>NZ_JASGIV010000001.1:0-4800000 GCF_047654805.1 Roseateles sp.
TTGAAGATGGGCTTCCGTGTTGGCGACAACGCTCCCATGGCTTTCGTCGAACTGGTGGATCGCCCTGAAGGCGAGACCGCAGGCGAAGCCGCCGAGTAAGTTCAGCCCGCGCTGATCTCCAGAGCCCGCCCTGAGCGGGCTTTTTTCATCTTGCTCAGCACGCGGCGGGCGCTGAACTGAAGGTTATGGGCAGCAGTGCTGCAGTGCGCTAGGCCCCGCGAGTACGGTGCGCGCAGAAAGTTGTCAGACGCCCGAAAACTGGTGTATACTGCTAGCTTCAGTCGCGGGGTGGAGCAGTCTGGTAGCTCGTTGGGCTCATAACCCAAAGGTCGTCGGTTCAAATCCGGCCCCCGCAACCAAGAAATACAGCGCCAATAACGGCGCAGCAAAGCCCGCCTAGTGCGGGCTTTGCCGTTTTCGGGCGCTTGCTCTTCGCTCCGGGAATGCTGGACGTGCTGCAACAGGCCTTCAGCTGGCCTGCGCCTCGCCGGACCATTGCTTCTCGAATTGCTCGATGGGCATGGGTCGACCGAAGAGGTAGCCCTGGTAGCAATGGCAGCCGCTGGCACTCAGGAAGGCCAGTTGCTCGTCGGTTTCCACGCCTTCAGCGATCACGTCCAGGCCGAGCGTGTTGGCCATGCCGATCATGGCCTGCACGATGACGGCGTCCGTACGGGAGCTGAGCATGCTGGCGACGAAGGCCTGGTCGATCTTGAGTTGGTCCAGGGCCAGTCGTGTGAGGTAGGCCAGCGAACTCTGGCCGGTGCCGAAGTCGTCGATCGCGAAGCGCACGCCCATCGCCCTGACGGCCTTCATCTTGGCCACCGTGTCTTCAATGTTGACGAGCACGAGGCTCTCGGTCAGTTCAAGCTTGAGCAGGCGCGGGTTGGCGCCGCTTTCGTTCAGCGCCTGCCCCACCTGTTCAACGAAGTCGGCCTGGCGGAATTGCCGCGCGCTGACGTTCACGGCCAGCTGCAGGTCGCGAGTCCACGGTGCATCCGCCCAGGCGCGCAGCTGGTGGCAAGCCTGCCGCAGCACCCAGGCGCCGATCGGCAGGATGAGGTCCGTTTCCTCGGCCAGCCCGATGAACTCACCCGGCGAGACCATGCCGCGCATCGGGTGGCGCCAACGGAGCAACACCTCGGCGCCGATGGGCCTGCGATTGGCGTCGACCTGGGGCTGGTAGTACAGCAGCAACTGCCCCCTGGGGAGGGCTTCCCTGAGGTCGGCCTCTAGGCCAATTCGCAGCTGGATCGCCGCATGTGTCGCCGGGTCATAGAAGCGGGCTGCGTTGCGGCCCGCGCGCTTGGCCTCGTACATCGCGATGTCGGCGCGCTTGAGGATCTCCTCCACGGGTGCGTCACTACCGTGCAGCATGCAGATGCCGATGCTTGCGGTGCAGTGCCAAGCGCCGCCGACGTCATAGGGGCGGGAGAGTGTGGTCCGGATCTTCTCGGCGACGGCCTCAGCGTCCTTGACGGCATGGTGGAGCTCGGGATGGAGGTCGGACAGGATGACGACGAATTCGTCGCCACCCTGGCGCGCTACCGTGTCGTGTACCCGTACGCAGGCACGCAGCCGGCGGGCCGCCTCGATCAGCAGTGCGTCGCCTACGTCGTGGCCGCGGCTGTCATTGAGTTCCTTGAAATTGTCGAGATCAATGAACAGCACCGCTGCCGCCAGCTGCTGCCGCGTCTCCGAGGCCCAGATCTGGTCCAGCCTGTCGCGCATCATGCGGCGATTGGGCAGCTCGGTGAGCGCGTCGTAGAACGCGAGGTTGTGGATGGTCTCGTCCGCTAGCTTCTTCTGCGTGATGTCGGTGAACACCGCTACGTAGTTCGCCACCGCACCGTCGTCATCGGTCACGGCGGTGATGCTGAGCCACTCCGGGTAGATCTGCCCGTCCTTGCGGCGGTTCCAGACCTCGCCCTGCCAGTGACGGTGAGCGTGCAGCTGCTGCCACATGGCTTCGTAGAAGCTCGTGTCGTGCCGGCCCGACCGCAGCAGTCGCCCGACCACCTTGCCCCGTGCCTCGGCGGCGGTGTAGCCCGTGATCCGCGTGAACGCAGAGTTGACCCGCAGGATGGCCTGCTTGCCGTCGGTGATGGCGATGGCCTCCAGGGAGTCAAATGCGATGGCTGCGATGCGCAGGTCGGTCTGGGCACGGCGTCGCTCCGTGATGTCCGAAGCCACGGCGACGAATCCCCCCTGGCCTTCTTCGTCCTCGTGCAGTGGGTGGATGTCGATGTCGAGCCAGAGCTCGCTGCCATCCTTGCGGCGGTTGAGGAGCAGTGAGCGCCCGCCGCGGCCGGACTCGATGGCCCGCTCGATGTGGGCCAGGCCTGGCTGGGTTTCCAGCTCGCTGCGCAGCAGCCCGCTGAGGCTCTTGCCCAGGGCCTCGCCGGGGGCATAGCCGGTGATCTGCGAGAAGGCATCGTTGACCCAGGTCATGCGGAACCGGCCATCGGTGATCATGACGGCGTTCTTGGTCAGCTCTGCGACGAGGGCCAGTCTTTCGAGCTCGCGGGCCTGGGAGGCGATCCGCAGGTACTGGGACTTGACGACGCGGGCGGTCGGCTCGGCGACGATGAGCCCCATCGCCACCAGCAGCACGATGGTCGCTACCGCCCACAGCTTGTACCGGACGACCTCGCTTCTGTGCCTGGCTCGCAGCGTCGTCTCGATCGACGTCACCAACTGCTCGGCGGCGGCCAGCGCCGGCTCGACCGCGCGCTGCACGGGCTCGATGTCCGCCTGCCCCGGGGGCAGGCCCTGGCGCATGGCGTCCAGCAGCGCTTGCGCCCCGGCATTCAAGGCCTCTCGGGACTCGTCCCAGCGCGCCAGCACCGCCGCGTCGAAGACCTCCTCAGTACCCTGCGATTCGGAATGCAGGAACACCTTCAGTGCACCGGCGTCTTGCTGGGCTTGCTCTAGAACCTCGGCGAGCACGCTTCTATCGGTGGCCCGTTGCGCAGGGGACTGGCCCAGCAGCGAGGCGATCCGGCCGATGCGCTGGCTGTGCATGCGCTGCCGGCCGGCCAGGTTGGTGGCCTCGGCCTCCAGGCCATGGCGCTCGAGGGCCGATTCGGCCTGCCAGGCCAGGAAGAATGCGTGGCCTCCGGCAGCAAAGAGGACGGCATACAGCGCCACCCGTACCTGTCGGTGTAGCTGAGCACCCCTCAGCCGCTCGTGATAGCGACTGGACGGAGCGAACGCGAGGCGTTCTCGCCGCTGACGCCGCACGTGCAGCGCCAGCAGGGCGACAAACAGGGCTCCGGCAGCGGCCGCTGTGATTTGCCAGCCCAAGCTCATCTAGAACCTGGCAGGGGCAGCCGTCGGTTCGGCATGGATCCGGAACGCCTCGACAGCTTGGACCAACTGGCTGGCCTGTTGCCTCAGGCTTTCCGCAGCTGCGGCGGTCTCCTCGACCAGCGCCGAGTTGTGCTGGGTGGCGCGGTCCATCTGACTAACGGCCTCGCCGATCTGGGCGACGCCTTCGCTCTGTTCGTGGCTGGCGAGGCTGATGCCACCGACGACAGAGCTGACCTGATGGATGGCCTGCACCAGCTCATCCACCGCAGCACCCGTGTTGGTGACCAGCTCGCTGCCCTTGTCCACCCGTTCCATGCTGCCCATGATCAGCGCCTTGATCTCGCGCGCCGCCTGCGCGCTGCGCTGGGCCAGCGACCGCACTTCGCCGGCGACGACGGCGAAGCCCCGTCCCTGCTCACCGGCTCGAGCTGCCTCCACCGCAGCATTCAGGGCCAGGATGTTGGTCTGGAAGGCCAGGCTGTCGATGACCGAGATGATCTCGCCGATGCGGCGCGAGCTTTCGTTGATGCCCTGCATGGTCTGCACCACCTCGGCCACCATCTCGCCGCCTCGCGACGCCACCTGGCTGGCGCTCTGGGCCAGTTCGTCGGCGTGCCTGGCGTTGCTGGTGTTTTGCTTGACGGCCGAGTCCAGCTGCGCCATTGAGGCGGCCGTCTGCTGGAGCGCGGCGGCCTGCTCTTCGGTCCGACTGGACAAGTCTGTGTTGCCTTGGGCGATCTGGGCGCTGGCAGTCGCGACGCCTTCCGCGTCGCGGCGCACGCCCGCCACCACGATCGCCAGCGCGGAGCGCATGCGCTCAAGCGAGGCCAGCAGGCGGGAGATCTCGTGCCTGCCCTCGACGTCCACGGGCGTGCTGAGGTCTCCACGGGCGACGGCCTCGGCAACCTCGATCGCCTGACGCAGCGCCGAGCCGATGCTGCGCGTCAGCAGATGCCCAAATCCAACGGCCATTAGCGCCGCGCCGATCCCTAGCGCGATGCACAGATTGCGGATGAGCACATAGCGCTCCAGGGCCGTCTCATGTTCGGCCTGAGCGGAGGAGCGCAACTGCTCCATGAGCGCCTTGATGTCCGTGGCCACGGCAGCGTAGCGCGGCCGCAGGGCCTCGACGACCAGTCGGTTGGCGAGATCAATCTCGCGCTTCTTCAGTGCCGCGACCACCGGCAGCAAGCCTTCGGTGACGAAAAGCCGCCGATGCTCGGCGAACTGTTCTGACAGCTGCCGCTGTTCAGCCCCCATGGGACCGGCAAGATGCTCTCGCCAGACCTTGTCGATGGCGGCGATGTTCTCCTCCACCTCGCCGACGCTGCGGGCAATGGTTGCCTCGTCCGGTGTCACCAGGGCGACGGCGACCGCCAGCCGGTTGCGCAGCAGGCGCTCCTGGATTTCCGCGATGCGGGCCATGGGCACGACGCTGCGTTCAAACACGTTCTGCAGCGCATCGTCGGCGCGCGACATGCCCGTCAAGCCGGTGCCGGCGACGAGCGCCACCAGAGCCAGCAAACATGCAATAAGCAGGTTCAGCCGGGTCGAGATCTTCAACCGATTCATTGCGCCCCTTCCATTGCCGCCGGGGGCTGTCTCAGCGCCCTCAGGTCTTTATGTGGTCTTGTCGGAGCGCGGAGGGTAGCCGCAGGTTTTTTCGTTCGTGTGCGAACTAATGCCGATCCACCGAAGGTGGGGTGTCATGTTGCTATTCCTTGCGCTGGGTCAATGGCGGCGTGCCTGTGGCCGATATCCTGAAATGCGGCCATGGGCGCATGCCGCGAGGGGCCGCGCGGCTTTGTTGACATGCGAATACCGATGCTGGGGCCTGCACCCACCGTGGCGGGGTGCCGGCCGTGCGGCTGGGAACTCGGTTCTCGCGCAGAGGTGGAATACATGACGCGAAATGACATGTATGGCGGCGCAGACTGCACGGACGATGAACTCCGTGAACACCGCGCCATGCCAACCCTCTCCGATCTACCCACCCCGGCCGCGCCGGACTGTCGCGTCGTCGAGTTGCGCCAGTACACCCTGTACCCAGGTCGTCGCGACGCGCTGATCGAGCTCTTTGACCGGGAGTTCGTTGACGCGCAGGAGGCCCAGGGAATCAACGTGCTCGGCCAGTTTCGCGACCTGGACGATGCGGACCGCTTCGTCTGGCTGCGCGGCTTTGCCGACATGGCCGCGCGTGGCGACGCTCTGGCGGCCTTCTATGGCGGCCGGGCCTGGGCGGAGCATCGTGACGCAGCCAACGCGACCATGGCCGATTCCGACGACGTGCTGCTGCTGCGCCCGGCCTGGCGCGGCGCGGCACTGCCGGCGCAGGCCCGCGGGGCAGCCCGGGGCGATGGCCTGCTGCGGGCGCAGATCTTTCACCTGAAAGAAGCTGCCGGCGACGAGCTACTTGCCCTGTGCCGACGCGCAGCCTGCCCGCAGGCCAGGGTGCAGGCCTGGTACGTCACCGAGTCGGCACTCAACAACTTCCCGCGACTGCCGCTGCGGGAGGGCGAGCCGGTGCTCGTCGGCCTGGCCTTCTTCGACGATGCCCTTGCTGGCGAGGGCTGGGCGAACGAGCTCGACACCCTTCTCCAGCCCTGGCAGCGGCGTCCCGCCCAAGCCCTTCGACTGGCTCCCACGAGCCGGTCTGCCCTTCAAGCCTGAGTCCGCCATGACCACCGAATCCACACCGCAAGACTTCGATTTCCTCGTCGGCCGCTGGAAGGTCAGCCACCGGCGTCTCAAGGAGCGCCTGCTCGGCTGCGAGGACTGGGAGCGCTTCGAAGGTCGCTGCCAAACGTGGCAGCTGATGAACGGTCTGGGCAACGTCGACGACAACATGCTGGAGCTGCCTGCCGGCACTTACCGCGCGGCGGCGTTGCGCAGCTTCGATCCGGCCACTCGCCAATGGGCCATATGGTGGGTGGACGGCCGGGATCCACACCGCCTGGAGCCGCCGGTCATTGGCGGCTTTGCAGGTGGCGTGGGTGAGTTCCAGTGCGACGATGAGCTGCGCGGCCAGCCCATCCGTGTGCGCTTTCGCTGGACCGATACGGCCAGCGGCCGCCCGCACTGGCAGCAGGCTTTCTCGCCAGATGGTGGTTGCACCTGGGAAGTCAATTGGGAAATGGACTTCGAGCGCCTGCCCGACGCTGCCTAACCTTGCTGCGTGCCGGCCCGCGCGAATGGCGGAATCCAGGCCAGCAGTGTGCGCACCAGCTGACGTGGATCGATGGGCTTGCTGACGTGGGCGTTCATGCCGGCGGCCAGGCAGGCCTGCATGTCGCGCTCCATGGCGCTGGCCGTCATCGCGATGATGGGCAGCCGGGCGTGCTGGGGCATGGCGCGGATCAGCCGCGTGGCGGTGAGACCGTCCATCTCCGGCATCTGCATGTCCATCAGCACCGCGTCGAATGTTCCATGCCTGAGGCGTTCAATGGCCTGCTGCCCGTTTTCCGCCACCTCGACCTCAAGCCGGGCCATGGCCAGGAAGGCGCACGCAACCTGCTGGTTGACGGGGTTGTCCTCCACCAGCAGCACGCGCGCGCCGTGCAGGGGGCGCATGGACTCGGCCAGCTCGGCCACGCCGTTGCCGGCAGGCGGCGCGGAAGAAGGCTCGCGCCGTTGCAACTGCATGAGGGCGTCGAAAAGGCGCGATGGCGTGACCGGTTTGACCAACACCTGCGTGCCGGGCCGGCCTTGCAACTCCTCGGCCACCCTCTCGCTGGCGTGCAGGCTGCCCAGCGCGATGACGGCGGGGGCAGGCATGCCGCGCTCGGTAGCGACGCGTCTTGCCGCGTCGACGAAGTCGGCCTGGGCAGTCTTCCAATCCAGCAGCAGCAACTCGTAGGGATGCTGGGCTTCCGCCTGGCGCAGCCGGTAGAGGGCCTCATCTCCGAACGAAGCCACGCCGACCTGGAAGCGCCAGCTCTGCAGCATCTGCTGCAGGATGAGCCGCTCGGTCGGCTGGGCATCCACGACCAGGGTACGCATGCCGCGGATGCGATGCAGGTCGATGCGCTCGACGCCGGGCCTGGCCTTGCCTAAGCTGCAGGTGAAGGCGAAGCTGCTGCCCTGGCCGGGCTCGCTGCTGACGTCGAAGCTGCCGCCCATCAGCCCCACCAGGCGCTTGCAGATGACCAGGCCCAGGCCAGTGCCCCCATAGCGCCTCGCGATGGACGCGTCCGTCTGGCCGAAGACCTGGAAAAGGCGGCCGACCTGCTCGGGCGTCATGCCGATACCGGTGTCGCGCACGGTGATGCGCAGCCGCATGCGATCGGCCTCTTCGCCCAGGAACTCGGCGCGGACGACGATCTCCCCGTTGGGCGTGAACTTGATGGCGTTGCCGACGAGGTTGTTCAGCACCTGTGTCAGGCGTAGGCTGTCGCCCACCAGTCGATCGGGCAGCTTGTCGTCGAACTCGAAGAGCAGGTCCAGCCCAGCCTCTTCCAGCCGCGCCGAGAACAGGTGACCGACGTTCTCGATCAGCTCCTCGGGGCAGAACTCCTCGGTCTCCAGGGTGATCTTGCCGGCCTCGATCTTGGAGTAGTCGAGGATGTCGTTGAGCAGGCCGAGCAAGGCTTTGGATGAGGTCTGCACCTTGGCGAGATAGTCGCGCTGGCGAGTTTCCAGGTGCGTCTCCAGCACCAGGTTGGTCAGACCGATGATGGCGTTCATCGGCGTGCGGATCTCGTGGCTCATGCTGGCCAGGAAAAGGCTCTTGGCAGCATTGGCGGCGTCGGCCTTTTCGCGCGCGGCTGACAGTGCCTCACCCTGGCGGTGGCCCGCCTCGTAGGCCTTGAACAGGCGGGCGTAAAGCGTGCTGTTCTCCAGCAGCAGCTCCATCAGCACGATCGAGCAGGCCAGCAGGCCATAGATGCGGCCAGCGTAGAAGCCGAGGTCGAAGCGCGCCGCGTTCAGCATGGCCGACAGGGCGATGTCGAACAGCCAGGCCATGCAGACAACCATCAGCCACAGGTCCAGCACCGTGCGCGGCCGCTGCCGCCACAGCGCACCCAGTGCCACAAGGCTGAGCAGCCAGACGCTGCCAACGGCGACCCGGAAAGCCAATGAGTAGCGGCCGCCGACGAGCAGGTCGGGCAGCCAGGCGTGGCCGAGAGTTGCCAATGCGATGAGCCCGGTCGCGGCAGCAAGCGTCGCGGCCACCCATGCCAGCGCCGGCACGGCGGGCCGCGGCCGGGCCTTGAGCACCACGTATCCGAGCACGAAGAGGGGGAAGCCGCCATGCCACAGCATGTAGAGCCAGACCGTGGTCTGCGTCGAGGCGCCGAGCAAGCCCGTTTCGCTGAAAAGCCCAGGGAAGGTCAATGCATGGGCCGTCGCCAGCAGGGCCGTGAAGAGGTAGCCACAGCCCAGCAGAAGCAGAGCCTGGGAGCGCAGGATGCGGTACTGGCCGAACAGCAACACGGCCGTGATCAGGTCGGTCAGCACCAGGGCCGACTCGTAGATGGGGATGAACGCCGGCACCGGTGCCAGCTTGAGCTTGGCAAAGGGCAGCAGTGCAGCGAACACGGCCACCGACAGCAGCGCGACGACGAGCGCATGGCGGCGCTCGCGCTCGCCTGCCGGCTGATCCAGCAGGAAGGCTGGCCCCTCCCGGGGCGCGCTTTGCACTTCCACGTAGGCTCCCTGCCGCGCCCGTCGTCGGTGGACGCTCGCTAACAGGATAGTCCAACTGCCCAGCGCCCCGCGAGGCGGGGGTTTGAAATCGTTACGGCCGGCAGCGGGTCATCTGGCGGCGCCAACGAGGGCGCTGATGATCTCCGGATAGACCTGGGCGCCGGTGCTGCGGTCGAACAGGCCCATGCTGTGGTTGCCAGTGGCGGCGCCGGCGTCCCAGTAGATGGGCACCATGCCGTGCGTCCGGGCTGAGCGGGCGATGTATCGGTCCCAGGCCAAGCGGTAGGCCTCGGCGCCCAGGTACTCGGCGCGGCGGATGGCGCCGAACTCGCCGAGGATGACCGGAACACCTTTGTCGACGAACCCCGCTTTCATCTTCTGGAACTGCGAGTCGGCCCAGCTCTCGTCAAAGCCGGTCACCTTGGCCTTGGCATCGGTTGCAGCGGCGCCCCATTGCCAGATGCTGCTCTTCTCGTTGAGCGTGAAGTCGTAGGGGTCGTAGTAGTGGACTTCCATCATCAGCCGGTCTTTCGCGGGGTCGCTGGGCATGACGGCGAAGCTGATGGTGTGGTCGATGTTGGTGTTGAAGCCTTGCACGACGAGATGGCGCATTGCGTTGTTGCCACCGGTGGCGCGCACGGCATTGACGAACTGTTGGTTGAAGCCGTTCTGCACCGCCACGTACTCGGCCTTGGGTGTGCCGTAGTCACCCTCCACCATGACCTCGTTGGTGCCGGCGAACAGCAGCGTGTCGTCAAAGGCCTTGAAGTGGTTGGCGATCTGTGTCCAGAACCTGGTGATGCGGGCATTGGCCATCGCCTGGGCTGCGTACGTGGGCTGCATCCAGCCGCCGTCCCAGTGAATGTTGATGAGGACGTAGAGACCCGCCGTCTGCGCATAGCCTACGACCTGGGCGACGCGGGTCAACCATGCCGCGCCGATGTTGTCGTTCGCGTCAGCGTACTGTTTCCAGGACACCGGTATGCGCACGCTCTCGAAGCCTGCGGCCCGTACGGCCGTCATCAGCGCCTGCGTCGTGGCCGGGTTGCCCCAGGCGGTCTCTCCGCCAATGGCCTCCAGCGCGTTGCCGAGGTTCCAGCCGATACCCATCAGCTTGCTCAGCTGGAGGCTTGTGAGGTCGCGCATGCTGCCGGAAGCCGGAGCCGGAGCCGGAGCCGGAGCCGGAGCCGGAGCCGGAGCAGGAGCAGGAGCAGGAGCAGGAGCAGGAGCAGCTTCCGCGCCGCCTCCACCGCCGCAGCCGGCCAACGGCAGCAGTGCGAGGACGAGTTCGCGGCGCTTCATGCCCCCACCCGCTGCAGGCTCAGCAGCACGACGTCGTGGCTGCGCAGCTTCAGGTTCACGTGGGTCTTGCCATTGGCGCCGACGCGAAGCTCGCGCCGTACCTCTGGCCGGTCGCTCGTCAGTGCCTGCAGCTCGTCGAGTTGTTTCGCGTCGAGATTCTTCGGCGATCCCATCTTCAGATAGGCCGTGTGCGCATCGTTGGCCTCGAAACCGGTGCGTCGAAGCGCGAGCCGGTAGCGGCCTGGCGGCAGGTGGCGCAGTTCGATGGCGGCAGCGCCCACGTCGCGTGCCGGCTGCGGCTTTCCGAAGAAGCTTCGATTGCTGATTTTCTGTCCGGTGTTGCGCCAGTCCCAGACCAGGGCCTGGATCTGCTGACCGTCGGTGGCGGCCCAGGTGCACGCGTCGCTGACGGGCACCTCACTGCCCCGCAGGGCGGCCAACTGTGCCAGGTAGCTGTAGGCGAACCACACCGGCTTGCGGATACCCTCGCGGGTCATCATGCCGAAGCCGCCATGGAAGGGCGCATCCGGCGGGCCGGGCTCCTCGAACAGATCGCTGTAGACCCAGTAGCTCATGTGCTGGGCGATGCCTTGCGTCTGCTTCAGCTTTGTCAGCACATATGCCGCGCTCATGTAGCTGTCGTGCACGAGGTCGCGCGGGTTGTAGCTGGTACTCCACTCGGTGAAGAACAGCGGCAGCCCCGGCAGGTGCGAGGCTTCGATCTGCTGGCGCACGCGTTTCACATCGCCCACGATGGCCTCGGGCGATGGAGACAGCATGCGGTCCTCGACGCCGAACTCATCCAGGTAGCCGTGGTCCACGCCGTAGGTATGGGTGGTGATGAAGTCCACTGGCGAGTCGGTGGCTTTGGCATGAGCCAGGAACTCCGGTACCCAGGCTGCGCCGGCGGTAGACGGGCCACCGACGCGCAGCAGTGGGTCTATTGCCTTGATGGTCCTGGCCGTGCGCGTGTAGAGGTCGAAGTAGGCCTTCTGGTCGGCCTTCTCCCAGAAACCGTCGAGGTTGGGTTCGTTCCAAACCTCGAAGTACCAACTGCGTACCTCGGCAGCGCCATAGCGCTGCAGCAGGTGGCGCGTGAAGGCATCGATCAGTGCGACCCAGCCCGCAGGCTCGGGGTGCGAGGTATTGCCCTCCCAGTAGAAGATCTTGTTGTCGGAGGTCTTGAGCGCAAGTGGTGTGAAGCCCAGTTCGACGAAGGGCTTGATGCGGCGAGCAAGCAGCGCGTCGTAGAGCCTGTCAATGCCGTCGAAGTCGAACACGAGCTCGCCACCTGCGTCGCGATTCACCGTCTTCAGCACGTCGTGGAAGATGGCATGGAAGCGCAGGTATCGGAAGCCCAGCTCATCCACTGCCGTCTTCAGCTGCGCCAGCGAGTCCTCGCGGAACAGCGTGCCGGGGTAGTCCGCGCCGACGCAGTGGTCGAAGAAACGATCCAGCGGTTGCCTGGCGTGCGCCAGATCCAGCACGATGCGGCGCTGCGGCGGCGTAGCGGTAAAGCCGGTAGTGGGCAAGAGCGACATGGCGGTGGCGCCGAGCAGCTGGCGGCGGCGCAGATGGCGTAGCGAGGTCACGTCGGGAGTCCCCTGTAGACGAAGTTGCGGATGCGCACCTCGCCGGCGCCAGCGCTGAACAGTGCGATGCGCAGGCTGGCGAAGCCGCCGAAGACGTTGTGGTGCAGGCCCGAGACTTCCATCTGCCAGGGGTGCTGCTTCCATGTGCGGCCGTCATCGAGCGAATAGCGGAAGGTGACGACGTTCTCGCGGTTGACGATGTGGACTCGGACCTTGTGCGTCGCCACCGGCTCACGCATCCATGTTTGCTCTTGGCCGTAGCCATAGGTCAACAGCTGCGTGGTGCTGAAGCCGATGCCGACATGGCCGCGTTCGTCGTAGAACAGCCCCAAGCCACCGTGCGCGTCGCCGCTGATCTCCAACTCCGCCCAGGCTGCGTAGCTGCGGTCGCCGACGGTGCAGGTGAGCGGCGAGCAGTCGGCCAGCGACTTGCCCTTGCCGCGCAGGACGATGGTGTCGGGCTCGAAGCGAAGCCGGGACAATTCGTCAGGACCGGGCGCGTGAAAGGCCCATTGCAGACCCAGGCGGCCGCTCGAAAAATCATCCGACAGGGCGAAACCGGCCGGGCCGGGATGGCCGCCGCGCGGCTTGGGCAGGGGGCGGTGCAGTGTGCCGCCCTTTGCTCGCAGCCAGCCGTCCTTCGTCCATTCGACGGGCTCCAGCAGGGCTTGGCGACCGAGCGTGCGCATGCCGCTCTCATAGCCGTGATAGACCATCCACCAGTCACCTGCCGGCCCCTCGACGACACTCGCATGGCCGCGCGACCACCAGGGCTCGCTGGCACTTCGGGTGCGCACGATGGGGTTGTTGGGGGCGTTCTCCCACGGGCCGTGCACCGAATGGGAACGAGCGACGGTGACCATGTGGCTGGTCGGTGGCCCGGCGGTGCCGCCGACGGCGGAGATCAGGTAGAACCATTCGCCACGCCTGAGCAGCTTCGGGCCCTCGGGCGCGAACATCTCGACGACCCAGTCTTTGGGGTATTGCCACGGTGTCCAGGCTTTCTCTTCCAGCGGGCCGTCGGTCGCCAGCCCGTCGTCCGTCAGCCGTACGCGGCGGCCTCCGTTGACGAAGAGGTAGCGCCTACCGTCCTCGCCCACCACGTGGCCAGGGTCGATGCAGCCTGGGATCCTCAGGTCGATGGGGGAACTCCAGGGACCGCGGATATCGGTGGCGTGGATGACGTAGACACCCGTTCCCGTGTCGTTCAGCACCGGGATGTAGAGGTAGTAGCGCCCCTGGTGCTTGACCAGATCCATGGCCCAGACCGTACCGATGAACTGCGTGAGCGCCGCCGTGACCGGCGTCCAGTTCACCAGGTCCCGCGAGTGCCAGATGACAGCTCCGGGGTAGGACTGGAAGGACGAGAACGTCATCCAGTAGTCGTTCCCGTCCTTCAGGATGGTCGGATCGGCATGGTCGCCCGCGACGATGGGGTTCAGGTAGCTGCCGTCGCCCAGATCAGCCTTGCGCTGGCCCTCGATGCCAGCAGCGAAGCGCGGCACGGCGACGGCCGGGCCAGCGGCGGCGCCGGCCACCGCCGCCTGCATGGCCATGCGGCGCGACAGCGTCATACCGTGCCCCGCGTCGCTTCCAGCCGGCCGCGTATCTCCAGCATGCGCGACTCGGTCAGCGGGAAGCGCAGGATGGCGATCAGTGCCAGCACCAGGCCGATGACGGGGATGCCCGACAGCAGGATGCGAATCCAGAAGATGGCCTCTGGCGTCTGGACGGCCTGCTTGGCGTCGAAGCCGGTGAACTGCAGGATCCAGCCCGACGCCCCCACGCCCAGCGCAATGCCGACCTTGGTGATCCATGATTGGCAGGCTGAGAACGAGCCCTCGCGGCGCTGGCCCGTCAGGGTTTCGTCATAGTCGACGACATCGGCGATGGTGGCACCGTACAGCGTCCAGAAGCCGGCGCCGGTGAAGGCGACGAAGCCGCAGGCGAGGAGCTGCAGCATGGGCCGCTCGGGGTCGTACAGCCACCAGTCGCCGATGAAGGCGGCGATGGCCATCGTCAGCACCGTGGCCAGTCCGGCGCGCTTGCCATAGCGGCGCGCGACCCAGGTGAAGAACGGGATGCCTGCGAAGCCGAACGCCATGCCGGCCAGGCCCATGGCGGTGTTCCATTTCGTGGCCAGCACGATGTCGCCTTTGCAGACGTAGTAGACGGTGGCGTAATACCCTAGCGCGCCCACCATGGCCGTGCCGATGCCATAGGCCAGGGCCATGAGCAGCACATGGCGGAAGGGCTTGCAGCGCAGCGTGCGCCACAGCGTGTCGGCCAGCGGGATGTGGGTCTGCGTGCGTGATACCAGCTTCTCGTAGTAGCGCTCTCGCACCAGCAGGAAGATGGCGATGGATACTGCGACCATGACAGCGCCCAGGATGGCGCAGTACGTCTGGGCGCCACGCAGGATGTCGGGCTTGCCATCGGCATCATTGAAGATGGCCAGTGTCGTGAACTGAGCAGCGAAGAACATCGCCAGCTCCGGCCCCTTCTGGATGGCGTTGCGGATGGCCATCACGGTGGTGCGCTCGTGATAGTCCGGCGTCATCTCCGAACCCAGGCTGACCCAAGGCATGTTGAAGCAGCTCATCACCGGCACGTAGATCAGCATGCTGACGAGCATGAAGATGAAGTACTGCGTGTCGGTCCAGCCCTTGCCCACGGCGAACATCAGGGGAAGACCGATGCCTGCGAGCACTCCGCCAACGAGAATGAAGGGGCGGCGGCGCCCATAGCGCGTGCGCGTGTTGTCGGAGATCCAGCCGAAGATTGCGTCGCTGGCCGCGTCGATGAAGATCTTGACCATCTGCACCGTCGAGATCAGCCCGGGGGCGACGCCGAGGAAGATGTTGAAGACGTGGAAGGCCAGCGAGGGATAGAGCCAGTGGCCCCACATGTCCAGCACTGCGCCTAGGCCAAAGCCCACTTTTTGCCGCATGGGCAGACGGTCCGCGGAGGACGGTGCAATGCGGTCGAGGTGCAGGGTGCCGGCGTTCACAGGATGCGCCTTTCGCGGATGACGTGCGCGTAGTAGCGGGCGGACAGCTTGGGCGTGCGCACCTGCGTGGCGTAGTCGCAATGCACGATGCCGAAGCGGCGCTGGTAGCCATCCTCCCACTCGTAGTTGTCGATGAAGCTCCACAGGAAGTAGCCGCGCAGCGGCACGCCGTCGGCGATGGCGCGGTGGGCCTCGCGCAGGTGGTTGCGAAGGAAGTCGCGGCGGTGCAGGTCCAGCACCTCGCCGTTCACTACCGGCTCGTCGTTGTAGCCGCAGCCGTTCTCGGTGATGTAGAGCGAGGCATGGCCGTAGCATTCGTGCGCGAAGCGCGTGGCCCAGTAGATCGACTGCGGCACCAGGCGCAGCCAGGGACTGTCGGCGCGCGGGTAGTTCACCGGGTTGGGCAACGCCTCGTAGGCCGTGCCGCCCTTGCCGGCTCGCACGTAGGTGCCGGTGTAGATGTTCAGGCCCAGGTGGTCGGTCGGCAGGCTGATGAGGTCGAAGTCCCCGGGCTGGACCCTGGGCGCGTCGGAGCCGGCGCGGGCCAGGTAGTCGGCGGGGTAGTGGCCGGCGTGCATTGCACCCAGCACATGGGCATTCATTTCTAGGAACCAGGCCTTTGCTGCGGCGATGTCGGCAGGCGTTTCGGTGACGGGGATGCAGACGTCGAGGTTGTCCGTCAGACCCACCTGCGCGCCCGCGCCGCCGAACTCGCGCACGGCGCGCACGCCATGGCCGTGGCACAGAAGGGCATGGTGAAACGTCTGGTTGACGACGGCCGCGCTTTCCTGGCGGCCCGGCGCCTTGGTGCCGTAGCCATAGGCCAGCTGCGTGAAGCAGCGGATCTCGTTCATCGTGATCCAATGCTTGACGACGCCGCCGAAGGACTGAACGACGGTGTCGGCATAGCGCGCGAAGGCGTCCACCGTGGCGCGCGCGGTCCAGCCGCCACGTTCCTCCAGCGCCTGCGGCAAGTCCCAATGGAAGAGGGTGACCCAGGGCGTGATGCCGTGCTTCTTCATGCTGGCGAAGAGGCGGTGATAGAAGTCCAGGCCGGCCTGGTTGAGGGGGCCGTCGCCGTTGGGGTAGATACGCGGCCAGGCCAGCGACAGGCGGTAGTTCTTGACCCCGAGCGAGGCCATCAGCGCGAAGTCCTCGTCGAAGCGGTGGTAGTGGTCGCAGGCAACGTCGAGGGTGTCGCCGTCATGCACCTTGCCGGGCACGCGACTGAAGCGGTCCCAGATGGATTCACCCTTGCCGTCGGTGAAGGCGGCGCCCTCGATCTGCGGGGCGGCGGCGGCGACGCCGAAGACGAAGTCGGCGGGGAAGGGGCTGGAGTAGGTCAGGGCAGTCATTCAGGGAAGGAGCCAGGGGCTCAGGGTGGTGTCCAGGCTGCGGGCCCAGATCTCATAGCCCTGCGGGCTGAGGTGCAGCCAGTCGGGCAGGATGTCCTTGGACAGCGTGCCGTCCGGATTGGTGAGGGCCTTGCCGATGTCGAGGAAGACAACTTGCTCGCCGTCGGCCAGTGCCGGCAGCAGCGCATTGATCCTGGCGTTGTGGCGGCGCATGAGGTCGTCGGGCTTTTCGCCGCGTGGGAACAGGGCCAGCAGCAATACCTTGGCCTGTGGCTGGCGCCTGCGGATCTCGTCGAGGTTCTTCTGGATGCCGGCTATCGTCAGCGCGGGCTCTTCGAGCCGGTCGCCGGTGTTGTTGGTGCCGATCATCATGACGACGGCCTTCGGGCTCATGCCATCCAGCTCGCCATGCTGCAGGCGCCACAGCAGGTTCTCGGTGCGGTCGCCGCCAAAGCCCAGCGCCACGGCGTTGTGCCGGGCGAAATGCGTGGCCCAGGAGGCTTTGCCCTCGTTCTCCCAGCCCTGCGTGATGGAGTCGCCGAGGAAGACGAGGTCGACACGCCGGCCGGCCTCGCCGTGGGCGCGGATCTCGGCCAACTTGGTCTCATGTCGCGCCAGCCACCAGTCCACGGCCCAGGACTCCTGCAGGCGCTCTGGAGTAAAGGATTGCTTGCGGTAGTCGGGGCAGGCGGTTGTCGCCTTGCCGATCTTGTTGATGCGCAACTGGCTGATGCGCACCTCGCCGCTGCCAGTGCCCTCCAGGGTGAACGGCACGTTGACGGCGGAGAAGTCGTCGCCCTCGCGCCAGAAGCATGTCAGCGCGAAGGACAGGTGCTGCTTGCCCCGGCCGATCAGTTCGCGACCGGCGAACAGGAAGGGGACCTTGCGCTCGCAGTCGATGCCGCAGCCAAGCTTGAACTTCATGCCGCCGTGGGCGAGGTCGAGGACGTCGAGGTCGAACTCGACGGTGCCTTTGGGCAGGTACCCGCGCAGGTCCAGCGGCAAACCGTTCTGCCAGCGCAGCTGGGCGATCCAGGTGTTGGTGAACTGCAGCGTCAGCGCGCCGTCCTCGCCACGGAGTGCGGCGACATGGCTGTTGGGCACCCGCGGATTTGGCGGTTTGGGCACGGTGACGCGGTCGCCTGTCAGCTTGGCTTCACCTTCGAAGTCGGTCACGGTGATCTGCCACCCTTTCGCGGGGCGGCCAGTGTCCAGGTCCAGTGACTGCGCTGTCAGTGGCAGTGCGGTGAGCAGGGCGAGAAGGATGCGGTTCATCGTCAGTGCAAGGTTTTGGCCTGGCCAGGCTTGAGGTGCAGGGCGATCACACGATCACCAATGCGGACGTGGCCGCCGCCGGCTCCGGCAACCGAGCGCACCGTGGCGCTGGTGAGTCGGCCTTCGGCCCAGGCGATGTCGACCTCGAAGCCGCCGCGCGCTCGCAAGCCCTTTACCGAGCCTTGCGACCAGGCTGCGGGTAGTGCGGGCAGCAGGTCCAGCACACCGTCCTGCGACTGCAGCAGCATCTCGGCGATGGCGGCGGTGGCGCCGAAGTTGCCGTCAATCTGGAATGGAGGGTGGGTGTCGAAGAGATTGGGGTAGGTGCCACCCTGGTGCATCTCGGCGCCTTCGCGCGCCGCGCGCGCGCCCGGCGTGGCGAGCAGGCCGCGCAACAGTTGGTAGGCATGGTCGCCATCGCGCAGCCGCGCCCACCAGGCCATCTTCCAGGCCATGGACCAGCCGGTGCTGACGTCGCCGCGGGCCTCCAAGGTCCTGCGGGCGGCGGCGCCAAGTTCGGGCGTGCGCGCTGACGAGATCTGGCGGCCTGGGAAAAGGGCGAACAGGTGGGAGACGTGGCGGTGCGTGTCCCTGGGCGTGTCCAGCACGGGATGCTTCAGCTCGTCCAGCCATTCCAACAACTGGCCCCAGCTGCCGACGCGCGGGCCCGCGAGGCGGTCTCGCAGCGAGACCGCGTGGTCGCGCGCGCGGCGCTCGCCCAGCGCGTCGGCGGCCTGCGCGATGTTGTCGAACAGGTCCCACAGGATCTGCTGGTCGTAGGCTACGCCGTCCTGGATGGGACCGTGCTCGGGTGACCAGCCGTTGGGTGCGACAAGGCGACCGTCGTGCGTCGGCTGGAGCCGGTCCTCCCAGAACTCGCCGACTTCCTTCAACACCGGCCAGGCCGTCTCACGCAGGAAGGCCCGGTCCCGCGTGAAGGCGTAGTGCTCCCAGAAGTGGCGGGCATACCAGGCGTTGCCGGTCATGTTCCACAGATAGCTCTGGGCTCCGAAGGGGTTGGTCTCGGTGCGAAGCGCCCAGCCTCGTACGGGCCTGCCGTCAGCCGTCAGGAAAGTCTCCTGCGGTGGCTGCACGGAGTTGTCCCAAGGCGGCGTTTCCGGCGGCAGAGAGCGCGGATCCCGCAGCGCCTGCGCGGCGCGGTCGGACACCGCCCTACGCCACTCGGGCAGAAGCCGTGCAACGAAGCGGTGGAAGGGGCGCGCTGCCTCGGCCAGGTTGGTCACCTCGGCCGGCCAGTAGTTCATCTGCAGATTGATGTTGGAGTGGTAGTCGCTGTTCCACGGTGGCTGCAGGTGGTCGTTCCACAGGCCTTGCAGGTTGGCCGGGAGCGAGTCGCGCGAGCTGCTGACCAGCAGGTAGCGACCGTACTGGAAGTACAACGCCTCCAGTTCGGGGTCCCCACCGTCCTTGGTGTAGGCGGCCAGGCGTGCATCCGTCGTCAGCGCGCGGCGCTCAGCTGAGCTGGGGCCAAGGTTCAGCTGCACGCGGCCCAACAGGGCCGCGACGTCGCGCTCGTGGTCGGCGCGCAGCTGGCGCCAGGGCTTCGCGGCGGCGACCTGCGCCTGCACGCGCGGCAGTGGCAGCTGGCCATCGGCGAAGCTGGTTCCGGCACCGAGGACCAGCGTCAGTGCATCGCAGTTGCGAAAGACCAGCGTGTTGCCGTCAACGGCGACGCTGCCGCCTTCACTCAGTACGCGCAACTGGCTGGCATAGGCCAGGCCGTTGGGCAGGCTGCCGATGGCGGTGAGAGTTCCGTGTGCAGCGGCCAGCGTCGCACCATGGCGGTCGGTCAGCGTGATGCGGCCGCTGTAGCGGCCGGGCTTGTCAGCGCTGAGTCGCCAGACAATGAGCTGGGCCGGATGGCTGGCCAGCGTTTGACGCTCGAAGCGCACGCCGTTTTGCACATATCTCAGCCTATGCTGCGCGCGCGCGATGTCCAGTTCGCGGTGGTACTGGCTGACGGGGCCTGCCGCGCCTTCGAGTTCCAGCACGACGTCTCCGAATGGCTGGTAGGCGCCCATGGTCTTCGCGTCGCCCGTCCACAGCGTGATGTCGTTGAACTGCAGTCGGTCTCGCTCGATCTGGCCGAACAGCATTGCGCCGAGCCGTCCGTTGCCGATGGGCAGGGCCTGTCGCTCCCAGCCTTGGGGTGTGTCGGGCGCAGGCGCGGCGTAGCGTAGTGACAGCGCCGAGGCCTGCAACGGCAGGGCTGCGGTGAGAGCCAGGGACAAGGCGGCGTACAGCAGCCGCTCCTTCCAGCGGCTGCCGTGGAGCCGACTTTGCCGGGCCACTGATGGGCGCTGCTCGAGAGGTGCCGAGAAACCGGCCGGCGGTGGGCTCATCTCGGGCGGCCCATGCGGACCTTGAGCATGACAGGCTCGGCCGGCAGGTTCAGGCCCCAGTCGACCTGATCGCCGTTGAGAACGCGCTCCATCTGCCAACGGCCCTGCTCGTCGAAGTGGCCCTGCTCGGCGCGCAGCATCATGCCGCTGGTGCCGGCAGCCGGCTCCATGCGCACGCGCACGCGGTGCCCGATGAGGATGAACTCGTCCGGTGCGATCTGCGCCATGGCGACCCCACCGTTGGGCTCCTCGGTGCCGGGGGCTGGCTTGGCGAACTCGCCACCCCAGCTTGCTTCGCCGAATCGGCCCAGGCGATAGCTCAGCTTGGCCGTCCAGCCGGGAAAGTCCAACTGCTGGGGCTGACGGTCGTCGCCCTCGGCGATGCCCTGGGTGCGACCGTCGAAGGCCC
Source organism: Roseateles sp. (assembly GCF_047654805.1). Classification (GTDB taxonomy): domain Bacteria; phylum Pseudomonadota; class Gammaproteobacteria; order Burkholderiales; family Burkholderiaceae_C; genus Pelomonas. The sequence goes on from NZ_JASGIV010000001.1 coordinate 20,265, forward strand.
ATTGCGCCCACAGCCGCTGGATGGGCGCGAACATGCGGTAGACGCGCTCAAAGGGCTCGACGAGCGTGCGGTCGGTGGCGGTGGCGCCCAGCGGGTGGTTGCTGTAGTTGAAGTAGTCGATGCCGAACGGCGACACGCCGATGGCTCCGCGGCCCAGCATCGCGTAAAGGAAGCGGCCGTAGGCCGGCTTGGTGCCGATTTCGGGCACCCACAATGCGTTGTCGGAGCGCTGGAAAAGCGCGAGGTTGGCGTTCACCTGCGCGGACTCGAAGTTGTAGATATCGGGGCCGACGATGTCGATGGCTGGCGCGGCGGCTTTGTAGATGTCGATGACATCGTGCGAGGGGCCGCCGCTGGCGAAGTTCTTGTTCCAGGGCTTTGGCGGCTGCTCCAGCGGGTTGCGCAGCGCGTTGTTGACGAACATCGGCAGGTCGTAGACGGCACGGCCGGCCGCGGCGATGTCGCCGATGTAGCGGGCGATGGCCCAGGCGTGGAAGTACTCGTCGGCGTAGTCGCCGTAGACGGCGCGCCAGTTGCCGCTCCCGGCACCTGGCACCGGGGCCTTCTTGCGCGCCAGCACGGCGGCGGGCACGTCCTGCTCGAAGGCAGCTTGGGCGGCCGGCGCGTAGTCGCGTACCAGACCGTAGGTGCCGACCTCATTCTCGACCTGCACCATCAGCACGGTGCGCTGCGCAGCATCGATCTTCTTCAGATGCGACATCAGCGCAACGAAGGCGCGTTTGTCGGCCTTCAGCGTCTCGTCACCAAAGGGGCTGAGGCAGTAGCTGGGCTTGCCCTCTTGGTCCAGCATGGCTGGGAAACGCTTGGGCGCGAGCTTGACCCAGGCGGGTGTGTACTGGGCGCTGGTGTTCTTCCAGGTCGCGAACCACAGCAGAACCAGGTGCTTCTTTTGCTGGCGCGCCTCGGCGACGAGGGCGTCGACGAAGCTGAAGTCGAAGCGCCCCTCCTCGGGTTCAACCTGCTCCCAGGCCACCGGCATCAGCACAGTGTTGGCCTTCAGGTCGTGCGCTGCGTCCCACACTTGCTTGAGCGCTGCGGGATAGTTGCTGGAGTTGTGGGCCTGGGCACCGAGGATCAGGAAGGGCTTGCCGTCAACGAGCAGCGCATGGCGGCCATCGTGTGTGACGAGGCGGGGTGGTTCGGTCGCCATGGCGGCCTGAATGCTCAACAGGCAAGCCAGCGCCGTTGCAAGGATAGGGATCTTCTTCATCGGGATTTCGGAAGTTGCAGAAAAGGTCCGGCGGCTCCGCCGCCGGACCCATCCGGGACTCAGAACGAGTAGCTGGCTTGCACCGAGTAGCGGCGACCGGTGTAGTTGACTGCGCGGGTCATCATGCCGATGTTCTGCTGCATCAGCTGGCGCGCCAGAGCGTTGTTCAGGTTCTGCCCTTCAAGGCTGAGGCTGAACTTGTCGTTGAAGCGGTAGGTGATGCCGGCATCGATCTGCCCGTAGGAGTCGCTCCAGGTGGGCAACGCGTAGGCCACGGAGGTGGAGTCGGCCAGTCTGCCGTCGCCGTTGCGGGTGCCGTTGACGTTGACGCCCTGCAGGTACTTGGAGCGCCAGGCATAGGCAACTCGCGCCGACACCGGGCCCCAGTCATAGAGCAGTGCCAGGTTGTAGGCGTTCTTAGACAGGTTGGTCAGCGGCAGGTTGCCGAAGGTGCGGCCGTCGGTGTCGCAGCCGTTGATGTTGAGGTTGAGGTTCTCTGCTCCAGTGCTGGTGCCGGCGCAGAATGGCGAGGTGACCGGGCTGTAGGGCTTGGTCTTGCTGTCCACGTAGGTGTAGTTGGCCTGCACACCGATGCCTGCCATCCAGCCCGGCAGCATGTCGAGGTAGCGCTGGAAGGCGATCTCGAAGCCGCGGGCGTGGCCCTTGGCTCCATTCACTGGCGACGTGACGGTGAAGTTGAGCGGGTTGTTGGCTGTATCGCGCAGCTGCACTGTGGCCGACTGCTTGACGATGATGTCGCTCAGCTGCTTGTTGAACACCGCCAGCGTCAGCGAGCCGTTCTTGGAGAAGTACCACTCGGCGGTCAGATCCAGCTGCGTGGACTTGATCGGTTTCAGCAGCGGATTGCCGTTGGCCGTTCCAGACAGGTTGACGGAGTCGATGACCAGCACGGTGTCGTTGTTCTCCGTGTGCTTGGTCGTCGTCAGGTCCATCGTGGTGTAAGCCTGCATGTCCGCGAAGTCCGGCCGCGAGACACCTCGGGCCAAGGCCGCGCGGAACTGCAGGTTGTCGCTGCTCTTGAGGCGCAGGTTCAGGCTGGGCAACACGTTGACGTAGCTCTGCTCGGCGTTGATCGGTGTCGCGAAGTTGGCGATGTTCGGCACCGTGACGCCGCGCACTGTCTGGTTCGGGTTGGGCTGGTCTGCCTTGTTGTTGAAGACGGTGTAGCCGCTGGCCTTCATCTCGGTGCGCACTGCGCGCAGACCGACGTTGCCGTCAATGGGGGTGCCGGAGTCCGTGAAATCGAAGCGCAACTGCGCGTAAGCGGCCTGTGAGCGCTCATGCTGTTCGTTGTTGCCTGCCGGGTCGGTGCCAAAGCTGGCGGGTGTCCAGGCTGCGCAGCCGCTGCCCCAGCCGTTTGCCGCGGTGAACTCCTGGCAGCGGATGTCGTGGTACTTGTGCAGTGCCGTATAGCTGTTCGGATAGTCCTTGGCCAGTGAGACGTCGGGCACGTATACGGCCGGCACGCTCTGACCGCCAAAGAAGTTCGTGAAAGGGTGCAGGCGGGTCGGCGCGTTGAAGCGCGGGTCGCTCAGATAGGCCACGTCGCTGATGTCCCAGCCGCGCTGCCAAGTCTGGGTGATTGCCGACCAGTTGTAGTCCGGTACCGTCTTGGTGGTCCTGGCGTCGCGGTCGGTCAGACGGACGCCGAAGGACAGATCCTGCAGCACCGCGTGGTCGAAGTTGAACTTGCCGTCCGCGCGCCACGCCTTCTGCTCGGCCTTGCTGCGGTCCAGGTGTTCCATCGTGAAGGCCCAGTAGTAGTTGGCCTTGTTCTGCAGCGCCGCGAGGTCGCTCGAATCGAAGACGACACGGGGCGTCGAACCGGTCAGGTCCAGGTTCTCCTTGGGCATCAGCAGGCCAGTGGCGACCGTCGAGTCGAAGCCGCGCGTGTCGGACTTGACCAGCTGCAGGTCGGTGCTGAAGCTCCAGCGGTCACTGGCCTTCCAGGCGAGGTTCCAAGCCAGATCACGCGTTTTGGAATTACGCGTCATGTAGCGCGTGTCGGCGCCGAAGTTGACGCCGCCGTCCGCCGGGGCGGTCAGCGTGCCGCTGACGAAGACGTTGTTGCTGTTGTACTTGGCATCGCTGCCGATGACGATGTTCCACGGGTTAGTCTGCGCGAACAGCGCGTTCTCGTCCCACTGCATCTTGTACTTGGACTGGAAGTACGTCAGCGAGCTGCTGACGTTGTCCTTCTTCCATTGCGCGGCCGCGTAGGCGCCGTCACGGTTGCGCTCGAAGTTGGAGTCACGCCACTGCGCACCCTTGGGGGCCCAGTGCGTGCCGTCGATCTTGTAGTAGGGCTCGACCTGCCAGAGGTCGGTGCGTGTTGTGCTCTTGCTGTGTGCCAGGCTCAGCAGCACGCCGAAGTCGCCTGCGTCGGTCATCCAGCGGTTGGACAGCAGACCCGAGGCAGAGGGGCTGAACCGGCCCTGGAGCTGGTTGTAGTTGCCACTGGCGGTGACGTGGCCCTTGAAGCCTGCGTAGTCGAACGGCATGGCCGTGCGCAGGTTCACCAGGCCGCCGATGGAACCTTCGATCTGCGCGGCCGTTGGGTTCTTGTATACGTCCACCGCAGCCATGAGCTCGGGCGGCACGTCTTCGAAGTTCAGCGCGCGGCCGCCGTTGGCGGAGAAGGTGTCACGACCATTCACCTCGGAGCGTACATAGGACAGGCCGCGGATGTTCACGCTGGAGCCTTCCACCGAGTAGTGTTCCGGGTCGCCCTTGGCCATGGTGCGGTCGATGGTCACGCCGACGACGCGCTGCAGTACCTCGGTAACGGAGCGGTCGGGCAGCTTGCCGATGTCGTCGGCGACGATGGAGTCGACGATCTCGTCGGAGTTCTGCTTGATGCGCTGCGCCGACTCCAGGGCGGCACGACGGCCCATCACGACGACGGACTCGATCTTTTGCGTCTGCTGGGGCTTGGCGTCGGGGGCGGACGCGGCGGCCGCCGGGGCGGGCGCTGTCTGCGCGAAAGCCATGCCGCTGCATAGCAGGGCGGCCTGGGCGGCGGCTAGGGATACGGCGGTTCGGCGGTAGTGGTTCACTGTGTCTCCTCTCGTTGTCATCGGGGGGGCTCTTGGCCTGTGTGTCTTACTGCTGGTTCGTCGGAATGGCGGGGGTCAACATCGCCCCGGCCGGCGAGCGCTTTTCATGGGGGCGAGGCTGTTCGTCATGGGCGGGGCCGTCGGTCGGTGGGGTGGGTTGAATGGGACTTGGGGCTGGGCGTCAGGCGCAGAAGCGGTTGACGAGGTTCTCCAGCACTTCCTGGCGACCCGAGACGGGGGCGACGTCGGTGTTGTTCGCAAGGACCAGATCGGCCAGTTCGCCCAAGCTGCGGCGGCCTTTCAGGATGTCCTGTCCGGCGGCGGTGTCCCAGCCGGCATAGCGGGCGTCAACGGCAGCCTTGAGGCGGCCATCGACGATCATCTGCTCGGCGATCAGCAGTGCCTGTGCGCAGACATCCATACCGCCGATGTGGCCGTGGAAAAGGTCGGCTGCGTCGATGGACTGGCGGCGCACCTTGGCGTCGAAGTTCAGACCGCCCGATCCCAGGCCGCCGGCCTGCAGCACGTGGTACAGCGCCAGGGCCGTTTCGGGTACGTTGTTCGGGAACTGGTCGGTGTCCCAGCCCAGCTGTGGGTCGCCGCGGTTCATGTCCAGGCTGCCGAGGATGCCCAGGGCGCCAGCCGTGGCGATCTCGTGTTCGAAACTGTGGCCCGACAACGTGGCGTGGTTGGCCTCGATGTTGACCTTGACTTCCTTCTCCAGGCCGTAGCGCACGAGGAAGCCGTAGACGGTGGCCGTGTCGAAGTCGTACTGGTGCTTGGATGGCTCGCGTGGTTTGGGCTCGATGAGGATGGCGCCCTTGAAGCCGATCTTGTGCTTGTAGTCCACGACCATGCTCAGGAAGCGGCCGAGCTGGTCCAGCTCCTGGCCGATGCGCGTGTTCAGCAGGGTCTCGTAGCCTTCGCGGCCGCCCCACAGCACGTAGTTCTCGCCGCCGAGCTTGAGGGTCGCGTCCATCGCGTCGCGCACCTGCAGTGCTGCCAGCTTGAAGATCTCGGGGTCGGGGTTGCTGGCCGCGCCGGACATGAAGCGGCGATGACTGAACAGGTTGGCCGTGCCCCACAGCAGCTTGCGCCCGGTGGCCTGCTGCTTCTCGCCCAGCACGTCCACCATGCGCAGGAAGTTCTCGTGGCTCTCGCGCGGCGTGGCGCCTTCGGGGGCGACATCGCGGTCGTGGAAACAGTAGTAGGGCGCGCCGAGCTTCTCGAAGAACTCGAAAGCGGCATCTGCCTTGGCCTTGGCGAGTTCCATGGGCGTTCCGCCCTGGAACCAGGGGCGCTCGAAGGTGGCGCCGCCGAAGGGGTCCAGGCCCGTCCAGACGAAGTTGTGCCAGTAGCAGGAGGCAAAGCGCAGGTGATCCTCCATGCGCATGCCAAGGACGATGCGGTCCTTGTCGTAGTGCCTGAAGGCCAGCTCGCTCTGGCTGTCGGGGCCTTCGTAGCGGATGGGTTGAATGTGTTCGAAGTAGCTCATGGATCAAGCGCCGCGCAGGCGCTGGTAAAGGTCACGGAAGCGCGCCAGGCGCGGGGCCAGGCGAGCGTGGCGTTCGGGATTGGGGGCGTGACGGGTCGCGACGGCGGGGCGGGTGCATACGGTGGCGAGGTCGCCGCCAGCAGCGAGCCAACCGAGCCGTGCCGCACCGAGGGCGCCACCGGCTTCGCTACCGGTGTGCACGAGGATCTCGACGTTCAGCGCGTCGGCAATCAACTGGGCCCAGTAGGCACTGCGCGCACCGCCGCCGACGAGCGACAGCGCATGCACTTCCGTACCCGCTTCGCGCAGCGCGGCCAGACTGTCCGCGAGGCCGAAGGTCACGCCTTCGAGCACGGCGTAGGTGCACTCCGCTCGTGTCGTTTGCGCTTTTAGCCCGTGGAAGCCGCCGGGTGCGAAGGGGTCGTTGTGGGGCGTGCGCTCGCCGGCAAGGTAGGGCAGGAAGATGGGCGCATTGACTGCGCTGTCATTTTGCGAAAACGAAGGCGAAGAAGATGCCAGCTCGGCCAGCAGCGTGACCTCATCGGCACCGACGAGCTGGCAGAACCACTTCAGGCAACCAGCCGCCGATAGCATCACGCCCATCTGGTGCCAGCGCTGCGGCAGGGCATGGCAGAAGGCGTGCACGGCTGAGTCCGGGTTGGGCGCAAAGCGGTCGTTGACGACGAAGAGCACGCCGGAGGTGCCCAGCGAGATGAAGCCATCGCCCGGGGTCGTTGCGCCTATGCCGATGGCGCTGGCCGCGTTGTCGCCCGCGCCGCCCGCGATGGTGACCTCGGATCCGAGACCCCAGGCCTTGGCCAGCCCGGGCTTGAGAAGGCCGCTCGATTGGCTGCTTTCGACGAGGCGCGGCATCTGCGCGCGCGTGAGGCCGCAGGCCGCCAGCAGTTCGTCCGACCAGTCGCGACTGGCGACGTCCAGCCAGAGCGTGCCGGCCGCGTCTGAGGGGTCGGAGACCTTGTTGCCGGTCAGCTGCAGCCGCAGCCAGTCCTTGGGCAGCAGCACCGACTTCACGCGGGCGAACACCTCGGGCTCGTGCTTGCGGACCCACAGCAGCTTGGGCGCCGTGAAGCCGGGCATCGCGAGATTGCCTGCGATCTCGTGAAGGCGGGGCGCTGCGGCCGTCAGATCGGTGCACTCGTCATGGCTGCGGCCATCGTTCCACAGGATGGCGGGGCGCAGCACCGTGTCGCCTTCATCGAGCAACACGGCGCCGTGCATCTGGCCCGAAAGGCCGATGCCGCGTACTGCGCTGAACTCCACGGGGTGGGCTGTACGCAGCTTCGCGACGGCGGCCTGCGTGGCCTGCCACCAGTCGTCCGGATGCTGCTCGGACCACAGCGGCTCGGGGCAGGACAGCGTCAGGGCACTGCCGGCCGTGCCGACGATTCGGCCCTCGCCGTCGAGCAGCAACAGCTTGACCTCCGAGGTGCCGAGATCGATGCCGAGATACATCAAGCCGTCTCCTCGGCGTCGGCGGTGACGGCGCCGCTGTCTGCGAGCGGCAGGGCGGGGCGGGTCAGGCGATAGCGCGCCAGCGCGGCGGCGCCGACGGCGACGGCATTGGCGCCGAACATCGAGGTGCGCACGGTGGGTGGAGGCAGATTTGCCGCGGCGGCGTAGTCCAGCAGCGTGTCCAGCGCCGGCTTCAGGAAGGGCTCGCCGAGCTCGACGACTGATCCTCCCAGCACGATGCAGGCGGGGTCGTAGGCCGTGGCCAGGTTCTGAAGCAGCACGCCCAGGTAGCGGCCGGCGGAGTTGACGGCCTTCAACGTCTCGGCGTCTTCATCGACGAGATGGGTGCGCACTTCCGCCAGCGAGCGCAACGCTGCGTCGTCGCCGCTGCCGTGCAGCATGGCGCGCGTCGCGATCAGCGCCTCGGCGCAGCCGCGGCGGCCGCAGGAGCAGCGCGGACCGCCCAGCTGGAGCACCATGTGGCCGACCTCGCCAGCGAAGCCGCGGCTGCCGGTCAGCAGCCGGTCGCCGACGATGACACCGGCGCCCAGGCCCTGGTTGATGGAAACGTACAGCAGCGGATCCGAGGCTGGCGCGGGGTTGAACTCCATCTCGCCCAGCGCCGCCACATCGGCTTCGTTCTGGATGAAGAGCGGCACGCCGGTGAGCGCGGTGTCTTGCAGCTTGTCGGCAAGGAGCGTGCCGAAGGGGATATCACGCCAGCCGAGGTTGGGGGCAAAGTGCAGCACGCCTCGCGCCTCGTTGACGCCGCCGGGCAGGCCCACGCCGAGACCGAGGATCTGCTGGCACGTGTCCAGCTGCTTGCTGAGCTTGACCAGCGCACCGGCCAGGCTGCTGATACAGGCCTTTGCCGAGCGGCTGGCACCGTAGTTGGCGACGGTGCACGCCTTGACCTGGCCGGTCAGCGACGTCGCGACGACGCGCACGGACTCGATGCCGACTTCGGCGCCGAGCAGAAGCAGTCGGTCGGGGTCGATGAAGAGGGGCGTCGGCCGGCGGCCCAGGTCGCCGGTGGCGACGACCTCGCGCTCGACGAGCCAGCCTTCGGCGATCAGCTCGCGCGTCAGCATGCTGACGGTGGACTTGGTCAGGCCTACAGCCCCGGCCAAGTCCGCGCGCGACAGGCCTGGGTGGGCGCAGAGGTGTCTCACCAGCGCCATGCGATTGATGACCTTGAGCAGCTGTTGGCTGCCTGCGGCTTCGGCCTGCATTTGTCTCCTGACGGCTTCTATAGATGCCCATGCTTCGACGGGCTTTCAATCATATTAGTTCGGCCATCGAACGAAGTAAATACGGTGTTGACCCCTATCGCAATGCGCCGGACCTCGCCGAAGATCGCGCCGCCTTGCCGAACTGGCGAGGTCCATAAGAACGCTTGGCCCAGAGACAGCCAAATGACCGACTCCCGTATCCGCAAGATCGTCATCGTGGGCGGCGGCACCGCCGGCTGGATGGCGGCTGCGCCGCTCGCGCTTCGTTGTGCCGCGGCCGGTGAAGAACGCTGCGAGATCGTGCTGGTGGAATCTCCAGATATCGGCACCATCGGTGTTGGCGAAGCGACGCTGCCGCCCATTCGCGCCTACAACCGAACGCTCGGCCTGGACGGCGCCGACTTCGTCAAGCGCACGCAGGGCAGCTTCAAGCTCGGTATCGAGTTCCGCGACTGGGGCCGCGTGGGTCATCGCTTCTTCCACGGCTTCGGCGACTTCGGCCCCGCCATCGAGAACCGGGCGCCCTGGCAGCACTGGTTGCGCCTGCAGCGCATCGTGGACAAGTTGCCGGGTTACGAAGACTGGTCCACCTCCACCGTGATGGCGCGCCGCAACCGCTTCACGCCCCCCGTGGATGGCGCACCGTCTGCGGCAAATGCGTACTCCTTCGCCTATCACTTCGACGCCGGCCTCTATGCGGCCTACCTGCGCGAGTACGCAATGGCGCGCGGCGCGCAGCGCATCGAAGGGCTGATCGTTGATGTCGAGCTGCGACCCGAGGACGGCTTCGTCGTCGCGGTCAAGCTGAAGGATGGGCGCCGCATCGATGGTGACCTCTTCATCGACTGCTCGGGCTTCCGCGCCCTGCTCATCGGCGGCGCGATGCAGTCGCCCTTCGAGGACTGGACGGCGCTGCTGCCCTGCAACAGCGCCCAGGCCGTGCCCAGCGAGCGCGTCGAGCCGCTGACGCCGTACACCATGTCCACCGCCAAGGCGGCGGGCTGGCAGTGGCGGATTCCGCTGCAGCACCGCACGGGTAACGGCCACGTCTATTGCAGCCATTTCATCGGCGATGACGAGGCCGCCGCCACGTTGCTCGCCGGCCTGGACGGCAAGGCACTGGACACGCCGCGCCAGTTGCGCTTCACCACAGGGCGGCGCAAGGCCGGGTGGGTGAAGAACGTGGTCGCCATCGGCTTGGCCTCGGGCTTCCTGGAACCGCTGGAGTCCACCAGCATCCAACTCATCATGGACGGCGTCGGGCGGCTGATCCAGTTCTTCCCGGACAAGCAGTTCAAGCCCCATCTGGCGGCCGAGTTCAACCGCCGCATGGCCCTGCAGTACGAGTCAATCCGCGACTTCATCGTGCTGCACTACAAGCTGACCGAGCGGCGCGACGCCGAGCTGTGGCGCTATTGCGCGGCCATGCCCATTCCGGATTCGCTGGCTCACCAGATCGAGCTCTTCCGAAGCGCCGGCCGCGTTGCCATCTTCGACCCCGACGGCTTTGCCGAGCCTTCCTGGGTGTCGCTGTTCCTCGGCCTGGGCCTGCTGCCTGAGAGCTATGACCCCTTTGTCGACCACATCGATCCGCAGGCCCTTCTGCAGCATTTCGTGCGCTTGCGGCATGCCATCAACCAGACGGTGGACGGCATGCCCGGCCACAGCGACTACATCGCTCGCCATGTGAAGGCGCTCCCAACCTAGGAGATCGAAGACCAAGGACCCAAGAACACCCAGGAGCCGGCCCACCAGCCGGCCGATTTGGAGACAACCAGGAAACACCATGAAGTTCACCGACGGACAGTGGCTGCTTCAGCCAGGCGTCGCCGCTCACTACGCGGCTGAGGCCTATGCCATCGAAGCCCACGAAGACCGCCTCGTCGTGCTCGCCACGACCCGCCCCATCAAGCATCGCGGCGACACGCTGCAAGGCCCCACGCTGACCGTCACGCTCAGCTCGCCGCTCCCCGGCGTCGTCCGTGTCAGCGTCGAGCACTACACCGCGTCGAGTCCGCCGCGCCTGCACATTCCCATGGTGGGTGCAGGCAAGCCTGCTGTGCAGATCGTCGATGGCGAGGATATGGCCACTCTGACCTCCGGCAGCATCTCGGTCGACGTGAAGAAGGGCGATGGCTGGGCGCTGACATTCCGCGAAGGCGAGCGCATTCTCACCAAGAGCGACTGGCGCGGCCTGGGCTACATCCAGTGGGGCGCCAAGGGCAATCATGTTCACGAACAGCTGACGCTGGCCGTCGGCGAGAACGTCTACGGCCTGGGCGAGCGCTTCACACCCTGGGTCAAGAACGGCCAAGTCGTCGAAAACACCAACAAGGATGGCGGCACGGCCTGCGAGCAGGCCTACAAGAACGTGCCGTTCTACCTGACCAACCGCGGCTACGGCGTGCTCGTCAATGAGGCCGGTCCGGTCTCCTTCGAGGTCGGCTCGGAGAAGGTGGCGCGTGTGCAGTTCAGCCGCGAAGGCGAGAGCCTGGACTACTGCGTCATCGCCGGCCCCACGCCCAAGGATGTCGTTGGCCGGTTGACAGCGCTGACAGGCCGCGCCCCGCTCCCGCCGGCCTGGAGCTTCGGCTTGTGGATGACGACGTCGTTCACGACCCAGTATGACGAGGCCACGGCCACGCATTTCATTGACGAGATGGCAAGGCGCGAGCTGCCTCTGTCGGTCTTCCACTTCGACTGCTTCTGGATGCGCGAGTTCCAGTGGTGCGACTTCGAGTGGGACCGCCGTGGCTTCCCCGAGCCTGAGGCCATGCTCAAGCGCTTGCACGCCAAGGGGCTGAAGATCAGCTTGTGGATCAACCCCTACGTGGCGCAGAAGTCGCCGTTGTTCGCCGAAGGCGTCAAGTGCGGCTACTTCATCAAGCGCAAGGGCGGCCCGCAAGATGGCCTGACGTTCCAGACCGACCAGTGGCAGCCTGGCATGGCCATCGTGGACTTCACGAACCCTGCAGCCAAGGCCTGGTACCAGGGGCATCTGCGCCGCCTGCTGGGCACGGGTGCGGACTGCTTCAAGACCGACTTCGGCGAGCGCATTCCGAGCGAGGGCGTGAGCTACTTCGACGGCTCCGACCCCGTCGAGATGCACAACCTCTACGCGCTGCAATACAACCAGGCCGTGTTCGAGCTACTGGAAGAAGTGCAGGGTAGGGACGCGATCGTTTTCGCCCGCTCCACCTACGCCTCGGGGCAGCGCTTTCCGGTGCATTGGGGCGGTGACTGCTGGAGCACGTTCGAATCCATGGCCGAGAGCCTGCGCGGCGGGCTGTCGCTGACCAGCTGCGGCTTCGCCTTCTGGAGCCACGACATCGGCGGCTTCGAGGGCAATCCGCCACCGGCCGTCTACAAGCGCTGGATCCAGTTCGGCCTGATGTCCTCGCACAGCCGACTGCACGGCAGCAGCAGCTACCGGGTGCCATGGCTGGTCGATGAAGAGAGCTGCGACGTGTTGCGGGTCTTCACACGACTCAAGCACCGCCTCATGCCCTATCTCTACGCCAAGGCCCATGAGGCAACGCAGAGCGGCGTGCCGCTGATGCGCTCCATGCTGATGGAGCACCCGCATGACCCGGCCTGCACGACGCTGGACCGGCAGTACCAGCTGGGCGAATCGTTGCTCGTGGCGCCGGTGTTCACCGAGAGCGGCGAGGTGGCGTTCTATCTGCCTGGATCGGAAGGTTCGGGCCAGTGGACCCATCTGCTGTCCGGGGAGAAGAAGCAGGGAGGCCGCTGGCATCGCGAGACGCATGGCTTCTTGTCCATGCCCTTGTATGCCGCGCCGAACAGCGTCATCGCCTGGGGTGCCGAAACCGAGAAGCCTGACTATGACTACGCCAGTGGCACGGTGCTGCGCGTGTTCGAGCTGGACGACGGCGCAAGCGCGGCCTTCACGGTCGTGGCGGTCGATGGCAGCGTTGCGGCCCGAGGCGAGGTCCGCCGCCAGGGCGCGCAGTACACGGCGCGGATTGCCGAGGGTGTGCTGCGTGACTGGAGCCTGGACGTCGACGGCCGCTGCAGCCCGGTGCTGGCCGAAGGCGCTGAGCTGCGCTGGAGCGCTTGAGATGGCCAACCTCCGCCGTGCCCATTCTGGTTCGGCGGAGGCTTTCATCTGAGCAGTGACCCCAATACACCCCAACTGACAGCGTTGTCATAATCCGATCGAAATGAAGCCTCAAGTCCTATCCCGACGCTTTTGCGGCGCATTGCTAGGCCTGTTGGGCCTGGGTGCCCTCAACGGCGGCGTATGCGCGCAAGGCGTCGCTGTGAACCAGATCGGCTACCTGCCTGCCGCCGCAAAGTGGGCCGTTGCGTCAGCCGACGCGGGCGACGAGTTCCGCGTCGTCCGCGTGGGCAGTGGCGACGTCGTGCTGAGCGGCCGCCTCGGCGCGGCGAGGGCATGGGCCCCGGCGGACCAGGCCGTGCGCTTGGCCGACTTCTCGGCGCTCACCGAGCCGGGCGAGTACGAACTGCGCGTCGAGGGCATGCCAACGTCGCCTCGTTTCCGCGTCGCGTCCGATGCCTATGCCGCGCTGACGGCGGCCAGCCTAAAGGCCTTCTACTTCAACCGCGCTGGCATCCCGCTGGAGGCCCGCTATGCCGGCCGTTGGGCGCGCCCGGCCGGCCATCCGGACACTGCGGTGCTGATCCACGCCTCGGCTGTCAGTGACGGGCGGCCGGAGGGCACGCGCATCTCCGCGCCCAAGGGCTGGTATGACGCGGGCGACTACAACAAGTACATCGTCAACTCGGGCATCACGGTCTATACGCTGCTCGCAGCATGGGAGCAGTTCCCGGCGCTGTTCAAGGCCCAGAAGCTGGACATTCCCGAGAGCGGAGACGTCCTGCCGGACGTTCTGGCCGAGGTGCTGTGGAACCTCGACTGGATGTTGGCGATGCAGGATCCAGTCGACGGCGGCGTCTATCACAAGCTCACCAACAAGGGCTTTGACGGCAACCTGATGCCTCACCAGACGCATGGCGAGCGCTACGTCGTGCAAAAGAGCACGGCCGCCGCACTGGACTTCGCCGCCGTGATGGCGCAGGCGAGCCGGGTCTTCAAGCCGTTCGACGGGCAGCGGCCCGGCTTGTCGGCGCGCATGCGCGAGGCAGCCGTCGCCGCCTGGGCCTGGGCACGCGCCAATCCGCGGGCCTTCTTCAGGAACCCGCCTGACGTTCGCACTGGCGAGTACGGCGATGTCCAGTTGGACGACGAGTTCGCCTGGGCTGCCGCCGAGCTCTTCATCACGACGGGTGATGTCAGCTATCGGGAGGCGATGAAGCTGGAGACACAGCCCATCCGCGTGCCCGGCTGGGGCGACGTGGCCGGCTTGGCGTGGGTCAGTCTGGCCCAGCACCGCGACAAACTGCCCAAGGCCGACGCCGAGCTCGTCACGCGCCGCGTTCTTGGCTTCGGGGACGAACTCGCGGCGTCCTGGAGGGCCTCGGCCTACCGATTGACGATGGAGGCCGCCTCCGATTTCGTCTGGGGCAGCAACGCCCATGCGTTGAACCAGGCGCTGATGCTGATCCAGGCCTACCGGCTCGGTCATGACCGTGCGCAGCTGGATGCCGCGCAGTCCGTGCTGGACTATGTTCTGGGACGAAACCCACTGGGCCTGAGCTATGTGACGGGCTTCGGCCGACGCAGCCCTCTGCATCCTCATCATCGGCCCTCCGAGGCCGATGGCGTGGACGCACCAGTGCCCGGCTTCATCGTCGGTGGGCCCAACCCCGGTCAGCAGGACCAGAAGCACTGCCCCGTGCGCTATGCGTCCGCGCTGCCGGCACTGTCCTATCTCGACCATGGCTGCAGCTACGCCAGCAACGAGGTGGCCATCAACTGGAATGCGCCGCTGGTCTATGTATCGGCAGCGCTGCAGGCGCTGACGCCCCCGAAATGACGCTCCTCGTCCAAAGGCTGCCTCGGGCGTTCTCCCCAGGGAACAGCGGCGCTTGCCGCGCCGAGCCGGCTTGGCGCAGCACGGCGCTTGCCCCGGAAGAAACAAGCAAAACGGAGACCCAATGACTTTGCCAACCCGCCACCCGCTCGTCTGGGTGCCCTCGCTCTACCTGGCCATGGGCTTGCCCAACGTGATGGTCGGCGTCGTCGCGGCCATCATCTACAAGAACCTGGGCATTTCCAACGAGGACATCGCCCTCTACACCTCGCAGATGTACCTGCCCTGGGTGCTCAAGCCACTTTGGGCACCTCTGCTGGAGACCTACCGCAGCAAGCGCTTCTGGGTCATCAGCATGGAGTTCACGATGGCGGCGGCGCTGGGCCTGGTTGCGCTGTGCCTGCCGATGGAGGGCTTCTTCAAGTTGTCGCTGGCCTTCTTCTGGATCGTCGGCTTCGCCTCCGCCACCCAGGACACGTGCGCGGACGGCGTCTTCATGACCACCGTTTCCAAGACCGACCAGGCCCGCTACTCCGGCGTGCAGGGCATGTGCTGGAATCTGGGCGCAGTCGTCGCCTCCGGCCTGCTGGTGTCGCTGACGGGCTATCTGCACAACCACATGGGGCTGAGCTGGGTGCAGTGCTGGGTGGTCGTGGTGTCGCTGGCGGCCGCGTTCATGGCCGTCTTTGGCGTCTATCACCTGCGTGTGTTGCCGCCGGGGTCGCCTTCGCATTTGCACGGTGCAGGGCTTTCCGGCGGCCTGAAGGCCACGGCGCAGGCCTGGATCACCTTCTTCCAGAAGCCGCAGATCTGGATGATGCTGGCCGTCATCTTCTTCTACCGCTTCGGCGAAGGTTTCATCGAGAAGTTCGGTCCGCTCTTTCTGCTGGATGCGCGCGTGGCTGGCGGCCTGGGCCTGGACAACGAGGCCCTGGGCCACATCAACGGCACGGTAGGCACTCTGACCTTCATCGCCGGCGCCTTCCTGGGCGGCTTTATGGTCGCCAGGCGCACATTGCCGCGCACGTTCTTCACGCTGGCCCTGGTGCTCAACATTCCGCACCTGACCTACTTCTATCTCGCGCAGTCGATGCCGACGGACACGGTCACCATCGCAGTCATCGTCTCGATCGAGAAGTTCGGCTTTGGCATGGGCTCCGTGGGCCACATGCTGTACATGATGCAGCAGATCGCTCCCGGGCCGTTTCGCATGGCCCACTACGCGATGGCCACCGGCGTCATGGCGTTGACCAAGTGGGGCACGGGCAGCGTCAGCGGCTTGCTGTGGAACTACGTCAACCACCAGTACGTGAGCTTCTTTGGCTGGGTGCTTATCTTCTCCATACCACCCGTGATCCTGGCTTGGCTGGCACCCTTCCCGCACGATCAGCCGGAAGCTGCCAAGGGCCGTGAGGCCCCGGTCGGGGCTCACTGATGGAGCCACTGACGGGATTGCTGACGAGCCTCGTGTTCGCCGCAGCTGCGACGGCGCAGCCTGCCTGCGGTGCCGATGTGCTGGGCACCTCGCGAACGCTGACGCTCAGGCGCGAGGCGGCTGCCTGGGGCACGGCCCAGCACGCCGCCCTGCCCACGCTGGCGCCCAAGGAGGTGGTGCTCACCTTCGACGATGGCCCGAGGCCTGGGTCCACGCCCGTCGTGCTGAAGGCGCTGGCTGAGCAGTGCGTGAAGGCCAGCTTCTTCATGAATGGCGAGCCGTTGGCCCAGCATGCCGCCCTGGCCCGCCAGGTGCGCGACGAGGGCCATAGCGTGGGCATGCACGGCTATCGGCACGAGCACTTCTCGCAACTGCCGCCGGCAGCGCAGACGGCCGACCTCGATGCCATGATGGCCGCGTACCGCGCCGTGTTCGGCGCAGAGCCTGCGGCCTTTCGATTCCCCTTCCTGGAAGAAACATCGACCCTGCTGGCGAGCCTGAAGGAGCGAGGGCTGGTGGTCATGTCCATCGACGCCGGCGCCGAGGACTGGCTGCCCGACCAGACGCCGCAGATGCTGGCTGACAAGCTGCTTGGCCAGCTCGCCAAGAGCGGTGGCGGCATCGTCCTGCTGCACGATGCCCAGGACCAGACGGCCCGGGCGCTGCCCTTCCTGCTGCGGGCGCTGAAGAGCAACGGCTATCGGGTTGTGCATGTGAACTGGAACTGACGCCTGCCGCGCCCCAACGCAGACCCTGAGTCCGTCACCGGACTCAGGGTTTTCACTTTCTGCGTCGCCTGCATCCAATTGCTTGACGTTTGAACTATTGATTCCTAAAGTGATTCGCATCATGCGTATCACCTGCATTGGCGGCGGTCCGGCCGGCCTGTACTTCGCGCTGTTGATGAAAAAGGCCAGCCCCGCCCATGAGGTGAGGGTCCTGGAGCGCAACCGTGCCGGTGACACCTTCGGATGGGGCGTCGTGCTTTCCGACCAGACGGTGGATGCGCTGCGCGTTGCCGACCCCGAGACGGCAAATCAGATCAGCGACGCGTTCAACCACTGGGACGACATCGCCGTGCACTTCAAGGGGCGTCGCATCGTCTCAAGTGGCCACGGCTTTTGCGGCATCGGCCGAAAGAAGCTGCTCAACATCCTTCAGGCACGCTGCGAGCAGCTTGGCGTTGAGCTGGTCTACGAAGCCGACGTGCCCGACGATGCCGAGATAGATGCCGACCTCATCATTGCGGCAGACAGCCTGAACAGCCGCATCCGCCAGAAGTACGCGACCACCTACCAGCCCGATGTCGACCTGCGCGCCTGCCGCTTCGTGTGGCTGGGCACTACCCAACTCTTCGACGCCTTCACCTTCGACTTCCAGCAGACGGAGTGGGGCTGGTTCCAGGCGCATGCCTACCGATTCGACGCAACGCATTCGACCTTCATCGTCGAGGCGCCAGAAGACGTCTGGCGCGCAGCGGGCCTGGAGGACATGAGCAAGGAGGAGAGCATCGCCTTCTGCGAGAGGCTGTTCTCGAAGATTCTGGACGGGCATGCGTTGATCTCCAACGCCGGCCACCTGCGCGGCTCGGCGCAGTGGATACGCTTCCCCCGCGTCGTCTGCAAGGCCTGGCTGCACCGCAACGACCGAGGTACACCCGTGGTTCTGATGGGTGACGCGGCGCACACGGCCCACTTCTCCATCGGTTCCGGCACCAAGCTCGCGCTGGAGGACGCCATCGATCTGGCGCGCGACATCCAGGCGCATGCCGACCTCACCATGGCGCTCGACGCCTATCAGGCCACGCGCAGCATCGAGGTGCTGCGCATCCAGAACGCGGCGCGAAACTCCACCGAATGGTTCGAGAACGTCGAGCGCCATGCGCGGCTGGAGCCCGAGCAGTTTGCCTATTCGCTGCTGACGCGCTCGCAACGCATATCTCATGAGAACCTGAGGTTGCGTGACTCCCACTATGTTGGTGAGTTCGAGCGCTGGCTGGCAGCGCAGAGTGGTCTGGAAGCGGTGGTCCCGCCGATGTTCACGCCCTTCAGGCTGCGCGGCCTAACGCTGAAAAACCGGGTCGTTGTATCGCCCATGGCGCAGTACAGCTGCGATGGCGGTATCCCAGGCGACTACCACCTCGTCCACCTCGGCGCGCGGGCCTTGGGCGGTGCCGGCCTCGTCTTCGCCGAGATGACCTGCGTGTCGCCCGATGCGCGCATCACGCCCGCCTGCCCGGGGCTGTGGAACGATGCCCAGGGCGAGGGCTGGCGGCGCATCGTGGAGCATGTTCACCTGTACAGCAGCGCCAGGATTGCGATGCAGCTGGGCCACGCCGGCCCCAAGGGCTCGACCTGCGTGCCCTGGGAGGGCGAGGATCAGCCGTTGTCCCACGGCAACTGGCCGCTGATTGCAGCCTCGTCGCAGCAGTACCTGGCCGGCATCAGCCAGACCGCACGCGCGATGACCCGCGCCGACATGGATCGCGTGCGAGACGACTTCGTCAGTGCCGCACGCCGCGCGGCCGACGCCGGCTTCGATTGGCTGGAGCTGCATTGCGCCCATGGCTACCTGCTCTCAAGCTTCATTTCGCCGCTGACGAACCGGCGCGACGATGACTATGGTGGTTCGCTGGACAACCGGCTGCGCTATCCGCTGGAGGTCTTCATCGCGCTGCGCGAGGCCTGGCCGCCGGAGCGGCCGATGTCCGTGCGCATCTCGGCCCATGATTGGGTTCCCGGCGGCACGACGACCGAGGATGCGGTTGCCATCGCCGCGGCCTTCAAGGCCGCGGGTGCGGACCTTGTCGACGTGTCCTCCGGCCAGGTCAGCAAGGCGCAGAAGCCGGTCTATGGCCGCATGTTCCAGACACCGTTCGCTGAAGAAATCCGCAACCGCATTGGCATCCCCACCATGGCCGTGGGCGCCATCTCCGAGGCTGATCATGTGAACAGCATCATCGCGGCGGGTCGTGCCGATCTCTGCGCCATAGCGCGCCCCCATCTGGCCAATCCGGCCTGGACCCTGACCGAGGCGGCGCGTATCGGCTACCGCGGCCCGGTCGGACTGGAGTGGCCCAAACAATACATGTCAGGCAAGAGCCAGCTCGAACGTGAGTTCGAGCGCCAGCGAGCCGGGAGCGTGGCTGTGGCCGAGCAGGCGAACAAGGCCTTGGGCGTATGAAGCATGCGGTGATCACCGGCGGTGGAAGCGGCATTGGTGCCGCAGTGGCAAAGCGGCTTCTGGCTGATGGCCTGCGCGTCACGCTGATGGGGCGCAGTGTGACGCGGCTCCAGGCGCGGCAGGCGGAGCTGGGCGGCGTGGCCATCCAGGCCTGCGACGTCTCCGACGAGGCCAGCGTTGCGGCCGCCTTCATGGCCGTCGGCGACGTAGACATCCTTGTCAACAACGCTGGTCAGGTTGAGACCGCGCCGTTGCACAAGACCTCGCTGGAGCTCTGGCGGCGCCTGCTCGACGCCAACCTCACCGGCAGCTTCCTCTGCAGCCGTGCCGTGCTGCCTGGCATGCTGGAACGCCGCCAGGGCAGCATCGTCAACGTGGCCAGCACTGCGGCGCTTAAGGGCTATGCCTACGTGGCTGCCTACTGCGCGGCCAAGCATGGCGTGCTGGGGCTGACGCGGGCGATGGCGCTTGAAGTGGCGGCCAAGGGCCTGACAGTCAACGCCGTCTGCCCAGGCTACACCGAGACCGACATCGTGGCTCAAGCGGTGGACACCATCGTCGCCAAGACCGGCCGAACCGCTGCTCAGGCGAGGGCTGAGCTGGCCAGAGCCAATCCGAGAGGACAACTGATCCAGCCGGAGGAAGTCGCCGACACAGTGGCTTGGTTGCTCACTGCCACGGGAGTCAATGGCCAGGCCATTGCTGTTTGCGGTGGGGAGACGATGTGATGTCGGTGACTGAACTCGACCTCGAAACACGGCTGTCCGACGATGACCATCAGGCGCTCAAGCTCTGGCTGCGTCTGCTCTCCTGCACTACGCGAGTGGAAGACCAGATCCGCCAGCGTCTGCGCGCCGAGTTCGGCACCACGCTGCCGCGCTTTGACCTGCTGGCCCAGTTGGAGCGCCATGCCGATGGCCTGACCATGCGCGAGCTCTCCAGGCGCCTGATGGTGACTGGCGGCAACGTCACCGGCATCACCGATCAGCTCGAGGCCGAAGGGCTGGTACTGCGCGAGACCCGCGCCGATGACCGCCGCAGCTTCATCGTCAGGCTCACGCCGCAAGGCCGTCGCCAGTTCAAGCGCATGGCCGCTACGCACGAAGGCTGGATTGTCGAGCTGTTCGCCGGCTGGACGCCCGCGCAGAAGACGCAGGTCCACGAGCTGCTGGCGCTGCTCAAGACACATCTGAAGGACAACACATGACGCCCCATCTGGCCCCAGGCAACCATCAAGGCCTTGTCGGCTATCAGCCCCTGCATTTCGCCTGGCAGAAGCAGGGCGCCGTCGGTGTCATCACGCTGAACCGGCCGGAGCGCAAGAATCCGCTGACGTTCGAGTCTTATGCGGAGCTGCGCGACCTGTTCCGCCGCCTGGCCTATGTGGACGAGGTCAAGGCGATCGTCGTGCAGGGTGCCAACGGCAACTTCTGCTCGGGCGGCGACGTACACGAGATCATCGGCCCGCTGACCGGCATGGACATGCCCGACCTGCTGGCCTTCACGCGCATGACAGGCGACCTGGTGAAGGCCATGCGAGGCTGCCCGCAGCCCATCTTCGCGGCCATTGACGGCGTATGCGCCGGCGCGGGGGCCATCCTGGCCATGGCGTCCGACCTGCGTGTGGGCACGACACGCAGCAAGACGGCCTTCCTGTTCACCAGGGTGGGCCTCGCGGGCTGTGACATGGGAGCCTGTGCCATGCTGCCGCGCATCGTTGGCCAGGGGCGGGCATCGGACCTGCTCTACAGCGGTCGTGCCCTGGGCGGCGAGGAGGCGCTGAGCTGGGGGTTCCTGAACCGCATTGTCGAGCCGGAGCAGCTGCTGGACGAGACGCTGAAGTGGGCCGGCGACATCGCGGCAGGACCTGGCTTCGGTCATGCCATGACCAAGCGCATGTTGCACCAGGAATGGGCCATGGGCGTGGACGAGGCCATCGAATCCGAGGCTCAGGCCCAGGCCATCTGCATGATGACCAAGGACTTCCATCGTGCCTACGAGGCCTTCGTGGCCAAGCAAAGGCCCGTGTTCCAAGGGGATTGAGATGAACCATCTCGACTGGCCCTTCTTCGACGCGAAGCACCGCGAGCTGGCTGCGGCGCTGGACGCCTGGTGCGGTGAGCACCTGCAGCACGTTGAGCATGACGGCGATGTCGACGCGCAATGCCGGTCACTGGTTGGCGAGCTCGGCAAGGCAGGCTGGCTGAACCACGCCGTGGCCAGTGAGGGCCAGGCCATCGATACCCGAGCCATCTGTCTGATCCGCGAGGCCCTGGCTAGGCACGATGGACTTGCCGACTTCGCCTTCGCGATGCAGGGCCTGGGTTCGGGCGCCATCTCGCTGCAGGGCACGCCGGCCCAGCAAGAGCGCTACCTGCCACACGTTGCCCGGGGCGAGGCTCTGGCGGCCTTTGCACTGTCCGAGCCAGAGGCTGGCTCGGACGTTGCCGCCATGCAATGCAGCGCCAGCGAAGACGGCGACGCCTATGTGCTGAATGGCGAGAAGACTTGGATCTCCAACGGCGGTATCGCCGACTTCTACGTGCTGTTTGCGAGGACGGGTGAAGCGCCTGGATCGCGCGGCATCTCGGCCTTCATCGTCGATGCCGGCATTCCGGGCTTCGAGATCGCGGAGCGCATCGACGTCATCGCGCCGCATCCGCTGGCGCGCCTGCGTTTCACCGACTGTCGTGTGCACAGGAGCCAGATGCTGGGCGCGCCGGGCGAGGGCTTCAAGCTGGCCATGCGTACGCTGGATGTCTTTCGCACATCTGTGGCTGCCGCCGCCCTGGGCTTTGCCCAACGCGCGCTGCAAGAGGGTTTGAAGCAGGCCAGGGAGCGGGCCATGTTCGGCGCCCGCCTGGCGGATCTGCCTCTGACGCAGGCCAAGCTGGCCGACATGGCCTGCACGGTGGACGCGTCCGCGCTGATGGTCTATCGCGCTGCCTGGCAGCGCGACCAGGGCAAGACCATTACGAAGGAAGCCGCCATGGCCAAGCTGATGGCGACAGAGGGTGCCCAGCGGGTCATTGACGCCGCCGTGCAGCTCTTCGGTGGCCGTGGCGTGCGCCGGGGCGAAATCGTCGAATCCCTCTACCGGGAAATCCGTGCGCTGCGCATCTACGAGGGCGCCAGCGAAGTGCAGCAGCTCATCATCGGTCGCGAACTCCTCAAAAGGGCGTGAGGAAACCATGCATCCATCGGCTCATCTGGATACCTTCGCAAGAGAGCACCTCCCGCCACAGGACCAGTGGCCCGAGCTGGTCTTCGATTTGCCCGAGCTGCAGTTCGGCCCCAGACTGAACGCGGCGACCGAGCTGCTGGACCGCTGGGTCGCTCAGGGGTGGGGCGATCGCCCCTGCGTTGAGGGCTCCGGCTTGACGTGGACCTATGCCCAGCTGCAGGCCGAGGCCAACCGTATCGCCAACGTGCTCGTCAACGAGCTGGGTGTCGTGCCGGGCAACCGCGTGCTGCTGCGGGGCGCGAATACGCCGCAGCTGGCGGCCTGCTGGTTCGCCGTCATCAAGGCTGGCGCTATCGCGGTGGCCACCATGCCGCTGCTGCGCGCCGTGGAGCTGGGCAAGGTCATCGCCAAGGCCGAAGTCACTCATGCGCTGTGCGACGCCGCACTGGCTGACGAGCTCGCGGCGGCGCAACTGCAGAACCCGGTGCTGCGCAGCATCTGTCACTACCGCAGCAGTGCTCCGGACGGCCTTGAAGCTCGCGCGGCCCGCCAGCCGGCTACCTTCACGAACGTGGATACCGCCAGCGACGACTGTGCGCTGATCGCCTTCACGTCCGGCACCACTGGCCAGCCCAAGGGCACCATGCATTTCCATCGCGACGTCATCGCGATCTGCCGCTGCTGGCCAGTGCATTGCCTGAAGGCCCAGCCCAGCGACGTCTTCGTCGGCAGCCCGCCGCTGGCCTTCACGTTCGGTCTGGGCGGCTTGCTGCTGTTTCCGATGAGCGTGGGCGCATCCACCGTGCTGCTGGAGAAGGCGGCGCCCGACCTGCTGCTGAAGGCTATCTCCGAGCATCGTGCGACGGTCTGCTTCACGGCGCCTACGTCTTATCGTGCGATGGCTCCGCTGGTCGCCCAGCACGACATCTCGTCGCTGCGAAAATGTGTCAGCGCCGGCGAAGCTCTGCCGGCGGCCACGCGTGCGCTGTGGAGGCAGGTCACGGATATCGAGTTGATCGACGGCATAGGCGCCACCGAGCTTCTGCACATCTTCATCTCCCACACGGAGTCCGATGCCAAGGGTGGCGCGACCGGCAAGCCGGTGCCTGGCTACCAGGCTTGCATCCTTGACGACGCGGGTCAGCCGCTGCGGGCCGGCCAAGTAGGCAACCTTGCCGTCAAGGGGCCTACTGGCTGCCGCTACCTCGCCGACGAGCGCCAGCACCAGTATGTGCAGGAGGGCTGGAACTTGACCGGCGACTCCTACCTCATCGATGCGGACGGCTATTACGTCTATCAGGCTCGCACCGACGACATGATCATCTCGGGCGGCTACAACATCGCGGGCCCAGAGGTCGAGGCCGCGCTGCTGAGCCACCCGGCCGTGGCCGAATGCGCTGTCGTCGGCGTGCCCGATGAAGGGCGCGGCCAACTGGTCAAGGCCTTCGTCGTGTTGCGCGAGGGCCAGGCGGGAGACGTGAAAGCCTTGCAGGAGCATGTGAAGGCAAGCATCGCGCCCTACAAGTACCCACGCGCCATCGAGTTCCGCGCCACGCTGCCGCGCACCGAGACGGGCAAGCTGCAGCGCTTCAAGCTGCGCGAGACATGACGGCTGCCGCCTTCGAGCGCGAGCAGACCGTGCGCTTCGGCCATTGCGACCCGGCCGGCATCGTCTTCTACCCGCGCTATTTCGAGATGCTCAACGAGTTGGTCGAGGACTGGTTTGCGCATGGCCTGGGGTTGCCGTTCGCGCAGCTGATCGTCCAGCGCCGCATCGGGATGCCCACCGCAAGACTCGACACGCGCTTCAAACGCATCAGCCGTCTGGGCGACCGTCTGTGTCAGCGTCTGTACGTCGAACGTGTGGGCGGCAGCTCGCTGATGCTGGCGATCGCCTTCGACGGTAGTGACGGCACCCGCGTCGAGTTCGACCAGCTGCTGGTCTGCACCTCGCTGGATACGCATAGACCCCAACCTCTGCCCGCCGACCTGCGAGTCGCGCTGGAGACCCTATGACCAAGAGAATCCTGCAACCTGCCGGCTGGGCCGCACCGCGCGGCTATGCCAACGGCGTCGCGGCCAGCGGCCGCCAGGTCTTCGTTGCCGGACAGATCGGCTGGAACGAGCGCTGTGAATTCGACAGCGATGACCTCATCGACCAGGTGCGGCAGACGCTGCTCAACATCCGAGCCGTGCTGGCAGAGGCCGGCGCCGGGCCTGAGCACATCGTGCGCATGACCTGGTATGTGGTCGACAAGCGCGAGTACCTCGTCCGAGGCCGCGACGTGGGCCAGGCCTACCGCGACGTGCTGGGTCGCGACTACGGCGTCGCGATGAGCGCAGTGCAGGTGTCGGCGCTGATGGAAGACCGGGCCAAGGTGGAGATCGAGGTCACGGCCGTCGTGCCGGATCAGGGCTAGCCGGCTCTAGGCCAAGACCACCTCGATCCCCCGGCCTCGCAACTGGTCCACGATGGCCTGATCCGCGCCGCTGTCGGTGATCAGCACGTCCAGCTGTTCCACCGGCGCGATGACTGACAGGTTGCGTTTCATCAGCTTGGATGCGTCCGCCACTGCAACGACCTGACGCGAAATCTTCATCATCTGGGCGTTGAGCTGGGCCTCCAGCAGGTGAGGCGTCATCAGGCCGATGTCTGGGTCCAGGCTGTCGACGCCGAGAAAGAGGCGGTCGGCATGCAGGCCCTGAAGCGCGGCCACTGCCTGTGGGCCGGACAGCGAGTAGGAGTTCGGCCGCAGTTGGCCGCCCGGCATGATGAGGTTGACGTGCGGCACCGTCGCCAGCAGGCCGGCGATGTTGAGCGCGTTGGTGATCACGTTCAGTGAGGTCAGCCTTAGGCTGCGGATCTGCTTGGCGATCTCCTCGGTCGTGGAGCCGGAGTCCAGCAGGATGGTCTCGCCGTCCCGGATCATCTTCGCGGCTTCGGTGGCAATGCGGGCCTTCTGTTCGTGGCGCAGCTTCTGCTTGACACCGATGGGCACCTCCTCCGTGTCACGCTGCGCGAGCGCGCCGCCATGGGTACGCAGCACGGCGCCGGTGGACGCCAGCGCGTTGAGATCGCTGCGGATGGTGACGACCGACGTGCCAAAGCGCTCGGCCAGTTCATCCACCGTGACGCGGCCCTGCGTCTGCACCAATTCGCGGATCAGGCGACGGCGCTCGTCGATGAGCAGGGTACTTTCGGGTTTGGCCGGTGGCGGCTTGGAGTTCGGGCGAGACATGCGAGATCGAAAGGCAGGCTACTTTCGAATCATATCGATCGAGGCCTTTCGTCAGCCCTTCAGTCGTGCCAGCGCCGCGGGTGACAGCGGTCGGCCGGCCAGGCGTGCAGCGTAGAGGGCTGCGCCCAGCTCGGGGCCGTGAAGCGGTGTCGTCAGCACGGCGCCGGGCAGGCGCAGGGCGAGGGAGGCCTTCAGCGGGCCCAGCACCAGCTCGCCGGCCGCGAACACGCCGCCGGTATAGGAGATGGGTACGGCCTGGATGCCTTCCAGGCCCAGGCTGCGCGCGACGCCGGCGGCAAGCGCTGCTAGCTCGTCGCCAGCGCGTACCAGGAGCTCGCGAGCCTGCGCGTCGCCGGCTTGCGCCGCAGCAGTGGCCAGGCGGGCGACCTGGGCCAACTGGCTGCGCGCGGCACCGCCATTGATCGCGCCGCAGAGGTCGAGGTCGTGCGCGAGCCTGAAGTGCTCGCGCACCAGGCCCATCAGCGGGCCGGGTTCGGCGCGGCCATCGGCCATCCGCGAGAACAGCGCCAGCACCTCGCGCGCCAGCCAGTGGGCCGACCCTTCGTCGCCAAAGACCTCGCCCCAGCCGCCGCTGCGTGCGTTGCGACCCATCCACTCGCCGTAGGCGATAGAGCCGGTGCCGGCGACGAGGCTGATGCCGTCCGTGCCGGCGAGGGATCCGGCCCAGCTGCAGACCATGTCGTTGCCCACCGTACTGCGGGGCAGGACGCCGGTCAGCAGGCCGTCGAAGGCCGCGAGCAGCCCGCTGTCCTCGCCGTGCGCGGGCAGCCCGGCGAAGGCATGGCTCACATCGCTTGCGACCGCATCGGCCTTGTGCAGCGTGGCCTGAACGCCGTCGCGCAGCAGTGCCCGCAGGGCGTCGAAGCCGATCTCGAGGTAGTAGCTCGTCGTCGCCTCATGGCGGGCCAGCAGGCGACCGCTCTCGTCCAGGAGGACGAAAGCGGTCTTGGTGCCGCCACCGTCGATGCCGAGGAAGAGGGCGCTCATGAGGACTGTTGCGACTGATGTGTTGGCGGCAGGGGGTGGATGGTGACACCGCTGACGACACGGGTCACGGTGCCGGATGCGCTGGGGTTGTCCGGCGTGATGCCCAGTCGCAGCGACGCAAGCAGGGCCAGGCATTGCGCGAAGACCAGCGCCACCGGGGCCAGGGCAAGGTCGGGAGCCGCGGCGGGCAGCTTGAGCGGCACGTCGTCCGCGTGCGGAGCTTCAGCGTCGGCAGGTGCCGCGGCACGCAGCGCGAGCACGCGGGCCCGGCCTTCGCGGCGCAGTTCGCGCAGCAGGTCCAAGTCGTACTGGCGGGTGTAGGGATCGTTGGACAGCAGGATAACAACCAGCGTCCTGTCGTTGAGGATGGTCTTGGGGCCGTGGCGGAAGCCCAGCGGCGAGTCGGCCAGCGCGACGAGCTTCCCGTCGGTCAACTCCAGCAGCTTTAGCGCGGCCTCGCGGGCCAGGCCCAGCAGCGCGTTGCTGCCAAGGTAGACGACGCGCTCGAAGGGCTGCTCGGCCAGCGCGTAGAGACGGTCGGCCTCGCGCTCGGCCAGCGCCTGGGCAGCATCTGCCAGCTCCGTCACGGGCCGCAGCGGCAGGCCGAAGGCCCAGGCGGCGGCCAGCAGCATGCCGCTGAAGCTGGAGGTCATGGCGAAGGCGCGGTCGTGGGTCTCGTCGGGCAGCAGCAGCACATGGGCCTCGCGCCGGTTGGCCAGGCGGCGGTTTAGCGTGCCTTCGGCGGCGCAGGTGACAGCGAGGTGGTGGCAGCGCTTGACGAGGCGATCAGCCAGCTCCACGGCGGCAAGGCTCTCTGGGCTGTTGCCGGAGCGGGCGAAGGACACCAGCAGCGTCGGCACCTCGGGCTGCAGGCATTGCTCCGGGCTGGAGACGATGTCCGTCGTGGCTACCGCCTCGACGCGGATGCCGGGGCGCTGGCCCAGCAGGCGCAGCAGGCCGGGCGCGAGGCATTGGCCGATGAAGGCGGAGCTGCCGGCACCGGTAAGCACGATACGCAGGTCCGGCAGGGCAAGCAGCGGCCGCAGGAAGGCTTCAAGCTGCGTCCGCCCGGCCTGCAGCTGGTCGTGGACGGCCTGCCAGACGGCCGGCTGGTGGGCGATCTCGCGCGCGGTGTGGGTGCCGCCGCGATGGTCGAGGTCGGAGGGATCGAGATGCAGAAGGGTCATGTCAGTTCAGTGATCTGTTTTGTTTTGCGAGCCGCTCCAAGCCAGACCTCGCGGGCGATGCCTGCGCTCAGCAAGGCGAAATCGGGCGACGGGCTCATGCGCTGCAGGCGTGCAGGTAGGGGCGCAGGGCCTGGGCGGTGCCGTCGCGCAGCAGGGCGTCGGTGCGGGTGGCGAGTCGGCCGTCGCGCACTGCCTCGTACTGGCGGGGCAGGTACTGGCTGAGCAACGTCAGCGGCGGTGGCGAGGCGTCCAGGCGGGACAGCATGGTCTGGCAGGCCTGGCGCACGGCAGGGTGGGCCCAGTAATAGCGGATGCGGTCGCTCAAGGAGTAGGCGAGGTCCACGTCCAGGCGCGCGGGGTCCTGGTAGTAGCCACGCCAGTGCTCGGGCTCGGCGCGCATGACGCCCAGAACTGTGTCGACCAGCCCTTCACCCTCGCCCACCCATTCGCGCTCGACGGCGGCCAGTGCCCACAGCGTCTCGCGAAGCGCGAAGGTCACACCGGGGCCGACCTTGAGGATGGCGAAGTGATCGCGCGCCAGCTGGGCCAGGCGCTCGGGGGTCTGGTAGTCTGTGGAGTGCGCCTCGAAGACGAGGCCGGACTGGCCTTCGATGAAGGCGCTCAGGGAGCGGGCCTTCTCGGGGCGGTAGTCGATGACCTTGTGGTGATCGAACTCCACGCCGGGTTGCACAACCATCGCGATGACGCGCTCCCACGCGGCCTCCAGCCCGGCGCGCTGGAAGGCGACCCGATGCAGCTCCAGCGTGGATGCGGCAGCTTCGGGCGAGGTCACGGCCAGCTCGCCCAGGTCTTCGTGCGCGCCGCCGGGCACGGGCACCTCGGTGCCTATGACGTAGACGGGCGGATCACCGCGCTCGGGCGCCTGCTGCCAGGCTTGCTCGGCGGCGTGGCACAGCCGAACGGCGCGGGCGGCAATCACGGCTTCAGCCAGCGGCACCGGGTCGTCGGCACAGCTCATGGAGCAGTCCAGGTGGATCTTGCGGAATCCCGCGGCCACGTACTGCGTCACCATGATCTCGGCCTTGGCCATGGCGGCGTCTGCCGGCAGCCTGCGCCAGGCATTGGGGCCAAGGTGGTCGCCACCCAGCAGCAGCAACTCGGGCGACAGGCCCTCGTTCTCGGCCAGCTTCTGCACGTAGCGGCGGAAGTCCAGCGGCGTCATGCCGGTGTAGCCGCCGTCCTGGTTGACCTGATTGGACGTCGCTTCGATGAGGGCGGGCCGGCCTTGCTCGGCGCACTCGCGCAGTGCGGTGGCGATCACGACGGGATGGGCCGAGCAGACGGACGGGATGCCGACGGCGGGGCCGGCGCCTGCTTGCTTATGGCGGCGCACGAGGTCCAGCATGAGCTTCATGCTGCGTCTCCTGGAACAGGTTGGGTGGAAGAGGGTGTTTCGGGCTGCAGTGCGAGCAGCAGCGCGGCGAGCAGGGCAAGGGCAACGCCCAGCAGCTTGGTGCCGGTTGGCATGGCGCCGCTGACGGCCATGGACAGCACGGCTGTCAGTAGCGGGGCGCCTGCGTTGACAAGGGGAGAGACGACCAGGGCCTTGCCGTAGCGGAAGGCATAGACCAGCGTCAGCGCCCCGACGGCATTGAGCACCTGGATGACGGCCGCGAGGCCCGGGCCCTGCCAGCCCCAGTTGACGGGCTGGGAGAAGTCCGTCAGCCACAGCGCGGCCGGCACGCAGGCCAGGCCCCCCACCATCATGTAGAAGAAGATGCTCTCTGCACTGGTGCCTGCATTGGCCAGCTTGATGAAGTAGGCCTGCAGACCCCAGGCCGCCATCACGACGAGTGCCAGCGCGAACCACAGGCCCAGCCCCTGGCCGCCCTGGCCCGGCTGCAGGTCGAAGAGTGGCAGCGCGCACAGCGCAAGCGCGATTCCCGCCACGCCCAGCTTGCCCGTGCGTTCGCCCAGCAGTCCGAAGGACAGGGCGATGGTGATGGCTGGCGACAGCGAGACGATCGGGAAGATCAGGTAGGCCGGTCCCAACTGCACCGCGCGGAATAGCAGCATCTGGCCGCCAGCTCCCAGCAGGCCCACGGTCAGGCCGAGCAGCACCGAGCGGCGGTCGCGGTCGATGCGCCAGCCGGCCCGCGCCAGCACGAACAGGGCTGGCGGGATCATCGTCAGTGCCCAGACGACATAGATCAGCGTGTCCGGGAAACCGTGCTCGGATGGCAGGCCGGTAAAGGCGCCCCACAGGCCCCAGAGTCCGGTGGTGATCAGCGCGTAGGTGAGCCAGTTGCTCTGCATCGGGAAATCTTTCGTGTTGCGGTGGGGCGTTGTCGCGACTTTCGAGCGAAAGCATAAACGAACAAAAACGAAAACACAACGGCGAAGGTGCTTTCGTATGCCGAATTTGAGGGGTGACGCATGAGTCTCTATATAGATGGAGCTATTTTCCCTATGTCAGCTCTGCGGAAGGCTTTCGTGGCATCATTCAACGAAAGTATTCGGCATCGGTGAAAACGATATACGAAATCAAACGAAAGGATTCGTAGACTTGCGTCAAGCTGGCTCGGGGCCATCCGGAGCCGGCAGCCCGCACCGGGGGAGAGCTGCCCCGGCACCTTTTCGCAGATTGCTTGGTGCTGCCCTGACGGCAGCCAGACACAAAAGGAACCGTTTGATGAGTCCTCGACTGCAACCCTGTTTTGCGCTGCACCCGCTGACGCTGGCCGGCCTGGTGGCCCTGGCAGCCCTCGGCGGTGCAGCGCCGGCCCTTGCCCAGCAGGCCACCGACAAGCCCGAGACCGACACGCTGGAACGCGTGGAGGTGACGGGCACCCGCGCCAGCCTGCAGCGCTCGCTGGCCCTCAAGCGCAACGCCGCAGGCGTGCAGGACAGCATCAGCGCAACCGAGCTGGGTCGCTTCCCCGACAACAACGTCGCCGACTCGCTCAGCCACATCACCGGTGTTGCCATCTCGCGCACGGCCGGCGGCGAGGGCCAGAAGGTGAGCATCCGCGGCCTCGGCCCCGAATACACGATCACGACCTTCAACAACCGCCTGCTGGGTACCGATAGCGCCGGCCGCTACTTCGCCTACGACGTGCTGCCGGCAGACGTCATCAGCGGTGCGGACGTCATCAAGTCCACGCAAGCGTCCCTGATGGAGGGAGCCATCGGCGGCCTGGTGAACCTGCGCTCCGCCAGCCCCTTTGATCAGAAGGGGCAGCGCGGCCTGCTGCGCCTGGAGGCCGATCGCAACCAGATGAGCGGTCTGAACGGCAAGAAGCTGTCAGGCACTTACAGCAACACCTTCGGCGACTCTCTGGGTGTGTTGCTGGGTGTGGTGGTTGCCAACCGCGACGTGCGCACAGACACGGCCGGCAACGACGGTGGCTGGAGCCGCAACCCCAAGCCCAGCGACCCGGAGGCCTTCTGGCAGTGGGGCAACACCTGGGGTGGCGCTATCGACCCCAATGGCAATGGCCAACTGGACCTGGACGAGGAGGGCCTGATAGGCCCCGGTCAGTTCCGCTTCGGCTCAATCATGGAGAAGAAGAAGCGCACGGCGCTGTCGGGCAAGGTTGAGTGGCGGCCTAGCAGCGACGTGAAGGTCGTCGTCGATGGCTTCAAGACCCGGCTGAACTCGCCTCAGGTCGGCTACCAGCTGTCCTTCTACCCGCTGTACGCGCCGGGCCGCTGGTCCAATATGAAGATCACCAACGGCGTCGTCACAGACCTGACGCTGTCCAGCACCGATCCCGAGATGCAGCTCAACCCCGAGCTGCTCAATAAGACCGAATACCGCGTGGTGGACACCGCGATGTACGGTGCCAACGCGGAGTGGAAGATCTCTCCCACGCTGAAAGTGACGGGCGACCTCTACGAGTCCACCTCCAAGCGCCATTCGGGCGGCCAGGACAGCTACGTCGTGCTGCGCATGAACCAGCCCAACGTGACGCGCATCCAGCTGACCGGCGCGGCAGTGCCTGACGTGAAGACCACCTTCGCCGATGGACGCGACCTTCAGACCGGGCTGGCGCAGGGCCTGTTCAAGGCCAGCGACTTCAACACCCACTACTACAGCCGCGCTGGCGACAACATCGACGACAAGATCAACGGCGCCAATGTCGACGCCGTCTGGTCGCTGGACCGTTTCTACATCGACTCGCTGAAGTTCGGCCTGAGCCAGACCAACCGCAAGAAGTCGCGCGACCTGGTCAACAACGCGCTCAATGGTGGCGCCGACCACTATTCGGGTGCCAACGCGATCAACGTCGGTGCGCTGGGCGGCAACGTCATCAACCAGACCTTGAGCCCTCAGGGCTTCCTCGACGGGGTGAGTGGCAATTTCCCGCGCAGCTTCCTGGGCTTCGACGTCGACACCTACGCCCAGGCCTTGAAGTCCTGGGACGGCAAGCCGCGCCCGGGTGGTGGTGTTTACAGCACGGAGCTCTCCGCGCCGGTCTGGAACCCGCTCGAGAGCTACCGCGTGACCGAGAAGACCACGACGGCCTTCGTGCAGGCGGATCTGGCGGGCGACGGCTGGAACGCGGACGCCGGCGTGCGCTTCGTGAGGACCAAGACCACGTCGCAGGCTTGGGACGCCAAGATCACAAGCATCATCGAGAACGGCCCTTGGAACTACACGGCCGTCTATGCGCCGCCGTCCGTCGTGCAGCAGGAGGCCAGCTACAACTTTGCGCTGCCTTCGGTCAACTTCACCTACCTGTTCACCAACGACCTGCAGTTGCGCGTAGGCGCAGCCAAGACCATGGCCCGCCCGTCGGTGGACAAGCTGGCGCCGACGAACACCACCGCCAGCATCTCCTGGGGCGAGTTCAGCCAGATCTTCGGGGGCAATGCAGAGCTCAAGCCCTACAGCGCGCGCCAGGCCGACGTGTCGCTGGAGTGGTACTACGCCAAGGACTCGGCACTCAACTTCGCCGTCTACCAGAAGAACATCAAGAATCAGATCACCACCCAGTACCTGACGGGCCAGGACATTGGCGTGCCCGGACGGTTGTTCAACGTCAGCAAGCCCATCAACGGCGACAAGGCCACGGCGCGCGGCTTCGAGATTGGCCTGCAGCACCTGTGGAGCAACGGCTTCGGCGTGCGGGCGCAGTACACCCGCAACAAGTCGCGTAGCTGGGTGGACGGTCAGGAGCGTGCGCTGGAAGGCATCGCACCGGCCACGTCTTCGTTCGGCGTTCTGTATGAGAGGGGGCCCTGGAGCATGAGCGCCACGGCCGACCACACCGATGCCTTCGTCACCGCCACCAACGTGCTGGGTGCCGGCTTTAACGAGCGGGCGAAGGCGGTGACCTGGATGACGGCCCAGGTCGCCTATGAGGTCAACAAGTGGCTGCGCATCAGCATCGAGGGCAACAACCTCACCGACGCGACGCAGGAGTACACGCTGGGCAACGACAGCGTGAAACTGCCCCAGGGCTACTACCGCTACGGCCGCGCGTTCACGCTCGGCGCGAGCATCAAGTTCTGATGCCTCTCGCCCAGCCCCTGAAGCTGGGCGATGCTTGCGGCATCGAACCGCAAGCACGCTGCCAGCGAGGGTCGGCTTGGGCCGGCCCGGCGCTTGGCCCGATACACCTGGATTGATTGATATGCGATCTCTTGTCTCCTCCGTTGCCGCCCTGCTTGCCGGGGCGGCCTTTTTTCCTGCGCTGGCGGCCGAGCCGAGCTACAAGATGGCCGACTACGGCCGGGTCGTGAAGTTGGACGTGCACATGCACCTGCACAACCCCGATGCCGCCTTCCTGGCCGCCGCGAAGCGCCAGAACTTCAAGGTACTGACGATCAACGTCGACTACCCGGACTTCCCGCCGCTGGAGGACCAGCAGCGCGTGGCGATCCAGCTCAAGGCAAAGTTTCCGCGCGACTTGGCCTGGGCGGCCAGCTTCCCGGTAGACGGCTCCGACCAGCCCGGCTGGCTGCCCGCCACGCGCCAGCGCGTGGACGCCGCGCTCAAGGCCGGCGCCGTAGGCGTGAAGGTGTGGAAGAACATCGGCATGAGCCTGCGCGGGACGGACGACCACCTCGTCATGATCGACGACGCGCGCTTCGCGCCGTTGTTCGACGACTTCGCCCGACGCGGTATCCCGCTGTTGGGCCACCAGGGCGAGCCGCACAACTGCTGGCTGCCGTTGGAGCAGATGACCGTCAACAATGACCGTGAGTACTTCAAGGCCCATCCGCAGTACCACATGCACCTGCATCCCGAGATGCCCAGCTGGGAATCCCAGATGGCGGCCCGCGACCGCATGGTGGCGGCCCATCCGGGTCTGCATTTCATTGGCGTGCACCTGGCGTCCCTCGAGCGCGACGTGGATGAGCTGGCAGCCTTCCTCGACAAGTTCCCCAATGCCGTGGTTGACGTGGCCGCGCGTATCGGCCAGCTGCAATACCAGAGCCAGAAGAACCGCGAGCGCGTGCGCAGCTTCTTCATCAAGTACCAGGATCGCATCCTGTACGGCAGCGACATGGCACAGGCGCCTGACCAGGATGGTGCCGCGCTGGCAAGGGAGGCCGAGACCGTGTGGCGCATGCACTGGCGCTACTTCAACACCGCAGACAGCTTCAAGGTGGCAGACCTCGATGAGCCGGTGACGGGCTTGGCACTGCCGCGCACGGTCGTCGACAAGCTCTACCGGCGGAATGCCGAGCGCGCCTTCCCCGGCGCGTGGAGCGGCAAGCAATGACGGCGCGCCGTGCTTTCCTGCAGTGGCTGGGCGCTGCGCCTTTGGCCACGCAACTGCCCCTCGCGCAAGCGCAGGGCCGCGGCCATGTGCGCGTGCAGGACGCCGCGCTGTCGCTTCAGTTCGACGATCAGCTGCGCTGCCGCATCGTCAGCCTGATGGGTCGGCAGCCCATTGAGCTGACGGGCTTCGATGCCAGCGAGCATCTCGTCGTGAAGGGAAAGGCTGTCACGCGCTTCACGCTGCAGCGGGCAGAGCCCGTCAAGGCGGCCACGCCTTTCGGCGCGGGGCAGTCGCTGCGCCTCACAGGCCGCTCTGCCGAAGGCATCGAGAAGCGCGTCACAGTCACGCTGCTGGATGAGCATCCCGGCGTCGCGCTGCTGGACGTCAGCTACGTCAACACCGGTGCCAGGCCCATCGCCATCGACGCCTGGGTCAATGCGGCCCATCGCCTGGCCGCTGCGCCGAGGCACGCGGGTGGCTACTGGACCTATTCCGGCGCCAGCCATGCCGATCGGCGCGACTGGGTGCAGCCTGTCAAGCGAGGCTTCGAGCAGCGCAACTTCATGGGCATGAACGCGTCGGACTACGGCGGCGGCACGCCCGTCGTCGATGTGTGGCGGCGTGATGTCGGCCTGGCTGTCGGACACCTGGCGCTGCGGCCGCAGCTCGTCGCGCTGCCCGTCAAGGCAAGTGGCGACCGGGTCGACGTGGCCCTGCGCGCAGACGAGCCGAAGGCGCTGGCGCCTGGCGCAATGCTTGCCACGCCGCCCACATTCATCGCCGTGCATCGCGGCGACTTCTTCGTTCCGCTGGACCGCTACCGCCGCCTGATGGCGGCGCAGGGGCTTGCCGCGCCGGAGCCGCCGCAGAGCGCCTACGAGGCGCAATGGTGCGCCTGGGGCTACGAGCGCGACTTCTCCCTGGACTATGTGCGTGCCACGCTGCCCAAGGTTCAGGAACTGGGCTTCAAGTGGGCCGTGCTGGACGACGGCTGGCAGGTCAAGACCGGAGACTGGACGCCCGACCGCGCCAAGTTCCCGCGCGGCGAAGCCGACATGAAGGCCCTCGTCGCCGACATCCATGCCCGCGGCATGAAGGCCCGGCTGTGGATTGCGCCGCTAGCCGTCGCGCCTGGCAGCGACGAGCTGCACGACCATACCGACCTGTTGCTGCTTGACCGAGACGGTGCGGTTCAGGACGTGACCTGGTGGAACGCCTTCTACCTCTGCCCCGCCTACGAGAAGACACAGGCCCGCTTGGCAGAAACGATCCGGATGATCATCGGCGACTGGGGCTTTGACGGTCTCAAGGTCGACGGCCAGCACCTCAATGGCGTGGCACCTTGCTTCAATCCCAGGCACAAGCACGCGCGGCCGGAGGAGTCGGTCGAAGCGGTCTCGGCGTTTTACAAGGTCATGCACGACACGGCTCATGCGGCGAACCCGGAAGCGGTCGTCGAGGTCTGCCCCTGCGGCACCAGCTACGCCTTCCACAACATGCCGTTCATGGACCAGGCGCCGTCGTCGGACCCGCTGTCCAGCTGGCAGGTGCGCCACAAGGGCAAGACACTGAAGGCGCTGATGGGGCCATGGTCAGCCTATGCGGGCGACCATGTGGAGCTCAGTACAGGCGGGCAGGACTTCGCTTCCAGCGTGGGCATTGGCGCTGTCGTGGCTACGAAGTTCACGTGGCCGGTGGACCCCAAGCCCAAAGACTCCTTCCTGCTCACGCCGGAGCGCGAGGCGCACTGGCGCCAGTGGGTGGATCTCTACAACCGCCAGCGCCTGGCCGAAGGCCGTTATCTCGGCGAGCTGTACGACCTGGGCTTCGACAAGCCCGAGACCCACGTTGTCGAACGCAGTGGCGCACTGCACTACGCGTTCTACGCCGAACGTTGGGAAGGGCCGGTCGTGCTGCGCGGCTTGGGCGCCGGACGCTGGACGGTGCGGGATTCGCTGAGCGGCCAGGTGCTTGGCACGGTCCGTGCGGACAAGCCCACGCTGCCCGTGCGATTCACGCACAGCCTGCTGATCGAGGCGCACCCCGAAGTGCCCGATGAGCTGCCCGTCGCCTTTGCCGGCCGGGTGTCAGGCATAGGAGCGGATGGCTTCCCGCTGGCCTCGCAGTGGGCCGATGCGCCCACGACGTTCTTCCGCCACGACTGGCAGGGCCGCATGCTCGTCGGCCCGCAATCCACCCGGGTGCAGTTGCTGCGCGGCGCAGGGGAGCTCTACCTGCGCTTCATCTGCAAGTTCGATACGCTCAGTACCTTCGAGCGCGCCGGGTCGGCCACCGATCTCTGGCCGCTGTGGGAGCGTGACGTCGTCGAGGTCTTCCTGCAGGCGCCGGACCGCGCAGGCCTGAAGAGCTACCGCGAGGTGGAGGTGTCGCCCAACGGCCTGCTGCTGGAGATCGCCGTCGAAGCCTCGGGCAAGAAGCGCATCGTCGGCGAGAGCCGCGCGAAGGCGCACATCGATGCGAAGCGCAAGGTATGGACGGCGGAACTTGCCGTGCCCATGCGCGATGCGGGGGACGGCTGGCGCCTGAACCTGTTCCGCGTCGAGGGCCAAGGCAAGGACCGTGTGTATTCCGCCTGGAGCCCGACGAAGACTGCCTCGCCCGACTTCCACATTCCGGCCGCTTTCGGCCGCCTGCTGCCCGCCGCATGAAGCTGCTCGCCCTTTCCCTGCTCGTCGCGTTCTCCGCGCAGGCACAGCAGACACTGGAGGCCACTGGCCGCTGGCAACACCGACCCGTCGGCACGGCGCTCACGCCGCCCATGGGCTGGTCCAGCTGGAATGCTTTCCGCGTCGACATCACAGAGCAGAAAGTACTGGACTCCGCCAAGGTCATCGTCGACTCCGGCCTGGCGAAGGCCGGCTACCGCAGTATCAACATCGACGACGGCTGGTGGCTCAAGCGCCGCAGCAGCGACGGCCGGCTGTTGGTGCGCACGGGCTTGTTCCCCAGCGCGGATGCCGGTGCGGGCAAGGACTCTTCGCTGCGACCTTTCACAGACCGCATCCATGCGATGGGCCTCAAGGCGGGCCTGTACACCGACATCGGCCGCAACGCCTGCTCACAAGCCTACGACGCCGACAGTCCCAATCTCCCCGAAGGCACGCACGCGGAGCGCGAGGTGGGGCTGATGGGCTTCATGAAGCAGGACGTGGCGCTGTTCTTCGGCGAGTGGAACTTCGACTACCTGAAGGTGGACGGCTGTGGCCTGTCCTCATACGGCCGCGAGCGGCCGCATGTCGCATCCGGCCAGTACCGCGAGTTCAAGCCGACGATTGTCGAGGGCAGCATCAACCAGTCCGACATCGAAGGTACCAAGAAGCTCTATGCCGGCCTGAGGCAGGCCCTGCACGAGGTGCGTCCGCGCGGAGACTATGTACTGTCGGTGTGCCTGTGGGGTACGGTGAATGTGCGCAGTTGGGGCCAGGACTACGGCACGATGTGGCGCAGCAGCCGGGATATCTGGAAGGGCTTTGCCCAGATGGTGCACAACTTCGACACCGTCGCCACGCGCGAGTTCTATGCTGGTCCGGGTCGCTGGAATGACCCTGACATGCTGGAGATCGGCAACGGCGATTTCGGCGATGCTCACCTGACCGAGGCTCGCACGCACCTGGGCCTGTGGGCCATCGTGGCCGCGCCGTTGATGATAGGCACCGACCTGTCCAAGGTGTCACCCGCCATCATCGACATCCTGAAGGCGCCGGAGGTCGTTGCCATCAACCAGGACCCGGCCGGCCACCAGGGCGTGCTGGCCTATGCCGACAGCGACCGCCAGATCCTCGTGAAGACGCTGGCTGACGGGCCTGAAGGCAACAGGAAAGCCGTGCTGCTGTTCAACCGCACCAGCGCTCCGGCGAAGTTCACGCTGACGGCCGAGCACCTGAAGATGGACGCTGCGGCGCCCATCGCGTTGCGCGACGCCTGGAAGCGCGCAGACGCGGGCACTTTCGTCGGCAAGCGCGAGTTCGAGCTGCAAGCCCGGGAAGCGCTGTTGTTCACCGCCAGTGGCAAGCATGCGCTATCGCGTGGCTACTATGTGTCCGAGCGACCCGGCAGTGTCTACGTCGCGCGCGACGGCATCCGTGCGCTGGAGCAGGACCCGGTCGTCTATCGCGCGCTGGCGTCATGGTCGGCCACCGACAACGGCGGAACGCGCCCGGCCTATGCCGGCTGGGGCGGGCCGCGTGCGGACTCCACCCCCTACGACCAGGCGCTCAGCGTGCAACGCAGGGCCTTCCGTCATGGCATCGGCGTGCTGGCCGACTCGCGCCTGCAGGTGCAGGTGGCGCCGGGCTCACAGCGCTTCATGGCCAGCGTAGGGGTGGACGACTCGACGCGTGGCAAGCACGCCGCGGTCAGCTTCGAGGTCTGGGGTGACGGCCGCCGCCTCGCGTCCACGGGGCCAATGGCCTTCGACCAGCCGGCGCGCGAACTCGGCGCGGACCTGCGTGGTGTGGCGCTGGTGGAGCTTGTTGTGCGCCAGCACGGTGCCGACCCTGCGGGCCCTGTCGTCGTGACCTGGGGCGAGGCGCGCATCGAGTAGGCGCTGCGGCGCTGGCCGACGCCGACCTTGGGTGCGGTGGCGGCTTCGGCTGTTGGGCGTCGCCCTGGTTATCCTGCCGGCCATGTACGCGCCCTTCTTCGGCTTGAAACAAGCGCCGTTCTCGATCGCGCCGGACCCGCACTACCTGTTCATGAGCGAGCGCCACCGCGAGGCGCTCGCTCATCTGCTGTACGGGCTGGACGGCGGCGGCGGCTTCGTGCTGCTCACCGGCGAGATCGGTGCGGGCAAGACCACCGTCTGCCGCTGCTTCCTGGAGCAGATCCCGGCGAACTGCAACGTCGCCTACATCTTCAACCCCAAGCTCACCGTCACCGAGCTGCTGCGGGCCATCTGCGACGAGTTCCACGTGCCCGTACCGCCGGGCGCGCAGACGGTGAAGGACTATGTCGACCCGCTGAACGCCTTCCTGCTGGCGCAGCACGCTGCCGGGCGCAACAACGTCCTCATCATCGACGAGGCGCAGAACCTGTCTGCCGACGTGCTGGAACAGCTGCGCTTGCTCACCAACCTGGAGACTGCCGAGCGCAAGCTGCTGCAGGTGGTGCTGATCGGCCAGCCTGAACTGCGCGGCATGCTCGCGCGGCCGGAGCTGGAGCAACTGGCGCAGCGCGTCATTGCTCGCTTCCACCTCGGGGCGCTGTCCGAGGCCGAGACGGCACAGTACATCCGCCACCGCCTGAACGTGGCCGGCCTTACCGGCGCATTGCCGTTCGACGGCGCGTCGTTGCGCCTCATCCATCAGCTCACCCGCGGCGTGCCGCGCCGCATCAATCTGCTTTGCGATCGCGCGCTGCTGGGCGGCTATGCCAGCGGCCAGGTGCAGGTCACGCGGACCATCGTGCGCCAGGCCGCGGCCGAGGTGTTCGATGCGCAGCAGGTGGCACCGGCACCCGGGCGCGTGTCGGCTTCCGTCCTCATGGGCCTGGCGCTGCTGGCTGCGGCCGTGGCTGGGGCCGGGCTGACCTGGGCG
Organism: Roseateles sp.; assembly: GCF_047654805.1. Taxonomy (GTDB): domain Bacteria; phylum Pseudomonadota; class Gammaproteobacteria; order Burkholderiales; family Burkholderiaceae_C; genus Pelomonas. The sequence continues at coordinate 60,177 of NZ_JASGIV010000001.1, forward strand.
CTGCAGCGGCCGTCGCCGGCAGGTGCCGTGGCCGAGGCCGCCTCCCCGGCTGCAGCCGCGTCGTTGCCAGCCAGCGCAGCCGCGGCGGCGTCCGCCGCGAGTGCGGCAAGCAGCGCCGGGTTCGTGTCCGAGCCGCTGCGCCTGGCCGACTGGACGCCGCGCGACGGCGATGCCTGGGCGGCGCTGGCTGACGCCTGGGGCCTGCCGCTGCCGGCATCGGTCGACCCCTGTATCGCCGCTGCCCAGCGTGGTCTGCAGTGCTATCGCAGCACCAGCGGCAGCCTGTCGCTGATCCGCCTCATTGACCGGCCCGTCCTGCTGACGTTGCAGCGCCCCGGTCAGCCGGCGACCCTGGCCGCGCTGGTGGGACTGGACGCGACGCATGGACAGTGGGCTACGCTGCGAGTGGACGGCGCGCTGCGCCGGGTCGCCCTGCCCGAACTGGCCGCCGCATGGCGCGGTGAGTTCACGACCTTCTGGCGCGTGCCGCCGGGTTACACCAACCGCGCCGACAACGGCGCGCCGCTGCGTGACTGGCTGGCCGTCCAACTGGCAGCCCAAGGGCGCGGCCCGGCCGCGTCCGCACCGCCAGGCGGCACCGAACTGACCGCTCAGGTGCAGGCTTTCCAGGCCAGCCAGGGCCTGCAGCCGGATGGCCGCGTTGGCCCCATCACGCTGATGCAGCTCAACCGGGTCATCGGCGTGGCCGAGCCGCGCCTGGACGCGGCGCACTGAGAATCGAGGCTGCCATGTCCTACATCCTCGATGCCCTGCGCCGGGCCGAAGCCGACCGTGAACGCGAGCGTGGCCAGGTGCCGGGCCTGCACACCCCGCCGCCATCCGGCCACGAGGTCGAGCCAGCGACCGGTCCGCGCCGCTGGCTGCCCTGGGCTGGTGGCGGACTGCTGCTGCTTGCCGGCATTGGCGCCGGCAGTTGGTGGGCCAGCGGCCCCCAGGAAGCAATCTCCCAGCTGCCATCACCTGCACCGTCCGCCACGGCGCCCCTGAGCGCTCCCGTCGTGCCGCCAACAGCGCAAGCGCGCCCACCGGCCGTGAGCGTGCCGGCTCCGCTGGCCGCAGCTTCGGGCTCACCTTACTTGGCGCCCGAACCGCCGCCGGGTGCGGCGGCCGTGGCTGCAGCGCCTGGCCCCGTGGTTGCCGCCCCGCCAACCGAGAATCCCGCGGCGGCGCCGGCCGAAGCCCGCATCCCGCGGCTGGCTGAGCTGCCGGAGAGTACGCTGCGCGAGCTGCCCCGGTTGGTGATCAGCGGCTCGGTCTACTCGGACGACCCGGCCAGCCGTTTCGTGATGATCAACGGCGAAGTGCAGCGTGAAGGCGCCAAGCTGGGTGCCGATCTGGTGCTGGAGCAGATCCGCCCTCGCGAGCTGGTGCTGCGCTTCAAGGGGCAGCGTTACCGGCAGCCGGTCTAGCCCAGGCTGGAGCTACATCGGCCGGAACAGGTGGCTGAAGGCGCGGCTGACCTTTAACGGGCGGGCTAGGCCGCGCAGGTTCAGGCTGTAGTGGCCGTTCTCATCTCGGGTTGCGCTGACGATGGTGTTCGAGTTCACGAGGACGCTGCGGTGGACCTGCATGAAATCAGTCGAGTCGATGCTTGCCATCAGCTCGCGCAGGCTCATCCGGACGAGCGCCTCGCCGGCCGCCGTCACGACGTTGACGTACTTCTCGGTCGCCTCGAAGCAGACCACGTCGGAGACTGGGATCATGCGTACGGTGTTGCCGACGCCGGCGCGTATGACCTTGATGCGCTCCCGCGGCTCCGCGGGGGGGGCGGCCATGTACTGCATACGCTGCATGACCTGCGCCATGTCGCCCTCGCTCGGCACTGGCGCTCGTTCGCTCAGTCGCGTTTTCAGGCGCTGGACAGTCTGCGCTAGCCTCTCGCCGGTCGCGGGCTTCAGCAGGTAGTCGACGGCGGCGTGTTCGAAGGCCGCGACAGCATAGGCGTCGTAGGCCGTGATGAAGACGAACAGTGGCTCGGCCGACCCGTCGGGCCATTCGTCCGCGACGGCCTCCGCCACCTCGATGCCGTTGCGGCCCGGCATCTTGATGTCCAGAAACATGATGTCCGGTGCATGCGTCAGCGCAAGCTCCGTGGCCTGCAGTCCGTCCTCCGCCAGGCCGGCAATGTGCAGCTCGGGCCAGGCCTGTTCCAGCAGGCGGCGCAGTGTGCGGGCGAGGACTGGCTCGTCCTCGGCAATGACGGCGCTGGGTGCGCGGGTAGTTGACATGTCAATCTCCTCGGGGGCATGTCAGCCTGGGATGCGAATCGTGGCGTCGACACCTGAAGGTGCGCGCCGTTCCAGGCGGAGCTCCGCCGCTTGGCCATAGGTCACGCGCAGCCGGTCGCGCACATGCTGCAGGCCGTAGCTGGTGCTGCCCGACCCAGCGGGGGCCATGTCGCCATCCGCGGCCAGGCCTAGGCCGCTGTCGCGCACGCGCAGTTCGATGAACCCGTCACGCAGCAGCGCTTGCACATCGATGCTGCCGCCTCCGATCTTGGGCTCCAGGCCGTGCTTGATGGCGTTCTCGACCAGGGGCTGCAGCAGCATGGGCGGCACGAGCACACCCTCAAGCATTTGGGGCAGGCTGAGTCGGTAGCTCAGGCGCGCGCCCATGCGCAGTGCCATGATGTCCAGGTAGGCGCGCACTTGGGCGAATTCGCGGCTCAGCGCCACGGCGTCGGTCTGCGAGGCGATCAAGGTGCTGCGCAGGTAGATGATGAGCTGGTCGATCATCGTCTCGGCCCGGCCTACGTCTTCGCGCACTAGCGAGCGCACGTTGGCTAGCGTGTTGAACAGCATGTGCGGCTCTAGCTGTGTGCGCAGCAGGCGCAGCTGGGACTCGACGGCCAGGCGCTGTGCCTCGGCACGCTGTGCCGCTTCCGACGCCAACTGCTCGCGGGTGGCGTAGTAGTGCAGGCCGAACCCGCCCACGAGGATGGTGAAGAGGATGGGGATGAAGCTGATGGCCCGGTGACCAACCATTTGCATGGGCTCGCCCAGCAGCAGGAAGGCGATCTGGTGGCCGATGAAGTAGCCCGCGGGTATGGCGATGAGGCCCGTCAGCAGCCAGCGCCAGGTCGGCTTGAAGCGGGAGAAATGCTGGGCGCGGCGCAGCAGCATCGCTACGACGACCATGGTCAGGCCAACGCACTCGGAGAACGTCAGCAGCCTGGGAAGGGTCTCGATGCCAGGCACGACGAGGAACAGCAGGACAGCGGCGACCGCCCACAGGGCTGCGGCGATCAGCAGGACTTGCAGCAGGCCGCGGGGTGGGGCCGTTTGGGCGGAAGGCGTCATGGCGCGCGGGGGGCAGGGAAGGGGCTGGCAACGGCGAAGCACTCTAAGGCCGGGTGGCGGATACGCCAATCGAGTCGACGAGGGGGCGTCGACTCGAGAGCCGGGCGCCCGGCTCAGGACTTGGGACAGGCGCAGGTTGGGCCGCAGCGGCACTGCAGTCCGCAGGCGCACGACGGCTGTGCCGCCTTGTCCTGGCAGCCGCACTTGCACCCCACGCCAGGGCAGAGGTCGCAACGACAGGTCTGAGGATTCGGGGTGGAATTCATGGTCATCTCCGGGGTTGATCGCCGACAGGATGTCGTCGGCGGGCCGACTGTGCCGGGTGGCCTGGCGCCGTCGGCAGCGCTTTGCGACGAGCGGTGGTTCCCAGTGCGGCAAGGGGCCGCGCAGCCTACCGAATCGCATCGACCGCGCGGATGGCAGCCGACACCGCGGGCCTGGACTGCGCCGGAGTACGGGTTTCCGTTCGGTCGGTGCAAACGACCGCCGCGGGACGCTTTCCGACCGCACGTCGCGGCGCGCTGTCATGCGCGGTGGCACATCCCCACAGTCCGCTTCCGGCAAGTTCCCACCGCCCCATCTTTCACTCAGGAGTACCAGATGACTTCCTTTGCCCGGCGCATACGCCTTCCCGTCTCGAACGAACTTGACGCTGCGCGATTCCACGAGGCGCTTGGCGCACCCATCAACGCCTTCCGGCATCTCGAACGGGCCCATGTCCTGGGCCAGGCCAGTACTCGCGAGCATGTCCGCGTGCATGTCGCCATGCTTGCCTGGGCGCTGCGGCAGCGTCGTGCGGGCGAGGTGTTGAGCCAGCTTTGGCGCATCGTTGCCGCGGTGCTGCTGACGCCCTGGGGGGCCGTGCCGCCCGGCAACACGGGCGGCTCCGACGTGCCGAGCTGGAAACCCCTACCCATTCCCGCCGACCTGCAGCGCGTCATCGACGCGACCCGCGCCTAGGCCGCGCAAGCGGTCCAGTCCAACCCCTTAGAGCACGCAATCCATGTTCACACGAATCCTCTTTGCCTCCACTCTGACAGCCGCGACCTTCGCTGCTGTCGTGTTGCTGTCCGGCTGCAGCACACCGCCCGCCGACCTTGACTACTCGCTGAAGCATCGCAGCGCAGATGGCCGCTTTGTCGTTGAGATGATCCCGCCCGGGCAGGGGCCTGCCATCGGCCAAATCCACAGCTGGACGGTGAAGCTGGCCGGCAGTGACGGTTCGCCGGTGAGCGGTGCGCGTATCGCCGTCGACGGTGGCATGCCTCAGCACGGCCACGGGCTGCCTACTAAGCCGCGGGTGACCCGGGAGCTGGCATCCGGTAGCTATCTCATCGAAGGTATGAAGTTCAGCATGACCGGTTGGTGGAACCTGCGTCTGGACATCGACGCCGCCGGCGCACGCGACAAGGCAGTGTTCAACCTGGCGATGGCCGACGATGGCCTGAAGCGCCCATGATGCTGGAGCGTCTCTCCAGCTGGTATCCGCTGCGCAGCCGCCGCTGGACCGCCCTCACCCTGGCCGCGCTGTTGCCGGCGCTGGCGGGCGTCTGCGCAAACGGCGCCCGCGATGAGGGATGGTCTGCCGTAGAACTCGCCACGCTGGCGTCGATGCGGCTGGATCGGCTGGGCGCAGTGCCTCCTGACCCCGGCAACGCAGTGGCTGATCTTCCCGAGGCCGCTGGGCTGGGCCGGACGCTGTTCTTCGACACTAGGTTCTCGCGTGATGGTCGAGTGTCCTGTGCCAGTTGCCATGACCCCAGGAAACAGTTCCAGGACGGACGTCCGGTCGGGCTAGGCATCGGCGAGGGCGTGCGCCGTACTATGCCCATCGCGAACGCGGCCCACAGCCCCTGGCTGTTCTGGGACGGGCGCAAGGATAGTCTCTGGTCGCAGGCGCTGGGGCCACTGGAGGACGGCGCCGAGCATGGCAGCAACCGTACGCGCATCGCTCAGCAGCTACTCGCCCATCATCGGGAGCAGTACGAGCAGGTGTTCGGTGCATTCCCGCCGCTGACGGGCCTTCCCGAGGATGCCGGCCCCGCCGGCACGCCGGAGCAGCGGCAGGCGTGGGAGCGCATGAGCGAGGTGCAACGCGACGCGGTGAATCGGGTATTCGCCAATCTGGGCAAGGCCGTGGCGGCCTATGAGCGGACGGTGGTCTCCAGTCCTTCCCGCTTCGACCGATATGTTCGTGCCGTCGAAGCCGGCGACGCCGCTGGCCGCCAATGGCTGGCGTTGGACGAGGTGCGTGGCTTGCGGCTGTTCATCGGCAAGGCCCAGTGCGCGACCTGCCACAACGGCCCGCTGTTCAGTGACCAGCATTTCCACAACACCGGTGTGCCGCCGCGGCTGTCGGGAGCGCCCGACCGGGGCCGTGCAAGCGCCATCGCCCGCGTGCAGGCGGACGAGTTCAACTGCCTGGGCCGCTACAGCGATGCTGATGCGCAAGCTTGCGGTGAGCTGAGTTTCATCGCTGCCGACGATCCTGGCATGGAAGCCGCGTTCAGGACTCCCAGCCTACGCAACGTGGCGCTGCGCGCACCCTATATGCACGGCGGCCAACTGACGACGCTGGATGAGGTCGTGGCGCATTACCGGCGCTCGCCGCCCGCCGTGGCGGGCGTCAGCGAACTGGCACCAGGTGGTAAAGCCCGGGCCGGACGCCTGGCCATCCGTCTGGACGAGGAGGAGTCGCGGCAGATAGTCGCCTTCCTGCGCAGTCTGTCGGACGCCGTCGATGAACGTCCGTCAGGGAGGCCCGCGCCATGAAGTCGACGACACCTCGGCGGCCCGCGCAAGTGGCCATCTGCCGACCGGCCACGATCGACGACTTGCCCGAGCTGCTGTGCATGATGCAGGAGCTGGCTCACCATGAGGGCGACGCGGCCGAACTGTTGACCGATGCGACTGCGCTGGCGCAGGCCGGCTTTGGCGAGTCCCTCCGTTTCGGGGCAGTGCTGGGCGAGGTCGATGGCGCCCTGGCGGGCTTCGTCAGCTACACCTGGACCTATTCCGTTTGGCGCGACGCTAAGCTCATGAACCTCGACGACGTCTATGTGCGGGCAGGCTATCGCAACGGCGGTATTGGCGAAGCCCTGATGCAGCATGTGCGAAGCGTGGCGCGGGCGGCTGGTGCCTCGCGCCTGCGCTGGGAGGCCAAGCCGCACAACAACGGCGCCATCCGCTTCTATGAGCGGCTGGGTGCTCCGATGCGGCTCAAGAGCGTGTTCTTCTGGCCCGTCAGGCCCTGACAGAAGTGGACCGGGCGGTCCGAATCCCGCTCGGTCCACGTCGGCGGCTATAAAGCCGGGATGAGGAATTCCACCCGGTGCAGCAGACGATGAGCGACGTATTCCATGACCGGCAGGCCCGCGGCTGGTCCAAGACGGGCTGGCTGCAGGCGCACTACACGTTCTCCTTCGGCTCGTTCAACGACCCGACGCGCATGGGCTTCCGTGCCCTGCGGGTGATCAACGAGGACATCGTTGCCGGCGGCTCGGGTTTCTCCGAGCATGCCCACGACCACTTCGAGATCCTGACGTTCATGCTGTCTGGAGAACTGGAGCATCAGGATTCGGCAGGCCATCGGGGACTTCTGAAAGCAGGGGATGTGCAGCTCATCAGCGCAGGCACCGGTGTCAGGCATTCGGAGCGCAACCCGGCCGCCGAGTCGCCGACGCATCTGTTCCAGATCTGGCTGCACGGCAACGCTGACGAGCTACCGCCGCGCTATCAGTTGCTGCAAGGAGCTCTACGGGCGACGCAGGGCCCGCGTCTGGTCGCGAGTGCGGTGGAGCAGCCCGGCGTGCTGCAGCTGCGTGCGCCGGTGAACATCTGGGCCGTGGCGGCGCAGCCTGGCGATCGCTGCGCACACGACATCCCGGGCGACCGCTACGGCTGGTTGCAAATCCTCGAAGGCGTCGTGCTGGCCGAGGTGGACGGCGAGCCGCAGCCGCTGGAGCTACGGGGCGGAGATGGGCTGCAGCTGTCGACGGTCAGGCAGGTGGCCGTGGTGGCGCGCACGGAGGCGCGATGGATCTGGTTCGACTTGCCTTAGGTCAACGCGCACCGAACTGAGCCGCCGTCAGGGTGGGCTTGAACGATGGTGGCCACTGACAAGATCATGCAGGCAAGGGTGTACAGGAAATGAGGGAACGTTCGGTGACCGTCGCGCTTGTGTCGAGCGCGTTGATCGGGCTGGCCGGGATCTGGCAGCCGGCAGCTGCGGATCAGGTCTCGCGCGGGGCAGCATCGGAGCTTGGCCTCGACGCCTCGGTCCGGCGAAATGTCGTGGATGAAGCGGCCAAGCGCATGACGCAGGAGTACGTCTTTCCGGACGTCGGCCGCCGCGCGGCGACTGTCCTCTCCAGGAATCTGGCCGCGGGCGAGTACGACGCGATCACGGACGCCGATGCCCTTGCCCGGCGATTGACGGAGGATCTGGCCGCCGTAACGCGTGACAAGCACCTGCGGGTGCGGGGCACCGAGCGGCGCCGGGATCCACCGAAGCGAGGCGAGGTGCCGCCGCGCAGCGAGGCCGGCTTCACCCGCGTCGACGTACTCCGGCAGAACATCGGCTACGTGGACCTCAACGGGTTTGTGCCCAAGGACCTGTTCAAGCCGACGGCGGACAAAGTCATGCGGCTGCTTGCCGGGACTGATGCCCTGATCCTCGATCTGCGCGGCAATGGAGGTGGCGCGCCAGGGGCGGTTTCGTATCTCGTGAGCTTCTTCGTCGACCCGCAGACGCCGACGCATGTCAACGACCTGCTGTGGCGCAGGCCCGGCACCGACGAATACCGGCGGGATGTGTTCCAAACCGAGGCGGTTCAGTTCAGCTACCTGGCCAAGCCCGTGGTGCTCCTCATCGGACCGCAGACCTTCTCCGGCGGGGAGGAATTCGCCTACGACATGCGTAGCCTGAAGCTGGCGACGCTTGTAGGGGAAGTGACAGGCGGCGGCGCCAACCCGGGCGGCGTGAAGCCGCTTCCTGCGGGGCTGTCCATGTTCCTGCCGACCGGCACGGCGGTGAATCCGATCACGCATACCAACTGGGAGGGCCGAGGTGTCGAGCCTGACGTTCCCGCGCCTTCGGCCGAGGCTTTCGCGCGGGCCTATGCGATCGCCCTCAAGGCCGCCGGAAAGGAGCTGCCACCCGCCGACGCGCCTTCCGGCCCTGACGGCGTGGCCGAGCGGCGCCTGCTCGTCCCGCGCTCGACGGCCCAGCCAGGCAGTGAGGCCGCACTCCGGCGCAGCATTGCCGAGCTGCAGGCGGGCGCACCCAGGTACGACCTGCTCAGTCCCGCAATGGCGGAGTTGACGCGCGGGCAGTTGCCACAGATTCACTCGGACATCGCTGCGCTGGGGCCGCTGCAGAGCGTGACGTTCGTCGAAGTCGGGCGAATTGGAGAAACCATCTACGACGTGAAGTTCGCCAAAGCTGAATGGCGCTGGTCCCTTCTGCTGGACGAAGATGGCAAGACCATCATGGCCGGGTTTCGTCCGAAGTAGATGCAACGTACCTTGCCTTGAAAGACAGCTTCATGTCGCGTCTGCCCCTGCTGTCCATGCTTGCGATGCTCCTTTGCGCAGGTTGTGCCACGCCGGCGCCGCGGCTTCCCGTCGCGCCCGAGCCCCCCATGGGCCTTGGCTATTGGAATGACGATTGCCGCGCCTTGGGGCAGATGACGTATACGAAGCGCGAAGGCGATCGGCCACCCTATGGATGGACTCTGCTTCGGTTCGATGTTTCGCGAGGTGTCGTGACGAAGGTGGAAGTCCTGGATTCGAGTCCCAAGGGAGCCTTCGATGACGCTGCCCGAGCCGTGTACAGCAACGTGCGCTTTGCCTCTTCGGGCTCGGCCATGAACTGCACCGTCAGCCACAAGTGGGAATGACTGCATTCGACGCGGGATGACACATCGGCCCCCAGTCGGCGCTCAACGACTGGATGGCGATCGGTGGGGTGACCAGCCCGAACGGGCCGACCACCCCACCGCCGCTCACGCCGCCAGCGCGGCGCGTGCCGGGGCCTCGGCGTAGTGGCTCAGCTGCATCGTGAACTGCGCGCGCCCCGAACTGATCGCGCGCAGGTGACCGATGTAGCCAAACATCTGTGCCAGCGGCACATGGGCCGTCACGGTGACAGCATTGCCACGTGCATCCTGGCCCTGCACCTGGCCACGCCGGCGCAGCAGGTCGCCGATGACGTCGCCAAGATAGTCCTGGGGCGTGATGACTTCGACGGCCATGACGGGCTCCAGCACTACAGGTGCCGCCTTCATGACGGCCTCGCGCAGCGCCGCTGCTGCGGCCAGCTCGAAGGCCAGCGCGGACGAGTCGCGCACATGGGCACTGCCATCCATCAGCATCGCCTCGAAGTCCACCAGCGGATAGCCCGCGACCGGGCCTGCCAGGGCTGCGCGGCGGATGCCAGCCTCGACCGCAGGGATGAACTCGCGCGGAATCGCGCCGCCCACCACCTGGCTCTCGAAGCGGATGCCGGACCCGCGAGGCAGCGGCGCAACCCGCAGCGTCAGTTCGGCGAACTGGCCAGGACCGCCGCTCTGCTTGCGGTGCAGATGGTGTATCTCTGCCGCGGTCGCGATGCTCTCGCGGTAGGCGACCTGCGGGCGGCCCACGGCTACGGCCACGCCAAAGCGCGAACGCAGCTTCTCCACCGCCACTTCCAGTTGCAGCTCGCCCATGCCGGACAGCAGTGTCTGACCAGAGTCGGCGTCTTGCCGCAGGCGCAGTGACGGGTCCTCGCGCACGAGCACGCCCAGGCCCTTTGCCAGGGCGGCGGCGTCGGCCTGCTGGCGCGGCTCGATGGCGACGTCGATGACGGCCTCGGGCACGACGATGCTCTCCAGCACGGCCGAGTCCTTCCGGTCCGCCAGCGTGTGGCCGGTCAGGACGTCCTTCAGGCCGACGACGCCTGCGATGTCGCCCGCGACGAGCTCGTCCCGCTCGACGCGACGGTCCGCGTGGATCTCGTACAGGCGCGATACGCGCTCGGCCTTGCCGGTGCTGGCGTTGATGACGGTGTCACCGCGCTTCAGCCGGCCGCTGTAGACGCGCACGAACACCATTGCACCGTGGTCGTCGGCATTGAGCTTGAAGGCCAGTGCTGACAGCGGGCCGTCGGTGGGCGCCGCGCCGGGCGCTTCGCCGGGTGCGGGCAGGTAGGAGACGACGGCGTCCAGCAGCGGCTCCACCCCCCGGTTGCGGAAGGCCGAGCCGGCCAGCACGGGTACGAAGGCGCCAGCGATGGTGCCGCGGCGCAGCGCTGCACGCAGTGCGTCCGGTGGCAGTGCGTTGCCGCTCAGCCAGGCGTCCAGCAGCGTGTCGTCCTGTTCGGCGGCGGCCTCGTGAATATGTGCGCGTGCAGCTTCGGCGGCGCTCAGCAGCTCGGGCGGGATGGCTTCGATGCGCGGCGGTGCGGAGGCATCGTCGCGTTCCCAGACGAGGGCGTGCATGGCAATCAGGTCCACTACGCCGCGGAACTGGCTCTCGGCCCCGATGGGCAGCTGTAGCGGCAGCGCGCGCACGGACAGGCGGTCCTGGATGGACGCAACAACGCGCTGGAAATCCGCACCGACGCGGTCCAGCTTGTTGACGAAGGCCAGGCGCGGCACGCGGTACTCGTCCGCGAGGCGCCAGTTGGTCTCTGTTTGGGGTTCCACGCCTGCCACGCCGTCGAACACGACGATGGCGCCGTCCAGTACGCGCAGGGAGCGTCGCACCTCGAGGTTGAAGTCGATGTGCCCGGGCGTGTCGATCAGGTTGATCTGCGTGCCCTGCCAGTGTACGGTCGTGGCCGCGCTGTGGATGGTGATTCCGCGCTGGCGCTCCTGTGGGTCGAAGTCCATCGTCGTGTTGCCGTCGTTGACGTCGCCGATGCGATGGTTTTCGCCCGTGTAGAACAGGATGCGTTCGGTGGTGGTGGTCTTGCCCGCGTCGACGTGGGCGATGACGCCGATGTTGCGCAGTTGGCGGGAGTTGTTCGAGTTCATGGCGATTCCTGAATGGGTGAGGGGCAGGCCCTCAGCGGAATCGCCGAGGGCTAGCGCGAAGGCAGGACGCCGAAGCGCGCACGCGACAGGCAGGGCCGAGCCGCGCTCCGGCGCTCGGAAATCGTGGCGATCAGCTTGTCGAAGGTGCGGTTGAACATGGTGGAAGTCGGATCAGAAAAACAAAACCCCGGGAGGTGCGTGCCTGCCGGGGTTGCTTGCTGAACCGGAAGGCATGGCGCCTTCCGAACACGGTCGAAGACGCTTCAGTGAGTGATGCGGGCTTGGGGCGCGTGGTTGATCTTCATGACAAGAGCGATTTTCGATCGACGTCAAATGTCGGGGTGGCTGTGGGGCTTTCAAGCCCGCGCAAAAAAATGGCCGCTTCCGCGGCCTCGCCAAGTGGCGAACAAGGACGGCGCAACATCAAGGGAGCGCCGCCGAACCAGACGTTGCCTGGAGGCTGAAGTCAAGCCGGCTGGGGTGTCGCGACGGTCGCGGCGGGGCGTGCTGCACAGTGACGGGCTATGAACTCCGCATGGCTGGGCATGACCTGTACGCACTTGCCCACCACCTGGCGCACGTTCTCCAAGTAGGCGAGCACCTCGGCCTCGTCCGGCTGGTCGGCGAAAGGATGGTGGCCGCGCGGCATCAGGCCCTGACCGACCATGACCTGCAGCCAGCTCGACTCGGCGAACAGCTCGTCGCTGCGGCGGTAGACGCGCCCGTTGGAGGCGAACAGCGCCATCTTGCGCGCAAGCCGCTCCGGCACCTCCATCTGGCGGCAGTAGTTCCAGAATGGGGAGTCGTCGCGCCGCGTGAGCTTGTAGTGCAGCACGAGGAAGTCGCGCACGTTCTCGAACTCCTCGCGGGTCAGGGCGTTGTACTCGTCGATGTCAGTGGCGTCGAAGCCGGCGTTCGGAAAAAACTCCAGGATGCGTGCGACCGCCATGTGGATGAGGTGGATGCTCGTGGACTCCAGCGGCTCCAGGAAGCCGCTGGACAACCCCACGGCGACGCAGTTGCCGATCCAGAAGCGCCCGGCGCGGCCGGTGCGAAAGCTCAGGTGGCGCGGCGCGGCAGTGGGCTTGCCGTCCAGCCCAGCCATCAGGATGGCCTCGGCGTCCTGGGCCTCCATGAAGCGGCTGCTGTAGACATGACCGTTGCCGGTGCGGTGCTGCAGCGGAATGCGCCACTGCCAGCCGGCCGAGTGCGCCGTGGAACGCGTCATGGGCAGCAGCGGGTCCATGCGCTCGCATGGCACGGCGATGGCGCGGTCGCAGGGTAGCCAATGCGACCAGTCCTCGTACCCGGCCTTGAGCGTTTGCCCAATGAGCAGCGCGCGCATGCCCGTGCAGTCGATGAAGAAATCGCCCGCGATGCGCTCGCCGCTCTCCATGCGCAAGGCCGCGATGTGGCCGTTCTCGTGCTGTTCCACGCTCGACACCTTGCCCTCGGTGCGACGCACGCCGCGCTGCTCCGCGTACTGGCGCAGGAAGCGCGCGTAAAGGCTGGCGTCGAAGTGGTAGGCGTGGGCGATCTCGGCCAGCGCAGAGCCCGGCATGTCCGGCCGCGCGCGCATGAAGCGGGCCTCGCGCGGTGCGGCCGTGTTGATCGAGTACTCGCCCAGCGGCCGGACCTTGCCCTGCCGGGCCATGCGCAGCCAGAACTGGTGGAAGGGCACCGTGTCCTCGGGCTGGCCGACACGGCCGAAGCCGTGGATGTAGCGCTCGCCGACCGCACCCCAGTTGACGAACTCGATGCCCATCTTGAACGAGCCCTGCGTGGCGCGCAGGAACTCATCCTCGTCGACGCCCAGGGCGCGATTGAACTCGGTCAGGTTGGGGATGGAGGCTTCCCCAACACCGATGATGCCGATCTCGTCCGACTCCACCAGCCGAATCTGCACGCTGCCGCCCAGCGCCTTGGCAAAGGCGGCAGCGCTCATCCAGCCGGCAGTGCCGCCGCCCACGACGACGAGGCTGCGCACGGCGTTCACGTTGCTCATCCGCGCATTAGAACTTGTAGGTCAGGCCCACTGTCGTGGTGCGACCGAAGTAGCGGATGTAGTTGGGCATCAGCTGCGTCTTGTCCGGCGCCTCGCCACCAAGAGACTTGTAGTTCATCGTTGGCTTGTCGTAGATATTGCCCACCTGCAGCGTCAGCCCCAGGCCCTTGAGGCTGCCTTCCTCGAACGCGTAGCCGATCTGCATGTCCGCCACCTTGTCGGCGGCCTGTTGCAGCGTCGTGTTGTTCAGGAAGATGTCGCGCGTGGTGGCCGTAAATGGCGAGCGGTAACGCTGGCTGAAGCGGGCCGAGAAGCCGTCGCGCTCGTAATAGAGCGTCACGCTGTTGGAGCGGCCCGACAGGCCGTTGAGGGGGACGTCGCGAGCAGTGCTGACGGTCGGGTCGGGATTCTGGTCCTTGATGGAGCTGCGCAGCTTGGAGGCACTGACGATGACGCCGAAGCCGTCCAGCGCCTTGGCGAGCAGCCCGCCTTCCAGCGCAGCGGCGAACTCGATGCCCTCCACCTTGCCACCAGTGCCGTTGCGCGGCTGGATCATGGGCGCGATGGGCTTGGGCGTGACCCCCGGGGGAGCCACTTGCGGGAATCCAGAAGCATCCACGGCTGTCAGCTGGTTGTAGATGTAGCTGAGCAGGTTCTTGCGGAAGCCGGCCAGCGACACGTAGCTACGCTTGCCGAAGTAGCGCTCCACCGACAGGTCGATACCCGCGGCGCGCCAGGGCTTGAGTTCGGGGTTGCCGGCGTAGGCCGTGGTCCATTCGCCAGCGTGTGGCGTACCAGCCGCATCGCCGTTGACGGCCGGCGTACTGGTGCCGGCGCGCATATCCACGATGTTGGGGCGCACGATGGACGTGGCCAGCCCCAGTCGGGCGATCCAGTTGTTGCGGAAGTCTGCCACCAGGTTGATGCTGGGCAGCACGTCGGTGTAGCTGGTACCGCCGGTGCGCTTGAACAGCAGGCTCTTGTCGGGCATCTCGTCGTTGCCGCGGTACTCCCAACCTTCGGAACTCTGGCTGGCGTGTACCACCTGCAGGCCCAGGTTGCCCCGCAGCGACAGCCCCCACAGATCAGTGTCGATGTCCAGCTTGCTGAACGCGGTGCGGACCTTCTCGCGCACGTTGGAGTTGTTGGCCACCCACTTGCTGAACTGGCCCTCCTCCAGCGTGATGGCGCCGCTGGCGACCAGCCCGGGAACATCCACGCGCAGCATCTGAGGGATGCCGGCCCAGCTCATGTCGAAGGGCTGCTGCACGACGCTGGTGGGGATGGAACGGATGAACTCGCCGTTGGCGTCTTTCTTCATCAGCAGCCGGTCTTCGTTCTTGGCCACGTCTTTGCCGCGCTCGGTGTAGTTCAGGCCCAGCGTCAGATGGCTGAAGAAGCCATCCAGCGAGCGTTCCAGCGAGATGCGGGCCGACTTGATCTCGTCCTTGACCTCCGGGTGGCGGATGGCGCCCAACCAGGCCTCGTTGGGCACCCAGTCCATACCGGCCACGTCGCCGAAGGCCATCTTGGCGGGGTTGGACAGCTGGTCGGCCAGCACGGGCGTGAAGGTCTGCGGGTCGCCGTTGGTCGGTACGTTCCAGCGGTAGGCGCCGTAGGTCCAGGCCTTGTTGGCGTAGTCGTAGCCGCCCCCATAGGCCTCGGCGTAGCGCTCGTTGCGCTTGTCGCGCGAATAGCTGAGATCGGTCACCGCCTTCCAGTTCTCGTTCAGCTTGAGGCTGGTATTCCATCCCAGCGCGACGATGTCGTCGGTGCGGCGCGTATCCATGCTGCCGACGTTGGCGACCAGTTGCGAGATCGTGGCACCGGTGGCGAAGGTGTTGTTGCCGATCTGCTCAGTGGTGATGTTGCTCATCGCTGGCGTGATGCCGGCGGACCAATTGCCAAAGAGGCTCTGCTGCCACTTGCCCGCGACCTCGTGCGTCTTGAACTTGGAGTAGTAGAGGTCCACCTGCGAATGCAGGTCGTCGCTGGGCTTGTATTCGACGACGGCCACCAGCCCGTCACGCAGGTTCTTCTTGGTGGCGGTCTGGGCGGTCCAGTACATGGGCAGCAAGGCCTGGCCGGTACCCACCTTGGACGGCGCGTTGCCCGTCAGCGGCAGGCCGTAGGGCGTGTAGTCGCCATACTCCACCAGTTCGGTCTGCTTGGTCTGCGAGGGCGAGTCCAGCCGCGCGAAGCCCACCGCCACGCCAAGCGTGCGGTTGGCGAACTGGTCGACGTAGGAGGCCGAGAATCGCATGCCGGTGGCGCCGGTGACGCCCGGCACCATGGTGCCGTTGGAGTTGCGCTCGCCGCGCAGGCTCACGACCACCTGGCGGCTGCCCAGGCTCAGCGGGCGCAGCGTCTGGATGTTGACCGTGCCGGACAGGCCCTGGCCCACCAGGCTGGCGTCGGGCGTCTTGTAGATGGTGGCCGCGTTGACCAGCTCGGCGGGGAACTGGTCGTATTCGACGGCACGGCTGTCGTTGGAGCTGACGATCTCGCGGCCGTTCAGCAGTACGCCTGAGAACTCGGGCGAGAGGCCGCGGATGGAGATCACGTTGACGCGGCCATCCGGACCGCGCTGGCCGGTCAGGCCGGGCAGGCGGGCGAGCGATTCGGCGATGCTGGCGTCAGGCAGCTTGCCGATGTCCTCAGCCGAGATGGCTTCGACGATGGAGTCGGAGTTGCGCTTGGTCGCCACCGAGGTTTCGAGGCTGAAGCGAATGCCCTTCACCACGACGGTTTCGAGCTGCTGCGTGTCCTTGTCCTTGGCGGCGGGGGCTGCGACCTGCGCGTGCGCGGCGGCGCTGGCGAACAACAGGCCGCTGGCGGCGGCCAGGGTTGTGAGGCGAAGGGCAGGGCGTGGCTGTCTCATTCACTTGTCTCCAGAGTTGTGATCTTGTCGTGTGTGGCTCGATGTCGAGCTGAAAGCGCTTTCAAGCATATGTCATTGGCAGCGCTTTCAACCTAGGCAACACCCTCGGTCGCGGCGGGGCGGCAACACAGATTGGTTGTGGCCCGGCTGTGGCCGCCGTCACTGCTTCGCCTCCCGGTATTGCTCCCGCCGGGGGGCGATGCAGGGAAGCGCTGCGCTCAGGGTTGTCCAGGGTTGAAAAGCGGTATTCCGATGAAAGTACTGAAAGCGCTTTCAAATCATGATGCTGCGCCCGCCGGAGGTCGGCCACATGGTTTACCCGGGCGGAACAACAGTCGCCCGCAGCGCACTCGATGGACGCCGCAGGCGGCCCGGTATCGTTCCTGCAGGAAGAGGCGAGCGCTCAGCGCTGCATGCGCCGGGTGCTCTCGCGCACAACCAGCTCGGGGCCGGGGAGCTGCGCTTTGGGCTGGCCGCCCCGCAACATCTCTAGCATGGCGGTCGCGGCCTCGACGCCGATCTCGTAGACCGACTGGCGCACCGTGGTCAACGGCGGCATGGCATAGCGCGCCATGATGAGATCGTCGAAGCCGACCAGGGACACGTCGTCCGGCACACGCAGGTTGCGCCGGTGAAGGCCCAGGCAGGCACCGATGGCCATCTGGTCGTTGGAGGCGAATAGCGCCGTGAAGTGCGCGTCCCGTTCCAGCAGCCGGGTGACCGACAGCATGCCGCCGGCCTCGGTGTAGTCGCTCTGCACGATGAGGTTGGGGTCGACGGCGATGCCGGCCGCAGCCAGCGCGTCGAAATAGCCGTTCTGACGCTCGACGGCATCGTCGTGCATCAGGTCGCCGGCGATGAACGCGATACGGCGGTGGCCCTGGTCGATCAGATGCTGGGTGGCCAGCCGCGCTCCCTCGCGGTTGTCGAAGCTGAAGCTGAACAGCTGCGGTCCGGCCAACTGGCGTCCCACGACCACGACGGGCAGGTTGTCCGACACCTTGGCCAGTTCCGCATCGGCGATGCGGCCCGCCAGCACGATGACGCCGTCGACACGGCGGGACAGCAGGGTTTCAATGGCCTTGCGCTCGTCGTCCTCGTGCCAGTTGCCCGATACGAACAGCGGTACGTAGCCGGCGCGTTCCAGTTCGCGCTCGATGCCCAGCAGCGCTTCACCGTAGAACGGGCTGGAAATGATCTGCGTGACGACCCCCACGCTGAGCGTGCGACCGCCCGCCAAGCCTCGGGCGACCGGGTTGGGCCGGAAGCCAAGCTCCTGGATGGCAGCCTGTACGGCATCCTTCTTGGCTTGGCTGACGGCGGCTGTACCGTTCAGGATGCGCGATACCGTGCTCGGCGACACGCCGGCCAACTCAGCCACCTGTTCCAGCGTGACGACGCCGTCCGGGCGGCTTGAAGGCGCTTTCTTGGCGGAGGGCGGAACGGGCGGCTTGGTCGACATGTCGGCGGCGAGGGGCAAGGCTGCGAGTGTAGGCGTGGCCCCGGCGTGGCGGCAGCGCGTATCAATCGGGGCTGAAAGCGCGTGCAGCGGCGGCCGTGTCCAGCGCCTCGCGCAGCAGCCGGATCCGGCCGCCCTCGGCCACGAGGCGCCCGGCATAGGTCTGCTTGTAGATCTTGCCGGTGGCGGCCACCTGTGCTTCGACGCTGTACTCGCCGAAGGCCTGGTCGGGCGTGTCGATGAAGATCTGTACGTCCTTGAAGCGGAAGTCTGGCACCTTGGCAAGCAGACCGTGGATCAGCGCCTCGATGGCGGCCGGACCCTGGGCGCGGGCCTGGACGGTGGGCAGTTCCAGCACGCCGTCTGCAGAGAACAGCGCGGCTGCTGCGGCAGGGTCGCGGATGCTGTCGAGATAGCGTTGCAGCAGTTGGGCGGGGATGTTCATGGCGGGCTCCTTCAGATCTGGGCGATGCCGCCATCGACGAACAGGTCGATGCCGGTGATGAAACCGGCGTCGTCTGACGCCAGAAAGACGGCTGCGGCGGCCACGTCGCGCGGCTGGCCGATGCGGCCGATGGGAATCTGGCCGGTCAGGTAGTCCAGCAGACCCTGCTGCTGGGCGGTGTCGGGACCGGCGAGCTCGGCCAGGCCGGGCGTGTGGATGGGGCCGGGCGACAGCGTGTTGACGCGGATGCCGCGGTCCTTCAGGTCCAACACCCAACTGCGGGCCAGGGCACGCACGGCGGCCTTGCTGGCCGAGTAGATGCTGAAGCTGGCCGTGCCCTTGAGTGCGGCGGTCGAGCCCGCCAGGATCACCGAGGCACCGGCGCTTAGCAGCGGCAGCGCCTGCTGCACCGTGAAGACGACGCCCTTGACGTTGCGGTCGAAGGTGTCGGCGTAGTGCTTCTCGGTGATGGCGCCGAGCGGCAGCATCGACCCGCCACCTGCGTTCGCGTAGAGCACGTCGATGCGGCCGTGGTCGGCTTGCACCCGAGCATAGAGGCGCTCCAGGTCGGCCGGCTTGGATGAGTCGGCCTGCACGCCGACAGCTCGCGGGCCGATGGCCAGGACTGCTGCGTCCAGTTCGGCCTGGCGCCGACCCGTGATGTAGACCAATGCGCCTTCGGCGGCGAAGGCTTGCGCCGCGGCGAAGCCGATGCCGCTGCTGCCGCCCGTGACGACGGCGATCTTGCCGTTGAGCTTGTTGCTGGTTCCCATCTGGTTTCTCCGGTTTGATGTGGACGTCGAAACTATGGTTTATTCATAGCTGTGAATAAATACGTAAAACTGAACATGTAAATTCATGCGTGTAGATAATGGGGCGTGGACCAACTACTTGCCCTGCGCGTGTTCGTGCGCATCGCCGAGGCCGGCGCCTTCTCCAAAGCGGCCGATGCGCTGGGCGTACCGCGTCCAACGGTGTCCAAGCTGATCAGCGATCTCGAGCGCCACCTGCAGGTCAAGCTGCTGCAGCGCACGACCCGGCGTGTCAGCGTGACGCCCGAGGGCGTTGCGTATTACGAGCGTGCCGTCCGCCTGCTGGGGGAACTGGACGAGATGGACGAGAGCGCCGGCAGCGCCCGCGTGCGGCCGCGAGGACGGCTGCGGGTGGACATCGGCTCATCGCTGGCCAACCTCATCCTGATCCCCGCCCTGCCGGCGTTTCGGGACCGCTACCCGGACATCCAGCTCGATCTGGGCGTCAACGATCGGCCGGTGGATCTGATTGGCGACGGTGTGGACTGTGTGATCCGCGGCGGCGAACTGGCCGACACATCGCTGGTGGCGCGGCGCATCGCCAGTCTGGACTATGTGACCTGCGCCAGCCCGGCCTACCTGGCCGCGCACGGCGTGCCCACCCAGCCGGCCGAGCTGCAGACACTGGCGCATACGGTCGCGGGCTATTTCTCGTCACTCAGCGGCAAGGCGTTCCCGCTGCATTTCCAGCGTGGCGAGGAGCAAGTCGTCGTGCAGGCGCCCTCGGGCGTCGCCGTCAACGAGAGCACGGCCCACCTCAGTGTGCTGCTGGCTGGTCTGGGCGTGGGCCAGACCTTCCGCTTCATGGTGGCGCCCCACCTGGCGAGCGGCGCGCTCGTGGCACTGTTGACCGACTGGACGCGCGCGCGCCATCCGATGCACCTGATCTACCCCAGTGGCAGGCATCTAAATGCCAAGCTGCGGGTGTTTGCGGACTGGGTGGCCGAGGTGTTCGCGCCCTTCGACGACCGCCGTAGCGGCTGAGGTTTCGCTGACGTTTGCCGTGGGAATTCGCCGTCCTGGCCGCCCCCACCCCCGGGCGCCCTAGGGTTTGTGCGGCTGGGGAGCGACGGCGCATGGACGCACAATCTTGAAAGCGCTTTCAAGATCATGCAGAACCCACTTTCCATCCCTCGACGTCATCTGCTCGCCGCCGCCCTGGGCGGCGCAGCTGGCGTGGGCGAGGCCAGGACGGAGCGGCCGCTGACGGTGGCGGCCTTTCCGCTCGTGGACGTCATCGCCAAGGACCTGCTCAAGGGCTGGAGCCAGCGCCACCCCGATATCCGCACCCAGGTCATCAGCCGCCAGTACGACGACCACCACACGGCCATGACGACGGCGTTGTCCACCTCGGGTCACTTGCCCGACGTCATCGCGCTGGAGACCAGCTATCTGGGCCGCTTCTCGCTGGGATCGGGTCTGGAGGATTTGTCGGCGCCAGCGTTCGGCGCGGAGCGCTTCCGGGACGGCTTCGTGCCCTTTGCGATCGACACGGCCCGCAACCGCCAGGGCGCCATCGTCGCCATGCCCAGCGATATCGGCCCCGGGTCGCTGTTCTATCGTGTGGACCTCCTGGCCCAGGCCGGCCTGACGGAGGCGGACCTGACGCGCTCGTGGGAGGGCTACGTCGAGGCCGGCATGCAGATCAAGGCCAGGACCGGCGCCTATCTGATTGGCGACGTACGCCTGCTCAAGGACATCATCGTGCGCGCCGGAACACCGCCGGGCGAGGGCCAGTTCTTCGACAACGAGGGGCGGGCGCAGGTCACCTCGCCGCGCTTCGTGCGCGCCTTCGAGCTGGCGCGCAAGGTGCGCCGCCAGGGCTTGGACGCGCGCGTGGAGGTGTGGTTCAACGATTGGGCCGAGATGCTCAAGCGCGGGCGACTCGCCACGGAGATCTCGGGTGGCTGGATGGCCGGCCAGATGGCCAACTGGGTGGCTCCTGGCACCGCCGGCAAGTGGCGCGTGGCCCAGTTGCCCGAGAACACCTTCTGCTCCTATGGCGGGACCTACTACGCCATCCCACGCCGCTCTGCGCCGGAACGCAAGCAACTGGCCTGGCAGCTCGTCCAGGAACTGACCCTGGACCGCCAGCGCCAGCTCGACGCCTTCCGCACGCAGGACGCTTTCCCGGCCCTGCTGGCGGCGCAGGACGACGCCTTCTTCGACCAGCCCGTGCCCTTCCTGGGTGGACAGCATGCCCGCGTCCTGTGGAGGGAGGCGGCGCGACGCATTCCCGCCGTCAAGATGCACAAGCAGCAGAAGTTCGCGGACGAGGTCGTCAACGCCGAGCTGGACAACGTGCTGGAGTACGGCAAGCCCATCCCCAAGGCCCTGGCGGACGCCCAGGCCCTGCTCGTCCACCGCGCGAACCGATGAGACTCCGCATCCCGAGCCGCTGGGCGCCCTACGTCCTGGTCAGCCCCTTCCTGATCCTGTTTGTCGTGTTCGGCCTGTTCCCGCTGCTGTTCTCGCTGTGGTTGGCGTTCCAGAGCTGGGAGCCGACCAGCGGACTGGACGCCATGCAGTTCGTCGGCCTGGACAACTTCGTCTTCGCACTGACCGACGGCTGGTTCTGGAAGTCCCTCTACAACACGCTTTGGCTGGCCATCATGTCGGGCGTGCCGCAGCACCTGGTTGCGCTGCCGCTGGCGGTGTTCCTGCATCAGGCGCTCGGTCGTTGGCGCGGCCTGTTCTCGGGCGCCTACTTCCTGCCTTACATCACGTCCACCGTTGCCATCGCGATGCTGTTCGGCTCGCTGTTCTCCACCGACTACGGGCTGGTCAACCAGGCGCTGCATGCGCTGTTCGGCACCGAGAACATCAACTGGATGCGTTCGCCGGAGGCCATCAAGCCGGCGGTCGCCATCGTCGTGTTCTGGCGCTACGTCGGCTTCAATCTCGTGCTGTATCTCGCCGCGCTGCAGACCATCCCGCACGACCTCTACCAGGCCGCCAAGCTCGACGGTGCCGGCCCCTGGCAGCAGTTCTGGCGCATCACGCTGCCTGGATTGCGACCCATGATCCTGTTTGGCGTGACGCTGTCCGTCATTGGTGGCCTGCAGCTCTTCGAGGAGCCCTTCATCCTGACCAACGGCAAGGGTGGCGCGGACCAGGCCGCGATGACCGTGGGCATCTACCTGTACCGGCTGGCCTTCGACTTCAGTGACTTCGGTGGGGCCAGTGCGCTGGCCTGGATCATGTTCGGCGTCATCGCTGCGCTCACCTGGCTCACCAACAAGGCGTTCGCGGAACGGCAGGTGAAGGCATGAACCGGACTTCCAAGCTCCTGGCCTATGCCATCGTCGTCGTTGGCGCGCTGATCATGCTGGCGCCGTTCTACTTCATGTTCGTGTTTGCGACGCAGTCGCGCACGGACATCTTCAACGTGCCGCCGCCGCTGTGGTTCAGCGGTGAGTTGCTCAACAACATCCAGGTGCTGACCACGCGGCTGCCGTTCTGGAAGAACGTCGGCTGGAGTCTCTACGTTGGCCTGATGTCCACGGCGCTGACGTTGCTGTTCTGCTCCATGGCCGGCTACGCCTTCGCGATGCTGGAGTTCCGCTTCAAGAAGCCGCTGTTCGCGCTGGTGCTGGGCACGCTGATGGTGCCCGCCTTCATGAACATGATCCCCACCTTCATGGTCATGGATGCGCTCGGCTGGATAGACACCCACCGCGCGCTGTACCTGCCGGGTGCGGCGAGCGCATTCGGCATCTTCCTGATGCGCCAGTTCGCGGCCTCCACGGTGCCGCGGGAGCTGCTCAGTGCCGCGCGTATCGATGGCGCCAGCGAGCTGGGCATCTACTGGCGTATCGCGCTGCCGCTGATGAAGCCGGCCCTGGGCACGCTGGGCCTCATCACCTTCATCAGTTCATGGAACAACTTCATGAACCCGCTCATCGTCATGCGCAGCGCCGAGAACTACACGCTGCCGCTGGCGTTGCGCAGCCTCTTCAGCACCACCAGCACGGAGTGGGGGGCGCTGATGGCCGGTTCGGCCATCGCGACGCTGCCCCTGCTGGTCCTCTTCGTCATCTCGTCGCGCCAGCTCATTGCGGGCCTGACCGCCGGCGCCGTCAAGTAAATGCCCATGTCCCAAAGCCCATTGCACCGCCAGTTCCCGCCCCACTTCGTCTGGGGTGTGGCCACCAGCAGCTTCCAGATCGAAGGCGCAGCCCACGCGGATGGCAAGGGCGAGTCAATCTGGGATCGCTTCTGCAAGCAGCCCGGCGCCATTGCCGACGCCAGCAACGGCGACATCGCCTGCGACCACTACCACCGCCTTGAGCAGGACCTTGACCTCATCGCGTCGCTGGGCGTCAATGCCTATCGCTTCTCCATCGCCTGGCCGCGCGTGCAGCCCCTCGGCCATGGCGGTTGGAACGGCAAGGGACTGGACTTCTACGAGCGCTTGGTGGACGGGCTGAGGCAGCGCGGCATCAAGGCCTGGGCCACGCTGAACCATTGGGACTTGCCGCAGGGCTTGCAGGAGCGTGGCGGCTGGAACGATCGAGACACCGTGCACCGCTTCGTCGACTACGCGCGCCACGTCCAGGCCCGCCTTGGCGACCGCATCGACGGCCTGACGACGCACAATGAACCCTGGGTCGTCGCCACGCTGGGCCATGACCATGGCAACTTCGCGCCAGGCATCAAGAGTCGCAAGATTGCCGCGCAGGTGTCGCACCACCTGCTGCTCAGCCACGGCCTTGCGCTGCAGGCGCTGCGCGCCGACGGCGCGAAGAGCCAACTGGGCATCGTGCTCAACCTGTCGTCGTGCGTGCCGGCCACGGCCATGCCGGAGGACATCGCGGCTGCCGCGATGGCCGATGCGCGCGGCCGGCGCTGGTATGCCGACCCCCTCTTCAAGGGCTGCTATCCCGAGGAGGTACTGGCCGAGCTGGGCGCCGACGCACCCGTCGTGGAGCCTGGCGACATGAGATCCATCGCCCAGCCGATGGACTACCTGGGCGTCAACTTCTACACCCGTACCGTGGTGTCGGCGAGCGGTGCTGACTGGGGCGCCAAGGAGCGCGGCCTGCCCGTCACCGACATGGACTGGGAGGTCTATCCGCAGGGACTGACCGATCTGCTGTGCCTGCTGCACCGCGACTACCCTGAGCTGCCCCCCGTCTACGTGACGGAGAACGGCGGTGCCTTCAGGGACCAGACCTTTGCCAACGGCCGAGTGCAGGATGACGACCGCATCGCCTATTTGCGCGGCCACATCGCCGCCGTGGCCAGTGCCATGCAGCAGGGCGTACCCATGGCCGGCTATATGGTCTGGAGCCTGATGGACAACTTCGAATGGGCCAGCGGCTATCTAAAGCGCTTCGGCATCGTGCATGTGGACTACAAGACGTTGGACCGCACGCCCAAGGCCAGCGCCGATTGGTACCGCGACTTCCTCCAGGCCTGGCGCGGCTGAGTCCACGACAACATCGACAACACAGGAGACATGCATGAACAAACCCACCCCCGCCCCCCACCCCTGGCGTGGCGCGCTGCCCGTCATCGCCGCCGTGCTGACCGCCTGCGGCGGCGGCGGCTCCGCCACAGCGGCTCCTACGCCTGCCCCTGCCCCGTCAAAGACCTGGACGCTGGTCTGGAGCGACGAGTTCAGTGGCGCCGCCGGCAGCGTGCCTGACAAGGCGGCCTGGAACTATGACCTTGGCAACGCCGAGAACAACGGCTGGGGCAACCACGAGTTCCAGTACTACACCGCCAACGCGCGCAACGCGCAGATGGACGGCGCCGGCATGTTGGTCATTACGGCCGAGAAGGCCAGCAACCCCGGCCCATGCTGGAACGGCAAGCCCTGCGAGTTCACCTCGGCCCGCATCCATACCAGCGGCAAGGTCGGCTTCACTTATGGCAAGGTCGAAGCACGCATGAAGCTGCCGGCCGGCCAGGGCATCTGGCCGGCCTTCTGGGCGCTGGGCACCGACCTCGCGGCGGTGGGCTGGCCCAAGTCCGGCGAGATCGACATCATGGAGTTTGTTGGCAAGACCCCCAGCACCACCTACGGTACGCTGCACGGCCCTGGCTACTCCGGCGCGCAGGGCATCGCCAAGCCGCGCGAGTTCGGCGCCCCGGTAGCCAGCGACTTTCACACCTACACCATTGTCAAGCGACCCAACGAGATCGTCTGGTACGTCGACGGTGTCGAGTTCCACCGCCTGACGCCTGCGCTACTGCCGGCCGGCGGCACCTGGGTGTTCGAGAAGCCGTTCTTCGTCATCCTCAACCTCGCGGTTGGTGGCGACTGGCCCGGTGCGCCCGACGCCACCACGCCGCTGCCGGCGCGCATGCTGGTGGACTGGGTGCGCATCTACAAGGAAGAGTGAACGCAGGGCCGCGATGCGCGGCCAAAAAAAAGCCCAACCCTTGCGGGCTGGGCCAAGGGTGCGCGTCGGGATCTGTGCGCACCCGGGAGGAACGCGGGGGGGGCCGTGCTCGTCGGGCCGGGGTGATGCCAATCGGCTGGCACACCGCCCGGCCTTCACCCAGCGGCTGACTGTCCTGGGTCCGGACTCAGAAGCTGTGGCGGATGCCGGCCACGAACTCGGTCAGGTTGCGATCGTTCGCGTCGGTCAAACCCACGGGGATGGTGCCGGCCGCACGGCTGACGTACCCTGCGCCATCGTTCTTGAAGCGGGTCAGCGAGCTGTACAGCGCGGTGCGCTTGGACAGGTCGTACTGGTAGCCAACGCCAAAGGCCTGGGTCTTGCCGTCGGCCAGTGCGCCGTCGTTCTTGCTTTCCACGTACTGGCCCTTGATCAGGTGCTGGCCCATCCGATAGCTCGCGCCCAGCCAGTAGCCCTTGCCGTCGCGGTCGGCGGCGCTGCGGTCATCGACCTGCATCACGCCGCCGTTGAGGCGAGCGTTGCCCCAGTCGTAGGCGGCGGCGGCCGACACCGTGCGCAGGTTGCGACCCAGCGCATCGGCCTTGTCGTCAACCAGCGACAGCATCGCGTCGAAACCGTGGCCTGTGTAGCGACCGTACAGATCCGCGACGCGGTTGCCCTTGGTGTCGCCTGCCACTTCGCCAAGCCCCCACAGCACGCCGGCACTGAAACCGCCGTAGTTGACACTCTCCAGCTTCACCGAGTTGTTGACCCGTGCCGGGCCGCCGTTGCCGGTGGCTGAGTTGTCACTGCCGCGAACCGGCTCGTAGCCGCCGAAGCCACCGATCACGGCCGTGCTGGCGCCGGTGCCGACGTTGGAGAACTGGCTGAACTCGTTGGTCAGCGTGTAGACGCTGCCGTACTGGCGGCCCAGCGATACAGAGCCGTAGGGCGTGCCCAGGCCTACGAAGGCCTGGCGGCCCCAGAAGCTGTTCTGGCCATAGCTGCCGTCATCGACATTGATGCCAGATTCCAGCGTGAAGAAAGCCTTCAGGCCACCGCCCAGGTCTTCGTTGCCGCGCAGGCCGAAGCGTGAGCCGGACAGGCCGCCGGACTGCACGCGGGTCTGGCGCGCCGCGCCGTCAAGCAACTGCACGTTGGCGTCCAGGGTGCCGTAGAGCGTCACCTGCGGGCTTGCGGACTGGGCGAAGGCGGCAGAGCTGGCGGCAAGGGCCAGGATGGAGAGGGCATAGGTCTTGTACTTCATGGTCTTGTCTTTCGATGGCTGTCGAGCCGCCGGTTGGCGGTCCCCGTGCGCCAGCGCCTTCTGGGCGCCCCGCACGACTGGACAGATCGGGCCTCGGGCCCGGGTCAAAAGACTGACCGGCAGGAATGGACTGTTGCGGATTCCGCCTCAATCGAGGTCTGCGCGGGCGCCAAAGTGTGCGCAAGCCGCGTGCTGGTGCCAGGTGTTGACACGGTGGATGCCGATAGCGCCGCATTGCTCGAGCCCGCGCGCCTTGCGGCGTGGGCTGCAGTAGTTCACACCTGACGCGTATTTCCGCTCCTGCCTCTGTCCTGGCTCCCCAAGAATGCGCCGCTTGACTAACGCTCAGGGATGGGGAAGTGAGCTGGTTCCAGAGGGCGTTGCATTTCATCAAGGTCACCGCGGTGTTCGCGGTCTGCTGGCTGATCGGTGCGCTGGTCGTTGCAGCGTTCACGGAACAGGGACCGCTACGCATGCCGTTGGCGACTGTTGCCGCCTTCCTGGCCTGCGTGGGCCTTTTCGCCGTGCAGCGCCCCCGACCCCGGCTGGGGCGGCCGGATGCAAGCCGCCCGGCCGGCACCTCGGCCGAGCCACGCCGCTCATCCGCAAGCGATGACGGCCATGCGGTGATCGCTGGCGCGGGTCTCGGTGCCCTGGGGGCGCTCAGTGCGCAGGCGTTCGCGTCGCCGACGCACGATGCCAGCCCTGCCTGGAACGACACCTTCGACAGCAATTCGTCGCTGCCGGTGATCAACCCCGCCACGGGCCTGCCCATGGTCGGTGACTCCATCGGCGGCGTCGACGTGGGCGGCAACCTGTACGGGACCCAGTCCAGCGACATGTTCGGCTCAGACCATGCCTTCGGGTCCGATACCTTCGCCTCGCATTCGTTCTCGTCCGATGACTTCAACTCGGGCATTTCTTCCGGCAGCAACTTGGACTCTTGGTGATCCCGAGCTCGTACTCCCGCCGGTCCCTGCATCACCCTTCCACAGGAGCTTCATCTTGAGCGCGGCGCCCACCTCGGCCGAGATCATCGGAAAAATCCAGCACGTCCAAGCAGACACCGCGGGCGTCATGGAGGCGGCCCGCTGGGTCGAATGGATCCTCGCGAACCGATTCCAGGCCGAAGGCACCGGCATCCATTCGCGTGTCAGCGCGGTCCAGCATCGGCTGGCCGGCGAACTGGTAGCCGATCTGCGCTACCTCGCGTCCGTGCGCAACGACTTTGCCCACAACCCGCTGGCCGAAGTGCGCCAGCCGGAACGCTTCGTCCAGACGGCGCAACGCGCCGTGCGCAGGCTGCTGGAGGCCCCCGCAGACCCGCAGCCGCCCCAGCGCCGGAGTGCCGTTGCCGCGCAATCCGGTCCTCGGATGCGCTTTGTCGTGGCGGTCGCGGGCTTCTGGGCCGTGGCCGCGATCGCGATGTGGCTGTATGGCCAGCTCCAGGCGCGCGACGAAGGCTCGACACACTTAGGCGACGCTCAGCCGGCCCGCGTCTTGGCGCCCCCGCCGATCGCGGATCACGCCCAACCCCGGCCCGCATCGCGCTCCGCGACACGCACTGCCGAGGCCGCAGCCCGGCCGGCGAGCACAGCGGCGCGCCACCGCCCCGCAACGGAGCCAGATGCGACGCAGAGCTTTGCCAAGCCCGAAGTGCCCATGGACGACGCGGGCCTTTCCACCGAGGAGCTGCGCAAGCTCAAGGCCAGCCTCTGACCCCGTTCCCCAACACCCGACGTTTGCCTTCATGATGAATCCGTCCCGCCGCCTAGCTGGCCTCCTTCTCGCCGTCTCAGGCGCCATCCTTGCCGTGTTGCCGGCTGCCAGCCACGCCGCGCCGCCTGCGCCGGCTGTCAGCGGCGAGCGGCTGGCGCTGTTCAGCATCGATCTCGCCTCGGCGTCCGTGGCGCAGTTCCAGGGGGCGGCCCGCGCCGCCGGCGCCAAGAGCCAGGGGCGCAAAGGCCCGGCCGAACGCTTTGACGTCGTCGCACTGGGCATCCCCGCAGTCAAGACCCTGACGGTCACCTATGCCGGCGACCGGGTGATGGCGGCGCAGTACGAGGTCGACTACCAGAATGAGACGCTGCGCAAGATGCTCAAGTCGAAGTACGGCAACCCGTCGGCTTCTCGGGGTACGCCGGACTTCGCTGCCGAGTACGTCGGCGACGGCAGCTACATCTGGCGTTTTCCGGAAGGGATGCAGCTCGTCTTCAAGCGGCCGTTCTTCGTCAGCGAGCCCACCACCTTGACCTATCTGAACGCGGACCTGTTTGCCGCCGTCGAGGGGCAGGCCAAAGGTCGTGACGACCGTGACGCCGCGGAGAAGGCGAAGTCCAAGTCCAACGTGTTCTGAGGCCTCAGGCCTCCAGTCGCTCGCCAGCGGCGTCGAACCAAAGCGTCTTCGTCGCGTCGAAGCCGAAGCGGACCTTGGCGCCATCCTCCACTTCGGGCTGCCCCGGCAGCACGGCCGAGAGGGTGGTGCCGGCGCAACCCAGCCAGACGACGTGCTGGTTGCCCAGCGGCTCGACGAGCTGGATCTCGCCGCCGAAGGTCTGATCGGCTCCCAGGCGCACGTTCTCGGGGCGCACCGCCAGAGTCAACACCTCCCCTTGTGGGCGCGAGACCAGGGGCGCGGGCAGCGGCAGGCTCAGCGCGGGCGACACGAACAGACCACCTTCGCCGACCTGGCCTTCGATGCGGTTGATGGCCGGCGAACCGACAAAGCCGGCCACGCGCAGGTTCCGGGGCTTGTCGTAGACCTCTGCGGGCGTGCCGATCTGCTGGATGATGCCCTGGTGCATGACGACGATGCGCGTGGCCAGCGTCATTGCCTCGACCTGGTCATGCGTCACGTAGATCATGGTGTTGCCCAGGCGCGAGTGCAGCAGCTTTAGCTCGCGGCGCAGGTCGGTGCGCAGCTTGGCGTCGAGGTTGGACAGCGGCTCATCCAGCAGCAGTACCTTGGCTTCGCGCACCACCGCACGGCCGATGGCGACACGCTGGCGCTGGCCGCCGGAGAGCTGGCTGGGCCGGCGCTCCAGCAAGGGGCCCAGCTGCAGCATGTCGGCGGCTGCGGCGACGCGCTTCTCAAGTTCCGCCTTGGGCGTCTTGGCCATCTTCAAAGGGAAGGCGAGGTTCTCCTTCACCGTCATCGTCGGATACAGCGCGTAGCTCTGGAACACCATGCCCACGCCGCGCTGGCTGGGCTCGGCGCTGGTCATGTCCTGCTCGCCGATGTGGATGCTGCCGCTGCTGACGGGATTGAGGCCGGCGATGGTGTGCAAAAGCGTGGACTTGCCGCAGCCCGAAGGCCCCAGCAGTACCAGGAACTCGCCACTGTGCACGTCGAGATCCAGCCCCTTGATGACCTCATGGTTGCCGAAGCGGATGCCGAGGTCCTGGATGTGAACGCGGGTCAAGGGTGTCTCCTGTGGATGTTCTGCAAGATCGGGACGGAGGCTGCCATGGCAGCCTGCGCGGCCATGCGCTTCGTCCGCCGACATCATTACTGATGATTAATAAACTTAATATCGTATTAACCACGAGGGCCGACGCGACTACAGTCCGGCCCCATGAACCTGCTGCTCGCCGAAGACGACGCTCTGCTGGCCGATGCGCTGCAACAGCAGTTGCTTAACGCCTCGTTCAAGGTGGAGTGGGCCGAGAACGGTGCCGTGGCCGAGTACCTGCTTCGCAAGCAGGACTTCGATGTCGCGATCCTGGACCTCGGCCTGCCGCTGGTGGACGGGCTGACCGTGCTCAAGCGCGTGCGCGAGGCCGGCCGCACCCTGCCCATCCTCGTGCTGACCGCGCTGGACGCTCTGGATCATCGTGTGGCGGGCCTGCAGGCCGGTGCCGACGACTATCTGACCAAGCCTTTCGACTTTCCCGAGCTGGAGGCGCGGCTGCATGCGCTGATGCGCCGAGGCCGTCCGGCCTCGCAGACCCAGCAGTTGCGGCGGTTGAGTCTGGACCGTGCGGCGCGTCGCGCCAGCATCGGTGGCGAACCGCTGGAGCTGAGTC
Organism: Roseateles sp.; assembly: GCF_047654805.1. Classification (GTDB taxonomy): domain Bacteria; phylum Pseudomonadota; class Gammaproteobacteria; order Burkholderiales; family Burkholderiaceae_C; genus Pelomonas. Next base: position 90,760 of record NZ_JASGIV010000001.1, read on the forward strand.
CGCGCGAGTGGACGCTGCTGGACCTGCTGCTGACCGAGAGAGACCGCGTCGTCAGCAAGCAGCAGATCGTCGAGGCCTGGGGGGCCGACGAGGGGGGCTCCATCGAGGTCTATATCCACCGGCTGCGCAGGAAGCTGGAAGGCTCGGGCCTGGCCGTGCGCACCGTGCGCGGCCTGGGCTATCTGCTCGAAGCCACATCGGCATCGTGAACGGCCGTTCGCTGCACCGGCAATTGCTGTTGTGGCTGCTGCTGCCGCAGATCGTGCTGTGGCTGGTCGCGGCCTTTGGGGCTTACCGGCTTGCCAGCCGCCACGCCGACGAGCTCGTCGACGCCAGCCTGCTGCAGGCTGCACGCGCGCTGGCCCGCCAGATCAAGCCCACGGCCAGCGGCATCTTCGTCGACCTGCCGCGCTCGGCCCAGGACATCCTCAGCACCGATTCGGCCGACCCCGATGGCCGCGTCATCTACACGGTCAGTTCGCCACCGGGCCAGTTGCGGCTGGGCGATTCGCGCCTGCCGCCGCCACCCGGTATGCCGGCGCTGGGCGAGCCGGTGTTCTTCGACACCCTCGTGCCCGAGCCCATGCGCGTCGTCTCGCTGGACCAGCATCTCGGCGCCGCTGGTGCAGCGGACTCGACGTTGCGCGTGCAGGTCGCCCGTTCCAGCGCGTCGCGCGAGCTGCTGGCGCGGCGCATGCTGCTGGACACGGCGCTGCCGCTGTCGCTGCTGATTGCTCTGATGAGCATGGTCGTCTGGGCCGGTATCCGCAAGGGCCTGGAGCCGCTGGCTGAGTTGCAGCGGCAGGTGGAGGGGCGCCGTGCCGATGCTCTGGACCCGGTGCAGCTGCGCGCGGCGCCGCCTGAGGTCGGCGCGCTTGCCGGTGCCGTCAACGAGCTGCTGGGCCAGGTGCAGCAGAACCTGGCCACGCAGCGCCGCTTCATCAGCGACGCGGCACACCAGCTGCGCACACCGCTGGCGGGGCTGAAGAGCCAGACGGAGCTCGCGCTCGAGCTGGCCACTGATCCAGCGTTACGCCAGCGCCTGCAGCGCGTGCACGAGAGCGCCGTGCGCGGCGCCCGCCTGGTGTCCCAGTTGCTGGTGCTGGCGCGCGCAGAGCCCGAGGCCGTGGCGGCGCAGGGCTGGGCGGCGGTGGACTGTGATCGCCTCGTGCACGAGGCCACGACCGACTGGGTGCCGCGCGCACTCGCAGCGGGCTGCGACCTGGGCGTGGACATTGTTGATGTGGGCCTGCGTGTGCAGGGCGTGGAGCTACTGCTGCGCGAGGCCCTGGTCAACCTCATCGACAACGCGGTGCGCTACGCTGGCTCGGGCGCCACGCTCACCGTGCGGTTGCGCCGTGCGGGCGATGACCTGTGGCTGGACGTCGAGGATGACGGGCCTGGCATCGAGCCCGAGCTGCGCGAGCGCGTCTTCGAGCGCTTTGTGCGCGGGGCGACGACAGGCGAGGGTTGCGGCCTTGGATTGGCCATCGTGCGCGAGATCGCCGAGCGCCATGGCGGCAGCGCCCAACTGCTGCCGGCTGCACCGCACGGCTGCATCGCGCGGCTGACGCTGCCGCTTCAGGCGTAGGCGTCGACGCCATCGACGAGACGCCGGCATAGCCGCGCATCGCTCAGCCGGTCCAGCCACCAGGCCAGCGCGCGGCCATCGCCAGCACGCCAGCCGAGGTAGAGCCGATTGGGCTCGCGCGGCACGGCGACCGCCTTGGCGACCAGCTCGCCGCGCTGAAGCAGCGACGCCACGCGCGCCTCTGGCAGCCAGCCCACGCCCAACCCCGCGCGCTGGGCAGCGATCTTGGCGGTCATGCTCGGCACCGCCAGCGTCGGCTGGCCGGCGCCATGGCCGTAGGCTCGGCCATCACCGCGGCGCGAGCTGTCGGCCACGACGACCGCGCGATGCTCCCTCATCTGCTCGGCGCCAAGCGGCGCCCTGGCCCTGGCCAGCGGGTGGCGGGGCGCTACGGCATAGACCCAGCGCATCTCGCCGAGCTCGCGCCACTGCAGGCCGACGAGGGCGGGTGGCTCGTTGGTCGCGCCGATGACGAGGTCAGCCCGACCTTCGGCCAGCGCCTCCCAAGTGCCGCCCAGCACCTCGTGCGTGAAGCGCAGGCTGACGCCCGAGTCCAGCGCATCGAAGTCGTGGATGACGGGCAGCAGCGACTCGAATTCGATGATCTCGTCGCTGACGATGCGTAGCCGATCCTCCCAGCCCCGGGCCACCTGCGTTACGCGGCGCGTCAGGCGCTGCATGTCGTCGCGCAGGCGCACCGCTTCTCGCACCAGCAGGGCACCAGCGGTGGTGAGCTGCAGCCGATAGCGGCGACGGTCGAACAGCAGCGCGTCGAAACGGCCCTCGATCTGGCGCAGCGTGTATGACACCGTGGACGGCGCCTTGCCCAGGCTGGCCGCGGCACGCGAGAGGCTGCCGCTTTCGCGGATGGCTTCCATCAACTGGATCTCGTCGTCGCTGAGCATGTTCGAAAGCCTCGTACGAGTCGACCAATGCGGCCGGACGTCAAAAAGGGGGGCGGGCCGAGTATCGAGTCCACGGCAACACCGCCGCTTCAAACCCTTGAAAGGAAACACCATGACCCGCTTCATGAACAAGACCGTCCTCGTCACCGGCGGCACCTCCGGCATCGGCCTGGCCGCCGCCCGTGCCTTCGCGGCCGAAGGCGCACACGTCATCATCACCGCCCGCCCGGGTAAGACGCAGGACGCCCAAGGCTTCGAGCTGATGCCGCTGGACGCCGCCGACGTGCACGGCTCCCGCGCCCTCGGTGCCCATCTCGCCGCGGCTGGGCGCAAGCTCGACGCCGTCTTCATCAACGCTGGCATCGCCGAGTTCGCCTCACTGGCCGACGTCAGTGAGGATCTCTGGGACCGTACCTTCGCAACCAATGTCAGGGGTGCCTTCTTCCTGATCCAGGCGCTGCGCCCGGTGTTGGCCCGGGGCGCATCCATCGTGCTGAACGGCTCCATCAATGCGCACATCGGCATGCCCAACTCGGCCGTCTACGCCGCCAGCAAGGCCGCGCTGATCTCTCTGGCCAAGACGGTGTCGGCCGAACTGCTGCCGCAAGGCGCCCGCGTCAACGTCATCAGTCCTGGTCCGGTGACGACGCCGCTGTATGGCAAGCTGGGTTTCGACGCCGACACGCTGACGCAGGTGGCCGCGCAGATCCAGAGCCAGGTGCCGCTGGGCCGCTTCGGTGCGCCAGAGGAGATCGCCGCGACCGTGCTGCATCTCAGCGCGCCGGAGTCGGCCTTCATCGTCGGCAGCGAGATCATCGTCGATGGGGGCATGAGCCAGCTGTGAGCAGAGCCGGCGGCGGGTGGCGACAATCGCGGTTCAGCCTGATCCGCCATTGCCATGACCACCCGTACCGTCTTCGGCGCCTGCCCCCATGACTGCCCCGACACCTGCGCGCTGCAGGTCACCGTCGAGAACGAGCGCGTCATCAAGGTGCAGGGCCGCGCCGAGCATCCCAACACCCATGGCGCGTTGTGCACCAAGGTGTCTCGCTACGCCGAGCGTACCTATCACGCCGAGCGGGTGCTGCACCCGCTCAAGCGTGTTAGCAAGAAGACCGAGGCACCGCGCTTCGTGCAAGTGAGCTGGGCCGATGCCATCGCTGACATCGCGGCGCGGCTGAAGGCGGTCAGGGACCCGCAGTGCATCCAGCCCTACAGCTATGCCGGCACCATGGGCCTGATCCAGGGTGAAGCCATGGCCGGCCGATTGTGGAACGCGCTGGGCGCTGCCCGGCTGGACCGCACCATCTGCGCCTCGGCCGGCGGTGCCGGCCTGGCGCTGACCTATGGCCACAAGCTGGGCATGCACACCCGGCACTTCGCGGGTGCGAAGCTGATCATCATCTGGGGCAGCAACAGCATCACGTCCAACCTGCATTTCTGGACCTATGCCAACCAGGCCAAGCGCGAAGGCGCCAAGCTGGTCTGCATCGACCCGCGCAGGACAGAGACGGCCGACAAATGCCACCAGCACATCGCCGTGCTGCCCGGCACCGACGGCGCGCTGGCGCTGGGGTTGATGCACGAGCTGATCCGCAACGACTGGCTGGACCGCGACTACATCGAGAGCCACGTCGACGGCTGGGACGAGCTGCGCGCCAAGGCACTGGCCTGGCCGCCCGAGCGGGTGGCCGAGACCTGCGGCATCACGGCCGACGAGGTGCGCGGCCTGGCCCGCGACTATGCGGACAGGGATGTGATGGAGGCTCCCGCCGCCATCCGCATGAACTATGGCCTGCAGCGGGTGCGGGGAGGTGGCAACGCGGTACGCCTCATCGCGCTGCTGCCCTGCCTGACCGGCGCATGGCGCCATCCCAGCGGCGGCGCGCTGCTGTCCGCCTCGGGTTGGAACGCGCCCTACAAGAACCCCGAGCTGGAACGCCCCGACTTGCTGGCCGGCCGCCAGCCGCGCATGGTCAACATGAGCACCATCGGCGATGCGCTGCTGCAGGCCGACCCGCCGATCGAGGCCGTCGTCGTCTACAACAGCAACCCTGTAGCAGTGGCGCCGGAGTCGCCCAAGGTGGTCAAGGGCTTCCAGCGCGAGGACTTGTTCACCGTCGTGTTGGAGCATTTCATGACCGACACGGCCGACCTCGCCGACTACGTCCTGCCGGCTACGACCCAGCTCGAACACCTGGACGTGCACACCTCGTACGGCCACACAGACGTGCTGATGAACCAGGCGGCAATAGCGCCGCTGGGTGAGGCCAAGACCAACACGCAGATCTTCCGCGAATTGGCCGCGGCGATGGGGCTGACCGACAAAGCCTTCAGCGCGACCGACGAGGAGCTTGCCGCCCAGGCCTTCACGCCCGACATCGATCTGGATCTGCTGCGCAGCCAGGGCTGGCAGCCTTTGCCCATCCCGGATGCGCCGTTTGCCAATGGCGGTTTTCGCACGCCCAACGGCCGCGCCCAGGCAGCGGGTGCGGACTTCGTGCCCAACTACGAGAGCGCCCAGGCTGCTCCCGAGCTGGCGGCGCGCTATCCATTGGCCATGATCTCGCCGCCGGCGCGCAATTTCCTGAACAGCAGCTTCGTCAACGTGAAGAGCCTGCGCGATATCGAGGGCGAGCCCGTCATCGAGATGTACGCCGACGATGCAGCCGCGCGCGGCCTGGCCGACGGCACGCTGGTGGCCGCCTTCAACGACCGAGGCCGCTATGTCGCCAAGCTCAGGGTCAGCCCGCGCGCGCGACCCGGTGTCGTCAACGGCCTGGGTGTGTGGTGGCGCAAGCTGGGCGTGCAGGGGAGCAACGTCAACGAGGTGACGCACCAGCGTCTGACCGACATGGGCAACGCGCCGGCGTTCTACGACTGTCTGGTCGAGGTCGAGGCCGCTTGATCCAACGGCTGTTGCTGTCCGCGTCGCTGCTGACCCTCTCCGGCTGCGGCGCGGTGGGGCACTGGGCGCAGGCCGCTGGTGGGCATCTTGGCGTCGTGCGTGCCGCCAAGCCGGTGGATGACTGGCTGGCCGATCCCGTGACGTCCGTCGACCTCGTCGAGCGTCTGCGTCTAGCCCAGCAGATGCGCGACTTTGCGAGCCAGCGCCTGGCGCTGCCGGACAACAACAGCTATCGGCGCTACGCTGATCTGGGCCGCCCGGCCGTGGTCTGGAACATCGTCGCCGCGCCCGAGTTCGGCTTGCAGCTCAAGACATGGTGCTATCCGCTGATGGGCTGCGCGGGCTATCAGGGCTGGTTCGACCGCGACGACGCATATCGCCATGCCGATGCGTTGAAGGCCGAAGGCTGGGAGGTGCAGGTGCAGCCCATTGCGGCCTACTCGACGCTGGGCTGGAGCCGCTGGCTCGGCGGTGACCCGCTGCTGAACACCTTCATCCGCTACCCCGAGGGCGAGCTGGCAGCCATGATCTTTCACGAGCTGGCCCACCAGCGCGTCTACGTCGGCGACGACACCGGATTCAACGAGGCCTATGCCAGCGCGGTTGAGCTGCTGGGCGCTCGCCAGTGGCTGGCGCCTCAGCCGCAGGCGCTGGCCACGTTCGAGGCCGGCAGGGCGCGGCGGGCGCGCTTCCTGGCGCTGGCGCGCGAGGGGCGGGAACGGTTGCTGGCCGTCTACGCCGGCCCGGTCGAGGCGCGTGCCGCGGCCAAGGCTGCCGTAATGGCCGAGCTGCGGGAGCGGGCAGCCAAGGAGGCGCCGGGCTATGAAGTCTGGTTCCAGCGAGCCAACAACGCCAGCTTTGCCATCCTGTCGGCCTATGACGAGCTGATGCCGGACTTCGTGCGCCTGTTCGAGCGCGGGGGGCGGGACTGGGTGAAGTTTCACGCGGCCGTCGAGCGGCTGAAGTCGCTGCCACGCGATGAGCGCCGGGCTACATTGCGAAGCCAAGGAGGCTCCGATGACATTGACCCTGCGCCGCGTCAAGGCCGCTGACGCCGCGGCCATTGCCGAACAGTTCAGCGATCCCGACGTCTTTGGCGGTACTTTGCAGTTGCCCTTCGCCAGCGAGGAAATGTGGACGCAGCGCATCGCCGGCATGAATCCGCCGGCAGCCGGCTCCAACGAGATCGCGCTAGCTGCCCTGCTCGGCGACAAACCCGTGGGCCTCGCGGGGCTGCACCCGGTCGGCCCATCGGTGCGCCGCCGCCATGCGATGGGCCTGGGCATCACCGTTGCCAGGGCAAACCAAGGCCAGGGCGTGGGTCAGGCACTGATGACCGCGCTGCTGGACTATGCCGACAACTGGGCGCAGGTCCTGCGCGTCGAGCTGACGGTCTATCACGACAACCAGCGCGCCATCCGCCTCTATGAGCGGCATGGCTTTGCGCCCGAGGGCCGGCTCAAGGCCTATGCGCTGCGCAACGGAGAGTATGTGGACGTGGTGACGATGGCCAGGCTGCACCCGAGGCAGCCGTTGGTGCAGGTCTCGACGGCCTGAGCCAGCGGCGCGACTAGGGCCTGGAGTAGCGGTCCCAGATGAAACCTATCGCGGCGGCGGTACCGAGCACTGTGTAGATCGGCCATTCGGGCAGCTCGACGGGCAGTGCCAGCAAGTACACGATGGCGAGCAATGCGGCTGCGATGGCGATACAGATCACGGGTCGAGGCCATGCCGCATCGCCCACCAAGGCCATGACTGCGATGGCAAGGTGTCGAAGCATGTCAGGCGTCCGGGCGGTTCAGGGCAGCGCCTGCCCTCGCGCCGTCACATACAGGCGATACCACTCATCCCGGCTCAGCTGGAGCCGGGTTGCATCAGCGCACGCGCGGATGCGCTCGGCATTGCCACTGCCGATGACCGGCTGAATCCCTGCCGGGTGCCGCAGCAGCCAGGCCAGCAGCACGGCGTTACTCGTCGTTCGGTGCGTCTCGGCGATCTCGTGGACGACCTGGGCCGCAGCCGACGCCGCCGGGTCGTTGAACCGCCCCTGTGCCAGCGAGCCCCAGGCCTGCAGCTGCATGCCGTGTTGCTGCGCGTACTCCAGCGTACCGGCCCAGGCGATGCTGCCCGGCCTTGAGCCAACCTGTGGATCGTTGAACGTGGTGCCCGCGTCAATGGCGTCCAGCTTGGCCAGGCTGAGCTCCAGCTGGTTGACGACAAGGGGCTCGCTCAGCGCCGTTTGCAGCCAGCGCATCTGGCCGGCGTGCATGTTGGATACGCCCAGGTGCCCGACCTTGCCGGCCGCCTTGAGGCGCCCGAAGGCGCGGGCCACTTCGGCCGGCTCCATCAGCGCGTCGGGGCGGTGCAGCAGCAGGATATCGATGTGCTCGACGGCCAGGCGCCGCAGGATGCCGTCGACGCTGTGTTCGATGTGGTCTGCGCTGAGGTCGTAGCGGCCGACGTTGGCCTCGTCGGCGAAGCGGATGCCGCATTTGCTCTGCAGTCGCACCCTGGCACGCAGGCCCGGGTCCCGCTTGAGCAGTTCGCCGAACACGGCCTCGGCCTTGCCGCGGCGGTAGATGTCGGCGTGGTCGAAGAGCTTGACGCCGATGTCCAGCGCTGCTTCGACAGCGGCATGGGCATGGGCAATGTCGGTCTCGGTGACGGGAGCGCCGCCCCAGTCGCCGCCGAGGGCCATGCAGCCGTAGACGAGAGGGCCGACATCGATCAGGTGGGCGTTCAGGGGCAGGGTTCGGGTCATGTTCAGGCGATGGAGCTTGGGCCGGCATCATGCGCCAGCGGATGGGGGCTGCGCCAGCCGAGCAGTCCGGCGAGTGCCGCAGCGAGGCCCGCGATGATGGCCGTGACACTGGCAGCATGCAGCAGCCGGCGGCGCTGCCTTGGGCTCAGCAGGGGCCTGCGGCTCGGTTGGTGGGCGAGCTCGTGCATCAGCAGGAGCTCGTGCTGGCGTTCCTCGATGAGGGAGGCGAGTTCGCTGCCCTGCTGCAGGCGTCGTGCGAGTTCGCGTACGGCGTCCAGCTCGCGCTGGCGAATGCGCAGGCCCTGCGCCTTCAGTGCGCTGCCCAGGGTGCGGGCGCGCAGGTACAAGGCCTTGGCGGCGATGCGGTCGGGTTGGCAGCCCCAGCCGGCCTCCAGGCAGCTGGCCAGGTTGAAGGTTGCGTCGGCGTGGCCCAGCGTCGCGGCAGCGGTGTAGAGGGCGATGCCGCGCGGGGCATCGGGGTCGCCTCCCCAGCCGGCGACGAGGGCCCGGCCGAGGTGGAACTTGGCTGTCAGGCTTCCTTCGGCACAAGCGCGCTCCAGACGCTCGCGCGCCTGTACGGGGTCGCAGGGCAGGCCCAGGCCCTCGAGCTGGCAGACAGCGAACATCGCCAAGCCTTCGGCGTCGCCCGAATCGGCGGCAACGCGGAACCAGTAGACGGCCTGCTCATGGTCGGGGTCGGCGGCGCGGAAATGCCGCAGCCCCTCGCCGAGCGGTTCGAGGCGGTGCGGGTCGGGTTCGACAAGGCGCATGGTTCCTCCCTGGGGCGGGCTCGTCGGCCCGCTTTCCGGCGCGGCAGTATGCGTGCAAACCGGGTGGCAGCGGTAGAGTGCAGGCCACGAGACAAGGAGAGCCGCAGATGGCCGAGATCCGCATCCACCGGGACCACGCGCTGGGCCTCAAGAAGGCCAGGGATATTGCCTGGAAGTGGGCTGAGCAGGTCGAGGAGAAGTTCGACATGGAGTGCACGGTGCTTGAAGGCGAGACCAGCGATACCGTCGAATTCACTCGCCCAGGCGTCAGTGGCGAGCTGATCGTGGCGCCCGACCACTTCGAGCTGGTAGCCCAGCTGGGCTTCTTGCTCGGTGCCTTCAAGAAGACCATCGAGGACGAGATCAAGAAGGAACTGGACTCCCTGCTCGCCGCGAGCAGCAAAAAGCCGCCGGACAAAAAGAAACCGGCCTGACCACGCGGCCGGCCGGTTCCATGGCGCGGCCGCGAGCGCGGCCTGCGGCTTATTTCAGGGAATCGATGAGATCGACATACTGCTGCATCGCGTCGTCGGTGCTGGTGCCCTTGAGCTCGTTCCATGCGTCCCATTTGGCGCGGCCGACCATGTCCGTGAAGCCGGGGCGCTTGTCCTGCACGTCGCCGCTGCTGCCCTGCTTGTAGAGAGCGTAGATCTTCAGCAGCGTCATGTTGTCGGGCCGCTCGGGCAGGTTCTTCGAGTCGGCGATGGCAGCTTCGAATTGGTCTTTCAGGCTCACGGGTTTCTCCAGGCTGAATCAGTGGCGTCGATCTGGTGACAATCGGTCGACGGGCCGCCGAGTTTAGGCCCCGAAGAACAACTCGCGAGGAGACGCAGTGGGCCAGATGAGCGAACGCATGTCCAAGGTGGATACGGCCTGGCTGCGCATGGACACCGAGGCCAACCTGATGATGATCGTCGGGGTCTGGTCCATCCGACCAGGCATCTCTCTCAGCGACCTGCGTGCGCGCGTGGCCGAGCGGCTGCTGCAGTACCCACGCTTTCGGCAGAAGGTGGTCGAGGATGCGCTGCTGGGAGCGCAATGGGTGGTCGACAAGGACTTCGACATTGCCCGCCACGTCGTCGCCGAGGTGCCGCTCCCGCTGCGAGGCCAGAGCCGCGACGAGGTGCTGCGCCAACGCGTCGGCGAGCTGTGCACGCAGCCGCTGGACCCAGCGCACCCGCTGTGGCAGTTCCAGCTCATCGAGGACATGGGCGACGGCACCAGTGCGCTGATCGCTCGCATCCACCACTGCATCGCCGACGGGATCGCGCTGATCGCCGTCATGCTGTCCATCACCGACGGCGGCAAGGCGCCTCCCCACCGTGCCCCCAAGCCTGAGGCGGAGGAGCCGCAGGAGACGGACTGGCTGCTGGACGCGTTCCTGCGGCCCATGAGCAACATGACGGTCAAGGCCATTGGCATGACCGGCAAGGGCGTCGCCAAGGGGATGAACCTGGCCCTGAGTGGTGGCACGCCGATGGACTCGTCGCTGGAGATGGCCCGCCTTGGCTACCAGGCTGTGTCCGACGTGGCAGCGTTTGCGCTGATGCCGGACGACTCGGCGACCCGGCTCAAGGGCAAGCCCGGCGTGGGCAAGACGGTGGCCTGGGACGACAGCCTTGCGCTGGATGAGGTCAAGGCGGTCGGCAAGGCACTGGGAGCGTCCATCAACGACGTGCTGCTGGCCTGCGCGGCCGGGGCAATTGGCAAGTACCTGGCGGACAAGGGCGAAGATCCGGCAGGCAAGGAGATCCGCGCCATGGTGCCGGTCAACCTGCGCCCGTTGGAGCAGGCCTGGCAGCTTGGCAACCGCTTCGGCCTCGTGCCGCTGGTGCTGCCCATCGGCATCGCCAACCCCGTCGAGCGGCTGTTCGCCGTGCGTGCGCGCATGAGCGAGCTCAAGGGCAGCTTCCAGCCCGTGATGGCCTTCGGCCTGTTGTCGGTGGCTGGCCTGCTGATCAAGCCGGTCCAGCATGCGATGCTGAACATCTTCGCGAAGAAGGCGACGGCCGTCATGACCAACGTGCCCGGCCCGGCTCAGGCACTGAAGTTCTGCGGCTCGACGGTCGAGAAGGTGATGTTCTGGGTGCCGCAGTCCGGCGACATCGGCATGGGGGTCAGCATCCTGACCTACGCCGGCCGCGTGCAGTTCGGCCTCATCACCGATACCGGCCTGTGCCCCGATCCAGAGACCATCATCGCCAACTTCGCCCCCGAGTTCGAAAAGCTGCTGATGCTGTCGCTGATGCTGCCTTGGGAGCGGGACGCGGCCTGAGCGCCTACCAGGCCTACTTCGGCTTGACGGGACCCGTCGTGCCGGCAGCAGCCTTCTTCATCCGAGGCCTGCCGGCGGCGGAAGGGTAGGCCATTGCGACCGTCGCCGGGTCGGCCTTCTCAAGATAGATCGCGTACTGCGCCTCGTCGCAGGGCTTGGCGTCGTTGTAGTAGCGGTTGTCGCCCTTGTAGCGCTCGCCGCCGAAGGCGGGGCCTGGGCTGCCGGGTGGGTAGTAGGCGCTGTGGCTGGCGTAGCTCTGCGAGCAGCCGTCGCGCAACGTTGCCTGGGCATGGTCGGCCGGCGTGTTGGCGGCGAATGCAGGTAGGGTGGTGAGCAGAGCGGCAATTGCGGTTGCTGTAGCTCTCATGGCTGACCTCCTTACGGCTGGGGCATGCGCCAGACTGCGCCTGGCCGGCCGCGAATGCACGCGCCGTGGGACGAGGGTTGCGATCAGGATGAGCCCGGCGTGGAGGCGTTGGTCGCTGGCTTCCTGGGCTGCGGCCGACCGGCCGCGCTGGGGTAGGCGCGCATGACCAGGGCCGGGTCGGCCTTGTCCAGGTAGGCGGCCAGTTGTTCCTCGGTGCAGGGCTTCGCGTCGGGGTAGTACTTGCTGTCGCCGGGGTACTTTTCGCCGCGGTACTCCGGCGTGTTGCCGGCCGGGTAGTGGGCGCTGAAGCTGGCGTGGCTCTGGGCGCAGGCGGTGCGCAACTCAGTCCGGGCCTTGTCCATCGGCGTGTCAGGGCTGTCAGCCGCGAAGGCGCTGGCACTGCCCAGGACGAATGCAAGGGTGAATGACTTCAGCATGGCTGGCCTCCTGCGCAATTGCGCTGAGTCGAAAGATTAGGCGACCATGCCGGAAAAAACAAAGGCGCTCCGAGGAGCGCCTTGCGTTTGCTAACAGATGGTCCCGTATCAGGAGCCGGCAGCCTCGGCCTTCTTCTTGCCCTTGACGGTCGGCCGGCCTGCGGCCGTCGGGTATGCCGCCATCACCTTCGCCGGGTCGGCCTTGTCCAGGTAGGCGGCGTACTGTTGCTCGGTGCAGGCCAGCAGCTTTCCGGGCCGGGCTTCGCCCTTGTACTTGCCGTTGGCGTACACGAACTGGTATTCGTTCGCGGCGACGGGAGTCGAGATGCTGCTGGTGTCGCTGTAGCTCTTGGCGCACTCGGCGCGCAACTCGGCTTGCTCGGGCGTGGCGTTGTTGGCGGCCTGGGCTGCGAAAGCGGTGAAGGCTGCAATTGCGGGGATCAGGAACTTCATGGCGCTGTCTCGTTTGGGGGGTGAGTGATGGGTGCGGAGCTTACGCCGCGACGCCTGGACTGGCACCCCCGAGGGCGCGGGAGGTCGGGTCGTGACGTAATTCACGAATCGAGCGCGCGGCCGTGAAATATGCCCGCTTCCTCGCATGGGGCGGGCATCGCCGGCAGCACGCTGCTTGCGTCAGCTCACTCCTCGAGTTCTTCCTTGGCCAACTCGATGTCGAGCAGCTCCATCGCGTCCCGGGCTTCGCAGGCCGCTGCGTCGGCGTACAGCTTCTCGGCCTCCTTCATGCGCTTGTCGCCTTCCAGCATGACGAGGCCGTTCGCACGCTCGATCATGGCGATGGCGCTGCTCGGGTTGAGTTTCAGGGCCTGCTCGAACATCTTCAGTCCGGTGGCCGTGTCGGCACCCTGGGTGCGCCCCAGCAGCTTGCCGACCTTGTCGATGACCTCGGCGTGGAAGGCGCCGAGGGCGATGTGGGCGTCGGCATGTTTGGGAGCCAGCGTGATGGTGGTCTCCAGTGCGTTCTTGACCTTGGCGCCCAAGCCCTGCGCCAGTGCCTTGGCGACACTGATGCCCTGGCCGTAGCGGCCCAGCGCGTAGGCCTGCCAGTACCAGGCATTGGCGTTCTCGGGTTCCTCGGCCTGCTGGCCTTCCGCGCGCTCGGCGATCTCCAGGAACATCTCCAGCTTCACCTTCTCCTTTTTCTCGAGGTAGTTGGCGTAGATACCCTGGGCCTTGTTGGCCACCGTGAGGCCGGCGCCGCCGGCGGCGAGGCCTGCGTCATAGGCTGCCTGGAAGTCACCAGCGTGGAAGTGGATCCAGGCCTGCTGGACATCGGCGTCCTTGGGGAAGGGCTCGGCGTCGCCGGCGTGCAGCCGGGCCCAGTGCTTCTTCAGCGTGGCCGGCGTGTAGACAAAGGCGCTGTTGTCGTAGGGAAAGGCGGTCCACTTGGCCATCGCGATGTCTCCTTCAGGGTTGTGATTGGTATTGACCGGCGAGCTTGAAGAGGTGGTCCTTGGAGGCAGGTTCGAGGTAGGGTAGCAGCAGGCTCAGCGCATGGAAGGCCCCGCGCATCAAGGCGCTGCCGGCGCGTTCGGGCTCCAGCGCATGGCGCGGGTCGCGCACGTACTCGTAGCTCAGCCAGTAGCTCACCACCACCACCATTGCATTGGCTGTCGGTGCCGCTTCGCGCAGCTCCATCTTCAGTGCGCCGCCCAGGTGCAGGCCCGACAGCACGTTGCGCATCGCCTGCTCCTTGGCAGCGAGCAGGCTCTGGAAATGGGTTTCGAGGCGGCGGTTCTTGAACAGCAGGTCGTTCAGGTCGCGATAGAGGAAGCGGTGCCTCCAGATCAGCTCGAAGAGCATATGGAAGAACAGCCAGGCGTCCTCCACGTTGCGCACGTTGTCTGCCGCGGCCAGCAACTCACCGAGCTCCGCCTCGTAACGGCCAAACAAGGCGTTGACCAACTCGTCCTTGGCCGGATAGTGGTAATACAGATTGCCCGGACTGATCTTGAGTTCGGCCGAGATCAGCGTCGTCGACACGTTGGGCTCGCCGAAGCGGTTGAAGAGATCCAGCGTGATCTCCAGGATGCGCTCGGCGGTGCGGCGTGGGCGTTTGGGCGTGGGCATCAGGAGCGCGCGGCCGTCCGGAGCGACCGATGCATCTCATGGTTCACGCGGTGGCCGCTGCGCGATCCTTGGGGCGGCGGCGAATGCAATGAGCGTAGGGGCGCACAGGTCATCAGGCCATTCTGGCAGTGATCTGCGCGCAGGAGAGGCCGACTTTTAGAATCGCAAGCTTATGCCGAGTCCGACCTCATCGCCCCCCGCCATCTCGTTCGAGAACGTCAAGAAAACCTACCGGGGAGGGCAGTTGAAGGCGCTGGACGGCGTGACGTTCGACATTCACCCGGGTGAGTTCTTCGGCCTGCTTGGCCCCAATGGCGCCGGCAAGACGACGCTGATCAGCGTCCTGGCCGGCCTGGCCAGGGCGACCGAAGGCCGCGTGCGCGTGATGGGCCACGATGTCGTCGACGACTACGCCGCCGCCCGCAAGGCCCTGGGCGTGGTGCCGCAAGAGCTGGTGTTCGACCCCTTCTTCAGCGTGCGTGAGACGCTGCGTATCCAGAGCGGCTATTTCGGCGTGCATGGCAATGACGACTGGATCGACGAGCTGCTCTCCAATCTTGGCCTGGCCGACAAGGCCAATGCCAACATGCGCCAGCTTTCGGGTGGCATGAAGCGTCGCGTGCTGGTGGCCCAGGCCCTGGTGCATCGCCCCCCCGTGATCGTGCTGGACGAGCCGACGGCCGGTGTGGACGTGGAACTGCGCCAGACGCTGTGGCAATTCATCGCCCGCCTCAACAAGGAGGGCCACACGGTGCTGTTGACGACGCACTACCTCGAGGAGGCCGAGGCGCTTTGTCAGCGCATCGGCATGCTGAAGCAGGGCCGCATCGTCGCGCTGGATCGCACCTCGCAGCTGTTGGCCGGCACGGCGTCGACCATGCTGCGATTCAAGACCGACGCGCAGTTGCCGCCAGACATCGCCGCTCGTGCGCGCGTGACGGGTCGCATCGTGCAGGTGACGGCGCATGACGCCGCCGAAGTCGAATCCACGTTGGCGGAGCTGAGGAAGGTTGGCGTGCCCGTTGAAGACTTGGAGATCGGCCGTGCCGACCTCGAGGATGTGTTCCTGGAGATCATGCATGGAGAGCACGCATGAACGGCGCCTCCACCCTGTTCAAGAAGGAAGTGCTGCGCTTCTGGAAGGTCGCCTTCCAGACCGTCGCGGCGCCGGTGCTGACGGCCGTCATGTACCTGCTGGTCTTCGGCCACACGCTGGAAGACCACGTAAGGGTCTACGACACCGTCGGCTACACGCAGTTCCTTATCCCGGGCCTCGTGATGATGAGCGTGTTGCAGAACGCCTTCGCGAACAGCTCGTCCAGTCTCATCCAGAGCAAGATCACCGGCAACCTGGTGTTCCTGCTGCTGACGCCACTGTCGCCGCTGGCCTGGTTCGTCGCCTATGTCGGTGCGGCCATCGTGCGCGGCCTGGCCGTGGGTACCGGGGTGCTGCTGGTCACCGCCTGGTTTGCGCCGCCGGGGCTCGACAACATTCTTTGGGTGCTGGCCTTCACGGTGTTGGGCGCCGGTCTGATGGGCACGCTGGGCCTGATCGCGGGCTTGTGGGCCGAGAAGTTCGATCAGTTGGCGGCCTTCCAGAACTTCATCGTGATGCCCATGACCTTCCTGTCGGGCGTGTTCTATTCGGTGCACTCGCTGCCCGGCTTCTGGCAGGGCATCAGCCACCTGAACCCGTTCTTCTACATGATTGACGGTTTTCGGCGAGGATTCTTCGGCATCAGCGACGTGTCACCGTGGCTGAGCCTAGGCGTCGTGGGATGCAGCTTCGTCGCTACGGCCACCCTGGCGCTGTCGCTGCTGAAGAGCGGCTACAAGATCCGTTCCTGAGTACTCAGTGAGAAGGAGCGTTGCGCTGCCCTTGGGTGCAACGCAGCTCCTCGCCGAAGGAGGTTTTGCGCAGCGCCGAAGGGCGTCGCGCCAACCCTCCCTAAAATCCCGGGTTTCCACCGAGGACCCGTGATGGCCGACCCGACTCCGCAACAAGTGCGCGATTTCATTGCCGCAGGCCTGCCCTGTGCGCATCTGGAAGTCGAGGGCGACGGCCGCCATTTCTTTGCCACCATCGTGTCGGCGGAGTTCACGGGCCTTACGCGCATCAAGCGCCACCAGCGTGTCTACGCGGCGCTGGGAGAGCGCATGCGCGAGGAGATCCACGCGCTGTCGATGAAGACGCTGACGCCTGAGGAGTGGCAGCAATGAGCGGCCTCACTCTCGCGCTGTCGAAAGGCCGCATCTTTGAGGAGACGCTGCCGCTGCTGCGCGCGGCAGGCATCGAGGTGCTGGAGGACCCGGAGACCTCGCGCAAGCTCATCCTGCCGACCAACCGCGATGGCGTGCGCGTGGTGCTGGTGCGCGCCAGCGACGTGCCCACCTACGTGCAGTACGGAGGCGCCGACCTGGGTGTGGCCGGCCGCGACGTGCTGCATGAGCAGGCGCTGGCGCAGGGGGGCTCGCACGGCCTCTATCAGCCACTGGACCTGAAGATTGCGCGCTGCCGCATGAGCGTGGCCACGCGCGCCGACTTCGACTATGCCGCGGCCGTGAAACAGGGCTCGCGCATCCGCGTTGCCACCAAGTACACAGAGATCGCCCGCCAGCACTTCGCCGACAAGGGCGTGCATGTAGACCTTATCAAGCTCTACGGCTCCATGGAACTGGCTCCGCTGACCGGCCTGGCCGAGGCCATCGTGGACCTCGTCTCCACCGGCGGCACGCTGCGCGCCAACAAGCTCGTGGAAGTGGAGCAGATCATGGACATCTCGTCGCGCCTGGTCGTCAACCAGGCCGCGCTCAAGTTGAAGCGCGACGCCCTCCGTCCTCTCATCGACGCCTTCTCTGAAGCCGTTTCCGCATGAAGCTGATTCGCCAACTCTCGACTGCCGCCGCCGACTTCGATGACGAGTTCGAGCGCCTGCGGCATTGGTCGGCGGAGACGGACGCGGCCATCGAGGGTCGCGTGGCGGAGATCCTGGCCGATGTGCAGGCCCGTGGCGACGCCGCCGTGCTGGACTACACAGCCCGCTTCGACCGCCTGAAGGCGGACAGCGTCGCCGCGCTGGAGATCACGGCCGCCGAGCTCCAGGCCGCACTGGCCGCCATCACGCCGGCTCAGGCAGCGGCGCTGCAGGCTGCCGCGCAGCGCGTGCGCACCTACCATGAGCGCCAGCTGCAGGCCTGCGGCCTGAGCTGGAGCTATCGCGACGAAGACGGCAACCTGCTTGGCCAGAAGGTCACGCCGCTGGACCGCGTGGGCCTGTACGTGCCCGGCGGCAAGGCCGCCTATCCCAGTAGCGTGCTGATGAACGCCATCCCGGCCCATGTCGCCGGGGTGCAGGAAATCGTCATGGTCGTGCCCACGCCCGACGGTCACCGCAACCCTCTGGTGCTGGCCGCCGCCGCCGTGGCCGGCGTGCACCGCGTGTTCACCGTGGGCGGCGCGCAGGCCGTAGCCGCGCTGGCCTACGGCACGGCCACCATCCCGCGCGTCGACAAGATCACCGGCCCGGGCAATGCCTATGTTGCCTCGGCCAAGAAGCACGTCTTCGGGCAGGTGGGCATCGACATGATCGCCGGCCCGAGCGAGATTCTCGTCATCGCCGACGGCACGACACCGCCGGACTGGGTGGCCATGGACCTTTTCAGCCAGGCCGAGCACGACGAACTGGCGCAGAGCATCCTTCTCAGCCCCGATGCAGCCTATCTCGACGCCGTGCGCGCCAGCATGGAGAAGCTGTTGCCCTCGCTGCCGCGCGAGGCCGTCATCCGGGCCTCGTTGGAAGGTCGCGGCGCATTGATACTGACGCGCTCGATGGAAGAGGCCTGCGAGATCAGCAATCGCATCGCCCCTGAGCACCTGGAGATCAGCGCCGTCCAGCCGCAGCGCTGGGAGCCACTGCTGCGCCATGCCGGCGCCATCTTCATGGGCGCCTACACCAGCGAGAGCCTGGGCGACTACTGCGCCGGGCCCAACCATGTGTTGCCCACGGCCGGCACCGCGCGCTTCTCATCGCCACTGGGCGTCTACGATTTCCAGAAGCGCAGCAGCCTTATCGAGGTCAGTGCGCAAGGCGCGCAGGGACTGGGCCGCATCGCGAGCGAGCTGGCGCACGGCGAAGGCCTGCAGGCCCATGCGCGTGCCGCGGAGTTGCGGCTGCGGTAGGCGCGTGAGCCGCGCCGCTGCTTCGGCTACGCTGGCGCCATGCCGCTGCGTCGTCGTGAACTGCTCCTCTGCACGGCCGCGGTCCCGCTGACCGCCCATGCGGATCCGCGCCGCTTGCGCATTCCGCAGGTATCGGCCAAGGCCGCGCTGACGCGCAGCTATGCGGCCGTGTTGCTGGAGCAGGCGCTGGCGGCGGCTGGAATGCCGGTCACGCTGGAGCCCACTGCCGAGCTGATCCCGCAGAATCGCGCGTTGCAGGAGCTGGGCCAGCGCGCACGGCTGGACGTGCTCTGGACCATGACCTCGATCGAGCGCGAGCAGCAGGCGCTGCCCGTCCGGGTGCCCATCTTCAAGGGCTTGTACGGCTGGCGGTTGCTTCTGGCCTTGCCCGAGGTCGCAGCGCGCATGCGCGGGGTGCGGACCCTCGACGAGTTGCGCACGTTCTCTCTGGTTCAGGGACTGGAGTGGCCCGATACCGGCATCCTGCAGGGCAACGGCCTGAACGTGGTGGTGTCGCCTGGCTACGAGGCGATGTTCCGGCAACTGCGCCTGGGACGGGTCGACGCCTTTCCGCGCTCCGTGGAGGAAGTCTGGTGGGAGCTGGATCGCTACGGCCAGGGACTGGCCGTCGTGCCCGATATCTGCCTGCACTATCCGGCCCCTGTCTACTACTTCGTCGCGCCCGACGAGGTCGAGTTGGCGGCCGCCATCGAACTGGGCCTGCGGCGCCTGCTTTCCAGCGGCGCCTTCGAGCGCCTCTTTGCACAGCACCACGCCCAGGACCTGGCCCGCTCCCGGCTTGGCAGCCGCCGCATCATCAGATTGCACAACCCGCTGCTGCCGCCGCTGACGCCTTTGGACAAGTCTGAACTCTGGTACCGGCCCTGAGGGTTGTTGCGACACGAAGTTCGTGTTTCACGAACTTCGTGTTACTCTGCCGGGCATGAAGAACGTCACCGTGTCCATGGATGACGCCGTGGCCGAATGGGCCCGGCTGGAGGCCGCGCGACGCAACACCAGCGTCTCACGCTTGCTTGGCGAGTTGCTGGCCGAGAAGATGCAGCACGACGACGCCTACGAGCGCGCATTGCAGGACTGGCTGCATCGTGAGCGCTCCTGGTCGTCTGACGGCCAGCCCTATCCAGGTCGGGGTGCGCTGTGAGCGCCGCCCCAGTCTTTGTCGACACCTCGGTGCTGCTGTTCAGCGAGGACGGTGCCCGACCGCCCGAGCGCGAACGGGTGCTGGCCTGGCTGCGCGAGCTGTGGGCTGCGCGCACTGGTCGCGTCTCCGTCCAGGTGCTGAACGACTTCTACCTGCTCGCTACGCAGCGGGTAAGCCCGCCCATGCCGCAGGGCGACGTGCGCGCCGAGGTACGTCGCTACCAGCACTGGCGTCCCTGGGCTGCTGACCAGGCCACCGTCGAATCCGCGTGGTCGCTGGAAAGCCGCTTCGGCCTCCCGTTCGCCGATGCCCTCGTTGTTGCAAGCGCCAAGGCGCAGGGCTGTGCCCGCCTGCTCAGCCTGGCCCTGCCTCATGACGCCGTCTACGACAGCGTGCAGGTGATCAACCCCCTCGTCATCGCGCCATGACCGCTGCACTCGACCAAGCTCTTGCTCAGATCCGCTCCGACGTGCGCGCGGCCCACGCCTACGTCGTGCAGCCCAGTGCCGGCCTGCTGAAGCTGGATGCGATGGAGAACCCCTACCGGCTGCCGGCTGAACTGCAGCATGCGCTGGGAGAGCGCCTCGGCGCACTGGCACTGAATCGCTATCCGGCCGAGCGCACCGCCGAACTGGCCCGGGCGCTGGCCCGTCATGCCGGCGTGGGTGACGAGGTCGGCGTCACGCTGGGAAACGGTTCGGATGAGCTCATCGGCCTGCTGACCCTGGCTGTGGCGCAGCCAGGTGCCACGGTGCTGGCGCCCGTGCCTGGCTTCGTCATGTACGAGGCACTGGCGCGCCAGCAGCGGCTGGCCTTTGTGGGTGTGCCGCTGCGTGCCGACGACTTCCAGCTTGACGAAGCCGCCATGTTGGCCGCCGTTCGCGAGCACCGGCCGGCATTGATCTACCTGGCCTATCCCAACAACCCTACTGGCACGCTATGGGATGCAGCCGTCATCGAGCGCATTGCGGAGGCTGCGCCCGGGCTGGTCATCATGGACGAGGCCTACCAGCCATTCGCCAGTTCCGACAGCCTCGCGTTGATGGCGCGCCGCAAGAACGTGCTCGTCATGCGCACCATGAGCAAGTTCGGCCTGGCCGGCGTGCGCATCGGCTATTTGCTGGGCGTCCGCGAACTGGTGGACCAGGTCGAGAAGCTGCGCCCGCCCTACAACATCAGCGTGCTGAACGCCGAGGCCGCGCTGTTCGCGCTGGAGCATGCCGAGGTCTACGCAGCCCAGGCTGCCGAGCTGCGTCAGCAGCGCGAGGAGCTGTTCGCGGCCTTGCAGGCCTTGCCTGGCATCGACCCCTGGCCCAGCCAGGGCAATATGATCCTCGCCAGGGTGCAGGACGCTGCCGCCACCTTTGCGGCGCTCAAGGCCCGTGGCGTGCTGATCAAGAACGTTTCGGCCATGCACCCGCTGCTCGCGAACTGTGTGCGCCTCACCGTCGGAACGCCCGACGAAAACACCCGCCTGCTGGCCGAACTCCCGAGCTGTCTATGAGCACCCTCCCTGTCACCTCCCGAGTTGCCGAAGTCACCCGCAACACCCGTGAGACCCGCATCACCGTGCGCATCAATCTCGATGGCACGGGCCAGTCCAGGCTGCAAACGGGCATCGGTTTCTTCGACCACATGCTGGACCAGATCGCCCGACACGGCCTGATCGACCTGGACATCCACTGCGAGGGCGACCTGCACATCGACGGCCATCACACCGTGGAAGACGTCGGCATCACGCTGGGCCTGGCCGTGGCCAAGGCCGTTGGTGACAAGGCCGGCCTGACGCGCTACGGCCACAGCTACGTGCCGCTGGACGAGGCGCTGTCGCGCGTCGTCATCGACCTTTCCGGCCGCCCGGGCCTGCACATGGACGTCAAGTTCACTGCCGGAAGCATCGGTGCATTCGATACCCAGCTGACCTTCGAGTTTTTCCAGGGCTTCGTCAACCATGCGCTGGCCACTGTCCACATCGACAACCTCAAGGGCCACAACGCCCACCACCAGGCCGAGACCATGTTCAAGGCCTTTGGCCGCGCGTTGCGCATGGCCACGACGGCGGATCCGCGCTCGGCCGGCGTGATTCCCTCGACCAAGGGCTCGCTGTGACAAGAACGGTCGCCGTCGTCGACTACGGAATGGGCAACCTGCGCTCGGTGTCGCAAGCTGTCATCCATGCTGCTGAAGGCCAGGGTTTCGACGTGGCCATCACCAGCGACCCCGAGGTCGTGCGGGCTGCCGAGCGCGTCGTGCTGCCGGGCCAGGGCGCGATGCGCGACTGCATGCGTGAGCTGGCCGACTCTGGTGTGAAGGAGGCCGTGCTGGAGGCCGCAGCCGCCAAGCCACTGCTGGGCGTCTGCGTCGGCATGCAGATGCTGCTGGACCACAGCGAGGAGCAGGACACGCCCGGCCTTGGCCTCATCCCTGGGCGCGTGCAGCGCTTCCGGCTGGAGGGCCGGCTGCAGGAGGACGGCAGCCGTTTCAAGGTGCCGCAGATGGGCTGGAACCGTGTGCACCAGCAGCGTGCACACCCGGTGTGGAACGGCATTCCGGACGAGAGCTGGTTCTACTTCGTGCACAGCTTCTATGCGACGACGGCCGAGCCCGAGCACAGCGCAGGCGAGACCGACTACGGTCTGCGCTTTACCTGTGCGGTGGCGCGGGATAACATTTTCGCGACCCAATTCCATCCCGAGAAAAGTGCCGCGCTGGGCCTTGCCCTGTACCGCAACTTCCTGCACTGGAAGCCCTGATCGGCACGCGCCGATCCGCACGTTCTCGACCCGCCGCCTTTCCACCCTTCCGCTCAGCCCTAGGCCATGCTGCTGATCCCTGCCATCGACCTGAAAGACGGTCGCTGCGTCCGCCTCAAGCAAGGCGACATGAACGACTCCACCACCTTCGGCGAAGATCCTGCCGCGATGGCGCGCCGCTGGGTGGATGCCGGCGCGCGGCGACTGCACCTGGTGGACCTGAACGGTGCCTTCGCGGGCAAGCCGGTCAACGAGCCCGCCATCAAGGCCATCATCAAAGAGGTGGGCGACGAGATCCCCATCCAGCTCGGTGGCGGCATCCGCGACCTCGACACCATCGAGCGCTACCTGGACGATGGACTGTCCTACGTCATCATCGGCACTGCCGCGGTCAAGAACCCCGGCTTTCTGAAGGACGCCTGCAGCGCCTTCGGTGGCCACATCATCGTGGGCCTGGATGCCAAGGACGGCAAGGTCGCCACCGACGGCTGGAGCAAGCTGACAGGCCATGAAGTCATCGACATGGGCCAGAAGTTCCAGGACTACGGCGTCGAAGGCATCATCTACACGGACATCGGCCGCGACGGCATGCTGACCGGCATCAACATCGAGGCCACCGTCAAGTTGGCCCAGGCGCTGACCATCCCCGTCATCGCGTCGGGCGGCCTTTCGGACATTGCCGACATCGAACGCCTGTGTGCGGTCTTTGGCGAAGGCGTCGAGGGCGTCATCTGTGGCCGCTCCATCTACACCGGCGCGCTGGACTTCGGTGCAGCCCAGGCGCGCGCCGACGAGTTGATGGCGGCGGGCTGACGCCGCGTCAGCCTTGGCGGCGCCGCGCCGCCATGGCCAGCACGCCCAGGCCGCTCAGCATTAGCGCATAGGTCCCGGGCTCGGGTACCGGTGCCAGCTGGAGGAAGGTTCGGATCTCGCCCCCTGGGAAGGCGTTGCTGTGCACGTTCAGATAGGCCTTGCCGTTGGCGATGCCATCCATCAGGCCAGCAAATGCCAGCGCCGTGTTCCCGTTGTAGGTGGAGGCGTTGTTCAGGAAGGCCGGGTTGTAGCTGCTCGCCAGGGTCATGTCGAAGGTGTGGTCATAGCTGCCCGAGGTCAGGCCGAGCACCATGCCGGTGAAGGTCGGCGTAGTGGTTGCGACGCCGGCTGTGCCGGTTTCTGCCGCGACGGTGCAGCAGTGGATATGGGCGGCCGTCGATGTGCCGATCAGGCCCGCATAGTCGAACTGCACGCGCATGGTGCTGTCGTGGTCGTTGAACGTGATGACCACGCTGCCCGTGCCGGGGGAGGCGTTGGCGGGCGCCTCCTTGCTGCCGGCCAGGGTGCCCACGTAGACCGTGTCGTGGGCCGCCACGGGCAGGGCCAGCGCGAGCGCGAGGGTGCTCAGGGCGAAAAGGGCGACGCGAGGCATGCAAGTCTCCTGTGTCATTGACGAAGCCTGCGGATTTGGCATCTGTTCGGAGCTCCCGCGAAGCCCCTAACCATCGAGGGAATAATTCGGGCTTCGCTCCCGTCAGCCGCCTCCATGCTCGCCAAACGCATCATTCCCTGCCTCGACGTCACCGCCGGCCGCGTGGTGAAGGGTGTCAACTTCGTCGGCCTGCGCGATGCAGGCGACCCGGTGGACATCGCAGCCCGCTACAACGAGCAGGGCGCGGACGAGCTGACCTTCCTTGACATCACGGCTACCAGCGATGGCCGCGATCTCATCCTGCACATCATCGAGGCCGTGGCGGCCCAGGTCTTCATTCCGCTGACGGTGGGTGGCGGCGTTCGTTCGGTGGCCGATGTGCGGAGGCTGCTGAATGCCGGCGCCGACAAGGTGTCATTCAACTCAGCCGCCGTGGCCGACCCCGAACTGATCCGTGCGGCCAGCGATCGCTACGGTGCGCAGTGCATCGTTGTTGCCATCGACGCCAAGCGGCGCGACGGCGGCTCGGGTTGGGACGTGTACACGCATGGCGGTCGCAAGAACGTGGGCCTGGATGCAGTCGAGTGGGCGAAGAAGATGGCCGAGTTCGGCGCGGGCGAGATCTTGCTGACCAGCATGGACCGCGACGGCACCAAGAGTGGTTTCGATCTGGAGCTGACGCGTGCCGTGAGTGATGCCGTGCCGGTGCCCGTCATAGCCTCCGGTGGAGTCGGCTCGCTGGAAGACCTGGCCGACGGCATCACGATCGGCGGCGCCGACGCGGTGCTGGCCGCCAGCATCTTTCACTTCGGCCAGCACACCGTGGGCGAGGCCAAGGCCTTGATGGCCGCACGCGGCATTCCAGTCAGAACATGAAGCCCGGCGTTGAACAAGTGCGTTCGTCCATCTCTCGACGCAACGCCGGCCGGCTTGGAGCGGCCTGGTGCTCGGCCGGTGCGCAGTGATGGGTGAGGTCCGCATCATCGGGGGGCAGTGGAAGCGCTCCAAGCTGCCTGTGCCCGACGCACCGGGGCTGCGCCCCACGTCCGACCGCATCCGCGAGACTCTGTTCAACTGGCTGGGCCAGACGCTGGCCGGCTGGCATGTGCTGGACGCCTTCGCCGGCAGTGGCGCGCTGGGCTTCGAGGCGGCCTCGCGTGACGCGGCAGAGGTGGTTCTGGTGGAGCGTGACGCCCGGCTCGCCGCCGGTCTGCGCGCCAGCGCGCAGCGGCTCAAGGCCACGACGATACAGATCCACACCGCCGATGCGCTGGCCTGGATGCGCTCGCAGCCAGCCGGCCGGTTCGACCTGATCCTGCTCGATCCGCCCTTTGCCGCCGACCTGTTCGACGCCGCCCTGGCCGCTTCGCTGCCACTGCTGGCCGAAGACGGCCTGATCTACGTCGAGTCGCCAGGCGGCATCGCCGCGCCGCCTGGATTTTCCACCTGGCGTCAGGGCCGCGCGGGCGCCGTGCACTACCAAGTACTGCGTCGGGGCGAGAATCCTGCCATATGACGTCGCGCACCACCATCACAGCCATCTATCCCGGCACCTTCGACCCGATTACCCTCGGGCACGAAGACCTGATGCGCCGCGCCGCTGGCATGTTCGAGCGGCTGGTGCTGGCGGTGGCCGTGGGCCATCACAAGAAGACGCTGTTCTCGCTGGACGAGCGACTGGCCATGGCCCAGGACGTGGCCGCGCCGCTGGGTAACGTGGAGGTCATCGCTTTCGACGGGCTGCTGCGCGACTTCGTTCGTGCCCATGCCGGCCGTGTCGTGGTGCGCGGCCTGCGCACCGGGGGCGACTTTGAATACGAGTTCCAGATGGCCGGCATGAACCGCAAGCTCATGCCCGAGGTCGAGACCATCTTCCTGACCCCCGGCGAGCGCCACCAATACACCTCAAGCACCTTCGTGCGCGAGATCGCGACGCTGGGTGGCGAGGTGGCGGAGTTCGTGTCACCTGGCGTGCTGGCGCGGCTGGATGCGAAGTTCAAGGGGGCCTGAGATGGCGTGGCTGAGCGCCGACACGCGTGGCGGGAGCCGGCAAGGTCTGCCTGCCCTCGCCAGGGGGGGCGCATGCCTGCTGGTGCGCACCGCATTCGTCAGTCGGCCGGATGGGAGCAATCCATGGCGCTGATGATCACGGACGAATGCATCAACTGCGATGTCTGCGAGCCGGCCTGCCCGAACAACGCCATCTCCATGGGCGACGAGTTCTACAAGATCGACCCGGCCAAGTGCACCGAATGCGTGGGCCATTTCGACGAGCCACAGTGCGTGATGTTGTGCCCCGTCGCCTGCATCCCGATCAACCCGGCGCACATCGAGAGTCGCGAGACGCTGCTGCAGAAATACCAGCGCCTCACGGCCGCGGCTAGTTAGGGAACAGTGCCTTCAGCAACTGGGCCAGCTTGGCCCCGGCGATGGTCAGCTGCTGACGCTTGATGGCATCCGCCTTGGCGCTGTAGCCGCGAGGCAGGACCACTGTCCAGTGCGAGCCCTGCTTGGCCGAGAACTTCAGGCCCTCGAAGGCCAGACCGGCCTGCTCAAGCGACTGCGACGCCCAGCGGGCCGGCCAGTCGGCCGGATCGCCCCGGCTGAGGCGAATCTTGCGCGCCTCGGCCAGCCAGGCGGCATTCACGCGCTGGGGCTTGAATTTGTCTGGCACGCCGTCCCACAGCGTATGCAGCTTCAGCGGACCGAAGCCGGCGGCCACCGGCCCAGGCCCAGCCGTCGTGCTGGCAGGCGGAGCTGGGGGTTTGGGCGCGCCCACCACCCAGATGCTGTTGCCGCCCACGGTAAAGCTGTTCTCGTCCAGCCCGCTCTTGTCCGGGTCCACGCGCTCGCCTTGCGCGTCGAGGTAGACCGCACCGACGTGCAGGGGCTGGTGCAGGTCGCCCACCAGGTGCACGAGGACGAGCAAGGCCTCGCGCCGGCCTTCGAGGTTCGGCGGGCCGACCGCAGGCTTGCCCTGGAGCACCAGGATGGCGGTCCGCAGCGCGCCCACGACGTCATCGCCGCGCGTGCCGACAAAGCCTTGCAGGTAGCGGCTGCGCTGCAGCGCGACATCGGCGTAGTGCGTCTGGCGATGGCAGGCGTCCTCGTCCAGGCCGACCTGACACTGGCGGTCGTTGCGCTTCACATAGTCGGCCATCTCCGCGATGCCAGTGGGCGTCTCCAGCGGGGCGCACTCAGGGTACTTGCCGGGTGATGGGTAGGTGTAGTGCTGGCTGGGTGAAATGCCCTTCACGCAATCGGCCCAGACGGCGGCTTGCGCCAGCGTGAGGCCGTTCAGCAGCGCATCCACACGAGCCTCGGTCGGCGTGCCCTTGAGCAGCCCGGCCGCGATAGTTCCCACCGTGGCGTGGCCGTCAGCGCCCCAGGCATGGGCGTTCAGCGCGCAGCCGGCGAGCAGGGCGGAGGTGAGCAACTGGCGCATCGAGGGCAGGGGGTAGTGGTATGGCTCCATATTGCCGCGTGCGTCCTAAAGCCGCCAGCATTGGCCATAGCGGGGCGGGGGGGGCCAGCTGTCCGCCCTGGGCGCCTCGCCGGGCGACTCGAGCAGCCAGCGCCGCGCCAGCATCCAACCGCCGTGACCCACGGCGAGCGTCGCATCCGGAGGCCGGGCGGCGCGCGCCAGCAGCGCGGCCAGGCTTTCCCCTCCGCCTGGGCGGTGTTGCAGGAAGTCATCCGTCCAGGCCGTCAGCGAGGCGGCACCGATGTCGTCCCAGCGCCGACCGTCCCAGGCGCCGAAGTCCAGCTCCAGCAGCCCGGCATCGGTGCGGTGGCGCCAGCCCCAACGCGCCAACCAGACGCCGACGTCGGCGCAGCGTGAGCGCGGCGATGTGACGACCTCATGCGCCAGCCGGTGCCGGCGCGCATGGGCCTGAATGCGCCGCGCCAGCCGCTTGGCGCGGCGCCAGTGAACGGTTGGATCGCTGCCTGCACCGACGCACAGGCCGCTCACGCCCTCGGGGCGCGGGTGACGCCAGACGGTCAGTGCCATGCCAGCAGCCCCAGCAGCAGCGCGACCTCGCCGAACTGCTGCGTAGCGCCCAGCGTGTCTCCGGTATAGCCACCCAGGCGGCGATGCAGCCAGCGTGCCATCCACAGGCCCACGGCAGCGCAGGTGGCGAGCCCTACAGCCATTGCGGGCAGGAGCGTGGGGCGCAGTGTGGCAAGCAGTGCGCACAGCGCCAGCGCAAACCCCATCGTCAGAGCCAGCTCGCCCGTGCCGCTGCCACTGGCCAGAGGCTTTGCCTTTGCATGCTCCGGATCGCCTGCATACGGCAGTGCAGTCATCAACGCCACCGGCAGCGCGCGGCTGATGCCCTGCGTCCAGGTCAGCATCAGCGCAGCTGTCAGCGGGCTGGCCTGGGCCAGCGTCCACAGCGCCGCGGCCTTGAGCGCCAGCACCAGCACCAGCCCCAGCGCCCCATAGCTGCCCAGGCGCGAGTCCTTCATGATGAGCAGCGCCTTCTCGCGGCTCACGGCGCCGCCCAGGCCGTCGCAGGTGTCGGCAAGCCCGTCCTCGTGGAAGCCGCCGGTGATGTAGACACCGGCGGCCATCGCGAGCAGCACGGCGATGACTGGCGGCCACAGCTGCGCGGACGCCCACAGCACGGCGCCGGTCAGCGCGCCCACTAGCACCCCGACTGGTACGAAGTAGGGCGTGCAGCGGGCCAGCCACTCCGGCTCGAAACCTACCCAGCGTGGAATGGGCAGGCGGGTCAGGAACTGGAGGGCGGTGAAGAACAGGCGCAGGGGCAGCATCCACGCGAGTGTCGGCGAGGGATAAGCATCAGCGGCAGCTCTTGGCTGGGCGCGGGGTGATGGGTGGCGGCAGGTGGCTCCCTCGACCCGCCGGCATGAGTCGGCCACTTGCTGCGAAGGCGGATGCGAGGGCGCGCGGCGCTCCTACAGCCAACGCCTGACGGTGGCGGAGTAAGTTGCGAACTCGTGGCCGAATCGCTGCTCGAGCGCACGCTCCTCCGGTCGGATCTGAAACCAGTTCATGTATGCGATGAACGCCGGGATCAGCAAAGCAGCGGCCCAGTTGGCGAGGAAGGCGGAAAGTCCGGCGAGCGCAAGCACAAAGCCCAGATACATGGGGTTGCGACTGATACGGTAAATGCCCGTCGAGACGAGTGACGAAGACTGCTCCGGTGTGAACGGGTTGACCGTTGTGCTGTGGTTGCGGAAGGCAACGACGCCAGCCAGGGCCACCATTGCGCC
Organism: Roseateles sp.; assembly: GCF_047654805.1. Taxonomy (GTDB): domain Bacteria; phylum Pseudomonadota; class Gammaproteobacteria; order Burkholderiales; family Burkholderiaceae_C; genus Pelomonas. The sequence goes on from NZ_JASGIV010000001.1 coordinate 119,624, forward strand.
GGCAAGAGCCAGCGCAATGGTCAGAGCGATCCGCCACGGAACCGCTACCGCAGCAGGCACGGTGTATGCGATGACTACCATCCCGCTCGCGAAGGCAAGCACTAGCGCCAACGGGGGAATTCTCAGTTCGAGTGCATGCATGTGATGGTGGGTTGAGCGGACGGGGAAGCGCAGGCGCTGCATCAGGCGTGCCTGGACGGGCGCTGGAAGCCGTAGTAGAAGGTCCATTCAGAGGCGATGTAGGCGACCGGGAACCCGGCAAGCGCAGGGCCGAGACCTAGCCAGGCTTCCAGATTGAACGTGCCGAGGGCCAGGACCTTCGCGGCTAGCACCGGCAACACAACGACGTAGGCCAGTAGTCCCAGGTACGCGGCTGCGGTGAGGCTGGTGCGCAAGGTGAGGCCAGGCTTGGCAAGGCGAAGGGTGCCTGCGATACAGCGACGCGGCAAGGTGTAGAGACGGTATGCGGCTGCGGCGAAGACGAACGGAAACGCCAGGAGTGGAATCAGAAACATGGAGCCTGACGATTGCGCCCGGTGTGTTGCTGGTAGGTCCCATTCGAGTGCCTTGCCCAGCCTGTTCTGACGATGTCGGCGGTGAGGCCGGGGACCCACTCGAGCTCTTGCAGAAGATCACCGTCGGCGTCGACAAGACACTCGCGCGTGCGTTGAAGTCGGAGCTTCGAGATTCCGTCTGAAGAGTGGCAGGCATGCGCATCGCCCCAGTGCGCTCCTGGCGGGATCTGGTCCGAGTAGCCGCGCGAGCCCGCCCGGTTGAGGCCGATGGGCAAGGTGCTGCCTCGAAGGCAGCGTTGGCCTGCGCGCTGCGCGACGATGCTGGGCGCCTGCCGGCCGACGCCGGTCGGCTTGAGTGGCTGGCTAGAGTTCATTTGTGCGCCTTTGCTGCAACCAGGCAATGCCAGCGACTACCGCCGGCAGCGCCGCCCAAAGCGGAATATAGAGAATCCAGGCGAGGCCACCTTCACGCGCAGGGACAAAGAACCAGCTCCACGCTTGAAACGCAGCAACAAGCAGCGCACTTGCAGCAAGCGCAGGCACCACGAAGTGCCGCCGTGCGGGAGCATAGATTGCAGCGATCGTCAGCACCACGAGCTGCGGCGCGGCGAGGTACAACCAGTTTGCGACAAGAAACCGTGGCTCAAACGATGGCGGTCCGTCGGAGTTGGGGGGGCGAGCAACGAGTAGCAGCACCGGCATCAATAGCGCCAGCAAGGCCGCGATGGAACTTGCGCGCAATGTCATGGGAGTCCTAGTCTGTTGCGGGACAAAGCGGTTGCTGCGGAATGCTGAAGCCGCCGCATGTGACTGCCTCCGCACGACTATGCCAACAAGACACTAGCGAAGGCGGCAGATCTTCAAAGGCTGTGATTGCCCCCGTGCGTCGGACTTCAGGTCTTCTCGCTGACCCCGGCTGTCTCGAAGCTGGCCATCTCGCGCAGCAGGTCGCAGGCCGACACCAGCAAAGGCCAGGCCAGCGCGGCACCTGAACCCTCGCCCAGGCGCAGACCCAGGTCCAGAAGCGGGCGCGCGCCCAGCGCGGCCAGCATGCGGCGGTGGCCTGGCTCGGCAGAGCAGTGCGAAAACACGCAGCACTGCAGCACGGCCGGTGCCAGCCGCGATGCCAGCAGGACCGCGCTGCCCGTGATGAAGCCGTCCACGACGACGACGCGGCGCTGCGCGGCGGCCTCCAGCACCGCGCCCGTCATCATCGCGATCTCGAAGCCGCCCATCGCGGCCAGCGCGTCCAGCGGCGCGTGCGCGTCAGCATGCCGCGCCAGAACGCGCGTCAGCACGGCCGTCTTGTGCGCAAGGCCGGCGTCGTCCAGGCCGGTGCCGCGACCCACGCAGTCGGCGAGCGGCGCACCAGACAGGCGCGCCAACAGCAGCGCCGCGGCGGAACTGTTGCCTATGCCCATCTCGCCCAGCAGCAGTGCATTGCCCGGCAGCGACTGCACTACCGCGCGGCCTGCGAGCAGGGCGGCTTCGCATTGCGCATGCGTCATCGCCGGGCCCAAGGAGCTGTCGGCCGTGCCGGGGGCGATCTTGCGGGCGATCAGCCCGGCGCGCGGTGCAAAGTCGTGGGCCACGCCGGCGTCGACGACTTGCAGAGCCAGGCCGTGCTGGCGTGCCAGCACGCTGACCGCGGCGCCGCCGGCGAGGAAGTTCTCGACCATCTGCCAACTGACCTCGCTTGGGTAGGCTGACACGCCCTGGGCCGTCAGCCCGTGGTCTGCGGCGAAGACCAGCAGTTGTGGTGCCACGAGGCGTGGCGTTTCGCTGCCGAGGATCAACCCCAGGCGCAGCATCAGCGTCTCGAGCTGGCCCAGCGCGCCGAGCGGCTTGGTCTTGTTGTCGATACGCCGATGCAGAGCTTCGGCCAACCCAGGCTGGTCGAGCGGCGTGATGAGGGGGATGAGATCGTTCATGAGAGCAGGTCGGCCAGCGCACCGGGTTTGAAATGGAGGTCGATGAAGTCGGCAAGGCCGTCGAAGACCGCGTCCAGGGGCTTCACGTGTTGACTGAACAATGCCTGCAGCACGGCGGGCTGCTCGAACAGGCCGTGGGCGTAAATTCCCAGCACCCGCCCCGCCTGCCAGCCTATGGCCTCGCCGCTGGCATTGCGCAGCGCGACACGGGGCGGCTCGAAGGCGGGGTGGGCGCGAGTGCGGCCATGGCGGATTTCGTAGCCGCGGGCGCTCACGTCGGCGAGTACGCCCCAAGGGCCGTCGAGCGTGCCGAAGCGGACAGCGGTGTCCAGCAGCAGCTTCTCCCGAGCGAACACCGTCACCAGTGGCAGCAGCCCCAGGCCCGGCGCGTTGCCGTCAACGCCTTCTGTATCGATCAGCGCTTCACCCAGCATCTGCAGGCCGCCGCAGATACCCAGGATGGGGCCGGTGTGCGCATTGATCGCTGCATCCAGCTTCTGCGCGCGCAGCCAGGCCAGGTCGGCGGCGGTGGATTTGGAGCCGGGCAGGATGATCCAGTCCGCACCGCGCAGGTCCTGTGGCGTGCGGGCCCAGGACAGGCGCACGCCAGTCAGCTGTCGCAGCGGCTGGAATTCGTCGAGATTGGAGATGCGCGGATAGGCGACGACGGCAATGTGCAGGCCGGCGCCCGTCGTAGCGTCGTCGAATACGCCGTCCTCTTCGGGCAGGCCGTGGCCGCGCCACATGGGCAGCGTCGCGACGGTAGGCACGCCGGTCAGCGCCTGCAGTTGCTCCGGGCCGGGCGACAACAGTGCAGCGTCGCCGCGGAAGCGGTTCAGTACGAAGCCACGCAGCAGCGCGCGCACGTCCGGAGGGATCAGTTGGTGCGTGCCGTACAGGTGGGCGAAGGCGCCGCCGCGGTCGATGTCGGCGACGAGCAGGCAGGCAGCACGGGCCGCGCGCGCGGTACCCAGGTTCACGTAGTCGTTGGCCGCGAGGTTGATCTCGGCAGGCGAGCCTGCGCCCTCAATGACGACCACGTCGTTCTCGGTCATCAGCTCGTGCAGCGCACCTTCCGCCCGCGGGCCCAGTAGGGCACTGCGCTCGCGCCAGGGCAGGTGCGCCAGTGCAGCATCGACTTCACCCAGCACGACCACCTGGCTTTGCGTGTCGGCCTCGGGCTTGAGCAGCACCGGGTTCATGCGCACCTCAGGCACGCGGCGCGCGGCAAGGGCCTGGAAGTACTGGGCACTGCCAATCTCGCCCATGCGGTTGTCTAGTCCCGGCACGACGCGCGCGTTGTTGCTCATGTTCTGCGCCTTGTAGGGCGCTACCTTCAGCCCCTGGCGGGCATACCACCGGCACAGCGCCGTGGCCAGCCAACTCTTCCCCGCACCGCTGGTCGTTCCCAGCACCATCACCGCTTTGCCCTGGCTCACGAATCCTCGCTTTCGATTTCCAGCAGCGCCTGCTGCAGCGCGTCCTGGCTGCGCCGCGGCTGCGCCGACACGCGCACCCAGCCTGGCAGGCCGAACGAGGCCGCGTCGCGCACGCGGATGCCCCGTTCACGCAGCCGCAGCGCGATGTCGGGCCGCGGCGGGCGTGCCAGCCAGAACGGGGTGCAGCTGGGCTGCTGCGTCCAGTCCAGCGTCTCCAGCATGCGTCGCTGGGCGATGCTCCAGTCGCGCAGCTGTGCGCGTGCGCCCACGAGCCAGTCTGCGGTGGCCGCGTCATGCCAATGCGTCAACATGGCCACGCCCTCTGCCGACAGCACCCAGCTCGGCGCCAGCGCCAGCGCGCTTTCCAAGGCCGCGTCCTCGGCCGGAGCGAGAAGGTAGCCGGCGCGAACACCCGTCAGCCCGAGCGCCTTGTTGGGGCAGACCAACTGCCAGGCGTGTGGCGGTACGGCCGGCGCCTCACCTCGCAGGCGCAGCGGTTCATAGGCGCGGTCCACGGCCAGGAGGTGCTCGTCGCCCAGCGTGGGCCAGGCCGTCAGGCTGGTGCCGGTGGGGTTGCAGGGCTCGCAGATCCATACCAGCGCCGGTACTGCGGGGCGGATGTCGGTGGGGCTGGCATAGGGTCGCACGGTCAGGCCCAGGGCCTGTGCGGCGGCGGCGTAGTCGCCGAATCCCGGCTGCGGCACCCAGACCTCGCGACGGCCCGTGCGCAGCGCGGTCGACGTCAGGCGGCGGATACCTTCGGAACCGCCCGCCGTGGGGAGCACGCGTTCGGCGCGCAGCCCATGGGCGTCGCCGAGCCGGCGGCGCAGCACGCCATAGGCCGGGTCGGGGTAGGCGCGGCGGTCGGCCTGCTGCACAGCACTTAGTAGCGCCGGCGGCGGGCCCAGCGGGCTGGCGTTCGTCGAGAAGTCATGTGTCGCATCAGGGCCGCCATCGGGGCCGCCGTGCTCCGGCATTGGAGGTCGCATCACAGTCCGCTCCTAAGGCTCCAGGCTAGCGTAGCCATCAGTGCCGTGCCAGTGATGACTGCCTGCCGGGCCGCTCCGCGTGCGGCCTGCAGGTCGCCGGCCCGGACGGGCCGGCCGGCCTTGTGCAGGGTGTAGACGCCGGGCTTGGTCAGCCGCAGTCCCAGCCGAAGCGCCATCGCGGCCATGGGCCAGCCACTATTGGGTGAGGGTGTGCTGCGGGCTTCGCGCAGCAGCAGACCCAGCGATGGCGGCATCAGCACCAAGGCCGTCAGCCGCGCCGGCAGCCAGGACAGCGCGTCGTCAGCCCTCGCGGCCCATTTGCCGCACCACTCGCGTTCGTCACGGTAGCCCCACATCGCGTCCGCCGTGTTCGCGAATCTGTAGACGGCCGCGCCGGGCAGACCGGCGACTGCGAACCAGAACAACGGCGCGACGACCGAGTCGTTCAGGTTCTCCGCCAGCGTCTCGATGGCGGCTTCGCGCACCTCGGTGGCGCTCAGCACCGAGGTGTCGCGGCTGACGATGCGCGATAGCCTGGCACGGCCGGCTTCCAGCGATTCGGCCAGAACTGTCTCCACGGCCATGGCCTCCTCCGCCAGCATTGCCCAAGCCAGCAGAGGCTTCAGCAGCAGGCCGATCAGCACGGCGGCGCCGATCAGGCGCAGTGGAGAGGCCCAGGGCTGCAGCGCGATCAGCACCCAGCCTTCCAGCCATAGCGCGATGAAGGCGACCAGCGCTGCGCCGCCAAGCCAGGCCAGTGCACCGGCGATGAAGCCCAGAGCCGGCGGCAGTCTGGCCAGCCTGAACACGTCCAGGTAGCGACCCATGCCAACGACCGGATGCGCCCACGTGGGCGGTTCGCCCAGCAGGCGGTCCGTCGCCAGGGCCACGGCCATTGCGAGCGGCAGCAGCAGGGTCATCACAACGGGGGCAGGCGCGCGATCAGCCCGGCCTTGAGCCGCTCCGGGCGACGGGCCCAGGCCAGCAGACCATCGCCGGGTTCCGCGTGCTCAGCGGCCACGGCCAGCAGAGCGTCGACGCTGGCTGCGTCTGGTGCCAGCCTGCCGAACAGATAGCTGTGCTTGCCCTGACCCTGCAATGCCGCTGCACAGCCTTGGCTGCAGGCCGCCATGCAGGCCTGGCCGCGAATGGGCTGCGTGAAGTCCCGTGCGAGCGCCTCGTTCTCGACCGCTTCCAGAAGCGCCTGACCCTCGCCATCAGCGCAGGTCGTGCATATCACGAGCGTGTTCATCAGTCTTCGATGCCCCGCTGCGCCGGCACACCGGCCTTGTAGTGATGTTTCACCAGCGCCATCTCGGTGACGGTGTCGGCCAGCGCTGTCAGCTCGACTGGCGCGCCGCGACCGGTCAAAACAACGTGCACATGCGGTGGTCGCTCGCGCAGGCAGGCCAGCACGGCGTCGAGCGACAGCCAGCCGTATCGCAGCGGATACATGATCTCGTCCAGCACAACGAGGAAATGCTCTCCGCCGCGGATACTGCTTTCAGCGCGCGCCCAGCCCTCGCGGGCCAATTCGGCGGAATGCTCCAGATCCTTGCTCTTCCACGAGAAGCCGTCCCCCAGGCCGATGATGGGCACGCCCAGTTGCTCGAACACACGATGTTCACCGAAGCGCGCGCTGGGCACCTTCATGAACTGGTAGATCAACACCGGCTTGCCGCGGCCATGGGCGCGCAACGCGAGGCCGAAGGCGGCCGTGCTCTTGCCCTTGCCGTCGCCGGTGTGCACGAGCACGAGGCCACGGCGTTCGGCAGGCTGCGACAGGCGCTGATGGTCGAGGGGAGGTTGTTCGATCTGCATGGCGGTCTAGAGGGTCTAGAGGGGCAGCGCCACCCAGCAGCCATCGATCTGCGCGATGCGCAGGCTGGGGCCGAAGACGCGCTTGAGTGCGTCGTGCGTCGTAGGGTCAGCGGGCGCGCCGGCATGGACGATGCGGCCGTTGGCCATCAGCACGAGGTGGTCAGCCTGCAACGCCAGATGCAGCTCGTGCAACACGCTGACGACGCCGTGACCGCCGGCGACGCGCTTTCGCACCAGCGCCATCCATTCGGCCTGGTGGGGCGGATCCAGGTGGGCCAGCGGCTCGTCCATCAGCGTCAGCGGGGCCTGCACGGCCAAGGCGCGGGCCAACAGCACGCGCTGGCGTTCGCCTCCCGACAGACTGCCCAGGCGGCGCTCGCGCCAGGCCCAGCTTTGCGTGGCATCCATTGCCTGCCTGGCCGCCGCATGGTCTGCCGCCGTGGGGGGCGCGAGCCAGGGGCGGTGCGGTAGGCGACCCAGCAGCACCACGTCCAACGCCGTCAGGTCGTCGGCGCCGGTCTCGTGCTGGCCCATCCAGGCGAGTTGCCGGGCGAGGGCGCGGGCGGGCCAGTCGGGTAGTGGCCGCCCCTCCAGCGTCACACGGCCCTCGCAGCGCTGCAGGCCAGCGACGGCGCGCAGCAGCGTTGATTTGCCAGCGCCGTTGGGGCCGACGATGGCCGTCCAGCGGCCGGCAGGAACGTCTAGTGCAATGCCACTGATGAGGTCACGGCCGTCGATGCGCACGCGCTCAATGCGGGCCTGCAGTGCCGTGCTCATTTCCGGGGGGCTCCTCGGCGGTGCATCAGCACCAGCAGGTAGACGCCGCCCACGAGCGCGGTAACCAGGCCCACCGGCAGCTCCTGTGGCCGGATGACGGCGCGGGCGATGACGTCGGCCACCAATAGCAGTGCGCCACCGGCCGCAGCCGACAGCAAGATGAGCCAGCCGTGCAGCATGGGGCACAGCGAGCGCACCAGGTGAGGCGACACCAGACCCACGAAGGCGACGATACCGGTCTGCGCGACGGCCGCGCCGGTGGCCAGTGCAAACGCGAAGATCAGCAGCAGCCGCACCAGGGGCAGGCGTACGCCAAGCGACGCGGCGGTGGATTCGCCCAGCGTCAGCGCGTCCAGCGCGGGGCTGGCGACCAAGCCCACGGCGAGGGCGGCGACGCCGCAGGCAGCCATTACGCCCACGCTGTTCCAGCCCAGCAGCCCGGTGTTGCCTAGCAGGAATGCCTGCATCGCACGCAGGATATCGGGCGCCCAAAGCGTTGCGAGGTTGGTCAGCGCGTTGAGCACCACGCCGACGACCACGCCGGCCAGCAGCAGCCGTAGCGTCTGTTCCACACCGCGCGCCAGCACCAGCGTCAGGCCCACGCCGGCCAGCGTGCCGACGAAGGCGATGCCGGTGAGGCCGACGTTGGCGAGCAGAGATGCGTTCTGCGCCGACATGCCGGTCAGCGCAAGAGCGATGGCGACGGCGAGCTGGGCGCCCGAGGCGCTGCCTAGCAGATAGGGATCGGCCAGCGGGTTGCGGAACAGGCCTTGCGAGATGGCGCCGGCCATGCCCAGCAATGCGCCAGCCCACCAGGCGCCCAGCGAGCGCGGCAGACGGATTTCCCACAGGATCAGGGCCATGCCCTCGTCGCCCAGGCTGGCCCAGCCGGTGCTGCCTGCGGCGACGCCGGCCAGCACGCCGAGGGCGCCGACTGCCAGCAGCAGCCCGAGCAGGACACCGGGGCGCAGAGTCACTGGGCCTTCTCCCGCAGGCAGCGGGCCATGATCTGTGCGGCTTCGGCCATGCGCGGGCCGGGCCGGGCCATGATGTCGCCCTCCTCGGGCTTGAAGACGCAGACGCGGCCGCTCCTGATGGCGGCGATCTGCTGCCACCCCGGACGCTGGGCAAGGCCTTCCGAGCCGCGCGTACCGATCATGATGAGGGCCGGGTCGGCCTTGACGACGAACTCGGGGTTGATCTTGGGGAAGGGCCCCAACTCGGGCGGGATGATGTTGCCCGCGCCCAGGCGGGTCAGAGTCTCGCCCATGAATGAGACGGTGCCGGCCGCGTACAGGCCTGGCGCGACCTCGTAATAGACGCGCATGCCGCGCGCCCGGGCTGGCACGCTGCCGGCCGCTGCGGCAACGCCGGCCTCGATGTGGCGCCAGACACGCTGTGCATCCGGAACGTCCAGCACGCGGCCTACGATGCCCAGCACACGCTGTACGTCGCGATAGGACTTGGGCTCCAGCACGATGACTTTCATGCCCAGCGCGCGCAACCGCTCGGCGACGCGCGAGGACACGGCCACCAGCACGACGTCGGGCCTGAGCGCCGCGATCATCTCGACGTTGGTGTCGTCTAGGCCGCCGAGCTTGGGCAACGCATTCACTTGCGCCGGGTAGTTGGAGTACCGGTCCACGCCGACCAGCCGGGCGCAGGCGCCCAACTCGCAGACCGTCTCGGTCAGCGATGGCAGCAGGCTGACGATGCGCTGCGGCGGCGTGACCAGCGTGGTCGTGTGGCCAAGATCGTCCTTGATTTCGACGGCCTGGGCGGGCAGGGCGCTGCCCAGCAGCAGCGCGATCAACAGAAGGCGTTCAAGCATGGGGAATGTCCTCGACGGGCCGCGTCCAGGCCTGGCCCGCGACCATCAGTGTCAGCTGGCCGCAGCACCGGGCCACGTCCTGGTTCAGCCGGCCCAGTTCGTCCACGAAGTCGCGCACCTCGCGGCCCAGCGGCGACACCCCCCAGCCGACCTCGTTGGATACGAAGATGACGGGTGAAGCCAGCCGCGGCAGCAGCGCCAGCAGCGAGTCGCGCTCGGCCTGCCAGCCCGGCTCGTCGCACGCGCCGCTCATGGGCATCAGCCAGTTGGTGAGCCATAGTGTGAGGCAGTCGACGATGACCAGCGTGCCGGCATCGTCGAGCTGCTGCAAGGCTGCACACAAGCGCTGCGGAGCCTCGATGGTCTCGAAGCCTGCAGGCCGGGTGGCGCGGTGGTGGGCGATGCGGGCGCGCATCTCGTCGTCGGCGGCCAGCGCGGTCGCGACGATCGCTACGTGGCCACCGTCGGCCTGCCAGCGCAGCGCCTGCCTTTCGGCACGCCGCGACTTGCCGCTGCGCTGGCCGCCGACGATGAGTTGATGTGCGCTCATCGCCGCCGGATCAGAGAGACGGGCTCCAGCGCAGCGAGACCAGCACCGTGCGTGGTGCCGACGCGTAGCCGTAGGCGGTCGTGTAGTCGCGGTCGAAGGCGTTGTCCACGTTGAGCTGCATCCTCAGTTCGCGGCTGAACTTGTACTGCGCACTCAGGTTAAACAGGCCGTAGCCACCCAGGCGGCGCGTGTTGGCGGCGTTGTCGAAACGCGCGCCGGACCACTGCACGCCGGCGCCCAGCAGCCAGTCGCCGAGCGCGGTGTCAGCGCTGACGGTGCCCAGGCGCTTGGCTCGGCGGGCCAGCAGCAGGCCGGTGCTGGCGTCCTTGGGCGCCTGCAGGTCCAGCGTGGCCTTGAGGTTGACGGACGCGAGCCGGGTGCCACCGGCCAGAGTCAGACCTTGCAGGCGGGCCATGGACACGTTCTGGTAGCAGCCGAAACTGCTGTTGCAGCTGCCGGCTGCGCCGAAGATGATGAGGTTGCTGATGCGGTTGCGGTAGGCCGTGGCGGACAGCTCATGGTCGCCCGAGCCGTACTTCAGGCCGAACTCGACGTTGTGGCCCTTCTCGGCATCCAGTGGTGTCACGCCGGGCTTGCTGAGGTCGGGGCCGTAGACGGTGCCCTGCTGGTACAGCGTGGGCGCGCGGAACGCGTTGCCGACCGAGCCGACGACGCGCAGGCCCGGCGACACCTCGTAACCGGCCAGCAGCGTGCCAGTGTCGGCGCCTCCGAACTGGCTGTCGTCGTCGTGGCGACCGTGGGCCTGGAAGCTGAATGCGCCGGCGTTGAAGATGTAGCCGGCGCCGATCGCGTTGCGGTGGCGCTTGCCGACGCCGGCCGTCACGAGGCCGCTGTTTTCCAGCTTGTCCTCGGCGCGTTCTCCGGTGAAGTTGACTTGCTGGCCCGGGGCCAGTTGGTAGTAGCCGGTCAGCGCGACGTTCTTGATGCGCGTGATCGTCAGATAGGGGGAAGGCGTCGTCTCATAGCGGTCGCGCGACTCGCCGTAGCTCAGCTGCGTTTGCAGTGCAGGCGCCCATTGCGCCGTCCAGGCCAGGCGCGCGGCATCGGTGTCCTGCAGCGTGTGGTCGTCCACCAGTGGCTTGGACCGAGAGGCGTCGTATTGGCCGTTGACGTGGCTGCGCATTGCGACGACTTCGGCACGATGAGCTTCTGCGATCTGCGCGCCCAGGCGCAAGCTGCCTTCGCGGCGCCGGTAGCCGTCGCGGTCGGGCACGTAGCTGAAGGTGCTGTCGGGGGTGGTCGCGTTGAAGCCGGTGCTGCGATCGAAGGCCGCAGACACGGCGTAGTCGAAGATGCCGGCGCTGCCGAACACGGCGCCGTCAATCTTGGCGGTGCCCAGGTTGCCGGCGGCGACGCCGAGGTCCACTCCGGCATTGTTGCCACCCTTGCGGGTGAAGATCTGCACGACGCCGCCGACGGCGTCGGAGCCATAGATGGCGCTGGCCGGGCCCTTCAGCACTTCCACGCGCTCGATCTGGGCCAGCGGGATGCCCTGCCAGCTCGCGCCGCCGGTGGACTGCGAGTCCACGCGCACGCCGTCCACGAGGACCAGCGTGTGACGCGTCTCGGCGCCACGCAGGTACAGCGATGTCGTGGACGCGGGTCCGCCGTTGCGGACCATCTCGGCACAACCGTTGTTGCGCAGCAGGTCGGCGAGGCTGGCCGAGGCCTGGCGCTCGATGTCGGCACGGGTGATGACGGTCAGGTCGGCCAACACCTCGGACAGCTTCTGCGGCGTGCGTGTGGCGGTGGTGACGACGGTATCGAGCTTGTTCTGGGCGTGGGCGGACGCCGCCAGGGCCAGGGTGGACAGGGCGAGCAGCGACCGACGGGCCGCGAGGAGGGAGTGGGACATTGAATGAAGCGGGCACGAACACTCAGCCGCGCTGACCCCCGCAGCACCGCTGAAAAACGGCTGCCGGCCTGCTGGCACGGCAACCCCGTCGTTGGCCGGTATCCGGGCTGGTGGCGCTGCATTCGAGACCTTCCCAGCCATGAGGCCAGTGGTCGTGGATCGAACGCTGAGGCTGGGAGCCTCGTCCACTTACCGTTGCGGGGACAGCTCAGGTTAGGTTGGCCGCGCAGCGGATCCCCCTCCTGATTCCCGTTGAACTGCGGCCGCCATGGAGGCGGGCGCGAGCACCAACGGTATGGATTCTATCGGCCGGCGCCAATGCCCCGTGCGGCTTGCGCGGCCCGACCGCGCTGGGCGCCCTCGCTATCGGCAGCGCCGCGCCCGGATGAGGGGCGGCAGGGGACTCATGCCGCGGGAGTTGGATCCGGCGGCGTGGGCTTGGGCGGCTTGGGGCGCGGCGGCTTGGCGTGAATCTTGGCCAAGGCCTTGTCCATCTGGCCGCTCAGCATCAGCTCGACGGCGCCATAGCTTTTCTCGATGCAATCCTCTATCGCCTGGCGCTCGGTAAGCGGCGGCTTGCGCAGCACGTAGTTGGCGACCTCGGCCTTGTGGCCCGGATGGCCTATGCCCAGTCGCAGCCGCCAGAACTCGCCGCTGCCAAGCTGCGCCCGCATGTCTTTCAGCCCGTTGTGACCGCCGTCGCCGCCGCCCTTCTTGAACTTCATCTCGCCAGGAGCGAGGTCGAGTTCGTCGTGGATGGCCAGGATCTCCTCCGGCGCGATCTTGAAGAACCGCGCCAGCGCCGCGACCGACTTGCCGGACAGGTTCATGTAGGTCATGGGCTGCAGCAGCCAGACCGGGCCCGACGCGCCGGGCGCACCATTCACGCGGGCGACGAGACCGTGGTAGGCCTTGTCCGGCGAGGGGCTCACCTTGAGCCCGCGCGCCAGGCCGTCTATCCACCAGAAGCCGGCGTTGTGGCGAGTGTCTTCGTACTCGGAGCCGGGGTTGCCCAGGCCCACCATCAGTTTGATCATGGCCGTGATCGTAGCTTTGGGCCTCAGCAACGCAGCAGCTACATTCGGCCGGGACACTGGGCCGCCATCAGGAGTGGACCGAATGCAAAACAAGGATTCCAAGCGCAGCAGGACCTGGGTGTTGATTGCCGTGGCCGTGGCCGGACTGGCCCTCGCGGGCTGGTGGTGGAAGGGGCGGGACGGCAGCGCCGCTGATGGACCGGCCGGGGCAGCGTCAGCCGCGTCCGGCGCCGGCCGCACGCCCGGAGGGCGCTTCGGCCGCAGCGGGCCGCAGCCGGTCTCCGTTGCCATGGTGCAGCGGCGCGACATGAACGTCATCGTCGACGCCATCGGCAGCATCGCCTCGGCCAACACGGCTGTCGTGCGGGCCAAGGTCAGCGGCGAGCTCAAGGCCCTGTACTTCCATGAAGGCCAGCCGGTGAGGGCGGGCCAGGTGCTCGCGCTGATCGATCCCAAGCCCTACGAGATCGCGCGCGACCAGGCGCTGGCGACGCTGGCCCGCGACCAGGCCCAGCTGGAGAACGCACGCGCCGACCTGGCACGCTACAAGGACCTCGTCGCCAAGGATGCCGCGCCGCGCCAGCAGCTCGACACCCAGCAGGCCCTGGTGCGCCAGCTGGAGGCCACGCTGCTGTCCGACCAGGCCGCCGTGGACAACGCCAAGCTGCAGCTCTCCTATACCCGCGTGACGGCGCCCATCGCCGGGCAGGCCGGCCTGAAGCAGGCGGACCTGGGCAACAACGTGACGCCCAGCGACACCAACGGCATCCTCAGCATCGCCCAGACCCAGCCGGCCGCCGTCGTCTTCGCCGTACCCGACGCGCGTCTGCCGCGCATCCGCCAGCAACTGGCCGACAAGCAGGCATTGGCCGTGCAGGCCTGGGACCGCGAGCGCAAGCAGTTGCTGGGTGAAGGCCGGGTGGCGAGCACGGACAACGCCATCGATGCGACGACGGGCACCATCAAGGTCAAGGCCTTGTTCGCCAACAAGGACAACAGCCTCTTCCCCAACCAGTTCGTCAATGTGCGCCTGCAGCTGGACCGGCTCAAGGACGTGCTTGTCGTGCCCAGCGCCGCCGTGCAGCGCGGGGCACCGGGCACCTTCGTCTATGTCGTGACGGACGGCCAAGTCACGCTGCGCAAGGTCGTGCCGCTGGCCACTGATGGCGACTCGACGGCCGTGCAGGGCGAGCTCAGGCCCGGTGATCAGGTCGTTACCGACGGGGCTGACCGTCTGCGCGATGGCGGCAAGGCCGAGGTCATCAAGACACCTGCGGCGGGAGCCGCGTCGGGCGGAGGGCGTGGCCGGGGCCGCAGTGGTGCGGCCAGCGCTGCATCGAGCGATCCTGCCAGTGGAGCAGAAGCGGCCGGCGGCGATCGGTCGCGCTGGATGGAGCGCGTACCGCCCGAGATGGTCGAGAAGCTCCGGGCCATGAGTCCAGAGGATCGCCGCGCCTGGCTGCAGGAGCATCGCGCCTCCGCCGCAGGCTCAGTACCTGCCAACTGAGGCAGCGGCCATGAATCCGTCACGCCTGTTCATCGCGCGGCCGGTCGCGACCTCGCTGCTGATGCTGGCCATCGTGCTGGCCGGTGCGCTGGCCTACCGGCTGCTGCCGGTGTCGGCCCTGCCGGAGGTGGATTACCCCACCATCCAGGTCACTACGCTCTATCCCGGCGCCAGCCCGGACGTGATGACTTCCTCCGTCACAGCCCCACTGGAGCGCCAGTTCGGCCAGATGCCGGGGCTGGCTCAGATGTCGTCGACCAGCTCCGGCGGGGCCTCGGTGATCACGCTGCGCTTCGAGCTCAGCCTGTCGCTGGACGTGGCCGAGCAGGAGGTTCAGGCGGCCATCAACGCGGGCAGCAACCTGCTGCCAAGCGACCTGCCCATGCCGCCGGTCTACAGCAAGGTCAACCCGGCGGATGCGCCGGTGCTGACCATCGCGGTGTCGTCGGCCACGCTGCCAATCACGCGCGTGCATGACCTCGTCGAGAGCCGCCTCGCGCAGAAGATCTCGCAGGTGCCGGGCGTTGGCCTGGTGGGCATCGCGGGCGGCCGGCGGCCGGCCGTGCGCATCCAGGCCGACCCGGGTGCATTGGCCGCGCTGGGGATGTCCATCGACGACGTGCGCACGGCCATCTCGTCCGCCAACGTCAACCAGTCCAAGGGCAGCTTCGACGGGCCGCTGCGGGCCTCCACGCTGGATGCCAACGACCAGCTTCGCAGTGCCTCCGAATACGCCAGCCTGGTCATCGCCTACAAGAATGGCAACCCCGTGCGGCTCAAGGACGTGGCCCGCCTGGTCGACGACGCCGAGAACCTGCGACTGGCAGCCTGGGCTGGGCAGGCGGGCCAGTCCTCCGTGTCGGCCGTCATCCTGAACGTGCAGCGCCAGCCCGGTGCCAACGTCATCGACACGGTCGACCGCGTGCAGGCCGTGCTGCCGCAGTTGCAGGCCAGCCTGCCGGCCTCGCTGGATGTGCGGGTGCTGAGCGACCGCACGACGACCATCCGTGCTTCGGTGCGTGACGTGGAGCATGAGCTGCTGTTCGCCATCGTCCTCGTCATCGGCGTCATCTTCGTGTTCCTGCGCAGCCTGCCGGCCACCATCATCCCGGCTGTCGCCGTGCCGGTGTCGCTGGTGGGCACCTTTGGCGTCATGTACATGGCAGGCTTTTCCATCAACAACTTGACGCTGATGGCGCTTGTGATCTCGACGGGCTTCGTCGTCGACGACGCCATCGTCATGATCGAGAACATCGCGCGCCACATGGAGGAGGGCGGCGAAACGGTGAGTGCCTTCGACGCGGCCCTGACCGGCTCCAGGCAGATAGGCTTCACCATCATCTCGCTGACGGTGTCGCTCATCGCGGTGCTGATCCCGCTGCTGTTCATGGGCGACGTGGTGGGACGCCTGTTCCACGAGTTCGCCATCACGCTGGCGGTGTCCATCCTGATCTCGGCCTTCGTGTCGTTGACGCTGACGCCCATGATGTGCGCGCGCCTGCTCAAGCACGAGCACGACGAGGATCACGGTCGTCTGTGGCGCCGCGTCGGCAAGGCTTTCGATGACACCATCGCCGCCTACGGCCGCATGTTGAACTGGGTCCTGGACCGTTCGGCGGTGACTCTGGTGGTCTTCATAGCAACGCTGGTGCTGACCGGTGTTCTCTATCTGCTGGTGCCCAAGGGCTTCTTTCCGGTGCAGGACACTGGCCAGCTCCAGGGCATCACGGAGGCCGCCCAGTCCACCTCCTTCTCTGCCATGGCCGAACACCAGCAGCGGCTGGCAGAGCGCGTGCTGAAGGATCCGGCCGTGGAGAGCGTGTCCTCCTTCATCGGCGTGGATGGCGGCAACACGACGCTGAACCAGGGCCGGCTTCAGATCACCCTCAAGCCCAAGGAGGGGCGCGGAGCGAGCGCGGCCGAAGTGGCGCGTCGCCTCGCCGACACGGTGGCGGACGAGCCCGGCATCTCCCTCTACCTGCAGCCGGTGCAGGACCTCACCATCGAGGACCGTATTGCGAAGACCCAGTACCAGTTCACGCTGTCCTCGCCGGACTCGGCCGAGCTGAGCCGTTCCACCGCGGCCGTGCTGGATCACCTGCGAGGACTCAAGTCCATCGTGGACGTCGCCAGCGACCAGCAGGAGCTGGGCCTGCAGGCCTACGTGGACATTGATCGCGACGCGGCTGGGCGACTGGGCGTCAGCGTCGCCGCCATCGACAGCGCCCTCTACAGTGCCTTCGGTCAGCGGCTGATCTCCACCATCTTCACGCAGAGCAACCAGTACCGCGTCGTGCTGGAGGTGGCGCCTGACTTCCGCGCCGGATTGGACGGTCTGAGGCGGCTCTACGTGCCGGGCACCGGTGGCACGCAGGTGCCGCTCAGCTCCGTAGCCCGCTTCGCCGAGAAGCAAGCACCGCTCGCGGTCAACCACGTCGCACAGTTCCCGTCGTCCACGATCTCCTTCAACCTCGCGCCGGGTGCGTCGCTGGGCGAGGCTGTGAAGGCCATCAAGGCCGAGGTGGACGCGCTGCAGCTGCCGCTCAGCGTGGAGACTCGCTTCGAGGGTGCGGCGCTGGCCTTCCAGGCGTCGCTGACCAGCACTCTGCTGCTGATCCTGGCGGCCATCGTGACCATGTACATCGTGCTGGGCGTGCTCTACGAGAGCACCATCCACCCGTTGACCATCCTGTCCACGCTGCCCTCGGCTGGTCTGGGTGCATTGCTGGCGCTAATGGCCTTCCGGCTGGACCTGGACATCATCGCCATCATCGGCATCGTGCTGCTGATTGGCATCGTCAAGAAGAACGCGATCATGATGATCGACTTTGCGCTGGAGGCGGAGCGCGACCTGGGGCTGAAGCCGCGCGAGGCCATCTATCAGGCATGCCTGCTGCGCTTCCGGCCCATCCTCATGACGACGATGGCCGCGCTGCTGGGTGCGCTGCCGCTGATGCTGGGCACGGGTGTTGGCAGCGAGCTGCGCCATCCGCTGGGCGTGGTGATGGTGGGCGGCTTGATCGTCAGTCAACTGCTCACGCTCTTCACGACACCAGTCATCTATCTCGGTTTCTCTGCGCTGGCCGCCCGTCTCAAGGGCAGCCGCCACCAGCCGGCGGGCAGTGAAGGGGCCGCGGCGTGAACCTGTCGCACGTCTTCATAGCGCGCCCCATCGGCACGGCGCTGATCACCTGCGGCGTCGCGCTGGCCGGGGCCATCGCCTACCTTTTGCTGCCCATAGCGCCGTTGCCGCAGGTGGAGTTCCCGACCATCTCGGTCAGCGCATCCCTCCCAGGCGCCAGCCCGGACACCATGGCCGCGACGGTCGCCACGCCGCTGGAGCGTACGCTGGGCAGCATCGCTGGCGTCACCGAGATCACCTCGTCGTCGTCGCTGGGCAGCACCCGTATCACGCTGCAGTTCGACCTTGGCCGAAACATCGATGCCGCGGCGCGCGAGGTGCAGGCCGGCATCAATGCATCCCGCGCGCTGCTGCCCAGCGGCATGCCCAGCAACCCGACCTACCGCAAGGTCAATCCGGCCGATGCACCCATCATGATCATCTCGCTGACGTCGGACACGCTGACGCGCGGCCAGATGTACGACGCCGCGTCTACCGTGCTGGCGCAGCGGCTGTCGCAGGTCGATGGCGTGGGCCAGGTGACCGTGGGCGGCGGCGCGCTGCCGGCTGTGCGCATCGAGCTGGACCCGAACAAGCTGGCGTCCCAGGGCATCTCGCTGGATCAGGTGCGCGCGGCCGTCGTTGCGACGAACGCCAACCGACCCAAGGGTCAGCTGGAGTCCGAGGGCCGCTACTGGCAGATTGCCGCGAACGACCAGGCCAAGACTGCGGCCGAGTACGCGCCGCTGGTGTTGAGCTACAGGAACGGCGCTGCCGTGCACCTGCGTGACGTGGCCGACTTGCAGGACAGCGTGCAGGACCTTCGCAACGATGGCCTGGCCAACGGCCGCCAGGCCGTGCTGCTGATCCTGAACAAGGCGCCCAGCGCCAACATCATCCAGACGGTGGATACCGTGCGCGGCCTGCTGCCGCAACTGCGCGCGTCCATCTCGCCGGCCATTGATGTGAACGTCGTCATGGACCGCACGGCCACCATACGCGGCAGCATCGTGGAGGTGCAGCGCACGCTGGTCATCGCCTTCGGGCTGGTCATCGTCGTCGTCTTCATCTTCTTGCGGCGCTTCCGTGCGGCGCTGCTGCCAGCGGTGGCCGTGCCAGTGTCGCTGGCTGGCACGTTCGGTGCCATGTACCTGCTGGGCTACAGCATTGACAACCTTTCACTGATGGCGATGACCGTGGCCACCGGCTTCGTCGTCGATGACGCCATCGTGGTGCTGGAGAACATCTCGCGTCACATCGAACGCGGCGTGCCACCGCGCGAGGCGGCGCTGCGCGGAGCGCGCGAGATCGGCTTCACCGTCGTGTCGATCTCGTTGAGCCTGATCGCCGTCTTCATCCCCATCCTCGCGATGGGGGGCATCGTTGGGCGGCTGTTCCGCGAGTTCGCGGTGGTGCTGTCGGTGGCCATCCTGGTGTCCATGGTGGTGTCGCTGACGACAACGCCCATGATGGCCGCCACGCTGCTCAAGCCGCACGCCGCTGCACGCCGGCCCGGGCGTTTCGGCCGGGCCATGGCTCGGGCCCAGCGCGCGCTGATGCGCGGCTACCGCCGCTCGCTGCGCTGGACGCTGCGCCATCAGCCGCTGGCGCTGATGGCACTGATCGGCGTCATCGTGCTGAACGTGCACCTGTACATGACCATCCCAAAGGGCTTCTTCCCGCAGCAGGACACAGGGCTGATGGTGGGCGGCGTGCAGGCCGACCAGGCCAGTTCCTTCCAGTCCATGCAGCTCAAGCTGCGCACCTTCCACGACATCGTGCGGGCGGACCCGGCCGTTGCCAACGTGACCGGCTTCACCGGCGGGGGCCAGCGCAACAGCGCCAACATGTTCATCAGCCTCAAACCCCGCACCGAGCGCAAGGAGAGCGTGGACGACGTCATCAACCGGCTTCGCGGCAAGCTGGCCAAGGTGCCGGGCGCCAACCTCTTCCTCGCACCCGTGCAGGACATCCGCATCGGTGGCCGGCAATCCAACGCGGCCTGGCAGTACACGCTGCAGGCCGACGACTTGGCCGACCTGCGCACCTGGGAACCGCGCATCCGCCGCGCACTGACCGAGGTGCCCGAGATCACCGACGTCAACACCGACCAGCAGGACAAGGGCACGCAGACTTCCCTTGTCGTCGATCGCGACGCGCTGGCGCGGCTCGGCATCACGATGAGCGCCTTCGACAACACGCTGAACAATGCTTTCGGCCAGCGTCAGGTGGGCGTTATCTACAACCCGCTGAACCAGTACCGCGTCGTCATGGAGCTGGCTCCCGTCTGGCTGCAGAGTCCGCAAACGCTGGACCGTCTGATGCTGACCAGCAGCGGCGGCCAGCAGGTACCGCTGTCGGCCGTCGCCCGCGTCGAGACGACGAATACGCCGTTGTCCGTCAGCCACCAGAGCGGCACGCCGGCCAGCACCATCAGCTTCAATCTGGCGGAAGGTGTGTCGCTTTCCGACGCGGTGACGGCCGTCAACGACGCCGTCGCGGGCAGCGGTGCTCCGGTGTCGGTGCGTGGCAGCTTTCAGGGGACGGCCCAGGCCTTTCAGTCTTCGCTGAAGTCTCAGCCGCTGCTCATTCTCGCGGCCGTCGTGACCATCTACCTGGTGTTGGGCATGCTTTACGAGAGCCTGATCCATCCGATCACGATCCTGTCTACGCTGCCATCGGCTGGTGTCGGCGCGCTGCTGGCGCTGATGGCCTTCAAGACCGACTTCACCATCATCGCGCTGATCGGCGTCATCCTGCTGATCGGCATCGTCAAGAAGAACGCCATCATGATGCTGGACTTCGCCATCTCGGCGCAGCGCGCGGCCGCCGAGCGGGGGCGGCGGCTGACTGCCGGTTCGGCCATCTACCGCGCGGCGTTGCTGCGACTGCGGCCCATCCTGATGACGACGGTGGCAGCCGTCTTCGGTGCCGTCCCGCTGGCCCTGGGCCACGGCGAGGGCGCGGAGTTGCGCGTGCCGCTTGGCATCTCCATCGTCGGAGGCCTGCTGCTGAGCCAGCTGCTGACTCTCTACACCACGCCTGTCGTGTTCTGCTGCATGGATCGGCTGAGCCGCAGGCGCCCCAAGGCCGCGCCTGTCGTTGCGGCCACCGTCCAGACCGCGACCTGAAGCCATGCCGAAGACCGCCCTCGCTCCCCTGACCCTGGCCCTGCTGCTGGCCGGTTGCGCCGTCACCCCGCAGCGCCCGCCCGCCGAGGCCGCTCCCCCCGCGAGCTTCCGGGGTTCGGACGATTGGCAGCGCGTGGCACCTGAGGTGGCTGTGCCCGAGGACTGGTGGACGATGTTCAAGGACCCGGTGCTCGACGGCCTCCAGGCCGAGCTCGTCGTCGGCAACCAGAATCTCGCTGCGGCGCTGGCCCAGGTCAGTTCGGCGCGTGCCGTGCTGCGGGCCAGCCAAGCGGCCATCTTCCCGACGCTGTCCGTCGGCGCTGGCAGCACGCGTTCGGCGACTGCGCAGAGCAACAACGGCCAGAGCACCGTGTCGACCAGCAACTCGCTGACCGCCAATGCAGCCTGGGAGATCGATCTCTGGGGGCGTCTCGCAGAGGGTGTGAAGGCTGCGGGCGCGAGCTACCAGGCCAGTCAGGCCGATCTTGCCGCGTTGCGCCTGTCGGCCCAGGCGACATTGACGCAGAGCTATTTCTCGCTGCGCACTGCCGAGGCCCAGCAGGCACTGCTGGAGCGCACCGCGGCTGCCTACCAGCGCGCGCTGGAGCTGACTGAGGCCCGCTACGCGAGCGGTGTCGCCGCACAGACGGATGTGCTGCAGGCCCGTACCCAACTTCGCAGCGTGCAGTCCCAGCTCAGCGATATGCGCACGCAGCGCGCCCAACTTGAGCATGCCCTCGCGACGCAGCTGGGCAAGCTGCCAGGGCAGTTCCGGCTGCCGTCGAGTAAAGATACGGCCCATCTACCCGAACTGCCGCCGGTGCCGGACCTGGTGCCGTCGACGCTGCTCGCCCAGCGCCCCGACATCGCCGCCGCACGGGCGCGCCAGACAGCCGCCTACGCGCAGATCGGCATTGCCGATGCGGCTTTCTTCCCCTCGGTCAGCCTGTCGGGCAGTGCGGGCTATCGTGGGTCCTCCTGGTCCAACCTGGTGTCGGCGCCCAACCTGCTGTGGTCCATTGGCGCGGCCGTGGCGGCACCGCTGCTGGACGGCGGCCAGCGCAGGCTGGCCAGCGATCAGGCCCGCGCATCGGCCGAAGCGGCGACGGCCAATTACCGCCAGGTGGTGCTCACGGCCTTCCAGGAGGTCGAAGACAACCTCGTGCAATTCGCCGAGTCAGGCGCATCACTGGCCTTGCAGCGCGATGCGTTCGAGGCGGCCGAGCGCAACCTCGACCTGGTGCTGAACCAGTACCGTGCCGGTACGGTCAGTTTCTTGAACGTCAGTGCAGCGCAGACCTCGGCGCTGACGGCGGAGGGCAACCTGCTTTCGTCGCGAAATCGTCAGCTGGTGGCGGCCAACCTGCTGCTGAAGAACCTGGGCGGACGGCTGCCGCCGTCGTCGGCGCAGCAATGAAAAAGGGCTCCGTGCGGAGCCCTTCGTCTTGGCTGAAGCCGGCGAGAAGAATTACTTCTTGCCCTTCTTGCCCTTCTTGTCGTCGGCGGCCGGAGCGGCAGCCACGACGATTTCCTCGACCTTGGGCTCGACCGGCGTCGCGATGACGGGGTTGGGCTTGCCGTGGGTAACGACCTTGACGCCGGCGGGCATCTTGATGTCGTTGACGTGCAGCGAGTGACCCTTGGTCAGGCCGGACAGGTCGATCTCGATGAACTCGGGCAGTTGCTGGGCCAGGCACGTGATCAGCAGCTCGGTGACGACGTGGTTGACCGTGCAGTGGTCGGTCTTGACGGCCGGCGAGGTCTCTTCACCGATGAAGTGCAGCGGCACCTTCTTCGTGATCTTGGTCGTGCCGTCCACGCGCTGGAAGTCAGCGTGCAGGACTTGCGGCTTGTAGGGGTGCATCTGGAAGTCGCGCAGCAGCACTTGCGTCGTGGTGCCGTTCAGCTCCATGTCCAGCAGCGAGCTGTGGAAGGCTTCCTTCTTGAGGGCGTGGAAGAGCGCGTTGTGATCGAGTTCGATCATGGTGGGCTCACCAGCGCCAAAAACGATACCGGGCACCTTGCCGGCGACTCGCAGGCGGCGGCTCGCTCCGGTCCCCTGCAGCTTGCGCTCAAAAGCGACGAACTTCATGGTTTATCTCCAAAAAGAGAACGGCACCCGCGACCAGGCGCCGTATTGCAATGCCGTCTTGCGACAGCGACGAAACCCGGATCAGAAGTTGTTGTTCTGTTCCGAGAAGAGGGATGTGACCGACTCGCCATCGGAGATGCGGCGGATGGTCTCGGCGAACAGGAAGGCCACCGACAGCTGGCGGATCTTCTTGCAGGCCTTGGCCGCGTCGGTCAAGGGAATGGTGTTGGTGATGACGACTTCGTCCAGCTGCGAGCCAGCGATGCGCTCGATGGCCGGGCCCGACAGGATGGGGTGGGTGCAATAGGCGAACACGCTCTTGGCCCCGCGGGCCTTCAGCACCTCGGCCGCCTTCACCAGCGTGCCGGCGGTGTCGATCATGTCGTCCATGATCACGCAGTTGCGGCCGTCGATCTCGCCGATGACATGCATCACCTCGGACACGTTGGCTGCCGGGCGGCGCTTGTCGATGATGGCCAGGTCGCAGCCCAGCTGCTTGGCCAGCGCGCGGGCGCGCACGACGCCGCCGACGTCCGGCGACACGACGACGAGATCCTTGTAGTTGCGGCTCTTCAGGTCCGACAGCAGCACCGGCGATGCGTAGATGTTGTCGACCGGGATGTCAAAGAAGCCCTGGATCTGGTCGGCATGCAGGTCCATGGTCAGCACGCGCTCGACGCCGACGGTCTCCAGCAGGTTGGCGACGACCTTGGCCGAGATGGGCACGCGGGTCGAGCGCGGGCGACGGTCCTGGCGGGCATAGCCGAAGTAGGGGATCACGGCGGTGATGCGGCGGGCGCTGGCGCGCTTGAGCGCGTCCACCATGATCAGCAGCTCCATCAGGTTCTCGTTCGTCGGCGCGCAGGTGGGCTGGACGACGAAAACGTCGCGGGCGCGGACGTTCTGCTGGATCTCGACGGTGACCTCGCCATCGGAAAAGCGGCCGACCACGGCCTTGCCCAGCTCGAGGCCGAGATGGGTGGCGATCTCCTGGGAGAGAACCGGGTTCGCGTTGCCGGTGAAGAGAACCGTGTTGAGCAGCACTGGGAGCCTCTGGGTATCAGTGGCTCGCTGAAGCAAGCCGGTTCAGCGAAAAGCAGAAATTTGGCAGGGGAGGAAGGACTCGAACCCTCGCATGTCGGAATCAAAATCCGATGCCTTGACCAACTTGGCGACTCCCCTACACAGGACACAGCAGAGCTGCTGCACCCTACAACTTTCTCAATCGGCCCAGCCCGCGAGCGGGTGTTGAGCCAGACTGCGGCAGATTCGACCGGTCCACCCTTCAGGTCGAGCCTGAAGCAATGTCGCCAGGGACTGGTCGTCCTTGCCATCTTTTCCATCCCCGGAGAGTGCGGCAAACACGGCGGCTCCTGAGCCCGTCATCCGGGCGTTGCCAAAATGTTCTGACAACAGAGCCAACGCGTCTCGCACGTCACTGCTGATCCCTTCGGCGGCGGGTTGCAGGTCGTTTCGACCGAATCCACTCACCAGGTTTTCTGCAGTTCCAGCCAGGGCGGGAAAGCCCGCGACTATAGCCAAGTTTTCGGACCTTGCCAAGAGTTCGCTCGAAAAGATCTCTTTGGTGGCCAGGCCGCCCGGTCCCTTGATGACGGCGAAGCGCTGTTCCGGGACGGAAAGCGGGTGCAGGATTTCACCGATGCCCTCGACGAGGGCCGGCCCGCCGCCGAGGAAGAACGGCACATCGGCACCGAGCTTGAGGCCCAGCGCCGACAGCCTGGGCAGTGGCAGCCGCAGGTCCCAGAGGCGATTCAGCGCCAGCAGCGTCGTCGCCGCATCGGACGAGCCGCCGCCCATGCCGGCACCGGCGGGCAGGCGCTTCTCGAGGTGGATGTCGGCGCCCAGTGCGCAGCACGTCTCCGCCTGCAGCAGGCGGGCGGCGCGCAGGCAGAGGTCGTCTGCCGGCAGATCGCCCCCGAGCACGTCGTGGCGGCGCAATTGCCCATCGGTGCGACGTTCGACATGCAGCGTGTCGGCCCAGTCGAGCAGCACGAAGAGTGATTGCAGCAGGTGGTAGCCGTCTGCCCGCTTGCCGACGACGTGCAGGAATAGATTGAGCTTGGCCGGCGCGGCCAGGTCATGGAGTGCCTTCATCGCCTCCATCCAGCTTGGCGCGTAGCGTGACGACGGGCTCGGCCAGTCGCGTTGCGACGAGGGCGGGCGGTCGCGGCTCGATGCGCCAGCCCAACTGTTCGAAGCCGTTGGCCGTCTTCTGATGCGGTGCCGCGGACCAGGGGCGCCCGTTCAGCCAGTCGAACAGCGCGGCCACCGGCACGGCCTCACCCAGCAGCTCACGGGTCAGCGAGTCCAGGTCGTCGAAGCGCCGTTCGTCGTTTGGCGTCTGCAAAGTGACCCGACCCGGCTGCCAGTCCGCACGGGCCACCAGCGAGCCCAGCGGCGAGGTGAGTTCCAGCCGGCCGGCCTCGGGGCCACCGAAGAGCTCGAAACTGGCAGCGCCGCCGGTGCCACGGCTGTGAACGTCGCCGGCCACGGTCACGCTGATGCGGCCGCTGAGCCGGGCTTCGTGACCAGCCGGCGGTGTATGGGGCAGTTGCGCGCAGCCGGCGAAGGCCAGCGCGAGGCAGGCGAGCGCCAACCTCACGGCTTGACCTTCAGCCGGTCGAGGGTTTCGCGCAGCGCCTCGTTATCGGGGTCGCGCCGCGCGGCTTCGGCGAGCACGCGCCGGGCCTCGTCCTGCGCACCACTGGCCCAGAGCACTTCGCCCAGGTGGGCCGCAATCTCGGCGTCGGGCCGGCCGGCGTGAGCCTGGCGCAGCAGCCGGGTGGCTTCGGCCAGGTTGCCGAGGCGAAACTCAACCCAGCCCAGGCTGTCGACGATGAAGGGCTCGCCAGGTGCCAGCTTCAGCGCCTGCTCGATGAGCTGCTTGGCCTCGGGCAGGCGCTGATTGCGCTCGGCCAGCGAGTAGCCAAGCGCGTTGTAGGCGTGGTGGTAGTCGGGCTTGATCTCGATGACCTTGCGCAGCAGGGACTCCATCTCATCGAACCGGCCGACCTTCTCGGTCATCATGGCCTGCTCGTAGATCAGGTCGGGATCGCCGCTGAATCGGGCCGTGGCGGTTTTGAGCACCTTGAGCGAGGCCGCGTAGTCGCGTTGCTCGCGCATCAGCTGCGCCTCGGCCAGCAGCAGGGCGCGGGCGTCCGCGTCACTGGTGTCGGCGTCTGGCTGCAGCAGCTTGCGGGCCTCGGCCAGCAAGCCCCGCCGGGCCAGCAGGCTGGCGCGGCGGTAGCGCACGTCCAGGCCGCTGCTGTCGACCTTTTGCAGCGCGGCCTCCGCGGCCTTCAGGTCGCCGCGCTGCTCGGCCGCCTGGGACAGCATCAGCCAGGCCTGCCGGCGCCCGTCCGTGCGGGCCTTGATCTCGGCGTCGGTGCCGGCGGCCGGCGTGTCCAGGCGTTTCAGGCCTTCGCGCAGCGCATCTTCAGCCGCGGTCGGATGCTTGAGCTCCAGCTCGATGGCACCCAGGGCCAGCCAAGGCGCGGGGTTGTCAGGCGTGGCCACAGTCAGCTGGCGGAACTCGCGTGCCGCGTCTGCCGGCCGCTGGGCCTGGATCAGCGCGCGGCCGTAGGCCTGGCGCAGCGCATGCTGGTCGGGCTTGCGCTGCAGCCGTTCGGTGATCAGGCCTTCTGCCTGTGGTTCGGTGGGCATGAGGTCGACGGCAAGCTGCATCGCGTCGTCACCGTCCGGCAGGGCCTGGCTAAGCTCCCGGGTCAGCGCTAGCGCCCGTGCGCTTTCGCCGGCATTGATGGCGAGGCGGGCTTCGGTATAGACGGCGGGGGGGTGGAGCGATCCGGTCTGGGCGCGCAACACCGGGCCGATGGCGGCGAGCACCGCCTTGGGGTCGGGCGAGCGCTGGAATAGTCGCGGCAGCGCGAGGATGAGGCCAGGGCGCTGCGCCGCAGGCGCGATGCGCAGCAGCGCCGACAGCGGCTGCGACACCTCGGCGGGCTTGTTCATCAGGGCCAGCAGTTGCACCGTGCTCTGCAGTGCTTCGCTGGACGTCGGCACGGTTTCGGCCCAGGCGCGCGAAGCCATCAGCGCCTGGTCGCCGGCGCGGGCCTGGATGGCGATGTTGACGACGCGCTTGAACAGCTCCTCGTCGGCCGTCCGCCGTGCGGCGTCCAGCAGGACCTGGAAGGCGACTCCGGCCTGGCCGTTCTGCAGCTCGATCTCGCCGATCAGCAACTGATAGAACAGTGGCGCGTCCATCGCCGAGTTCGTCGGCGCCTCGGCAGGTGCACTGGCCGCAGAGCTCGGCGGCGCGGCGTCCTGGGCATGGGCTTGCAGCGCGGCCAGCAGGCTGGCGGCGATCATCACTCGGCGAAGGGGCAAAGGCATTCGGGCTCCGGCAAACAACGGCCTGATTATGATTTCGCCCCCATGCCCGAGTTGCCCGAAGTCGAAGTCACGCGCCGCAGCTTTGCCGCCGCCATCCAGGGAGCCCGGGTTACCGGCCTGCGCCTGGGGAAACCGCTGCGCTGGCCCATTGGCGTGGACCCTGAAACGCTGCTTGGCAGCCGGGTCGGCGAAGTGCAAAGGCGTGGTAAATATTTGTGGCTTCCGCTGCATGACAGTGGCGGGCTGCTGATGCACCTGGGCATGTCGGGTTCCCTGGCCTTTCTCGACACGACGCCAGCGCCGGGTGCGCACGACCATTTCGACCTGCATACCGACCGCGGCCTGCTGCGGCTGACCGACCCTCGTCGCTTCGGCGCCGTTGTCTGGGCGGCTTCGCTGCAGGCCGAGCCGGTGGTGACGCTGCTGGGGGGGCTGGGCCTGGAGCCTTTCGATGAACGTTTTGACGGCCTGCACCTGCATGCAGCGCTGAGTGGCCGGCGCGTGCCCGTCAAGCAGGCGCTTCTGGCGGGCGACATCGTCGTCGGCGCCGGCAACATCTATGCGTGCGAAGCCCTCTTCATGGCCGGTATCGACCCGCGCCTGCCCTCGGGCAAGCTCAGCCGGCCGCGAGCCGACAAGCTCGCTGCTGCCGTGCGGCAGGTGCTCGGCCAGGCGCTGGAGGCCGGCGGCACGACGCTGCGCGACTTCCGGGACGCCCACGGCGTGGCCGGCAGCTTCCAGATGCAGGCCCAGGTCTATGGCCGCGAGGGCGAGGCCTGCCGGCGCTGCGGCACCGCCATCCGGCGCATCGTGCAGGGGCAGCGCTCCACCTTTTTCTGTCCCCAATGTCAGAAACGATGACGCCACAAGCGCTGACCGAGGACTTCGGCAAGACCGTCGTTGCCTGGCAGCGCCAGCATGGCCGGCACACGCTGCCGTGGCAGAACACTCGCGATCCCTACCGCGTCTGGCTGTCCGAGGTCATGCTGCAGCAGACACAGGTGTCGACGGTGCTGGGCTACTACGAGCGCTTCCTGGCGCGCTGGCCGAGGGTCACGGACCTCGCTGCTGCCTCGCTGGACGAGGTGCTGGCGCAGTGGGCCGGCCTGGGCTACTACAGCCGCGCGCGCAACCTGCATGCCTGCGCCCGGGCCGTGGCGCAACTGCATGGCGGCGAATTCCCGCCCACGGCGGCGGGCTTGCAGACGCTGCCGGGCATAGGTCGCTCGACGGCGGCCGCGATCGCGGCCTTTTGCTTCGGCGAGCGCGTCGCCATCCTGGACGGCAACGTCAAGCGCGTGCTGGGCCGCGTGCTGGCCTTCGAGGGCGACCTGGCCAGCAGCGTCGCTGAGAGGAAGCTCTGGGACCATGCCACCGGGCTGCTGCCTGAACAGGACGTGGAGCGGTATACGCAAGGCCTGATGGACCTGGGGGCCACTGTCTGCACGGCGCGTTCGCCCAACTGCCTGCTTTGCCCGGTGCAGCCGCTGTGCCTCGCTCAGCGAGACGGCTCGCCGACACGCTATCCGGTCAAGACCCGCAAGCTCAAGCGCGGCCGACGCGAGAGCTGGTGGCTGTGGGTGGAGAAGGCCGGCGGCCAGATCCTGCTGCAACAGCGTCCTGCCACTGGCGTCTGGGCCGGGTTGTGGACGCTGCCGATGTTCGAGGACGAGGCCGGTGCGCGCGCGGCCCTGCCTGGCGCCGCGCTGGAGACGCTGCCGCGCATAGAACATGCGCTGACTCATTTCGACTGGGTGCTGCACACGATGCGGGCCGAGGCTCCCGAGGGAAACCTGCCTGGCGGTACCTGGGTCGCCCGGGAGAAACTCGCCAGCTACGCGCTGCCGGCGCCTCTGAAGAAGCTGATCGATGAAAGCTGACGAAGCTGCCACCACGCCCACCACGATCGCCGCCCTCCGGTCGGGCGTATCGTTGCCCGCGTGCGACCGGGTGGCACTGGCATGAAGGCCCACATCAAGAGTGGCATCGAGTACTCGCTGATCACGCTGGTCATCGCGGGCTTCTGCCTGTGGCAGCTCATCGGCAGCACGCAGGAAGGAGAGCCGTCGGCCGGCCTGCTTGCGATCTCGGGCCTGGGCCTCATCGTGTCCGGCGCCATGCACTGCGTCTTCATGATGCAGCTCGTGCGGCGCACCGGGAGGGCCTTTTGGCCCTGGTTCATCGCCGTGGTGATCTTCATGCCCGTCGGAACGGCCGTGCTGCTGGCGTTGCTGCTCAGCGAGGCCGATGCGGCGGAAAGCTGACATCGTGCAGTCTGCACGCCCGCGCTCATTGCCTGCCTGAGGCGAAAAGGGCAAAGTCCCCCGGCACAACGACGAAGGGGAGACAGCCGTGGATGCATTGAAGAACCTGCGCGTTGGGGCGCGCCTTGGCTTTGCATTCTTTGTTTTGCTGGCGCTGATGCTGGCGATGGCCGGCGGCGGGGCGCTGCTGGCGAAGTCAATCAACTACTACGCAGAGTACTACCCCGGCAACATCCTGCCGTCGCTGCGCAACATCCACCAGATCGACGGCGCCATCTCCGACGCGCGGCGACTGGAACAGCAGCACATCCTGAGCGACGACGACAAGGAGAAGAAGTCGCTTGGCGAGCGCATTGCCAAGGCGCGTGGCGACCTGCAGAAACGGCTCAAGGAGTACGAGCCGCTGGTGACCGACGACGAGGACCGCGCGCTGCTGAAGAAGGTGGGCGAAGGCCTGGCCGCCTACCTCGCCGTGCAGGACAAGGTGCTGAAGGCGTCCAGCGACAGTGCGTCCGATCCGACCCAGGGAACTGCAGCCAGGGAGATGACCTTCGGCGCAGCTCGCGCCGCCTTCACGCCCGTGCGCGAGGCAGTTGATCAATGGTGGGCCTACAACGAGAAGCTGGCCAACGCCACGACGGCCTCTGCTGAGGCAGCCTACCGCCGCGTGCTGTGGACGTTCGCCATCGCCTCGCTGGTGGCCCTGGGCCTGGGCATCGTCGCGGCGGTGCTCATCACGCGTTCCATCACCGGTCCGGTGCAGCTCGCCTCTGAAGCTGTCAGAGCTGTGGCCGGCGGCGATCTGACCAAGCGCGTGCACAGCAGCTCACGCGACGAGCTCGGCCAGCTGTTGAGCATGCTCGACGAGATGACACAGAACCTGGCGCGCATGGTGTCCGGCGTGCGCCAGGGCTGCGACCAGCTCAACGTCGCTGCGGCAGAGATCGCACAAGGCAATGCCGACCTGTCCGCGCGCACCGAGAGCCAGGCATCCAGCCTCGAAGAGACGGCCGCCTCCGTCGAGCAGATGGCGGCGCAGATCAAGGCCAATGCCGACAATGCCCGCCAGGCCGACCAGCTCGCCAACCATGCCTCCGAGGTGGCCGGCGCGGGCGGCACGGCGGTCGGCGAGGTGGTCACGACGATGGACGCGATCTCCGAGTCCAGCCGCAAGATCTCCGACATCATTGGCACCATCGACGGCATTGCCTTCCAGACCAACATCCTGGCGCTGAATGCGGCGGTGGAAGCGGCCCGTGCCGGCGAGCAAGGCCGCGGTTTCGCTGTCGTGGCCGGCGAGGTGCGGCTGCTGGCCCAGCGCAGCGCCGAGGCGGCCAAGGAGATCAAGAGCCTCATCGGCGACAGCGTCGGCAAGGTGGAGAGCGGCAGCGCCCAGGTGCTGGCTGCGCGCGAGACCATAGGCCAGATGGTCAACGAGGTGCGCAAGGTGACCGATCTGGTCGGCGAGATCACCGTGTCCAGCCGCGAGCAATCCGAAGGCGTGGGGCAGATCAATGCCGCCGTCAGCCAGCTCGACCAGGCCACGCAGCAGAACGCGGCCCTGGTGGAACAGACTGCTGCGGCCGCGGAGAGCATGCGCATGCAGACGGCCAAGCTGTCCGAGGCCGTGGCGGCCTTCCGCGTCGACAGCGCCGGCCTTGCGCCGGCCGCGTCGCGCAGCGCACCCAGGCCGCCAGCCCCGCGGCCGGTCGTGGCGTCCGCCAGGCCGCTCGCTCCCAAGCCGGCCAAGGCCGCCATCGTGAGGGCCGCCGCGAAGAAGCCTGTGGCCAAGCCCGCGGTCGCTGTGCCCCGGCCCGTCTCCGCCGCGCCGGCACCTCGGCCTGCCGCGCCAGCGCCCAGCGAGGGCGACTGGGAGACCTTCTAGAACAGCCGCGCCAGGCGCCGTACGGCGTCCTCCGAGTGCGCGCGATCGGGGCGCAGGTCGTCGTTTCCGAAATCATGCTCGCCCATTGCGGCGACGAGCAGGCCGTCGCGACGCGGCAGCGCGACGACGTTCTGGCCACGGTAGATCAGAGCGTAGTCCACCTCGGGCTGAGGCACGAGATGGGCCGTCTGGCCGCGCACGGGGGTCATGCTGGCGTCGCCCAGTAGCAGGCGGGCACCGTCGCCGGTGCAGTTGACGACGCATTTCTCCGGTAGTCGCGCGAACTCCCGCGGCGAGCGGAACTCGCGCTGCACCAATTCGCCGCCGTCGCGCGCGAAATCGTCCAGCAGCAGGCGCTGGTAGGCCGGGATGTTGAAGACGAGCTGCGTGAAGCGGCGCACATGGGGTGTGCGAAACGGGTGCTCGTCGGCCGCCATCGCCTTGCCCTGTGGACGCAGGTCGGCGACGCGGCCTGCGAGATCGGGGTAGTCGGGCTCGCCGACATGGCCTCCCAGCGGTGCATTGAAACCCTCGTCGGACACCACGTAGCCGTCATGCCATTCGACTGGCCCGGAGGGCAGTCCGAGATAGCCCTGATGCACCTTGAACGAGGCCCGGGCCATCGCTTCCCAGCTGACCATCCAGGGCTCGCTGGCGTGTTCGCTCGCGACGATGCGCGAATCCGGTGTCCACAACCCCGTCGCCGCCGAGGAATGCACGAGGGGCGGACGGTCCTTGGCGTAGAGGCGCACCTTGTGGCCGGCTTGCTGGAGCGTGCGTGCGGTCGTCAGCCCGATGGCGCCGCAGCCGATGACGGCGACGCGCTCGCCGGGCTTCGCGCCACTGGCCTGGAGCAGTGCCAGGGCTCGCTGTGCGGAGCCCCAGGATAGCGACCACCCGCTGCCACCGTGGCCGTAGTGGTGGATCACCGTCTTGCCGAAACGCTTCTGCGACTCGATGCGCGGGCCTTGGGCGCGGAAGGGGCGTATGCCCACGGCGATGTCGACGATGCGGTCCGTGCTGACGCGCATCGCGGCCGGTGGGTGCGGCGCCGCGAATTCCAGGGGCCATGCGGGCAGGGTGAGCGCGGCACTGCCGGCCGCGAGCAGGCTGCGGCGCTTCATGAGGCCTGCCGGGCCAGCGACTTGCGGATCAGCGCCGCGTCGCGCAAGCGGTTGGCCGAGCCGTCGGCGTCCAGCAGCACGACGGTGACAGGCCGTTTGCCGTTGAGGATGCGCATCGCCAGGCAGCGGCCGGCCTCCTCGGTGTAGCCGGTCTTTGAGACCCTGATATTCCAGCCCTTGGCACCCACCAGGCGGTTGGTGTTGCGGATCTCGCGCGGACGGCCGTCCACCGGCACGTTGGCCTTCCTGACGCTGGTGATGCGTTCGATCTCGCCATAGCGCGCCGCGGCGGCCGTGATGGTGGCGATCTCGGTGGCGGTGGAGGTGTTGGCCGGCGACAGGCCGGTGGGGTCGCTGATGGCCGTGCGCTTCAGTCCAAGCGCGCGGATCTTGGCCTGCATGGCCTTGGCGAAGCCGGCCTCGCCGCCGGGGAAGGTGCGCGCCAGCGCGGCGGCCGCGCGGTTCTCGGACTCCATCAGTGCCAGCTCC
This sequence comes from Roseateles sp., assembly GCF_047654805.1. Taxonomy (GTDB): domain Bacteria; phylum Pseudomonadota; class Gammaproteobacteria; order Burkholderiales; family Burkholderiaceae_C; genus Pelomonas. Next base: position 152,377 of record NZ_JASGIV010000001.1, read on the forward strand.
AGCGCCGCCAGGCGGCTCATCTGCGTACCGACGCGCACACGGGAGCGGCTGTGCTTGAGAGTGTCGACGTCGTCGCTGGTGATGCGCAGCTTCTCGGCCGGGTCCAACTTGGCGTCCAGCACCACCATGGCCGTCAGCAGCTTGGTCAGCGACGCGATGGGAACGACGGTGTCGGCATCGCGCGCCATCAGCACCTGGCCGGTCGCGTCGTCGACGACGACCACATGCTTTGCGTTCACCGGCAGGCGCAGTTGCTGGGCGGGTGGCAGGTTTGCGACGGGAGCGTCCGCGACGGCGGTGGCGGCTGGCGTGTCGGATGTACGGGGGGCGTCCTTGGTGCGGGCCTGGACGACGAAGCTGGTCGTCGCGATCAGCAAGGCTGGCAAGGCCAGCTTCCAGCCGGTAGCCTGGGGGCGTGGGGCGAGCAGGCGTTCGATGCGGGCGAGCAGGTCGCCACCACGGGCGGCCAGGGCGAGGGAAGAGGGCATGGGTGAGTGATCCAGTTCGGACAATGCGTGCAGGGCCAGCGCCAGGCGGCGCGAGTCGCCGAGGAGTTCGGCCGAAATCTCGTCGGCCACCAGCTCGCGCTCATGGCGCATGCGCGCTGACAACCACCAGACGACCGGGTGGAAGAACAGCAGGGCCTCGACGGCGCTTTGCAGCAGGTTGGCGAGGTAGTCCCAACGCCGCACATGGGCCAGCTCGTGGGCCAGCAAGGCCTCGAGCAGCTCCACGGGCAAGCGGCTCAGCAGCGCTGCGGGCAGCAGCACGCAGGGCCTGAGCGAGCCCAGCGTGATCGGGCTGGCCAGTTCGGGCAGCAGGCGCAGGCTGACGGCGCGGCGCAGACCCAGGCGGTGGGCCAGGGCGTCAAGCCGCACCTGCCATTCGGCGGGCGCCGGCTGGCTGCGGCGCCGTGCACGGCCGACCCAGACCAGGCCCAACGCGAGGCGGAATAGCATCAGCCCCGTGCCCAGCGCCCAGGCGCTGACGAGTGCTGGCATCTGCTCGGCCAGCGCCGACAACTCGCCGACGAACTGGCCTTCAGTGGGCGCGAAGTCCAAGCATTGAGCCAGCGGCAGGCCCAGGCACAGACCCAGACTGACGGCGCAAACGGCGTAGCGCCAGCGCGCAGACGCGCCGCGCAGCAGCGCCAGCAGCAGCGCCGCCACGGCACCGACGAGGGCGCCTTGCCAGACGAAGTTCAGCAGAGCCCAGCCCCAGGCGTTCATCACGGCGTCAAGGCTCATGCTTCGTCTCCGTTCTTTGCAAGCAACTGACGGATCTCCGCACGCTCCTTTGCGTTGACATGGCCTTTCAGCGCGGCCAGCACCAGGGCCTTGCCCGAGCCGGCGAAGGCCTTGGCGATGAAGTCCCTGACCAGGGACTGCTGCAGCTTGTCCTGGGCGTGCAAGGGCGCATAGAGCTGCGGGCGCTGGCTTTCGTCTCGGCTCAGCAGTCCCTTGCCGTGCATGACCTGCAGCTGGCGCAGCACGGTGGCGTAGCTTGCGTCGGGACGTTCGGGCAGCAGGGCCTCGTGGACGGCCTTGGCGTCGGCAGCGCCGAGCCGCCACAGGACCTGCAGCAGGTCCAGCTCGGCGGCCGTGGGCCGGGCCGCGGGAGGAGAGGTGGGTTTCATGGATTCAGAATAGTCGTTCTAGAACTCTATGTCTAGAACAAAAATTCTGAATCTAGCGTGCGTCCAGCTCGCGGTGGCGCTTCAGCACGTGGCCGTGGTGACTGAACTGGCGAGCCAGCATCTCGACGAGGTAGACCGAACGGTGCTGGCCGCCGGTACAGCCGATGGCAACGGTCAGGTAACTGCGCTGATCGGCCGCGAAGTTGGGTAGCCAGCGCGACAGGAAACCAGCGATCTGTCCCATCATGAGGCCTACCTCCGGCTGCGCCGCAAGATAGGCAGCCACCGGCGCGTCGCGGCCGGTCAGCGGGCGTAGCTCACGGTCGTAATAGGGGTTGGGCAGCACGCGCACGTCGAAGACGAAGTCGGCGTCGCTGGGCACGCCGTGCTTGAAGGCGAAGCTCTCGAACACCAGCGTCAGCTTGGCGCCCGCATTGGGCCCGACGAGATCGGCCAGCCAGGCGCGCAACTGGGCCGGGCGCAATTGGCTGGTGTCGATGACGGTGGACTCGGCCTTGAGCCCGCCGAGCAGTTCGCGCTCCAGCTTGATTGCGTCGAGCAGCAGGCGGTGACTGTCGTCAGCGCCGCCATCCAGCGTGCCGAAGCTGGTGTCGCGATCCTCGCGAAGCGGATGGGGACGACGCGTCTCCGAAAAGCGCCGCATCAGCGCTTCGTTGCTGGCATCGAGGAACACCGATCGCACGGCCACACCGGCTGCGCGCAGGTCCTTGATCAAGGGCAGCAGCAAGGGCAGCGAGCCTGAGGAGCGCACATCCACGGCGATGGCGACGCGGCGTTCGCCACGCTGCTGCTCCAGCTTGAGGAAGTCCAGCAGCAGCTCGGCCGGCAGGTTGTCGACGCAGAAATACCCGGCGTCCTCCAGCGCATGCATGGCGACGGACTTGCCGCCGCCGGACATGCCCGTCAGCAGCACGACGTCGCCCTGCAGTTCGGTGTCCAGGTTCATGACTTTGCCTTGCGTGGCTTGGGGGTGGTGGACGCGTCCAGCATCTCCTGCGCATGCGCCAGGCTGGTGGACGACAGGCGCTCGCCACCCAGCATGCGGGCGATCTCGGCAACCCGGGCTTCGCCAGTCACCGGGTTCACGGAGCTGACAGTGCTGCTGCCCTGCATCGCCTTGGCGACGACGAGGTGGCGGTCGGCGCAGGCGGCGACCTGGGGCAGGTGGGTGACGGCCAGCACCTGGCGCCGGCCGCCTGTCGCATGCCCCAGTTGTTTCATCAGCCGGCCCACCGTCTCGGCGACGGCGCCGCCGATACCCACGTCGATCTCGTCGAAGATCAGTGTGCCAGGCGCGCTGTCACTGGCGGCCTGACTGGCCGTGACGGCGATGGCCAGTGCGATGCGCGACAGCTCGCCACCCGAGGCCACCTTGGCCAGCGGACGCGGCGTGCTGCCGGCGTGGCCGGCAACGAGGAATTCGGCGGACTCCAGGCCGAAGCTCTGCGGGCCGTCGGTGGCATTCAACGCGATGTCGAACTGGCCACCGGCCATGCCCAGCTGCTGCATCGCGGCCGTGACGGCGGCGGCGAGCTGGGGTGCTGCCTTGGCGCGTGCGCGGCTGGCGGCGCGGGCCTCCGTATCGAAAACCTGGCGAGCGGTGGCGAGCGCCGCCTCGAGCTGGCCAGGGTCGCTGGCGGCGTCGAGCGCGGAGAGTTCGGCACGCCATTGCGCCAGCAGGGCGGGCAGCTCCTGCGGCTGGCGGCGGTAGCGGCGCGCCAGAGTCATCCAGGCGGAAACGCGCTCGTCCAGCTCGGCCAGCCGGGCTGGATCGAGGTCGGCCTTGTGCAGATAGGCCGACAGCGTGTGGCTGGCGTCCTGCAACTGGGCCTGCACGTCGCGCAAAGCCTGCACGGCGGGCAGCAGGCGGGCGTCGTGGTCCAGCACGCGTTCGAGCTGGTCAAGTGCGCCGCCGGCCAGCGACTGCGCGCTGGGCTCGGCTTCGTCCAGTGCATCCAGGGCCGACTTGGCCGCGTCGATGAGGGACTGGCCGTGCGACAGCCGACCATGCTCGGCGTTGAGCTCCTCCCACTCGCCCTCGGCCGGCGCCAGGCCGTCCAGCTCGGCGATCTGCCATGCCAGGCGCTCGCGTTCTCGCAGGGCGTCGGCCTGCTGGCCCTGGGCCTTGTGCAGTGCCTCGGAGGCCTGCTTCCAGGCGAGGCAGGCCCGGGTCAGAGGCGCAGTATCCAAGCCGGCGAAGCCGTCGAGCAGCTCGCGCACGGCAGCCGGGCGGGTCAGGCCCTGCCAGGCGTGTTGGCCGTGGATGTCCAGCAGGTGGTCGGCCAGTTCGCGCAGCTGCGTGAGCGTGGCGGCGCTGCCGTTGATCCATGCGCGGCTCTTGCCCGCTGCGTCGATGACTCGGCGCAGCAGCAGCGCGTCGTCGGCCGTTCCCGATGTCTCGAAGCCGGCCTCGTCCAGCCAGGCGCGTAGATGTTCCGGCGTGTCGAACTCGGCGCAGATTTCGGCCCTGGGGGCACCCTCGCGTACAACGCCGGAATCGCCCCGACCACCCAGCGCCAGCTGCAACGCGTCGATGAGGATGGACTTGCCAGCGCCGGTCTCGCCGGTCAGCACAGCGAAGCCGGGCTCGAAGTCGAGCTCCAGCGTGGGGACGATGACGAAATCCTTCAGGCTCAGATGCCGCAGCATGGGTCAGGCTCTAGACGTACCAACGCAGTTTGCGACGCAGCGTCGCGTAATAGCTCCACCCCTTGGGATGGAGGAAACGGATCTGGTGCTGGCTGCGCCGCACAGTGATGGTGTCGCCGTGCAGCAGGCTGGCGAGGCTCTGCATGTCAAAGTTCACCGAGGCATCGCGGCCCGCGACGATCTCCAAGCTCACTTCGCCGAGGTCGGGTAGCACGATGGGTCGGTTGGACAGCGTGTGCGAGGCGATGGGCACGAGCACCCAGCCGGCGATGCTCGGGTGCAGGATGGGCCCGCCGGCAGACAGTGAGTAGGCGGTCGAGCCCGTCGGCGTGGCGACGATGATGCCGTCGGCGCGGATGCTGGCGACGAGCTGGCCTCCTGCATGGATGCGCAGCTCGATCATGCTGGCCGTCTGGCCGCGGCTGAGCACCACGTCGTTGAGCGCCTGGCCGGAGAAGATGGACTCGCCGTCGCGCCAGACCTCGCCCTCCAGCATCGCGCGCGGCTCGACCTCGTAGTCGCCGGCCAGGATGGGTGCCAGCGACTCGCGCCAGCGCTCGAACGGGATATCGGTGATGAAGCCCAGGCGCCCCTGGTTGATGCCCACCAGCGGAATGCCGTGCCGTGCCATTTCGCGCGCAAAGCCCAGCATGGTGCCGTCGCCGCCGACGACCACGGCCAGGTCGCAGGCCCGCCCCAGTTCATCGTGTGACAGGGCTTCGTAACCTGTCAGTCCAGTGTTCTGCGCGGTGTCTGCCTCCAGCGAGACATCGAGCCCTTGGCTGCACAAAAACTGGGCAATCTCCTCCAGCACCGGCTTGATGCCCGGCGCCTGATGCTTGCCCACGATGGCGACATGTCTGAAGCGCTCGGCCATGCGACAAATTACACCACAGGGGTTTTGCCCGTCATGGGTGAATCCGGGGGGTTTCTAGAATGGGCGCCATGCTCGACGAGCGATCCAAATCCCTGCTGAAGACCCTGGTCGAACGCTACATCGCGGACGGCCAGCCGGTCGGCTCGCGCACGCTGTCCAAGGCCTCGGGCCTGGAGCTCAGCCCAGCCACCATCCGTAATGTGATGGCGGACCTGGAAGAGCTGGGCCTCATCGCCAGCCCCCACACCAGCGCAGGCCGCATTCCGACGGCGCGCGGCTACCGGCTCTTCGTCGACACCATGCTGACCGCCCAGCCCGGCCTTATCGGGGTGGAGACGGCCCAGCTGCAGCCCGACCAGCCCCAGCGCGTCATCGCCAGCGCGGCGCAGATGCTGTCCAACCTGTCGAGCTTCGTCGGCGTCGTCACGTCGCCCAGGAAGCCAAGCGTTTTCCATCACATCGAGTTCCTGCGCCTGGGCGAGCGGCGCGTGCTGGTCATCCTCGTGTCGCCCGACGGTGACGTGCAGAACCGTGTCATCTTCACCGCACAGGACCTGAGCCAGGCCGAACTGGCCGAGGCCAGCAACCGCCTCAACGCCGGCTACGCGGGCCTGACGCTGGAGGCCGTGCGCGAACGCCTGCGGCACGAGGTTGACGCGCTGCGCGGCGAGATCGCGCAGCTGATGAGTGCGGCGGTCCAGGTCGGCAGTGAGGCTATCGCACAGGAAGAGGAGCGCGTTGTCGTTTCCGGCGAGCGCAACCTGTTGACTGTCCAGGACTTCAGCCATGACATGGGCAGCCTGCGCCGCTTGTTCGACCTCTTCGAGCAGAAGACCCAGCTTATGCGCCTGCTTGACACGTCCAGCCGTGCGGAGGGCGTGCGCATATACATCGGCGGCGAAAGCCAGGTGGTGCCCTACGAGGAGCTATCCATCGTGTCGGCACCGTACGAGGTCGACGGTCAGGTGGTTGGCACGCTGGGCGTCATCGGCCCCACGCGCATGGCCTACGACCGCATGATCCAGATCGTGGACATCACGTCGCGCATGGTTGGGCAGGCGTTGTCGCAGCGCTGACTAGAATCCGCCCCTTCCAACCGGGGGCCGTTAGCTCAGTTGGTCAGAGCAGAGGACTCATAAACAACTGCTTCCACCTATGGCGGTGGCAGTGTTTGCGGGGCCGCTGTACGCAGACTGTCAGCGTCCTGGGGCGAGGGAAAATAGAAGTTGTTGTATCAGTGGGCCGTTAGCTCAGTTGGTTAGAGCAGAGGACTCATAGCGAAAGTTGTGCACCGGGAGGCGAAAGCGCCCGAGTGAATGGCGTCAAAGTCGGTGAAACCTGACGGCCCGCAAGGGCGCAAGGCAATGCCGAGCCAAGCCCTGAAAGGGGAAGGTGTAGAGACTAGACGGCGCCCGCCTACAGGCCGCAAGGCCCACGGCGAAGGCATAGTCCAGGGAGTCCAGAAATGGGCACAAACCGGAATCCTTTGGTCGCAGGTTCAAGTCCTGCACGGCCTACCACTTACGACACCCGACGCCTGTCGGGGCTTCTCCAGGCTAGTAGTGCGCGCCCAGGACTGCCATCAGTACCTCGGCCCCGTGGTTGAAGTTGGGTTGCTGCCCCTTGATACCGTAGGCCCACTTAGCCCCGTGGAAGAGGTTGTTCCTCAGCCGATACACGATGAGCAGCAACGCTGCGACCATGTGCTGCGGGTCACCATCCTGGCCGCTCAGCACACCCTCCACCAAAGCCCGCCGATCGCGCGGGCGGAATAGCAGTTGCTCGAAATTGTGGGTGAACTGGCCGCCCTGGAAGTAGCGGTCCCGGAAGTAGGCCAAGCTGTTCGCATATGCGTTGGGGTCGATGCGGCCGCTGTCGGCCATGTCTTAGCTCAACGCCACGAGACTCGTAGGGTTTGCCGCCGTGCGCTGCCCCCTGAGATTCGCAGCAGGTAGTTCTAGAGTCCGATCAACCCGAGATGGAGATCGGACCGATGAAGAAGCGATACACCGAGGAACAGATCATTGGGTTCCTGCGTGAGGCCGATGCTGGCCTGCCGGTCAAGGAGCTGTGCAGGAAGCATGGCTTCAGCGAGCCGAGCTACTACGCCTGGAAGGCCAAGTTCGGCGGAATGAACGTGTCGGACGCGCAGCGGCTGAAGACGCTGGAGACCGAGAACACGAAGCTCAAGAAGCTGCTGGCCAACTCGATGCTCGAGATCGACGCGATGCGCGAGGTGCTCAAGGGAAAGTGATGGCCGTGGCGGCGCGGCGCGAGGTCGTGCGGCAGTTGCAGGACAAAGGCTTGAGCGAACGCCGGGCCCTCAAGCTGGTGGGCATGAGCGCCAGCACCCTGCGCTACCGGCCCCGCGACGACGGCAACGGCCGGCTGCGTGAGCGACTGACAGAGCTCGCCGGCCAGCATCGCCGCCACGGCTACCGCATGCTGCACAGCCGACTGCAGCTCGAAGGCTGGACGATCAACGTCAAGCGCACCTACCGGGTCTACCGCGAGGAAGGGCTGATGGTGCGCAAGCGCCGGCGCAAGAAGCTGCCCGTGCCTGAGCGGCAGCCGTTGGTGCGCCCGATGCAACCCGATGAGGTGTGGAGCATGGACTTTGTGTTCGACGAGCTGGCCAACGGCCGCAGGGTCAAGACGCTGACTGTGGTGGACGACTGCAGCAAGGAGGCAGTGCAGATCGCCGTGGACACGTCGATACCCGCGCTGTATGTCACGCGGGTGCTCGACCAGGTCAAGGCCGAACGAGGCTTGCCCAAAGTGATCCGCACCGACAACGGCCCGGAGTTCGCGGGCCGGACGATGCAGACATGGGCCGCCAGGAACGGCGTCGAGCTGCGCTTCATCCAGCCCGGCAAGCCGGTGCAGAACGCCTACATCGAGAGCTTCAACAGCCGCTTCCGAGACGAGTGCCTGTCGCAGCACTGGTTCGCCAGCCTGAGCCACATGCGCAGCGTCATCGACAACTGGCGCGAGGACTACAACCACCACCGGCCGCACAGCACCCTCGGGTATGTGCCGCCGGCCGTGTTCGCCGCGCGGTGTCGCCAGCATGCTGGCGACACCGCGCCAAACCCCGCATCGACAACTACGATGCAAACCCCTGGGCTCTAGATCGAAGTGCTACGAATCCTGGGGGCAGCGCAGCGCCGTGCAGGCGACCCAACGCCCAAGGAGAGGAGTGCGGCTGCGTGGGCGAATGCCCACCACTTGCTATTCCGTCAGAGGAAGCGCGCCAGTTGCTCGACGTCCTCGGGGAAGAGTTGGCCGATCTCGACTGCCGCGACATGGCTGTCGCGGCCCCGCACCAGCGTGACCGGCAAGCCCTGGGGCCTTGGAAGTTGGGCCTCGACGGCCGGCGTCACCCACCCACTGGGGAAGTCGTAGCCGCGCTTGGCGCGGTAGGCCTTGGCGGCGGCGGGCTCCTGGTCGATGGACAGGCCGAGCACCATCAGGCCGCGCTCGCGCTGCGCGCGCCAGAGCTTCTGAATGGCGGGCGTGACCTGGGCGCAGAAGGGGCACCAACTGGCCCACCAATACACGACGACGACCTTGCCTTGGGCCGAGGCGGCCTTGAACTCGCCGCCTTCCAGCAGCGGGACGTCCGGCAGACGTAGCGCGGTACCGACTGCGGGGACGTTCTTGAGCGGCTCGGCCGCGCGAGCAAGCGGCCCACCCAGGCCCAATGCCAGCACGGTGCCGACGCTACGGCACCAATGGCGTCGGTCCAGGTGCGGCATGGCAGCGTTCAGCGCAGGCCGCCGACGAGCAGGCGCTCTTCGGTCGGCACCGACTCGTCGCCGTCCAGCTCCACCGCGAGCTGCGTGCAGACGGCGCGGCACAGCATGGCGACCTTCTCGCTCTGCAGCCGGTAGTAGATCTGCGTGCCCTCGCGGCGCTTGCCCAGGACGCCAGCGCGGTAGAGCGTGGACAGGTGCTGGGACATGTTGGGCTGGGTGGTCTGGATCTGCTCCAGCAGTTCCGACACGTTGCGCTCGCCATTGCAGACGGCGCTGATGATCTTGAGCCGGATCGGCGTGGCCAGCACGCCGAAGAGTTCGGCGGCGGATTCGAAAACGCGATCTTCCTCGGGGGCGGCGTTCATCGCGGCGGCAAGTAGGTGGAGCGGGAAAATCACTGTATCAGCAAGCGCCGATGTGTGCCGCAGTGAATGGAGAATGCGGCTTTCGGAACTCTTGCAGCACCCACCCCATGGATGAATCGAGCTTGCCCGCCCTCACGCATCAGGTGCTTGGTGCAGCGTTCGGCCTGGCGGTGCTGTTCGGGGCCCTGTGCCAGCGCACCCGGTTCTGCACGATGGGTGCCATCTCCGATGTCTACGCAATGGGCGACTGGCGGCGTGCCCGCATGTGGATCGTCGCAGTGGCCGTCGCGATGCTTGGGTTCAACGGATTGGTGGCGCTGGGTCTCGTTGATCCAGCCGGCAGCATCTACACAGGGCCGCGCCTGCTGTGGTTGTCGGCCGTCACGGGCGGCCTGTTGTTCGGCTTCGGCATGGTGCTCGGCTCTGGCTGCATCAGCCGCAATCTCGTGCGCCTGGGCGGTGGCAACCTGAAGTCGCTGGTGGTGCTGGTGGTCGCGGCCATCGCGGCAGGAGCGACGTTGCGCGGCCTGACGGCAGTGCTGCGCGTGGCCACTGTGGAGAAGGTCTTTGTCGAGCTGCCTGCAGGGCAGGCGCTGCCCGGGCTGCTGGCCAGCACCCTGTCCGGAAGCGCCGCGGCATGGGGACTGGGCCTGGCCGCGGTGGCGGCCGTGGGGCTGCTGGCCTGGGCCTTGCTGCCGCGCGACGGGCGGTCGCTGGAGGTCGTGCTGGCTGGACTGGGTGTCGGGGCGGTGATCTCCGCGCTGTGGTGGGTGTCCGGCCACCTGGGCTTCCTGCCCGAGGATCCGCGCACGCTGGAGCCGGTCTACCTTGCGACGAACTCGCGCCATATGGAGTCGCTCAGCACCATTGCGCCGATCGCCTATGCGCTGGACTGGCTGCTGATGTTCAGCGACCAGTCCAAGTCGCTGACTCTGGGCATCGCCAGCGTGGCAGGCATCGTCATCGGCGCGGGTCTGATGGCCTGGCGTGACGGCAGTTTCCGCTGGGAGGGTTTTGGCAGCGTTGGCGACCTGGGCCTGCATCTCGCGGGTGCCGTCTGCATGGGTGTTGGCGGCATCGTTGCGATGGGCTGCACCCTTGGCCAGGGCATCACCGGCGTGTCGACGCTGTCGGTGGGCAGCTTCCTGGCGCTGGCAGCCATGTTGGCAGGCGCTTGGCTTGGCCTGCGCTACCAGGAATGGCGGCTGGACCGGACCTGATCACGCAACAGGCTGCGCAGGTCGTCGTCGCTCATCTCGCCGGGGATGCAGCGGGGCTGGGTCGGAGCGTCGCCCAGCCAGCAGGTCATGGGCACGAGGCGGCGCGCAGTCAGCTGCGGCCGCAGCGCGCAGTCGCCGCTGCCGTCCACGATGATGGGAAAGCGATAGCCGCGGCGCTCAACGGCGCGGCGCACGGCCTCGGGGTCCTCGTCCACTGCCACGCCCAGCACGGCTGCGCCGGGCCGTTCGCTCAGAATCCGGTCCAGGCTGGCGTTGTGGCGCTGGCAAAAGCCGCAGTCCACCGACCAGAAGACGGCCAGCACCGGCCCTCGGCGCCAGAACCCGGCATCGATGGGGCGGCCCTGGATGTCGACCTTGGGGACACCGCCCGGGCAGTGCGCGAACGGCGCAGCGTTGCCCGGGTCCGCCTGCGCGGCACCCAGCGCCAGCAAGCCCGCCAGCAAGGCCCAGCGGCTCATGGCTCGCTGCGCTCCATCAGCAAATAGGTGTTGTAGGCGTTCATGCGGTTGGCCGCGCCGAACAGCGGCAGGTGCTGGAAGGCCGACCAGTCGGTGCCAGCATAGGCTTCGTCGAAGGGCGTCATGGCGGCGGCGGCGCGACCCATGGTGTCGCGCAGGTACAGCAGATAGTCGCGCGTCAACTTCAGGTCGGCGAGCGCCTCAGTCGAGGCCGGCCCGTGGCCGGGAACGATGACGGCGGGGGCTGCGTCGATTAACGTCGACAGCGCGGCGATCCAGCCCCGGCTGTCAGCCTGGCCGACGTAGGGGATGCGGCCGCGGAATGCCAAGTCGCCCGCGAACAGCACGCGCGCACTCTCGACGAAGACGGTCAGGTCCTCTGGTGTGTGGGCCGGCCCGACGCGATGGATGCGCAGGCGCTCGCCGCCCAGCTCCAGTGTCATGTCGCCGGCGATCCAGCGATCGGCGGGCACCAGTCGGGTGCCAGCGTCTATCCAGGGCGCCAGCGCCTCGCGGCTGGCCTGCAGCCGCATCAGCGCAGTGTCGGACTGCAGGTAGTCACGGCCGGCCTCATGCGCGATGACGGTGGCGCCGCGGTCCTTGAAGACCTGCAGACCGTAGATGTGGTCGGCGTGGTAGTGCGTCAGCACGACGTAGCGTACCGGCAGCGGCGTGATGGCCCGGATTGCGTCCAGCAGATCCTCGGCCAGCGCGGGCGACCCCAGTGCGTCGATGACGACGACGCCGGCTGAGGTGATGACGACGCCTGCGTTGGAGATGAAGTTGCGGTTCTCGGCCGAGCCCAGCGCTGCCTCGCCCTGCGCGAACCAGACATTGGGGGCGACAGGCTGCAGCTGCAGCGGCGCGGCGCAGGCGGCGCCCGCAAACAGCAGCGCCAGTGCGAGCCAGCCCTTCACGGCGCGGCTCCCGGCTGCGCCTCGCGTTGGTCGAGCAAGCGGTCCGTCAGTGCCGCGGCGGCCCAGATGCCGACCAACGTGACCCATGCGGTCGCCGTGAAGACGGCCGCACCCGACAGGCCGGCGCCCACAGCGCAGCCGCCGGCCAGCATGCCGCCGAAACCCATGCAGACGGCACCGACGATGTAGCGGCGCATGCTGGCCCCGCCCTGGAAGCCTTCCAGCCTGAGTTCGCCCGACAGCGCCGCGGCGGCGAAGGCGCCCAGCACCACACCCGGCAGCAGGCCGAGGTCGAAGGACAGTGGCTTGTCGCTTACGAAGAGCACACGGCTCAGCAGCTCGGCCGACGGCCCGGTGAAGCTCAGCGACTGGATGGGGTGCGGGTCGAAGGCAAGCCGGGAGACCGCGTAGGTGAACCACCAGCCGGCCGCCACCGCCAGGCCTACGCCGATGGCGCCGCCCCAGCCCCAGGCGCCGACGCGCTGGCGCCGCGCCCAGAACACCGCGGCGGCGAACCAGACCCCGGCAAAGAGCAGTGCGCCGCCGTGGCCGATGCCGGTGCGGGCGATCAGGTCGCGCGCGCCGCCGCCGTCTATGGTCCACCAGCCGGAGAGTGCCTCGCGCAGCGGCGACAGCGCACCGGTCAGCGCCGACTGCGCAGTGACGGCGAAGATCAGACCCGACAGCAGTGCGCGCAGATTGCCCTGCGCCGCCAGCACCAGCAGCCGGCTCGCGCAGCCGCGCGCCAGGATCATGCCTGTGCCGAACAGCGCGCCGCCTATGGCCGCGCCTGAAAGGCTGCCGCGCGCTGCGATCTGGCGTGCGTTGCCGGCGTCGAACGCGCCCAGCAGTGCCAGCAATTGCGTGGCGCCGACGGCGCTCGCGAAGGCGAACAGCCATACCGTCAACCGGCCGTCGCTGCGCTGGTGGCGTGCGAACTCAATGACGGCGGCACGCAGGCAAAAGCGTGAGCGCTGCGTGCAGAAGCCGAACACCAGGCCGATCAGCAGCGCGCCCAGAGCCAGCGTGCCGGGTTCGCCGAGCGTGTCGATGGCGGATTCGAGGAGCATGCGAAGGCTTCAGTGGTCAGGCGGTAGCAGGTCGGTGCTCGTGGCATCGATGCGATGCGCATCGCCGTCCTGCCGGGGACTGGTCGGCGCACCTGGCAGGCGAGGGCGGCAGGACTAGGGCTTGATGTAGGCGTAGCCCTGCTTCTGCAGCTTGACGATGCGCACGACGCCGGAGGGCGTGTAGTCGGCGTCGAGGACGAACTGGTCCTTGTTCAGGCCGCGGTTCTTCAGCGTGATCTCGCAGACCTCGAAGCGTACGCCGCGTGCCTTCAGCGCTGACACCAGCGGCGCGTACTCGGTACCGTTGGCAGACTTGGCGCCCTCCATCAGCAGGTCCACGCCCTCGGCGTGGGTGACCACGGTGATCTGGGCCGAGGGATCGGTGTCCAGGTGGTTGCGGATGTTGCGCAGGCCCTTGAGGCCTTGCGTGGCGGCATTGTCGAAGTGGTAGACGACCAGGTCGCCGGCCCACGCAAGCGGGGTGGCGAGGAACATCGCGAACAGGGCGAGCAGGACGCGTTTGCGCATGGGGTTCTCCTTCGGAAGGCGACCAGTATCTTCAACCACCGAGCTCGACGGCCTCGGCGACGGCCTTGACGCCGGCCAGCGCGCAGGCGTCGTCCGCCTCGCCACCCGGTGCGCCGGACACGCCGATGGCGCCTACGACCGCGCCGGCGGCCTCGATCACTTGGCCGCCCCCGATCGCCATGACGCGCGGCGCCGAGCGGATGCCGCTCATGGGTCGGCCAGCCTGTGTTTCGGCGGCCAGCGCAGCGGTGGGCATGCGAAAGCTCGCGGCCGTCCAGGCCTTTTGCGGGGCGATGTCCACCGTGTGCGCGCCAGCGAAGCGGTCGCGCAGCAGCACCTGCAAGACGCCGGCACGGTCCACGACAGCGACGCCGACCTGATGGCCGGCCGCGCGGCAATGCGCGAGCGCCGCCTGTGCCGCAGCCAGCGCGGTCTCGGGTGTCAGCTGCTGCACGGTGAACAGCGGCGGAGTGTCTGCGGCCTGCACCGATGCGGCGAAGGCCAGGGCGGCGAGGGATAGCAGTCGGCGCATGGCGGACTCCCCGGGTTTAGCCCGGCAAGAGGCCGGGATTGCCCTGCATCGCGACGAGGCGGGGCGTATTGATCTTGCGTGGCTTCACACGGCCATGCTGGCCGCGCAGCCAAGTCTCGACATGCTCCCATACGGGCTTGACGCCCGGCGCACTCTTGGCTTCCTCGGCCACGGGCGCCCATCCGGCCACCTTGTAGCGTTTGTCGGCCTCTATGGGTTTGCCGTTCAGGCGCATGTCGCTCACGCGCCGGCCCATGGTCTCGGTCGGCGTCATCGTGTAGCTCAGCCCGCCCACGCGCACCATGTCGCCACCCTGCTGGTAGTAGGGGTCGGGGTTGAAGAGGTTGTCAGCTACGTCCTCCAGCACGGTCTTGATGGTCGTGCCTGTCATCTCGGTGAGCGTCGCGTAGGGGTAGGTGATGGCGAGCTGGTCCATCAGCAGCTCGCGCGTGATGGTGTCGCCCGGCAGCAGGCTCGTGCCCCAGCGGAAACCAGGCGAGAACGCGATCTCGGCGCCTTGCGTGTCCATCAGCGCATCGCAGATGAGCTGATCCCAGCTGCCGTTGAAGTTGCCGCGGCGGTACAGCAGGCCATCGGTGACGGCGAGCTTCTCGCCAAGCTTCGCTTCGAACGGTGCGCGGACCTTGCTGATCAGCGTCTGCATGTCGGGGTCGGGGCGCAGCTGGTTGGCGAACACCGGCAGCAGCCGGTAGCGGAAGTCCACCAGCTTGCCGCCCTTGACGTCGAAATCCATGACGCCCAGGAACTTGCCGTTGCTGCCGGCATTGGTCACCAGCGTGGTCCCGCCGGCGTTCTTCACCGGCACGGCCACCGGCACTCCGTCGTGGGTGTGGCCGCCGAGGATGGCGTCGATGCCACGCACGCGCGAGGCCATCTTCAGGTCCACGTCCATGCCGTTGTGCGACAGCACGCAGACGAGCTGCGCGCCGGCGGCACGGGCCTCGTCCACCACCTTTTGCATGTTGGCGTCCTGGATGCCGAACTCCCAGTCGGCCACCATGTAGCGCGGGTTGGCGATGGGTGTGTACGGGAAGGCCTGGCCGACGATGGCGACTTGCACGCCGTTGATGTTCTTCAGGGCGTAAGGCTTGAAGACGGGATCGCCGAAGTCGGCCGTCTTGACGTTCTGGGCAACGAAGTCGACCTTGCCGGCGAAGTCTTTCTCGACGATCTCCTTGACGCGCTCCATGCCGTAGGTGAACTCCCAGTGGCCGGTCATCACGTCCACGCCCAGCAGCTTGCAGGCGTCCACCATGTCCTGCGCGTTGGTCCACAGCGAGGTGGCCGAGCCCTGCCAGGTATCGCCGCCATCCAGCAGCAGTGCGCCGGGGCGGCTGGCCTTGAGGCGCTTGACGAGCGTGCTCAGGTGGGCGAAGCCGCCCACGCGGCCGTAGCGGCGTGCCGCGGTCTCGAAGCTCAGTGAAGTGAACGCATGGGCGGAGGCCGTGCCGGGGCGAATGCCGGCGGCCTTGAGCAGGTGCTCGCCCACCAGGTGCGGCAACTGGCCCTGCATGCCGCCGACGCCGAGGTTGACGCTGGGCTCGCGGAAATAGACGGGGTTGAGCTGCGCATGGCAGTCCGTCATGTGCAGCAAAGACACATTGCCGAACGGCGGCACGTCGTAGAGCAGCCCCTCGGCCTCGCCCGTGGCCGCCTCGGCGTGGCGGGCCAGCGGCATGCCGGCCACCGCCGCGCAGGACAGCATCTGCAGGAATTCGCGTTTGGACAGTGACATCGCGGCCTTACTGGTTGACCGGGGACTTGGGGTCCAGCAGCAGCGCCATCAGGTCGCGGATCTGTGCTTCCGTCAACAGCTCCGCGTGGCCGAAGCGCGGCATGGTGGAGCAGGCCGAGTAGGCCTTGCTGTTCCAGAGCTTGCCCCAGGTGTACTTGACGATGGCTTCCGACGCCGGATCCGCTGGATTGGCGACGCCGCGCAGCTTGCCGTAGTTCCACAGGCTGGGGCCGATGGTGCCGAAGGAGATCTCCTTCTTGTCCACCTGATGGCAGTTGTAGCACATGGCCCCGTTCTTGGACGGTGCTGTGCTGGCGTCGGTCCAGGTCATCCCGCGGCCGTTCTGGGCGAGCTTCTCGCCTTCCTTCCAGTCGCCGATGAACTGGCCGTCGCTGGGCCATTTCACCGCGGCCAGCTGCGCGGCCTCGATCTTCTTCGTGACGGCCTCCGACGGCGGCTTGGCCTGGGAGCATGCCTTCTGCGCATCGTCCTGCACGATGCGGTCCATCTTGGCGATGCCCTGCTCGCGGAACGAGGCCTGCATCATGGCGGCGGTCTGCTGGTCCAGTTGCTTGGCCGATTGCGCCTGGGCGGCGCCGGTGACCAGCAGCGAGAGCAGCGTGGCGATGTGGGTGGTCTTCATGGCCTGTCTCCTCAGCGCTTGATGGCGGGTGCGATGGACTCGGCGCCCTTGGCGTTGACGCCCATGTAGACGCCAAGCGCCACCGTCACGTCGGACGCGAAGCCCGGGTAGGGGAAGCGCTGCTGGCGGAAGCAGTCGTTGAGGCGGCGCTGCATGCTCCACAGCTCGCCGCTGGAGACACGGTAGGCGGGCCAGGCGGCGAAGCCGACGCCGTCACCTGGGTTCTTGGTCAGGTCGGGCAGGTCCTGAAGGCGGATGCGCTTGCCCGGTTCGCCGTGGCAGCTTGCGCAGGAGAAGTCCATTGGCCCGCCGCGGTAGAAGAACGCGCGCTTGCCGAGCTCGTAGTACCGCTTCTCCTCGGCGTGCTTCTGCGGCAGCGCCATCTTCATGCCGCGCGACATGGACGAGATCCACGCCGCCAGCGCCGTGACGGAGGCCTGCTCGCCCTTGTCGAACGGCGTCTTGGCAATCTCCTCGGCGTCGTAGCCCTGCAGCATCTGCATGCAGGACAGCAGGCGCGACTCCAGGTCCTGCACCTTCTTCGTGTCGGGGAACCAGCGCGGCAGCTGCACCCATGCGCCCTTGACCACGCCGGGGCCGAGGCCCAGGTCGCAGGATTCCAAAGACACGTTCTTCGGCCCGCGCGGGGTCTTCCACAGCTCCTCGCCCTTGGCCTCGAAGAGCTCAGCGGGATTGCCGTCCTCGAGCATCTTGCGGTACTCGGCGATGCCGTCGGCGGCGGACTTGGGTTGCTGGGTCTGGGCCAGCAGCGGTACGGCCGCGAAGGCGGCGGTGGCTGCTGCGATGGCGGCCATCAGTCTTGTTGAGCGCATGTCCCCTCCAGTGGAGTGTTCAGGAAACGGTGGCTTCGTCGGTGCGGGTCTCGCCGCGGTTATCGCGCCAGGTAACGGCGATCTTGTCGCCGGCCTTGGCACCCTTCACGATGAACTGCAGGAAAGGGTTCTTGGACACTGACGGTCCCCACTCGGCGGTGAGGACGGGCTTTCCGTTGAGCTGTGCGGTGACTTCCTGGATGAACCAGGCGGGAATGGTCTTGCCGGCCGCGTCCTTGCGGAGGCCGGTCTCCATCTCGTGGCTCATCAGCACACGCACAGTGGTCTTGTCGCCGGCCGCCTGGGCCCGGATGCGCATCGGATCTGGCATGGTGTTCTCCTTCTATCTGAGTGTTGCTTCAGCCGCCGCAGCCGCCGAGGGTGACCTTGACTTCCTTCTGCGCGAACAGCACCTTGCCGTCGTTCATCAGCGCAACGGCGATGACGTTGGAGGACTGACCCATCTTCACGCGCGTCGTGAACGCGGGCTCGACGGATTCATTCACATCGAAGGCGGCCGACAGCACGCTCGGGTTCTTCTCGACCAGTATGAGCAAGCGCTTGGCACCGGGCAGCGTGGTGGACGCACCCACCGGCACGACGGCGCCGTTCTCGGCGATGTCCGGCGCGGTGACGGTGACGTCCTTGCTCTCGACGGGGGCGCCTGCTCCCAGGACCTTCAGCAGGTCGGCCAGGCTCTTGGCTTCGAAGGCCGCGGTCGGGTAGGCAGCCATGGCGGTCCGGGGCAGCAGGCCCAGGCCTCCCAGCATGAGGGCCACCTGCGCGGAGCGGGCAAGTGCGGTTCGACGGGTCAGCATGGGGTTCTCCTTGGTGTCATGCACGGGGTGGGGCGTTCAACGGCTGGCCGCGCCGGCGGCCAGCCAGGCGGCGATGGTCTTCAAATCTGCATCCGGAAGGGCCTGGGCCGGCATGGGGATAGGTCCCCAGACACCCTGGCCGCCGCTCTTGATCCGGCTCGCCAGATAGGCCTCGGCGTCGCTGCGCGAACCGTGCTTGGCCGCGATCTGCTTGAAGCCAGGACCGACCAGCTTCTGGTCCATGCCGTGGCAGGCCGTGCACGAATTCTTCTTGATGAGCGCCAGGGCGGCGGCGACATTGCCTGTTGCTGGCGCCTGGGCCGGCGTGACCGTGGGCGATGCCGTTACGGCTGGCGCCGGCGTCGCAGCGATGCTGATCGGGCCGTCGCGACGCGTCCCGGCCGGGCGGGTGGTGTCGATGCCACGCTGCGGGCCGACGAGGCGCTGCTGCTCGGCGAGGTTGCCGTTGTTGTTGCGCGCAAAGTCGGGCAGCAGCGAGGCCACTTTGGGTTCGGTGTCGCAGTCGCGCATGCAGGCCGTGGCCTTCACGTCTGGCGGTGCGGCCTTGCCCAGGCTCTTGCCGGGCCACATCGCGTGCGCCGTCGTCATGCCGTTGCGGTTGGGCATGCGCTTTTGCACGTCGGCGATGTTGGCGTCGGACAGCGTGAAGTCCTCGGGCACGATCCCGCCCAGGCTGAGCAGGTAGGCGGTGACTGCATAGACCTCGTCGGTCTTCAGCGACTTGGGCGCGTTCCACGGCATCGCCCGGTTGATGTAGTCCCACAGCGTGGACAGCGTGGCGACCTTCATCAGCGTCGTGCGGCCGGGGAAGGTGGTGTCGTTCAGCCGTGCGACGCGGCCGGCCTTGATGTCTTCAGCCGTCGTGCCGCCAACGAGCGGCGAGAACACCTCGTTGCTTTCGCCAAAGATGCCGTGGCAGGACGCGCACTTGGCCTCCCAGACCTCCTGGCCCAGGTTCACCGAGCCAGAGCCCTTGGGCAGGCCCTTGAAGTCGGGGCGCACGTCGATGTCCCAGGCCGCGATCTCGGCCTTGGTGGCCGTGCGACCGATACCGGGGTAGGCAGGCGCGGTGGCGGCCTGCTGGGCCCAGGCCGGGCCCAGTACCGCCAGCCCAAGCAGCGCTGCGGCGAACTTACGAGAGCTGGACATTGCGCACCTCGCCGCTTTCCTCCACCAGCCAGGACTGGATGGCGTTGTTGTGATAGATCGACCGTGTGCCGCGTACTGCGCGCAGCTGGCGGGTGCTGGGCTGCACGTAGCCGGTCTCGTCGGTGGCGCGGCTCTGCACGATGGCAGGCTTGCCATCCCATTGCCAGTCCAGCGTGAAGCGGGTCAGGCATTTGCTCATCACCGGATCCTGCAGCCGAGCGGTGCGCCAGTTGCGGCCGCCGTCGGTTGTCACGTCCACCTGCCTGATCTTGCCGCGGCCGGACCAGGCCAGCCCGCTGATCTGGTAGTAGCCCTTGTCGAGCAGCATCTGGCCGCCCGAAGGCGTCGTGACGACGCTCTTGCATTCCTGGGTGCTGGTGTACTGGCGATGCAGGCCACCGGGCATGAGGTCGATGTAGTGCACCGCCTCGTCCTTGGTGGCATAGGGCTGGTCGCCCACCTCCAGGCGGCGCAGGTACTTGACCCAGCTTACGCCCTGCACGCCCGGCACCACCAGGCGCAGCGGGTAGCCCTGCTCGGGGCGCAGCATCTCGCCGTTCTGGCCGTAGGCGACGAAGACCTCACCGCTCTCGACCAGTTCCATGGGCACGGTGCGTGTCATGCTGGAGCCATCAGCGCCCTCGGCGAGCACGTAGCGGGCGCGCTTGTAGTCCACGCCGCACAGGTCGAACAGCACGCGCAGTGGTACGCCTGTGAACTCGCTGCAGCTCAGCATGCCGTGGGTGTACTGGCAAGTGGGAACGGCCACGTTGCCCCACTCCATGCCGGTGTTGGCGCCGCATTCGATGAAGTGGAAGCGACTGACGCTGGGCAGGCGCATCAGCTCGTCCATCGTGAACACCAGAGGCCGCTTCAGCAGCGCGCTGTCGCTGCCGTTGATCATGAGCCGATGCTTGGACGGGTCGATGTCCCACCAGCCTTGGTGGTGGCGCTCGAAGTGCAGGCCGCTGGGCGTGACGATGCCGAACAGCGACTGCAGCGGCGCGAAGGAGACCGAGGCCTGCGTGGTCTGCGTCAGACCCGGGCTGGGGCGACGCTGCACATTGGCCTCGTACTTGGAGGGCTTGCCATAGCCATCCGTCACGACCGCCTGCCCCAGGCCCTGGCTGTGCTCGGGCAGGGTCAGGATGTTGGGATCTCCATCGGGAGCAGCCTGTGCCGCGACGGCGCTGCTGCCGGCCAGCGCCGCCGCGAAAGCGTTGCGCACAAAGTCGCGACGACCCTGCTTGGCCTCGTCGAAGACGGACCGGACGCCGTCCGGTGAAAGGAAGTTCTCCGGCGCCTTGCGAAGGCGGCCGGACTGGGAGGGGTCGTGGTTCAAGGCAGATTCCCGGAAGCTGTCGGGGCGGGCCGGGCGCTGCCCAGGCGGGTGACGCCGGCGTACCCCGCATCGGCATGGGCCGGCGAGGGGGGCGCCGCAAAGTCGGTGCACGGCATAAGAAGCCTTGTCTCCTGTGGGCTGGCATCCCGGCCAGGCCCTTGTTCATCCAGCGGGCACCTCAGCCGCTGGTCAGCCGCTTGGGGTGCCTTCATGGACGTTGATCTCCATCAACATCAGTGAATCATTATATTAACGATGATGGATGTTGCAGGGCCTGGTGGCAACCCTAGGCTCCGGAGGGGCACGCGGTGTGATCAGTGAAGGTTCGGCACGCAGGGCCCTTTGACTCGAAGGCGTGCTTCATGGGGCAGCGCTCGCCGGGCTGGTCAGGGTCTGGGGCTGCGCTGGCAGGACTGCAGGGGGACTTGGCGGCGGCTGCAGGCATGCGGCTTTGTCCGGCGGCACCCTTGGCGCGGAAGCGGGCGATGGCGTGCGGCGGCTGCGATTGCTGCCAGGGGACTGTCATGGACTGCCATGGGGCTGCCAGTTCGGTGGCATATGGCAGTCGATGGTGGCATGCAGTGCGCATCGCCGGCCAAGTCGCTGGTGCGGAATCCCGTTATGCCTCAATGGCTTGAGCATGTCGAGTGCTGCGTTGCCACGGCCTGGCACGCCTCTTGAAATGCCACTGGCTTGAGACACCGGCTGCTGCCGTTGCAACGGTGCATCGGCAATGTCCCAACGAGGAGACCTTGATGAAAGCAAATGAAGGAACCGTGGATCGGGGCCTGCGCGTCGTCGCCGGCTTGGCATTGATCGCGCTGGCCGCCACCGGCACCGTGGGTGCCTGGGGCTGGATCGGCGTCGTGCCGCTGCTGACCGGCATCGTGGGCTGGTGCCCGCTGTACGCGGTGCTGGGCATCAACACCTGTCGGCGTTGAGCGCCCGTCATCTGGAGATTCGCATGAACGATGCCTCCCGGACGCAGATCGAGGGCTTCTTCGACGCCGCGACCTGGACCGTCAGCTACCTGGTGCTTGACCGCCCGACGGGTCAATGCGCTCTCGTTGACAGCGTGCTGGACTACGACCCCAAGTCCGGCCGAACGTCCACCGCCAGCGCAGACCGCCTGATCGAGCGAGTGCGGCAGCTGGGCGCGCAGGTGCAGTGGATTCTCGAGACCCACGTGCACGCCGACCACCTGTCCGCCGCGCCCTATCTCCGCCAGGCGCTGGGCGGTAGGGTGGCCATAGGCTGCCACATCACGACTGTGCAGCAGGTCTTCGGCAAGCTGTTCAATGCCGGACCCGACTTTGCCCGCGATGGCCGCCAGTTCGACCACCTGTTCGGGGACGACGAGGGCTTCGCTATCGGCGGTCTGCAGGCGCGTGCGCTGCACACACCCGGCCATACGCCGGCCTGCATGACCTACGTGGTGACGGCTGGCGAGGGCGCCGAGGCGGACATTGCCGCCTTTGTCGGCGACACCCTCTTCATGCCCGACTACGGTACCGCGCGTTGCGACTTCCCCGGCGGTGACGCGCGTGCGCTGTACCGCTCCATCAACAAGGTGCTGAGCCTGCCGCCACAGACTCGCCTCTACATGTGCCACGACTACCAGCCCGGTGGCCGAGAGGTGCAGTTCATCTGCACGGTGGCCGACGAACGTGCCCACAACATCCACGTGCGCGACGGCATCAGCGAAGACAGCTTCGTCGCCATGCGCCAGGCCCGCGACGCGACGCTGGGCATGCCCACGCTGATCCTGCCTTCCGTGCAGGTGAACATGCGCGCCGGCGAGCTGCCGCCCGCCGAGGACAACGGCTTGCGCTACCTCAAGATCCCGCTCAACGCGGTCTGAGTCCCTGACAAGAAGACAAGGAGACAAACCATGGAACTCAAGACCCTGACGCCCGAGCTGTCGGTGGCGGCGCAGATTCACCCGCCCGACCTGCCTGCGATTGCCCGCGCGGGCTTCCGTACGCTGATCTGCAATCGTCCTGACGGCGAGGGAAACGACCAGCCAGTTTTTGCCGAACTTGAAGCAGCGGCCCGCGGGCTGGGCATCTCCATGCACTATCTGCCCGCCGAATCGGGCAAGGTCACCGACGAGCAGGGCCGCCAGTTCGGCGCGCTGATGGCCGTCAGCTCCAAGCCCGTGCTGGCCTTCTGCCGCACCGGCATGCGCTCGTCGACGATGTGGGCGCTGTCCCAGTCCGGTACGCTGCCGCTGCCCCAGATCATCGAGCGCGCCGCAGGCGCCGGCTACGACCTCAAGGGCGTGGTGCGCCGCCTCGCCAACGGCGGCAAGACGCCCGTGGAGGTGGCCGACGCGACGCACCAGGTCGTCATCATCGGTGGCGGCGCGGCCGGCATCGCGGTGGCGTCCAGCCTGCTGGCGCGCCAGCCGGACCTGGACATCGCCGTCATTGATCCTGCCGACGTGCACTACTACCAGCCCGGGTGGACACTGGTGGGCAGCGGGGTCTTCGATGCGTCGCGCACCGCGCGCACGATGGCCTCGGTACTGCCGCGCGGGGTTCACTGGCTGAAGGCCGCCGTGGCAGCCTTCGAGCCGGAGCGCGACGCGGTCATCCTCGACGGCTGTCGCGTCGTCAAGTACCGCCAGCTCATCGTCTGCCCCGGCCTGAAGCTGGACTGGCACGGCATTGACGGGCTCGTCGAGACCCTGGGCCGTCACGGCGTCACGTCCAACTACCGCTACGACCTGGCGCCCTACACCTGGCAGCTCGTGCGAGGGCTGAACGGCGGCCGTGCCATGTTCACCCAGCCACCCATGCCCATCAAGTGCGCCGGAGCGCCGCAGAAGGCGATGTACCTGTCGGCAGACCAATGGCGCCGGGCTGGCGTGCTGCGCGACGTGGACATCCAGTTCTGCAATGCCGGCGCCGTGCTCTTCGGCGTTCCCGACTATGTGCCTGCGCTGATGGAGTACGTGCAGGCGTACGGCATCCACCTGAACTTCGGCCAGTCGCTTGTCGCCATCGACGGGCCGGCACGCAAGGCCACCTTCAGCCAGGCGAACGCCGACGGTAGCAAGACCCAGGTGGTGCGCGAGTTCGACATGATCCACGTGGTGCCGCCGCAGAGGGCGCCGGACTTCATCCGCGTCAGCCCGCTGGCCGACGCGGCAGGCTGGGTGGACGTGGACCCGGCAACGCTGCGTCACAAGCGCTTTCCCAACGTCTTCGCGCTGGGGGATGCCGGCAACACCACCAATGCCAAGACGGCGGCCGCAGCCCGCAAGCAAGCACCCGTGGTGGCCCACAACGTGCTCGCTGCGCGCGGCGCGGCCAAGGGCGAGGCGCGCTACGACGGCTACGGCTCCTGTCCGCTGACGGTGGAACGGGGCAAGATCGTGCTGGCCGAATTCACCTACGGCGGCAAACTCGCGCCCAGCTTCCCTCGCTGGTTCATCGACGGTACGCGGCCATCACGCCTGGCTTGGTATCTGAAGGAGCGCATCTTGCCGCCGCTGTACTGGCAGGGCATGCTCAAGGGCCGCGAATGGCTGGCCCAACCCGAGATGGCGGGCTGAAGCTGTGGCTTGGGATGTTGCCGGCCTGAGCCTGCTGATGGGAGGCGTGGTCGGCGTCGTGCTGGCGCTGACGGGCGCCGGCGGCGGCATCCTGGCGGTGCCCTTGCTGGTGTTCGGCCTGCACCTGCAGATGGCCCAGGCAGCGCCCGTCGGCCTGCTCGCGGTAGGCCTGGCTGCGGCCATCGGCGCGCTGCTCGGGCTGAGGGAGGGGCTGGTGCGCTATAGGGCTGCCCTGATGATCGGGCTGACCGGCATGCTCGTGGCGCCGCTGGGGGTGTGGCTTGCACGCGAGCTGCCCAACGAGCCGGTGATGGCGGCATTCGCCGCCGTGCTGGGCTGGGTGGCTTGGCGCAACCTTGGCCTGGGTCGCAAGCCGGTAGACGCGGCGGCCGTCCAGGCGTCCAAGGCCCCGCTCTGCGCCATGAATCCGGCCACCGGGCGGTTGTCGTGGCGGGCGCCATGCACCGCGATGCTTGCGCTGACGGGCAGCCTGTCGGGCATGCTCAGCGGGCTGCTTGGGGTCGGGGGCGGCTTCGTCATCGCGCCCATGCTGTCTGGCATCAGCAACGTGCCGCCGCGCGGTGTGGTCGCGACGTCCATGGCGGTCATCGCGCTGGTGTCGGTGGGGGGCGTGCTAGGTGCGGCTACGCAGGGCGCGATGGCCTGGCCCGTGGCGCTGCCGTTCGCCGCGGGGGCGGTCCTCGCGCTATTGGTCGGCCGCCAGTTCAGCGCGCGCTGGAGCGGGGCGCGGTTGCAGCAGGCCTTCGGCGCCCTTGCGGCCGTAGTGGCCGTGCTGATGCTGCTGCGCGTCGCCGGATGGGCGGACCGCTAAGTCGTTGCTGCGCCGAAGCTGATCCTCAGCTTGCCGCCGACGACCTTCACGTCGCGCACGGCCCTTTTCGCCAACGCTCCCTTGGCGGTGCTGGCGTCCAACGTGTAGACGGGGCGGGAGCGCAACTGGGCGTTGATCACCGCCGGCCCGCGAAGCTTCACGAGAGCGGCGTACTCGTCGGGTAGACCGGCGAACTCCAGAGTGGTGATCTGCAGGTCGTCCAGGAAGAGCTGGCCCTCGCCGGGCACGTAGCGCGGCCGGCCGGAGAAGCCAACGCGGCCCGTGTACTCGCGCCCGCTCAGCCCCACCTTGGTGTCGACCGTGAGGCCGATGCGGTCCTCTCCCTCGGTCAGCACGACGACGGGGTTGGACAAGTCCAGGCAGGCGACGACGAGCTTGCATTGATGCGTGGGGAAGCGCGGCGCGATGCGCGCCTGCAGCTCGGCCTGCTCGATGTCGAGATGGCCGTCAGCCAGGTGGTTGACGGCTGCGCAGGTGGCGAGCGCCACGGCGGCGAGCAGGGCGGCGGTGATGGCAGCGAGACGGCGGGACATGGCGCCAAGGCTACGCCATCCCCGCCGCGCCTGCGTCACAGCTTGTAGGTCAGACCCACGTTGAAGCGCCGTCCGAACTGGAAGTTGGTCTGGTGCCACGGATTGAGCGGGTCGGTATAGGTCACGCGCTGGTTGGTTGCGTTCTCGACGCCCAAGCGCAGCTGCAGCTGCGACGTGAGCTGCTGCGACACATTGGCCGACACCCAGGTCTCGGCGCCGTTGATCTGGAAGGCGGTTGAATCCCAGGTCGGCGCGCGGTTGTAGGCCGAGTGGTGGTTTGCGGCCAGGCGGGCCTCGAAGCCGTTGCGGGCGTACCAGAGCGTCAGGCCGCCGTTGCTCTTCATCAGTCCATTGGTGGCGATGGGGTTGAAGCTGCCGCCGCTACGGTCGCCGTTCTCCTTGATGTTGCTGTCGGTGTAGGTGTAGTTGGCCATCAGGCCGAGGCTGTTCCAGGGCGCCGGCAGTCCGGTGAAGGCTTGCTGGTAGACCAGCTCTATGCCCTTGACGTTGCCGCCTTCGCGGTTGACCTGCTGCGTGTAGTAGGCCGGCTTGCCGTTGAAGCTGCCGGCGACTGACGCGATGCCGATGTAGTCACTGACCTTCTTGAAGAACAGGCCCACCGAGGCCAGGCTGTCCTTGTCGAAGAAGCGCTGGTAGGTCAGGTCGACCTGGCTGGCCATCATGGGCTTGAGCAGCGGGTTACCCCCCGAGACCGTCGTGGGGTTGACGCCATTGGGGTCGATGCTGACGGTGTGCGCGGCGTTCATGACATCCAGCGGCGCGCGAGCCATGGCTCGCGAGACGCCGAAGCGCAGCTGGTTCACGTCCTCCGAGTCGAGGTTGAGGATGAGGTTGAGGCTGGGCAGGAAGCGCGTGTAGCTCGTGCCGGCGGACACCGGCGTGGGCGTGCCGCCGTTGAGCTGCTCCATGCCGTAGCCGGTCTGGCGGCTGTGCACGGCACGCAGGCCCAGGTTGCCGCGGTAGCTCAGGTCGCCGAAGGCGCTGCCGCTCAGGTCGGCCTGAGCGAAGGCCGCTGTGCTGCTTTCCTTGGCTCGCCAGTTGTTTTGCACCATGTCGCCGGTGGTGGGGCTGCGGCCGTCGGCGCTGAGGGCGGCGGTGCCGAAGTACTTGGGTACGGCATTGTCGAAGCCTTCAGCGAACTCGATGAAGTCGGGCCGGCCGGCGACGCTCACGCGCCGGAATGCGCTGGTCGGGATGGTGGCCGCCGAAGCGTAGTTCCACGAGGTCTGGGCATAAGACTTCTCGCGTTGCGTGGCGCGCAGGCCGAACTTGAGCCGGCTGAAATCGCCCCACTTCACGGCGCGGCTGGCGTTG
Source organism: Roseateles sp. (assembly GCF_047654805.1). Taxonomy (GTDB): domain Bacteria; phylum Pseudomonadota; class Gammaproteobacteria; order Burkholderiales; family Burkholderiaceae_C; genus Pelomonas. The sequence goes on from NZ_JASGIV010000001.1 coordinate 179,271, forward strand.
AACTGTTGTGAGTTCAGCGCGTCGTTTAGCTTGCCGGCATAGGTAGGCCCCCAGGTCTCGAAGACGTTGGTGGAGAAGGCGGCCGGGTCGCCGGAGTCGCGGCTGAATCTGTAGGTCATCCAGCCGTCGCGTGGGAAGCTCCAGGTCACGGATCCGGGCTGCAGCATGCTCATCTGCACGGCGGTCCACATCGTGTCGCGTCCAGCGGTGGAGCGTGCGATGTCAGCGTCCAGATTCCAGTCGTCGAGCTTGAACTTGCCGTTCAGGCCTGCGGCGAAGTTGCGCATGTTCTGCTTCCAGCGGGCGTTCAGGTTGTCCAGGTTGACGTCTGCCACCGTCGCGCCGGTCACGTAGCCGCCATCGGTCGTGACCTTGCTGAAGGCGCCGCTTTGCCAGCCGTCCCAGTTGCCGACGTTGCCTTCCACGTGCACCAGCGTGGGCTCGAGGATGTTGGAGCGGGCGGCATAGACGTCGCCCGTGATGGCCACGTTGGCGTTGGGCCGGTACTCAATCTTGCCCAGCAGGCTGGAGCGTTTGTCGGTGCCTTTCTTTACGCCGTTCTGGAAGCCCCAGGGTGTCTTGTCCACCTTGCCGTCGCCAGTCACGTCGGCGGAGTGCTCCTCGTTGAAGCCCCAGTTGTCGACACGATCCTCCAGCGAGGGCTGGTCGTAGTAGCTGAAGGCCAGAGCCACGCCGACGGTGCGGTCGGCGAACTGATCCACGTAGATGCCGCCCAGGCGGGGCGCGTACTTCTTTGCGCCCTGGATGTCCTTGCCGAGCTGGTAGTACAGCGCGTCAGCCTTCAGCGAAACCGTGCGTTCGCGGTAAGCCAACGGCTGCACGGTTTGCAGGTCAATGGTGGTGGCGATGCCGCCTTCGACGATTTCTGCGGATTGCGTCTTGTAGACCGTCGCACCTGATACCGACTCCGAGGGAAACATCTCGAAGCGCACCGCACGGTCGGGCTCGGAGGAGGCGAATTCGCGGCCATTCAGCGTTGCACCGACGAAGCGCGGGCCCAGGCCGCGAGCGACGATCTGGCTGGCATTGCCGCGGTCGATGCCGGCGGACAGGCCCGGCAGCCGCGCCAGGGACTCGGCGATGGTCGTGTCGGGCAGCTTGCCGATGTCCTCCGACGCGATGACCTCAATCATGCTGTTGGACGCTTCCTTGGTGTCCAGCGCCTTGCGCACTGAGGCGCGGATGCCGCTGACGACAACGGTGTCCAGCTTGTCGGCAGCGTTGTCATTTGGGGTGGGTGCGCCAGTCTGGGCGGTGGCCGGCAGCAGCACGAGGGCTTGTAGCAGCAGGGCAAGCCGAGTTGGCTTGAAAAGGGTCTTGGGCATGGATGTCTCCGTAGGTTTTTCTAGTGACGACGGCCCTCTCGGGGGCCGGCTGAAAACCATGGTACGGAGCGGTTACATGCGCCAGATATGACTTCTTTGCGCGCAGCTATCTTGATTTCGGAATGCGTGACGGCGTGGCCACAGCCCCCGCCCGGCCGGGGGCGTGCGCCCCGGTTTCGGCTCAGCTGCCTTGCAGCCAGCTTGCAGCCAGCCCCAGCACCGCGCACGAGGCCAGCAGCGGCATGATGCCCAGCCTGAAGCGGAACAGCGCGATGCTGGCTCCGACGGCGATCAGCGCCGGGATCGTGTCGATGCGCCCGGTCAGCCCTTTCGGCCACAGTACATGCCAGGCGAAGAACAGCGCCAGGTTCAGGATGACGCCGACGACGGCGGCTGTGACCGCCGTCAGCGGGGCAGTGAACTGCAACTGGCCGTGCGTGGACTCGATGACCGGGCCGCCTGCCAGGATGAACACGAAGGACGGCAGGAAGGTGAAGAAAGTGACCACGCCGGCGGCCGCCGCGCCGGCCAGGAAGAGGGCATCGGGGCCGAACAGCTGCTTCGTCCAGCCGCCCACGAAGCCGACAAAGGCCACCACCATGATCAGCGGCCCCGGTGTCGTCTCCCCGAGGGCCAGGCCGTCGATCATCTGTGTGCCCGTCAGCCACTGGTGCTGCTCCACGGCGCCCTGGTAGACATAGGGCAGTACGGCGTAGGCGCCGCCGAAAGTCAGCAGCGCCGCCTTGGTGAAGAACCAGCCCATCTGCGTCAGCGCCCCCTGCACGCCGCAGACCAGCATCAGGGCTGCCATCGCGGCCGCCCACAGCCCGAGGCCGGCGGCCAGCACGCGCGCCAGCCGGGTACGGCCGAAGTGGGCGTGGGCCGGCGTGGGTGTAGCGTCGTCGATGAGCGCCGGGCCATGGCCGGGTCCTTCCGTACCTGGGGCGCCGCCGGGTGTGAAGACCTGCGGCGCCCATCGGCCGCCGAAATGCCCGACGAGGGCAGCGGTCAGCACGATGAGCGGGAAGGGCGCGTCCAGTGCAAAGATGGCGACAAAGGCCGCAGCGGCGATGGCCCAGAGCCATGCGTTCTTCAATGCACGCGTGCCAATGCGGTGGGCCGCGTGCAGAACCAGCGCCGTCACGGCCGGCTTGAGGCCGTAGAACAGCCCGGCCACCAGCGGCAGTTGGCCCCAGGCCAGGTAGATCCAGGACAGCGCGACCAGGATGAACAGTGATGGAAGAACGAAGAGCGCACCGGCCACCAGCCCGCCCCGGGTGCCGTGCATCAGCCAGCCGATGTAGGTGGCCAGCTGCTGGGCTTCGGGGCCGGGTAGCAGCATGCAGTAGTTCAGGGCATGCAGGAAACGCCGCTCGCTGATCCAGCGGCGCCGCTCCACCAGCTCTGTGTGCATGATGGCGATCTGGCCGGCCGGCCCGCCAAAGCTGACGAAACCGAGCCTGAGCCAGAAGCGCAGGGCTTCCCAGAAGCCGACGGGGCAGGGCGGGGAGGTGGCGATGGCTGTGTCTCCGGCGGGCGGGGTGAGGTGGCAATGTAGGTCCTGGTGCCTGTCCTGCCTTGCCTGATGTCTCGCGGCGCTTTTGGCATGCGTTCAGTCGTGAACTTGATCGCCGTGGGGGTTTGTCTGGCGTTAACGTTGCCCCACTGTTTGTCTCCTCCTCCCGCCAAGGGTGGATTCAGCCCTTCGGACCGCTCCGCCGGCCGAAGGGTTTTTCTTGGGCGCTCCACTGCGGCGCCCCGGCGGCTGCGATCTCCGCAGAGTTGGGGATCCGTTCGGGGCGACCCCGTGGCGCCGCAAGCGGATATGCCCGAGGCTGGCGCCCGCCGACATCGGGTGCCCAGCCCAGGGGAGAGTTCATGACGTCCGTGGTGATCACCGGGAGCCGCTACCTGGTTCGTCCGGAGCAGGCCGACCAGTTCGGGCCCTTCGAGAAGACCTTTCTCGCCGAGGGCGATTCCTGGATGGACGCCAGCGCAGCGGTCCAGGGCTCGCTGCCCTACTACCTCGCCGAAGAGTTCAACCGGCGGGGCAAGACCCACCTCATCATCAACATTTCTACCTCAGGCCAGACGCTGCAGCGCATCTCCGCGACCATGAGTGGCGACTACCTATGGTGGCTGAAGCAGTTGCGCTACGACGCCGTCCTGCTCAGCGCCGGCGGCAACGACTTCATCGACGCAGCCCGCGATGAGGCGGCGGGCGAAGGCTTGCTGCGCGACATGCAGGGCCAGCCCCTGCCCGCCGATGGCTACGAATGCGTCCGCCAGGAGGCCCTGAGGAGCTTGGTCGATGGTTTCCTGAACCCCAATTTCGCAGCCATGTACGACGCGCTGCGGGCCAGCTCCAGAAACGCGGGCACACCCCTGCTGCTGAACTGCTACGACACGCCGGTCGCCCGTAATGCGCCGGCCATACCCGGCCTGGTCGGCCCCTGGCTGTGGACGGCCTACCGCAGCAACCACATCGACCCGTCGCTGTGGCCGTCCCTGACTCAGGGGCTGTTCAGGGACATCAAGGCCGCGGTCGAGGGGTGGGCCATCGGGCGCACTGGCGTCGAGCTGATGCCCACCACTGGCGTGCTGACCCCGGCCTCGCCCGACGCCACTGGCAGCAGCGGCGACTGGAAGAACGAGATCCACCCCAACGCCAGAGGCTGGCGCAAGCAGGCCAGCATCTGGGCCGACCGACTGGCCTGAGACGGGGTGGCGCCCGGCGCCGTCACGCCCTTGTCACGCAGCGCGACCAGCATCGCCGGTTTTGCAATGCCGCGTCGCATGAAGCTGCTGCCTGTCCTGCTGGCCCTGAGCGGCCTGATCACCTCCACATCGGCCGCCCTCGCTGCCGAGGCCCCGCTGGAGCTGGGCTTCGGCGACTTCTTCGTGCAGCCTGCCGGCCCGCGCGGCCTGGAGCCGACGGCCCGATTGCTCGCCGCCCGCGGCCGTGAAGTTCGCCTGGTCGGCTTCATGGTGCAGCGCGAGCATGTGCAGCCGGGACGTTTTCTGCTGACGCCGCGACCGGTCGCCATGTCCGAGCATGCCGACGGCGAGGCCGATGACCTGCCTGCCGCCACCGTCACCGTGCTGCTGCCTGAGGCCCAGCGCGGCCGCGTCGTAGCCCACCAGGCCGGGCCGCTGGCGCTGAGCGGCCGCCTCGAGTACGGCGCGGCCGAGGACGAGACCGGCCGCGTTTCCTGGCTGCGCCTGCACCTCGCGTCCGACGCGCTGGCCGCCCAGCCCGCCGCCGCGGCAACAGCCCATTCGCATTGACCTCATCCGGAAGACGATGAAACACCCCGCCCTGCTCCTTGCCGCCGCCGTCGCCTGCGCCTGCGGCACCGCCGTTGCCGCCCCCACCGTGACGCGCCTGACACCGCCTAGCGAGCTGTTCTCCAGCGGCCGCGCCGACCCCGTCATCGCCCGCTTCCTGCCCGGCCAGCGCTTTGACCTGCAGGCAACGATCAGGCCCGACGCGGGTCAGAAGATCACGGCCGCGCGCTTCCTCGTCGACGGCAAGCCGGTGGGCGCTGCCGTCGCGCTGCGCGACTGTTCGACGGGCTGTGTGAAGGGCGCCGCCGCCGAGACGGCCATCGCTACCGTGCGCGCGCTCAGCGCCAGCGCCGCGGGGAAGCACGAGTTCAGCGTCGAGGCGACGCAGGCAGACGGCCAGCGTGTCGTTGCCAAGGGGAACTTCGAGGTCGTGCCCTTCTCGGCAGCGATGGGCCCCAAGATCAAGAACATCATCATCCTGCTGGGTGACGGCATGGGCGCGGCGCAGCGCACCGCCGCCCGCATCGTGCATGGCTATGCCCAGGGCAAGGCCATCGAGCCGCTGGCCATGGACAGCTTCTCGGCCACTGCACTGGTCAAGACTTCATCGCTGAACTCAATCGTCACGGACTCCTCGCCAGGCATGACGGCCTATGTGAGCGGCAACAAGAACAACAACAACGAGGAGGGCGTGTTTCCCGACGATACGGTCGACCCGTTCGACAACCCACGCGTCGAATACCTGTCCGAATACCTGCACCGCACGCAGGGCAAACAGCTGGGCATCGTGACCACGGCCGACGTCTTCGACGCCACGCCGGCTGGCAACGCCGTGCACACCAGCAATCGCGGCGCCGGCACCGGCATCGTGGACCAGTTCTTCGACGACCGCGCCCACACGGGCTTGACGGTGCTGATGGGCGGCGGCCGCAAGTGGTTCCTGCCGGCGGGAACGCCCGGCTCGGCGCGCACCGAAACCAACGACTACGCGTTCTCCGCCATCGATCCGCATACGGCCGAGATCGTCAAACGCTGGGGCGTGTCCGCTGGCGGCCTGGACAAGGGGCGCGATCTCATCCAGGACTTCCAGTCTGCCGGATTCCAGTACGCTGCGACCAAGGCCGAACTGGACAAGGCCGATCCGGCCAGGCCGCTGCTGGGCCTGTTCGCGTTCTCCAACATGAATGTGGCGCTGGACAAGATCAACGGCCGCCGCGGCGCGGACAAGAACGGTCTCTCCGGTGCCAGCGTCGTGGAAGACTTCGGCCTGCCCGACCAGCCCATGCTGGACGAGATGGCAGCCCAGGCCATCAACGTGCTCAGGCGCTCGCCCAAGGGCTTCGTGCTGATGATCGAAGGCGCGTCCATCGACAAGCAAGCCCACAACATGGACACCGAGCGCTGGATGCTGGACACGCTGGAGTTCGATCGTGCCGTGCGCGTGGCGCAGGACTTCGCGGCCGAGCAAGGCGACACGCTGGTCATTGTCACGGCCGATCACGAGTGCTCCGGCGCCGCGCTGATCGGGGGCTCCATCGTGACGGATGCCAAGCTCGCCGAGCTGGCGGCCAAGAAGGGCGTGGCCAACCTGCGCAACAGCGTGGTGGGCGTCTACGAGAAGGCCGGCTTCCCGCACTACAGGCTGGCGCCTGACGGTTACCCCGAGACGACCGACATCGACTATCGCCTGCTGGTGGGCTACGGCGCCAACGCCGACCGCTACGAGGACTGGCGCACCAAGAAGACACCGCAACGTGACGGCCAGCAGCCGTTCGTCGGCGAGATGCCGCTGAAGTGGTATCCCGCCAACGCGGCAGAGCGAGATGACGCGCTGGGTGAGTACCAAGTGACCGGCCAGGTGCCCGGCGAGCAGGCTGTGCACACGGCTACTGATGTGCCGCTGTCGGCTTACGGCCCCGGCGCACTGGCCTTTACCGGCGTCATCGACAACACCGACGTGTTCTTCAAGCTCGCGCAAGCGGCGGTGAAGGGCGTCGTCGCGCCGGCCGACTCCAGCGGCGCCAAGAAGCCGCCCAAGCCCAGGCGTTGAGGGCCGGCCATGGCGGGGCAGGCTGACCTTAGTCATGGGTACGGCCGAGACGGGATACTGGCTCGGCTCAAACAGGAGACCGTACCCATGAAGACCTGGCTCATCGCCACCCTCGTTGCCGCCGCTGCCGTCGGCTCCCAGGCCCAGACGGCCGACCCGCTGAAGGCCGCCATCGCGGCCGACAACCGCCTGGTCGGCAATGTCGCGCGCGACGCCGCGCGCCACCCATACGAGACGCTGAGCTTCTTCGGCATCAAGCCCAACCACACGGTGGTTGAGCTGGCGCCGGGCGGCGGCTGGTACACCGAGATCCTGGCGCCCTATCTGCGCGAGACAGGCCAGCTTTATGCCGCAGACGGTGGCGGCGCACGCTTCAAGGCCAAGATGGAGTCCATGGGCATCTATGGCAAGGTCACCATCACCAGTTTCAACCCCGCCAAGGGCCAGTTCGATATCGCCCCTCCGGGCAGCGCCGACGCGGTGCTGACCTTCCGCAACGTGCACAACTGGATGAGCGCCGGTACGGCGCAAGCCGTGTTCGACGCGGCCTTCAAGGCGCTGAAGCCGGGCGGCGTGCTGGGCGTGGAGGAGCATCGCCTGCCGGCCTCGCGCACCCAAGATCCCAAGGCCGGCTCGGGCTATGTGCATGAGGCCGTTGTCATCAAGTTCGCCGAGAACGCCGGCTTCAAGCTGGCGGGCCGCAGCGAGGTCAATGCCAACGCCAGGGATACGGCCGAGCATCCCGAAGGCGTCTGGACGCTGCCGCCGACCTTCGCGCTCAAGGACAAGGACCGCGCGAAGTACCAAGCCATCGGCGAGAGCGATCGCATGACGCTGAAGTTCGTCAAGCCTTGACGACAGTGCGGGCAAAGCGGGCGGACATGATCCATGCCGTCATCGGCTATGGCCGTCTCGCGCGCGCGCTGGTGCCGGCGCTGCGCGCCGCGGGTGAGGTGGTCGTCGTTGGGCGGCGTTCGCCCGGCGCAGGCGAACTCCTGCCCGCGGATGCTGCTCGTGCGGCCGACTGGGTCTGGCTGACCGTACCTGACGACCGCATCGCGGCGACCGCCGCGGCATTGCCCTGGCGCGCGGGTCAGCTCGCGCTGCACTGCAGCGGCGCCACGTCGCTGGCTGCGCTGGCGCCGGCGCCGGAGGCGGCCGGTTTCCATCCGCTCAAACTGCTGGCCGGCGATGCGGGTCTTGCGGGCGTGCACGTCGGCATTGAAGCCGACGCTGCGTTCCGGCCCGCGCTGCAGGAGCTCGCCCAGGTGCTTGGCCTGGTACCGCTGGTGCTGCCTTCGCCCATGACGGAGCACGCGCGGGCGGCCTACCACGCGGCAGCCAACCTCGCCGCCAGTGGGGTGCTGGCAGTGCTGGCCGAGGCTCTGGCGCTGTGGGAAGCCGCCGGCCTGGCGCCTGCCGACGGCCTGCCGGCGCTGACGCCGCTGAGCCGTGGCGCGCTGGATACCGCGCTGGCTCGCGGCCTGGCCGGTGCCGTCTCCGGCCCCATTGCACGTGGCGATGCGGGCGTGCTGACGCGTCATCTGCAGGCATTGGCGACAGCGGGCCTGGACGCCGACCTGCTGCTCGCGTTGGCCCGGCGCCAGCTCGCGTTGGCCGAGGCTGCCGGCCGTCTGGACGCCGCCCAGAGCTGCGCGCTGCGGGCCAGCCTGGCGGGGCAATGAATGCGCTGGCGGCCGGCAGCGTGACAAAGGCCGCGATCGGCCCGGTTTGCGCCCCCAACGTTGCGGGGGTGGACTTCTAAACTTCCCAAATCCGTCGCTGGTGGCGGGAGCACCCAGGGAGTCCAGATGTCCGACGCATCCATTCAAGCCATGATCCGGGCCGACGCCGCCCAGATCCTGCACAGCGTCGTCGACGAGCTGCCCGATGCTCGCGAGCGACTAGCCTATGTGCGCAGCATGACGGAGCAGGCCGCCACCAAGGTGCTCAACCTCGTCGAGGCCGCCCAGGCGGACGCTGAGGCGGTGCGCAAGAAGGGCCGGGAGCTGTCGGACGCGTTGAATCGCCTGGCCCTGTCCACCAACATCAGCACCGACCGTGCCCGTGCGCTGATGAAGCTGTGCGCCGCCTATGCGGCCGATGCGGCCAGTTTCGCGTCGCGCGAGAAATCGCTGCATACCGAGATCATGATGTCGCAGGACTTCCAGGATCTCTCCGGCCAGGTGATCAACAAGGTCAGCAGGATGCTGGAGCGCGCCGAGCCGCCGCTCAATGACCTGATCGATTCCCTGCCGGCGCCCGTCGCTGCGCAAGACGCGTCTACCGAACTTCACGGCGTGCAGACGCCCGACAAGGCGCTCAAGCAGGACGACGTGGACGACCTGCTGGCCAGCCTCGGCTTCTGAGCCCTTGGGCTTTCAGGCCCAGGACGCCGGATCGAGGCGGTAGTAGCCGCTCAGTTCGGCGTACAGCGCTGGATGGCCGGCGGCCAGCTCGAGTGGCCGCTCGAAGAACAGCTCGCTGACCACTGCGAAGAACTCTGCCGGGTCGGTGGCTGCATAGGCATCGATGAGCCCCGGGCCCATCTCGTGCACCCGTGCCAGCCGCCACCTGAGCGCATCGAACTCGTTTTGCATCACCGTCGACCAGCGTCGGTAGGCCTCGGCGGTGGGGAGCGCAGGCGCGCCGTTGGCGGGGCCACCGGCCTGGTCCAACTGGTGGGCGAATTCGTGGATGACGACGTTGTGCCCGTCGCCGGGCGTGGCAGCTCCGCGCTTGACCTCGTCCCAGGCCAGCAGTACCTGCCCCTGGCTCCAGCTCTCGCCGGCCAGCACGCGGCGCTGGTCGGACAGCACGCCACCGGCTTCCGTCACCGGCCGGTCGACGACAAAGGCGCTGGGGTAGACCAGCACCTGGCGCAGCTCCGGGTAGATGCCGCGCGCCGCGCCCAGCAGTGGCAGGCAGGCCAGTGCCGCGATGGTCACGCGCACCTCGTCCGTCACGCGCAGGCCGCGGCAGCCGAGGATGGGTTTTTCGGCCAGGAAGACCTGCATCAGCCCCTTGAGTCGCAATTGCTGCCGGGCGGGCAGCCTCGCGACCAGCGGCACATGGCGGCGCAGCAGGCGGCGCCAGGCGGCCGGGAAGGGGCGGCTCGCGACGCGTTCGCGGCGACGTCTCACCCACAGGGGCCACAGCGCGATACCGGCGGCGGCCAGCAGGACGAGGCAGAAGCAGATGAGCAAGGGCATGGCAGGCCAACTGGGTGCGCGCGTCGGCTTTGCAAGTCCCGGGGTAGGCTGCGGGCATGCGTACTTCCCCACTTGCGGCCTGGCAGGTGCTGCTGGGCGGCATCTGCGCGCTGGTGCTGACGATAGGCCTGGCCCGCTTCGCGTACACGCCCTTGCTGCCGCAGATGCAGGCCCAGGCGGGCCTGGGCCTGGGTGATGGCGGGCTGCTGGCAGCCATCAACTACGCCGGCTACATGAGCGGCGCGCTGCTGGCGGCCTGGATCGAGAGCCCGGTCTGGCGCCAGCGTCTGTACAGCTGGGGACTGCCGCTGGCCCTGCCCGTCACGGCACTGATGGGCTGGAGCTCGTCCTTCGGCGCGTGGGCCGTGTCGCGCTACGTCGGCGGCCTGTGCGGCGCCGCCGGCATGCTGCTGGGATCGGGCCTGGTGCAGGGCTGGCTGATGCGCTCGGGGCGCCGGCCCGAGCTGGGCCTCTACTTCATCGGGCTGGGCCTGGGCATCGTCGTGTCGGCCCTGGGCGCGATGGGCATGACCAGGCTGGACCTGGGCTGGGCGGCGCAATGGCAGGGCTTTGCGCTGCTGGGCCTGGCCTTCCTGATCCCGGCCTGGCGCTGGCGCCCGCCGGTGCCACCGCCACCCGCCAGGGCAGCCGCCGGCCACAACCCGAGCCGGCGCTGGATGGGGCTGATGGTGGCGGCCTATTTCTGCGCCGGCTGGGGGTTTGTCATCAATGCGACCTTCACCGTCACCATCGTCGAGAAGCAACCGCTGCTGGCGGGGCAGGGGCCCTGGGCCTGGCTGCTGGTCGGCCTTGCGGCCACGCCGGCGGTGTTCGTGTGGGACCGTATCGCGCGACGCACGGGCGATGTCGGCGCGTTGATGATCGCCTTTGCGGCGCAGATCGTCGGCGTGCTGCTGCCGGTGCTGGCCGGGGGGCTGGTCGCCGCGCTGGCAGGCGCCCTGTTGTACGGCGCAACCTTCATCGGCATCGTCAGCCTGACGCTGGCGCTGGTCGGGCGCCGCTCGCCCGCCAACCCCGGCAAGGCGATGGCCCGGCTGACGCTGAGCTACGGCGTGGCCCAGATCAGCGCACCGGCACTGACCGGCCGCATGGTGGAGGCCAGCGGCCGCTTCGATGCGGCACTGTGGCTGACGGCCACGGTGCTGGCGCTGGGAATGCTGGCCCTGGCTGCGGTGCTGCGCGAGTCGCGCTGAGCCGGCTTACTTGCCGACGGGCGTTGGGGAGTGATGCCGGAGGTTGTCCCCAAAGGCGGCCGCGTCGGCGCGTTCGGTTTCCTTCTGCTGCACGGTGCGGCACTTCACCTTGGAGAACATCGAGCCCAGCTGCTCCTCGCGGTCGCAAACGACGTCCTTGTCCTTCGCGACGGCGACCTGCTCGTTGCCCGCAGGCGTCGAGGCGCAGCCAGCCAGTGCGGCGGCGAGGAGGAGGGACAGCCAGGTCGGGGGCAATGCTCGTTTCATGTCGGAAGGCAATCGGGTTGAGGCGCCGGAGAATACTGCGAGCCCGACCATTTACCGCCATTGAAATGAGACAGCTGCTGGTGATCTTCACCTTCCTTGGCCTGACGCAGGCCACCGTGCAGGCCCAGCCTGCGGCGCGACCGTTCGACGCCGAGACCGCGAACAGCCTGCAGCGCCTCGTCGAACCGGAGATCTCGCCCGACGGACGCTGGGTGGTCTATGGCCTGCGCGTGGCGGATCCGGCCAGGGACAAGTACCAGACCGACCTGTGGCTCGCGCCAACGGCGGCCGGCGGCGCGCCGCGTCGGCTGACCTTCACCGGCGACTTCGGCGGCAAGCCGCGCTGGGTAGGCGCCGAGGGGGCAGCCATCGCCTTCCTGGCCGCGCGCGGCAGCGACGACGAGAAGAAGAAAGGCGCGCAGCTCTGGCGCCTGTCGCTGGCTGGCGGCGAGGCCGAGCAACTGACCGAGCTCAAGGGCGGTGTCGAGGACTATGCGGTCGCACCCGATGGCAGCCGTGCGGTGCTTGTCGTTCAGGAGGAGGCCCCGGACCCCGAGAAGCTCGCCGGCTGGCGGCGCAAGACGCCGCTGCCCATCGTCATCGACGGCTTCCACTTCAAGCAGGATCGCGAGGGCTATCTCGACGGCCGACGCAAGCATCTGCAACTGCTGGACCTGGCCAGCCGCAGGCTCGACGTGCTGACCCAGGGCGAGTTCGACGAGGTCGCGCCGGCCTGGAGTCCGGACGGACGCCTGCTGGCCTTCCTCAGCAGGCGGTCTCCGGAGCGGGACCGTACCGAGGCGACAGGCCTTTTCGTCATGCCCGTCGAGGCTGGTGCGTCGGCGCGAGGCCTGGCGACGCTGACGACGGACAGCGATGCCCGCCCTGCATGGAGTCCCGATGGCCGTTTCATCGCGCTGCCGACCGGGGACGAAGTGAAATGGAGCGCCTACCAGCAATGGCGCCCTGGCGTCTTTGAAGTGGGTGGCGGTGCGGCACAGGTGCTGGGCGCGGACCTGGATCGCGGCTGGCAGCCGCAACTGGCGTGGGCGGCGGACGGCAAGGCCCTGATCGGTGTCGTCGACGAAGACCGCCAGAGCCGGCTGACGCGCATCGGGGTGGCGGACGGACAGGTGCAGCGGCTCAGCGGACCGGGCACCGCTGGGCAGGCCAGCGTGGCACGTGACGGCAGCGTTGCCTTTCTGGCGGGCGGCTGGCAGCAGCCCGCCGAGCTGCATGTGCTGGACGCCGCCGGGCCCCGCGCGGTAACGGCCCACCACGAGGGCTGGCGCCGTGACGTGGCCCTGTCCCGCCTGCGCGAGTTCGCGACGGCGAGCGCCGATAGCACCGACGTGCACGGCCTGCTGGCGCTGCCACCCGAGGCCGTGCTGCCGCTGCCGACGGTGCTGCTCATTCACGGCGGCCCGAACAGCCAGGACGCGCAGGAGCTGTCCACCCGCAGCTCGCTGCGGGAGCGCCTGGTGGCGGCCGGATATGCGGTGCTGCTCGTCAACTACCGTGGCAGCAGCGGGCGTGGCAAGGCCTTCCAGCGCGCGATCTTCGCGGACTGGGGGCGGCTGGAAGTTCAGGACCTGCATGCCGCGGTGGACTGGGCGGTGAAGCAGGGCATTGCCGATCCGTCGCGCCTGGGCGTGGGCGGCTGGAGCTATGGCGGCATCCTGACCGATGCACTCATCGCCGCCGACACCCGCTTCAAGGCTGCTGTCAGCGGCGCCGGCAGCGGCAACCAGCTCAGCATGTTCGGTACCGACCAGTACGCCGTGCAGTACGAGCGCGAGATGGGCTTGCCTTGGGCGCAGCGCGAGCGCTGGCTCAAGGTGTCCGCCCCCTTCTTCAAGGCTGAGCGCATCAGGACGCCGACGCTTTTCCTCGGCGGCGAGAAGGACTTCAACGTGCCGATCTCGGGCAGCGAGCAGATGTACCTCGCGCTGAAGACACTGGGCGTGCCGACCCAACTGGTCATCTATCCGGGGCAGTTCCATGGCCTGTCGCTGCCCAGCTACCAGCGTGACTGGGAGACGCGCTTCATTGCCTGGATGGACCACTACCTGAAGCCGCAGACACAGTCCGCCACGAAGTAACTCTGTGTGAGCCCGTCATCCGGTTGGCATGGCTGAGGGTTAGAGGCATGCGGCCGCGCTTTCAGCGGCCTGGAGTTGCCTCATGAAACGACTGGCCCTGGCTCTCACGCTGATCGCTTCCGCGGCCCTGCTGTCGGGCTGCGTGGTGGTGCCTGCGCATCGCGCGGGCTATTACGGCGGCGGCTATGCCGATGGTGGCGAGATCGTCGTCGATGCACCGCCCCCGGCACCCTATGCCGAGGTCGTCCCCGTCGCGCCTTACCCGGGCGCGGTGTGGATCGGCGGCTACTGGGGTTGGCGCAGCGGGCGCCATCAATGGGTGCCGGGCTATTACGAGCGCCCCCATCCCGGCTATCGCTATGAGCCGAACCGCTGGGAGAACCGGGGCGGACGCTGGCATCTGCGCATCGGCGGCTGGTTCCGCCTGTGATCAGACGCGCTCGATGACGGTGGCGATGCCCATGCCGGCGCCCACGCACAGGGTCACGGCGCCGGTCTGGAGGTCGCGCCGCTCCAGCTCGTCAAGCAGGGTGCCCAGCAGCATCGCGCCGGTCGCCCCCAGCGGGTGCCCAAGGGCGATGGCGCCACCGTTGACGTTGACGCGATCCATGTCGAGGCCAAGGTCGCGTGCCGTCTTCAGGGGTACGGCAGCGAAGGCCTCGTTGATCTCCCACAGGTCGATGTCGCCAGGTTTCATGCCGGCCTGCTCCAGCGCTTTGAGGCATGCCGGTGTCGTTCCCGTGAGCATGATCGTAGGCTCGCTACCCGTCACTGCAGCGGCGCGGATTCGGGCGCGGGGCTGGAGCCCCGCCGCCTCGCCGCCGGTCCTGGAACCCACCAGCACCAGGGCAGCGCCATCGACGATGCCCGAGGAGTTGCCCGCGTGGTGGCGGTGCTCTATGGCGGGCACCTGCGGATACTTCCGCAGTGCCAGCGCATCGAGCGTCGCGCCCAGCTTGACGAAGCTCGGATTCAGCCCGGCCAGGGTTTCGGGCGTCGTTTGCGGACGTATCGTCTCGTCCTCGGCCAACAGCAGCGTACCGGCTCCATCGTGCACCGGCACGACGGATCGACCGAAATAGCCGGCCGCGCTCGCGTTGGCGGCGCGCTGGTGCGAACGCGCGGCATAGGCATCCAGCGCCTCGCGCGAGAAACCCTCCAGCGTGGCGATCAGGTCGGCACTGATGCCCTGGGGCACGAAGCCGACGGCCTCGACGACACGTCCGTCCAGCAGCCAGGCGCCGCCGTCGCTGCCCATGGGCACGCGACTCATGCTTTCCACGCCACCGGCCACGACCAGCCGCTCGAAGCCGCTAGCCACCTTGGCCGCGGCGAGGTTGACGCTCTCCAGCCCGGAGGCGCAGAAGCGCGATTGCGTGATGCCCGCGACCGACTCGGCCCAGCCGGCATCCAGCACGGCAATGCGGGCGATGTCGCCTCCTTGCTCGGCGATGGGCGTCACACAGCCGAGCACGACGTCATCGACGAGACGCGTGTCCAGCCGGTTGCGCTCGCGAAGCGCCTGCAGCAGCGTGCGCACCAGCCAGATCGGTGTGGCCGCGTGCAGCGATCCCTCGGGCTTGCCCTTGCCGCGCGGCGTGCGGCAGTGGTCGTAGAGGTAGGCGTCAAAGCTCATGCGATGCCTACCGCCTTCTCCAGCGTCGCGATCTCGTCCTCGACGTAGGTGGCCAGCCGGCCCAGGTTGGGCAGGGCGTCGGTGGCGATCAGGCCGACGTAGAGCGTACCCGCGTAGCTGAACAGCGTGATGTTGAGCAGATGGGTAGCCGGCAGCGTCGAGACCGGGTGCATTTCCAGCAGCGGTGCACCTTTCAGGTACAGGCGCTCGGCCGGCCCCGGGACGTTGGATACCAGCGTGTTGCCCATGGGCGTGACGACGTCGGCCAGCTTGAGCATGCCGGCGATCTGGCCCAGCAGGCCCGTGAGGATGGTGTAGGTCTCGACCGCCTCAGGTGCGACGGCGTCGATCATGGCGCGCACGTTGCGCAGCGAGTAGCCGACGTTGCGCAGCCGCACATAGGCGTCGTCGGTCGGCGGTGACAGGTCGACGAGGATGATGCCGATCTTGTTGCCGCCACCCTTCTCGCCTTCGCGGCGCAGGTTGACGGGCATCTGGATAGTGATCGGCCGGTCCAGCGCTATGCCTTCGTCCGCCAGGTAGCGGTGCATGGCACCGTCAAGGCACGTGAGCGCAACGTGGTTGAGGGTGGCACGCGACAGCTTGCGGATGGCGTCGATGCGGGCCATGGGCACGGCCGCCGTTGCGAACTGGCGGCCGGGCGTGGCGTTGCCGGTGAAGGGCGTGTCGCCGCTGGCCATGAAGGGCAGAGCGATGGCGTTCTTGGTCAGCTTCACGGCCTCCAGCGCCAGCATGGCCGTGAGCCGCCCGATGCCAACGGCACGCTTGCTGTTGGCGGTCAGCTGCTTCCAGACCGTGCCGGCGACGGCCTGATCCAGGCGCTTCCTGCGGCCGTGGTCCTCACGACGAGTATGGGCAAGGGTCCAGACCGGCGTGACAGCCAGGTCGTCCGGCGCCATGCGCAGCGATTCCACGCCCCAGCGCGTCATCGTGATGCCGTCGGCCACTGCGTGGTGCATCTTGTAGTAGATCGCGAACTGCCGATCCCAGAGGCCGGCGATGACGTGTACTTCCCACAGCGGTCGACTGCGGTCCAGCACCGGCTCGTGCAATCGGGCCACCAGCGCGTAGAGGGCCTCGCGGTCATTGGCCGCGCGTTCGAGCTTGTGGAGGAAGACGTGCTGCTTCAGGTCCACGCCCTCGGCCGTGCTCCAGCTCGGCATCAGTGCCGGCGACACGAAGTTGATGACCTGGTCGAAGGGCGGCTGCACGTCGGTGTGGCGCAGGAACTCCTCGTAGAGCTGTCGGGCGAAAACCGCCTTGCCACCCTTGGGGATCTGGTGGATGTGCAGCCCCGCCACGTGCTTGGGGCTGGCCTCGCTCTCGGCGATGAAGAAGGCCAGGTCGAGCAGGGAGAGGCGGGTCATGGCATCCAGCATAGGCGGGTGCCCGGGACGGTCAAACCAGGGGAATCACGCGTCGCCGCTGCTCGCCTTGCGCCTGCCGCTGCGACGTTCCTTGTCTGCCGTCCGGTCGGCCTCGGCCTTCTCCGCCTTGCGAGCCTCCTCGGCGGCGGCGGCCTGGCGCCAGGCCGCCATCTCCTGTGGCGTCTCCAGCGTGATGCGGCCCAGCAGCCCCTGGCGATAGTCGATCAGCAGCGCCTCGGCGGCCTTGTGCATCTGTACGCCGCCGCCGCGCACCTTGGCGCCGCGCTTGATGCCGATGGCCTCAAGCACGGCCTCGTCCGCGCCAAGTTCCGTCAGGCCGAAGCGCTCCTGCAGCCGTTCGGGGTAGCGTCGCTTGAGCACGGCGATCAGCTCCAGCGCCACCTCCTCCTCGTCGAAGGCATTGCGGCCGATGGCGCCGCTGGCCGCGAGGTGGTAGCCACTTTGCTCGATGGCGATGCGCGGCCACAGCATGCCGGGCGTGTCGAACAGATAGAAGCCGTTCTCCAGCACGATCTTCTGCTCGGTCTTGGTGATGCCGGGCTCGTCGCCGGTCTTGGCCGCGCGCTTGCCGACCAGCGTGTTGATCAGCGTGCTCTTTCCCACGTTGGGAATGCCACAGATCAACACTCGCAGCGGCTTGTGCAGGTCGCCGCGCAGCGGCGCCAGTTCGCGACAGGCCTTGACCAGCGCGCGGGCGGGCGACTTGTCGCTGGCGTCCAGCGCGATGGCGCGGGTGTGCGGCTGGGCGTTGTAAAAAGCCAACCAGTCGGCCGTGATGTCGGGATCGGCAAGGTCCTGCTTGTTCAGCACCTTGAGCGACGGGCGGCCAGTGGTCAGCGCGGCCAGCAGCGGGTTGCTGCTGGAGCCGGGCAGTCGTGCGTCGAGCAGCTCGATGACCACGTCCAGCCCCGCCTTCACGCGATCCTTGATCGCCTGACGGGTGGAGTTCATGTGGCCGGGGAACCAGTTGATGGGCATGCGCTGACGAGCTTGGGGGCTTGCAAAGAGCGCATTGTCGGGCTTACATCCCGTTGCTGCGGCCCATGCCATCTATCTCAAGAATTCAGGGTGTCGTCGAGGTGAACATGAGATTTGAAGGAGTGCTGAGCGCCTGGGACCCGAATACTGGTCATGGCGCCATTCGGCCGTCTGGCGGCGGCGAAGAGGTCTTTGTTGGCCTGGCGGCCTTCCCTACGGATGGGGAGGGCGCGCGGCTGGACGAGCGGCTCAGCTTTGAAATTGTGACGGGTCGTGACGGCCGCAAGCAGGCTGTCCAACTGCGCCGCTTGTCGCGTGGCCACGTCAGTCCGACGGCGATGCGAGAGGCGACGGGCGGGGCGCGCTTTCGCGCCCGCCAGGCGCAAAGAAAACGGCGCCTCGGCCTGGTGGCCGGAGGCGCCGTCGTGACGGTGATGCTGGTGCTGGGCGGCGTGCGCTGGTGGCACCCGGCGGTGACTCACGATGTGCCGCCCGCGATGAGGCGGTAGAGGCAGCCCAGCCCCGTCCCTGGCCGTATGCCAGCTACGGCGTAGCGCCGGCGAGAACGCCGCGCAGGCGTCGTTCTCGGACCAGCTCCAGCCTGCGCCTTGCCTGGCGCCGGGTCTTCACAGGGCATGGAGCAGGCCGCCGGGCCTTGTTCAGTCCTCGTTCTTGAAGACGAGCTTGACTTCGTGGGTGGCCTTCTCGCCCGGCTCGAACTTCCATTCCATCAGCGCCGACTTGACCGCGCGGTCGAAGATGCGCTTCGGCTCAGCCTCGAGGATTTCGACGTCGCTGACCTTGCCGTCGGCCTCAATGACCATCTTGGCCTTGACGACGCCGGTGGAGATGCCCTTCTTGGCGGCCTCGGCAGGGAAGTCGGGCGGCACCTTCTTGACGATCTTGGGGGTGGCCTGGGCGGCCAGGGCCAGCATCAGGCTGGCGGCAAGGACGGTGGCGGAACGCAGGAGTGACATGGCGAACCTCGGCAGGTGAATGGTTGGGGTCAGGCAGCGCGGAAGAAACCGACCGCTTCGATCAGGCGTGTGGAGCTGTCGCGCAGCGCGTCGGCCGAGCGGCTGAGTTCGCCTACCAGGCTGGTGTTCTGCTGCGTGGCCTTGTCCAGCTCGCTCATCGCGCCGTTGACGACGGTGACGCCGGTGGCCTGCTCCTGGGCCGAATGCGAGATTTCCTCGATCAGCTGGCCCATGTTGTTGACCTCGTCGACGACGCTGCGGATCGTCACACCGGCGTTGTTGACGAGCGTGGTGCCGTTCTCGACCTTGACGGTCGATTCCTGGATCAGCACCTTGATTTCCTTGGCGGCGCCGGCCGAACGCTGGGCCAGGGCACGAACTTCCGAGGCGACGACCGCGAAGCCGCGGCCATGCTCACCGGCACGGGCAGCTTCGACGGCGGCATTCAGTGCCAGGATGTTGGTCTGGAAGGCGATGCCGTCGATGACGCCGATGATGTCGCCGATCTTCTTGGAGCTGGCGCTGATCTCTTCCATGGTCTCGACGACCTTGGAGACCACGGCACCGCCGTTGCTGGCCGACTGGCGCGCCGTCACGGCGATACCGGCGGCGCGGCGGGTCAGTT
The DNA here is from genome assembly GCF_047654805.1 of Roseateles sp. Classification (GTDB taxonomy): domain Bacteria; phylum Pseudomonadota; class Gammaproteobacteria; order Burkholderiales; family Burkholderiaceae_C; genus Pelomonas. Next base: position 198,375 of record NZ_JASGIV010000001.1, read on the forward strand.
CGCTAGCGCCCTTGAGCGTGGAGGCGATCTGCTCAACGGACGCGGCCGTGTTCTGCAGGCTGGCGGCGGAGCGTGTCGTGCGGTCGGCCAGGTTGGTATTGCTGTCGGCGATGGAGCCGGAGTTCTGGGCGACTTCGCTGGCGGCGGTGGAGACATCGCGGACGACACCGGAAAGTGCGGTCTGCATGTCCTTCATGGCCTGCAGCATCTGGCTCAGCTCGTCGCGGCCCTCGACCTGGATGTCCTGGGTCAGGTCACCAGCGCGGATGGCTTCAGCCGCAGCCTGGGCTTTGCGGGCCGGGCCGACGATGGAGCGCGAGATCACGAGGAAGCCGCCGAAGCCCAGTGCTGCGGCGATAAAGACGAGGCCAGCGGTCACCAGCACCGAGGTGCGTGCCACCTCGCCGCCCTTGGTGGCGAGTTCCTTGCCGCTGTCGAACTGCATGTCGACCAGCTTCTTCAGGTCATCTTGCAGGGCGGTCTGGGCGGGGCGCAGGTCGGTGATCAGGCTTTCGCGGGCCTCGTCGGGGCTGCCGTCGGTCTGGATCTTCTGGAACTTCTCCAGCGCAGCCAGGAACTTGGTCTTGCGCTCGCGCACTTCGCTGATGACGGCCTTCTCCTGGTCCCCGGCCACTGCGGCCTCCAGGCCGGTGAGCTGCTTCTCGGCTTCCTCGGTCGCGGCGGCAATGGCGGCCTTTTGCTTCTTGATGGCGCCGGCGGTGTCCAGCAGCAGCAGGTCGCGCACGGCGCGCGAAATGATGTTGACTTGATTCTCCAGGCCGTTGGCCGCGCCGATCTTCACGAGGCTGGAGTTCGCGGTGCGATCCAGATCCTGCGCCAGGCTGCTGGCGTTCCTCGCGCCGTAGACGCCGATGGCCACCAGCAGCAGGATCAGCAGGCTGAAGCTCACGAAAAGGCGCTGGCCAATGCGTAGTTGGGTCAGGAAGTTCATGCGATTCAGGTCCTTGTCCGGTGATCTCGGGTATTGGCGGCGAGCTGCCGCTCTTGAATCCGACGACGACTGTAGGCCTCGCGGCCCTGTTTTTTCGGCCCTACCCAGGGGCCGGCGCGCAGTGTGTCGCGACCTGTGACCATTTGCTTCATGACTGCGGGAAGCTTGCGTGAAGTCGTTCACGTCGCTCCCCGCGCCCCGGGGCTTGCCAGCGCCTGAGGGCAGGCCCAGGAGGGGGCCGCCGGATGGTGGAAGACCCTGATCCGGGTGTGCTCAGCGCCTGGCCGAGGCGGCGCGCAGCCTCAGGACCTCAACGGCGTCGACCTCGCCCGCATCGTGGCCAAAGGTGCCGCGCAGATAGCTGGTCAGCGCGGCCAGCTCCTGCGCATCGAGCAAGCCGGCAAAGGGCGGCATGCCATAGGGTCGGGGATTGCCGGGCGTGGCCGGTGCAAAGCCGCCGCGCTCGATCACGCGGATCAGATTGGCGGCGCTGGCCTGGGTCACGAGCCGGCTGCCAGCCAGCGCCGGGTAGGCCAACGCGCCGCTGTCGTCGCGCCGGCCTTCACCCTGTGCGCCGTGGCAGGCCGCACAATGCTCGCGGTAGAGGCCGGCGCCGCGCTCGCGGCGCCGCGCGTCGGGCCGTGCCGGCTCGGGTCGCGTAACGGCCTGTTCGGGCAGGCTGCGCAGATAGCGGCTCATGGCCGCAAGGTCGGCGTCGTCCAGCGAGGCTGTGCTGCCGAGAACAACCTCGGCCATCGGCCCCTGGGCGGTGTGGCCGTCGGCATGGCCTTCGCGTAGCCAGCGCTGCAGCGTCGTGTCGGACCAGCGCTGCACCCCGGCTTCGGCCGGGTCGTGCAGGGAAGGCGCTGCCCAGCCCAGGCCGGCCAGGAGGCCACCGCGGAAGTCCGCGGGGCCGTCGTCGCCGCCCAGCGCGTTGCGCCCGGCATGGCAGGCGCTGCAGTGGGCCAGGCCCTGCGCCAGGTAGGCGCCACGGTTCCAGATAGGGTCGCGGACGGGATCGGGCCGGTAGGCGCCGGGGCTGAAGTACAGCGCCCGCCAGGCAGCCACGGCCAGCTGTGCGCCCAACTCGCTGTTCATGGGCCAGCGCAGTTCGTGGGGGCGGCGGGGCGCTGCCACGGCGGGCTGGGCCTGCAGCCAGGCGTGCAGGGCATCGGCGTCTTCGCGCGTCACCCGGGTCGTGTTCGTGATCGGGTGGGCCGGCACGAGCAGCCGGCCGTCGCGCGATATGCCCAGGTGGAGTGCGCGCCAGAAGTCATCGGAGCTCCAGCCGGCAAGACCGGTGACGTCGGGCGTCAGGTTACTGGAGAACGCGGTGCCGAAGGGCGTGGGGATGGGCCGGCCGCCTGCCAGCCGCGAGCCACCCCGTGTCGTGTGACAGCCGGCGCAATTGCCCACCGCCGCGAGATAGGCGCCGCGCTCCAGATTGATCGGCGCTGAAGCGGCGGGGGTGGAGTCGCCAAGGCCGCGCTGCCAGGCCAGCAGCGCAAAGGCCGCTCCCACCAGCAGGCCGGCGAGGGCGACCAAGACCGTCAGCAGCCGTTTCATGGCGTCAGCCCCCCACAACGCACCGGTGCCGGCGCTGTCAGCGCCGGTGCGGGATGCGGGTCGGCCGGCATGGCCTGGCCGGCGAGGAACTGGGTCATCGCGTTGATCTCGGCCGCTGTCAGCGCCTTGGCGATGCTGGCCATGCAGTCGGGGGGCTGCGCGTGCCGCTGGCCGCTGCGCCAGGCGCCCAGCTGACCATTGAGATAGTCGCGCGACAGGCCCAGCAGGCCGGGCACGGCCGGCTGGGTGCCCGTCAGGCGCTCGCCGTGGCATGCAGTGCAGGCCGGTAGGCGACGGGCGGTATCGCCCTGGCGGATCAATTGCTCGGCGCGCGCCAGTTCCGCAGCGGCCAGCGTGGACCGCTGTGGCGGCGGGTAGGGCAGATCCAGTGACGCGAAGTGGCCGGCGAGTTCCTTCAGGTAGGCATCAGAGAGCGGCGCGATTAGCTCGCTCATCAGCCCATAGTCGCGCCGGCCGTCGCGGAAGTTCAGCAACTGGTTGTAGAGATAGCCGGCGGGTTTGCCGGCCAGGCGCGGGTAGTAGCCGTCGGGCGCGGCGCGGCCCTCCTTCCCGTGGCAGCCAGTGCAGGCCAGGGCGCGTTGCGCCAGTGTGTCCGGTACGACTCGCGGGGCCGGCGCGTCGGGCGCGGGCCGCGCCACAGCGGGGAGGCACAGCAGGGCGGCGAGCAGGCAGGCATGGCGGAGCATGCCGGCCATCTTGCCTGGGTGCAGGATGGTGCGTAAGGAGCAGATCAAGCGGTTTGTGACCGTATCAGTTCACCCAGCCGCGCGACGGCGCGGGCCAGTGCGGGCGTCCACGGCTGGCCGCCGTTCAGGCGCAGGCAGGCGCGAAAGTCACCGCCGGCCGAGAACAGAGGGCCGGGGGCCAGGCTGATGCCTTCGGCGAGCGCGGCGCGGTGCAGGGCCAGGCTGTCGTGCCCGCCGCCTGTGCGCACAGGCATCTCGACCCAGACGAAATAGCCGCCGAGCGGCCGCGTGACCCGCGTGCCGGCGGGGAAATGCTGCAGCACTGCGGCGCGCAGTGCGCGCTGTTGCTCGGCCAGCGCCCGGCGCAGAGCGCGCAAGTGGCGGTCATAGTCGCCTCCTGCCAGGTAGTGTGCGATGGCGGCCTGAGCCGGCCAGGAGCCCGACAGGCTCTGGCTGAGCTTGGCCCGCAGCAGCGCAGACGCGAAGCGCCCTGCGGCCACCCAGCCGACGCGGTAGCCCGGCGCCAGCGTCTTCGAGAACGAGCCGGCATGCAGGACCTCGCCGCGCGTCGAATACGCCTTGGCCGGCAGCGGTGGGGCTCCCTCGTGGGGTAGTTCGGCGTAGACGTCATCCTCGATCAGCGGGATGCCGTGGCGTTCCAGAAGCGCGACCAGGGCGCGCTTCTTCTCGGGCGGCATCAGGCTGCCGGTCGGATTGGAGAAGCTGGTCATCAGCCAGCAGGCCTTGGGTGCGTGGCGGGCGATGGCGGTGGCCATCGAGTCCAGGTCCGCACCTTCGGCCGGGGTGGCGGGCACCTCGACGGCGCGCAGGCCCAGCCGCTCCAGGGCCTGCAGCGCGGCGTAGAAGCCGGGCGACTCGATAAGCACCGTGTCGCCGGGGCGCGTCAGCAACTGCAGCGACAGGTTCAGTCCCTCCAGCGCGCCGTCGGTCAGCACGATCTCATCGGGCGCGATGCTCATGCCCAGACGCAGGTAGCGCAGCGCGATCTGCCGGCGCAGGCCGGCGTGGCCGCCTGGCAACTGTTGGGTCAGCTCGGCTGGGACGATGCGGCGGTTGCCGGCCGTCAATGCTCGCCGCAGCCCGTCCAGGGGGAACAGCGATGGGCAGGGAAACGCCGAACCCAGCGGTGCGTGGATTTCATGCCCGCCCGTGCCCAGCAGCTGGAACACCATCTCGCTGACGGCCACCGGTTGCGGGGCGCGTTCACGTGGCGCGGACGGCGGCGGTGCGGCCGGTGCGACGAAGTAGCCGGAGCGCTCCGCTGCTCGCACCAGGCCGCGTGACTCCAGCAGGTGGTAGGCCTGGAACACCGTGGCCGCGCTGCAGTCACGGCTGGCCTGGGTCTGGCGTACGGAGGGCAGCCTGTCACCCGGGCGCAGCGCACCGCTCCCGATCAGGCCGGCGATGTCGTCTGCCAGTTGGCGGTAGCGGGGAGCAGCCTCGTTCACCGGGTGCCGAAAACCGCCGTGCCGATGCGCACCATCGTGGAGCCTGCCACGATGGCCGCCTCCAGGTCGGCGCTCATGCCCAGGGACAGCGTGTCCACGTCCAGTCCCTCGGCCTTCAGCGCGTCGAACAGGGCGGCCATCGCGCGATGCTGGGTGGCAGCCTCGGGGCCGGGCTCGGGAATGGCCATCAGCCCGCGCAGTCTCAGGCGGGGCAGAGCGGCCACCTGGCGGGCCAATGGTGCCACCTCGGCCGGCAGCAGGCCGTTCTTGCTGGCCTCGCCGCTGATGTTGACCTGCAGGCAGACGCTCAGTGGTTGCAGTTCGGCCGGGCGCTGTTCCGACAGCCGCTCGGCGATCTTGAGTCGGTCCACACTGTGCACCCAGTCGAACTGTTCGGCCACGGACCGGGTCTTGTTCGACTGCAGCGGGCCGATCAGATGCCATTCGATCTGGCTGCGCAGGTCGATGAGGGCCTCGATCTTGGCCAGGCCCTCCTGGACATAGTTCTCGCCGAAGGCCCTGGCTCCGGCTGAGAAGGCCTCGCGCACGGCGGAGGCCGGGAAGGTCTTGCTGACCGCCAGCAGGCGGACCGCGTCGGGTGCACGGCCGGCTGAGACACATGCCGCAGCAATGCGGTTTTTGGTGGCTTGCAGGGAGTCGGAGATCGCCATAATGAAACGAGGACTCCACTGCACACCATGGACATCACTCAGCTGCTGGCATTCTCGGTCAAGAACAAGGCATCGGACCTGCACCTTTCGGCCGGCCTGCCGCCGATGATCCGGGTACACGGCGATGTGCGCCGCATCAATGTCGAGGCGCTGGACCACCGCGCGGTCCACGACATGGTCTACGACATCATGAACGACTCCCAGCGCAAGGTGTACGAGGAGACGCTGGAGGTCGACTTCTCCTTCGAGATCCAGGGCCTGGCGCGCTTTCGCGTCAACGCCTTCAACCAGAACCGCGGCGCAGGCGCCGTGTTCCGGACCATTCCGAGCAAGATCCTCAGCCTGGAGCAGCTTGCCGCGCCCAAGGTCTTCGCCGAGCTGGCGCTGAAGCCTCGCGGCATGGTGCTCGTCACCGGACCGACCGGATCGGGCAAGAGCACGACGCTGGCGGCCATGATCAACCACCTCAACGAGAACGAGTACGGACACATCCTCACCATCGAGGACCCGATCGAGTTCGTGCACGAGTCCAAGAAGAGCCTGATCAACCAGCGGGAAGTCGGGCCGCACACGCACAGCTTCAGCAACGCGCTGCGTTCGGCGCTGCGCGAAGACCCGGACTGCGTGCTGGTCGGCGAAATGCGTGACCTGGAAACCATCCGCCTGGCGCTGACGGCCGCCGAGACGGGGCACCTGGTGTTCGGGACCCTGCACACCTCGTCGGCGGCCAAGACGGTGGACCGCATCGTCGACGTCTTCCCCGCTGCCGAAAAGGAGATGGTGCGGGCGATGGTGTCCGAGTCGCTGGTGGCGGTCATTTCGCAGAGCCTGTGCAAGCTCAAGGATGGCACCGGCCGCGTCGCGGCTCACGAGATCATGCTGGGCACCTCGGCCATCCGCAATCTGATCCGCGAGAACAAGGTGGCGCAGATGTACTCGTCCATCCAGACAGGCAACTCGCAGGGCATGCAGACGCTGGACCAGAACCTTACAGACCTCGTCCGCCGCAACATCATCTCGCCCGCGGAAGCGCGAGCCAAGGCCAAGTTCCCCGAGAACTTCCCTGGCTAGAGCGGTTTGCCCCCGGTTCGGCGGGCACGCCGGGCCATCTCCGAGGGGGCAATCCTATGCGCGCGGGGCGCCCATAGGATTGCATCGCGGGTCGTCTTGGGAGCGGCCCGGCGCTCGGCCCGAATACGGCAGTCATTCGCATTGGATCAACCATGGAACGCGACCAGGCCTCGAAATTCATCAACGACCTGCTGCGGCTGATGCTGTCGCGCAAGGGTTCCGACCTGTTCCTGACCGCCGAGTTTCCGCCGGCCATCAAGGTCGACGGCAAGCTCACCAAGGTCTCGCCGCAGCCGCTGACCGGCCAGCACACGCTGCAACTAGCCCGTTCCATCATGAACGACAAGCAGGCCGCCGAGTTCGAGCGCACCAAGGAGTGCAATTTCGCGATCTCGCCGCACGGCATCGGGCGCTTCCGCGTGAACGCCTTCTTGCAGCAGGGCCAGGTCGGCCTGGTGCTGCGGACCATCCCATCCACGCTGCCCACCATCGCCTCGCTGGACCTGCCCGTCGTGCTGCGCGAGGTGGTGCAGCACAAGCGCGGCCTGGTCATCGTCGTCGGCGCCACGGGTTCGGGCAAGAGCACCTCGCTGGCAGCCATGATCGACGAGCGTAACGAGACGACCTACGGGCACATCGTGACCATCGAGGACCCGATCGAGTTCGTGCACCCGCACAAAAACTGCATCGTCACCCAGCGCGAGCTGGGCCTGGATACCGACAGTTGGGAGGCCGCGCTGAAGAACTCGCTGCGCCAGGCGCCTGACGTCATCCTGATGGGCGAACTGCGCGACCGCGAGACCATGGAACATGCGGTCGCCTTCGCCGAGACCGGCCACCTGTGCATGGCCACACTGCACGCCAACAGCGCCAATCAGGCGCTGGACCGCATCATTAACTTCTTTCCCGAAGACCGCCGCCAGCAGCTGCTGATGGATCTGTCACTGAACTTGCGGGCACTGATTTCCCAGCGCCTGCTGCCGCGCCGCGAGGGCAAGGGCCGCGTCGCGGCGGTGGAGATCCTGCTGAACTCGCCGCTGATCTCCGACCTGATCTTCAAGGGTGAGATCAGCGAGATCAAGGAGCTGATGAAGCGCTCGCGCGAGCAGGGCATGCAGACCTTCGACCAGGCGCTGTTCGACCTTTACGAAGCGGGCAAAGTCACCTACGAAGATGCGCTGCGCAACGCCGACTCGGTCAACGACCTGCGCCTGCAGATCAAGCTCAACAGCGAGCGCGCCCGCTCCGGAGACCTGTCGTCCGGCACCGAACATCTGACCATTCTTTGAGCAACATGAGTACCCGCAGCTACGACCCTGTTCCTCCCCGCCGTGTTGCCTTCCTGGGCCTGGGCGTCATGGGCCATCCCATGGCCGGCCATCTGGCACGCGCCGGCCACCAGGTCACCGTCTACAACCGCACAGCGGCCAAGGCCGAGGCGTGGGTGAAGGAGTACGGTGGTGCCTTCGCGGCGACGCCGGCGGAGGCCGTCAAGGGCGCGGAGCTCGTGTTCTGCTGCGTGGGCAACGACGACGATCTGCGTTCGGTCGTGCTGGGCGAAGCCGGCGCACTGGCCGGCATGACCTCGGGGGCCGTCTTCGTGGATCACACCACCGCCTCGGCGGCCGTGGCCCGCGAGCTGCATGCCGAAGCCGCCCGGCGTGGCGTAGCCTTCATCGATGCGCCGGTATCGGGTGGCCAGGCCGGTGCCGTCAACGGTGCGCTGACCGTCATGTGCGGTGGCGACGCGGCGCCGTTCGAGATCGCCAGACCCATCGCGATGGCGTTTGCCAGGGCGGTGACGCTGCTGGGCGGCCCCGGCTCGGGCCAGCTGGCCAAGATGGTCAACCAGATCTGCATCGCAGGCGTCGTCCAGGGGCTGTCCGAGGCCGTGCGCTTCGGCCAGAACGCGGGCCTGGACATGGTTCAGGTGCTGGAGGTCATCGGCAAGGGTGCGGCCCAGAGCTGGCAGATGGACAACCGTGGCAAGACCATGGTCGAAGACAAGTTCGACTTCGGCTTCGCGGTCGATTGGATGCGCAAGGATCTCGGCCTGGTGCTCGACGAGGCCCGCCGCAACGGCTCCCGCCTGCCGCTGACGGCGCTTGTTGACCAGTTCTACGCCGACGTGCAGGCGCTGGGTGGCAACCGCTGGGACACCTCGTCGCTGATCAAGCGTCTTTGAGCGCTCCAGCCAAGCGCACCACCGCGTCGCTGCCGGTGCGTGCTTGAGCCGATGTGCGAGCGGGCCTTTGCCTCCGCGAGCATCGGCGCCCTCTCGCCCTCTCGCCCTCTCGGTGACTGAGGCCGGACACATGGCGCTCGATGGACAGCATGTGTCAGCTGACGGGCAGCGGTTCCGGGGACGCAGGTCTAGGCCGCCCAGCGCTGAAGCGCTGGGCGAGGGGTCATTGCTTCTTCGGCGTGATGCGGGCGAGCTCTTCCTCACTGATGATCTCGAACGCCCGCACCACCTTCTTCACGCCGCCGACCTGACGTGCGATCTCGGTCGCGCGGTCGGCCTCGCGCTCGGTCACGCGGCCCATCAGGAATGCCTCGCCGCGCTCGACCACAACGTAGAAGGCGTTGCTCAACAGGTCGCGCGCGTCGATGAGCTTGGCCTTGATCTTGCCCTGGATGACCACGTCGTTGGAGCGGGTGCTCAGCGAGCTGTGCATCGTGACGGCCACCTCGTTCATGACCTTGGTGACGTTCTCGACGCCGCCGACGATGCGCTCCACCTCAGCGCGGTCCGCTTCGTTGCGGGCCTCGCCGGTGACCAGCGCGACGCGGTTGTAGCTGTTGACGTTGATGTGGACACGGTCGCCCAGTTGCTCGCGGATGCGCGCGCCGGCCTTGAGCTCGATGGTCTGGTCTTCCAGTTGAGTGGCCGAGGTGCGGCGGTCAGTGGCGACCTGCACCGTGCCGACCATCGCGCCACCGATCAGCAGCGGCGCGCAGCCGGTGGCCAGCGTGCCGGCGAAGACGGCGGCAGTCAGGGTGAGGGTGAACTTCTTCATCGGGATCCCATCTGGAAGGTTATTCGTCGCTGCCGAGCAATTGCAGGTCGACGGCATCGGCCAGCGCATGCAGCAGCACGCGCTGGGCTTCGACAACGCGCGGCTCGCGCCCGTGGCTGACACGGATCTGGATGTCGGTGTCCTGCAGCAGGCCGCGCCATTCATCCGTCGCGCCGGGCGGCTGGGCCGTCAGCGCGATGATGCTCATCTCCTGTGCATGGGCCACCGCGAGGGCCGGCTGCCAGGCGTCGCGCTGCTCGCGCAGCGGCTCGATCATGACCAGTACGTCTCCCGGGTGGCCATGGGCCTGGAGCAGGCGGGCGAGATCCAGGCCGGCGGCGTCGCGGGCCTGGGCGGCCAGGCTCCAGGCGGCCAGGCCGGGGCGTTCCTGCTCGAAGCGGCCCGCCAGGCGGGCGGCCAGGTAGTCCGCCTCCATGCTCGCCAGGCCCTGGGCCGCGCAGAGGATGCGGTTGCCGCCGGTGATGGCGTCCACCACCATTTGCGCGGCCATCGCCAGCGGGCGGGCCAACTGCTCGGCGGCCTGGTAGAGCAGGTCGGCGCTCTCGAAGAACTGCTGCTGGATGCGTTGTTCAATCATGCGGCGCGAATGATAGGGTCAACCCGAGGTTAACCCGCTCCAAGCGTCGCTTGCAGCCCGGTGAGGGCCTCGTCGTCGGCGCGGATGGCGTCGAGGCGGCAGGACGGGCTGGCGTGGCGCGCCGGCTTGTGCCGGGTAATGCCGGGCGCGTAGACGAGGCGGCGCAGCTCCTCGACCGGCGGCGACTCGATAATTCGGCTCGGGAAGGCGCAGGCCCGCGCGCTGCAGATGGGTCGGTGCTGCATCCTCGCCCGCCGAGCCCGTCTCGGCACGCCTTGAACGAGAGCTTCCGTTGAACATTGACGCCTCCCTGCTTCGCCAGGCCGCTCAGGCCGCGGCCGGCGGCCAGCAGTACCCGTCCGCCACGCTCTATCTCGTCGCGACGCCCATCGGCAATCTTGCTGACCTCAGCCTGCGCGTCATCCACGCGCTGGGCCTTGTGGATGCGCTGGCCTGTGAAGACACCCGCCAGGGCGGCGCGCTGCTGCGCCATCTGGGGTTGCACAAACCGCTGATCGCGCTGCACCAGCACAACGAGCGCGAGGCCAGCGCCCAGGTGCTGGCGCGGCTGGCTGCAGGCGAGCGTGTCGCCTATGCATCCGATGCCGGCACGCCGGCCATCTCCGACCCCGGCGCCGTGCTCGTGCAAGAGGTGGTGGCCGCCGGCCACCGCGTGCTGCCGCTGCCTGGGCCCAGCAGCGCGGTGACGGCCCTCAGCGTCGCGGGCGACACGGCGGCGCAGGGCTTCGCCTTCGCCGGTTTCCTGCCAACCAAGGGGGGCGAACGCCGTGTGGCGCTCCAGGCCCTGCTGGCGGCCGAGGCCCAGAGCCAAGTGGTCTTCGAGGCCCCGCATCGCATTGAGGACCTGATCGCGCTGCTGGCCGAACTGGCGCCCGAGCGTCGCGTGACGGTCTGTCGCGAATTGACCAAGCAGTTCGAGACCGTGTACACGGCCGCGGCGGCGACGCTGCCCGGGTGGCTCGCGGCCGACGCCCAGCGCCAGCGGGGCGAGTTCGTGCTGGTGCTACATGCCCGCGCTGCGCAGGCCGCGGCGCAGGGCGACCTGCCGGCCGAGGCGCTGCGCGTGCTGGGACTGTTGGCGACAGAGCTGCCGCTGAAGCAGGCCGTCGCGCTGACGGCGCAGATCAGCGGCGCACCGCGCAACCGGCTCTACGAGGCCGGCCTCGAGCTGAAGCGCAGCGGCGACGACGTGCACTGAAGGCCGCCCTTGGCGGCGGGTTCAGCCCGGCGCGCTGGCGGCGCGGGCGTTGTGGCGCTTGCGGTGGATGTCGCGGCTGGCGCCGTCCTGCATCGCGGTCAGGCGACGGCGTTCCTTGGCCGTTACCGTGCCGTCGGACTTGGCCTTGGACTCGGCGTTGTCGATGCGTGCCTGCTCCTTCTCCAGGCGCTGGGTCTCGCGCGGCGTCAGGCTGCCGTTCTCCGCACCCTGTGCAATACGGGCCTGCTGGCGAGCTTCGCGCTTGTCGATGCGCGGGGTGTTGGTGCCGGGTGCGGAGGCTGCGGGCGCCTGGGCGAAGGCGCTCGCCCCGGCCAGGGCGAGCAGGGCGATCAGGGCTTTGCGAGAGGTCTTCATCGAGGACTCCTGGTGGTGTCGGGTTGCAAGCTCGTCCACAACGAAGCCCTTGTAACAACCGACGACATGGCCCGAGTAAAGAAGCATGTCCGCGATGGCTTCCTAGAATCGGCCCATGATCGCCGTCGAACCCACCCTGGCCCGCCTGGCCACCGCCCGCTCGCAACTGCTGGAGCCCTTCGGTCTCAGCGAGGCATCGCTGTCGCAGGCGTTGCGTCTCATCACCGAACACCGCGTCGATGATGCCGACCTGTACTTCCAGACCACGCGAGCCGAGGGATGGAGCCTCGAGGAGGGCATCGTCAAGAGTGGCAGCTTCAGCATCGACCAGGGCGTCGGCGTGCGTGCCGTGGCGGGTGAGAAGACGGCCTTCGCCTATTCGGACGACATCTCGCTGGAGTCGCTGCTCGATGCGGCCCGCACGGTGCGTACCATCGCCGCGGCCGGCCAGAGCCGCAAGGTCAAGGTGCCCTCCCAGGGCCGTGTGGCCGGCAGCCGCGAGCTGTATGGCGTGGCCGACCCTATCGCCAGCCTGGACAGCGCCGCCAAGGTCGCGCTGTTGGAGCGCGCCGAGAAGATGGCCCGCGCCAAGGACCCGCGCGTGGCCCAGGTCATGGCCGGCCTGGCTGCCGAGCACGAGGTGGTGCTGATAGCCCGCGCCGACGGCACGCTGGCGGCAGACGTGCGTCCGCTGGTGCGGCTGTCGCTGACCGTCATTGCCGAGAGCAACGGTCGCCGCGAGGTGGGCTCGGGCGGTGGCGGCGGGCGCTTCGGCCTGGCCTATTTCACCGACGAGATGATCGCCAGCTACGTCGAGCAGGCCGTGCACGCGGCGCTGACGAACCTGGACAGCCGCCCGGCGCCGGCCGGCGAGATGACCGTGGTGCTTGGGCCCGGCTGGCCAGGCGTTCTGCTGCACGAAGCCGTGGGCCACGGCCTGGAGGGTGATTTCAATCGCAAGGGCTCGAGCGCCTTCTCCGGCCGCATCGGCCAGCGGGTCGCTGCCAAGGGCGTCACGGTGCTGGATGACGGCACCCTCCCCGACCGCCGCGGCTCGCTGAACGTGGACGACGAGGGTGCAGCCAGCCAGCGCAACGTGCTCATCGAGGACGGCATCCTGAAGGGCTACATCCAGGACGCGATGAACGCGCGGCTGATGAAGACAGCCCCCACCGGCAACGGCCGCCGCGAGAGCTATGCCCACGTGCCCATGCCGCGCATGACCAACACCTACATGCTCGGCGGCAAGGACGACCCCCAGGAGATCGTGGCGTCCATCAAGAAGGGCCTGTACGCCACCAATTTCGGCGGCGGCCAGGTCGACATCACCAGCGGCAAGTTCGTGTTCTCGGCGAGCGAGGCCTACTGGGTCGAGAACGGCAGGATCCAGTACCCGGTCAAGGGCGCCACCATCATCGGCAACGGCCCGGACGCGCTGACGCGCGTCAGCATGATCGGCAACGACATGGCGCTGGACACCGGCGTGGGGGTCTGCGGCAAGGAAGGCCAGAGCGTGCCGGTGGGTGTGGGCCAGCCGACGCTGCGCATCGATGGATTGACGGTGGGCGGAACGGCCTGATCAGGCTACCGCCACATAGGTCAGCCTTGCCGAGGTGCACAAGCGCCTCTCGCCGGTCTTGGCCGATTCGGCCCACATGTCCGTCTGCACGCGTACCGAACGCCGGCCGGTGCCCACCACGCGGGCCATGACCTCGACGACATCGCCCACGTGAGCTGATGCCTTGAAATCCAGCTGCTCGCTGCCTGCCATCACGACGGTGCGGCGCACGGCTCGTGTGGCGGCCACGAAGCCGGCCTTGGCCATCCAAGCCATGGCGGGGCCACCATGCAGTACGTCGCGATGGTTGACGTGGCCGGGAAACACGATCTCGGCTACCAGGGTGCAGGCTTGCCCAGGCCCCAGCGCCGGTGGCACGCCAGGAGCCGCCGCGGCGCCGGCCGGCTCTGCGTCGTCCGGCGCGGCCGTCTGCCGCACCATGACGAACTCGCCTGTCAGGCATTCGGTGCGTGCGCCCGTCAACAGGTCTTCGGCGATCAGGCTTGTATCCACCGTGACGGAACGCCGGCCCTTGTGCAGGATGCTGGCTCGGCATTCGACCAGGTGACCGGCGGGGGCGGGAGCGGCAAAGTTCAGCCTGCCCACGGCGGCCGTCACGACGGAGCCCCGCAGGGACTTGCTGCCGACGATGAAAGCCACGCGGTCGAGCATCGACAGCGCCGCGCCGCCGAACAGCGTGCCGTGATGGTTCGACTGGTCGGGCCAGACCATGTCGACAACGACCAGGTCAGGTCCCGCGCCCTGCGAGAGGGCTTCATTCATGACGCTGTGCCAGGCTGCGCATCGATTTCGCCGCGTCCACCATCCGCCGCAGCGCGGCCTCGGTCTCCGGCCAGCCGCGCGTCTTGAGCCCGCAGTCGGGGTTGACCCAGAGCTGTTCGGCGGGGATGACCTCCGCGGCCTTGTTCAGCAGGCGCACCATCTCCGCGGCATCCGGAACGCGTGGCGAATGGATGTCGTAGACGCCAGGGCCGATCTCGTTCGGGTAGCGGAAATCGCCGAATCCGCGCAGCAGCTCCATGTCGGAGCGACTGGTCTCGATGGTGATGACGTCGGCGTCCATCGCGGCGATCTCGGGCAGGATGTCGTTGAATTCCGAATAGCACATGTGAGTGTGGATCTGCGTGTCGTCGCGGACCGGGCCGGCAGCCACGCGGAAGGCGCGCGTGGCCCAGGCGAGGTAGCCGCCCCATGCGGCGCGGCGCAGCGGAAGGCCTTCGCGGATGGCAGGCTCGTCGATCTGGATGACGGCGATGCCGGCAGCCTCCAGGTCGGCCACCTCGTCGCGGATGGCTAGCGCGATCTGCAGCGCGGTGTCGGCGCGTGGCTGGTCGTCGCGCACGAAGGACCATTGCAGGATGGTGATGGGGCCGGTCAGCATGCCCTTCATGGGTTTGTCGGTCAGGCCCTGGGCGAACGTGGTCCAGGCCACCGTCATGGCCCGGGGGCGAGAGACGTCGCCGAACAGCACAGGCGGTTTCACGCAGCGCGAGCCATAGCTCTGGACCCAGCCGTTGGCCGTGAAGGCGAAGCCGTCGAGCTGCTCGCCGAAGTACTCCACCATGTCGTTGCGCTCGGCTTCGCCGTGCACCAGCACGTCCAGCCCCAGCGTCTCCTGCTTGCGCACGGCCAGTTCGATCTCGCGTTGCATGGCCAGGTGATAGTCGGCCTGCGGCAACTGGCCGCGCTTGAAGGCGGCGCGGGCCGCGCGGATCTCCGGCGTCTGCGGGAAGGAGCCGATGGTGGTTGTCGGGAAGGCCGGCAGGCGCAGGCGGCGGCGCTGCGCGGCCTGGCGGGCGGGGAATGGGGCGCGGCGCCGGTCGGCGTCTGCCGGCATCGCGGCCACGCGGGCCGCGACGGTGCCGTTGCGCACGCGCGGGCTGCCGGTGCGAGCTGCGCGAGCGACTCGAGATTCGGCCAGTTCGTTGGCCACACCGCTCTCGTCATTCCAGAGCGCACGCTTGAGCACGCGCAGCTCGTCCAGCTTCTCGGTGGCGCCTGCCAGCCAGCTGCGCAGTTCGGTGTCCAGCGCCTGATCGTGTCGCAGGCTGATGGGCACGTGCAGCAGCGAGCATGAAGTCGCCACCCACAACCGCCCGCCGCGCAGCTCCCGCACCTGGCGCAGCGTGGACAGCGCGGCGTCGAGGTCGCTGCGCCAGATGTTGCGGCCGTCGACGATGCCGACCGACAGCTCGCGCTCCAGCGGCAGCCGCCGGGCCACGTCCAGCAGCTCGCCCGGCGCGCGTACGGCGTCCACGTGCAGTCCGGCCACGGGCAGCTCGCAGGCGAGGGCCAGGTTGTCGGCCAGCGGCGAGAAATAGGTGGCCAGCAGCAGGTGCTGCCCGTTGCGCGCGAGGCGGGTGTAGGCCTGGCGCAACGCAGCCTGCCAGGCGGGGGGCAGGTCAAGGCCGAGGATGGGCTCGTCCAGCTGAACCCAGGTCACACCGCGGGCGGCGAGCCGGGTCAACAGGGCCTCATAGGCCGGCAGCAACTGCTCGAGGAGCGAGAGACGGTCGAAGCCCTCCTCCTTGCTCTTGCCCAGATGGAGGAAGCTCACCGGTCCGAGCAGCGCGACCTTGGGGCTGGCGGGCAGGGCGATGGCCTCATCGACTTCGGCGAGCAGGCGCTCTGGGTGGAGGCTGAAGCGCGTGGTGCTGTCGAACTCGGGCACGAGGTAGTGGTAGTTGGTATCGAACCATTTCGTCATCTCCAGAGCCGGCGCGCCCGCGCCCGACGCGGCACCGCAGCCGCAGGCCTCGCAGTGGGCGTGGGTGGCGGTGCCGCGGGCCATCGCGAAGTAGCGCTGCAGCAGTGTTTCCTCCCCAGTGAAGCCGAAGCGGCGCGGCTCGCAGCCGAACAGCTGGATCAGGTGGGCGACATGGTCGTAGAGGGCGAAGTCGCCGACGGTGACGTGGTCCAGGCCGGCCTGCCGCTGCAGCGTCCAGTGGCGGGCGCGCAGCCCGGCGGCCTGTGCCTCCAGCGCGTCGGCGCCGAGCTCGCCGCGCCAGTGGCGCTCGAGCGCCGTCTTCAGCTCGCGCTGCTCGCCCATGCGGGGGAAGCCGAGGATATGAGTCTTGATCATGATGAATCGAACAATGCTGAAATCGATTCGTGATGATCTGCAATCCATGGCTATGATTCAAACGAAACGTTTTTTGAATCATCACGAGTTTCATTCATGCAGACGCCGTTGGAGCTTCGTCACCTGCGGACGTTGGCCGCCCTGCGCGAGGCTGGCAACCTGTCGCGTGCCGCGCAGTTGCTGAACCTGACGCAGTCGGCCCTGTCCCATCAGCTCAAGGGCCTGGAGGAGCACTACGGCGCCGAGCTGTTCGCGCGCAAGAGCAACCCGCTGGTGTTCGGCGTTGCGGGGCAGCGGTTGCTCAAGCTGGCCGACCAGGTGCTGCCCCAGGTCGATGAAGCCGACCGCGACGTGCGCCGCCTTGTGGACGGATCGGCCGGCCAGCTGCGCATTGCCGTGGAGTGTCACACCTGCTTCGACTGGCTGATGCCGGCGATGGACGCGTTCCGGGAGCGCTGGCCAGAGGTGGAGCTCGACATCGTCTCCGGCTTCCAGGCCGACCCGGTGGGCCTGCTGCACCAGGGGCGCGCCGAGCTGGCCATCGTGTCGGACGTGGACGCCGAAGAGGCCGGTGTCGTCGTGCACCCGCTGTTCAGCTTCGAGATCGTCGCGCTGCTGCCGAAGGGCCATGCGCTGCTGACCTTGCCCTGGCTCGAAGCGCGGGACTTCGCCGACCACACGCTGATCACCTATCCCGTGCCCGACGACATGCTGGACCTCGTGCGCGGCGTGCTGCGGCCCGCGGGCATCACGCCGCCGCGCCGCACCAGCGAGCTGACGGTGGCCATGCTGCAACTGGTGGCCAGCGGTCGGGGCATTGCAGCGCTGCCACTGTGGGCGGTGGAGGGCTACTTGGCGCGAGGCTACGTCGCGCGCCAGCGCATCGGCGAGGGGGGGCTGACGGGGCGCCTCTACGCAGTCAGCACCGGGAGCCTGGCCGCCAAGCCCTTCCTGGCCGACTTTGTGCGAATCATGCGCGAGACCTCGCTGCTGAATCTGGCGGGGGTGCGCCTGTTGTGACGTCGCGTCTCGCGATGGCTGCTTTGTGCCGCGCCGAAGCCGTGCGCTGGCCGGCGTGCTAGATTTCGTCCCCATGTTCCGCGCCGCTTCCTGCTTTCGCTTTTGGTTTTTTCCCCGCCCCGGCGGTGGAGAGTCCTGAGCGCGCGCGCTGAACAGAGAACTCCCTACGAACCGCCGGGCCTCCAAAGCCCGGCGGTTTTTTCATTTCCGAGGTGCAAAAGATGAACGCCAAAGTCTCTTCCGTCGAACCCGAAGCCCAGCGCTGGTACTCCCAGGACGACAAGACCAGCGCCACCGATGACGAGCGCATCCTGGACATCACGCCGCTGCCACCGCCGGAGCACCTGATCCGCTTCTTCCCCATCCGCGGTACGGCGATGGAGGGCCTGGTCAGCCAGACGCGCCAGCGCATCCGCAAGATCATGGGCGGCGAGGATGACCGGCTGCTGGTGGTCATCGGCCCCTGCTCCATCCACGACCCCAATGCCGCCATCGAGTACGCCCGCCGATTGAAGGCCCAGCGCGAGAAGTACGCCGACACGCTGGAGATCGTCATGCGGGTCTACTTCGAGAAGCCGCGTACCACGGTGGGCTGGAAAGGGCTCATCAACGATCCCTATCTGGACGAGAGCTACCGCATCGACGAGGGCCTGCGCATCGCGCGCCAGTTGCTGCTGGAGATCAACCGCCTGGGCGTGCCGGCCGGCAGCGAGTTCCTGGACGTCATCTCGCCGCAGTACATCGGTGACCTGATCGCCTGGGGCGCCATTGGCGCGCGCACCACCGAGAGCCAGGTGCACCGAGAGCTGGCCTCGGGCTTGTCGGCGCCTATCGGCTTCAAGAACGGCACCGACGGCAACATCAAGATCGCCACCGACGCCATTCAGGCCGCGGCGCGCGGCCACCATTTCCTGTCGGTGCACAAGAACGGGCAGGTCTCCATCGTCGAGACGCGCGGCAATGCCGACTGCCACGTCATCTTGCGCGGCGGCAAGACGCCCAACTACGACGCCCAGCATGTGGCCGCGGCCTGCGCCGACCTGGAGAAGTCCAAGCTGCCGCAGCGCCTGATGGTGGACTGCTCGCACGCCAATTCCAGCAAGCAGCACCAGCGCCAGCTGGACGTGGCGCGCGACATCGCCGGCCAGTTGCGCGACGGCAGCCGCAGCATCTTCGGCGTGATGGTGGAAAGCCACCTGAACGATGGCGCACAGAAGTTCACGCCGGGCAAGGACGACCCGACCGCGCTCGAGTACGGCAAGAGCATCACCGATGCTTGCCTGGGCTGGGACGCCTCGCTGGATGTGCTGGAGGTGCTGTCTCAGGCGGTGAAGGCCAGGCGCTGACACAATCCGGGTCATGCAAGCCCGGATCACTGTCATCTTCGAGACCGGCGCGCCTGTCGACATCGAGCTCGACGGCGCCGAGGTGCTGAGCTTCGATGCCGCTCGCCGCTGGCTGGACGAGGCCTTCGTGCGCCTGGAGTGCGAGCCGCTGCGCGGCTCGGGCAAGGTACTGCTGGCCGACAAGCTGATCCAGGTCGCCGCCGCGGCCGGCCCGGCCGGCTTTGCCGACCCGGCCTGGGCGCTGGACTACGCCCGCGCGGCGGCCGGCGCGCTGTCCAAGGCGCTCGTCAAGGTCGACGTGCCCCGGCTGGCCGTGTCCTACTAACCCCGACTTGAAACCTGCAGGCGCGGCCCCACTTCGGCCGCGTTGCGCTTTCTGAACCCACCCGCCATGACCAAGCAAACCCACGCCTTCCAGGCTGAAGTCAAGCAGATCCTGCACCTCGTCACGCACTCGCTGTACTCCAACAAGGAGATCTTCCTGCGCGAGCTGGTGTCCAACGCCAGCGATGCCTGCGACAAGCTGCGCTTTGAGGCACTGGACAACGCGGGGCTGTTCGAGGACGCGCCCGGCCTGGAGGTGCGTGTCAGCTTTGACGAGGATGCCAAGACGCTGACCATCAGCGACAACGGCATCGGCATGAGCGCCGACGAGGCTGCGGCCCACCTGGGCACCATCGCCAAGAGCGGTACACGCGAGTTCATGGCCAAGCTGGAGGGCGACCAGAAGAAGGACGCCCAGCTCATCGGCCAGTTCGGCGTGGGCTTCTATTCGGGCTTCATCGTCGCCGACCGCATCACCGTCGAGACCCGCCGCGCCGGCCTGCCCGCTGACCAGGGCGTGCGCTGGAGCAGCGAGGGCACCGGCGAGTACGAGATCGAGACCATCACCAAGGCCGGCCGTGGCACCGACGTCATCCTGCACCTGCGCGAAGGAGAGGAAGAGTTCCTGAAGACCTGGCGCGTCAAGTCCACCATCAGCAAGTACAGCGACCACATCTCGCTGCCCATCCTGATGAAGAAAGAGACATGGGACGCGGAGGCCGCCAAGCAGGTCGTCACCGATGAGTGGGAGCCCGTCAACAAGGCTTCCGCGCTGTGGAGCCGCAGCAAGAGCGACATCACGTCCGAGCAGTACGAGGAGTTCTACAAGCAGATCAGCCACGACAGCGAGGCGCCGCTGGCCTACACGCACAACCGCGTGGAGGGGCGTAGCGAGTACACGCAGCTGCTCTACATCCCGCAGAAGGCCCCCTTCGACCTGTGGAATCGTGACAAGCGCGGCGGCGTGAAGCTCTACGTGAAGCGCGTCTTCATCATGGACGACGCCGAGGCGCTGATGCCGGTCTACCTGCGCTTCGTCAAGGGCGTCATCGATTCGGCCGATCTGCCGCTGAACGTTTCCCGGGAGCTGCTGCAGGAAAGCCGTGACGTGAAGGCCATCCGCGAGGGGTCCACCAAGCGCGTGCTGGGGATGCTGGAGAGCCTGGCCAACAGCGAGGAGCAGGCCGACAAGGACAAGTACGCCGCCTTCTGGACCGATTTCGGCCAAGTATTGAAGGAAGGCATCGGCGAAGACCATCAGAACCAGGAACGCCTGGCCAAGCTGTTCCGCTTCGCGTCCACGCATGCCGACGGGAACGTCAGCCTGGCGGACTACGTCGCCCGCATGAAGGACGGCCAGGACGTCATCTACTACATCACCGCCGATTCGCTGGCCGCTGCCAAGCACAGTCCGCAACTTGAGATCTTCCGCAAGAAGGGCATCGAGGTGCTGCTGCTGGTGGACCGCGTCGACGAATGGATGCTGTCCCACCTCTACGAGTTCGACGGCAAGCAGTTGCAGTCCGTTGCCAAGGGCGCCGTGGATCTCGGCAAGTTGCAGGACGAGGACGAGAAGAAGAAGGCCGAAGAGACCGCCGAAAGCCTGAAGCCCCTGCTGGACAAGCTCAAGGAAGCACTGAAGGAGCGGGCCAAGGACGTGCGCGTGACGACCCGCCTGGTTGATTCGCCTGCCTGCATCGTCGTGGAGGAAGGCGACATGAGCGGCCACCTGGCCCGCCTCTTGAAGCAGGCCGGCCAGAACGCACCCGAAAGCAAGCCCACGCTGGAGATCAACGCCGAGCATGCACTGGTGAGGCAGCTTGAGGGCAGCGCTCACTTCGACGACCTGGCCCAGGTGCTGTTCGACCAGGCCGTGCTGGCCGAGGGCGGCCATCTTGAAGACCCGGCCGCCTATGTCCGCCGCGTCAACGCGCTGCTGACCGGCTGAGATCCCATCGGGGCCGGCCCGGCGTCGCGAGGCGATGCCGGGCCGATCGCGCTTCAGGGGCGTCCGGCGCGGTGCGCTGGCCTGTCCCGACCCCGGCGGGAGCAGGCCCTGAACACGTTCTTTACGTGGTTTTGTTACGGATTTGCTACAACTCCCCCGCAATTGGGCTTCCGCCCCGGCCAGCTCGCGGCTACCCTCCTAGGGTTTTTACCGAGTTTCGCGCTTCATGGTCCAGATTGAGTTCAGCGAGCCCGTCGCCGCCGTGCCGGCAGCCATGGTCACCCGCCGCCTGGTGCTGCGCCCGCCACGGGGCAGTGATCTGGACACTCTGTCGGCGTTGCATGCCGATCCTGCCGTGAACCGTTTCTGCGCCGCAGCCACGCCGCAGGGCGCGGCGGCGATCGAGGCGCAGCTGCAATGCTGGATTGCTCATTGGCAGGCCTACGGCTTCGGCCATTGGGCCATCGCAGAGCGCGAGCAGCCCGACCAGCTCATCGGCTTCGGCGGGCTGATGCACCGTAGCGTGGCCGGCCATACGGGCCTCTACCTCTACTACCGCATCACGCCCCAGGCCTGGGGCCGCGGGCTGGCGTCGGAAATGTCCCAGTACGCGATCTGCCAGGCGTTCGAGCAGCGCCATGAGGGTGCCATCGTTGCCGCGGTGCTGCCCAACAACGCGCCCACGCGCAAGACGCTTGAGGGCCTGGGCCTGCGCCTCAAGGGCGCGCTGGCCGACGGCCCTGGCAGCGCGGCGGCACTGCTTTACGAACTGGGTGCCGACCGCTGGGCGACGTTGCCCCGCAACGAGCCCGAAGTGGTGGCCTTCACGGCCTGATCCAGCGGCCAGACCGGCCGGGGCAGGTGCTTGTAGGGCAGGCGTCCCAGGTCGGACTGCAGGCTGCCCGGCGCGTCGGCGTACACCACGGCTGCGGCCATCGCGTCGAAGCCCGAGCGGAAATGCTGGGTCGACTTCACGACGACCAGCCGCCTGGCAACGGGGTCGATGCCCAGCTCCGTGAAGCACTCGGGCGAGAAGACCTGCTGGCGGATGCTGTTGAGCACGATGTCTATCCCCTGGGCGCGTACCGCCACCGCGGGGCCGAGGGGATCTGTGCCGCCCGGTGTCAGGCTGCGCTGGCGGGCGTCGGTACGGCAGGCCAGGACCTCGACGTCGAGGTCTACTGGGTCACCCGACATCGGACCCACCTTGCCGCCGATGCGCAGCGGCAGCCGCGCCCCGGAGCCGGCCGAGGTGGCGATCGCCACCGCCTGCGGGTCCCAGATCATCCCCAGGGCCACGTCGCGGACGCCGCGCTGCAGCAACTCGCGCAGCACGAAGGTGCTGTCACCGGCCGCGCCGCCGCCAGCGTTGTCGGATGTATCGGCCAGCACGACGGGGCGGCCGTCCGCGGACTGCATCGCCTCGATGGCCTCATCCAGCGCCGCGGGCAGCGGCAGCCGGTTGGCGCTGGCCCGCTCGCGCAGGTCGTAGAAAGCCTCGGAGAGCTCGCCAAGCAGCTGCGTGGCCGCCTTGGCAGCCGCCGGCGTGTCCTGGGCCAGTACCAGCACGGCCGCGCTGGTGTGCGGCGTGTCCGACCAGGGAAAGCCGTGCAGCGCTGACACCGAGACCACGCCCGGCACGGTCTGTTCGCAGGACTGCAAGCGTTGCACGAAGTCGCGCATCGGCGGCCGGGTCGTGCCGAAGATGCCGAGCATGGGCACGCGTCGCCACTGGGCTTTCAGGGCGGGCTCGCCGCGGACCATCGCCCTCAGCATGGCGTGAAGTTCCTCCCCGCGGGCGCCGTAGTCGATGTGCGGGTACTCCTTGCAGGCCACCAGCATCGCGCCGGACTCCACCATGGCCGGGCTGAGGTTGCAGTGCAGGTCCAGCAGGGCGCCGATGGGGATGGACGACCCGACCAGTGCCCGCATGCGTTGCAGCAGGTCACCCTCGCAGTCGGGATAGCCCTCGGCCAGCATGGCGCCGTGCAGCTCCAGCAACACGGCGTCCACCGCGCCCAGGCTGAGTGCGGCGCGCAGGTCTGCCAGCAACTCGTCACGCAGCCGCTCATAGTCGGTGCGGGAGAGCGGGCCCGAGGGCTGGGCCTGGGCGTACAGCCCCGGCAACAGCGTGTCGCCATGGCGTGCCGCCGCGGCGATGACGCCCACCAGGTTGGGTTGCGCCGCGATCTGCTGCAGGGCGCGCGGGTCGCTGCGCCGTATCAGCACCCCCTCGTGGAAGGACTGCACGCTGGTGGGCAGCGGCGAGAAGCTGCTGGTCTCGTGCACCAGCCCGCCAAGGAAGAGCCGCATGGGCCTGTCGTTCATGTCGGCCTCAGTAGTTCTGGTTGAAGCCGATCAGGTGGTGGCTGAGCGCCACGATCAGCAGCACCGCAAAGGCCAGCACCCAGGCGACCGCCAGCGCCTGGCTCCACCTGTCGCCGAGCTTGAGCACTTGGCGGGCATGCAGGCCTGCGGCGATCAGGCCGCCGATGGCGGATACCGCCATCGCCAGTTGCGCCATGGGCAGCAGCACCGACGCGTCGCCAAGGCTTTCCAGCAAGGCCACGACCCAGCCCCAGAGGCCCAGAGCCACCAGGGCCAGCACGCTGGCGCCCCGCACCCAGGTGACCTGGCGGGCGGGCGGCACGGCCACATGATGGCGGCGCCGCAGCACGGCGGCCACAGGCCACAGCAGCGCGGTCACCAGCAGCGTGACGACGGCCAGGCCCGTCAGGGCCAGCACGGTCGGGCTGGCCATGAAGGGGACGGGCTCGAAGATGAAGGCGAACACGAAGGGCTCCAGCCCCCAGTGCTTGACCTTGCCGTTCTCGACGACTGCCTGCAGGCGGCGCTTGCCGTGTTCTTCCTCCCAGAGATAGGGCCTCACCTCGCGGTAGGTGCTGCGCGCGCCGGCCAGGTCGATGGACAGGCGGCCATCCTCCAGGGCCTGTACCTTCAGCGGGCTCAGCAGTTGCAGCACCGACAGCCAGGTCGAGTCCTCGCGGCGCGTGTTGCGGTAGGCGCCGGCCATCTGCTGTGCATGCAGCCTGGCCGTGGCTTCGTCGACCTCCGGCTTGGTGGCCGGGCGCTGGTCGGGCAGGTAGCGGTCGGCGAAGGCCTCGAACAGCTTGTCGCGCAGCCAGGCACCCTGGCGCTCGTGTCCCGCGGCGTTGACCGACACATAGAGGCCGATCCCCTCGTCCACGAACAGCAGCAGGTCACTGTGAAAGAGCACCGTGTCGCCGCCGTGGGCCAGCACTCGGTGGCCGTTGATGTTCTGCTCGTAGAAGCCCAGGCCGATGCCCGACAGACCCGGCAGTGGCCGCGTGAGCTGGCCGTGCATCAGCTTGACCGTCTCGGGCTTGAGGACCTGCGAGTCGCCCAGCCGGCCCTGCTGCAGGAAGGCCAGCATGAAGCGGCCCATGTCGGCACCGGTGGATGACATGCTGCCGGCGGGTGGCATGCTGATGACCTCGAAGCCCTTGGGCTTGTCGTCCTGGGTCATGTAGCCCTGCGACATCTGACTCTTGAGGGCGTCGGGCAGCGGTTGGCGGAATGTGGACTGCCTCATGCCCAGCGGCCCGAAGACCTGCTGGTCCATATAGTCGTCGAAGGGCTTGCCGCTGACGCGCTGCACGATGTAGCCCGCCAGGGCGGTTGCGTAGTTGGAGTAGCCGGGCGTGCTGCCCGGGTCGTAGACATAGGGCGGGATGTA
This sequence comes from Roseateles sp., assembly GCF_047654805.1. Taxonomy (GTDB): domain Bacteria; phylum Pseudomonadota; class Gammaproteobacteria; order Burkholderiales; family Burkholderiaceae_C; genus Pelomonas. The sequence continues at coordinate 223,040 of NZ_JASGIV010000001.1, forward strand.
GCCCTTGAGCACGCGGCCGAGATCAGGCCCCGGCGTGTCATAGGTCAGCAGGTCGCGCGCCGTTTCCTCGAAGCCGGTCGTGTGCGTCATCACGTGGCGCAGCGTCAGCGCCTTGCCGTTGCGCCCCGGTATGGTGAAGTCCAGGTACTGGTTGAGGTCGGCATCCAGGTCCAGCTTGCCTTGCTCGACGAGCTGCATCACGGCCGTCCACGTGAACAGCTTGGACACCGAGCCGGGCCGGAAGAGGGTCTTGTGCGGGTCTACGGGGATGTTCCTGTCCCAGTCCGCCAAGCCATAGCCCTTTTGCAGCAAGGGCTGGCCGTCCTTGACGACGACGACTACGGCGCCCGGCACGCGCGCGGCACGCAGCGCGCTGGGCATCAGGCCGTCGATGAAGGCTTCGGCATCGACGGCGGTGAGGGCCGTGGCCGGCCTGGGTTGGGCATTGGCGGTCGGGAGGGCGCCGACCATGGCGGCCAGCGCGAGGGCGCGCAGGCTTGCGAACAGCTGCTTCATGTGGGTTCCTGCGTCAGAAGTTCAGGGTCAGGTTGGCGCCCACCGTGCGCGGGGCCGCCGTGGTGACGTTCAGCGGCAGGCCGAACGCGGTCAGTGCCGTGTCGGCAGCCAGGATGGCGCGCTTGTCGGTCAGGTTGCGGATGAAGGCGGAGAGCTGCCAGCGGCCAATCTCCATACCCCATTGCGCGTCCACCAGCGTGTAGGCCGGCTGGCTGAAGTTGGGTACCGAGCTGCCCACCGTGTCGAAGCCCGCGTTGCGCTGACCCACGCGCCGCACGCCGAGGCCGGCGTAGGAGGGGTAGTGGGCCAGGTCATAGGCGTAGCGCAGACCCAGCGTGTAGGCCAGCCGGGCGGTGTTGGGCATGCGTGAGCCGGCGGGGCCGAGGGCAGGGGCGTCCTCGGTCAGCTTCGGTGCAGTCCAGGCAAAGCTGCCGTCCAGGTTCCAGTGGGCGTCAAGCTTGTAGCGCGCCGCGAACTCCAGGCCGCGCACGCGTGCCTTGCCGGCGTTGACGACGATGGTGCTGGCGCCCACCGCCTTGGGTTGCTGCAGGTCGTTCCACTCGATGTTGAACAGGGCCGCCTCAAGGCTCAGGCGCTTGTCCAGCAGATCGGCCTTGTAGCCAAGCTCGTAGCTCCACAGCGTGTCGTGGCCGAAGGTGGTCGGCGTGCCTGGAATGACCTGGCCGTTGGCGTCGATGGCCGGCGAGTTCGGGCCACCGGGCCGGTAGCCGCTGGCGGCGCGGAAGTAGACGTTGCTCTGCTTGTCGATCGCATAGCGCAGCGTGGCGAGATAGGTCTTGGCGGTGTCTTCGCTGGGCGCCGAGGAGCTCAGCTGCTCGTTGATGAAGACGGTGTAGACCTGCTCGTTCTTGGCGACGCGGGCGCCAAGGGTCAGCGACCAGGTCGTATCGACGTTCCAGGTCAGGTCGCCGTAGAACGCGCGCTCGCGGTACTCCGAGGGCTGCCCGGTGGTGGTGAGCGTCATCTCGCCGCCGCCGCCCGCCACCTGCGCCCACAGGCGCTGGCCGACGTGGCCCCGCTCCTTGGTGTGGTAGTAACCCACCAGCCACTCGAGGGTGCCTCGCGCCGAGGTCAGGCGCAGCTCCTGCGTCTGCTTGCGCAGGCCATAGGCGTTGTCCAGCGCGACGAAGTCGAAGGCCGGGTTGTTGCCCAGCAGAGCCGTCGCATCCTGACCGGTGGCGCTGTCCAGGCGTTGCGTTGACGCGATGGCGTTGAGGCGTGCCCAGCTGAAGTCGTATTCGAAGTCGGCCGAACTCAGCCGGGTCTTGGTCTTGTAGGCCTCGCCCGTGTCGAGATGGCGAGTCATGTCGCCGTAGACGGGCTGGCCCTTGGCGGTGTCGTACTCGACGACGTTCAGGCCGTTGCGCTGGATCTCCTGCTGCGTATGGGCCAGGCGCAGCTTCATCCTGGACACGGGCTCGATCAGCACCGAGATCCGCGCGCCGCGCGTGTTGCCGTCGTTGATGTGCTCGCCCGCGGCCTTGCCGACGGACTTGATGTAGCCGCCCTCATGATCATTGAATGCCGACACGCGCAGGGCCGCCACGTCCTGGCTCAGCGGCACGTTGAGTACTGCATGTTCGGTGTGGCCCAGTGCGCCACTCCTGGCGCTGCGCAGGCCCACGCCCAGCTTTCCGGAGAACTGCGAGCTGTCGGGCTCGTGGGTCACGTACTTCAGCAGGCCGCCCATGGCACCCGCACCGTACAGCGTGCCTTGCGGCCCGCGCAGCACCTCGATGTGGCGCAGGTCCAGCAGCGACAGGTCCAGCGCCGTGTTGGCGCCTCCGACGAAGGCGCTACTGGAGCCGAAGGCCACCTCGTCCACGTACATGCCCACCGTCGCGATCTGCTGTTCGCCGACGCTGACGCCACGCATGGTCACCGCGCCGCGACCGGGGCCGCCGGACGTCTTCACGTCCACGCCGGGCAGGCCGCCCACGTAGTCGCTCAGCGACGCTGCGCCCGCGCGCTCCATGTTCTCGGCACCCAGTGTCTCCACGCGCAGCGGCACGTCGCGCACCGGCTCACGGCGGCGTGTGGCCGTGACGGTCACGACATCGAGCTTCTCGACGTCGGCCCTGGTGTCGGAGGCCGCGGCTGCCTGGGACTGTGCCCACAGTGGCCCCGCGCAGAGCGCGGCCAGGCCGGGCGCGATCAAGGCCGCGAGCTTGCGACGCTTGTGGCATCGGGGGCGTTCGGGCGGCGTGCCGAGAGGAGCGAAGTGGGTGGACCGGCTCATGGCATCTCCTGGATCAGGGGTTGGTTGCTTGATGAGCAAAGTTTCTATTTTGGAAAAATATTTCCCATTGGTGTAAACCTTAGATGAAATGAAGATATGGCTCAGGACAAGCGAGCAGGAGGCCCGAAGGCAGGCATGACCTAAGATGAATCGACACCCTCTCCACAGAGACATGGCCAGCTCCACCCCCTCTCCCGGCGACCACATCCGCAGCGTCCGCAAGCGGCTCGGCCTGACCTTGGCACAGGTGGGCGAACGCACGGGGATGGCGGTGTCCACGTTGTCCAAACTGGAAAAAGGCAACGTCTCGCTGTCCTACGACAAGCTGATGCTGCTCAGCCGTGGGCTGGGCGTGGACATGGCGGAATTGCTGCATGACGCGCAAGGCGCGCGCGCCGCGCCCAGTGGCGGAGGGCGACGCGTCGTGCACCGGGCGGGTGACGGCCAGGTCGTCGACACCCGGAGCTACAAGCAGACCTATCTCGCGGCTGAGTTGCTGAACAAGCGCTTCACGCCGCTGATCGCCGAGGTGCGGGCGCGCACGTTGGATGAGTTCAAGGCCGAGTTCGGCGACCTGATCCGCCATCCCGGCGAGGAGTTCGCCTTCGTCATCGAGGGGGACGTGGCTTTCCACTCGGAGCTGTATGCGCCGGTCATCCTGAAGCCGGGCGACTCCATCTTCTTCGACAGCGAGATGGGCCACGCCTATCTGAAAGCGTCTGAAGGCACCTGCAGGCTGGTGGCCACCTGCGCACCGCGTAGCGGCCACGGTGACGTGATGACCCAGCACTTTGTCGAGGCCTCGCAGCGCCTGGTGGTGCCGCAGCCGGCGGCCCCGGCCAAGGCGGTGCGGGCTGGGGCCCGGCCGAAGGCAAAGCCTACGCGGCTCTAGACGCTTCCACGCGCTGCAGCAGGGGGCGCAGGGCAAACAGTGCTGCTGCTGCTGCGCCGGTGATGACGCCAAGGACGACGAAGAAGCCTGCCGCGCCCAGCGACTCCAGGTGACGGCCCACGACGCCCGACAGCAGGTTGCCGCCGAACGAGGCAAGGAACCAGGCCGCAATGATGGTGGCTCCCATCCCCTTTGGCGCCAGCCGTGCGAACAGGCCCAGGCCCACTGGGAGGATGTAGAGCTCAGCCAGCGTGTAGACCACGAAAAAGGCCACCACCCACAACATGCTCACCGGCGCATTGCCGTGCGTGGCGGCCAGCAGCGCCAGCATCAGATAGGACAGCGCCACACCGGCCGCGCCCAGCGACATCTTCGTCAGCGATGACGGCTCCCGCCCGCGCTCCGCCGCGCGGCGCCAGCCTGCGATCACGAAGGGTGTGAACAGGAAGACGAAGAGTGGATTGAGCGACTGCATCCACGTGACCGGCACTGTGGTGCCCCACAGCGCGCGGTCCACGCCGGTCTCGGCCCAGACGGCCAGCGTGTTGCCGCTTTGCTCGTAGCCGCTGCGAAAGACAACGACGGCCAGGCCCACCAGCAGCAACGGCAGGAAGGCGCCGGTGGAGCGGCGCACCGCAGGGGCGGCGGGTGCCTCTACCGGGCGCGGCCGGTCCGGCGGCAGATGGCGTGCGCCCAGCACGTAGATGGCCAGGCCCACGCACATGCCGATGCCCGCGGCGCCGAAGCCCACATGCCAGCCGTAGACCTCGCCCAGGGTGCCGCACACCAGCGGTGCCAGCAGCGCGCCCAGGTTCACGCCGACGTAGTAGACGTTGTACGAGCCGCCGCGGCGCGGGTCCTTCTCGTCGTAGAGGTCGCCCACCTGGCTGGGCAGGTTGGGCAGGAAGAGGCCGTTGCCCAGAGCGATCAGCAGCAAGGCGGGAAAGAAGGCTGACTCGAAGGCCAGTGTGAAGTGGCCCAGCGCCATCAGCGAGCCGCCGATGAGGATGGCGCGCCGCCTCCCCAGCCAGCGGTCCGCGATGTAGCCGCCGAAGATGGGTGTCAGGTAGACGCCACCGGTGTACGCGCCGTAGATCAGCGAGGCGTCGGCCTGTGGGAGCTGCAGGTGCCGGATCATGTAGTAGATCAGCAGCGCCTTCATGCCGTAGAAGGAGAACTTCTCCCACATCTCGGTCAGGAACAGCACCACCAGGCCGCGCGGCTGGCCGAACCACTGCGCAGATGCTCGGGGTTGCAGGGAAGCGTCCACTCGATCTCCTTTGAACGGCGCCGGAGTCGCCGATTTCGCCATTGCCCAACGTTTTTCGTGATGGTACATTTATTTTCTGTTTTGGAAAATTATGCAAGCCATGGGCCAACAGACAATGACGAAGAACGTGGATTGCATCGTCATCGGTGCCGGGATCGCCGGCGCCTCGGTGGCCGCCTCGCTCGCGGGCGACGCGAGTGTGGCCGTGCTGGAGGCCGAGCCTCATGCGGGTTACCACTCCACCGGCCGATCCGCGGCGCTGTACTCCGCCCTCTATGGCAACGCGACCATCCGCGCGCTGACGCGGGCCAGCCGCGGCTACTTCCTGACGCCATCTCAGGGCATGGTCAAGGAGGCCCTGCTGCGCGAACGGCCCACGCTTTTCCTCGTCGGTGCCGGGCAGTTGGATCTCGTCGCGGGCTTTACGGCAGACGCCGATGTGCGCGAGCGGACGATCACCCTGTGTGTGGACGACGTGCTCGCGCGCGTGCCTTTGCTGCAGCGTGACCGGGTGGCTGGCGCGCTGCTCGACGTGACTTCAGCGGACATCGACGTGCACCTGCTGCACCAGGGCTTCCTGCGCGCGGCGCGCGCCGCTGGCGCCGAGCTGCATCTGGGGGCCGGCCTGCAGTCGCTGGAGCGCGAGGGTTCGAACTGGCTCGCCAACACGGGCGCTGGCAGCTTTCGTGCCGGTGTCGTCATCAATGCCGCGGGCGCGTGGGCCGACGGTGTGGCCGCGCTGGCCGGCGTCGCGCCGGTGCCGCTGCAGCCGCTACGCCGCACAGCCGTTCTCATTGACCTGCCGGATGGCGTGGATGCCTCGGCGTGGCCGGCGGTGGTGGCCATCGACGAGAGCCAGTATTTCAAGCCCGATGCGGGACTGCTGCTGATCTCGGCCGCCGACGAGACGCCCAGCCCTCCCTGCGATGCGCAACCCGAGGAACTGGACGTGGCCATCGCTGTGGACCGCTTCGAGACCTTGACGGGCCGGCCGGTGCGCCGTGTGCGCCACAGCTGGGCGGGGCTGCGCGTGTTCAGCCCAGATCGCTCGCCCGTGGTGGGCTTCGACGCAGTGGCGCCGGGCTTCTTCTGGTGCGCGGGGCAGGGCGGTTATGGCATACAGACCTCGCCGGCGCTGGGACGTGCCGCGGCCGCCCTTGCGCTGCGCCGGGAACTGCCTCAGGACCTCGCCGACCTGGGCATCACGTCCGGGCAGCTTTCACCCCGGCGCTTCAGGCCCTGAGCCGGCCTCGGGCTGAAAGCGCCTGAGGCCCTGCAGGTCCAGCACCCTCAGTCCGCCGTACTCGATGCGGATCAGCCCGGCGCTGCCCAGCCGATGCAGTGCCTGGTTCACGCGCTGGCGCGACAGCCCCACCAGATAGCCCAGCTCCTGCTGCGTGATGCGCAGCCAGTTCCCCACGCCCGGGTACAGCAGCGGGTGGAAGAGGGCGGCCAGATTGCGCGCAACGCGGACGTCTGGATCGTGGATGCGGTCGGTCTCGCGCGCGGCGATGAACTGGCCCAACCGCTCGTTCAGCTGGTCCAGCACGAAGCGGTTGAAGGCGATGCTGCCGTCCAGCAGCGCATGGAAGCTGTCCAGCGGCAGGCCCGCGACGACGCTGGGCCGCAGCGCCTGGATGTTGTAGCGGTAACTCTCGCGCTTGAGCAGCGTGCCCTCGCCGAACCAGCCGCCCGGCGGGATGCCGGTGAAGGTGACGGCCTGGCCGGTCGAGTCGTCGTTGTTCATCTTCAGCAGGCCATCGACGACGCCAAACCAGAAATTGGCGGGCCGGCCGATGCGGCACAGCCGCTCCCCCGGCTCGGCGTCGGCCACCGCCAGCGCCGCGATTGCGCTCTCGCGCTGCGGAGTGTCGAGCAGCTTCAGCCAGGGGATGGCCGCCAGCTCGACCGATGTCGGACGCCGGGCGCGCTGGCGCAGGCTCAGGGGGGCTTCGGCCATGGTGAGCGGCAGGGGCGGGAAAGTCTGGGCCGTGAAGACCCCTAAATTGTCGTCGCACCGACAGATTGGCGTCAAAGTCCTGATCAGAATGAGCTCACAGACAGGGGCTACTAGCCCCCGCAACGGAGACAGCTTGGTGGACACCTTCCCTCGGCTCTTGCTCGACCACGCCGCTCGCCGGCCCGACGCGCCAGCGCTGCGCGAGAAGGCCTACGGCGTCTGGCAGACCCTGTCCTGGGCGCAGCTCGCGACAATGGTGCGGGAGCTGGCCCTTGGGCTGGCGGCTGCCGGGCTGCGCCGCGGCGAGCATGTCGTCGTCGTCGGCGAGAACCGCCCCAGGCTCTATGCCAGCATGCTGGCTGCGCAGTCCCTGGGAGCCGTGCCGGTGCCGCTCTACCAGGACGCCGTTGCCGCGGAGTTCGTCTTCCCGCTTAACAACGCCGAGGTCGCCTTCGCCGTCGTCGAGGACCAGGAGCAGGTCGACAAGCTGCTGGAGCTGCGCGAGCAGGTGCCCCAGCTCAGGCGCATCTGGTTCGACGATCCGCGCGGATTGCGCAACTACGACGAGCCGGGCCTGGCCTCGCTGGACGAACTGGCTGCGCAGGGGCGTGAGTACACCGCCGGACGCCCCGACCTGTTCGAGTCAGAAGTTGCGGCCGGGCAGCCGGGCGACGTGGCGGCGCTGTTCTTCACGTCGGGAACGACGGGCAATCCCAAGGGTGTCATCCACACCCACGCCTCGCTGATCGACCGTGCCCGGGCTGGCCAGCGCTTCGACAGGCTGACCGAGCATGAGGAAGTGCTGGCCTATCTGCCGCCGGCCTGGATTGGCCAGAACATCTTCAGCTTTGCCCAGTGGCTGGCAGTCGGCTATGTCGTCAACTGCCCCGAGTCCGCATCGACGGTCAGTATCGACCTGAAGGAGGTCGGCCCGACCTACTACTTCGCGCCACCTCGCGTCTTCGAGGGGCTGCTGACCACGGTCATGATCCGCATGGAGGATGCTGCCGCCCCGAAGCGCTGGCTGTTCGACCGCTGCATGAAGCTGGCCCGCCGCGTCGGCACCCGGCTGATGGACGGCCAGCCCGTAGGCCTGCTGGACCGCGTTGCGTACGCCCTTGGCGACATCCTCATTTACGGGCCGCTGCGCAACACGCTGGGCTTCTCGCGCGTGCGTGTGGCCTACACGGCGGGCGAGGCCATCGGACCGGACCTCTTCAGCTTCTATCGCGCCATTGGCATCAATCTGAAGCAGCTCTACGGCTCGACCGAGACGGCCGTCTTCGTCTGCCTGCAGCCCGACCACGAGGCCCGCGCCGACACGGTGGGCGTGCCCATCGAAGGCGTGGAGATCGTCCTCGGCGAGGGCGGCGAGCTGCTGGTTCGCTCCCCGGGCCTGCTCAAGGGCTACTACAAGAACGAGGCCGCCACGCGCGAGGCGCTGACCGCGGACGGCTGGTACCACACCGGGGACGCCGGCTTCCTGACGCCCGGTGGGCACCTGAAGATCATCGACCGCGCCAAGGACGTGGGGCGGCTTCAAGGGGGGGCGTTTGATGGCGCGATGTTTGCGCCCAAGTACGTCGAGAACAAGCTCAAGTTCTTCCCCCACATCAAGGAAGCAGTCTGCTTCGGCGATGGTCGCGAGAAGGTCTGCGCCTTCATCAACATCGACTTCGAGGCCGTGGGCAATTGGGCCGAGCGCCGCAACCTGCCCTATGCCGGCTACACCGACCTGGCCGGCCGGGCGGAGGTCTACCAGCTCATCCTCGACTGCATCGAGAAGGTCAACGCCGACCTGGCACAGGACGAGTTGCTGGCCGGCAGCCAGATCAGCCGATTCCTGGTGCTGCACAAGGAGCTGGATGCAGACGACGGCGAGCTGACGCGCACGCGCAAGGTGCGGCGCGGCGCCATCGCGGAGAAATACGGCGTGCTGATCGCCGCGCTGTACGACGGCAAGGTCTCGCAGTACATCGAGACCCAGGTGAAGTTCGAGGATGGCCGCACGGCCCTGGTGTCAGCGGACCTGCGCATCGTCGAGGCGCGCACGTTCCCGGCCGTGAAGGGCCAGGCCGCATGAGCAAGAAACGCATCGGCGACGTCATCCTCGACGTGAAGAACATCTCGCTGGCCTTTGGCGGCGTGAAGGCGCTGACGGACATCAGCTTCGACGTGCGTGAGCACGAGGTGAGAGCCATCATCGGGCCCAACGGGGCTGGCAAGAGCTCGATGCTGAACTGCATCAACGGCGTCTACCAGCCCCAGCAGGGCGCCATCACGCTGCGCGGCAGAACCTTCAAGGGCATGAGCCCGCGCCAAGTCGCCGAGATGGGCGTGGCGCGGACCTTCCAGAACCTGGCCCTTTTCAAGGGCATGAGCGTGCTGGACAACATCATGACCGGACGCAACCTGCGCATGAAGCGCGGCCTGTTCTGGCAGGCCCTGCACCTGGGGCCTGCGCGGCGCGAGGAAACCGAGCAGCGTGCGGCCGTGGAGCGCATCATCGACTTTCTGGAGATCCAGGCGCACCGCAAGACGCCGGTGGGCCGCCTGCCCTATGGCCTGCAAAAGCGCGTGGACCTGGGCCGGGCGCTGGCCATGGAGCCCAGCCTGCTGCTGCTGGACGAGCCGATGGCCGGCATGAACGTCGAAGAGAAGCAGGACATGTGCCGCTTCATCCTCGACGTCAACGATGAGTTCGGCACCACCATCGTGCTGATCGAGCACGACATGGGCGTCGTCATGGACATCTCGGACCGCGTCGTCGTGCTGGACTATGGCAAGAAGATCGGCGACGGCGCGCCGGACGATGTCCGGGCCAACGCAGACGTGATCCGCGCCTACCTGGGAGCAGGGCACTGATGGGACCGTTTCTCGAAACCCTGATTGGCGGGCTCATGTCCGGCATGCTGTATTCGCTGATCGCGCTCGGCTTCGTGCTGATCTTCAAGGCCAGCGGCGTGTTCAATTTCGCGCAGGGGGCCATGGTGTTGTTTGCGGCACTGGCGATGGCGCGCTTCGCTGAATGGCTGCCTGCGCTCACGGGCCTGGACGGCAAGCTGCTTGTCAACGCACTGGCCTTCGCCGGCGCGCTGGCGGTGATGGTGGTCGTCGCCTGGCTGGTCGAGCGACTGGCGCTGTCCAGGCTCGTCAACCAGGAAGGCGTCACGCTGCTGATGGCCACCTTGGGCATCGCCTACTTGCTTGAAGGTGCGGGCCAGATGCTGTTCGGCAACGACATCTACAAGATCGACATCGGCCTGCCCAAGGATCCGATGTTCTTGCTGGAGCAAACCTTCGAGGGGGGCATCCTCGTCAGCAAGGAAGACCTCTACGCCGCGCTGATCGCGGCTGCGCTGGTGGCGGGCCTGAGCCTGTTCTTCCAGAAGACCGCCACGGGTCGCGCGCTGCGTGCCGTGGCTGACGACCATCAGGCCGCGCAGAGCATCGGCATTCCGCTGTCGCGCATCTGGGTCATCGTCTGGAGCGTGGCGGGCTTCGTCGCGCTGGTGGCCGGCATGATCTGGGGCAGCAAGCTGGGCGTGCAGTTCTCGCTGTCCCTCGTCGCCTTGAAGGCGCTGCCCGTGGTCATCCTGGGCGGACTGACCAGCGTGCCCGGTGCCATCGTCGGCGGGCTGTTGATCGGCGTAGGGGAGAAGCTGTCGGAGGCCTATCTCGGGCCGCACCTGGGCGGCGGCATCGAGTACTGGTTCGGCTATGTGCTGGTTCTGGTCGTGCTGCTGGTCAGGCCTCAGGGGCTGTTCGGGGAGAAGATCATTGACCGCGTCTAGAGGCTCCCCCGCGCGGCGTGTGCGCTGGCGTTGGCGCATCGGCCCGCTGTTGCTCCTGGCTGGCATGAAGCTGGCCGCGGCCGATCCACTGGTGGCCAGCTGGGCGATTGACGTCGAAGGTGATGCGAAGCGCCGGCTGCTGCGCATCGTGGCCGTCGAGCATGAACCGGGCGCGCCGGTCCGCCTCAAGGCCCAGATAGGGTGGGCGGGGCAGCGGTTGGTGCCACAGGTCGTCCAAGTCGCAGAGGGGGAGGGCGGCCTCGGCCTGCGCTTTGTCACGCCGCTGGGCGCAAGAGTGGACGTCCGCCAGTCGCCCGAGGGCGATTTTCGCGGCGAGTGGGCCAACGCCGATGGCGTTGTCCGGCCGGTACGCCTGACCCGCCTGCCGCCCGGTGCCGATGGTTCGCCGCCGGGCGGGCTGCGCTACATCAGTCCACCCGGGCCGCAGGTGCCGGCGGCCTGTGCGGCCTACGTGGGTCTGTGGCAGGGTGACTGGGTGTTCGGCACCCGCGGGCGCAACTGGCTGTGGGTGCTGGACGTGGATGCCGAATGCCGCGCCACGGTCGCCGCCCAGCGCGAGTTGAAGCGCCCGGTGCAAGTGCAGCAGGTGCAGATCAGCTATGGCGCCCTGGCCTTGCAGGTCGCCGAAGGCCGCGACGTATTCACGCTCGTGGGGGAGGAGCTGCGGGCCCACACCGACCGCTACCACCTCGCCGCGCACAACAAGGCCGTGTACCGGCGCATCTCCGACCCCTTGCCCTGAGCCCCGAGGCGCCCATGCTCTACCGCGAAAACGGCCAGTTCAAGACCAACTACCCGGCGGACAGCCAGATCCTGCCGATACGTCAGGATCGCGTCGCGATGGCACTGCTGCTGGGCGTGGCCTTCATCGTCGTGCCCCTGCTGGCCAGCGAATACCTGCTGCGCGCGATCCTCATTCCCTTCCTGATCCTGTCCCTGGCTGCGCTGGGCCTGAACGTGCTGGTGGGCTATTGCGGCCAGATCTCGCTGGGCTCGGGCGCCTTCATGGCGGTGGGGGCCTACGTCGCCTACAACTGCCAGGCGCGCTTCGATGGCATGCCGCTGATCGTCGCACTGCTTGCCGGCGGCCTGGGCGCGACGGTGCTGGGCGTGGCCTTCGGCCTGCCGTCGCTGCGCATCAAGGGCCTTTACCTGGCGGTCGCGACACTGGCGGCGCAGTTCTTCGTCGACTGGGCCTGCCTGCGGCTGAAATGGGTCACCAACGACTCCACCTCGGGCTCGGTCAGCGTCGCCAACCTGAACGTCGCGGGCTTGAGCGTCGAGTCACCCGCAGCGCGCTACCTGCTGTGCCTGGCCATCGTCGTCGTCTTTGCGCTGGCTACCAAGAACCTCGTGCGCGGCCACATCGGCCGATCCTGGATGGCCATGCGCGACATGGATGTGGCGGCGGCGGTCATCGGCATCCGCCCCATGCAGGCCAAGCTCAGCGCGTTCGCGGTGTCCAGCTTCATCATCGGCGTGGCCGGCGCGTTGTGGGGCTTCGTGCACCTGGGATCCTGGGAGCCGGCGGCCTTCGGCATCAACCGCTCCTTCGACCTGCTCTTCATGGTCATCATCGGTGGCCTGGGCTCGATTTCCGGCGCCTTCTTCGGCGCGGCCTTCATCGTCGTGCTGCCCCTGGTCCTCGACAAGCTGCCCTACTGGACCGGGCTGCCCATGGACACGGCCACCGCTTCGCACCTTGCGCTGATGATCTTCGGCGCCCTCATCGTGTTCTTCCTCATCAAGGAACCGCACGGCCTCGCGCGGCTCTGGGCGACCGCCAAGGAAAAGCTCAGACTCTGGCCCTTCCCTCATTGATACCCACAACGACAGGAGACAGCCCCATGAAGACCCTCATCGCCTGTGCGGCACTGGCCGCTTTGCAACTCGCCAGCCCCGTCGCGCAGGCCCAGGCCGCCAAGGAGCAGTTCTTCCCGCTGCTGGTCTACCGCACGGGCCCCTATTCACCCAACGGCACGCCCTGGGCCAACGGCAAGCAGGACTACATCAAGCTCATCAACGCCCGCGACGGGGGCATCAACGGCGTCAAGCTGACCTTCGAGGAATGCGAGACCGGATACGCCACTGACAAGGGTGTGGAGTGCTATGAGCGCTTGAAGGGCAAGGGTGCCACGCTGTTCGACCCGCAGGCCACCGGCATTACCTTCGCGCTGACCGACAAGGTGCCGGGGGACAAGATTCCGCTGATCACGCTGGGCTATGGGCTGTCGGCCTCGGCCGACGGCGGCGTGTTCGCCTGGAACTTCCCTCTGATGGGCAGCTACTGGACGGCGGCCGATGCGCTGATCCAGCACCTCGGCAAGAAGGAGGGCGGTCTGGACAAGCTCAAGGGCAAGAAGATCGCGCTGGTCTACCACGACAGCCCCTTCGGCAAGGAGCCCATCCCGCTGCTGGACGAGCGCCAGAAGATGCACGGCTTTGAGCTCATCAAGATCCCGGTCACCGCGCCAGGCGTCGAGCAGAAGTCGGCCTGGCTGCAGGTGCGTCAGGCGCGGCCCGACTACGTGTTGCTGTGGGGTTGGGGCGTCATGAACTCCACCGCGCTGAAGGAGGCCCAGGCCACCGGCTACCCGCGCGAGAAGATGTACGGCGTCTGGTGGTCGGGCGCCGAGCCCGACGTCAAGGACGTGGGGGAGGGGGCCAAGGGCTACAACGCGCTCAACCTCAATACCTCGGGCCAGGCGCCCAAGGTCATTCAGGACATCCTGAAGTACGTGCATGGCAAAGGACAGGGCACAGGCCCGAAGGACGAAGTCGGCTCGGTGCTGTATACGCGCGGCCTGGTCATCCAGGCGCTCGGCGTAGAGGCCGTGCGGCGAGCGCAGGAGCGCTATGGCAAGGGCAAGGTCATGACCGGCGAGCAGGTGCGCTGGGGCCTGGAGAACCTGGCACTGGACGACAAGAAGCTGGCGGCCCTCGGCCTGACGGGCGTGATCCGCCCCATCAGCACCAGCTGTACCGACCACCAAGGTTCGACCTGGGTGCGGGTGCATACCTGGGACGGCAAGCAATGGGCCTTCAGCTCCGACTGGTACCAGGCGGACGAGCAGATTCTCAAGCCCATGGTGAAGGCCGCCGCGGACAAGTACGCGAGCGAGAAGAAGATCACCCGCCGCACGCCGGCGGAATGCCAGAGCTGACCCGCTGCGCACGTCCGCGCTGTCCCGCCAAGCTTGTTGAGCATCCACTCCTTCCCCTTCCGCCTGGCGGAAGGGGCTTGCAGATCGACATGACAGACCTTTTACTCAACGTCAACGGCATCGAGGTCATCTACAACCACGTGATCCTCGTGCTCAAGGGTGTCAGCCTGCAGGTGCGCGAGGGCAGCGTCGTGGCTCTGCTCGGTGGCAACGGCGCTGGCAAGACGACCACGCTGCGCGCCGTGTCCAATCTGCTGGAGGGCGAGCGCGGCGAGGTCACCAAGGGCAGCATCGAGTTGCGTGGCGAGCGCATCGAGAATCTGTCCACGGCGGCAATGGTGGAGCGCGGAGTGGTGCAGGTCATGGAGGGGCGGCACTGCTTTGCGCACCTCACCATCGAGGAGAACCTGATGACCGGCGCCTACACGCGCAAGGACGGGCGGGCGGCAGTGGCCGCCACGCTGGACAAGGTCTACACCTACTTCCCGCGCCTGAAGACACGCCGCGCCAGCCAGGCGGCCTACACGTCCGGCGGCGAGCAGCAGATGTGCGCCATTGGCCGCGCGCTGATGGCGAATCCGAAGATGGTGCTGCTGGATGAGCCGTCCATGGGCCTGGCGCCGCAGATCGTCGAGGAGGTGTTCGAGATCGTGCGCGACCTCAACGGCAAGGAGGGCACCACCTTCTTGCTCGCCGAGCAGAACACCAGCATGGCGTTGCGCTACGCCGACTATGGCTACATCTTGGAGAACGGCCGCGTCGTCATGGACGGTGCCGCCGCCGAGCTGCGCGAGAACGAGGACGTCAAGGAGTTCTACCTGGGCGTGGGTGGAGAAGGGCGGCGCAGCTTCAAGGACGTGAAGTCCTACAAACGCAGAAAGAGATGGCTGGCATGAGTGATGACAGCTGGGACATTGCCCCGCCGCCCTTCAACGCGGAGTCGGCCTTGCAGACCATGAGGCGCTTCGCTCGCGACCAGCGGGTGCTGGCCGAGCGCAGCGAGGGCTGGCTGCTGGGTGCTGACGCCGTGTTGAAAATGAGCGTGGAGGGAGGGGTGCTCAAGGTGCAGTTGGCCAAGCGGCCCGCGCGCACGCCGGAATGGGACACATACACGCTGAAGTCAGCCTCCGAATCCCGCAAGCTGCAGGACGAGATCAAGCGCCGGCTCACGCGCTGGAAGGACGACGAATGAGCTCAGTGCCGGAGCGCTCAAGGGTGCACCCATGAGCGGCGACTTCTTCGACGCGCTGGAGGCGCGCGAGCCGGGCCGGCGCGAGGCTGCGCTGATGGCGGCGCTGCCGCTGCAGGTCGCCCATGCTCAGGCCAGCAGCCCGGCCTACACCGAGCTGCTGGCCGGAATCGACGCCGCGGGCATCGTCTCGCGCACGGCTCTGGCGACGTTGCCCCTGACCCGCAAGAGCAGCCTCGCCTTCGCCCAGGCCGCGAGGCGTGCGCTGCGGCTGGGCGGCTACGCCGCCGGTACGCCGCGGCGCATCTTCCAGTCGCCAGGACCACTCTATGAGCCCGAGCCCGCCGCCGACGGCCCCGACCCCTGGCGCATCGCCCGTGCCCTGCACGCGGCTGGAGTCCGCGCCGGTCAGTTGGCGCATGTCGGCTTCAGCTACCACCTCACGCCGGCAGGAGCCATGATGGAAGCCGGCCTGCGCGCGCTGGGCGCCGCCAGCTTTCCGGGTGGCGTAGGCAACACCGAGCAGCAGCTGCAAGCCCTGTTGGACCTGCAGCCCGAGGCCTATGCTGGCACGCCCAGCCTGCTGCGCATCCTGCTGGAGAAAGCTGTCGAGGGCGGGCATGCGCTGCCTGGCCTGCGGCGCGCGCTGGTCAGCGGCGAGGCCTGCCCGCCGGCGCTGGTGGCCTGGTTTGCCGAGCATGGCGTCGACGCCTACCAGTGCTACGCCACCGCCGATCTCGGCCTCATTGCCTATGAGACTGCCGCGCGCGAGGGTCTGGTTGTCGACGAGGGCGTCATCGTCGAGATCGTCCGCCCCGGCTCGGGTGACCCTCTGCCCGACGGCGAGGTGGGCGAAGTCGTCGTGACCACGCTGTCGCCCGGCTACCCGCTGATCCGCTTCGCCACCGGCGACCTCTCCGCCGTGCTGCCAGGCCCCAGCCCTTGCGGCCGTACCAACCGGCGCCTTCGCGGCTGGCTGGGTCGGGCCGATCAGTCGGCCAAGGTGCGCGGCATGTTCGTGCATGCCGGCCAGGTGGCGGACGTCCTGAAACGCCACCCCGAGCTGCGCCGCGCCCGCTTGGTCATCAGCGGCGAGCTGGCCCGGGACCACGTCGTGCTGCAGATCGAGGTGACGCCAACCTTACCGGAAGCCTTCGTGGAAAGCCTGATGCAGACCGCGCGCGACCTGACCAAACTCCGCGTCGAGGTGGAAGCCCTGCCGTCCGGCAGCCTGCCCAACGACGGCAAGCTCATCGAAGACCGTCGCTAACCGTTGGAGACGTCTTGATGCGCCGTTCCATGTTGCTCGCCGCGGGCCTGCTCTTGTGCCTGCCCGCGCTGGCCCAGTACCCCGAGAAGCCCGTCACCATCGTCGTGCCCTTCGCGGCCGGAGGCCCGACCGACAAGGTCGCCCGAGATCTCGCGGAGGCGCTGCGCAAGCCGTTGGGCGCCACCCTCGTCATCGAGAACGTGGGCGGCGTCGGCGGCACGCTCGGCGCCAACAAGGTGGCCAAGGCCGCGCCCGACGGCTACACGGTGCTGCTTCACCACATCGGCATCGCCAGCGCCACGGCGCTGTATCGCACGTTGCCCTACAAGACGCTTGAGGACTTCGAGTACCTGGGCATGGTCAACGAAGTGCCGATGACGCTGATCGGCCGCCCCTCGCTGCCGGCCTCCAACTACGCTGAGCTGACCAAGTGGCTGGACGCCCACAAGGGCAACGTCAATCTCGCGCATGCCGGAGTCGGCTCGGCCTCGCACCTGTGTGGCCTGATGTACCAGGCCGCCATCAAGTTCGAGATGACGACCGTGCCCTACAAGGGCACCGCGCCGGCCATGAACGACCTGCTGGGCAACCAGGTCGACATCATGTGCGACCAGACCACCAACACCACCGGGCAGATCGAGGCCGGCAAGGTCAAGGCCTTTGCGGTGATGTCGCCCAAGCGCCTGCCCGTGGGGGCGCTGGCCAAGCTGCCGACGGCCGACGAGTCCGGCGTCAAGGGTTTCAGCATCTCCGTCTGGCACGGCCTGTACGCGCCCAAGGGCACGCCCAAGGCTGTCATCGACAAGCTCAACGCCGCGCTGCGCGTCGCGTTGAAGGACGCCGACTTCCTGAAGCGCCAGGAGGCCTTGGGCGCCGTCGTCATCAGCGACGCGCGCCTGGCGCCGGCCGAGCACAAGAAGTTCGTCGAGGCCGAGATCGGCAAGCTCGGGCCGGTCATCAAGGCTGCGGGCCAGTACGCGGACTGAACAGCTTCACCCGAGAGACTGAGCGCCTCGGGGTGATTTGATCGGCACCACGCCGGCTGCGCGTTGCCCCCCGGGCAGCGTGCAGCCGGCGTTTCTTTCTACGGGGCCACGCGCGGGTAAACACGCTGTTGACTCGGACGTCGATCATGGAAAGAATGCATGTAAACGTTTACATGACACCGGCACGCGCAAGCACAGCCGGTCCAACGGATGAGACAACCGTTTCCGCCCGGCTTCCTCTGGGGCTGCGCGACTTCTGCCTATCAGATCGAAGGTTCGCCGCTGGCCGATGGTGCCGGCATCAGCAACTGGCACCGCTTCGTGCGCACGCCCGGCCGGGTGCTTGGCGGCGATACGGGCGACGTGGCCTGCGACCACTACCGTCGGATGAAGGACGATGTCGCGCTGATGCGCGAGCTGGGCCTGAACACCTACCGCTTCAGCATTGCCTGGAACCGCGTGCTGCCCGGAGGGCGGGGCGCCGTGAACGCGGCCGGCCTTGGCTTTTACGAGCGGCTCGTCGACGAACTGCTGGCTGCCGGTATCCAGCCCATGGTGACCCTGCATCACTGGGACCTGCCCGCGGCGCTGGACGACCGCGGCGGCTGGCTCAACCCCGACATGCCGGACTGGTTCGCTGATTACGCGCAGGTCTGCTTCAAGGCCCTGGACGACCGCGTGCCCATGTGGGTCACGCTGAACGAACCCTGGGTCGTGGCCGATGGCGGCTTCATGCATGGAGCCCTGGCGCCTGGCCACAAGAGTGCGTTCGAAGCCGCCATCGCGGCCCACCGGCTGATGCAGGCCCATGCCAAGGGCGTGCAGGCCTATCGTGCGACCGGCAAGAACCGCATCGGTCTGGTCGTCAATATCGAACCCAAGCACCTGCCGGCCGACGCCAGCGAATACGACCGCCATGCGGCGTGCCTGGCCGACGCCTACATGAACCGTCAGTACCTCGATCCGGCCATGCTGGGCAGCTACCCGGACGAGCTGCGCGAGGTCTTTGGCGAGGCCTGGCCCGACTGGCCGGCCGCCGAGGTCGAGGCGCTCAAGGTCCCCGTCGACTTCCTCGGCCTGAACTACTACACCCGTGCCGTCGTGCGCCACGACGCCAAGGCCTGGCCGGTGCCCGCCACGCCGCAGCGCCAGCCCGGCGCCATCTACACGGAGACGGGCTGGGAACTGCACCCGCAGAGCCTCGCCGATACGCTGGTGTGGATGCATGAACGCTACGGCGGCCTGCCGCTCTACGTGACCGAGAACGGCGCCGCCTTCTACGACCCGCCCACGGCAGTCGACGGGCGCATCGACGACCCGCTGCGCGTGCACTACCTGCGCACCCATATCGCCGCCGTGCAGGACGCAATTTCCCGCGGCGCCGATGTGAGGG
Organism: Roseateles sp.; assembly: GCF_047654805.1. GTDB lineage: Bacteria > Pseudomonadota > Gammaproteobacteria > Burkholderiales > Burkholderiaceae_C > Pelomonas. The sequence continues at coordinate 241,755 of NZ_JASGIV010000001.1, forward strand.
GCTACTGCGCCTGGTCGCTGTTCGACAACCTCGAATGGGCGCTGGGCTATGCCAAGCGGTTCGGCCTCGTGCACGTGGACTTCCAGACCCAGAGGCGCACGCCCAAGGCCAGTGCGCGCTTCTACGCCGAAGTCATCGCCACTCACGGCGCCAACCTGGAGCAGCGATGACGGCATCGCCCGCGACGATCAAGGACGTCGCCCGCGTGGCGGGCGTGTCGGTGGCCACCGTGTCGCGAGCGCTGAACGGCGCCGAGAACGTGCTGCCCGACACCCGCCAGCGCATCCTCGACGTGGCCCGAGAGCTGCGCTACAGCCCCTCGGGCGCCGCACGCAGCCTCATCACGCGCCGCACCGACACCGTCGGTGCGCTGCTGCCCGACCTGCACGGCGAGTTCTTCTCAGAGCTCATTCGCGGCATCGACCAGGCGGCCCGCGCGCGTGGCCTGCACCTGCTGCTTTCCAGCTCCCATGACGATGCCGATGAGGCCGCCGCCGCGCTGCGCGCGATGAACGGCCGCGTGGACGGCCTCATCGTCATGTCGCCACATGCCGATGACGACTTCCTGTCGCAGAACCTGCCGCCTTCGCTACCGGCTGTGCTGCTGAACTCCGGCGTGAAGCGCCCGACGCGGCCGGTGTTCGCCATCGACAACTTCGGTGGCGCGAGGGCGATGACCGAGCACCTCGTCGGCACCGGCCGGCGGCGCATCGCCTTCCTCGGCGGGCCGGGCGCCAACTTCGAGGCGCGCGAGCGCGAGCGTGGCTATCGCGCCGGCCTGCCCGCGGGCGCCGAACCCTGGCTGCTGGAAGGCGACTTTTCCGAAGGCGGTGGCCAGCGTGCTGGCGCGGCCCTGCTGGCCCTGCCTGCAGCCGAGCGGCCTGACGCGGTCTTTGCAGCCAACGACATCATGGCCATCGGCCTGCTCGGCGAGCTGCAAGCCGGCGGGGTGCGCATTCCCGAGGACATCGCCCTCGCAGGCTTTGACGACATCCCGGTCGCCCGCTACGTCAGTCCCGCACTGACGACGATGCACGTGCCCATCGCCGCCCTCGGCGGCCAGGCGCTCGACGCACTGGCCGACGCGCTCGAAGAAGAAGCCGACGACCGGACCGCTACGGTGATGCCGGTGCAGCTCGTCGTGCGCCGCTCCTGCGGCGGCCATCAGACTTGAATCCCGTCCGACAACACAGGAGACATGGACATGAGCAAAGTTCCGAATCGCACGCCATGGCGCAGACACGCCCTGGCCACGGCGGTCTTCTTCGCGCTTGCTGGCGCTGCTTCCGCGCAGACATCTAGCGCGACCGTGCGCGGCACGATCACGGCGGCCGGCGTTTCGGCGCCAGCCGGTACGGATGTCGTCGCCGTCAACAAGGCCAACGGCAACACCTACCGCACCAAGACGCTGGCCGACGGCAGCTACGTGCTGGCCAGCCTCGCGCCGGGCAGCTACGAGGTACGCGTTGCCGGAGCCACCGGTGGCAGCCTCGTCACGCTGTCGGTGGGCCAGAACGCCACACTGGACCTCGTTAGCGCCAGCGCCCAGCTCGGCACCGTTGTCATCGAAGGTTCGTCACAGCGCCAGGGCGTCATCGACTCTCAGGTGGGGACGACGGTCTCCAACAAGATGATCGAGGCCATCCCGCAGGCCTCTCGCAACTTCTTGTCGGCCGCCGACTTCGCGCCCGGCGTGCGTTTCGACACTGACCCCAGTGGCAACACGCGACTGCGCGGCGGCTCGCAGAACATGGACAACGTCAACGTGTTCATCGACGGCGTGGGCCGCAAGAACAACATCCTGCGCGGCGGTGTCGGCGGCCAGGACACCAGTCAGGGCAACCCGTTCCCGCAAACGGCCATCGCCGAGTACCGCGTGCTGACTCAGAACTACAAGGCCGAGTACGACCAGGTCTCCAGCGTGGCGATCAGCGCAGTCACCAAGTCGGGTGGCAATGACACGCATGGAAACGTTTACGTCAATCGCACGGGCAGCAACTGGACGTCGTTGAGCCCCATTCAGGAGCAGGACAAGGCCAACAAAATCGAGCCCCCGTCGTACAAGCAGATCGAGGCTGGCTTCAGCGTTGGCGGCGCGATCAAGCCGGACAAGCTGCACTACTTTCTGGCCTACGACGGCAAGACCATCGACAAGCCCAAGCAGCTGAGCGCGCAGAACCTTGACAAGTACCCTGGCAGCCCCGGCGTCATCCCTTCCCTCGCGGGCCAGCAAATCGGCTTCAAGAACAAGTTCAAGGAGCACCTGCTGTTTGGCAAGCTCTCTGCCGAGATCGACGAAAGTCAGCGGCTGGACCTGTCGGTCACGCTGCGCAAGGAGACCAGCTACGCGGTCGACGGCGACCATACGTCTGCCACCACGGCCATCAACAACAACAACAACGAGTACCGTGTCGACCTGAAGCATGAGTATGCTGGCGACCGCTGGGTCAACGAGGCCCGTGTGGGCCTGGAGCGCTCGCAGTGGAACCCGCAGTCTGACGCCACCGATCCGCTGGTGCGCTACAAGTACTCGCCGACCAACACGCTGAACAACGTTCAGGACATCTTCTTCACCGGCGGCTCGCCGAACGCGCAGGATCGGCGCCAGAGCGGCGCCTACTTCAAGGATGACTTGACCTTCACCGGCATCGCCGGCCATGTCATCAAGGGTGGCGTGCAGTTCCGCGCGATGAAGTATGAGCTTGGCGGCACTGCCTACCGCGTGCCGACCATCGAGACCGTCGTCAACACGACGACCGGACTGCCCTACTTCAATGGTCTCGTCTGTACCGGAACCACCGTTGCGAGCAACGGTCTGAGCAGCGACCAGTGCCGCATCACACTGGCCGTGCCGTCCGTCTCGGTGGACCTGCGCAACAACCAGTACGGCATGTATGTACAGGACGACTGGAAGCTGACCAAGCAGTTGGAGCTCAACCTCGGCGCCCGTTGGGACTACGAGGACAACATGCTCAACAACGACTATGCGACGCCAGCCGACCGTGCCGCAGCGCTGCGCGGCTTGGATGGCCGTACCGTCGGCGGTGTCTCCGCGCCGGCTGGCCAGACATACGCGCAATCGCTTGCCAAGGGCGGCATCAACATTGAGGAGTACATCTCCACTGGCAACTCCCGCAAGGCCTACAAGGGTGCGATTGCGCCGCGTATCGGCGCGTCCTACGACCTGCTCGGCAACAAGGCCACGGTGGTCTACGGCGGCTGGGGCCGCAGCTACGACCGCAAGATGGCCAATAACGCGCTCGACGAGCTTCAGAAGAATGCGCAGCCGGGCGGTGAGATCTGGCTCATCAAGAACAAGTTCAAGATGCCTTTCGCCGATCAGTTCAGCCTCGGCGTGCGTCAGGCGCTGGGTTCGTGGAATGCGGATGTGGCCGTGTCCAACATCCATGCCAAGAACCAGTTCATCTGGTTCGGTGGCAACCGTGATCCCAATGGCGGCTATGGCACGCAAAGCTCCATCGACCCTCTTTGGGGCGGCCCGAACGGCTTTGGCACGGTGGTCCTGGGCGACTTCGTCGGCGAGACCAAGTCGAGCAGCCTTTACCTGTCGCTGGATAAGCCCTACACGGTCGCGAGCGGCTGGAGCATGACGGTGGCCTACACCTACACCGACGCCAAGACCAAGGACCGCGACTGGAGCGATGCGGACGTGTTCGACTGGACCTACGGAAAGTCTACCCACGGCTGGAACCCGAACAAGGACACCGAGAAGCATCGCCTCGTCGTCGGCGGCCTCATCGACAAGTTGCCCTGGGGCATGCAGTTGTCGGGCAAGCTGACCTACGGCAGCGGCAACCCGCGCCAGGTGACCGACTGCCACCTTGGTTGGGATAAGTGTCGTTACCTCGAGGCGGACTCCGACTCGTTCAAGCAGCTCGACATGGCCCTGTCCAAGAATTTCAAGGTCTATGGCGGTGATCTGCAGGTGCGCGTGGACGTGCTGAACCTGTTCAACACGGCCAATTGGGGCTACTACAACGATTGGGGCGGTGGCCCAACGACGACGCCGGTCAACGCCATCGGTGGCGACAACGCCGACCTCGGCAAGCGCACCGGTGTGCGCGGCCCGATGCGGCAGTTCAAGCTCGGCGTGAACTACGTTTTCTGACCCTTGTCCTCGGGAGCCGGGTGAGTCCGGCTCCCACAATCGAATCCACCATGGACCTGCTGACCCGACGAGCCCTGCTTGCGCATGGCGCCGGCCTCGCACTGGCTGGCGCGCTGCCGGCCTGGGCCGAGACGCCCTCGACCGAAGCCTTCCTGGCCGACCTCGAGCGCCGCACCTTTGACTTCTTTTGGGAAACCACCGACGCTCGCACAGGCCTTGCGCCGGATCGGTGGCCCACGCCTTCGTTCGCCAGCATCGCGGCCGTCGGCTTTGCGCTCAGTGCCTACCCTGTGGGCGTGGCGCGGGGCTACATCACGCGCGAGCAGGCCCGCCAGCGCACGCTGACGACGCTGCGCTTCTTCGCCGACCTGCCGCAAGGCCCGGGCAAGCGCGGCGTGGCCGGCTACAAGGGCTTCTTCTATCACTTCCTCGACATGAAGGAGGGCCTGCGCTTCGACCGCTGCGAGCTGTCCACCGTGGACACGGGGCTGCTGCTGATGGGTGCCCTGCACGCGCAGAGCTTCTTCGATGGCGAGCATGCCGACGAGGCCCGCATCCGCGCGTTGGTGGACGAGCTCTACGGCCGCGTCGACTGGGCCTGGGCCCAGGTGCGCCCGCCCTCCATCGGTCATGGCTGGACGCCGGAGAACGGCCACATCCCCAACGACTGGAAGGGCTACAACGAGGCCATGCTGGTCTACCTGCTGGCCCTGGGCTCACCCACGCGACCGCTCAAGCCCGAGGCCTATGACGCCTGGCTCAGTACCTATGACCAGCACAGCTGGGGCGAGAGCTACGGCCAGACCCTGCTGCGCTTTCCACCGCTGTTCGGCCACCAGTTCTCGCATTGCTGGGTGGACTTTCGCGGCATCCGTGACGCCTACATGGCAGCGAAGGGCTTCGACTACTTCGAGAACTCGCGCCGCGCCACTTATGCGCAGCAGGCCTATGCCCAGGCCAACCCATTGGGCTGGCGGGGCTACAGCGCCGAGGTCTGGGGCATCAGTGCCAGCGATGGCCCGGCCGACATCACGCTCAGCTACACGACCACCGCCGGCAAGACCGAGAAGCGCCGCTTCATCAGCTATGCAGGCCGCGGCATGGGCCTGTATGACGACGGCACGCTCGCGCCCTACGCGTCGGGCAGCTCCATCGCCTTCGCGCCGGAGATCGTCGTCCCAGCCTTGATGGCCATCAAGGAACGTCACCCCCACACGTGGGGACGTTATGGCTTCTGGGACTCATTCAACCCGAGCTTCAACTACCCTGATGTGAAGCTGCAGCATGGCCGCATCGAGCCAGGCAAGGGCTGGGTGGACACCGACATGCTGGGCATTGACCAAGGTCCTCTGCTCGCGATGATGGGCAACCACCGCGGAGAACTGATCTGGCAGGTGATGCGCAGGAATGCGCACCTGGTCAAGGGCTTGAAGAGGGCCGGATTCGCGGGCGGCTGGCTGGCCTGACGCGCATGCGCCGTCGAAGTCTGCTCACCGCCGCTGGCGCTGCCGCGCTCACCGGCTGCGCCCGCGATGGCGGTGCGACCACGCTGCGCTTCTGGGCCATGGGACGCGAGAGCGAGGTCGTGGCCCAGCTGATGCCGGCCTTCGAGCGCGAACACCCAGGCTTGCGCGTCAAGGTCGAACAGCTGCCATGGACGGCGGCACATGAGAAGTTGCTGACGGCCTTCGCTGGCGACGCCACGCCCGACCTGGCCCAGGTCGGCAATACGTGGCTGCCTGAGATGCAGGCCCTTGGCGCGCTCGAGCCGTTGGAGCCCTGGCTGGCCCGCACGCCGGCGCTTGCAGCGGGTGACTACTTCGATGGCATCTGGGCGACCAACGCGCCCGGCGGCCAACGCGTGGGCCTGCCCTGGTATGTCGACACGCGGCTGATGTTCGTGCGCCAGGATCTGCTTGCGCGCGCCGGCATCCCGTCCATGCCCGAGAGCTGGGACGACTGGCGAGCAACCCTGGCCCGGCTGCGGCAGCAGGGCATGGACAAGCCGATCCTGCTTCCCACCAACGAGTCCGCGCCGTTGCTGGCCCTGGCCCTGCAGCAGCCTGACGAGGTGCTGCGGGACGGAGGCCGCTACGGCAACTTCTCGGGACCGGGCTTTCGCAAGGCGCTCGCCTTCTACCTGGAGCGCTTCCGGCGCGGCGAGGCACCCGGCGTCAGCGAGGTTCAGATCGGCAACCTCTGGCAGGAGTTCGGGCGCGGCCACTTCGCCTTCTATCTGTCGGGGCCTTGGGACATCGGTGAGTTCAAGCGCCGACTGCCGCCCGAACTGGGCACCGCGTGGATCACGGCCGAGCTGCCTGGCCCGGACGGTCCGGGCATGTCCATCGCCGGCGGCGCCAGCCTCGCGATGTTCAGGCGCTCGCATTACAAGGCCGAGGTCTGGGCGCTGATCAGCTATCTCAGCCGGCCCGAGGTACAGCTGGAGTTCTACCGTCTCACGGGCGACCTGCCGGCGCGGCGCAGCGCCTGGGCCTTGCCGCTGAACGGTGCGACGCTGGCCGAGGACCGTCACGCCGCCGCCTTCCACCGCCAGCTGCAGCGCGTGCGCGCGGCGCCGGCCGTTCCCGAGTGGGAGCGCATCGAGAAGGAGATGCAGCTGGCAGCCACGCGCGCGGTGCATGGCGTGACCGACCTGGACGCGACGGTGCGGGGGCTGGACTCCCTGGTCGACGGCATCCTCGAGAAGCGCCGCTGGATGCTGGAGCGGCACGGATGAAGCACAGCGGCCGCGAGTCCCTCGCCGCCTGGGCCTTCGCCGCCCCGGCACTGATTGTCATCGCGCTGTTCTTCGGCGTACCCGTCTTCGCCGGTCTGGCGCTGAGCCTGACCGACTTCGACATCTACGCGCTGGCCGATCCGCGCAACCTGCGCTGGCAGGGCTTGGACAACTATCTGCATGTGCTGGGCCTGCCGCTGTTCTGGAAGGCGCTGGGCAACACGCTCTACTTCGTCGTGCTGGGTGTGCCGCTGTCCATCGGTGTGTCGCTGGCCGCCGCAGTGCTGCTGCAGTCCAGGCTAGTGCGCTACAAGCCACTGCTGCGCACCGCCTTGTTCGCGCCCGTGGTGACGACGCTGGTGGCCGTGGCCGTCATCTGGCGCTACCTCTTCCATGTGAAGTACGGCCTGGTGAACTACACGCTGCAGTCCTTGGGCATCGACCCGGTGGACTGGCTAGGCGACCCGCACTGGTCCATGCCCACCATCATCCTGTTCGCAGCCTGGAAGAACTTCGGCGGCAACATGATCATCTTCATCGCCGCTTTGCAGGCCGTGCCCCGGGACCTCTACGAGGCCGCGCGGCTGGACGGCGCGCGCAGCTGGGCGCAGTTCCGCCACATCACGCTGGCGAGCATCGCGCCAACGCTGCTGATGGTCACCATCCTGACGACGGCGGGCTATTTCCAGCTCTTTGCTGAGCCCTATGTGATGACCCAGGGCGGGCCTTTGCAGAGCACCGTCAGTGTGCTCTACCTGATGTATGAGGAAGGCTTCAAGTGGTGGAACCTGGGGCTGGCCTCGGCCGTAGCCTTCGTGCTCTTCGTTGTCATCGTCATGGTCAGCAAGGGCCTGATCGCGCTGCAGCGGCGCTGGACGGGGGAGGGCGCATGAAACCCAAGGGGCTCCTCGTCAACGGCGTGCTGTGGGCATTCGCCGCGTTGGCAGCCTTTCCGCTGGTGTGGATGGTCTGCGTGTCGCTGATGCCGGCCGGCACCGCCCAGAGCCTGCCGCCGCCGCTGATCCCCAAGCACCCGACCCTGGAGCACTACCAGCAACTGCTGGGCGACGGCGGCCTCAAGCGCGCCTTCGTCAACAGCCTGGGGCTGGCGACCGTCAGTACGCTGGTTTCCGTGAGCTTCAACACACTGGCCGGCTACTCGTTCGCCAAGTTGCGCTTCCGCCATCGCGAGCGCGTGTTCGGCCTGCTGATCGCGGCGCTCGTCATCCCTGGCCAAGTCGCCATGCTGCCACTGTTCCTGATGCTCAAGGGCATGGGTCTGGTGAACACCTGGATGGGCGTGCTCATCCCCAGCATGGCCGGCATCTTCGGCATCTTCCTGGTGCGCCAGTACGCGCGAGGCGTACCCGACGAGCTGCTCGAGGCCGCGCGGCTGGACGGCGCCGGCGAGTGGCGCATCTTCTGGAACATCGTGCTGCCGACGCTCAAGCCCGTACTCGTCACGCTGGCGGTGTTCGCCTTCCTCGGCAGCTGGAACGACTTCATGTGGCCGCTGATCGTGCTGACCGATGGCGAAATGCACACACTGCCCGTCGCGCTGGCGGCGCTCTCACGGGAGCATGTGCAAGACAGCGAACTGATGATGGCCGGCGCCGTCATCACGGTGCTGCCGGTACTGGCCTTGTTCATCGCCCTGCAGCGCTACTACATGCAGGGCCTGCTGATGGGAAGTGTGAAGTGATCAAGGCCATTGCGTTGTCCCTGCTTTTGTCGATCCAGGCGGCTGGCGCCGCCATGCTCGACGACATGAGGGACGCGTCGCCGTGGAAGGCCACGGCTTCCGACCAGGTCAAGGCCAGCCTGCGCCGCGACGCCCGTGACGACAGCCTGTGCCTGGACTACGACTTCGCCGGCGTCTCCGGCTATGCGGTCATGCGCCGGGAGCTGCCGTTGCACTGGCCGGCCGAGTTCGCGCTGACGACTCGCCTCAAAGGCAAGGGCCGGGGCAACGACGTGCAGATCAAGTTCGTCGACGCCAGTGGCGACAACGTCTGGTGGATCAACCGACCGGCGCTGCCCTTGCCGGACGCGCTGACCGAGATGCGCTTCAAGCGCCGCCACGTCGCCTTCGCCTGGGGGCCGGCCGAGGATCGCGTGCTCAGACAGAGCCGTTTCGTCGAGTTCGTCGTCGTTGCCGGCCAGCAGGGAGGCGGGGCCGGGGAGCTCTGCGTCGGCGCACTCGCCATGGAGCCGCGCGCGCCGGCACCCAAGGCTTGGCCTGAACCCAGGCGCAAGCCCGGTGCAGGCGAAGTGACGCTGGACTACCAGCACCTGCGCGAATTCAACGGCCTGTGGTTCGTCCGCGGTTCGGCGCTGCGTGTCGAGGTGTCGGACGACAACCGGCGCTGGAAGCTGCTGTCTGCACACCCCGGCCGCGCCCTCTTCGTCGGCGAGCAGGAATGGCGCTGGATGCGGCTGCGCTATGAAGGCAGGAAGCCGCCGGAGGTCGAGCTGCGCGATGCCGCCCAATGGCCGGACCGCAACGCCGCTGTCGCCGAGATCGCCCGTTCCCTGCCGCGTGGGGACCTGCCGCGTGCCTTCATTGGCGAGCAGAACTACTGGACTGTCGTCGGCGTCGACGGCGGTGCCCAGCGCTCCGGCCTCGTCAGCGAAGACGGTGCCATCGAGCTGACACGTGGAGGCCCCAGCATCGAGCCGGCCGTGAGCCTGGCCGATGGCCGCCTCGTCACCTGGGCCCAGGCGCGTATCGAGCACGATCTCGTCGAACATGCGCTGCCTGTCGTGCAATGGCGCCATGCGGACGTCGAGCTGCGCGTGGAGGCCGGTGCCGACGGCCCTGCCAAGGCACCGCGGCTGCTGGCCCGCTACACGCTTCGCAATCCGACGGGGAAGACACAACGCTACGCGCTGCTGCTGGTACTGCGCCCTTGGCAGGTCAACCCGCCGCAGCAGTTCCTGTCGACCCCGGGTGGCGTCAGCCCGCTGCCGTCGCTCGCCTGGGCTGATGGCCGGCTCGCCGCGGAGGGCCTGGTGCTTCAGCCGCGTGAGACGCCCACGGAGATCCGCGCAGCGCCCTGGAACGCCGGCCCCGGTCTTGCGGCCCTGCTGCAGGCCGCGCCATTGACCCGGCTGGATGACGCCGAGGGAATGCCCTCGGCGCTGATGCGCTTCGATGTCGAACTTGCGCCCGGCGAGGCGCGCAGCCTGGGTTGGGCGACTGGCGGCGAGGCTGGTGCGCTGGACACCCGGCTGGCCATCGCCGCCGCGCAGTGGCGCGAGCGCCTTGGCACGCTGGAGTTGCGCCTCCCTCCTCAGGCCCAGCCCGTTGCCGACACCATGCGCAGCGCGCTGGCCCAGATCCTGATGTCCCGCGACGGCCCCGCTCTGCGACCCGGCACGCGCTCCTATGCCCGGTCCTGGGTACGCGACGGCGCCATGATGGTGGCCGGCCTGGTGCGCATGGGTGAGGCGCGGGCGGCTGCCGAGTTCGTCGACTGGTTCGGCGGCTACATCTTCGACAGCGGCAAGGTGCCTTGTTGCGTGGACCAGCGTGGCGCCGACCCCGTGGTCGAGAACGACAGCCACGGCCAGTATCTGTTTGCCGTTGCCGAGCTGTGGCGCCACACCCAGGACCGTGCGCTGCTGGAGCGCCACTGGCCTAGGGTGCAGCGCGTCATGGCCTGGATGGAGGGCCTGCGCCTGAGCGAACGTGCACCCGGCGCGGACCCGCGCTTCAAGGGGTTGATGCCGCCGTCCATCAGCCACGAGGGCTATTCCGACAAGCCGGCCTATTCCTACTGGGACGACTTCTGGGCGCTGCGCGGCTACAAGGATGCAGTGCACATCGCCCAGGCCATGGGTGACACCGCGCAAGCGGTCCGCTGGGCAGTGTCGCGTGACGAGTTCGAGGCCGATCTCGGCGCCTCGATCATGGCGACCGCCAGACACTACAAGCTCGACCACATCGCCGGTGCTGCCGACCGCGGCGACTTCGACGCCACGTCCACGACCATGGCACTCAACCCGGCGCAGGCCGGCGGGCTGGCACCGGACCTGCTGCGCGCCACCTTCGACCGCTACGTCGCAGAGGCCCAGGCCCGCATGGACGGCCGCAAGGCCTGGCGGGACTACACGCCCTACGAGCTGCGCAACGTCAGCGCGCTCGTGCGCCTGGGCCGCGTGGACGAGGCCCATCGGCTGCTGGCATGGTTCTTCGGCCATCAGCGCCCTGCGGGCTGGAACCAGTGGGCCGAGGTGGTGCTGCCTGATGCGCGCGAGCCCCGCTTCCTCGGCGACATGCCGCACGCCTGGGTCTCGTCAGACTACCTGCGCTCGGCGCTGGACTTGTTCGCGTATGAGACCGACACAGACCTGGTGCTAGGCGCCGGTCTGCCTGCGGGGTGGCGCCAGGCCGGCGACATCGGCGTGGCCGGCCTGTCCACGGCATGGGGCCGGCTGGACTACCGCCTGCTGCGACGCGCCGATGGTGGCTGGACGCTGCACATCGACCGTCGCCCTGAGCGTCTGTCGGGGGAGCTGCGCCTGGCCTGGTCCGGTACGGAGCGGTTACCGCGCGCTAACGTCGGAACTCAAGGGCTGCAATGGCAGGGCCGAGAGCTGTCCCTGCCCGCCCATGCCACGACCATCCAACTGGAGCCTACGCCATGACGATCACCCGCCGCCAGCTGCTGACGACGACACCGGTGCTGCTCAGTGCCTGCGCCGCCCTGCCGCCTGCGCCGCCGCAGGGACTGGCCGCGGGCGAGCAGCGCCCCTGGCAGCTCGAAGGAGTGCGTTTCTGGATCTGGCTGCCGCGCGAGTATGGCCAGCGAACAGAGGCCTGGCCGCTGCTGGTGTTCCTGCACGGCTCCGGCGAGCGTGGCACCGACATGGAGAAGGTCAAGGTCCATGGTCCGCCCAAACTCGTCGCGCAGGGTGCCGACTACCCTTGCATCGTCGTCAGCCCCCAGCTCGAGGACAACTTGCGCTGGGACCCGGAGCGGTTGCACAAGTTGCTCGCGGCATTGAAGGCCAGGCTGAACATCGACCCGCGGCGTTGCCTCGGCACGGGCCTTTCCCTCGGCGGTTTCGGCGTGTGGCAGTGGGCGTGCGCTCATCCGCGCGACCTTGCTGCCATCGCCCCCGTCTGCGGCTACGGCGACCCGGCCAAGGTCGCAGCCATGCGTGACGTGCCGGTGCGCGCCTATCACGGAGACCAAGACAGTGTCGTGCCGCTGGCTCCTCACGCCGCATGCGTCGAAGCCCTGCGCGCCGCGGGCGGCACAGCGTCGCTGACCATCTACCCTGGCGTGGGCCACGATTCGTGGACGCCTGCCTACAACGACCGCGAACTGCTGCCCTGGCTGCTGGCGCAGAAACAGACATGACTCCGCACCTGATCCGCAACGACGCCGGCCTCGAAGCCGAGCTGCTGTCCCACGGCGCACTGCGCCGCCTGATGTTCGGGCCGGCGCTGATGGTCAACCTCTTCCCGGGCAACGAGCTGGAGGGAGGGCCGGCCAACGTCTGGTTGCGCCGGCGCGATGCAGGTGGGGCCTGGCGCGTTGCACCCCTGCTCGGCCCGCGGTCGCCGCTGGGCGTGCATGCCGACGAAGGCGCCTTCGAGATGCGCGGTGACTGGGACGGCCTGACCCTGCGTCTGCAACTGCGCCTGGCGGCCAACGACGCCGTGGTGTTCTGGCACCTGATGGTGGACAACACCTCGGCTGTGGCTTGCGAGATCGCACCGGTGCTGGTGCAGGACATCGGCCTGGCCGACTACGGCACCGTGCGCACCAATGAGTTCTACGTCAGCCACTACATCGACCTGCAGCCGCTGCAGCACGAGGAGCGGGGCGTGCTGCTGGCCGCGCGACAGAACCAGGCTCAGCGCGGTCAGCACCCCTGGCTGCTGGCTGGTTCGCTGCGGCGGGCCGAGGCCTTCGCGACCGATGCGGTCCAGGTCTGGGGGCATGCGGCCCGCGAAGGCGCCACGCCGCCCGCGCTGCTGGCCGGCCTGCCAGGCCAGCGCATACAGCAGGAGCATGCCATCGTTGCGTTGCAGGACGAGGGCGTCGTCCTTGCGCCCGGCGAAGGCATGGCGGCCGGTTTCTTCCTCGCACTGCAGTCCCATCATGCGCAGGCCAGTGGCGCCGACGACCTGGCATGGCTGCCTGAGCTGCTGGCGCTGCCCGAGGCACGGCTTGGCGCACCGCTCGACGTATCGGGTCACGTGCCGGAACCCAGCCTCTTCGCCAGCGCGCCACTGCTGGCCAGCCTCGATCTCGACGCCGAGCAGCGACGCCAGCTCTTTGCCGGCGGGCACCGCCACGAGGAATGGCAGGACGGCCAGTTGCTGAGCTTCTTCGCGGGTGAGACGGCCCATGTGGTGCTGCGTGCGAAGGAGCTGCTCGTGCAGCGTCCGCACGGCCACATCCTGCGCAGCGGTGGCCACCTCGTGCCTGACGAGAGCGCGGTGACCTCGACCTGCTGGATGGACGGCGTCTTCCATTCAATGCTGACCCAGGGCCACGTCAGCATCAATCGCCTGTTGTCCACGCAGCGCAGCCTGCTGGGCCTGTTCCGCACGGCTGGCCTGCGACTGTTCGTGCGTGCCGAGGGCGGTGACTGGCGACTGCTCGGCCTGCCGTCCGCCTTCGAGATGCAGCCGCAACGCTGCCGCTGGCTGTATGCCCATGAAGGTGGCCTCATCGAAGTCGTCTCCGAGGCGGGCGCCGTGCCAACGGCCATGGGGCTGGCGCTGCGCGTCCTGCAGGGCGGTCCGCTGCACCTGCGCGCCAGCCTGAATCTCGCGCTGGGAGGCGATGATGGCGCTGCGCCACTCAAGCCCCGATGGGTCCGCAGCGGCGACCGCCTGAGCCTGAGCCCGCCCGCGGGCAGCGAGCTTGCCCAGCGTTTTCCCGACGGGGGCTTCGGCCTCGACGTGCCAGGCCTCGTCATCGTCGGGGATGACGGCCGCTTGTTCGCGGACGGCGCCAGCCGCGGCGAGCCGCTGCTCTGCCTGGACTTCGCGCCGGACCGTGCCTTCGCATTGACGCTGCATGGCGAGCTGCTGCAGACCGTTCCACCCGCTGCGCAGCCGCTGGCGTTGCCCCGGTGGCAACCGGCTCGACCGGCGCTTGCGCAGCTCGCGGACATCCTGCCCTGGTACGCCCACAACGCCCTGGTGCACTACTTGTCGCCGCGCGGGCTGGAGCAGTACTCCGGCGGGGGCTGGGGCACGCGCGACGTCTGCCAGGGGCCGCTGGAGATGCTGCTGGCCCTGGGCCAGACAGCGCCGGTGCGGGACCTGCTGGTGCGCGTCTTCAGCGCGCAGAACCCCGATGGCGACTGGCCGCAGTGGTTCATGTTCTTCGAGCGCGAAGCCGGCATCCGCGCTGGCGATTCCCACGGCGACATCGTCTTCTGGCCGCTGCTCGGCCTGGCCCAGTACCTGATCGCCAGCGGTGACGCCGGGCTGCTTGAGGAGGTGCTGCCCTTCCATGGCGGCGAGACGGCGACGCTGGCTGTTCATGTCGAGCGGGCGCTGGGCCTGATCCGCCAGCGCGTCGTGCCCGGGACTGGGTTGGCGGCCTACTGGCATGGTGACTGGAACGATTCGCTGCAGCCTGCCGACCCGGCACTGCGCGAGCGGCTGTGCAGCGCCTGGACCGTCACGCTGCATCACCAGATGCTGCACACCCTGGCCACGGCCCTTGCCCGAATCGGGCGGGCCGACCAGGCCGTCGCGCTGACGGCCGAGGCCATGGGCGTGCGCGCCGAGTTCCAGCGCCTGCTGGTGCAGGACGATGTCGTCGCCGGTTATGCCCTTTTCCCCGTGCAGGGCGAGCGCGAGCTGTGGATCCACCCGCGCGACACCCGCACCGGCCTGCGCTACAGCCTGCTGCCGATGATGCATGCGGTGCTGGACAGCCTGCTCACGCCCGAGCAGGCCGACACGCAGGCTGCGCTGATCGAGCGGCACCTCAAGGGCCCCGATGGCGCCAGGCTGTTCGACGCACCGCTGCCTTACCGCGGCGGCCCGTCCAGGCTCTTCCAGCGCGCCGAGACCAGCAGCTTCTTCGGTCGCGAGATCGGCATCATGTACATGCATGCCCATCTGCGCTACGCCCAGATGTTGGCCCATCTCGGCCGGGCCGAGGCCTTCTTGCAGGCGCTGACGCTGGCCCATCCGATCGCGCTCGCCGACCGCGTGCCCAGCGCCAGCCTGCGCCAGGCCAACTGCTACTACTCCAGCTCCGATGCCGCCTTCGCCGACCGCTACGAGGCCCAGACGCGCTACGGCCGCGCGCTGGCCGGGGAGGTGCAGCTCGATGGCGGCTGGCGCATCTACTCCAGCGGTCCGGGCATCGCCCTTGGGCTGGTGATCTCGTCGCTGTTGGGCCTGCGGCTGGAGCGCGAGGCGCTGGTCGTCGACCCCGTCATGCCAACGGTGCTGGACGGCCTGCTTGTGCACATCCAGCTCGCGGACCTGCGCCTTGAGTTGAGCTACCGTGTCGGGCCGCGCGGCCATGGCGTTGAGCGCGTGCTCGACGAGTCGGGTGCCGAACTGCGGGCCGAGCGCCGCCCGCATGCCTACCGCGTGGGCGCTTTGGCGCTCGCGCGTCCGGCGCCGGGCGGCATCTGCCGCTGGACGATCGAAGTGGGCTGAGTCAGCCCTTGCGGCGACGGCGGGCGGCGGCAGCTATCAGAGCTGCCGCGCCTAGGCCGAACAGCGCCGAGGATGCGGGCTCGGGCACGGCCTGGTACATGACGTCGAACGAGCCGACGTTGTCGTAGTAGTAGCCGGCCGCGGCATTGAAGCCGTAGGCGTCGGCGATGCCCAGCACCAGCGCGCCGGCGCCGTCGGGGATATGGAAGACCTGGGGGGCTCCTGCACCAGTGCCGGTCAGGCCATCGCCGATGAAGAACACCTGGCGCAGGTTGGGGGCATAGGAGGCCTGCGCGTAGTCCGCCGTGCCGGCGTACGACAGTCCGCCCGGCGCGGCCAGGCCGGAGATGTCGCCAGCCTCGATGAACACGCCCACCAGGAAGCCCGACAGCGGGCCGCTGTAGCCGGAGATCGGGCCGACCGCCGGGATCTGGGTGCTGCCAGAGAAGAGGCCGCCGTCGGGGCCGTTGTTCAAGCTGCCGCCCCAGCCCGCGATGCCGCTCGCCGCAAAGGTGATGGTGCGCCCGGTGCCGGCGTTCAGCGCAATGACGGGCGCCAGCACGCCACCACCGCCACCACCGGGGGCTGGCGTGCCGACGCCATAGCCGAAGATGTTGGCCTGGGCATCAACGGCCAGGTTGCCTGACTGGGCCTGAGCTGCGAGCGGCGTGGCAGTCAACAAGACGGTTGCGAGGGCAGCTGTGAGCGACTTCATGGGTTCCTTCCTTGGCTTGTCGGGCGGCGCGCAGCCGCCCGCGGACTGCGCGCATTGGAGCCTTCGTGGTCATTGCCGGCCATCCCACGGAACGGGTGGTCAGTAAATGTCCGGTTTAGGCGATTCGCATCGGAATGGTCACCGGACCGTCGTTGACAAGGTGGACCTGCATGTCGGCGCCGAACTCGCCGTTGGCTACGACCGGGTGCAGGCTGCGCGCGACCGCCAGCGTGTGCTCGTAGAGCCGTCGCCCGAGTTCGGCCGGGGCGGCGCCCGAGAAGCTGGGCCGGTTGCCGCCACTGGTGTCCGCCGCGAGCGTGAACTGGCTGACGATGAGCAGGCCGCCGCCAACCTCCTGCACGCTGCGGTTCATCTTGCCAGCGTCGTCGCTGAAGACACGCAGCTTCAGCACCTTGGCGACGAGCTTTTCTGCCGTGGCCTCGCTGTCCGTCGGCTCGGCGCAGACCAACATCAGCAAGCCGTGGCCGATGCGGCCGACGACCTGGTCGGCCACCTCGACGCGTGCCTGCCCCACTCGTTGCAGCAGCGCGATCACAGCAGGTCCTTTGGATCGTCGAAATGAGCCTCGACATCCATGGGCAGCAGTTGGATGCTGGCGCGCAGGCCGGGCACGGCGCTCATCAACGCCTGCTCGACCGAGGCACGCAGCGCGGCGGCGCGGCCAAGCGTCCAGCTCGAAGGCATGTGCATGTGCAGGTCGACGAAGCGGCGCTGGCCGGCGACGCGGCTGGTGACGTGGTCGAAGCGGATGGTGTGCGGGTGGCGGAATCCGTCCAGCACGGCCTCGACGCGAGCCTGGGACTCGGTGTCCAGCGCCTCGTCCATCAGGCCGCGCGTGGACTCGCGCATCAGGTGCACACCCTCGCGCAGGATGTTGAGCGCCACCATCACGGCCAGCAGAGGGTCCAGCCATTGCCAGCCGGTCGCCATGACGCCCAGCAGGCCGACGACGACGCCGACCGATGTCCAGACATCGGTGAAGAGGTGGCGGGCGTCGCCTTCCAGCGCGATGGAGCGCACCTCGCGGGCCTTGCGAAGCATGGCCCAGGCCAGCGCGCCGTTGAGCGCCGAGCTGACGACCGCCAGCGCTACGCCCAGGCCCACGGCGTGCAGTGGCTCCGGGTGACGCCAGCGGTCGATGGCTCCCCACAGGATGCCCAGCGCCGCCGCGATGATGAGGATGCCCTCGAAGCCGCTGGAGAAGTACTCGGCCTTGTGGTGGCCATAGGGATGCTCGGCATCCGGCGGCTGGGCCGCCAGTGTGACCATCGCCAGCGCGAACACGGCGCCGGCCAGGTTGACCAGCGATTCGAGGGCGTCTGCGGCCAGGCTGACTGAGCCGGTCCACCACCAGGCCGCCGTCTTCAGGACGATGGTCACGACCGCGGTCGCGACGGAAAGCTTGAGATAGGCACTGGCTTGCATGGCGCCGCATTTTGACCCGCGCACCCTTCCTAGAATGCGTCGCATTCCATCGGAGCCCGAGCATGACCACCGCCCTCACCACCGACGTCTCCCACATTGCCCCGCGCGACAAGGCCGAGATCCTTTCGCAAGCGCTGCCCTACATCCGCAAGTTCCACGGCAAGACCATCGTCATCAAGTACGGCGGCAATGCCATGACCGACCCTGAGCTGCAGCAAGACTTTGCCGAGGACGTGGTGCTGCTCAAGCTGGTTGGCCTGAACCCCGTCGTCGTGCACGGTGGTGGGCCGCAGATCGAGGACGCGCTCAACAAGCTGGGCAAGAAGGGCCAATTCATCCAGGGCATGCGCGTGACTGACGCTGAGACCATGGGCGTCGTTGAATGGGTGCTTGCCGGCGAGGTGCAGCAGGACATCGTCGGGCTGATCAACGCCGCCGGCGGCAAGGCCGTAGGCCTGACGGGCCGCGACGGCGGCATGATCCGCGCCAAGCAGCTCAAGATGATCGACAAGGACGATCCGGCCAAGGAGCACGACATCGGCCAGGTCGGCGACATCGTCTCCATCGACCCCAGCGTCGTGAAGGCGCTGCAGGATGACCAGTTCATCCCCGTCGTCAGCCCCATCGGCTTTGGCGAGAGCAACGAGAGCTACAACATCAATGCCGACGTGGTGGCAGCCAAGCTGGCCACCGTGCTGCAGGCCGAGAAGCTCTTGATGCTGACAAACATCCGCGGCGTGCTGGACAAGCAGGGCGAGCTGCTGACAGAGCTGACGCCGCGCCGCATTGACGAGCTGGTGGCAGATGGCACCATTAGCGGCGGCATGATCCCCAAGATCGCCGGCGCCATCGATGCGGCCAAGAGCGGCGTCAACGCGGTCCACATCATCGACGGCCGTGTGCCGCATGCGATGCTGCTGGAGGTGCTGACGGATCAGGCCTACGGAACGATGATTTCGTCTCGATGAGAAACGACCGGGTCTGGCTGTTCGACCTCGACGACACCCTGCACAACGCCTCGCATCGCGCATTCACCGAACTGAACGCGTCGATGACGGCCTACATCGAGACGCACCTGGGGCTCTCCACGGACGAGGCCGTCGCGTTGCGTCACCGCTACTGGACGCGCTACGGCGCGACGCTGACCGGCCTGCAGCGCCATCACAGCGTCAAGGCCGCGCATTTCCTGCATGAGACGCACCGCCTGCCGGGGCTGGAGGAGCATCTGCACGGCCATGCCCATGACCTGGCCGCCCTGCGCCGCCTGCCCGGGCGCAAATTCCTGATGACGAACGCGCCGCTGGCCTATGCCGAACGGGTGCTGGCGGCCATCGGGCTGCTGGGCGTCTTCGATGGCCTGGTCTGCATCGAGGACATGAGCTGCTTCGGCCAGTCCCGCCCAAAGCCGGACGCGCGCATGTTCCGCATGGTGCTGGCGAGGCTCAAGCTCAGGCCCGAGCGCTGCATCCTCGTCGAGGATACGCTGATCCACCAGAAGACTGCCCGCGGCCTGGGCCTGTCCACCGTCTGGATGCAGCGGTGGTTGCGCCGGGCGGGTGCCGCCCGCCTGCACCGGCGGCCTGTCTACGTGAGCCGGCGCGTGCGTTCGCTGGCGGCTTTGCTACGCTCCCCCCAGTTCTGAAGGATGGTGCGCGCGGGCAGCGGCTATCCTCGGTCGACAATGCGAACCCCGCGTTAGGAAAGCCCACAGAGCCCATGTCCCCGTTCTCGGTCCTGATCGTCGAAGACCAAGCCCGCTTCCGGGAGGCCTTCACGCATGCGCTGGGCAGCGTGCCCGACATCGAGTTGCTGGGCATCGCGCCTGATCTGCCCCAGGGGCGGCGCATGTTCGACCAGCTGCAGCCCGACGTGCTGCTGGTGGACCTGGACCTGCCAGGCGGCAGTGGCATTGAGCTGATCCGCCATGCGGCCCAGACGAGGCCGCAGTGCGAGGTCATGGTGATTTCAGTGTTCGGCGACGAGCAGCATGTCGTCGCCAGCATCGAGGCTGGCGCCACCGGCTACCTGCTCAAGGACAGTCTGGCGCTGGACCTGCCCGGCCAGCTGCGTTCGCTGCGTGCCGGCGGCAGCCCCATCAGTCCCGTCATCGCCCGCCGCCTGCTGGTGCGGCTTGCGCCCGGCGCGCAGGGGGCGACCGGCCCCTCGCCGGAGGCCATGGCCGCCACGCTCGCCGACGAGGAGGTTGTCGCGCTGTCCGAGCAGGAATCGCGCGTGCTGCATTTGGCGGCCAAGGGCTTCACCTTTGACGAGATCGCGCAGTTCATGCAGGTCTCGCCGCATACGGTCATGACCTACGTCAAGCGGGTCTACCGCAAGCTGCATGTCCGCTCGAAGGTGGAAGCCATCTACGAAGCGCGCCGCCTGGGCTGGCTGCGGGATTAGCATCCGCCGCCATGGACGCCGACCAGCCCGCCGCCGACAGCCCCAGTTCCGCCCCCAAGAAGCGCCCCAAGCCGGGTGAGCGCCGCACCCAGATCCTGCAGGTGCTGGCGGGCATGCTGGAGCAGCCGGGCGCCGACCGCATCACGACGGCGGCGCTTGCCGCCAAGCTTGATGTCAGTGAGGCCGCCCTCTACCGCCACTTTGCCAGCAAGGCGCAGATGTTCGAAGCGCTGATCGACTTCATCGAGAGCAGCGTCTTTGGCCTGGTCAACCAGATCGTCGAGAACCCCAACCCCCTGCCGCCGCCGGGCAAGGCGGCGCGCATCGCCAGCGTCATCCTGCAGTTTGGCGAGAAGAACCCCGGCATGACGCGCGTCATGGTGGGAGATGCCCTGGTCTACGAGAACGAGCGGTTGGTCGCACGCATGAATCAGTTCTTCGACCGCATCGAATCCTCGCTGCGTCAGGTTCTGCGCACGGCGGCCGAGGCCCAAGGCTCTCTGACGCCCACCGTGCACGCCAACGCGCAGGCCTCGGTCTGGGCCAGCTTCATCATCGGACGCCTGCAGCGCTATGCGCGCTCTGGGTTCAGGAGGCTGCCGACGGAGCAGCTGGAAGCGTCGCTCAAGAGCATCGGCTAACTACACTGGCGGCATGTCTGCCGCACTGGAATCCCTGTTGAACCGTGCCGAGGAGGTGCTGAGCCGACTCGAAGCGGTCCTGCCCCATCCTGCCGCGCCGCCCGATTGGGCCGCATCCACCGCCTTCCGTGCCCGACGCCGCCATGGCTCGCTGTGCCTGGAGCCAGTACGTGCCGTCAGCCGTATCTCCTTGTCAGACTTGAAGGAAGTCGAGCCGCAGAAGGAGAAGCTTCTGCGCAACACGGTCCAATTCGTGGCTGGCCGGCCGGCCAACAATGTGTTGCTGACGGGAGCAAAGGGCACCGGCAAGAGCTCACTGATCAAGGCCGTACTGAACGAATTTTCGGGACGTGGCCTGCGCCTCGTGGAGGTCGACAAGGCGGATCTCGTGGACCTGCCGGACCTCATCGAGCAGGTTGCTGCGCGTCCTGAGCGCTTCGTCGTTTTCTGCGACGACTTGAGCTTCGACGAAGGCGAGGCCAGCTACAAGGCGCTGAAGAGCATCCTCGACGGTTCCGTCGCTGCAGCCAGCGACAACGTGCTGATCTACGCCACCAGCAACCGTCGCCACCTGCTGCCCGAGAAGATGGTCGACAACCTCGGCGGCACCCATGGTGAACATGGCGAGATCCACCCCGGCGAGGCGGTGGAGGAGAAGATCTCGCTGTCCGAGCGCTTCGGGCTTTGGATCAGCTTCTACCCTTTCAGCCAGAACGAGTACCTGGCCATCGTGGCGCAGTGGCTGCGCCATTTCGGGCTGGACGACGCCGCCATCGAGGCCGCGCGTCAGCCGGCACTGATCTGGGCGCTGGAGCGCGGCTCCCGTTCCGGTCGCGTGGCCTTCCAGTTCGCGCGTGATCTGGCGGGGCGGGTGGAATGAGCGAGCGTCCGATCACCGAGGTGGCCGTTGGCGTGCTGGTACGTGCGGATGGCCAGTTCCTGCTCACCTCGCGCCCCGAGGGCAAGGTCTACGCCGGCTACTGGGAGTTTCCTGGTGGCAAGGTCGAGGCGGGCGAGACCGTCGAGCAGGCGCTGGCGCGCGAGCTGCAGGAAGAGCTTGGCATCCAGATCGGTGCGGCCCAGCCATGGAAGACGGAGATCTTCGACTACCCCCATGCGCTGGTGCGGCTGAACTTCTGCAAGGTCTTCGACTGGAGTGGCGAGTTCCAGATGCTGGAAGGCCAGCAGATGGCTTGGGCCAGCCTGCCGGTGCAGGTCAGGCCTGTGCTGCCTGGCACGGTGCCCGTGCTGAACTGGTTTGCCCAGGAACGCGGCCATGTCGGCGCCACTCACCTAGACTGAAACCATGCGCAACTGGTTGGACGAGGTCAAATGGGACGACAAGGGCCTGGTGCCTGTCATCGCCCAGGAGCAGGGTACGGGCGACGTGCTGATGTTTGCGTGGATGAATCGTGAGGCGCTGTCGCTGACGGCCGAGCGCGGTCAAGCCGTCTACTGGAGCCGCTCGCGCAACAAGCTCTGGCACAAGGGCGAGGAGAGCGGCCATTTCCAGCAGGTGCACGCCATCCGCATGGATTGCGACAACGACGTCGTGCTGCTGACCATCACCCAGCTCGGCCACGAGCCTGGCATTGCCTGCCACACCGGCCGGCACAGCTGCTTCTTCCAGAAGCTGGAGAACGGCGTCTGGAGCGCAATCGAGCCGGTGCTGAAAGACCCCGCGAAGATCTATGAGTGACGAAATCCTCTCCCGCGTCGGTGCGGTCATCGAATCCCGCAAGGGTGCCGACCCCGCGACCAGCTACGTCGCCAAGCTGTTCGACAAGGGCCTTGATGCGATCCTGAAGAAGGTCGGCGAGGAAGCTACCGAGACCGTCATGGCGGCCAAGGACGGCGACCCGCGCAAGGTCGTCTACGAGGTGGCGGACCTGTGGTTCCACAGCATGGTCGCGCTGGCCCACTTCGGCCTGAAGCCCGAGGACGTGCTGGCCGAGCTGGCCCGTCGCGAAGGACTGTCCGGCCTGGCCGAGTTCGCCTCGCGCAAGCAGGATTGATCCAAGACGAGGAGTCGCCATGCAGGACGGAAGTCTCGAGGTACAGCCGGTCGACGGCCAGCAATTGCAAAGCCTGCGCCAGCTGACGCTGGCGGTCTACGTGCTCTACGCCGTAGGCATCTTCACCGGGCTGCCGGCGCTCATCGCCATCATCATCAACCACGTCAAGTACGGCGATACGGCAGGCACCCTCTACCAGAGCCACTTCCGCTGGCAGATCCGCAGCTTCTGGTGGGGGCTGGTCTGGGCCTGCGTGGGCTGGGCGACGGCCGTCTTTGGCGTGGGCCTGGCCGTGCTGGCGTTGAACTGGTGCTGGCTGGTCTACCGCCTCGTGCGCGGCTTCCTGAACTGGAACGACGGCAAATCCATGCCGGTCTGAAAGGTAATCCAACGTGTTCCACGACCCGAACTGCATCTTCTGCAAGATCGTCGCCGGCCAGATCCCGAGCAAGAAGGCCTATGAGGACGAGGACATCCTCGCCTTCCACGACATCCAGCCCTGGGCCCCCGTCCATGTCCTCATCATCCCCAAGCGCCATATCGCCTCCATGGCTGATGTGACCGAGGCAGAGGCGGCGCTGCTGGGCCGCATGACGGCGCTGGGGCCGCGGCTGATGAAGGAGCTGGGCGTGACCAACGGTTTCCGCCACGTCATCAACACCGGGCCGGACGGCGGGCAGGAGGTGTATCACCTGCATCTGCATGTGATGGGCGGGCCGCGTCCGTGGTTGAAAGGCTGACGGCCGCCCCTCACCTAGAATTTGAGCCAGTCCACAAGGAGTCAACATCATGGGTTCATTCAGCATCTGGCACTGGCTGATCGTCCTCGTCGTCGTCATCGCCATCTTTGGCACCAAGAAGCTGCGCAACGTCGGTTCCGACCTGGGCGCCGCGGTGAAGGGTTTCAAGGACGGCATGAAGGACGGCTCGGCCGATGCGCCAGCCACGCCGCCGCAGCAGGTCGGGGCCAGCAAGGCCAACGACCCCAACACGGTCGATGTGGACGCCAAGACCAAGTCCTGAGCCTGACGAGTGCTTGATTTCGGCTTCGACAAGCTCGCGCTGATCGGCGCGGTGGCCTTGATCGTCATTGGCCCCGAGAAGCTGCCCCGTGTCGCCCGCACCGTGGGCACGCTGCTGGGCAAGGCGCAGCGCTACGTGGCCGACGTGAAGGCCGAGGTGAACCGCTCCATCGAGCTGGAGGAGCTTCAGAAGATGAAGTCCCAGTTCGAGACCGCGGCTCGCGACGTCGAGCAGAGCGTGCGCCAGGAAGTGGACTCAGCCACACAGGCGCTGAACCAGACCTGGCAAGACGCCAGCTCAGACGCTTCGTCCTACGAGTCCGGCACCTCGATCGCTGCGCCACTGCCCGAGTACCGGCACCCGAAGAAGAACTGGCGGCTCAAGCGCGGCGCCACGCCGATGTGGTTCAAGCAGAAGGCCGGCGTACGCCGCCATACCCAGTCGGGGGCGGCCCGTGTGGCGCGCTTTCGTCCACCGAAACACTGAGCCATGAGCTCCTTCCAGAAACCCGACCACGACGAACTGGCCGGCACCGAACAGCCCTTCGTCGCCCACCTGATGGAGCTGCGCGACCGGCTGCTGCGCGCCATCATCGCCGTGGCCGTCTGCTTCGGCGCCCTGGCCCTGTACCCTGGCCCGGGCGCGCTTTACGACCTGCTGGCGGCTCCGCTGGTGGCTCACCTGCCGACCGGCACCACGATGATCGCGACCAACGTCATCGCGCCCTTCTTCGTGCCGCTGAAGATCACCATGCTGGCCGGCTTCATGCTGGCGCTGCCCGTCGTGCTCTACCAGGCCTGGGCCTTCGTCGCGCCGGGCCTGTACTCGCATGAGAAGCGCCTGGTGCTGCCGCTGGTCGTGTCCAGCACGCTGCTGTTCTTCGCCGGCGTGGCCTTCTGCTATTTCTTCGTCTTCGGCCAGGTCTTCAAGTTCATCCAGAGCTTCGCGCCCAAGAGCATCACGGCGGCGCCGGACATCGAAGCCTATCTGGGCTTCGTGATGAATATGTTCATCGCTTTCGGTGCCGCCTTCGAGGTGCCGGTCATCGTCGTCGTGCTGGCGCGCATCGGCGTCGTTTCGGTGGACAAGCTGCGTGAATGGCGCGGCTACTTCATCGTCGTCGCCTTCATCGTCGCGGCCGTCATCACACCACCGGACATCGTCTCCCAGTTGGCGCTAGCCATTCCCATGTGCCTGCTCTACGAGCTGGGCCTGTTCGCGGCCGGCTACTTCGTGCGCCACACCAAGGCGCCCGAAGAAGCCGATCAGCCCACCGATCAGTCGTCCTGATCGCGCCGCAGCGGTGGTCGCTGCGCCACGGCGAGCTGGAAGGCCATGGCCTTGCCGCCGCGCTGCACGCCGACCTCGACCGTGCTCCTGGGCTTGAGCGCCGCAACGCTGGTCAGCAGCTCGGCCGGGGTGGTGATGGCGTGCGAGCCGATGCGTGTCAGCAAGTCACCCGGTTTGATGCCGGCGTTGGCTGCGGGCGCCGCCTCGACGACGTTGCCGATGAGCACGCCCTTGGCCTCGCCAAGCTTCAGCATCTCGGCCAGCTCGGGCGTCAGCTCGCGTGTCTGCACGCCGATGTAGCCGCGCGCGACGACGCCGTCCTTCAGCAGCGCGGTGGCCACCTGGCGCGCCACGTCCACGGGAATGGCGAAGCCGATGCCCAGCGAGCCGCCGTTGCGCGAGAAGATGGCCGTGTTGATACCCACAAGCCGTCCGTCGGCATCCACCAGGGCGCCGCCGGAATTGCCGGGGTTGATGGCTGCATCGGTCTGGATGAAGTTCTCGAAGGTGTTGATGCCCAGCTGGCTGCGGCCCAGCGCCGAGACGATGCCCGACGTGACCGTCTGGCCCACGTTGAAAGGGTTGCCTATGGCCAACACGGCGTCGCCCACCTGCAGATTGGCAGCGTCGCCCAGGGGGATGGCGGGCAGGCCGCTCAACTCGATCTTCAGCACGGCGAGATCGGTCTCGGCGTCCGTGCCGACGAGCCTGGCCTCGACCTGGCGGCCGTCGCTGAGCCGCACCTCGATGTCGGATGCACCTTCGACGACATGGTTGTTGGTCAGTAGCACGCCATCGGCCGAGATGATGACACCCGAGCCCAGGCCTTGCTGCGGGGCGTTGCGCGGCTGGCGCGGGCCGAACGGGAAGCCGAACAGCTGCTCGTGGGCACGGCCCACGCGCGACGGCGCCTTGTTGGCCGTGATGCTGACGACGGCCGGAGCCGCGATGTGCGCGGCGTAGGCGAAGCCGGCGCGTACCACTGAGGCGGGCGGGGAGGGGGGCAGGGCGATCTGGTGGGCGGTCTGGGCCGTGACCGCATTCGGTGCTTCGCGCCAGCGGGCCTGCTGCAGCCACTGCGGCTTGAGCGTCGCGACGACGAACACGATGGCTAGGGTCACCGTGACCGCCTGCGCGAAAATCAGCCAGAGCCGTTTCAACACCCCAACATCCTTCTCAAGCCATGACCGATCGCGCCGCGCTGGAACGCAGCCTGAACCAGTTGCTGGAGCCAGCGCGCTTCAAGGATTATGGGCCGAACGGCCTGCAGGTGGAGGGGCGCGAAGACGTCCGCCATTTGGTCTGCGGGGTCACTGCCAGCCTGGCGCTTATCGATGCCGCCATCGCGGCCAAGGCCGACGCCATCCTGGTCCACCATGGCCTGTTCTGGCGTGGCCAGGACGGGCGTGTGACTGGCTGGATGAAGCAGCGCCTTGCCCGGCTGATCCAGCACGACATCAGCCTCTTCGCCTACCACCTGCCTTTGGATGCCCACCCCCTGCTCGGCAACAACGCCCAGCTGGGCGCGAGGCTGGGCTGGGCGGCTGACGGGCGCTTCGGCGACCAGGACCTGGGTTTCACGGCGGCCATCGCGCCGATCGGGCTGGACTTGCTGGCCGTGCAACTGCAGGAGGCGCTGGGCCGCAATGTACTGGCCGTGCCGGGCGACGGCCGCGCGCTGCGCCGCGTGGCCTGGTGCAGCGGCGGCGCGCAAGGCTATTTCGAGGCCGCCATCGCGGCCGGGGCCGACGTCTTCGTCACCGGCGAGATTTCCGAGCCGCAGGCCCACTACGCCCGTGAAACTGGCGTCGCCTTCATCGCGGCTGGCCATCACGCTACAGAGCGCTATGGCGTGCAGGGCGTGGGTGCGCATGTGGCACAGGATCTTGGCCTGAGCTGGCAGTTCATCGACGTGGACAACCCGGCCTGAGCTCCTCGCCTAATGCTGGCCTAACCCGACGGCCCGTGGCGCCGCCTAGCATGCGGCGATGAACTCCTGCCCGTGCTGTCGCCCCTGCAAGGCGACCTCTTCGCTCGTCGTCGCCTCTTGGGGCCCTGGACCCATGCCCTGGTCCGGCGTGTGACGGCGGCGTGGGCAGCGGGGCGGCAGGGCGCATGGAGGCTGGCGTCGCTGCGACGTCGACAGGTGGCCATGGGTGCCGTGCTGCTGGGGCATGCGGCATTGCTGCTGCTGGCCTGGCAGGCACGGCGGCTTCCGGCGAGCCCCGGCAACATGCGCCACGCCATGGAGCTGCGGGTGGTGCCGCCTGCGCTTCGGCCGCGTGAGCGGGTGGCCCGTCCTGAAACCGCGCCGCCAGCGGTGGCGCCCGTCGCTCTTACGTTGATCCTGCCGCCGGCGCTGCCCAGCGTTGCCGAGATGGTGGCTGCGGGCGACGCGGTGTCCCCAGGTGCCTCGGTGGGTGTCGCGGCTGGCTCGCCCGGACTGGCCGCGTCTGGCGGGCGGGGGCTGGACCTCAAGCCCAGCGCAGAGATCCTGCGTGGCGCTTTGGCCAACCCGGCTACGACCGACCCGCGCAGCAACTCGCCCAAGCCCACCTTCGAAGAACGCATCGCGATGGGGCTGGACCCGAGCCTGTGCGTGAAGCTGGAGCGAGATCCTGAGGGACACGTGCGCCGCCGCATGGGGCGCCTGGTCGATGCCTTGTCGCTGCTGCAGGCCTCGCAGGGCGTGGGGGCCAAGGGCGTGAAGGTGTGCGAGTGAATCAGCCCGGAGCGGACAGAGCGTAGTCGACCGCCGCGCGGACGGCCGCCACTTGCGCGGCGTTGCACTGGGAGGGCGTGGCGCGCGGGCTGTCGGGGTAGACCTCGGTGGTCGTCGCGAAGCGGGCACCCGTGATCGCGGCGCAAAGGCCCCACCGGCTGACCGGAAAGTTGATGACGCCAGGCGACTGCAGCTCCGACGCGTTGATCTGCCCATTGGCATCGGGCGGGGCGATGTGGGTGATCGCAGCGACTGCGTCGATGACGGCGCGCTGGAACCCAGGCTGCGGGTGGTCGATGTCGTCGACGAGGTAGAAGCCGTCGGGGATGGTCCCGGGCACGAAATCCTTGCCGTCGCGCGCCGCGAGGGCGGGGCGGAACTCTGATTCGTCCGAGTCGGTCGTCTCGTGCAGGTCGACGTGCATCAGCACGCGACCGCGCAGCGGCGCGAGCAAGCCCACCAGGGCTGCGGACTCGCCAGCGGGGCTGCCTTCTCGGAAGTTACGGTTGGGATCGAGTGCATTCCGGTTCCAGCGCTGCACGCGCTCGTAGGCCCAGGGGCTGATGCAGGGCGCCACCAGCAGGTTGGCGCGCCCCGCCAGATCCTGTCCATGGGCGCGGACGAACTGCAGTGCACCGTGCACGCCGCTGGTTTCATAGCCGTGCACGCCGCCGGTCACGACGAGGACGGGAAGATCCTCTCGCCAGCCGCGACTGCGGACGGCCAGCAGTGGAAAACGCTCGCCGTCATAGTCCAGTGCCCCGTACTCGGCGATGTCGAAGTCCCGCCGCAATGGCTCGATGACCTCCAGCACGTCCCGGACATAGCTGCGGCGCTTGACGAGCTGTGCTCGCCATGCCTGCACCTCGTCGTCGCCCCAGGGCTGGCCAGGGCGGCCTATCGGATAGCTCATGGCCTGGCCTTCTCGCTGGCGATCCAGGCGTTGATGCGTTGCTCCAGCAGTGGCAGCGGCATGGCGCCCTGGTCGATGACTGCGTTGTGGAAGCGTCGCTGGTCGAACCTCGACCCCAACTGCCCTTCGGCCCGTGCGCGCAGCTCCTTGAGCTTCAGCCCGCCCATCATGTAGCTCAGCGCCTGCCCGGGCTGGGCGTAGTAGCGATCCACCTCGGCCGTCATGAAGACGGGATCGTGACCGGTCTGCTCGATCATGTAGGCGATGGCCTTGTCGCGGCTCCAGCCCAGCGCGTGCAGGCCGGTGTCCACGACCAGGCGGGCAGCGCGGAACATCTGCGCCTGCAGGTGGCCGAAGCGTGTGTAGGGGTCGCGGAACAGGCCGATCTGGGGTCCCAGCGTCTCGGCATAAAGCGCCCAACCTTCGCTGAAGACCGAATACTGCGACTGGCGCCGGAAGCTCGGCAGGTCGCTCAGCTCCACCTGGCGCGAGATCTGCAGATGGTGGCCTGGGACGGTTTCGTGGGCCACCAGCGTCTCCATGGCCCACTTGGGCCGACGCTTGAAGGCGATCGCATTGGCGTTGAACCAACCGGCCGTGCTTGCATCCAGCGAAGGGCCGTTGTAGTTGTCGGCCGCGCCCTCGCCGGTGTAGGCCGGCATGGCGCGGATGCCGTAGGGTGAACGCGGCAGCTGTGCGAAGAGCTTGGGCAGCTCGGGGTCGATACGCTTGGCGATGGCTCGGTAGCCGTCCAGCAGCTCGTCGACGGTTTGGTTGAAGAACCTGGGGTCGCTGTAGAGGAATTTCTTGAATGCGGCGAGGTCGCCCTCGAAGCCGGCTTCGGCCTTGACCTTCTCCATTTCGGTGCGCAGGCGCGCGGCCTCGCGCAGGCCCGTGGTGTGGATGTCGCCGGCCGCCAGCGCCAGCGTCACATGGCGCTGGATGAGGGCCTCGTAGACCTTGTCGCCGCCGGGGTAGCCGGACAGCGAGCCGCTGTCAGGCGCCTTGGGTGCCAGTTCGTCCTTGAGTACGGCCAGCAGCTTGCGCTGGGCCGGGTAGAAATGCTCGCGCAACGCAGCCTGGCCCTGGGCCTGGTAGCTGGCCTTGACGCCGGCGTCCACCGCCATGCGGTTGAAGGGTTCGTAGACCGGGCAGCGGGTGACGTCCTCCGGCAACTGGCCCTCGAGCTGGGCGATGGCGCGCGCCAGCACGGGTTTGGATGTGACCCAGCCCAGGGCCAGGCCCTGGCGCAGGATGGCGATCTCCTGGTCCACGCGTGCGGGATAGGCGGCCAGCCGTGCCAGCCACTGCCGGACCTGGGTCTCGTTGTTGACCGGCACGTTGCGTGCGAAGCTGGCCAGCATCGACTGGACCCCGCTCAGCGTGCCCAGCGTCAGCGTGCGCCAGCCAGCGAAACCCTGCAGCGCGACGTCTTGCTGGTAGCGGCTGACGAAGAGCGCCAGCGATACGCGGTCGGTGTCGTTGAGGGGGGCGGTGTCGAGGCCCTGCGCGCGCGTCAGCATGTCTCGGGCGAAGGCGTCGCGTGCGGCGATGGCGGCGGCGGAGCGATCACTGAGCCTGTCGTTGAAGCGCAGGTCGCCCCGCAGCGTGGCCCATTCGGGCGCGGCGCGGGCCTCGGCCTCCCAGGCTTCGTCGAACAGGGCCAGCAAGGCCTGGCGGGCCTTGGCGGCGGTGTCGGCCGTAGTCGCGGCGGGTTTGGGCACCGCAGGCTGGGCGAAGGCGGGAGTCGACAGGTGCAGGCCGGTGATCAGGGCGGCAACGAGGGTCTTGCGCAAGGGGAGTCTCCATGGGACAGGGCCGGGCGGCAGTCTGCCAGCGCGCCGCGGGGGTGATGGAAGAATGGGGCATGACCCCGGAAAACTCCCTAGGCGAAAGGCCCGCGCCCCCTCTCGCCGTCAGCATGGGCGATGCCTGCGGCATCGGTCCCGAGATCATCGCGAGGCTGTGGCAGCGTGATGCGCCGCGGGATGCCGTCGTGATCGGCGACGTGGATGTCATGCGGCGGGCCGCCGCGATCGCCGGTGGGGGGCTCGCGGTGGCGGAGCTGCAGGGGCCGGAGGAAGTGGCACGGGTGCCTGCACGCTGCCTCCCGGTCTGGCAGCCCGAGGCGTTGCCGGTCGATCTGATGGAGGCGCAGCTGGGACAGGTCGATGCCCGGGCCGGTGCTGCGGCCGTGCGCTGCATCGAGGCCGCCGTCGGGCTGATCCAGGCAGGTCGCGCGCGCGGCCTCGTCACGGCGCCCCTGCACAAGGAGGCCCTGCACGCCGCAGGCTCGCCCTACCCGGGCCACACCGAGATGCTGCAGGCGCTGGCCGGCGGCGTGCCGGTACGCATGATGCTGGCCAATGAGGAACTGCGCACGGTGCTCGTCACCATCCACTGCTCGTTGCGCGACGCGATTGCGCGCGTCACGCGGGAGAACGTGCTGGAGACGCTGCGCATCACGGACACCGCGCTCAGGCGCATGGGTCTGGGCGCGCCGCGCATTGCCGTCGCCGGCCTGAACCCGCACGCGGGCGAGGGCGGGCTGTTCGGCGACGAGGAGATTCTGCACATCGCTCCGGCCATTGCCGATGCGCAGGCGCTGGGACTGGACGCGAGCGGCCCGTTCGCACCGGACACCGTCTTCATGCGCGCCCGCCGCGGCGAGTTCGATGTCGTCGTCGCGATGACCCACGACCACGGGCTGATCCCGGTAAAGTACCTTGGCGTGGAGCACGGCGTCAACGTGACGCTGGGCCTGCCCTTCGTGCGCACCAGTCCCGACCATGGCACGGCCTTCGACATCGCCGGCCGTGGTGTTGCCGATCCGTCCAGCCTGGCGGCGGCGCTGGCGATGGCGCGGAGGCTGGCACCCGTGCGTCCAGAGGGCACAGGGCGGGAGATCGCATGAAGAGGCTCATCCAGGCCAGCGTGCTGGCCCTCATGGCCGGCGCCGGCAACAGCTTTGCCGCCGGCCGCGCCGAACTGGTATCCGGTGGCGATCGCCACGAAGTGGTGGTCGCGTTCGACGCGCTGTTCGACACCGAGGGGCGCGTCGCGGAGCTGCGTGCGCACGAGGAGGCGGAACATCCGGCGTCGTTCTGGGCCGGGCTGAGGCAGCGTGTCGCTGGCCTGAAGGTGCCGCCGCCCCGCAGTCCATCAGGGCGGCCAGCCGCATTGCGCACCGGGCTCTACATCACCCTTGAGGTGATGCGGGGCGATCAGGAAGGGAAGGTCAGGATCATCGGCATGGATGTCCGGCCGCTGGTGATCCGGCGGGACTACGCGGGCTATCCCCTGGACGTTGGGCAGTCGGCGGGCTGGGGCGGTGCCGTTGAGGCCGAGTGCCTGGTCGACACGGCCGGTCGTTGCGGCGAGGTGAAGGTCAAGGCGCTGCCCGGCATGCCGCCCTCGGTGCTGCGCTGGGCCGCGGCCACGCTGGCGCTGTGGGAGTTCCGGCCGCCGCAGTACGACGGCGAGTCCATCGCGGCGTCGTTCAGGCAGTCCTTCCAGCTGAGCACGGCGGACGATGCGCCGGTGGAGTTCCGCTACCGCGGCAGCGGCAACGCGCCTTTTCGCTGGTAGGGCTCAGCGGGTCCCGCCGAGTGCTGCCAGCTGCGCTCGGGCGCGCGCCGTGGCGCGCTCCAGCAGATGGCCATGCTCGTAGGCGCGCAGGCGGCCGGCTTCGCAGAGCTTCTTCAACATGCGCGCGGTCATCGTCACCGTCTCCTGATGGCGGTTGCCATGCGTGAAGATGAAGAAGCTGCGGCCGGCGCTGACATGGGCCAGGCGCATCTTCTGCCACTGCTCTCCGGTGTGCATCTGGTACGCGAAGCCGAGCTGCAGGTTGTCCATGAGCAGCGCGCCGCTGGCGGGCTCGGCAGGGCTCTCGGCGGCGGGCAGGCCATCGATGGAGATGTCCACGGCCTGCAGCGGTTCGGCCGCAGCGGCTGCGTCGTTGCCCGACAGGTCGAGATCCAGCGCGCCGTTCCAGTCGACGCCGGATTCCTCCACCAGGCCCAGGCTCTTGGCCTCGGCCGGCGTCAGGCGTTGGCTGGCGTCCAGCTCGCCGGGCGCGGTCTCGCCGGCCACGGGCTTGGCAAGGTCCGCCTCCACCGGTGGCGCGACGCCGAAGATCTGGTCGAGCTGCTTGATGAGCAGGTTGGTGTCCAGGGCGCTTGGTGCCTGGCCCTTCAGCGATTCGGCGTGGGCGGGCAGCAGGGCGCCGAAGAAGTCCTTGCGCGGCACGTCCGGCCAGCGGATCAGGTCCATGCCCTCGTTGAGGGTGCGCATCAGGTTGGGCAGCTCGCGCAAGAAGTCCGAGCGCGCCGCGGTGCCGCCCTTGGGCTGAACGCTCATGACGAGGCTGCGGCCGAGCTGGCGCAGGCGCAGCGCCCGCTCAGGGGCGCCTTCACGTGACGCCAGCACGATGGCCTGGCTCCATACCTGGGCCAGGAAGCTGCGCAGGAATTCCTGCATCGGCACCTTGGCCAGCTGCTGCTGCAGCTGCAGCGCATAGCGTTGCTGCAGCCGCAGGTCGGTCTCGCGGCGCTCGACGACCGCGGCGGCGTCGCCCGCCGCCTTCAGCGTGTTGCGCGTCTGCTCGGCGATGAAGGCTTCGAGGTCGTCCAGCTTGGCCGTATAGACGTCCATGTGGTCGAAGTCGCCCTGCGCGACGTCCTGCACCAGATCGCGGATGTGGGCCAGGAAGGAGCGGCCCGGGTCGTCGCTGAAGTCGTCGAAGGCGCAGGCCAGCGAGGCAATGCGGTTGACGAACTGGCGCACTGGATGGCGGCGCGAGGAGAAGAAGGTCTCGTCGCCCAGCGCCACGCGCAGCACGGGCAGTTGCAGCCGGGCCAGCAGGCGCGCCATCTGCGGTGGCACCTTGGGGTCGGACAGGATCTGGTCGAACAGGCCGGCGACGACGTCGATGACCATGTGATCCAGCCGCCCTGTCGCGAGCTGGCGGAGTTCGTCACGGTGCTGGTGAATGAGGTTGGCCGGCAGCGGCAGCTGGCCCCAGGCACTGGGCTCGCCGCTGAGCGTGTCCAGGCCCATGCGCCCGGAGTTGCCGCTGTCGTAGCCATCGCCGCCACCCGGTGTGTGGGCGAGCCTGCGCAGCAGGTCCATCATCTGCGGGTCGACGCGGCCGATGCCACCCGAACCGCGGCCACCGAAGCCACTGGTGCGGCCGCTCCCGCCGCCGCCACCACCACCGCTGCCAAAGCCGCTGCGGCTGCCGCGGCCCAGCCCACCATGGCCGGAGCCTCCATAGCCGCCGCCGCGAGTGGACATGTCGCCATGGCTGGAGTCCAGCTCGCTGGACTGGGAGCCTCCGCCCAGGCCGCCGTGGCGCGACCCGCCATTGGGTGTTGCGCGTACGCGCAGATCCTGGGGGCGCAGCCCGCGCGAGCGCAGCAACTCGGCGATGTCGGCATAGCAGGCCCGCATCTCCTGCGCCAGCGCGCGGGTCAGCTCGTCGGTCAGCGTCTGGCGCGTCTGGGGGTCATCGGTGATGCTCTGGACGGCGTCCAGCAGGCCTTGTGCAACCAGCTCGGGGCGCAGCGGGTTGCGTTCGCCGATCTGGATGCTGGAAACATAGGATTCGACCTCGCGCAGTTCCCATTCGCAATGATGGCCGATGGCCAGGCCGATGCGGTCTGCGGCCACCAGGTTGTTGACCTGGTCGTCGTCCATGAGCGAGAGCTCGCCCCAGTCCTTCTTGGCCGCGGGGGCCGCCGCCGGCCGCGTCTCCGCCTGCTCGGCGGCGACCTGACGGCGCAGGCTCTGCACGAAACGCTGCGAGAACACGGCCTGTTGCTGGCGGAACACGAACTGGGCCGCCAGCAGTGCATCCCGGCGCTTGATCTGGCCCGCGGACAGGGCCGACAGCCCAAGGCCTTCCGCGCAGCGCTCGGCCGCCTGCTCGCCCGCAAGGCGGATGCGGGTCAGCGAGGCTTCAAGGTGCGGGTTCAGGCGTATCTCGGGCGCGTTCATCAAGAAAATGGCACGGGAGGCTTCGAAAGTATCGCGCTTGCAACAAGCTGGGGTTTTCCGCGGGGTGCCAAATTGGTGGCAAAAAAAAGCCCGGTAACCATTGCTTACCGGGCGCGGAGCGGGGTGAGAGCTTAGCGCTTCAGCGAATCGCGGATTTCACGGAGCAACTGGATGTCTTCCGGCGTCGCCGGCGGCTCGGCCGGCGCCGGCGCGGCTTCAGGCTCGCGCTTCAGCCGATTGATCTGCTTGATCATCAGGAAGATGACGAAGGCCAGAATGATGAAGTTCAGGGAAACCGTGATGAAGCTGCCATAGGCCAGCACGGCGCCTTGCTTCTTGGCGTCGGCCAGCGTTGCGGCCGTCTGGCCCGCCAGCGGGATGAAGTAGTTGCTGAAATCCAGTCCGCCAAAGATCTTGCTGACCACCGGCATGATGACGTCCCCGACCAGGGAGTCGACGATCTTGCCAAAGGCGCCGCCGATGATCACGCCGACCGCGAGGTCGACGACATTGCCTTTGACGGCGAACTCCTTGAACTCGGAAAAGAAACTCATGCGCGCTCCTGCTGGATGAAACCGGGAGATGGATCTTGCCATGTTGGAGCCAAGTCCAAAGGGCCAGAAGGCGGGTAAACCTGTGGTTGGCGCCGCCGCCGCAGGCCGGGCGCCGGGTAAGCGTCCGTTAGAATCCCGGGCTGCCCCTGATCAGAAGTCTCTTTAGAGGACCCTCATGAGTGACCAGCAAGTGGACCAAGGCAAGCGCACCTGGTTGATCGCGACCAGCTGTGCCGGCGCCGTTGGTGGCGTTGCGACCGCCGTGCCCTTCGTCAGCACCTTCGCGCCCAGCGAGCGCGCCAAGGCTGCCGGCGCACCGGTCGAAGTGGACATCTCCGGCATCAAGCCGGGCGAGAAGCTGACCGTCGAATGGCGCGGCAAGCCCGTCTGGATCGTCCGCCGCACGGCCGAACAAGTCGAGGCGCTGAAGAAGAACGACAGCCAGCTGGCCGACCCCAACTCTGATCGCAAGGCCTATCCCACGCCCGACTACGCGAAGAACGAGTGGCGCTCGATCAAGCCCGAGTACTTCGTCGCCGTGGGCATCTGCTCGCACCTGGGCTGCTCGCCCAGCGACAAGTTCGTCGCCGGCGCGCAACCCTCGCTGCCGGACGACTGGAATGGCGGCTTCCTGTGCCCCTGCCACGGCTCGACCTTCGACATGGCCGGCCGGGTCTTCAAGAACAAGCCCGCACCCGACAACCTCGAGGTGCCGCCCCACATGTACCTCTCCGACGCCAAGCTGCTGATCGGCGAGGACAAGAAGGCCTAACGAGAACAAACGGGACGACACATGGCTGAATTCAAGGAAGCTCCCGCAGGCGCCTCGGTGGGCGTGAAGACCATGACCTGGCTGGAGAACCGGTTCCCGACCGCGTTCGACGCCTACAAGGTCCACATGTCGGAGTACTACGCGCCGAAGAACTTCAACTGGTGGTACATCTTCGGTTCGCTGGCCCTGCTGGTACTGGTGATCCAGATCGTCACCGGCATCTTCCTCGTGATGCACTACAAGCCGGACGCAGGCCTTGCCTTCGCGTCGGTCGAGTACATCATGCGCGACGTGCCCTGGGGCTGGCTGATCCGCTACATGCACAGCACGGGCGCCTCGGCCTTCTTCGTGGTCGTCTATCTGCACATGTTCCGCGGCCTGATCTACGGCAGCTACCGCAAGCCGCGCGAGCTGGTCTGGATCTTCGGCTGTGCGATCTTCCTTTGTCTGATGGCCGAGGCCTTCATGGGCTACCTGCTGCCGTGGGGCCAGATGTCCTACTGGGGCGCCCAGGTGATCGTGAACCTGTTCGCGGCCGTGCCCTTCGTCGGCCCGGACCTGGCGCTGATGATCCGCGGCGACTACGTCGTCGGCGATGCCACGCTGAACCGCTTCTTCAGTTTCCACGTCATCGCCGTGCCGCTGGTGCTGCTGGGTCTCGTGGTGGCTCACCTGCTGGCGCTGCACGACGTGGGTTCCAACAACCCCGACGGCGTCGAGATCAAGAAGGGCCCCAAGGATGCCGCCGGCCGCCCGCTGGACGGCGTGCCCTTCCATCCGTTCTACACGGTGCACGACATCTACGGGGTCTGCCTGTTCCTGATGGCATTCACCGCCATCGTCTTCTTCGCGCCGGAACTGGGCGGCTACTTCTTGGAGTACAACAACTTCATCCCGGCCGATCCTCTGAAGACGCCGGCCCACATCGCCCCGGTCTGGTACTTCACGCCGTTCTACTCGATGTTGCGCGCCACGACTGACGTGATGGTCAATGTGCTGTGCGGCGTCGTTGCCGTGGCGGCCATCGTGAGCTTCCTGAAGGGCAAGTTTGGCGGCTCCGCCAAGATCGCCTTGCTGGTGGCGGCAGCCGTGCTGATCTTCCTGCTCAAGGTCTTCGACGCGAAGTTCTGGGGCGTGGTGGTCATGGGTGGCGCCGTCGTGATCCTGTTCTTCCTGCCGTGGCTGGACCACAGCCCGGTGAAGTCCATCCGCTACCGCCCCGACTGGCACAAGTACGTGTATGCGGTGTTCGTCGTGTTCTTCCTGGTGCTCGGCTATCTGGGTATCCAGCCGCCGAGCGACATGGGCACCCTGGTTGCCCAGGCCGGCACGCTGTTCTACTTCGGCTTCTTCCTGCTGATGCCGTGGTGGAGCCGTCTGGGTACGCCCAAGGCCGTGCCCGACCGTGTGACCTTCCACGCCCACTGAGCCGCGGAGCAAGAACTCAAATGAAAAAGCTGATTGCCATTCTGCTGGCTTCGCTGAGCCTGGCCGGTGCCGCCCACGCATCCAGCGGCGGCATTGAATGGGACAAGTTCCCCAAGGAGAAGATGTCGGACATGGCCGCGCTGCAGCATGGCGCCAAGCTGTTCGTCAACTACTGCCTGAACTGCCACTCGGCCGCCTACATGCGCTACAACCGCATGCGCGACATCGGGCTGTCCGAGGCCGACATCAAGAACAACCTGCTGTTCGCGGCCGACAAGGTCGGCGAAACGATGAAGGTCAGCCTGGATGCGAAGGACGCCAAGGCCTTTTTCGGCGCCAACCCGCCCGACCTGACCGTCATCGCCCGCTCGCGCGCCGACGGCGCCAAGGGCTCGGGTGCGGACTACCTGTACACCTACATGCGGAACTTCTACCGCGACGACACCAAGGCCACGGGTTGGAACAACCTGGCCTTCCCCAGCGTCGCGATGCCGCATGTGATGTGGGAGCTGCAGGGCCAGCGTGCCGCCAAGTTCGAGGAGGTCGCGGACCCCCACGACCCCGAGAAGAAAGCCCACGTTTTCGCCGGCTACCAACAGCTGACGCCCGGCTCGCTGAACGAGCGCCAGTACGACGAGGCTGTGGCCGATCTGGTCGCCTATCTTCAGTGGATGGGCGAGCCGGCCCAGGGCCAGCGCTTCCAGTTGGGCGTTCTCGTGCTGATCTTCCTCGGCTTCCTGACCGTGTTTGCATGGCGTCTGAACGCTGCCTACTGGAAAGACGTGAAGTAAACGTGCAAGTCCCGGTGCTGCCCACCAGGCAGTGCCGAAACACGCAGTGGGGAAGGCATTCAGCCACCCACTGCGTTTGCTTTTTGCGCGGCGGCCCGCCGCGTGTTTTGATTGACTGACCCCTCGGGAGCCCAAGCCATGATGGTCCTCTACTCCGGTACCACCGACCCCTACTCGCACCGCTGCCGTTTTGTGCTGTTCGAGAAAGGCATGGACTTCGAGATCCGCGACGTTGACCTGTTCGCGAAGCCTGAAGACATCGCACTGATGAACCCGTACAACGAGGTGCCCATCCTCGTCGAGCGCGACCTCATCCTGTACGAATCGCACATCATCAACGAGTACATCGACGAGCGCTTCCCGCATCCGCAGCTGATGCCCGGCGACCCGGTCGCCCGTGCCCGCGTGCGCCTGTTCCTGCTGAACTTCGAGAAGGAGCTGTTCGCGCACGTGAACGTCCTCGAAGGCCGCGGCACGACCACCAAGGCAACGGACAAGCAGCTCGAGAAGGCTCGTTCGCAGATCCGCGACCGCCTGACCCAGCTCGCGCCGATCTTCCTGAAGAACAAGTACATGCTGGGCGACGACTTCTCGATGCTCGACGTGGCCATCGCCCCGTTGCTGTGGCGTCTGGACTACTACGGCATCGACATGTCCAAGAACGCGCTGCCGCTGCTGAAGTACGCCGAGCGCATCTTCAGCCGTCCGGCCTATATCGAGGCGCTGACGCCGTCCGAGAAGGTCATGCGCCGCTGATGGAACAGACCCCCGCTTCCGGTGGCGCAGGTGGGGGTACGTCCACCCGCCCCTACCTGATCCGAGCGCTGCACGACTGGTGTACGGACAACGGCTTCACGCCCTACATCGCGGTCCACGTCGACCGCTCGGTGCAGGTGCCGATGGAGTACGTGTCCAACCACGAGATCGTGCTCAACATCGGCTTCGACGCGACCAGCGGGCTGGACCTCGGCAACGACTTCATCCAGTTCAAGGCCCGCTTCGGCGGTGTCGCGCGCGAGATCATCGTGCCGGTGGACCATGTCGTGGCGATCTACGCTCGCGAGAACGGGCAGGGCATGGCCTTTCCGGCGCCGGAGCCGCTGGCGGAAGGCGCTGCGACAGGCGCAGCTCCGCAGCCCGCCGGCCCTGCTCCGCAGGAGCCGCGCCGCAGCGGCCTGCGCCTGGCGAGCGAAGCCAGCGACGACGAGGGCGACGACGCTCCGCCACCGCCGGACGCACCCAGTGGCGGCCCGCGGCCTTCGCTGAAACGGGTGAAGTGACCGCCTACAATCGCATCCTGTTTTCGCCGGCTTAGCTCAGTTGGTAGAGCAACCGCCTTGTAAGCGGTAGGTCATCAGTTCGAATCCGATAGCCGGCACCAAAAAGAGAACCCACTGCCTCGCGGCAGTGGGTTTCTCATTTCTGGGCCAGCTTGACGCGGATGCGGCTGGCCAATCCGGCCTGCGCCAGCAAGGCTTCAAGCCGGGGCAGCAGGTGCCGCAGCTTGGCGGCCACGGCCGCATTGGCGACCAGCAGGCTCCAGCCATCCTCGTCGAGCGGCCCGGGCTGGATGCTCGCCAGTAGATTGCCCGGCAGGGCGGGCGCGATGACGCGCAGCCGTCGCCGCGAGGCCTCAAGGCGCGCACTGAGCTGGTTCAGGCCCTCATGGGCGCGCAAGGCTTGCGCCACCGGCGTGGGCGACGGCACGGAGGCGCGCACGCGCTTGGGGGCCAGGTAGCGGGGCGCTGAGGACATGGCCGCAGTGTAGTGAGGCGGCCGGCTCCGGCCATGGCCCACTGCTAAACTGCGCCGTTTTGCGCGGCCAGGCAAGCCCGCCTTGCATTGCTTCGCCACGCCCCCAGATTCGCGCCTTCTACCGGCCCGGCCGGCCCCGCCCACGCCAGCCAGCACTCTATTTCGCAGCATGTTGCCCAAGCTTCTCACCTCGATTTTCGGTAGCCGCAACGAGCGTCTGCTCAAGCAGTACCGCCGCACCGTGCAGCAGATCAACGCGCTGGAGCCGAAGTACGAGGCGCTCAGCGACGACGAACTGCGCGCCCAGACGGCAGAGTTCAAGCAGCGCATCGCCGATGGCGCGACGGTGGACGACATCCTGCCCGAGGCCTTCGCCGTCTGCCGCGAAGGCAGCAAGCGTGCGCTGAAGATGCGCCACTTCGACGTGCAGCTGATCGGCGGCATGGTGCTGAATGCCGGCAAGGTGGCCGAAATGCGCACCGGTGAAGGCAAGACGTTGATGGCGACGCTGCCCGTCTACCTGAATGCGCTGACCGGCAAGGGCGTTCATGTCGTCACGGTGAACGACTATCTGGCGCGGCGTGACGCCGAGTGGATGGGCAAGCTCTACAACTTCCTCGGCCTGTCGGTGGGCATCAACCTGCCCAACATGCCGCGGGAGGAGAAGCAGGCCGCCTACGCCGCCGACGTCACCTACGGCACCAACAACGAGTACGGCTTCGACTATCTGCGCGACAACATGGTCTACGAGACGGCCGACCGCGTGCAGCGCGGCCTGTCCTACGCCATCGTCGACGAGGTGGACTCCATCCTCATCGACGAGGCGCGCACGCCGCTGATCATCTCTGGCCAGGCTGACGACCACACCGATGTCTACCTGCGCATCAACGCCGTCGTGCCGCAGCTGAAAAAGCAGATCGGTGAGTTGGATCCGCGCACCGGCGAGGGCGTCATCGAGCCGGGCGACTTTACGGTGGACGAGAAGTCGCACCAGATCCACCTGACCGAGGATGGCCACGAGGTGGCCGAGCGCCTGCTGACCCAGGCAGGCCTGATCCCCGAGGGCGCCAGCCTGTACGACGCGGCCAACATCACGCTGATGCATCACCTGAATGCAGCGCTGCGGGCCCATCACGTCTATCACAAGGACCAGAGCTACGTCGTGCAGAACGGCGAGGTCATCATCGTCGACGAGTTCACCGGCCGCCTGATGTCGGGCCGACGCTGGAGCGATGGCCTGCACCAGGCCGTCGAGGCCAAGGAGGGCGTGGCCATTCAGGCTGAGAACCAGACGCTGGCCTCCATCACCTTCCAGAACTACTTCCGCATGTACGGCAAGCTGTCCGGCATGACGGGCACGGCTGACACCGAGGCCTACGAGTTCCAGGAAATCTACGGCCTGGAAACGGTCGTCATCCCGCCGAACCGCCCGACCATCCGCAAGGACGAGCTGGACCTGGTCTACAAGACCGACAAGGAAAAGTACAACGCCGTCATCGAGGACATCCGCGCCTGCCATGAGCGCGGCCAGCCGGTGCTGGTGGGCACGACGTCCATCGAGAACTCGGAGCTGATCTCGAAGCTGTTGCAGGCGGCCAAGCTGCCGCACAACGTGCTGAACGCCAAGCAGCACGCCAAGGAAGCCGAGATCGTCGCGCAGGCCGGCCGGCCGGGTGTCATCACCATCGCGACCAACATGGCCGGCCGCGGCACGGACATCGTGCTGGGTGGCAACGTCGAGAAGCAGATCCAGTTCATCGAGGCTGACGAGGCCATCCCCGCCGACGAGAAGGCGCGCCGCATCCAGCAGCTCAAGGACGAGTGGCAGGGCCTGCACGACAAGGTGCGCGCCGAGGGCGGCCTGCGCATCATTGCGACCGAGCGCCACGAAAGCCGCCGCATCGACAACCAGCTGCGCGGCCGTGCCGGCCGCCAGGGCGACCCGGGCTCCTCGCGCTTCTACCTGTCGCTGGACGACCAGCTGATGCGCATCTTCGCCGGCGAGCGCGTGCGCGCCATCATGGACCGGCTCAAGATGCCCGAAGGCGAGGCCATCGAGGCAGGCATCGTCACGCGCAGCATCGAAGGCGCCCAGCGCAAGGTCGAGGCCCGCAACTTCGACATCCGCAAGCAGCTGCTGGAGTACGACGACGTCTCCAACGACCAGCGCAAGGTCATCTACCAGCAGCGCAACGACATCCTCGAGGCCGAGACCCTCATCGCACAGATCGCGTCGCTGCGCGAATCGACGCTGACCGACGTCGTGCGCACGTTCGTGCCGGCTGAAAGCCTGGAAGAACAGTGGGACCTGCCAGGCCTGGAGCAGGTGCTCAAGGGCGAGTGGCAGATCGAGCTTTCGCTGGCCGAGCTGGTCAAGAAAAGCGACTCCATCAATGACGAGGAAATCGTCGAGGCCGTCGTCAAGGCGGGCGACGAGCAGTTCCAGAGCAAGCTGGACCGTGTCGGCATCGAGCAGTTCAATCCCTTCATGCGCATGGTGCTGCTGCAAAGCATCGACCAGCGCTGGCGCGAGCACCTCGCGGCGCTGGACTACCTGCGCCAGGGCATCCACCTGCGCGGCTACGCCCAGAAGAACCCCAAGCAGGAGTACAAGCGCGAAGCTTTCGAGCTGTTCTCTCAGCTGCTGGACCTCGTGAAGATGGAGGTCACCCGCACGCTGCTGAACGTGCGCATCCAGAGCCAGGAGGAGGCCGACCGCGCCGCGGAAGCCATCGAGCGCCGTGCCGAGGCCGTGTCCAACGTGACCTACCAGCACCCCAACGAGGACGGCTCGGTCAGCCAGGAAGTCGATCCGGCGACGCTGCTGCAGCAGTACGGCCATGTCGGCCGCAACGACCCCTGCCCCTGCGGCAGCGGCAAGAAGTTCAAGCTCTGCCACGGCAAGCTGGCCTGATCCGGCTGTCGCGAGTGCCTCACGGGCCGGCTTGCCGGCCCGTTTTTCATGGAGCACCCCCGCCCATCCAGGGGGTTAGACGTGAGTTTGCGCACGAACTGACCCCTGGGCCACGCGCATGGGGGGTGCTCGCCGGAGGCTCGCCCCCCTAGAGTGCAGTCCCAGATGGCCCCCAAACCTGGGGGTTACCCGATGGAAATCTCAGAAAGATCGTCATGAAAGCCCTGTTTGCAGCCGTAGCAGCACTCGCGCTGGCCACCAGTGCGTCGGCAGCCCCGCTCAACTTCAGCAATTACGGTCATCAGGATCTGACGGGCTTCGGCACCGACTTCACGGACGTCTACACCCTGGACCTGGACGGCAGCACATGGCTGAGTGGCCTGCTGGGCACGGGATCCCTGCTCAATGGCGTGCCGGCCATCGACATCCGCTCGGTCACCCTGCGCCAGGTGGGCTCCGAGACCGACTGGATCCAGACCCTCGCCGTCGACTGGAACGTCGCTGACACCGGTTTCGAGAGCTGGGCGCTGACCCCGACGCTGCTCGGCGCC
The DNA here is from genome assembly GCF_047654805.1 of Roseateles sp. Classification (GTDB taxonomy): domain Bacteria; phylum Pseudomonadota; class Gammaproteobacteria; order Burkholderiales; family Burkholderiaceae_C; genus Pelomonas. The sequence continues at coordinate 285,207 of NZ_JASGIV010000001.1, forward strand.
GGCCAGTGGCAGCTCGAAGTGGTGGGTACCAGCTACTACGACAAGGCCGGTCACGGCTACAGCGTCGACCTGGAGCTGCCCGAGCCGGCCAGCGCCGCGCTTGCCGTCCTGGCACTGGCTGGCGCCGGCCTGGCCAGCGTCCGCCGCCGCAAGGCCTGAGCCTCTCACAGAACCGGATCATCGAAATGAAGAAACTCGTTGTTGCAAGCCTCTTCGCCGCGGGCGCCCTGGCATCCCAGGCCGCCTTCGCCGTCGGCACCGTCGACATCACCTGGCAGGGCACGGACACGTCGGGCATCAAGCTGAGCACGCTGGACACCACGGTGTCCAGCAGCGTCCCGCTCACCAGCAACTACGCCACGACGGCGCTCAACTACGTCTACACCGCGACGGGCGAAAGCTTCACCGCGTACTGCATCCAGCCCAGCGAGGGCAACGGCCGCGCGCTGCGCAACCAGACCTACGCCGTGGAGAGCTTCACCGGCGAGCAGGCCCAGCATCTGCAGGCCCTGTTCTCCACCTCCTATGCCGGGCTGACCACGCATGACGACAAGGCTGCGTTCCAGCTCGCCGTGTGGGAGCTGATGCTCGAGACCGGCAACACCTTCAGTGTCAGCGGCGGCAGCTTCAAGGTGCTCGGCAGCGATGCCACCAGCCTGGCGGTGTCCACGCAAGCCAACTCCTTCCTGTCCCAGGCCTTGGCCTACGAAGGCCCGGCCCTGTACTCGCTGACCAAGCTGACCCACGGCAGCCTGCAGGATCTGGTGGTCGCCACGCCGCTGGCAGCCGTGCCCGAGCCCGAGAGCTACGCGATGCTGTTGGCCGGCCTGGGCATCGTCGGCCTGGTGGCTCGCCGCCGTCTGCCGCGCTGATCGCACCTTGCTGCGCATGAAAGGCTCCTTCGGGAGCCTTTTGCGTTTCTACAATCCGCGCGCATTCCCCAATCTCACTGAGCGCGTCATGCCCGTCAATCTCTCCGCCCCCGATCCCGCCACCCTGTTGCCCGTGCCGGGCGTGCGCCTTGGCGTGACGATGGCCGGCGTGCGCAAGGCCAACCGGCGCGACCTCAGCGTCATCGCCCTCGATGACGGTGCGGCCGTCGCCGGCGTGTTTACGACCAATCGCTTCTGCGCGGCCCCCGTGCAGGTCTGCCGCGAACATCTGGCCGGCGGCTCGGCCATCCGTGCGCTGCTCATCAACACGGGCAATGCCAACGCCGGCACCGGAGCCGACGGCCTGGCCCGCGCCCGCGAGACCTGCAAGGCCCTGGCCAGCCTGCTCGGTTGCGCGCCGGAGCAGGTGCTGCCGTTCTCCACCGGGGTCATCATGGAGACGCTGCCGGTGGATCGCATTGCCGCCGGCCTGCCCGCTGCCCTGGCTGCGCTGAAGGCCGACAACTGGGCCGAGGCGGCCGCTGGCATCATGACGACGGACACGCTGCCCAAGGCGGCGTCGCGCCGCATCACGATCGGCGGCGTGCCCGTCACGTTGTCCGGTATCTCCAAGGGCGCCGGGATGATCCGCCCCAACATGGCCACCATGCTGGGCTTCGTCGCTACCGACGCCAACATTGCGCCCGCCCTGCTGCAGCCGCTGGTCAAGGAGGCCGCCGATGCGTCCTTCAACCGCATCACCATCGACGGCGACACGTCCACCAACGACTGCTTCATGCTGATCGCCAGCCGCAAGGCGGCCCATGCGGAGATCTCGTCGCTGGACAGCGCCGAGGGCAAGGCACTGCGCGATGCGCTGGTGTCGCTGGCTCAGGAACTGGCCCAGGCCATCGTGCGCGACGGCGAGGGCGCCACCAAGTTCATCGCCATCACCGTCGAGGGTGGGCGCGACGAGGCCGAGTGCAAGCTCGCTGCCTACGCCATCGCGCATTCCCCGCTGGTCAAGACGGCCTTCTTTGCCAGCGACCCGAACCTGGGGCGCATCCTGGCGGCGGTCGGCTACGCTGGCATCACGGACCTCGACCAGGGGCTCATCGACCTGCACCTGGATGACGTGCACGTCGTCACCCGGGGCGGCCGCCGGCCGGAGTACAGCGAAGCGGATGGCCAGCGCGTCATGAAGCAAAGCGAGATCACGATCCGCGTGGGCCTGAACCGTGGCGGCGCCAGCGCGACCGTCTGGACGTGCGACCTCAGCCACGACTACGTCAGCATCAACGCCGATTACCGGAGCTGATCCGGCGCCGCCCCTGCGGGTTTGTGCTGTCAGGGGTTACATCGCATGACCATCGGCCAGCCCCAGCAGCCGCGCCGAAAATCGTCGCTTCTCCGAATCCAGGACCTTGCCTGATGAAGCTCACCCTGTCCGCCATTGCCCTGGCCGCCGTGCTCGCCACTGGCGTCCAAGCTCAGACTATGACTTACCCTGTTGCACGCAAGGTCGAGCAGACCGACGCCTACCACGGCACTTCGGTGGCCGACCCCTACCGCTGGCTGGAGGACGACAACAGCGCCGAGACCAAGGCCTGGGTCGTCGAGCAGAACAAGGTCACGGACAAGTTCCTCGAGGCGATGCCACAGCGCCTGCCGGCACGGCGTATCTACACCGAGCTCTACAACTTCGAGCGCTTCGGAATCCCCTTCCAGGAAGGTGGGCGCTACTTCTGGAGCCGCAACGACGGCCTGCAGCAGCAGAACGTCTTCTACTGGGCCAAGTCGCTGAAGGACACCCCGCAGGTCGCGCTGGATCCGAATGCGATGAGCAAGGATGGCACCGTCGCGCTGACCGGCGTCGTGCCCTCACGCGACGGCAAGCTGCTGGCCTACGGCGTCGCTGGCGCAGGCTCGGACTGGCAGGTCTGGAAGGTGCGCGACCTCGCCACCGGCCAGGACCTGGCCGACAAGATCGACTGGGTCAAGTTCAGCGGCGCCAGCTGGACGGCCGATGGCAAGGGCTTCTTCTACGCCCGCTACGACGCGCCCAAGGAAGGCGAGAAGCTGACCGGCGCGAACTATTTCCAGAAGCTCTACTACCACCGTCTCGGCACGCCGCAAGGCGAGGACCAGCTCGTCGCGGAGAACCGCGACGACAAGGAATGGGGCTTTGGCGCGGAGGTGTCCGACGACGGTGAACTGCTCGTCATCAGCGTGTGGAAGAGCGCCGGCAGCAAGAACGGCCTCATGGTGCTGCCCTTGCCCAAGGGGAGCTTCGCCGGCGGCAAGCCCCAGCCCATCGCGCTGGGCTTCGACGCGCAGTACGCGCCGGTCAACGTGATCGGTGGCAAGCTCATCGTCAAGACCGACAAGGATGCGCCGCGCGGCAAGCTGGTCGCCATCGATCTGAAGAACCCCGCGCCGGCCGGCTGGAAGACGCTGGTGGCCGAAGGCCCTGACGCGATGACGGCCGCCTCGGCCGTGGGCGGCCGCTACTTGCTGAGCTACCTGCACGACGCTGCGACGCTGGTGCGGGTGCATGCAGCCGACGGCAAGCCGCTGTCGGAGGTGGCGCTGCCAGGCATCGGCACGGCCGGTGGCTTCGGTGGCCGCTGGAACAGCAACGAAACCTTCTTCAGCTACACGAGCCTGACGACGCCGGCCGAGATCCTTCGCTACGACGTCGCGACCGGCGGGATCGAGCCGTTCAAGAAGCCCAAGACCGCATTCAACGCAGACGAGTTCGAGACGCGCCGCGAGTTCGTCACGAGCAAGGACGGTACGCGCTTTCCCATCTTCATCGCCGCGAAGAAGGGCATGAAGCTCGACGGCACCAATCCCACGCTGCTGTATGGCTACGGCGGCTTCGACATCTCCATCACGCCGGCCTACAACATCACGGCCGCCACCTGGATGCGTATGGGCGGCGTCTACGTCAGCGCCTCCATCCGCGGCGGCGGCGAGTACGGCTCGGCCTGGCACGAGGCTGGAACCAAGCTGCGCAAGCAGAACGTCTTCGACGACTTCATCGCAGCCGGCGAGTGGCTGGTGAAGAACAAGGTTGCCAGCCCCGCGACCCTGGCCATCAACGGCGGCTCCAACGGCGGCCTGCTGGTGGGAGCCGTCGCCAACCAGCGCCCGGAGCTGTTCGCCGCAGCCGTGCCGCAGGTCGGCGTGATGGACATGCTGCGCTATCAGAACTTCACCATCGGCTGGGCCTGGGCCACCGACTACGGCACGGCCAAGGACAGCCCCGAGATGTTCAAGGCGCTGTATGCCTACTCGCCGTTGCACAACGTCAGGAGTGGTGCCAAGTACCCGGCCGTGCTGGTCACCACTGGCGACCATGACGACCGCGTCGTGCCGGCGCACAGCTTCAAGTACGCCGCCACGCTGCAGGCGGCCGACACCGGTCCGGCGCCCAAGCTGATCCGCATCGAGACCAATGCCGGCCACGGTGCCGGCAAGCCCACCTCGAAGATCATCGAGGAGCGCAGCGACATCCTTGCCTTCATTGCCAACACGATGAAGCTGGACGTCAAGTGACAGCAGGGGGCGCGCTACGCGACCTGGGCGTCGACGATGTCGACGCCCTGCTGGATCTCTACCAGCATCTGAATGTCGGCGACGCGCGGCCTTCGCCGCAAGCAGTGCGCGCCGTGTTCTCCCATCCTGGCCTGCGCCACTTCGGGTTGTTCGGCGATGGGCGGCTCATCGCCAGCTGCAACCTCGCCGTCATTCCCAACCTCACGCGTGGCGGCTCAAGCTATGGCGTCATCGAGAACGTCGTGACCCATGCCGAGCACCGTGGCCGCGGCCATGGCCAGGCGCTCATCCGCCATGCGACGGGTGAGGCATGGACCGCCGGCTGCTACAAGGTGGTTCTGAGCACCAGCCGCAAGGACCCGGCCGTCTGGGCCTTCTACGAGCGCTGCGGCTTCGATGGCAGCGACAAGCGCGCCTTCGTCATCCGCCGCGCTGCCGGCTGAGGCCTCACCACTTCATTTCGCCCTTGTTGACCTTGGCGCCGATGTCCAGCGCGATGCCCAGCGCGGCGTCCGGGTAGGCCTGCTGCATGGCGCTGATCAGCGCGGCGCTGTTGCTGGCCTTGGACAGTTCCGTCTCGAAGCGGGTCAGGTAGTCCTGCGTCCAGCGCAGTTGCGTCGAATCCTGCGGCGCGCCCGCGTTGCTGTGGCCTGGGATGATGCGCTGAGGCTGCAGCGCGGCCATCGCACGGAGCTTGCGCTGCCATTCGGCGCGTTCGGGCGCGGTCTGCGTATCGGCCGTCCATACGTGCAGGCCGGCGAACACGTTCACGCCGCCAGCAATCGTGCGCAGGGACGGAATCCATACATAGCTGCGCCCCGGCAAACCGTCATCCAGGCCGCGGATTTCCAGCTTTTCGCCCTCGAGGTCGATGACTGGCGCCGTCAGGGCTTCGGGCAGCGGCACTTCTAGGGGCGCGTTGGCGCCCAGCCGCGGACCCCAGAATTGAAGCTTGGCCGGCAGCGTGGCTTCGATCTTCTTCAGCGTCGGCGCTGTCGCGACGATGCGTGCCTTCGGGAAGAACTGCTTCAGCAGCCCGGCGCCGAAATAGAAGTCAGGGTCCGCCTGGCTGATGTAGATGGTCGTGAGCGTCTTCTTGCTGTCCAGCACCATGCCGGCGATACGCAGTGCGTCGGCGCGGGTGAAGCCTGTGTCCAGCAGCACGGCATCGGTCTTGCCGCTCACCAGCACCGCATTGACGTGGAAGCTGCCGGCGTCGGCGTTGTAGACCTGCAGGCTCAGCGGGGGCGCGACCTGCGCACCGGCATCTGCGATGTTCACCGTGAGGGCCGCCAGAGGCAGGGCGAAGCGGCGCAGGGTCTTGAAGAAGGGCATAACGAATCCTGATGGGTGGCTGGCAATGTCGCCACTTTATTGGTGCAAATTCGATAGATAAACGGCGATACAGTCGATTGTTTGTCAACTGAATCGATCAAATAATGGACCGGCTGACTGCGATGAGAGTCTTTGTCGAGGTGGCCGAGCGGGGCAGCCTGACCCAGGCGGCCGACGTGCTTGAGATGTCCCGGGCCATGGTGTCTCGCTATCTTGAGAGCGTGGAGCAGTGGCTGGGTGCCCGGCTGCTGCAGCGCACGACACGGCGCGTCAGCTTGACCGAAGCGGGGAGCGGGGCGCTCCAGCGCTGCCGGCAGATGCTCGAACTGGCTCGCGAGGCCGAGGCCGCGGCCGGCGAGCAGCGCCTGGTGCCGCGCGGCCGGCTGCGGGTGACGGCCAGCGCCTCACTGGCCCAGGCGCGGCTCGCAGCGGCGCTGACGGCATTCCTGGCTTGCTACCCAGACTGCGAGGTCGAACTGGTCGTGCTGGAGCGCGCGGTGAACCTGGTGGAGGAGCGCATTGACCTTGCCGTGCGCATCAGCAACCAGCTCGATCCCAACCTCGTCGCGCGGCCATTGGGGCGCTTCGGCTCGGTGCTGTGCGCGGCTCCTGCCTACCTGGCGGGCGCCGCGCCTTTGGCGACGCACGAGGACTTGCGCCAGCACCGCTGCGTCACTCATGCCTACGTCAACCGCAACGACTATGCGCTGCAGCACCAGGGCCGATGGCTGCGCGTGCCGGTGCGCTCGGTGCTGCAGAGCAATGATGCCAGCGTCATGCACCGTGCCGTGCTGGCCGGTGCCGGCATCGCCATCCTGCCCAGCTATCTGATCGACGAAGACGTGCGCGCCGGCCGGCTTCAACGGCTGCTGCCCGGCTACGAGCCCGAGGCCCACGCCATCCATGGCGTCTACCTGTCGCGGCAATACCAGCCGCTAGCGCTGCGCCTGCTGCTGGACTTCCTCGCCGAGCGTTTCGAGAACAGCCTCTAGAAGTTCACCGCCTTGGTCTTCAGGCCGCGGGCTACCAGTGTCGCGTTGATGAGCTGGGCCTGTTCGCGGCTCGGGAAGGGCCAGACGGTGGCGCGCCAGCCCTCCGGGGTCTGGATGACGTCGCCCTGCAGCGCCTGCGGGTTGCTGTGCACGCCCGCCAGGCCGGCCTGCATCTTCTTGAGCAACGCCTCGGCCTCGGCCTTGCTGCCCGGCGGGCCGACCAGCGCGACGATGACCTGCTCCGGTGCCTTGGCCATGCCAGCCAGGCGCGGATCGGTCGGCACGGGCTTGCTGGCAGTCGGAGCCGGTTGCTCAGGCACCTTGGCAGCAGGCTCCTCCACCGGTTTGTTCGCACGCAGCGGTGGCCGCGTCGTGCCGTCAGCGCGCTCAACCAGGCGAGGGCGGATGTCGAGCGGTGGCGCCGCCGACTCGGGTTCGCTGGCGGCGGGTTCCGGTTCGGGCGCGGGTGTGGGCGAAGGTACGGAAGCGGGCTCTGACGCTGGCGGGAGCGGCATCTGCGCCACTTCGGCGGAGGCGGCTGTGGCCGGGACGGGCATCGAGGCCGCCGGGGCGGGCGCCGGGATGGGCTCGGCCGCATGGCGCGGCCATAGCATCCAGGCGCCGGCTGCGATCAGCAGTACCAGCAGCGCGGACGCCGCTCCCAGGCGACGCGGGTCCCATAGCCGGCGGCCGATGATCTCCGAGGGGATGCCTCGGCCGGCGAGCACGCGCGTGCGGCTGCTGCCGACGTCGATGCCTGCCGTCATCAGATAGAGCTCGAAGGGCCAGCCGCCGTGGGCGGCCGTCAGTCGCTCGTCGACGACGACGACGCGTGAGGGGCCGGCCTCGGGGTCCAGCGGCGACTCGGCAAAGCCGTGATCCAGCGCGAATCGTTCGATGCGAGCGAGGCGGGTGCCGGGAAGGAACTTCTCGCTGAAGGCTCGCCATTGCGTGCGCGGCTTGCGCCCCGGCAGCCGGACGGCGCGCAGACGCCGCCACAACAGGCCCAGGCGCGACGGGCGCGGTGCGGCCGAGAGTTCATCGAAGGTGACGGCGTCGGTCAGGACGGGCTCGACCAGCCCGCCGCCCTCGGCGGACGCGCGCACGAAGGGCAGCGCCACCGCGCCCACGGTATGCACGTCGCCCACGGCGATGCGCCGCGCGAGGGGGTGGCGGTTGTGCCAGGCGACGATCTGTTCAGCAAGGCGCTCCATGCTCATCGATCTTCACCCAGCCTATCGGGCGGCAGCGTCGGGATCAGGGGCACCATGTCAGCCCAGTTGCTGGAGCAGCCAGGCGTTCAGGTCACGGATCTCCTCCATGCAGACCGAGTGCGGCATGGGGTAGTCATGCCACGTCACCGCGTATCCCAGGGACTGCAGTGCATCGCGGCTGGCCGTGCCGCGAGCGGGGGCGACGACCGGGTCCTGCATGCCATGGGCCATGAAGACGGGCAGGTCGGCGTTGGCGGTCGAGCGCTCTGCTGCGGTCGTTGCGGCCAGCGGCAGATAGCCCGACAGGCCTGCCACGCCGCCCAGGCGCTCGGGATAGCGCAGAGCCGTCATCAGGGCCATCGCGCAGCCCTGCGAGAAACCGACGAGAACGATGCGCCCGGCCGCCACGCCACGCTGGCGTTCGCTGTCGATCAGCGCCGCGATGGCGGCCTGCGACTCGCGCAACCCGACCTCGTCCTCGCGGCGCACGAGGTCGGTGCCGATGATGTCGTACCAGGCGCGCATCACGTGGCCGCCGTTGATCGTGACGGGGCGCTCGGGAGCGTGAGGGAAGACGTAGCGCACAGCACCCAGGCGGCTCAAATCAAGCTCGGCGCAGATGGGCACGAAGTCGAAACCGTCGGCGCCCAGGCCATGCAGCACGATCAGCGTCGTGCGAGGGGAGGGGCCGGTCTCGATCACGTGGGTTTCAAGCATGGGAGGGCTTCCAGTCAGAGGCAAAGCGCTCGAAGCGGCGCTCGCCATGGTCATCGATGTGCAGCGGACGCCAGCCGGCGCGGCGGTAGAAGGCATCGGCGCGCGAGCCGGGCTGGGTGCCCAGGCTCAGGCGCTGCAGGCCGGTCGAGAAAAGCCAGTCGACCATCGCGTCGTGCAGCATGCGCCCATGGCCCTGGCCGTGGCAGGCAGGATCCACGAACATCGCCCAGATGTTGCCGTCCCGGCCATCGCCGATGGCGAAGCCCGCGATCTTCAGGTTCGGGGCGCGGGCCAGCTCGACAACCCAGCCGCGGCCGTAGTCTTCCAGATAGGCGTGCAACTCGGCATCCGAGATGCGGCCTGGCGTCAGCGTGTTCTCGGTGACGGCGTAGCGGACGCGCCAGATTTCGGCGGTGTCGGCGCGCGTGGCGATGCGAAGCGTCATGGCCGCCATTCTCGCGGCCGCGCGGGGTGTCTACTTTTTCGTCAGTACGACGGGCATCTCGCCCTCGGCCATGCGCCCCACGCCCTCGAGGCGGCCCTCCGCGACGCGCAACTCCAGCCGGAAATCCGCGCAGCCGGCGACCTCGGCCGACCGCTGCACCAGCACCTGCACCCTGCCACCCTCGCGGCTTTCCACGATCATGGGCATGCGTCGGCCGGTGCAGGGGTTGGTGCGATCCCGTGCCGCCTGGTTGTACGCCATCCACGTGCCGGCGTCGCCCTTGAAGATCACCTCGGCCTGCCGCTGCATGCCACCTATCGTGTAGCTGGCCCGCCACTCACCCTCGGTCGCCGGTGGCTGGGCCATCGCGGCGGTGGCGCATGCCCAGCCCAGGGCCGCGACGATGATGTGATTCGAGTGCATAGGCTTGTCGCCGGACGCGTGGTAGTTGGTCGATGCTAGGTCGACCGGGGCGGCCGTCAATGGCGTGACACCCGTCCGGATCATCAGCCGTGATGATCCGGTGCATGGGAAGTCTCTATCTCGTCCGCCATGGCCAAGCCAGTTTCGGCGCGGCCGACTACGACCAGCTCAGCCCACGCGGCCATGAGCAGTGCCGCCACCTCGGCGCCTACTGGCGCGAGCGCGGCCAGCGCTTCGATGCCGTCTTCACCGGCACGCTGCGACGGCATGCGCAGTCGCTGGCGGGCATCGTGGCGGGCTATGGCGAGGAGCTGCCTGCGGTCGCGCTGCCCGGGCTCGACGAGTACGACAGCGAAGCCGTCGTACGCGCCATCCATCCCGAACCACTGGGTGCGCCAGCGGATGCAGAGGCCGTCAAGCAGCACTTTCGCCTGCTGCGCCAGGGCCTGCTGGCCTGGATGCGCGGCGAGACCCGGCCGGCGGGCATGCCGCTGCACGCCGACTTCTCGGCCGGTGTCGCCGACGCGCTGGATCGCGTGAGAGCCGTTGGCGTTGGCCGGCAGGTGCTCATCGTGTCCAGTGGCGGGCCGATCGCGACGGCCGTCAGCCAGGTGCTGGCGTGCCCGCCGGAGACCTTTGTTGAGCTGAATCTGCGCATCCGCAACTCGGCCATCACCGAGTTCGCGTTCAACCCGAAGCGCCACCACCTGGTGAGCTTCAACACCTTGCCTCACCTCGATGCTCCGGAGGTTCGGGGCCTGCTGACGCACGCTTAGCGGGGTCCCCGAAAAGCAGGCAGCCCAGTGGAGACCGGGCTGTTCTGTCGGGAGTGTCGAGTGATCAGGCGCCCAGGCGGCGCTGCCTGCGCACGTGGCCGGCGGCCAGCAAGGCCAGGCCAGCCAGTGCCACCGATGCGGGTTCCGGCACGGAGCCACCACCGCCACCGCCGCTACCGCCACCGCCGCAATTGACGGTGCAACCCTGTACGAAGAGCATGTTCTGCGACAGCAGGTCGCCGCCGATCTCCTGGACGCCCTTCTTCTCGTTGAAGTAGGTGAAGCCAATCTTCAGGTGCGGGCCGGTGCCGGGGTCGATGGCCAGCGTCGCGCCCAACAGGTTGATCTGGAACTCCATGTTGTTGGCGAGCAGGATGTCCGGATTGGCATCGAGGCAGATGCCGCCGGAGACACCGCCCAGGCAGCCGTTGCCGTTCAGCTCATTGGCCGAGTAGGTCCAGACGCTGCTGGACGCGGGCTGGATGTTGGTCACCGTGGCGCCGGTGATGCCGGCCAGCGACCCCAGGTCCTTGAATCCGAGGAATCCCAGATTGGTGTCGGTCGCCCAGTTGCCCGACCGGTTGTCCAGGTTGGAAATCTTGAACGTGAAGGAACTGGCGCCGGTCTGGATGAACTGGAACGTCACGTTGTTGAACGTGAGTTGATAGTCCGCGTGTGCGGACGCGCAGGCCAGCGACAGTGAGACCGTGGCCACGCAGGCCTTGAGCAGTTGACGCAACATGGGGACCTCCAGGATCTTGTGTGCTCATAAATGAGCAAGATTCGGTCCAAGTTGGTAACTTATTGATTGCCTTGAGATTCTATGAACGGGGCGGGCTGCCGCCCGAAAAGTGTAAGAAGCATCGACAGTGCCGCCCGCCCCGGGATGTCGGCGCCGGCCTCAGTGCCGCACGGTGACGACGCTGGTCGAGGCATTGCCGTTGGCGTCGGTGGCGCGGGCTTCCAGCGTGTAGCTGCCAGCCGGCAACTTGGCAGTGTTCCATTTGTAGTTCAGCGTGCTGCCGCTGCCGCTGGCGACCTGGCTGCCGTTGACGAGCAGCAGCAGCTTGATGCCGGCGGCGCCGGCGTTGTCGCTGGCCGTCACGTTGATCGACACATTGCCAGACACATTGGAGCCGTTGGCGGGCGACTTGACGTTGACGACCGGCGGGGTCGTGTCGGCGGTGACCGCGACGCTGTTGCTGACCGTCACCCCCACGGCAGTCGAGCTGCCCTGGTTGCCGGCCGCGTCGTAGGCAACGGCGACAAGCGAGGCAGTGCCATTGGGCAACTGGGTCGTGTCCACGCTGAAGCCATAGGGGGCTGATGTGTCAGACGCGATGACGTTGCCGTTGAGCTTCAGGTCGACGCGCGTGACGCCGACGTTGTCGCTGGCGCTGACGTCCACGGGCAGCAGCCCGCTGACGATCTTGCCGTTGCCGGGCGAGCCGATGGAGACGCTGGGCGGCTGGGTGTCCGCCACGGCGGTGTTCAGCGTGGCCTGCACGGCCGCGGCGGCGTTCACCCGCCCCCAGCCGTAGAAACTGTCCCGCCCGGCGGCGCCCAGGTCCACGCTGCTGGAGTACAGCAGGCTCTCGACCTGCGTGTTGCTCATGGCCGGGCGGGCGGACATCATCAGGCCCACGACGCCTGCCACCACCGGGCTGGCCAGGGAAGTGCCCCACCAGGCCTGGTAGCCGCCGCCGCGGGTGGTCGTCCAGATGTCCTGGCCTGGTGCCGCGACGCTGACGAAGTTGCCGTAGCTGGACCAGGAGGTCTTGGCGTCGTTGGCGTCGGTGGCCGACACCACGATCATGGTCGACGTGGGCGCGAAGCCCTCATCGATGCCGTTGTTGCCCGCCGCGACCACGACAAGGCCGCCGCGGGAGCGCATGTACTGCGCCGCCGACTGCACGGCAGCGCTCGTGGAGACGCCGCCATAGGAAATGTTGGCCACGCGGGCACCCTTGTCGGTGGCCCAGGTCAGGCCCTGGGCCACCGTGCTCCAGTAGGCGTAGCCATTGGCGTCGGCGATGCGTACGGGCATCAGCAGCGCCTGCCCGGCCGTGCCGGCCACGCCGACACCGTTGTTGAGCGTGGCCGTGGCCGCGCCGGCGACCGCGGTGCCGTGGCCATTGACGTCGCTGGTGTCGCTGTTGTTGTCGTAGAAATTCCAGCCCGGCACGAGGCGGCCTGCCAGGTCGGGGTGGCTGGCATCGACGCCCGTGTCCAGCACGGCAATCGTCACGCCGGCCCCCTGGGCCGTATCCCAGGCGCTGGGCAGGCCCAGCTTGTTCAGATGCCACTGGCTGCCGGCGTATGGATCGTTGGGCGCCGCAGCCGGAACGACCAACTGGTCAAGCTCGGCGAATTTCAGCTGGGGATGGCGACCCAGCGTCGCCGCGACGGCCTTCTCGGACGCCGTGGCGGGCAGGTCCAGCACGAACAGGCCGGGCGGCCCCATGCGGCGTGCCTTGGCGCCGTGGGCCGACGCGATCTTGCCCACCTCGGCTTCTGTCAGGCCGGCCTTGGTGCCGATCAACACGCGTCGCGGAGCCGGGCCGGCCGCGCGCGCAGTGCCAGCGCCCGGATCGCCGCTCCCCGTAGGCAACGGGGCCTCCCGGTCGGCAGCGGACATCAAAGCTGTCGAGAGCGCGATAGAAATGAGCAATGGCACGAATGACTCCAAAAAAAATGGGCGAAAAGGCCCGGAGTCAGTCTAGAGGCATCATCTTTGGCGCCGCGCCCGGCATCGGGCCTGATGTGAGAGAGTTGGCGTGCGGCGGAGCAGCTTTCTGTGTGGGTCTGTAAGCCGTGTTTCCAAGCCATTGTGCGGACCGGTCGTGCCCACAATTGGTGCATCACAACGACCAACAGCCCGCGGTGGCGGGCTGTTTGCGGATGGGAGGGCGTCAGGCCGAGCGGCGGCGCCGCGTCGCGGCGAGGCCCAGCAGCGCCAGGCCGGCCAGCGCCAGTGAAGCGGGCTCGGGCACGGTGTTGCCGGTGCTGGTGCCACCGCTGGGAGTGCCGCCGCCAGTGGGCTGGACGTAGGTCATGTCGACCGACAGCAAGTCGCCCACAGGCTTGCTGCTGTTGGGCTGGGTGAAACCGACCTTCAGATGTGGCGCCGAGATGCCCGTGAGGTCGATCCCGCTGCCCATCAGCTGGATCGTGAACAGCAGATCATTCACCAGCGTCAGGTCGGCCAGTCCATCCAGGCAGATGCCGCCGGAATTGGCATTCTTGTTGCAGCCCTGGCCGCCCAGTTCACCCGAGAAGGACGCCAGCGTCCAGCTGACGGGCGCACCGGAGTTGGAAGACACGGTCACGTTGACGCCGGTCAGGCCGGCCAGACTGCCCAGGCCCTTCAAACCCAGGTAGCCGATGCTGGTCGCGGAGCTCCAGTTGCCGGTGGCGTGGTTGGCGTTCTGAATGTCCAGCGTAAACGTATTGGCGTTCAGCGCCTGAAGGCTGAACGCCACGCCCTGGCTGGTGGTGACGAAGCCGGCTTGTGCCGACGCGGCGAGGACGGTCAGCAGCGCGGCCGCGGCGAGGCGCAGGGACTTGGACATGTGTTGGCTTCCTTTGAAACACTGGAAGTCGGACTTCAACTTCAAGTTAGGGGGGACTCTAGAAGCAAGCGGCGGCGGTGGGCATCCCCCGCAGCGGGGGGGCCGCCACACGATTCGTGCAGCAATGGGCATCGTTTCCTCAAGCAAAGGGGCGCAGCCGATCCGGGACAATCCGTGCCGATGTCCGCTCCGCTCTTCTCGTCGCTGATCACCCCGCCGCCCGCCGCCTCTGCGCCGGCCCATGAGCGCTTCTTGCATCTGCTGCGGCTGGCGCTGGCCGGCGGCCAGTTCGGCAAGCTGCTGCTATCCGGCCCGGTGGGCGACGAGGAAGAGGTCGAGCGGCTGACTGTCCGCCTGGTCGAGCTGCGCGGCGAGCCGTACCTGAGCTTCCTTTGGCGGCACCGGACCAAGGACATCACCAAGAACCACGCGCCCCAGGCCGCCCTGGCGGAGATCGAGGCCTTGCTGGGTGCGCGTTTTCGCAATGCGCACCTGCACACCGCGGCCGAGGAGGTGCAGTTCGCCGTCAGCCGCAAGGGGCGCGAGACGCTGCGCGTGACGCGCGTCGATGCGGAGTCGGCCCCGGCGCCAGGTGCCCACGACAAGGCCAAGCAGAGGCCGCTGGACATCGCGCACCCGGTCTGGTCGGCCCTGGGGCTGACCCACCTCGTCAAGGGCGAGCCGGCCCTGGTGCCGGCCATGGCGCGCAAGTGGAAGCAGATCAACCGCTTCGTCGAGATCCTGTCCTCGGCTGCCGAGGAGGCTGGCCTGACGGGGAATGTGCGGGTCGCCGACTTCGGCTCGGGCAAGGGCTACCTGACCTTTGCGGTGCACGACTGGCTGCGGTCCCACGGCCTGCAGCCGCGCGTGACCGGCATCGAGCTGCGCGACGACATGGTGCGCCTGTGCAACGCCGTCATCGAGGGCGAGCAACTCGCCGGCATCCGTTTTGACCAGGGCGATGTACGTACCCAGGCGGTGCAGCCGCTGGACGTGATGATCGCCCTGCATGCCTGCGACATCGCGACCGACCATGCACTGCACGTCGGCCTGCAGTCGGGGGCGAGGGTCATCATGAGTTCGCCCTGCTGCCACAAGGAACTGCGCCCGCAGATGACGCTGCCAGCCGTGCTGCGCCCCATGCTGCAGCACGGTATCCACCTGGGCCAGGAAGCCGAGATGGTGACCGATTCCCTGCGTGCCCTGCTGCTGGAGAGCCAGGGCTACCGCACCCAGGTGTTCGAGTTCATCGCGCTTGAGCACACCAGCAAGAACAAGATGATCCTGGCCGTGAAGGCGCAAGGCGCCGCTGCGGAGGCGCTGGCCGCACGGCGGCCCGAGCTGCTGGCCCAGATCGCCGAGATCAAGCGTTTCTACGGCCTGCGCGAGCAGCGGCTGGAGCAACTGCTCGCAGCCTGACGCGGCGCGCTCCTCGGCGCCGGACCCGATGCACGCCTGCGGGTGGGTGATCTAGCATCCGCGCCCATGGCACTCGCCCACACCAAGACCCGTGCACCGCGCCCGCGTGCCGGCCTGTTGCTGCCGCGCCCGGCCCTGCTCGCCAGCGTGCAGCAGGCGCTGGACGGCCACCGCGCCCTGCTGATCTGCGCGCCGGCGGGCTACGGCAAGACGGCGCTCCTGACCCAGGCCCTGGCCGGCGTGCCGGCGGACACCGCCGTGGCCTGGGTGTCCCTGGACGAGGGTGACGACCTCGGCCGGCTGCTCGACTGCCTGTTCGCCGCCTTCGAGCCCTACGACCCTCCGTGGCGCACGGCGCCCGAGGGCCTGCGCGACGCGGCCCTGCGCGGCGGGGCAGAGATCGTCACCGTAGCCGACGCGATGCTGAATGCGCTGGAGGCCTGCGAAGTCGGATGCGGCCTCATCGTGCTGGACGACGTCCACCACCTCGTCGACCCGGCCTCGCTGCAGTTCCTGGACCGCTGGCTGGCCCGAATGGGCGAGCGCTGGCGCCTGGTGCTCGCCGCTCGCCACGAGCCTGCGCTGCGCCTGGCGCGGCTGCGCGCGGCCGGCGACCTGGCCGACCTCGGGCCGGCCGAGCTGGCACTGGCGCGCGGCGAGGTGCAGCAACTGGCCCAGGCTGCGGGCCTGGACGACGGCGCTGCGGCAGGGCTCTACGAGCGCTGTCAGGGCTGGCCCGCCGGTCTGCGGCTGGCTCTGGGCATGAGTCAGGGCCAGCGCCTGCCGGCGGCCATCGACCGGGCGACCTTCGACTATCTCGCCGCCGAGGTACTGGACCGCCTGGAAGCCGGTCTGCGCGGCTTCCTGCTGCGTACCAGCGTGCTGCACGAGTTGGACGCCGCGCGGTGTCAGGCCCTCGGCGAAGGCGCCAACGCGGCGGCCTGGCTGGCGGAGATGGAGCGGCTGTCCCTGTTCGTCACCGTCGTCGATCTGGCGCCGCATACGCTGAGGCTGCACCAGCTGTTCCGGGACATGCTGCAGCAACGCCTGCGCCAGGAGCAGCCCGAGGCCTACCGCGATCTGCTGGAGCGCGCCGCCATGCTGGAGACCGATGCAGTGCGTCGCCAAGGCTTGCTGCTGGCAGCCGAGCGGCCACAGCGCGCCGCCGAGCTGCTGCTGGGCGACGGCGCCTTGCTGATGAACCACCTGGGCGCCCAAGGCCTGCTGGACCTGACGCGCCGCTTCGACCCCGGCTTTGCCGAGGCCAGTCCCGAACTGCACCGTACCAAGGCGCTGGCGCTGTGGGTGCTGTGGGAGGCCCAGCAGGCTGAATGGCATCTGAGCCGCGCCGAAGTGCTCTTCGAGGCGCGTGGTGACGAGGCCGGGCTGCGCGCGTCGCGGGCTCACCGCAGCATCCTGCTGATCGCCCAGGGGCGGCTTGGGGACGCCGAGGCGTTGCTGCGCGATCTCGATCCTTTTGCGCTGAGCGGCGAGCTGCGCCGCCTCACGCTGCTGGGGCGTGCCTGGCATGCGCTGGAAAGCTGTCACTTCGACGCTGTCGCGCCGCTGTTCGACGCCCTCGTCACCGAGTTGCTGCAGACTGCCTCGCTGGAGGCTTGGTACACCGGCTCGCCGCCGCCGCGCCAGGTCAGCTGCACCGGCATGGCCACCGTGACCGACCGCTGGTATCGCGGTGCCATGCAGGTGCTGGGCGAGCGGCCACTGCCTTTTGGCGTCAACGCCCACATGGCACAGGCCTGGAACCTGTTCTGGCAGGGCCGCATTGCCGAGGCGCAGGAACTGCTGGCGCGCGCCGAGGCCGACGCAGCCTGGTTCGGCCGCCTCGTCATTGCGCGCAACCACGGACAAGCCCTGCACGCGATGCTCGATCTTGTCCACGGCCGCCACGATGCGGCGCTGGAGCTGATGCGGCTGCGCCTGGCCGAGCACGTACCCGGCTATGGCACCTGGGGGCATTGGCATGCCAGCTTCTTCATGGCCCGCGTGGCGGCGGCCGTCGGCAACCGTGAGGTGCTGGTGGAAGGCCTGGAGAGCCTGGTGCGGCTGGGTGCCGACCTGCCGGACCTGGTGATGCCGCACCGTCCGCGTCCGCTGCAGGGGCTGCGCGCCCGGCTCGCGGCGCTGGAAGGGCGGCGCGGCGAGGCCATCGCCGGCTGGCGCGTGTTGCTTTCCGACGGCGAAAGCGGGGATCTGCTGGGCCAACTGGCCGAGGCGCGCCTGCGGCTTGCCGTGGTGCTACTGGATGGCGGCGACCGCGCCGGAGCGGCCGAGGCACTGGCGCCGGCACTGGCCCGGCGCGAGCCGGGCGGGCTGATGTGGGCGATACCCGAGCTGCTGCGGGTGGCGGCCGAGGATTGGCGCGGCGAGCTCGACGCTGCCGAAGTCGCCCGCCTGCGCGGCTGGGCCGACGCGTTGCGGCCGGCCGTGCTGGCCATGGCTGGGCCGATGGCGGCAGCGGATGATCGCCTGTCCCAGCGCGAGACCGAAGTCATCGCGCAGATCGCCGCAGGCGCCAGCAACAAGCACATTGCCCGCGCGCTGGACCTCAGCCCTCATACGGTCAAGCGGCATGTGGCGAACATCCTCGACAAGCTGGGGCTGAATTCGCGCGGCGAGGCCGCGGCTTGGTGGAACCGCCGGGATCAGGCCTCGACGAGGCCCGGCACGCTGGCCTGATCCAGGGCCCGGCACAGCTTGGCCCAGGCCGAGTCGTTGAGCAGCGGCCGCACGGCAGCCAGCACCGGCGCCTGGACGGCCTGCGGCAGGCTACCTACGACGAGGGCTCGTTCGGCTGGCGTCAGCGCCGGGATCATCCAGCGCAGCGTCTCGCTCATCTCGCGCGGGCCGATGCTGGCCAGGATGCGGCCATGGATCTCATGCAGCTCCGCATCGGTGTAGGCCGCCCACAGTGCCTGGTTGTGGCGCTGCTCCTCTACGCCCATGTGCTCGAAGTTGTGCGCGACGAAGGCCGAGAAGCGCCGATATAGGCGCTGGGCGGCGGCGGCTGTGGGCATGGCCCGCAGGGCCGCGGACTCGGCCCGCAATGCCGCGATGCTGTCCAGGTGCTCGTCATGCTCGGCCTCGATGGCGGCGCTGGCGCCGGCGCGGCGGGCCTCGATGGCGGGATGGACGAACTCGTTCTCCTTGTCGAGGTGGTGGCGGGCGGCATCCAGGAGCGCATCCAGCTGTGCCAGGCCGGCGGCCAGGTCCAGCGGGTCGTCCACGTCCAGGCGGCTCAACTGCAGCAGCGTGTCGCTCATGAAGAGGCGCAGGCCCTTGTGGATATGGGCATAGAGGTCGAGGCGCGAGGGGGCGGTGGTCATGTGAGGCTCCGTTGAGCCGGCGCGATGGGCCGGATGCCGGGCAGTGTTCCGGCCGGCGCGCTCTCTGCCATCGCTCGGACGGGCCATGGCTGGCGGGCCACGGCATGACCCCCGTCATGGCTCCTTGGTAATCCTCACATTGGCCCATCGTGGCGATGGCTGCTCCGGAGTCGCTCGGCACAGTGAGCGGCCATGCAACGCCTCGTCCTGATCCTGCTCAGCACCGCCGCCCTCGCAGCGCGTGCCGAGTTGCCCGAGCGCCTGAGCCAGACCGGCCTGGGCGGAGCTGGCGTTCGTGCCTTCGAACCGCGCTTCGCGCTGTGGTCCGACGGTGCGGCGAAGCGGCGCTGGATTGCGCTGCCGCCCGGTACCCAGGTGGACGCAAGCCAGCCCGACGCCTGGCGCTTCCCCGTCGGCACGCGGCTGTGGAAGGAGTTCAGCGTTGATGGTCGCCCGGTGGAGACGCGCCACTTTCGGCTCGCCGCCGATGGCCGCTGGGAGATGGCCAGCTATGTCTGGGACGGGGCCGACGCGGCGCGCGCGCCGGCTCGAGGGCAGTCGCTGATGCTGCCCGGCGGGCGGCGCTACGACGTCCCGTCGGTGGGCGACTGCATGGCCTGCCATGCCGGCGCGCGCAGCCCGGTGCTCGGTTTCGCCGCCCTGCAACTGGGCCCGGCCGTATCGGCCCTCTTGCGTGAAGGCCTGCTGAAGGATGCTCCCGCGTCCTGGGCTCGGCAGGGGCCTGACTTTGCTGCAGCAGGCCCCGCCGAGCACGCCGCCCGCGGCTATCTGCACGCCAACTGCGGTCACTGCCATTTCGAGGGCGGCGTACCGGTGCCGCTTCGCCTCGCGCTGGACGTGGGGCGCCCGCCCGCGCCCCTGGAGGCAGACCAAGCCGCCGCACTGCTCAGGCGTGCGGGCACCCGCAACCCCTACCAGCAGATGCCGCCCCTGGGCACCCGCGAGGTCGACGCCCAGGGCCTGGCTTTGCTGGCCCACCACTTCAACCCGGAGAACCCCCGTCCATGAAAGCCTTGATCCCCCTTCTCGTCCTGCTGGCCGGTACGGCCCAGGCCAGCGACCGCATCGAGCGCGGCCGCTACCTCGTCAACACCAGTGGCTGCGCCGACTGCCACACGCCCATGAAGATGGGCGCCAACGGCCCGGAGCCCGACATGGCACGCCACCTGTCCGGCCATCCGCAGCCCTTCGTCATCACCGCGCCCGTGGCGCCGCCAGAGGGGCCATGGGTGGCCGTCATTGCCAACAGCGGCACGGCCTACTCGGGCCCCTGGGGCCTGAGCTTCTCGGCCAACCTGACTCCCGACATGGAGACCGGCCTGGGGCGCTGGAGCGAGGCCGATTTCGTGCAGACGATCCGTACCGGTCGCCACCTCGGCCGCGGCCGGCCGGTGCTGCCGCCCATGCCCATCCCCGTCTACAACCACATGACGGACGACGACCTCAAGGCCGTATTCGCCTACCTGCAGTCGCTGCCGGCCGTCCGCAACAAGGTGCCCGAGCCCATCGCACCGGTCCAGCGCTGACCCGAACCCCCAGGAGATCCGTCATGAAGCACTTGAATCCTTGCGCCCACCTGGGCCTGTTCTGCGCGCTGGTCGGCGCGCTCAGCGTCGTCGCGGCCGGCGTGCTGGCCCTGCCCGGCGAGGCCTTCGCCGCCGCATCGCCCTGCGAGGACCAGGCAGCGCTGCAGCGCCGCCTGGACGACTTCGATGCGCGCTGGAACGCCAGCGATGCCTGGGGCCTGACGGCGCAGTTCGCGCTGGACGGCAGCCTGGGCGCGGCCGGCGAGACCGGCCGCCAGGCCGTCTATCGCGAGCTGATCGCCAGGCTGGGCCGCTCGCCGCAGCCGCGCCAGACGCGGCTGGTGCGCTCCACCGCGGTCGGCCAGGCCTGTCTGGTGGACGTGCAGGTGAAGAGCGGGGAGCGCAGCGAGGCCGGTCTCTTCCTGCTGGCGCAGGCGCGCGAGGGCGGCATCGTCGCGATGCGATAGCCAAAAAATGAAGCCCCGCCCGGCGTGAGCCGGTCGGGGCGCAAGAGCGCTTCACGCCGCCCGGGACGCACCCATGAGGGGCGTGGGGCTGCGGCGTGCATCACAGCGCAGGCGGCCAGCGGAGCGACACCGTGAGGTGACGCGGGCAGGCCCGGATCTCGTGCTTTCGTGGTCGCGGGCGGCTCGCGTTCCGCCTCGCCAGGGGCCGCAACGTTGCCGGGGGCCGTGCACTGGTGACGGGATGAATCATCGGCGCAGCCGGCCGTGAACGAAGCCACGATCAGCCGGGATGGCCCCTGCTTATTCCGGCTCAGTGCGCATGCCCGGACTTGCCGGCGACACCAGGTGAGCGGATCTCGGCTGCGACTTCGACGCGCGCTCGCTTGCCGTCCGAGCCTTCGATGACCAGCGTCAGCGGCAGTCTGGCGCCTGCCGTCAGTGGCTTCTTGAGGTCCAGCAGCATCAGGTGGTAGCCGCCGGGCTTGAGCTCGACGGTTTGGCCTGCCGGTAGTGCCAGATAGGGCACAGGGCGCATCTTCATCACCTGGTCCTGCATCGTCATCTCGTGGATCTCGATGACCGACGCTTCGGGCGAGCTGACCGAGACAAGGCGAGCATCCTGTGCGGCAGTGAGCAGCATGAAGGCCCCCGACGCCTTTTGCTGTGCGACGGTGGCCCGCGCCCAGGCGTCTTTGGCGACGACTTGCGCGCTCGCGGCGGAGGTCAGGGAGCCGATCAGCGAGGTTGCGATCAGCAGCGTTTTGAAGGTCATGGCATTTGTCCAGTGAGGGTGAAGGGATTTGGCAGTGGGGCGAGTCGACGTCATCGCTTGCCCCCCGAGGCGTCGAAGAAACGAACCTTTTTCCACAGGCGGCGCCAGCCCAGCACGACACCAGTCAGGCACAGGGTCAGGCCGGCGACGCTGAAGCTCAGCATCCACGCGTCCCATGCAGGACGGGCGGCAAGAAGCTGGGGCAGATCGAAGCTGTGCAGGAAGGCAAACAGCCAGCGCTCGGTGCGCTGCCGGCTGTTGCTGATCTGCACGATGGAGCCGGTGACCGGGTCAAGCACCACCCAGTGCGCCTGTGCGTCGTCGAAGCGCAGCCGCAGCGCGGGCAGCGGGCGCTCACGCTGGCCGGTCATCGTGTGCTGCTCTCGGCTGTAGTAGTAGCGGTCGTACCCTTGCAGCCATTGCTGCTCGAGGATTCGTGCGCCAGGCAGCAGCGTGCCTGCCGCAGCCACAAGGGCGGACGGCGGCAGTGGCGGCAGCGTTCGGCCTTGCGCGTCGACGAGGAACTGACCGGTCGCGGTCTGCACCAGCACCACGTGGTCGCCGGCCACGCGCCGCCATTCCAGGATGCGCGGACGCTGGCCATCGGCTGCGAGCTGGCGCAGCACGGTGGCAGGCGCTGGCGCCTGCTCCGGCTGAAGTGGCCCGCCCGCGTAGGCCAGGCGGTCGGGCCTGGGGCCGGACACCTCGAAGACCTTCCAGGGGTTCATCGAGAACAGGCCGCTGAGCACCCAGGTCAGCGCAAGCGTGCCGGCGATCAGGCCCGTGACATGATGCCAGCGTGCCATCTTCCCTAGGTAGGGCGAGCGCGAGCCATTGCGGTAGCGACCCCTGAAGCGCCAGCGCCACACGCCGACGAGCAGGCCGCTCAAAGCGAGCACGCTGCCCGCGAGGGACAGCCCGATGACGATGTCGGTCCACCAGCCGTTGAGGGGGCCGCCGCGCAGCATATAGAGCCAGTGCAGCCAGGCGCCCACCCAGCCCCAGCGACGCTCTGTGGCGCTGGCATCGCGAACGACCTCACCGGTGGTGCTGCTCACGTACAGCCAGCGCTGCTGGGCGTCATCCAAGGCCACGCGCAGCAACGGCCGGTGTCCGTCCAGCGCCCGCGAGTG
The DNA here is from genome assembly GCF_047654805.1 of Roseateles sp. Taxonomy (GTDB): domain Bacteria; phylum Pseudomonadota; class Gammaproteobacteria; order Burkholderiales; family Burkholderiaceae_C; genus Pelomonas. The sequence goes on from NZ_JASGIV010000001.1 coordinate 307,796, forward strand.
GGTCCAGGCGTCCTCGGCGACCGCCCCCAGCAACCGGCCCGGTGCACCTTGCGCGAAATGCCGTGCCGAGGCCAGGGCCTGGTCGCCGCCGACAGAGTCGATGCGCTGGCCGCTGCGGGCGTCGACCGCCGCAAAGCCCGTGCGGCCGTCGTTGAAGACATAGCGCGGCTGGCCGGCGACACTCGTGAGCCGCCATTGGCTGGCCTGAGGCAGGCCGGACGCCTGCAGTGCCTCGGGCAAGCCCACGCAGCAGCCATCGGCACTCAGCACGGGCAAGCCCCGCATCAGCTCGTCTTGTGTCAACTTGGGGTAGCCTACATAGAGCATCACCATGCCCGACAGGAACCACAGGGCCATCAAGAGGCACAGCGCGATGCCGACCCAGCGGTGCAGCAGGTAGAGCAGGCGTTTCATGATCAGAAGCGCCAGTCCAGCGCGCCGCTGATGCTTCGCGGGGCGCCCAGGTAGGGCAGGCTGGTGCTGAGGCTGGCCACGTAGCCGCTATCCGTCGCGTTGTCGATGCGCGCGCGCGCGGTGAGTTGCGGGGTGATGCGCAGCGTCAGGGTGAAGCCCAGCAGAGAGTAGGCATCGTCCCAGGCCGTGTTGGCGGTGTTGGCGAATCGCCTGCCGACATGGCGCCAGTCGGCGCCCACGACGAGCGACTCATTCGGGCGCCAGTCGAGGCTGCCGCCCAGCACCACCGTCGGCACGTTGGCTGGGCGCTTGCCTGCCCGCGACACGGTCGTCGTGCCGACGGTCTCGACGAAGCTGTCGAAGCGTGCGCGGGTATAGCTGGCCTGAGCGGCAACAGTCCATTGCGGGCTGGCGCGCCAGCGGGTGTTTAGCTCAGCGCCTTGGCTGCTCTGCGCGCCGACCGGAATGACCTGGGTGCGATCGTTGGGGTCGGTGATGGAGAGGTTCTTGCGCGTGATGTCATAAGCCGCCACGGTCGCCCAGCCCCGGCCGGCGTCGAAGCCCAGCTTGCTGCCCACCTCGACCTGCCGGCCGCGGGTGAGGTCGAAGTCGCGCAGCGCCGAGAAGCCGGCGGTGGCCAGCGCGCCCGAGGGTGGGTCGGCGGCTGTGCTGGCCTGAGCGTAGACCTGCCAGCTGGGGCTCAGGTCCCTGACCAGGCCGATCCGGCCGGTCAGGGGCGAAAACTGCGTCGTGAACAGCGCCGGGTTGGTTGCGGATGCCGTGCGGTGATTGCGAACGTCCAGCGCGATGCGGTCGGTTCGCAGCGCGCTGACGACCGCCCAACCGCTGCCCAGTTCGGTGCGGTTCTCTGCGAACAGCGCGAACGCGCGCAGCACATTGGTGGCGCCGGGCGTGTAGCTGCGCGTGATGCCGGGCGTCTGCAGGAAGTAGCGGTCGGCTGGCGCGTAGGGATTGGTGGTGTCGAACGGGCCGTTGACCGACAGAGGGAAGCGCGTCTGTTCGTTGAAGCTCCAGTCCCAGCCCAGTGCGAAGTCTGAGGGCTGGCCGGCGATGCGGGTGGCGTGCTTCAGCTCCGCGCGGCTGCCGGTGACGTGCTGATCGTGGCGCTGCAGCAGCGCGCTGGAGCGCTCCACCGCCGTGTTGCCGGCCTTGAAGGTGTAGACCTCGACGTTGTCGTAGTCGCGCAGCGCGTCGTAGTGGTAGAGCGTGTGGCTAATCCGGGTCTGCGGCGATGGTGTCCATTCGAGGATGGAGCGACCCCACGTCACGTCTTGCTCATAGCGGCCGTCCACCACGTTGTAGTTGATGCCGAAGGTGTTGGCGTCGAACTGCAGGGCGCCGCTGACCGTGCCGTCCGCAGCGCGCAGCATGGGAGTGCCCCAATAGGGCTGCGTCACCTTCTCGTGCTGGCGCTCGATGGCCAGCGTGTGCGTGAAGGCCGAGGCCAGCGGAGCGCGCCAGGACGCGCTGGCCTGCCAGGCGCTGCGATCACGTCCCTGCGTCCACAGCGCACCTTCGCTGCGGTTGAGTTCCAGGCGCAGCACCTGCCCAGCCAGGGTGCGCTGCAGGCTGGCAGCAGCCTGGGCACGGTCGCCCGCGCCCGTGTACAGCCGCGTCAGGTCGCCGCTGGTGTCGGCCACCTTGGTGATGACGTTGATCGTGCCGCCTACTGCTCCCGAACCGCTCAGGAAGCTGGACGGGCCGCCGATGGCTTCCACTCGGTCGACGATCCAGCTGTCCACTGGCCGGGCGGCGATCGCGTCGTACTGCACGCTGATGCCGTTGTAGAGCTGGGCAAGCGAGCCCGCACCGAAGCCGCGATAGAAGACGCTGCCGGCCGAGCCCGGCGGGTCGGCGGCCACGATACCGGGCACGCTCTTGAGGACGTCCTGGGTGTTGGCGGCGCCGCGGGCCTCGATGGCCTCGCGGTCTATGAGGGTGACGCTGGCCGGCGTCTGCTGCAGCGTGATGCCCAGGCGCGAGTTGCGGCCTGCGGTCGCGCCCAGGCCGCTGGCGGTGCCGCTGACGGACACGCGGTCAAGAGTTGCGCTGGGGTCGGCCTGGGCGTGGACGTTGGGGCCTGCGAGGCAGGCAAGCGCCAGGGACGCAAGGCGGGAGAGGCTGTTCATGAAAATGAAAGGATGCATGGCCGGCCGCGCGCCCCGGAGGGCGTCGCAGCCGGTCAAAGACCGTAAGAAGTCGGGAAGATCGAATGGAGCGGCCGGTGGGCCGCCGCAGTGCCGCGTCAGGCCCGAGCGGGTGGCGCGTGCAGGCGCTGGGTGAGCCAGCGCAAGGTGGCGTCGTGCGCGATGCCAGGTACCCTGGCGGGAGGTCGCTGTGCCGACGGTAGTAGGTTTGCCAGAACCGCTCGGGGAGGCTGGGCAGGCAGTGGCGCGGCGCCCAGCAGCGGGCCCAGGGCGCAGGTGCCATGGGCACCGGAAAGGTGGCTGGAGTCGGCCGGCTTTGCAGGCTGCGTGCGCACGCCGTAGACCGAGCAGATGTCGGCTGTCGTCACGCCGCGCGACTGTGCTGCGCTGGCGGCCAGCCAGGGAGTGGCGACCTTGAGCAGCAGGGCCAGCACCAGCAGCCCCACCCACACGACACGGGTCGTGCGGGTTGCATGGCGGTAGGGCAGGCCGGTGTGACGCATCAGTGCGCGTGCTCGGTCGACGGGGCCGGTGTCACAGTCAGCTTTATGGCCGGCGCGCGGGGCGTGGGCGTCGTGGCGCTGGGTTTCTCAGACCAGTTCCACTCGCCTTGGGTGCAGATTTGGCGCACCCCGAACCACAGCGTGCCGGGTTCGACCGGCAGGCCGGTGCGCACCACGAACTCGTCATACCAGGCGTCGGGCAGGTAGTTGGCTTCTCCATTGGCCGCCCAGCGCACCTCGGCGAGCTCGTCGGTCACGGATTTGCCGTGGTTGTCATAGGGAGCCCTCAAGGGGCGGCGCGTGGTGGTTAGCGTCCAGCCGGGCTTGGGCATGGGCTTGGCCCCGCGCAGTCCTTCAGGGAGCGTGACGACGACGACCTTGGTGGGCGCGCCGTCGCAGCCGTGGCCGATCTTGAAGGTTGCGCGATAGCTGCTGCCGGCCTGGGCGGCGGGCTGGTCCAGCGTGACATGAGCCGAGACCGCGGTGGTGCTCAGCAGCAGGGCGAACAGGTGCGGGTGTTTCATGGTGGTCGTCCTCATGCCGGCCGGCTTGCAGGCCGTCCGGTATTGGTCCGGCGTCGGGCAAGCCGGCGGGCTTGTCCTCGGTCCAGGCTCAAAGATCGAACTTCAGCTCGGCCGAGTAGCTGCGCTGCGGATAGTTGTGGAAGTTCCAGTACCGGTAGTTGTTCAGGTTGTCGATGCCGAAGGCGGCGCTCCACTGGCTGTCGATCTTCCACAGCACGCGCACGTCGGCCGTCATGTACTTGCTCACGCCCTGGTAGGCGAAGCCGTTCACGTCGGCATTGTTCAGCGTGCGGTACTGGCGACCGCTGTAACGCGCGGCCAGGCTGGCGGACCAATGTGAGTTGAAGCGGTAGGCGGCCAGTGCGGTTGCGCGCCAGCGCGGAATGTTGGGCTGCCACTTGCCGATCGTGTCGCCCGGAGTCGAGACGAAACCGGTGTTGGCCTTGATCTTGGAGTCGGTGTAGGTGACGCTGCCCGACAGGTCCAGGCCCCTGAGCCCCCAGTCCACCGCCGCAAGCGCTGCCTCCAGCCCCTTTGTGCCCATCTTGTCGATGTTCTGCACGCGGCTGATGTTCCGGTTCGCGATCAGGTCGAGCACGGTCTGCGAGTAAATCGAGTCGCGCGTGGTCTCCGCAAACAGCGTCAGGCGCGACTGCAGCGCACCCCAGGCCGTTTGCGCACTCAGCTCGGCGGTCCACGACCTCTCGGGCTTGAGGTTGGGGTCGTTGATGTACTGCGAGTTGGTCGTGGAGGTGGCGCCGTACAGCTCGCCGACGGTGGGCATGCGTACCGCACGGCCGAGCGACGCCTTGAGCACCGTGTCCGGCGCGGCCTGCCACGACAGTGCTGCCTTGGGGGACAAGACGTCCTCGCTGCGCGATGCGTAGCCCTGGCCGGACGTGGCCGAGAAGTCGGTACGGCCATCCCATGCCTGCCAATGCTCGGCGCGCAGGCCCAGCACCGCCTTCCAGTCCGGGCCAAGCAGCCAGGCGTCCTGGACGTAGGCGGCCTGCAGCCGGGTCTTTCCGCTCACCTTGCTGATCAGGCTGCCAGGCCCGTCCATCAGATAGTTGCCCGCGATGCCCGAGGTCAGGTAGCTGAGCCTGTAGTTGTCGCGCTGCAGCCCGAAGTCCACCACATGCGCCGTGCCGGCTGGCCGCCAGATGCCTTTGGCGGCCAGCGTGCTCCACCCGGTGCCGCTGCCGTCGGCCAGAGAGCCGGCGCCGCCGCTCCAGGCGCCCGGCTGCGGGTTGTCCGTGACGAGCACGCCGTTGACGGTCAGGCCGTTCTGGCGCTTGCTGTCCTTCTGGTAGTCGTAGAGGCTGGCGGCGACTTCCCAGTCCCATTCACCACCGCTGCGGCTCTTCACCGAGACGCCGTGCATGACGTGCCGCAGCTTCTCGCGCGTCAGCGCGAAGTCGGACGCGGTCAGCCTGGCGAACTGCTTGCCATCGATGATGACGGGGCCTGAATACACAGGCTTGCCGGCTGCGTCGCGCAGCCAGCTTTCGGAGTTGCCGTCTGAGTCGTTGCGCCACAAGCCCATGGCATAGCTCGCGCGCACCGTGGGGCTGAGGTCGTAGGCCAGCTTGAGCTTGAGATGGTCCTGGGTGGTGTCGTACTGAGTGCCGGCGCCCAGCAGATACCAGGGCAGGTTGTTGCTGTTGGGTACGAGCACGGCGCCAGTCACTGGGGGCGCGGTGCTGCCTGCGGGGATGGCGGTGCCGGTGCTGGCAAGGCGCGTGGCGAAGGTCAGCGGCTGGCCTTGGCTGCTGGTGCGGTTGAGGTTGAGCCACCAGCTGAAGCCGCCTTCGCGGCTGCCCACGGACGCGCTGGCTTGCCAGGCCCGGTAGCTCGTGCTGACGCCGTAGAGATCTGATGGCTGGACGCTGTAGACCAGCTTGGCATGAGCCTCGAACTTCGTCGGCATGCGGGTCTGATAGTCCACTACCGCGCCCACGGAGTTGCCCGGATAGGCGGCCGAGAATGGGCCGTACATCACGTCTACGCGCTCGATCTCCTCGGGCGTGACGAGCCCCCAGCGCGGGGGGAAGGAGAGTCCGCCCACGCCGTTGCCGAGGTAGTTGGACAACAGGATGCCGTCCGCATAGACGGCCGAGCGCGCGCTGTTGCCGGTGCCCGAGGCGCGGCTGGACAGGATGGCGTGGTTGTAGTCGCCGATGTAGCGCTTGCGCACCAGCAGGCTGGGCAGGTACTTGAGCGCATCCTCGGCGTCGGTTGCGTTGACGCTGCGCTCGATGTCCGAGCGTGTGACGGTCTCACGGGTGGTCGGGATGTTGGTGGGCAGGGAGCTGGGCGCGGCGCCTTGCACGCGTACCAGGCCGAGCTTGTTGAGGGGCGAGGCGGCTGGTGCGTCGTCGCAGTCGTCGCAGGCCAGGGCGCCGCCGGCCGCGAGGCTCAACGGCAGCGCGGCGCAGGCAGCAGCGGCCGCGCGCACGAGGAAGGTTTTTTTCATGGAAGAGCGGGATCGGAGTCGGGCCATCGCCCACGGGCGATGACGGGTTCCGGCCGAGGGGCCGGAGGGGCAGGGGACTCAGATCCGCCCGGGGGGGGCGCGTGCGCTGGCCGGGCGCCAGGCGTGGGCCGTGACCGGCGCGGTCCAGAAGCGCTCTGGGGCTTGCTGCACCAGTTCGCCACGCAGCACCAGTAGCGGCGCGGCCGGTGGGCCGGCGAGGTCGGCCGAACCGATATGGCAGGCCGGGCAATGGCCCTTGGCCAGCAGGTCCAGCGCCGCTTCGAGGGGCTGGGGCTTGGCGGCGTTCGTGGCGGTCGGTGCGCGGCAGACGTCCTGCCAGGCCGAGAAGTCGCCTCGCGCGTGTGCCAGGGCTGCGCTGATGCCAGGTGACAAGACGCCAAGCAGGAACACGGCCAGCAGCCACGCGACGAAGGCGCGGGGGTGGCGGCGTGAGCGGGGCGTCATGGCGGGCAGGAGGTCGGGCGGCGGGCCGGCAATGGAGGGCCGGCCGGGCGGCATTGTGCAGCACGGCGGCCATCGTTGCCCTGGGTCCCGGCCTTCCCGGAGTCGCGGCGCAACCAGATGGCTCTTTTGAGGTTGTGCGTCGATGACTCCGAAGCAGACACTGCATCGATGGACAACTCTGCCGCGCCGCCCAAGCCTGCGCTCGGCCGCCTGCTTGCCTGGATGGGTGCCGAGGCGCCCAAGCTGCTGGCCAGCGTCGTGGTGCTGGTGCTGGGCTTCTGGATCAAGGATTCGGTGGACCTGGCCATCAAGCAGCGCCAGCTCGACCTGAGCTACACCAAGGAGATGCAGGCGCTGGTGCAAAAGCTCACCGAGGAGGAGGATCTCGGCAAGCTGAAGAACGCCGCCGTGGTGCTGGCCTCCTTCGGGGAGCCGGCGCTGCCAGCCTTGCTGATGGAGTTGCGCCGTACCGACTTGCACGCGGTCGCCGCGACGCGCGGCCTGGAGGCCCTCGCCGTGCGCGAGCCCCAGACCTTGTGCCGGCTGCTGCCGCCGCTGCTGCTCAAGCGCAACCAGCACTACGACATCGGAGCCCACCGCACGCTGGTCGGGTTGATCGGCGACAACGGCTGCACCAAGGCGCTGCCGCAACTGCGGCGCTACCGTGACCTCGTCGACGCCGCCGTGGCAGGCAGACCCGAGGCCCTGAAGCGCTGCATCGGCGGCGATATCGGGGCACCGGCCGAGGCCTATCCGCTGCTCAAGCAGGCCGTGGACGAGGCCATTGCCAACCTGGAGTGAGCGTCATGAAGACCATCCTGCTGGCGTTGTTGCTGGGCTGCGCCGCGGCTCGGGCCAGCGTCGTCAACTGCCCGCCCGCGGCCAACAGCTTCACTGTGCTGCTCAGCGAGCCCAGCGGCGACGCGCTGCCGGACCGCGCCGCCGTCGAGCGTTTCTTGAACAAGCTCCAGTTCGAGCTGGACCAGACGCGCGACGAGCGCTGGATCAACCCTGGTGCGACGCCCGTGGTGTTCAGGGCCTGCCCCAGGCGGGCGCCGGCCATGGACGGCAGCGAGTTCAGCCCCGAGGTCGTCGAGCAACTGAACGACCAGCGCGTGCTGCTGGAGATCTGGGGCGCCGTGGAGCGCGACGGCACGCCGCCGACGCTCAGCGCGCAGATCAACTATCTGCTGGTGCCGCTGCGCTTTGCTGCGGACCGGCGCGACGCTGTGCAGGGCTTGCCGAACGGGCTGCAACGCCTGCGCTATCCGGAGGCCGGAGCCGCGCCCACCCAGGATGCCGTGCAGCTCGTGTCCCGCCCGCTGGACCTGGACGCGTTCGTCGCCACTGCGCTGGGCCTGAAGCTGATGCGTGAACGTGCCTACGAGCCGGCCCACGCCAACCTCTGCCGCGCCAGCGGCCTGCTCGGCGCCATGCTGAAGCGGCCGTTGACCGGGCGCGGCAAGGCCGACTTGGCGGCACTGCGCGAGTTCGTCGGCAGCAGTGCCGGTCGCGTGCTGCGCGAGGCCCTGGCCGACCCGGCCTATGCGCGCACCGGCCTGCTGCGGCTGCAGCAGCCGGCCCAGCCTTGCGCAGGAGCCGAATGATGCGCCGCGCCGTCCACCCCTTGCTGGCCGTGCTGGCACTGCTGTTCATCCTGCTGCCGCAGCGACTGCTGGCCATGGACATACGGCCCTGCTCCGACCCGGTTGTCTTTGGCGGCGCAGCAGTCAATGCACTGGTGCTGCCGTGGCGGGCGCAGTCGGGGCCGCCGACGCTGCAGGCGGCCAGCCGCCAGCTTTCGGCGCTGGCCCATCTGCAGTTGCTGATGGGCATGCTGAAGTTCGGCTCCATAGGCGTGGTGGACCTGGTGGCCGAGCCCCAGCAGGTGTGCGACGTGGATCAGGTGCTGGCTCGCGTCAGCCGCTACGGCGTGGCCAGCGGCCGGCTCAAGCCGGGCCAGGGCGTGGTGGTGTTGTGGGGGCGGTTGTTCGAGCAGGACGGCGAGCTGTTCTTGCAGAGCTATCTGCGCTTCGGCCGTCAGGGTCGCGATGGCCTGGAGCCCGAGGTGCTGGCCGTGCCCCTGCAGGTCGGTGACGCGAGGCTGGAGCTCAAGGTCGCCTTGCCCGCGCAGGCGCTGTCGTTCGCGCCGCGGCGCATCCTGTTGTCCGACCTGGCTCGCATCGACACGGCCTTTCGCGCGGCGCTGCGCGTACGCTCCACACCCGACCTGGCAGCGCCGGGCGTGGAGATCGGCAGCTCCACACGCGAGAGCTTCCCCTACTGGGTCGCCGAGGCGCGTGGCGATTGGCTGAGGCTGGCGCCGATGCGGCCGGGCCTGCCGGCCGGCTGGGTGCGGGCGCGCACCGGCGATGAAACACCGGAATGGTCGCTGTCGCGCTGGCTGCCCGAACTCGACTTTGCCGAAGGCGTGGCCGGCTGGTTGAGGCTTCGCGCAGGCAGCGTCCCGGTGGCGCAGCGTCCGGCCATGGCTGACGCAGCGCTGGCAGCGCTGGCGCGCTACGAGCGTGCCGTGCCGGCAGACCAGGCGCCCGCCGCCTGGGGGGTGGCTGCCGGCCTGCGCGGCCAACTGGCCTGGGCCGGCGAGCTGCGCGAGGCTGCCGGCCAGCAGTTCGCGCGAGCCGCCGACCGCCTGCCCGGCAGCGCAGCCGCTCGCCAGAGCGCTGCCGTCATGGCTGCGGCCGGCAAGCCGCTGGATGCGAAATCCGCCAAGGCGCTGGCCGATGAACTGCTCGCCGTACTGGCGCTGGACCCGGGCGACCCGCTCGTGCGCGGCAACCTTCAGGTGCTCTACGGCCTGTACGCGCAGCGGCCCGACTGGAGCCCGTTCACGCCGGAGCAGTTGGCCTTGCGGCGGCAGCTCCTGGGGGGCTAGGTCAGCAACTCGGCCAGCGCGCGCGCAACCACCTGGGTGGCGCGCTTCAGGTCGTCCAGTACCAAGTGCTCGTCGGCCCGCTTGGCATTGCTCTCCAGCACCGTGCGCGGCCCGGCACCGTAGATGGCGGCCGGGATGCCGTGGGCGGTGTAGAGGCGCACATCGGTGTACAGCGGCGTACCCGAGGTTGGAATCTCTTCGCCAAACACCGCCTGTCCATGCTTTTGCAGCGCGGCCACCAGCGGAGCTGCGCCGGGCAGGGGCCTCATCGAGTTCGCGAGCAGCAGGCGCTTGACGTCGAGCCTGATGCCGGAGCTTTGCGCGACCGCGTTCTCGATCAGGGCGAGCACCTCGGCTTCGACGACCGCCGGGTCCTCCTCCGGGATCATGCGGCGGTCCAGCTTGATAACGACCTTGCCTGGCACGACGTTGGTATTGCTGCCGCCTTCGATACGGCCGACGTTCAGATAGGGATGCGTGATGCCTGGCACCTCTGAGCGGCGCGTCTTCAGAACTTCGTTGTGGGCGTAGAGGGCCGTCAGCAGCTTGTTGGCGGCCTGCAGCGCATCGATGCCGGTGCTGGGGTAGGCCGCATGGGAGGCCAGGCCGTGCAGCGTCACCTCCATCTGCAGGCAGCCGTTGTGGGCCGTGACGACCTGATAGCTGAAGCCGGCGGCGATCAGGTAGTCGGGCTTCGTCAGGCCTTGCTTCAGCAACCAGCCCGGGCCCAGCTCACCGCCAAATTCCTCGTCGTAGGTGAAGTGCAGCTCGACCGCGCCCCTGAGTGGCAGGCCCGAGTGCTTCAACGCCAGTAGTGCGAAGGTGTAGGTCGCGAAGTCGCTCTTGCTGACGGCCGCCGCACGGCCGTAGAGCTTGCCGTCCACGATCTCGGCGCCGTAGGGGTCATGCGTCCAGCCCTCGCCTGGCGGTACCACGTCGCCATGTGCGTTCAACGCAATGGTCGGGCCGCCGTCGTCGAAGCGATGGCGAACGATCAGGTTCGTAATGGACTGCATGCCGGCGGCCTGCACGTCGGCGACGGGTACGGCGTGCTTCTCGACCTCGAAGCCTAGCGCCGCCAGCAGCTCGGCAGTGCGCTCTGCATGCGGCGCGTTGTTGCCGGGGGGGGTGTCCGTGGGGACGCGGACGAGGGCCTGGAGGAACTCGATCTGTTCGGCCAGGCGGGCTTCAACGGTTTGATTCAGAGGGCTCATATTCTTCAATCTTTGGCGTTCGCGAACGACGCGAGCATTTCCACTTCAGACGCACCGGGCGCGATGTGCAGCAGCAGGATGCCGTGCAACTCCACGGCGGGGTGCCAGGCGACTTCCCTGGCGAACCAGAAGGCCTTGCTCAGGGGTTCATCCTCGTGACAGGTTGTCATCACGAATCGGTCTTGGGGAATCTCTCCGTAGTCGAAGTTCCTCAAATTGGCTTCGTCGACTGCGTTCTCCCAGTGGCTGCATCCAGCCCCCCAGGCCATCGCGTACAAGCATCCAGAGTCGACCAGCCATCGGCCGACTGCTTCCCGCCAGTCCGGCCGAACATCCTCGTGAACGATGGTGACGCACCGGAAGGGCCTTTCAGCGCGCCAATCAGGCAGTCCTGCGTTGGGTTTGACGTGCTGGTAGACGACGCAGCTGTTCATTTGCCGGGGCCTATGGCCGAGCGGCCAGGAGTTCAACCAGTTGGTCAAACGCCTGCACTGCCAACTCCGCGTCATCCGCCGTGACCGATTCCAGCGGGTTGTGGCTGATGCCGCCGTTGCCGCCACGCACGAACAGCATGGCCTGCGGCAGCAGCTCATGGATCTTCATGGCGTCGTGGCCCGCGCCCGACGGAAGTCGGTGCAGCGGCAAGCCCAGTGCGGTGACGGCAGCTTCCCAGCGGGACTGCCAGGTCGGGTCGCTTGGCGCGGCGTTGGCTGCCAGCGTTGGCCTTAGCGTGAAGCTGAGGCCGCGGCGCTCGCAGATCTCTGCCAGCCTGGCGCGCACGTCGGCGTCCAGCGCATCGCGCGCCGTGTCGGTCGTGGCCCGCAGATCCAGGCTGAAGTGGCAGCGGCCAGGGATGACGTTGGTGGAGCCAGACGGCACTTCCAGCATGCCTACCGTGCCGACGACGTCGGGCACGGCGGCAGCGCGCTGCTCGACGAACAAAATCAGCTCGGCCGCGCCTGCGGCCGCATCACGGCGCTGGTCCATGGGTGTGGTGCCGGCGTGGCTGGCCAGGCCGGTGATCTCGCCGGTGTAGCGGCGCGAGCCGTTGATGCTTGTGACGATGCCCAACGGCAGGTCCAGGCCGTCCAGCACCGGACCTTGCTCGATGTGCACTTCGACGAAGCCGAGATAGCGCGACGGGTCGCGCTTCAGCGCGGTGATGGACTCCACCGTGCCGGACAGACCGGCGGCCCGCATTGCGTCGCGCAGCGTGATACCGGCTGCGTCCGTGCGGCCTAGCCAGTCGGCGTCGAACGCGCCGACGACGGCGCTGGACGCGAGGAAGTCGGCAGGGAAGCGCTGGCACTCCTCTTCCGAGAATCCTATGACCTCCAGCCCGAATGGCAGGCGCTTGCCGGCGCGGTGCAGTTCGCGCACCACCAGCATGGGTACGAAGATGCCGAGCCGACCGTCGAAGCGACCGGCTCGGCGTACGGTGTCGAAGTGGCTGCCGGTCAACAGCCGCTTCTCCGTCGAGCCGTTGTAGACGCCGACGACATTGCCCACTGCATCGCGGCTGACTTCGTCGAAGCCGCATTCGTGCATCCAGGCCATCAACTGCTTGGCGACGGCCGTGTGCGCAGGCGTGGCGTAGGTGCAGGCCAGGAAGTCGTCGGTGTCGCTGTGCACGGCCAGATCCCGGGCCCAGTCCCACAACTGCTCGCCCAGGGCAGGCTTCGCGCCGAACTTGTCGTTGAGGCGGATCTCGGCGATGCGGTGGATCTGGCGCAGGCATTCGGCGCGCTCCAGGTCAGGGTGGGCGCGCAGCCGGCGCTCGAAGGTCGCGATGATTTGCTGGCGTGTGAAGCCGGTGCCGCGCGGGCCGCGTACGGCCAGGATGAACGGAAAGCCAAAACGCGCGTTGTAGTCGGCGTTGAGCTGCTGCAGCTTCGCAAACTCCTCGGGCGTGCAGGCGGTCAGCCCTGCCTTCTGCTGCTCGTTCGTCGACTCAGCCGTCAGCTCGCCAGCGACGGCAGCCTTGCCGGCTAGCTCAGGGTGGGCGCGGATCAGGCCCAGCTGCTCTTCGACGCTGGCTTCGCGCACCACGCGGGCCAGGGCGACCTTCAGCGCGGCCAGCGTCGCGAAGGGCCGGGCCGTCGCGGCGCGTTCGGCGATCCACGGCGAGTGTTCGTAGGTGCCGTCCAGCAGGGCGACGAAGTCGGCAGTGCCGGCGCTATTGAGTTTCTCGAGTGTCATCATTCCCAGACGAAGGCCGTCCTGGCGTCAAAGGGGTGAACGGTCTTCCAGTGCCTTGCGATGTCCAGCCGGCGACAGACCCACACGTGGTCGTGGCCCTCAAGGTAGTCGAGGAACTTCTGCAGCGCGCGCATGCGGCCTGGGCGGCCAAGGAGGCGGCAGTGCATGCCGATGCTCATCATCTTCGGGCTCTCGGCACCTTCGGCGTACAACACATCGAACGTGTCCCTCAGGTACTCGAAGAACGGCTCGCCGTGGCTGAAGCCCTGTGGCAGCGCGAAGCGCATGTCGTTGCAGTCCAGCGTGTAGGGCACGACGAGATGAGGCGCCAGCTCGCCGTTGGTCTTGCGCACCTGGAGCCAGAACGGCAGGTCGTCGCCGTAGTAGTCGCTGTCGTACTCGAAGCCGCCGAAGTCGGCTACCAGGCGGCGCGTGTTGGGGCTGTCGCGGCCGGTATACCAGCCCAGGCCATGCGGGTCGCGGCCCAGTGTCAGGCGCTTCAGGCTGGCCATGGCCTGGGCCAGGTGGGCCCGCTCAGTGTCCTCTTCCATGGCCTGGTAGTGGATCCAGCGCCAGCCGTGCGACGCGATCTCATGGTCGAGCTCGACGAAGGCCTGGGTCACGTCCGGGCAGCGCTCCAGCGCCATGCCCACGCCAAAGACGGTCAGCGGCAACGCGCGCTTCTCGAACTCCTTCAAGAGCCGCCACACGCCCACGCGCGAGCCGTACTCATAGATGCCTTCCATGCTCAGGTGCCGCGCCGCATAGCTGGCCGGGTTGAACATTTCCGACAGGAACTGCTCGCTGCCGGCGTCGCCGTGCAGCACCGAGTTCTCGCCGCCCTCTTCGTAGTTCAGCACGAACTGGACCGCCACCCTGGCGCCGCCGGGCCATTGCGCGTGGGGTGGGTTTTCGCCGTAGCCGATCAGGTCGCGGGGATAGCGTGCTGTGCTCATCCCTACACTTTGCATCAAGCCGCATCCAGCGACGGAGAACGGAATCCCGATGGGCAAACTGACAACACATGTGCTCGATACCGCCAACGGCTGCCCCGCAGCCGGCATGGCCGTCCGCCTTTACCGTCTTGAGGCGGAAGGCCCGAAGTGGCTGCGCAGCCTGCACCTGAATGGGGATGGCCGTGCCGAAGGCCCGGTTCTTGAAGGCGTGGCTTTCACGGCCGGACGCTATCGGCTGGTTTTCGAGGTGGCGGCGTACTTCCGCGCTCGTGGCGAGAAGCTGCCTGAGCCTGCCTTCCTTGACGAGGTGCCGCTGGACTTCGGCATCGCCGACGAGGCGTCGCACTACCACGTGCCGCTGCTCGCGTCGCCGTGGGCCTATTCGACCTACCGTGGCAGCTGACAAGTCGTCACGACTGGACCGCCTGGGTGATGGCGGCCTGGTCGTCATTGAAGGACTGGCCAGCATCGGCGCGTGGGGCAGCGCCGGCGTGGCCGTTGCGATGGGCAAGTTCCTTCTGGCGGGTGTGCTGACCGCGCTGGGACTGGGCGTGTTCTTGCGGCTCAAGCGGCTGCGCACGAACAGGAGGACCGGGCGTGGCTGACTCCGCCTGCATCCTCGTCACCGTGGGGCGCACCAGTGGCAGCGTGCCGCGCGAGGTGGGTGCCTGGATGACGGTGACGGCAGAGGGCATCAGCGGTACCGTGGGCGGCGGCCACCTGGAGTTCGATGCCATTGCCCGCGCCCGAACGGCGCTGGACGGCGGCGAGCTGGCGGCGGAGGTGCGCTATCCCCTGGGGGCGAGCCTCGGCCAATGCTGTGGCGGCGTCGTCTGGCTGTGCTTTGAGCGTGTCGAGAACGCCGAAGGCCTGGCGACTCGCCTGCCCCGGCCGCCGCTGCGGCCGCTGGCCGTGTTCGGCGCCGGCCATGTCGGCGTGGCCATCGCCCGCATCGCGCGCGACCTGCCGCTGGCCCTGCACTGGATAGACAGTCGGGACGGCCAATTTCCCGCCGAGCCGCCCGCGCCCGGCTGGCGCCAGGAGGTCTGCGAGCCGGCTGCCGATGCGGTGGACGAGCTGGCGGCCGGCTCGGCTGTGCTCATCATGAGCCACAACCATGCCGAAGACTTTGACCTCGTGGCCGCTTGCCTCAAGCGGCAGCGGCAGCGCAAGGACCTGGCTTTCATCGGCATGATCGGCAGTCGCACCAAGTGGGCGAGTTTTCGCCAGCGGCTGCAGGCGCGCGGATTCACCGAGGCCGAGCGGGCGCAGGTGGTCTGCCCCATCGGCGTGCCAGGCGTCGCGGGCAAGCAACCCGCGGTCATCGCGGTGGCGGTGCTGGCACAGATCCTGGCACTTCCTCAATAAACTCGCGCCCTGTCGCAGCGGTGTCGGGCCTCTTCAGCCCGCGGACGCGACCCTTAGGCCCCACAGCACCCGCCGTGGTGGGGCCATCGAGATCACCACCGCTTCATGGACATCTACCTGCTCGACTGGGCCAACCTGCTACTGCGCTGGCTGCACGTCATCACCGTCATCGCCTGGATCGGCGCGTCCTTCTACTTCGTCTGGCTTGACAACCATCTCGTCAAGCCGACGGCCGACGACCTCAAGGCCAAGGGTGTCGACGGCGAGCTGTGGGCGGTGCATGGCGGGGGCTTCTACAACCCGCAGAAGTACATGGTGGCACCGTCCAACCTGCCGCAAGACCTGCACTGGTTCTACTGGGAGAGTTATTGGACGTGGATGAGCGGCTTCGCCCTCTTCGTCGTGCTCTATCTCTTCAACGCGAGCCAGATGCTCATCGACCCCCGCGTGTTCGGCTGGGGGGCGCCGTGGCAGGCGGTGGCGGCGGCACTCGGCTTCCTTGTCATGGGCACGGTGGTTTACGAGGCCGCCTGCCACGGGCTGGGGCGCACGGCCGGCGGTGGCGTCGGGAATGACGGTCGCGTGCTGGCTGCGGTGGCGGTCTTCGTCGTCGCCGCGAGCTGGCTGGCCTGCCAGCTCTTCCCCGGCCGCGCGGCCTTCCTCATCGTCGGCGCGACGCTGGCGACCATGATGACCGCCAACGTCGCGCACTGGATCATCCCCGGCCAGAAGAAGGTCATCGCGCAGATGCGCGCCGGCCAGAGGCCCGACCCCATCTACGGCCAGCGCGGCAAGCAGCGCAGCGTGCACAACACCTACTTTGGCCTGCCGGTGCTGATTGCCATGCTGAGCAATCACTACGGCATGCTGCACCAGCATGCGCAGAACTGGATCGTGCTGTGCGTGCTGATGGCCGCGGGCGTGGCCATCCGCGTGTTCTTCGTGAAGCGCCACAAGGGCGTGAACAGCTGGGGCGCCGTCGCGCTGGCGCTGGCGCTGTTGGCCGGGCTGGTCGTCTGGATGGCGCCCAGGCCGCAGGCCGAGTCAGCCGCGCCCGCCACGCTGGAGCAGGTGCAGGCCATCGCCGGCCAGCGCTGCCTGGCGTGCCACATGGGCGAGGCAGCGCAGAAGGGTGTGCGCCTGGACAGCGCCGAGGCACTGGTCGCCCACAAGGCACAGATCTACCAACAGGTCGTCGTGCAGCGCGCGATGCCGCTGAACAACGCGACGGCCATGACGGACGAAGAGCGCGCCCTGGTTGGGCGGTGGGCACGGCAGCCATGAGCCCGGATCCCCGCGGTTTCCTGCGCCGGCTCTACGACGTGGCGGTGGCGAGCGCACTGCCGGGGCAGGTGCTGGCCGCCCATCTGCCGCCACCGCCAGACCCGAAGAAAGGCCGCACCCTGGTGCTTGGTGCCGGCAAGGCCGGTGGGTCGATGGCCCAGGCGCTGGAGGCCGCCTGGCCGGCCGAGGCGCCGCTTTCGGGCCTGGTCATCACACGCTACGGCCATGTGCCGCCGGGCTTCAAGCCGCGGCGGCTGGAGGTCGTCGAGGCCGCCCACCCTGTGCCGGATGCCAGCGGCCTGGCCGCCAGCGAGAAGCTGCTTGCACTGACCAAGGGCCTCACGGCCGACGACCTCGTTATCTGCCTGATCTCCGGGGGCGGGTCGGCCCTGATGAGCCTGCCGGCGCCGGGCCTGCTGCTTTCCGACAAGCAGGCCGTCAACCGGGCGCTGCTGAACAGCGGCGCCGCCATTGGCGAGATGAACTGCGTGCGCAAGCACCTGTCCGCCATCAAGGGCGGCCGCCTGGCCGCGGCCTGCGCGCCGGCGCGCGTGCTGACGCTGACCATCAGCGACGTGCCCGGCGACGACCCCGCAGTCATCGCTTCCGGCCCCACGGTGGCCGACGCCACCACCTGCGCCGACGCGCTGGCGATCTGCCGCCGCTACCGGATCGATCTACCACCTGCTGCCCGCGCGGGCCTGGAATCGGGGGCCTTCGAGACGCCCAAGCCCGGGGATCCACGGCTGGCCGGGCATGGGCTGATCATGCTGTCGACGCCGCAGATGAGCCTGGCGGCTGCGGCCGATGCTGCGCGTGCCGAGGGCTTCGCTGCCTACATCCTCAGCGACGAGATCGAGGGTGAGTCGCGTGTCGTCGGCGGCGTGCACGCGGCGCTGGCCCGTGCCGTCGCGCGGCACGGCCAGCCCTTTGCCAAGCCCTGTGTCATCCTGTCGGGCGGCGAGACGACGGTGACCGTCGATGCCGGCAGGCCTGCCGGCAAGGGGGGGCGTGCCACCGAGTTCCTGCTCGGCTGCGCGCTCGCCCTGCAATGCGAGCCGGGCGTCTATGCGCTGGCGGCGGATACCGACGGCATCGACGGTGTCGGCCCGCATGCCGGTGCGTTACTGACGCCCACCAGCCTGGGCCGCGCCCGCGCGCTGGGGCTGAATCCTCAGGCCTTGCTCGACGCGCACGACAGCGCCAGCTTCTTCGAGCCGCTGGGCGACCTGCTGGTGCCTGGCCCGAGCTTCACCAACGTCAATGACTTCCGTGCATTGCTGATCGTTTAGGGCCGGCAAAGCCCGTGGCGCTGCACAGGCCTTCGTCCTAGACTGGTTTGCCCCAGCGTCCGAAGGAGTCCGCGATGACTGCAGCCGCCGAGCGTTTCTTCGTCAGGCACAGCGCCTTGCCGACCATGCCCGAGGTGGCCTCGCGGCTGCTCAAGAGCTTCGACGACGACAACGTCGGCCTGGGCCAGATCGCGGCGCTGATCGAGAAGGACTCGACGCTCACCGCCCGGGTGCTGCGGCTGGCGAACTCGGCCCACTACAGCCCCTCGCACCAGATTGCCACCGTCGTCGACGCCGCCCATGCGCTGGGTCTGGAGACCTTGCGCAATCTGGCCATGGCGGCCTGCCTGAGCGGCGCCTTCCCACAAGTACAGGGCCTGGACCGCACCCGTTTCTGGCGTCACAGCGTGGCCACGGCCAACTACGCGCGCATTCTCGCCCGCATGTTGGGCAGCGACGCGGCCACCGCCGACACCGCCTACCTCGCCGGGCTGATGCTGCGTACCGGCCAACTGCTGATGGCCATCGACGAGCCGCACCTGGTGGGTGACGTCGAGGCCCATGCCGCCGAGCCCGGCAGCCGCTTCTCGCTGGAGGAGCACCGCTTCGGCTGTACGCATGCCGACGTGACCGCCTCGCTGGCCGTGCACTGGCAATTCCCGCGGGCGCTGGTGGATGCCTTCCGGGACGCCAACGCGCCGCTGGAGGTACGCCCCTTCTCTTTGATTGCCGCCGTGCTGCACGTGGCCGAGGTGCTAGCCGATGCGGCCGAGCACCACGACGAGCCGGTGCATGCGCTGAAGGTCGCCGTGTCCGAGCTGATCGAACACCTGCACCTGGACCTGGAGCTGCTGGCCGCGCGGGTCGCCGCTACTGGCGACCCGGCGGCCGAGGTGGAGCAGATGCTCCATTGAGCGCAGCCACCCCGGCAGCCCCACAATCGGGGCACAAGACCGGGAGGACATGGATGCGCTTGAAATTCTGGCCGGCCCTGGCGCTGGCTCTGTCCATTGGCGCTGCGCCGGCGCAGCCTCCGTCGGTGCCCAAGCTTCCCCCGAAGCCTGCGGTCAAGCCTGCGGCGGCCAAATCTGCGGCGCCGCCCGCCCACCCTGCCGTTCCCGCCGGCACCGGCTACCGCTTCGGCCCGGCGCCGGCCTGGGTCAAGGCACTGCCGCCGGCGCCGCCCGCCGAGGCCCGCCCCATCGCGCCGGGCGCCAAGGCGCGCCGCGAGCCACTGGTGGACATCCAGGTGCAGCTGGCATCCCGGTCAGCCACGGCCGCCTATGTGCATCTGCAGCGGGAGGCGCTGGATACGTCAACGCTGCGCGATGTCTCTGAGCCGCAGATCAGCTTCAACCCCGCCTACCAGCAACTCGTCATCCACCAGTTGGCTGTCATCCGAGCTGGCCAGCGCCTTGACCGGCTCAAGGACGCTCGTATCGAGCTGATGCGCCGCGAGCAGCAACTGGAGCGCCAGATGATCGACGGCGTGCGCACGGCGCTGGTGGTTCTCAGCGACGTGCGAGTCGGCGACGTCGTCGACCTGGCCTACACGCTTGAGGGCGAGAACCCCATCTTCGAGGGCCGCTACTCGGCGCTGATGCAACTGGCGGCTGATGCGCCGGTCGAGCGCTTGCACCTGCGCATCGAGGCACCCCCTGAGCGCCGGCTGGCGGTGAAGGCCATCGCCACCGACCTCGTGCCCGAGCGCTTCGACGAGGGCGGCCGCCAGGTCATCCGCGTGCAGCGCGAGCGCGTGCCGGCCGTGCCGGAGGAGGCGGCCACGCCGCCCTGGTTCAAGGTCTACCCAGCGCTGCATGTCAGCGAGTATGCGAGTTGGGCGGAGCTGGACCAGTGGGCGCAACGCCTCTTCACCGTCGAGGCGATGCCGGCCAGCATCACCGAGAAAGCTGCCGAGTTCAAGGCCCAGGGCGGCACGCCCCAACAGCAGGTGGCGGCCGTGCTGCGCTTCGTGCAGGACGAGGTGCGCTATTTCTCAGCCTCCTTGGGCGAGAGCTCGCACCGGCCCAAGCCCGCAGGGCGCACTCTGGCCGAACGCCTGGGCGACTGCAAGGACAAGACGCTGCTGCTCAACACCCTGCTCATCGCGATGGGCTTCGACGCCCGGCCGGCCCTGGTGTCCGTTGCGCGCAACCGTGGCATCGCCAACTATCTGCCCTCGCACGACCAGTTCGACCACGTCATCAGTCGCGTGCAGATCGGCGACGCCGTCTACTTCCTCGACCCCACGATGAACGGGCAGGGCTATTCGCTGGAGACACGCGGCTACTACCGCTATGGCGCGGCCCTGGTCGTGGGCCAGGGCGAGGCGGGGCCGCAGCCCGTCGTGCCTCCGGACTTCGCGCAGGATGCGCTGTCCTTCCGCCAGGACTGGGACTTCAGCCAGCTCGCCCGGTCGCCCCGGCTGGACACCTCCTTCAAGGCCTCCGGCCTGGCCGCCGAGCGTTGGCGCTCCAACCTTGCCACGGTCGGCCAGGAACGCCTGGCCGAGTCCATCGCTGGCGCCTATGTGCGGTTGCTACCCGGTCTCGTTGGCGTGGGCCAGCCCGAGGTGGTCGACGACCGCGAGACCAACCAGTGGGAGCTGAAGCTGCACTTCGAGCATCCCGGCATGGGCCGCTACCAGCGCGGCGCGCTGGAGCTTGAGCTTCCGGCCGCCGAGCTGATCGATGCGCTGCAGTTGCCGCCCGAGGCGCGCCGCCGCTATCCCTTCATGCTGGACCCGACCCGCATGGCCGAGCTGCGCGTCAGCGTCAAGGGGCCGCGGGCCATCGCGTCGCCGACGCCGGCACCGCAACAACTGGCTGACAAGCATTTCTCTTTCTCCAGCCGCGTCGAGCTCAGCGGGTCGACGGTGCAGTTCGTCAGCCGCGTGGAGCGCAAGGCCGATGAGGTGCTGCCGGCCGACATGGACGGCTATCGGGAGCGTGTGGGCCGTGCCCGGCAGATGCTGGGCGCGCAGCGGCTGCGCCTGAGCCTGCTGGACCTCAAGGCGATGGAAGGCTCTTTCGCCGACGTTGACCGCCGTCTGCTCAGGTTCCGCAGCGGCGCCCGGCCCGATGCGTTGTGGCAGCTGGTGCAGACCAATGAGTTCGTCCGCCTGGCCAACAGCCAGGTGCTGGCCGAGGCCGACCCCAAGGGCCGGCTGGCGGCGCGGGCACTGGCCGAACGGGCGCAGGCCAACAACCAGCTCGGCGACTTCGACCGCGCGCTGGAGGACGCCGACCGTGTGCTGGTCATTGAACCCGAGGGCGAGGAGGCCCAGGCGGCGCTGGAGGCCAGGGGTGTGGCTCTGGTGGGCCTGGCCCGCCCGGCCGATGCCCTGGCCGCGTTCAGCCAGCAGGCCCGGCTTGGCAATGCCGGCGGCAGTTGGCTGGGTACGGTCCACTACATGCTGGGTGACTATGCCCGCGCCGAGTCGGCACTGCGCGACGGCGCCGCCAATGCCAGTGGCGAGGCGCGCCAGTTCATGCTGCTGTGGCTGTACCTCGCCGCCGAGCACCAGGGTGGGCGTGGCAAGGCCGCCATTGCCGATGACCTCGCCACGGCGGACATCGGCAAGTGGAGCGGCGCGCTGCTGCGCTACCTGGGCGGCAGTCTGGGCCGTGACGCGCTGCTCAAGCTCGCCCGCGAGAAGCCGGAGACCGAGAGGCTGCGCCTGGCCGAAGCCTATTTCTTCATTGGCCAGCAACTCGCTGCCCAGGGGCGCCGCGGGGAGGCCTTGCCCTGGTTCGAGCGCACGGTGGCCACGCAGGCGGTGCCCTACCGCGAATTCACGCTGGCGCAGTGGGAACTGAAGCGGGGACTGGCACCCTGAGGCCGACTCCTACTTCGCGTCGATCGGGAAGTCGGGGCGCAGCTGCAGCAGCATCTCGCGCGTGACATCGCCCTGCAGCGAGCAGGCTGCACGTGCGAGGCCAGGCTCGTCCTCGTAGGCTTCGATCATGAAGACGCGCTCCACGGTGGCGCGCTTGGGCGGGCCGTTCACCGTGGCTTCCTTGGCCCAGCCGGCCGCGGGCTGCTCGTGGCGCCAGATCTCGGAGCGCACGAAGTAGTCGCCCTCGGCCTCGTGGCGCAGGCGCCGCCCGTCCCAGATGATGCCCTTGAGCGCCGCAGCGATGTCGGCCGGCTTGCCGCGTACCAGGAAGCCCCAGGACACGTCGACGCCGCCCGGGATGGGCGTCAGCTCGTCCAGATAGCCCACCACCGTGAGGCCGTGCAGCTGCAACGGCTGCCCGAACATCAGTCGCCGCTGCCCCTCCTGGGTCAGGCTGGGCACGATGAAGGTGGCCGCTGCGGCACGGGGCCGGACCTCACCCTGGGGTCGCAAGGCCTGCGTCTGCTCCGCCAGCAACTGGAAGAAGCCGGCATCGCAGCGGGACAGGCCGGCCATGAGCCCGCCCTGGGCGCTGGCGGCCTTGGCGGCGCCGGCCAGGGCCAGGCTGCAAAGGAGTCGTCGCATGGAGTCTCCCAGGGATGTTTGTGCGTCGATTGTGGAGCGGGTCAGAGGCAGCCCGCCGATGGCGGGGCGCTGGGTGCGCCATAGCTCAGCTGCATCCAGCCGGCACCGGGGCGCAGCAAGAAGATGTGGTTGAAGCTGGTCTCGCAGATCTCGGGCAGTTGCGGCCCGCCCAGTGCGGCAAGGATGGCCGGCACCGTGTTGCTGTGGCCCACCACGAGGACAGTGCCAGTCTGCGCGCGCACGGCCTCGGCCACCGCCTGCACATGACTGGCCGCGCCACCGCGCCTGGCCTCGATGGCCAGGGGCTGCAGGCCCAGCGCCTGGGCAAGCGGTGCCGCGGTGTCGCGGGTGCGGCGGAACTGTGTCGTCAGGATGGCGTCGACCCGGGTGCCGGCCAGTGCCTGGGCCAGCGCCCTGGCGCGCTGCTCACCTTCGGGCGATAGAGCGGGATCGGCCGCCGGCTCGGCGGCGCGCTCGGCATGGCGTACGAGGATGACGAGGTCGGGCATGGCGTGGGCGGGCAGGGCCAGTGCGGCGGCGAGGATCGAGGCGAGTAAAGCGTTCATTGCAGTTTCAAGCAAGGGCCTGACCCATTGTCATGGCGCCTCGCCAGTTACCATCCCGGCCCCATGCCGTACGTCTTTGCACCGTCCCATGCCGCTGCCGTTTGAACTCCAGGTCGGCTGGCGCTACACGCGCGCCGGGCGCGGCGGGCGGCGCAACCGCTTCATCAGCTTCATTTCCGGCGCGTCCATCCTGGGCATCGCGCTGGGCGTGGCGGCGCTCATCATCGTGCTGTCGGTGATGAACGGCTTCCAGCGCGAGGTGCGTGACCGCATGCTCAACGTCATCGCCCACGTCGAGCTGCTGGACTATGCCGGTCAGGCCCTGCCGGATTGGCAGGCCACCGCCGCCAAGGCGCGACTGAATCCCGAAGTCATCGGCGCGGCGCCCTTCATCGCCAGCCAGGGGCTGATTGCCCGTGGCGAAGACATGCGAGGTGCCGTGCTGCGCGGCATTTCGCCGGCCGAAGAGGCCACGGTCACGGCGCTGGGCGCCCAGCTCAAGGACGGCGCCTTCGCCCAGTTGCAGCCAGGCGCCTGGAACATCGTGCTGGGCGCGGAGCTGGCGCGTCAGCTGGGCGTGCGCGAGGGCGACAAGATCACCGTCGTCGCGCCTGGTGGCCAGGTCACGCCGGCCGGCGTCGTGCCGCGGCTGAAGAGCTTCAACGTCGTAGGCACCTTCAGTGCCGGCCACTACGAGTACGACTCGGGCCTGGCACTAATGCATGTGGACGATGCGGCCAAGCTGTTCCGTACCGGTGGGCCCACCGGCGTACAACTCAAGCTGCGCGACGTGCATGAGGCCCGCCGTGTCGCGGCAGAGCTGGGGCAGGTCATGGGGCCGGACATCCTCGTGCGCGACTGGACCCGCTCCAACGCCAACTGGTTCGACGCCGTGCAGATCGAGAAGCGCCTGATGAGCATCATCCTGACGCTGATCGTCGCGGTCGCGGCCTTCAACCTCGTCTCCACGCTGGTGATGACGGTGACCGACAAGCAAAGCGACATCGCCATCCTGCGTACGCTGGGCGCCAGCCCGCGCTCCATCATGGGCGTGTTCATCGTGCAGGGCGCCGTGGCCGGCGTCATCGGCACGCTGTCGGGCGTGGGTCTGGGCCTGCTGGTGGCCTGCAACATCGACGTCATCGTGCCCACCATCGAGCGGTTGCTCAACGTCAGCTTCCTGCCTGGCAGCATCTACGTCATTAGCCAGATGCCCAGCGATCCGCAGCAGGGTGACATCATCCCCATTGCCCTCGTGTCGCTGACCCTGTCCTTCCTCGCCACGCTCTACCCGAGCTGGCGCGCCAGCCGCGTGCAGCCGGCGGAGGCGCTGCGCTATGAATGAGTTCCTGCTCCAGGCCTCGGGCCTGACCCGTCGCTTCGAGGAGGGCGGCCTGGATGTGTCGGTGCTCAAGGGCGTGGACCTGAGCGTCGCGCGCGGCGAGACACTGGCCATCGTCGGCGCCTCCGGGTCTGGCAAGAGCACGCTGCTGCACCTTCTTGGCGGGCTGGATGCGCCGACCTCTGGCGCCGTCACTCTGATGGGGCGACCGTTTGCCACCATGGACGAGGCCGAGCGCGGCCGCTGGCGCAACCAGCACCTGGGCTTCGTCTACCAGTTCCACCATCTGCTGCCGGAATTCAGCGCGCTGGACAACGTCGCGATGCCGCTGCGTATCCGCCGCCAGCCGCAGGCCCAGGCACGGGCCGCTGCCGCAGAGATGCTGGCCCGCGTCGGGCTGAAGGACCGCGTGCAGCATCGGCCGGCCGAGCTGTCGGGCGGGGAGCGGCAGCGCGTGGCCATCGCGCGAGCGCTGGTCACGCGCCCGGCCTGTGTGCTGGCCGACGAACCCACCGGCAACCTCGACCGAGACACCGCTGCGGCCGTCTTCGAGCTGATGCTGGAGCGGGCCCGCGAGCTCGGTACGGCCTTCGTCCTCGTCACCCATGACCGCGACCTGGCGGCACGCTGCAACCGGCAGCTGCGCCTGGTGGCCGGGCAATTCCAAACGACCTTCGCATGAATCCGAGTTTCGTCCTCAAGCTCTCCTGCCCCGACCGCGCCGGCATCGTGCACGCCGTCACCGGCGTGCTGCTGCAGCAGGGCGGCAACATCATCACCTCCCACCAGCACGGCGATGCGGACCATGCGCGCTTTTTCATGCGCATCGAGTTCGAGGCCCAGGCCGAGGAGTCTGCGCTGCAGGCCGCCTTCCAGCCGCTGGCCCAGGAGTTCGGCATGGACTGGGAGCTGGTGGCGCGCGCCCGCAAGACGCGCGTGCTGCTGCTTGTGTCCAAGCTGGGCCACTGCCTGAACGATCTGCTGTTCCGCGTGCAGACCGGGCACCTGCCCATCGAGATTCCGGCCATCGTGTCCAACCACCGCGACTTCTACCAGCTCGCGGCCTCGCACAACATTCCCTTCCACCACTTCCCGCTGCTGGGTGGCACGCCGGCGCAGAAGGCGGCCCAGGAGGCCAAGATCCGCGAAGTGGTGGCGGAGAACAGGATCGATCTCGTTGTGCTGGCCCGCTACATGCAGATACTGTCGCCGGAGCTGTGCCGCGATCTGTCTGGCAAGGCCATCAACATCCACCACAGCTTCCTGCCCAGCTTCAAGGGCGCCAAGCCCTACCATCAGGCCTACGAGCGCGGTGTGAAGCTGATCGGCGCGACGGCCCACTACGTGACCAGTGACCTCGACGAAGGTCCCATCATCGAGCAGGAAGTCGCGCGCATCGACCACAGCATGCCGCCCGAGCAGTTGGTGGGCATAGGCCGTGACATGGAGTGCGTGGCGCTGGCCCGGGCCATTCAGTGGCATGCCGAACATCGGGTGCTGCTGAACGGCAACCGCACGGTCGTCTTCCGCTGAGCTACAACGAGGGCATGTGGATCGACACCCACTGCCACCTTGACGCGGCCGAGTTCGACGCGGACCGTGACGCCGTCGTCGCGCGCGCCCGGGCGGCGGGCGTTGCGCACATCGTCATCCCCGCCGTTGCCGCGGCCAATTTCGACACGGTGCGGCTGCTCGCCATCCAGCACGGCTTCGCATACGCGCTGGGCATCCATCCGCTGTACGTGATGCGGGCCGGGGCAGGTGATCTCGACGTCTTGGCCGAGGCACTGGAAACCCACCGGATCGACCCGCGGTTGGTGGCCGTCGGCGAGATCGGGCTGGACTATTTCGTCGAGGGCATCCGCCCCGACATCCAGCAGCATTTCTACGTCGAGCAGCTCAAGCTCGCCAAGCGTGCTGGCCTGCCGGTGCTGCTGCACGTACGCAAGAGCGCTGACCAGTTGCTGGCTGGCCTGCGCCGTGTCGGCTTCCCCCACGGCGGAATCGCCCATGCCTTCAACGGCAGCGAGCAGCAGGCCAATGCCTTCATCGAGCTGGGCTTCAAGCTGGGCTTCGGCGGAACGCTGACCTTCGAGCGCTCGCTGCAGATCCGTCGCATCGCGGCCAGCGTGCCCGAGACGGCACTGGTCATGGAGACCGACGCGCCGGACATCCCGCCTCAGTGGCTCTACAAGACGGCGGCTGAGCGGGAGGCTGCGCCGGGCCAGGCCCGCAACGAATCGGCCGAGTTGCCGCGGATCGCGCTGAGCCTGGCCGGGCTGCGCGGCTGGACGCTGGAGAAGACCGCCGCCATGACGGCTGCCAACGCACGCGCCGCATTGCCGCGGCTGGCCAGCAGCTCCTAGTAGTTGCCCATCCGGGTGTTGAGCTTCAACACGTATTCCTCGTCGGTCTCCGCCGGCCGGCAGCGCAGGCCGTCCAGCACGTCGCGAGCGGCGCGCCTGGCGTCCCGGGATGCCAGGCCCCCCTCCACGCGGGTGTTCTCGATGGTGCCATCGGCCTTGACCAGGAAACGGACGACGAAGTCGAAGTCGCCGACGGGCATCTTCCTCAACTTGTCGAAGCGCGGAGGCGGACAGCGGCCCTTGGGCGGGCCGACAGGTTCGGAAGCCGAGCTGGCGACGGGAGCGGCCGTGGCGACGTCGGGTTCGGCGGCCTGGCAGGCCAGCGCCGCCATGAGGGCCGGAAGCAAGAGAGCGTTCTTCACCGAGGGGCCGCGCCTTCTATCCGCTAAAATTCAATGTTAGCTCAACGCGATCGCCCACGTCGAGCCGGCCGGCGCCGCTGCCGCTGGCATAGATACCGAACTGCACCGCTGCACCGGGCGCTCGCTCGGCGCTGAGCCGGATCAGCGCGTCAAGGGCCGGCGGCTGGGGCTTGCCGCTGGCTGGGTCGACGGTAGGCACCACGCAGCGCACGCAGGGCGAAGTGCGGCGTAGCGTCGGCCCGCCCACGATGCGGGCCTCAATGAGAATGTCCTCGATGAAGGGAGGCAGCTCGCCGCCGTCTTCCGCGTGTAGAAGCAGGTTGGCGCGGGTGCGTTCGGCGGGCCGGTTCAGCGGTTGCGCCAGGGCCTCGCGCCAGGCGCGCAACGAGCCGTCGCCGACGAGATGCAGCGCATTCGGAGCCAGGCTTCGCCGGGCTTCCGTGCTCAGGCGCACCAGGCGCAGGCGTTCGCCGGTCGTTGCACGCAGCAGCGCGGCCGCGTCATCGCCGGCATCCCAGCCCTGCAAGGTGTCGAAGCCCTGGTGCTCGCCGTTCCATGCGCGGATCTCGATCGCCTCGCCAGCGGTGGCAGTCACGCCCAGCACGCGGCCTTGGGCCTGGAGCTCCAGGCCATCATCCGCGAGCCGGGCGCAGACGAGGGCCAGGCGCGGCTGGGCGCCCATCCAGGTCAGTTCCCCGGCGGCGTCGACGATGCCCCAGCCGCGGTCACCCTCGGGCCGGCCGTCGGCGTCCAGCTCCAGCCGTTCCACCGGTTCGCCGGCGCAGGACTTGACCGGGTAGCGCCACAGCGCGGCGATGCGTGCGACGAGGTCGGCCACGGGACCGCCGGCATGTCAGCGGTTGCGCGGCGCGATGGGCGTTTCGGGCACCGGATAGCCGGCTGCGCCGAAGGTCGCGACCACGGCCTTGTGCACGTCGAAGTAGACCTGCCAGTAGTGGTCGGTATGGCAGTAGGGACGCACGCACAGCAGTGGGCCTTCGGGGGTGAACTGCAGGATCTCGATGTCGGGCGGCGGCTGCGTCATCACGTTGGGGATGGCGGCGATGGCGGGTCGCAGTCGCGCGATGGCGTCCAGCGGGTCCACGCTGTTGGCGACCTTGGCAAGGCAGTCCACGCGACGATGGGGCAGAGTTGAGAAATTCTGGATGGCGCCGCTGAAGATGGTGTTGTTGCCGACGATGGTCTGCACGTTGTCGGGCGTGGTGATGGTGGTGCCGAAGAGGCCTATCTCGGCCACCGTGCCAGTCACGCCGCCGGCCTGAACGAAATCACCCACCTTGAACGGCCGCAGCACCTGCATGAAGACGCCGGCCGCGAAGTGCGTCAGCAATCCGCCCCAGGCCGTGCCGATGGCCAGGCCGGCGCCGGCCAGCAGCGCGGCGAAGGAGGTGGTCTTGACGCCGAAGATGTCCAGGATCGCGAGGATGAGGACGACATTGAGCAACACGCTGAGGATGGAGCGCAGATAGGCGGCCAGCGTGGAGTCGATGCGCTGGCCGCGCGCCAGCGCCGCCGTGAAGATGCGCAGCGCCAGCGAGATCAGCCAGCGACCCACGACCCAGGCGGCGATGGCGGCTAGCACCTTGAGGCCGAAATCAACCCCCTGGGTGCTGAGAAACTGCCAGATGGCTTCCGTGTTCATCATTCGTCGCTCCCTTTGAAGACCCCCACATCCTCTCAATCCGGCGCCACGGGTGCCAATCCCGTAAACCCCAAGCCCGCGCGGCTGCGCGGCCTGGCACCCCTGTTCGACGGGCAG
Organism: Roseateles sp.; assembly: GCF_047654805.1. GTDB lineage: Bacteria > Pseudomonadota > Gammaproteobacteria > Burkholderiales > Burkholderiaceae_C > Pelomonas. The sequence goes on from NZ_JASGIV010000001.1 coordinate 336,454, forward strand.
GCCCGGCTGCTGGTGCTGGGCAGCTTCCCTGGCATGGCTTCTCTGCAGGCGGCGCAGTACTACGCCCACCCGCGCAACGCCTTCTGGCCACTGATGGGGGCGCTGCTGGAGCATTCCGGGCTGGCGGCGCTGCCCTACGCCGAGCGGCTGGACGCGCTGCGGCGACATCACGTCGCGCTGTGGGACGCCGTGGCTGCCTGCCGTCGCGAGGGCAGCCTGGACACAGCCATAGAGGCCGCCGAACCCAGCGACCTGGCCGCGCTTGTTGCCCGCTTGCCGAAGTTGCGTGCCATCGCGTGCAACGGCGCGCTGGCCCACAAGCAGACGCTTCTGGCGTTGGGCGAGCCTGGCCTGCCGGTGCTGCGCCTGCCGTCCACGAGTCCGGCGCATGCTGGCTTGAGCCTGGCCGACAAGATCGCTGCCTGGCGGACCGGGTTGGCACCGTATCTGGCCTAGGATGCATTCATGAAAAGACTGTTCATGGCCGCTATGGCGGCATGGGCGGGCTGCGTCGCTGCCGCGCCCGCTGTCCCTGCTGACCTGATCCTGCGCGATGCCACACTCGTCGACGTGGCCGCAGGCCGCCTCGTGACCGGCCAGGCCGTTGTTACGCGTGGCGACCGTATCCTGGCCGTTGTCGATGCGAAGCAGCTTCAGCAGTACAAGGCCAAGCGCACGCTGAGCCTGAAGGGCCGCTACCTGATTCCGGGACTGTGGGACAGCCACGTCCACTTCGGCGGCGGCGAAGCCCTGATCGAAGAGAACCGCCACCTGCTGCCGCTCTACCTTGCGCATGGCATCACCACTGTGCGCGACTGTGCCGGCGACCTCAGCGATACCGTGCTGCAGTGGCGCGACGAGATCGCCGCCAGGAAGCTGTTGGGCCCGACCATATTCGCCTCCGGCGCCAAGCTAGAGGGCTACAAGCCGCTGTGGAAGGGCACGCAGGAAGTGGGCACGCCGCAGGAGGTAGGCCAGGCGCTGGACAAGCTGCGCCACGACCACGCGGACTTCGTCAAGATCACCGAAAACACCATGCGCGCCGACGTTTACCTCGACGCGCTGCGCCAGGCCAAGGCGCGCGGCCTGCCCAGCTCGGCCCACCTGCATGGCGCCGTGACGCTGGACCAGGCTGCCGAGGCCGGGCTGGGCACGCTGGAACACCTGAACTACCTGCTGCGCGCCGCCACGCCCAAGGAGGCCGAGCTGACGGCCCAGGTGGCCGCCGGCACCCTCACGGCGCGCTCGGCCGCCGAGCAGAGTCTGGCCAGCTTCGACGAGGGCACGGCCCGTGCCGCCTTCAAGCGCCTGGCCGCGCGTGGCACGGCCGTCGTGCCGACGCTGTCGGTCATCCGCATTACCGCCTACCTGGACCAGGACGATCACGCCAACGACGACTATCTGAAGTACATCGGCCCCAAGCTGCGCCAGACCTATGAATGGCGCGTCAAGCGCGCGGCGTTGGACGGGCCTGACGCCATTGCCTATCGCCACGCCAGCTACGAAAAGACGGCGCGGCTGCTGCCACTGCTGGCCGAGGCTGGCGTGGAGATCGTTGCCGGCACTGACGCGGGTTTCCTGAACAGCTTCGACTATCCCGGCCAGGCTTTGCACGATGAGATGGCCGTCTACGTGCGCTCGGGCCTGACACCGGTGCAGGCGCTGCGCTCGGCCGTGGTGGCCGGCCCGCGCTTCCTCGGAAAGCTGGATGGCTACGGCGCGCTGGCCGAGGGCAAGGTGGCGGACATCGTCGTGCTGAAGGCCAATCCACTTGAGGACATCGGCGCCACGCGCCAGATCGACGCTGTCGTCACGCAGGGGCGGCTGCTGGACCGCAGGAAGCTCGACGCGATGCTGGCCGAGGTACGCGACTGGGTGGCCGCGCAATGAGGGCCAAGCCGCAGGCTTGGGGGCCGGCCACGCTGAGCGAGTTCGATGGCGTGCGCTTCCTGCACCTGGATTCAATCTGGGTGCAGGGCGCCATGCGCATCCGCAAGCCCGACCAGCTGGAGCTGGAGTACATCCAACGCATGTGCGCTTGGATGCTGTGGCGCGACCCTGCTGAGGTGGGTGAAGGCCATGCCGTGCAGTTGGGGCTGGGGGCAGCGGCGCTGACGCGTTTCTGCCATGGCCTGCTGAAGATGAAGACCACTGCAGTCGAGATCAACCCCGAGGTCATCGCAGCCTGCCGGCAGTGGTTCCGCCTGCCGGCCAACGACGCCCGGCTGGAGGTTCTCAACGAGGACGCGGCGCGCTGGGTGATGGACGAGGCCAATCTGCAGACGGTGGACGTGCTCAATGTGGACCTCTATGACCACGACGCCGCAGCGCCGGTGCTGGACGACGAGGACTTCTACGCTGCCTGCCGTGGCGTGCTGGCCGATGGCGGGTTGATGACGGTCAACCTGTTCGGCCGCAGTGCCAGCTTCGCGCGCAGCGCGCTGCGCATCGCCCGTGCCTTCGGGTCGGACCAGGTCTGGAGCCTTGCGCCTACCAAGGAGGGCAACACCGTTGTCGTCGCGGCGCGCGGCGTGCAGGTGCCGCACCGCGACGTACTGGAGCAGCGCGCGGCTAACATTGAATCGCGCTTCAAGCTGCCGGCCCGCAAGTGGCTCAGGCTTGTCAGGCCGCTGCCGATGAGCATCCTCAACGCCCTCTGAGACCCGCCTCGATGTCGACCAAGCCCAAGCCCTCGGCCCCTGCCTCCAAGACCGAGGGCCGCCTGGACTGGCGCCAGTTGCTTCACTGGCTGCTGGAGGACGGGCTCATCGACGAACCGCAGGTGCAGCGCACCGAGCAGCGCTTCGCCGCCGGCGACAGCTCGCTGCACCCTTTGGTGCGCCTGGGGCACGCAAGCCTGGTGCGGTTGTCCACCGGCAAGCCGCTGGACGTGGAGGCGCTGTCCGAATGGCTGGCCGTGCGTGCCAAGCTGCCCTATCTGCGCATCGATCCGTTGAAGGTAGACGTGGGCCGCGTCGGCGACGTGATGTCGATCGGCTATGCGGAAGCCAAGCGATGCCTGCCGGTGCAGTTCGGCATGAACGACGTGACCATCGCGACGTCGGAACCCTTCGAGACCAGTTGGGTCGCGCAGATCGAGTCGCATGTGCGCAAGCCCATCAAGCTGGTCGTCGCCAATCCGCTGGACATCGCGCGCTACACGACCGAGTTCTTCACGCTGGCGCGCTCGGTGCGCGCCGCGGCCAAGGCCGGCGAGCAGAGCCAGGTGGCGAGCTTTGAGCAGCTCGTGGAGCTGGGGCGTTCCAACAAGCAGCTGGACGCCAACGACCAAGGCGTGGTGCAGGTGGTGGACTGGCTGTGGCAGTACGCTTTCGACCAGCGCGCCTCGGACATCCACCTGGAGCCGCGCCGCGAGATGGGCGTCATCCGCTTCCGCATCGACGGCGTTCTGCACACGGTCTACCAGCTGCCGCCCACGGTGATGAGCGCGATGACGTCGCGAATCAAGCTGCTGGGGCGCATGGATGTGGTCGAGAAACGCCGCCCGCTGGACGGCCGCATCAAGACGCGCAATCCGGCTGGCGACGAGGTGGAGATGCGTCTGTCCACGCTGCCCACTGCCTTCGGCGAGAAGATGGTCATGCGCATCTTCGACCCCGATACCGCGGTCAAGGATCTGTCGTCGCTGGGCTTTGGTCAGCACGACTCGGACCGCTGGGAGTCGCTGGTCAAGCAGCCCCACGGCATCATCCTCGTGACCGGCCCGACCGGCAGCGGCAAGACGACCACGCTCTACTCCACGCTGAAGCGGCTGGCGACCGACGAGGTCAACGTCTGCACCATCGAAGACCCCATCGAGATGATCGAGCCGGCCTTCAACCAGACCCAGGTGCAGAACGTGCTGGACTTCGGCTTCGCCGAGGGCCTGCGCGCGCTGATGCGGCAGGACCCCGACATCATCATGGTGGGCGAGATCCGTGACCTCGAGACCGCCGAGATGGCCATCCAGGCCGCGCTGACCGGGCACCTCGTCTTCAGCACACTGCACACCAACGACTCGGTCTCGGCCATCACGCGGCTGCAGGACCTTGGCGTGCCGACCTATCTGATCAGTGCCACCGTCATCGGCGTGCTGGCCCAGCGTCTGGTGCGCACGCTGTGCCCGCATTGCAAGCAGCCCGATCCCGTCGTCACGCGCGAGAGTCTAAACGAGCTGGTGCGCCATTGGAGGCTGGGCGGCGGCGTAAAGCCCTACAAGCCGGTGGGCTGCCTGGAGTGCCGCAATACCGGTTTCCGTGGCCGCGCGGGTCTCTATGAGTTGCTGACAGTGAGCGAAGGTGTCAAAGGCGCAATGGCCGACCTGACGGCGTTGCGCCGCCAAGCCATGCAGGAAGGCCTGCGCCCGCTGCGCCTGGCTGGTGCGATGAAGGTGGCCGAGGGCGTCACGACGGTGGAGGAAGTGCTTCGCAGCACGCCGGCCTGGGAGGGCTGAGCACGGCCCGGCGCGTATGCGGGCCTTACGTGTAATCCACAGGCGGTCCGCCGGGGACCCACTGCCAGAATCGCCGCCAACATACAGCGCAGCCTCCGGCGCGCCGGAGGCGACAGACGATGAAGATCAAAAGCCAGCGGGACTTCTGGTCCGGGCTGATGTTCCTGGTGGCGGGCATTGCGTTCGCATGGGGCGCGACCGAGTACTCCTTCGGCACCTCCGCACGACCCGGGCCGGGCTACTTCCCTTTCGGGTTGGGCATCCTGCTGGCGCTGCTGGGCGGGCTGGTGCTGTTCAAGGCGCTAACGCTGGAGTCTGAAGGGGGGGACCCCGTGGGTGCCATCGCGTGGCGGCCGCTGCTCGTCATCGTCGCCGCCATCGTCGTGTTCGGGGTAGCTCTGCCGCGCCTTGGGCTGGCCTGCACGTTGCCGCTGCTCATCGTGCTGTCGTCGCTCGCGGGGGACCAGTTCCGCTGGCGCGACGTGTTTGTCACCAGCATCGTGCTGACAGTCGGTAGCTGGGCCCTGTTCATCGTGGGCCTGAAGCTGACGATTCCGCTCTGGCCCATCTACATCGGCGGCTGAGGGCGCGACATGGACTTGCTGAACAACCTCGGTCTCGGGTTCCAGACGGCGTTGAGCCTGCAGAACCTGCTCTATGCATTCTTTGGGGCGGTGCTCGGCACGCTGATCGGCGTGTTGCCTGGGCTCGGGCCTGTCGCGACCATAGCGATGCTGCTGCCGTCCATCTATACGCTGGACGCGACACCGGCGCTCATCATGCTGGCAGGCATCTATTACGGGGCCCAGTACGGCGGCTCGACGACGGCGATCCTGATCAACGTGCCCGGCGAATCGAGTTCGGTGGTGACCGCCATCGATGGCTACCAGATGGCACGGCGTGGCCGTGCGGGCGCTGCGCTTGCGGCAGCCGGCCTGGGCAGCTTCTTCGCGGGCTGCGTCGGCACCATCATCATTGCGGCCTTCGCGCCGCCGCTGACCGAACTGGCCTTCAAATTCGGTTCGGCCGAGTATTTCTCGCTGATGGTGCTGGGCCTGGTGGGGGCTGTGGTACTGGCGTCGGGCTCGTTGATCAAGGCAATCGCGATGATCGTGCTGGGGCTGCTGCTAGGCCAGATCAACACCGATGTCATCACGGGCACGGCGCGCTTCTCTTTTGATATTCCCGAGCTGACGGACGGCATTGGCTTCGTCGTGATCGCCATGGGCGTGTTCGGGTTCGGCGAGATCATCGCCAACCTGGGGCAGCCCGAGGAGCATCGCGAGGTCTTCACCAAAGAGGTCAAGGGCCTCTGGCCGACGCGGGAAGACTTCAAGGAGGCCTGGCCCTCGGTCATGCGCGGCACGGCCCTGGGTTCGGTGCTCGGCGTGTTGCCGGGCGGCGGGGCGCTACTGGCGTCCTTCGCGGCCTACACCCTGGAGAAGAAGGTCGCCCGCAATCCCCGCGTCCCCTTTGGCAAAGGTGCGATCCAGGGCGTGGCGGGCCCCGAGAGCGCCAACAACGCAGGGGCTCAGACGTCGTTCATTCCCATGCTGACGCTGGGCATCCCGCCCAATGCGGTGATGGCGCTGATGGTCGGGGCGATGACCATCAAGGGCATCCAGCCCGGCCCGCAGGTCATGACAAGCAATCCCGAGCTTTTCTGGGGCCTGATCGCGTCGATGTGGATCGGCAATCTGATGCTCATCGTGCTGAACCTGCCGCTCATCGGCATCTGGATCAAGCTGCTGACGGTGCCCTACCGTTTCCTGTTCCCGGCCATCGTCGTCTTCTGCTGCATCGGTACCTACTCGCTGAACAACAACAGCTTCGATGTCTACCTGACGGCTGGCTTCGCGCTGCTGGGCTATGTGTTCTACAAGCTGAGCTGTGAGCCGGCGCCGCTGCTGCTGGGCTTCATCCTCGGGCCGATGATGGAAGAGAACCTGCGCAGGGCATTGCTGCTCGCGCGAGGCGACTGGAGCACCTTCCTGACCCGTCCGTTGTCAGCTGGCCTGCTGATCGCAGCTGCGCTGATGATCGTGGTGGTGATGCTGCCGTCCATCAAGAGCAAGCGAGAAGAGGCTTTCCAGGAAGAGGGCTGATCCCGGGAGGGGCCAGCCTGGAGGCTGAAGACACCCGGGCCTGACTCCCGGAGAAGGGGTTGCAAGTTCAATCCTTGCTGCCACTTCTATATAGATGGAACCCCAGCCCTGGTCGTGCCACGGAGGCGCGACCCAAATTTCTCCTCGAATTTCGACAAGGGCTTGTACCTAGGTAAATTCCTGTGCTACAGTAGCGGGCTTCGCTGATCACAACGCAGCGCTTGTCGGGAACGGCAGTTAGCGGTGGAGTGGTTGGGGAAGCTGGGCCGAAAGGTCTGGGGCGAGCTGGAGAGCTTGTCGGGTGCTGAAGGGGTCTGAAAAGAAATCTTCAAAAAGTGCTTGACGATGCTGCGAAAGCAGATCAAAATCTCGCCTCTTTGCTGCTGACGAACAAAACGCGAAAGCGAATAGTTTGAAGGTGGTGAGGGAAAGCGAAGTTGCTGAGTATTGAGAAAATAAATTTTCAAAAATACTTGACGACGAAGCAAAAAGCAGATTAGAATCTCGCTTCTTTGCTGCTGACAACAAAACGATGTCAGCGACGCAGTTAACGAAAGTTGATTGCGATGTTCTTTAAGAATTCACAGCCGATAAGCGTGGGCGTTTGAAGTGAAGTGGTGTTGTCAGGTGACTGATGACGGTCCTTCGGACTTTAAACGCTCACGGAAAGAGAATGAAGCTATGCAAATAGTCTTTGTTCGATTCCGTTGAGTAAATTCAAGATCGAACTGTAGAGTTTGATCCTGGCTCAGATTGAACGCTGGCGGCATGCCTTACACATGCAAGTCGAACGGTAACAGGTTAAGCTGACGAGTGGCGAACGGGTGAGTAATATATCGGAACGTGCCCAGTCGTGGGGGATAACTGCTCGAAAGAGCAGCTAATACCGCATACGACCTGAGGGTGAAAGCGGGGGATCGCAAGACCTCGCGCGATTGGAGCGGCCGATATCAGATTAGGTAGTTGGTGGGGTAAAGGCTCACCAAGCCAACGATCTGTAGCTGGTCTGAGAGGACGACCAGCCACACTGGGACTGAGACACGGCCCAGACTCCTACGGGAGGCAGCAGTGGGGAATTTTGGACAATGGGCGCAAGCCTGATCCAGCCATGCCGCGTGCGGGAAGAAGGCCTTCGGGTTGTAAACCGCTTTTGTCAGGGAAGAAAAGGTTCTGGCTAATACCTGGGACTCATGACGGTACCTGAAGAATAAGCACCGGCTAACTACGTGCCAGCAGCCGCGGTAATACGTAGGGTGCAAGCGTTAATCGGAATTACTGGGCGTAAAGCGTGCGCAGGCGGTTATGCAAGACAGATGTGAAATCCCCGGGCTCAACCTGGGAACTGCATTTGTGACTGCATAGCTAGAGTACGGTAGAGGGGGATGGAATTCCGCGTGTAGCAGTGAAATGCGTAGATATGCGGAGGAACACCGATGGCGAAGGCAATCCCCTGGACCTGTACTGACGCTCATGCACGAAAGCGTGGGGAGCAAACAGGATTAGATACCCTGGTAGTCCACGCCCTAAACGATGTCAACTGGTTGTTGGGAGGGTTTCTTCTCAGTAACGAAGCTAACGCGTGAAGTTGACCGCCTGGGGAGTACGGCCGCAAGGTTGAAACTCAAAGGAATTGACGGGGACCCGCACAAGCGGTGGATGATGTGGTTTAATTCGATGCAACGCGAAAAACCTTACCTACCCTTGACATGTCTGGAATCCTGAAGAGATTTGGGAGTGCTCGAAAGAGAGCCAGAACACAGGTGCTGCATGGCCGTCGTCAGCTCGTGTCGTGAGATGTTGGGTTAAGTCCCGCAACGAGCGCAACCCTTGTCATTAGTTGCTACGAAAGGGCACTCTAATGAGACTGCCGGTGACAAACCGGAGGAAGGTGGGGATGACGTCAGGTCATCATGGCCCTTATGGGTAGGGCTACACACGTCATACAATGGCCGGGACAGAGGGCTGCCAACCCGCGAGGGGGAGCTAATCCCAGAAACCCGGTCGTAGTCCGGATCGTAGTCTGCAACTCGACTGCGTGAAGTCGGAATCGCTAGTAATCGCGGATCAGCTTGCCGCGGTGAATACGTTCCCGGGTCTTGTACACACCGCCCGTCACACCATGGGAGCGGGTTCTGCCAGAAGTAGTTAGCCTAACCGCAAGGAGGGCGATTACCACGGCAGGGTTCGTGACTGGGGTGAAGTCGTAACAAGGTAGCCGTATCGGAAGGTGCGGCTGGATCACCTCCTTTCTAGATAGATCGCGCCTCGTCGATACTTAGGTATAGGCAGAGCAAGATCACTAAAGAGCGAAAGCTCAAGCACTTTGCTTTAAGCGCCCACACTTATCGGCTGTCATACAACAGTGAGTGAATCGCGTGAGCCTGTGGAGCTGGCCTCGACAGCCTGGCGATGAGACAGAGCTAACGCAAACGTTTCGCGTGGGTCTGTAGCTCAGTCGGTTAGAGCACCGTCTTGATAAGGCGGGGGTCGCTGGTTCGAATCCAGCCAGACCCACCACGGTAAACGAACCCGGGGGATTAGCTCAGCTGGGAGAGCACCTGCTTTGCAAGCAGGGGGTCGTCGGTTCGATCCCGTCATCCTCCACCAGTTTCACTCAAATGGTTGGTAAACCTCAGCGAATGCAGTTTGCTGAGGTTTACCAGCGAAAGATCGAAAGATCGGCTGTTGTTCTTTAACAATTTGTAGAGTCGAATCAGCGTTGTTAGCGGAAAGCGTCGTAAGGGCGCACCGTGCCGCTAACGACATTTTGATTGCGTCAAACATAGACTTCAACTGAGCAAGAAATTGTTTAGATGAAGAACGGCGTAACGCGTGAATACTCAAAAACAGTCTGGATCTGAGGATCTGGATTGAGTCCTTGACGACAGTGCAGTCAGCGCTGTCAAAGTTATAGGGTCAAGTGACTAAGTGCATGTGGTGGATGCCTTGGCGATTACAGGCGACGAAGGACGTGATAGCCTGCGATAAGCTTCGGGGAGCTGGCAAATTAGCTTTGATCCGGAGATTTCCGAATGGGGAAACCCACTCCGCGAGGAGTAACTCTGACTGAATACATAGGTCATTGTGGCGAACCGGGTGAACTGAAACATCTCAGTAGCTCGAGGAAAAGACATCAACCGAGATTCCGAAAGTAGTGGCGAGCGAAATCGGAGTAGCCCTCGCGTTTTAGCAGTTTGCATATCAGAACGGAATGGAAAGTCCGGCCAAAGCGGGTGATAGCCCCGTATGAGAAATGTAGATTGTGGAACTAGGCGCGAATAGAGTAGGGCGGGACACGTGAAATCCTGTCTGAATATGGGGGGACCATCCTCCAAGGCTAAATACTCGTAATCGACCGATAGTGAACAAGTACCGTGAGGGAAAGGCGAAAAGAACCCCGGGAGGGGAGTGAAATAGATCCTGAAACCGCATGCATACAAAAAGTAGGAGCCCGCAAGGGTGACTGCGTACCTTTTGTATAATGGGTCAGCGACTTACATTCAGTGGCGAGGTTAACCGAATAGGGAAGCCGTAGAGAAATCGAGTCCGAATAGGGCGAATAGTCGCTGGGTGTAGACCCGAAACCAAGTGATCTATCCATGGCCAGGATGAAGGTACCGTAACAGGTGCTGGAGGTCCGAACCGACTAGTGTTGCAAAACTAGCGGATGAGCTGTGGATAGGGGTGAAAGGCTAAACAAACTTGGAAATAGCTGGTTCTCTCCGAAAACTATTTAGGTAGTGCCTCAAGTATTACCTGCGGGGGTAGAGCACTGTTTAGGCTAGGGGGTCATGGCGACTTACCAAACCTATGCAAACTCCGAATACCGCAGAGTACAGCTTGGGAGACAGAGCACCGGGTGCTAACGTCCGGACTCAAGAGGGAAACAACCCAGACCGCCAGCTAAGGTCCCTAAAATTGGCTAAGTGGGAAACGAAGTGGGAAGGCTAAAACAGTCAGGATGTTGGCTTAGAAGCAGCCATCATTTAAAGAAAGCGTAATAGCTCACTGATCGAGTCGTCCTGCGCGGAAGATGTAACGGGGCTAAGCCAGTTACCGAAGCTGCGGATGCATAGCAATATGCGTGGTAGGAGAGCGTTCTGTAAGCCTGTGAAGGTGGGTTGTGAAGCCTGCTGGAGGTATCAGAAGTGCGAATGCTGACATGAGTAGCGTTAAAGGGGGTGAAAAGCCCCCTCGCCGAAAGCGCAAGGTTTCCTACGCAACGTTCATCGGCGTAGGGTGAGTCGGCCCCTAAGGCGAGGCAGAGATGCGTAGCTGATGGGAAACAGGTCAATATTCCTGTACCGATTGCAAGTGCGATGTGGGGACGGAGAAGGTTAGCTCAGCCGGGTGTTGGATGTCCCGGTTCAAGCGTGTAGTCGTGCTCTTTAGGCAAATCCGGAGAGCTTAGATGAGGCGTGATAACGAGGAGGCTTGCCTCCGAAGTGAGTGATACCCTGCTTCCAGGAAAAGCCACTAAGCTTCAGCTTGCAACGACCGTACCGCAAACCGACACTGGTGCGCGAGATGAGTATTCTAAGGCGCTTGAGAGAACTCTGGAGAAGGAACTCGGCAAATTGACACCGTAACTTCGGAAGAAGGTGTGCCTTTAGTAGGTGAACCATTTACTTGGGGAGCCCAATGAGGCCGCAGAGAATCGGTGGCTGCAACTGTTTATTAAAAACACAGCACTCTGCAAAGACGAAAGTCGACGTATAGGGTGTGACTCCTGCCCGGTGCTGGAAGATTAAATGATGGGGTGCAAGCTCTTGACTGAAGTCCCAGTAAACGGCGGCCGTAACTATAACGGTCCTAAGGTAGCGAAATTCCTTGTCGGGTAAGTTCCGACCTGCACGAATGGAGTAATGATGGCCACACTGTCTCCTCCAGAGACTCAGCGAAGTTGAAATGTTTGTGATGATGCAATCTCCCCGCGGAAAGACGGAAAGACCCCATGAACCTTTACTGTAGCTTTACATTGGACTTTGAACAGATCTGTGTAGGATAGGTGGGAGGCTTTGAAGTAAGGTCGCTAGATCTTATGGAGCCAACGTTGAAATACCACCCTGGTGTGTTTGAGGTTCTAACCTTGGCCCGTGATCCGGGTTGGGGACAGTGTATGGTGGGCAGTTTGACTGGGGCGGTCTCCTCCTAAAGTGTAACGGAGGAGTTCGAAGGTACGCTAGTTACGGTCGGAAATCGTGACGATAGTGCATTGGCATAAGCGTGCTTGACTGCGAGACTGACAAGTCGAGCAGGTACGAAAGTAGGACAAAGTGATCCGGTGGTTCTGTATGGAAGGGCCATCGCTCAACGGATAAAAGGTACTCTGGGGATAACAGGCTGATACCGCCCAAGAGTTCATATCGACGGCGGTGTTTGGCACCTCGATGTCGGCTCATCTCATCCTGGGGCTGTAGCCGGTCCCAAGGGTATGGCTGTTCGCCATTTAAAGAGGTACGTGAGCTGGGTTTAAAACGTCGTGAGACAGTTTGGTCCCTATCTTCCGTGGGCGCTGCAAGATTGAGAGAGCCTGCTCCTAGTACGAGAGGACCGGAGTGGACGCACCTCTGGTGTATCGGTTGTCACGCCAGTGGCATTGCCGAGTAGCTAAGTGCGGAAGAGATAACCGCTGAAAGCATCTAAGCGGGAAACTCGTCTCAAGATGAGTCTTGCCGGGGCCTTGAGCCCCCTGAAGGGTCGTTCGAGACCAGGACGTTGATAGGCTGGGTGTGGAAGCGCAGTAATGCGTTAAGCTAACCAGTACTAATTGCCCGTGAGGCTTGACCCTATAACTTTGACTGCCAATCAACTGGATTGCAGATCAAGGTGGGTATTCAAGTTATGTTGTTCTTCAGAAGTCTGAAGACGCAATCAAAATACTGATTCCGCAGCAAGTCATTGCTGTGTGCAGATCGAATCTGCTGACTCTACGAATTGGGTTTATTGGCCCTGCCAATAAGCCAACCAGTCAAGCCTGACGACCATAGCGACTTGGTCCCACTCCTTCCCATCCCGAACAGGACAGTGAAACGAGTCAGCGCCGATGATAGTGCGGATTCCCGTGTGAAAGTAGGTCATCGTCAGGCTATTTATTCAAGCCAACCCCCGCTATCGAAAGATGGTGGGGGTTTTGCTTTTTGCGGGCGAAATCTAGGGGCGCGGATAGCCTGCGCTTATCCGCCTCCCCGCTCACAGCCCCTGCTCACAGCCCCCTGCGACCCGGCCCCGCGCACTCGCAGGCGCAATTCGCAGGCGCAATTCGCCGTGCCCGCCCCTGGCCACTACCGTGCCGACAGCGAGTCGCGTACGAAACGGACCAGCGCGCGCGCAGGCTCCGAGCCCGCAGGCTGCAACTTCTCAATCGATGGTTGCGGTGATCAACGATGGCGCGCAGGGCGTCGAGCTGCGACGATAAAAAACCCGCCGAGGCGGGTTCTTGGGAACGGTCAAGCCTGCGCTTGAAATCGGTCAGACGTTGAACAGGAAGTGCAGCACGTCGCCATCCTTGACGACGTATTCCTTGCCTTCGGCGCGCATCTTGCCCGCATCCTTCGCGCCTTGCTCGCCACGGTACTGGATGAAGTCGTCGTAGGCGATGGTCTGGGCGCGGATGTAGCCCCTTTCGAAGTCGGTGTGGATCACCGCGGCGGCTTGAGGGCCGGTGTCGCCGATGCGGATGGTCCAGGCGCGCACTTCTTTCACGCCGGCGGTGAAGTAGGTCTGCAGGCCCAACAGCTTGAAGGCCGCGCGAATCAGGCGGTTCAGGCCGGGTTCGTCCTGGCCCATCTCGGCCAGGAACATGGCGCGGTCCTCGTCCTCCATCTCGGACAGCTCCGACTCGGTCTTCGCGCAGATGGCCACGACGGGGCCGTTCTGGGCGGCCGCATATTCCTTCAGGCGCTCCAGGAACGGGTTGTTCTCGAAGCCGTCTTCCGACACGTTGCCCACGAACATCGCCGGCTTGGCCGTGATCAGGCACAAAGGCTTGAGGATGGCGAGTTCCTCCTTGCTGAAGTCGATGGTGCGCACGGGCTTGGCCTGGTCGAGCGCGGCCTGGCACTTCTCCAGCACCTTGACGAGGGCAATGGCTTCCTTGTCGCCGGCACGGGCAACCTTGTTGTAGCGGTGTAGGCTCTTCTCGACGGTGCCGAGGTCGGCCAGGCACAGTTCGGTCTGGATGACCTCAATGTCGGCGATGGGGTCGACACGGCCATTCACGTGGATGACGTTAGGGTCCTCGAAGCAGCGAACCACGTTGACGATGGCGTCCGTCTCGCGGATGTGCGATAGGAACTGGTTGCCCAGGCCTTCGCCCTTGCTGGCACCTGCCACCAGGCCGGCGATGTCGACGAACTCGACGACGGCGGGCAGGACGCGCTCAGGCTTCACGATCTCCGCCAGCGCGGCCAGGCGCGGATCAGGCAACTCGACGATGCCGACATTGGGCTCGATCGTGCAGAAGGGGTAGTTCTCGGCAGCGATGCCGGCTTTGGTCAAGGCGTTGAAGAGCGTGGACTTGCCGACGTTGGGCAGGCCCACGATGCCGCATTTGAGGCTCATGGCGGGGCTTTCTGATGGGATGCCGCCGGCGGCGGGCCGGAGACGAAGCGAATGATTTTAGTCGGCCGGTGCCTCGCACGCCCTGGCCTGCCGTACGACCATACCCCCTGCCTACAATCGCGACATGCAAAGCTTGGACGTGTTGGTCAAGGGCCGGGGGGCGGTGGGCAGTAGCCTCGCACTTAGCCTGGCGGCCCAGGGGCTGTCGGTTGGCCTGGCCGGGGCACCCGAGATGGCTCGCGCGGACGATGTCCGCACCTATGCGCTGAACGCTGCCTCCGTTGCGTTGCTGACGGAGCTGAAGGTCTGGGACGGCCTGCCCACCGACGCTGTCTGCCCCGTGTACGACATGGTGGTCTGCGGCGATGCAGCCCTTGGACAGCCTCCCGGGCGGCTCAGCTTTTCGGCCTGGCAGCAGGGTGTTCGCGAGTTGGCGGTCATCGTCGACGCCGCTGCGCTGGATGCCCAGCTCGCCGCGGCCCTGCGTTTCTCGCCCCATGTCCGCAATGTCGACGCAAACACGCCAGCCGCGCTGACCGCGTTGTGCGAAGGCCGCGAATCCGCGGCGCGTGAGGCTCTGGGCGTCGAGTTCCGGCCCAAGCCCTACGGTCATCGTGCGCTGGCAACGCGCCTGGTGGCTGACTTGCCCCACCAGGGCGTAGCCCGCCAATGGTTTGGTGCTGGCGGCGAAGTGCTGGCCCTGCTGCCCTTCGAGAAACCCAGTCCGGGGCACTCCTATGGCTTGGTCTGGTCCTGCGCTGAGGAACGCGCCCAGGCGCTGCTGGGAATGGATGAGACCGATTTCGAGCGCGAGCTGAACGCGGCCACTGTGGGTGCGGCCGGCAGCCTGAAGCTTGGCGGCCCGCGTGCCACCTGGCCGTTGGCTCTGGCCCGTGCTGGCGCCGTCAGCGGTCCCGGTTGGGCGCTGCTGGGCGACGCCGCCCACCTTGTGCATCCGCTGGCGGGTCAGGGCCTCAACCTGGGTCTGGCCGATGTGGCAGCGCTGGCCGGCGTCATCGCCGCGCGCGAGCCCTGGCGGCCGCTGGGCGACGAGCGGTTGTTGCGCCGCTATGCCCGCGCGCGTCTCGCGCCGACGCTCGCCATGGGCGAGCTGACCGACGTGCTGCAGCGCCTTTTCGCCCATCCGTCCCCTGCCGCGCAGGGCTTGCGCAATCGCGGGCTGGATGCGCTGAACCAACTCGCCCCCGTCAAGCGCTGGCTGACCCAGCGTGCCCTCGGGCTCTGATCCCTTTCCCTGAAGACTGTCTATCGTGCTGAAGCGTCCCACCCTGTCCGCCCTCCTGCTGGCCGTGCTGAGCCTGCCCGCCGTTGCCAACGAGGCCGTCATCCGCAAGGCCTTCACGGAACGCTTGCCCAACCTGAAAGTCGACGAGGTGCGTCCCGCCCCCATGCCCGGCCTGTGGGAGCTGCGCATCGGCAACGAGATCCGCTACACGGACCCGACCGGCAGCTTCCTCATCGAGGGCGAGTTGCTTGACCTGAAGACGCGCAAGAACCTGACCGAGGAGCGTGTCACGCAGCTCAATCGCGTGGATTTCGCGAGCCTGCCGCTCAAGGACGCCATGGTCTGGAAGAGCGGCAGCGGCAAGCGCCGCATTGCCGTCTTCGCTGACCCCAACTGCGGCTATTGCAAGCGCTTTGAGCGCGGCCTGCAGGAGATGAAGGACGTGACCGTCTACACCTTCCTCATTCCCATCCTCGGCGGCGATTCGCCAGAGAAGTCGCGTTCGATCTGGTGCGCGAAGGACAGCACCAGCGTCTGGCTCGGCTGGATGCTCAGGGGCGAGATGCCTCCGAAGTCGACGCCGGGCTGCGACGACGGCGTCATCGAGCGTAATCTGGCCCTGTCGCGCAGGATCCATGTGAACGGCACGCCGGCCATCGTGCTGGAGGATGGCTCCCGCATCCCGGGCGCCGTTGGCGCAGCGGAGCTGGAGAAGCGCCTGCAGGCCCTGAACGCGCCGGCCGGCAAGTCCTGACCCCATGAGCGCTGATCCGAGCCGGTTCGCGCATCGCCTGGGCTATGCCGGCCTGGCACCGCTGGTGCTGGGCTGCGCGCTGATCTGGCTGATTGCCGATCGCAATCTTGACCAGCACGCCTTCGTCAGCCTCGCGCTGTCCGCCTATGCGGGCCTGGTCATCGCCTTTCTGGGCGGTATCCACTGGGGGCTGTCGTTTGCCCGCGGCATGCCGGGCCGGCTGCCGCTCGCCTGGGGCGTCGTTGCCGTGTCGTTGGGCTGGCTGGGCGTGCTGATGTCGCCTTATGCCGGGCTGGCCCTGCATGGTGGCGTGTTCATCGCCTGCTACGTGATGGACCGGCGCCTCTACCCGCAGCTCGGCGCTGCCGGCTGGCTGACGCTGCGCTTCCGGCTCACGGCCGTCGCGGCTATGTGCTGCTTCCTGGCCGCAGCAGGCAGCTGATGGCCGTGCTGCGCTACCGTATCGAGCTGGCCGACATCTCGGCCCACCACTATCGCGTCACGCTGACGCTGCCGGCGCCTGCTGCCGAGCAGGATTTCAGCCTGCCGGTGTGGATCCCGGGCAGCTACCTGGTGCGCGAGTTCGCCAAGCACCTGAGTGGCCTCACGGCCCGCCAGGGCAGCCAGGCATTGGCCGTCGAGCAGATCGACAAGGCCTGTTGGCGTGTGCGCTGCAGCGGCCGCGCCGCGTTGGTGCTGAGCTACGACGTCTACGCCTTCGACGCGTCGGTGCGCACCGCTTGGCTGGATAGCCAGCGCGCCTTCTTCAACCCCAGCAGCCTGTGCCTGCGCGCCCACGGCCGCGAGAGCGGTGCGCACCGCATCGAACTGGCTGGAGTGCCCCGGGGGTGGCGGGTTGCGACCGAGATGCGCGAGCAAGGCGGCGGCTACGAGGCGGTGGATTACGACGAACTGCTGGACCATCCCTTCGAGATCGGTCCGCACTGGCAGGGCGAGTTCGAGGCGGCTGGCGTGCCGCACCGCATCGTCGTCGCGGGTGCATGGCCCAGCTTTGACGGCGAACGCCTGCTGGCCGACGTGCAGCGCATCTGCGAGGCGCAGATCGCCTTCTGGGGAGGGGCACCTTTCGAGCGATACAGCTTCCTGCTGTGGGCCGTGGACGATGGCCATGGCGGCCTGGAGCATCGTGCCAGCACGGCGCTGATCTGCGCGCGGCGCGAGCTACCGACGGCCGCCGAAGGGGGGGCGCCGGGCGAGCACTACACGCGGCTGCTTGGGCTCTTCAGCCATGAGTATTTCCATGCCTGGAACGTGAAGCGGCTGCGCCCGTCCGAGTTCGCGCGCTTCGACTACCAGCGCGAGAACTACACGGAGCTGCTGTGGTTCTTCGAGGGCTTCACCAGCTATTACGACGAGCTGATGCTGCGCCGTGCCGGGCTCGTCGATGCGGGGCGCTACCTGAAGCTGCTGGCCGCCTCGGTCAACGGCGTGCTGGCCTCGCCGGGCCGGCATGTGCAGCCACTGGCCTCGGCCAGCTTCGAGGCCTGGACCAAGTACTACCGCCCGGACGAGAACAGCCCCAATGCGACGAGCAACTACTACGCGCAGGGAGCGCTTGTCGCGCTGTGCCTGGACCTGAGCCTGCGTGCACGCAGGTCCAGCCTGGATGCGCTGATGGCCCGGTTGTGGAAGGCAAGTGCGGGCGGGCCGGTCAGTGAGGCCGACATCCTCGGCGCCGTGGTGGCCCTCGGTGGCGAGGAGCTCAGCGGTCAGCTGCGTGCCTGGGTCCATGGCGTCGCCGAGCTGCCGCTGCGCGAGTTGCTCGGTGCCGCGGGCATTGACTGGCGCGACGAAGGACGCCAATCCGTGGCCCAGCGCCTTGGCCTGCGCGTGCGCGAAAGCGCGCTGACAGGCATCGCCGTCACCCATGTGCTGAGCGGGAGCGCCGCGGCAGCGGGGGGCCTCAACGCGCGCGACGAAGTCATTGCCTGCAACGGCTGGCGGCTGCGCCGCATGGACGACGCGGTGGCCCTGTTGGCGGCCGGCGACACGCGACTGCGCCTGCTTGTCAGCCGCGACCAGCGCCTCGTCGAACTCGACGTCGCATTGCCCCCGCCTCGGCCGGCCAGTGTCGTGCTGGACCTGGCCGAAGGCGCGCATGCCGCACGCCGGCGCTGGCTTGGCGACTAGCCTGCGGCCTACTGGCGCGGCCCACTGGTGTCGTGTTGACAGGCCACGCCATGAAGACCGCCCGGCCACCGGTGCTGCTGGTACTGGCCGTGCTGGCCTTGCATCTGTTGCTGGGCCGCGAGGTGCAGCGCATCCAGGAGGGCTGGGTTCGCGACGATGCCCCGCCCAGCCCGGCGCGCATGCAGGTCGAGTTCGTGCGGGAGATGGCCATGCAGGCGCCAGCCGTGCACGCGACGCCACCGCCCCGGCGCGCACCCGCTGCGCAGGCCATGCCCGGCGCAGCTCCGGCCGCGTCACAGCCTGCATCCCACCCCGCTTCCCACCCCGCATCAGCGCCCGAGCGCCTACCCATTCCCGAGCCTGTCGCTGAAGTGGCTCCGGTGCCCGCCGAAGCCGTCCCGCCCGTCGCGGTCGCTGCATCGGCCGTGTCTAGCGACGAGCCCGGGCCCGAGTGGCCGCTGTCCACGCGGCTGAGCTATGTACTGAGCGGCAACTACCGCGGGCCGGTGACCGGTCAGGCCCAGGTCGAATGGCTGCGCAAGGGCAGGGACTACCAGGTCCATCTCGACGTCGACGTCGGCCTGGTGGCGCGTCGCATGAGCAGCCAGGGCCGGCTCACGTCCGATGGCATCGCGCCGCAGCGCTATGACGAGGAGACCAAGCTCCTCCTCGTCGATGCCCGGCGCAGCAGCGTGCTCTTCCAGGGTGCAGAGGTCCAGCTCGCGAACGGCAGGCGTGAACCGGTGCAGCGGGGCAGCCAGGAC
This sequence comes from Roseateles sp., assembly GCF_047654805.1. Taxonomy (GTDB): domain Bacteria; phylum Pseudomonadota; class Gammaproteobacteria; order Burkholderiales; family Burkholderiaceae_C; genus Pelomonas. The sequence continues at coordinate 355,490 of NZ_JASGIV010000001.1, forward strand.
TCGGCCAGCCAGTTCGTTCAGTTGACCTGGCTGTTCCTGACCGGCCGCGAGCCGCTGCAGGCCGGGCATGTCGTGCGTTTCCCGCTGGTACTGCCGCGTCGGCAGTACGCCTGGCAGTACGAGGTTGTGGGCGAGGAGATGCTGGATACCCCGATGGGGCCCGTCGCGAGCTGGCATCTCAGGCCTGGCCGAAGTGCCAGCGGCGGCGACCTGACGGCCGAGGTCTGGCTTGCACCGGCGCTGCAATACCTGCCCGTGCGACTCGTCATCCGCCAGGACGCCGACAACTACATCGACCTCATGCTCAAGCGCGCGCCGCTGCAGGCCGCGCCAGAATCCATAGATCCCTCCAGGAGACCCGCACCATGACCTATGAATGCATCATCACCGCCGTCCACGGCGACGGCCCGCGCAAGACCGCGCTGATCACTCTGAACCGCCCCAAGGCGCTGAACGCGCTGAACGACCAGCTGATGGACGAGTTGGGCGAGGCGCTGCTCGCGTTCGACGCCGACGACGGCATCGGCTGCATCGTGCTGACGGGCTCCGAGCGCGCCTTTGCGGCAGGCGCCGACATCCCGACCATGCTGCCCCACACCTTCGCGACCGCCTTCAAGAGCGGCCTGATCTCCAAAAACTGGGAAACCATCCTGCGGGTGCGCAAGCCCGTCATCGCGGCCGTGGCCGGTTTTGCCCTGGGCGGAGGCTGCGAGCTGGCCATGATGTGCGACTTCATCATCGCGGCCGACTCGGCCAAGTTCGGTCAGCCCGAGATCAAGCTCGGTATCGTCCCTGGCGCTGGCGGCACGCAGCGCCTGCCGCGCGCCGTGGGCAAGAGCAAGGCCATGGACATGCTGCTGACGGCCCGCATGATGGACGCGGCGGAGGCCGAGAGCGCCGGCCTGGTGTCGCGCGTCGTGCCTTCGACCAAGCTGCTTGAGGAGGCACTTGCGGCCGCTGAAGCGATCAACGGGTTCAGTGGCCCGTCCGTGATGCTCATCAAGGAGCTCGTCAACCTGGCCTACCAGGGCCCGCTGACGGACGGCGTGGCCGTGGAGCGCCGCTACTTCCATGCGCTGTTTGGCAGCCATGACCAGCGTGAGGGCATGGAAGCCTTCCTGGCCAAGCGGGCGCCGAACTTCGAGCATCGATGATCAGCTCGTTTTGTGGCTTAACGGTGACGCGACGGGGATGACTATTTGCGTTGCATGAATAGTCACTTCCCGTTAGCCTAGTGTTTCTACTGAGATCGCTTGCCTACAGTTCTGGCCATGGACACCGCGGTCGCGATGTCCGGAGTGACCCCAAAGCAGGACGTTCCTGCCAGACACCGAAGGAGCCCGTCATGAGCAAGCTGTCCACCGTCATCGCCGCCATCGCCCTCGCCGCCGTGGGTGCGGCTTCCGCCCAGACCAACACCCCGCTGACCCGCGAGCAAGTCATCGCCGATCTGGTGGCTGCCCGCAACAGCGGTGAACTGGCTGCCATCCAGGGTGAAAAAGGCGTCGAACTGACGACCCCGGCCTCTGCCAAGGCCGCCGCCGTGGCGACGGCCAAGCTGCCCCGCCAGGCCGTGCTGACGGTCAAGCCGACCGAAGTGCGCGCCGATGAGAAGACTGCCGCCGCGCTGGCCGCCGACCATGGCGAGAATGCCGCCCGCGAGCTGGGGGACTTCCCGGCCCGCATCACGCGCCCGGCAACCGGCCTGGCCTCCCGCTGAAACAAAGCGGTTTCAAGCCGATGAAAGGCGACCCGCAAGGGTCGCTTTTTTGTTGCCTGCGTTCCTAGAATCCGCCGCCCACCAAAAAGAAACCGGGCGTTGGAGACAAGATGGCAATGCAGAAGATGTGGGTGGCCGGCGTCTTGCTGGCGGCTTCCTTGAAAGCGCTTGCGGCAGGCCCCGTGGTCGGTGTGAGCTGGTCCAACTTCCAGGAAGAGCGCTGGAAGACCGACGAGTCCGCCATCAAGGCCGAGCTGGCCCGGCTGGGCGCGAGCTACGTGAGCGCTGACGCTGGCGGCTCGCCGGAGAAGCAGATCGGCGACGTCGAGTCGCTGCTGGCCAAGGGGGCCAAGGTCCTCATCATTCTGGCGATGGACAAGGACGCCATCCTGCCTGCATTGAACAAGGCCAAGGCGCGCAAGGTGCCGGTGGTGGCCTACGACCGCCTCATCGAGGCGCCCGAGGTCTTCTACCTGACCTTCGACAACCGCGAGGTCGGACGCTTGCAGGCCAAGGCGGTGCTGGCGGTCAAGCCGCAGGGCCGCTATGTGATGATCAAGGGCTCGCCCAGCGATCCCAACGCCGACTTCCTGCGGGCCGGCCAGCAAGACGCACTCGCCGATGCCGTCAGGCAAGGCGCCGTGAAGATCGTCGCCGAGGAATACACCGACGGCTGGAAGCCCGAGGTGGCGCAGAAGAACATGGAGCAGATCCTGACCCGCCTCAAGGGCGGCGTCGATGCGGTCGTGGCCAGCAATGACGGCACGGCCGGTGGCGCCATCGCCGCGCTGGCCGGCCGGGGCATCAAGGGCGTGCCGGTCAGCGGCCAGGACGCTGACCACGCCGCGCTGAACCGCGTGGCGCTGGGCACGCAGACCGTGTCGGTCTGGAAGGACTCCCGGGTGCTGGGCAAGGAAGCCGCCGCGGCAGCCGTGCAGCTGGCCGCCGGCCAGAAGGTGCCGGGCGCCGCGGCCTGGGCGGGCGGCGAGCGCAAGGTCAGCCTGCAGGCCAAGTTCCTCGCGCCCGTGGCCATCACGCAGGCCAACCTCGACCAGGTCATCGGCGCCGGCTGGGTGCCCAAGGCCGTCGTCTGCAAGGGCGTCGACGCCACCAAGGCTCCGGCCGCCTGCAAGTAGGAGCCGGGATGAGCGCGCAGACCCAGCGGCTCGTCGTCATGGCGGCCGTGCTGGTGGCCATCGCCATCGGCTTTCACCTGCTCACCGGCAGCTTCCTGACGGCCGAGAACCTCTACAACATCGCGCAGCAGACGGCGGTCGTCGGCATCGTGGCCTGCGGAATGGCGCTGATCATCGTCGCGCGCCAGATCGACCTCGCGGTGGGATCGCTGCTCGGCGCCGTCGGCGTGCTGATGGCCTGGCTGCAGTACACGCAGGGATGGCCGGTCGTCGCGGCGCTGCTGGCCGGACTCGCGCTGGCGCTGGCCGTGGGACTGTTCCAGGGCTGGCTGTCGGCGGTCGTCGGCATCCCCTCCTTCGTCGTGACTCTGGGCGGACTTGTGTCGCTGCGCGGCGTGGCCTTCCTGGTGGCGGACGGCAAGACCCAGCCCGTCACCGAGCCTTGGTTGCTGGCACTGGGCGGGGGGCTGGACGGTTCGCTGGGCGAGCCCGGCAGCTGGCTGCTGGGCGCGGGCCTCGTCGCGCTGCTCTGGGGTTGGCAGGTGATGCAGCGCCGCGCGCAGGTGCGGGCCGGCGCGAGGCCGGGCGACGCCAGGCACGCGCTGCTCAAGGCAGGCCTCCTAGCCTTCGCGGTGTTCGGCACCGTGGCTGTCTTCAATGCCTACCGAATCGAAGGCCAGGAGCAGGGCCAGGGCCTGCCGCTGCCGCTGGTGATCTGGGTGGCCGTCGTCCTGCTGCTGGGCTTTGTCGCCAAGCACACGCGCTTCGGCCGCTATGTCTATGCCATCGGCGGCAATCCCGACGCGGCGCGGCTGGCCGGCATCCCGGTGCGACGCGTGATGATCCAGCTCAACCTGCTGCTGGCGGCGCTGGTGGCCTTGGCGGCCGTCGTCGCGATGGCCCGCCTGAACGCGGGCACCAACTCGATGGGCACGGGCATGGAGCTGACCGTCATCGCCGCGGCCGTCATCGGCGGCGTATCGCTCTCAGGCGGCAGTGGCAGTGTCGGCGGCACCGTGCTGGGCGCCCTCATCATCCAGAGCATCGACAGCGGCCTGCTGCTGACCGACGTGGGCATCGGCTGGCGCATGGTGGTGCTGGGCCAGGTGCTGGTGGCGGCGGTCGTCTTTGATCGCGTGGTGCAGAAATGAGCGCGTTGCTCGAAGTGCGCGAGGCGCGCAAGTCCTTTGGCGGCGTGCATGCAGTCGACGGCGTCTCCCTGAGCCTGGCGCCGGGTGAGGTGCTGGCCGTGCTGGGGCACAACGGCGCCGGCAAGTCCACGCTGATGCAGATGCTGGCCGGCGCGCTGCCCTTCGACGGCGGCGAGCTGCTGCTGGGAGGCAAGCCAGTGAAGTTCGCCAGCCCGGCTGACTCGCGCGCGGCCGGCATCGAGACCATCCACCAGAAGCTGGCCCTCGCCGACAACCTCGACTCGGTCGCCAACCTCTTCCTGGGCCGCGAGATGCGCACGCGCCTGGGCCTGCTGGACGACGCCGCGATGCGTGCCGCCGCCATGCCGCTGTTCGCGCGGCTGAATCCGAACTTCAAGAACATCGCCGACCCGGTGATGTCCCTGTCGGGCGGCCAGCGTCAGGTCGTGGCGATTGCGCGCGCGCTGCAGTTCAAGGCGCGCGTGCTGATCATGGACGAGCCCTGTGCGGCGCTCGGACCGGCCGAAACGGCGATGGTCCACGACCTGATCCGCCGCCTGAGCGCCGAGGGCGTGGGCATCCTGCTCGTCACGCACGACATGCCGGACGTGTTCGCGCTGTCGAGCCGGTTGATGGTCATGAAGAACGGTCGGCCGGTTGCCACCTGCCGGACGGCGGACGTGACCGAGGACGAGGTGCTGGCGATGATCATTGCGGGGAAGGCGCCGAAGTGATTTTGGGCGCGCATCAAGGCCTTGGAAAAGCGCTGAGCTTCGTCAGCTGAAGAGGTCTCCAGTAGTCGGTACGGTCGCATCGACCGGTTTGCGCCGCACGGCGATGCGCTTCTTGCTTGGCACGTGGGGCGTGGTGGCCCACCATTCGTCCGCAAACATGTCTGCTTCGTCGGGGCCGTCCAGCCGTGACGGCCCGCTCGCGGGCTCCAGCGCAAATGCATGCAGTTGTTCGGCAGGGCAGCGAACGAGCAACTGTTCCGCCTGTGCCCACGAGCCGTGCAGCCATTGCCGCTGCGCCTGGGAGGACAGGATGACGGGCATGCGCTTGTCATGGGCCGGGTGTTTCAGGCGATCGAAGATGGCATGCCCGTCGGCGCTGAGGGTCAGCACGCAAAACGAGAGTGCCGTGTCGCCCGTCGGGTGTGTCCAGGCCTTCCACAGGCCGGCCAGCCCCATCGGCGCTTCGTTCGCGCCCCGGATGCCCCACAGGCCCAGCCGGCCCGACACATGGCACCACTCGGTGAGCCTCTCCACCGGCACGACGCAACGTCGGCCGGACCACCAGCTTTCCCGGAAGGCCGGGTCCGACTTCATGGTTTCGACACGGCAGTGGGCCTGCGCGGCCGTGCCGGCCTGCTGCGCGAAAGCGGGCGGCCGTCCCCAAGTGCCGACACGGACGTCACCCAGTGCGTCGGTGACCGGCTGCCCGGCCTGGACGATGAAGGGCGCCGTGCCGTCGGGGCTCCCCGGATCCAGCTCGACGCCGGCCGGCAAGGTCACGCCGAATGCCGAAAGCAGTCGGGCGGCGTCGATGACGGGATCGTGATGGCTGCGCACGCGAAGTTCCTTGACGAATCGACCCGGATGATACTGTGTAAAAACACAGCATTTGCGCGGTGCGAGACGAAAAAGGCAATGCTGCGCCCAAGGCAAAGCGCCCTTGCAGGCCGTCGGCCTGCAAGGGCGCCACAGGCACCGACCTGCACGTCGTCAGGCCGGGCCGGACAGGGGCTATGCGTCAGGCTTCCCGGCGCAGCGCAGGGAAGAGGATCACGTCCCGGATCGACGGCGAGTCCGTGATCAGCATCATCAGCCGGTCGATGCCGATGCCGCAGCCGCCGGTCGGCGGCATGCCGTATTCCAGCGCGCGGATGAAGTCGGCGTCGTAATACATCGCTTCCTCGTCGCCGTCGTCCTTGTTGGCCACCTGGGCCTGGAAGCGCGCGGCCTGGTCCTCGGCATCGTTCAACTCCGAGAAGCCGTTGGCGTACTCGCGGCCGGTGATGAAGAGCTCAAAGCGCTCGGTGATCTTTGGGTCGGTGTCCGACGCGCGCGCCAGCGGCGACACCTCGACGGGGTAGTCGATGATGAAGGTGGGCTCCCAGAGCTTTTCCTCGACGACGGCCTCGAACAGCCCGAACTGCAGCTCGGCCAGGCTCCAGCGCGCGGGCGCCTGCTCGCCGGCGGCGACGATCTTCGCGCGCAGCACCTCGGGGTTGTCGGCCTCTTCGGCGGTCAGGCCGGCGAACTGGATCAGCGAGTCGCGCACCGACACGCGGGCGAAGGGCTTGTCCAGCGCCACGGGCTTGCCGGCATAGGTCAATGCGGCGCTGCCAGTGGCGGCGATGGCCGCATGGCGAAGCACGGCCTCCGTGAAGTCCATGATGTCGTGATGCGTCCAGTAGGCCGCATAGAACTCCATCATCGTGAACTCGGGGTTGTGGCGGACCGAGATGCCTTCGTTGCGGAAGTTGCGGTTGATCTCGAACACGCGCTCGAAGCCGCCCACCACCAGCCGCTTCAGGTACAGCTCGGGCGCGATGCGCAGGAACATCTCCTGATCCAGCGCGTTGTGGTGCGTGATGAAGGGCTTGGCGTTGGCGCCGCCGGGAATGGGGTGGAGCATGGGCGTCTCCACCTCCAGGAAGCCGTGCTCCACCATGAAGCTGCGGATGGCCGACACACCGTGGCTGCGCGCGACGAAGCGCTTGCGGGCGTCCTCGTCGGTGATGAGGTCCACATAGCGCTGGCGGTACTTCTGCTCCTGGTCGGTCATGCCGTGGAACTTGTCCGGCAGGGGGCGAAGGCTCTTGGTCAGCAGCCGCAGCGTCGTCACGGCTACCGAGAGCTCCCCGGTCTTGGTGCGCATCAGCGTGCCCTCGGCGGCGAGGATGTCGCCCAGGTCCCACTTCTTGAAGGCCTCGTAGACCTCCGCGCCGACGTTGTCGATGGTCACGCGCAACTGGATCCTGCCGGTAGCGTCTTGCAGCGTGCAGAAGCTGGCCTTGCCCATCATGCGCTTGAGCATCATGCGGCCGGCCACGCTGACCTTGACGGCTTGCGGCTCCAGCTCCTCGTTGGGCACCTCGCCGTACTGCGCCTGCAGGGGAGCGGCGCGATGGGCGGGCTTGAAGTCATTGGGGAAGGGCACCGCCGTGGCGGCCCGCAACGCGGCCAGTTTTTCGCGGCGCTCGGCGATCAGTTGGTTGTCGTCGATGGGCGGGGGAGGAGGTGCTTGAGTCATTGCGGGCCTTCAGTCGAACCGTCGATTCTAGAATCTCGCGCCCCTATGAGCCTGACGCGCGCCACTCTCACCTTGATCGCCGGCAGCGCGCTGGCCCAGGCCGTGCCCCTCTTGCTGGGGCCGTGGATCGCGCGGCTGTATACGCCAGCGGAGTACGGGGAGTTCTCGCTGGTATGGACGGTGGCAAGCAATCTGGCCGTCGTCGGCTGTGCGCGCTACGAGTTCGCGCTGGCGCTGGAGACGGGGGAGAAGGGCGCCGCCGCGCTGATGGCGCTGTGCCTGCGCGTGCTGGCCGCCGTCGTGGCTGCGGCCGTGCTTGTCGGTGGGCTGTGGATGGCCTGGACCGGCCTGCATGTTGCCGCCGCGTTGCCGCTGGCCGTGCTGGCGCTGGCAGCCAGCCAGGCCCTGGGCCAGTGGGCGGCGCGTGCCGGACGGTTCGCGACCCTGGCCTGGGGGCGCATCGCGCAATGGGGCGGGGGGGCGCTGGCCCAGGTGGGCCTGGGCTTGCTGCAGGCCGGCCCCTGGGGCCTGATGGCCGGCGCGACGCTGGCCACCGGCGTCGCCGCGGCCGTGCAGGCCCGGCCCGCGCCGGCGGGGGGCTGGCGCGGGCTGCTGGGGCCGCAGCAACTGCGGTCCATGGCCCTGAAGCATCGCGACTTCCCGCTGCTGAACACCCCCCACGCCTTTGCCGGTGCGCTGCAGGACACCCTGGCCATCGCGCTGCTGGCCGCCTGGCTGGGCGCGCCCGAGGCCGGTGCCTGGGCGCTGGCACTGCGCTACCTGAAGGCGCCGGCCAGCCTCATTGGAGGTTCGCTGTCGCAGGCCCTCTATCCGCGCCTGACGCGCACGGCAAGCCGCATCGAGGCCCGTGCGCTGGTGCGCCGCCAACTGCTGCTGCTGGCGGCAATGGCCCTGCCGCTGATGGTGGCGCTGCTGGCCTTCGGGCCCAGGCTGTTCGAGACCTTGTTCGGCGCCGAGTGGCGTGGCGCGGGCGAGCTGGCCCGGTCGCTGGCGCCCTATGTCGCGCTGCATTTCATCGCCGCGCCGCTGTCCGTCGTGACGCTGGCCTGGGGCGCCCAGGCCTGGGCGCTGAAGCTGGCGCTGGTTGGCCAGGCGATGTTCGTCGCCGGGCTGGCGGTGGGCCTGCATCACGGTGGCCTGGCGGGTGCGGGCTGGGGCGTGTCGGCGGCGATGCTGCTCTACTTCGGCTACTTCTTCTGGGCACTGTGGACCTGGGAATGATGCGCGTCCTCATCAATCGTCTTCGCCGTCGCTTCGTGCGGCTGATCGGCTTTCGCATGCTGTTCGGCGAGGCCGGCGCGCCGCTTTCGCGCATCGCACCCAGCACCTGCATCGAGGGCGAGGCGGGGCTGCGGCTCGCGGACCATGTCTTCATCGGCCAGTTCAACTTCATAGATGCTGGTGCCGGCCTCGTCATCGAGGAGGGTGTGCAGATCACCAACTTCTGTTCCATCGTGACCCACAGCACTCACGACGCCTTGCGCGTCAACGGCCGCCGCTTCGCGGCCCTGGGCGGCGAGCCGCCCGGCTACCGCAAGGCACCGGTGCGGCTGGGCGCCTACAGCTTCGTCGGCCCGCACAGCCTCATCGAGCCTGGCAGCACGCTCGGCAAGGGGGCCATCCTGTGCGCCTACTCCCAATTGCGTGGTGCGACGCCGGACTTCGCCATCATGGCCGGCCAGCCGGCCCGCCAGGTGGGCGACACGCGCGAGCGCGATGCGACGCTGCTGGCGCGCCATCCCGAGCTGCGCGAGGCCTACGAGGCCTGGGCGGGAGGGCCACCATGAGCTCCGCGCTGGATGCCTCGAAGGGCCGGCCGGGCCTGGGTGGCGGACTCAAGCTGGTACTCATCGGCGACGGCGAGAGTCCTCACCTGCTGAAGTGGGCCCGTGCGCTCGCGCCGCGCGTGCAACTTCACGCCATCTCGTCGCGCGGCTTCCTGCCCGAGTTCCACCGCCTGCTGCCGGATGCCCAGCGCCTGGCACTGAACACGGCACCCGAGCATGGCGGCGGCAACGTCGCGCTGGTCAAGCAACTGCCCAAAGTAGGTGCCTGGCTGGCCCAGACCGATGCGGACTGGTTGCATGCCCACTACCTCACCTCCCATGGCACGCTGGCCTGGGCGGCCAAGCTGGGCTGGCGGCTGCGCGCGCAGATCGCCGGCTCGGCCTGGGGCAGCGACATCCTCGTGACGCCCAACCGCGGCGGCAGCTGGAAGTGGCTGACGAAGAAGGCGCTGAAGAGCTGTGCCATCACGACGTCTGACTCCGCCCACATGGCCCAGCGCATGCGCGAGCTGGGCGCGGGCGAGGTCATGGTCTTCCCCTTCGGCCTTGAGGCCATGCCCAAGCAGAACGCGAAGAAGCAACCCTGGCTGTGCTTCGCCAACCGAGGGCTGGAGCCCATCTACCGGCCGCAACGGGTCATCGACGCCTTTGCACGCATCGCCGAGGCGCAGCCCGAGGCGCGGCTGGTCGTCGCCAACGACGGCTCGTTGCGCCAGGCGCTGGAGACCGGCGTGGCAGCGCGTGGCCTGATCGACCGGATCAGCTTCGTCGGCCGGCTGGACGCTGCCGCGCAGGCTTCGCACTATGCGCGTTCGACCTGGTTCCTCAGCCTGCCCGAGAGCGACTCGGTGTCGGTGTCGGTACTGGAGGCGATGGCCCATGGCTGCGTGCCGCTGCTGTCCGAGCTGCCGGCCAACCGCGAGCTGATCGGTGATTCGGCGCGCGGCCTCATCGTGTCCGACGCGGCGGAGGCGCTGGACGACCTGCCCGCCCGCATGGCGGCACTGGACACGGCCCGGCTGGCCGCCGCCAACCGCGACTGGGTGGCTGCCCATGGGCTGTTCGAGCCCCATGTGCAGCGCTTCCTCACGCGGCTCAGGGAGCTTTCGGCGTCATGAGGTCCCCACGCCCGCTTTGCTCACGCCGCCCTGGCGGGGCGCCTCGATGCCTTCGGGCGCCCGGGAGGCGCCGATGAGGCTGCTGCTCGTCAATCACTACGCCGGCTCGCCCGCCCACGGCATGGAGTTCCGGCCCTACTACCTGGCCCGCGAATGGGTCCGGCAAGGGCACGAGGTCACCATCGTGGCGGCCAGCTATTCGCACGTGCGCGCCGTGCAGCCCGAAGTGGCCGGGGTGCCGCGCGAGGAGATCATCGACGGCATCCGCTACCGCTGGCTGCCCACGCCGCATTACGCCGGCAACGGTGTGGGACGGCTGCGCAACATCCTGTCGTTCCTGCGCCAGTTGCGCGCCGACGCCTGGCGGCTGACGCGCGAGTTGCGGCCCGACGCCGTCATCGCTTCCAGCACCTATCCGATGGACATCTGGGTCGCGAAGAAGCTGGCCCGGCTCGCGAAGGCAAAACTGGTCTACGAGGTGCATGACCTCTGGCCGCTGTCGCTGATCGAGCTGTCGGGCATGTCGCCGCACCACCCGTTCGCGCTGCTGTGCGGCAAGGCCGAAGCCGATGCCTACCGCGACGCCGATGTCGTCGTCTCCATGCTGCCATGCGTGCACGAGCACATGGCTTCCCGGGGCCTGGACCTGCGGCGGCTGCGCATCGTGCCCAATGGCTTCGCACCCGAGGAGTGGCAGGGCCAGGCGTCGACAACCCGCGCGCCGCTGGGCGCAGCACTGGCGGCGCATCTGGACACCGAACGGGCCGCCGGCCGTGTCGTCGTCGGCTATGCGGGCTCAATGGGTCTGCCCAATGCGCTGGACGTGCTGCTGGACGCCGCGGCAAGGTTGCGCGATCACCCCATCAGCTTCGTGCTGGTGGGCAGCGGCCACGAGGCGCTGCGTCTGGTGGAGCGTGCCCAGGCCGAAGGCCTGAGCAACGTCCGCTTCTTTGCCCCCATCCCCAAGGCCCAGATACCGACGCTGCTGGCCGGCTTCGACATCGCCTACATCGGCTGGCAGCGCACGCCCATCTATCGTTTCGGCATCGCACCCAACAAGCTCATCGACTACCTGATGGCCGGCCGTGCGGTGCTGCATTCGGTGGAGGCGGGCAACGATCCGGTGGCCGAGGCCGGTGCCGGCCTGACCGTGCCGCCCGAAGACGCCGAGGCGGTTGCCCAGGGGCTGCTGGAGCTCGCCGCGCTGCCGGCCGCCGAGCGCGAGGCGATGGGCCAGCGCGGCCGTGCCTTTGCGATGGCTCACCACGCCTATCCGGTGCTGGCGGCCCGCTTCATCGAGGCGTTGCGGTGAGCGAGCTGGACCAGATCGCCCGGCGCTACGCCCGCCGCGCGGATCGTGTCGAGGGCGACCGCTACAGCCTGCTGCGCCCCGAGGTCTGGCAGATGTGGCAGGAGCGCCAACGTGCGCTGCTGCGGCAGCTCGCCCGGCGACCCGGCCGCCCGGCCGACTGGCGCGCGACCGAGGTCGGCTGCGGTGCTGGCGGCAACCTGCTGGACCTGCTGCGCCTGGGTCTGGCACCGGCACACCTGACCGGCATCGAGCTGATCCCGGAGCGCCTTGCCGCCGCGCGCGCGGCGCTGCCCGAGGGGGTCCACCTGCTGGCGGGTGACGCGTCCACCGCCGACGTCGCGCCGGCCAGCCAGGACCTGGTGCTGCAGTCCACCGTGTTCTCGTCCATCCTCGACGACGCCCTGCAGCAGCGCCTGGCCGAGGCCATGTGGCATTGGCTCAAGCCGGGCGGCGCCGTCGTCTGGTACGACTTCACCGTCGACAACCCGCGCAACGCCGATGTGCGCGGCGTGCCGCTGGCGCGAGTGCGCGAGCTGTTCCCCGGATGCCCGCCGGGCGGTTTCACGGCCCGCCGCGTCACGCTGGCGCCGCCGTTGGCCCGGGCGCTGCCCGCCGCCTATGCCGTCCTCAACCTCGTCCCCTGGCTGCGCACGCACCGCCTCGTGATGATCGAGAAACCCGCCCGCCCCTGATCCCCGAAAATCCTTGCGATGAGCGCCCAGCCCTTCCTCCCCTTTGCCCTGCCGGAACTCGGTGACGACGAGATCGCCGAGGTCGTCGACACGCTGAAATCCGGCTGGATCACGACCGGCCCCAAGGCCAAGCGCTTCGAGCAGGCGTTTGCCGAGTTCCTCGGCGACCCGCAGATCGAATGCATCGCCGTCAACTCGGCCACCGCCGGCCTGCACCTGGCGCTGGAAGCCATTGGCCTGGGCCCCGGCGACGAGGTCATCACGACGACCCACACCTTCACGGCCACCGCCGAGGTGGTGCGCTATCTGGGCGCCGACGTGAAGCTGGTGGATGTGGACCCGGCCACCCTGAACATCGACATCGCGGCCATCGAAGCCGCCATCACGCCGCGGACCCGCGCCATCCTGCCGGTGCACTACGCCGGCCTGGCAGTGGACATGCTGGCCGTGCTCGACATCGCGCGCCGCCATGGTTTGCGAGTCGTCGAGGACGCGGCCCATGCGTTGCCGACCACTCTGGAGAAGGAGTTGATCGGCACGCTGGGCAGCGATGCCACGGTGTTCAGCTTCTACGCCAACAAGACCATGACGACCGGCGAGGGCGGCATGCTCGTCACGCGCAACCCCGAGCTGGCCAAGCGCGCCCGCGTGATGCGACTGCATGGCATGAGCCGCGACGCCTTCGACCGCTTCACGGCCAAGGTGCCGAGCTGGTACTACGAGATCGTCGCGCCGGGCTTCAAGTACAACCTGACCGACATCGCCGCGGCGCTGGGCCTGCACCAGCTCAAGCGGCTGCCGGCCTTCCAGGCGCGTCGCGAACAGATCGCGATGCGCTATCACGAGGCCTTCGCCGACCTGCCCCTGATCCTGCCTCCTGACGCGCCCGAGGGCGACACGCATGCCTGGCACCTCTACGCGATCCGCCTCGCCGACGACGCCGGCATCACGCGTGACGCCTTCATCGAGGGCCTGTTCGCTGCGGGCATCGGCTGCAGCGTGCACTACGTGCCCCTGCACCTGCACCCCTACTGGCGTGACCGGTACGGCCTCACGCCCGAGCAGTTTCCGCAGTCACAGAAGGTCTTCGAGCGCACGCTCAGCCTGCCGCTCTACACGGCGATGAGCGATGCTGACGTGGAACGCGTCATCGACGCCGTGCGCGGGCTCCTGGGCGCTTGAGTGCACGTGGGCAAACGCCTGTTCGACATCGCGGCCTCGGCCCTGGGCCTGCTGCTGCTCGCGCCGCTGCTGCTGCTGGCGGCACTTTGGATTCGGCTGGACTCGCCCGGCCCTGCGCTGTTCCGCCAGACCCGTGTCGGCCGCTTCGGCGTGCCGTTCACCATCCACAAGTTCCGCACCATGCGGGTCGAGCCCGGCGCGGCCATCACGGTGGGCGTCGACCCGCGCATCACCCGCCCGGGCCATGTGTTGCGTCGGACCAAGCTCGACGAGCTGCCGCAGCTCTGGGACGTGCTGCGCGGCGCGATGAGCCTGGTCGGCCCACGGCCCGAGCTGCCCCGCTACGTCGCGCTCTACCCGGCCGAGATGCGCGAGCGCGTGCTGGCCGTTCGACCCGGCATCACCGACCCGGCCTCGCTGGCCTTCAGCCATGAGGCCGAACTGCTCGCGGCCGCGCCCGACCCCGAGCGTGAGTACCGCGAGGTCATCCTGCCGGCCAAGCTCAAGCTCTCCGCTGACTATGCGGCGAGTGCCAACCTGGCGGCCGATCTGCGCCTGATCTGGGCCACGCTGGGACGCGTGCTGCACGGCTGAGCCCCGACAATCACCGTTCTATGGATTGGCAACGTTTCGATGCGCTGCTCACCCGCGTGCGTCCGCACCGGGAGCGGCTGGGCCTGGTGCTGGACCTCGCCGTGGTGGCAGTGTCCTGGCAGTTCACCTATCTCTTCCGGCTCGGCTTCGAGCGCTGGTTCAGCGCGCGGCCGGGCTATGACGGCGCCGTCCTGGCGGGGGTCCTGGTCGTCTATGCCGCGGCCCTGCTGGCCTTGCGCGTGCCCAAGGGTATCTGGCGCTTCTCGGGGTTCGGCGAAGTCAAGCGGCTGGCGCTGGCCTGCCTGGGGGCAGGGCTCGTCTGCGCCACCGGCGTGCTGATGCTGCACCTGCATGGCGTGCCGCGCGCAGTGCTGGCACTGCACCCCTTGTTCACGCTGATGCTGCTGGCCATGATGCGGCTGAGCTACCGCATGACCTACGAGCACATGCGCGGGCGCATCAGCGGCAGTGCGCAGGAACAGCGCCGGGCGCTCATCATGGGTGCGGGTGATGCCGGCCGGCTGCTGGTGGCCGGCATCCAGCACAGCCAGGGCTGGGCCGTCGTCGGGTTCCTGGACGACGCTCCCGCCAAGCAAGGGGGGCGCGTTGCCGGCGTGCCGGTGCTGGGGCCCCTGACGCAGGCGCGGGAGCAGGCCCTGGTCCACGGCATCACGCACGTCATCGTGGCCATGCCCTCGGCATCGGCCGCCGCACGCCGCCGTGCGCTGGAGCTGGCCGGACAGGCCGGCCTGCCCGTGCTGACCGTGCCCAGCAGCGACGAACTGCTGTCGGGTCGTAGCGTGAACCAGGTGCGTGACATCGAGCCCGAGGACCTGCTGGGCCGTGAGCCGGTCGAACTCGACGAGGGCGGCATCCGCGAATGCCTGAACGGCAAGGTCGTGCTGATCACGGGTGCAGGCGGTTCCATCGGGTCGGAACTGTGCCGGCAGGTGGCCCGCTATGGCCCCTCAAAGATCGTGTTGTACGAGCTCAGTGAGCTGGCGCTCTACACCATCGAGCAGGAGCTCGGCGAGAAGTTCCCCCACCTGCCGCTGGTGCGGCTGATTGGTGACGTGAAGGACTTGCAGCAATTGCGCTTCGTCTTCCGCAGGTACCGGCCGCAGATCGTCTTTCATGCGGCGGCCTACAAGCATGTGCCGCTGATGGAGGAAGAGAACGCCTGGGCGGCGCTGCGCAACAACACGCTGGGTACGTATCACGCCTGCGTTGCGGCGGCGGAAAACGGCGCTGAGCGCTTTGTGCTCATCAGCACCGACAAGGCGGTCAACCCGACCAACGTGATGGGGGCTACCAAGCGGGCGGCGGAACTGGTCGTGAGCCATATGGCCGGCCAGGGCGGTTCCACAAGGTTCATGGCGGTGCGCTTCGGCAACGTGCTGGGCAGCAGCGGGAGCGTGATCCCGAAGTTCAAGGAGCAGATCGCTCGCGGCGGCCCGGTCACCGTGACCCACCCCGACATCACGCGCTACTTCATGACCATTCCCGAGGCGGCGCGGCTGGTGGTGCAGGCCGCGGCCATCGGTGAGAGCGGGCAGGTGTTCGTGCTGGACATGGGCGAGCCGGTGAAGATCGTCGACCTGGCGCGGGACATGATCCGCCTCACCGGCCACTCCCTGCACCAGATCCGCGTCGAGTTCACCGGCCTGCGTCCTGGCGAGAAGCTTTACGAGGAACTGCTGGCCGATGGTGACCGGACACTGGCGACTCCCTTCGCCGCGTTGCGGCTGGCCCAGTTGGGGGCCGCGGGGGACGCCGCGACCGGTGCTGCCATCGTGCAATGGCTGCCGATGCAAGGGGCGTCTGCCGAGCCTGCCCTTGGGGATGCCGAATTGCGGGCGCTATTGAAGCAATGGCTGCCCGAGTACGCGCCGGCAGAGCGGCGCTGAACTCGCGCTTCAGCGCGCTGCAGATGCCGGTGTGTCGGGGGCTGAGGCTGCCTTGGCCGGCACCGCCTTCGGCTCGACCCGGTAGTAGGCCGCCACGCGCTGCTTGACCTTGTCCCAGGCGTCGTCCCATTCGGAGACGGGGAGGTCGCGCGGCTGCGGGCAGCCCGCCGCGATCTCCGGTGCGCAGCGGCCCAGGGCGCGTACCCATCGCACGTCGTAGTCTGTACCGATGCGCTCGCCATTGGCCAGCTTCAACCCATCCTGCACGAGCTGGGCGGCGCGCTCAGGGTGATCGCGAAGGAAGGCTCGCGACCTCTCCGTCTGCTCGGGGCCAGTCCAGGTCAGGGGCAGGCGCAGGAAGCTTTCGATGTCAACCAGCTGCGCCTCGCCCAGCGTGCTGCCGAAGCGCGCGGCGTCGTACAGACCAAGAGCCGCCTGGGCCGCCACCAGCGGCAGGAGCTTCTCGACACCGGCCTGCGGCACGAACACCGCGCCGATGTAGTCCATCGCCTCGAGCGGCGTCAACGAGAAGGGGCGCTGCTCGAAGGCGCGCACTTGTCTCTCGAACTCACGGCGGGCCAGCGCGTCGTTTGCTTGCAGCAGCTTGATGGTCTGCAGGAAGCGCTGGCGCCGCAACTGCCACTCCTGCTGCTCGGCGGCAGCCGGGGCGGAGGCCGCCGTGGCCACCGTGGCTGCGGTGGGGGCCTGGGCCAAGGTACTGGAGCTGCAGAGCGCGGCGGTCAGGCCGGCCAGTGCGAGAGGCAAGAGATGGCGATACATGAGATGCGGAAATGGGCTGCGCGAGGCAGCAAAGGGGGCTGTCGTCAGGCTGTTTCGCGGAAGTCGGCCTGGCTGCTGGCCAGCGACATCACCTCGGCGATGCTGGTCAGGCCGCGCCAGAATCGTAGCAGCGCGTCCTGCGACAGATTGCGGAAGCCCGGCTGAGCGTGTTGCCTGACCTCGTGGTCGGAGATGCGCCCGCCCGACAGCGCGGCCCGCAACGCGGGCGTCACGGCCAGCACTTCGTGCACACCGGTGCGGCCACGGTAGCCCGTGTCGTCGCACTCGCTGCAGCCTCGGGGTTCGCGGCCTGCGTAATCCGCGTCGGCCAGGCCCAGTGCCTCGGCCTGCTTGCGCACGCTGGCGGGCAACGCCGCAATGGCAAGTGGCGCAGCGCAATGCGGGCACAGGCGGCGAATCAGCCGTTGTGCAATCACCGTGCGCACGCTGGCTGCAAGCAGGAAGGGCTCCACGCCGATGTCGATCAGGCGCACGAAGGCCGACGGTGCGTCGTTGGTGTGCAACGTGGACAGTACCTTGTGTCCGGTCAGCGAGGCCTGGATGGCGATGCCGGCTGTCTCCGGGTCGCGGATTTCGCCGATCATCACCGTGTCGGGGTCGTGCCGCAGGATGGCCCGCAGTGCGGCAGGGAAGGTGAAGCCGATGTCAGACTGCACCTGGAACTGCGTGATGCCCGGCAGCTGGTACTCCACCGGATCCTCCACCGTCAGCACGCGCGTCGAGGCGGTGTCCGTCGCTGCCAGCGCCGCATACAGCGTCGTGCTCTTGCCCGAGCCGGTCGGGCCGGTCACGAGGATGATGCCGTCCGGCTCGGCCAGCGAAGACTGCAGCGCCGCAAGGTGATCCGGCTCGAAACCCAGCGCGTCCAGCCGGAAGCGCCGGTGGGCCGTCTTGGGCAGCAGGCGCATGACCACCGATTCCCCATGGACGGACGGAATCACGGACACACGCACTTCGGTCTCGATGCCCGCGGCCCGCGTCGAGAAGCGGCCGTCCTGCGGCAGGCGGCGTTCGGCGATGTCCAGGCCACTGACCAGCTTGATGCGGCTGACGACCGCGTCGAAGCGTTCGCGCGCATGCGTCTCGGTCGCGCGCAACTGGCCGTCCACGCGGTAGCGCACATGGAAGGCCCCTTCGGCCGGCTCGATGTGGATGTCCGACGCATGCTGGTCCGTGCCGCGGGACAGCATGGTCGCGACGAACTCGACGATGGGGGCATCCTGCGCGAGCTGGCGCAGGTCGTTCGACGCCGTGGAGGCGGCCGGTGCCGCGTCGTTGTGGATCTGGGCCAGCGCGCGGGCCATGTCGGCGCTTTGCGCCAGGCAGGGGTGCAGGGGGCGCGAGCCTGCGAGGGATTGGGCAAACTCCTGCAGCTCGGGCAGCAGCGGATCGCGAGCGACCAGGCGCAACGCTCCGTCTGCCGGCACCGTGAAGGCGCTCCAGCGGCGCGCCAGTGCTGCCGGCAGCTGCGAGGTGGAGGCGGTGGGCGTCAATGCCTGCTCCAGCCATTCCGGCTGCTCCTTGGCATCCCAGAGCGGCAACCCCAGCTGATGCGACAGCGCCGCATACAGGCTGGGTTCCGATACCAGCCCCAGGCGCACGAGGACGGCACCAAGCCTTTGGCCGGCCGCGCTGGTGGTCTGCTGGCGCAGGGCCTGGTCAAGGCCTGCTGCATCAAGCAGGCCGCGTTCGATCAGCAGTTCACCAAGACGCATGAATACGGGAGATGGAAGAAGTCGCGGCTCGAATCATAGGGGGCCGGGGCGGCGATCCTCTATCGCCGCCGACGCTTCCTAAAATCCCCCGCTGTTTCGTACTCCCGCATTGCCCATCGCATGACCTCTGCCCCAAGCTCTTCGGCTCCCCCATCGACCGGCATCGGGCCGCGGCGCCTGGTGCGCAAGACCTTGCGAGTGGCGGCGACCGGCCTGGCGCGTGCATTGCACTGGGCTGGCCTTGAGCGCAGTGCGTCCTGGCGCATGGCCGTCTTCGACGCGGCCCCTGCAGGCAGCGTGCTGGTCAGCACGCGGGGGCCGGAAACGTATCTTGTGTCCTCGGGCGACCGAGCCATCGCTCGCGAGCTGTATGTGAACGGGCAATTCGACTTCGAGAAGCTCCAGAAGGTGATGCGTTTGCTCGGGCCGGGATTCCAGCCCAGGCTGCTGCTGGACATCGGTGCCAATATTGGCTGCATCTGCATTGCAGCGGTGAAGCGCGGCCTGTTCGAGCGTGCAATGGCCTTCGAGCCGGAGCCTTACAACTTCTCGCTGCTGGCCGCGAACATCCATCTCAACGGGCTCGCGTCGCGCATCACGCCGCGCAACCTCGCCCTGGGTGCCCGGGATGGCGAGCAACTGGTCTTCGAGTTGTCCAAGGACAACTATGGAGACCATCGCATCAGTATGGGAGCGCAGGATGGCCAGTTTGACGAGGCCTGCCGTGAGCGCATCACCGTGCCCAGTGAAAGTCTGGACAGCCAGATCGAAGGGGATTGGCCCGGCTGCCTGATCTGGATGGACACGCAGGGTTTCGAGGGTTATGTGCTGCAGGGAGCTGCACGCAGCCTGCGGGAGCGCCCGCCGTTGGTGGTCGAGTTCTGGCCCTATGGCATGCAGCGCAGCGGTTCGTACGAGGCGCTCAAACATGCCGTACTGCAGGCCGGCTATACGCACTTCCATGACCTCGAACTCGACGAGGGTCCCGTCCCGGCATCAGAGGCCGGCTTCGATGCAGTTTGGCAGCGCCTGGGTACCAGCGGACGCTTTACGGATTTGCTGATCCAGTAAGCGCTGACGGTTAAGCGCTGACGGTTTGTTTGCGAACAGGCCCCTGACCCGTAGAAGGGTCAGGGGCCTGTTCATTTGGGCAAGCACTCGAGGCAGGCAATCGAAAAAGCATAGACGAAAAAAAACGGAGGGCCGAAGCCCTCCGTTCCGTATGCAATCCCGAGAGATTACTTGTTCACCGAATCACGCACGGCCAGTGCCGGGCCTTCGTCGCCTTGAGCCGACGAACCTTCGATGAAGTTGCCGTTGACCGGGTTGAACAGGTAGTTCTGCACGCGGATCGACGAGGTCGCTGCGGTCAGACGCAGGCGGGCGTTGGAACCCGTGTCGTCGGCGCCGAAGCTGGTGGCCGTTGCGGTAGCGGCGGCGTTCAGCTTGGCGTCGATGTCGGCGCTTTGCATGTACACCACTTCACGCGGCTTCAGGGTCACCAGCAGGGCCGAGGCACCCAGGTCGCCATTGCGGTGCAGCACCGTACCCAGCACGTCAGCCGATTGGCCTTCGTCCGTGTTGATGATGCGGACGATGCTCTTCCAGCCGCCCGACGGCACGGCAGCAGCGGCCGGCACGTAGTTGCGAACGTCAACTTGGACGCCATTGGCGACCAGGTTGTAGATGTTGCCAGGGCAAGCAACGTTCGGGGCTTCCTTCGAGGCAGCGTACTTGTTCAGCTGGCCGCTCGTGACCTTGAACTGAGCAACCGGAACCACAGCCGTACCCGCCACCGTGTAGACGATGTTCAGGCGGCGAGCCGACGGCGTGGGGCCGTTGACGTCCTTCGTGAACAGGGCATCGGTCAGGTCGGCAGCGGCGACGGTCACCGTGGCTTCGGAACGATCGGCGTTGAACGTGACCGTCGACGGGACCAGAGCGCCCACCACCGTGTTGCCACCAGCAGCGATCGAGTTGGAACGAACGGTCACCGTGCCGCCGGTGACGAACTTGCCGGCCACCTTGAAGGTGATGCCGTTGGCTTCGACGATACCGACGTTGGTGTTGACCGTGGTGCCGAAGCCGGCCGTGTCCACGCTGTAGGGGTTTGCGCCGTTCAGGTCGAACAGGACCGCACGGTCACGCACGATGACTTGACCCAGGTTGATCGCCACGGTGCTGTTCGTGATGTCGACCGGGGTGTTCGTGAAGTTCTTGCCCAGCGACGGGGTCAGCACGTCGACCTTCGACTGCTCGATGTCGGTGTCGGCGGCAGCTGCGGTCGTGCGCGGGAAGGCGGACGAGCTCAGGGCCAGGACTTCGATGGCACGACGCGATTGCACGATGGGGGTCGTGTTCAGCAGCGGGGCCAGGTTGAAGTTGGAGTCGAACTCGGTGCCAGCGGCGTTGGTCAGCTTGGCCGTCACGTTGACCGAGGCGACAGCGTCGCTGCAGCCGTCGGTCGACAGAGCGGGAGCGCCCAGGGTCGTGCCGACCTTGGTGACTGCCACGGGGCCGCCACCGCCCAGCACGATTTGCGAGCCGGTGGTGTAGTTGGAGTACACGGTGACGACGGCGGTCAGCGTGGTGCCGTCAGTGCTCAGCGTCGGCGTGGCGACTTGGTAGGTCGTCGCGCTTTGGGCGGCCACGGAACCGTCCGGCTGTGCCAGCACGATGGTGGCGGCAGCGGGAGCAGCATTCCAGACGGCGCCACCCGACAGCGTCCACTGGATGGTGAAGCTGTTGGGGTTGGCGGCAGTGCCGGTCAGCGGCAGAGCCAGCGCGTAACCGATCGTCGGAGCAGTCAGGACAACGGTGTTGTCGCCGAAGACTTCAGCGGCGTAGTTCTTGTAAGACGACTGGATGACACCAGCGTTGGCATTGGCAGCCATGCCAGCGACAGCGGCCACGACCAGTGCAGAAAGAAGCTTTTGTTTCATTGAAATTTCCTCGATCAAGAGAACGTTTGAAGTTGACACCTCAACAAGCATGCCGGCTACCTAGGTTTGCCTGCCGGACACGCCGCTGCACCGTTGGTTGATGTGACAGCTACCGAGCAGTATACCCACAGCCCAGGGGGCAGCAATGGTGAAACAGGGAGGAATGCTCGTTTTGTTGCAGGTGTCGGGTTTGTCTGAGGGGGTATTCAGCCCCTGAAGGGTGGTTGCGGTCTTTACGTGTGTGTGCATCACAACCGAGTCACCGCAGGGTTGGGGTTCATCGCTTGCGATTCACGGCATCCATGAGCTCCTTCAGTAGCTGGGGGTCTTCCACGGGTTTGCCTGCGCCCGAGCCTGGCTTGTCGCCGGGCTGGCGGGGCTGGCTGCCCGAGGCCGGCGCCGCAGGGGCGTCGGCTTGGGATCGGACGTTAGCCGGATCGAGGCCAGGTGCCGACCTCGTGACAGCGCTTGCGGGAAAATCCCGACCGGATTGTTGTTGCGCACCAACGCCGGCAGCGCCGGAATTGGGCCTTGCCGGGCTTTCGGCCTCGACTGGCGGCAGCACATACGGCTTGCCGATGCTTGCGTTGCCGGGGCGAATGCCTTCCGGCGGCCTGGCGCCGGCATCAATCTGTGGCGGGCGCAGGTGCTGCAGCGGAGTGCTGCTGTCCCAGCCGAACTGGCGGCGGAAAGCATCGGTAACGGCGCGAGCCTCGAATTCGTCGTTGATGACGTAGGGCGTGACGAGCACGACGAGCTCGGTGCGGGTGCGCTTGTCGGTGCTGCTCTTGAAGAGGTGGCCGACGACGGGCATGTCCTTCAGCAGCGGGATGCCGCTGTCGGAGATGGTGTTGTCCTCGCGCATCAGGCCGCCCAGCAGCACGGTGGTGCCGTCGGCCACGGAGAGCTTGGTGGTGAGCTTGCGGCTGGAGAAGGTCGGGGTGGTTTGCAGGCCGAGGTCGGTGGCGACAACGGCCGAAACTTCCTGGCTCACGTCGAGGTCGATGCGGCCACCGGCGTGGATGACGGGCTTGACGTTGAGGATGACGCCCGCATTGCGGTACTGGATGGTCTGCAGCACGTTGGCCGACGAGCCGCCGGGCACGCCGGAGCCGGTGGTGGATTGCTGTTGCTGGGTGATGATGGGCACGTCCTGGCCGACCTGGATTGAGGCGGTTTCGCCGTTGCGGGCCAGGATGCTGGGGTTGGCAAGGATGCGCGCCTTGCTGGCGGAGGCGAGTGCATTCAGCAGTGCATTGGTGCTGCTGGTGCGGCTGTTGATCTGCGCCACCATGCCGGAGCTACTGCCAGTGTTGGTGAGGCTGCTCAGGTTGACATTGAAGCCCCCCAGGCGGAACTGGTCGAGGATCCACTTGAAGCCGAGGGTTTCGCTGTTGTCCAGCGCGACTTCGGCGACGGTGACCGAGACGAGGGCGGTGCGGGCGGGGCGGTCCAGCTCCTGCAGCAGGCCGAACCATTGCTGGTACTCCGTCGGGCTGCCCTGGATGATGAGGGTGTTGCTGGCGGCGTTGACGACAACCCGGGACTTGACGGCGTTGCTGTTGGCGGCCGCAGCCGCAGGGTTCATGACTTCTTGCAGCGTCTTGGCCAGCTCGGCCGCATCCATGTTGCGCACTGCGTAGGTGAAGTAGCCGGCAGAGCCTCGCCCGCTGGCTGGCTGATCCAGCTCGGTGGCCCAGCGCAGCACGTGGTTGAGCACGGGCTCGGAGGCGGCGAAGACGATGACCGAGTTCAGCGGACCGATGGGCAACAGGATGACGGGGGCCTGGGCGCCACCGTTGTTGCCCACGCTGTAACCCTGCGCCTGGAGGACCTCGGTCAGCTTCTTGGAGAGTTCGTCGGCAGACCAGTACAAGGGGGCGATGCGCGCGCTATTGCGGCCGCGCATCATCGGCTGGTCCAGCACCTGGACGGCTTCGAGTGCGGCGCTGACGTCGTCGGTCTGGCCGCTGATCAGCACGGCCTGGCGCGTGAGGTCGTCCTGCACGTTGACGCGCTGGCCGAACAAGGTCCTGAGCCAACTGCTGACGTTGGAGGGGCTGACGCTTTCCAGCTCGACCATATAGAAGATCGGGCGCAGCGACTGGGGCACGTCGGGCGAGGCGCGACCGCGCTGCAGCTCCGGGAGGTAGCCGGCATTGCCACCTGCGGGGGTGATGCGCACGAGGTTGTCGAACTCCGTCACGACAAGGCCATAGCTCTTCAGCAAGGCCCGGGTGGCCTCTGCGAGTGCCGCGGCGGAGAGGGTCGTTCCGGACTTCAGTGAGACGAGCTCCTTGCGGGTGGCGATTGAAGGGTCGACCGACACGTTGCGCTTGAGGATGGTCGCGTAGACGGTGTCGATGAAGACGGGCAGCGGCAGTTGCTCCAGCGAGACCGAGGCCGCGATACCGGGTTCTGCGGGGTTGCTGCCCGCCGGATTGGCGCGAGTGGCGCTGCGCGCGCCGGCCTGGATGGCTGGTGTCTGGAAGAGACGGGTGTCGTTGCGCGGCTCAGTGGCGGGGCCGGAGGCGGCGAGAGCCGAGGCTTCCGGCGGCAGGGCCGGCGTGGATGCAGCGGGGTCGGCGGGGCGCTCGGGCAGGATGGTGGGCGAGAGGTGCTGGCAGCCGCTGAGGGTCGCGGCCACCGAGGCGGCCATGGCCGTGGCGAGCAGGCGGCGGGGCGTGAGAGGGGCGGGCTTGGTCATGGCTCGATCAACTGGATGGTGCGCTTGCGGCCTTTGGCGTCCTGCAGCAGGACGCTGGTGGCGTCGATGGATTTGATGCGTTCGCCGTTGGGCAGCTTGTCGCCTGCCTTGAGCAGCAGTGGCGGCTGGTCGGCGGCGGTCAGCAGCAGATGGCGCTGGCCGCGGTTCTCCGTGAGAGCGGAGAACCGCCAGACGATGTCGTCGCTGCCAGCGGTGCCAGCGGCCGTGGTGGCGGTAGACGGCGGCGGGGTGGTACGTTGGAGGGCGAAGGGATCCAGGGCCTGCAGGCGGGAGGCGAGCGGGTCGTGGGAGAGGTCGACCATGCCGCGTGGCGCGGGCGGTGCGGGAGGCTGGGCGGCGGCGGCCGAAGGCGGTGTCAGCGGCGCGGGCCGATGCCACCACCAGCCGAGGGTGCCCAGGCCGGCCCAGGCGAGCAGTGCCGCGGCGAGGCGAGCCAGTGGATGGGTGAGCAGGGCGTTCATCGGGCGGCGGTCTTTGCTGTGGTCTTTTCCGCTGCCGAAGCTTCGATGATGACGGGCATGGAGATGCTCATCTCGACGCGGCGGCTGCGCTTTGAGACGGTCAGCGCATCGATGCTGGCGAGCTGGCCGCCGCGCTCGACGCGTTGCATCACGGCTTCGAGGCTGCCAGGTACGAGCTCGAAGCTGATCTGCGCACGGGCTCGCACGGCTTCGCGTGCCAGACGGGCGCCGAGGCCGGCCGGATTCGAGGTGTCAGAGGACTCTCCGGCCGACGCTGCCTGGGCTGGCGCTGCGGGCTGCACAGGTTGCAGCCGCAGCGTGGGGCGCACGATGTCGGCATTCTTCAGCAGGCTGCTGAGCCAGTCGCGCAGCATGGCCTGGGCCTGGGCTTCGGAGGGGGCGTGCCAGAGCTGGTCCTGGAAGGTCTGCTGCGTGGCACCGAGCTGGTCGCCGAGTCGGGCCCAGTCGACGCGGTCAGCCGAGATCTGCAGGGCCTGGACGCGCTTGCGCAGCGCCGTGAGTTCCCGGTCGAGCTTTTGCTGATGCTCCCAGGCACGCATGCCGAGTTCGCCGATCACGGCGAGCAGGGCGACGCCGATGAGCAGCCACAGTGTGCGGTTCTGGGGGCCAGGGCGCAGCTGGGCACGCAATTGCTGCCACTGAGCAGAGAGTTGGGTGGCGAGCGTGCTCATGGGGTGGCGACGCGCATGTTCAGGATGAGGCTGGTGTTGGTGGAGTCCAGCCCGATGCGCACGTCATTGAAGCCCTGCAGCCGTTCGATGCGTCGGGTGATGTCGAGCATGACGAGTTGGCCCTCGGGAATGTCGAGCGCGAGCTTGAGCTGGCCGTTGCGGTAGTCCCATTCGGCGAGGCTGGGCGCGAGCGGCGTGGTGACGGGCGCGTTGGGCGGCGGCGCCGTGATGGCGTTGCCGGCAGATGGCGTTGCCGCAGCGGACGCAGCAGGCGCAGGCAGGCTGGGCGCCGCGGCAAGGATGCCGCTGGAAACGACCTTGTCCAGCAGCTCCAGCTGCGAGCTGCGTGGGGCGAGGGCACTGAGCGCGTCGAAGTCGGCCCGCAGCGTCAGATAGCGGCTGCGCTGGCCGAGGGCTTGCTCGCGCTCACTGCGCAGCTTCGTGAGCAAGGCCTGGTCGTCGTGCAGTTGGCGTACCGTCTGCAGGTGGGCGCCGATGCCGAATGCGACGAGGCCGCCGAGCAGCAGGCCGGCGGCCTGCCAGCGCCAGCCGGCCCAGGGGTCGGGAGTTGGAAGGTTGTCGCCACGCAGCCATTGCTGCGGAGCGGCTCCGAGCTCGACGGGCGAGCTGCGCGCCGGGCAGGGGTGGTCATCGGGTTGCAGGCCGGCGGCCCGCACAAAAAGGGCCCAGTCCTGCTCGGTGGGGCCGGCCGGCCACCAGCGGGTCAGCCGCAGCTCGCCGTCGGCCCAGTGCTGGGCTTCGCTACCGGTGCCGCGGGCGAGCAGGCGAAGGCCCTGCCCTCCCTGCTCAAGCAGTGGTCGCGGCCAGTGCTGTCGCAGCTCGCGGGCCTGGACATCGGCTGCGGGTTGCCACAGCCAGGTCTGGATCTGGCCGTCGCTGTGCTCGCGATAGGCGAAAGCCAGACGCGCGCCGGCCGGAACGTAGGGCAGCAGCTGCAGGCGCACGGCGGACTGCAGCGCCCGACCCTTGAGTGGCGGGAGCTTGAGCGTCACGTGGCGCAGTTCGCTGCGCTCGATGGGGACGAGGCTGGGACGGGCGAGCATTCGCTTCACGACGGGATCAGGGTGAGGGGCTGGGCATGGTGTTGCCGAATGGTGACCACAGCGGCGGCGGCGGAGTGTCGGGCAATTGGTCGGGCAGGGGTTGGAGTTGGGTGGTGTCTGGCAGCGGTTGGCGGCGCGGCAGGCGGTAGCTGTAGTTGACGTGCCAGGGACTGAAGGCGCTTTCGGCGGTGCTGGACACGGACAGATGCTGGCACCAGTCAACTCGCGAGGGGCAGATTGTGACCAACAGCTCGTTGGAGGGCACCGTGATGTAGCGACCGGCCGCGAGGAAGCTGGCTTCCGCGACGGTAGGCAGGGCGTCGATGTTCAGGAAGGTACCGGGTTGGCGGGCTTTGACGAGCTCGTTGGCCACGCTGGGCTCGAGCCCGGAGATGGCGGCCAGAACGGGCCCCTGGACGGTGTAGCGGTTGACCGTGCGTACGGGGCCGGTGTGGACGTGGGCGATGAAGCGCTCCAGAAACTCCTGTGGCAGGTCGCGCCAGCCGACGAGCCGGCGCAATTCCGTCGGCGTCAGCAGACGATCGTTGCGCGGAATTGGCAGCTTGGCGGCGAAGTATTCGGATGCTTCGGCGCCGTTGAGCCGCTCGAGATCGTCCTTGTCCGTGTAGTCGAGCAGCACGTCGGTCAGCCGCTCCACCTGACCAAGATCCGTGAGGCCAAGGGCGACAAGCAACCTGTAGATGTCCTGGCTCGGTGCGCGGCGCAGGCCGAGCAGCGCACCGGCGTCCATGTAGTTCACGATGGCGCCGGAGCGGCTGAGATAGGGGCGGCCGTCGAGCCGGATGCTGCCCATGCTGTCGCCGCGGCGGTAGAGCACGCTGCCCAGGAAGAGGGCTTCGGCACTGGCTTCGGCGACCTGGCGGGTGGCGATGCGGTCGGCTTCGATGGTCAGCACGAGGCGGCGCAGTTCGTCGCTGCGATGGGCCATCATCATGATGCCGACCGAGATCAGCGCGAGGATGGCGACGGTGACGGGCAGCACGAAGCCGCCACTGGCTTGGCGCGACGTCATGGCGTGTTCATGCCGGCCAGCGGCGACGTCGGCTCGCCGAGACGCCAACCCGAGGCGCGAGGAGCGGCGAGCAGCTCATGGGCACGGCTCTCGCCCGCCATGGTGTAGGAGAACGCGACGAGGGCGGGCAGGTAGCTGTCTCGTTCCAGCGGCAGCGGCATGCCGGCCTGGGATGGCGGCGGGGGCCAGTCGTCGTGCCATTCGCCGGCGCTGTCGAGGTAGCGCCAGCGAGCCTGGCTGAAACGCCAGGGCAGGGGCTGGCTGGCGGCGTCGCCGTGCGTGACCTGCAGGCGCTGGCCGTCGGCAGTGGTCTCGAGCTTGACGGAGACGGGCAGGGGCGCGGCGCCGATGCCCGCAAGCAGCGAAGTGGTGGTTTCGGCGATGAAGCCCTTGTCGTCGGCAGTGAACTCCGTGCCGGCCTGATAGTCGGGGACGAGGGTCTCGCTGATGAGCTGGCGCAGCACGAGGGCGAGCTGCTGGTGGGTGCGGGCGTGCACGGTGGCGCTGCCGAGCTTGGCCTGGGCGTTCATGGATTGATGCCAGCCCATCGTGAGGACGGCGAACAGCATCGCGAAGATGGTCACGGTGACCAGCACTTCGAGCAGGGAGAGGCCGAGTTGGCGGGCGCGGCGCATCACGGGTTCAAACCGAATGGCCCGGTGGACTGCGCGCGCGTCTGCAGTTGCCCGGCCAGTTGCAGGTCGCGCTGCAGCACGAGGACCTGGTCGGCGCGGCGCAGCACGCGCAGGCTGACCTTGTAGAGGCCGACCTGGTAGGGGCTGAGGCCCATGGGATGGCGGATCTGGTCTACGGGCGGGTGCACTGCCTGGGATTGCCAGTCGTAGACGTAGAGCTCCGTCTGCAACTTGCCTTGCGGCTGGCGGGCGGGGTTGATGGCCTGGCTCAACTCGAT
This sequence comes from Roseateles sp., assembly GCF_047654805.1. Lineage (GTDB taxonomy): Bacteria > Pseudomonadota > Gammaproteobacteria > Burkholderiales > Burkholderiaceae_C > Pelomonas. The sequence goes on from NZ_JASGIV010000001.1 coordinate 383,717, forward strand.
CAGGTTGCGCTCGATCTCGGCTTCGTCGAGCAGTTCGACGGCGCGGTTGGCGGTACGGTAGGTCTGGCCGGCCCAGCTGAACAGGGCGGCGCCGAAGGTGGCGACGATGACGAGGGCGACGATGACTTCGAGCAGCGCGATGCCGCGTCGTCGGTGCGCCTTGCTCATGCATCGCCTCCAAGCTGGACGACTTGCAGCCCGCAACTCAGCGCATCGAAATGCAGGCGCCAGCTCTGCACCGGTGCTGGTGCCGTGAGCAGCAGGCTGCCCTCGGTGCAGCTGCCGGCGCGGCCCAGCTGGGGGGCAGGGTCCAGCGGCGTCAGTGTCCAGCCCGGTGGCAGTTCCAGCGGGGGCTGCCCGTCGGCCATCGGGCGGGCAAGACCGTTGGCGTCCAGCTTGATCTCGGCGCCCATCGCAGCGGCGCGCACTGGCAGCAGACGGGCACTGCCGACGACCTGGGCCAGGTCCGCCGCACGGTAGGCCGAGTCGAGCCGCCGTGCCAGCGCCGGCACAGCGACGGCGGCGACAAGGCCGATGATGGTGAGCGCGACGACGACTTCAATCAGCGTGAAGCCGCCCTGGCTCCTAGGCATTGCGGTGAGGTCAGTTCGGGGCGTCGGCGCCTGCCTTCTTGGCAAGCCCGATGTCGGCATCGATGCCCTCGCCGCCGGACTTGCCGTCGGCACCCAGGGAAACGATGGAGAAGGGCCGGCCATCCTCGCCCGGCACGCGGTACTGGTAGGGGTTGTTCCAGGGATCCAGCGGCACGGCCTCGTCCAGGTAGGGACCCTTCCAGCGCTCGCGCAGCTTGGGGTCGGTCGGCGGCGTGACGAGCATGTCCAGCCCCTGCTCCGTCGTCGGGTAGCTGCCGACATCCATGCGCAGGGATTCGACGGCGCCGCGCAGCAGCTTGATCTGCACGCCGGCGGTCTGCACCTTGGAGGAGTCGACCTTGGCGAAGAGGCGAGGGCCGACGAGGCCGGCGACGAGGCCAATGATCACGAGGACCACGAGCATTTCGAGCAGCGTGAAGCCGCGGGTGCGGCGGGCCTTGTTGGACATGGTTCAGAACTTGACTTCGGACAGGGACGTGAGGGCCAGCACGACGCCCACGACGACGAGGGCGATGATACCGCCCAGCACCAGGATGGCCGCCGGCTCGATGAGCGCGACGAGGCGCCGCCGGGTGCTGCGGTTGGCCTCGAGCGAGTAGGCGGCGACATGGCCCATCATCTGGCCGAGCTGCCCGGTTCGCTCGCCGACCCGCACCATGCTCAGCGCGGTGGCCGGCAGCAGCTGGCGCTCCTGCAGCGAGCGCGAGAGCGGCTCGCCGCGGCCGATGTCGGCGAGGCTCTCGCGCAGTCCATGCTGCACGTCGGGCAGGCTGACGGCCGCGGCGGTGAGGTCGAGCGCGGTCAGGATGGGAACGCGGCTCTGCAGCATCAGCGCCAGCATGCCGGTCCAGCGCGACAACTCCTGCTGGTGCAGCCAGGGGCCTAGCAGCGGCCATCGCGACAGCATGCTGCGGATGCGCTGCGGCCCGAGGGCCCGGCGCACCGCGGCGCCGATGCCGATGGCCGCGGCGAGGCCGAGCAGCACGGCGACGACGTGTTCGTTGAAGAAGGTGCCGACGGTCAGCACGGCCGCCGACAGCCAGGGCAACTCGACGTTCTTGCCGGCCAGCAGGCTGGAGAAGCGCGGCACGACGAACGAGAACACGAAGAGCACGGCCGACACGCCGGCGGCGATCAGGATGCTGGGGTAGACCAGGGCCTCGGAGGTCTCGGCCCGGATCTGTTCGTCAAAGTCGAGCTGCTCGGCGGCGCGGGTCAGCGCCGCAGGCAGGTCGCCGGTGGACTCGCCGGCAGCGACCAGGGCCAGCACATAGGGCGGCAGCGGCAGAGCCGGTGATTGGGATTGCTGCTGGAGCGCGGCGGAGAAGCGCTCGCCGGACAGCACGCCAGACAGGACGGCGGTGAGTGGTTCGCCCTGGGGGCTGTCGCGGCGGCCATCGAGCAGCGTGCGCAGAGACTCTTCGAGCGTGACGCCAGCCTGCAGCAGCGAGGCAAGTTCGCGCACAAGCAGCATGGTGGCGACGCGCGGCTTCTCGCGGCGGGTCTTGCGGCCCGGCGCGGCGCGGCGGGTACGCAGCGGCTTCAGCTCGATGGGGCTGAGGCCTTGCCGGCCCAGCGCCTGGGCGGCTTCGTCTTCGGTGGCGGCATCGAGTTCGCCCTTTTGCAGGCGGCCCTGGCTGTCCAGGGCTTGGTAGGCGTAGGGCATGGCGTCAGCAGGCGAGTGCGGCGTAGGGCGCAAAGCCGGCCGCAGGCGAAAAGCGATTTTCCCATAGCCGCCTCAATCCGGCCCGATGCTCGGGTGTGGCGCGGGCGAGCAGCGCACTCAGCTGCGTGTGGAAGTCGGAGAAGCGGCGATGCTCGAAGGTCAGGCCGGCACCCAGCACCGCGAGTTCACGATGCACGGCGATGCTGGACAGCAGGCTGGGGCAGCCGGCGCGCAGCGCTTCGACGACGACCAGCGGCAGGCCCTCGGTCAGCGAGGGCAGCACCAGCGCATCGACCTGCTCGAGGATGGGGGCGGGTTGGGTGACATGGCCGGCGAAGCAGATGCGATCGCCGAAGGCGCGCGCGCAGGACTCCAGCTCGGCACGCAGCGGACCGTCGCCACAGAGGACCAGCGCCAGTTCGGGAGCCGAGCTCACGGCCGGCAGCAGCGCAGCGACGTTCTTCAGCGCAGAAAGGTTGCCGACATAGGCCAGCAACGTACGCCCGGCGGCGCGCTGCGCGGTGATCCAGTCCTGGACGGTGGCGGGCAGTGGGCCGGGAGGTACCGGAGCGCGAAAGTTGTAGGCCACGTCGAAACTCAGCTCGGGCGCCAGGCGCGCGTAATGTCGCTGGCTGGCACGGGAGACGCAAAAGCGCCGGTCCAGCCGCGCGACCGCGCGACGCCAGAGTGCCCACGCGATCCCGACCTTCCAGCCGGCGTAGCCATGGCGCAGATCGGCGAGGAAATTGTTGTGGGCTGTCGTGATGACGGTGCGCTGGCGCGAGCCGGCCAGCATGGCGCCGAGCAAGTCTGGGCGCAGGCAATGGGTATGGACCAGGCCCTGCAGGCGCCAGAGATCGCCGATGCGAAAGCGCCGCACCTCGTGCAGCCCGGCGAGGTCGGGGCGGCCAGGTCCGGGCGAGAGGTAAAGCCAGCGCACCTGCCATCCCTTCGCCAGCGCGGCCTGCGCGAGCTCGGCGGCGACGTTGCAGGGCCCCGTCATGTCCAGCCGTGGGGTGATGAGCGTGTAGTTGGGCGTCATCGGCGGGCGTGGGCCTGCAGCAGGGCCGCGACGATGCGCTCGCTGGCGCGGCCGTCGCCGAAGGGGTGGCGGGCCTCGGCCATGGCCGCGTAGGCGGCCGGGTCGTCGAGCAGCCGGTTGCTTGCGGCTGCGAGGGGCTCGGCCTGCTGGCCGATGAGCAGTGCTGTGCCAGCCTCGAGGGCTTCGGGGCGCTCCGTGGTGTCGCGGGTCACGAGCACGGGCTTGCCGAGGCCGGGGGCTTCTTCCTGGATGCCACCGCTGTCCGTGATGATGTGATGGCAGCGCCGCATCAGCGCGACGAAGCCGAGGTAGTCCAGTGGTTCGATGAGGTGGACGCGGGGCGTGTCGGCCAGCAGCGAGGCGACGGTCTCGCGCACGCGCGGGTTGAGGTGGACGGGGAAGACGATGTCCACATCGCCGCGCGCGGCCAGCTGGCGCAGCGCCGTGCAGGTCGCGGCCAGTCCCTGATCGAGGTTCTCGCGCCGATGGCCGGTGACGAGGATGAGGCGTCGCCCCTGCGCCAGTTCGGCGCAGAGGCCGGGACCGAGGGCCTGAGCGAGAACGGCGTCCAGGTCGGGCCGGCGGCAGACGGCCTGCAGCGCGTCGATGACGGTGTTGCCGGTGACGTGGATGGTCGCGTCGGCGATGCCCTCGCGACGCAGTTGGGCCGCGGCCCACGGCGTGGGCGCGAAATGCAGGTCGGCCAGCAGCGAGAGGGTGCGGCGGTAGACCTCTTCGGGCCAGGGCGAGTGACGTTGGCCGGTGCGCAGGCCGGCTTCGACATGCGCCAGCGGCACCAGCGCATGGAAGGCAGCCAGGCCGGCGGCGAAGGCCGTGGCCGTGTCGCCCTGCACGACGATGCGGTCCGGCTGCGCGGTGCGGATGAGCTGGCCGATGCCGGTCAGCGTGCCGGCGGTGAGCTGGTTCAGGTCGGGCTGCTCCTGCATCAGCGCCAGGTTCTCGTCGGGCGCCAGTCCGAAAGCCTGCAGCGCCTGGGCCAGCATATGCTGGTGCTGGCCGGTGGCGCACAGCAGGTGATCGACGTCCGGGTGGGCGCGAAGGCGCTGGATCACGGGCGCGAGCTTGATGGCCTCGGGCCGGGTGCCAACGACGGTGAGGATGCGAAGGCGGGTCATGTGGGGCGTGGCAGGCGCGAGGTGAGGGCGCAGACGGCGGCAAACAGCAGCAGCGAGGCGATCAGCCGGCCCGCCTGCATGCCGGCCACGCCGCCGAGCCAGCAGCCCAGCCCGAGGAACATGGCCGCCCACAGCAGGCTGAGCAGGGCGGCCGGAGCATAGAGCCTGCGCGCCAGCAACTCGTTGTTGAGCAGGCTCAAGGCCAGCGCCATGCCGGCGCTGCACAGCATCCAGCGCGTGGCCCAGGCATCGGTCAGTGCCGGGTTGCCGATGAGCTGCAGCAGCCATTCGGGGCGCCAGCCCATCAAGGCCGCAACCAGCAGCCCCGCTGCGGCACTGCGGTAGACCCATGGCCTTAGCGCGCGCTGTGCTTGTGCGCCCCGGTCATGTGCAGCCAGCAGTGGCAGCAGTGCCTGGCCGACCAGGCCAGGGACGTAGAGGAGCAGCTGATGGATCTGTTCCAGCGCCTGGAACTGGGCGAGATCGCTGGGCGGCGCGCCATGCCGGGTGACCAGTGCCGCTGCAGCGAATGCAACAGGCGTGACCGCGGCGTTGGCGAGGGTGCTCCAGAGCACGTCCAGACTGGCGCGTGGCGTCGTGCCGGCATGACCGGGCCGCTGCGCGGGCGGTGGCAAGGCATGGCGCAGCAGGGCCAGCCCCAGCGCAAGCGATGCGGTACTGCCGAGCACCAGTCCCCACAGCGCGGCTTCGAGACCCGGTCCGGCCACGAAGCCGAGACCCATGCCCATGGCCTGGCCCAGCCCCCCCACACCCACGAGCAGGGCCGAGTGCCGCACCGCATGCAGCCCGTTGAGCATGGCGGCGATCAGCAGTGTCAGCGACCACGCCAGGCCATGCGCCAGCGCGGGCCAGAAGGCGGCGGGGTCGAGGTGATGGCCGAAGGCGCGGCTGGCGGTCGGCGCACCGATGGCGGCGACGGCCGCGGCGAGCACGCCGGCCCATGCCGTGCCGTGGCGCAGCGCGCGCAACGCCAGTGCGCGCCGTGCGGGCCCGGCATCGGCAGCCAGCCTTTGCGTGGTGACCGTGCCCAGCGCCGCGGTGGCCAGGCTGGCGGCGACCGAGGCCCAGACGAAGGCGATGGACAACGAGGCGAAGGCGGCGGCGTCGAGGCGGCGCCCGAGCAAGATCAGGACGGCGTAGGGCGCCACGCGGCCGACGAGGCTGCCGGCGGATAGCCAGGCCGAGCGGGACAGGATCTCGCGCCACATGGCGGTCATGGGGCCGCGAGGCCCGTGTTCCGGAAGAAGTCGCACAGCGCGGGCCGGTAGGCGGCGTGGTCGAAGTAGCGACCAAACACGGCGCTGTAGCTGGCCAGCACGGCCTCGGCGTCGAGGGGGCGTTCCTCCTGGGCGAGCACGCGCTGGCTGACGTGCTCGGCGTCGAGCCTGTCCAGCCAGACGATGGGCGTGGCCGGCGCGAGGTGCTGTGCGAAGTCCTGTGCGGCGCGGGTCATCACCGGGATGACGCCGGCAGCCATGTAGCTGGACACCTTGGTGGGCGTGGCAACGCGGTTGACGATGTGATCCTCTCGCAGCACGAATCCGTACTTGAAGGCGGCCAGGGCCTGAGGCAATTCGGCCAGGGGCACGTAGGCCACCGTCGTGGCCGGTACGCCCAGTTGGCGCAACCGGGCGCCGGCCTGCTCGCGCTCTGCGGTCAGCAGCGTCAGCGTGGCGTCGGGCCGCTGGCGATGGATGGCGGCGAAGGCCGCGAGCGTGGCGTCAATGCACTGCCATCGGTGCAGGCTGCCGGCATAGACGAAGGTCGGCCGGTCGTACTTGCCCGGCGCGCGAAAGGCCGCTGGGGTCAGCGTGGCGTTGGCGCAGGGCATGACGGTGCTGGCCAGCCTCAGGTGCGGGTACTTCGCGGCGAAGTGCTGCTGCATGGCCCGGGAAACCATCAGCGCACCCTGGCTACGCCGTAGCGTCCAGGGCTCCAGGCGGTTCCAGGCGAACTCGCGCAGGCGGCTGTCGAACTGCCAGCCGGCCTCCTCCGGATACAGCCCCTGCAGCCATTGCCAGAGCCGCGCCCGCGGGCGGTGCAGGCTGAGCCGGGCGGCGCTCTTGCACTCGATGGACAGCACGTTGGCCCTGGACGGAATGGCGGCCAGGTCGGGTGTGTGCGTCAGCCGGTGGCCCAGTTCGCCAAGCGCATCGGCCACGCTGGCGAGGTAGTGGCGCGTCGCGTCGTTGAGCTGGTCCGGCGGCGCAAAGAGATGGACGTCAGGCACGGTTCAACCCACCCAGATCCGCGAGCCGCTCGCGGCGCACGAAGTGGCAATCGAAGTCGATCAGCAGCGGGAAGTGCTCGGGGTTGTGGGCCGGGATCAGCGAAGGCAGATAACCCAGCGATTCGACATGGGCCAGAAGATCGAGGTAGTGGGGTTGGTCCTCGTACAGCGGCACGACGCTGAGTTCGGCCTGCATCGCCGCGACGCGCGGCAGGCTGGCCAGCGCGCCGTTCAGGACTTCGCGTTCATAGCCCTGCACATCGAGCTTGAGGTAGATGTTGCGAAAGTGCGGGGTGGCGGCCAGAACGGCGTCCAGCGTCTCGACGCGGACATCCAGCGTCTGCTGCACGGTGTTGAAGGCAGCGAGCCGCGACGTAGCCTGAGTGCTTGGCGTCAGCAGCGAACTCATCGGCGAGCTCTGAGCAACATGGAAGGGCCGAGTCTGCGCCCGTGCGCCCAGCGCGGTGGCGTGGACGGTCCAGTGCGGGTCGCGTTCGGCGGCGCGCGCCAGCTCCCGGGCCAGCGAGGGGATGGGCTCGAAGCTGATCATCGCGCCGCGGTAGCCGACGCGCCGCCGGATGAAGTCGGCGTACTGTCCGCGGTTGGCGCCGACGTCGATGACGAGGTCGACCTGCAGCAGCTCGAACAGACGGCGCAGGTAGTCAGCCTGCTGATGCTCGCCGAGCCGCGGCCAGTGCAGGCACCGGTAGTCCAGCGCGTGGCGCAGCCGTCGCAACGCGCGGCGCCAGAGCGCCGGGCGGTCGTCCGGAGTGGGCGTCGTCGTCATGAGTCTGCGCGGATGCCAAACGGGGAGAACAGCGCCAGGATCAGCGCCTCGTGCCGGCGGCGTCGGCCGTGGCGCAGCAGCTGCAGTGCGCTCAGGTGGGCGGGCGGCTGGGGTTGCTTGCGCTGCTGGGCGACGATGCGCGAGACGCGGATCGCATGCCGGATCTGCTGGTGGTAGCCGCCACGCAGCAGCTCGTGCAGGCGCAGCAACACGGCCTTGGGGCCGGCGTTGGCGCCCACCTCGTTGTGCGGGTGCTGGCGATAGAACATGCTGCTGGCGTTCTCGACGTGCCAACGGTAGCCGCTGGAGCGCGCGACGAGGTAGATGAACCAGTCGTGCTTGGGCAGAGGCCCGACGCCGCTGCGCTCCAGCTGCTCGATCCAGTCCGCGCATTCCTGGGCCAGGGCGCGCGTCATCAGGAAGGTGCAACCTGGCCCCGGGGGCTCGAGAAGATGGTCCCAGCGCCGCTGGGGGTGGGACTTGCGGATGTACTTGCTGCGCCCGTTGGGCCAGAACGCGATGACGTCGGAGGACACGCCTGCCGCGCCCTGGCTGCGCGCCAGCGCAATGTGCCGGGCCAGCTTGTTGGGTTCCCAGACGTCGTCCTGGTCTGCCAGCGCAATGTAGTCCGCGGTGCTGTGCCGTGCCTGCTTGAGCAGGTGATAGAAGTGGGCGGCCGCCGAGCCCAGCCGCTTGTCGCTGGCGGTGACGGTGATGCGCGGGTCGGTTGCAGCGCGACGACGCAAGGCCTGCAGCGTGCCGTCGCTGGACGCATCATCGCCGGCGGTGACGGTGAGGTTGACACCTTGCTGGCTGAGCAAGGTGTCAAGCTGGTCGTCCAGCCAGGTCTCGCCGCAATACGCTGCCAGCAGCACGTGCACGGTGGGCAGGCCTTCGACCGGGTGCAGCACCGGTGCAGCGATGCCGGCCCCCGGCATCGCGACCGGCGGCGTGGGGTGGCTGAGCAGGCGCAGGTATTGGTTGATGACGAGGCGCTCGTCGAAGACGGCCTCGGCCAGCGCGCGGCTGCGCAGGCCCATCGATCGCCGTTGGTCCGCGTCGAGCATGATGAAGCGTCGCATCGCCTGCGCGAGCGACTCCGCCGAGCGCGGCTGGCACAGATAGCCGTTGTCGCCGTCGACCACGGTGTCGCGGCAGCCGGGGGCATCGGTCGTCACCAGCGGCTTGGCCATCGCGGCGGCTTCGAGCAGGCTGCGTGGCACGCCTTCGCGATAGGAGGGCAGCACTACGCAGTCGGCGGCGTCGAGCAGCGGACGCACGTCGTCCAGGTGCTCCTGATGCTCGACGAGGCCGGCGGCCTTCCATTCGCGCAGTTGCGCGGCGCTGACGGCGGTGGGGTTGTCCGAGGTGGACGAGCCCAGCAGTGTGAAGCGCAGGTCAGGGAACTCGCGCTTCAGCAGCCGGGCGGCCTCGGCGAACTCGACGACACCCTTGTCCTTGAGCAAGCGGCCGACGAACAGGAAGTGCGTCTGGGGCCCCGGGCCGGGCAGGTGTCCGGACGGCGTGAAACGCCGCAGGTCCACGCCGGAGCCTGGTACACGAACGGCACGGCCGCGCGTGATCACGCCACGAGCGGTGAACACGCCCAGGTCGTCCATGTTCTGGAAGATGACGCGTTGCGCCTGCCTCAATGCCAGGCGATAGAGCTGGACGACGAGCAGCGTGATCGCCGAAGGGCGGATGAATGCGCGTCCCAGTCCGGAGATGTTGGGCAGGAAGACGGTGTTCTGGCCCCACAGCGCCAGGCCGCTGTAGATGTTTGCCTTGGGCGTGTAGGCGAGCAGCGCATCGATCTGCCTGTGCATCAGCAGCTTGCGCAGGCGCCAGACGGAGCCCAGCTCGGCGAGCGGGTTCATGCCGGCGCTGGCGACAGCCCAGTTCAGATGCTCGAACCCCGCGGCCTGCAGCTTCTCCACATAAGCGTCCATCGGGCTGATGAACAGCACCTGGTGGCCCGCCTGCTGCAATTCCTGGGCGAGATTGAGCCGGAAGTTGTGCAGGTACCAGGCCGAGTTGGCGATGATGGCGATCTTCATGGCCGCCCCGCCTGCCACTGCAGGAACATCAGCACCGGCCAGAGCTTGCGCGACCAGTCGCGCCGTCCGCTCTGGTGCTGCTGCCAGTGCTCGCGCAGCACGGTGCCGCGGAACAGGCCGAGTTCTTCGGTCCGGCGGTCGAACAGCAGCCCCTCGGCCCAGGACTTCAGCTCGCCGCGCAGCCACGGCCCGATGGGGGCGGTGAAGCCTTGCTTGGGGCGATTGATGATCTCGTCCGGCACATGGCGCGACAGCAGCGCGCGCAGTGGCCATTTGCCCCGCAGCCCGCCTTGGCCTGCACGCAGCTTGCGCTCGATGGGCAGGCGAAGCGCGAACTCGATGATGCGATGGTCGAGCAGCGGCGTGCGCGTCTCCAGGCTCACGGCCATGGCTGCGCGGTCCACCTTGACGAGGATGTCCTGTGGCAGGTAGTCGAGGACATCATGCCGGCTCATCGCATCGGCACGACCGAGGGCGGTTCCGTGGTCGGCCATGCAGGCATAGCCTGGTGCCAGCGGTGCGAGCGACGGGAGCAGCAGTTCGGCCGGGTCGCGCCACAGCGACGCGAACGTCTGCGCGAACTGGGGGAAGCTCTCCGCGCCAAGCAGCGGCAGTGCCTTGTGCAGGCGGTCGCCCAGCTGGGGGCGCCCGAGGCCGCGTCCGAGGCGGTCGAGCAGCGGGCCGCGGCCGTGGCCCAGCAGGCCGGGCAGGGCACGGCGCAGCGGTCCGGGCAGGCGGCGTGTGGTCGCGAAGCTGCTCGGATACTGGAGGTAGCGGGCATAGCCGGCAAAGAGCTCGTCGCCGGCGTCACCGGAGAGCGCGACCGTCACCTGCTGGCGGGCGGCACGCATCAGCAACGCGGTCGGGAGCGCCGAGGGATCGGCGAAGGGCTCGCCGTAAAGCGTGGCCAGGCGTGGCACGAGGTCGAGGGCGTCGCGGCCGCTGACCTGCACCGAGCTGTGCTCGGTGCCGAGGTGCCGGGCTACCGCAGCAGCGTGAGGGGCTTCGTCGTAGGCGGCCTCGTCGAAGCCGATCGTGAAGGTCCGCAGGCGGCCGTTGGAGAGCTTCTGGCCGATGGCCGCGATCAGCGACGAATCGATGCCGCCTGACAAGAAGGCGCCGACCGGTACGTCGGCCATCTGCTGCAGACCGATGGCGTCTTCGAGCAGTTGCTCCAGCGTGTCGAGCAGCTCGGCGTCGCTTGCGTCATTGGACGGGGCTGAAGCAGGCGGAGACCAGTAGGTGTGGGTGCTCAGGCTACCGTCGCGCGCGACGCGCAGCCATTGGCCCGGTGGCACCTGGCGTGCGCCGGCTTCGATGCTGAGGCCGTCGGCGATGTAGCCGTTGCGCAGCAGGCTGGCCAGCGCCTGCACGTCCACCTGGCCGGGCAAGCGGGTGCTGGCGCGCAGTGCCGGCAACTCGGACGCGAAGGCCAGGCCCGCGGCGCCTTGGGTGTAGTACAGCGGCTTCTCGCCGGCGCGGTCGCGGACCAGGTAGAGCACCTCGTCACGTGCATCCCACAGCGCAATGGCGAACATGCCGACGCTGCGTTGCAGAGCGCCTTCAAGTCCCCAGCATTCGATGGCGGCGAGCAGGACCTCGGTGTCCGAATGCCCGCGCCAGGCCATCGGCTGGATGCCGTCCACGGCGCGGCGCAACGCCGCATGGTTGTAGATCTCGCCGTTGAAGACGAGCGTGTAGCGGCCCGAGACGGAGGCCATGGGCTGTGCCCCTGCCGGCGAGAGGTCGACGATGGCGAGGCGCCGATGCGCGAAGCCGATGCCATGCGCCGGGTCGCACCAGAAGCCGTCGCCGTCGGGGCCGCGATGGGCAATGGCGTCAGCCATCTGCCGCAGCCGCTGCAGTGTGTCGCCTTCACTGCGCCGGGCCTGGAAGTCCCAGTCGCCTGCAATGCCGCACATGCTTCAGCCTCCCCGCCGCACTTGGCGCAGGGCGCGCAACGCCGAGCTGCTCACGGCACGGGCCGCGGGCGCGAGCAGGCGTGGTGCGCGGGCGCGACGGGCCTCGTCGAAGTCGATGAGGCGGCTGGCGTTGTGCGTCATGAATCGCAACGTGGCGGCGAGCCGGGCGTCGCTCATCGAGTTGACGTGCAGGCACAGCGTGTAGATGCCGAAGCCGAGATGGATGGGCGTGCTGAACAGCTGGGGAACCAGGGTGATGCCTTCTAGCTCGTAGGGGTAGAGGCCGTAGCCGTCGGTGACCGCCTCGAAACCCAGCCCGCGCAACGCCCTCAACGTGTCATGGTCGAAGCTGTGCGACGGCGCCATGAAGCAGGGCTGCCAGACGCCCTCGCGCTTCAGGATGGCCTGGCCGCGTGCCAGCCTCTCCCTCTGCGTGTCCAGCGGCAGGCCCGCGAATTCGCTCTTGGTGCCAACCCCCAGCAGACCGCCGCCGGGCAGGCTGTACTCGTGCGTCGTGCCGTGCTGGGCCAGGGTCCAGCCGCGCGCATGCCATTGCCGCGCCAGGTCCCAGAAGTTTGCGCGCCGCGGAGCCACATCGAGCTTGGGGTCTCGGTTGTCCGGCACGATGCCAAGCAGCGGCTTGACCTGGGGGTGGCGTTCAAAGAAGTCCAGAAAGGGCTGGAAGCGTGCCCAGGCCATGCCCGGGCAGACGTCGTCGAAGCGGATGACGAAGCGGCTCAAGGTCGCCCTCCCAGCAGGCCGGGGGCGAAAGCTTCATAGGTGGCCCGGTAGAGCTGGGCGATGCGATTCATGTCGAATTGGCTTGCGACGACGCTGCGGTTGGCGGCGATCTGTTGCGCCCTGCCCTCTGGCGGCAGGGCCTGGAAGGCGAGGATGCGGTCGCACATTGTCGAGGCATCGCCAGGCGGAATCAGGGATGCCCCGTCGGCGAGCAGCGCGCGGGCCTCGCCGACGTCGGTGGACAGGCTGCCGCAGCCATAGAGCGTTGCTTCGGCGACGACGTTGGGGAAACCCTCGGAACGGCTGGAGAGCACATGCACGTCGAGAGCAGCGTAGAACCGGCGCATGTCGCTCTGCAGGCCCAGCGGGTGGCAGGCGCCAGCGAGGCCGTGGTGGTGGATCAGCGCCGCGATGCCGGCCTCGTCCGTGCCCTTGCCGCACAGCAGGACGTGCAAGCTGGGAATGCGCCGGCGGGCCAGGGCCGCGGCCTGCAGTAGCGTGTCATGGTCCTTGTAGATGTCGGTGCGTGCCGCCATGCCGACGACGAAGGCGTCGGGCGCCAGCCCCAGTTCAGCACGCAGTGCGGCGCCAGCGGCCGGGTCGGGCTGGAAGCGCTTGACGTCGTAGCCGTTGGGTATCAGGCGCAGTCGCCCGGGCGCGTAGCCCAGCGCGCGATGGGCATCCAGCGCCTGTTGGCCACAGCAGACGATGGCGGCTGGCACGCGTGAAGACAGCCAGGGGTTGACGCGACGAGCCAGCAGGCCGGTCAGCCGTTTGCCGCGCGCGCCGTGGCTGCTGCGAATGCCCCAGATGACGGGCTTGCCGGCGCCCAGCAGCGCGGCCAGCGTGTCGGACAGGTAGAGCCAGCTCTGGATTACGCGGGTGTCCTTGCTGGCGAGCACGCGGCGCAGTGCCAGCAGATGGCCGGGTAGGCTCAGATCGGCAGCCAGCGGCAGCTTGAGCACCGGCACGCCCAGGGCCTCGAACTGGCCGGACAGAGCGTCGAGCGGCCGGATCGAGACGATGCGCGAGGCGTCGCGCAACCGCTGGTCGGCACCAAGCAGTCGCAGCAGGAAGGTCTCGGCGCCGCCCGCGCCGAGACCGGCGACGACGTGCACGAGTGGGCGGGGCGGGCTCATCGCGAGGCGCTGCGCCAGCGTCGTGCCGCCTGCGCCAGGCGCAGCAGGCGCAGGGCCAGCCGGCCCTTCCAGCTGACGGGTAACAGGCAGTTGTACTCGCGGGTCAACTCGCCGCCGAAGGCCTGCTTGAAGTCGTCGATGGCCTTCAGCGCCTCGCCCATCGAGATGCCGCCCATGTCGTAGGTTGCCAGCCCCGCCGCCTTGAAGTGCAGCAAGGCATGCCAGTGAAGCAGCTTGTTGGCCCGGCCGATGCGCTGGCGCTCGGTGCCATCGGCCGCCGAGCTGGCTGAGTGGTAGAGGCGGGCGCGCCGCCCGTCGACGAGGTAGAGGTGGGCCGACAGCCAGCGCCCGTCGGGGTCGTCGACAGTGGCCAGCACCAGGGCCTGGCGGGCGGCGAGCGCGGAGAGCTTGGCGCGATTGGCCGGCGCGATTCCCTTGCCGGCAGCGAAGGCGTCGTAGTGGTCGGCGAAGCGAGCGAGCGCCTGTGCGTCGAGCGCGGCGCTGAATTGCGTGAGCAGGCCATCCTTGTCGGCGGCGCGACGGATCTCGTAGCGAAATCCCTTGCTGATGCCGTCCAGGAGCTGGGCCTCGTCACGGCCCAGGTCGATGAGCGATGTGTAGAAGTCAGTCGCGCCGTCGCCCGGCGTGGGTGACTGGACGGCGTGGATCAGGTCGATGCCCGAGGAGGGCAGGCCCCGGCCATCGGCGAAGAACAGGTCGCGCAGGCGCAGGCCGAAGCGGCTGCGATCGATGTATAGGGGGCTGCTGGGCATCAGGCGGGCGTCGTGGCACGGGGCAGCCGGAACCAGGTCCGTGCCTTGTCGACGAGCCTTGGCGTCAGCGAGACCATGACCCACAGGACGACTGCGAACTTGATGATGTTGGCGATGTCCATGATCAGCATCTCGCCGCCGAAGGACAGCGCAAGGGCTCTGGCAACGTAGGCGTACAGCAGCAGCGCGAAGATGTTGCGGGGCGTGGCCAGGCGGTGCAGGCGCGCCAGCAGGAGACTCAGCCCGAAGGGAAAGATGAGGAAGAGGTACTGGTTGGTCGACTCGATGTAAGAGCCAAGATACGTGTAGGTGTTGTAGTCAAGGCCCCGGAACCCAGCGCCAGGGTTGTAGAACTTCAGGTGCATGGACGGCAGCTCCATCAACGGCGCCCGGCCGACGAGATGCAGCACCGAGTTGGCGATGTAGTAGAACGGGCGCGCAAGGTGCTGCGGACTGAGGTCGTAGGTCTCGGGGCTGTTCAGATAGAGGTTCAGGCCCGCGATGGGGGCGCAGAGATACGACGTGATGCCCTGGATCGCCGCGACCCAGAGGTCCCATTCGTTCGCATCCTCAGCGAAGGTGTAGTTGACGTAGCGGATCAGGGCGAGGAAGCCGACGATGCCGGCTGCCATGATGGGCAGCGTTCCAGAGCCGCGCAGCCGCCCGTTGTTCTTGGCGACCAGGACGATGCAGAAGGAGACCGCGAGACTGGGAACCACAGATTTCGAGCCGGTCAGCAGCCCGTAGCAGATGGCCAGGATCATGGCCACCAGCGTGATGAACGTGCCTTTGGCCTTCTGGCCGTGGAAGGCGATCAGCGAGACGAGGGGCAGTGCGTAGGAGAAGGGCTGCAGGTTCTTCAGTGGGCTGAAGTCGGTGACTTCCCCTTCGTTTTGCAGCGTCGCGAGCCGGATGGCTGCGATGAAGTTGATCTGCGAGTCGTCCGACACTTCGCCAGCGAAGTGCGCGAAGTAGGCGGGCAGGCAGGCCAGGAGGATCAGCAGCCAGAGGATGACGCCAATGCGCAGGCCGGCGCTGCCCAGCTTCGTCGCTTCGATCTCGGGCACGGCGGCGGGCTGGGCCCGGACGCCGGTATTGGCCATCGCGCCGATGAAGAAGGCCACCGGGGCCAGCATCAGCAGGATGAGGGTCGAGATGTCGACTGGATAGAAGAGATCGCCGGAAAGCCAGTACAGCGGGAAGATGACCGCCCAGATGCCGCACAGCAGCGTGGCGGGGTTGTCGGCGCGCCCGGTGATGCGCATCGACGCATAGGCCAGGCCGGCCAGCATCAGGGCGCAGAGCAGCGCGAAGTCGTAAACCATGACGTCAGTACCTGGTACGCGGGGCTAGAGATATCGTCGCTGGGCGACGCGGATGAGTTCGCTGGTTCCCAGATAGGCCGCGCCGCCAACGGCGGCGCACAGCAGCAAATGAGGCAGGGCGGTCTCGATCGGCCCGCCTTGGGACAGTGCCGGCAACGCCGCCAGCTGCGACCGGGTTACCTGCATGCAGGCCCAGCCCGCGAGCACTGCGACGGTGGCGCGGGCAAGGTCGACCCAGACATTGTCGAACAGGCCGTCCACCCGCCCAAACCAGAGGCTCAGGCCCGCCCCCAGCGCGAAGGCGGCGGCCGAGGCGACGGCCGCCCCCCAGGCGCCGAAGCGCGGGATCAGGATCAGGTTGAGGATCAGGTTGAGTCCGGCCATCAGCGCGGTCGTCGTGACGTGCAGCCGCGTGGCGCGGCGCAGGTGCAGGGCGATGTCGAAGCAGAATGCCCGCATGCCGCTGAACGCAACGGCCACGGCGATGGCGGGCATGACGGCGGCGGCCTGGGCGGCGACCTGTGGGCCGAGCATCAGCCGGGAGATGTCTGGCGCCAGGCCGGCGAACAGCAACGCGCCGAGTGGCGCCAGCGTCAGCGTGGCCTGTCGCAGCGGGGCCAGTGCGGCTTTTGCTGCATCGTTGCCGTCGCGCTCCCAGGCGGCAATGACCTTGGGGTAGGCGGCCAGATAGAGCACGTTCAGCGCTGCGCCCAGGATCTGCTGGACGAGATCGAAGGCCGCACCGTACGCAGCGACGGCGGCCGGACCATGCCAGTGATTGAGCATGAAGCGGTCGCTGGCGTCGAGGATGACGATGGACAGATACGTCAGCGACAGCGGCAACCCGAAGCGCAGCAGTTCGGGCGTGATGCCGGGCTGCGGCTGTGCCGCGGCGGACGGGCCGGGTTTTCGCGCGCCCAGCAACGCGACGGCCACGGCGCTTCCGGCCAGCGTGCCTGCCAATGCGGCGGTGGCCAGTCCGCCACTCCACACCGCGGCCAGGGCCAGCCCCAGCGCCAGCCAGGCGCGGGATGCGGTCAACCAGCCGTAGCGAAGCACGTCTTGGCGTGCATTCAGGAACTGCATGTGCATGCCGTGCACGCCGAGCGTCACGCCGAGGGCTGCCACCGTCAGCATGAAGCCGGGCGAGTCGGAGGCCGGCCAGCCCAGCGCGGCGAGCGCGAGCGCGCCCAGCAGGACGGCCGCGCCGATCACGGCGGCGCAACGCTGTGCGGTGTCGAACAGCTTGTCGGGCGGGATGCCGCGCGACCCGTGGAACCGGCCCACGGACACGTTCAGCCATTGGAAGCCCAGTGCCGCGATCACGTTGGCGCCCGAGATGCCGAGCGCATAGCGCCCGTACTGCTCGGCGGGCAGCCAACGAGTCAGCAGCATCAGGCTCAGCAGTGCGACGACACCGTTGCCCGCACGGAACAGGAAATAGATGCTCGCGTGTCGCAGCACGAGACGACCCGATCTGCGCTAGCCGCTCATGCGGCGCGCGGGGCGAGCGACTGCAGGTGTTTGCGGCGGTACCAGAAGCAGGCGAGCAGGAACCCCGCGAACATGGCCCCCAGCGCGATGACGCTGCGCTTGGGCTTGCTCTTGCGTTCGGGCGGAGCGGCCACGTCGATGACCTGGAACAGGTTGGCGTTCTTGGCCTCATCCACCTTGGCCAGTTCGTACTGGCGGGCGAAGATGTCGAACAGCGCTTCCTGGTACTTGTAGTCGCGGTAGGTGGAGACGTAGTTCTGATCGGACGGGCTGCTTGCCGGCCGCTCCTGGCGCGACAGTTGGTCACGCAGCCCGTTGACGATGACGAGTTGTCGCTGCACTTCGATGGCGTCGTCGCTCATGCTGCGGCGCATCGCCTGCAGCTTGAGCTCGGATACCACCAACTGCGCCTGCAGCTTGGCGTACATCTCGCCAGTGGCCTTGGGTTCGAACTTCAGCGCGGCCGGATTGAAGCCGCTCTTCTGCAGCGCCTGTTGTGCGGTGTTCAGGGCGACCTGGGTCTGCTTGAGTTGCTGCTCGAAGAAGACGCGCCGCTGCTGGGCCTCGGTGAGCGTCAGTCCGTCGGACAGGGCGCGCAGTTCCTGCAGATAGGTGTTGGCCATCTCGGCCGCACGCTTGGGATCGTGGTCATCGACCTCGATGGCGATGATGTTGTCCTTCTTGCCGACGCTGAAGCGCGCGTTCTCCGCCAGTTCCTTGCGGGCATCCGCCTTGAACTTGACGTCGTAGACGTCGACCAGCTTGAACTTGTCGATGATGCGGTCAGAGAGGTTGACGCTCTGCAGCAGGCTGACGTACTGGTCGGCCGGGCTCTTGACGCCACCGGTCACGGCACCGGCCAAACCCGACAGCGCCCCCAGCGATGCCAGCGCCGCTGCCATGCTGTTTTGCTGGGGCTGCGGGCTGATGAAGGAAGCGCGGGCCGTGTAGGTCGGCGGGATCAGGAAGCTGCCGGCCGCGCCGAGCGCGCCTGCGACGAAGGTCGCCGCAGCAATGCCGCGCCAATGGGGGGTGAGGGCACGGAACAGGGATTCCGTCGGGGCGTCGTAGGTCGTCATGTCAATTCCGGATCGCTTGCAGGGCGGCGGCGCCCAGGCCGAACTGGTACAGGATCTGCGTCCATTCCTTCATCGATTGCGTGAAGGTGGTCTTGTCCAGTTCTTCCGGCACGAACACGGTGTCGCCTGGGACGGCAGGCAGGGCGGCAAAGCTATTGCCGCTGAACCAGCCGGACTCCTGCCGTGCGCTGACGACGCTGCCGTTGGCTCGCAGCACGAACGTGCTGGCCGTGTCGGCGCCGCGCGTTGCGCCACCCGCGAGCCTCATCACGTCGTCGATGCTGCTGCCATCCCGGTACAGGTAGCTACCGGCGTTGAACACGCTGCCGAACACGCTCACCGTGTTGGGACGGGCGGGAATGGCCAGGCGGTCACCGTCCTCGATGCGCAGCACGGGCAGACTGGGGTTCTTCTGGCTCATCTGCAGCACGAGGCGGCCGTTCGGACGGACGGCCCGCATCCGCTCGATCAGGCGAGTGACGCCCGCCGCCCGGGCTTGCTGGGCCGCGGCCTCATCGGCGCTGATGGCGCGCTGCGTGGAGGTGGTGCGGGTGAACTCCGTTTCCAGGTCGCGCAGCGCGCGGTCGTAGTTCTCCTGCTGGGTCAAGCGCACGCTCTCGCGCGTGAACTCGGTGCCGAAGACATACGCGTCAGCCGTCAGCCCGCCGGCGGCTTGCAGCGCGTCCTGCAGCGTCGCGTTGGGCGGCAGGATGTACTCGCCGGGGCGGTTGACCTCGCCGTCAACGCGCACATGCTTGAACTGCTTGTTCTGCGGCAGCACCGCGCTGATGTTGCTGAACACGCGCATCACATCGCCGTTTTCCAGCGGCTGCTTGCCGTCCCCGGGCAGGCTGAACTCGATCAGGCGCCGGCCCAGGCGCTCTGTCAGCCGCTCGGTTGCCACCCGCGTCCGGTCGGCCACGGTGCTGAGGCCGCCCACCATCGCCAGCGCATCGGTCACCGTTTCGCCGGGCTTGATCTCCAGCACGGACGGCTTGTTGATGCTGCCGAGCACGGCCACCTGCGGCCCCACCGGACCGATGTAGAGCACGTCGTTCGCCTGCAGCGGCCGGTCTGCGGACTGGTCGCCCTGCAGCAGCAGTGAATAGAGGTCGAAGCGGGCCACGGTCTGGCCCTGGCGGCGCAGTTCGATGTTGCGGAAGCTGCCAGCAGCCGAGGGCCCGCCGGCGCGCATGAGACCGGTCAGTACCGTGGACAGGCTGCTGACCGAATAGGCGCCGGGCTGGGCGGTGTAACCCGTCACGTAGATGCGGATGTAGCGCAGGCGCCCGAGCGACGCGCTGACCTTGAAATTGCGGAAGACCTTGGCGACCTGCACGCTGATGATGTCGGACAGGTCTGCATAGCGCACCCCCGCGACGAGCACGGGCCCGACGCGCGGAATCGTGATGCGGCCATTGCGGTCCACGGCCACGCGGATCTCGCCGGCAACGGCACCCCACAGGGTCACCACCAGTTCGTCGCCGATGCCGATGCGGTAGTCAGGCGGAATCTCGCGGGCCGTGTCCGTGCCACGGATCGAACCGGTTTCGTCCAGCATCAAATCGGCACCGAGCCGCTTGATGGGGAGGTCGACCACGGGCTGCTTGCCGTCACCGTTGGCGGGCTGGGCTGCGGCCTGCAGGTAGCGTTCCACATGCACGGGACTGACCAGCCGGTTGACATAGAGCTCGAATTCGCCGGGCTTGTACGGTTTGGGTGCTCGCGCCTTGATGAGGCGATCCAGGTCCTCGTCGGTGAGCCGCGGGCTGGTGGACATGTAAGGCGTGCCCTTCAGCTGCACCAGCCCGTCATTGCCATCGATGTCCGACGTCGAGCTGGAGCTGTCGCGGGTGTCGGTGGTGTCCGTCTTGCTGCGGTCGTTGCCGTCAGCCGCCGAGGCCCATCCGGTGGCGCCCATCAGCCCGAGGCAAAGGGCTGTCCAAGCAAAGATCAGGCGGGCGCTGAGGGTGTGGCGAACGCGAAAGTGCATAGTGAGACCTGGGTGGCGAAACTGGGGGCAATGGTCGCCATGGGTCCTGGGAAGGCTCCCGAGAAAGCGTCTCGGGCTGCACCTGATCATGGGTGAGCGAAGCAGCGTTTCTGCGGCGCGATTGCCAAACCCGTCATTGTACGGGCCGGTAAACTGGCGCCAGATGCTGTATTTCGTTCTTCCCTTCGCCGTGTCCGCGGCCGTGACCCTGGCCGTCGTGCATGCAGCGGGACGTTACAGCCACCGGTGGGCAGACCATGATCTGTCCGGGCCTCAGAAGTTCCATGCCAGACCCGTGCCGCGCGTCGGTGGCGTGGGCATGTTCCTGGGCTTGGTCGCCTGCGTCGCCGTGGCGACCTGGGCGCATCACGCCACCTGGCGGCTCGGCGCCCTGCTGCTGGCCTGCGGCTTGCCCGCCTTTCTGGCGGGTTTGGTCGAAGACATGACCAAGCGTGTTTCTCCGGCCAAGCGACTGCTTGCGACCGCCGCCTCTGCGGCGCTGGGCATCTGGCTGATCGGCGCAACCATCACGCGCACCGATCTGCCCGGGCTGGATTGGCTGGTGTCGACGGCGCTGGGGGCGTGGGTGGCCACCGTGTTCACCGTGGCTGGCGTGGCGAATTCGGTCAACATCATCGATGGCTTCAACGGCCTGTCGTCCATGTGCGTGAGCCTGATGCTGCTCGCGTTCGCGTACGTGGCCTATCAGGTTGGCGACGTGACGCTGGCGCTATGGGCGCTGGCCGGTGTCGGCGCCGCCCTCGGGTTCTTCGTCTGGAACTTTCCCGCCGGACTGATCTTTCTCGGCGATGGTGGCGCCTACTTCCTGGGCTTCTATCTGGCCGAGATCGGCATCTTGCTGATCAGCCGCAACGCCGAGGTGTCGCCGCTGTTTCCGCTGATGGTCTGCATCTACCCGGTATTCGAGACGGTGTTCTCCATGTACCGGCGCAAGATCGTCCGCTCCGTGCCCCCGGGGTTGCCGGACGGCATCCACCTGCACTCCCTGATCTACCGCCGGCTGATGCGTTGGGCCATCGGCGCGCGTGATGCGCGGGTCCTGACCCGCCGCAACTCGATGACCGCGCCCTATCTATGGATGCTGTGCCTGACGTCGCTGGCACCGGCCCTGCTGTTCTGGGACTCGACGGTGATGATCGTGGCCTGCATGGTGGCCTTCGGCCTGATCTACGTGATGCTGTACAGGCGCATCGTGCGTTTCAAGACGCCCAAATGGATGGTGGTTCGGCGCTGATGCGCGTTTTCGACGGCCCCGGAGATAATCGAGGGCTATGAGCGACACAGTCTCTTCGTCCCAGGCCGCTACCGCGGCCGACGCACCCGCCCCGATTCCTGCCCGTTTCGACACCCTGCCGCTGGATGCCAAGCTGCTTCGCGCGGTCGCCGATTCCGGCTATCTGACGATGACGCCCATCCAGGCCAAGGCGATCCCCATCGTCCTGGAGGGGCGCGACGTCATGGGCGCCGCGCAGACAGGCACGGGCAAGACGGCGGCGTTCTCCATCCCGCTGCTGCAGCGCATGCTCAAGCATGAGACTGCCAGCGTCTCGCCGGCCCGCCATCCCGTGCGTGCCCTGGTGCTGGCGCCCACCCGCGAACTGGCTGACCAGGTGGCCGACAACGTCAAGAAGTACGCCAAGCACACCCAACTGCGCTCGGCCGTCGTCTTCGGGGGCGTGGACATGAAGCCGCAGACGGCCCAGCTCAAGGCCGGCGTCGAGGTGCTGATCGCCACGCCAGGTCGCCTGCTGGATCACATCGAGGCCAAGAACTGCGTGCTCAACCAGGTCGAGTACGTCGTGCTCGACGAGGCCGATCGCATGCTGGACATCGGCTTCCTGCCCGATCTGCAGCGCATCCTCAGCTTCCTGCCCAAGGCGCGCCAGACGCTGCTGTTCTCGGCCACTTTCTCGCCTGAGATCAAGCGCCTGGCCCAGAGCTACCTGCAGGATCCCATCCTGGTCGAGACGGCGCGGCCCAACCAGACCGCGTCCACCGTCGAGCAGCGCTTCTACAGCGCGACTGACGACGACAAGCGCGCCATCATCCGCCAGATCCTGCGTGAGCGCAGCATCCGGCAAGCCATCGTGTTCGGCAATTCCAAGCTGGGCGTCGCCCGGCTGGCGCGCGCCTTCGAGCGCGACGGCCTGCGTACGGCGGCCCTGCACGGCGACAAGTCGCAGGACGAGCGGCTGAAGTCGCTGGACGCCTTCAAGCGTGGCGAGGTGGATGTGCTGGTGGCCACCGACGTGGCGGCCCGCGGCCTGGACATTGCCGACCTGCCGGCCGTCTTCAACTACGACGTGCCCTTCAACGCCGAGGACTACGTGCACCGCATCGGCCGCACCGGTCGTGCCGGTGCGTCGGGCCTGGCGGTCACGCTGGTCACCAAGGCGGATGCGCGCCTGGTGGCCGACATCGAGAAGCTGATCAAGCGCAAGATCGACCTCGACGCCTTCGAACTGGACGGCGGCGACCGTCCGCGCTTCGAGCGCCGGCGCCGCGACGACGGCGCTGAGCGTGAGGATGCGCCGCCGCGTGCCGCGCGCCCGGCCTACCGTCCGCCAGCGCCGCCCGCCGACCCGTTCTTCGACAAGCCCTATGAGGCGGGTGAGCGAGACAGCGCTCCGGCCTGGGAGAAATCCAAGACGGCTGTGCCGGCAGGGGGGGGCAAGGGCCTGTCCAGCTACATCAAGCCCAAGCGGCAGGTCGCCGCGCTGTTTGGCGCCAAGAAGCCGGCACCAGCCGAAACCTAGGCCAGCAGCGCGAACACCGCGGGGATGCGGTCGGGCAGGGGGCTGCCGCCGCGCTTCCAGTCCGCCACCGTCGCGGTGCGCGTCCAGCCACCCGGCAGCGTCAGGCCCACGCTGATGGAAAGCCGGGTCGTCGGCTTCAGTGCCGCGAGCAGTGCCTGTCGCAGCGCTTCGTTGCGGTAGGGCGTCTCGATCAGCAACTGGGTCTGCCTCGCCTTGGTCGACAGCGCCTCCAGCTCGCGGATGCGGGTCGTGCGTCCGCCCGAGTCCACCGGCAGATAGCCTACGAAGGCGAAGCTCTGGCCGTTCAGGCCGCTGGCCGCCAGCGCCAGCAGCAGCGAGCTGGGCCCCGACAGCGGCAGCACCTCGATACCGGCCTCGTGCGCCAGCGCGACCAGGCGGGCGCCCGGGTCGGCCACCGCCGGCAGGCCGGCCTCGGAGATCAGCCCCAGGTCGTGTCCGGCCAGGGCCGGGGCCAGCAGGGTGCGCCAGGTGGCCGTGTCGTCTGCGGCGGGTTTGCCGCCTGACGGCCCACCTTTGGGAGGGCGGGGCAGCTCTGCGATCTGCACGGCCTGCAGCGGCTGGGCCAGCGGCGCCACGGTGTCCACGCGTTTCAGCAGCGCTCGCGTCGTTTTGGCGTTCTCGGCCGCCCAATGGGTGAGCCGCGCCGCCTGCTCGATGACGCGCTGGGGCAGTACCTCACGCAGGTCCAGGGTGTCGTCCACGCCGAAGTCCAGCGTGTTGGGCATCAGGATCAGCCGGCCCTTCATCGGCGCGGTGGTCATGCCAGGGGCTCCAGGCCGGCGCGGCGCAGCAGCGCGCAGGTGCGGATCAGCGGCAGGCCGACCAGGGCCGTTGGGTCATCGGACTCCACGGCTTCCAGCAGCGCGATGCCCAAGCTCTCGACCTTGGCGCTGCCGGCGCAGTCATAGGGCTGGTCGATGCGCAGATAGGACTCGATGGTCGCGTCGCTCAGCTCGCGAAAGCGCACGCGCACCTCGGCCCGCTCGATGGCGGCCAGACCTGGGGCGACGACGGCCACGGCGGTCTGGAAGACCACCTCGCGGCCGCTCATGCGCTGGAGCTGTGCCGCCGCGGCCTCGTGCGTGCCCGGCTTGCCCACGGCCTCGCCGCCGAGATCCGCGACCTGATCCGAGCCGATCACGATGGCACCTGGCCGCAATGCAGCGACGGCCCTGGCCTTGGCCAGGGCCAGCCGTTCGGCAAGCGCTGCCGGCGTCTCGCCGGGCAGGGCGGTCTCGTCGACCTCGGGGGCCACCGCCTCGAAGGGCAGGCGCAGCCGGGTCAGCAGCTCTCGCCGGTAGCGGGAGGTCGAGGCGAGGATCAAAGGGGGCATCGGGGCATTTTCCCCCGCCTAAACTCCTGGACATGAAATCGCGCGCCTTTGTTCCCGAGAAGCTTGACGTCGCCGCCCTGGCCCATGACGAAGCCAGCCTGGCCGGCGAGTGGCCGGCGGTCTCGCTGGAGCGGCTGGCCGACGCGGCTGCGCCCGAGGCGCCAGCCAGCGGCTGGCCCGCCCTGCGCTGGAGCCTGCATGGAGAGATCCGTCAACCCAAGGGCGGCAAGGCACAGACCTGGCTGCACCTGACCGCCGCGGGCCGTGTGGCGCTGACCTGCCAGCGCTGCCTGAAGCCGGTGTTCGAGGACATCGACATCGACCGATGGATCCGCTTCGTCGACACCGAGGCGGAGGCGGCGGCGCTGGACGTCGACAGCGACGACGACGTGCTGGCCTTGCCGCGGCACCTGGATGCTCGCGAGCTGATCGAGGACGAGATGCTGCTGGCCCTGCCCCTGGTGCCGCGCCATGAGGTCTGCCCCGAGCCCCTGCCCCATGGCGACGATGCGACAGAATTCGAGGTCGAGGAGCGTCCCAACCCCTTTGCCAAGCTTGCCGCGCTGAAGCGGCGGGACAACTGACGCCATGGCCGATTTCGCCGTTGCACACAGCCAGAACGGTGCAGCTTGGCGAATTGATGATCCGGTGCTACACTCGTGGGCTTTTCTGCGGCCTGGAGTTCGAGCCTTGATCTCACTCCCCGGGGTCGCAACCCCAAACCCCGCACACTGTTCCGCAGAATTCGGAGAATCTCATGGCCGTTCAGCAAAACAAGAAGTCGCCCTCCAAGCGCGGCATGCATCGTTCCCACAATGCCCTGGTGACCCCGGGTACGGCCATCGAGCCGACGACGGGCGAGGTGCATCTGCGCCACCACATCAGCCCCAACGGCTTCTACCGTGGCCGCAAGGTGCTGAAGAGCAAGGCCGACGCGGCCTGATGGTGCCGGGTGCCGCCTGGCGCGGCGCCGAACCCTCGATGAATCTGCCGACCCGGCCTGCGTATCGCGCAGTGCCGGGTTTGGTCTTTGTGGCTCACCGAAACCACTGAAATGACCGCCCCTTTGCGTGATTTGCGTGAAGCACCCGAACCGATCCGTCTGGCCGTCGACTGCATGGGCGGCGACCACGGCCCCTCGGTCACGCTGCCGGCCTGCCGCGCCTTTCTCGACAAGCACCCTGCCGCCGAACTCATCCTCGTGGGCCAGCCTGAGGCGCTGAAGGCCGCTGCCGCCTGGCCGCGCTGCCAGATCGTTGCGGCCAGCGAGGTTGTCACGATGGACGACCCGGTCGAGGTCGCGTTGCGCCGCAAGCGTGACTCCTCCATGCGCGTCGCCCTCCAGCAGCTCAAGGCCGACCGAGAGGGCAATCCGGCCCGGGCGCATGCCTGCGTGTCGGCCGGCAACACCGGTGCGCTGATGGCCGTCGCCCGCTATCTGCTGAAGACACTGGATGGCATAGACCGGCCAGCCATTGCTACTGTTATGCCCAACCAGTGCGGCCGGTTCACGACCGTGCTGGACCTTGGTGCAAACGTCGATTGCACGGCCGAGCACCTGTTGCAGTTCGCCGTCATGGGCAGTGCACTGGTCTCCGCCGTCGATGGCATCGCCGAGCCCAGCGTCGGCCTGCTCAACATCGGCGAAGAGGCGATCAAGGGCAGCGAGACCATCAAGCTGGCCGGCGAACTGCTGCGCGCGGCGGGCGGCGCCGGCCAGTTGAACTTCTTCGGCAACGTCGAGGGCAACGACATCTACAAGGGTACGACGGACATCGTCGTCTGCGACGGCTTCGTCGGCAACGTCATGCTCAAGACCTCTGAAGGCCTGGCCACGATGATCGGCGCCTTCATCAAGGAGGAGTTCAGCCGCAACCTGCTGACCAAGGCTGCTGCACTGATCGCGCTGCCGGTGCTGAAGGCCTTCAAGCACCGTGTCGACCACCGTCGCTTCAATGGCGCCGCGCTGCTGGGCTTGCGCGGCCTGGTGTTCAAAAGCCATGGCTCGGCTGATGCCTTCGCCTTCGAGCAGGCCCTGGCCCGCGCTTATGATGCCGCCCGCAACCGGCTGCTTGACCGGGTCCACGACCGCATCGTCGCCACGCTGCAAGCGAAGGCGGGCGATGCTGGAGACAACGCGGCGAGTTCCGTCGCGCAGGCTGCATGAGCCCCACTGGAATCCTTACACCCCGCTATTCCCGCATCCTTGGCACCGGCAGCTTCCTGCCTGCCGACCGGGTGACCAACCAGGACCTGGCCGCACGCCTCGCGGCCGACGGCATCGAGACCTCCGACGACTGGATCGTCGAGCGCACCGGCATCCGCGCCCGCCATTTCGCGGCGCCCGACCAGGCCTCCAGCGACCTGGCCTTCCCGGCCGCACAGGCTGCGCTCGACGCCGCCGGCATCGTCGCTGAGGAGCTCGACCTCATCATTGTCGCGACGTCCACGCCCGACATGGTCTTCCCGTCGACCGCCTGCCTGCTGCAGAGGAAGCTCGGTGTGCACGGCTGCGCAGCTTTCGACGTGCAGGCCGTCTGCTCCGGCTTCGTCTACGCGCTCAGCGTGGCCGATTCCATGATCAAGAGCGGCGCAGCCAACAAGGCCCTGGTCGTCGGCGCCGAGGTGTTCTCGCGCATCCTCGACTTCAAGGACCGCACCACCTGCGTGCTGTTCGGCGATGGCGCCGGCGCGGTCGTGCTGGGCGCCAGCAGCGAGCCCGGGATCCTTGCGACCGAGCTGCATGCCGACTCGCGCCATGTCGACGTCCTGTGCACGCCCGGCACCGTTGCCGGTGGCCAGGTGCTTGGCAGTCCCTTCTTGAAGATGGACGGACAGGCCGTCTTCAAGCTCGCCGTCGGCGTGCTGGAGAAGGTGGCGCGTTCTGTGCTGGACAAGGCCGGCATGACGGATGCCGACCTCGATTGGCTCATTCCGCACCAGGCCAACATCCGCATCATGCAGGGGACGGCCAAGAAGCTGAAGATGGACCTGAACAAGCTCATCGTCACCGTCGACGAGCATGGCAACACCTCGGCAGCTTCCGTGCCGCTGGCGCTGGACGTCGCCGTGCGCAGCGGCCGCATCCAGCGCGGCGATACCCTCATGCTGGAAGGCGTTGGCGGCGGCTTCACCTGGGGCGCCGCCCTGTTGAAGTACTAGCGATCCCGGCCCGCCGTGACGGCGGACCTGGACTGCCATCGAACTGGAACTGAACCTATGACTGCACCTTTTGCCGTTGTCTTTCCCGGCCAAGGCTCGCAGGCCGTCGGCATGCTCGACGCCTGGGGCGACCACCTGGAAGTGCGCCGCACTCTGGAAGAGGCCTCGGCCGCCCTCGGCGAGGACATCGCCGCGCTGATCCACGCCGGCCCCAAGGACCAGCTGGACCTGACCACCAACACCCAGCCGGTCATGCTGACGGCCGGCATTGCCTGCTGGCGCGCCTTCGTGGCTGAGACGGGCGCCCTGCCCGTCGCTGCGGCAGGCCACTCGCTGGGCGAGTACACCGCCCTGGTCGCGGCCGGTGCGCTGAGCCTGGCCGAAGCGCTGCCGCTGGTGCGTTTCCGTGCCCAGGCCATGCAGGAGGCCGTGCCGGTAGGCGCCGGTGCCATGTATGCCATCCTGGGCCTGGACGGTGACGCGGTCCGCGAAGGGTGCGCCAAGGCGGCCGCCGAGACCGGCGAAGCCATCGAGGCGGTCAATTTCAACGACCCCAAGCAGACGGTCATTGCCGGCAGCAAGGCCGGTGCGGAGAAGGCGGCCGAGATCCTGAAGGCGGCCGGTGCCAAGCGCGCGCTGCCGCTGCCGGTGTCCGCACCCTTCCACTCCAGCCTGATGAAGCCGGCCGCCGAGCGTCTGAAGGAGAAGCTCGCCACCGTGCAGTTCCAGGCTGCCGCCTTCCCGGTCGTCAACAACATCGACGTGGCCGTGACGGACAGTGCCGACGCGCTGCGCGACGCGCTTTACCGCCAGGCCTTCGGCCCGGTGCGCTGGGTCGAGGTCGTCCAGGCGCTGAAGGCCCGCGGCGTGGGACACCTCGTCGAGGCCGGCCCCGGCAAGGTGCTGACCGGCATGGCCAAGCGCATCGACGCCGAACTGCAGGCCGCCTGCGTCTTCGATCCCGCCTCGCTCGCCGAGGCCCGTGCCCTCCTGGGCGGAGGCTGAACCCATGACTGAATCCGCATCCAAGGGCGTCGCCCTCGTCACAGGCGCCAGCCGCGGCATCGGCCGCGCCATCGCGCTGGCCCTGGCCCACGAAGGCTGGCGCGTCATCGGTACCGCGACATCCGAGTCAGGTGCCGACGGCATCACGCAGGCCCTGGCGCCCCTCGGTGGCCGCGGCATCGTGCTGAACGTGACCGACGCCGCCGCCAGCCAGGCGGCCGTGGACGACATCGTCGCCAAGGACGGTGGCCTGCATGTGCTCGTCAACAACGCCGGCATCACCCGCGACACCCTCTCCATGCGCATGAAGGACGAGGACTGGGACGCCGTGCTGGACACCAACCTCAAGGCCGTCTTCCGCCTCGCCCGCGCGGCGACCAAGCCGATGATGAAGCAGCGCTCGGGACGCATCATCAACATCACCTCGGTCGTTGGCGCCTCCGGCAATGCCGGTCAGGCCAACTACGCCGCCGCCAAGGCAGGCGTGGCCGGGCTGACCCGCTCGCTGGCCCGCGAGCTGGGTAGCCGAGGCATCACGGTCAACTGCATCGCGCCGGGGTTCATCGCCACCGACATGACCGAGGTGCTGCCCGAGGCCCAGAAGGCTGCGCTTCTGGCCCAGATCCCGCTGGGCCGCCTCGGTGCGCCCGAGGAAATCGCCGCGGCGGTTGCCTTCTTGGCGTCATCCGGCGGTGCTTACATCACCGGCACCGAGCTGCACGTCAACGGCGGCATGTACATGGCCTGATCAGGCCCGGGCCCCCTGATTTAGGGGCGCCCATCTAGAGCCCGTAGAATGCTGGGCTGTTTTCTGCAAACCCCTCCTGGAGGAGTCATGAGCGATATCGAAGCACGAGTCAAGAAAATCATCGCCGAGCAACTCGGCGTGGCGGAAGCCGACGTTACGAACGAGAAGGCTTTCGTTGCCGACCTGGGCGCCGATTCTCTGGACACCGTGGAACTGGTGATGGCCCTCGAAGACGAGTTCGGCATCGAGATCCCCGACGAAGAAGCCGAGAAGATCACCACCGTGCAGCTGGCGATCGACTACGCCGTCAAGCACCAGAAGGCCTGAGGCCTTTTCTCTCTCGCAACTCTGATCCCTGATCCGCACTGCATGACCCGTCGCCGCGTCGTCGTCACCGGTCTTGGCCTTATCAGTCCCGTCGGCAACACCGTTGCCGAAGGCTGGGCCAATATCCTCGCCGGACGTTCCGGCATTGCCACCGTCACCCGCTTCGATGCCAGCAACCTGGCGTGCCACTTCGCGGGTGAGGTCAAGGGCTTCAATATCGAGGATTACATCCCCGCCAAGGAAGCCCGGCACATGGATGGTTTCATCCATTACGGCCTGGCGGCGGCCTTCCAGGCAGTGCGCGACTCCGGCATCCCGACCGGCGATCAACTGACCGAAGAACAGGCCGAGCGCATCGGCGTGCTCGTGGGTTCCGGCATTGGCGGCCTGCCGCTGATCGAAGACACCCACACCGAACTGATGAACCGCGGCCCGCGCCGCATCTCGCCGTTCTTCATCCCGGCCTCGATCATCAACATGATCTCGGGCCATGTTTCCATCAACTTCGGCTTCCAGGGCCCCAACCTGGCGATCGTGACGGCCTGCACCACGGGCCTGCACGCGATCGGTGAAGCCGGCCGCCTCATCGAGTACGGCGACGCCGACGTGATGATCGCGGGCGGTGCCGAAGGCGCGGTGTCGGCGCTCGGCATCGGTGGCTTTGCCGCCGCCCGCGCACTGTCGACCCGCAACGACGACCCGGCTACCGCGTCCCGCCCCTGGGACAAGGACCGCGACGGCTTCGTGCTGGGCGAGGGTGCCGGTGTGCTTGTGCTCGAGGAGTACGAGCACGCCAAGAAGCGTGGCGCCAAGATCTACTGCGAGCTGTCCGGTTTCGGCATGGGTGCAGACGCGTACCACATGACCGCGCCCAACGTCGACGGCCCCAAGCGTTCCATGCGCGCGGCGCTGCGCAACGCGGGTATCAACCCCGACCAGATCCAGTACATGAACGCCCACGGCACCTCCACGCCGCTGGGTGACGTGAACGAGACCAACGCGATCAAGCTGGCCTTCGGCGACCATGCCAGGAACATGGTCGTCAGCTCGACCAAGTCCATGACCGGCCACCTGCTGGGCGGCGCGGGCGGCATCGAATCGGTCTTCACGGCGCTGGCCATCCGCGACCAGGTCGCCCCGCCGACGATCAACATCTTCAACCAGGATCCCGAGTGCGACCTGGACTACTGCGCCAACGAGGCGCGGCCGATGAAGATCGAGTACGCCGCGAAGAACAACTTCGGCTTCGGCGGCACCAACGGCACGCTGATCTTCAAGCGCGTCTGACGACGCCGAGTCCCGGCGATGCGCTGCACGCCGCCGGTCGCCGTGCAAATCCTGCCTCGGCCGGCCGTGCAGGCCGTTGTCGCGTTGATCGCGGCCTTCGCGGCCGCCGACCAGCGGCGCCGAGGCCCGGCCAGCATGGCCGCCTCTCCCCTTCATCATGTCCTGGGCGGGTGGCTGGCCGATCCCGGCCGCGATGACGAGGCGCCCGTGCAGCTGGCCCCGCCGATCGATCTCGACGCCTTGCGCCTGCTGGGGATCAGTTCCGCTTCGCAACGGCTGCGGCCGTCGCGTGCCCGGCCGCCCGCCTGGGGGGCGCTGCGAGCGACGCCTTTTGCCACGCCATGCGGCGCGACGCAGCGATGACGACCGAGGCCGACACGTTACTCGTGCGCGAGGCCCAGCAGGGCAGCCGTGCCGCCTTCGACATGCTGGTGCTGAAGTACCAGCGCCGCGTCGAGCGCCTTCTGTCGCGCAGCGTGCGCGATCCCGCCGATGTGGCCGACCTGTGCCAGGAGACCTTCCTGGCTGCCTATCGTGCGCTGCCGGCCTTTCGCGGCGAGAGCGCCTTCTATACCTGGATCTACCGCATCGCGATCAACGCGGCCAAGCGCCATCGTGCCCGCCAGCGACCTGTCGAATCCCTGGACGGCGACGAAGGAACTTTCGGCACGGACGCTACTCCAAGCGACGATGCGACCCCCGAGGCCTTGCTCGCGGGACGTCAGCTGGCCCGGGAACTGGACGACGCGGTCGCCGCCCTGGCCGAGGATCAGCGCCGGGCGCTGTTGCTGCGAGAGGTTGATGGCTTGAGCTACGACGAGATTGCCGACCTGATGGACTGCCCGCAGGGCACCGTGCGCTCGCGCATCTTTCGCGCGCGCGAGGCGGTCGCTGCGCGTCTGCGCCCATTGCTGGGTGGCGGGGGAGGGCGGCGATGGTGAGTCGCACGGACGAAGTGCTGGCCGAAGCCCTGTCGGCCGTCATGGACGGGCGAGCGACGCCGGCCGACTGGGCGCAGGTGAATGCTGCGTGGGCGCGCGACCCGGCCTTGCGCGACCGCTGGGCGCTCTGGCACGCGACCGCGGACGGCTTGCGCGCCACCGAGCTGTCGCCGCTGCACCGGGAGCCGGAGTCGCTGCTTGCTGCCCTGCATGCACAGTTGCCGGCCGCGGCAGTGGCGCATCCGCGTGGGCGTGACTGGTTGGCGCCGCTTGCTGTCGCGGCCAGCTTCGTGGCCCTGGCTCTGGGTGTGGGCGTGCTGCGGCCGGCTCCGGCGACGCAGACCCTCGTCGCCGCGGCACCCGTCCCGACACCGCGAGCGCAAGGGCTTGGCGGCCTGAGTTTTGCGCAGACCGCTGCAGGCCGTACGCTGGCGGCCGACGCACCGCCGGAAGTGATCGATTGGGCGTTGGCTCTGCCGGAGCCCGCCGCTTCCCATCCGCTTCCTTGAAGCCTCGCAGCACCGCCCCATCTGTTTTGTCCGTCCCCGATCTCATTGGTTGAATTCCCGGAAATCCCTTATGCACGCTGAGAACCGCCTCCATCCCGCGCGCGCGCGCTTCCTGTTCTCCAGCACGGCCCTGGCCCTGGCGCTGGCCCTGGGGCAGGCCCCGGTTGCCGCGCAGCCGCGCGAGTTGCCGGACTTCGCCGAACTGGTGGAGCGTGTCGGGCCTGCGGTGGTCAACATCCGCACCGTCGAGAAGGTCAAGGTGCCCGAAGGCCAGGCCGAGATGAACGAGCCGATGCAGGAGTTCTTCCGCCGCTTCGGCATCCCGGTGCCCAACCAGCGCCGTGGCACGCCGCGTGGCGATGGCACGCCGGACGATGACGGCCCGATGCGCCGCGGCGTCGGCTCTGGCTTCATCCTCAGTGCCGACGGCTATGTGCTCACGAATGCCCATGTCGTCCAGGGGGCCGACGAGGTCATCGTCACGCTGACCGACAAGCGCGAGCTCAAGGCCAAGATCATCGGCGCCGACCAGCGCTCCGACGTGGCCGTCGTGAAGGTCGAGGCCACCGGCCTACCCGTCGTGAAGGTTGGCGACAGCAACAAGGCCCGCGTCGGGGAATGGGTGATGGCCATTGGCTCGCCCTTCGGCCTGGAGAACACCGTGACGGCCGGCATCATCAGCGCCAAGCAGCGCGACACCGGCGACCTGCTGCCGCTGATCCAGACCGACGTGGCGATCAATCCCGGCAATTCCGGCGGTCCGCTGGTGAACATGCGCGGCGAGGTCATCGGCATCAATTCGCAGATCTACAGCCAGAGCGGCGGCTACATGGGCATCGCATTCGCGATCCCCATCGCCGATGCCATCCGCGTGGCTGACGAGCTCCGCGCCGGCGGCCGGGTCGTCCGCGGCTACCTCGGCGTGCTGCCCGACGACATCACCAAGGAAATCGCCGAAGCCATCGGCCTGGGCAAGCCCCAGGGCGCGGTGATCCGATCGGTTGTCGCCGGCAGCCCGGCCGAGAAGGCCGGCGTGGAGGGGGGCGATGTGGTCACCAAGGTCGATGGCAAGATCGTTGACAAGGCCGCCGATCTGCGCCGCCTGGTGGCCAACGTGAAGCCCGGCGCCAAGACGACGCTGACGGTGTTCCGCCGTGGCGTGACCAAGGAGATCGTCGTCACCATTGGCGAGGATGAGCGCAGCAAGAAGCCGGATGGCGATGGCGCCAGCCAGCCTGCGCCAGCCGCGGCGCCGAGCGCGGCCCTGGGGCTCAAGGTGTCCGAGCTGACCGAGGCCCAGCGCAAGGAGTTGAAGCTCAAGTCCGGCATCAAGGTGGACAGCGCCACCGGTGCCGCGGCGCGCGTGGGGTTGCGCGAGGGCGACCTCATCCTCTCGGTGGACAACGTCGAGGTGACCTCGGTCAAGGCCTTCCAGGCCCAGATCGCCAAGGCGGACAAGGCCAAGGTCATCAACCTGGTGGTGCGCCGGGGTGACGAGGTCAGCTTCGTGCTGCTCAAGCCGGCGCGCTGACGCGGCACAAACCTGGGCTGTCTGCTCGGGCTTTCCGCGATGCGGCAAAGCGACGACGGGCGACGGCCAAGGTTGTCCACTGCTGCTGGAAGTTGGCACATGCTAACTTTCTGCATGGACCGTCGATTGTTCGTGCGGACCGCTAAAATCCAGGTCAGACGCTCCGCTGAAAGGGTGTCTGACGACGGAATCGACGCCCGCCGACAGCGCCCCGATTTGATCCACAGGCGATCCACAGGAACTTGTGGATAAGTTGTGGATGAAATTCCTTGTTGGCAGCCTGCAACGGCCGGAAAACCAATGCTGGTGCGGTTTCCCGGCCGGGCCTTTTGGCTACAATGAAGGCCCAACAAGCAGTTGCCATACCTTTTGTTGGAAGGCACGTCGCCTCTTCGACGTGCCTTTTTTTTGCCCGCCGCCGCGCGGCTTCACCGCGCTTCACTTCGCTTTGCGAAGTTAGCGTGTGGCGCAACGGCCGAAGCCGTTGTGTCCATCAGCACTGCGCTGCCGAGATCAGATGAATCACATCCGCAATTTCTCCATCATTGCCCACATCGACCACGGCAAGAGCACCCTGGCCGATCGCATCATCCAGCGCTGCGGAGGGCTGAGCGACCGGGAGATGGAAGCGCAGGTGCTGGACTCCATGGACCTGGAGCGCGAGCGTGGCATCACGATCAAGGCGCAGACGGCCGCGCTGCAGTACAAGGCCAAGGACGGGCAGGTTTACAACCTGAACCTGATCGACACGCCGGGCCATGTGGACTTCTCTTATGAAGTGAGCCGTTCGCTGTCCGCCTGTGAAGGAGCTTTGCTGGTCGTCGACGCGTCCCAGGGCGTGGAGGCGCAGACGGTGGCCAACTGCTACACGGCGCTGGATCTCGGCGTCGAGGTGGTGCCGGTGCTGAACAAGATGGACCTTCCGTCCGCCGATCCGGACAACGCCAAGGCAGAGATCGAGGACGTCATCGGCATCGACGCCGATGACGCCATCCCGTGCTCGGCCAAGACCGGCATGGGCATCGACGAGATCCTGGAAGCCGTCATCACCAAGATGCCCCCGCCCAAGGGCAACCCCGAGGGCGCGCCGCGCGCGATGATCATCGACGCCTGGTTCGACAACTACGTCGGCGTCGTCATGCTGGTGCGCGTGGTGGACGGCGAACTGCGCAAGAGCGAGCGCATCCGCATGATGGCCACCAACGCCGTCTATCCCATCGAGCACCTGGGCGTGTTCACGCCCAAGAGCGAAAACCGCGATGCGCTGAAGGCCGGTGAGGTGGGCTTCATCATCTGCGGCATCAAGGAACTGGCCGCGGCCAAGGTCGGCGACACCATCACGCTGGAAAAGAAGCTGCCCAACAACGCCGGGCCGGCCACGGAGGCGCTGCCAGGCTTCAAGGAGATCCAGCCCCAGGTGTTCGCGGGCCTGTACCCGACCGAGGCCAGCGAGTACGACCAGCTGCGCGACGCGCTGGAGAAGCTCAGCCTCAATGACGCCTCGCTGCGCTACGAGCCCGAGGTCAGCCAGGCGCTGGGCTTTGGATTCCGCTGCGGCTTTCTGGGCCTGCTGCACATGGAGATCGTGCAGGAGCGCCTGGAGCGCGAGTTCGACCAGGACCTTGTCACCACGGCGCCAAGCGTCATCTACGAGGTGGAGCTGAACGACGGCGAGGTCATCCAGGTCGAAAACCCGTCCAAGATGCCTGACATCGGCCGCATGCGAGAGATCCGCGAGCCCATCGTCACGGTGCACCTGTACATGCCGCAGGACTATGTCGGCGTCGTCATGACGCTGGCCAACCAGAAGCGCGGCATCCAGCTCAACATGGCCTACCACGGCAAGCAGGTCATGCTGACCTACGAGATCCCGCTGGCCGAGATCGTGCTGGACTTCTTCGACAAGCTCAAGAGCGCGTCGCGCGGCTATGCGTCCATGGACTACGAGTTCAAGGAATACCGCGCGGCCGACGTCGTCAAGGTCGACATCATGATCAACGGTGACCGTGTCGACCCGCTGGCCATGATCGTGCACCGCAGCCAGAGCCAGTACCGCGGCCGCGCGGTGGCTGCCAAGATGCGCGAGCAGATCCCGCGCCAGATGTACGACGTGGCCATCCAGGCCGCCATCGGCGCCAACATCATCGCCCGCGAGAACATCAAGGCGCTGCGCAAGAACGTGCTGGCAAAATGCTACGGCGGTGACATCACCCGCAAGCGCAAGCTGCTGGAAAAGCAAAAGGCCGGCAAGAAGCGCATGAAGCAGATCGGCTCGGTGGAAGTGCCGCAAGAAGCCTTCCTCGCCATCCTGCAAGTCGACGATTGAACTCCCCCATCCAGCCTTGAAAACCTCCCCGATGAGCGCTCTGACCGGTGTTTTGTACGCGGCCCTGGTGGCCTATCTGGGCGGCTGGTACGTCGGCCGCTGGAATGGCAACTTCGCGCTGCTGCTCTTCATCCTGACGACCGTGACCATGCTGTACTGGCTGGCCGAGCGTTTCCACTTCGCACCGGCCCGACGCGCGGCGGCCGATGCGCTTGCCGCCAATGACGCCAAGCGCCGCGAGACCCTGGCCGCCCAGGGCATCTCGCGCGTGGACGGCGACATCGAGCCTGCACGCCAGCAGATCCTGCAGCAGCCCTGGTGGCTGGACTGGACCGCCGGCCTGTTCCCGGTGATCCTTGTCGTCTTCCTGCTGCGCAGCTTCCTGTTCGAGCCCTTCAAGATCCCGTCGGGCTCCATGGTGCCCACGCTGCTGGTGGGAGACCTCATCCTCGTCAACAAGTTCCACTACGGTGTGCGCCTGCCGGTGCTGAACAAGAAGATCATCGCCAACAACGACGTGAAGCGCGGCGACGTGATGGTCTTCCGTTACCCCGAAGACCCGAGTACCGACTTCATCAAGCGGGTTGCCGGCATCCCGGGCGACGAAGTGAGCTACATCAACCAGAAGCTCTACATCAACGGCCAGGCCGCGCCCGTGCAGCCCCAGGGCAACTTCTACGACGAGGACGCGCGCGTCTACCGCCAACGCTTCCTGGAGAAGCTGGGTGACAAGGAGCACCAGATCCTCGTCCAGCCCGACGCGCAGCGCTTCTTCCGTGCCGACCGTGCCGACGGCCCCTTCCCGTTCAACGAGAACTGCCGCTACACCATCGAAGGCGTGACCTGCAAGGTACCGGCCGGCCACTACTTCATGCTGGGCGACAACCGTGACAACTCGCGCGATTCGCGCTTCTGGGGTTTCGTGCCCGACGAGAACATCGTCGGCAAGGCCTTCTTGGTCTGGATGAATTTCGGTAACCTCAAGCGCGTCGGAACCTTCTTCGATTGATTCGATTGATGCAGATGAGCCACCGTCGTCCCGCTCGCACCACCTTCCCCTCCTCGCTGCACCGCCAGCGTGGCCTCACGCTGATCGGCCTGCTGTTCTGGGGCGGCGTCATTGCCGTGGTGGCCGTCATCGGCATGAAGGTCTTTCCGACCGTGCTCGAGTACTACACCGTGCAGCGCGTCGTCGACCGTATCGCGGCGGGCAACCCGTCCACCGTGCCGCAGGTGCGCCAGGAGTTCGACAAGGCCAGGCAGGTCGAGTACTCCATCCAGAGCATCACTGGGGGCGACCTGGTCGTCACCAAGGATGGCAGCGACAAGGTCGTCATCGAGTTCGCCTGGGATCGGGAGATCGACCTCTTCGGTCCGGTCTACCTGATGATCAAGTACCGGGGCAAGTCGCGTTGACGGCATTGACGCCTGCCTCGCGTCAATGAACGCCGCTCTCGACGACCTGCAACGCCGCCTCGGCCATCGCTTCCAGCGGACCGAGTTGCTGACCCGCGCGCTGACGCACCGCAGCTATGGCGCCGACCACAACGAGCGGCTGGAATTCCTCGGCGACGCCGTGCTCAGCCTGGCCGTGTCCAGCCTGCTCTACGAGCGATACGCCGGCTCCGACGAAGGCGACCTGACCCGCGTGCGCGCCCACCTCGTGCGCGAGGACAGCCTGCACAAGCTGGGCCTGGCGCTGGGCCTGCCGGCCGTGTTGAAGATGTCCGACGGTGAGGCCCGCGGCGGCGGCGCGCAGCGCCCCTCCATCCTGGCCGATGCGGTCGAGGCACTGCTTGGCGCCGCCTACATCGACGCTGGCTATGACGCCGCGCTCGCCATCGTGCGCCGCCTGCTCGGCGAGACCATTGCCACGTCGACCAGTGCCGGCGACTTCGCCAAGGACGCCAAGACCGCGCTGCAGGAATGGCTGCAGGCCCGCCGCATTGCCGTGCCGAGCTACCGTATCGTCGCAACGCGTGGCCAGGCCCATGCCCAGACCTTCGAGGTCGAATGCGCCGTGCCGGCGCTCGACGTGGCCGAACTGGGTGTCGGCCGTTCCCGCCGCACCGCCGAGCAGGAGGCAGCCCGCCGCCTGCTGGATAGACTGACTGCCGAACGAGGCAAACCATGACCGAGCCCACCGTGCCCGCATCCGAAGTACCGCAGCCGTCCGCTCAGCGTTGTGGCCTGATCGCCATCGTCGGTCGACCCAACGTGGGCAAGTCCACGCTGCTGAACGCCCTCGTGGGCCAGAAGGTCAGCATCACCTCCGACAAGGCGCAGACGACCCGCCATCGCATCACCGGCGTGCGCACCGTGGACGAGGCACAGTTCGTCTTCGTCGACACGCCGGGCTTCCAGACCAGGCACAACGCCGCGTTGAATCGCACGCTGAACCGCACCGTGCACGGCGTGCTGGCCGACGTGGACCTGGTGCTGTTTGTCGTCGAGGCCGGCCGCTTCGGCCTGGATGATGCCAAGGTGCTGGGCCTGCTGCCCGAGGACAAGCCCGTCGTGCTGATCGCCAACAAGCTCGACGCCGTGCACCGCCGCGCCGAGCTGGCGCCCTGGCTCAAGGGCATGCAGGAGCGCCGCAACTTTGCCGAGTTCGTGCCGCTGTCGGCCAAGAAGGAGGCGGACGTGACCCGCCTCTTCAAGATCCTCAAGCCCTATCTGCCGGAGCAGGGCTGGTTCTATGACGAGGACGCGCTGACCGACCGCAGCGAGAAGTTCCTCGCCAGCGAGATCATCCGCGAGAAGCTGTTCCGCCTGACCGGCGACGAGCTGCCCTACACATCCACCGTCGTCATCGACAAGTGGGAAGAGGAGGGCGAGCTGCGCCGCATCAGCGCCAGCATCGTTGTCGAGCGCGATGCGCACAAGGGCATGATCATCGGCCAGGGCGGTGAGCGGCTGAAGCGCATTGGCTCGGAGTCGCGCCAGGAACTGGAGCACCTGATGGACGGCCGCGTGTTCCTGGAGCTGTGGGTCAAGGTACGTTCCGGCTGGGCGGATACGGAAGAGCATCTGCGCAGCTACGGCTATGAATGAGGCCCCCAGTCCGGCGGGTACGCTTGCGACCCCCCAACGGGGTTCGCCCGGCTCGCGGCGGCCCGGCGCCGGACGGTGACCGCAAGCCGCGCGCCTTTGGTGCAGCCGGCGTATGTGCTGCACCAGCACGACTGGAGCGAGTCCAGCCTCATCCTCGACCTGTTCACGCGTGAGTCCGGCCGAGTGGCCGTCGCGGCCAAGGGTGCCAAGAGGCCATATTCGCAGCTGCGCGCCGTGCTGCTGCCGCTGCAGCGCATCACCGTCAGCCTCAGCAGGCCCGGCAAATCGGCTTCGCCCGATGGCGGGGAGGTGCAGACGCTGCGCAGCGCCGAATGGGGCGGTGGCGCCACGCTGCCGGCCGGTGCGGCGCTGTTCTCCGGCTACTACCTGAACGAGCTGCTGCTCAAGCTGCTGGCCCGCCACGATCCGCATCCGCAGCTCTTTGACGCCTATGCCGACGCGCTGGCCCACCTGGCCGAGGGCGATGCCGCGCTGCGCGCTTTCGAGCTCAAGCTGCTGGCCGAGCTGGGCCTGCTGCCGGACCTCAGCGTCGTTACGCCCACGCAGGCGCCGATCGAGCCGGCCCGCCGCTACCAGCTCTCGCCCGAGTCCGGCCTGATCCCGCCGACGGGCGATGCCAGCCTGTCCGGCGCGCTGCTGGTCCAGCTGCAGGCCGCGTTGCTGCACGGCAGCCCGGCGGCGCTACGCCAGGCCTGCGCGGCCGCACCTTCGACCCTGAAGACGACGCTGCGCGGACTGCTCCACTACCATTTGGGCCACCAGGCGCTGCGCACCCGCGCGCTGATGGTGGACGTGCAACAACTGCTCGACTCCTGACTCCATGAATCCGCTCGCTCATGCTGGCGCCCGCTGCGCCCTGTCGGTCAACGTCAACAAGGTCGCGCTGCTGCGCAATACCCGCCACCTCGGCATCCCCAGCGTGCTGCGTGCGGCCGAGCAATGCCTGCTGGCGGGTGCCCAGGGCATCACCGTGCACCCGCGTCCCGATGCGCGCCACATCCGCGCGAGCGACGTCGACGACCTCGCCGCCTTCTTGAAGGAATGGCCCCAGGCCGAGTTCAACATCGAGGGCAACCCGACGCAGAACCTGATGGACTTCGTGCGCCGCCACCGTCCGCACCAGGTGACCTTCGTGCCCGATGCGGAAGACCAGTTCACCTCGGACCATGGCTGGACGCTGCCTGCCGATGCCGGACGCCTGGCGCCGCTGATCCAGGAGGCGCAGGACCTGGGCGTGCGCGTCAGCCTCTTCATGGACCCCAACCCCGCCGCCATGGCCGCCGTGGCAGAGCTCGGCGCGGACCGCATCGAGCTCTACACCGAGACCTTCGCCAGCGCCTTCGGCACCGCGGGTCAGGCCGAGGTCCTGGCCGGCTTCACGGCGACGGCCGAGGCCGCGCTGAGGGCGGGGCTGGGCATCAATGCCGGCCACGACCTGAACCGCGACAACCTCAGCGTCTTCCTGCGCCACGTGCCCGGCGTGCTGGAGGCCTCCATCGGCCATGCCCTCATCGCCGACGCGCTGGAGCTGGGCTATGCCGAGACGGTGCGTGCCTACCAACGCGTGATCGCGACGGCCTACGCATGAGCCCCATCCGGCCGGGCGCAGGGGCAGCGGCGATCCTGCGCCGCGCAGTCGCGGATGACGCGCCCCGCCTTGCGGCACTGGCGTGCTGGGTGTGGCTGGACAGCTATGCCACACACGGCGTGGAGTCCCGCTTCCTGCCGTATCTGGCCACCTCCTTCACGCCGGCTGCCTTCGAACGGTTGATCGCCGATCCGCAGCAGGCTCTATGGCTGGCGGAAGGCGAGAGCGGGGCCCTGCAAGGCTTCGCCCAGATCCGACAGGGCGTGCCGGCACCCGCGGCAGAGCCGTTGCTGCTCGAACTGGAGCGGCTGTACGTCGCACCGCCCTGCACCGGCCATGGCGTGGGTGCCCGGCTGCTGGCCGCTGCGCGGGGCAACTGGCCAGGCCAGGCGCTGTGGCTCAGTGTCTGGGTGGGCAACGAGCGCGCCCAGCGCTTCTATCGCAGAGAAGGCGGGCGCGTCGTCGGCGAGACCGACTTCATGCTCGATGGCCAGCCCATCCGCAACCTCGTGATCGCCCTCCCATGATCTACGGCATTGGTACCGACATCTGCGACATCCGCCGCATCGAGGCCACGCTGGCCCGTCGCGGCGAGCGCTTTGCCGAGAAGGTCCTTGGGCCGCAGGAACTGCAGGTCTTCCGCGCGCGCCGCGCGCGCGCCGAGGCCAGGGGCTTGCGCTACCTGGCGACGCGCTTCTCCGCGAAGGAGGCCTTCAGCAAGGCCATCGGCCTGGGCCTGCACCTGCCCATGCGCCTGCCCGACTGCCAGATCCTCAATGAGGCCAGCGGCCGGCCGGTGCTGAGGCTCTCCGGCGCGCTGGCGGACTGGTTTGCCGAGCGTGGGTTGAGTGGGCAGGTGACGCTCAGCGACGAGACCGACTATGCGGTCAGCTTCGTCGTCGTCGAAAAGGCCTAGGGCTTCTTCTTGGCGGCCGGCTTGGCCAGCGACTCACCCTTGGACTGCATGTCCATGTCCATCTCCATCAGCATGCGCCCGTTGTCGGGGCCGTTCATCGTCATCTTCATGTTCATCGACAGGCGGCTGGCCTGCTGAAGCCGGTCGGCCAGGCGCAGCGAGCTGCTGCCCTTGCCGCTGCCGTTGATCACCATCTGCATCATCTGGGGTGGGGCATCGGCAGCGTCGGCTCCAGCGGCAGATGCCGCCGACGCCGCTGCCGCGGGGCGGGGCAGCGGGGTGCTGATGTCCATCTTGAGGTCCATGGCCAGGTCGAAATGAGCCACCCCGTTGGCCACGCGCACCAGCGTGTAGCGCACCGTGCTCTGCATGTTGCCCGCGCCGCCAGGCATGGGCATGGGCAGGGCCATGTTGAACGGAACATCCACGCTTTCGCCGATCTTCAGCGGCCGCTGGGCCAGCGCCTTGTACAGCTGCAGGGCCTCGCCGATCACGGCAGTGGCCTGCTGGCCCATGGCGGCCTTCAGCTCCGGCGAACCGCCATCGAACTGCTGCACGTCGAAGCTGAAGTCCTTGGGATTGAAGCGGGCAGAGAAGCTCAGATCGCCCGCGTTGTTCTTGGGCAGCGGCATCGTCCTGCCGCCCACTTCCATGGTGCCGCCCTTGTTGGTGACGGACACGGTCACCGGCAGCCACCCCCCGGTGTCGGCCATGCCGACCTTCATGACCTGCTGCATCTGCAGGGCCATCTTCACAGGCCCGGTCTGGCTCATCTGCGTTGCCGTCTGGGCGATCTTGGCGCGTTGTTCCTCCGTGGCATCCGGACCGGCCTCGAGACGCATGCGCATGACGGCCTGCATGTCGATCATCTGGCGCTGGTGCTGGCCAGCGCGTGGTGTGGTGTCGAAGCTGACGGCAGCAGGCGCTGCCTGCGCCGACAGGTTGAGGCCCAGAAGGGTGGCCAGCAAGGGCAGGCGCGACAGGCGCAGTGAGGAGGCAAAGGTCACGAGAGCAACTCCATGAAGAAACGAGAAAAAAGGGGGCGTCAGCGAGGGTGGAACAGCAGTCTTTCGGCCAGCTCGCGCCGTGCCGGTGGCTGGGCCGGCAGCCGCTCCAGCAGGGCGATGACGGGCTCGCAGGCGGTGCCAGCGCCGGCGCTGTCGGATGCATCGGTCCACAGGCGCGCCAGCATGCCCTGCGCGGACGCACCCACCGAGCGGCTGAGCACCTCGATCTCGATGCCGCTCGGCGGCTTGGGCTGTCTGCGCGGCGGCGGGCCGCTGGCCACGTCCAGCAGCCACTGGGTCTCTCGGGCCTGCAACTCGACGGGAACCTGCTGGCGCGCACCCAGGCGGCCGTCCAGCAGGTCGCGGCACACCGGCCGGGCTCCGGGTTGGGCCGGCGTGCGTAGCGCCTTGAGCTGGTCGGCGACGAGCTGCACATAGCGTCGGCGCTGCGCGCTGTCCGTGCCATTGACCAGGGCTGGCATCTGGGCCGCCAATGGCGCCAGCGCGGTGGCCTGCACATCGTCGTCTGCGGCGCCTGCCGCGCGGGCCGCCGACATGCGCTGGGCCACCGCATCTATGGTGCCAGGCGCGCGCCGGTCCAGCGCTTCCCAGACCGGGTGCATGTGCAGCGCATCTTCGTAATCGGCCTGGGGGGCGGCAGCAAGTGGCAGCGGGATGGCCATGGTGCGCGGCGACGGCGCGATCAACCCGTGCGCCTGCAGCTCCTCGCGCGGCACGAACCACATGCTGCGAGACGAGGTGCGCAGCGTCTTGTCGATCATGCCCTG
Source organism: Roseateles sp. (assembly GCF_047654805.1). Lineage (GTDB taxonomy): Bacteria > Pseudomonadota > Gammaproteobacteria > Burkholderiales > Burkholderiaceae_C > Pelomonas. The sequence goes on from NZ_JASGIV010000001.1 coordinate 427,077, forward strand.
CGGCAGTCCCAGCTCGCGGTAGGTCTGGGCCAGTTGCTGGTTGGCCAGTTCCTCGAAGACCGGGTTGTAGGTGCCGGTCGAGGCGCGGTGAAAGCCCAGTTGCCCCTGCGGTGCCAGGTGGCGCGGGTTGCCGGCAAGGAAGACCAGCGTGCAGGCGCTGGCGCAGGTGCCGACGGCGCGCGCCTCATGGTGGTGGGCCTTCAGCGCGCTGGCCATGCGTTCGGCCTCGCGCACGCGGCCGCCGGGCGACGACAGCTCCACGCGCTTGAGCCCGCGCGCAGCCTCGCTGCCAAGCAGCGTGCGCAGCCGCTCTCCGTCGCCCATGCCGATAACGCCCTCCAGGCGCAGGCTGCGGCCGTCGGCCGAGAAGCTGAACTGGGCCTGGCCGATCGGGTCAATGCCGCGCGCCATCTGCCAGAACTCGCCCACGCCGGGCAGGAAGCCAAACAGTATCGAGGCGGCCAGTTGCAGCGTGCCCAGTACCAGCGTGATGCGGGCCAGCCAGCCCCACAGCAGCGAGCCGTGGTGGCGCAGATAGGCCGTGGCTGCGCGCCAGGTGCCGACCAGGCACCAGACGTCCAGTACCACCAGCAGCGGGAAGCCCAGCAGCACGACGATGGCGCTGAGCTGCAGCGAGTCGCCCTTGACGCTGATCCAGCTCATCAGGCCCGTCAGCAGCAGGGCCAGTGGCGCAGCGACGAGGAAGTTGTTCAGCCAGTAGCTGCGCACCAGGCTCAGCTCGCCGCGCCAGTGGCGAGTGAAATAACCCGTCTTCGGTGCGGAGGCCGGACGCGGCACGCGGCCAGGCTTGGGGCGTGGGCGGTGCGAGGCCTGCTGCCAGGCCGCTGGCGCCTCGGCGGGCGGCGGAGCCGGAGCTTCCGCGGCGGCTGACGTCGGGTCGATGTAGGGACGCTGGGTCATTCAGGCACCGTCGGAAAGAAAAATGCCGCCCGGGGGCAGTCGGGCGGCATCGTAGAGCGCGGCGCGCTTGCGGCGCGGCGGGCGGCCCGGGTAATTTCACCCATGCCGGCCCATGGCGGCGTCAGCCGCGGTAATTGTTCTGCATCGGATAGCGTCGTGCCACCAAGGCGAACAGCAGCGCCGCCACCAGCGCGAAGCCTGCGAAGAAGAACATCAGGCAGGCCGTCTCGCTGTAGCCGGTGGAGTGGATGGCGGCCAGCGCCGTCGGGCTCTTGATGCTGACGTTGGACAGCAGTACCCACAGATTGCCCACCGTCACCGACAGGCTCCAGAAGCTCATGATGGTGCCCTTCATGGACAAGGGCGCCTGGCTGTACGCAAACTCCAGGCCGGTGGCGGAGACCAGCACCTCGCCCAGCGTCAGCGCCACATAGGGCAGCATCTGCCAGACGATGCTGACCGTGTCGCCTGCGTCCAGCCAGAGCTGCAGCATGCCGGCAAAGATCCAGGCGACGCCGGCCAGCGCGATGCCCGCGCCCATGCGACGCAGCGCCGTGACCTTCAGGCCCATGCGCGCAAGCGTCGGGTAGAGCACCAGGTTGTTGAAGGGGATGAGGATCATCACCAGGGCCGGGTTCAGCGCCTGCATCATGGAAGACTGGAACCACTCGGGCTTGCTCATCTGGTCGGCCTGCAGCACCCAGGTCGAGGCCTTCTGGTCGAACAGCGACCAGAACGGCGTGACCAGAGCGAACAGCACCAGCACGCGCAGCACGGCGCGCGCGCCGTCCACCGCCTCGTCAGGATGCACGCCGCGAGCGCGCTCCAGCTGCAGCGCTGCGCCGATGCCCCCGAAGCCCATCACGAGAACCAGCGCCAGGCAGACCGCAGCGACGAAGCCCAGGCTGCCCATCTGGCTCAGGCTGTAGGCTGCGCCGATCAGGCCCAGTGCCGCGACGCCCAGCCCCAGGCCACCGGCCTTCAGCGCCGTCCAAACCACCTTCAGGAAGCTGTGCGGGTTGGCGCCGCGGGGCGGTTGGTGCACGTACTTCTTGCGGCCACTCCACAGGATCAGAGTGGCCAGCCCCATCAGCAGGCCCGGCAGGCCGAAGGCCACGCTGGCGCCGAAGGCCTTGAGGATGACGGGCATCAGCAGCGACGCGAAGAAGCTGCCGAAGTTGATGATCCAGTAGAAGGCGTCATAGACCTTCTGGGCCAGCGAGCGGTTGCTCTTGTCGAACTGGTCGCCGACGAAGCTGCTGACCAGCGGCTTGATGCCGCCTGAGCCCAGCGAGATCAGGAACAGGCCGAAGTAGAAGCCGCGGATGTTGTCTTCGAAGATCGCCAGGCAGGCATGACCAGCGCAGTACACGAGGCTTAGCCAGAAGATGGTCGGGTACTTGCCGAAGAAGCGATCGGCCAGCCAGCCGCCCAGCAGCGGGAAGAAGTAGACGCCGATGACGAAGGTGTGGAACACCTCCTTGGCCTCGGCCTTGCGCAAGTCCTCGGGGATGGCCAGCAGCAGGCTGGTCATCATGAAGACCGTCAGGATGTTGCGCATGCCGTAGAAGCTGAAGCGCTCACATCCCTCGTTGCCGATGATGTAGGGGATCTGCGGCGGCATCTTGGCCGGTGCCGTGTTCGCGTGAGGGTTCGCGGTAGTCGTGGTCATGGACGCCTCGGTGAAGCTCAAGAAAGCAAAACGCCGCCGGCTTGTGACCGGCGGCGTTTCAGGGGTCAACCGGTCACGCCTCGAAGGGCAGCTTGACCTGGCTCAGATCCTTGCGGGTCTCGACGAGCACCAGCGGGCCCTCGTCGACGACAACGACAGGCGCGGGCTCGCGGCCCAGCGGGGCCGGCGCGGGTTCGGCCGCGATGGCGGCCTGCGCGGCGGCGATCTTGTCGGCGTCCGAGTTGACCCACTGCAGACCGGCGCCTTCGGCAATGGCTTGCAGTTCGTTCATCGGCAGCTTGAAGGCCTCGACGACGGGTGCCGGGGCCTGGACGGGCGCAGGCACGGCGGCGACCGGAGCGGGGGCCGGCGCCGGAGCCGGAGCCGGAGCGGCGGCCATGGCGTCCTCGATCAACGAGCTCTGCACCGGAGCGGCAGGTGCTGCCACCTCGGCGGCGGTCTCATCGGCGGCCGGGGATTCCTGTCCTTCGACAGCACCGTCCTCACGGCGGTTGCGATTGCGGTTGCGACCCCCGCGACGGCGGCTTTCACGCCCGTGGCCTTCGCCGGCGTCATCGCTCTCGACCGGCGATGCGCCATCGGCGGACGCCTCCACCGGTGTTTCGGCGCCAGCCTCGATGACGCCTTCGGCGTCGGCACCAGCCTGCTCCTCGCGGTCTCGGCCACCACGGCGGCGGCGGCGGCCGCGGCCCTGGCGCTCCTCGCCGGCCGGCGTGTCGCCGGTCGGGGGCAGGGCAGCCTCGGCCTGGCTGTCAACGAAAGCGGGCGGCGCGTCATGGACGGCGGCCAGTTCCTCGCTCAGCGGCGCGGCGGCCGGCAGTGCAGCCACCGTCTCGACCGGCGGGCGCTCCTGGCGCTCGCCACGCGGGCGGCGCTCACCGCGCTCCGCACGTTCACCACGTTCACCACGTTCACCACGTTCTGCGCGTTCACCACGTTCGGGGCGCTGCTGCTGTTCGGGCTTGTCGCCACCGTCTGCGCGCTTGGTGTTGCGATCACCGCGATCACCGCGGGTCTCTTGAGGCTTGCCGTCGCGGCGGCCACCGCGTTCACCACGCTCACCACGCTCACCACGCTCACCACGCTCACCACGGCGCCCATCGCGACGGCCGTCACGGCCGCCTTCGCGCTTGGGTTTGTCGGTGGCGGCCGCGGCAGGTGCGGGAGCTTCCACGGCCGGCACGGGGGCCGGGGCCGAGTCGCCACCGCCGAAGAAGCTGAGCAGGCGGCTGAAGAAGCCCTTGGCGGCCGGTGCGGGCGCGGCGACCACGGGCGCCGGGGCCGGAGCCACGACCGGTGCGGGTGCCGGTGCAGCGATGGGCGCGGGCTGCTCGGGCAGGATGCCCTTGATGACCGGCTCCTGCTTGTTCTTCTTCTCGACGTCGCCGCGACGGGTGATGCCCACCTCGTCGTCCGGCTCCTCGATCATCGTGTAGCTGGCCTGCAGGTTTTCCAGGCGCGGGTCGTCGTGGCGCAGGCGCTCCAGCTTGTAGTTGGGCGTCTCGAGGTGCTTGTTGGGCACCAGCAGCACGGTGACGCGCTGCTTCAGCTCGATCTTGGTGATCTCGGTGCGCTTCTCGTTCAGCAGGAACGAGGTCACCTCCACCGGCACCTGCACGTGCACGGCGGCGGTGTTGTCCTTCATGGCCTCTTCTTGGACCATGCGCAGGATCTGCAGCGCGGAACTCTCCGTGTCGCGGATGTGGCCGGTGCCATTGCAGCGCGGGCAGGTGATGTGGTTGCCTTCGCTGAGCGCCGGGCGCAGGCGCTGGCGGCTCATCTCGAGCAGGCCAAACTTGCTGATGGAGGCGAACTGCACGCGGGCACGGTCGTTGCGCAGCGCGTCGCGCAGGCGCTGTTCCACGTCACGGCGGTTCTTGGACTCCTCCATGTCGATGAAGTCCACGACGATCAGGCCGCCGAGGTCGCGCAGGCGCATCTGGCGGGCGATCTCGTCGGCCGCTTCGAGGTTGGTGCGGGTCGCGGTTTCCTCGATGTCGCCGCCACGCGTGGCTCGGGCCGAGTTGACGTCGACCGAGACGAGGGCTTCGGTGTGGTCGATGACGATGGCGCCGCCGGACGGCAGGTTCACCGTGCGGCTGTGGGCCGTCTCGATCTGATGTTCGATCTGGAAGCGGCTGAACAGCGGCGCATCGTCACGGTAGCGCTTCACGCGATGGCCCTGGTCAGGCATCACGTGGTTCATGAACTGGTGGGCCTGCTCGAACAGGTCGTCCGTGTCGATCAGGATCTCGCCGATGTCGGCGGTGAAGTAGTCGCGGATCGCGCGGATGACGAGGCTGCTCTCCTGGTAGATCAGGAAGGCGCCCTTGCCGCCCTTGGACGCGTCGTCGATCGCGGTCCAGAGCTTGAGCATGTAGTTCAGGTCCCACTGCAGCTCGGCGGCGGAGCGGCCGATGCCGGCGGTGCGGGCGATCAGGCTCATGCCCTTCGGGTACTCGAGCTGGTCGAGGTTCTCCTTGAGCTCCTCGCGGTCCTCGCCCTCGATGCGGCGCGAAACGCCACCGCCGCGCGGGTTGTTGGGCATCAGCACCAGGTAGCGGCCGGCCAGCGAGATGAACGTGGTCAGCGCCGCGCCCTTGTTGCCGCGCTCTTCCTTTTCGACCTGGACCAGCAGCTCCTGGCCTTCCTTGATCGCGTCCTTGATGGTCGCGTTCTTGACGTCGGCGCCTTCGCGGAAGAACTGGCGCGAGATTTCCTTGAACGGCAGGAAGCCGTGGCGGTCCTCGCCGTAGTCGACGAAGCAGGCTTCGAGCGAAGGCTCGACCCGCGTCACGACGGCCTTGTAGATGTTGCCCTTGCGCTGTTCCCGGCCTTCGATCTCGGTCTCGAAGTCGAGCAGCTTCTGGCCATCGACGATCGCGAGGCGCCGCTCTTCCGGCTGCGTCGCATTGATCAGCATGCGTTTCATGTCATCACTCCTCGCGCGCCCCGTGCGGAGACGCGCAACGTCATGCCACCAGAAGGTGGCGTTCAAGACGCACGAGCGACAGCGTGGAACCGTGGAAGGAGTGCCCTGGACCGCTCGGGTTTCTGACGGAGGTCAGACGCCGGGCGGCGTTGGCGCATGCGACCGGGCGGCCATGACGCGGACAAGCCCAGCCTCGACCCAGCCGCGCGTGAACGCGAACGCGCCGGGCCAGGCGACCACCGCAGCTTCTGGCTGGGGTCGCGCGGCAGGGCGCAGCGGGTGGGGAAGGGGAGTGCTCATCCGCGAAGGACTGCTGGACGCTGGCGCGAGCTCTTGCGGTCCGGTCCTTGAACCGGATCGCGCGCTCTCACGCCGTGAAAACCTTGTTTGGCAACCGGCGCTCTTCTCGTTTCTAGGCGTTTGAAGAGAAGCCGGTGGGTTCCGGGTGTCATCGCTCTGCCACATCGTGTTGCCGACCGCTGTTTCACTTGGGGAAACCGCCTGCCGGCCTCAGGATGCGTTGCATCGCCTGTTTGTGCCCGGGGGTTAGCCCCTCAGGCGCCGCGTCGCCACCGCTAAAATCAAAAAAATCAAACACTTACGGCAGCAACGTGGTGAAAAGGATTATAGGGGCAGGCCCTGAGGCCCCTGCCACGGGGTTGACGACCACTGTGGGTACGGACAAACCCGCGGTTCGACGCGTCGTCGTGGACGAGGGATCGGCCGGCCAGCGCCTGGACAACTTCCTCCTGCGCGAGCTCAAGGGTGTGCCCAAGACGCATGTCTACCGGGTGATCCGGGCCGGCGAGGTGCGTGTCAACAAGGGCCGGGCGCAGGCTGACACCCGGTTGGAGATCGGCGACGAGGTGCGCATCCCGCCGGTGCGTGTGCCCGAGAGGCCGGCCGCGCCCGAGGCGCCGGCGCGCGAGTTTCCGGTCGTTTTCGAGGACGAGCATCTGCTGGTGATCGACAAGCCGGCCGGCGTCGCCGTGCACGGTGGCTCGGGCGTCAGCTATGGCGTCATCGAGGCGCTGCGCCGCGCGCGGCCCGCAGCCAAGTTCCTGGAGCTGGTGCACCGGCTGGACAAGGAGACTTCGGGCTTGCTGATGATCGCCAAGAAGCGCAGCGCGCTGGTGGCGCTGCAGGACCAGTTGCGCGACCGCGAGACCGGCAAGACCTACGCCGCGCTGGTGTGGGGCGAGTGGCCGGACAAGCTCAAGGTCATCGATGTGCCTCTGGTCAAGTTTGTCGGCAGTGACGGCGAGCGCTGGGTCAGGCCGGGCAAGGCCGATGAGCCGCAAGCCAAGCGTTCCATCAGCCTGGTCAAGGTGATGCAGAGGACGGCGCGGTTCAGCCTGCTCGACGTGACCATCAAGACCGGCCGAACCCATCAGATCCGCGTCCACCTGCAGCAGGCCGGCCACCCCATAGTGGGCGACCCCAAGTACGGTGACTTCGAACGCAACCACGAGCTGGCGCGCGGCGCGCTGAAGTTCGATCGCATGTTCCTGCACGCCCGGCGCCTGCGCTTCACCCATCCGGCCAGCGGGGCCGAGATGACGCTGGAAGCGCCGTTGCCGCCGGAGTGTGCGAAGCTGATGAACCCATGAGACCCCAACGCTTCGACCTGATCGCCTTCGACTGGGATGGCACCCTGTTCGACTCCACCGCCCTGATCGCGCGCTGCATCCAGCGCGCCGCTGTCGACATCGGCCTGCCCGAGCCCGAGTTCGAGCGTGCCAGGTACGTCATCGGCCTTGGCCTGCGCGATGCGCTGGAACATGTGGTGCCGGGCCTGTCGCACGATCGCTACGGCGAGCTGGGCCTGCGCTACCGCCACCACTATCTTGGCGCCGAGCACGAGGTGGCGCTGTTCGATGGCAGTGTGGAGATGCTGCAGGCCTTGAAGGCCCGCCACCACTGGCTGGCCGTCGCCACCGGCAAGAACCGCGTGGGCCTGGACCGCGTGCTCGCGTCCAGCGAGCTGACGAAGGTGTTCGACGGCAGTCGCACGGCCGACGAGACCCGCTCCAAGCCGCATCCGCAGATGCTGCTGGAGCTGATGCGCGAGTTCGGTACCGAGCCCGAGCGCACGCTGATGATCGGCGACACCACGCATGACCTGCTGCTGGCTGCCAACGCCGGGGTGCCCTGCGTTGCCGTCAGCTTCGGCGCGCACGACCACGAGACCTTCGCCGAGCACAAACCGCTGTTCGTCGCGCATTCGACGCGCGAGCTGCACGACTGGCTGATCCAGCATGCCTGAGCCCGACGTTGCGCCGCCGCAGCGCCTGTGCACGTCAGCCGAGCTGCCGGAGCGCGGCAAGGCCGTCAGCTTCGACGTCATCCAGTGGCGAGAGCCCGTGCGCGCCTTTGCGCTGCGCTTCGATGGGCAGGCCGTGGCCTACCTGAACCGCTGCGCCCATGTGCCGACCGAGATGGACTGGCAGGAAGGCGAGTTCCTCGACGGTGACAAACGCTTCATCATGTGCAGCATCCATGGTGCCGTCTACGACCCCCTGACCGGCCAATGCCTGATGGGCCCCTGCACGCGCGGGCGGCTGACCAAGATCGAACTGACCGAGCGTGACGGCGAGGTCTTCTGGCATCCGACACGCGACACCCAACCCGCCTTCGAAGGTTGACATGAGCATCCCTGACGACGACCTGCCGCCCCCCATGCATGATCCCGTGGGCGTTCCACCGCCTCGGGTGGCGCCACAGCACGAGGCCGTGCTGGCCGAGCTCGCTCGTGACTTCCTGCGCGATAGGCGCGCCGAGCGGCGCTGGCGCACCACCTTCCGGCTGTTCTGGCTGGTACTCGCGGCCCTGCTGGTCTACAGCCTGTGGCAGGGCCGGCACATGACGCCGACGGCCACGCCTCATACCGCCCTCGTCGAGGTGCGCGGCGAGATTGCTGCCGACTCCGAGGCCAGCGCCGAGTTGCTGCTCGCTGCGCTGAAGGACGCCTTCAAGGACGATGCGGCCCAGGCTGTTGTGCTGCGCATCAACTCGCCCGGTGGCAGCCCGGTGCAGGCCGGCATCGTCTATGACGAGATCAAGCGGCTGCGCAAGCAGTACGGCAAGCCCGTCTACGCCGTCGTCGAGGAGATGTGCGCTTCGGGCGCCTATTACATCGCTGCAGCTGCCGACGAGATCTACGTCGACAAGGCTTCGGTGGTGGGCTCCATCGGCGTGCTGATGGACGGCTTCGGCTTCACCGGGCTGATGGATAAGCTGGGCGTCGAGCGTCGCCTGCTGACGGCCGGCGAGAACAAGGGCATGCTGGACCCGTTCAGTCCACTGCTCCCGAAGCAGCGTGCCTATGCCCAGGCCATGCTGGATCAGATCCACCAGCAATTCATCGCGGTCGTGCGCGAGGGCCGAGGCAAGCGGCTGAAGGAAACGCCGGACACCTTCTCCGGCCTGTTCTGGAACGGCGAGCAGGCCGTCGCAATCGGCCTGGCCGACCACTTCGGCAATCTGGACTACGTGGCTCGCGAGGTCATCAAGGCCGAGGAGGTCATCGACTACACGCCCAAGGACAACGTGGCCGAACGGCTGGCCAAGCGCTTCGGCGCAGCTGTTGGCGCGGGTGCCGTGAAGGCGCTGCGCGACATTGCGCCCATCCGCTGATCCGCCCGGACGCGGCTTACGGCGCCCAAGGCCGTAATTTGCATATTTCCAAACGGTTGTTCGCCAAATCTAGGGTTATCACTAGCATTCCGGTCTGACTCTCCTGCGACACCGCTTCGACCTCATGGGGCCGGAGCTGCGCCAGACCGGTGATAGAACTAGAACAAGTCCACAAATCCTATGCCGTTGGCCGGCAGCGCGTCACGGCGCTGCGCGGCGTCGACCTGCGCGTCGAAGCCGGCGAGGTGTTCGGCATCATCGGCGCGTCGGGTGCCGGGAAGAGCACGTTGCTGCGCCTGATCAACCTGCTGGAGCGGCCCGACGGTGGTGCGGTGCGCGTTGCCGGGGAGGACCTGCTGGCGCTGGGCGACGCGGGCCTGCGCGCCGCGCGCCAGCGCATCGGCATGATCTTCCAGCACTTCAACCTGCTGTCCGGCAAGACCGTGGCCGAGAATGTCGCCTGGCCGTTGAAGATAGCCGGTGGCCGCTCGGCGAGTGACATTGCGCAGCGCGTCGATGCGCTGCTGGCGCGCGTCGGCCTCGCGGACCAGGCCCGCAAGTACCCGGCCCAGCTCTCGGGCGGGCAGAAGCAGCGTGTCGGCATCGCCCGCGCGCTGGCCACTGCTCCGAGGGTGCTGTTGTGCGACGAGGCCACCAGTGCGCTGGACCCAGAGACCACGCGTGCCATCCTGACCCTGCTTGGCGAGCTCAATCGCGAGCTGGGCCTGACCATCGTGCTGATCACGCACGAGATGGAGGTGGTGCGCCGCGTCTGTGATCGCGTCGCGGTCATCGACGGCGGCCTGATCGTCGAGCACGGGCCGGTGGCCGACGTCTTCCTGCATCCACGGCATGCCGTCACGCGACGCTTCGTGAGGGAGGCCGAGCATGTGGACGAGCACCAGCTGCTGGACGACTTCTCTCATGTGCCCGGCCACCTGCTTCAACTGACCTTCCGCGGCGAGCGCACCTATGACCCGCTGCTGGGTGAAGTGGCCCGCCGCACCGGGCTGGACTTCGGCATCCTGTCGGGCCGCATCGACCGTATCAAGGACCAGCCCTATGGTCAGCTGACGATCTCGGTGGCCGGTGGCGATCTGGATGCGGCCCGCTCGCTGCTCGAGGCCCGCGGCGTGCATGTGGAGGCGTTGCGCTGATGGACGCCTTGCTGAATGCCATTGACTGGGCCGAGATCGGCCTGGCCTCCTGGGACACGCTGCTGATGCTCGGCGGCTCGCTGCTGTTCACCGTGCTGCTGGGCTTGCCGCTGGGCGTGGCGTTGTTCCTGTTCGACCGCGGCCAGTTGCTGGCGGCGCCGCGCGTTTACGCGCTGCTGTCGCTGGTGGTGAACGTGCTGCGCTCGCTGCCTTTCGTGATCCTGCTGATCGTGCTGATCCCGTTCACGCTGCTGGTGGCGGGCACCTCGCTCGGCGTGGCTGGCGCGATCCCGCCGCTTGTGGTGGGCGCGACGCCGTTCTTGGCCCGACTGGTGGAGGGCGCCCTGCGGGGTGTCGACCGCGGCATTGTCGAGGCGGGCCTGGCGATGGGCGCGTCGACGTGGCAGATCGTCTGGCAGGCGCTGCTGCCTGAGGCTCGGCCGGCTCTGTGGTCCGCGGTCACGGTCACCGCGATCACGCTGGTCGGCTACACGGCGATGTCCGGCGTGATCGGCGGCGGTGGCCTGGGGGACCTGGCAATCCGCTTCGGCTACCAGCGCTTCCAGACCGAGGTGATGGTGGTGACGGTCGTGCTGCTGCTGTTGCTGGTGCAGCTGCTGCAGATGCTTGGCGACTGGCTGGTGCGGCGTTGTACGCACCGCTGAACGCCACTCCCCTTTCCCTTTTCTTCCGTTGTACCCAGAGGAGTCCTTCCCTATGAAAAGCAAGATCATCCTGGCGCTGGCCGCCCTCGCGCTGGCCGCAGCCGCCAACGCTGCAGACAAGCTGACGGTGGCCGCCACCGCGGTGCCGCATGCCGAGATCCTGGAGTTCGTGAAGCCGGCGTTGGCCAAGCAGGGCGTGGAGCTGGAGGTGAAGGTGTTCACCGACTATGTGCAGCCCAACGTGCAGGTCGCTGAAAAGCGCCTGGACGCCAACTTCTTCCAGCACAAGCCCTACCTGGCCGAGTTCAACAAGGGCAAGGGCGCGAACCTGCAGCCAGTGGTCGCGGTGCATGTGGAGCCGTTCGGCGCCTATTCCAGCAAGCACAAGGCGCTGGCCGACATCCCCGCCGGCGGCACAGTCGCGATCCCGAATGATCCCAGCAATGCAGGCCGCGCGCTGCTGCTGCTGGACCGTGCGGGCGTCATCAAGCTCAAGAGCACGGACAACATCTTGGCCACGCCGCGCGACATCGCCGACAACCCCAAGAAGCTGAAGTTCCGCGAGATCGAGGCCGCCACGCTGCCGCGCATCCTGCCGCAGGTGGACCTGGCGCTGATCAACACCAACTACGCGCTGGAAGCCAAGCTCAATCCAGTGAAGAACGCCCTGGCCATCGAGGACGCCCGTTCTCCCTACGCCAACTGGCTGGTGGCGCGCGCTGACAACAAGGACACGCCGGCGCTGAAGAAGCTCGCTGCCGCGCTGAACAGCGCCGAGGTGAAGAAGTTCATCGAGACCAAGTACGGCGGCGCGGTGGTGCCGGCGTTCTGAGCGTCACGGCCGACGCAGCGAGAAAGCCCGGCATGGTCCGGGCTTTTTGTTTGTTCGTTGCGTCAGGAGGCCATCACGCAGCGCGACGGCGGCGCGCGGCAAGCAGCGCCGCAAGGCCCAGCCCGACCAGTGCGACGGAGCCAGGCTCCGGCAGCGCCTGAGCATTGGGCGTTTGCGGACGCACGCTGGTCGTGCCCGGGATGGGCGCATCGTTGACCTGCATGCTGGTGTACCAGTTGTTCACGACCACCTGGCCGTTGATCTGGCCCCAGCCCTGATTGACCGTGGCGTCCAGCGCCAGCAGCGAGGCGTTGATGCCACCATTCAGCAGCACGTTGACGGCATCCACCAGATTGAAGATGACCTGGCCCTTCTCGAAGCCCGTATAGCCATGGTTGCCGAAGTCCACCGTGCTGCCGTGCACGTTGATGAGCACCTGCGAACCGGCGGCCAGGCCGTCGATCTGCATGTTCTTCAGCAGATCAGTGGCCTGGACGTCGAAGACGGCCAGCGACTGGCCGCTCGCGTCGAAGTGCAGCGTGCCCCACTTGTCGTAGGCCGAGCCGGTGTTGGCCATCGCATCCCAGGTCTGCGAAAGCAGGTTCAGCCGCGCGCGTTCAGCGGCGAAATCGAAGTCCGTGCCGGACTGCACGCCACCCTTGACCGTGCCGGACTGCGACGGCGTGTAGCTGCCGCCCACCTGCACGCCACCCCAGATCGAGCCGTTCGTGAAGTTCAGATTGCCGCCCACCGTGAGGCCGGTGCCGGCATACAGCGCGCTGGAGCCGGTCTTGGTGTTGATCGAATAGCCGCTGATGCTGGCATCGCCGCCGACGGCCACACGGCCTTCCACGTCGCTGCTGCTCACCTTCATGTTGCCGAAGGCCAGCAGGTTGAGGCTGGCGTCCAGGCCCAGCGTGACCGGGCCGGCGTGGGCGGCGCTGGTGAGGAAAACGGCTGCGAGAAGGGCAAGGCGGCGCATCGGGCGTGAGGTGGATTGACGTAGCTGCGCAGTCTAGGAAGCCGTCACCCGGGTGCGCCACGCTTCGATGCGGGGGGTGTCGGGATGCTTCGCGAAGCAGTTCACGATTTGCCATCGGGCGAGCCGCCGCGCCAAAGCAAAAAGGCCGCAACCCGGAGGGCTGCGGCCTTGCGCGGAGCGCTGAGGCGCTTACTGCGTCTTGGTCTCGGTCTTCGCGTCGGTCTTGGCGGCCTCGCCGGTCTTGGCCTCGGCGTGCTTCTTCTTGGCGTGGTGCTTGTGACCATGCTTGGCGCCACTGGCGGCCTCGGCGGGGGCGGCGGCCGTGGCAGGCGCTGCCGTCGTGGTGGCCGCCGGCTTGGCGGCCGGGGCGGGCGTGGTCGCGGGGGCCGGCGTCTGCGCCAGGGCCACGCCCGAGGCGAGCGTGATGAGGGCAGTGGCGAGGGTGGTCTTCAGCGTGTTCATCTTCAAGGCTCCAGGGTGGTTGGGTTTCGGTTCGGGCTTCGCGAGAGCTTGGGACGACAACGAGGCCTCGGGCGCGTCGGTTGACCCCCGCCACCTGCGTTGCAAAACATTACAAGCGGCCCAGAATCGAGCCTCATGAAGCCCTTCGACTGGAAGGCCGGCTATCCGAGCCGGCGCAGCCCGCTGTTTGCGCGCAACATCGTGTCGACTTCGCACCCGCTCGCGGCGCAGGCCGGCCTGGCGGTGCTGCAGGCCGGCGGGAACGCGGTTGACGCGGCCATCGCCACTGCGGCCTGCATGACGCTGGTGGAGCCTTGCAGCAACGGCCTGGGCTCGGATGCCTTTTGCATCCTTTGGGATGGCAGGCGGCTGCACGGCTTGAACGCCTCGGGCCCGGCGCCGGCCGCGTGGACGCCCGGTTTCTTCGCTGGCGGGGCGACCCTGCCGATGCGCGGCTGGGGCTCGGTCACCGTGCCCGGTGCGGTGGGCGGCTGGGCGGCCTTGAGCGAGCGTTTTGGCAAGCTGCCGTTCGCGGAGCTGATGCAGCCGGCGATAGCGATCGCCGAGCGTGGCTACGCCGTGCCACCCGTTGTACAGGGCAAGTGGGTCATGGCGGCGGAGCTGGGCGAGCTCACGTCGCAGCCGGGCTTCGCGCAGGCCTTCCTGCCCAGGGGCCGGGCGCCCCGGGTGGGGGAGCTGTTTCGCTTCCCCGACGCGGCACGCAGCCTGAGGCTGATCGCCGAAAGCAGGGGCGAGGCCTTCTACCGCGGCGAGATCGCCCACGCCATGGCGCACTTTGCGCGTGACACCGGCGGCGCCCTGACCGAGGCTGATCTCGCTGCCTACCGGCCCGAATGGGTCACGCCGCTGGCCAAGGACTTCGCTGGCCATACGCTGCACGAGATACCACCCAACGGCCAGGGCATCGCGGCGCAGATGGCGCTGGGTCTGCTGGAGCACTGGGACGTGGCGGATCACGCCGTGGACGGCCCCGAGGCCCAGCACCTGATGATCGAAGCCATGAAGCTGGCATTCGCCGACGTGTATCGCTACGTGGCGGAGCCGGCTGCGATGCCCGTCAGCCCGTCGCAGTTGCTGGCCCCCGACTACCTTGCCGAACGCGCCAAGCTCATCGACCCCATGCGTGCCCAGGTCTTCGGCGCAGGCAATCCTGTCAAGGGCGGCACCATCTACCTGACCGCGGCCGACGAATCGGGAATGATGGTCAGCTTCATCCAGAGCAACTACATGGGCTTTGGCTCCGGCCTGGTGCTGCCGGGCTATGGCGTAAGCCTGCAAAACCGCGGTCACTGCTTCACGCTGGAGGGCGGTCATCCCAACCAGGTCGCGCCAGGCAAGCGGCCATTCCACACCATCATCCCGGGATTCCTGGCCCGGGACGGCGCACCGGTCATGAGCTTCGGTGTCATGGGAGGCAACATGCAACCGCAAGGACACCTGCAGACGCTGGTGCGCATGCTCAAGTACGACCAGAACCCGCAGGCCGCCTGCGACGCGCCGCGTTGGCGCTTCAACGAAGGACTGTCCATCAACGTGGAGCCCCACATGCCTGCGGCCACCGTCGCGGCATTGCAGGCTCTGGGCCATCAGATCGGCGACATCCACGATAGCTACCAGGACTTCGGCGCCGGCCAGTTCATCTGGCGGCTCGGTGACCCGGGCGTCGAAGGCTACGTGGCCGCCAGCGATCCGCGTCGTGACGGCGCGGCGGTGGGTTGGTGACGATGCAGGCGCTGCGCCTGAGCCCCGGTGACGACCTGCGCGGCGTGCTGGAGGCTGCAGGGCACACGGGCTTCGTCGTCGCGGGCATCGGCAGCCTGTGTGGCGCACAACTGCGTTTTGCGGATGATCCGGGGCCGACGGCCATTGCCGGGCCGCTGGAGATCCTGACGCTGAGCGGCAGCCTCACGCCGGACGGCGCCCATCTGCATGCCAGTGTGGCGGACGCGTCGGGCCGCGTTTTCGGCGGCCATGTCTGCGCAGGCTGCACGGTGCACACGACGGCCGAGCTGCTCGTTGCGCCGTTGCCGCCCGGTACGCTGGCCCGCGAGTTCGACGCGCGGACCGGCTATGCCGAGTTGCGGGTGAGCCGCCCATGACGGCCGGCACGCGACACCGGCCCATCGCGCTGCTAGCATGCCGTGCATGACCAAGTTGCTCGATCTCGACTGACGCACCTCGCGTGCCGTCCTTCCCGGCGGGGCCATCCCTGCCTGTCGAGTCTCGAAAGCAACACGTCATGCTCACCCGTCTGATCCAGTTCTTCACCCTCGCGCCCGGCGATCTGCTGCGTGATGCGGTCTACCGGCGGCTGTGGTCGTCCATCCTCATCTCCTCGCTGGGCGGCCAGATCACGATGCTGGCGTTGCCGCTGACGGCCGCCGTGCTGCTCGACGCCAGCCCAACGCAGATGGGCCTGCTGCAGGCGATGGAGATCCTGCCCTTCGTGCTGTTCTCGCTGCCGGCCGGCGTGCTGCTGGACCGCTGCGCCAAGCTGCCCGTCTACGTCTGGGGCGAGAGCCTGCTGGCCGTGGCCGTGGCCACCGTGCCGCTGGCAGCGTGGCTGGGCGTGCTCAGCATGGGCTGGCTCTACGTCGTCGGTTTCGTACTGGGCTGCGTCTACACGGTGGCCGGCAGCGCGGCGCAAATCGTGCTGACCCAGGTGGTGCCGCGGGAGCGGCTGGTCGAGGCGCATGCGAAGAACGCGCTGGCCTCCTCGGGCGCCGAGGTCGCAGGCCCGGGCCTCGCCGGCGCGCTGATCAAGCTGGTCGGTGCGCCGCTGGCGCTGGCCGTGGATGCGCTGCTGCTGCTGGCCTCGGCCGCCATCCTGCGCGGCATCCAGGTCAAGGAGGCCCTGGTCGAGCGACGCGGCCAGGCCTTCTGGCCCGAGCTGAAGGCGGGGCTGCGCTTCGTGCGAGAGCGCAAGCTGCTGGTGAGCCTGGCCACGGCCACCGGCAGCTGGCAGCTGTTCCACAACGCGGCCCTGGTCGTACAGATCCTGTACGCCACGCGCGAGCTGCACCTGTCGCCGCAGACGGTGGGCCTGTCCTACGTCGCTTTGGGTGCCGGCACGGTGCTGGCCAGCATCTTCGGCCACCGCATCAGCCGTTGCATCGGGCCGGGACCTTGCCTGGTTCTGGGCTATGCGGCCTGCGGCGTCGGGTGGCTGCAGCTGGCGCTGACGCCGACCGGTGCGGCGGGTGTCGTCAGCTTCGGGCTGATGTTGTTCGCTTTCGGCGTGGGTGCGGTGCTGATCTTCATCAATTTCCTGTCGCTGCGTCAGGCCGTCACGCCCGCGCCCATGCTGGGGCGCATGACCAGCACCATGCGCTGGCTCATCCTGCTGCCGGCCGGCCCCGGTGCGCTTGTCGGCGGCTGGCTGGGCGAGCACCTGGGCCTGCGCTCGGCACTGGCCTTCTCGGGCGTGGGCGCCTGCCTGCTCGCCGTGCTGGCCTGGCGCCACCCGGTGATCCGCGGCGTGCGCGAGCTGCCCAAGCCGGTGGAGGTGGTGACGGCATGAGCCCCGAACAGTCGCCCGAAGGGGCTCATTCCCGCCTGGCGGGGCAGCGCGCAACACGAAGAGTGCACGAATGAACGCAGCAACCGACCCCCCGCTGATCGATGTTCCCGAGCGCCTGGACGGCGAACGCACCGTGCTGCTGGCGCCGCGGACCGGCTCGGGGGCCGAGATGGCCCTGGTCATCACGCAGTCCCTCTCGCACCTGCGGCCCTGGATGCCGTGGGCGCAGGATGCCCCCACGGCCGAGAGCTCGGAACTCGTCGTGCGCCGCATGCAGGCCGATTTCATCGCCCGCCGCGACCTGTGCTTCCACATCCATGCCCGCCGCGCCGACGGCAGCGCCGGGCGGCTGCTGGGTGGCACGGGCCTGCACCGCATCGACTGGGCCGTGCGCCGCTTCGAGATCGGCTACTGGATACGTCCCGACGCCGCCGGGCAGGGGCATGTCAGCGAGACCGTGCGGCTGCTGTCGACCCTGGCCTTCGACCTGCTGGCCGCGCGCCGCGTGGAGATACGCTGCGACCGGCGCAACAACCGCAGCCGCGCCGTGGCCGAGCGCTGCGGCTTCGAGCTGGAAGGCATCCTGCGCAACAACGTGCTGGGGGTGGACGGCCACCCGCGCGACACCTGCGTCTATTCGCGGGTCAACGCGCCGGTGGCCTGAGCGTCAGAACAGGGCCGCCTTGAGGCCGACCTTGTAGGTGCGGCCGTACTGCTCGTACTGGTAGTTCATCGAGGGCACGCCGACGTAGGTGTAGTAGTGCTCGTTGTTGAGGTTGACACCCTCGAACATGAGTTGCACCGACGGCGTGATCCTGACGCTGACCGACAAGTCCACCTGACGCTGGCCGGCGACGACCTGGTCCTGCGCGGCGCTGGTCACGTCGCTGCCGAATTGCAGGAGGTACTTGGACTTGCGGTTGAGCGCCAGCCGAGTACTGACCGGCCCGGACTCATAGCCCAGCATCAGGTTGAGCGTGGTATCGGACTGGCCCGGCATGCGGGTGCGGCGGGTCAACTGGGCCTTGCTTGCGCTGTCGTAGCGGCTCACATCGGCGCTGGAATGCGTGAACGCCGCGTTGGCACCGACGATGAAGCCGCTCATCCAGCCGGGCAGCCGGCGCAGCTGCTGCTGATAGGACAGCTCCAGCCCCTGCACCGACGCCTTGGGGCCGTTGGCATAGCCGGTCACGCTGGTGTAGGCGACCCAGTCGCCTGTCCCGGCGAGGTTGGTGGCGTAGGTGAAGTCCTTGATGTCCTTGTGGAACAGGTAGGCCGACACCGCACCATCGCTGCCCAGCATGCGTTCCAGTCCCAGATCGAGATTGCGCGCGCGCATGGGGTTGAGCTGCGGGTTGCCCAGCGTGGCCTCCGTCGTGCTGCTGAGCGTGACGGCGGGGGACAGCTGGTCGAAGTTGGCGCGCACGACCGAGTTCGTCCACGCGGCACGCAGGCTGGTGTCGCGGTCCAGCTTGTAGCGGGTATGCAGGCCCGGCAGCCAGTGGCCGTAGCTGCGGCCGTACTGCGTCGGAGAGAGAACGCCGGCGACGGAGCTGGCGTTGCCGCTGGCGCTGAAGCTCGTGCGCTCATGCCGCAGGCCGGCCAGCACGTTCCAGGCGGGCGAGAGGTCGAGCGAGGCCTGTAGATAGCCCGCGTCGATGTCCTCGTGGGTGACGTAGTCGGCCAGCGCCGAGGCGGCTGCTACCCTGGCGGCGTCGCGCGGCAGCGCTGCGAGGCGGGCGCGGACGGCGGCCGAGTCGATGGCCGGGCCGATGTCGCCCATGCTGAAGTCCAGTGTCGAGCCCGTCACGAACGCCGACAGCGAGGTCGATCCCGCGCCCCAGTAGTTGCCGCTGCTGGCCGAGCTGCTGCTGTAGGCCCATTGCTCGGTATCGTTGCGCTTCTCTCGGCGGCTCAGCTTGGCGCCGAATTTCAGGTCCAGCTTGCCGCCATCTGCCAGCGCGACAGTGCGTGTCAGGTCCACGCGGCCGTTGTGCTCGTCGTCGTCGCTGCGGCGCTGCTGCAGAGTGAACCCGTTCAACGTGTACTTGCTGGCGTCGTAGAGCGCGGCAGGGCCGGTCAGCAGCGGCTTGACGGTGTCGGTGAAGCCCACGCCGGCCACGTTGTTCTGGCGGAAGCGCGCGTCGTTGATCTGCTCCGGCGTGCGCTCACTGCCCTTGCCCAGGCCGACGTTGGCCTGCAGCAGCCAGTCGTTCCATTCCTGCTCGGTGGCGAGTACCACCGAGGCGATGGAGCGCGTGTACTTGCGGGCGCGCAGCCGGCGCTCGGCGCGTACCGTGGCCGTCTGGCCTTCGGCGACAGCGCCGCCGGTGACGTTGCTGATGGTCAGGCGGTCGCGCTCTTCGTCGTCGCTGAAGCGGGCCAGGATGGTGCGCAGCGACCAGCTCTGGCCAGCGGCCGGCTTGTAGTCCAGGTTGGCTGCGAAGGCGCTGCGCTCGCGCTCTGGGCGGTAGTGGCGCAGCTCGACGCCGGCCAGCTTGGCTCCGCTCCAGGCACCGTCGGTCTCGACGTCCTCGGAGCCGAACTTGCGCCGGTCGACGTTCAGCGCGGCGGCGATGCCCAGCTTGCCGTCCATCAGCCGCGTGGCTCCCAGCAGGCTGGCGCCGGGGCTGTTCTGCCCGGTGAGCTGGTCGCGGCTCACCGAGAGGCCGGCGCTCAGCAGGCTGGCCGGCAGGTCGAAGGCCGACAGCGTCTTGACGTCCACCGTACCGCCTAGCGAGTTGGCGTCCATGTCGGGCGTCAGCGACTTGATGACTTCCAGCGAGCGGATCAGCCCCGAGGGCAGCACGTCCATGCTGACGCCGCGGCGGCTGGCCTCTGGTGATGGCACCAGCGAGCCGTTGATCGTGATCGTGTTCATGTCGGGGCCGAGGCCGCGCACGACGACGTAGCGGCCCTCGCCCTGGTCGCGCTGCACGGACACGCCGGGCAGCCGGGCGAGCGCCTCGGCGGCGTTCACGTCGGGCAGGGCGCCGATGTCGTCGGCGACGACGGCGCTGACGATGTTGTCCGCGTTTTCCTGGATCTTCAGCGACTTGCGCAGGCTGGACGCCTGGCCCGTCACGACGATGGTCTCGACCTTCTCGGGCGCGGCGGTCTGCGCGCGGGAGGGTGCGGCCAGCAATGCGGCAATGGCTGCGGCCAGGGCGGTCAGGGCATTCGAGTTGTTGTCACGAAACATGAATACGCTCATGGGATGGAAACAAAGACCGCGCAGCCTAGGAAGGCATTGCGAATCGGCGATGACATCGCCCGAGCGTTGCTGGCCTGCCTCGGCCTGACCCTGCCGTTGCTGGCAACGGCCGCCGGGCACCTCGGCACCAAGACGCCGTATGCGCCGCACCAGGATGCGTTGCGTTACGAGGCTGCGCCCACAGGCTACGTGCCGGTGGCCGTGCAGCTCGTCGCACGCCACGGCAGCCGCGGACTGACCAAGCCCGGCAGCGACGAGGCCGCGTTGCAGCTGTGGCGCGAGGCCGATGCCCAGGGCTTGCTGACGCCGCTGGGCCGGCGCTTCGGCGCGGACCTGCTGCGCTTCATCGAGGCGCAGCGGCGCATCGGCTATGGCAACCTGAGCAGGCTCGGTGCCGTGGAGCACGAGCAGATGGCGCAGCGCATGGCCGCCAGGCTTCCCGTGTTGTTCGGGGGCGGTCCGGGTGTCGAGCTGCTCAGTTCCGGCGTGGATCGCGCGGTCGACAGCTCACGCAGCTTCGCCGCGGCGCTGCAGCGAGCGGCCCCCAGGGCCCGCGTGCCGGCGAACTGGGGCTCGGATCGTTTCCTGCTGTACTTCCACCGTCTCAGCGAGTCGCGCGACGTGGCCGACACCCCGGCGCGCGAGGCCACCCTCAAGCGCAGCCTTGCCTACCAGGCTTGGCAGCGCGGACCGGAGCAGGCCGCGCAGCAGCGCCGCATCGACGCCGACGCGCGCTTGCCCGCAGCGGCGCGCCGCGTGCTGGCCGGCCTGTACGGTGCCGACTTCATCGACCGCATCGCCAAGCCCGAGGAGGCGGCACAGCATGTCGTGGACCTGCGCGGCGCTGCGGCGGGCCTGAGGCTGGAGCTCGACGGCGACTTCTCGGCCTACGTACCCGCCGATGCGGCTGCCGTGTTCGCCGAGCTGGGCGATGCCGAGGATTTCTATCGCAAGGGGCCGGGCCTCGTCGAGACCGGGCCGGTGACCTACGACATCGCGACGCAGCTGCTCGACGACATGCTGGGCCGGCTGGCCAGCGGCGAGGGGGCAATGCTGCGGTTCACGCACGCCGAGATCGTCGCGCCGCTGGTGTCGGCCATCGGCATCGCCGGCGTGCACGAGCCGCTGCCTCGCCAGCGGCCCTACAGCTACTCGACCAGCCCCTGGCGCACCGAGAACGTCATCCCGATGGCGGCCAACGTGCAGTGGGAGGTCTGGCGTGACGCAGGGGGCGAGCGCCTGGTGCGCATGCTGCTCAACGAAGGCGAGGCGGACTTCAAGCCGGCCTGCGACGCAGCGCGCCTGCGGCCTGGCAGCCACTTCTATCGCGTGACGGCGCTGGTCAGTTGCTACCGGGACCCAGGCGATCCACCTCGTCGGTGATGATCCCGTCGATGCCGTCGGAGATCAGCCGCTGGGCCACGTCGACATCGTTCACCGTGTAGACCAGTGCACGCCAGCCGCTGGCGTGCAGGCGTTCGATGAGCGCCCGGTCCATCAGCTGCCAGTCGGTGATGACGGCGACCACGTCCAGTGCCGTGGCGGCCTCGGCCCAGCCGTCCCACAGCGCCTCCAGCAGCAGTGCGCGGGGCAGGGCGGGCTCGGCGTCGCGTGCGGCGGCGAGAGCCTCCGGCTTGAAGCTGCTCAGCAGCGGCGGCAGCGCACCGGCCCAGAGCCGTGCCGCCTCGCGGGCGACGGCCGCGCCGGTACGGGCCTCCTCGCCGGGACAGGGCTTGATCTCGACGTTGAGCATGCAGGCATTGGCCTGGCAGAAGGCGGCGACCTGTGCGAAGCGCGGCAGGGGTTCGGCGGCATAGCGCGAGCTGTGCCAGCCGCCGGCATCCAGCCGTGCCAATGCCGCCCAGTCCTGCCCGGCGGGCGACCCGTGGCCGTTGCTGGTGCGCTCCAGCGTGTCGTCATGCAGCAAAAAGGCTTCGCCGTCCCGGCTGAGCTTGACGTCACATTCGAAGGCTCGGAAGCCGAAACCGCTGCCCAACCTGAACGCGGCCAGCGTGTTCTCCGGGGCGAGCTTGCCGGCGCCGCGGTGGGCGAGCCAAAGGGGATAGAGCCAGGGCTTCATCCCGCGCATTCTGGGGTGAAACCCCCCTGCGCTACGATCCTCGGCCGCTCCCTTTTTCCTCTATGAACGCCCCGCATCCCCTGATGCCGGTCGCCGCTGACGCGGCCGACACGCACGCAGACGCACCGCGCCTGCGCGAGATTCCGTACAACTACACCTCGTTCTCCGACCGCGAGATCGTCATCCGGCTGCTGGGCTCCCGAGCCTGGGAGCTGCTGGACCAGTTGCGGCTGGAGCGGCGCACGGGCCGATCCGCGCGCATGCTGTACGAGGTGCTGGGCGACATCTGGGTGGTGCAGCGCAACCCCTATCTGCAGGACGACCTGCTGGACAACCCCAAGCGCCGCGGGCTGCTGATCGAGGCCCTGCACCACCGCCTTGCCGAGGTGCAGAAGCGCCGCGACCCGGCCAGCGACCCGCAGCGCGATGCGGCCGTGGGTGAGCTGCTCCAGGCCGCGCGTGGCGCGGTGGCCGAGTTCGCCCGCTTCTTCGACAGCGTCACCACGCTGCGCAAGCGTGCAGCCAAGACCCTGGCCCGCCACACAGCCAAGGACAACATCAAGTTCGATGGTCTGTCGCGTGTGTCGCATGTGACCGACGCGACTGATTGGCGCGTGGAGTACCCCTTTGTCGTGCTGACGCCGGACACCGAGGCCGAGATGGCCGGGCTGGTGGGCGCCTGCTTCGAGCTGGGTCTGACGGTCATCCCGCGCGGTGGCGGCACGGGCTACACGGGCGGCGCAGTGCCGCTGGTTTGGAACAGCGCCGTCATCAACACCGAGAAGCTCGAGGCGCTGCGCGGCGTCGAGATGCTGAGGCTGCCGGGCCTGGACCGCGAGGTGCCGACCATCTTCAGCGAGGCTGGCGTCGTCACGCAGCGCGTGGCGGACCTGGCTGAGCAGCACGGCTTCGTGTTCGCTGTGGATCCGACCTCGGCCGAAGCCAGCTGCATTGGTGGCAACGTCGCCATGAACGCTGGCGGGAAGAAGGCGGTGCTGTGGGGCACGGCGCTGGACAACCTGGCCAGCTGGAAGATGGTGACGCCGCAGGCCAAGTGGCTGGAGGTTGTGCGCCTCAACCACAACCTCGGCAAGATCCATGACGTGGAGATGGCGAGCTTCGAGCTGCGCTATTTCGATGCCTCGGGCAGGACGCTGGAGCGCACCGAGCGGTTGGACATCCCCGGCCGCGTGTTCCGCAAGGAGGGGCTGGGCAAGGACGTGACGGACAAGTTCCTCGCCGGCCTGCCAGGCATCCAGAAGGAAGGCTGCGACGGCCTCATCACCAGTGCGCGCTGGATCGTGCACCGCATGCCGGCGCACACACGCACCGTCTGCCTGGAGTTCTTCGGCAATCCCAAGGATTGCGTGCCCAGCATCGTCGACATCAAGGACTACATGTTCAGCATCGCCGACACCGGCGTGTTGCTGGCGGGCCTGGAGCACCTGGACGACCGTTACCTGAAGGCAGTGGGCTACGCGACCAAGAGCAAGCGCGGCGGCCTGCCCAAGATGGTGCTGGTGGGCGACATCGTGGGCGATGACGCCGATGCGGTGGCGCGCGCCACCTCCGAGGTCGTGCGGCTGGCGAATGGACGCTCGGGCGAGGGCTTCGTTGCGGTCAGTGCCGATGCCCGCAAGAAGTTCTGGCTGGACCGCAAGCGCACGGCGGCCATCAGCAAGCACACCAACGCGTTCAAGGTGAACGAGGACGTGGTGATCCCGCTGCACCGCATGGGCGAGTACACGCTGGGTATCGAGCGCATCAACATCGAGCTGAGCCTGCGCAACAAGCTGGAACTGGTCGGCCGGCTCCAGGCTTTCTTCGCCACCGGCTCGCTGCCGTTGGGCAAGACGGACGACGCCGGCGACATCCCGAGCGCGGAGCTGCTGGAGGACCGTGTGCAGCAGGCGCTGGCGCTGCTGCGCGAGGTGGGCGAGCTGTGGCGGCAATGGCTGGAGGGCCTGGACAGCGGCTTCTTCGAGCGGCTGCAGACGCATGAGCTGCGCGCTTCGTGGCGTACGCAGGTCCTCAAGCCGCTGCAGGCCCTGTTCAGCGGGGCGGCCTTCGAGCCGCTGCTGGCCGAATGCAGGCGCATCCACAAGGAGGTGTTGCGCGGCCGTGTCTGGGTGGCCCTGCACATGCATGCCGGCGACGGCAACGTGCACACCAACATCCCCGTGAACAGCGACAACTACCAGATGCTGCAGACGGCCCACGAGGCCGTGGCGCGCATCATGACGCTGGCGCGTTCGCTGGATGGCGTGATCTCTGGCGAGCACGGCATCGGCATCACCAAGATCGAATTCCTCAGCGACGACGAGCTCGCCAACTTCACGGCCTACAAGGCCAGGGTCGATCCCGAGGGCCGCTTCAACAAGGGCAAGCTGCTGCGCAATGCCGACATGCCGTCGGACCTGCGCAACGCCTACACGCCGTCCTTCGGGCTGATGGGGCACGAGTCGCTGATCATGCAGCAGAGCGATATCGGCGCCATCGCCAACTCGGTGAAGGACTGCCTGCGCTGCGGTAAGTGCAAGCCGGTATGCGCCACGCATGTGCCGCGCGCCAACCTGCTGTACAGCCCGCGCAACAAGATCCTCGCGACGTCGCTGCTGGTCGAGGCCTTCCTGTACGAGGAGCAGACGCGCCGCGGCGTGTCTATCAAGCACTGGCAGGAGTTCGAGGATGTGGCCGACCACTGCACGGTCTGCCACAAGTGCCTGACACCCTGCCCGGTCAAGATCGACTTCGGCGACGTGACGATGAACATGCGCAACCTGTTGCGCAAGATGGGCCAGAAGACCTGGCGGCCGGGCAACGCCGCGGCCATGTTCATGCTGAACGCGACCAACCCCGAGACCATCAAGCTGGCGCGCACGGCCATGGTGGGGCTGGGCTTCAAGGCACAGCGCCTGGCCGTTGACCTCTTCAAGCCCGCGGGCCGCAGGCAGACGAGTGCGCCGCCGGCCACCGTCGGCGCGGCGCCGGTCAAGGAACAGGTCATCCACTTCATCAACAAGAAGCTGCCCGGCGGCCTGCCCAAGAAGACGGCGCGGGCGCTCTTGGACATCGAGGACAAGAACTACGTGCCCATCATTCGCCCGCCGGCCACGCCGAGCGAGACGGAGGCGGTGTTCTATTTCCCCGGTTGCGGCTCGGAGCGCTTGTTCAGCCAAGTGGGGCTGGCCACCCAGGCCATGCTCTGGCACGCCGGGGTGCAGACGGTGCTGCCGCCGGGGTACCTGTGCTGCGGCTACCCGCAGCGCGGCTCGGGCCAGTTCGACAAGGCCGAGAAGATGATCACCGACAACCGGGTGCTCTTCCATCGCGTTGCCAACACGCTGAACTATCTCGACATCAAGACGGTCGTCGTGTCCTGCGGCACCTGCTACGACCAGTTGCAGGGCTACAAGTTCGAGGACATCTTTCCGGGCTGCCGCATCATCGACATCCACGAGTACCTGCTGGAGAAGGGCATCACGCTGGGCTCCAAGAGCAGCTATCTGTACCACGACCCCTGCCATTCGCCGATGAAGCAGCAGGAGCCGATGAAGACCGTGAAGGCTCTGGTGGGGGATGGCGTCGTCAAGAGCGAGCGCTGCTGCGGCGAGAGCGGCACGCTGGGCGTGACAAGGCCCGACATCTCGACGCAGGTGCGCTTCCGCAAGGAAGAGGAGCTGCGCAAGACCGAGGCCCAACTGCGTGCGAGTGGCAAGGTGGGGGCGCAGGACAACCTGAAGATCCTCACCTCCTGCCCCAGCTGCCTGCAGGGCCTGACCCGCTATGGCAATGACCTGCAGAACGGCCTGCTCGAAGCCGACTACATCGTCGTCGAGATGGCCCGCCAGATCCTCGGGGAGAACTGGATGCCCGACTACGTGGCCAGGGCCAACAACGGCGGCATCGAGCGGGTGTTGGTGTGACGCTGTCGGGCTTCCTGCGCACCGCCTTCAGGTGGCAGCGCGGGCGCCAGCGCAGCGGCTACGACAAGATGCTGCTGCTCACGGCACGCTGGCCCCTGCCGTTCGATAGCTACCTGATCCGCTATCCCGAGGGCAGCGCGATCCCGCCGCACACCGACCCGGTGCAGGCCGGGCGCCACTACCGGCTCAACATCGTGCTGAAGGCCTCGCCGCGAGGCGGCGAGTTCGTCTGCGCGACGCCCATCTGGGAGAGCCGGCGCATCAAGTTCTTCCGCCCCGACGCCTGCGAACACAGCGTGACGCGCGTCGAAGGCGGCAGCCGCTATGTGCTGTCGCTGGGCTGGGTACTCGGAGATCGATGACATGAATTGCCCGCTCTGCACGACCGATGGCGGCCTCATCGTTGCGCGCACTTCCCGGTTTCGTGTCGTGCGCGTCGTCGAGGGCGACGAGGCCCTGCGCTTTCCGGCCTTCTATCGGCTCATCTGGTCCGACCATGTTGCCGAGTTCAGCGACCTCCCACCCGCCGACAGGCACGCCTGCATGGATGCCGTCGTCGGGATCGAGCGCGTGTTGCGGTCGCTGCTCGAGCCAGCCAAGGTCAATATCGCCAGCCTCGGCAATGTCGTGCCACACCTGCACTGGCACGTCATCGCGCGCTTCGGCTGGGACAGCCATTTCCCAGCTCCGGTCTGGGCCACCGCGCAGCGAGACGTTCCCGGCGGCGCGGCAGCCCGCCTGCGGCTGCCGCTGGAGCAGGTCGACGAGGCGGTGGCTCAGTCGTTGAGCAGCGCCAGCCGATAGCCGGCACGCGTGAAGCCGGCCATGCGCTGGCGGCGGTCATCGGGGTCGATGAAGTCCACACTGAAGCGGTAGATCTGAGGGCCTGTCGAAGCCTGTTGGCCACAGTCCAGGCCGTTGATGGCATTGCGCACAGAGCGCTGGACGCTGTTGGACATGCCGTCCGTCTTCACTGCGGTGATGTCGCCACCGTCCATGACCAACTGGACCCGGACCCGGCCCGTGCGGCGCTCTCGTTCCCAGGTGGTCTGCAGCGCCTCCTGCAGCTGCTTCTCGATGGCGTTGCAGCTGGCGTGAACGTCATAGCGTGCAGGCGCCTCGATGACGTGGCCACTGATCTCGACGCGCTCCAGGCCGGCAGTGTCGGCCAGCGCGGGGCCAGCCGTCAGGGTGAGCGCGAGGGCACAGGCGAGGCCGGCGAACAGGCCGTTGAGCAAGGGCGTGCGCTGGGCGAGGGAGTAGCGGATGGGCATGATGGGCTCCTGTGGGATCTGGACAAGCAGGGGACGCGAAACGCGTCGACCTGTTCACAGGCTAGGCGGCCCAGGGGGCTGTCCCAAGCCGCAAGCGATGAGTTGCCGCTGTCGTGCGACGACACGCTGAAAACCCCGGTTGAATTGCAGTGCGTCGCCATCGCGCGTTTGACTGAGGGGATGCCGCTCGTCATGGGCCGGCGCAGCGCAAGCGCTGGCCAGCATGACTTCCTTCATTGCTCAGCGCATCTCGACCAGCGCGATACGGGGCCGGGCTGCACCGGGTGTGGCGCCGAGGCTGCTGTCCGGGTCGGCGAAGATGACCTGCATCCTGTAGAGGCTGGTGCCGTCTCGAGCGCCGGGACACTCGAGTCCGCCGACGGCACGTCGCACGTCGCGCATCGCCCGGAACGACAGGCCGCTGCGCGTGTTGACGGCCGTGACCTTGCCGTTGGTGACGACGAAGCGAACGTCGACGCTGCCGTACTCCCGCTCGCGCCACCATGTGTGCGTCAGTTCCTGCTGCAGCCAGGGTTCGACTTGCGTGCAGCTTGACAGCACGTCGTGGCGTGCCGGTAGCTCGACGGGCAGCCCGCTGATTTCGACACGGCCGAAGTCGCTCGACTGCGCCAGCACTGGGGCGGCGCCAAGGATCAGTGCGGCGGCGCTGGTCAGGCTGGCGAGCGGGCGAGCGCGCTCCGACGCGCGCCGGGCGCGGTGTGAGAGGAGGGACATGACAGGCTCCTGGTGGGTCTGAAGACGGGCCGGCGCGGTATGCGTTGACCTGTCCTCACGCTAGGCGCCTGCGGATGGACGCCCCGACCAGAAGCGATGAAATGCGGGATGCGAGCGACGGTTCGCGGGCTGCTGCGATTGAATGCTGCGCGTCGCGCGCAGGGCCTGCGGCCGACTCCCGTCGACCGCAGGCCCTGGACATGTCACCAGACGGTGAGCGGGTCGCTGGCCACCATCGCGCTGCCCGGCTTGCAGCTGAACGCCTGCGCGAAGTAGGCCGAGTTGCTCATGGGTGTCAGCACGCGGTACTTGGCCGGCGAGTGCGAGTCGGTACGGATCTGGTTGATCAGGAACTCGGTGCGCACCTTGTTGCGCCACACCAGCGCGTTGCTGAGGAAGAAGCGCTGCGCGGGCGTGTAGCCGTCAATCTTCTTGTCGGCGCCGCCGCTGCGCTTGAGCGCGCGCTGCAGACCCTCGTAGGCGATGGGCAGGCCCGACATGTCGGAGATGTTCTCGCCCAGCGTCAGGCGGCCGTTGATGTGATAACCCGGCAGCGGCGAGATCGCGCTGTAGCGCTCGGCCACCTTGTCGGCGCGCGCCTTGTAGCCGGCGGCGTCAGCAGGCGTCCACCAGTCGGTCAGCGAGCCGCTGGCGTCGAAGTTGCGGCCGCTGTCGTCGAAGTGGTGTGTGATCTCGTGGCCGATGACCATGCCGATGCCGCCGTAGTTGCTGGCGTCATCGGCCTTGGCGTCGAAGAACGGCGGCTGGAGGATGCCGGCCGGGAAGGTGATCTCGTTGAGGCCGCCGGCCTGAGCGTTGACGATGTACGGCGCCATGCGCCAGCGGCCGCGCTCCACCGGCGCATCCAGGTCCTTGACCTGCTGGCCGCTGTTCCACAGAGCCACCTTGAGCCAGTTGCCGGCGTAGTCGTTGCCGGCCAACTGCAGGCCCTCGTACTGCGGCCACTTTTCGGGCGCGCCGATCTTGGACTGCATGTTGGCCAGCTTCTCCAGCGCCTTGGCCTTGGTGCCCGGGGTCATCCAGTCCAGCTTCTCGATGCGGGCCTTCATGCTGGCGCGCACGTCGTCGACGAGCTGCACGGCACGCTTTTGTGCCTCGGGCGAGAACGCGCGCGCGACGAACAGCTCGCCCAGCGCCAGTCCCATGGGCTCGCTGCCGGTGCGCCCGCCGATCTGCAGGATGACATCCTCGCTGCGCGGCGCCGGGGCCTGCAGGCCGGTGATGGTCTTGCCGCGGTACTCGAAGGCGGCCGTTGCGAAGGCCTTGGGCAGGCGCGACGCGGTGGCATCCAGCGTGCGCACCGTCAGGTAGCGACGCCACACTTCCAGCGGCGTGTCTGCGGCCAGCTTGGCCACCCGGGTGGCGAACTCGGGCTGGCTGACGATGAAGCGCTGCGGCAGCTTGGCGCCGGCCGTCAGCACGGCGAGGTAGGCGCTCCAGTCGAAACCGGGCGCGGCAGCCGCCAGCTCGGCCGGGCTCATCGGGTTGTAGCTTGCGTTGGGGTCGCGCATCTTGGCGCGCTCCCGCGTGGCTTCGGCCAACTGCGTCTCGAAGGCCATCAGCGCATCCATCTCGGCGTCGGTGGCGGGGCGGCCAGCTGCAGCCAGTACGGCCTGCGCGAACGCGCGGTATGCGGCGGTGACGGTGCGGGTGCGCTCGTCGGTGCGGAAGTAGTCGTCGCGGTCCGGCAGGCCCAGGCCCGAAGCCCCCAGGCTCAGCACGTTGCGACGCGTGTCCTTGCGGTCAGGCTGCACGCCCCAGCCCAGAGGTGCGCCGACGCTGCTGCGGTTGAGCAGCGCTATCAGTGCCGGCAGGTCCTCGCGGCGCTGCAGGCCGTCGATTCGGTTCAGCAGCGGCGTGATCGAGCTGATGCCGCGCGCCTCGATCGCGGCCTCGTCCATGCCGCTGGAGTAATAGGCGGCGACAAGCTTGAGGCCAGGCGTCGTCTGCAGCGCGGGCTTGTCGGCCAGGTCCTTCAGCGCCTTCTCCAGCAGCGCGTCGTTGTTCTGGCGCAGCTGCTCGAAGCTGCCGATGCGGGCCCGGCTGGCCGGCAGCTCGGTGGCGGCCTCCCAGTTGCCGTTGACGAAGGCGTAGAAGTCGTCACAGGGTGCGACGTCCTTGGACAGGCCGCCCAGGTCGAGGGCGTGGACGGTGGCGGACAGGCCCAGCAGGGTGGCCGCAGCGGCGGTGGCCAGGCGATGGCGGGGGAATCGGGTCATGGGGGGCGGAAGCGGGCAAAGAAGGGATTAGACCGCTCCCCCGGGCGCGGCGTCGGAAGACACAGGGCATGATTGCGGGTTTTCACCAAGATCGTTGCCCCTGGACATGCACGCCTTCAAGCGCCTGACCCTGGTCTTCCTTGCTCCGATGCTGCTGTGTGCATCCGCCCTGGCCCAGCCGGTGGCGGGCCAGGGCGCCACCTTCCCGTCCAAGGTCTACGACACCTGGGCCCGAGCCTTTGCCAAGGCCGGTGGCGGCGCCGTCGTCTACAAGGGCACGGGTTCGGGGGATGGCATCAAGCAGATCACGGCCCGACAGGTCGATTTCGGCGGCACCGACGCGCCGCTGCCCGCCGCCGAGCTGGCCAAGGCCCGGTTGGTGCAGATCCCCATGCTGGTGGGCGGCGTGGTGCCGGTGGTCAACCTGCCCGGGTTGGGCGCGCCGCTGCGTCTCGATGGGGATGTGCTGGCCGACATCTTCATGGGCCGCATCAAGGTCTGGAACGACGCGCGCGTCGCCGCGCTGAACCCCGGTGTCGCGCTG
Organism: Roseateles sp.; assembly: GCF_047654805.1. Classification (GTDB taxonomy): domain Bacteria; phylum Pseudomonadota; class Gammaproteobacteria; order Burkholderiales; family Burkholderiaceae_C; genus Pelomonas. The sequence continues at coordinate 457,911 of NZ_JASGIV010000001.1, forward strand.
CCGGCGCTGCCCGTCAAGCGCGTGGTGCGTGCCGAGAAGTCCGGCACCAGTGACGGCTTCAGCCGCTACCTGGCCGGCGCCTCCGCCGCGTTCAAGGCCGAGGTGGGCTCCGGCCAGGCGCCGGCCTGGCCAGGAGAGCCGTTGAGGGCTGAGGGCAACGACGGCATGGTGCAGATGCTGCGGGCCACGCCGGGCGCGGTGGCCTACGTCTCCTACGACCGTGTGCTGCGCGACAAGCTTGCCGCTGTGAAGCTGCGCAATGCTGCCGGCCATTTCGTTGCGCCGTCCGAGCGCGGCTTCAGCGCCGCGGTGCTGGAGAGTGACATGCATCGCCGGGGCGACGACCTTGCCACGCTGCTTGATCGTCCCGGCGCCGACGCCTGGCCCATCACGATGACCAGCTTCGTTCTCGTCGACGCCGAGCCTGGCGAGGCGGACAAGGTCCAGGGGACGCTGAAGTTCCTGTACTGGTGCTTCATGCACGGCGATGACCTGACCCGTGGCTCCGGCTTCGCGCCGCTACCGGTGAGCGTGCAGTCCCGGCTGGCGGCACGCTTCACGCAGGTGCGGCCCAGGGACGGCCGGCTGCCGGCCTATCAGTCGTTCTGAGGGACACTTGCGGCATGGCTTCGCCCACTGAGCTCACCGTCCACCAGCAGTCCCGGGTGCTGGAGATCGCCTTCGACGATGGCGCGCGTTTCCGCATCCCCTTCGAGCTGATGCGCGTGTACAGCCCCTCGGCCGAGGTCATGGGCCACGGCCCGGGCCAGGAGGTGCTGCAGACCGGCAAGCGCGATGTCCTCATTACCGGCCTGGAGCCCGTGGGCCACTACGCCGTGCGGCCCGAGTTCTCGGACGGCCATGCCAGCGGCCTGTTCTCCTGGGACTACCTCTACAAGCTCGGCAGCCAGCAGGATGCGCTGTGGCGCGACTACGAGGCCCGCCTCGCGGCTGCCGGCAAGGGCCGCGACGACGCCATGCCGGCCAAGGCTGGCGGCTCCTGCCACTCGCATTGAATTCCATGACGCAGACTCATTTCGGTTTCCAGCAGGTCGACGAGAACGAGAAGGCCGGCAAGGTGCGCGGCGTCTTCGACTCCGTCGCGTCCAAGTACGACCTGATGAACGACCTGATGTCGGCCGGCCTGCACCGGGCCTGGAAGGCCTACACCGTGCAGGTGGCCAACCTCAAGCCGGGCGAGCGCGCGCTGGACATCGCCGGCGGCACCGGTGACCTGTCGCGCGCCTTCGCGCGCAAGGTGGGCGAGACCGGCGTCGTCGTGCACACCGACATCAACGAAGCCATGCTGCGCCAGGGCCGCGACCGGCTGCTGGACGAGGGCCTGATACTGCCCACCAGCCTGGCCGACGCCGAGAAGCTGCCCTTCAAGAGCGAGAGCTTCGATCTGGTGAGCGTTGCCTTCGGCTTGCGCAACATGACGCACAAGGACCAGGCGCTGGCCGAGATGTGCCGAGTGCTCAAGCCCGGCGGCCGGCTGCTGGTGCTGGAGTTCTCCCGCATCGCCGAGCCGCTGCGCAAGCCCTACGACTGGTATTCCTTCAACATCCTGCCCAAGCTGGGCTCGCTGTTCGCCGGAGATGCCGAGAGCTATCGCTATCTGGCCGAGTCCATCCGCATGCACCCCGACCAGGCCACGCTCAAGGCCATGATGAAGACGGCCGGCTTCGGCCATGTGGACGTGCACAACCTCAGCGCCGGCATCGTCGCGCTACACGCCGGCATCAAGTGCTAGCGCCGGCCTAGGGTTAACAGCCTCCCGGGTGCCCCGCGGATCGCGCCGGGGCGGCGCTATCCTGGCCGATTGGGCCCATCCCCCATGAATGTGGGGGCTAGGGAACTCTTGGCTTGAAACTGCTCTAACCGCGTACCGCTCACGAAGCCAGTAATGGGGTCGCGCGGCCCACGGAAGCGACATATCGCGCCGCTACACTCGTTTGCTTACTTGGGGCAGGAGGCCCTTCCCATGCATAACAAGGACCCTCGTCAGATGGCTAACCGACTGATTCATCCCCGTGCCTCCCAGTTGCTGGTCGCCGTGGCGGCCGCGGCGATGCTGGCCGCCTGCGGGGGTGACAAAGGTGACAAGGCGTCCCAGACGGCCGCCAAGGTCAACAAGGAAGAGATCACCGTCCACCAGATCAACTTCGTGCTTCAGCGCCAGCCCGGCCTCAAGCCCGAGCAGGCCGAGGCCGCCAGCCGCCAGGTGCTGGAGCGTCTGGTCGACCAGGAACTCGCGGTGCAAAAAGGCCAGGAGCTCAAGCTCGACCGCGACCCTCGCGTCGTGCAGCAGATCGAGGCTGCCAAGCGCGAGATCGTCGCCCGCGCCTATGCCGAGCGCATCGGCGAGGGCGTCGCCAAGCCCAGCAGCGAAGACATCACCAAGTACTACAACGACAAGCCGGCCCTGTTCAAGGAGCGTCGCATCTACAGCCTGCAGGAGCTGCAGATCGAGGCCAAGCCCGAGCAATTCGAGGCCATCCGTGCCAAGCTGGCCGCGTCCAAGAGCCTCAATGAGTTTGCGGAGTACCTCAAGTCGGCCGAGCTGCGCTTCAACGGCAACCAGGCCGTGCGCGCTGCCGAGCAGCTGCCGCTGGCCAGCGTGGACGCCATCTCCCGGATGAAGGACGGCGACTCCATGGTCAGCCCCAGCCCCGCCGGGCTGACGGTGCTGTTCCTCGTCGGTTCGCGCAGCCAGCCCGTGGACGAGGCGCGTGCGCGTCCCGCCATCGAGGCCTTCCTGTTGAACCAGCGCAAGGCCGAGGCCGTGCAGAAGGACATCAAGGCGCTGCGTGACAGTTCCAAGATCGAATACGTCGGCAAGTTCGCGCAGCCCGCGCCTGCCGCACCCGTGCAGCCTTCGGCCTCCGAGGCTCCCGCGCCCGCCGCCAGCGGCCTCGATCACGATGCCATTTCCAAGGGCATGGGCCTGAAATGATGCGTACCAAAGAACTGCTTCTGGCCGCAGCGCTGGGCCTTTGCGCCATCGGCGCACAGGCCCAGGCCGGGGCGTCGGCAGCGCCGGCCGCGGCGGCCGCCGAGTACCGCCTGGGTGCGGGCGACGTCGTCCGCGTCGTCGTCTACCAGAATGCCGACCTGACGCTTGAGACCCGGGTCTCCGAGACGGGCGTCATCAGCTATCCGCTGCTGGGCAGCGTGCGCATCGGCGGCCTGGGAGTCAGCGCCGCGGAGAAGCTCATCGCCGACGGCCTGAAGAACGGCGGCTTCGTGAAAGCGCCTCAGGTCACTCTGATCCTGCTGCAGGTCAAGGGCAACCAGGCCAGCGTGCTGGGCCAGGTCAACCGCCCGGGGCGCTATCCGATCGAGACGACCGACATGCGCATGACCGACCTGCTGGCCAATGCCGGTGGCGTGGCTACCACCGGCGCGGACATCCTCGTGCTCAGTGGCACGCGTGCCGGCAAGCCATTCCGCATGGAAATCGACCTGCCCAGCGTCTTCAGCCCCAATGCCGACGCCGGTCGAGCCAGCGACGTGTTGATCCAGAACGGCGACGTGCTCTGGGTCGACCGCGCGCCGCTGGTCTACATCTATGGCGAGGTGCAGCGTCCCGGCCCGATGCGGCTGGAGCGTGGCATGACACTGATGCAGGCCCTCGCTTCCGGCGGTGGCCTGAACCAGCGCGGCACCGAGCGTGGCATCCGCGTACATCGCAAGTCGACCGATGGCAAGGTACAGGTGGTGCAGCCAGGCATGGACGACGCGCTCAAGGAAGGCGACGTGGTCTACGTCAAGGAAAGCCTGTTCTGATTTCGGGGATCCAGCGATGAATTTTGTGCAATTCCTGGCCATCTTGCGCGCGCGCTACAAGCTGGCGCTCGGCGTCTTCCTGGGTATCGTCGTAGCCGCCCTGGTCGCCAGCCTGCTCTGGACCAAGAGCTACACGGCCGCCGCCTCTGTCGTCGTCGATTCGAACAAGCCTGATCCCATCTCGGCCGTGCTGTATCCGGGCGGCCTGAATCCTGGTGTGATCGCGACGCAGATCGACGTGATCAACAGCGACCGGGTCGCTTTCAAGGTCGTGCGCAACCTCAAGCTGACGGAGAGCCCGCAGATCCGTGAGCAGTGGCAGAACGCGACCAACGGCGAAGGCAGTATCGAGCAATGGCTCAGCACGGTGTTCCAGAAGAGCATGGATGTGAAGCCTTCGCGCGAGTCCAACGTCATCACGATCACCTACAAGGCCCCGGACCCGAGGTTTGCCGCCGCACTGGCCAACGCCTTCGTGCAGGCCTATCTCGAAACCAACATCGAGATGCGCACGGATCCGGCGCGGGTGTACTCGTCCTTCTTCGACCAGCGCGCCAAGGATGCTCGCGACATGCTGGAAAAGGCTCAGACCAAGCTGTCCGAGTTCCAGAGGGAGAAGGGCATCGTCGCGACGGATGAGCGCATCGACGTCGAGAACGCGCGCTTGAACGAGCTGTCCTCGCAGTACGTGGGCCTGCAGTCGTTGGCCTCCGACTCTGTCAGCCGCCAGGCCGCCGCGCGCGGCAATGGCGCCGACCGCATGCAGGAAGTGCTGAACAACCCGCTGATCGCCAGCCTCAAGGCCGACCAGGCACGCCTGGAGGCCAAGCTGCAGGAACTGGGGTCGAAGCTGGGTGAGAAGAACCCCCAGGTGATCGAGGCGCGGGCGAACCTCGCCGAGCTCAAGGTCAAGATCGATGCCGAGACAGCCAAGGTCTCTAGTTCCCTGGGTATTGCCAACAACATCAACCAGCAGCGCGCCGGGGAGATCAAGGCCCAACTGGAAGCGCAGCGCACCAAGGTGTTGCAGATGAAGGCCGTGCGCGATGAAGGTGCCGTCTTTGCCCGTGACGTCGAGAACGCCCAGCGCACCTATGACCTGATCATGCAGCGCCTGAACCAGACGACGCTGGAGAGCCTGGCGACCCAGAGCAACGTCTCCGTGCTGTCGCAGGCCGTACCGCCGGTGGAGCCTACCTCGCCCCGACTTCTCTTGAACCTGGCCGTGGCTGTCTTCGTCGGTACGCTGCTGGCTGTTCTCGTGGCCTTCATCCGGGAACTTGCCGATCGGCGCATTCGCACCGTCGACGACCTGGTGGTGGGGCTTGGTGTTCCGGTCATCGGCGTGCTGCCCAAGCCGGGGTCGGTCAAGAAGGGGCGTCTGGCGACCATCGACGCGCAGCGCCGCGTCATTGGGCAGCTTCCCCAACCCGCAAAGTGAACCGAGCGCACCAAGTTCCGAGAAGCCAGAAGGATTCAACATGATCGAAGCAAACGCCGGGCAGTCCATGGCGGGCAAGGAAGTACGGGACCGCTCGATCGGCGCCATCATTGCTGAAGCGCGTGATCTGTCGGTCGATCAGGTGACGCGCGTGCTGAACTACCAGCGCGAGAACAACGTCCGCTTCGGCGAGGCCGCCATCGCACTGGGCTTTGCCAATGCCGATGACGTGCTGTTCGCGCTGGCCCAGCAGTTCCACTATCCGTACGCACCTGAGGACTCACGTCACCAGAACCCAGAGCTCGTCGCGCTGAACCAGCCCTTCTCGCCGCAGGCGGAGGTCTTCCGGGCGGTGCGTAGCCAGGTCACGATGCGGGTGTTCAACGAGCCCAAGGCGTCGGGACAAGCGCTCGCCGTCGTCGGGCCGAGCCGGGGGGATGGCAAGACTTTCTTTGCCGCCAACCTGGCGGTCACTCTGGCGCAGTTGGGCGGGCGCACCTTGCTGGTCGATGCGGACATGCGCGCTCCGCGCCAGCATGAGGTGTTCGGCGTTCCAAATGCATCCGGGCTGTCCGGCATCCTGGCGGGCCGCGCAGAAGGTCAGCCGATCCAGCAGATCCGGGCGATTCCCGGGCTTTTCGTGCTGCCTGTCGGCATCACGCCGCCGAATCCGCTGGAGCTGATCGAGCGCCCGGCCTTTGGCCTCCTGCTTGCGGAACTCACCTCCAAGTTCGACTATGTGGTCGTCGACACGCCGGCCGCCGAGTTGGGCGCCGACTCGCTGGTGATCGCCGCTCGCTGTGGGGCTGCACTTTGCGTGGCGCGCAAGAACGAAGCCAAGCTCGACACCATGCGTGCGCTGGTCGAAGGGATGGCCCAGGCCTCGATCAAGAACGCCGGTGTGGTGCTGAACGAGTATTGATCGTGAACGGCAGCGCAGGGTGATGGACAGGTCTTTGGCGGATCGGGCCGGCGTTGTAGCGAGGGAGACCATGTCGACGCTGACGCGCGAGGACAAGGGCCTGCTGGGCCTGTTGCTGCTGGGCTTCGCGGCCCTGTACCTGCCAACCTACTACGAGCTGTCCCGCACGGTCTGGGCCAGTGACGAGCAGGGCCATGGACCCATCATCCTGGCGGTCGCCCTGTGGTTGCTGTACCAGCAGCGCAACGCCCTGCTGGCGTTGACGCCGCGCCCGGCCTATTGGGCCGGCGCGTCTGTGTTCCTGCTCGCGCTGGCGCTCTACGCCTTCGGGCGCTCGCAGTCGATCTACCTGTTCGAGGTGTCCTCGCAGATCTTCCTGCTGGCCGGCGGCACGCTGCTCTTGCTGGGCTGGCGCGGGTTGAAGCTGATCTGGTTCCCGCTGTTCTTCCTGATCTTCATGGTGCCTCTTCCCGAGGTGCTGGTGACCGCCGTCACGACGCCGCTGAAGTCGGCCGTGTCGGCAGTGGCGTCCAGCCTGCTGTACTGGGGCGGCTACCCGGTCGGCCGGGCCGGCGTCATCCTCACGGTGGGCCAATACCAGTTGCTGGTGGCCGACGCCTGCGCTGGCCTGAACTCCATGTTCACGCTCGAGGCGCTGGGCATGCTCTACATGAAGCTGATGAACTACACCTCGGCCGGCCGCAACATCACGCTGGCTCTGCTGTTGGTGCCCATCTCCTTCGTCGCCAACATCGTCCGCGTGATGGTGCTGGTGCTCGTGACCTACCACTTCGGCGACGCGGCGGGCCAAGGCTTTGTTCATGGCTTCGCGGGCATGGTGCTGTTCCTGGTCGCGCTGATGATCATGGTGGTCGTGGACAAGTTGCTCAACCTGTTCTGGCCAGGCAATCGGCAAGGGAAGTCATGAGGTTCAATCGGGTCGTCGTGGGTCTGATGACGGTGCTGATGCTCGCATCCAGCGGCGCGGCGCGCTACATGACGCCGACCGAGCACCTGGCCGACAAGGTCGGCAAGCCCGATCTCGAGTCCCTGTTCCCCAGGCAGTTCGGCAACTGGCGCATCGACGCCAACGTGCCCGTCATCCTGCCCGCGCCGGACGTGCAGGCGCGCCTGGACGCGATCTACAACCAGGTGCTCAGCCGCACGTACGTCAATGATCGTGGCCAGCGCGTCATGCTGTCGGTCGCCTACGGCGGCGACCAGTCCGACGGCACGCGTATCCACCGGCCGGAGGTCTGCTATCCGGCTCAGGGCTTCCAGATCCTTTCCAACAAGATCGGTCACGTCGATCTGCCGGGCCACGAGCCGCTCAAGGTGCGCCATCTGGAATCCAAGCTGGAGCAGCGCTTCGAACCGATCACCTATTGGGTGGTGGTAGGCGACAGTGCCGTCGTGTCGTCCTCCGAGCAGAAGCTGGCGCAGCTGCGCTACGGCCTGCGAGGCGTGATTCCGGACGGCATGCTGGTGCGCGTCTCCTCGATCGATTCAGACACCCGCCGTGCGTTCGACCTGCAGCAGCAGTACATCAACGACCTGGCGCGATCCCTGACCTCTCAAGCCAGCCAGCGGGTATTTGGCAGGTAGGCCCGTCATGCCGGAGCTGCTGACGAGCTGCATCCGGGCAAGGCTCACACAGGACAAGACTCAGGATGAGCGGGGATTTGGTCAACAAGAGCGTGACTGCTGCCAAGTGGGGCGTGATCTCCACGGCAGCCAAGTTCGTGCTGCAGTTGGCCGTCAACGTCGTCATCGCGCGCCTGCTCGGCCCGGACAGCTACGGCTTGTTCGCGCTCTGCACGCTTGTGCTGATGCTGGCCACGCTCTTCTCGGACTTCGGCCTGGGCTGGAGCCTGATGCAGCGCCAGGACATCACCGACGAGCAGGTTCGCTTCGTCTCCACGTGGCAGACGCTGTCGGGCCTATTCGGCACGCTGGCCCTGGTCGGGGCGGCCCCATTGATCGCCAGTTTCCTGCACGATCCTCGGCTGGTCGATGTGGTGCGCTGGCTGGCGCTGACCTGTGTACTCAATGGCATGGCTTCCACGGCCAGCAATCTCCTGCGGCGCGAGATGCGGTTCAAGGACTTGGCCAAGGTCCAGTTGCTGAGCTACACGCTGGCCTATGGCGTCGTGGGCCTGCCGGCTGCTGCCCTGGGGGCTGGGGTATGGGCTCTGGTGGCCGCCTGGGTGGTGCAGGCACTGCTGGGCGCGCTGTTGTCCTGGCGTGTCCGGCCGCACGCATGGCGCCCCAAGTTGCGCATCGAACGGCCGCGCGAGTTCGTCGACGTCGGTGCGACGGTGCTGGTCACGAACGTCTGCAACTGGGCGCTTACCAACATGGATCGGTTGATCCTCGGCCGTGTGGCGGGCACGCAGGCCGCGGGCCATTACGCGGTGGGCTACAACCTGGCGACGGTGCCCAACGGCTTGCTGATCTCGGCGCTTCAACCGGCGTTCTTGGCCTCCGGGGCGCGGCTGCAGGACGACCTGCCCCGCATGGCCAAGGCCTATCTGGAGGTGCAGAGCTTCATCTGGATCGTGTTGGCGCCGCTGTTCGTGCTGCTGGCCGTCAGCGGGGAGCAGCTGATCCAGGTGCTCTACGGCAAAGCCTGGAACAGCAGCGGTCCCGTGTTCATGTGGCTGGCCCTGGCCATGCCCGCCTATCTGGGTTGGGCCCTCAGTACACCGGTGCTCTGGAACACAGGGCGCAAGCACATGGAGTCGCTGCTGCAGTTGCCCCTGCTGTTGCTGGGACTGGTCGTCATGCTGTGGGCTGCTTCGCAGAGCATCGAGTACATGGCCGCCTCTGCCGGGGTGTTGTTCCTGCTGCGTTATGCCGCTGCCGCCGTACCGGCTGGACGGGCCTTGCCCTTGCCGCTGTCCTCTGTGTGGCAGCTCGTTCTGCGTGCCGTGGCAGTCTGCGCCGCCGTTGCGCTGCCAGGGCTGATGGTTCAGGCGCTGCTGGCTCCGTGCATCGAGCAGGTATGGCTCCTCGGCGTGCTCAAGGCTGCAGCGTGCCTGCTGCCATGGCTGCTGCTGGTGCTGGTCTGGCCCGGTCTGCTGGGGCGTCCGGCCTTGAGCTTGCTGAAGCGTTTCATGCCCAAGGGAGCGGTCTTTGGCCGTGTCTGGGCGACCCCTCACTCTTGAATTTCAGGGCCTGCGTATGGATATTGCCTTCGTCTACGGCGCCTACCTTCTTGCGGCATTCCTGCTGGCTTTTGGCGCCGTCATGGTCACCGGCATGGTCCTGCATGCAGGTCATCGGCATCCGGAAGGTTTCCTGATTTACTTCTTCGCGCCGCTGATGCTCGTGATCCTGCTGGATCCCATCCTGTCCATGCGCAATCTTGAGCTCGGCCTTGTGGGTGCCGCAGCCAAGCAGAACTCCTCCGCGGCCGTCAACTGGCTGCAGCGTGGCATCAGTCTTTTTCTGCTGGCGGCGGCCGTCGAACGAGTGGCGAATCTCCTGTTCAACCAGCGCCGCCACGCGGTTCCCGTCTCACTGATGCTCACGTTTGCCATCTGCTGGGTATGTACCGTGGGATTGCCGGCGGCCTTCGGTGCGCGGCCGGCCATTTCCCACGAGTATTTCTACTGGCTGCTTATCGGCCTGGGAGCTTTCGTCACGACGGAGGAGGGTGCTAAGACGGCCATCCGGGTGGCACGCAATGCCATGTTCGTGTTCTGCCTTGCGGGACTCGTGATGTTGGGGGTCAAGCGGAACATGGTGCTGGAACCCTACATCGGCGGTTTGGTGACGGCATTTCCCTGGCGCTATTCGGGACTGGCTGTCGGACCGAATCAGATGGGCCCGTTGACGCTGCTGTTCATGATCTGCCTGTCCTGCTTCCCCTTCAGGCTGCGGGCGGTCAACCTGTTTGCCTGGGGCGTGGCGCTGATGAGCCTGCTGCTGACACAGTCGAAGACGGCCTGGCTGGCGGCCATGGCCTGCTTTACGGTGATCTGGCTGGTGCGTTGGCGTGGCCGCTGGAGCCAGTGGTTGGGGGATCCGCGATATCGCTTGGCGGTACAGGCGTGGCTCGTGATGGCCGCGCTGGGCTTGCTGGCGGTGATCCTGGTGCTGGCTTCGGGCGTGCTGGATGCCAAGTTGGCGCGTTTCCTGGACACCCGGGCGGGCCGAGACATCATGAACTTCACGGGCCGCGGTGAAATCTGGGCTGCGGCCTGGCAGACCTTCCTCAACGATCCCTGGTTTGGCTACGGGCCGACGATCTGGGATCCGCTGTTCCAGTTCCAGATCGGCATGAATGTGTTCCATGCACACAATCAGGTGCTCAACGTCCTCGCCTCCGCGGGCATCGTCGGCTTGCTGGGTTTCACAGTGTTCATGGTGGCGCTGCTTCGTCAGATCTTTGCCAACTTCGCCGCGTTGAACGGGTTTGTCGCTGGTCTGGCGACTGTCGTGCTGCTGCGCTGTATCAGCGAGGTGCCATTCAATTTTCAGAGCTTCGCCAGCGAAGCTCTGATGCCTGCACTGCTGATGATCGCGGTGGCCGGTGCGGCCTCTCGCTCCCCGGCGCGGCCTGACAAGAAGAGTCAGGCGTAAGTGGACAAGCCGCTCTGGTCCGTCGTCATCCCGCTTTACAACAAGCAGGACTTCATCGAAGACACGGTTAGCTCGGTGCTCGCGCAGACCGATGCCGACTATGAGGTCGTTGTTGTCGATGACGGTTCTACCGATGAAGGCCCCTCCAGGGTCGTCGCGCTGGGCGATGCTCGCATCCGGCTGATCCAGCAGCCCAATGGCGGCGTCTCAAGGGCGCGCAATCGCGGCATTCGTGAGGCCCGTGGCGCCTGGGTGGTGTTGCTGGACGCTGACGACCTTTTGCACCCCGAGGCACTGAAGGCCTATCGCGAGATGCTCGGCCAGCACCCGGATGCCAAGGTGCTGGGAGGACGTGAGCTGCGGCTTTCGCATGTGAACGGCGAGATCGAGCGTCTTTGCTGGACGGCCCTGCCGAGTCCGCTACCCGTCCGGCAGGTCGACAACCTCCCGGCTGCATTCCTGAAAGCGGGCCTGCCGTTCTCTTCGAGTTCGATTGCGATCCGACTTGATCACCTCTCGTCACTGGAGACATGGTTCCCGGAAGGCGAGTCCATGGGGGAGGATCTCGACCTGTGGCTGCGCCTGGCCGAGCAAGGCGGCATCGTCTGCACTAGCGTGGCCATCGTTGTGTACCGAGTCGGCCTGGCCGACAGCCTGACCGGGGCGTACCGCAATCTCATGCTCCTTCCTGTTTGGCAGCGCCTGCGCGAGCGGGCCCGTTCGGGCGGCATGCGCCCTGCGCTGGTGCGCGATTCGCTGCGCCTTGCGGCCGAGATGGAGATCACGCTGGCGAGGCGGCTAGGCCGTGCCGGCCGGTACGCGCAGGCCTGGACGCACTTGAGTCATGCCCACGAGGCCATGGCTGGACATCGCTGGTGGGTCACTGCCGTCGCGCTGTTGCTGCGCCACCAGAAGCTGCTGGCGCGTTAGGGGGCGCTGCCAATGCGACTGCTGTTCCTGATGCGCGACACGCTGCCACCGTTCCGGCCGGACGTGGCGGTATTGTTTGGCCGCGAGCTGCCGCGGTTCGGCGTGCAAAGCGACTTGCTGGGCCAGAGTGGCAAGGAGGCCGCTGCCCCCTGGACTGCTGGCCGGATGTGGGTGCACGGCAGGCTCCGTCCGGGCCTGCTAGGCGAGATGCTGCGCCCCGTGCGTGACCTTGCCATGTTCTGGCGGCTCGACAAGAGCCATTCGCTGGTGCAGGTGCGCGACAAGATCCGCACGGGCTGGATAGCGAGCCTCATGTGCCGGTTGCGCGGCAGGCCCTTCGTCTTCTGGATGTCCTTCCCGATGGCTGAGGGTTTTGCGGTCCGTGCAGAGCAACTTCGTGGCAGCGCTTCGCCGCCCTTGCTGCTGCTACATCGCCTGAAGGCCCGAGTTGCCGCATGGCTGTTCTATCAACACGTCGTGCCGCATGCCACGCATCTCTTCGTGCAGAGCGAGGCCATGCTGGAACACATGGCGGCGCGCGGTGTGCCGCGCGAGCGCATGAGTGCCGTGCCTATGGGCGTGGATGTGTCGTTGCTGTCTTCGGTGGCGCCGTTGGATGAACGACCAGCGCAATGGAGCGGACGACGGGTGGTGGCTTACCTGGGCACGTTGGGCCGCGCGCGCGATCCGGAGTTCCTGCTCGACAGCCTGCGCCTGCTGCGCGAGCTGGAGCCGGCCGCGATGCTGCTGCTGCTGGGCGACGCGCCCAGCGCCGAGGAGCGTCTGTGGCTGCGAGCGCGCATAGCCGATAGCGGTCTGGCCGAACATGTGCATCTGACGGGATGGTTACCCCAGGCCGAGGCCTTGCGCTGGCTGGCCTGTGCCGAGCTGGCGTGGTCGCCCGTGCCGCGTGGCGTCCTGTTCGACGTCTCCTCGCCAACGAAGGCCGTGGAGTACCTGGCCCTAGGCGTTCCATGCGTTGGTAACGACATTCCCGATCAGCAACTGGTGCTTACACAAAGTGGGGGCGGCATCTGCGTTCCCATGGATATCGAGGCGTTCGCACATGCGAGCATGCGTCTGCTGAGCAATCCCCCCATGGCACGGAAGATGGGGAGTGCAGGCAAGGCCTGGGTGCGGCAGCATAGGGACTACAGCGTACTGGCGCGTCAGGTCGCGTCGGTGTACGAAAGCCTGTGCCCGTCCGCTGGCCAGCAGCAGGAGCAGATGAAATGAAGGTGTTGATCGTTGGGGCCGGCAATGCGGGTTGTGCGCATGCGTCGGTGTTCTCGGCCCGCGGGCACGAGGTGGCGCTGCTGAAGACGTCGCATGCATTGCACGACGCGAATTTCGAGGTCGTGCTCGCCCGCCAGGGCATGAACTGGATCGATGGACCGGGCAAGGTGCTGGCGCCGCGCTTCCAACCCTTCGCGCTGGTGACTCGCGACCTCGAGGCTGCGCTGGCCTTCGATCCGCAGATCGTCTTCGTGGCGGTGCAGTCGACGCAGCAGCCGGCGCTCGCTGCGCGCATCGCGCCGCATCTGCGCGCCGGGCAGCTGCTCATCACCAGCCCGGGCTACATGGGCAGCGCCTATTTTCGCAAGCACCTGAGTGATCCTGGCGTGCTGGTCGCGGAAGGTGAGAGCCTGCCGTTCGACGCTCGCATCGTCGAGCCGGGCTGCGTGCAGGTGCTGTGGGAGAACACGCGCAATGCGCTGGCCTTCCTGCCGCGTTCGCGCTCCGAAGAAGGCCTGAAGCTGGCGCAGCAACTCACGCCGCGCTACATGGCCACACGCACCAACGTGGTGGAGTCTGCGCTGCACAACCCCAACCTGATCGTCCATACGGTAGGTACGCTGCTGTCGGCCAGCCGCATCGAGCATTCCGGTGGCGAGTTCTGGATGTACCGGGAAGGTTTCACGCCGGGCACGTTGCGGCTGCTGGACAAGCTGGATGCAGAGAAGATGGCGATCCTGCAAGCCTGCGGTGCCAAGCCCGAGCCCTGCCTGGAGTCCTTCAAGTTTCGCAACGAGCAGGACCTGTCCATGCCCGCCATCGAGGTGCTGCGCAAGTACGCCCGGGAGGGCGGACCCAAGGGCCCGCTGGACCTGCAGACCCGCTACATCACGGAAGACGTGCCCATGGGGCTGGGCCTGATGGTGAGTCTTGGCGAACGGCTGGGGTTGGCCACGCCGATGACGCGCGCGCTGATCGAGATTGCCTCCGGCTTGTTGGACCGCGATTTCGCGGCCGAGAGCCGCACGCTGGATGACCTCGGTTTCGAGGGCCTGGATGGAGCCGGCTTCGTGGCCGCGGTGAACGCCTGATGGCCTGGCCGGATTCGTTCGAGAAAGCCTACCTGCGCTGGCGTCGGTTCGTCCCCTCGCGGCTGCTGTACCACCCACAGCACTTCGAGATCCTGGCGTTGGAGCGGCGCTTTGCCGCGCAGCCGCAGGAGCGTGCTGCCTGGGTGGATGCCAAGCTGCGCACTCTGCTGACTGGTGCGCTTCGCCATGTGCCGCACTACCGCGACACGATCAAAGTGCCCGATGCCGAGCTGGCGCAGGCTCCGGCGATGGAGCTGCTGCAGCGCTTCCCCGTGCTGGAGAAGGCCGAGGTGATGGCAGCGCAGAACCGCTTCCTGGACGAGCGCTTCAAGAGCCCGCTGATGCACTACGCCACCAGCGGAGGCTCCAGTGGCGAAGGCATAGGGTTGTGGCGCAACAAGCGCCTAGCCGACATCGAACGTGCCTTCTTCACCTTTCACTGGGCCCCTGCGGGCTTCAGCTTCGACAAGGCCAGGCTGCTGCGCATCGGCGCCGATGCCCGCGCGCAGGCGCATGAGCCGCCCTGCCGCGTGGTGGGCAACCGGCTGATGCTGTCGCCGTATCACGTGAACGAGCAGCACCGCGGCGCCATCGTCGCGGCGCTGCGCGAGTTCCGGCCGCAATGCATCCATGCCTATCCCAGCCTCGCTGCCGCACTGGCCGAGCTGTTGCAGGGCATGCGACCCGAGGACTGTGGGCTGGACGCCCTGCGCGGCGTGGTGCTGGCTTCGGAGCCCGCCACCGCGGCGCAACTGGCCACCACGCATGCGGCCTTTGGCGTGCCCATCATCGTCAACTACGGCCTGACCGAGCGGACCAACATTGCTTTTGCGCGCTACGAGCCGGGGCGGCCGCTCAGGTACCGCTTCGATGCCCTGTATGGCGTCAACGAGAACCGCGACTGGCAGGGGCTGCCGGAGATCGTGGGCACCTCGCTGTGGAACGACGTGATGCCGCTGATCCGCTACGCCACGCGCGATTTCGGCCGCATCGACGAGCAAGGTGTCTGCGAGCGCCTGGAAGGGCGTGCCCAGGAGTTCCTGGTGGACCGCAACGGGGCCAGGATGCCGGGCCTGTCCATCGTCATCGACGAGGTGACCTGGGACTTTGTGCGCCTGTACCAGGTGCAGCAGGAGCGACCGGGTGCCATCCGCATCGCCGTTGTGCCTCGCGAGGCACCGCTGAGCGAGGTGCAGCGAGCCTTTGTCCTGGATGCCCAGCTCAAGCGCTGGGGCAGCTTCTTCGACGTGGAACTCGTGGAGGTGGACGACATCCCGCCGGCCGCCAATGGCAAGCGCAAGCTGGTCGTGAGCCTGGTGCAGGCATGAGCGGCCGGCGACCTTGGATGGTCGGTACCGACCCGGCCGGCCAGGGCGGTATCGCGGCGGTCGTCAGCGTCTATGCGCAGCAGGGATGGATGGCGCGCCATGGCG
The DNA here is from genome assembly GCF_047654805.1 of Roseateles sp. Classification (GTDB taxonomy): domain Bacteria; phylum Pseudomonadota; class Gammaproteobacteria; order Burkholderiales; family Burkholderiaceae_C; genus Pelomonas. Next base: position 473,340 of record NZ_JASGIV010000001.1, read on the forward strand.
TGCACTATCTGGTGAGCCACAGGGCCGGCTCGGCGCTGGCGCGCGCCCTGCTGTTCCCATGGGCGCTCCTGCAACTGCTGGGGGCCCTGCTCGCACGGCGCGTGAGCGTGTTGCACGCCCAGGTGGCCAGCTACGGCAGCTTCGCGCGCAAGTCGCTGCTGCTGGCACTGGCGAGGGGCTTCGGCGTGCCCACCGTCTTTCACCTGCATGGTGCCGAGTTCCAGAAGTTCTACGCCGGCTCGCCGGCGTGGCGCCAGCGCTGGATCCGCCACTCGCTGCGCAGCAGTACGCGGGTGCTGGCCCTGTCCGAGGCTTGGCGCGACTTCCTGCTGTCCATCGTGCCGGAGGCGCATGTGTCGGTGCTGGCCAACCCGGTGACCTTCCCGGCGCCGGCGCCCATAGGGCCACCGGTGCCGGGCCGCGTACTGTTCATGGGCCGCGCGGACAGGCGCAAGGGCATGTTCGACCTGCTCGCGGCGCTGGGCCAGGCGCGTGCGCATTTGCCCCAGTTGCACTTGCACGTGGGCGGAGACGGCGACCTGGAAGCCGTGCGCAAGGCCATCGCCCGTGAGGGCCTGGACGGCGTGGTCACGCTGCTGGGCTGGGTGCGTGGTGCCGACAAGGAGCGTGAGCTGGCCGAGGCAGAGATCTTCGTGCTGCCTTCCTACGACGAGGGCCTGCCGATGGCCATGCTGGAGGCCATGGCCCGCGGCAAGGCGGTACTGGCCACGCCGGTGGGCGGTATCCCGCAGGCCGTGCGCGACGGCGTGGACGGCCTGCTGGTGGAGCCGGGCCAGCCGCAGCAACTGGCCGACGCACTGCTGCGGCTCGGGCAGGATGCCCAACTGCGCGCGACGCTGGGCGCCGGGGCCACTGCGCGCGTGCGTGCCTGCTATGCGACCGACACGGTGCTGGCCGAACTGGACCGCGTCTACCAGGGGCTGCACGCATGAGTCCCGTACGGTGGCCTGAGTCAGTCCATTCACGCTGGGCGGGACCCGGTGCAGCGCGAAGGGTGGACGAGTGAGCAGCAGCCAGGAAGCCCAGGGCCGCTGGCGCTGGCTGTGGAACCGCCTGCGCTGCATGACGCCGGCGGAGGTGCTGCATCGGGCCGCGCGCGCCGCGACGGCGGCCCGGCGCCAGCGCCTGATGGCTGCGCCGGTGCCGGTGCCGGCACTGGCGAACGCCCCGTGCTGGGTGCAGGTGCCGCAGCCTGGGCAACTGGTGGCTGGCACGGCTCCCTATCTGGAGGAGGCGAAGGCGCTGCACGCGGGCCGGGTGCGCCTGTTCGAACGCGAGCGCTTCGACGTTGGCGCGGAGCCTGACTGGCTGCGCTGCCCGTTCACGGGCGTGACCGCGCCGCTGAAGCCCGCGCGGCGCATTGCTATCACGGACCGGGCCCAGGTCGGCGACATCAAGTACCTGTGGGAGCTGAACCGCCATCTGCAATGGGTGACGCTGGCGCAGGCCTGGGCGCTGGACGGCGACGTCGCGCATCTGGACCTGCTGAGGCGCCAACTGGCCGGCTGGCTGCAGCAGAACCCGCCCGGGCAGGGTCCCAACTACACGAGCAGCCTGGAAGCCGCCATCCGGCTCTTGAACTGGTCGGTCGCCTGGCAGCTGCTGGGTGGGGCTGACGGCGTGATCTGGCGGGGACACGAAGCCCTTCGCGACGCCTGGCTGGAGGCGGTATACCGCCATGCCCTGCAGGCCGCGCGGAGCTATTCCCGGCACTCCTCGGCCAACAACCACTTGATCGGCGAGCTGTGCGGGGTCTATGTGGCCAGCCGCACCTGGCCGGCCTGGCCTCGGTTGGCACGCCTGGGAGATGCGGCGAGGCAGGAGCTGATCGAGCAGATCGACCGCCAGGTGCATCCCGACGGCGTGCCGGCGGAGCAGGCCTTCGAGTACGCGGGCTTCATCTTCGACTTCCTGTGGCTGGCCGAGCGCTGCGCCGCGGCGAATGCCGAACCCATGCCCGAGGCCTACCGGGCGCGCCTGCGCGTGATGGCCGACTTTGCACATGCCTTGGGCGGCGCAACCGGCGGCATGCCCGCCGTGGGCGACGCCGACGGTGCCGAAGCCCTGCGGCTGGATCCGCGGCCGGGCCGTGAACCGCTGGCAGCACTGCTGGAGAAGGAGGCGGCGCTTGGCGGCCGTGCCGTGCCGCCCTGGCTGCATCCGCGCGACGACATCGCCTGGCTGGGGCTGGCGCGCCCGCCGGTGGCGATGCGCGCGCCGGCCACGCTGGACTTTGACGCGGGCGGCTATGTGCTCTTCGAGGGTGCGGGCCTGCAGGGCGGCATGGATACAGGACCGCTCGGCTACCTGGGCATCGCCGCGCACGGCCACGCCGATGCGCTGGCGCTGTGGCTCAGCGTGGGGGGTGAGCCGCTGCTCATCGATCCCGGCACCTATGCCTACTGGGCCGACAAGGCGTGGCGCGACTACTTCCGCGGCACCTCGGCGCACAACACGCTGGAGCTGCTGGGGCGCGACCAGAGTGACAGCGGCGGGCGCTTCATGTGGACCCGGCATGCGCGGGCACGGCTGCTGCGGCGCGAACGCGCCGGCCCGGGGCGTTTGCGCGTGGCGGCCGAGCATGATGGCTACGGTGCGGCGCTGGCGCATCGGCGCGAGCTGGCAGTGGACTGCGAAGCTGGCCGCCTGGAGGTACAGGACATGACGCCGCAGCCGGTCGAGGCGGCCTTGCACTGGCACCTCGCACCGGGCTGGCAGTGCGAGTTGCTGGGCGATACCTTGCTGGCCCGCCGTGGCCGCTGGCAGGCTCGGCTGCGTGTGCGGGCCGACGCCCCGGGCGAGCTTGTGCTGCTGCAGGGGCAGACCGATCCCCCGCTGGGCTGGGCCTCCGGAGCCTATGGCGACAAGCAGCCCAGTCCCGTGTTGCGCTGGCGTGGCGTTGCCGCCCGCTGGAGCACTTTCATCGACATCGAATCCGTTCCCGCATGACTTCGAACCGCATCCAGATCATGGGCTGCAACGTCGACAACCTCAGCATGGAGGAGACGCTGCAGGTCGTCGACGGCTTCATCCGCAGTGGCCGGCCGCACCAGCACGTGGTCGTCAACGTCGACAAGATCGTCAAGGCGCAGCGCGACGAGGAATTGCGCCGCATCATCAACGAGTGCGCGCTCATCAATGCCGACGGCATGCCGGTGGTGTGGGCCTCGCGCTGGCTGGGCAAGCCGCTGAAGGAGCGCGTGGCCGGCGTGGACCTGTTCGAGGCCTTGATGCAACGGTCGGCACGGACGGGCTGGCGCGTCTACCTGCTGGGGGCGCGTAACGAGGTGGTGCAGGGCGTCAAGAACCTCTATGAGCGCAAGTACCCGGGCTTGACCGTGGCCGGCGCGCGCGACGGCTACTGGAAGGCGGGCGAGGACGAGGCGGTGGCGCAGCAGATCGCGGATGCGCGGCCGGACATCCTCTTCGTCGCCATCAGTTCGCCCAAGAAGGAGCAGTTCCTGGGCCGCTACCAGGCCATGATGAAGGTGCCCTTCGCCATGGGCGTGGGTGGCACCTTCGACGTGGCGGTAGGCAAGGTCAGGCGCGCACCCGTCTGGATGCAGCGCAGCGGCCTGGAGTGGTTCTACCGGTTCCTGCAGGAGCCGCGGCGCATGTTCAGGCGCTACTTCATCGAGGACATGGCTTTCGTGGGGCTGTTCTGGCGCGAGTGGCGCGCGACAGCGAAGCGAAAGTAAATTGAAATGTAAACAATTGAAAATTTCGGCTGGAGAGAGGGGGAGGACCCTTGTACGCCAGCCGAATTTACAGAACGAGCCCGCCATGGGCGCAGTCATGGCTATTGAGCGGGCGCGCCTGGATGAGGGGCGTGCTGCGCGAGGGCCGCGGCATGCAGGACGAACTGCTGGATCTGTCGCGCACGGAGCGCATGGACACCCGCCAATTGGAGGTTCTGCAGGTGGCACGCCTGCGGGAACGCCTTGTGCAAGCGGGCAGCGAAGTGCCGTACTACCGTGCACTGTTCTCCCGCTCGGGCTTCGAGCCACGCGACTTCACGTCGCTTGAGCAACTGGCGTCCTTGCCGATCCTTGAGAAGACCCAGGTCCAGGCCGCCGGGGAGAGCTTGTGTTCCGACGCGCGCATCGGCCCCCGATTTCGCAGCACCAGCAGCGGGACCACGGGCAGCCACCTGCAAGGATGGCGTGACCTGCACTCCATCGTGCGCGAAAACGCTTTCGTCTGGCGTCAACTGCAATGGGCGGGCGTCCAACCCGGCGAGCGGCGCGCCTGGCTGCGTGGGGACAAGATCGTGCCGGCGGACCAGCAGCGGGGCACTTTCTGGCGCCTGAATCGCGCAGACCGTTTGCTGATGCTGTCGAGCTACCACCTGACCCCTGCGCGCGTGGATGAGTACGTCGAGGCGCTGGAGCGCTTCGATCCCGTGGCCATCCAGGCCTACCCGTCGGCCATGGTGTTCATCGCGGCCGTGCTGGATGCGCAGGGCCGCCGCTATGGCCAAGGCCGCGGCAGCCCGCGCAAGCTGAAGGCCATCGTGACCTCATCGGAGACCCTGCTGCCGGCCCAGCGCCAGTTGCTGGAGCGCGTGTTCGGCTGCCGCGTGTTCGACTGGTACGGGGCCTTCGAGCGCGTGACGGCCATCGGCACCTGCGAGGAGGGCAACTATCACTTGCTCAGCGACTATGGCTACGCGGAGTGGCCGGGGGTTGAGGACGGGCAGGACCTGATCGGCACGGGCTTCGACAATCGGGCCATGCCCCTGCTGCGCTACCGCCTCAACGACCGGGTGCTCATGGAGCCTGATACCTGCGGAACTTGCCCCTGCGGCCGGGCCTTCCCGCGCGTGCGGGCGGTGCTGGGGCGTGGCCAGGACGTGCTGTACGGGCTGGATGGCCATCGCGTCTTCATGCCAGCCAATGTGTTCGACAACCTGCCGGGCCTGGTGGCGGGCCAATGGCGCCAGAACCGGCCGGGCCACGCAGAGCTGCTGCTGCAGTTCCAGCAGGGCCGGGGCATTCCCGAGGGTGACGTCGAGGCCGTGGCCCGTCGCTACACGGGGCCGGCCATCGACATCCAGATCCGCTGCGTCGACCGCATCGAACGCACGGTGGCCGGCAAGCTGCCTGCTGTCGTGCACGAGTTCGTTGCCGCGTGACGGCGCTGCTGCGTCGCATGTGGGTGAGTGCCACCCGGCTGGGGCCGCGCCGCAGCGCGCAGACGCTGCTGAGCATGGCCGAGGATGCGCTGTTCGACCTGCGGCTGGGAACCGACACGACGGCAGCCGTGGCGCAAAGCAGGCTGAAGGTGCTGAGCCCGGACAAGCAAGCGGATGCCAAGCCCTACGTGATGACGCGCGCCCGCGCACTGCGTCATGCGTTCAAGCGCTGTCCGGCGCCGCGCGACCTGCGGTTCAACGACATCGGCTGCGGCAAGGGCAAGGTGGTGATCACGGCCGCGCTGGAGGGATTCCGCAATGTACGCGGGCTGGACTTCGCGCCCGAGCTTGTGGAGGCGGCGGAGCGCAACCTGGCGCTGGTGCGCGAGCGGCTGCCTGCTGGCAGTCAGGTGAGCGTGCAGTGCGCCGACGTGACACAGGCCGAGTTTGGCCCCAGCGACTGCGTGTTCTTCCTCTACAACCCGTTCGCCGCTGACGTGATGCGCGGCTTCAGCGAGCATCTGGCGCGGTCGCTGCAGCTGCACCCGCGCAAGATCTGGGTGATCTACGCCGATCCGGCCTTCCTGTCCACGATGCTGGCGCACCTGCCGGTGCGCGAGACGGGCCGTAGCGCCTACGGCGGATTCACCTTCGTGCAGCTGGAAACCAACTGACGAAGGCGGGCCGGATGCTGTCTACTGCGGCAGTGTGACGGCTCGTTTGTCGAACTGGATGGCCTTGCCGCCGGACACGCTGACGACCACCTGCGTGCCTGCGCGCTGCACCTGGACGGGCACGTTGCGGCAGCTGTCCCGCAGCACCGTGAGGTGGGCGAACTCCGCGGTGCGGGCCAGGGCCGTGAAGCGGCCGTGCGACTGCGCCGGCTGCGTGGTTTCGGGTGCGACATCCCAGGCAGTGGTCTGGGTGAACGAGGTCGTGGGGCCGTAGCGGTCCAGGCAGACGGAGGCCGCGCCGTTGACGGCCCGCACGTTGGCGGCATCGGCCACGAAGGCATTGGGCGAGTGGAAGTTCAGTTCCCACTGGCGGGCCGTGGCGCTGGTGGCCCAGTCGTAGACCAGGGTGACGCCGTTGGCCTTGTCCACCACGACGCTGCGCACGGCATTGGTCAGTGCCGGCACCCAGGTGCCATAGACCGGGTGCACGCCGCGATAGGCGAGCGTGGCGTCGCCCGTGACCGCAGCATAGCTGCCCTGCGTCTTCGCCAGGGTCAGCGAGCCGCTGGAGTCCATGCTGTGGAAGGGATCGGTGGGCTTGGCTGCGCCGGCCGAACTCTCGCTCTGACCGAAACCGCCGTCGTAGGTGAGTGCGTTTGCGTAGCGTGTGGCGCGGGTGCTCTTGTGGTGAGGGCTGTTGTAGTACGGGTAGTAGCCTGCATTGATGAGCAGCGGCAGGCCCTGCGAGACGTAGGCCACCGAGTTCTGGTCGGCGTGCGAGTGGTTGTAGGCACCAAAGCGGCTGGAGCGGAAGAACACCGATGTGCGGTCGCTGCGCTTGATGTCGGTGTGCATGGCGGCCAGACCGGTGTCGGTCGAGAACCAGTCGTTGGCCGTCGGTGCCACGGGCGCCGGCAGGGCCCGGGCATCGGCTCCCAGCAGCAGCAGGTCCCAGACGCTGGCGTCGTCCGGCTTGCTCATGTTGGCCGCGCGTGCCTGCAGGTACCAGCTGTCGCGAGGGTCGCGGGACTGGCGCGCATGCATGCGCATGTAGGCGGGGCTGTAGACGTTGTACAGGTCTCGCGTCTCCATCTCGTCACCGAACGCGCTGGGCTGGAGCCAGGCCGGGGCAGAGAAGGCCATCAGCTGCTCGCCCGCACGCTTGAACGCCGGCAGCTGATAGAGGTTCACGCCGGATATGACCCGTACTGCCGCAGCGTAGGGGACTGTTCCGGTGAAGTTGTACCAGGCGTAGGCGATGCCGTTGCCGAAGCTGCCGTCGGCGCCCCAGATCTCCAGGTTGTAGAGGCTGAGATCCCAGTAACGGGCCAGCATGCTGGACGCCTCGGGGAACTCCGGAGCTCCGGTGACCAGCATCAGGGTCTGCGTGACATAGCGCAGATTGGTCTGGCCATGCGAGTCGAATGGCTCCTTGTTGAGCTGCTGCAGCGAGGCCGTGGTCTGCAGAACCCGCGCGCGCAGGGCAACCACGATCCGGCTGCGTTCGGTGGTCGTGAGGTCGTTCCAGAACAGGTCCAGGCCTTCGGCCAGCACCAGGTAGATCTCGCGGTTGGACTGGTCCGAATTCGTCTCGCTGGTCTGGCCGGTCGGGCTCCATCCGGCGAGGTTAAGCACGCGCGCCTTGGCCTGCGCGAGCATGGTGGTATTGCCGTCAAGCCGGCCGACCAGCGCGAGATTCTCGATATTGAAGCGTTCGCCGCGCGTGATCTGCACGAGATTGCGCGTGGCCTGAACCTGGGCCAGGTTCGCCGTACCCACGGTCGAGCCGCTACCGTCGGGGTTGGCGGGGACCGCCTGGGTGAGGGCCCAGTTGGCGCGGGCGCGGATCAGCGCCAGAGCGGGCAGGTTCTCCGCCAGCAGGGCCGTGCTGCGCAGGGAGGCGAAGCTGGAGCCGGAGGCCAGCATGCGCGGGCGCGCACGGGAGGCCACCTGGGTCGCGACGGTGGTGCCGTCAGGCATGTCGGCGATCGTGATCGCTGCGGTGGTCTCGCTGCTCGCCGTGGCGGACAGGGTGGCCATGGAGGTGCGCGCTGCAGCTGCTGCGATCGTGAAGCGGCGCCAGCTGGTGGTGACGGGGGCGCCCTTGGTGTTGATGTAGTTGACGGCCCACTCGTAGTCGCCGGCACCGAGCTGCTGAGCTAGGCGCAGCCGGGGCTCGGCGATGCCTGCAAGGCTGTACACGATGCCGCCACCGGCGCGGCGCACGCTCAGGCCGTAGGTTGAGCTGGAGAGGCGATCGCGGGCCTCTGCCCAGGAGAACAGCGGCGTGCTGGAGAGCACGCTGCAATCGTCAGGCTCGATCAGCCGTTGATGCGTCGGCATGTTCGACAGCCAGTCAGCCGGCAGGGTGGTGCAGGTTGCGGTGCCGGCGGACGAGGGCTCGCGGCGCAGTTGCTCCTCGATATCGGCTGTGGGGTGCTGTCGAGGCTGCTGGCAGGCGGTCAGTGACAGTGCCGCGGCGAACACGCAGCAAGACAGGGGAATTAGGCGAACGGCCAGCATCTCGGAACTCCAGAGCGACCTGCGCAGAAAAAGCATGCGCAGGGCAGTGCGGCCATTTTTGTTCAACCGCCCGGGAAATGGGGCTCGCCGGACGGTAACCATCGGTGATCGGGTGACCGAATCCACACCTGGCCCCCGCTGCCATCCAACTGTCTTGCGGTGAGGACTCGCACGGCGCCGGCGTCCGGCCGGGGTCAGGTGTCGAGCTTGTCGACCAGCACGGCCACGATCCGCTCGGCCGACTTGCCGTCCCACAGTGCGGGACGCCGGCCCTTCTTGCCATTGCCGGCAATGGCCTGCAGCGCGTGGTGGATGACGTTGTCGGGGTTGGTGCCGGCGAGCACGTTGCTGCCCTCGTCCACGGTGACGGGGCGCTCGGTGTTCTCGCGGATCGTGACACAGGGCACGCCCAGGGCCGTGGTCTCCTCCTGCAGTCCGCCGCTGTCGGTCAGCACGACGACGGCGTCCTTCCACAAGTGCAGGAAACTCATGTAGGCCTGCGGGCCCATCAACGTCACGTTAGGCCCAAGGTCGATGCCGAACTTCTCGATATTGGCGCGCGTGCGCGGGTGCACCGGGAAGACCAGCGGCAGTTCCTGGCCGACGCGGCGCAGCACGGTGGCCACCTTCTCCAGGGCCTCGGCACTGTCGACATTGCTCGGGCGGTGCAGCGTGACGACCGCGTAGCGGGAGTGCTGGCGCTTGAAGGCGTCGCTTTCCAGGCCGGAGGTGTCTTGGGTTGCGAGCTTGTCGGCCTGATAGAGCACGTTGTCCACCATGACGTGGCCCACGTCCCAGACCTTGCTCATGTCCTTGCCTTCGCGCTGCAGGTGGGCATAACCGCTGGGTTCGGTGACGAAGAACCAGTCGGTGATGGCGTCGGTCACGAGGCGGTTGATCTCCTCGGGCATGGCCATGTCGCCACTGCGCAGGCCGGCTTCCACATGGATGACGGGCACGCCGGCCTTCTTGGCAACGATGGAGCAGGCAAGGGTGGAATTGACGTCGCCGACCACGAGGCAGGCCTGCGGCTTCTCGCCAGCGATCAGCTGTTCATAGGCCAGCATGATCTTGCCCGTCTGTTCGGCATGGCTGCCTCCGCCGCAGCCCAGCCGCACGTCCGGCGCGGGGATGCCCAGCTCCTCGAAGAAGACGTCGTTCATGTCCCGGTCGTAGTGCTGGCCGGTATGCACGATCTTCCAGTCCAGGCGGCCGTTGCTGCGCAAGGCCCGCACGATGGGCGCAATCTTCATGAAGTTCGGGCGCGCACCGGCAATCAGATGGATGCAGGGTTTGGACATGGCGTGGGGCCTGGGCTCAAGTTGGGGCGGAATTCTAGGAGGGGGATCCGGCCCCCGCGAGGCTCATTCGGGGGGCAGGCCCGGATGCCGCACGATGGTTGTGTGCCATCGCGCATTCGGGTGGCGCCGGGTGCTGGTCCCGGCGAGCCACTGAGCCAAAATGCTGGCCGGCCCTGTCCTGTTCCTATTTCCTCCTGGGTGGATCGCTTGAAAATTCTCGTTACCGGCGCTGCCGGCTTCATCGGCATGCACGTCAGCCAGATCCTGCTGGCCCGAGGCGACCAGGTCGTGGGCCTGGACAACCTGAACGACTATTACAGCCCGCAACTCAAGCAAGACCGCTTGGCGCGCCTGACGTCCAACCCGGCCTTCAGCTTCGTGCGCATGGATGTGGCCGACCGCGAGGGCATGGCCAGGCTGTTCGCCGAACAGCGCTTCGACCGCGTCGTGCACCTGGCGGCCCAGGCCGGGGTGCGCTATTCCATCGAGAACCCGCACGCCTATATCGACAGCAACATCGTCGGCTTCACCAACATCCTGGAGGGGTGCCGCCACAACGGCGTGCAGCACCTGGCCTATGCGTCCAGCTCCAGCGTCTACGGCGGCAACACGCTGATGCCGTTCTCTGAGCATCACAGCGTCGACCACCCCATCAGCCTCTACGCCGCGACGAAGAAGGCCAACGAGCTGATGGCCCATACCTATTCGCACCTGTTCGGCCTGTCGACGACGGGCCTGCGCTTCTTCACGGTCTATGGTCCGTGGGGGCGGCCGGACATGGCGCTGTTCCTGTTCACCAAGGCCATCATCGAAGGACGGCCCATCAACGTGTTCAACCACGGGCAGATGGTGCGCGACTTCACCTATATCGACGACATCGCCGAAGGCGTGGTGCGCGTGCTGGACCGTACCGCCACGGCCGACCCCGGCTACGACCCAGCCCAGGCCGACCCCGCCCGGTCGAGCGCGCCCTATCGGGTCTTCAACATCGGCAACCACGCGCCCATTCAGCTAATGAGCTTCATCGACGCCATCGAGCAGGCCGTGGGCCGCGAGGCAGTGAAGAATTTCATGCCCATGCAGGACGGCGACGTGCCGGCCACGCATGCCGACGTGGAGGAACTGGCCGCGTGGACGGGTTTCCGCCCGGCCATGCCGGTGCCCGAAGGCATCCAGCGCTTCGTGGCCTGGTATCGGGAGTACTACAAGGTCTGAGCGGCCCAGCAGCCGCACGAGCTGTCGCCGCAGACCGCCCCGGTCGAGGCCGCGGGTGGCCAATGAGATGGTCACCCCCATCGCATGTTTGCCCCGAACACCCCGGTGACATAGGTTGCCGGGGTGTTTTTTCAGTGCGCCCAGCATGGGCGCACTCCTACGGGTGCAAGTCCCGTCGTAAGTTGATCACGACGAACGAAGCGAAGCGCAACTGCGTGAGGGCGACCGAGCGTGGGAAGGAAGCGTGGAGCGCAAACCGCGAGCCGATGAACAAGAACCGCATAGAAGGCGCTGCCGAGCAGGGCGAGCGGGCTGAAAACCGCGAAGCTCTCGTGATCAAGGCGAGGCGGCGTAGATGCGGCGGTTGTGCGGTGAAGGAGCGCGTGCCTTACCTGGGGACGCCTCGCCTTATGGCTGAAAGGCCGACGGCGCTGCCGGAGCGAGGTCTCAGCAGAGGTCGTAGTAGCTGGGTAGCGGGGCCGCCGAGGCCGCCAGCGAGAGGCGAAGGACCGAACGGGAGTGAGTGACCAAGGACGTGGGAATGCCAAAGGCCATGCGTCAGATGCCGGCAGCGTCCGGGCGGGTAGGCGTAGCGCACGGTGAAGCCGGGCGTGATCCTGCCAGTGACGAAGCCTGCGGCCCGTCCCATGAACACCAGGGCACAGGGTCGGCAAAGCAGACGGTGGGGGCTGGCACCCTGCTGGAAGCGGCGCTGACGAGAGAGAACCTGCAAGCGGCCTGGAAGCGGGTCAAGGCCAACAAGGGCGCAGCGGGCGTGGACGGGCTCGACATTGAGCACACCCAGCGCCTGCTGCAAACGAAGTGGCCGCAGATCCGCCAAGAGCTGCTGGCGGGGCGATACCGGCCATCGCCGGTACGGCGGGTGATGATCCCCAAACCGGACGGCAGCCAGCGCGAGCTGGGCATCCCGACGGTGACGGACCGGTTGATCCAGCAGGCACTGCTGCAAGTGCTGCAACCGCTGATCGACCCCAGCTTCAGCGACCACAGCCACGGGTTCCGCCCGGGCCGGCGAGCGCACGACGCGGTGAAAGCCGCGCGGGCGTATGTCCAGTCCGGCAAGCGCGTGGTGGTGGACGTAGACCTGGCGAAGTTCTTCGACCGGGTGAACCACGACATCCTGATGGACCGGCTCAAGAAACGCATCCCGGATATGGCCGTGCTGCGGCTCATCCGCGCGTACCTGAACGCCGGGATCATGGAGGGCGGGGTCAAGGTGGATCGAGACCAGGGCACGCCGCAAGGCGGGCCACTGAGTCCGCTGCTGGCCAATGTGCTGCTCGACGAGGTGGACAAGGCACTGGAGGCGCGGGGCTACAGCTTCGCGCGCTATGCCGACGACGCCAACGTCTATGTGGGCAGCGTGAAGGCCGGCGAGCGGGTGATGGCGTGGCTCAGGAAGCTGTACGGCAAGCTGAAGCTTCAGATCAACGAAGCCAAGAGCGCGGTCTGCAGCGTCTTCGGACGCAAATTCCTGGGCTACACGCTGTGGGTGGCTAAGGGGCGCGAGGTGAAATGCAAAGTGGCTCACAAGGCCCTGAACAACTTCAAAGCGCGCATCCGGCAACTCACCGGCCGCTCAGGCGGGCGCAGCATGGCGCAGGTGGTGCAAGGGCTGCGGCCCTATCTACTGGGTTGGAAGGCGTACTTCGGGATGGCGCAAACACCAACCGTCTGGCGCGAGCTGGACGAATGGCTACGCCACCGGCTGAGGGCCCTACAGCTTAAGCACTGGAAACGCGGAACGACTATGTATCGGGAACTGCTGGCGCTGGGCGCCCGCGCTGATGTTGCTCACCGTGTAGCGGCCAACAGCCGACGCTGGTGGCGTAACAGCGCAAAGGGACTCAATGCGGTCCTGGACATTGCGTCGTTCGACCGACTTGGCCTGCCCCGACTCTCCTGACCTCAAGCTCTCGAACCGCCTGGTGCGGACCCGCATGCCAGGTGGTGCGGCAGGGGCGCCTCCTCAAGGAGGCCCCCTATGCCGATTGTCATTTTTTTGAAGCCGCCGGCCGCCCCGGGCTTCAACGCGCCTGTCATGTGCGGTCATTAAAAAGCCGTTACCTCACTGAACGAGACACGGCATGAAAGTCACCGCCATCGGCACCGGTTACGTGGGTCTGGTCACCGGCGCCTGCCTGGCCGAGATGGGCAACCACGTCGTCTGCCTGGACGTGGATCCCGAGAAGATCCGCATCCTGAACGAAGGCGAGATCCCCATCCACGAGCCTGGCCTGAAGGAGGTGGTGCGTCGCAACGTCGCGGCTGGCCGTCTGCAGTTCACCACGGACGTGGATCATGCCGTGCAGCATGGCACGCTGCTCTTCGTCGGCGTGGGCACGCCACCCGACGAGGACGGCTCCGCGGACCTGCAGTACGTCGTCGCGGCGGCCCGGGCCATCGGCCGGCGCATGACCGACTACAAGGTCATCGTCGACAAGAGCACGGTGCCCGTCGGGACGGCCGACCGGGTGCGAGCGGCCATCCGGGAGGAACTCGACGCGCGGGGGCGCGGCGACATGCCGTTCGCGGTTGTCTCGAACCCGGAGTTCCTCAAGGAGGGGGCCGCGGTCGAGGATTTCATGAAGCCGGACCGCATCATCGTCGGCTCGGACGACGAGCAGGCCACGCTGCTGATGCGTGCCATCTATTCGCCATTCAATCGTGCCCAGGACCGCATGCTGGTCATGGACGTGCGCAGCGCCGAGTTCACGAAGTACGCCGCCAACGCGATGCTGGCCACGCGCATCAGCTTCATGAACGAGCTGGCCCTGCTGGCGGAGAAGGTGGGCGCGGACATCGAATTGGTGCGCCGCGGCATAGGCTCCGATCCGCGAATCGGCTACCAGTTCCTCTATGCCGGCGCCGGCTATGGCGGTTCCTGCTTTCCTAAGGACGTCAAGGCGCTCGTGAAGACGGCCGCCAACCTGGGACTGCCCCTGAAGGTGCTGTCGGCCGTGGAGGCCGCCAACGAGCGTCAGAAGCGCGTGCTGGTCGACAAGGTGGTGGAGCGCTTCGGCGAGGACTTGACGGGACGCCGTTTTGCGGTCTGGGGGCTGGCCTTCAAGCCCGACACCGACGACATGCGTGAGGCACCATCCCTCGTGGTGCTGGACGAGCTGACCCGACGCGGTGCGACGGTGCTGGCGTATGACCCGGTATCCATGCCCGAGGCGGCCCGCGTGCTCGGCCCGCGCGACGACGTGCGCCTGGTCAAGCGCGCCGAGGCCGCGATCGAAGGGGCCGATGCGTTGCTGGTGCTGACCGAGTGGAAGGAATTCCGCACGCCGGACTTCGACGCGATGAAGGCCGCGATGAAGGCACCGGTCGTCCTGGATGGACGCAATCTCTACGACCCCAAGCTGATGAAGGCGCTGGGCATTGCCTACAGCGGCATCGGTCGCGGCTGACGGCTCAGTCGAAGGTCTTGGCGCCTGCCAGCAGGGGGGCGGCCTCGTCCTTGGCAGACAGCTGGGGCGTGATGCCATCGAGCGGCCAGGCGATGCCCACGGCCGGGTCGTTCCAGCGCACGGCGCCTTCGCATTCGGGGGCGTACCGGCCGCTGGTCTTGTAGAGAAAGTCTGCCGTCTCGCTCAACACCAGGAAGCCATGCGCGAAGCCAGGCGGAATCCACATCTGGCGCTGGTTGTCGGCCGACAGCTCATGGCCCACCCAGTAGCCGAAGTTGGGGCTGGAGCGGCGCAGATCGACAGCGACGTCGAACACCGCACCATTGACGCAGCGCACCAGCTTGCCCTGGGGCTGCGGGTCGAGCTGGTAGTGCAGGCCACGCAGCACGCCGCGCGATGAGCGCGAATGGTTGTCCTGCACGAAGTGCACGTCGCGGCCGAGCAGCGCGTTGAAGCGCGCCTCGTTCCAGCTCTCCATGAAGAAGCCGCGCGAGTCGCCGAAGACCTTGGGCTCGATCAGCAGGACTTCGGGCAGGGCGGTGGGAATGGCTTGCATCTCAACAGCCTGCCTGATGGTCAGAAAGGCCGTTGGCGCCCTCGCGGGCGGCAGCGAACGAAGTGAGCGTCGGGGGGATCATGTCTTCAGAAAACGCGTTCGGTCAGCAGCCTGAGCAGGTACTGCCCATAGCCGTTCTTGGCCAGGGGACGGGCCAGCGCCTCCAACTGCCCGGCATCGATCCAGCCGGAGCGGTAGGCGATTTCTTCCGGGCAGGCGACCTTCAGGCCCTGGCGCTTTTCCAGCGTGGCGATGAACTGTCCGGCTTCCATAAGGCTGTCGTGGGTACCGGTGTCCAGCCAGGCGTAGCCCCGGCCCATGATCTCGACGTTGAGCTGGCCCTGGCGCAGGTAGTGGGCGTTGACGTCGGTAATCTCGAGCTCGCCGCGCGCACTGGGCTTGATGCCAGCGGCAATGTCGCAGACCTGCTCGTCGTAGAAGTAGAGACCCGTGACCGCGTAGTTGCTCTTGGGTGCCTTGGGCTTCTCTTCGATCGACCGTGCGCGCCGCGTGGCGTCGAACTCGACGACGCCATAGCGCTCAGGGTCCGTCACGTGATAGGCGAACACGCTGGCACCCGTGTCGCGCGCCGTGGCATGGTCCAGCAGGCCGGCGAAGTCGTGGCCGTAGAAGATGTTGTCGCCCAGCACGAGGGCGCTGGGATGGCCGCCGACGAAGTCGCGCCCGAGGATGAAGGCCTGGGCGAGGCCGTCGGGGCTGGGCTGCACGCAGTAGCTGATGTTGAGCCCCCAGCGCGAGCCATCGCCCAGCAAGGCCTCGAAGCGTGGCGTGTCCTGCGGCGTGCTGATCAGCAGGATGTCGCGTATGCCCGCGAGCATCAGCGTGCTCAGCGGGTAATAGACCATGGGTTTGTCGTAGACCGGCAGGAGTTGCTTGCTGACGGCCAGCGTGGCCGGGTGCAGCCGTGTGCCCGAGCCGCCGGCCAGGATGATGCCCTTGCGGGCCTTGTTCGTGCTCATGCGCGTGTCTCCGGCAGGATTTCGCTCAAAGAATCTCGTTCAGCATGCGCTCCACGCCTTGCTGCCAGGGTGGCAGATGCAGGCCAAAGCGCTGCTGCAGCTTGGCGCAGGCCAGGCGCGAGTTCAGCGGGCGCTTGGCGGGCGTTGGATAGTCGCTGGTCGGGATGGCGAGGATCTGGTCCGGCGCGACCCGGATGGCGGCGCCGCGCTTGCGGGCAAACTCGATGACGAAGCGGGCGTATTCATGCCAGCTCGTGGCGCCGCCCGCCACTGCGTGATAGGTGCCGAAGAGGGCGGGATTCACGCGCGCGGCGCGCAGCATGGGCACGGTCAGGTCGGCCAGCAGGTCGGCACCCGTTGGCGCACCGATCTGGTCTGCGATGACCGACAGCTGCTCGCGCTCGCCGGCCAGCCTCAGCATGGTCTTGGCGAAGTTGCCACCGCGGGCGCCAAACACCCAGCTCGTGCGCAGGATGAGGTGTTGGCAGCCGCTGGCGCGGATGGCGTCCTCGCCCTCGGCCTTGGTGGCGCCGTAGACGTTCAACGGACCGATGGCCGCTTCCTCGTCGCGGGCATGGCTGCCGCTGCCGTCGAAAACGTAGTCGGTGGAGTAGTGCACCAGCAGGGCGCCCAGGCGCCTGGCCTCGATGGCCAGCAGGGCCGGTGTCCTGGCGTTGATCTGCCGTGCGAGCTCCGGCTCGCTCTCGGCCTTGTCGACGGCCGTGTGGGCCGCGGCATTGACGATGACCTGGGGGGCGATGGCCTGGACCCGGGCCAGCAGGGCGTCAGGCTGCGTGAAGTCGGCGCCGTCGTCAAAGTCCAGCGCGATGACCTCGCCGGCCACGGCCAGCGAGCGCTGCAGTTCCCAGCCGACCTGGCCGCCCTTGCCGAGCAGTAGGATTCTCATGAACCGTATTGTTGGCTGACCCAGTCCCGGTAGGCGCCGCTTTGCACGCGTGAGACCCAGTCCGGATGGTCCAGGTACCACTGCACGGTCTTGCGGATGCCGGTCTCGAAGGTCTCGGCGGGGCGCCAGCCCAGCTCGCGCTCGATCTTGCGGGCGTCGATGGCATAGCGGCGGTCGTGGCCGGGGCGGTCCTGCACGTAGGTGATGAGGCGTGCATAGGGGCCGTCGGCCGAGGGCTTGAGTTCGTCCAGCAGCGCGCAGACCGTCTTGACGATGTCGATGTTGGCCTGCTCGTTCCAGCCCCCGATGTTGTAGGTCTCGCCCGGCGTGCCGCCGGCCAGCACGGCGCGGATGCCGCTGCAGTGGTCGGTGACATAGAGCCAGTCGCGGATCTGCTGGCCGTCGCCGTACACCGGCAGGGGCTTGCCCGCCAACGCGTTGACGATCATCAGCGGGATCAGCTTCTCGGGGAAGTGATAGGGGCCGTAGTTGTTCGAGCAGTTCGTCGTGACGACGGGCAGGCCGTAGGTGTGGTGCCATGCGCGCACGAGGTGGTCGCTGGCGGCCTTGCTGGCCGAGTAGGGACTGTTGGGCTCGTAGGGGTTGGTCTCGGCGAACGGCGGGTCGCTGGGCTTGAGCGAGCCGTAAACCTCGTCGGTCGAGACGTGATGGAAGCGGAAGGATTGCCTGGCATCGCCTGCCAGCCCGCTCCAATAGGCGCGTGCGGCTTCCAGGAGCGTGAACGTGCCACCGACATTCGTCGTCACGAAGGCTCCGGGGCCGTGGATGGAGCGGTCCACATGGCTTTCGGCGGCGAAATGCACGATGGCGCGCGGCGCGTGGGTGGCCAGCAACCGGTCGACCAGCGCACGGTCGCAGATGTCGCCCTTGACGAAGACGTGCCGCGCATCCCCTTCCAGCGATGCCAGGTTCTCCGGGTTCCCGGCGTAGGTCAGCGCGTCGAGATTGATGACGGGCTCGTCGGACTGGCGCAGCCAGTCCAGCACGAAGTTGCTGCCGATGAAGCCGGCGCCGCCGGTGACGAGGATGCTCATGTTCTGCCGTAGGTGTCTTCGAAGCGGACGATGTCGTCCTCGCCAAGGTAGGAGCCGGACTGCACCTCGATGATCTCCAGCGGCACCTTGCCCGGATTGGCCAGGCGGTGGGTCTGGCCGAGAGGAATGTAGGTGGACTGGTTCTCGGTCAGCAGGATGGTCTTGTCGCCGTTGACGATCTCGGCCGTGCCGCTGACGACGATCCAGTGCTCCGCGCGGTGGTGGTGCATTTGCAGGCTCAGCGACGCGCCCGGCTTGACCATGATGCGCTTGACCTGGAAGCGCTCACCCGAGTCGATGCTGTCGTACCAGCCCCAGGGGCGGTGCACTTTGCGGTGCAGCGCATGCTCGCCGCGCTGCTCGGCGCCCAGCCGGTTGACGATCTGCTTGACCTCCTGGCTGCGCGCGCGGTCGCTCACCAGCACCGCGTCGGCCGTCTCGACGACGACGACATCCTTCAGGCCCACGACGCCGACGAGGCGGCTGGTTGCGTGCACCAGGGTGTTCTGGCTGTCGGCAATCAATGCATCGCCGACGAAGGCATTGCCGTTCGCGTCCTTGTCCGCCACCTGCCAGACGGCCTCCCAGGCGCCGAGATCGTTCCAGCCGGCGTCCAGCGCCACCATGCGCAGCGGGATGTCGCTTCCGGGCAGTCGCTCCATGACTGCATAGTCGACCGACTCGGCAGGCACGGCGGCGAACTCGGCCTTGCCCGGCCGCACGAACTTGGCGTCGGTCTGGCGCTGTGCCCAGGCGGCACGGGTCGCCGCGGCGATGTCGGGGCGCAGGCGCTCTAGCGCCTGCATCCAGACGCTGGCGCGCAGCACGAACATGCCGCTGTTCCAGTAGTAGCCGCCCTCGGCCAGATAGCGCCGGGCCGTCTCCAGGTCGGGCTTCTCGACAAACTGCGCCACGGCCAGTGCGGCGGCGTCGCCCGTCGTGCGGATATAGCCATAGCCTGTCTCGGGCCGGTCTGGCGTGATGCCCAGGATGGCTACGGCGCCTTGCGCCGCGATGCGCACTGCGTCCTGCAGTGCCGCGGTGAAGGCGGCGGGCCGGGTGACGGTCTGGTCGGCCGGCGTCACGACGAGGACAGGGTCGGCGCCGCCTTCCAGCGCGGCCAGTGCGGCCAGCGTCAGCGCGGGCGCGGTGTTGCGGCCGCAAGGCTCCAGCAGCACGCTGCTGGGCTCCAGGCGGGTTTCTCGCAGCTGGTCCAGCACGAGGAAGCGGTGCTCCTCGTTGCCCACGATGCAGGGAGCGGCCAGTACCAGTTCGGGCGAGGCCAGCGCGGCCAGACGGCGCGCGGCGAGCTGGAACAGGCTTTCGTTGCCGGAGAGCACGAGGAACTGCTTGGGATACCCGGCGCGCGACAGCGGCCACAGTCGCGTGCCGGAGCCGCCGGCCATGATGACGGGTTGGACCTTGATCATGTTCAGGCGGGGCTGAAGCCGTGAGGGTTGAGATGCTGCCAGCGCCAGCTGTCCTCGCACATGCGGGCGAGATCCAGCCGGGCCTGCCAGCCGATTGTCTCGCGGGCCAGTGCCGGATCGGCCCAGCAGGCGGCCACGTCGCCAGGACGGCGCGCGACGATGTCGTAGGGCACGCTGCGGCCGCTGGCGGCCTCGTAGGCGCGCACCAGGTCGAGCACGCTGTAGCCCCGGCCGGTGCCGAGGTTCACGGTCAGCGAGCCGGGGTTGGCCAGCAGCCAGCGCAGCGCGGCGACGTGGCCTTCGGCGAGATCCGTCACGTGGATGTAGTCGCGCACGCCGGTGCCGTCCGGCGTCGCATAGTCGCCGCCAAAGACGGACAGCCGCGCACGCCGCCCGACGGCCACCTGGGCGACGTAGGGCATCAGGTTGTTGGGCGTGCCGCGCGGGTCTTCGCCGATGCGGCCGCTTTCGTGCGCGCCGACCGGGTTGAAGTAGCGCAGGCAGGCCGTCTGCCATGCCGGCTCGCTCACGCCGAGGTCGCGCAGGATCTGCTCGCCCATCAGCTTGGTGGCGCCATAGGGGCTGGTCGCCGAGGTCGGTGCATCCTCGCGCAGCGGCAACTGGTCCGGCGCGCCATAGACCGTGGCGCTGGAGCTGAAGACCATGCGCGTGCAGCCATGGCGCTTCATGACCTCGCAGGTATTGATGAGACCACCGAGGTTGTTGCGGTAGTAGGCCAGCGGCTGGCTGACCGACTCGCCGACGGCCTTGTAGGCGGCAAAGTGCACGACCGCGGCCGGCCTGTGGCTGGCGAAGATCTCGTCCAGGGCGGCGGCGTCGCAGACGTCGGCGCGCTCGAACTCGATGGGCGCGCTGGCCAGTTCCGCCAGTCGTTCCAGCACGACGGGAGAGCTGTTGGCGAAGTTGTCGACGCCCACGACGCGGTAGCCGGCCTGCTGCAGCGCCAGCCAGGTGTGCGAGGCGATATAGCCGGCGGCGCCGGTCAGCAGGATGGTGGTCATCAGTAGACGATGGCTTGGCCCGTGCAGCCGTAGCTGCTGGCACTGTAGACGTATTGCGGCACGCTGCTGTCGCGGCTCGCGTGGTTGTACTGGCAGGAGAGGCTGAGGCCGCGCGAGAAGGCCCAGCTCAGGCCCAGGGCATAGGCCTTGTCGCTGTCAAACGCTTCCGCGAGCATGACGCTGGCGTCGCCGGCGCGATGGCTGCGGTTTCGGCTGGCGCTCGCGTTCAGGGAGAGCTTGCCCGTCAGCGCGTAGCTGCCGGTGAAGCGCCAGCTCGTGTAGAGGCGGTTCACGTCGGTTGCCTGGCTGGTGCTTTCCTGGCCGGTGTCACGCGCGTAGTACACGCCCAGCTGGATCTTGCCGGTGGGCCGCCAGTTCCAGCCGACCGCGCCGGTGGTGCCGCTGAAGTCTCGCAGGTTGTCCAGGCTGTGCCTGAGCCGGCTGCGACTCAGGCGCGTGTTCAGGCTGCTGCTGCCACCGGTGTCCCAGCTGGTCGTGAAGTCGAAGTCGTCGCGCGTGTAGTCGTCAGCCTCGCTGCGGATCTCGAACTTCAGCGTGTCCGGGTTGAAGGTGAGGCCGACGGGGTAGCGCGGATATTGGCCCTTGGTGTGGCGCCCGACCAGGCCCAGCCTCACGTTGCCGCCCGGCGTGGCATAGACACCCAGCTGGCCGGTGTCCTGACGGAAGGCGAAGCGGTCGTACTCGGCGGCGCTGAAATCGCGCTGCTTGTGGGTCCAGCCGGCCTCGATCGAGTAGCGGGTCAGCACGCCCAGTCGCACCAGCGCGGCGTACTCGTCGTTGCGTTCGGTGTTCTTCTTGAAGATCGGGTCCACGCCGCCGCCGATGTTGAAATCGGCCAGCGCGCGGCTGGAGCTCGCGCTCAGCGTTCCCGACAGGCGGCCCACCGTCTGCCAGGCCAGGGCGCTGCGCAGCGTGTAGGACTGGTTGTTCAGGTCGCGGTTGGAGGAGTAGCGGTTGTTCTGCAGCAGCCCGTCCACCGTGACATGCTGGCGTCCGAAGCGCTGGTCCAGGCCGGCGAGCAGCCCGGTGCTCAGAACGGTGTCGCTGTTGCTCGCCTTGGTCTGCCGGAAGACGTTGGAGACATGCGAAACGCCAAGGGAGCCGCCGACATAGAACGGCGTGGTGTCGTCGGTCTGAGCCTGTGCCGAGGGGGCCAGGGCGGCGGCCGAGGAGGCCAGGGCGGCGAGCGCGGTCCAGTGGCAGGGGAGGCGGGAGGGCTTAATAGGCATGTCGATCGAACACGACCAGCCTCACGGTGCGCAGGATGATCTGCAGATCGAGGGCCAGCGACCAGTTGCGCAGGTATTCCAGATCGTATTCGACGCGCGCCACCATCTTGTCGATGCTGTCGGTCTCGCCGCGCAGGCCGTTGACCTGGGCCCAGCCCGTGATGCCGGGCTTGACCTTGTGCCGCACCATGTAGGCCTTGATGAGCTTGCGGTACTCCTCGTTGTGCGCGACCGCGTGCGGGCGTGGCCCCACGATGCTCATGCGGCCCTGCAGCACATTGACGAACTGCGGCAGTTCGTCCAGCGAGGTGCGGCGGATGAAGGCGCCGAAGGGCGTGATGCGGGGGTCGTCCTTGGTGGCCTGCTTGACCACCGGGCCGTTGTCCAGCGTCCGCATCGAGCGGAACTTGTAGACGATGATTTCCTCGCCGTCCAGGCCGTTGCGGCGCTGCTTGAAGATCACCGGGCCGGGCGAGCTGAGCTTGACGCCGATGGCCACCAGCAGCAGCAGCGGCGAGATCAGGACGAGGATGAGCGCGGCCAGCACCATGTCGCTGAGGCGCTTGACGAGCTGGTTGGTGCCCGTGAAGGGCGTCTCGCAGATGCCGACGACGGGCACTCCGTTCATGTCCTGCAGCCGTCCCTGGATGATGCTGATGCCGAACACGTCGGGAACGAAGAAGAGCGACGCTGTCGTGCCCTGCACCTGTTCTAGCAGTTCGACGATGCGCGGCTGCGAGCCGAGCGGCAGGGTGATGTAGACCTCGCGCACGCCGTTGTCGCGCACGAAGTCGCTGAGCTGGGACAGCGTGCCCAGGATGGAGGAGCCGGCCTCGGGATGCAGTCTTGCGGGGCTACGGTCGTCGAAGTAGCCGAGGCAGACGACGCCCTGGGAGTCGCGCAGCGCGCGAGCCACCTTGTGGCCCAGGGGGCCCGCACCGACGATGACGGCCGTGCGGCGGGCGCCGGGATCCCGGGCCCGCCATTTCTGGACGCGGCGGCCGGCCTCGGTTGCGGCGATCTGCACGATGGGCGTGATAACGGCCCACCAGAGCAGCACCTTGTCATCGAAGTAGTACAGGCTGTTGGTTGCGTAGCCGCACAGCAGCAGGATGCCCAGCAGCACCAGCCACGACGACAGCACGTCGACCAGGGCGCTGGCCGGATGGTCGCTGAAGCGGTTGCGGCCGGGGAAGGTGAGGGCGAAGACCAGCAGGCACAGCGTCAGGGCCGGCCGCAGCACGGGCTCGTCGAAATGGCCGTTCACGACGAGGAAGGTCAGAACGATGATGCCGGGCTCGAGGAAGGCGGCAATCAGGGACTCGACCGACTGCGGTGCGCTGTAGAACGTCCTCTTGTAGCTGCGGTCCTCAAACATCGTGGTCGGTTCGGTGGGCCTCGCAATAGGGGGCCACGGGGCTGGAAAAGCGAACGGGGATTCTCTATCAACAAATTTGACGATCGAACCCGCGGCGTCCCTTGTTCAGGGTCCGCTGCCTACAATCTTCGCCATGTCTTCTCCCTGGCCCATGCCGCCCCTTCCCTCGCTCGCGCCGCTGCTGATGCCGGCCCTGCAGGACCGCCTCGTGTTGCTGATCAACCATGTCGTCTCGCGGGAGCCCATTGCGGCGCAGCGCCTGCAGCCCCTGGCGGGGCGGGGACTCGTCGTGCATCTGGCGCGCTGGCCTGCGCTGTTGCCTGCGGCGCCGGATTTGATACTGGGTGTGACACCGGCCGGGCTGTTCGAGCGCCTGGAGGCCCCGCCCGCCGGCGCGGGGGGGCTGCGCATCGAGATCGATGCCGCCAATCCGGCCAGGCTGGCGCTGGGGGCGCTGAGCGGTGAGGCGCCCACCGTCAGTGTTCAGGGTGACGCCGCCTTTGCTGGCGAGATGCACTGGCTGATGGACAACCTGCGCTGGGACATCGAGGATGACCTGGCTGGCATCGCGGGGCCGCTGGCAGCCCGCCAGCTGGCCCAGTTCGGGCGCACGCTGCGGCGCTCGCTGTCGGGCATGGCCGCGCGTTTCGCGACGACGACGTCCGGCGGCGCCGCATGAGGTTTGTCTCGCGGCTGCTGGTCATCCTTTGGACAGTCTGGCGCTTCGGTCTCGATGACCTGGCCCTGTCGGGCCTGCGCCGGCGGCGCTTTCAGCTGCTGCGCCGCCTGACACGGCTGGGCCGGCGCTGGCAGGAGCCGCGCGGCGTGCGGCTGCGCATGGCGCTGGAGCGCCTGGGGCCCATCTTCGTCAAGTTCGGCCAGGTGCTGTCGACCCGGCGCGACCTGCTGCCCGTGGACGTGGCACTCGAACTGGCCAAGCTGCAGGACCGCGTTCCGCCCTTCCCGGCGGCGCTGTCGCGCGAGATGGTCGAGCGCGCCTTCGGCCGGCCTTTGGAGGAGCTGTTCGCCAGCTTCGACGCCGAGCCCGTGGCCAGCGCCAGCATCGCCCAGGTCCACTTCGCGACGCTGAAGGATGGCCGCGAGGTCGCGGTCAAGGTGCTGCGACCCGGCATGCTGGACGTCATCGATGACGACCTGGCGCTGATGCGCCGGCTCGCCGTCTGGATCGAGCGCTTCTCCGCCGACGGCCGGCGCCTGAAGCCGCGCGAGGTGGTCGCCGAGTTCGACATGTACCTGCACGACGAGCTGGACCTCGTCCGCGAGGCGGCCAATGCCGCCCAGCTGCGCCGCAACATGGACGGCCTGGACCTGGTCATGGTGCCCGAGATGCACTGGGATCTGTGCAGCTCCGAGGTCATCGTCATGGAGCGCATGAAGGGCGTGCCCATCTCGCAGCGCGCCGTGCTGGAAGAGGCGGGCATCGACATCAAGAAGCTGGCCCGCGATGGCGTGACCATCTTCTTCACGCAGGTGTTCCGTGACGGGTTCTTCCACGCCGACATGCACCCCGGCAACATCCAGGTCAGCCTGGCGCCCGAGACCTTCGGCCGCTATGTGGCGCTGGACTTCGGCATCATCGGCACGTTGACCGAGGTGGACAAGGACTACCTCGCCCAGAACTTCATCGCCTTCTTCCAGCGCGACTACAAGCGCGTCGCGGAATTGCACATCGCTTCCGGCTGGGTGCCGCCCGAGACACGCGTTGACGCACTCGAAAGCGCGGTCAGGGCCGTCTGCGAGCCTCATTTCGACCGTCCGCTGAAGGACATCTCGCTGGGTCAGGTGCTGATGCGCCTGTTCCAGACCTCGCGCCGCTTCAACGTCGAGATCCAGCCCCAACTCGTGCTGCTGCAGAAGACGCTGCTCAACGTCGAGGGGCTGGGGCGGCAACTGGACCCGGAGCTGGACCTTTGGGCCACGGCAAAGCCGTTCCTGGAGCGCTGGATGAACGAGCAGGTCGGCTGGCCGGCGTTCAACAAGCAGCTGATCAAGGAGGCGCCGCGCTTCGCCCAGCTCATCCCCGAGCTGCCGCGGCTGCTGCACGACGCGCTGAAGCAGCAGGCCCAGCGCGGCGGCGATGCCGAGCTGCGTGCCCTGGTGCGCGAGCTGCGCAGCACCAACCGGCTGCTGTCCGGGCTGCTCTGGGGCGCCGCCGGCTTTGCGTTTGGGGTCGCGCTGGCCTGGCTGGCGCTGCGCTTTCTCGATCTCGGCCTCTGAGCCACTGGCGTCACGACGCCTTCATAATCCGCGCCAAATTTTCCGGCCCAACCGCCCCCGCGCCCATGAACACCACGCTCATCGTCTTCGTCGTGCTCTACCTTCTCGGCACGCTGGGCATCGGCGTGTGGGCCGGCACGCGGGTCAAGAACACGGCGGACTTCGCCGTCGCCGGCCGCAGCCTGCCGCTCATCATGGTCGTCACGACCACCTTCGCGACCTGGTTCGGCGCCGAGACCGTGATGGGCATTCCAGCGCGCTTCGTGCAGGGCGGCCTGCACGACATCGTCGAGGACCCGTTCGGCGCCGGCCTGTGCCTGGTGCTGGTGGGTGCGTTCTTCGCCGCCAGGCTCTACCGGAAGAACCTGCTGACCATCGGCGACTTCTACCGTCAGCGCTATGGCAAGGGCGTGGAGATCTTCTGCTCGCTGGCCATCATCCTGAGCTATCTCGGCTGGGTGGCCGCCCAGGTCACGGCGCTGGGCCTGGTCTTCAACATCCTGACCGATGGCGCCATGAGCCCGCAGATGGGCATGATCGTCGGCCTGCTCGCGGTCCTGGTCTACGTCGTCATTGGCGGCTTCCTGGCCGTGGCCTGGACGGACTTCATCCAGATGATCGTGCTGGTCATCGGGCTGGCGGTCATCGCCGTCTTCGCGGCTGACCTGGCCGGTGGTCCGGCCAAGGTGCTGGACCTGGCCAAGTCGCGCGACCTCGGCCGCTTTCTGCCCCCGCCGACCTTCACCGACATGGCCATGTTCATCGGTGCGGGCCTCACGATGATGCTGGGCTCAATCCCGCAGCAGGACGTGTTCCAGCGCGTCATGTCGGCCAAGGATGCGAAGACCGCCCAGCGCGGCGCCATGATTGGCGGCTTCAGCTACATCGCCTTCGCCTTCGTGCCCATGTTCATCGTGCTGGCGGCGGTGGTCGTCATGGGTGACAAGGCGCTGGAGCTGGCGCAGAACGACTACCAGCGCGTGCTGCCCAGCTTCATCATGGGCCACATGCCGCTGTTCATGCAGATCCTGTTCTTCGGCGCGCTGCTGTCGGCCATCAAGAGCACTTCGTCTGCGACGTTGCTGGCGCCGACGACCAGCTTCGTCGAGAACATCCTCAAGCAGATCCGCCCCGGCATGACGGACCGCCAGCAACTCGTCGCGATGCGGGTCACGCTGGTCGTCTTCGCGTTCTGCGTGCTGGTCTATGCCATCGCACTGCAGGGCACGTCCATCTACGAGCTGGTCAGCGCGGCCTACCAGGTCACGCTGGTGGGCGCCTTCGTGCCGCTGGTGTTCGGCCTGTACTGGAGCCGCGCGACGACGCAGGGTGCGGTGTTCTCCATCTTCGCCGGGGTGGGCCTGTGGGTGGTGTTCTTCCCCCAGGTCACGACCTGGGGCGAGTTCTTCCCGGGGCAACTGGCCGGCCTGCTGGCCGCGCTGGTCGCCATGGTGGCCGGCTCGCTGATGCCTCAGCTGTTGACGGACCGCCGCGAGCACGTCAGCCACCATCTGCCTCCGCACGGCTGAATCCGGGCGGCTGTCGCTAAAATGGCGGGCTTTTCGTCCCTGAAGATCTCGCCATGCCGATCTACGCCTATCGCTGCAGCGCCTGTGGCCACGCCAAGGACGTGCTGCAGAAGCTGTCCGACGCGCCGCTGACCACTTGCCCGGCCTGCGGAGCCGAGGACTTTTCGAAGCAGATCACGGCCGCCGGCTTCCAGCTGAAGGGCTCCGGCTGGTACGCGACCGACTTCAAGGGCGGCGCCGCGGCGGGTGCCGCTGGTGCCGCGGCGGCTCCGGCAGCCGCCACGGGCGGCGACGCCCCCAAGGCCGAGGCTGCAGGCAGCGCGCCGTCCACCCCCTGCGGCGGCTCCTGCGCCTGCCACTGATTGACAAGCTCCGTGGGCGCCTCACTTCGCAAATATCTGGTTGCCGGCCTGCTGGTCTGGTTGCCGCTGGCCATCACCATCTGGGTGCTGGGCCAGGTACTGGACGTCGTCAACGGCGTCTTCGGCTCGCTGCTGGCGGCGCTGGCCCTGATCGTGCCGGCCTCGCTGCGCGACGGCCTGCTTGAGCTGCGCCACGTGCCCGGCCTCGGCGTGGTCATCCTGGCCGGCGGCCTGCTGGCCACCGGCGTGCTGGTGGCGAACATCTTCGGCCAGTGGCTGCTGACGCAGTGGGATCGGCTGATGTCCAACATCCCGATCGTCAAGAGCATCTACAGCTCGGTCAAGCAGGTGTCGGACACGCTGTTCTCGAGCAGCGGCAACGCGTTCCGCGAGGCCGTGCTGGTGCAGTACCCGCGCGAGGGTTCCTGGACCATCGCCTTCGTGACCGGCGCTCCCAGTGGTGAGGTGGCCTGCCATCTGGCGCAGGAGCACGTCAGCCTGTACGTGCCGACGACACCCAACCCCACCTCCGGCTTCTTCCTCATCATGCCGCGCGCCGACGTCCGGCCGCTGCAGATGACGGTGGACGAAGCGCTGAAGTACATCATCTCCATGGGCACGGTGGCCCCTATGGCCCACCCCGGCAACCCCTGCGGCGGGCCGGACGAGGCCACGCGAAATCAGCCGGGTTGAACGCCCCGGCAGGCGTTCAATCCTGAGAGCCGAGCGAGCTCATCAGCGCCCACAAGACACCCCTGCAAGAATTCGGAGAACCCCATGCGTACCTGCTATGCCGGCCAAGTCAGCGAAAAGCTGCTCGACCAGACCGTGACCCTGATGGGCTGGGCCCATCGCCGCCGTGACCACGGCGGTGTCATCTTCATCGACCTGCGCGACCGCGAGGGCCTCGTGCAAGTCGTCTGCGACCCGGACCGTGCCGACATGTTCAAGGTGGCGGAAGACGTGCGCAGCGAGTACTGCCTCAAGATCGTCGGCAAGGTGCGGGCACGCCCGGCCGGTACCGAGAACGCCAACCTCGTCAGCGGCAAGGTGGAAGTGCTGTGCCATGAGATCGAGGTGTTGAACGCATCGGTGCCCATCCCCTTCCAGATCGACGAGGACAACCTGTCCGAGACGACCCGCCTCACGCACCGCGTGCTGGACCTGCGCCGCCCGTACATGCAGAACAACCTCATGCTTCGCTACAAGGTGGCGATGGAGGTCCGCAAGTTCCTCGACGAGCACGGCTTCGTCGACATCGAGACCCCGATGCTGACCAAGTCCACGCCCGAGGGCGCGCGCGACTACCTGGTGCCCAGCCGCGTGCACGATGGCCACTTCTTCGCGCTGCCGCAGTCGCCCCAGCTGTTCAAGCAGCTGTTGATGGTGGCGGGCTTCGATCGCTACTACCAGATCACCAAGTGCTTCCGTGACGAGGACCTGCGCGCCGACCGCCAGCCCGAGTTCACGCAGATCGATATCGAGACCTCGTTCCTGACGGAAGAGGAGATCCGCTCGATGTTCGAGGGCATGATCCGCCACGTCTTCCGCAAGGCACTGGACGTCGAGCTGGGCGACTACCCGGTCATGAAGTACGCAGAGGCCATGCACCGCTTCGGCTCCGACAAGCCCGACCTGCGCGTCAAGCTCGAGTTCACCGAACTGACCGATGCGATGACCACGGTGGACTTCAAGGTGTTCAGCGGCCCGGCCACCACGCCGGGCGGCCGCGTCGTCGCGCTGCGCGTGCCCGGCGGTGCTGCGATGAGCCGTGGTGAGATCGATGCCTACACCGAGTTCGTCAAGATCTACGGCGCCAAGGGCCTGGCCTGGATCAAGGTCAACGAGGTCGCCAAGGGCCGCGAGGGCCTGCAGTCGCCCATCGTCAAGAACCTGCATGACGAGGCCGTCGCCGAAGTGCTGAAGCGCACCGGCGCCCAGGACGGTGACCTGATCTTCTTCGGTGCCGACAAGGCCAAGGTCGTCAACGACGCCATTGGCGCGCTGCGCCTGAAGGTGGGCCACAGCGAGTTCGGCAAGAACAGCGGCCTGTTCGAGGACAAGTGGGCGCCGTTGTGGGTGGTCGACTTCCCGATGTTCGAGCACGACGAGGAGAACAACCGCTGGGCGGCCGTTCACCATCCGTTCACGGCGCCGAAGGATGGCCACGAGGACCTGATGGTCAGCGATCCGGGCGCCTGCATCGCGAAGGCCTATGACATGGTGCTCAACGGCTGGGAGCTGGGCGGCGGCTCGGTGCGTATCCACCGCGCCGAGGTGCAGGCCAAGGTCTTCGAGGCCCTGAACATCAACGCCGAGGACCAGCGCATCAAGTTCGGCTTCCTGCTGGACGCACTGCAGTACGGTGCGCCCCCGCACGGTGGCCTGGCCTTCGGCCTGGACCGCATCGTCACGATGATGACCAAGGCCGAGTCCATCCGCGACGTCATCGCCTTCCCCAAGACCCAGCGCGCCCAGTGCCTGCTGACCGGTGCACCGTCGCTGGTCGACGAGAAGCAGCTGCGCGAACTGCACATCCGCCTGCGCAACGCGCAGCCGGCGGCACAGTAAGGCGCCGCCACTTCGATGGAACCCCGCCTCGGCGGGGTTTCTTGTATTCCGGGTCGCTCGCGTGGCCGGGCGTGCGAGGGTGGGGGCGACGCCCGATGTCCCATCTTCTGACGTCAAACGACGCGCCGGCACAGGGCAGACTCGCGCTCCGGATCCATGGAGGTGACCCGTATGAAACCCCGCGCTCTCGCTGTCCTCGCCATCGCCGCGCTGCTCGCTGCCTGCAACAAGAACTCCACCTCGCTCGGCGAGGGCGGCTCCGTCATCAGCGGTTCGGCCGGCCCGGCGGGTGCGCACAAAGCCAGCCGGGAGCTTGTCCGGTGCGATGCTCCCGTCGCGACGCTGGCCCTCGTCGAGAACCCCAACGGCTACAGCTACTCCAGCAGCTACCAGCTGCCGGCCAGCCCTGTCCCGCTGGTGCGGCTGCTGGCGCAGCAGAGCGGGTGCTTCCGCGTCGTGGACCGCGCGGCCGGGCTGAAGGCCACGGTGCGCGAGCAAGAGCTCAAGGAGGCCGGCATCCTGCGCCAGGAGGGCAACACGGTGCACAAGGGCAGGGGCTACGAAGCCCAGTACAGCCTCACGCCCAGCCTCACCTTCAGCGAGCAGGATGCCGGCCGCCAGATTGGCGGCATCCTGCAGGCCATTCCCTACCTGAACAAGCTCGTGGGCGCGGCCGAGCAGGTCAAGCTCAAGCAGGCCCAGGCCGCACTGCTGCTGACCGACAACGAGACCACCGAGCAGATCGCCGCCGCCACCGGCTCCGTCGAGGTCGCCGATCTGGGCGTTGGAGGCGCGGTGGTGGGCAAGCTCGGTGGCGCGGCGGGTGCGGGTTGGAGCAACTCCAACGAGGGCAAGGTCATTGCGGCGGCCTTCCTGGATGCACACAACCAGCTCGTTGCCCAGGTGCGCGAGCTGCAGGCCAAGGCACTGCCGCCACCCGTGGCCACGCGCAAGGCGCAGGGCGGATGACTGGGAGGCCGCCCGGCCTCGGACTCCTGGCTATGCTTCGTCCATGCAGTCGGCCAAGCCTTTCAAGATTCCCGAGTCTGTCCTCGTCGTCATCCACACGCCCGACCTGCAGGTGCTGCTGATCGAGCGGGCGGACCATCCCGGCTACTGGCAGAGTGTGACGGGCTCAAGGGATGCCCTGGACGAGCCACTCGACGAGACCGCCCGCCGCGAGGTGCTGGAGGAAACCGGCTTCGACGTCGAGGCCGTGGGCGGCGAGCTGCGCGACTGGCAGCTGGCCAACATCTACGAGATCTACCCGCATTGGCGGCACCGCTATGCCCCCGGCGTCACGCGCAATACCGAGCACGTCTTCGGCCTGCGGTTGCGCGAGGCGCTGACGCCGACGCTGTCGCCTCGCGAGCATCTGTCGTGGATCTGGCTGCCGTGGCATGAGGCCGCGGATCGCTGCTTCTCGCCGTCCAATGCGGAGGCCGTGCTGCAGCTGCCCCGATTCAGTGCCGCCGCAATGGCCAGTGCGTCATGAACGCGATCAGGTCTTCCGCTCGTCCCGTTCCCCATCCGCCCGGGGACGTGCTGCGCGTGGCCACCTACAACATCCACAAGGGCGTGCGCGGCCTGGGGCCCGCCAAGCGGCTTGAGATCCATAACCTGCAGATGGGCGTCGAGGCGCTGGACGCCGACCTTGTCTGCCTGCAGGAGGTACGCCTGTTCCACCACCGCGAGGCCGCCTATTTCGACCGCACCTGGTTCGGCTGGCCCGAGAAGGGGCAGGCCGACTTCCTCGCACCCGAGGGCTACGAGGTGGCCTACCGCACCAACGCGACGACCAGGTTCGGCGAACATGGCAACGCGCTGCTGTCGCGCTGGCCCATGGGCGACATCGGCCACCACGACGTGTCGGACCATGCCTTCGAGCAGCGCGGCCTGTTGCACGTGCCGGTGCATTGGCAGGGCACGATCGTGCACGTCGTCGTGGCCCATTTCGGGCTGATCCACGCCAGCCGCGTGCGCCAGGTCGACCGCCTGGCAGCCTTCGTGCGCGAGCATGTGCCGGCTGGGGCGCCCGTGCTGGTGGCCGGGGACTTCAACGACTGGGGTGAAAGGCTGGACCCATCCATGCGTGCCCATGGCCTGCGCCGCGCCGCGCCGCCGAACGGGCGCGCACGCTCGTCCACCTTTCCGTCGCGGCTGCCGGTGTTCGCATTGGACCGCGTCTACACAAGCGGCCTGCGTTGCACCGGCGTGCAGGTACCCCGCGGGCCCAGCTGGGCGCGCATGTCCGATCACCTGCCGCTGCTCGTGGAGCTGGCGCTGGAATGAGACCCGCACGACCATCCAGCAGGGCTGGGCGCGTGCTGCAAAGGATGCCTCGGTGAGGCGGCTGGGCACGAAGCGTCGCCGCCGCAACCATGGCGTCGACCCTGGCTTCGTCGGTGGCAACCAGGTCGAGCTGCTGCGCGGCGGCGACCAGCTCTTCCCGTGCATGCATGCGGCCATCGCGCGTGCGCACAGGGAAATCTGGCTGGCGACCTACATCTTCCATCACGACCAGACCTCGCTGGCTCTGGCGGACGCTTTGCTGGCCGCGGACCGGCGCGGCGTGCGAGTGCGCCTCGTCGTCGATGGCTTCGGCAGCGGTGCCAGCATCCGGGCGCTGCAGGAGCGCTTCGCCGGCAGCGGCGTGGCCTTTGCCGTGTTCCGGCCCATGGACCGCTGGTGGCGCTGGTTCCAGCCGGGCCAGCTGCGCCGGCTGCACCAGAAGCTCTGCGTGGTCGACGGCGAGCAGGCCTTCGTCGGCGGGATCAACGTCATCGACGACCGGCTGGACCTGCATCACGGCCGCACCGAGCTGCCGCGGCTGGACTTCGCCGTGCAGCTGAGCGGGGGGCTGGTGGACCTGGTGGCGCAGAGCGTGCGCTCGATCTGGTCGCGCGCCTGGCTGGGGCGGGACTTCGACGATGCGCTGCTGGACTACGTGCCACTGCGCCGACGCTTCGGCCTGTGGCTGAACCAGCTCTGGCGTGGCCCGCAGCGCCTGGCGGAGCCGCCGGCGCGGTTGCAGCCCGTCAGTGCCGCCTTCGTGCTGCGCGACAACCTGCGTCGACGCCGCACCATCGAGCACGCCTACACGGACGCCATCCGCGGGGCGCGCGCAAGCGTCGACATCGTCTGCCCCTACTTCTATCCGGGCCAGCGCATCCGCCAGGCCCTGCGCCAGGCAGCCGGTCGCGGTGTGCGTGTTCGCCTGCTGCTCCAGGGCAAGCTGGACTACCGGCTGGCCGGCTGGGCCGCAGAGGCCTTGTATGCCGACCTGCTGGGCCATGGCGTCGAGATCTACGAGTACACGCCGGCCTTCCTGCACGCCAAGGTCGCCGTCGTCGATGGGCAGTGGGCGACGGTGGGCAGCTCCAACATCGACCCGCTGTCGCTGCTGGTCAACCTGGAGGCCAACGTCGTCGTGGAGGACGCCGGCTTCGCGAACCGGCTGGCGGCCGAGATCGAGACGGCCATCGCCGTCTCCAGCCGCGTCGGTGAGCATGGCGGCACCGGCCTGCGCGCCATGCTGCATCGTGCGGTCGTGGCCTGGTTCGCCTACGTCTTCCTGCGCGTGGCAGGGGCGGCCGGGCGCTACTGAGCCGCGCGCCCGGGACCGCTCAGAAGGTCGGCGCCTGTGGCGCCTTCAACGTGCCTGCCTGCACGAGCGCTGCGGCACGTTCGATATCCGGCGCCAGGTAGTGGTCGGCCGGGCTGCTGGCGCAGTCCGCGCGCAGACGTGCGTGCAGCGCTTCCACCGGCGCCGAGCTTTGCAGCGGGCGCAGGAAGTCGATGCCCTGGGCCGCAGCCAGCAGCTCGATGGCGACGATGTGCGCCGTGTTGTCGATCATTGCGTGCAGGCGGCGCGCGGCGAAGGTGGCCATGGAGACATGGTCCTCCTGGTTGGCACTGGTGGGCAGGCTGTCCACGCTGGCGGGGTGCGCCAGGCTCTTGTTCTCGCTGGCCAGCGCCGCGGCCGTCACATGGGCGATCATGAAGCCGCTGTGCAGGCCGGCGTCCGCAGTCAGGAAGGGCGGCAGGCGCGAGATGCCGGGGTCGATCAGCATCGCGATGCGACGCTCGGCAATGGCGCCGACCTCGGCGATGGCGAGCGCCAGGTTGTCCGCCGCGAATGCGACGGGCTCGGCGTGGAAATTGCCGCCGGAGATCATCACGTCGTCGAAGACCAGTGGGTTGTCGGTGACAGCATTGGCCTCGCGTACCAGCACCTGGGCCGCATGGCGGGCCTGGTCCAGGCAGGCGCCCATGACCTGGGGCTGGCAGCGCAGGCAGTACGGGTCCTGCACGCGCTCGTCGCCCTCGCGATGGCTGGCGCGGATGGCGCTGCCAGCCGCGAGCTCGCGGTAGACGGCTGCGACTTCGATCTGGCCAGGTTGGCCGCGCACCTCGTGGATGCGGGCGTCGAATGGCCCGTCGCTGCCGCGGGCCGCATCCAGCGTCATCGCACCGCTGGCGAGTGCCGTCGCGAACAGGCCTTCAAAGCGCAGCAGCGCATGCAGTGCCAGGGCCGTGCTGGCCTGGGTGCCGTTGATGAGGGCCAGGCCTTCCTTGGCCGCCAGCGTCAGTGGCTGAAGGTGCAGGCGGGCGAGCTCGTCGCGCGCGGACACGCGCTGGCCGCTGACCAGGGCCTCGCCTTCGCCCATCAGCGCCAGCGTCAGGTGGGCGAGCGGTGCGAGGTCGCCGCTGGCTCCGACCGATCCCTGGGCTGGGACGTAGGGGACGAAGCCGGCATTGAGCGCATCCAGCAGCGACTGCACGACCACGCGGCGCACCCCCGAGAAGCCGCGCGCCAGGCTGCCGGCCTTGGTGGCCAGCATCAGCCTCACCACCTCGGGCGACATTGGCGCACCTACGCCAACCGCATGGCTGCGGATCAGGTTGAGCTGCAGCGCTGCGAGCTGGTCCTTGGCGATGCGCGTGCTGGCCAGCTTGCCGAAGCCTGTGTTGACGCCGTAGACCGGCGCGTCGCCCGCTGCAGCGGCAGCCACGAGGGCGGCACTCTTGTCGACAGCGCTCCAGTCGTCGAGCTGCAGGGTGGAGCGGCCAGCGGCGACGTCGGCCAGCTGGGCGAGGGTCAGGTGTCCGGGAATCAGTTTCATAGCGAAGGCAGGTTCAGTTCGTTCTTCTTGGCGCAAGCGATGGCCGACTCGTAGCCCGCATCGGCATGGCGCATGACACCGGTTCCGGGGTCGTTCCACAGCACGCGCCCGATCCGCCGGGCCGCGGCCTCGGTGCCGTCGCAGACGATGACGACGCCGGAGTGTTGCGAGTAGCCCATGCCCACGCCGCCGCCATGGTGCAGCGACACCCACGTGGCGCCGCCAGCGGTATTCAGCAGCGCGTTCAGCAGCGGCCAGTCGGAGACAGCGTCAGAGCCGTCCTTCATGCCTTCGGTCTCGCGGTTGGGGCTGGCGACGGAGCCACTGTCCAGGTGGTCGCGGCCGATGACGATGGGCGCCTTCAGCTCGCCGCTCCTGACCATCTCGTTGAAAGCCAGGCCGGCGAGGTGACGCTCACCCAGGCCCAGCCAGCAGATGCGCGCCGGCAGGCCCTGGAAGGCAATGCGCTCGGCCGCCATGTCCAGCCAGCGATGCAGCGCGGCATGTCTCGGGAACAACTCCTTCAGCTTCGCGTCGGTCTTGCGAATGTCCTCCGGGTCGCCTGACAGCGCCACCCAGCGGAACGGCCCCTTGCCCTCGCAGAACAGCGGTCGCACGTAGGCCGGCACGAAGCCGGGGAAGTCGAAGGCGTTCTTCACGCCGTGGTCCAGTGCTACCTGGCGGATGTTGTTGCCGTAGTCCACGGTCGGGATGCCCTGGGCCTTGAAGGCCAGCATGGCCTGCACATGCGTCGCGCAGCCCGCGGCGGCCGCAGCCTTCAGCTCGGCGTGGCGGGCCGGGTCGGCTGCGGCGGCCTTCCACTGCTCGACGCTCCAGCCCGGCGGGCAGTAGCCGTTGATGAGGTCGTGGGCGCTGGTCTGGTCGGTGACCAGGTCTGGCCTGACGCCTCGCTTCACCAGTTCGGGCAGCACTTCGGCCGCGTTGCCAAGCAGCGCGACGGACACGGCACGGCCGGCTGCGGTGTGGGCCTGGATGCGGGCGAGCGCATCGTCCAGGTCCGCCGCCTGCTCGTCCACATAGCGGGTCTTGAGCCTGAAGTCGATGCGCGACTGCTGGCATTCGATGTTCAGCGAGCAAAAGCCCGCGAAGGTGGCGGCCAGAGGCTGGGCGCCGCCCATTCCTCCAAGGCCCGCGGTCAGGATCCAGCGGCCCGCAGCCACGCCGTCGTAGTGCTGGCGGGCCGCTTCGGCGAAGGTCTCGTAGGTGCCCTGCACGATGCCCTGGCTGCCGATGTAGATCCAGCTGCCTGCAGTCATCTGGCCGTACATCATCAGGCCCTTGCGGTCCAGCTCGTGGAAGTGCTCCCAGGTGGCCCAGGCCGGCACGAGGTTGGAGTTGGCCAGCAGCACTCGCGGCGCGTCCGGATGCGTGCGGAACACGCCCACAGGCTTGCCGGACTGCACCAGCAGCGTCTCGTCGTCACCCAGCTCGCGCAGCGACCTGGCAATCGCGTCGAACGCATCCCAGTTGCGGGCGGCCTTGCCGATGCCGCCGTAGACGACCAGCGCGTCCGGGTTCTCGGCCACGGCA
The DNA here is from genome assembly GCF_047654805.1 of Roseateles sp. Lineage (GTDB taxonomy): Bacteria > Pseudomonadota > Gammaproteobacteria > Burkholderiales > Burkholderiaceae_C > Pelomonas. Next base: position 509,597 of record NZ_JASGIV010000001.1, read on the forward strand.
GGGTCGAGGTTGTTCTGCAGCATGCGGTAGGCGGCCTCGGTCAGCCAGCTCTTGCAATGCAGCTGGGTGCCTGTGGGGGCCTTGACGGGGCGGGGCAGGGCGGTCATCTGGGGCTCCTTGAAGTGGGGCGGACTCTAGTTGTCTATACAAGTCAAGTCAACTAGGATGGTCAGCATGCCAAGAGCCCCAACCAGCCCCGAGCCCCAGTACCTCAAGGTCAAGAACCACCTGCGAGAAGGCATCGCCAGCGGCCAGTGGGTGGCTGGGGACCTGCTGCCCAGCGAGGGTGCGCTGGTGGCGCAGTTCGAGGTCAGCCGCATGACGGTGAACCGGGCGCTGCGTGAGTTGGTGCAGGAGGGGTTGATCGAGCGCGTGCAAGGCGTGGGCAGCTTCGTCGCCCAGCTACACCGCATCTCGTCGACCCTTAACGTGCGCGACGTGCACGAGGAGATCGTCGACCGCGGCGGCGCGCATGAGGCGCGGGTGCATGCCCTGGTGAAGGCCAAGGCGACGCCGCAGCAGGCGGCGGAGCTGGGGCTCAAGCGCGGCGCGCCGGTGTTCCTCAGCCTCATCGTGCACCTGGAGAACGGCGTCGCCATCCAGTGCGAGGAGCGCGCAGTCAACCCGGCCTGCGCTCCTGACTATCTTGCGCAGGACTTCACGCGCATCACGCCCACGCACTACCTGCTGGAGGTGGCGCCGCTCTCCGAGGCGCGCTACATGATCGAGGCCGCGCTGCCCGGTGAGGTGGAGGCGCGACTGCTGGGCATCAACCGGCGCGATCCCTGCCTGGTCGTGAAGCGCATCACGTATAGCCGCGGCATCGCTGTCACCTCGGTCAAGCTAACCCATCCGGGAGTACGTTACCAATTGCAAGGGAGCTTCTCGGCGTGAGTATTGCCGCCTGGAGCTGCGGAGAATGTGCGGCTCCTCGCAGAGCGAGACCGAGTGCAAGGACAGGAACATGAGTTGGAGTAAGGTCAGCGCGGCCGACGTCGAGCCCCAGGCCTGGAAGAACAAGGGGGGCACCACGCGCGAGCTGCTCGCCTGGCCGCACGCCCACGACTGGGCGTTGCGCATCAGCGTCGCCCGCGTGGAGCGCGACGGGCCGTTCTCGGCCTTCCCCGGGGTGCACCGTTGGCTGGCCGTCGTCCGCGGCGCCGGGCTACGCCTGTTCGACTGGCCGCAGAGCATTGGCGACGAGCCGCTGCGCTTCGACGGCGGGCTGGCACCCGAAGCCGAGCTCATCAAGGGCGAGAGCGAGGTCTTCAACGTGATGGAACGGCGCGGCAACCTGGAGGTGGAGTCAGCCCACCGTGTGCTGCTGCCCAGGACACCCTGGATCGGTCTGTTCACCGTCGATGGCGGTCTGCTGGAGCATGGCCACCGGGCGATGCCGATGGCACCGCTGACACTGGCCTGGTGTGAGCAGCCGGTGGCGCAGAGCTGCGTCTTCACTGGCGAGGGGCATGCATGGTGGCTGACCTGGAGCGACGAAGGATGAAACTCTGGCGTGGCGGACGTCTCGCGACGCTGGCGGGCGAGCAAGGCTGGGGCCTGATAGCCGATGGCGCAATGCTCGTCGACGGCGACGGCATGCTGCAGTGGGTAGGTCAGAGCGCCGAGGCGCCGGTGGCCGACGAGGTGGCTGAGTTGCATGGCGCCCTCGTCACGCCTGGCCTCGTCGACTGCCACACCCATCTCGTCTACGGCGGCAATCGCGCCAACGAATTCGAGCAGCGACTGCACGGCCAGAGCTATGCAGAGATCGCCAGGGCCGGCGGCGGCATCAAGTCCACGGTGGCTGCGACGCGTGGCGCGACCGAGGCGGAACTGCTGGCGTCCGCCACCAAGCGAGCCCTGGCGCTGATCGCCGAGGGCGTGACGACCCTGGAGGTCAAGTCCGGCTACGGTCTGGACGCCGACACCGAAGCGCGCATGCTGCGCGTTGCGCGGCGCCTGGCGAGCCTGGGTGTGGATGTGCGCACGACCTATCTGGCCGCCCATGCGCTGCCGCCGGAGTTTGCCGACGCCGACGACTACATCGCCGCGGCCTGCCAGTGGCTGCCGGCACTGCACCGCGAAGGGCTGGTCGATGCGGTCGACGCCTTCTGCGAGCACATCGCCTTCAGTCCTGCGCAGGTCGCCCGCGTGTTCGACACGGCACAGCGTCTGGGCCTGCCGGTCAAGCTGCACGCCGAGCAGCTCAGCGACCAGGGCGGTGCGCGGCTGGCTGCGTCGTACCGTGCGCTCAGCTGTGACCATCTCGAGTACCTCGGCCCCGCGGGCATCCAGGCCATGGCCGAGGCCGGCACAGTGGCCGTGTTGCTGCCCGGAGCGTTCTACGCGCTGCGCGAGACGCAGCTGCCGCCCCTTGAGGGATTGCGCGAGGCCGGCGTGCCCATCGCCATCGCGACCGACCACAACCCGGGCAGCTCGCCGACCTTGTCCCCACTCTTGATGATGAACATGGCCTGCGTGCTGTTCAGGATGACGCCTGAGGAGGCGCTGCGTGGCCTGACCGTCAACGGCGCGCGCGCCCTGGGGTTGCGGGACCGTGGCCAGCTCGTCGCCGGCCAGCGGGCCGACTTCTGTGTCTGGGATGGCGGGCATCCGCGCGAGCTGGCAGCATGCTTCGGCCATAACCCGCTGGTAGAACGGGTACTCAAAGGAAACCAGGGAGAAGCATGACCGTCTTTCGCCTGCAGCAGGGCCGTGCGCCGCTGCTGATCAGCCTGCCCCACGTGGGCACCGAGATCCCGCCTGAGCTGCGCGGCCGTCTGCTGCCGCGGGCGCTGGCCAGCGAGGACACTGACTGGCATCTGGAGCGCCTCTACCGCCCGCTGGCCGACAAACTGGGCGCCAGCCTGCTCGTGCCGCGCTACAGCCGCTACGTCATCGACCTGAACCGCCCGCCGGACGACCAGCCGCTGTACCCCGGCGCCTCCGGAGGCACCGGTCTGGTGCCGACGCGTTTTTTCAGCGGCGAGCCGCTGTATCAAGACGCTGCCGAGCCCGATGCGACCGAGATCGCAGCGCGCCGTGAAGCCTACTGGCAGCCCTACCACGACGCCCTCGGTGTCGAATTGCGGCGCCTGCAGGCCGAGCATGGCTACGCGCTGCTCTTCGAGGGGCATAGCATCCGTTCGGTGCTGCCCTGGCTGTTCGAGGGCGAGCTGACGGCGCTCAATCTCGGCACGGCCGATGGCGCTTCCTGCGCACCGGCCATCACCGCGCGCCTGGGCGCACTGCTGGCCGGGCAGGAGCGCTTCAGCCAGGTTGTCAACGGACGCTTCAAGGGTGGCTACATCACCCGCCACTACGGCCAGCCGGGGCGAGGTGTGCATGCGGCGCAGCTGGAGATGTGCCAGCGCTGCTACATGGACGAAGCCGCCGATCCGGCGGGCGCCTTTGACGATGCGCTTGCCGCCCAGGTCACACCGCTGATCGAGGGGCTGCTGCAGGAGATGCTCGCATGGAGGCCCTGAAACGTCTGCACGCGCCGCTGGCCTGGGTGGACGGCCGCTGGCAGCGCGACGTGCTGTTGAGCGTTGACGCCGCTGGCCATTGGTCCGAGGTCACCGCCAACATGCCTGCGCCACCCGGTGCGGAGGTGCTGGCCGGGCCGCTCATTCCGAGCCTGGTGAACGCTCACAGCCATGCATTCCAGCGCGCCTTCGTCGGCCTGGCGGAGCGGCGTGATGCCGGGCAGGACGACTTCTGGAGCTGGCGCGACCGGATGTACGCGCTGGCCCTGCGCATCTCGCCGCAGCAGCTGCGCGCGGTGGCCAGCCAGCTCTATGCGGAGCTGCTGCGCGGCGGATACACCCAGGTCTGCGAATTCCACTACCTGCACCATCCGGCCGACCTCGCTCATGGGGGGCAGGCCTTCGACGACGAGCTCGACATGGCCTGGGCGCTGACCGAGGCGGCACAAGATGCCGGTATTGGCTTGACGCTGCTGCCCGTGGTCTACACGCGCAGCGGCTTCGGCGCCACGGGCCTCAGGCCCGACCAGCACCGATTCGAGGCCGACGCCGACTGGGTGTGGCGCGCCTGCCAGCGCATCATGGCTGCCGGCCTGCCGCGCGTGAATGCCGGTGTGGCCCTGCATTCGCTGCGCGGGGCGTCTGCGGCCGACATGCTCCGCCTGCATCAGCAACTCGGCGCCGCCGAGGTGCCCATCCACATCCACGTGGCTGAGCAGACGGCCGAGGTGGCCGACTGTGTCCAGGCGACTGGCAAGCGCCCCATCCAATGGCTGGCCGAGGAGGGGTACCTTGATGCGCGCTGGCAGCTTGTGCATGCCACGCACGCCGAGCCGGCGGAGATCGAGGCCGTGGCCCGCAGCGGTGCGGGTATCGTCATCTGTCCGGGCACTGAGGCAAATCTCGGTGACGGCCTGACCGACCTGCCGCGCTGGTTGTCCCATGGCGTGCCGCTGACAGTGGGTTCGGACAGCCAGGTCACGCGCGGCTGGGTGGAGGAACTGCGCTGGCTGGAGTACGGCCAGCGGCTCGCGCTGCGCCAGCGCAACGTGGCTGCGGCCCCGGGCGTCCAGCCGTCCAGCGCGGCTCGGCTGTTCGATGCGGCCGTGAGTGGCGGCGCCCGTGCCGCCGGCTTCGCGGCTTGGGGCCTGACGCCCGGCGCGCGAGCCGATGCACTGGTGCTCAACCGCGAGGCTGATGGTTTGCGCGGCCTGCCCGACGAGGCCTTGCTCGACGCCGTTGTCTTCGGCGGGAATGGCTCACCCTGGCAGTCGGTCTGGGTTGCCGGGCGGGCACGGCCCTGGCGGGCGCCGGAGCGTGTGGGCGACGCCTTCGAGGCGGCCATGCGCGAACTGTGGCAATCTGGCAGCTAGGGCCTGTTAACACTAATTGCACCAAAGCAATTGGGCTGCGACAGTGAGTGCATGGAGATCACAGCAGCCCAATTCGCGCAGATCGAGCACTGCTTGCCGCTGCAACGCGGCAACGTCAGCCTGTCGAATCTGCAGGTGTTGAATGCCATCCTTTACGTTGCTGAGCACGGCTGCAAATGGCGCGGCTTGCCCAAGCGCTTCGGCAACTGGCATACGATCTACACGCGCATGAGCCGCTGGGCAAAGTCGGGCGTTTTGGACCGGACCTTCGAGCAATTGCAGCAGGCGCAGATCGTGCAGATCAAGATTGAAGCGGTGTCGCTGGACAGCACCAGCGTCAAGGTGCACCCCGATGGCACCGGCGCGCCAAAAAAAACGGTCCGCAAGCTATCGGCAAATCCCGTGGTGGGTGGAACACCAAAATCCATCTCGTCGCGGCGGACGCGCGCACGGCCATAACCTTCTCGCTGTCACCAGGGCAGGCGCACGATGCTCCCGAGGGGCGAGCTCTGCTGAAGCGGCTCGGTGCGCCCAATCGGCCTTTGCATCTGTTGATGGATCGCGCCTACGAGGGCAACGAAACTCGGCAGCTCGCACTCGACCTGGGGTTCATCCCTGTCGTGCCGCCCCTGAGCACGCGCATCGAGCCCTGGGAGTACGACCGCGAGATGTACAAGCGCCGCAATGAAGTCGAGCGCCTGTTCCGCCGCCTCAAGGGCTATCGCCGAATCTTCTCCCGCTTCGAGAAGCTCGACATCATGTTCACCGCCTTCATCAGCTTCGCTCTGATCGCTGACGGATTGCGTTTGTGTTAACAGGCCCTAGTCGAACCCATGCCAACAAGCTAGTCTCGCGCCAACACTCCAGAAGGGGATGGCGATGAGGCTGAGCGATTTCACGATCAAGGCGCGGCTGCTGGCGCTCGCCGCCCTTGCGGTGCTGGCCATGCTGGTCGTCGGCATGCAGGGGCTGCGCAGTCTGGCGCAGTCCAAGGCCGAGTTCGTGCACTACGTGGACAACGACGTCGAGTCGTTGACCCAGTTGGCCGGCATACGCGCCGGTGTCGGCAACCTGCGGCGCTATGAGAAAGACCTGCTGATCAACCTGGCCGACGCCAAGGCCGTGGAGCGCTATCGCCAGGACTGGACCGAAACCTTCGAAAAGGTTTCCACCAGCCTTGGCAGGATCGCCCGGCTTGACGTGCCCGCGGACGTGAAGCGCATGCCGGAGGAACTGCAGCGGGCGCTGCAGGACTATCGCGGCGGATTTGGTGCCATCCTGGACCGTGTGGCCCGGGGCGAGTTCGCCGACACGGCGGCGGCCAACCGGGCGATGGAGCCCGTCAAGGGGCCGGTGCGCGCGATGGACAAGGCCTTGAGTGAGATGACGGACAAGGTCGACCGGCACTCGGCCGCGCAGGTCGCCCGGCTCGACGAACATGAGCAAGACATCCGCCGGCACCTGATGGTGGTCGTCGCCGCCGCGGTGCTGTTGCTGGCGGCCTATACGACGCTCAACATCCGCTCCATCCTCGCGCCGCTGGCCTATGCCGTGCAGACGGCCGAGCGCATCGCCGGTCAGGATCTCAGCCAGCCGGTCAATGCCCGCGGGCGCGACGAGACAGCCGCCTTGATGCGTGGTGTGCAGGGCATGCAGGACTCGCTCGCGCGGGTTGTCAGCGGTGTGCGCCAAAGCACGGACAGCATCGCCACCGCCTCCCGCGAGGTGGCCATCGGCAGCCAGGACCTGAGCAACCGCACCGAGCAGGCTGCGTCCAACCTACAGGAGACGGCGTCGGCGATGGAGGAATTGACGGCTAGCGTCATGCACAACGCCGAGTCGGCCGTACGGGCCAATCGGCTGGCCGGCGACGCCGCCGAGGTTGCGCGCCGCGGCGGTGCGGTGGTGGACGAGGTCGTGCAGACCATGGGCCGCATCAGCGCCTCATCCAGCCGCATCGGCGACATCATTGCCGTCATCGACGGCATCGCCTTTCAGACCAACATCCTGGCGCTGAATGCTGCCGTCGAGGCCGCACGGGCCGGCGAGCAGGGGCGCGGCTTCGCCGTCGTGGCGGGTGAGGTGCGCACGCTGGCGCAGCGATCGGCGGAGGCGGCCAAGGAGGTCAAGTCGCTGATCCTCAGCAGCGGCGAGAGCGTGGACAGTGGCACGGCACTGGTCGCGAAGGCTGGCCAGACCATGCACGAGATCATTGACGCGATCGCGCGGGTCAGCGCCATCGTCTCGGAGATCAGCCATGCCACCGGCGAGCAGAGCACGGGCATCGGCCAGATCGGCCAGGCCATCGCCAGCCTGGACCAGATGACGCAACAGAATGCAGCGCTGGTCGAGGAGTCCGCGGCAGCGGCCCAGAGCCTGCAGCATCAGGCCGATGAGTTGTCGCGCTCGGTGGCGGTGTTCAGGTTGAGCTGAGAGGACCGGCGACGGTTGAGCCGTCCGCGCCGTGAACGGCTCAAGGCGATCGTGATCGCGGAGGGCGCTCGGGTTGCGGCTCTGTTGGGTGTCCTCAATCCAGGGAGGGTTTTGCACAGCCTCCAGCAGTCTTGGGCCGGCCAGCCTGGCAGGTCAGCATCCGCATTCGCCACTCCGTTGCTGCGGCCCCGCCTTCAAGCAGAAACGGCATCTTCCCGCTCGACTCCGCGCTTCCTGGTGAAACGCTGGATGAAGTCGTCGACGATCTCGTAGAGCACCGGGATCACCAGCAGGCTCAGGAAGGTCGACGTGATCAGCCCGCCGATGACGACGATGGCCATCGGCGCCCGGAAACTCGGGTCTGTGCCGAAACCGAGCGCGATGGGCATCATGCCGGCGCCCATGGCCAGTGTCGTCATGACGATGGGCCGCGCCCGCTTGTGGCAGGCGTCCAGCAGTGCATCCAGCCGTGACAGGCCTTGCTCGCGCTGCGCGACGATGGCGTACTCCACCAGCAGGATGGAGTTCTTCGTTGCGATGCCCATCAGCATGATCATGCCGATCATGGCCGGCATGCTCAGGTCGGTCTGCGTCACGAACAGCGCCAGGATGGCGCCCGGGATGGACAGGATCAGCGCACCGAGGATGGTCACCGGCTGCACCCAGGCGTGGAAGAGCAGTACCAGAACGATGTAGATGCAAGCTACGCCCGTGCCCATAGCCAGCGCGAAGCCCTGGCCGAGTTCGGCAAAGGCCTCGGCGTCGCCGATCTCGGCCTTGGTCACCCCCGGTGGCAGGTTGGCGATGCCGGGGAGTGCCGCGGCGGCGGCTTGCACCTCGGACAGCGGCTGGCCGTTCAGTTCGATCTCGAAGTTGACGTTGCGCAGGCGGTCGAAGCGGTCGATCTGCGCGGGGCCGCTGGTCAGCTGCAGCTCTGCCACCTGGCGCAGCGGCACGGGGCCGCGGCTGCCAGGCACGGTCAGCTCGCCCAGCAGCGCCAGGTCGGCGCGCGCCGCATCCGGCAGGCGCACGACGATGGGCACCTGGCGCTGGCTCAGGTTGAGCTTGGGCAGCAACTGGTCGTAGTCGCCCGCGGTGGCGATGCGCAGCGTGTCGGCTATGGCCGCGGTGGACACGCCCAGGTCGGCCGCGCGCGCGGCATCGGGGCGCACGATGAGCTCAGGGCGCTGCAAGCTGGAGCTGCTGGTCACCTGGCCGATGCCCGGCAGGCCGCGAAGCTCCTTCTCGACCTTGGCGGCATGCGCCGCAAGCAACTCGCCGTCCTCGCCCGCCAGCACGAGCTGGTACTTGTCGTTGGAGCCACCGAAGCTGACCTTGATGCGGGCGCCGGCGATGCTCTCCAGCTTCTCGCGCAGCTCGCGCTCGATCTGCTGCTTGCTGGTGCCACGGCGTTCCTGACGCGGCGTCAGGTTCAGCGTCAGCGTCGCCTTGCGCGACTCGGCCGCGCCGCTCATGGCGAACGGGTCGCCACCGGCACTGCCGCCGCCCACGGCGGTGTAGATCAGCTTCACGTGCGGATGTGCGGCGGCCGCGGCGCGGGCCTGCTCGGCGACTGCGCGGGTCTGCTCATAGGTGCTGCCGGGCGGCAGCTCGATGCTGATCTGCGTCTGGCTCAGGTCGTCCGGCGGCAGGAAGGCGCCGGGGATGGCACCCATGAACAGTGGCGTGCAGGCAGCCACGCCGAAGGCGGCCGTGATGGCCATGGTCTTGCCCTTGTGCGTGAAGGCCCAGCGCGCGGCCTTCAGGTAGCCGGGCATCCAGAAGGGCTCCTTGTGCTCATGCTTGGGCGCCTTCAGGATGTAGGCCGCCATCATGGGCGTCAGCAGCCGCGCGACGACGAGGGAGAAGAACACGGCGATGGACGCCGTCCAGCCGAACTGCACGAAGAACTTGCCGACGATTCCGCTCATGAAGGCCGTGGGCAGGAAGACGGCGATCAGCGTGAAGGTCGTCGCGATGACCGCAAGGCCGATCTCGTCGGCGGCCTCGCGTGCCGCCTCGATGGGGGTTTTGCCCATCGTCAGGTGGCGCATGATGTTCTCGATCTCGACGATGGCGTCGTCCACCAGCACGCCGATGACCAGCGACAGCGACAGCAGCGTCACGACGTTGAGCGTGAAGCCCATCCACTGCATGACCAGGAAGGTCGGGATGGCAGACAGCGGCAGAGCCACGGCGCTGACGAAGGTGGCCCGCCAGTCGCGCAGGAAGAACCACACCACCAGCACGGCCAGGAAGGCGCCCTCCAGCAGCAGCGACATGCTGCCGTTGTAGTTCTCGATGACGGGATCGACGAAGTTGAAGGCCTCGGTGACGCTGATGTCCGGGTGGGCGGTCTTCAGCTCTTCGAGCGCAGCACGGATGCGCTCGGCCACGTCCACCTCGCCGGCGCCCTTGGCGCGAACGATCTCGAAGCCGACGACCGGCTTGCCGTTCAGGAAGGCGCCGCTGCGCAGTTCGCCCAGCGTGTCGCTGACGCTGGCGACCTGGTCCAGCCGCACTCGGCGGCCATCGGTCAGCGGGATGCTCATCGCGCCAAGCTCGGCCGCGCTCTGCACAGTGGCAATGGTGCGCAGCGACTGTTCGGCACCGCCCAGCTGGGCGCGGCCGCCCGGGGCTTCCTGCTGCACGTTCTTCAGCTGGCGCGACACCTCGGCCGCGCTCACGCCCAGGGCCAGCAGGCGACCCGGGTCCAGTTCCACCCGCAGCTCGCGGGTGACGCCGCCCACGCGCGCCACCGAACCCACGCCGCGCACCGACAGCAGCCGCTTGGTTATCTGGTGGTCGACGAACCAGGACAGCGCCTCGTCGTCCATGCTGCTGGACGAGACCGTGTAGGTCAGGATGGGCATGCCCGACAGGTTCATCTTGGAGATGACCGGGTCGCGCAGGTCCGCCGGCAGGTCGGCGCGGATGCGGGTCACGGCGTCGCGCGTGTCATCCAGCGCTTCCTGCAGCGGCTTCTCCAGCCGGTACTCCACGGTGACCGTGGCCATGCCGTCCTGCACCTTGGTGTAGATGTGCTTGACGCCCTGGGCCGACGCGACCGAGTTCTCGATCTTGCGCGCCACCTCGGTTTCCATCTGTGCCGGCGCTGTGCCGGGCAGGGATGCGCTGACGACGATGGTGGGCAGCTCCACGTCGGGGAACTGCTGGATCTTCATCTGCTTGAAGCCGTAGAGCCCGGCCGCGGTCAGCATGATGAAGAGCATGATGGCCGGCACCGGGTTGGCGATCGACCAGCGGGAGACGTTGAACATCGTTGCGTCTCCGTCTTACTGCGCGACGCGAACCGTGTCGCCATCCGCGAGGAAGCCCACGCCGGATTCGACGACGGCTGATCCCGCGGCCAGCCCCGAACGCACCTCGACGCGGTCGGCCTCGCGGCGGCCCACCTGCACCTTGGTCTGGCGTACCTTGCTGCCGTCGATGCGGAACACGTAGCTGAAGCCGTCGCGCAGCAGCACGGCGCTTTGCGGCAGCGTCAGCGCGGCGCTCTCGCCGAGCACGAAGTCGCCGCGTGCGAACAGGCCCGCGCGCAGGGACTCGCCAGTCTTGCTGCTGAGGTCCACGTAGACCAGGCCGTTGCGCGTCTGCGGATCGATCTGCGGGGCGACGCGGCGGATGCGGCCTTCCACGGCCGGCGCACCGCTGGGCTGCACGCGCACGAGCTGGCCCGCGCGCAGCTGCGCCAGCTCAGGCCCTGGCACCTCGGCGCGCCACTCCAGGCGACCCTGGCGCTGCAGCCGGAACAGCTCCTGCCCCGGCTGCACCAGCGCGCCTGGCGTTGCGACGCGGGCACTGATGACGCCGTCGTCTGGTGCGGTGATCTGCGTGTACGACAGGCGCAGCTGGTCCGCCTGCACCCGCGCCTTGGCGGCGGCAGCGCGGGCCTGGGCGGCGGCGTCGGCGGCCAGCGCCTGATCGATGGCCTGGGGCGACAGTGCCTCGCTGCCCTGCAGCGTCTTCACGCGCTCGGCGGTCTGGCGGGCCTCGCCGGCCGAGGCCTCGGCCTCCAGCAGCGCGGCCTTGCTCGCGGCGAGCTCGGCCTCCAGCGTACCGGGAGAAAGGCGAGCCAGCAGCTGGCCCTTCCTGACGCGGTCACCCACGTCGACCTGCAGCGCGGCCAGGCGCTGGCCGCCGATCTCGGCGCCGACGATGACCTCCTGCCATGCGGCGATGGAGCCGGTGCCAGATAGTGTCTGTGGCCAGGTGGCTGACTGCGCGACCACGCGCTTGACGGTCAGTGCCGGCTTCGGGGCCGCGCTGGCGGCGGCCTGCTGCGCCAGGGCCGGGCTGGACAGCGCCGCGACGAAGGCCAGGGCCAGCGCGGCGGTCAGGGCGGCGGTCAGGAGGGGGAGACGAGTCTTCATGGGTCAGCGGGCGGAAGCGGTGTTCGTGGGAGCGGTGGTGTCGGCGTTCCAGCCACCACCAAGGCTGCGGTAGAGGCGGATCCAGGCCAGTGCGTGTTCGGCGCGCACGGCCAGCACGGCGTCGTAGGCGGCCAGTGCGTTGCGGAAGGTGGTATTGCGCTGCACGCCGCTTTGCAGGCCGGCCCGGGCCTGGGCTCCGGTGCGGCGGGCGATGCCCTCCCACTCGCGTTTCACGGCCTCCACCTCGCGCTCGCGCTCGGCCCCTGCGGCGACGCGCTGCAGCGACTCCTCCACCTCGGCGACAGCCTGCAGCCAGCGCGCCTGCAGCGCTGCGGCTGCTTCGTCGGCCGCGGCCTGCGCGCCCTGGCCGGCGGCCACGAGGGCACCGCCGTCGAACAGCGGCAGCGTCAGGCTGGGACCGAAGGACCAGGCGCTGGCGTTGCTGCTCTTGCCGCCCACTCGCAGCCGCGTCTCACCGGCCAGCGCCGCGAGGCTGAGCTGCGGGTAGCGCTGCGCCTCCACGCTGCGCTGTTGCTGCGCGGCGGCCAGCCAGCGCTGATGGGCGGCGGCGAGGTCGGGGCGCTGGGCGAGCAACTGGGCTGGCAGGGCGGCCACGTCGAAGGCAGGCGTCCTGGGCTGGCTGCGGCGCAGGTCGAAGCCCTCCGCCGCGATGGCCGGTGGCGCAAGCTCAGTGGCCAGCGTATCGGCGCGTTCGGCGCACAGCAGGGCCAGCGTCTGCAGCGCGATCTGGGCCTCGGCGCGCCATTGGCTGCGACTGGCCGATGCGGCGGCGCGTTCGGTGTTCAGCAGCGCCGCGTCGCTGGCGCTCAGCAGGCCGGCCTGCCGCTGCTCGCGGCCCCAGGTGGCGATCTGCTCGGCGAAGCGGGTATCGAGCTCGGCGGACTCCTCGCGGGCCTGGGCCAGGCGCAACTGCACATAGGCCTGGGCCACATCGGCCGCGAGGCTGACGCGGGCGGCATGCCAGTCGGCGGCCGATGCCGTGGCCTCGGCCGCGCCGGCGGCTGCCGCGGCACGCTGACCGCCGAAGAGGTCGATCTCCCAGCTCGCGCTGAACTGTGCGTTGGCCTGGGTGCTGTCGCCTGCCACGCCGTTCAGCGCGCGGCCGCGCTGGACCTGGGCGCCGACACCGATCTGCGGGAACAGCGCCGCGCGCGCTTGCGCCGCGCCGGCCTCGGCCTGGCGGCGCCGCGCGGCGGCCTGGGCCAGCGTCGGGCTCTGCGCCTGGGCGCGCTCGACGAGTCGGGCCAGCATGGGGTCATCGAAGGCCTGCCACCAGGCGCTGAGCGCCGCGGTGCTGCCGCCATGCGGCAGCGGCGAGCGCCAGGCGGCAGGCACGGCGGTGGGTGTGGGCGGGGCGGCGGGCGGCAGCGACATGCAGGCGCTCAGCAGCAGCGCCAGCGCGGGTGTCGCGAAGGTCAGGCGAGTGTTCATCAGGGGGCGTGGCGTTGGCGTTCGTACTCGAGCAGCGCGCAGCCCCAGTCGGCGAGGCGGCGGCAGGTGGTTTCGAGCTGGGGGTCGTCGGCCAGCAGTTCGGGGTGAAGGCTGTCCAGCATGGGCCGTGTCATGGAGTAGTCATGGGCCATGGCCTGCAGGCCCATCGCGAGCTGGTAGATGGCCGCGGTAGGCTGGGCCAGGCCGGCATGGCGGGCCAGCAGGCCGGCGAAGCGGTCGAACAGCGGCCCGATCTCCTGCATCACGGTGCGCATGAAGATGGCGCTGGGCGCCTGCATCTCGCGAAAGAACAGCTGGGCGCTGCAGGCGCCGTCGTCGAACAGGAACGGGCGCAGGAAGCGGCAGATCGACTCGTGCAGGCCCAGGGCCGGGTCGTCGAAGCCGCTGAGCAGTTGCTGCAGCTCGCGCACCGGCAGGCACAGCACCTCGGCGTACAGGCCGTCCTTGTCGCCGAAGTGGTAGTGGATGGCGCCAGGGTTCACGCCGGCAGCCGCGCAGATCTCGCGGGTCGTGACGGCGTCGAAGCCGCGCTCGCCAAACAGCCGCATGGCCTCCTGCAACAGTCGGTCGCGGGGGGGCGGGGCGTCAGGAACGGGCGGCTTGGCGGGCATGGGACCTGGACTGTAAAGCCAATCAAGCGCTTGCTTGGTCTCGTTTTGTATCGTTTTTTGGCGTACGCCGGGTTGGGCGCCGCGCCCTTGCTCTGGAAGCGCTGTCCACAGTCCTGAGGGTGCCGGGTGGGCGCCGAGCTGAGACATTGCTGCCACCGCAGGCGGCCTTCCAGCAGGCGGTTGACGCGATCCACCCCGGGACCCACCCATGCAAGCCCCCTCCAACGCCGACCTCTGGCTTCGTCTGCTGTCCGTGCTGGGCGCCGTCTGCGTCTTCGGGTGGGGTGTCTATCAGTTCGTCATGACCCAGCGTGCGCAGATGGAGACGCGGCGCATCGAGGCCACCAAGCCCTTTCTGGAGCGGCAGCTGAAGCTCTACACCGAGGCCACCCAGGCCGCGGCCACGCTGGCTACGTCGAAGGTGGACAGCGAGCTGGAACTGGCTGGCAAGAAGTTCTGGTCGCTCTACTGGGGCGAGCTGGCCCTCGTCGAGGACAGGCAGGTGGAGGCCGCCATGGTGCAGTTCGGGCGGGTGCTGCAGTCCGGCGGCGCAGGCCAGGAGCTGGCGCTGGCCTCCCTCCAATTGGCCCATGCCTGCCGCGAGTCCCTGGCGGAGTCATGGGGCGTGCGGCAGTGGCAAGGCCCCCGGGCGGCCGCCGTGCCAGCCTCCTGACGCCGGAGACCTGCCCGCGTCAGCCCGCGGCGCCGGCCAGGCCAGCGAGTACGGGCGTGGGGCGCAGTGAGCCGACGTCCAGTCCGCGCCAGTTGCGCAGCTGCAGATGGCTGTAGCCCCTCAGCAGCGTGTCCTCGGTCTTCAGCAGCGCCGCGGCCACGGCCGCCATGGCCGCCTCGGCGGCGCGAGCTGCGCCGTCGTCTATCTTCAGCGCCACGCCCAGGCCCAGCTCGGGCAGCGCCGCGCAGTAGACGCCCTCGGCGCCTATCTTGCAGAACAGGCGCTCACCAAAGGCCTGCATGACCCGGGTGTCGAAGCGGTCCGTGCCACCCACCATGAAGGGCGCCGCGGCCACGGCCCGGCGCAGCCGGCTCGCGGCGCGCGCATGGCCTTCCGACAGGCCTTGGCCGGTGCCGCAGCGGGCGAAGGCCAGGGCCAGTGAGCGCAGCGGCAGCGCGAAGGTGGGGATGGAGCAGCCATCGGTGCCACGCGGCGCCCGTTCGACGTCGACGCCAGTGGCGGCCGACAGTGCAGCCGACACCTCGCGCATGACCGGGTGCTCCGCCGCGACATAGCCGCGCGTGAACTCGGCCGGCTCCGTGCCGGCGTTGCGTGCCCCCGTTGCCATGTGGCAGGCCAGGCAGACGAAGCCGCTGTGCTTGCCCGAGCAGTTGTTGTGCAGCGGGGTGGCAAGCTCGCCGCGCGCCACCATGCCGCGCAGCACGGGCTCGCGGCTGGGCCATTGCGTGCCGCATTCCAGTGCGTCGGCCGTGAGTCCCAGCTTGGCCAGCATGCCTGCGGCCGTGGCCACGTGCTCGGGCTCGCCGCTGTGCGAGGCGCAGGCCAGCGCCAGCTCCGCATCGGTCAACCCAAACGCCTGCGCGGCACCACTGGCGACCAACGGCAAGGCCTGCAGCAGCTTGACGGCCGAGCGCGGGAAGACAGGGCGGGCCACGTCGCCCAGCGCCGTGTGCACGGCGCCGGAGGCGTCGACGATGGCCAGCGCTCCGGTATGGCGGGATTCGACGGCGTCGCCGCGCAGGACCTCGACGAGGACGGGATTCATGCTCATGTCGCCAGTCTAGGCTGGCCCTCGCGGCTCGCGGCTCGCGGTCATCGTGGCAACAGGCCTAGTCGACGTGGACGCGATTGCGCCCGCCACGCTTGGCCGCATAGAGGGCGCGGTCGGCCCGATTGAGCAGGCTGTCACCCTGCTGTTGCTGCTGCAACGCGCCGCCGGCGATGCCGACGCTGATGCGCACGACCAGGCTCGGCGTGATGGCTGCCCAGTCGTGCTCGACGACGGCCAGGCGCAGCCGCTCGCAGATCTCGGCGGCCTGCTGGGGTGCGATGCCCACCAGCACGGCCAGGAACTCCTCGCCGCCGATGCGCGCCATCAGGTCTGCGCTGCGCAGGCGGTGGCGCAGCAACTGGGCCAGCTGCTGCAGCACGGCATCGCCCACGGCGTGGCCGTGGGTGTCGTTGATCCTCTTGAAGTGGTCCACATCCAGCGCCGCGACGCTGATGACCTGGCCGGCCATGCGCGCGCCTTCCACGAGCAGGGGCAGCGCGAACTCGGCATGGCGCCGGTTGTGCAGGCCGGTGAGCACGTCCTCGTGGGCGGCGCGGTCGAGCGCCATTGCGTGCTCGCGCAGGCGCTGCTGCTCGTTCTCGAGATGGGCCGCGCGAGCGCGCTCGCGGCGGGCATCGGCGGCGGCGCTGTCGGCGCGCGCCTGTGCCTGCTCGACCTGGTCGCGGATCAGGATGACCTCGGTCTGCAGCACCAGGTTGTCGCGGCTGAATTGGCGGTCCAGGCCGACGAGCTCCTCCAGCCAGCTCAGCGCCTCGCGGTACTGGCCACAGGCCTTGTGCGTCTCGTACAGGGCACGCACCAGCTGCCGGCGCAGCTTGGGCGGCGGCTCCGTGGCGGCATGCAGCAGGGCCTCCAGGATGCGTGAGGCCTGCAGGGGCTCGCCCTTCAGGCGCAGGAAGTTGGCACGCTGAACATCGGCCTCGATGGCCAGCGTGCGGTAGCCATGGTCGTGGGCGAGGTGACCGAATTCGTTCAGCAGCGGCAAGGCCTCGTCGAGCAGCCCCCCGGCCAGCAACGCGCTGACGAGATTGGACACCGCGACGGTGACCTGGAAGGGACTGCCGGAGCGGCGCGCAAGATCGGTGGCCTGCTCAGCCGTGCGGCGGGCGCTGCCAAGGGCCTCGGCCAGCACGGCGGCATCGGCCCCCGGCGCCTGCGCATCCTCGACGCGACGCAGCCAGAAATAGGCCAGGTTGTTGTGGCAGGAGAACAGCACCTCCGGCGAGTTGCTGCGCGCGGCGATCTCCATGGCCTGTTCAGTGGATGCGCAGGCCTGGGCCGGGTTCTCCAGGCTGGAATAGGCGACGGCGATGCGATTCAGCGCCCAGGCCTCGCGCACCGGATCGCCCGTGCGGCGGGCCGCGCCCAGGGCCTTCATGCCGGACTCCAGTGCCTCGCGGCCCATCAGCAACTGGCCGTAGACGTAGCACTGGCTGGTCAGCGCGTCGGCGCGCAGGTCGTCGTCGCCCAGGCGCTCGGCCAGGGCCAGGGCTTCGGTGGCACAGCGCGCACTGGACGTCAGCCGACCCAGGCGCGGGTACTGGTGGGCCAGCAGGGCCAGCGCTTCGCCGCGGCGGCGCGGCTCAGTCGGCGGGCAGCCGAGCAGCAACCGCTCCAGCGCTTCGTTGGAGGCCTGATAGGACCCCGCCATGGCCTGCTGGTGCGCTGCCGCGACGGCGGCATCGAATGCCGCGGCGTCGAAGAGCACGCCGTTGGCAGGCGGGGCGGTGGGGACGAGCAGATCTGGCATTGATAGCTGGCGATTTTGCCTAGCCCCAGAATTCCGGCCATGTCTGACATCGTCGTTTTCGGGATCGACTTCACGAGTGCGCCCCGTGCGGTCAAGCCCATCCGGGTGGCCGGCGGCAGGCGCCACGGTGCCGTCGTCCGGCTGACCGGGCTGGTAGCGCTACACAGCCTGGAGGCGTTTTCTGGCTGGCTGGCCCAGCCAGGACCCTGGGTTGCGGGCCTGGATCTGCCCTTCGGCCTGCCGCGAGAGCTGGTCGAGCAGCTGGGCTGGCCCACGGACTATGCGGCGCTGATGGCGCATTACGCGGCGCTGAGCCGTGCCGAGATCCGTGACCGCTTTGCCGCCTTCTGCGACGCGCGCCCTGCCGGTGCCAAGTTCGCCCACCGCGTATGCGACGGGCCGGCCGGCGCCAGTCCGAGCATGAAGTGGGTGAATCCGCCGGTCGCCTGGATGCTGCATGCCGGCGTGCCGCGATTGATCGCCGCGGGCGTGCACCTGCCTGGTCACCTGGCCGGCGACGAGAGCCGTGTCGCACTGGAGGCCTACCCGGGGCTGTTGGCGCGCGAGCTCATCGGGCGGCGCTCCTACAAGAGCGACACCAAGGCCGCGCAGACGCCCGAGCGGCTGATCGCGCGCAAGGACATCGTCGACGCGCTGGAGCAGGGCCGCACGCGGCTGGGCCTGCGGCTCAAGCTCAGCCATGCGCAGCGCGACGAGCTGGTGGCCGACGCCAGCGGCGACAGCCTGGATGCGGTGCTGGCGATGCTGCAGGCGGCCTGGGCGGCCGAGCAGCCACGCCATGGCTGGCCTTCGGGCGTGGACGCGCTGGAAGGGTGGATAGCCAGCGCCTAGGCTTTCGCTGGGCCGCACCTGCCCGCACCTGGCCGCGCCCACCCGAGGGCGGAGATTCGTTTCAGCCGCTGGATCGGCCCACTGCTTGTCTCGATCGTGACCCCTGGCAGCATCGCGCCGGTGTTGAGCGGTCGCGCGCGGAGCTGGGGCCGGCAGGCGCTAGTGCGCAGCGGCGGTGCGCCAGGCCGAGGCAAGGCGCTCCAGTTCCGCGCCGTCCACATCCGACACGGCCCAGTACTGCATGGTGCCGTCGCTCCAATGCACCAGGTTGAAGCCGCGGCGTTGCAGCTTCTCAGGTGCCGATCCGCGCTCGGCGGGCCAGGCGTAGAGGTCGATCTTGTGCAGCCGCAGCTGGTAGGCCAGCACTGCCGTAGGCCGGCCTCGCACGGCCTGCACGCGACCGCCCAGCAGCGCGAAGCCCTGCTCGCGCAAGGGTGCGTCGAGCACGGTGGGTGCGTAGTCCAGCCGGCCCTGGAACCAGGGCTTCACCTGGTGGCGGTCACTGGACGCGACCTCGTAGAGCGGGCCTATCTGCAGTGCGCGCACATGGGCGGCGACGAGGTCGTCGGGCAGCATGCCATCGGTGGCCAGCCGTGGCGCGACCAGCACCGCCGACAGGGTCAGTGCGACGCCCAGCGCCAGGCCGCCGGCGCCGGCCAACGCCGGGTGGATGCGTGTCAGCCGCGCCAGGCGCTCGCGCCAGCCGGACCTCGCCGGCACCGTCGGTGGTGCCTCCTGCGCGGCAGCCTGCAGTGCCATCTGCGTGCGCACGGCCGCGCGCAGGCGTTCGTCCGCGGGATGGCGGCTGGCGTGCTGTTGCAGAAGGCGGGTGAGGTCGTCGTCGTTCATCAGGGGAGGCCGGCGAGCTGGAGCTGCCGTTTCAGTTGGGCGCGGGCGCGCGACAGCCGCGACATCACCGTACCCATTGGGATGCCGACGATCTGCGCGATGTCGCGGTAGTCCAGGCCTTCGAGTTCGCGCAGCACGATGACCTCGCGCATGGGCGGGCTCAAACGCCGCAGCGCCGCGTCGATGAGAACCTGTTCGCGCCGCCGGCCCAGCGCCGCGAGCGGGTCGGGCGCGGGGCTGGGCGACTGGGCTTCGAGGTGGTCCCAGGCGTCTTCGCCAAGCAGTGTCACGTCAGCGCGGCCGCGCTCGCGCGCCAGGGCCGTGAAGCAGGCGTTGCGAACGATGCCGAGGAACCAGGGCCTGGCGTCCTCGGTGGCGCGGAGCGAGGCAAAGTAGCGGAAGGCGCGTAGCGCCGCCTCCTGCACCACGTCCTCCGCCGTGGCCGCGTCGCGCAGCAGCCAGCGCGCGAGGTTGTGCGCTGCGTCCAGCAGAGGCAGCACGGTGGCCTCAAAGCGGCGAGCGTCGGTCATGTCACGTCGAAATGCCCGTCCATGCCCTCGTGGCCGTCACCGCAGAAGTTGTCGCACAGGAAGGCCAGCCGCCCCGGAGCCTGGGGCGTGATGGCGAGGCGGATGACGCGGCCGGGCATGAGGTCGGTGCGCAGGTCCAGGTCGGGCACGAAGAAGCCGTGCGCGAAGTCAAGTGAGCGTATCAGCAGCACGACCGGCTCGCCGGCCTTCAGCGGGATCACGTTGGGCGTGAAGCGAAAGCGCTGGGCCGTGACCTCGATTTCACGAGGCGCCTGGGCGCGGGCCGCCTTGAGGGCCACGACCGCGGCGGCGCTGCCCAGCAGCAACTGGCGGCGCTTCATGCTTGGCCCAGGCCATGCTCGATTCGCTCGGTCCTGGCCCCCCGATCTCCACCTCGCGCCAGCCCAGGCCGCGGTAGGGCACGGCCGGGTCCCAGGCCAAGGGCAGCGGCCTCTCGGCTGCGCCTGGGGCTGGCAGCGGGAACATCAGCGAGCGTGCCGAGTGGTGGGCGATGTGGCCTGTCAGTTGGTGGTGCTCCTGGTGAATATGGCCGTAGAAGACAGTCACGTTCCGGTGGGGCATCAGCAGCGCCAGGGCCCGCTCGCCGTCGCGTGTGTGCCAGTCCCATTTGGGCACCAGCGGGAACAGCGGGCGGTGGGTCAACACGACCAGCGGGGCACTCGGGTCCAGCTTCGCCAGCTCGGCCTGCATCCAGGCCAGCTGCTCAGGCCCCAGCGTCGTGCCCCGGTCGGAGACGTTGTCCAGGGCCATGAAGTGCACGCCCTTGTGATCGAAGCGGAAGTAGGTGTCGCCGAACATCTCCTTGAAGGCCGCGCCGCGATCCAGCGAAGCGTCGTGCTCGCCCGGCATGAAGCGGACGGTCTTGACATTCAGCCCGTCCACGACCTGCTTGAACTCGGCCATGCGGCGACGGCGCTCGGCGGGGTCGTCGGTGGTGTGGGTCAGGTCGCCGGTGAAGACGATGAAGTCCGGCGGCCTGGGCAGCGCATTGACGGCTGCGACGGCCTTGGGCAGCGTGCCGCGGGCATCCGGGCTGGCTGGTCCCTGGAAGCCCCAGTGGGTGTCGGAGAGTTGCACGAAATAGAACTCGTCCTGCGGCCGGCCGGTGCCGGCGCAGCCGGCCAGCGAGGCCGAGAAGATCGCGCCGCCGCCCAGGCCGGCGAGGTGGAGGAAATCGCGTCGCTGCATGGTCTGTCCCTTCGCAGGCAGTGTTGACTTGCAGCGATACCGGCCGGCGCGGAGTTTTATTCCTTCGCCTTGGCGAGGCCGCGCAGAAAGGCGATCACGTCGGCGCGTTCGCCAGCATCCGGCAGGCTGATGCCCATGGACTGGCCCGGCACCAGGGCCTCGGGATCGGCCAGCCAGCGATCGAGATTGGCTTCCGTCCAAGTGAGGCCGGAGCGTTTGAGTGCCGGCGAATAGTTCGTGAAGCCCTTGGCCGTGCCAGCGAGGCGACCGAACACGCCGCGGTGGGCCGGGCCTACGCCATTGAAGTCCAGCGAATGGCAGGCGGTGCAGCGGGCTTGGTAGACGGCCTGGCCGCGGGTGGCGTCGGGTGCGCCGAAAGCGGCCGAGCAGGTCAGCAGGCCTGTCAGGAAGATTGAGCGTCGCGGCATGAAGGCTCCGGAGATGCAGTCCTGATCTACCCAGCCCGGCCAGCGTTTATTCCTGGCGGCTCACCAGAATCTGAAGCGGGACTTCTTCCTTCGCTTGAAGCGCATCAGCGGGATCGCCTCAGGCGTGAGCAGCGCGTCATCGACGTCGCCTTCGATCTGGTAGCCAAAGAACTCGCGCAGCGCCGCCTCGCCCAGCTCCAGCGGGTGGAAGGGGAAAGGGTAGTCCGATGCGCTGTCTTCCATGTCTTCGGGATCGATGGCGGGATGGTCGCCCCGCCAGTAGGGCAGCTCGAAGGCCAGTCGGCTGCCCGTGTCTTCGAGGATGCCGCTGTCGGGCGACACGCTCAGCGAGCGTTGCAGTCTGCCCTCGCGCCATAGCGCGAAGGCGAACCAGTCCACGACGCTGTGCATGGCATGCAGGTAGAGATCGCGGCCATGGGCGGCCTGAACGAAGTTCGTGGCCAGGGTCGATGGCAGATCGAGCCCGAACTCCTTGGCAGCGACGATGGAGACGCCGTTGAAGCTGCCGGCGACGACTTCGTCGTCAGGCGGGCTGGTCTCGCACAGGTCGGTGTCGCCAAGGGGCCCCAGAGTCTCGTTCGGAAACAGCGTGGCCACCCAGGCCTGGGTGGCCGCACGGTCCAGCTTGGTCATTGCGGCCAGCCGTTCCCTCGGGTTGCCGTCGGCATAGACCAGCATCCATGTCTTTGCGCCCATGCCGTTCTCCCGTGCCCTGACCTTTGCCTGCCGCGTGGACGAGCCGCTCGTGTGGCGGTGCCGCAGGCTCCGTCAACGCAGCCCAACCTGGCCCTTCCACGCATTCAGGATCTTGCCGCGGTCCCAGGCCCGCCCGGCTTTCATCGTCCAGGCGACGTCCGGCAGGGCCGGCCTGGCCGCATCCAGCGGCGCCGCGAAGGCGATCAGGTCGGCGCGCAGGCCCGGCGTCACCCGGCCCACCTCGGCCGTGCGGCCCAGATAGCTCGCGCCATTGAAGGTCATGACCTTGACCGCCGTGGCCGTGTCGAAGCCGGCCTCGCGCAGGAGTTCGAGCTGGCGCAGCGACGAGTAGCCTGGCACGACGCCGCCGTAGCCCGTCGGGTCGGTGCCCGCGACGAGCAGGCCGCCAGCGTCGTGGAACTGCTTTTCCCAGACCATGTTCTTCGGAAAGACGCGCCCATAGGCATTGGGGCCGCCGCGCTGGATGGCGGTGTAGCGGGCGACGTACTGCTCGCGCAGCTGCGGCATCAGCAGGTCCAGCGCGCCGGCCGGCGCCATGGGACGCCCGTAGGAGAAGGTCTCGAAGATGGTCAGCGTCGAGGTCAGTGCGACCTTGGCGCTGATCATCCGGCGCTGCAGTTCGGCCATGCGCGGGTCGTCGATGGCCAGCGCGTCCAGCGAGCGAGGCACGGCGTCGCCGCCGGGGCAGGCGTCCGGCTGCTTGCCGTCGACGAAGTCGCTGGACGCGAAGAAGCCGTGCTCCAGGTTGTCGATGCCCATGCCGGCGGCTTCCGAGTAGCTCACCGCGCACAGGTGGGCCGTCACCTTGGCCTTGCGCTCGTGCGCGGCCTTGATGATGGCATCCAGTTGCTCGCGCGTCAGATGCATGTAGCCCTTGTACGAGGTCGCCCCTGCGTCGGCCCAGTAACCCACCTGTCGCACGGCGTCCTCGGCGTTGACGAGGCGCGGTACCTGGGCGACGAAGGCCTGGATGCCGTTCAGGAAGGGTGCCGTCACGTCCAGGTCAGGCCCGGAGGCCTTGCCCTCGCGGATGTCCTTCCAGGTGTTGAGGTCGGCATAGGGGCTCATGCTGCCTGCCGTGCGCATGGTCGTCACGCCGCCGGCCAGGTAGAGCAGCGGGAAGCTCTGGAAGAAGGCGCCGTAGCTGCCGCGTTCGGTGGGATAGAACAGGTGTTCGTGAAGCAGCACGAAGCCGGGCATCAGCGCACCGCCGGCCAGGTCCTTGACCAGTGCGCCGGCCGGGGCCTTGAGCTCGGCATCGGGGGCCACGGCGGCGATGCGGCCATCACGGATCAGCACGCTCATGTGCTCGCGCGGCGGCTGAGCCGTGCCGTCGAAGAGCTGGGCGTTGCGCAGCAGCGTGACGGGCGCATGGAACAGCGTGAATCGCTCGGTATCGCCGGGGGGCTGGGCCAGGGAAGCCGTGGCGAGGAAGGTGGCGGCCAACGCGAGGGCGCGTCGCAGGAAGGTGGAGCGGGTCATGCGGCAATCGTCGCAGCAGCCAGTGGTCCGACGGCATGGCGTTTGCACTCAGGCGGATCGTCCGCCGCAGCAGGCCCTCTTGGGCAGGCGCAGCGCCACGACGTGGCTGTCGCGGTACATTGCCCGCCGCATTCACCCCTGACGCTGCAGCACGGCACAAGCAAGCATGAGCAACCCCCAAGACATTTCCGCCCAGTTCACCGCCGCCCGCGCCGCAGGCCGCGCGCTGCCGGACTATCCCGGCACGCCGCCGGCCACGCTGGAGCAGGCCTACGCCGTGCAGGCCGCCGCCATCGCCCGCTGGCCGGATGCGCTGGCCGGCTGGAAGGTCGCCCGCGTGGCGCCGGCGTTTGCCGCCCAGTTCCCCGAGGAGCGCCTGATCGGCCCGGCATTCGCCGCCAACATCCACCGCCCCGTCTCGGGCGAGCCCGCGCAGTGTCCGGTGTTCGACGGCGGCTTCGCGGCCGTGGAGGCCGAGGTCGTCGTGGTGGTCGCGCAGGACGCCCCCGCCGGCAAGGCGGACTGGACGGCCGACACGGTGGCCCCGTTCGTGAAGTCCATGCACATCGGCGTGGAGGTGGCCAGCAGCCCGCTGGCGACGCTCAACGACCTCGGGCCGGGCGCCGTGATCTCCGACTTCGGCAACAACTGGGGTGTCGTCATCGGCGCGGAGATCGCGAACTGGCGCGAACTGCAGAGCATCGCCGTCGAGACCTATATCGACGGCGTCTCGGTGGGCACCGGCACCGTGGCGCTCAAGCCCGGACCGCTGGGCGCCCTGGCCTTCACCCTGAACAAGCGCGCAGCCCAGGGCGCGGTGCTGCGCGCGGGCGACGTGATCTCCACCGGCATGATCACCGGCGTACACGACATCCGCCCCGGCCAGCAGTCGCGGCATGTGTTCGCCGGCTGCGGCGAGGTGGCGGTGAACATCACCCGCGCGACGGCGGGCGCGCGCTGACCCGGGCTCAGTAGCCCCGGCGGCGGTCCACCACCCCTGCCGGGATCTCACCGGTGCGCCGGTAGCGTGCGATCTGCGTCGCCACGAGGGCCGATGCACTTTCTCGGTCCGTCGGGGCGGAGATGTGAGGCAGCACGGTCACGCCCGGGTGGGTCCAGTGCCAGCTGTCCGACGGCAGCGGCTCGGTGGAAAAAACGTCCAGCACCGCATGGCGCAGCGCCCCGCCGTCCAGTGCGCTGCGCAGCGCTGCGTCGTCGACGATGGGGCCACGGGCGAAGTTGATCAGTGACGCCTCGGGGCGCAGCCGCGCCAGCCGGGCCTCGTCCAGCAGGCCGAGGGTCTCGCCGGTCAGCGGCAGCAGGCAGACCAGGATGTCCGTCTCGGCCAGCAGCTCATCGAGCCCGTCCGTGCCGCTGTGGCAGCGCACTCCCGGCAGCGTCTTGGGCGTGCGGCTCCAGCCATGCACCGTGAACCCGGCATTGCGCAGTTGCATGGCGGCGGCCTCGCCAAGGGCGCCCAGGCCAAGCAGGCCCACGCGACGGTCGCAGGCGCGCACCGGCTCGATCGGGCGCCACAGGCGCTCGCGCTGCTGGCGCGCGTAGCGGGGCATGTCCCGGTGCAGGTACAGCGTCCACGCGAGCACCGCCTCGGCCATGGTTTGCGCCAGCCGCGGGTCGACCAGGCGCATGATCGCCAGGTTTGTGTCGGCGAGGTCGCTCACCAGCCGCTCGACGCCGGCCCAGACGCTGTGCACCCAGGCCAGCGCGGGCAGTGTGCGCAGGTCCTGCGGGCGCGGATTGGCGACGATGGCCACACGGCAGTCCCGTCGCATGGCGGCGTCCAGTGCGGACAGTGGCAGCACGGTCTCGTCGGGCATGGCGCGCTGCAGCGCCGCCAGCCACGCGGCGGTGGCCGCATCGTCGGCCTGGGCGACGAACGGCAGCACGGGCTTCGTCACGGTGCGCACCGGCTCACGTCACTTGCGCATCAGCGTGCTCTTGCCGAACAGCGACTCGATCAGGTCCACCGCCACCAGCGCGGTCTTGTTGCGCTCGTCCAGCGCGGGGTTGAGCTCGACCAGGTCCATGGACGCCATGCGGCCGGTGTCGTGGATCATCTCCATGCACAGGTGGGCCTCGCGGTAGGTGGGGCCGCCGTTCACGGTGGTGCCCACGCCGGGGGCCATCACGGGGTCGAGGAAGTCGACGTCGAAGCTCACGTGCAGATGGGTGTTGTCATCCAGCGTGGCCAGCGCCAGCTCCATCGCGTGGCGCATGCCCATCTCGTCGATGAAGCGCATGTCGAACACTTCCAGGTCCTGCTCGTGCACGAGGCGGCGCTCGCCCTCGTCGACGCTGCGGATGCCGATCTGGCGAATCCACTTGGGGTTGATGGCCGGCACCTGGCCGCCGATCTCGATGAGCTGCTGCGGGCCGAAGCCGCACAGGCAGGCCACCGGCATGCCGTGGATGTTGCCGCTGGGGGTCAATGCGCTGGTGTTGAAGTCCGCATGGGCATCCAGCCACAGCACGCGCAGCTTCTTGCCGGTGTCGCGGCAGTGGCGGGCCACGGCGCTGATGGAGCCCAGGCCCAGGCAATGGTCGCCGCCCAGCATGATGGGCAGGCGGCCGGTCTTGAGCTCGGCATAGACGGCCTCGTGCACGGTGCGGTTCCAGGCGACGACCTCGTCCAGGTGTCGGTAGCCATCGACGGGGGGCAGCCAGGGGTTGGACGGGCCGGCGAGGTTGCCGCGGTCAACCACGTCCACGCCGCGGGCGCGCAGTGCCTCGGCAAGGCCGGCCACGCGCATGGCCTCGGGGCCCATGCTGGCGCCGCGCGCGCCGGCGCCGACGTCGGTGGGGGCGCCGATGAGGGAGACGTTCCTGAGTTGGGTCATGCTGGGCTCTCGCTCGAGAGTTCGGGTTGGGCTTCGAGCACCGCCCAGGCTTCCTCGGCCGTCTCGACGTAGTGGAAGAGCTTCTCGTCGCCCGGGCTGATCATGCCGGTTTCCAGCAGCAGCTCGACATTGAGGAGCTTGGTCCAGAACTCGCGCCCGAACAGCAGCACGGGGCGGGGACGGCTCTTGCCGGTCTGGATCAGCGTCAGCGTCTCGAAAAGCTCGTCCAGCGTGCCAAAGCCGCCGGGGAAGCACACCAGCGCGATGGAGCGCATCAGGAAGTGCATCTTGCGCAGGCCGAAGTAGTGGAAGCGAAAGCACAGCTCCGGCGTGATGTAGGGGTTGGGGTACTGCTCGTGCGGCAGCACGATGTTCAGCCCCACGCTCTTGCCGCCCACCTCGTAGGCGCCGCGGTTGCCTGCCTCCATGATGCCGGGGCCGCCGCCGGTGGCGATGACGACGGGGCGGCCGCGCTCGGCGCAGGTGCTGGTCGCGATCTGCGCGAAGCGGCGTGCCTCCTCGTAGTAGCGGCTCATGGCGATCTGGCGCCGAGCCTTGGCGGCGCCAGCCTCGTCGCCCTTGTCCAGCGCCACGGTCAGCAGGGCCTGGGCCGCCTCGGCCGGCAGGATGCGGGCGCTGCCGAAGATGACGATGGTGGACTTGACGCCCTGCTCGTTCTGGATGACCTCGGGCTTCATCAGCTCAAGCTGCATGCGCACGGGCCGCATGTCCTCTCGCAGCAGGAAGCCTTCGTCCTTGAACGCCAGCTCGTAGGCGCTGCCCGGGCGGTCGTAGTCGGGATGGGGCTGCAGCGTGCAGCATTCCTCCCAGGCGGTCGGGAAGTTGCGCGTCGGGACGTCGGTGGGCTTCATGGGCAGAGCATCATGGGCAAGGTCGGGGGGCGGATTTTCGGCCCCATTCGGGGCGTCGGCGGGAATTCACCCCCCGCCGCAGACCGGGCACTCGGGGTCTCGCTGCATGGCGATCTCGCTCCACTGCATGCGCCGGCCATCCAGCATCAGCAGCCGTCCGGCAAGAGGTTCACCCACACCGGCCAGCAGCTTCAGCGCCTCGGCCGCCTGCACGCTGCCGACGATGCCCACCAGCGGCGCGAACACGCCCATGGTCGAGCAGGCTGCGTCCTCGAAGCCTGACTCGGGCGGGAACAGGCAGGCGTAGCAGGGGTGCTCGCCGCTGCGGCTGTCGTAGACGCTGATCTGGCCGTCGAAGCCGATGGCCGCGCCGGAGACCAGCGGCCTGGCGTGGCGAACGCAGGCGGCGTTGACGAGGTGGCGGGTCGCGAAGTTGTCGGTGCAGTCGATGACGACGTCGGCACCGGGCACCTCGGCGTCCAGCAGCGCGGCATCGGCCCGGGTGGCCAGGGCGCGGGTGCGCACGCCGGGGTTGAGTGCCGCCATCCGTGCCGCGGCGGACTCGACCTTGAGCCGGTCCAGGCTGCCCATGTCGTGGGCGATCTGGCGCTGCAGGTTGGTCAGCGACACGCTGTCGTGGTCGACCAGCGTGATGCGACCGACGCCCGCCGAGGCAAGGTAGAGCACCACCGGCGAGCCGAGCCCGCCAGCACCGACGACAAGGGCGTGGGCGTCAAGCAGGCGCTGCTGGCCTTCGATGCCGATCTCGTCGAGCAGCAGGTGGCGGGAGTAGCGCAGCAGGTCGTCGTCGGTCATGGCGTTGGCAGCATATCGGGCCAGAGCGGCTCCGCCATGCTGCGCCGCATCGCCTCGATGAAGTAGCGCAGCCGCGCGGGCGGCGTCGGCGGGTTGGGGTAGAGCAGTTGCACCGGCAGGGCGGGGCCGCGCCAGCGTGGCAGCAGATGCACGAGGCGGCCGTCGGCGATGTCTTGGTGCACCGCCCAGCCTGACAGCAATGCCGCGCCCAGGCCCAGCCGCGCGGCCTCACGGGTGGCGTAGAGGCTGTCGGTGGCGAGCACGGGGCGTATGGGCAGGCGCTGGCGCACGCCGTCATCGCGCTCGAGCTGCAGCTCCTGGCGGTAGAAGGTCGAGATCGCGATCCAGGGCAGTTCGGCCAGCGATTCGGGCTCCTCGAAGCTGCGCCCGGCCAGCAGCTCCGGCGAAGCCACCAGCACCCGTGGCACGCGCGCCAGCGGAATCGCGACGACGGCCCCCTCGGCGCGGCCGCCGACGCGGATGGCGCAGTCCAGCCCCTGCTCGATGAAGTTGGGGGCGGCGTCGTTCAGCAGCCAATCCACTCGCAGGCCAGGCGCGTCCTGCAGGGCGCGTACCAGCGGCGCGATCAGGTGCTCCTGGCCGAACGCATGCGGCACCTGCACGCGCAGCAGCCCGGCAGGCCGCGCGGGTTCGGCGCGCAGCGAATGCTCGAAGTCCTCCCATTCGGCGGCCAGGGCCTTGGCGCGTTCCAGGGCCCGCTCGCCGGTATCGGTCAGGCGCAATGCATGCGTGGAGCGCTGGATCAGCGGCTGACCGAACTGCTGCTCCAGGGCCTGCAGGCGACGGCTGACGGTGGGCTGGGTGGTGCCGAGCTGGCGCGCCGCGGCGGACAGGCTGCCGGCCTCCACGATGCGGATGAAGGTCTGCATCAGCTGCAGGCGGTCGGAGGTGGTGCTCATACGCGTAGCGTATGGCAGTCAGGCGGGCTCTGCGTCTAGCGGGTCTTGCCCGGGCTGGCCACACTGCGGCGCCATGAAGTCCACCCCCGCTCCCTCCGCCGTGCCGGCCACCCTGGGCCCGGCACTGACCCTGCTGCTCGCCACGGCCACCGGCCTGGCCGTCGCGTCCATCTACTACGTCCAGCCGTTGCTGGGCCTGCTGTCCGAGCAGTTCGGCGTCGGCAGCGCCACCATCGGCCTGCTGCCCACGCTGACCCAGCTGGGCTATGGCGCGGCCATCCTGCTGCTGTCACCGCTGGGCGACCGTTTCGACCGCCGCCGCATCATCGTCGTCAAGGCCTGGACGCTGGTGGCGGCGCTGGCGCTGGCCGCGCTGGCTCCCGGCTTCGCGGCGCTGTGCGTGGCCAGCGTGGCCATCGGCCTGACGGCCACGCTGGCCCAGGACCTGGTACCCGCCGCGGCGACGCTGGCGCCCGAGGCCCAGCGCGGCAAGCGGGTGGGCCAGGTCATGACGGGCCTGCTGCTGGGCATCTTGCTGTCGCGCGTGGCGGCGGGGTCGCTGGCGGCGCTGGCCGGCTGGCGGGCGGTCTATGCGAGCGCGGCCGTCGCCGTCGCGCTGCTGATCCCGCTGCTGTGGCGAGGCCTGCCGCGCTTCGTGCCGGCGACGCAGGCCGGCTACGGCGCGCTGCTGGCGTCCATGGCCGGGCTGTGGCGGCAGCACGCGGCGCTGCGCCGGGCGGCGCTGGCCCAGGGCCTGCTGTCGGTCGCCTTCAGTGCCTTCTGGTCGACGCTGGCCCTGGTGCTGGCCGGGCCGGACTTCGGCCAGGGCAGCGCGGTCGCCGGCGCCTTCGGCCTGGCAGGAGCGGCCGGTGCGCTGGCTGCGCCGCTGGCCGGCGGCATCGCCGACCGGCGTGGTCCGCAGGCGGTGATCCGCGCCGCGGCACTGCTGGTCTTCCTGTCCTTCGCGGTGCAGGCGCTGGCGCCGGCCTCGCTGTGGCTGCTGGTGGCGGTGGCCGTGCTGTTCGACCTCGGCGTGCAGGCGGCGCTGGTCTCGCACCAGAGCGTGGTGTACAGCCTGGAC
Organism: Roseateles sp.; assembly: GCF_047654805.1. GTDB lineage: Bacteria > Pseudomonadota > Gammaproteobacteria > Burkholderiales > Burkholderiaceae_C > Pelomonas. The sequence continues at coordinate 539,520 of NZ_JASGIV010000001.1, forward strand.
CCGGCCTCGCGCAGCCGGCTCAATGCGGTGCTGGTCAGCGCGATGTTCATCGGCATGGCCAGTGGCGCGGCGCTGGGGTCGGCCCTGCTGGCTGCGCTGGGCTGGCGCGCGGTGCCGGTCCTGGGGGCCGTGGCCGCGCTTGCGGCACTGGCGATTGCGCGGCGTTCGCGCTGAGCGCAACGACGGTCGGGCAAAAAAAGCGGGCCTCTTGCGAGGCCCGTGGTGCTTGAGGTCAGGAGCGACGGTTAATCGTTGGTCTTGGCTTCAGCCTTGCGTTCCAGAGCCGTCTTGGACGCAATGACAGGCTGCCCCTTGAGCTGGTTCAGGGCCTGGACCAGCGGGAAATCTTCGGTGGTGCCGAACTCGGGCAGCGGCTTGGGCGGCTCGGCGCGCTTGGCGAACTCGGCCTCCAGCTTCTGGCGGGCTTCCTCGCGGGCCTTCTGGCGCGCGTCGTTGTCCTCAGGGCCGTTGTTCAGGTGCTTCTCGAGGTCGGCCTCGCGCATGCGCAGCGCGGCGAAGACGTTGCCCTCGGCGGTCTCGTCCAGCATCACGTCGGGCACGATGCCCTTGGCCTGGATGGAGCGGCCGCTGGGGGTGTAGTAGCGCGCCGTCGTGATCTTCAGCGCCGTCTCGGGGCCAAGCTGGCGCACGGTCTGCACCGAGCCCTTGCCGAAGGTCTGGGCGCCCATCACGGTGGCACGCTTGTGGTCTTGCAAGGCGCCGGCAACGATCTCGCTGGCGCTGGCCGAGCCTTCGTTGACCAGCACCACGAGCGGCACGGTCTTCAGAGCGATGGGCAGGCGCTTGATCGGATCGTCGCTGCTGCGGCGGCGGTAGTCATCGGGGTTGGCCTTGTAGCTGGCCTTGGACTCGGCGATCTGGCCGTTGGTGGACACGACCTCGACGTCCCTCGGCAGGAAGGCCGCCGAGATGGCGATGGCACCGTCCAGCAGGCCGCCCGGGTCGTTGCGCAGGTCCAGCACCAGGCCCTTCAGGTGGGGCTCCTGCTTGTAGATCTCCTCGAGCTTCTTGGCGAAGTCGTCGACGGTGCGGTCCTGGAACTGGCTGACGCGGATCCAGGCGTAACCGGGCTCGACGACCTTGGCGCGTACGCTCTGCACCTTGATCTCCTCGCGCACGATGGTGACGGGGAAGGTGCGGTTCTCGGCCTTGCGGTAGATGGACAGGCTGACCTTGGTGGCCGGGTCGCCGCGCATCTTCTTGACGGCCTGGTCCAGCGACAGGCCGCGCACGGCGGTGTCGTCGATGCGGCTGATCAGGTCGCCGCTCTTCAGGCCGGCGCGGAATGCGGGGGAGCCTTCGATCGGGGAGACGATCTTGACGAGGCCGTCCTCCATGCCGATCTCGATGCCGACACCGACGAACTTGCCGGTCGTGCCTTCACGGAATTCCTTGAAGCTCTTCTTGTCGAAGAACTGCGAGTGCGGGTCCAGGCCGGAGACCATGCCGGCGATCGCGTCGTTGATCAGCTTCTTCTCGTCGACCGGTTCGACGTAGTCGCTCTTGACGAGGCCGAAGACCGCCGCGAGCTGCTGCATTTCGTCCAGGGGCAGGGGCGACAGGCTGCTGCGCGCATTGGCCTGGAGCTGCATCGTGGTGAGGGCACCCGCGACGGCGCCGAGGGCAACCCAGCCGGCGACTTTCAGTTTGGAGCTCATGAAGGCGAGTCCTGTGATCAACGTAATCCTGCCGAAAACAGCTTGACAGGTGGCCCGAGTGTAGCGGGCAGGCCCGAGGCGCCGACCCGATTTACCCTGCGGAAACCCTTCAATTCGGGGCCGAAGTGACGGAATGCGCGGGCGTTACGGGGCGCTATGGGCGCCATGGACGCTGCGGCATGACGAAGGGCATGGATGCCAGGCTCGTCCTTCAGCAGCGCAGCTTCTGGCCCGCCAGGTTGCAGCTCGCCAGGGGTTGCCCCAGCGCATTGAAGGCTCTGAGCTTCCAGCCTTGGGGCGTGGCCGTCAGCAGCGTCATGCCGAACTCGGTGTGGCTCTGGAAGGTCTCCAGGCGCGCACCGGGCCGTGGCTCGGCGTTCAGCGCCGCTGCCGCGTTGATGCGGCCGGAAGCTGCAGAACCGCCGTTGCCGACAACGAGGCTGGCAGGCTGGTTGCTCGCGAAGCCCAGCACCTGGTGGATGTGCAGGTGGCCGTGCAGCGTCGCCTGGACGCCGGGCGGGAAGAGGCGCTGGCCGAAGGCATCCTCCAGCAGCGGCGTGAGGCCGGAGCGGGCGGGGCTGGGCAGGCCCAGCAGGCTGGGGCTGAAGGCCAGGCTGGGATGGTGGGCGGCGAACAGGCTTTGCGCTCGCTCGCCGGACAGTTCGGCCACACGGTCCAGCTGCTCGCGCCAGCGGGTCCAGGCCGGCGAGCCGCGCGCCGGTGTGCGGCTGCCGATCTCGGCGGAGTCGAAGACGATGAGCTGGCTGCGCGGCGACAGCGGCACGGCGAAGGGGGGCGTGAAGTCGCCGTCGCTGACCCCTTGCGCCCCGGGCTGGCAGGTGCGCGCCGGGCCGCTGCCGGCGTCCAGGTAGCGCAGCCAGCCCTGGCCGGCGCGGCTGCAGGCCTCGTGGTTGCCGCGCACGAAGACCCAGGGCGCTGCGGCCAGCAGGGCCTTGGCGGGCTGGAAGAAGTCGGCCTGCCAGGCGTCGTCGCCGTAGCCCCAAGGGCTGCCGGCGCAGCCGGCCATGCCAGCCGGGCAGGGGCTCTCGCGGTAGTGGTAGTCGCCGACGTGGATGACCAGGTCGGGCGCCAGTGCCAGTGCTCGCGCCAGCACGCGCGGGAAGGGCCAGCCGCTGGCGTCGTCGCAGGGCTGGAACTCTCGCTCGGAGGCCTTGAGGCGGCAGCCGGTGTCGCCGATGACGAGGATGCGTCGCACCTCTGCAGCAGGGGCCTGCAGCGTGACGTCGCCGAGCTGAACGCTGACAGCGTCGCTCGGCCAGGCCGCCTCGCAGGCGCGCAGCGTGAAGCGTGTGGGCTTGCGCTCGGGCTGCGTATTGCCGGGCGGTGCCGGCTCGTCGCCGGGGACGCTGCGCTCCTGCATGGCCGTGCTGCCGCCCGCCCAGGTCAGCGTCGGGCAGGTGGCGTCGCCGGTCAGTGCGCGCACGGCCCAGGCGGGGCCGGCCACGGCTTGCACCCAGGCCTGCTGCAGGCCGGCGGGGGCGGGCGGCTCCGCCGGCGGTGCGGGCGGGGCGGCGCAGCCGGCCAGGGTCAACAGGGCGGCCAGCAGGGGAAAACGCGCGCAATGGATCATCTGTCAATCAACTGTGTGAGCGGCGCGAGGTGGGAGCCCTCCGGGCGGCCGCGAGCCGGTAGATTGTCGGCCACCCCACTTGCGCCACTCTGTCATGCCCTGTATCCGCGCCCTCGCTCTGCTCGCCCTGGTGCTCTCGTCGACGACACATGCCGCGCAGATCGGCACCATCGCGCCGGCGCGGGCGCTGACGGCCGAGCGCGTGGCGGCCCTGCCGGCGGCGCAGCGGGCGCCGTGGCAGGCCTACCTGGCCCGCTCGGACGCCCAGCGCGCTGCCGACCGGGCTGCGCTGGCGGCGGAACGCCAGGGGCTGGCCGCATGGCCGGCACCGCCCGAGGGCGGCCATGCAGAGGCCAGCATGCCTCTGGACAGGCCGGCTGCCTGGTACGGCGGCGAGGCCGCCCTGGCCGTTGCGCGAAACATCCTCAGCTTCCAGACGCCGGCTGGCGGCTGGGGCAAGAACCAGCCGCGCGACCGCGCGCCGCGGCTGCGGGGCCAGGCTTTCGTGGCCGACAACAACAGCAAAAGAGCGACGCCGGGTGACTTCGACACGGCCCAGGATGCGCAGTGGAGCTATGTGGGCACCATAGACAACGATGCCACCATCACCGAGATCCGCTTCCTGGCCCGCGTGGCGGCCCAGCATCCGGGCGAGGCGGGCGGCGTCTACCGGCAGGCAGCCGAGCGCGGCCTGCGCTACCTGCTGGCGGCGCAGTTCCCCAACGGAGGCTGGCCGCAGGTATGGCCGCTGCAGGGCGGCTACCACGACGCCATCACGTTGAACGACAACGCCCTCGTCGAGGTGGCCGAGCTGATGGGCTGGGCCGCGCGTGGCGAGGCGGAGCTGGGCTTCCTGCCGGCGGCGCTCAAGGCCGCTGCTGCGGCGGCCGAGGAGCGCGCCGTGCAACTGCTGCTGGCGACGCAGATCCGTATCGAGGGCCGGCCCACGCTGTGGGCGCAGCAACACGACGCGCTGACGCTGGAGCCCGCCTCGGCGCGCAACTACGAGCCGCCGGCGCTGAGCAGTGGCGAGAGCGCGAGGGCGCTGCTGTTCCTGATGAGCCTGCCGCATCCCGCGCCAGCCGTCGTCGAAGCGGTGCATGCGGGCATCGCGACGCTGAAGGGCCTGGCCGTGCGCGACCGCGCCTGGGTCAGGGTGGATGAGGCCCTGGGCCGCCGCCTGGTGGAGCAGCCCGGGGCAGGCCCGCTGTGGGCGCGCTACTACGACGCCGGCACGCTCAAGCCGGTCTTCGGCGATCGCGACAAGAGCCTGCACGACGACGTCAACGACATCAGCCTGGAGCGGCGCAATGGCTATGCCTGGTGGGGCACCTGGCCGGTGAAGACGCTGGCGGCATACGAGGCCTGGGCGGCCCAGCGGCTCAGGCACCCTTCCTGAGCTCGAAGCGCTTGATGTCGCCCACGACGAACAGATAGCAGCAGACGGCGATCAGCGCATTCGCGGCGACGAAGACCAGCGCCGCGTTGAAGGAGCCGGTGCCCTTGATCAGGTAGCCGATGACGATGGGCGTCGTGATGCCGGCCGTGTTGCCGAAGGTGTTGAACAGTGCGCCGGACAGGCCCGAGATTTCCTTGGGCGAGGTGTCCGACACGACGGCCCAGCCCAGCGCACCCAGGCCCTTGCCGAAGAAGGCCAGCGACATGATGGCGACGACGAGCGTCGCGCTGTCGACATAGTTGCACAGGATCATGCTGGTGGACAGCAGCATGCCGATGACGATGGGGGTCTTGCGTGCAGCGGTCAGGCTCTTGCCCTGGCGCAGCAGCCAGTCCGACACCAGCCCGCCCAGCACGCCGCCGGCAAAGCCGCAGATGGCCGGCAGCGCGGCGACGAAGCCTGCATTGAGGATGGACATGCCACGCTCCTTGACCAGGTAGACGGGGAACCAGGTCAGGAAGAAATACGTCAGCGTCGTGATGCAGTACTGGCCCACGTAGACGCCCATCAGCATGCGGTTGGACAGCAGCTGCTTCACATAGCCCAGGCGCGGCGCGTTGGGCGCGAAGCTGCGGCTTTGCGTGCCGGGCTGGTCCATGTTGACCAGGGCGCCGCCGGCGGCGATGTAGTCCAGCTCGGCCTGGTTGATGCCGGGATGGGTGCGCGGCGTGAAGACTGCCTTCAGCCAGACGATGCCCAGCGCGATGCCCAGCAGCCCCATCACGACGAAGACAGCCGGCCAGCCGTAGCTGTGTGTGATCCAGCCCATCAGCGGCGCGAACAGCACGGTGGCGAAGTACTGCGCCGAGTTGAAGATGGCAGACGCCGTGCCGCGCTCGTTGGCCGGGAACCACGAAGCCACGATGCGGCCGTTGGCCGGAAAGGATGGCGCCTCCGCCGCCCCGACGAGAAAGCGCAGCGCGAACAGCGTGACGATGGCGGTGCCGACGCTTGCCGTCAGGAAGCTGATGCCGCCTTGCAGCAGCGTGAAGACGGACCACAGAAGGATGCTGCCCGCGTAGACGTTCTTGGAGCCGAAGCGGTCCAGCAGCCAGCCGCCGGGCAACTGGGCGATGACGTAGGACCAGCCGAAGGCCGAGAACACATAGCCCATGGTGACCGCGTCTATGCCCAGTTCCTTGGACAGCGCCGGGCCGGCGATGGACAGCGTGGCGCGGTCGGCGTAGTTGATCGTCGTCACGATGAAGAGCATCGCGAGGATGAGGTAGCGCTTGCGGGTGCGGGTCCCGCTCGCGCTGGCGGCCTGGGCCGGCGCTGTGCCGGCGGTGGTGGTGTTCATCGGTTGTCTCCGGGCAATGCAGCGGCTCCGCCTTCTGCCGGGCGGGTGTGCCGAGATGGGGTGGATCAGGCTTGCGTGTAGGCCGTCTTGACGGTGGTGTAGAACTCGGCGGCGTTGCGGCCCTGCTCGCGGGGGCCGTAGCTGCTGCCCTTGCGGCCGCCGAAGGGCACGTGATAGTCCACGCCGGCCGTGGGCAGGTTCACCATCACCATGCCGGCCTGGGAGTGGCGCTTGAAGTGGGTGGCGTGCTTCAGCGAGGTCGTCGCGATGCCGGCGGCCAGGCCGAATGGGGTGTCGTTGGAGAGTTGCAGGGCGTGCTCGTAGTCGCGCGCGCGGATGACGCTGACGACCGGCCCGAAGACCTCCTCGCGGTTGATGCGCATCTCGGGGGTCGTGTCGGTGATGAGGGCCGGCGTCAGGTAGAAGCCCGGCGCGCCGTCGGCGTTCTTCTCGATGCGCTCGCCGCCCTGGGCCAGCCGGCCGCCGTCGGCCTTGGCGATGCCGATGTAGTCCACGTCCTGGCCGAGCTGGCTGGCGTCGACGACGGGGCCGATGTCGGTGCCGGCCTTGCGGGCGTCATCGACCTTGAGGGCCTTCATCCTCTCGAGCATGGCGGCGATGAAGCGGTCGTGGATGCCGTCGGTGACGATGAGGCGGCTGGACGCCGTGCAGCGCTGGCCGGTGGAGAAGAAGCCGCTGTTGACGGCGGCATTCACCGCCAGGCCCAGGTCGGCGTCGTCGAGCACCACCATCGGGTTCTTGCCGCCCATCTCGAGCTGGAACTTGGCCATGCCGCCTTGAGGACGCCCGATGCAGGCGGCAGCCACCTTCTGGCCGGTGGCGACCGAGCCGGTGAAGCTGATGGCGGCCACGCGCGGGTCGTTCAGCAGCTTCTCGCCGACCACCGAGCCGCGGCCCATGACGAGGTTGAACACGCCGGCGGGCAGGCCCGAGCGGGAGAGGATCTCGGCCAGGGCCCAGGCGGAGCCGGGCACCAGGTCGGCGGGCTTGAAGACCACGCAGTTGCCCCAGGCCAGGGCGGGCGCGATCTTCCAGGCGGGGATCGCGATGGGGAAGTTCCAGGGCGTGATCAGGCCCACGACGCCGAGGGCCTCGCGGGTCACTTCCACGCCGACGCCGGGGCGCACCGAAGGCAGGCTCTCGCCGCCGGGTCGCAGCGCCTCGCCGGCGAAGAACTTGAAGATGTTGCCGGCGCGCTGGACCTCGCCGATGGCCTCGGGCAGGGTCTTGCCCTCCTCGCGGGCGAGGAGGTCGCCGAGTTCGGCGCGGCGGGCCAGGATCTCGGTGCCGACGGCGTCGAGGATGTCAAAGCGCTGCTGGGGCGTGGACAGGCTCCAGGCGGGGAAGGCGGCCGTGGCGGCCGCGATGGCCAGCTCGGCCTGGGCGGCATCGGCCTGCGCGTATTCGCCGATGACGTCGCGGGTGTCGGACGGGTTGATGTTGCGGGAGGCGGCGGCGCCGTCCAGCCAGTCGCCGTTGATGAGGTTCTTGTGCATGTGCTTATCGGTCCAGCGCAGGGCGCTTGGGGTTGAAGGTCCAGCCGGGGATCAGGTATTGCATCGCGATGGCGTCGTCGCGGGCGCCAAGACCATGCTGCTTGTAGAGGGCATGCGCCTTCTCGACCTCGGCCATGTCCAGCTCCACGCCCAGGCCCGGCTTCTTGGGAACTTCGACGTGACCGCCGACGATCTTCAGCGGGTCTTTCGTGAGCCGCTGGCCGTCCTGCCAGATCCAGTGCGTGTCGATGGCCGTGACCTTGCCCGGCGCGGCGGCGCCGACGTGGGTGAACATGGCCAGCGACACGTCGAAATGGTTGTTGGAGTGGGAGCCCCAGGTCAGGCCCCAGTCGCGGCAGGTCTGCGCCACGCGGACCGAGCCGGCCATGGTCCAGAAGTGCGGGTCGGCCAGCGGGATGTCCACGCTCTGCAGCGACAGCGCGTGCGCGAGCTGGCGCCAGTCGGTGGCGACCATGTTGGTGGCGGTGGGCAGGCCGGTGGCGCGGCGGAACTCGGCCATGACCTCGCGGCCGGAGAAGCCGTCCTCGGCACCGCAGGGGTCTTCGGCATAGGCGAGCACGCCGTGCATGTCGCGCATCAGTCGGATGGCGTCCTTCAGCAGCCAGCCGCCGTTGGGGTCCAGCGTCACGCGGGCCTGGGGGAAGCACTCGTGCAGTGCACGGATGGCCTCGACCTCCTCGTCGCCGCGCAGCGCGCCGCCCTTGAGCTTGAAGTCGTTGAAGCCGTAGCGCGCGTGAGCCGCCTGCGCGAGCCTGACGATGGCTTCGGGCGTCGTCGCCGCCTCGTGGCGCAGGCGCAGCCAGTCGTCGTCGGCGCCGGGCGCGCTGTCGTAGGGGAGGTCGGTCCTGCTGCGATCCCCGATGTAGAACAGATAGCCCAGCATCTCCACCGAGTCGCGCTGCTGACCCTCGCCAAGCAGGGCCGCAACCGGCACGCCCAGGTGCTGGCCCAGCAGGTCGAGCAGCGCCGACTCGATGGCCGTGACGGCGTGGATGGTGGTGCGCAGGTCGAAGGTCTGCAGGCCGCGGCCGCCGGCGTCGCGGTCGGCGAAGGTCCGCTGCACGGTCTGCAGCAGGCCCTGGTGAGCGCCCAGGGGCTGGCCCACGACCAGGCTGCGGGCGTCCTCCAGCGTCTGGCGGATCTTCTCGCCGCCGGGCACTTCGCCGACGCCGGTGTGGCCGGCGCTGTCAGTCAGGATCAGCAGGTTGCGGGTGAAGAAGGGCGCGTGGGCGCCGCTGAGGTTGAGCAGCATGCTGTCGCGCCCGGCGACGGGCACGACGCGCAGCTCTTTGATGACGGGGGTGGAACTGCTCATGGGGAAATCAGTCGGCGGTGATCTTGCGTTCGGTGATGACCTTCTTCCAGCGCTCGAATTCGGTGGCCTGGAAGCTGGTGAACTGCTCGGGCGTGCTGGCGACGATCTCGAAGCCCTGCTCGAGCAGCCTGGGCTTCACGTCAGCCGCGTTCAGCGTGGCGACGATGCCGGCGTTCAGCTTGGCCTTGATTTCGGCGGGCAACCCCTTGGGCGCGGCCACGCCCTGCCAGGAGTAGACCTGCAGGCCCCTGATGCCGAGCTCGTCCATGGTGGGCACGTCCGGCAGCACCGGCGAGCGCCTGGCACTCGTGATGCCCAGTGCCCGCAGCTTGCCGGCCCTGATCTGCGGCAGCGCGGTGTTGATGTTCATGAAGCTGGAGTCCACCTGGTTGCCCAGCAGGTCGGTCATGACGGGGCCGCCGCCCTTGTAGGGGATGTGCAGGCCGGTGGTACCGGTCTGCTGCCAGAAGAGCTCGGCGGTGATGTGGTCGCTGGAGCCGTTGCCGGACGACGCGAAGCTCATCTTGTCCGGGTGGGCCTTCAGGAAGGCCAGCACTTGCGCCATGTCCTTGTGCGGTGAGGCGGTCGGCACGACCAGCACGTTGGGTGCCTGCACGGCGACGCTGATGTAGTCGAGGTCCCGGGTCGGGTCGTAGCCGATGTTCTTCAGCAGATGCGGGCCGATGACCAGGGGGCCGAGGGAGGAGACGAGGATGGTGTAGCCGTCCGGCGCGGCGCGCCTGACGGCCGCCGTGCCGATGGTGCCGCCGGCACCGCCGCGGTTGTCGACGACGAAGCTGCCGCCGAGCTTCTCCTGCAGCTTGTTGCCCAGCAGCCGGGCGATGGCGTCGGTGGAACCGCCGGGCGGGAAGGGCACGAGCAGAGTCACCGGCTTGGCGGGCCAGGCCTGGGCCATGGCGGCACCGGCAGTCACGAGGCTCAGCAGCACGGAGGTCAGCAGTCGCTTCATCGGTTGTCTCCTGTGTTCTTGTGGAAGAACGGCTTACTGTGGGCCGAGCCTGGAGATCAGCGCGCCGAGCTGGTCGACCTCGGCGGGCGCCAGGTCGGACAGCGGCGGGCGCACCGGGCCGGCGCTGTGGCCCACCAGCGTGGCACCGGCCTTCACGATGGATACCGCATAGCCCTCGCCCTTGTTGCGCAGCGCGATGTAGGGCAGGAAGAAGTCCCGGATGAGGCGGTCGCAGGTCGCGGTGTCATTGGCCGCGTGGGCCTTGTAGAAGGCCATCGCCGTTGCGGGGATGAAGTTGAAGACGGCGGACGAGTAGACCGGGCAGCCCATGGCCTTGTAGGCGCCAGCGAAAACTTCGGCCGTGGGCAGGCCTCCCAGGTAGGCGAAGCGCTCGCCCAGCGTCTGGCGGATGGCGACGAACTTCTCGATGTCGCCCAGGCCGTCCTTGAAGCCGATCAGGTTGGGGCAGCGGTCGGCCAGGACCTGCAGCGAGGCGGGCGTCAGCTTGCAGGCTCCGCGGTTGTAGACGACGACGCCGAACCGGACGCTCTTGCAGACGGCCTCGACGTGGGCAATCAGGCCTTCCTGGCTGGCTTCGGTCAGGTAGTGGGGCAGCAGCAGGATGCCTTGCGCGCCAAGTCGTTCGGCCTCCTGTGCGTACTTGATGGCGAGCGTGGTGCCGCCACCGGCGCCGGCCAGGATGGGCGTGCGACCGCGGCAGGTGTCCAGGGCCACCTTGATGACTTCGCTGTACTCGCCAGGCTCCAGCGAGAAGAACTCGCCCGTGCCGCCGGCCGCGAACAGCGCCGAGGCACCATAGGGCTGCAGCCACTCCAGGCGCTCGGCGTAGGACCTGGGCGCGAAGTTCAACTGCGCGTCGAAGTCGGTCAGCGGGAAGGACAGCAGGCCGGCCTGCAGGACGGCCTTGAGCTCTTGGGGCGACATGGATGGGGTCTCCGGAAGTGATGGGATGACTGGGATTCGACGATGCGGGGGCGTCGATGGTTTAAGTTGTAGGTCATCGTACAACTTGGGTCAAATTTGTTGAGATTGGTGAAAACCCGCATGAAGGGCCGCTTTACATGCCGCCGTTGCGGCTCAGCGGGCGTCGGCCTGTGCGCGGCGGCGGCGTTCCCGACTGTTGCTGAGGTGGGTGCGCATGGCCGCACGCGCCGATTCGGCGTCCTGGTTAGCGATGGCGTCGAGGATGTTCTCGTGTTCCGTGTTCACGCGTCGCATGTAGGCCAGACGCTCGCCGCTCATGTCGGCTGCAGGCTCCAGCCGGGCGCGCGGGATGATCTGGGCGCCCAGCGTTGCCATCAGGTCGGTGAAGTGGCTGTTCTGCGTGGCGCGGGCGATCTCGAGGTGGAACTGGAAGTCGGCCGCCACCGAGTCCTGGCCGGCTTCCACGGCGGCAATCACCGCATCCAGTGCCTTGCGCAAGGCGGCAAGGTTGGCTTCGCTGCGCCGCTGCGCCGCCAGGCCGGCCGCCTCGGTCTCCAGCCCGATGCGCAGCTCCAGCACGGCGATGACGTCCTGCAGCGTGCTGAACTGCTCCGGCGTGATCTTGAAAGAGGGCCCGTCGCCGGGCCCGAGCACGAAGGTGCCGATGCCGTGGCGTGTTTCCACGAGGCCCGCCGCCTGCAGCTTGGAGATCGCCTCGCGCACGACGGTGCGACTCACCTCGAACTCCTCCATGATCTCAGCCTCGGTGGGCAGCTTGTCCCCGGCCTGCAGCTGGCCGGCGCGGATGCGGTCTCCGAGCGAATCGACCAGTTCGAGGGCCAGCGTGCGTGGCCGGCGGCGGGTGAGTGGAGCGTGCATTCGCGGGTTTTCCCGGGGTTTTGAACCGATTGAGCCGTCTAAAGTGGGAGTGGTTGTACGACAACTAGACGACGTACAACACCATGCATTGCACTTTAGCCACTCCGACGCCGGATATGAATGCCGTTTCTCCCCAACGCCCCCCGCTGACCCTGCGCATGCGCGACGAGGACAACGTGGCCATCGTCGCCAACGACGGCGGGCTGCCGCTGGGCACCCGGCTGCCGCAGGGCGTGCCCGGCGCCGGCCTGGTGCTGCGGGACAAGGTGCCGCAAGGCCACAAGGTCGCGCTGCGCGACATTGCCGAGGGCGAGGTGGTGCTGCGTTATGGCGTGCCCATCGGCTATGCGCTGAAGGCCATTCCCGCAGGCAGTTGGGTGCACGAGCGGCTGCTGCAGATGCCGTCGGCCCGCGCGCTGGAGGGCCTGCCCATCGCCACCGTGAAGCCGCCCACCGCCGAGCCGCTGGAGGGCTACACCTTCGAGGGCTATCGCAATGCCGACGGCTCGGTGGGCACGCGCAACATCCTCGCCATCACGACGACGGTGCAGTGCGTGGCCGGCGTCGTCGCCCAGGCCGTGGCGCGCATCAAGGCCGAGCTGCTGCCGCTTTATCCCCACGTCGATGACGTCATCGGCCTGGAGCACAGCTACGGCTGCGGTGTGGCCATCGATGCACCGGACGCCGTCATCCCCATCCGCACGCTGAAAAACATTTCGCTGAACCCCAACTTTGGCGGCGAGGTGATGGTGGTCAGCCTGGGTTGCGAGAAGCTGCAGCCCGCGCGGTTGCTGCCGCCCGGATCGTTCCCGATCGCGGACGAACGCGACGCCGGCGCCGGCCCCGAGACCGTCTGCCTGCAGGACGACGCGCACGTGGGTTTCATGTCCATGCTGGACGACATCGTCCGCAGCGCGAGGCCCCACCTCGAACGCCTGAACGCCCGCAGGCGCGAGACCGTGCCGGCCGGCGAGCTGGTCGTCGGCGTGCAGTGCGGTGGCAGCGACGCCTTCTCCGGGGTGACTGCCAACCCGGCGGTGGGCTTCTGCGCCGACCTGCTGGTGCGCGCCGGTGCCACCATCATGTTCAGCGAGAACACCGAGGTGCGCGACGCCGTCGAACAGCTGACCAGCCGGGCAGCCACCTCCGAGGTGGCCGAGGCCATCGTCCGCGAGCTGGGCTGGTACGACCGCTACCTGGACCGCGGCCGCGTCGACCGCGCCGCCAACACGACGCCCGGCAACAAGGCCGGCGGCCTGTCCAACATTGCCGAGAAGGCCATGGGTTCCATCGTCAAGAGCGGCAGCTCGGCGATCAGCCACGTGCTGTCGCCCGGCGACAAGCTGCGGCGCGACCAGCGCGGCCTGGTCTACGCCGCCACGCCCGCCAGCGACTTCATCTGCGGCACGCTGCAACTCGCCGCCGGCATGAACCTGCACGTCTTCACCACGGGGCGCGGCACACCGTACGGCCTGGCCGAGTGCCCGGTGGTGAAGGTCGCCACGCGCTCGGACCTGGCCCGTCGCTGGCACGACCTGATGGATGTCAACGCCGGGCGCATCGCCGACGGCGAGGCGAGCATCGAGGAAATGGGCTGGGAGATGTTCCGCCTGCTGCTGGACGTGGCCAGCGGCCGCAAGAAGACCTGGGCCGAGCACTGGAAGCTGCACAACAGCCTCGTGCTGTTCAATCCGGCGCCCGTGACCTGACCCGAGGCGGCGCCGCTGCTGTAGGTCGTGGCCTGCACGCGTCGGCGATGCCGTCCGGCTCCTAGACCGCGCCTTGCCGGTCAGCATGGCTGCGTTGTCCAACGACGGGAGCCCGGATGCCCCATCCCCTGGCCGGCCAGCCGGCGCCGCCCGACGTCCTCATCGACGCCGAAGCCCTGCGCGAAGCCTATTTCTCCCGCCAGCCCGACCCGGCCTGCGCCGAGCAGCAAGTCAGCTTCGGCACGTCCGGCCATCGCGGTTCGTCGCTGGATGGCTCGTTCAACGAATGGCATGTGCTCGCCATCACCCAGGCCATCTGCGACCGCCGCAGGCAGCTCGACATCGCCGGCCCGCTCTTCCTCGGCGCCGACACCCATGCGCTGTCACGCCCCGCCACGCTGACGGCGCTGGAGGTGCTGGCCGCCAACGGGGTGCAGGTCATGCTGGCGCCGGCGGGGCAGTTCACGCCGACGCCAGCGGTGTCGCTTGCCATCCTGGACTACAACCGCGGCCGCGAGGGGTGGGCGCGGGCCGACGGTATCGTCATGACGCCCTCGCACAACCCGCCGCGCGATGGTGGCTTCAAGTACAACCCGCCGCATGGCGGGCCGGCGGACGGCGACATCACCACCGCCATCCAGGCCGCGGCCAACGGCTACCTGCGCCAGGGCCTCAAGGGCGTGCTGCGGCAGGACGCCGAGCGTGCGCTGGCCTCCAGCAACTGCCATGAGCACGATTTCCTCGGCAGCTACGTCGCGGGGCTGGAGCAGGTCATCGACTTCGAGCTGATCCGCTCGGCGGGCCTGCGGCTGGGCGTGGACCCGCTGGGCGGCGCGGGCGTGGCCTACTGGCCGGCCATCGCCGAGCGCTACCGCCTGCCGTTGACCGTCGTCAGCCGCGAAGTGGACCCGCGCTTCGCCTTCATGACGCTGGACCGGGACGGCAAGATCCGCATGGACCCGTCCTCACCCTGGGCCATGCGCCGGCTGACGCAGCTGCGCGACCGCTTCGATGTGGCCTTCGCCTGCGACACCGACCACGATCGCCACGGCATCGTCGCGCGCAGCACCGGGCTGATGCCGCCCAACCATTACCTCAGTGTCGCGGCCGACTACCTGTTGCGTCACCGGCCCGGCTGGCGGGCGGAGACGGCCATCGGCAAGACCGTCGTCACGACGGCACTGATCGATCGCGTCGCGCGGCGCCTGGGCTGCCCGCTGTTTGAAGTGCCGGTCGGCTTCAAGTGGTTTGCGCCAGGCCTCCTGGACGGCAGCCTGGGCCTGGGGTGCGAGGAAAGTGCCGGTGCGTCGCTGCTGCGCCGCGACGGCCGCGTGTGGACGACCGACAAGGACGGCATCGCAAGCGCGCTGCTGGCCGCGGAGATCACGGCCCGCACCGGCGCCGATCCGGGCCGCTACTACGAAGCGCTGACGGCCGACCTTGGCACGCCATATGCCGACCGCGTCGAAGGCACGGCCACGCGCGAGCAGAAGGCGCGCCTGGCCGGGCTGGCGGGGACGGACCTGAAGGCTGAGGAGCTGGCCGGCGAGCCCGTCACGGCGGTGCTGGGCCAGGCGCCGGGCAACGGCGCGGCCCTCGGCGGCATCAAGGTGTGCACGGCCGGCGGCTGGTTCGCCGCTCGGCCTTCGGGCACCGAGGACATCTACAAGATCTATGCGGAGAGTTTCCGCGACGAGGCCCATCTGCAGCGGCTGCTGCTGCAGGCGCGCAGCCTGGTGGACGAGGCGCTGGCGGCGGCCTGAGTCAGGCTGCGGCCAGCTCGGCCACGCCTTCGCTGAGAAAAACGCAGTCGCCCTGCTCGAACACGCGCACCTCGCCCGGGGCAAACGCCTGCCACGCCTCGCCGTGGGTCAGCGGCTCGGTGGACACCAGCGCCATGCGGTCCGTCGGGTTGTTGACGGTGGCCAGGTCCACGCTGAGGTCGCCGTCGCGCAGTGAGACATGGCCGAAGGGGGGGCGGCGCTGCAGCCAGTGCAGCTTGGTGGAGGCGTGGGCCAGCATCGCGCGGCCATCGGTCAGCAGCAGGTTGAAGCGGCCGTGCTCCGCGATCTCGTGGATCCAGGGCGTCAGGGTCCCGGCCAGCTCCTGCCAGCCGGGCAACTCGTCGCCGAAACGCTGCTGCAGGCGCTGCATCAGCCAGCAGAAGGCGCGCTCGCTGTCGGTCTGGCCGGCGGGCGTGAAGCCGCCGTCCAGGGCGGGGTGGAAGTCCTTCAGATCGCCGTTGTGGGCGAAGACCCAGGTGCGGCCGGCCCATTCGCGGCGAAAGGGGTGGCAGTTCTCCACGGCGCGGGCGCCCTGGGTGGCCTTGCGGATGTGGGCCAGGATGTTGCGCGCCCGCACGGGGTGGCGACCGAAGTGGCTGGCCAGCGCCGATTCGGCGGCCGGGCGGTCCTCGACGCTGACCTCGCAGCGCTCGCCGTCGTGGAACGCCACGCCCCAGCCGTCGACATGGTCCGCGGTGCGGCCACCGCGGGCGGCGAAGCCGCTCAGCGAGAAGGTGGCGGCGGCCGGCTGATGGCTGTTGAGGGCGAAGAGCTCACACATCGGAGTGGGGCGGAAGCTGTCGATGCAGGTTGCAACGCCGCAAGTCTGGTGGTGGATGACAAAAACGCCAACAAAGCTTTCGTCATGAGCTCATTCCTGTGTGCACGGCGTCACGGCCGGACGGGTAGGAAGGGCGCCAGCCAGCGCATCTGGGGCTTGTCGCGGCCGTCGGTGTTGGGTTCCAGCGACAGGAAGTAGTCGCCCCAGGTCGGGCCGCCCGCCCACCACAGCCAGCCCGTCCAGACGTCGGCGTTGTCCTGCAGGTGCTGCAGCGCACCGCGCACCGCCTGCTCGCAGACGGCGTTGGCGCCGCCGCCCAGCTCGGCCAGCAGTGCGCGGCGCTTGTTCTGGCGCAGCCAGGCCGTGAATCGCTTCAGCCGCTCGGCGCCGATCTCGGGGCTGACGCATTCGGCATGGGTGCCGGAGCCATCCTTGTCGAAATACTGGTGCACCTCGTAGACCATGTGCTCCAGCGGGTCTCGCACCCGGCCCATCACTTCGGCGTTGGGCGTGCCGTACCAGGTGCTCTCGAACCAGCTCCACGCGCCGGTGTAGCCGTTGCCGGGCAGCGTGATGAGGTTGGTGGCGCCCGTCTTGCGGATCGCGTCGACGGCGGCCTGCGCAGCCTGGGCCCAGGTCTCGGTGGGCATGTTGCGGGGTTCGTTGACGAGGCCGAACTGCACCCGGGGGTTGTCCTTGAACTGCAGGGCCAGCCGGCGCCAGAAGTCCGCGAAGGCGGCGTAGGGCACCTCGGGCCTGCCGATGTGGACCTCCTTGTAGGCGGCGTAGTTGTGCGGGTCCAGCAGCACGTGCAGGCCGCGGGC
The DNA here is from genome assembly GCF_047654805.1 of Roseateles sp. Classification (GTDB taxonomy): domain Bacteria; phylum Pseudomonadota; class Gammaproteobacteria; order Burkholderiales; family Burkholderiaceae_C; genus Pelomonas. The sequence continues at coordinate 556,294 of NZ_JASGIV010000001.1, forward strand.
CGTCGTGCCGTCGACGAACTCGCGCAGGCGGGCCAGCTCGGCCGCATCCAGCTCGCCCATCAGCGCGGGCTGCAGGCGCTCCCAGCGAAAACCCACGCGCATGAGGTTCATGCCCCTGGACTGGTAGTAGGCGGTGCTGGCGACGCTGGGGTAGACGTAGTCCTTGCCGTAGACGCCGGGAAAGGGCAGCTTCTCGCCCCATTCGGCGCTGGACAGGCTGATGCCCCGCCATTCAAGCGGCGCGGCGTGGGCGGCCGCGGCCGACAGCAGGGCCATGCAGAGCAGTCGTTTCATGGGGCCTCCTTGGCGGGCGGCTGCACGCCGAGCGCGGCAAGCACGTCCTGGCAGGCGCCCATCGTGTGGTAGTCGGTCTTGCCGGCCGGGCTCTTCTCGTCGGTGAGCTTGCGGTTGTCGGGTGCCAGGATGCGGTACCAGGCCCCGTGCTCGTGGTCGACGAAGTGCTGCCAGGCATAGGCCCAGATCCGGTCGTACCACTGCCAGTAGGCGTCGTCCCCCGTGCGCACGGCCAGCCAGGCGGCGGCAGCGAGGCTCTCGGCCTGGACCCAGAAGTACTTGTCGGCGTCGCAGACCTCGCCTTCGGGGGCGAAGCCGTAGACGAGGCCGCCGTGCGTCTCGTCCCAGCCGTGCCGCATCGCCGTGTCGAAGAAGTGGCGTGCGGTCGGCGCCAGCCATTCGGGCGCCGCCGCACCGAGCCGGCGCTCCAGCATCAGCAGCAGCTTGGCCCACTCCGTCAGGTGGCCCGTCTGGAAACCCCAGGGCCGGAAGATGTTGGTCTTGTCGTTGCGGTTGTAGTCCCAGTCGGGCGTCCAGTCGGCCCGGTAGTGCTCCCAGACGAGGCCGCCTGCCAGCGCGGCCTGGCGCTGCGCGATGGAGGTGGCCAGCACCAGTGCGCGCTCCAGGTAGCGTGCTTCGCCGGTGGCGGCATGGGCAGCCAGCATGGCTTCGCAGGCGTGCATGTTGGCGTTCTGGCCACGGTAGGTGCCGACCTGCCAGCCCGGCGTCGCCTCGTCGGCATACAGGCCGTGGGCGGGTTCCCAGAAGCGGCGCTCCATCAGCTCGAACGTGGCGGCGATGCCTTCACGGGCGCCGCCGACCCCGGCCTCGCTGGCATGCGAGTGGGCCAGCAGCACGAAGGCCAGGCCGTAGCAGTGGTTCGTGCCGTCGATGACGGTGGCGCGGCCGTCGTGCCAGTCCAGCACCCAGGCGTAGCCGCCAGGCGCGGATCCCGGCTGGGCGTGGGCCCGGTTGACGAAGTCCAGCGCGTGCGCCACGTCCGCGGCCGGCCCGCCGAACCAGCGCCAGGCCAGCGCATGGTTGAAGACGAAGCGCGTGCTGCTGACGAGATGGCGGGTGCGGCGGTCGTAGATGCTGCCGTCGTCCTTGAAGAACTGGAAGCAGCCACCGGTGGCGTCCTTCACGCGCGGTGCGTAGAAGGCCAGCGTGTGGCGCATGTGGGCCCACAGCGCCTCGGGCTGGCGCATGTCGGGGACAGGGATCATTTCAGCACCTCGTCGTTCAGGAAGCGAGTCAGCTCGTCGGCCATGCGGGCATGCACGTCGATGCGCGGGTGGGCCCAGGCGAAGGCCTCGAAGCGGTAGCTCCAGACCCGGGCGTCGCCTTCGTCGCGCAGCGTCTGCACGGCACGTTGCACGGCGTGGGGGATGGCTGGCTGCTCGCGTGGGGCGGACATGCCGCCCATCAGCAGCACGAGCTTGGCCTGCGGGTAGCGGCCCCGCAGCTGGCGCACGAAGGCGAGGTAGCGCTCGGCGAAGTCCGCCGCGATGGGGCGGCCCTTGGAGGCTGGGAAGCCGTGGTCGTTCTGGCCGAGGTTGAGCAGCACGACGTCCGGCGCGGGCGACTCGGGAGGCGCGTGGGCCGCGTCCTTGCGCGGGGCGAAGCGGTCCCAGACGTCGGGCATCAGCAGGTCGTGCCAGGTCGCGGTGATGCCGATGCCGCTGACGGCGATGCCGACGTAGTCCGCGCCCAGCCGCTCGGCCGTCAGGGCGCCATAGGCCCGCGTGCCGTCGTGGAAGTAGAGGTCCTCGTACTGGTCGTCGGCGAGGTCGCCGTTGCAGGCGCCGGCGGTGATGGAGTCGCCGTAGAAGGCCAGCGTCAGCGGGCGCGCGGGCGGTGGCTCCAGCAGGCGGGCGCCTTCGGCCAGCCGCAGGCCGTGCAAGGCAACCTCTGCCATGGAGCCTTCGGTGCGCTTGACCAGGCGCAGCGTGTGCGGGCCGTCGCCCAGCGGCTCGCGCAGCCGCCATGCCGTCCAACCCTGGCCGGGCACGGCCAGCGCGTGGCGGCGGCCGTCGATCTCGACGGTGAAATGGCTGGTACCCCAGTGCGTGGACGAGAACTCCAGCGTCAGCTCGCGGCCGGTGAAGCGGGCGCGCAGTTCGCTGCCGCTCCAGGCCATCAGTCGCGTGTGGGGCATGGGCCCCGGGCCGACGCGGCCGACCCAGCGCAGCCGGGCGTCGTCGGCCGGGATCTGGCCCATGCGGTTGTTGGGAGCTTCGCGCGCGAAGTCGCTGGACCGCAGCGCGGCCGGATAGATGCCGGCCGACATGACGGCGAGCAAGCTGGCCGCCCGCCCGCTGCCGGCCCACTCGTCGCGCCTGACGCGCACATGCAGCAGGTGGGCCGTGGGCTCGATGTCGCGGGCGACCACGCTGTAGTGCCAGCCAAGGTAGCCGCGGCGTTCGGGGACGTGGCCCTGCAGCGTGACCCAGGGGCCGTCGTCGACGCGGGCCTCGAGGTTGCGGTAATGCTCGCTCTCGGCGTGGAAGACGGCCACTTCGCTGCCGTAGACGAGGAAATGCGCCTCCCCGTCGTCGACGGTGCTGACCCAGCCAGGCTGCTGGCCGGCCCACTCGGGATGCACCGCGCCGCCGCGGGCGAAGCCGTGCAACTGGTAGGGCTTGAGCGTCTCGCCGGTGAGCAGGCGCGTGAACTCGTGGGCGCGGCCATGCAGTGGCTCGGGCAGTGTTTGGGGCAGCGTTTGGGGTTGGGGGCGCGTCGCGACCGGGCCGCCCGCGGCGCGCAGCGTCTCGGCCAGCGCGAGGGCAATGCGCTGGTGGCCGGTGGCGTTGGGGTGGACGGGCTCGTCGTAGAGCGTCGCCCAGCGATCCTCGCCGGCGTCGACGCGGGCCTGCATCCAGCGGCCGAAGTCAAGCGTGGTCAGGCCGTAGCGCGCGGCCAGCTCCAGCTGCCCGTCGACTGCGTCGCGCGCCTGGTTGCCTTGCTGCGTGAGGCCCAGCACGACGACGGCGGGCGGCTTCTTTGCGCCGAGCAGCCGGCGCAGGATGGCCTCGAAGCTGCTGCCGCGCACGGCGGGGTCCAGCCACTGGTCGTTGACGCCGAACTCGACGATGACGAGGTCGGGCTGGGCGTCGAGTACGTGGGGCTGCAGCCGTTGCACGCCGGCCGCCGAGTCCGTGCCGCTGACGCCGGCATTGACGAGCCTGACCTTGGGGCCCAGCGAGCGCGCGAGCAGCGCCGCCCATCCACGCTCGCGTGGGGGCTGGGCGGCATAGCCGGTCGTGATGGAGCCGCCGAGGACGGCGACGGTGACGGGCTCGCCGGCCTGCAGCCGCTGCATGACGGCCTGCAGCCGCGGATCGGCCGCCTGGCCCGCGGCCGGCAGCATCAAAGACAGAGCCAACACAAATCCTTTCAGTACATTCATTTCAGCCCTTGGTTGCGCCTGCCTGCAGTCCGGCCACGAACTGCTTCTGGAACAGCAGGAACAGCACGATGGCCGGGAGCGAAGCGAGCAGCGACCCCGCCATCAGCACGGCGGCCGACTGCGGATTGAAGCTCAGGTCGCCGGCCATCTTGCCGAGTTGCAGCGGCAGGGTCAGCGTGGCCGCGTCGTTGACGACGAGCAGCGGCCACAGAAAGTTGTTCCATTCGCCCACTGCCACCGGGATGGCGATGGCCGCGAGTGCTGGCCTGAGCATGGGCAGGACGACGCTCCACCAGATGCGCAGGCTGCCCGCGCCGTCCAGCGTCGCGGCGCTGACCAGTTCGTCAGGCACGGCGAGCATGGCCTGGCGGAAATAGAAGACGACGAAGGCCTTGGCCAGTCCCGGTACCAGCAGTGCAGCATAGGTGTTGATCCAGCCCAGCTGCGCCACGGTCACGAAGTTGGGAACGATGGTCACCTCCCACGGCAGCATCATGGACAGCAGCAGCGCCCGGAACAGCCAGCGGCTGCCAGGGAAGGGCCGCTTGGTCAGCACGAAGGCCACCAGCGACGCGGCCAGCAGGCTGACGACCGTGACGACGACGGTGACCAGCAGGCTGTTGGCGTAGAAGCGCAGGAAGCCGTGCCCCTCGACGCTGACCTGCAGAATGCCGGCGAGGCGCTCGGGGTCGGCCGTGGTGCCCGCCCAGTCGGGGTTGAAGAAGTTGCGCGAGGTGGCGAGCTGCGGCCACAGCGTGGGTGGCTGGCGAAGCAGCTCGGCCACGCTCTTGAAGGCGCCGATGGCCATCCAGTAGTAGGGCAGCAGCATCGCCGGCACCAAAAGCCACAGCGGTGCCTTGAGGATGACGGTCCATCTCATCGCCGGTCCTCGCGGCCGATGAGCCGCAGGTTCAGCCAGGTCAGGCCGAACAGCAGCGTCGTCAGCACCCAGGCGGCGGCGGAGGCCAGCCCCAGGTCGAGGTGGCGAAAGCCCCGGTCGAACAAGTAGGTGACCAGCATCAGCGCCGAGTCCAGCGGACCGCCCAGCGTATCCACGGCGCCATAGAGCAGATAGGGCTCGTAGAAGACCTGGAAGCTGGCGACCATGCCGGTCACGCTGACGTAGACCAGCGTGGGGCGCAGGTTGGGCAGCGTGACGTGCATCAGTTGCTGCCAGCGCGATGCACCGTCCAGGCGCGCGGCCTGGTACAGCTCCAGGGGAATGGCGCGAAGGCCGGCGACGAAGATGACGAGGTTGTAGCCCAGCACCGACCAGACGCCGACCAGCACCAGCACCGGCAGCGTCCACTGCGGGTCGCCCAGGAACCGGGCAGGCTCCAGGCCCAGTGCGGCGCGCAGGCTGTTGAAGAGGCCGTAGGCCTCGGAGTTGACCAGCCACTTCCAGGCCGAGATGGCGCCTACGCCGCCGGCGACGGCGGGCAGGAAGAAGGCCACCCGTACCCACTGGTGCAGGCGCGAGTTGCCGCCGAAGTTCAGCGCGAGGAGCAACCCCAGCCCCACTGCGACGACGGATACCGAGGCCATGTAGGCGGCGGTGTTGGCGAGCGCCGTCCAGAAGCGCTCGTCGGCGAAGAGCTCCGCGTAGTTGCGCAGACCCGTGAAGACCGGGGCGTCGGTGGCGTGGTAGTCCGTGAAGCTCAGCCAGGCCGAGCGCAGCACGGGCCAGATGCCGAACAGGCCGAAGAGCGCGAAGAAGGGGGCGACGAGCAGCCCGTCCTTGAGGTGGCGACCGTGGCGGCGCCAGATCGTCATTGCCGGGCCTCCAGCGCGCGGTTCATGACGGTGGCGGCGCGGCCGAGCTCGGTCTGCGGGTCGCCGCCGGCCAGCACGACGCGCTGCACGGCGCGGGTGAGGAGGTAGTCCTGCCGCATCCAGGCGGGGCAGGGCGGCGGGCCTTCGGCATCGGCCAGCTGGGCCAGCAGTGCGTCGCGGTGGGGCAGCGGCAGGCTGGCAATCTGGTCCTGCCGGCCCGACGGCAGCCACATGCCGCCATAGGCCAGCGCCGCCTCGGCCATGCGGCGCGTGACGTCGGGCTGGTAGACGGTGCGCATGAAGTCCAGCGCCAGCTCGCGATTGGGCGAGAAGCGTGTGATGGCCAGTACCGTGCCGCCCAGCACCGCCGTGCGCCTGCCCGTCGGGCCGGCGGGCAGCGGTGCGGCGGCCCAGCGCCCGGCCAGGCCCTTGTGCACCATGTCCATGCGCGACAGCAGCCAGGTGCCGGACTGCATCAGCCCGTAACGACCGCTCTCCAGGCCGCCGTCGGCATCGGGCCAGGCGTCGGTAGGCGCCTGCAGCTCGCGGTACAGGCGCGAGTAATAGGTCAGCGCGCGGACGGCCGCGGGGCTGTCGATGACGGCGCGCCGGCAGGCCTCGTCGTAGACCGTGCCGCCAGCCTGGCGCAGATAGGGGTAGAAGCCCAGCCAGCTGGTGTTGCCCCATTGCTGCGCGAAGCCGTGGTCCTGCTTGCGCAGCGCGCGGGCGACGCCGAGGAATCCTTCCCAGTCGGCGGGCGCAACGGCGACCAGGTCGCTGCGGTAGTACTGCAGCTGCACATGCATGTCGAAGGGCGCGCCGTAGAGCCGGCCATCGGCTCGTCGGATGGCGCGCAGCGCACCGGGGTTGGCATGCTGCTCCAACTGGCGGGCCAGGTCGGGTGCGGCCTCGCTCAGGTCCACCAGCGCGCCCTTGGCGCCCAGCGCGATCGCGTAGGACGTGCTGCCGGTCACGAGGTCCGGCCCGCGCCGGCTGGCCAGGGCTGCCGAGTACTTGGTCATCGCGTCGGCCCAGGGTACGTCGCGCACCTCGACGGCAACGCCCGGATGGGCTGCACGGAACGCCGCGACGGCGGGCTGCATGAGCTGCGGCGTCTTGTCGTCGCCCACCATCCAGATGACCAGGCGCGAGGCTTGGGCCAGCGGCGCGCCCGCCGCGAGGCCGAGGGCCAGCGCCACCTGTGCGAGCAGGGCTTTCATGGCGAGGGGAAGCGCACGGCCGGCAGGGCCATCTTGTCTCTTTGTTGTTTACTAAACTAATGGAATTATGTTCTCGCGCAACGAGGCTGTGTTGGCTGTCTCATCTAGAAAACATCGGGAATATCCCCGAGTGTTGGCGATCTTCAAGAGAAACAGAATGCGCAACAAAACAATGTTTAGCTTTGCCTGGGGCGAAGCAGGAGACGGGCCGCGATCGTCGTGATGCGCGGCGCAGCGGCTGTCCGGCAGGGCCGGGCGCGCGCGTCTCCCGCCGCGGGCTGATGTGCAACGCAAACGCGACGACTCCGACACGTGAGCCCTGAACGACTGACAGATCTGCATGATGGCTGGCTGCTGGCCGAGGCGCCCGAAGGACTGGATGGCCCGGCGCTGGCGGCCTTGCCGGCCGAGGCCTGGCTGGCGGCTGCCGTGCCGGGCACGGCACATGGCGCGCTGCTCGCGGCCGGCCGCATTCCCGACCCCTTCTATGGCCGCAACGAGACCGAGGTGCGCTGGGTGGCGGAGCGTCGCTGGGTCTGGCGGCTGGCCTTTGAGGCGGGCGAGCTGTCGGCGCGGGAGGAGCTGGTCTTTGAGGGCCTGGACACCTACTGCAGCGCCTGGCTGAACGGCGAGCGGCTGCTCGAGTCCGAAAACATGTTCGTGCCGCGGCGCGTGGACGTCCGCGAGCGCCTGAAGCCGGGCCGCAACGAGCTGCTGCTGTGCTTCGAGCCGGCACTGGCGCGGGCCCGCGAGGTCGAGGCCATCCATGGCAAGCGCCAGCTCTGGAATGGCGACAGCGCGCGCCTGCATGCGCGCAAGGCGCAGTACCACTTCGGCTGGGACTGGGGACCCGAGCTGATCACCTGCGGCCCCTGGCGGGCGGTGCGGCGGCATGGCTGGAGCGCGCGCATCGACGAGCTGCACTGCCGCAGCGAGTTGCGCGGCCGCACGGCGACGCTCAGCATCTCGGCCGGGCTCGAAGGGGCGGGCGAGCGCTGCGTGTTCGAGCTGCTGGACCCCGAAGGTGTCTGCGTTGCAACGCAGACCGTGCCAGCGGCACGCGGGGCGGGCGCCGAGCTGTCGGTGGCGAATGCCCGGCTGTGGTGGCCGCGGGGCCTTGGCGAGCAGCCGCTCTACACGCTCGTGGCTCGCGTGCTGGGTGGCGGGCAGGTGTTGGCCGAGCGTCGCCTGCGCGCGGGGCTGCGAACGCTGCGCCTGGTGCAGCAGCCCGTCGACGGCGAGGCGGGCAGCAGCTTCCATTTCGAGGTCAACGGGCAGGACTTCTTCGCGGGCGGCGCGAACTGGATCCCGGATGACAACCTGCTGGAGCGCATCACGCCGGCGCGCTATCGCGAGCGCGTGGCCCAGGCGGCGGCGGCCCACATGAACATGCTGCGCGTCTGGGGCGGCGGCATCTACGAGCACGAGGCCTTCTATGAGGCCTGCGACGAGCAGGGCCTGCTGGTCTGGCAGGACTTCATGTTCGCCTGCGGCCTCTACCCCGCCAACGAGGCCTTTGTGGCCAGCGTGCGCGCGGAGGCCGAAGCCGCCGTGAAGCGGCTGCGCCATCACGCCTGCCTGGCGCTCTGGTGCGGCAACAACGAGGACTACATGCTGGCCGAGTCGGCCGGCTTGGCCGGCCCCGGTGTGCCGGCCGAGCGCTTCGAGGCGCGCGCGATCTACGAGCGCCTGCTGCCCGAGGTCTGCGCGGCGCTGGACCCCGATAGGCCCTACTGGCCCGGCAGCCCCTTCACGCCGGGCGACGGCGCCAAGTCCTCCGATGCCACCGTGGGCGACCGCCACAGCTGGGAGGTCTGGCACCAGCAGATGCTGCCCTACCAGCGCTATGGCGACGTGCAGGCACGCTTCGTCAGCGAGTTCGGCATGCAGTCGCATCCGTCGCTGGCGCTGCTCGAGTCGGCCCTGCCGGAGGCGGAGCGCTTTCCCGAGAGCCGCACGGTGCAGTGGCACAACAAGGCAGGGTCCGCCGCCGGGCCGGACGGGCACAGGCGCCTGGCGGTCTACCTGGCTGACAACCTGCGCGTCGGTCCGACGCTGGCGGAGCATGTCTACGCGACACAGTTCGTGCAGGCCGAGGCCATGCGCGTGGCCTACCAGGACTTCCGCCGTCGCTGGCAGCGGCCCGGTGCCCGTGCCGTCGGCGGCGCGCTGGTCTGGCAGCTCAACGACTGCTGGCCGGTGACGAGCTGGGCCCTCATCGACTCGTCGGGTGCCGTCAAGCCGGCCTGGCACACGGTACGCCGTGCACTCGGCGTGCTGGCCGTGGCCGTGCGGCTGGAGGCGGACGGCGCGCGGCTGGCCGTCATGAACGGCGCTGCGGCGGCGGTCGAGGTGACGCTGCAACTGCGCGTCTTCGCGATGGACGGACGGTTGCTGGCCGAGGCCGGCTTGACCCAGGAGGCTCCCGCATCGTCTTGCGTGGAGACCACGCTTGGACTGCCCAGGCTCGAAGAGCCCGTCGTCGCGGAGTTGCTGGCACTGGATCCGGGGGATGGTCGCGAACTGGCGCGCGACTGCGCCTGGACGGAGCCCTTCAAGTTCTATCGCCTGGGCGGCGCGCATCTGGACATCGCGGTCGAGGGGCAGTCCCTGCGCCTGAGCTGCGACCTGCCCGTCAAGGGACTGTGGCTTGAGCGCGAAGGCCTGGTCCTGGACGACAACTTCATCGATCTGGTGCCGGGCGTCGAGCGCCGCGTCAGGTCAAGAGTAGCGCTACCAGATTCGCTGCTGGCGACAGCGGTCGATCACCCTGGAAGAACCTTCAACCTGCCGAAAGGAGGTGGTTGAGTGCGGCATCAGGAATGCGCGTATCCCCTATCCCTGATAGTCCCAATGTTTAGTGGGACAAACGTTGTTAGCGTTACCAAATACCTGCGTCATTGAATCAGCAGGATCGACACCAAGCCCTTCATGGGCTGGATGTTTCCCACCAAAGAGGAGCACAAGGATGAGACATTTCAAGCGGACAACGCTGTCACTAGCGGCCGTTCAGGCGCTGGTCTGGGCAGCCTCACCGGCGCTGGCGCAAAACGCGGCGGCTCCTGCGTCAGCGGCAACGCCGGCCACGGACAAAGGCCCCCAAGCCCTCGAGACCGTCGTCGTCTCCGGGCGCCGCGCGGCTCTCGCGTCGGCGCAGAAGCTCAAGCAGGAGTCGGACGAGATCGTCGACTCGGTCGTCGCCGACGAGATCGGCAAGCTCCCGGACCGCTCCGTGTCCGAGGTGCTTCAGCGCATCGTCGGAGCGACGATGTCGCGCGTGTCGGCCTCCAACGACCCGGTGCACTTTTCCGTCGAGGGTTCGGGGGTCAACATCCGCGGCCTGACCTACGTGGCGGCCCAGCTCAATGGTCGCGAGACCTTCAGCGCCAACCAGGGCCGCAATCTGGGTTTCGAGGACGTGCCGCCCGAGCTGATGGCAGGCGTGGACGTCTACAAGAACCCCTCGGCCGAGCAGATTGAAGGTGCCATCGGCGGCCTCGTGAACCTGCGCACCGCATTGCCCTTCGACTTCCCCGGCTTCAAGGGCTCGCTCTCCGTCGATGTGAGTCGCAACAGCCTCGCTGCGAAGAACAAGCCCAGCATCTCGGGCCTGCTGACCAACACCTGGGACACCGATATCGGCAAGATCGGCGTGCTGGTCGACGTGGCGCATTCGCTCAGTGCCAATCGCACCGACGGTCTCGTGCTCGACCCCTTCTACAAGCAGTCCGCGACCAGCAACAACTGGATTTCGCGCGGCATCACGTGGCGGCAGCAGTTCTATGAGCGCGTGCGCGACGGCCTCTACGCGGCAGCGCAATGGCGCAAGGGCGATCTCGAATCCTCGCTGACCTTCTTCCGCTCCAAGTACCGCTTCGACTGGAACGAGAACAACGTCAGCAACCAGGTTGACCCCTACAACGTCCGCGTGCTCAACGGCGCGTACGACAGCAATGGCGTGATGACCAAGGGCACGCTGACCGGCGTGAACGGCAGCGGCGACGTGACCGGCATCGAGGTCGAGAACCAGACACGCTACTCCAAGCGCAGCTCGCAGACCGATGACCTGTCCTGGAAAATCCAGGGCAGGGTGAACGACCAGCTGACATGGAGTTCGGACCTGCAGTACATCAGGTCCAAGACCCAGAACTTCGACTCCACCGTAGGCACCGGCGTGCAACTGCCCAGCGAGCAGGTGGACTTCACGGGCTCCATGCCGCACCTGGTGTTCGATAGCAGCGCGATGGGCATCCTGAACGACCCGTCCAAGTACTACTGGGCCATGATGATGGACCACCTGGACAAGGGCAAGGGAACGCAGAAGGCCTGGAAGGTCGATGGGCGCTGGACGTTCCGCGACAACCCGATCCTTGAGGACTTCCGCTTCGGTGTGCGCATCGCCAAGCGTGACGCCGAGACCATCAACAGCATGAACGGCCAGGGCGACTCCTACAACTGGGCCACCATCACCCACGCATGGCAGCTCGGCTGGAACATCGGCGAGCTGGCCTACATCAACCAGTCCAACATCCCCACCTACAAGAACAGCTTCGACAACTTCATGGGCGGTGGCAAGGTCAACCTGCCTTCGCTGTATTTCCCGGCCGCATCCGTGGCTTTCGGCTGGCCTGACAGCTACAACCAGCTGCACCAGCTCTACCTCAACAAGTGCGCTGCCTTCGCGGCCACGGCGGGCTGGGACGGTGCCGGCTGCGCGCAGCAGGCCAATAGCTACCAGGGCGGCGGCAAGTGGCAGGTGGCTTCGTTCGGCACCGACCCCAAGGGTACGAACTCGCAGGCCGAAACCACTGCAGCGGCCTATGGCCAGCTGCGCTTCTCGTTCGAAGAGAAGGGATTGCCGCTGGACGGCAATGTGGGCCTGCGCGCCGTGCATACGAAGAACGAGGCGCAAGGCTACACGTCGCTGAGCGTCCAGGCCGCGCCTGCTGGTGTCGTGCTGGCGAGTGGCGTCGTGCTGCCGAACTTCACGGCTTCGACGATCGCGGCGAACACCGCGAAGCAGGACATCCGCCAGAGCTTCACGGACTTCCTGCCCAGCCTGAACCTGCGCCTCAAGGCTGCGCCGGACCTGCAGTTCCGCTTTGCCGTGTCACGGGCGCTGTCGCGTCCGCAGCTGAGCCAGATGCAGGCCTACCTGCCGATGAAACTGACGCTGGACGTCGACTCGCCTGCAGAAGGCTCCACCACGCCGCCGCTCATCAAGGCCGTCAAGCTGACCGGCACCGCCGGCGGGAATCCGGAGCTCAAGCCCATTCGGTCCACGCAGGAGGACCTGACGGCCGAGTGGTACTTCGCCAAGAGCAGCTCGCTGACGATGGCGGTGTTCAACAAGAACCTGAAGGACATCATCCTCAACCAGACCTTCAAGCGCACCATCACGGACAGCGACGGCAAGCCGGTCAGCTTCGTGATGAACGGTCCGGTCAACGCCGCAAAGGGCTACGCGCGGGGCGCGGAACTCGCCTACCAGCAGTACTTCGACTGGGTGCCGTCCTGGCTGCAGGGGCTCGGCCTGCAGGCGAACTACACCTACGTCGACAGCAAGGTGAAGCGCTACAACGCGGTCTATTCGGCCTACTGCACGCCGGGCGCGGGGCAAGACAACCTGAACCTGTTCATCAATGGCTGCGACACCGATGGCCGCTCCTTTGGCGACATGCCCTTGGACAACCTCTCGCGCAACACCTACAACATCGCGCTGCTGTTCGATCGAGGGCCACTGTCCGCACGCATCGCCTACAACTGGCGCGGCAGGTACCTGTACGGCGTGGCACTGAACTCGGACAACACCGGTCCGAACCAGACCAACGCACTGGACACCAACCCAGCGAGCGCCACCTACAACCGTCATGACATCAGCCTGCCGCTGGGTTTGCCGTTGTGGGCGGACGCTTACGGGCAGGTGGACGTGGGCCTTCACTACAAGGTCACCGACAACTTCACGATGGGGCTGGACGCGACCAACCTGACGAACAAGACCTACAAGCAGATCATGCAGCAGCACATCGGCATGATCGGCCACAACTACTTCACGTCGGGTCGCAGCTTCAAGCTCAGCGCGCAGTACACCTTCTGAGCTGCGAGCCGGGGCGACCCGGCTCAAACACAAAGGGCACCGTTCACGGTGCCCTTTTTCGTTGCTGCCCCGGCAGCCTATTTCATCGGCGCTGCCGCGCAGTACCGGCGGATGAACTCCGAATGTTCGGGCATCGCCGCCACGCAGCTGGCGATGGTGTCGGACACGCCCTTGAAGTAGTTCACCGTGTCTTCCACGCCCTGCAGATCGGCCAGCGCCAACCAGCCCCGGGGGCGCAGGTTCTGGCCCTCCATCACCTCAAACCAGCTCGGCTCACGGAACAGGTCGGTCTCGACATAGACAAGCCGGCCGCTCGCGGCATAGAGATCCATGCGCCAGCGCAGCCTGTCGGGTATGGCCATGTTGGCGCATGCCTGCCAGAAGCCGCCATCTTCCCGCTGGTTCAGGTGGTAGTGCAGCACGATGAAGTCGCGCACCGACTCGTAGCGCTCACGGCTCACGCGGTTGTACTCGGCGATCTCCGCGGGGTCGAAGCCGCCGTGCGGGAAGGCCTCGATGAGCCGGGCCACGCCCATCTGGATCAGGTGAAGCGCCGTCGACTCCAGCGGCTCCACGAAACCGGCCGACATGCCGATGGCCACGACGTTGCGAGTCCAGGCCTCCTTACGCATGCCGGTCCTGAAGCGGATCAGCCTCGGGTCGGCGAGCGCGGGTGCATCGAGGTTTCGCAGCAGCACGTCAGCGGCCTCGTCATCGCTCATGTGGCGGCTCGAATAGACGTGGCCATTGCCTACGCGATGCTGAAGCGGGATGCGCCACTGCCAGCCCGCGCTGCGTGCCGTGGCGCGGGTGTAGGGCAGCAGCGGTTTCATGCTCTCACTGGGGACGGCCCAGGCACGGTCGCAGGGGAGCCAGTGGCTCCAATCCTCAAAGCCGACGCCAAGCGCCTTGTCGGTCAGCAGGCCGGCAAACCCCGTGCAGTCGAGGAAGAGATCGCCCTCCACCAGTTCGCCGCCTTGCAGTTGAACCGCGCGTACATGCCCTTGAGTCGGCCCGGGCTCTTCGTCGAGCAGCACGCGCACGACCTTGCCTTCGGTGCGGCGAACGCCGCGCTGCTCGCTCAGCGCGCGCAGGTGGCGGGCGTAGAGCGACGCATCGAAGTGGTAGGCATAGCCCAGGTCCGCCATTGGCGAGTTCTGCATCTGCGGCTGCGGCAGCATGAAGCGGTTGGCCTTGGCGGCCATGCAGGAGATGACGTAGGCGTCGATCGGCTGCGCACGTCCGAGCGCGCGCAGGCGCAGCCAGTACTGGGTGAAGTCCAGCGGCCACAGGGGCTCCTTGCCGATACGGCCGAAGCCATGGAAGTAGCGCTCGCCCTGGCGGCCCCAGTTGACAAACTCGATGCCGAGCTTGAACGTGCCCTGCGTGGCCTTCAGGAAACCGGCCTCGTCGATCCTGGCCAGGTCGTTGAACATGCGGATCAGCGGGATGGTCGCTTCGCCGACGCCGATGATGCCGATCTCCTCGGACTCGACGAGGCGTATTTCGTAGGGCGGCTTGAGCACCGCGCTCAGCGCTGCGGCCGACATCCAGCCCGCTGCGCCGCCGCCGACGATGACGACCTTGCGCAGCGGCTTGCCCCAGTTCTCCATGCGGTGTCCCCGTGCTCTTTCGTTGGCGGTGGAGTCTAGGAAGACGCCATCAGCTCGTCATGGGCGCTATCCCGCAGCGCGTTCGCGCAGGAAGTCTGCGTAGGCGAGGGCGCTGCGCTTGAGCGTGCGCTGCTGGGTCTCGAAGTCCACGTGAACGAGGCCGAAGCGCCGCTCGTAGCCGAAAGCCCACTCGAAGTTGTCCAGCAGCGACCAGATGAAATAGCCGCGCACGTCGACGCCGCTGTCCATCGCGCGCGAGCAGGCCGCGAAGTGCTGCTTGATGTAGTTCTGGCGCTGCACGTCGTCGACCTCGCCGTGGGCGACGCTGTCGTGGCTGGACATGCCGTTCTCGGTCACGTACAGCGGTGGCAGGTTGGCGTAGTCGCGCTTGAAGGCCTCGAAGAGATCCTGCATGCCCTGCGGGTAGACCTCCCAGTCCATCGTCGTGCGCTCGACGTCGGGGTGACGCACCCAGGCTATGGTGTCCGGGCCTTGCGAGCGCAGCACCGCGCGGCTGTAGAAGTTGATGCCGAGGTAGTCGATGGGTTGCCTGATGAGCTCCATGTCCCCGGGCAGCACCAGCGGTTCGCAGCCTTTCCAGTAGCGCCACAGCTCGGCGGGGTACTCACCCTTGAGGAGCGGGTCCAGCACCCAGCGGTTCTGGTAGGTCTCGAACAGGGAGGCCGCGTCACGGTCTGCGGCCGTGTCACGGTCGGCATAGCCGGGTGCGCAGTTGGCGACGATGCCATGCTGGGCCCCGGGGGCGTTGGCGCGCAGGGCCGGCAGGGCCAGGCCGTGGCCCAGCAGCAGGTGATGCATGGCCTGCGCGGCCCAGCGCGGGTTCGCGAGGCCGGGTGCATGGTGGCCGTCGCCGTAGCCCAGGTAGGCTGCGCACCAGGGCTCGTTGTGTGTCGTCCAGGCGGCCACGTCGCCGTGCCCGGCCAGCTTGCGGCTCATCAGGTCGGCGTAGTCGGCGAAGCGGTAGGCCGTCTCGCGGTTCAGCCAGCCGCCGCGGTCTTCCAGGTGCTGGGGCAGATCCCAGTGGTAGAGCGTCACGAAGGCACGGATGCCGCGCTCCGCCAGGCCGTCGAGCAGGCGCTTGTAGAAGTCGATGCCGCGCTCGTTGGGCTGCCCGCCCTGGTCCATCACGCGTGGCCAGGCGATGGAGAAGCGGTAGGCGTCGACGCCCAGCCGCTGGAGGATGTCCAGGTCTTCCTGCCAGCGATGGTAGTGGTCGCAGGCAACGGCGCCGTCTTCACCGCGCAGCACCTTGCCCGGCGTCGCACTGAAGCGGTCCCAGATGGACTCGAGGCGGCCGTCCTCATGCGCGGCGCCCTCGATCTGGTAGGACGACGTGCCCGCCCCGAAGATGAACTCGCGCCGGCGCATGGGCGAGCCGGCAGGCGGTGCGACGAGGTCGGCCAGTGAGACGGGAGGCGGGGTCAGGTCCATGGGGCAGTTCAGCAGGAGGGTGGCAGCGCGTGCAGGGCGGTGCGCCAGGGTTGCAGGGCAAGGGGATCGGCAGGCAGCGGGCCGCGCACGCCGCAGATGAAGGACGCGTAGCGGTTGGCCAGCGCCAGCGTGGCGTGCAGGTCGCGCTTGAGCGCGAGTCCTGCGAGCAGCAGGGCCGTGAAGGCATCGCCGGCGCCGACGGTGTCGACGACGCGTGGCTGCGCAACACCCGCGCCCTGCGCCAGCAGCTCGCCGCCCGGTGCGTAGAAGCGCCAGCCGCCGGCGCCGAGGGTCAGCACCAGGCGTTGCAACGCGAAGCGGGCCATCAGCGTGGCGACGCGGCCGGCGTCGTCCTGCGCGTCGATATCGAACCAGCCGGTCAGCTGGGCCAGTTCCTCGTCGTTGAGCTTGACCCAGTCGGCCAGCATCAGCGACTCGGCGGCCAGCAGCCGGGCATCGCCGCCCGGGCGCAGGTTCAGGTCGAGCAAGCGGGTGCCGGCGAAGGGCTTGACGAGTGCGCGCAGCGTGGCGCGCGAGATCGCGTGGCGCTGGGCCAGGCTGCCGAAGTAGATCAGCGCAGCATTCGCCTCGGAAAGCTGCAGTCGTGCAGCTGTGGCGTCGATGTGATCCCAGGCCGCGTCGCCGTGGATCTCGAACCGGTGGCCACCGGCCTGCTCGTGCACGCTGACGCGGCCGGTGGCGCGCCCGGCGTCGCGTTGCAGTCCGGCCTCGCCCAGGCCGTAGCGGCGTGCGCTTTCCAGCACGATGCGGCCGTTGTCGTCGTTCGCGCCGATGCGGCTGATGAAGAGCGTCGGTGCGCCCAGCCCGGCGACGGAGCGTGCCACGTTGAAGGGCGCGCCGCCCGCGACCGGGCCATCATGGAATTCATCGACCAGGGCTTCGCCGAGCACGACGACGGAGGTTTGGGGCATGGAAATATTCTATGCAACAAGTATTGTTTAGTGAACAATCGGCGACCTAGGTTTTGCCCCGAGCCTCCGGGATATGGCGCCACGCCGGGGCGGGCGAGAGGCCGGTGACACAATCGCCATCCATGCAGGGTGCTAAACAACAGCAGGAGCGCGGGCAATGGCCGACAAGGGGGTGACGATTCGCGAACTGGCCGAGGCCGCCGGCGTGTCCATCGGGACCGTCTCGCGTGCGCTGAAGGGCCAGCCCGGGTTGTCCGAGCAGACGCGGGCCCAGGTGCTGAGTGTGGCGCAGCAGCTGGGCTATGACACGGCCAAGCTGCGCACCGGCAAGCCGCGCCGCATGCTCTTCCTCTACAGCCGCAGCATCGGCTCGCTGGCCAACAACCCCTTCTATTCCTACGTGCTGCACGGTGCCGAGACGGCCTGCCGCGAGGCGGGCGTGCCGCTGAGCCTGATGTCGGTGCTGGCGGGCGACGACATCGCCGGGCAGGTGCGTCGCCACGAGGCCGATGCGCTGCTGGGCGCCGGCTACTTCGACCCCGAGGCCATGGAGGCCATCCGCCGCTGCGAGCTGCCGCTCGTGCTGGTTGACCACTTCTACCCGGGCGTGCGCTGTGTCAACGACGACAACCAGCTCGGCGCCTGGCTGGCCACGCGCCACTTGCTGGAGGGGCCTTCCCAGCGCATCGCTGCCATCTTCGGGCCGCTGGCGCACTACTCGACCTCGTTGCGCGCCAAGGGTTTTCGCCGCGCACTGTTCGAGGCGGGTCGCCTGTTCGACCCGGACTACGAGGTCACGCTGGACCCGGCGCTGGAGTACCGGGATGCCGGCCGCGACGCCATGCGCCGCCTGCTGGATCTGCCATCGCCGCCCGACGCCGTCTTCGCCTACAACGACTCGACCGCGATGTTCGCCATCGAGCTGTGCCTGGAGCGCGGCCTGCGTGTGCCCGAGGACATCCGCTTCATCGGCTACGACGACATCGAGGAGGCGGCGCGCAACCGGCCGCCGCTGTCCACCGTGAAGATGGACAAGGAGGCGCTTGGCAACGTCGCCGCCCGCGCACTCATCGAGGGAGACACCGCCCCCAACGACGCCTCGCTGCCGGTGGAGCTGGTGGTGCGCGAAAGCTCGATGGTCGCACCCGCTCCGGTGGCGGCTGCGCCTGCGGTCCGCAAAGGCAGGCGCCAGCCGGCCTAGGTGTTTCACCGCCTTTTGTTTGTTCGGGAGTCGAACAAAAATTCGTCTGTTTACTAAAACGTGTCGCCAACCAAGGCGGCCAAGGAGACAGACGTGCTTGCCGATCCCGATGGGGCCGCCGTGCCTGCCATGCCTCGTCCGGGCGCCGCCGCCGCGCCAGCGCCCGTGGCGAGCGACCGCGTGCCGACCTCGCAGAAGATCGGTTTCGGGCTGGGCTCGTTTCTCGACATGTGGGGCCACTGGCTCTACCAGTCCCTGGCCTTCCACGTCTTCAACGTCTTCCTGGGCGTGGCGCCCGGCCTGATCTCCACGGCCCTGGGCCTGAAGATCTTCGTCGACGCGGTGTCCGATGCGCTGTTCGGCTGGCTGTCGGACAACACGCGTTCGCGCTGGGGCCGCCGGCGCCCCTTCATCCTCGTCGGCGGCGTGCTGTCGGGCATCGGGCTGCCGCTGATGTTCGCCGTCGGCCGCGGCTGGAGCGACAGCGAGTACTTCGTCTTCATGCTGGTCTCCACCTGCCTGTACGTGCCGGTGATGAGCTGCTTCAACATGCCCTGGAACAGCCTCGGCGCGGAGATGACGCCCGACTACCACGAGCGCACCAGCGTGATGTCGGTGAAGAACGCGATCCAGAAGATCCCCGAGCTGGCGATGTTCGTGGCGGCGCAGTTCACGACGCTGGCGTTCTTCAACGATGCGAGCGGCAAGCCAGACATCCTGCTCGGCGCCCAGGTCTACACCGGCATCCTCGGCGCCATCATGGTGGCGGTGTCCATCGCCATCTTCCTTCTCACGCGCGAGCGCTACTACGAGAAGGTCGTCGCGCAGACCAAGCAGCGAGTCCCCTTCAAGGACACGCTGTATCGCACGCTGAAGAACAAGCCCTTTCGCCAGATGCTGGGCACCATGCTGACCTACAACATGGCCACCGCCATGGTGGGCTTGCTGGGCTACTACGCGACGGTCTACTACGTCTGCGGTGGCAACGTCGTGGAGGCCACGAAGTGGAACTCCATGATGGGCGTGGCCGGCCTGGTGTGCGGCCTTGTCGGGATCAGCTTCGCGGGCTGGGTGGCCAAGGTCTACGGCAAGCGCAATGCGCTGATGACGGTGCTGGTGCTGGGCATCTTCGCCTTCATCGGCGACTGGTTCTTCTACAACCCCGCGCTGCCCTGGCTACAGCTCTTCGCCAGCGGCGGCGTCGCCTTCATCGGTGCCGGCTTCTGGACCATCTACGGCTCGGCCATGGCCGACGTCATCGACCATGACGAGCTCTCCAGCGGCCAGCGCCGCGAGGGTTCGTTCGCGGCGTGCGGCTCGTGGATCTCCAAGGTTGGCCTGGCGCTGGGCAACAGCGCCTCGGGCTGGGTGCTGATGTTCACCGGCTTCGACGCCAAGCTGCCGGCGCAGAGCGAGGACGCCATCTTCCTGATCCGCATCTTCCTGTCGGGCATCCCCATCTGCGGACTGCTCGTGGCCCTCTTCATCGTGTCGCGCTACTTCCTGACGGAGCAGCGCATGCACGAGATCCGCGCGACGCTGGAAGCCCGACGCGGCACCGTCTGATCCATCTCCGGGAGCTTCCCATGACACCACCCTGGCTGCGCCGCGCGCTGCTGGCCGCGTTCACGTGCCTGATGGCCTCGGGCGCGCTGGCGGCGCCGCACGAGACGCTCAAGCTCGACACCCCCAAGCCCAACCTGGCGCCCACGCCGCCGATGGGCTGGAATTCGTGGAACAAGTTCGCCTGCAATGTCAGCGAGCAACTGATTCGGCAGCAGGCCGATGCCATGGTGGCCTCCGGCATGAAGGCGGCCGGCTACACCTACATCGTCATCGACGACTGCTGGCAAAAGAGCCGCGACGCCGACGGCAACATCCAGCCTGACCCCGAGCGCTTCCCGTCGGGCATGAAGGCGCTGGCCGACTACGTGCATGGCAAGGGCCTGAAGTTCGGGCTCTATTCCGACGCCGGCGCGCTGACCTGCGGCGGCCGTCCCGGCAGCGCCGGCCACGAGTTCCAGGACGCGCGCCAGTACGCGAAGTGGGGCGTGGACTACCTGAAGTACGACTGGTGCTACACGGGCCCGCGCAACCCCGAGGCGGCCTACACCATCATGGCCAAGGCCCTGCGCGAGTCGGGGCGCGACATCGTGCTGTCCATCTGCGAGTGGGGCAGCAGCCAGCCGGGCCGCTGGGCACACCCCGTCGGCCACCTGTGGCGCACGACGGGCGACATCCGGGACGCCTGGCAGGGCAAGAAGGAGTGGTCGCACGGCCTGCTGGACATCATCGACATGAACGCGGACCTGTGGAGCGAGTCAGCGCCCAACGGCTGGAACGATCCCGACATGCTGGAGGTGGGCAACGGCGGCATGACGACGACGGAGTACGAGAGCCACTTCTCGATCTGGGCCATGCTGGCCGCGCCGCTGATCGCCGGCAACGACATGTCCAGGATGGACGCCGACACCCGCCGCATCCTGACCAATGCGGAGGTCATCCGTGTGGACCAGGATCCGCTGGGCCGCCAGGGTCGGCGCGTCTGGCGCCAGGGCGACCTCGAAGTCTGGGTGCGCACGCTGGCGGGCGGCGACCGAGCGGCGGTGCTGTTCAACCGCGGCGAGAAGCCGGCGGACATGAAGCTCAGCTGGGACCAGCTCGACCTGCCGGCCAGGCTCAAGGCTGATGTGCACGACCTTTGGTCAGGCAAGAAGACCCGCGGAGTTGCCGGCGAATACGGTGGCCGCGTGGCGCCCCATGGCGTGCTGATGGTGCGCGTTACGCCTTCGCCCTGAGCGCTGCGGCGCCTGCCTGCCTGAGCGTCTGCACCAGCATGTGCTGCAGGCTGTCGACGGCCCTGTTGCCCTTGGAGGCCTGGCTGCGGTAGACGGCCACCTCCATGGGCTCCAGCGGCCCCAGGCCCTGTTCGGCTCCCAGCAATTGCAGATGGGGTGGTGCGCTGCACTGCGTCAGCACCGCCACCGCCAGCCCGCTTTCGACGGCGGCGATCTGCCCCGCCAGGTTGGAGCTGTTGTAGACGATCCGGTAGGGGCGCCCCTGCAGCGCCAGCGCATTGATGGCGCTGCGCCGGCCCAGGCTGGCGGGCTCGTAGACGGCGATGGGCAGCGGGTTGCGGCGCCAGACGTCGAACTGCGGCGATCCGACCCACACCATGGGCTCATGGAAGAGCAGGGTGCCGCGCCGCGCGTGGTCGCGTGAGACCAGCGCCAGATCCAGCTCGCCGCGGGCCACGCGCGGAATCAGCGAGGTCGACTGCTCGCAGTCCAGCTGTATTTCGACGCCGCCGTGCCGCGGCGCGAAGCGCTTGAGCACCGGCGTCAGGTACTTGCTGGCGTAGTCGTCAGGCACGCCAAGCCGGACCAGGCCGCGGACGTCGTCCTCGCGCATCGCCGCCTGGGCCTCGGCCTGCAGGTCCAGCATGCGGCGTGCATAGCCCAGCAGCGTGCGGCCCTCGTGGGTGAGTTCGAGCCGGCGTGCGTCGCGCTCGAGCAGGCGGTGGCCGACGGTCGCCTCCAGCTTCTTGAGCTGCATGCTGACGGCCGACTGGGAGCGGTGGATCTCGGTGGCGGCGCTGGACAGGGAGCCTGCGTCGACCGTGGCGACGAAGCACTTCAGCCAGTCGATCTGCAGGTCGCGCATGTTTTCGAAAACCTGATGGTTGTGCCACGAATTATGCGCTTTTCGGGTCTTCTTCCAGGCGGCACATTGGCGCCATGAAGTCCCTTGCCAGCCCTGCCGCAGTCGCGTTCCCCGCCGCCGTCGCGCGTCCGTTCGTCATCACGGCCGGGCCGCTCGACGCCCGCGCCGGCGGCATCATGCTGTTGCTGTGCTTCCTCTGGGGCTTGCAGCAGGTGTCGCTGAAGTCCGTGGCCGGGCAGGCCGCGCCCATGCTGATGGTGGCCCTGCGCTCCGGCGTCGCGCTGGTGCTGCTGGCGGGGCTGATGCGCTGGCGCGGCGAGACGCTTGACCGCGCCCGGTGGCCGGCCGGCGCGGTGGCCGGTGCGCTGTTCGGCCTGGAGTACCTGCTGGTGGCGCAGGCGCTGCAGCTGACGCAGGCTTCCCGTGTCGTCGTCTTCCTCTACACCTCGCCGCTGTTCACGGCCTTGGGCCTGCACTGGCGGCTGCCGGCGGAGCGGCTGGATCGCCGGCGCTGGGCGGGCATCGTCCTGGCCTTTGGCGGCATTGCGCTGGCCTTCCTGGAGGGCATGGATGGCGCGGCCCGTGATGGCCGGGCGTTGCTTGGCGACCTGCTGGGCGTGATGGCGGGCCTGGCCATGGGCGCGACGACGGTCACCATCCGTTGCACGCGGCTGGCCGCTGCACCGGCGACGGAGACGCTGCTCTACCAACTGCTCGGCGCCTTCGTGCTGCTGTTGCCGCTCGCCTGGGTCATGGGGCAGTGGCGCTTCGAGCCGACGGCTGCCGTCTGGGCCCACCTGGGTTTCCAGAGCCTGGTGGTGTCCTTCGCAAGCTTTCTGGCCTGGTGCTGGCTGCTGCGTCGCTATCTGGCCTCGCGCCTGGGCGCCTTCGCCTTCCTGACCCCCTTGTTCGGCGTCGTGCTGGGTGTCTGGCTGCTGGGCGAGGCCCTGACGCCCAGCTTCGTGCTGGGCAGCCTGCTGGTGCTGGCGGGCATCGGGCTGGCCAGCAAGTCCTAGAGCAGGTCACCGCTGTAGCGGTCGGCCTTGCGCATGACCTTGCTTGCGTACAGCGGCGCCGCCAGGCCCCAGAGCACGAGGTTGTTGACGAGCCGCGGCAGCAGCGGCAGCGGACGGGGCAGGTCGACGATGAGGACGATGCGCGGCTCGTCCGCATGATTGACCACGGCATGGGGCCAGGAGTCGTCGAACAGCACGCCTTCGCCTTCCTTCCAGGTGTAGGACTGGCCGGCGACGCAGATGTGTGGCGGGTGGGTGCGCGGCACGCGGATGCCGAGGTGGTAGCGCAGGTAGCCGAGGTAGGGGCCTTCGTGCTCGGGGATGGACTTGCCCGGGTCCAGCACCGAGAAGAAGGCCTGTAGCGTGTGGGGCACCCGCGCCAGCGCCGCGCAGGTGTCGGGGCAGCGCGCACGGTTGCCGGCCGGCTTGTGGCCCAGCAACTCCAGCATGTAGACCTTCCAGTCGCCGGCCGTCGTTGCCGAGATCTCGGTGGCGGGGCGGTTGATGTCGTGGTAGCGCGGCATGGCGACATGGCCGTCGAGCAGGGCGTCGCACTCGGCGCGGATCTGCGGAAAGGCCTGCTCGAGGATGCGCAGTTCGGGGCAGACGGCGTCGATGTCGAAGAAGACGGGACGTTGGCCGTGGCCTGCGTAGTGAAGCAGCAGGTGGTTCACCGCGCGTTTGGGAGCGTGGTAGTCCATGGCGGAGGCAGGTTGACCGGATGGCATCGATCTTCCGGCGCCGCCTCCCCTGGGAGGTCGGCCCGGCGCATGACCACAGGCCGCACGCGGCCTTGTGCACCGCGGCACTGTTTCAGCATTGCCGCGCCGAAGCCGCAACCGGTTGCAAGCCGTGTGAACCGGGCGGACAAAAAAAAGCGGGAGGCTTGCGCCCCCCGCTTTCGTGCTTGCTACAGCGTCGTTCTTTAGAAGTCGACGGTACCGCGCACGTAGATGGTCCGGCCGACCGGATCATAGAAGCGCGAATCCCAGCCACCGCCCTGGAACAGGGCCGACTGATTGGAGAACGGCGGATCCTGGTTGGTCAGGTTACGCACGCCGGCCAGCAGCGACACGGCCTTGAACGGCGAGAAGCTGACGTAGGCGTCGGCGGTCGCGTAGGACTTGACCGTGTTGCCCGGGTTCATGTCCTTGTAGCCGGTCTTGTAGTGCACGGCCAGGCCAGCGCCCCAGCCGTCCTTGGACCAGCTGCCGGCGAGGTGGTGTTGCCACTTGAAGACCGGGCCAGCGCCGGAGTAGACGCCGACGTTCTGGTTCCAGGGACCATTCTTGTAGTTCTGGTACTCGTACTTGTTGACGTAGGTGGACTGGTACTCGACGCCCATGCGGCCCATCGAGGTGTTCAGCTGGTACTGCAGGCCCAGGTCGATACCCGAGGTCTTCACGCCGCCCAGGTTCTGGGTGCGCTCGTCGATGTAGCCGCAGGTCGGCGAGGTCGGGCCACCAGCGCACGCACGCGTGTTCAGGGGCAGGATGTTGCCCGGCTGCACGAAGTGGAAGTACTGCTGGAAGGTCTGGTAGTCGCTGAACAGCGTCTCTTCGGGGATCGAGTTGATCAGGTCGTTCACCCGGATCGACCAGAAGTCGATGCTGGTGCTGAGGCCGCGCATCGGCTCGAACACCAGGCCCAGCGTGAAGCTCTTGGACTTCTCGGGCTTCAGGTCCTTGTTGCCACCGAAGTAGGCCTGGAACTGCACGTCGCAGTTCGCGCCAGCCGTCGCGGGGTCGACCGGCACGCCGTTCGGGCAGTTCAGCGGGTTGTTGTAGCCGCTGCCCGTGTTCGTGAAGCCCGTGCTGGCGTTGAGCTCATACAGGGACGGAGCGCGGAAGCCCGTCGATGCCGAGCCGCGCACCAGCACTTCCTTGGACGGCTGGTAACGGAAGCTCAGCTTGGGGTTGGTGGTGTTGCCGAAGTCGCTGTACTTGTCGAAGCGCACCGAGCCCGTCACTTCCAGGTCCTTGGTCAGCGGCACGTTCAGCTCGCTGTAGACGGCGGAGACGTTGCGCGTGCCTTCGGAGTGGGCGTCGGGGTCGACACCCGTACTGGCCGACACCGCGACGGCGAAGTCGTGGTGGTTGAAGTCGCGATAGTCTTCACGGCGGAATTCCGCGCCGACGGCGATCTGCACCGGGCGCGTGGCACCGAACCAGTCACCCAGTTCCCTGCCGGCGCTGCCCGTGAGGCTGGTCACCTTGCCGATGCTGGTGCTCAGCAGGCCGGTCAGCGAGGCGCTGCGGATGAGTTCCAGGCTTTGTGCCGTCTGTTCGCCGAACGGGTTGATGATGCCGCGGATGAGGCCTTCGCCGATCACGTCGCCGTCGGCATAGCCGCCGGTCAGGAAACGGTCGTTCTGCGTGTGGTTGTAGGCCAGGGCTGCCTTGTAGTCCCAGCCGGCGGCATTGCCGTCAGCCGTGAAGAGCGCGCGGTACTGCTTGCCGGTGGACTTGTCCGAACGCGGGCCGTTGATGAGGTCGCGCCACCAGACCAGCACGCCGCCCTTCTGGGTCAGGACCGGGTTCGGGAACTGCTTGGTCGGGTTGTTGAAGGGCTCGCCGTCGGCGCCGTACGGGTCGAAGTTGGGGCTGTAGGCGGGGTTGCTCAGGGCCGCGGTCGGGAAGTAAGTCGTGCCCGGATTGATCCAGTAGCCGCCATAGGGCACCGGCGCAATCTGCGTCTCGACCGAGTTCTTCGAGTAGAAGGCCTCGGCACCCAGCCTCAGGCTCTGGCCGACGTCAAACGTGCCCTTGAGCAGGCCCGACACGGTTTCGCTGCGCGGGCTGATGCTGACGAAGGGAGGCGTGACGATGCGGCAGCCCGTGGAGGCGGCGTTGGGGATCAGGTTCGCGGCGTTGCAACCCGGGGCGGCCGGGCTGTAGTAGGCGCCGCCGTTGGCCACCTGGTAGTTGGCCGGGAAGGTGCTGTTGGACAGGCCGCCGACGATGCGCTTGTTGAAATCGCGCTGGTCGCCGTTGATGAAGTCCCGCTTCTTGAGGCTCACCGTGCCGAAGACGTTCCAGCCGTCCTTGGCGAGGTCGCCGATGCCGTAACCGAGGCTGGCGCTGTTCGTCGTGCCGCCGGCCTTCTCCGGGGCGTCATAGCCCAGGCTGGCCGTGCCGCCGGTGTAGTTGTTCTTGGTGATGAAGTTGATCACGCCGCCGATGGCGTCCGTGCCGTACAGCGACGAGGCACCGTCGCGCAGCACTTCCACGCGCTCGATGGCCGAGAACGGGATCATGTTCATGTCGGGCGCGGAGGCGCCGGTCGCGCTGTTGGCGATGCGCTGGCCGTTGAGCAGGACCAGGGTCTTGTCCGGGCCGATGCCGCGCATGTCGGCGTAGCTCACGCCGCCGGTGCCGTTGCCGATCGCCGAGGCCATGTTCTGCGTGGCCTGGATGGACGACAGGAGCCCGAGGATCTGTTCGACCGACGTGACGCCCTGGGACTTCAGTTCCGACATCTTGATGACGGTCACGGGCACGGACGTCTCTGCGTCGATGCGCTTGATCGCGGAACCGGTGACGGTCACGCGTTCAATCTGTTGCGGCTCGGCCTGTTGGGCCCAAGCGCTGATACCGCCGAAGGTCAACAGGACCGCGGCGGCGATTTTGGTTTGCTTATGCATCACTGCTCCAGAAAAGAATGGCAAGCGGGTGAGTTGCCAAACGGCTCAGCCAAAGTTGATTCGCCCGGTCGGGCGATGGCTGGCGCAAATTCTCAGAGCGCGCGAATTTCGGACTGACTTAGGAAAACCCTAGATGTCACCTGAAGAGGCGGGGTCGGAGTCGTTCGATCAAATCCAAGTCCTTGATGGCACTGCGATTTGCTGGAATGACCGAACCGGGGGAGTGTGGCTGGAATGCTGCAGTTCGTGCGACAGCAATCTTTCTTCACGTTTCTGCACCATGGCGAAACGATGAAGAGTTGGTGTGATTATTTATAACTCTCGAAATCACAAATGACTTTTTCAAGGCCTGAAAAAATCACAATTCGTTACTCTGGGCGGCGATTTGGGAACCAATGTTCCGGCTTGCAAAAATAGTTTGCTCGGGTTTCGCCAAAACATGCTGTCGCCAGACTGTCCGGCGCTCCGGGCGGGCTTCAGTGGCCCAGGCGTCGTGAGAGCTGGGCCGCGGCCTCCCGCAGCGTGCCGACCAGTCCACCCTCGGGGGTGGTGTCGAAGCTGGCGCTGGGCCCGATGGCGGTCAGTGCCATCACCAGCCGGCCCGAGGCCTCGAAGACCGGTGCCGCCGCCGCGCTGACGCCGGGCACGACGCCGTCCCGCGACGTGGCCAAGCCCTCCCGGCGCACTTCGGCCGTCGTGGCGGCGTCGGGGAGAGGCTCGCCCAGTATGGACGCTTCGTCGCCACGCCAGGTCGCGAACAGTCGCCCTGACGCCGTGCCGGCCAGGCTCATCACCGTGCCGTGGCGCATGCTGATGTGCACCGGCGTGGGACCTTCGGCCACCCGCACGATGGTGGGGCCGTGCGTGCCCCACACGGCGATGGCCACCGTGTGGCCGAGCTGTTGCGCCAGTTCCTCGATGACCGGCGTGCCCAGCCGGACGGGGTCGTACTGCTGCAGGCTGATGAGGCCCAGCTGCATGGCCAGCGGCCCGAGGCCGTAGGGCCCGCTGCCGCCATCCTGTTCCACCAGGCCCAGCTTGATGAAGCTCACCAGATAGGGATGCGCCTTGGCCGGCGTCATGCCGGCCTCGCGGGCCAGGTCTTTCAGCGCCATCGGGCGGCCGTGATGGGCGAGCGCCAGCAACAGCTGGCCACCCACTTCGATGCTCTGGATGCCGCGTGGACCCTTGGGTTCGATCATGCTGAAAATTCTATATTGGTGAATGCGTTTGGAATAGGATAAATTTCGAGCCTGACCCTGGAGCCCAGTCATGACCGCCAAAGCCTTTGCCTCTCAAGCCGACCTGGAAGAAAAGAAGGTCACCTTCGAGCGCCTGTCCGAACACGCCTGGGCCTACACCGCCGAGGGCGATCCCAACACCGGCATCGTCATCGGACGCGACGCGGCGATGGTGATCGACACCCAGGCCACGCCCGTCATGGCGGCCGACGTGATCCGGCGCATTCGCGAGGTCAGCGCCGTGCCGATCAAGTACGTGCTGCTCAGCCACTACCACGCGGTGCGCGTGCTGGGCGCATCGGCCTTCCGGGCCGAGGGCCTGGAGCAGGTCATCGCCAGCGATGCGACGCTGGCCCTCATCAAGGAGCGCGGCGAGCAGGACAAGGCCAGCGAGATCGGCCGCTTCCCGCGCCTGTTCCGCAACGTCGAGTCCGTGCCCGCCGGGCTGACCTGGCCGACGCTGACGTTCTCGGGCCGGCTCACGCTGGACCTGGGCGGCGTGAAGGTCGAGATGTTCTCGCCCGGGCGTGGCCACACGGCCGGCGACACGGTGGCCTGGCTGCCCGAGGAGAAGGTGCTGTTCAGCGGCGACCTCGTCGAGTTCGACGCGACGCCGTACTGCGGCGACGCCCACTTCGCCGACTGGCCCGCCACGCTGGATGCCGTCGCGGCGCTGGGCGCCAGTGCCCTCGTGCCGGGCCGCGGGCCGGCGCTGAAGGGCGCCGCGCAGGTCGCCGCGGGCCTGGACGGCACGCGCGCCTTCGTCAGCGAGCTGTACGCCGCCGTGCAGGCCGGCGTGCTGGCTGGCGAGGAGCTCAAGGCCGTCTACCAGCGCACCATGGCGGCACTGCGACCCAAGTACGGGCACTGGGTCATCTTCGACCACTGCATGCCCTTCGACGTGACCCGGGCCTATGACGAGGCAGGCGGCACCAGCCATCCGCGCATCTGGACGGCGCAGCGCGACGTGGAGATGTGGAAGGCCCTGGAAGGCGCCTGACCGTGGACCTGCCACGCTACCCCTACCACCAGAGCCTGGAGCAGCGCTGCGGCCAGCCGCAGCGCCGGCCCGTCGTCGTCGTCGGTGCCGGTCCCGTGGGGCTGACGCTGGCGCTGGACCTCGCGAAGCGCGACGTGCCCGTCGTCGTCATCGACGACAGCGACCACATCGGCAGCGGCTCGCGGGCCGTCTGCTGGGCCAAGAAGACCCTGGAGGTGTTCGACCGCCTCGGCGTCGGCGAAGCCGTCGCCCGCGAGGGCGTGCGCTGGCAGCGCGGCCGCGTCTTCCACGGCGAGCGCGAAGCGTACGCCTTCGACCTGCTGCCGGAGAGCCATCACAAGATGCCGGCCATGGTCAACCTGCAGCAGGACCAGGTGGAGGCCCGCCTGGTGCGCGCCGTGCAGCTGGAGCCTCGCATCGAGCTGCGCGGCAGGCACGAACTCATCGGGCTGGAGCAGGACGAGGCCGGCGTCACGCTCAACGTGCGCACGCCCGACGGCCTGTTCGACATGCGCGCCGACTGGGTCGTCGCCTGCGACGGTGCGCGCAGCCCCACGCGCACGCTGCTGGGCCTGGGCTTCCAGGGCCAGGTCTTCGAGGACCGCTTCCTCATCGCCGACGTACGCCTGGTGGCGGGGGCGCGGCCGCGCGGGCTGGATCCGGCCCGGCCCGAGCGCTGGTTCTGGTTCGACCCGCCCTTCCATCGGGGCCAGTCCGTTCTGCTGCATGCGCAGGCCGACGGGCTGTGGCGCATCGACTTCCAGCTGGGCCGCGATGCCAACGTCGAGGCCGAGCGCGATCCCGAGCGCATCAAGGCCCGTGTCGCGGCGATGCTGGGCACGGACCAGTTCGAGCTGGCCTGGTCGTCCATCTACCAGTTCTGCTGCCGCCGTGCCGAGCGCCTGCGCAGCGGGCGGGTGCTGCTGGCGGGGGACGCGGCCCACCAGGTCTCGCCCTTCGGCGCGCGCGGCGCGAACAGCGGCGTGCAGGACGTCGACAACCTCGGCTGGAAGCTTGCCGCCGTGCTCAAGGGCGAGGGCGGCGAGGCGTTGATCGACAGCTATGGGGCGGAGCGCATCGCGGCCGCCGACGACAACATCGGCCACTCCACGCGTGCGACCGACTTCATCAGCCCCAAGAGCAGCCTGAGCCTGAGGCTGCGCAAGGCGGCGCTGGACCTGGCGGCGCACACGGAGTTCGCCAAGCCGCTGGTCAACAGCGGCCGGTTGTCGATGCCGACCGACTGCCCGCAGTCCGTGCTGAACACGCCTGACGTCGATGCCTGGAGCGGTGGCCCCGCACCGGGCAGCGTCGCACCCGATGCGCCGCTCGGCAGTGGCTGGCTCGGCGAGCAGCTCCAGCACGGCGGCTTCACGCTGCTGGCGTTTGGCGCCGAGGCGGGCTTCGACGGCCGCGTGCTGGCGCTGCCCGAGGACGGTCTTGCCGCGCAGCGCTACGCCGCCGAGCCTGGCAGCGTCTATCTGATCCGCCCGGATGCCGTCGTCGCCGCGCGCTGGCGGCGCTTCGATGCCGCGGCCGTGCAAGCCGCGCTGGCACGGGCCCATGGGAGACCGCAGTGAGCAAGCTTGCCCTGACCCCGAACTTCGGACGCGAAGCCGACGCCTTCTACGCCGAGCTGATCGCTGCCCAGGCCGGCCTGAGCGACGAGCAGGCCGCCGACTGGCTGGCCCGGCTGACCCTGATCCTGTGCAACCACATCGGCGACCGCGAAGTGCTGCGGCAGGCCTTCGCGCTTGCGCGCGAATCGCAGACTTCGCCGGATCACGAACACCATGACTGAACTGACCTACCTCACCGGCTTCGGCAACCAGCACAGCAGCGAGGCCGTGGCCGGCGCGCTGCCCATAGGCCGCAACAGTCCGCAGCGCGCGCCGCTGGGCCTGTACGCCGAGCTGCTGTCGGGCAGCGCCTTCACCGCGCCGCGCGCGGACAACCAGCGCACGTGGATGTACCGCCGCAAGCCCTCGGTCGTCGTCGGTGGCTACAAGCCGCTGGCGCATGCGCTGTGGAAGAGCGGCGCAGCGTCGGGCGAGTGCAGTCCGCCCGACCCGCTGCGCTGGGGGCCGACGCCACTGCAGGGCGAGGGCGACTTCGTCGATGGCCTGCGCAGCTATGCCGTCAACGGCGAGGCAGGCATCCAGGGCATGGGCGCGCTGGCCTACGTCGCGACGCGCGCCATGGGCCGCCGCGCCCTGGTCAATGCGGACGCCGAGATGCTGCTCGTGCCGCAGCAGGGCCGCCTGCTCGTGACGACGGAGCTGGGCAGGCTGGAAGTGGCGCCCGGCTCCATCGCGCTGCTGCCGCGTGGCCTGGCCTTCAAGGTCGATCCGCTGGACGTGCCGGCGCGCGGCTACGTCTGCGAGAACTTCGGCGCCGCCTTCCGGCTGCCCGAGCTGGGCCCCATAGGCTCCAACGGCCTGGCCAACCCGCGCGACTTCGAGGCACCGGTGGCCTGGCATGAAGAGGAGCCGGGCGGCTACGAGATCGTCAAGCGCCATGGCGGCCAGCTCTGGCGGGCGATGCAGCCCCACAGCCCCTTCAACGTCGTTGCCTGGCACGGCAACCTCACGCCCTATCGCTGGGACACGTCGCGCTTCATGACGATCAACACCGTCAGCTTCGACCACCCCGACCCCAGCATCTTCACGGTGCTGACCAGTCCCAGCGACACGCCCGGCTGGGCCAACGTCGACTTCGTCATCTTCCCGCCGCGCTGGATGGTGGCGGAGGACACCTTCCGTCCACCCTGGTACCACCGCAACGTGATGAGCGAGTTCATGGGCCTGGTGCTGGGCCAGTACGACGCCAAGCCCGAGGGCTTCAAGCCAGGAGGCGCCAGCCTGCACAACAGCTACGTCCCGCACGGCCCGGACACCGAGGCCTTCGACAAGGCCAGCAGCGCCGAGCTGAAGCCGCACAAGCTGGACGCGACGCTGGCCTTCATGTTCGAGACGCGCTGGCCGCTCAAGCCCACGGGCTGGGCGCTGCGTGAGGCGCCGCTGGAGGCTGCCTATGCCGACTGCTGGCAGGGACTGAAGGAAGAATTCAAGGCATGAGCATCGATCACACCCACGACGCCGCGGCCCTCTCCTGGGTTGCCTCGGCCAACGACCCGGCCACGGATTTCCCGTTGCAGAACCTGCCGTTTTGCTCGTTCCGCCGCCAGGGCTCCCTGGAGCCCTGGCGGGTGGGCGTGGGCATCGGCGACCAGATCCTTGACCTGAGCGCCTGGGGAATCACGGAGCTGAACGCGCTGATGGCGCGCCCAAGCCGCGAGCGCCGCGCGCTGCGCCATCGCCTGTTCGATACGCTCAAGGCCGGCGCGTCCGAGGTCGAGCTGGTGCCGCAGGCCCGGGCCGAGTTCACGCTGCCCTGCCGCATCGGCGACTACACGGACTTCTACACCGGCATCCACCACGCCCGCGCCGTGGGCAGGCTGTTCCGCCCCGACAACCCGCTGCTGCCCAACTACCAGTGGGTGCCCATCGGCTACCACGGCCGCAGCTCCTCCATCGTCGTCAGCGGCACGCCGCTGCGCCGGCCCAAGGGCCAGGTCAAGCCGCCGGACGCCGAGGCGCCCGTCTTCAAGCCCAGCGCGCGCATCGACTGCGAGCTGGAGCTGGGCCTGTTCGTCGGCCCCGGCAATGCGCTGGGCGAGCCCTTCGGCATCGACGAGGCGGACGAGCACGCCTTCGGCCTGACGCTGCTCAACGACTGGTCGGCCCGCGACGTCCAGCCCTGGGAGTACCAGCCGCTGGGTCCCTTCCTCGCGAAGAACTTCGGCACGACGATCTCGCCGTGGATCGTCACGATGGAGGCACTGGAGCCCTTCCGCATCCCGTTCACGCGGCCCGAGGGGGATCCGCAGCCGCTGCCCTATCTGGATTCGCCCGCCCACCGCGCCGGCGCGAGCTACGACATCGAGATGGAGGTCTGGCTGAAGACGCCGGCGATGGAGCAGCCGGTGCGGCTGTCGCGTTCCAACCTGCGCCATGCGTACTGGTCGCTGGCGCAGATGCTGACGCACCACGCGAGCAACGGCTGCAACCTGCAGCCGGGCGACTTGCTGGGCACCGGCACCATCAGTGGCCCGGCGCCCGAGGAGGCCGGCTCGCTGCTGGAGCTGACGCAGGGCGGCAAGCAGCCCATCACGCTGCCCACCGCCGATGGCAAGGGCGAGCAACGCACCTTCTTGCTGGACGGCGACCAGCTCGGGCTGCGCGCATTCGCGCACAAGCCCGGATTCCGGCGCATCGGGTTCGGGCCCTGCGACG
Organism: Roseateles sp.; assembly: GCF_047654805.1. GTDB lineage: Bacteria > Pseudomonadota > Gammaproteobacteria > Burkholderiales > Burkholderiaceae_C > Pelomonas. The sequence goes on from NZ_JASGIV010000001.1 coordinate 589,143, forward strand.
GCGTGATCCTGCCGGCCCGCTGAGGCCGGCCGGCGATGCGGCGATAGCCGGGTCTCGCATGGCTCGGCGGGTTGAATCAAACCGGGGCATGTCCGGCCCGTTTCCGTGCGGCGGCCGGATGCTGCAGCGCGCCAACGGTGCAGGACGCACCTCGGCGGGGCTGTAACTCGCCACAACCGTGCGATCTGGGACGGCGTGCAGGGTGTGACGAAGTGCACGGGGCTGGCACGAGGCTTGCGCTCCTGCCCTTCGGCTACTCGACCCCCTCACATCCAACCCGGAGGAATCCCGATGCTTCGCCGTTCCGCACTCGCGCTGGCCGCCTGCGCCAGCCTGTTCGCCCCCGCTGCCTTCGCTGCCGACACCATCAAGGTCGGCGTGCTGCACTCGCTGTCGGGCACCATGGCCATCTCGGAGACGGTGTTGAAGGACACCGTGCTGATGGCCATCGACGAGATCAATGCCAAGGGCGGCCTGCTCGGCAAGAAGCTGGAGCCGGTGGTCGTGGACCCGGCCTCCAACTGGCCGCTGTTCGCCGAGAAGGCCAAGCAGCTCATCTCGCAGGACAAGGTCGCCGTGGTGTTCGGCTGCTGGACGTCGGTGAGCCGCAAGTCGGTGCTGCCGGTGTTCGAGCAGACCAACTCGCTGCTGTTCTACCCCGTGCAGTACGAAGGCGAAGAGCTGAGCAAGAACGTCTTCTACACGGGCGCGGCGCCCAACCAGCAGGCCATTCCGGCCGTGGAATACCTGATGAGCAAGGACGGCGGCGGCGCCAAGCGCTTCGTGCTGCTGGGCACCGACTACGTCTACCCGCGCACCACCAACAAGATCCTGCGCGCCTTCTTGCACTCCAAGGGCATCACCGATGCCGACATCATGGAGGACTACACCCCCTTCGGCCACGCGGACTACCAGTCCATCATCGCCAAGATCAAGAAGTTCGCCGCCGAAGGCAAGAAGACGGCCGTGGTGTCCACCATCAACGGCGATTCCAACGTGCCCTTCTACAAGGAACTGGGCAACCAGGGCCTGAAGGCCACGGACGTGCCGGTGGTGGCCTTCTCGGTGGGTGAGGAGGAGCTGCGCGGCGTGGACACCAAGCCGCTGCAGGGTCATCTCGCCGCGTGGAACTACTTCATGTCCATCAAGGCGCCGGCCAACGACGCCTTCATCAAGAAGTGGAGCGCCTACGCCAAGGCCAAGGGCATCGCCGGCCACAAGGACAAGCCGCTGACCAACGATCCGATGGAGGCCACCTACATCGGCATCAACATGTGGGCGCAGGCCGTCAAGAAGGCCGGCAGCACCGACACCGACAAGGTCATCGCCGCCATGGCCGGCCAGACCTTCACGGCGCCGTCGGGCATCACGTCCAAGATGGACGAGAAGAACCACCACCTGCACAAGTCGGTCTTCATCGGCGAGGTGAAGGCGGACGGCCAGTTCAACGTCGTGTGGAAGACGCCCGGCCCCGTCAAGGCCCAGCCGTGGAGCCCCTACATCCCCGAGAACAAGGGCAAGAAGGACGAGCCCGCGAAGTAAGGCTCACTCCCTGCCGCGGCGAAGCCGCGGCCCCCTCGAGGGAGCGCCGCCAATGGACTGGCAGAGCCAGATCCACGGCGGCGGCAGGAAGGGCGTGCGCGCTGCGCGCGTCACTTGGTTCCGTTCGCGTGGATCTTCATGATCAAACGACTTTTAGTGGGATGCCTGTTCGCGTTGAGCGGCTGGTCGGCCTGGGCCTTGTCGCCCGAGCTGGCCTCGCGCATTGCCGCGGGCGAGAGTGATGACCGCGTCGCGGCGCTTCAGCAGGCGCTGGCGGCGGGCGACGAGTCGCTCGGGCCCTTCCTGCGTGCCTTGCAGGACGGCCGGGTGTGGATCAAGGGTGGGCAGGTGCTGGTGGTCGCCGAGGGCTCGCCGGCACCGGCCGACGCCGAGGAGCCGATGCTCAACAACCGCATGCGCCGCGAGATCGACGCGGCGCTGGCGGGGCTGGACCTCCTGTCCAAGGATCGCGACACGCGGGCCAGCGCACTGGCGACGCTGCGTGACGATGCGGATGCGTCCAAGCTCGCGCTCTTCGAAAGGGCGCTGGCGGTGGAGAGCGACGCCAGGCTGCGCGCGCAGCTGAACGCGCTGGTTGCCGGCGCCAAGCTGTCGTCCGGCGATCCGGGGCAGCGCCGCGCCGCGGCAACCGAGCTGTCCGGCAGTGCCGATCCGGCGACACGCGCGCTGCTGCTCGAGAAGCTCGGCGCCGAGACCGATCCCGCCGCCAGGGCGGCGATGCAAAAGGCCGTGGCCGACATCGGCGAGCGCCTCGCCTGGGGCGAGCGCGCCCAGCTGCTGTTCTCCGGCCTGAGCCTGGGCTCGGTGCTGCTGCTGGTGGCACTCGGGCTGGCCATCACCTATGGCCTGATGGGCGTCATCAACATGGCGCACGGCGAGCTGCTGATGGTGGGCGCCTACGCCACCTACTGCGTTCAGCAGGGCTTTCGCGCCTGGCTGCCGGCGGCCTTCGACTACTACCTGTGGATCGCGCTGCCGGCGAGCTTCCTGGCGGCGGCACTCGTCGGCGCGGCGATGGAGCGCACCGTGATCCGCTGGCTCTACGGCCGGCCGCTGGAGACGCTGCTGGCCACCTGGGGCCTGAGCCTGGTGCTGATGCAGGCGGTGCGCAGCTTGTTCGGCGCACAGAACGTGGCCGTCGAGAACCCGGCCTGGCTGTCCGGTGGCTGGGCGCTGCTGCCCAACCTCACGCTGCCCTACAACCGCCTTGCCATCCTCGCGTTCGCGGCCCTGGTGCTGGGCGGCATGGCGCTGCTGCTGGCCAGGACCCGCCTGGGCCTGATGGTGCGCGGCGTGACGCAGAACCGCCGCATGGCCGCCTGTGTGGGCGTCAACACCGCCAGGGTCGACACCTTGGCCTTCGCGCTGGGCTCGGGCATCGCCGGGCTGGCCGGCTGCGCGCTGAGCCAGATCGGCAACGTCGGCCCCGACCTGGGGCAGAGCTACATCGTCGACGCGTTCATGGTCGTCGTGCTGGGAGGCGTCGGCCAGCTCGCGGGCACGGTCTACGCGGGCCTGGGCCTCGGTGTGCTGTCCAAGCTGCTGGAAGGCTGGCAGGGCGCGGTGCTCGCCAAGATCGCGCTGCTGATGCTCCTGGTCCTCGTCATCCAGAAGAAGCCGCAAGGCCTGTTCGCACTGAAGGGCAGGTCGGTCGAATGAAGAAGACATTGCTCCTCGCCGCGGCCATCGTGCTGCTGCTCACGCCTTTCCTGCACCTTGCCTTCGCGCCCGGCCACCCGCTGCACCTCAGCGAGTTCTACGTCGGGCTGCTCGGCAAGTTCCTGTGCTTCGCCATCTGCGCGCTGGCGCTGGACCTGATCTGGGGCTTTGGCGGCATCCTGTCGCTGGGGCACGGCCTGTTCTTCGCGCTGGGCGGCTACGGCATGGGCATGTACCTGATGCGCCAGATCGGCCGCGACGGCCAGTACCAGTCGGACCTGCCGGACTTCATGGTCTTCCTGAACTGGAAGGAACTGCCCTGGCACTGGGCGCTCAGCGACTCGCTGGTCGGACAGATCATCCTGGCGCTCGCCGTGCCGGGGCTGCTGGCTGCCGTGTTCGGCTACTTCGCCTTCCGCTCGCGCATCCAGGGCGTGTACTTCTCCATCATCACGCAGGCGCTGACGGTGGCGGCCATGCTGCTGTTCTTCCGCAACGAGACGGGCTTTGGTGGCAACAACGGCTTCACGGACTTCAAGCGCATCGCGGGCCTGGCCATCACGTCGCCGGGCATGAAGGTGGCGCTGTGCGTGGCCAGCGGCCTTGCGCTGATCGCCTGCTACCTGATCGCGCGCGCGCTGACGCAAAGCCGCTGGGGCCGCATCCTGCAGGCCATCCGCGACGCCGAGGGGCGCGTGCGCTTCCTGGGCTACGACCCCGTGGCGTTCAAGCTCAGCGCCTACGTCATCTCTGCGCTGATGTGCGCGCTGGCCGGCATCCTCTACGTCCCGCAGGTGGGCATCATCAACCCCAGCGAGATGAGTCCGGCGGCCAGCATCGAGATGGCCATCTGGGCCGCGGTGGGCGGTCGCGGCACGCTGCTTGGCCCGGTGCTGGGCGCCTTCTTCGTCAACGGCACCAAGTCGGTCTTCACCGTCTGGTGGCCGGAGGGCTGGCTCTACGTGCTGGGTGCGCTCTTCATCGCGGTGACGCTGTTCCTGCCGACCGGCCTGGCCGGCCTTGCCAGGAGGTTCAAGAAATGACGCCGGAGCTTCTCGAGGCGGGCGCCGAGGCGCGCACGCGGGCGCTGACCCGCGTCGTCACCGAATCCGGCCCGGTCTTCAACCAGGGCGTTGCGCTCTACGTCGAGGACCTCAAGGTCGCATTCGACGGCTTCCAGGCGCTGGGAGGCCTGAGCTTTGCAATCGGCGTGGGCGAGCTGCGCTGCGTCATCGGCCCCAACGGCGCCGGCAAGACGACGACGATGGACTGCATCACCGGCAAGACCAAGCCCGACAGCGGCCGCATCTTCTTCGGCAGCAACCTGGACCTGCGGACCATGAACGAGCAGCAGATCGCCCTCGCCGGCATCGGTCGCAAGTTCCAGAAGCCAACCGTGTTCGAGGCACTGAGCGTCGCCGAGAACCTGGAGCTGGCGCTGGCCGGCGACCGCCGCGCGCGCTTCGCGATGCGCGCCAGGCTGAGCGGCGAGCAGCGCGACCGGCTCGACGAATTGCTGAAGACGGTGCACCTTGCCGAGGAGCATGACCGTGTCGCCGGCCTGCTGAGCCACGGCCAGAAGCAGTGGCTGGAGATCGGCATGCTGCTCGCGCAGGACCCCAAGCTGCTGCTGCTGGACGAACCCGTCGCGGGCATGACCGACGAGGAGACCGAGCGCACCGCCGAGCTGTTCCTGAGCCTGGAAGGCAAGCACTCGCTGGTGGTGGTGGAGCACGACATGAGCTTCGTTGCGACGCTGGCCGGCGCGCATCGCACGGTCACCGTGCTGCATGAAGGCAAGACGCTGGCCGAGGGCACGATGGCGACGGTGCAGTCGGATGAAAAAGTGATCGAGGTGTACCTTGGCCGATGACCTGCTGACCGTCCGGGACCTGCACAAGCACTACGGCGGCTCGCACATCCTGCGCGGCCTGGGCTTCGAGCTCAAGCCTGGCGAGATCACCGTCGTCATGGGCCGCAACGGCGTCGGCAAGACGACGCTGCTGAAGAGCCTCATGGGCGTGGTTCCCGTCACATCCGGCAGCATCGCGCTGGCCGGCGAGAACATCGACAAGCTCAAGACCCACCAGCGCGTGCGTGCCGGCCTGGGCTATGTGCCCCAGGGGCGCGAGATCTTCGGCCGGCTCACGGTCATGGAGAACCTGCAGATGGGCCTGGCCAGCCAGCCCGCCGGCACGCCGCTGCCCGGGGAACTGTTCGAGCTGTTCCCGGTGCTCGACAAGATGCGCGGCCGCCGCGGTGGCGACCTGTCCGGCGGCCAGCAGCAGCAGCTCGCCATCGCCCGCGCGCTGGCGCCGGGACCCAAGGTGCTGCTGCTGGACGAGCCGACGGAGGGCATCCAGCCCAACGTCATCCAGGACATCGGCCGCGTCATCAAGCACCTGGCCCATGACAAGGGCCTGTGCGTCGTGCTGGTGGAGCAGTACTACGACTTCTGCGAGGAGCTGGCCGACCAGTACCTGCTGATGCAGCGCGGCGAGATCGTCATGCGGGGGCGTGGGGCCAACATGAAGGCGGACGGGGTGAGGGAGCGGCTGGCGATCTGAGGCGGCGCCGGCCGGCGCCGTGATGGCCACGACGGTCGGCGGCTGACGGGCGTCGAGCGCGCCTGGCGCCTGCTAGGCTTGGGCGAGCGCTGAAGCCCTCGCGCCGGGCCTTCGGATCCGTCGCGTCGAGCACCGACGGCATGCCGCAGGCTCCCGTCGGCGCTTCGGCAGCAACCCTCAGTTCTGGAGGAACACATGTTCGATCACATTGGCATCGGCGCGACGGACGTCGAGGCGAGCACGGCTTTCTTCCTTCAGGCGCTGGCGCCCCTGGGCGTCGCGGTCGCGATGCAAGGCCCCCACGGCGCCGGACTAGGCATGAATGGCAAGCCATCGCTCTGGATATCACCGGCGACCGCCAAGCCTGCCCCCTTGCACCTGGCCTTCACTGCGGCGACCCGTGCGCAGGTGGATGCGTTCTACCAGGCGGCGCTGGCCGCCGGCGGCAAGGACAACGGCGCGCCCGGGCTGCGCCCCCACTATCACGCCAACTACTACGGCGCGTTCGTCATCGGGCCCGACGGACACAACGTCGAGGCGGTCTGCCACAAGCCGCAGGCCTAGCCTCGCCTGGCGTTGTCTTGCCTCGCCGCAGACGCATCCCGGGCCGCCCCGATTCCTGCGAGCCTCACGCCGCCCGCTGCGCTTCAAGCCACAGCACGGCAAACCAGCGGTTCTCGTCCGTCCACACCTTGCCCGGCCGAAAGCCGGCCCGTGCCGCCATCGCCTGGAAGCCCTCGACCGTGTACTTGTGCGAGTGCTCCGTGTGCAGCGTCTCGCCCTCGTGGAAGGCGTAGACCTCGCCGTCAAGCTGCAGTTCCAGCGGCCTTGAGGCGCGCAGGTGCATCTCGATGCGCCGGTAGGCGGGGTTGTAGAAGGCCAGGTGCTCGAACCCGTCGGCCGGGAATTCGGCGCCGAGCTCATGGCGGGCACGCGCCAGCACGTTGAGGTTGAAGGCCGCGGTCACGCCCGCCACATCGTTGTAGGCGGCATGCAGCACCTGCTGGTCCTTCACCAGGTCGATGCCGATCAGCAGCCCGCCGCCAGCCAGCTCGCTGGCCGCCAGGCGCAAGAAGGCATCGGCCTCGGCCGGCGTGAAGTTGCCGATGCTGGAGCCGGGGAAGAAGCCCACGCGGCGACTGCCCGCGGGACAGGGGGGCAGCCCGTGCGGGCGCGTGAAGTCGGCCACCAGGGGCTGGATGGCGAGACCGGGATAGTCGGCGGCCAGCCCGTCGCAGGCAGCCAGCAGATGGGATCCCGAGATGTCCACCGGCACGAACTGCACGCTGTCGCGCGGGATGGAGTCCAGCAACAGGCGCACCTTGCGCAGCGCGCCGGCGCCGTACTCGACGAGTTGCACGCCGGCGCCGAACTGCGCGGCCATGTCGTCGGCGTGGGTCTGCAGCAGCGCCAGTTCCGTCCGCGTTGGGTAGTACTCGGGCAGCTCGCAGATCTGCTCGAACAACCGGGAGCCCGTCTCGTCGTAGAAATACTTGGGCGAGATGGCCTTGGGCGAGCGCGACAGGGCCGCACGCAGGTCGGCGGCGAACTGCTCGCTGTCGGCCGAAGCCCGGGGCTGGCGCCATTCGATGCCTGGTTTCATCTTGCGAGCCTCAATCCGCTGAACTGCCAGCGTGCGGCCGGCGGGAAGAAATTGCGGTAGGTCGGCCGGGCATGGCCGGGCGGCGTGGCGAGGCTGCCGCCGCGCAGTACCTGCTGGCCCACCATGAACTTGCCGTTGTATTCGCCGACGGCGCCCGCCGCAGGCCGGAAGCCCGGATAGGGCGCATAGCCGGAGCGCGTCCACTGCCAGGCCTGGTCGGCCGCGTTCGAGAAACCGGGCAGGCGGCATGCCGCTTCCCACTCGAACTCCGTGGGCAGCCGCGCGCCGGCCCATTCGGCGAAGGCGCAGGCCTCGTAGAAGCTCAGCTGCATGACGGGCGCGCCCGGATCCAGCGGCTGCACGCCGTGCAGCCCGAAGACGCTGCCATCCTCGAGCCAGTAGGCGGGCCGTTGCCAGCCCTGCGCCTGCACGGCGGCCCAGCCGTCAGACAGCCACAGCAGCGGTTCGCGGTAGCCGCCGCTGGCGACGAAGTCGGCGTACTCGGCGCAGGTGACGAGGCGGTTGCTGATCTCGAACGGTGCCAGCAGCACCTGATGCCGCGGCCCTTCGTTGTCGAAGGCAAATCCGGCGCCGTCGTGGCCGATGTCGACGACCCCGCCCGCGTGCGCGAGCCAGGCCTGCCCGGGCGATGCCGGCGGCCGCGGCGCCGTCGCGTCGTAGGCCGGCAGCAGCGGGTTGCAGGAGAAGGCGTGCAGGATGTCCGTCAGCAGCAGTTCCTGGTGCTGCTGCTCATGGTGGCAGCCCAGCTCGACGAGCGCGCGCGCCTCGGCCGGTGCCTGCGGCAGCAGGTCGGCGAGGGCTGCATCCACATGGGCGCGGTAGGCCTTGACCTCGTCGAGCGAGGGCCGGCTCAGCAGGCCGCGCTGCGGGCGCGCATGGCGCGGGCCCAGGCTTTCGTAGTAGGAGTTGAAGAGGCGGGGCCAGCGCGCGTCGAACAACTCGTAGCCGTCCAGGTGCGGTACCAGCACCAGGGCCTCGAAGAACCACGTCGTATGGGCCAGGTGCCATTTGGCGGGACTGGCATCGGGCATGGACTGCAGCTGGGCGTCCTCGCCGGACAGGGGCGCAGCCAGGCCCAGCGTGTAGGCGCGGGTGGCGCGGAGCAGCTCGTTCAGCATGGAGAGCGACCGTATCGCAAACTGCTGCCAACGGTATGTCAGTGAAGGGCTGCTGGCTGTAGGACGGCACCCCTAGGGTGCAGGGCGGCGCGGTGGCACCTCACGGGCCCGGACAGCCGGCGCCTGCTGCGCCGGCCCGCCGTTCAGCGCGGCCGTGCTGCGATGGCCGCGACGGGCCAGGCTGCCAGCAGGCCCAGCGCGATGCCAAAGCCATCGGCCAGCAGGTCCAGCCAGTCGCCGGTGCGCGGCGGCAGGTGACTCTGGGCGATCTCGATGGCGCCGCCGTAGGCGAGCAGCGCGGCAGCGAGCCATCCCCATTGCCGAGGGCGCGGCCACCAGGCCCAGGCCCCGGCAAAGGCCAGCGACCCGAAGGCGAGGGCGTGGTTGGACTTGTCCCAGCCCGTGCCGATGGCCGGCGGCGGCGCAGGCACCAGGGCCAGCCAGGTGATGGCGACGAGAAGGAGGGTGAACAGCGCGCGCCACAGGCGGCGCTGCTCGGGAGCGGTGGCAAAGCGGATCAGGCGGGGCATGGCGGCCGCATTGTGGCTGGCAGCCAACGCTGCAGGCGCTGGGCCCGGGCAGGGGCTGCGGATTGATGACGTCTCGTGGCAAACCCTGCCTGCAGGGGCCTGCCCGCGCGGGCGCCGGCCAAAACGCGTCGATACAGTTGCCGCAGGCGCCAGCATCGGCGCCGGGGAGAGCAAGATGACGGGCAGTCAGGTCATGCAGATGGGGGGCGCCTTCCTGCTGGGCGCGTTGCTTGCGGCAGCTGCCATGTACGCGTGGCTGTCGCGCCGTGTGAAGCTCGAGCACCAGCGCGTGCTGCATGTCGAACAGTCGCGCCAGCAGGTGCTGGAGCAGGTCACGCAGGCGCGCCGGCAGATCGAGCAACTGCAGCGCGAATCCCATGAACTGCGTCTCGCGATCCGGCCTGCGCCGCGCCAGGCACCCGCGCCTGCGCCGGTTCAGGACGCCGCAGAGGCGGCGCGGCTGTACGCGGAGTCCCTGCTGAAGCCGACGCCGGCGACGGACAAGCCGCAGGCCTTCAAGGACACCGTGGTGCTGCGCCGCAGCCAGGACTGAGCAAGGGCCGAGGACAGCGCCTGCGCGCTGTCCGACGCCTTGCGAGGGCCAGACGGCCTGCCAGCCGGCTGGCAGGGGCGTTGTCACTGCCGGGACAAACCGGCGCGAGTCGCGCTGCCTAGAATCGAACGGTCGTTCTATTTCTGGGCCGGCTGCAGGAGACGCGGCATGGCCCGCCAACCGAGGTCGTGCCCATGACAGCCCATTACGAAGTCCGCGGCAGCGTTGCCGTGATCACGCTCGACAACCCGCCGGTCAACGGCCTGGGTTTTGCCACCCGAGCAGCCGTCGCTGCCGGCGTGGAACGTGCCGAGGCCGACCCGGCCATCACGTCGCTGGTCATCACTGGAGCTGGCAAGGCCTTCTCGGGCGGCGCCGACATCAAGGAGTTCGGCAGCCCCAAGGCGTTGGCAGAACCTAATCTGCTGAGCCTGATTGCCGTGGTGGAGAACTGCAGCAAGCCTGTGGTGGCGGCCATCCACAGCGTCTGCATGGGTGGTGGCCTGGAGCTGTCCCTGGGCTGCCACTACCGCATCGCGCAGGCCGGCACCAAGGTCGCGCTGCCGGAAGTGAAGCTGGGCCTGCTGCCCGGTGCAGGCGGCACTCAGCGACTGCCTCGTGCGCTGGGCGTGGAGCCCGCGCTGAACATGATCGTCAGCGGCGAGCCGGTCGAGGCGCAGATGCTGGCGATGGTCCCTGGCCAGAAGCTGTTCGACAGGGTCGTGGATGCAGACGTGGTCGATGCCGCCGTCAAGTTCGCCGAGGAGGTGTCGGAGAAGCGTCCCCTGCCCAAGGTGCGCGACCTCAAGGCCAGGCACCCCAACGCGGACGCCTACTTCCAGTTCGCCCGCAACATGGTGGGCGGCATGAGCAAGAACTTCCCGGCGCCGCTGCGCTGCCTGGAAGCCGTGGCCGGCGCGGTCAAGCTGAAGTTCGACGACGGCATGCGCGCCGAGCGCGAGGGCTTTGCCGCACTGATGCTGACGCCGGAATCGAAGGCGCTGCGCCACCTGTTCTTCGCCGAGCGCGTCGCCAGCAAGATCGCCGATGTGCCCGAGGACACGCCGCTGCGCACCATTGCCAAGGTCGGTGTCATCGGCGCCGGCACGATGGGTGGCGGCATCTCGATGAACTTCTTGAACGCGGGCATCCCGGTCACCATTCTCGAGACCAAGCAAGAAGCCCTGGACCGTGGCGTCGCCACCATCAGGAAGAATTACGAAGCCCAGGTCAAGAAGGGCAAGCTCAAGGAAGACAAGTACGCGCAGCGCATGGCGCTGCTGAGCACGACGCTGAACTACGCCGACCTGGCCGACGCCGACCTCATCATCGAGGCGGTGTTTGAGGAGATCGGTGTCAAGGAAGCCGTCTTCAAGCAGCTCGATGCCGTGGCCAAGCCCGGTGCCATCCTGGCCTCCAACACCTCGACGCTGGACGTCGACAAGATCGCGTCGTTCACGAAGCGCCCGCAGGACGTCGTGGGCATGCACTTCTTCAGCCCGGCCAACGTCATGAAGCTGCTGGAAGTGGTGCGAGGCAAGGAAACGGCCAAGGACGTGCTGGCCACGGTGATGGCCATTGGCAAGAAGATCAAGAAGACGGCCGTGGTGTCAGGCGTCTGCGACGGCTTCATCGGCAACCGCATGATCGAGCAGTACAGCCGCCAGGCCGGCTTCCTGCTGGACGAGGGTTGCAGCCCGCAGCAGGTGGACAAGGCGGTCGAGAAGTTCGGCTTCGCGATGGGCCCCTTCCGCATGGGGGACCTGGCCGGCAACGACATCGGCTGGGCCATTCGCAAGCGCCGCGCCGTGGAGCGCGCCAGCATGAAGTACTCCGCCAGCGCCGACCGCCTGTGCGAGCTGGGCCGCTTCGGCCAGAAGACCGGTGCCGGCTGGTACGACTACCAGCCCGGCAAGCGCGATGCGATCCCGTCGGCCGTCGTCGAGGAGATGCTGGCCAAGCACCGTGAGGCCATCGGCGCCAAGAAGCGCGACATCAGCGACGAGGAGATCGTGCACCGCCTGGTGTTCGCCCTCGTCAACGAGGCCGCCCACCTGCTGGAGGAAGGCATCGCGCAGCGCGCGTCCGACGTGGACATGGTCTACCTGACCGGCTACGGCTTCCCCATCTTCCGCGGTGGCCCGATGTGCTACGCCGACACGCTGGGCCTGTTCAACGTCGTGCAGGCGATGAAGCGCTTTGCCAGGAACCCGATGGACGACGGTGCGTTCTGGACGCCGGCGCCGCTGCTGGCCCGCCTGGTCGCCGAAGGCAAGTCCTTCACCTGAGCGCCGGCCCACCCAAATCTGAGTGTCTTGCGTGCCAGGCCTGGCGAGCGAAGCGAGTAGCCCTGGCACCAACTGATTAGGACTAGACATGAGCAATGCACTGATCGTCTCCACCGCCCGCACCCCGCTCACGAAGAGCTGGAAGGGCGCGTTCAACATGACCCACGGCGCGACGCTGGGCGGCTGGGCCGTGCAGGCCGCCGTCGAGCGCGCCGGCATCGAAGCCGGTGCCATCGAAGACGTGCTGATGGGCTGCGCCAACCCCGAGGGCGCCACCGGCGCCAACATCGCACGCCAGATCGCGCTGAAGGCCGGCCTGCCGGTCACGGTGAGCGGCGTCACCATCAATCGCTTCTGCTCCAGCGGCCTGCAGACCATCGCCATGGCCGCCCAGCGCATCATCGCGGGCGAGGGCGACGTCTACATCGCCGGCGGCGTGGAGAGCATCTCCTGCGTGCAGCAGGAGATGAACAAGCACATGCTGTCCGATCCGGCGCTGCTCAAGATCAAGCCCGAGATCTACTGGAACATGCTGCAGACCGCGGAGAACGTGGCCAAGCGCTACAACATCTCGCGAGAGCGCATGGACCACTACGGCGCCGGCAGCCAGCAAAAGGCCTGCGCCGCCCAGGCCGCGGGCAAGTTCGCGGACGAGATGATCTCGGTCACCACGACCATGGGCGTGGCCGACAAGGTCATGGGCCTGATGAGCAAGGAAGTGACCGTCAGCGCCGACGAGGGCCTGCGCGAGGGCACGACCTACGAAGGCATCAAGGACCTGCGCTCGGCCGTGCCCGGCGGCCTGGTGACGGCCGGCAATGCCAGCCAGTTCAGCGACGGCGCCGGCGCCTGCGCGCTGGTCAGCGAGCAGTACGCGTCCGCGCACAACCTCAAGCCCCTGGGCCGCTTCCTCGGCTTCGCGGTCGCCGGCTGCGAGCCCGACGAGATGGGCATCGGCCCGGTGTTCGCGGTCCCCAAGGTGCTGAAGAAGCTGGGCCTCACGGTCGCCGACATCGACCTGTGGGAGTTGAACGAGGCTTTCGCGGTGCAGGTGCTGTACTGTGCCGACACGCTGGGCATTCCGATGGACAGGCTCAACGTCAACGGCGGCGCGATTGCCGTCGGCCACCCCTACGGCGTGTCGGGCCAGCGCCTGACGGGCCACGCCCTCATCGAAGGCAAGCGCCGCGGCGCCAAGCGCGTGTGCGTCACGATGTGCATCGGCGGCGGCATGGGTGCGGCAGGCGTGTTCGAGGTGCTGTGAGCCCCGACGAGTTCGTCAGGCGCGGCGCGCAGATCCTGGCCGCTCAGCCCTTCAGCCGCCTGCTGGGCGTGGAGATCGGCGCCGTGGCGCCGGGCCGCGTCGAGCTGCGGCTGGCGGTGAAGCCCGAGCTGCTGCAGCAGCACGGCTTTGCGCACGGCGGCGTGCTCAGCTACCTGGCCGACAACGCGCTGACCTTTGCGGGCGGCACGGCCATGGCCTCCGACGCGCTGACGAGCGAGTACAAGATCAACTACCTGCGCCCGGCCGTCGGCGAGCTGCTGATTGCGCGTGCCGAGTCCGTGAGCGCGGGCCGCACCCAGGCCGTCTGCCGCTGCGAGGTGTTCGCGGTCAAGGACGGCGTGGAGAAGCTCTGCGCGGTGGCCCAGGGCACCATCGTCAAGCTGGCCGAGGGCTGAATGCGGCTCGATCTCGACACGCTGCGGGGCTTCTTCCGCTCGGCGCCCTTCATGGCCGACCTGGGCGTGGAGCCCACCGCCGTCGAGCCCGGCCGCGTGTGGGCCACGCTGGCCGCGCAGCCGCGCCACCGCCAGCACACGGGCGTCGTGCATGCCGGCGTCATCGCGGCGCTGGCCGACCATTGCATGGGCGCGGCCGCCCAGACCCTGGCCGGCGATGGCCACTGGGTGCTGACCGCCGAGTTCAAGACCAGCCTGCTGCGCGGCGCGAGCGGCGAGCAGCTGGAATGCGAGGCCTGGGTGTTGAAGCCCGGCCGACAAGTCACCTTCACCGAGGCCGAGGTGTACGCGGTGGCCGGCGGCGAGCGCAGGCTCGTGGCCAAGGCCAGCGGCACCATGGCCGTCACCGCCGCCTGAGCCATGCGCGAGACCCTGGACTTCCTGCTGTTCGACTGGCTCAAGGCCGGCGACCTCACCACGCGCGAGCGTTTCGCCGAGCACTCGGCCGAGACCTTCGCCGCCGTGCTCGACACCTGCGAGCGCATCGCCCGCGAGAAGTTCGAGCCCTTCAACCGCCTGGCCGACACGCAGGAGCCGCACTTCGACGGCGAGCGCGTGCACCTGCCGCAGGCCACGCACGACGCAACCCGGGCCTACGCGGAGTCCGGCATGCTGGCCGCCGCGCAGGACTATGAGGTCGGCGGCATGCAGCTGCCATGCGTCATCGAGATGGCCGGCAACGCTTTCTTCAGCAGGGCCAGCGTGGCCATGGGCGGCTACGCGATGCTGACGTCCGGCAACGCCAGCTTGCTGATGGCGCACGGCACGCCCGTGCAGCAGGATGTCTTTGCTCGATCGGAGTTCGCCGGCCGCTGGTTCGGCACCATGTGCCTGAGCGAGCCGCAGGCCGGGTCGTCGCTGTCCGACGTGGCCACGCGCGCCGAGCTGGACGACGAGAGCGACCCGCTGGGCCCGAGGTACCGCCTGAGCGGCAACAAGATGTGGATCTCCGGCGGCGAGCACGAGATCACCGAGAACATCGTCCACCTCGTGCTGGCGAAGGTGCCGGGGCCGGACGGCAAGCCGGTCCCGGGCACCAAGGGCATCTCGCTGTTCATCTGCCCGAAGTGGCTGGTCGACGAGCAGGCGCAGCTGACCGGCGAGCGCAACGACGTCGCGCTGGCGGGCCTCAACCACAAGCTGGGCTACCGCGGCACGACCAACTGCCTGCTGAACTTCGGCGAGGGGCGCTGGACGCCGCGGGGCCGCAAGGGCGCCATCGGCTACCTGGTCGGCAGGGTCGGCGACGGCCTGCGCTGCATGTTCCACATGATGAACGAGGCCCGCATCGGCGTGGGCCTGGGCGCGGTGATGCTGGGCTACGCCGGCTACGAGGCCAGCCTGGCCTACGCCAAGCAGCGCCCGCAGGGCCGGCCGATGACGGCGGCCGGCAAGGATTCGGCCAGCCCGCAGCGGCCCATCATCGAGCACGCCGACGTGCGCCGCATGCTGCTGGCACAGAAGAGCTATGTCGAAGGCGGCCTCGCGCTGGAGCTGTACTGCGCCCGCCTCGTCGACGAGCTGCATACGGGCACCACCGCCGACAGCGTCGCCGAGGCGCAGGCGGTGCTGGACGTGCTGATCCCCATCGCCAAGAGCTGGCCCAGCGAGTGGTGCCTGGAGGCCAACTCGCTGGCCATCCAGGTGCTGGGCGGCTACGGCTACACGCGCGACTTCCCGGTGGAGCAGTACTGGCGCGACAACCGCCTGAACATGATCCACGAGGGCACGCACGGCATCCAGGCGCTGGATCTGCTGGGGCGCAAGGTCGTGCAGCAGGGCGGCGCGTCGCTGGTGGCCACCGCCGCGCGCGTGCAGGCGACGATAGCCCGCGCGATGCAGACCGACTGGGCGCCGCAGGCCAACCAGCTGGCCGCCGCGCTGGCGCAGCTCGGTGGCGCCACCAAGAAGGCCTGGAGCACCGGCCAGCCCGAGGAAGCGCTCGCCAACGCCACGCCCTATCTGCAGGCCTTTGGCCACACCGTCCTGGCCTGGTTGTGGCTGGATGTGGCGCTGAGCGTCAGCGGGGAGGGTGATTTCGCGAACGGCAAGCGCGTGGCGGCCCGCTACTTCTTCGCCTACGAGCTGCCCAAGATCGCCGCATGGCTGGACGTCGTGGCGCGCCGCGAGCCGCTGTGCCGCGAGATCAAGGCCGAATATTTCTGAACTGGAGACAACCCATGAGCACCAAAGTCCAAGACCTCTTCGACCTCAGCGGCCAGGTAGCCCTCGTCACCGGCGGATCGCGCGGGCTGGGCCTGCAGATCGCCGAGGCGCTGGGCGATGCCGGCGCCAAGGTCATGCTGACGTCGCGCAAGGCGGCCGACCTGGAGGAGGCCGCTGCCCACCTGCAGGCGCGCGGCATCGACACGCGCTGGATCGCGGCCGACGCCGCCAAGGAAGACGAGGCCCAGCGCGTCGTCGCCGAGACCATGGAGCGGCTCGGCCAGATCGACATCCTCGTCAACAATGCCGGCGCCACCTGGGGAGCTCCGGCCGAGGAGCATCCCTTGGCGGCCTGGGACAAGGTCATGGACCTGAACATCCGCAGCCTGTTCGTCTTCGCGCAGGCGGTGGCCAAGGCCAGCATGATCCCGCGCCGCTCGGGCCGCATCATCAACGTGGCCTCCATCGCCGGCCTGGCCGGCAACACCGGGGCGATGAAGACCATCGCCTACAACACCAGCAAGGGCGCGGCCGTGAACTTCACGCGCGCGCTGGCCGGCGAGTGGGGCGCCTACGGCATCACCGTCAACGCGCTGGCGCCGGGCTTTTTCCCCAGCAAGATGACGCAAGGCCTGCTGGCCGCGGTGGGCGCGGAAAAGATGGCCTCCCACGCGCCGCTGAACCGCCTGGGCGACGACGACGACCTGAAGGGCGCGGCGCTGCTGTTCGCATCCCGTGCCGGCAAGCACATCACCGGGCAGATCCTGGCGGTGGACGGCGGCGTCAGCGCCGTGCACGGCAACTGAGGCGACACTGTCGCGATGGAGTTCCCGGTCCACATCCCCTTCGTCGAGCAACTCGGTTTCACGCTGCATTCGGTCGGCGACGGCGAGGCCGAGCTCAGGCTGACGATTGCCGAGCAGCACCTGAACTCCTGGCGCGTCGCCCATGGCGGCGTCGTCATGACGCTGCTGGACGTGGCCATGGCCCATGCGGCGCGCAGCGTGAACCGGCGAATCCTCGAAACCGGCACCGACCTCGGGCCGGGCGTCGTCACGGTGGAGATGAAGACCACCTTCATGCGCCCCGGCGAGGGCGAGCTGCGCGCGGTGGGCAGGCTGCTGCACCGCTCGACGACCATGGCCTTCTGCGAGGGCTCGGTCTTCGGCACGGACGGCAAGCTCTGCGCCCACGCCACCGGCACCTTCAAGTACCTGCGCGCGCTGCCGGCCGGCCGCCAGCTCAAGGCGCTGGGCGGCGAGGGCGACTGAGAAGGCGGAATCCCCGCAACGCTCTCGGGTTTGAGCGATATTTCTGAAACGGCGTTCCATTGGCGGGCACAATAGCGGCCGCGCCAGCATTCCACTGCAGGGATGCGCGGTTGGCCAGGTCGCTGATTCGGACCACGCCGTCTTGCCCGATCCCGGGACGGTGCCTGGCATGACGGCCCGCGCGCAGGTCCTTTTCGGGCCTGCGGCGCAGTGGCCCACGCATCGCCCCATTCCGCTTCAGTTTTCGAAAGCCACCCGCCATGAAGATCGCCCTCATCATCGAGAACAGCCAGGCCGCCAAGTCCGAGATCGTGCACAACGCGCTCAAGACCGTGGCCGAGCCGCTGGGCCACAGCGTCCACCACTACGGCATGTACACGCCCGAGGACAAGGCCTCGCTGACCTATGTGATGAACGGCCTGCTGGCCGGCATCCTGCTGAACTCCAAGGCCGCCGACTTCGTCATCACCGGCTGCGGCACCGGCATGGGCTCCATGCTGGCCTGCAACAGCATGCCCGGCGTGTTCTGCGGCCTGGTCATCGACCCGACCGACGCCTTCCTGTTCGGCCAGATCAACGATGGCAACGCCATGTCCATGCCCTACGCCAAGGGCTTCGGCTGGGCTGCCGAGCTGAACCTGCAGGACTGCTACCGCAAGCTGCTGGAGAACGAGCGCGGCGCCGGCTACCCCAAGGAGCGCGCCGCCATCATGGCCAAGAACCGCGGCATCCTGAAGGACCTGAAGGCCGCTTCGTGCAAGGACATGCTGACGGTGCTCAAGAGCGTCGACCAGGACCTGCTGAAGGCCACCGTGTCGGGCGAGAAGTTCCAGGAACTGTTCTTCACGAACTGCCAGGACGACGCCATCGCCTCGCACATCAAGTCGGTTCTGGCCTGATGTGACCCTCGCGACGGTCTCGCGGGCTGCGAGACTGTCGCGATGTCCATTTCTCCGCCCCACCTCACGCTGCGCACGCTGACGCGCGGCGACGGCCTGCTGGGGCTGCGTCCGCGCGGCCCGCTGGGCCCGCGCGGCGAGCAGGTGACGGTGGCGACGCTGGCACGGCGGGACGCCGATGCCGAGCAGGTGCTGCTCAAGCTGGGCCTGCTCGCCCTCGACCCCGCGCTGCTGCAATGGCGTGGCGCGCCGGTGCCGCTGGGTGGCGAGTCGCTCTGGACGCTGGTCCAGGAGGAATTCTTCGGCGACTTCCATGCCGAGAAGGTGCCGCAGCTGCAGGCCCAGGGCTGGCAGGTCACGACCGAGCCGGGGTTTGCCCACCACAGCCAGTACGTCAGCGGCTGGCAACTCGGGCTCACCGAGGAAGCCCGGCAGGAAGCACCCCCACCGAATCGCCGCGTCGAAGGACTGGGCCTGGAGCGGCGCACCGGCGCCTGGCTGGTCAGCCTCGGCATGGAAGTCGACGGCAAGCAGCTCGACCTCGCGCCGCTGATCGCCAACCTCTTGCGCCGCGACAAGCGTTGGCTGGACGCGGTGGCCATCGGCGCCATCGAGGACGACGCCATCGTCTCGCTGCGCGCGCCGGGCGGGCGGCGCTATCACGCCCAGGCCGCGCCGCTCAAGGCCATCATGCTGGCGCTGCTGGACCTGCTCAAGCCGATGGAGCTGGAGAAGGGCAAGCCGCTCAAGCTCGATGCGTGGGACGCCGACCGCATCCGCTGCATCGAGGACGAGTCGCGCGGCCGCTGGCAGATCCACGGCGACGCCGACCTCAAGGCGCTGGGCCGGCGCCTGCTGGCGGCAGGCACCCCCGCCGCACTGCCACAGCCCCCCGGCCTGGGCCTGGCGCTGCGTCCCTACCAGCTGCACGGGCTGGCCTGGCTGCAGTACCTGCGCGAGCACAACCTCGCCGGCATCCTGGCCGACGACATGGGCCTGGGCAAGACGGCGCAGGCGCTGGCCCACATCTGGACCGAGAAGCAGGCCGGCCGCCTGGACCGCCCGGCCCTGGTCATCGTGCCGACGTCGCTGCTATTCAACTGGCAGCAGGAGGCTGAGCGCATCGCGCCGGGGCTGGTGCTGCGGACCTGGCACGGCGCCGACCGCGAGGCGGGGCAGCTCGGCGGGGCCGACGTCGTGCTGAGCACCTACAACCTCGTCTGGCGCGACCTGCGCACGCTGTCGGCCCAGCCCTGGCATCTGCTGATCCTCGACGAAGCCCAGTCGGTCAAGAACGCGCAGGCCCGCGCCGCCCGCGCGCTGCGGCGCCTGCAGCCGCGCCATCGTCTCGCGCTGACCGGCACGCCGCTGGAGAACCACCTGGGCGAGCTGTGGTCGCTGTTCGACCTGCTGATGCCCGGCTTCCTCGGCGACTCGCGCAGCTTCGCGCGCCACTGGCGCAAGCCCATCGAGGTCAACCGCGACGGCCCGCGTGCGCGGCTGCTGGCCGCGCGCGTGCGGCCCTTCATCCTGCGTCGCATGAAGGCCGAGGTCGCGACCGAGCTGCCGCCGCTGACCGAGCTCGTCAAGCGCGTCACGCTGGCGGGCCAGCAAAAGCAGCTCTACGAGAGCGTGCGCGTCGCGGCCGACCACATGGTGCGCCGCATCCTGGCACGCGACGGCTTCACGCCCACGAGCCTCATCAGCGTGCTGGATGCCATGCTCAAGTTGCGCCAGGTCTGCTGCGATCCGCGCCTGGTCAAGGGCGTGGAGATGACGCCCCACATCGAGCGCGCCAAGCTGCAGTGGCTGCGCGAGCACCTGCCCGACCTGGTGGCCCAGGGCCGGCGGCTGCTGGTGTTCTCGCAGTTCACCGAGATGCTGGACCTGATCGCCGTGGAGCTCGACGCGCTGAAGCTGCCGCACCTGCGCCTGACCGGTCAGACCCCTGCCGGCCAGCGCGGCGAGATCGTGCGCCGCTTCCAGTCCCGCCAGGAGCCGCTGCTGCTGGCCAGCCTCAAGGCCGGCGGCGTGGGCCTGAACCTGACCGCCGCCGACACCGTCATCCATGTGGACCCATGGTGGAACCCGGCCGTGCAGGAGCAGGCCAGCGCACGGGCCCATCGCATCGGGCAGGACCAGCCGGTCTTCGTCTACCAGCTCGTGGCCCTGGGCAGCATCGAGGAGCGCATGCTGGAGCTGCAGTCGCGCAAGAAGGCGCTGGCCGACGGCCTGCTCGGCCGTGATGACGGCAGCGCGCTGGGCAAGTTCGGCGCGCCCGAGCTGAACCTGCTGCTCGCACCGCTGGAGGCTGGCGAGCCGCCAGACGCTCTCTAGAATCCGCCCCCTTTTCGTCGCCCTTTTTGCCCGCATGCTTGCCCCGGTCGCCATGGACATCGTCGTCAACGAAGAACTCAAGGCCTACATCGATCCGTTGACGCCCGACGAGTACGAAGCGCTGGAACGCAGCCTGCTGGCCGAAGGCTGCCGCGACGCGCTGGTGCTGTGGGGAGACGTGCTGGTGGACGGGCACAACCGCTACGGCATCTGCCGCAAGCACGGCCTGCCGTTCCAGACAGTGCAGAACCCCCGCTTCAAGTCCATCGAGGATGTGCACCTGTGGATGATCGACCAGCACCTGGGCCGGCGCAGCGTCTCCGACTTCCAGCGCGGCGTGCTCGCGCTGCGCAAGCGCGAGATCGTGGCCGAGCGGCGCGCGCGCAGCGCCGCGGCGCCCGAGCCTGCACCGGCACCCGCCGATCCGGTGGTGTCTCAGGACGGCGTCGCGACGCCGGCCGCCACTCCCGCTTCCACGGAGAACGCACTGGAGACACGCGAGGCGCTGGCCCGGGCCGCCAGGCTCAGCAGCAGCCAGGTGGTGCAGATCGAGAAGATCCAGAAGCGTGGCGCGCCCGAGCTGGTGGCCGCGGTGAAGTCCGGCGCGATCTCCCTCAATGCGGCCGCCACCGTGGCCATGCTGCCGCCCGAGGAGCAGGTCGCGGCAGCTGCCGCGGGAGCCGAGGAACTCAAGCAGGCGGCCAAGCGCGTGCGCGAGGCCCGGCGCAAGCCGCCCGCAGCCAGTCCCGCGCCAGCGGGCGATGAGGGCACGGTGCAGCCGGCGGCCGGACCCAGCCTGGATGCCCCGGGAGCACCTGAAGCACTCGAGTCGCCGCAAGCGCCGGAGGCACTGGAGGCACTGCGCCAGCGCGTGGCCGAGCTGGAGGCCGAGAACGCGGCGCTTCGGCAGGAGCTGATGGCGCTGCGCCCGGGGCCGCAGCCCTAGGCGCGGCAGCCGCTGCCGGCTTGACCCGGCTCGATAGTGGCTCGACGGCCAATCCACGGCGGCTGGTTGGTCCGGATGGCTAGACCTGGATGGCGAGGCCTAGACGGTGAGGGCTAGAGCGCCAGGAAGTGCTGCACCTGCGGCCGCTGCGGCCCGACGTGCAGGCTCAGCACCTCGCCCTGCAGGTCCGCGTCGGCGTTGGACACGCGGTGGTGCTGGCGCAGATGCTCCGCCCAGGACTCGACGAGGAACCACTCGATCACTTGTTCCGCATCGGCGCTGTGTTCCATGACGCCCCAGGAGTAGGCGCCGTCGCGCATGCGTTCCATCGACAGTCGCTTGATGGCTGCCAGGAAGGCCGGGCGTGACTCGGGACGGACGCGGTAGGTGATCTGCACCATGACCGGGCCGCGGTCATGGGCCACCGGCTCCGCCACCAGCGGCTCCGGCCAGTGGTGCGAGGCCTGCAGGTCCGCCTCGCCCGCGGGCAGCTTGGCGCGGTGGAACAGCAGGGCCACCACCACCAGGCCTGCGGCGCCAGCCACCAGCGTGTTGGGCACGCCGATCTCGCGCGCCACCAGCCCCCAGCCGAAGCTGCCGGCCGCCATCGCGCCGTTGAACACGGTCAGGTAGACCGCCAGCCCGCGTCCGCGCACCCAGTTGGGCAGGATGGCCTGGGCCACGCCGTTGAAGGTGGTCAGCGCCGTGATCCAGCCCAGGCCCAGCAGCAGCAGCAGGACCACGGCCAGCCACTGCGGCGGCGCGAACACCAGCGCGCCCATCACGGCGGCGCTGATCAGGGCGGCCAGCAGCACCAGGCCATCGGCATCCAGCCATTGGCGCAGCCTGGGCATCAGCAGCGCGCCGGCGATGGCGCCCGCGCCCACGGCGCCCAGCAGCACGCCGTAGAAGCCGGCGCTGCCGCCCAGCATCTGGCGCGCCACCAGCGGCAGCAAGGCCCACACCGCGCTGGCGAACAGGAAGAACGCGGCCGCGCGCAACAGCACGCGGTGCAGCTCCCGGCTGGCGCGGGTATAGCGCAGGCCGGCGCGGAAGGCGCCCAGGAAGCTCTCCGTCAGCACGCTGTCGGCGGCAGCGGGCCGCTTCCACCACAGCAGCGCGGCGATCACGAACAGATAGCTCAGCACGTCCAGCCCGTAGGTCACGGCGGCACCGAAGCTGGCCAGGATCAGGCCGCCGGCCGCGGGGCCGATGGCGCGGGAGATGTTGATGCCCAGCGAGTTCAGCGCCACCGCCCCCTTGAGCTCGGCGCGCGGCACCAGCTCCGGCACGATGGACTGCCAGGTCGGCCCCATCAGCGCCGCGCCCATGCCGCCGACGAAAGTCAGCGCGATCAGGTACTCGACGGTCAGCGCGCCCGAGGACGACAGCAGCAGCAGCGTGCCGCTGACGGCCGCCAGCACCAGCTGCACGAAGATCAGGAAGCGGCGGCGGTCGAGGATGTCGGACAGCACGCCCGCCGGGATGGCGAGCAGGAAGACGGGCAGCGTGGCCGCCGTCTGGATCAGCGCTACCGCCGTCGGGCTGGCCGACAGGTCCGTCACCAGCCAGGCGCTGGCCACGTCGCGCATGAAGCTGCCGATGTTGCCGAGCACGGTGGCGGCCCACAGCACGGCGAACACCGGCTGGCGCAGCGGCGCGAAGCTGCTCGTGGTGCTCGGGACGGTCGGGGCGCTCGGGGTCTTGGTCTCAGGCATGCAGTACTCCCAGGTCCTGGCAGGCGACCAGCAGCAGGCCGCCCGCCAATGCGAGGTGTTCACAGAAGGCGATGCCAAGGCGCCGGCGCTCGGCGCCCGTGGCCCGCCAGAAGCGGTCGGCCAGCACGGCCGCGAGCAGCGTGAAGCCGGCCAGGGCGAGCGCGCCCAGTCCGCGCTGCCAGCCGCTCAGGATCAGGGCCGGTGCCGCCAGCTGCAGCGCGGTGGTGGCGGCCGCCAGTGGTGCGGCCGGCGCGAGGCCCAGGCCTCGCACCTCGGCCACCGCGCCGCGGAAGTCCAGCAGCTTCAACGCCGCACCTTGCAGATAGGGCGCGCACAGCAGCGCCAGCGCCAGGGTTTGCATCCGATCGGGCATGTCAGACAGCCCAGCAGGCGCAGCCCAGCGCACCCCAGAAGCCCTTGGCATCGGACGTGGGCAGTTGGGCCTGCCACGCGCTCGCGTGAGCATGGCCGTGCAGGTTGCACAGGGTGTCGCAGGCGCAGGCGGCCGCGGCCCGGCGGGCTGCCGACTGCAGCGGGCCGCCGTCCTTGGCGCCCCAGCCGCCGTAGCCACCGTAACGGCGCACGGGCGACCAGTCGGGCATGGCCGGCGGCGGCGCGGCGCCGTCGTGCTCGGCGAACTCGCCCGCGCCCCAGACGACCTTGCCGCCCACCAGCGTCAGCAGCGCGGTGGTGTCGGCGATGTCGGACTCGGGGCAGGCAAAGAAGTCGCGGTCGGGAACGACCAGGTCGGCCAATTGGCCCGCCTCGATGCGGCCCTTCCTGCCTTCCTCGTTGCTGAACCAGGTGACGTTCTCGGTCCACATGCGCAGCGCGGTCTCGCGGTCCAGCAGGTTGCGCTGCGGCGTGATCTGCAGCCCGCCCACGGTCTTGCCGGTGATGAGCCAGGACAGCGACACCCAGGGGTTGTAGGAGGCGACGCGCGTGGCGTCGGTACCCGCCGAGGTCTTGACGCCCATCTCCAGCATGCGCTTGACGGGCGGCGTGGCCTCGGCCGCACGGGCGCCGTAGCGCTCGACGAAGTACTCGCCCTGGTAGGCCATGCGGTGCTGCACCGCCACGCCACCGCCCAGCGCAGCGACCCGCTCCAGGCTGCGCTCGGAGATGGTCTCGGCGTGGTCGAAGAACCAATTCAGGCCGGCCAGCGGCGTGTCGCGGTTCACCTTCTCGAAGACGTCCAGCGCGCGGCTGATGGTCTCGTCGTAGGTGGCGTGCATGCGCCATGGCCAGCGGTTCTGCGCCAGGATGCGCACCACGTCCTCGAGGTCGCCCTCCATGTTGGGCGGCACGTCGGGACGCGGCTGGCGGAAGTCCTCGAAGTCGGCCGCCGAGAACACCAGCATCTCGCCGGCGCCGTTGTGGCGGAAGTAGTCGCTGCCCTGCTTGTAGCGCGAGGTGGCGGTCCAGTTCAGGAAGTCCTCCTTTTCCTGCCTGGGCTTTTGAGTGAACAGGTTGTAGGCCAGGCGGACGGTGAGCTGGCCCGCGTCGGCCAGCTCCTGGATGACGGCGTAGTCGTCGGGGTAGTTCTGGAAGCCGCCGCCGGCGTCGATGGCGCCGGTGACGCCCAGCCGGTTGAGCTCGCGCATGAAATGGCGCGTGGAATTGAGCTGGTAGTCGTGCGGCAGCTTGGGGCCCAGCGCAAGCGTCGCGTACAGGATGGCGGCGTTGGGCTTGGCCAGCAGCAGGCCCGTGGGGTTGCCGGCGGCGTCGCGCACGATCTCGCCGCCGGGAGGCGCCGGCGTGTCGCGCGTGTAGCCCACGGCGCGCAGCGCGGCGGCGTTGAGCAGTGCGCGGTCGTACAGGTGCAGGATGAAGACCGGCGTGTCGGGCGCGGCGGCGTTGAGCTCGGCGATGGTGGGCAGGCGCTTCTCGGCGAACTGGTGTTCGCTGAAGCCGCCCACCACGCGCACCCACTGCGGTGCCGGCGTCACCGCCACCTGGGCGCGCAGCATGGCCATCGCGTCGGCGAGGCTTCTGACGCCGTCCCAGCGCAGCTCCATGTTGAAGTTGAGCCCGCCGCGGATCAGGTGCAGGTGGTTGTCGATCAGGCCCGGCAGCACGCCGCGCCCGCGCAGGTCGATGCGGCGCGTCTGCGGGCCTGCGAGCGCGAGCACCTCGCGGTCGTCGCCGACTTGGAGGAAGCGGCCATCGGCGATGGCCACGGCGCTCGCGGTGGGCCGGGCGCGGTCCAGCGTCGTGAAGCGGCCGTTGAAAAGAATCAGCTCCGGCGTGGCGGTGTGCGGCATGGGGGCTCCTGGGGTCTCGTGCAATGGCTGGGCGGCGTGCGGGCCGGCATCAGCCCTCGTGGGCACCGAACATGGTCTTGGCATAGGTGATGCCCAGACCGTAGGCGCCGCCCCTGGTCTTGGCAATGCCCGTGGTCAGCTCGTAGGTCTGGCCGCGTGCCCAGTCGCGCTGCAGCTCCAGCAGGTATTGCAGCGAGGTCATGGGCCGCGCGCCGGCCTGCACCATGCGCTGGACCGCGCGTTCATGGGCCTCGGCGGACACGTCGCCGCAGGCGTCCGTGATCACGTGGACCTCGAAGCCCTGCTCCAGCGCCGACAGTGCCGGGCCGACGATGCAGACGCTGGTCCACAGGCCGGCGAGCACGATGCGGGGCTTGCCGATCTCGTTGACGCGGCGGATCACGGCCTCGTCCTCCCAGGTGTTCATGGAAGTGCGGTCCAGCAGCGCCTGGCCGGGGAAGGGCGCCGTGACCTCGTCGAACATCGGGCCGCTGAAGCTCTTCTCGGCCACCGTGGTCAGGATGGTCGGGACGCCGAAGCCGGCCGCGGCGCTGGCCACCAGCCCGGCGTTGTTGCGCAGCGTGACGGCGTCGATGGAATGCGTGGCGAAGGCCATCTGGGACTGGAAGTCGATCATGACCAGCGTGTGGTCCTGCGGCGTGAGCAGCGTGGCGGCGGGCTTGGCAATGGCGACGGGAACGGCAGCGGGGCGGGTGGCGGTGGTCATGGCGGGTTCTCCTCGGGAGGTTGGGGGGGTGAAAAGGGGAAAGGAAAGAGGAAAAAGGGGGCCTTACAGGCCGGGCAGTTCGTTGGGGCGCAGGTCGAACACCAGCACTTCGGCGCCATCGCCGCCGGACAGGCGCAGCGAGCCGGCGTTGCGGATGCGGGCGCCGTCGCCTTCGGCCAGGCGTTCGCCGTTGACGTCCAGGCTGCCGCGTGCCACGTGCACATAGGCATGGCGATCCGGGCCGAGTTCCAGCGTCGCGGCTTCAGCGCCGTCGAACAGTCCGGCATAGACGCGGGCGTCCTGGCGCACGGCCAGTGCGCCGTCCGTGCCTTCCTTGCCGGCAGTGCCGTTAGTGCCGTTAGTGCCGTTAGTGCCGCCAGTCCCGTCGGGGGCGATGATCAGCCGCAGCCGGCCGCGCTTGCCGGCTTCGTCGAAGCGCGCCTCCTGGTAGCGCGGCAGCGCGCCGGGCTCGTTGGTCATCAGCCAGATCTGCAGGAAGTGCACCGGCTCCTGGGCCGAGTGGTTGAACTCGCTGTGCCGCACGCCGGTCCCCGCGCTCATGATCTGCACGTCGCCGGGGCGGATCACGGAGCCGGTGCCCATGGAGTCCTTGTGCTCCAGCGCGCCTTCCAGCACATAGGAGAAGATTTCCATGTCGCGGTGGCCATGGGTGCCGAAGCCCTGGGCCGGGGCGACGCGGTCATCGTTGATGACCAGCAGGTCCGAGAAGCCCTGCTGGCGCGGGTCGCGGTAGTTGCCGAACGAGAACGTGTGGCGCGATTGCAGCCAGCCGTGGTTGGCGCGGCCCCGGTCGTCGGCCTTGCGGATATCTAGCATGGTTTTCTCCTTCATGATTCGATGGAATTCACTGGATGCGAGAGTCGCGGCGTTCGCTGGATCTCTTGCTGCGGTGACGGAAGTCTCGGCGCGATGCGTGACGAGCAGGTTGAAGGTTTTGTGGATTCATGATCGATAATTTCGATCATTGAATTCCGGGGGAATCGCCTTGCTCAAGCTGTCGCTGGATGCGCTGGAAATCGTCGACGCCATCGCCCGGCTGGGCTCGTTCGCGGCCGCGGCCGAACGGCTGCACAAGGTGCCGTCCACGATCTCCTACGCCGTCGCCAAGCTGGAGGAGCAACTGGGCCTGGCCTTGTTCGTGCGTAACGGCCCGCGTGTTGCGCTGACGCCGGCCGGCCAGGAGATGCTCAGGGAAGGGCGCTGGCTGCTGGAGGGCGCCCGGCAGCTGGAGTCGCGCATGCGGCAGATCGCCACCGGCTACGAGGCCGAACTGCGCTTCGTGCACGACTCCCTGATCCCCACCAGCGCCTTCAACCCCGACATCGCCGCCTTCGAGGAGCTGCGCTGCGGCACGCGGCTGCGCATAGGCTGCGAGACGCTGACCGGCACCTGGGAGGCGCTGCGAGAGGGGCGGGCCGACATCGTGGTGGCGGCGGGCGAGGGCCCGGCGGGCGGTGGCTACAAGGCGGCGGCGGTGGGCAGCCTGGACTTCGTCTTCTGCGTGTTCCCCACGCACCCGCTCGTGCGGCTGAAGCGCCCGCTGACGCGCGACGACCTGCTGGAGCACACGGCCATCGTCGTGGGCGATGGCGCGCGCTCGTCCAGCGACCGCACGGTGGGCCTGCACCTGGGCCAGCGGCGCATCACCGTGCCCGGCATGCAGGCCAAGATCGCGGCCCAGGCGGCGGGCCTGGGGCATGGCTTCCTGCCGCGGGCCTGCGTGCGCGCGGAGCTGGGGCAGGGCGTGCTCGTCGAGCTGCAGGTCGAGACGCCGCGTCCGCCCGAGACCTTCTGGCTGGCCTGGCGCACGGAGCGGGTCGGCGAGGCGCTGAAGTGGTGGATACAGCGGCTGGACCGGCCCCTGCTGCCCGGCATCCTGCCGTTCTGACGCTGCCGGCCGGCGGCTGCGTCATCCACGATCAAGTCCCGGACCCGGTCGGCCTTCCAGCCTGTCGTTGACCCGCGCCGCTGTTCGGTCCTGGGGCGCCGAGACCTCCGGACCGATCCGGCGATGCGTGGCTTCCTTGAAGGTCGACGAGTCGCGTATGAAGCTGCCGACTCGCCTTGCGAGCTCGCGATCGGAGGCCGCTTCGGAGGCCGAGAGCGCCTTCAGGATGTGTGCCCAGCTGAGCATCGCATCCGCGCGCCTGCGCGAAGTGCCCGGCCCGGCCGTGGGCGCGCTGGGATGAACGCGAAGAACCCCGGCCTCCCTGTCCCTGGCCCGCCACAGCGGCTCATGGGCGCGGTTCTCACCCCGGATCGCCTGGCGCGTCGCGTCCGCCTCGATGCCCCACCCGCGCAGCTTCTCTGCAAACGTCTCGCGCCATCTGTTCAGGTGCTTCATGTAGGGCCTCAGGCGCTGTCCCGATATCGCCTCCGCCCTCACGCTCAGATGCACATGGGGATTGGCCTGGTGCTCGTGCAGCACCATGACGTAGCGGTGGCCGGCCAGCTCGACCTGGGCGAACTCGCGCACCGCCTTCTTCAGCAGCTCGGCGTCCGTCCCGGCCGGCATGGACAGCATCAGATTGAGTGCTTCCCGCCGATGTCCGGTGTTCTTTATGAGCGATCCACCGAAGCGCCACTGGTCGACGAGATCGTGCACCGCGTCCTCGCCATTGCGCACGACGCCGCGGTCGTCTTCAATGTCGAGCTGGCCGTTCATGCTGATGTAGCGGAAGTGAGCCGCGATGGCGGACATGCCCTGGCCGCCGCCGGCCACCTTGACTATCACCTGCGGCGCACGGCCCACGATGGCTTCAATGCGTTGGCGTATCACCGCCGCCTTGGGCTGCACCAGCGTGTCAAGCCTCGGCGTCGGCAGCGGCTTGACGATGCGGTTGGAGGGATAGAACAGCCGCTCGCCCCATTGAACCAGGACGCCGTCAACGTGTTGGGCATTCATCTCTGGGCCTCCGGGAACGGGTGAGGTCGGCGATCAGCGCCGAGGCCTGGACCAGGTGGGCTCGCACGTCCGTGACCAGCGAGTTCAGCCCGGACCGATAGCTCTCCAGTTCGCTGGCGGGGACGCGTCCAATCAGCCTCATCAGGGCATTGAGGTCGGTAGACATGGCGGCCACGCAGTCGGTGGATGCCCTCAATGCGGCGATCGCGACCGAATGGTCGGCGGGGAGCGGCGGCTCAGGCATTCCATCCAGCAATCCGCAGACGTACCTTCCGCGGGTGACGTCGGCGTCGCGCGCCCGCCTGGTGAGCATGGCCACATGCCCGGGCGGCATGCGCAGCGCAATCTCCATGGCAGTCGGCTTTCCGGCGTGCGCAAGCGTGTTGTGTCCAAGGGTGGCGTCATGCTGAAGGGCATCGTGTCCAGCGCCGCCATCGTTCAGCATGAGTGCGACTGCGCGTCGTACCTGTACCGCGCATGTCGTTCCCAACTGCGCCGCCACTGCGTCAAGGCGAGGTCGCAGGCTTCGCAGGTCCACCGACAACCGGTCACTCTTGTGAGCGTTCAATCGTGCTGAAGCTGGGCAAGCGGGCCCCGGACTTGTGGGATCGCCAAGCCCTCCCGGGCGAGACGGCGGACGAGGAGTGGCGTTCCATGCCGTGGCGTCAGGCAGCAGCTCGAGCTGCTGGCTGTCGGATGGAGTCGTCGACGCGGGCATGCGCCCTATCTTGCCCATCGGCGGGCGGCGCGGGAACTGGAAAGCGGCGGTGGTGCAAGCGCATCCCTGCGTCCCAGGCGATGCCAGGAGCGGCCAAGTCGTCCCAAGGCGTCCCAATCGGGCTAACCATCTGTTTCAACTTGGTGGCCATTGAGGTCGCCTGGGTTTGTTCGGCAGCTGCATCGCCATCGCGCTCGCCTGGGTGATGCGCCTCACCGCCGCGCTATCTGCCTATCTGCTGGCCAGCTCCACGCCCCCGTCGCGCGGCCGCACGACCAGGCCATGCAACCTCGCCACCGCTTCCGCAAAAGCCCGGTTGTCGCCGGTGCGATACGTCCCGCTGACGCGCAGCACGCCCAGAGCCTGCGGGTCGGCGAGCGTGATCTGCACGGCGCTGTAGCGGTTCATGTCGGCGATGGCCTCCGGCAGCGTGACGTCGCCCAGGTCGACCAGTCCGCGCTTCCAGGCCAGCAGCCGGTCCAGCGGGGGACGGTCCAGCTGTGCCTGCTCCGGCTCCGCCGGCCCCTCCTCGGCACGCCCCGCCCCGGCAGACCCCATCCCGGCAGGCCCCAGCTCCGCGCGCCCCGCCGGCCTGGGCAGCCGGCGCACCTGCAGCCGCTCGCCAGGCTTCATGACCACCGTGTCGCTCAGGACGTCCCGCACGGCGCGGCCCGAGCGCTGCACGAGCACCTGCCCCTCGAGCAGCGTCACGCCGAACACCCCGCCACCGGCCTGTGCCGGCGGCGTGGAGCGGACCAGGAAGGCCGTCCCCGTGGCCACGACCTTGGCGTCGGACACGCCGACCACGAACGGCCGGCCGGCATCCTTGGCGACTTCGAACAGCGCCTCGCCGCGCTCGACCGTGACCTCGCGCAGCGCGTCCGTCAGCTTCACGCGGATGTCGGTGGCGGTGTTCAGCGTCAGGCGGCTGCCGTCGGCCAGGACGAGCTGCCGCTGCTCGCCCACGCCGGTGCTGTAGGTGTCGCCGGCCCCACGAAACATGCCCAGCACGCCCAGCACGGCAATGACGGCCACGCAGCACGGGACCGCGACCGCCAGCGCCACGCGCGTGCCCCGGCCCCGCCATGACCACTTGCCCGGCTGCTTGTCGATGGCCGCCTGGACCTGCTCCCGGGTCAGCCCGCCCACCTCCAGCCACGCATCCGTGCAGCGCTCGAAGGCCAGGCGGTGCACCGCCGAGCGGGCCTGCCACGCCAGGCATTCGAGCTCCATCGCCCGCGACCGGTCAGGGCCGTGCAGCCGCGTCACCCACACGGCCGCCTCGGCCAAGATCCTGCGCGGCACGCGCGGCTTGTCACTTGCCCCCGGCGCACCGGTGGCATCCCACGGTTGCACGGCTACCAGCCTTCCATCCAGTCCGTCAGCCGTAGTGTCGCCTTGGCCAGGTGTTCGTTGACGGTCGTGACGCTGATGCCGTGCAGCTTCGCGATCTCGACCTGGGACAGACCGTCGATGCGGCAGGCCATGAAGACCTCCCGCGTCCTCTCGCTCAAGCGGCTCACCCCCAGCGCCAGGCGAGCCATGCGCTCCCTGGCCAGCACCACGGACTCGGTGGAAGGGGCGGTGTCCACCAGCACCACCTCCTCCACCAGGACGTGCTCGCCCCGTCCCACGCCCGTGCGATAGGCATCGATGGAGAGGTTCAGCGCCGTGCGCATCAGGAAGGCCTCGGGCCGCTCGACGCTCTGGTGCTCCTCCTCGTAGCGGACCAGGCGCAGCCACGCCTCCTGCACCAGGTCCTCCGCTTCGTGCTTGCTCTGCCCGCGACGTCGCAGCACGCCGCGCACCTGCGACAGGATGTCCTGCCAGTCCTTTGCGAGCCGGGTCGCCATGGCGATCAGGCCGCTTGTGCCAGGGCCGCGCGTGCCGAGGCTGTTCGTGCCAGGACTGGCGGCGCGGCCCTCAGGCCGTAGGGCGCCGGCTTGGCACGGTCCCAGTCGTCGGCCAGCAGGTCGCGGTCCGCGCGCTGGAACGCCTGCGCGATGAAGTCGGCCGCCGCCGCGTGATCGGCGAACGGGCCCTGCTTCTTCGTGGCTCGCGACATGCGCTCCTGCAGGTGCTGCGCGGCGGTGTCGGTCCAGCGGATGGCCTGCCGCATGCGGGCGCTGGCGGCACCCGGGGCAGCGAGTTCGGCCACGGTGCGATCGCAGACCCTGGGGCACAGGCCCTTCACGGCAGCAGCCAGGGCGTCGTCGGCGGCCAGCGCCTGGATGCGCTCGATGCCGCGGTCATGGAGGTCCGCCGCGATGCGCTGGGCCGTTGCCGGGCCTTCGTCGCGCCAGGCCCCGAGCACCTGGAACTGGCCATCGGTGAAGAGGCCGAGCGCCCAGTGCCACTCGGCCGTGGCGGGCGCGCCGTCGATCCACGTCGGAACGTGCAGCTTGTCGAACTGCACCACCACGTAGCGGCAGCACAGTGCGCCGCCGAACCAGTCGGGGGAATCCCAGAAGAAGTAGGTCATAGGCCGCTCCATGCAGGTCAACGCGAGACCCAAGCCGGAACGCCCGTCGAGCGCAAGCCTGGGCAGCACGAAAGACTACGAAAGTCGTAGTAGTCGCATTCTACAAAAGCTACGACTCTCGTAGCAACATGTCTACGACAAATGAGGGCTC
This sequence comes from Roseateles sp., assembly GCF_047654805.1. Classification (GTDB taxonomy): domain Bacteria; phylum Pseudomonadota; class Gammaproteobacteria; order Burkholderiales; family Burkholderiaceae_C; genus Pelomonas. The sequence goes on from NZ_JASGIV010000001.1 coordinate 621,390, forward strand.
ATCGGATGTTTGGCGCAAGCGCCTGAAAGAGGCACGGCTTGCGCTTGGGATGAGCCAGAAGCAGTTGGGTATCGAGGCTGGGCTTGACGAGTTTGTGGCGTCGACCAGAATCAATCGGTACGAACAGGGTGTTCACGCCCCAGACTTTCAGATTGCTATGCGTCTGGCGGCTGTCCTCCAGGTCCCGGTGGCGTTTCTTTACTGCGACGCTGACGAGATGGCACAGATGATCTTGGCTTTCCATCAAGCGCCCAAACCGTTGCGGCGGCAGGCGCTTGCTGTTTTGCAGAAGTCCGAATAGCGATTCGTGCCGCTGCGGCATCCCAGCAGCTGACCTGCAGAGCAGCCGAAGCCGCCCAGCCTGAGAACGCACGAGATCCGTCCGGCTGGCCAGTGGCGCGCGCGGGCCCGACGACCGTCCCGGTCCAGACGGGCCGTTGGGCCTCGTAAGTATTGGGGATGCCGCGATGAGGGTGGACTTCAATACTGCAGGTAGGCACTGGCCCGACCATGTGCCGCCCTTCAACGAATGAGACCTGCAATGCCATCGAAGAAGACCGCCACCACTGCCCGCTTCATCCTCATGCCACTGCGAGGTTTCACGTCTGAGGACATGAGGAACGTCGACGAAGGAAGCGCCGTGTTCGCCACCGCGGCGACCAATCGCCTCGCTCTGATGTCGACCGCGGGCAAGTCCCGCAAGCCAGTGATGAAGGTGGTCCACTCGATCGAGGCGAACGGTCCCAAGCTGGTCGAGATGGGCCCTGAAGAGATCGCCGCGTTGCGTGTTTCGGATCCCGGCGTGAAGGTGCTGCCGCTGGTCAAGTACGAGCTGATGCGCATGCCGAGGCTGGAGGTGCTGACCAAGGCGGCTCCTGCCGCTGCACTCGCGCTGGCGACCAAGCTGCAGGTCACCTTCGTCGATGCGAAAACGAAGAAGCCGCTGAAGGGCGTGACCGTGGTGGCATTCACGAGCTTCGCCAAGCGGGAAGGGGCGGGCGGCACGACCAACGGCAAGGGTGTGGCGACACTGGGTTTCCCTGGAAGTTCGGTGAAGTTGGACCTGCTGGTGGCCTACTCGCCGGCCGGGTACTGGGGCTATGGGAAGAAGAAGTTCACGCTCAAGTCCGGCACGACCTTCGCGGTCGAGCCGGTCGACCTGGCCGTGCCGGACTTCGCTGCGGCGTTGTATGGCAACCGGCCGGCCAACGCAGGGCAGGGCGTGAAGGTGGGCGTCATCGACACCGGTGTCGATGGCGCGCATCCGGACCTGGTGGTCGCTGGTGGCGCCGCGTTCGTCGTCGATGAGGGCGACGCCGGCGGATCAGGACCGGCGGCCAAGGACGGAGACCATGGCACTCATGTGGCCGGCATCATTGCCAGCCGCGGCGAACTGCATCCCAATGATGCCCATCATGCGCCGGGCAAGCGCGGCATCGCGCCGCAGGTGACGCTGATGAGCTACCGCGTCTTCCCCAACTCCGGGGGCGGTGCCGACAACTACGACATCATCCGGGCGATCGATCAAGGCGTGAAGGACGGCTGTGATCTCTTGAATCTCAGCCTCGGGTCGCAGGTGCCCGACGACACGGTCCATGCGGCCATGAAGGACGCCTTTGATCAGGGCACGGTCTGCGTCGTGGCCGCCGGCAACGACGGGCGCAAGCCGGTGTCCTATCCGGCGGCGTGGGACGTTGCCGTGGCAGTGAGCAGCCTGGGGAAGAAGGGCACCTATCCGGCTGCGTCCAATGAGATCCTGGACGAGGTCGCCCCCTTCGCGAAGAGCGATCCGAAAATCTATGTTTCCGCCTTCTCCAACGTGGGGCCGGCGATCGATGTCTGCGGGCCGGGCGAAGGGATCGTGTCGACATTGCCGGGCGGCAAGTACGGTGTGATGTCCGGCACGAGCATGGCCTGTCCTGCGGTCACCGGCGTGACGGCTGCGCTTTTGTCAGCCAACGCGACCGTGCTGAACATGCCCCGGACCCGTGACCGCTCCGTCGCCATCATGGGCCTGATCACGAGTTCGGCCAAGACACTGGGATTCATTCAGCCCATGGAAGGGGTTGGTTTGATCCCGTAGACGGTCAACCCGGAACTGCCGTATGTGGTAAGTTCCTGCTCATGGTGCGACTCGTCCTTCGCCGTTCAGAGGAGAGTGCTGCTTCCCCCGCCGAAGTGGCCGCTGCCGTTGCATCTCAACACGGAGACGTTCTGGACAATAGCGGCCGGACGATGCTGGTGAGTGTTGCCAGCCCGGACGCGGTCGCCTCACTTCGGGACGCCCTCCCAGGGTGGGTGATCTCAGAGCAGGTGCAACGTATCCAGGTGCCGGACACCCGCTTGAAGGTGGGCTCGACGGGCTGATCTTCATTGAGGAGCCTCCAGGCGTTCGTGGTCGCGGTGGATGCCGACATCTGCTGGCACCCAACGTGCGGATCATGAGTTCACTGGGCCTTCGCAGCCCCGCCGGGCACCGACGGAAGTACCGAAGGCGCCTGGGCGCTGTCGCATAACCAGCCCAAGTTTTTGTTCGCCTTCTCGGCGTCAACCCGCTGGCAGGTTCAGCACAACTCGAAGCCCGCCGAGAGGACTCACGCCTATTTCGACCGACCCTTCATACAGCGTGGCCAGTTCCTGCACGATGGCCAATCCCAGCTCGCTGCCTGGCGTTGTCTCATCCAGCCGATGGCCGCGTTCCAGCGCTTTTGTCATCTGATTTGGCGCGATGCCCGGGCCGCCATCGTCGACGGCCACGCGCAATTGCCGTCCGGCCTGCATGGCGCTGACCAGCACTTGCGTTTTCGCTGCCTTGCAGGCGTTGTCCAGCAGGCTGCCCAGCATCTCCTGAAGGTCCTGGGGAGCGCCAGCGAATGCCAGGCGTGCATCGACATCTGCCCGGATCGGCAGGTTCCTGTTCGCATGGACCTTCTGCATGACGCGAACCAGTCCAGCGGCGACAGGCTGCAGTGGCGTTCTGAGACTACCTGCGCCTTGGGCTGCCGGCAAGAGCACTCGGCGCGGTAACTGCGTGTGCCGCAGCTGGCTGAGGAGCTGTGCATCCTGGCGGCGCGGGGCGCTTCAGGCGCTGCCTGACCAACTGGCCAAGGTCGACGTCCTTGTTTTTGTGCTTAACGACCGCGGAACGGCCCCCACAGATGCTGCCACGCGCGCCGACTTGCTGGGGAGATGAACGCCGATCGCACGGCGCGGGGCACCGCCATCATCGCGCACCAGCTTCCGATCGAGCACTGGCACGCCTGGCTGGGCAACCCGATGGTGGCCGATGCCATCCTGGAGCGGCTCATGCAGCACTTCCGGTGCTTCAGCGTTGACGGTGAATCCGGTCGCACGAGGCGTGCCGCCGGCAAGACTAACGCAGCAGCTAAGGAAGCCGAATCTTGAGCCGATCCAGCACTCATCACCCTAGACTTCAAACTCGACGCAGCACCTGCCACCGGTCCGGCGGTGACGATGACCGAAATGGGCGGTGACGTTCGCCGAAATTCACCTGTGGCATTCAGGTCTTCCTGGAGGCACCCTTGAAAAAGCACGGCGGCTGCCCTTCTCGTCGCCTGGACATGGAAGGGACTGCGCCGTTGATGAGGGTAGGCCCCCCGGTCCGCAGCATCGTGGAGAGCCGCACGGATCAGCACGACTCTCTGTGTTTTCGGCGTCCTCAAAGCCAGGGATGAACAGTAGGATCTGATGGCATCAAGCAACAATGACTACTGCCGCTGTACTTGTTCTTCTCCTCGTCATTGCGTTGGCAGTGTGGCTTGCCGCCGCGCTTCGGTTGCTCAGGCAGCGGCGGCGCGACTATCAGGCGGCGAAGTTTCGGGCTGAGCGGCTGGGGAATTTCCTCCTGGCACTCTCCCGTTCCAATCGGATGGTGCTTCGCGAACAGCAAGAAGAGCGGTTGTTGCAGGAGTCCTGTCGCATCTGCGTGGAAACAGGGCATGCGTCACTGGCGTGCGTCTACGTGCGTGATGGCGACCTTGCCCATCGGGCTGCCTGCGCAGGGCCTGCGTCTCGGGTGCTGGAGAACGTACCAAACCCGTTGCCACTGAGTGCACCTGACTTGCAAGAGTCCTACACGGTGAGAGCTTTGAACGGTGGCACGCGTCTTGTCAGCAATGACTATGTCCTGGACGGGCAGGCTGGGCGCTGGCGTGAGGAAGCCGTGGCGCAAGGCATTCGGTCCATCGCCTGGATTCCCTTGTACCGCGCTGGCACCGTGTATGCCGTGCTCATGCTCTGTGCCGGCGAGCGCGGCTTCTTCGACGAAGAAGTACTGAAGCTGCTGGATGAGTTGGGCGCGGACCTCTCCTTCGCTTTGGAGAGCATCGATACGCTTCGTCGGGCGGAACTGTCGCGGCAAGAGGTCGAGGCCGGCCACAAGCGCTTTCGGACTCTTTTCGATGCAGCGCCGGTGCCGATGGCCATCGTGTCCATCACTGCGAGGTGCATTGTGGAAGCCAACGCGGCTCTGCTACGGCAATATGGTCTGGAAAAGGCCGAAGTGCTGGGCACCGAAACGTCCTCCCACGCCTATGGCGCCCTACCGGAAGATCGCGATCTGTTCTACCGCACGCTGAGCGCCCACGGGCGTGTGCGCGATCTCGTGCTGCGTATGCGTGACCCTGACGGGGTACTGCATCACTCAGTGTTCAATGCCGAGCCGATCGACTACATGGGAGAGGCATGCTGCTTGGTGACGGCGGCCAATGTCGATTTTCTCCGCTCGGACGCTTCTGAGCAGTAAGCTAGCGCCAGCGGGCCCCACGACGAGGCGTCGCTTGAGGTCTTCCAGATCAGTTGCCAGTCGTTCCCAGTTGATGTACGGGGGAACTTAGGCTCTCACGCTCGGGGCTCAAGGGCGTGGCTTGTTGCCCGTACATGGACGCCCCCGGTTTGCCAAGCTTCCAGGTCGCTGCCGCACGAAGAAAAAGATTGCGCCCGTACATTCGGACTTTCAATGCGAGACGAGCTCGCTGTCCCTGATGGGTTCTGCTGGTCGGCGCCCAATCGCTTACACGCACTCGAAGTGCCTCGGTCAACGCGGGCTGTGCCAACCACGGTCTTACCTGTCGTGCCATCAACTTGCTGGTTTGCCTGAGCAATCGGCGGTGGGATTCTCCTGTTCCAGTAGATGCGGTCGGTGTCTGGCTACGCTGCGGCGTAGTCAGCCTTGAACTCTCGCCCGTGCGCCAACAGCGCCCAGACGGTCCTCGCGGTCTTGTTCGCCATCGCGACCGCCGCAACGTTCTTGTTGCGACGCGTCGTAAGTTTGACCAGCCAGCCGTCGGCATCGGCGCGCTGGGTGGCCCTGTAGATGACGGAGCGTGCGCCGTGGATCAGCAGCGTGCGTAGGTACGCATCACCCCGCTTGCTCATCCCCAATAGCGTCGGCTTGCCGCCGCTGGAGTGCTGTCGCGGGACGACGCCCAGCCAGGCCGCGAACTGGCGACCGTTGTCGAAGTTCTTCGCGTCGCCGATGCTGGCGACCAGGGCGCTCGCGGTCAGTGGCCCGATGCCGGGCACCTTCTCAAGACGCTGGCTGGCCTCGCTGGCACGGTGCCATGCCTTGATCTGCACTTCGATCTCGTCGACCTGCTCCTGCAGCACCTTGAGGTGGTCGAGCAGGCACTGGATGAGCAGCCGGAATCTGCCCGGCAGCTCGTTCTCGGCATCTTCAATGAGCGTTGGCACGCGCTGGGCGATGTAGGCGATGCCCTGCGGCACCACCAGGCCGTACTCCCCGAGCAGGCCCCGAATCTGGTTGGCCTGCGCGGTGCGGGCCTTCACGAAGCCCTGGCGGACGCGGTGCAGTGAGAGTACCGACTGCTGCTCGACATTCTTGACCGGGACGAAGCGCATCGACGGCCGACTGACGGCCTCGCAGATCGCCTCAGCGTCGGCGGCATCGTTCTTGTTGCTCTTGACGTATGGCTTGACGAACTGCGGCGCCATCAGCCGGACCGTGTGGCCCAGCGCCTGCAGCTTGCGTGCCCAGTGGTGCGCGCTTGCACAGGCCTCGTACCGATCAGACAGGGAGGCAGGTTCGCGAAGAACGGAGCAACCTGGTCGCGCTTGAGCTGTTTGCGCAGCACGGCCTTGCCGCGCTCGTTGACCCCGTGAACCTGGAACACGTTCTTGGTCAGATCGAGGCCGATCGTCGTAATCTCCATGGTGGACGCCCCTTCCGATCGAGTGGTTGCTGACACATCCACTGTGGCACTTCGATGCCGTCTACGGGTGGGGGCGTCCATCCCATTGCTTACGCACGTTGGTGTCGCTGACCGCACTGATGCTGGCCGGCGCCAGCGCGACGCTGCTATGCCTGTCGGCACGCCGCGTCCAGTCAACGTGCGGCTGGCTGCCAACATCGACCATGATGTACAGCAGTCGTCGCATCGACAGTATTTCTTCGCGGCCGTTGGGCGCGCACGGTGCACGGGCCAGCAGGCGGGACTGCTGGAGACTGGTCAGTCCGAAGCTGTCGGTCAAGCCGCCGCATCGGTCCTGCCATCACGCCCTGGCGCCTGCGTTCCGGCCTGGTTGATCCTGCTCAGAGAAGCTCGGACAGCGCGTCGCGGATCGCTCGGTTGGCCGAGTTGATGTCGAAACCTTTCGGGTCGAACGGACCACCGCACCACCGCCACATGGCGTCGTGCTGCTCGTGGGACGGATCATTGATGGCTTGCAGGAATTCCTCATAGCCACCGAGTCCTCCGACGTCCTCCGGCGGGCAAGCGTTCGCGCCGGCCAAGCACATTGGCCAGCTGTTGCGTCCTTCGTTGGCGAGCTCAACCGCCTGCACCGTCACGTCGTGGTGCCAGCCGTCACCGAAGTCGTATTCGTGCAGGAAGCCCTTAACCGCCGCGCCCAGTACCTCGTCGAGGGTGAACGCGTCGTCGGGCAGCACAGGCTCGTCGTCGATCCACTCTTCATCGGCCCAGCCGTACAGCTTGCCGTCGATGGCGAACATGTGCATATGGCTGTTGGTCCAGCCCATCGCCGCCTGGATGACGCGATCCAGATCGGCTAGCGTCATGTGGCCGGGCATGTTGATCATCCGCCAGACGGCCGGCTCGCTACCCTCGAGCTTCACCAGCAATCGGTAGGCGTGTTTGGGTTTGGACTTCCTGCGTGCTCCGGTCTTGCGTGTGGTCATCGGCGCAGCGTATCAGGCGGGACGCCGCCGCCGGTGTGGTCAAGCTGCCGACGATGAACAGCGGTGCGGCAACATTTCGTCAATGTGGCCGGTGGGGTGAGTCGGCAAGTGATCCAGCACGTCCTTGAGGTTGACGTACGGGCTCCGTCGAGCCGCTGTGGTGGAGCTTGGTCGAGGCTTTGCGATTGTTTTCAGCCCCCGAGTTTCAGAATCGTCCCGATCCCCTCCGACAGGGCATCCTCGGCTCGGCGGCGCGCCGGGTGCATGGTCTTCACCTGGTCTTTGGGCGGTACTGGTCAGAGTTGAGGCCCCTTGTCGGCGAGGCAGAGAGCCTGGCGGCCTGGTTTGGGCCCAGTGTGAGCCGTTGGCACCAACACTGGATGGCCAGGCCGTTGCCACATGTCGAGCCGCCGAAGCTGCACGACTCCCTGGACGACCAGTGCCGCTGGTACGTCAGCGTGCTGCGAGGCCATTGCGCGCACTACGGTATGCCGCACAACTGGCGGGCCCTGGCCGGCTTTCGGCAGGCACTGCGGCGAATATGGTTCACCTGTCTGAAACGGCGCAGCCAGCGCTCGCGGCGGGCAGTGCCCGGCGTCAACTATCCTGAGCTGCCAGCGTCAACTATCTTGAGCGGTGCGGATGGGTGTTGATCACGGTGTTGGAGGTGCGCTGCGTTGCCGGCGCGCCGGCAACGCAGCGCGGCGTCGGTAGCTGTCCACGTTCATCTCCAGGATGGTCGAGTGATGCACCAGGCGGTCGACCGCAGCCACCGTCATGGCTTTGTCCGGGAAGACCTCATCCCACGCCGAGAACGGTGCGTTGGCCGTGATGGCCAGGCTCTTGCGCTCGTACCGCTCGGCGATCAGCTCGAACAGCACCGAGGTCTCGGCCTGGTCGCGCCGTGCATAGCTGAGGTCGTCCAAGATGATCAAGTCGAACCGGTCGAGCTTGGACAACTCCGCCGGCAGGCGCAGGTCGCGCCGGGCTGCCTGCAGGCGCTGCACCAGCTCGCTGGTGCGCACGAACAGCACCTTCAGCCCACGGTCGATCAGCGCGTGGCCGATGGCCGCCACGAGATGCGTCTTGCCGGTGCCCGGCGGGCCGAAGGCCAGCAAGTTGTGGCCCTGCGCAATCCAGCTGTCGGCCTCGGCCAGCGCCATCACATGGGCCTTGGAGACGGCCGGCACCGCAGCGAAGTCGAAGTCGGCCAGGCTCTTGCCCGGCGGCAGCTGGCTGTCGACCCGTGCACGGGCCAGGCGCCGCGTCTCGCGCTCGGCCATCTCATGGCCCAGCAGCGTGTGCAGCAGCCGCTCGGCCGGCCAGCCCTCGCGGTTGGACTGCGCGGCCACATCGGCCCACAAGCGCTTGATGGTCGGCAGGCGCAGCTCGGTGAGCATCAGTGGCACCGCTGCCCCCGATGCATTGGTGTCGGCACTCATGCGGCCTCCAGCAGTTCGTCGTAGACCGCCGCTGACGGCAGCACCACGACCACCTGAGGCATCGCAGCCGGTCGTGGCGCGAACCTGTCCCTGAGCACATCGATGTCGGGGAGCTCGGCGCCATCCAGCAAGCGAGCGAGTTCGATGGCCAGCTCTGCCACCACGTTGGCTCGGTCGGCCAGGTCCAGCAGGTCCACCATCAAGCGGCAGGCCGCCCGCTCGGGCAACGCCTGGCTAATGTGCTCCCAGGCCAGGGCGTACTCGCTGCGCGGGAACATCGCATCGCGCAACACCCAACGCGCGAAGGCGCCGGGCTTGCGCTTCAAGTTGGGCAGCATGTGACGCCAGTCAATGCGCTTGGGGTGGCGATCGGCCGTGCTGGCATGCAGCCGCTCGCACTCGAAGACCTTCACTCCGCCCAGCCAGGCGTCCAGATAGGTGCTGTGCAGCCTCACCTTCAACCGTTGACCGGCCAGACGCGAAGGCACGCTGTAGAGCACGCCCTTGGCGCTGAACACGCCGAACTTGCTAACGCGCGCATCCATCTCCTCGAAGTCGGACGTGCGCCGAGTCGGCAGCGGTTGAAGGCTGGTGCGCTCGACTTCCCATGCGCGCGCGCAGCGCGCGTTGAGCCGGCGCACGGTCTCCGCCACGAACTGCTCATAGGCCGGCAGGTCATCGAACTCGCGGCTGCCACGCAGCAGCAGAGCCTGGTCCAGTCCGCGCTTGAGGCTGCCTTGGCGCGCTTCAATGGAGCCGTTCTCGTGGCTCACGCCGGTGTTATTGCGCGTGGGCCGCATGCCATAGTGCTTGCACAGGGCCTGGTAACGCCGCGTCAGCTCTTCGCGCTCGGCCAGGTTGTTGAAGGCCGCCGACAGGCTGTCGGTGCGGTGTTCCTGCGGGACGCCACCGGCCATCCATAGCGCGTCTTGTAGCCCTGCAGCCAGGCTCTGGAAGCTCTCACCGCCCAGGACCACCCTCGCATGGCGCCAGCCGCTGTGGGCCAGCGCGAACTGGTACAGCCGGTGTGGGAAGGCCAGCCCCCCCAGACTGACGTCCAGATCGTCGGCCACAGTGAAGTCCGACAGCCCCAGCCGGCCCGGCGGATGCTCCTGCGCGAAGAACAACTCGCGCTCGCCGCCGTGCTCGGCGCGCCACTGGCTCACGCGCCGCTGCAGCGTGCGCAGCACTCCATCGGCGAACCGCTCGGGGTGGCGGCGCTGCAACTCCTCCAGCACGGTGACGGCCATCAACGACGGTGCGCCTTCCAGCATGGGCACCACCTCACTGGCCCACACCTCGGCCAGCGGGTCGGCGCGGGTGCGCCAGTGTCGCGGTGGGCGTTGTGATGGCAATGTCGTCGCCGATTCCAGCCGCCGCGCGCTGGCCACGCTGATGCCCGTCTTGGCTGCAGCAGCCTCCTGGCTGTGCTTGCCCCTCAGTTCCTTGTACTTGCTCACTTGCAGGTCCGTTATGCGTTTGCCGGGCACCGTGGCTGCCTCCCTCTGGAAGCCAACCACTGTAGGAACCCACCCGCAAAACGCTCCCCGGCGGCCTGCGTCAACCGCTCACGATAGTTGTCGCTGAGCGCTCAAGATAATTGTCCGCCGCCAGGGCAGGCTGGGACTGGTTCGAGACGGTGACGGCGCGCTACCCACTGCCCCCCGTGCGGATCACTCGTTCTTGGGTGGAGCAACGCATATGGCGTGCGTGACCTTCGGGAAGAGCCGAGTGCGGGAAAGCCGCATGCTCGGATCTGTGAGGGCGAAGCCCTATGGCCTAGCTACTCGACTATCACCGCGCTTTGCTGCCGAACAAGCAAATTCTCCCGGGGTGTCTACCGGCTCGGCGGAGCAAATTCCCCCACCCTGTCTACCGCCACATCCTTCGCTAACGTGCAATGAGCTGTTTTGGCGCATGACTGTCCCACCGAGCCAGTTTGCCGCTGCAAGCACGCCCCCTCGCCCTCAGCATCTTGGTGCCGGAGCAAAAGTCCGCGCTAGGTAATGAGTAGATCCGTGCCGGTGATGGAAAAGCCCGTCAGGTCGCATAGACGTGGACCCGCCCCGACAGCTCGGGGGCGGAGGCTGTGGTCGATCACGCAGAACCTCCACGGTGCCGTTGATCGCAATCGTTTTGTCGTTGAAAATGGCAAAAATAATTGTTTTGCTGGCGCGATATGCAAAATGTAGGTGAGCACGCCGGATGTAAGTGGCTGTCTGAGGCGTACGGCGTGGCGCCGGTGCAACCCTTCAGGGTACGGAGCCTTATAGGCTCAGCGCGCTCCAGCGCAGCGTCAAACGGCTTCACGGTGGAGACGTACCCAGCACAGTACCAGCCTAACGCGACGCTGAGCGCACACCTGACGTTTGCGCTCAAGTATGAGGGAGTCGACCTGGACTTTCTCGACCGGCTCTTCAAGGTCACCGGACCTGAGCCGATCGCTGCGTGGGCGAAGGAAGAGTACACGGGGGCATACGCGCGCCGCTGCGGCTTCCTCTACGAATGGCTCACCGGCTCCATCCTGGATGGCGTGGGCGACGCTGGCGGAAACTACGTCGACTTGCTCGACTCGTCGCAGTACTTCACGGCCACGGTGCCGGACAAGGTGCGCCGCTGGCGCATCAACAACAACCTACCGGGTACCCGTGCTTTTTGCCCGATGGTCGACATTCGCAGGCAGTGTGTGGTCGATCCCGCGTTGCTGCGCGCTGAGATTGACAACATGGTTGATCAGTTCGGGCTTGGGACGATCGAGCGTGCTGTCAACTGGCTGACGATCAAGGAGAGCAAGGCCAGCTTCGCCATCGAGTCCGAAGGTAAGGCAGAGGACCGCATTCGCCGGCTGGCGCGGGCCATGAGCACGCACTGCGGCAAGATCGAGTCAGCCCTCACGGAAGAGGGGATGCTTGAGATTCAGCGGGCCATCATGGGCGACAAGATGGTGGGCGCCAAGCTAGGTATCCGCCGGTCCCCAGTGTTTGTCGGACATACCAATTCGATCTTCGAACCCGTAATCGACTACCTGGCGCCGCCACATGAAATAGTGGTCGAGATGATGGACGGGCTGCGGACGTTCGAGCAACGCACTCGTGGGCAAAGCTCGCTGCTTCGAGCAGCAGCGCTGTCCTTTGGCTTCGTCTACATCCACCCACTGGGGGACGGCAATGGTCGGCTGTCTCGCTTCTTGATCAACGACATCCTTCGGCGCGATGGCTTTCTGCCAGCGCCCGTGATCCTGCCGGTGTCGGCGGTGATCAGCGAGAACGCGATGCGGCGCGCCGCCTACGACACCGCCTTGGAGCATCTCTCGCGGCCTTTGATAGCCACGATGGATTCGGTGTGCAAGTTCGGCGCAACGGTGCTGTACGAAGATGGTGTCGAGTCCAACCTGCACGTAGCTGACTGGAACAGGGGCCTGCCCACCTGGCGCTATGCAGACCTCACCCTCCAGTCAGCCTACTTGGTTGACGTTATCCGTCATTCAATCCTGCACGGGCTCAAGGACGAGGCCGTGTACCTGCGGCGCTATGACACTGCGAGCGAGAGCCTCAAGGAAATCATTGAGGGCCGCGACGAAGACTACGCGGCGATTATTCGGTCGCTGGTGACCAACATGAAAGTCAGTGGAAAGCTGCGCAAGACATACCCCGGGGTCTTTAACAACGAAGACTTGGCCCAACGCGTCGAATACGCGGTCTTCAAGGCTTTTGAGCTACTGCCCGACAACGGCGAAGATGATGATGAAGTGGTGCCGCGCCTGGATGTGGTGCCCAGATGAGCCGTGAGCGCAGGTGCGCGTGCGCTGTGCGTGTCCAGTGGCGCCTGCGGATGCTGCAGGATCGCACTCTCGCCGAGATGCGCGACATGGGAGACACCAGGGCACCGTACTCGGGTCGGCCCTGCAAATTTCTATTCCACCAACTCAGCGCAGCGTGAAGGCGAGCCGGTGATCGATGGCCGTTGATCGGCCTGAGGCGGTCGCGGAGCGATGCAGGGCCAGCCAGGCCAATGCAGCGAGGCTGCGCAAGTACAAGAGAAGGGCCGCCAGGCCCAGACGCACGATGGCACGCAGCAGCCAGCGGATGTTGAAGCCGGCCGCGCACAGCACGGCGTGCAAGGCGTCGCCCTCGCTGCCCTTGAGCCAGCAGCGATGCATCCCGTTGTCGTGCTTGGTGTGGCCGATCACCGGCTCGATCGCCTGACGACGCTTCAGCCAGCGGCGCTGCGTGTTGGTCAGCGTCTTGTGCTTGCCGCGATGGATCACCTGCACCGGCGCGACCTCGTGATCCACGCCGCGGTAGCCCAGATCGACGATGGCCGTCGTGGGCTTCACACCGAGGTCCTGCAGCAGCACCGTGGTCTGCTCGATTTGTGCGGCCAGGGTGTGGCCGTCGAACGGGTTGCCGGGGAAGCTCCTGGCGCCCACCATGAGGCCTTGCCTGTGCGTCACCGCCAGGCTCACCTTGCAGCCGAACTCGTAGGGTTGGCGGGCCTTGCCCTTGCCGATGCACTCCGCCTCCGGCGCGTGCAAGGCGTAGAGCTTGCCCTTGTCGTGCGGACGCTGTGTGCGGATGCGCTCGGCCCGCTGCAGCCAGATGTTCAGCTGATCCTGGGCCTGCTGCGGCAGCGTCACCATCTTGCGCTGCACGTCGCGCAGCAGCGCCCCGAGGATCGTTCGCTGGCGGCGCAGCACGCGCTTCAAGCGCTTGAACTGCTTGGCGTGGGCATAGCCGGCCGCGCGCCGGCGCAGCGTCTTGCCCTCGCGCTGATGCGTCTGCTTGAGCTGCAAGCCCGCGCGCTGCGCCAGCCGCGCGATCTTCTCGCGCGCCACCTCCAGCAGCCGGCTGTCGGTCGGGTGAGCGATGGCCTTCTCCTGCACCGTGCTGTCGACGATCACGCGCTCGAACTCCGCGGGCCGGATCGCCTTCATGCCCACGGCCGCCTCGATCGTGGACTTCAGCAACTGCTCCACGCCGGCCTCGCCGAGCACCCGCCGGAAGCGCCCGATCTGCGTCGCGTCGCAGGGCAGCCGCGGTTCGAAGTACACCTGTCCGCTGAAGAACTGGAAGTACACGTCCTGGGCCCAGCGCTCGACCACCGACTCGTCGCTCTCGCCATAGGCGTGCTTCAAGTACAGCAGCGCCACCATCAGCCGGATCGGCAGCCGTGGGCGGCCACGCTGGCTCACGCCGGCTCCGGCCACCGCCAGTGTCGGGCCGAACAGGTCGGTGTCCTCGATCACACGGCCGGAGCGATCCTGGTGCGCGAACAGCGGCGCCAGCGACGCCTCGATCTGCGCCCACGGCATGCGCGTGGCCAGCACCGCCAGCGCGTGGCGCATGTCGATCATTTGCTCCAGGCGCGCGCGGAAGAAGTCGTCGGTGGCCATCGGCGGTGGTCTCCAAACTCCCAGGAACTGCGCGTCATTGCAACGCAAACTGGGAGTTCGGACTATCGGCGATCACCCGCAATGCCAGTGTTCATGCGGGTTCCAGGCGTTTTGCAGGCCTGACTACTCGGAGATGGTGAAAACCTAGCTGAAAAACTTTACCGCGCGGTTCGTTTAGCAAACGGCCAAGCGTGGCCGGCACCTTCTTTGGTAAGGACGTTCCCGCCTCGAAGGGGCCGACGCAAAGCGTGACCGCGTGTTGTCCGCCGATGAGCTGCGGGAACTGCACGCAAGACTCGCAGACATGGAGGCGGCCTATGTAGCGACGCCAGCCAGCAAGAAGTACGGCACTGATCGGCCGCTGAAGAAGGAGACGCAGCTTGCGCTGTGGATTTCCCTCTATTCCGCACGTGTGCTTCGGCGGGTCAGCCGGTCGATCATGTCGCGCAGCGTGATGTGTTGCGCTACACGCAGCAGGCGACTCTCAATGGCGATGTTTGCGGCCCGGTCGGCCGGTGCGGTCTTTGCGAGTTCATCGTGTTCGGCCAAGATTTTTTCGAACTCGTTTTCTACGCCGCCCGTCACCTTCATCACGATGCGCTGCGCGATGGGGCGGGGTAGGCCGAGAAAGTCGGCGGCAGCCATCACAGCCTCTTGGGTCACGTCACCGAAGGTCTTCGCGCCTGGGAGGGGGAAGGCCATAGGCACGTGGTTCCACTTGCCGTTGTCGTCTGCGAACGCCTTGGTGTGATAGACGCCCGTCGACAAGAGGTCGTAGTGGGGTGCGAGTTCGATGGCATCGTGGCGTACGTGAAACGAGAGATTCTTCAGATGACAGTCGTCGTTCCCTACAAGGATGTTGAAGACCAACCAAGTGAACAGCTTGGTGCGGGTCTGAATCTTGACGGTCGTGGCCTCGACGATTTGTACAAGCGCTTCTAGCGTGGCGCCTGAATGCTTGAATGTTCTTGCCCTATTCAGCAGCTGGCACCCATCAATGACGTGAAGCCTCTCGACATCGGGGGCGGTTAGGGGGCCGGACTTCCCCCGCGGCCATTTGACTTTGCGGTCGAAGCGCTCAATCAGGTATATCGGTTCAGGCACGTACCGCATGGCAACATTCGGAACCTTGAGTCCAGCAGCGTCCGCCAGGCGCATGGTGAAGTACTCGTTGAACACCGATGCGGGGTACGTCCCCGCTTCAGGATGGTCGGGCTTCAGGATGTAAGTTGAGGGAGTGGCGCCCACAGGCTCATACAAGGCGTCCTTCTTGAGCACGACGAGCAGCTTGTGCTGCGCTCCGGCCAGGGACATGCGCTTCGGCGCGCTCTTCGAAAGCGTCTGCTTTGGCAATGACTGGATGCGTTGGCTGAGCGTCTTGTCGGAGAGTTCGATCAGCTCGTTTTTCTCCGTGAGCGCTATACCCTCCGGAAGCAGAGTCAGGGAGCCTGCCGACTCGGCGCCGAGGTACTCCAACAGAGCGAAGGCATCTTCATGGTCTTTGATGCCCGCTTCCTTCGCAATCGCCTGGCGCAGCAGCTCTTCCGGAAGGAGGTTGTCGAAGTACCACTGCACCGGGCGCAGTGTGCCGCCGTCTTCGTGACGCAAGGTGTGGCGAGGCAGTGCTGGGGACAGATCGAAGCTGCGTTCCTTGGCAACCCACTCTGGGGTGTACTCAAAAACCCAGAGGTTGTTCTCGTCGCTGAGAGTTCCCGCCCGCGTGCGGTCGATGTAGACCTGCAGGCTACGCACGGTCATCGTCCTTGGCCAAGAGTCGATGCGCGATGGGCGTTGTTGACCCGCTGGCGTTCACGGTCGAGCTTGTGCGTTCTTTGGCTTCAAGCAGGGCCTTGTTGAGAGCAGGCAATGCCGAGTCTGGCAGATCAACCGTCAACGTGAGGCCCACCTCATTGAGCAGACGGAGGATCGTACTGAGCTGTACAGACTTGCCTTTCTCGGCGTTGACTGTGGTCTGCTTGCTGACTTCTACCGTGCGGGACAGATCATCCAGGCGCACCTTCGCGCTTTTGCGTGCTGCGCGAAGCAAGAGGCCCAGATCTGCTGGCGATTGAATCGTGTACTTCATAAAGTGACTACTCCAATGGTCACTGTAGCCATCTGGATAGGAAAAATCAAGAAAACGACCATTTTAATAGCCATTTTTTGAAAAATATCAATTGGGACTATGAGGTGACTAGTGCAGTGGGCATTTCCACGGATGTTTCTTTAAAAACGTGGAAAATGTCTACCACACTAGGCAATTCAATCAAAAGCGGCTCTTATGGTGAAAAAATGACTAATGGAGTAGTCAATTCATTGGAAAAGATGTCAGGTGTCTGCACTCGAAGTAGCGTTCTCAAAGCCTGCGAGCAGGCTGGCTGGGCGTGAAGCCCTCGTACTCCCGTCCTCGCGTGAGCGATGACAACGCCTTCGTGGAGTCGTTGTTCCGCACGGCCAAATACCGACCGGAGTTCCCCACAAGGGGCTTCGACGACTTCGATGCAGCGCGCAGTTGGGCTGCTGAGTTTGTCCGTTGGTACATGTATGGACGCCCCCGGTGACCTTGCCCCTGTTGCCCGTAGTTCTTAGCAACGTTGTTACGCGGCGTTTTTGAGCTGTGCCGCGTGCCAGCTTTGCTCGAACTGCATGGGACTGACGTAGCCCAACGACGAGTGGAGTCGCCGGTGGTTGTAGAACGTCAGCCAGGCAATAACCTCGTCCATCGCCTGTCGTCGGGTAGCGAATTTTCTCCCGTAGAGCCTGCCAACTTTCAGTCTGCCCCACAGGCTCTCGGTCGGCGCGTTGTCCCAGCAATCGCCCTTGCGGCTCATCGA
Organism: Roseateles sp.; assembly: GCF_047654805.1. Taxonomy (GTDB): domain Bacteria; phylum Pseudomonadota; class Gammaproteobacteria; order Burkholderiales; family Burkholderiaceae_C; genus Pelomonas. The sequence goes on from NZ_JASGIV010000001.1 coordinate 638,235, forward strand.
CGAGCGCATGCCGTAGCTGCTCAGCAGGCCGCGGAATTCTCGACTGCAATACTGGCTGCCTCTGTCGCTGTGCAGGATCAGTCCGGGCGCGGGTTGCCGTCTGAACCAAGCCATGCACAGGGCGTCCGTGATCAGGCTGGTCTGCATGTGTGGCTGCATGCTCCAGCCCACGACCTGGCGACTGTGCAAATCGAGGATCGCCGCCAGATACAGCCAGCCTTCTGCCGTCTCGATGTACGTTATGTCGCTGGTCCACTTCAGGTTCGGCGCCTCGGCGGTGAAGTCCCGCTGCAGCAGATTCGGCGCCAGCGGCAGGCCGTGCTCGCTGTCTGTCGTCACCACAAACCTGCGTTTGCCCTTGGCACGGATGCCGTGGCGGTGCATCAACTGGCGCACCCGCTCCTTGCCCACTCGGTGGCCTCGGGCGACCAGCTCCTTGGCCATGCGCGGCCAGCCGTACTCCTGCCCAACTTCCCTGTGCACTGCCCGGATGTGGGTCAGCACCGCTTCATCGCTCAAGCGGCGTCCAGAGCCCGCCTTGCTGGACTGCGCGGCCGCCTTGCGGCGCCGATGCTCGAAATATCCGCTCACACTCACGCCTAGCACTTCGCAGCTCACGCTGACCGGCCAATGCGAACTCACTTCTTGAATCCAGGCGTACTTTGCAGAAGGTCCTGCGCAAAGTACGCCGCCGCTTTCCTAAGAAACACCGTCCCCGGCCGGCTGCAACGAGTAGCCAAAGTGGGCGGCACGACGCTGCAGTTGCTTGACCACGCGCTCGCGGTAGCGCTGTTCGTACTGGTCGGCACCTGGGTCCTCGTATCGCATGCCGAACCGCATCGCCCGGTAGAACAGGATGGCGATCTTGCGCGCGGTGGCCGTCACCGCCTTGGCCTTGCCGATGCGCGCCGCCAAGCGTCGGTAGAACGCGCCGAGCGCCGTCTCGGTGCGACCGACGGTCGATGCCACCAGCCGCAACTGGCAGGCCACCCTGCTGTTGCTTTTGCGGGTGTGAGATGACAGCACCTTGCCGCCGCTGATCTTGCAGCCTGGCGATAGGCAGAGCCAAGAGGTGAAGTGCTTTTCGGTGGGCCAGCGGCTCAGGTCGGTCCCGCATTCCGCGATCAGAGACAGGGCCACGCTGGAGCCGATGCCGTGGATCAGGGTCAGGTCGATGCCGGTGAGCTGATACAGCATGGCCCGCACATCGAACTTCGGGGCGTTCACCTGTTTGGTCTTGGTTCTCGGCTTGGCCAGCGGCGTCTCGGGCTTTGCCTTGTCCGCATTCAGCAGCTGCAGCGCACGCTCGAGCTGCCGATCACAGTCGGCGATGCGTTCCTGGTAGGCATCGAACAGCAGCAACGCCTGCGATAGCGCGAAGACGTGCTCGGGCTGGTAGTTGCCGACCAGCGCTGCGCGAATGGTCTGGAGACTTTCGCGGCAGCGCACGTCGCGCATGGCAGCGAGGACGTCGGGATCCTGCTCGCCGGCGACGATCGCCCGAATAATCCTCAGCCCGGTCACGCCGCTGATGTCGCTGAGCACGTGATGCAGTTGAAGGTTCATGAGGGTCAGGGCCTTCTGCATGTGCTGCATGTGCGCGGCGGCGTACTCCAGGTGCCGGTCGCGGATCCGCATGTAGGCGCGCAGCGCCGCGATGTCACGCGAAGGGCGGAAGCTGGCCCGCAGCAAGCCGCAGGCATGCAGCCTTTGCAACCACTGCGCGTCGTTGACATCGCTCTTGCGCCCCGGCACGGTCTTGCAGTCGCGGGCATTGGCGAGCACGACGGTCAAGCCTCGGTCTTCCAGAATCTCGTAGACCGGGATCCAGTACACGCCGGTGGACTCCATCGCCACTGTCGTGATGCCCATCGAGACCAGCCAGTCGGCCATGCGCTCGATATCGGCGGTGAAGCTCTGGAATGTCTGCACTGGATCGTCGCTCAGCTCCGGCGGGACCGCGGCGACTTGAATGCGAGAGCCGATGTCGATGCCGGCGGCTCGCACGTTGACGATCGGCAGCCCGATCGCCTTCCCGTTCTTGGACATGGCAACCTCCTGTAGGCAAAGCGCCGGACAGGGGAGCGGTTCAAATCAATTTCCTAATCGGGGTCGCATGATGCGCCACCACAGCTGGGTCCGCAAAATCCCCACGGGCCACGTTTTTTGACGGGGACGGATGCCTCCAAAAAGCTGACGGCCACTGCTCCGACGGCTCAGTGTAGGCATCCCCGTGTTTCTTGCCATTGGGACGGGGCAACGCCGCGATGGACGTTTTTTGCGATGTCTCGCTCCATCGTCATTCGGGCGAGCTCAGCGCGCAGCCGGGCCAACTCCATTTGCTCCGGCGTCACCGGCTTGTCGCCTGCTCCCGTGAGCGTGCCGGCCTCGCTCAGACGCACCCAATTGCTCAGGCTCGCCTTGGGGATGCCCAGCACCTTTGCCGTCACCGCCACCGACTGTCCGCCCTTGACCAGCCTCACGGCCTCAAGCTTGAACTCCAGCGTGTACTTGCCTCGAACTTGCTTCGTCATCTCTCGTTCCTTGCTGTGATTTCACCATCAGCTAAGAACTACGTTTTTCGGGGGCAAGGTCACTACGACAAGGCCATGCACGGCATCGACTGGGTCGCGGTGCGCGCCAAGTACGAGCCGCTGGTGGACCGCGTGACCGACCGCTACGAGCTCGCCGAGCTGATGGCGCAGATGATCGGCGAAATCAGCGCGTTGCACAGCCAGGTCGGCCCCGGCGACACGCGGCCAGCCGCTGACGTGCCCGGCCTTGCCGGCCTGGGCGGGCGCTTTTCGCGCGCGCCGGGCGGCTGGCGCATTGACGCCATCTACGCCCACGAGGCCGAGCTTCCGTCCGAGGCGCCGCCGTTGGCCGTGCCGGGGCTGGATATCAGGGTCGGCGACCTCATCACGGCCGTCAACGGCCGGCCCACGGCCGACGCACCCCATCTGCTCGAGCTGCTGCGCGGCCAGGCCGGTCGTCAGGTGCTGCTGGACGTGCAGCACGCCGACGGCAAGACGGTGCAGCGCATCGTCACGCCGGTTGCGCAGATGCGCGAGAACCAGCTGCGCTACAACGACTGGCGCGTCGGCCGCGCGCGCGCCGTCGAGACCGCCGGCCAGGGCCGCATTGGCTACGTGCACCTGCGCGAGATGGGCCCGAGCGACATCGCCGACTTCGTGCGCGAGTTCTACGCCGCCAGCGACCGTGACGGCCTCATCATTGACGTGCGCTACAACGATGGTGGCAACGTCGACAGTTGGATCCTCGAGAAGCTGCTGCGTCGCGCCTGGGTTTTCTGGCAGCCGCGCTCGCCTGGCGGTGCGCCGCCCTACCAGAACATGCAGCACGCCTTCCGCGGCCACACCGTCGTTCTGATGAACGAGGACACTTATTCCGACGGCGAAACCTTCTCCGAAGGCTTCAAGCGCCTCAAGCTCGGCCCCGTCGTCGGCCGCCGCAGCTCGGGGGCGGGCGTCTGGCTGTCCGATCAGAACCGCCTCGTCGACAACGGGATCATGCGTGCCGCCGAGGAGGGCCAGATTGACGCGGATGGCCACTTCCTCGTCGAGGGAATCGGCGTGACGCCCGACATCGAGGTCGACAACCCTCCGCGAGCGAGCTTCATGGGTCAGGACGCACAGCTGGACGCGGCCGTGGCCGAGTTGAAGCGCCGCATCGCCGCGGAGCCCATCCCGGTCGTGAAGCCGGGGCCCTATCTGCGGCCGTTGAAGCAATAGGCTTTGGAACCCCGCGGGGAATGCGTCAGGGAGCGCTGTTGGCAATCGGCGGGTCTTCGGTCACCGCGACGTAGGTTCGGAACATGATTGGCCGTCATGTCGGCAGTTGGTTTCCTGCGACGACGCCGAAGGGCTGTCGAGCGCCTCAAGAGAGCGCTTTAACCGCTCAAATTCCGCGGACTCACGGAGTGCGGTCGCGCCACCGCGCTGCAGGTCGAGCACGTCGCTTGCCTCGATGGTGAAGGCCGTCGGCACTCGCAACAGCGAGTGCCGCATCTTGTCGTCCGGCACGTCGTGCAGGCTGACGCTGATGACGTGTATTTCGGCATCTGATGCGAAGGGGCTGCTAGGCTGACCGCGCGTGCGTAGGATCTCGTCGCGCCAGCGCCGCAGGTCGTCGTTGAGCATGGCCAGCGTCGCCTGCGTCTCGCGCGAGCCGGCGCCGAAGATGAGGGACTCCAGCACCTGCGTCGTCGAGGGCACTCGGTCGCTGCCGTCCACGCGTTCAGCAAGCCCCCGCTCTGAGTTCACGGTCACCAGTATCAGCCGGCGCAGCGTGCCGGGCTTAACGCCGGCAAAGTTGGCGCTCATCGAGCCCACGGCCACCAGTCGGTCCAGCATCAACCGTACACCGAGGTTGTCCGTCACGCCGCCATCGACGAGGTGAATGAACGGGCGCTCCTGGACGTTGCGGTAGCTCTCGACGCTGCTTTGCAGCAAGCGTGCGCGGTAGTCTTGCCCTTGCGACTCGGCTGCAGTAGCGGCTGGGAAAGAGCAAGTGCCGGCATGGTTGCGCACGGTCACCGGCGATAGCAGTAACGGAACGGCGGACGATGCCGCCGCTGCGAAGGATAGCGGTGTCGTCCCCAGGTCGGAGCAGATCAGTTGGAACTGCTCGGACGTGAAGTCGAAGGGCGCGCCGGTGGTCAGGTCGGTGGCCGTGATCATCAGGTCCGGCGCGCCGGGGCGGTTGCGCACATCGGCAAAGGTGCGGCCCTCGAACAGCTCGTCCAGCCGCTGCGCCAGGATCTGGCTGCGGCCGTACCACGGTGACGTGAGCTTGTAGAGCCGTTCTGGCCACAGGGCTTCGCGGATCAGGCGCCCTTCGAAGGGCACGAGCAGGAAGTCGGGCTCGAAGCGGTCGAGCGTAGCATCGCCGAAGGCTGCGTAGTGCGCGGCCAGGATGCTGCCGCCGGACACGCCGCTGATCAACGCGGTGTGATCCAGCAGTGTCGTGGGCTGGCCGTTCAGCGTGAAGCGCGTGGCCTTGAGCTCCCGCAGCACGCCCAGCCCAAACGCGGCCGCCCGCGCGCCACCACCCGAAAGCGTGACGGCCATCACCACCGGCTGGGTAGCCGGTGGTGGCATGGGACGCAGCGGCTGCTCAGGCGCAGACACGGCAGCCAGTGGCGGGTTGATCCAAGGCCGGTAGCTGGAACAGCCGGCCAGCACCGTCAGCGCCAGCAGTGCGGCATAGGGCATCAGTCGTTTCAAGGCCTTGGTCTCCGCGTTCATCGGGTTCGCTTCATCGCCGTGCCGGCTCGTGTTTCACCTGTCAGCTCAGCCGGATGGGTGGTAGCGCCCGGCGGTGCAGGCGCTCGGTCACCCATAGCAGCCCGGTGTGCGCCCAGCCCAGCACGGCGGCCTGGTGGCGGCGATGCAGCCAGTCGTGGCCCATCTGCGCCACCCGTCCGCTGAGGAAGTGGCCCGGCAGCACGCCGGCACGGCCCAGCGTGCCGTAGGCGCTGTAGCGGCTCAGGGAGACCAGCGAGCCCAGGTCGCGGTGGCGGAAGTCTGGCAGCGGCCTGCCATGCAGCCGGTTGATCAGGTGACGCGCCAGGTGCTGGGCCTGCTGCGTGGCCACCTGGGCGGTCGGGGGCAGGGAGCGTTCGCTGTCAGGCAACTGCAGGCTGGCGCAGTCGCCGATGGCGAAGATGTGCTCGTCGCCGGTGCTGTGCAGTCCTGGCGTGGTGAGCAGTTGCTGCAGGCGGTTGGTAGGCAGGCCATCAATGCCGGCCAGCACGTCCGACGCCTTGACACCGGCAGCCCACACGGTCAGCTGGGCTGGCTGCAGGCCCATGCCCGCCACCTCCACGCCAGCGGCCGACACCGAGTGCACGCGCGTGCTGGTGTGGATCTCGAAGCCCAGGCCCTGCAGCGTTTGCTGGCTGGCGGTCGAGATGCGCTCCGGGAAGGCCGCCAGCAGCCGCGGTGCGCTTTCGAACAGGCTCAGGCGCAGCCGGCGCCGCATGCCGGCATCACCGAAGCCCGAGGCCTGCTCCATCAGCTCGCTGAGTTCGGCGGCCAGTTGCACACCGGTGGCGCCGCCGCCGACGATGGCCACGCGCACTTCGTCGTCATGCATGGCTGCCCGCAGCAGCTGCGAGCGCAGCGCGGCGTTGAAGCGTTCGGCCTGCCCCTGGTTGTCGATGGCATGGGCATGCGTGCGCACGCCTGGCGTGCCGAAGTCGTTGATGCCGCTGCCCAGTGCGAGCACCAAGCAGTCGTAGGGCAGCTCGCGGGCTTCGACGGCCACCGAGCCATCCGGCGCCAGCAGCGGTGCCAGCCGCACCCGCTGCCCCACGCGGTCCACGCCGACCAGCTCGCCAGGCTCGAAGGCGTAGCCCTGGCGCTGCGCATGGGCAAGGAAATTCACCCGTTGCAGCTGCACGTCTCGCGTGCCGGCGGCCAGGGTGTGCAGCATGGGCTTCCACACATGGGTGAAGCTGCTGTCCACCAGGGTCACCCGGGCCTTGGCCTGACGTCCCAGCCCGGTGGCGAGCAGCAGCCCGGCAATGCCGCCGCCGACGATGACGATGCGCGGCGTGCTCATGGCTGGTCCCGGGGCTGCCAGGCGCCGAGCGCCAGTTGCACCTGGGCATAGGCTGCGAGGGCTGCAGCCTGCTGATGGAGCTGCTGCTGCTCGGCCGCCAGGCGCTGCAGGCGTGCTGCCAGCGCGGTGGTGTCCGGCTCCAGCCCCATCGCCGCGCGGCGGCTGGTGTAGGCCGAGGTCTTGTCCGCCGCCTGCGCCGCCACGCGGGCCTGCTGCCAGCCCTGCCACTGGGCCTGCCAGCCTCGCAATGCCGACTCGCCTTCGGCCAGCGCGGTGAGCACGGTCTGCTCGAACTGGGCCCAGGCGCGCTCGTTGCCGGCCTTCGCGGCGGCCATCTGCGCGGCGCGCCGGCCGCTGTCCAGCCAGTCCCATTGCAGCACCGGGCCGGCCGCGTAGCGCACCGCGTTGGACTGGCCCAGGTTGCCAGCCGTCTGCTGCAGGCCCAGCGTGGCCGCCAGCGAGAGGCGCGGCAGGTGGGCGCGCTCGGCCAGCACCTGCTGGCCGAGACCGGCGCGCAGCAGCGCGTCGGCGCGGGCCACATCGGGCCGGCGTGCCAGCAGGTCGGCGGGGACGGTCAGCGTGGCGTCGTCAGGCACGTCAGGCAGCGGTGCGGGCGCCAGCAGGCGCTGCAACTCCGCACCAGGCTTGGCCGGCGATTCGCCCACCAGCACGGCCAGCGCCGCCGCTTCCACGGGTGCCTGCGCCGCCCAGCCCGCCTGGGTCGCGCGCAACTGGGCCAGTTCACCGGCGGCGGCGTCGGCCTCGCGGGGATCGGCCAGGCCAGCGCGGGCACGGGCCTGCAATTGCGCCAGCCGCCGCTCGCCGATGGTCACTTGCTCTGCTGCAAGACGTTCGGCTTGCTGGGCCTGGCGCAGCGCGGCATAGCGGCGCACCACCTCGGCCTGCAGCAGCGCCTGGGCGCCACGCGCGTCGGCTGCGGCAGCGTCCACCTCGCGCTCGGCTGCGGCGCGGGCCGTGCCGGCGCGACCGAACAGGTCGATCTCCCAGCTCAGCGCCTGACCCAGCGTGATAAGGCGCCGTTCGGGCGGCCGGGGCTGCCCCTGGTCGTAGGGGTCGACCTCGGTCAGCGCAGGACGCGTGGCCTGGGCCTGCACGCCGAGCCCGCCTTGCGGGCGCGACTCGGCCTGCACGCCGCCGGCGCGGGCACGGGCTTCGCGCACGCTGGCCAGCGCCGCCTGCAGGTCCAGGTTGCGTGCTTCGGCCTGCGCGACGAGGGCGTCGAGCGCGGGCTCGCGCAGGTCTTGCCACCAGGCGCGGTCGGCGGCGTCGGGCGTGCTGCTACGGCCGGTGGCGGCCGGCAGCGGCGCGTCATGGCGGGCCTGCAGCACCGGCAGCTGCGTACCCGGGGTGACCGATGCGCAGCCGCCCAGGGCCAGCGACAGGGCCAGGGCGGCCAGTGCGATGGGGCGGCGGGAAAGAGTTGCAGTCATGGCGTCTTGGGGTATCAGGCGGCCTTAGCGACCGGGGCCGGCACGCGGTAGGCGACGGCGTAGAGGGCAGGGATGAGGCCCAGCGTGATCAGCGTGCCCAGAGCCAGGCCGCCCATCATCACGACGGCCAGGCTGGTCCAGACCGCGCCGCCGAACAGGTACAGCGGCACCAGGCCCAGGATGCAGACCATCTTGGTCATGACGATGGGGCGCAGGCGCTTGGCGGCCGCGTCCTCGATGGCGTCGAGTGCCGGCATGCCGCTGGCGCGGGCCTCGTCGATGGCGTCCAGCAGCAGCACCGCGTTGTTGACGATGATGCCGGCCAGCGCCAGCAGGCCCAGCGTGCCGACGAAGGTCAGCGTCGTGCCGGTGAGCTTGAGTGCAATCGCGGCGCCGATGCTGACGAAGGGGATGCTGGCCAGCACGATGAGGCTCTTGCGCAGGCTCTCGAACTGCCACACGAACAGCAGGAACATCGCCACCACGCAGGCGGGCAACAGGGCCGAGATGGCGCCATTGGCGCTGGCGTTTTCCTCGATCTCGCCGCCCAGTGCGATGCGTACCTTGCCGGCTTGTTGCAGCGCTGCCGTCTCCTTGGCCACGGCGTCGGCCAGCGTCTGGGCGGTCCAGTGCGCATGCTTGGCGGTGACGGTGACGGTGCGCTCTTGGTTGTAGCGCTGGATGACCGAGGGCTCGGCAGCCAGGCGCACCTGGGCCACCTGGCCCAGGGGCACGGTGCCACGGCCGTCCGGGCGCAGCAGCGGTGCGGCGCGCAGCTGTTCGACACGGTCACGTGCCTCGGCCGGGCCGCGCAGCACGACCGGCAGCAGCGTGTCGCCGTCCCGGAACTGCGTGACGGCCTGGCCGGCCAGCAATGTGTCGAGCTGACGGGCGATGTCGGCACTGGACAGGCCGGCAGCGGCCGCCTTGAGCTGGTCCACCTGCACCTGCAACTGCGGGATGGCGCGCTCGGCGTCGCTGCTCAGCTCGACGATGCCGGGCAGGCCACGCAGGGCTTCGGTGAGCTGGGCGGCTGCCGCATGGTGCGACTGGCCGTCGGCGCTGGACAGGCGGAACACCGCCAGGCCCGACTCGGCCGAGCCCATCGAGAAGCGCTTGGGTTCGAAGCGCACCTCCGGGAAAAGTTTGGGCAGTTCCTCGCGCAGGCGGGTCAGCGCCTGTTCATGGGTGGTGTTTGGCGCCAGGCTCAGCACGGCGTAGGCGCGGTGCGAGGCCGGGGTGGGCGGGTTCAGCGCCAGGATGAAGCGCGGGCCGCCATCGCCGACGTAGACCGCCTGGCTCTGGATCTCCGGGAAGCGCTTGTTGTCAGCCAAGGCCGCAGAGATGCGGCTGGCGGTGGCCAAGGTGGTGTTGCCGCTGCTGTCGGGCGCGAGCTCGATGGCCATCTGCAGCTGGCGGCGTTCGGAGGCTGGCATCAGTTCGGACGGCACATGACCGAATAGCCAACCCGCAGCAACCAGCAAGGCCACCATGCTGCCGATGTAGACCGTCTTGTGGCCCAGCACCCAGCGCACCTTGCCGCGGTACCAGCCGGTCAGAGCCTCGACGGCGCGAGCCGTGCGGCTCAGCTCGGCATGGTGGTGGGCGAAGCGCTGGCACAGCAGGGGCGTGACGGTGACCGCCAGCACCAGCGACAGCAGCAGTGCGATGGCCATGACGATGCCCATGCTGCGCAGGTACTCGCCGGTCTCGGTCTGGCTCAGCACCAGCGGCATGAAGGTCAGGATGATGGCCAGCGACGACACCAGCAGCGGCACGAACATCGTGCGGCCGGCCTGCGCTGCCGCCTGCTCGCGCGGCTCGCCCAGGCTCAGGCGCCGTTCCATGTCCTCGGCCACGACGATGGCGTTGTCCACGAACAGACCCAGCGCGATGATGACCGCGCCGATGGAGATGATGTGCAGGTCGATGGACAGCAGCTTCATCACCACCAGGCTTCCCAGCACCGTGGTCGGCACGATGGCGCCGACGATGAGGCCCGTGCGCAGGCCCAGGAACAGCACCACGATGCCCATGACGATGACGGTGGTCTCCAGGAACACCTGGCCGACCTGCTTGAGCTGTTTGCCGACGACCTGAGCCTGGTCCGTGATGGGCACCAGGGCCATCCCGACCGGCAGCTGGCTTTCCAGTCGGTCGATTGCCTCACGCAGACGCTCGGCGAAGCTGGTCACGTTCAGGCCCGGGTCCATGGAGACCGCGAGCACGGCAGCCGATTGGCCGTTGACGAAGGCGCCGGTGCTGGCCGGGTCCACTGGCACGCGCTCGACGCGGGCCAACTGCCCCAGCGGCAGCCAGCCGCCGCGCGGCAGTGCCACGGGGGTCTGTGCCAGCTCGGCGGTGCTGGCAGCGTCGCCGCTGACCTGCAGCGCCAGCTGCGCGCCACCCACTTGCACGAAGCCGCCGGGTGCCACGATGTTGCGGCGCGCCAGCGCCTCGGCCACCGCCGCCGGTGCCAGGCCTTGCGCGGCCAGCGCCGTCATGTCTAGGCTGACCTGCACCTGCTCGTCACGCACGCCATGCAGCGTGACACGTTCCACGCCAGGTAGGTGGTAGAGGCGGTCACGCATCTGGCGGGCTTGCTCGCGCAGCTCGCCGGGTGTGTAGCCGGTGCCGGTCAGGCCCACGGTCAGCACGGCAACGCGGCCGAACTCGTCGTCTACGATGGGGCCGACCGCCCCTTGCGGCAGGCGCGGCTGCACGTCAGCCAGCCGGTTGCGCAGACGCTGCCAGACGGCAGGCAGCGCCTGCGGACCGACGCTGGGCTCCAGCTCCACGTAGCTGAAGGCGAAGCCCGGGCGCACGGTGGTCTTCACGCGCTTGACCTCGGGCAGGGTCTGGATGGCTTCTTCCGACGGGCGGGCCACCAACTGCTCCATGCGCTCGACGGAGGCGCCGGGCACGAGGGTGAGCACGGTGGCGGTGCGGATGGTGACCTGCGGTTCTTCGGTCGAGGGGAAGTCCAGCACCAGCCACAGGCCGGACAGCACCAGCAGCAGGGCGGCGAGGAAGGCGAAGCGCGGTCGCTTCAAGGCATAGGAGGCGATGCTCATGGCGTGCTCCTCAGCGCAGGCGGCTCACGGCCGTGACAGGCTGGCTGGCCGCCAGCGACTGACCACCGGCCAGGACGACCTGTTCACCCAGCTTGAGGCCGCTGCGTACTTCCACGAGTTCACCCTGCAGGGCGCCGAGCTGGACGGCCACCGTCTCGGGCACGGCCTTGCCGACCGGCAGGCGCAGCACCTGGCCCTGGCCGGGGCGTGTCGGGTCCAGCTGCACCGCCCTCAGCGGCACCTGCAGCGCCGCGTTGCCGTCGGCGGGCCACAGCTGCACCGCCACCGCCTCGCCCGTGGGCCAGGCATCGGGGGCGCTGAGCAGCACGCGGCGGGCGCCGCCGGCCTCCAGCCGGGCGCCCAGCTCCTGCACCTTGCCAGTGGCCTCGCCGGCCGGGCCCTGCATCTTCACGGTCTGACCTACCGTCAGCGCGAGCGAAGCCGGCACCGCCAGCCACAGCTCACGGCCGCGGCCCTCGACCGCCAGCACCGGCGCGCCCGCGCCGACCGCCTGGCCGATCTCCAGTTGGCGCATCGCAATGCGACCGTCGAAGGGCGCGCGCAGTTCCGTCTGCTCACGGCTCCAGGCGGCAGCGGTGCGTTGCGCCTGTGCGGCGGCGAGCGCCGCACGGGCGGCCTGCACCTCGGCCTGGATGGCGGTCCACTCCGACTCGCTGGCCGCGCCGCTGTCGCGCGCTGCCTTCAACCGGGTCTCGCGCCGCTGCGCCTCGGCCAGTGCGGCCTGCAGCCGCTGGCCTTCGGCATCGGCGGCGGCGAGCTGGGCCTGCTGCGGCGTGGTGTCGATGCGTGCGAGCAGTTGGCCGCGCCGCACGGTGGCGCCGGGCTCCACCCGCACCTCGCGTACCACGCCGGCCACGGCAAATGCCAGCTCCGCGCGCTCGCGGGCCCGCACTTCGCCGGCAAAGCTCAGCCCGCCGAGCGGTGCCTGCACGACCGGCGCCACCAGCACGGGGCGAGGTGCGGCCGGCGGCGCGGCGCTGTCGGCGCTGCCGCAGCCGACCAGGGTCAGTGTGGCGAGCAGCACAGCGCTCGCCGCCAGAACGGGTGAGGGGAGGGAGGGACGAAAGGCGGACATGGGGCTGTTGGCAGATCGCTGAGGGTGTCGATGGGTTCGCACTCTAGGGATCAGGGTTCCCCTATGACGGAACATATCCGGCCACGACGGGTACATTTCTGGTCTGCGTTCTGCTGTTCTTAGCCGGCTGGCCACAGGGCGTGATTTACTGACGAGTGCTATCAATAAGCCCTTGTCGGCCTGCGAGTCCCCTAGGCATGCGCCCCGTGTCGGCTGCTTGATGGGGCTGAACAGGCCAAGAGGTCTCAACTTTATTGCCATGCCTGAATTGCGAACCGATGCCAATCCGCGCGATACCCGCCACCTGGCGAACCTCGTGCCCGGCGTGGCGCGCATGCTGCTGGGGCTGGCCGAGGACCGCGGCCTGTCAACGGAGCGTTTGTGCCGTGGTCTGGGCCTGAGTCCTCAGGACCTGGCGATGCCCGACGTGCTGGTGTCGCACCAGCAGACCCGGGCGCTCATCCTGCGGGCCCAGCGCATGCTGGACGAGCCTGCGCTGGGTCTGGCCGTGGGGGCGCGCGAGAGGCCTGTGTCCTGGGGACTGGCCGGGCTCGCGATGCTGACATGCGAGACGCTGGGCGAGGCGGTTCACTACGGGCTGGAACGCCAGACACAGTCCGGCTCCCTGCTGGAGCACCACCTCATCGCCGACGGCGCCCGCATGCACCTTACGGCTACACCCCGGGTGTTCGATCTGGAGATCGAAGCCTTCCTTGTGGAGGAGGCTTTCGCTGGCTCCGTCGCGGTGGTGCGTGCGATGGTGGGGCCGAGCTTTCGGCCGGCACAGGTCGATCTGGCCTATCCCAACGAGGGGCACCACCGCTTGTATGAGCGCTTCTTTCGTTGTCCCGTGCGCTTCCAGGCGGACGAGCATCGGCTGACCATTGAGTCCAAGTGGCTGCATGTACGGCTGCCGGGGCATGACCGCATCACCAGCGATCTGGTGCGTCAGCAGCTCAACCGGCTGCTGCATGTGCCCATCGGCCAGGACGACCTCATCGAATCGGTCGCCAACCGCTTGCGTTACGGCCTTCACGAACCACCATCGCAACAGCAGATGGCCAGCCAGGTCAACGTCAGCGAGCGCACCCTGCGCCGCCGTCTCGCCGAGCGAGAGACGAGTTTCCGGGCGCTGCGCGATGACACCCGGCTGCTGCGCGCCCGTGACTTGCTTGCTCACACGACGATGACCATCGCTGAGGTGGCGCAGGCGCTGGGCTATGCCGACGCGCGCTCCTTCCGCCGAGCCTTCAAGCGCTGGACGGGCCAACTGCCCACAGTACTGCGGTCATGAAGGTCGATTGAGGAAATCGGAATTGATCTGACGCCCCTGGGACAGATGACGGCTTTCCCGAGCATCTGCAGGAGCGTGTGCAGCCTGCCAAGCCGCGGTGCGCACCGGCCGCTTTGCTGCTGCGTGATCGTTCATGGTGCCTTGTGTCCCGGCGAAGTGAGTCCAGTATCTGGCGTGTCGAAGCCGTCAGATGAGCCATTGGTGGCCGCTTCGCCAGCAGGCACTGCTGGCGGTGGGGTTGCCCGCTGATGCACAACGCTCTCTGCCGGCTGAGTGTGAGGTCCAGCCGTTGCTCCGCTAGGTACGTTGGGCGTGGCGAGCTGCGGCATGCCAACCATCTCCAAAGGGGGCAACTGCCCATCCACCACATGGAACGGGTGCTCGACCTTCGCCCGCACGCTGGCCTTGAGCTGCTCGGCCTGCTCGAGCAACTGCGCCCAACGGCGCGTGAGGTCCAGCTTACGGCGTTTGCCCGGCTGCATGGCCACATGCCACTGCGGTGCCTGGGCCTCTTTGCGCTTGCCCACGCCGCGGTAGCCCGCATCGCCGAAGGCGTGCGTCTCGTCCCCGCGCAGCAGCGCGCCGGCTTGCGTGACGTCAGCGACGTTGGCTGCCGTGCCCACCACCGTGTGCACCAAGCCCGACTCGGCGTCCACGCCGATGTGGGCCTTCATGCCGAAATGCCACTGGTTCCCCTTCTTCGTCTGGTGCATCTCGGGGTCACGCGTCTTGCCCTCGTTCTTCGTCGAGCTGGGCGCCGCGATGATCGTCGCGTCGACGATCGTGCCCTCACGTATCAGCAGTCCCTGCGCACTCAGGCGCACGTTGATCTCGTCGAACAGCGCCCGCGTCAGGTCGTTGTCCTGCAGCAGGCGGCGGAACTTCAACAGCGTCGTGGCGTCCGGCACCGACTCGCGCGACAGATCGATGCCAACGAAGTCGCGCAGCGCCTGGCTGTCATACAGCGCGTCTTCCAGCGCCTCGTCGGCCAGGCCGCACCACTGCTGCAGGCAATACATGCGCAGCATCTTGGACACCCCGATCGGCGGGCGGCCGGCCCGACCACTCTTGGGATACAGCGGCTCGATTACGGCGATCAGGCGCGGCCACGGCACGATGCGCTCCATATCGGCGCGGAACTTCTCGCGCCGCGTGAGCTTCTTCTTCATCGCGTACTCGGCGCTGGCAAAGCTGCGTTGACTCATGCGGTGATCCTGCCGTCTCCACGCCTACAGCGCATCGCGGTCAGCCCGGATAAAACAGCATTTCCCTAGAGCGGGGCGAGAAAGACATCGAAGTGGACATGCGCACACCACGATCTATCGACCACTTGCTTCGACAGCATGCGGTGGGCACCGACGGAAGGCATGCCCGGTCCGTCATGTTTCGTATATCTCAGGCGCGCTTATTCATAGCTCGCCTTGGTCGTGGGGATTTAGGCTCGCAAGCCCTGCATGCCTTGCGGACGCGCTTCATTCCCATGGGTCGAGCCGACGCCACGGTGCAAGGCCTGCACGCCGTGTCGCTCGACGCCGAGGCGCCATCAATGCCTGATGAAAGAGACTGGATGTCCATTGCCTCGTCCCAACTGAAATCCTTCGCCGCAGTCCTGCTGATCGCTGGAACCAGTCTGGCGACGGCGCAGACCAAGTGGCCAATCAACACCTGGGTGTTTACGTCGTTCAAAGGTAGCGGGGATGGTCTGCACTTGTCCACGAGCGAGGACGGACGCAACTGGAAGGACCTGGGGAAGCTCTACCTGAAGCCTGCCGTGGGTAGCGGCCTGATGCGGGATCCGCACCTGCTGCGCGGGCCGGACGGCATCTTCCGGCTAGTCTGGACCACTGGCTGGGAAGACAAGGGTATCGGCTACGCCTCGTCCAACGACCTCGTGAACTGGTCTGTGCAGCAGTACCTGCCGCTGTTGGAGAAGGTCAAGGGCACGCAGAACGCGTGGGCGCCGGAGACCTTCTTCGACGCGGCGAGTCAGCAGTACGTGATCACGTGGTCGTCCGATATCGACGGTCGGTTCGTCGAGACCAAGTCTACGGAGCGGATGAACAACCGCACCTACTTCGTCACAACGAAGGACTTCGCGACCTTCAGCGAACCTCAGCTGCTGATCGATCCGGGTTTCGACCACATTGACACGACCATCGTGAATAACGGTAGCCGCTACATCGCGGTGTTTAAGGAAGGTGATCGCCAGAAGTCCAAGCAGTGGGGCGCAATCCGCTGGGCCGTCGCGGACGCTGCCCTTGGACCGTATCGCTTGATGCCAAATCCGCTGGTGGCCAGCAAGCGTGTCGAAGGTCCGACCCTGACCGTTTCAGGCAGCAAGGCAAGGCTGTACGTGGACTACTACGCCGATGGTCGCTATGGCGCTTTCGAGACCGGGGACTGGGTCACGTGGTCGGACGTGTCGGACAGCGTGGCTGTGTCCAAAGGCCAGCGACACGGGACCGTATTGCCCGTGCCTGCGTGGCTGGCGAAGAACCTGGAGACTGCCGAGCCCTCCACCGCGCCTGTGCAGCCCGCGCCGGCGCCGCCGGCCGTGCTGGAGGGCTATACCGCCGACCCAGCCATTCGCGTGTTCGGCGACACCTACTACCTCTACCCGACCTCGGACAAGCCCAACTGGCAGACGACCGACTTCTCAGTCTGGTCGTCCAAGAATCTGGTCGACTGGAAGAACGAGGGCAAGATCCTTGACGTGGCCAACGACCTGAAGTGGGCCAACATCGAAGCCTGGGCACCGGACGTCATTGAGCGAAACGGCACCTACTTCATGTACTTCTGCGCGCAGGGCTCCATCGGCGTCGCGACCGCCAAGTCGCCGCTCGGGCCTTTTGTCGACGCACTCGGCAAGCCCCTGATCGCCAAGGGCTCGGGCGTGCAGACCAACACCATCGACCCGTATCCGTTCATCGACGACGATGGCCAAGCCTATCTCTACTTTGGCAACGGAAAGCTGGGCAATGTCGTCAAGCTGAAGTCCGACATGGTGACTGTCGACGGACCGGTGCAGACCATCGCATTGAAGGACCATCGTGAAGGCGCCGTCGTGTTCAAGCGTGCGGGCAAGTACTACTTCATGTGGTCGATCGACGATGCGCGCAGCCCGGACTACCGCGTCGGCTGGGGAACGGCAGACTCGCCGCTTGGGCCTGTGACCTCGCCCGAGAATGGATTCATCGTCCTGCAGAGGAACGGGGTGGCGGTGGGCACGGCCCATCACAGTGTCGTGAATGTGCCGGGTACCGATCGCTGGTACGTGGCCTACCACCGCCATGCACTTCCGGAAGGTGGCGGCTTCCAGCGGCAGACGGTGTTGGCGAAGATGGAGTTCACGTCGGCCGGCGCGATTCGCGCGATGGACCCGTTGCAGGTGCCATTCAAGGCCGGTGACGTGGGCGAGCCGCTCACCTACGGGCGCGGCCGGCCGTAGGTATGATGCCTCTGTAGGTTGTTCACCCGTCCCGGACCTGGGAGGCTGTGGTTACCACATCATCGCCACTCAGGACAGGAAGACGGATGAGCAGCCATAAGCATGCGCGATTGACTCGCGCTGATCGAACCCTGCTGGTCAACAGGGTGCTTCCGGAGGGCTGGACGGTGACTGCGGCAGCCCAAGCCGCAGGCGTGAGCCGACGTACCGCCTGCAAATGGCTGGCCCGCTTCAGGACCAAAGGCCCGAGCGGACTGCTTGATCGCAGCTCCCGCCCGCACCGTAGCCCAGTGGCTTGTTCTGCCCGAGCAGGTGCGTCAGTTCGAACTGCGCCGTCGTGAGCGACTACTGTTGTAGCGCATCGCGCGTGACGCGGGCCGCAGCCTCGCCACCGTGGCGCGACATGTGGCCCGACTGGGTCTGAGTCGCTTGGCCTCGCTGCAGCCTGTGGAGCCGATCCGGCGCTACGAGCGTGAGCGGCCTGGCGAGCTGCTGCACATCGACACCAAGCGGCTCGGGCGCATCGAAGGAGTCGGCCACCGCATCACCGGCGACCACAAGCTCAACCGCCGCCGTGGCAAGGGCTGGTAGGCCGTGCACCTGACCATCGATGATCACTCGCGCGTGTCCTTCGCGCGACTGCTGCCCGATGAGACCTCATGCAGCTGCGTGCAGAACAATGCGACCGGGAAACGCGGCAAGGTCACTGTTCCACCGAAAAGCGACTTCGCCCCACGACTTTCCTGCGCCCCTTGTCGGGCCGGCTCGCCGAAAGACTAACGCTCAGTCTGCCTCGATTGCCTCAATGCTGATCAACCGTTGTAGAGATCGATAACATCGGAACTTCAGTAAGAGGCCGTCATGCCTCTGCGACAAGGCAAGGTGAAGATGACTGCTCCCACGAAGAATTCCGAAAGTACGATGCCGTTTCGGCCCCGGGCTGGCTCCACGATGTGGGACGTGGCTAGGCATGCCGATGTATCGGCCATGACGGTGTCGCGGGTCATCAACGGCAAAGAAAACGTCAGCGATGCGACGCGCGAGAAGGTCATGCGTTCTATCCATGCGTTGGGCTATCGGGTCAATGTGGCAGCGCGTGCGGCCCGTGTCGGAACGTTGCGGATCGGTCTGCTTTACAGCAACCCCAGTGCCGCATTTCTCAGCGCATTCCTTGTCGGTGCGATGGCGCAATGCTCGCGTAGCGGTGCTGAGCTCCTTCTGGAAACTTGCGACGATCTCAAGAGTCAGCGAAAGGCCATTGATCGGCTGATTGCACATGGCGCAGACGGTGTACTGGTGCCGCCCCCGCTCTGTGATTCCCCCGCGGCGCTCAAGCGTTTGAGGGAGATATGCATGCCAACCGTTGCCGTAGCAACGGGCAAACCAGCGGCAAATGTGTCGGCCGTGCGCATCGACGACTACGACGGCGCTCGCGCCATGACCAAGTACCTTCTGTCCCTGGGTCACACGGACATTGGATTCATCAAGGGCGATCCCGAGCATACGCCCGCACAACTGCGCTTCCAGGCGTTCCGGGACGCCATGCAAGGCGCCGGCCTGGTCGTTCCGGATCAACGGATCGTCCAAGGGATGTTCACCTACAGGTCTGGCCTGGATTCGGCCAGACGCCTGCTGGCCGGCAAATCACGGCCCACAGCGATCTTTGCGGCCAATGACGACATGGCGGCCGGTGCCATTGCCGTGGCTCACGGACTGCACCTGCGGATTCCCGAGGACATAGCCATTGCCGGGTTTGATGACACGCCAGTCGCCACCACCGTCTGGCCTGGGCTCACGACCATCCATCAGCCCATCGGCGAGCTGGGCCGAGCCGCAGTGGAACTGGTGGTCGAGCAGGCCAAGGCCATGCGAGCTGGTGAGGCCTATGCCACGCGCCACGCGGTGCTGCCCTATCAGTTGGAGGTCCGCGAATCGACCGTGTCAGTCGCTGACTAGAAATTTGCTCGGGTACGCGAATGGCCCCGGAGGCGCCGGTCGGTGATGCGGCCGAGGTGGTTGAGTGCTCATCGGCGGCCGGCGCTCATGTGACGTCGCGTCGACATTGACGCTTGGGCGGAAGGGCCAGTGGCTCATGGGACATGGGCGACCACAATTGGCGGACTCGCCGGCTTGACATTGGCAGATTGAATAGGTATGTTATCGATCACTGCATGTCGGTAAGATATCGCCAACTGCAAAAGCGACGGGCGTTGAAGAAGTACAGGCCTTGCATGAAGCCAGTGATGCTATTTCTGGCTAGGCGCGCTTTTAAAAGATATCGATAACATAATGAATCGCTTAAGAGGGCGCTCTTGGCGATGGAGACAAAGATGTGGATGAAAGCTGGAACAACCTGTTCAAGCGCCAAAACAGGTCAGGCCGTGGCAGCTTGCCTGATGGCTATGGCGTATCCGAGTGCCCACGGGCTGCTGCGTCGGCATCAGGAATGAGCTTGGTGAGGGCTCATGCGCCGGTTGGCACGAGGGCTATCGCGACCCGCTCTGCGCAGCGGCTTGCGGCGCCGCGATTTTGATCATCTCCGGGAGATTCTGCGGGATCTCCTTTAGGCCTCACTTGCAAGGTGGGGCCCTTTTTACACCTGAGGCGGGTGGGGATGCTCGGAACAGCGACTTCGCGCCTGCCTTGCCACATATGTAGCCGGGGCGGCCCGGCTAGTTGAAACCGTTCGGGTTGCGCGGTGACCTTTCGCCGTGCAATCCGGGTGCTTCCTGTTAGACGCGCAGACATGCCTTGCTGCGGATACCTACAAACCCTAGAGACAAAGGACGTTGGACCATGAAGAGAACGCTTGCACCACTGCACTTCACGCTGCTGGCCCTCGCCGCCTCCCAGGCTTGCGGACAGACCGACAACAAGCTGGAGACCATTGTCGTCTCCGGCCTTCGGGCGAGTGCCCAGTCCTCGGTCGCGGTGAAGAAGAACGCGGTGGAAGTTGTGGATGCCATCACGGCCGAGGACGTGGGCAAGCTGCCTGATCCCAACGTCGCGGAGACGTTGACGCGCATCCCGGGTGTCCAGGGCTACCGCTATGGCGGTGAAGGCGCGTCCCCAGTGGGGGTGGGGTCGGGCGTGACCATCCGCGGCTTGTCCGGGCAGACCGGCTCGCAGGTCAATGGTCGCGCCTACTTCACGGCGGGGAGCCGCGAGTTCAATATTGAGTCCGCGATCCCCGGCATGATTGCTGGCATCGACGTCTACAAGAATCCGACCGCTGAGCATGTCGAGGGAGGCATAGGTGGCCTGGTCAACATCCGCACCCGCAAGCCCAGCGAGTTCAAGTCCTTCACGGCCTCGTTGTCGACCTCGCAGCGTTGGAACGACATGGCCCGCAAGGCCGACCCTGAACTCTTCGGTCTCGTGGCCAACCGTTTCGATCTGGGTGGTGGGCAGCGCATCGGGGTCCTAGCCGCTGGCGTCTACCAGAAGAGCACGGGTCGTTCCGACAGCACGCCCGCCAACGGCGGCGCCACGCTCAGGCGCGTCGTGCGAGCGGACACGGCAGAGTACGCAACGCTGGCGGCGGCGAACTCGGCCAATGATCCCAGCAAGGCCATGGCGGCCTACGTCGGCCGCACGGACGTCAGCTATCTGGCGAGCGTGCCGACCCTGGCCACCTCGTCCAGCGTGGGGGCGAACACGCCGAACACGGCGGGCCTCACGGCCGAGCAGATCGGCAACATCATCGCGGCTCCCGCCTACTCGAACCCGCTGTTCGAAGAGACCATCAAGCGCACCCGCAAAGGCCTTAGCCTGGCCGCCGACTACCGTGCGAGCGACGCGCTGCGCTTCTATGCGGAGTACGACTACACCTACTACCAGTACAACCAGAACTACCGTGCGCTGGGTGTGACCGACGGCGCGAACGTGCAGAACCTGCAGCTCACGCCCTTCAACCTGACGGAGGGGCTCGCCAACCGCAACAGCAATGGCGGCAGCGACGACGTCCTGGTGAGCAAGCGGCTGCTGAGCGGCTCCTTCCTGAATTCAACGTTCAACACCACGGCCAACAATGTGCGGCAGCCCTATGAGACCGGCATTGCCGCAGGCGGCGTGGAATGGCGTGCGACCGAGCGGCTCGACCTAAAGGCCGACGTCAACGTCATTAAGGCGACCAAGCGAGGCGAGGGCCCCTTCGCGACAACGAACTCGGCCCCAGGGGTTTACTGGACTGTCAATCGTGTGGCCGACGGGACACCGCACACCATGACCTTCAGCGGGCCGGATGTGAATGATCCGAAGAACTACGTGTTCAATACGTTCTCTGCGGGCACGCACGAGCTGTTCGACGACAAGGGCTATGCCGGCGCTTTCTCCGGTGCCTACCGCCTGGACGAAGGCTTCATCAGCAAGCTGAAGTTTGGTGCGCGCCTGGCGTCGCAACAGAGCCTGTACACGGTGACCAGCACGCCCGACGGCCGGCTCACGACGGACGGCCTGGCCTTGGCGGCCAACGGGTCCAATGCGATTAACGTCGGCAGCCGCACGGGTCTGATCGTCTACGCGCCGACCAATGGCATGGGCGGAACGGCAGGCTATGCCGGCGGCTTCCCGGTGTACGACGCCGAGCAGCTCACCGGCGACCAGGCCCGGGCTGCCTTCCCGGCCTCCAACATCAGCCCGCTGTCCGCTCAGACTGAGATCCTGGCCTCGCGCCGCTTCCTGAAGGAGCGCACGCTGGCGGGCTACGTCATGGGTGAATTCAGCGCATACGACGATCGCCTGCGCGGCAACTTCGGGGTTCGGGTGGTGCAGACGCACAGCCGCGCCGTGGCTCGCGTTGCCAACAACTTGACCTCGCCGGTCAGCTACCCCGAGGTGGAGCGCACGACGTCCTACACCAATGTGCTGCCCTCGGTGAACGTCATCTACGACCTGACCGACGACACCCTGCTGCGCCTGGCCTACGGCAAGGGCCTGACGCGCGCACCCATCGACCAGCTCAACCCCAGCCAGATCGTCAACCAGGTCAACGGCACGGGCACTCAGGGCAATGCGGAGCTGAAGCCGCTGACCGCCGACAGCGTCGACGTCTCATTCGAGAAGTACTTCAACAAGACGAACTATGCGGCGCTGGGGCTGTTCAACAAGCAAATCAAGGGCTTCGTCAACGGCATCGCCGAGTGTCAGACGGTGGCCACCGCGCCCGCGTACAGCGGCACCTTTGCCAACGGCTGCTCGAACGGCCAATACGCCATCACGCGTTCGGTCAACGCCGAGAGCGGCTATGTCCGCGGGGTCGAGCTGTCCGGCCAGTGGTTCTTCGGCGATGGGCTGCTGAAGAACTTTGGTGCCGCCGGCTCGTACACCTATGTGACGACGTCCAACCCGATCAACTTCGGGACGGCGCAGGCGCCACGCATCGTGGAGACGCCGCAGCCGATGCAGTCCAAGCACAACTTCAGTCTGACGGGTCTGTACGAGGACAGCCGGCTCTCGGCGCGCGTGGTCTACACCTGGCGTTCGGAATCCGTCCTGTTTGGGGTGTCGGTCAATCCGATCGACGGCCGCTACATCGGGGCCTACGGCATCCTGGACGGCTCCCTCAACTACAAGGTGACGGACGCCCTGACGCTGACCTTCAATGCCTCCAACCTGACCAACAAGGGCCTGGATCGCTTTGTAGGCGAGCCCGGCGCCTACCAGACCGGCATCGAGCGTCAGCACTACCTGAATGGCAGGACTTACGCAGTAGGCCTGCGCTACAAGTTCGACTGACGAGACATGGGCATGCGTTTGAAGTTCGCAACTCCCTGGCTGGTGACACTGACCCTGTTGGTGCCGACCGCTGCTTCCCTGGCGCAACCCTTGCCGCCGCCAGGCGCGGTGGGTGGGGCGCCGCTGCCCTCTGCTGCGGCCGTGCGCGAGCGTCTGGGCCAGGAGTCCGAACGCATGGCACGGCTCGACCAGCTGCGCAAGAGCCTGCAGCCTTATGTGGCGAGGCACCGCACCGATCCGCAGTGGTTGGTGTCGCGCCTGCAGATGTACTGGCAGGGACGACACACGCAGGTCTTCGTCAAGAACTCGCTGTACGACCATGCCGAGGGGCAGGCGCCCGTGCCCACCGTGCGCTTCACCGGCGCCCGCGATACCGCCACGGCCTACCTGACGCCCAAGCTGGAGGACGTGAAGCCCTACATGGGCGAGAACGACAAGCTCTGGCTGCAGCGCCGCGAGGGGGCCGAGCCGGTCTGGGAGTGGGTGGATCAGTCCAAGTCGGGCCGCATCATCGAGTCCATCAACATGCGGATCGCCGAACTTGCGCGGGACGCTGCCTTTCTGTACTGGATCGAGGGCAACGAGGATGCCGGCCGGCTGGCCTTCGATGTGCTGGACACCTATCTCAACGGCATCTACTACCGCGAACTACCCGTTGACCTGCGCAAGGGTCACGATCAGAACATCGTGGGCCTGCAGGCCTATGAGGTCATCCAGGAGGGCATCATCGTGCCCCTCACGGAGGCCTACGCCTTGCTGGGCCGCTCCATCGACACGCGCGGCGAGGGCAAGCGCGCCCGCTTCGATGCGGCGCTGAAGAAATGGGCTGATGTGCAGCTGCTCAACGGCGTGCCCTGGAACAACTGGAACCTGATCAAGGCGCGATTCGTGCTGCAGATTGCTTCCACGCTGGGCGACAACGCGGCCTACGCGGACCGCCGTGGCCGCCAGCATTACGTCAAGGCCGTGATCGATGGCCATGGCCCGCGCCAGTGGGGCCTGCAGCGACTGCTGGATTTCGGCTACGACTCTCAGAGCGCCATGTGGAACGAGTCTGCCAGCTATTCGCTGAATGTGCTGGATGACTTCGCCGAGTGCCTGGACGTGCTGGACCGCGTGTTCGGCATCGACCTGCTGGCACGCATGCCGGTGCTGCTGAGGGCAGCTGAGGCGCTGCCGCAGTACATGCTGCCCAGCGGCCGCAAAGTGGGCTTCGGGGATTCTCGCTACGAGTTGTTCCACACCCACGGCGTGGAGCGCTTGCTGTCCCTGCTTGAGCGGCGCGGGCGCGCCGAGGACGTGCAGCGGCTCAGCCGGCTGCTGGCCGCCATGCAGGCGGCTGGCGCCAGGAGCGCCAAGGATGCGGCGCGGCCCGTCCACGCCATCCTGGCTGCGGCCGAGGTGCCGCGTGCCAAGCTCGACGTGCCGCCGCAGGCGTTCCAGACGCCCACCTACTACTCCGCCAACACGAGCTGGCTCATCCAGCGCAACGGCTATGCGGCGGGCGCCGATCCGCTGGTGGTTTCGCTGGTCGGGGCCAATGGCAACCATGCTCATGCCAACGGCCTGGCCATGGAGCTGTTTGCCAAAGGCATGAGCCTGGCGCCGGAGAGCGGGCGCGGTTCCGGCTACTTCCAGAGCGACTACGCCGACTACTACTCGCAGTTCCCGGCGCATAACACCGTCGTTGTGGACGGCATCTCGGCCTACCCGCCGATGAAGGTGGCGCAGCCCTTCACGCTGCTGGCGACCTACCCGAAACCCGGTACGCCGCTGGCGGCGGCCGCGCCCCACATCACGATGGGCGAGGTCGGCTTCATCGAGCCGGCCAGCCAGGCCGACCAGCGCCGCCTGCTGGCCACCGTGCGCGTGAGCGAGCGGCAGGCCTATGTGGTGGACGTGTTCCGTTCCCGGCGGCGCGCCGGTGCGGACAAATACCACGACTACCTCCTCCACGGCTTGGGTCAGCAGCTGCAGTTCATGCGCGCCGGCCAGCCCTTGCAGACGCAACGCAGCGACAAACTCTCGTTCTCGGATGGCGACCTGACGGGCTACGAGTATTGGTTCGACCGCCAGAGCCTCATGCAGGACGGCCCGCTGCAGGCCGGTTTCTACCTGGCCATGCCTGAGGGCAGGCTCAAGCTCCAGCTCTGGCTGCAGGGCGGGCGTGAGCGGGAGTTCTTTGCCGTCAAGGCGCCGCCGTCCACGGCCTGGCCGCGCGGCTTGCTGCCTGGCGGGCTGGACCAGCTGCCGTCGCCGACCCTGGTCATCCGCCAGACCGGTGCGGCCTGGGAGCGTCCGTTTGCGGTCGTCATGGAGGCCAGCCGCGAAGGCGAGACCGTGGCGGTCGAAGCGGTGAACGAACTGGCCGAGCTGCGCGGGCCGTCCGGGAGCGTGGGGCTGGACATCGTGCTGGCCGGTCAGCGCCGGCACCTGGTGCTGTCAAACGGCGAGCCTGCAGCCCCGCTGCAGGCTCAAGGGACGCGCCTGGAGGGCCGCATGGGTCTCGTCGGTACGCAGGCCGGGCAGCTGGAGCAGCTCTTCCTGTCGGATGGTCGCTCGCTGTCCGCCCAGGGCGCGAGGATCGAATGCGTGGAGAGCCGCTGCGCAGCCAGCCTGTGGCGCCAGGACGGGCGCTGGTTCTATGCGGCGGACGGCAAGGTTCGCCTGGTATTGCCGCGGGCGCTGGGCGGCTCGGCAGGGCCTGTCGTCCTGCCAGCTTCCGGTCCCAAGCACCTATTTGCCAAGGAGAGTTCATCGTGAGGCGCTTTCTCTTCGCCACGGCCTGCGCGCTGGCAGCGGGCTCTGCACTTGCGGGCGACCTGCCGGACATGGTTCGCATCCCGGCCGGCAGCTTTCAGATGGGCTCCCAGCCGGGCGAGCCCGGACGGGAAGGCGATGAGGCACCGCGCCGCGTCGTGACGCTGGCCAATCCCTTCTGGGTGTCCCGGCATGAGGTCACGCAGGCCCAATGGTCGGCATGCGCGCTTGACAAGGCCTGCGGGCCGGTCCGCGAGCCGCTGGGCGACGACTACCCGGTGACCGGCATCAGCTGGAAGGACGCGCAGGCCTACCTGACCTGGCTGTCGGGCAAGACGGGCAAGCGCTACCGTTTCCTGACCGAGTCGGAGTGGGAGTACGCGGCCCGGGCCGGCAGCCAGACGCCGTATCCCTCGGGCCAGGCCATCGTGCCGGCCGACGCCAATTATGCGGCGTCGGGCTTCGGCAAGCCGGTGCCCGTGGGCCGCTACGCGCCCAACCGCTTCGGCCTGCACGACATGGTCGGCAACGCGTGGGAGTGGGTGGCCGACTGTTACGAAGAAATGGGGTACAACGGTGCGCCCGTCGATGGCCGCGCGGTGGAGCGCGCGGACTGCCATATGCGCGTGTTGCGAGGCGGTGCCTTCGACACACGGCCAGAACAGCTGCGTGTTGCCTACCGCTACAAGGCGCAGTTCAGCGGGCAGGGTGTCGGCTTGCGCGTGGCCATGGATGATCAGCCGGCGCAGAAGGCCTTCATGCCCGGCGCCCTCTGGCCGGACGACAAGGGTGTGCACATCAATGCCCATGGCGGCGGCCTGCTCAAACACGATGGCGTGACCTACTGGTTCGGCGAGCACAAGGTCGCGGGCTCGGCCGGCAACCGGGCGCAGGTGGGCGTGCATGTGTACAGCTCGCGCAACCTAGTGGATTGGCGCGATGAGGGCATCGCGCTCGCGGTCAGCGACGATCCGCTCAGCGACATCGTCCGGGACTCGATCATCGAGCGGCCCAAGGTCATCCGAAATCCCAGGACGGGTCAGTTCGTCATGTGGTTTCACCTGGAGCTAAAGGGGCTGGGCTACAAGGCAGCGCGTGCGGCGGTGGCGGTGGCCGATAAGGTCACCGGCCCCTACCGCTACGTGGGGTCGTTCCGGCCCAATGCCGGTGCCTGGCCGGTCAACGTGCGTGACGAGGACAAGCGACCAGGCAGCGTGCTGGCGCGCGACTTCGAAACCGGGCAGATGGCGCGCGACAGTACGCTGTTCGTGGACACGGACGGGCAGGCCTATCACCTCTACGCATCCGAAGAAAACCACACGCTGCACATCTCGCGCCTCAGCGAGGACTTTCAGAAGCCGGCGGGTCAATACGCCCGCATGAAGGTCAACGGCGACGACGAGGCGCCGGCCATCTTCAAGCGCAAGGGGCGCTACTACTTGATCACCTCCGGACTGACGGGCTGGGCGCCCAACCCTGCCAAGTCCTATGTGGCCGACCACATCTTCGGGCCTTGGAAGGAACTGGGTAACCCCGTGCGGGGCACGCCCGAGCAGATGGCGACGACCTTCGGGGGGCAGTCGACCTTCGCGCTAACTTTGAATCGGAACGGATGCGAGCGGCAGATCCTGATGCTGGACATCTGGCGCCCCAAGGATGCCATCGATGGCCGCTACGCGTGGCTGCCCATCGAATGGGAGGAGGGCAAGCCGGTTGTGCGGTGGCGCGATCACTGGACGCTTGAAGACCTGGACCGGCTACCGTGCGAGCCTAGCTAGATCCGCTGCGCTGACTCCTGCCGCGCCGGTGTTGCGCTGGCGGCGGCGAGGTCGTCGCCAGAGTCCGCCTTTATTCCCATGACAAGCTTTTTCTGCAATACTGAGATCGATAACATTTATGCGCTGGGGCGAATATCGGCGCCTGTGCAGAGGATCTCATGGAGATGAACCGCGCGGAGACCGTCGGGTCCGCCGTTGCCGCTGGAGCTGAGCCATCCGTTGGGGCGACGTGGCGCCTGCAGTGGGAATACGGTACCGCAGAGGTGCAGGCGCTTGGCGCCATGCTGGGGCCGGTGACATTCAAGCTGGACTCTCAACGAACGCTGCAGGTGATGCAGCTCGCCGCTTGGGCTGACGATGATCGCGCCGCAGACTTGCCTGGCGTGCTGCGTCGTTTGCGCGGCGAGTGGCCCTGTCTGCCCTTCGGGCGCACCGATGCGCCTGGCGATCTGCCTTCAGGTTGGGAGCTGCAGGCCGCTGAGGACGATTGGCCGCATGGTTATGGCGCCAACCATGCATGGTCCTGCGAATATGCCGATGAAGGGCTGGTGGCGCTGTCGCTCGTCTACCCCTCGTCGTCGCCCATCGAGCGCGTCGAACGGCGCTTGAAGGTGGTGCCTGATGAGCCGGCGCTAGAGCTGTCCTTCTCGGTTCATGCGCGTCGTCCTGTCGTGCTGCCCGTGGGGCTGCACCCCACCTTTCGCCTGCCGCGGGCAGTCGGGCGCATGTGGGTAGAACTGGGTGCGCATGACGGTGTGTACACCTATCCCAACCGCGGCGCCGGCAGTGTCTCGCGGCTGTTACCCGACCAGCGTGCAGCCGGCCTGGAGGTCTTGCCAGGCATGGACGGGGATATGGACCTGAGCCGCCTGCCGCTGGCCCAGGATTGCGAAGAGCTGCTGCAGGTGCGTGGACTGCGCGCGGCCGGCGATGCTGCGGCGCTGCGACTGCACTATCTCGACGAGGACGCCAGCGTCGGCCTGTGGTGGGACACGGCCCAGTTGCCTGACCTCATGCTATGGGTCAGTAACCGCGGTCGGCGCGAGTACCCGTGGCAAGGGCAACACCTGGCCCTGGGAGCCGAGCCGGTCAACAGCGTATTCGACCTGGCGCGCGTGGCACGACCGCCGGCGGGCCATCCCTTGGCAGATCGGCAGGGGATTCAGCTCACCCCAGCGCAGCCCTGGACCACCCACTACCGCATGGCGGCCCGCAGCGCCTGCCCAACCATCGACGGCTGACGATTCGGCCCCATACGCACTCATCATGTCTCCCAACTTCCGCAGCCACGAGTTCCTGCTCTCGCACATTGAGGAAACGATGCGTTTCTATCACCCGAGGTGCATAGACCCCAGCGGCGGCTTCTTCCACTTCTTCCGTGACGAGGGCAGCGTCTACGACGCCACGACCCGCCACCTCGTCAGCAGCACGCGCTTCGTCTTCAACTACGCGATGGCCTACCGGCGCTTTGGTCGGCCGGAGTACCTGGCGGCCGCGCGCCACGGCATCAAGTTCCTGCGCGAGGTTCATCGCGACCCCGCCACAGGTGGCTACACCTGGCTCTTGCAGTGGAACGACAAGCGCCAGACCGTGCTCGATGGTGACAACCACTGCTACGGCCTGGCCTTCGTGCTGTTGGCCTATTCGCATGCCGTCGCCGCCGGCATTGACGAAGCGCGTGCCTACGTGGCCGAGACCTTCGAGCTGATGGAGCAGCGCTTCTGGGAGCCGACGCATGGACTCTACGCAGACCAGGCTTCTGCCGACTGGGCCACGCTGATGCCCTACCGCGGGCAGAACGCCAACATGCACTCCTGCGAAGCCCTGATCTCCGCCTACGAGGCGACGGGCGAGCTTCGCTATCTACACCGTGCCGAGACCGTGGCGCGCAACATCACCGTGCGCCAGGCCAGCCTGGCCGGCGGGCGCATTTGGGAACACTACCAGCCGGACTGGCAGATCGACTGGAACTACAACCTCGACGACAAGGCCAACCTGTTTCGGCCCTGGGGCTACCAGCCCGGTCACTTCACCGAATGGGCAAAGCTGCTGTTGATTCTGGATAGGCATGCAGAGAAGCTCGCTGAGCCCGCCGACTGGCTGCTGCGCCGCGCGATCTCGCTGTTCGACGATGCGCTGGCGCAGGCCTGGGACGCGTCCCATGGTGGCATCGCATACGGCTTCGATCCCGAGGGGCGCATCTGCGATGGTGACAAATACTTCTGGGTGCAGGCGGAGTCGCTGGCCGCCGCCGCCGTCCTTGCCGGTCACACCGGTGATCAAGGCTACTGGGACTGGTACGACCGCATCTGGGCCTACAGCTGGGAGCACCTGGTGGACCATGAGCACGGCGCCTGGTTCCGCATCCTGAGCCGCGACAACCGCAAGCTCAGCGACGAGAAGAGCCCGGCCGGCAAGACGGACTATCACACCATGGGCGCCTGTTACGAGGTGCTCAACGTGCTGGAGCGGGTGGCATGACGGCCTTCCCCGAGTTCGTGTCGGCCGGCGAGGCGCTGACGGACATGATCCGCACGACGGCCGACTTCTGGCAGAGCCGCATCGGCGGCGCGGGCTTCAACGTTGCGCGCGCGATGGCGCGCCTGGGCGTGCCGAGCGCGTTCGCGGGGGCAGTGTCCAACGATGTGCTCGGCCGCGCGCTGCTTGACGGCGCCGGCAAGGCCGGGCTGGACCTGCGCTTCATGCAGTGCGTGGACAAGTCGCCGCTGCTGGCCATGGTCCACAAGACGTCGCCGCCCGAATACTTCTTCGTCGGAGACGACAGCGCCGACCTGCATTTCTCGCTGTCCCGGCTGCCGAGTGGCTGGGCGCAGCAGGTCCGCTGCGTGCATTTCGGCGGCATTAGTCTGGCGCGCCAACCGCTAGCAGACCGGCTGGTCAGGCTGGCCACTGCGCTGAAGGCCGAGGGCGTGCACATCAGCTACGACCCGAACTTCCGCAATCTGATGGACGCTCGCTACGACGACACGCTGGCGGCGATGGCAGGCCTGGCCGATGTCATCAAGGTTTCCGACGAAGACCTCGAGGGGCTGTTCAGGACGCCAGTCACGCAGGACGCATTCGTGAAACTCCGACGTATGAACCCCGCAGCGCGCATCCTGCTCACCCGGGGTGCGGCCGGCGCTGAGTATCACGACGGTGACCGCGCTTGGCGTGCTGCCGCGCCGCGCGTCGCCCTCATGGACACGATAGGCGCCGGCGACGCCAGTATCAGCGCCTTGCTGCACGGCCTGATGGGCCAGCCAGACTCCGACGGCGCGGAGCTGTTGCGAATGGCCGTCGCCGCGGGGGCGGCCGCCTGCACGCTGCCCGGCGCCACGCCGCCGACGCTGGATCTGGTCCAGGCCATCGCGCCGACCGTCCAGGTTTCATCCCTCGTTTGAAGAGAACTTATATGCGCCATCTGCTTGTCCTTTTGAGCGTCTGGGTCTGCGGTCTTGCGCAGGCCGCCGTCACGCTCGACGAACGCCTGACCTCGCCCGACGGCCGCCTCGCCATCACGTTGCAGCAAAAGAGTGCCGCCGACGGCAAGCGTTCTCTGCACTACAGCGTGCGCTTCGAGGGCGAGACGGTGATCCGCGAGTCGCTGCTGGAACTGCAGCTCGACAACCACCTGTCCGAAAGCGCGATGGCTCTGCCCATCGACCGCCGCGGCCGCTGGTTCGAGAACCTCAAGGTCACCGGCACGCGCCGCACCTCGCATGACCAGACCTGGAAGCCCGTCACCGGCGAGCGCGCCGTCGTGCGCGACCGTTACCAGTCGCTGGTGGTTGACCTCGTGAAGGACGACAACCCGGCCTACAAGCTGGCGGTGGAGTTGCGCGCCTATGACGAGGGTGTGGCCATGCGCTTCGCCTTCGCCGAGAACCCCAACGGCTCCTACTACCGCATCGTCAGCGAGGACACCGAGTTTGCACTGCCCGAAGGCACTCGCGCTTGGTTCCATGGCTGGGCGCAGAGCCGCTTCAAGCTGCTGCCGCTGCGCGACTGGCCGGACCAGTCGGAGCGCCCGTTGACGCTGGAGCTGCCGAACGGCCTGCACGTGGCGCTGCTGGAAGCGCAGATGGTGGACTACTCGCGCACCAAGTTCAAACTCAGTACCACGAAGCCGGACACGCTGGTCACCGCCATGCACGACCCGGCCGACTTGATCTCGCCGTTCTCCACACCGTGGCGCGGGATCATGGTCGCCCGCACGCCCGGCAAGCTCCTCGAGAACAATGACTTCATCCTGAATCTCAACGAGCCGAACAAGATCGCCGATCCCTCGTGGGTCAAGCCTGGCAAGATCATCCGTGTGATGACGCAGACGACGGCCGATGCCAAGGCCAATATCGACTTCGCGGTCAAGCACAACTTGCAGTACATCCTGTTCGACTGGAAGTGGTACGGCCCCGCGTTCTCGTTCAGCTCCGACGCCACCAAGGTCGCGATTCCCGACTTCGATCTGCCCGGCATCATCGAATACGCCAGGGCCCGCGGCATCGGCGTCTGGCTGTATGTGAACCAGCAGGCCTTGCTGATGCAGTCGGACACGCTGTTCGAGACCTACCGCAAGTGGGGCGTCAAGGGTGTCAAGTTCGGTTTTGTGCAAGTGGGCTCGCACCGCTGGAGCACCTGGCTGCAGAAGGCCATCCAGCAGGCAGCGGCCGCCGGCATCATGGTCAACATCCATGACGACTGGCGCCAGACGGGCGAGCAGCGCACCTGGCCCAACATCGTGACGGCCGAAGGCATCCACGGTAACGAAGAGATGCCGGACGCTACGCACAACACGGTGCTGCCGTTCACCCGCTTTCTGTCGGGCGCGGCGGACTACACGGTCTGCTACTACAACCCGCGCATCAAGACCACGCACGCACACCAGCTCGCGCTGGCCGCCATCTACTACAGCCCGCTGCAGACGCTGTACTGGTACGACAAGCCCGAGATGTCCAAGGACGAACCGGAGCTGGAGTTCTGGGACCGCATCCCGACCGTGTGGGACGAGACGCGCGTGCTGGACGGCAAGCCGGGCGTGAGCGCAACGGTGGCCCGTCGAAGCGGTGAGCAATGGTTCATCGGTGCCATCACCAACAACGATGCCCGCAAGCTCAAGCTGTCGTTCGACTTCCTGCCCAAGGGCAAGCGCTACATCGCCAAGGTCTACGCCGACGACGCGACGGTGAATACCAAGACCAAGGTCGCGGTGCACAGCGTCGAGGTCAGCGCCGAGTCTGTCTGGACGCTGGACCTGCTCCCCTCCGGCGGCCAGGCCGTCTGGCTGCGCCCGGCACCGTAAAAAGTTGAAGTCATGACTCCCAAGCAATCGCACTTCCGCTTCCTGTGCACCTACGTGTACGTGTACTTCTTCGCGCAGGCGATGAGCATGTCGCTGCTCGCTCTGTGGCTGCGCTCGACGCTGCAGCTGTCGGGCACGGAGACCGGCATCGTCTTCGCCGCGAACTTCATCGCGGCGATGTGCTCGCAGCCGGTGTACGGCTATGTATCTGACAAGCTCGGCATGCGCAGGCACATCCTCTGGGCCGTGGGCCTGCTGTGCCTGACGTCGGGCCTGTTCCTGGTCTACGTCTACGGGCCGCTGCTCAAGACCCATGTCATCGCGGGCGCGGCGCTGGGCGGCATCTATCTGGGCATCACCTTCATCGCGGGCAGCTATGCGCTGGAGTCCTACGTTGACCGCATCGGCCGGGCCTATGGCTTCGAGTACAGCCGCGTGCGCCTGTGGGGATCGCTGGGCTTCGCATCGGCAGCGATGTTCTCGGGCCGCCTGTTCAACCTGGACCCGCACTACAACTTCATGCTCGCGTCGGCAGCGGGCCTGGTGCTGGTGATGCTGCTCGCGTTGTGGCGCCTGCCGGCGCACGAGGTCACGTCGGAAAAGCAGGACACGCTGCGCATCAGCGACGCCGTCGCGCTCCTGCGCGACAAGTCCTTCTGGAAGTTCATGGCGTTCGTGCTGACCGTGACGAACATCTACCTGGTCTACGACCAGCAGTTCCCCAGCTACTTCGCGTCGCAGTTCCCCGACAAGGCCGCCGGGGCCGCCATGTTCGGCTACCTCAACTCGGTGCAGATCTTTGTCGAGGCTGGCGGCCTGTTCCTGGCGCCGCTGCTGGTGCGCCGCATCGGCGCCAAATACGGCCTGCTGCTGGCGGGCACCATCATGCTCATCCGCATCTTCGGCTCGGGCGTGGCGGTCGGTCCTATCTCCATCTCGGCGATGAAGATGCTGCACTCGGTGGAGCTGCCGATCCTGATCGTGTCCGTGTTCCGGTACATCGCTTGCCACTTCGACAACCGGCTGGCCTCCACCGTCTACATGGTGGGCTGGAGCTTCGGCCACTCGCTCGGCCTGGCGGTGCTCTCGCCCATCGTCGGCAAGAGCTATGACCTCATCGGCTTCCCGAACACCTACCTGCTGCTGGCTGCCATCGGTGCCGGCTTCCTGGTGCTGTCCTTCTTCACGCTGTCGCCCACGCCTCCCGAGGTCGGCCCCAGGGCCCGACCGAAGGACGCCTCAGCCCCCGTCGGCGACGTCGCCAACGCTTCACGCTAGTCCGTCATGCCAGAACTTCTCCATCCGAGCCGGCCGGAACCCCTGCGGGTCGATCAACTGCCGACGTCGTGGCTCGCCCAGTCCGACACGCGCCGCTTCGAGCGCGCCATCGAGGCGGCCGTGGCTGCCGTTGACCGCAACCTGGCCCATTTCGGCGACCGCTTCCCGATGCCGTCCAGCAAGTTCGGCGTCTATGCTGCCATGGACAACACGGAATGGACCAACGGCTTCTGGACCGGCCAGCTGTGGCTGGCCTATGAGCTCAGCGGCGAGGCCAGGTTCCGCGTTGCTGCCGAGCGGCATATCCAGAGCTTTGACCAGCGCCAGCGCGAGCGCATCGCCACCAACCACCACGACCTGGGCTTCCTGTACAGCCTGTCATGCGTCGCCGGCTTCAAGCTCACCGGCAGCGAGGTCGCTCGCGACGCGGCACTGGGCGCGGCCCGGCTGCTGCTGGAGCGCTTCCATCCCCGCGCCGGGATCATCCAGGCCTGGGGTGACCTGAACGATCCGGCGCAGCAGGGCCGCATGATCATCGACTGCAACCTCAACCTGCCGCTGCTGTACTGGGCGTCGGAAACCACCGGCGACCTGAGCTTCCGCCAGGCCGCGGACCGGCACATCGAGCAGGCCGCGCGGCACATCGTGCGGCCCGATGGATCGACCTTCCACACCTTCTTCTTCGACGTGGCGACGGGCCAGCCGAAAGAGGGCAAGACGCACCAGGGCTTTGCGGACGATTCCTGCTGGGCGCGCGGCCAGGCCTGGGGCATCGCGGGCTTCCCGCTGGTGGCCCGCTACAACGACGACGTGCGCCTGCTTGAGTTGAGCCAGGTTCTCGCCAACTACTACCTCAACCGGCTGCCCGCCGACGGCATCTGCCACTGGGACCTGATCTTCACGGAGGGCGCCGAGGAGCGCGACAGCTCGGCCGCGGCGGTGGCCGCCTGCGGTCTGCTGGTACTGGCCAGCCGCCTGCCGCTGACGGACCCGCTGCGGGACCGCTACGAGCGTGCCGCGGTGGGCACGGTGTCCACGCTGCACGACTACTACTTCGCCCACCAGGCGCCGGCCGGCGCGGGGCTGCTGAGGCACGCGGTCTATCACAAGCCCCAGCGCATGGGCGTGGACGAGTCCTGCCTGTGGGGCGACTACTTCTATCTCGAATCCCTGGCCCGCCTGACGCGGATCTGGAAGTCCTACTGGTAAGCCTGCGGGAGCGCTTGAAGATGATCCGGTCGCTTTTGATTGCCGTGCTCGCTCTTGCCACCTTGGCGGGCCTGGCTCGTGCCCAGCCCTCGGCAACACCGGGCGCCCCTTGGGTCGCCGACCTTGGCAACGGGCGCTACCGCAACCCGGTGCTGCACACGGACTACTCCGACCCTGACGTCACGCGCGTCGGGAACCGCTTCTACATGACGGCGTCGAGCTTCACCAACGTGCCGGGCCTGCCGTTGCTGGAGTCGCCGGACCTCGTGAATTGGACGCTGGTGGGCCATGCGCTGAATGAACTCGTCCCGCGCGAGACCTTCAACAAGCCGCAGTACGCCAAGGGCGTGTGGGCGCCGTCCATCCGACACCATAACGGCAGGTTCTTCATCTTCTACGGCGACCCGGATTTCGGCATCTACGTCGTCGAAGCGAAGAACTTTCGTGGGCCCTGGAGTGCGCCGCGGCTGCTGCTCGCCGGCAAGGGCTTGATTGACCCCGCGCCGCTGTGGGATGACGACGGTAACGCCTACCTCGTTCACGCCTGGGCCTTCAGCCGGGCCGGCAAGAACAACCTCGTCACCTTGCGCCGCATGGACGCTGGCGCGACCCGCCTGCTGGACAGCGAAGGCGTGGACATCATCAACGGCAACGATGCGCCCGGCTATCACACGGTGGAGGGCCCCAAGCTCTACAAGGCCCACGGCTACTACTACGTGTTCGCGCCGGCCGGCGGCGTGGAGCAGGGCTGGCAGGCGGTGTTCCGGTCCAAG
The DNA here is from genome assembly GCF_047654805.1 of Roseateles sp. Lineage (GTDB taxonomy): Bacteria > Pseudomonadota > Gammaproteobacteria > Burkholderiales > Burkholderiaceae_C > Pelomonas. Next base: position 674,019 of record NZ_JASGIV010000001.1, read on the forward strand.
TCCATCACCGGACCCTACGAGGTGCGTAACGTGCTGGACCAGGGCGACACGCCGATCAACGGCCCGCACCAGGGCGCCTGGGTCACGGCGCCCGGCGGCAGCCACTGGTTCGTGCATTTTCAGGACAAGGGCGCCTACGGCCGCGTCGTGCACTTGCAGCCCATGCGCTGGAAGGCGGGCTGGCCGCTGATCGGTCAACCGGGGCGCCGCGCGGGTGTCGGCGAGCCCGTCATGACTCATCGCAAGCCGGTGCAAGGCCATGCGGCCGCATCGCCGGCCAGCAGCGACGACTTCAAATCGCCTACGCTCGGCCTGCAGTGGACCTGGAGCGCCAATCCGCAGCCGGGCTGGTTTGCACTGGACCCTGCGGCGGGCGAGCTGCGGCTCAACACCGTAGCATCGCGCGAGGCCAATGGCTTTGTGCGCGCCTCGCCGGCCATTCTGGCGCAACGGATGCCGGCGTCTCGCTTCCTCGTGACGACGCGCATCCGGCTCGACCGGGCCAACGAAGGCGACCGCGCCGGTCTGGTCGTCAATGCGCTGCAGTACAGCTGGCTGGGGCTGCGTCGCAAGGCCGGCGTCACTGAGCTGGTATGGACCTTCTGCGGCCCGTTCGGCCCGCGCTGCCAGGAGCAGTCCACCGTGCTGCTGTCGCCAGCGCCCGAGGAGCTGAGCCTGCGCCTGTTCATGAACGAAGGCGGTTTCACTAACTTCTCGTACAGCACCGATGGCAAGACCTTCGTGCGCGCCGGCAGTCCCTTCCCGGTCACACGGGGCGGCTGGGTGGGCGCGCAGGTCGGCCTGTTTGCTGTGGGGGAGGTCGGCGGTTCATCGCTGACGGTGAAGGGCTTCGAGCTGACCGCCCCCGGCGTCGGCCCGTACTGACCAGCGCCGGCCGCCCCACGTCGCGTCATGAAGCGTCGCCATTTCCTGCCGCTGTGCGCCGCGGCGTCCCCTTTCTCTTTCCCTTTCGCGCTGGTCTCGACGGTGAAGACAGCAGATTTCAGCGAGCTGGACGCCCGGCTGCAGCAGCGCGTGGCCAGCGGCTGGTTTGACGGCATGGGACTCGTCATCGGCCGGGGCGAGCAGTTGCTGCACAGCGCCCACATCGGCCGTGCCGGCCCGCACCAGGTGCTGCATGTGGCCTCCACCGGTAAGTGGGTGGCTGCAGCCGTGATCGCTAGCCTGGTGGATGACGGGCTGCTGGGCTGGGACGACCCGGTGGGCAAGTTCCTGCCGCAGTTCAGCGGCACGATGGGCCAGGCCAGCGTGCGGCAGTTGCTGTCGCACACGGCCGGCTATCCGGACTACCAACCCGCCGATCGGCGCCGCGACGACTACCCGACGCTTGCAGAATCGGTGGCCCACATCGTGGGACTGCCGCCTGTCGACGAGCCCGGTGCCCGTTTCCATTACGGCGGCCTGGCCATGCAAGTGGCCGGGCGCATGGCGGAGCTCGCGGGCGGGGCCGACTTTCACAGTCTGTTCCTCAGCCGGCTGGCCCGGCCTCTGGGCATGACGCTAAGCGGCTTCTCGCCGGTGTCCACCGAGCCGGGCTTCAACCCCATACTGGGCGGCAGCTTCTTCACCTGCACGCAGGACTACGCGCGCTTCCTGATGATGATGGCCGGACGGGGACGCTTTGGCGGGCGGCGCGTGCTGTCCGAGGCTGCCGTCGATGCGCTGCTGGCTGACCAGGTGCGGGGCGCCGAGGTGAAAGCTGGCGAGTACGTGGAACTGGCCAGGCAGGCTCGGCATCGCGACGTCTACGGACTGGGACTGTGGCGCGAGGAACTGGACAAGCGAGGCAAGGCGACCCTGTTCTCCTCGCCGGGCTGGGCCGGCGCCTACGCCTGGCTCGACACGCGTGCCGATCTCTGGGGTGTGGTGATCGCCAAGGCGAATGTCGACAAGGCGCGGGCCGATGGCTACAGCACCTTCCTTGGCTCCAGCATCTATGCGCCGATGGCGCGCGAAGCCATGAGCGACGCGGTTTCCACCACGCGGCGATCTTCGGTGCGGTTGGCTTCCGGCGCCGGCCTGTTCGTTGAAGAAAGCGGCGAGGGCGAGCCTCTCGTGCTGCTGCATGGGCACAGCTTCGACCGCAGGCAATGGGCACCGCAGGTGAAGGCGCTGTCTGCGCGCTACCGGGTGATCCGCTATGACTTGCGCGGCTATGGCCGCTCCAGCGAACCCGTGGAGGGCCAGCATTTCACGCATGCCGACGACCTGCTGGCGCTGCTGGATCACCTCGGCATCGCGCGTGCGCACTTGATGGGCCTGTCGCTCGGCGGCTTTGTCGTGACCGACTTCCTGGCGCTGCACCCGGGCCGCGTGTGCAGCGCCATCATGGCCGGCGGCGACCTGTTCGACGTGCCCGGCCCGGAGAGCCCCTGGACGCCGCTGACCCTGGCGGCCCGGCGCCGCGCCATCGCCGACGTGCGCGCTGAGGGCGTCCATGCCGTCAAGCGCCGCTGGCTGGAGCAACTGGTCGGCGGCAGTGGGTCCAGCAAGGAGAGCCTGCGCCAGCCGCTGTGGGCCATGATCGATGAGTGGACGGGGTGGCAGCTCACCCATGTCGAGCCGCGGCTGCTGTTGGGCCGCTCCGCGGTCGGAGCGCTGGAGACGAGCCGCCCGACCGCGCCGGTGCTGCTGATCCGTGGCGACCGGGAGTCCGTCGGCCTGGACATCCAGCGGCTGTTGCCGCAGGCGCGCCTGCACACCATCCCCGACTGCGGCCATGTCAGCAACCTCGAGCAGCCGCATATCTTCAACCGCGTGGTGACAGAGTTTCTGGACAGTGTGGGTTGATGGAGAAATATCGATAACATCGCGATCCCAGCCGGTCATCCTGACCGCGCGCCTGCCACGGACAGCCATAGACATGCCTCGGCGTAAAAGCGAAGCGAACCCAGCCGGGTCCAACCCTCTGCCGGTCGATGCGCCTGCCCGCCGGACCGGCGCAACCATCCACGACGTCGCCCGGCACCTGGGCGTGTCGTCCATGACGGTCTCGCGCGTGGTGAATGACCTGGAGGGCGTGAGGCCGCAGATGCGCGAGCGGGTGCTGGCCGCAATCAAGGAACTGGGCTACGTGCCCAACATGGCGGCGCGGGCCGCCCGCGCGGGTGTCAGCCGCATCGGCGTGCTGTTCAGCAATCCGCGTTCATCTAATCTGGGTGAGTTCCTGATGGGTGCATTCACGGCCGGTGGCAAGCTTGGTTGCCAACTCGTCGTGGAGCCGACGGCGGCGCATGCCGACCCGCTGGACGCCGTGCGGACTGTCATCGCAGCCGGGGTTGATGCGGTCATCCTGCCGCCGCCGCTGTGCGACTCCATGCAGGCGCTGGAACTGCTGTGGCGAGCACAGGTGCAGGGCTTGAGCTTTGCGACCGCCGAGCCTCGCTCGCATTCGTCGGCCGTGTTCATCGATGACTTCGAGGGGGCGCGCTGCATGACGCGCCACCTCATCGACCTGGGGCACCGCGACATCGCCTTCGTGCTGGGCGACCCGTCCCATTCGCCGAGCCGTCGACGCGAGGAGGGCTTCCGCGCCGCCATGGCAGAGGCTGGGCTGGTGGTGCCCGCCGAGCGCCTGGTGCAGGGCATGTTCACCTACCGTTCGGGCATGGAGGTCGGCAACGCGCTGCTGGCCGGCGACTCGGCCGCGCGGCCCACGGCCATCTTCGCGAGCAATGACGACATGGCTGCCGGCATCGTCGCCTTGGCCCTGGGCTTGGGGCTCAAGATCCCGGCCGAGCTCAGCGTGGCGGGCTTCGACGACACGCCCATCGCCGAATCCATCTGGCCTGCCTTGACGACCATCCACCAGCCCATTGCGGAGATGGCGGCTTCTGCGGTGACTCTGGCGCACGAACTGGTCAAACGTGGGCGCAACGGCGGCGCTCCAGAGGTCACCCACCATCGGTGCAAATTCAGCCTCGTTGTGCGGGGGTCCACTGGCGCGGCGGCTGGCAGCGCCACCAACCGGCCAAGACGAAGTCCCCGAGCCACGGTGCCCTGAGGCCTGCTGCAGCCTGCAGCGCGTGGCGGCAGCATGCCTCGTGCCTCGTGCCTCGTGCCTCGTGCTCCGTGCTCCGTGCTCCGTGCTCCGTGCTCCGTGCTCCGTGCCTCCCCCGAGCCACGAGGTCTTCCACAAAAAAGGCGCCTCCTCGGCAACGAGGCGGCGCCTTTTCACACCGGCGTAGCGGGCCCGGCAGCAAGGGCTGCCGGTCTGCCGGTGCGATCAGAAGTCGTGCTTGACGGTCAGCCAGAGCGAGCGCGATGCGTTGGTCTTCAGCCAGACAGCGGAGTTGGGCAGCTGGCTGTAGATGTCGCTCTTGGTCACGCCGGTCACCGTGGTCAAGAAGGTGTCATAGCCCGAGATGTAGGTTGTGTTGGTCAGGTTGCGCACATCCAGCGAGATGCGGGTGTCCTTGATGCCCATGTACTGCACGGCGAGATCGAAGTTGTTTTGCTTGGGCAGATAGCGCACATCCAACGGGTCGGCATTGACCTTGCGTTTGTCCATCCAGCGGTGCCGCAGGTTGAACCAGAAGTTGTCCAGCTTCCAAGTGGCGGTGTTGCTGCTGGTCAAGCGGGCCAGGTTGCGCATGATCCCCGAGTTGTGCACGACCACGTCATCATCAGGACCGGGCGAGCCGAAGTTCACGCTGGGCTCGTCCAGCGTCTTGCCTCGGGCATAGGTGAACGACGACATCCAGCTGAACGTCGGCGTCACCTGCAGCTTGCCCCAGACCTCGAGACCTTGGGTGCGATGCCTGCCCAGCAGTTCGGGGGTCAGGTACTCGGTACCGTCGGTGTTGAGCCCGCGGGACACGAAGGGGAACTGGGCCTGTGTGCGGAAGTAAGTGGCCTGGCCGCTGAGCTTGCCGACGTTGAAGAGATAGGCCATCTCCTGCTGTTTCAGCTGCGCTTGCGGGATCAGCGGAAAGGTCAGGGATGCCTGCGATGTGTACCGACTGACCGTGCCGTTGATGTTGTTCTGTGTTTCAGACAGGCGAACGTACACCTTGTGACCCTTGGCGAGTGTGTAGCCCGCCGACGTGCTGTAGTTGTGGAGGTTCACGCTCCGATGAGCCCTGATGCCTGAGCCGGCCACGGGCTGCACGAAGTGCGAGTTGTCGTACCAGGTCAGCGGATTGCCGTCCAGGCCGCCATAGGTCAGCGAACCTGCGCCCGTGACGGCGGTGTTCTGCGTGGCGGTCTCGGCGTAGGTGTCGATGCTGGTGCGGTTGAGCTTGACGCTGGCGGTCAGGTCCCAGCGTTCGGTGGGGGACCAGCCGACGGCGAGGAAGGGGTTGAGCTCACGGTGGGTGGACCGATAGCTGAAGTTGCCGTAGTTGGCGCCCAGCCGGCCCCATCCGCCTTCGTCCGTCAGCTGGTAGGTGCCGCTGCTGGTGACGAAGCGCGCCCCCAGGTTGCTGGTGCCGCCATCGGCCATGGCCGAGATGCCGTAGCCTGCGCCCCAGCTGTCGAAGCGCTGGCTGGCTCGGACCGCGAACAGGCCGGCGTTCACATTGAAGTTGTCACCGGTGTAGGAACCACCGATGTTGATCATGTAGTCCTTGGAGCCGCGCTCGGTCAGCTCCGCCTTGGTGAGGGAGACGACGTCGGTGTTGTAGTTCGCGTTGCCCGCGGGGATCTGAATGCCGTTGACCAGGCCGCCGCCGAGGTCGAAGTTGCGCATGGGCAGGTCGGTGTAGGTGACGCACTGCGTGGGGTTGGTGGCCGAGCCCGCAGCGCAGGCCGCGCCGGTGCGGTAGTTGATGGCGCCCTGGCTCGAGCCGACGTTGTTGTAGACCTTGGCGCGGACCTGGCCGGTTCCGCGGTCGTAGAGCTCGTAATAGCCAGCCTTGCGGTTCAGGTTGAAGGCCGCATTGGCGCTGGTGGTCGGGTACATGTTGTACTGATTGCCGAAGGTGCTGCTCGACCACAGGGTCGCGAGCCCGTTCCATTGGTACTGGTCGGCATCCGAGCTCGTGTTCTGCACCCGCACCGCACCGTTGACCTTCCAGCGCTTGTTGACCGCGTGGTCCCATTTCAGCCAGATGGCGTCCTGCTTGTAGAGGTAGCCCTTTTCCGGGTCGTGGTACTTGTACTGCCCGGTGTCGTTCTTGGGCACCGAATGCTGGCCGCCGTGCATGAACAGGTCCGCATTGCGGCCGAAGCTGGGCACGATCTTGGGGTCAATAACCCCGTAGGCGGGGATGTAGTTGTGGCTCAGCGCCGCGTTCTCGTCGTCGAGGTGCTTGAAGGTCACCGACACCTCGCCGTCCCCCCACGGGCTCTCGTAGTTCTTGAACAAGGTGACCTTGACCTGGCCGCCATAGTTCAGGTTGTAGCCCGGGTTGGCAGCTGCATTGCTGGTTCGGTAGAAGCCGGTGACACGGGCGCCCATGTCGCCGTCGGCGCTCACCCAGCCGTAGTAGCCGTCGACTTGCTTCCAGGACAGGTGGAGGTCGTCACCCTCCAGGCCGATGCGGGTCTGGATGGAGGCTCCCGGCCGCACGCGGCCGGACAGGAAGTTGAAGACGCCGCCGACCGAGGAGGCGACCGTCGTTCCGGTGGATCCGCCGCGCACAGCCTCCACCTTGCTGGTGGAGATGTCGGCGCGGTAGAAGTTGCCATCCTGGAAGCCGCCGAACTTGACGGGCAGGACGGGCATGCCGTCTTCGAGGATGCTGCTCCAGAAGTAGCCGGCGGTCGGCCCGCCGGAACCAACGGCCATGCCGCGGGTGTAGACCTCGTTGCGCGCGACGCCGTCGTTGGATTCGACATTGACGCCGGGCATGTCGCGCAGCATGTCGGTTGCGCTGATCGGCGTGAATCGATCGATGTCTTCCTTGTCCAGTACGGAGTAGGAGACGTTGGCCTTGCTGGCCTTGGTTGCGGCCGTGACGCCGGTGACGATGATCCGTTCCAGCTCGTTGGCGGGTTCGCTCGCATCTGCGCCTGTGGAAGCAGTGGCCGGCTTGACCGCCGCAGCGGCCGGCGCGCTGGCACCCGCCGCCGGGGGGCTGGCGCTTGCGGCAGGCCTGGCCTGCGCATGGGCATCGTTGCCATTTGCGCAACTGGCGCCCAGAAGCAGCCAGGCGACCGCGTGGGCGATCGGGGTGAGGGGCCCTCGAACGGGTGAGGAGGAGGTTGTCATCGTGTTGTCTCCAATGTGTTGGCTGAGCCAATGTTTGCCAGTTGGGCCTTGCGTCCCGCGCGGCGCCGATGTCGACGCATGCTGCGACCGAGGTCGCCTCAGCGTGTTCATTCGTTGTTGTGATCGATATCATCTTTACAAAGAGCACGAGTGGGTACTGGTAGTAGCCCCAACTTCGTTACCCCTGGGGGCGCTGTCACGCGTGCCCTGAGGTGAGGTGTGCATTGGCACTGCCCTTCTATCGGCGTCGCGCTCTATATGGCAGGGCTTTGCTTAAGGCTGCAGGCTTGGATCGGGTGTTCACGCGGCATCGCGGAGGCCCGCTGTTCCGTCCGGTGCATCGACCCGCCTTTAGCTGGCCTGCAACGAATGCCGCGGGTGCTTTGTGGAAAATGGTGGTTATCGATATCAGTTGTGCGAAGATTGGGTCCACAGAAAGTGACGGCGCCGGTCATCCGCGCCATGGGCGCCTTCCGAGAGCGCCTCACATCCAACGACAGGAGACATGATGGACGGCAAGGTTGCGGGTCTTGCGCCGACGGGGCCGGTAGCGCCTGGCAGGCCCTCGGTGGCGACGAGGTGGTTCGGGGTGTTGGCGCGCGGTGTGCTGTGGTTTTGTTTCGCCGGTTCGGCCGCCTCGCAGGCGCAGGCTCCTCAGGTAGCCACGCTGCCGTTCGACGCCGTGCAGGTCGACCCACGGCGCCCGGACTGGGAGAACCCGGCCGTCAACGAGCGGGGGCGCCTGCCTGCATCGGCAACCATGTTTCCCTATGAGTCGCGCGACCTGGCCCTGCGAGCGCGTCTGCAGGACTCATCGCGTCACCTCACCCTCGACGGGCTGTGGCGCTTTCACTTCAGCCCCAATGTCGCCGGGCGTGCCAAGGGCTTCGAGCAGCCCGATTTCGATGCGTCAACCTGGGCCGAGATCCCGGTGCCGTCCATGTGGCAGGCGCAGGGCTATGACCAGGCGCGCTACAACAACGCCACCTATCCATTCCCCGCCAAGCGGCCCCTGATCCCGCATGACCGCAACACGGTCGGGTCCTACCGCAGGGATGTGACGCTGCCCCCCGACTGGCAGGGGCAGCGCGTCATCCTGCACATCGGCGCGGCGGGTGCTGCCTACGAGGTCTGGGTTAACGGCAAGGCCGTGGGTTACGCCGAGGACAGCAAGCTGCCCAGCGAGTTCGATGTGACGCCGCATGTGCGCCCGGGGCGCAACACGGTGGCCATCCAGGTCTACCGCTGGTCCGATGGCTCCTACCTGGAGGATCAGGACTTCTGGCGTGTCAGCGGCATCGAGCGCAGCGTCCGGCTCTATGCGGCGCCCATGGTGCGCCTGGAGGACTTGTTCATCCGTGCCGGCCTGGGTGCCAGCTACCGGGATGGCCGTCTGGCGGCCGACCTGAAGCTGGGCGCTGGCACGCAGCCCTTGCGCGTGCGGCTGAGCCTGCTGGATGGCGGGCGTGGCGTGCTGGTGCGCGAGGCCACGGTGCCGCCCTCGGCCGAAACGCGCCGGGTGAGCCTGCAGGCCGACGTGCCCGGCGTGTCGCCGTGGTCGGCAGAAGCGCCCAGGCTCTACACCGCACTGGTCGAGGTCTTCGATGCCGACGGCAAGCTGCTGCAGGCCACGCCGCAGCGCGTGGGCTTTCGCAGCGTTGAGATGCGCGATGGCCAGGTCATGGTCAACGGCAAGCCCATCATGATCCGTGGCGTCAACCGGCATGAGCACGATCCGCGGACCTTCCATGTCATCTCCGAGGCCAGCATGCGGCGCGACATCGAGCTGATGAAGCGCAGCAACATCAACGCCGTCCGGACCTCGCACTATCCGAACGACCCGCTCTGGTACGCGCTGGCCGATGAGTACGGCCTGTACGTGATGGACGAGGCCAACATCGAAAGCCACGCCTACATGGGCATGGCAAGCCGCCAGCCCGCGCTGCGCGAGCAATTGCTGATGGGCCACGACCCGGCCTGGGAGCAGGCCCACATCGACCGCGTGATGAACATGGTCGAGCGCGACAAGAACCACCCGTCCATCATCTTCTGGTCGCTCGGCAACGAGACCGACATCGGCCCGACCTTCGAGAAGGCCGCGGCCAAGGTGCGTCAGCGCGATCCGTCCCGGCTGCTGTCCTTCCTGGGCTGGGGCACGCTGCTGAACGACCACCGGCCCAACGCCTATGTCGACGTCTACGGGCCGATGTACGATCCCATCTACAAGATGGTGGACTGGGCCAAGGACCCCAGCCGCAAGCAGCCCATGATCCAGACCGAGTACGCCCACATGCAGGGCAATTCGGGCGGCAACCTCAAGGACTACTGGGACACCATCTACCGCTATCCCGAGAAGCTGCAGGGCGGCTTCATCTGGGACTGGGTGGACCAGTCCATGTTCCGCTTCAACAAGGACGGCCGGCCCTACTGGGGCGATGGTGGCGAGTACGGCCCCAACCCGGGGGGCGACATCGAGTTCGGCGACGGCCTGATCCAGCCCGACCGCACCGCCAACCCGCACCTGCACGAGGCGCGCAAGGTGCTCTCGCCCATCCAGTTCGACGGTTTCGATGCGCGCAAGTTGCAGGTCACTGTGCGCAACCGCCACGACCATGTGGACCTCTCGGGCTATCGCTTCGAGTGGCTGCTGCATGCCGACGGCGTGCGGGTGGCTGGTGGAAGCCTGCCCGACCTGAAGACGCCGGCCCGCGGCAGCCAGGCCATCGCGCTGCCGCTGCGCGGTGTGGCGCTGAAGCGTGGCGTGGAGTACTTGGTCACGGTCAGGGCGCTGGCTCGGGCCGACGCGATTCCGCTGGTGCCCGAAGGCCATGTGGTGGGCTGGGAGCAGTTTTCGCTGCAGCAGGCGCAGGCAGCTGCGGCGCCTGCGCCCAAGGGCGTCGTGGAGGTGCAGCAGGAGGCGGACCGGGTGCTGCTGCGGGCCGCCGGCGCGGAGCTGGTGGTGGACCGGCGCACTGGCCTTGTGCAGGCCTACCGGCGCGGTGGCGACAGCTTGCTGGCCGGTGGCGCGCCCAACTTCCGCCGCGCTGACACGGACAATGACATCGGCACGGGACTGAAAGCCCAGCAGTCTTGGTGGGCCGGCATGTCGGAGTCCCGTCAGTTGCGTGAGCTGCGCGTCGAGCGCCAGTCCTCCTCGGCCGTTGTCCGCGTGGCGCATGCGCTGGGTGGCGGTGCCGCCCACCACGTCACGACCTGGACCATGCGTGCCGATGGATCGGTGGACGTGCAGGCCGAGCTGACTCCGCTCAGCCGCGAGATGCCGCCGCCGGTCCGCGTGGGCCTGGCGTTCTCGATGCCCACCACGCTGTCCACCGTGCAGTGGTACGGCCGCGGGCCGCACGAGAGCTATGTCGACCGCAAGGAGTCGGCGGCCATCGGTCTGTGGCGCGGCCCGCTGGCGCTGCAATACCACGACTACATCCGGCCGCAGGAGACCGGCAACAAGGTCGACGTGCGCTGGATGGAACTGAGCGCCCTCGCCGATGACACGCCGCGCCAGGGCCTGCGCATCGAGCGCCTGGACGCCGCGCTGATGATGAATGCCCAGGCCTTCCCGTACGAGGACCTGCTGCGGCAACCGCCGGGCACCCGCAAGTCCGGTGACATCGTGCTGCGCGGCACGGGCAGCCTGCTCGTGGATTCGGCCCAGTGGGGTGTCGGCGGCAATACCGCCTGGGACTCGAACGGACAGGCCTTGGCGCCCTACCGCACGAAGCTGGAGGTCGTTCGCACCCGATTCCGGCTGAGCATCTTCAGCGGGCCGGGCCACTCGGCTGACCAGGCCTTGCCCGCCACGGCGAGCGGAACCGATCCCTGAACTGCTCCATGTCCTCCGTCTTGTTGGCCGGCGACGCTGTCGCCTTGGCCAACTGTCTGCGGTGACCGGATCTTCGCGCGCCGCTTCTGTTCCACGACCTGGACTCCCTGGAGTCTGCGAGGTACTCATGAAAAACTGGTTGTCACTCCCTCTGATCTTCTCGATGGCGGCCGCGTTCGCCCAATCTGCGCCGGTGGACCGCCTGGAGTTCGGTGACCCGGCTTCCGAGCAGGCGCACGCGCTGCAGGCGCAAGGCTCCGTCGTCATCCAGGGCGGCTTGGGTCGGCCGGCCCGGCAACTGCTGCCCGACGCCGAGCAGCGCTGGCGCAGCGCGGACATGGCTTTCCGCATCAAGGTCGATGCCAAGCTGCAGAACTACGCCACCGTGCGCCTCTGGGGTGGCGACACCACGCACAACAAGCTGGTCCTGCTGTGCGAAGGCAAGCAGATCGGCTACCGCCACCTGGGTGACATCGAGATCTTGGACCTCGGCACCGAGGCGCCCACCTATGCCGGCCGCTTCACGGACAAGACCTTTCCGCTGCCCTTGCCGCTGACGCTGGGCAAGAGCGAGCTGGCCTGTGCGATCCGGGCGCTCGGCAAGTTCGCGGTCTACAACAACCAGTTCGCCAAGTTTCAGCAGCCCATGGACGGCCCCTCGCGCCCGGTCTATGCGCTGAACGTCCACACTCAGCCCGATGCCTGGTTTGACGATGCGGGCGCCAGCGCGCCGCCGTCGCCGCGCGCCCGCACCAGCCCTGGCGCCGAGGTGATGGAAGCGCTGAAGACCCGCATCAACGCCGAGATCGACAAGCAACTGGCCAGCCAGCAGTCGCCGGGCCAGGACGACATGTTCTTCCTCGCACGCGCCCGCGGCATGGCCTGGACCACGGCCCACGGCCGGCCCGCCGACGTGGCCGCCCGCATCGTGGCCGGGGGCGATGCCTTCTACCAGCGTTACCTGAAAGATCCGTCCTTCATCACGCGGGACGGCGGTGGTGCAACCTGGATCGCGCTCGGGCCGTTTGCCTGGGCACTGAAGCTGACCGGGCCCGAGCTGTCGGCGGCGCTCGACCAGACAGTACCGGGGCGTGACGGGCAGCCAATCAAGCGGCGCGAGGCCTATGCCGAGATGGTGTCGCACGGCATGGAGTTCCTTTTGCGCAACCGCCGCATGTACACCAACCAGACGCTGATCGTCGACCTTCAAGGCATCTACTACAGCAACGAAGCCCTGCGCATGCTGGGCAGCGCGCTGGCGCGCCCGGAGCCGCAGATGCGGGCCCTGCTGCATGAGGCCGTGGGCCTGAAGCCCTGGTCCGGCAGCCTGGACGAGAAGGGGCGCCTGAGCAACGCCAGCAGCGCCGCCGACACGGGCGGTTTCAGCGTCGGTTCGGGCTATCTGCAGTTCACGGCGGCCGGCCTGTCCAAGGAACTGGGCTTTGTGGGCAGCTACGGTGAAATCCAGGATTTGCTCGCCAACGCCTACCTGGCCACCGTACCCCGGCCGGGCGAGGCCGGCGATGCGCAGTTGCTCGCGCAGTTCCGCAAGGTCTCCCGGGCGCGCCAGTACTTCCGCTACCCGAACGTGGACCTGGACGGCTACCGCACCATGTCGCTGGAGACGGTCATCGGCTGGCGCGACGTCAAGTACCCCGGCGTGACCACCTATGTGCAACGCATCGGCTGGGACAATACACCGCTGTATCCGGCACTGGTCGCCGATGACCCCGAGCTGCTGGCCGCCGCACAGCAGATGGTGGCCGATGGGCAGTTCACGCTGCAGGTCCAGCAGCAGATGGAGAACAAGGGCAAGCGCGTCACCCATGGCCTGCTGGACGCCTACGAGGAGTGGCAGCACGTGACCCGGGCACCGCGGGTCCAGAAGCCCATGCCCATGGCCGACGGCAGCCCGGACTTCGTGTTCGTGGACCCCGAAAACGCCACCATCGCGGTCAAGCATGGCCAGGAGCGGCTCTACGCCGCGCTGTACTGGCGGGCCAACTGCGGCATCAACCGCCTGTCCCGCATCCACCACTTGACGCCCACGCTTGAGCGGGTGGCCACGGTCTACGGCCGGGTGGAGTTCACGCCCAGCGGACAGTACTGCACGCGCCACAACTCCGTGCAGTTCGCTGCGGGTGCGATCCCCAACATCACTTACCCCGGCGATGTGCCGGCGCCCTTGGCCGGCGAGCTACTGCCCATCGCGAAGGGGCCCGCAGGCGCTTACGCCCCTGCCGGTCGCGACAGCCCCTTCGCCGGCCGTGGCGAGTACTACGAGACCCGCTACGGCCCCTATCTGCTGGCGATCAACGCAGCCAGCCCGGAGCCGGTGGATGTGCTGATGCCGGTGATCGGGGCCAAGCAGCGCCTGCTGAACCTGGGCACGGGCCAGATGCTGCCGGCCACGCAGCGCAGCCTGCGAGTGGCACCGGGGCAGGGCGTCGTGGTTCGCGTGGTGGACGCGCCCTGACCGGGGTGATCCACGGCTAGGGCGGTGAAGGGCCGGGGCGACAGGCTGCCACCCCGGCCGCTGCACGAATCATGTTGCTGAGCGAAGTCGCTCGTCTGCGCACGCAGAAGGCTTGCGGACGGCGCGGGCACATGCACCACGCATTGGGGACAGCAATGACGAAGCGTTGGACTGCGCCGCCCCAAGGGTGGTGCTGGGTGTGGCTCGGGTTGGCCTGGTTGCTGCTGGCCATGCCGGTGCAGGCTGCGGAGCCAGGCCTGAAGGCTCGGCAGCAGACGCTGCTGAACCGCGATTGGCGTTTCACGCTGGGAGACCCGGCCGCCGCCGCCGCGCCGGCGCTGGACGATCGCCACTGGCAGGCTGTGCACCTGCCGCACAGCTTCAGCTTGCCCAGCTTCGGCGCGGGGGCGGAGTTTTTCGTCGGCGAGGGCTGGTACCGGCGGCACCTCGAACGTCCGGCCGCATGGCAGGGCAAGCGCATACACCTGGAGTTCGAGGCCGCCTTCCAGGTGGCCGAGGTCTTCGTCAACGGCCGGCCTGTCGGTCGCCACGAGGGCGGCTACACCGGCTTCAGCGTTGACATCACCGACGCGCTCACGACGGGCGACAACCTGATCGCCGTGCGCGTGAACAACCGCTGGAATCCGCGCCTGGCGCCGCGCGCGGGTGAGCATCAGTTTGCGGGCGGCCTCTACCGCGACGTGCGCCTCGTCGTCACCGACGCTGTCCACATTCCCTGGTATGGCACGGCGGTCACCACGCCCGAGGTCAGCGCCGAGCGGGCCCGGGTGCGGGTGCAGACCGAGGTGCGGCATGCCGGCTTGGTGCCGCAGACGATCATGCTGCTCACCGAGGTGTTAGCTCCCAGCGGCCGCGTCGTGACCCGCATGAGCAGCCAGCGCCGGCTCGCGCCCGGTGAGCTGGCGGTGTTTGACCAGCTCAGCCCGCACATCCGCCGCCCGCAGCTGTGGAGCCCGGAGACGCCGCATGTCTACCAGGTGCGCAGCACGCTGCAGGTGGGCGGGCGCGCGGTGGATGACTTCCTGTCGCCGCTGGGCTTCCGGTGGTTCGAGTTCACGGCCGACCGGGGCTTCTTCCTGAACGGCCAGCACCGCTACCTGCGCGGCGCCAATGTGCACCAGGACCAGGCCGGCTGGGGAGATGCCGTCACCAACGCCAGCGCCTGGCGCGACGTGGCCATGATGAAGGCTGCCGGCTTCGACTTCATCCGCGGCTCGCACTACCCGCACGACCCGGCCTTCGTCGATGCCACCGACCGGCAGGGCCTGGTGTTCTGGTCGGAGAACGTGTTCTGGGGCATCGGCGGCTTCAAGGCCGAGGGCGACTGGGCCTCCAGCGCGTACCCGACCCGGCCCGAAGACCGCGCCGGCTTCGAGGCCAGCGTGCGCCGGCAACTGGCCGAGATGATCCGCATCTTCCGCAACCACCCGTCAGTGCTGGTGTGGAGCATGGGCAACGAGCCCTTCTTCAGCGCGCCGCACACCCTGCCCGAGGTGCGCCGCTTCCTGGGCGAGCTGGTGGCCTTGTCACGGCAGTTGGACCCCAGCCGCCCTGCGGCCATCGGCGGCGTGCAGCGGCCGCTGCAGCCCGACACGCGGCTGGACCGCATCGGCGACCTGGCGGGCTACAACGGCGACGGCGCCGCGCTGGAGCTGTTCCAGAACCCCGGCGTGCCCAACCTGGTGGCCGAGTACGGCAGCACCATGGTGGACCGCCCCGGCGCCTTCGAGCCCGGCTGGGGCGATGTCGCCAAGCAGCAGGGCGACAAGCGCCCGGCATGGCGCAGCGGCGAGGCCATATGGGTGGGTTTCGACCACGCCAGCATCGCCGGCCGCAAGTTCGGCGCCATGGGCATCGTCGACTACTTCCGGCTGCCCAAGCGCGCCTGGTACTGGTACCGCCAGCACCTGGCCGGTGTGGCCCCGCCCGACTGGCCCATCGATGCCGAGCCCGAGCGGCTCACGCTGACGGCCGACCGCGCCGGCATCGAGCGCGCCGATGGCACGGACGACGTGCTGCTGACGTTGTCGCTCACCGATGCCCAGGGCCGGCGCGTGTCGCGCAACCGGCCGCTGACGCTGACCATCGTGTCCGGCCCCGGCGAGCTGCCCACCGGCCGCACGCTGCAGTTCGACCCGCAGTCCGATATCCCAGTGCGCGAAGGCCAGGCGGCCATCGTGCTGCGCAGCCACCAGGCCGGCAGCATCCGGCTGCGCGCGTCGTCGCCGGGCCTTCCCGATGCCGAGCTTGCCATCGAGGCGCGCGGCGGCCCGGACTGGCAGGAGGGCACGTCTACGGTGCCTGAGCGCCCCTACCACCGCTTCACCACCGCAGCCGCGCGCGACAGCGGCCCGCGCCAGCTCGGCACCGCCAACCCGACGCGTGCCAGCAGCGCTGCGCCGGGCCATGGGTCCGGCCTGGCCAACGACGGCGACGTCAACACGGCCTGGCAACCCGCAGCGGACGACGCCGCACCCTGGCTGCGCGTGGACCTGGAGCGCGTGGTGACGCTGCGCGCCGTGATGCTGCGCTTCGCGGGCGAGGTGCCGGCCTACCAGCTGGCGCTGTCAATGGACGGCGAGCAATGGACCCCGCTGCCCACCACGCCCGCAACCCCGGCGCCGGGCCAGCGACTTGACACCGTGACCGGCACTTCGCCATCCGGGCGCTTCCTGCGCGTCCAGCTGGCACCCGCAGCCGGTGGCCGTGCACCGGCGATCGCCGAACTGAACGTCTTGCTGCCCTGAGCGCAAGGCAGCCTCAACCCACCTCATGCCTGCCGTGAAACAACTCGTTCTTGCTGCCTTCTCCTTGATGGTGCTGATTGGCGCGCCGGTGCCCGCCGCCAGCGCGTCGCTTGACACGCCGCCCACGGGCACGGCCAGCGCCAGCCTGCGCTACCACCAGCCCGCCCGGCAATGGATGACCGAGGCGCTGCCCATCGGCGGCGGCTCGCTGGGCGCCATGCTGTTCGGGCTCACCGACATCGAGCGCCTGCAGTTCAACCACGACACGCTGTGGCTGGGCAGCGAGAAGGACACGGGCCGCTACCAGTCCTTCGGCGATGTCTTCATCCAGCTGGGCCACAAAGACGTCAGCGACTACCGGCGCCAGCTGGACCTGAACACGGGCACCCACTCGGTCTCCTACCGCCACGGCGGCGTCACCTACACCCGCACCGCGTTTGCGAGCCATCCGGCCGGTGTCATCGTCTACCGCTTCACCGCCGACAAACCCGGCGCGCTGAACGGTCGCGTCTGGCTGACCGACATGCACGAGGCCGTGACCGTCGCCGACGGCGACCAGTTGCGGGTGCAGGGGCGTCTGGGCGCCGACGGGCTGCGCTATGCATCCCGGCTCAAGGTCTTGCAGCAGGGCGGCCGCGTGCAGGCCGAGGTCTTCGATGCTGAAGCGCAGAGGGAGCTGTTCGCCGGCATTCCCAACATCACCGAACGCCCGGGCCCGGCCGCCGGGGCGCAGGTCACGCAGCGCGTCACGCGGCGTCCGGTGCCGGCCGCACTGCGCTTCGAGCACTGCGACAGCATCACGCTGGTGCTGGCCGCCGACACAGACTACCTGGCCGACAGCACTCGTGGCTGGCGCGCGGGCGACCCTGTTGCCAAGGTGGCCGCGCGCATCAATGCGGTCCAGACGGCATCCCTGCCTCAGCTCTACCGCGATCACGTCGCCGACTACCGCTCGCTGTACAGCCGCTTCAGCATCGACCTGGGCACCACCTCGCCGCAGCAGGCCGCCAAGCCGACGGATGAGCGCCTGCGCGATTACAGCAGCGGCAAGGCCAGCGACCCGGAGCTGGAGGCCCTGGTCGTCAACTACGCGCGCTACCTGATGATTGCCAGCTCGCGCCCGGGCTCGCTGCCGCCCAATCTGCAGGGCTTGTGGAACGACACCAACTACCCGGGCTGGCGCGGCGACTATCACACCAACATCAACGTCCAGATGAACCACTGGCTCACCGAGACCACGAATCTCGCCGAGGCCCAGCGCGTCTTCCTGGACTACGTCACCAGCCAGATCCCGGTCGCCCGCACCCGCACTCGCGAGGCGTCCGAGTTCGCCGCCGCGAAACGCGGTTGGACGCTGCGCACCGAGCACGGCGTGTTCGGTGGTGGCAGCTACCACTGGAACAACGCTGCCAGCGCCTGGCATGCCCAGCACTTCTGGGAGCACTACGCCTTCTCGCTCGACAAGCGCTACCTTCGTGACGTCGGCTACCCGGTGATGAAGGAAGTCGTGGAGTTCTGGGACGACTTGCTGATCGAGCGCCCTGACGGCACCCTGGTCACGCCCAAGGCCTGGTCGCCCGAACACGGCCCCGTGGAGGAGGCGATCTCCTACGACCTGCAGATCGTGCACGACCTCTTCACCAACTACATCGAGGCCGCCGATGCGCTGGGCATGGACAAGACCTACCGCGACCGCATCGCCTCCCGCAAGGCCCGGCTGCTCGCGCCCAAGATCGGGCGCTGGGGCCAGTTGCAGGAATGGGAGACCGACCGCGACGACCCCCAGGACGATCATCGCCACGTCTCCCACCTGTTCGGCCTGCACCCCGGGCGCCAGTTCACGGCGTCCGGCACGCCGGAGCTCTTCGAGGCGGCCCGCGTGTCGTTGAACGCGCGCGGTGATGGCGGCACGGGCTGGTCCCGGGCTTGGAAGATCAGCTTCTGGGCCCGCGCCCAGGACGGCGACCGCGCTTACAAGCTGCTGCGCAGCTTCATCAACTTCACCGACAATCAGTCCGTCTCCATGGGCAGCGCCGGCGGGCTCTACGCCAACCTGCTCTGCGCCCACCCGCCCTTCCAGATCGACGGCAACTTCGGCTATGCCGCCGGCGTGGCCGAGATGCTGGTGCAGTCCCATGCGGGCGCCATCGACCTGCTGCCCGCGTTGCCGGCCGCCTGGGCTCATGGCTCGGTCAAGGGGCTGCGTGCCCGCGGCGGGGCGGAGGTCGACGTTGAATGGGGCGACGGCGCGCTGGTCCGCGCCAACGTCAGCGTCCGCGGCGGACAGGTCCCGCCCATCCGCTATCGCGGCATCGTGCTCGATCCATCCAAGGACGCCCGGCTGGTGATCCACAGGCGCTGACACCCACCCTTGTGCAGAGGTGGATCGACGTCACTCGCACAGTACCGCCTTCTTCGCTCTGGTTCCGCAGAGTCACCAGGTGCAGAGTGCCCGAAGGTGAGCAATAGCCACCAGCAGTGCACCCCCACGCGCGATTGCGTCTCGACGGGCGGCGCATCCCTTTCATGAGCAAAGCTGAAGGCGCTGTCACTTGGCTCGCGGTGACTCATGCGCCGGCCTCGCTTGCGATCGCCGGGCAGGGTCGGTGATCGTGCGAGCGCGACACGGGGTATTGGCGCAAGATGATCATGTTCGCCAACGAAAGCAGGGGAGATGCTGGTCTGGCGCCTCAATGGGGTACTGTCGTTGGGTGACGTGCAACTGCGATCCGAATCCTGTACCAAACCTGGGTGCCGGCGGATGTTGTGCCATTTGTCGATGCGGACTCAGACAATCGTGCATCCCCCTGATTGCGGATCCGCCTCTTGGGTATCGCCCCAGGTAGTCGATCCCTTTGATCAGTTGGAACCTACGGTGCCCAGCTTCGTCGACGAGGTTCATACAGGCGTTGCTGGCTTTTAGAGGGGAGGGGCTGGACCTGGGGCTGGGACCACTGGTGCATGTCGGCGACAGCCTTGCATCACGGAACTGCGGCGGGCATTTGATCAATGCTGGACATCACCGGCCTCCGTCGGTTGCGGACAACTGCCCCAGCGGGTCAAAGGCCCTGGAACCAGCGTAACGGCCAGCGAGCGCCGGTTCTCTCAGTCGACGGCGTACAAGGCGGTCACCAGCGCCGCCGCGTTCGGCCCGCCCACGATGCCCGGTGCCATGCGATTCATCATGTAGGCCATGCACATTCTGCGCTCGGTATCGACCACCACCAGCGAGCCGCCCCAGCCGCCCCAGAAGCAGATACGCCGATCGGGGATGAAGGGCATCAGCTCCGGCATCGGCAGACCGTAGCCGATGCCCATCTGCAGCGGCACGCCCAGCACCAGATCCACGCCGCGCGCCTGCGGCTCAAAAATGCGCGCTACCGTTCTGGGCGACAACCAGCGGCGCCCGTCCAGTGTGCCGTCGCAGGCGACGATGGACTGAATGCGCGCCACCGAGCGCGCGTTGCCGTGGCCGTTGGCGGCGCCGATGTCGGCCCGGCACCAGTCGGTGCGATGGCTGAACGCGGCATCGGCCACCGGGTTGGCCAGCGTGCGCATCATCGGGCTCGCCGGGTCGATGGCGGCGAAGTCGACCGCCAGCGGCGGCGGCGGCACGACCCGCGCCACGCGTGCGTCGGCCTCCGGCGGCAGGCCGATGAAGAAATCTGCCCCCAGCGGCCCGGCGATCTCGTCGGCCAGGAAGGCACCGGTCTTGCGGCCGGTGATGCGCCGGATCACTTCGCCGACCAGGTGGCCGTAGTTCAGCGCGTGGTAGCCGGAAGCGCTGCCAGGCGCCCACCATGGCGTCTGCGCCGCGAGCAGCGAGGTGCAGCGTTCCCAGTCGCAGAGGTCCTGCATCGTCACTGGCTGCTCCCAGCCCGAGACGCCGGAGGTATGGCCGAGCAGGTGGCGCACCAGCACCTGCGACTTGCCGTTGGCCGCGAACTCGGGCCAGTAGCGGCACACCGGCGCGTCGAGATCGAGTTCGCCGCGCTCGGCGAGCAGCAGCGCGGCGAGCGCGGTCATCGTTTTGGTCGTGGACCAGACGTGCGTCAGCGTGTCGCTCTGCCACGGCTCTGCCCGCGCCTCGTCCCGGTAGCCGCCCCAGAGGTCGAGAACGAACTCACCGTCGACCGTCAGCGCCAGTGATGCACCCAGGTCGCTATCGTGTTTGAGCAGTTCGTCGAAAACACGCGCCAGCGGCTCCCAGCGCGGTTGGAAAGTGCCTTGTGCATTCCTCACAGTCGTCGTCCTTTTGTCATCGATTGCGGTCACTTGAAGTCGAAGCTCGCCCCGATCGTGAATTGGCGCGGGGGCGTGTAAGCCACCTGGCGCGCCGCTCCAACCACTGGCGACGCGATGGTCATGCTCGTCTGGGCGGTCGTGTTGCCGGCGTTGCGCAGGTGAGCCCAGAGCTTCCACGGTCCGTCACCCGGCCGCAGCGTGGCCGACAGGTTGAGCAGACCGTAGGCGCCCTGGGCTGCGTCGTTGGTGTTGAACTCGGTGAAATAGAAGCGGCTGCGCCAGGTGTAGTCGGCGCGCAGCGTGTAGCGCAGGCCTTGTAGGGTGCTGGCGAACTCCGCGCCCAGCGTGGCTTGCTCGCGCGACACCTGCGCGAGCTGGCGGCCCCGCACGTTGACGGGCTGTGCAGGGTTGTTGCGCAGGTCGGTGTTGGTGAAATCGGAATACTCTGGGTCCATGAGCCCGATGCCCGCCGACAATGTCAGTGCCGGCAGCGGGCGGAACTGCGCTTCCACCTCCAGGCCCTCGATGCGCGCCGCCGACGCGTTGGCCAGGATGACCGTGGCCGTACCGACCTGCGAAACCTGCATGTCCTTGTAGCGGTTGCTGAAGACCGCCGCACTGATGGTGCCGCGACGGTTCAGGAAGTCGGTCTTGGCACCGAACTCGACGCTCGTGACCGTCTCCGGCTTGACCAGAGAGCCTTGCAGTGAACCGAGATTCACCGCGCCCGACTTGAAGCCGTGCGCGAACCGACCGTAGAAGAGCAGGTTCGGCGCCGGCTTGTACTCGGCACCGATGCTGCCCGGCGTGCTGGTCCAGCTGTCGCTCGGCGTGCCGGTGCCGGCGAGGCCGAAGGCGGCGATGTTCTGGTATTCGTCGGCCCGCTTGCGGTCATGGCTGACGCGCAGGCCGCCGAGAAGGGCCCATCGCGGGGTCAACTGGTAGCGCAGGTCGGCATAGACGGCGCTCGAATCGGTGCGCACGTTGCCTCCGAGCAGGAAGCCCACGCCGCCGGGAAACGGCACGTTCAGCGGCTGGCCGGGGACGATGAAGCCCAGCGGCACCTGCGTGCTGACGACGATGTCCTGGCGCTGGTCGAAGCGCAGTGCCGTCGCCCCAAACAGCCACTGCAGCGCGCCGCCGTCGTCAGAGGCCAGGTGTAGGTCGATGCTCTTGTCAGTGCTGATGGTGGCAAAGCTCGTCGTCGCGGCAGGCGCTTCGCTCGCATCGCTGTCCCAGGCGCGCGCCGTTCGGCTGTGGCGCCACGACAGGCTGGCGCTGAGGGTGGCGCTACCCAATGGCAACTCCAGCAGTTGCTGAGCGGCATTCACCTCGGCACGGTTGCTCGAGCCCTGGCTTTTGACGGCACGCGGGTCGCCGCTCGCCTTGGCGCCGAAAAGCAGCCCGGAGATGCTGGATGGATCGGTGAGCACCTGGCTGCTCGGACCGGCATCGCCTTCGCGGAAGTGCGAGGCGATGAAGCGCAGGCTGCCGCCGTTGTCCAGGTTCGCCTGCAGCTGGCCGCGCAGGGCGCGTGTGGACAGGTCGTCGAGCCGCTTCGGACCGACGGTATTCGGGCCACCCGCAATCACCGGGCCGGATGCCTGGCCGGCGAGCGAATTGCTCGTGTAGCCGTCCGTCTCCTTGACTTGGTAGGAGAGCCGCCCCAGAAGTCCCCACCCCCCACTCAGCGGGCCGGTGATGAATCCTTCGCTTTCTTTGCGGCCATAGTCGCCGAGTAGCGCGCCCGCGCGCGCGTGGAAGGCGCCTTCGGGCCGCGCCGATAGGATGTTCATGGCACCGCCAGTCGCATTGCGGCCGTAGAGGGCACCCTGGGGGCCGCGCAGAATCTCGACCCGTTGGGTGTCGAACAGCGCCGTGTTGGAACTCGTCATGTCCGAGATGTAGGCGCCATCGCCATACAGCGCGACGCCAGGGTCGCCGCCGGCCAGGATGAAGACGTTGCCGATGCCGCGTACGAAGAGCTGAGAGGCGCCCTGGCTGACCGTGAAAGAGGTGTTGGGGCTCAGCATCGCCAGATCGGCAAGGCCGGTGTCTCCCTGCTCGGACAGCCGCGTACCGCTCAGCGCCGTCACCGCAGCGGGCGTTGTGTCGAGCATCGTCGCCCTTCGCTCGGAGGTGATCGTCACGCGATCGATCTGGACCGTGTCGGCGCCCGGGTTCTGCCCGGGCTGCTGTGCGTGGGTCTGGGCCGATATCGTAGCCAGCATGGCGGCTATGGCCGCGACGACGAAGGTGCGCTGCATGATCTGTCTCCGATGCGTCTGCTTGTGGACGCTTTGGAGCCATGCTCGCGGCGCGCGGTATGCGGCGTCTATGGCGTATCGGAACCCGAACGTGCCAAATCGGACCTTCGCTGCGTGCCATAGAGCGTCCGGCTCGGTGGCTCGCCGAACCGCTCGCGGTAGCGCGCGGCGAATGCGCCCAGTTGCCAGAAGCCCCACTGAGCGGCCACGTCGGTCACGGTGACGGCGCCACGGCAACCGAGCGCGGCAGCGCGCAGTTGCGCGCGTGCGCCGTCGAGCCGCACCTGTAGTACATAGCGCTGCGGCGACATGCCCAGGTGCCTGTCGAAGGCACGCGCCAACGAGCGCACTCCCACCCCAGCGGCGCGCGCGATCTCGGCCACGCTCGGTACGCTTGCGGCTTCGGCGTGAATGTAGTCGCGCGCGCGCCGTGTCGAAGCCGGCAGCGCTGGCGGTGCGTCGAGACAGCGCGTGCAGCTGTTCGGCCAGGCAAGCAGCAGTTCGTACAGTGCTGCATCGCGCAGACTGCGCTCAAGCCGCGCCGCAGCGACGTGCGGATACGGCGGCGTGGCAGCGAGGTGGCTTAGCACTCGCAGCAAGGCAGCGGCGGCCGGCGCGCCGGCCGCGCTGCGCGGCTCGAAGCGCAACGCTTGCGTGAGGTCGGAACCGAGCAGTGAGCGGCAGGCATCGACCATGTCGGCGTGCGCGACTCGCAGGTTGACCAGTTCCATGTCGGCCGACATTTCGAGGCTCTGCACATCACCAGGTGCCGTGACACCGGCGTCGCCAGCAGCGAAGTTCAGGCGCTCGTAGGTGCGCCGGACCTCTCCATGCTGCACGTACGAGAACACCCAGTAGCCGGGCGCACGCCCGGAGGCCACCCGCGCCTGCGTGCCGTAGCGCAGTTCACCAAGGTGGAGCTGCGCGATCTCGCCCCCGCGCAGCCTCATGTCGAGCGCTCGCTCGCCGGCGAGCAGTAGGGCATGCGGCCCGTAGACATCGCTTAGGTAGGCTTTTGCACGGTCAGGATTGCGGGTCTCGAACAACGAAACCAGGCGCGAATTGCCTAGCGCTGCATCGATCTCGCCGGGCTGCAGCATGTGGTCAAGTCCGGGGGCTTGCATGGGTGGCGTTGTACCCCTACGCGGCAGAACTCACCATCGGGACAGTTTCCAACGTGCTGCCGACCTGCGGGCGGACGGGGACGGAAGGGGTGGTGCAACACTCGAAGTGATTGCCGGCCCGTACTCAGCCGGCGAGCAGGACCAGGGCCGGGGTCAGCGCGCCGGGCATGCCTTGCACGAAGAGGATCTTGCAGTTGGACGTCAACGCGCCATAGACGCCGGCAACGGTGACGCAGCCCGCAAAGAACAGCGCGGTCGGTCGGCCCGCAGAGCCTTGCAGCAAGCTACAGAACAGGCCCGCCGCCAGGAACCCGTTGTAAAGGCCCTGGTTCGCGGCCAACGCCTTGGTAGCTTGCGCGAATTCGGGCTTCAGTCCAAAGGCCTTGAGGCCCGCAGGCTTGGTCCAGAGGAACATTTCAAGGATGAGGATGTAGGCGTGCAGCAGGCCTAGTGTCCTGTCCCAATAATTCACAGGCACTTTCCGTGCATGGCTTGAGGCATTCTGCGAAGGGATGCCGCCATGCCGAACGCCGCCGTGAAGGACAAGCTGACACTGACTGAGGAAGAGCGCGCCGAGCTCGCCTCGATGGCGCGTTCACGATCACTACCAGCCGCGTTGGCGCTGCGAGCGCGCATCGTTTTAGGCTGCGAAGGCGGTGCCGCAGCTCTGGGCGTGGCGCGCGCTCTGGGCATCAACCGCGGTACCGTCACCAAGTGGCGCGATCGGTATGCACAGCATCGCCTGTCGGGGCTGTACGACGAGCTTCGCCCGGGTCGCCCGCGCACGGTCGACGATGAGCGCGTCGCCGACTTGATCTCGACGACGCTGCACACCAAGCCCGCCGATGGCGACACACACTGGAGTACGCGCGGCCTGGCCAACGCGACCGGCATCAGCAAGAGTTCGGTCCAGCGCTACTTGCAGGCGTTCAACCTAAAGCCCCATCGCGTCGAGTCGTTCAAGCTGTCCACCGACTCTTTCTTCATGGCGAAGCTGCGCGACGTGGTGGGGCTGTACCTGAACCCACCGGACAACGCCCTGGTGCTGTGTGTCGACGAGAAGAGTCAATGCCAAGCACTGGAGCGCACGCAGCCGATGTTGCCGCTGGGCTTGGGGTATGTCGAAGGTGTCACGCACGACTACGTACGCCACGGCACGACGACGCTGTTCGCGGCGTTGGACGTGATGAGCGGCCAGGTGTTGGCTCAGTGTCGGCCGCGCCATCGCCATCAAGAGTTCCTGGCGTTCCTGCGCGCCATCGACGAGGCCGTTCCCGTCGAGCTTGATGTCCATTGCATCGCCGACAACTACGCTAGCCACAAGCATCCGACGGTCCGCGCTTGGCTGGCCGAGCGCCCGCGCTGGCACATGCACTTCGTGCCGACCTACTCGAGCTGGCTCAACCAGGTCGAACGCTTCTTCTCGATCATCACGACGCGCGATCCGCCGCGGCTCGTTCACCAGCGTCAAGGACCTCACCGAGAAGATCGATCGCTTCGTCCAGAACTACAGCCAGTCCTGCAAGCCTTTTGCTTGGACAGCCACTGCGGACTCCATCCTGGAAAAACTTGCTCGGCTATGCGGGCGAATTAACGGGACAGGACACTAGCAGGGCGACGGCAATGTTGGCGGCGGTTTGCATGAGGTTATCGGATTCCTGGGGTACTTGCGGGTAGGTCGATGCGGTCAGGCGCCCTTGAGCAGGATCTTGCCTGCGCGACCCGTCTGCTCCGCCGCGGTCATAGCGGCAGCGGCGTCGGCCAGGCCGAACACACCACCGACTGGCAGCTTCAGCGCGCCGCTGGCGACCTGACGGGCCAGCTCGCCGATCATGCGGGCCAGTTCGGTGGGTGCAGTGGCGGCCAGCCGCTTGCTGCCCCAGAAACCACGCACCACGGCCTGCTTGAAGATCAGGTCGCCGCCATTGATGACCAGGGGCTTGAAGGTCAGCGAGCCGAAGGAGATCAGCTCCCCGTTTTCCGCCAGCAGCGACAGCACCTGCCCCGCGGCTTCGCCGCCGATGGAGTCGATGGCGCGCACGATGGGGGTGCCACCGGCTGCCGCCTTGGCGCGTTCTTGCCAGCCTGGCGTGTCGGTCGCTACGCCGTTGGCGATGCCGGCCGCGGCCAGGTCGGCCAACGCCGCTTCGCGGCGCACGAGGTTCACCACCCCGATGCCGCGCGCCGCCGCCAGCGTGGCCAGGACCTTGCCCACGGCACCATTGGCGGCGTCCTGGACGATCCACTGGCCCGATTGCAGCTTCATGTCCTCCAGCAGCATCAGCGCGCTCAACGGCATGGCCAGCAGTTGGCAGGCGGCCTCGTCGGAGAGGGCGTCGGGCACGGGCACCAACTTGGCAGCCGGGCTGAGGAAGTAATCGGCCCAGGCGGACTGCGCCGCCGCCGTGGCCACGCGCTGGCCTTGCTTCAGGTCCTGCACGCCATCACCCAGCGCGTCAACGGTGCCCACCGCCTCGGTTCCCGGAACCGCAGGCAGCGCTGGGCGGTAGCCGTAGACGCCGCGCACGATGGCCAGGTCATGGTTGTGGATGGGCGACAGCCGCATGCGCACGCGCACCTCACCCGGGCCGGGCGTGGGCAAGAGGCGTTCACCTGCGTGCACCACCTCGGCAGGTTCACCAAAACGATCGATCACGACACCTTGCACAGGGACCATCCTTTGTGGGCTTGCCATGCTTCTTCGGGTTGCGACAGGCGTTCCGCCAGCAGCCGCAACACCACGGGATTCGCACCCATGCGATTGTGGCTGCCAGGGACGCGAATGTTCTGCGCCGCCGGGCCCGTGGGCTGCAGGCTGGCGCGCCAGTCGACGATGCCGTCGCTGCGGCTGTAGATCGAGGTGCAGGGCACCGGCACCGGTTCATTGAGGCGGGCCATCAGCTCCGGCGCGTAGGCGCGCGGCCCGCTGACCCATTCGTAGATTCGGCGCGCGTTGGACGCATGGCCACGCCCGCCCGCCGGGCTGCCGACGGGGCTACCCAGCGACACCACCTGGCGCACGGCCTGCGGCACGCGCTTGGCCAGTTCGCGCGCATAGATGCCGCCCAGGCTCCAGCCCACCAGGCTGACCCGGCGGCCCGACTCGCTGTGCAGGCGCCGCAACTGGCTCACGCAGGCTTCCAGCACGCCAGGGCGCGGGCCCAGGTTGCGCCCCTGGCCCCAGGCGTGCGGCGCCCAACCCTGGGCACGCAGGTAGTGGCGCAACAGCCGGGTCGACGCGTCGGTGGCAGCCAGGCCGGGCAGCACAAGCACGCTGTGCCCGTCACCGCGCGGCGCCTGGCGCAACCAGGGCCACAAGGCCAACGTCGCGGCGGCCTCCACGGGTGCCCGCAATTCAAGCGCCAGGCGCACCGGGCCGGGCGGTGACAGCTTGTCCGTTGCGGCCTTCATGCGTTGGCCTCCACTGAGCGGCGGCGCGCCGGCTTGGCCTTGGTTGGCCCGTGGCCAAGGCTTTGGGAGGCTCGCGCCGGGGCCGGGGCACGCGGGCCGCCACATCGGCGCTGGGCTGCTCCGCCAGGGCCGCCGACGCCCCCGCTGCACGGGCGGCGGCAGCCGCCGCTGCGATGAGCTGGCCCAACTCATGTGCCGCGTCCACCATGTAGTCACCCAGGTCGCCAACGTCAGGCAGCGCGCGCCGGCAGGCGGTGAGCCCGAACTCGACCACGCCGTTGTAGCTTTGCACCGTGACGTTCAGCGCCACGCCATGCGCCGGAATGGACACTGGCGAATAGGTGGCCACCTTGGCCCCAGCCAGGTAGAACGGGGCCTGTGGCCCCGGCACGTTGGAGATGGTCACGTTGGCCACGGGCGGCAGCGTGTCGGCCAGGCGCGAGCGGCCGTAGAGCGAGGCCAGCCCGCTCATCAGCCAGGGCGCGCCAAGGGACGGGAAGTCCATCGGGATCGCGCCCTTGATCTGGCCCGACACCTTCTTGCCACTTGCCGCCGACTCGTGGATGGCCTTCAGCCGGGCCAGGGGGTCCTTGATGTCGGTGGCCAGGCTGACCATCATGAACGACACCTGGTTGGTCATGTCCTGGTTGCCTTGCTCGCGCAACGACACCGGAACACCGGCCACCAGGGGCTTGGCCGGCTTGCAGTCGTACTCGGCCAGGTAGCGCCGCAGCGCGCCGGCGCAGATGGCCAGCACCACGTCATTCAGGCTGGTGCCGCTTGCCTTGGCCATCTGCTTCAAGCCGGCCAACGGCAAGGCGCGGGTGGCAAACGAGCGCTGGTTGGTGATGCTCACGTTCAGCGGCGTGCGCGGCGCCAACGATAGCCCCTTGGGCAGCGACAGCCGGCGCTTGCCGGTGCTTTCATCCAACGGCAGCAGCACGCTGCGCGCCGCCCGCAGCATGGTCGGCAAGGCCTGCACCAGCTTCACGGACTGGCGCACCGTGTTGCTGAGGGCGGCACCGGCCAGTTCAGCCATGCCCAGCTGTTAGCGGTGGGTCTGGCGGCGCGGGCGCGGCGGCTTCACCACCCGCGGCGTGGCCGTCAGGTCCAGCAGAGCCGTGGCCAGAGCCACGCCAGCCTGGCTGTCCACAGCGGCGTGATGCACCTTGGTGTAGACGGCCACCTGGCCGCTGGCCAGGCCTTCGATCACAACCATCTCCCACAGCGGCCGGCTGCGGTCCAGCAGCGGCGAGTGCAGGCGGCCCACCAGGCGTTCCAGTTGCTCACGTGTGCCGGGGCGCGGCACGATGATGTGGCGCACGTGGTGGTCGATGTCCACGTCCTCGTCGTCCACCCACACCGGGTTGCTCAACTCGAAGGGCATCAGGGCCAGCTTGCGCTGGAACACCCGCGCCAGATGCAGGCGCTTGGCCACGTGCCGCTTGACTCCTTCGTAGAAGTCACCGGTGTGGCCCTCGGGCAGGTCCATCACCAGCAGGCTGCCCACGTGCATGGGCATTTCAGGTGTCTCCAGGTGCAGGAAGGAAGCATCCATTCCGCTCAGGTGGTTCATGTGCGTCTCCTTGTGTGGCCCGCGGTGCCGGTCACTGCGCGTTGCGCGCGGCCGCTTCCTGGTCGACCAGGTCCCTCTTGGACAGCTTGCCGACGGGCGTCTTGGGCAGGCTGTCGCGGATCTCCAATGCCTGCACCATCTCGTGCTTGCCGATACGCCCGGCCAGGAAGGCCTGCAGTTCCTTCAGCGTGAACACCGCGGCGCCCGGCTTCAGGGCCACGAAGGCCTTGGGCGACTGGCCACGGTATTCGTCGGGGATGCCGATGACGCAGGCTTCCAGGACCGCAGGGTGCTCATAGAGGGCTTCCTCGATAACGCGCGGGTAGACGTTGAAGCCGCCGCACAGCAGCATGTCCTTGGTGCGGTCGACGATGCTGAAGTAGCCGTCTTCGTCCATGCGCGCGACGTCGCCGCTGCGAAAGAAGCCATCGGCTGTGAAGGCCGACCGGTTGGCCTCGGGCGCATTCCAGTAGCCCTTCGTCACGTTCGGGCCGGTAATGCACAACTCCCCCGGCTCACCCATGGGCACTTCGCGCGCGGAGTCGTCCAGGGCGCGCAGCGACAGTGTCACGCCGGGCACCGGCATGCCGCACGATCCGGCCTTTCGCAGCCCATGCACCGGCGTGAAGGTGCCGGCGGGCGCGGTTTCGGTCATGCCCCAGCCCTCGTTGAGGGGGCAGCCGGTCAGGGCCTGGAAGCGCTGCGCCACCTCGACGGGCAGCGGCGCTCCGCCGGAGCCGCAGTACTTCAACGAGTGCAAGTCCATCTGACTGGCCTTGGGGTGCTGGGCCACCGCCGAGTACATCGTTGGCACGCCGGGGAAGACGCTGATGCGTTTGTCCTGCAGGTCGGCCATGACCGCGTCCACGTCGAAGCGCACGTGCAACACCATCTGCGCTCCGATGCGCACCCCCAGCAGCAGGCAGACGCTGAGTGCATAGATGTGGAACAGCGGCAGCACCACCAGCATGCGCTCCTGGCCTTCGGCCAGCACCGGCGGCGTGCCCTGCGTGGTGATGAAGAATTGCTCGGCCACCGCGGAGAGGTTGGCGTGCGTGAGCATCGCCCCCTTGGCCAGGCCGGTGGTACCGCCGGTGTACTGCAGCACGGCCAAGGCATCCGCCGGGTTCGCGATCGGGTGCGTCACCAGCGCCGCGGCGTTGTCAAGCAGGCCCATGAAGCTCACGTGGCGCTCGTCGGCCGGCACGGCAGCCAGCTGCCCAGCCTTGCTCAACTGGGCCCGCGTGGCTTCGCGTGTCGCGCCGAGGTCACTCATGCTGCCTACCACCAGCTTCTTCAGCCGCGACGCACCCAGCAGGCGGCTCATCTGCGGGTACAGCGTGGTCAGGTCCAGCGTGAAGAGAATGTCGGTGCGGCTGTCCTCCACCTTGTGCGCCAGCACCCGCTCAGCGTCCAGCGGCAAGTAGTTGACCACCGTGCCACCGGCGGTCAGTACGGCGAAAAACGCGATCGCGTAGTGCGGTGTATTTGGCAGGTACAGCCCGACGTGCACGCCTGGGCCCACGCCGAATTGCTGCAGGCCCGCTGCCAGTCGATCAACCAGATGGCCAAAATGGCGGTAGTCGATGACCTCGCCCATGAAGTCGAGCGCCGGTCGATCCGGCCAACGGCGCACGGCGTCGCGCAGCAGTCCATCCGCCGGCGTAGCGGGCAGCGGCGCATCCCACCGCATGCCGGGCGGGTAGTGGCGGGGCCATCGGTGGGACAAGGCGGGTGCGTCGTTCATGGCGCGGTCTTGTGGCCGTTGCAGCCACGGGGGAGCGAGGACCCGATCAGCATAGGGGCGAGCATCGAGCCAGATTGTCTGGCGCAGGACACTTGTTCCACACAACCATCCGGGCTAACCCCGAGGTCGAGGCCGCGGAGCGCAGATGACCATCGCGATCACGAACGCTCAATCTATGTTCCGCACTTTGTTTCTCTCGTAAGCGTGGCCTGACGGCCCTCTTGACGGAAGCGCGGTAGCTCAGATGTCTAGCACGTGGCGCAGCAGCCCAAAGCCCACGCGCCACTTGGTGCCGTCGCCCGGATCGATGCTGGCGGTGCGCTCGTTGATGCGCACGATGGTGCCCACCACGGTGTTGAGGTACTTGTCCTCGAAGGCGACCTTCTCGCCGCAGCGGAAGTCGTTGCGCGTCGGTCGAGGTGCTGCGGGCGCTGGTGCGGCGTCGGCTTGCCGCGCTGCCGCGTTGGGCGCCGGCGGCTCGATGGCCGCATAGGGCAGCTTCCACTCGCGACGCTCGCGCAGGTCCTGCAACGTGACCTGGGTGTCGCGCAGGGCCACGACCTTGCCTTCACGCAGACTGCCGTCGCGCCAGTCGAGGAAGCGCACGGTCTGGCCCAAGTGCATGTCCTTGCGGACCGCGATGATGCGTCGCGGGTCGGCCAGCAGTCGCTCGATCAGTGTGCTGAGCTGGAACAGCTCCAGGCTGCTGGCCTGGTGAAGGACATCAAGCAGGCGTGGATCGATGCTCGGCCCGCTCATGCCGCCGCGCGCACTTCTGCGCCGGTGCGCGGGCTGTCGATGTTCCAGGGCAGCAACTCGTCGATGCGGTTCACCGGATGGTCGGCGATGCGCTGCAGCACCTCGCGCAGATAGGCCTCGGGGTCGAGTCCGTTGAGCTTGGCGGTCTCAATCAGGCTGTACATCGACGCCGCCCGCTCGCCGCCCGCGTTCGAGCCCATGAACAGGTAGTTGCCGCGCCCGAGCGCCACGCCGCGCAGCGCGCGCTCGGCAGCCGAGTTGTCGATCTCGATGCGACCGTCGTCCACGTCGCGCGTCAACGCCCTCCAGCGCGCCAGGCTGTAGCGGGCCGCCTTGGCCAACTCCGACTTCGTCGACACCTGAGTCAGCATCCCCTGCAGCCAGCGATGGAACGTCTCGAGCAGGGGGCCGGCCCGCGCCTGCCGCTGCTGGCGTCGTACCTCCGGGGCATGACCTCGGAGGTCAGCCTCCACCGCGTAGAGTGCCTGGATGTGGCGCAGCGCCTGCGCCGCAAGGCCCGTGTCGTCACGGCACTGCTCATACAGATCCCACCACGGTCGCCGCGCGTGAGCCCAGCAGGCCGCTTCGACCACGTGGCCGCCGTCATAGAGGGCATTCCAGCCGCCGTAGGCATCGGCCTGCAGGATGCCGCGGAAGTCGCGCAGGTGGCGCTGCGGGTGTTCGCCCTTGCGGTCGGCCGAGTAGCGGAACCAGACGGCCGGCGGCGCGCTGTCGCCCGCGGGCCGGTCGTCGCGCACATAAACCCACAGCCTGCCGGTGCGTGTCTTGCCTTCGCCAGGCGCCAGCACCTTGACCGGCGTGTCGTCGGCGTGCACCTTGGCCGCGTGCAGCACGTGCCGGCCCAGCGCGGCAACGAGGGGATCGAACAAGGAGTGGACCTGCTCCACCCAGCCGGCCATCGTGCTGGGGTCGATCTCGACGCCCTCGCGGGCGTAGATGCGGCTCTGGCGGTGCAGGGGCGCGTGATCGCAGTATTTGGACACCGTCACATGGGCCAGCAGCGCCGGGCCGGCGAGGCCTCGCGCAATCGGCCGGCTCGGTGCACAGGCCTGAAAGATGGCCTCGCACTGCGTGCACGCCAACTTGGGCCTCACGGTGCGGATGACCTTGAAGCGCGCCGGCACGTACTCCAGGTACTCCGAGACGTCGGCGCCAATGCTGCGCAGCCGGCCACCGCAGGCGGTGCAGCCACAGGACTGGCCCGCGACGTCGTGATGCGCCGGGCTGGTGGCGGGGCGAACTTCGCGCTGTTCGCGAGGCAGGTGGTCTGGCAGGCTGCGGTCGATGCTGCCCGCGTTGGCGGCTGGCACCGTGGTCTTGCGCACCGGGAGCTGCTCCAGCGCGATCGGCTCGATGAGGCTGGCCTGGAGATCGAAGCGCTCGCTGGAGACTCCGAACTCCGCACGCACGCGTCGCGCCAGTTGCAGCTTGAGCTTGTCGACCATCAGCTTGAGTCGTTGCACCTCGTTGGCGCTGGCGCGCAGTTGCTGCTTGAGCAGTTGCGCGTCGTCGGGCAGTTGGCTGATCGGGTCGATGTCCTGCGGCACGAACCTCAGTGTGCAACGGGCTCAGCGTGTTGGCATCGGGATCACTCCCGAGAAGGCATCGGCTATGCAGCCAGTTGAGGTGAGCTCGTGCGCATCGGCATGCGCCAATCGATGCCTTCGAGCAGCATCGACAGTTGTGCGGCGCTCAGGGCCACGCGGCCATCGACGGCCTGGGGCCAGACGAAGCGGCCGCGCTCCAGGCGCTTGGCCAGCAGCATCAAGCCCTGGCCGTCGAACCACAGCACCTTGACGATGTCGCCGCGCCGACCGCGGAAGACGAACACGTGGCCGTCGAAGGGGTTCTCGGCCAGCGCCGTCTGGACCACGGCGGCCAGGCCGTCGAAGCCCTTGCGCATGTCGGTGTGGCCCGCCACGAGCCACACCCGCGTGTTTGCCGGCAGGCCAATCATGCGCGCAGCATGCCCAGCACCAGGCGCAGCTGTGCTGAGTCCACTTGGCCTTGCACGCGAAGGATGGCTCCGCTGATCTCAATCTCGAGCGTCCCGGTGGCGCGCGACACCGACTCGGGCGGCGCTTGGGTAGTTGCGGCCTCGGACACGATCGTCACCGGCAGCAACACAGGTGCGCCGGACTGCCAGTGCCCCAGCTTCATCCAGTGCCGCAACTGATTGGCATTGACGCCGTGCCGCAACGCCAGTGCAGCCACCGATACGCCAGGCTTGTTGGCCTGTTCGACCAGCCAAGCCTTGAACGCCGAGGTGTACAGCCGTTTGCCATTGCGCATGACCCGCTCGACCATCGGGCCTGACCACTCAGGGGTGTGTCCATTGTTCTGCATATGGACACATGCTGGCCTGGCCCCATTACGGCTTCAAGAGGGCCTTGAGGCCACGCTTACTTTCTCTCCCGATGGTTGATACGCCCAACGCCGCGTCCCTCCGCACCTGGATGCAGGGGGACAAGTGGTTCCGAAACTGCGACAGGGCCATGCAGGACGCTCTGCTGGCCCACGGCCGCCACCGCAGCCTGGCGCCGAGTGAGCGCCTGTTCGCCCAGGGCGAACCAGGGGGCGGGCTGTTCTGCGTGATGTCGGGCTCGCTGACCGTGCAGTCGGTCGACGCTGAAGGCCAGATGCCGGTGCTGGTGGTGCTCACGCCCTTTCACTGGTTCGGCGAGCTCTCGTTCACGGATGGGCTGCCACGCTCACACGACGCAGTGGCAGACGTGCCCTCGCAAGTCTTCAGTGTGCCGCGCGAGCCCTTGCTGGCTTGGCTGGAAGGCCATCCACGGCATTGGCGAGACATCGCGCTGTTGGCGGTGGGCAAGCTGCGCACCGCCTACAAGGTGATGGACGAAGAAATGCGCCGACCGCTGACGCAGCGCATCGCGCGGCGCCTGTGGCTGGCCTTTCACGGCTGGGGTTGGCGCCAGGACAACCCGGTGCGCTCAGTACTGTGGTCTCAGGACCAGTTGGCCCGCATGCTGGGCAACGGCCGGTCCAGCGTGAACAGGTCCTTGCGGGAACTGGAAAGCGGTGGAGCGGTCCGGCTGCGCTACGGCGCGATCGAGGTGCTGGACTCCGCGCTACTGCGTCTGGCTTGTGATGGCATGCTGGATCCGCTTGTGGCGCCCACCTTGACCTGCTCGGGAATTCCGAGACAGTAATTCCTAGAAGACGGCGGGTTGCCGCGCCCTCCAGCCTGGCAAGGCGTCGGTACAGCGGGCGCTCGTGCCACTCCTCTTCGATGGCCGGATAGCTCAGGATTCAGCACAGCTGCAGGCAGTGGATGCGCTGCATCGTCTCGTTGGGGAACGGCGGCCGGCCATCCAACGCCTGATGCGCACCATGGGCATGAGGCTGGATCAGCACCACTGACCTAAGTTCGCCGAACTAGCGCCAACAGGAGCCGGCTTAGTCTTCCCTTTCCAGCCGTGTATGGCGGGAACATCAGCTTGAGCGCCGACCACGGCCCAGCATTAAGTACAGAGCGTTCGTGAGAGAACGCCCTAAACCCATAAAAGCCATGCGCATTGCCGATGCCGGAATTGTTTACCCCGCCGAACGGCAGGTTGCTATGCGCGTACTGCAGCAGGCACAGGTTGACGCACAGACTTCCTGAACTGGTCTCAACACGAACCCGCTCGGTCACGCTGCTATCGCGAGACCAAAGGTATAGCGCCAAGGGTTTGGGGGCAGCGTTGATCCGGGCGATGACCTCGTCCAAACGACCAAAGCCCATCACCGGCAACACGGGGCCGAAGATTTCCTCACTACTGAGCCTCGCGTCATCCGGTACATCACACAAAAGCGTGGGGGCGATCCAACGGCTGTCGGCATCGTGTGCACCTCCAGCCATCACCTGCGAGCCTCGATCGACGGCGTCGTCCAGTAAGTCAGCCACACGTTTGGCGTGACGGCTGTGGATCATGCGCCCAAGGTCCGGACTGGCGGATGGGTCGCTGCCAAACCGCTCAGTCAGCACCGCGCAGCACAAGCTCACGAACCGGTCTTTCACGTCCCTGTGCACGTAGACATGGTCCGGCGCAATGCAAGTCTGTCCAGCGTTGACGAACTTGCCCCACATCAGGTGCTCAGCGGCGTCCTTCAAATTCGCACTGGCGTCGATAATCACGGGTGACTTTCCACCCAGTTCCAACGTCACTGAGGCCAAATGCTTCGCTGCCGCCGCCATCACGGCGCGGCCTACCGCTGGCGACCCGGTGAAGAACACATGATCGAACGGCAACGACAAAAGGTGTTGAGCCGTCGCTACCCCCCCCTGCACGAGTACCACGTCTTGCGGATTGAATACCTCAGCCACCAGCTCGGCGATCACGGCGTTGACAGTCGGCGTGAACTCCGACGGCTTCAGGATCGCGGTGTTGCCAGCCGCAACCGCCGACACCAGAGGGCCTAGCAGCGTGGAAAGCGGGTAGTTCCATGGCCCGATGATCAGGCACCGCCCCCGCGGCTGATAGACGATGCGTGCCCTGGTCCCCAGAGTCATGAGCGTGGGGGCCACGCGCTGCTGCCGCATCCAGCGCTTCAGGTGCCTCTGTGCATGGCGTATGTCGTCGACCACAGGCACCAACTCAGTCAGTTCAGCCTCAACTGCCGGCTTGCGCAGATCGTGCGCGAAAGCCGCCAGCAGAGCTTCGCGTCGCGCCAGCAGTCCATCAAGCAGCCGCGAGAGTCGCGCTCGACGCTCGGATGCCGACGAGCTTCGCAGAGCCTGCACTCTGCCGGCCTGCTGCTCGAACAGTGCATCGATGGCTTCGGCAGGTGTATCTGGAGCTTGGAGCCTGGGCATACTGCTCAGAACTTTCTCGAGACACTCGCAACCAGGATCGCGTTATCTGTCGCACGCAGCCGGTCTCCGTCCTGGACGAGGTAGAGCTCTCGGGCCCTGGTATGGGTAGCCAGCCATTCGGCCGTGAACTCCATACCCCAGTGTTTGTGCACGACGCCGACCGACCAATCCGTGAAATTGGCCTCTCGAAAATTCGGAACCCGTTGATAGCCTGCATGCACGTTCAGCGACGTGCTCGGGTTGAGCGCCAGCTTGTAGTTCACGTCGGTCAAAACAGTGCCGCGGGAACCGCGATCACCCCGCGCAAAACACGCCAGACCGACGGTCGGATCCGGGTTGAGTTGAATCAGCGTGCCGCAAATGCCTCCAGTATCGATGCCGCGGTACGACTTTGAAGTCACGTACAGCACGCGGGCGTCAAGTGCGCCGTAGCCCGCCTCCAGGACTGCAAACCTACTGTCGAACTTGGTGCGGCGGACGTCGGCTGGCACGCCCGCCTCCATGTCTATGGCGTGCGGGGCCTCGAAGCTGGCACCAGGGAACAGTTCCGTCGCGGCACCAACACCAAAGTGCCACGCGTCTGGGTCGCCAAAACGATAACCCAGCCCCAACGCCGCGCTGTAGCCGTTGCCGGAGAGGAACTGCTTCTTGCTCACCGTGGCGAACTCCAAGTAGCCGACTATCCCGCTCTCATGCGCCACCTGCGCCGTCAGGCGAGCGCCCGGCCCCCTCAAAGAATCAGAGATGCCGCGGTTGCGGATGTCGGTCTGCAACTTGACCTCGGCGTCCAGCGCATAGCTGGCAGTGTCGGCGGCCCTGACAGGCGCTCCCACTGTGAGCGCGACCATCACCAGCATGCTGAAGTTGAGAACAGATTTCATGGTGTCTCCTGGGTTGCGTTGGGTTGGTGAGGTCATGGCTTCTTGCACTGCGGCGATGTCGGTAGATCAGCCACACGCGTCATTTGCTCGGTCTGCCCAAGGATCTCGGCACCGACGAAGGCTCGAAGATGCAGAACGCCCTGTTTGACGCGTAGTACGCCCTTGTATTTCTTGTTGTCGCGCGGGTCGAACAGCCAGCCATCGCGCCATGCTTCGTTCTCGTACCGATCCAGTTGCGCGACTTGCAGGCCGCAGTTGTCCTTCGGCCCGCCAGCGTCTTTATCCCAGACGATCGTGCCGCACAAGGCGCTTGGCCTGGCCTCACAGGCCTTGAACTCCAGTACACCGTCCTTCTCTGCTGTGAGCCAAAGTCCCTTGGCGTCATCAGGACTGGCGGCAATCGCCGGGACGTAGATCACGGAAATAAGTACCGCCAACGCGGCGGCGTATCGAGGTCTGAACATGGTGCCCCTCCTGGAGGTCATTACGAACGCTTGAAGTCACCCACTTGCTGTAGGCGCGAGACTGATGAGTCGCGAAGGAATGCCTCCCCCGTATAAGGACTCACCCTGATCGGCGTTTTTCGCCGTGTTCCTACAATTTGGCTGCGGCGCATTCCCGTGTGAACCGCACTATTCAAGTGCATTTGCAGGGCTCCACTTTGCTTGCGCCTATCCCCCACACTACCGTCCGAGTAGCAGCGCTCTTTGGACTTGCCGCACTGGTTTTCGCCGCAGGCGCCGACTTCGAAGTGCTGCTTCGCCACGTCGGCATCGACGAAGGGCTCCTGCAAGATCCCGAGCACCGCATCACCTTCCGACAATTCGTGCAGGTGTTGGACGCGGCGGCGGCGTTGACGGGAGATGACTGCCTGGGCTTGCACCTCGGAACTGCACAATCTTTTCAGGTCGCGGGGGTGTTGGGTTACGCCGTGCAGGCTTCGTCTGACGTGCGGAGCCAGCTTGCTCTTGCGGCCCGCTACATGGCGCTGCATCAGGATGGAGCCACGTTCGAGTTGGAGGTCGAAGGCGATATCGCGTTGTTGCGGTATGTGGTCAACGATGCGCATGTCACGCGGCATCGCCACGATGCAGAGGCTACGTTGGCGCTGGGGATCAACCAATGGCGATCCCAGACAGGGCAGCCATATTGGGCGCCGAGCAGCGTGCATTTCGAGCATCCCGCGCCCCCCTCCGAAGCAGAGCAGGAGCTGCGCCGTTTCTTCCGCTGTCCGGTCCACTTTGGGGAGTCCTTCGACGGGATGCGCTTTCCGGCGGCTTTTCTGGAAACCCCGATTCACAGTGCCGACCCGGCGCTCCATCAGATACTGACCCGGTATGCCGATGAGTGCCTGACGCGCCACAACGTGCCGAAGACGTTCGCAGCTCAGGCGCGGCGCCTGATCACCGGCGGCCTCGGCAACGGGCACGCCACCATCGATGATGTGGCTCGCAAGCTGGCAATGCCCACACGGACTCTCCAACGCCGCCTCGCCGAGGAAGGGCTTCAGTTCGGCGAGCTGGTTGACCACACTCGCCGTGAGCTGGCCGCGCAGTATCTTGGCGATCGGCGCCTCAGCCTCACCGACGCTGCCTTCCTTCTCGGCTACTCGGACCTCACTGCGTTTCATAGAGCATTCCGTCGCTGGTTCAATCAGACGCCGCTGGAGTACCGGCGGCAGCTAATCCCGGGAGAGACCTAGTTCTTCAGGTCGTTGAGGATGTAGTTCGCCACCGCTTTGAGGACGTCAGCGCCCAGGTAGTCCTGATTGGGCATTTCAGCGAAGTCCTTGCGCTTGCGCGTCGGGTTTGCGGCGAACTTCGCCAGCCCCTCCGGGTTGCCCTGGTACAGCGCCTTGACCGCCAGCATGGAGGGCCCATGCAGTTGCGTGTTGTAGGCATGGCAGCCGGTGCAAACCGCCAGATAGGTCAGGCGCCCCTTCTGTTCCAAGGTGAGCGCCGGGCTCTGTACCGGCTCAGGCAGCATCGCCGTCTTGATGGCGGAAGTTGTGCGACCAGGCTCACAGGTTTTCCAACGCTTGGTACCGATCGAGGTGATCGATTCCGGATAGGTGATGCAGCTGTCCCGCTCCTTGCCGGTAGCCACCAGATCGGCGCGCCTGACGCCGGCAGCTTTGAGCAAGTCGTTGAATCCTGGTGCCGGCTTGTTGCCGTTGTCGGCGAAGTGGTTGTCAAGAATGGCGAGATTGGCGGGGAACGGATCAACTTTGGGGTCGTTGGCCATGCCGAAGGTGGCGTGGTCTGTGGTCAACACGGCGGTGGAGCGGTTGCCGGTGATGATGTTGCCTTCCAACGCGGTGTCCTTCACGGCCACCAGAACCACACCTGTGCCCGAGGGCGTGTTGGCAGCGGCTGAACTTGGCGGCGCGAAGTTCTTGCCGTTGTTGTTGATGATGAAGTTGTTGCGCACCCAGGTGCGAGCCGCGTCCTTCACCGGCAGGCCGGGGATAAGCGTAATCGTCATCCCGGAGGCGTTGTCGTGGGTGTAATTGCCCTCGATCAATACATCGCGGCTGTTCTCGGCCTCGATGCCGATCACGTTGCCCCAAGCCTCGTTGGCGATGATGTCGGCATTGTCGGACATGCCCACGTAGATACCCGCATCTTCGACACGGGTGATGCGGTTTCGAGCGATGAGGCCGTTCTTGCCGAACTGCGGGAAGATGCCGTAGAAACCACCGTCGACGTAGTTGTCGAGAATCTTGTAGTTGTTGGCGCCTTGGGTCATGATCCCATTGCCCTTGTAGCCCTTGACCCATAACTTCTGGATCGTGACCCTATGGCCTGACGCCAGGATGCCGTCATTGAGCTTGCCGCCGCCATCCATCACGGGCCACTGCCCGTTGACCACCACGCCCTGAAGCGTGATGTTCTCCTTGTCAATGAATACGGTTTCACGGTAGACGCCGGGCATGACACGGATCGTGTCGCCGGGTTTGGCCTGGATCACGGCCGCCTGAACGCTGGTGCCAGGTTGGACGGTCAGGACCGCAGCCTGAGCCGATAGAGTGAGGGGAAGGGTGAGACTTGCCAGAGCGCGCAAGGTGAGTGTGGTGTGCATGGGCGGTGCCTCGAGATGGTGATTCAATCGTTGGACTTGCCGGTCAGCGGATCGACGCCGCCGTGGCCAGAGATCGCGGGAGGTTGCCGTGTCTTCAGCTCCGGAAACTCCTTGAGTAGCACCGCCCGCTTTTCAGCCAATCGTTCAGACATCGCGTCATCACCTGCACGCTGCGCCAGGCCGGTGCCGGCGCGCAACTCGTCGGCAAACGACTGACGCTCAATGGCTTCGGGCTGAAGCGGCAACATCTTGGCCAGGACTTCGAGCGCTTCAGCTTTGCGGCCCAATGCCACCAACGACTCTGCGTACCAGCGTTGGAAGACGATGCTCTTGCGATTCACTGCCAGGGCGCGTCCCAGGTGCACCGCTGCCTGATCCATATCCCCGCCCGCGGTCTCGGGTAGTTGGTAGTACAGCCGCCCCAACATCATTTCGCCCACGCCGTCCAGCAGCTTGGGGTTCTTCTCAAGCAAGGCCGCCAGTGGTTTGAATGCACCCGCGGCCTGCCGGTAAGCCACATCTGGCTGCACCAAAGAGGACGACACGGACACCAAGTCGAACGCGATGCGCAAGCCGGCAATCGACGGCACGGCTTGGGCCGACTTTGCAAGTCGACCTGACAGGACTTTGCCCTGCTGGATGCCCAGCGCCCAGCGTGCCTTCAGGTCGACGAAAGCGTCGCCCCCTTGATAGGTCTGAGTATCGAGCTGCATTTGGATCTGCTCGAGCAGGTTGATGTGCGCATCCAGTGCCAGCATCTGCATGTCTACGTCGGCCGGCTTGCGGCTTGCCACGGCGTAGCTCAGCGCTGCAGCACAGGTCAGCTGTGGCAGGCTGTGGCGCTGGACCGTGGCCTCCGTGAACGCAGCCTCGAACGCTTCCGGCGTTTTCGGCTGGTGGCAGCCGGCGGTGATGGACGGGGGGGCGGCGACGGCTGGCACGGCAGCTGCGATGGCGGCGCTGACCAGCCACCGAAGCAGGGCGGGACGTTTCATTTTCGATCTCCTGGAAAGATGACGGGCATGCCGGACGGCACAGTTGTCGGCACAGCGGGAAGCATCGATTCATCCTCGAGCGCGCCGAGGAAGGCCACGATCGCCTTCACGTCCGCCGGATCGAGCTGGGGCTTGAGCATGTGCACGTGCCAGTGGATGGCCTGTCGCTCACCCGCAGGCAGCGCGTGGCCCCGGCGTGCGTTGTAGAAGGAGACCGCCTCATCCAGGCTTTTCAACTGGCCGGCATGGAAGTAGCGCGGACCTGTACGTGTGACGTTACGCAGCGTCGGTACCTTGAAGGCACCGCGCAGCAACGGGTCCTCGCTGAAGGCGCCCGCCCCCACATCGACGATATGTCCGGGGCTCGGTGGGGAACCAATAACGGCCAATTGGAAATTGGTGAATAGCGGCGGGGTATGGCACTGCGTGCAACGGGCAACAAAGCCGCGGAACACGTTCAGGCCCCGAACCTCCTGCGGGCTCATCGCCGACGCGTCACCGTGGACGTAGCGGTCGTAGCGGCTGTTCAGCGAGATCAACGTGCTTTGAAAAGCAGCCAGTGAAGTCTCGATCTCGGGGAGCGCGATGGGAGCCTCAGCGGCTCGACCAAAGGCCTGCGCGAAGAGGCGCCGGTATTCGGCGCTAGCGTTCATCCGAGCCAACAGGCCTTCGTGGGTGTTGCCCATCTCGTTGGCGCTGAACAGCGGGCCTTCTGCCTGAGCTTCCAAGGTGGTGGCACGGCCATCCCAAAACAGCCGATCAGCGAATCCGACATTCCAGAGCGTGGGAGTTCGCCTCGTGAGCGCGGCACCGCCGAAACCCGAGGCCGTGGCACGGCCGTCACTCAGACCGCGCGAGGGTTGGTGACAACTGGCGCACGAACTACGCCCGTCGGCCGACAGCAAGCGATCAAAGAAGAGATGACGGCCGAGATCGATCTGGCCTGGCGTGAAGCCCTGGCGCACTGGCGGCAGCGCTGTACGCGCGCCGCCGTGTCCGTCTATGCGCGCATAGGTGTCGTAAAGGGTACGTAGCGCGCAAGTGCCGTCGACCAAACGCTCGAAGCTGGGTGGGCACTGCGTCGACAGCTCGACAGCGCGCGTCGAAGCCGTCCCGGCCAAAGCCAGACTCGCCCAGAGGGCAAGGCAATGCAGAGCGGTGCTTCTTGCGTTCATGACGGACGCAATGTAGACACGCACCCTCTTCGGGTATTGGCACTTCGCGCCAAGCCCTTGACAGCACTCATCCGGAGGAACCCGAAGGAATATCAGCTGTCAATGCACTGGCGCTTGTTGTCAAAGCCAAGGAATGTCGGCTCAGTAAGCTGCTGCCGTGCAATGACCAGTGCGTGGAAGGAGCCCCTTAGGTGAAATCGACTCTCAGAAGGATGACCATTGCAGCAGCTTTCGCCGTTTCATGGTCTGGTGCCTTTGCTTCCGACGGAGCTGCCCTGTTCAAGGCCCGCTGCGTGGCCTGCCATGGGACCAACGGCGCCGGCAACCAGGCGCTGCAGGCGCCGCGCCTGGCCGGGCAAGACGAGGACTATCTCCGGCGCCAGCTGCAGAACTTTCGTGCCGGACGGCGTGGCGATGCAGGGGCCGGGGCAACGATGAGGGCCATCGCGCAGTCGCTGTCTACCGACGCTGACGCAGCTGTGGTGGCCAAGTACATTGCCGGTTTGAGGGCTGCTGCAGTGCCATCGACGAGCCAACCGACTTCAGCAACCATGAACCTCGGCA
This sequence comes from Roseateles sp., assembly GCF_047654805.1. Lineage (GTDB taxonomy): Bacteria > Pseudomonadota > Gammaproteobacteria > Burkholderiales > Burkholderiaceae_C > Pelomonas. The sequence goes on from NZ_JASGIV010000001.1 coordinate 716,940, forward strand.
AGTCGTATTTCGCGATCTGCGTGGCCTGCCATGGCAGTCAGGCCGAAGGCAACACGGCGCTGCAAGCGCCGCGACTGAATCAGCTTCCAGCGTGGTACCTCACGGCCCAGCTGCAGTCATATCGGAACGGCACTCGGGGCAACCATGTAGAGGACCGTCTGGGTCAGCAGATGCGGCAAGTCGCGGTCGAAGCACTGCCGGACGAGGAGGCCGTAAACGCCGTCGTGGCGTTCATTGCCGCGCAGGGTGCGGCCACGTCGCTGAGTCAGCCTCACCGAACCCGTTGAGCACGCGCAAGAGCATTGAAGGCCTCTACACGGATCCGCAATGCCGGGTAATCGTCGCCGACATTCAGCCCAGAGCAAACTCATTTGGAGTGAGCGAGACTGACGGGCTCTGCAGGCAACGGGGCCAGCGGTAGGAGGTCTCTGGTAGGTACGTTCTTGCCGGGCGCTACCCTCACGGCTCGGGCGTCGCCGGCTCATTGTTCAGGGCACGATGAAAGCCGCCGGACCGCCCAATCGGTCCAGCCGAGCGATAGGACAGATCTAGAGAAGGCGAGCATGGAGTTCGACTACGTGGTGATCGGGGCTGGCTCGGCTGGATGCGCTGTAGCCAGCCGCCTGAGCGAAGACCCGGACGTGAGCGTGGCGCTGCTTGAGACCGGCGGCCCCGATGACAGCGCGCTGATCCGCGCTCCGATGGGATTCGCCGTCAGCGCGGCACTCGGTCGGCACGTGGTGACCTATGGCACCGTGCCGCAGTTGCAATTGAACGGCCGGCGTGGCTACCAACCGCGTGGCCACGTACTGGGCGGTAGCAGTGCCATCAACGCCATGGTGTATCGCCGCGGGCATCGCACTGACTTCGATGGTTGGGCTGCTCTGGCTGATCTGGGCTGGGACTACGCCAGCGTGCTGCCCTACTTCAAGAAGGCCGAAAACAGCGAGTGTTTCGGCGCCAATGAGTACCATGGCATCGGCGGGCCGCTGACAGTGAGCTTTCTGCGCAACCCGTTTCCATCCACGCAAGCGTTCCTGCAGGCCTGCGAGCAGCAGGGGCTGACGCGGACGCCGAACGCCCCTCACGGGCGCATGGGTAGACCATGTACCCCACCACCTGGTGCACCAACATCTCGTATGCAAATCTCTCCAACGCCACCTGGACCGTTCAACGCCCGGCTGTTTCCGTGCCTCAGCGTGCACTGCAGCGGATCGCTGCAGACGTTGGCCGAGTACGGCTGAAGTCGCAGAACGCTCTGCTGCCATCTTGCGCTGCTCATCGCGCAGCAACGCCCCCAGGATCGTGCACTGGCGGCGCAGTACGCGCTTGAGGCGCTTGATCTGCTTGGCGTTGGCATAGGCGGCCGCCCGCCGGCGCAGCACCTGGCCCTCACGGGCATGTGTCAACTAGAGATTGAGGCCCGCACGCTGCGCTAGTTGCGCAATATTCTCGCGTGTCACCTCCGGCACCCGGCACCCGGCACCCGGCACCCGGCACCCGGCACCCGGCTGTCGGTCGGGGGCGCGATGGCCTTCTCCTGAACGACGCCGTCCACGATCACGCGCTCGAACTCCGCTGGCTGATCGCCATCATGTCCATGGCTGCCTTGATGGTCGTCTTGATCAATTGCTCGACGCCTGCTTCGCCAGTCATGTGACGGAAGCGCCCAATCTTCGTAGCGTCGCAGGGCAGCTGCGGCTCGAAGTACACCTGCCCGCTGAAGAACTGGAAGGACACACCCTGGGCCCAGCGCTCGACCATGGACTCGTCCCTCTCGCCGTAGGCGTGCATCAAGTACAGCGGCGCCAGCATCAGTCGGATCGGCAGGCGCTGGCAGTCGCGCTTGCTCATGCCTGCACCGGCCACCGACCGCGTCGGGCCGAACAGGTCGGCGTCCTCGACCAGGCGGCCAGCGCGATCCTTGTAAGCGAACAGCGGTGCCAGAGACGCCTCGATTTGTGCCCGCGGCATGCGCGTGGCCAGCACTGTCAGCTCATGTCGATCATCTGCTCAAGTCGCACGCAGAAGAAGTCGTCGGTGACCATTGGCGATGGCCTCCACACTCCTAGGAACCGCGTGTCATCGCAACGCGAACCTGGCGTTCGACCTGGCGGCAGGTCAGACCTGCAAAGCCCGCGTTCATGCGGGTTCGCGGGGTTTGGCAGGACCGACGAGTTAGTCACCGCCGCTGCATTCAATTCGCGGAATCTGAGCCAACCAACTAGGTGCACATCTACCAACCTAGCACGCCTAACTGGCAAACTCACTTCAAGGCCCTGGGATTTCGCGCGTTTCAGGCGATCCGCAGCACGTAGGCCGGCAGCGTGGCGATGCCGTCGGCGGGCAGCCGCACCTCCAGGCCGTCGTCGCGCTGCTGGAAGCGTAGCGCCTCGGCGCCGCCGACCAGGTCCACGCGCTGCACCGGCCGGTGCTGGCCGCGCGCCAGGCTGCGGATCAGCGCCTTGCCACCCTCCGATGCCACGAAGCCGCTGGCGTAGACGACATCGCCGCGCGCGGTGAAGCGGAAGTCCGCGGCGCCGAAGGCCGCGCCCTTGCCTTCGTTGAAACCCTGGGCCGTCAGCGGTGCCTGCTTGTCCAGCGACGGGCCTTCGCCGAACACACGCCAGGGACGCGTGCCGTAGATGCTCTCGCCGTGGCGCTGCATCCAGACGCCGATCTCCTCGACCACCCGGCGCTCCACGTCGTCGATACGGCCATCGCCCTTGACCGGCACGTTCAGCAGCAGGTTGCCGTTCTTGCTGACCACGTCGATCAGCATGCGGATCACCGTCTCGGCGGACTTGTAGCCCTTGCGCTCCAGTACGCGCCGGTCGTAGTGCCAGGCACCCAGGCAGGTGCAGGTCTGCCAGGGCAGGGGCTCGATCCTGTCGCTCTGGCCGCGCTCGATGTCCCACACCATGGTGCGGCGCTGCTGCTCGTCCAGGATCTTGCCGAACAGCACGGCCTGGGTTCGGCCAGACGCGTCGAGGTGCTGGTTGTAGAGGTGGGCGGCGATGTCCAGGCCCACGGTGCTGATCGGCCACAACGGCAGCGCGGTGTCGTCGAAATAGACCAGCTCGGGGCGGTGCTGGTCCAGCAGGTCCAGCGTGCGGGCCAGGAAGTTGCGGATGTAGGCCTCGCTGGGCTTGCTGGCGCCTTCGCCCCAGTCCCACTGCTTGTGGATGGCCTTGGGGTCGTCGGCGTGGGTGCTGAGCGGGTGGTCCTGCGCGTAAAGCTCCTGCGGGTCCAGCCCCTCCCACCACTGGCCGCGGCCGTCGGCCTTGCGCAGCCGGCCGTCGTAGGGCACGCCGGCCTTGGCGCCGGTCTTGTCGGCGAGCTGGGCCGGTTCGTACCAGGTCCAGGCATGCGCGGCATGCACGCTCACACCCAGCGGCAGGCCCTGCGCGCGCGCGGCGCCGGCCCAGCGCTTGATGATGTCCTGCTTCGGGCCGATGCGCGTCGAGTTCCACGCATGGCGGCGGCTGGCGTACAGGTCGAAGTTGTCATGGTGGTTGGCCATCGCCATGAAGTAGCGCGCGCCGGCCCGCTTGTAGAGCGACAGCAGCTCCTCAGGCTCCCAGCGCTCGGCCTTCCAGTCGCGAATGACCTCCTTGAAGCCGTAGACCGACGGATGGCCGTAGGTGGCCACGTGGTGACGGTACTTGGCGCTGCCCTCGATGTACATCTCGCGCGCGTACCAATCGCCCATCTCGGGCTGGCACTGCGGCCCCCAGTGCGCCCAGATGCCGAACTTGGCATCGCGGAACCAGTCCGGCGTCTGGTAGCTGGCAAGCGAGTCCCAGCTGGGTTTGAAGCCGGCACCTTGGGTAGGCTGGGCGGTGGCGGCATGCAAGCTGCCTGCGGCGCTCAGCGACGCGAGGCTGCCGAGCTGTTGGAGAAGATGACGTCGTTTCATGAAATGCCTCAGCAAAAAGTTTTTGTCGGCACAGTGTGTCGTTTGTGTTATCTCCAGATCTGGAGATACGTATGACTACGGTTCGAAACCGAGTGGCGTTTCGATGCGCCAAGCGTCACGGCGGCACGCCGAGGTTAATCTGTGAATTGCGTAACCTACCTGCTAATTCGCGCGGAATCGTGATAATCGTGCCATGGCGAACTCGAAGCGGCGTGCCTTCATCGGGTAAGCTGATTTGGGAGGTCACGTCTTCCCAATTGATTAAATCCTTTGAGCGGAGTGCGCCGTAGAACTGTCGTTGGTAGGCATCAAAATACACTACCGCGTACTCGCCGATTTGTATTGCAGTCGGCCCTTCCACCCACAAGCCACCTGGTGTCATCGGTTTGCCTAGTCTGCCGATTGCGCCCTGGATGCTGTCAACCTCCGCAAACTGCAGGTACTTTTTTGGCGGGTTAACAGTCTCATCTTTTGCGAACCAGTACTGTCTGCCGTTGAACCTAAGGAGGGTTGCGTCGATCACCGAAAATCCGGGGTCATAGAATAGTCTTGTCTTGCCGAAATGTTGAAAATCCTTGGTCGTCGTCGAGTAAATCCGATGATTGTAGTTTTTTTCTGATGTGCCGGCGGTGTTTTCAAATTTTCCTGGCACCGTTGATGCCCAGTGAATCAGGAATTCATCGGCTTTCTCGTCAAAGATGATTTCAGGCGCCCACGCGTTCAGGACATTTGGTTCGTGTGCCATAACAGGGATTTCTCGCTGATCTGTCCAGTTAAGCAAGTCTCTTGATGACGAGTAACCGATTCCTGATGCATTCCAACCGGTCGTCCATACCATGTGGAAGGTTCCGTCCTTGCCAAGTATGATATTTGGGTCTCGTATGAGACGCTCTTTGCCTACCTTCGGAACCAGTACTGTTCGTCCGCTGTTGACCTTCTCCCATCGATACCCATCATTGCTTACTGCTAAATGCAGCCCATCTGCACCGTTCTTCACAAAATGAACGAACAAATAGGAGGATCTGGTGGCGTCATCATCATGTTTGAGTGTTGTGCACCCAGTAATGAATATGCCGAAGAGCACTGCTATATATAGAAAAGTGTTGCGGCTCACGAGGTGTATTCAAGCATGTGGAAAGTCGTACGACGGATGGCTGTCATCGGCAGAGATGTGGCGTTGCCTGGATTGTAGGCATGCTAGACCTATGCGCTGATGTTTTAAACATTTTCATCCGCCCAGTCTCGTGTTTGTGAGCTTGCGAACGCGGCCGAACGGTTCAAGCAAGATGAATGCGCACCCTCAGAAGTTTAGGGTTGCAATGCAGTCACTAGGTATCGCGTATTTTCTGGCAGGTATACGGTTTGAAGATGAATCAAAACCTTGCCGCGCTGCTGCGCTGAGCGAAGAGCTAAACGGGGGGGGCTTGAGGCGCTTGACCATTCGCCGCTTGAACCGCGCTTGTCCAGTCTCTGGTGTTGCGCTGCGGATTACCCACAACTGCAATACGCGGTAAGGCTTATGGCGGCGAGCGGTGCCGACGATGTCGATGTAGGCCGCCGAGAAGGCGGCTAAGAAGAAGCCACAGTTGTGCAACCACCCAGGCGGGGCGTTCATCACATGACGAGGGTGGAATATGACGCCACGCATCGCGACCACAACGGATTGCGCGAAAATGTCCACGGTGCCGTATGTCCGGGCGGAGTGGGTCCAGTTTCTGGGGTGTCGACGCCGTCAGATGAGTCGTTGGTGGCTGCTTCGTTAGCTGGCGCCGTGGTCTCCTGCCTATGCGCAACGGTCTTTGCCGGCTGATCGGGAGGCAGTAATCGCTGCTCCGCTATGCTCGTCGGGCATGGTGGGATTTGGTGATCGATAACAATGGGCAGCGTATCAGAGCTTGCTTCTGTTGTCCTCACCGGGGTCTCCCTAGTCTCCTCTCGTCGTACTTCTGTACGGGAAAAGCGGCACTGAGCCTTCCGCGAAGCTGACCATTCGATGGCGGGAGCGTAGGACCTGTAGGTCCTGGATCAGTAGCCTTGAGAGGCGCCATAGGGGGCCACTTCGTGTCGAGGTGTCTCGGGCTCGCTCAGCTCGGTAAAGGCCGGATGCTGGCCGATACCCCGGTTGCGGGCAGCCTCGTGGCCGAAAGGGTGGGGATGACCCTCCCCTGTCCACTGACTGCATCCCCGTTCTTCTTGGGTACGATTGGGATCGATAACAGTATTGATCGGTGTTGAGAGCAAATCAGGTGGCCCAGACGTGACCACTGACACAGCGTTTGAGGTAGTCAAGCGACCGGGCCGCAGTGGAGCGCTGGCATGAGCAAAGGAGCCTGCCTGTTCATGGCTTTGCGTCCGGTCATTCAAGGAAGAGAAGGCATGAGAGACAAGAGACGAGCACTTCTTCGCCAACCTCATATGCCCTCCGCATTTGCCCCTGCAACGACTGCGTGCCACTGGAATGACAGTGCGGTTGCGTCAAAGCAGGGTAGTGCACCCCAGGCTGGAGCTACTCCGGCAGTAGGGGCGAATGCGGTCGCGCATATGGCCTCGGCGGAACGTCGCAAGATCGATTCAAGCAGGGAACAGAAGACCGATGAACTGGACGCTGTGCTGATAGCAAGGGCGGTAGCTGCCATCAAGGCGGGATGGGTCAACGTTTCGTACGCCGTGCAGGACAAGGGGACCACCGGACGCTTGTCCCTTTTGTCTGTGGGTTCTCAATCTCGGAGGACCAAGTCAACGAGCCTGCTCGCTCGCGGTGCCGCTGTGGCGCTTCTGCTTTCGCTCCAGTGTGGAGTCACCGTTGCATTGCCGCTTTCCGTGATCCATCTGGGCGACTCGGCATCCGAGCGTGTTGCTGCCGTTGCAGTCAAGGATGCGCCAGTCCAATCGAGACCGACCATAGCGTTGGGTGAGAAGGCACGACGCCTGGTGCCACAGTCCTCATCCGGCCCCGCAAACATCGAGTTTGATGTTCGGGTTGATCCGTCCGCCCAGAACTACGTCAGCCTTCGACTCTGGGGCAGCGACGACACCTGGTCGCCACTGTCCTTGCGGACTTCAGGTGGCCGGATGAAGCTGGCCGACCTGTGGTGGCACGTCACCCGGGAAGCGCCGGTGCCAGGGCGGTTCTTCTACCGTACCGTGCCGCTTCCCTTGGAGCTGACGCGTGGGAAGCCCGCCATCAGGCTCCGCATCGAGAGCACGCCCGCGCCGGAGCACATCGGCGTGTTTCGCAACGCCGACGCGCCGGCGCCAATTCTTTCCCACCGGCCAAGCTTCGCCATTTACGGGATCTACAGCCACACGGACCCATGGTTTGACCCCCCTTCCGCGGAGCGCCAGGGACCTGCCTTCGAATGGGGCGCGCCAGCACCGAAACCCGCCGGCTATCCAGCCAGCGTTGAGGAGCGGCTTCTGGAGCGCGCCCGGGTGGATATCCGGCGGGCCCTGAATCACGACGTGACTCGCAGCATCTATGGTGTCGGACACCGATATGACACCCGTGTGCTGGAGACGCTTCCGCTTATTTTCAACACCCCTTGGTCGGGCCATTTTCAAGACATGGCGATAGCTCGCCGCGTTTTGGCGGGGATCGACGCCAACGTGAAGCGCCAGATGGCGCAAGGTGGAGAGCCTGGCTTGATGTTCTATCGCGGCTGGGGCGAGCATGGCAACATTGCCTACGCGTACTCCCAGATGCATGAGGTGTTCTCGGCGGCTGGTTGGTTGGATGAAGCCTGGCCCCAGACGCCCTCAGGTAGCGCAACGTCAGGATCGATGCCCCCGGCGGCGACTCGTCGCGAGGCCTATGCCGACTTCTTCAATGCCGCATTCGAATGGCGGCAGCAGGACCGACGGTCCTGGACGAACCAACCCATCTATGTCAACGAATCGCTTTACCGCATGCAGAGGGCGCTTCGGCTGCTGGGGGATCCGCGAGCGTTGACGGAGGCCCAGGCCCTTCGCTACATCCATGAGGCGCTGGGAATTTTTCCACTCAGGTCGAGGCCCTTCGCCATTGCGGCCGGCAACGCGGGGTACCCCTACCACTCCATCACAAGGGCAGGGCTCACGCGCGAGAAAGGCTACGTGGACGGCTATGGCGAGCTAAGTGACCATGTCGCCAGGTTGGCGGAGGAAACCGGGGATCCGGCAGTCCTTGAAGTTGCCCGCAGATTCCTCCATGCACGGGCCGTGTTCCGGGTGCCGACGCAAGACGCTGCGGGCAATGCGGCCCTGCGCGGGATCGGCGCGATCAGCTGGCGCGGCACGACGTTTCCGTTCCGAATCGCCTACTCAGGTATCGAGGAGGCTGCACTTCTTCAAGGTGATCCAGTCGCGCTACGGTTGGCCCAGTTGGAGATTGGCCACGGCCGCCTGCACCTGCTGCCGGCGGCCCCTGAGCAGGGGCCGCACTGGCATCCTGCAACGTCGATCCGCATGGTGGAACACTACCGCAAGGTTTCACAGATGCCAGCTTCTGCCTACCGTCTGCCGGCCGAGCCAGGCCAGGCGGATTTCGTATGGGCCGACCCCGAAGACGGTGTGTTCGTCTTTAGGCATGGTGAGGAGCTTGTCTACGGTTCGTTCTTCAACCTTGATGCTGCTAACGCACGGGCTGTAGGTGAACGGGGGATCGTTCACCGGATACGAGGGGAGCGTGAGCAGCTTCTCGAGTTTCCAGTTCTGTTCGGGATGACCGATAGCGGACTTGGCCTGGATCTGACCTACGACTTCGGGACGCGACGCCGTCCGCAGGCGCCTCCCCCGCCGGGGTTGGGGCCGTGGCCGGTTGAGCCTCCTGAGATGACGGACTTCAGAGCCGGACGTGCAGACTTCTACTATCAGCAATTGGGTCCATACCTGATAGTGATGAACGCGACGGAGCCCGGCACGTACAGGGAGAAGTCTTGGGCGTTTCCTGCGCAGGAAGGATTGGGCATGGTCCGTGACTTGGCAACGGGGGAGGTTGTGGATCTCTCTCAGCCGCTGAAGGTTCCTCCGATGAAAACACGTGTCTTCGTTATTGAGAGGAATGGCAAGTGAGGATGCTCTTCTCTCCGATTGCGTTGAAGCTGTGTTTATCGGCGTTGGTCCTTCTTGGCACCGCTGGCGTTGGGCGTGCGGCACCATCCATCATTTTTCCAGGGAGCGTCGGTGCGCCTGTGCGCGCGGAGCACGCTGAGCGGGTCTCGGGCAGGCACCCGGAGCGCTGGATCGCATCGGTCCGGGCCTCGGCTTATCAGCGGGGGCACGAACCTTTCAAGGTGGTCGATGGCGACGCGCGCAGCGATTGGCGGGTTGCCGGGCCTCCGCCGGCGCCCATGTCCCGTGGCCAGTGGATCGAGATCGAGCTGAACGAGGCAGCGCCCATCGAATGGGTCGATGTGCATTGGCTTGGCGATCGTGCCTATGAGTACAAGGTGGCCAAGAAGATCCGTGATGATTTTCGCGAGCCGGTCAGCGAGGGGCGAAGCGCTGGCAATGCATCGGGCTTCGAACGCATTCAGCTTCCGCGCGGCACGTTTGCCCGTGTGTTGCGATTTGAGTTCTCCACCGCCGCTGACAACGCCGTGCAAGGCGTTCGCGAGATTCGCGTCGGAGGGCTCGCGTTCCCGGCCGCGTACCCGCCGGCGGCTGATGCGCATGCCACGGTGGAGCCCGTGCGCCGGATTCTCTACGTCGAGTTCGAAAGGCTGATTCACCTGACGACATTTGATCCCAAGCTCTCCTATGCTGATGGCGGCGCAGGTCTGCGGCTGATGCCGCGTGCAGACGCTTTCGAAGGTGGACATGCCGATTTCGAAATCGCCACAACTCCAGGAAGGGACAACTGGGTCACGTTAAAGCTGTGGGAGAGTCATATCGAGCCGATGATGAAGCGAGGCAACCTGATCGTCTTGGAGACGCTGGATGGCGGTGCCAGCCAGCTAGGACGGACGCTTTTGCCAGAGCTGGTCTCTGAGCAGCAGCGTCTTGAACAGGAGTGGTACGGCGGCCCTAAACCGCAACCCGGCCGATGGGCCTGGGCGCACTACAGGTTGCCGAAGGACTTGGTCGGTAAACGAAGCATGATGAAGCTCCGCGCTCAAGGTGTCGGCAACGTCCGCCGCGATCGCGCAATGCAAGCTCCTGCGCCGGCCATCTATCGCATTGAGAGTTCGTTGGCTCCACAGATAGATATTGGCGAGAAGCGGGATTGAACTGAATCGCCTCGGGTTTGACCCTGCGCTGCCCCCAGGATTCGTAGCACTTCGATCTAGAGCCCAGGGGTTTGCATCGTAGTTGTCGATGCGGGGTTTGGCGCGGTGTCGCCAGCATGCTGGCGACACCGCGCGGCGAACACGGCCGGCGGCACATACCCGAGGGTGCTGTGCGGCCGGTGGTGGTTGTAGTCCTCGCGCCAGTTGTCGATGACGCTGCGCATGTGGCTCGGGCTGGCGAACCAGTGCTGCGACAGGCACTCGTCTCGGAAGCGGCTGTTGAAGCTCTCGATGTAGGCGTTCTGCACCGGCTTGCCGGGCTGGATGAAGCGCAGCTCGACGCCGCTCCTGGCGGCCCATGTCTGCATCGTCCGGCCCGCGAACTCCGGGCCGTTGTCGGTGCGGATCACTTTGGGCAAGCCTCGTTCGGCCTTGACCTGCTCGAGCACCCGCGTGACATACAGCGCGGGTATCGACGTGTCCACGGCGATCTGCACTGCCTCCTTGCTGCAGTCGTCCACCACAGTCAGCGTCTTGACCCTGCGGCCGTTGGCCAGCTCGTCGAACACAAAGTCCATGCTCCACACCTCATCGGGTTGCATCGGGCGCACCAACGGCTGCCGGCGCGCGTCAATCTAGTTGTCGCCTCGGTTATGCAGCCAATGGCTGACTATCCTTGCTGCGCCGGGTCGCAGCGACGACAGAGTCGCGTTCTGGGTTGAGCGTGACGGCCGCGATGTGCGACCAGTCCCGCGTGCGGCCTGACCAGCGCGCCGGGTTGCGCTTTCGGGCCTTGTGATACACGTCGTGCCGGGCCGCGAGGAGCGCAACGTCCGCGCCGTCGTGGCGCTGCGCCGGGCTCACGTAGCGGATGCCGCTATGACGGTGGTCGTAGTTGTACCAATGCACGAACTCGCGCGCCCATTCGCGCGCGGCGCCGAGGTCGGCGAAGCCCTTGTCCGGGAACTCCGGCCGGTATTTGGCCGTGCGGAACAACGACTCCACGAAGGCGTTGTCATCGCTCACGCGAGGACGGGAGTACGAGGGCTTCACGCCCAGCCACCACAGCATCGCCAGCACCGTGGTGGCCTTGAGCGTGGCGCCGTTGTCGCCGTGCAGGACGGGCCTGTCGTCGCGCGGCAGGGCATGGATGCCCTCCGCCAACGCGGTGCGCTGCACGAGCCGCGCGGCGTGATCGCTGTCGTCCTCCTCATGCACCTCGAAGCCCACGATCTTGCGGCTGTAGACGTCCAGGATCAGGTACAGGAAGAACCAGCGCCCGACGACCTGCGTGGGCAGGAACGTCATATCCCAGCACCACAGCTGTCGCGGCGCGGTGGCGATGTGCGTGGTCGGCGGCCGGCTCTTGCGCGGCGCCTTAGCCCGCCCTCGATGGCGCATCTGGCCCTGGGCGCGCAGCACGCGTGCGAAGGTGGATTCGCTGGCGATGTACACGCCCTCGTCAGCCAGCATCGGCACGATGCGCGCCGGCGGCATGTCGGCGAAGCGCGGCTCGTTGGCCACGCGCAGGACCTCGGCGCGCTCGGCTTCGGTCAGCGCATGCGCGGGCACCGGGCGCATCGCTGCGGGCCTGCCATCGCCCGTTTCGAGGCCCTGGTGAGCATTCCAGCGCTGCAGGGTGCGTGCGGTGATACCCACCACCTCGCAGGCCTGGTGAAGCCGGGCTCCGGCTCGGCGCGCGACTTCAATGTTGCGGGCATGTTCTTGGCGATCTTCGAGGCCGATCATTCGTCCTCGCCCTGCGTGTTTCTTTGGAAGATCGCCGCCGTTTTTTTTGAAAGTACCAGCAGCGCTGCTGTCTCCGCCAGGGCCTTGTCTTTGCGGCGCACTTCGCGCTCGAGCTCCTTGATGCGACGCCGATCCTCGCGGGTCTGCGACGGGCTCGCGCGCGCCTCCTCGGGCGCGGCCAGGGCCTGCGTCGCACTGGTGCGCCACTGCAGCAATTGCTGCGGGTACACGCCGTTCTCGCGGCACCAGGCGCTGCGCGTGGCCTCGTCCATGGCCGCGGTCGTGATCACCGCCTCCAGCCGCGCGGCGGCCGTCCACTCGCGCTTTTGCAGCGGCTTGGACAGCGACTGCGCGCGCCAGCGCTCCAGCGTGTCCACACCGATGCCGATCTCACGCGACACCACCTCCGGCGGCGCGCTCTCCGGCGGCAGCATGCGCGCTACCGCCCGATCCTTGAATGCTTGTCCGTATCGAGCCAACTTCTTCTCTCATCGTCACCCCCAATTCTTCGGTTCTATCGGGGCGACAACCATTCTGACGCGGGGGGCTGCCGCTCAGGCACGGGCAGCTTCTTGCGCCGGCGCTTGCGCACCATCAGCCCTTCCTCGCGGTAGACCCGGTAGGTGCGCTTGACGTTGATCGTCCAGCCTTCGAGCTGCAGTCGGCTGTGCAGCATGCGGTAGCCGTGGCGGCGATGCTGGCCGGCGAGCTCTGTCAGTCGCTCACGCAGCCGGCCGTTGCCGTCGTCGCGGGGCCGGTAGCGCAGGGTGCTGGCGCTCATGCCCACCAGCTTGAGGGCCCGGCGTTCGCTCAAGCCTTTGTCCTGCAACTGCCGCACAACCTCGCGCTGCGCCGCCACGGCCATCACTTTCCCTTGAGCACCTCGCGCATCGCGTCGATCTCGAGCATCGAGTTGGCCAGCAGCTTCTTGAGCTTCGTGTTCTCCGCCTCCAGCGTCTTCAGCCGCTGCGCGTCCGACACGTTCATGCCGCCGAACTTGGCCTTCCAGGCGTAGTAGCTCGGCTCGCTGAAGCCATGCTTCCTGCACAGCTCCTTGACCGGCAGGCCAGCGTCGGCCTCACGCAGGAATCCAATGATTTGTTCCTCGGTGTATCGCTTCTTCATCGGTCCGATCTCCATCTCGGGTTGATCGGACTCTAGAACTACCTGCTGCGAATCTCAGGGGGCAGCGCACAGCCTCCCAGGATTCGGGCGTACTGCCGCGTTCCCAGATGCGGCGAGCCGTGCATGCGACTGGGGAACAGGAAGTCCTCGGATCTCAGCCCGGCTTGCTTGATCCAGCGCTGCACGGCGTCGCGGGTCACCGGCGTGATCTCGAATTGAACGGGGCGCTGCGTCTTGTGCTGCATCACCACCGCCCGACTAGCGACGGCGTCACCGTGGCAGATATCCCGTACTTTGAGCGCGACGAGGTCGCAACCGCGAAGCTTGCTGTCGATGCCGAGGTTGAACAACGCGAGCTCCCGCACACGGTTCTCCATTTGTAGCCGGACGCGAAGTGCCCAGATGTCCTTGACCTTGAAGGGAGCTTTCTGCCCGACGATCTTGCCCTTGTTCCAAGGCTCCCGCGAGGGAATGCTGGCTGCTGGTCCCATGATGGTCTCCCATCGAGTTGAGGGCCAAACAGCATGCGCCTTTGCGACACAGTCGGTGCTGGCTGCAGTCCGCTGCACGAGGGTCAGCTTTCCGGCGCTTGGATGACTTCACGCTGTCGGCCAATTACAGTCACTGGACTGCGAGCACGGCAATCGGACCTTCACTGAGCTGATTTCGAAGCACGTCCCGGCCGACTGGCGTACCAGCGCGGGCGAACGACAGACGGCCGGGCGCCGAAGGCTTCGCTGCATGTCGCCTCGATCGGACGCAGCAGGTCTGACAGAAAACCGACGAAGTCCTGGACGACAGCGTCCCGCTTGGATTCTGGCCGGATGAGCGCGCTGAAAGGGGGCGAGTCACTGCTTTCCCAATCAAGCAGCACGGGCTGCAGCAAACCATCGCGAACGAACGGCCAGACTGACAGGTCGGCGAAACGCCCGACGCCCTGACCCAAAAGCACCGCCTGCAGCACATCGTCGCGGCTGGCGCAGGTAAGCCAGCCGCTGACGGCCACTTCGTCGACCACACCGTCGCGCGTGTGGCGCCACAGGTCGAGCACGGTGCCCTCTGGGCTGCGGACAAGCGGGCAAGCGTGGCGCACCAAGTCTGAAGGCCTGGCCGGCACGCCGTGTCGTCGCCAATAGGCGGGGCTCGCGCAGATGATCAATCGGCTCTGCGCCAGGGGGCGCTGCACGAGGTCCACGCTCCCAGGCCAGCCCAAGGCCACAAGAACGTCGATGCCGCGCGTCACGGTGTCCTTGAGGTTCAGGAAATCCATCGTGCGCAAGTCGATGTGCACATAAGGCTGCCGTTCGTGCCAGTCGGCCAAGGCTGGCACCAGCAGGGCGCGCGACAACAGCGGCGGTGCGCCGACTACAAGGCTGCGGGCACGTCGGGCGCCTGGCGTCGCCAGCGCACGGTCGGCATCGGTCAACTGCGCCAGCAGCGGCGTGCAGCTCTCCAGGTACTGCGCACCAAGCGCCGTCAGCGCCAGCCCCTGCGTGCTGCGGTCGAGCAGTTTCACGCCCAGTTCGCGCTCAAGTGCAGAGACCAGCTTGGTCACAGCTGGCACGCTGACGTCGAAGCGACGGGCCGCCGCCGAGAAGCTGCCTTCTTCGGCAGCGGCCACGAAGTAGTGCAGCGCGCGCAGCTTGTCCATCTCGGTCTACTCGTCGAGCGCCTTAACTTTTGGTTCAAGCGCATTGTGCCTGTGGGGTGCTTTCGTGCCCAGGGGCCTGACTTCTACAGTGAACACCATCGACACACCGGAGCGCGTCCATGAACACCACCATGCTCACTGTCGCCGGCCCCGCATCCCGGCCACGCAGTCTGTCTTTGCTGTCTGGTGCATTTGCGCTGTTCAACGGCTTGCGCGTCGTCGCCTACCTGCCCACCCTGATGGCCATCCAAGGCAGCGGCCATGCCGATCAGCACTCGCTGTTCACCTGGCTGACCTTTCTGGGCGCCAACCTGACGATGGCGCTGTGGCTGTACGAACAGAACGGGCGGCGCATGAACCGCGCCGTGGCCGTCAATGCCTTCAATGCCCTGATGTGCGGTGCCATCGCCGTCTCGATCGTGTGGTTGCGCTGGGTTCAGTCGACCACGAGCCTTTCGGCTTTTCTCTGACTCTGCGGAGGACTCCATGCGCCACTTTTTGCTCTGTGTCGCCGCCCTGGCGACCCTGGCCAGCCCCGTCGCCGCGACGGCACAGCCCGCCAACCCTGACGGCTTTCCGACGCGACCCTTGCGCATGCTCGTGCCGGTGCCGGCCGGCGGCCCCAGCGATTTCATCGCGCGTCAGGTGGCGCATCAACTGGGCACGTCGCTGGGCCAGGTGGTGACGGTGGAGAACAAGCCGGGGGCCAATGGACTGGTCGCCGCACGCGAGGCGCTGGCCGCCCCCGCCGACGGTCACACCCTGCTCTACGCACCGGGCTCGATGATCGCAATGCCCCTGCTGGTGAAGGGCTCGGGCATGGACTGGTCGCAGGACTTCGCGCCACTGGGCAAGATCGGTCGTGTGCCCTTTGCGCTGGCCGTTTACTCGGGTGTGCAGGCACGCACGGTGGCGGAGTTGGTGAAGCAGGCGGGCCAGCAGCCGGGCACGCTCAACGTGGCCACCAGCACGCCGAGCGAGGTGCTGGCCGCCGCTCAGTTCATGAAGGCCGCCGGCATCCAGCTCACACGGGTGCCCTACAAGGGTGGTACGCAGGCGCTGCCGGACCTGCTTGCGGGCCGAGTGCAGCTGATGTTCGGGCCGCTGTCGCTGCTGCAGCCGCAGACCAAGTCGGGTGCGCTGCGCGTCCTCGCCGTGGTAACGCCCGAGCGCAGCCCTGCGCTGCCCGATGTGCCGACCATGTCCGAGGTCGGATTTGCCGAGGTGGAGGTGCCCACTTGGCAGGGCCTTTATACGGTGGCCAAGGTGCCTGCGGCGCTGCGCGCCCGCCTAGCTGCCGCCCTTGACGCGGTGATGGCCAAGCCAGACATGCGCGCCGAGTTCGAACGCCGCTTGCTGGCCGTCGAGCGAGCGTCACCACGGGAGCTGACCGCAACCATCACCCGCGAACTTGCCGTCTGGTCCGCCGTGGTGGACGAATTCAAGCTGAACGCCGACTGAAGGCCTGGACCGCCGGAATATGACGCGTGTTCTCTTCTGCACTACTGGCGGGCTTGGCCACCTGCTGCCTTTGCGGCCCGTGGCGAGGGCACTTCGTCATCGAGGGCACGAGGTTGCCTGGGTGACGTCCCCCGACGTATTGCCGCTGCTGCAGGGCGAGGGCTTTGATCTCTTCGCTGCCGGCCCCACCTTCGAGGCCAGCCGGCGCCAGTTCCGCGCAGCGTATGTCGATGCGGCGCGGTTGGCCGGCGAGCTTTTGTCGGCGTATACGTTTCCCAGGCTCTTCGGCGCCGTGCTTGGGCCCGCAATGCTGGAGGACGTGGAGCAAGCTGCCCGTCGCTGGTGCCCCGACTTCATCATGCATGAGCCCGCCGCGCTGGCCGCACCCCTGGTCTGTCGGCAACTTGGCCTGCGCAACGTTGCGCATGGCTACGGGCTGCGGCCGCCGCGTGAGTATCTCGAGCATGCGATGAACTTCTTCGGGCCGCATTGGCGGGCGCGCGGCCTGGAGGCCCCCGTCGATGGCGACCTGTACCGCCACCTGGCCTTGGACACCGCACCTCGGAGCCTTCAGCCGTCGCGCGAACCTGAGGGAGCGCGCACGTTCCGCTACAACGCCTACCGCGCGGTTGGCAAGGTGCCCGCTGCTTTGCCTGCTGATCTGCGGTCGGCACTGCAGGGGGCCGTGATGTGGCGCCCAAGGATCTACGTCACCTTCGGCACCGTGTTCAACCGCAGTCCGGCGCTGATAGCCGCCGCTCGGGCGGCCGCCCAGGTCGGTGGGCTCGTCGTGGTCACGATCGGTGCAGACGGGGACCCGGGATGTCTGACAGACCTGGGCGCGCATGTGCATGTGCATCGCTTTGTCGAACAAGCGGCGCTGCTGCCGTACTGTGACCTGGTGGTATCGCACGGCGGTGCGGGAACCTTGCTCGAGGCGGCGGCGCACGGTATTCCGCATTTGGTTCTGCCACAGGCGGCAGACCACTTCCGCAACGCACGTGCCATCGTATCGGCGCATGCCGGCCGCAGCATTGCCCCGGAGCATCAGACCGTGGCGCTCGTGGCATCGGCGCTAGCGTCAATGCTGGAGGGTGGCGCACTCGCCGTCGGCGCTAGAGCCCTCGCTCAGGAGTTTGCCGCCATGCCAGACGCAGTCGCGGCGGCAGACAGGTTGGAGGAATGGCTGGTTTCTGAGTCGGGCGCACCTGGATATGGGTGACCGCTTTGCCTGCCGCGGTATGTCGCTAGTGGGTCGGGAGCGCCAATCCAACGCTTCAAGCAGCAGGCATTCGACAACGACCGCCGCGGGCAGCCCGGCTGAACGACCGCAGCGCCCGCGACACCGGTCGTTGAACCCATGAGCCGGCCAAGTGCGCCGGCGTCCGCTTCTTGCCAGAGAGCGTGAATTCGGTGGCTGATCGTCGATGACGGCATCCGCTGCGAAGCCGAAGCTCAGACGGGCCGGCGGCTTGAGGCTGGCTGCCGACATCCAGTTTCGGGTGATCCGATGACTGCTCCCGTCGGCACCGGTCATTCGACTGCGCGTGGGCTGCTTTGCCGCCCTGGACTTGCAGTCGCTGTTGTTCGACGGGTTGATGAATGATGCCTCGCCGCAATTGGCACTTTGAAACTGAGCACCTCTGCATTACTGACTAGACTCCGCCCATTACTCACCCGGAGCAGTTACGTGGCCAAGTCCCTGTCGCACATCCAGAGCCAAATCCAGAAACTCCAAAAGGAAGCCGACGCCATTCGCGCGACCGTGATTGCGCGCATTCGCAAAGAGATGGCACAACACGGCCTGACGGCCGAGGACCTGTTCGCCGAAGCGCGCAGCACGTTCATCGGCAACGGCCGCCGCACGAAGGCCAAGGCAGCCGCCACCAAGGCCCCCAAATACGCCGACGGTGCCGGCAACACCTGGGGCGGCATGGGCAAACGTCCGGGTTGGATCCGTGAGGCGCTGGAGGCCGGCCGTGCGCTCGAGGAGTTCCTGGTTGGCGCCATCGCCAAGCCGGCGAAGGCAACCAAGGCCACCAAGCCCGCTCGCAAGAAAGCCGCCACTGCAAAGAAGGCGCCTCCCGCTCGCAAGCCCCCAGCCAAGAAACCCGGACGCGCGGCGGCCACCAAGAAAGCCGCAGCCAAGCATCCGGCACGCAAGAAGGCTTCCTCGTCCGCTGATACCCCGGCCGAGTCCTGAGAAGCCTAGCGGCCAGCAGGGGCTCAGCCTCGCTTCAGGTTCGGCTGTCACACTGCAGGCGATTCCTCCCGGAATCCCTGCTTCTCCCTCCCTGAGCAGGCCGGCCCTGCCGGTTCAAGCCCCGTGGCGATGCCCCGGGGCTTTTGTTTTTGTTCGGTCTGTTCGGGAATGCGCCGATCAGCTTGTGTGACGCAGGCGCCGAACAATCTCGCGCACGCGCACTTCGCCATTGGGCACCAGCGTGTCCAGGTCCGCGCGAGCCCATCGCAGCGCATCCAGGCAGCACAGCATGTCGTCGCTGATGCCGACGTCCACGGCGCGCAGCTCGAACAGGTCGAACGGAGACGTCCGGCCGTTGAACGTGCCGGCGATGAAAGCCGCGACGCGCCGCGTCTGTCCCGAGTCGCCCTGCTCGGCGATCTTCAGCAGTCGCGCGAACGCCCGCTCGGCCTGCGCAGCCGCCTTCTGCGAACCTGCACAGCTGCGAATTGGCATGGAGTAAGCAAGAGAAATGGATGGGAACATCAGTCCATTTTTTGGTTAGAAAGTAGCTCTCAACGAAGGCTCCTAGAGCCTAGTCCGCAGGAGCTATGAAAGAACCATGTCGTCCGCAACCCCACCCTCATCCATACGGCTGAGCGACCTCACCCACCCCGTCGTGGCCGGTCTGATTTCGGTCATCGTCAACTACGGCGGCACCTTTATCCTGGTGTTCCAGGCGGCCAAGGTCGCCGGCCTCAGCCCAGAGCTGACGGCTTCGTGGGTGTGGTCGATTTCGATCGGGGTAGGGGTGACGGGGCTCATTCTCAGTTGGGTCACTCGTGAGCCGATCATCACGGCTTGGTCGACACCAGCGGCAGCGTTTCTCGTCACCGCGCTGGCGACCACGCCCTATGCGGAAGCGGTCGGCGCGTACCTGATTTCTGCTGCGGCCTTCGTCCTGCTCGGACTGTCGCGCTACTTCGAGAGAGTTATCCGGCTGATCCCTCCCGGTGTGGCCTCCGGGCTGTTGGCTGGCATCCTGTTGCAGTTCGGGATCGGTGCCTTCGGCGGCATGAGCGTCGACCCGCTGCTGGCGGGGCTGCTGATCGTCGCCTACGTTGTACTGAAACGGTTCACTGCACGTTATGCCGTGGTCGGCATTTTGGTGTTGGGCCTGGCGTTCCTGCTGATCCAGGACCGTGTCGATCTGTCCGGTTTGACGTTGAAGTTCGCGGCCCCGGCTTTCACCATGCCATCGTTCTCGCTCAACGCCTTGCTGAGCGTGGCGTTGCCGCTGTTCCTCATCACCCTGACCGGCCAGTACATGCCCGGCATGCTGGTGCTGCGCAATGATGGGTTCAAGACCAGCGCCAATCCCATCGTGACGGTCACCGGGCTGGGCTCGCTGCTAATGGCGCCCTTCGGCTCGCACGCCTTCAACATTGCCGCGATCACGGCGGCCATTTGCACGGGGCGCGAGGCACATGAAGATCCCTCTAAGCGCTGGATCGCCGGTATCGCAGCGGGCGTGTTCTACATCCTCGTCGGCGTGTTCGGCGTGACGCTGGCCGCCGTCTTCATGGCATTCCCGGCGACGTTCATCACCACACTGGCGGGCCTCGCGCTGCTGGGCACGATCGGCGGCAGCCTGGCCAACGCCATGGCCGATGCCAAGACCCGGGAAGCCTCGCTGATCACGTTTCTGGCCGCCGCAGCCAATATCAAGATGCTGGGTGTTGGCGGTGCCTTCTGGGGCCTGCTGATCGGCTTGGTGGCCTACGCCGTGCTCAATGGCCGATGGTCGCATCCCCAGCCGCAGATCGAGGCGGCCACCATTTCCGTACCGGCCGCAAGCAAAGGAGCGGCCAACTGATGCCAGCCTCGGCCGTCACGCAAACCAGCCACGATCAACACGGCCTATACCCGCAGGCAGCCACGGTCGAAGACTTTCGGCAGAATCTGGTGAATGTGCGCGAGCGTATCGACGCAGCCTCTCGTCGCGCCGGCCGCGACCCAGCGAATGTGCGTCTGCTGCCTGTCAGCAAGACCTTTGATGAGGCGCACATCCGCCTGGCCTACGCCGCCGGTTGCCGCCAGCTCGGCGAGAACAAGGTGCAGGAAGCCCACCGCAAGTGGACTGCCATGGCAGACCTGGCGGACCTTCAGTGTTCGGTCATCGGCCATTTGCAGACCAACAAGGCCAAACTGGTGGCTGCCTTTGCAACGGAGTTCCAGGCACTCGACAGTTTGCGTGTCGCTGAGGCGTTGGACCGCCGCCTGCAGGTCGAGGGGCGTTCACTGGACGTCTTCGTTCAGGTCAATACCTCCGGCGAGGCCAGCAAGTACGGCTTGCAGCCGCAAGAAGTGTTGTCGTTCGTCAAAGAACTGCCGGCATTCACAGCCTTGCGTGTGCGGGGCTTGATGACGCTGGCGTTGTTCTCCAGCGAAGCCGAACGAGTACGACAGTGCTTCATTCTGCTGCGAAACCTGCGCGATCAATTGCGCGAATGCGCACCAACGGGCATTGGGCTAGGGCCTGTTAACACAAACGCAATCCGTCAGCGATCAGAGCGAAGCTGATGAAGGCGGTGAACATGATGTCGAGCTTCTCGAAGCGGGAGAAGATTCGGCGATAGCCCTTGAGGCGGCGGAACAGGCGCTCGACTTCATTGCGGCGCTTGTACATCTCGCGGTCGTACTCCCAGGGCTCGATGCGCGTGCTCAGGGGCGGCACGACAGGGATGAACCCCAGGTCGAGTGCGAGCTGCCGAGTTTCGTTGCCCTCGTAGGCGCGATCCATCAACAGATGCAAAGGCCGATTGGGCGCACCGAGCCGCTTCAGCAGAGCTCGCCCCTCGGGAGCATCGTGCGCCTGCCCTGGTGACAGCGAGAAGGTTATGGCCGTGCGCGCGTCCGCCGCGACGAGATGGATTTTGGTGTTCCACCCACCACGGGATTTGCCGATAGCTTGCGGACCGTTTTTTTTGGCGCGCCGGTGCCATCGGGGTGCACCTTGACGCTGGTGCTGTCCAGCGACACCGCTTCAATCTTGATCTGCACGATCTGCGCCTGCTGCAATTGCTCGAAGGTCCGGTCCAAAACGCCCGACTTTGCCCAGCGGCTCATGCGCGTGTAGATCGTATGCCAGTTGCCGAAGCGCTTGGGCAAGCCGCGCCATTTGCAGCCGTGCTCAGCAACGTAAAGGATGGCATTCAACACCTGCAGATTCGACAGGCTGACATTGCCGCGTTGCAGCGGCAAGCAGTGCTCGATCTGCGCGAATTGGGCTGCTGTGATCTCCATGCACTCACTGTCGCAGCCCAATTGCTTTGGTGCAATTAGTGTTAACAGGCCCTAGAGGAACTGTCCATGGGCATGTCCGGTGACTTCGAGATCGCCATCGAGGAAGGCGCCACCGTCGTGCGCGTCGGCCAGGCCATTTTTGGTGCGCGCAGCATCCCTGACAGCCATTACTGGCCCGCGGGCTCAACCACTGAGGAATCGCCGTCATGAAGACCGCCATCGCCATCCACCACGTCTGCTTCGAGGACCTGGGGACGCTGGAGCCCTTGCTCGAAGCTCGGGGCTACGCCATCCGCTATGTGGACGCCACGGTCGATGACCTGCGCACGCTCGATGTCGCGACCCCGGATTTGCTGGTCGTGCTAGGCGGCCCGATCGGCGCCTTCGACGAGGCGCTTTACCCATTCATCGCTGACGAGTTGAACGTATTGCACAAGCGACTGGAGAGCCGGAAAGCGCTGCTGGGCATATGCCTAGGGGCGCAGTTGATAGCCCGTGCATTGGGTGCGCATGTCGGCCCAATGGGTGTTAAGGAAATCGGCTATGCCCCGTTGAGCCTAACGGCGGAAGGAAAGGACTCACCGCTGGGAGCGCTCGGCGATGTACCTGTGTTGCACTGGCACGGGGACCAGTTCGACATTCCAGCGGGCGCATTGCGCCTGGCTGGTACGGACGTCTGCTCCAACCAAGCATTCGCCCTTGGACATCATGTCCTCGGACTCCAGTTCCATCTGGAAGCAGATGCGCGGCGGATCGAACGATGGCTGGTAGGCCATAGCTGTGAGCTCGCGCAATCAGGGATCGACCTGCTCGGGCTACGCGCACAAGCCCATGCGCTGCAAGCACAGTTGCCGGCAGCAGCTTCCGCAGTGCTTTCTCGCTGGCTTGATGCGGCTGAACCAGATCCCCAATGAGGCCGGCCATGAGGGCGCGGCGTCAATCTCCGAAGAAAGACAGCCGCACGGGGTAGCGCCGCGCACCTCTAGGAGCAACACGGCCTCGACAACCTAAATGCGATTGCCGACGCTGTCGTCCGCATGGGATCTCGTCGAGTATGCGTGCCGTTCACGTGGACCTTGAAACGCCGACCAAGCTACAGCGATGCAACATCTGGGCATCGGTGCTGCTGACTCATCGGTCCCGAGTCCGCGCGCATCCAGGGCACCTCTGGAGTCTTTGGCGCAGTGGCTATACGCGACATCCACAGCTCACACCATTGAGCTCAGAGCCTCGGCAGCTCGCATAAGCATCACCGTTTTTGTTCGTAGTCAGCGCTAGGACGCTCACCTAGATTGCGGAACCTGACATGACAGGTCAGGCCCTCTCTCTCACTGAGCATGAACGCCGTCGCTGACGCCCCCTTACATCCTGGCCCTGCCGCCGTGCGGCTGTACAGCCGCATCCGCGAGGACATCCGCGAACGCATCGTCAGCGGCGCTTGGCAGCCGCATGATCGGCTGCCCTCCGAGAGCGCGCTGATGGGCCTGTACGGCGTCAGCCGCATCACCGTGAGGCAGGCACTGGGTGACCTGCAGAAGGAGCGCGTCATCTTCAAGGTGGCGGGCAAGGGCAGCTTCGTCTCGCCAACCAAGCCCTTCCAGGAACTCGGCCGGCTGCAAGGATTTGCCGAGGCCATGGGGGCATTGGGCCACGACACCTACAACCGCGTCCTGTCCGTGAGCATGGTGCCGGCGACCGAAGACGTCGCCCAGCGCCTGTTGCTCACGGCCGGAGATCTCGTCACCGAGATCCGCCGCGTGCGGCATGTCGGCAGCCAACCGGTGTCGCTGGACCTGACCTGGCTGCCGCTCGCACTCGGCCAGCGTGTGGCCCGCGAAGACCTGGCCGTGCGCGACATATTCGGCATCCTCGAAGCCGACTGCGCCGCGCCGCTCGGCCATGCCGACCTCGTCATGGACGCCCAGCTCGCCGACGCTGAACAGGCCGCGCTGCTCGGCGTGGACCGTGGCGCACCGCTGCTGCACATCGAAAGACTCACGCACGGCACCGACGGCCGGCCGCTCGACTACGAGCACCTGTACTGCCGCGCCGACAACTTCCAGTACCGGCTGCGCCTGCAACGCGGCCCGAATCTCAAATGAACACCATAGAAACCGAAGTCGACGTACTCGTCATCGGCGGCGGCACCGCCGGCCCGATGGCGGCCGTCAAGGCCAAGCAGGCCAATCCGAAGCTGCGCGTGCTGCTGCTGGAGAAGGCCAACGTCAAGCGCAGCGGCGCCATCAGCATGGGCATGGACGGGCTCAACAACGCCGTGCTGCCCGGCCACGCCACGCCCGAGCAGTACGTGCGCGAGATCACCGTCGCCAACGACGGCATCGTCAATCAGAAGACGGTCATGGCCTATGCGGCCAACAGCCACGCGATGGTCGAGGAGCTGGACCGCTGGGGTGTCAAGTTCGAGAAGGACGAGACCGGCGACTACGCCGTTAAGAAGGTCCACCACATGGGCAGCTACGTCCTGCCCATGCCCGAGGGCCACGACATCAAGAAGGTGCTTTACCGCCAGCTGAAGCGCGCGCGGGTGGAGATCACCAACCGCCTCGTCGCCACGCGGCTGCTGACGCACGAGGGGCGCATCGCCGGCGCGATGGCCTTCGACTGCCGCACGACGGATTTCCACGTCATCCGTGCCAAGAGCGTCGTGCTGGCCTGCGGCGCAGCCGGGCGCCTGGGCCTGCCGGCCAGCGGCTACCTGTTCGGCACCTACGAGAACCCCACCAACGCGGGCGACGGCTACAGCATGGCCTTCCACGCAGGCGCCGAGTTGTCGGGCATCGAGTGCTTCCAGATCAACCCGCTGATCAAGGACTACAACGGCCCAGCCTGTGCTTACGTGACCGGCCCCTTCGGCGGCTACACGACCAACGCGCAAGGCCAGCGCTTCATCGAGTGCGACTACTGGTCGGGCCAGATGATGTGGGAGTTCTATCGCGAGCTGCAGGGTGGCAACGGCCCGGTGTTCCTGAAGCTGGACCACTTGGCCGAGGAAACGATCCAGGAGATCGAGACCATCCTGCACACCAACGAGCGGCCCAGCCGCGGCCGCTTCCACGCCGGCCGCGGCACGGACTACCGCGAGCGCATGGTGGAGATGCACATCTCCGAGATCGGCCTGTGCAGCGGCCACTCGGCCTCGGGCGTGTGGGTCAACGAGCATGCGCAGACGACGGTGGCCGGCCTGCACTCCGCGGGCGACATGGCCTGCGTGCCGCACAACTACATGCTCGGCGCCTTCGTCTACGGCAAGCTGGCCGGCGAGAGCAGCACGGCCTTCTGCGCCGAGCACGACTTCGCGCCGGTGGATGCGGCCCAGGTCGAGGCCGAGCGCGCCCGCGTGCAAGCGCCTCTGCTGCGTGACAAAGGCCTTCCACCCAACCAAGTCGAGTTCAAGCTGCGCCGGATGGTCAACGACTACCTGCAGCCGCCCAAGGTCACGAAGAAGATGGAGATTGGTCTGGAACGCTTCGAAGGCATCCGCGAAGACCTCGACCAGCTGCAGGCCCGCGACCCGCACGAGTTGATGCGGGCGATGGAAGTGCACGCCATCCGTGACTGCGCCGAGATGGCCGCGCGGGCATCGCTGTTCCGCACCGAGAGCCGCTGGGGCCTGTACCACGCGCGCGTCGACTACCCCGAGACCAACGACGCCGACTGGCGTGTGCACGCCCAGCTGCACAAGGACGCGCAGGGCCGCATGGCCTGCTTCAAGCGCGCCATCGAGCCCTACATCGTCCCCATCGCCCAGGCCGACAGCTCGGCCTACGCACGCCTTCGCATTCCCGCGGAAGCCGTCCCCGCTTGAAGGATCACTTCATGAGCACCGTCATGACCACCCCCATCCGCCCGCAGGCCCTGACGCCTTCGCAGGTGCCCGTCACCGTCGATGCCGACAAGTGCATCGCTCACAAGGGTTGCACCGTTTGCGTGGACGTCTGTCCGCTCGATGTGCTGGCCATCGACCTCAGCAAGGGCACGGCCTACATGAAGTTCGACGAGTGCTGGTACTGCATGCCCTGCGAGAAGGACTGCCCCACAGGAGCCGTCCACGTCGAGATCCCTTACCTGTTGCGCTGACCTCCACCACCATGAAAAAGCTGACTCTCCTCGCCCTGTCCCTGGCCTTCAACGGCATCGTCAATGCCGAAACCATCCGTGTCGCCATCGGCACACAGGACACGACGATCAACTGCGCCACCGGCGGCCTGCTGATCCGCGAACTCAAGCTGCTGGAAAAGTACCTGCCCAAGGACGGCAAATACAAGGGCGTCACCTACGACATCCAGTGGAAGAACTTCACCTCCGGCGCGCCGCTGACCAACGAGATGGTGGCAGACAAGCTGGACATCGGCTCCATGGCCGACTTCCCCGGCTCCAACAACGGTGCCGCCTTCCTGAAAGCCGGCAAGAACAGCATCTTCCTGACCGTGCTGTCGGGCAGCACGCTGGGCAGCGGCAACGGCATCGTGGTCCCCAAGGCATCGACCATCACGTCGCTGTCCGAGCTCAAGGGCCGCACGATCTCCGTGCCCTTCGCATCCACGGCCCATGGCATGCTGTTGCGCGCTGTCGCCAGCCAGGGCTGGGACCCGCAGAAGGACGTCAACATCATCACGCAGGCGCCCGAGGTGGCCGGCCCCGCGCTGCAGGCCAACAAGATTGAGGCGCACGCCGACTTCGTGCCCTTCGCGGAACTCTTCGAGCACCGCGGAATCGCCCGCAAGATCTACGACGGCGCGCAGGCCTCGGCACCGACTTACCACGGCTCGCTGGTGTCGGGTGAGTATGCGAAGAAGTACCCCGAGATCGTCGTCGCCTTCTTGCGTGCGGCACTTGAAGCGGACCGACTGATCGCTTCCGAGCCCGAGAAGTACAGTGAGCTGATCGAAAAGGTCACCGGCATCGAGGCCGGTGTGAACTATCTGTACCACGGGCCGCTCGGTCTTCAGACGCGCGACCTGACCTGGAAGCCCGAGTACCGCAAGGCGCTGGCGACGTCCATCGAGACGCTGAAGCTGATGGGCCGCGAGTCGCCGTTGAAGGCAGAGACCTTCGTCGATGACCAGTACATCCGGGCAGCGTTCAAGGCGTCTGGCATCGACTACGAGGCCCGGCTGAAGAACTACGACAAGGCTGCCCTGAAGGCAAACGACTTCGTGACCGGCAAGCCGATCACCGACGTCCAGCGCGTGGCGGGCATCTGGGTTGTCGGCGAGCCCAAGGTGCGGCACTACGCCAGCATTGAGGGTGCGTTTGCGGACCTGCGCAAGCTGGAGGGCGAGGGCAAGAGGACGCGCGCGGTCTACGTGCATGACCTCGTGCATCGCATCAAGCTGCTGGCGCCCAACGCGTCCTTCGTCGTCGACGGCAAGGGCCAGCTGAGTGCCTTCCTGCAGAAGGACGCCGCCAATGCCTACGCCTCCGCGGTGAAGGGCAAGGCGCTGGACTTTGCCGGCGCGCAGGCCGCGGCCAAGGCCGTTCGCTGACGAGGCGCTGATGAGCGCCGTCCTTCCCGCAACCGCTGCACCACGCCGCGAAACGCGTCTGGCCCGGCGCTGGCCGCTGGCCCGGTTGTCGCTGCAGTTGCTGTCCCTCATGGGCTGCCTACTGCTTTGGCAACTGGCCTGCGCCTACCGCATCAACCTGGGCTTCGTCACCTTCTCCAACACGCCTCGTCCCGCGGAGGTGTTGGATGCCGCACTACAACTCGCGCAATCGCCCAAACTCTGGCCGCATCTGTACAGCAGCCTGACCCGCGTCGGCGCCGGCTTCGGCCTCGCGGCCGTGCTGGGCGTGACGCTGGGTCTGCTCATCGGCCGCATCCCACTGGCAAACAAGCTGCTGCTGCCCCCGCTGGAAGTGCTGCGCCCCATCCCCGCCGTCGCGTGGATTCCGCTGTCGATCCTGATGTTCCCATCGTCCGAGGGCAGCATGATCTACATCACCTTCGTCGGCGCGCTTTTCCCCATCCTGCTCAACACCATCCACGGTGTGCAGCATGTGGACGTGCGCCTCGTCGCCTCCGCCCGCGGCCTTGGCACCCGAGGCTGGCGTCTCTTCACCGAAGTCATCGCACCGGGCGCCGCACCCAGCATCGTTACAGGCCTGTCCATCGGAATGGGCACTTGCTGGTTCTGCCTCGTCACCGCCGAAATGATCGCCGGCCAGTACGGCATCGGCTACTACACGTGGGAGAGCTACACGGTGCAGGCCTATCCCAACATCGTCGTCGGCATGCTCGTCATCGGCGCCTTGGGCATGGGCAGCAGCGCGCTCATCACCTGGGCCGGTGCCCGGCTCATGCCCTGGCAGGGAGCAAAGCGATGACTGAAACGACGAACAAGGACGGCCGCATCCAGGTCGACCGCCTGTCCATCGAACTCGGCGAAGGCCCGGCACGCTTCGAGGTACTGCACGACCTGTCCGTCACCATCGAGCCCGGCGAGTTCGTCTGCCTGCTGGGGCCCTCAGGCTGCGGCAAATCCACGCTGCTGGGTGCGCTGGCCGGGCACCTCGCGCCCTCGCACGGCCAAGTCACGCTGGACTTTGAGCCCATCACCGGCCCCGACCCCGACCGCGGCCTCGTCTTTCAGCAGCACACGCTGTTCCCTTGGAAGACCGTGCTCGACAACGTCGGCTACGGGTTGAAGATGAAGGGCGTACCGCGTGCCGCGCGTGAGCATCGCGCGGTGGAACTGCTGCAGCTCGTCGGCCTGCAAGGCTTCGAGCACCGCTACCCGCGCGAGCTGTCCGGCGGCATGCAGCAGCGCGTGGAGATCGCGCGCGTGCTCATCAACAACCCGCGCGTGCTGCTGATGGACGAGCCCTTCGGCGCGCTCGACGCGTTGACGCGCAGCCGCATGCAGGAGCTGTTGCTGGACTTGTGGACGCGCATGCGCACGACCGTCGTGTTCGTCACGCACGACATCGACGAAGCCCTCTTCCTCGCCGATCGCGTGCTCGTCATCGGCCCTCGCCCCGGCCGCATCGTCGAAGAACTGAAGCTCGATTTCGCCCGCCCCCGCAGCGCAGCGCTGCTGACCGACCCCGCCTTCGTGCAGCTCAAGCGCCGCTGCCTCGCGCTGCTGCGCGAGGACGGTCTCGCACCGCCGCTGGAACGGCTCTCACCCCTTGGCGCGCCGCAATGGCGCTTCGCTGTATGACCAACCTGATCGACCCCGAAGTGCAGGACCTGCTCGACCGCCTGGCCGACCCCGACGCCAGCGTGCGCCGCGTCGCCGTGCTGGATTTTGCCGATGTCGAGGACGAAGCCCTGCTGCCGGCCCTCGCGCAACTGCTGCGCCACGACCCCGAGCCCACGCTGCGCGCCGAAGCCGCCCGCGCGCTGGCGGGCTGGGATGAACCCGCGGTCGTCGACGCCCTCGCCACCGCGCTGAGCGACACGGCGGAAGTCTCGACCGCCGCTGCCCAGTCGCTCACCGAGCTGAAGGACCCGCGTTCCGGCCAGCGCCTGCTGGCACACGCCGCGTCGGCCGATGCCTTCATCAGCGCAGCCGCGCTGCGGGCACTGCGCGAACTGCGTGTGCCCGCCGCCGCCACGCCGGCGCTCGCGGCCCTGCAGCATGCCGACGCCACGGTGCGCCGCGAGGCCGTCGCCGTGCTCGGCTGGCTCAAGCACGCGGCGGCGCTGCCGCTGCTGACGCGCGTCGTCATCGGCGATGCCGACGCCGAAGTCCGCCGCGCGGCCGCCGGCGCCCTCGGCCTCGCCACGGCCGATCAGGTACCCGGAGTTCAGGCCGCGCTCTGCGAAGCGCTGCAGGACCCGGCCTGGAACATCCGCGAGGAAGCCGCCTCCACGCTCGGCAAGCTGCGCGCCACGGCTGCGGCCGGCGCGCTGCGCGCCGCGATGGACGACGACTACTGGCAAGTGCGCCTGCGCGCCGCCCGGGCCCTCGGCCGCATCGCCGACGTGCAGGCCGTGCCCGTGCTGAGCCAGGCGCTCATCCACCCCGCCGGCAACCTGCGCAAGGAGGCGGCCATCGCGCTCGGCGACATCGGCGACGCGAGCGCCGTGCCGGTGCTGCAGGCCGCGGGCGCCGACCCGGACCCTGAGGTCCGCAAGGCCGTGCGACTGTCGTTGCAGCGCCTGGGCGCACCCGCCGGAGTCGACCGATGAACGCCGTGCCTGAGGCCGTCGACCTGACGCCCGGCGCGCTGCGCCTGCGCTGGGCTGACGGCATCGCGGAACTGTCCGCTGCCCGCCTGCGCGCCGCCTGTCGCTGCGGCGGCTGCCGCGCGCGCGCCGGGCGTGGCGAGCCAGCCGCTGCGCCGGCCGATCTCGTCGACGCGGTCCCGGTGGGCAGCTACGCGATCAACCTCGTCTTCAGCGACGGCCACGATCGTGGCATCTACCCGTGGGACTGGCTGCACGAGCTGTCGGCTGCGGCTGTTCAGGACTGACCATGTTCCGCTTCACCGAACGCGACGTCATCGGCAATGACAACGGCACGGCGGACTTGGCAGATGCAGGCCGGCAGCCCGCCGAGCCGCGCCAGACCGCGCGCCACGGCGGCGGAATCCGTTTCAGAGACCTCGGCGTCACGCTCGGCACCGGCCGGCAGCGCGTGGAGGCCGTGCAGGGCGTGGACTTGCATGTCGGCGAGGGCGAATTCGTGTCCATCGTCGGGCCGTCGGGCTGCGGCAAGAGCACGCTGCTCAACGTGGCGGCCGGCTTCGTGTGCGCGACCCTGGGCCGCGCCGAACTGGACGGCCAAGCCATCACCGCGCCCGGCCCCGAGCGCGGCGTCGTGTTCCAGCAGTACTCGCTCTTCCCCTGGCTCACCGTGCGCGGCAATGTCGAGTACGGCCTGCAGGTGCGCGGCCTGCCCAAGGCCGAGCGAGCCGAGATCGTCGACGAGCTGCTCGTGCGCTGCGGGCTGATGGGCTTTGCCGGCCACTACCCCGAGCAACTGTCCGGCGGCATGCGCCAGCGCGTGGGCATCGTGCGCGCGCTGGCCAACAACCCACGCGTGCTGCTGCTGGACGAGCCTTTCGGCGCACTCGACGCGCAGACCCGCATCGTCATGCAGGAGATCCTGCTCGACATCTGGACGCGCTACCGCACCTCGGTGCTCTTCATCACGCACGACATCGAAGAGGCCGTGTTCCTCTCCGACCGTGTCTACGCGATGACCGCGCGGCCGGGCCGCATCAAGGCCGAGCTGCGCATCGACCTGCCGCGCCCGCGCCACCATGACCTGCTGGACTCGCCCGAGGCGCTGGCCCACGTGCGCACGCTGCGCGCCGCCATCCGCGAGGAAAGCCTGCAGGCCATGGCCGCCGAACTCCCTTCCCACCGCCAAGCCCCATGACCATGATCCGTTCCCTCGTACTCATCGCCGGCGTCGCCCTGTCGCTGCACGCCGCCGCGGCCGACAAGGTCCGCCTCGCCATCAACCTGTCGCCCATCTCCGCGCTGCCGCTGATCGCGCAGAACAAGGGCTACTTCCAGCAGCAGGGGCTGGAGGTGAGCATCGCCAACTTCACGTCCGGCCGCCAAGCGCTGGAGACGGTGCTCGGCGGCGGCGCCGAGATCGCCACCGCGGCCGAGGCGCCCGTCACGGCGGCCACCTTCGCCAGGCAGAAGGTCGCCCTCGTCGCGCGCATGGAGTATTCGGAGCTGAAGACCCTCGTCGTCGCGCCCGGCTACAAGACGCCGGCCGACCTGAAGGGCAAGCGCATCGGCTACGCCGCCGGCACCGGCAGCGAGGTCTACACGCACGAGCTGCTCAAGCGCATCGGCCTCACCAAGGCCGACGTGACCCTCGTCAACCTGCGCCCGCAGGACATGATTGCCGCGGCCGCGTCGGGCAGCATCGACGCGTACAACATCTGGGAACCGTATGTCGCCAATGGCCGCAAGGCGCTGGGCGACAAGGCGAAGCTGCTGTCGCTGGAGAACGTCTACTCCGAGACCTTCAACGTCGTCGTCACCGACGACTACGCCAGGAAGAACCCCAAGCTGCTCGCCAGTTTCCTGCGAGCGCTGCTGGATGCCGAGCGGTGGCTCAAGGCCAACCGTGAGGACGCCATCACGCTGACTGCACAACTGACCGGCATGAAGCGCGAGGACCTCGCTGAAGTCTGGAACGACTATGTGTTCGAGCTGGTGCTGGACGACCTCACCAACAAGGCGCTGACCAAGCATGCGCAATGGCGCATCGACAGCGGCAACGCGGCCGGTGGCGCGACGACGCTGCCGGACTTCTCGGCGGTCATCCAGACCGGCCCGCTGAAGGAAGTCGCGTCGACGCGCGTGAAGCTCTGACGGGACCATGAACGCCTCGCAAGTCGCCCGCCTGGCCTCGGTGCCGCTGCTGATCGCGCTGTGGCAGGGCGTCAGCGCGCTGCAGTTCGTCAACCCGGTGCTGTTCCCGTCGCCATGGGAGGTGGCCCACTCGCTGTGGGACTACCTCGGCGCCGGCGACGGCTGGGCTGACCTGCTCGCCAGCCTGAGCCGCGTCGGCGTCGGCTACGTGGTGGGCGCGGCGGCTGGCGTGCTGGTGGGCATCCACACCGGCACGCGGCCCTTCATCGCGGGGCTGCTGTCGCCCGCGCTGCAACTGCTGCGGCCCATCCCCCCGATTGCTTTCGTGCCGGTCGTCATCGTCTGGTTCGGCCTCACTGAATGGGGCAAGTGGTTCCTCGTCTGCTGGGGTGTGTTCTTCGCAGTGTGGCTGTCGGCTCACATGGGCGTGCAGCGCGTCAACGAAAACCTCGTGCGCGCGGCGCTGAGCCTGGGCACAGGGCGGCAGCGGTTGCTGTGGACGGTGCAGCTGCCGGCGGCCGCGCCGGTCATCCTCGTCGGCCTGCGCACGGCCGTGAGCATCGCCTTCTACACGCTCGTCGCGGCTGAACTGGCAGGCGCCTTCGCCGGCATCGCCTACCGCATGGAAATCAGCCAGCAGAACATGCAGATCGGCCACACGATGGCCGGCCTCGTGCTGCTCGGTGTGGTGTCGGCGTGTGCCGACAAGCTGTTCGAGTGGGGCTCGACGCGCCTTGTCCACTGGAAAGCCTGACATGAGCTACAGCTTCGACTTCAAGACCCTCGCGCGCGCCTACGCCACGCGCGACCTCACGCCGGGGCAACTCGTCGACGAACTGCTGCGCTGCCTGGCCGCGCGCGGTGATGACAAGGTCTGGCTGCACCGCGCCACCGAGGCCGAACTTCGCCAGCAGGCCCGTGATCTCGAAGCCCGCCGCGCGAGAGGCGAGGCCCTGCCGCTCTACGGCCTGCCCTTCGGCGTGAAGGACAACATCGACGTCGCCGGCTGGCCCACCAGCGCCGGCTGTGCCGCCTTCGCCTACGTGCCCACGCGCAGTGCCGCCGTCGTCGAGAAGCTGCAGGCCGCCGGCGCGCTGCTCGTCGGCAAGCAGAACATGGACCAGTTCGCCACCGGCCTCGTCGGCGTGCGCACCACCACCGGCCACTGCGCCAACGCCATCGACGCGCGCGTCGTGCCCGGCGGCTCCAGCTCGGGCTCGGCGGTCGCGGTGGCGGCGGGCGTCGTGTCCTTCTCCATCGGATCGGACACCGGTGGCTCCGGCCGCGTGCCCGGCGCGCTGAACAATGTCGTCGGCCTCAAGCCCACACCGGGCGCGGCCAGCACGCGCGGCTTCCTGTATTGCAA
Organism: Roseateles sp.; assembly: GCF_047654805.1. GTDB lineage: Bacteria > Pseudomonadota > Gammaproteobacteria > Burkholderiales > Burkholderiaceae_C > Pelomonas. The sequence continues at coordinate 750,214 of NZ_JASGIV010000001.1, forward strand.
CCGCAGCTTCGACGTGCCGCCCGTGTTCGCGCTGACGGTGGACGATGCCTACGCGGTGCTGCAGCAGATCGTCGGCCCCGACGACGAAGACCCGTACACCAGCCAGCACCTGCCCACCGAGCCCACCGCCTGGCAACCCGGCGCGCTGCCCGCGCGCTGGCGCTTCGCGGTGCCTGCAGCGCCGCACCTGGACTTCTTCGGCGACGACGCACAACGCCGTGCGTGGGAGCGCACGCTCGACGTGCTCACCGCGCTCGGCGGCGAGCGAGAAGAGATCGACTTCGCGCCCTTCCTCGAAGCCGGCCGCCTCGTCTTCGGCGGCCCGCTGATCGCCGAGCGCTGGCTGACCTACGGCCGCACCGTCGAGCAACACCCTGGCGCCGTGCACCCGGCTGTCAAGCAGGCACTGCTCGCCAGCCGCGACTACAGCGCCGCCGACACCTTCGGCGCCCTTTACCGCCTGCGCACATTGCAACGAGAGGTCGGCCGCCGGCTGCGCGACACGCTGCTCGTCACACCCACCGTCGGACGCATCCCCACCGTGGCCGAGGTGGACGCCGAGCCCATGCTCGCCAACAGCCGCATGGGCCACTACACCTACTTCGCCAACCCGTTGCGCCTAGCCGCCGTCAGCGTGCCCGCCGGCTGGCGCGACGACGGCCTGCCCTTCGGCCTGCAGATCGTCGGCCCGAGCTTCAGCGAGCGCCCCATCGGCGCGCTCGCACGGGCCGTGCAGCAACGCCTCGGCGGCCGGCTGGGCGCGAGCGGGCATCGCCTGGGGAACATCCCCACATGACGCATCCGTACAGCTGGGAGCGCTGGTCCGCGCTCGGCGCTGTCGACATCGCCGACCACGTGCGCCGCGGCGAGGTCTCGGCCGCCGAAGTCGCCGCCCAAGCCCACGCCGCCGCACTGCGTGTCGAGCCGCAGATCAGCGCTCTCGTCGAATTGCTCGACGAACCGCACCACGCGCCCGACGTGGCCTTACCGCCAGCCCGCGAGGGCCTGCTCGCTGGCGTGCCCTTCTTCCTGAAAGACCTTGGCTCCTCCATTGCAGGCCTCAAGCGTGAGAACGGCTCGGCGCTGCACCGCGACGAAGTCGTCACCCGCACCGACCCGCTGCCCGCCGCGTGGCTGAAGCAGGGGGTGCAGGTGCTCGGCCGCGCGACGACCGCCGAACTTGGCATGGGCTATGACACCAGCACTGTCTACCGCGGCCTGCAGGTCACCCGCAACCCGTGGAACACAGCCCGCACGGCCGGCGGCTCGTCAGGCGGCAGCGCCGCGCTCGTCGCTGCGGGCGTCGTGCCTCTCACCCACGCGACCGACGGCGCCGGCTCCATCCGCCAGCCGGCCGCGCTGAACGGCCTCGTCGGCCTGAAGGTCAGCCGCGGCCTGCTGCCGCTGCCCTGGCATGTGAACGAGCTGCTAAACACATCGATGGTCGAAGGTGTGTTCGCGCGGACGTTGGAAGACACGGCCCTCGCGCTCGACGCGGCAACGTCCGAGCCCGCCCCGCTCGGCAAGCTCTACAGCGCCGGCCAGCACAGCGGCCCCACGCAGGCGCTGGCCGCGTTGGGGCGGGACCTACCACGCCCGCTGCACGTCGGCTTCACCACCGACGCTTTCGGCCGCCCTGGCGGCTGCGAGCCGCAACGTGCCGCCGTCGTGCGCAATGTCGCCGCAGCTCTAGACCGGGACGGTCACCACGTCGAAGACATCTGCCCTGCCGATCTGCCCGACTGGTCGGTGCTGTGGCGCTCGTTCAAGACTTTCTGGGCCGGCATGCGCGCCGCCTCGTGGCGGCTGACGCATGGAGATCTATCGCCAGAACAGGTAGCAAGCCTCTCACCCGGCGTCCAGGGATACTGGCGGGCCTCGTCCGACTATGGTCAGTCGGATCTCATGCGGTACCTAGGCGACAACGTCAAGACCGCTCTCGCATTTGGAAAGCTCCTTGAGCGTTTTGACGTGTTGTTATTGCCTGTGGTGCCGTTCTCCACTCCATTGGCCAATACAACTCTTTCACCGGCTGTCGCGCACGAGTTTGAAGGCTTTTTGGAGAACTTTCTGGATGCTGGGCGATACACCATGCCAGCCAACGAAGCTGGGCTGCCCGCGCTTGCATTAGCCGCTGGGCTCGACACAGAAGGCTTGCCAATGGGTATCCAGCTCTACGGTCGCTGGGGAGAGGAAACCGCACTACTGCAAGCCGGCGCCGCGGTGCAACGAGTCATTCAGCCCTTGGCACCACGGCCAGCTGTTCATGTGATGAATCGTTGCTGACGTGCCGAGATGAGGCAAATCGCGAAGGCGACAGAAAACGAAGATGTCCGCGGAGACTTAGGCCCCATCAAGCCTGCAATTGCACCCGTCCGGCGATCAGCTTCACGCCCGCCAGTTCGCTAGCTGGACGACGTTCGAATTCTCCAACAAGAGCTCGATCCGGTCGCCCAACTTGCTCCACGCCTCACGCTTCTCAGACGCATAGTCGTGATGCAAATAGGCTCGACGAACGCGCCCTCCGGCGAGCACATGGTTCTGACAGCGGTCAATCAGATCAAGTGACACGCCCAATTGCTGCATCATCGTCGCGCCCGTACGTCGCAAATCGTGTGGCGTCCACTCGCCCATCTTTCCCCCGGACAAGACGAGCGAGTTGTCATGCTTGCGGTGCTTCAGCGGCCCGGAGCGCTTCTTGAATTGGGTCTGGCGATCGCCGATCTGCTTCGACACAGACTTGGTACATACATGCTGCGCGGGCGCTGCGCCCGCCGGCGCGCGCGCCGGGAAGCAAAAGGCTGTGTCACCGGTCAGCGTGTGCAAGGCCTTGAACTGCCGAAGCGCGAACGGAGAAAGATAGACCTTCCAATCAACGCGGGTCTTGGTGTTGCTCGCTGGGACGAACCATTCGCCGGTCGTCAGATTCACGTGTTCCCAGCGAGACATCAGAAGTTCACCGATGCGGCACAACGTGCCTAGACATATCCAAAGTGCGAGTTCGGTCTCCTTCTTCAGCGGGCGGTCCACGCTGTACTTTGTGCCGGCAGGTGCCGCTGAATACGTGGCCTCCATGTCCGTCAACTTGATCCGCAATTCTCGAAGCTCGTCGCCCGACAACACCCGGTCGCGCTCGGCGTCCGGATCGCATCCATGGGGCAGTAGCCTGGCCAGCTCGACGAGTTTCATCGGGTTGCCCTCGATCATGAGCGCGCGCCAAGGCTTTCGTTGTTCAGCCCAGGCAAACAGCTGCACCATGTCGGCATATGCGCGCGAAGCCATCCGGTAGGCGCCCCGGCTGATCACTGCGCGCAGTACCGACCTCACATCACCCTCTTCCACAGCGCGCACCGGCTTTGCACCGAGGAGGGGGAGCACGTCCTTCTCGAAGCTGCGACGCAACTCGGCGTTGTCATCGGCACGTCGAACACCATCCAAGACCCATGCCTCAAACATCGCTCGAAAGCTTAGGTTCTCGGCTTCTTGACGGGCAGCCAGCGCAATGGTGGCCTCTACTGCAGCTTGCGAATCGATCTTCGCCGCGCGCTTGGCATCAGTGGGACTGACTCCGCTTTTGACAAGCGCCCTTGCCCGATCCCGTTCAGCGCGAATGGCTGCGAGGCTGATGTCTGGCCAAGTCCCGCAATAGTGCTTCTTGCCTGACCCAAACCACTTGTAGCCGTACCTGAAGGAGACCGCCACGCGCCCATCTGCCGTAGCGCGGGCTTCGCCGTTCAGGCCATCGCCATCGGCGAGCGTGTCTCCATGCCAAGCCGCCGTGACGGCTTTCAATGCCAACTCGGTCCAGCGACCACCCTTGCCCGCCTTCGGATATCTAGTCACAGCGCCTCCGTTCCATGGGGATACCCATGGGGATACCAGAGACGGGCTTTTGTGGGATCTCAGTGAACCTCGCGGGACAACATCGACCCCATCAGCCCATTCTCAACTTATTGATTTTAATGGACTTTTAAGATTTTTCCAGGAGCGGCATGATCAACACGCAGGTCACAAGGAGCGCTTCAATAATTCCATGGGGTGCAAGGGGTAGCGAGTTCGAATCCCGCCGTCCCGACCATTTTTTACGAAGTAGATCGAATACGAAGGGACTTCCCACCTTCTGGCCAACGGCGTCGAGGCGCCAAGATTGATGGTGCGAATCGTCAATCTGCAGCCATGTGAAAGGGGAAGCCCATGAACGAGATTACCCGAGTTGGGGTCGATCTGGCCAAGCGCGTGATCCAGGTCCACGCCGTCGATGCCACCGGCCGCGTCGTGGCCGCCAAGGCCCTGCCCGCCGACAAGTTCGCCGCCTGGTGCGTGCAACTGCCGGCCGGCTGCCTGGTCGCCATGGAGGCCTGCGGCGGCGCCCATCACTGGGCGCGCAAGCTGCGCGGCTTCGGCCTGGATGCGCGCCTCATCGCCGGCCACTTCGTCACGCCCTACCGCATGGCCGGCAAGGGCGGCAAGAACGACGCGGCCGACGCTGCGGCGATCTGCGAGGCTGCCGGCCGACCGCACATGCGCTTCGTGCCGGTGAAGACGCCCGCCCAGCAGGCCTTGCTGGCCATCCACCGCCTGCGCGAGGGCTACAAGGAGGACCGCACCGCCTGCATCAACCGCATCCGCGGCCTGCTCACCGAGTTCGGCATCGTCTTCGCACAAAGCCCCGACACGTTGCGCCTGGGCCTGGCCGACGTGCTTGAGGACGCCAGCAACGAACTGCCCGGCATCGCCCGGCTGGCGCTGCAGGAGGCTCGACTGCACTGGATCGAGTTGGAGTGCCACATCGCCAGTTGCGACGAGCGCATCGCCGCGCACGTACGCACCGACGCGCAGGCCAAGGCGGCCGCCCAGTTGGCCGGCATCGGCCCCGTGACCGCTTCGGCGCTGGTCGCCACGGTGGGCGACTTCACGCAGTTCAAGAACGGCGCGCAATTCGGGTCGTGGCTGGGCCTGGTGCCCCGGCAGAACTCCAGCGGCGGCAAGACGCAGCTCGGGCGCATCACCAAACGCGGCGACGACTACCTGCGCACGCTGCTGATCCAGGGCGCGAAGTCGGCGGTGATGACGGCCCACAAACGCAGCGACAAGATCTCGCAGTGGCTGGTGCAGTTGCTGGCCCGCGTGGGCTGGCAGAAGGCCGTGGTGGCGCTGGCCAACAAGAACGCGCGCATCGTCTGGGCGCTGTTGACCAAGGGCCGCGAGTTCGATCCGAATTACGTGTCGGTCAAGCCCGGCGAGGTGCCGCCGATACCGGCCGTGAAGCCGGCCTGAAAACCACTCACCAACGAACAAGTTCTTCCCCGTAGACGTGCGTTCGAAGATGCATCACACAGGTCAGACCGGCAGCAGGCAAGCTCGACTAGGGCCTGTTAACACTAATTGCACCAAAGCAATTGGGCTGCGACAGTGAGTGCATGGAGATCACAGCAGCCCAATTCGCGCAGATCGAGCACTGCTTGCCGCTGCAACGCGGCAATGTCAGCCTGTCGAATCTGCAGGTGTTGAATGCCATCCTTTACGTTGCTGAGCACGGCTGCAAATGGCGCGGCTTGCCCAAGCGCTTCGGCAACTGGCATACGATCTACACGCGCATGAGCCGCTGGGCAAAGTCGGGCGTTTTGGACCGGACCTTCGAGCAATTGCAGCAGGCGCAGATCGTGCAGATCAAGATTGAAGCGGTGTCGCTGGACAGCACCAGCGTCAAGGTGCACCCCGATGGCACCGGCGCGCCAAAAAAAACGGTCCGCAAGCTATCGGCAAATCCCGTGGTGGGTGGAACACCAAAATCCATCTCGTCGCGGCGGACGCGCGCACGGCCATAACCTTCTCGCTGTCACCAGGGCAGGCGCACGATGCTCCCGAGGGGCGAGCTCTGCTGAAGCGGCTCGGTGCGCCCAATCGGCCTTTGCATCTGTTGATGGATCGCGCCTACGAGGGCAACGAAACTCGGCAGCTCGCACTCGACCTGGGGTTCATCCCTGTCGTGCCGCCCCTGAGCACGCGCATCGAGCCCTGGGAGTACGACCGCGAGATGTACAAGCGCCGCAATGAAGTCGAGCGCCTGTTCCGCCGCCTCAAGGGCTATCGCCGAATCTTCTCCCGCTTCGAGAAGCTCGACATCATGTTCACCGCCTTCATCAGCTTCGCTCTGATCGCTGACGGATTGCGTTTGTGTTAACAGGCCCTAACCCGGTGCCGCGCCAATTGAGGCGACGGCGGCGAACGAATGGAGCCCTGCTGAGCGGTTGGTATCTGGGCCCGCACCGAATCCCGAGTGCAACAAGGCCGCCTGTAGATGTGCAGTCTGTTCTCTGTGGCGCTGCATCGAACCCGAACTCTGGTCTTGAGGAAAACAGCAAAGGCGACTATCGAATACCGCCCACATCAATCCGCTTGATCAACTGGGAAGTCCCTGTAAACGGGTTAGCAGCTCAGGCCGCTAACCCGTTTTTCGTTTCCAGCCTGCGCTTTAACCTTGGATCTAAACCCAGGTCTAAACCAACGGCAAGCTAGATCCTCGACAGAAATACACCGAGGGCGTCGACCAGCAGGGCGCTGGCGAAGCGTCTGGGACGCACCTTCCTCGCGGATGACTGCATTGACTACAAGCGCTGGCCACGTTTGACCGACACATTTGTTCTCATTGACCGGCTCGCTGGTCGTGACCAAAGGGCAACTCTGCAGCGGTTGCTGCGTTTCGTCTGCCGGCCTTGAGTGACCGCGGTTGTTCACATTGCAGCCATCGGCAGTCAGCCACCCCTGAGCCGTATCCCGGCCATGAACGACCTACTGGAACTCAACAGCTAGTGGCCTTGCCGTTCGGCCCGCCACCAGCGGCCCGCCACGGCCATCCCCCACACCATCACCGGCACGCTGCACAGCGCGGCGGCGGCGCCGACTCCGGCGCCGGACGCCACCATCAGGTTGTAGCCGGTGTGCCAGAGGGCGACCGGCAGCACGCTGCCCTCGCTGCGCAGCTGCAGCTGGGCCAGCACGAAGGCGCCGCAGAACAGGCCCAGCGCCCATCCCAACTGGGTCGGCCCGAGCATCGCGTGCATGCTGTGGTTGAGCCAGAACAGCGGGGCGTGCCACAGCGCCCACAAGGCCCAGACACGCCAGGTCGCGCCAAAGCGGCCGTGCTTCTGCAGCAGCCGAGGCAGCGCAAAGCCGCGCCATCCGCCCTCCTCGCCAAAGCCGTTCACCACCAGGATCACGGCCACGACCGCGCCCAGCGGCCATCCCTCCGGCAGGCCGGGGAAACGGGTGAACTGCGACGCCGCCGGCCAGGCCTGCCCGGCCAGGTGCAGGAGGCCGAAGGCGAGCGCCCCGAGGAGCAGCGGCGAGAGAGCCAGCCACCAGACGGGCGACCTCGGCCAGCGGAACGCCCGGACGATCCAGCCGCGTGTGCCCCGTGGCCCGGATTCGAGCGTCACCACGATCAGCGCAGCGACCAGCGGCCCGAGCAAACCAGGAAAGTGCGTCGCCGCAGAACCCGGTCCCACCCGCAGCCCCATGGCCAGCAGGCCGAGCCAGTAGCCCCAGGACAGTCCGAGCGTCAGCGGTAAAAGCACAGCACCGGGCGCCTGCGGACGCGAGCCCGCAACCCTGCCGGCGCATGCATGGCCGCGCCTTCATCCTCAGCGCCGACGCCCCCGCCGCTCACAGCCATTCGCTGAAGTGCGCGGCAGCGAGGTCGCAGGCGGCGCGCACGGCCCGCTCGTCGTCGTAGAAGTCGAACTGGCTCACCTGTTCCAGCCACAGCTCGCGCTTGGGGGCGCGCACCTGATCGAAGAAGGCGTGCGCGCCCTGAGGCACGGCCGCGGCTTCGGAGTGCACCAGCGCGAACGGCTGGCGCAGCCGGGGCGCGGCGGACAGGCTGTCGAAGTCCAGCCAGTCCGGCCAGAAGGCCGGGTCGGCCTCGTTGCGCCAGGCCGGGATCTGCCCGCGCTGCGGCTCGGTGTAGTAGGGTGCGCCGAACATCAGCGCGCGGCGATCGTCCAGGCTCGCGGCCGGCACGAACTGCTGCGCGCCCCGCTCGGCCTGTTCAGCCCTGGCCTGGGCGCCGACCTGCCGCAAGGCCCGCACGCCATCGGCACCACCATAGACCGCCTCGACGATGGCGCGATCCTGGAACCAGGGCGCAACCACGGCCACGGCGCGAAGGTCCGCCGTCTCCACCGCGGCCTGGACCACATAGCCGGCACTGGCACAGACGCCCAGCGCGCCCACACGCGCTTGGTCGACCTCCGGCTGGCGCTTCAGGAAGGCGGCGGCCGCCCGGACGTCCTCGATCTTCAGCGCCGGTGTCTCGCGCTGGCGCAGGGCGCCGCCGCTTTCGCCGAAGCCGCGGAAGTCGAAGACCAGGACCGCGTAGCCCCGGTCCGCCATCTCGCGGGCGTAGCGCAGCGGCATCTGTTCCTTGATCGTGAACCACGCACCGGTCACCAGCAGCGCCGGGCGCGGCACGGCAGGCCCTTCCGGCAGCAGCAGCAGGCCGGCCAGTGTGTCTTCCTGGCTGGAGAAAACGACTTGTCTTGACATGGGGGCCCCTTTGAGAAGTCTCTACGCGCGCGCCGCCAGGCGGGCCTGCGCCCGCGCGCACAGCCCCCGGTCACCCTGTTCCTGGCTCAGCAGGAAGGTCATGCCCGTGACCCGCCAGCCCTGCGCGCCAAGGCGCAACGGCCAGCGGTAGCTGCCGCGCAGCGTCCACAGCTCCCCATCCAGCCAATGGCGGGCTTCCACCTCGGCGCTCGCCAGCGCCTGCCCGGCATCCAGTTCGACCTGCACCGGTCCCAGCTCATGCAGCGTCGCGTCGAAGCCGGGCACCAGGCCCCGCCAGGCGGCCAGCAGATCGGGCGTGGCCAGGTCCTGTGCCTCGCCACCCCACAGCGAGCTGTAGTCGATGCGCACCCGCGGTGCGAAGGCGGCTTCGGCCAGCTCGTAGCGGCCTAGGTCGACCGCCAACGGGATCGAGCGCACCAGGCTGGCGATGCGCGCCGCCGTGGGGCCGGCATGGGAGGACTGGATCTCTGACATGGTGTTGAGTTGGGTTGGATTGAGGGAAGGGTCAGCGCAGCAGACTCAGGCACATGCGCTCGAAGTCCATCACGTAGCCGCGCCCCTGGCGCAGCAGGTCCTGGCCCACCGCGCCATGCCTGTCGGTGGCAGCCTTCGACAGCAACACGACCTCGCGCAGTTCGACGGTGCCTTCGCCCAGCCGCAGATCCAGCCGCGGCAGCACTCGCGCCTCCTCGTCGGTGCTCGATCCGCCGGCTCCGCTGAGCGTGTGCGGTCGTGAGACCGCACCCTTCAACAGCTGCGGCGCCTCGTCGACGGCATTACGGAACAGCTGGCTGCTCCCAGCGCCGGTGTCGACGAACAGGCGCAGCGTCTGCCCCGCCGCCTCGCTGTGCGCCAGCAGCAGCGGCTGCACGCCACTCAGGATCAGGTTCGAAGGCCCCGTCGTCGTTGGCGCGGCGGAGCCGAGCGTCAGCTGCTCCCGGCCGTCGTCCACCTCGATGGCCAGACGGCCCAACTGCAGGAACACCGGCAGGCCCAGGATCGCGTCGATCCGGTAGGCCCCGCCGGCAAAGCTGAGCGCGGCGTCCGGCAGCACGATGAACACGACGTCGTGCAGCACGGCGCCGTCCAGCCGCAGATCCTGCGCCACCGCGAAACGGGTGGCCACCGCGTCACGGCTGACGCTGCCGACGCTGGCCTCGGTGTCAAGCATCTGCAGGCCCAGGCGCTTGGCCGCAGAGACGGTCATCGTCGAGAACGCCGCGCCGGTGTCGACGACGAAGTCCTGCGGCCGCTCCGCCACGCTGCCGTCGACGCGAACCAGCCTGGCCGCGTCACGTGTGACGGGCAGGCGCGCCCGGGGCGCCGCCTCCATCCGCATCGGGGGCACCGCCGCCAGGGCGCGCAGGAAGCCCAGGGCCTGCTCACCCGCCTGGTCCAGGGGCTTCACCCGGGCGCTGGCGTCGAGCGCCTGCGCCGCCGCCATATAGCGGCCCTGGCGCGTGCTCAAGGCGGCCAGCTCCTGCAGCGCCGCGGCGCGATCCTGCGGAGCGGTCGCAGCGACGGCCGCCCGCTCCAGCGCGGGTTGCGCCTGGGCGTCCCGGTGGCGCAGCGACAGCGCTACTGCCTGGGCCACGTTCGCCTGCGGCCCTCCGGCCTTGGCCAGCTGTTCCAGCCGTTCCACGTCGTTGGTGGCAAGGGCCTGCTGCAACGAGGCGGGTTCAGCCTGTGCTGGCCCCGCAAGAAGCAGCGCCGCTGCGGCCAGCAGCGCTCGCCACTTGCCGGCAGGCCCCGAAAGAAGAGTCGATCTCACGCTCATGCCGCGGGCTCCGGTTTGTCGCCAACCAGACCGCGCAGCCCGTCGGGCGCGGCGCTCAACAGACTGAAGCGGCGCAGGGGATCTCCCGCACCCTCCGCCAGCGTGGCCGACAAGCGCATCTCCGCGGCCAGGCCGGAGTGATGCAGACAGGCCAAGTAGGCCGAGTCGCTCCAGAAGCCGTGATGCAGCGAAAGCCCGTCGGGCGCCACCAGGGCCAGCAGCACTTCCCGGCCGTCGGCGATCAGCGTGATCTGATGGCCGGGCCAGCGCTCCGCGACGAAGCCCGCGCCCGGCGACAGCACGTGCGTGAAGGGCGCATCGCCCAGCGGCTCGTACGTCGTGCCGCCGACCAGCACGCCGCGCGCCTGCGCCGCCTCCAGCTCAAGGCGCAGCTGCGCCAGTGGCGCGGGAAAGAGATCGAATAGCAGGGTCTCGCGGGCACCGGCAATCAGCGTGCGGGCACGCTCCAGCGCCTGCGCCAGATTCTTCAGCTGGTAGAGGCGGTCTTCCCGCACCGGAGCAAACAGCGCGGAAAGGCGCTGCTCGGCCGCTTGCGCCTGTTCGTCGAACGAATGCCGCAGGCGCGAGAACAGCTCGGCGGGCGGTACCGGCCGGAAGCTGCGTGGCTCGGACTCGTCGCCGATGACCGCGCCCTTCTGGACCAGCGCCGCCAGCGACTGGTAGGTGTTCGCGGCCGCCTTGCCGACGGCTCGCGCCAGCCTGTAGCCTGTCGCCGGCGACTGGGTCAGCAGGGCGCAGTACAGCCGCGACTCCAGCTCGGTGAAGCCGAACGGCACCAGCATCCGGCCTTGATGATCATCATCATTCATTGTTAGTATTGTTTGCAACTAACAAATCGACAGCCATTGGGGAAATCGCTTAGACGGGCTCGCCCAGGGCCGACGTCCAAAGGTGTTGACAAGCCCGTCCGGCCCCACAAAATAAACCATATGGTTAAGTCATACACCCACTCCCTCGACTACACATTCTTTGCACTGGCCGATCCCACGCGTCGCGCCATCCTGGCTCGGCTGTCACAGGGAGAGGCGACGGCGAGTGAACTGGCGAAGCCGTTCGACATGTCGCTCGTCGCCGTGGGCAAGCACCTGCGGCTGCTGGAAACCGCCGGCCTGGTGCGCCGCGACCGCAACGGCCGCACCGTGACCTGCCATCTCGAGGCCACGCCCCTGGCACAGGCCGACGCCTGGCTCGCGGGCTATCGAGCGTTCTGGGACGGCAACATCGCCTCTCTGTCACGCTTCCTCGCGACATGGGGACCGGAGCGTTCCGAATGACCGTTGCACCCAGCGTCGCGCGCGAATACCTGTTGGAGGCGCCCGTCGAAGCTGTGTTCGATGCGTGGACCGACGCCAGCGCGCTGCTGCAGTGGTGGTGCGCGGGCAATGCGCATGCGACGCACGCCGATCTGGATGTCCGCCAAGGCGGCCGCTACGAGATTCGGATGAGCCCCGGTCCCGCGGGCACGCCGCAGATCGTGCGTGGCCTCTACGTCAAGGTCGAACGCCCCCACCGTCTGGTCATGACCTGGCGCGCCGAGGGCACGCCCCACGACAACGGCGACGACAGCCTACTGACCGTCGAGCTGTTCGCTCACGGGCGCGGCACCCGGCTGACGCTGCTGCACGAACGTCTGCCGGCCGCTTCACCGCCGTCCTATGCCCAGGGCTGGGCGCACGTCCTGCATGCACTGTCGCGCTTCCTCGGCCCCCGATAGACCCACCCAACCGCCTCGCCCCGGAAGGAACCTCATGTCACCATCGACCGCTACGCTCCCCTGCATCGCCGCCCTCGGCCTGCTGCTCTTCCTGAGCGGCCTCTACGTCAGCGCCTCGCGCGCGCGCTTCTGGACACTGCACGCTGGCACGGAAGACCCGGCGCATCCGTTGACCAAGGCGGCCCGAGCGCATGGCAACACGGCCGAGTACGCGGCATTCCTCGCGCTGTTGATCTACCTCGTCGGGACCCGGTCCACGGCACCGTGGGTCGGCTGGACCATCGTGGCGGTCACCGCGTCGCGCTATCTATTCCTCGTCGGCATGCTGGCCTCATCGACGCTGGCCAAGCCCCATCCGCTGCGCGCCGTCGGTGCATTCGGCACCTATTTCGGCGGCACCGCGCTGTCCGTGGCGTTGCTCGCAGGCCTGTAGAGCGCCATCATGGATGTGTTTAACGTTCGCCAAACCACCTGGCCAACGGATCAACCGCACAGTTGCGGGCTAGGTGCGAGAGCAGTCGTTCGTGCCCCCACGATGCTTGAGCCGCACGCGAGCACCTGGTTCAGGGGGTGAAGCAGCCGGTCAGAGCCAGCGGACTGGACTGACCGGTCTGCGTGGGCGCCGTCGTTCACCCATTTGCCCGCGAATGACTCAGATCAGCCTGAAGCCGTCGTCGCCGGACGAATGGCCGGCCTGCAGCGGCTGCGGTCCTTCGACTTATCGAACTCGATGCCCGGAAGCGGCCGTTCAACGTTGTAGATCAGCGGGCGGCGAAGCCTTCCGTTGAAGTGAAAGGCTAGACGGAGCTGCGTGCCCCAGTCTAGGTCCTGTAGGTGATGCCTGCCAGCCCTTAGGCGCTTCGCAGAAGGCTCAGAACAGGCGCATCAGTGGGCCTTCCCGAGTCGGAAAGGCGGTCTGTGCCACGTTGCCGATCGCCAAAAATCTGCAGGAGTTCAGCGGCGGGCATCGGTCGCGCAAAAAGATAGCCCTGTCCCTGTGCGCACCCAGCGTCCACCAACGCTGCCTGTTGTTCGGGCTTCTCAACCACGTGCTCTGCCGACTGCCGGCAGGCTCTGGCCCCGGGACCATTGCGCGAGCCGTAGCTAACCTCGTATCCAGGTGGGTTCGCGATATTGATCGGACGCGTGGGCCGGTGTTTGCGGGGCGCTATCACGCACATGAGATCCCCACGGCCGCTGTGCTCCGGCGTGAGGTGCGCATGCTGGCTTGGCGGCCAGTTGCGGCAGGCCTGTGTGCTCGACCCAGCTACTACACAAAGTCATCCTTGCGGGTGTCCCTCGGGATCGAGCGAATGAAGGAGTTCGAGACCAAGGCGCTGGCCAGCGCTTTTGACAGTTCCGTGTTTGGTGCCCGGATGGCCATGCGCGCAGCAATCCGTGGTCGGCCTCCAGCTGTAGAACTTCGGGAATGGGAGCTGAACCACGGCCTTGCGCTCGCCATCGGGTCTGCCGCGTCTTCCGGACCGCTCGTCCGCGAAGTGGACGGCGTTGCTGCCGCTTTCGTAGCAGCCGGCGGCGTTGATGGGATCAACGGCGCACTCAAGCTGTTGGAACGTTGGGTTGGGTCGAAGCTGGGGCTTTGGGAGGGGCAATGCTTGGCGAAAGTCGCCGGCTCGCAGGGCGCGCGTGCGCGAGCCCTCGTGGCCTGTCTCGCGGTGCAAGCCGATGTCTGCTCCGCGGCATTCGTCGCCCGGTACTTCCGTCGCGCAAAGGCGACCTTATGTGAGCAGATGGCGACTGCCCGCCAGCGCCTTGAGGACCAGCAGCTACTTGAGACGCCAATGCTGGACATCCTGGCCGAGGCGGTACGGCTGAAAGGGCGACGCGGCTGCTGTACACATGAGGTCTCGTGTGCAGGCGATGAAGCCGTCCCAGGAGAGAGGTGAGGGTGGCGCGGCGGTCTGCTGTCGCTGCTCAGGACAGGGGAGCGTGCCGGAGCGCCCCGGGATGTACCAAGTCAGCACGTCGCTGGTATCCCCATGGGTATCCCCATGAGCAGGATTTTCAGGCGGACAAAGAAAAACGGGTTAGCGGCCTGAGCTGCTAACCCGTTGATTTCATTGGTAAAAAATGGTCGGGACGGCGGGATTCGAACTCGCGACCCCTTGCACCCCATGCAAGTGCGCTACCAGGCTGCGCTACGCCCCGACTGAGCCAGAAAGTATAACCCAGGAATTCGGGTTCTATCCGAAATCCTGGATCTTTCTCAGAGAAGCGTGGCCCGAATGGCCAGCAGCTCGGCGCGGATCTGTTCCAGCGTGGTGATGGATTCGACGGCCAGCACCGGCAGCGTGATCGAGGCTTCCGCGGCCTTCAGCGGCTGGGCATGCGAAGCCGCCTGGCGCGCCGCCGGAACGTGGGCGAGTGCCGCTGGGGCGTCGTCGTCGACGTCGTCCGCCGAGCCATCGTCATGGGCATCTAGCGCGTGGGCCGCTTCAGCCTCGTCGCGGAAGTTCTGGGCTGCCGCAGGCGGCAGGCCTTCGCTGAGCTGGTTGCGCGCGCCGCTGATCGTGAAGCCCTGGTCGTAGAGCAGGTCGCGGATGCGGCGGATGAGCAGCACCTCGTGGTGCTGGTAGTAGCGCCGGTTGCCGCGCCGTTTCATGGGCTTGAGCTGAGTGAACTCCTGCTCCCAGTAGCGCAGCACGTAGGGCTTCACGCCGCACAGCTCGCTCACCTCACCGATGGTGAAGTAACGTTTGGCGGGGATGGCGGGAAGCGCCTTTTCCATTGCAAATCAACAAGTTCGCGGGGGGAGGGCAGACTCTACTCGAAGTCTTCGCCGGCGGGCGTATCGCCTTGTACTTGCCCCTTGAGTTTGTGGCTGGCGTGGAAGGTGACGACGTTGCGCGCCTTGATGGGGATGGACTCGCCCGTGCGCGGGTTGCGGCCCGGACGCGGCGCCTTGCGGCGGATGTTGAAGTTGCCGAAGCCCGAGAGCTTCACGTCCTGCCCCTTGACGAGGCTGTCGTGCAGGATGTCGAAGAAGGCCTCGACCATGTCCTTGGATTCGCGCTTGTTCAGGCCCAGCTTGTCGAACAGCAGCTCGGCCAGCTCGGCCTTGGTCAGCGTGGGCGTCTCCAGGCTGCCGATGACGACGGCGGCGGTTTCTTTCTTGACGTCGTTTGCGTCCATGTCGTGTTCCTCCTCCAGAGGGTCAGCCGCGCAGGCGGGCGCCGAGTTGGCTGGCGGCGGCCGCCACGATGGCCGCCACGACGGCCTCGATGCGTTCGTCGGTCAGCGTGGCGTCGTCATCCAGCAGTTCCAGGCGCACGGCCAGGCTGCGCTCGTCCGCCTGCAGCTCGGTCGTGGCGCCGGCTGCGGGCTTGAAGACGTCGAACAGCCTGGCCGAGCGCAGCAGTGCGCCGCCGGCCGTGGTGATGGCGCCCATCAGCGCGTCATGGCTGGTGCTGTCCTTCACCACCAGCGCCAGGTCGCGCTGCACGGCCTGCTGGCGCGGGAGCGGCTGGCCCTGCGGCAGCGTGCGGGTCAGCGCGGCGTCCAGGTCCAGCTCGAAGACGACGGGCGCGCCGCCCGTGATCTCGTAGGCCTGGCGCCAGCGCGGGTGCAGTTCGCCGACAACGCCGATGACGGCGCCGTTCAGGCTCACGCGCGCGCTGCGGCCCGGGTGCAGCGCCGGGTGCTCAGCGGCTTCGAAGGTCAGCGTCTGCGGCGCGAACAGTGCTTCCAGGTCGCCCTTGACGTCGAAGAAATCGACGGCGCGGTCGCGCTGGCTCCATTGCTGCTGGTCCGCGGGGCCCCAGGCCAGGCCGCCCAGGCGCAGCGGCTGCTCGATGCCGGCGACGCTCAGCGGGCCGTTGGCGACAGTGGCGTCGCGCTTGAACACGCGGCCAAGCTCGAACACGCGCACGCGCGTCGCGCGGCGGGCCTGGTTGTGGCGCAGCACCTGCACGAGGCTGCCGATCAGGCTGGTACGCATCACCGACAGCGGCGCGGCGATGGGGTTCAGCAGCTTGATCGGGTCGGCGACGCCGGCCAGCTCGCGCTCCCAACGCTCCTCGACGAAGCTGAAGTTGATGGTCTCGAAGTAGTCGCGTGCGGCGACCGCGCGGCGCAGCGCATGCTTGGCCTGGCGCGACTCCGAGCCGGTGCGGCCCACGATGGGCGCCAGCGGCGCGGTGGACGGCAGCGTCGGGTAGCCCAGCACGCGGATGACTTCCTCGATGAGGTCTTCCTCGATCTGGATGTCGAAGCGCCAGCTCGGCGGGGTCACGGTGATGGTGCCGTCAGCCGCCGTGAGCGGCAGGCCCAGGCGCGTGAACACGCCTTCGCACTGCGCCTGCGTCACCGGCATGCCGATCACCTTGGCGGCGCGTGCGACGCGCAGCGTCACGGGCTTGGCCACCGGCACGTTGGGCGACTGGTCGTCCATCGGGCCGACCTTCGTCTCAGGCGTGCCGCAGATGTCGATGATGAGCTGCGTGATGCGCTCGATGTGCTCGACGGTCCTGGACGGATCCACGCCGCGCTCGAAGCGGTGGCCTGCGTCGGTGGAGAAGTTGTAGCGGCGGCCGCGGCCCATCACGGCTTCGGGCCACCAGAACGCGGCCTCGACGTAGACGTTCCTCGTGTCGTCGGACACGGCGGTGTGGTCGCCGCCCATGATGCCGGCCAGGGACTCGACCTCGCGCGCATCGCTGATGACGCCGACCTTCTCGTCGACGGTGATCGTGTTGCCGTTCAGCAGCTTGAGCTGCTCGCCGGCCTTGCCCCAGCGCACGACCAGCTCGCCGCTGATCTTGTCCAGGTCGAAGATGTGCGACGGGCGGCCGTACTCGAACATCACGTAGTTCGAGATGTCCACCAGGGCCGTCACCGAGCGCTGGCCGCAGCGCTCCAGGCGCTGGACCATCCAGGCGGGCGTCGTCGCCTTCGTGTCGATGCCCTTGACGATGCGGCCGGAGAAGCGCCCGCACAGGTCCGTGGCTTCGACGCGCACGGGCAGCTTGTCGTCGAGCGTGGGCTTGACGGCCGGGAACTCGGGCTTGAGCAGCGGCGCGCCGGTCAGCGCGGCGACTTCGCGAGCGATGCTGTAGACGCTCAGGCAGTGGCCCAGGTTGGGCGTGAGCTTCAGCGTGAACAGCGTGTCGTCCAGCGCCAGGTGCTTGCGGATGTCCTCGCCGACGACGGCATCCGGGCCCAGCTCCAGCAGGCCGCCGTGGTCTTCGCTGAGCTTGAGCTCGCGGGCCGAGCACAGCATGCCGAAGCTCTCGACGCCGCGCAGCTTGCCGACACCGATCTTGAAGGGCTTGCCGTCCTCACCCGGGGGCAGTTCCGCACCCACGGTGGCCAGCGGCACCTTGATGCCCGCGCGGGCGTTGGGGGCGCCGCAGACGATCTGCAGCGGCTGCCCGCCGTTGAACTGGCCGCCCGCATTGACCTTGCACACGCGCAGCTTGTCGGCGTTGGGGTGTTGCTCGGCTTCGAGGATTTCGGCGACGACGATGCCGTGGAAGGGCGGCGCGACGGGGCGCAGATCTTCCACTTCCATGCCGGACATGGTCAGCAGCTCGGCCAGTTTTTCGGTGGACAGCGGCGGATTGCAGAACTCGCGCAGCCAGGACTCGGGAAATTGCATAGCTCTTGTGAATTACTTGAACTGCCTGAAGCTGACAGGGCTCAGCGGAACTGAGCCAGGAAGCGGAGGTCGCCGTCGAAGAAGGCGCGCAGGTCGTTCACGCCATAGCGCAGCATGGCCAGGCGGTCGATGCCGGAGCCGAACGCGAAGCCGATGTAGCGCTCGGGGTCCAGGCTCATGTTGCGGATGACCTGCGGGTGCACCTGGCCCGAGCCGGAGACTTCCAGCCAGCGACCCTTCAGCGGGCCGCTCTCGAACATGATGTCGATCTCGGCGCTGGGCTCGGTGAACGGGAAGTAGCTGGGGCGAAAGCGCAGCTGGAGCTGGTCGGTCTCGAAGAAGGCGGTGATGAAGTTCAGGTAGACCGCCTTCAGGTCCTTGAACGAGATGTTCTCGCCCACCCACAGGCCTTCGACCTGGTGGAACATCGGCGAGTGGGTCGCGTCGCTGTCCACGCGGTAGGTGCGGCCCGGCGCGATGACGCGGATCTCGGGCATCGTGTCCTGCCCGGCGTAGCGCTTGGCGTGCGCCTGGGCGTAGCGGATCTGCATCGGGCTGGTGTGCGGGCGCAGGTTCAGCCACGATCCGTTCTCGTCCTTCATGTCGACGTAGAACGTGTCCTGCATGGAGCGGGCAGGGTGGTTCTCGGGGTTGTTCAACGCCGAGAAGCTGTACCAGTCGGTCTCGATCTCGGGCCCGTCGGCGACGTCAAAGCCCATGGAGCCGAAGATGGCCTCGATGCGCTCCATCGCGCGCGTGATCGGGTGCAGGCCGGCGGTGCCGCGGCTGCGCCCGGGCAGCGTGACGTCCAGCGCCTCGGCCTTGAGCTGCTTGTCCAGCTCGGCGGCGGCCAGTGCGTCGCGGCGGGCGGTCAGGGCGGCCTCGATGCCGACCTTGAGCTGGTTGATCTCGGCGCCGCGGGTCTTCTTCTCCTCGATGCTGAGGGCGCCCAGGCCCTTCATCAGTTCGGTCACGCGACCGGACTTGCCGATGTACTTGGCCTTGGCGTTTTCGAGTTCCGCGGGCGTTGGGGCGGCGGCAAAGTCGGCCTGTGCCGCTTGCAGCAAAGCGTCGAGATCAGACATTCGGAATTTGGAATGAAAAAGGGCCGACCCAGTGGGCCGGCCCTCAAAAGTTGCGTATCCCGACGTGAGTCGGGATGGGTCGCAATCAGGCGAGCGCGGCCTTCACCTTGGCGAAGATGCTGGCAAAACCAGCCGGGTCGTTCACGGCCAGATCGGCGAGGACCTTGCGGTCGATCTCGATCTGGGCCTTCTTCAGACCCGCCACGAACTTGCTGTAGGACAGGCCCAGGCCACGCGAGGCGGCGTTGATACGGGCGATCCACAGCTGACGGAACACGCGCTTCTTGGTGCGGCGGTCACGGTAGGCGTATTGGCCCGCCTTCATCACCGCCTGCTTGGCGATGCGGAAGACGTTCTTACGACGACCGCGGAAGCCCTTGGCCAGGGCCAGGACCTTCTTGTGACGGGCGCGAGCGGTAACACCACGTTTGACGCGAGGCATATGTTTCTCCTTCTAGTCTTGGTGGATTACAGGCCGGCGAAAGGCAACATCTGAGCCATGTGGCCCATGTTGGTTTCGTGCACGTTCACAGCGCCGCGCAGCTGACGCTTGTTCTTCGTGGTCTTCTTGGTCAGGATGTGGCGCTTGAACGCCTGACCGCGCTTGACGGTGCCACCCGGACGAACGCGAAAACGCTTTTTCGCGCTGCTCTTGGTCTTCATCTTGGGCATGTGAATGCTCCTTTTAAGTGTGTCCCTGGGGCGGTGGCGGAGAGCCCGTCACGCTTGTTGGCCTCAGGAGACTTGTGAACCCACCGGCGACCAAACCGATGGGTTTAACCTGTATCGATCCCTGCGCTAAAGAATCAACGCTTCTTCGGCGCCAGGACCATGATCATCTGCCGACCCTCGAGCTTCGGCATGTTCTCGACCACTGCCACGTCGGCCAGTTCGTCGCGGATCCGCTCCAGCAGGCGCATGCCGATGTCCTGGTGCGTGATCTCGCGGCCCCGGTAGCGCAGCGTGACCTTGCCCTTGTCGCCGTCTTCGGCGATGAAGCGGCGCAGATTGCGCATCTTGATCTGGTAGTCGCCTTCGTCCGTGCCCGGGCGGAACTTGACTTCCTTGATCTCGATGATCTTTTGCTTGGCCTTGGCTTCAGCGGCGCGCTTTTGTTCCTGGTACTTGAACTTGCCGTAGTCCATCAGCCGGCAGACCGGCGGATTGGCGGTGGCGGAGATCTCGACCAGGTCCACGTCCAGCTCGCCCGCCATGCGCAGGGCTTCCTGGATGCTGACGATCCCGATGGGTTCATTCTCGGGACCGTTCAGACGGACTTCGGGAGCCATGATTTCGCGGTTCAGGCGGTGCTTGCGCTCCGGAATCGCGCGACGGTCGGCAAACGTAGCGATGGTGTGGACCTTTCAACGAGCCCCAAGGCGAGGGGCCCAAACAAAACAAATAGCGCCCGATAGGCTCTTTTAGACCTTGTTTGTGATGTCTGCGGAGATCCTATCGAGGAAGTCCTGCAGGGGCATCACGCCGAGGTCCTGGTTGCCACGGGCGCGTACCGCAACGCTGCCATTCGCCTTTTCCTTGTCACCCACGACGAGGATGTACGGCAGCTTTTGCATGGAATGCTGGCGGATTTTATAGGTGATCTTCTCGTTGCGCAAATCGGCCGAGGCCCTAAGCCCTTGTTTTTGCAGCGATTTCACAATTTCCGCAACGTAATCGGCCTGGGAATCGGTGATGTTGGCCACCACGACCTGCGTCGGCGCGAGCCAGACGGGCAGCGCGCCGGCGTGCTGCTCGATCAGGATGCCGATGAAACGCTCCAGGCTGCCGACGATGGCGCGGTGCAGCATCAGCGGGCGCTTGTGCTCGCCGTCCTCGTCGACGAACGCCGCGTCCAGGCGCTCCGGCATGTTGGGGTCGACCTGGATGGTGCCGCACTGCCATTCGCGGCCCAGCGCGTCCTTGAGCGTGTACTCGATCTTGGGGCCGTAGAAGGCGCCCTCGCCCGGCAGGTAGGTGAAGTCGCAGCCCGACGCGCGCAGGCCCTCGGCCAGCGCGTGCTCGGCCTTGTCCCAGCTCTCCTCGCTGCCGATGCGCTTTTCGGGGCGCGTCGACAGCTTGTAGATGATCTCCGTGAAGCCGAAGTCCTTGTAGACCTTTTGCAGCAGCGCCGTGAAGGCGGTGACCTCGCCTTGGATCTGGTCTTCCGTGCAGAAGATGTGGCCGTCGTCCTGCGTGAAGCCGCGCACGCGCATGATGCCGTGCAGGCCGCCCGTGGGCTCGTTGCGGTGGCACTGGCCGAACTCGCCGAAGCGCAGCGGCAGGTCGCGATAGCTCTTCACGCCCTGCTTGAAGATCAGGATGTGGCCGGGGCAGTTCATCGGCTTGAGCGCGTAGTCGCGCTTCTCCGACTCGGTCACGAACATGTTCTCGCGGTACTTGTCCCAGTGGCCCGTGGCTTCCCACAGCGTCTTGTCGAGCAGCTGCGGGCCCTTGACCTCCTGGTAGCCGTTGTCGCGGTAGACGCGGCGCATGTACTGCTCGACCTCCTGCCAGACCGTCCAGCCCTTGGGGTGCCAGAACACGACGCCGGGCGCATGCTCGTCGATGTGGAAGAGGTCCAGCTCCTTGCCGAGCTTGCGGTGGTCGCGCTTCTCGGCCTCCTCCAGCATCGTCAGGTACTTCTGCAGGTCGTCCTTGCTCGCCCAGGCCGTGCCGTAGACGCGCTGCAGCATCTCGTTGCGGTGGTCGCCGCGCCAGTAGGCGCCGGCCACCTTCATCAGCTTGAAGTGCTTGAGCTTGCCCGTGGAGGGCACGTGCGGGCCGCGGCACAGGTCCTCGAACTTGCCTTCGGCGTACAGCGACACGTCCTGGTCGGCCGGGATGCTCTCGATGATCTCGGCCTTGTAGGCCTCGCCGATGGCCTTGAAGTGGGCCACGGCCTCGTCGCGCGGCAGCACGCGGCGCACGACCTTCTCGTCCTTCTTGGCCAGCTCGGTCATCTTGGACTCGATGGCGGCCAGGTCGTCCGGCGTGAACGGGCGCTTGTACGAGAAGTCGTAATAGAAGCCGTTCTCGATGACCGGGCCGATGGTGACCTGGGCGTCGGGGTAGAGCTCCTTGACGGCATAGGCCAGCAGGTGGGCCGTCGAGTGGCGGATCATGTCCAGGCCGTCGGCGTCCTTGTCCGTGACGATGGACAGCTGCACGTCGTGGTCGATGACGTGGCTCAGGTCGACGACCCGGCCATCCACCTTGCCGCCCAGGGCGGCCTTGGCCAGGCCGGCGCCGATGCTGGCGGCGACGTCGCCGACCGACAGCGGCGCGGGGTACTCACGGCGCGAGCCGTCGGGGAGTTGAATCGAAATCATGGGATGCTCCATTCAGGGGCAGAAATGAAAAAGCGCGGCCACTTGCCGCGCTTTGTTCGTGCCCCGATTGGGAGTGGGGCGAGAAGACGTGACGAGCCGCGGCCGACTAGGTACCGGTGAAGGTGGTCGTAGTTCGCGGTGTCATAACCAGGGTGCCTTTCTCGCTCTTGTGAGGGGAGGGAGCCGTCATTCTAAAGCGGCAGCGCCAAAACCGAGTCGCGCTGGGCCAACGCGGCGAAATCGTCGGCCAGCCGCTGGCTCTGCGCCACGGCGACGTGCCAGCGGCGGCGGCGCTCATCCGCGTCCAGCGTCATGAAGTCGTTGCGGTCGGGCAGCTTGGCGCCGGGCAGGCTGGCGATCCACTCCGGCGACGGGCACAGCAGCACGACGTTGTCGAGGAAGGCCGTCGAGCGATGGCGGTGCTTCAGCGCCTTGTCCAGCCAGCCGGGCACGACCTGGCGCTGGAAGTGCGGGTACAGCACCAGCGGCGCACCGGACGCCTGCAGCGCGCGGTAGTCCAGGTGCAGGTGGTAGTCGGTGATGCCGCCGTCCCAGTAGGCGCCGCGCGGCGCGCCGGGCAGGTCGTGCTGTGCCTTCAGCCAGAAGGGAATGGAGCAGCTGGCCAGCAGCGCGGTGCGCAGGTTGGCGCGCGACAGGTGCACCTCGCGCGTCGTGAAGTCACTGAGCTTGAGCGGCAGGCGCTCGCGCGGGTCGGAGAACACGACGCGCTCCAGGAATCGCCCCAGCAGCGGCCGTGACACCGCGTTGGCCGCGAAAGCGCCGAGATAGCCCAGCGGCGTGCGCAGCCGGCCTTCGCGGGCGAGCAGGCCCATCCCCTTGTTCTGGCCGCGGGATGTGACGATATGCAGGCGCAACCGTGGATGCGTGAGCACCTCGGTCTCGCGGCCCTGGAAGATCTCGCCCAGGATCTCGCCGAAGCGCTGGCTGACGCCTTCGGGCCGCGGGCGCTTCTCGCCCGGCAGCACGTCGTACTCCTGCGTCACATAGGCTTGCGCCATGGCGTCAAAGGCGGGGCCGACATCGCGGTGGGCCAGCGCGGCCGTCGCCATGCGCCAGGCGCCGATGCTGGCTCCGACGAGGTGGACGGTCTGGCGGCTCTGGGGCAGCCAGTGTCCGAAGACATGCCGGTCCAGGCCGTTGAGGATCAGCCCCTTGGGGCCGCCGGCGGCGGCGGGGATCAGGCCCACGTCTTCGGCACGCAGGCCGCGCTCGGCCAGGCGCGCCCGGGCGGCGGGGCCGGCAAATACTTGGAGAGCTGCGGAAGTCATTGCCGCACAAGATAGCCGAGGCCGGCCACGTCGCGTGACACGGCCGCGACGGCGGCCCGGGCGCAGGCCGCAGTGGCCTGCGCCCGGTTCAGGCTCAGAACTTGTGTTCCCAGTTCACCGACCACCAGGCCACGGGCTTGCGCTCGTTGAGGTTGTAGTCGGGCAGGCCGGTGACGGTCACGCGCGAACCCTGCGTGGGCTGGAACTGGCCGCTGGTGGCCACGCGCAGGCTGTCCTTGGGGCCGAGTTGCAGCATCGCGAACGCGTCGAACGAGCGTGCCGGCAGCGAGGACTGGCTCAGCAGCACGGTCTGTTGAACCGTGTACTTGGGCGCGATCTGGCCACTGAAGCCCACGCTCAGCGGCACGCTCTTGAAGCGGTAGTCGGCACCGAAGTTGAACTGCCAGGGCTGCTGGCCCTCCAGCCGGTTGTCGGGGCCGGGGATGTCGGCGACGTGGGAGCGGTACAGGTTCAGCGACGCGCGCAGGCTCAGCGCCGTGGTCGGCTCGAACAGGCCCGGGAACAGCTCGGCGGCACGCCCCTTGATCTCCAGCTCCAGGCCTTGCGTCGTCGCCTTGCTCAGGTTGATGGGCGTGGACACCCAGCGCGCCACGCCGTCCGCCCAATGGGCATCCTCCTTGGGCACTTCCATCAGCGCATTGCGCACGAGGCCGGTGATGCGGCGGTGGAACACACCGACCGAGAACATGCCGCCAGCGGGCAGGTAGCTCTCCCAGGCGAGGTCCAGGCCGGTGGCCAGCTCGGGCTTGAGATTGGGGTTGCCGATTCGGTCGGGCGTGGTCATCGTGTTCGGGCGTGCGTCCGGACCGATGGCGGGGTAGTCGGTGTTGATCGTCGGGCGCGCGATGAGCTGCTGAACGTCGGCCGCCTTGTAGCTGCGCGTCAGGCTGGCGCGCACCATGTCGCGGCCCTTGGGGTCGGGCTTGAAGTTCAGGTGCAGCAGTGGCGTCGTGACCTTGCTGGTGTTGTTGAACTGGCTGCCCACGCCTTCGCTGACGGTCTTGATCTGTTCGTGGCGTACGCCGAAATAGGCGGACCACTGCTTGTTGATCTCCCACTCGTCCTGCGCATAGGCGGCGGTGCGGGTGATGGTGGCATTGAAAGGCTGCCCCTCGATGCCGGGCAGCAGGTCCGCGCCGTTCTCGACCGTGCGGCGCATCTCGTCACGCGTGCGACGCTCGATCTCGCCGCCGACGGTGACCGTGTGGTCTTCGCCCGCATACTGGCTGTACTTGCCGGCCAGCGAGGTCTGGCGGTTGGTGTTGTCGCCCGTGGTCGTGCGCGTGACGGTCTGCACGCCCGCGGCGTTGCGTCCGAGGAAGTCGTACTGGAAGTCCGCGCCGCCGCTTCCCGTGCCGGCACGCAGCTCGATGCGGCGGTCTTCGCCGAAGCGATTGTTGTATTGCAGGTTGATGCGGTTGGCCGCGAAGCTGCCGCGGTTGCGGCTGCTGTCGAGCACGCTGGTCGGCAGCACGCTCTGGCCCGGCGTGGAGGCGAGGATCTGCGTCGTGCCCTCGCCTTCGTTGCGGAAGCGGTTGCGCAGGAAGAAGCCCTGCATGGTCAGCGTCTCGTCGTCGCCGAGCTTCCAGTTCAGGCGCGGCGAAATGTTGACGCCGCGGCCGTAGGAGTGATCGCTGCCTTCCGATGCGAGGTGGGTGGCTCCGGCGTCCCGCACGCGATCGCTTTGGGTCTCGTTGCGGTTGTCCCACTGGAAGAACGAGATCGGCAGCACCAGGCCGATGCCGCCGACGATGCGGTCGCCATAGGTGAAGCTGCCACCGACCGTGGGCTTCTCGTTCGCGTAGGACACGCCCAGGCGCAAGTCCTTCTGCACGACGCGCGGCGCGTCCTTCAGGATGATGTTGAGCGTGCCGGCGATGGCCTGGGCGGTCTGGTCGGCCGTGGGCGCCTTGCTGACCTCCAGGCGCTCGACCTGGGCCGGGTTGAGGTTGTCCAGGCTGAATCCCGGGGGCGCGGGCTCGCCGTTGACCAGGATCTGCGTGTAGGCGCCGCCCAGGCCGCGCATGCGCAGCTGGCCGCCGGAGACGTTGATGCCAGGCAGGCGCTTCAGGACGTCGGAGAGTTGGGTGTCACCGTACTTGTCCAGCTCCTCGCGGCCGTAGAGCTGCTTGGCCACGGGCTGGCGGCGGCGCAGGTCGGTGTCGGTCTGCTGGCGTGTCACGGACACGCGTTCGAGCTGGTTGCCTTGCGTCGGCGGCGTGGATGCGCGATCGACCTCCTGCTGGGCCAGGACCAGGGCAGGGCTGAGCAGAAGCAGCGAGGCGAGGGCGGGGGTTTTCAAAAAGAGACTCCGGGGGTTTGAGGCGGTGCGCACCATAGTGGCGATGCCCGGCTCATGCGGCCGCGTTGCGACCAGTTGCGGTTTCGGTGGCATCAATCGACGGCCCGGGGGGCGGGTGGCGATGATGACGGCGCTGTGTGTCAGTGCCTGAGCTCCAGGGTCAGCGCTTGAGCTTGGCGAAGGCCGCGGCCATCGCGTTGCCGCCGGCGGGTGCCGAATCGCGCGAACCGCCGCCGTGGGGGCGCTCGTTACGGGCGGCTGGCCGGAAGCTGTTGTCCTGCTTCGGGCCGCGCGGTGCCTGTGCGTCCAGTTTCATCGTCAGCGAGATGCGCTGTCGGGCCAGGTCGACCTCCAGCACCTTGACCTTGACGATGTCGCCCGTCTTGACCACCTCGCGGGCGTCGTTGACGAACTTGTTGGACAGCTGGCTGACGTGGATCAGCCCATCTTGGTGCACGCCCAGGTCGACGAAGGCGCCGAACTGCGCGACGTTGCTGACCGTACCTTCGAGCAGCATGCCGGGCTGCAGGTCCTTCACGTCCTCGACACCGTCGTTGAAGCGGGCCACCTTGAAGTCCGGGCGCGGGTCGCGGCCGGGTTTTTCCAGCTCGGCCAGCACGTCCTTGACCGTGATCGCACCGAACTTGTCGTCGGCCAGCAATTCGGGCTTGAGCGTGCGCAACACCTCGCTGCGGCCGATGACCTCCTCGGCGGGACGCTTCAGTGCGCTGAGCGCACGCTCGACGATGGCGTAGGTCTCGGGGTGGACGCCCGAGAAGTCCAGCGGGTTGTCGCCGCCGCGGATGCGCAGGAAGCCGGCCGACTGCTCAAAGGTCTTGGGCCCGAGGCCCGCCACGTCCAGCAGCTGCTGGCGGTTCCTGAAGGCGCCGTTGGCGTCGCGCCAGCGCACGATGCTGCTGGCCACCGAGGCCGACAGCCCCGAGACGCGCGCGAGCAGCGCGCTGGACGCAGTGTTCAGGTCCACGCCGACCTTGTTCACGCAGTCCTCGACCACGGCGTCCAGCGCACGCGCCATCTCGCTTTGGTTGACGTCGTGCTGGTACTGGCCCACGCCGATGCTCTTGGGGTCGATCTTGACCAGCTCGGCCAGCGGGTCCTGCAGCCGGCGCGCGATGGACACGGCGCCGCGCAGGCTGACGTCCAGGTCCGGCAGCTCCTTGGAGGCGAACTCGGACGCCGAGTACACCGAGGCGCCGGCCTCGCTGACGACGACGCGTTCGATCTTCACGCTGGCGTCCAGCGCCTGCAGCTTCTTGATCAGCTCGCCGGCCAGCTTGTCGGTCTCGCGGCTGGCGGTGCCATTGCCGATGGCGATGAGGTTGACGCCGTGCGTTGCGCACAGCTTGGCCAGCGTGTGCAGTGAGCCATCCCAGTCGCGGCGCGGCTCGTGCGGGTAGACGGTCGCGGTATCCAGGACACGGCCGGTTTCCGAGACGACCGCCACCTTCACGCCGGTGCGGATGCCCGGGTCCAGCCCCATGACGACGCGCTTGCCGGCCGGCGCGGCCAGCAGCAGGTCGCGCAGGTTCTCCGCGAACACCTTGATCGCGGTGGCCTCGGCGGCCTCGCGCAGGCGGGCGAACAGGTCTCGCTCCAGGCTCAGGGAGAGCTTGACCTTCCAGGTCCAGGCAACGGTCTTGCGGATCAGCTCGTCGGCCGGTCGGCTGGCATGGCGCCAGCCCAGGTGCGAGGCGATACGGCCCTCGGCCAGGCCGGGCTTGCCGGCCACGGGCTCCTCGTCCAGCACCAGCTTGGCGTCCAGCAGCTCCTGGGTGCGGCCGCGGAACACGGCCAGCGCGCGGTGCGAGGGGACGGTGCGGATGGGCTCGGCGTAGTCGAAGTAGTCGCGGAACTTGGCGTTGTCCGGCGTGTCCGGGCTCTTGCCGTCCATGATCTTGGACTGGAACAGGCCCTCGGCCCACAGCCACTCGCGCAGCTTGCCCACCAGCACGGCGTCCTCGGCCCAGCGCTCGGAGAGCAGGTCGCGCACGCCGTCCAGCACGGCGAAGGCGTCGGCGAAGCCGGCCTCGGCGTTGATGAACCTGGCGGCCTCGGCCTGCGGGTCCAGCGTCGGGTCGGCGAACAGCTGGTCGGCCAGCGGCTCGAGGCCCGCTTCGCGGGCGATCATGCCCTTGGTGCGGCGCTTGGGCTTGTAGGGCAGGTAGATGTCTTCGAGCTCTTGCTTGGTGGGCGCGGCGCGTACGGCGGCCTCCAGCTCGGGCGTCAGCTTGCCTTGCTCGGCGATGCTCTTGAGCACGGCCTCGCGGCGTTCGGCCAGTTCGCGCAGATAGGCCAGGCGCGCGTCCAGCTCGCGCAGCTGGATGTCGTCGAGGCCGTCGGTGGCCTCCTTGCGGTAGCGGGCGATGAAGGGCACGGTGGCCCCGCCGTCGAGCAGCTCGACGGCGGCCTGCACCTGGGCGGGCCGCACCTTCAACTCGGCGGCAATCTGGGAAACGATCAACTTGTCCAAAACTGGCCCTCGGGACGGCTCTTCAGCGCGGCAAAAAACGCGCGATTTTGCCAGGGCCTCAGCGGCCCGTGCCGCCCTGGCGCCAACGCTCCTGGATGGCCCTGGCCACGCCGTTGGCGTTGATGACTCTCATGCCTTCGTCGAAGGCCGCCAGGGCCGCGCGCGCGTCGGGGTG
This sequence comes from Roseateles sp., assembly GCF_047654805.1. GTDB lineage: Bacteria > Pseudomonadota > Gammaproteobacteria > Burkholderiales > Burkholderiaceae_C > Pelomonas. The sequence goes on from NZ_JASGIV010000001.1 coordinate 778,603, forward strand.
CTGGCGCGAGAAGGTCGTGTAGATGCCGAAGTAGCTCAGCGCGCCGACGACCTTGAACTGGCCGACCATCTCCGGGCGGCGCACCAGCAGCGCGCGGGTGTTGGCCTCCGGGGCCAGGGTGTAGCGGGCCCGGCCGCGCAGCACGACCTGGAAGTTGTTCTCGTCGTGGCTGGTGACGACGCGCAGCACGCGGGGGTTGGCGTCGAACTCGCTGCCGTACTCGTAGCCCCGCGTGACGGCCACCTGCTGGCCTTCCAGGTCGCGCACCTGCAGCGGCGGGCCGGTGTGCGGATCATCGGCACGGGCGTAGATCAGGAAGCGCTCGTTGAACATCGGCTTGGCCGGCCAGAGGTAGTCGTTCTCGATCAGCGCGGTGCGCGTCGTGTTGAAGCAACCCGCCAGCATGCCGTTGCGCGTCTGCGCCATGCAGCGCGCATAGGGCAGCAGTTCGAACTTCACCTCGACGCCCATGGCCGCGAAGGCCGCGGTGACGAGTTCCACCGTCATGCCCTGGGCGCGGCCATCGCGCTCGCCGGAGTAGGGGAACCAGTCGTTCTCGGCGCCGATGGTGACCCGCGCAAGCCGTCCCGCCGGCTGGGCCGCCGCGGTGGCGGCCAGCGGAGCCAAGGCGTGGGACAGCAGCAGGTCGCGCCGCCGCAGGAGTTTCATGCGGCGCGCAGCCAACGTGTCAGGCCAAGGGCCGCGGCGCGGCCGCTGGCGAAGCTGGCCGTGAGCAGGTAGCCGCCGGTGGGCGCCTCCCAGTCCAGCATCTCGCCGGCGACGAAGACGCCGGGTAGCGCGGCCAGCATCAGCTCGCCGGTCAGCGCCTCAAAGCGCACACCGCCCGCGGTGCTGATCGCCTCGGCGACCGGGCGCGGCGCCTGCAGCGTCAGCGGCAGGCGCTTGAGCGCGGCGGCGAGCTGGGTCGGGTCCAGCATCTGCTCGCGCGTCAGCAATTCGTGCAGCAGGCCCAGCTTCAGCGCACCCAGGTTCAGCCGGCTCTTCAGGTGAGACGACAGGGAGCGGCTGCCGCGCGGATGGCGCACCTCGGCGAGCACGCGCTCGGGCGTGAGCTGAGGCAGCAGGTCCAGCACCAGCGTGGCCTGTCCCAGGCGCGCGAGCTGTTCGCGCAGTGCGCTGCTCGCGGCGTAGACGAGCGAGCCCTCGATGCCGGTGGCTGTGATGACGAACTCGCCGGGACGGGCGGCGAAGCCCTCGGTGGCCAGCGCCACGGGCTTGACCGGCTGGCCGGCGAACTCGGCGGCGAAGCGCTCGCTCCAGCCCGGCGCCGCCGGATGGGCCGCGGTGGCGCCGACGTCGAAGCCGCAGTTGGACGGCTGCAGCGGCGCGACGTCCACGCCCCGGGCGGCCAGCCAGGGGGCCCAGGCACCGTCCGAGCCCAGCTGCGGCCAGGAGGCGCCGCCCAGGGCCAGCAGCGTCGCGCCGGGTGACACCCGGCGTTCGCCGTCGGGCGTGTCAAAGCGCAGCGCACCGTCCTCGGTCCAGCCCGTCCAGCGGTGGCGCATCGCGAACTTCACGCCGGCCGCGCGCAGCCGGTGCAGCCAGGCGCGCAGCAACGGCGCCGCCTTCAAGTCCTTGGGGAAGACGCGGCCCGAGGTGCCCACGAAGGTGTCGACGCCGAGTCCGGCGGCCCAGGCGCGCAGCGCGTCGGCGTCGAAGCCGCGCAGCAGCGGCTCGATCTGGGCGGCGCGTGCGCCGAAGCGGCCGACGAAGGGTTCGAAGGCCTCGGAATGGGTCAGGTTCAGGCCGCCCTTGCCGGCGAGCAGGAACTTGCGGCCGACGCTGGGCTTGGCGTCGTAGACGGTCACGGCGTGGCCGGCCGCGGCCAGCACCTCGGCGGCCATCAGGCCGGCGGGGCCGCCGCCGACGACGGCGATGGAAATCGGGGAGCTCATGCCCCGATTGTCCCTGCCGGTTTACTCGCCGCGGAGCTTGGCCTTCAGGGCTTCGCCAATGTCAGGCCGCGCGGCATAGGGATCGGTCGGATTGCGCTGCAGCATCGCGTCTTCCATCCGCGTCTGCACGCCGGCCAGGGCCTTGGGGTGGCTGAAGATCCAGAACCTGTTGTGGTCGATGGCGTCGAACACCATGGCCGCCACGTCGGCCGCGCTCAGCTTGCCGGAGGACACTGCCTTGTCGGTCTGCGCCTGCGAGACGAGCTGGCTGACTGTGGGCCTGTTGCCGGGCATGTCGCTCGGGCGGTTGCGGTGGCTCTGGCTGATGCCGGTGGGCACGTAGAAAGGGCAGAGCACCGAGGCGTGCACCTGCTCGGTGACCAGGGCCAGGTCGTGATGCAGCGTCTCGGTGAGCGCGACCACGGCGGCCTTGCTGACGTTGTAGACGCCGGATACGGGCGGCACCAGCAGGCCGGCCATGGATGCCGTATTGACGATGTGGCCCGAGTAGGCCGGATCGGCCTTGGCGGCGGCCAGCATCATGGGCGTGAACAGGCGCACGCCATGCACGACGCCCATCACGTTGACGCCCATGACCCAGTCCCAGTCGCTGAGGGCGTTCTCCCAGATCAGGCCGCCGGAGCCCACGCCGGCGTTGTTGAAGACGAAGTGCGGCGCGCCGAAGCGCTGCTGCACCGCGTCGGCCAGCGCCTGCATCGCGTCGGCCCTGGCCACGTCGACGACGCGGGCCAGCACCTCGACGTCCTTGAACTCGGCCACGGCCTTGTCCAGTGCGTCGGCCTGCACGTCGACGAGGACGAGATTCATGCCGCGCCGGGCGGCGATGCGGGCGGTTTCCAGGCCGAAGCCCGAGCCGGCGCCGGTGATGACGGCGGTTTGCTTCTTGGTCATTGGGGGGTCTCCTTGCGCATCTCCTGGTGCGGGATGCCGTCTTCCATGTATTGCTCGCCCACGGGCGTGAAGCCGAAGCTGCCGTAGAAGCGCTCCAGGTGGGCCTGGGCGTGCAGCGTGACGGGGTGGGCCGGCCACAGGCGCCCGCACTGCGCGAGCGCCTCGGCCATCAGCGCGCGACCGACCCCGCCGCTGCGGGCGGACGGTGCCGTGACGACGCGGCCGATGAGGGCGTCGGGGGCCTTCAGGCCGGGCGGGATGAGCCGCGCGTAGGCCATGAGCCGGCCGTCATCGCCGCAGCCCAGCAGATGCCAGGTCTGCGGATCGACGCCGTCGATGTCGAGGAACACGCAGTTCTGCTCGACGACGAAGACCTCCGAGCGCAGGGCCAGCAGCTCATAGAGCTGGCGCACGCCCAGTTCGTCGAACGGCACGCAGTGCCAGCGCATCAGACCAGCTTGACGAGCTGCTTGCCGAAGTTGCGGCCCTTGAGCAGGCCCATGAAGGCCTCGGGCGCGGCGGCGATGCCGTCGGCGACGGACTCGCGGTACTTCAGCTTGCCCGTGGCCACCAGCCCGCCCAGCTCCTTCAGCGCCTCGGGCCACACGTCCATGTGCTCGGAGACGATGAAGCCCTCGACCTTCATGCGGTTGGTGAGGATGAGCTGGGGGTACTGCAGCGGGATGGGCTCGCCGTTGTAGCCCGAGATCATGCCGCACATGGCGATGCGGCTGAAGGCGTTGGCGCGCAGCAGCACGGCGTCCAGCGTCATGCCGCCGACGTTCTCGAAATAGCCGTCGATGCCGTTCGGGCATTCGGCCTTCAGGGCGGCGGACAGCGACTTCAGGTCGGGGTGCTGCTTGTAGTCGACGCAGGCGTCAAAGCCCAGCTCCTCGACCACATAGCGGCACTTGTCGGCGCCGCCGGCCAGGCCCACCGCGCGGCAGCCGCGCGCCTTGGCCAACTGGCCCACCACCGAGCCCACGGCACCGCTGGCGGCGCTCACCACCACGGTCTCGCCGGCCTTGGGGTTGATGATCTTCACGAGGCCGTACCAGGCGGTCACGCCCGGCATGCCGACCGGGCCGAGGTAGGCCGACAGGGGGATGTGCGTGGTGTCGACCTTGCTCAGCACGCCGCGCTGCGTGGCGTCCACGGTCTGGAACTCCTGCCAGCCACCCATGCCCACCACCTTGTCGCCCACCGCGAAGTTGGCGTTCCTCGACTCGACCACCTCGCCGACGGTGCCGCCGATCATGACCTCGTCCAGCGCCTGGGCGGCCGCGTAGCTCTTGCTGTCGTTCATGCGGCCGCGCATGTACGGGTCCAGGCTGAGGAAGTGGTTGCGCACCCGCACCTGGCCATCGGCCAGCGGCGCGAGCGGCGTCTCGACGAGGCGGAAGTTGTCGGGGCTGACCTCGCCCTTGGGACGGGAGGCGAGCAGGATTTGGCGGTTGGTCTGGCTCATGATGGTGGCGGTGTTGAAACTTGGTCGGGATTGAAGCACCCTGCGGGATTCTTGCGCGTCCCAGGTGCGACAGGGCGGTTTTGCGAGAAGCCTGCCCGCCCCCCCTTCCAGGAAGGACCCTCATGAGTTTTTCTGACCAATCCCTGCGCGCCAAGCTGCTCGGCGGCTTCGGCATCGTGCTGCTGCTCGCGGTCTTCGTCGTGCTGTTTGCCATCCAGCAGCTCGGGCGCGTCAACCGGGCCTCCACCGAGATCGCGGGCGGCTATCTGCCCGCAGTGCTGGCGACGAGCGAGATCAACACCAACACGGCGGATTTCCGCAACGCACAGTTCGAGCACGTGGTGACGGAAGACCCGGGCAAGATGGACGGCTTCGAGAAGGACATGGCGCGGGTGCTGGGCCAGCTGGACGACAACCGCAAGCACTATGTGGCGCTCATAGGCGGCGACGAGGAGCGGCGCCTCTGGGAACGCTTCGAGGCGGAGTGGCGCAAGTACCTGGCCGTGCAGCCCGAGCTGCTGAAGCTGTCGCGCTCCCAGCAGACGACGCAGGCCCAGGCCCTGCTCGACGGCGAAGCGGGGCAGAGTTACCGGCGCTCCAGCGACTACCTGGAAGAGCTGATCCGCTTCAACCGCGCGAGGGCCGACCAGGCCAGCCGCGACGCGGACGCGCTCTACGGCAGTGCCCGCCTGATGCTCGTCGTGGCGTTGCTTGTGATGCTGGCCATGGGCGTCGGCATCGGCTGGCTGCTGAGCGGGCGCATCGCCGGCGACGTGGGGCGCGCCCAGCGCGCCGTGGAATCGATCGCCGACGGAAACCTGGACAACGACATCCGGGCGACGGGCCGCGATGAGGTCGGCCGCATGCTGACCGCGCTGGCCGGCATGCAGACGCGGCTGGCCGGCATCGTCTCGGGTGTGCGCAGCAACGCCGAGAGCGTGGCGACGGCCAGCGGCCAGATCGCGCAGGGCAACAACGACCTCAGCCAGCGCACCGAGGAGCAGGCCAGCGCGCTGCAGCAGACCGCGGCGACCATGGACGAGCTGAGTTCCACTGTGCGCAACAACGCCGACAACGCCCGCCAGGCCAACCAGCTCGCGCTTGGCGCGTCCAACGTGGCGAAGCAGGGGGGCGAGGTCGTCGGGCAGGTCGTCGAGACGATGCGGGGCATCAACGAGAGCTCGCGCAAGATCGCCGACATCCTCGGCGTCATCGACGGCATCGCCTTCCAGACCAACATCCTGGCGCTGAACGCCGCCGTCGAGGCGGCGCGTGCGGGCGAGCAGGGCCGGGGCTTCGCGGTCGTCGCGGGCGAGGTGCGCACGCTGGCCCAGCGCAGCGCCGAGGCGGCCAAGGAGATCAAGGCGCTGATAGGCACGAGCGTGGAGCGCGTGGAGCTGGGCACCGCCCAGGTGGACAAGGCCGGCGCGACGATGACGGAGATCGTGAATGCGATCCGCCGCGTGAGCGACATCGTCGGCGAGATCAGCTCGGCCAGCAGCGAGCAGGCGACGGGCGTGGGCCAGGTCAGCGATGCCATCACGCAGATGGACAAGGTCACGCAGCAGAACGCCGCCCTCGTCGAGGAAGGGGCTGCCGCAGCGATCAGCCTGCGCGATCAGGCGGCGGCGCTGGTCACGTCGGTGGCGGGCTTCAAGCTGGGCGCAGGGGAGCGCAAGGCTTCGTGAGCTTGCGCGGTGGCGCGCGTCAGGACTGCGGGGCGTCCAGCGGGTAGCGCGTGCAGCCCAGCCGCTCGGAGATGTCGCGGCTGGCGGCCTGCAGCATCTTGACGACCTCGGGGGCCTTGGCCTCGTCGAAGCGGAAGGTCGGGAAGGACACGCTCATGCCGGCGATGGGCTGGCCCAGGCGGTCGAAGATGGGCACGCCCAGGCAGCGGATGTGGTCGTCGAATTCCTCGCGGTCCTCGCCGAAACCCTGCTTCTTGACCTGCTCCAGCTCGGCCAGGAAGGCCGGGCGGGTGGTGATGGTCTTGTCGCGAAAGCGCTTGAACCCGGCCCCATCCAGGATGCGGTCGCGGCGCTCGGGATGCTCCCAGGCCATCAGCACCTTGCCGATGGCCGTGCAGTGCAGCGGTGCGCGACGGCCCACGCGCGAGTACATGCCCAGCATGTGTCGCGAGTCCACCTTGTGGATGTAGATGATCTCGCTGTCGATGAGGCTGCCCAGGTGGACGGTCTCGCCGGTGGCATCGGCCAGCATCTGCATGGGGTGCTTGGCCAGATCGACGAGGTCGGGCGAGGGCAGGGCCTTGGCGCCGATCTCGAACATGCGCATGGCCAGGCGGTAGCGCTCGCTGTCGGCCTCCTGGCGCACATAGCCCAGGCTCTTCATCGTCTGCAGGAAGCGGTAGACCGTGGCCTTGGGCATGGCCAGGCGCACGGAGAGGTCCGTGATACCGATGTCGCTGCGTTCTCCCAGTGCATTCAGGATGGCGAACACCTTGAGTACCGCGGCGACCGATTCCGGTTGTTTCGAATCACCAATGTCTTCATCCATCGTTCTGATTCTTTCGGACGCTTGTTCCAGGATGTGGGAGCCGGATTCTGACTCAGGCCCGGCGCGGTCCGGCACCGGCGCGGATTTGCTCAACAAGACGATTGGGTTCGGCGGAGCGCAGCGCGGCGGTGTCGTAGAACGCCTCTGGTGCCCAGCCGACATCGGCAGACAGGGTTTCCACGGGGTGGGCGGCGCGCCAGGCGGCCAGCAGATCCACCGGCCGGCCGTTCAAGCGGCTGCCGCGGTCGAGGAAGGCGCTGCCCTTGAGGCGGCGGATCAACTGCTCGGCGCGGATGCCGGCCGGCAGCTCCCAGGCGTTGGACTCGCTGACGATGCGGGACTGGATGCCCACGCCCAGCGAGTAGCCGAAGTCCTCGGCGCGGTCGGCGCTGAACAGGTTGCTGGCGACATGCACGCGGCCGAAACGCACCCGTGGCGTGCGCTCCTTGCAGGCATGGAAGTGGTTGTGGTGCAGGGTCACGCGCAGCTTGCCGTCGTCGCTGGTCTTGGTGTCGCTGCTGCCGATCAGCATGGTCTTGTCGTGAGCCTGGAAGCGGCACCAGGAGACGGTGACGAGGTCGCTCTGGTTGGTGATGTCCAGCAGGCCGTCGTGGTGCTGCACGCGCTGGCCCAGGCGGATGGGCTCGAGCCGGTCGGGGCGGTTGCCGTCGTCGAAGTGGCAGTGGTCCACCCAGACGCGTTCGGCCGTGCGCAGCGACAGGTTGTCGTACTCCGAGTTCCATTCGCCGTGGCCGTTGTCGCGCGGCTGCCAGTCGGGGAAATGGTCGTAGGCGTCGGAGAAGCGCAGGTCGCGGATGACGATGTTGTGGACCTTGTCCAGCAGCACCATGCCGTGCTGGAAGCCGGCGCCCGGCGCGGCGCCCAGCAGCGTGGTGTTGGAAGGCAGCCGCACGGTGCAGGCCAGGGCCTGGCGCCTGGCGGAGCGCTTGCGCGCGTCTTCCTGGGGGCCTGTGGGGTCGTCACGGCCCCAGGTGGCGGGATCGTAGGCGCGGTCGAAGGCCTCGACGCTGAACTCGGGGTCGCGGAAGGCCTCGGCGCCGCCGGGGCACAGGTCGATGAAGGCGTGGATGCGGATGATCTTGGGCGTGTCGCCCAGGGCCAGCGCACGGTCCAGGCCGGCGCGGTCATGCACGTCGAGGACATGTTCCGGCCTGGCGTCGGCGCCGCCCGTCGTCTTGCCGGCGCTGGCCCAGCCCAGCGGCAGCTCGGCCGGGGCGGACGCACTGGACGCACTGGACGGGGTGGGCGGCGTGCCGGCACAGCCGCCCAGCACGGAGATGCCCGCAAGGGCGAGGACGTGGCGGCGATGGAGCGTCATGGGCGGTTGTTGAACTCGTGGAGCCGGTTGGTGCTGGCGTCGAAGGGGCGGCGCGAGGTGCTGGCGGCCCAGGGGCCGATGTGGGCACCGATCTCGCTGTCGCGCACGACGGCCACGCCGTTGGGGCTGGTGCCGGCGATCCAGGTGCCGGCCTTGACGCCGGCGTCCCAGGCGCGGCCGATGGATGTGCCACCCGGCGCGATGCCGGGCTCGCCGACCAGGCGGCTGTGCGTGACGAGGAAGCCCTGGGTCACGTCCGGTGCCGTGCTGGGCGCGAGGATGATGCCGCCGTGGCCGGGCGTGCGGCGGTTGGCACGGGTCAGGATGGTGGAGTGCTCGATGACCAGCACGGCGTTGCCGAAGATGAAGTCCACGTCGCCGGCAATGAGGCTGTGGCGCACCAGTTGGCGGGCCGGCGCGTCGGGCGCGCGGCGCTTGGCGTAGAGGGTGTCCTGGTGACCCAGCAGGCGCACGCCGTCGAGCTGGATGCGGTCGCCCATCAGCGTCAGTGCCACGGCCTGGGCGCCACCGCTCTCACCGACGCCCTTCGGGTAGGCCTCGCCGCGGCGCACGCCGTCCATGGCATCGTTGGCGACGGTCAGCGAGATCAGCTGCACGTCGTCGCTGGCCACCAGCATGCTGGTGCTGCCGCTGGTGCCTATCGTCGTCTTGCCCAGCTCGGGCCAGCAGGGGTGGGCGGCCTCGTTCTCGGCCTTGGGCTTGCCGGAGAAGCGGTTGTCCACCAGCACGACGGCGCTTGCGTCCAGCGCCGCGCCGACGAGGGCAAGGGGTGCCTTGTCCTTGATGCACAGGGGGCCGCGGTAGGTGCCCGGCAGGAGCTGGATGACCCAGCGCCTGCTGCCGGCCTTGCCCTGGTCCGGCACCTTGTCCGGCACCTGGTCGATGGCGGCCTGCACCGACTCGCCCGGCTTGACGACGAAGTCCGCTGCCGACGTGGCCAGATCGGCCAGCGGCGCGGGCTTCCAGTCGCCGAGGTAGGCGGCCACCGTGTGGGCCGCAGCCTGCTCGGGCGTGAGCTGTGGGCGGGGCTGGGCCTGGCTCTCGCCGGTGACCAGCAGCAGGGCCAGCGCGAGCAGCGGCTTCACAGGTCGGCCAGGTAGAGGGCCGGTTCGACGCCGTTCGCGCGCTCCTTGTCGCAGCTGAACAGCACCTGCTTCTCGTCGGGCGTGAAGCTGGGGTGGGGATGGGTGACCTGGCGGCTGTCCTTGTAGACGTCCCAGCCACTGTCGTGGCGGGCGACGGGGCGCGTGGTGCCGCTCTTCAGGTCGAACAGGTGCAGATAGGGGTCGCCCACCAGCATCTCGTTGTCGCCGCTGCTGGCCTTGCCGCAACCGTCGCCGACGATGAGGGTGCCGTCGAAGTTGCTCATCAGGTGCGAGCACTGCGGCATGGCGGTCAGCACCTTGTTCTCCAGCGTGACCGGATCCAGGCTGCAGATCCAGCGCTCGGGCGACTTGTCGTTGTAGCTCACGTAGATCATGGCGCTGCCGTCCGGCACCCAGAACTCGTGCGTGCAGCTCTCGCCGTCGGTGTGCTCCTTGCCACAGCGGCGATGGGTCCCGTCTTCGTTGATGAACCACATGCGCGCGTCGATGAGGTCGTGCGGACCTTCGTGGCAGTACGCCACCGTGTTGTCGTCAAAGGGCCGGTACTGGGGGTGGCCCAGCCAGCCACGCTGCTCCAGAATGACGGTGCGCTGGCCTTTCCTCGGTCCTTCGAGGTCCACCGAGAACAGCCGGCACAGCGGCTTCTTGTGGAACATCTCGTTGAACTTCTGCCAGGTGTTCAGCGGGAACCAGTCGGCGGCGGCGATCTCGATGCCGACCATCTTGGTGCAGGCACTGTTGGCCACCCAGGTGCCATAGCCCACCCAGCCGTTCGGCACGACGTAGGCGACCTCTTCCTTCAGCGTGGCCAGCTCCAGCCGGATCAGGTTGCGATCGCCGCGCACGAAGTAGACGAAACGGTCATCGGGGCTCATGAAGGCGCCGAAGGTGTTCTCGCGCGCGCCGTCGGTGAGCTGGATGGCGGTCTGCGAGGGCAGGTCCAGCAGATGCAGGTTCCAGTTGGGGCTGGGCTCGGGGCCGAACTCGCCGCCGAACATCAGCTTCGTGCCGTCGTTGGTGAAGCACTTCTGATAGAAGTAGTTGCGGTGACAGGTCACTTCGGGCGGCGTCAGCCGCGTGACGCGGGCGCCGGTGTCGGGGTCCTCGCGGGTGAGGAACTGGAACTTGCGTTCGGTGGACTTCATGGTGTTCAGGCGTGCTGAAGGTTGGTGTGCCGGCGCATTGCCGGTGCGCCGAGCGGATGGAGCGGGAGCGAGGCCGGGCGCGACTGCTCCGTGTCCCCCGCGCCGACGCGCTCGTCGCGACTTGCCGCTTTCATTGGATCCTCTGCAGCAGGGCGTTGCCCTCTTCGACGAGCCGGCGCGCGGCATCGGCGTCGCTGGTCTTGTTGTAGGCGATGGTCTCGAAGACCTCGCGCATGAATTTCTGGAAGCGCGCGTGCTCGAACAGCGGCGCGGGGCGGATGAGGCGGCCGGCGTCGCGCTGGGCCTGGATCTGGTCATGCGCGGCCAGCTCCAGCGGCGGCAGGCCGCCGGCCTTTTGCAGCACGGCCAGCGCCCCTTTGGCGCTGGGCAGGCCGCGCGTGCGGCCGAGCAGCCGGGCGGCCTCGGGGTCGGTCAGCAGGAAGTTCATCAGCTTGGCCGCCAGCTCGGCCTGCTTGCAGTTGCGGCCTATGGTGTACATGACCGTCGGCCGGCCGAACAGGCCGCTGTCCTTGCTGCCTTCAAGCGTCGGGAAGGCGCCCAGGGCCAGCTTCTCGCCCGGCGCCAGCGTGGAGCCGCGCAGCGCGATGACCGAGTCCCAGGTGTAGTTGCCGGCCCAGCGGCCGGACACCCAGTCGGGCTGCTGCTCGGTGGGCTTCTCGGCGCCGCCCAGGCTGGCTCGCAGCGGCAACGGCGTGGCGACATGGCTGTCGATGATGCGCTTGTAGGTCTTGACCCACTCCAGCGCGGCGGCCGGGCTCATCGCGACGCGCGGCTTGGCCGGATCGACGAAGGGCATGCCGTGCTTTTGCTGGATGTAGCTCTGCGACAGCAGGATCATGTCGTAGAGCTCACCGTCCAGCGGGTAGGCCGAGTCGCCCAGCTTGGCGCGAAAGACGGGGCCGGTGGCGAAGAGCTCGTCCCAGGTCTGCGGCAGTGCCAGGCCCGCGCGGCCGAAGGCGGTCTGGTTCCACAGGAAGATGCGGGCGCTGAAGGAGGTGGGCAGCGCGTTGAGCTTGCCGGCCACGCGGCCGTAGGCGAGGTCGTCCTCGGTGAACTGGTCCAGCGACAGTTCCTTGGCGACGCCGTTCAGGTCGGTGAAGCCGTTGCCGCGCTTGCTGAACATGGCAAGCCATGCCCAGTTGATCTGCATCACGTCGGGCTCGGAGCGGCCGGCGATCTGGGTGGTGAGGCGCTCCAGGTAGCCGTTGAAGCCCATGTACTCGGCCTTCACGCGCACGCCGTAGCGCTGCTCGAAGACCTTGAGTGCGGCCAGCGTGGCCTGGTGCCGGCTGGCGCCACCCCACCAGGCGAAGCGCAGCACGGGGCGCTCCTGCGCATGGACGAAGGGCGCGCCCAGCGCGGCGGCGCTGGCGATAAGGGTGCGGCGGTTCAGGCTCATGCGAGGAGGCTCGGGCCGTCGTCGCCGGCTGCGAACAGATGCGCGTGGTTCATCTGGAAGTGCAAGCTCAGGGCCGAGCCGCGGGGCAGGGCGGCCAGGGCCGCGCCATCCTCGGCCGGCACCCGGGCACTGAAGGCCACGCCGCCGACGTCGAAGTACGTGAAGACCTCGGCGCCCATGTGCTCGCAGAACTTCAGCGTGGCCTGCACGGCGGCGCTGCCGGGCTTGGCGCCCAAGCCAATGTGTTCGGGGCGCAGGCCGAACTGCACCGCGCCGTTGGCCGTGGGCTTGAAGCGGTGGGCCGGCAGCGCCAGGCGCACGCCGCCCAGCTCGACGGCGCCGTCGGCGAGCGTCGCGTTGACGATGTTCATCTCGGGCGAGCCGATGAAGCTGGCGACGAAGGCATTGGCCGGCCGGTCATACAGCGCAGTGGGCGTGTCCACCTGCTGGATGACACCGGCCTTGAGCACGCAGATGCGCTCGCCCATGGTCATGGCCTCGGTCTGGTCGTGCGTGACGTAGATGGTGGTGGCCGGCTGGCCGGCGTCGCGCAGCGACCGGTGCAGCTCGGTCAGGCGCACGCGCATCGCGGCGCGCAGCTTGGCGTCGAGGTTGGACAGCGGCTCGTCGAACAGGAAGACTTCGGGCTTCTTGACGATGGCGCGGCCCACCGCCACGCGCTGGGCCTGGCCGCCCGACAACTGCTTGGGGTAGCGCGTCAGCAGGTGCTCCATCTCCAGCAGCTGGGCGGCGTGGCGCACGCGTTGGTCCAGTTCGGCCTTGGACGTCTTCGCCAGCTTCAGCCCGAAGGCCAGGTTGTCGTAGACCGTCATGTGCGGATAGAGCGCGTAGTTCTGGAACACCATCGCGATGCCGCGGCCCTTGGGCGGCAGGTCGTTGACGACGCGGCCACCGATGTGCAGCTCGCCGCCGCTGATGGACTCCAGCCCCGCCACCATGCGCAGCAGCGTGGACTTGGCGCAGCCCGAGGGACCGACGAAGACCATGAACTCGCCGTCGCGTACGTCGAGGTCGACGCCGTGTACGGCCTTGAAACCATTCGGGTAGGTCTTCTCGACCTTGCGCAAGGAAACAGCGGCCACGGCCTTATCCCTTCACGCCACTGCTGGTGGCGCCTTCGATGAAATGCTTCTGGGCGGCGAAGAACACCGCGACGGACGGGATCAGCGCGACGACCGAGATCGCGATGACGTTGGCCCACTCGACCTCCTCGGTGGCGCCTATGCTCATCTTGAGCGCCAGGCTGACCGGGTACTTCTCGACCGAGGCGAGGTAGATCAGCGGCCCCATGAAGTCGTTCATGGTCCAGATGAACTGGAACACGATGACCGAGATGATGGCCGGCTTGAGCAGCGGCACGATGATGTGCCAGAGCAGCTGCAGCGCGTTGCAGCCGTCGATCAGCGCGGCTTCCTCCATGTCGCGCGGGATGCCGCGCAGGAACTGCACCAGCATGAAGACGAAGAAGGTGTCGGTGGCGAAGGCCGAGGGCACGATCAGCGGCAGGTAGCTGTCCAGCCAGCCCAGTTCGCGGAACACCAGGTACTGCGGCAGGCGCAGCACGATCAGCGGCAGCATCATCGTGCCGACCATGATGCTGAACAGGATCTTCTTGCCCCAGAACTCGAAGCGGGCGAAGGCATAGGCCACCAGCACGCAGGAGATCACCGTCACGATGATGCGCGGGATGGTGATGAGGAAGCTGTTCAGAAAGTAGGTCGCGAAGGTGTACTCGGTGCTGGTCTTCCACCCCTTGGCGTAGGCGTCCAGCGAGAACTTGCTGGGCCAGAAGCCGGCCGACGTGAAGATCTCGCTGTTGCTCTTGAAGGAGGCGCCCACCAGCCACAGCAGCGGGTAGAGCATGACGATGGCCGTCGCGCCCAGCATCAGGTAGCGCAGCCAGGGCGTCCTGCCGTCGTCGCCCACGGCGCGTTCATTCATTTCTGCGGCGGCGCTCACTTGCGGCTCTCCTTCTCACCGGCGTAGAAGACCCAGTACTTGCTGCTCCAGAACGAGATCGCGGCGAGGCCCGCGACCAGCGCGAACAGCACCCAGCTCAGCGCTGCGCCATAGCCCAGGTTGAAGAAGCGAAAGCTCTGGTCGTAGATGTAGAGCGCCAGCACATAGGTGGAATGCAGCGGGCCGCCCTCCGTGATCAGGTAGGGGCCGTTGAACTCCTGGAAGGCATGCACCATCTGCATGATCAGGTTGAAGAAGATGACCGGCGTGATCAGCGGCACCGTGATCTTCCAGAACTGCTGGCCCGTGCTGGCACCGTCGATCTCGGCGGCCTCGTACAGCGACTTGGGCACGTTCTGCAGTGCGGCCAGGAAGATGACGCAGGCCGAGCCGAACTGCCAGGTGAACAGCAGCACGATGGTCCACATCGAGTAGTGCTCGTCGGCCAGCCAGGGGATGGGCTCCAGGCCCAGCTTGGCCAGGATGATGTTGACCAGGCCGTACTTGGCGAACACGAAGCGCCACAGCACCGCCACCGCGATGGATCCACCCAGGATGGACGGGATGTAGAAGGCAGCGCGAAAGGCGTTGATGCCCCTGAGGCGGAAGTTCAGCACCTGGGCCACGACAAGCGCGAAGCCCACCCGCAGCGGCACCGCCAGCAGCGCGAAGGTCAGCGTGACGCCCAGCGACTTCGTGAACAGCGGGTCGCCGCCCAGCATCTCCTCGTAGTTGCGCAGGCCCACCCACTCGGGCGGGTCGATCAGGTCGTACTGCGTGAAGCTGAGCGCGAAGCTCATCACGAAGGGAAAGGCCTTGAACAACAGCACGCCCAGCACGAATGGCAGGACGAACATGAAGCCCAGCTTTTTGTTCTCGTACATCGCCCGGTGTCTCCGTCCGAGGCTGTTATTCACGGGCCCGCCGTGGGCGGGCCTCGTACTGCGGATGCGTTTTAGCGGGCGAGCCAGCCGCCGTCCACGGCGACGGTGTAGCCGTTGACATAGTCCGACGCCGGCGACGCCAGGAACACCACCGGGCCGGCCAGGTCCTCGGGCTTGCCCCAGCGGGCGGCGGGGATGCGCTCGAGGATGGCGCTGTTGCGCTGCTCGTCGGCGCGCAGCGCCGCGGTGTTGTTGGTGGCCATGTAGCCCGGGGCGATGGCGTTCACGTTGATGCCGTGGGAGGCCCACTCGTTGGCCATCAGCCGCGTGATGCCCATGACGCCGCTCTTGCTGGCGGTGTAGGAGGGCACGCGGATGCCGCCCTGGAAGCTCAGCATCGAGGCGATGTTGACGATCTTGCCGCCCGTGCCCTGGGCCATGAAGACCTTGGCCACGGCCTGCGACAGGAAGAACACCGACTTCAGGTTCAGGTCCATCACGTCGTCCCAGTCGGCCTCGGAGAACTTGATGGCGTCCTCACGCCGGATGATGCCGGCGTTGTTGACCAGGATGTGCACCGCGCCGTTGAAGGCCTTGGCCTGGGCGACGAGGTCGGGGATGCAGCTGACGTCGCCCAGATTGGCCCGCAGGTCCAGGAAGCGGCGGCCCAGCGCTTCGACGGCCGCCTTGGTCTCGTCGGGCTCGGTGACGTTGACGCCGACCACGTCGGCGCCGGCCTGGGCGAGCGCGAGGGCCATGCCCTGGCCCAGGCCCGTGTTGCAGCCGGTCACGATGGCCGTCTTGCCGGCCAGATTGAAGTTCTGAAGAACCATGTCTTTGTCCAAGGTGCGTAGGGCACCGGTTGTGCAGGCCCCGGCGTGGCTGCAGGGGTTGGGAATCGGTTGAAACGCAGTTCCACTTTTCCGACGTCGCGACTTTAGTCACGCGGCAAGTGTTGCGGAATCATGGTTTCTAATTAGTGAACCGATGTTCCGAATTTTGCATCTTCCACCTATCATCGTCCACAAGCCAGACCAAGCAAGCACAACCATGAGCAGTTACATCCTCAGCGACGACGCGCCTTGGACCGGAATCGGCGACGGCGCCCCGCTGCTCGACCAGTTTTCCGCTCGTCGCAACGGCTGCCTGTAGTCGTCGGCGACAACAGCCGGCGCTCGCACTGCAGCGTCGCCGGACCAGAAATCAAAGGGTGCCCTGCGTGCGCCCAGGCTCAATTGCCCTCGCATAACCCGAGAGCCGCCAGCGCGTCGCGCCCAGGTGGCCTTGCACCAGGAGACATCACATGCCCTCGTTCCGTCCGTCCCGCCGCCTGGCCCTGAGCCCGGTGGCTCTGGCCGCCACCCTCGCCACGCTGTCCGCCGCATCTGCCTCTGCCCAGACCGCGCCGGCCGACGCGGCCAAGAACCAGCTGGAAACCGTCACCGTGACGGGCATCCGCGCCTCGCTGGAGAGCGCGCTGAACGCCAAGCGCCAGGACAAGGGCATCGTCGACGTCATCAAGTCCGAGGACATCGCCAAGTTCCCCGACACCAACCTGGCCGAGTCGCTGCAGCGCGTGCCGGGCGTGGTCATCGACCGCGATGCCGGCGAGGGCCGCAACATCACCGTGCGCGGCCTGGGCGCCGACTTCACGCGTGTACGCATCAACGGCATCGAGGCGCTGGCGACCACCGGCGGCACCGACAGCTCCGGCGGCGCCAACCGCAGCCGCGGCTTCGACTTCAACGTGTTCGCGGCCGAGCTCTTCAACAGCCTGACGGTGCGCAAGAGCAACCAGGCCGACATCGACGAGGGCTCGCTGGGCGCCACGGTGGACCTGCAGGCCGCGCGCCCGTTTGACCTGAAGAAGTTCGTCGCGACCGCATCGCTGAAGGGGCGCTACAACGACCTGATCGGCAAGACCGACCCGCGCGCGGCCTTCCTCGTGTCCAACACCTTCGCCAACAACACCTTCGGCGTGCTGGTGTCGGGCGCGCTGTCCAAGCGCCGCCTGTACGAAGAGGGCTTCTCCACCGTGCGCTGGGACAACGGCGCCTCGTCCGGCGGCTGGTGCGCACCTGGTACCGGCAACTGCGGCACGGGCGGCGTGGCGTCGATTCCGAGCTCGCTGCCGCCCGCCAAGCTGCCCGCGACGGCGGACAACCTGGCCACCTACAACACCGCCAGCAGCGCCAACAACTTCCACCCGCGCCTGCCGCGCTACGGCCGCCTGACGCACGACCAGGACCGCGTGGGCCTGACCGGCTCCGTGCAATGGCGCCCGGCCGACACGACCACCGTCAGCCTGGACCTGCTGTACTCCAAGCTCAAGGCCACGCGCCAGGAGGACTTCCTCGAGGCCATCTCCTTCAGCCGCACGGCCGCCCAGGGCGGCAAGCCGCAGACCAGCGTGGTCGAGTCGCAGTACGACGCCAACGGCGCGCTGCTTTACGGCAAGTACAACGGCGTGGACGTGCGTGCCGAATCGCGCTACGACGAACTCTCCACCACGTTCACCCAGCCCACGCTGACCGTCGAGCACGAGTTCACCGACACGCTGCGTGCCCAGGTCAAGCTCGGCCGCGCAGAGTCCAAGTTCCGCAACCCGGTGCAGACGACGACGACGCTGGACGCGCTGAACGTCAACGGCTACGCGATCGACTTCCGCGGCAACGACCGCCTGCCCGTCATCAGCTACCCCTTCGACGTGACGTCGGCCAGCGGCCCGCTGCAGATCGTCGGCGTGCCCGTGGCGACCAGCGGCACCCAGGCCACCACCGTCACCAACGCGACCACCAGCGAGATCCGCATCCGTCCCCAGGGTGCCAACAACCGCAACGACGTGGCCCAGATCGACCTGACCTGGGAGCCCATGGACAACTTCCTGCTCAAGGGCGGTGTCCAGCACAAGCGCTACAAGTTCGACACCTACGAATTCCGCCGCATCAACCAGAACGACACCATCTTCGCGCCGGCCTCCACGGCAGGCCTGACGACGACGCTGACCGGTTTCGGCAAGGGCCTGTCCCTGCCGGGCGGCGTGGCCACCTCCTGGGTCATCCCGGACCTGAAGGCCATCGTGGCGGCCTATGACATCTACTGCAACTGCCTGAAGAGCGGTCCGGTCGGCGGCCCCGGCGACTTCACGCTGTCGTCCACCACCAACGGCAACGCCCGCGGCAACAACCGCGCCGTGCAGGAAACCGACCAGGGCGGCTACCTGATGGCCGAGTTCACGCGCCGCCCCTTCGGCATCAAGGTGGACGGCAACGTCGGCGTGCGCTACGTGACGACTGAGCAGATCGCCACCGGCTACCAGTCCATCGGCGGCGGCACCGAGGTCACCACCGTCAACAAGTACAGCGACACGCTGCCGGCCCTGAACCTGGCCGCCACCGTGGCGCCGGACGTCATCCTGCGCTTCGCGGCCGCCAAGGCCATGGCCCGCCCGCAGCTCGGCAACCTGAATCCCGGCGGCTCCATCGCCACGACCGGCACGCTCAGCATCACGGCCGGCAACCCCTACCTGAAGCCCTTCCGCGCCAAGACCTTCGACTTCAGCGCCGAGTGGTACCACGACCGCAACGGCTTCATCGGCCTGGGCCTGTTCCAGAAGAACATCGACACCTACATCCAGAGCCTGCGCACCAACATCGCGTTCAAGGACTCCGGCCTGCCGCTGTCGCTGCTGCCGTCCAACTTCACGGGCGACGAGATCTTCCAGTACACGACGCCGATCAACACCCCCGGGGGCAAGCTCAAGGGCTTCGAGATCAACTTCCAGCAGCCCTTCAACTTCCTGCCGGGCTGGGGCAAGAACTTCGGCGTGCTGCTGAACTACACCAAGGTGCAGTCCAAGATCACCTACCTGGTCTCGCCCACCAGCAACAGCGTCATCGTGGACGACCTGATCAACATGTCGCCCACGTCGGCCAACGGCACGCTGTACTACGACGACGGCACCTTCAGCGCCCGCGTGTCCCTGTCCAAGCGCTCGTCCTTCCTGACCCGCGTGCCGGGCCAGAACAACAACGACGTCGAAGGCAAGAACGGCACCAAGAACGTGGACCTTTCGCTGAGCTACAAGGTCACGCCCAACCTGGACCTGACGCTGGAAGGCGTGAACCTGACCAACGAGGCCAATGACCAGTTCATCAGCCGCGCCCGCAACAGCTCGGTGGTCTATCACGTGACCGGCCGCGAGTACCTGATCGGTGCCCGCTACAAGTTCTAAGCCGCGCCTGGCCTAGACAAGAGAAGGGCGCCGGCCTGTCGTCGGTGTCCCTTTTTCATGGGCGGGACCCTGCTGGTCCCCGGACTTGAGCAAGAAGCGTCGGCCGCCCCGAAGGGGCGAGCCAGACCTCAGTACGGAGACAAGCATGACCCCCAAGACCCTCGTGGTCGCGGCTGCCGCATGGCTGGCCGTGACCGCCGCACAGGCTGCCGACAGCCTTCCCGCGGGCACCTTCATCACCGGCCAGGTCAGCGGCGCCAGCCAGACGCTGCTGGGACTGGACCACCTGTTCGCGGACGAGCCCGGCAGCAACACCACCGCGCTCGCGGCGGACGACCTGGAGTTCATCACCGCCGATGCGCAAGTCGCCATCGACTTCTTCGCCGACGGCCGGGTGCAGGTCTGGAACAACAGCGGCGCCACCGGCCTGGCCGGCAGCTACACGCTGACCTTCAGCTTCGCCGGCCTGGCCGCACCCATCACCGGTTTCACGCCGCTGGACCTGACGGGCGTCAACGGCGGCAGCGTCAGCCTGCAACTGCTGGACCCGCAGCGCATCAGCCTGACGCTGAACAACCTCAGCTTCACGGAGGAGTTCGGCAGCTTCACGACGCAGATCGCCATCAGCGCCGTGCCCGAGCCCGCCAGCGCGGCGCTGCTGGGTGCGGGGCTGGGCCTGCTGGTCCTGCGTCGTGCGAGGAGGCCCGCATGAAGGCCCTCCAGCCATTGCGCCGGCTGGGCAGCCTCGCCGCGCTGCTGCCCCTGGCCCTGGCCCTGCCGGCGCACGCCGTCGATGCCGCGCTGCAGACCGCACCCAGCGATGGATGGGGTGCGGGTACCGTCGGCGGCAGTGCCGCCACGCCCGACCACATCTACACGGTCCGCAACCGGGCAGAGCTGCTCAACGCGCTGGCCAATGCCGGCAACGCGCCCAAGATCATCAAGGTGGCCGGCACCATCGACATGACCGAGGGCACGCCCTTCGCGAGTACGGCCGACCAGAAGGTGCGCGCCCGCATCAAGCTGACGAGCAACACCACGCTGATCGGCGAAGGGCCCGGTGCAGGCTTCGTCAACGCCTGGATCGACATCGCCAGCGTCAGCCAGGTCATCGTGCGCAACCTGCACATCGTCGCGCCCTGCGACGTCGGCCCCGTCTGGGACCCGACCGACGGGGCCCTGGGCAACTGGAACTCCCAGTACGACGCCATCGGCATCGTGACGGCCACCCAGGTCTGGATCGACCGCAACACCATCACCGACGCGCCCGTCACCGACGACACGCTGCCCGTCGAGAACGGCAAGACCAAGCAGTGCCACGACGGTGCCATCGACGTCACCAAGGGCGCGGACCTCATCACCATCTCCTACAACGTCGTCACCCGGCATGACAAGTCCATGCTCATCGGCGGCTCCGACAGCCTGACGAGCGATGCGGGCAAGCTGCGCATCACCATCGCCAACAACGTCTTCGACGGCACCACGCAGCGCGTGCCACGCGTCCGTTTCGGCCAGGTCCACGTCCTCAACAACTACTTCGTCGGCAGCAAGACGGCCAGTCCCTACCCGCATTCCTACAGCGTGGGCGTGGGCAAGCAAGCCAACATCGTGTCGCACAACAACGTGTTCGCCATCGAGGGCGCGGCGGGCTGCGACAGCGTCGTGACCTACCCGAGCAGCGACCGCAGCGGCGTGTTCCAGGACAGCGGCTCCACGCTCAACGGTGCGCCGCTGGGTGGCTGCAGCGCGGTGGCCGGCACGGCCTTCACGCCGGGATATGCCTACAAGCCGCGACCGGTCGCCCTCGTCAAGTCCAACAACCTCGCCCTGGCCGGGGCCGGGAAGCTGACGACGCAGATCAGCGGCAACGGCAACGTCAGCGACGTGGCCGGCACCCGCGCCCCGGCTGCCAACGAAGCAGGCGTGCCCACCGACACGCGCCTGTCGCTGTCCTTCGACGCGCCCCCCGCCATCGGGACGACGGGCAAGGTCGGCATCTACCGCGCCAGCGACGACGCGCTGGTGGACAGCATCGACGTGAGCGTCGCGCCATCGGCCAGCGATACGCAGACAGTGCTGGCCCGCACCAACCTCGAGATCGACGCGCTCGGGCTGGGTGCCATGCCCGACGGCGCCACGTTCGCGCGCTACGTCTGGTATCGCCCGGTCAGCGTCAGTGGCAGCAAGGCATTGGTCAAGCTGCACAGCAACAAGCTGGATTTCGGCACGACCTACTACGTGACGATGGATGCGTCGGTGCTCGCCGGCACCATCAAGGGTGCCGCCTTCGCCGGCATCACCAAGGCCGATGGCTGGCGGTTCACGACGCGCGCCGCGCCCGCCAGCTTCACCGCCGTCACGGTGGACGACGACGGCACCGCGGCCGACTTCCGCACGCTGCAGGGGGCGCTGAACTGGGTCATGAAGAACTGCTCGACCAACAGTCCGGTGGCCAACGGCTGCAACACGGTCGCCACGCCCAAGACCATCCATCTGGCCAACGGCAGCTACCCCGAGCTCAACATCCTGCGCAAGGTCTCCAACCTCAGCATCGTCGGCGAGAGCCGTGACGGCGTCGTCGTGGGCGACGTGAACTTCGAGTCGCTGAACTCGGGCAGCGGCGCGAGCGCGGCGTCGGCCGGCACGGCGCTGAGCACTTCGGGCAAGACGCTGGGCCACCGGGTGCTCGGCGGCGGCCGCGCGTCCTTCCTCGTCGAGACATCGGACCTGCTGACGCTGCAGAACTTCACGCTTCAGAACCCCCACGTGCGCAGCAGCAGCTGGGACAACCAGGCCGAAGCCATCTACTTCAACACCAGCACGACGGCCGCGGCCGCGCGCCTGGTCGCCAAGCAGATGAACTTCCTGAGCCAGCAGGACACGCTGCAGCTCAAGGGCTACAGCTGGATCTACCAGTCCCTGGTCGCCGGCAACGTCGACTTCATCTGGGGCAGCGTGATGGCCAGCCTGTTCGAGGAGAGCGAGATCCGCTCGGTCGTCGACACCGGCAGCAACTCGGCCGGCTTCATCTTGCAGTCGCGCGCGACGGCGGGCGACAAGGGCTTCGTGTTCCTGAACAGCGCGCTGACGGCCGAGCCGGGCCTCATCGCCAGTGGCGGGCAGGCCTACCTTGCGCGCAGCGGCGGCACCGCGTCGACGACCTATGTCGACCACATCGCCTTCGTGAACACGCGCATGGGGCCGCACATCGTTCCCGCGGGCTGGTGCGTGGGCACCGGTACGAGCAAGACCGGCACCGGCACCGGCAACTGCGGCAGCAACCCGCCGCCCTGGGCCGGAACGGTCGATGGCGGCACGACCGATGCGGCCGGCTGGCGCGAGTTCGGCAGCATGGACCTGAGCGGTGCGCCGCTGGACATGGGAGGCCGCCTGGGCGTCGCCTCGGTCAAGGTCGCCAACGTGCCGACCAACATCCAGCTGGCCAAGTCGCTGGCCTCCGCCGACGGCCTGACCTCGCGTGCCGAGATCTTCCACAACTCGACCATCGCCACCGGTGCGCCCGGCGGCTGGGTCCCCGCGCCGTGACGGCCCGGCCATCGCTTTCGACACAGAAGAACCACGGAGACATGATGAACTTTCGACGTCTGCACACCCCCGCCCGACTGACTCTGTGCGCCAGTGCCGCACTGAGCCTGTGCGCCGGTGCTCACGCCCAGACCGCCGATGCCCCCGCGACGCTGGAGCGCATCCAGGTCACGGGCTCGTCCATCAAGCGCCTGGCCGGCGAGACCGCGCTGCCGGTGTCCACGGTCCGTTCGGAGGAGCTGGACGCCCGCGGCCACACGGAACTGAAGGACCTGGTGCTGGAGCTGCCGCAGTCTCAGTCGCTCGGCACCAACTCCGGCGCGGCCGGTCCCGTGCTGAACCTGCGCGGCCTCGGCCCCATGCGCACGCTCACGTTGCTCAATGGCCGGCGCATGGCCAACGAGCCGCTGCAGGACCAGTACGTCAGCGTCAACGTCATTCCCCGCATGGCGCTGGACCGCGCCGAGACGCTGCGTGATGGCGCCTCGTCCATCTATGGCTCCGACGCCATCGGTGGCGTGCAGAACTTCCTCACCTACAGCCAGTACAAGGGCGCCAAGATCAAGGTCGACCAGAACTCGCCCGAGCGCGGCGGCCACGGCGCGACCTACGCGCTGGGCCTGATCGGCGGCGTGGGCGACCTGGCCGCCGACGGCTGGAACATCTACGCGGCGTTCGACTACCAGACCAAGTCGGCCCTGTTCCAGGGTGACCGTCCGGAGCTGTACGACGGCTCGGCGCTGAACCAGCTCGGCCTGCTCGTCACGCCCAGCAACAAGAACCAGAGCCCCATCGCCAACTACGGCTTCAGCGCTTCCGCCAACAGCAACTACAACTCCAGCTTCGCGACGGGCTGCGTGGCACCCTATTCGCTGCCCACGCTGGGCGCCGGCAGCGTGGCGACCCCGGTCTCGTACAGCAACGCCGGCTGCTACCGCGACCCGAACTACTACACCGCGATCACGGACGGCAGCAGGATCAACACCATGTTCGGCAAGGCCAGCCTGAACCTCGGCAAAGGCCACAGCCTGAGCCTGGAGGTGCTGCACTCGGCCTTCACGGTCGAGAAGTACCGCGGCCTGCAGCTGCCCAGCAGCAACGAGCCGGCCACGACGTACACCATCCCGTCCACCAGCAAGTACTACCCCGGCAAGGGCATCACGCCACTGGTCAACGTCGTGGGCAGCAACACCGGCGCCAACTCGCCGGCCATGTACATCGACGCCACCAAGACGCCGGGCACGGTGACGCCGCTGAACATGAACAACCGGCTGGTGTACTTCCAGTGGGGGCCGGCCGAACTGGGCTCGGCCTACCGCAACGACGAGCAGATCAACGACCGCCTGGTGCTCAGCGCCGAAGGCACGTTCTGGAACACCGACTACCGCGTGGGCCTGAACTACGGCCATTCGCAGCGCGACACCCGCACCGGTGGCGGCTACATCCTCTACAGCAAGGCGCAGGAGGGCTTCACCAAGGGCATCCTCAACCCCTTCGGCCTGCAGGACGCGGCCGGCCTGGAGTACCTGAAGAGCATCGAGGTCCGCGACTACACCTACCGCTACAACGAAGCCTTCAACAAGGCCGTCGACGCGACGCTGACCCGCGAGCTGATGGACCTCGGTGGCGGCCCGCTGACGCTGGCCGTGTCGGGTGAGCTGCGGCGCGACGAGGCCAAGGTGCGCGCCGCGCCGCTGGACTACGTCGGCAAGCTGGCCGACGGCAGCTACAACATCAGCAGCGCTGGCGTCGTGCTCAAGGACGACATCGTCGGCGAGAACCCGACCGGCGTGGCGGCCACGCTGCATCGCAACATCCGCTCCGCGGTCGTCGAGCTGGACGCGCCGTTCACCAAGGCGTGGAGCGTCAACGGCGCCGTGCGTTCCGACAGCTACAGCGACCTCAAGAAGACGACGGTCAACCCCAAGTTGTCGGTGCGCTTCCAGCCCACGGCCGAGATGATGCTGCGCGCGTCGGCGAACACCGGCTTTCGCGCGCCCTCCATCATGGACATCCAGAACCCGACGCCCGAGGTGCGTCAGGTGGCCATGGACGACCCGGTGCTGTGCCCCAGCACGACGCCCACCACCACCAACACCGGCGTGCCGGTGGCGGCCTGGTCCGCGCCGGACAAGGTCGGCCTGGTCTGCAACGTGGTCACGGACTACTGGACAAAGTCGCCCGACAACAGCCACCTCAAGCCCGAGAAGTCCAAGGGCTGGAGCATCGGCGGAGCGTTCGAGCCTTTCCGCGGCCTGCTGGTGACGGCGGACTACTGGAGCATCAAGCTCAACGACGTGCTGGGCGCGCTGACGCTGGCCGAAGTGCAGCAGTCACCGGGCAAGTACGCCGCCAACATCCTGCGCAAGGCCGACGGCACCATCGACCACATCCTCACCAGCCAGGCCAACCGTGGTGACATGAACATGCGCGGCCTCGACGTCGCCGCCACCTACCAGCTGCGCACGGGCAGCTGGGGCACCTTCAACTTCAAGCTGGACGGCACCTACTACGACAAGTACGCCTTCTCGGTGGAGAAGGGCGGCGAGATGCTCGACGACGTCGGCATCCTGACCGCCGACGCCCGCTACACCGGTCCCAACATCGGCCTGGCCACCACGCAGCAGATCATCTACCGCTGGAAGCACACCGCCTCGGTGAACTGGCGCCTGGGCGGCTGGTCGACCCAGATCTCGCAGCGCTACAGCAGCGGCCTGACCGACCTGACCCCACGTGCGGGCTCCACCTACACCGACGTCAAGGCCTACAAGCAGTACAACTTGAGCGTGGCCTACAACGGCTTCAAGTCCCTGAAGGTCAGCGTGGGCATCAACAACGTCACCAACGTCAACCCGGCGCTGACGGCCAACACCAACTACAACGGCTACCTCACCAGCGGTGCCGACGTGCTGGGCCGCACCTTGCGCTTCGGTGCCGAGTACAGCTTCTTCTGAACCGGTTGCAGGCCATGGCGAGCAAGGGCCGGCCGGACCTTGCCCGCCGCTCAATAGCTGCTCCTTCGCTACTCCCTTCGCACTTGCTTGACGTTTCACGACACATGATCATCAAGACCCTTGCCGTCTCCGCGCTAGCCCTGGCCAGCACGCTGCAAGTCGCCGCAGCGGCCGACCCCTCACCACCGGCCCCGGGCGGCATCGTCACCCGCGGCTGGACCGAGACCCAGGGCGGCCGCGGCGGCCGCATCATCAAGGTCACGACGCTGGAGCGATCCGGCCCCGGCAGCCTGGCCGAGGCCGTCGCCGCAACCGGTCCGCGCATCGTCGTGTTCGAGGTCGGCGGCGTCATCGACATGGGCGGCCAGCCGCTGAAGATCACGCAGCCCTTCCTGACCCTCGCCGGCCAGACCGCGCCCGACCCCGGCATCAGCATCATCAAGGCCGAGACCACCATCGCCACGCACGACGTCATCGTCCAGCACCTGAGCTTCAGGCCCGGCGAGTTCGGTCGCCCCAAGAAGGGGGGCGGCGACCAGGACGGCATCTCCGCGATAGGCGGCGCGCACGATGTCATCGTGGACCATTGCAGCTTCTCCTGGGCTACCGACGAGAACCTCTCGGCCAGCGGCCCGCGCTTCAACGGCAAGACACCGCAGGACTGGCGCAAGGCGACTTCGCACCGCATCACCTACAGTCACAACCTCATCTACGAGGGCTTGGGGCTTTCCGTGCACGAGAAGGGCGAGCACAGCAAGGGCTCGCTGATCCACGACAACACCAGCGGCGTGCTGCTCTACGGCAACGTCTACGCCTCCAACCGCCAGCGCAACGCGCTCTTCAAGGGTGGCGCTCAGGGGGCCATGGTCAACAACTACATCTTCAACCCCGGCGACCGCGCGGTGCACTACAACCTGCTGGCCAACGAATGGGCTGGACAGCCGTACCAGAACGGCCGCCTGACGCTGGTGGGCAATGCGATGCGACATGGCCCCAGCACCGTGGCCGGCACGGCCTTCTTCACGATGCTGGGCCAGGGCGACCTGGAGCTGCACATGACGGACAACCTCGCCCACGACGTGCAGGGGCGGCCCGTGCCGCTGCTGGGCAACAACGCGCAGACGACCGGCAAGCTCATCGTCATGGCCCGGCCCGAGCTGCCTGAAGGTCTGGCCATCCGCCCGGCGGCCGACCTGGCGCGCGAGCTGCCGCCGCTGGTCGGCTCGCGGCCCTGGGCGCGCGACCCGCTGGATGCCAGGTTGCTGGCCGACATGGCACAAGGCCGTGGCAAGCTGATCGACTCCGAGGTGGAGAACGCGCTCGGCTACCCGCGCCACGCGCCTACCCGCCGCGCCTTCAGGGCCGACGACTGGAACCTTGACGACATGAGCCCCAAGGCCGGCTGGCCTGCGTTGCCCAGACCCTGATCCCGCCATGAAAATGCTGCTGCCTTCCCTACTTGGAACCCTGCTGCTGGCCGGGGCCGCCACGGCCCAGACGCCCCCGGCAGCTGCCCCGTCCGCGGCCAAGGGCGAAACCACAGCCAACGTCGCCACCGGCCCGCGCCTCATCCTCGTTGGCGACTCGACGATGGCGCCGCGCAGCGGCTACGGCAACGCGCTGTGCGCCCGCTTTCAGCAAGTGGCCTGTCTCAACCTCGCGCGCGGCGGACGCTCCAGCAAGAGCTTTCGCGCCGAGGGCCTGTGGGACACGGTGCTGGCGCTGCTGAACGAGCGCGGCGAGAGCGGCCAGAAGCAGAAGACGCTGGTGCTGATCCAGTTCGGTCACAACGACCAGCCCGGCAAACCCAACCGCTCCACCGACCTCGCCACCGAGTTCGGCCCCAACATGGCGGGCTATGTGAAGGACGTGACGGCTGCCGGCGGCGAGGTGTTGCTGATCACGCCGCTCACGAGGCGCACCTTCAAGCAGGGTGAGCTGCCAAACGACCTGCGACCCTGGGCCGACGCCATCATCCGCGTCGGTGCGGACCAGGGCGTGCCCGTGCTGGACCTGAACGCCATCAGCCACGCCGCCGTCGCCGCCATGGGCCAGGCCGGCGCCGACACGCTGGCCGAGGCCCCCCCGCGCTTCGACCGCACCCATCTCGGTCCGCGGGGCGCGGCGCTGTTCTCGGAACAGGTGATGGATGGACTGCTGAAGCTCCGTCCGGAGCTGGCGGGCGCGAGGACTCTGGAGCACTGATCCCGGCGCGGACCGACAGTCCGCCGGAGAATGGGAACGGGCTGCCAGATGGGCGTCAAATTCGACTCAAAGGTGGACTTCGACCCAGAGAACGGGGCGCGCTCCGGGGAAGGCTAAAAAGATGGCTGCGCAGGACAACTGACTGAAGTGAAATATGTAAGCCATAACTGACTGGCGTCGATATGTCGTCGTTCGCGTTGTCCGACGATGGTCAGATGCTGGTCTTGGACCGCTTTGACCTGGTGGTCCACGCCGATGGCCAGGTGAAGCGGCTGTGCGCTGCCCCCAGGATTCGTAGCACTTCGATCTAGAGCCCAGGGGTTTGCATCGTAGTTGTCGATGCGGGGTTTGGCGCGGTGTCGCCAGCATGCTGGCGACACCGCGCGGCGAACACGGCCGGCGGCACATACCCGAGGGTGCTGTGCGGCCGGTGGTGGTTGTAGTCCTCGCGCCAGTTGTCGATGACGCTGCGCATGTGGCTCAGGCTGGCGAACCAGTGCTGCGACAGGCACTCGTCTCGGAAGCGGCTGTTGAAGCTCTCGATGTAGGCGTTCTGCACCGGCTTGCCGGGCTGGATGAAGCGCAGCTCGACGCCGTTCCTGGCGGCCCATGTCTGCATCGTCCGGCCCGCGAACTCCGGGCCGTTGTCGGTGCGGATCACTTTGGGCAAGCCTCGTTCGGCCTTGACCTGCTCGAGCACCCGCGTGACATACAGCGCGGGTATCGACGTGTCCACGGCGATCTGCACTGCCTCCTTGCTGCAGTCGTCCACCACAGTCAGCGTCTTGACCCTGCGGCCGTTGGCCAGCTCGTCGAACACAAAGTCCATGCTCCACACCTCATCGGGTTGCATCGGGCGCACCAACGGCTGCCGCTCAGGCACGGGCAGCTTCTTGCGCCGGCGCTTGCGCACCATCAGCCCTTCCTCGCGGTAGACCCGGTAGGTGCGCTTGACGTTGATCGTCCAGCCTTCGAGCTGCAGTCGGCTGTGCAGCATGCGGTAGCCGTGGCGGCGATGCTGGCCGGCGAGCTCTGTCAGTCGCTCGCGCAGCTGGCCGTTGCCGTCGTCGCGGGGCCGGTAGCGCAGGGTGCTGGCGCTCATGCCCACCAGCTTGAGGGCCCGGCGTTCGCTCAAGCCTTTGTCCCGCAACTGCCGCACGACCTCGCGCCGCGCCGCCACGGCCATCACTTTCCCTTGAGCACCTCGCGCATCGCGTCGATCTCGAGCATCGAGTTGGCCAGCAGCTTCTTGAGCTTCGTGTTCTCGGTCTCCAGCGTCTTCAGCCGCTGCGCGTCTGACACGTTCATGCCGCCGAACTTGGCCTTCCAGGCGTAGTAGCTCGGCTCGCTGAAGCCATGCTTCCTGCACAGCTCCTTGACCGGCAGGCCAGCGTCGGCCTCACGCAGGAATCCAATGATTTGTTCCTCGGTGTATCGCTTCTTCATCGGTCCGATCTCCGTCTCGGGTGGATCGGACTCTAGAACTTCCTGCTGCGGATCTCAGGGGGCAGCGCAGCTGGGCTTTGAAGACACCGCGGCGCTTGCGGGCCTGCGGGTGCGCGACATCCTGTCGGACCGCAAGTACCAGGGCAGCTACCAGCGTGTTGCCGAGTTGCTGCGCCAGTTCCAGCTTCACAGCAGCAACCTGCATCGCTTCTTCGAGCAGGTGGACTTTTCCATCATGGTCCGCAACGGTGATGCGCACCTCAAGAACTTCGGGTTGCTCTACCGCTCGCGCGAGGACGTGTGGCTGGCGCCCATGTTCGATGTCGTGAGAACCTCCATCTACAAGTACACCCAATCGCCAGGCGGGCCCGAGCTGGAAGACCGCACTCTTGCGCTGAAATTGTTCGCGGGCAAGCATCAGACGAAGTCCTATCCGACGACCGATGAGCTGGTGGATTTCGGCCGCCGTGTGTGCGGTGTCGCACAGCCCGCCGACGTGATTGCCCGGATAGCGGAGGCCATGGGCAAGACCCTGGATGAGGCCAAGGGCGATGCGCGTGTCACTGCGGCGCTGTGGGCGCAGATGGCACAGGCCTGGGAAGAAGGGCGCGCGCACGCGCGGTGAGCGAACGGCGCTGGCCTGCCCGGCGTCAACGACTCTGAGCTGAGTGCCTGTGCATCGCCGTTTCGCTTGGTCCCAGCCCCCTAAGTGCCTGAGGCCGTACGCGCGCGATGCGCTCCCAGTCCTGCTGTTCAGTCACGTGCAGCGCCGCTGTGCGCTCGGGGCTTCAAAGCCTCTCGGATCGCTGAAACAACGGCTTGCGGCTTCTCCAGCGGAATGGCGTGCCCGCTGTCGACCCAGACCTGTGTTGCGCCCGGATAAAGGCTCGCCAGCGCAGCGCGCTTGCTGTTGGCGTCATCGGCAAGTTCCGAGCGTTCCTTCATCGGTTGCTGGGCGCTCAGCACGAGAACCTTCAAGCCCTCGGGTGGCGGGAGCTGCAGCACCAGTTGTCCGGTCGCATCAAGGGCCGCCAGTTCGCGCTTGGCTGTTGCGGACGTTGCCATGCCGAAGGCCAGCTTCATCCAGGTAGGCCAATGTTCCTGCGCTCCGTTCCCGCGCAACTGCTCCGGATGTGTGGAGTCCACCAGGACAAGCGCCATGACCTCGTCAGGGTGCAAGCGCGCGTAGAGCTGCATGTAGAGGCCGCCGAGCGAGTGCCCGACCAGCACGTACGGCGGCGGCATCTGCTCGGCCCGAAGCAGGGCGCGAAGATCGTCGACGATGTGGATGCCGTCGCGTGGCTGTTCAGTGGCTTCGCTGCGACCGTAGCCCGGACGGTTATAGGCCAGTGCGTTGGACTCCCTCGAGACCTCGGGCCAGACTTTGGACCACCATTCGATGGTCCCGTCCAGACCGGTCTCGAAGACGACGGTCGGTCCGGATTTTCTGGAGACGAGCATTTCGACCTGACGCCCCTGTACGGCTTCGATCGTGGTCTTGGGCGCCGTGCTGCAGCCGGCAATGACGACGCACAGGACCAGGGTCGGCGCGAGTCGCAGGTATCGGTAGAGCTTCATGACAGCAAGCCGGGATGTTGTGAGCCTCACCAGGTGGGCCTTGTTTTTGGGACTGCGGGGGTTGACGAAGGCCATTCTGTCTTTGCGATTGCAGGCGGCACAACCTGCCCCAAAGGGCGGTGTCTGAAGTGGCATCGACTCGATAAGCTCCCTCTCGATTCGATCCCCGATCAGGAAACGTCATGCACAGGTATGGTCCTCATCGCACTCGCATAGCGACCCGGAACAGGAAGACGCTCATGGCCTGCTTCATGCTCTGCGTCGTCGCGGCGGCACCTGCGAGGGCTGCCTGTGGCTGCCCGAGTGATGGCCATGGATTGCCCAAGCTTGCGGGAGTTGGCGCTCAGTCGAGCTGGCTTTCCACGCTGATCGATTGGCGCCCCGCGGCGATGCGCGCATCCGGCGCGCGCGCCCAGTCACCGGCGCATCGACAGGTCTGAGATCGCGAGGGCGGCGGCATCTGCCTTTGCTCGGCGCGGGGCAGGGCCAGCTGCCGGTGTGGGGCCTGATCAAACGGCAGCCCCAGCCCCCGACCTGCGCTCGACGTGCGCACGGGATTGCGCCGCCGCGCCGGGGATCTCCTGCGGGATCGGCCGACGTCTGCGAGCCGGCACCGATCTCTTTCACCGTTGCTTCGGTGCCTCCACCAGGAAACCCTCATGAATCCGCATCAACTCCTCCGTTCGGGTCGGCATTCGGCCGGGCCTATGGCTGTTCTGGCGACGCTGCTGCTGGCGCCTGCCCTTGGCCTCGCCCAGCCGCGCCATCAGCTTCCCTCTCCCGAGGGGAGCGATCCGGTCGCTCTGGGCCTCATGCAGGGATTCCCGCCCGCGATGGACAAGACCGTGCGGCTGGCCAGCGTGCTGAAGTTTCCGAATGCGCGCTGGGCCTACCAGCACATGCGCGAACTCGGCCCGACGACCGCCATCCGGCGAGGCGACGGGCCTCCCTCCACACTGAGCTCGGCACCGCTCGAGCTCGACGAGCTGCGCCTCGACGATGGCGAAGGCAATGTCCTGAACCTCTACGACTGGCAGCGCAGCACCTACACCGACGCCTTGCTGATCCTGCACCGCGGACGGGTCGTCTACGAGCGCTATGACGCTGGCATGAAGCCCTGGCTGCCGCACGCCCTCAACTCGTTGAGCAAATCGCTGGTCGGGTTGCTGGCGCGGCAGTTCATCCTCGAAGGTCGCATCGATCCAGGTGCGCCCGTCGTCCGCTACCTGCCGGAGTTGAAGGGTTCGGCCTGGGGGGATGCCACGGTCCAGCAGACGCTGGACATGACCACGGGCGTTCAGTACGAAGAAGACTTCGGCAAGCCCGCCTCGGGCGTCTTTCAGTACCTGATCGCCGCCGGCCTCGTGCCGCCACCGGCCGGCCATGCTGGAACTTCGAGCCTGCTCGCCTACCTGCCAACCGTCGGGAAATCCGGCGAGCATGGTGAACGCTTTCAGTACAAGTCGGTCGACACCGAGGTGATGAGCTGGCTGCTTCAGCGCGTGGCGGGACAGCGGCTGTCAGACCTCCTGTCCGAACGCCTCTGGATGCCGCTCGGCGCTGGCGAAGATGCCTATGTCTGGACCGACGGCAGCGGCACCCAGGTGGCCAGCGTGGGCGTCAGCGCCACGGCTCGCGACCTGGCCCGCCTGGGCGAGATGCTGCGAAGCGGCGGGCGCGGTCAGGGGCGCCAGATCCTGGACCCCCGTGTCATCGCCGAGCTGCGCAAGGGAGGCGACCCCGGCAAGTTCAAGGCGGCCGGGCATTTGCCGAGGGCGGGCTATTCGTATCACGACTACTGGTGGATTGCGCACGACGGGGACGGCAGCTTCGAGGCGAAGGGGCTGAACGGTCAGCATCTGCACATCAATCCCGCAGCGGAGATGGTGCTGGTGAAGTTCTCTTCGCATCCCGTGCCGAACACGCTCTACACGCACAAGCTGGACCGGAGTGCATTCGAAGCCATTGCGCAGGCGCTGCGCGCGCAGGCCGAGAAGCCCTGACGTCGCCGATCAGTCGTCAGGCCTGCATATTCCGACGCGAAGCGCCATGCTGCCTCAGGGCACTGTTCGCCTCAGTTCTGATGCGGGAACGATATCGTTGAATTTGCCGCTGCGCAGGGCCCTATCGATGGCCAGCATGCCGTTTTCGAACTCCTGTTCGAACTGCCGGAGTGAATGCTGCGACAGGTAAAAATAGTCCGCGACGTCGGCATCGAGCAGATGGTTCTGATCCTCGCCGAACTCGGGCATCGATAGCACGCGACCAACGCTCAGATGATCGAAGTTGATCATCCCTTTGCCGCCATTGATTTGTATGAGTCGTCGCACTGCGATGGCGTTCGACAGTCTGAGGAGGTCGGACTCGTCCTTGAGCAGGATGGTGTGGGAGTCGGCATCCCGATTCATCTCGAAGATGAGCCTGTTCCAGTCGGAACGGTCCGGCTTGCAGTCGATCGTGCCAATCTGCGGCTCGGGTTCAGCCAGGATGTCGCCGCTTTCCAGGGCGTCCCTGCCGTCAACGACGGGAGGCTTCAAGGCGCCGCAGCCTAGGGATGACGCTGTTGTGCTGCACAACCTTGGGTCCGGGGTGCTGTTCTATTGCCACGAGGAGGAACTTGAGTATGGCCAGCGCAAGGCATAGCCGTTTTCTGCAGCGGACGTTAGCCATTGCAATCCATGCCTGACTACACACTCGCCAATTCGCTTGCCGCCGAGGCTTTAAACCTCTGGGGGGACAAGCTGTTTGAAGCAGCCGCGGACCGGTACAGGAGAGCAATCGCCATAGTGCCGGAGGACGCAGGCTGGCATGGCGCGTACGCAGGGGTGTTGCAAAGCTTAGGTCGACACGATGAGGCTGCGCGCGAATACGAGACTGCGCTGTCGCTTGAGTTGGCGCAGGGGCGGGCCGAAGTCAGTCCCCGTGTAAAGGTCGCGCGCTATTTCCTGGCAGATCACTTCACACGTTTCGGTGCAGCCTCAAAAGCCCTCGATGTACTGGGGCCTGCGGTCACCGCCTTTCCGGACGACTGGCTTGTTGGATCCGTACATGCGCTGGCTCTCTTTGCTGCTGGTCGGCCATTCGAGGCGAAAGTCGCCGCGGAGCGTGCCATTGCAAACGTGGATTGGGAGCCCAAGCGGTCGGACCTTGTCCAGCGCTTGCAAGAAGTCCTGGCGGCAGGTGATGGCTAACCCGTCTACAGGGACTTTCCGGTTAATCAAGCGGTTTGATGCGGGTGGCTTTCGATAGTTGAACTCGCTGTTTTCCCCAGGACCTGAGTCCGGACTCGATACAACACCACAGAGTGCAGACTGCACATCTACAGGCGGCCTTGTTGTATGCGATCAGTAAGCCGCGTCCTTGAGGAACGGCAGGCAAGCCGACAGTCTTCGTTCCCACTTAACCACTGGAGTGGGAACCTATGTCGCGTGATCTGGAAGACCTCAAGCGTCGCCTTGTCCTGCGCCACAAGCCCGGTGGACGTTGCGCGTACGACAAGACGGCGAAGGCCGAGTTCGTCGAGTTGTGCTTGCGCCAGGGCGTTTCGGTGTCACGTCTGGCTCGCGAAGTGGGCATCAACGCCATCCAGGTCTCGAAGTGTCCACCTCCCTCAGCAGCGCGCGGATACCTTGCTCCGAAGGAACGGCCCTGGCGACGTCGTCGGTATGACGGGCCGGGCGTGTCGCCTCCGCACATCGGAGAAGTTCAGCGTCCTGCATCGCGTACTGGTCCGGGCAACCATCGCCCGGACCGTAGCCGTCATTGCGATTGCCGGCACTGCTCCAGCTGCATGCCGCCGGGATAGATGTTCGTGACCTGGCCCGCGAGCTTGACGAAGTCCCCGTTGGAGAGCGTCGCAAAGAGCTTGGCCTGGTCCTTGGCCAGCACGCATTTGATCTGGAAGTTGAGGTTGTTGTACTGGGCCTCCTGGCGGATCCTGGCCAGGCCCCGCGTCGGGGTCACGAGGTAGTTGATGTCCATCTCGCCGGTGACGTCGTTGCGGGAGACGGTGTAGATCTGGCCATCGATACGGTACTTGCGTCCGACGTACTTGGCCCGGATCGGCGCAAACGCCGCATTGAAGTCGGCGTCCGTCGCGACAGGCCCCGTGCCAATCAGCCAACGGCTGAAGTTGCCTTTGCTGGCGACCGGCTTCAGCGTGCTCTTGACGTCGTTCCCCACCTCTGCCGACAAGGCCTCGGCGCGCGCATCGACCACTGCGTTGGCCCGGTCCGCATCTTCCGCTGCAGCCAGCGCATCTGCGGCCCTGCCGCCCCGCAGCTTGCCGAGCATGCTGCAGAACTCCTCGCGGACGTCTTCCGGGCGTGCGCGCTGGCCCTGCGCCAGCTTGAGCCCGAGGGAGACCTCTCCGCCGCTGGCAACGGTCGCGCGGATGACGAGCGGCGGACGGTTCGAGGTCTGCAGCAATGACAGCTCGCCGATGCCAGCCTGCACCATGTCGCCGCCGGGCTCGTAGCCCGCTGCCCTGGCGATCGTGCGCAGCTGCGCCAGGCCGCTAGCTACCTTCAGATCCGCGACGATGACGGACGTGGCGAACAACAAGCCGTTGCGGGCATCTCCCACCGTCTGGAAGTTCTCCTCGCAAGTCGTCGCTTCAGCAGCGCCCTGGAGCATGAGGGCCGCGGCGGCGAGCGCGGCGATCCGGCCGCTACTCGCCATGATCTGCCTGCACCTTCGTTACCGTATGGCGCCGTTGCCGGGCCAGCAGTCCAAGTCCGGCTGCGAGCAGGGCCCAGGGTGCCGGCTCCGGGACGTTGCTCACCTGCATCGGTTCGTAGGTGAGGTCGTCGATCGAGAAGCCCTCCATGCCCCCCCGAAAGCGGATGGCATCCACCGGGCCGCTGTAGTTCGTCGTGAGCCACGCCATCGCCAACGGCGTGCGCGGGTCCGCGATGCTGGCCACCGGTTGACCCTGGTACCACAGCTCCACTGCGGAGAAGGCGGGCTCGTTGAGGTCGACGGCGTAGGACTTGTAGTACGTGCCGAAGACACGCACGGGCGAGTCGAGGAACGTCAGGACGCCGCCGTGGCCGTAGAAGGATTTCAGCCCGTTGCCGCCCATGTCCCTGTCGGCAATGCCTGAGCCGCCCAGCCCGGACCAGCCGGCCAACCCTCCGTAGCCATCTGTCAGGTCGTTGGGCGAGATCTCCTCGAAGGTCACGACCTGCGAGGGTTGTGCAATGGCGGGGAGATTCAGGCAGAACAAGGCGCAGGCAGCCCAGCATGGCCAGCGAGTCATGATTGCTCCAGGGAGAGTTGGACAAGAACTCCAGAATGCCGGGCACGAAGCTCTCGCGCATCTGCCCCTTCGGGCAGGACGCCCCCCTTGGCTCAGGGGCGGGGCATCGAGGAGAAGGCCTGCGCCAGGAAGGCCCTCAACCGGGCCGGCGCGACGGGCTTGATCAGCAGTGGCAGGCCTGCCGCGCGAGCGGCCTCGACCCCTGGGCCGTCCGTGGTGCCGCTGATCAACAGCGCGGGAACAGGTACCGACCAGATCTGGCGAAGCCGCTGGACAGCATCCACGCCGCTCAGCGAGCCAGGGAGGCAGAGGTCGGCGATGACGACATCTGGCGCGCGGCCGGCGCGCGCCAGACGCATGGCCTGATCACCGTCGACGGCCACCACCACCTCGCATCCCCAGGCTTGCAGCAGCCGTTGCAGCGCATCGGTGATGGCCGCATCGTCCTCCACGGCCATCACCCGACGCCCGGCGAAGGGCGCGGCATCGGCCTCGGCGGCCGCGGGGGTGTCGCGGGCTGGCGGCTCGCAGCGGGTCAGGCGCAGCGTGAAGCGGGTCCCGACATCGGGAACGGAGCTGACGTCAATCTCGATGCCGAGCTGGGAGGCGAAGCGTCGCACGGTTGCCAGCCCCAGTCCGAGGCCATTGCTGCGGTCGCGGCCCGGATTGCCCACCTGGTAGAACGGCTCGAAGATGCGGGGCAGGTGGGCCGCCGCCATCCCGATGCCGGTGTCACGGATGTGCAGGTTGATTGCCCCGCTGGGCACCGCCTCGGCCACGACCAGCACTCTGCCTTTGTGGGTGTAGCGAACGGCATTGGAGACCAGGTTGGCGATGATCCTTGCAAGCATCCCGCCGTCGCTGACGACGCCCAGGTTCGATACGTCCGCCTCGAGCTGCAGGCCCTTGGCGACGGCGAGCGCGGCATAGGGCCTGCAGCATTCTTCGACGAGGGGCTGCAAGGCCAGCGGCGCCAGGCGTGGCTCCCTGGGCTGGGCATAGGCTCGTGCAAGCTCGATCAGCTCGTCCACGGCGTCCGTCATGCCCTCCGTGCAGTCCTGCAGTCGCTCGGCCAGCAACCGAACCTCATCCGATGCCGGCAGCGACAGCAGCGCCTGCACCAGCAGCCCCATGGCGTGCAGCGGCTGTCTCAGATCGTGATTGGCGGCAACGAAGATGTGCGTCCTGGCCTGCCCGGCTTCTTCGAGCTGGGCCCGCGCCAATTCGCCCCGTTCGACCTCGTCCCTCAGCTGGGTGGCGATCTCGGCTTTGCGACCCCGCTGACGTTCCAGCTCACGCAGTGCCCGCGACGTCGACAGCCCGCTGAACAGGGCGTACATGCCGATCATGGGCATGAGCACGACCATCAAGGTGTGAAAGCTGCTGCCGAGCCAGACGTCTCTTGCGACAAGGGGAGCGAGGACCAGCACCACGTAGGTCACCATGGCCCGCTCGAATCCCGCGAGCCGGGAGGTGCCGCCCATGGCGATGGCTGCCAGGGTCACGTGGAGCAGGCCTTCCGAGGACATCGGGCCAGCCGCCCACAGCAGCATGCTGAGTAGGCCCCAGCACCCCGCAAACAGCAAGTTGGTGCCGAGGATGACCAGGGCCCAGCTCGCACCCAGAGGGGCATCGTGCCCGAGCCAGCGCCAGGCCGCCCATGCCAGCAACCGGCTCAGCACGACGAGACCAACGATGCCCGTCCAGAGCGCAACGACGGATTCCTGGTCGCTGCGCGAGTACTCGCAGCAGATGATCACGATGCCCAGCACCCCCAGGCTCCAGGCCCAGGGCGTGGCGCGGATCATGGCCACCAGTTGCGCGCGCTCAACAGGACTGCTCACCAGGGGCCTCGCCCACGCCGGCGTCGAGGCCGGCAGCGTGTGGTGATCGCTCACAGCAGCCCGTGCTCGCGGGCCTTCACCAGCAGATGTGTGCGGTTGCGGGCATCGAAGGCCTGAAGCAGCGCCGTGATGTGCAGCTTCACCGTCCTCTCCGCAATGCCGAGCTGATCCGCGATCTGCTTGTTCAGCCGCCCCTTGGCGATCAGGCCGAGGACCTCCATCTGGCGCGTGGTCACGCTTTCGCCGGGCCGATGGGCCGACGCGGCGGCGGGCCCCCGGTCGAAGCACTCCCCGCCATCAAGCACTGCATCCAGGGCCGCGAGGATCTCCACCGCCGTGAGGTGCTTGCCGAGGCAGCCGACTGCACCCGCAGCGCGGGCCTGGCGTCCCAGCAGGCGCACGTCCTCGCCTGTGATCAGCACCCGAGCGACGAGAGGGAAGCGGCGTCCGAACTCGCCGAGCGCAGCCAGCCCGTCCTCGCCCGCGAGGCGGTAGTCCACAAGGACGATGTCCAGGCTCGCGTCGCGGGCTGCGGCCTCGAGACCGGCCTCCAGCGTGGGGGCGGTCTGGACATGCACCGATGATCGAACCACCTCCAGGGCATGGGCGAAGCCCGCGCCGAACAATGGATGGTCGTCGACCAGCAGGAGGTTCATGCGTTCCAGTATGTCCCACGACGACGAGCCGGGCCGCGGGCCCGAGTCTGGCCCGCCTGCATGCCCGCCGCGGATCAAGCCATCAGCACTTTCCGGCTGCCTTGCTCAGGGCGTCGCAGGTCGAGCGGCCCGGTGTCGTGCCGCCGCCCATCCTGGTGCATATGGCGTCTGAATGCGGTGTCTGGCCAAACGTCATCGCCCGCTGGAAGCCGGTTGCCGAGTACAGATAGCACCTGTAGGCCGCGCCGGCGTTGGTCTTCACCGTGAAATCGATCCGCCCGGCGTCACCCGCCGTTTGATCGGTGATGCTGAACGAGCCCACCGGGACGCCGGTGGCCTGCGCAGCGCGCTGCTCGATGCCGTCCTTGGTGATGACTGCCGCGCACCCGACGGCCCCCGCTGCGGCGATCAAGGTCACGAGGCGGGCTCCTAAGGACAAGCGGGTTCGGTTCATGGGCACTGCGGAGTCCTTTCTGTTTGCACGGCTTGCTCCGTCGCTGGCCGCGACGGCTGCGGTGCGCACCACGTTAGAAGACGGAGCTCGCTTTCGGAATAGCACCAAAGGGCATGCGAACCCGTTGGCGGTTCGGGGCGGCACGCCATCGCCGGCCCGGCTGGCGTGCCGCGACGCCTTCACCACATTCACCACAATCACCACATTCGCCGCATCCACTGCATTCGCCAAGGCTTCGGGACGCGGCGTTGCTCCGGCAGCAGGTCGCGGGGGGCGTTCAAGGCCAGGCTGGCGATTGCGCAGGCGAGCCGCCCATGGCTCGAGACAGCCCGGCCGGCCGGGCCAAGGCGCTTGCGGAGCTGCGCGAACGTGGGGCAAACCTTTCTTGGCGAGGCCGATGACTGCGCCCAGAATTCACTGGCGCCTTTTCTGATCGAGTTGAGGCGTGCCGGCTACCTTTGCGGCAAGAGCTGCGGGTCGATCCAGCCGTCCTGGATGGCAGACGCGAGCTCCTTCAATCGTCGGTCGTCCGACGCTTCCAAGATGACCAGATCCAATCAAGCCGCGCATCGCGATTCCAGTGCCACATCCGCAAGCTCTTCGGGCGACGCCGCCAGCGAAGCGCCCAGGCGTTCGTCGCTGCTGACCTACAAGGACCACCTGTTGCTCGTCGTGAGCATCCTCCTCGGGGTCGCGTCCGCGCTGGCGACAACCGCCTTGCAGGCGCGCTACACCGCCAAGCAGGCGCTCTTTGACAGGCAGATGAGCGCCCTGACTGCGGCGGCCACCGAGTACAACCGCTACTTCGACGAGTACGACGCGCAGCTCGGGGCGCTCGACCTCACGCTCAGGCAGTTTCGCGAGGACCACCGACTGGGAAGCGCGGACCCGGCCAGGTTCGCCAGCGACTGGAACGCCCAGGTTTCTTCGATGAAGGAGCAGGTGCGCAAGCAGACGCCCGTCATAGACATGCATGCATTCGTGCTCCACGTGCTGTTCACGCCGGATGAGGCGCTTGCAGACTCATCCCCGGACGGGGGCGACACGACGGATTCCGTGACGACCGCGATGAACACGCTCAGGCGCACCCTGCAGGATCCGGCGTTGGGCAACGCAGATCGGATGAAGCTCGCCGTGTCGCTCGCCGACGTCGCGGAGCCATGGGTAAAAGACATGAGGCGCGGAAACCAGGCAGACCGAAAGGCGATGAACTCGCACTTCCTGGACTACAGCAAGTCCCTGTCCCTGGTGCGTTGACGATGGGATGTCATGGCCGCTCGCGACCGGCCTGGGTCGCCGTCGCCGGGCGGTGACGGCCGCGTCACGGGGCCTGGGTCTGGGCGTCAACCCACGCCTCGTAACCCGCCGATGCGCAGACGACCGGCAAGGCGTAGATGGCTGGCAACTCGTAGGGGTGCTTCGCGCGCAGCAGTGCTTCCAGTGCCGGATAGCGGGTGCGGGTGGTTTTGAACACCAGCCGTACCTCGTTCTCGCGGACAACCTCGTCCCGCCAGCGATAGGTGCTGCCGATGGACTCGGTCTGTACGCAAGCGGCCAGGCGCTGCTCGACGGCCGCCAGGGCGAGGGCGTCGGCCTGAGCCTGGTCGGCCACGGTGGTAAAGACGGCCAGCATGTCCATGGCCGATTGTCACTGGCGGAGCTGCACGGTGGCTCAACCTTGCGCGGATGCCGCGCCGCTGGCGTCGCCCATGATCGCCCACGCGGGCGACAGCTCACTCCAGGCGGACTTGGCCGACCTTGCAGGGAGGCTCCGCCTGCGGCAGCCGTTGGTACGCGGGTTGGGGAAGCGCGGGTTGGAGTTCCTTCAACGTGCAGGCGAGCTCCAGTGGCCGCGCGTTGTAGAGCGGCACGAGGCCGCGGAACAGCAGCAGGGTCTTGTCAGGCGTGGTCGCGCAGACGTTGAACGGACTGACCGAGAGTGGTGCCACCAGCGGCGCATAGATGAGCACGAGCTGGGTCTTGCGCTCCAGCTTGAAGCCGCCGTCGGCGCCGGTCCGTGCCGACTCCAGCCTGATGCTGCAGGGGTCGGCGTCCGGCCCCCGGGCCAGCTGGATCTCCTGCCCGGCCACGGGTTGCCCGTCGCGGGTCAGCGTGCCGGTGATGTCCGGCGTCAGCGTGACGAGGTGGGGAAAGGGCGCACAGGCGGCACAGGCGAGCGGCACCAGCATCAGGAGGTGGCGGGAGAAGGCCATGGCGCATGATGCCGCAGGACTATGCGAACTCGGTGTTAGGTATGGTGTATCAGCCAGTTGCAGGCGTGTCGCTGCTGCGCCAGGTCGAAGCGGTGACCGCCGGCCGTGGCCTGGGTGCCGAAGCCCGTGCCGCCCGGCCAGGCCCGCGCGAGCAGCTGCCACGCCGCCTGCGTGGCGTCCCATGGAAACAGCCGGTCCTCCTGCGATCCGAACAGCAGGAGCGGCCGCGGCGCGATCAGCGAGGCGACGTCCGGATGGTCCAGCTCGGCAGCCAGCCCGGGATGGGCCATGCTGAAGGCCGACTGGCCCTGCAGCGTGTGCTCGCCGGCACGCAGCAGCCCTTCACGCGTGCACATCCAGTGCGCGGCGACGCAGGCGGACACGTCGTCGCTGACGGCAGCCAGCTGCCAGGCCCGCAGGGCCCCCATCGAGAACCCCAGCACCGCGACGCGCCCGGCATCCACCTCGGGCCGCTCGCGCAGCCAGCGGTGCGAGCGCAGGTCGTCGCTGGCAATGACGCCGGCCCAGCTGTGGCCGAGCTGCATCAGGTGGCTGGCCAGGGCCTGCTGGTCGTCGCGGGCAAAGCCGGCGCGGCCGCGTTCACCCCAGCCGAGGGCGTCGATGGCGAGCACCGCGAAGCCGGCGTCTGCCAGCGTGTCGCCGACGAAGCGTCCGCCGTAGTAGCGCTGCGCCCAGGCATCGGCAGCAGGGCTGGCGGCCAGCGGGCGCACGAGCTTTTCCTTGCCGATGTCAAAGCGCGCGCCGTGGTCGTGCATGACGAGGACGGCGGGATGGGGCCCCGCCGCCTTGGGGCGCAAGTAGAGGGCCGGTACGCGGTCGCCCAATGCGCCGCGCAGCGTCAATGCCTGTGCGACATGGGTGCCTCGGTCCTGCTCGGCCAGCACGTCGGTAGCGAAGGCGCCACCATCGTCGCCGGGCAGCAGCATGAGGCGGCGCGCGGCGGCCAGTGCCTGGGCGCGCCAACTCGGGTCGGGCCGCCAGGCCAGGCGAGGGCGCCAGCGGCGCTGCAGGCTGGCCAGGGTGTCGTCCAGCGCCTCGGCGCGGCCGGGCCGGGCGTACGCGGCCAGCGCCGTGAGCGACGCGATTGACGCGAGGAGGTGGCGGCGTGCCTGTCTCATGGTCCGTACGGGCTCTCAGGCAGCCGCTGCTGTGCGAGAGTCGGCCGATGTCCCTGAGCCGCCGCGATGCCTGCCTGCTGCCCCTGGTCCTGGCCCTGCCAGCCAGGGCGGCCATGGCCGAGGAGCGGGCGCCGCTGAGCATCGGCTGGAGCGACTACCCGCCGTTCCAGAGCCGGAGCGCCACCGGCACGCCGCAGGGGCTGGACGTGGAGCTGCTGGAACTGGTGGCGCAGGCCGCCGGCGAGCGCCTGCAGTGGTCGCGCCGGCCCTGGGCACGGCAGATTCCGGACATCGCGCAGGGTGAGCTGGACCTGATGTCCTC
Organism: Roseateles sp.; assembly: GCF_047654805.1. Taxonomy (GTDB): domain Bacteria; phylum Pseudomonadota; class Gammaproteobacteria; order Burkholderiales; family Burkholderiaceae_C; genus Pelomonas. The sequence continues at coordinate 821,162 of NZ_JASGIV010000001.1, forward strand.
GGCCACGCACACGCCGGAGCGCTTGGCCTTTGGTGAATTCACGCAGCCCTACCGCAACGAACGCGTCGCGCTGCTGAGCCTGGCGGGCGCGGCCAACCTGCCGCGCCGGCTGGCCGACCTGAAGGGGCGCGCCGTCAAGGTGGGCGTGATCCGTGGCGTGGTCTTCCCGCTGGCCGTGCGCCGCGAGCTGGAGGACCCCGAGCTGGCGGGGCTGCTGGTGCCGCTGTATGCCAACGACCTGACGCTGTCGGCCCTGCGCGGGCGGCGGGTGGATTTCGTCATCGACGACCCCGCGACGCTGCTCTATCGCGCCGCGCGCCAGCCCGGCGAGGCCGTGGAGGTGGTGCTGGAGCTGGCCGTGAGCCCCGTGCATGTCTACGTCGGCCATCGCACGCTGGAGCGCCGGCCGGGCCTGCTGCAGCGCCTCAACCTGGGCCTGCAGCGGGCGCGCCAGCAGCCCGAATGGAGCCGGGTGCTGTCGCGCTATCCGGGTTTCTAGCCGCCTACCCATGCCGGCAGCGCCAGCGACAGCGCCGGGATGTAAGTCACCGCCAGCAGCGTGACCAGCAGTGCCCCGTAGAAGGGGGCGATGGAGCGCATGACCTGGCCCACGCTGACGCCGCCGATCGCGCAGCCGACGAACTGCGTGCTGCCCACGGGAGGCGTGTTCAGGCCCAGTGCGCAGTTCAGCAGCATGACGACGCCGAACTGCGTCGGGTCCATGCCGGCCTTCATGCACAGCGGCAGGAAGATGGGCGTGCAGATGAGGATGGTGGCCGCCATGTCGAGGAACGTGCCCAGCAGGAACAGCAGCACGTTCACCCACAGGAAGATGACCCAGGGGCGGTTGCCGCTGAGCTGCTCCAGCCATTCGCCGGTCTTTTGCGGCACCTCGTACAAGGCCATGAAGTAGCCGAAGGCGGCAGAGATGCCGATCAGCAGCAGCACGACACCGGTGGTCTTGCAGGCCTTGGCACAGGCCGCCAGGAAGCCGCGCCAGGACAGCGAGCGGTAGACCAGGCCAGTGACGATCAGCGCCCAGCACACGGCCGTGGCGGCCGACTCGGTGGCCGTGAACACGCCGCTGAGGATGCCGCCCAGGATGATGACGATGACCAGCAGCCCCGGCAGCGCCGCGACGAAGGCCGCGAACACGGCGCCCCAGCCGGGGAAGGCGCCATGCGTGGGGTAGCCGCGCTTGACTGCCACCGTGTAGGCGGCGACGAGGTTGGCCAGCGTCAGCAGCAGGGCCGGGATCAGCGCCGCCAGGATGAGGTTGAAGACGCTCACCGCCGCGATGCCGGCCGTGGCCAGCACATAGATGATGAGGTTGTGCGAGGTGGGCATCAGCGCGCCCACCAGCGCGGCATGCGTGGTCACGTTGACGGCGTAGTCGGCGTCGTAGCCCTCGCGCTTCATCAGCGGGATCATCACCGAGCCCATGGCCGACACGTCGGCCAGCGGCGAGCCGGCCACGCCGCCGAACAGCGTGCAGCCCAGCACGTTGCTCATGCCCAGGCCGCCGCGTACATGGCCCACCAGGCGGTTGGCGAAGTTGACGATGCGCGCGGCGATGCCGCCATGCAGCATCAGCTCGCCGGCGAAGATGAAGAACGGGATGGCGAGGAAGGAGAACACTTCCATGCCGCCCACCATCTTCTGGAACACGATGGCCATCGGCAGGTCGGCCGCCAGCGCGGTGGCGATGGACGACAGCCCGATGGCGAAGGCCACGGGCACGCCCAGCAGCAGCAGCAGCACGAAGCTGCCGCACATGACCCAAAGCTCCAATCCCTCCACCTCAGACCCCCGCCTCTTCGATTGCCGTGCCGCGCCACAACGCGATCAGGTGCTCCACGCAGAACAGCACGATCAGCGCGCCGGAGATGACCAGCGGCAGGTAGTCCAACCCCTCTGGCACGCCCAGCATGGGCTTGGGCTCGTCCCACTTCAGCGTCAGCCATTCCCAGCCAGCCTGGGCCATCAGCACGGCGAACGCCATCACGCACAGGTGGATGCCTGCCTCGGCCACGCGCTGCGCCGCGCGGGGCAGCAGCGCGACGATGGATTCCAGGCCGAGGTGGCCCGCATCGCGCACGCCCACGGCCACGGCCAGCGCGGTGATGTAGAGCACCAGCAGCAGCGCGACGGGCTCGGTCCAGGTGGGCGAGTCGTTGAGCAGGTAGCGGCCCAGCACCTGCCATTGCACGCAGACCACCAGCAGCACCAGCCCCAGCACGGCTGTGCGCAGCGACCAGCGCGACAGCGCCGCGCAGAGTCTCGTGTAGGCCATCACTTGATGTCCTGAATCGCCTGGACCAGCTTCTGCAGTTCTGGCGTGTTGACGAACCTGGCGATGACAGGCTGCACGGCGCGACGGAAGGCTTCGCGGTCGGCATCGACGATCTCGGCACCGGCGGCCTTGACGGTCGCCAGCGCCTTGGCCTCCTGGGCGTCCCAGCGCTCGCGCTGCACGGTGACGGAGGCCCTGGCGGCCTCGCGCAACTGGGCTTGCTGCTCGGGCTTGAGCTTGTCCCACACCCGCTTGCTGATGAACAGCGCGTCGGGCGTCATGGCATGTTCGGTGCGGCTGTAGAACTTGGCCGCCTCGAAGTGGCGGAAGCCCTCGTAGCTGGGGACGTTGTTCTCGGCCGCGTCGATGAGGCTGGTCTTGAGCCCGGTGTAGACCTCGCCTATGGGCATGGGCGAGGGGTTGGCGCCCAGCGCCGTCATCGCGGCCACCCACAGCTCGGTCTGTTGCACGCGGATCTTCAGGCCCTTGGCGTCGGCCGGCGTCCTGATGGGCTTGCGGGCGTAGATCGAGCGGGCGCCGGCGTCGTACAGCGCCAGGCCCACCATGCCCTGGTGTTCGCAGCCCCTGAGGATTTCCGCGCCGGGCGCGCCGTCGTAGGCGCGGCGCATGTGGGCGGTGTCGCGGAACAGGAAAGGCAGGGCCGGGACCAGCGTCTTGGGGCACATGGCTGTCAGTTGGCCGAGGTTGACGCGTGCCATCGCCAGCGCGCCTAGCTTGACCTGGTCCACGGTCTCCTTCTCGCTGCCCAGCGCGCCCTTGTTGAAGACCTTGACCGTCAGCGCGCCGCCGCTGCTCCTGGCCAGCACCTGGCCCAGGTGCCTGACGGCGACGACGGTGGGGTAGTCGTCGCTGTTGTGCACGTCGGCGGACTTCAGCTCCAGCGCCCAGGCGGCTGGGCTGAGCAGCGCGACGGCCAGCAAGGTGATGCGGGTCTTCATGGAAACGTCTCCTGGATCGGGGCCGCCGTGGCGCGGCGGTCTCACTTCGAGGTCTGTGTGAACAGCGACTGCCAGCCGGCCTTCGGCGCCATGTCGGCGAGGTTCCAGTCCGCCTCGACGAAGGCGCGCTGCGTCGGCTTGCGCCGCGGCAGGCCTTCGGGGTTGTTCTGGGTCTCGTCGTCGATGTGCAGGCCGCGGTCCTCGGCGATGTCGGACAGCTGCTTGAAGTCCAGCGGGTCGCGGGCCCAGGGGCGCGAGCCAACGAAGAGCGGCAGCAGCTTCTCCAGCTCTCGCGGCGCCAGCCAGTGCAGGCCTGGCGGCAGATAGGGCTCGCGCACCGGCACGATGTCGGCGCTGGTCGTGTAGCGGCCCGTCATCGGCAGGGGCAGCCCCTGGCGGTCGACGGCGATGTTGTCCTGCTCGTAGAGCTGCACGTCGCCCACGCCGCCCAGCGTGAAGAAGGGCAGGTTGCGCTCGGTGCCGGGCCCGGCGCGGTAGACGTTGCCGGCCAGCGTGACCTTGCCGACCTGGTAGGGCCGGCCCACCCATTCGTGGGCGACGAGGTTGTAGTGAACGGCGCGCCAGCCGGGGTTGTAGATCAGGTTGTTGACCATCGCGCCCCAGACGCCGCCCTTGAACAGCGCGTTGCGTTCGCGGTTGGAGGCGTAGACGTTGCCCAGCAGCAGGATCTGCGTGACGTTGTCGTGGATGAGGCTGCCCTTGCTGTGCTCGCCCTTCACGTGCACCGATTCGCCCAGACCCTCGTAGATGAGGTTGTGGCTGTAGGTGATGGCGTGCGAGGTGTTGGCGCGCCAGTCGTCGGGCGTGGCGCCCTCGAAGCGCCGGCCGCTGGCGGACAGGTTCTCGTCCGTCGCCCAGGAGAAGCTGCAATGGTCGACGATGACGCGCGCCGCGCCGTCGCCCGTGGACAGGCCGTCGTGGTCGTTGCCACTGCGCCTGGGCCGCCCGTAGGCACCGGGGCGGATGCTGATGTGCTGCAGGATCACGTCCCTGGCGAACACCTCCAGCTCGCCCTTGACGAGGGTGATGCCGGGATCGGGCGCCGTCTGGCCGGCGATGGTGACCCGGCCCTCGCGCAGCTTCCAGCTCTTGCCACCCATGTCGATGACGCCGCCCACCTCGAAGACGACGATGCGCGGGCCAGGCGTCTCCAGCGCCGCTTTCAGGCTGCCGGGGCCGTCGCCGGCCAGCGTCGTTACGCGGACGATCTTGCCGCCCTGGCCGCCGGTGGTCTGGGCCCAGCCGGCATGCACGTAGGTGGCGGGATGCAGCGGCGCATGGTCCTGGGCCTGGCTCAGGCCAGTGGCCAGCGCGAGGACCCAGGCCAGCCTCATGCGGTGGCCATCAGGTCAGGCATCGCGTCGCGCGGGATCAGCGCACCGGGATGCTGGATGACACGGGCCGCCAGCCGGTTGCCGAAGGCCGCGGCCGCGGCCGGCGCGGCGCCTGCGAGGCGCCGGCTCAGGTAGCCGGCGGCAAAGGAGTCGCCCGCGGCCGTCGTGTCAACGACGCGGGACACGGTCTCGGCGGCAACCTCCTGCCAGGCACTGCCGCCGCCGACGATGGCGGGCAATGCGCCGCGCTTGATGGCGATCTCTTCCACCGGCAGGGCCTGGGCGGCACTGACGGCGCTGGCCAGGTCGGGCAAGGCGAGCAGGGCCTGGTGGTCGTCGGCCGTGATCAGCGCTATGGAGGCGGCCGCGAAGGCCCGTTCGTACCAGTAGCGGGCATCGGCCAGCGACTCCCACAGGCGCGGGCGGTAGTTGTTGTCGAAGGCGACGACGGCGCCACGGGCGCGCATGCGCGCCATCAGCGCCAGCACGCGTTCGCGCCCGGCCGGGGGCAGGATGGCCAGGCTGATGCCGGACAGGTAGAGGGCGTCCAGCGCGTCGGCCTGATCTTCCAGCGCCGTTGCCGCCGTGTCGAAGTAGGAGCGCGCCGCCGCCTGGCCGCGCCAGTAGTGGAAGCGCCGCTCGCCGCCCTCGTCCAGCTCGATCAGGTACAGGCCCGGCAGCCGCCCGGGCAGGCGCTGCACCAGGCCGGTCTGCACGCCTTCCGCGGCCCAGCGCTCCAGCAGGCCGGTGCTCAGGGTGTCGTCGCCCAGGGCCGTCGCGTAATGCACCCGCAGGTGCTCGCCGCCGCAGCGGGCCAGGTAGACGGCAGTGTTCAGTGTGTCGCCGCCGAAGGTCTGGCGCAGCTGGCCGAAAGCCTGGCCTTGCAGTTCCAGCATGCATTCGCCCAGGGCGGCAATGGACACGGGCCGGTGGGCGGCCCCGGGAGAAAGGTTCACGATCTAAAAAATGAAACAGCGGTTCAATAAAGATATCTCACCCGGTCCATTCCAGATTACATGGTTTACCCCGGACTCGGGCCGGGTCGGAGAAATCCTCAAGCGGTTGCGCGCTTGGGGAGGCGCTCAATCGGCTGCGATGCCCCGCCACGCTGCTTCGGCCAGCAGTGCTGCGTAGGCCGTGGGCCGGCCCTGGCGCCGGCCGGCCAGCCAGGCCCGGCAGTAGGACTCCGCGCCCCCCAGCACCAGGGCCGGGATCAGCTCGGCGGGCAGCTCCGCGATGAGGCCGGCGCGCACGCCTTCGGCCAGGCGGGCGTCGATGGGGGCGTAGCGCGCCTCCAGCCGCTCGCGCAACGCGTCACCGTGCGGCCCCTGGGCGATGGTCTCGCGCGCCATGAAGAGGAAGGCCGCCAGCTCGGGCAGTGCCGTCACCCAGCCGACATAGGCTGCCACCAGCTCGACCACGGCGGCATGGGCGTCGGGCGCGGCATGCGTGCGCTCGGCGATGACGCGGCTCTGGTCGTCAAAGCCGGCGAAGAACAGCGCCGCGGCCACGCCCTCCTTGTTGCGGAAGTGGTGGTAGATCGTGCCCACGCTCTGGCCGCTGCGCAGGCGCAGCTCCTCGATGGTGGCGGCCTCGATGCCATGGGCGTTGAAGCAGGGCAGCGCGTGCGCCAGCACCGCACGCCGGCTGGCGCCACGCTCGCCCGGCGACGCAATCTCGAGCACCTCGGCGAGGCGGCTGGTGGAACCACGGGGGCTGTTCATTAGAACAAAATTCTAGAATTGTTCGCCGTTCAAGAGAAGGGATGACGGGCGATGCGACTGCCGAATCTGCTGGCGTCCCGCAGGGGGCGCATCGCGGCGTTCTTCCTGATGTACCTCACCGAGGGGTTGCCGCTGGGCTTTGCGATGACGACGGTCGCAACCCAGCTGCGCCGTCAGGGCCTGGGCACGGCCGAGATCGGCGGCTTCCTGGGCCTGGTGCTGCTACCCTGGGCCTTCAAGTGGGCCTATGGCCCCTTCGTCGACCTGATCACGTCGCGCCGCCTGGGGCCGCGCCGCGGCTGGATCCTGGGCGCGCAGCTGATGATGGTGCTGACGCTCCTGCCGCTGGCTCGCCTGGACCCGGCGACCCAGCTGGGCCTGTTCACGGCGCTGCTGGTCGTGCACAACCTGTTCGGCGCGGTGCAGGACGTGGCGGTGGATGCGCTGGCCGTCACCACGCTGCACGAGGACGAGCGCGCGTTCGCCAGCGGCATGATGTTCGCGGGCCAGTCGCTGGGCGTGCTGGTGGGGGGCGGTGGCGCGCTGCTGCTGATGGGGCGCATCGGTTTTGATGGCAGCATCCTCGTGCTGGCGCTGGCCATCGCCGCCGTCATGGGCCTGGTGGTGGTGCCGATGCGCGAGGCGCCGGGCACGGTGGCCGTGCGCGGCGGCGCCTCGTTGCCTGCGGTGATGGGCGAGATCGGCAACTTCGTCCGCGAGGCGCTGCAGGCCCTGCTGGGCTCACGCCTGGCCTTCGCAGGCCTGCTGTTCGGCCTGCTGCCCATCTCGGCGATGGCGCTGTCTCGCGGGCTGCAGGCCAACCTGGCCGTGGACCTGGGCCTGAGCGACGGGCAAATCGCCTGGCTGGCCACGGCCTCGCAGGCGGCCACGGCCGTGACCTGCGTCGTGGGCGGCTGGCTGTCGGATCGCGTCCCGCTGCGCAAGGCCCTGGGTCTGTACGTCGTGCTGCTGAGCCTGCCGGGGCTGGTGCTGATGCTGGAGCTGCAGCGCCACGGCTGGACGCCGGGCCAGCAGGCGCCTGCGGCGCTGGTGCAGGCCTTCATGGCGGCGGTCGTCGCCTACCACCTGCTGTTCGGCTTCATCTACGGCGCGCGCGTGGCCGTGTTCATGGGTATCACCCGGCCTGCGGTGGCCGCCACGCAGTTCGCGGCCTACATGGCGCTGACCAATCTCTCCATCACCTACAGCGTCGTCTGGCAGGGTTATGCCGTCCAGCACTGGGGTTACGCGGCGACGCTGGGCCTGGATGCGCTGGTCGGGCTGAGCTGCCTTCTCCTGCTGCCGTTGCTGCGGCCCGAAAAATGAGGCACGGAAAATGAACCTCGTCATCAATGCCCTGGGTGTCCTGGACAACCCCAACCTGCGCACGCCGCCCGGCGCCGAAGACCGCAGCGTGATGGCCTACACCAGCACCGGCCAGAACGTCGACGCCCGAGCGCTGGCGGATGCGCGCGCGGCCGGGCTGTCGGCCGTCAATATCACGCTGGGCCATGTGGCGGGCAGCGCCGAGCCCTTCGAGGCCACCGTGGCCGACATCGCCGGCTGGGACGCGTTCATCCGCGCCCGGCCCGCAGCGCTGCGCAAGGTCCACGGCGTGGCCGACATCGACGCGGCGCGGGCGGACGGCCAGATCGGTGTCGTCTACGGCTTCCAGAACACCGAGATGCTGGGCCGCAGCGCCGACCGCGTCGCGCTGTTCGCCAACCTGGGCGTGCGCGTCATCCAGCTCACCTACAACGGCCGCAACGCAGTCGGCTGCGGCGCGACGGTCGCCGACGACGACGGCCTGAGCGGCTTCGGCGCCGAGGTCGTGCAGCGGCTGCAGCAGGAGAGGGTGCTCGTGGACCTGAGCCACAGCAGCGAGCAGACCTGCCTGGACGCGCTGCGCCTGGCGCATCGGCCGCTGGCCATCACCCACAGCGGCTGCCGCGCAGTGGCCGACCATCCGCGCAACAAGAGCGATGCCGAGCTGCGCCTGCTGGCCGAGCGGGGCGGGGTCGTGGGTCTGTACTTCATGCCCTATCTGCGGCTGGCCGGCCAGCCGCTGGCCGCCGACCTGATCGCCCACCTGGAGCATGCCCTCCAGGTCTGCGGCGAGGACCACGTGGGACTGGGCACCGACGGCGGCACCACGGCCATCGACGACATGGACGCCTACCGCGCCATGCTGGCGGCCGAGACCGAGCTGAGGCGAAGCATGGGCATAGGCGCGCCTGGCGAGACGCCGGACGTGAGCCTCTTCCTGCCCGACCTGTGCGGGCCGACGCAGTTCGTCCGGCTCGCCGAGCTGCTGGCCGCGCGCGGCCACGGCCAGGCGCGCATTGACAAGATCCTCGGCGGCAACTTCCGCCGCCTGATGCAGGAGGCATGGGCATGAAACGCTGGCTGATCGTCCTGATGCTCGTTGCCGGCGCCGTGCAGGCGCGGGTCGACCAGGTCCAGATCCATGGCAACGCGGCCGGCACGCAGACGCTGACCCAGCCGCAGCCCGGCGTCACCGCCGCCGACTACCGCTTCAACGACCGCGGCCGCGGCGACGTCATCCAGGCGCGCTGGCGACTCGATGCACGAGGCCTGCCCGTCAGCTACGAGGCCCAGGGCAACGACTACTGGAAGGTCGAGTTCAGCGAGCGCTTCGCTCGCGATGCCCAGGGCCTGGCGCACTGGAAGAACCGCATCGAGAGCGGTCAGACCCGTGCGGCGGGCTTCTATCTGCCGGCCAACCCGCCGCCCGAGTTCATGGGTGTGCTGGCACGGGCACTGCTGAAGGCGCCGGGCCGGCGGCTCAAGCTGCTGCCAGCCGGCGAGGCCTGGCTGGAGCAGGGCGAGACCCTGGGCAGGCTGACGCTGCACCGCATCAGCGGCATCGAGTTCACGCCGGTGTCCGTCTGGCTGGACGGCCAGGGCGAGACGGCCGGCGTCATCGACGACTGGTTCGAGGTGCTGCAGGCGAGCGACCTGCCCGAGCTTGGCCGGCTGCAGGCCGCCCAGCAGGCCGCAGACCAGGCCTGGCATGCACGCCTGGCGCAGCAGCACACGCACCGCCCCAAGGGTGCGCTGCTGATCCGCAATGCGCGGCTGTTCGACCCGGTGAGTTTGAGCGTGCGGCCCGGCAGCAGCGTGCTGATCCGCGGCGAGCGCATCGTGCGCGTCGGCCCAGACGCCGATGTCGAGGCGCCGGCGGACGCCGAGCTGCTGGACGCCGCCGGCCGCTTCCTGATGCCGGGGCTGTGGGACGTGCACCAGCACTTCAGCAACGTCGACGGCGTGTTCGACCTGATCGCCGGCGTGACCAGCGCGCGCGACATGGCCAACGACAACGAGCCCATGCTGGCGCGCGTGAAGCGCTTTGATGTTGGCACCGAGCTCGGGCCGCGTGTTCTGCTTGCCGGCATCATCGAGGGCATAGGGCCGCTGGCCGGCCCGACCGATGTGAAGGTCGACACACCCGATAAGGCCCGCGCTGCGGTGGACTGGTATGCCGACCGCGGCTACGCCCAGGTCAAGATCTACTCCTCCTTCAGCCCGGCCCTGGTCGCCACGGTGGCCGACCGCGCGCACGAGCGCGGCCTGCGCGTCAGCGGCCACGTGCCGGCCTTCACCTATGCACGAGCTTTCGTCGAGGCCGGTGCGGACGAGATCCAGCACCTGAACTTCATCCTGCTGAACTTCTTCGCCAACGAGGTGAAGGACACGCGCACTCGCGACCGCTACACGGTACTGGCGGAGAAGCTCGCGCAGTTTGATTCCGACGACGGCCGCAAAGCCGAGTTCAGCGAGTTCGTCACCTTCTTGCGCCAACATCAGACCGTGCTGGATCCGACGATGGTTGTGCTGGAAGGCCTGTTCTCCGGCGAGCCCGCGCGCGCCGCGCCGGCGCTTCGGCCGGTGGTGCAGCGCTTCCCGACCGTGGTGATGCGCCGCCAGCTCTCGGGCGCCGTCGCGGTGCCGGCTGGCAAGGAGGCCGTCTACGCCCAGGCCCTGCCGGGCCTGCTGCGCATGCTCAAGCGGCTGCACGACGGTGGCGTCACCATCATGCCCGGCAGTGACGGCTTCTCCGGCTACAGCCTGCACCGGGAGCTGGAGCTCTACGCCCAGGCCGGCATCGCCAAGGCCGAGGTGCTGCGCATCGCCACGCTCACGCCGGCGCGCGTGCTGGGCGTCGAGAAGGACCGCGGCACGATCACGGCCGGCAAGCTGGCCGACATGATCCTGGTCGATGGCGACCCGCTCGCCGACATGAGTGACATCCGCCGCGTCCACCGCACCATCAAGGGTGGCCGGGTCTACGATCCTGCCGCGCTGGAACAAGCCATGGGGATGAGTCCGCGATGAGCCCAATCGAACGCTTCGAACGCTTCAATAGCGGCCAGGTTGTGCCGGCCACCGTGCCCTTCCCGGAGGGAGTGCGTGTCGGCAGCATGCTCTACCTCTCCGGCCAGCTCGGCAACTTGCCGGGCCAGCTCAGGCTCGTTGAAGGTGGCCTGCGCGCCGAGGCGCGGCAGACGCTCGAGAACATCCGCAGCGTGCTGCGCGGCCAGGGACTGGACCTGCAGCATCTCGTGCGCTGCACCGTGATGCTGGCCGACATGGCCGACTGGCCGACCTTCAACGAGGTCTACCGAGAGTTCTTCGGCGCCACGCCGCTGCCGGCTCGCAGCGCGCTGGGCTGCAATGGTCTGGCGCTGGGCGCGAGGGTCGAGATCGAGTGCATCGCGGCGGCGCCGGACTGACACGCTCAACGGTGTTCCCGGCGTCCGTGGACTGCCTGCGCGGGCGTCCGCGCAGCTACTCGCGCGGTGCTGCCGTCTCGTACTGCTGAGTCAGCTGTTCGAGTTCGCCGCTGTCGCGCATCTTGCGGATGACCTCGGCGATGCGCTGGGCGAGCTCCCTGCGGCGCAGGTTCAGGTAGTGGTGGAGCTCGAAGCGAGCCAGCTCGGGTGAGATGTCCAGATCCTTGAGATCGAGCTCGGCGATGGCCGACCGTGCGGCCAGCGTCGTGCATACGGCCAGGTCCAGCCGGCCGGCCACCAGCATGCGAAAGAGCTGCAGCGGGCTCTGCGTCAAGGTCAGCGCTGGGTGGTGCTCGGTCAGCTCCTGCACGTAAGCCATGCCGCGAATGGAGCCCAGTGCGTAGTGGCGCAGGTCTTCGCGCGTCAGCACGTGGGCGCCGCGCGCGGCCAGCGAGTAGGCGCGTACGCTGACACGGTAGAAGGCCGGGTCCACGCGCAGCAACTGCGGGTAGGTCTGGCCATAGCTGGCGATGCGGACCAACTCGCCGTCGGCCTTGTCCGACAGGGCCAGCAGGCTGGCGCGCGGCGCCGGCAATACTTCGATCTGCAGGCCCAGGCCCGCACGGCGGTAGATGTCGGCCAGTAGCCGCGCCGCGACGCCGCTGCTGCCGGTCTTGCTGACCGCCGTGACGTAGAGGGTCTCGAGCGCCAGGGCCCGCTGGCCGGCCAGGCCGGCCAGCGCAGCGACCACCAGATGGCGCCGTCTGGCGGATTCGGGCAGTGCGGCTCCAGCCATGTCCATGCCTCCCCTCGTGGCGCGATGACGCTCTGCCGTGAAGGTAGCGCATCGGCGGCAGGCTACGCAACCGTGGCGGCTGTTGGCGAGCCGCGACGCGTCGGCAGCAGTGCGGGTTCAGCGGCAGGCCGACGCCACCAGCCAGTCGGCCAGTTGCGGCAGCACTTCATCCACCGCCTGGGCCAGTGCGCGCACGGCTCCAGGCGCGTCGGGCGTGGCCGCCGTGCGTTCAAGGTGCCAGTGCTGCTGCAGGATCGGGCCGCTGGCGCCGGCGGGCCATAGCGTCGCGTGCAGCCGCAGCACGGCCTGGCTGCTCGACGGGCCGGTGAAGACCTGCTCGAACCTGTCCAGGTCCACTGCCACCAGGGCCGCAGGCCGGCCCTCGCAGGCTGGTGGTGTTGGCGAGGCGGCGAGCCGTTCGCGCAGTCGCTGTGTCAGCAAAGCGGCCGGCGGTGCGGCCCAGAAGCTGTCGCGGTACTGCTCCAGGCGCTGGGCCTGCTGGAAGGCGAGTCGGTAGGCGATGCCGTCGCCGGCCAGCCAGGGTGGGGCCGTCACGTCGGCAATGCGCCAGGCCAGGGAGCCGCCGCTGCCCGCCGTGGCAGGCGCCGGCCCGAGGTCGTAGACCGTGCGCGGCGGCACTGTCGGAGCGAGTGAGCAGGCCCCCAGCAGCAGGGCCGCTGCCATCAGCGAGAGGCGTGTTTTCATTTGCTGCCCGCCTTCAGTCGTTCGGCAAAGCCGGCCTCGCCAGGGCCGGGCGGCCGGGCGCTACGGCCGAACAGCAGGCTTTGCGGCTGGTCGCCGAGGTCGGTGGCGGCGCGCTCCACGCTGCGGCTGGCTGCCGAAATGTCGGCCAGCACCGGGCGGGTGCGCGGCGGTGTTTCGCCCACCAGCGCAACTTCGAGGTTGCGGCTGGTGGCCTGCACCTGGGCGGCGGCGGCGTCCAGCCGGTCCAGCACGGCGGCACGCGACTGCAGCGCCTGGGCCAGTTGCTGGCCATCGGCCGCCAGCGCCTCGATGCGGCGCAGCGCGGCGTCGGCACGCTGGGTGGCGGCATCGGCATCCTTCAGCAGCGCGGGCAGCTCGCGGGCGCCGGGCTGCAACGCGCTCATCAGGCGGCTGGTGTCGTCGGCGGCCTGCTGCAGCCCGTTCAGCGTGCGACCGAGCTGGGCGCGGTTGTCGTCGCTGAGCAGTGCGTTCAGCCGCGCTGCCGCCTCGGCAAAGCCGGCGACGAGGCCGGGGCCAGTCTCGGCCAGGCGGTCCAGCAGCGTGGGCCGCAGCAGCAGCCGGGCGCCGGGCGCTGCGCGCCGCAGCGGCGCCTTGGCGTCTGCCTCTTCCAGTCCGACGAAGGACAGCCCGGTGACGCCTTGCAGGCCCAGCTGGGCGTAGGTGCCTGTCGACACCGGTGCGGCCGCGTCGACGGCGATGCCGACGAGGATCTGGCGCGGGTCCTCGGGGTCGAAGGCGATGCTCTCCACGTGGCCGACCTCCACGCCGCGCAGCTTGACCGGCGCCTTCAGGTTCAGGCCCGCCACGCCGCTGCGCGAGACCACGGTGTAGCGCACGCGCTCCGTGTGGTCGCCCTGAAACCAGGCGACGCTGGCGGCCAGCGCGAGGCCGAGCAGCAGCAAGAAGAGACCGGCGGCGATGGCGTGGGCTTTGTTTTCCATGGGCGCTATACGTTGGCGTCCTCGCGCAGGACGGCGGGCACGCCGCCTTCGTCGCTGGTGTCGTCCAGGCTGAGTCGGAAGCGCCTCAGGTCCTCGTCGGCGCAGCGTTCAAGATGGCCGAGGAAGAAGTTGCGCACGAAGGGATGCGGCAGGCGTGCCACCTCGGCCAGCGGGCCGCTTGCGATGATGTGCTGGTCAGCCAGCACGGCGACGCGGTCCACGACGGCGAAGAGGGTGTCCACGTCGTGCGTGACCATGACGACGGTCAGGCCCAGCTCCTGGCGCAGCCGGCGCAGCAACTTGACGAACTGCTTGCTGCTGTCCGGGTCCAGGCCGGCCGTGGGCTCGTCGAGGAAGAGCAGCTGCGGGTCCAGGATGAGGGCACGCGCCAGCGACACGCGCTTGACCATGCCGCCGGAGAGCTCCGCCGGGCGCTTGAGCGCGTCCTCGGGCCTGAGGCCCACCTGGGCCAGCTTGAGCATGACCAGCGGCCTGACGAGGTCGGGCGGCACACTCTTGAGCTCGCGCAGTGGGAGTGCGATGTTGTCGTACACGTTCAGCGCGGAGAACAGGGCACCGTTCTGGAACAGCACGCCCCAGCGATAGCGCACCCGCTCCAGGTCGCGCGCGGCGCAGCGGCCCAGCGGGTGGCCGAAGATCTTCACGCTGCCGGCCTGCGGCACTTCCAGGCCCAGCAGCAGGCGCAGCAGCGTGGTCTTGCCCGAGCCCGAGCCGCCGATCAGCGCGACGACCTCGCCGCGGTGGACGGTGAGGCTGAGGTTGCGATGGATGACGTGGCTGCCATAGGCCGTCGTCACGTTGTCGACCTCGATGATGGCTTCCGGGGTGTCCATGCCTCAGATGCCCACGTCGGAGAACAGCACCGCGAAGACCGCGTCGACGACGATGACCAGCGTGATGCCCGTCACCACCGACTGCGTGACCGCCTGGCCGAGGCTTTCGGTGTTGGGTTTCACGCGCAGGCCGAAGTGGCTGGCCAGCAGTGCGATCAGCCCGCCGAAGAGGATGGACTTGGTCCAGCCCAGCCACAGGTTGGCCGGCTCGACGACGCCTGGCAGCGTGCGCAGGAAGGTGCCCGGGTCCAACCCGAGCTGGGCGCCGGCTGCGGCCATGCCGCCCAGCAGCATCATTGCGCTGGTCCACAGCGCCACCAGCGGCAGCGACACGGCCAGCGCCAGCACCTTGGGCAGCACCAGCCGCACGGTGTGCGAGATGCCCATCACCGAGAGCGCATCCAGCTCCTGCGTGACGCGCATGACGCCGATCTGCGCTGTCATCGCCGAGCCCGAGCGACCGGCCACGATGATGGCGGCCAGCAGCGGTCCCAGCTCGCGCAGCACGGCCAGGCCGAGGATGTTGATGACGAAGATGTCGGCGCCGTAGGTCTTGAGCTGGCGCGAGATCAGGTAGGACAGCGTCAGCCCGACGAGGAAGCCCACCAGGGCCGTGATGGGCAGGGCCTGGGCACCGGTGCGAAAGACGTTGGCCGAAATCTCGCGCCAGCCGATCAGCGAGGGGTGGCGCAGCACGTGGACGAAGTCCAGCAGCAGCCGGCCGACCAGGGCGACGATGTCCACGCCGTGTCGCACGAAGCCCAGCAGGCGCAGGCTGGCCACCTCCATCCCGGGGCCGAGCTGGCGCTTGGGCCTGGGCAGGGCGCCGGGCTGGGCGAACTGGGAGAACAGCGTCACGTGCTCGGGCAGCCACAGCAGCCGCCGCGGCGGCTTGCGGCCCCAGCCTTGCCACAGCGTCAGCGCTCCGGCGGTGTCAAGCCGGCCTAGGGCTCGAAGGTCCCACAGGGCGTCCGGTGTCTGCGCCATGGCGGTGGCCACGCGTTCGCGGAACTCGGTGTAGCGCTCGCGCAGGGCCAGCACCGTCCAGTCGCCGCTGACCCGCCATTCCCGCGCGCCTGCCTCGCCGCCGCCGGCCAGCAACTGGGGCGTGGCGTCGGGTGGTTCCCCGGCCCAGGCCGGACTGCGGGTTTCCAGGGGCAGGGCGCCAGCGTCGCTCATGGGTGCAACGATAGCGCGCCTGGCTACCATCGGCTTGAACCTCGAGGCGTTACCCCGGAATACACACGCGAATGAGGACGAGCATGTTGAAGTGGCCCGGCATCCGAAGACAACGCGAGGACGCCCCGGCGCCGGCCCGAGGGCCGGCGGCCGAGCGGCTCGAGCTCGCGCTGCTTGACGGGCTGAAGGGCGGCGGCCGTGCCGAGTTCGATGCGCTCTACCGGCTTTACCACCCGAGGCTGTGGCGCTTCCTGTCGCACCTGATGCGCCAGCCCGATGCGATCGAGGAGGTGTTGAACGACACCCTGCTGGTCGTCTGGCAGCGTGCCGACAGCTTCGACGGGCGCAGCAAGCTGTCGACCTGGATCTTCGGTATCGCCTACCGCAAGGCGCTGAAGGCACTCAGCCGGCAAGACCTGCCCGTGGAGGCCGACGCGGCTGACGAGCCTGCCGACTCCGGCCCCGGGCCGGAGCAGCGCATGGGCCTGGCGCAACTGCGCGGACGGCTGAAAGCGGCCATGGCCGAGCTCTCGCCGGAGCACCGGGCCGTCGTCGAACTCTGCTATTTCCATGACATGCCCCATGGCGAGATCGCCGAGGTGGTGGGCTGCCCGCCCGAGACCGTGAAGACGCGGATGTTCTATGCCAGGCGCCGGCTGCGCCTGTTGCTGGACGACCTGGCCGGGCATGGAGAGCTGTGATGAGTGTGGTGATCCCGATGGACCATGACGAGCATGCCGCCGTGCAGGCGCTGCTGCCCTGGTATGCGCGCGGCCAGCTTGGCGATGCCGAGCGTGAAGAGGTGGAGCGCCATCTGCTGCACTGCCAGGCCTGCCGCAGCGAGCTGGCGGCGGAGCAGCCGATGCAGGCCCTGCTGGGCGTCGCCGGTGCCCTGCCCGAGGGCGGCGACGTGGAGGCCGGCCTGGCGAGGATGCATGCGCAGATGCGGCGGGCCAAGCCGAGGGCGGGGCCGCGCTGGATGCCCTGGGCGCTGGGCCTGCAGGGCGCAGCCATCGTGCTGCTGCTGGGCTTGCTGCTTGCGGGGCGCCAGGACGAGGCGAGCTATCAGGGCCTGTCCGCTGCAGGCAGCGTGCCGGTTGTGGCCGATGCCATCGTCATGTTCAAGCCCGGCACCGGTGAGCAGGCCGTGCGCGAGCTGCTGCGAGCCGAAGGCGCCAGTGTCGTCGCCGGGCCGACGCAGACCGGAGCCTGGCTGCTGCGCGTCGATGCCCGGGGCCTGGCGGCGCTGCGCGGGGCGCCCATCGTGGCGCTGGCCGAGCCGCTGCAGCCGGGGGCCGCCCAATGAAGCCGGTGTGCCTGTGGCTGAGCCTGCCGGGCCTGATGCGCCTGCTGGTGCTGCTGGCCTGCTGCCTCCCGGGCCCTGCGGCCTGGGCTCAAGCCGCGGAGGCGCAGCGCCAGGTGCTGGTCATGCTGCAGCTTCCCAGGACGCAGGACAGGCCGGCCGCCGGCGATGCCAGTTCCGACGCGGACGCCGAGGGCCGGCAGTCGCGCCGGCAACTGGCCCAGGCGCTGGCCCGCACCCACGCGCTGGAGATGCGCAGCGAGTGGCCCATGCCGCTGGCGGGCCTGGACTGCTTTGTCATGCGGCTGCCGGATGGCGATCCGCGCTCCTCCGCTGAGGTGGCCCGTGCCGTGGGCGAAGACCACCGCGTCGCCTGGGCCCAGCCGGTGGGCCTGTACCGTGCCCAGGGCAGCGAGCAGGAGCCGCTGTACGCCGCCCAGCCGGCCGCGCAGCAGTGGCACCTGGCCGAGCTGCACCGGCTCGCAACCGGGCGCGGTGTGCGTGTCGCCGTCGTCGACAGTGGCGTGCAGGCCGACCACCCGGACCTGGCCGGTCAGGTGGTCTTCAGCCAGAACTTCGTGGACGATCGGCCGCTAATCGCGGAAGGACATGGCACCGCGGTGGCCGGCATCATCGCGGCGCGGGCCGACAACGGCGCCGGCATCGCCGGCATCGCGCCGCAGGCCCGGTTGCTGGCCCTGCGTGCCTGCTGGCAGGCGGCGCCGGACCAGACGCTGTGCACCGGCCTGGGCCTGGCCAAGGCCTTGTACGCGGCCCTGCAGCAGGGTGTCCACGTCATCAACCTGAGCCTGGGCGGACCCGACGACAGGCTGCTGGCGCTGCTGCTGGACCAGGCCCTGGCGCGTGGGACGCTGGTCGTCACGGCGCTGTCGGGCCCGGGGGATCCCTTTCCGGCCAGCCATCCCGGCGTGCTCGTCGTCGGCAGCGCGCCGCCGCTGCCGGCGGGTGCCGTGCTGGCGCCGGGGCGCGACGTACCGAGTACGGCGCCGGGCGGAGGCTGGTCGCTGGTGTCGGGGTCGTCTTTCGCCGCGGCCCATGCTTCGGGCCTGCTGGCGCTGGTGCGTGAGCTCGATGGTGCGCGCGGCGCGCCCACGTTGAAGACGGCCCTAGTCACCGCCGCGCAGGGGCGCATCGATGGCTGCGCCACGCTGGCGCGGCTGGTGCAGACGCGTGGCCCGGCCTGCTCGCCGCTCGGACGCATGCCACGCTGAGCGCGCCGCCCTGGCCGCGCAGCGATGCTGGGGGCAGTGTCGACCTGAAGTGCTGGGTGCTCGGCTCAGGCCGTGCAGGCGCCCGCCACAGGCGGGGAGTCTCCACATGTTTGGGGTTAGCGGGGGTGGCGCTGTCTGAGGGGCGGCTGGCAACATCGCGGGACCGGCAGTGCCGGCAAGGGGAGATCCATGACGGCGCCCAGCGACCGCTTGACAGCACGAGTGAGCATTCCATTCGCCGGCCTGCTGGCGGGCCTTGCCCTGACGCTGGTGGCGGCCTGCCTCTACGCCTGGGTGAAGGACTGGGCCGCGCACCTGGAAGATCTCCTCAAGATCGTTGCGACCGGGGTGGGCACGACGGCGGCGATCTATGCGGCCCTGAATTTCGCTCGCCTGAATGCCGCACACCAGGAGACCGTCCAGCTCAAGAAGCTGGAGATGACGGCCAAGTTCATCGACAAATGGCTGGACCCGAAGTGCGCCGAGGTGATCCACAAGGTCGGCAGCTTCATGAAGCTCGCGCCGACACTGTCCCAGGTGGAACTCGCCGCAAAGATCGATGCCGACGATGAACTGAGGAACAGCGCGCTGTTCGTCCTGAACATCCTCGAGGCGCTCGCCCTGCAACTGCGCCACAGTGCGCTGGACGAGCAGCTTGCCAGAGAGTTCTTCCGTGGCATCGTCGTCATCTATCACACGCGCTTGTCCGGCCTGATCGCACTGGGCAGGACCAGGACGGACAACCCTCGCATGTTCTGCGAGCTCGAGGACCTGGCGGATGCCTGGTCGACAAAGTAGTGGCTCCCGGTCGCGCGGCCGGGTGCCTGCTCAGGCCTTCTTCACGAACTCCGACTTCAGCCCCATCGCGCCGACGCCGTCGATCTTGCAGTCGATGTCGTGATCGCCATCGGCCAGGCGGATGTTCTTGACCTTGGTGCCGACCTTGACAACCAGGGACGAGCCCTTGACCTTCAGGTCCTTGATGACGGTCACCGTGTCGCCGTCCTGCAGCAAGTTGCCGACCGCATCGCGGACCACGCGGACCTCGTCGGCTGCTGCGGGCGCCGGGTCCTGGGCCGACCATTCGTGACCGCATTCGGGGCAGACCAGCTGGCTGCCATCCTCATAGGTATAGGCGGATTGGCACTGGGGACAGGCGGGCAGGGTGGACATGGGGCGGGTTCGTGGAACTTGGGCTGGCGAAGCCAGCAAGGAAAACGCCCCCAGGCTTGTGCATGTGAGGCTGGATCCGCTGTTCCCGCCCGGGGCGCGAGCGAGGCTTGCGAATCGGCGGATTGGCGGATTGGCGGACAGTGGGCGCGGGCAGGACCTTGTCCCCGAATTCTAGGGAGCGTTTCTGCGCCTTCCTTCATGCTTCGAGCGGGGTAGCGCTCCAGGGGGCACGAAGATCGGGCGTAGGCCATTAGCATCACGTATTCCCCGCGAGGTGCCCATGAAACTCGAAGACCTTCTCGCCACCGATGCACTGATCCCTTCGTTGCCGGAGGCCGTTCACAGGATTCTCGGGGAGCTGCAGAACGAGGAACCTGATCTGCGTCAGGTCAACCAGCTGTTGTCCGGCGAGGTCGGGCTGACGGTGCGCATCCTGCGGTTGGTGAACTCCGCGCGCTACAGCACGGGCGGTCCTGGCATAGGCACGGTCGAAGCGGCCACGGCCATACTGGGACTGAACGTCACTCGCCAACTGGTGCAGGCAGCGGCCGTGGGCGGCGCCTTCAAGGGCGTGCCCGGCGTGGACATGACCGAGTTCTGGCGCCATAGCCTGGACGTCGCGAAGATCGCGCAGTCGCTGGCCGAGGAGTTGCGGCTGGACAAGGGTGCCGCGTTCACCGCGGGACTGCTGCACGGCACGGGGGACCTGATTCTCAAGATGGCGATGCCCGAACGAGCCAGCCTGCAGCCGGGCTTCTCGGCCGACGACGGCCGCTATGAAGCCCAGCTCGCCGATCTGGGCTATGCCTATCCCGAAGTCGGCGCCGCCTTCGCGTCGCGATGGCTGTTTCCGGAGAAGATCGTCGAAGCCATCCGCTACCAGTGCGAGCCGCAGGACTCCGAGGATCAGACGCTTTCGAGCCTGCTGTACCTGTCGTGCTGGAGCGCGCGCGCGCATGAGCTGGATATCGAAGGCACGGCGCTGCTCGACACCCTTCCGCGCGACGTCGCCGGAGCGGTTGGCCTGACCGACGCCGAGCGGCTGTGCGACGACAAGGTCATCGCCTGGACCCAGGCGGACGAGGCGCGCGACTTTTCCTGAGCGCGGGCCGAGGGCGCGTGGCGCTCCCGGCCGGTACCCGACGGCCTGGGACCGGCGACCAGCGGCAATGCCCGCGGCCTGTGCCGCTGGCGGTGTCATGGCGGTAGGTGGATGCGTGGGAGCGTCGGTGAGATCTCTGCCCGGGCATCGCGGTCGCCCCGGGGCTCATCGCATGGAAGGCGGCTGGCCGCCTGCGTCTGCGGCCCTGGACCGGGGGAGCGGAGCAGTTGACGTTGGCGACTGCTCGATTGCTGAGCCCGGCGGATGCATCGTGGGGGTTGTTCCATATACCCCTGGGGGGTATATGATGCATCCATGCCGCACTCACCCCAGGACAAGAAAAAGGCGTTGCTGCGCGTTCGCCGCATCCTCGGCCAGGCCGAGGCGCTGGAGCGTGCCCTGGAAGCCGGCGACGAATGCGGGCCGGTGCTGGTGCAGGTGGCCGCGCTGCGCGGCGCTGTCAACGGCCTGATGTCAGAGATCCTCGAGTCGCATATCCGCGAACAGCTCGCCGTGCCTCAGGACGCCGAAACGCACCGCGATCAACTGGCCCAGGACATGACGGCCCTGGTCCGCACTTATCTCAAATGAGCGCGGCTTGCCGAGCCGCGCTACCTTCACTTGAAGAGGTCATCCCCATGAAATCCCGTGCCGCCGTTGCCTTCGAAGCGGGCAAGCCCCTGCAGATCGTCGAACTCGATGTCGAGCCGCCCAGGAAGGGCGAGGTGCTCGTGCGCATCACGCACACCGGCGTGTGCCACACCGATGCGTTCACGCTGTCCGGTGACGACCCTGAAGGACTGTTCCCGGCCGTGCTGGGTCACGAAGGCGCCGGCATCGTCGTCGAGGTCGGCGAGGGCGTCACCAGCGTCAAGCCGGGCGACCACGTGATCCCGCTCTACACGGCGGAGTGCGGTGAATGCCTGTTCTGCAAGTCCGGCAAGACCAACCTGTGCGTGGCCGTGCGCGCGACCCAGGGCAAGGGCGTGATGCCTGACGGCACGACGCGCTTCTCCTACAACGGCCAGCCGGTCTATCACTACATGGGCTGCTCGACCTTCAGCGAGTACACGGTGGTGGCCGAAGTGTCGCTGGCGAAGATCAATCCCGATGCGAACCCGGAGCAGGTCTGCCTGCTCGGCTGTGGCGTGACCACGGGCCTGGGAGCGGTGAAGAACACGGCCAAGGTGCAGGAGGGCGACACGGTGGCCGTGTTCGGCCTGGGCGGCATCGGCCTGGCGGTGATCCAGGGTGCCAAGCTGGCCAAGGCAGGCCGCATCATTGCCATCGACACCAATCCGTCCAAGTTCGACCTGGCCAAGGTCTTCGGCGCAACCGATTGCGTCAACCCCAAGGACCACGAGAAGCCCATCCAGCAGGTCATTGTCGAGATGACCGGCTGGGGCGTGGATCATTCCTTCGAGTGCATCGGCAACGTCAATGTGATGCGGGCGGCGCTGGAATGCGCCCACCGCGGCTGGGGGCAGTCGGTCATCATCGGCGTGGCTGGCGCGGGCCAGGAGATCTCGACGCGCCCGTTCCAGCTCGTCACTGGCCGCAGGTGGCTGGGCACGGCCTTCGGTGGCGTCAAGGGCCGCTCCGAGCTGCCGGGCATGGTCGAGGATGCGATGCGTGGCGACATCCAGCTCGCCCCCTTCGTCACCCACACGATGCCGCTGACCGAGATCAACGAGGCATTCGACCTGATGCACGAAGGCAAGTCGATCCGCTCGGTCGTGCGCTACTGATGCCCCCGGGCCCCATGGGGTGCGGCAAGCACCCCATGGGCGGGCTCTTGAAGGCGTTTGGGCAGGCGTCGGACGGTCTTGGATCGATCTCGGCAGTCGAGGAAGTCGACGCCGAGGCCGGCGTACCCGACACCGTCCTGGAGCATGTGATGGACGGATGGCTTCAGGCAGCGGCGCGCGAGCATCGCCATGCAGGACATCCGTTTTTGTCTGACAAGATAGTCATTTCCATAGGCCTGAGGTGGTGCCGGGGAGCGCTCGGCCGTTCCGAGTGCTACGTCCGGCTTTTCGCGATGCAGGACAACCCCGCCTTCATCACCACAGTGCGCGGCTGTGCCTGGAAGGCGCAGTTGCGCTTGACCAAGCGCTTCTCGCGGCTGTCGTCACGGGGCGTCCAGCAAAGCATGGCCTGCGTCGCCGTGGCCCTGGAGCTGGCCGGCTCCGTGTGGGCCATCGCACGTGGGGCCTCTCCCACTTTGAATTGACGAACGCGAGCGGCCTGCGGCGATGCGGGCAGCTTCACGATTGGAAGACCCCTCCGCACCTCTTTAACGGAAAACCTTCGGCAGCCCGCGACGCTAGACAGAGGTACCTTCCATGACGGGTAGATGTAGAGCGGCAACCAACCCGCGGATACCAGCCTGATCCACCGTCGCAGCAGACATCGCACCGCATCGCCCCGGGCCGCTTGAGCTCGTGTGTTTGACAAGAGCAGCCATATCAGAAGCTCACGCCGAACGTCAGCTCGGTCTTCGCGGACTGCTTGCGGCCGACCAGCACATCGGCGCCAACTGATCGCGATAGGGTCAGCGTGGGCACGAGCTGCTTGGGGTCAGTGTCCGGCTTGGCGAACAGCAGCGCGAAATCGGCGGTGTAGAGGTTGCGATTGGCCTTGATCCGCGAACCGCTGGCGCTGAGGTCGTGCTGGGTCTGTGCGGCGAGCCGGAGGGTGGGCACCATGGCCAGTCCTTTAGTGGGCTCCATGGGCTCCAGGCCGAACGGCGCGTAGTTGAGGGCCAGCTTGGCCGAAGCGCCCGTAAGGCGGCCGGTGCCAGGCACGTTGTTGCCGCGCGATTCGTCGAGGTACATGTTGATGCCGCCGTCGATGAAGAAGATGCCTGGCTGGACCCCCTGCTTTGGCGTCGCACCGCGCCCGAAGCCCGGCTGGTAGAAGCCGCCAAGCGTCGCGACGATGCGGTTCTTGGTCTTGTCCGCCATGGTCTTGGTACCTGGCACGGGTTCGACTTCAACCAGCCCTTTGCCGGTGCTGGCCTTGAGGGAATAGGCCAAGCTGGCGACGCCACCGTCGGCAGCCATGTTTGGGGCCACTAGGCCTGAATACGACGCGGTGATGCCGCGGTCGTTCTTCTGGGCATCCACCGTGTTGTCGCGGTGCAGGTAGACGCCGATGCCGTAGGAGCCGTCGGCCGCATATTTCGGGCTGTCCCAGCGCTTTCTTTCGGACTGGTACTTGAGCACCACGTCCGCGGTGACCGTATTGATGCCCTTCTCGCGCACGAGAGAGATGCTGGCCGGCTGAGTCCACGGCGTGTCGACGGGCGCGTCAGCCGCCTTCAGGCTGATGTCAGCGGTGGCGGGCGTTGCGCCAAGCCACAACGCCGACAGCAGTGCCAGCGCTACATGAGGTGTCTTGGCTTTCATGTCACCTCCTGTCATGCCGTCGCGTTGGCAAGCACGGCCGTGTGCACATCGGCCACGGTCCTGGCCTTGCCTGCGACATTGGCGCCCACGGGCTTGGCGTCGGGCTGGCAGTGGGCGTTGATCCACAGCCACATGAGCGCGATGCCCTGGCCCGTCATCGCCAGTTCGCTGAACTTGAACTTGTCGATCTTGTCCAGCGTGTTGGTGTTCGCGTCGAAGGCCAGTGCGAAAGGCGATGCCTTGTCGACTGCGTAGAACACGAGGTCCTCCAGGCGCTTCTTCTTGTCCGCTGGAATCTGACTTGCGTCGCCCATAGCCGCTCCCCTTCCGTTGATTGAGTCGATGCGATTGGCGTATGTTGCGATTCGACATCGGTCTCGCCATCCACAACTCTGTTTAGGGCGCTGTTCATTCAGGGGCTCAACTGCGAACGTGTCCAATCAACTGGTGAGTCGCGGCTGCACGAGGCGGACGTGCGAGCCTTCATCGAATCCCCGATGTGATCCGCGATCGGTAGTCTTCGCAGCGGACCGGTTGGCGGTGGAGACTTGCAGCAATTGGCGGTTGCCAGGCGAAGAGGCAAGGAATGCAGGTTCGCAAAGAAGAAAGCCCCACAGGCTTTCGCATGTGAGGCTTGATGGTGGCTCCCGGCCTTGGCTCGAACCAGGGGCACGCGGTTTCACAGTTCGTGTGAGAACCGGGCGAGGATCCTTGAAAGAAGGCTTCACCCTAGCATTGGCAATGACTTGGCTCGCCCAAGCGAGAGGGCAAGCCGCTCGATTGTGGCCAAGCCCCTGACCAGATCAGGACCAGAAGGACCGGAGCGGTCCCTCATCGGCATTACCCCATTTAATCCGCGAGGACGAATCTTGCGTCCGTTCGGCTGAGCAGTTCGAAGGTGTCGATCCACGTCACACCGAAGTGCTGGCACACATTGGGGATGCTGTACTTGCGCCGCATCTGCAGGTTGAACTGCTCGTGGGTGACGATGACGGCATCCTGCGTGGTCATCGCCTTGGCGATGAGCCAGGGGTCCGCGCCACTCAGGAACTCTTCAAGGGCTCCGGCCTTCATCACCGCAACCTGGGAGGCCACATGCGTAGCGACCTGTGTGAACGCCTGTTGCGTGCCTTCGTCGGAGACATGCAGGAAAAGCCCTGTCACCGACCGCCGTATAGGAGCCAGTCCGTGATCGGCATGTAGGAGCCAGCGGCTGACCGGCGTATTGGAGCCACTGCGTGATCGGCGTAATGGAGCCAGGGCCGGATCGGCATATAGGAGCCAGTCGGCACCGGGTTGACGGGTGTCTCGAACACCGCGAGGCCATCTCTACCCTTCGGGTCATTTGCCCGGAGGGCCAGGGATGGCGCGCAGGAGATTCGAGATGCATCACTACCGACAGGCCCTGCTGCGCATGCGCCAGGGCGACTCCGACCGCGACATCGCCGCGGCCCGTGTCATGGGTCGGCCCAAGGCAGCGCAGTGGCGACGCATCGCCACCGAGCGCGGTTGGCTGGACACCACCCAGCCCCTGCCCGACGACGAAGCCATAGCCGCCGCGCTGGGCAGCCCGCGCAAGGCCAGCACCACCATCTCCACGTTGGAGGCGCATCGCAGCGAGATCGCGGCCTGGGTCGAGCAAAGCGTCTCGGGCACGGCCATCCACGCCGCGTTGAAGCGCCGGCACGGCTGGGCCGGCAGCTACTCGGCCGTGCGCCGCCTGGTGGCCGACATCCGCCAGCAACTCCCGCCCGAGACCACCTGCCGGCTCGACTTCGAGCCAGGCGACGCAGTTCAGGTCGACTTCGGCGCCGGCCCCACGCTCCTCCACCCCGATGGCCAACCCCGGCGCACCTGGGCCTTCGTGATGACGCTGGCGCACAGCCGCCACCAGTACGTCGAGTTCGTCTGGGACCAGACCGTGCCCACCTGGCTGGGCTGCCACCGCCGCGCCTTCGAGTGGTTCGCAGGCGTCCCCGCGCGCGTCATCATCGACAACGCCAAGTGCGCCATCACCCGCGCCTGCGCCCAGGACCCGACCGTACAGCGCGCCTACGCCGAGTGCGCAGAAGGCTACGGCTTCAAGATCGACCCCTGCCCGCCGCACGACCCGCAGAAGAAGGGCATCGTCGAGTCGGGCGTGAAGTACCTCAAGGGCAACTTCCTGCCGCTGCGCACGTTCCGCGACCTGGCCGATCTCAACGCGCAGGCCCGGGCCTGGGTTCTCGAGGAGGCCGGTGTGCGCTGCCACGGCACCACCCGGCGCACGCCGCTGGCCTTGTTCGCGCTGGAGGCGCCGCTACTGCAGGCGCTCCCCAGCCAGGCACCCGACCTGGGCAGTTGGCACCGCGTGAGCGTGCACCGCGACTGCCATGTGCAGTTCGAGCGGGTGCTGTACTCGGCGCCGTTCACGCTGGTGGGCAAGACCCTGTGGCTGCGCGCCACCGACGCGGCCGTGGCGCTGTTCGAGGACTACCGCCACGTCGCCACCCATCCGCGCGGCCGGCGCCCGGGGCAGCGTGTGAGCGTGCGCGAGCACCTGCCGCCCGAGGCGCAAGCCTTCTTCGGCCGCGACCGTGCCTGGTGCGCGACCCAGGCCGAGCGCATCGGAGTCTCCTGCGCGGCGCTGATCGAGCAGTTGCTGCGCGACCAGGTCCTGGAGCGGTTGCGGGCGGCACAGGGCGTACTGGCGCTGCTCAAGCCCTATGGCGCCGCCCGGCTGGAAGCCGCCTGCGCCCGCGCGCTGGCGCATGGCTCGCCTCACTACCGCACCGTCAAGACCATCTTGGCCACCGGCGCCGACCAGCGTGCCGACGTCCCCGCAGCCACACCCGCCAGCTACGGCCGCACCCGCTTCACGCGGCCGGCCTCCGAGCTGTTCGCCGATGCCATCCCGTCCCTATCCACCAACCCGCAGCAAGACCTGCTGCATTGACCCTGAAGGAGAAGCGCCATGAACCCCGCCCCCGAACTGGCACCGCAGCTCAAGCAGTTGCGCCTGTCCGGCATCTTCGACTCTCTCGAAGCCCGCAACCGCCAGGCCATCGAGGCCAAGATGGCCTACACCGACTTCCTGGCCCTGCTCATCAGCGACGAGATCGCCCGGCGAGAGCAGAAGAAGTTCTCCACCCGGCTGCGCCGCGCGCAGTTCCGCACCACCAAGACGCTGGAACAGTTCGACTTCGAGCGGCTGCCCCAGCTCAACCGAGCCCTGGTGCATGACCTGGCGACCGGGCGCTACCTGGGGGAGAAGGCTCCGGTACTAATCGTCGGGCCCTGCGGCACGGGCAAGAGCCACCTCGCGCAGGCCTTGGGGCACTGCGCCGTGCGCCAGGGCGTGGACGTGGTCTTCACCACCTGCGCCAGCCTCACGCAAAGCCTGAACGCGGCCCGCGCCACCGGCAGCTACGAACGCAAACTCGCCAGCCTAGCCCGGGTGCCGCTGCTCATCATCGACGACTTCGGCCTCAAGCCGCTGCGCGCGCCGGCCGACGAGGACTTGCACGATCTGATCGCCGAACGCTACGAGCAGGCCGCCACCATCGTCACCAGCAACCTGGACTTCACCGAGTGGGACCAGGCCTTCCCGGCCAACCGGCTGCTGGCCAGCGCGAGCCTAGACAGGCTGCGTCACAACGCCTATTGCCTGGTGCTGGACGGGCAGTCGTACCGGGCTCCGAAGCAGATCGCAGCCGGCGCAAAACCGGCATCGCAAAAGCCTTCAAAATCCACCCCGGCGTAACCCCCTCGGGACGCCCGTTCTACCCACCTGTTCCTGGCTCCAATATGCCGAACATCGGTGGCTCCATTACGGCGGTCGGTGACAAGCCCCGCTTGGTTCTTTGCCCATTCAGCAAGTTCGTCGTTCCCCCGCCTGAGCTCGGCGCCGACGGGTTCGATGCTTGACACCAGGCCAGCGCCATGACTGCGCTGCACCCAACTCCAGTAGGCCGGGCAGACCGTCATGCGGTAGTAGCGGTTCTTCGCTTCGATCAGCGTGTTGGCGTCAAGCAAATAGGTCATGAGCCTAGCTGCCCCGCGAAGTCACGGATCTTCGACGGTTGCACGCCCAGCAGCCTGCCGGCATCACGCAGCAACAGACGGCCGCTGAACGCTTCAGCAATGACAGCTTGGGCGAAACGGGCACTGTTCTTTGCGCCAGCATTCCGATAGAAGCTGCCGCCGCCGCTCTCTGCGGCGCGGAAGGCATCGAGCTCTGCCCTGTAGAAAGCCGAGTAGGTCGCCTGATCGACAAGGCCCATGTCCAAAGCTCGGCGGATAACGACGAACCGGCTGACGTGGAATCGCTGCGCGAGCTCGGCCACGCGAACGGCCAAGTCTTGCGCAGCAGCCGCCCACAACTCGGCGAAGACCGCCGAAGGCGCAAGGAACTCACCCGCGACGCTGTTGCAGACAATCTCTTCACGACGCGTGTTGCCAGGGGCTGCGTTGGAAATCCCGCTGCTGCCGAGCCAGATGTGGGCAAGCTCATGTAGCAGCGTGAACAGCCGAGCCGACGGCGCATCGGAGGAGTTGATGAAGACGACAGGCGCCAGCGAGTGGCTGATGGCAAAGCCGCGGAACTCGCCAACGTCGAGCTTGCGGTGCGTGTTGTTGCCGACGATGCCGCTGCGCATCACCAGCACCCCGGCGCGCTCGCTCGCGTCAATCAACTCGCGGTAGTACGCTTCCCAGTTGCGCTGCCCCTGCTCGATATCCACTCCGAGTACATCGCGAATGTCCTGGGCCACTCGCGCCACGCTGGAATTCGTGTTGAAGCGCCCGACGAATGGCAAGGGCTCTGCGCCTTGCTCCTGGAGGTACTCCACGAACCAGGCCTGACGCTGCAGGGCGTGCTGGACCGTTTCCATGAGGTTGACGCTAGGCCGACCTGCAGGGGCACCACCCACGGTGCGCAGGTCAGGCAAAGCTGGCTCGTCGGCAGGAGCCTCAGGCAAGAAGAGGTAGCCGAACGGCGTATGCAGCGCGCTTGCCACATGCTGAGCCTGCCTGAAGGTCGGCTGCGCATCGCCCTCTTCCCATTGCTGGAACTGCTCGGGCTTTACGCCGGCAGCAAGAGCCGCCTCGTTCACGTCCAGCCCCACACGGCCACGCGCCCAGCGAAGCATCGCCGGGTTGATCAGAGCGTGAGCGTGAGCCATTTGGCAATTTTAAGGAAATGGAGGCTTCTGACAGCTCGGGACAAGCGAGCACGGCTGCAAGCAGGCTCACACAATGGATCTCCTTGGGAGGTGTAGGCCGCACGTTGATCGGGCGGACCAAGGAGATGAAATTGCGTTGGCGGTCGGCTTTGATGCACGCTGACGGACGCGCCTGTCGGAACACCTTGGAGGGAAGAGGCAGGCTCTCCTCAAGGTCACGTTGTCGGCGTGGTGCCTGTGCCAAAGCAATACTGTGACCGATCGAAGAGTCCGGATATCGTCAGATAGGTCATCAGCATGCGGCTTTGGACACGTTGCCAGAGTTGTCGTCTTCAACGGCCAGGTAGCTCAGAGATGCAACTGCAATTTTGGGGATGACCTGGCGTTTTCAGCGGACGACCATCATCGGAGCCTCTTGGAAAGGGAAGCCAGATGGACATCAAGCTCGCCATGTCGTTGCTCTTGCCGTTCCTTGCGGCTTGCTCTACCACGCCCCAGGTGGATCGCGTAGCCAACTGCGTTTCTGCACCGCCAGCCTACACGCCGGTGGCTACCACTTTCGAAGAAAACTGCAGACCAGGGCAGATCATCGTAGACCGCCCGGTAGGCAAGTCTCCGGTGGTTAAGTTCAACTTCCCACATCCACAGGAAGTCACCATCACCGCCGAGTCTGGTGCGACTTCTTCCGGCGGGAACGGTCGTGGCGCGCAGGTGTGTCTGTGGCAGTCCTGGGCACCCGCAAAACCGTGCGGCACGAGCGACATGTCCAGTGACAACTTCAACGCTTGGAATGGCGCGGCAGCTTGCGCAATCAAAGTGCCAGCGGGCCTTCAGTATGTCCGCGCGCTGCAGGTCAATCAGAACGCTGATGAGAGCAACACATCAATCTACATCAGGTGCCGTTAGGTCCTAGCCTCCCCGAACTCGACAAGGAGGCGCTTGAAAGCCTTTTGTGGGAACAGGTTCTCGTCATGGCCGCACGCGGGGTAGACGAGTCGCTCGCCGTCCTCGTAGGTGTAAGCGGACTGGCATTTCGGGCAGGCGGGCAGGGTGCTCATCGATGGCTCCTCGGCAGGACAAAGAAAAACCACTGCTTGCACAGCGAGGCTTCAGTTGGGCTTCCCGAGCAGTGCAAGCTGCGAACCATTGGAGTGACGCTGGATTTGCCGTCCAGGGGAGGGCGTGTTGCCCAGTTCACGAGCGCTTTGGACGATGTCTGAACGAGTAAACCGCGTTGCAGAGCAACACGCCCAACGCCGCCAGGGCGAAACTGCCGGCCGAGATGATGACGGCGACCAGCCCAGCGCCCAAGTCGTCCTCGCAGCCCTTGCAAGTCGCAGGGATGCAGACCTCCATGAGCACCGCCGCCAACGCAAACCAGCCGATCAGCCCCCCCAACAGGGACACCGCAAGCCGCTTCATGGGCCGCCCATCCTGTTGTTGCTATTCATTGGATGCTACGAGCCGTCGGTGAGGTCAGTGTGAAGTCGCCCCCGGGGTCGGGGTGGCCGTGTCGCCCAAGAAAAAAGCCCCACAGGCTTTCGCATGTGAGGCTTTGATTTGGCTCCCCGACCTGGGCTCGAACCAGGGACCTACGGATTAACAGTCCGGCGCTCTACCGACTGAGCTATCGAGGAAAAGTTCTATGTCGGCACGCCAAGCGGTTGCGGCATGCGTCTTGTCGTCTTTCGACGTGATTTCTGTGGCTCCCCGACCTGGGCTCGAACCAGGGACCTACGGATTAACAGTCCGGCGCTCTACCGACTGAGCTATCGAGGAACAGAGCCCGCCATTATAGGGGCTTTTTCGGGTGACTCACAAGCGGACCTCAAGACTTGCACGGAAAGTTCTCGGCGCAAGGGGGTAGAGGTAGCTGTGCTCGTACTGCCAGGGCGACTCGCGCCATGCCCGGCGATTGGCGAGGTTGTCGACCGCCGCACGCCAGATCCAGGTCTGGCCGCCCACGCCATGCAGGTAGCGCACGCCTGCGTCGGCCACCGTCCATGCCGCCACCGGGATGCTGTTGTCGGGCGTCGCGAAGCGGCTGCCTTCATGACGCAGGCCGAGTTGGGCCTGCAGGCCGGGCAACAGGTCCTGGCGCAGCTGGGCCTTGATGGTGGTCTGCGGCACGTTGGGCGGCACGAGGCCGTTGAGGCTGGCATCGGTGCTGCCGTCGCGGCGTGCCTGCAGACGCGTGGCGCTGGCGAACAGGCCGCCGCCGCTCCATTTCAGGTCGGCGCTGGCCTCGATGCCGCGGTGGCGGGCGTACCCGTCGATACGGCGCTCGCAGCTGTCCTGGGCGCTGCATGCCTGGAAGCCGGGCAGCAGGACGTCGCGCCAGACCGGGCGGCGGATGTCGAAGACGGTGAGCGCACCCTCGACGCGCTGGGTGCCGGTCTTCAGGCCGATCTCGGTCTGGCGGCTCTTCATCGCGGGAAGCGCCTGGCCGCGGTTCCTGTAACGCGGTCGGTTGGGCACAACGTCGCTTTCGACACCCTCGCCCCAGCTGGCGTAGAGCAGCCAGTCGCTGGCGATGGCATGGCTGAGTGCGATCCACGGCGTGGTGACGCTCTGCGAATAGTCCGTCGGGCGCGAGCCGTCGGTGCGCACGCTCTCGCGATTCAGCCGGGTGTGGCGCAGACCCAGCCAGGCGGTGGTGTCGGCCGTCAGGGCCACGCGGTCGCGCAGATACAGCTCGTTGCTGCGTTCATCGCGGTTGGTGTTCTCGTCTGTCAGCTCGGGTGCGGCGGGCGTGACGGCACTGCCATCGATGTTGCCGGAGCCGGTGTAGTTGTAGGCCTGGCGCTGGAAGCGGCTCTTGAACCGGCTGCTCAGGCCGCCGACGGTGAGGTCATGGCGCAACCCGGCGAGCTGCACGGGGCCGCTGGCGGAGATATCCAGCGACGTCGTGTCGCGGTGCTCGTTCTCGCTGCGGAAGTCGTACATGTCGTAGCTCCCGTCGGGGCAGAAGCTGGAGGCGTAGTAGCTGCCGTCGGCCGCGGTGCAGCCAAACGCATAGGCGAGCCGGTCGTCGGTGCGCAAGCGCTGGATGCCCAGCGCTGCCTGGGCACGCCATTCACCGGCCAGCTTCTGCTGCACCCGCAGCGAGGCGTTCGTGTTGTCGAACACGACAGGAAGGCTCCAGGGCTGGTTGTTGAGATTGAGGTTGGGGTCGATGCGCTTCGGGTCGGGCAGGCGGTCGCCCAGCAGGCTGAAGCCCTGCTGGCTGGGCTGGCTCTGCCGGTTGAACTCGACCTCGGCCTCCACCAGGGTGTCGGGGCTGAGGCGCCAGTCGGTGGCCAGCGCGGCGGTGTGCGAGTGGCCCTGGGTATCGCGCAGCATCGGATCGAGTCGGGCCGCGGCGAGGTTGACGCGCAGGCCGAACTCGCGGTTCGCGCCGAAGCGCTGAGAGTGGTCCACGCGGGCTTCCACGGTGCCGCGCTCAATGACGCCCAGCATCAGCGTCGTCGCGTCGTCAGCCAGCGGGCGCTTGACGACGAGGTTGACGAGGCCGGCCGGCGCGCTCGTGCCGGCCTGAATGCCGGAGCTGCCCTTGAGCACCTCTACGGCGGCCTTGTTGGCCAGCGACAGCGCGGTCTCGCCGCTGATGGGCAGGCCGTCGCGACGCAGGTTGAAGCGGTTGTCGAGGTCGAAGCCGCGCACCTTGAGGTTGGACCAATAGCCGACGGCGTTGTAGCTGTCGGAGACGGAGGCGTCGAGCTTGGTGATGCCCGAAAGCTGGCTGATGCCGAGGTCATCGAGCCGTTCGGCGGACAGGCTCAGCGCCTGCATGGGCAGCTTGGCGGGCGGGTCGCTAAAGCCGGCCAGGCCGGGGGCGACCTCGGTGGCTTTGCCGGTCACGCTCACCTGGGGCAGCGTCTGCGCGCAGGCCAGGCTGGTGGAGAGCAGCGCCGTGGCAGCGCCGATGAGGGAAAAGGAAGGTTTTGCCATCGAAGTTCAAAGCGATGGCAGGTCGGCAAACACTGAAGACGCCAAGCCCCCGGGAGACGGGAACGGTGTGGGGCTGCGGTTCGGCTGCTTCCCTGCGCGAGGATTACCTCAATCAGGTTCAAAGGGACTGTCTCAGTCGATGGCGGTGGGCCATCAACACCCCTAGCGGAGAGCCGCCGGCGCAAGCACCGGCGACGCGTGGATTCTAAAAGAAAACGGCCCGCGCAGTGGGCGGGCCGTTGTCAGGACACATGGCCTGTCAGTCGAACACCGGCGAGTCCACGCCGAGCACCTTGTGCAGCTTGGGGCTGGTCGTCGTGTACTGCAGGTGCACGCGCTTGTCGGGGAAGACGTAGGGCGCGGCGCCGAAGGCCGCCAGCGCGCATTCGTGAAAGCCGCTGAGGATGAGCTTCTTCTTGCCCGGGTAGGTGTTCACGTCGCCGACCGCGAAGATGCCCGGCACGCTGGTCTCGAACTTCTCGGTGTCGACGACGATCTGCTTGCGCTCCAGCGCCAGGCCCCATTCGGCAATGGGGCCGAGCTTCGGCGACAGGCCGAAGAAGGCCAGCACCTGGTCGCACGGCACGATGCGGGTGATGCCGTCGTTGCCGGTGATCTTGAGGCCGGTCAACTGGCCGTCGCGCTCGTCGATGCCGGTCGCCTGGCCGACGATGAACTGCATTTCCTGGGCTTCGCACAGCTCATGCATCCTGGCCACGCTTGCGGGCGCGGCGCGGAAGCCATCGCGGCGGTGCACGAGGATGACGCTCTCGGCCTTGTGCGGGTTGCCGTCGGCGTGAGCGGCGCAGAAGTTCAGCGCCCAGTCCAGCGCCGAATCGCCGCCGCCGATGATGAGCAGGTTCTTGCCGGCGAACTGACCCGGGCCCTTGACGCGGTAGTGGACCTGCGTGCCCTCGTACTTCTCGACGCCTTCCACCTTCAGCGTGCGCGGCTGGAACGAGCCGACGCCGCCGGCGATGAACACCGTCCGGGTGAGGAACTGCGTGCCCTTGCTGGTCTCGACGAAGAAGCGGCCATCGCCCTGCTTCTGCACTGTCGTCACTTCCTGGCCCAGGTGGAAGGTCGCGCCGAAGGGCTCGATCTGCTTGAGCAGGTTGTCGGTCAGCTCCTTGCCGGTGCACATGGGCACGGCCGGGATGTCGTAGATGGGCTTGTCGGGATACAGCTCGATGCACTGGCCGCCGGGGTAGGCCAGGCTGTCGATGATGTGGGCCTTGATCTCGAGCAGGCCCAGCTCGAACACCTGGAAGAGGCCCACCGGCCCCGCGCCGACGATGACGGCGTCGGTCGCTATGGCATCGGGGCGCGGGGAGGCTTGTTCTTGCATGCGAGGCGGCGCGGGCGCGCCGGGTATATCAGCGGATGAGTTCGTCGAGCTTGCCCGTCCGGTCCTTCCACTCCTCGGCGTCCGGCAGCGCGGGCTTGCGCTTGGTGATGCTGGGCCACTTCTTGGCCAGGTCCGCGTTGATCTTGATCATGTGGACCTGATCACCGGGCACATCCTCCTCCGGCATGATGGCATTGACCGGGCACTCGGGGATGCACACGGCGCAGTCGATGCACTCATCGGGGTCGATGGTCAGGAAGTTCGGGCCTTCGCGGAAGCAGTCGACCGGACAGACATCGACGCAGTCGGTGTACTTGCAGCGGATGCAGGATTCGGTGACGACGTGGGTCATGGGGAGCTCTTGGCAGTGAGGGGCGCCTTCATCGACGGGATTTCGGGCGAAATGGCGATTTTATTGGAGGCCGGCATGGGCTTTCCCTGATCTCCGACAACACCCGCGCCAGTCCCCACCGTGACGACGGTGGGGCGGCCACGGTGCAGCAGCGCCGCGCGGGCAAGATCGGCGAGGGCGTGTTCGCTCGTGATGGCGTCCGGGCAGCCGGCTCGGCTGACGACCAGCGTGGGGGTGTCGGCGGCCCAGCCTGCGGCAAGCAGTTGGCGGCCCAGCGCGGCCAGCTGGCGGCCGGCCATGTAGAAGACCTCGGTGTCGGCCGAGCGGGCGGCACGCAGCTCACCGGCCTCGGTCATGGCGGTCGTCAGGCTCACGCTGCGGCCGCGGCCACGGCGGGTCAGCGGGCGCTGGGCCTGGGCGGCGGCGGCCAGCGCCGCGGTGACGCCGGGCACGACCTCGCTGGCGATGCCGGCCTCGGCCAAGGCCATCAGCTCTTCCTCCAGGCGGCCGAAGACGCTGGCGTCGCCGCCCTTCAAGCGCACGACCAGGGCGTGCTCCCTGGCAGCCTTGACGAGCAGTGCGTTGATCTCCGTCTGCTTGGCCGAATGCTCGAAGCCGCGCTTGCCGACGCAGATCCACCGGGCCTGCGGCGCGAGGTCGCGCAGGGCCGGATCGGCCAGCGCGTCGGCGAGCACGACATCGGCCTGCGCCAGCGCGCGGGCGCCACGCAGCGTGATCAGGTCGGCGGCACCGGGGCCGGCGCTGACGAAGATCACTTTCCCGGTCATGGCTGCACCCATCGCAGCTGGTGCCGCTCCGTCATGCAGGGGCGGCCTTGCCTTGAGTGGCCCGGCGCGGCGTTCATCACCAGGCCTCGTCCACCACTGCGGCCTGCACGTCCACCAGCAGCGCGCCACTGGTACGGTGGCTGGCGGGGTCGACGACGATCAGCGCGCCGCCGACGCGGTTGTCCTTGAAGGGTTCGACCGGCAGCTCGTGCTGCACTTCCATCTGCACGCGGCCGATGGCGTTGACGGGCAGCTCATGCGCGTCCTGCGGCTGCAGCGTGTTGATGTCCAGCACGGAATCGATGGCCGAGATGCGCGCCTGCACCCAGCGGTTGCCATGCCGCACCCAGTACTTGCGGCCGGGCTTGGCGGCTTCGGTGTCCAGCCAGGCCAGGGTCGCCGGGAAGGTCCTGGTGCTCGTGGCCGAGCCGGGCGTGACGATCCAGTCGCCGCGGCTGACGTCGAGCTGGCGGTCCAGCACCAGGCCTGCCGAGTCGCCGGCCTCGGCGCTGGGCACGGTCTCGCCGGCCAGGCGCACCTGGGCGACCACTGCTGTCTGGCGTGACGGCAGCACCTCGATGGTGTCGCCGGCCTTGACGGCGCCGTGGGCGATGCGACCCCACAGCACGCGGGGCTGGAAGCCCGTGCCTTCGGACTGGTGCGCGTTCTTCTGGACGTACTGCACGGGCAGGCTCAGCGGCGCGTCGGCACGCTCGCTCAACGTCGGCAGACGCTCCAGCACCTGCAGCAGGCTTTCGCCGTTCCACCAGGGGGCGTCCAGCGGCTGGGTCACGTTGTCGCCCCGCAGCGCGCTGACGGGCACCGTGGCGGCGACGTTCAGGCCGGCGGCGGCGGAGAACTTGTCCAGCGCGGCCTTGACCTTGGCGAAGCCGGCGCCGGCATCGTCCAGCGCGTCGATCTTGTTGATCGCGAAGACGATGCTGGGCACGCGCAGCAGCTGGGCCAGCAGCGAGTGGCGGCGAGTCTGCGGCAGCAGCTGGACTTCATCCTGGGTCAGGTCCAGCTTGGTGATGTCCACCAGCACGACGGCAGCGTCGGAGCCGGCGGCGGCCGTGACCATGTTGCGCGTGTACTGCTCGTGGCCGGGGGCATCGGCGATGATGAACTTGCGCGTCTTGGTGGCGAAGTAGCGGTAGGCCACGTCGATGGTGATGCCTTGCTCGCGCTCGGCCTCGAGGCCGTCGGTCAGCAGGCTCAGGTCGATGGGGCGGCCGGCGGCGCGGCGCTCCAGCGTGTCGAGCTGGTCGGCGAGGATGGCCTGGCCGTCGAACAACAGGCGGCCGATCAGCGTGGACTTGCCGTCGTCGACGGAACCCGCCGTGAGGAATCGCAGCGCCTTCATCAGAAATACCCTTCCTTCTTGCGCTTCTCCATGGAAGCTTCGCTGGTGCGGTCGTCCATGCGGGTGGCGCCGCGTTCGCTCACGGTGACGGTCAGTGTCTCGGCCACGACCTCGCTCGCGTTGGCGGCAGGGCTCTCGACCGGGCAGGTGCAGGTCATGTCGCCGACGGTGCGAAAACGCACGGTGGCGGTCTCGACGGTCTCGCCGGCCTCGGGCGGCGTCACCTCGGTCAGCGGCACCAGCAGGCCCTTGCGGCGGATGACCTGGCGCTCATGCGCGTAGTACATCTGCGGCAGCGGGATGCTCTCGCGGGCGATGTAGAGCCACACGTCCAGTTCGGTCCAGTTGCTGATCGGGAAGCAGCGGAAGTGCTCGCCCGGACGGATGCGCGTGTTGAACAGCGTCCACAGCTCGGGGCGCTGCTCCTTGGGCTGCCATTGGCCGAAGCTGTCGCGGTGGCTGAAGATGCGCTCCTTGGCGCGCGCCTTCTCCTCGTCACGGCGGGCGCCGCCGATGAGGGCGTCGAACTTGTGCTCCTCGATCGTCTCCAGCAGCGTCACCGTCTGGTGGCCGTTGCGGCTTTCCAGCGGATGGCTCAGCCGGATGGTGCCGCGGGCCATGGAATCTTCGAGGTGGCCCACCACCAGCCGCTCGCCCATGTCCGCCACGCGCTGGTCGCGGAAGGTGATGACCTCGGGGAAGTTGTGGCCCGTGTCGATGTGCACCAGCGGGAAGGGCAACTGGCCCGAATAGCCGCTGGGATGGGCCGCGTTCTTCATCTTGAAGGCCTTCTCGGCCAGGCGCAGCACGACGCAGCTGTCCTTGCCGCCGGAGAAGAGCAGGGCGGGGCGCTCGAAGCTGGCGGCCACCTCGCGCAGGATGAAGATGGCCTCCTCCTCCAGCGCATCCAGATGAGCGTGGTCCACGTCGGCGATCAGATGTTCGGGTTTCACAGCAGCGTTCATGATTTGGCGTGCAGGCCGCATTCCTTGGTCGAGTCCTCCCACCACCAGCGGCCGGCGCGGAAGTCCTCGCCGACGGCGATGGCGCGCGTGCAGGGCGCGCAGCCGATGCTGGGCATGAACTGGTCATGCAGCGGGTTGTAGGGGACGTCGTTCTTCTCGACATAGGCCCAGACCTCGGCCCAGGTCCAGTCGGCGATGGGGCTGATCTTGCGGCGGGCGTTGCCGTCGTCCTCGTCGAAGGCCACGTCCCCGCGCGCGCCGCTTTGCTCGCGGCGCAGGCCGGTGATCCAGGCCGAGCGGCCCTTGAGCATGCGGGTGAGCGGCTCCATCTTGCGCACGCCGCAGCAGGCCTTGCGCAACTCGATGCTCCGGTACATCGCGTCCTCGCCCTCGCGGGCGACGAATTGCACGACGGCCTGCTCCACGGGCTTGAAGACCTCGACCTCGAAGCCGTAGCGGTCCTTGATCTGCGGGATCAGCGCCAGCGTTTCGGGATGCAGCCTGCCGGTGTCCAGCGTGGATATGGCGATGGGCAGCCGGGTGCGCGCGATCAGGTCGGTGATGACCATGTCTTCCACGCCGAGGCTGCTGCTTTGAACCAGGCCGTCGCCATGCTCGATGCTGGCATCGCGCAGGCGCTGCAGCGCGGCCTCGATCTTGGTGTCCAGCGCCGGCGTCCACCTGGCGTAGAGGCCGATGGCCTTTCCTGCCGATGACGCGGCGGCCCAGGGCAGGCTGGAGACGCCGTCGCTCACGCCGCGCTCCTGCGCAGGAACCACGGGCGCGTCTCGTCCACGTCGCCCTGGTAGAAGCCGACCGGCGCGAACAGGTCGAGCGCCTTCTGTGCCGCGGCCTGCGACTGGTCGCCGCGCATGACGACCTCGTCGAAGCCGGTGCGCGCCAGCAGCTGCATCATGTCGACAAGCACCTCGCCGCGGGCGCGGATGGCGCCCTTGTACTGGTGGCGGATGCGCAGCAGGTGGGCCTGGCTGTAGGCGCGGCCGTCGGTCCACTTCGGGAAGTCCAGCACGACGAGCGCGATGCGCGACAGGTCGGGTGCGAGCTGGTTGATGTCGGCGTCGTTGGGGAACTCGATGGCCACCGGCACGTCCTGCGGCCAGTGCGCGCGCACGGCGTGCCATTGCTCCAGCGTGAGCAGCCGGTTGGGTGCGGGATCGGGATCGGGCTTGGGGCCGTCTTCGCCGATGGCGTGCTTCCAGGCGCAGGTGGTGGCGTTGATGAACTTCATGGATCAGGCCTTCGCGGTCGAGACGCGAATGGCGTTCGCGGCGGTCTTGAACGGGTCAAGGCCCAGGCGCTTGACCGTGTCGATGAAATGCTCGCCCGCCCAGCGCTCGCGCTTGAACGTGTCGATGACGGCATCGATGGCGTCGGCGATCTCGTCGGCCGCGAAGCTCGGGCCGATGACCTTGCCGGCCACCGTCCTGCCTGACAGCGTGCTGCCGTCGCTGCCGCCCAGCGTCAGCTGGTACCACTCGGTGCCGTCCTTGTCGACGCCGAGGATGCCGATGTGGCCGCTGTGGTGGTGGCCGCAGGAGTTGATGCAGCCGCTGATGTGCAGGTCGAGCTCGCCGAGGTCTTCGAGCTCGTCGATGTCCTGGTAGCGCTCGGCGATCTCGGCGGCCAGCGGCAGCGAGCGGGCGTTGGCCAGCGCGCAGAAGTCGCCGCCGGGGCAGGCGATCTGGTCGGTGAGCAGGCCGGCGTTGGGCGTGGCGAAGCCGGCGGCGCGGGCCGCCTGGAAGAGCTCGGGCAGGTCGGCCTCGCGCACCCAGGGCAGCACGAGGTTCTGGCGGTGCGACACGCGCAGCTCGCCATGGCTGAACTGCTCGGCCAGCGCGGCGGCGGTATCCATCACGTCGGCGGAGGTGTCGCCGGGCGCGATGCCCACGCGCTTGAGGCTGAGCGTGACGGCTCGGTAGCCGCTGACGCGGTGGCCGTGCACATTGCGTTGAAGCCAGCGGGCGAAGGCCGGGTCGCTGGTGTCCAGCTGCACGGGGTCCTGCGCCTTCACGCCGGCCGGGTCGACGAAGCAGGCGGCCACACGGTCCAGCTCGGCCTGCGGGATGATCTGCTCGTGGCCGGCCGGGTCGCCGGACAGGATGCGCTGGAACTCCTCGTTGACCGCGTCGAAGAACTTCTGGCCTTCCGCCTTCACGAGGATCTTGATGCGGGCCTTGTAGAGGTTGTCGCGGCGGCCGGCGAGATTGTAGACGCGCACGATGGCCTCGATGTAGACGAGGATCTGGTGCCATGGGACGAAGGAGCTGATCTCGACGCCCGGAATCGGCGTGCGGCC
This sequence comes from Roseateles sp., assembly GCF_047654805.1. Classification (GTDB taxonomy): domain Bacteria; phylum Pseudomonadota; class Gammaproteobacteria; order Burkholderiales; family Burkholderiaceae_C; genus Pelomonas. Next base: position 861,209 of record NZ_JASGIV010000001.1, read on the forward strand.
CATGCCGCCGCCGACGAAGACCTGGAAGCCGACCTCGCCGGCCTCGTTCTTCTTGAGCTGCAGGCCGATGTCGTGCCAGCCGATCGCCGCGCGGTCCTCGGCGGCGCCGCTGATGGCGATCTTGAACTTGCGCGGCAGGTGCGCGAACTCAGGGTGCAGCGTGCTCCACTGGCGCAGCACCTCGGCATAGGGGCGCGCGTCGACGACCTCGTCCGGCGCGATGCCGACGAAGGCGTCGCTGGTGATGTTGCGGATGCAGTTGCCGCTGGTCTGGATGCCGTGCATGTCCACCTCGGCCAGCAGCTCCATGACCTCGGCGCTCTTCACGAGCGGGATCCAGTTGTATTGCAGGTTCTGGCGCGTCGTGAAATGGCCATAGCCGCCCTGGCCGGCGAACGGGCCGTCGGGCTGGCGGTCGTAGTCGCGGGCGATCCTGGCGAGCTGGCGCAGCTGGCGCGAGGACAGCTCGCCATACGGCACGGCGACGCGCAGCATGGGCGCATGGCGCTGGATGTACCAGCCGTTTTGCAGGCGCAGGGCGCGGAACTCATCGGTGCCGAGCGTGCCGGCGAGATGGCGTTCGAGCTGGTCGCGGTACTGGGCGGCGCGGGCGTGGACGAAGCGGCGGTCGAATTCGGTGTACTGGTACATCGCGGGCAGGGGCTGGCCTGTCGTCAGGCGAAGGCCGCCACTCTAGAGACTGCTGCGCCGCAACAGAACTACAGAGTTTTTTGGGCCTTATGCCCAGCGCGAATAAGCAACTTCAGTTTGTAGCCAGAAATCGCAATGCGGCCACCTGTTCCTCGATGCGTGGCGGCACCGCTTCCCGCCCGTCCAGCATGGCCTGTATCAGCGCCGCGTTCTCGGCCGGCGCGCAGGCCGGCGACAGCGGCCAGTCCAGGTCGGCCGTGTCGGCCGGATGCAGCGCCGCCGCCTGGCCATCCTGGAAGCCGATCAGATGGGCCTTGCGGCGCAGATGGGCATAGGCCTCGCCCTCGCTGGCCCGCATCAGCAAGGCCCGGCCGCCGTGCGCGGTCAGCCCGGGCAGGGCGGCTGCCATGCTGTCCAGGTACTCCGGATGCGTCACCGCGACGACCCGCACGCCACGTCCGGCGGGGAAGGGGTCGAGCAGCTTGGCCAGGCTGTGCGCGCTGTTGCGCACGCCCAACCTCGGGCGCAGGGCCATCAGGGCATTCAAGCCAGGGTTCAGCTTTTGCAAAGGCAGCACCGCCAGGCGCTCGTCGCGCAGGCGCTGCTCGGCGTCGGCCAGGGTGTCGCTGGCCGGCAGGCCCAGCGCATCCAGCAGCTCGAAGGGGCTGACCCGGCTGTCGAAGTCGTGCCGGCCGAAGACCAGCACCGGCACGCCCTCGCGCGCCAGCAGCCGGGCCACCAGCGGCATCAGGTTGGCCTGCTTGCGTGCGCCATTGAAACTGGGCAGCAGCACGGTGCGCGGGCCCTGGCCGGCGGGCAACGGAGCGGCCAGCGGGGCCGTGCGTGACTGCAGCGCGGCCAGGAACCCCGCCACCTCCTCGACGCTCTCGCCCTTCACGCGCAGCGCGATCAGCAACGCGCCAAGCTCCATGTCAGGTACCCGGCCGTCCAGCATCGCGCCGAACAAGGCCTCGGCCTGTGCCCGGTTCAGGTCGCGGGCGCCGCGGGGCCCCCGGCCCAGCTCCTTGATCAGTGCTGCGTACTCCATGGCGCCAGTGTAGGAAGGCCGTGGCGCACCGCGGGCCTGGGTCGCGCGAGAAAGCATGCGGGCGCGGGTCCGCGCGGGGATACTGCCTCGCAACGTGGTCTGACTTTCCCGAGCCATGCCCCTCCTCAAGCCCAGGACGCTGTACATCACGCTGAGCGTCTTGATGATCGGTCTCGTGACGCTGGTGTATGGCGCGCTGCTGCTGCACGAGCGCTCGCGCAGCGACCGGCTCATGCTGCAGCAGGCCGGCGCTGCCGCCAAGCGCATCGGACGCGAGGCCGCGGCCGCCGTGGAGGCGGAGCTGCGGCCGGCGCGCGTCAGCGTGGCGCTGTTGACCTCGGGCGCGCTGGGCCAAGCCTCGACGCAGGCCGGGCGGCTCGCGGCCCTGCCGCAGCTGGCGGCCGCGCTGCGCAGCAATGCGGCGCTGTCGGCCGTCTACGTGGGCACGGCGCGCGGCTCCTTCTTCCTGCTGCGTCGCCTGGACGATGCCAGCACCCGCAGCCGCATGGGCGCACCGCCCGACGCAGCCTATGGCCTGCAGAGCGTGGATCGAGACGGCGGTGCGCCGCGCGGCAGCTACCGCTTCTTCGACGCCGGGCTGCGCGAGCTGCAGCAGATGGAGCGGCCGGAGTACACGTTCGACCCGCGCACGCGGCCCTGGTACGAGCTGGCCCGTCAGGCCGGCGACGGCCATCCCGTGCAGTCCGAGCCCTATGTCTTCTTCACCACCGGCGAGCCGGGCGTGACGCTGGCGCAGGCGCGGGGAGAGGCCGTCGTCGGGGCCGACGTCAGCCTGCTGGCCCTGGGCGCGATGCTGACGCGGCCGCAGATCAGTCCCTCGGCCGAGCTGCTGATCGCCACCACCGACGGCGGCCTGCTCGTGCAGGCGCGCCGCGCGCTGCCGCCGGGGGCGGGAGGCCGGGCGCTGCCCCTGGTCGCGCAAGCCGCGTCGCCACTGATGCAGGCGCTGTGGGCGCGCCGCGATGCCGAAGGCCGGCTGGCCCCGGTGCAGGACGTTTCGGGCCGCGAGTGGGTGTCCCACGCGCTGCCGCTGGCCTCCGATCGCGAGGCCGGCACGGCGCTGACGCTGCTGATGGCCGCGCCGCGCGATGAACTGCAGGCCTTCCAGATCGAGAGCCGGCGCCACGGCTTCTACATCTCCCTGGGCCTGATGCTGCTGCTGTTGCCCGTCGTGCACCTGCTGGCGGACCGCGTCTCTCGGCCGCTGCGCCAGCTGGCGCGCCAGGCCGAGGCCATCCGGCATTTCGAGTTCGACGGCCCCGACCCCGGGCGCAGCCTGATCCGCGAGGTGGACCGGCTGGCGCAGGCGATGGCGGCGATGAAGCATTCGCTGCGGCGCTTCCTCGACATCAGCGGCGCGCTCAGCGCCGAGCGCGACTTCGATACCTTGCTGGACCGCATCCTGCGCGAGACCATCGCGGTGGCCGGCGCCAGCGGCGGCGCCGTGCACCTGCTCAGCCGCGATGGCGGCCAGCTGCAGCCCGCCGCGACGCGGCTGCAGGATGCGCCGGCGCCGGAATTCGGTGTCACCTGGGACCTGAAGGCGCCCGATGGCGTCGCCGCGCCGGTGCAGGCCGTGCGGGCCGACGCGCCGGTCGACATCGAGCTGAACTGGGACAACCCGAGTCATCTCAAGGCCTATGGGCAGCTGTTTGCCGGCCTGAGCGTGGCGCGGCTGCGCCTGCTGGCCCTGCCGCTGAAGAACCGCCAGGACGAGACCATAGGCACGCTGACGCTGAGCTTTGCGCTGCCGGACCAGGGGCCTGCCGAGCCGCTCGGCGGGGCGCGCGTGGCCTTCGTGCGCGCGCTGTCCGGCACGGCGGCCCTGGCCATCGACAACCACCTGCTGCTGAATGCGCGCAAGGCGCTGCTGGACAGCTTCATCCAGCTCGTGGCCGGTGCCATTGATGCCAAGAGCCCCTACACCGGCGGCCATTGCCAGCGCGTGCCCGAGCTGGCCCGGTTGCTGGCCCAGGCCGCCTGCGACGCCACCGAAGGGCCCTATGCCGGCTTCAAGATGAGCGCCGACGAATGGGAGGCCTTGCACATCGCCGCCTGGCTGCATGACTGCGGCAAGGTCACGACGCCGGAGTACGTCGTCGACAAGGCGACCAAGCTGGAGACCCTCTACAACCGCGTCCACGAGATCCGCACCCGCTTCGAGGTGCTCAAGCGCGACGCGCTGATCGAGCGCATGGCACAGCGCCTGGGTGCCGAGGCCGCTGGCCAGGCCAGGGCCGAGGCGGCGCCGGCCCTGGCGGCGCTGGATGCGGACTATGCCTTCGTCGCGTCCTGCAACCAGGGCGGCGAGTTCCTCAGCCCCGAGCACGAGGCGCGCCTGCGCGAGATCGGCGCACGGCCCTGGCAGCGCACGCTGGACGACAGCCTGGGCCTGTCGGTGGACGAGGCGCGTCGCCTGCCGCTGCCGCGCCCGCCGCTGCCCGCGCCCGAGCGGCTGCTGGCCGACAAGCCCGAGCAGCGGCTGCCCCGGCCGGCGGGCGAGCGGCTCGTCGAGGGCAACCGCTGGGGCTTTCGCATGGCCCAGCCCGAGCACCTCTACGACCGTGGCGAGCTGCACAACCTCTCGGTGTCGCGTGGCACGCTGACGCAGGAGGAGCGTTACAAGATCAACGAGCACATCGTGCAGACGCTGAAGATGCTCGCCGAGCTGCCCTTCCCGCGCCATCTGCGCGCTGTGCCCGAGATCGCGGGCGGCCACCACGAGCGCGTGGACGGCCAGGGCTATCCGCGAGGGCTGAAGGGTGAGCAGATGAGCCCGCAGGCCCGCATGATGGCCATCGCAGACGTCTTCGAGGCGCTGACGGCCGACGACCGGCCCTACAAGCCCGGCAAGCGCCTGTCCGAGGCGCTCGTGCTGATGCAGCGCATGGCCCGCGAGGGCCACCTGGATGCGGAGCTTTTCGAGCTCTTTCTCGCCTCCGGTGCCTGCATGGACTATGCGCGGCGTTTCATGCCGGCCGAGCTTGTTGACGTGGCGGACGTCGGCGCCTATCTGCCTACGCCGCTCGCAACTGGCCGCTGAGCTTGAGCTCGCCGAACAGGTCCTTGGGGTCGGCGAGCTGCGGGATCAGCTCGAGCGGTGCGCCCAGGCCCAGCTGGGCGGCGAGGTCGCGCAACAGGCGCAGCGCCGAGAAGTCCTCCAGCGCGAAGCCGACCGAGTCGAACACGGTGACCTGGCCCGGCGACTCTCGGCCCGGCGCCTGGCCGGCCAGCACGCGCCAGAACTCCGTGACGGGAAAGTCGGCCGGCATCTGCTGCACGTCGCCTTCGATGCGCGACTGCGGCTCGTACTCGACGACGACGCGGGCCATCTCCAGCACGCCGCGGTGCAGCTCGGTCTTGCCGGGGCAGTCGCCGCCGACGCCGTTGATGTGCATGCCGGGCCGGACCATGTCCGGCGTCAGGATGGTGGCGTTGCTCTTGTCGGCCGTCGCGGTGGTGACGATGTCGGCGCCGCGGGCGGCCTCGGCCGCACTGGCGCAGACGGTCAGCGTCAGGCCTGGCGTGGCCTGCAGGTGGCGCACCAGCCGGGCCGTGGCGGCCGGGTCGATGTCGAACAGGCGCAATTCGCGGATGCCGAGCAGGTGGTGGAAGGCCAGGGCCTGGAACTCGCTCTGTGCGCCGTTGCCGATCAGCGCCATCACGCGGCTGTCGGGGCGGGCCAGCTGCTTGGCGACCATGACGGACGTCGCCGCGGTGCGCATCGCGGTCGTGAGTGTCAGCTCGGAGAGCAGCGTCGGGGCGCCTGTCGCCACGTCGGCGAGCACGCCAAAGGCCATCACGGTCGGCAGGCCGAGGCGGTGGTTTTTGGGGTGGCCGTTGACGTACTTGAAGCTGTAGAGGCTGGCGTCGGCGATGGGCATCAGCTCGATAACACCGTCCGGCGAGTGGGTGGCGACGCGCGGTGTCTTGTCGAACTCGGCCCAGCGCAGATAGTCCGCCTCAAGCGTCTCGACGAGGCGGCGAAGTAAATCGGGAAGTCCCACGCGCTGCACGATGCGGGCGATGTCGCTGGGGGTCAGAACGAGGGTCATGCGTGTCTCCTTGAAAGCTGTTGCAAGCATTCTTTCCAGGCGTGTCGTCAAACAGAAGCGCAACTCTTGCCACTAAATGCATTGCAATTTGACAAAATGACAGCCTGAATTGACGATCTGATCAATATGGACGCCCTGGACCAGCAACTTCTCGCCCTGCTGCGCACCGATGCCCGCGCCAGCGTCGCGACGTTGGCCGCCAAGCTCAAGGTCTCGCGGGGCACCGTCACCAACCGCATCGCCCGGCTGGAGGACGGCGGCGTCATTACCGGCTATACGGTGCGCCTGCGGCCCGACGCCGTGCCTGACCAGATCACGGCCTGGATGAGCATCACCGTGGACGGCAACCGCACCCGCGAGGTGGTGGCCATCCTGCTTGGCGAGCCCGGCATCACGGGCCTCTTCGACACCAACGGGCGCTGGGACCTGCTGGCAGAGATCCGCAGCTCCAGCCTGCAGGAGCTGGCCGACGTGCTGGAGCGGGTCCGCCTCATCAAGGGCATCGCCGGCACCGAGACCTCCATCCATCTGCAAAGCTACAAGCTCGGCTGACGGGGGCGCTGCGCGTGGCGGCGGACCGCGCGCGCGCGTCGGTTATCGTGCGTCGCGTTCACCCGTTCCAGACATGATTCCTGTTCTCATCCGCCGTGCCGGGCTGGCCGTCCTGGTCGCGGTCCTCGCCGGCTGTTCCGTCCTGCAGAGCCCGCCCCCGCAGCCCCCGGTCGTCGCGCCGCCGACCGAACCCGTCGTCAAGCCGGCCCCCAGGCCTCCGCGCCTGGGCCTGGCCCTAGGGGGCGGCGCGGCGCGCGGCTTCGCCCACATCGGCGTCATCCAGGTGCTGGAGGAGAACGGCATCAAGGTGGATCTCGTCGCCGGCACCTCGGCCGGCAGCCTGGTCGCGTCGCTCTACGCCTCCGGCAAGGGCGGCAAGGAGCTGCAGCAGCTGGCCGAGACCATGGACGAGGGCGCCATCACCGACTGGTCCTTTCCGCTGCGCGGCCTGATCCGCGGCGAGGCCCTGGCGCGCTACATCCGCGACAAGACCGGCGGCAAGAACATCGACCAGATGGCGCTGCCGCTGGGCATCGTCGCGACGGACCTGTCCGACGGGTCATCCATCCTGTTCCGCAGCGGCGACACCGGCACCGCCGTGCGTGCGTCCAGCGCCGTGCCCGCCGTGTTCCAGCCGGTGCGCATCGGCCAGCGCGAGTATGTCGATGGCGGCCTGGTGTCGCCCGTGCCGGTGCGCTTCGCCAGGGAGATGGGCGCGCAGCTCGTCGTCGCCGTGGACATCACGTCGCCGCCCGAGAAGGACCCACCCGGCGACGCCTTCCGCATGCTGATGCAGACCTTCTCCATCATGGGCCGCAGCATCAACATGTTCGAGCTGCGTGACGCCGACGTCGTCATCCGGCCCAGGCTGGACGGCGTGAGCAGCGCCGACTTCACGGCCCGGCGCCGCGCAGTGCAGGCCGGCCGCGAGGCGGCGCTGGCCATGCTGCCGCTGCTGCGCCAGCGTATCGCCGAGAAGACGCGCTGAGAAGATCATGGCGCCCTCACGCCCGCTGTGTTCACCGCTCCCCGAGGCGGGGCGCCAGGCCCTTCGGGCGGCCGGGCGGGCCTGACATGGACGCCGAGACGCCGCTGTTCCCGCTGCGTTCGGTGCTGTTCCCCGACGGCCATCTGCCGCTGCGCATCTTCGAGCCGCGCTATCTGGACATGGTGCAGCGCTGCCACGCCCGCGGCGAGCCTTTCGGTGTCGTCGCGCTGACGGCCGGCGACGAGGTGCGGCGGCGTCAGGGCGAGGGCTTCCAGGCCGAAGCCTTCCACGACATCGGCACGCTGGCGCGCATCGAGCAGTTCGAACGCACCCAGCCCGGACTCATCGAGATCCGCGCGCGGGGCGCGCAGCGCGTGCGGCTGCTGCAGAGCCGTTGCCTGAGCCACGGCCTGTGGGTCGGCCGGCTGGAGCTGCTGGCGGACGACGCGGTCGTGGCCGTGCCCGAGGATTTGCGCCCAGCCGCGCTGCAGCTGCAGGACCTGATGGCAGGGTGGGCGCAGCGCGCCGCCGCCGCCGAGCTGCCGGTGCAGCCGCCCTACCGATGGGACGATGCCGGCTGGCTGGCCAACCGCTGGGCCGAGCTGCTGCCCATGCCGCTGGCGGCGCGCCAGCGCCTGATGGCGATGGACAACCCGCTGCTGCGGCTGGAGCTGGTCGTCGACCGGCTGGATGCGATCAGGCGTTCAGCCAGTCCGTGAGCGTCGCCAGCACTGCGGCCTTCTCGGGTTCGTTGAAGATCTCGTGAGCCAGGCCCGGCCAGGGCCGGGTGGCAACGATGTTGGCGGGCGCGACGGCGGCGAAGGCCTCGCTGCCGCGAGGCGCCACGCAGCGGTCGGCGCCGGCCCACATCAGCAGTGTCGGCAGCGTCCAGCGCGGCGCGTCGGCGATGGCGCGGACACCGGCATCGACGATGAAGCGGGTCAGCCGGGCGGTGATGCGGTCATGCACCAGCGGGTCCGCGGCGTAGGCCTGCACGACGGCCGGGTCGCGGCTGATCCATTCGGGCTTCAGGCCATTGCTGACGGCCAGGCCAGGCGCCAGCGCGCCGGCCAGCGCCAGTGCCAGCTTCTGGCCGGCGTTGAGGCCCGGATCGAGGGCGGGAGAGGACAGCACCAGGCCGTCCAGCGACCGGCTCCAGGCGGCGGGCCGGTCTGCCAACGCCTCGGCAGCGAAGCGCGCGGCTACCGCGCCGCCCATGCTGTGGCCGAGCAGTACCAGACGGTGGCCGGGCCGGCGTACGGCGTCGATGACCCGCGCCGTGTCGCGCAGCAGGGCGTCGGCGTCGGGAATGTCGCCGCGCCTGCCCTCGCTGCGGCCATGGCCGCGGTGGTCCCAGCCGTGCACGTCCCAGCCGGCGGCGTTCAGCGCCGCGGCGACGTAGCCATATCGCTCGATGTGCTCGCCCAGGCCGTGCACGATGAGCAACTGGCCGCGCGCGGTCGCCGGTGCGGGCCAGTGGCGGAGGTGGAGCTTCAGGCCGTCATCGGTGGTGGTGGTCATCGGGCGTGGGCGGGGGCGGGGAATCGGACTGCCAGTGTGCCTGCTCCGGCGTTGCGCGCCGCGAACCCAGCACGCGCGCATAGGCCCAGGTGAACTCGGCCCCGATCAGCAGGATCTGCGCGGAGAAGTAGACCCACACCAGCAGTGCCACGACCGACGCGGCCGCACCGAAGCCCGAGGCCACGCCGCTGCGCTGCAGATAGGTGCCGATGCCATAGCGGCCCAGCGCGAACAGCCCGGCCGTGACGAGGGCGCCCAGCAGCACGTCGCGCCAGGCGACGCGCACGCGCGGCATCCACTTGAAGATGAGCGCAAAGACGGCGACGACCAGGCCCTGGCCGATGACGACGTTGGCGACACCGGCGATGCGCAGCCAGTCACCGAACCAGGGCTGCCAGAAGGCCTGGGCGGCCGACAAGACGGCGTCCAGCAGCAGTGACACCAGGAGCAGGAAGCTCAGGCCCAGGATGAGACCGAAGCTCAGCAGCCGCGCGCGCAGCCAGTTCAGCCAGCCGCGCAGCGGGCGGGCCGGCGCGCGCCAGATGGTGTCGAGGGCGTCCTGCAGTTCGGCGAACAAGGTGGTCGCGCCGACCAGCATCAGCGCCAGCCCCAGCGCGGTGTTGAACCAGCCGCCGGCCGGCCAGGAGACCGACCGCAGCAGCGTCTCGACGGTGCGGGCCGCGGTGGCGCCCAACAGGCCCGCGAGCTGGTCGAACAGCTCGCCGCGTACCGCCTCGCCGCCCCAGACCAGGCCGGCCACGGAGACGACGATGAGCAGCAGCGGCGCCAGCGAGAACAGCGTGTAGTAGGCCAGAGCCGCGCCCATGCGCGGGCCGCGGTCGGCCAGGAAGCCATCGAAGGTCAGCTGCAGCACGCGTCCGAGCGGGCGCATCGGTTCGATCCAGCGCATGCCGCGAGTCTGGCCGCCATCGGGCAGCCGGCCTGTAGGACGACGGCTCAGAGCACCGCGCGCAGCCTTTCGTAGCCGCTGCGGCTCACCGGGATGCGCTTGCCGTTGCGCATGCGGGCGACATGTGCGTCGCTGTCGCTCCTCTCCAGGCCCTGCAGCGCGGCCAGGTTGATGATGAACGAGCGGTGCACGCGCACGAAGTGCGCGGGATCCAGCTGGGTTTCCAGCTCCGAGATACGCTGGCTCTTCAGGTGATCGCGGCCGTGGGCGTGGAAGGCGACCTGGTCGGCCTGGGCCTCGATGTAGGCGATGTCCTCCACCGGCAGCACCTGCATGCCATCGCCGTCGCGCACCAGCACGCGCGCCAGGCGCGGTCCCGCGGGCGCCACCAGCCGCTCCAGCCCCGGTGCGGCCTGGCCCAGCAGGCGCCGCGCGCGTTCCAGCGCGGCGTCGAAGCGGACCTGCGAGAAGGGCTTGAGCAGGTAGTCCACCGCGTGCAGCTCGAAGGCGCGCATCGCGTGCTGGTCGTAGGCCGTGGTGAAGATGATGCCGTCGCGCCGTCCGGTCAGCTCCAGCACCTCCAGCCCCGTGAGCTTGGGCATCTGGATGTCGAGGAAGACCAGGTCCGGCTTGAGCTCGGTGATGGCGCGCGCGGCGTCCAGGCCGTTGTCGGCCTCGGCCACCAGGCTGATGTCGGCGTGCGGGCGCAGGTACTCGGCCAGCAGGCGCCGGGCCAGGGGTTCGTCTTCGGCGATGAGGGCACGCAGGGTCATGGCGTCGTCTCGAAGGGGATGGTGATCTCGACCGCGAAGCCCTCGGGCGTGCTGCCCCACTGCATGCGGGCCTGGTCGCGGTACTGCGCCGTCAGTCGTTCTCGGAGGTTGCGCAAGCCCAGGCCCAGACCGCTCTCCGTGGAGAGCGTCGAAGGCGCCGCGGGCACCGGGTTGCGCACGGCAAGGTGCAGCCAGCCGTCCTTGACCAGCACCTGCACGCCCAGCAGGCCGCCATCGTCGCGCGGGCGCAGGCCATGCTTGAGGGCGTTTTCCACCAGCGGTTGCAGCGTCAGGGGCGGCAGCAGTGCGTCCAGGCTTGCAGGCATGGCGTCGATGGCGGTGGCCAGCTTGTCGCCCAGGCGCTGCTTCTCGATGGCGAGGTAATGCGCCACCAGGCCCAGCTCGTCTTCCAGCCGGATGCGGTCGCGGCCTGCGAGGTCCAGCGTTCGACGGAAGAACTGTGCGAGGTCGATGGCCATGGCGCGGGCCGCGGCCGGGTCCAGGTGGGTGAGGGCGCTGATGGAGTTCAGGCTGTTGAACAGGAAATGCGGGTCGATCTGCAGGCGCAGCAGCTGCAGCTCCATGTCGCGCGCCAGCAGCCGGGCCTGGGCCTCGCGCTCGCTCGCGTCTTGGGCGCGCTGGAAAGCGATCAGCAGGTCGTGCGCCAACACGGCCAGTGCCAGCAGCGCCACCAGGCCGGCCGCGAGCAGGGCCAGGCCGCGATGGTTCAGGCCGACCCAGCCGCCCGGGTGACCGAACAGGCTGCCGGCCGCGTCCCAGCCGGCGGCCAGGGCGGTCATGATGGCGGCCAGCGTCAGCACCAGGCTGGCGCGGTAGCCGAGGGCGGACGTCCAGCTGACGGCGCCGAAGGGCCAGCCGCGGCAGGGATAGTAGGTGGCGAGCAGCACGAAGGCGAGCAAGCCGCACAGCGGCAACGTCCAGGGCAAGGCCCAGCCCAGCGGCGCAAGGCCCAGCGCCTGCAGCAAGCGGGCCAGCGCCAGGCCGGCCAGCAGCCAGGCCAGCAGCCAGGCGGCCAGCCCTCGCAGATGGGTCAGCAGAGGGTGCAAGGCGGCGTCAGTTCTTGATCTCGACGCCGCCGAACATCACCTCGCCGCGCACCACCAGGCGCGGGCCGGGGTTCATCGGCGGGACGGTCTTGTCCTCGACGCCGCCGAAGGTCGACGAGGCCTCGATCACGACCAGCCATTCGCGCGGCACGCGCAGCTCGATGCCGCTGAAATGGGCGGAGACCTCCAGGTGCGCTTCGGTGCCGTCGATGACCGCCTGCGTCAGGTCCAGCTCCACGCCGCCGAAGGTGCTGGCGATGCGGCCGCCCTTGAAGCTGCGGGAGTCGCAGCGCTGGTTGATGGCGCTGAAGCTGGCGTCGATGTCGACACGCTCGCCATGCTCGAGCGTCGAGGACTGGAAGCCGGCCTGGCGGCGCTGGCGCGGGAACAGGCCGCGTGCCAGGATGGACAGGCCGATGAGGATGATGAAGACGGGCCACCAGTCGCGCATGTTGAAGTTTGCGTAGCCCAGGTTGCGCGCCGTCAGCAGGCCGCCCAGCAGCATCAGGCCCACGCCCAGCAGCCAGCTGCCGGAGTGGCAGGGGCGGATCAGGCGCGCCAGGCCAAGCAGCACCAGGATCAGCGGCCAGAAAGTCCGCAGCAGCGGCATGCCGAAGACGTTCAGGTTGTCCAGCAGGGCCAGCAGGCCGATGCCGATGACACCCAGGCCGAAGACGACGCGACTGGCGGCGTGGTGGGGCGGGCGGGGGCGGTTGCGATGGATTCTCATGGCACGGTCCGGAGGGCGATGTCGCGAGTAGACACGGGCGCCGCGGGTGGCGTCGCCGCGCTCCGGCGAATCGCCGCCATTCGCCGACGAATCGACGGTCGGTGGTGCCGGTGGGCAATGCCCCGGGTGCCGCCGGGGGCATTGGCAGGGGGACTGGCGTCTCTGTGTTTCATGGAACTAATATAGTTTCATGAAAAGAGATGGAAGACTCTCCGGCGTACTGCACATGCTGCTCCACATGGCCGAGACGGGGGCTCCCACGACCTCGGAAACGCTGGCGCGGGCGATGAACACCAACCCCGTCGTCGTGCGGCGGCTGATGGCAGGCCTGCGGCGCGCGGGTTTCGTCGCGTCGGCCAAGGGGCATGGTGGCGGCTGGGTGCTGGGCTGTCCGCTGTCGGCGATGACGCTGGGCGATGTCCACGCGGCACTGGGTGCGCCGCCCTTCCTGGCGGTCGGGCTGCGCGACGAGCGCTCGGGCTGCCTCGTCGAGCAGGCTGTCAACAGCGCCCTCGGGGCCGCCTACGCGCAGGCCGAGGCCCTGCTCGTCGCGCGGCTGCACGGCGTGAGGCTGTCCGTGCTGGCCGAGGACTTCCACCTCCGCATGCAGGCCCGCGGCCTGTCAATCCAGGACTTGAACCATGATGCATGACGCCCTTGTCGTCGGCGGCAGTTTTGCCGGCCTTTCCGCTGCCCTGCAACTGGCCCGCGCCCGGCGGCGCATTGCCGTCGTCGACGCCGGCCAGCGGCGCAACCGCTTCGCCGAGGCCTCGCATGGCTTCCTCGGCCAGGACGGCCGAGCGCCCGGCGACATCCAGCGCGAGGCGAGGACACAGCTCGCGGCCTACCCGAGCGTGAGCTGGCACGACGGCCTTGCGGTCGCGGCGCGCCGGCAGGGCGAAGGCTTCGAGGTCGACGTCGGAGGTACCACGCTGCGGGCGCGGCGCCTGGTGCTGGCCACCGGCGTGGTCGACGAGCTGCCACCTGTCGAAGGCCTGGCGCAGCGCTGGGGACGCACCGTCTTTCACTGCCCCTACTGCCATGGCTACGAGCTGGACGGGGGGGCCGTCGGTGTGCTGGCGAGCAGCCCGCTGTCCATGCACCATGCGCTGATGCTGCCGGACTGGGGGCCGACGACCTTGCTGCTGAATGGCGCCTTCGAGCCCGATGCCGAACAGGCGCGGGCGCTGGCCGCGCGCGGCGTGCCGGTCGAGGCCGTGCCGGTCGCGCGCATCATTGATGCGATGACGGTGGTGCTGGCCGATGGCCGGCGCCTGGAGTTCGCCGGGCTGTTCACGGCGACACGCACGCGCATGGCTAGCCCGCTGGCCGAGCAGCTGGGCTGCGAGTTCGAGCAGGGCGCGGCCGGGCCTTATCTGCGTCGCACGATGATGGAAACCACGGTGCGTGGCGTGTTCGCCTGCGGGGACGCGGCGATGCCCTTCGCCAACGTGGCCATCGCCGTTGGCGACGGCGCAATGACCGGCGCGGCCACGCACCGATCGCTGATCCCGGGGCTCTAAATGAAAATCTATGGTCACCCCCGTTTTTGCAAGGGCTGAATGCAGGTTGAGGTGAAGATGGTTTGCGTAAATCTATCCGGCGTCTGGATAGGGATCGTTGATCCCTGCGCCACGATGAGAGTCGCACCTGGCAGTCCTTAAAAAAGCCTCGGCGTTGGTCGCCGTTTTTACGATCTGGATGCCTGCCAGGCCGAATGGGCCGTTCACGTCATCACTGCTACAGCGGTCGCAAAACCTGTTGGGTGCCCCGGTTGGGGTTGAAGAGCAGAAGGGAGCTGGAGTTCAGGCGGCTGCCGGTTCTGGTCGCAACTTGCCCGGCTCATAGACCGAGTGCCCGCGCGCCAGCGCCCAGGCCATGCGCGCGAGCTTGTTAGCCAGCGCGCAGGCAACGACGTTGGAGTGACGGCGCGTGAGCAGCGCGTGCACCCAGTCGGCCAGCGGGCTCGGGTGTTTATGCATGCACAGCATGAAGACCCGGGCGCACTGCACGAGCAGCCGTCGCATGTTCTTGTCGCCGCGTTTGCTGATGCCCAGCAGCGTGGCCTTGCCGCCGGTGCTGTACTGGCGCGGCACCAGCCCGAGCGAGGCCGCGAAGTCGCGACTGCTGGCGAACTGATGCCCGTCGCCCATCTTGGCGGCCAGCACGCTGGCGGTGATGGGCCCCACGCCCGGCAGCGTCATGAGCCGCTGGCCCAGGTCGTCCTCGTGAACTTGCTGGCTCAGTTGCTTCTCGACTTCGGCGATCCGCCCGTCGAGGTACTTGAAGTGCTCGTGAAGACGCTCCAACACTGACACGAACTGTGGCGGGAGATCCTCATGCTCGGCCAACAGCGCCGGCAGCCGCTTGATAACGGCGAAGCCGACAGGCAGACCAATGCCGAACTCCAGCAGGAAGCCGTGCATCTGGTTGGCGGTCTTGGTGCGATCGTGAACCAGTGACTCACGCACACGGTGCAGCATGGACAGCGTCTGCTGTGCCTCGGTCTTGGGGACGACAAAGCGCATGGTGGGCCGCGAGGCGGCCTCGCAGATCGCCTCGGCGTCGATGAAGTCGTTCTTGTTGCCCTTCACGAACGGACGCACGTACTGGGGCGAGATCAGCTTGACCTCGTGACCCATCGCGATGAACTTGCGCGCCAGGTAGTGCGCGCCGGCGCAGGCCTCCATCACGGCCGTGCAGGGATGGAACTTGGCGAAGAACTCGACCAACTGCTTGCGGTTGAGCTTCCTGCGGAACACGGCCAGGCCCTTGCGGTCCTGGCCGTGCAGGTGAAACGAATGCTTGCCCAGGTCGATGCCGACCAGCGTCACAGAGTCCATGATGACCTCCGCCACATAGAAGAACACCCCGGCAACTTATGTCACCGGGGTGTTCGGGGCAAACACGGAGATGGGGGTGACCATCTCATTAAAGCCCGGTGCGTGTGCACCGGGCTTCTTGAGAGGCTAGGCCGATCAGGCAGCGCGCTTGCGGCTGGCCGTCTGCGTGGCCTTGACGGCTTGCGAGGTGGCGGCCTGGAAGTTGGACTCGGCCACTTCGACGGCCTGCTTGGCGGCCTTCTGGACCGACTCGAAGGCGTTGTTGGCAGCAGCGACTGCCGACTTCACCAGGGCAACGGCGTTCTCGGTGCCGGCCGGGGCGTTCTTGGCGGCGTTGTCGACGACAGCGGTGAACTTCTTCTGTGCGTCGGCGAACTGGGCTTCAGCAGCCTTGGCGACTTCGGCGCCGGTGGCGGAGGCGATGTCGTAGACGTGGCGGCTGTAGGACGCGGCCTTCTCGGCGGTCGGCTGCAGCAGGGCGGCCTGCAGGGACAGCAGCTCTTGCGCGTCCTTGACGGACAGGGCAGCGGCAGTGGTGTCGGCGGCTTCGCTCAGCGCGGTCTTGGCGACCTGCAGGTTCAGCTCGACGAGCTTCTCGACGCCTTCGAACGCCTTGTTCGTCAGGCCGAAGAGGGTTTCGACATTGGCCTTGTGGGCGGCGAGGACTTGTTCAGCGGTCAGCATGGTGTACTCCTGTGGAGGGGGTTGAACCGTTTGCCGTGCTTCTTTTGCTGCACTGCAACATGACTCGAATGATAGGGGCCTGGCGCCAGATTGCAAGCACTTTTTTGTGCGGTGCAGCAAATTGGGGGTGCCAAAGTGTGTCAAAGCCGTCACGGCTATCGTGGCGGCCCCATGCTGGCCTTCCATTCCGACGCTCACAGCCTGGCGCTGCCGCCGGGCCACCGTTTCCCGCAGTCCAAATACCGGCTGCTGCGCGAGCATTTCGAGCGCGAGCCGGGGCGGCTGCGCATGCAGCCGGCACCGGCGGCGACCGTGGACGAGCTGGCGCTGGTGCACACGCCGGGCTATATCGACGCGGTGCTCAATGGCAGCCTGAGCACGGCCCAGCAGCGGGAGATCGGATTTCCGTGGAGCCCGTCGATGGCGGAGCGGTCGCGCCGCTCGGTCGGCGCCAGCATCGCCGCGGCGAGGGCGGCGCTGGCCGAGGGCGTGGCGGCCAACATGGCTGGCGGCACCCACCATGCCTATGCCGACAAGGGCTCGGGCTACTGCGTCTTCAACGACGTGGCCGTGGCTGCGCGGCTGATGCAGTCCGAGCGGGCCGCCAGCCATCGTGGCGCGCTGAGCATCCTCGTCATCGACCTGGATGTGCACCAGGGCAACGGCACGGCCGCCATCTTCCGTGGCGACGACACGGTGTTCACCTTCTCCATGCATGGGGCGCGCAACTTCCCCTTTCGCAAGGAGGCCAGCGACCTGGATGTGGAACTGCCGGACGGCTGCGGCGACATCGCCTACCTGGCGGCGCTGGACGAGGCGCTGGCCGAGGTCTGGCGGCGCTGCGAGCCGGGGCTGGCCTTCTACCTGGCCGGTGCCGATCCGCACGAGGGCGACCGTCTGGGGCGGCTGAAGCTGAGCTACACCGGCCTGGCCGAGCGTGACCGCCGCGTGCTCGGCGCGCTGCGAGAGCGTGGTGTTCCGGTGGCCCTGAGCATGGCCGGAGGCTACGGGCACGACCTGGCCACGACGGTGGCCGTGCAGGTCGCGACGCTCACGCTGGCGGCCGAGTCCTGGGCAGGCTGGGCAGACGGGCCGCCATGAAAGAATCCCCCGCATGACGACGATCCGCCCCCAGCCCGACGGCCGCGAGGCCTATGCCCGCTTCGTGCCCCTGACCACCCGCTGGATGGACAACGACGTCTATGGCCACCTCAACAACGTCGTCTACTACAGCCTGTTCGACACGGCGGTGAACAGCCTGCTGATCGAGGCCGGCGCGCTTGACATCCATGGCGGCGAGGTCATCGGGCTGGTCGTCGAGACGCATTGCAACTTCTTCGAGTCGCTGGCCTTCCCGCAGCGCATCGAGGCCGGCGTGCGGGTGGCCAACCAGGGCCGCTCCAGCGTGCGCTACGAGATCGGCCTGTTCGCCGAGGGCGCGCCGCTGTGTGCCGCGCGCGGGCACTTCGTGCACGTTTATGTCGGCCGCGACAGCCGCCGCCCCGTGGCCGAACTGCCGGCTGCCTATCTGCAAATCCTGAAGACCCTGACGCCATGAGCCGCTTCGACATCCCCACGCCCGAGCAGACCGCCGCGGTGGACGCCGCCATCAAGACGCGCCATTCGCTGCGCGCCTTCCTGCCCACGCCCGTGCCGCGCCAGACGGTGGAGGACATCCTCGAGGTCGCCTCCTGGGCACCCTCGGGCACGAACACCCAGCCCTGGCAGGTGCATGTGCTGACCGGCGCGGCGCTCCAGCGCGTCGCCGGCCGCATCCAGGCGGCCTACCTCGACCCCGCGCAGAACGCCGAGCACCGGGAGGAGTACGCCTACTACCCGAACGAGTGGCGCAGCCCCTACATCGACCGTCGCCGCAAGGTGGGCTGGGATCTGTACGGGCTGCTGGGCATCGCCAAGACCGACAAGGCGCGCATGCAGCACCAGCATGGCCGCAACTTCATCTTTTTCGACGCTCCGGTCGGGCTGCTCTTCACGATCGACCGCGTCATGCAGCAGGGCTCCTGGCTGGACTACGGCATGTTCCTGCAGAACATCATGGTCGCCGCCCGCGCGCGCGGCCTGCACACCTGCCCGCAGGCGGCGTTCACGCAGTTCCATCGCATCGTCGCCGAGGAGCTGCAGCTGGGCGAGCAGCAGATGCTGGTCTGTGGCATGTCCATGGGCTTCGCCGATCCGGATGCCGTCGAGAACGGCCTCGTCACCGAGCGGGCGCCGGTGGCCGAGTTCGCACGCTTCCTCCAGGACTGATGGCTTTCTCCGGTTCCGAACTCGGCCTGGCCTGGGCCGCCCCTTTCGCAGGTCTGCTGCTGTCCATCGCCGTGCTGCCGCTGGCCGCGCCGGCGCTCTGGCACCACCACTTCGGCAAGATCGCGGCGGCCTGGACGCTGGCGCTGCTGCTGCCCTTCGGCCTGAGCTTCGGCGCGGCGGCGACGGGCGGCGTGCTGATGCACACGCTGGTGGAGGAGTACCTGCCCTTCACCATCTTGCTGTGCGCGCTGTACACGACGGCGGGCGGCATCTATATCCGCGGCAACCTGCGCGGCAGCCCCCGGCTGAATGTCGGGCTGATGGCGCTGGGTGCCCTGCTCGCCAGCTTCATGGGCACCACGGGCGCGTGCATGCTGCTGATACGGCCGCTGATACGCGCCAACGACAACCGCCGCCACAACGCCCACGTCGTCATCTTCTTCATCTTCATCGTCGGCAACGTCGGCGGCTCGCTGACACCGCTGGGGGATCCGCCGCTGTTCCTCGGTTTCTTGCAGGGCGTGAGTTTCTTCTGGACGCTGGGCCATCTGCTGCCTGAGACGCTGTTCCTGCTGGCCGCGCTGCTGGCGGTGTTCTGGGCCATCGACGCCTGGCTGTTCCGCCACGAGGGCGTCACCCGGCCCGACCCCACGCCCGACACGGCGACGCTGGGCCTGGAGGGGGCCATCAACCTGGCTCCGCTGGCCGCGGCCGTGGGTCTCGTGCTCATGAGCGGCTACTGGAAGCCCGGCATCGTCTTCGACCTCTGGGGCACGCCGCTGCCGCTGCAGGCGCTGGTGCGCGACGCGGGCCTGGTCTTGGTGACGGCCGTGTCGCTGTGGATCACTCCGGCCGGCGTGCGCGAGAAGAACCGCTTCAGCTGGGCGCCCATGCAGGAGGTGGCCAAGCTCTTCATCGCCATCTTCCTGACCATGGTGCCCGTCATGGCCATGCTCAAGGCCGGCCCGGCCGGTGTCTTCGCGCCTGTGGCCAGCCGCCTCGATTCGCCCTGGGCCTATTTCTGGTTCACAGGCGGGCTGTCCTCGGTGCTGGACAACGCGCCGACCTATCTGGCCTTCTTCAACCTCGCCGGCGGCGACGCCCAGCGTCTGATGGGCGAGGGGGCCGCGGTCCTGGTCGCCATTTCCGGCGGCGCAGTCTTCATGGGCGCCATGACCTACATCGGGAATGCCCCCAATTTCATGGTCAAGGCCATCGCCGAGGAGCGGGGTGTCAAGATGCCGAGTTTTGGCGGCTATCTGCTGTGGTCCTGCGCGGTGCTTTTGCCGCTACTTTTCTTGATGGCCTGGATATGGATGCGATGAAGCCCAAGATTCTTGTCGCGCGGCGCGCGCCGGCCGAGGTGCTGGACAAGCTCGCCGCCCATTTCGACGTCGATGCCGTACAGGGTGAGGAGCCGCTGTCTCCCGAGGCCCTGCGCGAGCGCCTGGCGGGCAAGGCCGGCGCCTACATCACCGGCACCGAGCGCATCACGGCCGAGCTGCTCGACGCCTGCCCGGACCTGCGCGCCGTCTGCACCATGAGCGTGGGCTACAACCACATCGATGTGGCCGCCTGCACGGCGCGCGGCGTGCTTGTCACCAACACGCCCGACGTGCTGACCGAATCCACGGCCGACTTCGGCTTCGCGCTGCTGATGGCCACGGCCCGGCGCATGAGCGAGGGCGAGCGGCTGCTGCGCGAGGGCCGCTGGAAGAGCTGGGGCTGGGATTTCCTCGCCGGCTCCGAGGTGCATGGCAGCACGCTCGCCATCCTGGGCATGGGCCGCATCGGCCAGGCCATCGCGCGCCGCGGCCGCTTCGGCTTCGGCATGAACGTGATCTATCACAACCGCTCGCGCCTGGCCGCCGACGCAGAGGCCGAGCTGGGCGCACGCTATGTCGCCAAGGACGAGCTGCTGCGCCAGGCCGACCACCTGGTGCTGGTGCTGCCCTATTCAGCCGAGTCCCACCACTGCATCGCGGCAGCCGAGATCGCGCTGATGAAGCCCACGGCCACGCTGATCAACGTGGCCCGCGGCGGCATCGTCGACGAGGACGCGCTGGCAGCCGCGCTGCGCGAGCGTCGCATCGCCGCTGCCGGCCTGGATGTCTTCGAGGGCGAGCCGCGGGTGAATCCGGCGCTGCTAACCCTGCCCAACGTCGTGCTGACGCCGCACATCGCCAGCGCCACCCTGCCCACCCGCATCGCGATGGCCCAGCTGGCCGCCGACAATCTCGTCGCCGCGCTGACCTCGCGCCCGCCGCCCACGCCGCTGAACCCCCAAGTCCTGTCCGCATGAAACGCCGCCTGCTGTACCTGCTCCCGCTCTTGCCCGCCATCGCCTTCGGCCAGTCGCTGAAGACCCAGGCGCCACCGCCGCCCGCACCCGCCGCCGAGGACAAGACGCCACGCGATTCCAACAAGTTCGCAGCCCTGTCCCTGCTGGGCGACAGCGTGCAACTCATCAGCCTGACCCCGGCGCGCGGCGATACGGTGCAGTCCGGCGAATGGACGTCCACCCCGGCCGGCGGCCTGGACAACGCCGTGCTGCAGGCCCTCAACGAGGCCGTCAAGGCGGGAGGCAAGGACCGCGAGGCCAAGCTCTACACGTCCACGACGCGCAGCCTGTTCGGTGACCCGGCCAACCTCTTCGTCGACGGCAAGCTCAGCCTGCCCGGCAAGCTCGGCGAAGCGGTGCGCCAGAGCGGCGCGGCGCGGCTGCTGCTGGTCACGCGCAGCCGCCAGGAGCCGGCGCTGGCTGCGGCGCTGCCGGCGCGCATTCTGGCCACGCTGGAAGGCCCCGGCTTCGTGCTGGACCAGCGCCCCAGCGCGCAGATCGGTTTCGACGGCCAGCCGGGCCTGGCCGTGCTGGCGCCCTACGTCTCCATCCGCGTGGCGCTGGTGGACCTGAGCGATCTGAAGCTCAAGCGTGAGCAGTCCCTGGCCGTGGCTGGCCGCCTGCCGGTGGCCGCCGACGCCGCCAACCCCTGGGCCGCGACGACCGCCGAGCAGCGCGTGAAGGCGCTGGAGGCGCTCATCGAGGCCGAGCTGCCCAAGGCCGTTGCCGGCCTGGTGGCGCCATGAGCCCTGCACGGCCCCCGCAACGGGCTCGCTCCCGCCACGCAGGGCAGCGCGCCGCGCGAGGGGCGCACCAGTGAGCCTGCCGGAGTTGTTGATGCTGGGCCTGCTGGCCCTGATCCTGATCCTGCTGGTCCTGATCTGGGCCCGCCACAAGCCCCAGGCCGGCGTGGCGCCGGAGCTGCTGCAGAGCAACGAGCGGCTGGAGCGAGAGCTGCGCGACGAGCTCGGCCGCAGCGCCAGCGGGACGCGCCAGGAGCTGCTGCAGGGCCTGGCCCAGTTCCAGCAGGTGCTGACGCAGGGCCTGCAGGGCAGCAACCAGTCCCTGGCCCAGCAGGCGCTGGCCGCGCGCGAAGCTCAGGATGCAGCGGCGCTGCGCAGCGTCCAGGCGCAGGCCGAATCCATGCAGCGGCTGAACGACGCGATGCGCGAGCAGCTGCAGGCCCTGTCCAAGACCAACGACCAGCGCCTGGCCGAGCTGCGCCTGACTGTCGAGCAGCGACTCACCGCCATCCAGCAGGACAACGAGAAGAAGCTGGAGCAGATGCGGGCCACGGTGGACGAGAAGCTGCACGCGACGCTGGAGCAGCGCCTGGGCGAGAGCTTCAAGCAGGTGGCCGAGCGGCTGGAGCAGGTGCACAAAGGCCTGGGCGAGATGCAGAACCTGGCGCGCGACGTGGGCTCGCTCAACCGCGTGCTCACCAACGTCAAGACGCGCGGCGTGTTCGGCGAAGTGCAACTGGCGGGCCTGCTGGACCAGGTCTTCACGCCCGAGCAGTACGCCGCCAACGTGGCGACGTTGCCGGGTTCGTCGGAACGGGTGGAGTTCGCGATCGCGCTGCCGGGCCAGCGCCGGGATGACGACATCGGCGGCAAGCCGCTGTGGTTGCCCATCGATGCCAAGTTCCCCCGCGAGGACTACGAGCGTCTGCTGGATGCGCAGGAGCGCGGCGACCCGGCGGGCGCGGAAGCCTCGGCCAAGGCCATCGAGAACCGGTTGCGGCTGGAGGCCAGGACCATCCGCGAGAAGTACATCGGCCCGCCGCACACCACCGACTTCGGCATCCTTTTCGTGCCCACCGAGGGCCTGTATGCCGAGGCCTTGCGCCGCCCCGGCCTGGTGGAGGGACTGCAGCGCGAGTTCAAGGTCATGCTGTGCGGCCCGACCACCTTGCTGGCCACGCTGACCAGCCTGCAGATGGGCTTTCGCACGCTGGCGCTGGAGAAGCGCTCGGCCGAGGTCTGGGAGGTGCTGGGCGCCGTCAAGACCGAGTTCGGCAAGTTCGGCGACGTGCTGGCCAAGGCCAAGAAGAAGCTTGAAGAGGCCGGCAACACGCTGGACGCCGCCGAGGTGCGCACACGCGCGATGACGCGCAAGCTCAAGGGCGTGGAGGCGCTGCCGGACGATGCGGCTCAGCGCATGCTGCAGCTTGGCCCGGGCGAGGACGCCGAGTGAGTCGAGCCCGTGAAGGGGAGGCGGCGCAGCAGAGCCTGCGCCACGCGTTCAAGTGGCTGATCGCCACCATGATCTGCGTGCACGCCTGCATGGCCACCACGCGTGTCACCGCCAGCCTCTGGGTGCTGGACCAGGGCTACGGCGAAGCCTCGGTGGGCTTGCTGCTCAGCCTCTTCGCGGTCGCACCCATCGTGCTGTCGCTGTGGGCCGGGCGACTGGCCGACCGGCACGGCTTCCACCGCCCGGTGGGCGTCGGCGTGGCGCTGGCCTTCGTTGGCGCGCTGCTGGCGCTGGCCGTGCAGCAGCTCTGGTCCATCGCGCTGGGCTGCCTGTTGTGCGGCGGTGCCGTCGCGGTGGCGGCCGTGGCCATGCAGCGTGAAGCCGGGCTGATGGCCGAGGAGCCGGGCGAGCTCAAGAAGATCTTCAGCTGGATGGCGCTTGGGCCTGCGCTGTCCAACGCCGTCTCGCCCGTCATCGCCGGCCTGCTGATCGACCACATCGGCATGACGGCGGCCTTCGCCTTCGCGACCGGCCTGCCGGTGCTGGCCTGGGCGCTGGGCCGCAAGGTGCCGCGAAATCCGCCCAAGATCCACTCTCAGAGCTTTCGCGATCGCGCCGCCTGGGACCTGTTTCGCCTGCCTGTCTACCGCCGCCTGCTGGTCGTGAACCTGGCGCTGTCGGCCGGCTGGGACGCGCACACCTTCGTCGTGCCCGTCGTGGGCCATGCGCGCGGCCTGTCGGCCGCCAGCATCGGCCTGGTGCTGGGCAGCTTTGCGGTGGCAGCCACCGTCGTGCGCCTGGCCATCGTGCGCTTCGCCGACGACATCGACGAGGGCCGCGCGCTGCGTGCGGCGATGACGGTGGCGACGCTGACCTTCTTCGCCTATGCCTGGCTGCCCGGCACATTCGGCCTGATCTGCGGCTCGGCGCTGCTCGGCACGGCCCTGGGCTCGGTGCAGCCCATGATCCTGGCGATGCTGCACCGCGCGACACCGCCCGAGCGCCACGGCCAGGCGCTGGGCCTGCGCATGCTGACGCTCAACGGTGCCACCGTGGCCATGCCGGCCGGCTTTGGCATGCTGGCCGTCGCCACGGCCACGGCGGCGCCGATGTGGCTGATGGGATCGCTGCTGCTGGCTGCGCAATGGCCGGCTCGCAAGCTGTGAGCCCCTCGTCCGAGGGTTTCCTTGGGCGGCCCTTCCGGGGACGGTGATGCCGGCGCCATCGAGCCGCTGGCACATCGCCTTCGTGGGGCGGCTCGGGAGCGGCCATCGCCCGGCAGTAACGCTCGGTCCGGAGGCTCAGTCCTGAAGCTCGGCCATGGCGCACGCCGTGCAGCCCGGAGCGAGCGGGGGCGCAGGAAAACGCGGTAGCGGGTTCAGGGCCTATCCGTTCTACTGGTGTGACAGGAGGCCCTGGATGCATGCCCTGGTCGTCGGCGTTGGAGCGCTGGGTTGAAGGCCCGCCTCGGCTACGGGCTGGTTGCGCTGGCGGCCGCGTTGCTGGGCCTGGCCATGGCCTTCTGGCAGGCGGACGTGCCGGTCCTGGAGCGGCCCGACCATTGGCTGCAGGACTGGCAGACGGCGTGGCGCGGCCCGCTCGCGCCAGGACAGGAGCTGCCGCTGCTGCTGGTTCGCGTGGATGACGCCGCGCTGGAGGCCCTTGGCGGCCGCGTGCCCGACCGTGCCGAGATCGCCCGCGCCGTGCAGGCCCTGCACGCAGGCGGCGTGCGGGCCGTGGCGCTGGACATCTTGCTGCTGCCCGGCGGCGGCACGGCCGAGGGCAGCGCGGCGCTGGCCGCAGCGATGAAGGCCTGCGCCTGCACCCTCATCCCCTTTTCGCTGCCCGACGACGGCGAGGCCGGTGCGGCGGCCGCGCTCGCACCTGTGCAGGCCCAGGCCCTGGCGCGCTTCGAGGGCGACGTCGCGCTGGCGCGCAGTGAAGCCTTTTACCGGCCGCGCCGCCTCGTCGCACCGGAGGCAGGGCTCGCGCAGAGCGCGGCGGGCCTGGGCCACATCAGCGCCAAGCCCTCCAGCGATGGCAGCCTGCGCCGCGACCTGCCGGTGCTGCGCCTGGACGGCAAGGTCTACCCCTCGCTGCCGCTGCGCCTGGCCGCCTTCGCGCGTGGCGCCGACTGGAGCCGGGCGCAGGCTCGCTTCGGCGCCGAGGTCAGCGTGGGCGAAGCGCTGCGGTTGCCGCTGGACGAACTGTCGCGCATCGGCGTGAACTACTACGGTCGCAGCGGCAGCTTCGACAGCGTGGGCTTTGCCGATCTGCTGGCCGGTCGCGTGGACCCGGCCCGGTTGCATGGCCGTGTCGCCGTGCTGGGGGTGTCGGCCCTGGCTGCCGGCGACCACCTGCCGTCTCCCTTTGACGCCCGCCTGCCCGGCATGGAGCGCATCGCCACCGTCACCGACAACCTGCTGACCGGTCGCAGCCTCGTGCACCCTGCCTGGGGCGGCGCGGCCGAGCTGGCAGCCGTGGTGCTTCTGCCGCTGGCCGCGGTGCTGTTGCTGGCCAGCCGGCCGCTGGGCACCGCGCTGCTGCTCATCGGCGCGGGCGTGCTGGTGCTGCTGGTCGCTGCGCAATGGGTGTTCGAGCGCCACTACCTCGTCTTCTCGCTGGCGCCGCCGCTGCTGGCCCTGCTCCTGGCAACGCTGGGCGCGAGCGCGCTGCGTGCCGGCGCCGAGCAGAGCCAGCGCCGCGAAGCCGCGCGGCGGCTGGCGGCCAGCGAGCAGCGCTACGCCCTTGCGGCCCAGGGCGCCAACGATGGGCTGTGGGACTGGGATCTGACGGCCCATGAAGGCGCGGGCGAGGTCTACTACTCGCCGCGCTGGCTGGCGCTGATGGGCCTTTCGGGCGAAGAGGCCGGCCACGCCATCCAGGCCTGGACGCTGCCGCTTGAGTCCGCCGCGCGCCTCGCGTTCGAGGCCGAGCTGCAGGCCCATCTCGACGGGCGCAGCCAGCAGTTCCACCATGTGCTGCATTTCAACCAGGGCGGCCAGGAGCGCTGGCTGCTGGCGCGGGGCCTGGCTGTGCGCGAGGAGGGGCGGCCCGTGCGCATGGCCGGCTCACTGACCGACATCTCCGAGAGCCAGCGTTTGCAGCGCCAGATCAGCTTCGACGCACTGCACGACCGTCTCACCGGCCTGGCCAATCGCGTGCTGTTCCGCGAGCAGTTGACGCACTTGCTCACCGGCTTGCCGGCACCCGAGACAGGGCTGTTGCTGCTGGGCCTGGACGGCTTCCGAGCCCTCAACGAAACCCATGGCCCGGTGGCGGGCGACGCGGTGTTGACCGAACTGGCCTCGCGCCTTCGCATGACTTTCGGGGCTCGCCATTTGGTGGCCCGCATCGGTCCGGACCAGTTCGCGCTGCTGCTGGCCGGCGGAGACAGTGCCCCCACCCTGGCGCGCGGCGTGCAGGCCCTGCTGCAGCAGCCATTCAATGTCGTCTCACCCGCGCTGCGGCTGACGGCGGGCATCGCCTGGGCGCAGCGCCGCCATGGCCCCGCCACGGCCGACGAGCTGCTGGCAGCGGCCGAAGGGGCGTTGGCGCGCGCCAAGTCCGGCGGAAGCGGCCAGATGCATGAGTTCGACCCCGCCGAGCAGCTCGTCGAGCAGTCGCGCCGCTGGCTGCGCGAGGCCATCGATGCGGCGCTCGCCAGCGGCGACCAGTTCCAGCTGCATTACCAGCCCTTCGTGCGGCTGGCGGACCGAAGCCTGCTCGGCTTCGAGGCGCTGATCCGCTGGCGCCACCCGACCAAGGGACTCATCATGCCGGGCGACTTCATCCCCGTTGCCGAGGCCAGCGGCCAGATCCGCGCCATCGGCCGCTGGGCGCTGCTGGAGGCCGCGGGCCAGCTGCGGCGCTGGCAGCCACTGGGGTTCGCGGGCGAGGTGGCCGTCAACCTGTCGGGCGTGCAACTCGAGCGCGACGTCCAGCTGCTGGCCGATGCGCGCGCCACGCTGGCCGCGCTGGGTGATGTACCCGCGCGCCGCCTCAAGCTCGAAGTGACCGAGAGCATGGCCATGGCCAATCCGCAGCGCAGTGCCGAGGTGCTGCAGGAGCTGGCACGCATGGGATTCAAGCTCAGCATCGACGATTTCGGCACCGGGTACTCTTCGCTGGCCTATCTGCATCGCTTCCCCTTCGACACGCTGAAGGTGGACCGCAGCTTCGTCATCCGCCTGGGCCAGGGCCGCGAGGCGCAGGAGATCGTCCGCACCATCGCAGGCCTGGCGCTCGCGCTGGGCAAGCAGACGCTGGCCGAGGGGGTCGAGGACGAGAAGCAGGCTGCGCTGCTGGCGCAGCTTGGCGTGCAGGTCGGGCAGGGCTGGCTGTTCGCGAAGGCGCTGCCGGAGGAGCAGGCGAGTGAGGCGATACGCAGCGTGCCATGGCGGCGTTAGGGCTGGATGCGCCGACGCCCCGGAGCTAGGCCGGGGCGATGGGGCGATGGGGCCCGCCGGATCGCATGACCGGTCGGGCCGCGGGCCTGGCAGCGGGCCCGCCAGGCGCTTCTTCAGAAGTCGTGCCAGTCATCCGTGCCGGTCCTGCCGGCCGAGGGAGCCTGCGGCTGCGGTGAGTGCGGTGCTGCCGGTTTCGCCGCCCCGAACTGGGTGCGGACGACGTTGGTGGCCCGATTCGGGCCACGGCGTTCGCCCTGTGGCAGCTGGGGCACCACCTGTGCCACTTCCGGCGAACGGGGGCTCGCGTCCAGCGAGAACACGGCGACGGCCTGCACCAGCTGGGCTGCCTGGATGCGCAGGCTCTCCGCGGCCGCCGCGCTTTCTTCGACCAGCGCGGCATTCTGCTGGGTGACCTGGTCCATCTGCGTGATGGCCTGCCCGACCTGATTGACACCAGCGCTCTGTTCGCGGCTGGCGGTGCTGATCTCGCCGACGATGTCGCTGACGCGACGGATGGCGGTGACCACTTCCTCCATGGTCTGGCCCGCGCGATCGACCAGGACGGATCCCTGCTCGACCTGGTCGACGCTCGCGGAGATCAGTGCCTTGATCTCCTTCGCGGCCTCGGCGCTGCGCTGCGCCAGGTTGCGGACCTCTCCGGCCACGACGGCAAAGCCGCGCCCCTGCTCGCCGGCCCTCGCGGCCTCGACGGCCGCGTTGAGCGCCAGGATGTTGGTCTGGAAGGCGATGCCGTCGATGACACCGATGATGTCCGAGATCTTCTTGGAGCTTTCGTTGATGCCCTTCATGGTGTTGACGACCTCGTTGACGACCTCGCCGCCCTTGGCGGCCACGCCGGATGCGCCCTGCGCCAGCTGATTCGCCTGCTGGGCGCTGTCGGCGTTGCTGCTGACGGTCGTGCCCAGCTCGTCCATCGTCGCGGTCGTTTGCTGCAGGGCACTGGCCTGCTCTTCGGTACGCTGGCTGAGGTCGGTGTTGCCCATCGCAATCTGGGCCGAGCCCGTTGCGATGGAGTCCGACACCTGGCGCACCTGGTGGACGATGGAAGACAGGCTGGCCTGCATTGCGCCCAGTGAGGCCAGCACGCTGCCTTGCGGTGCCTTGTCCGCGTGAGGGACCGGGCTCAGGTCGCCCTCGGCCACCTTGCGTGCGGCAATACTGAGGTCGGCCGGCTCCGCACCCAGGGCGCGGCTCAGGCGCCGGACGATGACGACTCCGGCAACGGTGGCGGCGGCGAAGGCGATGGCGCAGGCCAGCAGCAGGAGGTTTCGTTCCGCGGCGTACTGCTGTCCGGACTCCAGGATCATCTGCTCGGCGCGCTGAGTGGTGTATTCGAGGTAGCTCCGCTCCGCCGCGATCAATGCCGCCAGTAGCGGCCGGCATTCCTCGTTCATCTTCTGCACCGCCTGCTCGGTCTGCTTCTTCAGCGCCAGATCCACGATGCTCAGGGCCACGGGGGCGTACTTCTGCTCAATGTGTGCCATGTCATTGATCAGATCGCGCGCCTTCTGGGGCACGCCGTCCGCGCTGCCCATCAGCTGCAGCTTGGACAGGCGCTCCGTGACGTCCTTGTGGGCTTGCAAGACCTCGGCCTTCTCGGCTTCGAGATCGGATGCGTTGGTCACCAGGACCAGATTGCGCGCGGCGATGGCGCGCCGGTCCACGGCGGTGCGCACGCTGGCCGCCATGGCGGCCCGTGCATTGACGCCCTCGACATAGTGGACGAAGTTCTGGTTGGCGTCGTGTAGCGACTTCATCGACAGGCCCGCCACGATCAAGAGTAGCAAGGCGAGGCCGCCGAAGGCGGTGGTCAACTGGGCGCGCACGGTCAAGGTCTTGGTAGTCATGGCGATGTCCTTTGGTTGCTTAGTGGGTCAGGCCGATGCCTGCGTCGGCGATGAGGGTGGCGATGTCCAGCATGACCAGCGTGCGTTGGCGCTTGCCCTGCTGGACACCTGCGATGCCGGTGATGTGGCGGCCATTGATGGCGCCCCGGAATGCGGGGGCCGGGCGGATGTTTTCGGCGCTGAGTTCGAGGACGTCCGAGACGGAGTCCACAACCACGCCCAGGGTGCCGCCCGGCAGGTTGAGCACGACGGTGACTGTCTTCGCGTCGAAGCGCTGCGGTACGTCGAACTGCACCCGGAGGTCGACCACGGGCACGATCTCGCCCCGCAGGTTCAACACGCCCGAGATGAAGGGTGGGGCGCCCGCGATCCGGGTCGAGGCTTCATAGCAGCGAATCTCCTGGATACACAGGATGCTGATGCCGTACTCCTCGGCCCCCAAACGGAAGCTGAGGTATTCCTGCGTGACGGAAGCCTTTGCCCAACCCGGTTGGGTCTGGGAAGGGCGGATGGCGGTGGAGGTCATGTCGGCTCACTCCTGGCTGGTACGACGGGTTGACGATGACCAAATGATATTTAATAAGTAGTAAAAATGATATTTATGAAACAAGTTGGAGGGGCTTTAAATGTTAAAAATGACCGAATCGTGACGCTGGGAAGGCTTGAAACGGGAGCTGGAGGCCATTCGCCCGTGTTGTCCTTGGGGGCGCCGCCAGTCGTTGCCGGGCGGCGCCGCGCTCCCGTGTGGCTGTCTGCGACGCGGCCTTTGCGTTGCCGTCGTCCGCCCAGGCCGTCGACCGTGGCAGCTGCGAAACCGCGCAGAATGACCAGCTCCAGAAAACACAGACTCCGGTGGAGACAGACTGAATGCGAACGACCCTGAACGGATGGCGGCCGGCCGGCCCCGTGGTGGCGGCCCTGCTTTGCCTGGTGCTGGGTACGGCACAGGCGCAGCTGGCGCCCAAGCCGGCGACCCGTCCGGTCGCGAAGCCCGCCGTCGCGAAGCCGGTCGCCGCCGCGCCGGCGGCGGTACAGCCCGCGCCGGTGCGCGAGCTGGGCGGCATCGAGGAGTACCGCCTGCCCAATGGCCTGCAGATCCTGCTCTTCCCGGACGCAACGCAGACCACCACCACCGTCAACATCACCTATCGCGTCGGCAGCCGCCATGAGGCGCCTGGCGAGTACGGCATGGCGCACCTGCTGGAGCACATGCTGTTCAAGGGCACGCAGCGCCAGAAGGACATCCCCGGTGCCATGGCCCAGCGTGGCGTGCGCTTCAATGGCACGACGACGGTGGACCGCACCAACTACTTCGCGAGCTTCAACGCCAATGCGGACACGCTGGCCTTCTTGCTCGACCTGGAAGCCGACCGCATGCTGGGCAGCCGCGTCGCCAAGGCCGATCTCGACACCGAGATGACGGTGGTCCGCAATGAGTTCGAGCGGGGCGAGAACCAGCCGTTCGCCGTGCTGAGCCAGCGCGTCAACGCGGCGGCCTTTGCCTGGCACCCCTATGGCCACGCGACCATCGGCCCCAAGAGCGACATCGAGAACGTGCCTATCGAGAAGCTGCAGGCCTTCTATAAGCGCTACTACCGGCCTGACAACGCGACGCTGCTGATCGCCGGCGCCTTCGACAAGGCCGCCACGCTGGCGTTGATCGGCCGGTACTTCGGTCCGCTGGCCAGTCCTGCCGTGCCGGTGCCCCAGCCCTATACCGTCGAGCCGGCCCAGGACGGCGAGCGCACGGTCGTCGTGCGCCGGGTTGGCGGGCAACCCATCCTGCTGGCCAACTACCACGTGCCGGCCATCACCCACCCGGACACGCCGGCCCTCATCGTCTACGGCATGCTGATGAGCCTGCAGCCCAGCGGCCAGCTCTACAAGCAGCTCGTCGAGCCCAAGCTGGCCATGGCGGCCGGCATCGGCGGCGTTGGCGGTACGGACCCCAACCTGAGTAGCGCCTACGCGGTGCTGCCGCCGGATGGTGACGTGGCCAAGGTCGAAGCCCTGCTGCTTGACCTCGCCGAAGGTCGAGGTGACGGTCGTGGTGATGGCGGCGCGGCCAAGCCCTTCGACGAGAGCGAGCTGGTGCGCGTGCGTGACATCGCCGTCAACAGCTACCGCCAGCAGATGAAGAATCCCGAGGCGTTGATCCAGCAGATCTCCGGCCTCATCGCCGCCGGTGACTGGCGGCTGCTGTTCCAGCTGATGGAGGACATCCCCAAGGTCACGCTGGCCGACGTGGAGCGCGTGCGCGCCGCCTATTTCCGGCCGGCCAACCGCACGCTGGGCCGCTACCTGCCGGCCAGCGGTGTCGAGCGCGTGGAGATCCCGTCCGCGCCGCCGCTGGCGCAGCGCCTGGCGGAGCTCAAGGGGCCGCCCAAGGTGGAGGAGGGCGAGCAGCTTGACCCCATCCCTGCCGTGCTCGAGACGCGCATGGGCCGCGCCGTCCTGCCCAGTGGCATTTCGTTGCACACGCTGAGGAAACAGACGCGCGGCAACGCGGTCGTGCTGCTGATGCAGCTGCGCTGGGGCGAGCGCGACGCCACCTTCGCGCGCAACGGCACCGGCCTCGTCGGCCGGCTGATGGACGAGGGCAGCGCGGGCTACACCCGGCAGCAGCTGCAGGATGCGCTCATCAAGCTGCGCGCCAACCTCAATGTCACGAGCTATGACCAGGGCGCCACGGTCTTTCTCAGCGCTGAGCGCGACACGCTGCTTCCCGCGCTGCGCGTGGTGGCCGATGCGCTGCGCAGGCCGCAGTTGCCGCAGGACGCCTTCGACCGCGAGCTCAAGGCGTCCATCGCCGGCATCGAGGCTTCGCGCCAGGAGCCCGGCGTGTTGCGCCAGGAGGCTACCCGCGCCCACTACAACCAGGCCCGCGGCGTGAGCCTGGGGAACCCGGACTACGTGATGGGCGTGGACGAGCGCATCGCCAACCTGAAGGCGACGACGCTGGACGACGTGAAGCGTTTTTATGCCGACTACTGGAGCGCCAACGAGGCCCAGGTCAGCGTCGTCGGCGCGCTGCCCGAGGGGCTGGACGCGGAGGTGGACAAGCTCTTTGGCGACTGGAAGAAGCCCGCGGCGCCGAAGTTCGTGCGTTACATCCCGCAGCACGTCGCCGTGCCGCCGGCGCGCTTCGACGCCATCGCCCGTGACAAGGCCAACGCCATCGTGCGCTTGCACCAGACGCTGCCATTGAACTCGGAGGAGCCCGACTACCCCGCGCTTGAGCTGGCCGTGCACATCTTCGGCGGCGGTGGGTTGGAGAGCCGGCTGTCGGAGCGCGTGCGCCAGAAAGAGGGGCTGACCTACGGCATCGGTGCGGCGCTCAACGCGGGCTACTGGGGCAATGCTGGCAGCTTCGCCATCCAGGCCAGCTACGCGCCCGACAAGCGCGACCGCGTCATCGCCGTCGTGCAGGAGGAGGTGGCGCGCATGGCGGCCGACGGTGTGAGTGCGGCCGAACTGGCCCGCGCCAAGAAGGACATCCTCGAGGGCCGCAAGCAGGGCCGGGGCGACCCCGGCGCGCTGGCTGGCGGCTTGAGCAGCCTGGCCGAGCGGGGCGAGACCTGGGCCGCCGCGCAAAAGCGCGATGACGTGCTGGCTGCCGTCACCGTGGAGCAGGCCAACGCGGCCTGGCGCAGGCACATTCGAGCCGGCGACTTCGTCATCTCGACGGCCGGCGATTTCAAGTGAAGGAGACCGCGATGAAGATCGATCCCTATCTGTTCTTCAACGGCCGCTGCGAGGAGGCCATCGCGTTTTACAGGCAGGCCTTGGGTGCCAAGGTTGAGTTCATGATGCGCAACTCCGAAAGCCCCGAGCCGCCGCCGCCCGGCGTGCTGCCGCCAGGCTCGGAGCAAAAGATCATGCACGCCTCGCTGCACATCGGCGGTGCGCTGGTCATGATGTCCGACGGTATGTGCGACGGCAACGTGGCCTTCAAGGGCTTCTCGCTGTCGCTGGACTGCCCCGACGCGGATGCGGCGCGCGAGGCCTTCGCGGCGCTGGCCGATGGCGGCCAGGTCAAGATGGCGCTCGCCAGGACCTTCTGGGCGCCGCTGTTCGGCATGGTGGAGGACCGTTTCGGCGTGGGCTGGATGGTGGGCGTGTCGGACGACGCGGCGTGACGTTCGACGTGCAGTTGCCAGCGCGCCTGAGGGCCGACTGTTCGGCCTGCGTGGCGCTGTGCTGCGTGATCCCTCCCTTCGATGCGAGCCAGGGCTTTGGTTTCGACAAGCCGGCCGAGACACCCTGCCGCCACCTCTGCGCCGACCACCGCTGCGGCATCCACGACGGGCTGCTCGAGCGCGGTTTCGAGGGCTGCGTCGCCTTCGACTGCCTGGGCGCCGGCCAGCGGCTTACGGCCCTGGCCCTCGATCGCTTCGGCAGCACGGACTGGCGCTCCCGGCCGGAGCTGTCGCTCTGGCTGTTTGCCGCTTATCCGCGCATGCGCCTGGCCCAGGAGTGGCTGGCCCGCCTCAGCCTGGCGGCCGCAGTGTCCCGCCCGGACGGGCGGGGGGCATTGGAGGCACTGGCAGCCGAACTTGACGCCGACCTGGCGCGCTGCCCGGACTGGAGTGCGGCCGAGCAGCGCGCCTGGCAGGCCCGCGTGCAGGCGGCTCTGGCGCCGCTCGCCGAGAATCGGGCCTCAAGCAACTGAAGCGATCCATGAATTCAGCGAAATCCGGCCGGCTGGTGGCCCTGGCCGATGAAATCCAGGGCAAGGGCTGGCGCCAGCCGCGCAAGGCCATCCGCGTCGTCGCCGTGCTGAGCGCGCTGCTGGCCGCCGCCACCGTGTTCGGGCTCTTCGATCGATTCGGCATCGTTCGCGGCGAGGCCAAGCCGCAGCGGGAACTGATCGCCGCGGTGGACCTGCGCATCGGCAACCCGGCCGGGGCCGCCGAGCGTGGCGAGGCCAAGGCGCGGGACGACATCGAGGCCGGCTTGCTGCAGCTCCAGGCCTTGGGTCCGGACAAGCTGGACGCCACCAAGGCGCGGCAACTGAAGCAGCGCTATGGCATCGCCTGGGTCCACAAGAGCGCGAAACCCACGCCGCTCACGCAGGCCTTTGCGGATGCCTACAACCGCGTGATGCTGGCCGAGATCGAGCGCCGCCACGGCCGGGAGCTGCTCGATGCGCTGCTGCGTGGCGAGCATGGCGGCGTCGTTGGGCCGCAAAAGGCTGGAACGCAGGAGGCGGCACCATGAAGCTCATCGGCATGCTGGATTCACCCTTCGTGCGCCGCGTCGCGATCTCGATGCGGCTGCTGGGCCTGCCCTTCGAACATGCGGCCATCTCGGTGTTCCGCGGCTTCGACGCGTTCCAGCAGATCAACCCGGTCGTCAAGGCACCCACGCTGATCTGCAATGAAGGAGAAGGCGCCAGCGTGCTGATGGACTCGACGCTGATGCTGCTCTACGCCGAAGCCCTGGCCGGTCGCAGCCTGATGCCCGATGTGCCGGCCGAGCTGGTACGCGAGCTGCGCCTCATCGGCCTGGCGCTGGCGGCCTGCGAGAAGACGGCCCAGATCGTCTACGAGCGCGGCCTGCGCCCGGCCGAGAAGCGCCACCAGCCCTGGGTGGAGCGCGTCAGCGGCCAACTGCTGGCGGCCTACCGGGAGCTGGACGCCGAGCTGGGCCGGGCCGCGCTGGACTCAAGCGAGACAGGCCTGCGCCAGTCCGGCATCACGGTGGGCGTGGCCTGGACGTTCACGCAGAGCCTGCTGCCCGAGGTCGTGCCGGCCGATGGCTTCCCGCACCTCGTCGCGCATGCGGCGGCGGTGGAGGCGTTGCCCGTGTTCCGCGCCATCCCCTGCGATGACGCCGTGCAGCTGAGCTGATGGCCAGGCCCGAACCCCAGACCGTCTACGTCTTCCAGGGCGGTGGCGCTTTGGGCGCCTACCAGGCCGGCGTCGTCGAGGCGCTGGCATCGGCCGAACTGCAGCCGGACTGGCTGGTCGGCACTTCCATCGGTGCCATCAACGCGGCGCTGATCGCCGGCAATGCGCCGGCGGACCGCCTGGCGGCGCTGCGCAGCTTCTGGGACCGCGTGATGCGGCCGGGCCTGTCGCCGCACCTGCCGGGCAACCCCTTCACGGCGGCCTGGCAGACCTGGCAGACGCTGACCAGCGGCATCCCCGGCTTCTTCAAGCCGCGCGGCCCGCAGGCATGGGACATGAACCGCCGCGCGCCGCTTGCCGAGCTGGGCTTCTACGACACCGCGCCGCTGGCCGCGACGCTGCGCGAGCTGGTGGACTTCGAACGCATCGCCAGGGCCGAGACACGGCTGACGCTGTGTGCGGTGAACGTGCGCAGCGGCGAACTGGCCCTGTTCGACAACCGTGATGGCCACACCCGCATCGGCCCCGAACACGTGATGGCCAGCGGTGCGCTGCCACCCGGCTTCGCGCCCGTGGTCATCGGCCGGGAGGCCTACTGGGACGGTGGCATCTACTCCAACACGCCGCTGGACGTGGTGCTGGACGACAGCGAGCGCCGCGATTCGCTGTGCTTCATGGTGGACCTTTGGGATGCCAGCGAGGCTGCCCCGCACACGATGGCGCAGGCGCTGACGCGCTACAAGGACATCCAGTACGCCAGCCGCATCTGCGAGCACCTGGACGACCATGAGCGCATGCAGAACCTGCGCCGCGCGCTGCGTCTCGTCGGTCGCAAGCTCGACGCCAGGGCCGCGGCCGACCCGGCCGTGAAGGAACTTCTGGCCCTGGGCTGCGACGCACGC
The DNA here is from genome assembly GCF_047654805.1 of Roseateles sp. Taxonomy (GTDB): domain Bacteria; phylum Pseudomonadota; class Gammaproteobacteria; order Burkholderiales; family Burkholderiaceae_C; genus Pelomonas. The sequence goes on from NZ_JASGIV010000001.1 coordinate 896,888, forward strand.
ATCGATGTCGTCCACCTGGTCATGCGCGCGCTGCCGGGCGAGGACTCCTGGCGCGACATCGATTTCAGCGACGCCCGCCTGCGGGCGCGCTGGTCGGCCGGGCTGAAGGACGGCCGTCGCATGCTGGCTCGGGCGCCGTGGAAGGAGGCCGCCGGCCACTGCGTGGGCATGCGCGTGCACACGCTGGAAGACCCGGCCTAGGCCTGGGCGAGCGTGTTCAGCTTCTGGACGGTGGCCCAGTTACGCGTGGTGCCGCGTTCGCCGAGCTGCTTCAGCAGCGCCACCGCGGCCTTGCTTTCGAGGATGCCGCAGCCGCACCACAGCCAGGCCGCATCGGCCGTGACGACGAAGCGCTCACCACTGCCGGCCACGATGTCGGCTGCGGACTGCAGGGATCCGGCGTCGGCTGTGATGGCGACGAGCAGCCGGCTCGGGTCATCGGCCTCGGGGACGGGCTGTACGGATGCGATGGCAGCCCACTCGGCGGACGTCTTCAGGATGACGGCGGCGTCGACGCCCAGCTTGTCGAGCACGGCGGCGCGTATGCGATCGGCGCCGAGCTTCTTCTTCATGTCGAAGACGGCGTTGCCGCTGTTCAGCAGCGTGGTGACGTTCGTCGCCCCCAGCTCGGCGAGCAAGGCCTTGAGGTCGGCCATCGCGAGCCGCTTGGCCTTGCCGACGTTGATGCCGCGCCAGAGGGCGACGTAGCGCATCAGCTCATCCCTTGGTGGCGCAGCAGTGCATCGATCTTCGGTTCACGGCCGCGGAAGGCCTTGAAGTTGTCGATGGCGTCACGCGCGCCGCCCTGTTCCAGCACTTCGTGCAAGAAGCGCCGACCGGTGGCCGCGTTGAACACGCCTTCCTCCTCGAAGGCGCTCCAGGCATCGGCACTGAGCAGCTCGGCCCACTTGTAGCTGTAGTAGCCGGCCGCGTAGCCGCCCGCGAAGATGTGCGAGAAGCTGTGCTGGAAGCGGTTGAAGCTGGGCGGGATCAGCACGGCGACCTCGGCGCGGACGGCATCCAGCAGCTTCTGCACATCGGCTTCCGCACCCGGCTCGCCATGCAGTCGCATGTCGAACAGCGCGAACTCGATTTGGCGCAGCGTCGCGAGCCCGCTCTGGAAGTTCTTGGCGGCGATCATCTTGTCGAACAGCTCGCGGGGCAGGGGCTCCGCGCTGTCGACGTGGCCGCTGAGCTGCTGCAGCACGTCCCATTCCCAGCAGAAGTTCTCCATGAACTGGCTGGGCAGCTCGACGGCGTCCCATTCCACGCCGGAGATGCCGGATACGCCCAGGTCGTTCACCTGGGTCAGCATGTGGTGCAGGCCATGGCCGAACTCGTGGAAGAGCGTGATGACGTCGTCGTGGGTCAGCAGCGCCGGCTTGTCGCCGACGGGTGACGCAAAGTTGCAGGTCAGCAGTGCCACGGGCGTCTGCTGCTCGCCCGAGGGCTTGAGCCAGCGGCTGCGCACCTCGTCCATCCAGGCGCCGGGGCGTTTGCCGGTGCGGGCGTAGAGGTCCAGGTAGAACTGGGCGATGAGCTGGCCGCCACGGCGCATCTCGTAGAACTTGACGGTCTCGTGCCAGACGGAGGCCTGGGCCTGCGAGACGGTCACGTCGAACAGGCGCTCGATGATGGAGAACAGGCCGGCAACGACCTTGGGTGCCGTGAAGTACTGCTTCACCGTCTGGTCGCTGAAGGCGTAGCGGGCCTCCTTGAGCTTCTCGCTCCAGTAGGAGACGTCCCAGCTTTCCAGCGGCTGGCCCTTCGCGAAGTCACGCAGCTCGGCGAGATCCTTCTCGGCGAAGGGCCTCGCACGCGACGCCAGGTCGCGCAGGAACGTGATCACTTCGGCGGGCGAACTCGCCATCTTGGGCGCCAGCGACACATCGGCGAAGCTGGCGTAGCCCAGCAGCCGGGCCTCTTCCTGGCGCAGCGCGACGATCTCGCGCATCGCGGCGGTGTTGTCCCATTCCGGCTTGCCCGATTCACTGGCGCGGGTCACGTAGGCCCGGTACAGCTTCTCGCGCAGCTCGCGGTTCTCGGCGTACTGCATGACGGGCAGATAGACCGGGAAGTGCAGCGTGAGCTTGTGGCCGCCATCGTCCAGCCGGGTCGCATCGAGCACGTCCTGCGGCACGCCGGCGAGTTCCTCGATGGAGGCGACGTAGCTCCAGCCGTCGGTGGCGTCCAGCACGTGCTCGCTGAACTGTTGCTGCAGCTCGGCGCTGCGCTCCTGGATGGCCGCGTAGCGCTCGCGGGCCTCGCCCTGCAGTTCGGCACCGGACAGCACGAAGTTGCGGATGGCGTGCTTGAGCACCTGCTGGCGAGGCGCGCTCAGGGCCGGTCCCTGGGCGGCAACGACAGCCTTGTACTTGGCGAACAGCGCCTCGTTGGCGCCCATGGCCGTGCTGAACTCGGTGACAGCCGGCAGCATCGCGTTGTAGGCCTCGCGCAGCGCCGGCGTGTCGGCCACGGCGTTCAGGTGGCCCACGGCGCCCCAGGCGGCGCCCAGTCGTTCGGTGCTGGCGTCGAGGATGCCTGACAGCGTGTCGTAGTCAGCCGGCGTCGAGGGCTTCACGGCCTCGTCCAGCGCGGCCTGGGCCTCGGCCAGCAACTGCTGGATGGCGGGCTGCACATGCTCGGGACGGATGGCCGCGAAGTCGGGCAGGGCGGCGGTGGAGAGCAGGGGATTGGTCATGGTCAGGCGGACTTGAGGCTGCGTTCAGCGGATTCAAGCGTGTTGACCAGCAGCATGGCAATGGTCATGGGACCCACGCCGCCCGGCACGGGGGTGATCCAGCCGGCCACCGCCTTCACGCCGTCGAAGTCCACGTCGCCGCAGAGCTTGCCCTCGTCGTTGCGGTTCATGCCCACGTCGATGACGACGGCGCCGGGCTTGACCATATCGGCCGTCAGCACGTTGCGCTTGCCGACGGCGGCGACGATGACGTCGGCCTGGCGGGTCATGGCGCCCAGGTCGGCGGTGCCGCTATGGCAGACGGTGACGGTGGCGTTGGCGGCCAGCAGCATCAGCGCCATGGGCTTGCCAACGATGTTGCTGCGGCCGATGACGACGGCGTGCTTGCCCCTGAGGTCGACCATGCCGATGCTCTCCAGCATCTTCATGCAGCCGTAGGGTGTGCAGGCCTTGAAGCCGGCCTCGCCCACCATCAGCGCACCAGCGCTGGCGACGTGGAAGCCGTCCACGTCCTTGGCGGGCGAGATGGCCTCGATGACCTTGTGGTCGTCGATGTGCTTGGGTAGCGGCAGCTGCACGAGGATGCCGTGGATGGTCGGGTCGTTGTTCAGCGCGTCGACGCGGGCCAGCAGCTCGGCCTCGGTCATGGCGGCGTCGTACTTCTCAAGCCGCGAATGGATGCCGGCCTCCTCGCAGGCCTTGACCTTGTTGCGCACATAGACCTGGCTGGCCGGGTTGTCGCCCACGAGAACGACGGCGAGGCCGGGCTGCTGGCCCTTGGCGGTGAGTGCGGCGGCGCGAGTCGCGGCTTCGGCGCGCAGTTGCTTGGAAAGGGCGAGGCCGTCGATCAGTTGGGCAGTCATCTTTGAACTCCAGAAATGCAAAGAGGCCGCAAGCAGCGGCCTCTGTGAGATGCGGGTGGTTTATGCCTTCGCCGTTGCACCGAGCGCGATCTTCAGCAGATCGGCCACCGTGTTGGCGTTGAGCTTCTCCATGATGTTGGCACGGTGCGCCTCCACCGTCTTGATGCTGATGCCCAGGTCGTCGGCGATCTGCTTGTTCAGGCGGCCGGCGACGATGCGCTCCAGCACCTGGGCTTCGCGTGTCGTCAGGCGGGCGAGCAGGGCATCGCGGCTGGCGGCCTCCTGGTGGCTGGAGAAGGCGTCGCGGGCCTGGTCGAGCATGCGCTCCACCAGGGCCAGCAGCTCTTCTTCCTTGAAGGGCTTCTCGATGAAGTCCATCGCGCCCTTCTTCATCGTCTGCACCGCCATGGGCACGTCACCGTGCCCGGTGATGAAGACGATGGGCAGGGGGCTCTTGCGCTCGATGAGGCGGTCCTGCAGCTCCAGGCCGGTCATGCCGTCCATGCGGATGTCGGCGATGAGACAGGCGACCTCGCGGGGGTCGTAGCGGGCCAGGAAGGATTCGGCCGAGTCAAAGCACTTGACCCGGTAGTCCTTGCCTTCAAGCAGCCATTGCAGGGAGTCGCGAACAGCCTCGTCATCATCGACGACGTAGACATTGCCCTTCTTCGGGATCAAGCTCATGGTGCGGTGGGTTCGGTTCTCTGAGCGCTGCCGGAAGCGTCCGGGGCGGATTCCTGAGGCAGTTGTTCTGAGGTGATGGTGACCGGTATCGTGAAGGCGAATCGGCAACCAACGACAAGGGAGCCATTGTAGAGGTTCTCGGCTTTTATCCGGCCCTGGTGGGACTCGACGATAGACCGGCATAACCCTAATCCGATGCCGAGGCCGTCGGCCTTGGTCGAGAAGAAGGCCTCATACATTCGGGCCAGCACCTCATCGGGCAAACCCGGCCCCATGTCGGTCACGGAGAACTCGATGTGGCCGCCCAGCTCGGCGCTGTGCTTGGGCACGATGCGCAACTCGATGTGGCGGCGCGAGGTCGGCAGCGAAGCGTTGTCGATGGCTTCGGCGGCATTCTTCAGCAGGTTCATCAGCACCTGCTCGATGAGGATGGGGTCCACCATCAGCTGTGGCAGGCGCTGGGCCACGTAGGTGTGGATGGCCACGTTGCGGCGGCGCAGCTCGATGCCGGCCAGCTCGACCGCGTCCTCCACGATGTCGGCCGCATGGGCCGGCTGGCGCTGCGGCTCGCTGCGCTTCACGAAGTTGCGGATGCGGTGGATGATCTGGCCGGCGCGTTCCGCCTGCTTGGCCGTCTTGGTCAGCGCCGCCATCAGCGCTTCCTTGTCGATGCTGTCGTTGCGCACGCGGCTGACCATGCCGTTGCAGTAGTTGGTGATGGCGGTCAGAGGCTGGTTCAGCTCGTGGGCCACGCTGGAAGCCATCTCGCCCATCGTCATCAGCCGGCTCGTCACCTGAGCCTTCTCGGCCTGCAGCGCAGCCTGGGCCTCGGCGTGGCGGCGCATGGTGATGTCGGTGGCGATCAGCATCTGCGCCAGGCGGCCGTCGGTCCATTGCAGATAGCGCGCGCGCACGTCGAACCACATGGCCAGTGACTCGACGTAGACCTCGCGCGGGTCGGAGCCCACGTCCGTCAGTGCCTCGGCGGGCAGGCCGGAGTAGTCGTCAACCTCGTCGGAAGAATCCGTCAGGCCGCGGCGGCTGGTCGTGCCCACCAACTGGCCGCCGGCCAGCAGCGCGTGTCCTGCCGGGTCGGCGCCGAACCACAGGCGGTAGCTGCGATTGGCGAACAGCAGCTCCGGCGGATTGACCGACAGCACCGAGACGGCAGCGTCCAGCCCTTCCAGCACGGTGGTGAAGCGCTCGTGCGAGGCCGAGAGCTGGTCACGCACGCGCTTGGCCTCGGTGATGTTGGTCATCGAGGTCATCCAGCCGGTCTGCTTGCCTTTGGTGTCCACCAGCGGGGACACATAGACGCGGGCGTCGAACTGGCTGCCGTCCTTGCGCTGGATCTTGACCTCGACGCCGCCGGAGGGGCTGCGGCCCTGCAGCTCCTGCTGCAGGGCGCGGGCGTTGTCCTCGCGGCGGTCGCTGGGCCAGAACGGGTAGGGCGGCGTACGGCCCACGAGGTCGGTCTCCAGGAAGCCGGTCATGGCGCAGAAGGCCGGGTTCACGTAGGTGATGCGCGTGTCCATGTCCATGGCGCGCATGCCGGTCAGCATGGAGTTCTCCATGGCACGGCGGAAGTTGGTTTCCAGCGTCAGCGCGTTCTGGATCTGGGTGCGGCGGCGCATGTGGCGCCAGGTGCCCAGCAGCATCCATACCGTCATGCCCGCCAGCGCCAGCACCAGCCAGAACAGGGCATTGTTGATGAGGCCGATGGACGTGCGCCAACCCTGGCCGCGCAGCACCAGGCCGTTGAGCGCGGGCGCCAGCGGCACATCGTGCAGCAGCGCCGCGCGGCGCAGCATCTGGCCCGGCATGGGCGTGACGGTGCTGGCGACGACCTGGTCGCGCGGCACGTCCAGCACGGCGATGCTGTGGCGCGTGGCCACTTCGCTGGGTACGTAGTAGCGCAGCAGTGCCTCGACGGTGTACTCGGCGATCAGCACGCCGGCGAAGCCGCCGCGGTCGATCAGCGGGATGTGGAGCTGAAAGACGATGGTGCCGTTGGTGTCGGGAAATGGCGCCGAGTAGACCGGCTGGCGGCGCTCCTTCGCGGCCTCGAACGCGACCGCCGGCGGGTTGGACTGGTTGGGCATGGGCATGGACGGGTCGCTGCCGTCCGCCGACATCAGCCCGTCGGCCTGGAAGCCCGCCGCACCGACGCTGCTGCGGCGCTCGCGCCTGGCGCTGAGCCAGGTCACGTGCGTGAGCTCGGGCCGCTCGCGTGCGAAGGCCTGGGCCTGGGCGGAGAACTCGTGGGCGTCGATCTGGCGCGTGACGACCTCGCGCGCGATGCGCACCAGTTGCTCCTGGTTCTCGATCAGGCGCAGGCGGATCTGCTGCTGGGCGATCTCGGTGTCGCGCTTGACGGATTCGGTCTCGCGCTCGATTTCCTCGTTGCGCAGGTACCAGAAGGCCGAAATGATGGCCGCCAGGAACAGCAGCACAGAGATCAGCGGCCCCAGGGTGGCCAGCCGGTCCTGGCGGGAAGGCGACTGGCGGAACCACCAACTGGTGACCAGGCGGCGCAGCGTCGCGATCCAGCGCTGGCTGCGGTTGGGCGGGGCGGAAGCAGGGGGCATGGCGCAAATTATCCGGGCCGGCATCGGGAGCTGTGATTTCATAATAAGAAATCGATTCGCACCATTTGGGAATCTGGCCGGGCTTGTGAGACACTCCGCCCGCCCGGGGGTCGCAGTCCGGGTAGACCCCTGTCAGAAACTCAGTCCGTCGCCCGCCAGAGGCGAGCCAGATATAGGAGACCGGCCATGTCCGCCCAGCCGCAAGACTTTCCAGGCGCCGCATTGAACGACGCCGACCCCCAGGAAACCAAGGAGTGGCTGGATGCGCTGTCCGCCGTCATCGACCGTGAAGGCGCCGAGCGTGCGCATTTCCTGATCGAGGAGATCCTGGAGCACGCACGTCAGCACAGCATCGACCTGCCGTTCTCGGCCACTACCGGCTACGTCAACACCATCGAGGCCGACCAGGAGGCCCGTTGCCCCGGCAACATCCAGATCGAGAAGCGCCTGCGTGCCTACATGCGCTGGAATGCGATGGCCATGGTCGTGCGCGCCAACCGGCTGGACCCGGCCGACGGCGGTGACCTGGGCGGCCACATCGGCTCGTTTGCATCGGTGGCGAGCATGTTCGGTGCCGGCTTCAACCATTTCTGGCACGCCGCCAGCGAGGACCACGGCGGCGACTGCCTCTACATCCAGGGCCACAGCGCGCCCGGCATCTACGCCCGCGCCTTCCTGGAAGGCCGGCTGACCGAGGAACAGCTCGACAACTTCCGTCAGGAAGTTGACGGCCAGGGCCTGTCCAGCTACCCGCATCCCAAGCTGATGCCCAACTTCTGGCAGTTCCCGACCGTCAGCATGGGCCTGGGCCCGCTGATGGCGATCTACCAGGCGCGCTTCCTGAAGTACCTGCATGCCCGCGGCATCGCCAACACCGAGAATCGCAAGGTCTGGGTGTTCTGCGGCGACGGCGAGATGGACGAGCCGGAAAGCCTGGGCGCGATCGGCCTGGCCGCGCGCGAGAACCTCGACAACCTCGTGTTCGTCATCAACTGCAACCTGCAGCGCCTGGACGGCCCGGTGCGTGGCAACGGCAAGATCATCCAGGAGCTGGAGGGCGAGTTCCGCGGCAGCGGCTGGAACGTCATCAAGCTGATCTGGGGCAAGGGCTGGGACGAGCTGCTGGCGCGCGACAAGAGCGGCAAGCTCAAGCAGCTGATGATGGAGACGCTGGACGGCGACTACCAGGTCATGAAGGCCAAGGACGGTGCCCACGTGCGTGAGCACTTCTTCGGCAAGTACCCCGAGACGGCCAAGCTCGTCGCGCACATGAGCGACGAAGAGATCTTCGAGCTGCGCCGTGGCGGCCACGAGCCCGAGAAGGTCTACGCTGCCTTCCACAAGGCCCACAACAACACGACGGGCCAGCCCACCGTGCTGCTGGTCAAGACCGTCAAGGGCTACGGCATGGGCAAGGCCGGCGAGGGCAAGAACACCGTCCATCAGACCAAGAAGCTGACGGACGACGACATCAGGTACATCCGCGACCGCTTCAACATCCCGGTGCCGGACAGCGAGCTGCCCAAGATCCCGTATTACAAGCCGGCCGAGGACACGCCGGAGATGCGCTACCTGCACGAACGCCGCCAGGCGCTGGGAGGCTACCTGCCCAGCCGCCGCGCCAAGGCCGACGAGCAGTTCACCGTGCCCGACCTGGCCACCTTCCAGGCCATTCTGGACCCGACCGCCGAAGGCCGCGAGATCTCGACGACCCAGGCCTATGTGCGTTTCCTGACGCAGCTGCTGCGCGACAAGGCCATCGGCCCGCGCGTCGTGCCCATCCTGGTCGACGAGGCCCGCACCTTCGGCATGGAAGGCCTGTTCCGCCAGATCGGCATCTACAACCCCAAGGGTCAGCTGTACACGCCGGTCGACAAGGACCAGGTCATGTACTACCGCGAGGACAAGGCTGGACAGATCCTGCAGGAAGGCATCAACGAAGCGGGCGGCATGGCCAGCTGGATCGCCGCGGCGACGTCGTACTCGACGAACAACCGCGTGATGATCCCGTTCTACGTCTACTACTCGATGTTCGGCTTCCAGCGCATCGGTGACCTGGCCTGGGCCGCTGGCGACATGCAGGCGCGAGGCTTCCTGCTGGGCGGCACGTCCGGCCGCACGACGCTGAACGGCGAGGGCCTGCAGCACGAGGATGGCCACAGCCACATTCTGGCCGGCACGATTCCGAACTGCGTCTCCTACGACCCGACCTTCGCCCATGAAGTGGCGGTGATCATGCAGCGCGGCCTCAAGCGCATGGTCGAGGACCAGGAAAACGTCTTCTACTACATCACGCTGCTGAACGAGAACTACCCGATGCCGGGCCTGAAGGCCGGCACCGAGGAGCAGATCCTCAAGGGCATGTACCTGCTGGAAGAGGCCGACGCGAGCAAGTCCGTCAGCGTCAACCTGCTGGGCTCCGGCACCATCCTGCGCGAGAGCCAGGTCGCCAAGATGCTGCTGGAAGAGGACTGGGGCGTGGGTGCCAACGTGTGGAGCTGCCCGAGCTTCAACGAACTGGCCCGCGACGGCCAGAACGCCGAGCGCTGGAACCTGCTGCATCCGACCGAGCTGGCGTGCGTGCCCTTCGTCACGCAGCAACTGGGCCAGACCAAGGGCCCGGTCATCGCGTCCACGGACTACATGAAGAACTACGCGGAGCAGATCCGCGCCTTCATCCCCAACGGCCGCACGTACAAGGTGCTGGGCACCGACGGTTTTGGCCGCAGCGACTTCCGCTCCAAGCTGCGCCAGCATTTCGAGGTCAATCGCCACTACATCGTCGTCGCCGCGCTGAAGGCGCTGGCCGATGAAGGTGCGGTGCCCGTCGAGCGCGTGGCCGAGGCCATCGCCAAGTACGGCATCGACGCCAACAAGATCAACCCGCTGTACGCCTAAGCCACCGGGAGACAAGACATGGCATTGGTTGAAGTCAAGGTTCCCGACATCGGCGATTTCGACGAGGTCGGCGTCATCGAGGTGCTCGTCAAGGTCGGCGACACCGTCAAGGTCGAGCAAAGCCTGGTGACGGTGGAGAGCGACAAGGCATCGATGGAGATCCCGTCGTCGCAGGCCGGCGTCGTCAAGGAGATCAAGGTCGCCGTGGGCGACAAGGTCAAGGAAGGCAGCGTACTGGTGGTCGTGGAAGGCGAGGGCGCCGCTGCGCCAGCCCCAGCCACCCCGGCAGCCCAAGCACCCGTGGCTGCGCCTGCGCCGGCTGCTGCGGCACCGGCTCAGGCCGCTGCCGCGCCGGCGCCCGCTGCGGGCGGCTCGGTCACCGTCGCAGTGCCGGACATCGGCGACTTCGACGAGGTGGCCGTCATCGAGCTGCTCGTGAAGGCGGGTGACACCGTCAAGCTCGAGCAGAGCCTGATCACCGTCGAAAGCGACAAGGCGTCGATGGAGATCCCGTCGTCGACCGCTGGCGTCGTCGAGGAACTGCTGGTCAAGGTGGGCGACAAGGTCAGCAAGGGTTCCCCGCTGGCCCGAGTGAAGGCTGCTGGTGGCGCTGCCGCGGCGCCTGCACCCGCCGCCGCGGCTCCGGCCCCGACCCCAGCCGCCGCGCCCGTCGCCACGGCCGCGCCCGTCGCCACGGCTGCGCCGGTTGCCGCTGCTGCTGCCGCGCTGCCTGCGCACCAGCCGACGTCCCCCACGGGCCAACTGCCCCATGCCTCGCCCAGCATCCGCAAGCTGGCGCGAGAGCTGGGCGTGCCGCTGGCTGAAGTGAAGGGCAGTGGCGCCAAGGGGCGCATCACCGAGGCCGACGTGCAGGGCTTTGTCAAGGCCGTCATGAGCGGTTCGGTGCAGACCGCCGCGCAGAAGGCCGCCGCGCCCGCGGGCGGCTCGGCAGCCGGTGGCGCCGGCCTGAACCTGCTGGCCTGGCCCAAGGTCGACTTCGAGAAGTTCGGCGCCGTCGAGCGCAAGGAACTGTCCCGCATCAAGAAGATCTCGGGCGCGAACCTGCACCGCAACTGGGTCGTCATTCCGCACGTGACGAACCACGACGACGCGGACATCACCGAGCTCGAGGCCTTCCGTGTCCAGCTGAACAAGGAGAACGAGAAGGCCGGCATCAAGGTCACGATGCTTGCGTTCATGATCAAGGCGGCCGTCGCTGCGCTGAAGAAGTTCCCCGAGTTCAACAGCTCGCTGGACGGCGACACGCTGGTGCTGAAGAACTACTTCCACATCGGCTTCGCGGCCGACACGCCCAACGGCCTGGTCGTGCCCGTCATCAAGGACGCCGACAAGAAGGGCATCTTCCAGATCAGCCAGGAGATGTCCGAGCTGGCCAAGAAGGCCCGCGACGGCAAGCTGGGTCCGGCCGACATGACCGGTGGCTGCTTCTCGATCTCGTCGCTGGGAGGTATCGGCGGCAAGTACTTCACGCCCATCATCAACGCGCCAGAAGTGGCCATCATGGGCGTCTGCAAGAGCAGCACCGAACCCGTGTGGGACGGCAAGCAGTTCGTGCCGCGCCTGATCCTGCCGCTGTCGCTGAGCTGGGACCACCGCGTCATCGATGGCGCGGCCGCTGCCCGCTTCAACGTCTACTTCGCGTCGCTGCTGTCCGACTTCCGTCGGATTGCGCTGTGATCGGGAGCCGAACTCATGGCAACCATTGAAGTTCAAGTTCCCGATATCGGCGACTTCGACGAAGTCGGCGTCATCGAGGTGCTGGTCAAGGCCGGCGACACCGTCAAGGTCGAGCAGAGCCTGATCACGGTCGAGAGCGACAAGGCGTCGATGGAAATACCGTCGTCTGCTGCCGGCGTGGTGAAGGAGCTCAAGGTCAAGGTCGGCGACAAGGTGAGCAAGGGCTCGGTCGTGCTGACGCTGGAATCCGAGGGCGCCGCGGCGCCCGCGCCGGCCCCCGCTTCGCCAGCACCTGCGCCGGCTGCGGCGGCTGCACCGGTGCAGGCTCCCACCGCCGCGACCTACAGCGGCAGCGCCGACCAGGCCTTCGACGTCGTCGTGCTCGGCGGCGGACCTGGCGGCTACTCGGCCGCGTTCCGCGCTGCCGACCTGGGCCTGAAGGTCGCCATCGTCGAGCGCTACGCGACGCTGGGCGGCGTCTGCCTGAACGTGGGTTGCATCCCGTCCAAGGCGCTGCTGCACGTCGCGGCGGTGATGGATGAAGCCAGCCACATGGCCGACCTGGGTGTGGTGTTCGGCGAACCCACCGTTGACATCGACAAGCTGCGCGCGCACAAGAACAAGGTTACCGGCAAGCTGACCGGCGGCCTTGCCGCCATGGCCAAGATGCGCAAGGTGACCGTGCTGCGCGGTGTCGGCACCGTGCTGGACGCGCAGCACCTGAAGGTCGAGGCGACCGAAGGTGCCGTGGGCCAGGCAAAGACCGGCGCCGTGCAGACGGTCGGCTTCAAGCGCCTCATCGTGGCAGCCGGCTCGCAGGCCGTGCGCCTGCCCTTCCTGCCCAATGACCCGCGCATCGTCGACTCGACCGGCGCGCTGGAAATGGGCGTCAAGCCCGAGAAGATGCTCATCGTCGGCGGCGGCATCATCGGCCTGGAAATGGGCACGGTGTATTCCACGCTGGGCGCGCGGCTGGACGTCGTCGAGATGCTGCCTACTCTGATGACGGGCGCCGACCGCGACCTCGTCAAGGTCTGGCAGAAGTTCAACCAGGGCCGCTTCGACAACATCATGTTGAACACGAAGACGGTGGGCGCCGAGGCCAAGCCTGACGGCATCTGGGTGACCTTCGAAGGCGAGGGCGCCCCGAAGGAGCCTCAGCGCTATGACCTCGTGCTTCAGGCCGTGGGCCGCACGCCCAACGGCAAGAAGATCGGCGCCGAGAACGCCGGCGTCATCGTGGGCGACCGTGGCTTCATCCCGGTCGATGTGCAGATGCGCACCAACGTGCCGAGCGTCTTTGCCATTGGTGACATCGTCGGCCAGCCCATGCTGGCCCACAAGGCGGTGCACGAGGGCCACGTCGCGGCGGAAGTCTGCGCTGGCGAGATCCTGGGCGACGACAAGCTCAAGAAGAGCCAGTTCGACGCACGAGTGATCCCGAGCGTCGCCTATACCGACCCCGAAGTGGCCTGGGTGGGCATGACCGAAGACGAGGCGAAAGCCAAGGGCATCAAGATCACCAAGGGGCTGTTCCCCTGGACGGCCTCGGGCCGCGCCATCGCCAACGGCCGCGACGAGGGTTTCACCAAGCTGATCTTCGACGAGGAAAGCCACCGCATCATCGGTGGCGGCATCGTCGGCACGCATGCCGGCGACATGATCGGCGAGATCGCGCTGGCCATCGAGATGGGCGCGGACGCGGTGGACATCGGCAAGACCATCCATCCGCACCCGACGCTGGGCGAGTCGCTCGGCATGGCCGCGGAAGTGGCGCACGGCTCCTGCACGGACGTGCCGCCGCAGCGCAAGAAGTAGGCGCAGCGGTGCGTCGGCTGCTGGCCGCCGCTGCACTGCTGGGCGTCGCCGCCGTGGCGGCCGCCCAGCAGCGGACGACGCTGTCCGTCGAGCCGCATGCGACGGATGCACGGCTGGCTGTCGGGCAGCCCGCGCACTGGATCGCCTACGACCCGGCCAACGCCGGGCCGTTGCTGGTGTGGCTGCCGGGCACCAACGGCCAGCCGGAGCATGGGCCGAAGGCGCTCTTCGCGACCGTGCTGGACGAGGGCTACCGGCTGGTAGCCTTGTCCTATATCGATACCCCGGCCGTGGCCCAGGTCTGCGTGCCTGCACGGCTGCGTAAGCAGCCGGCCTGCGCGGGCCGGTTCCGCCAGCAGCGCGTGTGGGGCGACGAGCCCAACGCACCGGTGGACGATCGGCCCGAGGACGCCATCGTGACGCGCCTCACGCAGCTGCTGCGCCATCTGGCCGAACGCGACCCGACCGGCCAATGGCAGGGCTACCTGGATGGTGAAGAGCCTCGCTGGAGCCGCATCGTGCTGGCGGGGCAGTCCCAGGGCGGTGGCATGGCGGCCTTCCTGGCGCAGACCCGCACGGTGGCTGGCGTGGTGATGTTTTCAGGAGGCTGGGACCATGGCGCCAACGGCGACCTGGCGGCCTGGTACCGGCGCCGTAGCGCCACGCCGCCCACGCGCTGGCAGGCCACCTACAACGTGCAGGAGCCTCAGGCCGGCACGCTGGATCGCATCTACCGGACGCTGGGTATCCCGTCGGCCCAGGTGCATGCACTGGACCTGCCGGTAGTCTCCCGGCTGCCGCACACCGACGGCGTCGGCAACGCGGCCTACGCGCCGCTGTGGCACGAGATGCTGGCAACCGTCAGGCCTCAACCCTAGAGGTCGGGTTCAGCCGGTCCATGCCGCCCTGATGCCCTGAAGCGCATCTGCGACGACGCGTTCGCGAAGCTGCGTCCGCTCCGGCAGCGGGTAGCGTGGCATGCCAAGCACCAGCAGCAGGTAGCCGACGACCTTGATCAGCGCCAGCGCTGCGACTTCGGCCAGCAGAGATTCGCTGGGTTCGGTCCGGTCGCCCGCACAGGCGGCAACGCGTTCGCGCTCCAGCTGGATCAGCTTGCGGTAGACCGGCTGGTCCTTCATCGGAACGGCTTCCCCGTCGGCGCTTTGGTGCGTCGACATGTAGATCATGCGGAACTGGTCAGGGCGGGCCTCCCAGAAGCCCAGGAAGCCGCGCAGGTGCGCCTCCATCACCTTCAGCGGCGCCCGCCGCCCCGTCGATGCCGCCAGCAACTCGGCCAGCAGCGCCTCGAAGACCTCCAGCCACAATCCCTCAAGCAAGGCCTGCTTGCTGGGGAAGTAGCTGTAAAGCGCCATCGTCGACAGGCCGGCATCCTGCGCCAGGCGCCGCATCGACAGGGCGCCGGCGCCCTCGGCGCTGTAGATACTCCAGGCCCGGTCGAGCAGCTCCAGCTTCAGCTGCGCCATGGCGGCCGGGCTGCGGCGGACACGGGGCCTGGCGACGGCGGCCGGGGCTGGCGTTCTGGCTTTCATATCTCCTCCCTTCCGTCTCATCCCGCCAGGTCGGCGGCGATGGCGTTGGTGTACGTTAATCCTTCCAGTCTCCCACGTTAAATACGCACGCGGTAGTCCGCATCTGGGTGCCCGTCGGTACCGTACGCGTACAACAATAAGGGAAGCAGACATGCGCACCTTCCCTGCATGTCGGATTCAGCCCGCCTCGTCCGAGAGTTCCCCATGCAATTCCTCACCCGCATTTCCGTTGGCACCAAGCTCGGCCTGGCCTTCTTCACGGTGCTGCTAATCACGGTCATCCTGGGCTCGCTGGCCATCGTGCAGCTGGGGCGCGTCAACGACACGGCCAGTGACATGGGCGACAACTACCTTCCGTCGGTGCGGGAGCTGCAGGAGGTCGCGAAGCAGGCCACGCGCTATCGCACCAGCGAATACCGCATGGCGTTGTCCGATCCGGAAGAGCGCAAGGCGGCGATCGAGTCGTCGCAGAAGTACCTGCAGTCGGTGGAGGAACACCTGGCTGTCTACGAGAAGCTGCCGTCCACGTCCGAAGAGATTGGCATGCTCAAGCAGTTCAAGGACAGCTGGGCCGCCTACCTCGAGAACAGCCGCGCCTTCAAGGCTGCCGCGCTGGCGGACGACGAGGCCCGGATGAAGGCGCTGCTGGTTGGTGATGGCCTCGCCAAGTTCAACGCCACCATCAAGGACGTCGATGCGCTGGTCGAGCTCAATGGCAAGAACTCGGACATCGCCGACGCGCTCGGCGACCAGATCTACGGCAACAGCCGCAACCTGATCATCGGCATGACCGTGATCGCCGTGCTGATCGGCGCGGCGCTGGCCTGGAGCATCACCCGGTTGATCACGCGGCCCTTGGCGGTTTCCGTGGAACTGGCCGAGGCCGTCGCGAGCGGCGACCTGACGCGCAGCCTGCACGTGGTTGGCGCGGACGAACTGGCCCAGTTGCAAGGCGCGCTGCTGCGCATGGTCGAGCAGCTCAAGGGCGTCGTGGCCCAGGTGCGCGACGGCGTCGACTCGGTGTCCAGCGCCGCCTCGCAGATCGCCACCGGCAACCATGACCTGTCGGCGCGGACCGAGCAGACCGCCTCCAACCTCGAAGAGACCGCGTCCAGCATGGAGGAACTGACCGGCGCCGTGGGCCAGTCGGCCGACACGGCCCGCCAGGCCAACCAACTGGCGAGCACGGCGGCCGAAGCAGCGGCGCGCGGCGGCAAGGTGGTTGGCGCGGTGGTGCAGCGCATGGAAGAAATCAGCGATTCGTCGCGCAAGATCTCCGACATCATCGCCACCATCGATGGCATCGCCTTCCAGACCAACATCCTGGCCCTGAATGCGGCCGTGGAAGCGGCGCGTGCCGGCGAACAGGGCCGTGGCTTCGCGGTCGTCGCCAGCGAGGTTCGCTCGCTGGCCCAGCGCAGCGCCGAGGCGGCCAAGGAAATCAAGACGCTGATCGGCCGTTCGGTCGAGACCGTCGAGGCCGGAGCTGCCGATGTGGCCGAGGCGGGCCAGTCGATGGAGGAGATCGTCTCCAGCGTGCGCCGCGTCACCGACCTGATGGCGGAGATCGCCGCGGCCGCGGTCGAGCAGCGCGATGGCATCGCCCAGGTCAACCAGGCCGTGGCCAACCTGGACCAGATGACGCAGCAGAACGCCGCGCTGGTCGAGGAGTCGACCGCAGCCTCGTCCTCGCTGAGCGACCAGGCTCAGCAACTGGCCAACGTCGTGGCGGTGTTCAAGATCTCCTGAGGCTGGCCGACCCGCTTCGCCGCGGGTGGGTGGCACAGGCCCTGGAGGGGCAGACTTTCGTCATGCGCCGGGTTTTCCCGCCGTGACTTGTCGCAGGCCGGACGGGCCGGCGCGCTAATGGGGCCAAAGGAACCCCAGCATGAAGGTCCGCCCCACCCGTCGACAGGTCCTGCAGATGAGCACCACCTTGCTTCCTGGCGCCGCCCTCGCGTCGGCCGCCCCACCCAAGCGCATCCTCATCCTCGGCGGCACCGGCTTCCTCGGACCGGCCATCGTGGAGGCAGCCCGCTCGCGCGGCCACATGCTGACCCTCTTCAATCGTGGCCGCACACGGCCCGGGCTCTTCCCCGATATCGAGAAGCGCCTGGGAGATCGCGACCCGCTCAAGGGCGAGGGCCTCAAGTCGCTCGAGAGCGGCGAGTGGGATGCCGTCATCGACGACTCGGGCTTCTATCCGCGCATGGTTGGCGCGTCGGCCCGGCTCCTGGCGCCGCGGGTCAGGCACTACCTCTACATCTCCAGCATCAGCGCCTACCGCGAACCCAGCCCCGTCAACGGCGACGAGGAGGCGCCGCTGGCCGTGCTGGCCGACCCCAAGGTCGAGGACATGGGCAAGGGCTTCGAGAACTATGGCGGGCTCAAGGCCGCCTGCGAAGCCGCCGCCGAGGCCGCGCTGCCAGGTCGCACGGCCGTTGTGCGCCCCGGCTTCATCGTCGGCCCCGACGACCCCAGCGGCCGCTTCACCTACTGGCCTGCGCGCTTCGACAAGGGGGGCGAAGTGGCCGTGCCCGGCGCGCCGACAGACCCGTTGCAACTCATCGACGTACGCGACCTTGCCGAGTGGCTGGTGCTGCTGGTCGAGACCGGCACCACGGGCCGGTTCAACGCCCTCGGCCCCGATCGACCCATGACTTGGGGACGCGTCATCGCGGCCTGCCAGAAGGCCACGTCAACCGCGGGCAGCGTCACCTGGATTCCCGGCGAGTTCGTCGCCCGGCAGGAGGGGCTGAGCTTCCCGATCTGGGTGCCCCACCAGGGCGACACCCGGGGCTTCCACACCTGGCAGAACCGGCGTGCCGTGCAGGCCGGCCTGCGCTTCCGGCCTATCGAGCAGACGGCGGCCGACACGCTGGCCTGGTATCAGGGGCAGCTCAAGGACAAGGAAGGCCGCACGCGCCTGGCCTTCACGCCCGAGCAGGAGTCCGAGGCGCTGAGGCGCTGGAAGGCTGCCGCTCCGTCCTGATACATCGGGCCGGCCGCGCGGGTCTGCGGGCTAACGCTGGGCCTGCGGTGCGCCGGCTGTCGTCACAATGCCGGCATGACGTTCTTCTACTGGTTCATGGCGCTGGTCATGGCCGCCACGCTGCTTCCATCGGCCCTTTACATGGGCATCTATGTCTTCACTGGCGCCCACGAGGCACTGGAGCGTGCGCGCAAACTGTGGAACTTCCTGCGTGTGTTCACCCTGCTCGGATTCAACATCACACTGTGGGGGCACGTCATCGTCGCCTTCTGGCAGCTGATCCGCTGACGCGATCCACGCCAAAGGACCAAGGCCCCTGCCGGTGACGGCAGAGGCCTTTTTTGCGCCAGGACTCAGGCGCGCCTCAGGGCGAAACGCTGATTTCCAGGGCCGTCAAGGCCACGTCGATGGGGATGAAGAAGTTGAAGCCCTTGCCGGCCTCGACGCCACCCTGGGTGATGGCGATGACGCGGCCGTCAGCGTCAAGCAGCGGGCCGCCGCTGCTGCCGAAGGTCACCGCCGCATCGCTTTGCAGCACACGCTTGCCCCGCAGCACGCGGTCGGCGCTGAGCACGCCGCGGGTCATGGAGTTGTTCAACACGCCGAGCGGCGAGCCGATCGCGTAGACGTCCGAGCCGACCTCCAGTGTCGGGCCGCTGCGCAGCGCCAGCGCGTCGCCATCGGTCAGCGCCGTCTTCAGCAGTGCCACGTCGGCCTGTTCGTTGACCTTGACGACCTCCGCCACGGCCTTGTCACCGTTTTGCAGCTTGATGCGTGCGTACTTGGCGCCGCGCACGACGTGGGCGTTGGTCAGCAGGTGGCCGTCCCTGTCGATGAAGAACGCGCTGCCTGAGCCGGACGCGGTCTCCAGCGTGACGACGGCGTTGCGCAGCTGGGCCTGGTTCTTCGGCGCACCGCCACTCGCGACGGCGGCCCCTTTGAGCGTGACGGTACCGGCGGCGGGCGCGGCACTTGAAGCCGGCGTGGCGGCAGCGGTCGCCGCCGTTTCGGCGTCGTTGGCCTTGAGCGCCTCCAGGACCTGCGGCGCCGACAGGAAGTTGCCCAGCGATGCAAGGATGGCGCGCCTGTGCAGATCGGGGATCTTCTCCTTGCTGAAGCTCAGGCCTTCGCCAGTGGCGTGGTAGACCACCTTCTGCTTCTTCTCGGAGAACAATGCCCAGTCGATCTTGTAGAGCGCCCAGCCTTCGGCCTTGCCGGGCTCGGTACAGATCTCCTGTTTCAACTCGGTCAGGATGCCACCGATGCGGAAGTCCGGCGCGGCACTGACGTCCACGTCGAACGCCGTCGCCTTGCCCTTGCCGGCCAGCGGGTAGCCCAGGCGCTTGAGCTCCTGTGTCGCAGTGATGGATACGTAATTGCCGGCTGCCTTGAGGAAGTTCTCGTTCGCGATAAGTGGCTGGCGGTTGGCGCAGAACCAGCCGAAGGCGTTGCCGCCGATGTCATCGCCCTGCAGGATGGACACCTTGATCTTGTCCACCGACAGCGTGACCTTCAGGTCCACACCCTGTGCGCTGATTGCTTGCCTGGTTTCCACTTTGGGAGGTGGTGGCAGGTCGGCGGCGGCGGTGGCGCCGGCCGCGAAAGCAAGGGCGACGGGCCAAGTGGCGTGCAGCGGCGATGTCATTGAATTCCTCCTCTGATTCCGGTCGAGGGCTGCCATGCCCGCGCCGAGGCCGCGATGGTAGCGGCGGCCGTCAGAGTCGCGACTCGTACATCGCAGGGCAGTTAGCGGTGCTGAAGCGATCCACGGGGATGCGAAAGCGCATGCCCACGCGAAGCTCTTTCCAGCGCTGTGGGTCCACGCGGCACGTCCAGAGGTGGTCGCCACCATCGCTGAGCTCGATTTCGTAGTAGGCCTCGCGCTTGCCCAGGCGTTCGCTGCCCGGCTGGCCCGGAGGGGCCACGCGCAGCGGCGGACGGGGCCAATCCGGCGGGGTGTCGGGACCGCCCTCCGTCTTGGCAATCCAGCTGCGGCGCCAGGCCAGCGCCGTGTAGCGGCAGTGCTCGCCGGGTTCGGTGCGACGGCCGGTGGGATCGGCGGCCACGCGTCGGCTGATGTCGAAGGCGCCCTCGGGCAGCTCGTCGCACCAGTCCGAGCCGTTCTCGGCGCGCAGCCGTTCGACGACGATTTCCATGCGCCAGCTGCGCCGGGTGAGCTCCACGGCGACGCCGGGCGGACCGAACACCCACCAGCCCACCGTGCCCAGCGTCGCCACGATCATGGCGACGAGGATGAGGACGCGCAGGCGTGGCAGCCGCATCAGGCTCAGGTGGCGTCGAACTGCAGGTTGACCGCCTCTTCCCACTGCGCCAGCTCGTCCCAGCCGATGTGCAGCCAGTCCATGGCTGCGGCGTGGTGGCCGGCCCAGTCGGCATCCTCCGGGAGACCTTCGTGGCGGCGCATCAGGTGCTCGGCGATGAGGCCGGCGGCGATCAGCGTGTGGATCTCGGGCTCGATGTCGCCATGGCCCAGCGCGGTGAAGTCGTGGTGCAGGCGGATCGCCGCCATCAGCTGCTGCGGCAGGTTCCATACCCGCACGACGAGGGCGCCGACGACGGCGTGGTCGGTCTTGTGGTTGGCATTCTCGGTCGCGATGTACGGGCGGTCGATGCGCGCGCCGGCCTCCACCATCGTCGACGCATAGCCGCGAACGCTCTGCAGCAGCACCGGCATGCCCACGTGCAGGAACAGGCCGAAGCTGTGCGCGAGGTCCGGCGAGAGGCCTGGCAGCTGCTGGGCGATGGTGGCCATCGCGATGGCGCGCTTGGTGCTGCGCTGCCAGAAGCGCGCCAGCTGCGGCGCATTGACGGGAATGGCGTGCTGCAGCAGGAAGCCGCTCATGACCGACACGCTCTCGCGCAGGCCGAGGCGGTTCATTGCCTGGCCCACGGTCGTGCACGGCAGGCCGACGGGCTTGAACAACGGTCCGTTGGCGATGCGCAGCAGGGTGGCGGCCATTGCCACGTCGCTGGAGGCGATGCGGGCGACGAGGTTGAGGTCCGGCTCCGGCGTGCTCATCGCCTGCTGCAGCTGGGCCAGCAGTTCTGGGCAGGGCGGGATCTGGATCTGCTGCAACGGGCCGCGGCGGCGCGACTGGTCAAGGTCGTCGCGGATCTGCTGAGCGCGGGATGCGTGAGTTGAGGCCGTGTTCTGCATGATCACAAAATCTTAGGTGGGCTCCGTGCGGGTACAGTGAATTCAATCGTTGCCCGCCGTCAATCTTGCCCACTTCATCGCCTCGCGTTGCTTTCGCCATCCGCCAGCGTCGGTGGTGGCTGGCCGCGTTGGCGGTCCTGCCTGTACTGGCCGCGGCGGCCTACGACGCGGCGCGCGTGCTGGAAGCGGCGACCCTGCGCGGCCCCAGGGTGGTCGAGCAGGCCCAGGCCCTGGTGCAGCAGATCGAGCACAGCACAACGCAGGACGAGCTGCAGCGTCTGCGGGACATCAACGATTTCTTCAATCGCCGGCTCGCGTTCAGGGACGATGCCGTCACCTGGGGGGTGCCGGACTACTGGGCCTCGCCGCTGGAAAGCCTGGAAAAGCGTGCCGGTGATTGCGAAGACTACGCGATCGCCAAGTACTTCAGCCTCACGGCCGCCGGCGTGCCGACGGCCCGGCTGCGGCTGGTCTACGTGCGGGCCCGGCTGGCCGGGCAGTCGCTGGCCCATATGGTGCTGGCCTACTATGCCCAGCCAGGCGCCGAGCCGCTGATCCTGGACAACCTGCGGCCCGAGGTGTTGCCGGCATCGCAGCGAGCGGATCTGACGCCGGTATTCAGTTTCAACACCGAAGGCCTGTGGCAGGGCACGGGCCAGGTGACGGCGGGTGATCCGCTGGCGCGCCTGTCGCTGTGGCGCGAGCTGGTTGCCAAGGTCAGAGCAGAGGGATTCTTGTAATGGGGAGTGAGCCATGTCGTTGATGCGGCAGATCGCCTGGCTGGTGCTGGGCGTGGTGCTGGCTGCGTTGGTGGGTGCGGTCGGCCTGTCAACGCTGTCCACGCAGCAGTTGATGCGTACGCAGCTCGAGCTGAAGAACGCCGATAACGCCCAGGCGCTGGCGCTGGCGCTGTCGCAGCAGAAGGGGGATGGAGAGCTGATCAAGCTGCTCGTGTCCGCCCAGTTCGACACCGGTGCCTACGAGTTCGTGCGCTGGCGCGGCATCGACGGCGCCACGCTGTTCGAGCGCAGCGAGGCGCCGCGCCGTGGCCAGGCGCCGGGCTGGTTCCGGGTGCTGCTGCCCATCACCGCGGAGCCTGGCGTGGCCCAGGTGTCCAACGGCTGGAATGCCATCGGTTCCGTGGAGCTGATGAGCCAGTCCGGCTATGCCCATGATGCGTTGTGGTTGAGTTCGCGCCGGTTGCTCGCCTGGCTGCTCATCGTCGGCATCGCCGCGGCTGTCGTGGCCTGGGCGGGGCTGCGCCGCATCCGCCGACCGCTGGATGCCGCCGTGGCCCAGGCCGAGGGGGTGCTGGTGGGTAGCTATGGGCAGGTCACCGAGCCGCGCGTGCCGGAGCTGCAGCGCCTGACGCGTGCGATGAACGCGATGGTGCAGCGGGTCAAGGAGATGTTCGAGGCCCAGGCCGGACAGCTGCTGGTGCTGCGCGAACAGGTGCACCATGATCCGCTGACCGGAGTGTCCACGCGCCGGCATTTCCTTGCCGAGCTGGAAGCCGCGCTGCAGCGCGACGACGGCCCGGCCGTCGCCGGCCTTGTGCTGGTGCGGCTGCGCGACCTGCCGGGCCTGAACGCCCGTCTGGGCCGCGTCGCTGTGGATGACGTGCTGCTGACCATCGTCACGGCGCTGCAGGCCTACCCCGAATCCGTGGCCGGCTGTCGCGTCGGGCGCCTCAATGGCGGCGACTTCGCGTTGTGGCTGCCCGCCGAGGGCGTGGCGGCCGAGACCGCCCATGCGCTGGCGGACGCGCTGCGCGCCAGCTTGCCGGCCTTCGGCCCTGGCGTGCAGGTGGCGCTGGGCGCCATCGAGCTGCCGCGCGAGCGCCCAAGCGGCGTCTGGCTGGGCGAGGCTGACGCCGCGCTGGCGCGCGCCGAGCACCTCAGCGAGGCGCGCGGCGGCTTCGTCGTCGAGATCGTGGCGGATCCGGGCCTCGGCCGGGAGCAGGGTGAGGGCCTGTGGCGGGCACAGCTGCAGCAGGCCGTGGGCCAGCAGCGCGGCCGCCTGGCCGAGTTTCCAGTGCGCGACCGTGCCGGCCGCGTGCTGCACCTGGAATGCCCGTTGCAACTTGACCTGGGCACCGGCTTCGTGCCGGCGGCCACGTGGCTGCCGCTCGCAGGGCGGGCGCGGCTGACGGCGCAGGTGGACCTGTTCGCCGTTGACCTGGCATTGAAGGCCATCACGGGCGATGGACAGGCGCGCTGCATCAACGTGGCGCCGGCCTCGCTGGCCGATGCGGTCTTCCTGCCGCAACTGCGCGAGCTGCTGGGCCTGTGGCCGCAGGCAGCGCGGTCGCTGCTGCTGGACCTGACCGAGGTTGCAGCGACGGAGCATTTCGAGCGCCTGCTGGAGCTGGGCCAGCAACTGCGCCCGCTGGGCGTCAAGCTGGGCCTGGAGCATGCGGGCGCCGGCCTGGCCCAGGTCGAGCGGCTCTACCAAGCGGGGCTGGACTACGTGAAGCTCGACGCCTCGGTGCTGTTGGGCGTGGCCGGCGAGGCGGGCCGGGCGGCCTTCGTGCGCGGCATGGTCATCATGCTGCGCAGCCTGGCGTTGAAGGTCTACGGCGAGGGCGTCGTCGACGAGATGGATGCCCAGGCACTGTGGGACTGCGAACTGGACGGTCTGACGGGTCCGTGGGTGACGGCGAGCCTGCAGGGTTGACGCGGCCTTCGCGCGGCGTCGCCCCGCGGGTCCGGACGCGGCCGATGGGTCAGATCTTCATCTCCCAGCGCACCTGCCACTGCGTGTAGCTGGGACCGCCGCTGCGCGACGTGATCAGCTGTTCGCCGGTGTTGATCACACTGCCGGTGAAGTAGTCCATGGCCGACAGGTTGGATGCCGAGACCCGCAGTGACTGCTCCGTGTTGATGGCCCACAGCGCGAAGGCGTCGACGACGGCCTTGCGATTGGCGGTGGTCTCGGTGATCAGCGTCTGCTGGGTGGTCGTGGACGGTGTCCAGTTCAGCGAAGCGCCCAGCGTCAGCGGCACGGAGCGCAGCCGGTAGTCGGCACCGAGGTTGGCCGTGCCCTTGGGCTGTCCGTCGATGTGGTTGTTCGGCCCGGGGATGCCGTCCACCTTGGACGTGAAGAAGCTGAAGTTGCTGCGCACGTTGATGGGCAGCGCATTCTCCAGGTACTCGTCCAGCCGGAAGCGCGCCTCCAGCTCGATGCCGGCCGTGGATGCCTTGCCGATGTTCTGTGGCCGCGACACCCAGCGTTGCGTCGCCGCCCAGGTCACGGTCTCCAGCGCCGTGACGTTGCGCATCAGGTTGGTGATGCGCCGGGCGAAGAAGTTGGCGCTGAGCAGGCCACCCTTGCTCAGGTAGTGCTCGTAGCCCACCTCGAAGCCGGTGGCAAGCTCGGGCTTGAGATCGGGGTTGCCGGCGCGGTCGGGCGTGTTGGCCTGGTGGGGCACCTGGCTGTTGATGGTGGGCCGCGCGATGAGGTCCTGCAACTGCGGGCTGCGGTAGCTGCGCGTCAGGCTGGCTCGGATCATGTCGCGGCCGCGCTCGTCGAGCTTGTAGCGGGCATGTGCCAGCGGTGTGAAGACGCTGGACTTGTTGCGGGCGTCGTAGGTCGCCGCGCTGGACTTGGTGGTGATGCCCTCCCAGCGCGCTCCGGCATAGAAGTCCCACTGCTTGCCGACGTTCCACTCATCCTGGGCGTAGGCGGCGATCCGGGTGGAGGCGGCGTCGAGGTCGTCGCCGAAGTCGTCAAGCCCGGCCTGCGGCGCGCCGTTGACGAGGGTGATGCGGTTCTGATGGCGGTTGGTGCCTTCGGCCTCGAAACCGCTCACCAGGGAGTGGTCGCCGCCGAGGTTGTGCGACAGCTTGGCCAGCGCGCTCCAGTTGCTGTCGCGGCTGGTGGTGCTGTCGTCCTGCAGCCTCGAGGCAGCGCCGGCCAGGCTCTCCTGGCGCACGCTGTGGCTCTCGCCGCGCGCGCGGCCCAGGCCACCGCGCGCCTCGATGCGGGTGTCGGGACTCAGCCGGCTTTGCCACTGCGCGTTCAGGCGCGCCATCGTGAAGCGGTTGTCACCCTGGGTGTCGGCCGCGTCGTAGAAGCCGGTGGGTTGCGGGTCGGGCGCGGGCGTCGTGGTCTGGCGCAGCTGGGAGTTGCTGTTGGAGCGCGTGGACACGATGAAGGGCTGGATGGCCAGGCTGTCCGTTGCGTTGAGCTTGAACTGCACGCGGCCGGTTAGGTTCAGCGAGCTGCGCTCGTCCTCGCTGCGCCCGCGCGAGCTCAGCAGGCTGTCGCTGTTGCTCGCGACCGTATGGGTCAGCGTGTCGTTGATCAGGTTGTCGATGCGCTCGCCGCGCATCGCGTTGACGGTCAGGTTGTAGGCATGTCCGTCGCCGAAGTTGTCGTTGCGCGTCCAACTGATGCCGGGGCTGAGCTTGCCGCGCTCGGTGCCGAAACCGGCGCGGAACTCGTTGAGCCGTTTCTTCAGCGCTTCACGCAGCACCACGTTGATGGTCCCGGCCACGGCGCGGGTGCCGTACTCCGCAGTGGGCGCGCGCAGCACTTCGATGCGTTCGACCTGCTCGGGCGGCAGCTGGTCCAGCGAGAAGCCCGGCGGCATGCGCTCGCCGTTGACGAGGATCTGCGTGTAGCCGCCACCCATGCCGCGCATGCGGATGTCGCCGCCGCGGCCCGGGCGTCCACCTGTGGTCACGCCCGGCAGGCGCTTGATCATCTCGCCCAGCGTGGAGTCGCCGAACTTCTCGATTTCCTCGCGCGTGATGACGATCTTGCTCGCCGTGGAGGCGCGGCGGATGGATTCATCGCTGGCGTTGCCGCTGACCTCGACGCGCTTGAGCTGCTCGGCCTTGGCGTCGGCCGGCCTGGGTGCCGGGCGTTCCGGTGCAGAGGCCGGCGCATCGGGCGCGGCGGGGCGGGTCTGAGCCTGGGCGGCAGCGCAAAGGGCGCCGCCTGCCGCCAGCAAGGCGGCAGCGGAAACACGGTTGAGTTGCATGGCCGCGAGCTTGCCATCGGGGGCGCGCCAGCTTGTGGCGGCATCGTTAACGCAAGCTTTCTTTACGTGTGCCTCGGCCAATCGCTCACCAGCTTGAGGGTTTCGCCAGAAAACCCGCCGGCCGGCCCTCGAGCGGCCGCGGGCTAGACTGCCTTCCCTCTTTCCCGTGAACAGTTTCCTGCCATGACCGCGATCTCCGAAGTCCAGCTGCAACCCCTGCTGCAAGCCGTTGTGGACCCCGGCAACGGCCGCACGCTGGGCGAGGCCCGCGCGATCAAGTCGGTCAAGGTCGAAGGTGCCGACGTGGCTGTCGACGTCGAGCTGGGCTATCCGGCCGCCAGCCAACATGCTGCCTTGCGCGCGGCCCTGGTCGCCGCGGCCAAGAGCCTGCCCGGTGTGGGCAACGTCAGCATCGGCATCGCGACCCGCGTCGTTGCGCATGCGGTGCAGCGCGGCGTGCAGTTGCTGCCGGGCGTCAAGAACATCATCGCCGTGGCTTCCGGCAAGGGCGGCGTGGGCAAGAGCACGACGGCCGCCAATCTGGCGCTGGCACTGGCCGCAGAAGGCGCCCGCGTGGGCGTGCTGGATGCCGACGTCTACGGTCCCAGCCAGCCTCTGATGCTGGGAGCCAGTGGCCGGCCCGAGACACTGGACGGCCAGAACATGGAGCCCCACGTCGCGCACGGGCTGCAGGTCAATTCCATCGGCTTTCTCGTCGACGACGACCAGGCCATGATCTGGCGCGGCCCCATGGCCACGCAGGCGCTGGAGCAATTGCTGCGCCAGACCCGCTGGCAGGAACTGGACTACCTCATCGTCGACATGCCGCCGGGCACCGGTGACATCCAGCTCACACTGTCTCAGCGCGTGCCCGTGACGGGCGCCGTCATCGTGACGACGCCGCAGGACATCGCCCTCATCGACGCCAAGAAGGGCCTGAAGATGTTCGAGAAGGTGGGCGTACCCATCCTCGGCATCGTCGAGAACATGGCGGTGCACATCTGCTCCAACTGCGGCCATGCGGAGCACATCTTCGGCGCCGAGGGCGGCGCGAAGATGGCGGCCCAGTACGGCAGTGAACTGCTGGCCTCGCTGCCGCTGGCCATGAGCATCCGGGCCCAGGCGGATTCCGGCACGCCCACCGTCGCGGCCGAGCCCGACGGCGAGGTGGCGGCACTCTACAAGGCCCTGGCGCGCAAGGTCTCCGCCAAGATCGCCGCCCAGGGCAAGGACTACTCGTCCAAGTTCCCCAGCATTTCGATCTCCAAGTCCACCTGACGCGCCGGGGCGCAAGTCGGTTGCGGGATACCCGACCGATCTGCTCCCCCTGGAATGCCCGCCCTGGACAAGGGCGGTGCTTTATGAAGAAATCGCGAGGTGCCGAGGTTCGGCCTGTTTCATCACGATGTCCGCGGCGAAGTGCTGGCGGAAACTCCCTGGAGGCAAATCGAATGGACATGAACCGGAGGCAGTTCTTCCGGGTGAGCGGCGCGGGGTTGGCGGCGTCCAGCCTTGTGGCCTTGGGGTTCTCGCCGACGGCGGCCCTGGCCGAGACGCGCAACTTCAAGCTCTCCCGGGCAACCGAGACCCGCAACACCTGCCCCTACTGCTCGGTGGGCTGCGGCATCATCATGTACAGCCTGGGCGACAAGGCGAAGAACGTCACCTCGTCCATCATCCACATCGAGGGCGACCCCGACCATCCGGTCAACCGCGGCACGCTGTGCCCCAAGGGCGCTGGCCTGCTGGATTTCGTGCACAGCCCGAACCGGCTGAAGTTCCCGGAGGTCCGCGAGCCCGGCACCACGGAGTGGAAGCGCGTCAGCTGGGACGAGGCGTTGGACCGGCTCGTCAAGCTGATGAAGGCCGACCGCGACGCCAACTTCCAGACGACCAATGCCGCGGGGCAGACGGTGAATCGCTGGACCAGCACCGGCATCCTGGCCGCCTCGGCCTCGTCCAATGAAACAGGCTACATCACGCACAAGGTGATGCGCAGCCTGGGCATGCTCGTCTTCGACAACCAGGCACGTGTTTGACACGGCCCGACGGTGGCCAGTCTGGCCCCGACGTTCGGCCGCGGCGCGATGACCAACCACTGGGTGGACATCAAGAACGCAGACCTCGTGCTCATCATGGGCGGCAATGCCGCCGAGGCCCACCCCTGCGGTTTCAAGTGGGTCATCGAAGCCAAGCACCACAACAAGGCCAAGCTCATCGTCGTGGACCCGCGCTTCACGCGCTCGGCCGCCATGAGCGACTATTACGCGCCCATCCGTGCGGGCTCCGACATCGCCTTCCTGGGCGGAGTCATCAACTACCTGTTGAGCAACAACAAGATCCAGACTGAATACGTCCGGAACTACACCAACGCGACCTTCATCGTGGGTGAGGCCTACAAGTTCGAAGCCGGCATCTTCAGCGGCTACGACGAGGCCAAGCGCGCCTACAACCCCGCCTCCTGGGGCTACGAGCTCGACGACAAGGGCTTTGCCAAGGTCGACATGACCATGGAGCATCCGCGCTGCGTGCTCAACGTGATGAAGCAGCATTACGCGCGCTATACGCCCGAGCAGGTCAGCAAGATCACCGGCACGCCCAAGGACAAGTTCCTGAAGGTCTGCGAGCACATCGCGAGCACCTCCACGCCCGACCGCACCATGACCATCATGTATGCGCTGGGTTGGACTCAGCACAGCATGGGCTCGCAGATCATCCGTACCGGCGCCCTCATGCAGCTGCTGCTGGGCAACATCGGCGTGCCCGGCGGCGGCATGAATGCGCTGCGCGGCCACAGCAACATCCAGGGACTGACGGACCTGGGCCTGCTGTCCACGTCGCTGCCCGGTTACCTGAGCCTGCCCAAGGACGCCGAACAGGACCTGGAGACCTACTACAAGACCCGTGCCACCAAGCCGCTGCGTCCCAACCAGATGAGCTACTGGCAGAACTATCCGAAGTTCTTCGTCAGCTACATGAAGTCGACCTTCGGCAAGGCGGCCACTGCGGAAAACAGCTGGGGCTACCACTGGCTGCCCAAGTGGGACACCGGCTACGACGTGCTGCGGGCGTTCGAGATGATGAACCAGGGCAAGCTCAACGGCTACATCTGCCAGGGCTTCAACCCGGTCGGCTCCTTCCCGAACAAGAAGAAGATCGTCGCGGGGCTGTCCAAGCTCAAGTACCTCGCCATCATCGACCCGCTCAACACCGAGACGGCCGAGTTCTGGAAGAACTACGGCGAGCACAACGACGTCAAGTCGGCCGAGATCCAGACGACGGTGTTCCGCTTCCCGAGTACCTGTTTCGCGGAAGAGGATGGTGCGCTGACCAACTCCGGTCGCTGGCTGCAGTGGCACTGGAAGGGCGCCGAGCCCCCGGGCGAGGCCAAGGGTGACCAGGCGATCATCGCCGAGCTGTTCACGCGCCTGAAGGCGGCCTACGTGAAGGACGGCGGGACCTTCCCCGACCCCATCCTCAACCTGAGCTGGCCCTATCTCAAGCCCACCGACCCGTCGCCGGAGGAATTGGCCAAGGAGTACAACGGCAAGGCCCTGGCCGATCTGCCGGACCCCAAGGATCCAACCAAGCTGCTCGCCAAGGCCGGCGAGCAGCTCAGCGGCTTCGGCCTGCTGCGCGACGACGGTTCCACGGCCGCCGGCTGCTGGATCTACACCGGCGCCTGGACCCAGGCCGGCAACCAGATGGCCCGCCGCGACAACGCCGACCCCTGGGGCATAGGCCAGACGCTGAACTGGGCATGGGCCTGGCCAGCCAACCGGCGCGTGCTTTACAACGCTGCGTCCTGCGACCCCAGCGGCAAGCCCTGGAACCCCAAGCGCCGGCTGATTGCCTGGGCGGGTGACAAGTGGGCGGGCTCCGACGTTCCGGACATCCGGCCTGACGCCAACCCGACGGACGCCGATGCGGTGCGCCCCTTCATCATGACCGCCGAGGGCGTGGCGCGGCTGTTCGCGCCCAGCGGCATGGCGGACGGCCCGCTGCCCGAGCACTATGAGCCCTTCGAGACGCCGCTGACGACCAATCCCATGCATCCGGAGAACGCCAAGGCCAAGTCCAACCCGGCTGCGCGAGTCTTCAAGGGCGACATGGAGGCCTTCGGCACGCCCAAGGACTTCCCGTACGTGGCGACCAGCTACCGGCTGACCGAGCACTTCCACTACTGGACCAAGAACGTGCTGACCTCGGCCGTCATCCAGCCGCAGCAGTTCGTCGAGATCGGCGAGGAGCTGGCCAAGGAGAAGGGCGTGGCCAACGGTGACTGGGTCAAGGTGAGCAGCAACCGCGGCTTCATCAAGGCCGTGGCGGTCGTCACCAAGCGCATCCCGTCGCTGGACGTGGACGGCAAGCGCGTGCACACAGTGGGCCTGCCCAACCACTGGGGCTTCGTCGGAGTGGCCAAGCCCGGCTATCTCGTGAACACGCTGACCCCCTTCGTGGGTGACGCCAACACGCAGACGCCGGAGTTCAAGAGCTTCACCGTGAACCTTGAGAAAGCCTGAGGACGCACGCCATGTCATCACTCCAATCCCTGGACATCGCCAAGCGCTCCGCCACCACCACGCCGTCCACGCAGGTACGCACCCACGTGCCCGAGGTCGCCAAGCTCATCGATGTGTCGTCCTGCATCGGCTGCAAGGCCTGCCAGGTGGCGTGCATGCAGTGGAACGACCTGCGCGACGACGTCGGAGACAACCACGGCACCTACGACAACCCGCGCGACCTCACGGCCCAGAGCTGGACGGTCATGCGCTACTCGGAGGTGGAGGTCGAGAAGGACCGGCTCGAGTGGCTGATCCGCAAGGACGGCTGCATGCACTGCGAGGATCCGGGCTGCCTGAAGAGCTGCCCGGCCCCCGGCGCCATCGTGAAGTACACCAACGGCATCGTGGACTTCATCTCCGAGCACTGCGTGGGATGCGGCAACTGCGTGACCGGCTGTCCCTTCGACGTGCCGCGCATCAGCAAGGTGGACAGCAAGGCCTACAAGTGCAGCCTGTGCTCCGACCGCGTCGGCGTGGGCCTGGAGCCGGCCTGCGCCAAGGCCTGCCCTACCGGTGCCATCCGCTTCGGCACCAAGGAGGACATGCTGCAGTTCGGCGCGGAGCGCATCGTGGACCTGAAGGAGCGCGGCTATGCCAACGCGGGTGTCTATGACCCGCCGGGCGTGGGCGGCACCCACGTCGTCTACGTGCTGCAGCATGCCGACAAGCCCGAGCTCTACCACGGCCTGCCCAAGGACCCCAAGATCAGTCCGCTGGTGTCGCTGTGGAAGGGCGCGGCCAAGCCGCTGGCCGTCGCGGCCATGATCGGCGCGGCCATCGTCGGCTTCTTCCACTACACGCGTGTCGGGCCTATCGAGGACCCCGACGATCCCGAAGCCGACCGCAACGTCGCCCGCGACGATGCGAACCACCCCACCGCCTGACAGGAGCGCACCATGGGTACACGCTTCATTCAGCGCTACAACGCTGGCGAGCGCACCAACCACTGGTTGATCGTGCTGCTCTTTCTTTGCGCCGGCCTGTCCGGCCTCGCCTTTTTCCACCCGGCCTTCTACTTCCTTACCGCGCTGTTCGGCGGTGGCACCTGGGCGCGCATCCTGCATCCGTTCATGGGCCTGGCCATGGCGCTGTGCTTCCTCGTCATGTTTGTGCGGCTGTGGCGGCACAACGTGATGACCGAGGTCGACAAGGGGTGGGTGAAGCACAGCGGCCAGATGCTGCGCGGGGACAAGAGCCACATGCCGCCCGCCGGTCGCTACAACGCGGGCCAGAAGGGCGTGTTCTGGCTGATGGCCGTCAGCCTGCTGGTGCTGGTGGTCACCGGCTTCATGTTCTGGCAGCCCTGGTTCGCCAACAGTTTCCCCATCCTCGCCCGGCGCATCGCCGTCGTGCTGCACGCGCTGTCGGCCACGGTGCTGATCCTGACCGTCATCGTGCATGTCTACGCGGCGATCTGGGTCAAGGGCACGCTGCGCGCCATGACGCGCGGCACGGTCACCGAAGGCTGGGCGCGCCAGAACCACCCGCTTTGGCATCGCGAGATGACCGGCAAGCAGTAACCTCCGCTGCATGACCGTTGGAACCCAGAAGATCCTCAGTCCGGAAGAGATCGCTGTTCGCGCGGGTGAGCAGCTCAGCTTCCTGCACCTGCCCGAAGCCGGTGTGTTCGCCGAGCGCGCGCTGCGGCTGCGCGAGCTGGCCGCCGGCCATGCGATGGGCGACTTCCTGCGCTTCGTCGCCGAACTGGCCGACGCCCAGCACCGTGCGCTGTCCGCCCAGGTTGCCGTGCCGCTGCCCACGCCCGGACAGATCGACGCCGCCGCGCGCAACGGCCAGCCGCTGCTTCCGGCCGAGGCCTGGCGCCGCGAGCCCGTGTGGCTTGAGTCGCTGCGTGCGCTGCTGAACGACGTGGCCCGCCACCTTGCTGACGGACAGCCCAAGGCCGCGGTACTGCAACTCGCTGCCGCCAGCGACGAGTACCTGGAAACGCAGGCTGGCCGCTTGCTGGGCGGAGTCATGCTGGGCCTGGACCTGGCGGCCGCGCCGTTGATCGCTGCCGGCCTGCAGCTGCACTGGGTGAGGCTTGTGCGGCAGACAGCGGCCCATGCCCCCGGGCCGATCGCGGCCTTCGGCCGCACTGACGACCCCACGCTGTGCCCCTGCTGCGGTTCGCGCCCGGTGGCATCGCTGGAACGCCTGGGCAGCGACGGCGCGCGTTACCTCGCCTGCGGCCTGTGTGCCACGCAGTGGCACTATGTGCGCATCAAGTGCGCGCATTGCCAGAGTACCAAGGGCATCTCGCTGCAAAGCCTGGTCGGCACCGACGAGACCAACTCGACCACGGCCGACGCCGTCGTGCAGGCCGAGTGCTGCAGCGAATGCGGCCACTACCTGAAGCTGATGCACCCGGCGCGCGACAACGGCCTGGAGCCGCTGGCCGACGACCTCGCCACGCTGACGCTGGACCTGCTTGTCAGCGAGGCCGGCCTGCAGCGCCAGGGCGTCAACCTGCTGCTGCTGTTCGGCGAGCCCGACGAAGCGCCACCACCCGGACGGGAACACTGATGAACGCGCCCGACGAATCCGTGGTCCACGGTTCCAAGGCGAGGCCCCAAGACCTGCCGGCCCTGGACAAACTGCTGCGCGACTGCGCCCCGCTGGTGGCCGAGCACGGCCACACGCTGGTCGCCAACGAGGCGAGGGCGCTGCTCGACAGCCTGCGCCAGCGCGCCGTCGCCGGCACGCTGGCGCAGGCCGAGTTGGACATGCTGGCGCAGATGCTCGTCGAGCGCGTGCAGGCGCGCATGCAGCCCAACTTGCGCGCGGTACTCAATCTCACCGGCACCGTCATTCACACCAATCTCGGCCGCTCGCTGCTGGCCGACGCCGCGCTGCAGCAGGTGATGGCGCTGATGGGCTCGCCCAACAACCTTGAGTTCGACCTCCAGGCCGGTGCGCGCGGCGACCGCGACGACCTCATCGAAGGCCTGCTCTGCGAGCTGACCGGCGCCGAGGCCGCCACGGTCGTCAACAACAACGCCGCCGCCGTGCTGCTGGGCATCGCGGCGCTTGCGGGTGGCCGGGAGGCCATCGTGTCGCGCGGCGAGCTGGTGGAGATCGGCGGCGCCTTTCGCATGCCCGACGTGATGAGCACGGCAGGCGCCACGCTGGTGGAGGTGGGCACGACCAACCGCACCCACCCGCGCGACTACGAGAACGCCATCACGCCGCGCACGGCGCTCATCGTCAAGGTCCACACCAGCAACTATCAGGTGCAGGGCTTCACGGCCGCGGTCGACGAAGCCACGCTCGCCCCCATAGCGCATCGGGCCGGCCTGCCGCTGATGACCGACCTGGGTAGCGGTGCGCTGGTCGACCTTTCCCGGTGGGGTCTGCCGGCCGAGCCCCTGCCGCAGGCCATGCTCGCGGCCGGTTGCGATGTCGTCACCTTCAGCGGCGACAAGTTGCTGGGAGGGCCGCAGGCCGGCCTCATCGTGGGCAGCAAGGCAGCCGTCGGAAGGATCCGAAAGTTCCCGATGAAGAGGGCGCTGCGCCTGTCCAAGCTGCCGTTCGCGGCGCTGGAGGCCACGCTGCGCCTGTACTTGCGTCCGGAGCGGCTGGTGCAGGACCTGCCGACACTGCGCCTGTTGACGCGCCCCCTGGACCAGATCGCCGGGCTTGCGCAGCGCCTGCTGCCCGACGTGGCCGCCGCCGTCGCGCCGCGCTTCACCGTCGAGGCGGTCGCGCTGCAAAGCCAGATCGGCTCCGGCTCGCTGCCCGTCGAACGGCTGCCGTCCGCGGGCCTTGCCATCGCCGCCGCTGACGGCCGGGGTCGCAGTCTTGATGCCCTGGCCACAGCGCTGCGCGGCCTGCCGCGGCCCGTCATCGGCCGTATCAACGATGACCGCCTGCTGCTGGACCTGAGGGGCCTGGAGGAGCCTGCGCTGCTTACTTCTCAGCTGGCCGCGCTCAAGGAGTCTCTGGCGTGAAGGGATTGCCATGATCGTGGGCACCGCCGGTCACATCGACCATGGCAAGACCACGCTGGTGCGCGCGCTGACCGGTGTGGACACCGACCGGCTGCCCGAGGAGAAGGCGCGCGGCATCAGCATTGAGCTGGGCTATGCCTACCTCGACGTGCCGGGCCTTGATGAACGCATTGGCTTCATCGACGTGCCGGGCCACGAGAAGCTGGTGCACACCATGCTGGCCGGCGCCAGTGGAATCGACCTCGCGCTGCTGCTGGTCGCCGCTGACGACGGCGTGATGCCGCAGACCCGCGAACACCTGGCCGTGCTCAGCCTGCTGGGCCTGACACGCTGCGTGGTCGCCGTCACCAAGATCGACCGCGCCGAGCCCGGCCGCGTCGAGTCGCTGCAAGGCGAGGTGCGGGCGCTGTTGGCCGGCACCGGCCTGAAGGGCGCGCCCGTCCTTGCCGTCTCCGCGCAGACCGGGCAGGGCGTGCCGGCACTGCGCGAGCTGCTGTTCGAGGCCGCTCGCGACACGCGCCCGCGTGCGACTCGCCACCTGGCCGCTCGCCTCGCCGTGGA
Organism: Roseateles sp.; assembly: GCF_047654805.1. Classification (GTDB taxonomy): domain Bacteria; phylum Pseudomonadota; class Gammaproteobacteria; order Burkholderiales; family Burkholderiaceae_C; genus Pelomonas. The sequence goes on from NZ_JASGIV010000001.1 coordinate 931,921, forward strand.
CCGCGCGTTCAGTCTCGAGGGCGTCGGCACCGTCGTTACCGGCACGCTGCACGCCGGCGAGATCGCGGTGGGTGATGAACTCTTCATCCAGGGGCAGCGTGCCCGCGTGCGAAGCCTGCATGCGCAAAACCGTGCTGTCGAGCGCGCCCAGGCCGGCCAGCGCTGCGCCGTCGCGCTGGCCGGCCTGACCAGGGAGCAGGCGCCGCGCGGCCAGTGGCTGACCGCGCCCGCAGCGGCGCTCGCCACCGACCGTTTCGATGCGCGGCTTACGCTGTGGCCCGGCGAGGTCAGGCCTCTGCGCTCCGGTGCGCGCGTACACCTGCACCTGGGTGCCCAATCCGTGACGGCCAGCGTCGCCGTGCTGGACGCGGGCGACGCGATCGAGCCTGGCGCCTCGGCCCGCGTGCAGCTTGTCTGCCACGCGCCGGTCGGTGCGTGGCGTGGCGACCGCCTGGTGCTGCGCGATGCTGGCGCGACTCGCACGCTGGCCGGCGGCGTCGTGCTGGACCCATTCGCTCCCACTCGCTACCGCCGCACGCCCGAACGCCTGGCGGAGCTGGCCGCCTGCGAGCTGCCCACGCCGGCCCGGCGCCGCGAGCGGCTGCTGGCGTTGTCGTCGCTGGGCCTGGACCTGACCCGCTTTGCGCAGGCTGAAGGGATGGCCGAGCCGCTGGATGGCTGGGCCCTGGGTGACGAGGCCTGCGCCGCGCTGACGGTGAAGCTGCTCGCCGCGCTGGCCGATTTCCATGCCGGGTCACCCGACGAGCTCGGCCCTGATGCCGCACGGCTGCGCCGCCTCGTCGCGCCGCGCATCGCCGAGCCGCTGTGGCGCCAGTTGCTGGCCGAGCAGCGCGCGGCAGGCCGCATCGCCGTGCGCGGCGCCTTCGTACACCTGCCGGAGCATGGTGTTCAGCTCTCCGCCGCCGAGCAGCGCATCGCGCAGAAGGTGGCGCCGCGCCTGGGCGCCGCCGGGGCCGAAGGCGCCTGGGCGCGCGACCTCGCCAAGGACTGTGCCGAAGCCGAGCCGCTGATGCGCGCGACGCTGGCCCGCCTCGCCCAGCAGGGTGAACTGCACCAGGTGGTGAAAGACCTCTACTGCGACACCGCGACGATGGCCAGACTCGCCGCCGTTGCGCGGGCGCTGGGCGATACGTACGGCAAGGTCACTGCTGCGGCTTTTCGTGACGCCACAGGACTGGGCCGCAAGCGGGCCATCCAGCATCTGGAACACTTCGACCGCGTCGGGCTCCTGCGCCGCGTGGGCGACGAGCACCGGCTGCGTGCGGACAGCACGCTTTTCTCGGAGGCGACGAATTGATCATGGAAAGAGAACGACACCGGTGTGTCGGCCGGGCTTCAAACCCGGTGGGTGGCGCCACGCGCCGCTGGGTGGGTTCGACTCCCTCCTCTTTCCGCCACTCGCGCGGCCTCGCCTGCCGTGCGGGCGCATATCTGCTCTGTGTCGTGCTCAATGAGGGTTGCGGACGATGACGGACGCTGCGGTCATGGCCTTGCCGGCCGGGTTCTGGCTCTGGCCCGAGGACCAGACCTGGGCCCAACCCCTTGCGGGCGGCCGGGTCCGCATCGGCATCACGGCGCTGGGCCTGAAGGCCTCGGGCGAGATCTACATGTGCCGGCCCAAGCCGTTGGGCAGCGAAATCGAGCAGGGGCGTTCCATCGGTGTCGTCGAGCTGTCCAAATCCATCGTGGCGGTGAAGTCGCCGCTGTCGGGTGTCGTCACGCGCGTGAACGATGCGCTGGAGGATCGGCCCGAACTGGTCCACGAGTCACCTTACGACGCGGGCTGGCTGGCCGAGCTGGATCCGTCCCGTCTGGATGACGAGAAGTCGCGGCTCGCCATCGACGAGGGCGCCATTCGCGAGGCAATGGCGCAATGGGCCTTGCTCAACCGGCTGGACGGTGCGTGATGAAGCGCGCCGGACTCGCCATCCTGCTCTGGGCCGCCGATCCCGGCGACCCTGTGCGCCTGGCCACGCCGTTCGCGCATGCGGCGGCGGCGGCGGCGCTGGACATGCAGGTGGAGGTCTACTTCACAGCCCGTGCGGTGCTGCTGCTCAAGCCCGGCGTGGCCGGCGCGCTGCGGGCGTCGGAGCGTTTCGACAAGACGATCGGCGACTGGATGGACGACGCGCTGGCGCATGGCGCGCGCTTCCTTGCCTGCTCCGACGCACTCGCGGCCCAGGGCCTGACGCACGACGACCTGATCCCGGTCGCCCGCCGTCACGGTGGCGCGGTCCAATTTGCTTCCCGCGCCGCCCATTCGGCGTGGGCGACCCTGGTGTTCTGACACCTCAACCTCGACCCTCAGGAGAACTCACATGGCCCTCTCTCGTGTCGTCGCCGGTCTGGCGCGCGGTGTGGTGATGTCGCTGGCGCTGGCCGGCGTGGCGGCGCAGGCCCAGCAAGTGCTGCGCGTGACCGCCATTCCCGATGAGTCGCCCACGGAGCTGGCGCGCAAGTTCGCGCCGCTGGGCCAGTACCTGGAGAGCAAGCTCGGCATGAAGGTCGAGTGGACGCCGGTGACGGACTACGCCGCGGCCGTCGAGACCGTGGTCAACAAGAAGATCGACCTGGCCTGGTTCGGCGGCTTCACCTTCGTGCAGGCCAATGTGCGATCGGGCGGCAAGATCGTCCCGCTGGTGCAGCGCGAGGAGGACGAGAAGTTCCGCTCCGTCTTCATCACCGACGCCAGGAGCGGCATTGCCAGGCTGGAAGACCTCAAAGGCAAGACCCTGTCCTTCGGCTCGCAGAGCAGCACCTCCGGCCACCTGATGCCGCGCAGCTTCTTGCTGGCCGCCAAGATCAACCCGGACGCGGACCTCAAGCGTGTGGCCTTCAGTGGCGCGCACGATGCGACCATCGCCGCCGTGGCCAGCGGCAAGGTGGATGCGGGTGCGCTGAACATCTCGGTCTGGGAGAAGTTCGTCGCTGAGAAGAAGGTGGACCCGGCGCAGGTCAAGGTCTTCTACACGACGCCGCCTTACTACGACTACAACTGGTCGGTGCACGCCGAGATGCCGCAGGCCCTGCAGGACAAGATCAAGGCTGCCTTCCTGGCGTTGGACCCGGCCACGCCGCAGGGCAAGGAGATCCTGGGCCTGCAGCGCGCCACCAGGTTCATTCCCAGCAAGCCCGAGAACTACAGCGGCATCAAGGCCGCCGCAGAGAACGCCGGTCTGCTGAAGTGATCATCCCGTCCGCGCTTGAGGCCCTGCTGGCCCGCTATTCGGTCGGCCCCAAGCATCTCGTCGAGCCCGGACCCAGCGACGCCCAACTGGCATTGATGGTGCAGGCCGCGTTGCGCGCACCCGACCATGCCGAGTTGGTGCCATATCGCTTCAAGTTGGTGCGTGGCGATGCAAAACAGGGCATGGCCATCCTGTTTTCCAACGCCGCCCGCGACGCGGGCAAGGGCGAGGAGGGTGCAGCACTCGATGCCGAGCGTGCGCTGCGCCCGCCGATGACCGTGGCCGTCGTCGCCCGCATCGACCTGGGCCACCCGCAGGTGCCTGCGCACGAGCAGTGGGCCGCCGTGGGAGGCGCGATCAGCAACTTCCTGACGGCCGCGCATCTGCTGGGCTTCGGCGGCAAGATGCTCAGCGGCGCCAAGGTACGCAACCCGACCATCGCCGCTGCGTTCTGCGAGCCGGGTGAGACCTTACTGGGTTGGATCGCTCTGGGCACGCCAATGCGAAAACCCGCCGGCCTGGCCCGCAAGCCCCATCCCGGGCAGGTGTTGATCGACTGGCACCCGCCTTGCAAGTGACAGTGCAACTATGGAACTGACACCCCGAGAGAAGGACAAGCTGCTGCTGTTCACCGCGGCGTTGCTTGCTGAACGCCGAAAAGCCCGCGGGCTCAAGCTCAACTACCCGGAATCCGTCGCGCTGATCAGCGCCGCCATCCTTGAAGGTGCCCGCGACGGCAAGACCGTGGCCGAGCTGATGAGTGAAGGCCGCACGGTGCTGACCCGCGCCGACGTCATGGATGGCGTGCCCGAGATGATTCCAGAGATCCAGGTCGAAGCGACCTTTCCGGACGGGACCAAGCTGGTCACCGTCCATCAACCCATTGCCTGAACGCCCATGAAGACACTGCACCGCGGGCTCGCCGCCTTCGCCTTCGCGACCGCCGCCACCGCCGCCCAGGCCCACACCGGGGAGCCGGGCCACCTGCACGGTTTCGTCGACGGCGTGATGCATCCGTTGACGGGGCCCGACCACCTCGCCGCCATGCTGGCCGTGGGTATCTGGAGTGCTATGGCGCTCAAGCACCCGCTGCGTGCGCCCATCGCCTTCGCTGCGTCGCTGCTGGCCGGGGCGCTGCTGTCGATGTTCACCGGCTGGCAGATGCCCGCGATGGAAGCGGCTATCACCGTATCGCTGGCGGTGCTGGGCCTGCTGGTGGCTCTGCGCCTGGCCATGCCGGCGGTGGCGGGGGCTGCCACCGCAGCCATCCTGGCGTTCAGCCACGGCGCCGCGCACGGGCTGGAGCTGCAGGGCGTCGCTGCGCTGGGGGGCATGGTGCTCAGCACCTTGGTGCTGCACGGCGCGGGGCTGGCCATGGGCTGGAAGCTGCGCAACGCACCGTTGCTGGCCCGCGCGCTGCTGGGCGCCAGCGTCGCCGCACTGGCGGTCGCACGCCTGAGCGGAGCTGCCTGATGATCCCGGGCGAGTTGATCACCGCCGAGGGTGAACACGAACTCAACCCCGGCCGGCGTACGCTGACGCTGAAGGTCGCCAATGCCGGCACGCGGCCCATCCAGGTCGGTTCCCACTATCACTTCGCCGAGACCAACGCGGCGCTGGCCTTCGACCGCGAGGCGGCGCGTGGCATGCGGCTCAACATCTGCAGCGGCACCGCCGTGCGCTTCGAGCCGGGGCAGACGCGTACCGTGGAGCTGGTTGCGCTGTCGGGCGACCGCGCCGTCTGGGGCTTTCGAGGCCTTGTGCAGGGCAAGCTATGAAGATCTCCCGCCGCGCCTATGCCGAAATGCTCGGTCCTACCGTGGGCGACAAGCTGCGCCTGGCCGACACCGCTCTCGTCATCGAGGTCGAACAGGACCTGACGCTGCGTTCGGGTGGCTACGGGGAGGAGGTCAAGTTCGGCGGTGGCAAGACCGTGCGCGACGGCATGGGTCAAAGCCAGCGGCCCAATGGTCCTTCCCCTGGTGACGCCGTCGACACGGTCATCACGAATGCCGTCATCCTCGACCACTGGGGCATCGTCAAGGCCGACATCGGTTTGCGGGGCTGCCGCATTGCGGCCATCGGCAAGGCCGGCAACCCCGACGTGCAGCCCGGCGTGGACATCGTCATCGGCCCCGGCACGGAGATCATTGCGGGTGAGGGCTTCATCGTGACGCCCGGCGCCATCGACACCCACATCCACTTCATCTGCCCTCAGCAGATCGAAGAGGCGCTGATGAGCGGCGTGACGACGATGATCGGCGGGGGCACTGGCCCCGCCACCGGCACGCTGGCCACCACCTGCACCCCTGGCCCAAGCCACATCGCGACCATGCTGAAGGCCGCAGAGGCCTTTCCGATGAACCTGGGCTTCCTTGGCAAGGGCAACGCGAGCCGTCCCGAAGGCCTGATGCAGCAGATCGACGCTGGCGCCATCGGCCTGAAGCTGCACGAAGACTGGGGCACCACGCCCGCAGCCATCGACAACTGCCTCGGTGTTGCCGAACTGACCGACACCCAGGTCGCCATCCACACCGATACGCTGAACGAGAGCGGCTTCGTCGAGGACACCATCGCGGCGTTCAAGGGCCGCACCATCCACAGCTTCCATACCGAAGGCGCTGGCGGCGGCCATGCGCCGGACATCATGAAGGTTGTGGGCGAGGCCAACGTGCTGCCCAGTTCCACGAACCCGACGCGGCCGTTCACCGTCAACACGCTTGACGAGCATCTCGACATGCTGATGGTCTGTCATCACCTGGATGCGGGCATCGCCGAGGACCTGGCGTTCGCCGAGAGCCGTATCCGCCGCGAGACCATCGCGGCCGAGGACATCCTGCACGACCTCGGTGCCATCAGCATGTTCTCCTCCGATTCGCAGGCCATGGGCCGCGTCGGCGAGGTGAGCCTGCGTTGCTGGCAGACCGCGCACAAGATGAAGGTGCAGCGCGGTGCCTTGCCCGGTGATGGCGCCGGCAATGACAACGCCCGTGTGAAACGCTACCTTGCCAAGCTCGCCATCAACCCAGCTCTGGCACATGGCATCAGCCACGAGGTGGGCAGCATCGAGATCGGCAAGTGGGCAGATCTCGTGCTGTGGAAGCCTGCCTTCTTCGGCGTCAAGCCGTCGTTGATCCTGAAGGGGGGCTTCATCGCCGCCGCCGCGATGGGTGATGCAAACGCATCTATCCCCACGCCGCAGCCGGTGCACTACCGACCGATGTTCGGCAGCTTTGGCGGGGCGCTGTCGCAGGGCTCGCTGACCTTCGTCAGCCAGGCGGGCCAGGCCAGCGTCGAGAAGCTGGGCTTGGGCAAGACACTGGTGCCGGTGAAGGGCTGCCGGTCGGTCAAGAAGGCGGACATGGTGCTGAACAACTACCTGCCGACCATGGAGATCGACGCACAGACCTACGAGGTGAGGGCGGACGGCGTGCTGTTGACCTGCGAGCCGGCGAAGGAGTTGCCGATGGCGCAGCGGTACTTCTTGTTCTGATGATTTGTTTTGGCTGAAGGGCTGTGATTCGGCGGATTCCGCCCTGCATCAGTCGCTGGTCGGAACGGTGGACTTTCGAGGTCCTGCTGCCGTGGCCTTCCTGAGACGGTTCATGCAGCTCCAATGATGGCTTCGCTTCCGCTCGGACTCACGGTCACGACCCACTGCGGACATTCGCTCGCGAGAGCGGCGGTCACAGACAGAAGCTTCAGCTGGTCTGATACTTATGCAGCGGGATCCACCACAGACGAGGCAGCGGCGCGCCGCGCCAGTTCCTGACTGAGCTCCTTGTGCTCGATCACTGCTGCCCGACTGTGGTAATCACGCCCATTCTCCCGGCCTCGGATTAGTGGTCGTCTACGTGGCCCTACTTCCCCTCGAGGGCCCTTCGTTGCGCGGCGATCGAAGTCTCGTTGACAAGAATGTTGTGAGCCGCGGCGAACTTCCAGCCGGACTCTTCATGCGCCAGAACGTACAGTTTTGTGCCGTCACTCTCGCCCGGTACAGGGACTCTGTTCGCAGTCACCGCACGTGTCCGAACGTTGCCCACGGCGACGTTCTCGCCCAGAAACTGCAAATGCTCCAGCTCATAGGTCGCAAAGCTGTCGGGCGGTGTGGCGGCCAGGCCCTGACGTGTGAACGTTGCGATCTCGTCCAATCCGGTCAGCCTGCGCCCGAAGGGATTGGTCCAGACAGCATCGGGTCGGAAGAGACTCAAGAATGTATCGGCATCGCGGTTCCACATCGCTGTCTCGACCGTTTCCACAAAGCGAAGCACAGCTGCACGTTGTTCGGTTCGATTCAAGTGTTGCTCCAATCTCGAAAGATCAACTGCGCTCCGGGGTGGCGCAGCGTTGTGGTTGCGGGCCGCCTTGGCTGAGCCCGAGACGGATGCACGACTGGTAGCGGCGTCACCGCGTTCGGACAGGGGACGATAGGCGCAACTTCGTCGCCATCGTGCACTCGTCCGCACTGGACAACGCCCGCTGCGGCTCAACGAAGCGCACGCGCGTCACAGGACCATGGCACGTTCATACGCTGTGCTGTCGCGAACCGGGGCGCGCGCGATCGGCCCCGGTTGCGGGAGGCCCTATGCGCCTGCTTGCCGCGGGGCGGTGATGAGCGTGCTGCGATACGGCTTCGGTGGCCCGCGGAACTTGCATGGCGGCCACGGGCCTGGGCAACAACCACACCGCGGCCACGATGCCCGTCCCCGCCAACGCGGCCACGCCGGCAGCCAGCGCGGACCAGCCCCCCGCGGCGGCGAGCGCAGCGCCAGCCGCCGGACCGGCAACCAAGCCGAGGCTGTTGCCTTGCATCATCATCCCGAGCGTGAGGCCTAGGGTTGACGCATGCGGTGCCTGCGCCGGCACCTCGGCGAAGAGCGCCGATGGCACGAGGCCGGACACCGTGGCGAACGCGACGACGAGCCCGTAACGCGGCCAGGCGCCGAGCGATTCCATGGCCACCGAAAGCGCGAGCAGAGCGCACACGCCGAGCGCTCCCGCCACCAGTGAGGCGGGCCGCAAGCCTCGCGCGAGCAGGGCGCCGCCCGCCAGGTTGCCGGCGCCACCGCTCGCGATGGCGAGCGCGGTCAGCATGTTGGCCTGCGCCGGCGTAGCGGCCAAGCCGCCGTCCAGCACGACCGGCAACAGTCCGAACAAGGCAAACCACGAGCCCGCGTACAGCATGAACAACAACAGCAGTGCGAGCGGGCCGCGCGCGAGCAATGTGCGATGCAACGGCAGGGCACTGCCTCGTGAGGGCGGGCGCTGGGTCCCTTCGCGCGGTGCGCGCCATGCGGCCAGTGCTGCATAGCCCAATGCGAGCCCGCTGCCCACCCACCACAGCGCCCTCCAGCCCGCGGCCAGCAGCCACGGCGAGGCGAGCAGCATGAGCGCCATGCCGGCGGGCATGAAGGTGCTCCAGGCCGCCATCGGTCCTGCGGCGCGCGAGGCAGGAACGACACGCGCGATCAACGCGGGCGCGGCCACGATCACGGCGAGGAATCCGACGCCTTCGACCAGCCGGCTCGCGATCAGCACTGTCGCATCCTGAGCCGCGGCGCCGACAGCCGATGCCGCGCCCTGCAATGCGAGACCGGCCACCAGTGCGCGACGTGCGCCCAGCCTGTCGGTCGCCGTGCCGATGGCAATGCCGAACAATGCGCCGACGACGCCGAAGGCGGAGAGCAGCAAGGCTGCCCGCTCCAGCGGCAGGTCGAACGCGGCCTGCGCCGCCTGCATTGCCGCCGGCGCTTTGCCGAGTTGCATGGCGGAGACGAGTCCGGCTCCGACCAGCAGGAGGGTCATGGGCCAGGGCGATGCGCGGGTCGCGGCGTGCGGGGCGTTCATGCCGCCTCCCGGGCCTGCCGCCCGAGCAACAAGTCGCGCGCCACGCACGCCACATGAGCGCCCTGGAAGCGCGCGCCCGCCAACTCGTTCGCGCTGGGTTGCCTATCGCCGCCTTGCCCATCGTCGGCAATGGTCGACGCTCCATAGGGACTGCCGCCCGTCACCTCGTCCATGCGGTTCTGCCCCTTGAAGCTGTAAGGCAGCCCGACGACGAGCATGCCCAGGTGCAGCAGCGGCACATGGCTCGTGAGCAGCGTGGCCTCCTGCCCGCCGTGCTGCGAGCCCGTGGAGGTGAACACGCTGCCCACCTTGCCGACCAGCGCATCCCGCGCCCACAGCCCGCCCGCCTGGTCGATGAAGTTCTTCATCTGCGCTGCCATCGTGCCGAAGCGCGTGGGCGTGCCGAAGATGATGGCGTCGTACTCCGTAAGCTCGTCGACGCGTGCAACGGGCGCGGGTTGCACCAGCTTGTAGCCCGCCCGCTCGGCCACCGGCGGCGGCACCAGCTCGGGCACGCGCTTGAGCCGCGCCTCTGCCCCAGCCTCTTCGGCGCCGTCGCGCACCGCGCGCGCCAGGGCTTCCACGTGCCCGTACGAAGAGTAGTACAGCACCAGCACACGGGGTCGGATCGTCATGTGGCTTCCTCCATGCAAGTTTGACGGGCGCACTTTGAGCCCTGGATCCGATCGACGGAAGCCGCATAATTTCGAACCAAACGATCGATGGAGTGGATCAATGATCGACACCTTGACCCTAGGCCAGTTGCGCACCTTCGTTGCCATCGCTGAAGCCGGCGGCTTCCGTGCAGGGGCGGCGCGGCTTCGGCGTGCGCAATCGGCGGTGAGCCATGCCGTGGCCAGCCTGGAGGCCGAGCTCGAACTCTCGCTGTTCGACCGCAGCGGGCGGCGCCCGATGCTCACGCCGGCCGGAATCGCATTGCTGGAAGACGCGCGCGCCGTCTTGCTCAAGGTCGACACGATGCGAGCACGCGCGCAAGGCGTCGGCATGGGGCTAGAGCTCGAGCTGCCCGTCGCCGTCGATACGTTGTTTCCGTTGCCGCTCTTCGGCGAGGCCTTGCTCGCAGTGCACCACCGCTATCCCAGTGTGCGCCCGCACTTGCAGGTTGCGCCCCTGGGGGGGCCGATCGTGGCCTTGCTGGACGGCCGCTGCGCATTGGCGGTGACGGTCGGCGACGACCTGAACGATGCCCGGTTGACCAAGGAACCGCTGGGCACCGTCGCCGTCGTGCCCGTCGTTGCTGCGAGCCATGCGCTCGCCGACCGCATTCGCCCGCGCGCACGCGTTCAGCTGGAAGACGTCACCGAGCACCTGCAGATCGTGCTGAGCGACCCGACGCCGATGTCGACAGGACGCGACTTCAACGTGCTATCGCCGCAGACCTGTCGCGTCAGCACGCAGGAGGCCAAGCTGGCCCTCATCGAGGCCGGCCTCGGCTGGGGCCGGCTGCCGCTGTGGACGGTGAAGAAGGCACTCGACGACGGGCGGCTCGTGAAGCTTCCTTCGCGCAGCCTTGGACCGGCGGCCGAGTCGCGCGAGCAGGCATACGTGGTGCACCGGCGCGACCGGGCGCGCGGTCCTGCGGCGACTGCGCTTCGCGACGAACTGCTGGCTCGGCACGCAGCGGTTCGCGACGCTTGAGGTGCGGCCGCTTCCGTTCAAGCCTCGAACGGGACCTACGCGCATCGCCGCTTCATGCTTCCCAAGAGGCTTGCCGGTACGCTGCCACGGCGGCTCTGGTAGGCACATCCCGGGCTGGGCAACGGTGTGACCGCTTGAGTGGACGGATCCTGCTGGCGTCAACGACTTGAAGATGCCGAAGAGAACAGCCGGCTGGGCAAGGCCGGGACAAGTCGCGCACCGCGCAAGGGCTCCTGTGCGCCGTTCCGGCATCCCGCTGTGGCCGTTCGTGATCGTCCGCTTCTGGCCGGGTCGAGCCGACGCGGCACTCAATTTCGCCGCCCTAAAGCTAACCTTCGCCGGCATGCCGCAGCGGAGTTTTCGCGGACGACGCGAATGACTGTTGATGGCCGGCTTCAGCCGCACATGTCGACCCGTTGAAGCCGATCGCCCGTGGCCATGGCCCGCCTGAAGGCAGTCGCTCGACTTGCGCTCCCGATCTGCAGGAGCTCCTGGCGTTCATCGTCGTCAATGGCTTCATCGTGCCTGTTGCCATGGTGATTGCAGAGTCGGCGGATGATGGCGCCCTTCATAATCAAGACGCTCCCGCTGGATCAAGCTGCCTACTCTTCATCATGGATAAATTCTTGCTTCGGCAGCAGGTGCTGGAACGCCTCGCCGACGACTTGCGACAGGCCGAACAGGCAGCGCGGACGGCCCATGAAACGGCGACTCACGAAGAGAACATCGCAGAAAACAAGTACGACACGTTGGGACTCGAAGCCGCCTACCTGGCCACCGGCCAGGCCCGGCGCGCCGACGCCATCCGGCAGGCGATGACGAGGTGGCGCCAGTTTCGCCCTGGCTCCTATGACGCCAGCAAAGGCATACAGATCGGCGCGCTGGTCTGCCTGGTCGATCCCGAGGACAAGCAGCAACAGTTCTTTCTCGGCCCGGATGGGGGCAGCATGAAGTTGACCAGTGGCGATCAGATCGTTCACGTCATCAGCGGCGACGCCCCGCTGGGTAGAGCCATGCTGGGCAAATTCGAGGGTGACGAGGTGTCGCTGCAGATCCCTCCAGGACGACAGCTTTTTGAGGTGCTGGGGGTTCGTTAGCCCGCAAGCAAGTTCACACCGACTCGACTTGATCGTGCAACCGCACGGCCCTTGCCCATGCACGCTCCGACGCTGACTTCGCACGCACCTCTGCCTCCGCCAGGCGCGCATTTGCCGCTGCTCTACACCTTTCGCCGCTGTCCCTACGCGATGCGCGCACGCATGGCGCTGCTGCAAGCCGGGCGGGCCTTCGAAGCGGTGGAGGTGAGCTTGCGCGACAAGCCGGCAAGCTTGCTGGCCTTGTCTCCCAAGGCTACGGTGCCGGTACTGCAGTTGCCCGATGGCAGCGTGATCGAGGAGAGCTGGGACATCATGCGCTGGGCGCTGGCAGCGCCCGATGCGCAGGACTGGTGGACGCGAGCACAGTCTCCGGAGAACCTCGACCTCATGCAGCGAAACGACGGTGACTTCAAGCATCACCTGGACCGCTGGAAGTACCCCCAGCGCTACGCGAGGGGGGACCTCGCGCCAGAAGCACACCGTGACAGGGCACTGGACGTGCTTCTGCGACCGCTGGAGGTGCGGCTGCACGGCGCGCCCTGTCTTGGCGGATCTACGCCATGCGCCACCGACTTGGCCGTGTTGCCGTTCGTCCGCCAGTTCGCCGCGGTGGAGCCGGCATGGTTTGCAACGCTGGAGCTGCCATCGCTCCGTTCATGGCTGAGCGGCTGGCTCGTCAACCCGCTGTTCGTCGCGTGCATGTACCAGTTGCCCGCGGAAGGTGCGAATCGATTTCCGCCGCTCTAGCTCTTGGCTGCCGGCAAAGGCCGCCAACGACCGCTTCGAGCAGCAGCGTTGAACCAGCCTCGTCCGGTCACTTCGAGAACCAGCCGACGACTCGCTGACGGAGGCGCTCGAAGAATCCGGCACGTTCCACGTCTGCAAGCGCAATGATCGGGGCCTCGCCCAACGGCTTGCCGTTGGCGGTGGCGACGATCTTGCCGATCACGGCGCCCTTGGCTATTGGCGCCTCGAGGGAAGGATTCAGCGCGACGGAGGTCTGGACGGCGGCAGCCTGACCCTTTGGCACCACCAACCTCCAAGCCTGTGCCACGCCCGCATTGACCGTGGGTACCACGCCGTAGGTGACCTTGGCGCTTGCCAGCGTCGCGCCGGCCTGCGCAGGCGTGGCTTGCTCGAAGTTGGCGTAGCCCCAGTTGAACAGCACGCGGGTCTGGTCCGCCCGGGCCTGCTTGCTGTCCGCGTTCATGATGACCGAGATCAGGCGCATGCCGTTGCGCTTGGCCGAGGCGGTCAGGCAGTAGCCGGCTTCTTCGGTGTGGCCGGTCTTGAGGCCATCGACCGTGGGGTCGGTGTACAGCAGCGCGTTGCGGTTGCCCTGCTTGATGCCGTTGTAGGTGAACTCGCGCTCCGCGTAGAGCGAGTAGTACTCGGCGCTGTTGCGAATGATGGCTGCCGCCAGCACGGCCAGGTCGCGAGCCGAGGCCTTGTTGTTGGGGTCGGGCAGCCCCGCCGCATTCGCGAACTGGGTCTTGGTCATGCCCAGCTTCTGGGCTTCGGCGTTCATCATCGCCACGAAGCCGGACTCCGAGCCCCCGATGTGTTCGGCCAAGGCCTTGGAGGCGTCGTTGCCGCTGGCGATAACCACGCCGCGCAGCATGTCCATCAGGGATGCCTGCGCGTTGAGGGGCACGAACATGCAACTGTCGCCCGCCTTGCCGCCGCGGCACCAGGCACTGAGGCTCATGGTGACTTGGTCGGTGGGCTTGAGCTTGCCGCTCTTGAGGCCCTGCTCCACCAGGTAGCTGGTCATCATCTTGGTGAGCGATGCAGGCGGCAGCGGCTCATCGGGGTTCGAGGAGGCCAGCACCTGTCCGGTGTCGAAGTCCATCACCACCCAGGCTTTGTTGGCGAGCACCGGCACCAACCGCCCGTTGGCGTCGGTGGTCATGGCAGGTTCGGCCGCTGCGGCAGCCTTGTTCTTTTGCTTTTGCACCGCAGCGCGTTGCTTGGCATGCTGAGCGCTGTGGGCCGTTGTGGGCGCCGCGACGAGGAGCGCGCTGGCAATAACGACGGGAAGCAGAGATGCGGAGGGGAGGCGGGAAATCATGGACAGGTGCGAATTCAAGAGGGCAACAGCAGGCCACATGTTAGGCGTCGACCGCTGCGACAGGGTGTAACCGCGCCCGGTCGGGTATCGAGTCACGTCGCGTGAGCATCTCAATGGTCACCGCCCGGTATCCCATCGGCGCGGTTGCTTGAGGCTGCTCCCAGGCGGTGGGCGACTGCCATCCGGCCTGCCGCGCACGACAGACAGCGACCTGCATGGAACCGGAAGCAGCCATCCCTGATGGCAGCTTTGCCGGGGACTGCGGCCTTTTGGCGCCAGCAGGGCGAGTGCCCTTTGTCGACGAAAGAAGGTGTTCGACCACTTGTACCGGCGCCGCTCCCTTCCTGGGCTTCGAATCCTCGCGCCATCGACTCGAAGAGACGTCAGCCCGTCGCACAGACGCCCCGAGGGCCGCGATGCCCTCAGGCGGCGTCCAGGTGGGACTGCAGCACAGTCTCAACCCATTGGGCAAAGGCCCGGACCCGGCGCGACAGATGCTGGCGGCCCTGGACAACCAGATGAACTGGCATCGGCGCGGGCCGGTATCGCGGCATGACTTCGACCAGATCGCCCTGCTCCAAGTGCTCCCGAACGTCGAAGGCCGGTACCTGGATCAGCCCGAGACCGGCTAGCGCCAGCGCGATGTAGCTCTCCACATTGTTGGCGCTCACCCGGCCGGCGACCGGCATGCTGTGCTCCTCGCCATCCTGTTGCCACTCCCAGCGGGACGCGCGCACACCGCTGGTGCTGAGGTAGTGAACAGCGAAATGCCCTGCCAGGTCAGCGGGTTCCGTAGGCTCGCCGTGTACGGTCAGGTACGCTGGGCTGGCACAGTTGATGAGCGTGAAGTGGCCGAGCGGGCGGGCGACCAGGCCGGCGCCTCGGACCTGGCCGACGCGCAGGGCGCAGTCGATGCCTTCCTGTGCCAGATCCACCATGCGGTCGCTGGAACCGAGGTCGATGGACAGGCCCGGATGCGCCTGCAGCAGCCCCGGCATCGCGGGCGCCAGCAAGCGGCGGGCGATGCGGCTGGGCACATCAACCCGCAAGCGCCCGCTGAGCGAGGTCGCTGCGGGCTTGAACCGCTGCTCCAGATCGTCGAGTTCCTCGAGCAGGCTCTGTACTCGTTCCAGCAGTGCATCGCCATCCGGGGTGAGGCTCACTCGGCGCGTCGTGCGATGCAGCAGCCGCGTGCCAAGACGCCGCTCCAACTGCTGCAGCGCCGTGGAAACCGTTGGGCGTGGCAGGCCAAGCTGGTCGGCGGCCAGCGAGAAGCTGCCGCAGGACGCGATGCGCTGGAAGAGCCGGTATTGATCGATGCGGTCCAGATTTGGCTCCGATTGGTTGGATGGAATGAATAGTTATGTAGTGAATTATTGATTTATTCGCGCGTGCATGATCAATACATTGGTGGGCTCATCTCACAACACCCGGAGCACCAGCATGAGTAGCCAACACGCCATCCAAGGCAAGGTCGTCCTGATAGCAGGCGGCGCGAAGAATCTCGGCGGCCTGATCGCCCGCGACCTGGCGGCGCACGGCGCCGCGGCAGTGGCCATCCACTACAACAGCGTAGCGACCCGGGGCGATGCCGAGGCTACGGCTGCGGCCGTCGAGGCCGCCGGTGCCAAGGCGGTGATCTTTCAGGCCGACCTGAGCAGTGCTGCGGCCATGAGCAAGCTTTTCGCCGACACCGTGGCGGCCGTTGGCCGGCCGGACATCGCTATCAATACCGTCGGAAAGGTGCTGAAGAAGCCCATGGCTGCAATCAGCGAAGCCGAGTTCGATGAGATGAGCGCGGTCAACACCAAGTCCGCCTTCTTCTTTCTCAAGGAAGCCGGTCTGCACGTCAACGACAGCGGCAAGGTGTTGACGCTCGTGACTTCGTTGCTGGGGGCATTCACGCCTTTCTATGCTGCCTATGCCGGCACCAAGGCGGCGGTAGAGCATTTCACGCGGGCGGCCGCGAAGGAGTTCGGTGAGCGTGGCATATCGGTCACGGCCGTCGGCCCAGGCCCGATGGACACGCCGTTCTTCTACCCCGCCGAGCAGGCCGAGGCGGTGGCGTATCACAAGACGGCCGCAGCGCTGTCGGGCTTCTCGCCGTCGGGCCTGACGACGCCGTCCGACGTGGTGCCATTCATCCGCCACCTGGTCAGCGATGGCTGGTGGATCACTGGCCAGACCTTGCTCATCAACGGTGGCTACACCACAAAATAGGCCGTGCCGTAACGAGCGGCGGGGAGGGCGAGCATGCATGTGGTCCTGGTGATGGTCGGCGGCGTGGGGCTGTTGGCCTTGTTCATGCTGTTTGGCTGGCTGTGGGGCGCCAGTGCCGCCGGCGTGGTGCTGGCGGCCAAGGCCTTCGTGCCCGCCTGGGCTCTGGTGGCCTGCATCAACATGTGGGTGGGGGTCACGCACGCCGGCTATACGGTGCGCCAGGAGGCGCCCATCCTCGTACTGGTGTTCGTCATGCCGGCGCTGCTGGCAGGGCTGGCCGCCTGGCAGCTCGGCAGGGCCTGAACACATGGCGGCCGAATCCTCCACCGGGCAGTTGCTGCCGGTCGTGATGCTGCTTGGCGCCGCGGTGGTCGCAGTGCCGTTGTTCAAGCGCCTGGGTCTGGGTTCAGTGCTGGGCTATCTGGCCGCGGGCCTGGCCATAGGCCCATTTGGCCTGGCCTGGTTCACCGACCCTCAGACCATCCTGCACACCGCCGAATTGGGCGTGGTGATGTTTCTCTTCATCATCGGCCTGGAGATGCGACCCTCGCACCTGTGGCGGATGCGGCGCGACATCTTCGGCCTGGGTAGCCTTCAGGTGCTGGTCTGCGCAGCCTTGCTCACGGCAGTCGGCATGGGCTTCGGCTTCACGTGGGCGGTGTCGCTGATCAGCGCCCTCGGCTTCGTGCTCACCTCCACGGCCATCGTGATGCAGCTGCTTTCCGAGCGTGGCGACATTGCCGCGCCACGCGGGCAGAAGGTCGTCGCCATCCTGCTGTTGGAAGACCTGCTGATCGTGCCCTTGCTGGCCCTGGTCGCACTGTTGGCGCCCGATGCGCCAACGCCCTCCGGCGGGTCGGCCTGGGCCACCGCCGGCCTCGCAGCTGCGGCCGTGGCGGCGCTGCTGGCCGCCGGGCTGTGGTTGCTGAATCCCCTGTTCCGCGTGCTGGCCGGCGCGCGAGCGCGCGAGGTGATGACGGCAGCTGCGCTGCTCGTTGTGCTGGGTGCGGCGCTGCTGATGCAGGCCGGCGGCTTGTCGATGGCCATGGGCGCCTTCCTTGCTGGCGTGCTGTTGTCGGAGTCGACCTTCCGCCATCAGCTGGAGGCCGATATCGAACCTTTCCGAGGCCTGTTGCTGGGCCTGTTCTTCCTCGGCGTCGGCATGTCGCTGGACATTGCCGCTGTGGCCCGGCAGTGGCAGCTGGTGGTGGCCGGTGTACTGGCGCTGATGGCCGCAAAGGCCTGCTGCGTCTATGTCGTCGCACGGCTGGCCCGCGCCACGCATGCCGATGCGCTGGACCGTGCGGTGCTGATGGCCCAAGGTGGCGAATTCGCCTTCGTGCTATTCGCAGCCGCACTGGCGGCACGCGTCATCGACCCAGTGGTCAACGCCAACATGACGGCCATCGTCGTGCTGTCGATGGCGTTGACGCCGCTGCTTGTGCTGCTGCACAAGCGGCTTTCACGCTCAGGTGTTTCCTCCACGGAAGGCGTAGAGGCACCGCAGCAACTGGCCAGCACGGTGCTCATCATCGGCTTCGGTCGTGTGGGCCAGATCGCCAGCCAGCACGTGCTGGCGCTGGGTGCACAGATCTCCATCATCGACCACATGCCCCAAGTGGCCCGTGACGCCGAGAACTTCGGCTTCAAGGTCTGGTACGGCGACGGACGTCGATTGGATGTGTTGCGTGCCGCTGGCGCGGCCGACGCTCGGGTGATTCTGGTCTGCGTCGACGATGCGGCGACAGCCACCACCATTGCCGAGCTGGTGTCGATGACCTTCCCGCAGGCGCGACTGGTGGTGCGTGCGCGTGACCGTGAACATGCGATCACTCTCATTCAGCACGGCGTGGCGCGTCCGGTGCGTGAGACCTTCGAGTCGGCGATGCAGATGGGGCAAGAGGCCGCGCTGGCACTGGGCGCGGACGAGGTCGAAGCGCAAGGCATCGCTGCCGATGTGCGACGCCGGGACCGTGAACGGCTGGACCTGGAGTTGGCCGGCGGCATCGACGCAGGGCGCTCGAAGATCCTGGGCAATCTCGACGAGCACCCGGCCGAAGGGCGTGGCTGATCCTCAGCCAGCCAGCCTCGAATGCCCGTGACTGCTTGACTGCCGGCGTCATGCGGGGGCGCCGGCTCAGGCCTTCGGGTGCTTCGGCGACTCGCTGCCGTCGTGTGGCCCCAATCGCGAGCCGGGGCAAGTCGCTGCACGCACCGAATCCGCCACTCGGGGCATGGCGTCGAGGCGCTCCACACGTCTTCGGGAGCTGCTCACTCCAGCAGCAGTCCGAGCACGTGCTCATCCACGTAGTGGGCTTCATGCGAGCGCTTGTAGAACGCCTTCAGCGTTCCTTCGTGCGCGAACCCCAGCCGGTGGTAGAACGCCAAAGCCTGTGAGTTGTCAGCCTCGGCGTACAGCTCCACGCGTTTGACGCCGTCGGCGCGCAGTTGCCTGAGGGCGTCGTTGAGCATCGCGCGTCCCACGCCTTGGCCGTGCAGGCGTGGGTCCACGGCCAGCGTGCCCAGTTGCGCGACATGGTGCACGCGGCCGGGATAGCGGGTCGTCTTGTAGAAGCCGGCGAGGGCGCCTTCGTGTTCCCAGATCCAGAACGAGCCGCTGCGCAGCAGCTCGTCGAAGATAGGCGCGAATGCCGACCTCTCCATCGGGTCGTACGTCAGGTACGGCACCACCTGGGGGTGCGAGTAGATCGCGAAGACCGGGTCGAGGTCGGTGGGGCGGGCGAGGCGGCGCATCGTGTCAGCGTGGCGGTGGCGTTTGCAGCATCTTAGATAGCGCCGCTTCCGTGCATCGCCGGCGCATGCGTGATCAGCGCGATGAACGCCATTGCGGCCCCGCCAGTCCAGCCGTCGCTCCATGGCGGGCTGCCCGTGCAGTCGGGCACTGATGCGGCCGAGATCCGGGGGAAGTGTTGAGCCTCAACCCAGGCTTGCTTTCATGCCGCGGCGGCCTCCGGGCTTTCCCGGTGTCACTTCGGATATGGCCGGCATCGTTGGCGACACTCCGGGATCCCATTCATCCACTCCTGCCGTCATGAAACGTCTGCCCCTTCCTCGCGCCCTGGCGCTCTGCCTGGGTTTGACCCTGGGCGGCCAGGCTCTGCACGCCGAGCCCCTGCCTACGGTCTGGAACCTCGCCCCGCTCTACGCCAGCGACAACGACTGGGAGACTGCCCGCAAGGCCCTGCTGGCCGACCTTCCCAAGCTCGCCGCGCTGAAGGGCACGCTGGGCAAGAGCGCCAAGAGCCTGCTTGCGGGGCTGGACACCATCAGTGCAGCCAATCTGCGCTTCGAGCGGCTGCGTGTGTACGCCAGCATGAAGCAGAGCACCGACAACCGCGATGCGGCCAATCAGGAGCGCAGCAACCTGGCCGGGCAGCTCGGCGGCGAGTTCGGCGCCACGCTGGCCTGGGTGGAGCCCGAGATCCAGTCGCTGGGCGAGGCCAAGGTGGCGGCCTACCTGAAGGCCGAGCCGGGGCTGAAGAAGCACGCCGAGCACCTGCGCAACAGCCTGCGCCAGGCCAGGCACACCCTCAGCGCCGAGAGCGAGGCCGTCATCGCGGCCCTGGGCCCGGTGCGCGAAGCCACCGGGGAGGCGCGCACGCTGCTGTTCAACGCCAACACGCAGTGGCCCGAGTTGACGGTCAACGGCAAGGCCGAACGCGTGACCGACACCAAGTACGGCCTGCTGCGTCAGCATCCGGACCGCGCCGTGCGCAAGCAGGTGTTCGACGCCTTCTTCGGCACCATCGCCCAGTACGAGGACACCTACGGCGTGACGCTGGGCAATGTGGTGCAGGACGACACCATCATGGCCAAGCTGCGCCGCTACCCCAGCGCCGTGGCGATGAGCCTGGGGACGGAGGAGATCCCCGAGGCCGTCTACCGCACGCTGGTGGCCGAGGTGCACAAGGGCCTGCCCACGCTGCACCGCTACTTCAAGCTGCGTCAGAAGATGCTGGGACTGCCGGACCTGCACTACTACGACATCTACCCGGCGCTCGTGAAGCAGAGCAAGACCTACAGCCTGGACGATGCCGCCGCGCTGACGCTGGCCGCCACGGCGCCCCTTGGCGCGGACTACCAGGCGCTGCTGAAGACCACGCTGCAGGCCAACACCATGCACGCGCTTCCCAGTCCGGGCAAGCGCGGCGGTGCCTACCAGGACGGCGTCTACGGTGCGCCGCCCTTCGTGTTCCTGAACCACCAGGGCGAGTTCGACTCGGTCAGCACCTTCGCCCATGAGTGGGGCCATGCCATGCATACGGCCATGGCCAACCGCGCACAGCCTTACGAGACGGCCAACTATTCGCTGTTCGTGGCCGAGGTCGCGTCCACGGCCAACGAGGTGCTGCTGAGCCACTACATGCAGGGCCAGGCGCGCAGCAAGGAGGAAAAGCTCTTCCAGCTGGGCTACGCGCTGGAGCGGCTGCGCGGCACCTTCTTCCGTCAGGCCATGTTCGGCGAGTTCGAGCTGAACACCCACGATGCCGCGGCCAAGGGCGAGGCGCTGAACGGCAAGCGCATGACCGAGATCTACTGCCAGTTGCTGAAGGACTACCACGGCGACGCCGCCGGCGTGATGAAGATCGACCCGCTGTACTGCCAGGAGTGGGCCTTCGTCCCCCATTTCTACCGGCCTTTCTACGTGTACCAGTACGCCACCTCCGTCACCGCGGCGTTGCACTTCGCGGAAGACATCCTGGCGGCCAAGCCCGGCGCACGCGACAACTATCTGAAGCTGTTGGCCGGCGGCGGCTCGGTGCCGCCCTACCAGGCGCTGAAGAACGCGGGCCTGGACATGACCAGCCCGGCGCCCTACCAGGCCGTCATCAAGCGCATGGACAGCCTCATGGACGAGATGGAGGCGCTGCTGGCGGCCCAGTGAGGCTCGGGGTGTCGACCATTGCGCGCCTGGCGCCTGCCCGGCGCTTCGCATCGTCCAGGGTGGGCGGCAGGCTGAATGAAGGGCGCGCATGCCTGGCCGCCTGACGCTGCTGCTGAGTCTCGCCTGCCTGGCATCGACCGCCAATGCCGAGGGCAGGGTGGTCGATGCGCAAGCGCCTGCAGCCCCGGCGTCCGCAGCTGCCCAGGCGCCCCCTTATGTGTACGCCGGCACGGTGGAGCGCGACCACGCGATCACGTCCCGCAGCACCCGGCATCCGCTACCCGTATCACGTCTACCTGCCGGTGGACTATGCGAGTTCGGGGCGGCGCTACCCTGTGCTCTACGCGACCGACGGGCAATGGAGCTTCGCGGCGTTCTCGCGGATGCTGGATCAGCGCCGCAAGCCGATGATCCTCGTCCACGTCGAGCAGGGCGGCCCTGAGCCGGACCGCCGCGCTGTCGACTACACCGCAGACGGTGCGCCGGCCTACGGCCGCTTCCTGAAGCAGGAGCTGGCTCCGCTGATCGAGGCAAACTACCGCACGACCACGGCACGCGGTTTCGTGGGCACGTCCTATGGCGGCCTGCTCGGAGCCATCCTGCTCAGCCAGGAGGAGCCAGCGACGCCATTCTTTCGCAGCTACTTGCTGTTCGACGGCGCCTTCTGGGCGCTTACCGCGCAGAACCTCCGTGACGAGGAGGCGCGCTTCGCAGTCAGCCGCCGCCTGCCGGTGCACCTGATCCTGAGCAGCGCCAGCGCGCCCGGCAACGTGGACGACGTGGCGGCCTACGAGGCGCGCTACCGCGGCCGGGGCTACGAAGGGCTGGTGATCGAGCGCCGGGACTTCGCTGTCGCACACGAGCGCGTGGCCAAGCCGTCCTTCGACTGGGCCATCGACCAGCTCGACGACCAGACCGGATGGGCACCGATCCGGCGCAGTCCCTGACCGACTGCGACTGATGACGACTGATGGCGACTTGCTGCGGCGACCGGGGGTTTCAGCGCCGCTTGACGGACTGCCTGAACAACAGCGTGTGCCAGCGCGTGCCGGTGCCAGCCAGCGCCGCGTCGCTGCGGTTCGCGCTGTCCAGCTCCAATCCCCAGCCGGCCAGCAGCGCCTGCACCCGCGTTGGCTCATGGTTGTGGAAGCGTCGCCCGTCAACATCCCGGTCGCCTTTCAAGCGCTCGGCGAGCATCTCGGGCAGCGAGATCAGCAGGGCGGGGCGCCGGTGCGCCGTCTCACCGTCCACCGGTTGTCGCAGCTGCCCGGCCAGCGACGCCAGCGCAGGCGTGAGCCCGGCGGGCTCGACATGCATCAGCACGGCGCTGCACACGACAGCGTCGAAGCCCTGCGGGCGGCGCTCGTAGAAGGGGCGCCCCAGGTCCGGCAGGCTGGCGTCGGCCAATCGGTCGGCCAGGCCCGGTCGCAGGCGCAGCGCGGTCTCGCGCATGGCGGCGTTGGGCTCCACGCCCAGCGCCTCGAAGCCGTGCTCAAGCAGGGCCGCCATGTCGCGCCCCGAGCCGGAGCCGACGTCCAGCACCCAGGCGCCCGGCACCAGCGCGGCCTGCAAGCTGGAGAACATGGCGCTCCGACCCGCTTCGGTCGCAGCCAACTGGGTGGCGTAGGCATCGTAGAAGGCGGAAGTGCGGGCGTCCAAGAGACGGGTCTCAGGACTTGGCCATCGGCCGGAACGCCCGGACCCTGCCGAGCGCATCCACCGTGATCAGGTGCCCTTGCACCCACGCTGGCGATGCGATGAAGGCGCCCAGCCGCTTGACGTGCTCCAGCGCCGACACCATCTCGTCCGGCCGTGTGCCGTACAGCCGCTGGTTGTCGAACTTGCCCTCTGCGTCGAGGATGCCGCGGGCATTGGCGAGACGCTCGGGTGACATGAAGCGCCACAGCGGCTTGCCGCTGGCCGCGTCGAGCTGGTGGACCTGTCCGTCCATGGTCGCGACGACGAGGCTGTCGCCGACGAGGATGGGGGAGGCGAAGGTCCAGACCTGGGTCGGAAAGTCGTAGAGCTTGCGGCCGCTGCGCTTGTCGAGCACGGTCAGCAAGCCAGCGTCGGAGGTGGGTACGAAGACCTGGCTGGCATTGATGGCCGCCGTGCCAGGCACCCAGGAGCCTTTCGCATCATGCCGCCAGCGCAGCTGGCCGGTGGCCGCGTCGAGCGCGTAGAGGAAGCCGTCGCGCGAGCCGGCGTAGACCATGTCGCCGTCCACGCTGGCGGCGGCCTGGATGCCCAGCATGATGCTGTCCTTGTGGTCGGCGCCGGTCTGGTGGCGCCAGGCCAGCGCGCCTGTCGCGAGATCCAGCGCGTAGAGCGCGCTGTCCCAGGCGCCGACGATGACGCGGGAGTCGGCCCGGGCCGGTGCGGCGTGCACCATGCCGCCGCTCTTGTAGGACCACACCATGGCGCCGGTCTTGGCGTCCAGCGCGTAGACATGCTCGTCGCTGCTGCCGAACACGACCTTGCCGTCGGCCACCAGCGGCGAGGACAGATAGAAGTCCCAGGGGTCGGCGCGCTTGTGGCCGTCGCGCGGCAGGCCGAACATGCCGTGGGCGGCGAAGCGGGCCTCGCCGCCGGTGCGGAAGCTCCAGCGCGGCGCACCGCTGGCCGCATCAAGGGCATGCAACTGGCCGTCGCGGGACAGGAAGTAGATCAGCCCATCGGCTACGGCCGGCGTCGATGCGATGCCGGCATCGGCATGGAAGAGCCAGCGTAGTTGGCGCGAGGCGATGTCGATGGCATGCAGGTTGCCGTCCTCGGCCGCGACGAACAGCAGGCCGCCTGCGGCCACGGGCGAGGCCGCCACGGCCGCGTGCAGGTCGTACTCCCATGCCAACTGGAAACCGCCTGGCGCCTTGCCGGTGCCCGCGTTGGCGCCACTGCGGGCGGCGTCGCCCATGAAGGTCGGCCAGTCCGCCGCGTGGCTCGCAGCGGTGCTCATTGCCGGGCCCAGCAACGCAGTGAACGCAAGTCGGCGCATCGTCTCTCCCCCTCGTTGAAATGGGCGCAACGATAGCGAAACGACCGTGGCGTGTTGGAAGTTTGCGCGGGCCGACTCAAGAGAGAGGCCGCGGCGGGCCTCGCGCTTCAGCGCGAGACGAGCATGCGCAGGCCCAGGCCGATGAACACCGTGCCGGCCAGCCGGTCCAGCCAGGGGCCGACAGCGGGGCGACGGTTCAGCCAGGCGCCCACGCTGCCGGAGAACCAGCCCAGCAGTCCGAAAAGCAGCGCCGCCTGTGCCGTGAACAGCAGCCCCAGCAGCCCCAACTGTGCAGCCACCGGGCCCTGGGCCGGAGCAACGAACTGTGGCAGGAAGGCCAGGAAGAACAGCACCACCTTGGGGTTGATCGCGTTGGCGAACAGGCCCTTCACGAACAACTGCCGCAGCGAGGCATCGTCGCCCGCCGTGCCGCCCACCGCAACCCGGCCCGCGTGCCGCCAGGCCTGCACGCCCATCCAGACCAGATAGACCCCGCCCACCCCCTTGAGCAGCCCGAAGGCCAGCGGCGATGCCGCCACCATCGCGCTGACGCCAACCACGGCCAGTAGCGTGTGGCTGAGGCAGCCCAGGGCACAGCCCAGCCCGAAGGCCATGCCTGCGCGTCGTCCGCGCGACATGCCCATGCTCAGCACCATCAGGTTGTCCGGGCCCGGGGTGGCGGTCAGCACCAGCGCGGCGGCGAGGAAGGCGAGGGTCTGGGCTGCGGTCAGCATTTGCGGATGCTAAGGCGACGCGCCGTCCGCACCTCAGAGCAGCTTGCCCACGTTGAGCAGCGTCAGCACCCCCAGCACCGCGAAGATCGCCGCCGCCACGCCGTGCACCAGGCGCATCGACACCCGCTTGGCGATGCGGTCGCCGAGGAAGACCGCGGGCACGTTGGCGAGCATCATGCCCAGCGTGGTCCCCAGCACGACCTGCACCAGGTCCGTGTAACGCGCAGCCAGGGCGACCGTGGCGATCTGCGTCTTGTCGCCCATCTCGGCGAGGAAGAAGGCCACGACGGTGGTTCCGAAGACGCCGAAGCGTTGCGACAGCCGGGTGTCATCGTCGTCAAGCTTGTCGGGAATGAGCATCCAGCCGGCCATGCCGAGGAAGGACAGCCCGATGACCCAGCGCAGCACGTCGGGGCCCATGGCCTGCGCCACCCATCCGCCCACCGCACCCGCCGCGGCATGGTTGACGAGCGTGGCGACGAAGATGCCGGCAATGATGGGCCATGGCCTGCGAAAGGCGGCTGCGAGAACGATGGCCAGGAGCTGGGTCTTGTCACCCATTTCACCGAGGGCGACGACACCAGTAGAGACGAGGAAGGCTTCCATGCGAGAGTCCAACGGGCCGGCGAAACACCAATGACCGCGCAGCATCCCCGGCCCGATCCGGCGGCTGCGAGGTCAAAGGTCTTGCCAGGCGTTGAAGCTGCACGCGCCATGGCCGTCAGGCCAAGTGTGTTGACGCGGGCCCCTGCGTTGCGCAGGGCGGCTACTCCCCAATGACGAGCCGACAGTTTAACCGAGTGTTCCACGCCGGCCGACGGGGTTGCGGTGCCTGGCCCCTCGCAGGCTGCGGGCTCAGTCGCGGAACGTGGGCGCCGTGCCCTTGCCGGCCATCATGGCCCGGGTCAGATCCTCGCTCATCAGCATCGCCGAGTTCCAGGTGGCGACGTAGTTGAGACCATCGGCCACCGAATGGTCGCGCGCGTAGTTCAGCATCTCCTTGGTGCCGCGGATGGACAGGGGGGACTTGCCGGCGATGGCGGCGGCGACCTCGCGCACGCCTGCCTGCAGCGCCTCGCGGCTGTCGAACACGCGGTTGACGAGGCCGATCTCGCGCGCCTCGGCCGCCTCCACGCGCCGGCCCGTATAGGCCAGCTCGCGCACCAGCCCCTGCGAGCCGACGATCTTGGGAAGGCGCTGCAGCGTGCCCACGTCGGCCACCATGCCGATGTCGATCTCCTTGATGGAGAAGTGGGCGTCGGCCGAGCAGTAGCGCATGTCGGCGCAGCAGATCAGGTCGATGCCGCCGCCCACGCAGGCGCCGTGGATGGCAGCCAGTACCGGCTTGCGACAGCGCTCCAGGCTGGTGAGGGTGTCCTGCATGTCCAGGATGACGCGGCGCAGGCTCTCCCGGGTACGGCCGTCGCAGGGATCCTGGATCTGCGGGGCAAGGCCCATCATCATCGAGAGGTCGATGCCGGCAGTGAAATGCCGGCCTTCGCCCTCCAGCACGGCCACGCGCGCCTCGGACTCGGCATCCACCCAGTCGAAGGCGCGGCGGATGTCCTGCCACATGACCGCGTTCATGGCATTGGCCTTGTCCGGGCGGTTGAGGCGGACCGTGGCGATGTGATCCTGGATGGAAACGGCGAGGGTTTCGAGTTGCATGGGCGGCTCGGGTTGCGCGGCGAAGCCCGCATGATGCCCGCCAAGCCCTTGCCGCGCTGTCGCCATCGGGGCAGCGTCGATACTTGAGGCCATGATCCACGCCACCAAACGCATCGCCGGCGGCGCCGGCCTGGCCGCCGTGCTCGTCAAGCGCGCCCCCACGCTCGAACTCGACTGGGACACCCGCAGCAAGAGCCGCTTCTCCGCCACCGACTCGACGGGCCGCGAGATCGGCGTCGTGCTGCCACGCGGCACGAATCTTCGCGGGGGTGACGTGCTGGTGGCCGAGGACGGGACGTTGCTGCGCGTCGTCGCCGCGGCCCAGGCGGTGCAGCAGGTGCGGTTCTGCGCCGAGCACGGCCAGCCCTTCGACCTGCTGCGCGCCGCCTATCACCTGGGCAACCGCCATGTGCCGCTGGAACTGCAGCCCGATCTGCTGCAGTTCGAGCCCGATCCCGTGCTGGCCGACATGCTGCGCCGCCAGCACCTCATCGTGACCGAGGCACGGGCGGCGTTCGAGCCCGAGGGCGGGGCCTACGGCGAGGGTTCGGGCCATGGCCATCACCACGGGCACGACCATGGTCATCACGAAGGCCATGAGCACCACGGCCACGATCATGGCCATGCCCACGAGCATGCGGCCGCACCGGCTCGCAAGCCGCTGGCCATCCCGGTCAAGGCGCACGATGCCGGCCATGTCCATGGGCCTGGCTGCAATCACGACCACTGACCGGGCGATGCGCACGTCCCGCCGCAGCGAGGTCACCGATACCCCATCCCTGCGCAGTTAGCATGCCGCGCGTCCGCCGGCGCCGCGAATGCGCGCCGGGCTGAACACATCTATTGCCACAGGGAGTGACATGCCATCCATCCGTATCCTCGCCGCCGGCCTTGCGCTTGGCCTGTCCGCGGCGGCTTCCGCGCAGGTGCCCAACCTCGCCGCATCCACCTATATCGGCGTGCAGATCGGTACCGGCAAGGTCGACCTGAACTGCTCCGCCAACACGCGCTGCAGTCCTGTCGACACAAGCTACAGCCTACGTGCCGGCCACCGCTTCAGCGAGTCCTGGGCGTTCGAGGTGACGTACGCCAAGATCGACTCGGACTGGGGACTGTTCGGATACAACTATTCTGCGGAGTTCGCTGGCTTCGGCGTCGGCGCGGCGTACTCGATGCCGCTGTCTTCCAGTGTCAGCGCGGTGCTCCGTGCGGGCATCTCGTCCAATGAGCTGAAGCTGCAGCCCGCCGTCAGCCCGTTCTCTCAGAATCCCGGCACGCTCACGACGCGCTCGGTCAAGCCTTACGCGGGCCTTGGCGCCTCCTGGCAGTTCGCACGCCGCTGGAGTGCCAGCCTCAGCGCCGACTGGACACGCGCCGATCTGCGCGACACCCCCGCCAGTGCCAAGCAGGGCGTCACCGTGCGCACGCTGGGTGCCGGCATGGCCTTCAACTTCTGATGCCCGGTGGGTGAGCGCAGCGGAGCGGGCGCGGGCTCAGCCCGCATTCTCGTTTGGGGGGGCGATGCAGCGCTGCGCTTCGGTCATGTGATGGACGGGGGCGTCCGGAGCTAGCAGGGCGCGTCCGCGCGCGACGACTTGCTCGGCCTCGGCCTCGCGGCGGTCCTTGCAGAGCACATAGACGACTTGTGCCAGCTGGATATCCACGTGGCGCTGCTGCCAGCGCTTCATGGCCTCGATCTGGTTGGCGGGCAGTGCCGAACTGGTTGCCTGGAGCTGCGTGTAGGTGCGCTCGATGCGCCCCACCGCTTCGTCCACGTGCAGGTGCTTGCTGGCGAACTCGATGTCGTTCAATTCGACCAGCGCAGGCAGGACCTGCGGCGCAGCCTGTTCTGCAACCACCGGGTCACGCAGTACCAGGCGGGCGAAGGCGTCGCGCGTGGATTCCGGGTCGCGCAGACGACTGTTGAAGCTGACCACTTCGTTCAAGGCCTGCCCGCCCGCCAGGCCGCCGTCTTCGACCCGGGCCACAGCGCGGTCGCGGGCGGCGATCAGCTGTGCCATCGCCGCCGGGTAGCGGCGCGCCAGGGCGACCCAGTCGGCCAGCGCGAACGACAGCCGCACGCCGCGCATCGACGGCTCGCGCTCCAGCACGTGCTCGTGGAACCAGAGGTGCTTCTCGGCGGCCTCGGCCAGCCGGCCCTCGGAGGCGTCGCGGCGGGCAGCCTGTAGCACTTCCCGGCCGCTTGTCTCGGGCGCGGGCTCCCAGGCCTGTGCCAGCGAGGCAGTGAGCCATGCGCAGAAAACGATGCAGGCACGAGCCTTGCTGGAGATGCGGGTGGCAGCCATGTCGGTGTTCTCCCTGTCGAGCACTCGTAAGGTACGCCAATCAGTTTAGGCTTCTCCTGCCATGCAGCGCTCCAGGCGCTGCCTGGGAATTTGCACCTGTGATCGACACGCCATGACCTCGCCCGCTTCTCCCGAACTGCTGCACCTGCTGTGGCTCGCGTCGCCCGCACTCCCCGTGGGAGGCTTCAGCTACTCCGAAGGTCTGGAGGCCGCCGTCGACGCTGGCGTCGTGCATGACGAGGCCAGCGCCGGCGACTGGCTGCTGAACCAGCTGGAACTCGTTCAGGCCCGTGCCGAGCTGCCAGTGGCTGCCGCCGCGCACGCGGCCGCGCTGGCGCTGGATGGCGAAAGTCTGGCCCGGCTCAACGCCTGGGTGCTGCAGACGCGCGAGACCAGCGAGAGCCTGCAGCAGGTGCAGCAGATGGGCCGCAGCCTGCTGGCGTGGATGCGCGGCCTGATGCCGGACGCGACCGTGCTGCCCTTGCTGCAGGCGCTGCGGCCTGCGCCCAGCTGGCCCGTCGTCATGGGTGCCGCCGCGGCGGCGCGTGGCGCCGCGCCGGAGCCGGCGCTGCAGGCCATCGCGTTCGGCTGGGCCGAGAACCTGATGCAGGCTGCCGTGCGTTGCGTCCCCCTGGGCCAGACTTCGGGCCAGCGCCTGCTGGCACGGCTCGTGCAAGCCATTCCGGCAGCCGTGGAGGCTGCTTTGGCCGCTCCCGAGCCGATGGCGTTCGCGCCTCTGCTGGGGGTCCACGGTGCCCGCCACGAAACCCAATACTCGAGACTGTTCCGCTCATGACCCACGCACCCCTGCACGCCATTCCCAACCGCACCAAGAAGCTTCCGCCGCTGCGTGTCGGCGTCGGAGGGCCGGTGGGATCCGGCAAGACCACGCTGGTCGAGATGCTGTGCAAGACCATGCGCGATCGCTGGGACCTCGTGGTCGTCACCAACGACATCTACACCAAGGAGGACCAGCGCCTGCTGACCGTGGCCGGCGCCCTGGCCCCCGAGCGCATCATGGGCGTGGAGACCGGCGGCTGTCCGCACACCGCCATCCGCGAGGATTGCTCCATCAACCTTGAGGCCGTGGATCGCATGCTGGAGAGGTTCCCGGACGCCGACATCGTCTTCGTGGAAAGTGGTGGCGACAACCTCGCGGCCACCTTCAGTCCCGAGCTGAGCGACCTGACCATCTACGTCATCGACGTGGCCGCCGGCGAGAAGATCCCGCGCAAGGGTGGCCCCGGCATCACCAAGAGCGACCTCTTCGTCATCAACAAGACCGACCTCGCGCCGCATGTCGGCGCGGACCTGGCGGTGATGCGCAGCGACACCGCGCGCATGCGGCCGGTGAAGCCCTGGGTCATGACCAACCTCAAGACCCGCGAGGGTCTGGACGAGGTAGTCAGCTTCATCGAGACGAAGGGCCTGTTCGTTGGCTGATGACGTCCGCTGGCCGGCGCGGCTGGCACTGGCCGCGGCGCGTGATGGCGTGGCCACGCGCGTCCAGGCGCGCCACGACGGCCCGTTGCGGCTGCTGAAGACGCTGTACCCGGAGGGCGCCGGCATCGCGCATGCCGTGCTGGTGCACCCACCCGGCGGCCTGGTCGGCGGCGACCGGCTCGACATCACCCTGGACGTGCAGGCTGGTGCCCACCTGCTCGTGACGACGCCGGCGGCGACGCGCTTTTACCGCTCCAATGCTGGCGAGGCCGCCCAGGTCGTGCAGGGCACGGTGGGCGAGGGCGCCCGGCTGGAATGGCTGCCGCAGGAGACGCTGGCCTATCCGGCCTGTATCGGCCGCAACGAAGTGCGGCTGCGGCTCGCGCCCGGCGGCAGCTTGTTCGCGAGCGAGGTGCTGGGGCTGGGCCTGCCAGCGGCCGGTGAGCCGTTTACGCGCGGCCGCTTGCTGCAGCATCTGGAGATCGAGGGCCAGTGGCTGGACCGCGGCTGGCTCGACGCCGCTGATGCGGCGCTGATGGACGGACCTTGCGGCCTCGCTGGCCACCGGGTAATGGGCACGCTGGCCTACGCCCAGGCCACGGCGCTGGGCAACGCGGAATCGCTGCTCGCCGACGCGCGTGCCGCGCTCGCGGACGAGTCTGCCGGTGCGACCTGCCTGGCGAGTCCATCTGGGGCCGTGCTGCTGGTGCGCGTCCTGGGTGACGAGGTCGAGACGGTCACGAACGTGCTGCGGCGCGTGCGCACCTCATGGCGCGAGCGCCTCTGGGCCTTGCCCGGCAGCGATCCGCGCATCTGGGCGACCTGAGCCTGCCTTTCATGCCAATGCCTTCCCTCGGCCGTCGCCCAGGCAGGCCATGACTGGCGCAGCCTGGTGTGCTGAGGTCACAGCGCCCGCCACGTCGCAATGCAGTGCCTGGCCAGCGCCGTGACCCAGTCGGGATCGGCTGGCACGAAGGCGAAGCCGAAGCGCGGGCTGACGATGAAGCCCGCGCGCTCGAAGGCTTCGTCGTCCTGCGCTCCCACGAAGCCGGACAGCGCGGCGAAGGGGATGGCCAGGGTGCCCAGGTGCAGCACGGCGGCTCGCCGGGTGACTTCCTCGAGTCGGCCGCCATCCTGGAAGCGGTAGACGCTGTGGCCATAGTCGTGGACAGTCAGCGCGACGTTGTTGCGCTCGACCCGGTCGGGCGGCCCCAGCCGCGCGACCAGTTCTGCGGGCGAGATGCCGAAGGAGATGGCGTCGACGAAGACGAAGGGCGTCAGGTGCACGCCCCGAGTGTGCCTGGTCAGTCGTCGCCGCCCGGGATCTGCTGGCGCAGCTTGACCTTGGTGTCGGCGTTCTTGCGCATCTTGATGTTCATCATCTCGACGCCCAGCGAGAAGGCCATGGCGAAGTAGATGTAGCCCTTGGGTACATGGTGGCCGAAGCCCTCGGCCATCAGCACGACGCCGACGACGACGAGGAAGCTCAGCGCCAGCATCTTGATCGTCGGGTTGTTGGACACGAAGCGGCCGATGGGGCCGGCGAACAGCATCATCAGGCCCACCGAGCAGATCACGGCGGTGATCATGATGCGCACGTCGTCCACCATGCCAACGGCGGTGATGATGGAGTCCAGAGAGAAGACCAGGTCGATGATCATGATCTGAATGATCACCGAGGCGAACGCCGCCTTGGCCTTGTTGCCGGTGCTGTTGACCTCGTCCTCGCCCTCCAGCGAGCCGTGGATCTCGACCGTGCTCTTCCAGATCAGGAACAGGCCGCCACCGATGAGGATGAGGTCTCGGCCGGAGAAGCCGTAGCCGAAGACGTGGAACAGTGGCGCCACCATGCCGACGATCCAGGCCAGCACCATCAGCAGGCCGATGCGCATGAACATGGCAGCGAACAGGCCCAGCCGCCGCGCCAGTTCCTGGCGTGCCTTGGGCAGCTTGTCCACCAGGATGCTGATGAAGATGATGTTGTCTATGCCCAGCACCAGCTCCAGCGCGGTCAGCGTGGCGAGGGCGATCCAGGTCTGGGGGGATGACAACAGTTCAATCATGGCAGGGCCAAAGCGTGGGGAGCCCGAGATTGTCGTCAACCGCCCCCGGGCGCGCAGCCAGGCCGGAACTGAATGAGGCTTCGGCGTTGCTTGAGGTGTCGGGCCGAGGCGCCGGTGGTCAGGACAGTCCGATGGCCCGCAGCAGCTCGGCCGGCGAATAAGGCTGGCGGCGCTTGGGCCAGGCCTGGATGAGGCTTTGCATGCGCAGGTTCAGCGGTGCACTGCGGCCCAGGCCACGGGCCAGGCGGACGATCTCGCCGCAGAGGGCGTCGACCTCCGTCGAGCGGCCCTGGGCCAGGTCGTCGGCCATGCTGGAGCGGGCCTTGGCATCGACGCGCAGCATGCGCGCGGCGGCGAGGCGAAAGACGGGCGTGGGCATGCGCAGCAGCGTCAGCAGCCGGCGCGGCGGCAGCGGCGTCAACTGGGCGACGGGACGGTGGGCGGCGTCCAGCAGGTCCAGCGCCTCCTGCTGCAGCGCCGCCAGCACGCGCCGGTAGCCGCGCTGCAGCAGTTCGTCGCGCAGCGGCAGGCCGGACAGCGCGTTGACCGGATTGTTCAGATTCAGCAGCAGCTTGCCCCACTGCACCGGCGCGAGATCGGCGTGCAGCTGCAGACCCATGCCCACACGGGCCAGCGCTGTTTGCCAGGCGGCCAGGGCCAGGTCCTCGGCCGAACCTTCGGCGGCCAGCGCGCCGCCGGTGCCGCGGTGGTAGTGGCCGGGCGAAATTTCAGCGACGTTGAAGGGCACCATGCCGGCATGCCAGTGCAGCTGCGGCGCGGCCTGGCGCGCGGTGGCGGCATTGGCTATGCCGTTTTGCAGGCTGACGACCGGGGTGCCCAGCGGCAGTGTCAGGCCCAGCGCCGTGGCCGCCTCGACGGTGGCCCCCGACTTCACGCACAGCAGCACCAGGTCGGGCTTGAGCCCGGCTGGCGGCTCCGCGTGCAGGCGCAGGTCCAGCGCCGGGATGCTGCGGTCCAGGCCGTCCTGGTCGGTCAGGCGCAGGCCCTGCTTGCGCAGGTGGGCCAGCACGCGCGGCCGGCCGATGAAATGCACCGGCACGCCGGCCAGTTGGGTCAGGCCGCCGACGAAGCAGCCGACGGAGCCGGCGCCCATGACGAGAACGCCGGTCATCGCGTCAGCGGGTCAGACGGGGTGTGCGAGGTCGCGCAGGTGCGTCGGGCCGACGCGGCGCTCGATTTCTTCCAGCAGCGGGCGGCCCCAGCCGAGCATGAACATCGCCTCGCCCACGACGAACATCGGGCCGACCAACAGGCCGACGAGGTCGTCGACGAAGGCCGGCTTGCGGCCCTCGTAGTAGTGGCCGATGAACTGGATGATCCAGCCGACGACGAAGCTGCCCACGCCGATGAGCAGCCAGCTCGTCGTCGAGCCCTGGGCCGCCGTCATGGCCAGCGCCGTCAGCACTCCGTTGACGATGGCGGTGGTGGCACCCAGCGCGAGGTTGCCGCGCGTGAGGTACCACAGCGAGCTGACCGCCCAGAGCACGATGGCCGCGTTCATGGGCTGGTCGGCGAGCGTGAACTCGGCACGCGCCAGCAGCACGCTGATGGCGAAGACGATGAGGGGGATGCCGACGAAATGCGTCGCGATATTGCGGCGATCACGGTGGTAGGCGGCGTACTGCGCCATCAGGTCGAGTGCGGGGCGGAACAGGCTGGCCATGTCGGGCTCCATTGAGGAGGATGGTGGCTATGCTAGTCCAGCATGGAGCGTCAGCGCCGGGCGCCGACCGATAAACCCCCGCGGAAAACCCCTGACTTGAGCGTGCAAACGACATCCAGACGACGTCTCGTGCTGCTGGCCGTGCTGGCCGGCCTGGCCGGCTGTGCCAGCCCGCCGTCTTCGACCGGCCCGGTGGCGACCGAGGGCGACGAACTGCGCATCCTTGTCTTTCGGGGCGGCACGGCGGCCCGGCTGGGCCACAACCATGTGCTGCGTGCGGCAGGGTTGCGGGTGGACTGGGCGGCGGCGGGGCCGGTGCTGGGCTTTCGCCTGGATGCGTTGGAGATCGACCCGCCGGGCCTGCGCCAGCGCCTGGGGCCGGCATTTGCCAGCGCCGTGGACGACGACGCCCGTGCCGGCACGCGTGCCAACCTGCTGAAGGCATTGGACGCGTCGGCGCATCCAGAGGTCCTCGTGCGCACGCTGCAGCAACTGGGCGAGGGCGGGCGGCGTGCCGTCGAGGCGGAGGTCTCGCTGCACGGGGTCACGCGGCGGCAGTGGCTCGTCGTCGAGGTGGAGGGCGCCCGGGCGCGCGGCGAGGTCGTCGTGCGGCAGAGCGATTTCGGCATCCGGCCCTTCACGGTGCTGGGTGGCTTGCTCGCTGTACAGGACGCGCTGGTCGTGCAGTTCGAGCTAGTCCAGCCTTAGCCGCATCAGGTCCTTGTCCAGGCTGAGGCCGTCGGCGAGCCGGATCGCGTCGGGAAGGCAGCCGTAGCGCACGAATCCCTGGCTTTCGTACAGGCCGATGGCGATGCGGTTGCTGGCCGTCACGCTGAGGGTGACCTGGGCCACGCCGGGGCTGGCCTTGATCCTGTCGATGGCCGCGACGAGCAGGGCCCGGCCGATGCCGCGGCCGCGGTGGGTGTCGGCCACCATCATGCCGACCAGGTGGGCGACATGCCGCACCTTGGGCCGCGATTCGCGCTCACAGGTCAGTGCGCCGACGAGTCGGCCGGCCTCCAGTGCCAGCAGCGTGAACAGCGTGGCGCCGTTGCTGCCGCCGGCGAGGCGGTTGCGGTAGCTGGCAAGGTCGCGCCGGCTCTCGGTCTCGGCGTCCGACGTGAAGGCCTCGGGGTGGCCGGCCAGCATGGCATCGCGCAGCGCCTTGTAGGCGAGCAAGTCGGGCTCCAGCATGGGGCGGATCAGCAACTCAGCCATGCAGGTCTGCCGCGCGGTTGAGGTTGGCGAACGCGGCCTCGTCGTCAGGGGCATCAAAGCGCGCCACGCCATGCGGCAGCGACTTCATCCAGCGCAGCACTGCGCGGCCGCCTTCCTGCAGATGGGCGGCCAGCGGCTCGCGCAGGCGGGCGTGCAGCAGTGCATGGGTGGGGTGCTCGCGGGCCGCGCGGGCGAAGGCCAGGCCGTGGCCTTCACCTGCGACGAGCAGGCGTCGCGCCAGGTCCGGCGGCAGGCGTGGGCAGTCGCAGGGGGCGGTCAGCAGCCAGGCATCGTCGGGAAGAGACTGCAGGCCCGCAAGCATGCCGGCCAGCGGCCCAGCGAACTCCAGGCCGGGCGGGTCGGTCAGTACGGCATGGCCCAGCGTGGCGTAGACGTCCAGATTGCGGTTGGCGCTGACGAGCACGCGGCTTGCCTGCGGGGCCAGGCGTTCGACGACGTGCAGCGCCAGCGGCTTGCCGTCCAGCAACTGCAGTCCCTTGTCCACGCCACCCATGCGGCTGCCGCGGCCACCGGCGAGGACCAGGCCGTGAATGGCTGCCGTCGTCATTGACGCGCGCGGGTGGCCCCGCGTGCTCTTGCGGCGGGCGCCGTGGATCCGGCTTGGGCAGGCCACTGTCGGCGATCCCTTGAGGACGGGCGCGAAGTGCGTGGGGGACGGGTCAATCTAGCCACCGATGTAATGCATCTCGACGCGCGGCTCGGCCGCGGCCGCCGGCGTGCCGCGCAGCTGCGAGTAGCGGTCGTTGCGGCCTGTCCAGACGTTGGCGACGGCGCCGGCGAGCTGCGCATCGTCGACGGGTTCGCCACGCAGCAGCGCGCGCAGGTCATGCCCGCGGTGCGCGAACAAGCAGGTGTAGAGCCGGCCTTCCGTCGACAGCCGTGCGCGGTTGCAGTCCCCGCAGAAGGCCTGAGTGACCGAGGAAATGACGCCGATCTCGCCGCCGCCGTCCGCATAGGCCCAGCGCTGGGCCGTCTCGCCCGGCGCGCTGTGTGACAGTGGAGCCAGGGGGAACTCGGCCGCGATGCGGCGCATCACCTCGGCGCTGGGCAGCACCTGGTCCATGCGCCAGCCATTGGTCGCGCCGACGTCCATGTATTCGATGAAGCGGAGCACGACGCCACTGTGCCTGAAGTGGCGGGCCATGGGCAGGATCTGGTCGTCGTTGACACCGCGCTGCACCACCATGTTGACCTTGATGGGCCCCAGGCCTGCGGCCTGCGCGGCGCGGATGCCGTCCAGCACATCGGCCACGGGGAAGCCGACATCGTTCATGCGCTGGAATACCGCGTCGTCCAGTCCGTCCAGGCTGACCGTCAGGCGATTCAGCCCGGCGGCGCGCAGTCCGGCAGCCTTCCTGACGAGCGTGGAGCCATTGGTGGTCAGCGTCAGGTCTGGCGTGCGGCCATCGGGCGTGCGCAGCCTGGCCAGCATCTCGATCAGTGTCTCCAGCCCGCGTCGCAGCGTGGGCTCGCCGCCGGTGATGCGCAGCTTCTCGACGCCCAGACCGACGAAGACGCGGGCGAGGCGCGTGATCTCTTCGAAGCTGAGCAGCTCGGCGTGAGGCAGGAATTCGTGGTGCTTGTCGAACACCTGCTTGGGCATGCAGTAGCCGCAGCGGAAGTTGCAGCGGTCCGTCACGGAGATGCGCAGGTCGCGCAGCGGCCTGCCCAGCGTGTCGGCCAGGGGAAGCGAGGGCAGCGCGGCCATGCCGACGGCGGGCAGCGGCGCGGCAGGCGCCTGGCGGGCGTCGTGCAGGGGAATCACGCGTGCTGACATGGTGTCGATTGTGTCAGTGACGGCAATACCGGGACTTGCGGTGGGGCGGCGGTCGCGCTTGAATGGCTGGCGATGGCTGACATCCTTCATCCAGACCTGCCGCACTTCGTTGCCTTCGGCGAGGCGTTGACGGACCTGATCCGGATCGGGCCTGACCGTTGGCGCAGCGCCTGCGGCGGCTCGCCGTGGAACGTGGCCGTGGCGATGTCTGCGCTGGGCCGGCTGAGTGCTTTCGGCGGTGCGATCAGCCAGGATCTTTTCGGCGCCGAGATCTGGCAGTGCAGCCAGGATGCCAACCTGGACATGCGCTTCATCCAGCAGCTGCCGCGGCCGCCGCTGCTGGCCATCGTGCACGAGCTGGACCCGCCGCGCTACTTCTTCATCGGCCAGGACAGCGCCGATCTGCACTTCCGCCCGGAGGGCCTGCCGGCAGGCTGGATGCGCTCGCTGCGCTGGGCCCACTTCGGCAGCCTCGGGTTGGTGCGCGAGCCCCTGGCGGGCCGGCTGCTGGCACTGGCCCAGACGCTGAAGAGCGAGGGCCGGTTGATCAGCTATGACCCCAACTTCCGCGCGCTGGCGATGGACTCGCGTTACGACGACACGTTGGCGCAGATGTGCCGGCTGGCCGACGTCATCAAGGTGTCCGATGAGGATCTGCGCGGCCTGTTCCGGGTGTCGGACCACCGCCTGGGGCTGGCCCAGATCGCCGCCTGGAATCCGGGCGCCTGGCTGCTGCTGACGCGCGGCGCAGCCGGTGCGACGCTGTACCACGGCGTGGAGGAATGCAGTGGCTTGCCGCCGCAGATTGACGTCATCGACACGGTAGGGGCAGGCGACTCAGCCCTTGCCGGCCTGCTGGACAGCCTGATGCGCAATGCCGGCGCGCCCGCCGAGGAGCATCTGCGCTGGGCGCTGGCGGCCGGGGCCGCCGCCTGCACGGCGCCCGGGTTTGCGCCGCCCAGGCACGGCCTCGTTGCGGCGCTGGCCGAAGACATCGAAGTCACCAAAAACTAGGGTTTTCCCACCCACCCCTTGATCCAGATCAAGCAGGCTTCTAGGATTAACCGACCGGTCGGTAGAGAAATTAATCCATGTCCGAACATCTGATCCAGATCGAGCAGCAGGGCGCCGTCCGCCTGCTGCGCCTGAACCGCCCCGAGGCGCTGAACGCGTTCACGACCGGCATGCTGGGCCAGTTGCGCGAGGCACTGGAGGCGGCAGCCGAAGAAGGCGATGTCCGCTGTGTGCTGATCACCGGCGCCGGCCGCGCCTTCAGTGCCGGCCAGGACCTGGCCGACCCGCATGTGGCACCCAGCCGTGACCCCGGCGCTCCACCCAAGGACATCGGCCATCTGCTGGAGCACTACTACATCCCGCTGGCGCTGCGCCTGCGCAGCATGCCCGTGCCGGTCGTCGCAGCCGTCAACGGCGTGGCGGCCGGCGCGGGCGCCAGCGTGGCGCTGGGCTGCGACCTTGTGGTGGCCGGTGAGAGCGCCAGCTTCATCCAGGCCTTCTCCAAGATCGGCCTGATCCCGGACTGTGGCGGCACGTGGCTGCTGCCCCGCCTGGTGGGCCGTGCGAAGGCCCTGGAGATGGCGCTGCTGGGCGACAAGCTCAAGGCGGCGGACGCCGAGCGGCTGGGGCTGATCGCCCGGGCTGTGCCGGACGCCGAACTGCCCGACATCGCGATGGCGCTGGCGCAGAAGCTGGCTGCCATGCCCACCCGGGCGCTGGCCGAGACACGCCGCGCGATGGACGAGGCGCTGAAGCTGGATTTCGAGTCCGCGCTCAGGCGCGAAGCGGGGTTGCAGAGCCAGCTGGGCTTCTCTTATGACTATCAGGAGGGCGCGGCCGCCTTCCTCGACAAGCGCAAGCCAGAGTTCAAGGACCGCTGATGGAGCCGCAAGCCATTGCCGACAGGGTCCGCGACGTGATGTTCGCGGACGACGCCGCCAGCCGCATGCTGGGCCTGCAGATCGCCGAGATCGCACCCGGGCGCGCCGTGCTGACCATGGCCGTGCGGCCCGACATGCTGAACGGCTTCGCGATCTGCCATGGCGGCCTGATCGCCACGCTGGCGGACTCGGCGTTCGCGTTCGCATGCAACAGCCGCAATGCGCTGACGGTGGCCTCGGGCTTTGGCATCGACATTCTGAAGAGTGCCAAGTTGAATGACGTGTTGACGGCGACGGCGGAGGAGACATCGCTGGCCGGTCGCACGGGGCTGTACGACATCACCGTACGCAACCAGAACGGCGACCTGATCGCCATGTTCCGAGGCCGTTCGTACCGCCTCGGCGAACGCAAGGTATTTGAAGCATGACTGTCAAGATTCCCCGCCCCGGCGACCTCGATCCCATCGAAACCGCCAGTCGTGACGAACTGCAGGCGCTGCAGCTGCAACGCCTGCGCTGGAGCCTGCAGCACGCCTACGACAACGTGCCGCACTACAAGGCCAAGTTCGACGAGAAGGGTGTGCATCCGTCCGAGCTGAAGACGCTCGCGGATGTCGCCAGGTTCCCGTTCACGACCAAGCACGACCTGCGCGCGAACTACCCCTTCGGCATGTTCGCCATGCCGCGCGAGAAGCTGGCGCGCATCCATGCGTCCTCGGGCACCACGGGCAAGCCCACCGTAGTCGGCTACACGCTGAAGGACATCGACAACTGGGCCAACCTGGTCGCGCGCTCCATCCGTGCCGCCGGTGGACGTGCCGGCGACCTGGTGCATGTCGCCTACGGTTACGGCCTGTTCACTGGCGGCCTGGGCGCGCACTACGGTGCCGAGCGCCTGGGCTGCACGGTCATCCCCATGAGTGGTGGCCAGACCGAGAAGCAGGTGCAGCTGATCACCGACTTCAAGCCCGACATCATCATGGTCACGCCCAGCTACATGCAGGTGCTGATCGAGGAGTTCGCCCGCCAGGGGCTGGATGCGCGTGAATCGTCGCTGAAGGTCGGCATCTTCGGCGCAGAGCCCTGGACCGAAGCCATGCGCAAGGAGATCGAGGCCGGCGCAGGCATCGATGCCGTGGACATCTACGGCCTGTCGGAGGTGATGGGCCCCGGCGTGGCCAGCGAATGCGTGGAGAGCAAGGACGGCCCGGCCATCTGGGAAGACCATTTCTATCCCGAGATCATTGATCCCGACACCGGCGAGGTGCTGCCCGACGGGGCCGAGGGCGAGCTGGTCTTCACGTCGCTGACCAAGGAGGCCATGCCCGTCATCCGCTACCGCACGCGCGACCTGACCCGCCTGCTGCCCCCCACATCACGCAGCATGCGCCGCATGGGCAAGATCGTCGGACGCAGCGACGACATGCTCATCATCCGCGGCGTCAACCTGTTCCCGACCCAGGTCGAAGAGCTGGTGCTGCAGGAGAAGGGCCTGGGCGGCCAGTACCAGCTCGTCGTCACGCGTGACGGCCACCTGGACGAGCTGCTGATCCGTTGCGAGCTGGCGCTGGGAGCGGCCGACGATGGCATCGCCCGCCGGCTGGCCGAACGCATCAAGAACCTGATCGGCGTGACGGCCAGCATCCAGGTCGAGCCGAACAACTCCATCGAACGGACGCTGGTCGGCAAGGCCCGTCGCGTGGTGGACCAACGCAAGAAGTAAGGAGCCGCAACCATGTACACCCAAGCCATGGATCTGATGGCGCGGGAAGCCAAGCCCAAGGTCGTCAAGAGCGCCGAGGAGCTGGCCCGCGAGGAGGCGTTTGAAGCCCGCATCGACGCCGGGGACTTCATCGAAGCCAAGGACTGGATGCCCGAGCATTACCGCAAGACGCTGGTGCGCCAGATCAGCCAGCATGCACACAGCGAGATCGTCGGCATGCTGCCCGAGGGCAACTGGATCACGCGCGCACCGACGCTCAAGCGCAAGGCCATCCTGCTGGCCAAGGTGCAGGACGAGGGCGGCCACGGCCTGTACCTCTATGCCGCTGCGGAGACCCTGGGCACCAGCCGCGACGAGATGACCGGCGCACTGCTGTCTGGCAAGGCCAAGTACAGCTCCATCTTCAACTACCCCACGCTGACCTGGGCTGACATCGGCGTCATCGGGTGGCTGGTGGATGGCGCGGCCATCATGAACCAGGTGCCGCTGTGCCGATGCTCCTATGCACCGTATGCGCGGGCCATGATCCGCGTCTGCCGCGAGGAGAGCTTCCACCAGCGCCAGGGTTACGAGAGCCTCTTGGTGATGATGCAAAAGGGCACGGCCGAGCAAAAGGCCATGGTGCAGGACGCCGTGAACCGCTGGTGGTGGCCTTCGCTGATGATGTTCGGCCCGGCCGACAAGGATTCGCCCAACTCCGAGCAGAGCATCCGCTGGGGAATCAAGCGCGTTACCAACGACCAGCTGCGCCAGAAGTTCGTCGATGCGACCATCCCTCAGGCCGAGATTCTCGGCGTGACGGTGCCGGACCCGGCGCTGAAATGGAACGCCGAGCGCGACAGCTATGACTTCGGCGCCATCGACTGGGCAGAGTTCTGGCGCGTGGTGGGCGGTGAAGGCCCCTGCAACCGCGAGCGCCTGGCCGCCCGCAACAAGGCCTGGGACGAGGGCGCCTGGGTGCGCGATGCGGCCATGGCCCATGCACGCAAGCAAGCCACGAAGGCGCAGGCCGCCTGAAAGATCACGACATGAGCAACACGCAAAACGAATGGCCGCTGTGGGAAGTCTTCGTCCGCAGCAAGGCGGGCCTGGACCACAAGCA
Source organism: Roseateles sp. (assembly GCF_047654805.1). Classification (GTDB taxonomy): domain Bacteria; phylum Pseudomonadota; class Gammaproteobacteria; order Burkholderiales; family Burkholderiaceae_C; genus Pelomonas. The sequence continues at coordinate 973,559 of NZ_JASGIV010000001.1, forward strand.
TTGCGGCAGCCTGCATGCGGCCGATTCGGCCATGGCCATCCAGATGGCGCGCGACGTGTACACGCGTCGCCAGGAAGGCACCAGCATCTGGGTCGTTCGCTCCGAGCAGATCGTCGCCAGTGACCCGGCCGAGAAGGGCAGCCTCTTCGAGCCGGCCGACGACAAGGTCTACCGCCATCCGACGTTCTACGAACTGCCGGATGAACTGAACCACATGTGATGGCCATGGACGCCAAGACCACCTACGTCCTGCGCCTTGCGGACACCTGCCTCATCCACAGCCAGCGGCTGTCCGAATGGTCCGGCCATGCGCCCGTGCTGGAGGAGGACCTGGCGCTGTCCAACATCGCGCTGGACCTGCTGGGTCAGGCCCGTGCGCTGCTGACCCACGCCGGCCAGCTCGAAGGCGCCGGCCGCGACGAAGACCAGCTCGCCTTCCTGCGCGAGGAGCGCGACTACCGCAACGTCGTCCTCGTCGAGCTGCCCAATGCCGCCGCCAGCCCGAGCGATGGCAGCGGCGGGCGCGACTTTGCGCTGACCACGCTGCGCAACGCGGCGATGGCGATCTGGCTGGAGCTCCTGTACGAGCGCCTGCAGGGCGGCGTCGACACGGAGCTGGCCGGGATCGCCGCCAAGTCGCTGAAGGAGGTGCGCTACCACCGCCAGCATTCCAGCGACTGGGTCGTGCGCCTGGGTGACGGCACGCCCGAGTCCAATGCCCGCATGCAGGCGGCGCTGGCCGTGCTGTGGCCCTACTTCAACGAGCTGTTCGCCGCCGACGGCGTGGACGGCGTCGGGCCGGCCTGGAAGGAGCTGGAGCCTGAATGGCGTGCCCGCTGGGGCACGCTGATGCAGGAGGCCACGCTTGCGCTGCCGCGTGACAGCGCGATGCAGCCGCGCGGCATCGACGGCATCCATAGCGAGCACATGGGCCACATGCTGGGCACGATGCAGTTCCTGCAGCGCAGCTATCCCGGGGGCGTGTGGTGAACCTCGTGGACCTGGCAGCGGCTCGCGAGCGCCTTGCCGCCGTGCCTGATCCCGAGATCCCGGCGATCAGCCTGGTGGAGCTGGGCATCGTGCGTGATCTGCGCAAAACCGAAGCTGGCCTGGAAGTGGTGCTGACGCCCACCTACAGCGGCTGCCCGGCCACTGAGCTGATCGCCGATGACGTGCGCGCCGCGCTGGCCGGGTTTGGCGACGTGACCGTCACGATGCAGCGCACGCCGGCCTGGACGACGGACTGGATCACGCCTGAGGGCCGCGAGAAGCTGCAGCACTACGGCATCGTGCCGCCGCAGTGCAGCGCCGAGCAGGCCATCCGCGTCGTGCCCAGGCTGCGCTGTCCGCGCTGCGATGGCGCCAGGACGGAACAACTCTCCCGCTTCGGCTCCACCGCGTGCAAGTCGACGTGGCGCTGCATCGAATGCGGCGAGCCCTTCGAATACTTCAAGCCGATCTGATCCGACGATGGCTCTGCATTTCCACTCCCTGCGCGTGACTTCGGTCGAGCGCGACACCGACGACGCGATGGTCGTCGGCTTCGAGGCGCCCGCCGAGGGCTTCGGCTTCGAGCCGGGCCAGTACCTGACGCTGCGTGCCAGCGTGGGCGGGCAGGAGCTGCGTCGCAGCTATTCCATATGCTCCGACCGCCGCCTGCAGGTCGGCATCCGCCGCGTCGAAGGCGGGGCCTTCTCCACCTGGGTGCACGAGCAGCTCAAGGCCGGCGACGTCATCGAGTCCTATCCGCCGCAAGGGCGCTTCGTGCTGCCGGCTGCGCGCGGCGAAGGCCGGCACGTGCTCTTCATCGCCGGCGGCTCGGGCATCACGCCCATCATCGCCCTGCTGACGGCGCTGCTGGAACGCGAGCCCACCGCGCGTGCGACGCTGATCTACGCCAACCGCCGTACCGCGTCGACGATGTTCAAGGAAGAGCTCGAAGACCTGAAGAACCGCTTCATGACGCGGCTGTCGCTGCACCTGATCTTCAGCCGCGAGGCCGTGGACGCGCCGCTGTACGGCGGCCGGCTTGACGCAGGCAAGCTCAGTGTTTTCCTGTCTGGCCCCGTGCCGGCTGCCAGCGTTGACGAGGTATTCGTCTGCGGGCCTTTCGAGATGAACGACCAGGCCGAGGCGGCGCTGCGCGGAGCCGGTGTCCCGGCCGAGCGCATCCATATCGAGCGCTTCGGCACGCCGGAGACGCTGACCGGTCGGCCTGTGCCGCACGAGGTCAAGCCCGGCGACGCGCCCCAGGCGCGCGTGACCGTCATCCGTGACGGCCTGTCGCGGGAGATCGAGTTCCATTCCGGGGACCCCAGCCTGCTGGACGCTGCCGCGCGCGAGGGCATGGACGTGCCGTTCTCGTGCAAGAGCGGGGTCTGCTCCACCTGCCGCTGCAAGCTCGTGGAGGGCGAGGTGCGCATGGACAAGAACTTCGCCTTGGACAAGGACGAGGTCGCGGCCGGCTTCATCCTGAGCTGCCAGGCCCACCCGCTGACCGAACGCGTGGTGATCAGCTTCGACGAACGCTGAAACAATGGCGCCCCTCGTCCAAGGACACCCTTGGCCGGTCCCCTTTGGGGACGGCGAGGCTTGCGGCATCGTGCTGCAGGCGCATCGCCGGCGCGGGTCGGCCAGGGTGCGACCCGGTGCCCGGCCCGCAACCGCTCACTGACATGGCCAGAAAACGCGCCCCCGGATTTGAAGCCCAACGCGAGGACATCCTCGCCGCCGCTGCCCACCTGTTCGCCGAACAGGGCTTCAGCGCGACGTCCATGAACCAGGTCGCCGAGGCCTGCGGCGTCGCCAAGCCGACGCTGTACCACTACTTCCAGGACAAGCAGGAGCTGCTGGCGCAGATCTGCGATGGCCATGTGCATGCGCTGCTGAAGCTGGTGGAGGAGGTGAAGGCGCGTTCGCTCCCGCCCGACGAGCAACTACGCGCCCTCATCGAGCGTTTCACGCTCGCCTATGCCGATGCCCAGGACCAGCACCGTGTGCTCACCAGCGAGATCCGCTTTCTGGTAGATGCGGAGCGCGAGCGCTTGCTGGACGTGGAGCGCCGCGTCGTCGCCGAGTTCGCCACGGCGCTGTTCCGCGTGCGGCCCGAATTGCGCGAAGCCGGGCTGCACAAGCCCTTGACCATGCTGCTTTTTGGCATGATCAACTGGACCCACACGTGGCTGCGTCCCGACGGCGACCTGTCGCACGAGGCGCTCGCGGCCCTGGTCAGCGACCTGTTCTTCGGCGGTCTCGGCGCGGTACAGCTGCGCCAGCCCGCCCTCATTCAATAACCCACCGAGGAGACGACCCCCATGAAGCAATTCAAGCAACTCGCCCTGGCCCTGGCCGCCACGCTGAGCCTGGCCGCGCACGCCGACATCAATGTCGGCGTCACGGTCTCGGCCACCGGCCCGGCCGCCTCGCTGGGCATTCCCGAGAAGAACACCATCGCGCTGATGCCGACGACCATCGCCGGCCAGAAGGTCAACTACATCGTGCTGGACGACGCTTCCGACACGACCACGGCCGTCGCCAACACGCGCAAGTTCATCACCGAGAACAAGGTCGACATCGTCATCGGCTCCACCGTCACGCCCAACTCGCTGGCGATGATCGACGCGGTGTCCGAGTCCGGCACGCCGATGATCTCCATGGCCGCGTCTGCCCGCATCGTCGAGCCCATGGACGCGAAGAAGAAGTGGGTCTTCAAGACGCCGCAGAACGACATCATGATGACTTTGGCCATCATGACCCACATGGCCGACAACGGCGCCAAGACGGTGGCTTTCATCGGCTTCGCCGACGCCTACGGCGAGGGCTGGTGGGGCGAGTTCCAGAAGATCGCCGCGACGAAGAAGCTCAACATCGTCGCCAGCGAGCGCTACAACCGCACGGACACGTCGGTCACCGGCCAGGTGCTCAAGCTGGTCGCCGCAAGGCCGGACGCGATCCTGATCGCCGGCTCGGGCACACCCGCAGCGCTGCCGCAGAAGGCGCTCAAGGAGCGCGGCTACGCCGGCAAGATCTACCAGACCCACGGCGTCGCCAACAACGACTTTCTGCGCGTGGGCGGCAAGGACGTCGAAGGCACGTTGCTGCCGTCCGGTCCGGTGCTGGTGGCCTCGCAGCTGCCGGCAGACCATCCGGTGAAGAAGAGCGCGATGGACTACATCGCCAAGTACGAGGCCGCCAACGGCAAGGGCTCCGTGTCCACCTTTGGCGGTCACGCCTGGGACGCCGGCCTGCTGCTCGCCGCCGCTGCTCCCGAAGCGCTGAAGAAGGCCCAGCCGGGCACACCCGCCTTCCGCGCCGCGCTTCGCGATGCGCTGGAGAACGTCAAGGACGTGGCCGGCGCGCACGGCGTGTTCAACATGTCCCCGCAGGACCATCTGGGCCTGGACCAGCGCGCCCGCGTGATGGTGACCATCCAGAACGGCGCCTGGAAGCTCATCAAGTAAGTGCTTCGCCGCGGTTCAAGCCGCGGCACCCATGGACCGCTCCTTTCGGGAGCGGTCTGTCGAACGGCCGGCGCAGTGCGCGGCCTTGAGGATAGAGAGATGGCAGTTTCCACACTCCAGAGCTATATCGCCGGCCGCTGGGTCGGCGAGCGCGCGGCCAAGCCGCTCGCCAGCGCAATCAATGGCCGTGTCGTCGCGTACACGCACGAGGAAGGTCTGGACTTTGCCGAGGCGATGGCCTTCGCGCGCGGCACCGCACTGCCCGGCCTGCTGCGCACGCACTTCCAGGACCGCGCCCGCGTGCTCAAGGCGCTGGCGGCCTACCTGATGGAGCGCAAGGAGCAGCTCTACGCGATCAGTGCCCATACCGGCTCGACGCGTTCGGACTCGTGGATAGATATCGAGGGCGGCATCGGCACGTTGTTCGCGTACGCCTCCATCGGGGGCAAGGACCTGCCCAGCAGCAACGTGCTGCACGAGGGGCCGCCCATGCGGCTGGGTGCCAACAACCACTTCATCGGCAGCCACGTGCTGGTGCCCAAGCGCGGCGTCGCGCTGCACATCAACGCGTTCAACTTCCCGATGTGGGGGATGCTGGAGAAATTTGCCCCCAGCTTCCTGGCCGGCATGCCCTGCCTGGTCAAGCCCGCCACGGCGACGAGCTATGTCGCCGAGGCCTGCGTGCGCCTGATCGTCGAGTCTGGCCTGGTGCCCACTGGCGCGCTGCAGCTCATCGTGGGCGGCACGGGCGACCTGTTCGAGCGTCTCGACGAGGCTGACGTCGTCACGTTCACCGGCAGCGCGGACACCGCGCTGATGCTGAAGGCCCACCCGAACCTGCTGAAGAAGAGCATCCCTTTCAATGCGGAGGCCGACAGCCTGAACTGCGCGATCCTCGCGCCCGACGTGACGCCGGACGATCCGGAGTTCGACCTCTTCATCAAGGAAGTGGCCCGGGAGATGACGGCCAAGGCGGGCCAGAAGTGCACGGCCATTCGCCGCACGCTGGTGCCGCGCCACCTGACCGACGCGGTCGCGACCGCGTTGAAGGCGCGGCTGTCCAAGACGGTCGTCGGCGACCCGGCCGTGGAAGGCGTGCGCATGGGCGCGCTGGCCAGCAAGGCGCAGCAGGCCGACGTGGCCGAGCGCGTCGCGCAGCTGGCGCAGAACTGCGAGCTGCTGCTCAGCGAGCGCGATGGCTTCGCGCCCAAGGGCGAGGGCGTATCCGACGGCTCGTTCTTCGCGCCGACACTGCTGCTGGCGCGGGATTCGGCATCCAGCGACGCCCACCACCTGGAGGCTTTCGGCCCGGTGACGACGCTGTTGCCGTACGGCGACTTCGAGGAGGCGTTGCATTTGGCGACTCTCGGCCGTGGCAGCCTGGTCGGCACCGTCTGCACGAAGACACCGGCGCTTGCCGCGCAGGCTGTGCCGACCTTCGCCGCCTGGCATGGCCGCATGCTGGTGCTGGACCGCGAGGCTGCGCTGGAAAACACCGGCCACGGCTCGCCACTGCCCAAGCTGAAGCACGGCGGCCCTGGCCGCGCTGGCGGCGGCGAGGAGCTTGGCGGCCTGCGCGCCGTGAAGCACTACCTGCAGCGTTGTGCGGTGCAGGGCTCGCCGACGATGATCTCGGCCGTCACGGGCGAGTACCAGCGTGGTGGCGCCGTCACCGAAAGCGACATCCATCCGTTCCGCCGCTACTTCGAGGACGTCGAGGTCGGGATGAGCCTGCTCACGCACCGCCGCACGGTGGGCGAGGCTGACATCGTCGCGTTCGGCGGGCTGTCGGGCGACTACTTCTACATGCACTTCGACGACGTCGCGGCCAAGGCCTCGCCATTCGGCCAACGCATTGCGCATGGCTACTTCGTGCTGTCGGCGGCCGCTGGCCTGTTCGTCAGCCCGGCGCCCGGCCCGGTGCTGGCCAACTACGGCCTGGAGAACCTGCGTTTCGTCACGCCGGTCGCCATCGGCGACACCATCCAGGCGCGCCTCACCGCCAAGCGCAAGATCGACCGCCCGCCGCGCGACGATCAGCCCGCCCAAGGCGTCATCGGCTGGGACGTGGCCGTGACCAACCAGCGCGGCGAGCTGTGCGCGAGCTACGAGATCCTGACGCTGGTGGCGAAGCGGGTCGCGGGCTGAGGCCCGCGGGGCGGCGGGTCAGCGGGCGGCTGGCACTTCCGCCGCCGCCTTCAGGTCGGCGCGGCGGGCGCCGGTGAAGCGCTTGGCCCAGTAGGAGTCGCGCATGTCCTCCACGCGCACGGCACTGCCTGTGCGCGGGGCATGGATGAACTTGCCCTCGCCGACGTAGATGCCCACGTGGCTGAAGGTGCGCCGCATCGTGTTGAAGAACACGAGGTCGCCGGGCTTGAGCTCATCGCGGCGGATGGACAGCAGGCTGCTGTCCCTGGCCTGCTCGTCGGCACGGCGTGGCAGCACGAGGCCCACGCTCATCTCGAAGATGTGACGCGTGAAGCCGCTGCAGTCGAAGCCGTTCTCGACCGAGTTGCCACCGAGCTTGTAGCGCACGCCGAGGAAGTTCATCGCCGACAGCACCAGCTCGGAGGCGGTGTCACGCACGCTGGCCAGCAGCCGGGATGAGCCGCTGGGCTCCGCACCGCCGTTCAGCAGGCCGCGCTCGCTCAGGAAGCGGCTGACGGCGTCCTGGGTCGGTGCGTGCCTGCCGGCTGGGGCGGCTTGCGTGGTGGCCTTGTCCGCGGCGGCCTGCTGCTGTTGCAGGCTCTGGCCGTAGGCGCCCGTCATCGTTCCCGGCGGCGGAGTCGTCGCGGCATGCGCCACGCCCTGCGCATGCGCGGCACAACCGGCGGCCAGCAGGCAGGCGGAGGCAAGGCGCTTCAGCAGGGCAACGGGGGCCAGGGACATGCGGGAAGGGGTGCGGGATCAGGGGCGGACCGCAGGCGGTCGCGATAGCGGGAACGGGACAGCGGCGCGGAGGTTAGAGAGGGCATCCGGCACCGTCAATCAAAGCGGACGTAAAGCCAGCTATTTTCAGGGCAAACCCCGGCTTCGTCGGGCGTGAACTCCGTAGTAACCCTGGATTTTGTCACGGATGCCACGGGGTCAGACTGACGTCAGTGCCCGCTGCGCACACTGGCTGGCATGACGCAGACCTACGCCGACTTCCATCAGCGCTCGCTGACCGAGCGCGACGCCTTCTGGGCCGAGCAGGCCCGCCGCATCGACTGGCAGGTGCCGCCGCAGCAGGTCTGCGACAGCAGCCGCCCGCCGTTCGCAAAGTGGTTCGTCGGCGGCACCACCAACCTCTGCCACAACGCCGTGGACCGCCACGCCGCCGCACGGCCGGATGACGCCGCGCTGATCTGGGTGTCCACCGAGGTGGGCAAGGAGGTCGTCTACAGCTTCGCCCAGCTGCAGGCCGAGGTCGAGACCATGGCCGCCATCCTGGTCGCCCAGGGCGTGGGGCAGGGTGACCGCGTGCTGATCTACATGCCCATGATTCCAGAGGCGGCCTTCGCGATGCTGGCCTGTGCCCGCATCGGCGCGATCCACTCGGTGGTGTTCGGCGGCTTCGCGTCGGTGAGCCTGGGCAGCCGCATCGACGATGCCTCGCCCAAGCTCATCGTCAGCGCCGATGCCGGCAGTCGCGGCGGCAAGGTGGTGCCCTACAAGCCGCTGCTGGACGAGGCCATCGCGCTGGCCGTCCAGAAGCCGGCCAAGGTGTTGATGGTGGACCGCGGCCTGGCTGCGTTCACGCCGGTCCAGGGGCGCGACCTGGACTACGCGGCGCAACGCAGCCAGCACGCCGGCACCCGTGTGCCGGTGGCCTGGCTGGAGTCCAACAGCATCAGCTACACGCTCTACACGAGCGGCACCACCGGCAAGCCGAAGGGCGTGCAGCGTGACGTGGGCGGGTACGCGGTGGCGCTGGCCACCAGCATGGACTACATCTTCGGCGGCAAGGCCGGCGAGACCTACTTCTCCACCAGCGACATCGGCTGGGTCGTGGGCCACAGCTACATCATCTACGGCCCGCTGATCGCCGGCATGGCCACGCTCATGTATGAAGGCCTGCCTGTCAACCCTGACGCCGCCATCTGGTGGAGCCTGGTCGAGAAGTACAAGGTCACGGTGATGTTCAGCGCGCCGACCGCGGTGCGCGTGCTCAAGAAGCATGATCCGGCGCTGCTGAAGCGCCACGACCTGTCGTCATTGCGCGCGCTCTTCCTGGCCGGCGAGCCGCTGGACGAGCCCACGGGCCGCTGGATCGCCGATGCTCTGGGCGTGCCCATCGTCGACAACTACTGGCAGACCGAGACGGGCTGGCCGCTGCTCACGGTGGCCAACCACATCCCCGGCGTCGCGCCGGTGCCCACGCGCTTCGGCTCACCTGGCCTGCCCATGTACGGCTACGACGTGAAGCTGCTGGACGAGCAGACCGGGGAGCCGCTGACCGGCCCCAACCAGAAGGGCGTGCTCGCCATCGAGCACCCGCTGCCGCCGGGCTGCCTGCAGACGGTCTGGGGCGACGACGAGCGCTTCGTGCGCACGTACTGGAGCAGCGTGCCGGGCCGGCAGGTCTATTCGACCTTCGACTGGGGCCTGCGCGACGAGGATGGCTACACCTTCATTCTCGGCCGCACCGACGACGTCATCAACGTGGCCGGCCACCGCCTGGGCACGCGTGAGATCGAGGAGAGCATCTCCAGCCACGCCGCGGTGGCCGAGGTGGCGGTGGTGGGCGTGGCGGACCAGCTCAAGGGCCAGGTAGCCATCGCTTTCGCGGTGCTGCGCGACCCCGCCCAGGCCAGCTTGGCGTTGGAGGGCGAGATCATGAAGCACGTTGACGGGCAGCTTGGTGCCGTTGCTCGTCCGGCGCGGGTGCATTTCGTCGGCGTGCTCCCCAAGACCCGCTCGGGCAAGCTGCTGCGCCGTGCCTTGCAGGCCGTCGCCGAGGGGCGTGATCCGGGGGACTTGACGACGCTGGACGATCCCAACGCTCTCGCCCAGGTGAAAACCCTGCTGCAGAAATAGGGGCGTGCCGAACGGCTGAACGCGGCAGGACCGAGAGAATCGCGCCCTTCCCACAAGGAGACGCGATGAAGCCCGTCCTGACCACCCTTGCCGCATTGGCGTTGAGCGCCGTTGCCGCCCAGGCCCAGCCCAAGCTGCCGGCCCCCAACTTCCCGACCTTCGGCTCCACTGCCGATGTGCAGAGCCGTTGCGACGACGGACTCAAGGGCGCCAAGCAACGCGTCGCCGCATTGGAGAAGCGCAAGGTCGATGCTGGCTGGCTGGCCGCCTACGACGACCTCGTGGTCTTTCTGGAAGACCACCAGGGACCCAACGATTTCATCCTGAATGTCCACGCCGACAAGGCCATCCGCGACGCCGCCCAGGCCTGCTCGCTGCGCTGGGCCGACTTCGGCTCCAGCCTGGGCCAGAACGAGAAGGTCTACCGCGCGCTGCAGAAGGTGCCCAAGAAGGATGGCATCGATGCCGAGTTCGTGCGCCTGGCCTCGGGCCAGTTCGAGGACAGCGGCGTCGCCCTGCCCAAGGCCAAGCGCGAGCGCGCCAAGCAGATCCTGGACAAGCTGACCGAGCTGGACCAGCAGTTCAACAAGAATATCCGCGACGCCGGCACCCGCGTGGCCTTCACCGAGGCCGAGTTGAAGGGCGTGCCCGAGAGCGTGTGGGCCAAGGCCAAGCGCGACGACCAGGGCCGCATCCTGCTGGGTGTGGACTACCCGAGCTATGTGCCCGTCATGCGCCTGGCCGAGAGCGGCGAGGCGCGCCAGCGGATGTGGCTGGCCAAGACCAACGAGGGCGGCCAGGCCAACCTCGACCTGCTGGCGCAAATCGTCACGCTGCGCGGTGAGTACGCAAAGCTCTTCGGCTTCGACAACTATGTCGACTTCAACCTGCGCCGGCGCATGGCCAAGGACGGTGCGACCGCCACGCGTTTCCTTGACGCCGTCACGGGTGCCGTCAACGAGCGCGAGAAGAGCGAACTGCAGGAACTGCGCGCCGCCAAGGCCCAGCACGTCGGTACGCCGCTGGAGCAGACCAAGGTCGAGCGCTGGGATGCCACTTTCTACAGCGAACGCGTCAAACTGCAGAAGTTCAGTGTCGACCAGAACGCGTTCCGCCCCTACTTCCCGCCGCAGGCCAGCCTGGAGTTCGCGCTGCGCATCATCGAGAAGACGATGGGCGTGAAGTACCAGCGTGTCGACAACAAGCTCTGGCACGACGAAGCCCAGACCTACGTGGTCAGCGATGCGGCCTCGGGCAAGCCCATCGCCCAGATGTACGTGGACCTCTATCCGCGCGATGGCAAGTACAACCACGCCGCCGTCTGGCCGCTGCGTGGCAGCGCCACGCGCATCGCTCGCACGCCAGTGGCGTCCCTGGTGGTCAACTTCGACCGTAACGGCCTGACGCTGGATGAGGTGGAGACCCTGCTGCACGAGCTGGGCCATGCGGTGCACGTGAACCTGTCCAGCACCCGTTACGCGGGGACGGCTGGTACGACGGTCATGCTCGACTTCGTCGAGGCGCCGTCGCAGATGCTGGAGGACTGGGTTTACGACAAGCAGGTGCTCAAGCTGATGCAGGAAGTCTGCCCGAGCTGCAAGCCCGTGCCGGATGCGATGGTGGAGCAGGCCAAGGCGGCCAAGCAGTACGGCAAGGGCAGCCAGTTCGGGCGCCAGCATCTTTACGCCAGCTACGACATCGCGCTGCACCAAAGCGCCAAGCCCGAACCCATGCCACTGTGGGCCAAGATGGAAGGCGCGACACCGTTGGGTCATGTGCAGGGCACGATGTTCCCGGCCGGCTTCGCCCACATCGCGGGCGGCTATGGCGCAGGCTACTACGGCTATCTGTGGAGCCTGGTCGTGGCGATGGACCTGCGCACCGCCTTCGCGGCAGACAAGCTGGACGCCTCCGTCGGCAAGCGCTATCGCGACCTGGTGCTGGGCCAGGGCGCGCAGAAGCCTGCGCCGGAGCTGGTCAAGGACTTCCTGGGCCGCGAGTCCAACTCGCAGGCCTTCTTCGAGTACCTGAAGAAGTAGGCCGCGTCAGCGGCCTTCAATGGCCTTCAGTGGCCGCAACTGCTGGAGCCGCAGCCTGAGCTGCCGGCTTCAGCAGTGCTCGCTTCGCGGCATTCGCCTGTCACCGGGTCGAAGCCGCGCTGCTCCATCGTGTAGACCAGCGCCGCGTCCATCATCTCGGCATGCTGCGGGAACCACTGGGCCAGCTCGCCGCGCAGGATGTTCAGCGGCTCACGGTCGTTCAGCTCGGTGGCATAGCGCAGCGCCTCGCGCATGACGCGCAACACCATCGCATGCTGGCTGGCATGGCAGTTCTGCGCATCGAACCCGCAACGCGCCATCCAGTCCTCCTCCATCGCGAAGTGGGCCTCGGTGTGCGCCAGCAGCGCGTGATAGGCGGGCAGGGCGTCCGTGCCGCCGTCCAGCGCGGCGCCGAAGGCGTTCAGGTGCTCGACGAACTCCTGATGGGTGGTATCCAGCTGCGGCTGGTTCAGGACGAGGGATTCGGTCCAGGCAAGGGTGCTCATCTGACAGATGCTAGGTGGCGGGTCTCGCGACGGTGTTGAGCCAGCTCAAGCCAGACGCGCGCGGTGGCGAGCCACCTGGGCGCGCACCTGGGCCGGCGCCGTGCCGCCCAGCACGTTGCGGGCGTTCAGCGAGCCTTCCAGCGACAGCACGTCGAACACGTCGGCCTCGACGCGGGCATCGAAGGCCTTCAATTCATCCAGTGTCAGCGCGGCCAGGTCCACGCCCTTGGCCGTCGCCGTCTTCACGGCATGGGCGACGACCTCGTGCGCGTCGCGGAAGGGCAGGCCCTTCTTGACAAGATAGTCGGCCAAGTCGGTGGCGGTCGCGTGACCCTTGAGCGCCGCGGCGCGCATGGCCTCGGGCTTGACGGTCAGGCCGGCCAGCATGTCGGCAAAGATGCGCAGCGTGTCCTTCAAGGTGTCGACCGTGTCGAACAAGGGCTCCTTGTCCTCCTGGTTGTCCTTGTTGTAGGCCAGAGGCTGGCCCTTCATCAGCGTGACCAGGCCGACGAGATGGCCGACGACGCGGCCTGTCTTGCCGCGCGCCAGCTCGGGAACGTCGGGGTTCTTCTTCTGCGGCATGATCGACGAGCCCGTGCAGAAGGCGTCGGGCAGCGCGATGAAGCCGAAGTTCTGGCTCATCCACAGGATCAGCTCCTCGGACAGCCGCGAGATGTGCAGCATGACGAGGGACGCCGCCGCCGAGAACTCGATGGCGAAGTCGCGGTCGCTGACCGCGTCCAGGCTGTTCTGCGCGCAGGCCTCCATGCCCAGCGTCTTCGCGACGCGCTCACGGTCCAGAGGGTAGCTGGTGCCGGCCAGCGCCGCGGCGCCCAGGGGCAGGCGGTTGACGCGCTTGCGGGTGTCGGCCATGCGTTCGGCGTCGCGGGCAAACATCTCCACGTAGGCCAGCAGATGGTGGCCGAAGCTGACCGGCTGCGCCACCTGCAGGTGGGTGAAGCCGGGCAGGATGACGTCGGCATGCTCGCCGGCCTTCTCGACCATGACGCGCTGCAGGGCCTTGAGCAGCCCGGAAATCTCGTCGATCTCACCGCGCAGCCACAGGCGCACGTCGGTGGCGACCTGGTCGTTGCGGCTGCGGCCCGTGTGCAAGCGCTTGCCGGCGATGCCCACGCGCTCAGTCAGGCGCGCCTCGATGTTGAGGTGCACGTCCTCCAGGTCCAGCTTCCATTCGAACTGGCCGGCCTCGATCTCGGCCGCGATCTCGTTCAGGCCGCGCTGGATGGCGGCATGGTCCTCGACGCTCAGGATGCCTTGTGCGGCCAGCATCTCCGCATGCGCCAGGCTGCCCGTGATGTCCGCGCGCCAGAGGCGCTGGTCGAAACCCACGCTGGCCGTGTAGCGCTTGACCAGATCGCTCATGGGTTCGGAGAACAGGGCGGACCAGGCTTGGGATTTGTTGGCGAGTTGGTTGTCTGACATGGGGCAGCGGGGAAATCAGCGCGCAAAATGCGCCGCAGCCTGGGATTATCGAGCCCCCGTACAAGGAGGGCCTTGACCGGTCCGGGGTGGGGCGCAACGTCTGCCGGCGCGACGGGCAGGCACACGCACAACACTGGCCGGCCTGGGCGCGGCCCTGCATCGGCCCGCGGGCCTTGGATGTCGTCATTGCGCAACGGACCACTGTGATGCTCTTCTTCAAGCGCCGCGCCGAACCTCGATCCAGCGTCTGGCATGAATCCATGCAGCTCAGCCAGTGGCTGGGTTTCGCGCCCAACGAGCTTCCCGAGCTTCCCGAGCTGAGCAAAGCCCCGCTGCTGGACCCGACGCGGGCCTTCGACGTCTGCCACGTGGGCCTGGTGCTGCGCGCGGTCCTGGGCGTGCAGCTGCTGCTGGGCCTGGGCACGGCGCTCGTCGCCCGTGACGCCGCTCAGTGGCTGGCGCTGACGGCCAATGGCACCGTCGTCACCATGTTCGCCGTGCTGTCCTGGCTGCTGGCGGTCTGCGCAGCCAAGCGGCTGTGGCCACGCCTGCCCGAGCCCGCGCAATGGCTGGCGCTGATGGGCCTGGGCGCCGTCGGCGCGCTGATGGGCTTCGGCCTGCTGAGCCTGACGAGCGACGAGCCTCCGGGCAGCTGGCGGATTGCCAGCGTTGCCGCGTGCGGCGCCAGCGGCGCGGGTCTGCTGCTGGCCTGGCTCAAGCTGCGTGAGCACACGCAGCGGCCCGCCGACGCGCTGGCCCAGCTCGTCGAGCTGCAGTCGCGCATCCGGCCGCACTTCCTCTTCAACACGTTGAATAGCGCCATCGCCCTCGTGCAGGTGGACCCGGCCCGCGCCGAGAGCGTGCTGGAGGATCTGGCCGAGCTGTTCCGCGTCGCGCTGGCAGATGCCAGCGCCTCGGTGACGCTGGCCGAGGAGGTGGAGCTGGCGCGCCGTTACCTCGCCATCGAGCAGATCCGCTTCGGCAAGCGGCTGCGCATCGCCTGGCATCTGGACCCCGAAGCCAGCGGGGCGCGCGTGCCGCCGCTGCTGCTGCAGCCGCTGGTGGAGAACGCGGTGCGCCACGGCGTGGAGCCCAACGATGAGGGGGGCGAGTTGGAGGTCCGCACGCTGCGGCGCGGCGGGGAGGTCGAGATCCGCATCGTCAACACGGTGGGTGCACCGGCCCGCACGGCCGGCCACGGCCTGGCCCTGCGCAACGTGCGCCAGCGCCTGAGGCTGATGCACGACGTCGCCGCACGCTTCGACATCGAATCCACCGCACAGCGCTTTTCCTTGCGGATACTCCTGCCCTCATGACCCCAGCGTTGCGCGTCCTCATCGTCGACGATGAACCCCTGGCCCGCTTGAGGCTTCGCGGCCTCGTCGACGCCATCCCCGAGCCGCGCTGCGAGGTCGTCGCCGAGGCCGCCACTGCCTCCCAGGCGGCGGCCTGGCTGCGCGAGCATGGCTGCGATGTCGTGCTGCTGGACGTGCAGATGCCTGGCGCCGACGGCCTGCAGTTCGCCGATGGCCTGGCCCGGCGCCAAGCCGTGCAGCCGGGCCTGCCTGCGCCGTTCATCATCTTCGTGACGGCCCATGCCGCGCATGCGCTGCGCGCCTTCGAGCTGGAGGCACTGGACTACCTGACCAAGCCCGTGCGCCGCGAACGCCTGCAGGCCGCGCTGGCGCGCGCCGCGCAGCGTCTGTCGGAGCGCGCGGCGGTGCAGACTGCGCTGCCGTCCGATGCGCCGACCGCCCCCGAGCCTGCCGACTTCATCACGCTGACCGACCGCGGCCGCCTGCTGCGCGTGCCGCTGGCCGAGGTGCTGTACTTCAAGGCCGAGCTGAAGTACCTGACGCTGCGCACCGCCAGCGAAAGCCATGTGATGGATGGCGCGCTGTCCGAGCTGGAGCAGCGCCTGGGCGAACGTTTCCTGCGCGTGCACCGCAATGCGCTGGTGGCGCGCTGGGCGGTACGCGAACTGGAGCGCCACGCGGCTACCAATTTCGGCGATCTTGATGGTGTCGATTCCACCGATGCGGCCGACAGCTGGGCTGTGCGCATCGTGCATGTGGATGAGTGGCTGGCCGTATCGAGGCGCCAGGTGGCGGCGGTGCGGGAGGCGCTGGCCGGGCAGGCCAGGTGAGGCTCGGGTCGGCGGGCCTGCGCTGGGCGCTGGGACTGGCTCTGCTGGCGGCCGCGCTGGGCCTGGGGACGGCCGTGTGGCGGCAACTCGCCGGGCTTGCGGAGCCCTCCGCGCATGGCTCGCCGGTGGCCGGGGTGCAGCAGCCAGCGCGCGAGGCGCCGCAGGCGGTGACCATGCCCGGTCTCGCAGCGGCAGGCGTCTCGACCACTTCGGCCGCGACCTCAGCCCCTGCCGGCCCGGCAGTTGACGGGGCACAGGTCCCGCCGGAGGGGATGGAGGTCTGTGGCATCGGCCAGGTGACGGCAGGCATGCTGCAAAGCTGGCTGGCCGACGCCGTAGGTGCCAAGTCCTGGCTGCAGGCGCGTGAGGCTGAACTGCAGCAGCGTGTGGACACCGGGTTGGCTCGCATCGCGGCACGCCTGGCGGCCGGCAACGAGAGCCAGCAGGTGGCCGCGCGGTTGCTGATGGGCGATGTGGAGGGGGCTGCCCTGCTGGCCGCGCGCGGCCGCAATGCGGGGGCCTACCAGATGGCCTTGCAGGCTTGCGGGTCGGCGCGGGCGGCTTCGCCACCCAACTGCGCGGGCCTGAGCGCGCAACGCTGGATCGAACTGGACCCAAGCGACGCGCGGCCCTGGCTGCGCCTGATGGACGAGGCGCGCAGCCGCGGCGATGCGCAGGCGGTGGACGCGGCGCTGGCCGAGGCCGCCGTGCGGCCCCGGCTATCCGACGGCGGGTACCTGCTGGAAGCGCATGTCGTCCAGTTGCTGGATCTGATGCCTGACGTGCTTACGCGTGCACAGGCCCTGATCAAGGTCATAGGCATGGACGGTGCGATGACGGGGTACGAGGTGGCCGCGCCGATTAAGCCCTGCCACGGCGACGAACTGCGGCGCCCGCAGCGGCTGCAGCATTGCCAGGCGGTCGGACGCCAGACCCTGGCCGCTTCCAGCAGCCTGCTGGATGCCCAGTTGGCGCAAAAGGTGGCTGAGCGCGCCGGCGTGCCACCCGAGCAGCAGGCCTATGGTGCGGCGACCCTGAAGGCTGCGCAGGGCGCTTGGCAGGAGATGGTGTTCGCCGGCATTGGAGTGGATTGCGGGTCAATGGCGCGCATGAACGAAATCTCGGTCAAACGCGCAGCCCAGGGCGAACTGTCCATGGCGTTGTCGCTGCTGCCGGCCGAGGCCACGCCACGGCCCGTCGCGGGGGGGATGTCGCGTTGAGCCTGGAGCGGCCGGGGCGGGCGGGGAGGCGCGTCGCGCTGGCGTTCGCGTTGGCGTCAACGCTGCTGGGCGCCGCGCTGCTGGCATGGTGGCTTAGTCCGCTTGAGGAGCTGCCGCTGGAGCCTGGGGCCGTGGAGCTTGCGGCCGGGCCGGCCATGACTGCACCGGTGATGGCGGGGGATGCGAGCGCGGCGGCGGAGGTCGCGGCTGCGGCGCGTCCGGCCTCGGACACCTCGCCGGCAGACAAGGAGTTCGTCGAGGTATGCGGTCTTGGCAAGGTGCGTCGCGGCGAGCTGGAGGACAGCCTGCAGGAGGACGGCGAGGCGCCGTCCAAGTCGGCCTGGGCGCAGGCACTGGACCGACAGGCCAAGCAGGGCCTGGCCGATGTGCTGAAGCGCCTGGATGCCGGGTCCCTGAAGCAGCGCGTGGCCGCCGCCGTGTTGCGCGCAGACGTGCAGGCCGCGGCCGAGCTGGCGGCGTCCACCGATGACGCCGCCGCCTACCGCATCGCGCTGCGAGCCTGCCGCAGGGACTCCACCTATCGGTCGGCGTACCCGTATGCCAGCCAGCAGCAGGCCCGGCTTGCGGCTTCCGTGGCCAGCGGGGTCCGGGTTCCAGAGCCGCCAGTGCCAGGCCCCATCCCAGTCGCCTGCGCCGCACTCAACCTTGAACGGCTCGAGCTGCTGGACCCAGGTGATGCCTGGCCTTGGTTGCTGCACCTTGAGGACGCGCATGGCGACGCGGCGGCCATCTCGCAGGCCCTATACCAGCTTGCTCAGCGGCGGCGCCTGTCTGCCAACACCCATGCCCTCGTCACCGCGATGGCCGGCGTCATCGGCACGGAACCGACGCCGGGCGAGACCTGGGCGCTGGTCAGCGCCATGGGCGTGGACGGCGCCTCGATGACTGAGGGTTCGCTGCTCAGCGTCGGGCGGGCCTGCCGTCCTGATGCGCTGCGCGACGCGAACCGGCGCCAGCTCTGCGAGCAGGTCGTACGCCGGGCGCCGGACATGGCGCTCGATGTGATGGCCTCCCGCATGCTCCATACACTGGAAGAGCGGCTCGGCCTTCCTCATAGCCCCAAGGCGCTGTCGCGCGAGGAGGCGGATCGTGCTCAGGGTGCCATCGCGGAGGTCAGCATGCGCTGGGCGGCTGAGCCTACCTGCGCCCACGTCGGGGGCATGGGCCGCCACCTCGTGAAGCTGGCGCGAGAGGGTGAGCTGGCGGTCATCAAGGCCTATCTGAAGACCACGCCGGCCTCGGCCCCGCACTGACTCAGTGTGCCGGAGCCTGCTGCAGGCCGGCCAGGCTTTGCTGTACCAGCGCATTGACGCGCGCGGCTTCGGTGATTGGGGCCATGTGCCCGGCACCTTCCAACATCTGCAGCGTGGCCTGCGGCAGCTGCCCGGCCAGGCGCTGGGCCACGCGGCGGGCGCTGGCGCGAGTCGCGGTGCCGCAGATCAGCCGCACCGGCATGTGCAGGAGACCCAGCTGGCGGTCATCCCACCGCGCGGTGAACAGGGCTTCGAAATGGCGGCGCACGGTCGGCATGGCCTCGGCGACGCGCAGTTGCTGGGCAGCGTCCATCTCCGGCCAGACGTCGCGGCCGTGCCAGTAGGCACAGAAGCCGCGGGCGGCGCCGAAGTCGTCGCCACGGTCCAGCATCGCGTCCAGGCGCGCGGCGGCCTCGCGGATCTCCCGCCATGCGGGCTCCGCCGGACCCGGGGCCGGCAGCACGCCGAAGGCTGCGGGCTCATACAGCGTCAGTGACAGCACGCGGCCCGGCTGCAGCAGCGCCACCTGCAGTGCGACAGCGCCGCCGTAGCTGTGGCCGACGAGATGGAAACCATGCTCGGCGGGGAAGGGCAGACCGGCCAGTACGCCGTGGGCCTCGACGGACAGCCGGTTGGGCATCAGCTCGGGCCAGCCGGGCCGGCCGCCGTGCCCGTAGAGATCGGGTGCGTGCCAGGGCCGCGCAGCACCGCCATCGGCGATGAGGCGGCGCCACTGGCGGCCGCTCGCGGCGCTGGAATGCAGGCAGACGACGGGGGAGGCGTGGGGCTCGGTCATGGCGGTCTCCGTGGATGCCGGCATCCTCCAGGGGCTTCGTTTCAGCCGGACTGCGCCGCGTGGTGGCGTGGGTTTCAATCGTTTCAGCGCGATGCTTAGACCTTGCCTGTAGGCTGTGGCCTACCGGTCGTCGGGCCGGGAACCGACAGCCCCGGTCCGGGCGGGCGGCCTAGGCTGGGGTTCTGTCCATCCTCAGGAGCGCCTTATGAAGCCTTCGATGCAACCCCTGGTCATGGTCCTGGCCTGCGCACTGGCGGCCGGTTCTCCGTTCTGGACCGGCCTGGCTGAAGCGCAGGCCGGCAGCCGCGTTGCCGCCGCGCCTTTGCGCGTGACCGGCTTCGATGTTGAACAGGTTGACCGGCTGGAGCCGGGTGCCGAGCTGAACTTCACCGTCTGGGGTACGGCTGGGGCGACGGTGCTGCTGCAGATCGACGGCAGCCGGCGCACGCTGCGCCTGGACGAGACCAGCCCGGGGCGCTACCAGGGCAGCTACATCGTCGGTCGATCAGACCGCATCGGGCCGGAATCGCGCGTGCATGCCAACCTGCGACGCGACAACCGCGTCGCGACCGCCCAGTTGGGCGAGGCACTGCAGGTCGGCTGGGTGTTGCCTGGCGAGGCAGCGCTGATGCCCGAGATCCAGTCGGTGGGCGTCGCGCGCGAACCGGGCCGGGGCCGCACAGAGGCGCTGCGATACACCGTGCGTGGCACGCCCGGCGGCCAGGCTTCGGTACTCTTGCAGGGCAGCCAGGCCAGCAACGTCGTGCTGGACGAGCAGCGCCCTGGCGAGTACGTCGGCACCTACGTGCTGCCGCAGGGTGGCTGGCTGGACACCGAGCAGCCCCTGGTGGCACAGCTGCGCATCGGCGACCGCAGCGTGCGCAGCAGCGCGCCCAATGCCTATGCCGGCGTGAACTTCACGTCGCGGCGCAGCGATGCCTGTCGTGACTGCGCAACCGTGCAGGCGGTGAATGCCGTCACCGTGGACGGCGAGGGCCACGTGCTGGGCACGGTGGCCGGTGGCGTGCTGGGCGCGGTGGTGGGCAGCCAGTTCGGCAAGGGCGACGGCCGCACCGCTGCGGGCGTGGCCGGCGCGGTGGGCGGCGCGCTGCTGGGCCGCGAGATCCAGAAGCGCAACAACCAGCGTACGCAGTACGAGGTTGTGGTGCGCATGAGCGATGGTGCGCTGCGCACCGTCGTCTATGCCGAGGCACCGAACTTCCGTGCCGGTGACCGCGTGCGCCTTGTTGGCGAGGCGCTGGAGCCGCTGCGCTGAGCGCCCCCCCGGCGGCGGGTCAGCCCTGGCGGCGCACTTCCTCGCTCAACCAGTGTTGCGCAGGCCCGCCGCGATGCCGTTGATGGACAGGTGGATGCCGCGCTGCACGCGTTCCATGGCTGGGTCATCGGCCTGGGTGCGGCGGTAGCGGCGCATCAGCTCGACCTGCAGGTGATTGAGCGGGTCGATATAGGGGAACCGGTGCTCGATGGAGCGGGCCAGAGAGGGGTTGGCCGCCAGGCGCTTGTCGTCGCCGCTGATGAGGCTCAGCGCGGCCTGCGTGCGCTCAAACTCGGCGCGGATGGCCGTGAAGATGCGCTTGCCGAGCTTCTTGTCTTCCACCAGCTCCACGTATCGTTCGGCCAGGGCCAGGTCGGTCTTGGCAAGCACCATGTCGAGGTTGGACAGCACGGCGCGGAAGAAGGGCCAGCCCTTGAGCATGCGCTTGAGCAGGGCCAGGTTCTTGGCGCGCTGGGCCGGTTCCTCGCCGAGGAAGGACTCAACGCCGGAGCCGAAGCCGCACCAGCCCGGCAGGGCGACACGTGCCTGACCCCATGAGAAGCCCCAGGGGATGGCGCGCAGATCCTCGATGGCGCGGGTGGCCTTGCGCGATGCAGGACGCGAGCCGATGTTGAGCTCGGCGATTTCTCGGATCGGCGTCGACGCGAAGAAATAGTCGGCAAAGCCCGGTGTGCCGTACACCAGGCCGCGGTAGGCGTCGAAGCTGGCGTCCGACAGCGCCTGCGCGGCCTGCAGGAAGGACTTGGGCGCGCTCTGCGTTGGGTGCAGCAGCGTGGCCTCCAGCGTGGCCGCCACCAGCGTCTCCAGGTTGCGCCGGCCGATCTCGGGATGCGCGTACTTGGAGGCGATGACCTCGCCCTGCTCGGTGAGGCGGATCTGGCCGTTCACGGTGCCCGGGGGCTGGGCCAGGATGGCCTGGTAGCTGGGGCCACCGCCGCGGCCCACGGTGCCGCCACGGCCGTGGAACAGGCGCAGCGTGATGGGGCCGACACGCTTGAGTTCGTCGAACAGCGCCACCAGCGCGATCTCGGCGCGGTACAGCTCCCAGGACGAGGTGAACATCCCGCCGTCCTTGTTGCTGTCGGAGTAGCCCAGCATGATGTCCTGCTCGCCACCCGAGCGGTCGATCAGGCCCCGCACGCCTGGCAGGGCGTAGAACTCGCCCATGATCTCCGGCGCGACGCGCAGGTCGCCAATGGTCTCGAACAGCGGCACGATGATGAGGTCGCTGACTGCGTACTCGGTCAGCACGCCCCGCAGCAGGCCGGTCTCCTTCAGCAGCAGGGCCACTTCCAGCAGGTCGCTGACCGACTCGGTGTGGGAAATGATGTAGTGGCGCAGCGCTTCGCGGCCGAAGCGCGCCAGCGCCTCGCGGGCGGCCTCGAACGTGGCGAGTTCGCCCAGGGTCTTGTCGGTGTAGCGGGCGCCGATGACGCGTAGCGGACGGGCGTCGTTGAGCAGGCGCAGCAGCAGCTCGCGCTTGGCGGCCTCGTCCAGCGCGGCATAGTCGCTCTCGATGCGGGCGGTGGCCAGCAGCTCCGCCAGCACCAGTTCGTGCTGGTCGCTGCTCTGGCGCAGGTCCAGCGTGGCGAGGTGGAAGCCGAACACCTGCAGCGCGCGCATCAGCGGCGCCAGGCGCGGCGCGATGAGCGCCTCGGCATGATGGGCCTTCAGCGAGGCCTCGATGGTGCGCAGGTCGGCCAGCAACTCTTCGGGCGTGCGGTAGGGATCCTGCGGCGCGACGGCATGGCGCAGCGCCTCGGTGCCCGTCAGCTCGTGCAGCGTGGCGGCGAGGCGTGCATACATGCCCGTGAGCGCTCGGCGATAGGGCTCATCCATGCGGTGGGCGTTCTGGTCGGGACTGCGCTCCGCCAGCAGCTGCATGTCCGGCGATACGCCTGACAGGCGCAGCGAGATGGACAGCTCGGCGCCCAGCTCGTGCAGCTCGGTCAGGTAGTGGCGCAGCGCCACCTCGCTCTGGCGCTGCATGGCACGCTTCAGTGTCGTGGCGCCAACGTTGGGGTTGCCGTCGCGGTCGCCGCCTATCCAGTGGCCCATGCGCAGGAAGCTGGGGAGGTGCTCGCCGGGGAGATGCTCTTCCAGTTCGGCGTAGAGCTTGGGGATCTGCCGCAGGAAGGTCGAGTGGTAGTAGGAGAGGGCGTTCTCTATCTCGTCGGCGACGGTCAGCTTGGAGTAGCGCAGCATGCGCGTCTGCCAGAGCTGGGTGATGCGGGCGCGCAGCAGGCTCTCGGTCTCGCGCAGCTCGCGTTCTGTTCCGGCACGGTCGCGCGCTTCCAGCAGGCCGGCGACGGCACGCTCGGCGTCCAGGATGCTCTTGCGCTGCACCTCGGTGGGGTGGGCTGTCAGCACCGGCGAGATGAAGCCGCGCTTGAGCACGTCGGCGATCTCGGCGGGGCGGACGCCGGCCTCGTGCAGATGCTCCAGGCAATAGGCCAGCGAGCCCGGTTGCAGGCTGCCGGCGCGCTCGTGCACGTCGCGGCGGCGGATGTGGTGGCGGTCCTCGGCGATGTTGGCCAGGTGCGAGAAGTAGCTGAAGGCGCGGATGACGCTGACGGCCTGTTCGCCGGACAGGCTCTTGAGCAGCTTGTCGAAGCGCTTGCCGGCTTCCTTGTCGTGCTTGTGGCGGTAGGCCACCGACAGCTGGCGGATGCGCTCGACCAGTTCGTAGGCCTCACGCCCTTCCTGCTCGCGGATGACGTCGCCAAGGATGCGCCCCAGCAGCCGGATGTCGGCCACCAGCGGTTCGTTCTTGTCGGCTTTCTTGTCGATCTCTTGGCGGGCTGGGGCGGCTCGTGAGGGCATGGCGGGTCGTCCGAGAAGGAATTGCTATAGGAGAGGTAACAGAGTTACCACGATCTGACTCTAGCAGTTTCTTCGTCAAAACGGACCCCCGGGAGAGTCCGCTCAGGCAGCTGAGCGCGCGTCGCGGGCGCGCGGCGGCAAGGCGGCAGGTGGCTCGAGCTTGCGGACCTTCAAGGGCGATGGCGAGGCGGTGGCGCGCTCCGGTGCCATGGGCAGGGCGGGGTGCTGGCAAGGCGTTGCGCGTCGACGCCCATCGCGTGCGGCTCTGCGCTTCAAGGGCGTCGCCACCGAGCGTCTTCGAGCGACACGAAGCTCTTATTGCGGAAGTACGGCGCAGGCCCGGCAGGCCACTGATGCTTCGCCGCGACGGCGGCCTCCGAGCCGGTGCGCGGCCCCTCACGGGAGTGCTTTGGCCGGGTCTCTGCAGCGCTGGTGGTCATCGCTGCGGGAAAACCACAGACCCCCAAAGCATTGAATCAAATCCTGGAATCGTCTATCGTAGACAACGTTGTCAATTTTTGGATTTCGAGCCAATCGATCGCCGTCCTCAGGCGATTGAGATCGCTACCAGTCTTGGTTCGCCGAGATGCGCTGTTGTGTCAAAAGCGGCGGCGTGGCACTTGTGAGGATGGGGCGGGAGTCGGTGTTGTGGATTGCGCAAATCCGCGCGGCGGCTCGTACAAACCCTAGCAGAGCGAGAGGAGTCGAAAAAATACAGTAGGCCCGCTGCTTCAGGGGTATCTCTTTTTTTGAGGCGCCTTGGTATCGCTACCAAATGTGACGACTGCAAGCCAATAAGAATTCTTCGTCAATCGGCTCGATCATGGGCCGCCAGAGCAAGCAAGGAGACAAATGAAACACCCTCAGATTTCCAAGAAACGGCGCGAGCCTCTGCGAGCGTGCCGGCTCAAGCCGGTCGCCTGGGCGTCGTCGGTCGCGCTGCTGACGGGCGCCGCTGCGGTGCACGCTCAGCAAAGCGGTACCGCCGCGCAGGCGGCTTCGCCGCAATCGCTCGAGACCGTCGTCATCACGGGCATCCGCAAGTCCCTTGACAGCGCTGTCACCCTGAAGCGTGAATCGCGCGGGCTGGTGGATGGCATCGTGGCCGAAGACATCGGCAAGTTCCCCGACACCAACCTGGCCGAATCGATGCAACGCATCGCCGGCGTGTCCATCGACCGCAACTCCAGCGGCGAAGGCTCGAAGGTGACGGTGCGCGGCGTTGGCCCCGACTTCAACATGGTGCTGCTGAACGGCCGACAAATGCCGACAGCCGTCATCAACCCTTTGAACCAAGGTGCCAGCGGTTCGCGCGCCTTCGACTTCGCCAATCTGTCTTCCGACTCGATCTCGGCGCTCGAGGTCTACAAGACCTCTCGCGCGGAGACGCCGACGGGCGGCATTGGTGCCACGATCAACGTGAAGACCGCGCGCCCTCTGGATGTGCGCGAACGCATCGCCAGCATTGGCATCAAGGCGAACTACGACGATTCGAACAATCGCCTGCCCGAGTCCTTCAAGGGCGAAAAGGTGACGCCGGAAGTCTCCGGCATCTACAGCGACACCTTCGCCGATCGCAGGTTCGGCATCGCCATCAGCGGCAGCTACTCCAAGCGTGTTTCGGGGTCAAACAACGCCTACACGCAGAACGGCTGGCACACCAACAACGCCAACGTCCCCGCCGTCTCGCCGGCCAGCAATATCCCGGTCCAGCCGACCGGCCTGTATGCGACGACGAACGACATGCGGTACTCGATCACGGCGCTCGACCGTGAGCGGCTGAATGGTCAGGCGACGCTGCAGTTTGCTCCCAGCAAGGACCTGAAGTTCACCGTCGACCACACCATGGCCGTCAATACGGTCAAGGCCAAGAACTCCGAGAATTCGGCCTGGTTCAACAACGAGTTCTCCGGTGACCTGAAGTCGAGTCCGCCGACCAAGTTCACGACGGGTCCCATCCAGGCCCCGATCGTCCAAACGGTGATTTGGCCTGGAACCCATGACTACGGGATGAACATCGGCCAGTTTGCGCAGAAGAGCAAGCTGAATTCCACGGGCTTCAACGTGGGCTGGCAGGTCAATGATGCACTCAAGATCGACCTGGATGCGCATAGCTCGAGGGCCAAGACATCCCCGGACAGCCCATATGGCACATATGCCATCCTGGATTTGGCTCTGTTCAATCAGGGCAATATCACGGCGTACTACGATAAAGACCTGCCGATCATGAGTTCGCCGGGGTTGGTCTATGATGCCAACAAGACCACGGTGACGGGTTCGCAATTCAACAGCAATTTGAGCGACCAGAAGGTCGATCAGGTCCAGATGCGCGGCACTTACCGCCTGAGTGCCGATGACAAGTTGATTGCCGGCCTTGGCTTTGCGAAGTTGAATAACCGAGCCGCCAGCGTGAACAACTTCCACGGCGACTGGAGTGGCGTCGGCTCGCAAGGTTCGTTCAAGAACGTTCCGGTGGCAATCGACAGCCTGGGCGGCTATTTCAGTCGCATCCCGGGTCATGATGATTCCCGACTGTTCCCCTACTTCTTCACGCCCGACTTTGATGCGGTGCTGAAGCAGTCGATTGCCAACTCGCAGATTACAGGCACGCAGAGTACCGGGAACGTGCCCTTCACGCAGGCGCAGGCCGAGGCGTACTTCCGCGCGTTGCCTGACTACAGTTCCGCTGGCGCCAACGATTGGCGGACGACGGAAAAGACAACGTCGGCATATGGTCAGTGGGACCATGCGTTTGATACGGCCATTCCGATGAATCTGTCGGTCGGCCTGCGGTATGAAAGCACCAAGGTCGAATCCTCTTCGAAGGTGACGGCCTATTCCGGAACGAACTGGAATGCCGAGAATGAGGTGATTCTCACCGGCGGAACCAGCAGTTTTGGTGCCAAGAGTGGTAAGTACTCTTATTGGCTCCCCAGTGTTGATTGGGATGCCGATCTGACGGACAAGATCAAGGTGCGTGCCAGCTTCGGCATCAATATCGGTCGTCCGGGCTGGGACCAGATGCTGGGTGGCGTGACCCTGAATCAGGTGGCCAACCGCTCGACCGGTGGCAACGGTTCGACGGGTGATCCGACGCTGAAACCGCTGAAGTCGAAGAATCTCGATCTATCGGCAGAGTTCTACTATGCGAAGTCGAGTTACGTTGCTGCTGGCGCCTTCTACAAGAAGATCTCCGATTTCATCGGTGCCACGACGATCACCACGACGATTGCCGGCTTGAATCAGCCCGCCAGCGGTGCGTGTTATGACGCTGCCCGGGCGGCAGGCAAGACAACGTCGATTGATATTCGCAATTACATCTTCAATAATTGCAACGGCCAGACCGGGGTGACCATCACCAACAACAGCAATCCGAACTTCATCATTGGAGACATCACGGGTGCTGTGGCTGGCGCACAGCCGATGGTGTTCCAGATCAATAGCTACGCCAATGGCGCTGGTGACAATGTGAAGGGCCTGGAGCTGAATTTCCAGCACATGTTCGGCAACAGCGGTTTTGGTGTTTCGGGTAACTACACGTACGTGAAGAGCGGCCTGAAGTTCAACAACGCCAGCACCGGTTCGCAGGCGCCACTGCTTGGGCTCAGCAATTCTGCCAACCTGGTCGGTTTCTTCGAGAACGAAACGTGGTCCGTACGCGGTGCCTACAACTGGCGAGGTCAGTTCCTGGCGGCACGCACGTACGACAACGCCAACGATCCGATCTACACCGAGGCCTACGGGCAGGTGGACATGTCCATCGGCTACAAGATTGGCAAGAACCTGACCCTCCAGGCTGATCTGCTGAACCTGAACGATGGCTACATCCGTCAGCACAGCCGCACGAAGGAGATGCTGGTCTCCGCACAGCAGACGGGTCGTCGCTATCTGATCGGTGCCCGCTATCGTTTCTGAGCGATAGGCTTCGCCGCCAACGACTCGCTTCCTCGGGGCGGCTTGTTGGCGGCCGACGTTGGCCGAGGCCGGCGCCAAGCGCCCGCCTTGGCCAAATTTCTTTGCAGAATTCCCCGGTCATTGAGGCAGCCAGGCAGATGCACAGACCATGCTTTTCAGGATGAACTCCGAGGTGAATGCGGTTCGACGCATCGTGGTGCTGGGTGGCGGCTCGGCCGGTTGGCTGACGGCCGCGACGCTGGCCGCAGAACTTGCCGGTGAGGGCCCCGACGCGTTGCAGATCACGCTGATCGAGTCGCCCGACGTCCCCTCAATTGGCGTCGGTGAGGGCACCTGGCCGACGATGCGCGCCACGCTGCGCCGCATCGGCCTCAGTGAAGCAGAGCTGATCCGCGAATGCGATGCGGCCTTCAAGCAGGGCTCGCGCTTTGATGGCTGGCTGCACGGCGGCGAAGGCGACCGCTACTACCACCCCTTCACGCTGCCACACGGGTGGGGCGATGCTGAACTCGCCGGTGCCTGGCTTCAGGGCGGGCGTGATCAGCCGTTCGCCCAGAGCGTGGGTGCGCAGCCGCTGGTTTGCGATGCCCATCTGGCGCCCAAGCAGACCACGACACCGGACTTCGGCGGTGTCATCAATTACGGCTACCACTTCGATGCCGTCAAGCTGGGGCATCTTTTGCAGCGGCACGCGACGGCCAAGTTAGGCGTGCGCCATGTCCTCGACCACTTCACGGCCGTGCGCTCGCACGAGAACGGCGACATTGCCGCGTTGACGACCCGTGAGCACGGCGACATCGAAGGCGATCTCTTTATCGACTGCTCGGGCCTGGCCAGCCTGTTGCTAGGTCAGCACTACGGTGTCGGCCTTCGGGCCCAGAAGGACGTCCTGTTCAACGACAGCGCGCTGGCCCTGCAGGTTCCGCACGCCGACGCGCAGGCGCCACTGGCCTCAGCCACCATTTCCACCGCTCATGCAGAGGGCTGGACCTGGGACATTGGGCTTCCCACGCGTCGCGGCATCGGCCTGGTCTTTTCCAGTGGCCATACCGACGACGCCGACGCCGAGCGTGCGCTGCTGGACTATGTGCAGCGCAACGGCCTGTCGCTCGGCGATGCGACGCCGCGCCGCCTGCGCTTCAGCCCGGGCTATCGCGAGCAGTTCTGGCACCGCAACTGTGTCGCTGTCGGCCTGTCGGCGGGCTTCATCGAGCCGCTGGAAGCGTCGGCGCTGGCGCTGGTCGAACTGTCGGCGGCGTTCATCCGCGACGAGATGCCGGCCGACCGCGCCGGCATTGAGCTGGTGGCCAAGCGCTTCAACGAGGCCTTCGCCTACCGCTGGTCCCGCATCATCGACTTCCTGAAGCTGCACTACGTGCTGAGCCGCCGCGATGACGCCGACTATTGGCGCGATCACCGCAGCGCAGCCAGCCTTCCAGATTCGCTGCGCGAGCTGCTGCAACTGTGGGCACACCGCGCGCCGTCGCGCAACGACTTCTACCGCGTCGAGGAAGTCTTCCCGGCGGCCAGCTACCAATACGTGCTCTATGGCATGCGGTTCGAGCCCGCGCTGCGGCCGCTGCGCGCCGACAGGCTGGTAGCCGCGCAGTCGTGCATGAAGGACGTCACCACGCTCACGCGGCGCCTGTTGGGGGGCCTACCCCGGCACCGTGACCTCGTACAACATATCCGCGCGTACGGCATGCCGCCGGCCGCATGACCTCAAACGGAAGCCCATGCTGCAACTGCTCAACAACATCCAGCACAAAGACCTGCGCATCATCACGCGGCGCGGCGCCCAATGGGGCGACGACTTCATGTCGGCGCCCGTCACGCCGGACGAGTTCCGCAAGCTCCAGGCGCATTACCCCATCGTCTTCCAGCCCGACGGCAAGGGCAGCTTCGTGCCGGTCGTGCTGTTCGGCCTGCAGGAAGGCCAGAACCTCTTTCTGAGCGGCGATGGCTGGGATGCGGAGTACCTGCCGCTGTCTGTGCAGCGCATCCCGTTTTCCATCGGCGTGGCCGACGACGAGCTGCGCATGATGGTCGACATGTCCAGCAAACGCATCAGCCATGGTGCCGAGGGCGAGGCCGTCTTCCTGCCGCAGGGGGGCACGACCGACCTGACCGAGAACGCCAACTCCGTGCTGCGTGCGCTTCACGACGGCCTGCAGGCCACGCCGGACTTCATCCAGACGCTGCAGGCGCATGACCTGCTCGAGTCCTTCGTGCTGGATGTCGAGCGCCCCGACGGCAGCCATGGCCAGCTGCTGGGTTTCTACATCATCCACGAGGAGCGCCTGGCCGCGCTGGACGCCGAGGTGATCGGCATGCTGCACCAGGCCGACTACCTGCAGCCCATCTACATGGCGATCGCGTCGCTGTCCAACTTCCCGACGCTGATCAGGCGGCACCTCGCCCGCGAAGCCGCCTGAGCCCATGTCGGAGCGACGCGTGAGTGCCGAATCACCGGCGGGCATTCCCGCTGACGTGCTGCAGTCCACCCAGCCTGTGCTTCTGCGCGGCCTGGTGCGGCATTGGCCGCTGGTGCAGGCGGCGCAGCGTTCGGATGCTGACTTCTGCAATTACCTGCGCAGCTTCGGCGAGCAGACCCGGCTGATGCTGTGGCGCGGTAGACCCGAGATCGGTGGGCGCTTCTTTTACAACGACGACTTCACCGACTTCAATTTTCAACGCGAGATTCACACTCTGGCCGCGTTGCTGGATGAACTGTCGGCCGGCACGCAGGACACCCTCTACCTCGGTTCCACCGAGATCGACAGCGCCTTCCCCGGGCTGGGTCGTGACAATGCACTGCCGGATCTGGCCAGCGCGCATCCGCATGTGAGTCTGTGGCTCGGCAACCGCATGCAGGTGGCTGCGCATTTCGACCTGCCGGACAACGTCGCCTGCGTCGTCGCCGGCCGGCGTCGTTTCACGCTGTTCCCTCCGGACCAGGTGGCAAATCTCTACATCGGCCCGCTGGACCTGACTCCGGCCGGTCAGCCGATCAGCCTGGTCGACCATGCTCGGCCCGACTTCGAGCGCTTCCCGCGCTATGCCGAGGCGCTCAAGCACATGCAGGCCTTCGAGCTGCTGCCAGGCGACGCGCTCTTCATTCCGAGCCAGTGGTGGCACGGCGTGGAATCGCTGGAGCCTGTCAATGCGCTCGTCAATTTCTGGTGGCGGCAGTCGCCCGCCTTCATGGACACGCCGCTGAACACGCTGATGATGGCACTCTTGTCGCTGCGTGATCTGCCGCCGGCCCAGCGCGACGCCTGGCGCGCACTGTTCGATCACTACGTCTTCGACGCCGACGAGCAGACGGCTGCTCATGTGCCGCCGGCCGCGCGCGGCATCCTTGCGCCAATGAACGACAACAGCGCTCGCCAGTTGCGCGCGGTGCTGTTGAATCGACTCAAACGATGAGCCCCACCCCGACCATGACTACCGCTCCCAAACCCATCCGTCGCATCGTCATTGCGGGCGGCGGCACCGCCGGCTGGATCGTGGCTGCGGGCCTTTCCAAATGCCTGGGCAAGCACTACGACATCCGTCTCGTGGAGTCCGAGGAGATCGGCACGGTGGGTGTCGGCGAGGCCACCATCCCGACGCTGCACTTGCTGCACGAGATCCTTGATCTGGACGAGCGAGAGTTCATCCAGGCCACGCAGGCGACCTTCAAGCTCGGCATCAGCTTCGAGAACTGGCGCAACGTCGGTGAGCACTACTTCCATTCCTTCGGCAAGACCGGCAAGGGCCACTGGACGGCGGGCTTCCACCACTTCTGGCTGGACGCTCGCAAGCGCGGCCTGGCGAGCAGCTACGGCGACTACTGCCTGGAGTTGCGCGCGGCGATGGACAACCGCTTTGCGCTGCTGCCCGACAACGGCATCAACTACGCCTACCATTTCGACGCCACGCTGTACGGCCAGTACCTGCGCCGACTCGCTGAGGCCATGGGCGTGCAGCGTATCGAAGGCAAGATCGCCCAGGTGCACACCGATGCCGAAAGCGGCTACATCACCGGCCTGCAGCTGGCCGGCGGGCCGCTGATTGAGGGTGACTTCTTCATCGACTGCACCGGCATGCGTTCACTGCTGCTGGGCGAGACGCTGGGCGTGCCCTACGAGAGCTGGTCGCACTGGCTGCCCTGCGACAGCGCGCTGGCTGTGCAAACCACCTGTGTCGGCGAGCCGGTACCCTATACCCGATCCATCGCCCATCCCTGGGGCTGGCAGTGGCGCATCCCGCTGCAGCACCGCGTCGGCAACGGTGTGGTGTTCAGCAGCCGGCATATCAGCGACGAAGATGCCAAGAAGGCGCTGCTCGCAAACGTCGAGGGAGAGGTGCTGCGCGAGCCACGCGTCATCCGCTTCACGCCCGGACAGCGCGAGCAGGTCTGGAAGAAGAACTGCGTCGCCATCGGGCTGTCCAGTGGCTTTCTGGAGCCGCTGGAGTCCACCAGCATCCACCTCATCCAGAAGGGCATGAGCCGCCTTGTCGAGCTGTTCCCGACCGATGGCATCCACCAGAGCGACATCGACGAGTACAACCAGCAGACACGGGACGCCATCGAAGTCATCCGTGACTTCATCATCCTGCACTACCACGTCACCGACCGTGACGACTCGGCCTTCTGGCGCGACTGCCGCGCGATGGCTGTGCCGCCACTGCTCAGGCACCGCATCCAGCACTTCCGCGACACGGCTCGCATCATGCTGCGCGAGGGCGAGCTGTTTGCGGAGAACTCCTGGGTACAGGTCATGATGGGGCAGGGCATCGTGCCGGCGAGCCATCATCCGATCACGCGCAACATGGAAGACCGCAATCTCGCCGACTTCCTCGGCGACATTCGCAAGGACGTGGCGCGCACGCTGATGAAGCTGCCCAAGCACCAGCAGTTCATCGACCAGTTCTGCCCGGCCCCGAAGCTCGACCTGCCGACCATCCCCAAGCCCCTGGCCGCCGGACAGTCGCTGCGCATCAATCCGGCCGCGCGCCTGGACGTCGTGCAGCTTGCCAATGGAGCGCGGGTCTATGTCGTCGACGATTTCGTGCAGGACCCGCAGGCCCTTGTCGCGCTGGCGCAGGCTTCTGCCGGCCAGTTCCAGACGATGGCAGGGCAGCCCTATCCCGGTCCCCAGCTCGGGTTGCCGGAAAGCATGGCCGTGGAGCTGGACGGCTTCTTCCGCGAGCAGCTCCGCGAACCGCTGAGGCTAGGTGCGCCGCTGGGCATGTTCGGCCGCTTTTCCCGCGTCGTGCAGGATCCGGCCACGCTTGACGCCCGCCAGCGCGTCTGCCACCGCGACGATTCCGGCCTCGATCCGAGCGAGATGGTGTCGGCCTGCGTGCACTACCTGTTCGAGGACGAGCGGCTTGGCGGCACCGTCTTCTTCCGCTCGCTGATGTCGGAGGCCGACACGGCCCGCTTCCGGCATGACGCCAACACCCTGGACGCCAGCGCCTTCGGCGACAGGTATGGCATTGCGCCAGGCTACATGACCGACAGCAACCGCTATTTCGAGGTCATCGGCCGCGTGCCCGCCAAGTGGAACCGGGCCATCTTCTACGACGGCGGCATCTTTCACTCCGGCGACATCAGCTGGGCAGCCGGCAGGCCTGGTTACCACAGTGGCATGGGGCGCCTGACCGTGAACGCATTCTTCAAAAGCCGCCGGCCCTGAGCGCACGAGTCCATGGCCTCGATAATCGGGCCATGACCTCTTCCATCACCATCGCCACGCGCGAAAGCCGCCTGGCGCTCTGGCAGGCCGAGCACGTGCAGGCCCGACTCGCCGGGGAGCTCGGTATCCAGGCCGCGCTGCTGGGTATGACCACGCGCGGCGACCAGATCCTCGACCGTACGCTGTCCAAGATCGGCGGCAAGGGCCTGTTCGTGAAGGAGCTGGAAACCGCATTGGCCGAGGGGCGTGCCCAGCTCGCGGTGCACTCGCTCAAGGACGTTCCCATGGAGTTGCCCGAGGGCTTCATGCTGGCTGCCGTGCTGGAGCGCGAGGATCCGCGCGACGCGTTCGTCGCCAACGACTACGCCTCGCTGGCCGAGCTGCCCGAAGGCGCTGTCGTCGGCAGCTCCAGCCTGCGCCGCGTGACGCAGCTCCTGAGCCTGCGCCCGGACCTGCGTGTCGAGCCGCTGCGCGGCAACCTCGACACGCGGCTGCGCAAGCTCGACGAGGGCGGCTACCACGCCATCGTGCTGGCCGCCGCAGGTCTCAAGCGACTGGGCCTGGCGGGGCGCGTGCGCAGTCTGTTCGAAGTCGAGCAGATGCTGCCGTGTGCAGGGCAGGGCGCGCTGGGCATCGAGATCCGCGCCGACGACGCGGCGCTGGCCGGTGCGCTGGCGAAGCTGGTCCACGCACCGACGCTGCTGGCCTGCGAGGCGGAGCGCGCCGTGTCGCGTGCGCTCGGCGGCAGCTGCAGCCTGCCGCTCGCGGCGCACGCACGCTGGCAGGGCGGCATGCTGTGCCTGGATGCGGCCCTGGGCCATGCCGAGCTGCACGCCTCGCCGCTGCTGCGCGTCAGCGTCGCCGCAGCCGTCACCGATGTCGGTGCCGCTCGGTCACTGGGTCAGCAGGCAGCCGCCCGCCTGCGGGACCTCGGCGCCGGCTCCTATCTGCCGGGATGACGGAGTCCACGCTGCTGGTCACCCGCCCGCGGCCGCAATGCGCGGCTTGGCTGGCGCGCCTGACCGAGCTGGGCGTCGACGCGAAGGCCCTGCCCCTGATCGAGATCCTGCCGGCTCGTGATGCCGGTCCGGTGCTTGCAGCCTGGGCCGCGTTGCAAGCCGTGGACCTGGCTGTCTTCGTCAGCCCCAATGCCGTCGAGCAGTTCTTCGCCCACGCCCAGGGCGCGGTCTGGCCGGCGCACACGCTCGCGGCCTGTGTCGGCCCTGGCAGCGCCCAGGCGCTGGCCGCCCATGGCGTCCCAGCGCCTCAGATCGTTCAGCCCGCAGTGGATGCCGCCTCGCTGGACTCCGAGCATCTCTGGGAACAACTGGCGCCGCGGCGGGACTGGGCCGGCGCACGCGTGCTGCTGTTGCGGGGCGACGGCGGCCGCGAGTGGCTGGCCGAGCGCCTGATGGCGGCAGGTGCTCACATCGAGGCCATCACCGTCTATCACCGCACCCCTCCGCGCTTCAGCGCCGCCGAGCAGGACTTGCTGGCAGCGGTGCAGGCCGATCCCCTGCGCTTCGTGTGGTTGTTCAGTAGTGCCGAGGCCGTCGCTCATCTGCAGGCGCAAGGCCTGTCGCTGGCCGGCCAACGCGCCATCGCCACCCATGGCCGCATTGCCGAGGCGGCGCGTGCCGCCGGCTTCGCGCCTGTGGTTTTGACGCGACCTGCCCCCGAAGCGGTCACTCAGGCCCTGAAAGGCCTCTGACAGAATCTGACGCACCGTGAGTGAGCCCGAGCTGAATCCCCCTGTCGTTGCTGCGGCCGAGCCCGCCGCCCCGCCACCCCCCTCCGCACCCGTCCTGCCGGCCTGGCTACCCTGGCTGCTCGCGCTGCTGGGCGTTGCCGTGCTGCTGTGCGTGGTGCTGGCCTGGCAGAGCCTGTCGCGCCAGCAGTCGCTCGAGCAGGAACTGGTGCGCCGCCAGGAAGCCAGCCAGGCGCAGGCTACCGAGGCACGCCTGGCTGCAAAGCAGTCGGGTGAACTGGTGCGCGACACCGCCGCCAAGGTTTCGCTGCTGGAGGCCCGCCTCGCCGAGGTGGCCTTGCAGCGAGGCCAGTTGGAAGACCTGATCCAGTCCATGTCGCGCTCGCGGGACGAGAACGTCGTCGGTGACATCGAGGCTGCGCTGCGCGTGGCCCTGCAGCAGACCCAGATCACCGGCAGTGCCGAGCCGCTCGTCGCCGCTCTCAAGCAGGCCGACGAGCGCTTGCTGCGCTACAAGCAGCCGCGCATGGAAGGCGTGCGCCGCGCCGTTGCACGCGACCTGGACCGCGTCAAGGCGGTGGCGGTTGTTGACGTGTCCACGCTGACCATCAAGCTCGACGAGGTCGTGCGCATGGCGGACGAACTGCCGCTGATGTCCGGGAGCGAGGCCGCGCCGCGCCCGCGCGACGAGCGCAACGCCGAGGCCGCCAGGGAGCGCGAGCGTGCCCTCAAGCTGCAGCGTGAACAGACTGCGGCCGCCGCAGACGGCAAGCTCGCGCTGTGGTGGTGGCAGGCCACGCAGCAGCTCTCCGCCTGGACCGGCCTGGTCTGGGGAGAGGCACGCACGCTGCTGCGCGTGACCCGCATCGACCACCCCGAGGCTGCACTGATCTCGCCCGATCAGAGCTTCTTCCTGCGCGAGAACCTCAAGCTGCGCCTGCTCAACGCCCGCCTCGCCCTCTTGAGCCGCCAGTTCGACACGGCTCAGGCCGACCTGCGCGACAGCCAGGAGATGCTGAACCGCTACTTCGACACACGCTCGCGCAAGGTTGCCAGCGTGACTGAGCTGCTGCGCCAGGTCGCCGGGCAGGCGCGCCAGGTCAGCGTGCCGCGGCCCGACGACACGCTGGCGGCGCTGACCGCCGCCGCGGCCGGTCGGTGAGGGGGAGGACATGATGCCCCCACGTTCGCAATGCTCACTGCCCCCGGAAGGGGCGCTTCAACGCCTTCGGGCGGCCGGACGGCGCTGATCATGCGTCTCGTCATCTGGCTGGTCCTGCTCTTCGTCGTCGCCGTCGTCGCGGCGCTGACCCTTGGTGCCAACGACGGCCTGGCCAGCTTCTACTGGGCTGGCTGGCGGGTCGACGTCTCGCTCAATCTCTTCTTGCTGGTGCTTGTCGCGGGCTGCTTTGCCCTCGTGACTGCCATCCAGGCGATCGAGGCGCTGACCACGCTGCCCAGGCGCGCCCGCGAGTGGCGCCTGGCCCAGCGGGAACGCAGTGCCCAGCTGGCGCTGCGGGAGGCGCTGGTGGAACTCTTTGGCGCCCGCTTCAGCCGCGCCCAGAAAGCCGCGCAGAAGGCGCTCAACATCCAGACCGCGACGCCCGAGCTGGCAACCGATCAGTCCTTCATGGCACTGGCACACCTGCTGGCCGCGGCGAGTGCGCACCGGCTGCAGGACCGCCGCCACCGCGACGAGCAGCTCAGCCGTGCCCTTGAGCTGGCCCATCGCGCTGGCGGTGCACGGGCCCAGGAGGACGGGGCCCGCTTGCTGGCCGCCGAATGGGCCCTGGACGACCGCGACGCGACGCGCGCACTGAGCGTGCTGGCGGAGCTGGCTCCTGGTGTCGCCCGTCGCACCCAGGCGCTGCGGCTGCGGCTGCAGGCCTCTCGCCTGGCCAGGCAGCCGCTGGATGCGCTGCGCACCGCGCGCCTGCTTGCCAAGCACCAGGCCTTTTCGAAGGCGGCGGCTCAGAGCCTGCTGCGCTCTCTGGCCTTCGAGGCGCTGGACGGCGCACGTGACGTCGACCAGTTGCGCTCCGTCTGGCAGCAGCTCGATCCAGCCGATCGTCGTGATCCCCTCGTCGCCGCGCGGGCCGCGCAGTGCGCTGGGCAGCTCGGTGCGCCCGACGATGGCCGGGGTTGGTTGCGACCCTTCTTCGACGACCTCGCCGAGCTGCAGCCCGACGATCGCGCGGCCCTGGCCCAGGCCCTCGTGCCGGTGCTGGCCGGCTGCGGGCCGGACTGGCTGCAGCGCCTTGAGTCGGCCCAGTCCCGCTTCCCGCGCGAGCGCGCCTTGGCGTTCGCGCTGGGCCATGCCCTGGCGGAGCGCCAGCTCTGGGGCAAGGCCCGCCTGATGCTCGAAGCGGTAGCCGACGATGTCACCATGCCCAACGCTTCGCGCCGGCGCAGCTGGGTGGTACTGGCGGCTCTTGCCGAACAGGAGGGCGATGACCAGCGCCGCGCCCGCTGCTTTGAGGCCGCGGCGCGCCTGCCTTGAGCCTCGCTCGGGGCGGCCGCCTCAACTTTTTTCAAAAAAACTGGCCAACTCTTGCCTAGGGCCTAAAAATCTGGCTATACTGTGAGGCTTCAGCGGCTGTAGCTCAGTTGGATAGAGTACTTGGCTACGAACCAAGGGGTCGTGGGTTCGAATCCTGCCAGCCGCGCCAACAATAAGAAGAGAATCAACGGGTTAGCACCGAAAGGCGCTAACCCGTTTTCCTTTGCTGGGGGACTTTTGGGGGACTCGCATCCCCGCCGGTCGCCTCTTGTTCGCGCTTCAACATCGCCAGGCTGATGTTCCAGCGCCCGCTGTCATCCTCGTAGGTCTCCCAGTCAATGTACCCCTCGTGATGTTGCACGATCAACACTTGCCAGTCCTCGCGGGCACGCCGATGGCCGCGCACCACGCGCTTGCGACCGGCTTCTATGCGCGAGCGGGTCTCGGTCCGGCCGAACGCGTAAGCGCCGGCGTAGACCGGATTGGTCAGCAGGCGCAGCATCGTGTTGTAGACCGGCAGCCTCCACTGCACACTGCGCCGGCCATCGGTATAGGTGACCGCCGGCAGTTCGATGCGCTCCTGGCGAAACCACAGCAACGCCTGGCGCACGCTGCCGGCCTGCGCGAAGCGCTGGAATACGGCGGCGATGGCGGTGCGCACGCGCAAGTCGGGATCGAGCTCGATGCGGTCGCCATCGCTGCGAACGTAGCCGACGGCCACCATCGTGTACAGATCGCCACGTGCGGCCTTGAGCTTGAGCGCTTCCACTGAACGTTGCCGCAGCAACGACAGCTCCATCTCGGACATGGTGCCCTTCATGCCGAGCAGAAGTCGATCATTGACGCTGCGCGGATCGTAGACACCGTCCTCGTCGACGATGATGCTGCCTACCAGAGCACAGAACTCCAGCAACGTGTGCCAGTCACGCCCGTTGCGCGCCAGGCGCGAGGCTTCGATGGATACGACGGCCCCGACCTCGCCGCTGCAAATAGCCGCCAGCAATCGCTCGAATCCAGGGCGCGCAACACCGCTGGCTGAGACGCCGAGATCATCGTCGATGACCACCACGTCGCTCCATCCCAGCATCCGGGCACGGTCGGCCAGAGCGTATTGGCGACGTCGGCTCTCGTGGTTGTTGCGCAGTTGATCCACGGTGGACTGACGAACGTAGACATAGGCACGGCGCGCGAGATGCTCAGGACAGATCTTGGTCATCATTGCTCTCCTGATTGATTGCCGTCTGTGCGCTGGAGACCTGCCACAGCAATTGCGCGAGCAGGTCGATCAGCTCTGGCTGCTGTGACGGCAGGACTGCCAGGAGCTGCGGGTCGCCGTCGAACAGCTCGCGCTGGCGGCACTTGGAGTCGGGCTTCATCAACGCCTCCAATAGGGGTGGAACCTGCCGGTGACGATAGGGCGGCATCCAACTCCCGTCGCAGCGCCAGTAGTGCTTGCAGAGAAGGCTTGGCGATCGCCACGATGGCCGCTCGCGCCGTCGCTTCCGGCAGCGTCATCCACTTCGGCAGATGCGCCTGCGTGTCATCCGGCTGGCGCACGATCAGGTAGTCGACATCGCCTTGACGACAACGCCCCACCACGACCACCTCTTGGCCCGCACGCGGGTGGTATGGATAGAAGATCTTCAGCAGTTCAGCTTGCTGTTCGCGGGCACTATGTGACCGCTTCGCCTGGCACGGGCAAGACCCACCTGGCCACGGCCATCAGCGTGCAGGCGCTGGAGCATCACCGACGTCGGGTTCGCTTCTTCTCCACGGTCGAGCTGGTCAACCAGCTCGAGCAGGAGAAGCTCTGCAACAAGACCGGCCAGATGGCGCACCGGCTGGCCCACATGGACATGGTCGTGCTCGACGAGCTCGGCTACCTGCCGTTCAGCTCGTCCGGCGGCGCGCTGCTGTTCCATCTGCTGAGCAAGCTCTACGAGCGCACCAGCGTCGTCATCACGACGAACCTGAGCTTCAGCGAATGGGCCAGCGTCTTCGGCGACGCCAAGATGACCACGGCGCTGCTGGACCGGCTCACGCACCACTGCCATATCCTTGAAACCGGCAACGACAGCTACCGCTTCAAGAACAGCTCAGCTCAACCCACCACCAAGAAGGAGTCCAAACCGAGGAAGCTACCCACAACCTGAGCCCAAGAGGCTCGAACAAGGGTGGGTCAGGATTGGACGGAAACGGTGGGTCAGGATGGCGCGGGAATCAACAGTTTCCCTGCCGTGAGAGCTGGTCTCAAAATGCGCGCGTGCTATAAGCGAACGATACGTTGATAGCCACCAAAAGCTACCAGGTTCCGGCTCCCAGCCGCCGAGCCGCAACTTCTAAGGGAGGAGTACCGCATGGCCAAGCTCCGTCCGCGGGCGAGGATTGTCCGCACGATCGGTGACCAGCTGATCAGCGGGCCTGAAGCCGCTCTCATTGAACTGGTCAAGAATGCCTACGATGCCGACTCGCCCTCCGTCAGCATCAGGATCACCCCTCCCGGTTCGCTACAGGAGGGCCGAAAGCCGGGAGAGATCCGCGTTGCGGACACTGGACATGGCATGTCGGCTAACGACATCACGGCCAAGTGGTTTGAACCTGCGACCACGGACAAGTTGGAGCGCGGCACCAGTCCCTCCGGGCGGAGGCGGCGCGCGTCAATCTAGTTGTCGCCTCGGTTATGCAGCCAATGGCTGACTATCCTTGCTGCGCCGGGTCGCAGCGACGACAGAGTCGCGTTCTGGGTTGAGCGTGACGGCCGCGATGTGCGACCAGTCCCGCGTGCGGCCTGACCAGCGCGCCGGGTTGCGCTTTCGGGCCTTGTGATACACGTCGTGCCGGGCCGCGAGGAGCGCAACGTCCGCGCCGTCGTGGCGCTGCGCCGGGCTCACGTAGCGGATGCCGCTATGACGGTGGTCGTAGTTGTACCAATGCACGAACTCGCGCGCCCATTCGCGCGCGGCGCCGAGGTCGGCGAAGCCCTTGTCCGGGAACTCCGGCCGGTATTTGGCCGTGCGGAACAACGACTCCACGAAGGCGTTGTCATCGCTCACGCGAGGACGGGAGTACGAGGGCTTCACGCCCAGCCACCACAGCATCGCCAGCACCGTGGTGGCCTTGAGCGTGGCGCCGTTGTCGCCGTGCAGGACGGGCCTGTCGTCGCGCGGCAGGGCATGGATGCCCTCCGCCAACGCGGTGCGCTGCACGAGCCGCGCGGCGTGATCGCTGTCGTCCTCCTCATGCACCTCGAAGCCCACGATCTTGCGGCTGTAGACGTCCAGGATCAGGTACAGGAAGAACCAGCGCCCGACGACCTGCGTGGGCAGGAACGTCATATCCCAGCACCACAGCTGTCGCGGCGCGGTGGCGATGTGCGTGGTCGGCGGCCGGCTCTTGCGCGGCGCCTTAGCCCGCCCTCGATGGCGCATCTGGCCCTGGGCGCGCAGCACGCGTGCGAAGGTGGATTCGCTGGCGATGTACACGCCCTCGTCAGCCAGCATCGGCACGATGCGCGCCGGCGGCATGTCGGCGAAGCGCGGCTCGTTGGCCACGCGCAGGACCTCGGCGCGCTCGGCTTCGGTCAGCGCATGCGCGGGCACCGGGCGCATCGCTGCGGGCCTGCCATCGCCCGTTTCGAGGCCCTGGTGAGCATTCCAGCGCTGCAGGGTGCGTGCGGTGATACCCACCACCTCGCAGGCCTGGTGAAGCCGGGCTCCGGCTCGGCGCGCGACTTCAATGTTGCGGGCATGTTCTTGGCGATCTTCGAGGCCGATCATTCGTCCTCGCCCTGCGTGTTTCTTTGGAAGATCGCCGCCGTTTTTTTTGAAAGTACCAGCAGCGCTGCTGTCTCCGCCAGGGCCTTGTCTTTGCGGCGCACTTCGCGCTCGAGCTCCTTGATGCGACGCCGATCCTCGCGGGTCTGCGACGGGCTCGCGCGCGCCTCCTCGGGCGCGGCCAGGGCCTGCGTCGCACTGGTGCGCCACTGCAGCAATTGCTGCGGGTACACGCCGTTCTCGCGGCACCAGGCGCTGCGCGTGGCCTCGTCCATGGCCGCGGTCGTGATCACCGCCTCCAGCCGCGCGGCGGCCGTCCACTCGCGCTTTTGCAGCGGCTTGGACAGCGACTGCGCGCGCCAGCGCTCCAGCGTGTCCACACCGATGCCGATCTCACGCGACACCACCTCCGGCGGCGCGCTCTCCGGCGGCAGCATGCGCGCTACCGCCCGATCCTTGAATGCTTGTCCGTATCGAGCCAACTTCTTCTCTCATCGTCACCCCCAATTCTTCGGTTCTATCGGGGCGACAACCATTCTGACGCGGGGGGGAGGCTCCTAGGCGCCAAGGGCGTTGGGCGCTTCGCTACTGCAAGGCTTGGATCCCTTCTTCATCTGAGCACCTGTCACAAGGCATCGGGGAAGCTGCGCGAGGTGAGTGAGTTCGAGGTGAACTGGAAGCTCTTCGAAGAGAGTCAGTATCTCGATGAGATAGACATCAACATTTCCACCCGTCCAGGCAGAGATTCCGAGACCACCGGAGTCACGTTGACGATTACGCATCTCCGCGATCCGTGGACGAAACACCAACTGGAGTCACTGATTCGCGAGCTCCGGCGGCTTGCTTCTCCGCACGAGGCTCGCGAGCGTGGATTCAGGATCTATCTGGATTTGAAGGGCTTCACGGCGGAAGCTCATGGCTTTGACGGTCAGTCTCTGGTCTCCGGCGCTTTTGCTGAAGAGGCGGACGTAGCTGAAACTAGTGCTGACCCAACCGAGATCCGTCCGTTCTTTCTCGGCA
The DNA here is from genome assembly GCF_047654805.1 of Roseateles sp. Lineage (GTDB taxonomy): Bacteria > Pseudomonadota > Gammaproteobacteria > Burkholderiales > Burkholderiaceae_C > Pelomonas. Next base: position 1,015,185 of record NZ_JASGIV010000001.1, read on the forward strand.
ACGTCTTCCACTATCGGGTGGAAGGCAAGTTCGACAAGGACGGTGCATTCGAAGGCAGGTTCATCAATAAGCGTGCTGCTGATCAGACGATCCCTCTGGTCATGGAAGCGCAGACCCTTGGGGAAGGGGAAGAGCCATGCGGACCGTTTTCGATCGCCCTCAACATCTACGATCGCGAGCCTGACGCGATCGTTGACCTCTTCAAAAAGATGGGCCTGAGCTCCATCGGCAGGTTAGATGCCCGGAAGATGCTCGATGAAAACATCGGCGTTGGTATCTACCGTGCAGGATTCAGGATCAGGCCATACGGCGACGCGGAATCGGACTGGCTCGAGCTTGAGCGCAAACGTGTACAGAACCCCTCATTGAAGCTGGGTCTGAACCAAGTCTGGGGAACCGTCACTATCGCGAAAGAGGCTGCCTCGGGGCTCGTGGAACGCAGCAGTCGCGAGGGTCTCGAGCACAACGGGCACTTCGAGCGTCTCAAGCGACTCGTGGCAGACGTCATGGCCCGGGCCGAAAACTTGCGCGTTGACTTCCGTGAAATGGCAGGCCTGAGCCGCAAGCAAGAGGGCGATACCGGCGGAATCCGCGGACAAGTCAGCCTTCAGGCGACTACGAGGGCAATTGCAGAGCTGCCGCCCCGATACCGGGATAAGGTGCAGAAGGCACTGAAGCAGGAAAGCAGTGCTTTGAAAACTTCGCTAGAGGAGCTTGAGGCGTATCAACACAAGCTCGCGGCGCAGTCGAGCCTCGGTCTTGTCATCTCGCAAATGCTCCACGATGGCCGGCGCTATCTCGGGGATATCAACACGAGGGCCAAAGGGTTGTCGGACGGTGCCCCCCGGCTTCTCGATGAAACCCCATTCGGCAAGAATTTCAGGGATACATTTGCCAAGAACGCTGCGTCGATTCATAACTCCGCAGGTCATCTGACGAAGCTTTTCAGGGCGCTGGACCCAATCGCCAGTCGGAAGCGCGGTCGACCCAAGTCGCTGGATCCCATGGAGGTTGTGGAGCGTTGCTTGGCCCTGTTCAAGGATTTGCTTGACCAGAATGGCGTGACCGTCGTCAGGAAGGTTCAGGATGGCGCTCCCAAGGTCACTGTATATGAGGCCGACCTGATGGCCGCCTTGTTGAACATCATCGACAACGCCATCCACTGGCTTGGTACCAGTCCCACAAAGCCGCGAGAGCTTCGTGTTGCCATGACGCACTCTAAAAAGTGGGTTCGAATTGTTCTTTCGAATAACGGGCCCTTGATAGATGCCGTCCTTGCGAAAAACCTTTTCAAACCTGGCTTCACGCTCAAACCAGAAGGTTCAGGACTTGGGCTGGCGATTGCGAGAGAGGCAATGCAGGCCAGCAAAGGAAGGGTCATCTATGACCCCCAACCCGACGAGACTTCTTTCTTGATCGAAATGCAAAAGACACCGTAAAGATTTTGATAGGGAGGGAGAACAATGCCAACGCTACACATCCTGCTTGTGGAAGATCAGCAGGACAACATCAGCGCCTGGAATGACCGGGCGGCCACTCACAATGCAGACGCGGAAGCACACGGCTTTGCGGTTCAGACCGTCACTGCACGATCAGTGGCCGAAGCTCAACAGGTCCTCCGGACGCAGAAGCCAGACGCCGTCGTTGTCGATCTGAGGCTGCAGACCGAAGGGCAGATGGAGCCGAATGATCATGGCAATGCGCTGGTCCGCTATGCACTTGGCTCCCATCCGGTGGCAATCGCGATCTATTCCGGACAGCGACAGGAAGCCGAGGTCGGCGACGTTCCTCAAGTCGAGGTTTTCGACCGTGGCGATGGTCTCGATCCAGTTTTCAGCTGGCTTGCGAGGCAATACAAGATGCTCTTGCAGCTGCGAACAACGAGGGATGCCGTGGAGAGAGAGACCGCGCGGGTGTTCTTTCGTTCTATCTGGCCTCGATGGAAGAACTGGGCCAAGGACGACGGCGCTGACATCGGCGGCATGCTCGCCCGTCATGTTGTCGCGCATGTTCACGATGCACTGCTGGATGCCGACGGCGGAAATGCGCACCCAGAAGAGACGTACTTCATGCCCGCGATCAAGGAGCGGTTGGACACTGGTGACCTAGTCAAGTACGAGGATGGTTTGTGGATCGTCGTTACGCCCCGCTGCGATCTCGCTCAGGAGGGTAAGGTGGAATCGGTTCTGATCGCCCGTTGTGCCGATGTCTCCAAGCGCTGGAACGAAAAGCCGAAGGAGCAGCCACGCATTGCACAGCATGATGGGTCTCACAAGCTGCACTTCCTTCCCCCGATGCTTGACCACGATGGAAAGCAGCTCGGGCCTTGGTTTGTTCAGTTCAACGATCTGAGGGCTATTCCGGTCGCGCAGATCAAAGAGCTGCTGACAGCGAACAGATGGGCGTCCCTTGCGCCTCAGTTCGTTCCGTCGTTGGTCGAACGCTTTGGCGCCTACTTCAGCAGGATTGGGACACCGGCGCTTTCGAGCCCGTAGGATCTTTTCGCCTTTGCCTCGGAGCTTGAGCGCTGCGGATGTCAGCGGAACGGTGTTCACATGCCTGTCGGTGGGAAGCTTGTCCGACCGCCATCGTTGCGATCGGAGCAGCATGTGTGGTGGCCGGCCGCCAGATAGCTGTCGGGATCAAGCTATAGCTCGAAGCGCCCTTCCGCGTTGAAGGCCACCCCTCCAAGGGTTTTCCCTTTGTTTTGTGCGGCTCGGCAACGGGCTTGTGCCGCAGCCGAGGGCCCCCTGATTTAGCCTGGCAGAATGACAGAACGTGCGATGAGTACTTTTGGGGCTCACTCGCGATGTGCCTACAGACAAATGCAGAAAAAGAAAGCAGCGATACCCGTCATCGATCTTTTTGCCGGGCCAGGGGGACTCTGCGAAGGCTTCTCATCCGTTCTGGGCACCAACGGCGAGCGTCGCTTTGACGTCAAGATTTCCATCGAGAAGGATCCAATCGCCCATCGGACATTGATGCTTCGGGCGATCTTCCGCAAGTTCCCGAAGGGCAAGGTTCCGGACTGCTACTACGACTATGTCCGCGGCAAGATCGGTCGCGAAGAGTTTCTCGCACACCCTGACATCAAGGTCGCTGCTGAGCACGCGTCCAAAGAGGCCCGCTGCGCGGAGCTGGGCGTCATCCCTCCTAAGGAGGTCGACGGATGGATCCGAGAGGCTCTGGGCGGGAAGACCGACTGGGTGCTCATCGGAGGGCCGCCGTGCCAAGCTTACTCTCTGGCTGGTCGTTCGCGACTGCGCGGGAAGGACGTGAAGAAGTTCGAGGCCGACGCCAAGCATTTCCTCTACATCGAATATCTGCGCATCATCAAACAGTTCTCTCCGGCGGTGTTCGTCATGGAGAACGTCAAGGGGATGCTGAACTCGACCAACTCCGGCAAGCGCATCTTCGAGCAGATTCTTGCTGACCTGAAAGCGCCCAAGGCAGACCTCAGCTATGAAGTCCGTTCGCTTGTGGTCCACAAGGCAGATGGTGAGCTGGACCCCAACGACTATGTGATCGAGGCCGACGATCATGGCATCCCGCAGAGCCGGCATCGAGTGATCCTCTTTGGCATTCGCTCAGACGTGGCTGCGGCGACCCCCGCGCTACGGGACCGGCCTCAGAGTTTTCTGCTTCGCAAGCAAAAAAAGAAGATCGGCGTGAGCACCGCCTTGGCGGGCCTGCCTGATCTGCGTAGCCGGTTGTCCAAAGAGCCGGATTCGCAAGAAGCTTGGATCAAGGCCGTAAAAGAATCGCCCAGTACCTTGGCTGGCTGGAAGGCGCCGCTGCGTTCGACCATAGAGGCAGCGATGGAGAAGTTCATCAAGAAGGCCGAGAAGCACAAGACGTTTGGCGGTCCATTCATTGAAACCCCTGTCACCCCGGGAAATAACATGCCGAAGGATCTTCGGCAGTGGTATCTGGACCCCAAGCTCGGCGGCGTCCTGCACCACGAGACGCGAAGTCACATGCGGTCAGATCTTCACCGCTATATGTTCGCGGCATGCTTTGCCGCGACGCAGACATACGCTCCGGACCTGCGCAACTTCCCGCCCAAGCTGCTGCCAGACCATGTGAACGTGGACGAGGAGACGATACCCTTCAAGGATCGCTTCCGCGTCCAGATCGGCAAGCATCCGTCGTCAACTGTGGTCGCCCACATCAAGAAGGATGGGCACTACTACATCCATCCGGATCCGGGACAGTGTCGCAGCCTGACGGCGCGTGAGGCGGCTCGCTTGCAGACTTTCCCCGACAACTACTTCTTCGAGGGGAACCGGACGGAGCAATACGGGCAGATCGGCAACGCCGTCCCGCCGCTTCTGGCCAAGCAGATCGGTCAAATCATTTCCGACTTCATGTCAGCACCGCGCCGACCAACGAAGCGTTAGTTTAGTTTTTGACCGCGGTATTGCAAAACGGGTGAGCCATTTGGCCGTTTGCGACATCACCAGTGCCACCGTCTTGGCGACGAACTATGTGGTCATACGAAACTGACTTCGTTGGATGCAAGTAGCCCTGGCAAATTGGGCAACGCAGAGCTCCGGCAAGCGCTGCCGTTACAAACAACATCGACTTTGCGTCATCGCTAAAGTTCAACGTGTTCTGGGCTGAATTCACGTCCAGAATTCGTCCGCGCAGGCCGAGTTGTGCAATTGCTTCCTCCGCTATTGGTAGCTCGCCTGAGGCGCCTACCTCGATGAGGTATTCAAATAGCTGCTTCATGCGGGGAACCCGCTGAGCTTTGCTCATGTTTTGCTGAATAAGAGCAATCAGCGACTTGTTGGCGACGAGAAAATTCTCAATGATGCTTCTGGCGCGAGTGAATTTTTTGAAAAATTTAGTATCGTTGTTCCTGACGCGTTCCGTTAAGAGTGCAGTCATCCCAAGAAACAAAAAACGATTGTATTTGCCTCGTTCGTTGTAAAAATAAACTGCTGGATGCAAGCCAAGACTTCCTGGTGTATTGCCCGTTATGCGGTTTAAGATTTCAATCGATCTTCGTAGGACACCGATTGTTTCTTCACCGGTCTCGTCATTGGGCTGCTTTTCAATCGCCAAGGCTTCCGACGTGCTAGAACCGGAGAGCATCAAAAAGTCTATCAGCAAGGAAAGAGCTTCGACAGGTGATACGGATCCCCCAAAAGGTACGTCAAGCGTTTTGAGAGGTATTTTTGATTCTGGTTCAAAAAGTAGCTCGTAAAAGTCGTTAGCAAGCTCCTCTAGCTTATCTTTGTGGTTCTGAGAAAAGCTGGACCAGTATTTGTGCCCTGTCCCGGATCGCAAGATCGCCCGCGCACCAATGGCAATAGGTTTGCGTCGATTTCTTATCAGCATTTCCTCCGTGTCGTCGAGCGGAGTTCCTTGGGAATTAATCTTAAAAAATGACGTTTCAGCGACGTCTGCATTTCCTAGTACCCATTGGAGATTCAAGGCGCGAGTAAATAGACGGTTTGCCCGTTTTACGGCGACTGCGTCATCGGATACCTTCGTGCCACTGAGATTGCGCAGGTTTGAAAATCTGCCTATTTTTTGCTCTATCAGTTGCCGGGTGCGTCTTGCAGTCTTTTTCTGCTCTTCTGAAATTTCGCCTTTGTAAAAACTGAGGCTCAGTGCGCCGTCGCCGTAGTCATCTTCAATCCAGGCGCGAAGTGCGCTCAGTCGGTGTCCTCCATCAATTACAAAAATATATGTTGGAGATTTCCACAAAATCAGCGACGGAATTACTTCGTTGTCGAGAAAGCTCGCAATCAGAACTGCGACCTGCTCGGGCGACCATTGATTGGTTTCTCGTTGAAAATCGGGTTTGCGGAGTAATTTTAAGATGGCTGAGTCAGCTTGAAGAAAGCTTATTGGAAAATTCTGAACCAAGTCGACAGTGAACTCTTCATCGGCAATCGCAAAATCTGCGCGCGGTATCATTGCATCCAGCGTCACGCGTTGTACCATTTCATGCCCTTTCTAATGTGCATGCATTCGGTGATTTGCGAAGGTGGCGCATTTATTTGATAGCTTAAAGATGCAACGGGCCACTGATTTCGCCTAGGTTTTCGCTTCCTTCCACCCACTGGCGGAGTGCTTCGGGTAGTTCGGCGACCGTTTTCGAGTCTCGTGTAGCGCATTCCCACACATTTAGTACGCGCCAACCCATCTCTATCAAATCCGCCGTTGCACGCTGATCACGTTGCAGGTTCCCCTGCAGCTTTGCTTTCCAAAATTCTGTTCTAGTTGAAGGGGTCTTGGCATATTTGCATCCCTGATGCGAGTGCCAAAAGCACCCGTGTACAAAGATCGCGATTTTTCGGCTCGGCATCACAATATCGGGCGTGCCCGGCAGGCTGCGTCGATGCAGTCTGAACCGATAGCCAATGCCAAACAGTGCCTTGCGGACCAGCATCTCGGGCAATGAGTTCTTGCCTTTGATGCCAGACATCATTTGGCTTCGCTTGGCGGGGCTGACGATATCGGCCATGTTGGATGCGTCACGATACGCGGAGACGAGCCGGCAAGCTGATCAGGCGGGCTTGACCTCCGGAATGCCGTCGGCCGGCTCCGAGTAGCTCGCGCCCATCACCGCATCCTTGCATTCCGGCCGCTTGGCCCACTCCGACACCATGCGCCCGCCGGAGGTGGCGTGCAGCGTGTCGTTGACTTCCTTGGCCCAGGTCGCGATCTGCTCCATGAGCTCTGCCGAGACCGCCTGCTTCTCCCAGATGCGGCTCAGGTCGATGCGCGAGCCCAGCTTCTCCGCGAGTACGGAGATCGTGTAGGCCGTGACATTGGCCTGGAAGGCTTGGAACATCGGCCGCAGAAGCTTTTGGGCGTCGCGGTAGAGCTTGGCCTTGGCGATCATGGCCTTGTAGTCGGCCACATTGGGTAGCGGCGCTTCTTGGCCGTCGGCCGGCGAGAGCGCCGCCATGAAGCGGTCGAAGTTCTTCTGCGAGCCCATGCTCACGATGTCGGGCTTGCGGTCCCAGGCGTTGAGGTACTTCGCCAAGTCGGTCTTGGTCACGCGCCGCGCGGTGGGGATGGCGTCCTTCAGGGCTTTGAGGCGGGCCGGCGTGGTTCCCTCGCGGGAGAGCAGCGTGTTGTAGCTGCCCGCGGCTCGCTCGTAGAACCATTGGCCGACGCCGTCGGGGCAGTAGACCGAGCGCGAGAGTTTCTCGATTTCGACATGGAACGGCTTGTTCGCCGAGAGGTCCGATTGGCGGACCGCGTTCTGGCTGTTGGCATATCGCGAGATGTCCGACACCAGGGCCTCTTCCTTGGTGGAGTCTTGCGCTTTCATGACGATGATCTTGGCCGGCACGCGCACTCGGCTCAGGTCGGTGTCGGGATACTTCTTCTTGGCGAAGTAGAGGGAGGCCGTGGTCTGCCCGCCGTTGACGATCTGCAGGCCTTTTAGCCAGGCAATACCTTGCTCGCCCTCGGAGGTCTTGCCCAGCACCATCTCGTCGGCCACGATGACGATGCCGTTGTTGTAAGCCATGAAGCGCTCGGGCGCGGTGCGGAGAGTTGACTGGATGCCGGCGTTGACGCCCTTGCCCTTGACGCTCAGGAAGGAGCGCACGTTGGCTTCAAGGAGGCGCGCACCGAATTTCTCGTAAAGCAGCCGCAGCGCTTCGCCAGGGACCGCCGTCATGGCGTAGTCGTAGTCGTCGCTTTCGCCGGGCACATAGACGCAGGGCAGGGGTGAGCCTGACACTTCTTTGAAGTCGACTACCAGCTCATCGCGCGGCTTGCCTTCGGAGGTGTGCCGGTGCAGCCGCTCGATGTCCATCACTTCCAGGCGCACGGCCTTTCCGCCGATGTCGCGCGTCTTGAAGCTCTTGGACTTGGCGACCCGGTCGGTGATGACGTAGACGCGCACCTGTTCGAGGTCGTTGTAGATGGCCTGTAGCGTCTCGGCGAGCGAGCGCACGTCGCTGGATTGGTCGAGCCTCTGGGCCATCCTGCCTTCGGCGCACTCAGTCAGAAAACGAAGGCAGCGCTCGGCGGCCTGCTTGGTTTCGGTGTCCGTGATCGGTGAGGGTTCCTCGGCGCCGGCATACAGGCTCACGAACAAGTCGAGCTGGTCGCTGTCGTCGGAGATGGAGTAGCCGCTCAGCCGCAGCTTGGCATTGACGACGGTCCCCTCATAGTGGCACTCGACAGGCTCGAAGGTCATGCCGATCTCCGACATGTGATCCATCACGATCCCGGCAAAGACCAGCTCCTCATACAGCGCGCCATCGCGCATTTGGGATTTCACGGCGGTCTGCGTCTCGCGCAGAAAATCCGACAGGGTTGAACTCATATCGCTCCCAACTTCTTCAATGCATCGGCGGTCGGGACGCTCGGCCCCGCGGCCTTGTCCAGATCGATCTCGTACGCGGCCTTAGTGACGCCCAGCGGGACACTGCCGGGGGTGAGACGGGGGAAGCTGTCTTTCACTTCGACGACGCTGGTTTCAGCCGGCGCGAACCGGCGGACATAACGGTCCGCGTGGGCGTCGAAGTAGCCCGCGGCGATCAGCCGCTCGCTCAGCAAGCGCACAGGCTCGGCGTCGCCTGCGACTACGTCGCGCATGTCCGCCACCAGTTCCGGCAGGCTCTGCCCGGTGTCGGTCTGGCGCAGCCGCACTCCGGCCAGGAAGAGCGGCTGGCGAACGGAATCGTCGAGTTGTTCCAGCGACCCGATCTTGGCAGGGAAGCCAACCGCTGACAGCGTGGCCTTCACCTCCAAAGAGCCGGTGCCAATCTCAAAGTCGCAAACACCGTCGAGCGGCCCCACCCACGATTCAATGGCAGAGGCCAGGGGAAGGCCCGCGTCGATGATCGCCCTCAGCAGCGTCAGCTCGCCCACCAAGCCGATCTCGGATTCGGGGCTGAGGGCCTGAGCGCCCTTACGCATGAATTCTTGCCAGGCGCGGATGCGTCCCAGGAAGACTCGCAGCAGCCGCTTCTCGTCGGCGCTTGACTCGGCGTCCATCGCGTGGGCGACGTCCGCCACCATGGCGGCGAAGAGCTCCAAGCTGCCGTGCACGCTGCGGGTGAGCGCGAGCCATGTCAGACCGTCGCCGCTGGGCTCCACGCGCGACACCGCGAAGCCTTGACCATCGGGGAGCTTCTCGGCTGCGGGGATCGCTGAGGTTGCAAAGCTCGCGAGGAGAGCTTCGTTCTTGTCGGGGAAGCTCAGGCCGGCCAGCAAGGAGCATGGGCCGATCGTGGCGATGGAGATGCTGCGCCAGCCGGAGGCATCCGCGCTATCCCGCAGCGAGCGCCAGGCGAGCTCGATGTCGTCAATCAGCAGGGCCATACTCTTGTGTCCAAAGCAGGTGGTCCACCGCGTATTCGACCTTCACGCCGGAGTCGCTCGATGGGAAGCTGACGCCAAAGGCCATGACCGGATTCTTCCGGTCAGCAAGCGCCTCGCTGCCCGCTTGCTGGGGGTCGAGCGGATAGAGCAGCAGGAGCCCGCGTTGCGGCGCGGGGGCGACGCCATCGGCCTCGGATCCCTTGCCGCGGATGAAGCGGATCGACGGGCCGTTGGGCGTGTCGGGTTCACTGGGCTTGACGCCGTTTTTCTGGCGGCCCGCGTCAGGGTTGAACATCTTCTTGGTGCGGGCCAGCGCCGCGCTCCACGCCGCATCATCCAAGTCGATCGCCTCGTCCCGGGGCGACAGCAGCCGGCCGATCGCGTATCGATCCGAGATGTCCTTGTCGGCTGTGCGCTTGGTCATCCTATCGATGGTCAGGCCGCCAGCGAAGGTGTGCTTGTCGCCCGATCCACCGCCCAGCAGTGCGACGGTCCACGAGGTCAGCTCGTTCGTCGTGGCCATGGAGCGGACGAAGTCGCGGAGCAGAGCGCTGTTGACCTTGCGCGCCTTCGGGTGCGTGATGAAGGACTCGAAGAAGTCGGCGATGTGGTCGGCCGGCACGTCGTTCCAGAGGAAGCCTTCCCACTGCTGATTTTGCGTGCCGCGCACGCGCTCGGGATTGGTCTCGTCGGGAGCGCCGCAGGCGGCGATGAGCTTGTTGGCCGTGTCGAGGTTCTGATCCAGGATCTTGCCGTCGTTGTGCATGGAGACGGTTTCGAGCAGATCGCCGCTGAACGACAACTGCAGGTTCTTGGCCGTTCGCATCTTCAACGGCGAGGTCACCAGCAGCACGGGATGAGATTGCACGCGCAGGCCGTAGTCGCGGGGGATCGCTCCGCTCTCGGCCATCGTGTCGAACTCCTCGCGCAGCTCCTCGGAGGCGTCGGCGATGTGGCCGAACCATTCGACAAGCTCTTCGGTCGTGTAGAGGCGGCAGAGGTCGATGTAGCCAGGGCGGTAGCCGAACCAGCGGCCCATCTGCATCAGCGTGTCATACATCTTCGTCGTGCGCACAAAATAGCTGGTGCAAAGGCCTTCGAGCGTCAGGCCCCGCGCGAGCTTGTCGCCGCCGATGGCGATGACTTTGAGCGCCTTGGCGCCTTCTTCGGCGTAATCAAGCGCGTCCTTGGCCTTGCCGTTCACCATGCGCACCTCAATGTCTGAGAGGACGTCGGGCAGCTTGGCGAGCACTTCGGCCCAAGGCAGGGCGGATGGCTTCTCTTCCGACTCGGTCAGCTTGGAGGCGATCGCCTCGGTAGTGGGAACGAAGTCGGACTCCCAAAGCGCACGCAGCTCGTCGAGCAGCGCCTCATGGTCGATCCCGCGGGTGATCCGCAGCTTCATCTTCTGGACGAAGTCTTCAACCTGGCGGTGCACTTCCTTTTGGACGAGCGTGAAGCGGGTGACGTGAACGAGCATGGAGGAGTGCTGCGCGCCTTGGCCGCGGGCTTCCCGGGCCGCGCAGGCCAAGACGAACGAACGGACGGCCTCGCGCAGCGAGGGCGGCAGCGCGTCCTGCCCCATGTGGGCCGGAGCGTGGTCTTTTTGATGCTTCGCCGGCATCCAGCCATCGCGGCCGTCATCGCTGGCGTGGTCTTGGAAAACCCGGGTCAGCGGCAGGCCGCTGCGTCCCTCGGGCGTTTGCAGGCCGAAGACGCGCGCCGGGCCGACGTAGTTGGAGGGGGCTGCGAGGTTGACGATGAACGATTGCGGGAAGAGGTCGGGGCCTTCCTCGGGTGTCTCGTTCTGGCGGTGGATGAAGATGTTGGCGAAGGGCGTGGCCGTGTAGCCGACGTAGGCCTTCTTGGCGAAGGTGTTGAGGATCTTGCGGATCCGGCTGTTGATGGCCTTGGGCTCGTGGTCCTCGTCGGGCTTGCCATCGGCGCCGATGTGCTGTTCGCCGGTGTCGACCGAGGCGTGGTCGGCCTCGTCGTCGATCAGCAGCAGCGGCAGGTTCGAGACGAAGCGCTTGCCGTGCTCGTCGGTGGCATCAGCCACATGGCCCCGGATCCATTTCAGCAGGCGCTCCAGCACCACCTTGTGCTTCTTGACGACGAAGAGCCAAGGGCGCTGCTCCGGGGTGATGGCCAAGTGCTTGGCGATCTTCGTGTTGAAGTCGCCGGTGTTGGTGCGATTGGTCGCGCAGTTGGGCTTGATCTCGAAATCGCGGCCATGCTCGCCGACGCCGATCAGCTTGACGATGTCGCCGTTGGCTGAGGTCTCGTAGCCGAGGAAACCCTCTTCGAGGCGGATCTGCGTCTGCGAGCGCAGATTGTTGTGCAGGCCCGCCAGGATGATGATGATCTTGTAGCCGGAGTCGGCCGCTTTGCAGATCAGGCCCGAATAGTTGGCAGTCTTTCCGGACTGCACGTGCCCCACGACTAGGCCGCGGCGGTCCCACGCCCCCGCGCGGCCTGGGTCCTCCATCCAGCCCAGGATGCGGTCGGTGGACTTGTCCAGCGCATCGACGGCGGTCACGGACATCTTGCGTTCGAGCATGTCGCGGTATCGCGGCCAACATCTCCAGTCCTTCTTGCGGGCCGCGTTGAGCCAAGCCTCATGGTCCGTCGTGTCCGACATGCCGGTGTCCCGACCGATCCACTGGCTGTACCGCCGGATCAGCTCGGCGATGACGGCGTCTTTGTCAACGGCGCCTTCATTGCCCGGCGCGACGACCGAGGCGGCGATGTTCACCTTCTCGGTGATCAATGCCGCGGTGATGGGCCCCTTGTCCTGATCAGCGACGAGCAGGCTCTGAGCGATGCTGAGCGCCGTCGCGGTCGAGGTGCTGAACTCTGGCATTCGATCCTCCCCCTTTTGTATGTTCTTGGGACTAGGCTGAGCCAGGGCCGCCAAGCCGCGCGATCTGCCCTGGATAGTTCTGGAATGGCTCCGTCGACAGCAGCGAGCGCTTGGCCGCTTCGACGGACATGCCGCGGCGCCCGATCATGTCGGCGAAGAGCGTGCGAAGGACCGTCGCGACGGCCTCTGGCGGCTCGCCCGAGAAGCCGGTCTTGGGCGTGTCCTTGTTCTCCGCGGTGTCCAGCCAAATGCGTTGGACGGGCACCGATTCTTCGATCACCCGCAGCATGGCCTTGACCAGCGGCGCGAGATCGCCCGCGCTGTCCAGCACGGCAGCGACCGCCGGATGGGTCGGCTCGATCCGATAGCGGATTCCATCCTTCACGCGGTCGACCCGCCACGCTTGCTCGATCGGCGTGTTGCGCTGGGCGGGCATCGGCGTCCCGCGGTAGGCGAACACCCGGCGAGCGCGCTCGCGCGTGTCCTCGGCCAACCGGGTCAGCCATGCCCGCAGCGCCACCGGCGGGCGTGCCGTCGACTTCCGAACGTCGATTTTCCAGTCGGCGTCGGCGGTGTTGGGAATGTCGAGCTGGATGCGCGCCAAGCGGTGCGCTTCTTCGCGGTTCCAGGCCTTCGAGTTGCCGAGGCCGAGCCAGCCCCCAGCGACTAGCAGCCGCTCGTTGCGGAAGACGTAGAAGCCTTGCTGCGCGGTCCAGCCTGCCGGCCCCTCGTTCTTCTTGAACTCGTCCTTGGTCAGCTTGTCGTGGTGGGGCAGGACATGGCACTGCGCCACTACCAGCCCGCTGTCGGTCCGCATCGGCGCGGGCGGCGAGGTCCACGGCTTGGCGGGATGCCCCGACATGAACGGATCCCAGGGCTCGACGGCTCGCCCATTGAGCAGCAGCTTGATCCGCGCGCGAGGGCCTTGCAGCAGTCGATGGAAAACCATCGCAAGGTGCGCTTCGACCACCACCGTCAACGCCAGGAAGTCGTCGACCGTGTAGCCGGCGGTGACGATGCGGTCGAGCTTCTCCCACAGCACCAGCGTCCCGGACGCTTTGCCGTCGAGGCAGACGAGGTGACGCTCGGATCCCTCGGTCGGGCCTTCGAAGAGCAGCCAATCGCTCTGCGGATCGGCGGCCAGCTCGTCGAGATCCCACCGCAGGCAGCTCCGCCCGCCTCCCTTCGCGCTGGCGACTGTCAGGCGGCGGCACTGCGAGAGCGACGCGGTTTTCAAGCCCATGCCAAAGCGGCCAAGATCATGGGCCTCGCGCGTTGCCAAGGGGTTCTTGTCCCCGAGCCGCATCGCGCCTTCGAGCTCCGGGTCGCTCATGCCGCGCCCATCGTCCAGGATCAGCACGCGGCTGTCGCGCCCGTCCCACTGGAAATCGATGCGGACCTCGCCCGCGCCGGCAGATATGCTGTTGTCGACGATGTCGGCCAAGGCCGCTGCTGTCGAGTAGCCCAAGCCCCGTAGGGATTCGAGCATCGCCATCGCGCGCGGCGGCGCCTTGCGGGTCTTCGCGGTCATTTCCAATAGCCCTTCCCTGGCCAGAACGCGAAGCCGAAATCTAGGAGCCTGCGGATCAGCCGGCGGTGCGTGTTGTCGCGGGGCTCCAGGAGCTCCACCCAGATGCTTCCGGCGCTCTGCCGCTCGTCATTGACGGGGACGCCAAGCTCAAGGGCCTTCGCGAGGAGCTGGTCCAGGGCGGAAGGTTTCGAGGAGCCGGCTGGCTGCGCGGGCTCGCGTGGCGGCCGTGGCGCCCCCTGCCGCGTCGGCTTCGCGGGCGGTTGGATGAGTTCGGCGGTATCGGGCGCGTCGTCGCCCTCGGGCTCGGGCGCGCTTTGGGCGAGGGGGTTCTCTTCCGGCTGCAAGCCCAGCGCCATGCGGGCGAAGGGCTCCGATCGACCTGGATGCCGGAGCTTTCTGAGCGCCTTGGCTTCGATCTGCCGGATCCTCTCGCGCGTGACCTCGAAGCGCATGCCGATCTCGTCGAGCGTCAACGCCTCGTCGACCCCGATGCCGAAGCGCATCCTCAGGATGCGCTCTTCCTTGCGGTCTTTAGTCGACAGCGACGAGATGTAGCGGTCCACCGCCCAATTCAGTTGAATTTCGTCAACAACGTCTGCGGGGTCCGGCGACGCGTAGGCGTCGCGGGCGTCGATGGCGATCATCCCGTCGACAGTCGCCTCGTCAATGGAGGACGGCTCGGGCGCGATGCGCATCAGCGCCGCGAGCTTCTGGGAAGGCATTTCCACCCGCTCCGCCAGCTCGGCGAGGGTCGGCTCGCGGCCAGAGGCTGTTTCGACGGCCTGGGCAATGCGCTCCGCGCGCTGCAGCTTTTCGAAGATGTGGACCGGCACGCGGATGGTCCTGCCCTTGTCAGCGACGTGCCGGCTGATCTGTTGTCGGATCCACCAGGTGGCGTAGGTCGAGAAGCGAAAGCCGCGGCGCCAGTCGTAGCGGTCGACGGCTTTGAGCAATCCGATATTCGCTTCCTGCGCCAAGTCGTCCAGCGGCTCCTTGCTGTACAGGTATTTCTTCGCGTGGAAGAAGGCCAGCTTCAAATTCGCCGCCGTCATCCGGTCGCGGTGCTGCCGAAAGCCGGCCATGGCGCGCGCGAACGCGGGGCAGGGCGCCGATCCATGCGCGGCATCGATCAGTTCCAGCAAGAAGCGGCGGTTGAGGCGCAGGCTAGCAAGAGCCTGGCGAATATCCTGGAGCGAGGCCCTAGGGACATCCTCGGCTTCGGTCAGCGCTGCCAGCCGACGGAGCGCATCGGCGAAGCCGGCTGCGCCAGCGTCAGCATGCCCCATGTTCCTCTGCTCCCCTTCGTCTTCCGTGGCGTCTTCGGAGTTCTCCACGGCAGGTTCGCCCGCTTCCAAGTCTTCGGCCGACGCAGGCTCCGGGTCAGGCTCGCCGCCAACCCAGATCGAGGAGAGCTGGCGCGATCCAGCGATGGCGTCCGCGCCGGCTGCCAGAGTCCGCGCGATGCCATCAGGCCAGCTCGCCAGTGCGTCGAGCGCCACGTTGAGGGCAGCTTCCATGTCCTTCGCGAGCCGGACCTCCTCTTCGGCGGTGAGCAGCCGCAGACGCTGGAACTCGCGCTGGTAGATCCGAAGCGGCTCATGGCGGGGCGACGCGGCCCGATCGATCGCCACAAGGGCTTCATTGAGGGTCGCCTCTTCGTCGGGCGTCTCCTCGGGGTCCACGAACACCTCGAAGCTTTCATCTGCGCCGGAGTATTCAAAGCGTTCGTCGGCCTCTGCGCCGAGGTCGTTGATGACCATGGCCAAGTAAGCCTCGGCCTCAGGATTGGCCGAGCGGTCCTCGTTGGTTGACTGGGCTTGGATATCCAGCGCGGGGACGCTGCCTTCCCGGAGCGCCCGCAACAGAAGAAGCCTGAGCCTCGCGCGGCCTTCGGCATCGTCCGCCCGAGCCAGTGGCAAGGCCACTTCCGGAAGGTAGGCGTCGATGTCATCCCATTCGACAGAGGAGTCGATCGGCTCGTGGGCCGTGATGGCGATTTGGACCGCGCTGGCCGACTCCACGACCACCGAGTCGGCTTCGGGCCGCGTTGGCTCCTCTTCGACCTCCCAGCCCGAGAGGTCGAACTCCCCGTCGTCCAACTCGTCGAGGACGGGCGCTAGGGGCGGGGCGGCCTTCTGCGCTGGAGACTCGGCTGCCGTATCTGGTTCAGTCACCGCCGAGGTCGCAGCCGGTTCGGCCGATGTGGCTGCTTCGGCTATGGGATGGGCGGGGAGGGCAGGCTCAGAAGCAGTATCCGGCCCAAGGACGACTTCTATCTCGGACGGCGGGAAGGAGGGAAGCGGCAAGCGCGCGGCGTCGAGGATCGCCGCGGCCTCTTCCGCCCCGGCCACGATGGCAATTTGCAGGGCTGTTCTGCCCGAAGGGTCGAGCAGGCCGCGATCGGCTCCTGCACTCAACAGCAATTTGCAAATGGCTGGCTTGTTGCGGACGGCGGAGAGCATGAGGGGCGTCATGCCGCTGGCGTCGCGGGCGTTGAGGTCGTCGCCTCGATCGATGTGGATTTGAACGGCGCTCTCGACGCCGGCCATCACGGCCATCCGCAGGAACTGGCTCAGAGGCTTGGCGCCGGCGACGTCCGCTTCGCTCACCTGGGCGCGCCTCGGCCGCCCGGACTATCCGCGGACTCCATCGGTGCATTCCTCGGCGCGCAGTCACACTCCATAGTGAGGCGCTGGTCTTGGCCAAGCACTCGTTTTCCCCTGCGGCCGATGCGGCCTTTTTTGTGTTTACTAGCGGTTAAAAATTCTACAGGTCGCATGTAAGGGAGCCCGTGTTCACACCGAGAACTTTGCTGTTTGTGTGAGCGGACCTCAGGCGGTGGCGTGACCGGAGAGATCCTGATCTCCGTCCTCTCGCAGGACGTGGCGGCGGTCGACCCGCTCAGCTCCAGAACCGCGATCGCGTTAAAGAGGCATTCATACGCGACGCTCTTGGATCGGCTCATGGGCCAACGCCGGCCCGGCCGCTGCTTCTGTGGCTCGTGGTGCCGCCCACGCCGCTCGCGGTCAGCATGTGCTCCACCGACGCGCAGCGCGGTGGCCGCAGGCGCCGCCGCCAAGGCTCATAGGCAGGTTGGGCCACAATCGGTGCATGGCAGTCTTCAGGACGGGAACGCTGGCGCCACCTGTGCGCGTGCACAAGGCGGCGCCCCGGCTCGTCCTCGACGCCCAACTGGCTTGGGCTGGCCCATTCCTCCATGTCTACGCCAAGGTCCTGCCAATCAATGAGCGTTCGATCGAGGCGGTTTGTGCTTGGCTGGCGCGGGAGGTGGAACTTCCGGCTCCCGAGGCTTGCTTCCTGCGCATGCATCGGACACGTGTACCGAAGGGTCACCCATGGATCTTTGGGGACAGCAGCGAGGAAGTGGTTTTCGCGACGGTCGCCGTCGAGCAGGCTCAGCAGCTTGTTCGCGCGGATGGCACCGCCGTGACTGCGCTCATCGACAAGTGGCCGTCGCTGGCTGCGGCAGCGGTTTTTGACGAATTGATTGCAAACGATGACCGCACGGAGGGCAACATCTTGCTCGGGCCACGCAGCGATCTTTGGCTGATCGATCACACGCGAGCGCTAGGCGGAGCGGGCAACCGCCTGTTTTCCACCGAGGTGGCGCCGTTGTTCACAAACTTCTTCTTGCAACGCATAGCGGGTTATAGCCTTGCTCAGCGCAACAGTCTTCGCGCACCTTTGATGGCTGCTTGCCTCCGACTGACCGCTGCCGTGCCGCGCGTTCCCTACGACGAGCTTTTGGTGCCGGAGAACGTAGCGAGACAAATCGAGACTTTCCTGCGCCAACGCGCGAACAGACTCCAAACAATGATCCTCTCTTCGATCGGTCTCCCTGACCTCTATGACGGAGGTAACGCCTCCCGCGTGGCGCAATGATCACAAGTCAAGAGCCTGGATTCGTCAGCGGGCGCGTTCAACCCGTACTGCTGCCGCTCGGCCAGTTTGGCGAAGTCGTATGTATTGCGGTGGTGGGCGAAGCCACGGGGCATGGTTTCTGGGCGCGAGCAGTAGCTGCCAAACCGTTCTCGTGTCTGCCGGGTGACCTTGGGCACGCGCTCTTTTCGTTCGGTTCTCTGGTATCGGCTGACTTTGTCGATTGGTGTACCAAAGGGAGAGGTCTGGAGAGTTGGCGGCCGCCGCTAGGAGGGCTGGCTACTGGCGACTGGACGGAGGTGTCTGGGTTCGACTTTGACGATTTCGTTCGCGTGTCGATGTCGCTGGCAGGCTTTGGTCCAGTCGTGAGCGAGCCTGGCGGCAAACCTGAACAGTCGAACTTGGCACCGCGCACAAGCGAGGAAAGTCGCTTTCTTGAAGCCGTCAGGGCAGAGGTTGCACGCACGCGTCCAGGGTTCAACAAGGGCTTTCGCAAGACATTGAGTCTCACGGGCAAGGCCGTCTCAGGCGAAATAGACTTTGTCGGGCATCACTACGTGACCTGCTACGCGGCGGTCAACCCAAAGGGGAGAGCTTCTACGCGCGTGCAAACTGCGTCTGCTGCACTTTGGCGTTTGGCGCGAGCACGTGATGCGTTTGGGTTTGCGGCTCCATCTGCCATTGAACTTACTGCGTGGGTGCCGCCCCGTGGCATGCCGATCTACAGCAACGCAGACTATCTGGTGGTCGATGAGACCATCGCGGAACTGCGGGCACAGGCCCAGCGAGAAGAGCTTGAAGTCTTCTCCGTGTTTGATGCTCCGATGGCCTGTCAGCGACTAGTAGACCTGGAGACGGCGGTCACTCAACAGTGAGCCGTAGCAACAAGCCGACGCTGGTCACGCGCGACGCGCGCCTTTGCCTCCCTAGTGAAGACGCTGCTGACAACCGCCGTGGCGCGTTCTGCCGGCTTGGGGGACTTTTGGGGGAGTGCCGTGCCATGGACAGTGCAAGACAGGGCAAGGATGTTGGAACGAACGGCGCCTTGCCCCATATGAATCAATAACTTGCGTACGAGCAGGAAACTACGAACCAAGGGGTCGTGGGTTCGAATCCTGCCAGCCGCGCCAACAATAAGAAGAGAATCAACGGGTTAGCACCGAAAGGCGCTAACCCGTTTTCCGTTGTGCGGGACGCGCGCGTGCTACTTCGTCGTTGCTGGGCTGATCACGATGTCTGACTGTGGCTGGACAACCGTGATGGCCGAATGGCCCCGGTGATGCATGAACTCGCGCAGCACGAGCAGCGTTGCAGCCGCCTTGCGCCCCTGTGGCAGCCCCTCCAGGGCGCCAACCCGCCCCTGGGCAGCCAGCGCCAGGCGCCCGAACCATTGCTCGACGGTCTCGATGGTCATCATCGGGCCGGATATCGCGCTCCAGGGGCGCAGGCCTGCCGACGGGCTCCAGAGATCGCCGCCTTCCTGCCGGGGGCCCAGCCTCATGATCTGCTCTTCGGCGAAGTCAATGGCTTGCTCGATCTCGTGCGCGGTCGGCGGGTCGTGGCGGAAGAAGTCCCTGGCGATGCGCGCCGCTCCAAGGTCGAGGCGATGCTCGGTCTGAGCCTTGCGGCCCTGCCCGCAGAGCAGGACAAGTTGCTCCTCGCCGATGTGCAGCAGGGTGTGCCGATCGACCGCCCGCGCTCCGGTGACGGCGGCGAAATCGGCCGCCAGTTCTGAGGGGCTGCGCTCCTGGGCCTTGAGGGCCTCCTCGCGCCGCAGTCCTCGCGCGATGGCGTCGACCACGCGTGCGTCAATGCCGTGCCCCAGCCCGGGCAGGCGATCCAGTGTGGCGTCGGCCCCCAGGGACCGCAGCTGGGCGAGCGCATCGACGGCGCCTCGCACGGGCATCATCGTGTCGGCGTCACCATGAACAAGATGGATCTGCAATCCCGCGTGGGCGAGGCGTGGAGGTTGCGCGAAGCGGCCCGACAGTGCGATCACCCGGCCGGCGGGTGGAGCGTCGAGCTGGGTGGATTCAAGGGCCATGATCGCGCCTTGCGAGAAGCCGATCAGTGTCGTGTGCGCAGGCCCGACGGCGCCGTGCTGCTGCCACTGCTGCACGGCGCGCACGAAGCCCGGCATGGCTTGGGCCACGCGCGTCGGCCGGTTGGACTCGGTGACGTCCTGCACCGAGAACCACTGCCAGCCCCGCCCGGCGGCGTCGGGCGCCTGCACGCTGGCGATGAGCGCATCGGGCAGTTGAGGGGCGAGCGCACGGCCCAGCGGCACCATGTCCTGGGCGCTGGAGCCGACACCGTGGAACAGCAGCACCAGTTGCTTCGGCACGGCCGGCCGCTGCACGATCAGGTCCTGGGGACTCATGAATATCTCCTCGGTCAGGCCCGGTCGACGCCGGGCGATGGAACGGTGCCGAACACGAAGGCGTCCATCACCAGCACCCCGTGGGTGATGCCTCCGTCAATGACGGTGGCGGGCTGGGTTGCATCGGCTGCGCCGGCGGCCACCAGCAAGGGCCAGAAGTGCTCGGCGCTCGGATGCGCGCGTCGTGCGTGCGGCGCATCCAGCAGCGTCCGGCGCAGCCGTGCGGCGTCGTGCCGGACGAGGGCTTCGCGCACCCACGCCGCGAACTCGGTGGCATAGGCTTCGCCGTCGGCGGCGCCAGAGCGGAACTCGGACAGGTTGTGCGTCAGGCTGCCCGAGCCCACGATCAGCACGCCTTCGTCGGCAAGCGGCGCCAGCGCCGAGCCCAAGGCCCAGGCACCGTCAGCGTCCAGCCGCGACGGCAGCGAGACCTGGAACACCGGCACGTCGGCGGACGGATACATGTGCAGCAGCGGCACCCAGGCGCCGTGGTCCAGGCCGCGGCGCTCGTCGGCCTGCGCAGCCCATCCGGCATTGCCCAGCAGATCCAGCGCGCGCCGTGCCAGCTCCGGATGGCCATCGACGGGGTAGCCGATGTCGTACAGGGCCGAGGGGAAGCCGCCGAAGTCGTGGATCGTCTGCGGCCGCAGCGCCAGGCCGACGCGCGGACTTGGCGTCATCCAGTGTGGGGACACGACCAGGATCGCCCGAGGCCGCGGCAGCGCCCGCCCCAGCGCGCCGAGGCGCGGCCCGGCGATGCCGGGCTCGGTGGCGAAGGTCGGCGCGCCGTGCGAGACGAACACGCTGGGCAGGCGGCTCATGACGTGGGTGCTCCAGGAGGGCGTTGCGAAGCGTTCAGCGTGCGCGTCCGGCGAGCACTGCGTCGGCCGACAGTCGTCCTGCACCGCTGATCAGCAGCGAGACCGACACGGCCAGCAGCGCCAGGGCGTACTCGTAGCCGTTCTTGTCCATGAACAGGCCATGGCTGATGTGGACCGAGAAGATGGCTACGAGCATCGCGAACGCCAGCGCCGCTGCGGCCGGCCGCACCAGCAGGCCCGCCAGCAATGCCAGGCCGCCGAAGAACTCGGCACTGCCCGCCAGCAAGGCCATCAGGTAGCCCGGCGTCAGGCCCAGCGAGGCGAAGAACTGGCCCGTGCCTTCCAGGCCGTAGCCGCCGAATGCGCCGAACAGCTTCTGGGCGCCGTGCGCGACGAAAATGATGCCGACCGGGATGCGCAGGGCCAGCGGGCTCCAGCCGGCATTGGTGGAGAGGATGCGGTCGAGTAGACGATTGCTCATGATGATCTCCAGGTGGGTTGGGTGCTGCTGGGGTCAGGACTTGTGGATCCACGTCGGCGCGATGCTGGTGCCCAGGCCGGCGCCGTAGCCAAGATAGATGTTCAGGCCGGCCAGCGGCTCGAGATAGCGTGCATTGCGCAATCCTCCGGCGTCAACGACCGCGAAACCGATGCTCTCGGCGATGGCGGTGGCCGTCTGCTTTGCGCGTTCGCTGTCGCTGGCGACGAACACGCTGGCGCGTTGGCCGTTGCCGAAATCGGCGCCTTCAGCGAGTACCTGCGCGAACACGGTGTTGAAGGCCTTGACGAGTTCGATGCCCGGGACGGCCTTGGCGATCTCCTCGGCCGCCGAAGTGCTGTGGCCGAGGGTCAGGCCCATGTAGTCCGCGGTCAGCGGGTTCGTGATGTCGATGACCACCTGGCCCTTCAGATCGCCGATGGCCTGCAGGGCGCCTGCGGCGTCGGCATAGCCGGTGGCCAGGATGACGGCGTCGGCCCCCACGGCTGCGCCAGCGGGCGCCACGGCGCGGGCGCCGGGATAGGCATCGGCGACGCGGGCGGCCTTGCCGCTGTCACGCGCCGTCACGCTGACCTGGTGGCCCGCACGGGTGAGCTGGCCCACGAACGCCGAGCCCATGTTGCCGGCACCGATGACTGTGATCTTCATGACTGTTTCCTTGGGGTCCTGCAGCAGGAGTGCTGCGATGGGTGAACTTTAGGAATGCCATGAAAAGAGATAAATATCATCGCATTTGATTTACTGTCTCAATAATTGAGACAATTGGCGGAGATGGACAAGTTCCTCGAAATGAAAGCCTTTGCCGCCGTCGTCGACGCCGGCAGCTTCGTCAAAGCGGCCGATACCCTGGAGGTCTCCAAGGCGGCGGTGTCCCGCTACGTTGCCGAACTGGAGGCGCGGCTGGGCGTGCGGCTGTTGCATCGCACGACTCGCAAGCTGTCGCTGACGCCCGAGGGCGAGGTCTTCAACGTCCGTTGCCGTGAACTTCTGAGCGGCCTCGACGAGGCCGAGGCGGAGGTCTCATCGCACAGTGGCGAGGCCAGCGGGCTGTTGCGCATCAACGCACCGTTCTCCTTCGGACTCCTTCACCTGGCGCCGCTGTGGCCCGAGTTCATGGCCCGGCATCCCAGCGTGACGCTGGATGTGACGCTGGCCGACCGGGTGGTCGACCTGGTGGAAGAGGGATTTGACATGGCCGTGCGCATTGGCCGCCTGCCCACGTCGTCGCTGGTCAGCCGGCCACTGGCATCCACGCGGCTGGTGCTTTGCGCATCGCCCGAGTACCTGCGCCGGCGCGGTGCACCCAGCCATCCGTCCGAGCTGGCGTCGCACGACGTGCTCACCTACAGCCTGTTCTCGATGGGCGACCAGTGGGAGTTCATCGGACCGGAGGGCGCGGCCTCGGTCAAGGTGACGCCGCGCCTGCGGACCAACAACGGCGACACCTGCCGGGTTGCCGCGCTGTGCCATCAGGGCATCGTGCTGCAGCCCACCTTCCTCGTCGGCCCGGACCTCATGGCCGGCACGCTGATGGAGGTCATGCCCGGCTGGCGATCGGTAGAGCTGGGTGTCTACGCGGTCTACCCGACCCGCAAGTTTCTCTCGCCCAAGGTCCGGGTGATGATCGAGTTCCTCGTCAGCGCCTTTGGCAAGGCCGCCTGGCCCGCGTGAGCGGGCCGCTCACGGGCGCGGTTGCAGCGGTGCGGGCAGCGGGTCGCCCGCCTGGCGGCGGCGGAACAGTGCCGCGCGGGCCAGCACGATGGTCGTCACGGGCGCGGTGATCGACAGCACGATGATGATCAGCCAAACATGCAGCGCCAGGCCGGCGCCGCGCGTGCTGAAGTGGACGATGGACGCGAAGGTGACCAGCCAGGCCGCGAGCGTGGAGGCCAGCGCCGGCGCGTGCATGCGCAGGAAGAAGTCGGGCAGCCGCCACAGCCCAAGCGCGGCCACCAGCACGACGATGCCGCTGCCCACGAGCAGGACCGCCACCAGGATGTCAGCCAATGCGGGCATGTCAGATCACCTCGCCGCGCAGCAGGAACTTGGCCATGGCGACCGAGCCGACGAAGCCGAACAGCACCATCAGCAGCGCGCCTTCGAAATACATCTCGCTGTCGTAGCGGATGGCCAGTACCAGCATCGCCAGCATGCCGACCACGTAGACGAAGTCCATCGCCATCACGCGGTCCTGCGCGGCGGGGCCGCGGAACAGGCGCACCATGGCGATGGCCATCGCGGCGGTGTACAGGATGAGTGTGGCGGTGATGGCCAGCGTCAGCACGGCGCTCATTCGAAGATCTCCTTCAGCGGCAGCTCGTAGTCGGCCTTGAAGTGGTGGATGAAGGCGGCCTCGTCGTCGAGGTCGAACACATGGATCAGCAGCGCGCTGCGGTCGGGGGCCAGTTCCGACCATACGGTGCCCGGAATGACGGCCGTGATCATCGCCAGCGCGGCCAGCGCGTGCTCGTCGCGCAGGTCCAGCGGCACGGTGACGAAGCTGCCATGCGGGGGACGGGCCTTGGCCCGCAGCACGCCGGCCGCTACGACCAGCGCCGAGAGCACCACATGCCTGCCGACGCGCAGGATCAGCCGGGCCAGCACCCCCCAGCGGCGCAGCGGGCCGGGCCGCGGCCGCAGCGGCGCCATCAGCAGCGGCATCACCACCGCGACGAGCATGCCCAGCAGCAACTGACCGAGGCTGAAGCTGCGCGTCAGCAGCAGCCAGCCGCCCAGCAGGCCCAGCGACAGCCAGGGCGAAGGCAGCAGGCGCTTCATGGCGCAACCTCCGCGTCACGCACGATGGGGCGGGCACCCATCACCGCGTCGATATAGAGCCGCGGCTCGTGCAGCGAGTCGGCTGCTGCACGCATGTAGGCGAGTCCGGACTCGGCCTGCAGCACCAGGGCCACCGAGGCCGCGAGCAGGCCTGCGATCGGCAGTGTCTCGATGACGCGCAGGCGCGGCGCCGGGCGGTCCTGCGAGGTCCAGAAATGGCGCACGCCCACGCGCATCAGCGCGATGGCGCCGAACAGGCCGGACAGGATCAGCAGCGCGAACAGGGTCCAGGCGGCCGGCATGCCCAGGTCCAGCAGGGCCGACAGCATGGCCAGCTTGGCCACGAAGCCGGACAGCGGTGGCAACCCTGCCGTCACCAGCGCACTGATCATGAATGCCACGCCCAGGAAGGCCAGTGCCGCGGGGATGGCGCGACCGATCAGCGCCTCCTCGTTGTCGTCGAGGTTGGTGCCGGCTGGAGGCTCGGCATCGAGGAAGAACGGCAGCGCATCGTTGCCGTCGTCGAGTTGTTGCGGGCCGACCTCGACCTGGCGCGAGCGCTCCAGCAACTCCACCAGCAGGAACAGCGCGCAGCCCGCCAGCGTGGAGCTGGCCAGATAGAAGAGGGCGGCGGCGCTGAGGGCTGGTGCGTCGAAACCGATGGCCGCGATCAGCGTGCCGGAAGAGGTGATCACGGCATAGCCGGCCAGCCGTGCCAGTTGCTGCGAGGCCAGCATGCCCAGCGCACCGAAGGCCAGCGTGACGATGCCGCCCCAAACCAGCACGCCGCTGCCGAAGCCGGCCGAAGCGGCAGCCTCGGCATCGCCCGGAAAGCACAGCGTCCACAGCCGCAGCACCGCATAGACGCCCACCTTGGTCAGGATGGCGAACACGGCCGCGGCCGGTGCGCTGGCCGCGGCGTAGGCCGGTGGCAGCCAGAAGTTCAGGGGCCACAGCCCGGCCTTGGCCAGGAAGGCGATGGCCAGGATGGCCGCACCCGCATGCAGCAGGCCGCGGTCGCTGACGGGGACCAGGGGCAGCTTCTGGGCGATGTCGGCCATGTTCAGCGTGCCGGTGACGCCGTACAGCACCGCCACGCCGATCAGGAACAGCAGCGAGGCGACCAGGTTGATGGCGATGTAGTGCAGCCCGGCGCGCACGCGCGCGCCGCCGCCACCGTGCAGCAGCAGCCCGTAGCTCGCGGCGAGCAGCACCTCGAAGAAGACGAAGAGGTTGAACAGGTCGGCGGTCAGGAAGGCACCATACAACCCCATCAGCTGCAGCTGGAACAACACGTGGAAGTACACGCCCGCGTGCTGCCAGCGCGCGAGCGCGTACAGCAGTGCGGCCATGCCGACGCAGCCGGTCAGCACCGCCATCAGCGCCGACAGCCGGTCAGCGACCAGCACGATGCCGAAGGGCACGGACCAGTTTCCGGGCAGGTAGATCGCGAAGGCCGCCGGCGCGTCGCGCTGGGCCACGCCCAGCAGCAGACTCACGGCGATGGCCAGTCCGGCCGTCGTCGACAGCACGTTGGCCACCGCCTTCAGCCCGCGCCTGCCGTCGCCCAGCAGCAGCATCAGCGCCGCGGTGCCCAGTGGCAGCAGCACCAGCGCGACGAGCAGCTTGTCAGGTGCAACCGTCATGGGCGCTCCTCCTGGCCGTCGACATGGTCACCACCGGACAGGCCACGCAGGGCCAAGAGCACGACGAGGAACAGCGCGGTCGTCGCGAAGCCGATGACGATGGCAGTCAACACCAGCGATTGCGGCAACGGGTCCGAGTAGGTCGCGAGGTCGGCGGCCAGGCCCGGCTGCACGATGGGCTCGCGATCCACGGCCAGGCTGCCGACGCTGAAGATGAACAGGTTGATTGCATACGACAGCAGGGCCAGGCCGATCAGCACCTGGAACGTCCGAGGCCGCAGCACCAGCCACACGCCGGCGCTGGCCATCACGCCAATGGCGATCGAGATCACCCCTTCCATCAGTCGTCCCTCCCTTCGGTAGCCGCCAGCCCCTGCCGGCGGTGGGCGCGCAGCGACTGGTGCGCAATGGCAATGAGCAGCAGCAGCGTGGAGCCCACGACCACTGCGAACACGCCCAGATCGAACAGGGCCGCGGTGGGCAGATGCACCTCGCCGACCAGAGGCCAGGTCACGTGGGCCGTGTGCGTGGTCAGGAAGGGGTAACCCAGGGCCAGCGAGCCCAGGCCGGTGGCCAGCGCGATCAGCAAGCCGGTGGCGATCCAGCGTGTGGGCACCAGGTGCAGGCGCGCCTCCACCCAGCGCGTGCCGCTGACCATGTATTGAGCGATGAAGGCGATGGCCACCACCAGGCCGGCGACGAAGCCGCCGCCAGGCTCGTTGTGGCCGCGCATGAAGAGGTGGAAGGCAAACAGCGCGGCCACCGGGAGCAGCAGGCGTACCAGCACGGCCGGCACCTCCAGATAGGGCGGCAGGTGGACGTCACCGTCGCCGTCGCGGTCGACCAGGTCCGCGCCGGTGGCCTCGACGGGGGCGCGTTGCTGCGCCGTCGGCTCGATGGCCTCCTGCGCCGGGCGGAAGCGCCGCAGCAGCGCGTAGACGGTCAGGCCGACGATGCCCAGCACCGTGATCTCGCCCATGGTGTCGAAAGCGCGGAAATCGACCAGCATCACGTTGACGACGTTGGTGCCGCCGCCCTCGGGCAGCGCCTTCTCCAGGAAGAAGGGCGAGATGGACAGCGGTGCGTGGCGCGTCAGCAGCGCGTACGACAACGCCGACAGGCCCACGCCGATGGCGACGGCCAGAACGAGGTCGCGGCCGCGGCGCCAGGCGCCGCGCGCCGCGGTACGCGGATCGTCCTGCTCCACACGGCTGGGCAGCCAGCGCAGGCCCAGCAGGAACAGCACCAGCGTCACGACCTCGACGGCGAGCTGGGTCAGGGCCAGGTCCGGCGCCGAGAACCAGGCGAAGGTGATGCACAGAGCCAGGCCGACGACGCTGAGCATGGTCAGCGCCGCAAGGCGATGGAACTTGGCCTGCTTGGCGGCGCCGATGGCGCAAGCACCAGCGATCACCCACAACAGCACGAACTCGGGCGTGGCCGGCACGCGGGCGCGGTCGCCCCAGGTCAGCGGCACGATCAGCGCCGAGCCCAGGCCTGCCAGGCCGGCGATCAACACCATCAGGAACAGCTGCGGTTGCAGGCGGCGGGTGCCGAGCAGGCGCAGCAGCCGGCGCGCGGCCGCAGAGATGCGGGCCAGGCCGGTCTCGAACAGGCGCTTGCCGTCCAGGCCGCTCAGCAGCGGCGCGCTGCGTTCCTGGCGCCGCTTGAAGCTCTCGGCGAAGCGCAGGTAAACGAGCAGCCCGCCCAGGGTGGCCACGGCGCTCATCAGCAGCGGCGTGTTGAAGCCGTGCCAGACCGCCAGGCTGTACTCGGGCAGCATTCCTCCCACCACAGGTTGCGCGGCGAGCGCCAGCACCGGGCCGATGGACCAGGCCGGCAAAGTGCCGACGATGATGCAGGCCAGCACCAGCAGCTCCACCGGCACGCGCATCCAGTGCGTCGGCTCGTGCGGATGGCGCGGGCAGGCGGTGGGCGGCGGGCCGAAGAACACGTCATGGCCGAAACGCAGCGAATACACCACCGCGAACACGCCGGCCAGCGTGGCTGCGGCCGGCAGGCCGTACTCGACGAAGGGATAGGAGCTGACGAAGACCGTCTCGGCGAAGAACATTTCCTTGGACAGGAAGCCGTTGAGCAACGGCACGCCGGCCATCGCCGCGCAGGCCACCATGGCCAGCGTGCCGGTGATGGGCATGAAACGGAACAGACCGTCGAGCCGGCGCATGTCGCGAGTGCCGGTCTCGTGGTCGATGATGCCCACCGACATGAACAGCGACGCCTTGAAGGTCGCGTGGTTCATCATGTGGAACACCGCGGCGACGGCGGCGAGCGGGCTGTTCAGGCCCAGCAGCAGCGTGATCAGGCCCAGATGGCTGATCGTTGAATAGGCGAGCAAGCCCTTGAGGTCGTTCTGGAACATGGCCACGTAGCTGCACAGCAGCAGCGTGACCAGGCCCGCTCCGCCGACGATCCAGAACCAGGCGTCGGTGCCGGACAGCACGGGCCACAGGCGCGCCAGCAGGAACACGCCGGCCTTCACCATGGTGGCCGAATGCAGGTACGCCGACACCGGCGTGGGTGCCGCCATCGCGTGCGGCAGCCAGAAATGGAAGGGGAACTGCGCGCTCTTGGTCAGCGCCCCCAGCAGCACCAGGCCCAGCGCCAGCGGATAGAGCGGGTGGGCGCGCACCACGTCGCCGGATTGCAGTACGGTGTCAAGCTCGAGGCTGCCGGTGATGTGTCCGAGCAGCAGCACGCCTGCCAGCAGCGCCAGTCCGCCAGTGGCCGTGACGGTGAAGGCCATGCGGGCGCCGCGGCGTGCGTCCTTGCGGTGCGTCCAGTAGCCGATCAGCAGGAAGGAGAAGACGCTGGTCAGCTCCCAGAACACGACCAGCTGCACCAGGTTGCCGGACACCACGACGCCCAGCATGGCACCCATGAAGCCCAGCAGCAGTGAATAGAAGCGAGCGGCCGGGTCGTCCGCCGACAGGTAGTAGCGCGCGTAGACGATGACCAGCAGCCCCATGCCGCTGACGAGCATCGCGAACATCCACGCGAAGCCGTCCAGGCGCACGACGACGTCGATGCTCAGGCTGGGTATCCAGGCGAGGCGTTCGGAGACCACGGTGCCGGCACTGATGTCCGGATACAGCGAGGCCAGCTGAAGGGCCACCACCAGCGCGATGGCGGCGGCCCATAACGACTCGACGTTGCGGGCGTTGGTCGGCAACAGCGCGGCGACGGCGCTGCCGATGAAGGGCAGTGAGAGCAGCAGGAGGAGCGACATTGCCGCGGAGTCTACTTTCGCTCCCCGGCGTCATGGCGCGGGAAGCCGGAATCAGTCGGGTCGGCGGCAGGAGATCAGTACGTCGGCGGTGCCATCGGCAATGACCATGCGCGTGGTGCTGCCGAGCAGGAACTCGTCCAGTGCGTGCCGGCCCTGGCGGCCGATGACGACGAGGTCGCAGTCATGCTCCTGCTCCTCTTGCAGGATCAGCATCCAGGGGTCGGCGCCGCCGGGCGTGCTCAGGCATACGCGGTCGGCATCCAGCCCGGCCTCGGCGGCGAGCGCGGCGAGCCGCTGCTGCGCCTCGCTCCGCGCGGCCTCCTGGTAGTGTGTGACGACGTCGCCGCTCACGCCGGCCAGGCGCATCTTGCCTTCGAAGGGCACCTCAACGGCGTGCATCAACACCAGCGTCGCCTGCGGGGCGAGCCGCTGCGCCTGGCGGATCGCGGCCAGACTCCAGTCGGAGAAGTCCACCGGCACCAGGATGCGGCGGTAGGCTTCATGCGGCAGCTGGCGCACCATCAGCACCGGCCGCGACGAGCGCTTGGCGATGCGCTCGGCGGTTGACCCGACGACCACGCCGCGGAAGAACCCGGTACCGCGGGTCCCGGTGACGAGCAGGTCGGCATCGATGTCCTGCGCGTACTGCGTAACCTGTTCCACAGGGTGACCGATGCTCAGGTGGGTGCGGATGTCGAGGCTCTGCGGCCGGCCTAGTTCGGCGGCCAGCTCCTGCAGGCGGGCGCGCGCATCTGCCTCGATGGCGCTGGCGGCCTGGTTGTCGTCGGCGAGCCACCGGCGCAGATCCTCCATGGCCGAGCCGCCGACCGTGTGCACCAGCGTCATGGCAGCCCCCGCGGTCCGGGCCAGCAAGGCGGCCCGCTGCGCCGCGTGCCGCGATGGCGCAGAGAAGTCGGTGGCCGTGACGATGGCGCGAAGAGGTGGCATCGGATGGGTCTCCAAGGGGGGGATGGACCCAGTATTCCAGAAAGTGAACCCGCCACCGCAAGAGGGGCACGCCATGGTGGGCTGCTGGCAATGGTCGCGTCGATGCGCCTTGGCGCCCTTGCCCGCGACACATCGGATGCGTCGCGAGCTCGGCCGATCGGGACGGAGCACTGCGGCAGAATGATCCGCACAAGGGAGATGTTATGAGTTGGCTCGTTGTCAGGTTGGTGCTTGCCGCGGTGGTCACCGTTGCGTTGACTGCTTGTGGTGGCGGCGGTGACAGTACGCCGCCCAGGCCCAACAGCGCGCCTGCCGCGACGGCCGGTGCCGCGCAGACAGTGCTGGCAGGCACGCTCGTGCAGGTGAGCGGCAGCGGCACGGATGCCGACGGTGACCCCATCGCCTATGCCTGGTCGGTGGCGTCCAAGCCCGACGGCAGCGCGATCGGTACGAGCGCGCTCGTCACGGCAACGGCCGACAAGACCAGCTTCGTGCCCGATGTGCCCGGTGTCTACGTGCTCAGTCTGGTCGTCAGCGACGGCAAGCTCAGCAGCCCGCCGGCGCTCGTGACGATCACGGCCCAGGGGGTCGACGACCTGGGAATCGGCGTCGACAAGGCCGAGCCGCTTGCCGGCGCGGCCACGCTGACGCTCACCGGCCCCGTGGCCGGGCTGCAGGTGGCGTGGTATGCAGACCTCAAGCAGGTCGGCACCGGCACCAGCGTGGCCTGGGACACCAGCACGGCCGGCAATGGCGTTCGCCAAGTGATGGCGCGAGTGCAGCTGGCCGGCACCAGAACCGTCGACGTGAAGCGCAATCTCACGGTGGCGAATGCGAGCTTCACGACGCTGGCGGCCAATGTCTCTGGCACGTCCGGATCGATCATCGTCACGGTCTTCGCCCAATCGCCGATAGGTACCGCGAGCGTGACAGCCAGCGTCGACGGTGCGTTCCTCGGCACGCTGACTGCCCCCAACGCCTGCTTCGGCTGCTCACCTCCCTATCGTGACTACCAGTTCATCGTCGACGGGCGCGCCCTCGGCTCGGGTGCCCACGCCATGAAGGTCGTTGCAGTGGATTCTCAGGGGCTGAGCAAGGAGTTGGCGGTCGACCTCAACATCGCCAACACCCCGCAGCTCTCCATCAGCGGTCCGATGGACGGCAGCTTCGTCTACGACAAGATAAGCGTGGCGGGCCAGGTTTCTTCCGACAGGCCCGGAGCCGTCAACGTGGACGTCAAGCTCGGCGACCTGTCCATCATCCAGGGCACCGCTCCTGCATTCAGCGGCAGCTACGACGTATCGGGGCTGGCGCCAGGCCCGTACACGGTGACGGTCAAGGCCACCGACAGCGCCGGGGTGTCCACGATCGAGCAGCGGCAGATCGTGAAGGCGTCCAGCGCCGCACTGGCGTATGCGCCGGTGAGGTCGCTGGGGGCGGATGCGCGGCTCCTGGCCGTCGAGGGGGATCGCGTGCTCTACATTGCCGGCGACAAGAGCTTGCACCTGCTCGACACCGCTGCCGGCACCGAACTGGCCTTGCAGGTCGGCGCGCTTAAAGCCCCGGACGGGCAAGGGCTGATCAGCGGTGGGCGCGTCTACGTGAATGCGACGGACGGCAGGTGCCCCAACGGTTGCCTCTACCAATGGGACAGCAACGGCGTCGTCAAGGACGTCGCCATAGGCAATCCATGGTCGCAATCCCAACCCCCGCAAAACCCGATCGCGCGTTCGGGCTATGTCCTTTGGGCCAATGGCGCTTACAGCCTGACCCTGTATGACGTGGCGGCGGGCACGTACAGGCAGATCAAGCCGGATCCCGCGGTGTCCATGGGCAACGTGCACTTCGACATGGCGATGGTCGGCGGTGCCCTCAACGTGTTCTATTGGGGCGACTCCGGCGACGTGTCCAAATCGTTGGATGTCTATCGCTGGTCGGCGGCGACCGGCACCGCCGTCAACCTGTCCGCGGGTGGGCAGAAGGATTTCTATGTCAGCTCGGATGGCACCCGGGTTGCGTGGCTGCAGAGCCCGTTGAGCGGGACCGACAAGCGCACCGTCGTGTCGGCTTCCGCCGCTGGCGGTCCGGTCTCGGTCGTGTCGGCCGAATCGGCCGCCGAGTACGTCTCGCTGAAAGACGGCGTGCTGGTCTGGATGGAGGCCAGTTCCGGCAATTCCTTCGCCATCAAGGCATCGACGACGACTGGCACCAGCACCCTGACGACGAGCGCCATCTTCCGGCCCCTGGGCAACGAGGCGGGCTACGTCTTCTATGGCGCAGGCGGCAGGACCTACTACTGGAATGCCCAGCTGAACCAGTCCTTCGTCGTGGTGGATGGCGAGGTCCCTGCTGCAGATGTGCTGGCCACCGGCAAGACCCTGTACTTCCTGTCGGGCACCACGAAGCTGTTGTACAAGGCTCGGGCGAACTGACGCCGCTTAGCCGCCGCGCGAGAACCTCGGTGCGGCGGCGGGCTGCCAGTGGCCGTCCTCGGTCTGGACGAAGCTGCCACGCGCCTGGGCGTGCGGGTGCAGCGGCGCCTCGGCCAGCGTCAGCACCGGCGCGAAACAGGCGTTCGTGCCTTCCAGCAAAGCTGTCCATTCGTCGCGGGTCTTCTCGCGGATGCGCGCGGCCACGCGGGCGCGCAGCGCCGGCCACTGGCCGCGGTCGTGCTGGGCGATGGGGTCCACGTCGGCGAGCCCCAGGCGCTGCAGCAGCTCGGCATAGAACTGCGGCTCCAGCGCGCCCAGCGACACGTGGCGGCCATCGGCGCATTCGAAGCAGTCGTAGAAGGGCGAGCCGTGCAGGAAGAAATTCTGTGCCGGGTCATCGCTCCAGCGGCCCGCCGCGCGCAGCGAGTGCAGCAGGCTGGACAGCAGGCCCACCCCGTCCACCATGGCGGCGTCCACCACCTGGCCGCGGCCGCTGCGCTGCGCCTCCCACAGCGCGGCCATCAGCCCGAAGGCGAGGAACATCGCGCCGCCCCCCATGTCACCGATCAGCGTGGCCGGGATGCTGGGCGCCACGCCCGCGCGTCCGGCTACCGACAGCACGCCGGTCAACGCGACGTAGTTGATGTCGTGCCCCGCGGCCTGCGCCAGCGGCCCGGCCTGGCCCCAGCCCGTCACGCGCCCGTACACGAGGCGGGGGTGGCTGGCAGCGAAGGCCTCGGGGCCAAGGCCCAGGCGTTCCATGACGCCGGGGCGAAAGCCTTCGATGAGCGCATCCGCCGCCTCGATGAGCCGGCGTGCTTCGGCCAGTCCTGCCACCGTCTTCAGGTCCAGGTTGACGCGCCGCTTGCCGCGGTCCAGGGCCGTGCCGGTGTCCAGCACCTGGCCGCCCGGGCGCTCGATGACCAGGACGTCGGCGCCATGGTCGGCCAGCAGCATGCCGGCTAGCGGGCAGGGGCCGATGCCGGCCATTTCGATGACGCGCAGGCCTGTCAGCGGCCCGGCGGGGGAGGGGGCTTGCATCGGACAATGCTCTCATGAACAAGGCCTTCACCAAGGAATCCGACGCGCCGGACGATGACGACGGCGACGGTCCAGCGCTGCCCAGTCTTCCCGCCGGCACGCGCAACTACATGACGCCCGGCGGCTATGCGCGGCTGCGGGCGGAGTTCATGCAGCTCATCGATGTCGAGCGGCCGAAGATGGTGGAGACGGTGTCCTGGGCCGCCAAGAACGGCGACCGCTCGGAAAACGGCGACTACCTCTACGGCAAGAAGCGACTGCGCGAGATCGACCGCCGGCTGCGCTTCCTGACCAAGCGCCTGGACATCGCCGAGGTGGTGGACCCCAGCGCGCATTTCGGCTCCGAGCAGATCTTCTTCGGCGCGACGGTGACCTATGCCAACTCCCGCGGCGAGGAAAAGACCATCACGATCAAGGGCATCGACGAGTCCGACAGCCTGGCTGGCGAGGTCAGCTGGATATCGCCCATCGCGCGCACGCTGCTGAAGGCACGCGTGGGCGACGAGCTCAGCCTCGTGACGCCGGTGGGTGTCGAGAAGATCGAGGTCGTCGAGGTCAGCTACCCGGCGCCGGCGAGCGCATGACCGGCGGCCCTTGCGGGCCGCCGTGCTTGTCGCTCAGGACGGCTTTTTGGGTGCCGGCCGCAGCATTGCCTCGGCGCGGGCCCTCTCTTCAGCGGTGAGCTTGGCGGCCAGCACGGGCAGTGCGGCAGCGGCCTGCTCGTGGCCCATGCCCTTGCTGAGGCTGCACCAGGCGTAGGCGGCGGCCATGTCCTTGTCACCGCCCTGGCCCTGAGCCAGCATGACGGCGAGGTTGAACATCGCGTCTGGCTGGCGGCGTTGGGCTGCGGCCTGGAACAGCTGGCGGGCCGTGGCGAAGTTCTGCGCGACCGCCTCGCCGCGGTAGAAATACGTGGCCAGCGCATTCTGTGCGTCGGCGTGGCCCTTGAGCGCGGCGTCCTTGTAGAGCACCACGGCACGTTCGGGCGCGGGAGCGGACGTCCCCTCTCCCAGGTCCATCATCCGGGCCGCCTCGTAAGTGGCTTCCAGATGACCGGCCTTGGCGGCGGCGCCGAAATAGGCGCCGGCCCGGTTGAGATCCAGCGGCACTCCGGCCGGCTGCCGGGGCAACTGATGGTGATAGAGCTGGCCGAGCATGTAGAGCGCAGTCCTGTCACCGGCTTCGGCGGCCGTTTCCAGGTAGGCCAGTGCGGGCTTGATGTCGACCTTGGTGCCGATGCCGCTTAGGTGCGCCTGACCCAGCAGCGTGCCGGCGGGCTCGAAGCCGTAGTCCAGCGCCTTGCTCCACCACCGGTAGGCCTGCGCAGGGTCGCGCGCGGTGCCCTGGCCGGTGAGGTGGATGCGGGCCAGCAGCAGCGCGGCCTCGACGCGCGTGTTGATGTTGTCGGGCTTCTTGGGGTCGAACTTCAGGCGGTCCCTGACCGGGTCGTAGCGTGCGTCGATGACCTCGCGCAGCCATCCGATGGCCTTGGGCGTGCTGGCCGGCGTGCCCAGTCCCAGCAAGTGGATGCGCCCCAGCATCATGGCCGCTTCCTCGTAGCCGAGCTTCTTCCAGCCCTCCTCGAACCGCGCGCGTGCCTCGGCGTAGTTGCCAGCCTCATAGGCTTCGAAGGCCTGCTCGAGCGACTTGTCCTTGCGGGCGATCCAGTTGCGGCCAGCAGCGAAGCTTCTGTCGGCACTGGAGCATGCGACACCCGGCGTCTGAGCCTCGAGGCCGGAGGCCGTCTCCGTGTTGCTTCCCAGCGCGCTGCCAGCGTCCTGGGTCTTGGCATTCCCGCCCGGGCTGAGGTCGCTGAAGCGGTCGGCCTCGTTGGAGGGGTTGTCCAGCATGTGGAAGTCACGCATGTAGGCCAGCGTGACGTCGTCCTCGGCGGCGGAGTAGCCACTCATGAAGGCGCAGGACGAGGCGTAGTTGCGCGACAGGACCTTGCTCTTGGCGGCGCTGACGACGGAGGGATCGGTGCCGCTGTTGCGCTGGCCCGTCACCTTGACAGCATCCAGCGTGTTGGGCCCACCGGTGGGCGCACTGGCGGCCTGCTGGGCCTGTGCGGGTGGCAAGGCCAGTAAATGCACCAGGGAAAGCGCCAGGCCGGCTTGCGCCGCCCGGCTTCGAGTGAAGAAAGGACGGACGCAGCCGGTCATGGGGTCTCCTTGGCGGTAGGGGCTCAGCGGGGACTGCGGATGGTCATGCCGATCGTGTAGCGGCGGCCGTTGTAGCCGTCCGAGTAGATGTTCGGAATGCCATTGGCGTAGTCCTCGTAGCCTCCCGTCGAGTTCTGCGTGCGTTCGCCCGTCAGGTTGCGCACGTCGGCGAAGATTTCCAGGCCGTTCTTGAAGCGGTAGGACATCTTGGCGTCCACGTAGCTCGTCTTGTTGCCGAACTGCGGGTAGCCCGGGTTGTAGGCCGTCCGCCAGCTGGTGGTGCCCACCGAGGGGTAGTTGTTCACGCCCAGGTTGCTGGTCGTGTTCGGCGAGAACAGGTAGTAGCGGGGAGCCACGACCTGCATGGCGATGCGGGCCTGGAAGGCGCCGTCGTCGTACCAGAGCGAGGCGTTCCACGAGTACTTCGGCTCGTTGATCACCGGCAGCACGTCACCGCTGATCAGGTCCAGCGTCGGCATGCCCTGGCTGGAGCGCAGGCGGCTGTAGTTGGCGTCGATGCCGGTGTAGCGCAGCACGGACGGCAGGAACGTCAGCGCCGTCTTCACGCCGAACTCGATGCCTCGGCGGGTTGATGCAGGGGCGTTGTCCCACTGGCCGTAGGTGAACTCGTAGTCCTTCAGCGGCGTGCCGGTCTGCGGGTCCACCGTGGTGCTGTTCTGGAACACCTTCTGGTTGTTGCGCACCGTGGCGATGGTGGGCGCGCCGATCAGGCCGCGCTGGCGGAAGACGTTGACCGACATGCTGGTGTCGCGGTTGGCATACCACTCCAGCGACAGGTTCTGGTTGGTGCTGGTCTGCGGCTTCAGGGCCGGATTGCCCATGGTGCCCGAGCAGGTCTGGTTGGGAGAGTTGCCCTGGTCATCAGGCTCGGCTTCCTCGACGACCTGGCTGATCGTGCAGGTACCGCTGGGCAACAGCCTGGAGATCGGCGGGCGCGCGATGGTGCGGCCAATGGCATAGCGCAGCGCCAGCTTGTCGTCGATCGGCCACAGCGCCAGGTTCAGCGAAGGCATCACGTCGGTGGCGCTGTCCTTGATCGACGTGTTCTGGCTGACGACGTAGCTCGATACGGCCGCCAGATTGTCTTCACGCCAGTCCGCATTCTTGCGGATGGAGCGGAACGACATGAAGCCCGTCGCTTCCACGTCCGTCCTGACGATGCGCGCGCCCACGTTGCCGGCCAGTTCCATGCGGCCCCACAGCGGGATCTCGAAGTCCTGCATCAGATAGGCCGCGGTCGAGCGCTCCTTGAAGCTGGTGTAGGGCATGTCGTAGACGTTGCCGTCGCTGGCCGTGCACTGGCGGAAGCAGTCCAGGCGTACCGGGATGCCAGCCAGCGAGAACAGCTTGTCGATGTCGATCTGGTTCCAGCCGTTGATGAGCGTGGCGGGGCGGTCCTTGGAGCCGCCGTAGAACTGCGCGGCGGGGTTCAGTGTCAGCGTCGACTGGATCAGCTGCTGGTACTGGGCCTGGGTCAGCGTGGTCGTGCCGGCCGCGGTGCTGCCGATGCCGGCATTGAGCATGTTGCTGTTGGGCACGTAGCCATAGGCGCAGGGTTGGCCGCCGGCGGCTTGCGAGCCGGTGGTGTTCTCGCAGCCGATGACGTTCCAGCGGGTGTTGACCTGCGGCATGTAGACGCCGTACTTGTAGCCGGCCGCACCGAGGGTGCCGACGGGTTCCGCCAACGTGCCGCCGGCGCCGTACCACGTCTTGCCGCCGGTGTCTCGGAAGTTCAGGCCGCCCTTCAGCGAAGTCAGGAAGGGCACCTTGTCCACGAGGTTGTAGGCGAGATCGACCTTGGCCGTGCGTTCGGAGCTCTCGCTGTCGAAGGAGCGGATGACCTGCAGCAGCAGGTTGTTGGTGTACTGCGCACGCTGGGCGGCCGTGTAGGCCGGGGTGGCCTGCAACTGGGTGGCGGACGCGGCGACGGCGCTCTGCGCGACCGCAGGGTTCAGCGCCGAGTAGGCCGCATAGTTGAACTGGTTGATGTTGTTCGTGCCGTCCGGCAGCGTGAACGACCACAGGCCGTTGTCCTGCAGCGAGTAGGTGGCACGGCCGTAGGTGTAGCTGTAGGACGCGCGGCGGTCATAGCGAAGCGCCGTCGACTTGGTGCTGCCAGCCATGAAATTGGCACTGAAGCGGCCATCGCGGTACTCGCCGCCGGCGGTCAGCGTCTTGTTGGTCGTGTCGATGGAGCTGAAGATGGTGTCGGTGGTGAGGACACCGCCGTCCGTCGTGTAGCTCGTCAGGTGGTGGTTGGCGTCGACCGTGTAGCCGGGGAGGATGTTGGTCGTCGTACCGTAGACCAGCGGCGCATTGCTGGCGCGCCAGGAATAGCTGGGCAGCAACGAGCCGCTGACGCCACTGGTCAGCGAACGCTGGTTGGTCGTGGTGTTGTCGGTGAAGCTGCCGGCCGCGTTGAAGGTCGGCGTGCTGCCCACGCCCAGGAATCCGACGGTATCGTCGACGTGACGCTCGCTGCGGGAGAACTTGCCGAAGACAGTCAGCTTGTCGTTGACCTTGAAGTCCAGCCGGATGTCACCGCCGCGGCGCTTGTCGTCCTGGCTCTTGACGGTGTAGCGGAAGCCGACCGTCTTCGAGGGCGAGTAGTCGTTCCACTGGTTCAGGCACGTCAGCTGCTCGTTCTGGCGCGCGGTGTACGCGTTGGTGCGGTTGGTGGTGCCGCTGATGGCGTTGGTTTCCGCCGCGGTCAGATTGGGAAAGAGCGTGAAGCAGTCGGCCTTGGTCTGGGCGGAAGCCGACTTGGTCAGAAGCTCCACCGGAGTGGCCGAGTTGAAGACGCCGCCGGCCGTCAGCGCCACGGAACTGATCGGGGTGTTGATGGTGTCGCCGTACAGGGTGGCCGGGTTGAAGGTGAAAGTCTTCTCGGGCGAGTTGTCGAAGTCCGCCGAACGCGACAGGCCTTCCCAGCTGTTGCTGCCGCCCTGTGCGATGCCGTGCTGCTCGTTCTTGTAGTACGAGCGGTTCAGGTTGGCGATGACGCCCAGGCGCTTGTCCAGGAACTTGTCGGCCAGCACCAGGTTGAAGTTGGGGGTGGTCTTCTTGTTGAGGTCGCTGCGGGTCGCCTCGACCTTGAACGAGTAGTAAGGCTTGGCGAAGTCCAGGCCGGTGCGGGTCGTGATGATGACGCCGCCGCCCAGCGAGCCTTCCACCATGGCGGCGGTGGAGCCCTTGACGATGTCCACGCTCTTGATGAGGTCGGACGACAGCTCACGGAACTCGGTGCCGCGGCCATCGCCGCCGCCCAGCAGGTCGGTGCCGGCGCCGGAGCGCACGGCCATGCCGTCCATCTCCACGCGGGTCAGTTCCGGCCCGTTGCCACGGATGGAGACGTTCACGCCCTCGCCGAAGTCGCCGCGATCCAGCGCCACGCCGGCGACTCGTGAGATCGCTTCGCCGATGTTGCGGTCCGGGAAGGCGCCGACGTCCTCGGCCACGATGGAGTCCTGCGTGGTAGCCGCATGCTTCTTGCGATCGATGGCGGACTGCTGCGACTTGCGCGTGCCGATGATGAGCACGGCCTCGAGCTCCTGGGTCGGGGCGGGCTTGCGCGCGGCCGGCTTGGCGTCTTCGGGCTTGCCGTCTTGGGCGGCCGGCGCCGTGGCGTTGCCGCTGTCCTGGGCCATTGCGGCCTGCTGGGCCCACAGGGCCAGGGCCATGGAAACGGCGGTTGCCACCGCCGGCTTGCTGAACTTGTTCACGTGTCTCTCCGCGCTCCGGTGGGATTCCGGGCTTGTTGTGGGTCGGTCGCCAATGGTCTGGAAGGGGGTGGTCTGACACCCTTCCCGAGCCGCGGCGCGACCTTAAGCAGCCGCCGTAACCGGGAGAAATTCGTTTTGTCCGGTTTGCTATCCCGAAAAGAAATACCGGGCCCAGAAACACTGGTTAACCCGCGGAAGCGCGAAGAAACAATCACGGCCGTGATCGGCCGGGCAGCTGTCCGCTGACGAAAGCGCTAGGGTTTGACGCGCCAGACGCGCTGCACCGGCGGGGTGCGACGCAGCACCCGCAGCACCTCGGCGAGATGCAGGCGGTCGCGCACGGCGATGAGCAGCGTCATCTCGGCCGTCTCGCGCAACTGTGCCTCGTCACTCATCGAGATGTGGGTGATGTCCGCCTCGGCCTGGGCCACGGCCTGGGCTACCTGGGCGAGCACGCCTTTGCCGTTGCTCATCAGCAGTGCGATGCCGGCCTCGAAGCTGCGCGCCAGCTCCTCGGCCCATTCGACCGGGATCCAGTGCTCTCGGTCACGTTGGTACAGCCGTTTGCCTACCGCGCATTCGCAGGTGTGCACGACCAGGCCCTCGCCGCGGCCGAGGTAGCCACGCACCTCGTCGCCGGGGATGGGGCGGCAGCAACTGGCCAGCTGAATTGACGCGCCTTCGCTGCCGTCGATGGTGATGCCACGCTGCTCGACGGGCGCGGCGGCGAAGCGACCCAGCGTCAGCGCAAGCGCGTCCGGCCTCTGGCCCTGTTCGGCCATCAACCGGGCCAGCTTCTTGGCGATGATGGCGGCGATCTTGCGACCCCCACCGATGTCGATGAAGAGCTGCTCGGTGTTGGCGCTGCCGGCCCAGGCGGCCAGTTCGTGCCAGATCGGCGCCGCCGGGTCGTCCAGCTCCAGGCTGGGCAGGGCCAGGCCCTCGCCGCGCATGGCCTGGGCCAGCATCTTCTCGCCCAGCTCGCGAGATTCCTCCTGCTCCAGATCCTTCAGGTAGTGGCGGATCTTGGAGCGTGCCCGGCCGGTACGCACAAAGCTCAGCCAGGCCGGGTTGGGGCTGGCACCGGGAGCGGTGATGACCTCCACGATGTCGCCGCTCTTCAGTTCGGCCCGTAGCGGCACTGCCTCACCGTTGACCTGGGCGGCGACGCAATGGTCTCCGACGTCGGAGTGGATGGCGTAGGCGAAATCCACCGGCGTCGCGCCCTTGGGCAACGCCATGATCTTGGACTTGGGCGTGAAGACGTAGATGGAGTCCGGGAACAGGTCGATCTTGACGTGTTCAAGGAACTCGTTGGCGTCGCGCGTCTCGTCCTGGATGTCGATGAGGCTCTGCAGCCAGCGCGCATTGGCCTGCTGGGCGATCAGCGACGAGGCCTGCTTGCCGCGGCTCTTGTAGATCCAGTGCGCGGCGACCCCCTGCTCGGCGATCTGGTGCATGCCCTCGGTGCGCAACTGGAACTCCAGCGGCGTGGCCAGCGGCCCCATCAACGTCGTGTGCAGGGACTGGTAGCCGTTGTCCTTGGGCGTGGCAATGTAGTCCTTGAAGCGGCCCGCCTGCGGCTTGTAGAGCTGGTGCAGCACGCCCAGGGCCGTGTAGCACTGCAGCGG
Organism: Roseateles sp.; assembly: GCF_047654805.1. Lineage (GTDB taxonomy): Bacteria > Pseudomonadota > Gammaproteobacteria > Burkholderiales > Burkholderiaceae_C > Pelomonas. The sequence continues at coordinate 1,056,116 of NZ_JASGIV010000001.1, forward strand.
CTCCTCGGTCAGGATGCGAAAGCCGAAGATGTCGCTGACCTGGGCGAAGGACAGCCCCCCCTTCTCACGCATCTTCTTGTAGATGGAGTAGACAGTTTTCTCGCGCCCCTGCACCTCGACGCGCAGACTCGCCTTGGCGAAGGCAGCACGGATCTCGCCCTCGATGCGTGACACCAGGTCACGCCGGTTGCCGCGGGCCTTGGCGACGGCCTTGCTCAGTGCCGAGTAACGCCAGGGGTGGAAGTACTGGAACGACAGGTCCTGCAGTTCGCGAAAGGTCTGGTTCAGGCCCAGGCGGTGCGCGATGGGCGCGTAGATGTCGAAGGTCTCGCGCGCGATGCGACGGGCCTTGTGCGGCGCCATGGCGCCCATGGTGCGCATGTTGTGCAGCCGGTCGGCCAGCTTGATGAGGATGACGCGCAGGTCGCGCGCCATTGCCAGCAGCATCTTGCGAAAGGACTCGGCCTGCGATTCCTCCTTGGTGGAGAACTGCAGCTTGTCCAGCTTGGTCAGGCCATCCACCAGGTCTGCCGTTGTCGCGTCGAACTTCTCGATCAGCTCGGCCTTGGAGACGCCGCAGTCCTCGACGACGTCGTGCATCAGCGCCGCCATCAGGGCCTGGGCGTCCAGCCGCCATTCGGCGCAGATCCCGGCCACGGCGATGGGGTGGGTGATGTAGGGCTCGCCGGTGGCGCGCTTCTGGCCCAGGTGGGCCTCGTCAGCGAACTTGTAGGCCTCGCGAACGCGCTTGACCTCCGCCTTGCTGAGGTAGCCGAGCTTGGGGGCGAGGGCGTCGAAGGAGGCTGCCTCCGCCGGCGTCGGCGGAGCCGCCGGGCGAAGACCGGGCAGCGTGAACCAGGCAGTGAGGGAGCGTTGGGCCATGCGCCCGAATTTATCCGAAGCCGGAACCCCGTCCCGCGTCCAAGGAGTACCTCGGACTGTTCCCCTGGGCCGTCCATGCCTTCGGCCATGGACGGCAAGCGAGTCGCCAAAGGCCGGGCCTGAAGCCGTCCCTCAAAAGCAAACGGGCGTCCGAAGACGCCCGTTTCGTGCTCCAGCGGTACCGAGTTAGACCGGCACCTTGCGCAGCATCTCGACACCGACTTCGCCTGCGGCGATCTCGCGCAGTGCGGTCACGCCGGGCTTGTTCTTGCTCTCGATGCGCGGGCTGTGGCCCTGGCTCAGCATGCGGGCACGGTAGGTGGCGGCCAGCACGAGCTGGAAGCGGTTGGGGATCTTGGTCAGGCAGTCTTCGACGGTGATGCGGGCCATGGTGTTCCTTGATTTGATGCGCGATCAGGGCAGATCGAGCGCCTGAAAGACGGCCGAGCGGTTTCGGCGCTGAGCCGCGTATTTTAGCCGCTGCGCGTGGACGATGGTTTTCAGGTCGAAAACCGCCGTGTCGAACACCGCGTTCACCACCACGAAATCGAAATGCCTGGCCTGCGCCACCTCGATACGGGCGTTGTTCATGCGCTTGGCGATGACCTCGGGCTCGGTGTCGCCGCGGCGGTTCAGGCGCAGGCGCAGTTCGTCCCAGCTCGGGGGCAGGATGAAGATCAGCACGGCATAGGGGAAGAGCTGCTTGATCTGCAGGGCACCCTGGTAGTCGATCTCAAGCACCACGTCGTCGCCGTGCTGCAGGCGCTCCTCGATGCCGGCGCGCGAAGTGCCGTAGAGGTTGCCGTGCACTTCGGCCCACTCGAAGAACTCGCTGCGCCCGGCCATGGCGCGGAACTCGTCCTGCGAGATGAACCAGTACTCGCGGCCGTGCTGCTCCTGCCCGCGCGGCGGGCGCGAGGTGTGGGAGATGGACACGGCCAGCTTGGCATCCAGTTCCAGCAGGGCCTTGACGAGGCTCGATTTGCCCGCGCCACTGGGCGCGGCGACGACGAAGAGATTGCCGGGATATTCCATGTCATGGGGAGCCTGCGCGAGGATCAGGCCCTGAGCGTCTGATGCTGGTGGGAATGCGCCACTTTAGCCTGCCCCTTCGCTCGGGCCTGCCGGGCCGTCGGCATTGGCAGGGGGTGAATCACTGTATAAAATTACAGTATGGCGCCGACTCCCACCCGCATTGCCGCAGCCCAGCCCGCGCTCGTTCCGCTCGATTCCATCAAGGGGCGGGGCAGTGCCACGGCCATGCCGCACCGCTTCGAGCAGCGCGAGCGGGAGCAGTACGACGATGGCTGGGGATCGCTGGATCAGGACGCCGTCGAGGAGCAACTACCGCCCGCCACGCAGGTCATCGAGGAGCAGGCCCGCAGCATCGTCACCCGCAACCAGTCGCCCGACATCTCGTTCGACTATTCGATCAATCCCTATCGGGGCTGCGAGCATGGCTGCATCTACTGCTTCGCACGGCCCACGCACAGTTATCTGAACCTGTCGCCGGGCCTGGACTTCGAGACCCGCATCGTCGCCAAGGTGAACGCCGCCGAGCGCCTGCGCGAGACGCTCGCGGGCGCCAGGTACGAGCCGCGCTCACTGGTGCTGGGCACTGCCACGGACGCCTATCAGCCCGTCGAGCGCCGGCTCGGCATCACGCGCCGCATCGTGGAGGTGCTGGCCGAGACCCGGCACCCGTTTTCGGTCGTCACCAAGTCATCGGGCATAGAGCGCGAACTGGACTTGATCGCGCCCATGGCGGCGCAGGGGCTGGTGTCGGTCTATCTGTCGGTGACGACGCTGGACAACGGACTGGCCCGCATCCTGGAGCCGCGTGCCGCAGCGCCCGCGCGGCGGCTGCGCACGATCCAGGTACTGGCTGAGGCAGGCGTGCCGGTGGGCGTCAGCGTCTCGCCGATCATTCCCTTCATCAACGAGCCGGAGCTGGAGCGCATCCTTGAAGCTGCGGCGCAGGCCGGAGCCAGCAGTGCCTTCAGCATCCCGGTGCGCCTGCCCTGGGAGGTGAACCCGCTGTTCCAGGACTGGCTGGTGCGCCACTTCCCGGACCGCGCCGAGCGTGTGATGGCGCGCATCCGGGAGATGCGCGGCGGCAAGGACAACGATGCCCGCTTCGGCACGCGCTTCACCGGCGAAGGCATCTGGGCCGACCTGCTGCGTGCGCGGCTGCGCCGGGCGGTGGCCAAGCTCGGGCTGCGCTCCGAGCGAAGGCCGGTGCAGTTGGCGTTGTTTGCTCCGCCACGCAAGCCGTCGCCCCAGGGTGACCTTTTCTGAACGGGGCAGCGGGCGTTTCAGCGCCGGCAGCCCGCCAGCAGGTCCCATTCGGGCTTGTAGACCTCGGCACGAGCACCCACCCAGCCCATGGCAGTGTGGAAGAGGTTGTCGTGCGACGCAGCTTTGTCGCGCAGGCCGGCCAGGCAGCCGGGCTGGAGCGACGTCGCCAGTGCGCCGCTCTCGGGCAGCCACACGATCATGGGAACGTGGGTCTGCTCTTCCGGAGCGATCGCATAGGGCATGCCGTGCAGGTAGAGCCCGTTCTCGCCCAGCGACTCACCGTGGTCGGAGACGTAGAGCATGCCGACGTCAAAGCGTGCCTGCTGTGTCTGTAGCCAGGCGATGGAGCGGGCCAGCAGCCGGTCGGTTGTCGCGATGGTGTTGTCGTAGCCGTTGACGACCTGATCGCGCGGGCATTGCTGCAGCTCGTTGCTGCGGCATTCGGGCTGGAATGGCTTGAGGTCAGGCGGCGAACGCTTGAAGTAGGCCGGGCCGTGGCTGCCCATCTGGTGCATGACGAGCACCAGGCCGCGCTGGAGCCTTTCGGGGTCCAGAGTGGCAACGCGCTTGTCCAGCTCATGCAGTAGGGCTTCGTCGAAGCACTCCCCGCCGTTGCACAGCCCTGCCGGCAAGGTTGCCGCACCGGTGGGCAGCTGGGTCGTGAAGCTGTTGGGAACGCGATCGCACAGGCCTTTGCAGCCACTCTGGTTGTCCAGCCACAGCACGGCCAGGCCGGCGCGCTGCAGCACGTCCAACAGGTTCTCCTGAGGCTTGTCGGCGTCGAAGGTCGTGCGCCCCTGCGGCGCGAACATGCAGGGCAGCGACGCGGCCGTGGCCGTGCCGCAGGAGGTGACGTCGCGCATGCTGAAGAGCTGGGTTGCGGGCAGCTTGGACAGCTCGGGGTTGGTGGGCCGCGCGTAGCCGTTGAGACTGAAGTTCATGGCTCGCGCCGTCTCGCCGACGACCAGCAGCAGCAGCGGTGGCTTGGCGCCGTCGGCGCGCGGCAGCAGATGGGCGTCGGCGCCGATGACGGCCGGCGGCCCCTTCGGGCCGGACAGGCTGCGCACGCCGACGATGCTCACCGAGTAGACGGCGTTCAGTGGCGTCACCATGTAGCGGATGCTCTTGTGATTGCGCATGGTGGAGGACAGCGTCGCGAACACGCTCAGCGCCAGCACCACCATCGCGAGCAAGCCCAGGCCGAAGGCCAGGAGATTGCCACCCAGGCGCTTGCCGAAAGCCTGGCGCGGCGCGCGGGGCCGGCGCAGCAGCCACCAGATGGGCAGCGCGCCCAGTACCAGCAAGCTCGCCAGCAGGCGCCAGCTCAGCAGGTCTCGCGTCTCGCGCACGTCGGTCTGCACCATGTTCACGACCATGGTCGGATCGAAGACGATGCCGTAGGTGCCGATGAAGTAGGCGAGGGCGGCGCCGGCCAGCAGCAGGAAGACCAGCACGCCCTTGATCAGCCTCGGCCAGGCCAGCAGGCTCAGCACTGCGCCCGTGGCGGCCGTGACCATGCCGGCAAAGGCGAGCATGAAGCCGGGGCCGAGGGACAGCGACTGCAGTTGCTTCCACAGCGGCCAGTTGGCAGCCAGGCCCATCCAGAGGGCAGCCAGCCAGGCCTGGGTCAAGGGACGCGAGGTGTCGGGCTGGAACCAGGCCAGCAGGCGCTTGAGCAGGGACATCGGAACGGTCAGGGGAAGCCGGGGCGCGCATTCTCGCGCGCCCGGCGGTACAGGCCTGTGACTTCCCGGGGGGGCATTAAAAAGCCGCGGAACCCTGGCGGGCGCCGCGGCCGTGCTCGATGGCGACTGGCAGACCTACTTGAACAGGTCCTTGACCCGATCCGTCCAGCTCTTGGCGTTGGGCGAGTGGCGTTCGCCGCCCTTCTTGAGCGACTCGTCGAGTTCCTTGAGCAGCTTCTTCTGGTGCTCGGTCAGCTTGACCGGCGTCTCGACGGCGATGTGGCAGTAGAGGTCGCCGGGGTAACTGGAGCGCACGCCCTTGATGCCCTTGCCGCGCAGGCGGAAGGTCTTGCCATGCTGCGTGCCCTCGGGCAGCTCGATCTCGGCCTTGCCGCCCAGTGTGGGCACCTCGATGTGACCGCCCAGCGCCGCGGTGACCATGGACACCGGCATCGTGCAGTGAAGGTCGTCGCCGTCGCGCTCGAAGATGTCGTGCTGCTTGATGCGGATCTCGATGTAGAGGTCGCCACTGGGGCCGCCGTTCACTCCGGGCTCGCCATTGCCCGCGGAGCGGATGCGCATGCCCTCGTTGATGCCGGCCGGGATCTTGACCTCCAGCGTCTTCTGCTTCTTGACCTTGCCCTGGCCGTTGCAGGTCGTGCAGGGGTCGGGAATGATCTTGCCGCTGCCGTGGCAGTGCGGGCAGGTCTGCTGGATGCTGAAGAAGCCCTGGCGCATGTGCACCGTGCCAGAGCCGCCGCAGGAGCCGCAGGTCTTGGCCTGCGTGCCGGGCTTGGCGCCAGTGCCGCCGCAGGTCTCGCAGCCTTCCCAGCTCGGGATGCGGATCTGTGTTTCCTTGCCGCGTGCGGCTTCCTCGAGTGTGATCTCCATCGCGTAGCTGAGGTCGCTGCCGCGGTAGACCTGCTGGCCTCCGCCGCCGCGCCGGCCGCCGCCCTGGCCACCGAAGATGTCGCCGAAGATGTCGCCGAAGGCCTCGGCGAAGCCGCCGAAGCCTTCCGCGCCCGGGCCGCCACGGCCGGCACCCATGTTGGGGTCGACGCCGGCATGGCCGTACTGGTCGTAGGCCGCGCGCTTTTGCGCGTCGGACAGCATCTCGTAGGCCTCCTTGGCCTCCTTGAACTGTTCTTCGGCCTTCTTCGCCCCGTCGCCCTGGTTGCGATCGGGGTGGAACTTCATGGCCAGCTTGCGGTAGGCCTTCTTGATGTCGTCCTCGGACGCGTTTTTCGCGACGCCGAGGACTTCGTAATAGTCACGCTTGGAAGCCATGCTTCTCTTTCAAGGCAAAAGCCCGAGGGCGCTTTGGGGCGCTCCCGGGCCGTGAAGTCACCGAAGGATTACTTGCCGTCCTTGACTTCCTTGAACTCGGCATCCACGACGTTGTCGTCGGCCGGGCGCTTGGCTTCGCCTTGCGGTGCGGCCTGCGGCTGCTCCGCACCGGCCGCCGCGGCGGCTGCGGCCTGGGCACCTTGCTGGTCGGCATAGATCTTCTCGCCCAGCTTCTGGCTGGCGGTCATCAGGGCTTCGGTCTTGGCCTCGATGTCGGCCTTGTCGTCGCCCTTGATGGCCTCTTCCAGATCCTTGGCGGCTGCCTCGATCTTGTCCTTTTCGCCGGCTTCGAGCTTGTCACCGTGTTCGGCGAGCGACTTGCGCACGCTGTGCACCATGCCGTCCGCCTGGTTGCGGGCGCCGACGAGCTCGACCTTCTTCTTGTCCTCGGCCGCGTTGGCCTCGGCGTCCTTGACCATCTTCTCGATCTCGGCCTCGGACAGGCCGGAGTTCGCCTTGATGGTGATCTTGTTTTCCTTGCCGGTGCCCTTGTCCTTGGCGCCCACGTGCAGGATGCCGTTGGCGTCGATGTCGAACGAGACCTCGATCTGCGGCACGCCGCGCGGAGCCGGCGGGATGCCCTCGAGGTTGAACTCGCCCAGCGACTTGTTGGCCTGGGCCAGTTCGCGCTCGCCCTGGTAGACCTTGATCGTCACGGCCGGCTGGTTGTCGTCGGCCGTGGAGAAGGTCTGCGAGAACTTCGTCGGGATGGTCGTGTTCTTCTTGATCATCTTCGTCATCACGCCGCCCAGGGTCTCGATGCCCAGGCTCAGCGGGGTGACGTCCAGCAGCAGCACGTCCTTGCGCTCGCCGCCCAGGACCTGGCCCTGGATGGCGGCACCGACGGCCACGGCCTCGTCGGGGTTCACGTCGCGGCGCGGTTCCTTGCCGAAGAACTCCTTGACCTTGTCCTGCACCTTGGGCATGCGGGTCATGCCGCCGACCAGAATCACGTCGTCGATGTCGGACAGCGACACGCCGGCATCCTTCACCGCGGTGCGGCACGGAGCGATGGTGCGCTCGATGAGCTCGTCAACGAGGCTCTCCAGCTTGGCGCGGGTCAGCTTGACGTTCAGGTGCTTGGGACCGGTTGCGTCGGCCGTGATGTAGGGCAGGTTGACGTCGGTCTGCGAGCTGTTGGACAGCTCGATCTTGGCCTTCTCGGCGGCTTCCTTCAGGCGCTGCAGGGCCAGCACGTCCTTGGTCAGGTCGACGCCTTGGTCCTTCTTGAACTCCGCAATGATGTAGTCGATGACGCGCTGGTCGAAGTCCTCGCCGCCCAGGAAGGTGTCGCCGTTGGTCGACAGCACTTCGAACTGCATCTCGCCGTCCACGTCGGCGATCTCGATGATGGAGATGTCGAAGGTGCCGCCGCCCAGGTCATAGACGGCGATCTTGCGGTCGCCCTTGCCGTGCTTGTCCAGGCCGAAGGCCAGGGCCGCGGCGGTGGGCTCGTTGATGATGCGCTTGACGTCCAGGCCGGCAATGCGGCCGGCATCCTTGGTGGCTTGGCGCTGGGCGTCGTTGAAGTAGGCCGGAACCGTGATGACGGCCTCGGTCACTTCCTCGCCGAGGTAGTCCTCGGCCGTTTTCTTCATCTTGCGCAGCACCTCGGCGCTGACCTGGGGCGGCGCGTATTTCTTGCCGCGCACTTCCACCCAGGCGTCGCCGTTGTCGGCGGCTGCGATGGTGAAGGGCATCAGGTCGATGTCCTTCTGCACTTCCTTCTCGGCGAACTTGCGGCCGATCAGGCGCTTCACGGCGTACAGCGTGTTCTTCGGGTTGGTCACCGACTGGCGCTTGGCCGAGGCGCCGACGAGGATCTCGCCGTCTTCCTGGTAGGCAATGATGGACGGCGTCGTGCGCGCGCCTTCGGCGTTCTCGATCACGCGGGTGGTGTTGCCTTCCATGACCGCCACGCACGAGTTGGTGGTGCCGAGGTCAATGCCGATGATCTTTCCCATGTGAAGCTCCTGAGGAATTCGTTGATGTGTTCGATTTGTGGATAACTTGCCGTCCTTCAAGGGGCGGCGAGCTGTGAATTACTTGGGCGCTGCAACCGTCACGAGCGCGGGCCGCAGCACGCGGTCGGAGATCAGGAAGCCCTTCTGCAGCACGGTGACCACCGTGTTGGCGTCCTGCTCGGCAGGCACCATGGAGATGGCCTGGTGCTGGTGGGGGTCGAACTTCGTGCCCGCGGCCGGGTTGACCTCGACGACCTTGTTGCGCTCCAGTGCACTGGTCAGTTGGCGGCGGGTGGCGTGAACGCCTTCCAGCACCGTCTCGACGGCGGCGCCAGGCGTGGCGATGGCGGCGTCCAGGCTGTCCATCACGGGCAACATGGCCTCGGCAAAGCCTTCGACGGCGAACTTGCGGGCCTTTGCTAGCTCTTCCTCGCTGCGGCGGCGAGTGTTTTCCACCTCGGCCTTGGCGCGCAGGTAGGCATCGCTCATCTCAGCGAGGCGGCCTTCCAGCTCGGCGATCTTGATCTCGGGGTTCAGGTCGGCGGCCGTAGGTTCGGCGGCGCCGGCTGCGTCTTCGGGCAGGGGGGTCTCGGTAGTCATGGCATCCAGGATCGGGTTCGCGTCGACATGGGGCGCGATATCCCGGTTTCAAGAGGGGGGATTCGAATCGGATTATCCGGGTCAACCCGGATTTTCATCGTCCAGCGAGGCCGACCATCGGTCCCAGTCCGCCAGCCGGCGGCGGTCCTGCTTGGTCGGGCGGCCCTGGGCTATGGTGGCCGCGGGCTCCGGTGCCAGCCGTCGCGCCTCGGCGGCGGCCTCGCGCGCAGTGATGCTGGCCGCGGTCTCGGCGTAGAGCAGTTGCGCCTGCGGCGCCGGCCCGCGCTGGCTGGACAGGCCCAGCACCTCGACCTCCCGCGCCACCGTGCCGATGCGGATGCTGAGCAGGTCACCGACCTTGACGTCGCGGGCCGGCTTGACCGGCAGGCCACCTATGCGCACGCGGCCCAGGTTGATCTCGTCGACGGCCAGGGCCCGGGTCTTGTAGAAGCGCGCCGCCCAGAGCCACTTGTCCAGGCGCATGCCCACCGACACTGTGCTCATTCGCGAGCTCCGGCGGCCAGCGCCCGCACGCGCTGCAGGGCCAGGGTGTCGGGATGCGGTGCTACGGTGGGCCAGCCCTGCAGATGACGCTCGGCCAGGTCGGCCAGCGCGCGCATGCCGGCGGGGCGGTCGTTCAGGCAGGGGATGTAGGCAAAGCGCTGGCCGCCCGCGGCGAGGAAGGCGGCGCGCGCCTCCTGGGCGATCTCCTCCAGCGTCTCCAGGCAATCCGCGGAGAAGCCGGGGCAGATGACGTCGACGGACTTCGTGCCCTCCTTGGCGAGCCTGACGAGGCTGGGCTCGGTGTAGGGTTGCAGCCACTTGGCCTTGCCGAAGCGACTCTGGAAGCTCACCAGCCACTCGCTGTCCTTCAGGCCCAGCGCCTCGGCCAGCAGGCGGCCTGTCTTCAGGCACTCGCAGTGGTAGGGGTCGCCCAGGTGGAGTGTGCGCTCGGGCATGCCGTGGAAGCTCATGACCAGCATGTCGCCGCGGCCCTCGCGTTGCCAGTGCTCGCGCACGCTCTGGGCCAGCGCACCGATGTAGCCGGCATCGTCGTGGTAGCGATTGACGAAGCGCAGTTCCGGGACATGCCGGGTCTGCAGCGCCCAGCGGGCCACGTCGTCGATGACGCTGGCCGTGGTGGCGCCCGAGTACTGCGGGTAGGCGGGCAGCACCAGCACGCGACGCACGCCGTCACGCTTGAGCGCATCCAGTGTGGTGGCAATGGCCGGTTGGCCATAGCGCATCGCATGGGCCACGCGCACGCGCAGGCCGCGCTCGCCCAGGTGGCCTTGCAGCAGCTTGGCCTGCTTCTCGGTCCAGACCTTGAGCGGGGAACCCTCGGGCGTCCAGACGGTGGCGTACTTCGCGGCCGACTTGGCTGGCCGCACGCGCAGGATGATGCCGTGAAGGATCAGCGCCCAGGCGAGCTTCGGGATCTCGACGACGCGGGGGTCGGCCAGGAACTGGGCCAGGTAGCGGCGCAGCGCTGGCGCTGTCGGGGCATCGGGTGTGCCGAGGTTGCACAGCAGGACGGCGACGTCGGTGCCCAGGGGGGCAGCGGGCGCGGCGCCGTGGCGCTGCGGCGGTTCGGGGAGGAAGCGCATGCGTGGCGTCAGCGTCGCGAGCGCGGGCCGAAGGACTGGGGCTCGGTGTCGTAGAAGTGCAGCACTTCGAAGCGGACGCTGGGCGATTGCTCGTCGCCCGGCGGGCCGCCCAGGCCGATGGTGCCGCTGCCGTGCAGCGTGCAACTGCCGCGCTTGAGGCTGAGCAGCTCGCCCGAATCGCCGAAACGGACATAGGTGCCGTTGTAGGAGAGGTCGGTCAGCTCGAAGCTGCTGCCCTGCCAGTCGATTCGGGCGTGCGAGCGCGACACGCGGGCGTCGGTGATGCAGTAGGTCGCCTGCACGCTGCGCCCCAGCACGATGGGCATGGCGCCGATGTCGAAGACGCGGTCCAGGTCCTGCCAGATCAGGCGCATGCCTTCGGGCTCGTTGGAACGCATCGGCTCGCCGAACTGCGTGGCCGCGGCGTCGGCGCCGCGCAGCGGCGTGGCGTCCAGGCGGTAGACATGCACAGGCTCGATGCGACCGCGCACGGAGATGCGGTCCAGGCTGCGGAAACGCCCCTTGGATGCATGGTGCAGGCCGGCCAGCACCTCGGCCGTGATGAGGATCTCGCCATCGCCCGCATGGTCGATGAGCCGGGCCGCGACGTTGACCGCGTCGCCGAAGCAGTCGCCGTTGAGCTCGACGACTTCGCCGCGCGCCAGCGCCACCTGCAGGCGCAGCGCGAGCAGGGCGGGGTCGTTCTGGCGGCGCGCGCGCTGTACGGTCTTCTCCAGAAGCTCCTGCATGCGCTGCGCCGCGCGTACGCCGTCGCGGGGCGTCTCGAAGGCGGCCATCAGGCCGTCGCCGAGCGTCTTGACGAGCTGGCCGCCGCTCTCCAGCACGGCCTCGCTGATCTGTCCGACGGTCTGCGTGACCATCGCACTCGCTTCGGCATTGCCCAGGGACTCGTAGAGCCCGGTGCTGCCTCGCAGGTCGGCGAAGAGGACGGTGCGTTCCCGGATCGCGGTCATGGCGAAAGTTTATCGGCGTGAAAAAGGCCGGCAGGGCCGGCCTTGGTGGATTTCACGATCAGAGGTTGTCGAGATAAGTACGCAACTTATCCGAACGGCTCGGGTGCTTGAGCTTGCGGATCGCCTTGGCCTCGATCTGGCGGATGCGTTCGCGCGTGACGTCGAACTGCTTGCCGACTTCCTCCAGCGTGTGGTCGCTCTGCATCTCGATGCCGAAGCGCATGCGCAGCACCTTGGCTTCGCGCGGCGTCAGCGAGTCGAGGATGTCCTTCACCACGTCGCGCAGGCCGGCCTGCATCGCCGCCTCGATCGGCGCGGTGTTGTTGGTGTCCTCGATGAAGTCGCCCAGGTGGCTGTCGTCGTCGTCGCCGATCGGCGTTTCCATGGAGATCGGCTCCTTGGCGATCTTCATGATCTTGCGGATCTTGTCTTCCGGGATCTCCATCTTCTCGGCCAGCGTCGGGGCGTCGGGCTCATAGCCGAACTCCTGCAGATGCTGGCGCGAGATGCGGTTCATCTTGTTGATCGTCTCGATCATGTGAACCGGGATGCGGATGGTGCGGGCCTGGTCGGCGATGGAGCGGGTGATGGCCTGGCGGATCCACCAGGTCGCGTACGTCGAGAACTTGTAGCCGCGGCGGTACTCGAACTTGTCCACCGCCTTCATCAGGCCGATATTGCCCTCCTGGATCAGGTCCAGGAACTGCAGGCCGCGGTTGGTGTACTTCTTGGCGATGGAGATCACGAGGCGCAGGTTGGCCTCGATCATTTCCTTCTTCGCGTCACGAGAGGCCTTCTCGCCCTCGTTCATCTTCTTGTTGATGTCCTTCAGGTCGTCCAGCGGCACCACGGCCTTGGCCTGGATGTCGATGAGCTTTTGCTGCAGTTCCTGCACGGGCGGCAGGTTGCGACTCAGGATGACGCTGTAGGGCTTGCCGGCAGCGACTTCCTTCTCGGCCCACTTCAGGTTCAGCGCGTTGGGCGGGAAGGTCTTGATGAAGTGTTCCTGCGGCATGCCGCACTTGTCGACGACGATCTTGCGCAGCTCGCGCTCGTAGCGACGCACGTCGTCGACCTGGCTGCGCAGGATGTCGCACAGCTTCTCGATGGTCTTGACCGTGAAGCGGATGGTCATCAGCTCACCGCTGATGGCCTGCTGGGCCTTGTTGTAGGCCGGCGACTTGTAGCCTTCCTTCTCGAACGCCTTGCGCATCTTGTCGAAGGCGGCGGACATCGAGTCCAGCTTGATCAGCGCGGCGTTCTTCAGTTCCTCGAGCTTCTTGGTCAGCGCCTTGGAGCCGCCGTTGCCGTCGTCATCGTCTTCCTCGTCGAACTCGTCGAAGTCTTCCTCGGCCACGTAGTCGTCGGCCTCGTCTTCGGCGACGAAGCCGTCGACGACGTCGGAGATCTGCATCTCGCCGGCACGGATCTTGGTGGCGTACTCCAGGATGTGGGCGATGGTCGTCGGCGAGGCCGAGATCGCCAGCATCATGGCCTGCAGGCCGCCTTCGATGCGCTTGGCGATCTCGATTTCGCCTTCACGGGTCAGCAGCTCCACCGTGCCCATCTCGCGCATGTACATGCGCACCGGGTCGGTCGTGCGGCCGAATTCCGAGTCCACTGTCGACAGCGCGGCTTCCGCGGCTTCTTCGGCTTCTTCTTCCGTCGACGTGGCCGTGGTGTTGCCCTGGATCAGCAGCGTGGCGGCGTCGGGCGCCTGCTCATACACCGCGATGCCCATGTCGTTGAGCATGGAGATGATGGCTTCGAGGATTTCCTCGCTGACCAGCTTCTCGGGCAGGTGGTCATTGATTTCCTGGTGCGTCAGGAACCCACGCGTCTTACCCATCTTGATGAGGGTCTTCAGCTCGGAGCGACGCTTGTGGGCCTCCTCTTCGGTCAGGGCGGTCTCTTCCAGGCCGAATTCACGCATCAGCGCGCGCTCCTTGGCGCGGCTGACCTTCATGCGCAGCGGCTTGGCCTTGACGGTCTCTTCCTCGACCACAGCCGCTTCTTCTGCCTCCGGCTCCTCGCCCTCGATCTCGCCCTCGATGTCGGAGAAGTCCTCGTCGTCCTCGGCGTCCTTCTTGCCGGCCTTCTTGGACGTGGTTTCCGCCTTGGGCTTGCGACCGCGCTTGGGCTTGTCCTCGTCGGCCGCGGCGGCCTTGGCCGTCTTGGCGGCAGGCTTGGCTGCTGCCTTCGCGGCCTTGGCAGGAGCCTCGGCGGCGGCCTTGGCGGCCGGCTTCTTCTTGGGCTCCTCGGCGGGAGCGGGGCTGGCCTTGGGCGCGGTCTTCTTGGCGGTCATGCAGGTCCTTCGGGTTTGCGCGGTCAATTCAGAAATGCAGCAGCCACCGCAGCCTGCCCGGGCTCGGATTCAAACCGGCGGGGCATGGGTGCGGTGGCTTTCGTCGCCGGGTATCAACCGAGTTGGCCGAGGGACCCAGGCGTGGCGCGAACAAGCTGGCGTGATCGTTTGGAGTGCAGAGGTGGCGGATGAGTTGGCCTTTAAAACCCCTTGGGTCTTCCCGTTGGGTTGCCCAGTGTCGCTGGGTGGCCGGGGTCCGGCATCTCTCTGCCGTCACTCTTGTTGACGCGCGCGGAAAACGAGAGATTATCGTCCAATTTCAACGCAAGGTCAAAGATCAGACGGTTTGGGTGGCGCAATCCCATGGCGCTCCCGCATGCGCGCGAGCGCCTCAAGCGCGCGGCGGCGCTCTTCGTCGGTGGCGCCGCCGCCGCCGGGCAGGGGCGTCGAGGCGCGCGAGCGCAGCTCGGTGACGGCGCGTGCCAGGTCGCCGGCGGGGTCGGATTCCTCGATGCCCAGCGCCTGGATGTGGCCGGTCAGGCGGCCCACGGCCTCGCCGAAACCGTCGGCCACCAGCCCTGCCTGGATCGCCGCCCAGGCAGTGGGGCCGTGGTGGGTCAACTGACGTTCCAGCCATTGGATCAGGGCGCCGTGCATGCCTGCAAGGTCATGGAGCAGGGTGCGGTCCTCGTCCGCGAGCGTCTCCCACAGCTCGCTGTGCTGGAGCAGCAGCCGGACGGCGTTGTCCATCGGGGTTGACGGCGCAGCCCGCGGCCCGGCCGGCGGGGCCTCCTCGTCGCGGCCCTTGCGCTTCCAGTCCCCCTTGCCTTTCCAGTCGCCTTTGCCTTTCCATTCGGCCTTGGGCTGCCAGCGCGGCTTCTCGGCCGGTGCGGCCGGTGCGGCGGCGGCCGCAGGCGGCGCCGCGGCCGCCTCCCCCAGCCACAGCGCCTGCAGCTCGGTCTCGGGCATCTGGCCCTGCCGGGCCAGCTCGCCGAGCAACTGGCGTCGCAGCAGGCCTTCGGGCAGCAGGCTCCACAGCGGTCGGGCCTGGTTGAGCATGCGCGCACGGCCCTCTGGGGTGCCAAGGTCGCACCCGTCTGAGGCGACCTGGCTGAGCTGGCGCGACAGCGGCACGGCCGTCTCCACGCAGCGCTCGAAGGCCTCGGCGCCGAGTTCGCGGACGTAGGAGTCGGGATCGTGCTCGGGGGGGAGGAACAGGAACTTGACGGTGTGGGTTTCCGTCGCGTGGGGCAGGGCGGCTTCCAGCGCCCGGACGGCGGCGCGACGGCCTGCAGCGTCGCCGTCGAAGCTGAAGACGACCATGTCCGTGTGCCGGAACAGTTTGTGCACATGATCGGCCGTGCAGGCCGTGCCCAGCGTGGCGACGGCGTTGGCGATGCCGTACTGGGCCAGGGCGACGACGTCCATGTAGCCCTCGACGACCAGGGCATAGCCGCGCTGGCGCATGGCCTGGCGGCCCTCGTACAGGCCGTACAGCTCGCGGCCCTTGTGGAAGACCGGCGTCTCGGGCGAGTTCAGGTACTTGGGCTCGCCCTTGTCCAGTACGCGGCCGCCGAAGCCGATGACTTCGCCCTGCACGTTGCGGATGGGGAACATGACGCGGTCGCGGAAGCGGTCGTAGCGCTTGGCATCCTCGCCAGGCCCGACGTCGGGAGTGATCACCAGGCCAGACTCCACGAGCTGCGGGTCGTCATATGAGGGGAAGCCGCTGGCCAGCGAGCGCCAGCCCTCAGGGGCGTAGCCCAGGCCGAAACGGGCAGCGATCTGGCCTGTCAGGCCGCGGCCCTTCAGGTAGGCCACGGCGCGGGGGGCCTTGCGCAGCTGCGCTTTGTAGAACTCGGTGGCGCGCGCCAGCACGTCAGTCAGGCTTTGCTGCCTGGCCCTCTCGGCCTTGGCGCGCTCGCGTTGCTCGGGGCTGCGCTCGTCCTGCGGCACCACCATGCCCACCTGCTGGGCCAGGTCTTCCACTGCTTCGACGAAGCTCGCGGCCGTGTGCTCCATCAGGAAGCCGATGGCATTGCCGTGCACGCCACAGCCGAAGCAGTGGTAGGTCTGGCGGCTGGGGCTGACGATGAAGCTGGGTGACTTCTCGCCGTGGAAGGGGCATAGGCCCTTGTGGTTGATGCCGGCCTTCTTCAGGTCCACGTGGCGACCCACCACGTCGACGATATCGACGCGGGACAGCAGATCCTGGATGAAGCCTTGGGGAATCACCCCGGGATTTTAGAGAGGGGCCTGGGACGCGCTGCGCAGCTGTCCGGCCCAGTCGCTGTTGGCGAACGCCTCCATCCAGCCCGGCAACGCCATGGGATGCATGGCGGCGGCTATGCCGTTGCCCTGGCCGAGGCGGCAGCCCAGGCGCAGCAGCTCGCGTGCGTGGGCACGGCTCTCCACGCCCTTGGCCAGCACCGTGCAGCCGATGTTGCGGGCCAGCCCGATGACGCTCTCCACGAGGGACAGGTCCTGGGCGTCGCCCAGCATGCCCTGCACATAGCTGCGGTGGAGCTTGAGGGTGTCGACTGGCAGGCGCTTGAGCGAGCCCAGCCGCGAATAGCCGGCGCCGAAGTCGTCCAGCGCGATGCCCACGCCCAGGCTCAGGCAGCGCTGGATCAACGCCTGGGTGGCGGCCGTCTCGGCCAGCGCATCGGTCTCCAGCACGTCCAGGTGCAGCAGCTGGGCGACCTGGGGCGGCTGGCGCTGGATGAGTTCCTGCAGGCGCTGAGGGAAGTCGTGGCGGCCCAGTTGGCGGGCGCCCACGTTGACGCTGACCGGCAGGCCCTTGCCGCCGTTGACGCCGGCGCGTGCCCAGGCCGCCGTCTGCGCAAGCGCCTTCTCTATGACCCAGTCGCCGATCTGCACGGCCAGGCCGGTGGTTTCGATCAGCGGCAGGAAGTGTGCCGGCGCAAGCAGGCCGCGCTCGGGGTGTTGCCAGCGCAGCAAGGCCTCGACGCCCATGACCTGGCCGGTGCGCAGGTCGATCTGGGGCTGGTAGTGAAGCAACAGCTCATCGCTGTCCAGTGCCCTCTGCAGCCGGGCCAGCGCGATCAGGCCAGCCTCGTCGCGCTGGTCCAGTGTGGGATCGTGGAACTGCACGCCACCGCGTCCGGCATGCTTGGCCCGGTAGAGCGCATGGCCGGCGTGGCGCAGCAGGGTCTCGGGATCGGCGTCGTCCTGCGGGTAGAGGGTAGCGCCAAGGCTGGCGCTGATCTCCACCGCCAGCCCGTTGCCGACGCGGCTCTCGCGGACCGCGACGGGCGTAGACAGCACGGCCAGCAGCCGGTCGATGCCGCGCTGGGCCTCCTCCGGCGTCTGCGCGCGCATCAGTACCGCGAACTCATCGCCGTGCAGGCGGGCGAGCTGGTCGGCGGTGTCCGGTGCCGCGCCGCGGGAGCCGCGCAGCGTGGCCTGCAGCCGGCCGCTGAGCTGCAACAGCACGGCGTCGGCGACCAACTGGCCATGCTCGGCATTGACTCGGCCGAAATCGTCCAGGTCGATGACGCCGACGACCAGCTTGAAGCCATCGCGGTTGGCGGCAGCCAGAGCCTGTGGCAGCAGGCGCATGAATTCGTCACGGTTGGGCAGGCCAGTGGCGACGTCGTAGCGCAGGCTGCGGCGCAGCAGGTCCTGCTGGCGCAGGCTCTCGCCCAGGTCGTTCACGCTGAGCAGCCGCCAGCGCGGATCCACCCCTTCCGGTTCCGGCACGGGGCTGAGTCTGACGGCGAAGACGTGGCGGCCACCGTCCTCCAGCTCGGCCTGCAGCTGGCCGCTCCAGCTCAGGCCGGCATTGAGCTCGGCCTGCAGCTCGGCGGGCTCGTAGCCGCTGCGCTGCAGATTGGCCACGCTCAGCGGCGCGGCCGGCCGGCCGACCAGGGCCTCGCGAGAGGCATGCAGGATGTCGCAGTAGGCTGGGTTGGCCTCGACGATGCGCCAGTGCATGTCGATGATGGCCAGGCCTTCACCGGCCTGCTGGAACAGCGTGGCCGACAGGCGTTCGCGCTCCTCGGCCGTGTGGCGCCAGCTGATGTCGGCCAGCGTCGCGATGAGGCCGCGCGGGCGGCCGCGGTGATCCCGTAGCGGCACATGGGCCTGCAGCTCGTGCCAGCGCCAGTCGCCGCCATCGGCGGCCAGCCGCAGCGACAGGCCGAGGTGCTTGCGTTGCGGATCGGTCAGCAGCTCGCGCAGCGCCCGGCGCACGGGCTCGCGGTCCCGCGGGTGGGCCAGGCGAACCCAGTCCAGCGGCGCGCTCCCCGCCGCAGCCCCGCCTACCGGCGTCGTCAGCGCCGCCCAGCGGGCCGAGGCATGGCGCCGCCCTTCGGGCAGCCTCCACTCGGCCAGCGCCAAGCCCTGGGCGTCCAGGGCACTACGCCAACCGTCGCGGTCGCGCAGTTGCTGCTGGTTCAGGCCCACGATGAGCAGCGGCAGCAGGGCCAGGGCCGCCCCGATCGCATAGGCTGCCAGCGTGGGTGGCGCGCAAAGGCCCCACAGGACGAGCAGGATGACGCCCAGGGCCGCATTGGCGCGTGGCGCCGCCTGCAGCGCATGCAGGCACAGCAGCAGGTGCGGCAGCAATAGCAGAGGGCCGGCCTGTGGGAGCCAGGCCAGCGCTGTCTGTGCCGCGATGGCGGCGACCGCGAGCCCGTAGCCCAGCCGGCGGCTGCCGCGGCGTGGCCGCTGGCTGCTGGCCTGGAGCACGGTTCCTGCACTCAGCAGCGCAAGCGCCCAGGCGGCAGCCAACTCCAGCGCGCCGCCGCCGGCGGCACCCGCCGAAAGGCCGGCGGCCAGCAGGGCGCCCAGCGTGAGCAGTCCGGCCAGCCCCGGGGCGGCCAGGCCGGAGAGGAGACCGAACAGCCCGATCTCGCGCCAGCCGGCCAGCCTGCCGGTCAGGCGCAGCCTGCGCAGCAGTGCTCGATTCAGCACGAGTGCCAGCAGCGGCAGGGCGAGCGCGCTGAGCACGGGCGCGGAGATCAGCAGATCCAGCGCGACCCCAGGGTCGGGCGGTGCCTTGAAGAACAGTGGCAGGCCGGCGCCCAGCATCAGGCCGGCCATCACCAGGGGCAGCACCCATGCGCTGAGCCGCCACAGCGCCAGCAGACCGAGCGCGGCCAGCAGCATGGGGATCAGCAGGTCCTGGGCCGGCGTCGCGCCGGCGGGCTGGGGCAGGCGAAGTACTGGCGGCAGAGCGCTGCCGGCCAGGTCCCAGGCAGTGACGAGGCCGCCGCCCAGGCCGGCCAACGCGGCGAGGCTGACGCGGCGCATCCGGCGCCAACTGCGGCGGTTGCGGATGCGGCGGGGGCCGGGCGGCAGGGTGGTGGAGGGCGGGGCCTGCACGCTCAGGTCGGCCTCCGGCCCAAGTGCGGAAGAATCCGGCGCGCCGGAGTGCAGGTGCATCGGTCAGGCCCCGGTCCGGTCCGGCGACGGCAGGGCTTGCGCGTCGCCCGTGGCGGGATGGGAGGGGGCGGCCATTGGCCGAATTGCGTCACGCAGCGGTTGCCGTGATCCCGGGGGGAGCCCGGGAATCGAGGCGGCAGACCGTGTGACGAAGGGCATGGCGCAGTTTAGGCGCGCGCCCATTGCAAAAGAAAAGGGCCATCCCGTAGATGGCCCTGAACGTAGGGGGCGCCGCGGCAGGCGGCGCCGGTTTTGCCTTTCAGGCGTGGATGCTTCAGACCGCGAAATCGGTCAGCTTCGCGCCGCCGGCCACGGCGGCTTTCAGCCATTTGGGCTGCAGGCCACGGCCGCTCCAGGTTTCACCGGTGGCTTGATTGCGATATTTGGCGGCAACCTTGGAGACCTTGGCTGGCTTGGGTGTGCGCATGCTGAGGTCGGCCACCGTCAGGCCATATTCGCTCATCAGGGATTTGACCTTGGCAACGGCTTCGCTGCGTTCGCGCTCCTTGGTTTGGCTGATCTGCTCATCAAGCGCCGCGCGTTGGGCCAGGAGTTCCTTGAGATTGGACATGCTGCTATTCCTCTTGCGATTTGACCGGTGAGACGCCCGATGACCGGCATCGGGGCCTCGGAGGAGCGGGGCACGTGGCCCGGCAATTATCTCCGCCGACGAATTAAATCGCGGACCGGGGATTCAGGCAAGAGTTTTCTTTGGTCTGGCGCAACGGGTTTCAATTCGATGCGGAAAACCCCATGGTCGGAGATTGGGCCGCCAGCCGCTGCAGACAGCCTATTGTCAGATACCCCATGGAGCCGTGGGGGACATGTGAGCCAGTCTTATTTGCCGTGACGAATGCCACGGCAGCACGGACGAGAAATAGTCGGGTCAGTTCGACGGGGGCACGTAGCCGGCGACCTGCTCGGCGCCACTGCCGAAGAAGAATTGGTCCGCCTGGCGCATCAGGTATTGGCGTGCACGCAGGTCCGCGAGGTTGAGGCGGTTTTCATTGACGAGCATGGTCTGGTGCTTCATCCAGGCGGCCCAGGCCTCCTTGCTGACGTTTTCCCAAACTCGCTTGCCGAGTTCCGTATGCACGGGGTAGGGCGGGAAGTCCAGCCCTTCGGCTTCCTTCTTGAGATAGGCGCATTGAACGACGCGAGGCATGGTGGACTCCTGAGGCACGAAAAGGGAAAACGGCCGGCACTTTAGCGTGCGGGCCGTTTGGGCAAGCCTTGCGGGGCTTAGTTGAATCGTTTGACCAGCACCAGGGAGCGGCGATCCCAGTTGTATTTGCGCTTGCGTTCCTCGGGCAGCCACTCCGGGTCGACCTGCTGGAAACCGCGCTTGATGAACCAGTGCATGGTGCGCGTGGTCAGCACGAAAATGCTGTCCAGACCCATTGCCTTGGCGCGCTGCTCGATGCGCTTGAGCAGCCGGTCGCCATCGCCCTGGCCCTGCACTTCGTTGGACACCGTCAGCGCCGCCATCTCGGCCGTGCGGGCCTCAACATAGGGGTAGAGGGCCGCGCAGCCGAAGATGACACCGTCGTGTTCGATGACGGTGTAGAGCTCGGCGTCGCGCTCTATCTCGGTCCGGCTGCGCTTGACCAGCGTGCCATCGCGCTCGAAGGGCTCGATGAGCTTGATGATGCCGGCCACGTCGTCCGAGGTCGCCTCGCGCAGGCTCTCCAGCTTCTCGTCGACGACCATGGTGCCGATGCCGTCATGGGTGTAGACCTCCTGCAGCAGTGCGCCATCGATGGCGAACGGGATGATGTGCGTGCGCTCCACGCCGGCGCGGCAGGCTTCGGCGCAATGGCGCAGATAGAAAGCCACGTCGGTCGGTTCGGGCGTCGGGCCGGCCTTGGCGAGCATGCGGTCGGCGTCTGCCAGCGCCAATTCGGTATCTATGGGGCTGTCGGGATCGCTCGGGTCCTCGCGGACGCCCGGTACTTCGCAGACGAACAGCAGCTTGTCGGCCTGCAGCGCGATGGCCGCGGACGTGGCCACGTCTTCCATGGATAGGTTGAAGGCCTCACCCGTGGGCGAGAAGCCGAAGGGCGACAGCAGCACGATGGCGCCGATGTCGATGGCGCGCTGGATGGCCGCGCCGTCGACCTTGCGGACCAGGCCCGAATGCTGGAAGTCGACACCATCGACGATGCCGACCGGCCGGGCAGTGAGGAAGTTGCCGGACACGACCCGCACCGTGGCATTGGCCATGGGCGTATTGGGCAGACCCTGGCTGAAAGCGGCTTCGATCTCGAAGCGCAACTGGCCGGCGGCCTCCTGGGCGCAGTCCAGTGCCACGGCGTCGGTGATGCGTCGGCCATGGCTGTAGCGTGGCGTCTGGCCCTTGGCGGCCAGTTGCTCGTTGACCTGCGGGCGAAAGCCGTGCACCAGGACGATCTTGATGCCCATGGCGTGCAGGATGGCCAGGTCCTGAACGAAGGCGTTCAGCTTGCCGGCCGCGACCAGTTCGCCCGGCATGCCGACGACGAAGGTCTCGCCGCGGTAGGCGTGGATGTAGGGCGCCACGGCGCGAAACCAGGGCACGAAGGTGTGAGGGAAGACGAGGCCTGTCATTTCCGAATTGTGGAGCCTGTCCGCTGCACTTGACGCTGTCATGTTCGGCGCGGAGCATGGCCGCTCCACCCTCCGGAGACCGCGATGAAGGACTATCAAGACGTCTACATGACCCCCGGCGCCTTCAGCTGGAATGAGTTGTCCACACCTGATCCCAAGGCCGCCTGCGCGTTCTACGGCGCGCTGCTCGGCTGGGGCTTCGACACGATGAACCTGGGCGAGGGCGACTACCAGGTCGTCAAGGTCGGCGACGTCGCGGTGGGCGGCATCATGAAGCAGCAGCAGCCCGGCCCGGCCCTGTGGGGAGCCTACGTCACCGTCGAATCCTGCGACGCCACGGTCGAGAAGGCCAGGGGCCTCGGTGCGACGGTCTGTGCTGGGCCTTTTGACATCCCGACCATCGGCCGCATGGCCGTGTTGCAGGATCCGCAGGGTGCCGTGATCCAGGT
Organism: Roseateles sp.; assembly: GCF_047654805.1. GTDB lineage: Bacteria > Pseudomonadota > Gammaproteobacteria > Burkholderiales > Burkholderiaceae_C > Pelomonas. The sequence continues at coordinate 1,078,222 of NZ_JASGIV010000001.1, forward strand.
GATCAGCTACTTCCCTCGCACGGAGTAAGCGGGTGCGGGACAATCCCGCCCCAATGAGTTCCGAACGACCCGAGAGCCGGTTGCCTCAACCGGCTCTTTCCATTTCATTTCCCGAATCGCTGCCGGTTTCTTCCCGACGGGAGGAAATCATGCAGGCGATGGCCGAGCATCAGGTCGTCATCGTCTGCGGAGAGACCGGCTCCGGCAAGACCACGCAACTGCCCAAGATTGCGCTGGCGATGGGCCGCGGGCGGGCCAACGGTGGCGGGCTCATCGGCCACACGCAGCCGCGCCGCATCGCCGCCAGCAGCGTCGCCAAGCGCATCGCCGAGGAGCTGAAGACGCCGCTGGGCGACGTGGTCGGCTACAAGGTGCGCTTCCAGGACCGCCTCACCAAGGGCGCATCGGTCAAGCTGATGACGGACGGCATCCTGCTGGCCGAGACGCAGAGCGACCCGCTCCTGAAGGCCTACGACACGCTGATCATCGACGAGGCCCATGAGCGCAGCCTCAACATCGACTTCCTGCTGGGCTATTTGCGCGAGCTGCTGCCGCGCCGGCCGGACCTGAAGATCGTCGTCACATCGGCCACCATCGATGCGGACCGCTTCGCGCAGCACTTCGCATCCAGCAAGGGGCCGGCGCCGGTGCTGATGGTGTCGGGGCGCCTGTTCCCGGTCGAGCAGCGTTACCGCCCGTTCGAGGAGAGCCGCGAGTACGACCTGAACAACGCGATCACCGACGCCGTCGACGAGCTGTGGCGCGAGGGCGGCGGCGACGTGCTGGTGTTCCTGCCGGGCGAGCGCGAGATCCGCGAGGCCGCCGAGGCGCTACGCAAGCACCACCCGCCTGGCGTGGACATACTGCCACTGTTCTCGCGGCTGTCCGAGGCCGACCAGAACAAGGTCTTCGAGCCGCACGGCGCGCGCCGCATCGTGCTGGCGACCAACGTGGCGGAGACTTCGTTGACGGTGCCGGGTATCCGCTACGTCATTGACCCCGGCCTGGCGCGCGTGAAGCGCTACAGCTACCGCAACAAGGTCGAGCAGCTGCTGGTCGAGAACATCAGCCAGGCAGCGGCCAACCAGCGCGCCGGCCGCTGCGGCCGCGTGTCCAACGGCATCTGCGTGCGCCTGTACAGCGAGAAGGAATTCAACGAACGGCCCAAGTTCACGGATCCCGAGATCCTGCGCAGCAGCCTGGCCGGCGTCATCCTGCGCATGAAGTCGCTGCACCTGGGCGACGTCGAACGCTTCCCGTTCCTGGAGGCACCGCGGCCCAAGGCGATCGCCGACGGCTATCAGCTGCTTGCCGAACTGGGCGCGACTGACGACGCCAACGAGCTGACCCCGCTGGGTCGCGAGCTGTCGCGCCTGCCGCTGGACCCGCGCGTGGGTCGCATGATCCTGGAGGCGCGCCAGCGCCATGCCCTGACAGAGGTGCTGGTCATCGCGTCGGCGCTTTCCGGCCAGGACGTGCGCGACCGCCCCCAGGAGCAGGCCCAGGCGGCCGACGAGAAGCACAAGAAGTTCGACGACGAGAAGTCGGAGTTCATGGGCTACCTGAAACTGTGGAAATGGCTGGGTGAGTCGCGTGGCGGCGAGGGCGAGCACAAGCTGTCGCACCGCAAGCATGAGCAACTGCTGCGCGAGAACTTCGTCAGCCCGCGCCGCGTGCGCGAATGGCGCGACGTGCATTCGCAGCTGCAGACCGTCGTTGCCGAGCACGGCTGGAAGCTCAACGCCAGCGCCGCGACCTATGAGCAGGTGCACCTGTCGATGCTGGCCGGCCTGCTGGGCAACATCGGCCAGAAGAGCGACGACGAGGACTGGTACCTCGGCGCGCGCGGTATCAAGTTCTATCGCCACCCCGGCGCGCACCTGAGCAAGAAGCCGGGTCGATGGATCGTCGCGGCCGAGCTGGTCGACACCTCGCGGCTGTACGGGCGCGGTCTTGCCAGCATCGAGCCGCAGTGGCTGCCGCCGATCGCCGGGCATCTGATCAAGACGCAGCTGTTGGAGCCGCACTGGGAGAAGAAGGCTGCCGAGGTTGTGGCACTCGAGCGGGCGACCCTCTACGGCATCGTGCTCTACAGCAACAAGCGCGTGAACTTCGGCCGCGTGGACGCGAAGGCGGCGCGCGAGATCTTCATCCGCGAGGGACTGGTCGACGACGAGCTGCCCGAGGACCTGGTGCGCCAGTTGCCGTTCATCGCACACAACCGCCGCCAGATCAGCAAGGTCGAGGCGCTGGAGCATAAGTCACGCCGCCAGGACGTGCTGGTCGACGACGAGCTGATCTACGCGTTCTACGACGACAAGTTGCCGGTGCACGTGTTCAGCGGAGCGACGCTGCTGAAGTGGTGGCGCGAGGCCAGCAGGGCCGACGACAAGCTGCTGCAGCTCAGCCAGGACGAGCTGATGCGCCACGAGGCCGCGGGCGTCACCAGCGAGGCCTTTCCCAAGGTCATCCGGTTGGGCGGCGTGGACTGCGCGGCAACCTACCTGCATCAGCCTGGCGACGCGCGCGACGGCCTCACCGTCACCGTGCCCATATTCGCGCTGAACCAGGTCAGCGAGGAACGGGCCGAGTGGCTGGTGTCCGGAATGCTGGCGGCCAAGGTGACGGCGCTGCTGAAGAGCCTGCACCAGAAGCCGCGCGCCCGGCTGACACCGCTGCCTGACTTTGTCGCCGAATTCATCGAGCTGAACCCTTTTGGCCAGGGTGGGCTGGTGGATACGCTGCTGAAGGCCGTCAGAGAGCGCACGCAACTCGCCGTGCAGCGCAACGACTTCAAGCTGGAGCAGCTCGCGCCGCACCTGTTCATGAACTTCCGCGTCGTCGACGAGCATGGTCGCCAGTTGGGCCAGGGCCGCCAGCTCGCCGCGCTGAAGGCAGAGCTGGGCGGCCAGGCACGTTCGGCCTTCCAGGCGCTGGCGGCGCTGAAACTGCCCGGCAAGGAAGAGGCGCAGGCGCCCAAGACCGCGCCATCATCGGTGGCAGGCAAGGGCGTGCGGGCCGAGGTCGTCAAGAAGGCGCCGGCCCCAGCCGCGCGTGACGCCAGCCAGGTCTACACGGACTGGACATTCGGCGAGCTACCCGAGCTGCTGGAGGTGCGCAAAGGCGGACAGACACTGATCGGCTTCCCGGCACTGATCGACAAGGGCGTGCATGTCGAGATCGAGGTTTTCGACGAGCCCGAGGTTGCCGCCGCCAGGCATCGCGCAGGCCTGCGCAGGCTGGTCGCGCTGCAGCTCAAGGAGCCGCTGAAGTTCCTCGAGAAGAACATCCCGGACCTGCAGCGCATGTCCGTCCTGTTCATGGGCCTTGGCACGGCCGAGGAGCTGCGCGACCAGATCATCGGCGTCGCGCTGGACCGCGCCTTCCTCGGCGACCCGCTGCCTACCGATCAGTTCGCGTTCAGGAAGCGCGTCGATGAGGGCCGCAGCCGGCTCAACCTGATTGCCCAGGAGGTCGCCCGCGCCGTCCATGCAGTGCTGCAGGAACTGGCCAATGCCAGCCGCAAGCTCAAGGACGCCCGCCCGCCGAAGGACGTCGGCGACGATGTCGCCGCCCAGCTGCAGCGCCTCGTCCCCAAGCGCTTCGCGCTGGATACCCCATGGCCCCAGCTGCAGCACCTGCCGCGCTACTTGAAGGCTGTCACGGCCCGGCTGGACAAGCTGCGCGCCGATGCCGCCCGCGACACCAAGCTGATGAGCGAGGTCAAACCACTGGAGCAGCGTTACACACGCCGGCTTGCCGAGCTCAAGGGTGTGCGCGATGCTCGGCTGGACGACTTCCGCTGGCAGCTGGAGGAGTTGCGCGTGAGCCTGTTCGCGCAGGAGCTTCGCACCCCCCAGCCCGTCAGCGTGAAGCGGCTGGACAAAGTCTGGGCGCAGATCGTGAGCTGATGCACACAAGCCGGCCATTGCCGTCTGACGGGGATGAAATCCGTCGCTTTTCGACGCCTGCCTGCAAGCTCGGCCCGTCTAGGCTGGAGTCCAATGCGGGGATTACAACTGTTACAGCCTGACCGCGTCTGCCGTGCCTGAAACCAGCCCTGCCACCCCACCGCTGAGAAGCTTCGGCCGTTTCGAGCTGCGCGCCCTGCAGTCCAAGAGCGCGCGCAGCCTGATCTGGCGTGTCTTCGACCCGCGCCAGGGCCAGGAGCTGTTGCTGTGCATGCCGCGCGAGAAGCCCAACAGCCCGTCGGCTCTGGAGCATTGGCTGCGCATGGCCCAGGCCGGTGAGCGGGTGCAGCATCCCAACCTTGCGCCGGTCTTCGAGATCGGTCAGGTCGAGAGCTGGCCCTATGTGGCGTACGACCGTGCGCTGGGCGAAACGCTGGACGAGCGCCTGGCCCGCCAGGCCGCGCCGCTGCCCGTCGATACCGCGGGCTGGGTGGCCCAGCTGCTCGAGGGCCTGGCCTTCGCCCACGAGGCCGGCCACGCCCATCGCGACATCCAGGCCTCCAACGTGCTCATCGACGCCGCCGACAAGGTGCGCCTGATCGGCCTCGAAGTGGCGCAGGAAGTCTTTCCGCCCGGGGTCGACTATGGCACCGTCACGCGTCGGGCCGTGCGGGAGTCGGCCGAGGAAGACGTGTTGTGCGCGGGCCTGCTGCTGCATCGCATCCTCAGCGGCAAGCCGGTGCTGGAGTTGAACGACCTGCAGGCCGTGATGCAGCAGATGCAGCCCATCGGCAAGGAAATGGTGCGCCTGGGCTGGGAGACGCCGCATCCCATCCCCGACCCGCTGCGCGCGATCTGCAACCGTGCCACCGATCGCCAGCTGCGCCAGCGCTACCACCTGGCGCGCAGCTTCTGGCGCGCCCTGGATGGTTGGCGGCAGGCCGCTGCCTACGACGACGGCGGCCCCATCGTGCTGTTGCTGGACAAGTTGCAGCGCATTGGCCACCTGCCGACCACGGTCGGCGGCTTGCACCGCTTCGCGGCCGGCACCAGCCTGGAAGCGCAGCATGCGAGCGCGCTGTCGGAGTTCGTGCTGAAGGACATGGCGCTCAGCCTGGAGCTGGTGCGCCGCGTCAACAACGCGCTGAAGCAGGCCGGCCATCAGGGTGAGACGGTGCTGAACATGCAGCGTGCCGTCCAGATGCTGGGCCTGGATGGTCTGCAGTACGCCATCAATGCGCTCAAGCCCTGGCCCGGTCCACTGCTGCCGCCGGCCACCGAGCTGCTGCGCCAGCTGATGGCGCGGGTTGGCAGGGCCGCCGAGATCGCCCAGGCGCTGCGCCCGGCCGGCTACGACGCCGAGGTGGTCCACCTCATCACCGTCATGCAGAACCTCGGCCGCCTGATGGTGCAGTACCACTTCCCGGACGACGCCCAGCAGATCCGCCAGTTGATGGTGCCGCCCGAGCCTACCGAGGAGCATCCCAATCCGCCTGCCATGAGCGAGCAGGCGGCGGCCTACGCCGTGCTGGGCTGCGACCTGGACGCCCTTGGCGTCGCGGTGGCCCGCCACTGGGGCCTGGGGGACGAGCTGGTGCAGATGATCCGTCGCCAGCCATTGAGTGCGGCCGTGCATGCGAGCCGCAGCGATGCCGACGTCATCCGCCTGACCTGCAGTCTCGCCAACGAATTGGTCGACGCCCTCGGCCTTCCCGAGGCCCGACGCCGCACGGGGCTGGAGTCCGCGACTCGGCGCTACGCCAAGGCGCTGGGCATCGGCCTGCGCGAGGTCACGGAGGCGCTCAACCCGAGCGCACGCAAGGCACCCCCGACGGCGCAGCCGTCCGATGGAGCCGCGCCCGCAGGCGCAGCGCGCGAGCCGCTGCCAGCCCGCGGTGCCTGAGCCGGCCATGAAGCCTCCACGCGCACCTCGTTCGCTGCCCCGCCGGGTGCCGCATGGGCCTGCCCGGCTTCACGAGGGGGCGAGCCAGCGCCTTGCAGCGATCGGGCGCCACTGACATCATGGCCGACGACCTGCCTCCCCAGCTCGGCCGCTTCCGGCTGCTGAAGCGCCTTGGGGAGGGGGCACAGGCGACGGTCTGGCTGGCTCATGACCCGCTGCTGGACCGCGAGGTCGCCGTCAAGCTGCTCAAGTCGGCGGCCGAGCCGGGCAGCGTCGACGAGTGGCTGCACGAAGCTCGCGCAGTCAGCCGGCTGACCCACCCCAACATCGTCCCGGTCTTCGAGGCCGATACCCAGGCGGGGCATTCCTACCTCGTCTTCGAGTATGTCTCCGGCGGCACGCTGAGCCAGCGCCTGCGGGCCGGCCCGCGGATGACGGCGGCGGAAGCCGTCACGCTGATGCTGGGCGTGCTGGACGGTCTCACCGCCGCCCATGCCGCGGGCCTGGTCCACCGGGATCTCAAGCCTAGCAACATCCTGCTCGATGCCCGCGGCCGGCCGCGGGTGATGGACTTCGGCATCGCGGCGCGGGTGTCCACGGCTGCCAACGCGCCGTCGCGCATCGTCGGCACGCCCGGCTATATCTCGCCCGAGGCGGCGAGCGGCGCGCCGCCGCAGCCGCAGATGGACGTGTTCGCCGCCGCCGTCATGCTCGCCGAGATGCTGAGCGGCCAGCGCCTGAACCATGACCCGGACCCCTGGCGCGCCATCCAGCGCGTGCAGACGACGCAGCTGATGTTGCCTGCGGGGCTGGACGCCAGCGTGGACGATGCGCTGCGCGCCATCGTGCAGCGCGGCCTGGCACGCGAGCCGTCGGCGCGCTGGCCCAGCGCCGCACTGCTTCGCGACGCGCTTGCCGCCTGGTTGCGTCCCGTTGCCGAGCCGGATGCGCAGCAGGACGCTCCGGTGCTGGACTTCCTGTTGCGCCGCATGCGCCACAAGAGCGATTTTCCGGCGCTGTCCGACGCCATCGGCCGCATCCAGCGCCTGACGCAGTCCGAGCATGAGAGCGTGGCCAACTTGTCCAACGAGATCCTGAAGGACGTGGCCTTGACGCAGAAGCTGCTGCGCCTCGTGAACACGGCCCAGTACAGGCACACGGGTGGCGGCGGCATCGGCACCGTGTCGCGCGCGGTCGCGTTGATCGGCTTTGCTGGCATTCGCAACCTCGCGCTGAGCCTGGTGCTGTTGGAGCGCATGGAGAACAAAGGCCATGCAAGGCGCCTGCGCGAGGACTACTTGCGCTCGTTGATGGCAGCGTCGCTGGCGCGCGAGCTGTGCGCCAATCCGCGCGAGGCCGAGGAGGCCTTCCTCGCAGCCATGTTCCACCACCTCGGCCGCTCGCTGACCGAGTTCTACTTCCCCGAAGAGGCCGAGGCCGTGCGCCGCCTGGTCAGCCCCGGGGAGGACGGCCAGTCCGCCATCGGCGAGGAGGCCGCATCGGCCCAGGTGCTGGGCATGAGTTACGAGGCCCTTGGCCTGGGCGTGGCCCGGCAGTGGGGCCTGCCCGCCAGCCTGCAGCGCGCCATGCACCGCCCAGCCGGTGAAGCCCCGCAGCGCCTGCTCGTGGACCCGACCGAGCGCCAGCGCTGGTTGGCGCGCGCCAGCAACGACATGGCGGACCTCATCCTCGACACGCCGCCCGAGCAGGCCCACGCCAGGCTGCGCGCGCTGGCGCAGCGTCATGCGCGTGCCCTCGGCTTGAGCGCCGAGGCCTTCGACTTGGCCGCTGACACGGCGCGCCAGCATCTCGCGCAGATGACCGAGGCGCTGGACCTGCACCTGCCGCGCGATTCGCGCGCCCAGCGCCTGCTCGCGCCGCTGACGCCTTCGCTGCATGACTCGCTGACCCAGCACGAACTCGCTCCGACGCTGGTGATGGAGCGTACCCAGGACTTGGCCGCATCGTCCGCCGAGCAAGCCACCCAGCTGCTGGCCGCCGGTGTGCAGGACATCACCGACGCCATGGTCGAGCATTTCCAGCTCAATGCCGTGCTGCGCATGATCCTGGAGACCATCTACCGCGCCCTGGGCTTCCGGCGCGTCATCTTCTGCCTGCGTGATGCTCGCGGCCAGGCACTGACGGGGCGGCTGGGGGTCGGCGCCGATGTGGAACGCCTCGCACCACTGCTGCGCGTGGACTTGACGGCTCAGCCTCCGGACCTCGTCGCCGCAGTCTGCCTCAAGGGAGCAGACACGCTGATCCAGGACGCTCGGGCGCCCAACATCGCTCCGCGACTGCCGGGCTGGTTCCGTGGCGAGCTGCAGGCACAGAGCTTCCTGCTGCTGCCCCTGATGCTCAAAGGAGCACCGTTGGGGCTGATCTACGCCGACCATCCCGGGGCTGGCGCCGTGCAGCTGGGCGACAAGGAGCTGTCGCTGCTGCGCACCCTGCGCAACCAGGCCGTGATGGCCTTCCGCCAGGCCACCGGCTGAGTCGGGGGCGGGCGCGTGCGTTGCGGCCTGCTCGATGCCGGGCGTGAATCCCGGCCGGGGCTGTAGGGCATCTCCCACAGGCGGTGCCGCCACACGCTGACGGGTGCCGCGTCCCCTGTCGCGAATACTGGATTTGCATCCTGCAAGAACCCGGACCCGGCGCGACGGCGATGCATGAACGCCGGGGACTTCAAACCACAGGAGGTTGTATGAATCCCCATCCGATGAAGGGTCGGGCGGCGTTGTTGGCGGTGTTTGCCGCCTCCGCCCTGGCCGCATGCTCGACGACGGGCGACGCGCCGAAGGCGCAGCTGGCCGTGGCCAATGCAGCGGTCGACCAGGCGACCGGCAACGCCGCCGAGGCACCTGCCGAACTGTCCACGGCCAGGGACAAGCTGGCCCGCGCCAACGCGGCCATGGCCCGCAAGGACTATGTGGCCGCGCGCCAGCTGGCCGACGAGGCCGCTGCGGATGCGGCGTTGGCGCAGGCCACTGCCCGCTCCGCCCGCTCCAGCCGCGCGCTGACCGAGGTGCGCGAGAGCATCCAGCAGCTGCAAGCGCAGCTGAACCGTTCCTGACTTCGTCGAAAGGACTGCCATGCACTCCGCCCGCTTCTCTGCATCCCTGACTACCCTGGCGGCCGCGGCCGCCCTGTTCGCCGGCTGCGCCAGCGCTCCCACCGTCACGCCCGCACTGGAGCAGGCGCGCGTCAACGTGCGCAGCGCCGAGGCTGACCCGGCCGTGCTGAAGTACGCCTCGCTGGACGTCAAGAAGGCCGCCGACTCGTTGCGCCGCGCCGAGGAGCTCAGTGCCAAGCGCGAGTCGCCGGCCGACATCGACTCCGCCGCCTACGTCGCCTCGACCCAGGCCCGTACCGCGATGGCCATTGGCCGGGCGTCGACCGAGGAAGAAGCGATCAAGGCTGCCGAGGTCGACCGCGAGCGCGTCCGGGCTGACGCCAATGCGCGGCGTGCCAGCGCAGCCCAGGCTCAGGCCGCCAATGCACAGATCGCGGCTGCCAACGCCAGCGCCGACGCCAATGCCGCGCGCCAGCAGGCCGCAGCCGCCAACGCGGATGCCGCCCAGGCCCAGGCCCAGGCGGCCGCATTGCAGCAGGAACTGGCTGACCTGCAGGCCAGGCAGACCGATCGTGGCATGCTGGTCACGCTGGGCGATGTGCTGTTCGAGTTCGGCCGCGCCGAGGTCAAGCCCGCGGCACAGAACGCCATCGACAAGCTGGCCCACTACCTAGCCCAGCATCCCGATCGCCGTGTGCTGATAGAGGGCTTCACCGACAGCGTCGGCAGTGATGCGGCCAATCTGGCACTCTCGCAGCGCCGCTCCCAGGCCGTGGCCGACGCGTTGCGTGCTCGTGGTGTCGACCCGACCCGCATTGCAACCCGCGGCTACGGCGAGGCCTATCCGGTGGCCAGCAATTCGAGCTCGTCGGACCGCGCGATGAACCGTCGCGTCGAGGTCTATATCTCGAACGACAGCCAGCCGGTGCGCGCGCGCGGTTGATGGCTGTGTTCCTGTCGCTGCCCACCAAAGGAGATCGAGATGACCCTGCACTACAGCACCCCGCCGCGTGATCGCGGCGCCGCCATCTGGCTGGCCGCCGGCCTGCTGGCCCTGGCGAGCGCGGCCCAGGCTGCCGGACCGAGGGCCGGCAACGTTGATCCGCTGCGCCTTCAGTACGAGCGCGAGAAGGCGGACTGCGTCAGCGGGCGCACTGGCGAGCCCCGTGACGTGTGCCTGCGCGAAGCCGGTGCGGCCTATGCCCAGGCGCGCCAGGGCCGGCTGACCGCACCGGGCGATCGTCCCGAACAGTGGGCCCGCAATGCGCTCCTGCGTTGCCAGGCCCAGCCTGCGGAGGACCGTGAACTCTGCGAACGCAGGGTGCGCGAAGGCCAGGTCAGCGGCAGCGTGTCAGGAGGGGGGCAACTGACGACGCTGACGGTGCGCTCGACGGACATCCCTAAGACGCCGGGCCGTTGAGCATGGTGAAAGGGCCAACGCGTGGCCCTTGATCCGCCTGGCTCGCCGGAGAGCCCGTAGCCATCGAGCTTGTCGGCGCTCATTTCAAGGAAGAAGTTAGGGAGAGAGGCTTCCGTCGCATTGCGGATGCGCGTGGCTGTCGTGACTCCTAGATTCCGGCCCACGGTGTCGGCAAAGGAGTTTGCAATGAGCCTCACCCAAGTCCAGCATGTCTTCGCGTCCATCCACGAGAGTGCGCTCAACGACATGCTGCGGGCTTTCTTCACCGCCCGCCCACGCTACCTGCGCTACGGCTCGCCCGCCTTCGTTGCGGCCACCAACGTCACCGCGACGCAGATGGCGGCGATTGCCTTCCCCGGGCTCCCCGGGGGCATCGACTGGGCTGTGCGCTTCGAGTTGCCGCGCGTGGACCTCTTCAAGCAGACCGACCCGCTGCCACCGCAGCTGACATTGCCGCTCGGCGGCTTTGCGTTGCGCACCTCGGTGGAGTTGTGCATCAACTGCGTGAAGCGCCGCGATGACCGTGGCAATGACCATCCGAACGATCCAAAGGATCCCAAGGCTAACAGCCTGGGCGAGGTGACCTGCACCAAGCTCGGCGTGTTTGCCGTCGGCCATCTGGACAGCTGGAATGATGGCAGCGGCAATGGCGAGATCCGCTTGCGGCTGGACGCGGTGGAGCTGGTGGACATCACCCCCGACAGCTTGGAGTCGGTGCTGGAGTGCCTGATCCGCATGCTGCTGGATGCCGCGCTCTCGCAGGTACATCTGCCCTTGCAGGCGCTGCGCGCCGGCGCGTTCAAGCTCATCGTCGCGCAGGGACCGCTGATCGACGACGACCAGGTCTTGGCCCGCGGCAACGTCTGAAGGAGCAATACCATGGCCGAGATCACTGCAGCGCTCGACGAGGGCGGCGCCAACACCCTGTTCAACGCCGCGTTGTCGCTGGTGCCCCTGCCGCCCCAGAGCGGCAGCGCCAGCTTCGGTCCTTTCGTGGCCAGCTACACCGCCAGTGCCAGCTTCGTGCATGGGTCCATCGACCTTATCGCGCCCAATACTGTGCGGGTCGCGAACCTGCGGCTGAACTGGCACGTGTCACTGAGCTTCGGCATCGACTTGAACAGCTTCCTGCCCAGCTTCTGCCTGCCGCAGGTGTGCGTGGACATCCCCTGCGTGGGTCGCGTGTGCACGCCCCGCGTGTGCATCAGTTGGCCCACCATCACGGTGCCCGTGTCGCTGGGCGACTTCGTCGAGGCCACCGCTGACTTCGGGCTGGACATCGCGCTCGTGGGCGGCCAATGGCGCGTGCGTGCAGTGGTGCAGAACGTGTCGCAGCTGCAGTTCGGCCCGGCGACGGCAGGCATGCTGGTGCTCATAGGCTTGGCCATCACCCCGTTGCTGCTGGCCATCCCTTTCATCGGCCCCTTCGTCGCCATCGCGGTCAACGCCATCCTTGCGGCCATCGGCGTCGCCGGCCTGCTGGGCTTCCTTGGCCCCATCGTCTCGCCCTTTGTCAGCGGACTGGTGATCCCCATCTACAACCAGCCCCAGCACTTCCAGGTGCTGCCGGCAGCGGGACCGAACGATCCGGCGGTGTTCGTCACGCTTGACAGCGTGACCGCTGCCATCCAGAGCACTGACGAGGACGAACTCGTCCTGGGCGTGGACATCTCGGCCTGACGGAGCGAACCACCATGCAACACCTCGATACCCTGGACAGCCGTGCCCTGCATGCCGTGGACTGCTATGGCCAGCGCTTCATGCGCGAGGGCGCCTACGCCTACCATGTGCTGCCCGCCGGTGGCGGCGCCATGAACCTGGAGCGGCCATTCAAGATCGATGTCGCGGCCCGCAAGAGCGACGGCAAGATGACGCAGCACCATGTGACGCTGCGTTGGGATGGCAAGGCCTTCATCCCCGAGCTTCAGGAGCTGCGCATCGAGGCTGGCGATCTCGTCAGCTGGAACTGTCCCGACCAGAAGGCGCCAGCCTTCGAGGTGGCAGGCGACAAGAGCTTCTTCGGCAGCAGCTCGCTCGTCAACGAATGTGGCTACAGCCACGCCTTCGGCCTGCCGGGTACCTACCGCTGGGGTGATGCTCACGGTTCGGGCCTGGCCGGTGTGGTGCGCGTGAAGGAAGTGCGCTGCGAGAAGCGCGAAGACCTCGCCCACTGGCGCGCTGCCCTGTCCAAGGCGGCCCTCGTGATGATCAACCATGGCAAGGCGGAGCCTGCCGAGGTGGACATCGTCGTCGGCCAGACGGTCTATTTCGCGATCGTGACCGGGCCAGGCATCACCGTTACCGATTCACGGTTGGCTGCGGCGCAGTGCGGGAGCGGGGGGAGGCCGAAGTCGGCTTGAAGCGGAGTCGGCCCGGAGGTTGCCGAACCACGCCTGCGGATGCAGGAAAAAGAGGTGACGAGCCTTACCCCCGGCACTGGTTGCAACGCTTAGGGCTGCTTGGTTCCCCACCTGACCCGGTTGGGCGCGCTTCCATGCGGGGAGGCCCGTCGAGCGAGATTCTAACCGGGCAGGAACTGGCGGTTGACGGACAAGTCCATGGCCAGGGCCAGCAGCGCGAGCGCGGTGAGGTAGCCCAGCAGGTGCAGACGTGCCTGGCTCATTGCCCAGTGGCCGCAGATCAGGTAGCCCACCAATGCGACGAGCTTGGCGCCCAGCCACCAGTTGCGCACCGGGTGATAGCCGATGGCGCCCCACAGGCTCAGTCCGGTGACGACGAGGCAGGCGTTGACGCCGAACACCAGTACCAGCAAGCGAGCGTCCTTGGCCACGGCCTGCAGCCGTGGCGTGCCGAACTGGAACAGCAGGCCGCGCACGAAGAACAGGCCCACGCTGCACCAGGCAAGCAGCACATGCCACTGGACCATCTGGGTGTAGAACCACGTCATTTCAGGCGTGTCGTTGCGCAGGCCGAGCGCAGGGCTGCGCCCGAGCCGGCCCGCCTTGGGCGACGTGCTAGCGGCTCAGCCCCGCAGGCATTGCCGTCCCGCAGCGCGGGACGACCGGACTTGCCCGCAGTCAGCGTGGCTGGGCTGGGCGCGGGGTTGTCCATTCCTCAGCGTAGCGCGAGGTCGTCTTCGCTGAAGCGGATGCCCAGAGGCTCGATCAGCAACTGCTTCTCGCCGGCCTCCACCGAGCCGGCCACCCAGGCGTCGATGCCGCAGTCGCGGGCGACCTGCGCGGTGCGCTCGGCGTCCCCGGCCTTGACGAAGATCGCGAAGCCGGCGCCCATGTTCAGCGTGGAATAGGCTTCGCGGTCGTCCTGGCCGGCTTCCTTCTGGATGAAGGCCAGCACGGCTGTCTTGGGCGGCACGGTGTGGATGCGGTAGGTGAGGGCGCTGGGGTGCCGCAGCAGCTTGCGCCAGCCGTGGCCAGTGATGTTGGCGCAGTAGTGCGGCGCGATGCCGGCCTTCCACAGCGCTTCGGTGACGGGCGAGTACAGCGCGGTGGGGGCCAGCAGGGCCTCGCCATAGCTCAGGCCAGGCTCGATCTCGGTCAGGTAACCCTGGGGCAGGCGCTCGGCCAGCTTGCGCGCGAGGCTCAGGCCGTTGGCGTGGATACCGCTGGAGGCCAGCAGCACGATGGCATCGCCGGCACCCAGCTTGTCGCCCACAGACAGCCGTTCCTTGGGGTTGATGAGGCCGGTGCAGGACGCCGCCAGGTCGATGCGGCCGTCCTCCACGATGCCGGCCAGCGCCGGCGTCTCGCCGCCGCCCCAGGCGACCTGGCAGGTGTCGCAGGCCGCCTTCCAGCCAGCCACCAGCGCTTGCGCGCGCTGTGCGTCGCCGAACCAGTCGCTGCCGCCGGCAGCCCAGTAGGCCTGCACAACCAGCGGCGTTGCACCCACGGTGATGAGGTCGTTGACCGCCATCGCGATGGTGTCCTGCGCGATGCCGGCGAAGAAGCTCTTGCCGGTCAGCTTGGCCATCTCGTCGGCTACCAGGGTCTTGGTACCCAGGCATTCGACGATGGAGGCGATGTAGAACGGCCCCACGTCCACGACGTAGGCCGACTCGCCGCGCGAGGCCTTCACCTCGCTGAAGCCATGCCCGGCGAGGTGGGAAGCCGTGGCGGCGGCGGCGCGCTGGGCCGTGATCTTCAGAGGGTCGATCAGGTCGTAGTTGACGCCGGCTTGGTCGTAGGTGAGGGGGGCTTGCGAGGTCATGGGGCGGGATTATCCGCGGTGCACCCGCCCATAGAATCTCTCCCCATGAGTTACCAGGTCCTGGCCCGCAAATACCGTCCGCAGAGTTTCGAGCAGCTCGTCGGCCAGGAGCACGTCGTCCAAGCCCTCGCCAACGCGCTGACGCAAGGTCGACTGCACCATGCTTACCTCTTCACCGGCACCCGCGGCGTCGGCAAGACGACGGTATCGCGCATCCTGGCCAAGAGCCTGAACTGCACGGGAGCGGATGGGACCGGCGGCATCACGGCGCAGCCCTGCGGCGTATGCGCGGCCTGTCGCGACATCGACGCCGGCCGCTTCGTCGACTACGTCGAGCTGGACGCGGCGTCCAACCGCGGCGTCGAGGAGATCTCGCAGCTGCTGGATCAGGCCGTCTACAAGCCGGTCGTTGGCCGCTTCAAGGTCTACATGATCGACGAAGTGCACATGCTGTCGAACACCGCGTTCAACGCGATGCTGAAGACGCTGGAGGAGCCGCCCGAGTACCTGAAGTTCGTGCTGGCGACGACCGACCCGCAGAAGGTGCCGGTCACGGTGCTGTCGCGCTGCCTGCAGTTCAACCTGCGCCCGATGGCCGCGGCCGACGTGCAGATGCACCTGGGCAATGTGCTGGGCGCCGAGAGCGTGCCGGCTGAAGGCGGCGCGCTGCGGCTGCTGTCGCGCGCCGCGCGCGGTTCCATGCGCGATGCGCTGTCGCTGACCGACCAGGCCATCGCCTTCGGCGCGGGCTCGCTGACCGAGGCCGGCGTGCGCCAGATGCTGGGCAGCGTGGATCGCGGCCATGTCGTGGCCATCGTCGATGCGCTGGTAGCGGCCAGTGGCGAGGCCGTCGTGGCCCAGGCCGATGCGCTGCGCGGCGCAGGACTGTCGGCAGCGGGCACGCTGGAGGACCTCGCCACGCTGTTCCAGCAGATGGCCCTGGCCCAGGCCGCGCCGACCGCGCTGGACGATGCCGACAACGAGACCGCCGAGATCCGCCGCCTGGCTGCCGCGCTGCCGGCCGACGAGATCCAGCTGATGTACAGCATGGCCCTGCATGGTCGCGCCGAGTTGCATCTGGCGCCCGACGAGTACGCCGGCCTGCTGATGGTGCTGCTGCGCATGCTGGCCTTCCGCCCCGCGGGCACGCAGCCCAGGCCGGTCAAGGCAGCGGCGTTGGTGCGCCCGCCGGCAGTGGCCAAGGCCGCCGTCGCGGTGCCGCTGCCCAAGTTCGCGCCCCCTCCTGCGCCGGTCGCCGCGCCGATCCCCGCGCCAGTGGTGGTAGCGGCCGTGCAGCCAACGGCGCCGACACCGACACCGACACCTCAGGCCGCTGAGCCTGCGGCCGTCGTCGCCGCGCCTGCAGTGGTCGAGCCGTCGACGCCCAGGCTGAGCGACCGGCTGCGCCCGCGCCCTGTGGAGCGCGAGGCCGGGGCCGAGGATGACCAGGCCTTCGACGGCCAGCCGCCCGACGACGCGCCACCTCCCTGGATGGAAGCCGATGGCGCGCCCGTCGCCGCCACAGCGCCCGAGCCACGCGGCGAGCCCGAGGCGCCCCGGCGCGCGGTGCTGCGGGAGACGCCGGAGGGCGCCCGCTGGGCCGAGCGCATCGCGGCGCTCAGCCTGCCGGGCATGACCGGTGAGCTGGCCCGCCAGGCCCAGGCCCTGGCCTGCGACAGCGTCGATGGCCGCGAGGTCTGGAAGCTGCGCATCGAGCGCGAATCGCTGCGCGCGCCGGCCCTCGTCGCCAAGCTCGAGGCGGCGATGAACGCCAGGCTGGAGATCGAGGCCGGCGTGGCTGAGGACTCCATTGCGTTGCGTACCGTCGCACGTGCCGAAGCGCAGCAGCGCGCGGCCGAAGACCTGGCCGCCGGACACCCGATGACGCGGACGCTGTTGTCCCAATTCCCGTCGGCACGCATCCTGCCGGGCTCCGTGCAGCCCGTGCTGACACCCTCAAACTGACAAGGACACGATCATGATGAAAGGCCAACTCGCCGGCTTGATGAAGCAAGCCCAGGCGATGCAGGACAACCTGAAGAAGGCTCAGGAAGAGCTCGCCAACATCGAGGTGGAGGGCCAGAGCGGCGCCGGCCTCGTGAAGGTGGTCATGACCTGCAAGAACGAGGTCCGCCGCGTGACCATCGATCCCAGCCTGCTGGCCGACGACAAGGACATGCTGGAGGACCTGGTCGCCGCAGCCTTCAATGACGCCGTGCGCCGTGCCGAGGCCACCAGTGCCGAGAAGATGGGCAAGCTGACCGCGGGCATGCCCCTGCCGCCCGGCATGAAATTCCCGTTCTGATGGACCACTCCCGAGGCGCTTCCCGCCTCCGCCTAGAGGGGGAGCAGTCCGTGGCCCGGCAAAGCCGGTTTCACGGCTGCCGCCTGACGGGATCGCGCCTGCGGCGGCGATCAATTGCTGACGGCGTGGTTGCGGCTTGAACGCACTGGATTCACTTGTCGAGGCGCTGAAGCGCCTGCCTGGCGTGGGCCAGAAATCGGCCCAGCGCATGGCCTACCACCTGCTGCAGCATGACCGGCAGGCCATGCCTCGCCTGGCCGAGGCGCTGACGATTGCCGGCGAGCGCATCAAGCATTGCGAGCGCTGCCACACCTTCAGCGAGACGCCGGTCTGCGGGGTCTGCGCAGACGACGAGCGCGACGCGCGGCTGCTTTGCGTCGTCGAGACGCCGGCGGACCAGGCTGCACTGGAGCGCACAGGGTCCTATCGCGGCTACTACTTTGTGCTGCTGGGGCGGCTGAGCCCGCTGGACGGGGTCGGCACGCGCCAGATCGGTGCGGCCGAACTGCTCGCGCGGGCGGCGGAGGTGGGCGTCGAGGAAGTCATCCTCGCCACCAGCTTCACCGCCGAAGGTGAGGCCACGGCCCATGTGCTCGCCGAGGCGCTGCGCGTGCGCGGCATCAAGTCCACCCGCCTGGCGCGCGGTGTGCCGGTGGGCAGCGAGCTCGAATATGTGGACCTGGGCACGATCGCCCACGCCCTCAGCGACCGTCGATAGAACGAGGAAACGCCATGACCATTGCCCAGATTTGCCTGCTCGTCGCCTGCCTGCTGCCCATTGGCTGCGCTGGCCTGGCCAAGTCCAAGGGCTTCGGCAAGCGGCGCCGTGATGGCGGCTTCGACAACCACCAGCCACGCGAGTGGCTGGCGAAGCTGGCAGGCTGGCAGGCTCGAGCCAATGCGGCCCAGGCCAACAGCTGGGAGGCCCTGCCAATCTTCATCGCCGGCCTGTTCGTGGCCTACCAGCACCAGGCTGCGCAGGCCACCGTGGACCTGCTGGCGCTGGGCTTCATCGCTGCACGGCTGGCCTATGTGGCCCTCTACGTGGCCGACCAGGCCTCGCTGCGTTCGCTGCTGTGGGCGGCCGGCATGGCCGCCAGCGTGGGGCTGTTCTTCGCGCGCTGAGGCCGGCTGACCTGTTCAGGGTGCGGCCGCCGCCACCACGTTGCGGCCCTTGCCGCTGCCGGCGGTCTTGACGGTTTTTGCGGCCGGCTTGGCTGCCGCCTTGGCGACCTTGGCCGCTGGTGCCTTGGCCACTGCCGTGGCCTTGCGCGTCGGGGCGGCCTTGCGGCTGGCCGCGGTTGCCCGGGCCGGTGACGCGGCCGTGTAGACCACGATGGCCTGGCCCGGCTTGAAGCGGGCGTTGCTGCCCACCTTGTTCCACTGCGCCACCTGCTCGGCGCGTACCTTGTAGCGCGCGGCCACGCCAGCCACGGTGTCGGCCTTGCCGGCCTTCAGGGTCAGGCGACGAAGCGGCGGCGCGTCGGGCGCGAGATTGAGCGCGGCCGTGTCGGCCAGGCGCTCCGAGATGTCGGCATGCACATGCTCGCCGCGCGGTACCAGCAGCGTGGAGCCGGCCTTGACCAGCATCTTGGGCGGGATTCGGTTGATCTCGCGCAGCTGGCTCTCGGGCATGCCGGTGCGCTTGGCCGCATCGGCCGGGCTCATGGTCTTGGGCACGACCCAGGCCGTCCAGCTCGCCATCGGGCCGGTGTGCCGCGCCAGGTTCTCGGCGAAGGCGCTGGCCTGGTCGTAGGGCAGCAGCACCTGCTGTGTCGCGGCGGCCAGGATGACTGGCTTGTTCATCTGCGGGTTGAACTGCTGGAAGGTCTCCAGCGAGATGCCAGCGAACTGCGCAGCCAGCGACACATCGATGTCGCGCTCGATCTTCACGCTCAGGAAGTAGGGGTGGTTGGCCACAGCCGGCAGCGCCAGCGCGTAGCGGTCGGGCGCCAGCACGATGTTCTTCACCGCCTGCAGCTTGGGCACGTAGTAGCGCGTCTCGTCGGGGATCTTCAGGCTGGCATAGTCGGTGGGCAGGCCCAGACGCTGGTTGCGCGCCACGGCCTTCTGCACGTTGCCCGGACCCCAGTTGTAGGCGGCCAGCGCGAGGTGCCAGTCGCCGAACATCTTGTAGAGACGGCCGAGATAGTCCAGCGCGGCACTGGTGGAGGCAAGAACGTCGCGGCGGTCATCGCGGAAGATGTTCTGCTTCAGGTCGAAGTCGCGGCCCGTGGCGGGCATGAACTGCCACATGCCGGTGGCCTTGGCGCTGGACACGGCATGCGTGACGAAGGCGCTCTCGATGAATGGCAGCAGCGCCAGCTCGGCGGGCATGCCGCGCTTCTCGACTTCTTCGAGGATGTGAAAGAGGTAGCGGCTGCCGCGCGTGGTCATGCGCTCGACGTAGTCGGGCCGCGCGCTGTACCAGGCCTCGGCCTTGCGAACCCAGTCGTCATCCAGGTCAGGCAGTCGGAAGCCACCGCGCACGCGCACCCAGAGGTCGGCGCTGGCGTCGGGGGCGTCGAGGTCGATCTTCTCGCCGGGGCGCAGGTTGTCTTCCAGCAGGCCGGCGGCCACCTCGCGCGTAGGTGCCGGGGCGGCGGCCTGCGGCGGCGGTGCCGGGTCGGCTGCGGGGATCTCGGCGGCGGGGGGAGGGGGGGAGGTGCTTCGGCGACCGGGGGCGTGGTCGTGGCGCAGGCGGCCAGCAGCGTGGCCAGGGCGAGGGGTGTCAGTCGGTGGATGAGCTTCATCGGAATCCGTTCTTCCATTCGCGCAGCGTCGCGAACACATCGACCGGGCTGGGCGCGGCCGGGAGTTTGAGGGGGGCGTGGCGGCGGGCGGCTTCCCGCAGGGCCGGCTCGGTACAACGCAGAAAGGGGTTGATGCGGGTCTCGGTGCCCAGGCGTGCCGGCAGCGTCGGACGGCGCGCGGCACGCTGGGCCTCGCACCAGGCGGTGTAGTCCGCCAGCGCAGCGTTGCCGGGGTCGACCTCGCGCGCGAAACGCAGGTTGGACAACGTGTATTCGTGGGCGCAGCACACGCGCGTTCCGGGGGGCAGCGCCGCCAGCGACTGCAGCGAGGCATGCATTTGCGCCGGTGTTCCTTCGAACAGGCGGCCGCAGCCGCCGCTGAACAGCGTGTCGCCGCAGAACAGCAGCGGATCGCCTTCCGGCACCTCGGCCGCGAAGTAGGCGATGTGGCCAGCCGTGTGGCCGGGCACGGCCATCACGGCGAACTGCAGTCCCAGCAGGGTTACGTTGTCGCCGCCCTCCAGGCGCTGCACCGGCTCGGGCAGCTTCTCGTGGACGGGGCCGTAGACGGGGCCTTGCAAGTGCGGGCGCAGCGCATCGACGCCGCCCACGTGATCGCCGTGGTGGTGGGTCAATAGAATGCCGGCGAGCGTCAGGCCCCGGGCATCCAGGGCCGCCAGCACCGGCGCGGCATCACCGGGATCGACGACGAGGGCCTCATGGCCGTTGTCGAGCAGCCAGAGGTAGTTGTCGTCGAAAGCCGGGACAGGCGTGAGCGTCAAACTGAGCGTCAATGTGGCGCCAACCCATGACAGATAAAGCGCCGAGTATAGATTTGGCAGCCTGGCTGCAGACCCCGCCTGGGCTCCACCTGCTGGCCTGGGAGCAGGCACAGGTCGACACGGCCGTGGCCGACCTGTTCGGGTTCCACGCCCTGCAGCTGGGCCTGTCCGAGCTGGACGGTCTGCGGACCAACCGCATGCCTCACCGCTGGCTGGCCGGCCGCGACCCGGCTTGCGACGTCCAGTGCGATTTCGACGCCTTGCCTTTTGAAAGCGCCAGCCTTGACCTGGTGCTGCTGCCGCATGCGCTGGAGCTGGCCTGCGACGCCCATGCGCTGCTGCGCGAGGTGGAGCGCGTGCTGCGACCCGAGGGGCGGCTTATCGTCTTCGGCCTGAATCCGGCCAGCCTGTGGGGCCTGCGCCAGAACCTGGGCCGGCTCAGGCGCCGCGGCGAACCCTACCTGCCCAGCGAGGGCGACTTCATCGGTTACTGGCGGCTGCGCGACTGGCTCAAGCTGCTGAGCTTCGATGTCGAGGCGGCGCGCTTCGGCATCTACCGCCCGCCGCTGCGCTCGGAAGCCTGGCTGCAGCGCTGGCGATGGGCCGACGGTGTCGGCTCCCGCTGGTGGCCGGTGCTGGGCGCCGTCTACTTCATCCAGGCGGTCAAGCGCGTGCAGGGCATGCGCATGATCGGCCTGGCCAAGAACTCGCGCGCGGCGGCCAAGAAGGCACCTGCGGTCGCGCTGAACAACCATCACAACAAGAAATGACCGATACCTCCAAGCCTGCCGTCGCGATCAAGCGCCCGCAGGTCACCATCTATACCGATGGCGCCTGCAAGGGCAATCCGGGCCCGGGCGGCTGGGGCGCATGGCTCAGCAGCGGTGGCCACGACAAGGAACTCTTCGGCGGCGAGCCGGGCACGACCAACAACCGCATGGAGCTGACAGCGCCCATCGAGGCGCTGGCTTCGCTCAAGCGCAGTTGCGACGTTGTCATCTACATGGACAGCGAATATGTGCGCAAGGGTATTACCGAATGGATACACAACTGGCAGCGCCGCGGCTGGAAGACGGCCGACGGCAAGCCGGTGAAGAACGCCGACCTCTGGCAGCGGCTGGATGCGCTGAGGAAGCTGCATCATGTGGACTGGCGCTGGGTCAAAGGCCATGCCGGTGACCCGGGCAACGAACGAGCCGACATGCTGGCAAACAAGGGGGTGTCGTCCATCGGCAGGAGAGGTCAGTAAAGTCCGCGCGAACTTCGCTTCGGAAAGAGCTCCCCCGATGAATGTGCTGCCGACCTCCTGGCTTGCCGTGCTGCTGCTGGCCGCCGGTGCTGCCCATGCCCAGACCCTGGCCTACACGGTGCTGTGCATGAAGACGGCCTGCGGCCAGATGAAGGTGGCCGAATCGGCCGGCCGGCTGGACGTGGACTACGGCTACCGCAACAACGGCCGCGGGCCGCAAATGAAGGAGGCGCTGGAGTTCGCGCCCGACGGTACCTGGACGGGCTACCGCAACGAGGGCGTGGCCACCTATGGCGCGCGTATCGACGAAGGCTTCGAGCGCCAGGCCGATGGCCGGGCCTCGTGGCGCTCGCCGGTGGACCGCGGCGAGCAGGCCGGCGCGTCGCCCGAGGCCGTCTACCTGCCCGTGGAGGCCAGCCCTGCCTGGCTGGGGCGGCTGGCGCAGAGCCTGCTGGCCCGGCCCGACCTGCGCGCACCGGGACTGCCGGTCGGGCAGGCAGCCATCGCGCGCGTGCAGACGCTGAAGGTGGCCGGCCAGGAGGTGGGGCTGTATGCCATCACGGGCCTGGAGCTGGCACCCAGCTACCTGTGGCTTCGCGAGGACAATCATGCGCTGTTTGCCCGTGTCTACCCGGGCTGGGGCGCCACCGTGCTGCAGGGGAGCGAAGCCGAGGTGGAGCGGTTGGCCGAAGCGCAGAAGGCCGCTGAACTGTTGCGCCTCCAGCGCCTTGCGCGCGAGTTGCCCAAGGTCCTGCCGGGGCTCACCGTCATCGAGGGCGTGCGCTGGTTCGATGCGCAGGCCGCCATGCTGCGCGGGCCGTCCGACGTCTATTTGGCGGACGGGCGCATCGCCTACATCGCCGCGCCCGGCAGCCTCGGGCAGGTGCGGCCTGAACAGCGCATCAGTGGCAAGGGGCGCACGCTGCTGCCTGGGTTCGTCGACATGCATGCGCATCTCGACGAAGGTGATCTGCTGCTGAACTTGGCGGCCGGCGTGACGGCGGTGCGCGATGTGGGCAACAGCCACGCCGACCTCAGTGCGCTGAGCGGTCGCATCGAGCGCGGCGAACTGCTGGGCCCGCGCGTGGCAGCCAACGGTTTCATCGAGGGCAGGAGCCCGTTCTCGCTGAATGGCAACTTCGTGGCCGACTCGCTGGACGAGGCGCTCGCCGCCATCGACTGGTACGCCGCCCATGGCTACCGCCAGCTCAAGCTCTACAACTCCATCCGGCCCGACTGGGTCAAGCCGATGACGGCCCATGCGCGAGCGCTGGGACTGCGCACAGGTGGTCATGTGCCGGCCTTCATGACGGCACGCCAGGCCGTGGAGGCGGGCTATGACGAGCTGCACCACATCAACCAGCTCACGCTGAATTTCCTCGTCAGCAAGGATGACGACACGCGTACGCTGCTGCGCTTCAACCTCGTCGGCGACAAGGCGGCCGACCTCAAGCTCAATGACCGGCGCACGCACGACTTCATCGCGCTGCTGAAGAGCAAGGGCACAGTCGTCGACCCGACGATGACGGCCTTCGAGGCCCAGTTCACGCAGCGCCAGGGCCAGCCCAACCCGAGCTACGCCATGGTCTCGGCGCATCTGCCGGCCGTCGTGCAGCGCAGCTACCTGTCGGCCGAGGTGGACATGGACGATGTGAAGGCCAGGCGGTGGAGCGCGAGCTGGCAGGTCATGACCGAGCTGCTGCGCCGCATGCACGAGGCTGGCGTACCGCTGGTGTCGGGGACCGACGCGACCGCCGGCTTCGCGCTGCAGCGCGAGCTGGAGCTGTACGTCAAGGCCGGCATCCCGGCTGCCCAGGCACTGAAGATCGCAACCTGGAATGGTGCGCGCTACAGCGACCGGCTGGCCGACATCGGCAGCATCGAGCGCGGCAAGCGCTCCGACCTGCTGCTGGTGGAGGGCGACCCGGTCGCCGACATCCGTGCCATCCGCCGTCTGACCCTGGTGCTGCAGGGCCTCAACGGCCAGACGCGCGCACTGTCGCCGTCGGCGCTTTATCAGTCCCTGGGCATCCTGCCGTTCGTACCCTCTGCCGAGATCCTTCACTGATGCGAATCGCTGCTCTGCTGCTGCTGGCTCTCCCGTTGCTTGCCAACGCCCAGTCCACGCTGCGCTTTTGCGCCGCGGGCAGCCCCAAGACCTTCGACCCGGCGATGACCGACAGCGGCATCGACCACATCGCCCACCTGCCCATCTTCAGCACCCTCATCGAGGTCAAGCGGGGGACGGATCAGTTGATCCCCGGCCTGGCCACCAGCTGGAGCGTCAGCCCTGACGGGCTGGCCTATACGTTCGAGCTGCGCCGCGGCGTCAGCTGGCACACCGTCGATGGTTTCAAGCCCACGCGCGAGTTCAATGCCGACGACGTCGTCTTCACTTTTGGGCGACTGCTCAATAGGCCGGATGGGCCGGGCGGCGCCTTTGCCAAGGCCTTTCCCAGCGTGTCGCCCTACGTCGTCTCCTTCGGCTGGGAGAAGCTCATCCAGAAGGTCGAGAAGCTCGGCGACCATCAGGTCCGCTTCACGCTGGCCGAGCGCGACGCTTCCTTCTTGTCGGCACTGAGCTTTGCGTTCACGATGGTGCAGTCGGCCGAACTGGGTGCGCAGCTACTCAAGGCTGGCACGCCGCAGCGCATCGCGCAGCTGCCGGTGGGCACCGGCCCGTTCCAGTTCAAGAGCTTCCGGGCCGACAGCGTCATCCGCTACGTGAAGCACCCGGGCTGGTGGCGTCAGTCCGAGCGGCCGCGCGCCGACCAGCTCGTCTACGCGATCACGCCCGATGCCAGCGTGCGCGCCCAGCGCCTCAGGCGCGACGAGTGCGACATCGCCGCGCCGGTCGGCCCCGCCGAGTTGGACGTGCTGAAGAAGGACCCCGCCGTCAAGCTTGCGACGGCGCCGGGCATGAATGTCGGCATCCTTGCCTACAACACCCGGCGTCCGGCGCTGTCCAAGGTCGAGGTGCGCCAGGCGCTGGACATGGCTATCGACAAGGCGGCCATCCTGCGTGCCGTCTACGGCGAGGCTGGCACGCTGGCCACCAGTCCCATTCCGGCTGCCAACTGGGCGCATGACGCGACGCTCAAACCGCAGCCGCACGACCCCGCGAAGGCTCGCGCCTTGCTGCAGAAGGCCGGCGTGCTGCCGCTGAACATCACGCTGTGGGCCATGCCCGTGGTGCGTACCTACAACCCCAACGGCCAGCGCATGGCGCAGATGATCCAGGCGGACTGGGCCAAGGTTGGCGTGACTGCTCGCATCGTCACCTACGAGTGGGGCGAGTACCTGCGCCGCATCGATGCCGGCGAGCACGACGCGGCGCTGAGCGGCTGGAACGGCGATCCCGAGCCTGCCAACACCGCCGGCCAGCTCGCCTGCGGTGCGGCCAGCGGCAGCTTCTGGTGCAACCCCGCCTACGACCGGTTGCTGGCAGATGCGCGCCAGGCCCTCAAGCAGGAAGACCGCAAGCTTCTCTACGCGAAGGCCCAGCGCATCGCGATGCAGGAACTGCCCTGGACACCCATCGCCTACGGGCGCCTGGCCGTGCCTGAGCGCGCGGCAGTCAAGGGCTTCGTGGTGGACCTGGACGGCGGCATGTATTTCGACGGCGTTTTGCCCAGATAAGAGGACGACGAGATGAGCATCAAGAGCGATAAGTGGATACGCCGCATGGCGGAGCAACACGGCATGATCGAGCCCTTCGAGCCCGGGCAGATCCGTGAGCGCGACGGCCGCAAGATCGTCAGTTACGGCACCAGCAGCTACGGTTACGACATACGCTGCGCGCCCGAGTTCAAGGTCTTCACCAACATCCACAGTACGGTGGTGGACCCGAAGAACTTCGACGAGAACAGCTTCGTCGACGTCAACAAGGATGTCTGCATCATCCCGCCCAACAGCTTTGCGC
The DNA here is from genome assembly GCF_047654805.1 of Roseateles sp. Taxonomy (GTDB): domain Bacteria; phylum Pseudomonadota; class Gammaproteobacteria; order Burkholderiales; family Burkholderiaceae_C; genus Pelomonas. Next base: position 1,103,725 of record NZ_JASGIV010000001.1, read on the forward strand.
TGGCGCGCACGGTGGAGTACTTCCGCATCCCGCGCAACGTGCTGACCGTGTGCCTGGGCAAGAGTACCTACGCCCGCTGCGGCATCATCGTCAACGTAACGCCCTTCGAGCCCGAGTGGGAGGGCTATGTGACGCTGGAGTTCAGCAACACCACCCCGCTGCCAGCCAAGATCTACGCTGGCGAGGGCTGTGCCCAGGTGCTGTTCTTCGAGAGCGACGAGGTCTGCGAGACCAGCTACAAGGACCGCGGCGGCAAATACCAGGGGCAGGTGGGCGTAACGCTGCCCAAGGCCTGAGCAAGGGCGTTCCTTGCAGGCCTACTGCTGGGGCGAGCCCGGCAGATCTTGCAACCCGTCCAGCCACGGCGCCTGCGAGTGCCGCCAGATTTGCAGGCCGGGCCTGAGCAGCGCGCGTTGCTCCACGCAGCCCACGCGGATGACCAGCGCCGTGGGGTTCTCCGGTGCGGTGCCCCACAGGGCCGTCCCGCAATCTCCGCAGAACACCTGCGCGCGCCGGTTGCCGCTTTGTGCGACCTTCACGTAGCTCTTGGGCGTGCCGCGCAGCAGCGTGAACTGCTCGATGGGCGTGGGGATGCCCGCCCGCAAGGGCGCGCCGGACAGCACCTGGCAGTCCGTGCAGTGGCAGACCACCACGCGCGAGGGATCGATCTCGGCCGTGAATGCGATGGCGCCGCAGTGGCAGGCTCCGTTGATCTTCATGGGGTAGCTCCTGGACGTCAGGCGGGATGTGGGAGCAGCATGCCACTGCCCGCGATGCCGGGGACTTTCCCCAGGCCATCCCCTGGCTTTTCGCACGGCGAAGGCGGGTGCGCGGCGGGTTACGCTCGCGGTTTCGCCTTTTCGCCGAACCGCCCCATGAACCGTCATTCCCTTTCGCTGCTGGCCGCTGCTGCGCTGGCCGTGACCGCCGCCCATGCCGACGAAGGCATGTGGATGCCCAAGCAACTGCCGCAGATCGCCAAGGCGCTGAAGGCCGGTGGCCTGGCCCTGGACCCCGCCAAGCTCAAGGAGCTGACTGACTTCCCGATGGGCGCCGTCGTGTCGCTGGGCGGCTGCACGGCAAGCTTCGTGTCGCCGCAGGGGCTGGCCGTGACCAACCACCACTGCGCCTATGGCAGCATCCAGTACAACTCCAAGCCTGATCGCGACCTGCTGAAGAACGGCTTCTACGCCGCGACGCTGGCTGACGAGCTGCCCGCCGCTCCCGGCAGCCGAATCCTCGTGACCGTCGACATGAAGGATGTCAGCGCCGACATCCTCAACGACAAGACCCGAGCGCTGAGCGGCAAAGCCCGAACCGACGCCATCGAGGCCACCGAGAAGAAGCTCGTGGCGGCCTGCGAGGCCGACGTTGGCCACCGCTGCAACGTCTATTCCTTCTTCGGCGGCCTGCAGTACCAGCTCATCAAGCAGCTGGAGATTCGCGACGTCCGGCTGGTGCATGCGCCGGCTACCGGCGTGGGCCTGTTCGGCGGTGATGCCGACAACTGGGTCTGGCCGCGCCATACCGGCGACTACAGCTTCTACCGCGCCTACGTAGGTCCGGACGGCAAGCCGGCGGACTTCAGCAAGGACAACAAGCCCTATCTGCCCCAGCACCACCTCAAGATGGCGAGCAGCCCGCTGAACGACGGCGACTTCGTCATGGTGGCCGGCTATCCGGGCCGCACCAACCGCCACCGCCTGCCCGCCGAGGTGGACTTCGCCTTCGGCTGGCAGCAGCCCTCGCAGACGCGCGTGATGGGCGAGGCCATCGACCTCATCAAGGCCGAGACGGCTGGCCGGCGCGACGGTGAGATCAAGATGGCTGCGCGCATGCAGGGCCTGCAGAACTACTACAAGAACCTGCAGGGCCAGCAGCAGAGCTACGACGGCAGCGACATCCTCGCGCGCAAGACGGCTGACTTCGACAAGCTCAAGGCTTGGGTCAACGCGGATGCGAAGCGCAAGGAGCGCTACGGCGCCGACCTGTCCGCTGCCGAGAGTCTCATCGCCGAGCGTCAGGCCACCGTCCGCGGCGAGCTGCTGATGAGCTTCATGTCGCCCGCGCTGCTGACCTCGGCCCACCAGCTCTACCAGGGCGCACTGGAACGCGCCAAGCCCGATGCCGAGCGCAAGACCGGTTTCCAGGAGCGCGATGCCGCGCGGCTGCGCGCCGCCCAGCAGGCGCTGGAGCGCCGCTACGACGAGACCACGGACAAGCGCCTGGTGGCTCATTTCCTGGCCCAGTACCTGGCCCAGCCCGCTGCGACGCTGAACACAGCCTGGCTCGACGCGCTTGGCCTGAAAGCGGGCCAGGACGAGGCCGGCATCCGCGCCCGCATCGATGCGATCTACGCGGGCAGCAAGATCGCCGACACCGCCACCCGCTTGGGCTGGCTGGACAAGGACGCCGCGGCCTTCAAGGCCAGCGACGACGCCTTCATCAAGCTCGCCGTGACCTTGAACGACGACTACGACAGGCGCGAGAGCCGCGACAAGGAAATGGCCGGCAAGCTGCAGAAGGCCTACGCCGGCGTCCAGCAGGCCATGATCGACTACCACGCCAGCCGTGGCGAAGCGGTCTACCCCGACGCCAACAGCACGCTGCGCATCAGCTTTGGCAAGGTGCAGGGCCGCACGCCCGGCAGCGACGGCAGCAACTGGACGGCGTTCACGACGCTGCGCGGTATCGTTGCCAAGCATCGCGGCCCCGACGAGGCGGGAGGCGAATTCAACGCACCGGCCGAGCAGTTGGCCGCGATCAAGGCGCGCAACTTCGGCAAGTACTACGTCAAGTCGCTGGATTCAGTGCCCGTGAACTTCCTGTCCACGCTGGACACGACCGGCGGCAACTCCGGTTCGCCGGTGCTGAACAAGAAGGCGGAGCTTGTGGGCCTGCTGTTCGACGGCACACTCGACGCCGTCATCTCGGACTGGGACTTCAACCCGAGGCTTGTTCGCAGCATCAGCCTGGACGCCCGCTACATGCTGTGGCAGATGAGCACGGTCGACAAGACCACGCGCCTGCTGGAAGAAATGGGCGTGAAGTAGCCCGCCGCTGCGGCCTGACGGCCGTCCCCCCGGGGGGCTGCCTGTGCGCCGGCAAAGCCGGTCACAGGGCAGCCGAAGGGGAAGAAGAAGGGCAGCGGTTCGCTGCCCTTCTCCATTGAGCGCTCATTCCTTGGCCACGGCCTCGACCTGGATGCGCAGGCCCACGTCCATCTTGAAGCCATAGTCCTTGCCCGCGGCGAGGCCGAAGTCCTCGCGGTTGAAGCTGCCCGAAGCGTCTGCTCCGCACCAGTCGCGCTTGAGCATGGGGTGGGGCATGCACTTGAGCTGATGGAGCGCGAGCGTTACCGGGCGAGTGCGGCCATTCAGGGTCAGCTCGCCCACCAGCCGGGTTGGCACTCCGCCCGTCACGCCGTCGAATCGGCCCTTGAAGCTGGCGGCGGGGGGCTTGCCGGCAAGATCGAAGAAGTCCTTGCCGCGCGCCCAGGCGTTCATGGCCTCCAGGCCGAAATCGATGCTGGCCAGGTCCATCTGCACGTCCACGCTGCCGCTGCCGTCGGCCTTGTCATAGATGATGTTGCCGGCGCTCTTGTTGAGCTTGCCACGCCAGACCGACAGGCCCATGTGATCCGCCTCGAAGCTGGGATAGGTATGTGTCGGATCGATCTCGTAGTTGACGGGGGCAGCCTGGGCGATGGCCGCGGCGAGCAGGGCGAGGATGGCGGACAGGCGTTTCATGGAGTCTCCTTGGATCCGGGTTTGAAAAGAGGGCGGTGTGTTGCCTGACACTACGACGAAGCGGGCGCCGCCAATTCGACAGGCGCCCGCCACCTTGCATGCAGACATGATCGCCCGTTTTCTCCTCCCACTCCTGGCGCTGGCCCTGGCTGCCTGTGCGCCGCTGACACCCCAGAAACCTGCCGAGAAGCGCTACAACGCCGCCGAGCTGCTGGCGCTGCGGCCGGCTGATTTCAGCTGGCCGGCCACGTCTGCTGACGGCGAACGCGCGCTGCGCGAGGCCGCACAGGCCGACATCCGCGCCCGTATCGCGCTGCCGCCCGGCCCCGAGCGCGATGCGGCCCTGCCGAGGCTCTTCGAGCTGGTCGCCCAGTACAACCTGGAGCTCGATGCCGCCCGGCCGCTGCTGCTGGCGGCCCTGCCGACGCTGGGCAGCCGCGACCCCGAGACCCAGCGCGCATTGCTGACTGCCGCCCACACCCTCTACGCGGCCGAGGCCGAGCCGGCTGTAGCAGCCCTGCTGCCCGAGTTGCAGGCCAGCAAGCCCTTTGCCATTGCGGCCTACACGCTGATCGCTGCGCGCCCGAGCCATGCCGCGGCCATCGGCGACCTCGTGCCTCGCCAGTTCCCGCAGTGGCGCGACGATCCGCGGCTGTTGGCGTTGATGGAGGCCGTGGCGCCGGTGCGCCCGACTCAGCCACCGCTGGCGGAACTGCTCGCCGCGCCGCTGCGCGCGGGCTATCCCGCCCTCTACAGCTTGCAGCGCCGCGGCCGTATCGACATGGGCCTGGTGCTGGTGCGTGACGCCAATGGCCGCTTCGTGCGCGCTGCCGACGGCAGGCTCTTTGCAGCACCCCAGCTCGCGCTCGCCCGCACGGGCCTGCCCGGCACGATCACCAACGGCAACACGCCTCAAGGCCTGTTCACCATCGTGGGCGCCGGCACGGCCACCAATCCCAACATCGGCCCTACACCCTATCTGCACAGCAAGCTGCCCATCGAGGCGACACCGGCCGAGTTCGAGCATGCGGACACGCCTGCCGAGTGGAGCGAGGCCCACTACGAGAGTTTCCTGCCGCCGAGCTGGCGCGGCGCTTCAAGCATCAAGGAAGCCTGGCTGGCCGGGCGAGCTGGCCGCGACGAGCTGCTGGTCCACGGCACCACCCTCAACCCGGCCTACTACGTCGGCACGAGCTACTTTCCCGGCACTCCGCAGCAGGGCTGCATGATTTCCAGCGAGGACTGGGACTCGGGCACCGGCCGCCTGCTTGCCAGTCGCCAGCTCACTCTGGCCCAGACCTATGCGGCCGCGGGCCGGCGCAACGATCTGGCCGGCTACCTCATCGTCGTGGAGCTGCCTGGTGAGGGTGCGGTGACGCCGGCCGAGGCGCTGGCGTTGGTGACGGCGGCAGGACGCTGAGGGGAGGGCGTGATGTACATCCGTTTTGTTGTCGCCCTTCTCACGGGCCTGAGCCTGGCCGGCCATGCCAGCGCTGCCGAATCCACCCTGATGCCCAGCGCCGACGGGCTGGAACTGCTCGATGCCGCCAATGGGCGCGCCTGGTCGCGCTGCGTCGAGGGCATGCGCTGGGATGGCCACAGCTGTCAGGGCAAGCCGGCGCTGTTCACGCATGCCCAGGCGCTGGCGATGGCGCGTGCCCGCAGCGAGGCCGAGGGCCGCGCCTGGCGCGTTCCTCGCGTCCCCGAGCTCAAGCATTTCGGCGACCGGCTGGCACATGCGCCAGCCTCGCTCGCGCCTGCCGCGCCAACGGGTTGGCACTGGACGAGTTCCGCCCGCATCGACAGCGAGGCCGCCAATCCCTACGCGTACCGCAACGTGCAGCGCGGTGCGACCGAAGCGCGGACCGACCAATTGAGGGTGCAGGTCGGCTGGGCGGTGGATCCGCGCAACGGTGATGCGCGCGGCGATATGCCGCGGCGAGAGCGGCTGCCGGTGCGCCTGGTACGGGTGCTGGCGCCTTAGCCACGCCGGCGCTGGAGCGCGCTCCAGGCCCCGTTTTCGCCGGCCTGGCCCACGCCGCCAGCGGCCTGTCGGAAGGCCGTTGGCGCGCATGGGCGCCCTTCCTAACCTGCGAGCCATAGCAGGAACAGGAGGTAGCCATGCTGCACATTGAAAACGTCGTCAAGGCCTTCGGCAAACACAATGCAGTGGACGGCGTATCGCTGCGGCTCGAACCCGGCGTGGTCGGGTTGATTGGCCACAACGGTGCGGGCAAGAGCACGCTGATGCAGATGCTGGCCACGCTGACGCGGCCCACGAGCGGGCGCATCCTGCTCGATGGGCAGGACATCGTCGCAAAGCCCGAACTGATGCGCAGCCGCCTGGGCTATCTGCCGCAGGACTTCGGCGTCTATCCGCACCTCACTGCGTTCGAATTCTTGCAGTACTTCGCCGCCCTCAAGGGTGTGCGTGACCGCCGACGACTGCATGAGATGCTGGAGCTGGTGAACCTGCACGAGCAGGCCCGGCGACCGGCGGCCGGTTTCTCAGGCGGCATGCGCCAGCGCCTTGGCATCGCGCAGGCGTTGCTGGGTGAACCCGACGTGCTCATCGTTGACGAGCCCACCGCTGGCCTGGATCCCGAGGAGCGGCTGCGCCTGAGGCACCTGCTGGGCGACCTGGGACGGCAGCGCCTGGTCATCGTGTCTACCCACATCGTTTCCGACGTCGAGAACATGGCCACCCGGCTGGCCATCCTGCGCCAGGGCCGCCTGGTGGCTTTCGAGGCGCCGGATGCTGTGCTCGCCCGCGCCGCCGGCCGGGTCTGGACGGCGCTGCTGGCGCCCGCCGCCTACGAGGCATTGCGTGGTCGGGTGCAGGTGTTGCAGGCCCAGCCCCAGGGCAGTCGAGTGCAGGTGCGCATGGCCCATCCGTCGCGACCCTGCGCAGAGGCCGAGCCGGCCCAAGCCAGCCTGGAGGAAGCGCTGATGGTGCAGCGAGATGCCGACGTGCGGGTGGCGGCATGAACGCCGGCCTTTGCAAGGCCCTGGTGCTGAACGAATGGCGGCTGCGCAGCCGGCGCGTCAGCAGCCTCGTCATCCTGCTGGTTGTCGTGGCGGTCAGCTGGCTGATGGTGCTGGACCCGCAGACCGGCAAGGCCATGATGGTCACGAACGGCCAACGCCTCGCCTACGACAGTCAGGCGCTGGCTTTTGGCACCACCCTCATCGCCGCGCTGCTTTTCGGCATGGCGGGGTTCTACCTCGCGCGCGGGCGCAGCCAGGAGGACTTGCGCTGTGGCACCGCGGCGGTGCTGGCCGCCACGCCGGTGACGAACGCGCAGTTGCTGGGTGCGCGCTGGCTGGGGGCGTTCGGCTTCCTGCTGTCGCTGGGCACGGCTGTAATGCTGACGATCTGGGTGCTGCAGCTGGTGCGTGGCGACGGGCCGCTGCAGCCGCTGCCCTATGTGCAGATGCTGCTGCTGGGACTTGCGCCGGGCCTGATGCTGTGTGCCAGCTTGGCCGTGCTGGCAGACGCCTGGGCGCCGCTGATGGGCCGGCGTGGCGACCTGCTGTACTGGGTGGTGTGGATGCTGCAGTTCGCCTTCGTCCCGGCGTCGCTGGGGGCGGGCGCCATCGAGTTGAGCGGCTGGCAGGTGTTCGACATCAACGGGGTGTCGCCGCTGCTGGTAGGACTGAGCACGCTGCTGGACGTGCGCCACGTCAGCGTTGGAGGCAGCCCTTTCAATGCGGCGCTGCCGGTGCTGCAGATGCCCGCGGGTCTGTGGAGCCGTGAGCTGGTGGCGCTGCGGCTGGGTTCCATGATGCTGGCCCTGCTGCCCTTGGTGCCCGCGGTGCTGCTGTTCCACCGCTACGCGCCTGACCGGGTGCAGCCGCGCAGCGGGGCGGGGCGCTGGCGGCTGGTGCTGCAAGGGCTGCTGAGGCCGGCGCTGCACCCGATCAACTGGGCACTGGGTCAACTGATGGGCGCAGCCGCCCGGCTGCCAGGCGTCACGGGGCGCTGGTTGGCAGACCTGGGCCTGCTGCTGCTCAGCCAGCCGCTGCTGTCATTGGCCATGGCGGCCGGCGCACTGGCGGGCGTGTTCGCGCCGGCCGAGGCGCTGCCGGCGCTGCTGGCGGGCACGCTGTCTGCCTGGGGCGTGGCGGTGGCCGATGTCGGATCGCGCGACTTGCAGTGCGGCACGTTGGCCCTGGCCAGCGCCACGCCAGGCGGCGCGCGGGAGCGCCGTGGGCGCCAGGCCTTGGCGGCCCTGGGCCTGGGCTTGCTGCTGGCGCTGCCGGCCCTGCTGCGCAGCGGTGCCAATGCGCCGCTGGCGGCACTGGCCTGCGTGGCTGGCCTGTTCTTTCTCAGCGTGGCCGCCACGTTGCTGGGTCGGCTGACCCAGGGGCCGCGAACCTTCCTGGCGCTGTTCTTGTTCGCCCTCTATCTGGACCTGCAGCGCACCGGCGTGCCGGCGCTGGACCTGCTGGGCCTGGTGGGCGATGCGAGCGCGGCCAGCGTGTCTGGCTATGCGCTGGCCGGCGGGCTGGGTTTTTTCGTACTGATCGCCTGGCCTCGTCTGAGATGAAGGCCACGGCCTACAGCGCGGCGGCCGGAAACGGCGCAATATTGCTGTGCCATGCACGCCGTCCTTGTTCGTTTGCTCCCGCTTTGCGGATTGCTGCCTGCACTGATCGGTGCTGGCGCGCTGGCCGAGGAGCTGCCGAGGTCGCCCGCCTGCCACACGGCGCTGCAGGCACTGGAGGAGGCCGAGGATGGCATCGCGGCCACGGCGGCTGCATCGGCGGTGGTGGCGTCGGATCTGCAGCGCCAGCGCGCCGTCGCTGCGCGGCTGCAGCCCTTGCGCAAGCGTGTGGCCGATGCCTGCCTGGGCGGGCTGACAACTTCGCCGCCGCCGTCACAGCGCACCTGGGTCGTTCCCACGCAGTCGCAGCAGTCCGGGACGGCACGCGCGCCGCTGCCGGCCACTCCCCAGGTGACCGTGCCGCTGCCACGCTTCGAGCCTCCCGTTACGGTGACCCATTGCACCGCGGCGGCATGCTTCACCAGCGACGGGTCCACGTTGACGCGCGTGGGGCCAACCCTGGTCGGGCCGCGTGGCACGTGCGCGGTGCAGGGCAACTTCGTGCGTTGCCCCTGAGGCCCTACATTCCGCCAGGCCCCTGTCACAAGAACCGGGCCTGTTTCGTCAGACGGGGATGACCGCCCGTGCCCTCGCCATGACCGACCACTTTTCGCCGACTGCCCGCGCCCTGCGCTTTGATCGCGACCATGCCCGCCGCCTGCGCGCCTTGGCGTATCGCATGCTTGGCTCAAGGGCCGAGGCCGAGGACGTCGTGCAGGAGGCCTGGCTGCGCTGGGCCGAGGTGGACGAGGCAGGCGTCGAACATGCAGGCGCCTTCCTGTCACGGCTGGTGACCAATCTCAGCCTGGACCGGCTGCGCTCCGCCGCCGTGCAGCGAGAGCACTATGTGGGTGTCTGGCTGCCGGAGCCGCTGCTGGAGGATGAGGCGCTGTTTGGCTGGGCGCCCGCTCCGGAGAAGCAAGCCGAGTTCGCGCAGGACCTGTCCATCGCTTTCATGCTGGCACTGGAGCGGCTGTCGCCGCTGGAGCGTGCGGCCTTCCTGCTGCACGACGTGTTTGACCTTGACTACGACGAAATCGCCCGCCACCTGGATCGCGGCGAGCCTGCCTGCCGCCAGCTCGTCAGTCGTGCGCGCAAGAACGTCAAGGCCGACTATGCCCGTAGAGAGGTGGCGCGCGAGGAGGCAGAGCGCCTGGTCAACGCCTTCATGGACGCCGTGCGCAGCGAGGACGTTTCGGCTCTGGCCCGGCTGCTGGCCGAGGATGCCGTGCTGATGGCTGACGGCGGTGGCAAGGTCAGCGCCGTGCCGCGGCCGCTGCATGGTGGGGGCCAGGTGGCGCGTGTCTTCATCGGCTTTGCGCAGCTGCCCACGAGCCAGGGGTGGCGGCTGCTGCCGGCCAGGGTGAATGGCCTGCCGGGCCTGCTCATCGTCGACGACGCAGCGGGCGGGCGCCTCGTGCAGACCATCGCGCTGGCGCCGGCCCGCGAACCCGGTCAGGTCGGCGCTGTCTACATCCAGCGCAATCCCGACAAGCTGGCCGCCATCGCCGGCCATGTCACAAGCGGCGCGACTGGTCCGTCTTGAGGAGGTGGGCGGCGCGGCCGCCCGCGTCAACCTCAGCCAAGGATCACGACATGAGCACGCAGCAAGCCCGACTCGATTACGCCCAGCAATCCCCCCAGCTCTTCAAGAAGTACCTGGACTTCAGCATGGCCATCAAGATGGACGAGGCTCTGGCCCTGCTGGTGGACATACGCGCCTCGCAGCTCAACGGCTGCGCGTTCTGCCTGGACATGCACGTCAAGCAGGCGCGGATGCACGGCGAGCGAGAGCTGCGGCTGCACCATGTGGCGATCTGGCGCGAGTCCCAGCTCTTCACGCCCCGCGAGCGCACGGCACTTGCATGGACCGAGGCGCTGACGTGCATCGCGCCCGAGGGTGTGTCCGACGCGCTGTACGCCGAGGCGAGCGAGCAGTTCTCGCAAGAGGAACTGGCCACGTTGACCTGGCGCGTTGCGGCCATCAACGGCTGGAACCGCATGAACGTGGCCGTCCGCAACCCGCCCGGTTCCAAGGACAAGATGTTCGGCCTCGACAAGGCGGGCCTGGCCTGAGGCGCAGGGCAGGGGGCTGGCCTATGCTGGCTGGTCCCCACGACCTTGCAAGCCATGAAGACCTCTGCCTTTGCCGCCTGCCTGCTGCTCGCCTTGCTGGAGGTCGCGCCGCCGGTGTCGGCCCAGCCGCCGGCCGATCCTGTCGCGGCCCTCGTCGATCACCTGGACCTCGAGAGATACAAGGCCACCATCAAGGGCCTGACCCAGTTCGGCGACCGCCGACAAGGCACCGCGCGCAACCGGGCCGCGCTGGACTGGATAGAGGCGCAGTTGAAGAGCTATGGCTGCACGAACACCGAGCGGCTGCGCTATGACTTCACCGAGCCCAACAAGCGCGGCCCCGTGCAGCTTCAACCCGTGCGCGCGGGTGGCCCCGCGGCACAGGGCGGGGGCACCCTGTTCGGCAAGCGTGCGCCCATAGGCGTGAACACCGACCCCATGGCCCAGCCGGATGAGAGGCTGCGCGCGCTGAACGCGGAACAGACGCCGCTTGGCACCTCGCCGCGTGAGAGCGTCTACTGCACCAAGGTCGGCGCCACGAGGCCGGATGAGATGTACATCGTCTCGGCCCACATGGACGGCATAGGCTTCGGCGAGGCAGCCAACGACGATGGTTCGGGCACGGCCCTGGTCATGGAGCTGGCGCGCATCTTCAGCCTGCCCGCAGTCGCGACGGAGCGCTCCATCCGCTTCATCCTCTGGAACAACGAGGAGACCGGGCTGAACGGTGCCCACGCCTACGTGGCCCAGCGCAAGGACCTTCAGGGCATCGAGTCGCCCAAGGGTTCGGGCCGCTACCCCGAGCCAAGGTGGCTGGGCATGATCCAGCACGACATGCTGCTTTTCGACCACGGCATGCCCGTGCCCAAGCTGGACGCTGCTGGCAAGGCGGTGCTGGACGCACGCGGCCAGCCGGTTTACACCGCGCCCAAGGAGCAGCGGGCCGAGGCCGACGTGAACGTCGAGTTCCAGGTGAACGCCAAGTTCGCGGAAGGGGCAGCAAAGCTCGCCTGGCATCTGCGGGCGGCCAACGAGAAGTACGCGACCGACTACCCAGTGGCCGTCGGCAACCGCATGACCAACACGGACTCGACGCCCTTCATGGACGTCGTGCCGGCCATCTCCGTGCGCGAGAACGAGCGTGGCATGCAGATCGGTGCGGGCTGGAACCCACACTGGCACCAGCCCACCGACCTGTACTCGACCTATTCGGACAAGGACTTCTTGCTCGGCCTGAACGCTGCGCAGACGACGCTGGCGGCAGTCGCGCAGCTCACGGGCGCGAGCATCAAGCCCTGAGATCGCGACGCATTCCCGCCCGCATCTGCGGGGATGTGTTTTTGTTTCAAATGGATACAGTTCTGTCCATCGCGCGGCGGCCAACGGCCAGCACGTGCGGGGCATAGATGTCGCGGAACCCGTCAAGTTCCAAGCGCACGCAGGAGGAGCAAGGCCGGCGGACCCGAATCCGCCGCCGCTCGAGGGCCCGCCGTCAATGGCGGGCCTATTTCATTCCCTGCCGTGCGGACATCCGGTGCCAGGCGCTGTGGCAGCGCCATGCCTCGTCCGTTGCGGCGCCTGTCTGTTCGCAACGTGGATTCCAAGACTGCTCTCGCCTTCGCCCCCGACCTGACGCCCGAACCCGCCCGCGATGCGGCCGACCTGCTGGTCGACGCCCTCGCTGCGCTGGGCGTCGAATATGTCTTCGGTGTACCCGGTGGCGCCATCGAGCCGCTGTACAACGCGCTGGCGCGCGGTGCCCGGCGCGGCGGCCCCCAGGCCATCGTGGCTCGCAACGAGCAGGGGGCGGCCTACATGGCCGACGGCTATGCACGCGAGACCGGCAGGTTGGGCGTGTGCATCGCCACCTCGGGCCCTGGCGCCACCAACCTGATCACCGGCGTGGCCTGCGCCTACGACAACAACGTTCCCATGCTGGTCATCACCGGCCAGCCGCCCATCAAGAACTTCGGCAAGGGCGCGCTGCAGGAGTCCAGCTGTACAGGCATCAACACGGTGGCGATGTTTCGTCCCTGCACGCGCTACAACTCGCTGGTCTCGCACGCCGACCAGCTGCCCACCAAGCTCTTCAATGCGCTGATGCAGGCGCAGCGCGCGCCCAGCGGCCCCAGCCACCTGTCCATCCCGGTGGACATCCTGCGCCAGCCCCTGCCCGACGATGTGGAATTGCCCGACTTCGCCGGCTTGCTGCGGCGCGCACCGATGCTTGTGGACCTGCCGGCCTCACGTGAGCTGGCGCGGCTGCTGTTCTCGGCCCGCGAACCGGTCTGGCTGATCGGCGACGGCTGCGGCGACGCCGTCGACGAGTTGATGCAGCTGGTGCAACTTACCGATGGCTGCTTCATCACGACACCAGACGGCAAGGGCCTCGTCAACCCGCGCCACCCGCGCTATCGCGGCGTGTTCGGCTTCGGCGGCCATGCCAGTGCGGCGGCGTTGCTGCAGGACGAGCCTGATCTCATCGTTGCGCTGGGCACGGGCTTTGGCGAGTTCAACAGCGGTGGCTGGTCCACGGCCCTGCTGAACGGCCGCCTCGTCCACGTGGACGACAGTGACGAGAACTTGATGCGCTCCCCGATGGCGCGGCTGCATGTGCGTGGCCACATCAAGTCGGTCTGCGACCAGTTGATCGCGCTGCTGGCTTCGTCGGAGCATGGACGGGACGCGCAGCTGTTGCCCTTCCTGCACCCCCAGGTGGCCCGCCAAGCCTACGAGGCCATGGTCGACAGTCCGCGAGCGCTGCGCGGCGACAGCTCGCCCGTGAAGCCGCAGCGCCTGGTGGCCACGCTAGGCGAACGCTGTCCGCCGCAGACGCGCTTCGTCGCTGACGCCGGCAACAGCGCCGCCTGGGCCGTGCACTACCTCGCGCCGCAGGATCGGCGTGCCGACCGCGTGGCCGGCCACGCGCCGGGTGGCCGGGAGAGACGCGGGCGCCACCCCAGCTGGCTGCGCGTGACCATGGATTTCGCCCCCATGGGCTGGGCCATAGGCTCGGCGGTGGGCATTGCGATGGCGAACCGTCGCTGCCCGGTCGTCTGCCTGACGGGCGACGGCAGCTATCTGATGAACGGCCAGGAGATCACCGTGGCCGCCGAGTTGGGGCTGCCTGTGCTCTACGTGGTGCTGAACGACGGTGCGCTGGGCATGGTCAAGCATGGGCAGCGCCTCGCCGGCGCCGAGCCCATTGGCTTCCAGTTGCCCAAGGTCGACTTCGCCGCGATGGCGGCTGCCATGGGCATTCCCGGGCATGTGGTGCGCTCGTCGCAAGACCTGGACGCGCTGGACTTTCATGCGTTGCTGTCGCGCCGCGGGCCCACGCTGCTGGACGTGCGCATCGACGGCGAGGAAGTGCCGCCCATGAACCTGCGCATGAAGACGCTGGGGACGGCGCGATGACGGTCGAGGCGACGCGATCTCGAGAGCGCGTGCGAACGAGGATCTGGCACGAGGAGGCCGAGCCCGACAACGACTTCGCCACGCGCAGCGCGCTGTGCCACGGCTACGACGTCTATGGTGACCTGCTGGGCCGGGCGCGCTGGGCCGAGATGCTGTTCCTGCTGCTGCGGGGCGAGGCGCCGAGCGCGGGCCAGGCCCGCCTGCTGGAGATGCTGGCCGTCGCGCTGGCCAATCCCGGGCCACGCGATGCAGCCGTGCACGCGGCGATGTGCGCGGGCGTTGGCGGCTCGACGTCGGCTGCAGCGCTGATCGCGGCGCTGTCGGTGGGAGCCGGCGCATCGGGAGGGGCGCGAGAGGTCTGGGCCGCGATGCGGTTGTTCCAGTCCTGTGGCCGCAGCTCCTCAGCCTGGGAGCATGCGCTAGCCGAGCCGGCCGAGGAGCGCGCGGGCATCTGGCCGCATGCCGGGCACGCGCCGGGCTTTGACGCCCATGCCGTGCGGAGCAGCGGCATCGTGCGAGCCGCACTGCAGGGGCTGGCCGCGTCCGGTGAGGGCGGCTGTCTTGACTGGCTACTGCATAGCCGCACGGCGCTGGAAAGCGTTGCAGGCCGTGGGCTGGCGATGACTGGCGTGGCGGCGGCTGCACTCGTCGACATTGGCTTCACGCCCGAACAGGGCGAGATGCTGTATCTGCTGCTGCGCCTGCCCGGTGCCGCCGCCCACGCGCTGGAGCAGCGGGCTCTGGGCCACAAGAGCTTCCCGTTCTTCGCGCTGGAACTGCAGGACGACCCGGGGGTGAGCGCATGAACGGCCCCCAAGCCCTTGTGGATGGAGCGGACCGCCTGGTCACGCGAATGGGCCAGGCATTCGTCGGCACGCGCGCCGTGTTCCGCGGCCACGACCTGCATGCCGAGCTGCGCCACCTGGATTGGATGACCTTGTACGTGCTGGGCATCACCGGGCGGCTCTACGAGGGGGCGCAGCAGCGGCTGCTGCATGCGCTGTGGGTCTGCACCAGCTATCCGGACGCCCGCATCTGGAACAACCGCACCGCAGCGCTGGCTGGCTCGGCGCGCAGCACGCCGGGCCTGGGCATCGCGGCGGCCCTGGCCATGTCCGAGGCCACCATCTATGGCGGCCACCCCTACGTCAGCAGCATTGATTTCTTCATCCGCGCCCGCGCGGATGAAGAGCAGGGCGGCGCACTGGACAGCTTCGTCGAAGCGGAGCTGGCGGGCGGGCGCATCTACGGCTATGGCCGGCCCATTGCCTGCATCGACGAGCGCCTGCCCTGGGTGCTGGGCATTGCCAGCGAGCTCGGGCTGGACGGCGGGCCGCATCTGCGCATCGCGCTGGAGGTGGAGCGCCTGCTGCTGGCGCGCAGCCCCAGGCTGCGCATGAACTACGCGGCGCTCATGTCGGCCCTGTGCGCAGACCTGGGTTTTTCCAAGACGGAGATGCATCACTTCCAGCTGCCGGTCTTCCTGGCTGGCATGCCGCCTTGCTTCATCGAGGGCGCCGAGCGGACGCCGGGGACGGTGTTCCCGCTGTCCTGCGCCCACATTGCCTACGAAGGGCCGGCGCCGCGCCGCTGGCCAACACCGACACACACGCCACAACCATGACCACGCACATCGACCCCTATGCGCACTATGCGCACATGCGCGCCACGACTCCGGTGCATTTCAACCCTACGCTGAAAGTGTGGGAGGTCTACGGCTACCACGACATCCAGACGGTGCTGGGTGACGCCAAGACCTTCTCGTCGGACCTCTCTGACGGCAAGATGATGGTTTTCATGGACCCGCCGCGCCACACGCAGTTCCGTCGCCTGGTGGCGCGGGCCTTCACGAGCAAGGTCATTGCCGACCTGGAGCCCAGCGTGCAGGCCATCACCGACGCCTTGCTGGACCGCGTTGAGGAGTCGGGCGGCATGGACCTGGTCAGGGACCTGGCCTTTGCGTTGCCTGTCACCGTGATCGCCGAGCTGCTGGGCCTGCCCGCAGCCGACCACGAGCGCTTCAAGCAATGGTCCATCCCCGCCATCCGCGCGGCCGAGATGGAGTTGATGGGCCTGGTGCCTGCGCCGGAGCTGGTGCAGGCCGTCGACGAGCTGGACGCCTATCTCGCCGACCTCATTGCCGCGCGCCGCGACTGTCCCAGCGCCGATCTCGTGAGCGCGCTGTTGGCAGCGGAGGTGGACGGTGAGCGGCTCACGCTGCAGGAGGTTGCGAGCACCTGCCGGCTGCTGCTGATTGCCGGGTTCGAGACCACCACCAACCTCATCGGCAACACCTGCCAGCTCCTACTGACTCACCCGGAGGCGCTGGCATGTTTGTATGCCGATCCCGAGCTGGCTCCGGCCGCTATCGAGGAGGCGCTGCGTTTCAACACGCCCTTCCAGTTCTTCGCCCGAATCGCCAAGCGCGATGTGGAACTGGGCGGCCAGTTGATCGAGGCAGGTCAGCAGGTGATGACGTTCAATGCTTCGGGCAACCGCGACGAGTCGGCCTTCCCGCATGCCGACCGCTTCGACATCACGCGCACGGTCAACCGCCACCTCAGCTTCGGCCATGGCATCCACTACTGCCTGGGAGCCGGCCTTGGCCGGCTGGAGGCCCGAGTGGCCCTCACCACGCTGCTGCGCCGATTTGGCGGCCTGCGCCTGGACGAGGGTCGCAGGGCCGAGCCGCTGGCGTCGGTCGTGCTGTTCGGCTTCAGCAGCCTGCCGGTGCGCTGGTCAAAGGTGGTAGCCGAGTTGCACGTAGAGTGAGCGGCGCGCCAGCGGGATGTCGCCTGGCAGGCCGGCACCGGGCGCGAGGCTTGGCTCGCGGGCGTCGGCGTTGAACAGGTTACGCACCGACAGGGCGAGATCCCAGCCGTCCCGGCCACGGCCGGTGCGCAGCGTGAGGTCGGCGGTGGTGTAGTCCGGGATGGGCGCCCGCACGTCGCCCGCCGCGCGCTTGCGCTGGGCCACGTGGTTGAGCTGGCCGCTGAGCAGCCAGCCGTTTGCGACGCTCCAGTCCGCGCGCACGTTGGCGTGCCGGCGCGGAGCGTAGCCCGCGTCGGTGCCCGTCAGGTCTTCGATGGAGCGCTGCAGCGCGAGGTTGCCACTCAGGCGCAGCTTGCGCGTTGCGTCCCATTGAGCTTCCAGCTCCATGCCGGTGCCGTGCTGGGCGCCGACGTTGTTGAACTGCGCCGTGCCGCCGCCACTGTCGGTGGTGCGGATGATGTCCTTCATGTCGTAGCGGAACAGGCTCAGGTTGACCTGCGTGTCGGCCCGCGCCTGCCACGCAAACGCGGCCTCCCAGGTGCTGATGGTCTCGGGCTTTAGCGCGGCATTGCCGCGGATGACCGGGTTGTTGATGCTGTACTGCTCCGTGAAGGCCGGCGCGCGGAAGGCTCGGCCGTAGAGCAGCTTGACCGTCAGGTCGAGGTGGGCGTCCCACACCAGCGCCGCGCGCGGGTTGGTGGTGTTGCCGAAGTCGGAGTAGCGGTCGTGGCGCAGACCGGCGGTCAGCGTCCAGTCCTTGGCCAGGCTCCATTCGTCCTGCACGTACACATAGCTGACCGTGCGCCGATGCGGTTCGGCGAAGGACTCCGAGGCAGGGAACTCCTGGAGTTCGCCGCTGGGCAGCGGCACGGGCAAGCCCACCGCCGGGCCGCTGGGCACGATGGTGAAGTTCTTCAGTTCCAGGGTCCTGTACATGTCCAGGTCGTCATGGCCGGCGCCCAGGCGAAGGTTGTGCCCCTTGAAGCCGCCGTAGGAGGCCACGGCTGACAGCCGCCACTGCCGCTCCCAGGTACTGGGCGCGCCCAGCATGCCTTTGGGGAAGGAGCCGGCGAAGGCGCCTGGCGGGAACAACTGCAGCGGCACGTTGAAAGTCTGCGCATAGTGCAGGTAGCTCGCGTTGAGCGCACCGCGCCAGTCGTCCGCGAGCTCGATGTCGGACCAGGAGAAGTCTGAAGTAATCCGTTCGATCTTGTAGCGCCCGACGGGGTCGAGCGCCCCAGCCACGCCGGCTCCGGTCTGCAGGTCGTCGCGCAGCTTGTAGCTTCCGCGCAGCCGCAGCTTGTCGCGGCCCACCTCGGCATTCGCGTCCAGCGCCTTGAAGCCCACGTTCATGGGTCCCGGCGCGAGGCTGGCCCGGGTACCGAAGGCCTGGTCGAGCAGGCTCTGCTGGTCGGCACCCACGATCTCGCGCTGTCCGTCCGTCTCGCCTATGCGTACAAAGCCGGCCACGTCATAGCTGCCCAGCCTGCCGCCGTACTGCCACCAGCCATCGCGGCTCTTGAACGAGCCCACGCGGGCGCCGAGGTCCGTGCCGTCCACGTCGGCCGCGGCCTTGGTGATGACGTTGATGACGCCGGAGAACGCGTCAGCGCCATACAGGGCTGAGCCCGGCCCACGGATGATCTCGATGCGCGCGATGTTCTCCACCGGCATGTCGCCCCAGCCCAGCCCGCGGTTGCCGACGAACAGCGTGGTCAGCGGCACGCCGTTGAGCAGCATCAGCGTCTGCGCGTTGAACTCGCTGTGGATGCCCCGGATCAGGTAGAGCGGCGCGAAGGTGTTGTTGCTGCGGCTCACGTGGATGCCAGGCACGCTTTCCAGCACTTCGTCGATGCCGGTGGCACCCATGGCCGCGATGTCCTGCGCCGTGATCACCGTGGCCACGGCCGGCGCGCGGCGCAGCGCCTGCGGGGCTCCGGTAGCGATGGAGACCGTGGTCTTGTCGCCGTAGACCTGGGCGAGCTCTTCTTCTTCGCTCTGCGGCTGCGCGAAGGCGACCGGCGGTATCGCTGCCAGCCAGGCGCCTCCCAGAATTGCCAGGCCGAAGATGGGTCTCATGTGCTGCGTCCCCGAGGTGAGGGTAATGGGCGCGTATTGTGCTGTCCCCGGGGTGGGGTTCGAGAACTCGCGCGAGACGCGAAACATGCCGCGCTTCGCCGCGATGGCCATCTGCATAATGCGCCACGCCAAGCTTGGCGTCATAACGCAACACTCCGACTCACTTGATTGTCCCTGGTAGTCCTTCCGAAGCCACTCGCCGTGCGCTGCTGCGACAGGCTCTGGGCGGCATGGTCGTGCTGGCCGGCGGCGAGGCGAGGGCGGCTGATGCCGGCCGGGCGGTAGCTGTGGTCTATCCCGACCTCGGGGAACCTTTCAAGCAGATCTTCACGGCCATCGTCGAAGGCATCGAGGAGAGGCTGCGCGGCAGCGTCGCCAGCCTCGCGGTGAACAACGCGGTCAGGCCGAGCGAGGTCGCCGAGGACCTGCGGCGGCGCGACGTCAAGGTGCTGATCGGCCTGGGCCGGGGTGGCATGCGAATCGCTGCTGCGCTGGCGGGCGAGTTGTCCGTGCTGGTCGGCTGCGTGGTGTCAGTGCAGGAGAGCGAGGCACGCACCTTTCCGGTCTACACGCTGGCGCCCGATCCGGCGCTGCTGCTCGCGCGGCTGAAGCGGCTGATGCCGGGCGCTCGGCGCGTGCATCTGGTGTACGACCCCAAGCTGAACGGCTGGCTGGTGCGGCTGGCGCGGGAGGCCGCCCGGGCCGAGGGCCTGGAGCTGCTGGCCCAGGAGGCTGGTGACCAGGCTGGCGCGCTGCGCCTGTACTCGCAGCTGATGACGTCCGCCGATCCCGCGCGCGACGCGCTGTGGCTACCCCAGGACCCCACGACGGTTGACGACAACGTCGTGCTGTCCCTGGTGTTGAAGGAAGGCTGGAACCGTTCCATCGCGGTGTTCTCCAGTCATCTGGCCCATGTGAAGCGCGGCGCGCTGTTCTCGCTCTATCCCGACAACGCCGAGCTCGGTCGAAGCCTGGCCGCCGCGGCGCAACGCCTGCTGGGCAACCCGCGGGCGCTGGCTGCCGGCGTGGGGGCGCTGCGCGAGACCCGAGCCGCCGTCAACATCCGTACCGCAGCGCACCTGGGGCTGGACGTTGCCGCCGCGCGGGCCGGATCCGACCTGGTCTACCCGAATGGCTAAGACGCTGTGAACGATTCCCACACGCCACCCCGTCGCCGGACGTCCGCTTCTCCACCGGATGTGGGCGCGAGTGCCGCACCGCGGCATTGGCCTTGGCCGCTGCGGATGTACGCGCACTATGCCCGCGAGGCGTCGTTCCGTCGCCAGTTGAGCCTGGGTGTCACGCTGGGCGCGCTGTGCCTGGCGCTGATGGTGGCAGCAGTCAATGCCTGGCAGGGCGGTCGCGAGGTGCGTGCCATGCTGATGGAGCAGGGCGGTCGCGTTGCCACGAATCTGGCATCCAACAGCTCCCTGGCCCTGCTTTACGCAGCCGCCGACAACGCCGAGGAAGCGGTGCGTGCGTCGCTGGCCTTCCCGGACGTCATGGCCATAGAGATCCGCGACACGCGCGGCCACTTGCTGCTGGCGCTGGGGCCGGAGCGCGACCGCTTGCCCGCGAGGGGCGCGCCGCCGTCGCCAGCCGCCAGCGAGGCCTGGCTTGACCAGGAGACCGAGGACGCCTGGGCCTTTTCAGCACCGGTCTGGACCCGCCCCGAACCTTCGCCCTTCGACGTGACGCTGCGCCCCGCCCAGCTGCTGGGCCACGTGCGCGTCGTGCAGAGCAAGGCTACGCTGCATCGCACCCAGGCCTCCCTGTTCGTCGCCAACTTCGGTGTGGCACTGCTGTTCTCGCTGATCTTCCTCGTTGCAGTGCGCTACATGGCGCTGCGGCTGACGCGGCCGCTGGTGGCGCTGTCCGACGCGATGGCGCGGGTCGAGCACGGGGAGAGCGACGCTCGCGCACCGGCCGGCGGGCCCCGTGACATCGCGCTGATGGCGCACAGCTTCAACCGCATGATCGCTGCGCTGCAGGAACGCGAGGCGGAGCTGGGCGCCCACCGCGATCATCTGGAGGACCTGGTGCGCGAGCGCACGCTGGAGCTGAGCGATGCCAAGGAGCGCGCCGAGATCGCCAGCCGCGCCAAGAGCCAGTTCCTCGCACGCATGAGCCACGAGCTGCGTACGCCGCTGAACGCCATCATGGGCTATGCCCAGATCCTGAAGATGGACAACGGCCTGACGGCGAAGCAGCGTAATGGCCTGGACATCATCCACAGCAGCGGTCAGCATCTGCTGACGCTGATTGTCGACATCCTGGACCTGTCGCGCATCGAGGCCGGCAAGGCCGAGCTGCGCATCGCGCCCGTGGAGCTGGCGGCCCGGCTGCATGCCGTCGTCGATATCGTGCGCGTCATGGCCGAGGACAAGCAGATCGCGCTCGACCTGGAGCTGGACCCGCGGCTACCAGCCGTCGTGCTGGCCGACGAGAAGCGGCTCAACCAGGTCCTGCTGAACCTGCTCGGCAATGCCGTCAAGTTCACGCACGTGGGGGGCGTGACGCTGCGTGTGCAGACCCTGGCGTCGGCCGACGCGGCGCCTGGCCATGTGCTGCTGCGTTTCGAGGTGCAGGACACCGGCGTCGGAATCGCCGAGGACCAGGCCGTGCGTCTGTTCGAGCCCTTCGAGCAGGCGGGCAGCGCCGAGCAGCGCCTTGGCGGCACCGGCCTGGGCCTGGCCATCAGCCGGCAACTGGTGCGCATGATGGGCGGCGAGGTCCGCCTGGAGAGCCGGCTGGCGCAGGGCAGCCGGTTCTGGTTCGAGATCAGCGTGCCCGTCGCGGCTTGAGCGCCTCCGCACCGACGTAGTCGGCAAGATGCTGACCGGTCAGCGTCGGGCGCGCCTTGACCAGCTCGGCGGGCGTGCCCTCGAAGACGACGCGGCCGCCTTCATGACCGGCTCCGGGGCCCAGGTCGATGATCCAGTCGGCATGGGCCATGACGGCCTGGTGGTGCTCGATGACGATGACGGACTTGCCGGCGTCCACCAGCCGGTCCAGTAGGGCCAGCAGTTGTTCAACGTCGGCCAGGTGCAGGCCGGCGGTGGGCTCGTCCAGCACGTAGACCTCGCCCTTTTCGGCCATTTGCGTGGCGAGCTTGAGGCGCTGGCGTTCACCGCCCGACAAGGTGGTCAATGGCTGGCCGAGGCTGAGGTAGCCGAGGCCGACATCGCGAAGGCGCTCGAGGATGACGTGGGCCGCAGGCGCCCTGGCGGCGGCGCTGAAGAAGACCGCGGCTTCGGCGGCCGACATGGCCAGTACCTCGCTGATGTCTTTCCCTCCCAGCTTGTAGTCGAGCACTGCGGCCTGGAAGCGCTTGCCGCCGCAGTCCTCGCAGATCGTCGACACGGTGGCCATGGGTCCCAGGTCCGTGAAGACCAGGCCGGCGCCGTTGCAGGTCGGGCAGGCACCCTCCGAGTTGGCACTGAACAGCGCGGGTTTGACGCCATTGGCCTTGGCGAAGGCGCTGCGGATGGGGTCCAGCAAGCCCGTGTAGGTGGCCGGGTTGCTGCGCCGCGACCCGCGGATGGCGGCCTGGTCGATGGCGACGACGCCTTCCCGCGTGGACACCGAGCCGTGGATCAGCGAGCTCTTGCCTGAGCCTGCCACGCCGGTGACGACGCAGAGCACGCCCAGTGGGATGTCGACGTCGACATGCTGCAGGTTGTGCGCGCTGGCCCCACGCACTTTCAACGCACCCTTGGGCTTGCGGACCTTGTCCTTCAACTGGGCACGGTCGTCCAGATGCCTGCCGGTCAGCGTGCCGCTGCGGCGCAGGCCCGCGACTTCGCCCTGGTAGACGATCTCGCCGCCGGCCGACCCGGCGCCCGGTCCGAGGTCGACGACATGGTCGGCGATCGCGATGAGCTCGGGCTTGTGCTCGACGACCAGCACGGTGTTGCCCTTGTCGCGCAGGCGCTGCAGCAGCCCCATCATGCGCTGGATGTCGTGCGGGTGCAGTCCGGTGGTGGGTTCGTCGAAGACATAGGTCACGTCGGTCAGCGCGGACCCCAGGTGGCGGATCATCTTCACGCGCTGCGCCTCGCCGCCTGACAGCGTGCCGCTGGGGCGGTCTAGCGACAGATAGCCAAGGCCGATCTCGGTGAAGGCGTCCAGCGAATGCACCAGGGCCTGCAGCAGCGGAGCGACGGTGGGCTCCTTCAGCCCGCGTGCCCAGTCGGCCAGGTCGCTGATCTGCAATGCACACGCGTCGGCGATGCTGAGCTTGGCGATCTTGCAGGAGCGTGCCGCCTCGCTGAGCCGAGTGCCATGGCACTCGGGGCAGGACTGGAAGGTGATGGCACGGTCGACGAAGGCGCGGATGTGGGGTTGCAGCGCGTCGACGTCCTTGGACAGGAAGGACTTCTGGATGGAGGGGATCAGGCCGGCATAGGTCAGGTTGACGCCGTCGACCTTGATCTTGGTCGCCTCCTTGTGCAGCAGGTCGTGCAGCTCGCGCTTGGTGAACCTGGCAATGGGCTTGTCGGGATCGAAGAAGCCGCAGCCGCGGAAGATGCGGCCATACCAACCTTCCATGCTGTAGCCGGGGATGGTGATGGCGCCGTCGTTGAGGGACTTGCTGGCATCAAACAGCTGGGTCAGGTCGAAGTCCGACACGCTGCCCATGCCTTCGCAGCGCGGGCACATGCCGCCGGTGCGCGAGAAGCTCTGCTTGACGGCCTGGCTGGCTCCGCCCTTGTCGACGGTGATGACGCCGGTGGCTTGCACGGACGGTACGTTGAAGGCGAAGGCACCGGGCGGGCCGATGTGGGGGCGACCGACGCGGCTGAACAGGATGCGCAGCAGGGCGTTGGCGTCCGTTACCGTGCCGACCGTGGAGCGCGCGTTGGCGCCCAGCCGCTCCTGGTCCACGAGGATGGCCGTGGTGATGCCCTCCAGCACGTCCACCTCGGGCCGTGCCAGCGTGGGCATGAAGCCCTGCACGAAGGCGCTGTAGGTCTCATTGATGAGGCGCTGCGACTCCGCCGCAATGGTGCCGAAGACCAGGGAACTCTTGCCCGAGCCCGACACGCCTGTGAACACCGTCAGCCGCCGCTTGGGGATCTCGACGCTGACGTCCTTGAGGTTGTTCTCCCGGGCGCCCTGCACGCGGATGCGGTCATGGTGGTCGGCGTTAGCCATTCAGCGCTTCTCCTGGATGCGCAGCAGGTTGCCGGCCGGGTCGCGCACAGCGCAGTCGCGCACGCCATAGGGCTGCAGCGTCGGTTCTTCGACGATCTCGGCGTCGGCGGCCTGAAGCCTCGCAAAGGTGGCGTCGAGGTCGGTCGTGGCGAGGATGAGCATGCCGAACGTGCCCTTGGCCATCATCTCGCTGATGGTGCGGCGCTCCTCCTCCGTGATGCCGGGCGTGATGGCAGGAGGATGCAGCACGATGGAAGTGTCGGACTGGCCGGCCGGGCCGACGGTGATCCAGCGCAGGCCGTTGTAGCCCACGTCGTTGCGCACCTCGAAGCCCAGGATGTCTCGGTAGAAGGCGAGTGATGCCTCGGGGTCGGTCTGGGGCAGGAAGCTGGCGTGGATGCTGATGTCCATGGCGGTGTCTCCGTTGAGTCGTTGAGCCATGGCAGGCAGTCTAGTTTTCGCCCGGCGCCGGCGCTTCTCGAATCCTGATCGGTTTGGTGACCTGCCGTGCCACGCAGGCGGGCATGCCCTGGGTCGCGTGAGCCTGCTCGCGCCTGTAGACGCTGGGCGGCTGGCCCACCAGTTCGGTGAAGCGCGTGCTGAACGTGCCAAGCGAGGAGCAGCCCACCGTGAAGCAGACCTCGGTGACGCTGAGGTCGCCGCGGCGCAGCAGCGCCATGGCACGCTCGATGCGGCGCGTCATCAGATAGCTGTAGACCGACTCGCCATAGGCCAGCCGGAACTGCCGGCTCAGGTGCCCGCCCGACATGTGCACGCCGCGTGCCAGGGCGTCGACGTTCAGCGGCTGTGCGTACTCCCGGTCGATGCGGTCGCGCACGCGGCGCAAACGCGCAAGCTCGCGCAGGTGCAGCTCGGAACCGGGCTGGATGGTCATGCTCCGCGTGCTGCGGCGAGCGCGCTTGCCGGCGGGCGCGGGGACAGGCGCTCCCGCAGCCGCAGCCCTGGCTTCTCGACCAGGTAGTGCAGGGCGGCGCCGACGGCCAGTACGGTGGCGGCGTAGACCGGGAACAGCGCTAGCCCGTGCCAAGGCAGGACGGGGGCGATCCAGGTGTGGACGGCATGCATGGCGAGCTTGTGGCTGAGGTAGAGGCTGTAGGACACGGCAGCCAGCCAACTGGCACCCGGCACGGCCCGGCGGCCCAGCCAGCCCTGCGGCGCCGTGGCGGCCAGCACCAGCCCGCCGAAGCCCATCGACAGCAGCGGCCAGCCGACGGCGTTGGCCATCAGGCCAGTACGGTCTCTGAACAGCCAAAAGGCCAGGGCGGCGAGGGCGAGGCCGGCCAGTATCAGCAGTGTCGAGCGCGCCTGGAGCTTTACCCACAGTCCGGGCCGGTAGACGCGTAGCGCCGCCAGCATGACGCCGGCCAGCAGCCCGTCCAGGCGCATCCAGGTGGGATAGTAGATGTCCTCGATGAACCAGTTGCGGGGCGGTTGCAGGGCGTCGTTGTGCAGCCAGACGCCGGCTCGCAGTGCGACGCCGCCCAGCACCAGCAGCACGCACAGTGCGACGAAGCGCGCCGCCGAGGGGCGGCGCGTGAAGGCCCATGCCAGCAATGGGAAGAACAGGTAGAAATGCTCCTCCACGCACAGCGACCAGGCGTGCGAGAAGGCCTGGTTGCGACCGTAGTCGACGAAGAGGTTGAACGTGAAGCTGGCGAACTGCCATCCTGCCTCCAGCCCTGGCGCCTCGCGCAGCACGGGGAAGGCGAGGTAGAGGGCCAGCACGACGGCGAAGGCCGGAAGGATGCGCCAGGCGCGGCGCCAATAGAAGTCCTGCAGCCTCAACGGCTCGCCGCGCTGCAAGCCGCGCAGCAACTGCGAGCCGATCAGGAAGCCGCTGAGCACGAAGAAGACATCCACGCCGGCCCAGCCAAAACGCGAGAGCCACTCGAAGCCTGGCCCAAGTCCGCCGACGAGGAAGGAGTGGAAGAGCATCACCCAGACGATGGCGAAGCTGCGCAGCAGGTCGAGACCGGGGAGGCGTGGCATGGGAGGCGGATTGTGACCAGGGGGCGAGCTCCCCGGACGGCCTGGCTTTGACGCCGCGCCCCGTGTCGGGGGGGCTGATTGCCCGTCAGCCCGCGCGGCGGGCGTCCAGCTGGGCGCGCAGTTCCGCGACCTCGGCCGCCAGGTTGTTGCGGGCGGTGGTGGCGCCCACGAGTTCCATCTCGGCGGCCAGGCGTGCGTCGGACACGGCTGCCGAGTTCGCGACTTGGCGCTCCAGCTGCTGGCGCAGGTCGGCGAGCTGGGCGTCCTTGCCCTCGATGGCCAACTGGTCCTTGGCCTTGCCGACCAGAGCGTCGGAGGCGATGTCACGCGCATGGCGCAGTTCTATCGTCAACCGTTCCACGCTGGCCTCGCGTTCCGCCAGTCTGGCCAGCGCCTGGTCACGCTCGGTCGTGATCTGGGCCAGCCTGGCGTCGAGTTCGTCGCGCTGGGCCTCGGCCTGCTCGTTGGATTGCAGCGTTGCCGCCAGGTCGCCCTCAGCCTGTGCCAGGCGCTCGCGCACACGGCCGGCCGCGTCCTCGGCCAGCTGTCTTGCCCAGCTGCCCAGCGCGGCCGTCAGCGCCGCCGGCAACTCGGTGTCGAGCGCCGGCTCGGGCTGGCTCTGGCTGCTGCGCCAGGTGGTCAGATGCTGGTGGAGAGCTTGCACGGACGCCGTGCCCAGCGCGCCGCGCAAGCTGTCCATCGTTACCGGCTTGCCCTCGCTCGCCAGGCCCTGGGCAGCGGCGGCTACTTCGTCGAAAGTGATGTCTTGGCCTGCCATGTCGTTTTCCAATCAGGAGCGGGCGGCCAATGCCGCCCACCTCCCCAGGGAAAGGCGACCGCCCGGGGGCATTCCTTAAATGTCCGCGGCCGCGGGTCCGATCACGCGGCGAGAAGCTGCCTGAGCACGAAGGGCAGGATGCCGCCGTGCCGGTAGTAGTCCACCTCGATGGCGGTGTCGATGCGCAGCGTCAGGGTGACCCGCTGCGTCGAGCCGTCGGGGCGGGTGATCGTCATCGTGGCGTCGCCCTGCGGCCGGATCTCGTCGGCCAGCGTGATGTCGACGATCTCGGCGCCGGTCAGCGCCAGGCTCTCCCAGGAGTCGCCGGCCTTGAACTGCAGCGGCAGCACTCCCATGCCGATGAGGTTGCTGCGGTGGATGCGCTCGAAACTCTTGGCGACGACGGCCTTGATGCCCAGCAGCTGCGTGCCCTTGGCCGCCCAGTCGCGGCTGGAACCAGTGCCGTACTCCTCGCCGGCGAAGACGACGGTGGGCCTGCCCTCGGCGATGTAGGCCATGGCGGCGTCGTAGATGGTGGTCTTGACACCGTCCTTCAGCGTGTAGCCGCCTTCCTCGCGCGAGCCGTCCGGCCGGGCGGGCAGCATCAGGTTCTTGACGCGCACGTTGGCGAAGGTGCCGCGCATCATCACGTCGTGGTTGCCGCGGCGGGCGCCGTAGGAGTTGAAGTCGGCCTTCAACACGCCGTGCTCCGTGAGGAACTTGCCCGCGGGCGTGGTCTCCTTGAAGGAGCCGGCGGGGCTGATGTGGTCGGTGGTGATGGAGTCGCCGAACAGCGCCATGATCTTGGCAGCCTTGACACCGGACTCCAGCGGCTTGGGTGCCATCGTGAAGCCCTCGAAGAAGGGCGGCTGCGCGATGTAGGTGCTCTTGGGCCAGTCGTAGACCTGGCCCTTGACGCCCTTGATGGCGTCCCAGAGCTTGCCGGGCTTCCTCGCGACCTTGTCGTAGTTTTCCTTGAACGCCTTCGCGTTCATCGCGTACTTCATCAGCTGGTAGACCTCATCGCTGGTGGGCCAGATGTCGCCCAGGTAGATGGGCTTGCCCTTCTTTCCGTGGCCCACGGGCTGGGTCATCAGGTCCACGGTCACATTGCCGGCGATGGCGTATGCGACCACCAGTGGCGGGCTGGCGAGGAAGTTGGCCTTGAGGTTGGGGTGGATGCGCGCCTCGAAGTTGCGGTTGCCGGACAGCACGGCGGCGCAGACCATGTCGTTGTCCTGGATGACCTTGTTCAGCTCGGGTGTCAGGTCGCCGGCGTTGCCGATGCAGGTAGTGCAGCCGTAGGCGGCGACGTTGAAGCCCAGCTTCTCCAGATAGGGCAGCAGCCCCGCCTTCTGCAGGTACTCGGTGACGATGCGCGAGCCAGGGGCCAGCGAGGTCTTGATGTGGGGCGAGACCTTGAGCCCCGCCTCCACCGCCTTCTTGGCCAGCAGTCCGGCTGCCAGCAGCACGCCGGGGTTGCTGGTGTTGGTGCAGGAGGTGATGGCGGCGATCAGCACGTCACCGTTCTTCACCGGGATGCCCGATTCCGTCACATAGGGCCGGGCAAGCTTGTCGGCGGGCTGGTTGAAGCCGTTCTCGGTGACGGGCTTGCTGAACAGCTCGGCGAACTGGCTGGAGAGGTGAGTGATCTCGATGCGGTCCTGCGGACGCTTGGGGCCAGCAAGGCTGGGCGCCACGCTGCCAAGGTCCAGCGTGACGATGGAGCTGTAGTCGATGTCACCGGCCTTGGGCACGCCGAACATGCCCTGCGCCTTCCAGTAGGACTCGAAGGCTTCGATCTCGGTCTTGCTGCGGCCCGTGCCCTTGAAATAGTCGACGGTCTTTGCGTCGACGGGGAAGAAGCCCATGGTCGCGCCGTATTCGGGCGCCATGTTGGCGATGGTGGCGCGGTCGGGCACTGACAGGCTCTCGGTGCCGGGGCCGAAGAACTCGACGAACTTGCCGACCACCTTGTGCTTGCGCAGGATTTCGGTGACGGTTAGCACCAGGTCCGTGGCCGTTACGCCCTCGCGCAGCCGACCGGTCAGCTCGAAGCCGACGACGTCCGGCGTCAGGAAGTAGACCGGCTGGCCCAGCATGCCGGCCTCGGCCTCGATGCCGCCCACGCCCCAGCCGACGACGCCGACGCCGTTGATCATGGTCGTGTGGCTGTCGGTCCCGACGAGGCTGTCGGGGTAGTAGACCCCCGCCTTGGTCTTGTGCACCCCACGGGCCAGGTACTCCAGGTTCACCTGGTGCACGATGCCGAAGCCCGGGGGCACGACGCCGAAGGTGTCGAAGGCCTGCATGCCCCACTTCATGAACTCGTAGCGCTCGCGGTTGCGCTGGAATTCCAGCTTCATGTTCAGGTCCAGCGCCTTGTTGCTGCCGTAGTGGTCGATCATGACGCTGTGGTCCACCACCAGGTCCACCGGCACCAGTGGTTCGATGGTCTTGGGGTTCTTGCCCAGGTTGGCGGCCACGTTGCGCATCGCGGCCAGGTCGGCCAGAAGCGGCACGCCGGTGAAGTCCTGAAGCACCACGCGGGCGACGACGAATGGGATTTCGTCGACGCGGGGTGCGTTGGGCTTCCAGTTCGCCAGTTGCTCCACATGCTCGGCCGTCACCTTCTTGCCGTCGCAGTTGCGCAGCACGCTTTCCAGCACGACGCGCACGGAGACCGGCATGCGGGCCACGTTCGGGTAGGTCTTGGCGAGCCTGGGCAGGGAGAAGAACTGGCCGGACTTGCCGGCGGCGGTCTTGAAGCTGGCCTGGGTGTTGGCGAATGCGTGGGTGGGGGCTGCTGACTGGGGTTTCGGCATGGTTACTCCTTTACGATTCCGGGCCATTCTGGCGAGCTTGTCGTGACTTGTGTAATTCCCGTCGTTAGGACTCGGGCATGACCGCCCCGTCCGCTCGCCCGCGCCTATTCCCGCTGACCTGGCCGTTGCTGCTGGAACTGCTGCTGGGTATTGGCATCGGCATCATCGGCACTGCGCTGGCGGCGCGGCTGTCGGATGACAGCGGTGCCGCTTTCGGCTTGGCCAACCAGGTCTTTGCGGCGCTGTTCGTGTTGTTCCGCGTCATTGGCGCTGGCGTCAGCGTGGCTGTTACGCAGGCGCTGGGAGCCGGCCGACGCGACCAGGCCGATGCCGTGGCTCGCGCGACTGTGGGCGCCAGCACGTGGCTGGGCGTGGGCGGTGCCGTCGCGGCGCTGGTGGCGGCCGGGCCCCTGCTGCGGCTGGTGAATGCGCCGCCGGAGGTCGCGCCGCTGGCGGGCACGCTGCTGCAGGCCCTGGCGCCGGCGCTGCTGATCGATGCGCTCAACGCGACGATGGCCAGCGTCATGCGCGCCCACCTGCGCAGCCGCGAGGCGCTGATGGTGGTGATCGTCATCCAGGTCGTCACGCTGATCGTTGCGCTGCTGGCCATGCCGTATCTGGGCCTGGTTGGCTATGCGCTGGCCTGTCTGTGCGGGCGCGGCACCGGCTTGCTGCTGCACATCGTGTTGTGGAAGAGTCGCCTGAACCTGCACCTGCAGCCACGTGACTGGTGGCGCATCGTGCGCGCTCCGCTGGCGACGGTGCTGCACATCGGCATTCCCGGCGCAGCGGAGAACATCTCCTGGCGCCTGGCCTTCATGACCAGCCTGGCCGCGGTGGCCCAGTTGGGTGCATTGGCGCTGGCCACGCACGCCTACACGATGCAGTTCCTGCACGTGATCCTGATCTTTGGCCTGGCCGTTGCATTTGCCGTGGAGATCCTGGTCGGGCACATGATCGGTGCAGGCGAGTTGCATGCCGCCCACAAACTGGTGCGCAAGTCACTGGGGCTGGGGCTGGTCGTGGCGCTCGTGGTGTCGGGCTGCTTCGCGCTCGCCGGGCCCTGGCTGCTGAGGCAGTTCACGTCGGATCCGCGCATCATCGAACTGGGCTGCACACTGCTGTGGTGGACGGTGCTGGTGGAACCCGGACGCGTCTTCAACATGGTGGTCATCAACGCGTTGCGGGCCACGGGCGACGCCCGCTACCCCGTCTTGGCGGGCGCGGCGTCCATGGCGCTGGTGCTGGCCGGGGGCAGCTGGTTCCTGGGCATACACCTGGGCTGGGGCCTGGTTGGCGTGTGGATTGCTTATGCCGCCGACGAATGGATCCGAGGCCTCCTGATGTGGCGCCGTTGGGCGACACTGGGGTGGTTGCCCCATGCCCGGGCGGCGCACCGCAAGTTGCGCCATGCAAAGGCCGGGTGAATCGGTATTTTCCTAGCCAGTAAAACTTGAGGGATGTTTTCTACAATGCGCCCCTTTCGCCTTGCCCACGCCAATCCCATGAAGTCTTCTCTGCCCCGCCTTGCCGCCCTGGCCCTGCTTGCCGGCTCCGCACTGGCCCAGGCCCAGCAGCCTGCGGTGATCTTCGACATGGGCGGCAAGTTCGACAAATCCTTCAACCAAGCCGGCTACCAGGGTGCCGAGCGCTGGAAGAAGGAGTCGGGAAAGACCTACCTCGAATTCGAGATCAGCAACGACACCCAGCGCGTGCAGGCCCTGCGCCGCATGGCCGAGCGAGGCGCCAGCCCCATCATCAGCATCGGTTTTGCCCAGGCGTCGGCGCTGCAGCAGGTGGCCAAGGACTTCCCCAAGACACAGTTCGCCATCATCGATGCCAAGGTGGACCTGCCCAACGTGCAATCCGTCCTCTTCAAGGAGCAGGAAGGCAGCTATCTGGTCGGAGCCATGGCGGCCCTGGTCAGCAAGACCGGCAAGGTGGGCTTCGTCGGCGGCATGGACATCCCGCTGATCCGCAAGTTCCAGTGCGGCTACGAGCAGGGCGCCAAGGCGACCAACGCCAAGATCGAGGTGTTCTCGAACATGACGGGGACGACGTCCTCAGCCTGGAACGATCCGACCCGCGGCGGCGAGCTGGCCAAGGCCCAGTTCGCCAAGGGATCGGACGTGGTCTTCGCCGCCGCCGGCGGCACGGGTGTGGGTGTCTACCAGGCCGCCAAGGATGCGGGCAAGCTCGCCATCGGCGTGGACAGCAACCAGAACCACCTGCAGCCCGGCACCATGCTCACCTCGATGGTCAAGCGCGTGGACGTGGCCGTCTACAACGTGCTCAAGGCCTGGAAGCCCGGCGTGCAGGTGCTGGGCCTGAAGGAGGCAGGCGTGGACTACGCGGCCGACGAGCACAACGCCAAGCTGCTGACCCCGGCGCTGAAGACCAAGGTCGACGCCGTCAAGGCCGACATCATTGCCGGCAAGGTGAAGGTGGCGGACTACATGGCGGACAACGCTTGTAAGTTCTGAGCGGCATGGCGCCCGCCGTCCGCCTCCAGGCGATTTCCAAGCGCTTCGGCGCGGTCCAGGCCAACCGCGAGGTCAGTTTCGACATCGCGGCCGGCAGCGTGCATGGCCTTGTCGGCGAGAACGGCGCGGGCAAGAGCACGCTGATGGCCATCCTGTATGGCTACTACCACGCCGACTCGGGCCACATCGAGGTCAACGGCCAACAGGTCCACATCGCGAACTCCCAGCAGGCCATCCAGCTGGGCATCGGCATGGTCCACCAGCACTTCATGCTGGTGGACACGCTGACCTGCCTCGAGAACATCATGCTGGGCGCCGAAGGGGGCTTCTTCCTGACGCCGTCCAAGGCCAAGGTGAGGGCGAAGCTCGAGGCGCTGATGGCCGAGACCGGCCTGCAGGTGCACCTGGATGCCCTGGTGAGCGAGCTGCCCGTGGGCGAGCTGCAGCGGCTGGAGATCCTGAAGGCGCTGTACCGTGGCGCCAAGATCCTGATCCTCGATGAACCCACTGCGGTGCTGACGCCGCAGGAGACCGACCAGCTCTTCGTCACGCTGCGCAAGCTGCAGCAACTTGGCACCACGCTCATCCTCATCACGCACAAGCTCAGGGAAGTCATGAGCCTGTGCGGCGCCGTCACGGTGATGCGCCAGGGCCAGGTCGTCGAGACGCGGGCCATTTCGCATTGGAGCGAGGAGGCACTGGCCGAATCCATGGTCGGGCGCAAGGTCACGCTGGGCCGGCCCGAAGGCCTGCAGGCGCATGCCGGCGAGGTCCGGCTGCAGGCCAGCGGCCTGAACCTGAAGCATGCCAATGGCGTTGCGGCCCTGAAGGACGTCAGCCTGACGCTGAAGGCCGGCGAGATCGTCGGCGTGGCCGGCGTGTCGGGCAATGGCCAGAGCGAACTGCTCGAGGTGTTGTCGGGCCTGCGCGCGCCGGAAGGCGGTCGCATGGAACTGGGCGGCAAGTCTTTCTCGCCGGATGCGTGGCTGGACACCTCCCAGGCCCGCCCGCTGCGGCTGGCCCACGTGCCCGAAGACCGGCATGCGGTGGGCCTGGTCATGAGCTTTCCGGCCTGGGAATCCGCCGTGCTGGGCTACCAGGGCCTGCCCAAGTACCGCAAGGGCGCGTCAATGAATCATGCTGCGATGCGAGACGCCACCCGGCTGATGCAGGAGCGCTTCGACGTGCGCCCGCGCGACGAGAACCTCGGCTCCAGCAAGTTCTCAGGCGGCAACCAGCAAAAGCTCATCCTGGCCCGCGAGATCGGCGAGCAGCCGACCGTGCTGCTGGTAGGCCAGCCCACGCGCGGCGTGGACATCGGCGCCATCGAGTTCATCCATCACCAGCTGCGCGCGCTACGCGATGCCGGCTGTGCGGTACTGCTGGTCAGCAGCGAACTGGACGAGATCCTGGCGCTGGCGGATCGCGTCGTCGTCATGAACTGTGGCCGCATCACCGGCGAACTCGCCATCGAAGACTGCGACGAGCGTCGCCTCGGCCTGTTGATGGCCGCGCAAGAAGAACGAGCAGCGGCATGAGCCAACCCCTGCAACTCCCCCGCTGGATCGACATCGGTCTGTTGCCGCTGTGGAACCTGGCCATCGCATTGCTGGTGGCCGGTCTGGTCGTCATGGTCATCGGTCACAGTCCCTGGCAGGCGCTGACCGTGCTGCTCAACGGTGCCCTGGGCAGCGTGCGCGGCCTGGGCTATTCGCTGTACTACGCGACGACGTTCATCTTCACCGGCCTGGCGGTTGCGGTGGCCATTCACGCAGGACTGTTCAACATCGGTGGCGAAGGCCAGGCGACGCTGGGTGGCGTGGGCGTGGCGCTGGTTGCGCTGTGGCTGGGCGCCAAGCTGCCGGCCATCGTCATGCTGCCTCTGCTGGTGGTTGCTGCGGCCGGCTTCGGCATGCTTTGGGCGGCGTTGCCGGCCTACTTGCAGGCCTGGCGCGGCAGCCACGTCGTCATCACGACCATCATGTTCAACTTCCTCGCCGCGGGCCTGAACGGCTACCTGCTGGTGAACTGGCTGCGCCCGGCCGACAGCA
This sequence comes from Roseateles sp., assembly GCF_047654805.1. Lineage (GTDB taxonomy): Bacteria > Pseudomonadota > Gammaproteobacteria > Burkholderiales > Burkholderiaceae_C > Pelomonas. Next base: position 1,137,729 of record NZ_JASGIV010000001.1, read on the forward strand.
TGGCGGTGGAGTCCGCCGAGTTCGCCGAGAGCGCCCGCATGCCGGCGCTGCACCAGATTGCAGCGGCCTTCGGCGTCGAGCTGCCATCCTCGCCGCTGAACCTCAGTCTTGTCATCGCGCTGGTGGCCTGCGTGTTCGTGGGCTGGTTCCTGTGGAAGAGTGCTGCCGGCTACGCCGTGCGTGCGGTCGGCAGCGCGCCGCGGGCAGCCCACTACGCCGGTATCCGGCCGCGCGCCCAGATCATGCTGGCCATGGCCATCTCCGGCGCGCTGGCCGGCATGGTGGGCATCAACGAGATCTCGGGCGTGCAGGGCAAGCTGACGCTGGACTTTGTCGCTGGCGCCGGCTTCACCGGCATCGCCGTGTCACTGATGGGGCGCAACCATCCCTTCGGCATCGTGCTGGCCTCGCTGCTGTTCGGCGTGCTCTACCAGGGCGGTGTCGAGGTGTCGTTCGAGCTGCAGGGTTTCTCGCGCGAGATGGTCGTCACGGCGCAGGGGCTGATCGTGCTGTTCTCCGGCGCCATGGCCACGGTCAGCGCTCCGCTGTTCGCCCGGCTCTACGCGGCTTTGAAGGGAGGTCGCCGTGGATGAAGTCCTGATTGCGTCGGTGCTGGCCTCCACGCTGCGTGTCAGTGCGCCGCTGCTGCTGTGCGCGATGGCCGGCGTGCTGTCCGAGCGTGCCGGCGTCATCGACCTGGGCCTTGAAGGCAAGATGCTGCTGGCAGCCTTCGCTGCGGCGGCCGCAGCCTCGGTCACGCATTCCACCGCGTGGGGCTTGCTGGCCGCCATCGTCGTGGCCAGTTCCGCATCCATGGTCCACGGCTTCGCCTGCGTGACGAACCGCGGCGACCAGGTCGTCTCAGGCGTGGCCCTGAACATGATCGCCGCGGGCCTGACCGTCGTGTTGGGCATCGCCTGGTTCCAGCAGGGCGGCCAGACACCGCCCATCGAACCCGACGTGCGCCTGACGGCCCTTGCCCAGGGCTTTGCCGAGCCGCGGCCGGGGAGCTGGTTCGCTTCGGTCTTCGGCCACGGCCTGCTGAGCCACAACGCGCTGGTCTACACGGCGTTCCTGATGGTGGCGGCGGTGTGGTTCTTCCTGGAGCGCACCCGCCCGGGCCTGCGCCTGCGAGCGGTCGGCGAGAACCCGGCCATGGTGGAGGCGGCTGGTATGTCCGTGCAGGGCCTGCGCTACCAGGCGCTGCTGATGAACGGCGTACTCTGCGGCCTGGCGGGCGCCTACCTGACGCTGGCACAGAACGCCTCCTTCTCTCCCAACATGACGGCCGGGCGCGGCTACATCGCGCTGGCCGCCATGATCTTCGGCAAGTGGAAGCCCCTGCCCACACTGGGCGCCTGCTTGCTGTTCGGCTTCCTGGATGCCGTGGCCATCCGCATGCAGGGCGTGCAGCTGCCGGGTATCGGCGAGGTGCCGGTGCAGTTGATCCAGGCGCTGCCCTATATCTTGACGGTCGTGCTGCTCGCCGGCTTCATCGGTTCCGCCGTCGCCCCCCAGGCCCTCGGCCGGCCGTACGTGAAGGAGCGCTGAGATGGAACTCCCCCAAGGCCTGCTGGACCGCCTGCTCGCCGAGTCGCTGCGCGCCCGCGATTTCGCCCATGTGCCTTACTCGAAGTACCGGGTCGGCGTTGCCATCCTGGACGAGCAGGGCCGCATCCACATCGGCGCCAACATGGAAAACGCTTCCTATCCGCAGGGCTGGTGCGCCGAACCCTCTGCGCTGACGGCCATGATCATGGCTGGCGGCAAGCAGGCGAAAGTGGCGTTGGTGACCGGGCCCGGTCCCGAGATCATCACGCCCTGCGGCGGCTGCCGCCAGAAGCTCCGGGAGTTTTCCGTGCCCGAGGAGCTTATCGTCATCGCTGGCGACCCGGGCGGCATCCGCCAACGCTGGACCCTGGCCGAACTGCTGCCCCACAGCTTCGGGCCCAGTCACCTGAACTTCTGAGGTTTCCATGATCGACAACCAAAAGCTCGACGTCGCGATCACCGCGAGCGTCGACAAGCTGCAATCCCTGTTCGGCAATGCGCCCGAGGTGGCCGTGGTGCTGGGCTCCGGCTGGGCCGGCGCCGTCAGCCATGTGCAGGAGGCCAAGAATCTGCCTTACACGGAGTTGCCCGCATTCCCGCAGCCCAAGGTGGAGGGCCACGTCAACGAGATCGTCGTGGGGCACATCGGTGGCCAGCGCGTCATCTTCCTGCGTGGTCGTGCCCACACCTATGAAAGCGGCGATTGCACCGGCATGGCCGGCGCGCTGCGCACGCTCAAGCGCTGGGGCGTGAAGCTGCTGCTGCAGACCAACGCCTCGGGCTCGCTGCGCGGCCACATGCCGCCTGGCAGCCTGATGCTGATCGCCGACCACATCAATGCGCCGCAGCGCAGCCCGCTCGTCGGCGAGCAGGGCAGCCACCGGTTCGTCGACATGGTCAACGCCTACGACGCCGATCTGCGAAAGCACGCGCTGGCCCTGGCCAAGCGGGAGAACCTGATGCTGGGCGAGGGCACCTACTGCTGGGCGCTGGGGCCGCAGTTCGAGACTGCCGCCGAGATCCGCATGTTCGCTGCCTGGGGCGCCGATGCCGTGGGGATGAGCACCGTGCCCGAGACCATCCTGGCCCGCCACGCCGGCCTCAAGGTCATGGGCCTGGCGCTGATGACCAACATGGCCGCCGGCCTGTCCGCCGAGGCGCTGACCCACGACCTGACGCTTAAGCAGGCGCAGATATCTGGCGAGCGCGCCGCGGCCTTCCTGTCCGCATTGGTGGCCAGTCTCAAGGATGTGACGCTGTGACCCTGGACCTGCAAGCCGCGGCCCGCACGGCGCTGGCCTGCCTGGACCTGACCAGCCTGAACGATGCCGACACGCCGGCTGACATCACCGCGCTGTGCCGGCGTGCGCAGACGGCCTACGGCCCCGTGGCAGCTGTCTGTGTCTGGCCACGCTTCGTCGCGCAGGCGCGTGCCGCGCTGCCGCCTGCCATCAAGGTCGCGGCCGTGGCCGATTTTCCTGATGGCGCGCTGGACTTGGCCGTTGCGCTGGCCGATATTGCCGCCATCGCGCAGGCCGGCGGCGATGAGGTCGACGTGGTGCTGCCCTGGCGTGCCTTGCTGTCCGGCAAGGCCACCGAGGTCGCCGAGTTCCTGGCCGAGGTCCGCCATGCCAGCCGGCCGCTGACGCTCAAGGTCATCATCGAATCCGGCGAACTCGGCACGGCCGAGCGCATTGCCCAGGCGACGCGCCTGGCGCTGGCGGCCGGCGCCGATTTCGTGAAAACCAGCACTGGCAAGACCGCGACCGGCGCCACGCCAGAAGCGGCAGCGGCCATGCTGAAGGAAATCGCTGCGAGTGGCCTGTCCGCCGCCGGCTTCAAGGCCTCCGGCGGCGTGCGCTCGGTGGTGGATGCCGCCGGCTACATCGCGCAGACCGAAGCCGCACTTGGCGCCGACGCGCTCAACCCGCAGCGGCTGCGCTTTGGCGCCAGCGGCCTGCTGACCGACATCGAAGCCGTGCTTTCCGGTGGCCCCCGCACGGCCGCCACTTCCGCGTACTGAACCATGCTTGCCCAAGAAATCATCCGCGCCAAGCGCGACGGCCAGGCGCTCAATGAAGCGCAGATCAACCATTTCGTTCGCGGCCTCGTCGACAACTCCTGGAGCGAGGGCCAGGTCGCGGCCCTCGGCATGGCCGTGTTCCTCAAGGGCATGGGCCGTGACGAAGCCGTGTTGCTGACCCGCGCGATGATGAACTCCGGCCGCGTGATGCGCTGGCCCGACATGCCCGGCCCGGTGCTGGACAAGCACAGCAGCGGTGGCGTCGGTGACAAGGTCAGCCTGATGCTGGCGCCCATGGTGGCAGCCTGCGGTGGCTATGTGCCGATGATTGCCGGCCGCGGCCTGGGCCATACCGGCGGCACGGTGGACAAGCTGGAAGCCATTCCCCACTACACGACCACGCCGGACCCGGCGAAGTTCGACCAGATCGTGCGCACACTGGGCTGCGCCATCATCGGCCAGACGGCCGACCTGGCCCCCGCCGACAAGCGCTTCTACGCGACGCGCGACGTGACGGCCACCGTGGAGAGCGTGCCGCTGATCACCGCCAGCATCCTGTCCAAGAAGCTGGCTGCCGGGCTCGAGGGCTTGGCGATGGACATCAAGTGCGGTAACGGTGCCTTCGCATCCACGCCCGAGTTCGCGAAGGAGCTGGCTGAGAGCATCGTCGCCGTCGCGGGTGGTGCTGGCCTGAAGACGCGTGCGCTGATCACCGACATGAACCAGATCCTGGGCACCGATGTCGGCAATTCGCTGGAAGTCATCGAGACCATCCGCTACCTGAAGGGCGATCATCGCGAGCCGCGCCTGCATGAGGTGACGTTGGCGCTGTGCGCCGAGATGCTGGTGCTTGGCGGCCTGGCTGCCGATGCCGCAGCCGCGCGAGTGAAGCTGCAGGCTGCGTTGGACTCGGGCGCCGCCGCCGAGAAGTTCGCCAGGATGGTGGTGGCCCTGGGCGGCCCGTCCGACCTGATGGAGCGGCCCGAGGCCTATCTCACCGCTGCGCCCGTCGTGAGGCCGGTGGCTGCGCCGCGTGCCGGCGTCATCACGACGATGTCGACGCGCGACCTGGGCGTGGCCATCGTGGAGCTGGGCGGTGGACGCCGCAAGGCCGGCGACGCCATTGACATGCGAGTGGGCTTCTCCGATGTCAAGCCGATTGGTACGCGTGTCGCGGCCGGCGAGCCGCTGGCGCTGATCCACGCGGCCGATGAAGCTGCTGCCGATCGGGCCGTCGCGTCGTACCTGGCTGCCTGCATGCTGGGTGACGCCGACGTGGCTGCGACGCCCATGGTGATGGCCGAGGTGGGCTGATGTCTGACGAGCAAGACCCGCAGCAGCCGCAGGATCCGCCCCGACGCGCGATCAAGAGCTTTGTGACGCGCGCCGGTCGCATGGGCACGGGCCAGATCAAGGCGTTGGCCGAGCTGGGCCCGAAGTTCGTGCTGCCTTACAAGCCCGAGCGCATCGACGCTGCCGCTGTCTTTGGCCGCAAGGCGCCGCTGGTGCTGGAGATCGGCTTCGGCATGGGCGGCGCGACGGCCGAGATCGCTCAGACGCTGCCCGACCATGACTTCATCGGTTGCGAGGTGCACGAACCCGGCGTAGGTGCGCTGCTCAAGCTCATCGCCGAGAAGCAGATTCCCAACATCCGCATCGTGCAGCACGACGCCGTCGAGGTATTGCGCGACATGATCGGCCCCGGACTGCTGGCCGGCGTGCATATCTTCTTCCCCGACCCCTGGCACAAGAAGCGCCACAACAAGCGCCGCCTGATCCAGCCCGAGTTCGTTTCCAAGCTGGTGCAGCATCTGGCCCCGGGTGGCTATCTGCATTGCGCGACCGACTGGCAGCCCTATGCCGAGCAGATGCTTGAAGTGCTGTCGGCCGAGCCCCATCTCCTGAACACCGCGGCCGGCTATGCTGACAAGCCCGCCTACCGTCCCCTGACCAAGTTCGAGAACCGCGGCATCAAGCTCGGACATGGCGTATGGGACCTGGTGTTCAGGAAGCGCTGATGACATCACCCCTTTACGGCAAACACATCCTGCTCGCGATGACCGGCGGCATCGCCGGCTACAAGATTGCCGAGCTGACGCGGCTGCTCGTGAAGGGCGGAGCGACGGTGCAGGTCATGATGACCGAGGCCGCCGAGCAGTTCATCACCGGGGTGACGATGCAGGCGCTGTCCGGCCGTCCCGTCTACACCAGCCAGTGGGACCCACGGCCCGACAACAACATGGCCCACATCAACCTCAGTCGCGAGGCCGATGCGATGCTGGTGGCGCCGGCCAGTGCCGACGCCATTGCTGCGCTGGCGCAGGGCAGGGCGGATGACCTTGTCAGCCTGACCGCGCTGGCCCGTCGCATCCATGAATGCCCGTTGCTGGTCGTGCCGGCGATGAATCGCGAGATGTGGGCGCACCCGGCCACGCGGCGCAACGTCGCGCAGATCGTGGCCGACGGCGCGACCGTCATCGGCCCAGCTAGCGGCGACCAAGCCTGCGGCGAGATCGGTGACGGCCGCATGCTGGAGGCGCAGGAGATCTTCGACGATGTCGAAGCATTCCTCTGTCCCAAGCCGCTGCGCGGCAAGAAGCTGCTGGTCACGGCGGGCCCCACTTTTGAGCCCATCGATCCGGTGCGCGGCATCACCAACCACAGCAGCGGCAAGATGGGCTTTGCCATCGCCCGCGCGGCGGCCGAGGCGGGCGCCGAAGTCACGTTGGTGGCCGGTCCGGTGCATTTGCCCACGCCTCGCGGTGTGCAGCGCCTCGACGTGCAGTCGGCCCAGCAGATGCATGACACCGTGCTGCCGTTGGCCGCTCATCAGCATGCCTTCATCGCGACTGCCGCCGTCGCCGACTGGCGCCCGGCGCAGACGCATGAGCACAAGCTGAAGAAGGCCGAGGGCGGCGCGACGGCGCCCACCATCGCGATGGCCGAGAACCCCGACATCCTGGCGGCAGTCGCGAAGCTGCCCAAGCCGCCTTACTGCGTGGGTTTTGCCGCCGAGAGCGAGAAGCTTGCCGAGCATGCCGACGCCAAGCGCCGCCGCAAGGGCATTCCGCTCATCGTCGCCAATCTGGGGCCGGCCACCTTCGGCCGCGACGACAACGCGTTGCTGCTCATCGACGAGCAGGGCCGGCGCGAATTGCCCCGCGCGGACAAGCTCAGCCTTGCGCGCGAGCTGATCCAAGAACTCTCGAAACGACTCTGATGCACGCCATTGACCTGCAAGTGCTCGACGCCCGCATGGCCGAGCAGATTCCCGCCTACGCGACGCCCGGCAGCGCCGGCCTCGATCTGAGAGCCTGCCTTGACGAAGCGATCACACTGGCTCCCGGTCAGACGAGCCTGATCCCCACGGGCCTGGCCATCCACATCGCCGACCCGGGCCTGGCGGCCATCATCCTGCCGCGCTCGGGCCTGGGCCACAAGCACGGCATCGTGCTGGGCAACCTGGTGGGCCTGATCGACAGCGACTACCAGGGCCAGCTGATGGTCAGCTGCTGGAACCGTGGCCAGGCAGAGTTCACCATCCAGCCCTTTGAGCGCATCGCCCAGTTGGTCATCGTGCCGGTCGTGCAGGCGAGCTTCCGGCGCGTGGACAGCTTCGATGCGTCGGCGCGCGGCGCTGGCGGATTCGGCTCCACCGGCAAGGCATAGAGCAACAAGGCGCCTAGGGGCGCCTTCGGGTCCACGCCGGATGTGCTCCAGCCGGTGTCGCGCGGCACGCAGCCGCCGCGCGCCCTTTCGGCCTCAGTGGATGGGTTCGTCCGGCGGCGCGCCGGTCTGCACCATGAAGATGGGCTCGCCCACCGAGCCGGCCTGGATCTCTTCCTCGGTTGCCGGGCGCACGTCCATGAGCTTCAGGTGCATGCGCAGGCCGATGCCGGCCAGCGGGTGGTTGCCATCCAGCACCACGTGCTGAGGGTAGACCTCGGTGACCGTGTAGACCGCGTCCTCGGCCATGCCTTCGGTGACGGCCCCTTCGGGCAGGCCCTCGAACTGCATGCCCGGCTCCACGTCCGACGGGAACAGGCTGCGCGCCTCAAAGCAAACCAGGCCCGAGTCGTAGTCCCCGAAGGCTTCCTCGGGCTGCAGCGCGAGGTCGGTCTCGAAGCCGGCCTCCTGGCCTTCCAGCGAGGCCTCGACCTTGGCGAACAGGTCATCCCCTCCGACCAGGAATTCCATCGGCTCGGCCAGCTCGTCGATGAGCTGACCCTGGGCATCGTCGAGTCTCCAGCGCAGGGAGACGACACAGGGGCGGGTCACTTGCATGGGAAGGATTTTCGCACGCGGCCCTCGGCACAATGCCCGCATGCAGATTGATCTCCCGACCCCCATGCTCGCCGGCCTGAGTCCGGCGCAATTCATGCGCAAGCACTGGCAGAAGAAGCCGTTGGTGGTGCGCCAGGCCTTTGCCGACGTCCAGCCGCCAGCGTCGCTGAAGGAGCTGGCCGCGCTGGCCGCGCGTGACGATGTCGAGTCCCGCCTCGTCACGGCCTTCGATGGCGCCTGGAAGCTCAAGCACGGGCCGATTCCCCGCCTGCCGGCGATGAGCAAGCCGGGCTGGACCCTGCTGGTCCAGGGGCTGGACCAGCACCTGGCCGATGCGCGCGCGCTGCTGGACCTGTTCCGTTTCGCGCCCGATGCGCGGCTGGACGACCTGATGCTGTCCGTTGCCAGCGATGGTGGTGGCGTCGGGCCGCATTTCGACTCCTATGACGTGTTCCTGATCCAGCTCGCCGGCCGGCGCCGCTGGCGCATCGGCGCCCAGCGCGACGCGGTGCTGCGCGACGACGTGCCGCTGAAGATCATCGCGAACTTCAAGCCCGAGCAGGAGTTCGTGCTGGAGCCAGGCGACATGCTCTACCTGCCGCCCGGCTGGGCGCATGACGGCGTTGCTGTCGGTCCCGGCTGCATGACCGGCTCGGTGGGCTTTCGCGCCTCGACTGCTGAGGGTCTGGCTGCCGAGTTGCTGCCACGCTTCCTCGACGAGATCGACGGGACCGGCAAGCTCTATGCCGACCCACGCCAGGAGGCCTCGGCCGAGCCGGCCCGTGTGCCTGCCGCGCTGCTGGATTTCGCCCGCCGGGCCGTCGAGGCTGCGGTGCAGCGTCCGCTGGCACTGGAGCGGGCGCTGGGCGAGGCGTTGACCGAGCCCAAGGCCAACGTCTGGTTCGAACTGGGCGAGACGCTGCCGCCGGGGCAAGGCGCCGTGCTGGACCGGCGTAGCCGCATGCTCTACGACGACGCCCAGGTCTTCCTGAACGGCGAGAGCTTCCGCGCCAGTGGTCGCGACGCAGTGCTGATGCGTGGCCTGGCCGACAGGCGCGCGTTGACAGCCGCCGAGGTGGCGCGCCTGTCGCCGGGTGCACGCGAGCTGCTGGATCAGTGGACCGAGGATGGCTGGGTGCAGCCGCTGGCGTCATGAACGCGCAGAGCTTCGCCGGTCGCGCTGATTTCGAGCGCCTGCTCACCGAAGCCCTGAGCTGGGCCGGTGATCAGGGCTGCCGCGAGTTGTATGCCTGGGATGCCAGTTTCGTCGACTGGCCGCTCTCCAGCGCCCCGACCCTGGCCGCGCTGGCTGCATGGGCCAGGCCTGGTCGTCAGTTGCATCTGCTGGCCTTGCAGTACGACGACATCGTGCGGCGCCATCCGCGCTTCGTGCGCTGGCGACGCGACTATGCGCATTGCGTGACGGCGCGCGCGGTCGAGCCAGAAATTCGCCTGGAAGCCGCGCCCGAAGGCCTGTTGGTGGCCGTTGCACCCGAGTCCACGGTGACTCTGCGCCTCTTCGATCGCCATCTCTGGCGGGGCGAGGTCAGCCTGGACTCCGCCCAGCGCCTGCGCAGCCTGGAGTGGTTTGATGCCCTGGCGCAACGTTCCAGCGATTCATTTGCTCCCACGACACTGGGGTTATGAGTCTCCGCGATATGGAAACCCCTATAATTGCGGGCTAGGCGAGGGAAGCGCTCGAGGTTTTCCGCGTCTTGTACAGCGGGGTCGGCAGTCGGTAAGAAACTGGCGCTCGACCCCAAAATTATGGTGTGCACCGTCGTTAAACGTTTGAGGACAAGTATGAATAAGTCGATCGTGTTGGCTTCCCTGCTGGCTGCCGTTGCTCTGAGCGCTTGCAGCAAGAAGGAAGAACCCAAGGTTGAGGCCCCGGCTCCGGTCGTGGCTCCCGCCGCCTCGGAAGCCGCCAGCGCCGTTGACGCTGCTGCTTCGGCTGTCGACGCTGGCGCTTCGGCTGTTGACGCCGCCGCGTCCGCCGCTTCGAAGTAATCGCTTCGTCCCAATGAAAAAGGCCGACGCTGCGCAGGCAGCGGCGGCTTTTTTCTTTTTCGTGACGTCGATGCCCTGATTCGCATCGCGATTACAAAACTTTGCGTCGCGCGCCATGGCGCGCGGTTCAGTTCAGCGACAGCCAGTCCAGGCCCTGGGTGGGATGGGCGATGCGGATCTCCGGTGCGCCGCCACCAAGGACTGCCGCCAATGCGGCGTGCGCCAGCTCCGGCGTGTTGTTTTGCTCGCTGAGGTGGGCGGCTGCGATCACTCCCAGCCCCGGGTGCAAGCAGCGCGCCAGCAGGTCTGCGGCCGCGGCGTTCGACAGGTGGCCATGGCTGCCGAGAATGCGCTTCTTCAAGGCCGGGTGATAGCGCCCGTTGCGCAGCAGCGTCTCGTCGTGATTGCATTCCAGCAGTAGCGCCTGGCAGCCTGCCAGCGCGGCCGCGACATCGTCAGGTGCGCAGCCGAGGTCTGTCACCAGGCCCAGGCGCCGGGCGCCGTCGCCGAGAGTCAGCTGCAGAGGCTCGTTGGCATCGTGTGGCACGGCAAAGGGCTGCAGTGCCATGTCGCCCAGGGCAATGACCTCGCCATCGCGGGCGGTGCGCAGCAGCGCGGGGTCGAAATCGGCATTGCCGACGGCCCGCCAGGTGCCACGGCTCATGATCAGCGGCAGGCGGTAGCGCGTGGCGAAGGCCAGCGCACAACCAATGTGGTCGCCATGCTCGTGGGTGATGAAGATCGCATCGACCTCCTCGGGCGTGCAGCCGGCGCGCGCCAGTCGCCTGACGAGTTCGCGCATGCTGAAGCCGGCATCGACGAGCAGCCGTGTGCTCGTGATGCCCTGGCTGGCCTCCACCAGCGTTGAATTGCCGCCGCTGCCGCTGCCGAGACTGCAGAAGCGCATCACGGCCGCCAGCCCTGCCTAAGGCGCGGCCCGATTACTTCAGATCGTCCATCAGCAGCGACAGGATGCGCTTGGCGTTGTCGTTGCTGACGGGCTGGCCGCGGTCGTCCAGTACGCGGACCGTGCTCTTGTCGGCCTCGGACTTGACCGAGACGCGGTAGCGCACCGGCTCTGCGGACTTGGCGCCGAACAGGCGCTGGAAGAAGTTGGGCTCGTCCTGGCCGGCCTTCTCGGGATCGGCGTAGCGCAGGTAGAAGAGGCCGGCCGCACGGTCGCGGTCCTCGATGGTGAAGCCATGGCGGTCCAGCGACAGGCCGACACGGCGCCAGGCGCGGTCGAAGCCGTCGTTGACGGTGAGGCTGTCCGGCACTTCAGACAGCGCGCGGCGCGCAGGCGCCTGGGCCTCGCCGCCGACCTTGCGCGGGTTGGGGGTCACCGCGGGCGCCGGCTGGCCTGCCTCGGCGACGACGGCCTTGGCCGCCTCTTCCTTGCCGCCGAGCTTGAGCATCAGGCGCGACAGCATCTCGCCTTCAAGGAAGGGGTCTGCCGGGCGGGTCTGCCAGGCGGTGGAGTCGCGGCCCTGCGTGGTGTAGACCTCCTGCATGCCACGATGGCTGATGAAGATGTCCGTGCCCGTGGGGCTGCGCTCGATGCGGGTGCGGTACATGTCGCGCTCGCCGGTCGAGTACAGGCCATCGAAGACCTTGCCGATGGTGGAGCGGATGAAGTCCTGAGGCAGCTTGGCGCGGTTCTCGGCCCAGTTGGTCTCCATGACCCCGATCTCGGGCTGCTCCTTGATGACTTCCAGGCCACGCTCCTGCCAGAAACTGCGCAGCTGCGGCCACAGCTGTTCGGGCGTGGCCGAGGTGTGCAGCCAGCGGTCGGTGCCGCTGCGCTCCAGGCGCACGTCGCCGGCCGTGTTGGCCGCGACGCTGCCGGCCACCAGGGACTGCGCGTTGGTGGAGTTCGCCGGCTTTACCGCGGACAGCGCGGAAGCCGTGATGGAGCCACCCTGCACCTGGGCACGGTTGTCCTTGGCAAGCTGGGTCAGGTCCGGCGGGATGTCCAGACCCTGGGTCTGGCGCGAAGCGGCCTTGTAGTCGACCTTGTCCGTCGAGAACATGCTGTCGATGGCGCTGCAGCCGGCGAGCGACAGGACGAAGGCCGTGCAGGCCAGGCGGGTCGCCGTGGGGCGAAGCGAGGGAACAGACATCACGCTGGAAATCTCCGGGGAACAAGGGCGCCGGCTGAAACCGGCGCAGCCGCGCATTAGAGCAGACCTGCTTCGACCATGGCCTGACCGACGCTGTCCTGGCCGGCGGCCGTCAGCGGCGTGATGGGCAGGCGCAGCGAGGCGCCGCAGCGGCCCAGTCGCGACAAGGCCCATTTGGCCGGGCCAGGGCTGGGTTCGCAGAACAGCTGCTTGTGCAGGCCCAGCAGCTTGAGATGGACCTTGCGGGCCTCGATGGCATTGCCCGCCAGAGCCAGGCGGCAGAGCTCCGCCATCTGGCGCGGCGCGACGTTGGCCGTGACGCTCACGTTGCCATGGCCGCCGAGCAGCATCAGTGCGATTGCGGTGCCGTCGTCGCCGGAGTAGATGCGGAAGCCTTCCGGCGCGTGCTTGATCAGATGGGCGGCGCGCTCGATGTTGCCGGAGGCCTCCTTGATGCCGAAGACGCCGGGCAGCGCGGCGCAGCGCAGGGCGGTCTCGGGCGCCATGTCCGCAACGGTGCGGCCGGGCACGTTGTAGAGCATCATGGGGATGTCCACGGCCTCGGCGATGGCCTTGAAGTGCTGGTAGATGCCTTCCTGCGAGGGCTTGTTGTAGTAGGGCACGACGGACAGCGTGCAATCGGCGCCGACTGCCTTGGCGTAGCGGCTCAGCTCGATGGCCTCGGCCGTGGAGTTGGCGCCGGTGCCGGCCAGGACGGGAATGCGGCCCTTGGCATGCTCGACGGCGACACGGATGATCTCGCGGTTCTCCTCCATGCTGACCGTGGGCGACTCGCCGGTGGTGCCGACGACGCCGACGCAGGCCGTGCCTTCCTCGACATGCCAGTCGATCAGGCGGCGCAGGGCCGGGTAGTCGATGCTGCCGTCCTCGTTCATGGGCGTAACGAGGGCGACGATGCTGCCGAGGATGGGCTTCATGGTGGGAATTCTGAGTGGATGGGGCGATTTTAGGCCGCCAGCGGAGGCCGGATCGCCGCAACGCGTTGCACGAAGCGCGGGTTGACGCCGTCTTCGAACAGGTCTTCGTAAGCCACGATGCGCCAATCCGTGCAGACACGCAGCAGCTCGCCCCGCTGAAGCAGGAAGTCGGGCCGTGACGGGCGGCCCACGGTCTGCTGGCCGTCCGCAAAAGTCTCCCAGATCAGCCAACCGCCGGGCTTGACGGCTGCCTTGACCGTGTCGAACAGCGGGCGCCAGAGGTAGTTGCAGACGACGACGAGGTCGAACTGCCGGCCGGCCAGTGGCCAGGGGGCGCTCTCGACGTCGGCATCGATGATCTCGGCGTGGCCGCGCAGCGGCGCCGTGGCGGCAGCGTCGCGGTCGACGCCCGTCGTGCGCCAGCCTGCGCCGGCCAGCCAGACAAGGTTGCGGCCCGAGCCGCAGGCCAGGTCCAGGGCGGTGCCGGGCGGGGACGGCGCAAAGCGCTGCAGCCAGGCTGAGGGTGCGCCCATCATCCGAAGCACGCCCAGATCTGCTCGCCGAGCTGGATCATGACCGCCGGATGCCGGTAGGCCAGCATGGTCGCCGCCAGGACGGCGACGGCCAGCACGGGCAGGATCCAGCGGCGCGGTTTCATGCCGGCCGGGCCTGCGGGGAGCGCAGGATGGGGGTCTCGCGCACCGGCAGGTTGGCCAGCATGGCCATGACGCCCAGCGCGACGGCCAGCCACCAGACCACGTCGTAGCTGCCCGTCGCGTCGTAGAGCTTGCCGCCCAGCCAGACGCCGAGGAAGCTGCCGATCTGGTGACTCAGGAACACGAAGCCGCCCAGCATCGAGAGATGCTGTGCGCCGAAGATCTGCACGACGACGGCATTTGTCGGCGGCACGGTGGACAGCCACAGGAAGCCGATGACGGCAGCGAAGACATAGACGCTCAGCGGCGTCAGCGGCACCGAGATGAAGATGACGATGGCCACCGCGCGCAGTCCGTAGATGGCCGACAGCAGGTAGCGCTTGGGAAAGCGCTGGCCCAGCATGCCGGCGGCATAGGTGCCGAAGATGTTGAACAGGCCGATCAGCATCAGCGCGCCGGTCGACACGCCGATTCCCAGTCCGTGATCCTTCAGGTAGCTCGGCAGGTGCACGCCAATGAAGACCACCTGGAAGCCGCAGACGAAATACCCCAGCATCAGCAACTGGAAGCTGCGGTAGCCGAAGGCCTCGCGCAGCGCCTGGCCGATGCTCTGCTGCCCGGCAGCCGCACTCACCATCCGGCGCTCGCGGATGCCCAGTGCCAGGGGCACGATGAGCAGGGCCGTGCCTGCCAGCAGGTACAGCGCCCCCTGCCAGCCGAGGTGGCTGATCAGCCAGGTCTCGACGGGGATCATGACGAACTGGCCAAAGGAGCCGGCGGCCGCGGCGACGCCGAAGGCCCAGGAGCGCTTTTCAGGCGACACGGTGCGGCCCAGCACGCCGTAGATGACGGCGTAGGTCGAGCCCGACTGGGCGATGCCGATCAGCACGCCGGCGCTGAGCGTGAAGCTCAGAGGGGAGGCCGACACGGCCATCAGCAGCAGGCCCAGCGCATGCATGAGGCCGCCGGCCACCAGCACTTTCCAGGCGCCGAAGCGGTCCGCCAGCATGCCGGCGATGGGTCCGGCCGCGCCCCAGGCCAGGTTCTGCACGGCCATGGCGAAGGAGAAGGTCTCACGCGTCCAGCCGCGCTCCGTGATGATGGGCTGCAGCCAGAAGCCGAAGCCATGGCGTATGCCCATCGACATCGTGACGATGAGGGCGCCGCAAAGCAGCACCTGCTGGACGGACAGTCCCGTGGACGTGGGGCGGGGTGAATTCATCGCGGGCACTTTAATCAGCGCCGCTGAGTCTTGCTTGCCGTCTTGCCTTGGGCCTTGGAGGGGGCTGGTTTCTTGGCAGGCTTCTTGGTCACCTTCTTGGCAGGCTTCTTGGGCACGTCGGCGGTGGAGGCGCTGGCTTGGGAGCTGGACGCGGCGACGTCGGCGAGCCGGGTCAACAGCCGGCCCTGCTTGACGCGCAGCAGCGGCATGTCGATCTGGGCCAGGTCGGCCAGCGGGTCGCCGCCCAGCAGCAGGAAGCTGGCTTCACAGCCGGCCTCGAAGCAGCCGAGCCGTCGGCCGGGGAACAGCGCGCGCGGGGTGTCCTGCGTGGCCAGGCGCAGCAGCGTCGCACGGTCCAGCCCCAGTTCGTCGAGCGCATGCAGCTCGGCTCGCGCGGTGCCGATGAAGACGTCCGAACCGATCAGCAGCTTCGCGCCAGCCGCTTGCAGCCGTGCCAGGTTGGCGCGCTGGACCTCGCGCATCGCAGCCAGCGGCGCGGGGTCGAGCTTGAAGAGTGCGGTGGCGGCGGTCGTCGTGATGATGGCCGTGTGCTGGCGCGCCGCCAGTGCCGCCGCGGCATCGCTGATGGCGAAACGCTCGGGGGGCTCGTCCGCCGTGTTGGCGTAGCCTGGCAGGTGGGCGATGGTGTCGACGCCGGCTGCCAGGGCCGCGTCGAAATCGGCCGCCGTCTCGACGTGGGCGACGACGTGCAGCCCGTCCGCATGAGCCAGGCGGGTCAGTTCGGCGGCTGTGTCCGGCTGCAGTCCGAGGTGGCCGAACATGGCCGGCTGCTGGCGCAGTTCGGGCCGCTCGCTGTGAGCGAGGACGATGCGCAGCCAGGCGCCGCCGCGCGCCTTGATGGCGGGCCACTGGGCGCGGGCCT
This sequence comes from Roseateles sp., assembly GCF_047654805.1. Classification (GTDB taxonomy): domain Bacteria; phylum Pseudomonadota; class Gammaproteobacteria; order Burkholderiales; family Burkholderiaceae_C; genus Pelomonas. Next base: position 1,153,416 of record NZ_JASGIV010000001.1, read on the forward strand.
GCTCGGGACTGTCGATGAGCACGATCTGGTTCTGCGCCGCCGCGGCTTCGGCGCTGGCCTGCGGCAGCACGGCAGCCAGCGGGTAGCCGTCGGGCGAGGTGATGCAGGCGGTGACGAAGCTGACCTCGGGAGCGGCCGGCGCGGCGGCCAGCGGGCGCACCTCGGCGACGCTGGCGGGGTCGCCGCACAGCATGGCGGCGTAGAGCACGCCGTCGTCGATGTATTGGTCGGCGTACTGGCCCCAGCCCCAGGCCGTCTGGAGGTTGTGGTTGTGGGCCTCGGCCAGAGGGCTGATGAGCACCTGCTGGCCGCGCAGGTCCATCTTGCGGTTGACCTGGGCAGGCTTTTTGGCGACGAAGATGCCGTTCTCGACGTAGAGGTTGCCGCGGCGCAGCTGCTGGCCGTCGAACCAGCGGGCGTTTTTCAGTTCCCAGGACAGCGGAGCGCTGGCCTGGTAGGGCTGGGCAAGGCCGGCGGCGGAAGTCAGCAGGGCGGCCAGTGCAACGAGAAAACGGGACAGGGGCATGGGCAGGAAATGTCTCCGCCACGGTGGCGGACGGCAGGGCGGGCATCCTAGCCAATGCCACGGCCACGCCCCGGAAGGCGCTTGTCAGACTTTGTGTCCCGCTCCGGCGCGCAAGCTCACTGCACCTGGAAGCGCCAGCGCACGGTCATGGCGCCGCCCTGCTCGTTGGGGCCCGTGAACTTGAAGGTCTGCACGCCGCTCTGGTTGCGCCAGCCGCCTGACAGCGGCACGGTGAAGGTGGGCACCTGAACCTGGCCCTCGACCGGCTTGAACGCCAGTTGGCGCTGCTGAGGCCCCTTGGGCGTCGGTGTCGAGTGGGTGCCCTCGGGCTCGTCGGTGGTGATGGTCTCGGTGTAGCCCAGCACCTCGTGCGCCGTGGGCAGCATCAGCGTCAGGGTGGCCTTGCCGGCGTCGACCTCGACGAGGGCCGCACTGCCCTTGGTGTTCGCCAGCGCCCCGGCACCGCGGCGGACCTCGTCGCGGGTGCAGCGCTGCTTGGGCAGCGGGATGCAGATCGGGTCGGCATGGACGATGTGCAGCTTCTCCTCAATCCTGTAGTTGCCGGCCTGGCTCTGGCCTTGCCAGGCCTGGTAGCGGTTGGCGCCGGGCGCCAGCACGGCGGCCGTCTCCTTGCCGGCCTTGAGGGTGGCATCGAGCTGGGGTGTGCCAGACAGGCTCTGGCCCAGGCGCATGGCCTCGCGCTCCATGCATTTCTCGTCGTCGCCGCACTTCTGCATGATGGCTTGGGCGCTGGCCATCATCGGGGCGGACTGCTCGGCGAACTTGTTCATCTGGGCGGTCTGCTGCTGCAGGCGCGCCTGCTGGCCGGCGTCCATCGGTTGCAGCGACGCCATCGGAGCCGCAGCGCCAGCCGTCAGCTGGGCGTCCACGCGCAGCGTGCGCAGCACCTTCCACTCTCGCAGGTCGTACTTGTCGGATTTCTTGCCGGCAGCCTCGTAGCTGTAGTCCACGCTCAGCGTGGCGCGGGCGCCCTTGGCGGCGAAGTCGGCGGCGTGGCTGTCTGCCGGCGCGGTGGCCAGCGCAACCAGGGTCAGGGTGGCCAGGTGGAGCGTGGGTGTGGGCATGGTGGGGCTCGGCGGTCTGAAGCCTAAAGCGCCGGATTGGAGGGGCCGTCCCACCAGGGGTCCATCCCGCGACTGCGCGAGCAGGCGATGTCCGGTTTCGCGGATGGAGGGCGTTCGGGTCGTTGCGGACCCCCTGCATAGAATCCCGCCCCTATGTCCAGCCGTCCGTCTTCCTCTCCCGCCGCCTATGGCGAAGCCTCCATCCGCGTCCTGAAAGGCCTGGAACCCGTCAAGCAGCGGCCGGGCATGTACACCCGTACCGACAACCCGCTGCACTGCATCCAGGAGGTCATCGACAACGCGGCCGACGAGGCACTTGCCGGCCATGGCAAGCGCATTGACCTGGTGCTGCACGTCGACGGATCCATTTCCGTGGCCGATGACGGCCGTGGCATTCCGTTCGGCCTGCACCCGGAAGAGGGCGTGCCGGTCATCGAGATCGTCTATACCCGCTTGCATGCGGGCGGAAAGTTCGACAAGGGCTCGGGCGGTGCCTACAGCTTCTCGGGCGGTCTGCACGGGGTGGGCGTCAGCGTGACCAATGCGCTGGCCAAGCGGCTTGAGGTGGCGGTCTGGCGTGACAAGCAGGTGGCTGGAATCGCCTTCGAGCATGGCGACGTCGTCCAGCCAGTGGTTGCCCGCCCGGCCGCCAGCGGCGACCGCAAGCAGGGCACGACGGTGCGCGTGTGGCCCGAGGCCAAGTATTTCGAGAGCGTCGAGCTGCCGCGGCACGAACTGGTGCACCTGCTGCGCTCCAAGGCCGTGCTGATGCCGGGCGTGACTGTCACGCTGAAGATCGAGAAGACCGGTGAGGTCACCACCTGGCAGTACAAGGCCGGCCTGCGTGACTATCTGGCCCAGGCGCTGACGGCGGATCCGCTGATCCCGCTGTTCGAAGGCGAGGGGTTCGCCACGGCGGGCGAGAGCGAGAACTTCGCGGAAGGCGAGGGGGCCTCCTGGTGCGTTGCCTTCACGGAGGACGGTGCGCCGCTGCGCGAGAGCTACGTGAACCTGATCCCGACGGTGGCCGGTGGTACGCACGAGTCGGGCCTGAAGGACGGACTGTTCGGCGCAGTCAAGGGCTTCATCGAGATGCATTCGTTGCTGCCCAAGGGTGTCAAGCTGATGCCCGACGACGTGTTCTCTCGGGCCAGCTTCGTGCTGTCCGCCAAGGTGCTCGACCCGCAGTTCCAGGGCCAGACCAAGGAGCGGCTGAACTCCCGCGACGCGCTGCGCCTGGTGTCCGCCTATGTGAAGCCGGCGCTGGAGCTGTGGCTCAACCATCATGTGGACCACGGCAAGAAACTGGCCGAACTCGTCATCAAGCAGGCGCAGACGCGCCAGCGCGCCAGCCAGAAGGTCGAGAAGCGCAAGGGCTCGGGCGTTGCCGTGCTGCCGGGGAAGCTGACCGACTGCGAAAGCCGTGATCTGACGCTGAATGAAGTCTTCCTCGTCGAGGGCGATTCGGCCGGCGGCAGTGCCAAGATGGGCCGCGACAAGGAGACGCAGGCCATCCTGCCGCTGCGCGGCAAGGTGCTGAATGCCTGGGAGGTGGAGCGCGACCTGCTGTTCAAGAACAACGAGATCCACGACATCTCCGTCGCGCTGGGCGTGGACCCGCACGGCCCCAACGACTCACCGGACCTCTCCGGCCTGCGCTACGGCAAGATCTGCATCCTGTCTGACGCCGATGTGGACGGTTCGCACATCCAGGTGCTGCTGCTGACGCTGTTCTTCCGGCACTTCCCCAAGCTCGTGGAGACCGGCCATGTGTTCGTGGCCCGCCCGCCGCTGTACCGAGTGGATGCGCCCGCGCGCGGCAAGAAGCCGGCCGCCAAGCTCTATGCGCTGGATGACGGCGAGCTGACCGCCACGCTGGACAAGCTGCGCAAGGAAGGCGCCCGCGAGGGCTCGTGGAGCATCAGCCGCTTCAAGGGCCTGGGCGAGATGAGCGCCGAGCAGCTGTGGGACACGACGCTGAACCCCGAGACCCGCCGCCTGTCGCGCGTCGAGTATGGCCAGCTGGACTTTGCCGCTACGGTGGATGCCTTCAACAAGCTGATGGGCAAGGGCGAGGCCGCGTCGCGCCGCGAGCTGATGGAGCTGCACGGCGATGCCGTGGAGATCGACGTCTGATGAAGACGGTCTACAACGCCGGTCACGCGGTCCATGCGGCGACGCATGAGTTCTTCCGCGGACGTCTCGTGCCGGCGTTCGAGGTTCCGGCGCGTGCCGACTACATCCTTCAGGCCGTGCAGAGCTGTGGCCTGGGGGAGGTGCTGGCGCCCGTGGACCACGGCAGGGCACCGCTGGAGCGGGTGCATGCGGCCCGCTATCTGCGCTTCATCGAGGGGGCCCATGCCGAATGGCTGGTCCTGGGCGGCGAAGGCGACGCTTTCCCGGCCGTGTGGCCCGTGCGCTCGCTGCGCAGCGATGTCGAGCCGGCGAGCTTTGCGGCTCGCATGGGCCTGTACTCCATGGACAGCGGCACGCCGCTGACTGCTGGCAGCTGGGCCGCGGCCTATGCCGGTGCCCAGGCCTCGCTGACGGGGCTGGATGGTGTGCTGGCCGGGCAGCGTTCGGTCTATGTGCTGACGCGCCCGCCGGGCCATCATGCCGGCGCGGACTTCTTCGGCGGCTACTGCTTCGTCAACAACGCGGCCGTGGCCGCGCAGGCTGCGCGCGACGCCGGACTGGCTCGCGTCGCCATCCTGGACGTGGACTATCACCACGGCAACGGCACCCAGGCCATCTTCTACGACCGCGCGGATGTCTTCTATGCCAGCGTGCACGGCGACCCGCAGACGGAGTTTCCGTTCTTTCTGGGGCATGCCGACGAGACGGGGGCGGGCGATGGCGCTGGCTTCAACGCCAACTTTCCGCTTCCGGTGGGCGTGGCCAACGACGACTGGTTTGCAGCGCTGGAACAGGCACTTGCGCAGCTGGAGGCCTACCGGCCCGAACTGCTCATCGTGTCGCTGGGCGTGGACACCTATGGCGGCGATCCGATCTCGCACTTCAAGCTGGACGAGCCGGAATTTCGCCGCTTGGGCCGGCGCCTGGCTGCCTTTGGGGCGCCCACGCTGTTCATCCAGGAAGGCGGCTACGCGACCGAGGCCATTGGCCGCAATGTCGTTGCCGTGCTGACGGGGTTCGAGGGCGCATGAGCCTGAGACTGCGCCCGACCATGCTGTCCGACCTCGACTGGGTGGTCTCTGTCGAGCGCGACGGCGCCAACCTGCCCTTCATCACTCCCTGGGAGCGGCCGCAGCACGAGGGCGCCATCCGTTTTCCCGACTCGCGCCATTTCATTGTGGAGGAAGGCGACCAGCTGGAGCGCATCGGCTATGTGATCCTGCAAGGCTGCCGCAATCCCAACGGTTCGGTCGAGCTCAAGCGGCTGGTGCTGCAGCCCAAGGGGCGCGGGCTTGGCCGTGCAGCGGTGCGCCAGCTCAAGGCTATGGCCTTCATGCAGCTCAAGGCGCATCGCTTCTGGCTGGACGTGAAGGCGCTCAACGCGCGGGCGCTGGAGCTGTACCGCAGCGAGGGCTTCGTCGAGGAAGGGCGGCTGCGCGAAAGCGTGCGCGTGACCCTGGATGGTGCTGACGGTTACGACTCGTTGGTCGTCATGTCGCTGCTGGACCGCGAGTACCGCGCGCGCGTTGCGCTGGGGCTGGAGGCAGCATGAGGTTGACCGCGGGCCTGCTGCTGGCGCTGGCGCTGCCGGCCCACGCCGACCTCTGGGGCTATGTCGACGCGACCGGCGTTGCCCACTTCGCGCCGCGCCAGCTCGATGGGCGATACACCCCCGTGCTGGGCAGCGCCGGCCCGTTGCGCGTGCCGGGCAAGACCGACGCCGGCGCCCACATGCTGACCTGGCTGGACATCGCCCCCGAGGTCAAGGCTGTTCAGCCCTGGGTGCGCGAGGCAGCCGCCCAGCATGGCGTGGACGCCGAGCTCCTGAAGGCCATCATCGCGGTGGAGTCTGGCTACCAGCGCGGTGCGGTGTCGCCGCGCGGCGCGCTGGGCCTGATGCAGATCACCCCTGAAACGGCCACGCGTTACGCGACGCCGGCCGACGCTGCGCGGCTCATCGAGCCGCGCATCAACATCCACACCGGCGCGCGCATGCTGGCTGACCTGCTGCGCCGTTTCGGCCGCATCGACGCGGCGCTGGCGGCCTGGAATGCCGGCGAGGGTGCCGTGCGCCGCGCCGGCAACCGAATACCTGACATCGAAGAAACCCAGGCCCATGTGCATCTCGTCCTCGAGCTGTACTGGGCCCTGCTGCAGCAGAGCCAGCCGGCCCGCGCTCAGCGTTTGACCCTGCACCCATGAGTTCCCAGACCACGATCGATTTCAACGGCTCCACCGACGGCGGTGGCGATGACACCAACGCGCTGACGCTGGCTGCCTATGCCCAGCAGGCCTATCTCGAGTACGCGCTCAGCGTGGTCAAGGGCCGCGCTCTACCCTCCTACTCCGATGGCCAGAAGCCCGTGCAGCGCCGCATCCTCTATGCCATGCAGCGCCAGGGCCTGGGCTGGAGTGGCAATTCGGGTGCCAAGCCGGTCAAGGGCGCCAAGGTGGTGGGTGACGTGCTGGGCAACTACCACCCGCACGGCGACCAGTCGGTCTACGACGCGCTGGTGCGCATGGCGCAGGACTTCTCCCTGCGCTACCCGCTGATCGACGGCCATGGCAACTTCGGCAGCCGCGACGGCGACGGTGCCGCAGCGATGCGGTACACGGAAGCGCGCCTCGCGCCCATCGCCCGGCTGCTGCTCGATGAGATCGACGAAGGCACTGTGGACTTCCGCCTCAACTACGACGGCACCCAGCAGGAGCCCGTCGAGCTGCCGGCACGCCTGCCCATGGTGCTGCTCAATGGCGCCAGCGGCATCGCCGTGGGCCTGGCGACCGAAATCCCCAGCCACAACCTGCGCGAGGTCGCCGCAGCCGCCGTCGCGCTGCTGAAGGACGACAAGCTCGCCGATGATGCGCTCTTCGAGCTGATCCCCGGCCCCGACTTCCCCGGTGGCGGTCAGCTCATCAGTGCGCCAGAGGACATCCGTGCGGCCTACACCTCCGGCCGCGGCAGCCTCAAGGTCCGCGCGCGCTGGAAGATCGAGGACCTGGCACGCGGCCAGTGGCAACTGGTCGTCACCGAGCTGCCGCACGGTACCAGCGCGCAGAAGGTGCTGGAGGAGATCGAGGAGCTGTCCAACCCCAAGGTGAAGGCCGGCAAGAAGACGCTGACGCCGGAGCAGCTGCAGCTCAAGGCCAGCGTGCTGGGCGTACTGGATGGTGTACGGGACGAGTCCAGCAAGGACGCTGCGGTGCGCATCGTCTTCGAACCGAAGAGCCGCACGGTCGAGCAGCAGGAGCTCATCAACACGCTGCTGGCCCACACCAGCCTGGAAAGCAGCGCGCCGGTCAACCTGACCATGATCGGTGCGGATGGCCGGCCCACGCAGAAGAGCCTGCGCGAGGTGTTGACGGAATGGGTGGGCTTTCGCCAGACGACGGTGCGTCGTCGTACCGAGCATCGCCTGGCCCACGTCAACGACCGGATCCACGTGCTCGAGGGTCGGCAGCTGGTGCTGCTGAACATCGACGAGGTCATCCGCATCATCCGTGAGTCGGACGAGCCCAAGGCCGCGCTGATCGAGCACTTCCGCTTGAGTGACCGCCAGGCCGAGGACATCCTCGAGATCCGGCTGCGCCAGCTGGCGCGGCTGGAAGCCATCAAGATCGAGCAGGAGCTGGCCAAGCTGCGCGACGAGCGCGCGAAGCTTGAGGACATCCTCGGCTCCGCGGCCGCTCTGCGCCGTACCGTCATCAAGGAGATCGAGGCCGACGCCAAGCAGTATGGCGACGACCGCCGTACGTTGATCCAGGCCGAGAAGCGCGTCGTCGCCGAGGTCAAGATCGTCGACGAACCGGTCACCGTCATCGTCAGCCAGAAGGGCTGGGTGAGGGCGCTCAAGGGCCATGAGGTGGACGTGGCCGCCCAGACCTTCAAGGCTGGCGACTCGTTGTGGGGGCATTTCCGTTGCCGCAGCGTGGACCCGCTGATCGTCGTCGGCGGCAACGGCCGCGTGTACTCGGTGCCGGTATCGGCGCTGCCGGGCGGGCGTGGGGACGGCCAGCCCATCACGACACTGATCGAGCTGGAAAGCGGCACCCAGATCGCGCACTACATCGCCGCAGCGTCCGCACAGCGCCTGGTGATGGCGGGTTCGACGGGCTACGGCCTGATGGCCCAGGTGGGTGACCTGGTGGGCCGCCAGAAGGCCGGCAAGACCTTCCTCGCGCTGGACGACGGTGAAGTGCCTTTGCTGGCCGTCGTGCCGGCCGATGCGGTGGCCTTGCAGCTCGGCGTGCTGAGTGCCCAGGGCCGCTTGCTGAGCTTCCCGCTGGACGAGCTCAAGCACCAGCCCAAGGGCGGCAAGGGCCTGATGTTGATGGATCTGGAGGCCAAGGACAGCGTCGCGTCCATTGCCTGCTTCACCACCCAGCTGCGCGTGCTCGGCAGCGGCCGAGGCGGCAAGCCGCGCGAGGAAGTGCTGAAGAACCAGTCGCTCGCGGCCCATGCGGCCAAGCGCGCCCGAAAGGGCAAGGCCGTCGACGGTCTGCAGAAGGTGACCAGGCTGGCGATCGACTGAACGATCCGCTCGGAAAACGTGTCAGCGAGCCGTGACTTGGCGCACAACTGACACCTGCTAGCGGTCTATTTACATGCCGCAACAAGATAGGGGGCAACCCTCCCTAAGCCGAAGGGTGCCGGGCGGGTTCCCGGTTCTTCGCTGCGCCGCACAATGATTTCTGGCGGTTGTGCTTGACCGTCAAGTCAGGAGCTACGCAATGAAATTGAAATCTATCGCCGCCGCCTCCGCGGTGGCATTGACGGCGTTGAGCAGTCACGCTGCCGACACGGATTGGGGGCAGCACGATCTGCTCGAAAGCGCCCTCGGCCTGAGTGCCGGCGGGGTCATCTTCGATACCTTCTCCTTCGCGCTCGGCGTGCAGTCGGACGTCGCGAGCAGTGTGACTTCGCTGGGCTCGATTGGAGCGGGCACGTACAGCCTGTTCTCCGTGGGCGGCGACGGCTTGGTCGGCACGGCCGACGACATCGGCTTCGGGGCCTGGACCTTTGGCGGTGCGCCATCGGTGCATTCCGTGTCGCTGGCCGCCGGCAACTACTATTACTCGGTCTTTGGCCTCGCGTCCGGCACGGCGGCCTATTCGATCAACTCGGCGGCTGCGGCTGCCCCGGTGCCGGAGCCCGAGACCTACGCCCTGCTGGGCGCCGGCCTCGGCGTCATCGGCTTCGTCGTTTCGCGCCGCCGACGCGACCGCTGATCAGGGCTTGGTTGGAGTGGCCACCGATGTGGCGCTCCCATGAAGCCTTAGAGTGGTCACTTCTGGCCCTGCCAGCCCCGCGCTCGCAGGGCCTTTTTGTGCCTAGTCATCCAGCCCTGGGAAGCGCCGGCTCGGGAATACCATGCTCTGCGTCGTGCGCACGACGACGCCGTCCTTGAAGTGGACGTTGAAGCGCAGGCCATAGCCTGCCTGGTCGGGCTCGACGGTCCAGTCCCACACATCCTCGCCGCTGTTGCGGAAGAACACCCGGGAGCGCTCACGGCCCAGCAGCCGGCTGACCTGCTCGGGCGTCATTCCTGGCTCGATGCGCGCACGGCCGGCGGGTGAGAGGCCGTCCGATATGCCTAGCAACCGGCCATCGGCGGCCAGGCGCACCATGTAGGCATGCCGGCCCATGGGCTGGCTGGAGTACTCCAGAGTGCGTCCACCGTCAGCCTCCGGCCAGTCCCGCACGGGCGGGCCGTAGATCGCGATGACGTCGGCCTCGCGGCTGATGCCCGGCTGCAGCCGGGCATCGCGATCCGGTGTCGCGCAGCCGGCCAGCAGCGTGAGGCACAGGGCGAGGACGGCGAGGCGCATGGCGGTTTCAGCGTTGAGCCAGGGCCTTCGCACAGGCGCTGACGAGGGCCGGGCCCTTGTAGATGAGGCCGGTGTAGATCTGCACAAGGTCCGCGCCAGCGTCGATTTTGGCGCCGGCGTTCTCGGCGCTCATCACACCGCCGACACCGATGATGGGATAGCCGGCGGGCAGGGCTGCGCGCAGCAGGCGGATGACGCGGTTGCTGGCCTCGAAGACAGGCGCGCCGGACAGGCCGCCCGTCTCATCCGCGTGCTGCAGGCCTTGCACGGCATCACGGGCGACGGTGGTGTTCGTCGCGATGACACCGTCGATGCCGTTGGCCGTCAGCGTCTGCGCAATGATGGCGACCTGGGCCTCCTCCAGGTCTGGCGCGATCTTCACGAACATGGGTACGTGCCGGCCGCTCTGTGCATCGAGCTGTTGTTTGCGCTGCTGCAGCGCGCCCAGCAGCGCGTCCAGTGCCGCATCGCTTTGCAGCGCGCGCAGGTTCTTGGTGTTGGGACTGGAGATGTTGACGGTGACGTAGTCGGCGTGGGCGTGCACGCCCTCCAGGCCGAGCAGGTAGTCGTCGGCCGCGTTCTCTATGGGCGTGGCGGCGTTCTTGCCGATGTTCAGACCCAGCACGCCGCCGGCCTTGCGGAAGCTGTGTGCGCGTTGCACGTTGGCGATGAAGCTCGGCAGGCCTTCATTGTTGAAGCCCAGGCGGTTGATCAGCGCATTTGCCTCGGGCAGGCGGAACATGCGAGGCTTGTCATTGCCGGGCTGGCCCTTGGGCGTCACGGTGCCCACCTCGATGAAGCCGAAGCCCATCGCGCCCAGGCCGTCGATGCAGCGACCGTTCTTGTCCAGGCCCGCGGCCAGGCCCACGCGGTTGGGGAAGCGCAGACCGGCGAGGGTGACGGGGTCGCTGATGCGCTCTCCGCACCAGAGTGCCTGTGCCGGCGTGTTCTGCAGCCTGGCGATGGCGCCAAGGGTCAATTCGTGGGCTTGTTCCGGATCAAGGCCGAACAGGAAGGGGCGGGTGAGGGCGTAGGGAACGAGGGGCATGGCCTCGATTGTCGCTAACCGCGGCCGGGCGGAACTCAGGGCGACTCGTGTCCACCCGCCCGGGCCGCCGTGCTGATCCAGCTGTCGAACAGCGTCTGGTGGACGCGGATCCAGCCGTCGACATGGCGCTCCACGTCCCGCTGCGTGTTCTCGCCTTCGCTCATGCGCAGGTTCTGCGCGTTGATGTCGCCGATGGGCAGTTTCATCAGCTCGAAAAGCCGCGCCGCAGCAGGGTTGCGCTCGATGAAGGCCCGGTTGGCCACGATCTGCTCCCGGTCGGCCTGGAAGCCGTAGTTGCGGCCGTTGGGCAGCCGCGTGTCGGGCGTGCCCTCCTGTGCTGCCGAGGACGGCACCTGCAGCCAGACCACGTCGGTCCCTGGCCGCAGCACGGCGCTGACCCAGTAGGGTGTCCAGGTGTAGTACAGGACGGGATGGCCCTGGCGGAAGCGGGCGATGGTGTCGGCCATCAGGGCGGCGTAGCTGCCCTGGCGGTGCGTCACGTGTTCGCGCAGGCCGTAGGCGCCCAGGTGCTGCTCGATGGCCAGCTCGCAGCCCCAGCCGGGGTTGCAGCCCGTCAGGTCGGCCCGGCCGTCGCCATCGCCGTCGAAGAGCTTGGCGATGACCGGATCCTTCAGCTGGTCGATGCGGGTGATGCCGTACTGCTCGGCCGTCTTGCGGTCGATCAGATAGCCCTGCACGGCGCCCTCGGCATATGCGCCGGAGCTGCGGAACAGCTTGGCGTCGCCGCCGCTGTTTTCGTAGAAATCGGCGTGCAGCAACTGCCAGTGGTTGGCCATGAAGGTGGCGTCGCCGTTGGCGATGGCCAGATGCTCGGTGGCGGGTTCCAGGTCCTTCATGGGCAGCACGGTGTAGCCGAGCCTTTCGAGGGCGCGCGAGACCAGCAGGGTCTGGAAGGCTTCCTCGGCCAGCGAGCTCTTCAGCGGCTGGACCGTGACGCCCCGGCCCGGAAGGACCTCGGCGCGGCCCGCCAGACACAGCGCGAGCAGACCAAGGGTGATGAGGTTACGGGCGAGCTTGTTCATGCCTGGACCCCCTGTTTTTGAGGCATGGGCTCCGGAGGGCGCAGCAGGTGCCGCAGGCCGCGCAGTGCGAGGCCGGCCGGACCGGCATGCCACCACCGCCTGGCGGCGCCACGGCGCGAGCGGCCCAGGGCCTGCGTCAGGCGGTCCAGCGTGATGGCCAGCAGCACGATGCCCAGGCCTCCCACGGTGGCTAGGCCCATGTCGAGCCGGCCGATGCCGCGCAGCACCATCTGGCCCAGGCCGCCGACGGCGATCATGGATGCGATGACCACCATGGACAGCGACAGCATCAGTGCCTGGTTGATGCCGGCCATGATGGACGGCATCGCCAGCGGCAGCTTCACCTTGACCAGCATCTGCCATGGCGACGCGCCGTAGGCTCGGGCGGCCTCGATCAGGTCGGGGCGCACCTGGCGCAGGCCCAGGTTGGTCAGCCTCGCCAGTGGTGCCAGCGCGAACACGATGGTCACGATGACGCCGGGCACGTTGCCGATGCCGAACAGCATCACCACGGGCACCAGGTAGACAAAGGCGGGCGTGGTCTGCATCGCGTCCAGCAGCGGGCGCATCAGGCGCTGGGCGCGGTCGCTGCTGGCCAGCAACACGCCCAGAGGCAGGCCCACCAACAGGCAGAACAGCAGCGAGGTCAACACCAGCGACAGCGTGACCATGGCCTCGGGCCAGATGCCCAGGAGCGCCACCAGCGCGAGCGACACCGTGCTGCCGATCGCGAGCCTGCGGCCGGCGAACTGCCAGGTCAGCAGGCCGATGAGGCCGATCATCGCAGTGGCCGGGAGGCTGCCAAGCAGGCCTTGCACCCAGTTCAGCGTGCCATCGATGGGCAGGCGCACATGCTGGAAGAAGGGGCGGCCGTGCTCGACGACCCAGCCCAGGCCCTGGTTGATCCAGGACTCGACCGGCAGCCCGCCATCCCACAACTGCTGCCAGTGCAGGCCGACAGCATCGGCCGCGTTGCTGTGGTGCGCGGTGGATGCCGGCGCGTCCAGCCAGGCACGGGTGGCGGCGTCGTCAGGCGCGGCCGACATGGCCTGCCAGGGATCGACGTAGGTCTGCGTCGGCGCTGCGGCCATGCCGCTGGCGGCGTAGTCGGGGGCCGGCGCGACGTCGAGTTGCGGCAATGCGTTCTCGTTCATGGGTTCTCCAGTTCAGGCGGCTTCGGCGGCCGAGGCAACCTCGATGGGCGGCGTGTCGCGGTCGAGGAACTTCAGCAGCGTGGTCTTGCTGATCACGCCGCAGAAACGCCCCTCGGCGGTAACCACCGGGAGCGCACAAGGCGCCTGCGCCACCTGCCCGAAAAGGCCTGCGACAGGAGCATCAGCTGCAAGCTCCGGCAGTGATGCGATGAAGGCGCGCTGCAAGCCCAATGGGCCGGCGTGGCCGTCCAGCGCAGTGCGCAGGCTGTCGACCGAGACGACGCCGAGATAGCGCCGCGAGGGGCTGACGACGTAGGCGTGTTCGCGGTCCTGGTCCTCAAGTTGCTTCAGCGCTGCACGGCAGCCGCGATCGCTGTGCTCGGCGACGACAGTCAGTGGCTGGCGCGCGATGTCGGCCGCCTTGAAGACGGCCGCCGCGTCGACGCCGCGTACGAAGCTGCGCACGAAGTCGTCGGCTGGCTGGCGCAGGATCTCGTCGGGCGTGCCGACCTGCACGACCTGGCCATCCTTCATGATGGCGATGCGGTCGCCGATGCGCATGGCCTCGTCGAGGTCGTGCGAGATGAAGACGATGGTGCGGCGGCGCACCTGCTGCAACCGCAGCAGTTCCGACTGCATCTCGGCGCGGATGATGGGGTCCAGCGCAGAGAATGCCTCGTCCATCAGCAGGATGGCCGGGTCCGCTGCCAGCGCGCGCGCCAGGCCCACGCGCTGCTGCATGCCCCCGGACAGCTCGTCCGGATAGCTGTCGCCCCAGCCAGCCAGGCCCACCTGGGCCAGCGCGTCATCGGCAGCGGCCAGACGCCGGGCCTTGGCGGTGCCTGCGAGCTCCAGGCCGAAGGCGGTGTTGTCGCGTACCGTCATGTGCGGCATCAGGGCGAAGGACTGGAACACCATGCCGATGTCCTTGCGGCGCAGTGCGCGCAAGCGCGCATCGGAGTGCGCGTTGATGTCCTCACCGTCGATGACGATGCGCCCGGCGCTGGGTTCGATGAGCCGGTTCAGCAGCCGCACCAGTGTGGACTTGCCCGAACCGGACAGACCCATGATGACGAAGACCTCGCCGGCATGGATCTCGAAGCTGGCGTCGAACACGCCGATGGACTGGCCGGTGCGGGCCAGGATCTCCTGCTTGGACAGACCCTGGCGGACCAGGGCCAGCGCCTGTTCGGGCTGGTCGCCGAAGACCTTGAAGACGTGGTCGATGAGGATGGCCTTGGCCATGGACGTGCTCCTTTCGTGCAGCAACGCTGCAGGTGAACAGGGCGCCGCCACTGCAGGCAGTGACGGCCGTCATGCCATCAACCGGGGAGGCTGTGAGCGCGCACGCGCGTCGTGCAGGCCTCCAAGGGCTGCCGGCGGGCACTGAGAACGACGTGATGACGCAAGCAATACCCGCCGGAACTCCTGATCGCCGCAGCGGGCCTGGTCGAGGGGCGCTGCCTGCGGGAGCATGGCTGGTCGTGGCGGGAACGCAGTCCTCGCCGCTTGCCGGGCAGGGCCCGGGTCTTCGTGCCGCGATGGGGCCGAGGCTGGCCCGCAAGTAGCACGGCTCGATCAAAATGACTTATTGATCGAAATAAGTGCCTTCATTATAACTGATTGGAATTCTCTGGCACGTCGTCGGGCCGGTCCCAGGGCGGCACGTCGCCCATCTTCTGCAACATGAAGTCGATGAGAGCCCGCACCTTGGGCGCCGGGTGGCGGCTGGGCAGATAGACGGCGTAGAGCGTGTCGGCATCGGCCAGGCCGCCCACCGGCAGCCAGTCCGGCAGGACGGCCCGCAGCCGGCCGGCACGCAGGTCGGCGCCTACCGCATAGGTGGGAAGCACGGCCAGGCCCATGCCTGCCAGTGCAGCGACGCGCAGCGACTCGCTGCTGTTGGCCGTGATGCCGCTCTCGAAGCGCAGCGCGCCGCGGGTCTCGACGTCGGCCTCGCCGCGCTCGGCGTGGCGGAAGCGCCAGCGGTCGGGTGACTGCAGGTAGCCAAAGCGCAGGCAACGGTGACTGGCGATGTCGTCCACGGCCTGCGGCTCGCCATGGGCCTGGAGGTAAGCCGGCGAGGCGCACAGCACGAAGCGGATGGCCGCCAGTCGGCGCGCCACCAGACCGTCGGAGGGTTTGCGCGTCAGCCGCAGCACCACGTCGAAGCCTTCTTCCGCGAGGTCCACGTAGCGATCGTTCAGGCCCAGCACGACGTCCAGCTGCGGATGCCGGGCGCAGAACTCGGCCAGCAGCGCGGTGAACTGCAGATTGCCGAAGGCAGTGGAGACCGACATGCGCAGTACGCCGCGCGGCTCGTCGCGGCGCCCCGCCAGCTCCGTCTCCAGTGCCAGCGACTCGTCCAGCAGCCGAAGCGCCCGGTCGTAGACGGCGCGGCCCTCGGCCGTCGGACTGACGCTGCGGGTCGTGCGGTGAAGCAGCCGGGTGCCCAGTTGGTCCTCCAGCCGTACGACTTGCTTGCTGACCGCGGACTTGGTGGTGCCCAGCAACCGCGCCGCGCCCGAGAAACCGCGGGCGTCGACGACGCGGGCAAAGGCTTGCAGGTCTTCGAGGCGGCCCATGGTTGTTCTCCGTTTGGAAACTCTGAATCAACTTTGATCTGGATTGTGTCCTGATCCTTCGATTTCTAGAGTCGCGTCCTGCCCCTCAAGGAGTTGCGCCATGCCCACCCTGACGCCCAGCCTGCCAGCCCGTTCCTTCCAGCCCGGCCCGTTCGAGCGGCTTCTGTCCGCCGTTGCCGCGTCCAGCCTGCCACTGCTCTTCATCGTGTTGTGGAGCAGCGGCTATGTCGCCGGCAAGCTGGCGTTGCCGCACACCGGGCCGCTGACACTGTTGACGCTGCGCTTCGGTCTCGCCGCTGTCGTGCTGATCGCCGCCGCGTTGGCCACAGGTGCTCCCTGGCCGCACCGCGCGCGGGCCTGGGGACACCTGGCCGTCGCGGGCCTGCTGATGCAGGTGCTGCACTTCTCCTGCATCTACTTCGCACTGCAGTGGGGCCTGAGCGCCGGCGTGGCCGGACTGCTGATCGGCCTGATGCCGCTCGCCACGGCGCTGGGCGCCCACCTTTGGCTGGCCGAGCGGCTGAACCTGCGCCAGGCCTTGAGCCTGCTGGGCGGCCTGGTGGGCGTGGCCTGGGTGGTGATGGGCAAGCCGATGGGCGGGGCCTGGCCCGCCTACGCGGCTGCCGGGCTCGGCCTGCTGGGGCTGGTCGCCGGCACGCTGTACCAGAAGCGCTTCTGTGCCCATATGGACCTGCGCAGCGGCGCCGGCATCCAGATGGCCGTGTCGGCGCTGGCTGTCGGGCTCGTGGCGTGGCCCAGCGAGCACTTCGCGGTCGACTGGACGGTGGAACTGGTTGGCGCCTGGCTGTGGCTTGGCCTGGTCAACTCCATCGGAGCCTTCAGCCTGATGTTCATCATGATCCGCCGCGGCCTGGCGGGGCAGGTGGCCAGCCTGTTCTTCCTGATTCCGGGTGTGTCGGCGCTGATGGGCTTCATCGCATTGGGCGAGCGGCTGTCGCCGCTGGCGCTGGCGGGATTTGCGCTGTCGGCACTGTGCGTGGCGGCGGCGGCACCGTCGCGGCGCTGAGGTCCGCGATGCCCGCGCAGTCGCGGATCATCAATTGCACCAGCAGGTCCGCCTGGGCGGCCTGCATCCAGGCCGAGCTGCGCAGCAGCAGGCCCAGGCGCCGGGCGTCGGGTCCGCTGTCGGACAGCAGGTGGACCTCGAAGACCCGTTCGGCCTTGTCGAAACTGATGCCGACATGCATGCCCGGAGCGAGCGCCTGCTCGAAGCGCTCACGCTGTGGGCCGCCGTTGCGGGTGACGCGTAGCGTGCACTGCGCGTCCAGCGCGAAGCGGCTGCGCTCGCCGCGGTAGGCCTTGGCGCCGAGCGCATCCAGCGCCTGCAGCCGCTGGGCGTTGTCGATGTCGAAGGGGTTGGGTGGCACGGTGTCTTCGCTCGGGTAGCCGTCACAGGCGCACAGCAGCAGCGCGGCGGCGGCGGCGGCGAGCCGATTCGCGATGGGGTGGAGGAGGACTGCCATCGCGTCACGCCGCCTTGGCGGCGGGCTCGGCGGCCGCCTCCTGCAGTCGCGTCGCCAGCACCTTGTCGATGGTCTTGCCGTCCATGTCGACGATCTCCAGGCGCCAGCCCTCCCAGTCCACCGCCTCGGCAACGCGCGGCAGGCGGCCGGTCAGCAGCATCATCATGCCGCTGAGCGTGTGATAGCGGCCCCGCTCCTCCTCGGGCACGGCATCGAGGGCCAGCCGGTCCTTCAGCTCCGGCACGGGGATGTGCCCGTCCAGCAGCCAGGAGCCGTCGTCGCGCTGCACAGCCCAGGCCAGCGCCGGGTCGCGCGGCTGGAACTCGCCGGTGATGGCCTCCACCAGGTCCTGCAGCGTGACGAGGCCCTGGATCTCGCCGTACTCGTCGATGACGAAGGCCATGTGCACGTTGCTGCCGCGGAAGTTTTCCAGCAGCTCCATGCCGGTCAGCGTCTCGGGCACGTACAGTGGCTCCTCCATGCCGGCCTCGGGCAGCAGCGGTTCGCCGTGGAGCTGGCGCGTCAGGATCTGGCGTGCGCTCACCACGCCGACGATGTGGTCCAGGCCGCCGCGCACGACCGGGAAGCGCTCATGGTGCGAGGCGGCGAGCACGGCCAGGTTGTCCTTGACGTCGTGGCCGAGGTCCAGGCAGACGATGTCGGCCCGCGGCACCATCAGCGAGGCGATCTGACGGTCGTCGAGGCGGAATACGTTGCGCACCATGGTGTGCTCGTGCGACTCGATGATGCCAGCGCTGGTGCCCTCGGCCAGCAGCGCGTGGATCTCCTCCTCCGTCACGGCGGATGCGCCCTGGTCACGCACCCCCAGCAGGCGCAGCAGTGCATTCGTCGAGCCAGCCAGCAGCGCAACGAACGGCTTCGTGGCGATGGCAAGCGCCGAGATGGGCCGGGCGACGAGACGGGCCACCAGCTCTGGGTGCGACTGGCCCAGGCGCTTGGGCACCAGCTCGCCCAGCACGATGGAGAAGTACGTGATGACGACCACGACCAGGCCGGTGGCCGTGCCGCTGGCATAGGCTGCGGGCATGCCCAGGCCAAGCAGCCACTCGGCCAGCGGGCCGGCCAGAACGGACTCGCCGACGATGCCGTTGAGCACGCCGATGGAGGTGATGCCGATCTGGATGGTGGAGAGGAAGCGCGTCGGGTCGGCGCCGAGTTGCAGCGCGACGGCGGCGCTGCTGTCGCCCTCGTCGATGAGGCGTTGCAGTCGGGCCTTGCGGGCGGTGACCAGGCCGATCTCGGACATCGCGAAGACGCCGTTGATCAGGATGAGGGCGAGCAGTAGGGCAATTTCCATGGGGGATGAGTGACAGGAGCGGCGTCCGGCATCGGGACGCACGCGGACCGGCTCCGTCGCGGGAACGAAGTCGGGCAGGAAAGAATGGGAAGGCGCGGAGCTGCCGCGCCGGCCTCAGGCGCCCGAGCTGGGCGGCCGCAGCGGCTGCGCGAGCGGGGCGTCGACAGCGAGGCGCCGGCCCAGGCTGGCCGGCGCGGCCAGAGGGGGCGCCGCGACGATGGCGGTCACATGGGGCAGGCAGTGGTCGGACATGTCGTCCGTCGTGTCGCCGAGTTCGGCGATCAGCGCGGCGATGTCCGTGGCGGGCGATGCCGGCTCTTCGGTGAGGCTGGAGGGGGCCGTCATATCGCTGTCCGGGAGCGACGGGGCAACGACGGCCGCCAGACCGTAGGCCGGCAGCAGCAGGGCGATGACCAGGAGTCGGAACCAGCGAAGCACGCGATGATTCTAGGGGCGGACCTCAGGGCCGGCCCGAGCGGGGGCGCTGCCGAGCGGTGACAATCGCAGGCTTGCCTGGAGCCCTGCGATGAAACCTTTGGACGATCCCCGCCATGACCATGAAGTTGGCTCCCGTGACGAGACGCGCGACACGACGCGCACCGACGACACCCGCATCGGCGCCGTGCGCGCGCTGATCAGCCCGGCCCTGCTGCTGGAGGAGTTGCCGGTGCCGGACCCGGCGCTGGAGCTGGTCGAACAGGCCCGCCAGCAGATCGGTGCAATCCTGCACGGCCAGGACGACCGCCTGCTGGTCATCGTCGGGCCCTGTTCCATCCATGACCACGACCAGGCGATGGACTACGCCCGCCTGCTCAAGGCTGCGCGTGACGAGCTCAGCCGGGACCTGCTCATCGTCATGCGCGTCTACTTCGAGAAGCCGCGCACGACGGTGGGATGGAAGGGCTACATCAACGACCCGCGCCTGGACGGCAGCTTCCACATGAACGAAGGTCTGCGCCTGGCGCGCCAGTTGCTGCTGGACGTCAACGGCCTGGGCCTGCCGGCGGGCACCGAGTTCCTGGACCTGCTGTCGCCGCAGTACATCTCCGACCTCATCGCCTGGGGCGCCATTGGCGCGCGCACGACCGAGAGCCAGAGCCACCGCCAGCTCGCCTCGGGCCTTTCCTGCCCGGTCGGCTTCAAGAACGGCACCGACGGCGGTATCAAGGTCGCCAGTGATGCCGTGCTGGCCGCCAGCAGCGCCCACGCCTTCATGGGCATGACCAAGATGGGCACGGCGGCCATCTTCGAGACCCGCGGCAACCAGGACTGCCACGTCATCCTGCGTGGCGGCAAGGCACCCAACTACGACGCCGCCTCCGTTGACGCCGCCTGTGCGGCTCTCAAGACCTCGGGCCTGCGTGAGCAGGTCATGATCGACTTCTCGCACGCCAACTCCAGCAAGAAGTACGAGCGCCAAGTGGATGTCGGCCGCGACGTGGCTGGCCAGATCGCCGGCGGTGACACGCGCATCACGGGCGTCATGATCGAAAGCCATCTGCAGCCCGGCCGCCAGGATCTGGCCGAGGGCCAGACCCGGGCCGATCTCAAGCCCGGCGTGTCCATCACCGACGCCTGCCTGGGCTGGGCCCAGACGGAGCCGCTGCTGCGCGAGCTCGCAGCCGCTGTCCAGAAGCGCCGGGGCTGACGCCACCCTGGGCGGTGCCGTCGCCGCGACGACCGCCCCTTTCGTCTGCCTCGGACACCAGCGGCCGGCTTAGGGCCGCGCCGCGGCCTTGTCCTTGAACCCGGGATGGGTTACGCCGGACAAGGGCACTCCACATTGACAGCCTGAATTCCCGGCCCTATGGTCCCGTCGCCTGAAAGCGCTTTCAGAAAGCGCTTTCAGTTTCGGCGGCCGGCATGCAGTACGTCGTCGCCTCGTTCGGGACCACCTCCCTTCAAGCAAAACCAAGGAGACGACATGCTGAACCTGAGAACCACCGTGGCGGTGGTTGCACTCGCCCTGACCGGCGCCGCAGCAGCGGCAACGAGCAACGGCATCGCCAATGGCGGCTTTGAGACAGCGGGCAACGCGGAGTCCTTTGCCGCCGGCTGGCTGGCGGCCCCCACCGGCAATCCGGCCTTGCTGGCCAGCGACGCCCACAGCGGTAGCCATTCCGCGCTGCTGACCGTGCCGGCCGGCTTTGGCGCCTCGACGCTCTTCCAGGATTCGGTCGCCCACGGCGGCCTGCCGTCGCTGACGGCGGCCAACGTCGGCGATACGCCGGTGCTGAGCTTCTGGGCCAAGGGAGATGCCGGCACCACTGGAAACGCCCTGTTCGCACTGCGCTACATGGGCATCAGCGGCATCCTCGTGGACAGCGGCAGCCAGTTTTTCCACCAAGCCATCAATGCCGACGGCTGGACGCTGATCACCTTCCAGGCCGCAGCCATTCCTGCCGGCACGACCTCGGTCTTCCTGGAAATGAACACCGCTGTCGGCCCGCTGCTCGATGGTCGCGCCAACGCCATCTACATCGACGACATCCAGCTCACGCTGACCACGGCCGTGCCCGAGCCCCAGAGCTATGCCCTGCTCGTTGCCGGCTTGGTGGTGGTCGGCGCCATCGTCCGCCGCCGCCGCGCCTGAAAGCCGAGGAGACTCGCCATGAATTTCCAGATCCACACATTCAACAGGGTCGCGGCATCGCTGCTGCTGTGCGGCCTGGCCGCCCACGCCAGCGCAGCCGGCACCGTCGTGCTCGACTCGTATGGCCCTGATATCGACATGCTCGAGGGCTGGCCCACACCGCTGTTCCAGGGCCAGGACATCGCCATCGCCTTCGACATCGGCAGCGCCACGGACATCCAGTCCATCCTGACGTCCATCGACGGCGTCGGCGGCGTGACGCTCGGCATCGTGGCGCGCACCGGCGCCTTGCCGGATGGCAGCGGCTGGCTCTACAGCACCCACCTTGTCGACCCCTGGGCCAATACGCTGCTGTCGCCCGCCGGCTGGACGCTGGCTGCCGGCAGCTACTGGCTCGTCGCCGTCGCCGATGCCGGCTTCAGCGGCCAGTGGCAGAGCGGCACCGACACGCCCAACGGCAGCTGGGCCTACTCGTCCGGCGGCAACTGGACGACGGTGGACTCGCCCTTCACCGGCATGCCCGCAGCCCGCATCACGGTCAGTGCGGTGCCCGAGCCGGCCAGCTACGGCCTGATGCTGGCCGGTGGCCTGCTCGTCGCGGCCGCGGCCCGCCGCAAGTCCAACGCCACCCGGGGGTGAACGCCATGATCCGTCAACATCTCATCGGCGGCCTGCTGCTGGCCGCCAGCGCTGTGGCGTCGGCCAGCGTCACCAGCCCCGTCATCGGCAAGCTGCTCTGGTCCGAGGAGTTCAACGGTGCCAGCCTGGACACCAGCCTCTGGACGCCCGCCAACGGCAACGGTTGCCAGGTCAACCTCTGCGGCTACGGCAACCAGGAGCTGCAGTTCTACAGCCCCGGCAACCTCAGCATCGCCAACGTGCCCTTCGAGCCGGGCACGCGGGCCCTGGCCATCACGGCACGGCGCGAGGTGGTGGGCAGCAACCAGTTCACCTCCGGCAAGATCGATTCGTCCGGCAAGGTGCAGGTCAAGTACGGTCTCATTGAGGTCCGCATGGCCACACCCAAGGTCGGCATCGGCCTGTGGCCGGCTGCATGGATGCTGGGCACCAGCCCGCAGACGTGGCCGCGCAACGGCGAGATCGACCTCATGGAGCAGGGCGGCCGCCAGCCGGCCGGGCTGCCTCCGATCTCGCCCGACCAGTTCGTTGGTGCCAACGTCATCACCTTCCAGCAAGACGCCTGCGTGCCGGGCAACGAGAGCTGCGCGGGCTCCACGGCCTGGCAGAACAAGAACTGGTACACGCCCAGCCGCTCGCTCGCCAACCGCTTCGTGACCTACCGCCTCTACTGGACGGACACGCAGATGCGCTTCACGGTGCTGGACAACGGTCGCGAGTACGACATGTACAAGGCGCCGCTGGCCGTCAACTCGCCAGCGTTGCAGGCGCCTTTCTACCTGCTGCTGAATATGGCCGTGGGCGGCAACTTCACGCCTGCGGCGACGCCGGCCCAGGTCACGGCGCCGCTGCCGGCCACCACCTACGTGGACTATGTGCGTGTCTACGAGCTCGATGGCCTGGGCGAGGTCAAGCTCGGCGTCGGCACCCAGCCCGAGGTCGGCCGGTTCGGTGTGTTCACGGACGACACGCCGGTGGACAACAAGCAGGTGCCGGGCGTCTCGTCGGACATCTTCATCTGGAACCAGGGCTCGCTGACCGCTGGCGACATCCCGCCCTACGAGGGTTCCGGTGTGCTGGCCTTCAAGTATTTCGCACCCGGCCAGTGGTTTGGCGGCAGCATCCAGTCGCGCCAGGTGCACGACATGAGCGGCTTTCGCGGCGGCAACATCAAGCTGAAGATCAAGGTGCCGGCCAATGTCGCCTTCCGCATCGGCATCTACGACACCTACACCAACCAGAGCTCGGTGACCTTCCCGGCCAACACCACGGCCTACGGCCTCGTGCGCAACGGTGAGTGGGGGACTGCCACCATCCCGGTCGCCGAGATCGCTGGCCCGCGGGTCGCGCTGCAATCCATGCTGGACCTGTTCCAGTTCTTCAGCGTCGACGGTGCCTTGCCGAACGCGCAGTTCCAGATCGCCTTCGACGACATCATCTGGGACTCGGGCGTTGCGGGTGCTGCCCAGGTGGTGTTGCGAGCCCCCATGCTGGCCAAGGCCGCGGCCGCTGTCTCGGGGGATGCGACGCAGACCGGCGCATCCTTGCTCGAGTTCGCCGCCCCGGCGACGGGCTGGGTAGACGTGCACTACGCGGTCAACGGCGGCGAGACCCGGACCGTGCGCATGCGCCAGGACGGCACCACCGGGCGCTACACAGCCGGCGGCCTCAAGAAGGGCGACGTGGTCGAGTACCGCTTCACCGCCTGGGACAAGGCGCGCGGCCTGGCGGTCGATTCGGCGGCCAAGTCGGCCGTGATCAGGTAGGGCAGGATGATCCGGCGGGGGGGGGGCGAGACGCCACCTCCGCCGATCCGCGAAAATCGGCCGCATGAACCAAGACCAGCTCAAGCAACTCGTCGGCCGCGCGGCCCTGGACTACGTCCCCGCCGGCCAGATCCTCGGCGTCGGCACCGGCTCGACGGTGGACTGCTTCATCGACGCCCTCGCGGCCAGCGGTGTGGCCATTCCCGGCGCGGTGTCCAGCTCGGAGCGCTCCACGCAGCGCCTGCTCAAGCACGGCATCAAGGTGCTCGATGCGGCCGAGGTGACGGGCCTGGCCGTCTACATCGACGGCGCCGACGAGATCGATGGCCAGGGCTTCATGATCAAGGGCGGCGGCGCTGCGCTGACTCGCGAGAAGATCGTTGCGGACCTGGCCCAGACCTTCGTGTGCATCGCGGACGCGTCCAAGCTGGTTGCCACGCTGGGCAAGTTCCCGCTGCCGGTGGAGATCATCCCGATGGCTGCGGCCCAGCTGACGCGCCGCTTCGCCAGGCTCGGCGGCGACGCGAAGCTGCGCGCGGGCGTCGTGACCGACAACGGCGGCCACATCCTCGACGTGACGGGCCTGTCCATCACCGACCCGCTGGCTTTCGAGGCCGAGGTCAACCAGTGGCCCGGCGTCGTGACGGTGGGCGTGTTCGCGCGCCACCGCGCTCAGGTCTGCCTGCTGGGCGATGCAGACGGGGTGAGGACGCTGAAGTTCTGAGCCCGGTGTTCGCGGGCTGAATGACGAGGGGCGCGAGGCGCCCCTTTCGTCATGGCTGCGGCACCGTCGCGTGCGTCAGAAGGTTTCCCAGTCGCCGTCGTCGGCGGTCGACGCAGGGGCGGGCGCAGGCGCGGGCCGCGGAGCGGCAGTGAACGTGGCGGGCTTGGCCTTGGGCACCGCTGCGGCCGGCTTCGGGCTGGCCACGATCTTGGGTGCGGGTGCTGCTGCGGGCCTCGGGGCGGGCGGAGCGGCCTTCTTGGCGGCGGCCGGCTTGACGTCCGCCTTGACGCTTGGCTTGACGCTCGCCTTGGAGGCCGGCTTCGCGGGGGCGGGCTTGGGTGCCGCCGGTACGAGGGTTGCGGGCGCTGACGGCTTGACGGCTGGCGCGCGCTGCGTCGAGGTGCCAAGCCTGAACACGCTGATGACCTCGGCCATGCGGGCCGACTGCTCGCGCAGGCTCTCTGCGGCGGCGGCGGATTCCTCCACCAGCGCGGCGTTCTGCTGCGTCATCTGGTCGAGCTGCACGACGGAGCCATTGACGACGCCGATGCCCTCACTCTGCTCGCGTGCCGCGGCGCTGATCTCGCCGATGATGTCGGTCACGCGCTGCACGCTGGCGACGATCTCGGTCATCGTGGCGCCAGCGGCCTGCACCTGCTGGGTGCCCGAATCCACCCGTTCCACGCTGGCGCCGATCAGCGTCTTGATCTCCTTGGCCGCGCCCGCGGAGCGCTGGGCCAGCGAGCGCACTTCGGCAGCCACGACCGCGAAGCCGCGGCCCTGTTCGCCGGCGCGCGCCGCCTCCACGGCCGCGTTCAGCGCCAGGATGTTGGTCTGGAAGGCGATGCCGTCGATGACGCCAATGATGTCGTTGATCTTGCGCGAGCTCTGGCTGATCTCCTCCATGGTCGCGACGACCTGGGACACGGCCTCGCCGCCACGCTGGGCCACCGAGGCAGCAGAGCTGGCGAGTTGGTTGGCCGTCATCGCCGCATCGGCCGTTTGCTTGACGGTACCGGTCAGCTCGGACATGGACGACGCCGCGTTCTGCAGATTGCTCGCCGTCTGCTCGGTGCGCTGGCTGAGGTCCAGGTTGCCGGTGGCGATCTCGTTGCTGGCGGTGCCTATGCTGTCGGCTGCACCGCGTACCTCGCCGATGAGCTTTTGCAGGGCGCTTTGCATTCCCTGCAGCGCATTCAGCAGCCGGCCGACCTCGTCGCTGCCGCCGGTCGGGATGTCGCGGGTCAGGTCGAAATGGGAGATTGCCTCGGCCACCTCGGCCGCGCGGCGCAGCGGGCGCGTGATGGAGGCGCCCAGCGCCAGCGCCAGCCAGCCCCCCAGGGCCAGCGCGATCAGCGCGAACACGACCAGGCTGGTGCGGGCACGGGTGTTGGCGCTTGCCAGCTCCTTGGCGGAAGCGTCGAGCTGGTCACGCTGGGATTTCACGATGGCCAGCGTGGTTTCGGTCAGTTTGCTGACGGCGGGCTTGAATTCGTTTTCGTAGGCTTGATGGGCAGCGGCCTCGTTGCCCGACTTCTTGGCCTTGGTCAGGGACTCCCGGGCGGCGCGATAGCCCAGGCGAGCCTGGTCCAGCGTCTTCATCAGGGCCTTCTCGACCTCTGTGTCCATCTGCGGCTCGATCTTCTTGAAGATCTCGTTGGCGGCTTCCGTGGACTTCGCCGCGTGCGCGGCCATCTGGTCGCCCAGGGTCAGGTCGCTCGACAGCGCGATGGCCATCGAACGCACCTCGCCGCCGCTGACCAGCCGGTAGTACTCCGTCGCGTTGCGCTCGGCGAGCAGGTAGTCGTCATACATGGTGGACGACTGCGCGGCCACGCGGCTCAGCGCGAAGAAGCCGATGGCCGAACCGATGAATGAAATCAGCAACACCACCCCGAGCACGAGGGTAAGGCGTTGCGCAATGCTGCGCGATCCCAGCAAACCGTTGAACATGGCAATTCCTCTGTGTGCCTCTGCGACAAGCGGGCGAGTGTGCCCGCGCGTCCCGGTCTGAATGGCACTTCAGGGCTGCGAAACCACGCCTAAACCGCTGCTATTGCACGCCGAGCGCGCCGCAGTGCGAAGCGCAGCGGGTCCACGGCGTCCAGCAGGTCGGCCTCAAGGGGCCGCGGCGAGCCCAAGGCCAGGGCGGCGACGAGGCGCCCCGCCAGGGCGGCCCAGCCGATGCCGCGCGAACCGAAGGCGGTGCAGACGATCAGGCCGGCCTGCCGTGGCTGCAAGCGCAACTGATCGGCCAGTGGGCCAGGCATCGCCAGGCCGCCGATCAACGGCAGTCGGTCGGGCGTCAGCAGCCGCCAGCCGACCCGCCCAGCCAATGCGGCGCGCGGTGCCTCGGCCAGCCCGGCCAGGCGGGCGTAGCGTGCGAGGTTGTCGGCCTGGTCGGCTTCGCGCAGCGCGGGGTCGAGGTCACCGTCCTGCGTGGTGGCGCCGCACCACAGACCGCCCCGGCCGTCGGCAATCGCATAGCCCTCGCCGGCGATGGGCACGGCCGGGCACCAGGGCGCGGCAGGCAGATGGCTGATCTGGCCGCGCTGCACGACGAGATGCCCGGCCAGTTCGCCGAGCAAAGGCAGCTGAGCATGGCCGCCGGCCAGCACCACGAGCTGGCCGTCGGCGATGGTTCCGCCCGCTGAGTCGAGCAATCGCCAGCCGTCCGCATGCTGCCGCAGCGCGGCAACGGTGGCGTCCAGCCTCAGCTCGGCGCCGCTGGCGGTCAGCATCGCTCGCGTGTAGTCGGCCGGTGCGAGTGCACCCCCTCCAGGGTAGAACCAGGCCGGATGGGCAAGGGGAATACCGGCCAGCGCCGACGCGGTCTCGGCCGACAGCGCCTCGACGTAGCCCGGCGCGCCCTGCATCGCGCTGGCGGCCAGCCGCGTCTCCAGCCGCAGCAGGCCGCGCTGGTGCGGCAGGCCCAGCTCGGCCAGCAGTGCCTGGGTGGCGAGGGCCGCGGCGCGGTTGAAGCGGGCATGCGGCCCGTCGTCCGGATTGACAGTACCGTGGAACAGGCCGGCCGGGTTGCCCGAGCTGGCCTGGGCCGGAGCGGCCAGGGCGTCGACGACGGTGCAGGCCAGACCAGCGCGCGACAGCGCCAGCGCGCAGGCCGCGCCGCCCAATCCGGCGCCGATGATGACGGCGCGGCGCACTCCCGGCGCGATGGCTTCGCGGCCGGCCGGGCGTTGCGGCACGTGGCGCGGCGCGAAGCGGGCGACCGTCATCTCCGGCTTGTTGGCAAAGCCCGGTGCCAGCCCGACCTCGAAGCCCAGCGAGGCCAGTGCGCGGCGCATCGGCCGATTGATGCTCCAGGTCGCGGCCGTCGTGCCGGGTACCGCGTGGCGGGCCAGGCTCTTGAGCAGCCAGTCGTCCCACAGCTCGGGGTTGCGCTGGGGTGCGAAACCGTCGAGGTAGAGCGCATCCGCCGACAGCACCAGTTCGCGCAGCAGCTCGCGCGCCTCGCCCAGGCCCAGCAGCAGCTCGACATGGCCGCCCTCGAAGCTCAGCGTGTGCAGGCCGGTGGTCAGAGGCGGCCAGCGCTCGACCAGTTGCTGCGCCAGGTCAGCCAGAGGGCTGGCCGCGTGGGCGCGGGCCAGGTCCTCGCGGCGCAGTGGATGCTTCTCCACGCTGGCGAAGACGAGGCGCCCGCAGCGCGCCGGATCCTGCCGCCAGGCGTCCCAGGTCGCAAGGAAGTTGTTGCCCAGGCCGAAGCCGGTCTCCAGGACGACGAAGCGGTCGCGCCCCTGCCAGCGGCCGGGCAGGCCGTTGCCGCCGAGAAAGACGTGGCGGGCCTGAGGCAGGGCGCCCGCGCGCGAGTGGTAGACGTCGCCATACGCTGGCGCAGCCGGTGCGTTGGGATCGGAGAAGTCCACCTCGGCCGGCGGTAGGGCCAGGCTCATGTGAGGCCGCCATGAAGCAAGACGGCCAGACCGCCGCCCAGCAGCAGCGGCAGTGCCAGGGCCGGGATGACGAAGCCCGCGAAGCGCCAGCCACCCGCGGCAACGGCCGTGATGCTGCGTGTG
Source organism: Roseateles sp. (assembly GCF_047654805.1). Classification (GTDB taxonomy): domain Bacteria; phylum Pseudomonadota; class Gammaproteobacteria; order Burkholderiales; family Burkholderiaceae_C; genus Pelomonas. The sequence continues at coordinate 1,181,380 of NZ_JASGIV010000001.1, forward strand.
CTGCTGTTGCAGGCGAAGGCCAGCAGAACGCCCAGCAAGGCTTGGTGGATGTCGATGCTGCCGGCGGCCTGCAGGCCGGCCAGCGAGGCAATGGGCGCGTGCACGTCGGCGAAGGCGGCCAGGGCGACGGCGCCGTAGAGGCCGGTGTCACCGAAGTGGTTGCGCGCCCAGCTCACGGCCACGGCCACGGCGCTGAGGATGAGTGACAGCAGCAGTGCCTCGCGCAGCCGCAGCGGGCCGCGGCGGCCACCGGGGAGGGCCGTGGCACTGCCCGCCTGCTCGACCCGCCGCGAGCGGCGCGCCAGCAGCAGTCCCAGGCCGCCACACAGTGCCATGCCCAGCAGGCTGATGGGCAGCAGCGCCAGTGCGGCGTCGGGCGCCATCGCGAACAGCATGGCCTGGGCCTGGAGCCAGGTCGCGCAGGTGGACAGCACGGCACCCGCGGCGCAGGCCAGCGCGAGGCCGGGCTGGCCGCGCGAGCGGGCACCCATGGCCGCGATGGTGGCTGTGCTGGAGACCAGGCCGGACAGCAGGCCCGACACGGCCAGCCCAGCCTGCGGCCCGGCCAGGCGCAGCGCGACGTGGCCGGCCGCCTGCAGCATGAGCAGCAGCAGCATCAGCCCCAGCAGCGAGTGCATCTTCATGCCGGCCAGCCAGGGCAGGGGTTGCTGCGGCATCAGAGGCAGCACCACCAGCGCCAGCGCGCCCAGCAGCAGGCCGTCGTGCAGTTCCTCCTCGCGAAGCACCTGGGTGGCGAAGCGATGCAGCCGGGTGCGCGCCGCCAGCAGGCCGGTCAGCACGACGGCGGCGGGCGAACCCAGCAGTGGTGCTGTCACGCACAGTGCGCCGATCAGGTAGGTGACGAGCAGCGCGATCTCCGTCGTCAGTCCCGGGTCGCGGCCACGGTGGCGCAGCATGGCCGTTGCTGCCAGCGCGGCGATGGCCAGGGCGCCGACGGCGACCAGGCCGGGCAGTTGCAGCGCCTGTGCCAGCGCGCCGCCCATGGCGGCCAGCGTGAAGGTTCGCAGCCCGGCCGGTTCACGATGCGGCCCGCGCTGCTTGGCGCGCTCGCGCTCCAGCCCGACCAGCAGGCCGCTGCCGAGGGCGGCGGTGAGCCCGACGATCAGCTCGTCGGGGACGCCGAAGGCCTGGCCCAGGCCGTCCATCACCAGGCGACGGTCTCGCCGTGCTGGGGCACGCGCACGGCCCAGCCCAGCTCGTCCTGCACGCGGCAGCGCAGCGCGTCGGCCGCTGCCGGCTCGCCGTGGACGATGTAGACCTGCTCGGGTGGTCGGGGCAGGGCGCGCAGCCACTGCAGCAGGCCGTCGGCGTCCGCATGGCCGGAGAGTCCTTCGAGCTGGCTGATCTCGGCGTTCACGGGCACCCAGCGGCCGCGGACCTTGATCTCGCGCTCGCCGGCCACCATGCGCGCGCCGCGCGTGCCGCCAGCCTGGAAACCGGGGAAGGCAATGTGGTGGCGGGCCTGGGGCGCCAGCGTCTCGATGTAGTTCAGCACGCGCCCACCCGTGGCCATGCCGCTGGCGGAGATCACGATGGCCGGCTTGGCGCGTGGCTGCGCCAGGCTGGCGGCGAGCTTTTGGCTCTGGGCCTGCTTGGTCACGTAGTGCACGCGGTCGGTCAGGCCACGCGCTTCGGCGGCCGAGATGCGCAGCAGCCGAGCATGTTTGACGGTCAGCTCGGTGGCCTGCTCGGCCATGGGGCTGTCCAGCCAGATCGGCACGTCCAGCGGCAGCTCGCCAGCGTTGCGCAGGCGTTGCAGCAGCAGCAGCAGGGACTGTGCGCGGCCGACGGCGAAACTGGGTAGCAGCACCGAGCCGCCACGCTTGAAGGTGTTGCGCAGGATCTGGCCAAGGTGGGCCTGGGCGTCCTGGGCTGGATGCAGGCGGTTGCCGTAGGTGGATTCGATGACGACCACGTCGGCCGCGGCCGGCACCTGGGGCACGGGCATCAGCAGATCGCCCACGCGCCCGATGTCACCCGAGAACAGCAGGGAGCGGCCGGCCTGGCTGACGTGGATGCTGCACGCACCCAGCAGGTGGCCGGCCGGCGTGAAGCGCACGTCGGTGGCGCCCAGCCTGAGCTTGCCGTCGCGCGGTAGCGCCGCGAACTGCTTGAGCGTTGCCTCGGCTTCGCGCACGGTGTACAGCGGCAGAGCCTTTTCATGGCGGCTGCTGCCGTCCTTGTTGGCGCGGCGGGCGTCCTCCTCCTGCAGGTGGGCGCTGTCGCGCAGCAGCACGTCACAGAGGTCGCGTGTGGCGGAGGTGGCGTAGATGGGGCCCTTGAAGCCCTGCCGGCGCAGTGCCGGCAGGTAGCCGCAGTGGTCCAGGTGGGCGTGCGACAGCAGTACGGCGTCGAGCTGCGTGGCGGGCGCGCCCAGGGCCATCCAGTTGCGTTCGCGCAAGGCCTTGTAGCCCTGGAACAGGCCGGCATCCAGCAGCAGGCGCTGCTCACCCAGGGTCAGCAGGTGGCGCGAGCCGGTGACGGTGTCGGCGGCGCCGAGAAAGGTCAGTTTCATGGAGCGGGTGATGGGGGGCGGGTGCCGCATTGCACCACCTTCCGCGCCGCCCGGCGTTGCGTCAGCGCAAGCCGCGGACGCTCTCTTGCTCACGACGCCGTGTCGGCATCCCTCAGCAGCGCTGCGCAGGCCTCGTCGATCCGCGCCGCCAGCTCGCGCCGCGCCGCAGCGACATCGCCGTGAAGCGTGGTGCTCCAGTCCAGCGCCGCGGCGCGGGCGGCGACCTGCGCGGCCGGCAGCTGAACGCCCAACTGCGCCAGCCACACGCCCAGCACTTCGGCGAGCAGTGCAGGCGCGGCGGTCGGGGCCATCTGCAACGTGCTCGTCTGCCGTCCCTCGCGCCGGTTCAGCCAGCCGGTAAGGCCGCTGCCCGCGACGCCGCCCAGCACGGCGCCGGCCAAGGCGCCAGCGCCGAGCGTTAGCCCTCCGGCGGCAAGGTCGGCGCCCAGGCCGGTGGCCGCGCCGCCCAGCGCGCCGCCCAGCACGGAGTTGCGCGCGACCGGATACGGGCGCACGACCTGGTGCGCCCAGCGCTGGGCAGCATCGGGCATGATCATGCTCGCGGGCGGTGCGCCGTAGAGCGTCTCCAGCCGCGCGGCCAGCACTTCCAACTGCTGCTGTACGGCCAGCTGCAGTTGTGCCTGCGGCTGAGCGCCCTCGGGCAGTTGCACGGGCTGCAGGCACAGGCCGGCCAACGTGTCGGCCAGCAGCTCCCTCGCCTTCTCCTCTCGCTCGAGCATCGGCCGTTCCCAGGCGTTGAGCAGGCGCTGCCATACCGGCTGCCGCGACTGCGGCCACAGCTGGCCCAGCGCCAGCAGTTGGCGGCGCTGGGCCGGCCAGCCGGGTGCGCCGGGTGGCAGCTCTTCAGCGGCCACGCTGGCGTCGAAGCCAGTGTCCAGCGCGGGAGCGGGGGCAAGGCCGCTCCATACCCGCACCGGCCAGCGTGACACTGGCAGCGAAGGCGTCGCATCGGCCCGTGTCAGCAACAGACGGTCGCCTTCGGGGCTGGCCAGGCGTTCGCCGGCCTCGCCCAGCAGGCTGCCCGCCAGACGGCCCAACGAGCCAATCAACAGCAGGCGCAGATCGCCCGGTGCACTACCGGCGGGCAGCGGCAGAGCGCGTGCCAGCCGCCAGCTGCGTGTCGCGGCGGAGACCAGCAGGAGCAGGCGCGGCAGCGTGACCAGGCCCACCGTGGCCGCCAGCAGATGCAGCCAGTCGGCGGCCGACGCGGTAGGCCCTTGCAGGGCGGCATGCCGCAGCGGCGCGACGTCGGGTACGGTGATGCCGGTCATGGCCGCGGCCGGCGCCAGCACGAGGTCGGCCAGCCGCTGCACCTGGGCCGCGTCGAGGTAGGTGCTCTCCCAGCCTATGAGCACCTCCATCCCCAGCGCACGCAGGTACAGCCCCGCAATCAGGCCGAGGTTCAGTCCCAGTACGCCTGCATGCCACAACAGCACGGTGCGGGCCGATTGCAGCGGCAGGCTGAGCCGCCACCAGTGCGCCTGGACCTGCGCTGCCCGGCCGCGGCCGCGTTGGCCGGGCGTCAGCAGCCGCCGACCCAACCAAAGCAGCAGGTCGGGCGCGCGCGTAGCGCGGCGCGAACGCAGCGCGAACGCCAGAAGCACGGCATAGGCCAGTAGTTGCAAGCCCAGCAGCGGCCACAGCGGCAGCGCCAGCAGGTTCAGCAACTGGCCTCCTAGGCGGTCGGCCGCGACGCCCAGCACCAGGCCGGCCAGCGCCGCCCCCATTACCCACCCAGTTGACCAGCGGCGCCGCTCGACCAACTGCGCGAGGCGCTCGTCGCGCTCGCCCAGTCGCCGGGCGGCGTGGCGTGCGCGGGCGATACGGAAGTCGGTGCCGCCCTCGGCGCGCGCTTGCTGAGTGGCCCAGCGGGCATCGTCGGTGGACCACAGCGCGCCGACGTCACGGGTCTCGGCCCAGTCCAGCAGGGCAACGCGGCGGGCGTCGGCTTCGGCGGCAGTGAGGCTGGCGTCGGTCTTGGATCGGGCCATGCGCGGATTAGAGCAGGCAACAAAAAGCCCGCTCCGGGCGGGAGCGGGCTCTCAGCGGAACAGGGGCAGTCAGCGCTTGGGCTGGGTCAGCCGCGGGCCGTTGTTGTGCCGCGGGGCGCCGCCGTCGCGGCCGGGCTGGCTGGAGGCCGAACGCGGCGCATGCTGGGCGTGCGGCTTGGGTGCCGGCTTGGCGCCGCCATGGCCGGCGTGGGCCTGCGGCTTGGCCGAGGGACGGCCGCCGTCGCGCGAGCCGCCACGGCTGTCGCCGCCCCGACCGCCACCACCGCCGCCACCGCCGCCACCGCCCGGACGGCCCCCGCGTCCAGCATGCTGCGGCGGGTTGGGATTGCGGCCGCGGCTGCCGTTGGGGTTTAGCACGGTGCGACCCAGCACGATGGGCTCGGCCTTCTCATTGGGATCAGGCGCGAAGCCGGCCACGACTTCCTTGGGGATCTCGCGCTTGATGAGCTTCTCGATGTCGCGAAGGAAACCGTTCTCGTCTACGCAGACCAGGCTGACCGCCTCGCCCTGGGCGCCGGCGCGGCCGGTGCGGCCGATGCGGTGGACATAGTCCTCGGGCACGTTGGGCAGCTCGAAGTTGACGACGTGGGGCAACTGGTCGATGTCGATGCCGCGGGCGGCAATGTCGGTGGCCACCAGGCAGGTCAGATCGCCTGACTTGAAGTCAGCCAACGCCTTGGTGCGCGCGCCCTGGCTCTTGTTGCCGTGGATGGCCATGGCACTGATGCCCTGGTCGTTCAGGTAGTCGGTCAGGCGGTTGGCGCCATGCTTCATGCGCGTGAAGACCAGGACCTGGTGCCAGTCGCCGCTCTTGATGAGGTGCACCAGCAGTTCCTTCTTGCGCTCGCGGCCCACGGGGTGGACCTTCTGCGCGATCTGGTCGTTGGTCTGGTTGCGGCGGGCCACCTCGATGAGGGCGGGCTGGTTCAGCAGCCGGTCGGCGAGGTTCTTGATCTCGTCGCTGAAGGTGGCGCTGAACAGCAGGCTCTGCTTCTTGGCGGGCAGTAGCGCGAGCACCTTCTTGATGTCGTGCACGAAGCCCATGTCCAGCATGCGGTCGGCTTCGTCCAGAACCAGGATCTGCACCTGGCTCAGGTCCAGCGTGCCCTGCTGGGCGTGGTCCAGCAGGCGCCCGGGCGTGGCGACGAGGATGTCCACGCCGTCGCGCAGCTTGTTGATCTGCGGCTGCATGCCGACGCCGCCAAACATGACCATGCTCTTCAGCGGCAGGTACTTGCCATAGGTCTGCACGCTTTCCTCGACCTGGGCGGCCAGTTCGCGGGTGGGCGTCAGCACGAGGGCGCGGATGGCGATCTTGCCGCGCTTGTTGAGCAGCTTCTCGCCAGTGGCGAGGCGGTGCAGCATGGGCAGCGTGAAGCCGGCGGTCTTGCCGGTGCCGGTCTGTGCGCCGGCCATCAGGTCGCCGCCGTTCAGCACGGCGGGGATGGCTTGGGCCTGAATGGGCGTGGGAGTGGTGTAGCCGGCGTCGGCAATGGCCTTGAGCAGCGGAGCTGCCAGGCCGAGGGTGTCGAAACTCATCGAATCCAAGGTGGGGAGGGCACGCCAACAATCACCGGGGCTCGCCGTGACGCCGGGGCGGCGTCACCAGTCTTCGGGCAAGCCAGGCCGCGTGCGGGGCTGCAGAAAAGTGAAACGCCGCGCAAGACTGAGAGGCGCGGCGTCCGGGCATTCTAGCGGCTGTGGCCGCGCCGTTCTATTTCGAGATCGTGACCCAGTCCATGTTGGCCCAGTTGTTGGGTGAGTGAGGGATGCTGACCTCGCGCTTCATGGCCCAGGGAATGACCTGTCGGTGCAGCGGGATGATGTTGACCTGCTCGCGAAAGGCCTGGAGAGCAGACTTGACGAGGGCCTCGCGCTTCTTGGGATCGGTCTCTGCGGTGGATGCGGCCGCGAGTGCGTCGGCGTCGTTGTTGATGGAGCCGCCATAGTTGGCCGTACCTACGCCCTGCTCGCCGCGGTTGCGCAGGACGGGCGTCAGCATGATCTCGGCGTCGGTGGAGCCGCCGCCCCAGCCCGTCAGGAAGAGGCTGGTGTCGAACTTCTCGATCTTGGGGAAGAAGAGGGTACGTGGCATGGCGTTGACCTTGACCCTGACCTTGACCTGGGCCCACATGCTGGCCAGCGCGATGCAGATGCGCTCGTCGTTGACGTAGCGGTTGTTGGGGCAGTCCATGGTGACGTCGAAGCCGTCCGCGTAGCCGGCCTCGGCCAGCAGCTTCCTCGCCAGCGCGACGTCGTAGGGCAGACGGGTCTCCAGCCTGGCGTCGCCATAGGCACCGCGCGGCGACGGGGTCAGGCCACCGGTGGGCAGGGCGTAGCCGTTCATCAGCTTGGCCTTGATGGCCTCGGCGTCGATGGCGTGATAGAGCGCCTTGCGCACGCGCAGGTCCTTGAACGGATTCTTGCCATCGGGCGAGCGGCCATAGAGCAGCTTGTCGCGCGTCTGCTCCATGCCGATGTAGACGAGGCGGTTCTCCTCGCCGTCCAGCACCTTGAGATGCGGCAGGGTGCGCAGGCGGGCCACGTCGCGCGGCGGCGGGTCGAGCACGAAGTCCACCTCGCCCGAGATCAGCGCCGCGGTGCGTGTCGCGTCGTTGGAGATTGGCATGTAGACGAACTCCTGCAGGTTGCCCTCGAACTTGTTCCACCAGTTCGGGTTGCGCTTGAAGACCGTCTTGACGCCGGGCTGGCGGCTGACCAGCATGAAGGGGCCGGTACCGTTGGCGTTGCGGCTGGCGTAGGACTCCTCCTGCTGCTTGAAGTTCAAGGGGCGTGTGACGCGGTGCTCCTCGCACCACCGCCGGCTCATCACGTAGAGGTTGCCAAGCATCTCGGGCACTATGGGGTTGGGCTTGTCCAGCGTGAACTCGACGGTCAGCGGGCCGACCGCCTTCGGGATGCCCACCGCGTTGGCGTAGACGCGCTGCGGCGCGTTCGGGTCGCGCAGGCGCTGCATGGAAAACACGACATCGTCGGCAGTGAATGGCGTGCCGTCATGGAACTTCACGCCCGGGCGCAGCTTGAAACGCCACAGCAGCGGCGACACCTGCGTCCATTCGGTGGCCAGTGACGGCCCCATGCGCATGTCCTGCATGCGTCGAGTCAGCGTCTCATAGACCTGGCTGTTCAGGCTGTTGGTCGTGACCTCGTTCTGCGAATGCGGGTCGGTCGTCTGCATGTCGCCCTGGCTGGCCCAGCGCAGGGTCTGGGCCTGGGCGAGGCTGACGAGACAGGCCATCAAGGCGAGGATGGTTGAGCGGTACATCGGGGCTCCGTGGGAACTGGCAGGCAGCTTTTCGGAGGGGGGAAGGTGCCTTGGCTGCGGGTTCTCCCGGGCCGTCGGCCCATGAATGCCGTCCCCCACCCGAGGGATGGATCCTATCGGCCCGCCGCAGTTGGCGTGGCTACAGTCCGCGATGCCCGTTAACGCCTCGATGCGTGGTAGCGGTGCATTGATTCAGGGAGACTACATGCTTTCCGTGCGTTTCGCGCTTGCCGCGGCTGCGCTGGTCGCCAGCACATTCGTCCAGGCTGCTGGCTACAACTACACGGCGCTGACCCCATCCGGTGCCACGTCGTCCGACGCCTGGGACGTCAACAACCTCGGTCAAGTCGTGGGCTCCTACAGCTCAGACGGTTTCAGCAATGAACGCGGCTACTTGTGGAGTGCAGGCGTCTTCACGACGCTGGCGGGGCCGGAAGGGGCGTTGAGCACCAGCGCGCTCGGCGTGTCCGATTCCGGGGTTGTCGTGGGTTCTTATATCGACAGCCAGGTGGCCGACGGCACTGGTGGCATGGTCCTCGGCAATTGGCGTGGATACATTTTTCAGGGCGGCGTCTATACGCGCCTGGACCTCCCGGGTGCCGAGGCCACCTTGCTACGTGGCATCTCGCCGGACGGGCGCTACGTTTCAGGCAGCGCAACCTTCAGCAATGGCGGGTCGCCCGGTTTCGTGCTGGACCGAACTACCGGTCATGTCATGTTCGTGGGCAGCCGCGGGGCGGATGCGTGGACCGTTCTCCAGGGCATCAACGACCTGGGCCAGGTGGTGGGTGACGAGCGTGTCTTCGATCCGGTTTCGACCACCTTGACGCGGACGTCGTTCATCTTCGACCTGGCGACCGGCGTGCGGGTCAACCAGACTCTGCCGGGTACCGAGCGATCAGTCTTCCGCGACATCAACGATGCGGGCCTGGTGGCTGGCTTCGTTACCCTGGATCAGACGAGCCTGGGCTTCGCCGGCACGCCGGCCTCCTTCCAGACCTTCGCCTATGGCAGCAATACCCTCCTCGAAGGCATCAACAACGCCGGGTGGCTGGTTGGAAGCTATGTGGTCGCCGAGGGGCAGTCGCAGGCCTTTTTGCTGACGCCCGTGCCCGAGCCGGCCGTGCTGGCCCTGTGGCTGCTTGGCCTGACCGCCGTGGGTCTGCGCGTGCGCCGCCGAAACTGAGGTTGCGCCGGCATCGGCGACAATCCACCCAAACCCATTGATGCGCAGGCCCCGATCCCGTCGGGGCCTGCGTTGTTTTTGTCTCGGAGCAGCGCCATGGCCCAGTACGTTTTTTCGATGAACCGTGTCAACAAGACGGTTCCCCCCAAGCGCCACATCCTCAAGGACATTTCGCTGTCCTTCTTCCCCGGCGCCAAGATCGGCGTGCTGGGCCTGAACGGCTCCGGCAAGTCCACGCTGCTCAAGATCATGGCCGGCGTCGACAAGGAGATCGAGGGCGAAGCCATCCCGATGCCGGGCATCAAGATCGGTTACCTGGAGCAGGAGCCCAAGCTCAACCCCGAGCAGACCGTTCGCGAAGCCGTGGAAGAGGGCATCGGCGGCGTGCTGGCTGCGAAGAAGCGCCTGGACGAGGTCTATGCGGCCTATGCTGAGCCGGACGCCGATTTCGACGCGCTGGCCGCCGAACAGGGTGAGCTGGAAGCCATCATCGCGGCCGCCGGCTCCGAGAACACCGATCTGCAGCTGGAGCTGGCCGCCGACGCGCTGAACCTGCCGCCGTGGGATGCCGTCATCGGCGTGCTGTCCGGCGGCGAGAAGCGCCGCGTGGCGCTGTGCCGCCTGCTGCTGTCCAAGCCCGACATGCTGCTGCTTGACGAGCCCACCAACCACCTGGATGCCGAGTCCGTGGAGTGGCTGGAGCAGTTCCTGCAGCGTTTCCCCGGCACCGTCGTGGCCATCACCCACGACCGCTACTTCCTGGACAACGCCGCGGAGTGGATTCTTGAACTCGACCGCGGCCATGGCATTCCCTGGAAGGGCAACTATTCCGACTGGCTGGACCAGAAGGAACGTCGCCTGGAGCAGGAGCAGAAGTCCGAGGACGCCCGCGCCAAGGCGATGAAGGAAGAACTCAAGTGGGTGCGCTCCAATGCCAAGGGCCGCCAGGCCAAGAGCAAGGCGCGTCTGGCCCGCTTCGAGGAACTGAGCGACGTCGAATACCAGAAGCGCAACGAGACCAACGAGATCTTCATTCCTGTGGCGGACCGCCTGGGCAATGAAGTCATCGAGTTCGAGAACGTCAGCAAGAGCTTCGGCGATCGCGTGCTGATCGACAACCTGAGCTTCAAGGTGCCGGCCGGCGCCATCGTCGGCATCATCGGCCCCAACGGCGCGGGTAAGTCGACGCTGTTCCGCATGATCCAGGGCGTGGAGCAGCCGGACTCGGGCAACGTCAAGATCGGCAAGACGGCCAAGCTGGCCTTCGTGGACCAGAGCCGCGCCAGCCTGGCGGCCGACAAGACCGTGTGGGAAGACGTGTCTGGCGGTCTGGACAACATCGTCGTCGGCAAGTTCGTCATGCCCAGCCGCGCCTATCTGGGCCGCTTCAATTTCAAGGGCAATGACCAGCAGAAGCTGGTCGGCGCACTGTCCGGCGGTGAGCGCGGCCGGCTGCATCTGGCCAAGACGCTGGCCCAGGGCGGCAACGTGCTGATGCTGGACGAGCCGTCCAACGACCTGGACGTCGAAACGCTGCGCGCGTTGGAAGAAGCGCTGCTGGAGTTTGCCGGCTCGGCCATGGTCATCAGCCATGACCGCTGGTTCCTGGACCGCATCTGCACGCACATTCTGGCCTGCGAGGGCGACTCGCAGTGGTTCTTCTTCGATGGCAACTTCCACGAGTACGAGGCCGACAAGAAGAAGCGCCTGGGCGAGGAGGGCGCTCGACCCAAGCGCATGCGCTTCAAGCCCATCAAGTAGGCCGGCAGCCCCGGGCGGGGCGGTTCAACAAAAGCAAAACAGACCCTGTTTGCTTTCACAGTTCTTTACCCCGCCCCCAAAGACCCCTCACAGGCCGCTTGGAAGATGACCTCACGCCCTCTTCTTCCAGGAGACCTTTGATGAAAGCCTTCCAGATCCAGAACCTGTTGCGCGTTGCCACCGTGGCGGCGGCCCTGGCCGTCGGTGGCGTTGCCGCCCAGGCCCAGCCCGGCCCCGGCCCCGGCCATCGCGGCGGCCCCGCCATGATGGCGCCAGGAGGCCTCTTCGGTGGCCACATGGAGCATCTGCTTGACGCGGTCAACGCGACGGACGCCCAGCGCAGCCAGATCGACGCCATCTTCAAGGCCGCACGCCAGGATCTTTCCGGCCAGCGCGACACCGGCATGAAGCTGCATCAGCAGATGGCCGCGCTCTACACGGCCACCAACATCGATGCCGCAGCCATCGAGGCCGTGCGCGTGCAAATCAGTGCGCAGCACGAGGCGGCTTCCAAGCGCCTCAGCCAGGCCAGCATCGACGCCGCGCGCGTGCTGACGCCCGAGCAGCGTGCCAAGATTGGCGAGCTCATGAAGAAGCGTCAGGCCCGCATGGCCCAGCGCAAGGCAGGCTGATTGGCCGTCGGCGAGGAGTTCTGCGATGCTTGAGCCCCGTTCCGCCGGCGCCGAAACGCGCCGGCCTCCTTTTTCTTCTCTCGGTCCGGTGATGAGTAGCGCACGACTTCTGTTGATCGATGACGATGTCCGCCTGACCGGCATGGTGGGCGACTATCTGCGTGCTGCCGGCTTCGAAGTCAGCACGGCCGGCAGCCTGGCCCAGGCCCGTGAGGCCCTGGCCCATGGCCGCTTCGAGCTGCTGGTGCTGGACCTGATGCTGCCCGATGGCGATGGCCTGGACTTCTGCCGCTGGCTGCGTGGCGACGCGCGCTGGCGCCACCAGCCGGTGCTGATGCTGTCCGCGCGCGGCGAACCCATGGACCGCATCCTGGGCCTGGAGCTTGGCGCCGACGACTACCTCGCCAAGCCCTTCGAGCCGCGCGAGCTGCAAGCCCGCATCAAGGCGCTGCTGCGTCGGCTGGAGCCCAAGCTGGACGGCGACGAGGTGTTGCGCTTCGGACGCCTGGAGATCGACCTGGCCGCTCGCGTGGCGCGACTGGACGGCAAGATCTGCGACCTGACCAGCCACCAGTTCGACTTGCTGGTGGTGCTGGCGCAGAGCCCGGGCCGCGTGCTGTCGCGCGACCAGATCATGGATGCGCTCAAGGGCCACCCGCTGGAGGCCTTCGACCGCTCCATCGATGTGCACATCTCGCGCATCCGTGCTGTCATCGAGGACGACCCCAAGAACCCCCGCCGCGTGCTGACTGTACGTGGAGCCGGCTATGTCTTTGCCCGCAAGCAGGACGCCGACGCGGACGCCGCATGAACGCCCCGGCTTGAAATCCCTCTACGTCCGCATCTACCTGACACTGGTCGCGCTGCTGCTGGCCTTCGCGTTCGGCTCGGCCTGGCTGTTTCAGCGTCACATCGAGCAGGAGCGCGGCAATGTGGAGCTGGCGGCCGGCGAGCGCCTGAATGCGATGGCCGGTCTGCTCAAGCTCGCCCTGCCACCCGCCACGGCTTCGCGTGACGAACAGGCCGAGGTCTTCGTCGACTGGGGCCAGCGCCTGCGCATGCCGCTTGCATTGGAAGACTCCGACGGCAAGCGCATCGCCACGACGCAGATGTTCCAGCGCCGTGCAGATGATCCAGGCGCCATCATCGTCAGTGCCAGCCTTGGTGACGGGCGCAGCCTGGAGATGGTGCGCACCATCCGACCGCCCAGTCCGCAGGGCGTGGCTTCCGGGCCGGCCGGTCCCGTGCGTCCGGGCGAGGGGGCGGGTGGCGTTGCACCCCGGCCGCCACGGCTGGATGAAGGCCCCTGGACCGGGCCATGGCTGCACCGTCCCGTTTCGCCGGGTGCGCCAACCGTGTCGACGCTGGCCGTCGTGTTGGTGCTGCTCTTCGTCGGCGTGGCCGCCGGTGCCTACCCAGTGGTGCGCCGGCTGACTCGGCGTCTCGAGGCGCTCAAGCGCGGCGTCGAGCAGTTCGGCGCGGGTCAGCTGGCCCACCGGGTGGACGACAGCGGCCGCGACGAGGTGGCGGCCGTGGCAGCCAGTTTCAACCAGGCGGCAGAGCGCATCGAGACCCTGCTGCGCTCCCACCAGACCCTGCTGGCAAACGCCAGTCACGAGCTGCGCTCTCCACTGGCGCGCCTGAAGATGGCCTTCGCGATGCTGGAGGACGCCGGTCCGGCCCAGCGCCAGCGCCTGGCGCATGAAATCGATGTCAACATCGCCGAGCTGGATGCCCTCGTCGAGGAGGTGCTGCTGGCCAGCCGGCTAGAGGCTGGCAGTGCGGTAGGGGAGACCCATCCGGTCGACCTGCTGGCCCTGGGCGCCGAGGAGGCTGCTCGTGCCGAAGGTGTCTTCGAGCCAGAGACCGATGTTGCGCACATCGACGGCCAGGAGCGGCTGCTGCGCCGCGCGCTGCGCAATCTACTGGACAACGCCCGCCGCTACGGTGGTCCTGATGTGGAACTGGTCCTGCGTCCGGTGGCTGGCGGCTACGAGTTCGTCGTCGCCGACCGCGGCCCCGGCGTGCCTGCCGAGCTGCGCCAGCGCATCTTCGAGCCTTTCTATCGCCTGCCTGGCCATGCCGAGATGGCGGGCGGTGTGGGCCTGGGGCTGAGCCTGGTCAAGCAGATCGCCGAACGCCACGGCGGCAGCGTGCGCTGCCTGGCGCGCGATGGCGGCGGCAGCCGCTTCGTGCTCTTCCTGCCCTCAGCAAGCCGCTGACACTTGTACGAAAGTAGGCAGTCCGGGCCGACTCCGGCTCACCGAGCCAGCCCGGCGATGGCAACGGCGATGGCGATGGCGGCTAGATGCCGCAAGCGCCGACGTCCTCTCGGCGGACCGGGCTGAGCACCGTACTCAGCGATGCGCGGTTGGACAAGGGGCTCCGCTGTCTAGCGGTTTTCGTCGAAGACGCGCTTGAGCAGCAGGCTGAGCAGCAATCCGGCCATCATCAGTCCCGCTGTCGCGGCCTGCCAGAAGCCTACCGCGCCTACGCCGTCCCGGCCGAAGGCGAGGAAGTAGCCGCCGCCAATGCCCAGGCCCCACAGTGCAACGACGTAGATGATCATCGGCAACGTTGCGACCTGGTAGGCGCGCAACACGTAGGCCGCCACCGTCTGCAGCGCGTCGCCGAGGTGGAAGAACCAGACCCACACCAGCAGTGGCAACGCGGCGGCGGCCGTCGCTGGGCTGTTGGTGTAGAGGGCGATGATGGGTTCGCGCGCGATCGCGACGACGGCGCCGACGGCCGCGGCGGTCAGTGCGGCCAGCGACATGGCGTGCCTGCCGACGATGCGCGCCTCGCGCTTCTCTTGGGCGCCGAGATGCTGAGCGACCAGGGTGCCGGCGGCCGTCGCGAACGCCAGCGCGATCATGAACATCATTGCGACGAGGTTGACGGCGATCTGGTGGCCGGCCACCGGCGTCGCGCCCAGGCGCGCGATGAAGAAGGCCATGAAGGTGAATCCTGTCACCTCAACGAGGATGGAGCCCCCCATGGGCAGGCCCAGCTTTACGAGGGCCGCGAGCTCGCCCCAGTGCGGCCGGGTCCGCCACAGCGGCGGGATTCGGAAAGGCCGGTAGAAGGCGTCGCGCCTGAGCAGCAGCGCTGCGACGGCGGCCTGGCCGATCAGGGCGATGGCTGTCGCCCAGCCGCAGCCCGCCACGCCCATCGCCGGGATCGGCCCCCAGCCAAACACCAGGACGGCGTTCAGCGGCACCTTGGCGGCCAGGCCTGTCAGCTGCATCGCCATGACGGCCTTGGGCCGGCTGACGGCTGTCGAGAAGCCGCGGAAAGCAGTGAAGAGCAGGGCGGCCGGCAGCGCGAAGGCTTCGGGGCGGGTGTAGGCGCGCACCTTGGCGGCCTGGACGGCATCCAACTGGGCCAAGGCCGTGAAGGGGTCGGGGAACCACAGCGCCAGGCAGCCCGGGATGCACAGCAGCAGCGCCAGCCACTGCGCCTGCACGAAGCTGCTGCCGGCGCCGGCGAGGTCCTGGGCGCCGAACTGCCGGCCCGCGATCGGCCCGACGGCGAGCACGACGCCCATCAGGCCGACGAAGATGGAGACGTAGGCTGCCGAGCCGACGGCCAACGCCGCCAGGTCTTCCGGGCTGACGCGGCCCATCATCAGCGTGTCGATGGTGCTGAACATCATCACCGCGATCTGGCCCACGAGGACGGGCCAGGCCAGCGGGACGAGGCGGCGGGCGCTGTCGATGAAGCGGATGCGGCTCATGCCGCCCCCTCGCCCCTGGGGGCGGCCTTGCCGCTGCGTTCGGCGTAGCGGTTGAAGCGCCAGGCCGTGGCCTCCAGGGTAATGCGGTGCCAGACGATGCGCTTCTCGAACGGGTCCAGCGCCGGCCACTGCTGCACCTCGTCGAAGCTGCGGCCACAGCCTTTGCAGATGGGGTCACCCTGGGCGGTGGAGCAGATGGCGATGCAGGGCGAATCCGGCGTGGTCTCGTACCAGGTCAGCCAGGCGCCGAGCGCCTTGTCGCTGAGCGCATCGACGTCCAGCTCGTTGGCGCGCTGCCAAGCCAGCAGCGCGTAGGCCTCCGCCAGCGCGCGCACCTCGGGTGCGGCGCTGATGCCGTCGGGCGATGGCGAGCGCTCGCGCCACCAGTTGATGGCGGCCTCGAGGTCGGTGACATGGATTCTTGAAGTCAAGCCACCAGCCCCATCGCAGCGCGCACCTCCCGCAGCGTCTTGCGCGCGACGGCGCGGGCGCGCTCGGTGCCCACTTCCAGCGTCCACTGCACCTGCTGCGGGTCCAGCGCTGCGGCGCGTTCGCGCCAGGGGGCTTGCTCCTTCTGGATGGCCTCGACCAGTGGCTGCTTGCAATCCAGGCAGCCGATGGATGCGGTGCGGCAGCCGGTGTCGCAGGCGGCCCGGGTTGCGTCATCGCTGTAGATCCGGTGCAGTGGCCAGACGGGGCAGCGCGCCGGGTCGCCAGCGTCGGTGCGGCGCGCGCGCTGCGGGTCCGTGGGCATGGTGCGGATCTTTGCGGCCGTCACCTCGGGTTCGTCGCGCATTGCGATGGCGTTGTCCAGGCTCTTGCTCATCTTCTGGCCATCCAGCCCCGGCACGCGGGCGGTCTCGGTCAGCAGCGCCTGGGGTTCGACGAAGATGGGTGCCGCCTCGGCGTAGAGGCGGTTGAAGCGGCGCGCGACCTCGCGGGTCACTTCCACGTGAGCAGCCTGGTCCTCGCCGACCGGCACACCGGCGGGCTTGTAGAGCAGGATGTCGGCCGCCTGCAGCAACGGGTAGCCGAGGAAGCCGTAGGTCGCCAGCTCTGGGTCGGCGGCGACCTGGTCCTTGTAGCTGGGCATGCGGGCCAGCCAGCTGGACGGCGTGCACATGGCCAGCAGCGTGAACAGCTCGGCATGCTCGGGCATGCGGCTCTGCAGGAACAGGGTGCAGCGCTCGGGGTCGATGCCGGCGGCCAGCCAGTCGGTGACCATTTCGTAGACATGGCGCGTCAGCGCCTCGCCGCTGGAGCGCTGGGTGGTCAGCGCATGCCAGTCGGCGACGAAGAAAAAGCCTTCGTGCGTGTCCTGCAACCCGACCCAGTTCTTGATGGCGCCGTGATAGTGGCCGAGGTGCAGAGCGCCGGTGGGGCGCATGCCGGAAAGCACGCGCGGGCGGTTGAGAGCTGGTGTCGACATGGGGCGCGGATTGTCGTTCAAGGGGACGGAGCCTGCCTAACGACGGGGGTGGCGACCTACACTGCTGGCCCATGAAGAGACTGGTGATTCTGATTTCGGGGCGGGGCTCCAACATGGAGGCCATCGTGAAGGCCGCCCAAGCCGAGGGCTGGCCGGCGCAGATCGCCGCCGTCATCAGCAACCGGCCCGATGCGGGCGGTCTCCTGTTCGCCGCCCGGCACGGCATCGCCACGGCGGTTGTGGACCACAAGGCCTTTGCCAGCCGCGAGGACTTCGACGCCGAGTTGGCCCGTGTCATCGACAGTTTCACGCCCGATCTGGTCGTTCTGGCCGGCTTCATGCGAATCCTGACTCCCAGCTTCACGGCCCGTTATGCGCGCCGCATGCTCAACATCCATCCGTCGCTGCTGCCGGCTTTCACGGGCCTGCATACACACGAGCGGGCATTGGAGATGGGATGCAAGGTCGCCGGCGTGACCGTGCATTTCGTTACGGCGGAGCTGGACCATGGTGCCATCGTCATGCAGGGCGTGGTGCCGGTGCAGCCGGGCGACGATGCGAAGGCGTTGGCGGCGCGCGTACTGACGGTGGAGCACCGCATCTATCCGCAGTCGGTGCGCTGGTTCGTCGAGGGAGCGCTGGTCTGGAACGGCGAGGTCGTGAGCCATCGCGACGGGGTGGCCCAGCAACTCTTCCTCAGCTAGTCGCGGCCGGGCTCTGGGCCTTCCATTGGCCGTAGGCGCAACGCCTTGCGCTGGCACAAGCAGTCCGTTGAGGCGCCGAACAGGCGCGCGGGCGATGTGCTTGCGGCTCGACGGCGCAAGCGCCACCGTTCCTTGGGAAGCTGGCCGGGCCGTCCCTCCCCGGCGCGGCAAGGGCGGGCGAGGGGTCTTTCAGATCAACTGATCAAGCCGGCGACGATGTTGATCGTCAGCGCCAGCACGCCGGTATTGAAGACGAAGGCCAGCAGGGCCTGGATCAGGACCAGGCGGCGCATGGCGCGCGAGTTCACGACGACGTCGGAGGTCTGCGAGGTGGCTGCCACGGTGATGGAGAAGTACAGGAAGTCGCCGTAGTCCGGCGGCCCGTCCTCGTCGCCAGGGAACTCCAGCCCATGGGCAGCCCTGCCGTCGCCGTGGTAGAGCGACGCATAGGCGATGCCGAACTCCACCGGCAGCAGCAGCCAGGAGCTGCACACGGTGGCGATCGCGAACATCAGGGCCGGCCCGCCGGCTGCATGAGCCTGCTTGGCATTGCCCAGTTCCAGCGCGATGGCGCCAAAGCTTGCCAGTGCGCCAGTGGCGGCCAACAGCAACATCACCGGCACGCCTTCGGTCAGCGCGCTGGCGCGCTGTTGCACGTTCACCGAGCCGCTGCGGCCCAGCATCATCCATAGCACCAGCGGCAGGTAGATCCACAGGGTCAGGTCCCAGCCCAGCAGCAGCCGCGCCGTGAGCGGCAACTGGCCCGGCCAAAGGACTGCAAGCACGCTGCCGCACAGGATGGCGAACAGCAGCCGGGGGCGCAGGCGCACTTGGGACCAAAAGTTCATGCGGGGTGGCGAAAGGCGCTTGGGATAATGGCGCGATGCATCCTAATGCCCTGCTGGAGCTGTGCGCCGAGCTGATCGCCGCCGTCAACAAGCTCGACGCGCCTGCCGACGCCACTGTTTCGGCCTTCTTCCGTCAACACAAGAACCTCGGCCAGCGCGAGCGTGCCAGCCTGGCCGAAACCGTCTATGCGCTGCTGCGCGAGCGGCTGAAGTTCCAGAACCTGGCCCAGAGCGGCAGCGGCCCCATGCCGCGCCGCCTGGCCATCCTGGCCTGGCGCGGCAGCGACAGCTTCCTGCGCGGCGCGCTGAGCCCGGCGGAGCAGCAATGGCTGGTGCAGGTGCAGGCCATCGCGCCCGACAGCCTGGCGCCCAAGCTGCGCCACAACATGCCCGACTGGTTGGCCGAGCCGTTGATGGCGCGACTGGGCGAGGACGAGTTCTGGAAGCTCGCCACGGCGTTGAACGAGGCTGCGCCGCTGGATCTGCGCGTCAATACGCTCAAGCTCAAGCGCGAGGAAGTCTTGGAGCAGCTGGCCGAGGCGGGCATCGCGGCCACGCCGACGCCGTATTCGCCGCTGGGCCTGCGAGTGGAGGGCAAGCCCGCGCTCAACAAGATGGCGCTGTTCACCAATGGCTGCATCGAGGTGCAGGACGAGGGCAGCCAGCTGCTGGCGCTGCTGCTGGCGCCCAAGCGCGGCGAGATGGTGGTGGACTTCTGCGCCGGCGCCGGCGGAAAGACGCTGGCCCTGGGTGCGGCGATGCGCAACACCGGCCGGCTGTACGCCTTCGACGTGTCTGGCCATCGGCTGGACGCGCTCAAGCCGCGTCTGGCGCGCAGCGGCCTGTCCAACGTCTACCCGGCGCAGATCGCCCATGAGCGCGATGACCGCATCAAGCGCCTGGCCGGCAAGATTGACCGCGTTCTGGTCGACGCGCCCTGTTCGGGCCTGGGTACGCTGCGCCGAAATCCGGACCTGAAATGGCGCCAGTCGCCGCAAGGCGTGGCCGAACTGCAGGACAAGCAGCGCGCCATCCTGGCCAGCGCCGCCCGCCTCGTGAAGCCGGGCGGCCGGCTGGTCTATGCCACCTGCAGCCTGCTCGACGCCGAGAACGAGGTCATCGCAGCCGAATTCGCTGCCGCCCATCCCGATTTCAAGCCGCTGGCCGCGGATGAGGCGCTGGCGAAGGTGCAGGTCGAGCGTGCCGGCGAGCTTGTGGAGAACGGCGCGCTCAGGCTGTGGCCCCACCGTCATGCCATGGACGGGTTTTTCGCCGTCGCCTGGGAGCGCGCTGCCTGAAAACGGCTTGATGGCGATCAAGGAACGCGCTGATTCGCACGTGTCCGCCCGAATGCGGTACGGTGGCTCCCTTGAATTTTGGGGCGCTCCTCTACAATTGGAGTTCCTTCGCATGGCCGTTGTGGCCGAGGTCCTGGACGCATGAACGACTTCCTGAACGCGCTGCTGAACTGGCTGGCCAACGGCCTTGCAGACTTCAGCGCATGGCAATTGGTGATCTACACGCTGGTTGTGACCCACATCACGATCGCTTCGGTCACGATCTTCCTGCATCGTTCGCAAGCTCACCGCGCGCTGGACCTCGGGCCCATCCCCTCGCACTTCTTCCGTTTCTGGCTATGGCTGACCACCGGCATGGTCACCCGCGAGTGGGTGGCCATCCACCGCAAGCACCACGCCAAGTGCGAGACCGAAGAGGATCCGCACAGCCCGCAGACCCGCGGCTTGAAGAAGGTCATGGCCGAAGGCGCCGAGCTTTACCGTGCCGAGGCCAAGAACGCCGAGACCATCGCCAAGTACAGCCGTGGGACGCCCGACGACTGGATCGAAAACCACCTTTACAGCAAGTACAGCTGGCAGGGTGTGGCGCTGATGCTCATCATCAACGTGACTCTGTTCGGTGCCCTCGGCGCCACCATCTGGGCCATCCAGATGGCCTGGATCCCGTTCTGGGCGGCGGGTGTCGTCAACGGCATTGGCCACTACTGGGGTTATCGCAACTTCGAAGCGCCCGATGCCTCGACCAACCTGACGCCCTGGACGCTGATCATTGGCGGCGAGGAACTGCACAACAACCATCACACCTATCCGACGTCGGCCAAGTTCTCGGTCAAGCCTTACGAGTTTGACATCGGCTGGATGTACATCCGAGGCCTGGAGATGCTTGGCTGGGCCAAGGTCCGCAAGACGGCGCCCAAGTTGAGCCTGGGCGAGATGAAGCCGGCTGACGCCCGCACGCTGGAGGCGCTGATCGCCAACCGCTACGAGGTCATGGCCAGCTATGCGCGCGACCTGAAGGCGGCCTGCTCGGCCGAATTGGCCAAGATCCAGGCCGAGGGCGGCAAGCACAGCGAGCGCTTCGCGCAGTTCAAGCAGGCCCAGCGCTGGCTGCATCGTGACGAGGAGCGCATTCCGGTGGCCGTCCACGGCGATCTCGCCAATGCCCGTGCCGCGAGTCCGGTTATCGACAAGCTGGTGACGATGCGCGAGGAGTTGCGCCAGATGTGGACCCGCACGAATGTGTCGGCCGAGCAGCTGGTGGCTGATCTCCAGGCTTGGTGCCGTCGTGCCGAGGAAAGCGGCATCGCCGAACTGCGGGCCTTCTCGATGCGCCTGCGCGCCGTCCACGCCTGACCTGGCGTTTCCCCGCGTAAAGGGCGCCCTTTGGGGCGCCCTTTTTCCTGGGCTGCCCTAGACTTGAGGTATGCAGTCACCGTTGAACTGGAGGTTTGCCATGAAGACCCGCTGGATTGCCCTGGCCGTGATGGCCGTTGCATCTGCCGCCGCGCAGGCGGATGTGAAGGTGAATTTCGTCCACTCCGAGAAGTTCTCGGACATCAAGGACAACAACGGCTTCCGCGATGCCGAGGTGCTCAAGGACATTGAGGCGCATCTGGTGGCGCAGTTCGAGAAGCGCCTGCCCGGCCGCGATGTCCGTGTTGATGTTTCGGACGTGGATCTCGCCGGCGAGGTGGAGCCCTTCATGTGGCGAGGTCAGTGGCTGCGTGTGATGCGCACGGTGACGTCGCCGTCCATCGAGCTGAGCTACGAGGTCCGCGAGGGCGACAAGGTCGTCCAGCAAGGCAAGACGCGCCTGCGTGACATGAACTACCAGGATGGCTTCAACGCCTATTACAGCGGCGACTCGCTGCGCTACGAGAAGCGCATGATCGACCGCTGGATGCAGCGCGAATTCAGCCCGGCCGTAGCGGCGGCGTCGACCCACTGAAAGCTGCCGGCCAGCGCCCAAAAGAACAAACCCGCCAGCGTTGCGGCTGGCGGGTTTTTCGTTGCTGTTGGGGCAGGGCGGTCAAGCCGCCTGGCGCCTCACTTCAGCTTGATTTCCTTGTACAGGACGTGCTTGCGCGCCTTGGGGTCGAACTTCATGAATTCGAGCTTCTCGGGCGTGGTCTTCTTGTTCTTGTTCGTCGTGTAGAAGTGGCCGGTGCCCGCGGTGGACTCCAGCTTGATCTTTTCGCGGCCGCCTTTGGATGCCATGGTCGTGTTCCTTTAGTGGGTCAGATGACGATCAGAGCTCGCCCTTGGCGCGCAGATCGGCGACGACTTGGTCGATGCCGACCTTGTCGATCAAACGCAGAGCGGCATTGCTGATGCGCAGACGCACCCAGCGGTTTTCCGATTCCACAAAGAAACGGCGGTATTGCAGGTTCGGCAGGAACCGACGCTTGGTTTTGTTGTTGGCGTGGGAAACGTTGTTCCCGACCATGGGCTTCTTGCCCGTGACTTGACAGACGCGTGCCATGACGCTTCTCCGGTTTGACTTCTCTGACCAGCTGCCCAAAACACCTTCGGGCAGCCCTTTGACCGCAAATGCCTGCTAAACCCACCCCAAAAAGGGCTGGGTGCGGTCCATCCGGCAGGCAAGCCCGCGAGTATAGCGGAAAACCCGGGAGCCGGGAAGGGCCATGGCGGCCCCTGCGGCATCAGCCGTTTTCCTGCTCCAGGAAGCGCTGCGCGTCCAGCGCGGCCATGCACCCAGTGCCGGCGCTGGTGATCGCCTGGCGATAGACATGGTCCTGAACGTCGCCTGCGGCGAACACGCCCGGTACGCTGGTCATCGTCGCAAAACCGTTCAGGCCGCTCCTGGTGAGGATGTAGCCGTCCTTCATCTCCAACTGGCCCTTGAAGATGTCGGTGTTCGGCTGGTGGCCGATGGCGATGAAGCAGCCATGCACGGGAATCTCGGCCTTGCTGCCGTCCTGTACGTTGTGCGTGCGTACGCCGGTCACCCCCGAGTCGTCGCCCAACACCTCGTCGAGCTGCTGGAACAGGTGCAACTTGATCTTGCCGGCGGCGGCCTTCTCCATCAGCTTGTCGACCAGGATGGGTTCGGCGCGGAACTTGTCGCGGCGGTGGATCAGGTGGACCGTGCTGGCGATGTTGGACAGGTACAGCGCCTCTTCGACGGCCGTATTGCCACCGCCAACGACACAAACTTCCTGGCCGCGATAGAAGAACCCGTCGCAGGTCGCGCAGCCACTGACCCCGCGGCCCATGAAGGCCTGCTCGGAGTCCAGGCCCAGGTACTTGGCCGAGGCGCCGGTCGCAATGATCAGCGCATCACAGGTGTAGACGCCGCTGTCGCCGGTCAGTGTGAAGGGGCGCTTGGAGAAGTCGACTGCGTTGATGTGGTCGAAGACGATCTGGGTCTGGAAACGCTCGGCGTGCTGCTGGAAGCGCTGCATGAGCTCAGGGCCTTGCACACCCATCACGTCGGCCGGCCAGTTGTCGACCTCGGTCGTCGTCATGAGCTGACCACCCTGGGCCATGCCAGTAATCAGCGTGGGCTTCAGATTGGCGCGGGCGGCATAAATGGCGGCCGTGTAGCCGGCGGGGCCGGAGCCGAGGATGAGCAGTCCGTGGTGTTGGGTGGTGGCGGTCATGGCGGGCAGTTGGGGGCTGTGACAGGGCTTGCAAGTCGGCTTTGGGGTGAAAACCCCGACATCAACCATTGAGGCAAGCCCTGCCACATGTGCAAAATGCACGCCATTTTAGGCAGGCGCATTTTTCGGGCGCCGGCCTGCGCCCCAAACCTGGAGATTACAAATGGCGATGATTTCCAACCTGGACCTGATCCGCCGGGTTCCGCTGTTCTCGATGCTGACCACCGATCAGGCCCAGTCCATCGCTGACAGCGTCGTCAAGCGCCGCTTCAAGCGCGGTGAATTGATCGTCGAGCAGGGCACAAAGTCCAACGCGCTCTTCATCCTGCTGAATGGCCGTGCTCGCGTGCTGACCGCCGACCATCGTGGCCGCGAGGTCATCCTGGCCGTCCTGCAGTCAGGCGACTACGTCGGCGAAATGAGCTTGATCGACAACGAGCCCCACTCCGCCACCGTGCGGGCAGAGGTGCAGACCGACATGTTGGTGCTTGGCCGGCTGGAGTTTGCGCGCTGCCTGCCGGAGAGCAGCAGCCTGTCCTACGGCATCCTGCGCGGCCTGGTCGCGCGGCTGCGCAATGCGGACCGCCAGATCGAGTCGCTCGCGCTGCTGGACGTCTACGGCCGCGTCGCGCGCACGCTGCTGGACATGTCGGAGGACGAGAAGGGCATCAAGCTGATCCGCGGCAAGGTGTCGCGCCAGGACATGGCCAAGGTCGTCGGCGCTTCGCGCGAGATGGTCAGCCGGGTCATGAAGGACCTGGAAGAGCGCGGCGTCATCGAAACGCTTGAGAACGGTTCGGTGGTCATCAAGGAGCGCCTGACTCACGACTGAGCGGCACAATGCGGGGATGAGTTTTCCCCTCGGTTCCCTGCTGGGCGGTGACGCTGCCGCCAGCGAACCTGCCGCCCCCGCCAAGCCCGCCCGCCGCCAAGCGCCCAAGCGCGA
Organism: Roseateles sp.; assembly: GCF_047654805.1. Classification (GTDB taxonomy): domain Bacteria; phylum Pseudomonadota; class Gammaproteobacteria; order Burkholderiales; family Burkholderiaceae_C; genus Pelomonas. The sequence goes on from NZ_JASGIV010000001.1 coordinate 1,205,398, forward strand.
CGCGGCTCCGCCTTCCACCGCATCGCGGCTGCTGCGCACGCCGCTGTGGCTGGCCTTGACGGCCCTTGCATTGGCCCTGCTGGTGCTGGCCCTGGCCACCCACGACCTGCGCGATGCCGCCTTCTCGACCAGCGGCCAGCGTGATCTCGTCGGCAATCGTGTCGGGGGGCTGGGTGCCTGGGTGTCGGACGGGCTGCTCTTCCTGTTCGGCTTCTCGGCCTGGTGGCTGCCGCTGCTGGCGTTGCGTGCCTGGCTGCGCGGCCTGGCGGGCCTGCTGCGCCACGACGAGCCGGAGCCCGTGCGCTGGGGCCGGCGCCTGCGCTGGTTGGGCGGCGTGCTGCTGCTGATCGGTGCCAGCTGTGCGCTGGAGTGGAGCCGGCTCTACGCCGTCGAGCCGCACCTGCCGGGACACGCAGGCGGATTGGTGGGCTACACGCTTGGGCCGCTGGGCATGAAGGGCCTGGGCTTCGCGGGTTCGGGCGTTGTCTGGATCGTGCTGCTGCTGACCGGCATGTCCTGGGCGCTGCGCTTCTCCTGGGGACATGTGGCCGAGTCCATCGGCGAGCGCATCGAGCAGTTGCGCGAGCAGCGCATCGAACGCCGTGAGATCAAGGCTGACCAGAAGGCCGGCGAGCAGGCGGTGAAGGAGCGCGAGCAGGAGGTCGAGGTCGAGCGCCAGATCGAGCGCCAGGTGGAGGCCGAGCACGCGCCGCTGGTCATCGAGACGCCGGTCGTCGAGGTGCCGCAGTCCACGCGCGTTGCCAAGGAGCGCCAGCAGACGCTGTTCGTCGATGCCGGCGATGCCAAGCTGCCGCAGGTGGACCTGCTGGACGCAGCACCAGGCCGCCAGGAGACGGTCACGCCCGAGTCGCTGGAGATGACCAGCCGCCTCATCGAGAAGAAGCTGCGGGACTTCGGCGTCGAGGTCCACGTCGTGGCCGCGTCGCCCGGCCCGGTCATCACGCGCTACGAGATCGAGCCGGCCACGGGCGTGAAGGGCTCACAGGTCGTCAACCTTGCCAAGGACCTGGCGCGCTCGCTCAGCCTCACGTCCATCCGTGTCGTCGAGACCATCCCGGGCAAGAACTACATGGCCCTGGAGCTGCCCAATGCACGCCGCCAGACCATCCGCCTGTCCGAGATCCTCGGCTCGCAGGTCTATGCCGACGCCGCGTCCCAGCTGACCATGGGCCTGGGCAAGGACATCGTGGGCCTGCCGGTCGTGGCCGACCTCGCCAAGATGCCGCACTGCCTTGTCGCCGGCACGACCGGGTCAGGCAAGTCGGTGGGCATCAACGCGATGATCCTTAGCCTCCTCTACAAGGCCGAGGCCCGCGACGTGCGCCTGATCCTCATCGACCCCAAGATGCTGGAGATGAGTGTCTACGAGGGCATTCCGCATCTGCTGGCGCCCGTCGTGACGGACATGAAACAGGCCGGGAATGCGCTGAACTGGTGTGTCGGCGAGATGGAGCGCCGCTACAAGATCATGTCCAAGGTCGGCGTGCGCAACCTCGCCGGCTACAACAAGAAGATCGACGAGGCCAAGGCCAATGGCGTCAGCATCCCGAACCCCTTCAGCCTGACGCCGGAGGAGCCGGAACCGCTGGAGCGGCTGCCCTTCATCGTCGTCGTCATCGACGAGCTGGCCGACCTGATGATGGTGGTCGGCAAGAAGATCGAGGAGCTGATTGCGCGCCTGGCGCAGAAGGCGCGTGCGGCCGGCATTCACCTGATCCTGGCCACGCAGCGGCCGTCGGTGGACGTCATCACCGGCCTCATCAAGGCCAATATCCCGACGCGACTGTCCTTCCAGGTCAGCTCCAAGATCGACAGCCGCACCATCCTTGACCAGATGGGCGCCGAGGCGCTGCTGGGTATGGGTGACATGCTGTACATGCCGTCCGGCACCGGCCTGCCCATTCGCGTGCATGGTGCCTTTGTCAGCGACGACGAGGTCCACCGCGTTGTGGAGTACATCAAGTCGCAAGGCGAACCGAATTACATCGAAGGCATCCTGGAAGGCGGTGTGCTCGACGACATGGGCGGCGAGGCACCGGCACCGGGCGAATCCAGTGGCGAGCAAGACCCCATGTACGACCAGGCCGTTGCCATCGTCCTGCAGCACCGCAAGGCATCCATCTCGCTGGTGCAGCGCCATCTGCGCATTGGCTACAACCGCGCCGCGCGGCTGCTGGAGCAGATGGAGAACTCGGGCCTTGTCGGGGCGCTGGCGTCCAACGGCAGCCGCGAATTGATTGTTCCCAAACGCGACGAGTGACGCGAGACGAATGAAGAAACTCCTGCTGTCCCTGACGCTGCTGTTCACCGCCGCAGCCCATGCCGATGCCGTTGATGCGTTGCGCGACTTCGCTCGCGACGTGAAGAGCGGCAAGGCCAACTTCACGCAGACCGTCACCTCGCCCGATGGCAAGCGCAAGAAGGTCTCGTCCGGGTCGTTCGAGTTCCAGCGCCCCAACCAGTTCCGCTTTGCCTATGCCAAGCCCTTCGAGCAGGTCATCGTCGCCGACGGCCACAAGGTCTGGATCTACGACGCCGACCTGAACCAGGCCAGTTCGCGCAAGCTGGCCGACGCGTTGGGCGCCACGCCCGCGGCGCTGCTGGCCGGCACGAATCTCGAGCGCGATTTCGCGCTGAAGGCCTTGCCGGCGGAAGCCGGTCTGGACTGGGTACAGGCCAGCCCGAAGCAGGCGGAATCGACCATCCAGTCCCTCAAGCTGGGGTTCAAGGGCAGGGAGCTGGCGGCCATGGAGATCGTCGACGGTTTCGGCCAGCGGTCGCGGCTGGACTTCAGTGTGGTGCAGGCCAACGTGGCTGTGCCGGCCGAGCGCTTCCAGTTCAAGCTGCCGGCCGGGGCGGACCTGATCGAGCAGTGAGCGCTTCGCTGTTCGACGACGAGCCGGCGCCGCAGCCCGCTGCGGCTGGTGGCGTCGCGCCGCCCGTGGTGCCGTTGCCCGAGTTGCTGCGGCCACGCCAGCTGAGCGAGGTGATCGGCCAGAGCCACTTGCTCGGCGACGGCAAGCCGCTGCAGCTGGCGTTCAAGTCCGGAAAGCCGCACTCGATGATCTTTTGGGGGCCGCCCGGCGTTGGCAAGACGACGCTCGCGCGGCTGACGGCAAGTGCCTTCGGCTGCGAGTTCATCGCGTTGTCGGCCGTGCTGTCTGGCGTGAAGGACATCCGAGAGGCTGTTGAGCGCGCGCAGCAGTACGCGGCCCAGCGCAAGCGGACCATCCTGTTCGTCGACGAGATCCACCGCTTCAACAAGGCACAGCAGGACGCGTTGCTGCCGCATGTCGAGTCGGGCCTGTTCACCTTCATTGGTGCGACCACCGAGAACCCGTCGTTCGAGGTCAACTCGGCGTTGCTGTCGCGGGCCCAGGTCTACGTGCTGAAGAGCCTCAGCGAGGACGAGCAGCGCCAACTTGCGGCGCGCGCGTTGCGTGAAGCGCTGCAACCAATGTCGCTGGACGAGGCGGCGCTCACCACACTGGTCGGCTATGCAGACGGCGACGCTCGCCGTCTGCTGCATCTGCTGGAGCAATGCCACACGGCGGCGCTCGCGGCCGGCATCACGGCCGTTGACGCCGCCTTCATCACGCGTTCGCTGAGCCTGAATGTGCGGCGCTTCGACAAGGGCGGCGACAACTTCTACGACCAGATCTCCGCGCTGCACAAGTCGGTGCGCGGCTCCAGCCCCGACGGTGCGCTGTATTGGCTGTCCCGCATGCTGGATGGTGGGGCCGATGCACGCTACCTGTCGCGCCGCATCGTGCGCATGGCCTGGGAAGACATCGGCCTGGCCGACCCGCGCGCGCTGCAGATTGCCAACGATGCGGCCGCCACGTTCGAGCGGCTGGGCAGTCCGGAGGGCGAGCTGGCGCTGGCGCAGGCCGTCATCTACCTGGCCTGTGCTCCCAAGAGCAACGCCGGCTACAACGCCTACAACGCCGCCCGTGCCTTCGTTAAGCAGGATGGCAGCCGCGAGGTGCCGGTGCACCTGCGCAATGCGCCCACCCGGCTCATGAAGGAACTGGGCTACGGGCACGAGTATCGTTACGCGCATGACGAGCCGCATGCCTATGCGGCCGGCGAGACCTATCTGCCCGACGGCATGCCCGAACCTGGCTGGTACCAGCCCGTGCCGCGCGGGCTGGAGGCGAAGATCGCCGAGAAGCTGGCCTTCCTGCGCCGGCTGGACGAGGAGGCGGACGGCCCGCTGTCCGGATCGTCCTGAGCCCGGGGCTTAGGCGATCGTCACCACCAATTCCGCGGTGTAGCCGCTCGTCGCGTCGCCGCTGATGCTGGCCATCTGGTAGGTGGTGCCGTCGCTGAACACGTTGTCTGCGGCAAAGCTGGTCACCGACGTGTTCTGGCCCTTGGTGTAGAGGGACGTGGCGTAGACCGTCTGCGTGGTGGCCTGCGGGAAGGCCAGTTGCGACGTTGCCGTCGCGGTGACGTTCAGGTTGTTGTTCAGGTAGACCTGGAAGTGCACGTGCGTGATACGTCCTGCGTACCAGCCCGGGTAGATGGTCGTGAACGTGACCTGGCCGTTGGTGTCGGTGACCTGGATGCCGCGCAGGTAGGTCTGCCCGGTCTGGCCAGCGTTGTTCGAGACGTTGTAGCCCGAGTAGAGCCCATCCTTGTCGCAATGCCAGATGTAGACGGCCGCCCCGCTGACGGGCGCGCAGCCTGCGCTGAGGTCCTGGATGGTGAGCTTGATCTTCAGCGGGACTCCGGTCTTGCTCTCGCGGATGTCGCTGCGCACCATGGCCGAGTTCGACAGGATGGCTAGCAACGGGTAGGGGCCTTCGGTCTCGGTCGGGGTCAGTGTGCAGGTGCCGGTGCTGGCTCGCGTTGCCAGCACGGTGTAGGTGCGCGTTGTGACGCCGTCTTCGGCCGTGACGACGATGGACAGCGTGGCCGTGGCGCCCGCCGTGAGCGCGATGGATGCCGAGGTGCCGCCGCTGGCGACGGTGTTGCCGTTTACCTGCACCTTGGCGGCCGAACTGCTGGCTGTCAGCGTCACGGTGATGCTGGTGACGGTGTTGGCGATGGCTGCGGCGTAGCTGGTTGTTGCCGCGGCGAAGGCAGGTGACAGGCTGCCGGAGGACAGCGTCAGGGCGGACAGGCTGGCATCGCTGGAGACGGTCGCCGCGGCCCGGGTGATGGTGATGGTCGTTGTGCTGGTGGTGGCAAGGTCCTCGGCCGTCACCACCACGGTGAGCGTGTTGCTGCCCACGGCCAGCGCGACGCCTGTGGACGCGCTGCCGTTGGTCACCGCCATGCCGTTCACCGTGATCGTCGAGGCGGCTACGGTGGCCGTTGGCGTGACGGTCAGGGTACCCACGCTGTTGGCGACTGAAGACGTGTAGTTGCGTGTGCCGGAAGCGAACGTCGGGCTCAGCGTGCCGGCGGATAGCAGCAAGCCGCTGAGGGTCGCGTCGCTGGACACCGAGGCTGCGGCGCGGGTGACCGCCACCGTGTAGTTGCGCGTGGTGCTGCCGTCCCCGGCCGTCACCTGCACCGTGATCGTCGTCGTGCCTACGGCCAGTGACAGCGCTCCGCTGGCCGAGCCACTGGCGGTGGTGACGCCCCCGATGCGCAGCGTCGCCGTGCTGCTCGCAGTCGTGGCGGTCAGGGTCAGGCTGCTGACGCCGTTGGCTACGCCCACCGAATAGGACAGCGTGCCAGCCGCGAACGCGGGCGAGAGCGTGCCGGCCGACAGGCTGAGCGCCGACAGGCTGGCGTCCGAGGAGGCAGCAAGGGCCGCCCGCGTCACGATGACGGTGTAGGTGCGGCTGCTGCCGTTCGCGGCGCTGACCACCACCGACACCGTGTTGCTGCCGACGTTGAGTGCGACGCTGCCGCTGGCTGCGCCGCTCGTGACCGCCGTGCCATTGACCTGGATGGTCGCGCCGCTGTCCGCAGCGGTCGGCGTCAGCGTGAGCGTGGCTGTCGTGCTGCTCACCGAGGCCGTGTAGTTGAGCGTGTCACTCGTGAAGGCCGGGGACAGCGTGCCGCTGGACAGGCTGAGTCCCAGCAGCGTTGCGTTGCCGCTGGCGGTACTGGAGCCGCCGCCGCAGGCCTGCAGAGTCAGTGCGCCCAGCATGCTCAGTGCACCCAGGGCCTGGCGCCTGGCGGGGCGGGCGGTTGAAGGAGGGATGGTGGTCATCTGTGAGCCTGCGGTCTTGGAGGGGTGGTGCGCAGCATGGCCCGCGAAGCTGTCCGGCATTTGTGAGCTTTGTGTCGGGCCCGACATGAAGCGCACCCATCCCGGACGCATGGAACAATCTCCGCTTTGGTGTCCCGGAGGCTGCCCGATGGCATGGTGGAGAGGCGCTGCAATCTGGCTGGCCGTGCTGGCCTGGCTGATCCCGGCGGCCGCAGCGGGCGGCACCGAGGGAGGGACGCTCAGCCGCGTGCGCGAAACGGGCGTCATCGTCATCGGCTACAGGCCGGCCTCGCTGCCGTTTTCCTATCTTGACGCGCAATTGCGCCCCACGGGCTACTCGGTTGAGTTGTGTGAGCGTGTCATCGCGGCCGTGCGCGAGAAGCTGGGCCTGCCCGACCTGGAGGTGCGCCGCGTCGAGGTGGCTTCGGCGACGCGCATGCCGCTGGTCATCAACGGCACGCTCGACATGGAATGTGGCATCACGACGCACACTGCAGAGCGCGCGCGCAGCCAGTCCTTCTCGCTGACCATCTTCGTCGCCGAGACGCGGCTGCTGGCGCGCGCCAGCGATCGCGTGCAGAGCCTCGCGGACCTGCGTGGCAGGCCCGTCGCCTCCACCATAGGCACGACCAGCATCCAGCACCTCGCCAAGGTCAATGAGCAGCAGAACCTCGGCATCCGGATCCTTGGCGGCCTGGACGATCCTGAGGGCTTCCAACTGCTGCGCAGCGGACGCGTGGCGGCTTTCCTGATGGACGACGTGGTGCTGCGCAGCCTGCTGGCCCAGCAGGGCCCCGGGGCGGACGACTACCGTCTCTCCGACCAGGCGCTGACCATCGAGCCCTATGCGATCGGGCTGCGCAAGGGTGATCCGCAGTTCAAGGCCCTGGTCGACGAGGTGCTGGCAGGGCTGTACCGCAGTGGTGAGATCCACGCCATCTATCGGCGCTGGTTCGAGTCGCCACTGCCGTCGCAGGGGCTGAACCTGAAGCTGCCGATGAGCGCAGCCTTCCGCCGCGTGATCGCGAACCCGACGGATTCACCGGATCCAGAGCGCTACCGCTGATCCGGCCGATCAGCGGAAGGCGTCCAGCTGGATGCCATGCCGGTTCAGCTTGTCGTACAGCGTCTTGCGCGGCGTGCCCAGCAGCTCCATCGCGGCAGGCACCTTGCCCTGGGTGCGACGCAGCGCCTGCTCGATCAAGGCCTTCTCGACGACGTCCATCTGCCGCGCGAGATTGAGGCTTGGCACGGCCTGCAACGCGGCTTGCGGGTCGAGGTCGTCCAGTGCCAGCACGAAGCGATCGGCGGCATTGCGGATCTCGCGCACGTTGCCTGGCCAGTCATGCGCCATCAGACCGCGCAGCTTGTCTGACGTCAGTTCAGGCGCCGTGCGCTCGTAGCGGTCGCAGGCCTGCGCGACGAAATGTTCGAACAGCAGCGGCACGTCCTCGCGACGCTCGCGCAGTGGCGGCAGGGTCAGCGTCGCGATATTGAGGCGGTAGTAGAGGTCGCTGCGGAACTCGCCGCGATTGGACTGCTCGCGCAGGTCGGACTTGCTGGCTGCGATGAAGCGCACGTTCACCGGCAGTTCCTCGTTGGAGCCCAGTCGCTCGACTCGGCGCTCCTGCAGCACACGCAGCAGCTTGATCTGCAGCGCGATGGGCATGGTCTCGATCTCGTCCAGGAGCAGCGTGCCACCGTTGGCGTGCTCGATCTTGCCGATGCGGCGCTTGGCGGCGCTCGTGAATGAACCGGGTTCGTGACCGAACAGCTCGCTCTCGAACAATGCCTCGGGCAGGCCCCCGCAGTTGATGGCAACAAAGTGCCGGTCGCGGCGCGGGCTCTGGTCGTGCAGGCAGCGTGCCACCAGCTCCTTGCCGGTGCCGGTCTCGCCGACGATGAGTACGTCCGCCGACGTGCCGGCCAGGTTCAGCACTTGGCGGCGCAGTTGCTGCATGGCGGGAGACTGGCCCAGCAGCGCGGCCTCGATGCCGCTGGCGCGCTGCAGCTGGGCGCGCAGTTCGTCGGCGGAATGGCGCAGCGTACGCAGGTCCAGCGCGCGGCGGGCCACGTCCAGCAGGCGCTCGGGGGCGAAGGGCTTCTCGATGAAGTCGTAGGCCCCGGCGCGCATGGACTGCACGGCCATGGCCACGTCGCCATGGGCGGTGATGAGGATGGTGGGGATGGCGGGGTCGGTGGCCTGCACGTGGGCCAGCAGCGCGCGGCCGTCCATGCCGGGCAGGCGCACATCGGTGATGACGATGATCTGTGCGCCGGGCTGGATGTGAGGCAGGGCTTCCTCGGCGCTGCGGCAGGGCACGACGGCCAGCCCTTCCAGCTCGAGCGTCTGCGTGAGGCTGACTCGCACCGGCAGGTCGTCCTCGACGAACACGACCTTGTAACCCTCAAACATTGGCCTTCTCCTGCGCTTCCCATGTGTCGACAGCGAGGTCGAACTCGAAACTCATGCCGTGTTCTCCATTGCCCAGGCGCTCGGCCCGCAGCGTGCCGCCAAACTCCTGCACGATCTTGGCCGAGATGACCAGGCCCAGCCCCAGCCCTTCGCCAGCCGGCTTGGTGGTGAAGAAGGGCTCGAAGAGATGCGCCAGTTCCTCTTCGCCGACACCGGAGCCGCTGTCCTGCACCTGTACCAGCACGCGCCGCCCGCCTTCCTGCGCGACGGCCCGCACTCGCAGCCGGCGCTCGGTTTCCTGTTGCATGGCGTCGATGGCATTGCCGAACAGGTTGACGAGCACCTGCTCCAGCCGGTTGGCCTCGGCGCGTACGCGCAGGCCCGCAGGCACGTCGACCTCGGCCTGCAGGCCCATGGTGCGGCTGCGGTGCTCCAGCAGCAGCAGGGCGTTGTGCACGCAGTCCAGCAGCGCGACAGCGCCGGCCACCTGCTCGTCGGCCTTGCGCGCAAAACTCTTGAGCTGGCTGGTGATGCGGCTCATGCGCTCGACCATGTCGTCCATGATCTGCAGGTTGGCGCTCACGGCGTCTTGGCGGCCGCTCTCCAGCAGGCGGATCGAGTTGCGCGCCAGCGCTCGCAGCGCCGTCAGCGGCTGGTTGACCTCATGCGACAGCCCCGCCGACATCTGCCCCAGCACGGCCAGCTTGCTGGCCTGCAACAGTTCGCCCTCGGTCTGCAGGCGCTGCTCGATCTGGGTCTTGAGTGCGGCGTTGGTCTGGCGCAGCTCCGCCGTGCGGCTGTCCACCAGCTGCTCCAGCTGCGCATGGGTCTGGCGTAGCGCGGCCTGGGCTTGGGTGAGCTGGCGCAGTGCGCGCCGGCGTGACGACAGGTACAGCACCAGCAGACCGATGCTCGCGCCGAAGGCCGCGCCACCCCAGGCCGCGTACTGGGCGCGTTGCCGTACCTCGGTCAGGTCGGACAGCGCCACCAGGCGCAGCCCCAGCGGGACGATCTGTCGTTGCTGAGCCAGCATGGGCTTCGCGCCCGAGGCCGCACCGGAGCCGGGCAGCGGCAGCTTCACCTGCTGGCCCTGATGAACCTCCAGTGAGGCCGGCAGGTCCAGGTCCGGGCCGATGGCCTGCGGGTAGCGCGCGCTGGCCTGCAGGGCCTGGCGGCGCGATGGGTCGGCGTGGTCCAGCACGGCGTACTTCCAGGCCTGCACCGAACTCATGATGACGACGTCCTGGTCGTCGGCGACGAGGATGCGCTCGCCCTGGGAGCGCAGGCCCAGGTCCACCCAGGTCGCCTCCAGCGGCGCGAGGTTGAAGCGCACCACGATGACGCCCGCCGGCTGCCCGGCCTGGCGCAAAGGGTGCAGCAGATAGAAGTCGGTGCTGCCGGTGCCGGGATCGGCGGCGAAGAAGTGCACGCGGCCCTGGGCCAGGGCTTCGGCGAGGCGGGCCGGGGCGCTGAGTGCTTCGCTGGCGGCCAGCACCTCGCCCTGGGGCGTGGCGACGAAGATCTGGTGGGTGCCGGCGCGCACGTTGACGCGGGCCAGCATGCGGCTGGCCGCTCGGCGGGCCTGCTCGTCATCGGGAGCCTGCAGCAGCGCCTGCAATGTCGGGTCTATGGCCAGCAGGCTGGGCAGCGAGGCATGCCGGCCCAGCTCCGCGGCGAGGTTGCTGGCATAGAGCTCCAGCCTCTCGGTGCTGAGGGCCGACAGCTGCTCGCGGCCGCTGCGTTCACTCAAGCGGTGCGCAAGCACGAAACCGAGCACCATCAGCAGGCCGGCCAGGAAGAGATGGAAGCCCGGACGGCTCAGCAGCCGCAGCAGGTGCAGCGCGCGCGGGCGGGGGGAGTCGAGCACAACCATGGCAGAAGGGCCGTCTAGTGTGCCCATGCCAGGTGGGCGCCGACAGGCCTTGAGAGGGTTTTTTCGGGGCTGGCGGAGAACCGCCCGCCGTGTGTGCGGTTTGTGCGGATTTCCGCCCGGTTTTCCGTGGCACACACTCGTGAAATCTGACCGGTACCGCTCCCGAGGGACGGATCGAACGGTCGGCCGTTTCGGACCGTCGGTGAATACCCTTGAAACCTCGTGATTGGCACGAGGGTTGCGATTTGAGTCGGGTCCGTTGGCGCATGCTGCGCCCCAACAAAATCCTGGAGCCCTCATGGAGACTCTGATTCAACAGATCATCAACGGCCTGGTGCTCGGGAGCATGTATGCCCTCGTCGCGCTCGGCTACACGATGGTCTACGGCATCATCAACCTCATCAACTTCGCGCATGGCGAGATCCTGATGGTCGGCGCCATGGTCAGCTGGACGGTGGTCACGGCGCTGGGCGACGCTGGCCTGCCCGGGTGGCTGCTGATGCTGATCGGCCTGGCATGCGCCGTCGTCGTCTGCGCGGTGCTGAACTTCTCGGTCGAGAAGATCGCGTACCGGCCGCTGCGCAACGCACCACGGCTGGCACCACTGATCACCGCAATGGGCATGTCGCTGCTGCTGCAGGTGCTCGCGATGATCATCTGGAAACCCAATCCCAAGCCCTTCCCGCTGCTGCTGCCCACGACTCCGTTCGACCTGGGCGGTCCCGTCATCACGGTCACGCAGTGCCTGATCCTGGGGCTCACCGTGTGCATCCTGGCCGGGCTGATGTACCTCGTGAACTACACCAAGCTGGGCCGTGCGATGCGGGCCACCGCAGAGAACCCGCGCGTGGCCGGCCTGATGGGTGTGAAGCCGGACTTCATCATCTCGACGACCTTCGTCATCGGTGCTGCACTGGCCGCCGTGGCCGGCCTGATGTGGGCGGCCAACTACGGCACCGTGCAGCACACCATGGGCTTCATGCCGGGGCTGAAAGCCTTCACGGCCGCGGTGCTGGGAGGCATCGGCAATCTCGCCGGTGCCGTGGTCGGCGGCGTGCTGCTGGGCCTCATCGAGGCCATCGGCGCGGGCTACCTGGGCGATCTGACCGGTGGCGTGCTGGGCAGCCACTACGCGGACATCTTCGCCTTCATCGCCCTCATCCTCGTGCTGACGCTGCGTCCCTCGGGCCTGCTGGGCGAGCGCGTGGCCGATCGCGCCTGACGGAGGAACGCAATGCAAGCCAAGAAACTCATCACCTTCCTGATCGCCGCCGTGGGGCTGCTGGTCGTGCCGCTGTTCGCGCAGCAGTTCGGCAACGGCCCGGTGCGCATCATCGACCTGGCCCTGCTCTACGTGCTGCTGGCACTGGGCCTGAACATCGTCGTCGGCTATGCCGGGCTGCTGGACCTCGGCTATGTCGCGTTCTATGCGGTGGGTGCCTACATGTTCGCGCTGCTGGCCAGCCCGCACCTGAGCGAGAACTTCGAGGCCTTCCAGGCAGCGTTCCCTCAGGGGTTGCACTCGCCGCTGTGGATCGTCATCCCGCTGGCCGCCGGCATCGCGGCATTGTTCGGCGTCGTGCTGGGCGCGCCGACGCTCAAGTTGCGCGGCGACTACCTCGCCATCGTCACACTGGGCTTCGGCGAGATCATCCGCGTCTTCCTGAACAACCTGGAGTACCCGCTCAACATCACCAACGGCCCGCGCGGCATCGGCCAGATCGACTCCTTCCACTTCTTTGGCGTCAGCCTTGGCAAGTCGCTGCAGATCGGCGACTACACGCTGCCCTCGGTGACGCTGTACTACTACCTCTTCCTGGCCCTCGTCGTCGGCAGCGTCGTCATCTGCTATCGCCTGGAGCAGTCGCGCATCGGCCGCGCCTGGATGGCCATCCGCGAGGACGAGATTGCCGCCAAGGCCATGGGCATCAACACCCGCAACCTGAAGCTGCTGGCCTTTGGCATGGGTGCCACTTTCGGCGGCGTGGCCGGCTCGATGTTCGCCAGCTTCCAGGGCTTCGTCTCGCCCGAGTCGTTCAGCCTGCAGGAATCCATCATGATCGTCGCGATGGTCGTGCTGGGCGGCATCGGCCACATCCCCGGCGTCATCCTGGGTGCGCTGATGCTGGCGGCCCTGCCGGAAGTGCTGCGCTACGTGGCAGGTGACATCCAGAGCATGACCGGCGGCCGCATCGACGCCTCCATCCTGCGCCAACTGCTGGTTGCGCTGGCCATGATCACGATCATGCTGGTCCGTCCGCGCGGCCTGTGGCCTGCGCCGGAGCATGGCAAGGCTGCCCCCGTCGCCGCCAAGTGAATAGGGACCGACCATGAGCACCCACGACAACATCGTTCTCAACGTCAGCGGCGCGTCCAAGCGCTTCGGCGGCGTGCAGGCCCTGTCCGACGTCGGCATCCAGATCCAGCGCGGCCAGGTCTACGGCCTGATCGGCCCCAATGGCGCCGGCAAGACGACCTTCTTCAACGTCATCACCGGTCTGTACACGCCCGACGGCGGCAGCTTCTCGCTGGGCGGCACACCCTATACGCCGCAGGCCGTGCACCAGGTTGCCAAGGCCGGCATCGCGCGCACCTTCCAGAACATCCGCCTCTTTGCCGACATGACGGCCATCGAGAACGTCATGGTGGGCCGCCACATCCGCACCAAGTCCGGCCTGATCGGCGCGATCTTCCGTACGCCCGGGTTCAAGGCCGAGGAGGCCGCGATCAAGGCACGCGCCCAGGAGCTGCTGGACTACGTCGGCATTGGCAAGTACGCGGATTTCAAGGCCCGTACGCTGAGCTACGGCGACCAGCGTCGCCTGGAGATCGCCCGGGCCCTGGCCACCGATCCCCAGTTGATCGCGCTGGACGAGCCTGCCGCGGGCATGAACGCGACCGAGAAGGTCGTGCTGCGCGAGCTGATCGACCGCATCCGCAACGACGGCCGCACCATCCTGCTGATCGAGCATGACGTGAAGCTGGTCATGGGCCTGTGCGATCGCGTCACGGTGCTGGACTACGGCAAGCAGATCGCCGAGGGCACGCCGGCCGAGGTGCAGAACAACGAGAAGGTCATCGAGGCCTATCTCGGTGCCGGCCACAAGCCGCATTGAGCGAGGGACGAACCATATGGCAGAAGCAAAGCAAACCCTGCTCAAGGTCAGCGGCCTGAAGGTGGCCTATGGCGGCATCCAGGCCGTCAAGGGCGTGAGCTTCGAGGTGCGCGAGGGCGAACTGGTGTCGCTGATCGGCGCCAACGGCGCCGGCAAGACAACCACGCTGAAGGCCGTCACCGGACTGCAGCCCGTGGCGGCCGGAGAGGTGACGTATCTGGGAGAGTCCATCAAGGGCAAGGGCGCCTGGGACCTGGCCAAGAAGGGCCTGGTCATGGTGCCGGAGGGCCGTGGCACGTTCACGCGGATGACCATCGTCGAGAACCTGCAGATGGGGGCGTACAACCGCAACGATGGCGAGATCGAGTCCGACATGGACAAGGTGTTCGGCCTGTTCCCGCGGCTGAAGGAACGCGCCAAGCAGCTGGCAGGCACCATGTCCGGCGGCGAGCAGCAGATGCTGGCCATGGGCCGTGCGCTGATGGCCCGTCCCAAGGTGCTGCTGCTGGACGAGCCGTCCATGGGCCTGTCGCCCATCATGGTGGACAAGATCTTCGAGGTCGTGAACGACATCCACCAGCAAGGCGTCACCATCCTGCTGGTCGAGCAGAACGCCAGCCGCGCGTTGCAACTCGCCAATCGCGGCTACGTGATGGAGTCGGGCGAGGTGACGATGGACGGCGAGGGGCAGGCCCTGCTGAACGACCCCAAGGTCCGCGCGGCCTACCTCGGCGAATAGTCGGCCCGCTGCCTGCCGGCTTCACCGTGCAAGGGCCGGCGACCTTGGCCTGAGGTGGACACAAGGCGCCCTCGGGGTTCTTTGTGTCCGGCCTCAGCCTCTTGAGGGGACCCGGTGCACGGGCCGCTCTGGACGTCCGGAGCCGTCGAGGCCCATTGCGCCATTCGAGCGGCAAACACCCGCTGGACAAACAAGCGCCCGGCAATGCCGGGCGCTTGTGTTTGGAGCGGCTCGTCCTAGACCACGGTCACATCGGTCACGCCGGCTGCGACGCGAGCGGTCCTGACGCTGGCCACCGGCGTCGCTGGCGCCACGCCGCCGACCTGGCGCGCCATCTTCTTGAAGGTGCAGACCAGCTCGGTCTTGCTCAGCGACACGACGGCATAGCCCTGGGCGTCGCTGTCGACGTGCTTGATCCAGGGATTGTTGACCGGCGGTGCGGCGCCCGTCGTCGAGTTGGCGAAGGGGTTCAGGCGCTTGACGATCTCTGACGACGGTACGAGATTGGCCGGGATGCCCAGGGCCGTGGCCAGCGACTGCTGGATCAGGCCATAGAGCGTCATCGCCGCGACGGACTTGCCTGTAGCTGCCAGGTTGGCGATGAGGCTGGCGACCAGCGTCCCCATCGCACCGTTCTGCGTCTCGTCGAATGTATTGACGATGGCGCGGGACAGCGTGGCCGTTGGTGCGAAGGCCGCGGCCGGCACCTTCCCGGCGAGGATGGCTGCCTGTACGGCGGCCTGGATGGCGGCGGTGTTGCCGAGGTCGCTCACGCCCGCCGCCATCGCGATGGCGGCGCTCAGCATCTGGATGGCGATGGCCTCCGCCTCGAACTCACTGGTAGCCACCAGGGGCTTGAGCGCCGCGAAGGCGGGTTGCGTGGCTGCACTGTAGAAATAGCTGAAGTTGGAATTGCTGGACACGCCTGCCGTGACGAGGTCGACCATGGCGGGTAGCCGGGTCACCGCGTCGTAGTCGGCCATCACCACGCCGGCGTAGAAGGCATGGATGTCGCCGGTGACCGCGACGACGTTCTTCACACCCTTGGCCAGGAGTTGGCCCATCAGGTACTTGCGCTCTGCGTTGAAGCCGTCCCATTGGTCGGCGTTCAGCACGAACTTGGCCTTGAAGGCGGCCGGTGCAGTGGGGATCTGGTTGCCGTCCATACCCATGCGCAGCAGCGAGACCTCGTTGCCCCAGACTTTCCACAGCGCGGTGGAGGTGGTCATGGTCTGCACCCACCACTGGCGCTGTGCTCCGCCCAGCACGCTGACCAGGGCAAGCGGGTCGGGCAGTGCGGCGCCGGCCTGCAGCTTGGCAGCCTCGACGCTGGTCAGCGTCGCCTGCGGAACCAGGTAGCGCGCGCCGATGGAGCCGACCGGCTGGCCCGTCAACGGGCTGGGCGCGGCCTCGGGGATGAGGTGATCTGCGCGGTACAGGCGCTGGTCGGTCATGACCAGGTGCATCAGCTTGCCGAACTTCAGGTCGCGGTAGATGCGGATGCCGGTGATGCCCTGGCCGGGATCCAGCGTGAAGCTGATGTCGGCCGGCATGTTCTCGAACCAGGCCTGGTTGGCCGCCAGGCGGCGCGGGGTCTGTGCGGTGTTGTCGCCGACGCCGGTGGCTGCGTTGAACGTGCCGTTGTCGTAGGTCTCGCGGTCCTGCCAGCAATCGTCACTGAACTCGTGGTCATCCCAGATGGCGACGAAGGCGAAGCGCTCGTGCAGGTTCTGCAGGCGGCGGTCGGTGCGGTAGCGTTTGTAGAGATAGCGATAGTCGGCCAGGGTTGTCGCGTACTTGCCGCCGGTGGGAAGTGTTGTGCCGTTGGGCAGGCTGAGCGCGACGTGGGCGCTCTCGACGCCGCCGGCCTGGTAGTCGGCACCGACGGCCTCGTAGATGTAGTCACCCAGGTGGACGACGAAGTCGATGTTCTCCTGGGCCAGCGTGTCCAGGCCGGCCCAGTGGTTCACGCTCCAGTCCTGGCAGGAGATGAAGGCGAAGTTCAGCGCGTTGTTGTCGGTCTCGGCGGCCGGGGCCGTCTTGAATCGGCCTACGCGCGAGGTGTTGCTGCCGGCGGTGAACTGGTAGTAGTAGACCGTCTCGGCCTTCAGGCCGCTGATGCGGTGGCGCAGCGTGTGGTCGTAGAACTCATAGACCGGCACGTCGGCGGTGGCGTCGGCCGTGCCGGTCAGGGCAGTGGTCGTGCCCAGCAGGGCGGCATTGCCGGCGGCGCTGCTGATGGTGAGCTTGACCGTGTAGCTGCCGGCGCCGCCGGCGCTGGCAACGTCATCGGCCGTGCTCGGCACGACCCGGGCCCACAGTACGGCACCGTCCGGTTTGGGGTCGCCCGAGGCGACTGATTGCGGGAACTTGTAGGCGCCGCTGGCAGCAGGGGTGGCTGGCAACGGTGTGCTGCTGCCGGGGAAGGTGGCTGGCAGCGGCTGGATGGGCGTGCCGGCGTCACCGCCGCCACAGCCGACCAGGCTGGACAGCGCCGTGGAGGCGGTGATCAGCGCACCCGCTTGGGCGGCGCTGCGGCGTAGGAAATTGCGGCGATCCATGGTGTTCGCCTCCTCAGAACTTGTAGTTGAACTGGACACCGACGATGGTGGCCTTGGTGGTGTAGTTGCCCCGCGCGGTGGAGTAGGCGCAGTTGCAGGGCGTTTCGCCGTCGCCGTCGTCGGTGGCTTCCATGGCCGCATCCTTCAGCTTCACATGGCCGAAGGAGAGGTCGACGCTGGCGCTGTCGGTGAGCGCCCAGTTGGCGCCCAGTGCGTACCAGGTGCGGTGGGCGTCGGGCAGGGCCGGGCTGCGGGTGCTGGAGGGTACGGGCGAGCGGTCCATGCTGAAGCCCGTCCGTAGCAGCAGTGCCGGCATCACACGCCATTGCGCGCCGACGGAGACCTTGCTGCTGTCCTTCCAGTGCTCGGCGGTGATGGAGTCGGCGGTTGAATTCGCGAAGTCAATGCGCAGCTGCTTGAGCCGCGAGTCGCGCGTCCAGGTGAAGTCGGCCATGACTGCGATGGTGGGCGTCAGCTGGTGGAAGCCGTGCAGCGACAGCGACTCGGGCGTATGCACAGAGAGGCTCGCATCGGAGTCGTTGTGGTCCAGCGCCGAGACGCCGTTGTAGGGCGATGCCGTGATGGCGGCCAGCACGTTGGCGGGCAGGTTGTTCGGTTGCGTCCAGTCAGCGCTGCCCTTGAGCTTGTGGCTGACGCCGCTTCGGTAGGCTGCCCCCAGACGCGTGCCTGCCATGGGCTCCCATAGCAGGGCGAGGTTGAAGCCCAGGCCCCAGTCCTTGCCCTTGATGGCGATGGATCCGTCATAGGCCGGGTCGCCAAAGATCTGCGCGGCCTGTTGCTGCAACTGCAGTGCCAGGCCGGGAGCGCCGCCGGCGGCCGCCTGGTGGGCGGCGTTGAGCAGGCCGGCCGCGTAGACCGAGGCATAGGGTACGGCGCGGCGCAGCTTGCCGTCCATGTACTCCAGGTTGAGGCCGGCCGCCAGCGACAGGTCGGCCCTGGGCTTGAAGGCGATGTTGGGATTGATCGACAGGGACTGCAATTCGACCTTCTGCAGGTTGTAGCGGCCTCCCCAGTCGGGTCGGTAGTTCAGCTTGGTGCCCCAGGGCACGAACACGCCCAGGCCGTAGGCCAGCGTATCGGAGTCCTTGTAGCTCAGGTAGGCATGGGGAACGACGACCGGCTTGGTGAAGTCCAGCGTGTCGCCAACCGCGCTGATGGGGCGCGACGCCAGGCCGGAGCCGGGCAGCGAGATGGTGGAGCCCGCATCGGTGAAGCGGGCTTTCGCGTCCAGGTAGTCCAGCACGCCAGAGAAGTTCCAGCCCGGGGACAGCCGCGTAATGCCGGCGGGGTTGGCGAACAGCGTGCTGGCGTCAGCCGCTTCGGCGGCATTGGCATTGGCCGTGCCTTCGGCCGCGGCACTCTGTGTGCCGAAACGGTAGCCAGCGGCCTCGACCGTGAGGGCTAGCGGCAGCAGCGCAAGGGCGACCAGCAGCGGGCGCAGGGCGCCCGCGGGACGAGGATTGCTCATGAGGGTGTCTCCGTAATCTTGCGTAACCGCAGCGATTGTGCGCAACGGCTGTGTCGGCCGTAGGACAAGACAAACCCTGGACTTGAGAGGCCTCTCTAGTGTTGGCTGGGCGCAACCACCCAGCCAACCCGGGGGCTCAGGCTGGCCGAACCAGCTTGGAGCGCGCCCAGTCGTCGGCCACGCGCGCGGGCGTGGAATCGGCCGTCTGCACGCGCTGCAGCAACTCCTCGACGCGTCCGGCGATGCGGCTCACCTCGGCCATCACTGCGGCTTCCTCGCCTTCGTTGCGGTATTCGCGGGCGACGCTGATGATGCCGCCCGCATTCACCAGGTAGTCGGGCAGGTAGCAGATGCCGCGGCGCTGCAGCGCGTCGCCATCGGCAGGCGTGGCGAGCTGGTTGTTGGCTGCGCCGGCGATCAGCCGGGCCCGGATGGCCGGCACGGTCTGCTCGTTGAGCGCGGCGCCCAGGGCACAGGGGGCCAGCACGTCCACGTCGGCTGCCAGGATCTCGGCCACGTTCACGGCCGTGGCGCCGAACTGCGTGACGGCGCGTTCCACCTTGGAGACATCGACGTCGGCAACGACCAGCTTTGCACCTGCCTGGTGCAGGAACTCGGCCAGATGCCAGCCCACCGCGCCAAGGCCCTGCAGCGCGACGCGCACGCCTTCGAGCGACGAGCGGCCCAGCACGATGCGGGCACCAGCCTGGATGGAAACGAAAACGCCCCAGGCCGTCTTGGGGCTGGGGTCGCCGCCGAAGGCGCCTTCGCGCGGGATGCCGCTGACAAAGGGCGTCTGCGCCTGCATGCCGCGCATGTCGGCCGTGGTCGTGCCGACGTCCTCGGCGGTGATGTAGGCGCCGGCCAGCGACTGCACGGCGCGGCCGAAGGCGGCGAACAGGGCAGGGCGGTCGAAGGCGCCTTCGGGCTTCAGGATGACGGCCTTGCCACCACCGAAGGGCAGGTCGGCCAGCGCATTCTTCAGGCTCATGCCCTGGGACAGGCGCAGCGCGTCGTTCAGCGCCGCGGCGTCGGACTCGTAGTGCCACAGGCGGCAACCGCCAAAAGCGGGGCCGCGGGCGGTGCTGTGCACGGCGAGGATGGCCTTCAGGCCGGTGGCCGGGTCGGTGGCGAGCAGCACGCGCTCATGGGGGGCTTGCTCGGGCAGGCCGAAGAGGGACGTCGGGGTCATGGTCTATCGCGCTTGTGGCGCCGCAGTAAATAAGAGAACGGCCCCGCTTTTGGCGGGGCCGCCTCGAATTCTACGGACCCTGGAAGCCACCGCTTCGCAGCGTGATGACCAGCGTGTCCCGCCAGCCGCGCTCACCCGCGGCGAGGGGCTGGATGGGCGTGGTTTCGTGGATCACGCGAGCGTCGTCAAGCAGCAGCGTGGTCCACGGCTGCGTCATCGTGAAGCGTTGGCCGGCCGGGCCGTCGGCCTCGAAGACGCGCGACTCTCCGCCCTTGATGCCATGGCGGCCGACCAGCAGCACGGCCACGAAGTCCACGCCATCGCGGTGCGCGCCCTCGGGCGTGGGCCGGCCTATGCCGTCGCTGGTGTCGATGCGAAAGGGGTGGGCCTCGATGAACCAGGGCTGCTCGCCCTTCATCGCGCAGGCGAGCCGGGCCAAGCCCAGCAGCAGGGCCGTCCAGGCGGGCGACGCGGCCATTTCCTGCGCCAGCGGCACGTACCAGCGCTGGATGCCGCCGTGCAGCGCGTTGTAGTCCAGTGGCTGCCAGTGGGCGCGGTGGGGGCTGAGCGTCAGCGTACCGCCATCAGCGACGAAGCAGCCATGGCGGCGGAAGCGGTAGCGTCCGCCGTCGCGCAGATAGCCATCGGGTGGCAGGTCGTCCCAACAGTGCTTGAGGCCATCGAGCTCGGCCGCGGACACGCCCAGCGTGCCGAGCGCTCCCGGGGCAAGGACAGCTTCGCCGTCACGCCTGAGCGCGCTGACGAGGTCGGCAGGATCGGTCCAGGGAGGCTCGAACATCGTGGTTGATGGGGTGTCAGGCGTTGCCGTGCTTGTCAGCTTCGGACGTGAAGGCGTCGGCGTAGAACTCCTCGTCCGGCAGCTTGCACTGCGCGACGAAGTCCCGTTGGGCCGACTCGACCATGATGGGCGCGCCACAGGCATAAACCTGGTGGCCGGACAGGTCCGGCAGGTCGGCCATCACGGCTTGGTGGACGAAGCCGGTGCGGCCCACCCAGCCGGCGTCGGGCTCGGACAGCACAGGCACGTAGTTCAGCGTCGGCCACTCGGCCGCCATCCGGGCGGCCCAGTCGTTCAGGTAGAGGTCGGCCTGCTTGCGCGCACCCCAGTACAGCACCATGGGCCGCGTGGAGCCGATGTGGTGGGCGCGCTCGATGATGGCCTTGATGGGCGCGAACCCGGTGCCGCTGGCCAGCAGCACGATGGGCTTGCTGCTGTCCTCGCGCAGGAAGAAGCTGCCGAACGGGCCTTCCATGCGAAGGATGTCCTTCTCCTTCAGCGCCCCGAAGACATGGTCCGTGAACTTGCCACCAGGCATGTGGCGGATATGCAGCTCGATCTGGCCCGGCAGCGTGTGCGGCGCATTGGCCATGGAGTAGCTACGGCGGGCGCCGTCACGCAGGATGAACTCGACGTACTGGCCGGCGCGGAACTGGAAGTTCTGGTTGGCGGCGAGCTGCATGGTCAGCACGGCCACGTCGGGTGCCGGGCGCAGCATGGCGGCGACGCGGCTGGGCAGCTTCAGCACCGGGAACTCGCCGGCGCCGGGTACCGTTCGCGCTTCGATGGTGCAGTCCGTCTGCGGCCGGGCGCAGCAGGTCAGCACGAAGCCGGCGGCCTCTTCCTCTGCCGACAGCGCCTTGGGCTGGTGGTTGCCGTGGATGACGGCACCTTCGAGCAGCTTGCTCTTGCAGGAGCCACATGCGCCGTCCTTGCAGCCATAGGGCAGGCCGACGCCGTTGCGGATGGCGGCGGCAAGAATCGTGTCGTCGCCTTCGGTCTGGTAGACGCGGCCGGCGGGCTGGATGGTGATCTGGTGGGACATGGGCACAAAAAGCAATCGGCCCGAACTGGGCCGTAGACTGCGCGCCATTTTGCCCGACAGTCCCATGGCTCCACGATTGCTCATCATTGGCTGCGGCGATGTCGGCCTGCGCGTGCTGAAGCTCCTGGCAGGCCGCTGGCGCGTGCTCGCGCTGACGTCCAGCCCCCAGCGCGCGGCGGCGCTCAGGACTGCCGGCGCCGTGCCGCTGGTAGGCAACCTCGACGACCCGCAGACGCTCGCGCGTCTGGCGGGCCTGGCGGATCGGGTGCTGCATCTGGCGCCGCCCGGGCGGGACGGTGATGCAGACATGCGCACCCGGCACCTTCTGGCAGCGCTGGCGCGCCGGCCGCCGGCCGCGCTGGTCTATGCGAGCACGACCGGTGTCTACGGCGATTGTGGCGGGGCGTTGATTGACGAGACCCGTGCGCCGAACCCGGCGACGGACCGGGCGCGCCGACGCGTCGATGCCGAGGCGCAACTGCGCGCCTTCGGTCGCCGCCACGGCACGCGGGTGGCCCTGCTGCGCATCCCGGGCATCTACGCCCGTGACCGCGAGGGCGGCCATCCGCGTGAGAGGCTGCAGCGCGGCACGCCGGTGCTGCGCCGCGAGGATGACGTCTTCACCAACCACATCCATGCCGACGACCTGGCCCGCGCCTGCATGCTGGCCTTGCTGCGCGGCCTGCCGCAGCGCGCCGTCAACGTCTGCGACGACAGCCAGATGCTGATGGGTGACTACTTCGAGCTGGCCGCTGACCTGGGGCACCTGCCGCGCCCCGAGCGCATCACACGCGCAGAGGCTGTCGAACGCCTGGGCGCGATGCAGCTGAGCTTCTGGAGCGAGTCACGCCGGCTGGCGAATGCGCGGCTGAAGGGGGAGCTGCGGCTGAAGCTGCGCTACCCGACGCCCCGGGAAGGCCTCTAGCCGCGCCGGCGCGGCGAGCGCCAGTGACGGATCAGCAGCCAGGCGCCCAGCATGCCGCCCAGATGGGCGAAGTGGGCGATGCCGCTGGAGCGGCTGAAGCCGAGGATGAGTTCCAGGCCGCCGAAGATCGCGACGAAGTACTTGGCCTTCATCGGGATGGGCGGGATCAGCGGCACGATGATGCGGTTGGGGAACAGCATGCCGAAGGACAGCAGCAGGCCGAAGATGGCGCCCGAGGCGCCCACCGTCGGTGAACCCGAGCCGATGGCCCAGGTGAAGATGAGCTGCACGATGGCCGCACTGAGCGTGCTGGCGACGAGGATCTGCGTGTAGCGCTTCGGTCCCCAGACGCGCTCCAGCTCGCCGCCGAACATCCACAGGCCGAGCATGTTGAACAGCAGGTGCGTGAAGTCGCCGTGCAAGAAAGCGTAGGTCACCACCTGCCAAGGCAGGAAGGCACCCGTCGCCAGTGGCCAGAGTTCGAACCAGAAGGCCAGGCGCGGGAAAAGCTCGAAGAAGCAGAAGAAACCGACGCAGGCCAGCAGGAAGGCTTTGGTGACCGAAGGCAACGGAGGCATGAGGTCGCGGCTGTACGCCGGTGAGGCGCTCAAGGAGGATGGGGTCGCCGTTTCGCCTGGTGCCCGGGGCCGGACTCGAACCGGCACACCTTGCGGCGGGGGATTTTGAGTCCCCTGCGTCTACCGATTTCGCCACCCGGGCCCGTCGGAAACAGCTGCTCGCTTGTGAAGCGAGGGGCGGATTATGCACTCGTCAAGCGTAGTGTTTGGCAGCCGCTGCCACAATCGCTGCCATGAGCTATCCGACCCTCGAAGATGTCATCGGTGCCACGCCTCTTGTGCGCCTGCAGCGGCTGCTGGGCGACGACACGCGCGGCAACGTGGTACTGGCCAAGCTGGAAGGCAACAACCCGGCCGGTTCCGTGAAGGACCGTCCCGCCATCAGCATGATCAAGCGCGCCGAGGAGCGCGGCGAGATCAAGCCGGGTGATACCTTGATCGAGGCGACCTCGGGCAACACCGGCATCGCATTGGCAATGGCGGCCGCCATCCGCGGCTATCGCATGGTGCTGATCATGCCGGAGGATCTGTCCATCGAACGCGCGCAGACGATGAAGGCCTTCGGCGCCGAGCTGATCCTCACGCCGCGCACCGGCGGCATGGAATACGCTCGCGACCTGGCCGAGCAGATGGCCCGCGAGGGCAAGGGCCGTGTGCTGGACCAGTTCGCCAACGCCGACAACCCGCGCGTGCACTACGAGACCACTGGCCCCGAGCTGTGGAAGGACACGAACGGCCAGATTACCCACTTCGTCAGCGCGATGGGTACGACGGGCACCATCACCGGCGTGTCGCGTTTCCTGAAGGAAAAGAACCCGGCCGTGCGTGTCGTCGGCGCCCAGCCGGCCGAAGGCTCGCGCATTCCGGGCATCCGCAAGTGGCCCGAGGCCTACCTGCCCAAGATCTACGACCCCAGTGGCGTCGATGAGCTGGTGCTGGTCGGCCAGAGCGATGCGGAGGACATGGCGCGCCGCCTGGCCCGTGAGGAGGGGCTGTTCGCCGGAATCTCGGCGGCGGGGGCCTGCTGGGTTGCGCTTCAGATAGCGAGGCGCGTCGAGAACGCGACCATTGCCTTCATCGTCTGCGACCGCGGCGACCGCTATCTGTCGACGGGCGTCTTTCCTGCATGACGACCTACAGGTTCTGCCCGCTCTGCGCGAGCGAGCTGGCCCTGATCACACAGGCCGAGGACGGGGGCGACAAGGAGCGCCTGCGTTGCACGGCCTGCAGCTTCACGCACTGGAACAACCCGACGCCGGTGCTGGCAGCCGTCATCGAATGCACGGATCGCGATGGTCAGGTGCTGCTGGCCCGCAATGCGGCGTGGCCGGGCCGCTTCTTCGGACTGATCACTGGCTTCATGGAAGCCGGCGAGTCGCCCGAGGAGGGCATACGCCGAGAGATCGCCGAGGAGACTTCGCTTGAGGTCGATCGCTTAAGCCTGCTGGGCGTCTGGGATTTCCAGCGCATGAACCAGATCATCATTGCCTACCATGCCGAGGCGCACGGCGAGATCCGCCTGTCGCCCGAGCTGGCCGAGTACCAGTTGTTCGCACCCGAAGCGGTACGCTGCTGGCCCCAGGGCACGGGCCAGGCGCTGGCGACCTGGCTGCGCCGTAGGGGCGTGGAGCCGCAATGGCTGGACCTGGCGGACATGAAGCGAGAATGAGCCGATGGACGTCCAACGCGAGATTGACACCCGGGGCCTGAACTGTCCCCTGCCCATCCTCAAGGCCAAGAAGGCCTTGGCCGAGATGCTCAGCGGCGAGCTGCTGCGCGT
Source organism: Roseateles sp. (assembly GCF_047654805.1). GTDB lineage: Bacteria > Pseudomonadota > Gammaproteobacteria > Burkholderiales > Burkholderiaceae_C > Pelomonas. The sequence goes on from NZ_JASGIV010000001.1 coordinate 1,230,104, forward strand.
CGTGGCAACCGACCCCGGCTCGATGCGGGACTTCCAGGCGTTCGCTCGCCAGACGGGCAATGAGCTGGTGGAGCAGAACTCGTCGGGTGACGAGTTCTTCCACGTTCTCAGGCGACGCTGACGCGCCCCCCTGCTCGGGGCCTCCGGATTACAGATCCAGGCCCTTCAGGAAGTCCTTGAAGCCGGGGCCCAGCTGTGGATGGGCGAGCGCCAGCTCAACATTGGCCTGCAGAAAGCCTTCCTTGCTGCCGCAGTCGTAGCGCTTGCCTTCGTAGCGGTAGGCGAACACCTTCTCGCGGCGCAGCAGGCCGGCGATGCCATCGGTCAGCTGGATCTCGCCGCCCACGCCACGTGGCTGGCTGGCGATCTCGTGGAAGACGCCCGGCGTGAGCAGGTAGCGGCCGGCCACGCCAAGGCGCGACGGTGCCACCTCGGGTGCCGGCTTCTCGACGATGCGGTTCACGTCCATCAACTGGTCATTGACCTGCGTGCCGGCGACGATGCCGTAGCGGCGCGTGTGCTCGGCCGGCACTTCCTGCACGGCGAGTATCGAAGCACGCCAGTCCGCGAACTGCTCGACCATCTGTTTCAGGATGGGAGTCTCGCCAACCATCAGGTCATCAGCCAGCAGCACGGCGAAGGGCTCGTTGCCCACCAGACGCTGGCCGCACAGCACGGCGTGACCCAGGCCCAGCGCCTGGGGCTGGCGCACATAGATGCACTCCATGTCGTCGGGCTTGACCGAGCGCACCACGTCGAGCAGCTCCTGCTTGCCTGCCTGCTCCAGCGCCACCTCCAGCTCGAAGGTCATGTCGAAATGATCCTCGATGGGGCGCTTGTGGCGGCCCGTCACGAAGATCATCTCGCGCACGCCGGCAGCATAGGCCTCCTCGACGGCGTACTGGATCAGCGGTTTGTCGACGACCGGGAGCATCTCCTTGGGCTGTGCCTTGGTGGCCGGCAGGAAGCGGGTGCCCAGGCCGGCGACCGGGAAGATGGCTTTGGTGATCGGCGATTTGGGCGAGGCGGCCATGGGCATACACTGGATTGGCGGGGTCGCGAAGATTGTGTCACGGGGTTGTGACGGGCCGCCCCTTGAGTCGGGCTCTTACAAGCAATGACAGTCTTGATCCTGGAACCGCTGGAAGCCGACGTGGTGCAGTGGCTGGCCGAGCGCCACGACGCCCGCTTTGCTCCCGAACTCGTCGGCGACGCGCGCGGCCTGCGCGCGGCCCTGCGGGACTCGCGGGCCCTCATCGCGCCGCCCGAGGTGCGTGTCGACGCGGAGCTGTTGCAAGGTGCGCCGGTGCTGCGCGCCATCGGTCGCGCCAGCGGAGGCGCCGAGAACATCGATGTCGAGGCCTGCCGCAAGGCGGGCGTGGAGGTCGTGCGCTCGCAGCGCTCGACGGCCAGCGCGGAGGCAGAGTTCGCCGTCGGTGCGTTGCTCAGCTTGCTCCGGCGCGTTCCCGTCGAGGGCAGCGATGGCCTGAAGGTGGGCCGTGAACTGGGCTGTTCGACCATCGGTCTGCTCGGGCTTGCACCGGCGGCCCAGGTGCTGGCCCAGCTGCTGCACGCCTTCGGATCGCGCGTCGTGGGCTATGACCCTGGCCTGCATCCCAGCGACGCGACCTGGGCGCGCTGGGGCATCGAGCCCGTGAGTCTGGGCGAGCTTGTCGAGCAGAGCGATGGCCTGGTGCTGCTGCTGTCCTACTTCGAGCGTTTTCGTGGCCTCATCGGCGAGCGCCAGCTGGAGCGCGCGCGCGCTGGCCAGGTACTCGTCGGCCTGAGCCAGTCCGGCCTCGTCGATGAGGTGGCGCTGGGGCGGGCCTTGCGTACCGGCAAGCTGCGTGCGGCCTGGTTCGATAGCCTGGAGCCAGGATGGCTCGAAGCCGGGCGGCCGCTGCACGGCGCCACGACGCTGCAGGTCACGCCACGGCTGGCTGGCACCACGCGCGAGTCGCGCGTGCGTGCTGCCTGGGCGGTTGCACGCGGCCTCGACGAGCTGCTGGGCACCGTGCCGGGCAGCAAAAAGAAGTCCGCCGACAAGATCGCGGCCAAGGCCGCCGACTATTACTGAGTCGGTTGGGCCGGCAGGCGGGCCAGTTGCTCGCGCAGGCGTGCCACCGTTTCCTTGAAGCCGGCCACGCGGCCGCGCTCCTGCTCGACGACGGCGGCCGGGGCACGCGCGACGAAGCTCTCGTTGCCGAGCTTTGCCTCGGCCTTGGCGATCTCGCCCTCCAGGCGCGTGGCCTCCTTGGTCAAGCGGGCGCGCTCGGCTTCGACGTTGATCTCGACCTTCAGTGCCAGCTTGGCCGCACCGTGCACCAGCACGGGCGCCGTGGCGCTTTGCTTCGCGAACTCGGCCTCGTCGGCGATCAGCTCGACGGCGCTGAGCTTGGCCAACACCTTGAGCACGGCGGCCGCCTCGGTCAGGAATGACAGGTCACCGCCCACCAGCAGCGGCACGCGGTCGCTGGGGCTCAGCGCCATTTCGCCACGCAGGCTGCGCGTGATGCCCACCACGTCCTTGAGCTGAGCCATCCAGGCATCGGCGCTGGCGTCGATGCGCTCCGGCTGGGCGACCGGGTAGGGTGCCTGGCCGATGTAGGCCACGGCCTTGCGGCCGGCCACGGGGGCTACGGTTTGCCACAGCTCTTCAGTGATGAAGGGCGCGATGGGATGAAGCAGACGCAGCGTGGTTTCCAGTACTCGAATCAGCGTGCGGCGCGTGGCACGCTGCTGGCTCTCGTCGCCGTTCTGGATCTGCACCTTGGCAATCTCCAGGTACCAGTCGCAATACTCGTCCCAGACAAAGCTGTAGATGGCGTTCGCCACGTTGTCGAGGCGGTACTCGGCAAAGCCCTGCGCCACGGCGGCCTCCACGCGCTGCAGCTCGCTGGTGATCCAGCGGTCGGCGGGACTGAAGACGTTGTAGCCGGGCGGGCAGGCGCCTTGCTCATGTGCAAGACCGCAGTCCTGGCCCTCCGTGTTCATCAGCACGAAGCGCGTCGCGTTCCAGAGCTTGTTGCAGAAGTTGCGGTACCCCTCGCAGCGTTTGGTGTCGAAGTTGATGTTGCGGCCCAGCGTTGCATAGCTGGCCATCGTGAAGCGCAACGCGTCGGCGCCGTACGCTGGCATGCCGTCAGGGAATTCCTTCTTCACGCGGGCCGCCACCTTGGGGGCCGTCTCGGGCTTGCGCAGGCCGGTGGTGCTCTTCTTCGTCAGCGTCTCCAGGTCGCAGCCCTGGATGAGGTCGACTGGGTCCAGCACATTGCCCTCGGACTTGCTCATCTTCTGGCCCTGCGAGTCGCGCACCAGGCCGTGGATGTAGACGTCCTTGAACGGCACCTGGCCGGTGAAGTGCGTCGTCATCATGATCATCCGGGCAACCCAGAAGAAGATGATGTCGTAGCCCGTCACCAGCACGGACGACGGCAGGAACAGCTGCTGCTCCAGCGTCTTCTCGGGCCAGCCGAGCGTCGAGAACGGCACCAGGGCCGACGAGTACCAGGTGTCCAGCACGTCGGGGTCGCGCGTCAGCTCGCCGACGTAGCCGGCAGCCTTGGCACGTGCTTGTGCCTCCTCTTCGCTGCGCGCGACAAAGAGCTCGCCGCCCGCGCCGTACCAGGCCGGGATCTGGTGGCCCCACCACAGCTGGCGCGAGATGCACCAGTCCTGCAGGTTGTTCATCCAGTGGTTGTAGGTGTTGACCCACTGCTCGGGATGGAACTTGACGGCCCCGGTGTCGACGGCAGCGATGGCCTTGTCGGCGATGCTCTTGCCGTCCGCACCGGGCTTGGTGGTGGCGACGAACCACTGGTCGGTCAGCATGGGCTCGACGACCTGGCCGGTGCGCTCGCAGCGAGGCACCTGCAGCTTGTGCTTCTTCACTTCGACGAGCAGGCCCAGTGCCTCCAGGTCAGCCACGATGCGCTTGCGCGCGACGAAGCGGTCCAGGCCGCGGTAGGTCTGGGGCGCGTTGTCGTTGATCTTGGCCTGCAGGTCCAGCACCGAGATCATGTCCAGCCCGTGGCGCTGGCCGACGGCGTAGTCGTTCGTGTCATGCGCCGGCGTGACCTTGACGACGCCGGTGCCGAACTCACGGTCGACGTAGTCGTCGGCGATGACGGGGATCTCGCGGTCGGTCAGCGGCAGCTTGACGAGCTTGCCGATCAGTGCGGCGTAGCGTTCGTCCTCGGGGTGGACCATGACGGCCACGTCGCCCAGCATGGTCTCGGGCCGCGTGGTGGCCACGACGACCGAGTCGATGCCCAGGGCAGCCTTGATGCTGCCGTCGCCATCCACCAGCGGGTAGCGGATGTGCCACAGCGAGCCGTCCTCTTCCTCCGAGCTGACCTCCAGGTCGGACACGGCGGACTGCAGGACGGGGTCCCAGCTCACCAGGCGCTTGCCGCGGTAGATCAGGCCTTCCTCGTAGAGGCGAACGAAGGTCTCGACAACCACCTTCGAGAGCTTCTCGTCCATCGTGAAGTACTCGTGGCCCCAGCTCACCGAATCGCCCAGGCGACGCATCTGGCTGGTGATGGTGTTGCCGGACTCCTGCTTCCAATCCCAGACGCGGGCGACGAAGTTCTTGCGGCCCAGGTCGTGGCGGTTCTGCCCGGCGGCCTGCAACTGGCGCTCCACGACGATCTGCGTCGCGATGCCTGCATGGTCGGTGCCAGGCACCCACAGGGTGTTGTGGCCCAGCATGCGGTGGTAGCGCGTCAGGGAGTCCATCACCGTCTGGTTGAAGGCGTGGCCCATGTGCAGCGTGCCGGTCACGTTGGGCGGAGGCAACTGGATGCTGAACGAGGGCTTGGCCGTGTCCAGGGTCGGCTCGTACAGGCCGGCGGCCTCCCAGGTCGGGCCCCAGTGGGCTTCCAGGGCGGCGGGTTCGAAGGACTTGGCGAGTTCGGTCACGGGTGGGTCTCGGCTGGCGCCCCGCGGGCCTGGGGGCTTCACGGGGCTTGTCGTCAGGGGAGGGAACCCGCGATTTTAAGGGTCACCCCCGATACAAAACGAAACCCGGCGATACCGCGTCGAGATGCTCTTCCGAGGGGCTGCCGGAATCATGAGTGCCATCCCAACGACAGGGCCTCGAGCGCCCATGGACGCACACCATGAACTTTTTTCGCCGCTGGCACGCCCACCACGAGTTCCGCCACCACTTTGGCCACCACTCTCATGGCCATCGTTTCAGCCATCACACTGACGCTGACGGCTTCGTCGAACACCTCCTCGCACGTGTGGGTGCCAAGCTGGACCTCGACGATGGGCAGCAACGCCGCCTCGAGGCCTGGTTCGACCAGCTCCAGCAGCAGCGCGACGCGCTCAAAGGCCTGGCGCGCGGCCCTGAGCTCGTCGGACTGATTGCGGGGGAGCAGTTCCCGCGCGAGTCAGCCCAGCAGCTGCTAGATGCCAAGCTGGACGCGCTGCGGGCCGCCGGTCCTGGCTTGCTCGGCAGCTTTGCCGACTTTTTCGACTCGCTGGACAGTGAGCAGCGCCAGATGCTGCGCTTCATGATGCGGCGTTTCGGCCATTCGCGCCGGCATGGGGACGCGGCGTGATGGACGTGCACTGCGCAAAGCAGCCGCGTGGCCGCTTCGTGCCCGTCATCGACCGCAATCGCTGCGAAGGCAAGGGCGGCTGCATGGCCGTCTGCCCCTTCAATGTGTTCACGCTGGGCAAGCTCCCACCCGAACAGCGCCGAGCATTGAGCCTGTTCGGCAAGCTCCGTGGCATGGCGCACGGCTGGGAGCAGGCCTTCACGCCCAACGCACAGGCCTGCGAGGCCTGTGGCCATTGCGTCAGTGCCTGTCCCGAGCGGGCCATCACGCTGGTGCGGGCCGGGCAGAATCCATCGCGCCATGCATCGACTGCTGTTGATTGACGACGACGAGGCCCTCGCCGGGCCGCTGACGCAATACCTTGCCCGCTTCGACCTCCAGCTCGAAGCCGTCACCCGGCCAAGCGTTGCGCTGCAGCGCTTGGCCGCTGAGCGTTTCGATGCGCTCATCCTCGACGGCATGCTGCCCGAGATGGATGGCTTCGAGTTCTGCAAGCGTCTGCGCGGGGGCAGCGATGCCTGGCGCGACATGCCCGTCCTGATGCTGACGGCGCGTGGCGACCTGACCGACCGCGTCGTGGGTCTGGAGCTTGGTGCCGACGACTACCTGCCCAAGCCCTTCGAGCCGCGCGAGCTTGCGGCGCGGTTGCAGACCATCCTGCGCCGCACACGCTTCGCGCCGCCAGCGGCTGCGACCGCAGTACCGCAGCCAGCCGTCAAGCTCCGCTTCGAGGGCATGGAGATCGATACCGCGCGCCGCGAGGTGAAGTGCGCGAGTGGCCTGGTCGAGCTGACCGGCACGGAGTATGAGCTGCTGCTGATGCTGGCGCGTGAGCCGGGCAGGGTGTTCTCGCGCGACGACATCCTGAACCGGCTTCGCGGCCAGGAGGCGGAGCTGTTCACGCGAGCCGTGGACATCCTCGTCAGCCGGCTGCGGCGCAAGCTGGAGCCTCTGGCGGCACTGAAGACGCTGCGCAATGCGGGCTACTGCTTCGCGCTCCCGCAAAAGATCTCATGAGGTCGCAGCATCCCTACGACCACCGCTGGCGCGAGCGCTGGGAGCGCAAGAAGGCCAAGCGTGCCAGGCGCATGAGCCGCGACTGGGAGTACCGATGGCGGGTCCGCCACCGCTGGCACCAACGCTGGCATCACCAGCACGCGCGTTTCAAGCACTCGCTGGGCGCGCGGCTGATCGCCATCTTCGTCATTCTGGCCTGCCTCAGCAGCGCCATCCTGTGGCTGTCCATGGGCAGCGCCTACGGACTGCTGTGGGCCGTGCCAGCCCTGCTGCTGGTCACGGGTGCGGCCTTTGGCATGATCCGGCACATGGTCGGCCCGCTGCATGCGCTGGCCATCGGTGCCGAGGCTTTCCGGCGCGGCGAGTTCTCGCATCGCGTCCCCATCATTCACGGTGACGAGATCGGCGACCTGGCGCTTCGCTTCAACCAGATGGCCGCTGACATCCAGGCCATGCTGGACGGCAAGCGCGCGTTGCTGCTGGCGATCAGCCATGAGTTGCGCAGCCCGCTGACGCGTGCCCGGCTGCACGCCGAGCTGGTCGGCGAGGGCGAGTCGCGCGATGCGCTGCTGCAGGAGCTCGCGCAGATGCGCGACCTCATTTCGGCGTTGCTGGAAAGCGAAAGGCTGGGTAGCGGGCACAGTGCGCTGCAGTTGTCCGACTGCGATCTCGCCGTGCTTGCACGCGAGCAGGCGCAGCCCGGGCTGGAACTGCGCATCGACCCTGACCTGCCAGTGTTGCAACTGGACCGGCTGCGCCTGCAGCTGTGCCTGCGCAATCTGGTTCAGAACGCGCTGCGCCACAACGATGCGGCACGCGGCACCGTGCAGCTCAGCCTGGCCCGGGAGGGGGCGGGTGTGCGGGTGACGGTGCGCGACTTCGGCCCGGGCGTGCCGCCTGCGGCGCTGCCTCAGCTGGGCCAGCCCTTCTATCGGCCGGACGAGGCGCGCACCCGCCATGGTGGGGGTGTGGGCCTGGGACTGTGCCTGTGCCGCCTGGTAGCCGAGGCTCATGGTGGCCGGCTCGAACTGCGCAACGCCGATCCGGGCTTCGAGGCTTCGGTGCGCTTCGGCTAGGGCGGGATGCGGTCGAACCAGGGCTGGGCGGCTTCGAGTTCGGTGGCCAACTGCAGCAGCAACCCGTCCTCGCCCGGGGCCGCGTTGAACTGGACGCCCAGTGGCAGGCCGTCGGCCGTCCAGTGCAGTGGCAGCGAGAGGGCAGGCGTGCCGGTCAGGTTGGCGAGCTGGGTGAAGGGGACATGGCGCAGGTTGTCTGCGGCCATGTGTTGCACGATGCCGTCCAGCAGGCTGGCGCGCTTGAGAAGGCCCAGCACGCCCGAGGCCCGCAGCGCGTTGAACGCGGCCAGCTGCAGGGCTGGCGGATCGCCGGTGCCATGTGCAATAGGAGGTGAGGCCAGCGTGGGTGTCAGGTAGACGTCGTAGCGCGAATGCAGCGCGGCGAGGCTGCGGGCGTAGTCGTTCCAGCGCAGCAGCTCTAGCGTCAGCCGCTCGGCGCTGGTGGCACGGCCAAGCGTTGCGATGAGGCGGGTCAGCGGCTCGAAATCCGCTTCGCTTCCGCCAGCCGCGACAACCTGGCGCAGTGTGGCCGGTACCTGGCCGAAGTAGATGTGCAGGTAGCTGTTGGCAAGCGCGCGGCCGTCGAGGTCCGGGCGGGCCGGCTCGACGGCATGCCCGAGGCCTCGCAGCAGCGCGACCGTGCGCTCGACGGCCAGCCGGGCTTCGTCGTGTACCGGCTCGCCGATGGGCGAATCGGCGCTCCAGGCGATGCGCAGGCGCCGCAACGGGGTGCGCAACTGTGCAACGAACGGCGTATCCGGCGTGGCCAGCGCCACCGTGTCACCTGGCTCGGGGCCTCCGAGGACGTCCAACGCTAGTGCCGTATCACGCACGCTGCGCGAGATGACGCCTTCGCTGCAGGCACCGAACCAGACCTCGCCCGCGCCCGGACCGGCGGAGATGCGTCCCCGCGAGGGCTTGAGCCCGACCAACCCGCAGCAGGCTGCCGGGATGCGGATGGAGCCGCCACCATCGTTGGCGGCGGCCATCGGCACGACGCCCGCCGCCACGGCTGCGGCTGAACCGCCGCTGCTGCCACCCGGAGTGCGGCCGACGTCCCAGGGGTTGCTGCTGCGGCCGAAGGCCTGCGGGTCGCTGACACCCTTGAGGCCCAGTTCAGGCGCGTTGGTCTTGCCGAAGACGACGAGGCCGGCATCCAGCAACCTCCGCACGACATGGGCATGCTCGCGCGGTGGCGGCAGGCGGGCATAGGCGCGGCTGCCGCAGCTCGTGGGCACGCCGGCGTAGTCCTGGGCCACGTCCTTGATGAGGCCGGGCACGCCAGCCAGCGGGCCGTTGCCGATGCCGCGCGCCAACTGGGCGCGGGCCTCGGCCTCCATGAGCCGGCAGACCGGACGCAGCTGCGGTTGCACGGAGGCCAAGCGGGCGAGAGCCAGCTCCAGCAGGTTTTCGGGGCGGATGCTGCCGGTGGCCACCTGGGCGGCCAGGGCGGTGGCATCGTGGCGACGGTAGTCGTTGAAATCCATGGCGTGTCCTGTCGGGCGCGAACCGTCATTCTGTCCGTCGGCCCCGCGACGGCTACATTGCGGGCGCTTTTTGCTGAATACACCGCCATGAACACCTTCCTCCGCCTGCCCGCCTTGGCACTGGGCGTCCTGACCAGCCTCGCCTGCCTGAACGCCCCGCCGGCGCGGGCCGAGTTTTCGATTCCGGGCTACGAACTGGTCTACACCGCCCCGGCCGAAACACGCCTGACAGCACCAGACCTGCGCGAGCCCGTGCAGGTCTGGCGAGAAATGTTCGATGCCGCCCGCGAGGAGATCGTCATCGGCCAGTTCTACGTCGCTGGCCGCGACGGCGAGGCACTGGACTTGTTGATAACCCGCCTTGAGGCTGCGCTGGCCCGTGGCGTGAAGGTGCGCTTCCTGATGGAGGCCAAGGGCCAGCGCCTGTCCGAGCCGGCGACGCTGGCGCGGCTGCAACGCATTCCCGGGCTGGAGTTCCGCCTGCTGGACTACAGCAAGATCAGCGGCAACGGCATCATCCACGCCAAGTATTTCGTCGTCGACCGGCGTGAGGCCTATGTGGGCAGCCAGAACTTCGACTGGCGTTCGCTCAAGCACATCCAGGAGGCAGGCCTGCGCATCACGGACCCGGCGCTGGTGGCCGAGGTGCAGGCCGTGTTCGAGCAGGACTGGCAGGCCCAGGCCTTGGTGGCTGCCGGCCAGGTCGTGCCCGCGCTGGTGCAGCCGGCGGCACCGTTCGACATCGCGCGCAAGGCCTTCCTGCTGTCCAGTCCGCGCGCCTGGAACCCGCCTGGCGTGGGCGACTCCGAGGAGGTGCTGCCGCGCCTGCTGGCCCAGGCGCGCAGCGAAGTGAGGGTGCAGTTGCTGGACTATGCGCCGCTGTCGTACGCACCCGGGCAGCGGCCCTTCTACCCCGTCATCGACAACGCAATCCGGGCCGCCGCAGCTCGCGGCGTGAAGATCAAGCTGATGGTGTCGAGCTGGAACACCGAGCAGCCGGCCATCCATCACCTGAAGAGCCTGGCACTGCTGCCAGGCATCGAGATCCGCGTCGTGACGCTGCCGCGCGCCAGTACCGGTTTCATCCCCTTTGCGCGGGTCATCCACACCAAGGCGATGAGCATCGACGGCGAGGTCGCATGGGTGGGAACCAGCAACTGGGCCGGCGGCTATCTGGACAAGTCGCGCAACCTGGAGGTGGTGCTGCGTGACGCAGCCATGGCCGGGCGGCTGGCTGCCTTGCATGAGCTGGCCTGGAGTTCGCCGTATGCGGAGCCTCTGGACATCAACCGCCAGTACCCCAAGCCATCCAAGGGTGAGCCCTGAGCCTGGTCACAGGTGTAGCTGTTCACCCGCGTTCCGGCTGCATCCCCTGCAGGCGCGTCACATCGTGGGGCTCGTGCTGACTTGCTCGGCGCACGGCGCCCCACGGACGCGTTTCACATGAACAAGTGCTCGCCCGCGTTCTCTCCGCCCAGGATCACGTAGTTGACCTTCTTCAAGTCGGCCAGCTGCGTGCCGCCGGCATAGGAGATCGAGCTCTGCAGGTCTTCCTGCATCTCGCGCAGCGTGTCGCCGAGCCTGCCCTTGACCGGCTCCAGGATGCGCTTGCCTTCTACGTGCCGGTACTCGCCCTTGTTGAAGTCCGACGCCGAGCCGTAGTACTCCTTGTAGAGCTTGCCGTCGACCTCGACCGTGTTGCCAGGCGACTCCTCATGGCCGGCGAACAGCGAGCCGATCATGACCATGGACGCGCCGAAGCGCACGCTTTTGGCGATGTCGCCGTGGTGGCGGATACCCCCGTCGGCCACGATGGGTTTGGTGGCCACGCGGGCGCACCATTTCAGCGCTGACAGCTGCCAGCCGCCCGTTCCGAAGCCGGTCTTGAGCCGGGTGATGCAGACCTTGCCCGGGCCGACGCCGACCTTGGTCGCGTCTGCGCCCCAATTCTCCAGATCGATGACGCCCTCGGGCGTGCCGACGTTGCCTGCGATGACGAAGGCCTCGGGCAGCTTGTGCTTGATGTGGGCGATCATGCGCTGCACGCTTTCGGCGTGGCCGTGCGCGATGTCGATGGTCAGGTAGTCGGCACCGACGCCCTCGGCCGCGAGCCTGTCGACAAGCTCATGGTCAGCCGGCTTCACACCCACACTGAGCGAGACAAGCAAGCCCTTGTCTCGCATGTCCTTGGCGTAGGCCAGGCTGTCGAGGTCGAAACGGTGCATCACGTAGAAGTAGCCCTCGCGGGCCAGCATCTCGGTGATGGGTTCGTCCACCACGGTCTTCATGTTGGCCGGCACCACCGGCAGCTTGAAGCGGTGCGGACCGAACTGCACGGAGGTGTCGCAGTCGGAGCGGCTGTCCACGCGGCACTTGCGCGGCAACAGCAAGATGTTGTCGTAGTCGAAGATTTCCATGTCAATGGTGTTCACAGTTGCGGCGCGCGTTCGTGCAGTGCGCGACCTGGGCTGCGAGCGCTTGACTTGCTTCGGCAAGAGGGCTGGCACCCTCGACGGCCGGGAGGCCGTCACATCGCAGTCCAACTTCGCTTGCGAAGTCAAGACGCGACGCGCCGGACCGAAGACAAAATTTGGGCCCGGTGGCCGATTCTAGTGGCCGAAGAATTTACGGTGGATCCGCCTGGTCGTCCACCAGACGCCAGTCAACACGACGGGGATGGCGGCACCGGCCGCAAGTTCTGGCGATACCGGCAGCCAGCCTTCGGTCTTCAGCGCCTTGAAGAAGTACAGCAGCAGGCTGACGACGTAATAGGTAATGGCCGCCAGCGACAGGCCCTCCACCGTGGCCTGCATGCGCAGTTGCGTGCGCTGGCCGTCGCCGATCTGGGCCAGCAGCTGCTGGTTCTGGACCTCCGTTGCGATGTCTACCCGCGTACGTAGCAGTGCGCTGGCGCGCTCGATGCGCCGCGACAGCGCGTCCAGTCGCTGCGCGGTTGCCGACACCGTCGCGATGGCCGGAGACAGCCGGCGCTGCATGAACTCGCCCAGCGTCTGCGTGCCGGCCACCTTGCCCTCATGCAGCTCATCCAGCCGCGCCGCGACGATGGCCTGGTAGGCCTCGGTCGCTGCGAAGCGGTACTGGTGCTCGGCCGTTGCGTGCTCGACGCGGGCGGCGGTGGAAATCAGGTCGTCCAGCAGCTCCGCCTCGGACGCGCCGCGTCGTTCCAGCCGTGCCGTGATGCCGGCGAGCGTCGCTTCCACCTCGGCCAGCGTGGCACCCAGTGACTTGGCCGCGGGCAGGCCGCGCAAGGCCATCAGCCGGTAGGTCTCCAGCTCCAGCAGGCGCTGGCAGATGCGCCCGGCGCGGGTCTCTGGTGTGCCGGGCTCGGCCAGCACGACGATGTGCTCGAAGCCGGTCGCACGCAGGCAGAAGTCGGTGACGACCAGTGAATGCCCGCCCATGGTGGAGGCGACGACGGCATGGGCGCCAAACCATGCCTGGGCCTCCGCCAGCGCGCTGGGCGCGAAGGTCAGCGGCCGCTCGGCCATGACCAGCTTGATCGCCGCGATGGTGCGCCCTGGAATGCGGCCCAGCCAGGCAGCGTCCACGCGCAGCGGCAGTGCGTCCAGCGTCTGCGCGCCGGGCTCCGCGTCGGCCGGCAGCGGCTGCACCACTGCGTAACGCGTGAACTCGGCGTGACGTTCCCATTTCAGCGAGAACTCGCCGCAGCGCAGGCGCAGGAAGTTGGCGTTCAGCGCGTCTGCTGCCAGCGCGTGCTGGCCAGGCAACTGCCGCAGGTGGGCATGTTCGTCAGCCCGGCTGACGCCATCGTTCAGCACCGCGACGTGGATGATGACGGCGGGCAGCCGGATACGCGGCGGCGGTCGCGCGTGCACCTCGTTGTGCAGCGCCAGGCGCAGGCCGTCGTCGGGCGGAAGCAGGCTGTCTTCGTGCATGGCGCTCCAGAGTAGTGCGGAGTGATGGCACCAGCGTGGCTCAGTAAGATTCGAGCCTTCGTACTTCGGCAGGCGGCATCGCCCGGCTACTCTATGCAAGCTTCATTCCCGGCCGTGGTCATCAGCGGCACCGGCCTGTACCGGCCGCCGCACGTCATCACCAACGCCGAGCTCGTCGAGGCCTTCAACCGCTACGCCGATCTGCAGAACGCCGAGCATGCCGGGGCCATTGCCGCCGGCGAGCGTGCGGCCATGACGCATTCCAGCGTCGAGTTCATCGAGAAGGCGTCGGGCATCAAGCAGCGCTACGTCATCGAGAAGGACGGCGTGCTGGACCCGACCCGCATGTACCCGCGCTTCGCGCCGCGTCCCGACGACCAGATTTCGCTGATGGCCGAGATCGCCGTGGACGCGGCCCGCCAGGCGCTGCAGGTGGCCGGCAAGACGGGTGCCGACATCGATGCGGTGCTTTGTTCGAGTGCCAACATGCAGCGAGCCTACCCGGCGATGGCCGTGGAGATCCAGCAGGCGCTGGGTGCTGGCGGCTACGGTTTCGACATGAACGTGGCCTGCTCGTCGGCCACCTTCGCGCTGGAGCAGGCCTTTAACGCGGTGCGCTCGGGCGCGAGCAAGTGCGTGCTGGTGGTGAACCCCGAGATCACCTCGGCCCACCTGGAATGGCGTGACCGCGACTGCCACTTCATCTTCGGCGATGTCTGCACGGCCCTCATCGTCGAGCGCGCCGACACGGCCACCAGCGCCGACCAGTGGGAGATTCTCGGCACGCAACTGGCCACGCAGTTCAGCAGCAACATCCGCAACAACTTCGGCTTCATGAACCGCGCCGAGGACCGCGACCCCAATGCCCGCGACCTGACCTTCTACCAAGAGGGCCGCAAAGTCTTCAAGGAAGTGGTGCCCATGGCCGCCGCCCACATCGAGGCCCACCTGGCCAAGTTGGGACTGGAGCCGACGCAGATGCGCCGCTTCTGGCTGCACCAGGCCAACCAGGGCATGAACCAGCTGGTCATCAAGAAGCTGGTCGGCGCCGACGCTGGCAGCGAGGTCGCGCCGCTGATCCTGAACGAGTACGCCAATACGGCGTCGGCGGGTTCCATCATCGCCTTCCATGAGCACCATGGCGACCTGACGGCTGGCGAGACGGGCGTCATCTGCTCCTTCGGCGCCGGCTATTCCATCGGCAGCGTGGTCGTCAGGAAACGCTGAGCCTCAGCGCGGCAGCCTGAACTGCGCCACCAGCGCGGCCAGCCGGGCTGCCTGATCCTTCAGGCTCTCTGCCGCCGCGGCACTCTGTTCCACCAGGGCCGCGTTTTGCTGCGTCATCTGGTCGAGCACGGCGACGGCCGAGCCCACCTGGCCTATGCCCTGGCTCTGCTCATGGCTGGCCGAGCTGATCTCGGCGATGAGGTCGCTGACCTTGCCCACCTCGGCGACGATGCTCTGTACGGTCTCGCCCGCCCGGCCCACCTGCTGGGCACCGGCCTCGACGCGCGCCACGCTGTTGCCGATCAAGTCCTTGATTTCACGTGCTGCAGTCGCCGAGCGCTGTGCCAGTGAGCGTACCTCCGCGGCCACGACCGCGAAACCGCGGCCCTGCTCGCCGGCCCGGGCAGCTTCCACGGCCGCGTTCAGCGCCAGGATGTTGGTCTGGAAGGCGATGCCGTCAATGACACCGATGATGTCCGCGATTCGCCGCGAGCTGGCCGAGATCTCGCCCATCGTGCTGATGACCTCGCCCACCGCCGTGCCGCCGCGCTCGGCGACGCCGGCGGCCGAGCGCGCCAGCTCGGTGGCGCGCTGCGCGGTCTCGGCGTTGTTGCGCACCGTCGCGGTCAGCTCTTCCATGGCGGAGGCGGTCTCCTCCAGGCTGCTGGCCTGCTCCTCGGTGCGTTGACTGAGGTTGGCGCTGCCGGTGGCGATCTCGGCCGAGCCGGTGGCGATCGAGTCCGCGCTGGATCGCACCTGGCCGACGATATGGGCCAGACTGGTGCCCATCTGCTCCAGCGCCAGCAGCAGGTGGCCGGTCTCGTCACGGGTGTGACCTTCGACGTGATGGCTGAGGTCGCCGGCCGCCACCGTCTGCGTATGACTGACGGCTTGCTGCAGCGGCAGCGTGATGCGGCGTGCCGCAACGAGGTTGAAGCCCAGCAGTAGCGCCGCACCGACGATTGCAGCCGCGACCAGCAGCAGCCGTGCGCGCGATGCCGAGGCCGCGCCGGTCGCGTCGGTCTCCTTGGCGAAGGCCTCGATGAGGTCGCTGAGCTGCTCCATCTCCGCCTCCAGCGCCTTGAAGGCCTTGCCGAAGACGGGGAGTCGTGCTTCCGCGGCAGCCAGGTCCCTGCCGGCCAGCGCAACCACCTCGTTGGCACTTTCGATGTAGGCGTTGAGCTGTGTCTGGGTCTTGCCGATCGCGGCGGAAATCGCAGGGCTGAGCTCCAGGGACTTGAGCTCGTCCATGTGTTCGCGGAACGCCCGCGTATGCCCGCTGATGTCCCTCTGCGCATCGGTGACCTCGGCCGCCTGGCCCTTGAGACCGCCCATCACCGCGCGCAGCACGTCGCCGCGCAGCGCGTCGTGCATCATGTCCGCTTCCAGCTGCGAGCGCAGCGCCGAGTTGGAGCGCGCCACGGACTCAGCCGTGCTGGACAGCGTGCCCAGGGCCAGATAGCCCACTACGCCGACGAGGGAAACGAAGAACAGGCCCAGCAGGCTGAGGGCCAGCAGGCGCTGGCGGATGGTGAGGCTCATCGCTGCGTCTCCTCAGAAGCGGGCGGACAGGCCGATCGTCCAGGCCAGGTCGGGTGCGTTCTTGCTGATACCGCGGAACAGGGCTACGTCCACCTGCAAGTCGCGGCCGAGCAGATAGGCCAGGCCGGTGTCGAAGGTGACGACGCTGCCCCCATGGCGGTTGGAAGCGAGCTGCTGGCCCGAGACCTCGACGAAGCCGCGCAGCCTATCGGTCAGCGACTTGCCGACGACGCCGGCCAGGATGGCGCCGACGAAGTGCCGGCCGCCCTCGTCACGGTCGCGATAGAGGCCCGGCATGACGCCGAATGACCAGCCGCCCGCGAACTCCCATTCGGCCACGAAGCGCAGCGAAGGTCGCAAGCCCTGGCCGCGGAAGCTGCCCGAGCCGCTGTCCACGTCCACGTGCAGCAGCCAGCCCAGCCCAGGCGTGCCGGCCTCCTCGTCGCCATCGTGCTGATGCCACTTGACGCCCACCGACAGGTCAGACCAGCCGTTCTCCCGCGTCGTGAGCCCGGCGGCATCCGTCCGCTGCCGCAGTCGGCCGTCGGTCTCGAAGCGCAGCTCCCAGGCCTCGGCGACGCCGATGCGCAGCAGCGTGGGGGTGCTGGCCAGTCGCGTCCTCACGCCGCCCTGGCGATCCCGCTCGAAGGCCATGCTGGTCTCGAGCTGGAAGCGGCCCTTGCCGACCACGTCGCTGGATTCCACGAAGTCCGGGCGGTCGGTGGCAATGGTGTCGTCGTCGGCCCTGGCTTGGCCGGTGATCCCCGCCAATGCCGTCACGAGTGCGAGGGCCGGCCAAGCGTCAAGCAGTGCTGCGTGGGTCTTCAAGGCCGGCTCCCATCCTTTTGCGACGTTCGGGCCACTCTAGCGGAGGCCATCCGGCTTGGCGACGGGGCGTCCTCCAGGGCTTGCGCTATCGTGACAACATGAGCGACCTGAGCTTTTTCTGGCATGACTACGAGACCTTCGGCCGCGTGCCGCGCCGCGACCGGCCGGCGCAGTTCGCCGGCCTGCGCACCGATGCCGAGTTGAACGAGGTCGGCGAGCCGCTGATGCTCTACTGCCAGCCGGCCCCCGACTACCTGCCCGACCCCGAGTCCTGCTTGCTCACTGGCATCCTGCCCCAGCATTGCCTTGAGCGCGGCGTGCCGGAGCACGAGTTCGCTGCGGCCATCGAGACGGTCCTTGCCCTGCCTGGCACCGTGGGCGTGGGCTACAACAGCATTCGCTTCGACGATGAGGTGACGCGGCACCTGTTCTGGCGCAACCTCATCGACCCCTATGGTCGCGAGTGGCAGAACGGCTGCGGCCGCTGGGACCTGCTGGATGTCGTGCGCTGCGCCTATGCGCTGCGGCCCGACGGCATGGAATGGCCCCGGCACGAGGACGGCCGCCCCAGCTTCAAGCTGGAGCATCTGACAGTGGCCAACGGGGTGGCGCACGAGGCCGCGCACGATGCGTTGTCGGACGTGCGCGCCACCGTTGCGCTGGCGCGCAAGCTGCGCCAGGCACAACCCAAGCTGTGGGACTTCTGCGTGAAGCTGCGCAGCAAGCAGGCCGTGTGGGACGAGATCGGTGTGGGCAAACCCTTCCTGCACGTCTCGGGCATGTATGGTCCGGAACGTGGCTGTATCGCCATGGTCTGGCCGCTGGCGCCGCACCCGACGAACAAGAACGAGTTGATCGTCTGGGACTGCAGTGTCTCGCCCGAAGAACTGCTGACCCTGAACGCCGAGGCTATCCGCCAGCGCATGTTCACGAAGCAGGATGAGCTGCCCGAGGGCGTCACGCGGCTGCCCATCAAGACCATTCACGTCAACAAGAGCCCCATCGTCATCGGCAACCTGAAGACGCTCAGCCCGGCCATGGCCCAGCGTTGGGGCCATGACGTCGAGGCTCAGCTCGCGAGCGCCGGGCTGCTGGCCGAGAAGGGGCGGCTGCTGGACGGCCTGTGGGCGGAGGTGTTCCAGCGCGAGCCATTCCAGGCTGCCGATGTGGACGAGGACCTCTACGGCGGCTTCATCGGCAATGAAGACCGCCGCGCGCTGAACCGCGTGCGCACGACGCCGCCTGAGCAACTCACCGAGCGCGCGGCCCAGGGCAAGCTGGCCTTCCAGGACGGGAGGCTGGACGAGCTGGTGTTCCGCTGGCGGGCGCGCAACTTCCCGCAGGCGCTGTCTGCCGAGGAGGCCGAGCGCTGGCACGCGCATCTGAGTGCAAGGCTGCACGAAGGCGAGGGTGGTGCCCAGACGCTGTCGGCCTTCATGGAGCGCATCGACCAGTTGGGCGAGACGGCGGATGAGCGCGGGGAGGGGATTCTGTCTGCGCTGTACGACTACGCCGAGCAGATCGCACCCTGAGGCCGATCCCGTGATCGGCTGCATGGTCTAAAGCCTGCAGTCCTGCGATAGTTGGGCCTGAAGATCGATCCGGAGACACTTCATGAGCAGCGCCGCCCCCGCCCGCAACGAGGACACCACCGCCGCCCGCCTTCGCGCCCTGCTGGTGCGCGCGCCGATGGCGGTCGCCTTTGTCCGCGGCCAGTGTTTTGAGGTCGTCAGCGAGGAGTTCAACCACCTGTTCGGCTTTGGCGACGACAGCGACCTGGCTGGCCAGGGGACACGGGTGGTCCACACGACCGACCTGGCTCACGCAGGGCTGAACGAGCGCGCCGCAGCGGCCTTTGCCGCTGGCCGGCCGCTGGACGAGGAGATCGAGTACGTGAAGCGGGACGGCCACCGTTTCTGGGGCCGGCTGCAGGCCACGCCGGTGCACTGGGAAGCTCCCGGGGACGAGGCGCTGTGGATCGTCGAGGATGTGACGACGGCCAGGGCGCAGCGCCTGCAGCCGACCTGGACGGCCAAGCACGACGCGGTCACTGAGCTGGCCAACCGCCGGGAGTTCGAGCGCCGGCTGGCCGAGCATGTCGGCAGCCGCCGCAGCGAACCAGTGTCGGTGCTGTGGCTCGACGTCGACAGGTTCGGCGAGGTCGTCAAGGACATGGGGGCCGAGGTGGGGGACCATTTCCTCTACGGCCTGGGCCAGATGCTGATCGGCAAGGTGCGAGCCTCCGACCTTGTCGCACGCCTCGAGGACGACCATTTCGCCATCCTGCTGCCTGACTGCGACCAGCACTACGCGCAGATCATCGCCGAGAAGGTGCGCTCCGCCGTTGCCGGCTACCGGCTGCGCTGGGGCCTGCACCGCACGAGGGTGAAGGCGTCGCTGGGGGTTGTTCAGATCCAGCCGGCGCTGACGACCGTGGAGGCGGTGCTGGGCGCCGGCGCACTGGCCTGCGCCGAGGCCAAGGCGGCGGGTGGCGACAGCGTGCGGGTCTTCGTGTCCGCCGGCGGCTACGAGGAACTGGCGGGCTGAAATCACGCTTTCGGGCGGGGTGATCCCCGGAAATGCGGGATTTTTCGCTGGATGTTCTAAAGTTCGGCTCAGCCCGGCCGATGTAGCGGTCGAAGAGCCCAGGACTGAAGCCATGACCGTCGCTTTCTCAACCGCCCTGTCCGGCATGTCGTCCGCCAACGAGCGGCTTCGTGCGTCGGCGGCCAATATCGCGAACCTGGCAACCAGCAACCAGGACCGTCTGAGCCCGGAACCGACGAATGTCGACAAGGTGCCGGAGCGCGAGATCAATCCGGCCAACGAGGTGGTCGAGCAGCAGTCGGCCGCTTACGCCTTCGTCGCGAACCTGAAGGTGTTGCAGACGCAACTCAACACCACCGGCGCCTTGCTGGACATCAAGGCCTGAACATCATCCAACCGGCGCGCAAGCGGCCCTGAGGCAACTCGGGCCGCTTTTTGTTTGGGCCGGCTGTCGGAAACCGCACACCTCCCGAACTCGCCCTACGAGCTGGATCAAGGCCTTGCGGAAGCTGCGCTCATTGAGTCCTGAACCGCGCGCTCATTCAAGACTGAACTTTCAGGGGTTTCATTCTTTCAACTCTGAGCTTTTACGCCTGGCTGACCGGCTACCTGGCCAAACCCAGCAGCACCATCGCCGCAATGGCCACGGGCCGAGCTGGGTGGGTTGCTTCAAACTAGCTCCTTCGGGTTCACCGCCCCAAGTCCTTGCGAGGCCCTGCCAAGACAGTGACTTGGCCTTGGCCACCCTTGAAAGTGACCTCCAGACGTTCGGCGAGTTCGGGCACACGGTCCAGCCGCTTAAGGTCGTGGATGACAACCTGCCGCCGCCCTAGATCTTGAGCCGCGTAGAGGTCGGTGACCGCGACAACCGGCCCGACGTATTGGCGGTCCTTGTCGCCGGAGATGGGGCCGACGGTGAAGCCGGCCTCCTCCAGCCTCGCCTGCAGATCCGTCAGAGGCGCCCCATCAGACTCGACACTTTGTCCGGCTGGCCCTGAGGCCTGCTGCGCGCCGTCACGGTCAATTCCGTGCGTCCAACCAGGCACGTTCACGTAGTAGCGGATGGCCTTGCCTGCACCCACGCTCCAGAGCTGGCCGCCGGCAACCATCTCAGCGAGATCTCGCGAGGCCGTAGCCCGCGACACGCCAGTCATCTTGATGTACTTGTCAGCGTTCAGGCCGCCCAGGAAGCCTCCATTGCCCTCGTCCAACAGTCGCTGCAGAACCTTGCTCTTGCGCTCAGCCAGGCCCTTGCCATGGGCATCCCAGAACTGCCGCTTCTCAATGGCTCGATCAATGATCTCGTTCGTGCGCTCATAGGCGGCAGAGCATTGGCTGGCGAACCACTGCACCCATTTGGTCACGTCGCCCTCCCCGCGCTGCTCATGGTTGAGCGCCTCGTAGTAGGCGCCGCGGTTCTTCTCCAGCTGCGTCGAGAGGCTGATCAGGCGAACAGGCGAATTGAGGTGCTGCATCATTGCCATGTCCACAATGGCCCGTCCGAGGCGGCCGTTGCCGTCCTCGAAGGGATGGATGCTTTCAAACCAGACGTGGGCGATGGCGGCCCGCGCCAGGCCGTCAAGGCGTTGGCCGCTGGGGCTGTCCGGCGCGGTGTTGTTGAACCACTTCAAGAAGCTCTCCATGTGCTTTGGAACGTCCACCGAGGGCGGGGCTTCGTAGTGGACCTTCTCCCGCCCCATGGGCCCGCTGACGATCTGCATCGGGTCTTCGTGGTCGCGGTAGCGCCCGACGACGATCCGGCGAATGCTGGTGGTGCTGCCCGGGAATAGAGCCGACTGCCAGCGGCAAAGGCGGTCCTCTGTCAGCGGTTGCTTGAAGTTCATCATGGCATCGCTGATCACGTCGACCAGGCCGTCCACATGGCGGTCACCGGACCCGGTGTTGGCCAACCCAAGCCGGCGCAGGACTGAAGAGCGGACTGAATCGGCGTTGAGCCTCTCGCCCTCGATGGCGGCTGTGGACATCACTTCAGCGCTCAACACGTCGAGCGCCACCTGGCTCGTGCTTCCCAGGCCGATTGCTGCTGCTTTGCCCGACACCAAGCCATGCATGGTGTAGGCCTCCGCCAGCTCCGGCGCCGCGCGTGCGGCGTCATAGCCGAAGTGCGGCCAGTTCGGCTGCGACCAGATCCAAGTACTCATGAGGCGTATCGTACTCCGTTCGCCTCAAATGGTGAGGCAATGCAGCGCACATTCGCCTCAGTCGATTCGCGCACGAGCGCACCATCCGGCATTCCCAACGGATCAAGGCCTTGGCGCTGGCCGTGATTGCGCATGCTTTGCTGCGAAAGCAGCGACACGGGCAGCAGGCCATATGCGGCGCGGCCATGGCCATCGCCCGAGCGGGGCCCACTCACGACAAGCAACTCATCTGCGACACGCCGCTGAGCTGCCGGATGCGTGCAGCGCGCGACGCCATGCCGCGGGCTGCAAACGGCCCTGCAGGCGACGTTCTGCCCCTCACCCGCGTGTCCTAGACACGCCCGCCAGGGCGCCCATCCAAAAAGTTCAGAACTGAGTGAGCGAAGTTCAGAACTGAATGGTTTTCGACACCGGCGTCACGCCGGCTGGTTGCCTTGTTTTGGTGCGAACGCCGACTTTGCAACCCAAGATGGTGCATGGGTTCATGTTTTTTTAACATGACGGACTGCCGTGGCGATCTTCCGCCACGCCTGTTCCGAGAGCTGCTGCCCATGAAATACGCGTCCCTAGGTCAATTCCTCGAGCATGTTGCCCAGCGCAACCCCGGCCAGCCCGAGTACCTGCAGGCGGTGACCGAGGTCATGGAAAGCCTGTGGCCCTTCATCCAGGCGCATCCGCGCTACGCGGAGCAGGGCCTGCTGGACCGGCTGGTGGAGCCCGAGCGCATCGTGATGTTCCGCGTCTCCTGGCTTGACGATCATGGCGACGTGCACGTCAACCGCGGCTATCGCATCCAGCACAGCATGGCCATCGGACCCTATAAGGGTGGCCTGCGCTTCCATCCGTCGGTGAATCTGTCGGTGCTGAAGTTCCTGGCCTTCGAGCAGACCTTCAAGAACGCGCTGACCACGTTGCCCATGGGCGGCGGCAAGGGCGGTTCGGACTTCGATCCCAAGGGGAAGAGCCCGGCCGAGATCATGCGCTTTTGCCAGGCGTTTGCGACGGAGCTGTTCCGCCATGTCGGCCCGGACACAGATGTGCCGGCCGGCGACATCGGTGTGGGTGGCCGCGAGGTAGGCTATATGGCCGGCATGGTCAAGAAGTTGGCCAACAGCGCAGCCAGCGTGTTCACCGGCAAGGGCCTGTCCTTTGGTGGCTCTTTGATCCGCCCCGAGGCGACGGGCTATGGCACCGTCTACTTCGCGCAGGAGATGCTCAAGACCCGAGGTCGCTCGTTCGAGGGGCTGCGCGTGTCGGTGTCCGGCTCGGGCAACGTGGCGCAGTACGCGGTCGAGAAGGCGATGCAGCTGGGAGCCAAGGTGGTCACCGTGTCCGACTCCAGCGGCACGGTCATTGACGATGCCGGCTTCACGCCGGAGAAGCTCGCCATCCTGATGGACGTCAAGAACCACCACTACGGCCGCGTCAGCGACTACGCGCGGCGCACCGACGCGCATTTCGAGGCCGGCGTGCGTCCCTGGCATGTGCCGGTGGACGTGGCGCTGCCGTGTGCCACGCAGAACGAGTTGGACGCGCGTGACGCCGCCACGCTGATTGGCAACGGCGTGCTGTGCGTCGCCGAGGGGGCCAACATGCCGTCCACCATCGAGGCCGCCAAGGCCTTTGAGGCGGCGGGTGTGCTCTACGCGCCTGGCAAGGCGAGCAACGCGGGCGGCGTGGCGACCTCCGGTCTGGAGATGAGCCAGAACGCGATGCGTCTGTCGTGGACGCGCGAGGAGGTGGACGCCCGGCTGCTGCAGATCATGCAGGGCATCCATGCCGCTTGCCTGAAGCACGGCGCGCGGGCCGGTGGCGGCGTCAGCTACATCGATGGCGCCAACGTTGCCGGTTTCGTCAAGGTGGCCGACGCGATGCTGGCCCAGGGCGTGGTGTGAACACGGCGCCCCAGGACGCCTCAAGACCAGCATGCTGGGGCCGTGCGGCCCCAGCGCTGTTCTCAGGCGTCGGCGCGTGGTAGTTCCACACGGCCCGGCGTGCGCGCCCAACTGGGCGGCAGGTCCGCCAGGACGGCGGCCGGGTCCAGCGAACGTATGGGTACTCCCAGGTCGGCCGGGATGCGCTGGCGCGCCAGCAGCGCCATGTAGCGCAGCGCGCAGACGCGCAGAAAGGACGCGAAGTTGCCCACCGCGCCGCGAGCCTGCACCAGTTCGTCGTACAGCTTCTCGATCAACTGCGTGACAGCCATGCCATCGCGCGCGGCGATCTCGTCCAGCACTTCCCAGTGCAGGTTTTCAAGCCGGATGCTGGTGACCACGCCGTGCAGGCGCACTGAGCGCGTGCGCGACTCGTAGGACTCGGGGTTGGCGCTGATGAAGACCTGGCACATGGCACACCTCCTGGCGTCATTGTGCGCGTCGCTCAGTGGCTGATGCGCGTGCCCAGCACGGCCAGGAATTGCGCGATCCAGGCAGGGTGGGCGGGCCAGGCTGGCGCCGTGACCAGGTTGCCATCGGTGACGGCCTGGTCCACCGGGATGCTGGCATAGCTGGCGCCGGCCAGCTCCACTTCAGCCGCGCAGGCCGGGTAGGCCGAAACCTTCTTGCCGCGGATGACACCTGCAGCCGCCAGCAGCTGGGCGCCGTGGCAGATGGCCGCGATGGGCTTCCCCGCCTGGGCGAAGTGCTGCACCAGCGGCAGCACGCCGGCCACCGTGCGCAGATACTCGGGGGCGCGACCGCCGGGAATCACCAGGCCGTCGTAGTCGGCGGCCTGCACGGCATCGAAGCTCGCATTGAGCACGAAGCGGTGGCCGGGTTTCTCGGAGTAGGTCTGGGCGCCCTCGAAGTCGTGGATGGCCGTGAATACGAAGTCGCCCGCCTTCTTGCCTGGGCAGACGGCGTCAACCTGGTGGCCCACGGCGAGCAGCGCCTGGAAGGGCACCATGATCTCGTAGTCCTCCACGTAGTCACCCGCCAGCAGCAGCAGCTTCTTGCCCATGTTCGTCTCCTTGAGTTGGTGGAGCGCTGATTCTGGGAAGCTGCTGCGGGCGGTGGGTAACAGCCCGTTGTGCCGCGAACAGGAAAGGCTCCGCCACAAAGAAGAACACCCCGGAAACCTATGTCACCGGGGTGTTCGGGGCAAACACGAGATGGGGGTGACCATCTCTGTAAAGCTCTCGTCGGCGCGAGCCGGCGGGGGCTTTCAGGGGCTATGCCGTCAGGCGGCCACGCCCTTGGCGGTGTCCGCGTATTCCTCGATCTGGTCGAAGTTCATGTAGCGGTACACGCTGGCAGCATCCTTGTTGATGATGCCCATGGCCTCGTGGTACTCGGCCACCGTCGGGATCTTGCCAAGCTTGGACGCGATGGCGGCCAGTTCGGCCGAGGCCAGGAACACGTTGGTGTTCTTACCCAGGCGGTTGGGGAAGTTGCGGGTCGACGTGGACACGACGGTCGCGCCTTCGCGCACCTGGGCCTGGTTGCCCATGCACAGGCTACAGCCCGGCATTTCGGTGCGCGCGCCAGCAGTGCCAAAGGCGGCGTAGTGGCCTTCCTTGATCAGCTCGCTCTGGTCCATCTTGGTCGGCGGGGCAACCCACAGCTTGACCGGGATGTCGCGTTGGCCGCCCAGCAGCTTGGCCGCGGCGCGGAAGTGGCCGATGTTGGTCATGCACGAGCCGATGAAGGCCTCGTCGATCTTGGTTCCGGCCACGTCAGACAGCGTCTTGGCATCGTCCGGATCGTTGGGGCAGCAGAGGATGGGCTCCTTGATGTCGGCCAGGTCGATCTCGATGACGGCGGCGTACTCGGCGTCCTTGTCGGCTTCCAGCAGGTCGGGCTTGGCCAGCCAGGCTTCGACCTTCTCGATGCGGCGCTGCAGCGTCTTCGCGTCGGCATAGCCATCGGCGATCATGTTCTTCATCAGCACGATGTTGGAGGTCAGGTACTCCTTGATCGGTGCCGGATTCAGCTTGATCGTGCAGCCGGCGGCCGAACGCTCCGCGGAGGCGTCGGACAGCTCGAAGGCTTGCTCCACCTTCAGGTCGGGCAGGCCCTCGATTTCGAGGATGCGGCCAGAGAACACGTTCTTCTTGCCAGCCTTGGCGACAGTCAGCAGACCGGCCTTGATTGCGTACAGCGGGATGGCATGCACGAGGTCGCGCAGCGTCACGCCGGGCTGCATCTCGCCCTTGAATCGGACCAGCACAGACTCCGGCATGTCCAGCGGCATCACGCCGGTGGCGGCGCCGAAGGCCACGAGCCCGGAGCCGGCTGGGAAGCTGATGCCGATGGGGAAGCGGGTGTGCGAGTCGCCGCCGGTGCCGACCGTGTCGGGCAGCAGCAGGCGGTTCAGCCAGCTGTGGATGACGCCGTCGCCCGGGCGCAAGGCCACGCCGCCGCGGTTGCTGATGAAGGCGGGCAGCTCGCGGTGGGTCTTCACGTCCACGGGCTTGGGGTAGGCGGCGGTGTGGCAGAACGACTGCATGACCAGGTCCGCCGAGAAGCCCAGGCAGGCCAGATCCTTCAGCTCGTCGCGGGTCATCGGGCCGGTGGTGTCCTGCGAGCCGACAGTCGTCATCTTGGGCTCGCAGTAGGTGCCGGGACGCACGCCCTGGCCTTCCGGCAGGCCCACGGCGCGGCCGACCATCTTCTGTGCCAGCGTGAAGCCGGCGGTCGAGGCGGCGGGGGGCTGCGGCAGGCGGAACAGCGTGGAGGCGGGCAGACCGAGGAACTCGCGGGCCTTGGCGGTCAGCGAGCGGCCGATGATGAGGTTGATGCGGCCGCCAGCGCGCACTTCATCGAACAGCACATCGCTCTTGAGCTTGAACTCGGCGACGGTCTCGCCGTTCTTCACCAGCTTGCCGTCGTAGGGCAGCACGTCGATGACGTCACCCATTTCCAGCTTCGAGACGTCCACCTCGATGGGCAGCGAGCCGGAGTCTTCCTGCGTATTGAAGAAGATGGGCGCGATCTTGCCGCCCAGTGTGACGCCACCGAAGCGCTTGTTGGGCACGAAGGGGATGTCTTCGCCGGTGGCCCAGATGACCGAGTTTGTGGCGGACTTGCGGGAGGAGCCGGTGCCGACCACGTCGCCGACGTAGGCCACCACGTGGCCCTTCTTCTTCAGGTCCTCGATGAACTGCATCGGGCCGCGCTTGCCGTCTTCCTCGGGCTTGAAGGCCGCGTCGGAGCGGGTGTTCTTCAGCATCGCCAGGTAGTGCAGCGGGATGTCCGGACGGCTCCAGGCGTCGGGTGCGGGGGACAGGTCGTCCGTGTTGGTCTCGCCAGGCACCTTGAAGACGGTGACGGTGATTTTCTTCTCGACTTCGGGGCGGCTCGTGAACCACTCGGCGTCGGCCCACGACTGCAGCACTTCCTTGGCCTTGGCGTTGCCGGCCTTTGCCTTGGTGGCGACGTCATTGAAGTAGTCGAACATCAGCAGGGTCTTCTTCAGACCCTCGGCAGCCACGCCAGCGACCTCAGCGTCATCCAGCAGCTCGATCAGCGGATGCACGTTGTAGCCACCGACCATGGTGCCCAGCAGCTCGGTGGCCTTGGACCGGGAGATCAGGCCCACCTTGACGTCGCCATGGGCGACGGCGGCCAGGAACGAGGCCTTGACCTTGGCGGCATCGTCAACGCCCGGGGGCACCCGGTGCGTCAGCAGGTCCAGCAAGAAGGCGTCCTCGCCGGCCGGCGGGTTCTTGATCAGCTCGATCAGCTCGGCGACTTGCTTGGCATCCAGCGCGAGGGGGGGGATGCCGAGGGCGGCGCGTTCGGCGACGTGTTGGCGGTAGGCGGTGAGCATTTGGGAACTCCTGGAACGGAACGGGGATGAAAAAGACTCAGGACCTGGGCGCTATGACGCGCAGGCCCTTGAAGTAGTCGCGGAAAAAACCGGCGTCGCGGGTGATCAGCCCTTGGCATTGCAGCAGGGCATGCGCGCCAATGAGGAAGTCGGGAACGCTGCGCTTGGCGTCGGCGCTGGCCGGCAGGCGCTGGCGGTAGCGGCGCTGCATCTCGCCGGCGCGCAGGGCGGCACGCAACTCCAGCGGCGAGAAACCGATGCCAATGGCTTCGAGCGTCTCCAGCACGATGTCGCTGTGGCCCAGGCCGGCCACCACCTCGCTGACCACCACCTCGCAGGCCACGACCGGGCCGGTCGACAGCGCGCTGCGCAGCAACTGCTCGGCCTCGTCCGCGGACGGGCCATCGCCGATGTAGTCGACGAGGATGGAGGTGTCGACGGCAATCATGCCGCTTTCCGTCGGGCCATCCCCAGGGGGGCGAAGCCTACGTGGGGGACAGCCTGCAAGGTGCGCGCGGGGGCTCTCATGTTTCCTCCGGCGGCGGGTAGGGATCACCCGGCGCGCGGCCACGCAGCTCGCGCATCACGTCGTCGGTGGTCGTGCCTTCGGGCAGCTTGATGCGGCCTCGCATCTTGGACAGCGCATCGCCGACATCCTTGCGCAGGATGATGCGGCCACCGTCCAGCTCGACCTTGAGCGTCGTGCCCTTGGTCAGGCCAAGAGCGTCTCGGACGGCTTTGGGCAGCGTGATCTGCCCGCGCTCGGCAACGGTGGCTTCCATGGGGCCTCCAGCGGCTGGCCGCCGGCAGGCCGGCGGCAGGCCGGCGGCAGGCCGGCGGCAGGCCGGCGGCTCAGGTATGCATCAGAAAGTATGCATGCATTCTACATACCTGGGCCGGAGGTTTCAATCGAGACGACTCACTTGCCGGCCACGGGCGTGATGCCGAGGCCGCTGCGGGCCTGCTCGGCCGCCTCGGCTTCGGGGTCGGCGATCTTGGCGGCCTTGGCGGCCGCGATCAGCTTCTCCTGCTCGGGATGGACGCAGTCGTCCAGCAGGCGCTGGCCGATCTTGGTGTCCAGCAGCATGGACTTGTTGGCGATCTGGATCATCAGAGTGCGGCCGGTCACGTCCTCCAGGCGCAGGGCGCCGGTGGACGACAGCACGGGTTTCATCGTGATGACCTGCTTCTTCCAGGCGACATTGATGTAGCCGGCCACCTTGGGGTGCTTGTCGATGTGCACGCGCTCCTTGAACTCGCAGGCGTAGTCGCCGATGTAGGCGCGTTCGGCGGCTGCGAGCTGAGGTTCGTCAGCGTCGGTCAGCACGGGCTCGGGTGGCGGTGCAGGCGTCTTCTTTACAGGCGTCTTGGGGGAGGCTTTGGCGATGGGTTTGGCGACAGGCTTGACGCCAGCCTTGGCCGGCGGTGTCTGGGCCAGGGCGGGCAGTGCGGCGCAAAGGATGAGGGCGGCGGCGCAGCCGCGGAGCGTGGGGTACGGCATCGAGGTGGGGCGGAAAAAGAGGGGGGAATTGGGGCGGCGCATCATGGCCGAGGCGAGCGCGGCCAGGGGTGAGCAGGTGTGAGGATTGTCCGGTGCCTCATGCCATGCCCAGGCCCGTGCTTTACCCGATGGATGCTGGGAAGAACGCTTGCCGTGCCTCGGCGGGGAGCGGGCGGCCGGTGCGCTCGGCACGCTCCAGCACGGTCCAGAAATAGCGATAGCTGGCACGGTCGTGCAATCGGTCACGGAACGGGATCGGCGCCCACCGGGCGGCTTGCGCGGCGAGCAACAGTTCGGCGGCCTCGGCGACCTCTTCGGCCGCAGGTGCGAAGGCGTCGACGATGGGGCGGATCTGGTCAGGGTGGATGCTCCACATGCGTGTGTAGCCGAACTCGCGTGCGACTCGGCGGGCGGCGGCGGCGAGTGCGCAAGCGTCGCGGAACTCGGTGACGACGCAGTGCGAAGGCGTCTTGCCGAAAGCGTGGGCTGCGGCGGCGATCTCCAGCTTGGCGCGCACGACCAGCGGATGCTCGAACTGGCCGGGTAGCTCCATCGCTGTCTTGGGAATGGCGCCGCCGTGGGCGGAGACGAAATCCATCAGGCCGAAGGACAGGGACTCGATACGCGGATGGGCGGCGATGCGGAACACCTCGCGCAACGCGCCGTGGGTCTCGATCAGTACCTGCAGCGGCAGCCTTGGGCGACCATGGCGCTCGCAGGCGGCGTCGATCGCGGCGGCGGCGCGATCCACGTCGTCGGCGCCCTCGGGCTTGGGAATCATCAGATATGCCAGGCGACCGCCGGCCTTGGCGATCAGTGTGTCCACATCGGCCTCGAAGGCGGCGTGGCCCCAGGGGTGGACGCGGGCGCCGACGCGGCCGAAGCGGTTGGCTGCGCTTGTCGCCAGTTCGGCGATCAGCAGCGCATGCTCGGCCTCGCCGCCGACGGGGGCACCATCCTCGGCGTCCAGTGTGATGTCGAAGACGGGGCCGAGTTCGGCCTGCAGAGCCAGACTCTTCCTCATGCGCGCTTCGACGCCGCAATAGTGGTCGACGACAGGTAGCGCTGTGCGGGACGCTTCATGGCCGAAAAGGGCCACGCGGGGATGGAGGAGCGCGCTCATGGCGTCACTGTACCCAGGATGGGGCCATGCAAACCGCTGTGCCTGCGCATGTTGTGACGTGCCAGCATCCATGCACGCGACTGCGAGGGCCGCGGCGGATGGGCTGCGGGCCCAGCCGCTCGCGCAGGCGGCGGCAACCTTGCGGCTGCCGGCTTCACGCGGTTGAGAGGCTTGCGACGAAGAACAGGCGTGGGAAGGCCAGCAGCAGCCGGCCATCCGCACGTTGCGGGTAGCTGCTGGCGATACGCTGTTCGTAGTCGGCTAGGAACTGTGTGCGCTCGGGCTCGGGCAGCGGGTCGACAAAGGGCTTGAGCCCGGTGCCGCGCACCCACTCGACGATGCGGGAGGCCGAGTCCATCGGATGCTGGTAGGCGGTACGCCAAAGGTCCAGCGAGGCGCTGATTGGCGCCAGCAGGTCGTAGTAGCCATCCAGCCCCAGCAACTCGGTGCGCAGCCGGCTAGCGTCGCCGATCAGCGCAGCGAACGGAGGTTGAGCAGCCAGTTCGCGCATGGCGCGGTGCGTGGGCTCGTCGCGGTTGTCCGGCATCTGCACGGCCAGCACGCCGCCCGGGGCCAGCAGGCCGAGCAGGCGAGGCAGTAGCCTCTCATGGTCGCCGACCCATTGCAGCGAGGCGTTCGCGTAGATCAGGTCGGGCGCGTCCTGCGGCGTCCAGTCCGCAATGTCCGCCAGCTCGAAGCGACAGCCTGGCAGGCGCTCACGGGCGCTCTCCAGCATG
Source organism: Roseateles sp. (assembly GCF_047654805.1). Taxonomy (GTDB): domain Bacteria; phylum Pseudomonadota; class Gammaproteobacteria; order Burkholderiales; family Burkholderiaceae_C; genus Pelomonas. The sequence goes on from NZ_JASGIV010000001.1 coordinate 1,260,607, forward strand.
GCGGCGGAACTGTCGATGCCGATGACTTCGGCATCGGGGAAGCGTTGAACCAGCAGCTCCGCAGAGTTGCCGGGGCCGCAGCCGAGGTCGACGACCCGGCGTGGGGCCTGGAGCGGCACCCGTGCCAGCAGGTCGCGGGCTGGACGGGTGCGCTCGTCCTCGAAGCGGCGGTAGAGGTCCGGATTCCAGTCCTTCATGCCGCCGCGCTCGAAAGGCTTACAGCAGGTGCTTGACGCCGTCCTGCTCGTCCGTCAGTTCTTTCAGCGTCTTGTTGATGCACTCTTGCGAGAACGCATCGATCTCGATGCCTTGCACGATCTTGTACTCGCCGCCTTCGCAGGTGACGGGGTAGCCGAACATGACTTCCTTGGGAATGCCGTATTCACCACCCGACGGGATGCCCATCGTCACCCACTTGCCGTTGGTGCCGAGGGCCCAGTCGCGCATGTGGTCGATGGCAGCGTTGGCGGCCGAGGCAGCCGAGGACAGGCCACGGGCCGCGATGATGGCCGCGCCGCGCTTGCCGACGGTGGGCAGGAAGACTTCGCGGTTCCACTGCTCGTCGTTGATCAGGGCCTTGACCGGTTGGCCATCAATGGTGGCGTTGCGGTAGTCGGCGTACATCGTGGGCGAGTGGTTGCCCCACACGGCCAGCTTCTCGATGGAGCCTACGGCCTTGCCGGTCTTGGCAGCGATCTGCGAGGCGGCGCGGTTATGGTCAAGGCGCAGCATGGCGGTGAAGTTCTTGGCCGGCAGGTCCGGGGCAGACTTCATCGCGATGTAGGCGTTGGTGTTGGCGGGGTTGCCGACGACCAGCACGCGCACGTTGCGCGAAGCCACGGCGTTCAGTGCCTTGCCCTGCACGGTAAAGATCTGTGCGTTGGCGGCCAGCAGGTCGGCGCGCTCCATGCCGGGGCCGCGCGGGCGGGCGCCGACGAGCAGGGCGTAGTCGGTGTCCTTGAAGGCGGTCATCGGGTCGCTGTGGGCCTCGATGCCGGCCAGCAGCGGGAAGGCGCAGTCTTCGAGTTCCATGATCACGCCCTTCAGCGCGTTCTGAGCCTTCTCGTCGGGAATCTCCAACAGCTGGAGGATGACGGGCTGGTCCTTGCCCAGCATCTCGCCGGAGGCGATGCGGAACAGCAGGGCGTAGCCGATCTGGCCGGCAGCGCCGGTAACGGCGACGCGAACGGGTTTCTTGCTCATGGAGGTCTCCGAAGGGGCAGTTGAAAAAGCTGGGCGAATCCCGCTGAGTGTACGGGCATACCCTGTGCTGCAATGCACCCATGCCCAAGACCCCTGCGCCGTTGTACGAGCAAATCCGCCAGCTGATCGTCGCGGCTCTCGCGGCCGGCGAGTGGCGGCCGGGTGATGCCCTGCCCAGCGAGCCGGCGCTGGCGGAACGCTTTGGTGCCAGTACCGGCACCGTGCGCCGGGCGTTGGATGAGCTGGCCGCAGAGAACCTCGTCGAGCGCCGCCAGGGCAGCGGCACCTTCGTGGCCACACACGCGGCACCGCGCCAGCAATTCCGCTTCCTGCGCCTGGTGGCCGATGACGAGGCCGGAGGCTTCACGCGTGAGCTACTCGGCTGCCGGCGCCTGCGTGCCACGGCCGAGATTGCCCGGGCGCTGGGCTTGCGCACTTCGGAGCCCATCATCGAAGTCCGCCGGCTGCTGCATCGGCGCGGGCGACCTGTCGTGCTTGATGAACTCTGGCTTCCGGAACGGCATTTCGAGGGGTTGACGGCGGAAGTGATCGAGGGCCATCCGGGGGCGCTTTACGCACTCTTCGAGGCGCGTTTCGGCGTGCACATGGTGCGGGCTCAGGAGAAGCTGCGCGCCGTGGCTGCCACGCCCGAGGCCGCGCGCCTGCTGTGCGTGCCCGAGGGCGAGCCCCTGCTCAGCGTGGAGCGTCTGGCCTTCACCTATGGCGACCGGCCGGTGGAGTTGAGGCGCGGCCTGTACCACACCGATGCCGACCATTACCGCAACGACTTGAACTGAAGCTGACGATGGCGCAGTGCAGCATGGCGCCGGCTCGGGTTAACACTTGGGCCTAGAATCGTTTGGTTTCACCCCGATTACGCAGGCTCGACCATGACGGATAGCGCCAAAACAAGACCCGTATACCGAAATATTCACATCACGCAGATCGTCGGTTACCGGCTGCCTCCGGCCGGCATCGTCTCCATCCTGCACCGCGTCAGCGGGCTGCTGATCTTCGTGCTGCTGCCCTTCGTGGTCTGGATGCTGGACGCCAGCCTGGGCTCGGAAATCTCCTATGACGGCTTCACCAACGTCTTCGTGGCCGGCGTGGCCGGGCTGCCGGCCTGGTTTGTCAAGCTGGTCGTGCTGGGCCTGATCTGGGCCTATCTGCACCACTTCATTGCCGGCGTGCGCCACCTGTGGATGGACGCCACGCACAGTGTCAGCAAGGCCCAGGGCCACAGCTCCGCGGTCTTCACGCTGGGCTTGAGCATCGCGCTGACCGTGGTGCTGGGTGCCAAGCTGTTCGGTTTGTACTGAGCCAACCTGCAAGGACAACAACAATGAGCACTTTCGGCTCCAAGCGCCTCGTCGTCGGCGCGCACTACGGCCTGCGCGACTGGCTTGCCCAGCGCGTCACCGCCGTGCTGATGGCCCTGTTCACCGTGGCGGTGCTGATCCGCTTCCTGATGCCCGGCGAACTGGGCTACGACCACTGGTACGGCGTCTTCGCGCCGCAGTGGATGAAGGTGTTGACCTTCGTCGCCATCCTCGCGCTGGCCTACCACGCCTGGGTGGGCGTGCGTGACATCTGGATGGACTACGTGAAGCCGGTCGGCCTGCGACTGGCCCTGCAAGTGTTTTCTATCGTGTGGCTGCTTGGCTGTGCCGGCTGGGCAATCCAGGTGCTGTGGAGACTGTGATGACGGCAAAGATTTCGACCCGCAAGTTCGACGTGGTCATCGTCGGGGCCGGCGGCTCCGGCATGCGGGCCTCGCTGCAGCTGTCGCTGGCCGGCCTGAACGTGGCCGTGCTGTCCAAGGTCTTCCCGACCCGCTCGCACACCGTTGCCGCCCAGGGCGGTATCGGTGCGTCGCTGGGCAACATGAGCGAGGACAACTGGCACTACCACTTCTACGACACCATCAAGGGCTCGGACTGGCTGGGTGACCAGGACGCCATCGAGTTCATGTGCCGTGAGGCGCCCAAGGTCGTCTACGAGCTGGAGCACTTCGGCATGCCGTTCGACCGCAATGCCGACGGCACCATCTACCAGCGTCCTTTCGGCGGTCATACCGCCAACTACGGTGAGAAGCCCGTGCAGCGGGCCTGCGCCGCGGCCGACCGCACCGGCCACGCGCTGCTGCACACGCTGTATCAGCAGAACGTCAAGGCGCGCACCAACTTCTTCGTGGAGTGGATGGCGCTGGACATCATCCGCGACGCCGAAGGCGACGCCGTCGGCGTGACCGCGCTGGAGATGGAAACCGGCGACGTGCACATCCTGCACGCCAAGACGGTGCTGCTGGCCACCGGCGGCGCGGGGCGCATCTTCGCGGCCTCCACCAACGCCTTCATCAACACCGGCGACGGCCTGGGCATGGCGGCGCGTGCTGGCATTCCGCTGGAAGACATGGAGTTCTGGCAGTTCCACCCCACCGGCGTGGCCGGCGCGGGCGTGCTGCTGACGGAAGGCTGCCGCGGCGAGGGCGCCATCCTGCGCAACAGCAACGGCGAGCGCTTCATGGAGCGCTATGCCCCCACGCTGAAGGACCTGGCGCCGCGTGACTTCGTGTCCCGCTCCATGGACCAGGAGATCAAGGAAGGTCGCGGCTGCGGTCCCAACAAGGACTACGTGCTGCTGGACATGACCCACCTGGGTGCCGACACCATCGCCAAGCGTCTGCCCTCGGTGCTGGAGATCGGCCACAACTTCGCCAACGTCGACATCACGAAGGAGCCCATTCCCGTGGTGCCCACCATCCACTACCAGATGGGTGGCATTCCGACCAGCGTGCATGGCCAGGTGGTCGTGCCCAAGAACGGCAAGCACAACGACATCATCAACGGCCTCTACGCCGTCGGCGAATGCTCCTGCGTGTCGGTCCACGGCGCCAACCGCCTGGGTACCAATTCGCTGCTGGACCTGGTGGTCTTCGGCCGTGCCGCGGGCAACCACATCGTCGACTTCAACCTCAAGACGAAGTCGCACAAGGACCTGCCCAAGGACGCCGCCGACAAGACCCTGGCCCGCCTGGCGCGCCTGGAGTCGTCCACCAGCGGCGAGTACGCGCAGAACGTCGCCAACGACATCCGCGCCACCATGCAGAAGCATGCCGGCGTGTTCCGTACGCAGGCAAGCATGGACGAAGGCGTGCAGAAGATCCTGGAAGTCGCCAAGCGTGTCGGCGGCATCGGCCTGAAGGACAAGTCCAAGGTCTTCAACACCGAGCGTGTCGAGGCGCTGGAAGTCGAGAACCTCATCGAGGCCGCCCAGGCGACGATGATCTCCGCAGCCGCCCGACCCGAAAGCCGTGGCGCCCATGCGCACAACGACTATCCGAACCGCGACGACGCGAACTGGATGAAGCACACGCTGTGGTACTCCGAAGGCAATCGCCTGGACTACAAGCCTGTGAATCTCCAACCTCTCACCGTTGAATCGGTGCCTCCCAAGGTCCGCACCTTCTAAAGCATCGAGGCCAAGACATGAAGCGCACCTTCCAGATCTACCGCTACGACCCCGACAAGGACGCCAAGCCCTACATGCAGACCCTCGAGGTCGAGCTGGACGGCCATGAGCGCATGCTGCTGGACGCCCTGGTCAAGCTCAAGGCCGTGGACCCCAGCCTGTCGTTCCGCCGTTCCTGCCGTGAAGGCGTCTGTGGCTCCGACGCGATGAACATCAACGGCAAGAACGGCTTGGCCTGTCTGACGAACATGCGCACGCTGCCGGGCACCATCGTGCTCAAGCCGCTGCCGGGCCTGCCTGTCGTGCGCGACTTGATCGTCGACATGACGCAGTTCTTCAAGCAGTACCACTCGATCAAGCCCTATCTCGTCAACGACAACCCGCCGCCCGAGAAGGAGCGCCTGCAGTCGCCCGTCGAGCGCGAGGAGCTGGACGGCCTGTACGAGTGCATTCTTTGCGCGAGCTGCTCAACGAGCTGCCCGAGCTTCTGGTGGAACCCCGACAAGTTCGTCGGCCCGGCCGGCCTGCTGCAGGCCTACCGCTTCATCGCCGACAGCCGCGACGAAGGCACGGCCGAGCGCCTGGACAACCTCGAGGATCCTTACCGCCTGTTCCGCTGCCACACCATCATGAACTGCGTGGATGTCTGCCCCAAGGGTCTGAACCCCACGAAGGCCATCGGCAAGATCAAGGAACTGATGGTCCGCCGGGCGGTCTGAGTCTGATGACGATGAGTGAAGTCGCCGCGGCCCTGATCGACGAGCGTGCGCTGTCCAAGCTGCGCTGGCGTTGCCGTCGGGGCCTGCTGGAGAACGATCTCTTCATCGAACGATTCTTTGCGCGCCACGCCAGCTCGGGCATCAGCGTCACGCAAGCCGAAGGCCTGACGATGCTGATGGACCTGGCCGACAACGACCTATTGGACCTGTTGCTGCGCCGCAAGGAGCCCAGTGGTGAAATCGACACCGCTGCCGTGCGCGAAGTCCTAGCCGACCTGCGCACCTGATGCTTTTCAAAACCCAAAGGACCGAACCATGACCCCGTCCGACGTCAAAGCCACCCTGTCGTTCTCCGACGGCAGCCCCTCGATGGACCTGCCCCTGTACAAGGGCACGATCGGTCCGGATGTCATCGACATCCGCAAGCTCTATGGCCAGACCGGCAAGTTCACCTATGACCCCGGCTTCCTGAGCACGGCGTCGTGCAACTCCACCATCACCTACATCGATGGCGACAAGGGCGAGCTGCTGTACCGCGGCTACCCCATCGAGCAGCTCGCGGTGAACTGCGACTACCTCGAAACCTGCTATCTGCTGCTGTACGGAGAGCTACCCAACGAAAGCCAGAAGGCGGCCTTCGAGGACAAGGTCACTCGTCACACCATGGTGAACGAGCAGATGCAGTTCTTCCTGCGCGGCTTCCGCCGTGACGCCCACCCGATGGCCGTCATGACTGGCCTGGTGGGTGCGATGTCGGCCTTCTATCACGACAGCACCGACATCAATAACCCCGAGCACCGCGAGATCGCGGCGATCCGCCTGATCGCCAAGATGCCGACGCTGGTGGCCATGGCCTACAAGTACACCATCGGCCAGCCCTACATCTACCCGAAGAACGACCTCAGCTACGCCGGCAACTTCATGCGCATGATGTTTGCCACGCCCTGCGAGGAGTACAAGCCCAACGACGTGCTGGTGCGCGCGATGGACCGCATCTTCACGCTGCACGCCGACCACGAGCAGAACGCGTCGACCTCGACCGTGCGCCTGTGCGGCTCGTCGGGCACCAACCCGTTCGCGGCCATCGCGGCTGGTGTGGCCTGCTTGTGGGGCCCCGCGCACGGTGGTGCCAACGAGGCCTGCCTGAACATGCTGGGCGACATCCAGAAGCAGGGCGGCGTGGCCCGCATCGGTGACTTCATCAGCAAGGTCAAGGACAAGAACTCCGGCGTCAAGCTGATGGGTTTCGGCCACCGCGTCTACAAGAACTACGACCCGCGCGCAAAGCTGATGCGCGAGACCTGCCACGAGGTGCTGGCCGAACTGGGCCTGCAGAACGACCCGCTGTTCGAGCTGGCCATGAAGCTGGAGCAGATCGCGCTGGAAGACGAGTACTTCGTCGCCCGCAAGCTCTACCCGAACGTGGACTTCTACTCGGGCATCGTGCAGCGCGCCATCGGCATTCCCGTGCCGCTGTTCACCGCCATCTTCGCGCTGGCCCGCACGGTCGGCTGGATTGCCCAGCTCAATGAGATGATCGGCGACCCCGAGTACAAGATCGGCCGTCCGCGTCAGCTGTTCGTCGGCGCCACCCCGCGCGACGTCAAGCCCATCGCCCAGCGCTGATCGGCTCTCGCCTCATCGCGAACCCCTCGGTCTCCCCGAGGGGTTCTTTCATTTGGAGACTGGATGACCGCACCTGAGATCCTCGTCCTCGGCAGCGTCAACCGCGACCTCATCGTGCATGCGCCGCGCCTGCCGCTGCCGGGTGAGACGCTGCGCGGCCAGCGATTTGGCTCGTGCCTCGGTGGCAAGGGTGCCAACCAGGCAGTGGCCGCGGCACGGCTCGGTGCCCGCGTGGCGCTGGCGGCGCGTGTGGGCCTGCTGGAGAACGGCGCGGCCATGGTGGCGCAGCTGACGGGGGAGGGCGTCGACGTGCGAGCCATCGCACAGCCCGCCGACGAGGTGCCCGGCGTGGCCCTCATCGTCGTCGGCGCCGAGGATGCGGAGAACCAGATCGTCACCGTCGCTGGCTCCAACGGTACGCTGCCGCTGGAGCAGGTGGAGGCACTGGAGCTGGACGGCCTTTGCTGGTTGGTGGCTCAGCAGGAGTTGCCGCTGGCAAGCGTGGCGCGCGCGTTCGAGCGTGCCCATGCGGCCGGCGTGAAGACCCTGCTGAATGCAGCGCCCTTTCGCCCTGGCTGCGAGGCCCTGCTACCGCATGTCGACCTGCTGGTCGTCAACGCGCTGGAAGCCCAGGCCCTGGTGACGACGCTGGGCGGCGGTGCGGCCGATCCAGAGACGCTGGCCCGCACCCTGCGTGCCAAGGGGCCGGCGGCCGTGCTCGTCTCTCTGGGCGCCGAAGGCCTGTGCTGGGTCGATGCGCAAGGCACGCTGAGCGTGCCTGCACTGCCCGTGAAGGCCGTCGACACCGTCGGTGCCGGCGACACCCTCGTCGGCGCTCTCGTTACGGCGCTGGCCGAAGGCCGGCCCATCGCCAACGCGCTGGCCTTTGCCCAGGCAGCCGCGGCGCTGGCCGTGTCCCGTTCAGGCGTGCAGGATGCAATGCCGCGCCGCGCCGAAGTCGAGAAGCTGCTCATCAAGAACTGAATCCCACCAGGAGAACAAGAGATGTCCCAGACCCTGCTGCTGCCCCGCTGGCTGCTGACCATGAAGGCCGGCGAGAACACGCTGGAGAACCATGCGCTGCTCATCGATGGCGAGCGCATCGCCGCCATCGGCCCGCGGGTCGACCTGCTGGCGAAGTACCCGCAGGCCCAGCGCATCGAGCTGCCCGAGCAGATCCTCATTCCAGGCCTCATCAACGGTCACGCGCATTCGGCCATGACGCTGCTGCGCGGCGTCGCCGACGACGTTCCGCTGATGGACTGGCTGCAGAACCACATCTGGCCGCTGGAGAAGAAGTGGGTCAGCGAGGACTGGACCTATCTGGGCTCCAAGCTGGCTGCCGCCGAAGGCCTGCGCAGCGGCACGACCTACATCAACGACATGTACTTCTTCCCGACCGCGATGGCCCGCGCCGCGGTCGACTCGGGCGTGCGTGCCGCCGTGTCGATGAACGTCATCGACTTCCCCACCGGCTATGCGTCGGGTCCGGACGACTACATCGCCAAGGGCGTCGCCGCCTACGAGCAGTACAAGGGCGAGAAGCTGCTGGACTGGACCAGTGCGCCACACGCACCCTACACGGTCTCGGACGAGACCTTCGTCAAGCTGCGCGACCTTGCCGAGAAGCTGGACATTCAGATGCACTGCCATATCCACGAAACGGCAGGCGAGGTGTCTGATGGCCTCAAGGCCCATGGCGTGCGTCCCATCGCCCGCCTGGACAAGCTGGGCCTGTTCAACGAGCGGATGATCGCCGTGCACATGGTCCACCTCGACGAAGCCGAAATCGAGTTGATGGCGAAGAAGGGCGTGCACCTCGTGCACAACCCCAACTCCAACCTGAAGCTGGCCTCCGGCGTCATGCCGCTGAAGGCGCTGGAGGCGGCTGGTGTCAACACCATCCTCGGCACCGATGGTGCAGCCTCCAACAACCGTCTGGACATGTTCGGCGAGATCCGCTCGGCGGCTCTGCTGGCTAAGGGCATCACCGGCGACCCGACCGTGGCTTCGGCCCGAACGGCGCTGGAGATGGCCACCATCCGCGCCGCCAAGGCGATGGGCCGCGCCGACGACCTGGGCTCCCTGGAAGTGGGCAAGCTGGCCGACATCGTCGCCGTCTCCCTGGACAGTATCGAGTGCCAGCCGGTCTACAACGCGGCCGCGCAGCTGGTCTACGTGGCCGGTCGCGAGCAGGTCAGCAATGTCTGGGTCGGCGGCCGCCAACTGCTGCGGGATCGCCTGCCCACCACCATCGACGTGCCCGCGCTGCTGGCCGAAGTGCGCGAAGTCGTCGGTCGCATGCAAGCCGGCTGACGCCACCGCCATGCCCAGTCCCGCGCACCGCAGGCGGGCTACCGGCCGGGTCACGCTGGCCGACGTGGCTCAGGCCGCGGGCGTCAGTCCCATCACCGTGTCGCGGGCCCTGCGCGGCGAGCGCGCCGTCGCGGCCGAGCTCAGCGACCGCGTCCACGCTGCTGCCGCGGCGCTGGGCTACGTGCCCGACTCGGCTGCCCGCGCACTGGCCTCCAGCCGCAGCAGCCTCGTGGTGGTGCTCATCCCCAAGCTCAGCAACACGTTGTTTGTGGAGTTGCTGGACGCGGTGCAGAACGCGCTGGTACCGGCCGGCTACCAGACGCTGATCGGAATTACCCACTACGACGCGGGTAAGGAGGAGGCGGCGCTGCGCAGCTTCCTGGCCCACAGGCCGGCCGGCCTCATCGTCACCGGCAGCCATCGCAGCCCGGCGGCAACAGCCCTGATCGAAGGCAGCGGCGTACCCTGCGTTCGAGTGATGGAAGTGGGCGAGGAGGCCGGGGGCTACAGCGTGGGCTTCTCGCAGCGGGATGCCGGCCGGGCCATCACGCAACAGCTGCTGGACAGCGGCCGACGTCGCATCGCCTATGTGGCCGCCCAGCTGGACCCGCGCACGCTTGAGCGCGGCGAGGGCTATGAAGCGGCGCTGGCCCATATGGGCCTCGCGGACCACGTGCACAAGGTGCTGAGTGCCGAGCCCTCGTCCATGGCGCTGGGCTGCGCGATGCTGGAGCGTGTGCTGCGCGAGGCGCCGGACACCGATGCCATCTTCTTCTGCAACGATGACCTGGCTCAGGGGGCGCTGCTGGCAGCGCTGCGGCTGGGCATCGCGGTGCCAGAACGTCTGGCGGTAGCCGGCTTCAACGACCTGCCCGGCAGCGATCAGATGGTGCCGCCGCTAACCACCGTGGCCACTCCGCGCCGCGAGGTCGGCGAGCAGGCGGCGCAGATGCTGATGAAGCTGATGCGCGGCGAGCCGGTGCAGACGCCGCACCTGGATTTGGGGTTCCGGGTCGTGCGGCGTGCTTCAGCCTAGGGCCTGTTAACACTAATTGCACCAAAGCAATTGGGCTGCGACAGTGAGTGCATGGAGATCACAGCAGCCCAATTCGCGCAGATCGAGCACTGCTTGCCGCTGCAACGCGGCAACGTCAGCCTGTCGAATCTGCAGGTGTTGAATGCCATCCTTTACGTTGCTGAGCACGGCTGCAAATGGCGCGGCTTGCCCAAGCGCTTCGGCAACTGGCATACGATCTACACGCGCATGAGCCGCTGGGCAAAGTCGGGCGTTTTGGACCGGACCTTCGAGCAATTGCAGCAGGCGCAGATCGTGCAGATCAAGATTGAAGCGGTGTCGCTGGACAGCACCAGCGTCAAGGTGCACCCCGATGGCACCGGCGCGCCAAAAAAAACGGTCCGCAAGCTATCGGCAAATCCCGTGGTGGGTGGAACACCAAAATCCATCTCGTCGCGGCGGACGCGCGCACGGCCATAACCTTCTCGCTGTCACCAGGGCAGGCGCACGATGCTCCCGAGGGGCGAGCTCTGCTGAAGCGGCTCGGTGCGCCCAATCGGCCTTTGCATCTGTTGATGGATCGCGCCTACGAGGGCAACGAAACTCGGCAGCTCGCACTCGACCTGGGGTTCATCCCTGTCGTGCCGCCCCTGAGCACGCGCATCGAGCCCTGGGAGTACGACCGCGAGATGTACAAGCGCCGCAATGAAGTCGAGCGCCTGTTCCGCCGCCTCAAGGGCTATCGCCGAATCTTCTCCCGCTTCGAGAAGCTCGACATCATGTTCACCGCCTTCATCAGCTTCGCTCTGATCGCTGACGGATTGCGTTTGTGTTAACAGGCCCTAGCTCGACGTCCAGGCGGTACTCGCGGCCGGATTCGATACCGCGCACCAGGCCGTCGGGCAGTGGCTGGCCGTCCAGCAGCACACGGGCCTGACCTGTGCGGCGCACCAGCAGCAAGAAGCGAGCGCCCCGGAACTCGCGCTCGGCGCTGAGCCGGTCCCATCCTGACGGCAGCAGCGGCCGCACCAGCAGTCCCTGGGCGCACCCGCGCAGGCCGCACAGCCCCTCGATGACGCTGCGATAGGCCCAGGCCGCCGTGCCGGTGTTGAACAGCTGGCTGGAGCGCCCGGCCGTGCGCGGGTACTGGCGGTGCGCGCCCCGGTAGTAGTTGGGGATGAAGACGGGGAGTTGCCCCCGCCGCAGCAGGTCGGCCTCTTCCGGTCCCGGAATCATGCGGCGTAGAGCGTGCCACGCGCGGTCGCCCTCGCCCGCGTCATAGAGGGCATGAACGTAGAAGCTGGCTGCGTGGTTGTAGACGGCGCCGTTCTCGGCCGAACCCGGGTGCTTCTGCGTGACGCGGCCCACGTCGTCGCGCATGCGGGAGTAGGGCGGGTTGAACATCGCCACGCCGTGCGGCGTGTCGAGCTGGGCCTCGATGGCGGCGAGCATCTTCCGGCGTTGCTCATCGTCGGCCGCGCCGCTGAGCAGGGCCCAGGACTGTGGATTCAGGTAGATGCGACCCTCGGTGTCGGTGCTGATGCCGAACTTGACGCCGTCGTCCGTGATGCCGCGCGCGAACCAGTCGCCGTCCCACAGGTGGCGGTTGGCAGCGTCGTTCAGCTCCTGCGCGGCGGTGCGCCAACGCCCAGCGCCTTCGGTGCGGCCCGCGTCGGCACTGAGACCTGCCCACAGCTTCATGGCGTAGGCCGCGGCCACCGTCAGCCAGCCGGACACGCCGCGACCCTTGTAGCCCACCATGTTCATTGGGTCGCACCAGTCGCCCTGGGCGATGAAGCTCAGGCCGCGTGCGTCGCGATCCTGGTGCAGCCAGGCCATGGCGGCATCCAGGCGCTGAGCGACCGTAAGGCCGTTCACCGACTCATCCAGCAGTGCGAAGTCGCCGGTTTCGTCGAGATAGGCCTGCAGGCAGACGGGCAGCCACACGCAGTGGTCCGTGTGTGGCACCTGGTTGATGTACTTCAGCTCAGCACCTTCGATCAGCAGGACGCCGTCGGGCATGGCTCCGTTGTCATGCTGCTGGCCCAGCGCATGCAGCAGCGCGCCGCGCGTGACGGCCGGCGCGATGTAGGCCATGCCCAGGTTGTCCTGAAGGTAGTTGCGAGTCTGCGGGTCAGTACTGAGGCGGTTGACGTCGCCGTGATAGAAGACCTGGCGCGGCAGCCAGTGGTTGACGAAGCGGTCGAAGTCGGCATCCGGTGTCGTGATGCGCAGGCAGCCGCGGCCGCCGTCGATGTAGTCCGCGTAGGCTGCGCGGGTGCGGGCGAAGCCGGCCTCGCTGAGGTAGGTGCTGCGCATCCGGGCGATCTCCGCGTCGTCCAGAGCGGGGCCGAACAGGAATCGGTAGGTCTCGCGCCGGTGGGGTTGCAGCGCCAGCCGGTACTGCACGCAGGCCGCCGGCGTCTCGTAGCGGGCATCGCCATCGGCCAGCCGTTCCTCCTGCAGCGCGGCGGGCGCATGCAGCCCGCCTTCGCCTTCGAACGCTGCCTGGCTGGCTTCCCAGGCGTCGGGCGCTCGCTCGCAGAGGAAGTAGGTCTTGTCCTTGAGCTGCAGATTCTTGAAATAGTCCGCCACCTTCTGATACGGCGTCACGCTGCTGGCCACGATGCCGCCGAGGTCGCCCCGCCATTCGGCAGACTGGTTCATCCAAGACATGGCGCCGATGGGAAAGTAGGGCACGACACTGAGGCGCCGTGCGCGACCCGACAGGTCGGTGACGTGCAGTTCCCACAGTTCGACGACGTCGTCGGTGGGCAGGCCCAGCGTCATCTCTACGCGCAGCTCCAGGTGCTCCACGGTCCAGCCCAGCTCATGCCGGCCGGCCGTGAAGCGGAAGCTGTCGAGGGGGGCGCGCACCGGTTCGTAGGGGGCCGAGAACAGCTCGCCCGAGTCCTCGTCCTTCACGTAGACGAAGCGCCCGGGATGGTGGGCGTAGTAGGCCTGCTCCGGTTGCATGAAGGTCCTGGCCTCCAGGTTGGGTGCATGCGCGTACTTGGCTGGTTCGGGCTGCATGAACTGCGCAGTGGCGTAGCCGCGGCAGGTGACCTGGATCATCATGCGGCGGTTCCACAGGAAGCCGCCGGCCAGGGGCATCGCGGTCGGACTGTTCAGTTCGCAGCGTGCGCCGCCGTCGAGGTGATTGAGCATGGCGTCAGGGAAGGGATTTGCGGGCGGCCAGGTCGGCCTGGATGCGCGCCATCGTCGGGTTGTCCAGCGTGTAGAAGACCATGAGGGCCGCAGCTGCCAGCGTGAAGGCGGCCGGGATCACGGACATCAGCCAGACGATGCCAGCCTGTGAGGCAGCCGACTGAGCGGCGTTCGGCACGTAGCCCAGCGACGTGAACAGAGCGCCGATGACGCCGACGGCGACTGCCGTGCCCAGCTTCTGCGCGAAGGAGGATGCAGCGAAGGTCATGGCCGTGGCACGGCGGCCATTGCGCCATTCGTTGAAATCGGCGGCGTCGGCCAACATCGAGAAGCTCAGCGGCGACTTCGGCCCGAGTGCCAGGCCCAGCGCGATTTGCAGTGCATACATCAGCCAGATCTGGTCGGCTTCCACCAGCAGGAAAGCGGCCGACAGCGCGGTGGACAGCAGCATCAGCCCAATCAGCAGCCTGCGCTTGTCGATGAATCGTGTGAGCAGCGGCGTGCAGGCCGTGCCCGCGGCTGCGGCCAGCAGGTAGGCCGGCACGAAGGTGGCCAACAGCTCGGGCCGGTTGACCACGTACTTGAAGTAGTAGGCCGCGCTGCTCATGCGCAGCGTGATGCTGCCCATGATGATGAGCGCCAGGAAGAACAGCAGGATCCAGGGCAGGCTGGTGCGTAGGTCGCGCAGGTCCTGCCGCACGCTGGACGGCTTGGCCTGCACCGACTGCACGCGCTCGGTCGTCGTGCGGAAGGTGATGGCGAAGATGGCCGCGGCGGCCACGCCCCAGCACGCCATGGTCAGCGTCCAGCCGAGTGCGGGGTCTCCGTCGCCCAGCCAGGGCACCAGGCGGGGCGATGCGGCGGTGACGATCGTGCCGCCCGCGAAGCCGGCGACGAAGCGCGATGCGTTGATCGCGTTGCGCTCGCGCGCGTCACCGGTGATGACGCCCGATAGCGCGCTGTAGGGCAGGTTGATGCCGGTGTAGACCGTCATCAGCAGCAGGTAGGTCACATACGCCCAGGCCAGCTTGCCGGTCGGGCCGAAATCGGGTGTGGAGTACGTCAGTACGCCGACGATGGCGAGCGGCAGGGGCAGAAAGAGTAGATAGGGCCGGAACTTGCCCCAGCGCGTCCGCGTGCGGTCGGCGAGCGCACCGATCAGCGGATCGGTGAAGGCATTGAAGATCTTCACGACGAAGAGCATGGTCGCGGCCGCCGCCGCCGTGATGCCGAAGATGTCCGTGTAGAAGATCAGCAGGAAGGTGGAGATGTTGGTCCAGTAGAAGTTGAACCCCATGTCGCCCAGCCCGTAGCCGACGATCTCGCGTGGGGTGAGGCGGCTCCCGGTCATGGCTCAGGCCTGGCGCAGCCAGTCGCTGACCTGCGCTTGCAGTTCGCCCAGCGGTCGCAGCGCGTCAAGCCGCAGTACCCCAGGCTCACCGATCGGGGATTCAAGCGTCTCGAACTGACTGTCGACGAGGCTGGCGGCGAAGAAGTGCGAGGCGCGCGCGGACACGCGTCGGCTGGCCTGCGCCCTGTCGATGTCTAGGAAGGCGAAACGCAGGCCTGGCGAGGCTGCGCGGAGCTGTTCGCGGTAGGTGCGCTTGAGTGCCGAACACGTCAGCAGCACGCCCGGGTCCTGCCGCAACTGCTCGCAAAGGCTGGCGAGCCAGCCCGCCCGGTCCTCGTCGGTCAGCGGCACACCTTCGGCCATCTTGCAGCGGCTGGCTTCGCTGTGAAAGCGGTCGCCTTCCAGCCAGGTGCGCCCCAGGTGCTCGGCCACGGCCATGGCCAGCGTGGACTTGCCGCAACCGGCGACACCCATGACGACCAGCGAGGCGGGGGCGACCGGATTCATGCAAGCGTATGGGTGAAACGGTGGAACGAGGCGCCCGGCCGAGGCCGGCCCAGGTGCGCCCGGCGAGATTGGATAGCGCTATCCTATCCAGTGGAAGTGCTTATGCGGTGCGTAGTTTCCCGCTGCCCCTGCCCCGACGAACGCGCAGCAGCCCCTGGTGAACCCTAGCGCTGGCTCTGTGCGCGTAGCCAGGGCAGGGCGTCTTGTGGCCAGCGGCCGGCCTCGCCCGTGCTGTGCAGCCCGTAACCGTGGCCACCGGTGCCATACAGCAGCATCTGGTGGTTCTTTCCGGTCGCCGCCAGCGCCGCCTGGTAGGCACGGCTGCCGACGACGAAGCGGCTGTCGTCCTCGCTGTGGACGATCAGGGTCGGTGGCACGTCGATCTGTCGAGATTGAGCCGGTCCGCCGGTTTCGTCTAGGTAGGCCGGATAGACGAGCAGCGCGAAGTCGGGACGGCAGGACTGTGTGTCCGATGCATCGCCGGCCTGGCCAGTGCAACGGTCGAACGCGGTGCTGGCCCGTGCCGCCAGATGCCCGCCGGCCGAGAAGCCCACGACGCCCAGCCGGCCGGGGGCGATCTGCCATTCGGCGGCGTGGGTGCGGGCAAGGGCGATGGCGCGTTGCAGATCGGCCAGGGCGCCGTCGCGGTTGCCGGGCACCCGGTACTTCAGCACCAGTGCAGTGAAGCCCTGTGCGTTGAGCCAGGCGGCGACGTCGCTGCCTTCCTTGTCGACGACGACGTACTGGTAGCCACCACCCGGTGCCACGATGACGGCAGGCGCAGGGCGGGCGTTGGTCGCGGCGGGGTAGATCGTCAGCGTCGGCTGGCTGACATGGGCAATGCGCGTGGCGTCGCGTCTTTCGGGCTGTTGGCGGGTCTCAGCCTGCGGCGTGGAAGGCCCGGGCATGCGGCCGGCGGGCCACAGCGCGACGGTCTGCCGTGCCTGCAGGGCCTGCATGGCGTGGGCGAAGCGGCGACCCAGTTCTCGGGCGGCGTCGGCCGAGAAATGTAGGTCGTCACCGAGGTGGCCCAGGTCGGTCGAATCCGCGAAGCCGATGTTCGGCAATGCCGCGCGCATGTGGCGTTGCGCGCCGCGCACGGTGGTGGCCTCGGGCAGGCGAGCAGGCAGCGTGAACCGGCCCATCTCACCGACGACGATGGGCAACTCGGGCCGGCCGAGGTCCTGGCGCAGGTCTTGGAACATCCGGGCCAGCCGCGCGCCGTAGCTGGCGGCGTTGGCCGGGTTCTCTGCATCGGTCTCGCCCTGGTGCCACAGCACCCCGCGGATGACGCCCGTCCTCGAAGCTTCGCGGGCACGGCTGAGGGCTTGTTCATACAGATCTCCGCCCTTGACCCAGCGCCGCAGCGGCGTGCCGCCCACGGCCGTCGGAATGAGGCCGACGGCGCGCGTCCGGTCTTCTCCCAGCAGTTCGCGTGCGAATGCGATGCCGGGGCCGACACCGGGCTCGGCGCGGCCGGTCTTGGCGTGGATGGGGTCGCGGGCCACGGCCCAGCGGCCGTCGGCGGTCAGCGCCAGGATGCGCGGATCGTCCACCTGCGCGGCGAGGTCGCGGGTGTCGCGGCCGGCCATGTTGGACTGGCCCATCAGCAGGTAGATGTGCAGCCGCTCCGGCGGCAGGCCAGCATCCTGGGCATGGGCAGCGGTGGTGAGGAATGTCAGCATCGCCAGGGCCAGGCGTTGGAGCGGGGCAATCATGGGCAGCAGATTCTGTCAGCCACAGTCGGTGGCAACCGGCCAGGCCGATCAGCAACTTGAGCGAATGAAAAGGGCTCGGCCGGTGGGAAGAAGTGCTGGGAGCGAGGGGGCTCAGTAGAATCCCGTGCTTCCGCACGCTGCCCTTCGCCGTTGGGGCCGTGCCTTCCGAGACCCGCGCGTCCGCCCGCGCCCAGCCTCCCCGGATTCCATGGCCCTGACCCCGCATCTGACCTATTTCGAGGGCGGCAACGCCCTTTCCGATTTCCGCGCCCAGGCCTTGCTGGCCCGGCTGCAAGAGGTCAGTGGCCGCATCACCGGCATCAGCGCCCGCGCAGTGCACTGGGTCTGGACGGATTCACCGCTCGATGCCGAGACCCATGGGCGCTTCGCCGCGCTGCTGACCTACGGCGAGCCGGCCGTGGCAGGGACGGAAGGCGACTTGGTCGTCGTGACACCGCGCTTCGGCACTGTCAGCCCCTGGGCTTCCAAGGCCACCGACATCGCGCGCAACTGTGGCCTGCTGCTCAGGCGCGTCGAGCGCGTCGTCGAGTACCGCATCGCGACCAAGAGCGGCCTGCTGGGCGGTGCCAAGCCGCTGGGCCAGGATGAGCTGAACGCCTGCGCCGCCTTGCTGCATGACCGCATGACCGAGTCCGCCTGTTTCAGCCGCGAGGACACCCAGCACCTGTTCGATGAGCGCACCGCGGAGCCGCTGGCCCACGTGGACGTGCTGGGCGCCGGCCGCGCTGCGCTGGAAGAGGCCAACGTCGAGTTCGGCCTGGCGCTGTCGGCCGACGAAATCGACTACCTCGAAACCAACTTCAAGAAGCTGGGCCGTAACCCCAGCGACGTCGAGTTGATGATGTTCGCGCAAGCCAACAGCGAGCATTGCCGGCACAAGATCTTCAACGCGTCGTTCACGGTCGACGGCGAGGTGCAGCCGCTGTCGCTGTTCGGCATGATCCGCAACACCGAGAAGCTGAACCCGCAGCACACGGTCATCGCCTACTCGGACAACGCGGCCGTCATGGAAGGCCATGCCATCGAGCGCTGGATGCCGGCACCCCAGCCGGGCGCGGCCTATGTGGCCCGCGCGGAGCAGGCGCAGGTGCTGATGAAGGTGGAGACGCACAACCATCCGACGGCCATCTCGCCCCATCCGGGGGCGTCCACCGGCGCGGGCGGCGAGATCCGAGACGAAGGCGCCACGGGCCGCGGGTCCAGGCCCAAGGCCGGCCTGACGGGCTTCTCGGTGTCCAACCTGCACCTGCCGGGCTTGAACGAGCCCTGGGAGCAGAACCCCGTCGGCAAGCCGGCGCACATTGCCAGCGCGCTGCAGATCATGATCGACGGCCCGCTGGGCGGCGCGGCCTTCAACAACGAGTTCGGCCGTCCGAACCTGGCGGGCTACTTCCGGGTCTTCGAGCAGACCGTTGCAGGCCTGCGTCGCGGCTATCACAAGCCCATCATGATCGCCGGCGGTCTGGGCACCATCCGCTCGGACCTGACCAAGAAGATCGAGTTTCCGGCCGGCACGCTGCTGATCCAGCTCGGTGGACCCGGCATGCGCATCGGCATGGGCGGCGGTGCCGCATCGTCGATGGCCGCAGGCACCAACACCGCCGACCTGGACTTCGACTCCGTGCAGCGAGGCAATCCCGAGATTGAGCGTCGCGCGCAGGAGGTCATCAACCATTGCTGGGGCCTTGGCGCCGACAACCCCGTGCTTGCCATCCACGACGTGGGCGCTGGCGGCATCTCCAACGCCTTCCCGGAACTGGTGAACGATGCTGGCCGCGGTGCGCGCTTCGACCTGCGCAAGGTGCCGCTTGAAGAGTCGGGCCTGGCGCCCAAGGAAATCTGGTGCAACGAGAGCCAGGAGCGCTATGTGCTGGCCATCGCACCGGAAAGCCTGGAACAGTTCAAGGCCTTCTGCGAGCGCGAGCGCTGCCCGTTCGCGGTCGTCGGCGTGACGACGCAGGAGCGCGAGCTGAAGCTCGTCGACGGCGACGCCGAAGTGGCGGGCCACCCCATCGACATGCCGATGGACGTGCTGCTCGGCAAGCCGCCCAAGACCCACCGCGACGTGTCCCGCGTGGCTCGTGATGGCGGTGCGCTGGACCTGACCGGCGTGAAGCTGGAGCAGGCCGCCTTCGACGTGCTGCGCCATCCGACCGTGGCCAACAAGCGATTCCTCGTCACCATCGGTGACCGCACTGTGGGCGGCCTGAACCATCGCGACCAGATGGCCGGCCCCTGGCAGGTGCCCGTGGCGGACTGCGCCGTCACGCTGGCCGACTTCAAGGGCTTTGCCGGCGAAGCCATGAGCATGGGTGAGCGCACGCCGCTGGCCGCCGTGAATGCACCTGCCTCGGGCCGCATGGCCGTGGCAGAGGCCATCACCAACCTGCTGGCGGCGCCGTTCGAGCTGCCGCGCGTCAAGCTCAGCGCCAACTGGATGGCCGCCTGTGGCGAAGCCGGTGAAGACGCTGCGCTGTTCGACACCGTGAAGGCTGTCGGCATGGAGCTGTGCCCGGCGCTGGGCGTGTCCATCCCGGTCGGCAAGGATTCGCTGTCGATGCGCACCAAATGGGATGACCGGCAAGTCACCGCGCCCGTTTCGCTGATCGTCAGCGCCTTCGCCAGCATCGACGATGTGCGCGGTACGCTGACGCCCGAGTGGCAGCGCGAAGACTCGGCGCTAATCCTGATCGACCTCGGCCAGGGCCAGCACCGCATGGCTGGCTCCATCCTGGCGCAGACACTGAACCAGTTCGGCAGCGACGTGCCGGACCTGGATGACCCGCAGTTGCTGGTATCCCTGGTCCATGCGATCAACGAACTGCGCGCCGCCGGCAAGCTGCTGGCCTATCACGATCGTTCCGACGGCGGCCTGTGGGCCGCCGCCTGCGAAATGGCCTTCGCTGGCCAGACCGGCCTGAGCCTGAACGTGGACATGCTGGTCACCGAAGGTGATGGCATCAGCGACAGCCGCGCCGATGCGGGTGATTCCAAGAATTGGGCGGCCCAGGTTAGCGGCCGCCGTGACGAGCTGACGCTGCGCGCGCTGTTCTCCGAAGAACTCGGTGCGCTGATCCAGGTCCGCGCCGCCGACCGAGACGCCGTCATGCAGGTTCTGCGCGCGCATGGGCTGTCCAGGCATTCGCACGTCGTCGCCAAGCCGAATGCGGCGCGCCAGATGGAAGTCTGGCGCGATGCCAAGAGGGTCTTCGGCGCCGACCTCGGCGCGTTGCAGCAGACCTGGGATGAGGTGAGCTGGCGCATTGCCAGGCTGCGTGACAACCCGGCCTGTGCAGATGCAGAGCACGCCGCCGCCGGCAAGGCCGACGATCCCGGCCTGCATGTCCACCTGACCTTCACGCCCGAGGCGCCTTTCGTAAGCGCCGGCGCGCGCCCCAAGGTCGCCATCCTGCGTGAGCAGGGCGTGAACTCCCATGTCGAGATGGCCTACGCGATGTCGCTGGGCGGCTTCGACAGCTTCGACGTGCACATGAGCGACCTGCAGTCCGGCGCGGTGAAGCTGGATGGCTTCGCGGCCTTTGTCGCCTGCGGCGGCTTCAGCTACGGCGACACGCTGGGCGCGGGGGAAGGCTGGGCGCGCAGCATCATGTTCAATCCGGTGTTGACTGAGCAGTTCCGCGCCTTCTTCTCGCGCCCTGACACGCTGGCGCTGGGCGTTTGCAACGGTTGCCAGATGCTGGCGGCCCTCGCGCCCATCATCCCGGGCGCGGAGGCCTGGCCGCGCTTCACGCGCAACCTGAGCGAGCAGTACGAGGCGCGCCTGGCGCTCGTCGAGGTGCTGGATTCGCCCAGCGTCTTCTTCAAGGGCATGGCCGGCAGTCGCGTTCCCATCGCCGTGGCCCACGGCGAGGGCTTTGCGAATTTCGCCCGCCAGGGCGATGCCGGCAAGGTCATCAGCGCCATGCGCTTTGTCGACAACCACGGCCAGGCGACCGAGGCCTACCCGTTCAACCCCAATGGCAGCCCGGGCGGTCTGACCTCGGTGACAACGGCCGATGGCCGTTTCACCGCGCTGATGCCCCATCCGGAGCGGGTCTTCCGCAACGTGCAGATGAGCTGGACCTCGGGCAATCGCGCCGAGCACAGCCCTTGGCTGCGCATGTTCCAGAACGCGCGCAAGGCGCTGGGCTAGGCGGCGTCGACCTCGAGCATCAGCCGGTCGAGGCCCTCCTCGGTGCCGCGCCGGCGCTGCTCGATGTCCATGTGACCGTCGAGGTAGGCCAGTTGCTCGGTGAGCTTGAGCGCCGAGCCGCCGGGTGTGTCCGCAAGCTCGACGGTGACGAGGGAAGCGGACAGCGAGCGGCCGTCCGCGGCCATGGAGTAGGCGAAGACGATCCGAGCGTTCTCGACGATGTCGAGGAAGACCTTGTCGACGGCTAGCCTCGTGCCGTCCGGCAGCGCGCTGCGGTAGATCTCATGGCCGCCGGGGCGGAAGTCCATGCTGAACTCGGGAACCTGCGTTTGCGCATGGCAGTCATTCCAGCGCAGCTTGGTGTCCGGGTCTGCCCAGGCAGCGAAGACGCGGGCGGCCGAAGCCTTGAAGGAGCGTTCCAGCACGAAGCTGGTGTGCACTGCGGATGTTGTCACGGCTTGTCCTGTGCTTCGAGAAGGGCATCGAGGGCCTCGAACTGGCGGTGCCACATGGCCTTTCGCTCGGCCACCCAGGCCTCCAGGCCGCCAAAGGCGTCCGGTGCGATGCGGTAGGTGCGCACGCGGCCGGCCTTGTCCGACAGGACCAGGCCGCCGGCTTCCAGCACCGCGAGGTGCTTGACGGCGGAGGGCAGCGCGATGTCCAGCGGCCGGGCAAGGTCGCTCACCGAGGCCGGGCCGTGGCTGAGCCGGTCCACCATGGCGCGGCGGTTGCTGTCGGCCAGCGCGGCAAAGAGACGGTCCAACGGCTCAGTCGGCGAGGAAGCGTGCAGGGAGGGCATGGCGCAAGGGGTAGTACTGGAAGAAGGGGCGGGCCTCGACGATGCAGCGCCAGACCGAGGGGCGGGCCAGCAGGCGCTCGAAATAGGCGCCCAGCTTCTGGTGGCCGGGCGAGAAGGGGCGCACGACGGCGGCGTAGAACAGCGCCGGCGCGGCGGCGCAGTCGGCCATCGTGAAGGCGTCTCCCGCGGCCCAGGCGTGGTCGCCCAGGCGGCTCTCGATGAGGTCGTAGGCCATGCCAAGGTCATTGACGGCGCCGGTCAAGGTGGCGGCGTCGCGTTCGGCCTGTGGGCGCAACTGCTGGGCGACGAAGCGCTGCATGGGCGTCATCACATACAGGTCGAAGACTCGGTCCCAGAGGCGTGTTTCCTGACGCGCGTCAAAGTCTTGGGGCAGCAGGCGCAGCCGGCCGGGGTGGTGGTGGTCCAGGTGCTCGATCTGGATGGAGGTCTCGGGCACGATCCGCTCGCCGTCGACCAGCAGCGGGATCTTGGCCGTGGGCCAGAGCCCGGCATAGGCCATGCGCTCGGCCGGGTCACCCAGGTTGACATGGAGGGCCTCGAACGGCGCGCCGTTCTCATGCAGCGCGATCAAGACCTTCCAGCAGTAGGAAGACAGCGGGTGGTAGTGGAGTGTCAGAGGCATGGTGGCCCTAAAGTTTCCTCAATGGCTAAGTGTAGGAGACTTTCAGTGAAAGGAAACTGTTGAGGCAAAAAAAGGCGGGCCAACGGCCCGCCAGCGATCTGGGCGAAGGGCTGCTCAGTCCTGCACCACCGCTGCGGCCTGCAGCCGCTTGTTGACCCGCAGCGCCAGCAGTGTGCAGGCCACGCCGGACAGCAGGTAGATGCTGACAGACCCGAGGCCGAAGCGCGAGGACAGGAAGAGCACGACCACCGGCGCGAAGGCCGCGCCCAGCAGCCAGGCCATGTCAGCCGTCAGCGCCGCACCGGTGTAGCGGAAGTGGGGCAGGAAGTTGGACGTCACCGAGCCCGCGGCCTGGCCGTAGGACAGGCCCAGCAGCACGAAACCGATCAGGATGAACGCGGCCTGGCCGGGCTTTCCGCCGCCCAGCATGAAGGGTGCGAACAGCGCGAACGCGCCGATGGCGACGGCCAGCGTGCCCAGGAAGCTGCGCCGGCCGATGCGGTCGGCGATGAGGCCGGACATGGGCATGGCTGCAGCCGCGAAGGCGGCGCCCAGCAGCTCCATCTTCATGAAGTCCTCGACACCCTGGTCGGCGAACAGGGCCACCCAAGACAGCGGGAACACCGTCACCAGGTGGAAGAGGGCGTAGCTGGCCAGTGCGGCGAAGGCGCCGATGACGATGTGCTGTCCCTGGGCCGGCAGCAGTTCGCGCAGATAGGCCGGGTCCAGTTCATGCTCTTCCATGCGCTTTTCGTACTCGTGGGTGACCACCAGGCGCAGCCGCGCGAACAGCGCGACGACGTTGATCGCGAAGGCTGTGAAGAACGGGAAGCGCCAGCCCCAGGACAAAAAGTCTTTGCTGTCCAGGCTGCCGTAGACGTACAGGAACACGCCGGAGGCGACGAAGAAGCCCAGCGGCGCGCCCAGCTGGCCCAGCATGGCGTACCAGCCGCGGCGGTCCGCTGGAGCGTTCAGGGCCAGCAGTGAGGGCAGGCCGTCCCAGGAGCCGCCCAGCGCCAACCCCTGGCCTACGCGGGCCAGCGCCAGCAGCACGATGGCCGTGCTGCCGGCTTCGGCGTAGCTCGGCAGCAGGCCCATGCCTACCGTGGAGCAGCCGAGCAGGAAGAGGGCGGCGGTCAGCTTGGTCGAGCGGCCGAAATGGCGCTGGATGGACATGCCGATCAGCGTACCGACCGGTCGGACGACGAAGGCCAGGGCAAAGACCAGGAAAGCGTAGAGGGTGCCGGTCAGCCGATCCGCGAAGGGGAAGAACAGCTGTGGGAAAACCAGCACCGAGGCGATGCCGAAGACGAAGAAGTCGAAATACTCGGACGCCCGGCCGATGATGACGCCCACGGCAATGTCGCCAGGGGCCAGATCCTCATCCGTGCGGGGGGTTGCGGGGCCGGATTGGGGGCGGGGAAGGGTACTGCTTGCAATTGCCATGGCGGGCTTGTCTCCGTCTGTGCCTAGGACAAAATGTCCAATCGTTGATTTGGCTCAATCAACTTACATTCCGTCGCTGCACGCAAGATCGTTAACCCTCGCGCGCCTCTAAGGATGTACCCCAACAAGTCTCTCCTCACACGCGCCCTGGTCTTGTCCGCCAGCTTCGCTTTGGCCGGCTGCGACTGGATCGTCATGAAGCCCCACGGCGACATTGCGAACCAACAGGCCCAGCTCATCGTCACGTCGACACTGCTCATGATGCTGATCATCGTCCCGGTGATCGCGCTGACGCTGTTCTTTGCATACCGTTACCGGCAGTCCAATACCGAGGCGACCTACGAGCCGGACTGGGACCATTCCACCCGCCTGGAGCTCATCATCTGGGGCGCGCCGCTGCTGATCATCATCGCGCTGGGCGCCATCACCTGGATCAGTACCCACAAGCTGGACCCCTTCCGCCCTCTGGACCGCATCTCCGAGGACAAGCCGTTGGCCGCCGACGTGAAGCCGCTGGAGGTCTACGTGGTGTCCATGGACTGGAAATGGCTCTTCATCTACCCGGAGCAGGGTGTCGCGACCGTCAACGAGCTGGCTGCGCCAGTGGATCGCCCCATCCATTTCCGCTTCACGTCCACGTCGGTGATGAACACCTTCTACGTGCCCGCAATGGCCGGCATGATCTACACGATGCCGGGCATGGAGACGCAGCTGCACGCCGTCATCAACAAGGCGGGCGTGTATGACGGCCTGTCGGCCAACTACAGCGGCGCGGGTTTCTCGGGCATGCGCTTCAAGTTCCACGGCCTGCCCGACGAGGAGTTCGCGCGCTGGGTCGACAACAACAAGGCCGGGGGCAACACGCTGACCCGCGCCGACTATCTGCAGCTTGAGCAGCCCAGTACCGGGGAACCCGTGCGCCGCTTCGCCAATGTGGAGCCTGGCCTGTGGAGTGCCATCGTTGACCGCTGCGTCGACGGCAAGAAGATGTGCGCCAGCCAGATGATGGCCATCGACGCCGCCGGCGGTGCCGGCAAGGGTGGCGTGGCCAGCACGATGCGCAGCCCCTGGCGCGATGCTGATGGCGTTCAGCGCGAACGCATCGTCGTTGCCGGGCTGTGCACGCCCACCAACCCGCTGGGCCTGCCCATCGAGACGGCTTCTGCCGCCACGCCGAAGAACTGAGTCCGCCGATGTCCACTGCACAACACCAGGCTGCCGTCGAGCAGCTCCACCCCGTCCTCGGCCGCCTCGGCTGGGACGCGATTCCCTACCACGAGCCCATCCTCGTCGGCACCTTCGCCGCCGTGGCCCTGGGGGGGCTTTTCGTCCTGGCCCTGCTGACTAAGTTCCGCCTGTGGGGCCCGCTGTGGCGCGACTGGATCACCAGCATCGACCACAAGAAGATCGGCATCATGTACATGGTGCTGGGCATCGTGATGCTGCTGCGCGGCTTCGCCGATGCCATCATGATGCGCGCGCACCAGGCTATGGCCTTCGGCGACAACGCCGGCTTCCTGCCGCCGCACCACTACGACCAGGTCTTCACGGCCCACGGCGTCATCATGATCTTCTTCGTCGCCATGCCGCTGGTGACGGGCTTCATGAACTATGTCGTGCCGCTGCAGATCGGCGCGCGCGACGTGGCGTTCCCGTTCCTGAACAACTTCAGCTTCTGGATGACCACCGGCGGCGCCATCCTGGTGATGGTCTCGCTGTTCATCGGCGAGTTCGCCAAGACCGGCTGGCTGGCCTATCCGCCGCTGTCGGGCATCCTCGCCAGCCCGGACGTGGGGGTGGACTACTACCTGTGGGCGCTGCAGATCGCGGGGGTGGGCACGACGCTGTCCGGCATCAACCTCATCGCGACCATCATCAAGATGCGCGCGCCCGGCATGACCATGATGAAGATGCCCGTCTTCACCTGGACTTCGCTGTGCACCAACGTGCTCATCGTCGCAACCTTCCCCGTGCTGGCCGCTACGCTGGCGCTGCTGACGGCCGATCGCTACCTCGGCACCAACTTCTTCACTAACGACCTTGGCGGCAACGCCATGCTGTACGTGAACCTGATCTGGATCTGGGGCCACCCTGAGGTCTACATCCTGGTGCTGCCGGTGTTCGGCATCTTCTCGGAAGTGGTGTCCACCTTCAGCCGCAAGAAGCTGTTCGGCTACGCCTCCATGGTTTATGCGACGGTGGTCATCACCATCCTGTCCTACCTCGTGTGGCTGCACCACTTCTTCACGATGGGTTCGGGGGCCAGCGTGAACTCGTTCTTCGGCATCACGACGATGATCATCTCGATCCCGACGGGCGCCAAGATCTTCAACTGGCTGTTCACGATGTACCGTGGTCGCATCAAGTTCGAGGTGCCGATGCTCTGGACCGTGGGCTTCATGGTTACCTTCGTCATCGGCGGCATGACCGGCGTCCTGCTGGCCGTGCCCGCGGCGGACTTCGTGCTGCACAACAGCCTCTTCCTGATCGCGCACTTCCACAACGTCATCATCGGCGGCGTGGTGTTCGGCGTGTTCGCCGGCATCAACTACTGGTTCCCCAAGGCCTTTGGCTTCCGCCTGGACGAGTTCTGGGGCAAGGTGTCGTTCTGGTGCTGGTTGATCGGCTTCTGGGTCGCGTTCACGCCGCTGTACGTGCTCGGCCTGATGGGTGTCACGCGTCGCGTCAGCCACTTCGAAGACCCGTCGCTGCAGATCTGGTTCGTGATCGCTGCCATCGGTGGCGCCATCATCGCCTGCGGCATCGCGGCCTTCCTGATCCAGATCGGCGTCAGCATCCTGCGTCGCAAGCAACTGGCCGACACCACCGGCGACATCTGGGGGGGGCGCACGCTGGAATGGTCCACCTCCTCGCCGCCGCCGGACTACAACTTCGCCTTCACGCCCATCGCCCACGAACTGGATGCATGGCACGACATGAAGCAGCGCGGCGCAGAGCGCCCGACTAAGGGCTTCGTGGCCATCCACATGCCCAAGAACACCGGCGCCGGCTTCGTCATCGGCATGCTGGCCACGGCCATGGGCTTCGCCCTGATCTGGCACATGTACTGGATCGCGGCGGCAGCCTTCGCGGCCACCGTCATCGCCTCCATCGTGCACACCTTCAACTACAACCGCGACTACCACATCCCGGCCGACGCGGTGACCCGCACCGAAGACGAGCGCACGCGTGCCCTCGGCGCGGCAGCCTGACCGGGAGCCCCTGACATGTCTGCAACCATTGCCACCCACGTGAACGGCGCGCCGGTCTACTACGACCACAGCGGCGAGCACCATCCGCCCAACAGCACCATGCTGGGCTTCTGGCTCTACCTGATGAGCGACTGCCTCATCTTCGCGGTGCTGTTCGCCGTCTACGCCGTGCTGGGCCGCTCCTACGCGGCTGGCCCCTCCGGCGCAGACCTGTTCGACCTGCCGCTGGTGGCCGCCAACACCGCGCTGCTGCTGTTCTCGTCCATCACCTATGGCTTCGCGATGATCGCGATGCAGGCCCGCAAGAAGGGCCAGGTGCTGGCCTGGCTGGCCGTCACGGGCTTGCTGGGCCTGGGCTTCCTGGGTATCGAGCTCTATGAGTTCCAGCACCTCATCCACGAGGGTGCAGGCCCGGGTCGCAGCGCTTTCCTGTCCAGCTTCTTCACGCTGGTGGCCACGCACGGCCTGCACGTCACATTCGGCTGCATCTGGCTGGTCACGCTGATGGTGCAGGTGAACAAGCTCGGCCTCACGCCGGCCAATCGCCGCCGCCTGATGTGCCTGTCGATGTTCTGGCACTTCCTGGACGTCGTCTGGATCGGCGTCTTCACCTTCGTCTACCTGATGGGAGTGCTGTGATGGCGGCCAACCACACTCACGGTCACGACGACCACCTCGACGGCGAGGAAGACTTCCACGTCAGCTACAAGGGCTACTTCACGGGCTTCATCCTGTCGGTGATCCTGACGGCGATCCCGTTCTGGTTGGTCATGGCCAAGGTGCTGCCCAGCCCCAAGATGACAGGCTTCGTCATCCTCGGCTTCGCGGCCGTGCAGATGGTCGTGCACATGATCTATTTCCTGCACATGAACGCCAAGGTCGAAGGCGGCTGGTCCATGCTGGCGCTGTTGTTCACGGTGGCCCTGGTCTTCATCATGCTTGCTGGTTCGGTCTGGGTCATGTATCACATGAACACCAACATGATGCCGACGCCCGACCCCGCGGCGATGCGCAACATGCCCTGATAGAAGCGGTATGGGCCGCGCCGCACGTTTCACGCTGATCGTCAGCGCGGCGCTGGCCAGCCTGGGCTTCCTGGCGCTGTGCGCCTGGCAGGTCCAGCGGCTGTCCTGGAAGCAGGATCTCATCGCCCGCATCGACCGCCAGGTCCATGCCGAGCCCGTCGCGCCACCACCGGCATCTGCAGACGTCTCCAAGGCCGACGAGTACCGTCGCCTGCGCCTCGCCGGCCGCTTCGAGCCGCGCGAGGTGCTGGTGCAGGCCACCACCGAGTTGGGCGGCGGCCACTGGGTCATCGCGCCGCTGCGGCTGGATGGCGGTGGCGTCGTCCTCGTTAACCGCGGCTTCGTGCCGCCCGGGCAGCACGCGCCTGAGTCTCATGCCGCACCGACCGGCCCCGTCGAACTCATCGGCCTGCTGCGCTTGACCGAGACCGGCGGTGGTCCGCTGCGCAAGAACGTGCCCGCCGAGGGGCGTTGGTACTCTCGCGACGTGGCGGGGATGGCTGCCCAGCTGGGCGTGGCCGGCCAGGTCGCGCCGTACTTTGTCGACGAGTCTGCTGACCCCGCCCAGCCCCAGCGTTGGCCGCGCCCCGGCCTGACGGTGCTGCGTTTCGCCAACAATCACGCCGTCTATGCCATCACCTGGCTGGCGCTTGCGGTCATGACCGCCGCCGCGGCCGTCTATCTGGTCCGCGAGGAGCGCCGGCGAACGCCGTCTTGAACATCACGCCTGCCACCGTCCTGCGCGAATCTGCCGCCGAACCCGTCGTCGTCGCCCCCGAGCGTCGCGCCGGACAGGCGAATCTGCGCCAGCTCATCGAGCTGCGCTGGCTGGCCGTCGGCGGCCAGCTCGCCACGGTGCTTGTCGTGCATGCCGGCCTGGGCATTTCGCTGCCCTGGGCGGAGATGCTCAGCCTGCTGGGCATCCTCGCGGCCTTCAACTTGTTCAGCCTGTGGCGCAACCGACTCGCGCAGCCGGTCTCGCAGATCGAACTGTGCGTGGCGCTGCTGGTGGATGTCGGCGTGCTGACCGGCCAGCTCTACCTGGCCGGCGGCAGCGACAACCCCTTCATCTACCTCTACTTGCTGCAGGTTGCCGTCGCCTCAGTGCTGCTGCGGCCGGGCTATCTGCTGGCTGTCATCGTCAGCACGGTCTCGGGCTTCGTGCTGCTGATGCAATGGCACCGTCCGCTGCTGCTGGATGCCACGGCGCCGACGACGCTGTCGCCCAACTACCTGGGTGGACTTTTGCTGTGCTTCGTGCTCAATGTAGGCCTGCTCAGCGTCTTCATCGTGCGCATCAACCGCAACCTGCGCCAGCGTGACGCCGAACTGGCCGATGCGCAGCAGCGCGCTGCCGAGGAGGTGCACATCCTGCGCATGGGCTTGCTCGCCAGCGGCGCGGCGCACGAACTCGGCACGCCACTGGCCACGCTCAGCGTCATCCTCGGCGACTGGGCCCACATGGCGCCCTTCGCGGCCGAGCCAGAGCTGCGCGAGGAGATCGAGGAGATGCAGCGCCAGATCCTGCGCTGCAAGGCCATCGTGACCGGCATCCTGATGTCGGCCGGCGAGATGCGCGGTGAAGCGCCGCAGCTCACGACGCTGCAGGCCTTCATCGATGGCCTGGCCGACAGCTGGCGTGCAGCCCATCCGCAGGCCGAGCTGGCGGTGCGCTGTGAACGCCTGCCCGAGGCCCAGATCATCTCGGACAGCGCGCTGCAGCAGGTCATCGGCAACCTGCTGGACAATGCCGCCGAGGCCGCTCCAGGCACGCCGCTGACACTGGTCGCAGCCTGTCCCGATGAGCAGACGTTGACGCTGAGCGTGCTGGACGAAGGCCCCGGCTTCGACGACGAGCGCCTCAGGCATTTTGGCGACCCCTACCAGAGCAGCAAGGGCCAGCCCGGCCGCGGCATGGGCCTGTTCCTGTCGGTCAATGTCGCACGCACCCTGGGCGGCCGGCTGCAGGCTCGCAACCGCAATGACCAAGGAGAAAGTGGCGGCGCCGAGGTCATCCTCACGCTGCCGCTGGCATCGCTGTTGCCTCGACAATCCCCGCCCGATGCTCCCCGCCGCTGAAGAAGACCGTTTCCTGCTGATCGTCGAGGACGACGACAGCTTTGCCCGCACGCTGACGCGCTCCTTTGAGCGCCGCGGCTGGCGCGTCGTGCGTGCCACTGGCCTGGACGACATGAAGAACCTGCTCGATGCGCTGCCCGAGGATGAGGAATTGGGCCACGCCGTGGTGGACCTCAAGCTCGCCGGCGGCGCGTCGGGCCTGGCCTGCGTGCAGGCCCTGCACGCCTGGGACCCGGAGGTGCTCATCGTCGTGCTGACCGGCTACGCCAGCATCGCGACCGCCGTGGAGGCCATCAAGCTGGGCGCCTGCCACTACCTCGCCAAGCCGGCCAACACCGACGACATCGAGGCCGCCTTCGCGCGCCGCCAGGGCGACGCCGACGTGGAGGTGACCGAGCGCCAGACAGCTTCCATCAAGACGCTGGAGTGGGAGCGCATCCACGAGGTGCTGGCCGAGACCGGCTTCAACATCAGCGAGACCGCACGGCGCCTGGGCATGCACCGGCGCACACTGGCACGCAAGCTCGAGAAGCAGCGCGTCAAGTAAGGCTGGCCAAGAGCTCGTAGCTGTGCCGGCGCAGCGCGTGGTCGTGAACCGCGCAGGCGACGATCAGCTCGTCTGCCTGAGTGCGTTCGTGCGTCGCCGCCAGGCGGGCTCGCACGGTCTGCGGTGAGCCGACGATGGATTCGGACAGCATTCGCTGTACCTGGGCTTCCTCCATCGGATTCCACAGCGTCTCCATGCTTGCCACCGGCGGAGGCAGCTTGCCGCGCTGGCCGCGCACCATGCCAAGGAAGCGCTGTTGCGCCGACGTGAAGAGGAGGCGGGCCTCCTCGTCGGTCGGCGCCACGACGACGTTCAGTCCCACCATCGCATGCGGCCTGGGGTGGCGAATGCTGGGCTTGTAGGTCGTGCGGTAGATCTGCAGCGCCTGCATCAGCATCTCCGGCGCGAAGTGCGACGCGAACGCGAACGGCAGGCCCAGGTAGGCCGCGAGCTGGGCGCCGTAGAGGCTGGAGCCCAGCAGCCAGATCGGCACCTCGGTGCCCTGGCCGGGCACGGCGCGCACGGCCGCGTTGTCGGCCCCCGGTGCGAGGTAGGCCTGCAGCTCCAGCACGTCGTTCGGGAAGGCGTCCTCGCCCGTGCTCTCCAGGCTGCGGCGCAGCGCGCGCATCGTGGGTCGGTCGGTGCCGGGCGCGCGGCCCAGGCCCAGGTCGATGCGGCCGGGGAACAATTCGGCCAGCGTGCCGAACTGCTCGGCAATCGTCAGCGGCGCGTGATTGGGCAGCATGATGCCGCCCGCGCCGACGCGGATGCGCTTGGACGCAGCCGCGAGTTGC
The DNA here is from genome assembly GCF_047654805.1 of Roseateles sp. Lineage (GTDB taxonomy): Bacteria > Pseudomonadota > Gammaproteobacteria > Burkholderiales > Burkholderiaceae_C > Pelomonas. The sequence goes on from NZ_JASGIV010000001.1 coordinate 1,292,420, forward strand.
CCGATCAGCACGGCCGTGGCGGAACTGGCCACGCCCTCCATGTTGTGGTGCTCGGCGACCCAGTAGCGCGTGTAGCCCAGCTCGTCGGCCAGTCGCACGAGGTCCAGGCTGTTCAGCAGCGCGTCGCGGGTGGTGGCGCCTTCGACGACGGGCGCCAGATCAAGGATGGAGAGCGGGGGAAGTGCAGACATGGCGGCATCTTGCCGGGCGTGGGTTGGCCCTGTCAGCCCGGGGCTTTGCGCAGGTGTGATTGCAACCAGGGCAGCAGGCGCGCCTGGTAGGCCACAGCGTTGAAATCGTGCAGGTCCACATGGCCGGCACCGGGTACGGGCCACAGCGCCTTGGGCCCGGGCGCGGCGGCGTACAGCCGCTGCGTCTCGGCCCAGAGGGTGTGCTGGTCCTCCGTGCCGGCGCTGACCACCAGCGGTGCGCGCAGCGCCCGGATGCTGTCTATCGGCCGCAAGTCCTGCGTGCCCAAGCCCAGCCGTAGCGGGAACTGCATCAACAGCACAGGCGCAGCCCAGGCGCCGGCCGGGCCCAGCCGCGCAACCAGGCGGTCCGTCACCGCCTCGTCGATGGTTGGATAGACCGATTCCAGCACCAGGGCTGCCAGCTCGGGACTCCTGTCAGCGAATAGCAGCGAGGCACTACCCAGCGACACGCCGATGCCACTCAGCTTCTCACCCGGCAGCCGCGCTCGCAACCAGTCCAGTGCGATTTGCACGCCTGGTGCCTCGTGGCGCCCGAAGGTGATGCGCTCGCCGCTGCTCTCACCATGCGAAGGCAGGTCGACCAGGAGGCTGGCGATGCCTTCTCGCTGCAGCCAGCGGGCACGGGCCAGCATTTGCAGCCGGTTGCCTCGCACGCCATGCAACAGCAGCACGGCGCCTTCGCCAGCGCGGCCTGGCAGGAACCAACCGCTGACCTGCTGGTTGTTGCCGTAGGGGATGCGAACCGCCTGCGCCGAAAGCTCGGCAGGTGGCGGGCCGAGGGCCGCCCGGGCTGGGCGGGACAGCCATTCGCCTGCCATCACGCCCATGACCAGCAGGATCAGCAAGGCCAGAGCCAACAGCAGCAAGATGGTGATGAAGGTGAGACGCATGGTGACATGATCACCGCCCACGCGCCCACGCGCCCACGCGCCCACCGCCCACGCGCCCACGCGCTCAGGCGCTCAGGCAGCGATGTCCAGCACGGCGCGCACCAACTGCGGCCCGTCCGGGTGGGGTGTGAGCCGGGCGCCCTGGTCGCGCATCAGTGCAAGCATTCGCCGGTTGTCAGCCAGCACGTCGCCGTACAGCTGCTGCACGCCATGCAGCCGCGCATGCTCGGCCAGGTGGCCGATGAGGCGCCGCCCCAGGCCGCGGCCCTGCCAGTCGTCCGCCACCGCAACGGCGAACTCCGCGCGCCAGGGATGCTCGGCCTCGCGTACATAGCGCGCATCGGCGACGACGGGGAGGGCAGGCTCCAGCGCCTCGCCCACCCAGGCGATGTGCATCCTCTGGTCCACCTCGGTCAGCAGCTTCAGCAGCGGCGGGCTCAGTTCGCGCAACCCGACGTGAAAGCGCTTGTGGCGCGAGTCCAGCGACAGGCTGCGGAAGAAAGCCTGCTCGGCGCTGGCGTCCGCCGCCGCAATCGGGCGCAGCCGGACCGCACGGGCGCCGGACAACGCCCACACGGCATCCGGGGCCGGTGCCAGCGCGTGTGGCGGCGCCAGCAGGGTGTTCACGGGCGCGCCTCGGCCGGCCGCAGATCCAGCACCGCCGGGCCCGTCAGTGCGCTGATGGTGACTGCCTCGCGGCTGTGCACGGTGAAGCACTGACCCGGCTCCAGCACGATGTCGCGGGTGTCGTGGTCGATGGTGATCCACAGCGTGCCGGCGGCGCTGCACAGGTGGGTGGCTGGCGCCTCGGGCAGGCGTGAGATCTGGCCGCGTTGCAGCAACAGGCGGGTTTGGGGGATGTCGATCAGCATGGTGCGCTCCTCGGAGCGGTCCTGAGTGCTGATTGCATGCCGGGTTGGCATGCTTGCACTGGAGCCGTCCGGCACGGATAGTGGCGGCTTGGCACTCCGCCGACAAACGATGATTCGGAAGGATTCGCATTCTTCCAGCGCATGTCAAACAAGCCGATTGACCACCTTCCGCCGCTGCCGTTGCTGGCCGCCTTCGAGGCGGCGGCACGCCACCTCAGCTTCACGCAGGCAGCTGGGGAGCGCTTCGTCACGCAGTCCGCCATGAGCCGGCAGATGCGTGCGCTGGAGGAAGAGTTGGGCGTGACGTTGTTCGAGCGCCGCCACCGCGCGCTGGCGCTGACCGAGGACGGTCAGCGCCTGTATTCGGCCTGCTCCGCCGCGCTGAACACGCTGCGCGTTGCCGTGCGTACCGTGCGTGAACCACACCAGCGCCAGGTGCTGGCGTTGACGACGACGCCGGGTTTTGCCTCGCTGTGGCTGATCCCGCGGCTGACGGCGTTCACGCGTGCCTATCCGGGCATCGACGTGCGGCTGGACGCAGGGCTGGGTAACCGCAACCTGGCCAGCGAGGGTTTCGACCTCGCCATCCGCTACAGCCCGGTGGGGGCCGCCCAGGGCGCCCAGTTGTTCGCCGAAGCCATGTTGCCCGTCTGCAGCCCACGCCTGGTGGGCGAGTTGGGCTTGCCGTTGCGCGAGCCGGCGGACCTATCCAGGCACACGTTGCTGCATCTGGCCATGGACGGCGACAGCGCCGGTATGCCGGCCGAGTGGGAGCCCTGGCTGAGCGCCTGGGGGCTGAGCGACCTGAGGCCAGTGGCGCGGCTGAGCTTCTCAAGCTACTCCGAGGCGATTGCCGCCGCAGTCGCAGGGCAGGGCGTGGCGCTGGGACGCAGGCCGCTGGTGGATGCGCTGCTGGCCAGCGGTCAACTCGTCACGCCCTTTGACGCCGGAATCGCGTCGGCGCGGGCATACCGGCTCATCATCGACCCGGCAGCCAGGTCGCGACCGGCGGTGAAGGCTTTCGAGCGCTGGCTGCTGGCGCAGTGCGCCGCCCAGTCGGGCGGCGAGACTTAGCCCGCCAGGCCAGCGTAGACGTGCTGGACGTCGTCGTTGTCGTCCATCGCGGCCAGGAAGTTCTCCACCTCTTCCAGTTGCTCCGCGCTCAGGCTCGTCGGGTCGACCGGGTTCTTCGGCCGGTAGCCCAGCTTCGCGCTCAGCACCGTGAACCCCTGCGCGGGGAGCGCGCGGGCGACGAGGTCGAGGTCGGTCGGATCGGTCAGGAACACGGTGACACCGTCTTCGTCCGGCGGCAGCAGGTCCTGCGCGCCGGCCTCGATAGCGGCCATGTCGGCGTCGGCCCCGGCCGTGGCGGGCTCGGCCTCGATGAGGCCCAGGTGGTCGAAGTCCCAGCTCACCGAGCCCGGCGTGCCCTGCTGGCCCTTGCGGAACAGCACGCGCATGTCGGAGGCTGCGCGGTTGGTGTTGTCGGTCAGCACCTCCACCATCACCGGCACGCGGTGCGGCGCAAAGCCTTCGTAGATGACCTGCTCGAAATGCACGGTCTCACCGGTCAGCCCGGCGCCCTTCTTGATGGCGCGGTCCAGCGTGTCCTTTGGCATGGACACCTTGCGCGCCGCCTCGACGGCCATGCGCAGCTTGGCGTTGTCCTTGGGGTCGGCGCCGTTGCGCGCCGCGATCATGATGTCCTTGGCGAGCTTGCCGAACAGCTTGCCCTTGGCGTTGGCGGCGATGTCCTTGTGCTTGGCTTTCCATTGCGCGCCCATGAGGTGTCCTGTCAGTCGAGTGGGGCCCGGCGCGGTCCAGGCACCATGGGCGGGGCGCTACTTTACGTGCAGGCGGGCCCCGCCAAAGCACCAGCCCCTGATTGACGGGCATGGTGCGCGCCTCACCTCAATCCGAACTGCCCAACGTCGCCGCCACCTTTCTCGTCTGCCCGTTGCGCCATACGGTCAGCGTCACCTTCTCTCCGATCTGTCGTGTCTCGATCAGTGACAGCATGTCGTCCAGGTCCGCCACCGCCTGGCCGTCGACGGCCGTGATGACGTCGCCTTGCACGATGCGGCCACTGCGATCACGGCCGTAGGGCCGCAGGCCCGCGGCAGCGGCGGGGCTGTTGTTCGCCACGTTGACCAGCAGCACGCCCTTGGGGGCGCCCAGCGCCCGTGCCAGGTTGGCCGATCCCGATGTGACGCCCAGCGCCGGCCGGATGAAGCGCCCGTCGCGTATCAGTCGCGGCACGATGCGATTCACCTCGTCGACTGGAATCGCAAATCCGATGCCCGCACTCGCGCCGCTGGGGCTGTAGATGGCGGTGTTGACGCCGATCAGCCGTCCCGCCGAGTCCAGCAGCGGCCCGCCCGAGTTGCCCGGGTTGATGGCCGCGTCGGTCTGGATGGCGCCTTTGATGGTGCGCCGCGTGACCGACTCGATCTCGCGGTTCAATGCCGAAACGATGCCGGTGGTCAGCGTCTGGTCCAGCCCGAAGGGGTTGCCGATGGCATAGACCTTCTGCCCGACCTGCAGTTCGCGGCTGCTGCCAACGGCAATCGCCGGCAGCTTGGCGCGCGGCGCCTCGATGCGCAGCACGGCAATGTCGCGGTCGGGAAAGGCGCCCACGAGCCTTGCGGGAAAGCTGCTCTGGTCGGCCAGTGTGACGGTGGCGCGGTCGCCATCCTGGATGACGTGGAAGTTGGTGACGATGTGGCCGGACTCGTCCCAGACAAAGCCGGTGCCCGTGCCGCTGGGCTGCTCGCTGGTACGCAGCGAGAAGAAGTCACGCTGCACGGCCAGCGTCGTGATGTGCACGACCGAAGGGCTGACGCGCTTGAAGACGCCGATGTTGTTCAGTTCCTCGGCGTCCAGCGCAGCGCGCGGGCTGATGGAGCGGGGCTGGGCGTTGGTCTGGGCCGGGGACTGCCCGGTGGCCAGCCCCAGGAGGAGGGCGAGTGTCAGTAGATGCTTGGACATGAACCGAGCAGGGAAGCGGTGTGATGGGGCCTATTTTGGTGGGCGACTGCGTCGACCCGCCGCCCTGCCAGCGCAATGCCAACACAACGAGGCCGTGCCGTAACCGGCTGTCGCCACGCAGGGGCCAGAATCCGGCGTTCACGCCCAGCCCCTGACCGATGTCCGCGTCATCTCCCCGCTACGACCGCCTCGATGCACTGCGCGGCCTGGCCATCGTCTGGATGGCGGTCTTCCACTTCGGCTTCGACCTGAATCACTTCGGCTGGATTCGCCAGGACTTCTACCGCGACCCGGTCTGGACTTGGCAGCGTACCTGCATCGTCAGCCTGTTCCTGTTCTGCGCCGGCGGCGGCCAGGCCTTTGCCGTGCTGGCGGAGCAGGGGGCCGGGCGCTTCTGGAAGCGCTGGGTCCAGGTGGCCGGCTGCGCGCTGCTGGTGTCGGCGGGCTCGTGGTTCATGTTCCCGAACAGCTGGATCAGCTTCGGCGTGCTGCACGGCATCGCGGTGATGCTGCTGTTGCTGCGCCTGGGGATGAGCCGGCTGCCTAACGTGGCCCTGCTCGTGCTGGCAGTGCTCGCCATCGCAGCGCCGAGACTCGTGCAGGATGCGTTCTTTGACACGCGCTGGACCAACTGGGTGGGCCTCATCACGCACAAGCCCATCACTGAGGACTATGTGCCGGTGCTGCCCTGGCTGGGCATCACGCTGGTCGGTTTCGTCGCGACACGAGCGCGGCCGCAGATCTGGGCCGGTGGTGCGCCCAGGCCGCTGGCCGTGCTGGGGCGGTGGTCGCTGAGTTTCTACATGCTCCACCAGCCCGTGCTGATCGGCGTGCTGATGGCGATCCAGTTCCTGCGTTGAGGAGACGACGTGATGCGACAGATGCTCGTGGCCGTGCTTGGCCTTTTCGTTGCGGTGGCGGCTTCGGCAGCGCCCTTCACCTGGCCGGGTGGCGCGAAGGCGGCCGTCAGCCTGGGCTATGACGATGGCCTGGACAGCCAGCTCGACCACGTGATCCCCGAGCTGAACCGGCGTGGCTTGAGGGCCAGCTTCTACGTGCCCATCAACGGTCCGACGCTGCCCGGCCGCCAGGACGCATGGAAGGCCGCGGCGGCGGCCGGCCACGAACTGGGCAACCACAGCCTTTTCCATGGTTGCTCCGCCAAGGGTCCGGGGCGCGAATGGGTGCTGCCGCAGCGCGACCTGGACAGGCAGATGGCAGCGCAGGTGCAGGAGCAGGTGATCGCAGCCAACACCTGGCTCCAGGCGTTGGACGGGCGTGTGCGCCGCACGTTCACACCCCCCTGCCTGGACCTGCAGGCTGGCGGCCAGGATTACGTCGCCGCGCTGCGTCCGCAGTTCGTCGCCTATCGCGCGGCCGGGCCCGGCCTGGTGGCCGACACCGCCCAGATCGATCCCTATGCGATGCCGGTCTATTTCGTGGAAGGTTGGACCGGCGAGCAACTGATCGCCCTGGTGGAGAAGGCGGCCTCCCAGGGCGCACTGGTGTCGCTGCTTTTCCACGGCGTGGGCGCCGAGCACCTGAGCGTCACGCGCGAGGCCCATGACCAGTTGCTGGATCACCTGGCCAGGAACAAGGCGCGCTTCTGGACCGACAGCTTCGTGAACATCATGGAGAACGCGCGCAGACAAGCCGGCCGCTGAGCCGACAATGCACGTGATGAGCAGCCCCAAGTCCGTCCTGTTCGGCTTTCACGCCGTCACCGTCCGCCTCAAGACCCATCCCGCCTCCGTTGCAGAGGTGCATTTCGACCCGGCACGGCGTGACCAGCGCATGCGCGCCTTCATCGAGCGGGCCAGGGAGGCTGGCGCCAAGCTGGTAGAGAGCAGCGACGAGCGCCTGAGCCAACTGGCTGGCAGCCCGCGCCACCAGGGCGTCGTCGCCCGCGTGGCCGCCATTGCCCAGCCGCATTCGCTGGACGACGTGCTGGACGCCGTGGAAGGCCCGCCGCTGGTGCTGGTGCTGGACGGCGTGACCGACCCACACAACCTGGGTGCCTGCCTGCGTGTGGCCGATGGTGCCGGCGCCCATGCCGTCGTCGCGCCCAAGGACCGTGCCGTGGGCCTGAACGCGACTGTGGCCAAGGTGGCCAGCGGCGCCGCCGAGACCGTGCCCTACCTGATGGTGACCAACCTGGCCCGCACGCTGAATGAGCTGAAGGAGCGCGACATATGGGTCGTTGGGACGTCCGACCGCGCTGAGCGCTCCATCTACGACCTCGACCTGAAGCGCCCCGTGGCCCTGGTGCTGGGCGCCGAAGGGGAGGGCATGCGGCAGTTGACGGCCAAGACCTGCGACGAACTGGTGCGCATCCCGATGGCCGGTGCCGTCGAGAGCCTGAACGTTTCCGTTGCCTCCGGCGTGTGCCTGTACGAGGCTCTGCGTCAGCGTTCAGACCGGCATTCCGTATCGGGCAGTCGATAATTCTGACTATTCAGAAAAAATAGGAAATCCGCCATGGCCGTCATCGAAGTCAAGCATCCCCTCGTCAAGCACAAGATCGGCCTGATGCGCGAGGCTGAGATCTCGACGAAGAAGTTCCGCGAGCTGACGGGCGAGATTGCGCGCCTGCTGGCCTACGAGGCGACGGCCGACTTCGCGACCGAGAAGGTCACCATCGAATGCTGGAGCGGTCCTGCCGAGGTGGACCAGATCGCCGGCAAGAAGGTCACCGTGGTGCCCATCCTGCGCGCCGGCCTTGGCATGCTGGATGGCGTGCTGGACATCCTGCCCAATGCCAAGGTCTCCGTCGTGGGCCTTGCGCGTGACCACGAGACACTCAAGCCGGTGAACTACTTCGAGAAGTTCGTCGGCAACCTCGAGGCCCGCACGGCCCTCATCATCGACCCCATGCTGGCCACGGCCGGCAGCATGATCGCCACCATCGATCTGCTGAAGGCGCGCGGCTGCAAGGACATCCGGGCGCTGGTGCTGGTGGCGGCGCCGGAGGGCGTGAAGGCATTGACGCAGGCTCATCCCGAGGTGCGCTGCTGGACCGCAGCCATCGACAGCCACCTGAACGACGTCGGCTACATCATCCCGGGCCTGGGCGACGCAGGCGACAAGATCTTCGGGACGAACTGAGGCCCCTCGTCTGGTTGCGCCGCGCTGAACGCGGGCGCATCCAGCCGATCCCCCGAGGGATGGCGATGCTTGCGGCATTGAGCCGCAAGCACTTCGCCCCAGGGGGCGCCCTGGGAGGGGCCCGGCGCTCGGCCGGCGAAGCCGGTCAGCTGAGCACGGTGGTCAGCGCGCGGCGCAGCAGGGCCAGCCCCTCGTCCACCTCGGCCGCGCCGATGTTCAGCGCCGGCATCAGCCGGATCAGGTGAGGGCGCGGCGCGTTCAGCAGCAGGCCCACGGGCGCCAGCGCCTGGGCTGCTGCGACGACCTGATCGGCCACCGGCAGCGGCAGCTCCAGCGCGCGCAGCAGGCCCAGCCCGCGTTCGCCGACCAGGCCCAGGTCGCGGGCAAGGGCTTGCAGCCCGGCCGACAGCTGTTCCGCGCGTGCCTGCACGCCGGCCAGGAACTCGGGCGTGCAGACCTCGCCGACGACCGCCAGGCCGACCGCCGCCATCAGCGGGTTGCCGCAGAAGGTGCCGCCCTGGTCACCGGGCTCGAAGCAGTTCAGCGCCTCCTTGCACAGCAGCGCCGAGATCGGCACGCCGCCGCCCAGGCCCTTGGCCAGCGTCATCACGTCGGGTTCGATGCCGAAGTGCTCGTACGCGAACGCCGTGCCGCAGCGGCCCACGCCAGTCTGCACCTCGTCGGCGATCAGCAGCACGCCACGCTCGGCCGTCAGCGCGCGCAGCTCGCGCACGAAGCCGCGGTCGGCCACGACCACGCCGGCCTCGCCCTGCACGAACTCGACCATCACCGCCACCGTGTCCGCCGAGATGGCCCGCTCGACCGAGGCGATGTCGTTCAGCTTCGCCTTCGCGAAGCCCTGCGGCATGGGTGCGTAGATGCGGTCCCAGCCCGGCTTGCCGGACGCACTCATCATCGCCAGCGTGCGGCCGTGGAAGCCCTGTTCGAAGTTGACGATACCGTGCGCGCCGCCGCGCATGCGGCTGCCCCAGCGCCGGGCGAGTTTCACGGCGCCTTCGTTGGCCTCGGCGCCCGAGCTGGCGAGGAATACGCGGTCGAAGCAGCTCAGGCTCACCAGTCGTCCTGCAAGGTCCAGCAGTGGCCGGTTGTAGTAGGCCGGGCTGGGGTTCAGCAGGCGCTGCGACTGGGCCAGCAGCGCCTGCGTGATCAGCGCCGGGCTGTGCCCCAGGCTGTTCACGGCCCAGCCCTGTACGAGGTCGAGGTACCGCTTGCCGTTCTCGTCGGTGAGCCAGCTCCCCTGGCCCACGTTGAACACCGCGTCGGGGCGCTGCGTGATGGTGATGAGATCCTGTCCAGGGTTCAAGGCGTTTCCTTCCAGTCGTAGTCCATCTGACGTGCGGTGCGCAATGCCAGCTCGCGGTCGTGCAGGCGCTGAACGAGGTGCAGGCTCATGTCCATGCCCGCCGAGATGCCGCTCGACGTGACCACCTCGCCTGTATCCACCCAGCGCACACCATCGCGCACCTGCACCGCCGGCCGCAGCGCGCGCAACGCGTCCAGGTCTTCCCAGTGCGTGGTGGCGGCCAGACCATCCAGCACACCGGCATCGGCCAGCAGCAGGGCGCCCGTGCACACCGAGGCGAGCAGCCGTGTGGAGCGCCGCTGGGCTGCGATCCAGTCGCGCAGCTCGGGGCGGCCGAGCTCGGCGTCCACGACGCCGCCGGGCACCAGGGCGCAGGCCAGGGGCGGATGCTCGCCCAGCGTGGCGTCGGGCTGCAAATGCAAGCCGGCGCGGGCGCGGACCGGCGCGAGGCTGCGCGCAATGGCCGTCACGGTGAACAGCGGTGCGGCGCCGGCGGGCTGGCTGCGCCCATGTACGCGGGCCGCGGTGGTGAACACCTCGTAGGGGCCGGCCATGTCCAGCAGTTCCACGTCGTCGAAAACCAGGATGCCAATATTCATTGGAAGACGGCCTCCTGCCGCCGCTGCTTGCTGATGCCGAGCAGTGTGGGGCGTGCTGGAGATGGCTGCAATGACGCGATTCCCACCTTTTCTGCCATGATGCGTCGCGTGGCCTGTCGCATCGTCTTCATACTTTTCCCCGGCTTCCAGCAGCTCGACCTGGCGGGGCCAATGGCCGTATTCGAGGTGGCCCGCCTGGCGCGGCCCGGCAGCTATGACTGGCGTCTGGCGGCCAGCGCGCCGCCGGCAGTGCGCAGCTCGGCCGGCATAGCCTGGCCAGTGCAGGCCCTGCCGCGCCGGCTGGACGATCAGGATCTGGTCATGGTCATCGGCGGAGATGGCGTGGACGCGGCCTGCCGTGACGCTCGCCTCATCGCCTGGCTGCGGCGGGCGGCGATCTCGGGGGCGCGCATCGCCAGCATCTGCAGCGGTAGCCTGGTGCTGGCTGCAGCCGGTCTGCTGGACCATCGGACGGCCACGACGCATTGGTCGCGCAGCCGGCAGTTCGCGACGGATTTCCCAACCGTGCGGCTGCAGCCTGACCGCATCTATGTGCGCGAACCCGCGCTGCGCGGCCGGCAGCAGCCGGAGCTCTGGACCAGTGCCGGCATGACGGCCGGCATCGATCTCTGCCTGGCGCTGCTGGCGCGCGATCATGGCGAGGAACTGGCTCGTGAGGCGGCGCGGCAACTGGTCGTGGAGCGGCGGCGTCCCGGCGGGCAGTCACAGTTCTCGCCCCTGCTGGAGCTGCAGCGCCCCGAAGGGCGGTTTGGTGCGCTGCTGGACGAGGTGCGCGGCAGCCTGGGGCTCGACCACGGCGTGGAGGCTCTGGCGGCGCGGGCCTGCATGAGCCCACGGCACTTCGCACGCTGCTTTCGCTCGGAGACTGGAGCCACGCCAGCGCAGGCTGTGGAGCGCTTGCGTGTGGAGGCCGCTCGAGCTGCCCTGGAGAACGGCGCGACCTCAGTGGTGCGGGTGGCCGAAGACGCGGGCTTTGGCAGCACTGAGCGCATGCGGCGGTCCTTCCAGCGCCTGCTGGGGCGACCGCCCGCGGCCTTCCGTCCGGGCGGCAAGGCGGCGCGGACGACCTGACCCGGAGCGTCAGACCAGCCCCAGCGCCCCCAGAACGCCGCCGGCGAGCACCATCCAGACCAGGCCCAACCGCGTCTTCAGTACCAGAGCGACGGTCACGGCCATCAGCGCCAGCGTGCTCCAGCGGTGCGCCTCCACCTTCAGGAACGGTTGGGCCAGCAGCCAGCCGGTCGCGATGACGAGGCCCAGCGTCAGCGGTGTCATGCCGGCCGAGAAGGCGCGCAGGCTGATGTGCTCGCGGTTGTTGCGAGCCCAGCGCGTGGCCGTCAGCGTCAGCACGCTGGACGGCAGCATCATGCCGGCCATGGAGGCTGCGGCGCCGCGCAGGCCGGCGATGTTGTAGCCCAGCACCGCCACGAAGAGGATGTTTGGTCCGGGCGCCGCCTGGGCCAGCGCGATGGAGGCGGTGAACGAGGTGTCTGTCAGCCAGCCCGTCTTGTCGACGAGATAGCGGTGCATTTCCGGCACGGTCGTGATGCCGCCGCCAATGGCCAGCAGCGACAGCGTCAGGAAATGAAGGAAGAGGGCCAGGAGATCGACCGGCGTCGTCACTGCTTCAGCCTCCACCAAGCCAGTGCCATGCCGCCGCCGCCGAGCACCACGAGCACGTGGATCAGCGGCCAGCGCAGCGGCCCGATCGCCACGAACGCCAGCAGAGCCAGGGCCAGGGCCGTTGGCCGGCCCAGCGGGCTGGCCTTCAGTGCCGGCAGCAGCTTGATGCCGGTGGCCAGGATCAGCCCGGCCGCCACGGCGCCCATGCCTCGCAATGCGTCCACAGCTACGGGGTGCCGGGCGATCTCGCCATAGACGGCGGCCAGGCCCAGCACGACGGCGGCCGGTGCCAGCAGCATGCCGGCAAGCGCGACGACGGCGCCGCGCAGGCCGAAGAAGCGGTCGCCGATCATCATCGACAGATTGACGACGTTGGGCCCCGGCAGCACCTGGGCGATGGCCAGGGTCTCGACGAACTCTTCCTTGCTCAGCCAGCCCAGGCGTTCGACCAGCTCCCTTTGGGCCACCGCCAGTACGCCCCCGAATCCCTGCAGGGCCAGGCGCGCGAACGCCAGATAGAGCTGGGTGAGGGACTGCGGGCGGCTCGACACGGAAGCTTCAGCGGTGGACCTTCAGCGCCTCGGGATTGACGATGTTCGTCGGCTGGGCCTGGATGAAGTTCAGCACGTTGTCGAAGGCCGCGTCGAAGTAGATCTCATAGCTGTCCTGCTCCACATAGCCGATGTGGGGCGTGCAGACGGCGTTCTCCAGCCGCAGCAGCGGGTGTCCCTGCAGGATGGGCTCGCTCTCGAAGACGTCGATGGCTGCCATGCCGGGGCGGCCGCGGTTCAGCGCCGACACCAGCGCGTTCTCGACGACGAGTTCGGCGCGCGAGGTGTTCACGAACAGCGCCGTCGGCTTCATGTGCGCCAGGTCCTCTGCCGTGACGATGCCGCGCGTCGCGTCGCACAGCCGCAGGTGGACGGACAGCACGTCCGCCTCGGCAAAGAAGGCTTCGCGGCTGGCCGCGGCCTGGTAGCCATCAGCCTCGGCCCTGAGGCGCGAGGCCTCGCTGCCCCAGACCATCACCTGCATGCCGAAGGCGCGGCCGTAGCCGGCCACCAGTTGGCCGATCTTGCCGTAGCCCCAGACGCCCAGCGTCTTTCCGCGCAGCACCATGCCCACGCCGAAGTTGGCTGGCATGGAAGCCGCCTTCAACCCGGCCTGCTGCCAGGCGCCATGCTTGAGGTTGCCGATGTACTGTGGCAGCCGCCGCATGGAGGCCATGATCAGGGCCCAGGTCAGCTCTGCCGGCGCCACCGGGCTGCCCACGCCCTCGGCCACGGCAATGCCCAGCCGTGTGCAGGCGTCGACGTCGATATGACTGCCGACCCGGCCGGTCTGCGAGATCAGCTTGAGCTTGGGGAGTTTCTCGAGCAGTTGGCGCGGGAAGGCCGTGCGTTCGCGGATCAGTACCAGCACCTCGGCATCGCGCAGCCGCACGGACAGCTGGCCGATGCCCTTGACCGTGTTCGTGAACACCTTTGCGTTCAGCGGTTCCAGCTTGGTGGCGCAGCGGAGCTTCCTGACAGCATCTTGGTAGTCGTCGAGGATGATCACATTCATGGCTGGGGGCATTGTGCCCCGCGGCGCCACGCGTGGCCGGCATGCTGGCTACCATCGGTTTCCCTCAATGGAGAGCACCCGATGACCACGATTTCCATGCACGCAGCCAGCGTACCGGCCTTCGCCCGGATGCTGGGCAACATGCTTCACTGGCTGGAGGCCGCCAAGGCCCATGCCGAGGCCAGAAAGTTCGCGCCAGATGCTTACCTTGCGTTGCGTCTGGCACCCGACATGCTGCCTTTCACAAAGCAGATCCAGATCGCCAGCGATGCCGCCAAGGGCTGCGTAGCCCGACTGGCCGGCCGGGAGATCCCCAAGTACGAGGACAACGAGGCGACGCTGGACGAGCTCGCCGAACGTATCAGGAAGACACGCGACTACGTGCTGTCGGTGCCCGCCGAGGCCTTCGCGGGTAGCGAGGACCGCGAGATCACCATCCCGCGCCGCTCGGGCGACCCGCTGAAGTTCGACGGCCTGAGCTATCTGCGCCACTACGCCACGCCCAATTTCTATTTCCACGCCACGACGGCTTACGCGCTGCTGCGTCACGCGGGCGTGCCGCTGGGCAAGGGCGACTACCTGGGCGGCTGATCCGCCGCGACCTGGAGTCAGCTCCGGTCAGGACGTGGCCGTCGCAGCCAGGCCGTTGTCGAAATGCGCGATGACGAGGCGCCTGCAGGCCTCGGCATCGCGTGCGCGCAGCGCCGCGAGCATGTCGCGGTGCTCGGCCAGGGATTCGGCCAGCCGTCCCTCGCGGAACAGCGAGTGGTGGCGGTTCAGCTTCATCAGGCGGCGCAGGTCGTGCACCATCTGCTGGCGCCAGCGGTTGCCTTCCAGCTCCAGGATACGCAGGTGAAAGCGCTCGTTGGCAGCAAAGAACTCGTCGCGGTCGGGTAGGGCGGCTTCCAACTGCTGGTGCAGGCCGTCCAGTTCGGCCAGTTCGGCGTCGCTGGCGCCGGTGGCCACCCGCGCGGCGGCGTCGCTTTCCAGCAGTGCGAGCAGTTGATAGGCTTCCCGCACGTCCCGCTCGCTCATCTCGGTTACATAGGCGCCCCGGCGCAGCTTCATTGTCACCAGGCCTTCTGCGGCCAGCACCTTGAGAGCCTCGCGCAGCGGTGTGCGGCTGATGCCCAGTTCGCCGCTGAGCTTGAGCTCATCGATCCACGCGCCCGGCTCCAACTCGCGCGCCAGGATGCGCTGGCGCAGCCGGTCGGCCACCTGCTCGTACAGGGCAGTGGAAGTGAGGGGGGCGGCGGTTTGGTCTGGCATGGCGAGGTAAATGTCAGCTCAGTGTAGTGCTTCTGAATTCATAATTATGAATGACGGACCGCTATGATGCTGGGCCAGTTACAGGAGAGTTTCGATGTCGGATGCCAGCCGCGCCGGGGAGGCCCCGGAGTTCAAGACCGCCACGCTGGAGCAGTGGAACAAGGCCGCCGCCAAGTCCGCCCCGGGTGGCGACGTGACGGCGCTGAACTGGGTCACGCCCGAGGGGCTGACGGTAAAGCCGCTCTATACCGCGGCAGACACGGCGGGCCTGCCGCATGCTGACACGCTGCCCGGATTCGAGCCTTTTCTGCGCGGCCCGCAGGCCACGATGTACGCGGCGCGGCCCTGGACCATCCGTCAGTACGCCGGTTTCTCCACCGCCGAGGAGAGCAACGCCTTCTACCGCAAGGCGCTGGCGGCCGGCGGGCAGGGCGTGTCGGTGGCCTTCGACCTGGCCACCCACCGCGGCTACGACAGCGACCACCCGCGCGTGACCGGCGACGTGGGCAAGGCCGGCGTGGCCATCGATTCGGTGGAGGACATGAAGATCCTGTTCGACGGCATCCCGCTGGACAAGGTGTCCGTCTCCATGACCATGAATGGCGCCGTTCTGCCGGTGCTCGCGGGCTACGTCGTCGCGGCGGAGGAGCAGGGCGTGGGCCAGCAACAGCTGGCCGGGACCATCCAGAACGACATCCTCAAGGAGTTCATGGTTCGCAACACCTACATCTACCCGCCGCAGCCGTCGATGCGCATCGTCGGCGACATCATCGAGTACACGGCACGGGAGATGCCCAAGTTCAACTCCATCTCCATCTCCGGCTATCACATGCAGGAGGCGGGTGCGACGCAGGCACTTGAGCTGGCCTTCACGCTGGCCGACGGCCAGGAGTACGTGAAGACGGCCATGGCCAAGGGCCTGAGCGTTGATGACTTCGCGCCGCGGCTGTCGTTCTTCTGGGCCATCGGAATGAACTTCTATCTCGAGATCGCCAAGATGCGCGCTGCGCGCCTGCTGTGGTGCCGCATCATGAAGGGCTTCGGCGCCACATCGCCCAAGAGCCTGATGCTGCGCACCCACTGCCAGACCTCGGGGTGGAGCCTGACCGAGCAGGATCCGTACAACAACGTCGTGCGGACCACCATCGAGGCCATGGCCGCCGTGTTCGGCGGCACGCAGTCCCTGCATACCAACTCGCTGGACGAGGCCATTGCACTGCCCACCGAGTTCAGCAGCCGCATCGCGCGCAACACCCAGCTCATCATCCAGGAAGAGACCCACATCACCAACGTGGTGGATCCCTGGGCAGGCAGCTACATGATGGAGAAGCTCACCCAGGACATGGCCGGCAAGGCGTGGGCCATCATCGAGGAGGTGAACGCCCAGGGCGGCATGATCAAGGCGGTGGACTCCGGCTGGGCCAAGCTCAAGATCGAGGCTAGCGCCGCCGAGAAGCAGGCGCGCATCGATTCGGGCCAGGACGTCATCGTGGGCGTCAACAAGTACAAGCTGGCCAAGGAAGACGCGATCGAGATCCTCGACGTGGACAACGTGAAGGTGCGGGAGGCGCAGATCGAGCGATTGAAGAGGATCAAGGCCACGCGCGACGCGGACGCCGTGCAGGCGGCTCTGGGCGCGCTGACGCGCGCGGCCGAGAACGGCGAGGGCAATCTGCTGGACCTCAGCATCCAGGCCATGCGGCTGCGTGCGACGGTGGGCGAGGTGTCGGACGCGCTGGAGTCCGCCTTCGGCCGGCACCGTGCCGATACGCACAAGGTCAGCGGCGTCTACGCGGCCGCCTACGACTCCGCCGAGGGCTGGGCCAAGCTGCAGGGCGAGATCGCCGCCTTCGGCGACGAACAGGGGCGCCGTCCGCGCGTGATGATCGCCAAGCTGGGTCAGGACGGCCACGACCGCGGTGCCAAGGTCGTCGCTACCGCCTTCGCCGACCTGGGTTTCGACGTGGACATCGGTCCGTTGTTCCAGACCCCCGAGGAATGCGCACGCCAGGCCATCGAGAACGACGTGCATGCGGTGGGCGTGTCCACCCTCGCCGCAGGCCACAAGACGCTGGTACCGGCCATCATTGCCGAACTTCGTCGCCAGGGTGCGGACGACATCATCGTCTTCGTCGGCGGCGTCATCCCGCAGCAGGACTATGGCTTTCTGTATGACGCTGGTGTGAAGGGCATCTACGGCCCGGGCACGCCCATCCCGGCGAGCGCCAAGGGAGTGCTGGAGGCGATCAAGGCTCAGTTGGCGGGAGTGCCTGCCTGATGATGCCGACGCTGGCGCCCGTCGCCGAGGCGGACTTCGAGGCCATGCTGGCGCTGCGCATCGAGGCGTTGCGTGAAAGCCTGGAGCGGCTGGGTCGCTTCAGCCCCGAGGTGGCGCGCACCCGGCTGAAAAGCCAGTTCCGGCCCGAATGGATGCAGCATCTCGTCGTGGGCGGAGAACGCGTGGGCTACTTCACGGTCGAGCCGCGCGAGCGCGAACTGCGGCTGCATCACCTCTACCTGAAGCCGTCGGCGCAAGGTCGGGGCATAGGCGCCTGGGTGCTGGAGCGGCTCAAGGCGCAAGGCCAGCCGATCACACTGGCTGCGCTGCGAGAAAGCCGCGCCAACGACTTCTACCGTCGCCATGGCTTTCGTATGGTGGAAGAGGGCGACTTCGACATCGAATACCGCTGGGAGGCGGCGGCATGAGCCTGGCCGAGCCGCTCAAGGCTGGCCAGCGCCGCGCGCTGGCCAAGGCCATCACCCTGGTCGAGTCCACCCGGGCCGACCATCGTGAACAGGCCGACGCGTTGCTGACCGAATTGATGCCCGCCACCGGCCGGGCGCTGCGACTGGGCATTTCCGGCGTGCCGGGGGTGGGCAAGAGCACCTTCATCGAGGCTTTCGGTGTCTTCTTGCTGGAGCATGGCCACCGCGTGGCCGTGCTGACCATCGATCCATCCAGCAGCGTCTCCGGCGGCGCCATCCTGGGCGACAAGACGCGCATGGAGAGGCTGTCCATGGACCCGCGCGCCTTCATCCGCCCAAGCCCCAGCGGCGGCACGCTGGGAGGCGTGGCCGAGAAGACGCGCGAGGCCCTGCTGCTGTGCGAGGCGGCCGGCTATGACGTCGTCATCGTCGAGACCGTGGGCGTGGGCCAGAGCGAGACGGCCGTGGCAGGCATGACCGACCTCTACCTGCTGCTCCAGTTGCCTAATGCGGGTGATGACCTGCAGGCCATCAAGAAGGGCGTCATGGAGCTGGCCGATCTGGTTGTCATCAACAAGGCGGACCTGGACGATGCGGCCGCAACGCGCGCGCAGGCGCAGATCACGTCCGCGCTGCGGCTGATGCCGGCCCATGCCCATGCTTCGCAGCGCGTGATGAAGGTCAGCGCGCTGAAGTCCGACGGCATCGCGCCAGTGTGGGCCGCGCTGACGGCGCTGCGCGATGAGCGCGAGGCCAGTGGTGCATGGGACGCCCGACGGCGCGAGCAGTCGCTGGCGTGGATGTGGGATCGCATTCAGTCCGGACTGAAGCAGGCCTTCGTCGCCCATTCGGGTGTCCGTGCTCAGCTCGATGCCGCGACAGCCGCCGTGCGCGAGGGCCGCACGCCCGCCTCCGCGGCCGCACGCCAGCTGCTTGCCGTCTTCCAGCCCGGGAGCCCAGCTTGATCTCCGGCCTGCACCACATCAACCTGCGTGCGCCGGCGCCGCTGCTGGCGGCGCTGCGCGACTTCTACCGCGACGTGCTGGGTCTGGAGGTCGGTCCACGGCCGGACTTCGGCAGTCCGGGCTACTGGCTCTATGCCGGCGGCCACCCCATCGTGCACCTGTCCGAGCAGCGGCCGGGCGAGGTGCCGCGCGGCCCCGTCGATCCGGATGCACCGAGCACCTACGACCATGCCGCCTTCGCCGCTACCGATGCCGCCGCGATGGCTGTGCACCTGGGCCGGCTTGGCGTGCGCTTCCACGAGAGCCGTTCTGCCGTGACCGGCCAGCATCAGTTCTTCTTCTCCGATCCCGCCGGCAACGGTGTGGAGATCAATTTCCCGTTCTGACGAAAGCGTCAACACCATGCATGACATCCTGCAAGCACTCGAAGCCAAGCGCGCCCGCGCGCGGCTGGGCGGCGGCGACAAGCGCATCGCCGCGCAGCACGCCAAGGGCAAGCTGACCGCGCGCGAGCGGCTGGAGTTGCTGTTCGATGAGGGCAGCTTCGAGGAATGGGACATGTTCGTCGAGCACCGCTGCGTGGACTTCGGCATGTCCGACAACAAGATCCCCGGTGATGGCGTCGTGACCGGCTACGGCATGATCAACGGCCGTCTGGCGTTTGCTTTCAGCCAGGACTTCACCGTCTTCGGAGGCGCTTTGAGCGAAGCCCATGCCGAGAAGATCTGCAAGGTGATGGACCAGGCCATGAAGGTCGGTGCTCCCGTCATCGGCCTGAATGACTCGGGCGGCGCGCGCATCCAGGAGGGCGTGGCTTCCTTGGGCGGCTACGCGGACGTGTTCCAGAAGAATGTGATGGCGTCGGGTGTCATACCGCAGATCAGCATGATCATGGGTCCTTGCGCCGGTGGCGCCGTGTACTCGCCAGCCATGACCGACTTCATCTTCATGGTCAAGGACAGCTCGTACATGTTCGTCACCGGCCCCGAGGTCGTGAAGACCGTGACGCACGAAGAGGTCACAGCCGAAGAGCTGGGCGGCGCCACCACGCACAACACCCGCAGCGGCGTGGCCGACCTGGCCTTCGAGAATGACGTCGAGGCGCTGCTGATGCTGCGCCGCTTCTTCAACTACCTGCCGTTGTCCAACCGTGAGAAGGCGCCCGTGCGTCCCAGTGGTGACCCGGCGTCGCGGTTGGACCTGTCGCTGGACACGCTGGTGCCCGACAACCCCAACAAGCCGTATGACATCAAGGAGCTGATCCTGAAGGTCGTGGACGACGGCGACTTCTTCGAGCTGCAGCCCGACTACGCCAAGAACATCGTCACCGGCTTCGCGCGCATGGAGGGCCAGACGGTGGGCATCGTCGCCAACCAGCCGTTGGTGCTGGCCGGCTGCCTGGACATCAAGAGCAGCATCAAGGCCGCGCGCTTCGTGCGTTTCTGCGATGCCTTCCACATCCCCGTCATCACCTTCGTCGACGTGCCTGGCTTCATGCCTGGGACCTCGCAGGAGTACGGCGGCATCATCAAGCACGGCGCCAAGCTGCTCTACGCCTACGCCGAGTGCACGGTGCCCAAGATCACCGTCATCACGCGCAAGGCCTACGGCGGTGCCTACGACGTGATGGCCTCCAAGCACCTGCGTGGGGACGTCAATTTCGCCTGGCCCAACGCCGAGATCGCGGTCATGGGCGCCAAGGGCGCGGTGGAGATCATCTTCCGCGAGGACAAGAAGGACCCGGCCAAGCTGGCAGAGCGCGAGGCCGAGTACAAGGCCCGCTTCGCCAACCCCTTCGTGGCTGGTGCCCGTGGCTTTATCGACGATGTCATCCAGCCGCACGAGACGCGCAAGCGCATCTGCCGCTCGCTGGCGATGCTGAAGGACAAGAAGCTGGAGAACCCGTGGCGCAAGCACGGGAACATCCCGCTGTGAGCAAGGCCAGTTGCGCCGCCGAAGTGAAGCGGCTCACCGACATCCCCAACATCGGCAAGGCGATGGAGGCGGATCTCATCGGCTTGGGGCTGACGACGCCGGCGGACGTGAAGCGCATGGACCCCTTCGAGACCTATGACCGCCTGCGCGATCCCATGGGACTGCGCCACGATCCCTGCGTGCTGGACACCTTCATGGCCGCGCACGACTTCATGAACGGCGGGCCTGCCCAGCCGTGGTGGAACTTCACGGAGCAGCGCAAGAAGCTGCTCGCGAAAACGAAATAACGAGGCACTGCATGTTCACCAAAATCCTCATTGCGAATCGGGGTGAGATCGCCTGCCGGGTCATTGCGACCGCCAGGAAGATGGGCATCAAGACCGTCGCCGTCTATTCCGAGGCCGACAAGGACGCCAGCCATGTCGAGCTGGCGGATGAGGCCGTGCTGCTCGGCCCGGCGCCGTCCCGCGAGAGCTACCTCGTGGCCGACAAGATCATTGCCGCCTGCAAGCAGACCGGAGCCCAGGCCCTGCACCCGGGCTACGGCTTCCTGTCGGAGAACGAAGACTTCGCGCGCCGCTGTGAAGAGGAGGGCATCGTATTCATCGGTCCCAAGCACCACAGCATTGCAGCCATGGGCGACAAGATCGCGTCCAAGAAACTGGCGAACGAGGCCAAGGTCTCCACCATCCCCGGCCACAACGAGCCCATCCTGGCGCCGGAAGAGGCGGTGGAGATCGCCAAGCGCATCGGCTACCCGGTGATGATCAAGGCAAGCGCGGGCGGCGGCGGCAAGGGCCTGCGCGTGGCCTTCAACGACAAGGAGTGCTTTGAAGGCTTCACGTCCTGCCGCAACGAGGCGCGCAACAGCTTCGGCGACGACCGCGTCTTCATGGAGAAGTTCGTCGAGCAGCCGCGCCACATCGAGATCCAGGTGCTGGGCGACTCGCAAGGCAACGTCGTCTATCTGTGGGAGCGCGAGTGCTCCATCCAGCGTCGCCACCAGAAGGTCATCGAGGAGGCTCCGTCGCCCTTCATCAGCGAAGCCACGCGCCGCGCGATGGGCGAGCAGGCCGTGGCCCTGGCCAAGGCCGTCAAGTACCAGAGCGCCGGCACGGTGGAGTTCGTCGTCGGCAAGGACCAGGACTTCTATTTCCTGGAGATGAACACCCGGCTGCAGGTGGAGCACCCGGTCACCGAATGCATCACCGGGCTGGACCTGGTGGAGCAGATGATCCGCGTCGCCGCGGGCGAGCCGCTGCCCTTCACGCAGGCTGACATCAAGCGCGACGGCTGGGCCATCGAATGCCGCATCAACGCGGAAGATCCCTTCCGCAACTTCCTGCCGTCCACTGGCCGCCTGGTGCGCTACCAGCCGCCGGAGACCAGCATGGTGCAGGCCGAACCTGGCCGCTTCGGTGTGCGCGTGGACACCGGCGTCTACGAGGGCGGCGAGATCCCGATGTTCTATGACTCGATGATCGCAAAGCTCATCGTGCACGGGAAGGACCGCGCTGAGGCGATCGCCAAGATGCGCGAGGCACTCAACGGCTTCGTCATTCGCGGCGTGTCCAGCAACATCCCCTTCCAGGCGGCGCTGCTGGGACATGCGGACTTCGCGACCGGCAACTTCAACACTGGCTTCATTGCCCAGCACTACGCCGGCGGCTTCAAGGCCGAGGACGTGCCGCACGAGGATCCGCTGTTCCTGGTCGCGCTGGCGGGCTTCATCCGCCGCAAGGCGCGCGAGCGCGAGGCCGGCATCAGCGGCCAGTTGCGTGGCCACGAAGTGCAGATCGAGCACGACTACGTCGCCGTCGTGAACCTGGGTGGTGGGCGTAGCGAGCAGCATGCCTTGCGTATCAGCGAGTTCGCTGGCGCCCTGGGTGAGGCTCGCGTGCAGGTGGGCGACAAGGACTACCGCATCGTCTCCAGCTCGCGGCTGAACGACGTCCGCATTACCGGCACTGTCAACGGTCTGGTGTTCACGGCCCAGGCCGAGCGCGGCACGGCCAGGAACCCGCTGGCCTACCGTATCCAGCACGGTGGCCGCTCCATCGAGCTGACGGTACTGAGCCCGCGCGCGGCCGAGCTGCAGGCGCTGATGCCCTACAAGGCGCCGCCCGACACCTCCAAGCTGCTGCTGTCGCCAATGCCGGGCCTTCTGGTGCATCTGGCCGCTCAGGTGGGCCAGACCGTGCAGGCTGGCGAGCGACTGGCGGTCATCGAGGCCATGAAGATGGAGAACATCCTCACCGCCCAGCAGGACGTGACCGTGGCGGAGATCCTGGCCAAGCCAGGCGAAAGCCTGTCGGTGGACCAGCCCATACTGCGCTTTGCCTGAATCCGTTGCCATCGTCGGCGCGGGTGTCGCCGGCGCGGCGGCAGCCATCCGGCTGGCCGAGCGCGGCGTGCAGGTCGACCTCTACGAGGCCGTGCCGGAGCCTCGGCCTGTCGGCGCCGGCCTGCTGCTGCAGCCCACCGGTCAGCACGTGCTGGCTGCCATGGGCCTGCTGGACCAGGCGCTCGCGCTAGGCACGCGCGTGGACCGGCTGTTCGGCGACACGCCTGCAGGTCGGACCGTGCTGGACATGAGCTACCGCCGCTTCCATCCCGAGGCCTACGGACTGGGGCTGCAGCGTGGCGCGCTGATGGGACTGCTGTGGGGCCGCCTGCGCGAGCTTGGCGTGCGCTGGCATTGCGGTGCGGCGGTGGAGGGATTCGAGCAAGACAACCAGGGTGTAACGCTCAGTCGGGCCGACGGCGGCACGTCCCGTCACGCGGCCCTCATTCTCGCCAGCGGGAGCTTCTCGAAGCTGCGTCAGGGGCTGAAGGTGCGCCAGCATGCGCGCCTCTTCCCCTGGGGAGCTGTCTGGACGGTGCTGCCCGCGCCGGCGGGCTTTCCGCAGATCGAACTGCGCCAGCGCTTTCGCTCGGCCTCGCAGATGCTGGGCCTGATGCCGGTCGGCAGGGCAAGCTCCGCGGACGTTCAGCGCGGCATCAACCTGTTCTGGAGCCTTCCGGTGGCCGAGCTGGAGGACTGGTCGACGCGCATGGGCCTGGACCGGCTCAAGCAGCAGATGGCGGGACTCTTCCCCGACGTTGCACCTTTGATCGCAGGGCTGACAGACCCGGCCCAGTTGCGTGAGGCGCGCTACGCCGATGTCTGGATGGCGCGCTGGCATGACGGCCGCGTGCTGGCGATCGGCGACTGCGCCCATGGCATGAGCCCGCAGCTGGGGCAGGGGGCCAACATGGCGCTCATCGATGCACACGAACTCGCTGCCGAGGCCGTTGGTGACTGGCCCCAGGTCTTCCAGCGCTACACGCGTCGCCGCCGCACCCACCTGCGCTTCTATGGCCAGGCCAGCAAGGGCCTGACGCCCATGTTCCAGTCCCATGCCGTCGTCGCCCCCTGGCTGCGAGACCGTTTCTTCGGCTGGGGTGGCCGGCTGCCCTATATCCATCAACAATCCATCGCCACCCTGGCTGGCTACAAGACCGGCTGGCTGTGGGGGCGGCTCAAACTGTGACGACGATCATGAGCAATACCCGACCCTTTCGCATTCTTGGCCTGCAGCAGATCGCCATCGGCGCTCTGGACAAGGGCAAGCTGCGCCACCTGTGGGTGGATCTGCTGGGCGTGCCCGTAACCGGCAACTTCAGGAGCGAACGCGAGAACGTCGACGAGGACATCTGCACGCTGGGGCAGGGCGCCCATGCCGTAGAGGTCGACCTGATGCAGCCGATGGACCCCGAGAAGAAGCCGGCCGTCCACACGACGCCGCTGAATCACATCGGCCTGTGGGTGGACGACCTGCCGGTGGCCGTGCAATGGCTGGAGGCGCAGGGCTTGCGCTTCGCTCCGGGCGGTATCCGCCGGGGCGCCGCGGGCCATGACATCTGCTTCGTTCATCCCAAGGGCAACGAGCAGTTCCCGTTCGGCGGTGAGGGCGTGCTGATCGAGCTGGTGCAGGCGCCGCCTGAGGTCGTTGCCGCGCTGACGGCTTGATCGTTCGCGAAGCACTGCTTCCCGAATCGCCGCTTCCGGGAAACCGTACCCATGCGTAACCTGCACGCAGCAAAACTTGCGCGTGCCTCGCTGGGCTGACCGGCCCCTGGCACACCGGGAGGCGGGGCGGCCACAAGCCGTCTCGTAGATCCGGTCGCAAGGCTTTGCGCGGGCCAGAATCGGCGCCTTCGATTCTCGAGCCGCCCCATGCGCCTTGCCTTCGCCCTGTCCGCCGTGCTGCTGCCTGCCCTTGCGCAGGCCTGGGGTAACCACACGCCGCTGTGCTATCGCGCTTTCGAGCGCATGCCCGAAGTCGCGAACGCGGCGCCGGTGAAGGCCGAGCCCCTGGCTGACTTTTTGCGCGACCAGGAGGGCGCAATAGCCCGCGAGCTGGACGCCCAGGAGGCCTGGGCGCGCGAGCACCTGAAAGGCCACGCCGCGCGACCCGATGCGCTGCGCTTTGTTCCCGATGCCAAGCGCAGCGACGCTGACCGCCGCGTCGCCTTCTTGCGCGCGTTGCGGCTGTCCCCGCAGTCCCGACTGGCCCTCTATCTGCAACCCGACGCGCGCGATGTCACGCCGACGCGGCCCGCCATTGATGCGAGCCTCGTCACCGCAGTGAAGCCGGGGGCCGGCGCTACGCAGCGCTTCGCCGCCTTGCAGCCTGGCGAGGCGGTTGCGGCTCTGGCCGTGGTGGCTTCGGCCTGTGACGAGCCCGACTATGGCCTCGACCTCAACCTCTTCGACGACAACCCGGGTCATCCGGAGAATCCGTCCTATGGGTTCGGCAAGCAGCCCTTCGGCAACCCGGCCGTGGCCATCGGCTCGCAGGCACCCTTCCACATGGGCTTTTTCCATCAGGGCTTCATCTTCAACACGCTGGCGCCGAGCTTCGCGCGCACGTTCACCGAACTTCGGGTGCAGCAGTACGGCGGTCTGGCGGTCCTGGCCTGGCAGACTGGCCACGCCTATTGGGGCTGGCGCTTTGCCGGCATGGCCTTGCATCATGTCGAGGACCTGACCCAGCCGTATCACGCCAGCGCTGCGCCGGGCGCGACGCTGGGCCGCATGATGTGGGTCAACCTCAAGGCGCAGCTCGGCATGCCGGCGGACCGGCAGGGCCTGGTGGTGCTGCAGGGTAACCGCCACTTCGTCCTTGAGGAATTCCAGACCCGCTGGATCATCGATGCAGCCCGCCAGCGCCGCGACGGGCCGCTGGAGCTGGCCTTGCGCGACGCGGCCCGCGACGGGGGCTACCCGGCCTGGAGTGCGGGCTACGTACGCGACACCGTCGCCGCCGAGGCCTTCCATGCCGGCCCGGCCACGGATGCCGCCGTCGTCGTCGGCGCGCCGGCGAAATTCGTCACCGACCCCCATTTCGACTTCGCCGCCAACGAGGATCGCTTCGGCCCTGAGCTTGCGCATGACCTGCAGGGGCAGCGCGAGGGCCTGCACCGGGCCGTCGCGGAGCTGCTGGGTCACTTCGGAGCCCATAGTCGCAATGCCTTGCGCGGGCTGTTGAGGAAGGCCGCTCGGATTCCACAATGAATTCGTGAGCGACGAAACAAAAGTCGCTTTCTGGCGCAGAATGGCCTGATTCGCGAAGGCTATGCTGGAGTCCGACTCATCATGCGACACGACCTCACCACCCTCAACCTCGTGCTGGCCATCGAGCAGACCCGCTCGATCACGCGCGGCGCTGCCCAGGAGCACCTGGCGTTGGCCGCTGCCAGCAAGCGCCTCTCGGACCTGGAAAGCCGCCTCGGCGTGCAGCTCTTCGAGCGGCGCGCGCGTGGTGTCGAACCGACCGAGGCGGGGCGGGCGCTGGTGCGTCACATCCGCTCGCTGCATGCGTCGCTCTATGCCCTCGAGACCGAGGTCATGGAGTTTTCGCGCGGCATCAAGGGCCATCTGCGTATCGCGGCCAACAGCAGTGCCATCACCGAGGCGTTGCCGCCGCATCTGGTGGGCTTCTCGCAGGCCCACGCGCAGATCCGCATCAGCTTGGAAGACCTCACCAGCGCCGAGGCCCAGGCCGCGGTTGCCGAGGGGCGGGCCGACGTGGGCGTCTTCTCGCCGCCGCTGCTGGACAACCGGCTGCAGACCTGGGTCTTCGCCCATGGCCGGCTGGCTGCGTTGGTGCCGCTGAAGCACCCGCTGGCCCAGCGTGAAGAGGTGAGGTTCGACGATCTGCTGGCCTATGACCTCATTGGCCTGCATGCCGGCGCCAGCGCGCAGGAGCTGATGCGCGAGCAGGCCGCGGCACGCGGCAAGACGCTGAACGCGCGCTGGCAGGTGCGTGGTTTCGATGCCATCGCCCAGCTCGTCGAGGCGGGCCTTGGCGTGGCCGTGCTGCCCGAGCAACCGGCCGAGCGTTTCACACGCGTCTTCGGCGTGCGTTGCCTGCGCCTGGAAGAACCTTGGGCCGAGCGCGAGTATGTACTTGGCGTGTTGCGCCAGCAGCGGCTGCCGACGGTGGTGCAGCGCTTCGTCGACACGCTGATTCCACGAGATAAGCAATGACATCCAGAACCCTCTACGACAAGCTCTGGGATGAGCATGTCGTGCATACCGAGCCCGACGGCACGGCGCTGCTCTACATCGATCGCCACCTCGTTCATGAGGTGACCAGCCCGCAGGCCTTCGAAGGCCTGGACCTGGCAGGCCGCAAGGTCTGGCGCCTGAGTGCCAACCTGGCGGTCAGCGACCACAACGTGCCGACGACGGACCGTAGCGCCGGCATCGCCGATCCGGTCTCCAGGCTGCAAGTGGACACGCTGGACGCGAACTGCGACCGCTTCGGCATCACGCAGTTCAAGATGAGTGACCGCCGCCAGGGCATCGTTCATGTCATCGGCCCCGAGCAGGGCGCCACGCTGCCCGGCATGACGGTGGTCTGTGGCGACAGTCACACGTCCACCCACGGCGCCTTCGGCGCGCTGGCGCATGGCATCGGCACCAGCGAGGTCGAGCATGTGCTTGCCACGCAGACACTGTCGGCCAAGAAGGCCAAGAACCTGCTCGTCAAGGTCGAGGGCAAGCTGCCCGCTGGCTGTGGCGCCAAGGACATCGTCCTCGCCATCATTGGCAGGATCGGCACAGCAGGCGGCACGGGCTACACCATCGAATTCGCCGGGTCCGCCATCCGTGCGCTGAGCATGGAAGGCCGCATGACAGTGTGCAACATGGCCATCGAGGCTGGCGCCCGCGCCGGCCTGATCGGCGTGGACGACACGACCATCCAGTACGTGCGTGGCCGCCCCTTCTCCCCGCAGGGTGTGGAGTGGGAGCAGGCCGTCACCTACTGGCGTACGCTGCACTCCGACGCCGGTGCGCATTTCGACAAAGTCGTCGAGATCGACGCCGCGCAGATCCGTCCCCAGGTCACCTGGGGTACGTCGCCCGAGATGGTGCTGTCCATCGACGATCGCGTGCCCGACCCTGACAAGGAGCGTGACGACGTCAAGCGCGGCGCCATCGAGCGCGCGCTGACCTACATGGCACTGGAGCCCAACAAGGCCATCAGCGACATCCACGTCGACAAGGTCTTCATCGGCTCGTGCACGAACAGCCGCATCGAGGACATGCGCGAGGCCGCGGCCATCGTGCGCCGCGTGGGCGGCCGTGTCGCCAGGAACATCAAGCTGGCGCTGGTGGTGCCGGGCTCAGGCCTCGTCAAGGCGCAGGCCGAGGCGGAGGGGTTGGACCAGGTCTTCAAGGCCGCGGGCTTCGAATGGCGCGAGCCGGGCTGCTCCATGTGCCTGGCCATGAACGCCGACCGGCTGGAGCCCGGCGAGCGCTGCGCGTCCACCAGCAACCGCAACTTCGAAGGCCGCCAGGGCGCCGGTGGGCGCACCCATCTCGTCAGCCCTGCGATGGCCGCGGCGGCCGCGATGACCGGCCATTTCGTCGACGTCCGGACGCTTTCCTAATGTTTTGCGGGACGGACCGCCCGAGCGAAGCGAGCAGCTCTGTCCCCAACTGATTGAGACCTATGGACAAGTTCATCCTTCACAAGGGCCTGGTCGCGCCCATGGACCGCGAGAACGTCGACACCGACGCGATCATCCCCAAGCAGTTCCTGAAGTCGATCAAGCGCTCGGGCTTCGGCCCCAACCTGTTCGACGAGTGGCGCTATCTGGACCATGGCGAGCCCGGCCAGGACCCGGCCAGCCGCCGACCCAACCCCGACTTCGTGCTGAACCAGCCGCGCTATGCCGGTGCCAGCGTGCTGATTGCGCGCCAGAACTTCGGCTGCGGCTCCAGCCGCGAGCACGCGCCGTGGGCGCTGCAGCAATACGGCTTCCGGGCCATTCTGGCGCCCAGCTTCGCTGACATCTTCTTCAACAACTGCTTCAAGAATGGGCTGCTTCCCATCGTCATGCCGGAGTCGGCGATGAACCAGCTGTTCGACGAGGTGAAGGCCTTCCCCGGCTACCAGCTGGCCATCGATCTGCCGCGCCAGGTGGTCGTCAAGCCCGACGGTGCCGAGATCCCCTTCGACATCGAGCCCTTCCGCAAGGAATGCCTGTTGGGCGGCCTGGACGAGATCGGCTTGACGTTGCAGCACACCGACAAGATTCGCGCCTATGAGGCCGCCCGCATCGCCGCCAAGCCCTGGCTCAACAATCGAGTGATTTGAAATGAAGAAGATTGCAGTACTGCCGGGCGACGGCATTGGCCCGGAGATCATGGCCGAGGCGGTCAAGGTGTTGAAGGCCCTGGACCTGCCCTTGCAGCTGGAATGGGCGGACGTGGGCGGCAAGGCCTACGAGACCAGCGGGCACCCGCTGCCGCCGGCCACGCTCAAGCTGGCTCAGGAAGCCGACGCGGTGCTGTTTGGCGCGGTGGGCGACTGGAAGTACGACAAGCTGGAGCGTGCGCTGCGACCCGAGCAGGCCATCCTGGGCCTGCGCAAGGCGCTCGGGCTGTTCGCCAATTTCCGTCCGGCCATCTGCTACGAGCAACTGACGCACGCGTCCTCGCTGAAGCCCGAGCTGGTTGCCGGTCTGGACATCCTGATCATTAGGGAGCTCACCGGGGACATCTACTTCGGCCAGCCGCGCGGTCGTCGCACGGCCGTGGACGGCCATTTCCCCGGTGCCGACGAGGCCTTCGACACGATGCGCTACTCGCGCCCCGAGGTTGAGCGCATCGCCCACGTCGCCTTCCAGGCCGCGCGCAAGCGCAACAAGCGCCTGACCAGCGTTGACAAGGCCAATGTGCTGGAGACCTCGCAGTTCTGGAAGGACGTCGTCATCGAGGTCCATGCCCAGTACCCCGACGTGGAACTGGACCACATGTACGTGGACAACGCGGCGATGCAGTTGGTCAAGGCGCCCAAGAAATTCGACGTTGTCGTGACCGGCAACATGTTCGGCGACATCCTTTCCGACGAAGCCGCGATGCTGACGGGTTCCATCGGCATGCTGCCGTCCGCCTCGTTGGATGCGAACAACAAGGGCCTCTACGAACCCAGCCACGGCAGCGCGCCGGACATCGCGGGCAAGGGAATTGCGAACCCGCTGGCTACAATCCTGTCCGCTGCCATGATGCTCAAGTTCTCCCTCAACCTGCCCGACGCTGCCGCTCGTATCGAGTCGGCCGTGCAGTCGGTGCTGGCCGGAGGCTTGCGCACCGCCGACATCTGGAGTGAAGGCACCTCGAAGGTTTCCACCATCGAGATGGGCGACGCTGTCGTCAAAGCCATCACGACCACCAAAACCATTAAGAGCTAAAGCTCCGTCTCGTCTCGCCCCTCCAAACCCGGCGAACGAGCCGGGGCCCGAAGTGGATGGGGTTTGGTGACAGTACAGACGAAAGGATTTGAAGATGACGACCTTGGTAGGCCTCGTAGGCTGGCGTGGCATGGTGGGTTCGGTGCTCATGGAGCGCATGACCGCCGAGCGCGATTTCGACCTGATCGAACCGCTGTTCTTCTCGACCTCGAATGCCGGAGGCGCTGCCCCGGCTCAGGCCAAGAACGAGAAGTCGCTGCAGAACGCCTTCGACATCGAACAGCTCAAGCGCTGCGACATCATCATCACCGCCCAGGGCGGCGACTACACGACCGAGGTCTATCCCAAGCTGCGCGCCGCAGGCTGGACCGGCCATTGGATCGATGCCGCCTCGACGCTGCGCATGGCCGATGACGCCGTCATCATCCTGGATCCAGTCAACCGCCCCGTCATTGACGAGGCGCTGAGCAGCGGCGGCAAGAACTGGATCGGCGGCAACTGCACTGTCAGCTGCATGCTGATGGGTGTAGGCGCGCTGTACAAGGCCGGCCTCGTCGAGTGGATGTCCACCCAGACCTATCAGGCGGCTTCCGGCGGCGGTGCCCAGCACATGCGCGAACTGCTGACCCAGTACGGCACGCTGAACGCATCGGTGAAGCCTTTGCTGGACGACCCCAAGAGCGCAATCCTCGAGATCGACCGTCAGGTCATCGCCAAGCAGCGCTCGCTGTCTGCGGAGGAAACGGCCAACTTCGGCGTACCGCTGGGCGGTTCGCTGATCCCATGGATCGACAAGGACCTGGGCAACGGCATGTCCAAGGAAGAGTGGAAGGGCATGGCCGAGACCAACAAGATCCTCGGCTCTGGTGCCATCCCCGTCGATGGGTTCTGCGTGCGCGTCGGCGCGATGCGCTGCCACAGCCAGGCATTGACCTTCAAGCTGAAGAAGGACGTGCCGCTGGCCGACATCGAAGCCATGATTGCCGCCGACAACGCGTGGGTGAAGGTCGTGCCGAATACACGGGAGGCGACGATTCGTGACCTCACGCCTGTGGCCGTCACTGGCACGATGAGCATCCCCGTTGGCCGACTGCGCAAGCTGGCGATGGGGCCGGAGTACCTGGGCGCTTTCACGATCGGCGACCAGTTGCTGTGGGGCGCCGCCGAACCGCTGCGCCGCATGCTGCGCATCCTGCTGGAACGGTAAATCGCTTACGGTCTTTTACGCTTGGACCTAGGGTTCACCCGGGCGTCGATATTGAAACCAAACTACACATGAGGTATCGCGTGAGCATTTCAGCGTATATGCTTGATACCGTTGTGTTTTTGATTCGAAACTCGACGCATGTCACACCGTGCAGACCAAGTTCATGCAGCGCGTGCTGAAGATCGAGACAGGCGGGGCCCTCAACAGCCCCGCCTTGTTGCTTTGGGGAATGCCTTGAAAGACCACATCCGCGACGCATTCGAGGGAGTTCGACCCATGGGCTTTGCTCGCCATCACATCGCGCTGGCTGCGCTGCTCATGGCCAGCGGCAGCGTGCAGGCCCTGGGCCTGGGCAAGCTCAACGTGCAGTCGGGCCTCGGCGAGACCATGCGCGCCGAGATCGACGTCACCAGCCTGACGGCCGAAGAGGCCGCCACGCTCAAGGCACGCATCGCGCCTCCTGATTCCTATCGTGCTTCCGGCGTCGAGTACAACCCGGTGCTGACCTCGACCCACGTCCAGGTCGTGCGCAACAACGGCCGCACCGTACTGCGCGTCAGCAGCGACCGCTCGGTGCAGGAGCCCTTCGTCGACGTCATCCTCGAGTTGAGCTGGTCCAGCGGCCGCCTGGTGCGCGAGTACACGCTGCTGTTTGACCCGCCGGGCCTGCCCAAGCCGGCTCCCGTCATCACCGCGCCGCCGGCCATCGCCGCGGCACCCGCGCCTGCGCCTGCCATGGCCGCCTCCAGCGAGGCCGTGCCTGCGCCGGCGCCGGCCGTCACGGCGGCGCTGCCACGCAATGCCGCAGCGCCGGCCGCCGCCCGTCCACCGGCACCGGCACCGGCCGCCGAGCCGGTGCGCCCGCCCGTCACCGCCAGTTCCCAGTACACGGTGCGCTCGGGCGACTCGCTGTCCAGGGTCGCGGCCCGGACCCAGGTCAGCGGTATCTCGCTGGACCAGATGCTGGTCGGCCTGTTCCGCAACAACCCCGACGCCTTCATCGATGGCAACATGAATCGGCTCAAGGCCGGTTCGACGTTGCAAGTGCCGGGTAGCGATGCGCTGGCTGCGATCTCCCATGGCGAGGCGCGCCAGATCATCGTGGCCCAGAGCGCCGACTTCTCGGCCTACCGCCAGCGCCTCGCCTCTGCTGCCCCCACCCTGCAGAACGCCGAGAGCGAGCGACAGTCCAAGGGTCAGGTGCAGGCTGCCGTCGAGGACCGCAAGCCCGCTGCCGCGCCGACACCGGACAAGCTCACGCTCAGCAAGGCCGGCGGTGGTGCCGCCAGCGCCGCCGAGACCAAGCTGTCCAAGGACGCCGAGAAAAAGGACGCCGCTGCGCGTGTGGCCGAGCTGACGCGCAACGTCGAGGAGCTGAAGAAGCTCTCCAGCGCCGCCCAGCCGACCGCGCCTGGCGCCGCCACGTCGGCCCCGGTGTTGCCGGCCCCGGCGCCGGTGGTTGCGGCCGTCGAGGCTGCCTCGGCGGCGACCGCCGCCAGTGCCCCCGCGTCGCGGCCCGCCGTCCGTGCCAGTGCGCCCCTGGCGCCGCCGCCGGCCGCCGAGCCGCCGGGCTTCCTCGAGCAGTTGCTGGACAGTCCTATCGTGTTGCCGCTGGCCGGCGTTCTCGTCGCTGTGCTGGGCGGGTTGGGCCTCTACCGCCTGCGGTCGCGCCGCGCGGTCAGCGCGCCTGAGACAGGCTTCCACGAGAGCCGCCTGCAGCCGGATTCGTTCTTCGGCGGCACCGGTGGCCAGCGAGTCGACACACGGGATGGCCAGAACAGTGGTCAGTCGTCCATGAGCTACTCGCTGAGCCAGCTCGACGCCATTGGCGACGTGGACCCGGTCGCCGAGGCCGACGTCTACCTGGCCTATGGGCGTGACCTGCAGGCCGAGGAGATCCTCAAGGAAGCGCTGCGCGCCAATCCGACGCGCCTGGCCATCCGCCTGAAGCTGCTGGAGGTCTACGCCAAGCGCCGCGACACCAAGGGCTTCGAGCAGCTCGCCGTGCAGCTCTATGCCGAGACCAAGGGCACGGGCGAGGACTGGGCCAAGGCCCAGGAGCTGGGCCGCGGTATCGACCCGGACAACCCGCTCTACCAGCCCGGTGGCGCGCCCGCCCATGTCGAGGACGGCCCTGAGCTGCGCCCCGAGCCGATGAATGCCAGCACGCTGCCGCAGACGGCCCTGCCGCCCGGCGCCGCGGTTGCCGCGACCGCGGCGCATCTGGCGACCGACGTGATGCGCGGCGGCCCCGACACGGGTCCCGTGAGCGGCTTCGACCTGGCCTTGGACCTGGACCTCGACGCGCCCGAGCCGGTGTCGCCGACGGCCATGGCCGCGACCCAGGCCATGCCGGCATCGGTCGAGCAGGCGCCGATGACGATGGACTTCGACATCTCGGCCCGCGGCACTCGCACGGCGCCGCCAGCGCCGGACCTGAACTTCGACCTCAGCGGCATGGGCGACCTGCCGGTCATCGCTGCGCCGCCGGCTGCTGCGTCGACTGACCTGGACTTCGATCTCGGCGATGCCTTGCAGCCTGCTGAGGCTGGCACGGACCACCTGGCCCAATCACTGGACGTGCTCGGCGATGACGACGGTGACCCGCTGCTGCGCCAGCTCGAGCTGGCCGACGAGTTCCGCCAGATCGGCGACACGGAGGGTGCCCGGGAGGTGCTGCAGGAGCTGATCCAGCGTGCCAGCGGACCCTTGCGTGACAAGGCGCAGGCCATGCTCAACGAGTTGCGCTGAACGCAGCCGCGATACTTCCACGCCCGGCCTTGGCCGGGCGTTTTTACTTGGGAGCCCATGAGAGTCGCACTAGGAGTCAGCTACCGCGGTGGCGGCTACAACGGCTGGCAGAGCCAGCCCGACGGCCGCACCGTGCAGGATGCGCTTGAAAAAGGCCTGTCCGCGTTTGCAGCCCAGCCGGTCCGCACCCTCTGCGCAGGCCGCACCGATGCCGGCGTGCACGGCATCAACCAGGTCGTGCACTTCGACACCGAGGTCGACCGCGAGCCGTTCTCGTGGGTGCGTGGCAGCAACCGCTATCTGCCGCCGGACATCGCCATTCAGTGGTGCCGTTTCCCGGGTGACGACTTCCATGCCCGCAACTCGGCACGTGGCCGGCGCTATGCCTACCTGTTGCTGGAGTCGGCGGTGCGACCAGCCATTGAGTCCGGCCAGTGCGGTTGGGTGTTCCGGCCCCTGGATCAGGCGGCGCTCGAGGCGGCCGCCGAGCGTCTGATCGGCGAGCACGACTTCTCCTCCTTCCGCTCCTCCGAATGCCAGGCCGCGTCGCCGGTGAAGACGCTGCGCGAGATCAGGGTGCAGCGCCGCGGCGTCTACTGGCGCTTCGAATTCGAGGCCAGTGCCTTCCTGCACCACATGGTGCGCAACCTGATGGGCTGCCTCCTTGCCGTCGGCAGCGGCACCCGCTCGCCGGACTGGGTCAGCGAGGTGCTGGCGGCCCGCGACCGCAAGGTGGCTGCGCCGACCTTTGCCCCTGACGGGCTCTATTTCCTCGGCCCGACCTACGATGCCGAGCTGGACATCCCGCGGCATGTGGCCGCGCTCGACTGGCTCCCATGACCCGAATCAAGATCTGCGGCCTCACCCGTGAAGCCGATGTTGAAGCCGCCATCGAGGCCGGTGCGGACGCCATCGGCTTCGTCTTCTATGCCAAGAGCCCGCGCGCCGTGACGCCGCAGCGGGCGAGGGCGCTGGCGCGTCTGTTGCCGCCGTTCGTCACGCCGGTGGGGTTGTTCGTCAACGCGACCGATGCCGAGCTACAGGCGGGCTTGGCTGCGCTGCCCAACATGCTGGTGCAGTTCCACGGCGACGAGGCGCCCGCCGACTGTGACCGTGTCCAGCGCCCCTATCTGCGCGCCGCTCGCATGGCGCCGGGGGTCGATTTGCTAGACTTCGCTGCAAGTTTCTCCAATGCCCAGGCCATCCTGCTCGACGCTCACGTCGACGGCTATGGCGGCGGCGGCAAGGTCTTTGATTGGTCACTCGTTCCTCCAAGCGTCAGCTCTCGCCTCGTTTTGTCTGGTGGGTTGAGTGCTGCCAACGTAGCCGATGGCATCGCGCGGGTGCGGCCCTGGGCCGTTGACGTGAGCTCCGGCGTCGAGGTGTCCAAGGGCATCAAGAGCGCCGACCTGATCCACGAGTTCTGCATCGCAGTGCGACGCGCCGATGCAGAACTGACCCGCTAGGAAGACCAACCATGTTCACCTATGACCAGCCCGACGCGACCGGGCATTTCCGCCATGCCGGAACGCCAACCTATGGCGGCAGCTTTGTTTCCGAGACCCTCGTCCATGCCCTGGACCAGTTGAAGGACGCGTACGCGCACTACCAGCACGATGCCGAGTTCCTCGCCGAGTTCAAGAAGGAGCTCAAGCACTTCGTCGGCCGCCCGAGCCCGATCTATCACGCCGATCGTCTGAGCCGCGAACTGGGCGGCGCGCAGATCTACCTGAAGCGTGAGGACCTCAACCACACCGGTGCGCACAAGATCAACAACGTCATCGGCCAGGCGCTGCTGGCCAAGCGCATGGGCAAGCCGCGCGTCATCGCCGAGACTGGTGCGGGCCAGCATGGCGTGGCCACCGCCACGATCTGCGCGCGCTACGGTCTGGAGTGCGTGGTCTACATGGGCAGCGAGGACGTCAAGCGCCAATCTCCCAACGTCTACCGCATGAAGCTGCTCGGTGCGACCGTCGTGCCGGTGGAGTCCGGCAGCAAGACGCTGAAGGACGCGCTCAATGAGGCGATGCGCGACTGGGTCACCAACGTCGAGAACACCTTCTACATCATCGGCACCGTGGCCGGCCCGCACCCCTATCCGATGATGGTGCGCGACTTCCAGCGCGTCATCGGCTTGGAATGCCTGGAGCAGATGCCCGAACTTGCCGGGCGCCAGCCGGATGCTGTCATTGCCTGCGTGGGCGGCGGCAGCAATGCCATCGGCATCTTCCACCCCTACATCCCGCACGAGAACGTCCGCCTCATCGGCGTCGAGGCCGAAGGGCAGGGTGTCGCCAGCGGCAAGCACGCCGCGACGCTGACGGCCGGCAGCCCTGGTGTGCTGCATGGCAACCGCACCTATCTGCTGCAGGACGAGGATGGCCAGATCATCGAGACGCACTCGATCTCCGCCGGCCTGGACTATCCCGGCGTCGGCCCTGAGCACGCCCATCTGAAAGACATCGGCCGCGCCGAGTACGTCGGCATTACCGACGCGCAGGCACTTGCCGCCTTCCATCGGCTGTGCCGCACCGAGGGCATCATCCCGGCACTCGAATCCAGTCATGCCGTCGCGCACGCGATCAAGCTAGCGCCGACTCTGTCCAAGGACAAGGTGCTGCTCGTGAACCTGAGCGGTCGCGGCGACAAGGACATCGGTACCGTCGCCGACCTGTCGGGCGCCGCCTATTTCGACCGGCCGTCTCAGGCCGGCGAAAAGGTCAAGGGAGGCGCGCAATGAGCCGTATCCAGGCAACGTTCGATGCGCTGAAGGCCAGTGGCCGCAAGGCGCTTATCCCCTTCGTCACCGCCGGCGACCCGCATCCGGGCGCGACCGTCGAGCTGCTGCTGGCCATGGCCGAGGCAGGCGCAGACGTCATCGAGCTGGGCGTGCCGTTCTCCGACCCCATGGCCGACGGTCCCGTCATCCAGCGGGCTGGCGAGCGGGCGTTGAAGAACGGCATCGGCCTGCGCAAGGTGCTGGCTTATGTGCGCGAGTTCCGTGTTCGCAACCCGACAACGCCGCTGGTGCTGATGGGCTACGCCAACCCGGTCGAGCACTACGGGCTGGATGCCTTCGTGGCTGATGCTGCTGCGGTCGGCGTGGACGGCGTGCTTATCGTTGACTACCCGCCGGAGGAGTGCCAGGAGTTTGCGGCCAAGCTTCGCGCGGCGGGCATGGATGCCATCTTCCTGCTCGCGCCCACTTCCACCGAGGCGCGCATGGCCCAGGTCGGCCAGCTCGCGAGCGGCTATGTCTACTACGTGTCGCTGAAAGGCGTGACCGGCGCAGGCCACCTGAACACGGCAGCCGTGGCCGAGGCCGTGCCGCGTATCCGTCGGCACGTCAGCGTGCCGGTTGGGGTCGGTTTCGGCATCCGCGACGGCGCTACGGCACGGGCTGTGGCGGACGTCTCGGACGCGGTCGTCATCGGCTCCAAGCTGGTCGAACTGCTGGAGTGCCAGCCAGCCGATAATGTTGCCCTGACCGGCGCGGCCTTCATCCGAGAGATCCGCGCTGCACTCGACAAAAAGGACTGACCATGAGTTGGCTCGACAAACTGCTCCCGCCCAAGATCCAGCAGGGCGATCCGGCGGACCGCCGCACGGTGCCGGAAGGCCTGTGGATCAAATGCCCGAGCTGCGAGACGGTGCTCTACAAGACCGACCTGGAGCAGAACATCAACGTCTGCCCCAAGTGCTCGCACCACCACCGCATCGGCGCGCGTGCGCGCCTTGACGCCTTCCTGGATGGGGAGGGCCGCTACGAGATCGGCCAGGAGGTGCTGCCCGTCGACGCGCTGAAGTTCAAGGACAGCAAGAAGTATCCCGACCGCCTGAAGGAAGCGCTGGAGACCACCGGCGAGACTGACGCGCTGGTCGTCATGGGTGGCGCCATCATGAGCGTGCCGGTCGTCGCGGCCTGCTTCGAGTTCGACTTCATGGGCGGCTCCATGGGGTCCGTCGTCGGTGAGCGTTTCGTGCGCGGCGTCGAGACGGCCATCGAGCAGAAGACGCCCTTCATCTGCTTTACCGCCACCGGTGGCGCGCGGATGCAGGAAGGCCTGCTGAGCCTGATGCAGATGGCCAAGACCAACGCGTCGCTGACGCGCCTGGCCAAGGCCAAGCTGCCCTACATCAGCGTGCTGACCGATCCGACCATGGGCGGCGTGTCGGCCTCGTTCGCCTTTGTCGGCGACATCGTGCTGGCCGAGCCCAAGGCGCTGATCGGCTTCGCAGGCCCGCGCGTCATCGAGAACACCGTGCGCGAGAAGCTGCCGCCGGGCTTCCAGCGTGCCGAGTTCCTGATGGAGAAGGGCGCCGTCGACATGATCGTGGACCGCCGCCAGCTGCGCGAGACCATTGCGCGCCAGCTCGCCATGCTGCAGCGCCAGAGCGCCGACGCGGTGGCCTGACCCTCGTCACGACAGTTCCAAGCCAGGCCCCGTGCCTGGCTTTTGTTTTTTGATTCGCCATGACGCTTGAAGACTGGCTCGCCCATTGCGAGCGCCTGCATCCCAAGACCATCGACATGACGCTGGACCGCGTCAAGGCGGTGAAGGAGCGGCTCGGCATCGCCTTCGACTGTCCCACCGTCGTCGTCGCGGGCACCAACGGCAAGGGCTCGACCTGCGCGATGCTGGAGTCCATCGCGCTGCACGCCGGCTACCGCGTGGGCCTCTACATCAAGCCCCACCTCGTGCACTTCCAGGAGCGCTGCCGCGTGGGCGGCGCACCCGTAGCGGCGGAGTCGCTGGAGCCGCATTTCGAGGCCGTCGAAGCGGCGCGCGGGGATATCACGTTGACCTATTTCGAGTTCACGACCCTGGCCATCATGCGGCGCTTGCAGCATGAGCCACTGGACCTGGTCATCCTCGAAGTGGGCCTGGGTGGCCGGCTGGACGCGGTCAACGTCATCGACGCGGACTGCGCCATCATCACCAGCATCGACCTGGACCACACCGAGTTCCTTGGCCCGGACCGTGAGAGCGTAGGCCGTGAGAAGGCCGGCATCATGCGTACCGGCCGGCCGGTGGTCGTCAGCGACCCCATGCCGCCCGCTTCGCTGGCTGAGCGCGCGCTGGAGATAGGCGCTGAGCTTCGCCAACTGGGCCGCGACTTCAGCTTCAGCGGCGACCGTACGCAATGGCAGTGGGCGGGGCGCGACAAGCGCTTCTCCGGCATGGCCTACCCGGCGCTGCGCGGCGTGAATCAACTGCTGAACGCGTCCGGTGTGCTGGCCGCCTTCGAGGCGCTGGCGCAGCGTCTGCCCATCAGTGCCCAGGCCGTGCGCACGGGTCTGGCGCTGGTGGAGCTGCCGGGGCGCTTCCAGGTGCTCGCCGGCCAGCCCGCCGTGGTGCTGGATGTGGCGCACAACCCGCATGCGGTGGCCGCGCTGGCGCAGAACCTCGACCAGATGGGCTTCTTCCCGCGCACGCACGCTGTTTTTGGTGCGATGGCAGATAAGGACCTGGCCGGCATCCTGGCCCGGGTTGCGCCGCTGGTGGATGTCTGGCACTTCACCGACCTGCCCATAGCGCGCGCCGCCACGGCCGTTCAGCTGGAGGCGTCCTTCCTCGGCGCCGGCCTCAAGACGCCGCCAGATGTGACGACGCATACCCATGCAAGCCCTCTCGAAGCCCTGCACGCTGCGGCGGCCGGGGCTACCACGGCCGATAGAATCCTGGTCTTTGGATCCTTCTACACCGTGGGAGGCGTGCTGCAGCAGGGCATCCCGCGCGTGACAGCCGGCGCCGTCGAGCCCAAGCCTCCCACCCTCCACTGAAGCCAGACGCCGCCGATGGGCCTGTTTTCCTTCCTCAAGCGCGATGACGCCGCCGCCGCGGCGGCGCCTAAGAAGTCGGCCAAGTCCGGCGCCAAGGCTCCTGCAGCCGACGACGTGCAGGTGCTGCGCGTCCGTGCCCGCCGCCGCCTCATCGGCGCGGCCGTGCTGGTTGCGGCCGGTGTGGTGGGCTTCCCGCTGATTTTCGAGAGCCAGCCGCGGCCTATTCCCGTGGACCTGCCCATCGATATCCCGCGCAAGGAAACCGCGCCGCCGCTGGCCGTGCCCACGCGCGAGCCGCTGGTGCAGACTGAGCCGGCGTCGACGCCGGAGTCCGTGGCGGCCACGGCTCGTCCGCCAGCGGCCGAGAAAGTCGTCGAAAGGCCGGTCGAGAAGCCGGTCGAGAAGCCGGTCGAGAAGCCCGTGGAGAAGAGCACAGAAAGGCCGGTGGCCGAGAAGCCGCAGGACAAGCCGCCTGCCAAGGTCGCCGAGAAGCATCCCGAGAAGCCGGCCGACAAGCCCAAGGCCCATGCCGCCGACGGCGCCCGTGCCCAGGCGCTGCTGGACGGCAGGGAACCCGCTGCTGCGCCTGCCGCGGCTGGTCGCTTCATCGTGCAGGTGGGGGCCTACGGTGAGAACAAGGCCGCGCAAGACATGCGCAACAAGGTCGAGAAGCTGGGCCTCAAGACCTACGCCCAGGCCGTAGACACGGCCGACGGCCGCCGCGTGCGCGTGCGGCTGGGGCCTTTTGCCAGCCGCGACGAGGCCGAGCGCGCTGCCGCCAAGCTCAAGGGTGCGGGCCTGCCCGGCGCCATCCTGACGCTGTAAGGATGCGGTCGTGGACATCGCGCTGAGCTGGGTCGACCTCGCGCTGCTCGCGCTGCTGCTGATCTCCATCGGCATCGGCTTGTGGCGCGGCCTCGTGTTCGAGGTCATGTCGCTGGCCGGATGGGTCGTCGCCTATTTCGCCGCGCCGCCGCTGGCGCCCGTCGTGGAGGCCATGCTGCCCGAGGGCAAGTTCGGCCCGGCGGCGCTGCATCTCGTTGCGCTGGTGCTGGCCTTCTGTTTCGTCCTGATTGTCTGGAGCCTGGCCACGCGACTCGTCAAGATGCTGATCCATGCCACGCCGCTGTCCGTGCTGGACCGCCTCGGTGGCGCCGGTTTCGGGGCGTTGCGTGGCGTATTCATCGCACTGCTGCTGGTGCTGGTGATCGGCGCGTCGCCGCTGGCCCAGTCCACCACCTGGCAGGCCTCGCGCGCCGCGCCGGTGCTGACTGGCGTGCTGCACGACATCGGGCCGCTGCTGCCCGAACCCGTTGCCCGTTTTATTTCCCGCTCGATGACCCCATCTGAGGCGGAATCGACCGAATAAGGACCCCTGCCATGTGCGGCATCGTCGGCACTCTCGCTGCCTCTCCCGTCAACCAGTTGCTCTACGACTCGCTGCTGCTACTGCAGCACCGTGGACAGGACGCGGCCGGCATCGTCACCATGCAGGGCCACAAGTGCTTCATGCACAAGGCGCGCGGCATGGTGCGCGACGTCTTCCGCACCCGCAACATGCGCGCGCTGCCCGGCAATATCGGCCTGGGCCAGGTTCGCTACCCGACGGCCGGCAACGCCTACAGCGAGGAGGAGGCTCAGCCCTTCTACGTGAACGCGCCCTTCGGCATCGTCCTGGTGCACAACGGCAACCTGACCAATGCCCACGCATTGAAGGAAGAGCTGTTCGCCGTTGACCACCGTCACATCAACACAGAGAGTGACACGGAGGTGCTGATCAATGTGCTGGCGCACGAGCTGCAGCAGGCCGCACGCGACCTGCCGCTGACGCCCAAGGAGATCTTCTCCGCGGTGCGCGCGGTGCAAAAGCGCATCAAGGGCAGCTACGCCGTCATCGCGCTGATCGCCGGCTACGGCCTGCTTGCCTTCCGCGACCCATTCGGCATCCGTCCGCTGTGCTTCGGTCGTTCGGTGAACGGCGACTTCATGGTAGCCAGCGAGAGCGTCTCCCTGGAAGGTACGGGCCACCAGCTGGAGCGCGACGTGGCGCCTGGCGAGGCCTTGTTCATCGACATGGCAGGTCAGCTCTACACCGAGCAGTGCAACGACAGCCCCGCGCTCAATCCCTGCATGTTCGAGTTCGTCTACCTGGCGCGTCCGGACTCGGTGATGGACGGCATCTCGGTTTACCAGGCGCGGCTCAACATGGGCGAAACGCTGGCGCAGCGCGTCATCTCGACCATGCCGCCCAACGAGATCGACGTCGTCATCCCCATCCCTGAGAGCAGCCGCCCGTCGGCCATGCAACTGGCCCACCGTATCGGCAAGCCCTACCGTGAGGGCTTCGTGAAGAACCGCTACGTGGGCCGCACGTTCATCATGCCGGGGCAGGGCGCGCGCAAGAAAAGCGTGCGCCAGAAGCTCAATGCGATCGGGCTGGAGTTCAAGAACCGCAATGTGCTGCTGGTGGACGACTCCATCGTGCGTGGCACGACGTCCAAGGAGATCGTGCAGATGGCGCGGGACGCCGGCGCTCGCAAGGTCTACCTGGCCTCGGCCGCGCCGCCCGTGCGCTTCCCCAACGTCTATGGCATCGACATGCCGACGCAGGAGGAGCTGATCGCTCACGGTCGCACCATCGAGGAGATCCGCCAGTACATCGGCGCCGATGCGCTGATCTACCAGGATGTAGACGCTATGAAGCGCGTCGTCGCTGCGCTGCACCCTGGCCTGGCCGGGTTCGAGGCAAGCTGTTTCGACGGCCACTACGTGACTGGCGACGTCAGCCTGGCGGACTTCGCTGCCATGCGTGAGCAGCGCACCAGTCAGCCGGGCGACGAGGATGCCGACGCGCGCAGCCGGCTGGCGCTGCAAAGCGGCAGCGAGCCGTGAAGGGGCTGAACGCATGAGCGACAACGTCCACCGCCCCCTGCCTGAAGGCCTGCGGCCCGAGACCCTGGCCGTACGCACGGCTTTGGCGCCCAGCCAGCACGGCGAGAACTCCGAGGCGCTGTTCCTGACGACCGCTTATGTGCAGTCGGACGCCGAGACCTCGGCGCGCAAGTTCTCCAACTCCGAGGACTTCACCTACTCGCGCACCAGCAACCCCACCGTGCGCAGCCTGGAGGCCCGCCTGGCCGCGATGGAAGGCACCGAGGCAGCCATCGCGACCTCCACCGGCATGAGCGCCATCCTGCTGCTGGGCATGGGCGTGCTGAAGGCTGGCGACCACGTTGTCTGTTCGCGCTCGGTGTTCGGCTCGACGATCAACCTGTTCGCCAAGGAGTTCGGTAAGTTCGGCGTCGAGACGACTTTTGTTTCGCAGACGGACCTGGCCGAATGGCGCGCGGCCATCAAGCCGACGACCAAGCTCTTCTTCGCCGAGACTCCCACGAACCCGTTGACCGAGATCTGCGACATCCGCGCGCTGGCCGAGCTCGCTCACGGCGCAGGCGCAATCCTGGCGGTCGACAACACCTACTCGACGCCGGCGCTGCAGCGCCCTGCCCAGATGGGGGCCGACATCGTCATGCATTCGGCCACCAAGTACATGGACGGCCAGGGGCGCGTGATGGCCGGCGCGCTGTGCGGCCCGAACAAGCTGATCCGTGATGTCTTCGGCCCCATTCTGCGGACTGTGGGCATGACGCTGGCGCCGTTCAACGCGTGGGTGGTGCTGAAGGGGCTGGAGACCCTGTCGCTGCGCATGAAGGCGCAGAGCGAGCAGGCATTGGCTATCGCGCGCTGGCTGGAGGGCCGACCCGAAGTCGCGCGTGTGCATTACCCGGGGCTGCCGTCCCACCCGCAGCACGAACTTGCCATGCGCCAGCAAAGCGGGCAGGGCGGGGCGGTGGTGTCCTTCGACGTGAAGGGCCAGGGTGGA
This sequence comes from Roseateles sp., assembly GCF_047654805.1. Classification (GTDB taxonomy): domain Bacteria; phylum Pseudomonadota; class Gammaproteobacteria; order Burkholderiales; family Burkholderiaceae_C; genus Pelomonas. The sequence goes on from NZ_JASGIV010000001.1 coordinate 1,335,871, forward strand.
GATGATGGGCCGGAGGCTGCGCGCGCCGCGGCCTTCCACGTCATCGACAGCACCCGTGTCGTCTCCATCGCCACGAACCTGGGCGACACCAAGACCATCATCACCCACCCCGCGACGACCTCGCATGGCCGCCTCACCGAGGCGCAGCGTCAGGCCGCGGGCATCGGCCAGGGCCTGATCCGCCTGGCCGTCGGTCTCGAGCACGTCGACGACATCTGCGACGACCTGCTGCGCGGCCTTTCCACTCTGACGACCCGATGACTTCCACTTTCGACAAGGTCCGCACGCGCATCGCGCCATCGCCGACCGGCTTCCTGCACCTGGGTACGGCCCGCACGGCCCTGTACTCCTGGGCCTATGCCCGCCATCATGGTGGCGAGTTCGTGCTGCGCATCGAGGACACCGACGTGGCCCGCTCCACGCAGGACTCGGTGGACCAGATCATCGCGGCGATGAACTGGCTGGGCCTCTCCTACGACGAGGGCCCGATCTATCAGATGCAGCGGTTGGAGCGCTACCAGGCGGTCATCGAGCAACTGATTGCCGAAGGCAAGGCCTACCGCTGCTACGCGACGCCGGAAGAGCTCGACGCCATGCGCGAGGCCCAGCGAGCCCGCGGCGAGAAGACGCTGTACGACCGCCGCTGGCGCCCCGAGGCCGGCAAGACGTTGCCGGCGCCGCCCGAGGGCGTGAAGCCCGTCGTGCGCTTCGCCAATCCCGTCGAAGGCGACGTGAGCTGGGACGACCTGGTCAAGGGCCGGATCACCATCAACAACCGTGAGATCGACGATCTCATCATCGCCCGCACCGATGGTGTGCCTACCTACAACTTCGCCGTCGTCGTCGACGACTGGGACATGCGCATCAGCCATGTGTTCCGCGGCGACGAGCACGTCAACAACACACCCTGGCAGATAAACATCTTCAATGCGCTGGGGGCACCACTGCCGCAGTTCGGCCACCTGCCCATCATCCTGGGTGACGATGGCCTGAAGCTGTCAAAGCGCCGTGGCGCCGTCAGCGTCATGGACTATGCCGCCAACGGCTACCTGCCCGAGGGCATGCTGAACTATCTGGCGCGCCTGGGCTGGAGCCATGGCGACGACGAGCTCTTCAGCGCTGAGCAGATGGTGTCCTGGTTCGACGGTTCCCATCTGTCCAAGAGCCCGGCGCAGTGGGACCCGGCCAAGCTGGACTGGGTCAACGGCCACTACGTGAAGCAGATCGACGAGGGGCGGCTGGCCGAACTGGTCGTGGCGCAACTGGCGGCCAAAGGCATTGTGGCCAACGTCGACCAGGTCCGGCCCAAGGTTGGCCTGTTCAAGGACCGCTGCGCCACGGTGGCTGCGCTGGCTGATTGGCTGTCGATGTACTTCGCGCCCATCACGCCGGCGGCCGAGGACTTGGCGACGCACGTCACCGATGCCGTCCGCCCGGCCATCGCCATGCTCGAACTGCGGCTGGCAGGCCTGACCGACTGGAGCAAGGCCGGTATCCAGCAGGCGCTGAAGGAAACCCTTGCCGCCGCCGGACTCAAGATGCCGCAGTTGGCCGTTCCGGTGCGGGTGCTGGTGTGCGGTCGCGCGCAGACGCCGAGCCTGGACGCCGTGCTCGAACACTTCGACAAGAAAAAAGTCCTCGAACGCTTGCAAACGCTCTGATTTTCGTCATATACTCTTGGTCTCGCTTGAACAGCGCTGTTAACGAAGAAGCCGCTAGCGGTTGAATCGAAAACACGGGGGTATAGCTCAGCTGGGAGAGCGCTTGCATGGCATGCAAGAGGTCAGCGGTTCGATCCCGCTTACCTCCACCAGAGTCCTTATAAGATTCTGATTGGCGCGCGGTTCAAGTCGCGAAGGTTTAGTCCCCTTCGTCTAGAGGCCTAGGACACCACCCTTTCACGGTGATTACAGGGGTTCGAATCCCCTAGGGGACGCCAAGTTTGATGAGCTTGGATATTGTCGAAAGACGGTATCGAATTCATCCCACGCGGAGTGGTAGTTCAGTTGGTTAGAATACCGGCCTGTCACGCCGGGGGTCGCGGGTTCGAGCCCCGTCCACTCCGCCAAGGATTCCATCGGGTCCGCCCGATAAGCGAACGGCCAATTTATTGGCCGTTTGTTTTTTGCGACCGGTTTGCGCCGGGGGTATAGCTCAGCTGGGAGAGCGCTTGCATGGCATGCAAGAGGTCAGCGGTTCGATCCCGCTTACCTCCACCAATATCCTCTTGAGGGTGTTGAGTGGCACGCAGTTCAGGTTTTAAAAATTCAGTCCCCTTCGTCTAGAGGCCTAGGACACCACCCTTTCACGGTGATTACAGGGGTTCGAATCCCCTAGGGGACGCCAAGTTTGATGAGCTTGGATATTGTCGAAAGACGATATTGAATTCATCCCACGCGGAGTGGTAGTTCAGTTGGTTAGAATACCGGCCTGTCACGCCGGGGGTCGCGGGTTCGAGCCCCGTCCACTCCGCCATAAATAGCAATGCGCCGAAGCCCTCGCGGGATTCGGCGCATTTTGTTTTTTGGCTGCGCGGGGAATTGGACGTCAGGAGACGCCGCGTGAGGGTGCCGGCGCCGTGCCTGCGTCGTCACTTCCACCGCCGCTGCCATGGGCTTGCGGGCTGGTCGTGCCAGCGGCCGGGCGCGATTCGGTGGGGGTGGTGCGTGGTGCTTCAGCGGTGCTTCGCTTGCCGCTGACGACCAGGCGCGCCAGCTTGACGACTTCGCTGGCTTGTGCGGGCAGCCCCCCAGCCACCAGGCCAAGCGCCAGGCACAGGCTGATCCATCCTCTGAGCAGTCGCGTCATCGTCACCTCCCGCCTCGCGGACAGCAAGGCACACGTTGCAGTGTTCAGCAGTCGAGGCTGCCGAACCAGCGTCGCGCGACGAATTGCGGTTTCCCGGGGATGAATTGCGGTTGGGCGGGACGCGGTCGACCGTGGAAGCCCAGACAGGCAGCGAGCGGCGGGGGAGGGGGCGATCCTTGGCGCCGACTGACTGCTTGCATAACCCTTCAGTAAGGCGCCCAATGCCGTAGTTGCAAACACGGCAACTGTGCTGCACGTGATCGCCACGCCGTTCGAGCGTTGTGTGGGAGGACTCGCCATGACAGGAGCAGCCGAACTGTTGGCCGCACGGCTTGCGCAAGAGTCGCCGGATGCACTGGTTGCTACCGGGCTGGACGGGCGTGTCGTGTGGTGGAACGCTGCGGCCGAAGCAATGTTCGGTTACCGGCGTGATGAGGCAATGGGCCAGCGTCTGGAGGAGTTGCTGACTCCTTCGGGGCAAAGCGAGATGGCGAGCGACGGGCGTAGCGCCGAGGTCGTGCGCCGCTGCAAGGACGGCTCCATGATCTACGTGCTGGCCTCGGTACGTCAGTTAGATACCTCTGACGGAGGCGCTGGCAGTCGAGCACATCGCATGGTCGATATCACGCCGATGAGGGTGCAGCGTGATGCCGGCTTGATCGCCTCGCGCTATCACGACCTGCTCGAATCGATGCCGGATGCGATCGTGATCGTCAATGGCATCGGTCGCATCGTTTTCGCCAACGGACAGGCTGAGGCCGTCTTTGGCTACCGTCGCGACGAGGTCACGGGGTGGCCGCTGGAGATGCTGATGCCGGAGCGCTTCCGCGATGCGCATGTCGGGCACAGGCTGCATTACATGACGCAGTCGCGGTCGCGGACGCGAGAGATGGGCCTGGGTCTGGAGTTGTATGGCCTGCGCAAGAGCGGCGAAGAGTTCCCAGTCGAAATCAGCCTGAGTCCACTGGAGACAGAGGCTGGCCGCATGGGCATGAGCGCGATCCGTGACATGACCTATCGGCGCAAGGCCGAGCAGAAATTCCGCAGCTTGCTTGAATCAGCGCCAGATGCGATCGTCATCGTGGACCGGCAAGGCGACATCGTGCTGGTCAATACCCAGACCGAGCGGCTTTTTGGCTACCCACGTACCGAACTGCTGGGGCAATCGGTGGACATCCTGGTGCCCGAGCGCTTCCGTGACAAGCACCCGAAGCACAGGACGCGATTCATCGCCGATCCGAATGTGCGGCCGATGGGCGAGGGGCTGGAGCTGCTCGGGCGACGCCGTGACGGCTCTGAGTTCCCGGTCGAGATCAGCCTGAGCCCACTGGAGACGGAGGAGGGCACGCTTGTCAGCAGTTCGATCCGTGATATCTCCGAACGCCGCCGGGTCGAGCATGCGCTGCAGGAGAAGAACATCGAACTGGCGCGTGCCAATGAAGCCAAGGACAGGTTCCTGGCCACCATGAGCCACGAGTTGCGTACACCGTTGAATGGGGTCATCGGCTTCACGGGCCTGCTGCTGATGAAGCTGCCGGGGCCGCTGACGGCAGATCAGGAAAAGCAGCTGACCATGGTGCAGTCAAGCGCCAAGCACCTGCTGTCTCTGATCAACGATCTGCTCGACCTCGCCAAGATCGACTCCGGGAATGTGGAGATGAAGCTGATGCCGGTGGGCTGCCGCGCGTTGGTGGAAGAGGTGGTGGCCACGCTGCGCCCGGCGGCCGAGGGCAAGGGCCTGCGCCTGCTGGTGCGAATGCCCGATGGCGCCATCGAGGCGCACACCAATCGGCGCGCGTTGCACCAGATCCTGCTCAACCTGGTGAACAACGCCATCAAGTTCACCGAGGCCGGCTCGGTCTTGCTGGAGGTCAGCCTGACCGAGCGGGAGCAGCGCCGCTGTGTCGAACTGGCTGTCGCGGATACCGGCGCAGGCATCTCCGCGCAGGACCAGGCAACGCTGTTCCAGGCCTTCACGCGCGTCGGCACGACTACGGTGCGGGCTCGCACCGAGGGAACGGGGTTGGGGCTGTACCTGAGCCGAAAACTGGCCGAGCTGCTGGGCGGCTTCATCGAGTTGCAGAGCGAGCCAGGCCGAGGCAGTCGGTTCACGCTGGTGCTGCCCGACACGGAAAGGGGCTGAGGGCATGGGTGCACGCGTGCTGATCGTCGAAGACAACGCGATGAATCGCGAGCTGATGGACTACCTGCTGCGTGCGTTCGGCTTCGAGACGCTGACGGCGGTGGATGGGCGTATCGCGCTGGACATCGCGCGGCGCGAGAGGCTAGACCTGATCCTGTGCGACATCCAGATGCCTGAAATGGACGGGATCGAGTTCGCCCGTCTTGCCAAGGCGGATCCGGAGCTGCGCAGCGTGCCGTTGGTGGCGGTGACTGCGTTCGCGATGGTGGGTGACCGCGAGCGCATGATGGGCCACGGCTTTGACGGGTACATCTCCAAGCCCCTCGAGCCGTTGAGTTTCATCGAGGCAGTCAATCAGCTGCTCCCCACGAGTCTGCGCCGTCAGGAGGATGCCGCCGGCTCTGTGCCGCTGGAGGCGTCCACGGCACCTGCGCAGGCGCCGAGCATCCTGGTCGTCGACGATTCGCCGATGAACCTTCAGCTCAAACGTGATCTGCTGCAGCCGCATGGTTACGAGGTGCTGACGGCGCTGACGCCCACGCATGGGCTGCGCATTGCGCGAGATCGCCTGCCGGCGCTCATCATCTCGGATGTCGGAATGAGCGAAGGCAGCGGCTTCGACTTCATCCGTGCGGTGAAAGCCGACCCGGTGCTGCGCGACATTCCGTTCATCTTCCTGTCGTCCACTCACTGGAACGATGCCTCGCGCGTGCTCGGGCTGGAGCTCGGGGCCGTGCGGTACCTGCTGCGCCCGATGGAGCCAGCACTGCTGCTCGCGGAGATCGAGGCCAGCATGCACCCCTGACGATTCGCGCCGCGCTTTTGGATGGCCGGATCGTCAGTGCGCCGTTGTTGCCGCGCAGGCAGGACCTGCGTCGATGGCGCTGGGCTCGGTCGAGAAGAAGGCGAAACCGTCGCGGCCCGCGTTCTTGGCGCGATAGAGAGCGATGTCCGCACTCTTCATCAGGGCCCGTTCTTCGGTGCCGTCGCGTGGAAACGTGCTGATGCCGATGCTGCAGGTGACATGAAGGTCTTGGCCGCCAACGCGAAATGGCTCTGCCAGCGCGGTATGGACCTGATGCGCGATGTTGCGCAGCCATGGGGTCGCGTTGCACTGCGGTACGAGGATCACGAACTCGTCACCACCCAGGCGCGCAACCGGTGTCTCGGCATCGAGGTGCGTGCGAAGCCGATCGGCGATCTCGCGAAGCACGGCGTCGCCGATGTCGTGCCCCAGTGTGTCGTTGATGTTCTTGAATCCGTCGATATCCATGAACAGGAGTCCGGCGCCATGGCCTTCCAGCGCAGCGTGGCTGAGCGCCCGCGCCATCAGCTTCGTCAACTGAGAGCGATTGGCCAACTCCGTCAGCGGATCGGTGCGCGCAAGGTACTCCGCTTGGCAAGCGGCTTTCGTCGCGCGCTCCGCCTGCTGTTGCAGCACCTTGCGGGTCTGCCCGACCTTGTCGGCCATGTCGTTGAAATCGCGCACCAGTCCGGCGAGCGGATTCGTTCCGTCCAGCGGCTCGACGCGGACTGCAGTGTCGTTCGCGGCGAGTGCGAGGACACCCTGGCGGAGTCGATCGATGCCAGACGCCAGTTGGCGGGCGGTTCGGTAGGCGAAGGCGCTGATACCGATGACCGCCGCGAGGCCGCAGCCACCGATGGCGCAGATCACCCAGAAGCCGCTGCCCCGGCCGCCAGCGGCGGCCATCAGCGTCAGCAGGGCCATGCAGGCGGCGCCCGCCGCCGGGAGCAGCCGGTTCAGGATGGCTGCGCTGCCAAAGGAAGCTTCGGCGGCCGATGGAGCGGGGGCGGGCCGCTGCGGTGCATTGAGCTTGAGAGCGCCGGATCGCATGACGTCTCCTGTGTTGTGTCGCGAGGGAAGGCTGGCCTCAGAAGTTCGTCCACTGGCCGTCGCCGGTGGACGGTGATGAAGCCACCAGCTTGTGGGGGGCTGGTCGGCGCACGGGAGACTGTGCATGGCGGCTTGCCATCGGCGACGAGCGGGGGGCCGGGGCGGCGTCGGCCATGTCACCGGCCTTGACGCGGAAGACCGTGACGGCTTGGACCAGCGCATCGGCCTGCTGGCGCAGGCTCTCCGCGGCTGCCGCGCTCTCCTCGACCAGCGCCGCGTTCTGCTGCGTTGCCTGGTCCATCTGCGCAACAGCCTCGCTGACCTGGCCGACGCCCAGCATCTGCTCGCGGCTGCCCGCCGCGATCTCGCCGACGATGTCGTTGACGCGCTGCACGGCGGCCTTGACCTCCAGCATGGTGTTGCCGGCCTGATCCACCAGCGTCGTGCCGCTGGCAACCCGTTCGACGCTGCTCGCAATCAGCTGCTTGACCTGCCGAGCCGCTTCGGCCGAGCGCTGGGCCAGGGAGCGCACCTCGCTGGCGACGACCGCGAATCCCCGGCCTTGCTCACCGGCGCGGGCGGCCTCGACGGCGGCGTTCAGGGCCAGGATGTTGGTCTGGAAGGCGATGCCATCGATCACGGAGATGATGTCCTCGACCTGGCGCGAGGCTTGCTCGATCTGGCGCATCGTCTGCACCATGTCGCCGACGACGCTGCTGCCGCGGTCCGCCACGCCCGAGGCTTGCTGGGCAAGCTGGCAGGCCTGGGCTGCGTTGTCTGCGTTGTTCTGCGCGGCGCTGTTGATCTCCTCCATGGAGGCCGCGGTCTGCTGCAGCGACGAAGCCTGCTGTTCGGTGCGTGAGCTCAGGTCTGCATTGCCTTGGCTGATCTCGGCACTGGCGGTGGCCACGCTCTCCGCGTTCTGCCGCACGCCGTGGACGAGTCCGGACAGCTGGCCTCGCATGGCGGACATGGCTTGCAGCATCTGCGTCACCTCGTCCCCACCGCTGAGCTCGAATTGATGGGTCAGATCGCCCGCAGCGAATCGTTCGGCTGCGGTGGCAGCCTGGCCGACGCGGCGGCGCATGTCGGCAGCGATGCTCCAAGCCAGCGCCAGGCCGATGCCGATCGACAGCGCCGTGGCGACGCCCACGCTGATCAGGGACTGGCGATAGACCTGCTCGGCGTGTGCGATCTCTGCGGTGGCGCCATCGCGGTTGAGCTTGACCAGCTGCTGGGTCGCCTCGCGGAACTTCGCGCCCTGCTCGAGCATGTGGCTGGTGTTGTAACCCTCTGCATCGTCGAGCCGCCCGGCCTGGATCAGGCGCAGCATTTCGTCGGACTGCAGATGGAAGGTGCGAGCCTCTTCCTGCATGCGCTCCGCAAGCTGGCGCTCCTCGTCGCTGCTGATCAGCGGCAGATAGGTGGCAATCGCCTTGTCCAGGAGGTCCATGTCCCGGCTCCGCGCTGCGAGGTGCTGCGCTCGTTCTGCGTCGCTGTGGGTGGTGAGCAGTTGGATGTCGTCCACGCGCACGGCTTCCAGCGCCGCCTTGATTTCCGTAGTCGCCGCTACGCTGGGCAGCCAGTTGCTGGACAGCTCGTCGGCATTGCCCTTGATCGAGTGGAGTTGCCAGACGGACAACAGTGCCAGCACGAAGGTCAGCAACAGCACAGCCCCGAAGGCCAGCAGCAGCCTGGAACGCAGGTTCAGGTTTTTCGTGAACATGATTGGATTCCTTGTGGCTGGAGAGTTAGGCGGCCTGTGTGGCATGAGCGGCAAACCAGTCGTCGGTCCGCAGGCGCAGCACGCGGCGCTCGCCCGCCGAGACCAGTCCGATCAGGTGACGGCGGGTCAGGGGCCCGGGCAGGGTCGGAAACGCTCGGAACTGTTCCGGCTCGGTGGGCAGCACATCGAGGACCTCGTCGACGACCAGGCCTAGGAGGCTGCCGTCGCGCACCAGCACAACCACCGCGCGCAGGCCGTCGTCCTTGGCGATGTCGGGGAGGTTCAGCAGACGGCGCAGGTCCAGCAACGCGATCACCTGCCCGCGCAACTCCATCACGCCAAGTACGGCCGTGGCCTGGCCAGGCAGTGGTGTCGCCGTCTGGTAGCGGCGGATCTCCTGGATGGAAGGCAGCGGCAACCCGTATTCCTGGCCGCCGACGCGAAGGCACAGCAGTTCGATGGGGCCGTCCGGCACGAAAGGCTCGGCCCCGGGTTCGGCGGCGCGGACCAGGGTGTCTGGCGTCAGGGTGTCCAGCGCAGGGAAGGAGAGGGTGTTCGGTGTGGTGTCCATCGCATCGCGGCCCGGTTGTGGGCGTGTTGAGTGATCGATGGAGCAGATCTTAAATGATCAAAATGATACTTATGATATTTCTGGTGTTAACTCGATCACGAAGCAAGTCGTTTCAGCGTCATTTCGGGACGCCGAGCCGGTGACCAAGCGTCGGCCAAAGCAGGCTTGCCTGGTGGGCGTCGCCGTTGGCGCAGGCGTCTTCAAGCGACTTCGCCAGCGCCGAGTCGTCGTCCCGGCCCAGCGTCAGCAGCACGGACTTCAGGCTGTGCGCAAGATGCCGCAGGGCCACCAGGTCTCCTGCCGCGAAGGCGCGTTCGCCGGTAGCAATATCGGCGGGGAACTGCTGCAGGCAGCTGTCGTGGAAGGCTCGGTACAGCGAGGTGTTGCCTCCGAAGTAGCGGGCGATGGCTGTTTGCTCGGCGGCAGGCGCGCTGTCTGTTGCCGCTTGCAAGGGGGAGGTGTGCGCCTGGGCGTCGTGCACGCAGCCCAGCAACTCGGCCACGCTGCAGGGCTTGGGCAGCAGCCGCCAGACTTCAGGGCGGCTCAGGCGCTGGCGCGTCTCGGGATTGAGCCCGGCGCTGAAGACGGCCAGGCGTGCGGACCCGAGCAGCTGCGACTCGGCTGCCAGGGTGTCGATCAGCTCGAAACCCGAGCGAATCGGGAGCATCAGGTCGGTGATGACGAGAAAGAAGGGGCCGGAGCGCAGCTGCTCCAAGCCTTCGTCGACCGAGCTCGCCGTCACCAGCTCGATGCCGGCATCTTCCAGCGCCATGGCAACAAAGCGCTGCAAGGAGGAGTCGTCCTCCACCAGCAGCAAGCGCGGCGGTGACGCGCAGCCGGTCATGAGGCGAGCCCCAGCGCCTGGCGGATAAGCGGCGGCAACTCGGTCACGATCCGGGACTTGTGCACGATCGGCACGCCCTGGAGCGCGAAGGCGTAGGGTGTGCGCTGGGCCTCGTCCAGCGAGGTCTCGACAATCAGCCGGCTGCCGGCAAACGTGGGTTGCGAACGCAGGCTCGTGATCAGGCTGGCGCCATCGATGCCGGGCAGCAGGATGTCCACCAGGAGCAGCTCGGGCTGCAACTGGCCGTACATCGCCAGGCCGACGATGCCGTCGGACGCGGTGTGCAGCTCTAGCTCAGGAAACTCCTGGCTCAGCAGCAGTGCGATCAGGTTCTGATAGTGGACCGAGTCCTCGATCAGCAACACGCGGCGGCGGCCCTGCGGCAGCTTCGGGGCAGGTTCTTCCTGGCGGCCTGCACCTGGCTGCCCACGCCCGGCCAACGCGGCCTCAACGGAGGCCCTGGAGATGCGACGGTGGCCGCCTGGCGTCCTCCAGGCTTCCAGTTCGCCGCGGTCAACCATCAGCTGCACGGAACGCACGGCCAGGCCGAGCAGCCGTGCGACGTCGAGCGTGCTGTAGTCGGAGGCATCGGCAGGGGGGACGAGAGGCTTGGCTGTTCTGGGCATTGCGCAATTTTGCCGGTTTTTGCGCTACAGCTTGCGCTAGGGCGTGGATGATAAAAATGATATTTCCGATAATGGGACATCAACAGCGAGAAGAGCACCATGCCCAAGACCATCCTGATCGTTGACGACCACGCCGACATTCGGCGCCTGCTCCGCATGACCCTTGAGTTCGAGGACTACGAGATCTTTGAGGCGGGCGATGGCGAGGCGGCGCTGCGCTTCCTGGCTGAGCGGCATGCCGACACGGTCCTGCTCGACGTGATGATGCCGGGGCCGCTGAACGGCCTGGATGTCTGCCGTCGCATCCGGGCCGGCGATCAGGGGCACAAGGCACACGTGCTGTTGCTGAGCGCTCGCGGTCAGGCCAGCGACCGAGAGGCGGGTCTGCAGGCCGGCGCAGATGCCTACCTGGTCAAGCCGTTCAGCCCCTTGCAGCTGATCGAGTGCCTGGCGGGCTTGCCCGCTCTTGCCTGAGGAGTTGCCATGCCTTCGGTTGACGTGAGCACGGAAGAAATGATGTTCAGCGATGCGGCCGCTGCCCAGATGGAGCGCCTGGTGCAGGACCTGGGCCGCATGTATCAGGAGCGCAACGAAGCCTTGCGCGAGGTTGCGCGGGCGCACCATGAGGCGCTGCTGCGGCTGTCGCTGGCGGCCGACTTCAAGGACGATGACACGGGCGTGCACATCGTGCGGATCGGCTATCTGGCCGAGGCGCTGGCGCGGCTGCTGGGTGAGTCGGAGAAGTTCTCCTGCATGTTGCGCCGTGCTGCGCCAATGCACGACATCGGCAAGATTGGCATCCCTGACGATGTGCTGAAGAAGCCGGGCGCCTACAACGCGCAGGAGCGGGCTGTCATGAACGAGCATCCCCGCATGGGCGCAGAGATCCTTGGCCGGTCACGCGTGCCGTTGTTTCGGCTTGCCGCCGAGGTTGCGCTGGGGCATCACGAGCGCTGGGACGGCTCGGGCTATCCTGGTGGCTTGGCGGGGGAGGAGATTCCGCTATCGGCGCGCATCGTGGCTGTAGTCGACTACATGGATGCGCTGACGATGGATCGCTGCTATCGCAAGGCGTTCTCGGATGAGAAGGCCTTGCAGATGCTGGCCGAGCAGCGTGGTGCGGCGTTCGATCCGCGCCTTGTCGACTTGTTCCTGGCCCATGCACCGGCATTGCTGGCGCTGCGTGACCGCATCAACGCGCAGCCGCCCAGCTTCGAGGAGTTGTCCGAGGACAACGGGCCGAACGGCGAATGGAGGACGTTGCAATGAAATCGCACCTTGTCCGATGGGCCCGTGCATTGACTCTGTTGGGCTGCGCCGGGGCAGTTGCCGCGTCCGCAGTAGGCGCGCCCGCGACGGCAGAGGCTGACAGCCCGACTCTGCGGCGCATCCGCGAACGTGGCGAGCTCCGCGTGTGCATATGGCCCGACTACTACGGCGTGACATTCCGCAACCCGAACACCGGCCGGCTTGGTGGCATCGACATCGAACTCTCGGCAGCACTGGCGCGCGACCTGGACGTCAAGCTCGAGTACGTCGAATCGTCGTTCACGCAGCTGATCGATGATGTGGCCGGCCAACGCTGTGACGTAGCGATGTTCGCCGTGGGTGTGTTGCCACAGCGTCAGGCGAGGCTTGCCTTCACCCAGCCTTATCTGCAAAGTGACATCTATGCGGTCACTACGCGCTCGAACCGGGTTGTGCGGCAATGGGCGGACATCGACCGCCCTGGCGTTGCTGTCGGTGTGCAAGCGGGCACTTTCATGGAGCCGGTGATGCGCAATGCGCTCAAGCAAGCAGAGATGGTGGTGGTCAAGCCACCGGCCACGCGTGAGCGCGAGCTTGAGGCAGGGCGCATCGACGTGTTCATGACGGACTACCCGTACAGTCGTCGACTGCTGGACAACGCCGACTGGGCGCAGCTCGTGGCGCCGCCCCAGCCCTTTCACGTCCTGCCTTACGCATACGCCACTCACCAGGGCGAACAGGCCTGGTTGGCGCGGCTGGACGAGTTTGTCGCGGCGATAAAGCGCGACGGTCGCCTCAAGGCGGCGGCTGCGCGCAATGGCTTGGCAGCGATCGTGGTGAACTGAGTCCGCGCGCCATGCCCTTGTCTCTGAAACAGAGCCGGCGTCTGGCGCGAAGCGTTTACCTTGCTGCTGCGGCGCTCGTGATCGCGAGCATGGCATCGATTGCCGCCGTCGCGTGGAGCGAGCGGCTGGCGGCACTCAAGGATGGCGGCGACCGACTGGAATTGCTGGCTCGCGTGCTGGAGGATCAGGCGACCCGAGGCGTCGAGTCCGTGGCACTGGCGCTGCGCACCGTGTCCGAGGAGGCAACCTTGCTGCCGGGGGCGGACCTCGGGCGTGTCCAGCCGCTGCTGGCGCAGGCACTCGCCGGCCATGCCACCCTGCGTGGACTGGCGGTGCTCGACGACAAGGGCACAGTGCTCCTCAGTTCCGATCCGCGCGACCGAGGCCTCAGCGTGGATCTGGCACGCCTGGGCCAGTTGCCGGCCGTGGGGCGCGATGCGCTGCTTCCCATGCGGCCGGGCCGGAGCCTGCGCAGCCTCGCCCTACCGGCGGAGGCTCGGTCCACCGTCCAGCTGTTGCCGCTGGCCCGCCGCGTGCGCACGCCCGAGGGGCGCGAACTCCTGCTGCTGGCCCTGATAAATCCCGACGCGCTGGCCAACTACCAGCAGACCGCGATTGGCGACGATCCGGGCGATCGTGGCGCTCTGCTGAGCTATGACGGTCAGCTGCTCGCAGCCACCTCGCAGGTCCGGGCCGCACTCGGGAGCTCACTCGCCGGCCATCCGGTGTTCCGCGAGCAGCTTGCGCGCAGAGAGCACGGCAGCTACATCGGCGCTGGGCTGGAATCGGGCTCGCAGATCGTCGCCTACAGGGCCTCGCGCAGTCGGCCGCTGGTCGTGCTGGTCGAGGAGCGGCTGGAGACGGCGCTGAAGGACTGGCGCGATGGCCTGTGGCAACTGGCGGCGGCCGGTGCGGCCGTGCTGGCGCTGATCGTTGGCGCCGCCGCGATGCTGCTGCTCAACCTGAAGGCGCGCGAGGCCACGCGCCGCCAGCTTGACAAGGCGCACGAGCAGGTGGCATTGCGCGAGCGCGAGCTGAGTGTGCTGTTCAAGAGCGTCCAGGAGCTGATCTTCCGCACAGATACCGATGGGCGCCTGAACTTCGTCAATGCCCATTGGGGGGCGTTGAATCGGGAGGGCATCGAGCAGGCGATCGGGCGATCTGTGCCCGACCTCGTGGAGCCGGAGGATCGTGCCCGCGTTGCGGCGCTTTTCGATCGTGATGACCGCTCCGGCGCACGTACCGCGGCGGCACACCTGCGCACCGGCGACGGGCAGTTGCGGCACTTCCAGATCGCCGTCGTGCCGTTGCATGGCCAGGGTCAACTGCTTGGCTTTGCCGGCAGTGCCGTCGATGTCACGGAGCGTGTCGTCGCCGAGCAGCGCCTGCGCCAGCAACTGGCATTCAGCGGTCTGCTGCTGGAGGTCAGCCCGCAACCGATCTCGATGATCGATGCGCAGGGGCGCTACGTCGTCGTCAACCAGGCTTGGGAAGACTTCACCGGCAGGCATCGCGATCAGGTGATCGGCCGGCCGATGGGGTTTTTCATGCCGGCCGCTGCGCGCGACGCGCAGCGCAAGCAGGACATGGAGTTGATCGCAAGCGGGGGGAGGATGGCCTACGAGATGCAATTGCTGCATCGTGATGGCGAGCAGCGTGACGTCCACCTGAGCAAGGTCGCGGTGCCGGACGAGCAAGGCGGGTTCTCGGGCGTGCTGTGCACGCTGACCGACGTGACGGAGTTCCGCGCGGCAGAGCGCGCCACCCGGCTGGCGCGGGACGCGGCGGAGGAGGCTTCGCGCGCGAAGTCCGAGTTCATTGCCAACATCAGCCATGAGTTGCGCACTCCGCTGCAATCGATCCTCGGTTTCTCGGAGCTAGGCGTGGCGCGCGGGCAGGCGAGCCCGAAGCTGGCAGCGATGTTTGGCGACATCCATGCTTCAGGCGTGCGGATGCTGGCCCTTGTCAATGACCTGCTCGACGTCTCCAAGATCGAGAGTGCGGTGGGTACTTTTCACCTGGAGCGGTGTGATCTGCGCCAATTGATCGCGCCGGTCATCCAGGAGCTCGATCCATTGCTGGCGCGCCGCAGCCTCGAGTTGTCTTGCCACCTGTCGGACGTACCGTTGACGGCCAAGGTTGATCCGCAGCGAATCCACCAGGTGTTGCGCAACGTGCTCGCGAACGCGATCAAGTTCTCGCCCGAGGGCGGTGTGATTGAGCTGCGAGCAGGGTTCCAGGACGAGCAGGACATCCATATCGAGGTGGCCGATCGAGGCCCGGGCATCCCGCCCGCGGAGCTCGAGAAGATCTTCGACGCCTTCATCCAGTCCAGCAAGACCAAGGATGGCTCAGGCGGTACGGGCCTTGGCCTGGCCATCTGCCGCAAGATCGTCGAGATCCACGGCGGGCGTATCTTTGCGGAAAACCGCAGCGGTGGCGGTTCATGCTTCCACATCCTCCTTCCGCTGCGCTCGTCCGTTGACTCTCAAATTGCATCGTTGGCCTAACGCCATTGGCCTTGCGAACGGGGTTGGAGAATTGTCGTCAGCCGGCAAATAATGACGGCCTGGGGAAGAAGGAACGAGATCGTCCACCCCACAGATGCAAGGGGGGGGACTCCATGCAAGCGATCAAGCGCTCCGAAGCGAAGGTGCTACTTGCGTTCGGCACGGCTCTGTCCATGGTGGCGGGGCTATCCGCCATCAGCTGGGACATCGTCAACGATGCGACGGAGGCAGCTCGCCAAGTCATGCGTGCCCAGCAGGTGCTGAGCGGATTGGCGTATGCACGCACTGCCACGCTTCAGATCGAACTGAGCTCGCAGAGCTACCGCGTGACCGGAGACGCCGGCCACCTGGCGACGCGTGACATCGCGATTGGCCGCAGAGAGCAGCTTCTTCGGCTGATTGGAGAGCAGACTGCGGATGAGCCGGCGCAGCAAGCGCGCTGGCTTGAACTGCGCGAGGTGACGGCGCAGCGGCTCGCCTTGGCGCGACAGGTCGAGGCGTTGCGCAAGTCCCAGGGGCGGGAGGCCGCCGATGCCTTTGTGGCCGCTGCGCCCCTTCAGGAAACGCGCGCCCGTTCGCAACGCCTGATGGACGCGATGGAGGCGGACGAGCGTCGACGGCTGGAGTTGCGCATCTCGGAGCAGCAGCGCGAGTTCCTGCTGCTGCGCATTGCCGGGGGCAGCGCGGCCCTGCTGTGGCTGGGCATGCTGGTGGCGACCTATCGGCTGATGCGCCGTCAGCTGCTACACGCGGAGTCTGGTCGCCGTCGGCTCGAGGACAGCGAGACGCGGCTGGCGATCACGCTGCGCAGCATCACCGACGGCGTCGTGACCACCGATGTCGATGGCCTGATCACACGCATGAACCCCGCCGCCGAGAGGATCACGCGTTGGCCGGCTGACGAGGCTGTCGGAAAGCATGTCGACATCGTGCTGCAGTTGCTGTCCGAGTCACGCCACGCGCCGCTGCCAGGCTCACCACTCGCAGTGCTGGAGACTGGCGAGCCGCAGTCCTATGACGACCTCGTGTTGCAGTGTCGCGACGAGGCGACCTGCCCCGTCGCGCTTAGCGCCTCCCCCAAGCGCGACCTGCAGGGGCAGGTGCGGGGGGCGGTGCTGGTGTTTCGTGACACGACGTTCGAGCGGCAGGCGAAGCTCTCGATCGAGGCGCAAAACCGCCAGCTGGCAGAGCGCGTGCAGGAACGCACGATGCAGTTGAGGCAGAGCGAGGCTCACCTGCGCAGCGTCACCAGCAACGTGCCAGCGATGATCGCCTACGTCGACGAGCAGCAGCGCTACGTCTATGTCAACGAGCAGTACCACATGCGTTTTGCGCCGGAGCGTGGCGACATCGTGGGTTGCACGGTGCGCGAGGTTCTCGGCGAGGCGCGGTATGCCGTTGCGGAGCCCATCATTGCGAAGGTGCTTGAAGGGGAGCCGCAGAGCTACGACTGGCAACCTTTCCCGGATGTCTGGCAGGCGATCAGCTACGTGCCGCAGCGGGATTCGGCGGGGGGCGTGGCTGGCTACTACGTGCTGGGTGCGGACATCACGGAGCGCAAGCGTTCGGAGGCGCACATCCAGGCCCTGAACGGCGAGCTCGCGCAGCGGGTGCATGAGCTTGAGCGGACCAGTCGTGCCTTGCGCACGCTCAGCGCCGGCAATCGCATCATGTTGCGTGCAGTGTCCGAGGAGGAACTGATTGACGGCATGTGCGAAGCCATCGTCGCGAACGGCGGATATGGCATGGCCATCGTCTGGTACCGGCGGGATGATGAGTTTCGGACCTTGTCGCCGGTGGCAGAGCGCCGCTATCCAGGCGGGCTTGCCGCGTTGCGGCTCCTGAAGGTGAGCTGGGCGAGCGGGGAGTTCAGTGGCGGCGCGGCCGCCAGCACCATTCGCAGCGGGGAGATCACTGTCGTCGCCGACATGGCTTCCAGCCCGGAGTACAGGCCGTGGCAGCGGCATCTGGCAGGACAGCGTTCGGTGCTGGCGTGCCCGCTGCGCGTGGATGGGCTGGTCGTTGGTGCCTTGGCGATCTATGACGTCGAACCCGATGTCTTCGACTCGCACGAAGTGATGTTGCTGACCGAGTCCGCGGGCGACCTCGCCTTCGGCATTGCCACGCTGCGCGCCAAGGCGGAGCAGGAGCGGGCTCGCGAGGACCTGTATCGGTTGACCCATTTCGACGCGCTCACCGGCCTGCCGAACGAGGCGCGCTTTGCCGAAGCCCTGGGTGAGGCCATCGAGCGGGGGCAGCCGGCAGGCGCACCGTTCGCCGCCTTGCAAATCAACATCGACAGGTTGCGCGAGGTCAACGACGAGCTCGGCTTCGGCCAGGGCGACGCAGTGCTGCGCGACTTCGGCGCCCGGTTGCGGGCAGTCGCACCCGATCGCGCCATGGTGGCAAGGCTTCGAGGTGATGAGTTCGCAATCCTGGTGCCTGACAGCGATCGCACGGCCGCGCTGGCCTTTGCACGTCAGGTGTCGGAGGTTCTTGCCGCGCCATTTCTCGTGGCGGATATCCCGCTGGACGTCACTTCGAAGACTGGCGTCGCACTTTTTCCCGATCACGGCCGCACGCCGCACGACCTATTCCGGCGCATGGACATGGCCGTTCATGAGGCGCGTGAACGCGGGCTACGGCAGGCCGTCTTTGATCCTGTGAAGAATGCAGATCGACCGGACCGGCTCAGCATGGCCTCTGAACTGCGCCGCGCCATCGATAGCGAGCAGTTGAGGCTGTACCTTCAGCCCAAGGTCGACATGTCCTCCGACCGCGTCTGCGGGGCCGAGGCGCTGGTTCGCTGGCAGCATCCCGAGCGGGGTCTGATCCCGCCGGCCGAGTTCATTGAGCTGGCTGAGCGCACCGGGTTGATCAAGCCATTGACGGAATGGGTGCTGGACGCAGTGCTGGCACAGAACCGCGAATGGGTCGCACAAGGCATCGCCCTGCCTATTGCTGTCAACCTGTCGGCTCGGAACCTGAGGGACACGGAGCTGCTGGAGCAGATAGGCAGGATGCTGGAGGACGCTGCGCTGACACCAGGCCTGCTCGAGCTCGAGATCACGGAGAGCACGGTCATGGAAGACGCCGAACATGCGCTGGGCGTGCTGCAGGGGCTGCGTGCGCTGGGCATCCCGCTGTACGTGGATGACTTCGGTACCGGCTACTCGTCGCTGAGCTATCTGCAGCGGTTGCCTGTTGCCTACATCAAGATCGATCAGTCCTTCGTGCGCAGCATGCTCGACAACCGGGAGAGTGCAACGATCGTCCGGTCAACGATCGACCTCGTGCACGACCTTGACCGGCGGATCGTCGCTGAAGGCATAGAAACGCGGCAGCACTGGGAGCAGCTCATGGCCTGGGGCTGCGACATGGCCCAGGGCTACTTCATTGCACGTCCCATGCCGGCGTCGGAGTTTCAAGAATGGCGGCGCGGGCGCGAGGCGAGAACGCCGAACGAGAACGTGCTGGACGCGTCCGACGCTCGATCCGCAGCACAACGGTAGCCGACAGGTAGCCGACTGCTGTTGCGGGTTCATGGAGGCTTTGTGCAGAGATGGACGAGCCTGCTCGGGAGCGTGCCTTCGCGGGGACGGGCCGCACCCGGTGGTGCCTTGCTCCAAATGCTCCAGAAAGGAGCTCTGCGGCCCTAAAGGGTTTGGCAGAGGTATTTGGTGTGCAGGTAGTCGTCGAGCCCGTAGCGCGAGCCTTCTCGTCCGTATCCTGACTCCTTGATACCGCCAAACGGCGCGGTCTCGGCAGCCAGCGCGCCTTCGTTGATGCCCACGATCCCGGTCTCCAGGGCTTCCGCAACTCGCCAGATGCGCTGGACATCCCTTGAGAAGAAATAGGCGGCCAGACCGAAGGGCGTGTCGTTCGCAGCCGCAACGACCTCGGCCTCCTCGGCGAAGGAGGTGATCGGCACGACAGGCCCGAAGGTTTCTTCCTGGCTGCACGCCATGCCGGTATCGACGCCGACCAGCACCGTCGGCGAGAAGTAGTTGGGCCCGGCGCCAGAACGTCCGCCACCGGTGGCAATGCGGGCGCCGCGGGCCAGGGCATCCTGCACGTGACGCTCGATCTTGTCGACGGCGCGCTGGTTGATCATCGGGCCGATCTGCGAATCGGGGTCGCTGGCAGGCCCGACCTTCAGCGCAGAGACACGCAGGGCGACTTTCTCGACGAAGGCGTCGTGCACGTCGCGGTGCACGAAAACGCGATTGGGACAGACGCAGGTCTGGCCGCCGTTGCGGAACTTGGCCGCCATCAGTCCGTCGACCGCCTTGTCGAGGTCGGCGTCCTCGAAGACGATGAACGGCGCGTTGCCGCCCAGCTCCAGCGACAGCTTCTTCAGCGTTCCGGCCGATTCGCGCGCCAGGTGCTTGCCGACCGGCGTCGACCCGGTGAAGGTGATCTTGCGCACGCGGCTGTCGGCGAGCCAGACGTCAACCACCTCGGCAGCCCGCTCGCGCGACGCGACGACGATGTTGAGAACGCCGGCCGGTACGCCGGCCTCCTCGGCGAGCTTGACCAGGGCCAGCGAAGTCAGCGGCGTATCCTCGGCCGGCTTGGCGACGACGGTGCAGCCGGCGGCCAGCGCCGGCGCGATCTTGCGAGCGATCATGGCGGCCGGGAAGTTCCACGGCGTGATCGCCGCGACGACACCGACCGGCTCCTTCAGAACCATCATGCGGCGTCCGCTGACCGGTGCCGGGATGAGGTCACCATAGGCGCGCACCGCCTCCTCGGCGAACCACTCGACGTAGCTGGCCGCATAGGCCACCTCGCCGCGGCCTTCGGCCAGCGGTTTTCCTTGCTCGCGCGAGATCAGCCGGCCGAGATCCTCCTGGTGCGCCAGGATGAGTGCGTTCCAGCGCTTCAGGATCTGGGCGCGCTGCTTGGCAGGAAGCGCCCGCCAGGCAGGGCCGGCGGCATGGGCCGCGTCCACGGCAGCGAGCGCGTCAGTGGCGCCGCTGTCCGGCACGCTGGCGAAGTCGGAGTCCAGCGCCGGATCGATGACCGGGAAGCGGCGGCTTTCGGCGGCATCGCACCAGCGGCCGGCGACAAAGTTCTGGCCGCGCTGCAGATCGGCGCGTTGCAAGGTCAGCGGCATCACCGGCCCTCCACCAGTGCGGCGATGGCTTGGCCCATCTCGGCCGTTGATGCCGTGCCACCCAGATCGCGGCTGCGCGGGCCGCTGCGCAGCACCTGCTCGATCGCGGCCAGGATGGCGTCGTGAGCCTCGGTCGCGCCGAGGAACTGCAGCATCAGCGCGGCCGACCAGATCATGGCGACCGGGTTGGCGATGTTCTGTCCGTAGATGTCCGGGGCCGAGCCGTGCACGGGCTCGAACAACGACGGGAAACTGCGCTCCGGGTTCAGGTTGGCCGACGGTGCCAAGCCGATGGTGCCGGTTGTCGCCGGGCCCAGGTCGGACAGGATGTCTCCGAACAGGTTGGACGCGACGACCACGTCGAAGCGTGTCGGCTGCATGACGAAGCGCGCGCTGAGGATATCGATGTGCTGCTTGTCGACGGTCACGCCCGGATAGCTCGCGCCCACCGCATCGGCGCGGCCGTCCCACCAAGGCATGCTGATGGCGATGCCATTGCTCTTGGTTGCCACGGTGAGGTGCTTGCGCTCGCGGGCCTGGGCCAGCTCGAAGGCGTAGCGCAGCACCCGGTCAGCGCCGAAGCGCGAGTAGACGGACTCCTGGATGACGATCTCGCGCTCGGTGCCGGCGTACATGACGCCGCCGAGGTTGGTGTACTCGCCCTCGGTGTTCTCGCGCACGACCAGGTAGTCGATGTCGCCCGGCTTGCGGCCGGCCAGCGGGCACGGAACGCCTTCGAACAGGCGCACCGGGCGCAGGTTGATGTACTGGTCGAACTCGCGGCGGAACTTCAGCAACGACCCCCACAGCGAGACATGGTCGGGCACGGTGGCCGGCCAGCCGACAGCGCCAAACAGCAGCGCGTCCTGGCCCTGCAACTGGGCTTTCCAGTCATCCGGCATCATCTGGCCGTGAGCCTGGTAGTAGTCGCAGCTGGCCCATTCGATGGTGGTGAGCTGCAGGTTGATGCCGAAGCGTGCCGCGGCGGACCGCAGCACGCGCAGGCCCTCGGGCATCACTTCTTTGCCGATGCCATCGCCGGGGATCACGGCGATCTTGAAAGTCTTCTTGGTCATGTTGGAGTCCCGGTTGGGATCAGGCCGTGGCAGCCTGCTCGTCGAGCCAGCCTTGGCGGAGTTCGGGGACCGAACGGGCGAGCAGCTCGTAATAGGGGTGGTGGGGGCCGCGCTCGTAGTCGGCGCGGGCGACCTGGGCCAGCTTGCGACCGTGCTGCATGACGACGATTTCGTCGCAGACCGAGCGCACGGTGTGCAGGTCGTGGCTGATGAAGAGATAGGACAGGCCCAGTTCGCGGCGCAGCTCGGCGATCAGGTCCAGCACGGCGGCGCCGACCACGGTGTCCAGCGCGGACGTGACCTCGTCGCAGAGGATGAGCTCGGGTTCGGCAGCCAGAGCACGCGCGAGGTTGACGCGCTGCTTCTGCCCGCCTGACAGTCCGCCGGGCAGGCGCCCAGCGACCGCGGCCGGCAGCCTGACGAGGTCCAGCAGCTCGCGGATGCGGCGCTGCAGCGCGTCGCCGGACAGGCCACGGTAGAACTGCAGCGGCCTTGCCAGGATGCGCTCGATGGTCTGAGACGGGTTCAATGCCGTATCGGCCATCTGGAAGACGATCTGCACACGTCGCAACTCTTCCTTGCTGCGTTGCTGCAGCGTCGCAGGCAGCGCCCGACCATCAAACAGCATCTCGCCGCGGCAGGGTGCGATCAGGCCGGCAATCGCGCGCGCAAGCGTGGTCTTGCCCGAGCCGGATTCGCCGATGACGCCAATGGCCTGGCCGCGATAAAGCTTGAGATTGATGTCCTCGAGGATCAGGGCCTTGGGCTGGCCCTCGCGGTCACGCGGGCCATAGCCGGCCGACAGCTGGCGCACCTCCAGCAGCGGAGTCTGGGCGTCTGCGGTGCCGGTTGCGCCCGCCTCGCGCAGCTTGGGCCGTGCCGCTGCCAACAGGCTTTGCGTGTAGTCGTGCGAGGGCGCTGCCAGGATTTGCGCGGTGGCGCCCAGCTCGCGCATCTGGCCGTCGCGCAGCACCAGGATGTGGTCCGCCATCTGGGCGACGACGGCGAGGTCGTGGCTGACGTAGACGGCCGTCGTGCGGTGTTCGCGGACGACTCGGCGGAAGGCGCGCAGCACCTCGATCTGGGTCGTCACGTCCAGTGCCGTGGTCGGCTCGTCGAGGATGACGAGCTCGGGGTCCGTAATCAGCGCCATGGCGGCCATCAGTCGCTGCAGCTGGCCGCCCGAGACCTGATGGGGGTAGCGCGCGCCAATGGTGTCGGGCGCGGGCAGGGCCAGCTCACGGAACAGCGCGACCGCCTTGGCCTCGGCGTCAGCGCGGCTGGCGGTGCCGTGGATCAACGCTGGCTCGACCACCTGGTCCATGATGGTCCGCGAGGGGTTGAACGAGGCCGCCGCGCTTTGCGCGATATAGGCCACGCGGCGGCCTCGCAGCGCGCGCTGGCCGACCTCGTCGAGCGCCAGCACCTCGGTTTCGCCGATGCGTACACTGCCGCCGGCGATGCGGCAGCCGCTGCGTGCATAGCCCATCAGCGCGAGGGCCGTCGTTGTCTTGCCGGAACCGGATTCACCGATCAGCGCCAGCACCTCGCCGGGCGCGATGGCAAAGCTCAGCCCGTGGACGATGGTCTGCTCGGCATCCTTCGTTCCCGCCACGATGTGCAGGCCTTGGACCTGGACTTGCGCACCCATCAGTGGTCTCCGCGGGCGCCGCGGCCCGGCAGGTTGTCGATCAGCAGGTTGACCGCGATGGTCAGGCTGGCGATGGCCAGCGCCGGCGCGACGATGGCCGCGCCGCCGTCAGCCAGGGCGCCGATGTTCTCGCGCACCAGCGAGCCCCAGTCAGCGTCCGGTGGTTGCACGCCCAGGCCCAGGAAGCTCAGAGAGGCCAGCAGCAGCACGACGTAGACGAAGCGCAGGCCCAGGTCGGCCAGCATGGGGTTGACGATGTTGGGCAGGATCTCGTGCAGCATGATGTAAAGCCGGCCCTCGCCGCGCGTGCGGGCGACGGTGACGTAGTCCATCGCATTGATGTTGACGGCCAGCGAGCGGGCTATGCGAAAGGCGCCGGGCACGTAGATCAGGGCCGCGGTCGGTATCAGCATCGGCAGCGAGGAGCCGAAAGCCGCCACCATGATGAGCGCCAGCATCTTGGAAGGGATGGATGTCAGTGTGTCGATTCCCCGACTCAAGGCAGCGTCGACCCACGGGGCGCTGGCCGCCGCCAGCAGGGCCAGCAGGGTGCCGATGCTGCTGGCCAGCAGCGTGGCCAGCAGTGCGATGCCCACCGTGTAGCGGGCCCCCTGGATGACGCGGGCGAGCATGTCGCGGCCCAGGTAGTCCGTGCCTAGCCAGTGGTGGCCACTCATGGGGGCAAAAACGTCGGCGTTGCCCATGTCGGAGCCATCTTGGCCCAGCAGGGCCGGGCCGAAGGCGGCGACGAGCAGCCATAGCAGCAGGATGGCGCCGCCAAGCAGGCCGGGCCAGGGCATCGCGAGCCGGCGGCGCGCGGAGGTAGGGAAGGAAGCGGTGCTGGACATGGGGGCCTCGTTCAGCGATGGCGCAGCCGCGGGTTGGCGACGATGCTGCAGAGGTCAGCCAGCGTGACCAGCAGCAAGTAGACGGCGCAGAACAGCATGGCGCATGTCTGCACCAGGGGCATGTCCCGCTGCGACACGCCGTCGACCATCAGGCTGGCGATGCCGGGGTAGTTGAAGATGGTCTCGACGATGATGACGCCGCCCAACAGGTAGGACAGTGACAGCGCGACAGCATTGGCGATCGGACCGATGGCATTCGGCAGCGCATGGGCCAGAACCATGCGGGTTGGCGACGCGCCCTTGAGCAACACCATCTCGATGTAGGGAGCCTTCAGCTGGTCTACGACGGCGGCGCGGGTCATGCGCATCATCTGCGCAACGGTCACGCAGCACAGCGTCAATACAGGCATCGCGAAGGTACGCAGCATCTGAGCCAGCGAGTCGATGTTGGGCGCCGAAGACAGCGCCGGCAACCAGCGCAACTGCACGGCGAATACCAGCACCGCCAGCGTCGCGACGAGAAACTCCGGCACCGACACCACAGCCACTGCGCCCGAGCTGGCCATGCGGTCGAACCAGCTACCGCGCCACATCGCCGAGGCGATGCCCAGGAGCAGCGCAACCGGCACCGAGATCGCCGCAGTGAGGCCAGCCAGCAGCAGCGAGTTGGGCAGGCGGCTGGCGATCATGTCGGACACCGGGACGCCGCTGACTATCGAGAGGCCTGGCTGCCCGGCCAGCAGGCCGCGCAGCCATTGCCAGTAGCGCAGCGGAGCGGGCACGTCCAGGCCCATCTGGTGTCGCAATGCCGCCAACGACTCCGGAGTGGCGTCCTGGCCCAGTTGGGCCTCGGCGGCATCGCCCGGCAGCACGGCAGTGATCGCGAACACGATGGCCGAAACGACCAGCAGCGAGAACAGCGCCAGCGCGACGCGGCCAGCCAGCAGGCGCAGGATCAGCAGGTTCATCGCTCAGGCGTCCAGCCAGACATGCTCGGCGAAGGAGTAGCCCATCAGGCCACCCAGCGGAATGGGCCGCAGGCCCTTGAGCTTGCTCGTATGGCCGTCGATGCTGGCCAGGAACATCGGGATGCCAACGCCTGCCTCGTCGTGGATGAGCACCTGCATGTCGGCGTACATCTGCGTGCGCTTGCCCACGTCGGTTTCGGCGCGGGCAGCGAGCAGCAACTGGTCGAACTTCGGGTTCTTCCATCGCGAGCCGTTCCAGGCCGCGTCGGACTTGAAGAACTGCGTCAGCAGCGCGTCGGCGCTGGGGCGCGGGTTGACGTTGCCGAACCCCACCGGGCTGTTGAGCCAATGGTTCGACCAGTAGCCGTCGGCTGGCATGCGCTTCACGTCCAGGTTCAGACCGACGCGCTGGGCCGCCTGCTGCAGCACCAGGGCCATTTCCACCGAGTACATCGCGACCGGAGACGTCACGACCGGGATGCGTGCGCTGCCGACATTGGCCTTCTTCAGGTGGAACTTGGCCTTCTCTGGGTCGTAGGGCCTCTTGGGGCAGCCGGCGAAATGGAAGCGGTTGCTCGGATCGATGGGCTGGTCGTTGGCAACAACGGCATGGCCCAGCGCAATGGCCTTGCGCATCTGCTCGCGGTCGAACAGGTACTTCATCGCCAGCACGAAGTCCGGGTTGGCGCCGGGACCGACGTCCTTGCGCATGATCAGGTCTGAGTACTGGCCGGACTGCGTCGCGAAGATGGCGTAGCCCGGTGTTCCGCGCACGCGTTCGACGGCACGCGGGTTCACGGCGGCCACGAGGTCCATGTCGCCGGACAGAAGTGCGTTGACGCGCGCGCCTTCATCGCCGATGCCGACGAACTCGATCTCGTCCAGATAGGGCTGGCCGGGCTTCCAATAGGCGTCGTTGCGCACGACGATGGAGCGCACGCCGGGCTTGAACTCCTTGAGCTTGAAGGGGCCGGTGCCTACGCCCGATGCGAAGTCCGTCGTGCCATCCTTGACGATCAGAAAGTTGAATGTGCCGAGGATGACGGGCAGGTCGGCGTTGGGCTGCGTCAGCGTGATCGTGACCTCGCCAGCGCCACTGGCCTTGACGCTGTCGATCTGGTCGGCCAGGGCCTTGGCCTTGGAGGCCGTCGCCGCATCCTTGTGGCGCATGATGGAGAAGACGACGTCGGCCGGCTGCAGCGGCTTGCCGTCGTGGAAGACGACGCCCTTGCGCAGCTTGAAGACCCAGGTCTTGGCGTCCTTGGTGGTGAAGGACTCGGCCAGGGCCGGCTGCGGCGTCAGGCTGCCGTCCAGCGCGGTGAGGCCGTTGTAGAGCATGGTTCCGCGCGAATAGTCGGTCTGGTTGGCCATCTTGGCCGGGTCCAGCGTGTCGCTGATGGCGGCGGTGGCGCCGGCCACTCGCAGGCGGCCGCCGCGCCGGGGCGTCTGTGCATGTGCCGACATAGCCGTGCCTGCAACGCCGGCCGCCAGGCCGAGCTGCATGCCGCCGGCTGCCAGCATGGCTAGCAGGTCGCGCCGTGTTGCGCCGCGTTTGAGCGCGTCCAGAAGTTCGACGCTGTCGCGCGGGCCGATGAGATTTTGCAGCTTGCTGTGTTCGTTCATGCTGTCTCCAGTCGCAAGTTCTGTTCCCTCAGGACATCCTGTCCTTGAGGCGGTAGTAGAGGCCCACGGCCGGCAGGAACCAAGGAGGGCCCACATGGCCCGGGATGGCAGGCCAGGGTCGGTTGCGCCAGGGGTTGGCGGCGGCGTTGCCCAGCAGGGTCTCGGCCATGCGCTGGCCCATGTGCACCGACATCTGCGTGCCGTGGCCGCTGTACCCCAGCGAGTAGAAAATGCCATCGCGCTCGCCGGCATGCGGCAAGCGGTCGCGGCTCATATCGACGAGACCGCCCCAGCAGTAGTCGATGCCCACGCCCTTGAGTTGCGGGAAGATCTGCTCCAGGCCTTCGCGCAGGATGTCACCGCTCTTGCGGTCCGACGTGGGGCTGGAGATCGCGAAGCGCGCCCGCCCGCCCCAGACCAGGCGGTGGTCCGGCGTCAGCCGGAAGTAGTGGTGGATGTTGGCGATGGTGACGTAGGTGCGCCTGGCCGCAAGCAGCGCGGCAGCACGTTCCGCCCCCAGCGGCTCGGTGACGATGATGAAGCTGCCGATGCCAACGATACGCCGGCGCAGCCAACCGAAGCTGCCATAGCCACCGTGCAGGCTGGCGCCTGTGGCCAGCAGTATCTGACGGGCGCGGATGGGGCCGCGCGGCGTGTGCACGAGATGTTCGTGACCGCGGCCCAGGCGCTGCAGGCGCAGCGCTGGCGTGCTCAGCAGTATCTGCGCGCCGCGCTTCTCGGCAGCTGCTGCCAGCCCGGTGGCGAAGCGGCCCATGTGCATCTGCGCACTCTTACGCTGCAGAAGGCCGCCGACGAAGCGTTCGCTGCCAACCTCGTCGCGCACGGCTCGGGCGTCCAGTAGTTCGACGTCGGGGTCCACCTCGCGCACCATGCGCTCGCAGCTGCGCGCTAGCGCCTCATAATGGGCCGGGCGGGTGGCCAGCTTGAGCTTGCCGTTGCGCTGGAAGTCGCAGGCAATGGCTTCTTCGTGCACCAGTCGCTCGACTGTGTCGACGGCGGCGTCGAACTCGTGATACCAGGAGCGCGCCTGCTCGACGCCGTACTGCTGGGCTGCGGCCACATAGTCCACCGCCAGGCCGTTGTTGACGTGGCCGCCGTTGCGTCCCGAGGCCTCCTTGGCGACGCGATCGCAGGCGTCCAGCACGACGACGTGCCGACCCCGTTGCGCCAGCGTGCGTGCGGCAGACAGGCCGGTGAAGCCGGCACCGATGATGACCACGTCGGCCTGCGCCGGCAGCTCTGCGGCTTGCGGCTGGAATGCCTCGGCTGAATCGGTCCAGTAGGAGTCGAGTTTCACGGCTTGTTGCCCTGGATCGCGGTGCGCATCATGAGGATTTCATTGAAGCATGTGAGGCCAACGAAAATGCGGGCTTGTGAGGGCTGGCGGCACATGAAACTGCCTTTTTGACCCCCCGGCTCGGCATAGGCTGCGGCCTGCACCGGAGCGAGGCGGCCGTGCACCTCAACCCGGCGTGACGAAGTCGGTCGGCACGCTCTTGATGAGCGTGCTCGGCTTCTCGGCTTGGTAGCGAAGCACCCATGCTGGTGCCGGACTGGTGTTGCGGACGACCTGGGGCTGATGTGTTGTTGAACACCAGTTGCAGGCCCTTGTCGCCCGACTCTGGCGCGACCGGCCTGGGGCCGTGCGGGGCGTGGCGCGCCTACGGTGACGCCTTCGGCGGTGGATGCGGTGAAGGTCATCTTTGTGATCCCCGAATGGCGCGTCGGCGCCGCGCTGATGGGGCGTTGCACGGTGCGGCGTTGAAGCGGCCTGCACGCGCGCCGGCCGACATCACGACGCCGACCGCTTCATCGGGTTCGATGATGGTCACGGCGAGCCTGTCGGCGTAGTTGGCGACAAGTGCGGGCACCAGGCCGTGGTGCACATCCGGCGTCGCGGCGCTGCTGGCGACGACCCGGCCAAGATTGAAGCCCTCGCAGTGCGCTTGACGTTGATTGGTATCGAGAGCTTGCAAAAGTGTGCCTTGCCGTCCGGGCCTGGCGTGGGCGACGATGCTAGGGAGCGTGCTCTGAAATTTGGCCCTGTTGGCGCGCCGGGCGGCGCAGATCATTGCGTGACGGGCACTTCCGGCGGTGCAAGCTGCGGTTCTTGGCAAACGGCAAGATCGTCCTAGCGTTGGTCGTCAGGGCTTGCCAGGATGGACACGAGAATTTCTCCTTCCTTGGAGCCCAGCTTGAATACCGTTACCCCTGCCGT
The DNA here is from genome assembly GCF_047654805.1 of Roseateles sp. GTDB lineage: Bacteria > Pseudomonadota > Gammaproteobacteria > Burkholderiales > Burkholderiaceae_C > Pelomonas. Next base: position 1,364,571 of record NZ_JASGIV010000001.1, read on the forward strand.
GGCGCCGTCGACCGACGGCATTGTTTTGCGCGAAATGCGGGAGACCGATCTCGAGGCCGCGCTGTCCCTCTCGCAGGCCGTGCACTGGCCGCACCGGCTGGCCGACTGGCAGTTCGCCTTCGGCCTGGGGCGTGGGCTGGTCGCCGAGCGCGATGGTGGCGTGGTGGGCTGTGCGCTGAGCTGGAACTGGGGATCGTCGCACGCGACGTTGGGGTTGGTCATCGTGGATCCCAAGTGCCAGGGGCGGCGCATCGGCTTTCGGCTGGTTCAGGCGCTGCTGGCTGAGCTGGGCGAGCGCAGTGTGCTGCTGCACGCGACGGCCGAGGGGCGCGGTCTGTATGAGAGGTTGGGCTTTGTGCGCGCAGGCGAGGTCAGGCAGCACCAGGGCCAGGCCCCGTCGGCGCCACTGGTCGCGCTCGACGCCGGCTGGCGCCTGCGCCCGTCGGATCATGCAGACGCCGAAGCGCTGATCGAGCTTGACGCGGCCGCGCGTGGGATGCCGCGTGCGGCGCTGATGCGCGAGTTGTTGGCTGCCGCGGACACCGTCGTACTGGACCACGAGGGCCAGCGCCGGGGCTTTGCAATGCTGCGACGCTTCGGTCGCGGGCTCATCATCGGCCCAGTCGTCGCACCTGACGCGTTGGGGGCCAAGGCGTTGATCGCGCACCTGGTCGGCGTGAGTGCAGGCAAGTTCGTGCGCCTGGACATCGACTTCGACAGCGGCCTGACCGAATGGCTGGAGGACCTGGGCCTGATGCGCGTCGACAACCCAACTGCGATGGTGCGAGGCCCGGCGCTGGTCGCGACGCCGGGCGTGCGTGGGTTCGTGCTGGTGACTCAGGCCCTGGGCTAGAAGCCATGCTGGCTTGCCGCATGGCATGCCGCGTGCCTTGCCAAATCACGATTTCGTCCCGCCGCGCGGGGCGACAAGCACAGATCATTTTGCGGGCCGCTCACTACACTTTTTCGCAGTTCCAAGGCACCAGGAAAGGTCCATCGTGTCCATCGTCTTCCGACCCAAGTACATCAGCTTCGACTGCTACGGCACTCTGATTCATTTCCAAATGGCGCCGTGGGCGCGTCGGCTCTTCGCCGACCGCATCGCGCCTGAGCAGATGGACCAGTTCTGCGCAGACTTCTCGGCCTTCCGGCTCGATGAGGTGCTGGGTGACTGGAAGCCTTACTACGACGTCGTCTACAACGCCGTGCTGCGTACGGCCAACAAGTGGCGCGTTCCCTTCCGCGAGGCCGATGTGGCCGAGATCTACGCGGCCGTGCCGACATGGGGGCCGCATCCCGACACCGTGGCCGGCCTGAGCAAGATCGCTGGAAAGATCCCGCTCGTCATCTTGTCCAATGCGATGGACCACCAGCTGGTGCACAACGTCGAGAAGTTGGAGGTGCCTTTCCACCGCGTCTACACGGCCCAGCAGGCCAAGGCCTACAAGCCTCGCCTGCGTGCCTTCGAGTACATGGTGCAGCAACTGGACGCCAGGCCCGAGGACTTCCTGCACGTGTCGTCCAGCATGCGCTATGACCTGATGTCGGCGCGCGACATGGGTATCAAGGACAAGGCCTTCGTCAACCGCAAGCACGAGCCGGGCGCGCCGGGCTACGAGTACGCCGAGATCTCCGATATCGGCGGCCTGGCCGGCCTTGTGGGCCTCTGAGAAGCCGGCTCCCCTTTCTTTCTGCAGCAGCCGACCGCGGGCGACCCGGTCGGCTTTAATGAGATGGTCACCCCCATCTCCGTGTTTGCCCCGAACACCCCGGTGACATAAGTTGCCGGGGTGTTCTTCTATGTGGCGGAGGTCATCATGGACTCTGTGACGCTGGTCGGCATCGACCTGGGCAAGCATTCGTTTCACCTGCACGGCCAGGACCGCAAGGGCCTGGCCGTGTTCCGCAGGAAGCTCAACCGCAAGCAGTTGGTCGAGTTCTTCGCCAAGTTCCATCCCTGCACGGCCGTGATGGAGGCCTGCGCCGGCGCGCACTACCTGGCGCGCAAGTTCATCGCGATGGGTCACGAGGTCAAGCTGATCTCGCCCCAGTACGTGCGTCCGTTCGTGAAGGGCAACAAGAACGACTTCATCGACGCCGAGGCGATCTGCGAGGCCGCCTCGCGGCCCACCATGCGCTTTGTCGTCCCCAAGACCGAGGCACAGCAGACGCTGTCCATGCTGCACCGTGTGCGTGAGTCACTGGTTCACGATCGCACCAAGACCGCCAACCAGATGCACGGCTTCCTGCTGGAGTTCGGCATTGGTCTGCCTGTCGGCTTCGCCGTTATCAAGCGGCTGCCGGCGCTGTTGGCCGAGCATGAGGATCTCCCGCCACAGTTCGTGTCAGTGTTGGAGCGTCTTCACGAGCACTTCAAGTACCTCGACGGGCGGATCGCCGAAGTCGAGAAGCAACTGAGCCAGCAAGTTCACGAGGACGACCTGGGCCAGCGGCTCATGACGCTGCCGGGCGTGGGGCCCATCACCGCCAGCGTGCTGGCCGCCAAGATGGGCGACGGGCATCAGTTCGCCAGCAGTCGCGACTTCGCGGCCTCGCTCGGGCTGGTGCCGCGCCAGTACAGCACCGGCGGCAAGGCCACGCTGCTGGGCATCAGCAAACGCGGCGACAAGAACATGCGACGGCTGCTCGTGCAGTGCGCCCGGGTCTTCATGCTGTGCATGCATAAACACCCGAGCCCGCTGGCCGACTGGGTGCACGCGCTGCTCACGCGCCGTCACTCCAACGTCGTTGCCTGCGCGCTGGCTAACAAGCTCGCGCGCATGGCCTGGGCGCTGGCGCGCGGGCACTCGGTCTATGAGCCGGGCAAGTTGCGACCAGAACCGGCAGCCGCCTGAACTCCAGCTCCCTTCTGCTCTTCAACCCCAACCGGGGCACCCAACAGGTTTTGCGACCGCTGTAGCAGTGATGACGTGAACGGCCCATTCGGCCTGGCAGGCATCCAGATCGTAAAAACGGCGACCAACGCCGAGGCTTTTTTAAGGACTGCCAGGTGCGACTCTCATCGTGGCGCAGGGATCAACGATCCCTATCCAGACGCCGGATAGATTTACGCAAACCATCTTCACCTCAACCTGCATTCAGCCCTTGCAAAAACGGGGGTGACCATAGATTTTGCGCCGCATCTTCTGCCGTGGACGCGCGAACAACGCAGCTTCATCGCGACCGTCGCGGGTGTTTCGGCACCACCCGCCGTGATCCCGCACCTAAGCTGACCGCGTGTCCAAGCTCCATGTTTCGCAAGCCATGCAGAACGCCGCCCATCCTCATCTCGACCAGCTCGTTGCGCTGGACCGCGAACACCTCATCCACCCGGTGGCGCCTTGGCGCAAGCATGAGCAGCGCGGCGCGACAGTGCTCGAATCAGGGCAGGGCGCCTGGCTGCGCGACGCCAGCGGCCACGAGCTGCTGGATGCGTTCGCAGGCCTGTGGTGCGTCAACATCGGCTATGGCCACGAGAGCGTCGTCGCGGCGGCCGCCGAGCAGATGCGCAAGCTGCCTTATGCCACGGGCTACTTCCACTTCGGCAGCGAGCCGGCGATCCGCTTGGCGGCCAAGCTGGTCGAGATCACGCCGGCATCCCTGACCCGTGTGTACCTGACGCTGGGTGGTTCAGAAGCGGTGGATGCTGCGATCCGCCTGATCACGCAGTACTACAACAACACCGGCCGTCCGGCGAAGAAGCACTTCATTTCGCTGGAACGCGGCTATCACGGCTCGTCGTCAACGGGCTCGGGCCTGACCGCGCTGCCGCTGTTCCACCGCGGCTTCGACCTGCCGCTGCCGACGCAGCATTACATCCCCTCGCCCTATCGCTATCGCAGCGAGCATGCGAGCGACGAGGCCTTGATTGCGGCTTCCGTGGCCGCGTTGCGGGCCAAGGTGGCCGAGCTGGGCGCCGATCATGTGGCGGCCTTCTTCTGCGAGCCCATTCAGGGCTCGGGTGGCGTCATCGTGCCGCCCAAGGGCTGGCTCAAGGCCATGAGTGAGGCCGCACGCGAGCTGGACATCCTCTTCGTTGTCGACGAGGTCATCACCGGATTCGGCCGTACGGGGCCAATGTTCGCCTGCGAGGCCGAAGGCGTGGAGCCCGACCTGATGACGATGGCCAAGGGTCTCACGGCGGGCTATGCGCCCATGGGGGCGATGCTGATGTCAGAGAGGGTCTATGCCGGCATCGCCGACGGTGCGCCCGCCGGCGCGGCCATCGGGCATGGCGCGACCTACTCGGCGCACCCGGTCAGCGCCGCCGTGGCGCTGGAGGTGCTGCGCCTGTATGAGGAAGGCGGCATCCTCGCCAATGGCCAGCGGGTGGCTCCGCATTTCGCGGCTGTGCTGGACGGCCTGGCCGATCACCCCCTGGTGGGTGACGTGCGCTATCGTGGCCTGCTGGGCGCGCTGGAGCTGGTCAGCGACAAGGCCAGCAAGCGAGGGTTCAGCCCGCGACTGGGACTGGCCGACCGGCTGTTCGAGGCCGGCTATCGCAACGGCCTGGTGTTCCGCTCCTTCGGCGACCACATCCTTGGCTTCGCGCCGGCGCTTTGCTTCACCGAGGACGAATTCGCGCAAATGGGCCAGCGCCTGAAGAAAACGCTCGACGAGTTGCTCGCTGCGCCTGATGTGCGCGCCGCACTCGCGCAGCGCGGCTGAGTCGGCACAGAATCCGCTCTCCAGCACTCTCTTGGCGAAACACCGTGTCCGCACCTCTCAAGCTCGATCGGCTCGATCTGCGCATCCTCAGCCAGCTGCAGAAGAACGGGCGCATCACGAATGTCGACCTGGCCGATGCGGTGGGCCTGTCTCCCAGTCCCTGCCTGATCCGCGTCAAGCGCCTGGAGCAGGCGGGCTACATCTCCGGCTATGGCGCGCAGTTGCGGCTGGAGAAGCTGGGCGACACGCTGACGGTCTTCACCGAAGTGACGCTGTCGGACCATCATCGCGAGGACTTCGCCCGCTTCGAGGCTGCCATCCGCGAGGTGGACGAGATCCTCGAATGCCATCTGGTCAGCGGCGGCTATGACTACCTGCTGCGCTTCATGACGCGCGGCGTCAACCACTATCAGTCCATCATCGAAGGCCTGCTCGAGCGCAACATTGGCATCGAGAAGTACTTCAGCTTCATCGTCATCAAGTCGCCGTTCATCAAGACTCATTACCCGATCGAGCGGCTCTTCCCGCAGGAGTCCTGAGCCGCCAGCCAACGTGCTCTTGCAGGCGTGGCATTCGATGCATCCTTCTTCGGCGACCACGGTAAACGGCACATTCCTCTGCGTGTTCTGGCCAACACTTCCGCGTGCTTGTTGGATTCCCAGTTCCCCCTTTTTTAGGAGCATCGATGTGAAGGCACTTGGCAAGGTTTTGACTTCGGCGGCCCTCGCGGCTGGCTTTCTGTTCTCCAGTGGCGCGCAGGCCCATGGCTTCTGGTTCGCGCAGCGCGCCAACTCGCTGGCCATGGTCTTCGGCGTCGGTGCAGATGACCTGGACGTGGTGAAGCGCCTGCCCAAGGTCACCCACTTCGGCGCCTACGACGAGGACGGCCAGGCGGTGCCGAGCAAGCTCCTCACGAATGGCCCACTCGTCACTGTCGATATCGACAATCAGCCCGCTTTCGTCGCGGCGGTCATGGACTACGGCATCTGGAGCAAGACGCCCGACGGCAAGTGGCACAGCAAGGGCAAGGACGAAGTGCCCGGCGCCATCATCAGCGAGAAAAACTACAAGTACGGTGTCCACCTGCGCCGCGAATTGACCGGTCCGATGCCGCTGTTGCCGGACCAGACGCTTCAGATCGTACCGGCCAAGACGCCGCTGCCGATCAAGGCCGGCCAGCCGCTCAAACTGAAGGTGCTCTACCAGGGCAAGCCCGTCGCCGGCGCCCGCGTGCTGTCCGACTGGGTGAATGACCCCGACGCCAAGGGCGTGTTCACCGGCAAGGACGGCAGCGTCACAGTCAAGGTGCGCAACCAGGGCTTGAATGTCATCGTCGCAGTGTTCAAGTCTGCGCCCGAAGATGCCACCAAGACCAATGCCGTCGAGAACCTGGCCTCGCTCTCCTTCGTCCTGCCCCACGAACCCGAATGAACCTCGAGGATTTTTCATGAAACAACTCTCTACCCTGATCCTGGGCGCCGCACTGCTGTGCGGGGGTGTGGCCCATGCCCATGGTGATGGCACCGCGCGCCATGGCGGCCTGGTGCAGATGGCCGGCGAGATCAAGTTCGAGCTGGTTGCAAAACCGGACTCGGCTGAGCTGTATCTCGACGACCACGGTCAGACCGTGCCCACTGCCAAGCTCACCGGAAAGATCACCGTGCTCAGCGGCGGCGCCAAGTCCGAAGCCAAGCTGGAGCCTGCTGCCGGCGACAAGCTCGTCGCAAAGGGCGTCAAGTTGGTCAAGGGCGACAAGGTGGTGGCTCTGGTCACCACCGAAGACCAGCAGCACAGCAGCGCCCGCTTCGTCATCAAGTGACGGCGTCGCGCGGCGGGCTTTGCCCGCCGCGCCAGGCACGCTCGGACTCTGCGCGCCGGGCGGTGTCCCGAATCTCGCTGACTCGCACGGAGGCGGGGCGGCCACAGCCCACCCCTTGGGCTCTCAGAACTCTGACACCTTGCCCCACTGCGCCTGGCCGAAGCGCGCCAGCCGGTACTGGGCAATCTCGGTGATGGGTGTGCGCCCGAGCAGGATATCGGCCACCAGGTGGCCGGCGCCAGGGCCGATGCCGAAACCGTGGCCCGAGAAGCCTGCCGCCAGCAGCAGGCCCGGCACGCCGATGCTTGCATCGATGACAGGAACGCCGTCCGGCGTCGAGTCGATGTAACCCGCCCACTGTGCCTGCACCGGCACCTGCGTCAGGCCGGGCAGCAGCTCGCGTGCCTGCCGCAGAGTCTGCGCCAGCGTCGCGTGCGAGGGCCTGGGGTCGAGGATGCGTACGGCCTCCATTGGCGTGGGTTGATCCATGGCCCAGCGGCGGCGTGTCTCGAAGCCCGCGCGCCATGCCTGCAGATTCCCAGGCGACAGCATGCGCCAACGCTTGGCGAACATGGGCACGAAATGCTTGGCACCGTAGAGCATGCCGGGCGTGGGGTCGACCTTGCCGAAGCCCGAGATGGCCAGCGTGTAGCCGCCATCCGAGCGCCGGGTGACGGAAGCCGCGGCCGTATGCAGCGCAGCTGGCAGGCCTTGCGCACCGGGTGCCACGCTGAGGATGGAGCTGCGGATGGCAGCTTGCGGGAAGCCAATGCCCAGTTGATGCAGGAAGCTGGCCGCCCAGGCGCCGCCGGCCATCACCACCTGTCGTGTGCGGATAACGCCGCGCTCCGTGATGACGCCGCTGACGGCGCCGGCCTCGCGCTCGATGCCACGCGCGGCGCAACCTTGCAGCACGACGCCGCCATGCTTGATCACGCCGCGTGCGATGGCGGGGGCGGCGCGCGACGGGTCCGCGATGCCATCGGTTGGCGACCAGACGCCTCCCTTCCAGGCCTTTGCCGTGGCCTGGCCGCGCTGGGCCGCTTCGGCCGGGCTGAGCATCTGCGTCTGCACGCCGACACCGCGGGCGAACTTGCCCCAGGTGGCCCAGGTGTCGATTTCCTTGTCGTCGTTGGAGAGGTAGAGCAGGCCGCAGCGCGAGAAGCCCATGTCGTCCCCGATGTCGGCCGCCATGTCCTCCCACAGTGCCAGGCTCTTGGTGGACAGCGGCAGCTCGCGCGCGTCGCGATTCTGTTGCCGGCACCAGCCCCAATTGCGGCTGGACTGCTCGGCGCCGACGCGGCCCTTCTCAAGCAGCACGACGCGCTGGCCCGCGCGCGCGAGCCAGTATGCGGCGCTGACGCCAACGATGCCAGCGCCGATGACGACGCAGTCGGCGTGGGAGGGCAGGGTGTCCGGGGTGTCGAGAACTTGCAGAGGCGCTGTCATCGGTCGGTGGGGTTGCGGAGTCGATCCAGTCTAGAAGCAGCCTCGCCGCATAGGGCTGCGTATGCGTGCCGCCAACGACATATCCCGATTCCGATTGGTGCCTGCGCCGCACGATGTGCCGTCCACATTGGTGCAACCCCGTAGCCTGCTGGTGCGCCGGCAGACTGTGCTGCTTTCTGCCCGCCAATTCGACAGGAGATTGCGTGCAAATGCCCGCAAACGGCAGCGCGCCGCGAGAGCCCACTTCCACAATCCGTCGCATGAGCCGTCACCCCTTTGTCATCTACGCGCTGCTGCTGTCGCTGCTGCTGCAGACGATGTCGCTGGGCGGTCGTTGGCCGGGCCACAGTGGGTCGGCCGAGACCATGCACGCCGTGCTGCACTGGTCGGGCATTGCCCACCATCATGAGCATCAGTTCAGCCAGGCCCTGCCAGATGACGACGCCGACTTTGTGGCTCTCGAGAAGTCGCTGGGGCTGGAGCGAGGTCCTCACCAGGGCTTCCACCAGGACTTCTCGGCCGACTCCAACCACCACATCGGCCAGGACGCCTGCCTAGGTGCCGTTGGCCCCATCCCCGCAGGCCTGAGCAGCAGCTTTGCGCTGGCGGCGCACACGCCGCCAGCGCTACTGACGCTGGCAGAAATTCCCGATCCCTTCCTCGCCGGCTTGCGCCGCCCGCCCAGACGGATCTCCTGATCCGTGCGGCTGCCTCCCGGCAGTCTGACCTCATCGCAGCCAGGCTCACGCACAGATCCTGGCGGCTAGACACAGGCAGGTGAAGATTGAAACCCATTCATAGGATTCGTTGGGGTGTCGCTGCGGCGTTGCTCGGTGGCTGCGCGCTCGTAGCGCGGGCCGAACCGGTCACGCTGGCGCGGGCCGTCGATGCAGCCTGGCAGCGCACCCAGGCCGGCGCAGCCTCGCAAGCCCAGGTGCTGCGGGCGCAGGCCGAGCGCGACGCTGCGGCCAGTTTGCTTGCGGCGCCGCCAGCCGTGCAGCTGTCGCAGCGCAGTGACCGCTGGCAGGACAACGCCGGTGTGCGTGAGCGCGAGATCGGCGTTGCGTTGCCCTTGTGGCTGCCGGGCCAGCGCAGCGCCCGCCAGGCGGCCGCCGAGGCCGAGTTGCGGTCGGCCTCGGCCGGCGGCGATCTGGCGCGCCTGCGCCTTGCGGGTCAACTGCGCGAGCTGGCCTGGAACCTGGCCGGCCTGCGGGCCGAACGTGCCAGTCTTCAGGCCCAGCAGCGCTACCTGCAGGCGCTGGCAGCCGACGTGGAGCGCCGTGTGCGGGCCGGTGACCTGGCTCGCACGGACGCCCTCGCGGCGCAGGGTGAACGGTTGGCGAATGAGGCCGAGCTGCTCGCCGCCACGCAGCGCCTGCAGGCCGAGCGCGAGCGCTGGACGGCGCTCACGGGCCTGGCAGCCGATGAGGTCGACGCCACCGAGCCGCAGACGCCCGACCGTGAGCTGGACGGCCACCCCCAGCTGGCACAGCTGGCGCAGGCCGCCGAGGCCGCACGTCGCCAGCTCGACGCGACGCGCCGCGACCTGGCCGACGCGCCCGAGCTGAGCGTCGGCTACCGCAACGAGCGCGATGCTCATGGGCAGCCTGGCCGTGGCAGCGTCACCGTCGGGCTGCGTATCCCATTCGGAACGGCGCAACGCAATCTGCCGCTGCGCGCCGCGGCCCAGGGTGCGCTGGACCAGGCGTTGGCCGAGCAGGACCGTAGCCGGCTGGAGCTTGCTGCCGAGCTGGCGATCGCCCGCAGTGAGCTGCAGTCGGCAGATTCGCAGGCTGCCATGCAGCGTGAGCGGGCCGGCCTGCTGCGCCAGCGCGCGACGCTGCTCGACACCTCCTTCCGTGCTGGCGAGACCGCGCTGCCTGAGTTGCTGCTGGCCGTGCAGGCCGCCGCCCAGGCCGACGCCACTCTGGCCCGTCAACAGGCTGCGCTGGGCCAGGCCCGCGCTCGCCTCCTTCAAGCTTTCGGGGTGATCCCATGAACCTTCTTTCCTGTCTCCGCGGCCTTGTCGGCGCGCTTGTCTTGATGGCCGGCACCGCATTCGCGTCGCCCGGCGCCCATGGCCCCAACGGCGAGCACTTGGACGGGCCGGCCGCAGCAGCGGTCGGTACTGGCCTGCCCCGCATCGAGGCCCATTCCGAAGCCTTCGAGATCGTTGGCCGCCTTGGTGCCAGCGACCTCGTGCTTTACGTAAGCCGCTATGAAACCAACGAAGCCGTGCTCGGCGCCAAGCTGGACGTCGAGTTCGGCACCTTGAAGGCGCCTGCAGCCTTCCAATCGGAGGGGGGGAGCTACCGCGTCGCCGATGCAAAGTTCATAGAGGCCCTGCATCGCGCGGGAAGCCATGCGCTCGTCTTCACGCTGACGGCCGGTGCCGACAGCGACCTGTTGGACGGCACGCTGGCTGTTACCGCGCACGACGACCACGGCCACGCGGCTGGTGGCCTGAACCTGCGCACCACGGGCGCCGTTGTCGGCGGGCTCGCGCTCGTTGGCCTGGCCGTAGCGGTGCTGCGTCGCCGTCGTTCCACCACCTTCGGAGGCGCGCAATGAAGCGGCTGCTGAGTTCTCTCGTTTTGCTCCTCGCCGCCACCGCAGCACTCGCGTCGCCCGGTGCCCATGGTCCCAACGGCGAACACCTTGACGGCCCCGCCGCGGCCAAGGTCGATGGCCTGGCACGGCTGCCTGACGGCAGCGTGCAGGTGCCCGTGCCTGCGCAGCGCCGCATGGGCCTGCTGACGCGTTTCGTGCCGCTGACTGACGCGCCGGCCGCACTGCAGCTGCCCGGCCGCGTGGTCGTCGATCCCAACGCCAGCGGACGCGTGCAGACCGTGCAGGGCGGCCGCGTTGAGGCCGGACCCAAGGGCTTGCCGGTGGCCGGCCAGCGCGTACGGCGCGGCGAGGTGCTGGCCTACGTGCGATTCCATGGCGAGCCCTTCGCCAAGGCTAACCAGCAGGCCGCCCTGGCGGAACTGCAGGCAAACCGGGCCGTCGCCACCCAGCGCGTGCAGCGGCTGCGATCGCTGGAAGGCAGTGTGCCGCGCAAGGACATTGAGGCTGCCGAGGCAGAGTTGCTGAGCCTCACGGCGCGCGAGCGCGACATCGGTGCCAGCCTGCAGGCGCGCGAGGCACTGGTGGCGCCTGTGGACGGTGTCGTCGCCAGTACCAGCGCGCTGGCCGGCCAGGTCGTCGAGCCGCGTGATGTCCTGTTCGAGATCGTCGACCCGGCACATGTGCTGGTCGAGGCCAGCACGGCCGACCCCGGCATCGTGCCGCGTATCAGCGGCGCCCGCCTGCTGGCGCAGGGCGATGCCAATCTGGCAGCTGTCAAGCTCAGGCTGGCGGGCGCCGGCCGCATGCTGCGCGATGGCCTGCTGCCGCTGACCTTCCATGCCGAGGTGGGTGGCAAGGACGCCGCGCTGCCGCTGGCCGTCGGGCAGATGCTGGGCGTGGTGGTCACGCTGGACACCCAGCTCAAGGGCTTCGTGCTGCCGGCCTCGGCCGTGGTGCGCAACCCGGCCAATGAGGCCATCGTCTGGATCAAGTCCGGCGCCGAGCGCTACATCCCGCAGCCGGTCGTCTACCGGCCGCTGGACAGCAACTCGGTGGTCGTTACCCAGGGCCTGGGCGAAGCCAACCGCGTCGTCGTGCAGGGCGCGGCGCTGATTGCGCAGATCCGCTGAACGGGCGAGGCAACCATGTTCAACTGGATTGTCCGTTTCAGCCTGCACAACCGGCTCTTCGTGCTGGCCTTCGCGGCCATGCTGCTGGTCTACGGCGCCACCACCGCGTGGCGCACGCCGGTCGACGTCTTCCCCGACCTGAACAAGCCCCTCATCACGGTGCTGACCGAGGCCGGCGGCATGGCGCCCGAGGAAGTGGAGCAACTGGTCACCATCCCCATCGAGACAGCGCTCAATGGCATGCCTGGCGTGACCCGCGTGCGCTCGACCTCGGGCGTGGGCCTGGCCATCCACTACGCCGAGTTCGACTGGGGGACCGATATCTATCGCAACCGCCAGATCGTTGGCGAGCGCCTGGCGCTGGTGCGCGAGCAACTGCCCGCCGGCATCACTCCCATCATGGGGCCGGTGTCTTCCATCATGGGCGAGGTCATGCTGATCGCGCTACCCACGCGACCCGGCGACCCCAAGGCGGCATCGCCCATGCAGGTGCGCGAGTACGCCAACTTCGTGCTGCGGCCGCGACTGTTGTCCATCGTCGGTGTGGCCCAGGTCATTCCCATCGGCGGAGATGTCCGCACGCTGCGCGTCGAGCCCGACACGGCGCGCATGTCCCAGGTGGGTGTGTCGCTGACGCAGATCGAGGCGGCACTCAAGGGATTTGCTGGCAATGCCGGTGGCGGCTTCATCGACCTGAACAGCCGTGAGTACCTGATCCGCCACATGGCGCGCACCAACCGCATCGAGGACCTGCAAGGCCTGGCAGTGGGCTGGAAGGACGGGCGCGCCATCCTGCTGGACCAGGTGGCAACCGTGCGTGTCGCGCCCGCGATGAAGCGCGGCGACGCGGGCTACAACGGTGCGCCAGCCGTCATCGTCAGCGTGCAGAAGCAGCCGGGTGCCGACACCGTGCGCCTGACCGGCCAGATCGAAGCCGCACTGGCCGAGCTCAAGGCCGGGCTGCCGACCGGCATCGCTGCGCCCAAGGTGCTATTCCGACAGGCCGACTTCATCGAGGCTTCCATCGGCAACGTCACCGAGGCGCTTCGCGACGGTGCCATCATGGTGGCCATCGTGCTGTTCGCCTTCTTGTTGTCGGCGCGCACGACGCTGATCTCGCTGACGGCCATCCCCTTGTCCTTGGCGGTCACGGCACTGGTGTTCAGGCTGCTGGACCAGTCGATCAACGTGATGACGCTGGGTGGTATCGCCATCGCCATCGGCGAGTTGGTGGACGACGCGGTGGTGGATGTGGAGAACATCCTGCGCCGCCTGAAGCAGAACCGCGCCGCGGGCAATCCGCTGTCGGTGCGCGAGGTGGTCCGCCGGGCCAGTGTCGAGGTTCGTTCGGGCATCGTCTACGCGACCACCATCGTCGTTCTCGTCTTCGTGCCGCTGTTCGCGTTGCCGGGCATCGAGGGACGACTGTTCTCGCCGCTGGGTGTGGCCTACATCGCCTCAGTGCTGGCCTCCATGGTCGTCTCGATGACGCTGACGCCGGTCCTGTGCGCCTGGTTGCTGCCGCGCATGAAGAGGCTGGAGCACGAGGACAGCCCACTGGTGCGCTGGCTCAAGCGCCGCGACGCCACGCTGTTGGCCTGGTCCTTCCCGCGCGCAAAGGTACTGGTGGCCGTGGCGGCGGTGGCCGTTGCGGCCGCGGGAGCCAGCGTGCCCTTCATGCCGCGCGCCTTCCTGCCCGCATTCAATGAGGGCTCGCTCGTGCTGGGCATGATGTTCAACCCAGGCACGTCGCTGGACGAGGCGAACCGGCTGGGCAAGGTTGCCGAGGACCTGATCCGCGAGGTGCCCGAGGTCACTCAAGTGGGGCGCCGCACTGGCCGCGCGGAGCTGGACGAGCATGCCGAGGGCGTCCATTCGTCGGAGATCGATGTCGACCTCAAGCCCAGCGAGCGTGGCCGCGAGGCGGTGATGGCGGCGATCCGCGAGAAGCTGTCGGTGCTGCCGGCCCAAGTGGCCATTGGGCAGCCCATCTCGCACCGGCTGGACCACCTGCTGTCGGGCGTGCGCGCGCAGATCGCGCTGAAGATCTTTGGCGACGACATCGACACTCTGCGCGGCTTGGCCGAGCAGATGCGCGGCAAGCTCGCTGGCGTGCCGGGCCTGGTGGACCTGACCGTCGAGAAGCAGGTGCTGATCCCGCAGATCACGGTGAGGCTGGACCAGCGCAAGGCGGCGCAGGTGGGGCTGTCGCCCGGCGAAGCCATGCGCACGCTGCAGGCGTTGACCGATGGTGCGCACGGCGCCGAGATCGTCGACGGCCAGCGTCGCTACGACCTGGTGCTGCGCCTGCCTGACGGGCAACGCAGCCCGCAGGACCTGGCACGGACGTTGATCGACACGCCCGCTGGCCGGCTGCCGGTGTCCGCCATCGCAACGGTGGAGGAGGGCGACGGTCCCAACCAGATCGGTCGTGAGAACAGTCGCCGGCGCATCGTCGTCTACGCCAACACCGATGGCCGGGACATGAGCCAGGTCATCGCCGATATTCGCGGAATCCTTGCGGCGACGCGTCTGCCGGAGGGCAACTTCATCAGCCTGGAGGGGCAGTTCCAGGCCCAGGAGCAGGCTACGCGGCTCATCACCGTGCTGTCGTTGCTGTCGCTGGCAATGGTCTTCCTGGTGCTGTACACGCGCTACCGCTCGGCCGTGCTGGCGGGCGTCATCATGGCCAACATCCCGCTGGCTCTGATCGGCAGCGTCGTGGCGATGTGGCTGGCCGGTGTGACGCTGTCGGTTGCGTCCATGGTGGGCTTCATCACGCTGGCCGGCATCGCGACGCGCAACGGCATCCTCAAGGTCAGCCACTACATCAACCTGTGCCGTTTCGAGGGCGAGCGCTTCGGCCAGCCCATGATCGTGCGCGGCTCGCTGGAGCGACTGACGCCGGTGCTGATGACGGCCCTGGTCGCGGCCTTTGCGCTGACTCCGCTGCTGCTGGCGGGCGACAAGCCTGGCAAAGAGATCCTGCACCCGGTGGCGGTCGTCATCTTCGGCGGCCTGATCAGCTCGACGCTGCTGGACTCGCTGCTGACTCCCGTCATGTTCTGGCTGGTCGGCGAGCGGCCGACGCAGCGCCTGCTTGCTGAGGCCCGGGAGGCAGAGGTCGAAGCCCAGGGGCCCGCCACTCAGGAGGCCTTCTGACACCTGCCACCCGTTCTCTCCAGATCCGGATTTCCCTTCACCTTTCCTAGCTCGTTTTCACAGGAGTTCTCGCGATGTCTCAAAAACAAATGTCCCGCGCCGCGATTCCCGCGGCTGTCCTGATGGTCTGCAGCCCGGCCCTGTGGGCCGCGGACGGCGACCCCGCCGCGGAGGGCGCGGCGAACAAGCTCGACGTCGTCAAGGTGCAGGGTGTCAAACAGCCCTACAAGACGCTGTCGGCCACCGGCGCGATGAAGACGGACACGCCGGTCCGGGACATGGCGCAGAGCGTGCGCGTGCTGTCGGCTGACATCCTTGACGATGCCGGCATCACCAAGCTGGCCGATGCGCTGGACCTGGGCAGCGGCATCTCCAAGCAGAGCAATCTCGGCGGCCTGTGGGACAGCTATGCAATGCGCGGCTTCACCGGCGACCCCAACTTCGGTTCCGACTACATGGTCAACGGCTTCAACTACAGCCGTGGCTACAACGGCGTGCGCGATTCGGCCAACACGGCCTCGGTGGAGGTTCTGAAGGGGCCGGCATCGGCGTTGTACGGCCGCGGCGAGCCCGGTGGTACGGTCAACATCACGACCAAGAAGCCGCTGTTCGTGCCCGAGTACACGCTGGGCCTGTCGGGCGGCAGTTACTCCACCTTCCGCCAGACGGCCGATCTCAGCGGGCCCATCAGCTCCGAGATCGCCTACCGCCTGAACGCCGCGCACGAGAAGGGCGACAGCTACCGCGACTTCGTCAAGTCCGAGCGCACTCTTGTTTCGCCGTCCTTCCTGTGGATGCTGGGTGAGGACACGACACTGTCCTATGAGCTGGAGTATTCCAAGCAGGAGGCCAGCTTCGACCGCGGCGTGGTGGCCGTGAACGGCAAGCTGGACGTCGTACCACGCTCGCGCTATTTCGGCGAGGCCAACGACGGCCCGCACGTCATCAAGACCACCGGCAACCAGGTCTTCCTGCAGCACTACTTCAACGACGACTGGTCCATTCAGACCGGTGTGAGCTACCGCGAGAGTTCCATCAAGGGCATCTCGACCGAGGTGAGTGCATTCAAGGCCGGCAGCACCAGCGTCGTGAACCGCCAGCGCCGCACGCGCGACAACCAGGCACTGGACGTGTCGGGCCGTTTCGAGTTGCTGGGCAAGGTGCGCGCGGCCGGCATGCAGCACAACCTGCTGTTCGGCGTCGATGCCTACAAGTTCACCGACAACCGCCTGCAGTTCCGCGTGCGCAACGTGCCGGCGCTTGAACTGGACATCTACAACCCCGTCTACGGCAATGTGCCACCCGCCTTCCCGGCCACGCCGTTGACCTGGACGCACGAGGAGCAGCGCTCCAAGTCGGTCTACGGTCAGGACCAGATCGACTTGTCGGCGCAGTGGAAGCTGCTGCTGGGCGTGCGTTACGACAGCTACGACCAGTCTGTTCTGAACCGCAACAGCAGCAAGACGGTGGAGCAGTCGCTGAGCGCCACTTCGCCGCGCGCCGGTCTGGTCTATCAACCCAGCAAGACCGTCTCCCTGTATGCCACGGCGTCCAAGAGCTTCCGCCCCAACAGCGGCGTGAGCCGCGCCTTTGAGTCTTTCCCGGCCGAGAAGGGAAAGTCCACCGAGGTCGGCGCCAAGTACGACTCGGCCGACGGCAAGATCAGCAGCACGCTGGCGATCTACAAGATCTCCAAGAACAACGTGCTGACACCCGACCCCGTGGATCCCAACAACTTCTCCATCGCAGCCGGCGAGGTGCAGAGCAAGGGCATCGAGTTTGACCTGGGCGGCGAGGTCGCGGCTGGCCTGCGTCTGTCGGCGGCCTATGCCTTCACCGATGCCAAGGTCACGCAGGACAACAATACCTTCTTGGTCGGGCGCCAACTCGCCAATGTGCCACGTCACAGCGCCAATCTGATGCTGGTGCAGGCGTTCAAGCTGGGGGGCAATGCAGCGACGGCAGGCGTGGGCCTGAACTACGTCGGTCAGCGCGAGGGCGCCGTGGCGCCGCTAGTGGCGGCCGACGACTTCAAGCTGCCGGCCTACACGAGCGTCAAGCTGATCGGCAGCTATGCCGTCGGCAAGTCCTGGAAGTTCTCGCTTGACGTCGACAACGTCTTCGACAAGACCTACTACAGCAGCTCCTACAGCCAGATGTGGGTCTTCCCCGGCAATGGCCGCAAGTTCACGCTGGCGGGTCAGTACAAGTTCTGATGTCGGTGACCGCCACGGCCATCCCCGCAGTCCATGATGCTCCTGCATCACTGGAGCGGGCGTGGCCTGGCCATCTCCGGGCCGGCCCTGAGCCGGGACGGCCTCGCCACAGCGTTGCCGCTGCATCCGGAGCGGCAACGCGCAGGGCGTTGGCTATGGCAGCCCTGCTGATGGCTAGGCTGCCGTGGCTGGCGCCGGTCGTCGACCCGGGGCGCATCTCTTCTTGATCTGGAAGTCAATTACAGCGAGTCCATCATGTCCATATCCACCACCCTGCCACGCATCGCGGTGCCGAGCAGCACTGCCGTGCACAAGTCGCGCATTACATCCATCGACGCGCTGCGCGGCTTCGTGATGATCGTGATGATGCTCGACCACGTGCGTGAGCACCTGTACCTGCACTTGAACGTCACCGACCCGATGACCGTGCCTGGCACGCCCACCGACCTGTACTTCTCGCGGTTGGCGGCGCACTTCTGCGCGCCGGTGTTCGTGTTCCTGACGGGCCTTTCGGCCTGGCTCTACGCCAATCCGCCGAGTGGCACGCCGCGCAATGTGCGCGAGTTCTTGCTCAAGCGCGGGCTGCTGCTGATCGCCCTGGAGCTGACGGTGGTGAACTTCGCCTGGCAAGGCAAGTACGAGGTGCTCTACCTTCAGGTGATGTGGGCGATCGGCTTCAGCATGGTGGTGCTGGCCCTTCTGTCGGGGCTGCCGCGCTGGCTGCTGGCGACGCTTGGTTTCGTCATCGTTTGCGGCCACAACGCGGTGGCAGGCTATGTCGTGCCGGCCGACAGCCCGTGGTATCCGCTGTGGACGCTGATGCTGCATCGCGGCTGGCTGGTGGCCGAGGGGGTGGTCAAGGTCAAGCTCAGCTATCCGGCGCTGCCCTGGGTCGGCGTCATCCTGCTGGGCTACACGTTTGCGCCGCTGTTCTCGTCAGCCGTCGATGCGTTGAAGCGCCGCCGTACGCTCATCGTCACCGGCCTTGCCTGCTGGGCCGTCCTGCTCGTGTTGCGTGGCTTCAACATCTACGGTGAGAACGCGCCGTGGACACCTCAGTCGACGACGCTGGAGACGGTGAAGGTGTGGCTGAACTTCACCAAGTACCCGCCGTCGCTGGACTTCTTGCTGATGACGCTCGGCGGGGGGCTGCTCATGCTGGCGGCGCTGGAGTTCGCCGACAACGGCTTCACCAAGGTCTGCACGACTTTTGGTGGTGCCCCCATGTTCTATTACATCGTCCACCTTTATGTGCTGATGGTCAGCTATCGCATCGCATTCGCCATCGTCGGACCCAACCAGGGCACGCGTTTTGGGGTTGATGTCGATTCGTTCTGGATCGTCTGGGTCGTCTGGCTGGCGGTGACTGCGTTGCTCTACTTCCCAGTGAAGGCCTACGGCGAGTTCAAGCGGCGCACGAGCATCGGCTGGGTGAAGTATTTCTGAGCCACGGGCTCCATCGGAAGAGACTTGATATGGCAGTCATGAACGACACCCGCTTCTACATCGATGGCCAGTGGGTCGATCGTCCCGAAGCACCCCGCATCGCGGTGGTCGATCCCGTTTCCGAACGTGTCGTGGGCCACGTGGCCGCCGGCTCGGCGGCCGACGTCGACCTGGCCGTGCGTGCTGCGCGGCGCGCTTTTGAAAGCTTCTCGCGCAGCACGGTCGAACAAAGGTTGGCCCTGCTCAAGCGCGTCCTCGCGCTGCTGGAGGAGCGCGCCGAGCTGTTTGCCCGGGCCATCGTCGCTGAGATGGGAGCCGCGATCAGCTTCGCACGCGCGTCCCATGTCCCCTTCGGCATTGCTCACGTACGTGCGCAGATCGAGGTGCTGCAGCGCTACGCTTTCCTGTCGAACGCGGGCGGCATCGCCACGGTGAAGGAGCCGATCGGAGTGTGCGCACTGATCACGCCTTGGAACTGGCCGCTCTACCAAGTCACCGCCAAGGTGGCTCCCGCCATCGCCGCGGGCTGTACCGTTGTGCTGAAGCCCAGCGAGCTGTCGCCCTACAGCGCGCAACTGTTCGCGCAGGTGATGCACGACGCAGGCACGCCGGCCGGGGTGTTCAACCTGGTCGGAGGCACTGGGGAGGTCGTTGGTGCGGCGCTGTCCGAGCATCCGGAGGTCGACATGATCTCCATTACCGGATCGACCCGCGCCGGCGTGCTGGTGGCACAGGCTGCCGCGGTGACGGTCAAGCGCGTGGTGCAGGAGCTCGGCGGCAAGTCGCCCAACGTCTTCCTGGACGATGCCGACTTCGAGCAAGGCGTCGCGAAAGGCGTTCTGGCCGGCATGCGCAATGTGGGCCAGTCCTGCAGCGCGCCGACGCGAATGCTGGTGCCGGCCTCCCGGATGGCCGAGGTGGAGGCCCTGGCCGCGCGGGCAGTGGCCAGCATCCAGGTCGGGGACCCCCATGATGCAAAGACCACCATGGGCCCCATCGCCAACGCCGCGCAGTTCAGGCGAGTCCAGGAGATGATCGCGGTCGGCATCGACGAGGGTGCAACGCTGGTCTGCGGCGGTCCCGGTCGCCCCGCCGGCCTGGCTGAGGGGTTCTTCGCGCAGCCGACGATCTTCTCGAACGTGACGCCCGACATGCGAGTGGCCCGCGAGGAGATCTTCGGCCCGGTGCTGGTGATCATGCCTTACCGCGACGAGGAGGAGGCCATCGCGCTGGCCAACGACACCATCTACGGTCTCGGGGCCCATGTGCAGTCGGGCGACATCGATCGAGCGCGGCGCGTGGCGGGCCGTATTCGCGCCGGCCAGGTGCTCATCAACTATCCGTCCTGGAGCGCCCATGCGCCGTTCGGCGGTTACAAGCGTTCGGGAAACGGACGCGAGTACGGTGTCCACGGCCTGGAAGAGTACCTGGAGACCAAGGCCATCCTCGGCTACTGAAGGCCGTCAGCGCCACGGCGCCGGATTGAGCGCCTGCCGCAGTTTTGCCAGAAAGGCGGTGGTGCGCGCGCTGCGGCCGTGCCGGGAGCCGAGCATCGCCACCACGTCGGCCGACGGTGCCTCCCAGTCGGGCAGCACGACGCACAGCCGGCCTCGCGCCAGATCGTCGGCCACGTGCCATTCGGAGCGGATGGCCACCCCCATGCCGGCCAGCGCCCAGTCGCGCACGACCGCTCCGTCGTTGCTCGACATCGCGGGGTGGATGCGCACCGTCGCGACGTCGCGGCCGCGCCGCCGCTTGAAACGCCACAGCGTGACGTCCTCGTCGTTCTCCCGCACCACCAGGCAGCGGTGTCTGGTCAGGTTTTCTGGCGTTGTGATGGCTTCGTTGTGCCTGAGGTAGGCCGGGCTTGCACAAAGCACGCGTCGGTTCGGCGCCAGTGTCGTGACGATCTGGTTTGGCGGCCCTGGCGGTCCGATGTGGATGACCACGTCGCAGCTCTCGATCAGCCGGGCGCCGGGATGGTCCGAAAGATCCAGAGAGATAGTCACGCCGCCGTGCTCGCGGGCGAACTCCTCCACGACCGGCGCGACGTGCAGCCGGCCGAAGCCGTAGGGAGCTGCCACGCGCAGGTGGCCGCTGACCTTGTGGGTCCGGTCAGCCAGCGCCTCTGCCAGCGCTTCCATCGTGGCGGCCACTTGCCGCCCATGCGCTGCGACCAGCGCTCCCTCATCGGTCAGGGTGGTGTGGCGCCCTGTGCGATCCATCAGGCGCACCCCGGCGCGTGCCTCCAGAGCCTGCAGGCGCTGCGACACGGCGGGTGGCGTGACATTGAGCTTGCGTGCTGCCTCGGCCAGCGAGGCCGATTCCGCCAGAACGGCGAAGAAGGCGAGATCGTCGGAGCCAATCATTAAGTTCAAGCTTATCTTCAAATGTACTAATCGTAAATTGCTGACTTACACGTTGGTTCACACAATGACATCTGCCAACTGATGAGGAGATCGCTGTGACCGAGGCCGTGACCGCGCCAAGAACCGCTGTAGTAACGCTGCAGGACCTGGAGACGCCTTGCCTGGTGCTTGACGTGGATCGCATGGAGCGCAACGTCGCGCGGCTGCGTACAAGGTTGGCCGGGCTTGGTGTCGGGATGCGGCCTCACCTGAAGACCTGCAAGTCGGTGGCGGTGGCGCACCGAGTGATGGCCTCACCCGCCGGCCCCGCAACGGTCTCCACGCTCAAGGAGGCCGAGCATTTCGCGGCGGCAGGAGTACGCGACATGATCTACGCGGTGGGCATCACGCCGGCCAAGCTTGGGCAGGTGCTGGCGCTGAGGGGCAGGGGTGTCGACCTCGCCGTGCTGCTCGATACCGTGGCGCAGGCAGAGGCCGTGGCGGCGGCATCGCGCGAGGCGGGTACTTCCATTCCAGCGCTGATCGAGATCGATTGCGATGGCCATCGCTCGGGAGTTCGGCCAGACGATGCCCAACACCTCCTGGCGATCGGTCGGGCGCTCCAGCAGGGGGCGGAGCTGCGCGGAGTGCTGACCCATGCCGGAGGTAGCTACGCCGCGCGGGGCGACGAGGCGCTTCGACAATGTGCTGAGCAAGAGAGGCGCGGCGTGGTCGAGGCCGCCGCCGTGTTGCGCGGAGCCGGCCTGCCTTGCCCGGTGGTGAGCCTGGGCTCGACGCCGACTGCCCACAGCGCGGCTGACCTGACGGGTGTCACCGAGGTGCGGGCCGGCGTGTTCGTCTTCTTCGACCTCGTCATGGCGGGCATCGGGGTCTGCCGCATCGAGGACATTGCACTGTCCGTCATGGCTACGGTGATTGGCCACCAGCGCGACAAGGGGTGGATCCTCGTTGATGCGGGCTGGATGGCGATGTCGCAGGACCGGGGCACGTCGAAGCAGGCCGTCAACCAGGGCTACGGCCTCGTTTGCAACCTGGCCGGCGAGGCCTATCCCGACCTCCTGTTGGCCGATGCGAACCAGGAGCATGGCATCGTGACCGTGCGTCCCGGCTCGGCGGCCAGCCTGCCGGGTCTGGCGATTGGCGACCGCGTTCGCATCCTGCCCAACCATGCCTGCGCGACCGGCGCACAGCACCGCAGCTATCACGTGGTGCGTGGCGCCGACATGGCGGTACAGGCCGAGTGGCCCCGTTTTGGGGGCTGGTGATGTTCCACGCTTCCTTCTTCGTCCGCAGCTACACGAGACTCCAAGAATGCCTGCTCCGCTGACCCTCGTTGAATCGACTCCCGAGCTGCCGGATCAGGCCGATGTCGTCGTCATCGGCGGCGGCATCGTCGGTGTTTTCAGCGCCTACTATCTTGCGCGCCGCGGCTTGAAGGTCGCGCTGGTGGAGAAGGGGCGTGTCGGCGCGGAGCAGTCCAGCCGCAACTGGGGCTGGTGCCGACAGCAGAATCGCGACGCCCGCGAGCTGCCGATGGCAGCCAAGGCTCTTGACCTCTGGGAACAGTTCGCCGCCGAGGCCGGAGAGGACACCGGTTTCAGGCGCTGCGGTCTGCTGTATCTCAGCAACGACGACGCAGAATTGGCCGGGTGGGCGCGCTGGGGCGAGTTCGCCCGCGGCGCGGGCGTGAAGACGCAGATGCTGAGCACCGCGGCTGCGGCTGAGCACGGGCGGGTGACCGGCAAGCCCTGGAAGGGCGGCGTCCTTTCACCGACCGACGGCACGGCGGACCCCTCGCGTGCCGCCCCGGCAGTAGCGCGTGCGCTCAAGCGGCTCGGCGGCAGCGTTCATCAGGGCTGCGCGGCCCGGGGGCTCGAGACCGAGGCTGGTCGGCTCTCGGCGGTGGTCACCGAGCAAGGCACCATCCGCACCCGGGCCGCCGTGCTGGCGGGGGGGGCCTGGGCCTCGTCCTTCTGCCGCCAGTACGGCCTGCGCTTCCCGCAGGCCACCATCCGACAGACCGTGATGGCGGTGGCTCCGGGGGCCACCGAACTCCCTGCGACGCTACACACCGCCAGGGTCTCGATCACACGGCGTGGGGACGGCGGCTACCTGCTGGCGATCAGCGGGCGCGCCCGTGTCGACCCGACGCCGCAGTTCCTGCGCTTCGCGCCCCAGTTCCTGCCGATGTTCCTGCGCCGCTGGCGCAGCCTGTCGCCTGGCGGACTGGAAGGCGTGCGTTCCGGCCACGAGAGCCTGGCGCGCTGGCGAACTGACCGGCCAACGCCGATGGAGTGCATGCGTATCCTGGATCCGGCGGTGGACCGCAGGGTCGTGCGACTGACCCACAGCCGCGCGCTCGAACTCGTTCCTGCACTGCGGGAACGTGCGGTCACGGGGGCATGGGCGGGCTACATCGACAGCACGCCGGACGGCGTGCCCGGCATCGGCGAGATGAGCGGGCTGCCAGGCCTGGTGCTGGCAGCTGGCTTCAGCGGACATGGGTTCGGTATAGGGCCCGGCGCGGGCCACCTGATCGCCGACATCGTCAGCGGCGCGACGCCCATCGTTGCACCCGGACCCTATCACCCAGACCGCTTCCTGGCCTCCGCATGGGGCAAGGTCGCGGAGTTCTAGCCGGCTCCCCGCCCCATCTGGCTCGCCTCTTTCATCTAACGACATGGACCCGCGCATCATCATCCCTCCCGTCGCCGCTGGCATGGCTGCGCCGGCCGGCCACTACAGCCATGCCGTCTGCCATGGCGGGCTGGCTTTCATATCCGGCCAGCTTGGCGTCAGGCCGGACGGCACGCACACTGCCGAGTTGCCCTTCGAGGATCAGGTGCGCCAGACGCTGATGAACCTGCGCCTGGCGCTTGAATCGGCCGGCGCGGATCTGGGCAGCGTGGTCCGGGTGACGGCCTACATCGTCGGCGTCGAACACTGGCCCCGGTTCAACGCCGTCTACGCGTCGGTAATGGGCCCGGCCAGGCCTGCGCGCACCGTCGTGCCCGTCCATGAGCTTCACCATGGCTACCTGTTGGAGGTCGACGCCATTGCGGTGCGCAGCCACCCCGGCGGCGTGTCGGTGCCATCCTGACGGGGTCGGTGGCGGCAGGTTGTGTGCCCGTGCTGGCGCAAAGCGCAATTTGCTGTGGCGCGGGTGAGGTCAAACGGCCGAATCGGTGGAGCGCCCGGCCCTAAGCTATCCGGCATGGAAGATCGATTCACAGGTGTCGAGGCCGTCTCTCGGCGCCGTTCGCTGGAGCCGGCGCTGGAGTACATCCGGGCACATCTGAGCGAGCCACTGCGCCTGGAAGCTCTGGCGGCCCTGTGCGACCTGAGCCTGTGGCGTTTCGCGAGGGTGTTCCGGGAGCGCGTCGGCGTTTCTCCCGGCCGCTATGTCAACGCGCTGCGCATCCAGCACGCCCAGAAGCTGCTCAGCCAGGGTGTGCCGGCGGCGCGTGCAGCCAGTGAGGTGGGGTTCTACGATCAGAGCCATCTGAACCGCCGTTTCAAGCGTGAATGCGGCATGACACCGCGCGAGTACCAGCAAAGCAGGAGTGCCGCATGCTGACGACCGACAACGATGTTGCCGACCTGCTGCCGGACCTTGTCGCGCTTCGGCGCGACTTGCATGCCCATCCAGAACTGGCTTTTGCCGAGCACCGCACGGCGGGCATCGTTGCCGATGCGCTGCGCGCATTGGGCCTCGAAGTCCACGAGGGCATCGGCGGCACTGGCGTCGTGGGGGTGCTGCGCAATGGCGAAGGTGGCAGCGTCGGCCTGCGGGCTGACATGGATGCACTGCCGATGGCCGAGCAGAGCGGGCTCCCCCACGCGAGCCTGTTCACAGGTGTCCACCATGGCTGCGGGCACGACGGCCATACGGCGATGCTGCTTGGCGCGGCTCGGCATCTCGCCCGCACAAGGCGCTTCAACGGCACGGTGAATTTCATCTTCCAGCCTGCGGAGGAGGGCCGAGGCGGTGCCCGCGCGATGGTCCAGGAAGGCCTGTTCGACCGCTTCCCCTGCGATGCCGTCTTCGCACTGCACAACTGGCCTGACCTGCCGCTGGGCCAGGCCCAGACCCGCGCCGGCCCCATCATGGCCGCGGCCGACCGCTTCGACATCGCGGTACGTGGCCGCGGTGGGCATGCAGCCCAGCCGCACCGGACACCCGACGCGGTCCTCGCGGCCAGCCAACTGGTCTGCCAGCTAAACACCCTGGTCGCTAGGCGCATTGACCCCACCGAGTCGGCGGTGCTGTCGGTGACGCGCATCCAGGGCGGCAGCTCGCACAACGTGATGCCGGCTGAAGTGCAGATCACCGGCACCGTGCGCAGCTTCGATGCGGTCAGCCAGGATCTCATCGAGGCGGCGCTGAAGGACTGCGCGGCAGGTGTGGGCCTGGCGGGCGGCTGTGATGTCGAGGTCGAGTACCTGCGCTACTACCCCGCAACCATCAATAGTGCTGCCGAGGCCATGCTGGCCCTGGACGCCGCAGCGACTGTCGGGCTGGAGGCTAGCGAGGCGCCGCGGCCAGCCTTCACATCCGAGGACTTCGCCTTCATGCTGCAGCGACGGCCAGGCGCCTATCTCTGGCTGGGCCAGGGACCTCGCGCCGCCGATGACGGCGGCTACCGGCCCTTGCACCATCCCTGCTACGACTTCAATGACCGGCTGCTTCCCCTGGGGCTAAGCTGGTTTGTCGCCGTTGCCGAGATGGCGCTGCAGCCGGGCCGTCTCAGGCCGTGACCCACACCTTGCGAACGGTTTCCAGGGTGCGCCAGGTTCCGGTGTAGCCTGGTTTCATGATGAAGCAGTCGCCGGCGCGGTAGGTGACCGGTGCGTGTCCATCCTCCGTGATCTCGGCGACGCCCGAGAGAATCAGGCAGAACTCCCAGGTCTCACCCTTGATGGAGCGGTTGATGCCTGGCGTCGACTCGAACACTCCGGCGCGCACCTTGCCGTCCTTGGCGCTGTCGACGTCCCAGTTGCGGCAGACGATGTCGCCTTCAATCACGCGATCGGCGGGGGGGCGGTATTCGCGAGGCTCGCCCAGTTGATCGAGCTTGAAGGAAACGAGCAGACTAGACATGGAGGCGGCCTCTCAAGGCGGAATTGGACAACGCCGACATGCTAAGCAGAGGCACTCTTGCGTGGATGCTGAACTCCGTGCCGATGGCAGTGGCAAATGCGGGATAGGCGATGCATGCAGCGTAATCTTCCGAAGTTGATGGCTTGCGGGCTGCCGCCACATTGCGCGGGTGGACCCGAGGGGGCAACGGGTGTGCTCCCCTTGATCCCGCACCGCGAGGCCTTGGACGCCGGGTGGCGCCGACATGACAGATTTGTAATGCACCGGGCAGGTGTCCCGTCGGGGTCGGATTTCTACAGTTCCTTCCATGGTGGACGTTCCAGGTGGCTCTCCCGAGCGACTCGTCCGCCGAAGAAGGACCTCTCATGAACCGCTCCATCCGTGCCACCACCCTGACCGCCAGCCTGCTGTTTGCCGTTGCATCGGTCCACGCCGGCGTCCCCTCGAGCGATCGGATGGCCAATGGCAAGTCCATCCACGGTGAAGTGGCTGCCGCTACGCCGAACGCCCGTGTCGTCAACGTCGATGCTGGCAAGGCCATCAATGTCAATTGCGGCGATGTGGTGACTTTCCAAAGCGCCGGCAAGAGCTTCACGTGGAAGTTCAACTCCACCGCCCACCGGGCCCTCGACGTGCGTGAGATCGCTCCCCAGGGCTTCAGTGACAAGAAGTTGATGGTCTACGTATCCAGGAACGACGCGGAAGGCGCCTGATCGTGCTGACCCCCGGCCCGCGGCCGGCAACGGATCTCGGGCCGAGGACTGCTGCCTCAAAGAGCCTGCGCTTTGCGAACGACTTCACTGGATCCGCAAAGCCCGATTCATCCGTGGTTCACGCATTCAGGACACAATCCGGGTCATGCGTCGCTGGCTGACCATCTTGCTGCTGTTCATCCTGCCCGTCCAGTTCGCCTGGTCGGCAGCGGCGGCCTATTGCCAGCACGAGCAGGTCCCTGCCAAGGCGCACATCGGCCACCATGCCCACGAGCACGGTGTGGCCGGGGACGCTGGATCCAAGGTGTCCGGCAAGCACCTGGACAACCAGTCATCCTCCAAGGGCGGCAAGCTGCTTGGTGACAACGACTGTGGCTATTGCCAGCTGAGCTTTGCCAAGCCCCTTGTGCCTGTCACGCTGCAGCTCGATTCCAACGCGGTCTTCACTGTGGACACTGCGTCCAGCCAGGCCTTCCGTTCGCGTGGGCCTGACGTGCTCGAACGACCCAACTGGCGCGTCGCCTGAATCGGCGAGCGCAGTTTCCTTCCCCCTTTCCGTCCCTTGCGGCCCTGACCGCAGCACTGCACTCGCCGAAACCCTCGTGTTGTCCCTGCAACCCTGGAGTTTTCGATGCGCAGAACTTTCGTGCCGCTGGCATGCGCGGCACTCATCTCGTCCCTGGCCCAGGCCCAGTTGCCTGTGTCCGCCCCGCGGTTTCCCGCAGAAGTCCAGGCATCGCAGCCGGCTGATCCGGCACGCGCTGACGTACAAGCGCTAGCCGCGCCGCTGACTTTGCGCTCCGCGGTGGAGACGGCGCTGGCGCACAACCCACAGCTCCGCGCAGCCGCCGCCGAGCTGGACGCCAACGATGGCACCGTCCGCCAGGCCGGCCTCGTTCCCAATCCCGTCCTTGGCGTGGACCAGGAGGACGTCAAGTCGGGAGCCCGCGTCACGACGATGCAGCTGAGCCAGACGCTGGAGACCGGCGGCAAGCGTGCCGCCCGTGTCGAGCTGGCGCAACGCGGCAAGGACATCGCGGCGCTGGAGTTGCTGGCCCGTCGGGCCGACGTCCGTGCCACGGCCATTCAGGCGTTCTTTGACGCGCTAACGGCTCAGGAGCGCGTCAAGGTTGCCGAGGAGTCGCTGCGCATCGCAGCCAGCGGCGTGGATGCGGCTGTGCGCCGGGTGACGGCCGGCAAGGTGTCGCCGACTGAAGAGACGCGCGCCCGGGTGGCCGCCTCGACCGCCCGCATCGATCTGCGCCAGGCTCAGGCGGAGAGCTCGGCCGCCCTGCGCGCACTGACCGCGGTCATGGGCGCGCCCGAGGGCTCGGTCCAGCGCGTGGATGGAGTCGTGGGCGTGCTCCCGGTGGCCCCGTCGGCGCCAGACATCATGGCTCGCTTGTCCGAAGCGCCAGCCGTGCGGCGGGCCTTGCTCGAGGTGCAGCGCGCCGATGCCGGCTACACGCTGGCGCGCGCCACGGGCATTCCCGACGTGACTGTGGGTGTCGGTGCCCGGCGTGCCCAGGAAACGGGTCGCACGCAAGCCCTCCTGAGCGTGTCGGTGCCACTCCCTTTCTTCGATCGTAACCAGGGAGGGCAGCTCGAAGCCCTGCGTCGCCGTGATGCGGCGCAGGCCACGGCGCAGGCGGAGGAGCTGCGGCTTCGCTCAGAGCTGCTGCAGATGGCTGACCTCCTTCAGGCCCGCAAGGAGGAAGCTGAAACCCTCCGTAGCGAGGTTCTGCCCGGCGCACAAGCCGCCTATGAAGCTGCGAGAACCGGCTTCGAGCTCGGCAAGTTCAGCTTCCTGGACGCCCTCGATGCCCAGCGCACCTGGCTTCAGGTCCGCAGCCAGTACTACACCGCCGTGGCGCAAGTCCATCGCACGGCCGCAGAGATCGACCGCCAGCTCGGCGCCACGACCGACCGCCCCTGACGGGCATATCCAACAAGAGATTGACGATGAACGACAAGCAAAACACGCTCGATCGACTGCGTGACGGCCTGGGAAAGAAGCAACTGATTGCCATCGCCGCCGTATTGGCGCTGGGCGCCGCAGGCGCAGTAGGGATCCTCCGCATGGGTGGCAGCTCGCCCGCCGCCGAAGGGGGGCACGGCCATGGCCATGAGGAAGCCAAGGGGCACGATGATGGCGAACACCATGGCGAGGCTGGAGGCGGCAAGGGTCACAAGGACGCAGACGACCATGGTGATGGCGAGCACCATGAGGAAGCCGGGAAGGGCGCGAACGGCGGCGACGTCATCGGCAGCCAGAAGGACGTCACCGTCGAGCTGATGCTGGCTGACCAAGGTGGATCGCCGCGCATCAAGCTGTGGCTGACCAGGGATGGCAAGCTGCTGCAGCCCGGCGCACAGCAGGTGTCCGTGGAGCTGGAGCGGCCAGGCCAGGATCCCCAGAAGATCGCCTTTGTCGTCAAAGGCGGCGCGCTGGTCAGCGCTCAGGCCATTGACGAGCCGCACCTGTTCAAGGGCAAGGTGGAAGTTCAGGCGGCGGGTGGTGTCCTGCAGTTTCCGTTCGCGAGGGACGAGGGCGCCGTGACGATGAACGCCGACCAGATCAAGGCCGCCGGTATCGCCATCGACACCTCGGCGGCAGCGACCATCCGCTCGTCCCTGCAACTGCCGGGAGAAATCGCTTTCAACGAAGACCGCACCGCGCATGTGGTGCCGCGCGTGGCTGGTGTCGTCGAGTCGGTCGCCGTGTCTCTGGGCCAGCAGGTCGTGAAAGGTCAGGTGCTGGCCACCATCAGCAGCCCGAGCGTCTCGGATCAGCGTGCCGAACTGCAGAATGCCCAGAAGCGCCTGCAGCTCGCCCGCACCACCTACGAACGCGAGAAACAGCTGTTCGAACAGCGCATCTCGCCCCAGCAAGATGTCCAGCAGGCCGAGCAAGCCATGCGCGAGGTAGAGATCGCCGTCACCAACGCCCGTCAGAAGCTGCAGGCCATCGGCGCATCGACTGACTCGTCGGCACTCAACCGCTTCGAGCTGCGAGCGCCTTTCAACGGAGTCATCGTGGAGAAGCACATCGCCCTGGGCGAGCAGGTGCGCGAGGACTCCAGTGTCTTCACCGTCTCTGACTTGAAATCGGTCTGGGCCCAGATCAACGTCCCCGCGCGTGACCTGCTCCAGGTGCGCGTCGGCGAGAACGTGGTCATCAGATCTACCGCGTTTGAACAGAAGGCGGTGGGCAAGGTGGCGTACGTCGGTGCACTCATCGGCGAGCAAACGCGCACTGCGCAGGCTCGTGTCGTCGTCGACAACCCGAGCATGGCCTGGCGTCCGGGCCTGTTCGTCAATGTGGAACTCTCTTCCGGCGACTCGAGCGTGCCCGTGTCGGTGGCCGCAGAGGCTGTGCAGACCATGGAGGGCAGGTCAGTCGTCTTCGTCCGCACACCTGGCGGCTTCGCGCCGGTCCCGGTCGAGTTGGGCCGCAGTGACGGCAAGCGCACGGAAGTGACCGCAGGCCTGAAGGCGGGGGCGCCGTATGCGGCATCGGGCAGCTTCGTCATCAAGTCCGAAGCGGGCAAGGCCTCGGCCAGCCATGAGCATTGAGAAGAGGCGTCGACATGTTTGAACGCATCATTCGCTTCGCCATCGAACACCGATGGCTCGTGATGTTGGCCGTGCTGGGCATGGCCGCGCTCGGCGTCTTCAGCTATCAGAAGCTGCCCATCGACGCGGTACCCGACATCACCAACGTACAGGTCCAGATCAATACCAAGGCGCCTGGCTACTCCCCGCTCGAGACCGAGCAGCGAGTGACCTATCCGATCGAGACGGTGATGGCCGGCCTGCCGGGTCTCGAACAGACCCGTTCGTTGTCACGGTATGGCCTGTCCCAGGTCACCGTGATCTTCAAGGACGGCACCGATATCTACTTCGCCCGCCAGCTGGTCAACGAGCGCATCCAGGGCGCCCGTGGCCAGATGCCGGCCGGTGTGGAGCCGAACATCGGGCCGATCTCCACCGGGCTGGGCGAGATCTACCTGTGGACGGTCGAGTCGCAGCCCGGCGCGAAGAAGCCCAACGGCGACCCTTACACCGCCACCGACCTGCGTGAGATCCAGGACTGGGTCATCAAACCCCAGCTGCGCAACGTGCCTGGTGTTACCGAGATCAACACGATCGGCGGCTACGCAAAGGAGTATCACGTCGCACCGGATCCGGGCCGCCTGGCGTCCTACGGCATCACGCTCGCAGATGTCGTCAACGCGCTGGAGCGCAACAACGCCAACGTTGGCGCGGGCTACATCGAGCGCCGTGGCGAGCAGTACCTGATTCGGGCCCCTGGTCAGGTCCAATCGGTCTCCGACATCGGCAACGTGGTGCTGCGCAATGAGGGCAGCGTTCCCGTCCGCATCAAGGACGTGGCCAGCGTCGAGCTGGGCCGCGAGCTGCGCACCGGCGCTGCAACCGACAACGGCAAGGAGGTGGTTCTGGGAACCGTCTTCATGCTGATCGGCGAGAACAGTCGCACCGTCTCGCAAGCCGTCGACAAGAAGATGGCGGAGATCAACAAGAACCTGCCCGCGGGCGTGCATGCGGTGACGGTCTATGACCGCACGACGCTAGTCGACAAGGCGATCAGCACCGTCAAGAAGAACCTGCTGGAAGGCGCGATCCTCGTCATCGTCATCCTCTTCCTGTTCCTGGGCAACATCCGAGCGGCCGTGCTGACCGCCATGGTGATCCCGCTTTCCATGCTCTTCACGTTCACGGGCATGGTGCAGCAGAAGGTCAGCGCCAATCTGATGAGTCTCGGAGCGCTGGACTTCGGGATCATCATCGACGGCGCGGTGGTGATCGTGGAGAACTGCGTGCGCCGCCTGGCGCATGCGCAGGAGCACAAAGGCAGGCCACTGACGCGATCCGAGCGATTCCACGAGGTATTCCTCGCGTCCCAGGAGGCGCGCCGTCCGCTGCTGTTCGGTCAGCTCATCATCATGATCGTCTATCTGCCGATCTTCGCCCTGGCTGGTGTCGAAGGGAAGATGTTTCACCCCATGGCGTTCACAGTCGTGATCGCGCTGGTGGGCGCAATGATCCTGTCCATGACCTTCGTGCCAGCAGCGGTCGCGCTGTTCATCGGCGAGAAGGTCGCCGAGAAGGAGAACTTCCTGATGGGTTGGGCACGTCGCGCCTATGAGCCGGCGCTCCGGCGCGTCATGAACGCCAAGCCACTGGTCATCACCTTCGCTCTCGTGACGGTGTTCCTGTCCGGTTTGCTCGCCACCCGCATGGGCAGCGAGTTCGTTCCCAGCCTGAACGAGGGCGACTTCTCCATCCAGACGCTGAGGATCCCGGGCACCAGCCTGTCCCAGTCCGTCGCGATGCAGCAGCAGCTCGAAGCCGCGCTGAAGAACAGGTTCCCTGAGATCGAGCGCGTATTTGCGCGTACCGGCACTGCGGAGATCGCGTCGGACCCGATGCCGCCCAACATCTCGGATGCCTACGTCATGCTGAGGCCGCAATCGGAGTGGCCGGAGCCCCGCAAGACCCGCGAGGAACTGGCCGCCTTGGTCAAAGCCGAAGTCGAGAAGCTACCGGGCCAGAACTATGAGTTCTCCCAGCCCATCCAGCTGCGCTTCAACGAGTTGATCTCAGGCGTGCGCTCCGACGTGGCCGTCAAGGTCTTCGGCGACGACATGGATGTCATGAACAACGCCGCGGGTCGCATCGCCGCAGTGCTCAACGGCATCCCCGGGGCAACGGAGGTGAACGTCGAGCAGACCACCGGGCTGCCGATGCTGAGCGTACAGATCGACCGCGAGAAGACCGCGCGCTACGGCTTGAACATCCAGGACGTGCAGGACACGCTTGCCACGGCCGTCGGTGGCAGGCAAGGCGGAACGATGTTCGAGGGTGACCGCCGCTTCGACATCGTCGTGCGTGTGCCGGAGTCGGTGCGTTCCGACCTGGAGGCCATCAAGCGCCTGCCGGTGCCGCTGCCTGCCAGTGCCTCCGGTGCGCGCAAGTTCATCCCGTTGAGCGAGGTAGCCGACATGTCGTTGTCGCCCGGCCCCAACCAGGTCAGCCGCGAGAACGGCAAGCGTCGTGTGGTGGTCAGTGCCAACGTGCGTGACCGTGACATCGGGACTTTCGTGGCGGAGGCTGAGCAGGCCATCCAGCAACAGATCAAGTTGCCCCCGGGCTACTGGATGACCTGGGGGGGGCAGTTCGAGAACCTGCAGTCGGCGACAAACCGCCTGAAGATCGTCGTTCCGGTGTCCCTCCTGCTGGTCTTCACGCTGCTTTTCGTGATGTTCGGCAACGTGAAGGATGGCCTGCTGGTGTTCACCGGCATCCCCTTCGCCTTGACTGGTGGCATCGCGGCCCTGTGGCTGCGCGACATCCCGATGTCCATCTCCGCGGCGGTGGGTTTCATCGCGCTGTCCGGCGTGGCAGTGCTGAACGGCTTGGTGATGATTGCCTTCATCCGCAACCTGCGTGAATCGGGCCGGAGCTTGGACGAGGCCATCTTCGAAGGCGCCATCACCCGGTTGCGCCCTGTGCTGATGACGGCGCTGGTCGCCTCCCTGGGCTTCGTGCCGATGGCGATCGCCACTGGCACGGGTGCCGAGGTGCAGCGCCCGCTGGCTACCGTGGTCATCGGTGGCATCTTGTCATCGACGGCGTTGACGCTCCTGGTGTTGCCCGTGCTCTATCGCATTGCGCACCGCAAGGACGAGGAGGAGGAGTCTGCAGCGCCCCGAGCGGAACCGGACCGGGAGGTAGCTGCATGAACCCGATGTCGCTTGCCGCAGTGTGCAGGCTGCGAGGCCGGCGCACCACGGCCCGGCGCAGAGCTTCATGAAGCTGCTGGTCGTCGAAGACGAAGTCAAGGCGGCCGCATACCTGCGCAAGGGCCTGACCGAGGAGGGCTACCAGGTCGAGGTGGCCCATAGCGGCGTCGACGGGCTTCACATGGCGTCCGTCAATGAGTACGACCTCGTGATCCTCGACTGGATGCTTCCGGGCGTTGACGGTATGGCGGTCCTTTCGGCGCTGCGCCACATGCGATCAGTGCCAGTCCTGATGTTGACCGCGCGCGGCCAAATCGAGGACCGGGTGCGCGGCCTCCAGGGCGGGGCGGACGACTACCTCGTGAAGCCCTTCGCGTTCTCGGAACTGGTCGCGAGGATCCAGGTCTTGCTTCGCCGCTCGAGCGGCCCCCGGATGGAGGCAGAAGCGTTGTCGCTGCGCGTTGCGGACCTGGAGGTCGACACCGTGCGCCGCAGGGCGACGCGTGCCGGGCGGCGACTGGAGCTTACGCCCAAGGAGTTCAGCCTGCTGATCCTGCTGCTGCAGCGTCAGGGGCATGTCCTGTCGCGCACGGAGATCGCTGCGCAGGTCTGGGACATGAACTTCGACAGCGAGACGAACGTGGTCGAGGTCGCCATCCGGAGGCTGCGTTCCAAGCTGGACCAACCGTTCGACAAGCCGCTGCTGCATACGGTCCGCGGCATGGGCTACGTGCTTGAGGACCGGCCATGACCGTCTCCCCGGGGCGTGCACCCAGCCTGCGTGCACGCCTTTCGCGGCAGTTCGCGCTCCAGACCCTGGTCGGGCTCAGCCTTGTCTGCGGTTCGGTCTACCTCGTGATTGCGCTGACTCTGTCCAGCCGGCAGGATGACACCCTCCTGCAGAAGCGGGTTGCCGTCCAGCGGCTTCTCGGCGAAGGGCGCGAGATCCACGACATCCCAGGAATCAAGCATCTGCTGAGCGACTTCCTCGCCGGCCACGACGACCTGTCGCTGGTCGTGAGGCAGCAAAGCGGACTTGCGGTCTTCGAGAAGGATGATGCGAGCCGACCGAGAGCCATGGGCAAGCACCTGGCATTCGACGTCCGTCTGCCCGAGGAACTCGGTGGGGCCGGGCGCGCCGAACTCATCTATGACCTCCGCAAGGACGACTCGCTGTTAACCCGCCTCTGGTGGACGCTGCTGACCGCGGCCATCGTCGGCACCTTCGCGGTGTCGACGACAGGATTCCTTCTGGTTCACAAGGGGTTGGCGCCGCTGAATGCCCTTGCGCGCCGCACGTCGGAACTGGACGCGAGCCGGCTGGATCAGAGGCTGGATGCCGCTGGACAACCCGAGGAGGTTCAGTCGCTGCTCTCTCAGTTCAATGCCCTGCTGGACAGGCTGCAGGTCGCCTACCTGCAGATGGAAGCCTTCAACGCCGACGTCGCGCATGAGTTGAACAACCCCCTGTCCATCCTGATCGGCTCTTGCGAGGTGGCGTTGCGCAGGCCGCGCTCCGCTCCGGAGTTGCATGACACGCTGACGTCCAACCTGGAGGAACTGCGACGCGTTGCCGGGATCGTGGCGGACATGCTCTTCCTGTCCCGGGCGGAGCGGGGCGTCCCGGCGCGGCGGTCGTTGGCGACGAGCATGGCCGACCTAGCGTTGGAAGTCGTCGACTACTTCGAGGCCGTGCTCGAGGAGTCCGACTTGCGGGTGGAGGTGCTTGGCGACGCGCACGCGGCCGTCGATGCGGGGCTGGTCCGCCGGGCGATTTCGAACCTGCTGAGCAATGCCACTCGCTACGCGACCCGAGGTTCGCTCGTCGAGATAAGGATAGTCAGGATTGGCACGAGGCATGTGTCCATCGGGGTGCACAACCGGGGTGGCAGGATTGCCAGCGAACACCTGCCGCGCCTGTTCGATCGCTTCTATCGGATCGACCCGTCGCGTAGCAATGCCGACCGCAACCACGGCCTCGGGTTGGCCATCGTCGCGGCCATCGCGCGCATGCATGGGGGACTGGCTCGTGCGGAGTCGACGGACAAGGGAACCTGTATCCATTTCACGCTCGAGGACCAGGGTGCCGTCTAGAGCGCCAGCGACGCCGCATCGAAGTGGCAGGTCACGAATCGGCGCGATCCCGGGCTTGTCACCGGGATTCGCTGGACCAGATTCTCTCGTGAGCCGGGCGAATTCAAGGGGGCTCTCGGACGGTCTTGGGCCTGCCGAGAAACGCGGTGGCCCGCAGGGACCCCAGTCCCGTGTGCGGTTGCCCGGCCTTTGAATGCCCCTTGTCCACGAAGCCGTCAGAAACGGTCGCCGTTTGGTAGCGCATTGAGTCGGACAAGAGCACGCTGAAGCGGTACCAGGCAGAAGGTTCACCGCCAGCACTGAAGCACTGCTTTCCAGTCGGCCAGAAGCTGGCGTTCGAGGTTCGACGCTGGGGCCTCCAGACATCAAGCCGTGTTCCAGCCTAGCTGCTTGAACGGGGTGCCTGCCTTTCCTTGGCGAGGAAGTACGGAATCTCACCGCGACCGATTGCGATGTCTCGCAGCTCACGATCATCCATGGCCAAGAGTTCTGCCTCGCCTGAGACGTGACGTCGCCGGCCGAGGCAGCGCCGGAAGCGAGCCGCCATCTGGAAGTACGCCGTTCGCAATGCATTGATGCTCATGGCCACATGGTTGCAGTGTCCGAACTATCATGGAAGTTTGTTGTTCTGATAACTAATATCAGGAAAGCTGATGAGAGAACTGAACCTTGACCAGCTACGGACTCTCGTTTCCGCCGTGGACCTCGGAACGTTCTCTGCCGCTGCGGCTGCTTTGCACTTGTCGCAGCCTACGGTCAGCCTGCATGTGGCTGAACTTGAAGAACGGCTTGGCGTTCGCCTGTTGCTGCGCGGGAGTGGGGGCGTGAAACCAACCGGTGCAGGCTTCTTGCTGGTGCAGCGGGCCAGGTCACTGCTGCGCGATGCGGAGGAGGCCGTCGAGGCAATTCGCCGTCATGCGGCCGGCACCGCAGGCCGCGTCCGGTTGGGCGCCACAACCAGCATCGTCACATTTCTGCTCCCCGAGGTCCTGCGTTCGATGGAGGTCCACCACGCAGACATCGACGTCGACATCCGCATCGTCGGGACTTTCGATGCGCTTTCGAGTGTGACGCGTGGCGACCTGGATGTGGCATTGGTAGGCACCCAGGAAGTTCCCGACGACTTGGTTGTTCGACGCTGGAGACGCGACCCCATGATGGCGTTCATGCCCGAATCCTGGATGCCTCCGAGGCGCGTAACGCCGCGATGGCTGGCAGGCAAGCCATTGATCGCCAACGACGCAACCACGATCTTGCACCGGCAAACGGTCGAATGGTTCGCGTCCGGTGGTGTCGTCCCGCAGCCTAGGATCGAGATGAACTACACAGAGGCCATGAAGAGCCTGGTGGCGGCCGGCTACGGGGCAGCGATCCTTCCCGTGGAAGGCCCCACCGCGGCCGCGGCCCTTCCAGGCATCCGCATGGCACCGCTGAATCCGGTTCTCTGGAGAGAGACCTGGATCGTCCATCGAGCACTGCCGGTGGTCGACGGTGCAACTCTCAAGTTGCTCGAAACTCTCAAGCAGATCGCTCAGTGGTGATGCGAGCCTGAACTCCGAACGAGGGCAGCAACAGCCTGCGCCAGGCGACGAATTCCTTCGTCGATGAAGGCCCGCTCAAGCAGCGCGTAGCCCATAACCAGTCCGGCTGAACGAATCGCGGCCTGCCTTGAAGTGCTCGGGTGATACAGCGGGCTGATGGCATGCACGCGGACGCCTCGATGCCGCGCTTCATCAGCCAGCGCCTGCTCAGCAGTCACAGGCACGCCACTGAACCATACAACCAGGTGCGACCAGCTGGCGGCGCCTCTCACCGCGATACCGCGCGACGCGGCACGTAGACGGTATCGCTGGTCTGAACTCCCCATAGGCAGCGATGCTCCCGGGGTGCCAGCAGGGATGGCGTCTCTGCTGTCCGCGCCACCTCGGCGGTCGACCAGTCGGCGTCACCGACCGTATTGAAGGTAACTACCCACGCCTGCTCCAACGAGAAGTTCCCGTCGGATCTACTACCTCGGCGATGTGGGCCGCATGAACGCCTCACCGAGTGCGAGGCGCCCCCCATTTGGGGGATATGAGGGGGATGCGAGACCTTGATCCCCTCCGCGTTCCCTCTTCGGGGCGATTCCTTCCACGCAGGCCGGCCCCGAGACTGGCTCCGTCGAAACAGGAGCCAGCATGTCATCTCAGGCCGCGCCGCCCACCCCCAAGCCCTTGCGCATCGCGGACAGCGATCTGATGCGCGTCACCCTTGCCCAGCTCCGGGCCTGGGAGGCTGAGGCCGCTCAGGGCGTCGTCGTGCCGAAGGCCGACGAGGAGGCCTGGGAGGACACCGAGATCGATATGCGCAGGACGGCGCTGTGACGCGCGGCCCGGTCGGTGTCCAGGCACTCCTGGCCAGGATGCCCCGTTGGTTCGTGGAGCACGCCCAGATGACCGACGAGCGCGCTCGCCGCCGGCGCGAGGCGCAGGCCAGGCGCTTCGAGCTGGAGTTCCTGTGTGCCGTTGAGGTGAAGGACAGCGGCTGGCAGGAGTGGCAGGACACAGTGGCTGAGTTCAACGACCGCTGACGGCCTCGGCGTGGCGGCAGAACCAGGCAACGTAGGACGTCTTGCTGCGGGGTCTGCTGTAGCGCTGCTTCCTGAAAGTCAGGCGCACACGACCCACCCAACCGGCGTCGATCTCGACGAGCATTTCATCGTCGACCGCGCAGGCGGGGTCGGGCAAGGACTTGCTGGCCTGTGCAATGTGCTGACCAGGCACGCGGCCAAGGATTCCGTTGTCAGCATGGGAGGGGAGCGGAGGGGTGATGCGTTCAGGTGCTGGAGTCATGCGGCAATCCTGCGAGCGATCTGGCTCACAGGATGAGCCAGCGCAGGATTGAATGCCACGGCCCGGGCATTCGGGACGACGGACCTGGGAACCTTGTTGGTGCCGCCAACCTGGCCACGCAATCGGGGGTGCTGTTCCGCCGCGCGCTGGAACGGAGCTTCAATCTCGTCAGGGCGGCGCTCGACTAACAGATGGCCGATTGCTGCTCGCAGTCAATGGACCAGGCATCCTTTCCCCGTCTATGGGCCAGATAGTCCGTGAGGCCATTGCATCGCCGTAGGACAGGCTCGTTCGGCATCGCTGACGAAAGGCCGATTCCGGCGGTCGCCCCTGCTCCGTTCAACCTTCTCCCTGGTAATCATGCTAGGTGCCAGGAATCTAGGTGCCCCGTCCGACTACCATCGCGACGGCTCAATACGGCAGGACGGATGGATGCCTGGGCAAACGGCCATTTCGAGGCTTGAGGACGGCACGGAACTTCCCCGTTTCCTGTCGCACTACGAGCTACGACGCGTGTTGGGGCGAGGAGGCTTCAGCATCGTCTACGAGGCCTGGGATGCTCGCCTTTGCCGGGCCGTGGCGATCAAATGCCTGTTGCGTGCCGAGCGCGGCCCTCAGGGCAGCCTGCACGAGGCGCGCATGACCGCGCGCGTGAAACACCCGGCCTTCGTCACGATCTACGAACTGCTCCACCATGAGGGCCGCACTTTCCTCGTGATGGAGCTGATCGACGGCCGTACGCTCAGCGAGATCACTGCAGACGGGCCGGTGTCGACGGACATTGCGCAGCGCTGGGCCTGGGAGGCGGCCGTGGCCATTCATGCCGCCCATGCAGGCGGTGTCGTGCACGGTGACATCAAGCCATCGAACCTGATGGTCGATGCCCAGGGGCAGGTGCGCATTCTCGATCTGGGGCTGGCAACGACCCGCGATCCCTGCGCGACGCAGGACCTCTCGGCGTTGGGCGAGAACGCCGGCACCTTGGCCTACATGGCACCAGAGCTGCTGCTGGGCGCACCGCCAAGCACCGCAAGCGACGTCTTCTCCCTGGGCCTGACGTTGTACCGCATCGTGGCCGGCCCTGGTCGCGTGCCGGCCAGCACACTTGCGCTCGCTCACCAGCGTCTGGCGCAGGACCTGGAGTTGGTGGCCGCGGGCGTGGACTCCCGCTTTCTGGAGCTGCTTCAGGAGATGACCAGACGTGATCCGGCCATGCGGCTGACCGAGCTGGGTGTCGTGGCGGCGCGCTTGTGTCGGCTCAACGGTGCAGATGCCCCGCCGGCCGTTGCCCCCCGGAGGGCCGCGTTGCGTGCGTGGAGAGCCGCAGGACTCTTGGTTGTCGCATTGGTTTTGGTGGGCGCCGGGATTCTGCTGCGGCCCGATGGAGTACCCATCGCGCCCCGGGACGTAGCTGCTGCGGAGCGCAGCCTGCGTCTGCCGGACGACACCGTGGGCATTGATCGGGCCATCGTTACGCTGGAGGCCGTGCTGGCCGCTGAGCACACACCTCCGGCTCGAGTGGCTGCGCTGCTTGCCGTCGCCTATTGCCTGCGCTACGCCGGCAATGGCCGGGATCCGGTTTGGCTGGACCGTGCGGCGGCCAGCGCCCAACTCGCCCTCAGGACCGAGGACCAACTGGCTCTGGCCCATACGGCTCAGGCGTGGGTATTGGAGCTGCAGGAGCAGTTGGACGCGGCGCAACGCGAGTACGCGCACGCACTGAGTCTCGATCCCCACGATTTCCATGCGCTCAATGGGCAAGCGCAGCTGTTGATCCGGCAGGGGCGTGCCGATGCAGCGCTGGCCGTCTTCCAGCGCGCGTTGGGTAGGTATCCGGACGAACCGGTGTTCCTCAATGGGCTAGGGCCTGTTAACACAAACGCAATCCGTCAGCGATCAGAGCGAAGCTGATGAAGGCGGTGAACATGATGTCGAGCTTCTCGAAGCGGGAGAAGATTCGGCGATAGCCCTTGAGGCGGCGGAACAGGCGCTCGACTTCATTGCGGCGCTTGTACATCTCGCGGTCGTACTCCCAGGGCTCGATGCGCGTGCTCAGGGGCGGCACGACAGGGATGAACCCCAGGTCGAGTGCGAGCTGCCGAGTTTCGTTGCCCTCGTAGGCGCGATCCATCAACAGATGCAAAGGCCGATTGGGCGCACCGAGCCGCTTCAGCAGAGCTCGCCCCTCGGGAGCATCGTGCGCCTGCCCTGGTGACAGCGAGAAGGTTATGGCCGTGCGCGCGTCCGCCGCGACGAGATGGATTTTGGTGTTCCACCCACCACGGGATTTGCCGATAGCTTGCGGACCGTTTTTTTTGGCGCGCCGGTGCCATCGGGGTGCACCTTGACGCTGGTGCTGTCCAGCGACACCGCTTCAATCTTGATCTGCACGATCTGCGCCTGCTGCAATTGCTCGAAGGTCCGGTCCAAAACGCCCGACTTTGCCCAGCGGCTCATGCGCGTGTAGATCGTATGCCAGTTGCCGAAGCGCTTGGGCAAGCCGCGCCATTTGCAGCCGTGCTCAGCAACGTAAAGGATGGCATTCAACACCTGCAGATTCGACAGGCTGACGTTGCCGCGTTGCAGCGGCAAGCAGTGCTCGATCTGCGCGAATTGGGCTGCTGTGATCTCCATGCACTCACTGTCGCAGCCCAATTGCTTTGGTGCAATTAGTGTTAACAGGCCCTAGTCGGCGATGACGGACAACTGCATCGTCGCCGCTGCTTGCAGCGCACGCGCGCAGAGGTTGCGCATCCTGCGCAGGAAGCTCGTCATCTGCGGCGGGAGTCTGGTATCGCGTAGCAGATGGTCGATGTCCTCGAGCAAGCGGGGCAGCTGCTCGGGCGTCAGCAACATCTCGGCCGAGCTGCCGTAGTAGTGCAGCCAGAACGCCGCCAGTGGCCGGCCCGGGCCCAAAAGCATCACGCGGGCATGGCCGTCTTCCCAGACGGACTCCTCCATGCCCAGCATCTCGACGATGACGTCGGGTGTGGCGCGCTCGCTCAGAAGCAGTTGTCGCATCAGCTCTTCAGTGGCAGGCCGGCGGCGTGGGGGCACCCCCAAGTTCCGGAAACTGGGTGACCACGTTGCCATTGGGCTCCATCACCATGCGACCACATTTCTCGCCGGCCGTGCCGACCACGGTGGGGTCGAGGTTGGCGTCGTAGCGGATACGCGCATCCGGCTGCACGACGCGGAACTTGAGCGGCGCGTTCTGGACCATGGCGCAGAAGTTCTGTGCACCAGCTGGTGTGCAGTAGATCGGGACGAACTGGTTGGCGCCGGGCGGTGGGACCAGCGCGCAATGCCGGGCCTGGATGTGCGCGAGGGCGGCAGGTGTCACGATACAGGGAGGATCAATGTCCGGCGCTTTCGCGACAGGTGAGGTCTGGCAGCCTGTCAGCCAAAGTGCGGCGGCACATAGCAGCAGGCGGGATGAGGTGCGCGTATGCATGGCGGGTTCCCTTCAAGGTTGAATGCGGGAAACGACGGCGCTTCCAGCAGGCACCGCACATCAAGCTCCGTGCCAGGCGCTGCGCCGCGTCGGAAAGCCTACATGCGCGCATCATGACGGCGTCAGAGGTCGCGCTGACGCGTCAGGCATGCGATTGACGCGTTTGACGCGTCATGGGCTGAGAATGCGGCTCTCCGTCGCAACCGAGACCTGCTGATGGATCCTGGCCTGCCCAACGCCGACGAGCAAACACTTTCGTCCCCCGGATTCGGTGAGCATTCCGATGGCGCCGCCCTGCTGGCGTTGACGGTGATCTGGCATCCGCGGCCCATGCTCCTTGGGGCCCAGTGTGTGCTGCCGGCACCTGGCGTGGCTGCAAGCCTGAGTCGCAGCACACCCTTCCGACTGGTGGAGCAGACACAGGTGGAGGCGCTCGGTCATGCAGCCGTCTCGCGCAGACCTACGCGACTGCTGGAGACGCCGGGCGGTGGGCTGCGTCTTTGCCTGCCGGATACGGCCATGCATTGCGAGCTCGACGGGCAGCAACTCCATGGAGAGTTTGAGGTATCGCCCGAGGCTATCGAGCGTGGTGCCGTGCTGATATTCGGCGGCATAGTGGCCCTTTGCTTGCATCGTGTGCGCTGCTTGCCCGACGGCCTGGCACTTGGCGAGCTGGCTGGGTTGAGCAGCGCCATGGTGAGTGTTCGTCGCCAGATCGCCCAGGTGGCCAGCACCGAGCTGCCGGTCCTGATCCTGGGAGAGTCGGGCACGGGCAAGGAACTGGTGGCCCAGGCTGTGCACGCGCAGAGCCGGCGCCGCGACGCGCGCCTGATCACGGTCAACATGGCCGCCATGTCGGAGTCGCTTGCGGCATCCGACCTGTTCGGCGCTACACGCGGCGCTTACACGGGGGCGCAGACTGCTCGTGCCGGCTATTGGCGTGAAGCGCACGACGCCACGCTTTTTCTCGATGAGGTAGGCGACACGCCAGCCCTGGTGCAACCCATGCTGCTGCGCGCGATCGAGTCCGGCGAGTTCCGGCCGCTCGGTGCCTGTCGTGATGAGCGTGCCGATGTGCGCCTGATTGCCGCGACCGACCGAGACCTGCAGTCCGGCAGCTTCAACCAGCCACTGCTGCGCAGGCTGGAAGCCTTTGTCATCCGCACCCCGCCGCTGCGCCAGCGCCGCGAGGATCTCGGTTTGTTGGCCTTGCTGGCTCTTCAGGAGGAGGGCCCGCTCACCGAGATGCCCAGGTTGCCTCAGGCCTTGCTGCGAGCGTTGTGCATGCATGACTGGCCCGGCAATGTGCGCCAGTTCATGCACGCGATGCGGCGTGTTGCTTTGCAAGCGCAGCGAGGGCAGGGCATGGATTGGCCTTCGGTGCATGAACTGCTGGGTGGCGACGTGCGTGTATCTTCGATGGCCGTGGCTGGCGTGCCGGCGCACGATCCGGTGCCGACGCGTGTGCCTGCCCCACTTGGCGCTGGCGCAGCGTTGCCTGCCAGTCGAAGCTTTCGTGCACCGTCCAGCGTTTCTGAGCAGGAGCTGATCGCAGCACTTGACGCGGCCGGCTGGCGACTCAGTCAGGCTGCGGAAGGGCTGGGCATCTCACGACCATCGCTCTACAACCTGATTCGCAAACACGCCCAGTTGCGAAGCGCCGAGAGTCTGCAGCCCGCTGAAGTCGTTGCAGCCTTAGAGGCCGGCCATACAGATCTGGCCGATCTGGCTGTCCATTTGCGCATCCCGCAGGAGGCCCTGCGGCGTCGCATGGACCGACTGCAGGCTGATGGTTGCCTGACTCGGGAGCAATCCGCTGCGAGCACAGGAAACTCTCCGCTTGAATCGTCCCGGGCCTGGTAGAGCCTTCGATCCTCAAGCCGGGGCTTGGCAGAGGTGTCATGATGGAAAAGCATGCGAATCAGTTCATGCCTTCGTCTTCAGGGTGTCCTTGTCGAACCCCGCCAAGCGCTTGTAGCGCAGCGAGATGGCTTCCAGCGTGTGACGCGGAATCACGTCATCAATGTTCTGGAAGCCCTGCGGCGCGCGCGACTCGGCCAGCTGCATGACCTGCTCCGGCCCGTTCATGCGGTTGCGCAGCACGATGCCCGTAGTTTTCGGAAGGCGCTCAGCTTCGTACTCCCGCAAGGCATAACCAGTATCTGGATCGTCGCTCAGGCAGTCGCTCAGGTAGCGCGCGTCAAGGATGGCTTGCGCACTGCCGTTTGAGCCTATCGGATACATGGGATGTGCAGCGTCGCCCAGCAGCGTGACGCGACCGAACGTCCAGCGCGGCAACGGATCCCGATCGACCAGCGGGAATTCGTAAATCTCCGTGGCACCTTCGATGATGGCGGGGATGTCGATCCAATCCCATTGCCAGTTCTCGAACCACTTCGCGAAGACGGACCTGTCAACCTTGCGGTTCCAGTCGGTGCTGGGCAACTCGCTGTTTGGTACACGCAACTCGGCGATCCAGTTGATCAGCGATCGACCCTCCCGGCGCAGCGGCTCCGAGATCGGATAGCAGACGAACTTCTGATCCTGATGGCCGGCCATGAACATGGTGCGAGCGTCCATGTATGGCTTGGCCTCAGTCACTGCGCGCCACAGCATGCGACCGGAAAAACGGGGCTGATCGCCGTGCGGATAGAGGAATCGGCGCACGGCTGAATGGATGCCGTCCGCGCCAACCAGCACGTCGCATTTGGACTGCACAAGGACGCCGTCCCCACGGCGTTTGAACCAGGCATTGACCCGGTCGGTGGATTGCTCGAAGGAGTCGAAGGCGTGGCCGCAGCGCACCGCTTCCTTGCCGATGCGCTCCCGCACCTTCGCCAGCAGCTTCATCTGGAGCTCGCCGCGGTGGATGGAGAACTGCGGGAAGTCGTAGCCGGCTGCACGACCACGCGCTTCACGCCAGATCTCCTGGCCGAACTTGTTGAAGTAGGCGAGCGTGGACGTTTCAATCGCGCAGGCCGCCAGGTCGTCTTCCAGGCCAAGCCTGCACAGCTGCTGGCTGGCGTGCGGCAACAGGTTGATGCCTACTCCGAGAGGCTTGATGTCGCTGACGGCCTCGAACACTTCCACCTCGACGCTGCGC
Source organism: Roseateles sp. (assembly GCF_047654805.1). Taxonomy (GTDB): domain Bacteria; phylum Pseudomonadota; class Gammaproteobacteria; order Burkholderiales; family Burkholderiaceae_C; genus Pelomonas. The sequence continues at coordinate 1,409,464 of NZ_JASGIV010000001.1, forward strand.
TCATGCAGCATCAGTGCCAAGGTAAGCCCGCCGATGCCGGCTCCTGCAATCGTCACTTTCACGCCGATCTCCAGTTCGTCTTCCCGATGCTGCATCGCCAGATGACATGCGCGCCGAATTGTTATAGCCTATAACAGTCATATTTAAGAACACAAGCGCAGGATCCGCGCGGATGAGGAGACTGTTTGTCCCAGCGTGTTCATTTCAACGCCCGTATCGAAGGTGTGGAGTACGACGTGCTCGACGAGCTGGTCGGGTATGCGGTGCGCCGTGCGCAGCTGTCGATATACGAGGATTTCGCTGCCACCATGGATCCGGAAGAGGTCACGCCACAGCGGTTCTCGGCGCTTGTGATTGTTGAGAACAACCCTGGCATCTCACAGACGCGGCTGGCCGAGGTGATGGGCATCGCGCGTTCCGGCGTCGTGGCCATCATCGACACCTTCGAGAGGAAGGGGCTGGTCGAGCGCCAAGCCTCGGGCGACCGTCGCGCCCACAGCCTGCTGCTGACTAAGGTGGGTGCCCGCCAGCTCAAGCGCTACAAGCAGGCGGTGAAGGTGCACGACGAACGCATCTCTGTCGCGCTGACCGGGGCGGAGAAGGAGCAGTTGCGTTCGCTGCTGCGCAAGTTGTGCTCAGGTTGAAGGCGATATCGCCATGAGGCGCACGGCGACCGTGTCGTCCAGAAATCCGCGAGAGAGATCTATCTCGGTCAGGCGCGAGGCGGGCCGTGTGACGTGCAGCTAGTTCAATCCAGCCAGGAGACATCATGAAGAAGTTCATCCACCCGTCGGTTGCAGCACTCATGGGCGCGCTCTTTGTCGGCGCTGTACATGCCGAGATCACTGTTGGCGTGAGCCTACCGCTGACAGGCCCGGCCTCGGCCCTCGGCATCCCGACCAAGAACGGCATTTCGCTGTGGCCTGAAACCATCGGGGGCGAAAAGGTCAAGCTCATCATCTTGGACGACGCTTCGGACACGACGCAGTCCGTCAAGAACGGACGCCGCTTCGTTGCCGAGGACAAGGTGGACGTGATCGTCGGTTCGACCGCGACACCGGCATCGCTTGCCCTGTCCGTTGAGGCGCTAGAAGGCCGCACCGTGCAGATCTCGACCTCACCGGTCGATCTTCCCGCAGGCAAGGACGCCTGGACCTTCCGCGTGGCGCAGTCCACGCCGCTTATGGCATCGGCGCTCGTGGAGCACATGAAGAAGAATGGCGTCAAGACCTATGCCTATCTTGGCTATTCCGACGCCTATGGCGAGACCTGGTTGAAGTCCTTCGACGCTCAGGCGGCGAAGGCCGGACTGACGTCCCTGGTGACGGAGCGCTTCGCTCGCTCCGATACCAGCGTAACGGCGCAGGCCCTGAAGATCACCATGGCGCAGCCGGATGCCATCTTGATCGGTGCGTCGGGCAGCGGTGCTGCGATGCCGCACAAGGCCATCGTGGCCCGTGGCTACAAGGGCAGGATCTACCAGACCCATGGCGCAGCCTCGCGCGACCTTATTCGTGTGGGGGGCAAGGACGTGGACGGATCGATCGTCGTGGCGGGACTGGCGGTGATGCCGGAATCGTTGCCGGCATCGCATCCCTCCAAGAAGCTGGCGACGGAGTTCGTCGAGCGCTACGAGCAGCAGTTTGGCGCAGGCACCCGCAATCAGTTTGCAGCGCATGGCTACGACGCGCACCTGCTGTTGCAGGCGGCGGTGCCAGTTGCGCTCAAGAAGGCCAGGCCGGGGACGCCGGAGTTCCGGGCGGCGCTCAAGGATGCGCTGGAGAACACCAAGGGTGTGACGATCACGCAAGGCGTGATCCGCTATTCCGCAAAGGATCACTGGGGCCTGGAGGACGGCGCACGCGTCTTGCTGACGATAGAGAAGGGTGATTGGAGGCTGGCGGACTGATATGGCCGCTTTTGGTCAGACATTTCGATGTTGAACGCAAGCAGCCCGGGCTGACACTGCACACAGTCTGCGGTGATGATGGATCAAGCTGATATCCGTCGGGCCGACGATGGTTTTCCGCGTGCAGCTCGGTTGGGGGCGCTTCCAATTGTGAAGCTGCACGAATCGCCATAGTCCGCCTGTGTTCGTTCAGTTCAAAGTAGGCGCGGCTTGGCAGGCGATCGCCCTTTCGGAGTGGGGCGCCTTCGAGTCTTGGCGATGCAAATCTTGCTGTGCTGGACGCCTCGCGTTGCAGCTGCGGCACCTGGTTGTGCACTCGGAGGGTGAGGCTCATCCTCGCAGGGCCCCGGTAGTTCCAGGCTGCATCCGTCAGCAGTCGCCTGGTGCGCGCGCCGCCCGTCTTGGTGTCCGGCCATGCGGTCGTGGTCGGATTCTCAGTACGCTGCTGACTCGGCGCGCATACTCACTTCCGCCGAGGGAGTAGCTGAGGCCTCTGGAGTCTCTTTCCTCGGGGCACTCATTCAGCCAAGGCCGAATGGACAACTGGAGCTTCTGGTGGTGAAGCAGTGGCGCCCTGGTCGACTGCCACCCTAGCGGCGTTGCGCAACGATTTCGGTACTGATTTGCCCGAGCGTGACCTGGCGCATGACGGCGCCTCGCTTGACGGCTTCCTTGGGCATGCCGAAAACAACGCAGGAGGCTTCATCTTGGGCAAGCGTCTGGGCGCCGGCTTGGCGCATCTCCAGCAGTCCGGCCGCACCGTCGTCTCCCATGCCCGTCATGATGATGCCAAGTGCGTTTGCGCCTGCGTTGCGCGCTACCGAACGAAACAGCACATCCACCGAAGGTCGATGGCGGTTGACGAGTGGACCGTCAACCACATCGACGTGGTATTGGGCCCCGCTGCGTTTCAGCAGCATGTGCTTCCCGCCGGGAGCAATCAGGGCGCAGCCTGGCATGACTCGGTCGCCGGAGGCCGCTTCCTTGACGACGATCTCGGACAAGCTATCCAGCCGAGCAGCAAAGGCGGCGGTGAACTTCTCTGGCATGTGCTGAACGATGACGATGCCGGGGCAAACTCGCGGCAGGCCCGTCAGTACTTGTTCAAGGGCTTGGGTGCCTCCGGTGGAAGTGCCGATCGCGACAATCCGTTCCGTGGTCTTGACCATCGCGCTTGGTGAGCTTGGGGGCAGGATGACGTCGGCATTGAGCTTCTGGGTCGCCTTGGCTGTGAGGCCGGCAGCGCGGGCAGCGAGGTGCCGCACGTTGGCTCGTGATGCGGCCCGCACCGCAGCGACCAGCTCGTCACCCGACTCGAGAAGAAATTCCTTGAGACCGATGCGTGGCTTGGTGACGATGGCTACAGCACCTGCTGCCATGGCCTCGATGGTGGTCCGTGCGCCTTGTTCGGTGAGCGTCGAGCAGATGACGACGGGCGTCGGCCGCTCCTCCATGATTTGACGAAGGAAGGTGATTCCGTCCATGCGCGGCATTTCGACGTCAAGCACGATCACATCGGGCCAGCTCAATCGCATGCGCTCTCTTGCGAGTAGTGGATCGGCGCATGCGGCGATGACTTCAATGCCTGGCGCTCGGTCAAGCAGTCCAGAAACGACTTGTCGAACGACAGCCGAATCGTCGACCACCAGGGTTCGGATGGGTTTCATGTGGAGGAGGGGTCAGGGTCTACCGGCGGATGGACTGGATGGACGGTGCGCAGCCTCGCCAAGCGTGTCTGGTGACCACGCAGCCAAGCCGGCAGTTGGTCACCGGGTAGTGCGCGCCCAATCAGCCACCCTTGCCCGACGTTGCATCCGTAGCGTTGCAGCCAGATCCAGTCCTCGAGTGTCTCAACGCCCTCCGCCACGCTGGTCAGCCCCAGGCGCGCGGCCATCTCGATGGAGGACTGGAGCATTACGCGAAGTTGTTCATTTGCATGTGCACCATGTACAAAGCTGCGGTCGATCTTCAGCTCCGTGAATGGCACGCGTGCCAGCTGTTGCATGGAGGAGAAGCCTGTTCCGTAGTCGTCGATGGATAGGCCATAGCCAGCCATGCGCAGGCGTGCCAGCGTGCCCAGGGCGACGCCTTCGCAGCTAATTAGTGCGTTCTCGGTGACTTCGAGCACCAGTTGCTCCGGTCGGATGCGAGCGCGTTGGACTATGGCGTCGATCTCGCTTACCAGCCGGCTGGAATCAAGCAGCTTGGGTGAAAGATTGACCGCGACGGACAGCGTGAAGCCCCGGGCAAGCCAGGCGCCCAACTGCGTGGTGGCCTGCTGCAGCATGGACAAGGTCAGTGGATGGATCAGGCCTTCGGCTTCCGCCACTGGGATGAAACGGTCCGGTGCTATCGGGCCGGCCGCGTCATCTGTCCAGCGTGCGAGCGCCTCCACACCACGAATCAAGCCGCTGCGCACGTCAACCTTCGGTTGGAAGTGAGGCTGGATGGCACCGTTCTCAATGGCTGATGCCAGTTGAGACGGTTCTACATAGATCGATTCCGGGGCGCGTCGATCGGCAGGAGCCTGCAGGCAGCCCATCAGCGCTTCGCTCAGTACGTCCAGCGTGAGCGGCTTGTGTGCTGCGCGCGATATCTGTAGGCCATTGGCGCGTGCCATCTCCAGCACGGCGCTGACAAGGGTCGATTCGCGTGTTGATGCGACGACGATGGGGACCTTCATGTCGCGGGACTGGAGATGCTGAATCAGCTCAATCCCGTCCATGACCGGCATATGGAGGTCGATGACCATGGCGTCAGGTGGCGTCGCTAGCGAATCCAGCAGCACGAGGGCCTCTGCGCCGTTGGCCGCCTGATGCACCAGGCGAACGCCCAGCAGCGAAAGCAGTCCAGCAAGGTGGGCGCGCTGGACGCTGCTGTCCTCCACAATGAGCACGCTCCTGACTCGGCCTTCGAGGCTCCCCATCATGCTTCCTCCAGTTGCGATGGGTGGATCCATCCCGGCGGTGTTGACGCCATCTTGGCCTGGCGGGCCCAGACGTCACCGGAAGCGATGTCGAACAGGATCACCCGATGGCCGTAGCCGTAGAGGCAACTCGAAACCAGCTCTATGCCGAACTCCTGCAACAGCTGTAGCGCCGCATGGCCGTTGCGTTGGCCCACCTGCTGGCGCATATCGAACCAGCCCGGAAACATATGGGCACCACCGAAAACCTTGGCCTCGCAGTCTCGCGGCTCTATGCCGCGTCGGCCCAGATCCTGCAGCATCAGCAGCAGCGCCTCGGTGCCGTAGCGCGCATCCAGTGGCGCCTTGCGTCGGTCGGCCCTGTTCTCAGGACGGTCAGCGAGCAGGAAGTGCGACATTGCACCGATGCGAGAGCGTGCATGCCATAGCGTGATGGACACGCACGAGCCAAGCAGGGTGCGGACGCGGTGGCGCGCGTCGCCGACGAAGTGGTCGCCTGGTGCGAGGTGGACAAGTCGGCGTTTCACGGCTGACCTTCGGGCTTGCGGTAGACCGAGGGCGCCACGGCCATTACTTGGTCGTTGATGCCGTTCAAGTTCTCCGAGTGGCCGATCAGCAGGTGGCCACCGGGTTTGAGTACGCTGAGCACGCGCGAGACCACCTGCCGCTTGGTGTCTCCGTTGAAGTAGATCATCACGTTGCGCAGGAAGATCATGTCGTAGCTGCTTGCCCGGGGCAGCGAGTCCATCAAGTTGAGATGGCAGAACTGCACCCTGTCGCGCAGTTGGCGCTGGACAAGCAGTGAACCCTCATGGTCGCCAAAGCCTCGCAGGCAGTAGCGGCGCAGATAGTCCGACGGCACCTGACGCGTGCGTTCAAGGAGATAGTGACCAGCGCGGGCGCGTCTGAGCATGCGGGTGCTGATGTCGGAGCCCATGACCTCCCAACCCTGCGTGCCCATGACATCATCCAGCACCATGGCGATGCTGTAGACCTCCTCTCCGCTCGAGCAGGCAGCGCTCCACACGCGAAGTGGTCGTCGTGCCTTTGCGGAGCTTTGCGCCTGCTTGCGCAGCAGTTCGAAATGCTTGGGTTCACGGAAGAAGTAGGTCTCGTTGGTGGTCAACAGATCCACTGCCACTTGCAGCTCTCCGGGTGCCTGCGTACCAAGGATCAGGTCCAGATAGTTCGAGAAGCTGTCGCAGCCATGTGCAGCCAGTCGCTTGGACAAGCGACCACTCACTAGGGCCTTCTTCGAGTCCGCCAGCGTGATACCGGCCGCCTCGAAGATGAAGTCGCGAAAGCGCGTGAACTCCTTGTCGGTAATCGTTGCGGTCATGGCCAATCTATGTCAGGCGGCGTCTAGGACACCCTCCTGGGGGGGCAGTGCAAGCTCTGCCAACTCATCCAGCGACAAGGTCCGAGAGACGTCGAGAAGCAAAACGAACTTGCCGCGGACTTTGCCGATGCCGGCAATGAACTCGCGCCTGATCGAGGCACCGAAGTTGGGCGCTTCTTCGATTTCGCTCGGCGGAATCTCGATAACCTCACTGACAGCATCGACCATGACGCCGAGTACCGGGCTGTCGCCCCCGTCGCTGACCTCGACGATGACGATGCAGCTACGTCGGCCCGCGGCGCTGGCTGGTTTGCCAAAGCGCAGTGCCAGGTCAATGACCGGAACGACGGCGCCACGGAGATTAATCACGCCGCGCACGGCGCGCGGCATCATCGGTACCTCGGTCAACCCGCGGAATTGAATGATCTCCTTGATGGACAAAATTCCAATGGCGAAGGTCTCGCCAGCCAGGCTGAAGGTCAGGTATTGGGAGGGCAGCCCCGAGGCTGCGCTGTTGGGCAGACTCATGAATGCTCCTTAGAAGCGAGCGAACTGAGACTCGTCGATGCCCAGATCGTCATCGCCCGCCGTGGCCTGTGCTGAATGGCTGAGCTTGCTGCGACGCGGGGAAGTCGGCTTGGCAGCCTGGCGGCGAGCGCTCTGGCTCGAGCGAGCGGGACTCGTGGCGCCCGGCGGAACGCCTAGCTTGAAGAAGCCCATGGCCTGTTGCAGTTGCTCCGCTTGTGAACTCATTTCTTCAGCCGTGGCTGCCAGCTCTTCAGAGCTGCTGGCGTTTTGCTGTGTGGTTTGGCTGAGCTGACTGACGGCCGCGTTGATCTGCCCGACGCCGGAGGATTGCTCCTCACTTGCGGCAGTGATTTCTTGCACCAAGTCCGAGGTCTTGCGGATGCTCGGGACAATTTCGTCAAGCAGGCGGCCGGCGCGCTCAGCCAGCTGCACACTGCTGGATGCCACTTCGCCGATCTCCTGTGCTGCAATCTGGCTGCGTTCCGCGAGCTTGCGCACCTCTGCTGCTACGACTGCAAACCCCTTGCCATGCTCACCAGCGCGGGCAGCCTCGATGGCAGCGTTCAGCGCGAGCAAGTTTGTCTGGTAGGCAATGTCATCGATGATGTTGATCTTGCCGGCGATCTGCTTCATGGCCTCCACGGTTGACTTGACGGCCTCGCCGCCCTCGACGGCCTGGCTGGAGGCTTGCGAGGCCATGCCATCGGTGACCTTGGCGTTTTCAGTGTTCTGCGCAATTGATGCGGTCATCTGCTCGAGCGAAGCGCTAGTCTCCTCAACACCAGCAGCCTGTTCGCTGGCGGCCTGCGCGAGTGACTGGGCGGTGGCGCTGACTTCCTCGGACGCGCCGGCTAGTGCCTCGGCGCCGGCATTCACCTCTGCCACCACTTGGGTCAGGCGTTGAGTCATGTGCTGCATCGCGCTGAGCAACTGGCCGACTTCGTCGCGTGTCTTGCTCTCGATCTTGACCGTCATGTCACCTTCGGCAAGTCGATTCGCAACATCAACTACTTCACGGATAGGGCGGCTGACGCTACGGCTGATGAACCAGCCGAGCGCTACGCCGAGCAGCACGCCGCCAGCAATGATGAAGATCAGCAGGTGGCGGCTATCCGCGTAGAGCTGATCCGTCTCGTCGTTTGCCTTGCTGGCACGCTCTTCCTTCTGCTTGGTCAGCTCGGTGAGTATGTCGTCCATCGCATTGGCTTTTTCGCGGACACTGGCCAGGCCTTGGCTTAGTGCTTCGTCACGTTCCTGCAGCTTCTGCATCGAGGCCAGCGCCAGCACACGCTGCATCTCGTTCTGGTAGACCTCCCACTGGCGGTCAAAGCTGGTAAAGATCTCCTTGGCGCGCTCACTGAAGAAAAGTGGGCGTGCCTTGGCCATATAGTCCTTGACTGCGGCGCTGGACTTGTGGATGGACGCCATGTGGCGGGCCCGTTCTTCGTTGGATGTCGACAGCAGGTAGTTGGCGCGTGCGCGGCCGATGTAGATCAGCTCGATGTTGGCTTCCTTGATCGTCGAGAGCCCGATGAGCTCGCGCTGGTACATGTTGGAGGCGAGGTCGTTGATCTGTCCTGCGTTGCGCAGGCCGATGACGCCGACGACGATGCTGATGGAGGCGACCAACAGGAAGCCTGCAATCAGCCGGACACCAATCTTGAGGTTGGAAAACATGTATCTCTCCTGGGAAGTCGGGCGCCGCCCTCAGGCGACGAGGGAGTCGGAATGGGTTGTGCGCTGGCAGGCCTGCTGGACTAGCGCAGGCACGTCGAGGATGAGGACAACATCCCCGTTGCCGCGGATGCTGGAGCCGCTGATGCCCTTGGCTTGGGAAAAGACGCGGGACAAGGGCTTGATGACCGTCTGAGCCTCGCCGAGCAGCGTGTCGACAACGAGGCCCAGTCGGTCGCGCCCCTGGCGGAGCACGACGATGTTGCGTCGAGGAGGCGGCGCGCCGTCGATCTCGAAGAGTTGCCGCAGCCGGATCAACGGCAGCACTTCACCGCGAAGGTCGATCCAATCGCTCTCCCCGCCGCGGTACTCCATGCACTCCTCGACGGACTCAAGCGGCACGACGAAGACAGTGCGGCCGACCTCGATCTGAAAGCCGTCGATGATGGCCAGCGTCAGCGGCAGGCGAACCGTGACGGTCGTTCCGACGCCTGGTTTGCTGGCGACGGAAACATGGCCGCGCAACTCCGTGATGTTGCGCTTGACGACATCCATGCCGACGCCGCGGCCCGACAGGTTGGTGACCTGCTCGGCGGTAGAGAAGCCGGGCTCGAAAATCAGCCCGAAAACCTCGGTGTCCGAGAGGGTGCGTCCAGCCTCGATCAGGCCGCGCTCGGCTGCCTTGGCAAGGATGCGTTCCCTGTCGAGGCCGCCGCCGTCGTCCTCGACCTCGATGACGACGCTGCCGGCATCGTGATAGGCGTTTAGGCGGATGCTGCCGGACATCGGCTTTCCGCGCGCCGCGCGGACTTCGGCGATCTCGATCCCGTGGTCCATCGCATTGCGAACCAGGTGGGTCAGTGGATCACCGATCTTCTCGACGACGGTCTTGTCGAGTTCGGTTTCTTCCCCGCTGATGACGAGGTCAATCTGCTTTCCGATCTCGCGCGAGACGTCGTGGACAACACGCTGAAAGCGGCTGAACGTTGCGCCGATCTTGACCATGCGAAGTTGAAGGGCGCTGTCGCGCACCGCCTGTACCAGTGCAGTCAGCGTCGAATGAGCCTCGTGCAGTTCGGCATCCACCGTGCGCCGCGCCGCCAGGCTAGCGCTGGCCTGGGCGATGATGAGTTCGCCGATCAGATCGATGAGGCTGTCGAGCTTTTCTGCGTCGACCCGCACGGATTGCCGCTCACGCCCCGGCGCGTCGCGCACCTTTCGCTGCTGGCTTAGTGCTGCTTCGACGACGGCGGGCTGGATGCCTCCCTGCTCGACCAACAGGTCACCGAGCCGCCGCGGCTCGTTGTCGCCATCGCGGCTTTGGTCTTGGACCTGCAGCGCCTGGCGAATCTCGTGCAGGGTCACGCTGCCGCAGCTGGCCAAGATCTCTCCGAGTCGGAATGGCTCCTCGGGCAAGGCGCGGATCAGCGTCACGTACTCATCGATGAGCGATGCGGGTGGCAGGATGCGCAACTCGCAGTCGTCGAGCACGAACTCAAAGACGTTCTCGATGGCGGCCTTGTCGACATCGGCCTCCAGCGCGATCTCGAAGCCCAGGTAGCAGCATTCCGGGTCCATGTCCGCGGCCGCCGGTAGGCTATCCGGCACGGTGATGAGGCGCACTATGCGGCCCAGCGTTCCGAGGTAGCGGATAAAGGACATTGGGTCCATGCCGTTGCGCAGGACGCTAGGCCCGAAGCGCACCGACAGATGCCAGCATCCCGGGCTGGCTGGTACTGCGGCGCGTGTCGGAATGTCAGCCTCCAGAGAGGACTCCGCAGAACCGCCCAGACGAGCGCTTAGCGCCGTCAGCAGCGGCAAGCCGTCGGCCTCCAGGCCAGTGTCGGGCTCGTTGTGTCCAGCCGCGATCACGTCGACCAGGCTGCGCATGTGGTCGGCGCAATTCAACAGCAGGGCGACCAGAGCGTCGTCGAGCTCGAGTCTTCCGGAGCGAACTTCGTCGAGTACGCTTTCCGCGACGTGGGTGAAGGCCACGACGTGGTCCAGACCGAACAGGCCAGCCGAGCCTTTGATGGTGTGTGCCGCACGAAAGATCGCGTTGATCGATTCGGACCGCTCTTCTGGGTTGGCCGCGCCGATTGACAGAAGCGCAGACTCCATGTCGTCGAGCAGCTCATGGCTCTCTGCGATGAAGGTCTGAAGCGCTTGATCGATGTTCATGCGTCGACTCCGGACACAAGTGGGGCCTCCAGCCGGGGGCTTAGCCAAAGCAGGGCAAGTGCGTCGCACACCGGCGCACTCGGGCTCAGCAGCTGAAGCTCCACGCCACGGGCCAGAGCCTCGCGTTGGGCCAGCAGCAGCAACTGCACGCCAGCGGTGTCGACTTCTTCGACGCCGGACAGATCGATGCAGGGGCGGGATCGCTGCGTGACCTCGTCCATGATTTGCGGCTTCAGCTCAAGGGCTCGGTAGATCGTCAGCTCGCCGGCGATGCAAAGAGGTGGTGTGCTCATGGCAGCACCAGTTTTTGCACGACGCCCAGCATTTGCTCGGGCCGGAAAGGCTTGACGACCCAGGCCTTGGCGCCGGCTGCTTGGCCTTCGGCCTTCTTTGACTCCTGCGACTCCGTCGTCAGCATGACGATGGGCGTGAAGCGATAGGCGGGGCGTTGTTTGACGGCTTTTACGAAGCTGATTCCGTCCATGTTGGGCATATTGACGTCGCTGATCATGAGATGGACCTTCTGGCCCGTGAGCTTGTTCAGTGCGTCCTGCCCATCGCAGGCCTCGATGACGTCGTAGCCGGCACCCCGCAGGGCGATGCCAACGACCTGACGCAGAGATGCAGAGTCGTCGACGACGAGGATGGTTTTGGCCATGTCGGTCCTCAAAAGAAAGTGATTTCGCTGTCGGCTGGGTGCGCGGCGACTGCCTTGCTGCCGCCTGGGGGCGTACTGACGCGATTGCGCTCCTCGGCCATCGCATAGCTGCGCTCAAGCTCATCCAGCATCTCGGCAGCACTAACCGGCTCAAGACGCCCGCGGCTTTCGTAGTCGTCGCTTGCGCCGGACATTTGTTCGGGTAGCCGCTCGATGCTTTGCTGCACGTGGGCGAGGATCTGATTCACGCGATCTTGGAACTGCAGCTGGACCAGTGCTTCGGACACCTCCCCCTGGATGTCGGCGCTCTCCTGCTGCAACTGACGGGTGGCGTCCGCCATCGCGTCGGTCAGGCCGCGCAACTCGCTGATTACGGCGGCGATGGTTGTGCGTGACGTTTGCGCTGCGGCTTGGTCATCGCGTCTCGATGCCTCGGACGCCAGCTGCGTTGCGGCGATGCCGTCGGTGACTCGCGACACGGTGGCGGCGATGCGCGAGCCGGTCTCGCCGGACAGCGCCGAGAGCTTGCGGACCTCCTGGGCAAGCACCGCAAAGCCGCGGCCCGTTTCACCGGCGTGAGCAGCCTCGATCGCGGCGTTGATTGCCAGCAGGTTGGTTTGTGCCGCGATCTTCGCTACCTGGTTAGCCATGTCGCGCAGTTCGGTGACCAGCGCCGTTAGTTCCCCGATCTGTGCGACAAGCGTCGCCTTGCCCTGCATGGCCTCCTCAATGGAGTCGACCAGCCGAACAAGGCGTTGCTCGCAAAGCGCGAACACCGCAGGGCTTCCTGTATCTGCGCGATCTGTGGGCTGCAAGCTGGATGCGGTGATGGCCAGCGTCTGATCTAGCTTGGCGACGATGCCCCCGAAACGCGTGCTGAGCTCGGTGACAGCGGCCTCCATCTGGCCGCGTGACATGCCGATCTGGCGCGACCAGACCGGAGCGAGCGCCGCGCTGAAGTCGCGGTGACTGTCGACGTAGCGCTGCAACTCGCTCTGCCCATGGCGTAGCACCGCCAGCCAAGTCCACAGCAACCACAGGCCACCGATCGCCAGCGACGCAGCCAGCGTCAACCGGATCACGGGCGGCAGCGCCGGACCCGCGGCAGCGGCAACTGCGGCCAGCGCGGTCCCTACCAGCATGCCTGCCGTCATGCGGCGTTCGGTCGGCGTGGCGCGCCGCAGGACGGCGGATAGGGGTATCGATGTCATCATTTGGACATGAAGGCGAGTCGGTAGTTCGTCGGGCCCCGGACGAATCGGCGCCAGGGCAAGGGGCATTGCATGCGCTCGATCGCGGCGGTAACGGGTTGGCACTGCCCCGTACTTACTTGATCGTCTAGCGAGCTGGCCGAGAACGGCAGGCTCTGGACAGGCACATGCGGCGCAGGCTATCCAGGGCGGCGTTAACGCCGCATAAAAATTCACCGTCCATAACCAACGGTTGTGAGCAACCTGCGACGAGGTTCACGTTCCGCGCTCCTGTGCGGGCCGCTCGCGAATGCGAGTCCCGCGTCGTTACGGGGGATGCTTGCCTGGCTCGATGCGCAGGCGTGACCCTCTCCGCAGCCGAGTCTTTCAGGGGTCTATGACCAGCCGGTAGCCCAGGCCGGGCTCGGTCAGCAGGTAACGCGGTTGCGTGGCGTCTGCCTCAAGCTTTTGACGTAGCTGGCGCATGTAGATGCGCAGATAGTGGCCCTGCTCGACTTGGTGGGGACCCCAGACGTCACGCAGCAAGGCCTGCGAGGTCACGACACGGTTGGCCGACTTGGCGAGCACGGTAAGCAGCCGCCATTGCGTCGCAGTCAACTGCACCGGCGTACCGGCGCGTGTTACTGTCATTGCGTCCAGATCTACCAGCACTTCACCGATGCGCAGTTGCTGGCCTGAGTCGTTGCGCGTTGCGCGGCGTAGCGAGGCTCTCAGGCGTGCATGCAACTCAGGGACGCTGAATGGCTTCACAAGGTAGTCATCGGCGCCAGCGTCTAGCGCTGCGACCTTGTCGGCCTCATTAGAGCGGGCGGACAACACGATGATGGGCCGCTGGCACGAGGCGCGTAGCCGCCGGACGAGCAGTTGGCCATCTAGGTCCGGGAGGCCGAGGTCGACCAGGAACAGGTCAATGCGTCGGGCGGCGGCGGCGGCTAGGGCTTCAGTAGCGGATCCGGCCTCATGGACCAGGAAGCCTTCGGCAGCCAATGTCGTGACCAGCAACTGGCGGATCGGAGCTTCGTCTTCGACGACCAGCACCGTGTGGCGATAGCCGGGAGGCATCAGCTTGCCTTGGCTGCCAGACGGGCTCGGCGAGCCGAGCGTGGCGCGCCATCGGGCCGGCTGGGGGCTGGTGGGGGGTAGGGCAGGTCTCCCGCCATGTCGTCCGGGGGTCTATCAAGCTATGAAGGTTGCGCGACGGGCATCGGAGCCGCGATGGGAGCCTGGGCTGACTGCGAGGCGCGAGTGCGGACAGGATCGCCGTCGGGCAGCGAGGCGCCAATGCGTTGGATCCAACGCGGGCCACTGCGTCTGGCGTAGGCGACCCAGCCCGCACCATAACGCTTGTTGAGTAAAGTCCGCGTAAAAACTCTAGTCGTCTACAACTAGACGATATCCAACGCCAGTTTCAGTCAACAGTCGCGTTGGTGGATTTGCATCCGGTTCCAGGCGGCGGCGCAACTGGTGGATGTAGACGCGCAGGTAGTGGGCGTGCTCCGACTGTCCAGGTCCCCAGACCTCCTGCAGCAATTGCCGCGTCGTTACGACGCGGTTTGCGTGCTTGGCTAGGATTGCAAGCAGCCGCCACTGGGTGCCGGTTAGATGGATGGCCTGGCCGTCGCGGGTGACCATCTTGGCGCCAAGATCTATGACGACGGAGCCCAGGCGCAACGATGTTTGTCCGGCCTGGTTGGTTTGGGCAGCATGCCGCAGTGCTACACGCAACCTGGCATGCAGTTCAGCGACGCCGAAGGGCTTGATGAGATAGTCATCTGCGCCACTGTCGAGGGCTTCAACCTTCTCGCTCTCTTGCGTGCGTCCAGAGAGCACGATGATGGGCCGTTGCGTCCAGCGGCGCAAGCCGCGGATCAGCTCTAGCCCGTCCCTGTCAGGTAGGCCCAGGTCGATCAGGAAAATGTCGATGCGACGGTTGCCCGCCAGAGTCTCGCCCGTGGTGGCGCAATCGGCTTCGTGGACCTGATAGCCTCCCGCAGTCAGCGCGCCGACCAGCATGGAACGGATGGCCGGATCGTCCTCGACCACCAGGGCCGCGCAAGTATCGCGACTCACGGCACGCTGTCCTCGTCGGTGAAGAGTGCGCAGGCCGGCTGGGGTAGCCATAGCATCACCTGCGCACCGGACTGGTTGCGCAATTCCAACCGGCCGCCATGCAACTTGGCCACAGCGGCGCAGATGGCCAGTCCCAGGCCGGTCCCGCCACTCGATGTTTGCCCCCCCCGCATGAACTTCTTTGTCATGTCCTGTTCCCGGCCGGGCGGAAAACCAGGGCCGTCGTCCTGAACCATCAGCAACGCGGCCGCTGACTCGGCTGTAAAGCTGAGATGAATTCGAGAGCCTGCGGGCGCATGGCGGCCGGCATTTTCGAGCACGTTGCCCAGCAACTGTTCAATCAGTCGTGGATCGCACCAGAGCAGGGCGTCCGGGTCACAAGTCGTGCTGACACGATGCTCCGAAAGTGCGGTGCCTTGGGCGACCAGTGCCGCAGAGAAGAGTTCGTCCACCGGACACCACTCCAGGTTCAGTGGCATGGCGCCTCCCTCGATTCGCGTGAGGTCGAGCAGATTGTTCATTAACGCATGGACGCGGCGAGCCTCACTCAGCACCCCGCGTAGCAGTCGGTCGCGCAGGATCGGGGTGATCCCGTCGCGCTGTTCCAGCAGACTGCTAACTGAGCCAACGATCGTTGTCATCGGACTGCGGAAATCGTGCGAAATCGCGGCAAGCAGCGTGTTGCGCACGCGCTCGGTTTCGGCCTCAAGGGCTGAGCGAGTGTTTGTCGATTCCAGCTTCAGGCGTTGCAGAACGACGGCCGCCTTGTCGGCAAAGGCTCGCAGCAAGTTGGTATCGCCCGATCCCTCCAGCAAAGGCGCATCGAGCCGAACTGCCAGAACGCCCAACCGTTCGCTGCTGCCTTGCAAAGCCAGATGCAAAACAACGGGGCCATGGAGGCTCGTCACCGTGACCTGCTGCCCTGTCTCGAAGACCTGCGCAGCCGTGCCTGCATCGGCGATTGTCGGATCGCGCTCGCTTACCGGGAGCAGGTGGCCCTCATCGTCGGGCAGCAGCAACTCACCCCAACCTTCCAGGCTGCTGTCAACGGCGACTCGCAGCGCTGCCTGCACGTCCTGAGATGTGGATGCGCGCACCAAATCGTAAGACAGGTCATTGCGCGCCAGCGCACGTTTCTCGCGAGCTTCTGATTCTGCGGTTTTCGCGCGGACGCTCGATACCAACCAACTGATCAAGCAGCCCACGCCCAGCATTACGCTAAAAGTGAAGTAGTACTGAGGCTCAATCTTGACGATGCTCCAGTAGGGCGGGAGCAGAACTAGGTCATACAGCAGTACGCTGCCGAGCACAAAGGCAACTGCCTGATGCATGCCGGCACGCAATCCCACCAACGTCGTGCCGGCCAAATAGATCATGATGGTGTTGGCCGGTTCGAAACGGCCCCGCATCAGTTCGCCCACCAAAGTGCAGGCCAGCAAAGTCAGCAGTGTCTGCCCCCAGGCCTTCAGGGAGCTGGTGGACAGTCCGTAGCGAGTCCAGCGCAGTTGCCACTGTTGGATAGCTGCGGGTACGACATGAATGCGGATATGAGGGAATTGGTCCGAGCAGAGCGTGGACAGGCGGGATGACAAGGAACTGGTGCCGAGAAACCCATCAGGTTGCCGCTGCAGCATCAGTACGGCCCGCTGCCGCAGGCCCAGCCAAGGGCGCAGCGCATTCAGGACTGTCGCGGGCGTCGTCCTGTCTAGTTCTATCCGTTGTGCTACCGCACCTGCTGCGCGGGCCTTTGCAAGAGCCTCTGCTGCGCCCGCGTCGTCGGTAGCGCCCGCACGGGTCAGGACCAGGACTGAGCAGGCGGCATCCAGGGCCTTTGCTTTGTCCAGTGCCAGGGTGGTTATGGTCCAGGGGTTTTGACCCGGCAGCACGCAAGCGATGATTTGACGGCAGGCGGACATCGGTTGGTAGGGCAAGTCATTGACTCCGCCCCGGCGTGCAGATCTTCCCAAGCACGGTAGCGTTTCGAGAGGCGCGACTGTAGCGGCAGAAACAAGTGATGAATTGCCTTCCAGCGTAGCTTTGCCGAACGGCGCGAACAGGGATGACTTACGCGTGCGCGCCGACCGGTTTGCAGATCGCGGCCCTCGGTGCGCGCCCTTGAGTTTCGGTGTCCTGATCACAATAGACCCGTGCCCCAGTGTGGCTACCGGTTGACAAAAGTGCCCCCGAGTCCTCGTCGCTGAACCCGGTCGGGTTGTTGTTCAAGTGCTGGCGTTTGGTGGTGCGGCGACCGTGTGCGTGATATGCACTGCGCCCTTTTGCTAGCGACAAGATCTTCGGGGGGCCTGGAGCACTGCGGCGGCAAGCAGTCGCCATTCAGATGATCGTTGCTGAACGGCTCGTTGGCGTGTTCATGTCTGCCGACGGCGTCCGTATGGAGCCTTGCGACGGCAGTGTGCGCAGTGTCACTGGACAGCTGTGCTGCGGGCAAGGTCGCGGCGACGATCGAAACCGCCGGGGACGGTCTGGGATGCTTTGAAGGCGGGCGAGTCGGTGCGCGGCGGGAGCGTGATGCGACTTCACGGCTTGAGCGGCAAACCCTGAGCCCAGGCTGCGCGGCTCGCTCGCAAAATACGGGCTTGTTCGCAGTACCCCGCTTCCCCTTCCGTTGTCGACGATCCTGGGCCTCACGGCTGTGCATTGGCTTGCTGGCGCTGGCCGGTGTGGCCGCTGGCGCCGCCGACAAGCCTGGTGAGCTCAACGTGCTGCACTGGTGGACCTCGGCCAGCGAGCGCGCGGCGGCTGACCTCGTCGCCGCGCGCATGGCCGAGAACGGTCTCAAGTGGGTGGACGGTGCCGTGGCCGGCGGGGGCGGAGCGGCCGCCGTCAAGGTGCTCAACGAGCGCATCCTGCGCCGCATGGCGCCCAAGGTTGCGCAGCTCATCGGCCAGTCCATGAACGGATGGGCCGACATGGGCCTGCTGCTGAACCTGGACGACGTGGCAGCGCGGCGCCATTGGGCCAAGGTCATGTTCCCGACCGTCATGGCCCAACTGCGCGCCAACGGCCACATCGTGGCCGCACCGCTGGGCGTGCACCGCATCAACAACCTCTACGTCAACACCGCCCTGCTGCGCCGGCACCGTATCGTGGCGCCTGCCGATTGGGACGGCTTGCTGCGCAGCGCAGCACAGCTGCGCGCGGCCGGCGTGGTGCCGGTAGCCTTCAGCGACGAGCCCTGGCAGGTGGCGACGGTATTCGAGGCCTTGCTGCTGGGCGAAGCCGGCCCGGCGCTTTACCGGCGCATGCTGGTGCAGCACGACCCCAAGGCCTTCGAGGACCCGGCGCTGGAGCGCGCGCTCCTGCGGCTGCGCGCCTGGCGCCAGTTGGCCCAGCCCCTGGCGCCGGGTGCAGTGCCGAACGCTGAGCGTCCGTGGACGGATGCCGTCGCCGACTTTGCCCAGGGGCGCGCCGCCTTCTTCATCATGGGCGACTGGGCGCGTGGCGAGCTTGGGACGCTGGCGCTGGAGGGCGGGCGTGACTTCGAATGCCGTGCAGTACCCGGCACGGCCGGCATGCATCTTTACAGCATCGACACGCTGGCCATGCTGACACTCAGCGACGGCTCGCGCGCCGACCAGGAGAAGATGGCAGAGTTGCTCGGCACTGCGACGCTGCAGCTCGGCTACAACCGCATCAAAGGCTCCGTCCCGGTGCGCCGCGACGTGCCCGTCGATGAACTCGATCCCTGCGCCCAGGCCAGCTTCGCGCTGTTCGCCAGTCCGGCGACGCCACGCGTGCCCAGCTTCGTGCACCGCATGGCGGTCAGCGAGGTGGGCAAGAGCGCCATCGTCGAGACCGTGCACCAGTTCGCCCTCAACCCCAACCAGACGCCCGCCGCCGCCCAGCGCCGGCTGCAGGGACTGCTGCGCGCCATCGGCCCCAGGGCCGGGGCGGCAGCCTCATCATCGCCATGATCCGCAAGATCCTCATCGTCGACGACGACCACAAGATCCGTACCCTGCTCAAGACCTACCTGGAGAAGAACCAGTTCGAGGTGCTGCTTGCCCACGACGGTGCGAGCTTCACGGCCGAGTTCGAACGCCACCGCGACGACATCGGGCTGTGCATCCTCGACGTGATGCTGCCCGATACCGAAGGTTTCGCGTTGTGCCAGCAACTGCGCCGCCGTTCGGACGTTCCCATCATCATGCTCACTGCCAGCGCCGACGAGACGGACCGCATCGTTGGCCTGGAGTTGGGGGCGGACGACTACCTCGGCAAGCCCTTCAACCCGCGCGAGCTGCTGGCGCGCATCAAGGCCATAGGCCGGCGCACCGGACAGGACAAGCCGGCCTTGCCGCGCTACTACCAGTTCAACGGCTGCACGCTGGACACGCTGGAGCGCCGCCTCATCGACGCGCAGGGCCAGGCCGCACCATTGACGGGCATGGACTTTCAGCTGCTGAAGCTGCTCGTCGAGCACCCGGGCGAAGTGATCGACCGCGCAAGGCTGGCCGAGGCCACGCGTGGGCGTGACCTCGGGCCGATGGACCGTTCACTGGACGTGCAGATCAGCCGGCTGCGCCAGCGCCTGCAGGACGACGGCAAGTCGCCCGCTCTCATAAAGACGGTGCGCGGCTCCGGCTACGTGTTCGCGACGACGGTCACGCCGCGCCATGCCCTCTGACGCCGTGCTCGTGCCGCGCCCCGGGCTGCGGCGCTTGCGCAGCTTCCTGTTCGACAGCCTGCAGGGCCGCTTCATGCTGGCCATGCTGGCCAGCCTGGCGCTGGTGCAACTGCTGGTGAACCTGCTTTGGTACAGCCAGATCGAGCAGCGCGTGCGTCGCCAGACCGAGCAGGCCGCCCACCATGTCGCCAGCGGTGCATTGAACGCGGTGCGCGCGCTGCGCGAGCTGCCGCCTGCCTATCGGCCGCTGCTGATCGAGCAGCTGCGCACCATGGGTGGAACGCGCTTTCTCGTCTTCGTCAACCGCGGTGCCGTGCCGGTGCGCCCGCTGGCCGACCAGCCCATGGCCCGGCAACTGGAAGCACTTGCGCGCCAGGAGCTGGCCCGCCGCCTGCCGCCGGGCGCCGCGCTTCGCGTGGACCTGGCCTCGGCGCAGGGCCTGGCCGTGTCGCCTGATGGTGCGCTGCTGGACGAGCTGCCCGAGAGCTGGGTCGACCCGTCGCTGCTCGCCGCCGACCGGCCCGCCCCCTTCTTGGTCGTGCAGGTCGAAGCCGAGCCCGGCCAATGGCTCTACCTGACCAGCCCTTTGCCTGACCCGTATTTTCTGGAGCAGCTGGAATTCTTTACCTGGCAGCGCCTGACGCCGCAACTGCTCGCGCTCGCGCTGGCGGTGCTGCTGACGCTGATCGCCGCGCGCGCGCTGACGCGCCCGCTAGCCGGTCTGTCGCGTGCCGCCGCCCGGGTGGGGCGGCGCAGCGCGCCGCGGCCGCTGCGAGTCAGCGGCACGGCCGAGGTACGGCGCGCAATCCAGGCCTTCAACGACATGCAGGAGCGCATCCGGCTCTACATCAGCGACCGCG
This sequence comes from Roseateles sp., assembly GCF_047654805.1. GTDB lineage: Bacteria > Pseudomonadota > Gammaproteobacteria > Burkholderiales > Burkholderiaceae_C > Pelomonas. The sequence goes on from NZ_JASGIV010000001.1 coordinate 1,429,468, forward strand.
AACGACTGTTCGCGTCGATCTCCCACGACTTGCGTACCCCGATTACGCGGTTGCGCCTGCGCAGCGAGCTGCTCGACGACCCGGACGTGCAGGACGCATTCCACGAAGACCTCGACGAGCTGGATCTGATGGTCAAGACGGCGCTGCAGATCGTCAAGGACGCCGACATTCACGAGAACCGCGTACCGGTGCGCATCGACCTTGTGCTGCAGAAGCTGGCGCGCGACGCCAAGCTGGCCGGGCACCCGGTCGAGCTGCAGGCGCTGCCCATGCAGGTGCAGGGCAAGCCGTTGGCGCTCAAGCGCGCCTTGGGCAACTTGCTGGACAACGCGGTGTTCTATGGCGGCGAACGCCGCCCCATCGAGCTGCACATGGATGCCGGCATGACAGGCCTGGAGCTGACCGTGCGTGACCATGGCCCCGGTGTGCCTGAGGCGGCACTGGCGCGGCTGGGGCAGCCCTTCACGCGGCTTGACGCGGCCCAGCGCCTGCGCAAGGACGGCCTGGGCCTGGGCCTGTCCATCGTTCGCGACATCGTCGCCGACCACGGCGGCAGCCTGGCGCTGCGCAACCACCCCGAGGGCGGCTTCGAGGCGCGCGTGACGTTGCCGGCCAGCCCGGTTTAGGCGACGCTCCAGCGCCGCAGCCGGCTGCCTGCCAGCGCATAGAAGAGAATGAGCGCGTACCAGGGCAGCAGAACCCAGTAGGCGCGCTGCGGGCCGCTCACGTCGGCCAAGTGGCCGTACAGCATGGGCAGCAGCGCGCCGCCGGAGATGGCCATGATGAGCAGCGCCGAGCCGGCGGCCGTGTGCTTGCCAAGGCCTTCCAGCGCCAGCGGCCAGACAGCCGGCCAGACCAGCGCGTTGGACAGGCCCAGCAGCGCCAGGCACAGCACGGTGTCGGGCACGGCTGGCACGCCGGCCCAACCTAGCAAAGCCTGCGACCAGGTGCTTTCGCCGGACGAGCCCAGCGCCACGCCCAGCGCGAAGAGCAGGCCGCTCCCGGCCGACCAGGCCAGCGCCGCGCGCTGAGACAGCCAGCGCGGGATCAGCAGCACACCCAGTGCGTAGCCCAGCACCATGAAGCCCATCGTGTACGAAGTCAGCACGCCGTAGTGGGCGACGCCGAGCTGGTGGCCGTACAGCGCGATGGTGTCGCCGGCGATGACCTCAACGCCCACGTAGCCGAACAGCGTGATCGCGCCCAGCACCAGCTGCGGGTGCTGAAGCAGTCCTTGGCGGGGGGCGGCATCGGCCGGCGCATCGGCAGCGTCCAGCACCGGCTCGCGCAGCGACGAGACGTGGATCAGTCCCATGAACAGCAGCAGTGCACCAGCCATCACAGCGTAGGGGAACACTAGGCGTTGCGACAGGTCGTTGCGCATTGCCTCGCGCGCCGCCGCATCCAGGGCGCCGAGGCTGGCCTCGGAGACATGCTCCATGCCGGACAGGATCAGTGCCGTGAACACCAACGGCACGACGATGCCGGCGCCCTTGTTGAACAGCCCCATGATGGAGATGCGCAGCGCCGCGCTCTCCCGTGGGCCGATGCAGACGATGTAGGGGTTGATGGCCGTCTGCATCAGCGTCATGCCGCTGGCCAGTGTGAACAGGGCGATCAGGAAGATCGGATACAGCCCCGTGCGCGCCGCCGGGATGAAGAGCAGCGCGCCCATCGCCATGACACCCAGCGCGATCGTCATGCCGCGCTTGTAGCCGGTGCGCGCGAGGATGGCCGCTGACGGCAGTGCCATCACCGTATAGGCGATGTAGAACGCGAACGCGACCCACAGCGCCTGGAAATTGCTCAGTTCGCAGACGATTTTGAGAAACGGGATCAGGGAGCCGTTGAGCCAGGTGACGAAGCCCAGGATGAAAAACATCAACCCGATGAAGAACATCGGCAGCAGCACGTCGCGGCCGGAGGGAGTGGTGTTGGATAGCATGAGGGTCAGACTCGGACAAACCAGCGGCGGTGCTGCATCCACAGCGCGAGCGCCGTGCAGCACGCCAGCAAGGCGAGGGCGAAGGCCAACGAGCCGGTCTTGTCTCCGGCCCAGGGTTGGAAGACGTGGGCAAAGACCCACTCGAAAGCGGGCTGCCCCTGCAGGGGCAGCGTCCAAAGCAGCGACATCAGCAGCTCGGCGACCAGGTAGATGAACAGCGTGTTGCGGCCCAGTGCAACGAACGGCGTGGTGCCGAGGCGCCATCCCCGTCGGTCCAGCAGCTCGCGCAAGGCGGCCAGCAGCAGCAGGTCCACGCCGATGCAATGCAGCGCGTAAGACCCCGTCCACAGCTTCTTGTTGACGGGCTGCCAGCAGCTCCAAAGCAGCGCTGCCCCAAGTGCGAGGGCGCCGGCTGCCAGCAGAGGCCCCAGCCGTCCGCCCCGCCGCAGCCACTCGCCCGCCGCGTAGCCGGCGAGCACATTGACCAGCGACGGCAACGTGCCCAGCAGCCCCTCGGGGTCGTACGGCAGGCCCTCGCCACCATAGAGGTGCGTGGCGCCGAGCACCCACAGGTCGATGCGCCGTGCGGCGTTGCCTGCCAGGCTGAGGTCACCGCCGAACTGCAGCGTGAGGCCGTGTGCGATCAGGCAGGCCACGGCTACGACAACCACCGTGCGCGGGCGACACAAGTGCAGCAGCAGCGCCGCTCCAACCCAGCACAGCGCGATGCGCTGCAGCACGCCGAAGATGCGAAGCTTCTCGGCAGGCAGCCACGTCCAGCCTCCGTCGACCAGCGCGCCAAACGGAAAGTTGCTGACAAACACGCCGAGCAGGAACAGCAGCGCACCGCGCCGCGCGACCTTGGCCAGCACGGCCGCCGTGCCGAGCGACTGGTAGCCCGGCAGCGTCAGCGACAGCGCGTTGCCCACGGCGAACAGGAAGCTGGGGAAGACCAGGTCGGTCAGGGTCAGCCCGTCCCAGGCCGCGTGCAGCAGCGGGCCAAAGGACAGTGCCTCGCTGATCGACATGTTGACGATGATCATCAACGCGAGCGTGGCGCCGCGGAACACGTCCAGAGCCAGCGAGCGGCCAGGCTCAGTCATGACGTTGCTCGCGCAGTGCTGGCTCGATGAGCTTGCGCATCACGGCGTAGCCGGCCGCGTTGGGATGCACGCCATCGCCGGAATAGGCCGTTGGCAGGCCACCATCGCGGTCCACCAGTGCGGCGTGGTAGTCCACCCAGCCAGTGCGGTACTCGCGCGCCAGCGCATGCAGCAACCGATTCAGCGCCACGACCTGCGGCGCCGGCTGGATATCCGGTGCCCAGGGGTAGCGCTTCACGGGAAGCACCGCGCACAGCACGACGGCCACACCCTCGGCGCGCGCGAGCTGCACCATCGATCGCACGTTGCCGGCGATCGCCTCGGGGCTCATCGGGCCGGTATTGCCGGCGATGTCGTTGGTGCCGGCCAGCAGCACCACGAGGCGGGGCTTGAGCGCCAGCACGTCGGGGCGAAAGCGCAGGAGCATCTGTGCGGTGGTCTGGCCGCTGATGCCGCGGTTGACGTGGTGGCTGTCGGTGAACGGACCCGCAGGCTGCTCGCCCCAGCCCTCGGTGATCGAGTCGCCCATGAAGACCACGCGTGCGGCATCTGCTGGCCGGGCCTGCAGCGTCGCGTTGGCCGAACGGTAGCGCCCCAGCTGGGCCCAGTCGTCAGCGTCACCCGCGCAGGCGAGCGTTGCGGCCAGCCCCAGCAGAGCGGCCAGCGCTGCGGTTCTCAGTTGCCGGCTCATCATCAGAACTTGTAGTTGACGCCGAGCAGGTACTGTCGGCCGTACTTCTCGTAGACGCCGGGATAGAAGACGCCCGGCACCTTGCCGCTATTGGAATCCACCGTCATGCGGTTTTGATAGGGCTCGTCGGTCAGGTTGTTGACCTCGAAGTTGATCGACAGCCCCTTGAGTGGTCCGGCCTCGAAGTTGTAGCCGAGCTGCAGGTCTGCAATGCGCTCAGGCTCGATGGTGGTGTAGCCGATGTCACCCCAGATGTTGCGCACCGAGGCCATGTAGCGCGAGCGGTAGCGCTGCGCGATGCGTGCTTCGAATCCGTTTTTCTCGTAGTAGAAGACGAGGCTGCGCACCGTGCCGGAGAGCCCCTCAAGCGGGTTGTTCAGGTCGTTGTTCTGGTGGATGTTGCTGCGCGTGTTGGACTGTGACAGCGTGGCGCCGAAGCCGTCCAGCAGTGGAGTCAGCCGCCCGGCGTCCATGGACACGGTCAGCTCGGTGCCCTGCACGTGGCCGCCGTTGCCGTTGGCCACTGTGTCGAGCTGTCCGGCGTACGTGCGGACGGGGTAGCGCGGGTCACCCTTGAGCGGGTCGGGATAGCCAGTGAAGTCCCAGGCGATCCGCTGGGCGTAGATCGTGCTCTTCAGGTTCTTGCGGAAAGCGGCCAGCGACACATAGCTGTGCTTGTCGAAGTACTTCTCCAGCGACAGGTCGAAGGCATCGGCACGCCATGGATCCAGGCGCGGGTTGCCACCCGAGGCAGACCACAGGCCCTGGCCGGTGGTCGAGCGCGCGATGCCCGAGACTCCGGCACGCATGTCTTCCATGTTGGGCCGCGCCAGCACGCGGGCCAGGCCAAGGCGCAGCGTCGTGCTCGCACCGAGGTCGGCTGCCAGGTTCAGGCTGGGCAGCACGTCGGTACGGCTCTTGCCACCATTGACGGGAACGGTGGTTTCGTCCTCCTCGATCCAGGCCAGGCCACGGCCCTCCTGGCGGCTGCGCACCACCTGCAGCCCGACATTGCCATGCACCGGCACGCCGATGTCGAAGTCCAGATCCAGCTTGCCGAAAGCGGTCGCCACCTTCTCGCGTACCGCCCACTGACGATCAGGTGCAGAGCTGAGGTCGTCAAGACGCGAGTTGAACAACCCCGTCGCAAGCAGGTCACCGACGAAGAAGTTGGCAACCGACGGCAGGCTGCCGAAACCCAGCGTTGCAGGCGCCTTCAGGATGCCGGCCGGGAAGGCCAGGCTGTTCTCGCCTGACTTCAGGTCGTAGGCGTACTTGATGGCGCTGTAGTCCTTGCTGCGCTGCACGTAGTTCAGACCGAACTCCAGTTGCTGCAGCGCGCCCCAGTCCAGGCTCTTGCGAGCCGTCATACGCGCGCTTTTGAGTTCGTCGCGCACGCGGAAGATGCGCGACTCGCCCATCTGGCCCCAGTAGCCCTGCAGGCTGACGAGCGACGGATCTGCCCAGTCGACCGAAGGGACGAAGTGCGAGAAGCCGGTCATCGAGATGTCCGTGCTCGTGAAGCCGGACGGGCGTCCCGGGCCGGCGTACATTTCCGCGGTGCTCTCGTCGCGGTTGGCGCGTGACCAGGAGAAGTCGCCCACGGCGCTCCAGCCGTCTCCGAGCTTCTGCTCATGGTTGAGGCCGATGGCGGCGATCTTGTCGCGGCGCATGTTGGCGCGAGACACCACCTTGCCATCGATGTTGTCGATGGCGCCACCCACGACGACCTTGTCGCCACCGTGCTCGGCATAGACCGGGTTGCGGTAGGACGATCCGGCCCAGACGCTCATGCCGCCCTGGAATTCGCGACCTTCGAACTTCTTGCGGTAGGTGGAGTAGTACAGATCGAGCACCGTGTGCGCGCTGTCACTGGGCCTGTACTCGAGGACGCCCATCACGCCGTTGCGAACCTGGCTGGTCGCGAAGGCCGTGGCTTCGAAGGCCTGCAGCGACACGGCGTCACGGTCCAGCCCTGGGATGCCACAGTCGGGATCGCAGCCGTTGGCGGCGGGGTCGTAGATGTCGGTGCGGGCGGTATTGGCGAACCACCAGTTGGAGTAGTGCTGCTGCTGCTCGGGACTGTCGAGGTGGGCCACCCCGATGGCGTAGCCGAACTTGCGGTCGGCGGACTGGTCGATGTATGAGGCGCTCAGGCGCTTGCCCTTGTTGCTGAGGCCGGGGATTTGTTCGCTGTTGGAGCTGGCCTCCAGGCGCGCGTTGACGTTGCCCTGGCTGTGCTTGAAGTCCAGCGGACGCACCGTCAGCATGTTGACGGTGCCGGACAGTCCCTGAGTGCCGAGGGCGGCATCGGGAGTCTTGTAGACGGTGGCGCCGGACAGCAGCTCGGCGGGGAACTGGTCGAACTCGACTGAGCGGTCAGAGCCGCCGCTGACCATCTCGCGGCCGTTCAGCAGCGTCACGCCGAATCCGGGCGCCATGCCGCGGATGGATATGGCTGACGTCGTGCCGTTGACGCGCTGGGCTGCCAGGCCCGGCAGTCGCGCCAGCGATTCGGCGATGCTGGTGTCGGGCAGCTTGCCGAGGTCCTCGGCGCTGATGGCCTCGATGATGGAGTCGGCATTGCGCTTGAGCCCGATGGCGCTCTCGATGGCGCTGCGGATGCCGCTGACCTGCACCTGTTCAAGCTTTGCCGGCTCGGTGCTCTGCGGTTGGGGCTGAGGCTGCGTCTGGGCTTGCGCGGCCAGCGTGGCACAGGCCAGCGCAACCGGGGTGGCGAAGCGACGCAGGGTCTTGCGAGAAGTCATGGAGTTTCCTTGGCGTTGTCGTTGTTCAAGGCGGGAAGCTGGCTGCTGCGGCCAGGGCGACCGCGGCTGTCGAAGGCGGTCACGTGCACGGGGCCGTGGCTCACGATGGGGCCGGCGACTAGCGGGCTGGCGGCGGTGGGGGCGCTGCCGTCCGTCGTGTATCGCAGCGGCTGGCCAGCCCAGGGGTAGTTGACGAGAACGCGGCCGCTGTCCCGTGGGTCGCGCATCAGGCCAGGCGGCGCGATGCGGTAGAGCAGGTCGGGGCGTTCGGCGTCCAGCCGTGGCAGCACCTGCGTGCCGGCCTGGGCCAGGAAGCGCGCCAGGTCGGCGCGGTAGAGCGCAGGGGCCTTGGCCGGTGAGGCGGTGGCCCAGGGCGGGTTGGCACTCCAGGCGCGCTCGGCCATGGCCAGCAGGCGCGGCATCAGCATGTAGTCGGCGCGCGTGGCGTTTTGCACTGTCTCGGTGAACAGCGTTGCCTCGAGGCCGAGCACGTTGCGTCGGCCTGCCGATGTGAGCCGCTCAAGCTTGGCCTGCGAGGCAACTGCTCCCTGGCGCGCCGGGTCCAGCGGCACGTAGCCGAAGACCTCGTCCAGATCGACCAGGGCCGCCCAGTCGTGCCCCGGCTCGGCGGGATCCCGCAAGTGGGCCATGTCGAAGTAGAGATGGCGAGCGGAGGCGAGCACCGTCGGGTAGCCGGCGTTGGCCAGGCGTAGGCCGAGGTCCTCGGCACCGGTCGTCGTGTTCCAGACGTAGAGCGAGACACCGCGCCCAGCCAGCCCCGGGTCGGGCTTTCCGGCCCGCATGCCCATCTCTTCCCAGCCGGCCAGCAGAACGCCGTGGGAAGCGACGAGGCGCTGGATGCGGTCGAAGAAATGGCTCCACAGCGCTGGCGCGTCCTTCAGGCCCTCGCGCTGCATCAGTGCGAGACTGGCAGGCGACTGTTGCCAGGCGCCGGCTGGTACCTCGTCGCCGCCCAGGTGTAGGCGGCGCAGCGGCACGCCGGCTTCGCGATAGAGGCCGATGACTTCACCGACGACGGTGTCGATGAAGCGGTACGTGGATGGCAGGCCCGGATCCATGAGGTTGTCGTCGTACTGCTGCGCGGACTGGTAGCGCGAGCGGTCGGCGGGGTCGCGCAGCCGGTAGGCGTCGGCTGCCTGCGGATCGCTGGCGGCCAGCCGAGCGTGGCGTGCCTCCATGGCGACAACGGCGGCGCGCGCGTGCCCGGGCAGGTCGAACTCTGGAATCACGGTGATGCCGAGGTCCGCCGCCTGGCGCAACAGCGCGATGAACTCGGCACGGCTGTAGTGGCCGCTGCCTGGAGGCGTGCCTGCCTTCGGCCCTGAGGCATAGGCCGGTGGCAGCATCGCCAGCGGGTCGGCGGAGAGCCCGCGCTTTGCGCCGACGGCGGTCAGTTCGGGCAGTGCCGCGATCTCCAGCCGCCAGCCCTCGTCGTCGGACAGGTGCAGGTGCAATGTGTTGAGCTTGAGTCGTGCCATCAGCTCAAGCACGCGGCCGACTTCTTGCACCGTCATGAAGGAGCGCGCCACGTCCAGCAGCAGGCCGCGGTAGGCGAAGCGAGGTGCATCCACGAGGTGCAGCGCCGGCAGCGCGAGGCTGGGTGCCGGGCTGCCGGTAGGCAGCATCTGGCGCAGCGACTGCAGGCCCAATGCGACGGCAGCAGGTGTCGCACCACGCAGCGTCGCCCCCTGCGGCGTGATGCGCAGCTCGTAGGCCTCGGGACTGCTCTGGCCGCGAACGCGGCCGAGTTCCAGCCTGAAGGTTCCGTTCCTCGGCTGGTGCACCAGCACCGCATCGAGCCAGCCCTGCAGCTGGCGGGCCTGCGAAGCCAACTGCGGCGGCGCGACGACCTGCGGCGCAGCCTGCAGGCGCCACTCGCCCGCCGCACGCTGCCATTGAAGCGGCTTGGGGAAGACCGGTGGCAGCTCGATCCGGTCCACGGGCTGCATCGTCTCGTAGCGTGCATACAGCGCCCCGGCGTCGACCAATGGCTCTGTGTCCGCGGGTAGTGCAATGCGCGACCGGTCGATGGGCATGAGCCGCCAGGCCTGCGCTGGAACGGCCGCGTCGGGATGCGCGTCTTCAGCCACGAAGGGGGACTGCGGCGCCTTGGCGGGCTGCCACAGGATCTCTGGGTGGCGCAGCGTCACGCGCTGTTCGGCGCCGGGTGCGAGCGCTGGGAAGCCTTCGGCGGGCCGTAGGCGGTAGAGCGTGCCCTTGACCTGTTCAACGCGCATGCCCCCGGGCATGGCCCCCGACTCCAGGCCAGCCAGCACGGTGAAGTACAGCGACCAGCCCTGCACCGGCAGGGGCGCGGCGCCCGCGTTGCGTAGCGCCAGCACGGCCTGGGTCTGCCCGTCGGGTGCGCCGCTGCTGACGCCCGCGCGCTCCAGCGTCCAGCTCAGGTCCAGGCGTGGCGGCTCGGCCCGAGCCAAGCCAGCCACGATGACCGCCGCAGCGGCAAAAAGGATGTGCCGCATGTCGGCCATAAACCTCGTCTCCTCCCGTGTTTGGGTCGACGCGAGGATGCCATGTGCCCCTAGGGGAACCCATGCTTCAGGGCCGGTTCTTCGCCCTTTCCAACCAATCTCCAGGCTGTGTCATGCAGCGGGAGCTTTTGCAAGGTTTTGCAAGGTAAAACGTCAGGGTTCTCACCCGTATGGCCGGCGCTTCAACAGCGTCCATCGGTCAGTACTCAGGCCGCCGGGGCGGGGAAGCCATGGCGCCTGGCAGAGCCCGCCACCAGAAGTGTTGCCAGCAGCAGCGCCAGCAGCGCAGGTGAGAAGGCCCCTGCACCGAGGTTGTCCAACAGCACGCCGCCGACGATGCCGCCACCGGCAATTGCCGTGTTCCAGGTTGTGACCAACATGGATTGCGCGACATCCGTGGCGCCATTGGCGGCTCTGGCCAATGCGGTCTGGAACAAGGTCGCGGCGCCACCAAAAGCAAGTCCCCATGCCCCCACCGCTGCATAGACGGCGTTGGCCTCGGTGCCTGCCAGGCCCAGCACCATCGCCGAGAGTCCGAACAAGGCCGTGCTCGCCAGCGTCAGCGCGCGCAGATGCTGGTCTATCAGTACACCGATGACCCAGATGCCTAGCAGTGATGCGGTACCGAAGACCAGCAACACCAGATCCGTGCGGTCCACCAGGCCGGCCTCAAGCAGGAACGGGGTGATGTACGTGTAGAGAATGTTGTGTGCGAGGACGAAGGCCATCACCACGAACAGCACTGGGCGAACACCCGGGAGCGTGAACACCCGCAGCAACGGCAGGCGTTCCTCGGCAGCCTGCGCCGCGAAGTCAGGCACTTTCAGGCGCACCCAGACCATCAGCGCCAGCGCCAGCAGGCTCATGCTGCCAAAGCAAGCGCGCCAACCCACCAGATGGCCCAGGAAGGTGCCGGCAGGCACGCCCAACGAAAGCGCCAGCGGCGTGCCTGCCATCGCGATGGCGATGGCGCGGCCCTTTTGATGTTCAGGCACCATCCGCGCTGCATAGCCGGCCAGCAGCGCCCACAGCAAGCCCGCCGAAACGCCCGCCAGGAAGCGTGCCACCATGGTGAGCACATAGCTTGCAGAGAGCGCCGTCACTGTGTTGGCGATGGTGAAGCCGGCTATGGCGGCAAGCAGCAGCGGCCGGCGGCGAATCCCTCGCGTGGCGACAGTCAGCGGGATGGCGGTGACCAGGGAACCTATTGCATAGAGCGTGACGGTCTGGCCGACCCATGCTTGCGAGACGCCCAGCCCTTGCGCCATCTGGGGCAGCAAGCCGGCTGGAAGCGCTTCGGTCAGGATGGTGACGAAGGCCGCCATCGATAGCGCCAGCAGCGAGCCGACAGGCATGCGATCTTTCGCTGCCGAGGTCATCGCCCTGCCTCCAGGGCGGTGTAGACCGCGTCGCGCAGGTCGGTGACGAAACGCCCCGACATGCCCTCGTACAAGGTGTTGGTGAACGCCACGACGCTGAGCCCTCGCTTGCAATCTACGAACCAGGAGTGCCCGTAAGCGCCTCCCCAGCGCCAGGTGCCTTCCGATTCAGGCGAAGCAGCCAGCGTCGGGTCGCGCATGACCGAGAACCCCAGCCCGAAGCCGAAACCTGGCACGTTGGGCAGATCTTGACCGCCCGTCTGGTCTCGGCCCATTTCCGCAATCAACCCGCGGGGCAGAAGCGGACTGTCCTGGCGCAAGGCTTCCAGCAGCCGCATGAAGTCCTCAGCCGTTGCCGCCATGCCCGCGCCGCCAGAGGGAAACGCCTTTGGATCGAAGATGCGCTCCGGGCTGTAGACGATCCCGACTGCCCCCTCAAATGGCGAAACGGTTTCGCCCTCCGTCAATGGGTGCGGTCGGGGGGTGTCGCTCACGTAGGCGGTCGCAACGCGCTGCGCGTCCTGCGCAACAAAGCATGTGTCGGCCATGCCGAGCGGGCCGGTCACGAGCTGGCGTACGGCTGACTCCAGTGGCGCGCCGTGGACTTTCTCGATCAGGGCGCCGAGCACGTCGGTTGCGAGCGAATAGCCCCAGGCTGTTCCCGGCTCATACAGCAATGGCACTGCGGCGATGCGTCGCAGGTTCTCTGCCAAGCTGAGCGTCGATGTATCCATGCCGTCCGAAACGCCGGCCTGTGCATAGGGACCATCCGCAGCGGTCTCGAAGAAGCGGTAGCCCAACCCGGCCGTGTGGCTGAGCAACTGCCGCACGGTGATCCGCGCAGCCCGACCATCGGCCGTCCGCGGTCGGAACTCGGGTAGCCAGCAATCGATGCCGTCGTCCAGATTGAGCCGCCCTTGTGCGACCAGCACCAGAGCCGCTGCCGAGACGATGGGCTTGCTTGCCGATGCCAGGCGGAAGATCGCATCCACGGTCATGGGCCGACGGCTTTCGCGGTCGGCCCAGCCTGCCGCCTGCCGGTGAATCACTGTGCCGTTGTGGACCACCAGGACCACGGCGCCCACCAGGCGCTGTTCATCCAGCGCCAGTTGAATGGCGGCTTGGATGGGGGCGGACAGATGCCCGGATGGGATGCCAGAGGGCGAAGGAAATGCGGGAGTCGTCATAGGGACCTGTTCTCATCAATGAACATGTCCGTCACGATAGGAATCCTCGGATTAAAGAAAAAGCCGGGTAGAGTTCCGTTTTAAGCGGAACTTTTTGTCCGCAATGGAGTCCAGTGGAAAGCCTGAATGGCTTCATGGTGTTCGTGCAGGTTGCCGAGACACGCAGCTTTGTTGCCGCCGGTCGGCTGCTGGGCGTATCTGCGTCCGCCATCGGCAAGAGCGTGGTGCGGCTGGAGGAGAAGCTCGGTGTGCGCCTGTTCCATCGCAGCACGCGCAGCGTCACGCTGACGGCCGAGGGCACGCTGTTCCTGGCGCGCAGCCGCCGCATCCTGGCCGAGATTGAAGCGGCGGAGCAGGAGCTGTCACAGGCGAGCGCAACGCCGCGGGGCCGCCTGCGGGTCAGTCTGCCCCTGGTCAGTTCGCTGGTGCTGCCCGTACTCGGCGAGTTCATGCGTGAGTACCCGGACATCGAGCTGGACCTGGACTTCACCGACCGCCTGGTCGATGTGATCGAGGAGGGTTTCGATGCCGTGGTCAGGACCGGTGATCCAACGGACTCGCGCCTGTCGGCGCGCAGGCTTGGCGCCTTCCGATCGATGTTGGTTGCCTCGCCCGACTATCTGGCGCGGCGGGGCACACCCAAGGTGCCTGCAGACTTGCTGCAGCACGCCTGCCTGCACTACCGGTTTCCCAACAGTGGCAAGCTGGAGGCATGGGCATTGCGCCGTACTGCCGATGTGGCCGAGTTGCCGCTGCCCACCTCGATGATCTGCAACAACATCGAGACGCGCGTGTGCTTTGCACTGCAGGGTTTGGGGATCGCCTATCTGCCGGAGTTCTCGATCCGGGAGCCTCTTTCGGACGGACGGTTGGAAGCCGTGCTGGCTGACCACGTGGAACGCACAGGCGTCTTCCACGTCCTCTGGCCCGCCAGCAAGCACCCTTCGCCCAAAGTCCGTGCCTTCGTCGACTTTCTTTGCGCCCGGGTGTTCCCATCCAGCGATGCAGGGCAGTCAGCCGCGCGCGGCAACTGACGCGTCACCTTGGTCGCCTGGCGTGCCAGATGCGAGTTCTTGGCGCCGCGGAGGGTGCTTGGGCTGACGCGAATGCAGTCGGTGCATCCGCACACGTGAGGGTTCGCAAGACGTGCCGGTCATGATTGGCTGTTTCCGCGTTCGATAGTGGGTCGATGTGGATGGGCGGCCATACCAGCACCAACTGGTACAGGATGCGCTGTCGTCCATGCTGTGCTGAGGTCGATCCCAGGTTCGGCTAGAGCATGCTGAAGCACGGGCCACGCAAAGCCGCGCCAGCCTCGCGCTGAGCGGCTTGCTCCCAGGCCTCCGCTCAGTTCGTCAAGGATTGCCCGATTCCATCAAAATTTCTCGAAACTCCATGCGAATTGGTCATTTATGATCAATTGCGTGTTGATAAAGACAAGAAATAGAACCTGTCGTTGGGGCGCCTTGTGGATGCTGGCCGGTGGTTTGCTGGGCGGCATGCCGGTGGCTGCTGGCGAACTGCTGGTGCCCGCTGTGCCGTCGCCAGTCAGGCTGTTCGTTCCATTCGTGGCTGGTGGCGAGGCGGACGGTTCTGCTCGCAATCTTGCGCGCAGCGCCGCGCGGACCGCAGGCATCGCAATCGAGATCAGCTACCTCACGGCCGAGTCGGGGGCAGCAGCAGCTCGCGCCGTCAAGATGGCCGCACCGGACGGCCAGACGCTGCTGCTTGGGCGGGTCGGCAACATTGCCATCCAGCCGGCGCTTTCGCCGCGCACGGCAGTGCCGGCGAGCGACTTCACCGTGCTTGCCGTGCTTGACGAGGCACCGCTCATCTGTGCCGTTCGCAGTGGTTCGCCCATGAGGTCCATGCACGAGCTGCTCGCTGCCATCGCCGCGGCGCCGGGGCAGTTGCGCTACAGCACGGCCGGCGCAGGTTCGCTGCAGAGCTTGGCGGTGCGCTACCTGTTTGCGCTGAACGGCCTGCCGGACGACGCGGCCCGACCGCTGCATGTCGGCCAGGGCTCGCAAGCGACACAGGCGCTGCTCAGGGGCGAGGCTGACTTCAGCTGCAACAACGCGCGCAGCATCGTGCCGGCCGTGCAGTCCGGCATGTTGCGCGGCCTGATGACGACGGCGCAGGGGAGGTTGCGCTCGCTGCCGCGTCTGCAAAACGCCAGCGAACTGGGTTGGCGCGACATGCAGCAACTGCAGGGCTGGTCGGCGTTGCTCGGGCCGGCGGGCATGTCGGCGCAAGCCGTCGGCCATTGGAGGGCAGTCCTCGACAAGGTGGCTGCCGACGCCGAGTGGCAGGCCGGTACCGAGGCCCTGGGCGCGTCGGCCCGGATCTCTGCCACCCAGGACCCGGCGCAGTTCCTGCGCCAGCAGGCCCAGTTCTACGAGCGCCTCGTGAGCACGCTCGAGGCCCGGCCATGAGCACCCGACAGCGACGCGAACTCTGGCCTTCGTTCGTGGACGTGGCGCTGGTGGCGCTCGTGCTGGTGGTGGGTTTGGCCGGCAGCCTCGGCGCCTACCGCTCGCTGTCGCTGAAGGCGGCGGCGCAGGAGCGCGAGCAATTGAATGCCATGGGGCAGAGCGTCGTTGGTGCCTTCGACCGGCAGCTGATGCGGGTCGTGGAGGCGCTGCAGGCTGCTGGGCAGATGCTGTCGGCCCAGACCGATCTGACACGCGAGCAGTTCATGCGCTATGGCGCCAGCCTCGTTGGCGACGCATCGGGCCTGACGCTGCTGGAATGGCAGCCTGTCGTGCCGCATGAGCAACTGGCCGCGTTCGAGAGGCAGGCGGCGCGCGAGCAGCCAGGCTATCTGGTCGTCGAGCCGGCACCCGACGACCGGGGCGGCGGCTTTGTGGCCGCGCGGCCGCGCGAGTTCCATGTGCCGGTGCACTACTCCTGGCCCGAAAGCGGCGCGGCGGTGGGCGTGGACATGGCCTTCGACCCGCGCCGCATGCATTCCAAGCTGCTGGCCCGCGACACCGGCGTGCCCATCGCGTCCGAGGTGTTCACGGTGATCCATCGTGGCCAGCCGGGCGGGGCCCGCAGCGGCTTTGCCGTATCGGCACCCGTCTACCGCGTGCCGCGCCCAGTGGGCACCGAGGCGCGCCGGCGCGAGCTGCGCGGCTTCCTGGCTGGCGTCGTCGAGCTGCCCTCGCTGATGTCGGAGGCGTTGGTACGGGCGGAGGCCAACGGCCTGGATGTCTTCGTCTTCGACCAGGAGGAGGACCACCGCCTCATCTATGCGTCCGCCTCCGGCGAGCCATCCCGTGTAGACGAGCGCGGCATGGCGTTGAGCGTCGATGTCGGCGGCCGCCCCTGGCAGCTTGTGCTCCGACCGCGGCCGGGCGCGCTCGGCAATGCGGTCGATCGCACGCCGCTACTGGCCCTGGCCGCGGGTGGGTTGGCCACGCTGCTTGTCGCGCTGGCCGTCGGGCGCAGCCTCGTCGTTCGGCGCCATCTGGAGCGCACCGAGACCGTGCTGGCGGAGGACCGGCAGCATCTGAGCAACGTGATCGATGGCACCGCCGCCGGTACCTGGGACTGGCGTCTGGATAGCGATCGCCTTGCGATCAACGAACGCTGGGCGCAGATGCTGGGGTACACCTGCGCTGAACTGGAGCCCATCAGTGGTCAGACCTGGGAGCGGCTGTGTCATCCCGGCGACCTCGTCGAGGCCCGGCAGGCCCTTGATCGTCACCTTGGTGGCCAGGAGGAGCGCTACGCGGCTGAGTTCCGCATGCGCCACGCACAGGGCCACTGGGTCTGGGTGCAGAGCAGCGGCCGTGTCTTCGAGCGAGACGCTGACGATCGCCCGCTGCGGCTGGCCGGAACGCACCTGGACATCTCACGTCGCAAGGCCGACGAACAGCGCCTGCTGAACGATGCCCGTGCGCTGGAGGCCGCGAACCGCCAGCTGCGCGATCTGGCCATCCTGGACGCGCTGACCGGCGCCTTCAACCGACGCCACTTCGATGACATCTGCCTGGCCAGCGCCCAGCGCGGCCAGGCCGTCGGCCTGTGCATGCTGGACATCGACCACTTCAAGGCCTACAACGACCGCTATGGCCATCAGGCCGGCGATGCAGTGCTGCGAGCCTTCGCGCAGACGCTCAACAACGGCCTCAAGCGCTCCACCGATGCGCTGTTCCGCCTCGGCGGCGAGGAGTTCGGCGTCATCTTCTCGGCGTCCTCGGCCGCCGTGGCCCGCCAGTTTGTCGGCCGGCTCAGCGCTGCCGTCCATGCGCTGGCGGTCCCGCATGCGGACAGTCCCCATCGAATCGTTACGGCCAGCTTCGGCGTCGCCTGGTGGGCCGCGCCGACATCCGGGCTCACGCCCGAGGCGATGTACGCCGCGGCGGATGAAGCCTTGTATGAAGCCAAGCGGGCCGGCCGCGATCAGATCGTCGCGCACTGCTTCCTCGCCGGTGAGGGCGAGGCGCTACCGGCCGGGCCTCAGGCGTAGCGCGTCGCGCGCCCCTCGCGCACGAAGGCCCAGAGCTGCAGGCCCACCCGGTCGGCCATTGCTATGGCCAGGCTGCTGGGCGCAGACATGCAGGCCAGCAGGCCCGCGCCAGCCATGGCTGTCTTGTGGACCAGCTCGTAGCTTGCGCGGCTGGACATCAGCACGAAGCCGTCGCGAGGGTCTGCCCCGTGGCGGGCGAGGGCGCCGGTCAGCTTGTCCAGCGCGTTGTGGCGGCCGATGTCCTCGCGCGCGAGCAGCAGCTCGCCACCGGGCAGGCACCACGCCGCGCCATGCAGGCCGCCGCAGCGCGCGTTCAGCACCTGGGCCGCATGCAGGCCGGCCAAAGCGCGGTCCAGCGCACCATCGGCCAGCACCGGCGCCTGCACTGGCGCGGGCTTCACGGCGCTCACCTGGGCCAGGCTTTCCAGTCCGCACAGTCCGCATCCGGTACGGCCAGCCAACAGGCGACGGCGCGCCTTGAGCTGCTGCTCGCGGGCCGTCGTCACCCGCAGTGCCAGCTCGATGCCGTCGGGCTGCGTCAGTACCTCCACGTCCAGCAGCTCCTGGCTCGACCTGATCCAGCCTTCGCTGAGCGCAAATCCCAGTGCGAAGTCCTCCAGGTCTGCCGGCGTTGCCAGCATGACGGCCTGCGAAACCCCGTTGACCGTCAACGCCACAGGCATCTCGACGGCCACTCTTTCGTCCGTAGCGCCGCCGGGTGGGCGCAGGCTCAGCAGGGCGCCGCTGGCGGGGTTGGCTTCGGCATCGGGAGGGGGCATCGCGGCATCATAGGAGGCGCCTGCCGTCGTTCAGGGGGCCGGCAGCGCGGCCTGGCCTGGCTCGACACTCAGTCCGACATGGACCCACAGGTCCGCGGCACTGAGCAGCGTCAGCATGCGGTGGGGCGAAGCCTCGGCGCCGCGCACCAGGCGGGCACGATTGCCCGGGCTGGGCAAGGCCTGGGCCGCGGCGATGCTGAATACAGGCCCGAGCTCTTCCACGCGTAGCGCAAGGCTTTGCCCGGCATCGTTGCGGCAGACGACGACAGGCGTATCGCGCGCGTCGGTCGCGCGGCCGTACAAAGCCAGGCCGAGGTCCAGCACCGGCAGCATGCGCCCCCCGTGCTGCAGCATGCCGACCAGCGCGCGGGGGGCGTTGGGCAGGGCGGTCAGGCGCGGTTGCTCCAGCGCCTCGACGATCAGCTCCGCAGGCAGGCCCAGCCATTCGCCGGACACGCTGAAGGCGGCGATGTCCAGGTCTTGCCCGGTGGCCTGCGTGGGGGGCGGCAAGAAGCCTGCATCGGCTATGGCTGGCAGGCTGGGCACCCGTGGGCCTAGCGGCTGCAGCAGTACGGCGGCCACGTCCTCGCTGGTTGCTGCCTGCCCGTGCCGGTATTCGCGGTAGCCCTGCGACATGGCGACGCCTGCGGCATAGACCATGCCGGCGATGTCCAGTTCGCAGTGCAGCGTCTGACCGGCGGCAAGGTTGGCCAGCGTGGCTGGCTTCAGCGGAGCCGGATCTCCAGCCTGCCAGCGTGGGTCGGAGCTCGCGACGACGCGGCCGTCGCGCGTCACGAAAAGCCCCGTCGCCGCGGGCGTGCCGGCCGTGGCGGTGGGCAGGGCATCCCTCAGCATGGCCGCGAACTGTGGCTCGCCGTCGAAGACGATCGCGATGCCACCCACGACCTGGCCCTCATGCTGTAGCGAGGTGGCGTAGACGTAGGTGGGCCGGCCGGCTGCATCCGCTGCGCCATAAAGCGCGTTGGGCTCGTGGCGAGAGACGACATGGCGCTCGGGGTCGCGCAGGCCCAGTGCGGCCCTGACCCAGGGCGCGTCGAGGCATTGGCCGACATGGTGGGCCTGCGCCGGATCGGACACGGCCACCACGCGGCCCTGCAGGTCGAACACCAGCAGCAGCGAGTAGACGGTGTAGAGCCCGTTGATGTGCTGTAGAACCTTCTGGGCCTCGGCCGCTGCAGCCTGGGCCTGCGGTGTGTCGCGTCCGGCCGTCTGCTCGGCCAGGGCGCTCTGCAGCCGCACGTCCAGTGCCCACCATCGGCAGTCGTTGGCGCGCTCGTAGAGATTGCGGTCCATGATGTCGATGGCCAGTCGTGCCTGGAACAGGGTGCCCTCGTAGATCTCGGCCAGCGCGGAGTTCTGCAGCTTGGCGATGGCCTGCTCGAACACCTGCCGCAGTTGCCCCCCGGTGCGCTGCACCTCATTGAGCAGCGTAGTTGCGAAGCCGGCGCCACCCTGGCCGGCGCGAGCGTGGCTGTGCAGCTTGCCGTTCCACAGCGTGCGCGACAGGTTGCGCTGGATGCGGCGCGCCTCCAGGGGGATGCCCTGCAACTCGGCGTCGAAGAGCTGCCGGGTGTCAACGGTCTCGCCCAGGCGGCGCAATTCCTCGTCCAGCGCCCGGTCGTCCTCGGCCTCGAAGGCCCACTCCAGCGGCGTCAGCACGCAGGCCATCCAGCCTGCAGGACCCAAGTAGCCTTCGTAGCCACTCGCGCGTGCGGTGGCGCAGAGGTAGTCGCGGCCGGCGAACAGCAGGCGCTCGCCCTGAGGCTGCAGTTGTGCGCCAGGTGGGATCTGCCAGGGGTCGGAGCTCTGCAGCACGCGATGTCCGCTGTCGAGCAGGCAGATGACGGCATGCTGGTCCTGGTCGGCAAGCAACTGGCGGAAGATGGTCGCCATCTCGTCGTCCAGGCGGAAGGACAGGCAGAGCAGGCCAACGACGCCATCTCGCGCACGCAGGGGCCGAGCGTAGATCAGTCCGTGGCGGCCACCGAGCAGTGCAGTGGGGCCGTAGCGTTCCACGTAAGGCGCGCCCGAGGCCAGCGCATCGGCGATCCAGTCTTCGTCGCAGGCGGGCAGCGCGATGCCGTCGTCCCGTCGTGCCAGGACTTCGCCGCTGGGCGACAGCACGATGACGTCGTCGTACACCGAGTACTTGGCGGTGTAGGCCGCGAAACGCGCCTGCAGCGCCGCACGACTGGCGGCATGTCCGGGGGCGACGGGATCCAGTGCGGCGTGCGCGCACAAGGGCCCGTCCGAAGCAAGGAAGCCCACGTCCGCCGTGCGCTCGAAAAGGTTGCGCACGAGGATGTCGATGGCCACGCGGGCGCGGCCGTCCATGCGTGCCAGCGCGTGCGTGCGCAGCCGCCGCGCGAGGCTGTCTAGCAGCGTGGTGGTGAGGTCCTGGAAGGCGGTGCGTGTCTGCGCGATGTCGGCGGCTGTGCCGCTCATCTGGCCCAGTAGCGCGAGGCTGTCCCAGACGCCCTGCAGTCTCAGCAGTGCCTCCCGGTGTTCATCGACCAGCGCCATGCGCCGCAGATAGGGTGCCACTTCGGCGCTGAAGGGCAGACCCTTGTGCCAGACTTTGTTCATCGCATCTCTTGGAAAACGTTTCCATGGGCAGAGCCCAAAAACGGGCAGTCTCGCAATTGGCGTGCCTGCGGATGGTGCTGCCTGCCGACGGGGCGGCGCCAGCGTGGGGCGCCTTGCCGGGCCTGGATCGCGCCCCCATGTGGGGCGCGCTGCGCGATGATCGTGCCCTGTTTTGTGTCTGATCCGGGAGTTCCGTCGTGTACCTGCCCACGCATTTCGCCTCCAACGACCTGGAGCACGCACGACGCCTCGTCGCCGAACATCCGCTGGCATTGCTGGTCGGCCCGGACGCCGAGGGCCAGGGATTCGGCAGCCACCTGCCGCTCGTGGCCCTGCCCGACGGCGACGGCCTGTGGCTGGAGGGGCACATGGCGCGGGCCAACCCGCATTGGGGCTGGTTGTCGCAACAGCGGCACGTGTTGGCGGTCTTCAGCGGCCCGAGTGCCTATGTGAGCCCGAGGCACTACGAGTCGTCGAAGAACGTTCCGACTTGGAACTACGCCGCCCTGCATGCCTACGGTGACATCGAATTGATCGACGGGCAGTCCGACAAGGACGCGCTGCTCAAGCGACTGATCGGCCGCTTCGAACCCGACTACGCCGAGCAGTGGCGTGGCCTGCCCGAGGACTACCAGTACAAGCTGCTCGGTGCCATCGTCGGTTTTCGCGTCCGGGTGACGCGGTGGGAGCTCAAGCTCAAGATGAGCCAGAACCGTGCTGTCGTGGAGCGCCAGCGCATCCGCGAGACGCTGGCTGCTTCCGATCGGGCCGAAGACCGCGCCACTGCCGAGTGGATGGCGCGGTTGGAAGGCTAGTGCCTGCCACCGGCGCGTGAACAGGCCCCTAGGCCGGCACGTCCTCGCCCAGCGCCCGCCGCAGTGCCATCGCTGCGTGAGGAGCGCGCTCCTTGGCGCCGCTGATGAAGTAGATGAAGACGTCGCGCGCCGTTGTCTCGGGGGAGGGCGGCTCGATGCGCGGCAGGCCGTCAGGCTCGCCGCCGTCGGCCCAGGCCTGCGCCGAGGCGGCGAGTTGCGGGAACACTTCGGGCCTGCAGCCCAGAGGCTCGTCCGGGTGCGTGCGCATGATGCGCGTGTAGACGAAGTCGCCCGTCGCCTCGGCAATGGGCGGGTAATCATCGGATTCGGTGAACACCGTCGCGGTCCTGTACTTTCTGGCGAGGTCCAGGTACTCGGTGCACTGGAAGCTCGCATGGCGCACGTCAAGCGCATGGCGCAGTCTCAGACCATCGACCTCGGTCGGCAGAAGCTCCAGGAAGGCTGTCATGTCTGCTGCATCGAACTTGTGCGTTGGCGCCAGCTGCCAGACGATGGGGCCAAGCTTGTCGCCGAGTTCTGCGATGCCGCTGGCGATGAAGCGCCGGATCGACTCCGAGCCCTCGGCCAGCACGCGGCGCTGTGTCGCGAAGCGGATGGCCTTGAGCGAGAACATGAAGCCTTCGGGCGACTCCTTGCGCCATTTGGCGAATGTGGCCGGCTTCTGCGCACCGTAGTAGGTGCTGTTGATCTCGATGGCTGTGAGCCGTCGGCTGGCGTACTCCAGCTCGCGCGCCTGCGGCCAGCCCCTGGGATAGAAGTTGTCGCGCCAGGGCTCGAAGTTCCAGCCACCGATACCGACCCTGATCGTGCCTTGGTTCACGCTGCCCTCCGGGGCATTGACTGTATGAAAAAACAGTCTATCGGCGGGGCTG
This sequence comes from Roseateles sp., assembly GCF_047654805.1. Taxonomy (GTDB): domain Bacteria; phylum Pseudomonadota; class Gammaproteobacteria; order Burkholderiales; family Burkholderiaceae_C; genus Pelomonas. Next base: position 1,450,622 of record NZ_JASGIV010000001.1, read on the forward strand.
CGCAGGCGCAAGCTGCTCGGCAAGGAAAGGCTCCAGCAGGTCCAGCAGCTCCCACTGGTTGGCGGCGACGCTGTAGCCGTGCCCTTCACCGTACTTGGCCATCCACACCGGCGGGTTGCCCGCGCGCTCCAGCGCCGTGCGCATGAGCTCGGCTTGCTCCAGCGGCGTGCGCGGGTCATCAACGCCAGCGTAGATCATGACCTTGGCCTTGATGCGCGACGCGAGGAACAGCGGCGAGACAGCGTCCAGCGCGGCGCGCTGCTTTACCGGGTCACCGATCATGTCGACGAGGAAGGGTCGCGCATCCTTGTTGCGCGACAGGTCGCTCCAGTCGGAGCTGAGCAGCCTTGCGAGGTCGCTGATGGGGAAGCCCGCGATGGCGCAGCGGTAGCGTTCCGGCGCGCGGGCTGCGCCGATCAGCGCCGCGTAGCCGCCGTAGCTTGCGCCCATGATGCACAGCCGCTGCGGGTCAGCATCGCCGCGCTGGACGAGGGCGTCGACCGCGTCGTCGATGTCATCCTGCATCGCCATGCCGTACTGGCCGCGCGACGACATCATGAAGCGTTTGCCGAAGCCGGCACTGCCGCGGAAGCTGGGCAGCAGCACGAGGTAGCCGCGCGAGGCCAGCCAACGGGCCTCGCTCATGTCGCCGCCCGAATCGCCCCAGACGGCACCGCGCGTCCACGGCCCGCCGTGCACGAGCACAACGGTGGGCAGCGGCGCGCCGGCGGTGGCTTGCGGCGGTCGCAGCACATAGCCCGGCAACGCCTGGCCATCGCGGCTGCGCGGCGTCACGCTTTCAGTGGTCGGTACCCGCCGGGGGTCCAACCGGCCCTGCACGTCCAGCACCGGTGTCAACGTGCCGCTGCTGCGGTCCAGCAGATACCAGCGCGGCCGCTCAGTGTCGGAGCGCGAGCTGACCAGCACTCGTGGCGAGGCCGAGAACTGCAGCAGGTTGACGCGCCCGGGCAGCGCCAGATCGACCATGCGCTGCACGGACTGGCGCCGCGTGTCCATCCAGGCGAACTGCGGCCGGGCCGCGTCGATGCGTACGCCCAGCAACTCGCCGCTCAGCTCGTCGCGCAGCAACTCTCCGACCTCGTCGCCGAGCGCATCGACCGCGACGTCGTACTGCGGGTGCTCGACGAGCAGGTCGCCCCACTGGCCGCTCGCCGGGTCGTACTCGCGCAGTGCCATCGTGTCGCGACCCGCGTTGGTGGCGACGAGCAACTTGCCGTCGGCTTCCACGCTGACTGGGCGGCGTATGTCGTCGCGGCCCACGCGGTAGCGCCACAGCTCTCGCCAACTGCCGTCCGGGTCGCGGTAGTGGACGATCTGCTCCGTGGATTCCGGCACTCCGCCGATCGCTATGCGTGGCTCCTGCTTGGCGTCCAGTACCCAGTCACGCACGCGCTCCGGCCGGCCGCGCGTGAGCCACTGGCGCTTGCCGGTCGTCACGTCGATGCGGTAGAGGTCGATGCTGTACTTGTCGACGTCGTCGCAGCCGACGATGAGTTCCGTGCTGTTGCCTGGCAGCGTTTGCACCGGCCACATGCGCGTGTAGCGGCGTGCGTTGCTGGCCCACTGGTCGTTGAGCGTGCTGTAGACCTTGCGCTGCCTGGCGCCGTCCCGCGTGGTGACGAACATGCCGCCCTGGCGGGCCAGCGTCTTGCGGCTCTGGCCGTGCTGGGCCAGTGTGTAGACCAGGTGGTCGGTGCCGAGCCAGGTGGGTTGCGAGACGTCGGCGTCTGCATAGCCGACACGGGATTCGAACGAACCCTTGCTAAGGTCGAGCACGGCCAGGTGCATGCGGCCGTCGATGCGGGTGAGCATCGCCAGGTGCAGGCCGTCGGGCGAGAGCCGCGGCGAGATGAAGTCGGGCGCTGAGAAGGCTTCGCTGGCGGTCAGGGGCGGCAACGCCGGTTGCGGGGCTGCCTCGGCACTGGCGAGCGGGGACGCCAGCATGGCGGCCAGCAGCAGTGAAAGGAAGGTCGGACGCATTGCTCGGATGACAGCGATGGGCGGTGCTCGCCGGCTCTACGGCCGGTCGGCTCACAAAATCTATGGTCACCCCCGTTTTTGCAAGGGCTGAATGCAGGTTGAGGTGAAGATGGTTTGCGTAAATCTATCCGGCGTCTGGATAGGGATCGTTGATCCCTGCGCCACGATGAGAGTCGCACCTGGCAGTCCTTAAAAAAGCCTCGGCGTTGGTCGCCGTTTTTACGATCTGGATGCCTGCCAGGCCGAATGGGCCGTTCACGTCATCACTGCTACAGCGGTCGCAAAACCTGTTGGGTGCCCCGGTTGGGGTTGAAGAGCAGAAGGGAGCTGGAGTTCAGGCGGCTGCCGGTTCTGGTCGCAACTTGCCCGGCTCATAGACCGAGTGCCCGCGCGCCAGCGCCCAGGCCATGCGCGCGAGCTTGTTAGCCAGCGCGCAGGCAACGACGTTGGAGTGACGGCGCGTGAGCAGCGCGTGCACCCAGTCGGCCAGCGGGCTCGGGTGTTTATGCATGCACAGCATGAAGACCCGGGCGCACTGCACGAGCAGCCGTCGCATGTTCTTGTCGCCGCGTTTGCTGATGCCCAGCAGCGTGGCCTTGCCGCCGGTGCTGTACTGGCGCGGCACCAGCCCGAGCGAGGCCGCGAAGTCGCGACTGCTGGCGAACTGATGCCCGTCGCCCATCTTGGCGGCCAGCACGCTGGCGGTGATGGGCCCCACGCCCGGCAGCGTCATGAGCCGCTGGCCCAGGTCGTCCTCGTGAACTTGCTGGCTCAGTTGCTTCTCGACTTCGGCGATCCGCCCGTCGAGGTACTTGAAGTGCTCGTGAAGACGCTCCAACACTGACACGAACTGTGGCGGGAGATCCTCATGCTCGGCCAACAGCGCCGGCAGCCGCTTGATAACGGCGAAGCCGACAGGCAGACCAATGCCGAACTCCAGCAGGAAGCCGTGCATCTGGTTGGCGGTCTTGGTGCGATCGTGAACCAGTGACTCACGCACACGGTGCAGCATGGACAGCGTCTGCTGTGCCTCGGTCTTGGGGACGACAAAGCGCATGGTGGGCCGCGAGGCGGCCTCGCAGATCGCCTCGGCGTCGATGAAGTCGTTCTTGTTGCCCTTCACGAACGGACGCACGTACTGGGGCGAGATCAGCTTGACCTCGTGACCCATCGCGATGAACTTGCGCGCCAGGTAGTGCGCGCCGGCGCAGGCCTCCATCACGGCCGTGCAGGGATGGAACTTGGCGAAGAACTCGACCAACTGCTTGCGGTTGAGCTTCCTGCGGAACACGGCCAGGCCCTTGCGGTCCTGGCCGTGCAGGTGAAACGAATGCTTGCCCAGGTCGATGCCGACCAGCGTCACAGAGTCCATGATGACCTCCGCCACATAGAAGAACACCCCGGCAACTTATGTCACCGGGGTGTTCGGGGCAAACACGGAGATGGGGGTGACCATCTCATTAAAGCCAGCACGCGCCCGTAGGCAGGTGCTGGCTTGTGGCTTGCGAGTGGCAGTCTACATGCCGGCGTAGTTGGGGCCGCCGCCGCCTTCGGGCGTGACCCAGACGATGTTCTGCGTCGGGTCTTTGATGTCGCAGGTCTTGCAGTGCACGCAGTTTTGCGCATTGATCTGCAGCCGCTCGCCGCTGCCGCCCTCGTTGGGCACGAACTCGTAGACGCCGGCCGGGCAGTAGCGGCTCTCGGGGCCAGCGTACTTCGCGAGGTTGACCTGCACCGGCACCGTGTCGTTCTTGAGCGTCAGGTGGGCGGGCTGGTTTTCTTCATGGTTGGTGTTGGAGATGAAGACCGACGACAGGCGGTCGAAGGTCAGCTTGCCGTCCGGCTTCGGGTAGGTGATGGGCGCGCATTCGGCGGCCGGGCGCAGCGCGGCGTTGTCGGCCTTGTGGTTGTGCAGCGTCCATGGCGGGCTGGAGACACCCAGCTTGGGCAGCAGCCACTGCTCGATGCCGGTCATCAGCTGGCCCGTGGTCTTGCCCTTCTTGAACCAGAGCTTGAAGTTGCGCGTCTGTTGCAACTCCTCGTTCAGCCAGCTCTTGTCGAAGGCCTCTGGGTAGGCCGTCAGCTCGTCTTGCGCGCGGCCGGCGTCCAGGGCCGGAGCCAGGGCCTCGGCGGCCAGCATGCCGCTCTTGATGGCTGCGTGGCTGCCCTTGATGCGCGCGGCATTGAGGTAGCCTGCATCGCAGCCGACCAGGCAGCCGCCAGGAAACACCGTCTTGGGCAGAGCCTGCGGCGTGCCGTTGTTGATCGCGCGAGCGCCGTAGCCGATGCGCTTGCCACCCTCGATGTGGGCGCGGATGGCAGGGTGGGCCTTCCAACGCTGCATCTCCTCGAACGGGCTCAGGTACGGGTTGTCATAGTCCAGACCGATGACGAAGCCCAGCGTGACCTTGTTATCTGCCAGGTGGTACAGGAAGCCGCCACCGAAGGTGTCGCCTTCCATGGGCCAGCCAGCGGTGTGCACGACCTTGCCGGGCTGGGCCTTGTCGGCCGGAACCTCCCACAGCTCCTTGATGCCGATGGCATAGGTCTGCGTGTCCTTGCCTTGAGTGAGCTTGAACTTTTCCAGCAACTGCTTGCCGAGGTGGCCACGTGCGCCTTCAGCGAACACGGTGTACTTGCCCAGCAGCTCCATGCCCAACTGGAAGTGGTCGGTGGGCTCGCCGTCCTTGCCCAGGCCCATGTTGCCGGTGGCCACTCCCTTGACTCGGCCCTCTTCGTCGTAGAGCACCTCTGCGGCCGCGAAGCCGGGGAAGATCTCGATGCCCAGCGCCTCGGCTTGGCTGGCCATCCACTTGACGACGTCGGACAGGCTGATGACGTAGCAGCCGTGGTTGTGGAAGTTGCGCGGCACGAGCCAGTCGGGCGTGCGCTGGCTGCCGGCCTCGCTGAGGAACAGCACGTCGTCGCCGGACACTGCCTGGTTCAGCGGTGCGCCGAGTTCCTTCCAGTTCGGGAACAGCTCGGTGATGGCGCGCGGGTCCATGACGGCCCCGGAGAGGATGTGGGCGCCAGGCTCCGAGCCCTTTTCCAGCACGACGATGTTGGCGTCGGGCTTGATCTGCTTCAGGCGGATGGCCGTGGCCAGGCCAGCCGGGCCGCCACCGACGACGACCACGTCGTACTCCATGGACTCTCGGGGGCCGAACTGGGCCAGGATTTCTTCGGGCGTCATGTGGGTCTCCGACCGTATTGAATTGCGCGCGATTCTAGAGAGGGCGGATGATGAATCGAACGATCGTGCTTTTTTAGTGCGTGAGCTCTAGCCCGGTAGGATGGCTGCAACCCACTCAGAAGGCAGTCTCATGAGTTACTCCATCAATCTCGAAGGCCGCGTGGCCCTCGTCACCGGTGCATCCAGCGGCCTGGGCGCGCAGTTCGCCAAGACCCTGGCTCAGGCCGGCGCGTGCGTCGTGCTGGCGGGCCGGCGCGTCGAGCGGCTCAAGGACCTGCGCGCCGAGATCGAAGGCAGGGGCGGCGATGCCCACGTCGTGCAGTTGGACGTGACGGACGTGGCCAGCATCCGCGCTGCCGTGGCCCATGCCGAGACCGAGGTCGGCACGCTGGACATCCTGATCAACAACTCCGGCGTTGGCACGACGCAGCGTCTCACGGACGTCACCGAGAACGACTACGACTACGTGATGGACACCAATACGCGCGGCGCGTTCTTCGTCGCGCAGGAAGTGGGCAAGCGCATGCTTGCCCGCGCGCGCGGCGCTGCGCCGGGGACCTTCATCGGCGGGCGTATCGTGAACATCGCCTCCATGGCGGGGCTGCGCGTGCTTGGCCAGATTGGCGTGTATGCGATGAGCAAGGCTGCCGTCATCCACATGACGCGCGCGATGGCGCTGGAGTGGGGCAAGTACGGCATCAACGTGAATGCGATCTGCCCGGGCTACATCGACACCGAGATCAACCATCACATGTGGGACACGGAGCGGGGCAGGGAGCTGGTCGAGTTGCTGCCGCGCAAGCGCGTGGGTCAGCCACAGGACCTGGACACGGCGCTGCTGATGCTGTGTGCCAACGAGAGCCACTTCATCAATGGCGCAGTGATCCAGGCTGATGACGGGTTTGGCGTCTGATGCACAAGCGAGACCTGACCCCGCTGGAAGCCCGTGTGCTGGCCGTCCTCGTCGAGAAGGAGTCCACCGTGCCGGACAGCTACCCGCTGTCGGCCAATGCTCTGACCGCTGGCTGCAACCAGAAAACGGCGCGTGACCCGGTCATGGAAGTATCCGAGGCCGAGGTGCTGGCGACGGTGGAGGAGCTGAAGGCGCTGCATCTCGTCAATACCGTCAGCGGCAGCCGTGTTGTGCGCTACGAGCACAACTTCGCACGAGCCTTGGGTGTGCCGGGCGCGGCGGTGGCGCTGCTGACGCAGTTGATGCTGCGCGGTCCGCAGACGGCCGCCGAGTTGAGGCAGAACACTGAGCGGTTGCACCGTTTCGCCGACGTATCCTCCGTCGAGGGCTTCCTGGACGAGCTGGCCGTGCGTGAGCCGCCTTTCGCAGTTAAATGCCCCAAGGCGCCGGGCGCCCGCGAGGCGCGCTGGGCGCATCTGCTGTGCGGTCCCGTGTCCTCCGTCGAGCAGGCGGCCGCCCTTGTGGCGCCGCGCGATGAAGAAGTGGCGCTTCAGAAGGCTGAGCTCGCTGCGCTGAAGGCTGAGGTCGCCGCGTTGCGAGGCCTCGTCAACCGCATGGCGGCCGAACTGGGTATCGCTCCATGAGATACACCGTCCCCGCCGAGAAGAAGCTGACCTTCGAGCTGCGTATCCAGATGCGCTGGGGCGACATGGATGCGATGGGCCACATCAACAACACGCTGTATTTCCGCTACCTGGAGATGGCACGCGTGGACTGGCTGGCCTCCATCGGCGCGCCGCCCAACCCGGGCGGGCAGGGGCCGGTGATCGTGAATGCGTTCTGCAACTTCTACCGCCAGCTCAAGGCGCCGGGCGAGCTGATCGCCAAACACTACGTGAGCGATCCCGGCCGTGTCGCCTTCGAGACCTGGATAACGCTGGAGCGTGTGGACGAGCCCGGCGTCATCTACGCCGAGGGCGGCGCGACGACGCTGTGGTTCGATGCCCAGACCGACAAGGCCATCGCCTTGCCGGACTGGGTACGCGACATCGTCACTTGAAGGTGTAGCGCAGGCTGACGTAGCCGTAGCGGCCGCGCGGGTCGGTGTAGCTGGGGTCGTAGCCGACCAGGAAGAAGTAGGCCTGCTGCGAGTAAGGCGGCGCCTTGTCGAAGAGGTTCTGCACGCCGGCGCGCAGCGTCAGCGACTTGGTGGCTTCCCACGCGGCGGACATGTTCCACAGCGAGTAGGCGGCGACCTTGCGGTCGGCCTTGGCCATGTCGTGCTGGTCGGTGTAGCCCGACAGGTAGCTGTTGGACAGCATCAGCGAGTAGGGGCCCAGCGCCCAGTCGGCGCTGACAGTGTGCCGCCAGCGTTGCACCACGCCGTCGTTGACGAAGCGGCCCAGGTTGCTGACGAAGGGGTCGCCGTCGCCGGTCTGCTGCTTGGACTGCAGCGTGAGCGTCCCGTTCAAGCGCAGCCCGAACTCGCCAACGCCGGTCTTCAGGCCGCTCAGCGTCAGGCCGAAGTCCAGGCCGGAGATTTTCTGCTTGCCGCGGTTCTCCTTGATCAGGTCGATGCCGCAGATGGCGTAGTCTTCGGGGTCGTAGCCGCTCTCGCAGTCTGCGGGCAGCTTGGTGTCCCAGTAGCGGTGCACCAGGGAGCCATACTTGTTCAGGTCGGACAGGATCACGTCCACGCCCAGCGTGCTGATCAGGTTGCTCTTCTGGATGTTCCAGTAGTCGACGTTCATGCTGACGCCGCGCTTGGGTTCGAACACGACACCCGCGGAGAACTGTCGGGATTTCTCGGGCTTGAGCTTGGCGTTGCTGTAGTTGTAGGTGCCCCAGCCTTCCGAGCAGTCGGTCGCTGTGTTCTCGGGGTCGGCGGCCAGGCACACGGGGTCGGTCACGACGGCTGCGTTGCCCAGCGACAGCGGGCGGTACAGGTCGGACATGCTCGGCGCGCGGAAGCCCTTGCCCAGCGAGGCGCGAAGCAGCAGCTCAGGCGCGGGCACGTACTTCAGACCCACCTTGGGGCTGAGCGCTCCGCCGCTGACCTGGTAGCGCTCGTAGCGCATCGCTGCCTGCAGCTCCAACTGCTTGGTGACGGGGGCGCTGATCTCGCCGAAGACGGCACTGACGTTGCGTGAATGACCGAAATCGGAGTCGGGGCCTTGCGAGGTCTCGCCGAGGATGTTGTCCGCCTTGAGCGCATCCGACTGGTGGTAGTTCTGCTTTTCGCGGCGCAGCTCGCCGCCCAGCGCCAGCGCCAGATCACCGCCAGCCAGAGGCATCAGGCCCTTGGACATCTTGAAGTCCAGGCTGTCCATCGTGCCGGTGGCCCGGCGCACTTCGCCGCGGATCTGCGCCTTCTCGTACAGCGCCAGGCCGGCGGCACTGGACGGGCCGAATGGGCTGATCGTGCCGGCGTTGAAGCCGTCCGTGATCATCTGCTCGTTCAGGTAGCCCTGGCTGTCGCGGTCGGACACCTTGCTGGTGCTGTGGTTGTAGGCCCACTCGTAGTCCCAGCCGGCCAGCGTGCCGAGTGTGCCGACGACGAAGCGGTTGGCCGTGGAGACCAGCTCGCTGGTGCGCAGGCCGGCCTCGACGAGGCGGGTGCGCATCGTGACGATGCGGTCTTCCTCGTCCAGGTCCGGGTCGTCCAGCGCACTGCCCCGAAGGGCCGGCACCATGGAGACGTTCAGGTCAACGTCCATGCGGTTGGGGGTGCCGGAGTAGAAGGTGCGGGCACGGGCCAGCGATACCTCGGCAAACAGCTGGTGGCCGCCGCCGAGGTTGAACACGCCGCGCGAGAACAGGCTGCCCTTGCGCGACTTGGGGTAAAGCTCGATGTCGCGCATGAAGTCGAAGGTGCAGCCATCCACTCCCCCGATGCCTGCGGGCAGGTACAGGCTGCCGTTGTCCGGAGCGCAGCCCGTTGCAGCGGCCGGGTTCACGGTGCGCGAGCTGATGACGTCTTTGCCGTTGGTTTTGAAGCCGTCAGCGGCCAGCAGGTTGCGCTGGTAGTTGGTCAGCCGGATGTTGCCAGGGAAGCTGTAGCTGGAAAGCTGGTCAGGCAGATTGCCGGGGATGTCCAGCTCCTTGATGAACTTGCGCTGGTTGGCATTGAGCTTGCTTGTGCTCTGGACGTCCAGCACGCCCATGATGTTGAAGCCGTCGCGCCCATAGTCGCCGAAGCCGCCGGCCAGCGTTGCCGAGCGCTTGTTGGCCCCGCCTTCGGATGTGTTGCCTGCCAGCGCGCTGATGTCCACGCCCTGAAAGTCCTTGCGGGTGATGAAGTTGATGACGCCGCCAATGGCGTCGGAGCCGTACAGCGACGAAGCGCCGTCTAGCAGGATCTCGACGCGCTGGATGGCCGCGGCCGGGATGCTGTTGAGGTCCACGCCTGCCGAGTCGCCGGGGGAGGCGAAGTTGGCCATGCGCCGGCCGTTCAGCAGCACCAGCGTGGACGACACGCCCAGGCCGCGCAGGTTGGCTGCGTTGAAACCCATCTGGTCGCGGAAGCCCCCCGTGCCGATGCTGACGCCGTCCGTCAGGTTATTGGTGCCGGCGCTGATGCGGGCGATCAGTTCGGCCGCCGTCGTCACGCCTGCCTTGTCGATCTCGTTGCGCGTGATGACCTGCACCGGCAGTGCCGTCTCGCCTTCGATGCGCTTGATGGCGGTGCCGGTGATCTCGACGCGCTCGAGCGAGGACTGGGCCTGGGCGGCACAGCTGAGGGCAACCAGGGCCGCGGCGGCGGCGATTCGGGAAGGGCAGGGGGTTTTCATGATGTGGTCTCCGGGTTTCGCGCGAGTCTAGGCATGGTGCCGGTAGCTGCCAGCCTGTCCGGAGGGATTCGTCTCGCCCGCGCCACGCTGGCGCCGTTCTAATGAGGGACGAGGCGTCATCGGCGCTCTGTCATGATGGCGATCTGATCAAGGAGGTTGTAGGCATGAGGGCATGGATATGGGCTGGCGTGGCGGCAATGGCGATGGCCATGGGCGTACGGGCGGCCCCCCCGACGACAGCACCGGCGACGAATGCGGCACAGGGCGCCAAGCAGCAGCGCACGTCGGTCACGGGCACCCAGCCACGGGCGGCGGCGCCAGCGCCGACCAAGCCCGCGGCCCCATCCGGTGCGTTGCTGCCCCTGCCTGAATCCGAACCCGCCATCCGCGGCTATGCCGTGCCCATAGGCGGCGCGCTGAAAGCGGACAACGAGGAGGTCTGGCAGCGCATCGTGCAACTGGCTGGCGGCAAGGGCGCACGCTTCGTCGTTTTCGGCACTGCCAGCGAGGATCCCGAAGCCAGCGCCAAGCAGGTGGTGGACCTGCTGCAGCGCCGCGGCGCAGTGGCCGAGGCCCTGCCGGTTGCACCCAAGTTCTTGTGGGTGGACCTGAACAAGGTCGTGCGCGACCCCGCGCTGATCGCCAAGGTCAAGGCGGCCAGGGGCGTGTTCTTCACCGGCGGCACGCAGGAGCGCATCGTCGACGTGCTTCAGCCCGGCGGCCAGAGCACACCAATGCTGGAGGCCATCTGGGACGTCTATCGCAAGGGCGGCGTCGTGGCCGGCACCTCGGCCGGCGCGGCCATCATGAGCACCATCATGTTCCGTGATGCGCCCAGCAGCATCAATATCCTCAAGGGCCGTATCGCCGATGGCAAGCAGGTGGACCGCGGGCTCGGCTTCGTCGGCCCGGAGCTGTTCGTGGACCAGCACTTCTTGAAGCGTGGCCGTATCGGCCGCATGGTGCCGCTGATGATGGCCAAGGGCTACAAGCTGGGCCTGGGCGTGGACGAGAACACCGCAGCCATCATCCGCGGCGACGAGATCGAGGTCATTGGCGACCGGGGCGCGCTGATGGTGGACCTGACCGACGCCGAATCCGACCCCACACTGGGTGCCTTCAATGTGCGGGGTGCGCGGATCAGCTACCTGGAGCACGGCGACCGCTACCATCTGCGCGCCCGCTCGACGACGCCGTCGGCGCCCAAGCTGCGTGGCGAGTTGCACGATGCCGAGTCGCCCAACTTCCGCGCCTACTACACCGATGACTTCCTGTCCCTGGACATGCTGGGCGACTCGACCATCTCCAACATGATGACGCGGCTGATCGACAGCTACCGTCGCGAGTTCAAGGGCCTGGCGTTTGACGCGCTGCCGCGCACCAACGACCCGCTGGCCGAGCTGGGTTTCCTGTTCCGCGTCTACAAGGGCTCTGACTCGCTGGGCTGGAGCACAGAGGAGTTCGGCGGCGAGCAGTTCACCGTCACCAATCTCTATCTGGACATCAGCCCCGTGCGCCTGCCGATGCCGCTGTATGGCGGCTGGGCCGGGCCGCTGAAGCCGGCTGCCGGCGGGGCTGCTGCCGCGTCGGCGCCGCCGACGTCGGCTCCGGCCGAGCAATGAGTTCCCGGCAGCGCTTGGTCACAAGCGTTGCGTTTCCTCGGGCCTGACCCGTTGTCCAATCGAGCGCAGTCCTGCCAAGATGACAGGACTGCGACTCCTGCCTTGCGGCAACCATCTTGCACAGCCCTTCCCAAGCCGGCGGCGGAACCGTCATCGTCATCGGCGGCGCGCTCAGTACTGACAGCGATACCGTCTGGCAGCGCATCGTCGACGAGGCCGGCGGCGCTGGTGCGCCCATCGCGGTGTTCCCGACGGCGGCTCATGAGCCCGAACGTATCGCCGCCCAGATCGTTGCGTCGCTGAACCGCTGCGGCGCCCGCGCGGAGGCCGTGCCGCTCGCGCCTCACCTCGAAGGCGTGGACCTGGCCGCGACGCTGAACGACACGGAACTGATCGCGCGCGTTGCCGGCTGCAAGGCAGTGTTCTTCTCAGGCGGCGCGCAGGAATACCTGGTCGACACGCTGCAGCCCGGCGGCCGGCCAACCGCGATGCTGGGGGCAATCCGGGCCGTCTTCGCGGCAGGTGGCGTCATCGCCGGTACCAGCGCAGGTGCGGCGGTCATGAGCCGGCTGATGTTCCGTGACGCCATGGACAATCTGGCCGTACTGCGCGGCCGCTGGCGGGCGGGCCGCGAATACGACCATGGCTTCGGCTTCGTGCTCTCCGAACTCCTCGTCGACCAGCATTTCCTCAAGCGCGGCCGTATCGGCCGGATGCTGCCGGCGCTGCAGTCCCTGGGCTGCCGTTTCGGTCTCGGCGTGGACGAGAACGCGGCCGTCGTCATCCAGGGGCCGCGGCTTGAGGTCATCGGCGGTAGCGGCGCAATTCTCGTCGACCTCGGCGAAGCCACCCACGACGCCGGACTGCCCGCCTTCAACCTGCGCGGCGCGCGCCTGGCCTATCTGGACCATGGCGACCGCCATGACCTCGCCAGCGGCGAAACCCTGCCTGCCGCGCACAAGCTGCGCGAACCGCGCATCGATCCGGCTTCACCCGGCTTTGAGCCCCGCCAGCAGGTTGACCGCTACTTCCTCGACATCTTGGGCGATGGCTGCATCCTTCAGGCGCTGACCCAGTTGCTCGATGGTCCCGCGCCCGAGGTGCGCGGCCTGGCTTACCGGGCCAACCCCCGGCCCGGCGACCCGAAGCCGGATATCGGCTTCGAGTTCCGGCTGCGTCGCGGCCCCGGACTCGTCGGCTGGTGCAGCGCACACCGCGGCGGCGACGACTACACGGTGCTTGGTGCCCGGCTGGACGTCGTGCCCGTGCGCGTGGCTCATCCACTTTTCACGCCGCTGGTCGCGGAGCCACCGCGCGTGGTCGAATCGGCTCTGCGGCTCCAAGGAGAACGGCAATGACCTCGATCAGCGGCGAATTCAGCGTCGGCATGACGGCTCGTGATGCGGAGGGCGCCAGTCCTGCCGTCGGCCGCATGTTGCTGGACAAGCAATATCGCGGTGCGCTCGAGGCACGCGGTGCCGGCCAGATGCTGGCCACGCACGGCAGCGTCGCAGGCTCGGCGGCCTACGTGGCGCTGGAGACGGTGACCGGCACGCTGCAGGGCCTTGAAGGCAGCTTCGCCCTGGTCCATCACGGCCAGATGGACCGCGGCCATCCGACCCTCATCATCACCGTCGTACCCGACTCCGGCACCGGCGCGCTCGCCGGCATCGCGGGCCGCATGAACATCCGCGTCGAAGGCCACCAGCATTTCTACGACTTCGAGTTCACGCTGCCCACCCCCTGAAGAAGGAACAGCAATGAAGAAGATACTCCCTCTCGTTGCGCTCGCGCTGATCGCCAGCGCAGCACAGGCCGCCGATGTCGGCGTCTCCGTGCAGATCGGTCAGCCGGGGTTCTACGGCCGCATCGACATCGGCAACGTCGCTCCGCCGCCCGTCGTGGTGGCGCAGCCCGTTTGGGTTCAGCGCCGCCCCGTGCATGTCGAGCCCGTTTACATGCGCATCCCGCCCGGCCACCAGAAGCACTGGGCCAAGCATTGCGCCCGCTACAACGCCTGCGACGTGCCGGTCTACTTCGTTCGCGAGGACTGGTACCAGCAGCGCTATGCCCGGCCGCAGAACGACAACGACCAGGGCGAGGACCGCGGAAGGAAGCATGGCAAGGGCAAGGGGCACGGCAAGGACCGCGACTGAGGACGGGCCGGTCGCGACACAATCGCGGCCATGGCTGACACCGACTCCCGACCCGAAGGCTTCCAGCGCGTTAGCGCCGCGCTGGCGACGCTCGCCCACCCGCACCGGCCGCTGTGGCTTGACGTCGCGGCCCGTACAGCCCAGGAAGCCGCCGACGCATTGGGCGTGACGCTGGGCCAGATCGCCAAGTCCGTCGTCTTTCGCCGCAAGGCCGACGATTCGGCGGTGCTCGTCATCACTTCGGGTGACAAGCGCGTCGATGAGGTGAAGCTCAAGCCCCATACCGGCGCGCTGGGCCGTGCCGATGCTGATTTCGTCAAGGCCCGCACTGGATTTTCCATAGGCGGCGTGTCGCCGGCTGGGTTCGCCCCGGCGGACGGCTTTGCGGCGCCCCAGCTCTTCATCGACCGCGAACTGTTTCGCTTCGACATCATCTGGGCTGCGGCCGGCCATCCGAACGGCGTTTTCAAGCTGACACCGAGCGAGCTGGAAAGGTTGACCGGCGCGCCGGTCATCGACGTCGTCCAGTCATGAAATCCGCTGTCGTCTCGCCCTGCGTGAACGTCTGCCAGATGGACGCGGCGACCGGCTGGTGTCGCGGCTGCGCGCGCAGCATCAACGAGATCGCCGGCTGGGGCGGCGCGCCTGCGGACGTGCAGCGCCACATCTTGGACCAGTTGCCCGAGCGCCGCGTAGAGATGCATCGCCACGGGCTGTGGCTCGGCCCCTGGCCGCATTCGGAGGAACAGGATCGATGAAGCGGCTGACCTTCTACTTCGACCCGATCTCGCCCTACGCGGCGCTGGGCTTCGAGGCCCTGCCAGAGGCGCTCGCGGGACACAGCATCGAGGTCGTCTATCGCCCCATCCTTTTCGCGGCCCTGCTGCAGGCACTGGGGCAGAAAGGTCCGGCCGAGATCGAGGCCAAGCGTCGCTGGACCTTCCGTCAGGTGGCCTGGCTGGCACACAGCCAAGGGGTGGTGCTGGACCCTCCGGCCCAGCACCCCTTCAATCCGCTGCCGCTGCTGCGCCTGGCCTGGGCCTGTGCGGCGCCGCAGGGGCAGCCGGGTGACACGCCGGGCCGCTGGGTGGTCGAGCAGCTCTTCCATCATGTCTGGCGCGGGGCCGGCGCCGATGCCAACGACGCGGCGCGCCTGGCCGAGCTGGCCGATCGACTCGCGCCTGTGCAGGATCCGGCGAGCGAAGCGGTAAAGCAGCGGTTGCGTAGCGAGACCGAAGCTGCGCTGGCGCTGGGCGTCTTTGGCGTGCCGACGGTGGAGTTGGAGGGGCGCCTGTTCTGGGGGCAGGACGCGCTGCCCATGCTGCGCGGGGCGCTGGACGGCGATCCCTGGTTTCGCAGTGGCATCTGGGAGTCGGCAGCCCAGCCGCGCCCCGGTGTCACACGCAAGCACTGAGGGCGTCGAGGCGCTCTCAGGGCGGCGTACCAGCCCGGCGCAGGCCCCGTCCCAGGCTGACGCAAACCGTCTCAGGATTTACCCGCGAGCCCCTTTTGATCTCGCATTGAGAAATGCGAACTGCGGGTTCCTGCGGAGTTTGTCAGCCTCGATTCAGACTGGCGTCAGAACACGGTCAGAGGCCGTGTGAATAGTCACGCCGAGGAAAGCCTGTGGGGCGGACCGACAACAGACGGAGACTTTTCAATGGCAACTGCGACTTCAACGGCCTCGACGCCGATGACCCGCGAAGAGAAGAAGGTCATCTTCGCCTCTTCGCTGGGCACGGTGTTCGAGTGGTACGACTTCTATCTTTACGGCTCTCTGGCGGCCATCATCGCCAAACAGTTCTTCGCCGGACTTGAGCCCGGTGCAGCCTTCATCGCCTCGCTGATGGCCTTCGCCGCCGGCTTCATCGTGCGCCCCTTTGGCGCGCTGGTGTTCGGCCGCCTCGGCGACATGATCGGCCGCAAGTACACCTTCCTGGTCACCATCCTGATCATGGGCCTGTCGACGTTCATCGTTGGCGTGCTGCCCACCTACGCCACCATTGGTGCCGCAGCCCCGGTCATCCTGATCGGCCTGCGCCTGCTGCAGGGCCTGGCCCTGGGAGGCGAGTACGGCGGCGCAGCCACCTACGTGGCCGAACACGCGCCGCACGGCAAGCGCGGTGCCTACACGTCGTGGATTCAGACCACGGCGACGCTGGGCCTGTTCCTGTCGCTGATGGTCATCCTGGGCGTGCGGACCTCGCTGGGCGAGAAGGAATTCGGCGAATGGGGCTGGCGCATTCCGTTCATCGTCTCCATCCTGCTGCTGGGCATCTCGGTGTGGATCCGTCTGTCGATGAACGAGTCGCCGGCCTTCCAGAAGATGAAGGCCGAGGGCAAGACCTCCAAGGCTCCGCTGTCCGAATCCTTTGGCCAGTGGAAGAACCTGAAGATCGTGCTGCTGGCGCTGTTCGGCCTCGTGGCCGGCCAGGGCGTGGTCTGGTACTCGGGCCAGTTCTACGCGCTGTTCTTCCTGACGTCGGTGCTCAAGATCGACGCTGCCGCCGCCAACATCTGGATCGCCATCGCGCTGATCCTGGGCACGCCCTTCTTCGTCATCTTCGGCACGCTGTCGGACAAGATCGGCCGCAAGCCCATCATCATGGCCGGCCTGCTGCTTGCCGCGGTGACCTACTTCCCGCTGTTCAAGGCGCTGACCGCCGCGGCCAACCCTGATCTGGCCCGCGCCCAGGAGACCTCCAAGGTCACGCTGAGCACCAGCCTGGCAAGCTGCTCCTTCCAGGGCAGCCCCACGGCTCGTGAAGTCGACTTCACGAGCGCCTGCGACATCGCCAAGCGTGCCCTGGCCCAGTCCTCGGCCAGCTCCGAGACCGTCGAGGCTCCAGCCGGTGCCGCGACCATCGTGCGCGTCGGCGACAAGGAGATCGCTGTTCCCACGGCGACCAAGCTGACCGAGCACAAGTTCGACGAAGCCAGCACCAAAGCCATCGCCGCCTTCAAGAAGGACCTGGCCGATGCGATGAAGGCTGCCGGCTACCCAGCCAAGGCTGACATGTCCAAGGCCAACGTGCCGATGGTCATCGCCATCCTGTTCGTGCTGGTGCTGTACGTGACCATGGTCTATGGCCCGATCGCAGCGATGCTGGTCGAGCTGTTCCCGACCCGCATCCGCTACACCTCGATGAGCCTGCCGTACCACATCGGCAACGGCTGGTTCGGTGGCATGCTGCCCTCCATCACGTTCGCGATGGTGGCCCAGAACGGCAACATCTACCACGGTCTCTGGTATCCCATCGTCATCGCTGCGATGAGCTTCGTCGTCGGCGTGCTCTTCGTCCGCGAGACCAAGGACGTGGACATCTACGCGAAGGACTGATCCTGCGCCGAGGACGGGCCTTCGGGCCTGTCCGACTGCGGATCAAGGCCAAACGGCGTGCAAGCCGCTTGGCATGTGTGAAAGAAAGAAGCCGGCAGTCGCCGGCTTCTTTCTTTCATATGACCCTTCAGTTGAGCGTCAGCCTCGCTGCGCAGAATCCTGCCCAGTTCAAACCCAAGGAGACTTGAGCATGTGGAAGTTGATCGTTGGCTTCATCGCCTTTGCCGCGCTGGCGCTGTATATCCTCACCAAGAGTGGCGGCAACATCGATCTCAGCGGCGAGAAGCATGACGTGACCGCAGGCCATGAGCCGGCGGCTTCGGCGACTGTGGAGGCCGCCTCCGGCCCTGCTTCTTCGGCCGTGGAGGCCGCTTCCGGCCCGACTTCCGCCGCGTCTCAGTAAGTCGCCGTAGTTGCCTCGCCGCCGGCGCGCTGTGGCGCGATCAGTGGCAGGCGCATCAGCATCTGCGTGCCATGGCCGGGCGCGGACTTCACCTCGATCTGGCCGCCCAGCACATTGGTCACGATGCTGTGCACGATGTGCATGCCAAGGCCGGAACCGCCGGTGCCGAGCTTGGTCGTGAAGAAGGGATCGAAGATGCGCCGGCGCACCGGCTCCTCCATGCCGCGGCCGTCGTCGATGACGCTCAGCTCGGCCTCGGTGTCGCTCAGCCGGGCGCAATGCACGCTCACGCGGCCCTGTGTCCGGCCTTCGAAGCCGTGCAGCAGCGCATTCATCAGCAGGTTGGTCAGCACCTGGCCCAGCGCGCCGGGATAGCTGTTCATGGCCAGTCCGCGACACAGGTCGGTGTCGATGACGAACGGCGTGTGCTTGAAGCTGGGCTCCACCATGACGAGCACGTCCTCGACGACCTTGCCCAGGTCGAAGTCGCGCCGCAGGTCGGCCGTCTGGTCGATGGCCACCTGCTTGAAGTCGCGTACCAGGTCTGCCGCCTTCTGGACGTTGCGCTGCAGGATGTCCTGGCCGCGCCGCGTGTCGCGAGCGAGTTCCTCCAACGTGCTGCGACGCAGTTGCGCGCTGCCACCCAGCATGGCCTCGAGTTGCCTGTAGCGGTCGTCCAGGGCTGACACGACGGTCAATGCGTTGCCCAGCGGCGTGTTCAGTTCATGAGCAACACCGGCCACCAGCCGGCCCAGCGATGCGAGCTTCTCCGATTCGACCAGCTCGCGTTGGGCCTTCTGCAGCGTTTGCAGTGCCTCGGACAGCTCGTCGTTGCTGGCTGTCAACTCAGCCGTGCGCTGGGTCACCGTCTCTTCCAGGTTGAGGTTGTGCTGGCGCAGCGCCTCGAAGGCCGACAGCAGGGCCTGGCGCATTCGTTCCATCGCGACGCCCACGCGCGCGATCTCGTCCGCGCCGCCGACGTGCAGCGGCTGCTCCAGCCGGCCGGCGGCCAGTGCTTCGGCTGCACCCGTCAGCTCCGTCATGGGCCGCAGTACGTAGCGCTGCAGCACCCACAGCATCAGCACCAGAGACAGTGTCAGCGTCAGCCCGCTGCGCCAGACGGTGCGCCACACTTCGGCCTGTTTGGCCTCCAGCAGCGGCGCGGCACTCATGTGCACCGTCAGCTTGGCAATCTCGCGTCCGTCGCGTTGGATAGGGCGGGTCTGGCTCAGCACCAGGTCGTCGTCAGTCGTGTCACCCGCGCGCTGCTGCGACAGGAAAGGCGCTGACGAGGCCGGCTCGACGACCTCCACGGAAACGAAGCGTGGGTCGTCCATCTGCGCCTTGACCATGGGATCCGCCAGGTCGGGCGACACCTGCCAGACCGGCTCGGCCAGCGACAGCGCCATCACCTCGGTAACGCGGGCCAGGTCAAGCTTGAGGTCCTCCATGGCCGTCGCGCGCGTCTTCTGGCTGTCGTAGAGCAGCACGGCCGTCGTCGGCAGAAGCAGGCCCAGCAGCAAGGCCAGCACGACGGCGAAGGTCAGTGAATTGCGTTGCCAGCCGAACAGGGACGCAGGCGTTTGGGGCAGGACGGTGGCGGGCGGCGGCAAGGGGCTTTCCGGCATGGGCGGGCGCGCGAAAGGGTGCGGGCGAAGCGGCCAGAGTGTAGGTCCGCCAAAAGCGGTGCAAATGCGCATTCGGCCCTGACGACGCCCGGGTTTTTCCCGGGGCGACGGGGCTGCTGGTGGCGGGGGGGCTGGCGCCACAATCCGCCGCCAGAAAAGCGCCCCGGGGGGCGCTTGGCCTGGAGAAAAACAATGAAGCGTTGGGTTGGCCTGGCGGCATGGCTCGCCGCATGCATCGGTACGAATGCAGCGTTAGCGCAGAACTTGCGCGTCGGCATGGTGGCCGGGTTCTCCGGGCCGGTGGCCGGCATCGTGCAGGAGAGTGTCGAAGGTGCGCGGCTGTACTTCGATGCCATCAACGCTCAGGGCGGCATCAAGGGCCAGAACATCGAACTGGTCACGCAGGATGACAAGTACAACCCGGCGATGGCCGCCGCGGCCGCAAAAGTCCTGGCCGGTCAGGGCGTGCTCGCGCTGATGCTGAGCCGCGGCACCGGCCCCACCGAGGCCATGCTGCCGGTGCTCAAGGACAGCAAGCTGCCGCTGATCGCGCCGGCCACCGGTGCCAGCAGCCTGCGCGAGCCTCTCCAGCCCTGGGTCTACCATTTGCGCGCGAGCTACCAGCGCGAGGCCGAGCGCGCCGTCAAGCACCTTGCCAGCATTGGCGTCAAGCGCATCACCATCGTGCAAGTCAACGACCCTTTCGGCAACGACGCCGGCAAGGGTGCCATCAAGGGACTGGACGATGTGAAGCTGCGAGCGCAGTCCCACCTGCGCTTCGACCGAAACAAGCCCGAACTGGCACCGACGATGCAAGCCATCGCCAAGGCCGGCATCGAGGCCGTCGTGCTGATCGGGCCGGCCTATGCCGTCGTGGAGGGCGTCAATGCGCTGCGTGCGGCTGGCTCGACAGCGCATGTCGCGACGCTGTCAAACAACGCCTCCAGCGACTTCGTGAAGCAATTGGGCGACAACGCCCGTGGCGTCATCGTGACCCAGCTATTTCCCTATGAACGCTCCACCGCCAACCCGTTGGTGCGTGAGGCCTTGGGCCTGGCCAAGGCGGCCGGTCGCAGCGAGCTGACGCCGGCCCAGTTGGAGGGCTTTGCGGCGGCCAAGCTTGTCGTCGAAACGCTGCGCCGGGCCGGCGGCAAGGACATCGGCCGCGAGAGCTTCGCCAAGGCCCTGGACGGCGCCCGCATCGATATCGGCGGCCTGCAGGTGCACTACAGCGATAAGGACCACGGCGGTCTGGAGTTCACCGACGTCTCCATCGTCGGTCCCGACGGAAAGTTCTGGCGATGATTGGCTCGCCCCTGACGGCTTGACTGCCGCCCCTCATGGGGGCCTGCCAGCGGCCGGTTCCGCTGCAGTCGCGCGATGATGCTGTGTGCTGCGCATGGCCGTGGCGAATGCTTGGAGTCGTATGGATCTGGGATTGAAAGGTCGCTGGGCGCTGGTATGCGCAGCGAGCAAGGGACTGGGGCGCGGCTGTGCCGAGGCGCTGGTGGGCGAGGGCGTCAACGTCGTCATCACCGCGCGTGGCGAGGCCGAGCTTTTCACCGCGGCCGCCCAGTTGCGTGCGCTGAACCCCGGCGTCGATGTGCGCACAGTGGCCGGCGACATCGCCACGCCCGAGGGGCGCGCGGCGGCGTTGGCGGCCTGCCCGCAAGTCGACATCCTCGTCAACAACGCCGGCGGTCCGCCGCCCGGCGACTTCCGTGAGTGGGAGCGCGAGCAGTGGCTCGCGGCGCTGGACGCCAACATGCTGGCGCCCATCGCGCTCATCAAGGCCACCGTGGACGCGATGGCTGCGCGCGGCTTTGGGCGTGTCGTCAACATCACCTCTGGCGCCGTCAAGGCGCCCATTGACACTCTGGGCCTGTCCAACGGCGCGCGTTCGGGGCTGACCGGCTTTGTTGCTGGCGTGGCCCGCCAGCCGCGGCTGGCCGGTGCCAACGTGACGATCAACAACCTGCTGCCCGGGGCCTTCGACACTGACCGGCTGCGCAAGAACATGGCCGGCGCCGCTGCCAAGTCCGCCATGCCGCTCGACGAGCTGGTGGCCCGGCGCCGCGCAGCCATTCCGGCGCAGCGCTTCGGCACGGCGGCCGAGTTCGGCGCGATCTGCGCCATGCTCTGCAGCGCGCATGCCGGCTATCTGACCGGCCAGAACATCCTGCTTGACGGGGGTAGCTACCCCGGCACCTTCTGACCCAGACCAGAGGCAACTCATGAAGTGGTTGAAGCGCATCCTTGGCGGCCTGCTGCTGCTGATCCTCCTTGTCGCGCTGGCGCTGTGGCTGGCCTTGCGCGGCAGCCTCGCCCAGCTGGACGGTGAACGTGCACTGCCAGCCCTGGGGGCACCCGTCGAGGTGCTGCGTGATGTGCGCGGCTACCTGAGCATTGCAGCCGAGGACCGGCTCGACGTGGCGCGCGCCCTGGGTTTCGTGCATGCCCAGGAGCGCTTCTTCCAGATGGACCTCATGCGCCGCAACGCGGCCGGGGAGCTGTCGGCACTGTTCGGCGCCAAGGCCTTGCCGCTGGACAAGGCGCGCCGCACACACCGCTTTCGCCACCGCGCCGAGTTGGCCATCGCGGCGCTGCCGGCCGACGAGCGAGCGCTGCTGGATGCCTATGTCAGCGGCGTCAACGCGGGCCTTGCCGCGTTGTCCAACCGCCCGCCCGAATACCTGCTGCTGCGCCAGGCGCCCCGTCCCTGGGCCGCGGCCGACACGGTGCTGGTTGCCTACGGCATGTACCTCGACCTGCAGGCCTCGCAGGGGCGCGACGACATCGCCACCGGTCTGCTGCACGACGCCGTCCCAGCCGATTGGTACGCCTTCTTGACCCAGCAAAGTGCCGACTGGCAGGCTGCCATGGACGATAGTCGCGTCGACCCCGTGCCGCTGCCGGCGAGCCCATTGCCGGACGCGCTTCGCACCGTCAAGACGGCCTGCAGCGACTGCAGCCTGCGTGATGCGCGCGACCTTGGCAGCAACAATTTCGCCGTTGCGGCCGCGCACGGCACCGAGGGCCGCGCCATCGTGGCCGATGACATGCACCTGGGCCTGCGCTCCCCCGGCACCTGGTTCAAGTCGCGCATGAAGTGGAAGGATGCTGCCGGCAACCACGACGTGGCCGGCGTGACGTTGCCTGGCACGCCGCTGCTCATTGCGGGCAGCAACGGCCACATCGCCTGGGGCTTCACGAACACCACCTCGGACTGGGCCGACGTCGTCGCTCTCAAGCTCAACGCGGCGGGCACGCACTATCTGGCCGGTGGCGCGCAGAAGCCGCTGCTGCAGACCGTGGAGCGCATCGAAGTCGCGGGAGAGGCGGCCGTCGACCACGTCGTGCTGGAGAGCGAGTGGGGCCCCGTGATGCCCCAGAAGGCCCCGGCTGGCCAGGCCTATGCGCTGCGCTGGGTGGCGCATGATCGGGAGGGCATGAACCTGCGCCTGATGCACATGGAGGCAGCGGCCAACGTCGACGACGCGGTAAGACTGGCGGTGGGCGCCGGCATGCCGGCTCAGAACCTCGTCGTGGCCGATGCCGGCGGACGTATCGCCTGGACCGTCGTCGGCGCAATGCCTCGGCGCACTGGTCTGAGTGACCCGGGTGACATGGACCGGCCGCAGGATTGGAGTGACGGCCGCCCGCGCTGGCAAGGCTGGTTGGGCGCGGCCGAGCAGCCCCGAATCGTGGACCCCGCGGATGGCCGGTTGTGGACGGCCAATTCGCGCATGGTCGGCGGCTCGGCGTTCAAGGCCCTGGGCAATGGCGGCTACGACCTCGGCGCCCGTGGTCAGCAGATCCGCGACAGCCTGCGCGCGCAGGACCAGTTCGACGAGGCCGGCCTGCATGCCATTCAGCTCGACCATCGCGCGCTGTTCCATCAGCGCTGGCGCCAGTTGCTGCTGACGCAGGTGCTGACGCCCGACTTCGTCGCTGCCAACGGCTTGGCAGACTACCGTGTCGAGGTCGAGAAGAGCGCCGACGCAGCGCGTCCCGATGCGGTGGGTTATCTGCTGGTGCGTTCCTTCCGTCTGCAGGCACTCAAGAGCCTGTTCGCGCCGTTGGCTGGTTTGCTCGAGGCCCGGGAGCTCAAGCTCGGCGACCTGAAGATGGTCCCTGAGACGCCTGGCTGGGCACTGATCCAGGCCGGCCGGCCGGACACGCTGCCGGAAGGCTTCAAGAGCTGGCCCGAACTGCTGCAGCGCGCCGTGCTGGACAGCCGCAAGGAACTGCTCGGCAAG
Organism: Roseateles sp.; assembly: GCF_047654805.1. Classification (GTDB taxonomy): domain Bacteria; phylum Pseudomonadota; class Gammaproteobacteria; order Burkholderiales; family Burkholderiaceae_C; genus Pelomonas. The sequence goes on from NZ_JASGIV010000001.1 coordinate 1,473,928, forward strand.
TACGGCAGTGTGGCGGGCTCGACCTGGGGCGCTGACAACACTACCAGCATGCGCCACCCGATGAGCGCTGCGCTGCCACTGCTTTCCGGTTGGCTGGACCAGGCCTCGCAAGGCATGGCCGGCGATAGCCACATGCCACGCGTGCACAACCACGGCCACGGCCAGAGTGAGCGCATGGTGGTCTCGCCCGGCCACGAGGAACGCGGCATCCTCGTCATCCCGGGCGGCCAGAGCGGCCATCCGATGTCGCCCTTCTATCGCAGCGACCATGCCGCCTGGCTGGCCGGCGAGCCGCTGCCCTTCCTGCCCGGCGAGGCGAGGCACCGGCTCGTGCTGCGGCCCTGAGCGTGTGGGCAGAATGGCGTGCCCTCCTCACGCCATGAGTGCCCAATGAAAGTTGCTCTCGTTACCGGTGCAGGCTCTGGCATCGGCCGTGCCGTCGCCCGCGCCCTTGCCGCAGACGGCTGGACCCTCGCCCTGATGGGGCGCCGCGTGGCGCCGCTGCGCGAGACCCTGGACAGCGCGCTGCATCTGCCTGCCGACGTGGCCGACGAGGCACAGGTGCAAGCGGCCTTCGCGACGCTGTACCGGCGCTTTGGCCGGCTGGACCTGCTGTTCAACAACGCCGGCATCGGCGCGCCGTCTGTACCCGTGGACGAGCTGACGGTGGCGCAGTGGCGCGCTGTCGTCGACACCAACCTCACCGGCAGCTTCCTGTGCGCCCGCGCGGCCTTCGCGCTGATGAAGACGCAGCTGCCGCGTGGCGGGCGCATCATCAACAACGGCTCCATCTCGGCCCATGCGCCGCGGCCGTTCTCGGCACCCTATACGGCCACCAAGCACGCCATCACCGGCCTGACCAAGTCGCTGAGCCTGGACGGGCGCGCACACGACATCGCCTGCGGCCAGATCGACATCGGCAATGCCGCGACCGACATGACAGAGCGGATGGCGCAGGGCGTGCTGCAGGCCGGCGGCCAGATGGCCGTGGAGCCGCGGATGGACGTCGAGGATGTCGCCCGTGCCGTCGTCTACATGGCCTCGTTGCCACTGTCGGCCAACGTGCAGACCCTGACCGTGATGGCGCGCGACATGCCTTTTGTCGGTCGCGGCTGAAGGGGCTCAGAATCGAGGCATGAACCTGGTTCGCTTCCTGATCCGTCTGCTGCTCATCGTCTTTGGCGCCATCGTCGGCCTGGGCCTCTTTTTGTTTGCCGTCATCGCCTTCCTCGGCTTCCTGCTGTTCAGCCTGCTGACCGGCCGCAAGCCCAACCTGCAGTTCCGTGTCAACAAGAATCCCTGGGCTGCCCGCAGGGCGCCTGCCGGGGATGTGGTGGACGTCGAGGCGCGCGAGGTGCGCGACGTCAAGCCGCTGCCGCTGCAGCCACCTGAACAGCGCTGATCAGCGCAGCTCGACCGGCCCGTACCAGGCGTGGGCCGACGCGCGGCTGTTGTCGCTGTCGGTCATGACGGCCATGGAGATCAACGGGCCCGGCGCCTCGCCGAATGCCAGGCGGAAGTCGGCAGCCAGGTCGCGGCGGTGGTCGCGCCAGCGGCCCAGTTCGGCAGGGCCGGAGTCGACAACGATCTTGCGGATGCGGTCGCTGCGAGGGTTGACGACGACCGTGCCTACCGGCAGCTTGCTGTCCCAGACATACATCAGCGTTGCATAGGGCGGGGTCTCGCCCGTCAGCGTCTGGGCCAGCTCGAACTTCATGCGGGTGCGAAGCGGCAGCGTGTCGACGTCTCCGTCGAAGCCGAAGATGACGCGTGCGACAGCGTCCTCGCGCTGCACGTCGGCGACACTGGCGCCAGGGATGAGGCCTTGCACCCACCAGGAGAAGTCGACCTCGCCGACGTCGGCGACCGCCGGGTCCAGCCGCTTGCGCCAGAGGCTGGCGGAGCGTTCGGAGACGGCTTCCAGCGCGGGGCGGCCATCCTTTTGGGTCCAGCTGTAGCGGGTCAGCGGCTTGCCGGGCAGCTTCATCGACTGCCAGCCCTCGGCCGATGGTGGGGGCGTGACGGTGGTCGCGCAGCCGGCCAGCAGGGCCAGCGCGCAGAAGTTCAGAAAGCGGCGCATCACCAGGTCTTGCGTTGGAGTTCTTCGAGGATCTCGCCGTAGATGCGGTAGCGGCTGGCGCTGATCAAGCCCCCATCAACTGCGGCGCGCACGCCGCAGCCCGGTTCGTGAATATGTGAACAGTTGTGGAAGCGGCAGTCAGCGTGCTCACGCAGGTCGGGCATGTAGCGCCACAGTTCGGCGGCCTCGATCTGGCGCAGGCCGAACTCCTGGAAGCCGGGCGAATCGATCAGCGCCGTCGCGCGCGTTTCGTCGGTCCAGTACCACTGCGTGGTGGTGGTCGTGTGGCGACCGGAGTTCAGGGCTTGCGAGATCTCTCCGACCTGGGCCTGGGCATCCTTCACCAGCAGGTTGATCAGCGTGCTCTTGCCCGTGCCGCTGGGCCCGAGCACGAATGTGCGCTGAGCTGCCAGCCATGGTTGCAGCGTGGCACGCGAGGCCTCGCGGTCGGCCTTGAGCGCGACCTCGAACATCGTCAGCCCCATGGCGCGGTAGGGGGCCAGGCGCTCGCGGGCGGTGTCGGTGCCAGGCAGGTCGGTCTTGTTAAGCGCGATGGCTGCGCGGATGCCGGCCGATTCGGCGGCGATCAGCGCACGCGCCAACTGCGATTCGCTGAACACAGGCTCGACGGCCACCAGCACCAGCAACTGGTCGAGGTTGGCCGCGAAGCTCTTGGTCTTCCACTCGTCCTGGCGGAACAGCAGGTTGCGGCGCGGCTCGACGGCCTCGATGACACCCTCGTCCGCGCTGGCCTCGGCGAAGCGCACCTGGTCGCCAACGACGGCATCGCTCTTCTTGCCGCGCGGGTGGCAGACGAAGCGCCGGCCTTCCGCGTCCTCGACGATGTAGTGCCGGCCGTGGCCGCGCACCACCAGTCCCAGGTCCAGCGCCTGGAACTTGCTCACCGGAGCCCCTCGCTCGATGGCCGCAGCGAACGATGTCCCGAGGGGATGCGGGCCGCCATTGAGGCCCCCCCGCGCCTGGCCCTCATGAGCCCGAGGCTTCGGGCAGCGAGCTCACCTGGGCCGCGCATATCGCGTCGTTGAGCGTCAGCCCCCCGCGCGAATGCGTGCTCCAGCTTACCGTGCAGGCGTTGTAGCCCACCAGCATCTCTGGGTGGTGGTCCTGCGCGTGCGCAATCTCTGCGACCGCGTCGACGAAGGCCATGGTCTGATAGAAGTTGTCGAAACCGAAGCGCCGTGCGATCAGCTTGGCCTCGGGGTCGGGCTGCCAGCCGGGCAGGGTGGCCAGCACGCGGGCTCGCGTGTCTGCGTCCAGCAGCGGGGCCTTGGGGTCGCACTGGGCGAGCAGCAGATCGTTCATGAGGCAAGCGCCGCGAGCCGTTCGGCCGCGGGTGGGTGCGAGTAATAGAAGCGGGCGTAGACCGGGTCAGGCGTCAGCGTACCGGCGTTGTCCTCGTGCAGCTTGAGCAGGGCCGAAGAAAGATCGTGGCCGCTGGCCTGGGCGCGGGCATAGGCGTCCGCCTGGAACTCGTCGCGGCGCGAGAAGTGGCTGGCCAGGGGCGTGACGAAGAAGCCGAACACCGGGCCGGCGAGCAGGAACAGCATCAGCGCGAGGGCGTCGTTGGGGGCGCCAAGATTGGGCACCACGCCCAGGCCCAGGTAGAAGGCCGGCTGCTGCATCAGCCAGCCCAGCAGTGCGAACCCGGCCAGGCTCATCGCGAACATCAGCACGATGCGCTTGGTGATGTGGCGGTGCTTGAAGTGACCCAACTCATGCGCCAGCACGGCCTCGACCTCGGCTCCATTGAGCTTGGCCAGCAGCGTGTCGAAGAAGACGACGCGCTTGGCCGGGCCGAAACCGCTGAAATAGGCGTTCCCATGGGCCGAGCGCCGGCTGCCGTCCATGACAAACAAGCCCTTGGCCGCGAAGCCGCAGCGTGCCATCAGCTTCTCGACGCGCTCTTTCAGCGCGGCATCGGCCAACGGCTCGAACTTGTTGAACAGGGGCGCGATGACGCTTGGGTAGATGACCATCACCAGCAGGTTGAAACCCATCCACGCGCCCCAGGCCCACAGCCACCAGCGTGGGCCGGCGGCGCCCATCAGCCAAAGGATCAGCGCGAGTATGGGCAGGCCCAGCAGCACGCCTAGCGCCAGGCCCTTGAGCATGTCGGCGAAGAAGAGCCCGAGCGTCGTGCGGTTGAAGCCAAAGGCCTGCTCGATCCGAAACGTGGACCAGAGCTCCCAGGGCAGATCAAGCAGCGCGCCGATCAGCATGAAGACAGCGACGAGGCCCAACTGGTAGCCCATGGCCTGCCAGCTCTCGGGCAATGCAAGGCTGGCGTCCAGCACCCAGCCGTTCAGCGCGCTCAGCCCGCCCAGCAGTGTCCAGCCCAGCAGCACTGCGGCGTTGAAGGCCAGGGCCAGCAGGCCGAAGCGGCTGCGCGCGATGGTGTAGTCGGCCGCCTTCTGGTGGGCCGCCAGCGTCACGTTGCCCGCAAAGGCCGCAGGCACCTGGCCGCGGTGGCTGGCGACGTGGCGCACCTGGCGCGACGAGAGCCAGAACTTGACGAGCAGCGAGGCCGCAAGCGCGACAGCGAAAGCAAGGGACAACAGCGTGGGGGACATGCGCAAATTTTAGGCTGCGAGAATTCGCCCTCTTCAGAATGAGCTCCACCATGTCCGATACCCTTGCCATCAGCGACAGCAACCTGATCTGGATCGACCTCGAAATGACGGGTCTATACCCCGACAAGGACCGCATCATCGAGATCGCCGTCGTCGTTACCGACCCACTGCTCGAGAAGCGCGTCGAAGGCCCTGTCTTCGCCATCCACCAGAGTGACGCGACGCTGGACGCGATGGACGCCTGGAACAAGGGCACCCATGGCAGGAGCGGCCTCATTGACCGCGTCAAGGCCTCCACCATTTCGGAGGCCGAGGCTGCTGCCCAGACCATCGCATTCCTCAAGCAGTACGTGCCCAAGGGCAAGAGCCCGATGTGTGGCAACAGCATCTGCCAGGACAGGCGCTTCCTCGCCAACTACATGCCCGAGCTGGAGGACTTCTTCCACTACCGCAATCTTGACGTGTCGACGCTCAAGGAACTGGCCAAGCGCTGGAAGCCGGCGGCGCTGGAGGGATTCAAGAAGGCGCAAGCGCACACGGCGCTCGCGGACATCCAGGAGTCCATCGACGAGCTGGTGCACTACCGCACGCACTTCCTGGCGCTCTGATGGCGCCGCGGGCCGAGCGCAGGGCCGCTCCCGAGCCGGCCCGAGATTCCCTTGGGGGATTGACCGAACGACAGGGCGGTCGAGGGGACAAGTCCCTTCACGCCGCCTTCGACTTCCCCCGCCATCCACTGGCCCGCGAGGACGGCGAGCGCCTGCGCGGTTGCTGGAGCGTGCCGCCGGCGCGCTGGCTGCGGGCGACTCGGCTGGATGAGGTGCGCGGTGTCGTCGCCGAGGCCGAGGCGGCCGCGCGCGGCGGCGCCTGGGTGCTGGGCGGGCTGCGCTACGAGGCGGCCGCAGCCTTCGATGCAGTGCAGTCCGCGCATGCCGGTCAGGCTCCGCTGGCCGAGTTCGCGGTCTACGACACGGCGCCCGAGCCCTGGAACGAGGTCGGCGCAGAGTACACCGGTCTTCTTGGCTGGCAGGACGAGGCGCCCGATGCGACCGCTGCCATTGAGCGTATCCGTGACTACATCCGTGCAGGCGACTGCTATCAGGTCAACCTGACGACGCGGCTGCGCGCGGCTGCGCGTGGGCTGGACCCGGCGCAGCTTTTCCTCGCGTTGCACGCCAGCCAACCGGGCGGATTCAGCCTGTTCCTGCGCGGGGCGGGCGCGGCCAGCGTATCGCCCGAGCTGTTCTTCGACTGGCGCCCCGTGCCTGGCGCCAAGGCGAGCTGGCTGCTGGCCGCCCAGCCGATGAAGGGCACTGCCGCGCGCGGCCGCGACCGCGTCGACGACGAGGCTGCCCAGCAGCATCTGCGAACCAGCGAGAAGGAGCGTGCAGAGAACCTGATGATCGTGGACCTGCTGCGCAACGACCTCAGCCGCGTGGCGCAGCTCGGCACGGTGCGGGTGCCGCGGCTCTTTGAGCTGCATGCGCTGCCCACGGTGTGGCAGATGACGTCCACCGTCACGGCAGTCAGCCGTGCCGGGCTGACGCTGGCCGATGCCTTCGCGGCGCTATTCCCCTGCGGCTCGGTGACGGGCGCGCCCAAGGTCCGTGCGATGCAGGTCATCCGCGAGCTCGAGCCCATGGCGCGAGGCTGGTACTGTGGCGCGTTGGGACTGATCCAGCCGGGCGGCGTGGCGACATTCAACGTGCCTATACGAACCGTGGAGTTCCATGACGATGCGCTGGTCTGTGGCATCGGCAGCGCGATCACGCTGGACAGCGAGCCTGCTGCCGAGATCGCCGAATGGCGGGCGAAGTCGCGCTTTCTCGCTCGCGCCGAGGCGCCGGTCGAGGCCCTGGAGACGCTGCGTCTGCAAGCCGGGGTGGCGCAGCGCGGCGAAGCTCACCTGGCCCGCATGCAGCGCACGGCGCGGCATTTCGGCCTGCGCTTCTCGCTGGCGCAGGCGCGCACCTACCTGAAGGACATTGCCGTTGCAAAGCCCGAAGGCGACTGGCGGCTGCGCCTGACCTGCGATGCCAACGGCCGCTTCACGCATGCGCTGGCTGCCTTCGCGCCCACGCCCGAGCCCGTGCGTCTCGCGCTGGCCGACGGCCCTATCCCGACGCTTGGCACCCGTGCAGAGTTCCTCGTCCACAAGACGACGCGCCGCGAGCTCTACGACTTCAGCAAGCCGGCGCAGGCCTTCGACGTCATCCTCTGGAACGAGGCTGGCGAATTGACCGAATGCAGCTTCGGCAACCTTGCCGTGCGGCTGGCCGGGCAGTGGCTGACGCCGCCGCTGGCCGCCGGCCTGCTGCCGGGCGTTCTGCGCGCCGAACTGTTGGCCCAGGGCCGCGTCAGGGAGGCGCGGCTGACGCGCGCCGATCTGGCGCGCGCCGAGGGCCTGGCCTTCTTCAACAGCTTGCGCGGCTGGCTAGACGCCGAGCTGGCGTAGGGCCCGCATCAACGCCATCGCGTCCTCGCCGGGCCTGGCCGGCAGCTTGGTGTAGATCGAGCTGTCCGGCGTGCGCGCCATCAGCTTTTGCGTGACAAGGTCGCGTCGCAGGATGCAGTAGTCGCCGAAGCTGTGCCAGGCGGTCAGGATCTGGTTGACCTCGCGTTCTCGGTAGGGCCGCTTGGCGTCAAAGCGCATCCATAGGCCCCACAGTGCCATCAGCTGCAGCGAACGCTTGACGGGCAGCCGCGTCAGCCGGCCCTGATCGTCGAAGAGCCGCAGCGTGCGGCGCACGATGTCGCTGTGCTCGGCAGTGGCGGGGGGCGTGACCTGTCGCGGTGCGGGCGGCCTGGCTTGCAGCGTCTGCAGATTGCGGTGCCCGGCCGCGCGGGCCAGCATGTTCAGCAGGGTCTGGTGGCCGGGTGGTTGCGGCGCTTCGTGCATGAGCAACTGGGCGCGCAAGGACTTGGCGAAGGTGGACAGGTCGTCCACGACGAGGGGCAGGGATTCACGGGGCACGGGGCACTCCATGCGCACGCCAACGGTGAAGAGGCTGGGCTTGCCGGCTTGCAGCCAGGGCGCACGCGTGGGGTTCACGTGAACGGAGGCGTTTCATGGCAGGTTCAGCTCGCGGCGTGCGCCGCGCGGCAAGGCCTGGGTGTTCTGCCGACCCGGGCCGCAAGTGTGCCAGAACCGACGGAAATTTGGTGAAAACCCTGATTCGTGCTAGAGTCGCAGCTTCACCTGGGGCGTGCTCCAGGAGTTCCACGTCTCCTCTGACCTCGTTCGATCAAACGCATCCCAGCGGGCATCGGACTCCGAACACGGATCGGTCGGCGGCGATGAAGCCGTCGCTTTGACTGACTGTTCCCCCGCGCCGCACCCGGGCTGATGTACATGCCCGAGCCGCACGACGCGAGCTGATCTATCTCCCAGCGACTTATGTGATTCCGAGGGCTTGTGCATGCCCCTCGGCGCTGCGCGTTTGCCTGCGCGGCGTGACCCTGAACGAAAGAACGAACGATGAGTTTCGAGACCCTGGGCCTGAGCCCCGCCGTGCTGCAAGCCGTCAAGGACGCCGGCTATGAAAATGCCACCGACGTGCAGGCGCAGGCCATTCCCGCCGCCATCGCGAACAAGGACCTGATGGTCTCGTCGCGTACTGGCTCGGGCAAGACGGCTGCCTTCATCCTGCCGGCGCTGGAAAAGATCCTGGCCGCGCGCGGCGACAACACGAAGCGCCGCGAGAAGGGCGTCATCTACGGCCCGCGCGTGCTGGTGCTGGCTCCGACGCGTGAGCTGGCCATGCAGGTCGCCAAGGCCGCACAGACCTACGGCCGTCACATCCCTGGCCTGAAGGTCGCCACCGTACTGGGCGGCATGCCCTATCCGCTGCAGATTCGCCAGCTGACCGGCCCGCTGGACATCCTGATCGCCACGCCCGGCCGCCTGCTGGACCACCTGGCGAGCGGCAAGTGCGTGCTGTCCAACGTCGAGATGCTGGTACTGGACGAGGCCGACCGCATGCTGGACATGGGCTTCATCGATGACATCAATGTCGTCACCAGCCACACGCCCGAAACCAAGCAGACCGTGATGTTCAGCGCCACCTTCGCTGGCCATGTCGGACGCCTGGCGCAGCAACTGCTGAAGGATCCGCAGCGCATCGAGGTCGCCTCGCACACCGAGACGCACGAGAACATCGAGCAACGCCTGCACTGGGCCGACAACCCCCACCACAAGGACCAGCTGCTGGAAGCCATCCTGGCCACGCCGGAGCTGGAGCAGGCCGTCGTCTTCACGAGCACGCAGCGTGACGCAGACTGGCTGGCCGACCGCCTGGCCGAGATCGGCCACGCGGTGGCTCCGCTGCACGGTGCCATGCCGCAAGGCAAGCGCAACCGCGTGCTGATGGGGCTGCGCCGTGGCGACCTGCGCGTGCTGGTGGCCACCGACGTCGCAGCCCGCGGCATCGATGTGCCGACGATCAGCCACGTCATCAACTACGGCCTGCCCATGAAGGCGGAAGACTATGTGCACCGCATCGGCCGCACCGGCCGTGCTGGCCGCTCGGGGCTGGCGATCACGCTGGGTCTGCGCGAGGACGTATCCATGATCCGCCGCATCCAGCAGTTCACGACGCAGACCATCCCTGTTCAGCAAATCACCGGTCTGGAGCCCAAGACGCAGGAGCCGCGCATCTTCCCGCCGCGTCCCGCAGGCCAGGGTTTCGACCGCGGCGGCGAGCGCTTCGGCGGTCGCCCGGGTTTTGGCAACAAGAGCTTCCGCCGCGATGATGGTGGCCGCGCGCACCACGGCGGCGGCAAGCCCTTCGGCCATGGCGGCCATCAGGGCCACCAGGGCCACCAGGGCCATCAAGGTGGTGGTCGTTGGGAAGAGCGCCGCTTTGGCGAAAACCGCCCCTTCGACAACGGTGGCGGCCAGCATGAGCAGCGCGGCTTCCAACCCCGTGACGACCGTGGCTTCGCGCCGCGCGGTGAAGGCCGTGGCTTCCAGCCGCGCCCCGACAATCGCGGTTTCGCACCGCGTGAGGACCGTGGTTTCCAGCCGCGCGAGGATCGTGGTTTCCAGCCGCGCGAGGATCGTGGCTTTGCTCCCCGTGAAGAGCGGGGCTTCCAGCCGCGCGGCGACCGCCCCTTCCATGGCGGAGGCAAGCCTAGCTTCGGTGGCGAGCGCCCGTCGTTCGGCGGTGAGCGCCGTGGCCCGGCCGGCCCGCGCAAGGGTGGCTTCGGCCGCTGATTGAGATGGATTGCGTGGAACTCCACGCGATGACTCCAGCCGATCTCGACGCCGTACTGGCGCTGCAACAGCGCTGCTACGGCGTCGGCTTTTTGGAGCGTCGCGAAGCGTTCGCGGCCAAGCTGGCCGTGACCGCGGGGCTGGAGTGCTGCTGGATTGCGCGCCGGCCGGCCTCGGAAGGTGGCATGCCGCTAGCCTATGCCGTCAGCCTGCCGGTCTGCGACGAGACGCTGCCGGCGCTGGATGCGCTGCACTGCGAGCGCTCTGCAGCGCCGACGCTGCTCTATCTGCACGACATGGCCGTGGCGCCGGAGGCGCGTTCGCTGGGGCTGGCGGCGCGGCTGCTGTCGCGGCTGGCGGAGCGGGCGCGGGCGCTGGGCCTGGCGCGTCTGGGCCTTGTGGCCGTGCAGGGCTCGGTACCCTACTGGCAGCGACAGGGCTTTGCCGAGCCGGCCGAGCTGTCTGCAGGCCTGAGCGCCAAGCTCGCGAGCTTTGGCGCTCAGGCCCGCTTCATGGACCGTGATCAGTAGCCAGCGGTGAAACGGGCACGGCGGTGCTGCGGTGCTTCCAGCTCGTTGACGATGGCCGCGGCCAGGTCTGCCACGCTGATGCGGCTTTCGCCCTTGGCGTCGAACACCGGCTCCTCGCCGCCGAGGCGAAAAGCGCCTGTGCGCTCGCCGGGCTCCAGGTGCATGGCGGGTGACACCAGTGTCCAGTCGAGCGCGCTGCGGTCGGCGCGCAGGCGGGTCAGCATCTCGCGGGCCGCGAGCGCGCCCGATTTCCATTCGGCCGGGAAGGCCGGCGAATCCACCAACTGCTGTCCAGGCGCGATGAACAGGCTGCCTGCACCACCTACTGCGATCAGCCGCACGCCGGCCTGGCGTGCCGCGTTGGCAATGGCGTCGCTGCCACGCAGGAAATCGTCGTAGAGATTGGGGTTGCTCCATCCGGCATTGAAGGCGCTGACGACGGCATCCGCGCCCTTCAGCTCGGCTGCCAGGTTGCCGCTGTTCAGCACGTCCACCGCACGAACTTCCAGCCCGGGGCGGGCAGCCAGCTTGGCAGTGTCGCGCTGCAACGCGCGCACCTGATGGCCACGGCTCAGCAGTTCTTCCAGCAGGGCGGCGCCGACGAAACCGGTGGCGCCGATCAGGGCGATGTTCATGGTGTTGCTCCAACAACGTGTTTGCGATGGTCCTATTGTTTCGGCTTCACAATTCGTTGATAAGCCTGCATGGACAACGCAGACTGTTTAGAAAAACTTCATGCTCGACCAACTCAAACGCATGGCCGTCCTTGCGGCCGTGGTGCGCCACGGCAGCTTTGCCGCGGCGGCACGGCAACTGCGCACCAGCACCTCGGCCGTCAGCCAGCAGGTGAGGGCGCTGGAAAAAGACATGGGGGTCACGCTGCTGCACCGTTCCACGCGCAAGCTCAGCCTGACACCGGCCGGCGAACGGTTCCACGCCGGCTGTGCGGCCATGGTGGCCGCCGCGGAAGCCGCCCAGGCCCAGCTCCAGCAACTGCGCGACGCGCCCGAGGGCGAGCTGCGCATCGCGATGACGGTGGGCTTCGGCCGGCATATCGGTCCGGCGCTGGCGCCGCTGCTGGCGGCCCATCCGGGCCTGCGGTTGCACCTGCAGGTGGAGGACGGATTCACCGACCTGGTGGCGCACCGTATCGATCTTGCGATCCGCTTCGGCCGGCTGCCCGACAGTCCCTGGGTGGCCCAGCGCATCGGTGTCATGCACAGCAGCCTGTATGCCGCGCCGGCCTACCTCGCGCAGCGCGGCGTGCCCGCGACACCCGAGGCCTTGCGGGATGCCGACTGGCTGATGCTGCAGGACGGTACCGACCATCCCCGCCGCCTGCCCGGCACCGCGCTGAGCGTGCAGCCGCGCCATACCAGCAACAACCAGCTGACGCTGCAGCAGCTTTGCGAGGCGGGCCTGGGGCTCGCTGGGCTGGGCGACGAGGACGTGGCCGAAGCGGTGGCAGCGGGGCGGCTGCTGCGCCTGTCCACTACGCTTGAGCTGCCCGACCTGCCCATCTGGGCCATGACGCCGCAGCGTCATGACGGCAACCCCGGCCAGCCTGCAAAGGTGCGCCACGCGATCGCAGCGCTGAAAGCCCACCTGGAGGTCGCGGCGTGAAGGGCACGCTGACGCAGTGGGATGACGCCAAGGGCTATGGCTTCATCACGCCAGATGGTGGCGGCGCGAAGGTCTTCGTCCACGTGAAGGCGTTCGGCCTGCGGCCGCACCGGCCCTTTGTCGGCGAGCGGCTGAGCTATCGTGAAGGCCAGGACGCGCAAGGCAAGCGCCGTGCGCTGGACGTGCAGGGCGTCGCGCCGCGAGCCGCGCAGCCAGCGCCCGCCCGGCGCGACGGTAGCGGCGTGCTGCTGCTGATTCCCGCTTTTGCCGGCCTCGTTCTGGCCGTCCACCTGATCTGGGGCGTGCCCAACTGGCTGTGGGGCATCTATTCGGCCATGAGCCTGGCCACCTTCATCACCTACGTGCTGGACAAGCGCGCCGCGGCGCGCGGCGACTGGCGTGTGGCCGAAAGCACGCTGCATGGCCTGTCACTGGCCTGCGGCTGGCCGGGGGCGTTGCTGGCCCAGCGGCTGCTGCGCCACAAGAGCGTGAAGCCGGCTTTTCGGCGGCTTTACTGGGTGACCGTGGCGGCCAACGTCTCTGCGTTCATCGCGATGTTCACGCCGCTGCTGAAAAGCTGAATTCGCCCAGGCCCTCGATACACAGCGTGCCGCGGGCCTCGCCGGTCCAGGGATGAAGGCCGCCCCAGGCGCCCGTCGTCACGACGGTACCGGCCTGCACGGTGGCGCCATGCCGCGTGGCGTGGCGCAGCCAGGCGGGCAGCACGCCGGCCGGGTTGGCCAGGGAATGGCCGCCGCGATGCACGATGTCGCTCCGGCCGGGCAGGGCCAGGCGCCATTCAAGCTGCGCCCACTCCAGTGCGCGCAACGGCTGCCAGGGGCCTAGCAGCAAGCCGGCGTTGGACTGGTGGTCAGCCATGCGCAGCAGGTCCGGTGCAGCCATGCCTTCCTCCCAGCGCGAGGCGACCAGCTCCACGGCGATGCACATCGCCTCCGGTGCGCCGCTGGCGTCCAGGCGCAGCGCCACCTCGGCCTCCACACCCAGCAGTGCCGTGCCGGCCACCGGATTGACCGGTGAATGGGTGAACGGCCCTTGCGGGCCTGCGCCACCGGACTTCCAGCGGTTCAGTGTCCAGCCCAGCGTGCGCGCCACGCCGTCCTGCACCGCGTAGGCGTCGGCCTCGTCTCGCACGCTGTCGACCCAGTCGGCAGCGCGCAGGCGGCTGCCGTCGCGGTGGCAGGCGGACAGGGTTTGAATCAAGCTTTCGATCGTTGCGGCCATGCGGGGACTGGGGCTGGAATGTCCGCGTCGGCGGACCCTAAGATGAAGATGTGGTGGCGCAAGGCGCGCCACCTGACAGCATTTTGCGGGAACAGCATGGCATTGAAGTTGGGCTTGGTGGGTATCGGCAAGATCGCCCGTGATCAACACATTCCGGCGCTGGCCGCCGATCCGCGCTTTGAACTGGTGGCCACGGCCAGCCGCAATGCGCGCGTGGACGGCGTGGCTTGCTTTGCCAGCGTCGAAGCCATGCTCGCCGAGGTGCCGGAGCTGGACGCCATCTCCATCTGCACGCCGCCGCAGGCGCACTTCGAGGCCGCCGTCGCTGGCTTGCGGGCCGGCAAGCACGTCATGCTGGAGAAGCCGCCCGCGGCGACAACGCGGCAGATCGCCCTGCTGCAGGCCGAGGCGGCGCAGCAGGGGCGCACGCTGTTCCAGACCTGGCACTCTCGCTTCGCCGCGGGCGTGGACGCGGCGCGCGACTGGCTGCGTGGCCGCACGCTCACTGGAGGCACCATCACCTGGAAGGAGGACGTGCATCACTGGCACCCGGGCCAGCAATGGATCTTCGACGCGGGCGGCCTGGGCGTTTTCGATCCGGGCATCAACGCCCTGTCGGTGCTGACCGAGGTGCTGGCGGAGGATGCGGTCGTCCACAAGGCGGTGCTGGAGTTCCCCGAGAACCAGCAGGCGCCGATTGCCGCCCAGTTGGACCTGCGCACGCCAACTGGCGTCAGCGTTCAGGCGGCTTTCGATTTCCGCCAGAAGGGCGAGCAGACCTGGGACATCGAGCTGCTCACGACCACGGGCAGCCTGCGACTGTCCCAGGGGGGCGGCGTGCTGGAGATTGACGGTCGGCCCGTGGCCGCCGATGCGGCCCTGGCCGGCGAGTACCCACGGCTCTATGCCCGTTTCGCTGAGCTCTGCGCGATGGGGCGCTCCGAGGTCGACTGGCGGCCCTTCCAACTGGTGGCTGACGCCTTCCTGGTTGGCGAGCGCCGCATCGTGGCGCCCCACCAGGTCTGAGCCGGGGCCGCGTCAGCCGAACCTGAAGCTGGACGCCGTCACGCCGCCGAGGAAATCGGTCTCGTGGTAGCTGCAGCTCGCGGTTTCGCCCTCGGCGGCGCCCGCGGCCACCATCAGCGGCAGCAAATGTTCCTCTCGCGGGTGGGCCAGGCGGGCAGCGGGCGCCTGTGCCCAGGCCTGCAGGCGCTCGGCACGGCCATCCGGCGAGGGCAGGGCGGTCTGCAGCCAGGCGTCGAAGGCTGCTGACGGATCGCGGCCGGCAGGGCCGTACAGGCGCAGGTTGTGGAAGCTGAAACCGCTGCCGAGGATGAGCACGCCCTCATCGCGCAGCGGGCGAAGCGCGCGGCCCAGCGCCAGGTGTTCGGCCGGGGCCAGGCCGCGCCGAAGCGACAGCTGCACGACCGGCATTTCAGCGCCCGGGTACATGGGCACCAGCGTGCAGAACGCCCCGTGGTCGAAGCCTCGCTGTGTGTCCCGCGCGGCGGGCAGCCCGGCGGCCTGGATCAGCGCGACGACACGCTCTGCCAGCGCCGGGTCGCCGGGCGCGGGGTAGACCACCTCGTAGGTATGGGGCGGGAAGCCGCCGTAGTCGTAGAGCATTCCGGGCGCGGGCGAGTTCATCACCGTGAAGGCGCTTTCTTCCCAGTGGGCCGAGATCATGAGGATGGCCTTGGGCCTCGTCGGCAGCGAAGCCGGCAGGGCTTGCAGCGAGGCTTCCAGCCGGGCGTGGGCGCGACGGTATTCGCCCTCCATGAACGGCCAGGGGCCGCCGCCGTGGGAGACGAAGAAGGTGGGCAGGCGAGGGATTTGCATGCCCCAAAGACTAGGCCCGCTTGCGCGGGCCTGGTTTCAGCCGGCTTGACGTCGGCATTCGCAAAAACCGAACGTCAAGAGCGACGGCGGCGGCCTGCCCACAGCGCGGCGACCCCGGCCAGGCTCAGCAAGGCCAGGTCGGCTGGCTCGGGCACGGTGCCCGGACCGACGATGGAGGTGTCGTTGGCGAGTTGCCAGCTCAGGATGTCATGGTTCTCCAGGCCGGAACCGGTCGCGGCCGTGAAGCCGACATGGGCGTCGGTGGTGCCCAGGATGCTGGCGATGTCGATGCTGTAGTCCGTGATCAGCTGGACCAGCGCCATGCCCTGCTGCTGGACGCTGACGTTGAGCTTCTGGGTCGTGCCGTCGTAGTTGATGAAGGCTGACCAGACCTTGCCGTTGCTCATGCAGCCATCGGCCAGGTAGCTGTTGGAGCCGAAGTCGCAGTTGGTGACACCGTAGGGGCTCGCCCAGATCGAGCTGCTCAGCGAGCCGTTGCTGTCCACGCCGACATGGTTGCTGTTGGGGTCGAAGTTGTTCCAGTAGGTGTCGAACTCGATGGCAACACTGTTGCCGACGCCCTGGTAGCCCATGCCGCCGCCAGCGCCGCCCAGGCCCGAGGTGCCCTGGGCGAGCACGAAGGTGATGCCGTCGGCGGGGGCGATGCCGCCGGGCTGGGTCAGCTGGAACTGGAAGCTGGTACTGAACGTGGCACCCGCGCCCAGCGTGATGGCCGTGGTGCTGTAGCCCGCGCCGGCCTGGCCAATCCCTGCTGGCGTCAGTCGCAGGGCGCTGCCATTCACGGACGTGTCTCCCACGCAGGTCAGCCCGCTGCCGCAGGCTCCGCTGAAGCCGCTGGCGTAGTCGATGACGATCCCGGCCTGGGCCTGGAAGGGGGCCGCGGCGAGTGCCAGGGCTGCAGCGGCGAACCATGTGCGACGGATCATTCTTGAGCTCCTCCGGGTTGATGCAGTCACTTATGCATATTCGATGCCAATGCTGCTTCTCCTTGGGGCGGCGCCAGCCGGAGCAGCGATGTCGCGGGGGGACTGTCAAAGTCTCCGACATCCCTAGTTAGTGAGTTTTGGCGGGCGTTGATAATCCTCGCCCCATGTCCGAGCTCCGCCCCACGCCTATCCCCGACGACCCGCGCCCTGCCGATGATTTCTTCCGCGATGGCGCCGCGCCGGCCGATTCGCTGTTGTGGTGGCAGCTGGAGCGCCAGGAGGCGCTGATTGCCGCCCAGCGTGCGCTGTTTGGCGGCGAGGCGGGCTGGGTGAGGCTGCGCGTCTGGGTCTTCCTGGAGCTGATGGCGCTGCCGGCCGCGCGGCTCACTCGCGAGGCACTGAACCAGGCTTTCCACCAGCTGCGCGAGGATGCGCTGGAGACGGTGCTGAAGCGCCTGCGCGAGGCGGACCTGCTGCTCTGGGATGCCTCCAGCCAGACCTACGCCATCACGCCTGTGGCCCAGCAACTCGCTGGCATGCTGCAGCCTCTTTCCGCCGAGGACGCCGGCGAGGACGCCGACCTTGCGGCCCTGCTGGCCGGTGTGGCCGGCGCCCACCAGCTCGGCTTGCTGCAGCCGCAGCAGCTGCGCCATCTCCAGGCTCAGCTGCAGCGGCTGCGCGAGGAGTTCGCGGACGCGATGGCCAGCGGCAGCGAATTCCAGCTGCGCCGTGCCCGTACCCGCTTCGAGCGCGCACTGGCGCTGGTCGACCGGGCCGGCGAGGCCCTCAAGGCCATCATCGAGCAGGCGCAGGGCGACGGCCGGCTGGAGCGGCTGGCGCGCGAGCTGGGCAGTGCCCAGGCGGGGCTGCTGGTCATGGCCAGCCAGTTCAACCGGGCGCTGCAGCAGGCCGACCGCCAGCGCGTCACGCTGGGCTCTACCGGCGTGACGACGACCGACGTGCGCCAGTGGCTGCAGCGGGTGCCCGAGCTGCATGCGCTGCTTGGCGAGGCCTTGTCTACCGGCGTGCAGCCCGTCATGGTGGCTGCGCAGGAGCTGGTGGATGGCGCCGAGGCCGAGTTCGAGCGCGACAGGCCTGCCAAGCCCGAAGCGGCCGGACTGCCCGAGGCCCGCTCGGCGCCGGACGGCCGGCTGGAGGTACTCAGCCTGCCTCCCGAGCTGGATGCGCTGCAGGCGTTGCTGAACGGCTGGACGGCCGAGGGCCAGGGCACGCAGCCCGTGGGGCCGGCCGTGCTGGGCGGCAGCTATGCGTCGGCTGCCTACCGCGCGCAGCTGCTGCCGTTGCTGGGCGACGTCCAGGCCCGCCACCTGAAGGGCGCCACCGGCGACATGGCGCGCCAGCCCTGGCGGGTGCGCTGGAGCGCCGAGCAGGGCGAGATCGCTGACGAATTCGTCGCGTGGATGAGCCGCGGCGAACTGCACACCCTTTCCGAATCCGATACCGAATGAGCTCCACCCTGGACGACGCCGCGAGCCTTGCGGCCCAACTGCTGGCGCGGCGCTGGCTGCCGCGCAGCCATCCGTTGATGAAGCGGGCACTGATCGATGCCGAGCTGTGGGCCGAACTCGGCCGGCGCCTCGCTGGCGTGGGCCTGCGCGTGGTTGACAACGTCTATGCCGATCAGGTGGCCGTCGCGCTGCTGCGTCCGGCCGAGAGCGCCGTCTTCGGCGAGGTGGGCCTGAACGCCAACAACAACCTGGAGCTGCCGCGTGACGGCGTGTCGCTGCTGGTGGTGCTTTGGAGCCTCATCGTGCTGCCCAAGCGCCAGCGCCAGATCAGCCGCGCCGATGCCGGGGGTGACGAGCAAGGCGAGATGTTCGGCAGTACCAAGCCTGTGCCGGCAGCCGCCAGCGTGTCGCCCACCCTGAGCTATCGCAGCCTGCTGGCCGACTTCGGCGACCAGCTCGGCAAGAAGCTGCGCATCGATGCCAATCTCAAGCTGCTGGAGCGTCACGGCTTTATCCAACGCCGTGGCGAGGACATCGCCGAGGGGCCGCTGCTGGACCTGCTGCTGGACTACGACCAGCTCGCGCCGCGCATCCTCGACGGTGCGCTGGCCGATGTGCTGGCGCGTGCCACCGACCCGCTGGCCGCGCCGGCCCTGGCCGAGATCCAGGCCGCCCGCCAGGAACAAGAAGAGCCGAGCGAAGACTGATGTTCCATCTGCAAACCCTTGAACTGCTGCACTGGGACTATTGCCAGCGCGTGAGCCTGCCGCTGGACGGCGCCATCATCACCATTGCAGGCCCCAATGGTTCGGGCAAGACGACGCTGCTGGACGCGTTGCGTACGTTGCTGGGGCTTGAATGCTCGGGTGGCCGCACCTTCCGTACCTATGCCCGTCACGCCAACGCCGAGACGGCCTGGTTGCGCGCGCTGGTGGACAACCGTCCGCGCGGTCGCCAGAACAGCAGCCGGCCCTTCGCGTCGTCGCTGCTTTATGGCGACCAGGTGACGCTTGCCTGCCGCATCGAGCGCCAGGGCGGCGACTGGACGCGCCGCTATCTGATGCTGGACGGTGTGCACGAGATCGAGCAGCTGGCCGAGAAGAGCGAGCGAGACTGGCTGGGCATCGAGGCTTGGCGCCGCCGCCTGGAGGCCGCTGGCCTGACGCGCGCCATCGGCAAGGTGCTGGCGTTGGAGCAGGGGCAGACCGACAAGCTCTGCGACCTCAATCCGCGCGAGTTGCTGCGCCTGGTCTTCGAGGTCTTTGGTGACCAGGAAGTGCTGGACCGCTACGAGCAGGCGCGCTCGCACCAGCAACAACTGGCCAAGGAAGTGGAGGCGGCTGAAGGCGAGCTGTCGCGCACTCAGGCGCAGCTGAGCGAGTTGGCCAACCGGGTGACGAGCCACCGTCAATGGCAGCTCAAGATCGAGGAGCGCGAGCGCCTGGCCACCGAGGTGCTGCCGGTCATGCAATGGAGCGAGTCGCGTGAACGGCTGGCGCGTGATGGTCGCGAGCTGCATCGCGCCCGCTTGTTCGCCAGTGCCGACGCGCGCGCGTTGTCCATGAAGCGCTCCAAGCTGCATGAGCTGTTTGCCGAGCACGAAGCTACCAAGGCTCGCCTCGTCGAGCTGGACACCCAGCGCCGCGACGCACGCGGCGCCTTCGATGCCGCCCGCGAGGCCGAGAAGCCGGTGGAGCTGACCGTCAAGCGCGAGGACGAGCTGAAGGCGCTGGCCGACGTGGAGGCCGATGCCGCCGCGCTGGCCGCGCGCACCCAGGCGCTGGCCGCCGACAAGGACAGGCTGCGCGGCGAGTACACCCGCGCCGACGACAAGCTCAAGCATGTGCAGGGTCTGATCGGCGAGCTCAAGGACAAGCGCCTGCCGCCGCCCCCGCCCGAGGTGGCGCCGCTGCGCCGCGCGCTGGATGAGGCGGGCATTGCTCACCATGTCGTCGCCGACAGCATCGATATCGCCGATGAGCAATGGCGCGCTGCCGCCGAGGGCGTGCTGCGTGGTTCGCGCTGGGTCGTGGTGCTGAAGCAGCGCAGCGATGAGGCGCGCGCCTTCGCCATCGCGGCCAGACTGAAGTACCGCCACTATGTCGTCTCCGACGCGGCACCCCTTTCGCAGACCGGCCAGGCCCGGCCCGGCTCGCTGCTGGCTGCGCTCAAGGTCAGCGCCGCGTTGCCGACCTGGCTCGCACGCCAGCTCGACGGCATCCGCTGCGTGGCCAGCACCGAGGAGGGGGCAGGCGTGGGCGGCGAGTGGATCACGGCCGATGCCTACTACCGTGACGGTCGCGGCGGCCGTAGCGTCTTCATCTCGCCGGCCGATCACCAGTTCGGCGCGAACGCGGTGGCCGCGCGGCGCCAGTCGTTGGAGGCCGAGCTGGTGCGGCTGGACGCCGAGCTGACCCGCGTCGTCAAGGCGCAGGGCGAGGTGGACCGGCAGTTGAAGGACGCACAGCGCGCTGCCCAGGGGCACAAGGCCGCCCAGGAACTGTCCGAGCGTGCCGATGAGTTCGCCGAGGCGCGTGCCCGCCTGCCTGCACTGAAAGCCGCCCGGGCCGAAGCGTCCACGCGCATGCAGGGGCTGGAGTCGGAGCATGACCGTCTCGTCAAGGCTTCGGCGCGCAGCGAGGACGGCTACAACCGCGCCCAGCAGGAGC
The DNA here is from genome assembly GCF_047654805.1 of Roseateles sp. Classification (GTDB taxonomy): domain Bacteria; phylum Pseudomonadota; class Gammaproteobacteria; order Burkholderiales; family Burkholderiaceae_C; genus Pelomonas. The sequence continues at coordinate 1,494,133 of NZ_JASGIV010000001.1, forward strand.
TGGCCGACGGCGAGGCCCGCCAGGCCCAGACCGCGCGCGACCATGCCGCCCGCCGCGCCGGGCTGAGCCAGGCCGCAGTCACGTCGCGGGAGGCCGGCGCCAAGTTCCCGCCGCGCTGGATCACGTCCATCGCCATCACGGCGCTGCGCAACGAGTTCGAGAACGCCCGCCAGGCCGAGATCCGTTCGCACCATGTGGACCAGGAGCTGGCCAGCGGCGTGTGGGAGACCGACGCCAGCGTGGTCGACCGGCACACCCGCATGGACCTGCAGGTGCGCGAGCAGGCACACCAGCTGTCCGACCGCAAGGCCAGCAACGCGCTGGCCGCCACGGCAGCGAGCAACGCCCGCGAGCGCTACATTGACGTGCTCAAAGCCACCGTGCGTCGCTACAAGAAGAACGTCGCCGAACTGGGCGAACTGGCCGGCGTCGTCGCCGAGGCGCAGCTGCCGCACCTGGACAACGACGACACCGTGCTGGCGCAGGCGGGCCTGCACGTGAAGTTCAACTTCGACGGCAAGGGCGAGGTGGGCCTGAACGACGGCGAAGCCTCGGGCGGTCAGCAGGTGCTGAAGAGCCTGATCCTGCTCGTGGGCCTGATGAAGGACGACGAGACGCCAGGCGGCTTCGTCTTCATCGACGAGCCCTTCGCCCACCTGGACGTGCGCAACATCCAACTTGTCGGCCACTTCCTGCGCAGCACGCGCGCGCAGTACCTGCTGACGACGCCCATCACGCACAACGTCGAGGTGTTCGAGCCCAGCGAGATCACGCTGGTCACCAGCAAGAAGCCGCGCGGCGAGCGTTGGGCGCCGCCGATCGCGGTGCTGGCACGCAGGCCTGAGGTCAGTGAGTACGCGTGAGCTCAGCGCCGACCGCAAACGTCGGCAACTGGCAGCAGCCGAGCCCGCATGGCCTGCTGCTCTGCCGAGACTTGATGTAGATGAGCGTGAGCTGCTGACCGACTGGTTGCGCGGCAGTGCCGACAGCCGTCGCTGGCAGGCGTTGCTTGAAGTGGCGGGGCCGGCGCGCATCGAGCTGGCGGAACGCCTTGCCGACAAGGCGCTGGCGGCTGGGCTGTGCACCGTGGGCGAGCAGTTCGTCCGTGGGCGCTGGCAGCGCGTGGCGGTGCAATGGGTCGAACTGGAGGCGCAGCAGCAGGCGCTTGGCCTGCCCACGCAGAGCCAACGTGATGCGCGCCGCCAGGCGCTGGCGGCGCGGCTCGAGGCGTTGATGGACGATGCAGTGGTGGGTGAAGCCGCTCAGATCCTCGCCGAGTCGCGCATGGCCGCAGCGCCGGCTGAGGCGCGGACAGCGCTGCTCGAAGCCTTGTCCGGATGGGTCCGCGCGGGCGAGCGAGGACTGCGCCGCGACTTTGCGCTGTCCCGGGGCCATACCAAGGCAGTTTCCGAGGGCGAATGGCAGTGGCTGGAGCGGCATTTCGACCTGCCGTCGCTTGGAATCGAGGCTTTTGCACCTACGCTGACGATGGCCGGCGATGTCAGCCTGCTGGGGGCGAGTGGCCGACGGCTGGATTTGGGCATGGCGGCCTTCCATACGCTGCCGACCCAGGCTTTGCAGAATCTGCAAGGGGTTGTGGCCCCGCCTGTCCGGTGGTGGCTGATCGAGAACCGCGCAAGCTTCGAGAAGCAGGCAGCGCGGCGCGCGCCTGGGGATGCGCTGGTCTGGATCGCTGGCCGCCCCACGCGGGCATGGCTGGAGGCCATGGCCCGGTTGCTGACGTTCGCGCCGGCGCCGGCCGCCGTCAGCGCGGATGCCGATCCCGCCGGTATCGAGATCGCGCTGGCCGCAGCCCGCCCCTGGGTGGACACTGGCCTGGCCTGGGAGGCGATCGCCATGGAACCGGTCCGGCTGGAGCGGGCTGGCCTGCTGCCATTGGGCCGTTATGACCGTGCGGTGCTGGAGCGTCTGGCGACGCAGTCCTTGCCACCCGCGTTGGTCGCACTGCGCGAGGCGCTGATCGAACGCGGCGTCAAGGCAGAACAGGAGGGCTGGCTGTGATGTCCGATGACTGGGACTATGCATCGCCATTCACGCTGGCGCTGGTGCCTGCGCCGGAGCATATCGACGGGCTCGGCCACACCAACAATGCCGTCTACGTGCAGTGGTGCGAACAGGCCGGCTGGGCGCATTCCGAGGCGCTGGGGCTGTCGCTTGACGACTACCGCCGGCTGGACCGCGCGATGGCTATCCGCGAGGGGCATTACGACTACCTGCTGCCGTCCTTCGAGGGCGAGGCCTTGCTGCTGAGCACCTGGCTGACGGCCAGCGATGGCAGGCTGGCGATGGAGCGGCGCTTCCAGTTGCGTCGAGCAAGCGATGGCGTCACGCTGATGCGGGGGCGCTGGGCGCTGGTTTGCATCGAGATCAGCAGCGGCAAGCCGCGGCGCATGCCGGCTGAGTTCGTGGCCGTCTATGAGGCCGCTGTGGTGAGTTGAGCCGGGCAGTCACTTGTAGGGACGTACGCTGGACAGCGGGCCGAAGTCGAGCGTCTTGCGGCCGGCATTCCACTGCAGAGGACGCCAGCAGGCCTGCATCTCGCTGCGCGGCATGTCCTCGGTGACCTTCTGGCCGCAGAGGGGGCCGCCCACCGCCAGCCAAAGTCTGCGCTGCTCCAGCCGGATGCCCTCGGCGCCATGCTCGAACGCCGGTTTGGCGTCGGCGCCCGCCGCGCTGAGGAAGACCTGTACCGATCCGCCACCCGCGCCGCTGAACAAGGACTCCGCACCTTCGCATTCGAAGGCTCCTGTGTAGATCACGTGATCGTCCCGGCCGTCACCGTCCACATCAACGATGCTCACCATGCCGGGTGAGGCGCCTGGCTTGCCTCCCGCGGTCTGGCAGTCTGCGTTCATGGCATTGACGATGGCGCGAACCCGCGAGGGCAAGGGCTGCGCGGCGAGCGCGCTTGACAAGGCCAGTACGAAGCAGATGGTGAAGACAGGGGCGGCACGCATGATGGCGACTCTAAGGGGTTTGGTGTCCGGTTCAATGGATGCGACCGTTATACGTTTCATATACAAATCGTATATAGTGGCGGCATGGGAATCGTCAAAATCTCCGATCCGTTGCACGAAAGTCTGCGCGTAGCCAGTCAGGCCTTGTCGCGCTCCATCAATGCCCAGGCCGAGCACTGGATGCGCATCGGCATGCTGGCCGAGCTGCATCCGCAGCTGAGCCACAGCGAGCTGTGCCAGTTGCTGATCCGTGCCGAGCAGGAGGGCGGGTTGGACCTTGCGCGGCTGGCGGGCTGGGTTCAACTGCCCAAGGCCAAGGGAGCGCGTGCATGAAGAGCATCAAGCTGCGCACGCCCGACGAAGTCGCCAAGGCGCGTGCCGCCGGGCATCTGATCGCCGAGGTGCTGGCCATGCTGAAGCCCCACGTGGTGCCCGGCGTGACGACGGAGGAACTGGACGACATCTGCCATGACTACATCGTCAACACGCTGAAGTGCATCCCGTCCAACGTCGGCTACCACGGCTACCCGAAGACGGCCTGCATCTCGCCCAACCATGTCGTCTGCCACGGCATCCCGTCCAGGGACAAGAAGCTGAAGAAGGGTGACATCGTCAACGTGGACGTGACGCTCACCAAGGACGGCTGGTTCGGCGACAGCAGCCGCATGTTCATCGTCGGAGAGGCCAACGTGCTGGCGCGCCGGCTGGTGATGACGACCTACGAGGCCCTGCGGGCCGGCATACGCCAGGTGCGCCCGGGTGCGACGCTCGGTGACGTGGGCCATGCCATCCAGAAGGTGGCGCACGCGGCCGGCTTCAGTGTCGTGCGCGAGTATGGCGGCCACGGTATCGGCGACATCTATCACGACGATCCGCACGTCAACCACTTCGGCCGGCCTGGTGAGGGCCTGAAGCTGCAGGAGGGCATGATCTTCACGATCGAGCCCATGATCAACGCGGGCGGGGCCGGTATCCGCGAGCTCAGTGATGGCTGGACCGTGGTCACGCGCGACCACTCGCTGTCGGCCCAATGGGAGCACATGGTTGCCGTCACCAGGGATGGCTTCGAGATCCTCACGCCGTGGCCGGATGGCCTGGGGGACTATCCGGCCATCGCCGACGCTTAAGGCGCGTCAATCCACTCCGCCAGCGCCAGCATGTCGAGCTTGGCGGGCAGGCCCAACAGCTCCTCCGAGGGATTCCAGAGCGGCATCTGGAACAGATAGCTGTAGTGGTCGTTCCATGCCAGGCCGATCAGCGTCTCGGCGACGATGCGGCTGCCCACCTCGCCGAGGTGGCGGCCGTTCTCCATGATCTCGGCCTCCTTCAGGATGTAGTACCAAAGCGGCGCGGCACCGGTGAGCCAGCGTTGGCTGCGCGCCTTGGCAAAGAAGGCTGCGCCGTCTGCCCAAGGCGAGATTTCGTCACCCTCGTTGCGAACGGTCCAGAGCTGTTCGTCGTTCAGGATGCGGTCACGTGCGACGCCCATCATGCGCGCGATGCTCTGCCCAGATGGCAAGCCCATGCTGACGCCGCGCTGCAGGTTGCGGAAGGCGAGGGAGCCGAAGGGCGTGGGCTCGCCGGCGAACTCGGGCAGGTCCTTCAGCGGATCGACCAGGAAGGCGTCGATGCGGTAGCTGGGTTGCGGGAGCTGCTTCTGGCCGGGAGCTTGCTGATTGGGCGTGCCGAAGAAGAACTTCCAGTCGATGCCCCAGTCGTCAGGCAGGGGTTCGCCGAAGCCGGCCATCGAGTCGGTGGGCTGGTGCTTCAGCGGCTTGTCGGTGGCTGGATCGCGCAGCGGGAAGGGGAAGATGGGAATCCGGCTGAACTGCTTGCCCGCGAAGCCACCGCTGCTGCCGGCGATGATCCGGTCGTTGAGCGAATAGCTCGGCCGCACCATCGAGTGGCCGAAGCGGTAGGCCGCCACCGAGAACTCCACCGGGATGTAGGCGGTGCCCTCATGCGGGTGATAGAACTGCAGACGGGGCCCGCGCCTGTCGGGGAGGGGCATCAGCGACTCGACGATCCCGGCGTCGCAGACCCTGGGCAGGAAGTCGTTCAGCACGATCCACTGGTAGCACCAGCGCACGATGCGCTGGGTTTCGTTGAAGTGCGCGTCCTCCTCGCCGGGCTTGAAGTTCGGGCCGATCCGGTCGTAGACCTTGTTGTGGAACCTCAGGAACAGGGCCTGGATCTGCGAGACGATCTTGTTCTCGTCGTTGCGCTTGTCGCCGATCAGCGCCGTGTTGTCAGCAGTTCGCTGCAGGTCAGGGCGCTCCATCCCGGAGACGCCGACGTTGCGGCCGAGGATGAACTTGCCCCGCCTCGGTTTTTCGTAGAGATAGGGCTGGTCGGCGGGGCCGCGTCCATAGAGGCAGTCCAGATCCAGCCGTGGCGTTCGGAAGTCTTCCAGCGCATCCGGGTCGTTGGTGCGCTGCAGTGAGGAGGCAGGGTCGAAGGTGATGTCGTGGTCGACGAACTGGCCAAGATAGGTGTAGCCGGCGGGGATGTCAGGGCTTTCGTCCTCGGGCTCCCGTTCCGTGATGGGTGCGTCTGGCGGTTCGCCCTTGTCGATGTTGTTCTGGAACTCCGAGGTCACCATCAGCCCGGCCAGCTCGGTCAGCGTCTCGCGCAGCTCCTGCTCCTGCATCGGGCTCTGCGGCAAGGCGGCCGGCTCCAGCCAGCGGAACATCCGGCCGAACTTGGCCGTGCCGGCACTTGACTGTCCAGTGCTTTCAAGGCCGCGCAGCGGCCGCGATCCATGTCCTGCCATTGCGGTTCTCCCGAGCATGCGTTGCACGTTGCAACGTCAGCAATGTGCTCGGTGCACAAGTCGCTCGCATCCCAACTGTTATGGAGAGCGACAGCTGGCGGTCAGCCTGAGTGCGGCATGGCGTCCTCGAGCTGCAGGCGCGCCTTAGCGTCGGCATGGGCGGCCTCGATCAGCCTGGTCAGCGCCGCCTCGTCGATGGCGGTGTCCGGCCTGAGCTTGACGTGGCGCATGAACCTGCCTGTGCCTTGCAGCAACCCCGCAGGGTCCGGCAGCTCGGCGCCGCAGAAGAAGCCGACGTTGACGTGGGCCCTGAAGGCGTTGACGTAGGCGAAGGCCGCATCGCCCACGCAGGCGGTGGGCATGCCGTCGTGCAGCAACTCCCGCACATCGCCGCCGCAGCGGCGCAGCGCCTCGAACCACTGCCGGGCTATGGCACCCAGCGCGTCGGCATGGGCGTCAAGCCACGCCTGCACGACCGGGTCCCGTCGGACCGCCGAGGGGAAACGCATCAGCGGGCGCATCATGGCCGGCGCGCCTCAGTTGCGAGCGTGAGTCACGCGGTAGCTTGCCAGGCCGGGCAGCTCGGGCAGCCGGCTCGCGAAGCGCGACAGCGTCTCGCCGTGGTAGTTGCGCCGCGCGGTGCAGACAAAGCGCCATTCCTGGCAGTCGGCCGTGCATTCGATGCTGACCGAACCTGGTGCGAAGTCGTAGCCCAGCGCCGCCGTGAAGGCGACCAGTTCGGCCTGCTCGAAGCTGCGCCCCGGCCGTCCCTGCAACTGGACGGCGATGGCCGGATGGGAGGGCAGGGCAGCCTCCAGCTTGGAGCCCCACATCATCAGCGAAGCGCACAGCAACGTCAGCGCGATGGCGGCGAAATAGAAACCCATGCCCACCAGGATGCCTATGGCCGAAGCGGCCCAGAGGGAGGCCGCCGTGGTCAGGCCGGAGATGTTCATGCCCTCGCGCATGATGACGCCCGCACACAGGAAGCCGATGCCTGTGACGACACCTTGGATGACGCGAGTCGGGTCCATCAGCGGCGCGACGATGGCTTCGCCGCTGCCGCCGAACCACTGGTGGGGCAGGCCAAGCAGCACGATGACGGCAGCGGACGCCATGCAGACGAGGGCATAGGTCCGCATGCCGGCCGCGCGGCCGTGGAAGGCCCTCTCGTAGCCCAGCATGAGGCCCAACAGCCCGGCGCCGACGAGGTGCATCAGCACCAGCAGATTGGCCTGCCACTGCGGCAGGGTCCAGTAACGCAGTAACTGCTCGGTTTCGATCATGGAAGGGTGGCAGACGAGGCCCGGTCGGCCCCGCGCGCACGCTAACCCAGTTCCCTGCGGGGCGCCAGCGCTACCCCGGTCCCGACCGTCTAGGCGAGTGCCGCCATGCGCTCGACAAGCACGCAGCGCACCCATTTTCTGGCGGTGATCTGCACGGTCTGCGCGAGCAGGAACTCCTCGGCCTGCGAGTTGGGGGTCTCGAACTCGAAGCCGCAGAGCTGCACGATGCGGCTCAGTGGCCGCGTCCAGACGCGGCGCACGTCAGCGCTGAACAGCGGTACGCCTTCATCCTCACCCAGCAGCAGGCGCATCTCGTAGTGCTGCGCATCCAGCGCCGGTTCAGCCGCCGCCAGAATCTGCAGACCGGCCTCGCTGAGGTTGACCACGACACCGCCGCGCGCTGCCGAGAGGCCTTCGGGCTTGATGACCCACACCGGCAACTGCTCGTGCTCGTCAGGCACGAGGAAGAATTCGACGCGGGGGAAGCGGCGCTGGTCAATCGACATGAGGTGCTCGCGGTGCGTTGAAGGGCCGGATCAGAGCATCCGCGAATGACAGGCGCTTGTCAGCAGCGGCGCCGTCCCCGGAATTGACTTCGGTCAAACCGCCAGCAGTTCGACCTCGAACAGCAGCGTCGCATTCGGCGGGATCACGCCGCCGGCGCCATGGGCGCCGTAGCCCAGCTCGGGCGGCAGCACCAGCATGCGCGTGCCTCCCACCTTCATGCCCTGCACGCCCTCGTCCCAGCCTGCGATGACCTCGCCGCCACCCAGCTTGAACTTGAAGGGCTGGCCGCGGTCCTTGCTGGAGTCGAATTTCTTGCCCTTCATGCCGTCCTTGTAGAGCCAGCCGGTGTAGTGCACCGACACGCGCTGGCCCTTGACGGCCTCGGCGCCTTCACCGACGGTACGGTCCTCGTACTGCAGGCCGCTGGACGCGGTGTGCAGGTTCAGCTCCACGGGCTCGGGGCCGCCAGCCAGCCCCAGCAGTTCGACCTCGAAGCACAGCGTGGCGTTGGGCGGGATGACGCCGCCAGCGCCGCGCGCGCCGTAGCCGAGCTGGGCCGGGATGATCAGCGTTCGCTTGCCGCCGATCTTCATGCCCTGAACGCCTTCGTCCCAGCCACGGATGACCATGCCGGCGCCCAGCTCGAACTCGAAGGGATCGCGGCGGTCGAGGCTGGAGTCGAACTTGGTCGTGCGGGCGCCATCGACCCAGAGCCAGCCGGTGTAGTGGACGGTGACGTCGTGGCCGGCTGCCGCCTGCTTGCCGTCGCCTTCGATGCTGTCTTCGTACTGCAGGCCGCTGGGCGTGGTGTTCATGGGGAATCCTTAAGATTGGTGAATGCGGGGATTGTCGCTGCTCGCCATTGCGGGACGGCTTCGGCCAGTGGTTCGGCCGTGTGCAGATGCAAGCCCAACTGGGCCGCGGCCTCGCGCAGGCGAGCCAGCGGCGCGCCCAGGTCCAGTGCCGCCGCGCCGTTCTGCTTGGACAGCTTGTGTCCGTCCGCCGCCAGCACCAGCGGCGTATGCAGGTAGCGAGGCGTGGGCAGGCCGAGTGCGCGTTGCAGAGCGATCTGGCGCGGCGTGTTGTCGGCCAGGTCCTCGCCGCGGACGACGTCGGTGATGCCCTGCTCGGCATCGTCGACGACGACGGCGAGCTGGTAGGCCCACAGGCCATCGGCGCGTTGGAGCACGAAGTCGCCGACCTCGGTTTCCAGATCCTGGGACTGAGCACCAAGGCGGCGGTCCTGCCAGTCGACTCGACCTTCGACGCGAAAGCGCCATGCGCGCACGGGTCGCCCGTTCGTGCCGTGGCGGCAGGTGCCCGGGTAGACCAGTTCGCCATGCTTGGCGCGCGGGCCGATTGCGGCGGCGATCTCCGCTCTGGTGCAGGCGCAACCGTAGGCCTGGCCTGAGGCGACCAGCCGATCCAGCGCTGCTTGATAACGGTCGCCGCGGCGGGACTGCCAGACGGGCGGCTCGTCCGGAGCCAGGCCCAGCGCCCCAAGCTGGTCGAGGATGACCTCGTCCATGCCCGGCGGGCAGCGTGGGCCGTCGACGTCTTCGATGCGCACCAGCCACTGGCCGCCATGCGCGCGGGCATCCAGCCAGCTGGCCAGCGCGGCCACCAGCGAGCCGGCATGCAGCGGGCCAGTGGGCGATGGCGCGAACCGGCCCCGGTACATCGTCACAGGAGCAGGCCTTCGTGCTGTTCCAGCAAGGCTCGCTGCGTGGCGGGACCACGCAGCTTGTCTATCCACCAGGCCAGCGCCTTGCCGGGTGTCTGGCCCGTGTCGCGCCAGGCGTAGTGCATCAGGCTGGCGCGCCGGCCTTCGTAGGTGGCCTTGCGCACCAGTCGGCCGGCCTCGATATGGCGCCTCACCATGGGCTCGGGCAATGAACCGCAGCCCAGGCCGCGCATCATGGCTTCCAGCTTGGTGGCCAGCGACGGCACGGTCAGGACGTCCTGGCCCGGCAGCAGGCCGACGGTGAGAGGCGCCAGCAGCCGAGCGCTGTCGGCGACGGCGATGATGCGGTGCTCCGCGATCTGGCTGGCGCTCAGCGGGTCGGGCATAGCGGCCAGTGGGTGGTGGGGCGCGATGCAGAAGGCGAACTCCAGCTCGCCGCCGACCTCGCAATGGATGTTGCTGCTGGGCAGCTGTTGTGCCGGCACGCCGATGGCCACGTCGGCCTGGCCATGCAGAAGTGCTTCCCAGGTGCCGGCCAGCACCTCCACGCGCAGCTTGAGCCGGGTCGGCGGCGGCCCGCCGCCGTCGATGCTCTCGGCGTAGAAGGCCTCCATCAGGTCGAACAGTGCTCGGCGGGCGACGGCATCGTCCACGGCCAGCGTCAGCTCGCTCTCCCAGCCAGTGGCGATGCGGCGCACGCGGTTGGCGACCGCATCCAGCTCCTGCAGCAGGCGCCGGCCCTCGTGGAGCAGCTCCTGCCCGGCCGAGGTCAGTACGGCCTGTCGAGAGCTGCGATCGAAGAGCAGCACGTCGAGCGCATCCTCCAGCTGGCGTACGGAATAGGTCAGCGCCGAGGGCACGCGGCCCATCTCGCGCGCCGCGGCAGCGAAGCTGCCGGTGCGGGCAATGGTGTCCATCATGGACAGGGCCTCGGGGGTCAGCGCACGGCGCTTGTCTTGGGAGGTCGGCATGTGTTCAGTCTATTTGAATGATGCCTAGCAGGCGGCTCATCGATGACCAGGCTCAGCGCTCCTACATTGACTTCACCGCAATCGCAAAGGAGACCGAACATGCTGCAGATGATCAAGTCCGCCGACCGAGGCTACGCCGACCATGGCTGGCTGAAGTCTTTCCACAGCTTCTCCTTTGCCGACTACTACGACCCTGCCCGCATGGGTTTCGGCGCGCTGCGCGTCATCAACGAAGACAAGATCGCACCGGGCACGGGCTTCGGCACCCACGGCCATCGCGACATGGAGATCATCAGCTACGTGCTCTCCGGCGAGCTGGCGCATAAGGACAGCATGGGCAATGGCGAAAAGGGCGCTGCCAACTCGGGCGTGATCCGCCCGGGAGACGTGCAGCGCATGAGCGCCGGCACCGGCGTGATGCACAGCGAGTTCAACCATGCCAAGGACCAGACGACGCACTTCCTGCAGATATGGATCCAGCCGGATGTGCGTGGCATTGCGCCAAGCTACGAGCAGAAGCACTTCGACACCGCCTCCAAGCGCGGGCAATTGCGCCTCTTGGCGGCCAACGATGGCGCTGGCGGAGCAGTGACCATTCACGCCGATGCGCGGCTTTATGCCGGCCTGTTCGATGGTGACGAGGCCGCCGAACTGGACCTGGCTCCGGGGCGTATGGCCTATGTCCACCTGGTGCGCGGCGTGCTTACCGCAAATGGGCAAGACCTGACGGCTGGTGATGCCTTGCAGCTTCGCGAAACATCGCGCCTCGCATTGACGGCTGGGCAGGATGCCGAAGTGCTGGTGTTTGACCTGGCCGCCTGAGAATCTCTCCAACCCCCACCCCAAGGAAGCATCCATGAGCAAGATCGTCGTTCTGTACCACTCCGGCTACGGCCATACCAAGAAGGTCGCCGAGGCCGTTGCCAGCACGGCTGGCGCGCAACTGATGCCCATCGATGCCGAGGGCAACATCTCTGAAGCCGACTGGGCCACGCTGGCCGCTGCCGACGCCATCATCTTCGGTACGCCCACCTACATGGGCGGCGTGAGCTGGCAGTTCAAGAAGGTCGCAGACGCCAGCAGCAAGCCCTGGTACGCCCAGCTGTGGAAGGACAAGATCGCAGCGGGCTTCACCAACTCGGCCACGCTCAATGGCGACAAGCAGGGCAGCATGCAGTACCTGCACACGCTGAGCCAGCAGCACGGCATGATCTGGGTGGGTATGGGCTCGAAGGCGCCCAACCACAAGGCTGCCACGCGTGACGACATCAATAACCTTGGCGGTTACGCAGGCCTCATCACCCAGACGCCCAGCGATGCCTCGGCCGAGGAAATGGTGCCCGGCGACATCGCCACGGCCAAGTACTTCGGTGAGCGCGTGAAGGCGGTCGTCGACCGCTGGGTGAAGTCCGCCTAAACCAAGCCGAGATCGCGCGCGCTGGCTCCGGGGAAGACCTTGGCCAGCTGCGCGTCGTTCAGGCCGTACATCCGGCGCATCAGGCCACCGAACAGCGCCCGGTATTCATTGAGCACCGGGTAGTCACGGTTCTGGAACAGCGTGGCGGCCTTGACCTCCACCTGCTCGCCAGCGATGCGACCGCCCCTCACACTGCCGCCCAGCACCCAGTAGGCGCTGCCATGGCCATGGTCGGTGCCGCGGTTGCCGTTCTCGCGGAACGTCCGGCCGAACTCGCTGACCACCACCACCACGGTGTTGCTCCATTGCGGCCCCATCTCGTCGGCGAACAGTGCCAGGCCCTTGCCCAACTCGCCGAGGCGGTTGGCGAGCTGGCCCGTTGCACCGCCCTGGCCCACGTGGGTGTCCCAGCCGCCAACGTCGATGAAACCCAGCATCACGCGCTCGCGCATCAGCCGTGCGACGCGGCGGGCCTCCAGCGCGAAGCCCTTGGCGGCAATGGCGCCTCGGCTGGCGGCCTCCATCTCGCCGGCCATTTCGCGCGAGACCTCGTCGCGTACTTCGAAGCCACCCGTGACCGTGCCAGCCAGGCGGGTGTTGGCGTACATGCCCGCGATGACCTGGGCCTGTGCCGCGCTGATGGCCGGCTTGCCGAGGTCGCGCAATGCTTGGTTGGCCACCGGCAGGTCGCCGCGCAAGATCAGCGGCACCTGGTCGGTGAAGGCCATGGCTTCCAGCCGAGAGCTGGCAACCCCTCCGGCGCCCAGCACGCCGGCCAGCCGATTCATGAAGCCACTGCGGAAGTCGCGCGAGCCCTCGTCGGGCTGGCCCAGCTCGATGTGGTCCTGGGTCTCGAAATGGCTGCGAGAGATGTCGTTTGTGCCGGCGAAGGGCACGAAAGCAGCCTGGCTCTTCAGCCACAACGGGTGGATGGTGTCGGCCAGAGCAGGTGCAAGGCCCCAGTTTGCATCCAGTGGCAGGGCTGCTGTCTTGGCGATGGCGATGTTGGGACGGGCCTCGTAGTAGAAGCTCGACGAGGTTGGCACCAGCAGGTTGGCGGCGTCGTAGGCGCCGCGCAGGAAGACGACCAGCAGGCGTGGTGCCTCCGATGGCGCAGCCCATAGCTGCATGGGCAGCGTGGCCGTCCCGAAGCCGGCGAGACCGAGTTGGAGCAGATGGCGGCGTTTCATGGCATCACCTGTGCATGAAGTCGGGGGAGGCGAGCAGGTAGGTGTTCCATTCCTGCGGGGAAGTGGCCTGCGCCAGGGCCTGCTGAGTGGCGGAGGCCAGGCGCGGCGCGATGCCGTCGTAGTACAGCGGGTGGGCAACCTGCGGGAAGGCCGGCCTGTCCTTGACCTCGCCTTCGACCTTGAACAGGCCCGCGCTGCCGCTGCCGATGGCGCGCGCGATCTCGAAGCGCGTGGTCATCTGGCCAGGGCCGGCCCAGGCGTTCTCGTCCAGTGGGTAGCCGTCGGGCGTCTGGCGGTTGTAGGGAGCCTGGCCGAGGCGGTAGAGCCAGCCGATCATCGGGCCGGTGTTCAGCACCACCTTGTCGGCATAGGCCAGACGCACGGCCGAGACGACGTAGTGCGTCGGGTCCTTGAACTTGCGGCCCAGCGATGCCTCGAACTCGGGCGAACCCACCATCGCGCGCAGCACCTCGGCGATGCGGCCATCGCTCTGCTGCCAGCGCTCGGCCATGCGCTCCACCAGTGCTGGCGGAGGCTCATCCGCGACGAAGTACTGGGCCAGCTTGCGGGACACGAAGCGGGCTGTGCTTGGGTGGCGGGCCAGCAGGTCCAGCACCTCGTCCAGCTCGGCATAGCCCTGGCCTTTGACGGTGATGCCCAGCAGCGTCTTGTCGCCGAAGTCGTGCCGCGCAGGGTTGAACTCCATCAGGCCCACACGGCGGTACTGGGCTTCCTGGGCCGGCTTGAGCTTGGGGCGGTTGTCAGTCAGGTTCACTCCCAGCCCGGTCAGCACGCGAGCCAGTTCCTGGACGTCGCGCTGACCATAGCCGCCGCCCACGCCCAACGTGTGCAGCTCCAGCAGCTCCCGCGCGTAGTTCTCGTTGATGCGGTTGGCGGCGTTCTGCTCGTTGTCGAGATAGCGCAGCATGGCCGGGTGGTGGGCCGTGTAGCCCAGCAGGTCGCGGAAACGGCCGAGGGAGCGTTCGCGCAGGCCCTGCTCGTAGTCGCCGACCATGGCGCGCAGGTTGTTCTTGTATTGGTGGACGTTGAAGTGGTTGAACCAGAACCAGGTCATCTGCTCCTGGAGCTGGTTGGGCGAGTACAGCGCGTTCAGCAGCTGTCGCGTGGAGGCCTCGCGGGCCAGCCGAGTCAGGGCTTGCTGGTAGTTCTTCTGCGCTTCGGCCTTGGCGGCGTCGTCGCTCAGCGCATCGGCCGCCTTGCGCTGTGCCTCCATGGACTGCACCAGCGGCAGCAGCTCTTGCCGCGTGACGGACAGGGCCTGGATCTGGGCCTGGGCGGCCACTGGCAGCGTCGCGGGGGACGGAGGCTGTAGCTGGGCATCTAGCCAGGCCTCACGGCCCCTGCTGCGCAGGGCGGCAAGGTCGGCGCTGCTGGCGCCCCAAGTGAGACGGTCCAGCCAGAGCGTGTCTTGGGCTGGACCGTGGGCCGGCGTGGGCGGCGGCGGGCTGGCGCAGCCGACTAAGCCGAGGAGGAGGGTGGAGCTGAGCGCGAGGATTCTCATGGCGGCCTCATGATGAGGCCGCTCAACGCCAGTTGTCGAGGCCGGGATGACAAGCGCAACAAGACTTCACATTTTGGGGCGCCGGCCAACTGTGGCGTTACTTCGCGCCGGGGGTGTAGATCTGGTCGAATACGCCGCCGTCGTCGAAGTGGGCCTTCTGGGCCTGGCGCCAGGTACCGAAGTACTCGTCAAGGGTGAAGAGTTTCACGGGGGCGAACTGCTTGGCGTACTTCGCAGCGACCTTGGCGTCGCGGGGGCGATAGTAGTTCTTGGCCGCGATCTCCTGGCCCTCGGGGCTGTAGAGGTAGTCCAGGTAGGCCTGCGCCTGCTTGCGCGTGCCGCGCTTGTCGACAACCTTGTCGACGATGGCCACGGGCGGTTCGGCCAGGATGGAGATGCTGGGCGTGACGATCTCGAACTTCTCCGGGCCGAGTTCCTTGACGGCCAGGAAAGCCTCGTTCTCCCAGGCGATCAGGACGTCGCCGATGCCGCGCTCGACGAAGGTTGTCGTGGAGCCGCGGGCTCCAGAGTCCAGCACCTTGGTGTTGGCATAAATGCGCTTGACGAAGTCCTTGGCCGATGCCGGCGTGCCGCCGTTCTTCAGCGCATAGCCCCAGGCGGCCAGGTAGTTCCAGCGGGCGCCGCCGCTGGTCTTGGGGTTGGGCGTGATGACCTCGACGCCGCTGCGGGCCAGGTCCGGCCAGTTGTTGATCTTCTTGGGGTTGCCCTTGCGCACCAGGAACACGATGGTGGAGGTGTACGGCGAGGCGTTCTGCGGCAGTTTCTTCTGCCAGTCCAGCGGCAGCAGCTTGTGGTCGGCCACGGCGTCGATGTCGTAAGCCAGGGCCAGCGTGACGACGTCGGCTTCCAGCCCGTCGATCACGGCACGCGCCTGCTTGCCCGAGCCGCCGTGCGACGCCTTGATGCTGAGGGTTTCGCCTGTCTTGGCCTTCCACTGCGCGGCGAAGGCCTTGTTGAAGTCCTGGTACAGCTCGCGCGTCGGGTCGTAGGAGACGTTGAGCAGCGAGGTCTGGGCCAGAGCCGGGAAGGAAGCGCCGGCGGCGGCAACTGCGAGGGAGAGGGCGGTGAGAAGGCGGCGCATGGTTTTCGAGTTGGTGAGGGAGCGGTTCACTCTAGGGATGAGGGGCGACGGGGGCAAAGAAGAAGAACGTTGGAGCTCATGCGGCCTTCGACCAGGCCAGCACGGGCTCGGTCGGCGGCAGCTCGTGGCGGGCGGCGTCGACGACCTCGCGCTTTAGCGGCGAGGCGAAGGTTTGGATGAACTCGTAGACGTAGTCGCGCAGGTAGGCGCTGCGTCGCACGGCCAGGCGCGTCATGTTGTCCTCGAACAGGTGGCGGGCGTCGATGGCGCGCAGGTGACGGTCGCGTTCCTCGTCGAAGGCGATGGCCGCGACGATGCCCACGCCAAGGCCGAGCTCCACGTAGGTCTTGATGACGTCGGCGTCCATGGCGCTGAGCACGATGTGGGGTGTCAGCTGCGCTGCGGCGAAGGCATCGTCGATGTGGGAGCGGCCGGTGTAGCCGGGCTCGTAGGTGACGATGGGGAACTGGGCCACGCGGGCCAGCGTCAGCGGACCGTCCAGCAGCGGATGGCCGGGTGGAACGACTACCGAATGTGTCCAGCGGTAGCAGGGCAGGGCGACCAGTTCAGGGTACTGTGCCAGCGCCTCGGTGGCGATGCCCACGTCGGCCTCGCCGTCCAGCAGCAGGCGGGCGATCTGCTGGGGAGAGCCTTGCTGCAGGTGCAGGCTGACGTCAGGATGGTGGGCGCGGAAGTCGCGTACGGCCGGCGGCAGCGCATAGCGTGCCTGGCTGTGCGTGGCGGCGATGCGCAGCCGGCCGCTGCCGGCGCTGGCGAAATCGTCCGCCGCGCGCTTGAGGTTCTCGGCCTCCAGCAGCAGGCGTTCGATGACGGGCAGGACCTGCTCGCCCGGCTCTGTCAGCCCGGTCAGCCGCTTGCCGACGCGCACGAAGAGCTCGATGCCGAGCTCCTCCTCCAGTTCGCGGATCTGGCGGCTCACGCCAGGCTGCGACGTGTGCAGGGCCTGGGCCACCTCGGTCAGGTTGAAGCCGCGGCGTTGGGCCTCGCGGACGGAGCGGAGCTGCTGGAAATTCATGCGCTGCGATTCTGCGAAGGACGGCCCTTTCTGTCGTCGAACCATTCGCGATATCGATATTCGGTTCTTGAGGGGTGGGGCACTAAAGTCGGTTCTCCTACATATAAGGAATCCGCGATGAAGCACGCCACCGACATCCCCGCCCAGGCCTGGCCGCTGTTCGATCGCTACGTGCATGGCGACCTGAGCCGGCGCGGCTTTCTGGAACAGGCGGCTACCTTCGCAGGCGGCCCTGCCGGCGCTGCGGCCCTTTTGGCCGCACTGAGCCCCGATTTCGCGGCGGCCCAGCAGGTCAAGCCCGACGACGCGCGCCTGCTGGCGCGCCGCCAGGCCTTCGAATCACCCCAGGGCACCGGCCAGGTGCAGGGCTACCTGGCCAGGCCGGCTGGCGTCGCGGGGCGGTTGCCAGCCGTGCTGGTGGTGCACGAGAACCGCGGTCTGAACCCCCACATCGAGGACATCGCTCGCCGCGTCGCACTCGCCGGCTACGTGGCCTACGCGCCCGATGCTCTGACGCCGCTGGGCGGCTATCCGGGGAACGAGGACGATGCACGCGCGCTGTTCGCCAAGCTCGACCCGGCCAAGGCCCGCGCCGACATCGTGGCCGCTGCGCGTGGCTTGCTGACGCTGCCTGACGCCAACGGCAAGCTGGGCGTGGTGGGTTTTTGCTGGGGCGGCAGCCTGGCCAACCATGTGGCCACGCAACTGCCCGAGCTGGCCGTGGCCGTGCCGTTCTACGGCGGCGCGCCAGCAGCAGAGGATGTGCCGCGCATCAAGGCTCGGCTGTTGCTGCATTACGCGGCCAGCGACGAGCGCATCAACGCCGCCTGGCCGGCCTACGAGGCCGCGCTGAAGGCGGCCGGCGTGCGCTACGAGATGTTCAGCTACGCCGGCACCCAGCACGGCTTCAACAACGACACGACGCCGCGCTACGACCCGGCTGCGGCGCAGCTCGCGTGGGAGCGCACGCTGGCGGCGTTCAAGACGGCGCTGTCCTAGCGCCTGCCGCCGCTGTCTGGGCAGGCCCTATACCGCGAAGGCCCACTCGCGGAACTCTGCGTGGCGAGGCCGCTGCTCGGCGGCGGCGCGCGAGCGAGCCGCCTCGATCCAGCTCTTGGCCAGCGGCAGCGGGCCGAAGCCGGCTTCTGCATTGATGTGGCCGACCGGGCCCAGGTTGCTGTAGCTCGAACCCCAGCGGTGGGCCCAGCGAGCGGCGCTGGCGGCACTCATCCAGGGGTCGGTGCTGCTGGCAATCAGTCGCGAGCGGCGTGGCAGACGCTGGTGGGGCAGGGCTTCGGCGAGGCCGAACTTGTCCGGCTCGGCCGGCGCGACGAACAGGGCCTCGCGGATGGGTGATCCGGGCCTGTCCGCCAGATGGCGCGCCAGGGCCAGGCAGCCAAAGCTGTGTGCAACGGCCAGCCACTCGCCGTCGCCGGCGACCTCCAGCGTGCGCTGGATGCGCTCAGCCCAGCGCTCCAGTTCGGGGCGACTGGGGTCGCGCTGCGTGACACGGCGGGCGTCGCGGTACTGGCCCTGAAGCCAGGTCTGCCAGTGCGCCGGGCCGCTATCGTGCAGACCCGGGATGATGAGGACGCGCGGCGGCTTGTAGGCCATGGCTCAGAGCGTCGCGATCGACACTTCCGTGGACTTGACGAGGGCGACGACCTCGCGACCGACCTCCAGGCCCAGGTCCTTGACCGAGCGCGTCGTGATGACCGAGGTGACGACGTCGCCATGGCGCGTGACCACGTCGACCTCCGAGACGACCGGGCCTTCGATGATTTCCTTGATGGTGCCGCGGAACTGGTTGCGGACGTTGATGGCGGTGATGCTCATGGGCTCTCCTGTCTGGGAGAGGCCAGTGTGCTCGGCAGCCGCTCGCAGCGGAACGAAGCGATTCGCAGCAGCGCATGCGCATGCCGCATATCGGCCAGCGCGTCTTCGGGCTGGGCACCGGGCCGCCCGAAGGCGGGCTAGCGATGGCGATGCGCGCGAGGGACATGCCTGCGAACAGCGCCGTCCCCTCTGAGGGAGCGTTCGGGGGCCTTCCATGGACGAGGGGCGTCAGCCCTCTAGCCCAACGATCCCAGCACCGAGATCTCGCGCTGCTCCGGCACCTCGTTGTAGGACAGTACGGCCAGCCCAGGTGCGAACAGCCGCGCGTAGCGAGCCAGTAGCGGGCGGATCTGCGGCATCACCAACAGTACCGGCGACGCCCCCTGGGCCTTGAGCTGGTCGCGAGCGCTTGGCATGTGCAGCTGCAGCTGTGCCAGCAGCTGCGGGTCGACGGGATAGCTGTCCAGCGGCACCTTGGCATTGCCCTGGCGGGCCTGGTTCAACGCGGCCAGCAGCAGGTTCTCCAACTCGCTGCCGAGGTTGAACACGCGCAGCGTGCCGGTGGGGCCGCCGAGCTGGCCCACCAGCTGGCGGCGCAGCGTGCAGCGCACTTCGGCGGCCAGCAAGATGGGATCCTTGGTGGTTTCCGCGTGCTCCACCAGCGTGCTGGCAATCGGCACGATGTCCTTGATGGATACGCCCTCGGCCAGCAGCAGGCGCAGGATCTTCAGCAGCTGGGCGTGGTTGTAGGCCTTGTCCAGCGCGGCGGCCAACTTGGGCGCCTGGGCGGCCAGGCGTTCTTGCAGGGCCGTGATGTCGTCAAAGCGCAGCAGTTCGGGCAATTGCTCGCGAACGACCTTGGAGAGGTGGGTGGCGATGGTGCTGGCCACGTCCACCACCTGGTAACCCATTCCCAGCGCATGGGCCTTGTGTTGAGGCTCGATCCAGGTGACCGGAAGGCCGTAGGCGGGGTCGGTGCCGGGGATTCCGTCCAGCTCGCCGTAGACCTGCGGCGAGGCGATGGCCATCAGTCGGTCGGCCTGCACTTCGGCCTGGGCCAGCACCTGACCGTCCAGCAGCAGCGCGTACTGGCCGGGCTTGAGCGTCAGGTCGTCGCGTACGTTGATGGCCGGGAGCAGCAGGCCCATGCCTTCGCTGAGGCTCTGGCGCATGCCGCGCACGCGCTGCTGCAGCGGCGCACCGTGCTCCGGAGAGATCAGGCCCACCAGCTTGTAGCCCAGTGCCACCGACAGCGGCTCGACGGCAGGCAGGGCGCGCCAGTCCAGCTCAGGCGGCTGGCCGGTCAGCAGCGCAGCCTCGATGGGGGGAGCGGGCTTGACGTCCGGGGCCGTGCGCTGCGTCATTCGCCAGCCGGCATAGGCCAGCACCGCCGCAAAGCCCAGGAAGGGCACGGTGGGCATGCCCGGGATCAGCGCGAGCGTCGTCATCACGCCGGCGGCGCTGTACAGCACCTGCGGCGAGGCCAGCAGTTGGTGGCCGATCTGGGCCTCGAAGGCACCGTCGGCGTCGCCCGAGTCACTGACGCGGGTGACGATGATGGCCGCCGCAGCCGACAGCAGCAGCGCCGGGATCTGCGCGACCAGGCCGTCACCGATGGTCAGCAGCGCATAGGTGCGGAAGGCTTCGCCCAGGCTGAGGTCGTGCATCAACGCGCCGATGGCGACGCCGCCGATCATGTTGATCAGCAGGATCAGGATGGACGCGATTGCGTCGCCGCGCACGAACTTGCTGGCGCCATCCATGGCGCCGTAGAAGTCAGCCTCGTCGCCCACTTCCTTGCGGCGCTGCTGTGCCTTCTCCTGGTTGATGAGACCGGCGTTCAGGTCGGCATCGATGGCCATCTGCTTGCCGGGCAGGGCGTCCAGCGTGAAGCGGGCAGAGACCTCGGAGATTCGTTCCGCGCCCTTGGTGACGACGATGAAGTTCACCACCATCAGGATCACGAACACCACCAGGCCAACGACGAAGTTGCCGCCGATGACGACGTTGCCGAAGCTCTCGATGACCTGGCCGGCCGCGTGAGTGCCCTCGTGACCGTGCAGCAGCACGACTCGCGTGGACGCCACGTTCAGTGACAGCCGCAGCAGTGTCGTTGCCAGGATGATGCTCGGGAACACCGAGAAGTCCAGCGGCCGCTTGCTGTTCACGCTGACGAGGATGACCACCAGCGCCAGCACGATGTTGAAGGTGAACAGCGCGTCCAGCAGAACCGGCGGCAACGGCAGGATGACCATGCCGAGGATGGCCAGCAGGAATAGCGGCGCGGCGACGCGGTAGGGGCCTAGCTGGGCCTGGAGTCGGCTGAGGAAGTTCATGGGGTCTGCGGGTCCGAGAGGTGCGTGGGCACCGGCAAGTCGGTGGGCGGCGGTGGGGCGCTGCGGCGCCTGCCGTTCTGGAAGGCCTTGAGCTGCATCACATAGCTCAGCACCTGAGCCACCGCCTGGTACAGCGATGCCGGGATCTGCTGCTGAACCTGGGAGCTGTTGTAGAGGGCGCGCGCCAGCGGCGGCAGCGAGAGTGTCTGCACGCCGTGCTGGCGGGCGATCTCGCGGATGTAGAAGGCCATCTCATCCACGCCCTTGGCGACCACGAAGGGCGCCTCGGCACGCTGGTCGTCATAGCGCAGCGCCACGGCGTAGTGCTCGGGGTTGACGATGACGACGTCGGCCTGCGGCACGGTCTTGCGTACGGCGCGCTGTGCCAGCGCGCGCTGCAGCTGGCGGATGCGCTGGCGCACTTCGGGACTGCCTTCTTGCTGCTTGTGCTCGTCCTTGACTTCTTGCTTGCTCATCCGCTGGCCGCGCATGAAGAAGAAATGCTGCAGGGGCGCATCGATTAGCGCGAACAACAGCAGGACGCCAGCCAGCGACAGCAGCGCGTCCAGCATCAGGCCGGCGCCGTCGATCAATGCCTCATCGAGGCTTCGTCCCTGCAGCGCCAGGTACTCGGGGCCCATGCTGCGACTCATGTGCACCAGCAGCGCCAGCACGCAGGCGACCTTGCCGATGGAGATGGCCAGTTCGCTGTAGTGCTTGGCGCTGAACAGCCGCCCCAGGTTGGACAGCGGCGACATGCGTGAGAAGTCAGGCATCCAGCGCGACGAGCTGAACACGAGGCCGCCGGGCATGACGGACGCCAGCAGCGCCACTGCCGGCAGCACCAGCAGTGGCAGGCAGATCTTGGCTAGCAGACTCATCACGTGGAGGAAGCTGGCCGACCAGACGTTGTCCTGCGCACCCTCTGCGTCCAGCAGCGCGAAGCCCAGCGTGAAGAGCTGGCGGAAATCTTCCAGGTACAGCGGCATCAGCAGCGTGAGCAGTTTGAAGCCCAGCAGCACGCCCACCGCCATCGACAGGTCGCGCGAGCGCGGCACCTGGCCCTTCTCGCGTGCCTTGCGCAGCTTCTGGTCTGATGGCTTCTCGGTCTTGTCGCCGCTGCTGCTGTCAGACATGGCCTGCTCCGCCTCGCAAGCCTTGTCCGATCATCTCCAGCACGCGTTCCGTCATGCGCAAGTAGTGCGCGGGCACGAAGCTGAGCATCTGCGACAGCATGAAGAGGCCGAACAGCGTCACCACCGCGAAACCCAGCGAGAACAGATTCAGCGTCGGAGCTACCCGGTTCAGCAGGCCCAGGCCCATCTGCACGACGAAGGTGGACAGCACTACCGGCAGCGCCAGCAGCAACGCGGCGGAGAACACCCATGCCACGTTGTAGGCCACGGTCTCCAGCGAGATGGACAGCAGACCCGAACCCACCGGCCACGCCTTGAAGCTCTGGCCTAGAACGCCCAGCAGCAGAAGGTGGCCGTCGACGCTGAAGAACACCAGCATGCACAGCACGCTGAGCAGCGCCGAGATCACATCCGACGAGCTACCGTTGAGAGGGTCGTTCATGACTGCCATGGCCAGGCCCAGTTGCGACGACAGCAGATAGCCCAGCACCGTGATCGCGGCCATTGCGAGATGGAAGGCCAGCCCCAGCACGAAGCCCAGCACAGCCTGTTCGGCGGCCGCTGCCACGCCTTGAAGCGACCAGGGATTGATGCCGGCGATGGCAGTGCTCTGCGACACCGGCAGCAGCACCACGGCCAGCACCAGCGACAGCAGCACACGCACACTGACGGGCACCATGGCCTCGCCGATCAGCGGCGCGGCGCTGAGCATCGCGAGCGTGCGGCAGAACGGCCACCACAGCCCGCTCAGAAGCGCCAGCAACTGCGGAAAGACGACGTCCATCACCCCACCAGCGAGGCGGCACGCTCGAAGATCGAGACGCAGAAATCCATCAGGTAGCCAACGATCCAGCGTCCGGTCAGCGTCACCGCCAGCAGCGTCACCAGCAGCTTGGGCAGGAAGGACAGCGTTTGCTCGTTGATCTGGGTGGCGGCCTGGAACAAGCTCACCAGCAAGCCCACCAGAAGCCCGGGCAGCACCAGAACCAGGGCCAGCAGCATGACGATGTGCACGGCCTCGCCCATCAGGTCGACGGCGATCTCCGGACTCATGCTCGCCCCTCGTCCGACGGGTATGCCAGGTGGCCACCCGGGGTGATGCGACCGGGCCTGGGGGCGGCCTGGTGCTCGGGCTGCATCGAGTCTTCGCGCAACGGCATCAGTTCACCATCCTGACGCTGGACACCAGGGTGTTGACGGTCAGCGTCCAGCCATCCACCAGCACGAACAGCAGCAGCTTCAGCGGCAGCGAAATGACCAGCGGGCTGAGCATCATCATGCCCATGGCCATCAGCACCGAGGCGACGACCAGGTCGATGACCAGGAAGGGGATGAACAGCATGCAGCCGATCTGGAAGGCGGTCTTCAGCTCGGACAGCACGAAGGCCGAGAGCTTGACCGGGAAGCTGTGTGCCGTGGCTTCAGTGACGCCTTCTTCACCCGCCAGCTTGGCGACCTGGGAGAGCGCGGTCTTGCTGGTCTGCGCGAGCATGAAGCGCGACATCGGCGCCTCGGCCACCTGCAGCGCCTGTGTCAGCGTGATCTTCTCGGCGTCGTAGGGCACGAAAGCCTCATTCCAGATCTGCGTGCCGATGGGCCGCATGACGAGAATGGTGAGGATCAGCGCCACCCCGGTGATGAGCCGGTTGGGCAGGCCCTGCTGAAGGCCCAGGGCCTGGCGCAGCAGCGACAGCACGATGACGAAGCGCGTGAAGCTGGTCATCATGAGCACCAGCGAGGGCAGCAGCCCCAGCAGGGTCATGATGATCAGGACTTGCGTCTTGACCGTGAAGTCGCCTGCGGCGCCACCGGGCTGGGCGCCGGCGATCTTGAGGGTCTGCGCGAACACCGGATGGTGCAGCAGCGTCAGGCCCAGGCCCAGGGCCGTCAGGCCCAGGGCTTTGAACGGTTTCATGACTGCAGCGAATCCAGGTCCAGCCCGTCGATCTCGATGATCTTCAGGCCGTAGTTCTCACCGCTGACGACGACCTCGGCGCGGCCGATGGCGGTGCCGTTGACCTTGATGATCAGCGGCTCGCCCGCCAGGCTGTCCAGTTCCACCACGCTGTCGGCCTGCAGGTTGGCCAGGTCGTACAGCGATAGCTTGGCCTCGCCCACCTCCAGCGTCAGCGTGACCGGGATCTTGCGCATCAGCTTGGGCAGATCGCGCGACGGTGACGCATGGGCGGCGGGCTGGGCGTCGGCCGGCAGCGCCAAGTCCTGCTCGGGGAATTCGTTCAGCAGTGCCTCGATGGCCTGGTTGTCATTCATGTTCATCGGGTTGCTCATGTCAATTGCTCCACCGCACCGCGTGGCTCGCGCTGCAGAAAACTTGCGGGCCGAGCGCCGAGCCACTCCCGAGCCGCCCTTCGGGGGACCGGCCAAGGCAGGCTTTGGACGAGGGGTTCATCATTCCGCGTCCGCAAAAGAAGTCAGGCACAGCTTGCCTTGGTGCTCGGCCACCGAGGCGGTGAACAGGCACGAGCCGTCGACCAGTACCTGCGTCGCCTTGGGGTTCAAGCGCACGGGCACGAGGTCGCCGGGGCGCAGGTCCAGCAGCTCACCCAGCGACAGGGTCTGCTGCAGCAGCCGCGCCTGCAATTTCACGTCGAGCCGGCGTGCCAGCGCCTGGGGCGGCGTAGTGCGCGGGCGCGGCGCGCGCGGGGGCTGGCCATCGGCCAGGCGCCTCAACAGCCGGTCCATGCAGGCGCCGTCCAGACCGACGAAGAGGGTGCTGGCCAGGCCCTGCTCGGGTTCGCCGATGGCGGCCTGCAGCATCCAGCCGCCGGGTGCCAGACCCGACAGCGGGTGGTGCTGCAGCGTGAAGTCCGTGGCAGGCAGGCCCAGTGCCTGCTGCACGCAGCCCAGCACCTGACGGCACAGCAGCGCCTGCAGGCGCTCCTCGGTGGCGGTTTGCTGTGCATTGGCCACGTCGGCCAGACTGCCGCCGTAGCGGTGGGCCATCAGGCTCAGCACCAGGTTGCGTTCGAGCAGGCAGCTCATGCGGCCCACGTCGGTATCGCAGATCAGCCAGCGGCCGCCCGCGCCTTGTCCGGGGGCGAGGCTGACGTCGCCGACCTGGTAGTGGGCGCGGTAGCGACGGTTGTGCTGGCGCAGCAGGTCACCCAGGGCCTCGCGCAGCTCCCCGGTGAACTGCGGCAGCAGGTGCACCGGCCGGCCCAGCGTGCGTGGGTCCTGCACGGCGGGGGGGGTGGGGGAGGCGGGGGTGCTCATGGGCAGGTGGCGGGTGAATATCGAGGCGGCGCGGTTCTGCGCATATTCTGGCAGCGCCGGTCGGGTATGGGGCTGCGCGGATTTTGGCGAATTTTGATTATCCGGCAAAGCTCTGACGGCTATCGAAGGAATTCCCAGGGGAATCGCCGCGAAAAAAATCACGTGTCCGCGGCCCGGGCGGGATTTAAGTCCACGGCCGTGCCAGTCGCCCTGTTTTGGTGAGCAGCCGCCCGAAATTGGTGGGCGGCCCCGCTCATACATGATGCGGCCGCTTGCGAAAAATGCGCGGCACGTCTTTCGCGTCATGCTGCATGTGCACAAAATCACGCCTCCTGGGGCGCTTCACTGCAGCGCAGCAAAAAGAACTTGTATCCAGCTGCCGGGGCTCGCTACAGTCCGTTGCACCAGGGCACACCCGAACGAAAGTCGGGGTCGCAAAGCTTCCGGTCTACCGTGCGCGGCGCATGTTGCGCATCACGATAGCGGGGTTGCCAGACCTGAGTCTGCTGCACTGCGCGCCGCGCGGGTGCCGCGCTCTCTTCTGCCGGGCTGCTCACAGCGGCCTGTTGTGACCCGTTAGCAATCGCCGGGCTCGCCACCGACTCACCCGTTGGAGATTGCAACCATGAGCGAGCCGAACCTCTTCACCCTGCTTGCGCTGCCGTCCAAGTCGAGCCAGCGCTGCAGGCCGTTCGCCGCCCGTGCGGGCCGGCTTTCTCCTCCGGTTGTTACCGTTTCCGGATCTGTCGCGCCAGGCGCCGCAGGTCCGTCGCGCCCGTCTGCGTGACGCGGCCCTGAATTCAAGTCGTGAATACTGCCGATATATCCAAAAATAATCCAATGAAAGCAAAATCGGCAAAAGAGGGAGTGCAGATGACGATACGCTTCTCGCGAAGATTGTCCTGAAGAGAATTCCCGGCCGGGATCCAGTCGCGATCCGGCGGGTCAATCTGATTCAAAGCTGAATGAATATGCCCTTGACCGGGCAGGGGATGGTTTTGCCTGCAGCAGGCCAGCCCTTTGATGTGAAGGAATAGAAAATGGCCGTCAACGCCTCCATGGCACCGCCGCTGACCTCGGGCATGCTGGCCGAAATGGCCCGTCTGGATCAGGACGCGCAGCGCCTGGCCGCCAACGTCGAGCCGGCGCAGGCGGCCGGCGCCACTGCCGGCGCCGGCGGCTTTGCCGAGAGCATGGTGCAGGCGCTGCGTGGCGTGGACGGTCGGGACCAGGAGGCGGCGCAGCGTGTGGCGGCGGTCGAGACGGGTGAGAGCGACGACCTCGTCGGTGCCATGCTCGCCAGCCAGCAGGCCAGCCTGTCCTTCTCCATGCTCATGCAGGTGCGCAACAAGGTTGTTGGCGCCGTGGACGAGCTGATCAAGCTGCCGCTCTGAGGCCGACATGATGAAAGCCTTGACGGCCCGGCTGGGGCCTACCTGGAACCGCCTTCCGGCCTTGCCGGGCGGGCTGGCCCGCGGCCTGCTGCCGGTGGTGGGACTGGCCCTGGCCGGTACAGCACTGGCGCTGATGCTGATGTGGCGCGACCAGGCTGGCTACAAGCCGGTGTTCGGCCAGCGCGAGCGCGTCGCCACCGCCGAGATGCTGGCGGTGCTGGATGCCGAGCGCGTTGCCTACCGCTTGCATCCCGACACCGGCCAGGTGCTGGTGCCCGAAGCCCAACTGGGCAAGGTACGCATGCTGCTGGCGGCGAAGGGCGTTGTCGCCAAGCTGCCTGCCGGCCTCGAGCTGATGGACAAGAACGATCCATTGGGCGTCAGCCAGTTCGTGCAGGACGTGCGTTTCCGTCGCGGCCTGGAGGGTGAGCTGGCCCAGAGCATGATGAGCCTGGACGCGGTGGAGTCGGCGCGCGTGCACCTGTCCATCGCCAAGTCGTCGTCCTTCGTGCTGTCGGATGGCCAGAAGAGCTCCGCCTCAGTCGTGCTGACGCTCAAGCCCGGCCGCACGCTGGGCAACGAACAGATCGCCGCGGCCATCAATCTGGTGGCTGGCAGTGTCGCCAGCCTGGACCCTGCGCGAGTGAGTCTGGTGGACCAGGCCGGCAATCTGCTGTCTTCGCGCGTGGACCTCAGCGAAGGGTTCGAAGGCAGCCAGGTCACCGACGCTGCCAAACACTTCCAGGACGAAGCGCGCCGCAACGCCCGTGACCTGCTGGCGCCGGTGCTGGGCGACGAGAACTACCGCGTCTCCGTGACCGCCGAGGTCGACAACGACCGCGTGCAGGAGACGCGCGAGCAGTATGGTGATGCGCCGCGGCTGACCAACGAGGCCATGCGTGAGGAGCAGGACCGTGGCCAGCTGGCGCTGGGCATCCCCGGATCCCTGTCCAACCGGCCCGTCAATGCGCCCAATCCTGCCGCGTCGGCGGCCGGTGGCGACGCTAACGCCACGCAGGCGCGCAAGAACGCCGCCACCCGCCAGTACGCCTACGACCGCAGCATCACGCAGGTGAAGAAGAGCCGCGGCCGCCTGGCGCGGCTGTCGGTGGCCGTCGTGCTGAACAACGCGGTGGCGCCGGGCGGCGCCAAGGCCTGGACACCGGAGGACATCAGCAAGGTCGAGACCCTGCTGAGCAACGGCCTGGGCATCAGCGCGCAGCGAGGCGACAAGCTGGTGGTCTCGACGCTGAACTTCCCGGTGCCTGTGCCGGCCGCGCCCTGGTACGAGCAGCGCGACAACCTGATCGACATTGGCGGCTGGATAGGCTGGGCGGTGGCCGCGCTGCTGGGCTATCTGCTGCTGGCTCGCCCGCTGCTGCGCCTGGCCCAGCAGTCGCTGCAGCGTCAGGGCGCAGCGCCGGGTCGGCTGAACCCGCTGGAGCCCGCAGCCCTGGGCGGTGGTGCCGCGGCCGGCGAACTGGCCGGGCCGAGCGGCGCCGCACTGCCGGCACCGGGTGGACAGACGGCCGCCGAGCGCCCGATGTCCGTGGTGCCGCTGCTGGAGAACTATGAACTGCCGCCCCCCGGCTCGCCGGTGGATGTCCTGGTCGACCACCTGAAGATCCTCGCCTCCAAGGAGCCGGAGCGCGTCGCCGAGGTGGTCAAGCAATGGGTGCAGAAGAAAAATGCCTGAGGCCACCGAATTCATCCCCGCCACCACGGCCGAAGGCCTGACGCCAGTGGAGCGCGCCGCCATCGTGCTGCTGAGCATGGGCGAGGAGCCCGCCGCGGCGGTGCTGCGCTGCCTGTCGCGCGAGGAACTGCTGGACGTGACCCAGGTCATGTCGCGCATGAGCGGCATCAAGGTCGACTGGGTCAAGACCGCGCTGCAGGGCTTCTTCGACGACTATCGCGAGCAGAGCGGCGTGCACGGTGCGTCGCGCAGCTACCTGAAGCGCTCGCTGGACATGGCGCTGGGCGGCGACATCGCCAACAGCGTGCTCAACAACATCTACGGCGACGCCATCCGCCCCAAGATGCAGCGCCTGCAGTGGGCCTCGCCGAAATGGCTGGCCGACCACATCGCCGACGAGCATGTGCGGATGCAGGCCGTGTTCCTGGCCTTCCTGCCGCCCACGCTGGCCAGCGACGTGCTGGCCGCGCTGCCGGCCGCCGGCCGTGACCAGGTGCTGCTGAATGTGGCCCGCCTGTCCGAGGTGGACGCCGACCTGCTGGCCGAGCTGGAGCAACTGGTCGAGCGCTGCCTGGCGGGCCTGGGCCACCAGGGTGCCAACGTCGAGGGCGTGCGCCAGGTTGCCGAGATCCTGAACCGCCTGCCGGACCAGCGCCAGCAGATGGTGGAGCTGCTGCGCGCGCAGGACCCCGACGTCGTCAGCGAGATCGAGGTCAGCATGTACGACTTCTTCATCCTGTCGCGCCAGAGCGAGACGGTGCTGACCCGCATCATTGAAGAGGTGCCGATCGAGCTGTGGGCCGTCGCGCTGAAGGGCGCCGAGCCCGCGGTGCGCAAAGCCATCCTGACGGCGATGCCGCGCCGCCAGGCGCAGAGCTTCGAGGACCTGATCCGCCGCAGCGGCCCCATCCCGCTGTCGCGCGCCGAGCAGTCGCGCAACGAGATCATGGCCCTGGTCAAGGGGCTCGTCGACGCCGGCGAGATCCAGGTACAGCTGTTTGCCGAGGCGACCGTCGAGTGAAGCCCGTCGTCCGCCCCCACCGCTTTCCGCCGCTGGCCCAGCTCAGCGCCGCGCGCGAGCTGGCCGGCAGCTCGCCGGCCCAGTTGCAGCAGGTGCTGGCCCAAGGCTTCCAGGAAGGCCTGGCCAAGGGCTACGAGGAAGGTCACGCCAGCGGCCTGGCCGCGGGTCGCGAGGCCGCCCAGGCCGTCGGCCGGGAGGAGGGCCGCGAGCAGGGCCGGCGCGAGGCGCAGGAGCGCTTCGCCACGCTGGCGCGCCCCGTGGACGCGCTGCTGGCCGAGCTGCGCCAGCTGCAGCACGACTACCAGTCGGCGCTGCGCAAGGAAGTGGTGGACCTGGTTGAGAAGGTCGCGCGCCAGGTCATCCGCGCCGAACTGACGCTGCAGCCCACGCAGCTGCTGGCCCTGGTCGATGAGACGCTGGCCAGCATGCCGGTGCGCCGCGAGGGCGTCGAGGTGTTCCTGAATCCCGAGGACCTGCGCCGCATCCAAGATCTGGCGCCCGAGCGTGCCCAGGCCTGGACGCTGCTGCCCGATGCCAAGCTGGAAAGCGGTGAATGCCGGCTGCTGGCCGGCGGCCACGAGGCGGACGCCGGCTGCCGCCAGCGTCTGGAGGCCTGCATGGATCAGGTCAAGACTCAGCTGCTGGACGCGGCTGCGGAGGATGCGTCGTGATCGCCGCGGCGCTGCGCAAGGTCGAACTGGATGAGGTGCCGGTGGCCACGCCCACCGGCCGGCTGGTGGGTGCCTCCGGGCTGCTGCTGGAAAGTGCCGGCTGTGCGCTGCGCACCGGCCAGCGCTGCATGATCGAAGGTGCTGGCGACGAATGGATCGCAGCGCAGGTGGTGGGCTTCCGCGAGGAGGTCTCCTACCTGATGCCGTTCAAGAAGCCTGAGGGCCTGAGCACCGGCGCGCGCGTGCTGCCTGCGCCGGAGCAGCGGGCCCCCATGATCGGCCCGGCCTGGCTGGGCCGCATCGTCAACGGTCTGGGCGAGCCCATCGACGGCCTGGGCCGGCTGACGGGCGAGCACCCGCTGCCCAGCCGCCCGCCCAAGGTCAACCCGCTGAAGAAGACGCCCGTGCACGAGCCGCTGGACGTGGGTGTGCGCGCCATCAACGGCCTGCTGACGCTGGGTCGCGGCCAGCGCGTCGGGCTGATGGCCGGCTCGGGCGTGGGCAAGAGCGTGCTGTTGGGCCTGATCACGCGCCAGACCGTCGCCGACGTGGTGGTGGTCGGCCTGATTGGCGAGCGCGGCCGCGAGG
Source organism: Roseateles sp. (assembly GCF_047654805.1). Classification (GTDB taxonomy): domain Bacteria; phylum Pseudomonadota; class Gammaproteobacteria; order Burkholderiales; family Burkholderiaceae_C; genus Pelomonas. The sequence goes on from NZ_JASGIV010000001.1 coordinate 1,524,511, forward strand.
TGCGCGAGTTCATCGACCTCAGCTTGGGCGAGACGGGCCTGGCGCGCGCCGTCGTCGTCGTCGCGCCGGCCGACGAGTCGCCGCTGATGCGCATGCGTGCCACCGAGCTGTGCCACACCATCGCCGCCCACTACCGCGACCAGGGGCAGCATGTGCTGCTGCTGGTGGACTCGCTGACCCGCTACGCCATGGCCAAGCGCGAGGTCGCGCTGGCGCTGGGCGAGCCGCCGGCAACGCGCGGCTATCCGCCGTCGGTGTTCTCGGTGCTGCCCGAGCTGGTGGAGAGCGCAGGCAACGGCGAGAACCCGCAAGGCAGCATGAGCGCCATCTACACCGTGCTGGCCGAGGGCGACGACCAGCAGGATCCAGTGGTGGACACCGCGCGCGCCATCCTGGACGGCCACATCGTGCTGTCGCGCGCGCTGGCCGAGCGTGGCCACTATCCGGCCATCGACGTGTCGCAGTCCATCAGCCGCTGCATGGCCCTGGTGGCGGCCAAGGAGCACCTGCAGGCGGCGCGCGAGCTTAAGGCGCTGGCGGCCAAGTTCGAGCAGGTGCGCGAGCTGATGCCGCTGGGCGCCTACGTGCCCGGCGCCGACCCACAGACCGACCGCGCCGTGCGGCTTTTCCCCCAGATCGAGGCCTTCCTGCACCAGGGCGTCAGCGAGCCGGCCCGGCTTGACGAGACCCTGCAGCGCCTCGCGGAGATCGTGCAATGAAGCAACTGCAGCTGAACCTGCGCCGCCTCGTCGACCTGCGTGGCCGCGAGCTGGAGCGTCACCAGGCCGAGCTGGCCACCAAGGAGCAGTTGCGCGCGCGCAGCGCCGCCACGGTGCAGCGGCTGGAGGCGCTTAACGCTCAGCTGGGCCCCACTGGCGTGTCCTCGCCAAGCCTGGCCGCCAACGGCGCCGACTACAAACAGGCCGTCATGCAATGGGCGGACCAGCAGCGCCAGAACCTTGCCGCGCACGAGGCCGACGTGGCCGCCCAGCGCCAGGCGGTGCTGGCCGTGGCGCGCAAGCAGGAGGCCGTGGGCCAGCTGCTGGACCGCGTGGGCGAGCGTCTGCGGGTCGAGGACGAGCGGCGCCAGCAGAAAGGCCAGGACGATATGGCTGGCCAGGTCTGGCTGCGGGGGCGGGCATGAACGGCTTGTTTAAGTTGTTGGCCGCGCGCGTCGTCTTGTCCGGTGGTAGTCCCATCCCCGTCCTGAGGAGCAGCCGATGACCACCACGACCTACGATCCGACGAGCACCGCCACTTCGCTGGCCAAGGCCTACACCTCGGCCGCGCAGTCGCTGATCGACACGCAGAAGACCGCCGCGACGACCACCTCCAGCGCCTTGAGCAAGCTGCAGAGCGCGCTGTCGAACTTCCAGATCTCGCTGAGTTCCCTCAGCTCCGTCTCCAGCAACAGCAGCATGCTGAAGATGAGCGCGACGCCGTCCGACGCCGCCGTCGCCAGCGCCACGGCGAGCAGCAAGGCCGCGCCGGGCAGCTACTCGCTGTTCGTCGAACAGCTGGCCAGCAACCAGCAGATCGCGTTCCAGGACCTGCCGGCCGCGGCGGCCAACGCCGCCGGCAAGATCACGCTGTCGCTGGGCAATGGCGACAGCTTCGATGTCGACCTCGCCATGGCCGACGTGGATGGCAACGGTTCGCTGTCCTATGCCGAGATTGCCCGCGCCGTGAACGGCGCCAGTGGCAACGCGGGCAAGGTCACCGCCATGGTCAGCACCGTCAACGGCAAGTCCAGCCTGGTGTTCAGCTCCGGCGTGGGCGGCAGCGACGGCGAGATCACCGTCAGCGCCGACAGCGGCGTCGACACGGACCTGGCCACCGTGCTGAATGCCCCGCCCAAGGAGCTGGTCGCCGCCCGCAACGCCGTCGTATGGCTGGGTGCCCAGGGCACCGGGCTGAAGATCGAGCAGAACAGCAACACCATCACCGCCATCGACGGCGTGACGCTGACGCTGAAGGCCGCCCAGGCTGCCGGCAGTGCCCCCATGACGCTGACCGTGGCGCAGGACACCAGCGCCACCAAGGACAACATCAACGGCTTCATCAACGCCTACAACACGCTGCGCAGCACGCTGGACAGCCTGCTCAAGAGTGGCGGCGAGGGCAGCACGGCCGGCCCGCTGGCCAGCGATTCCAGCCTGAAGTCCCTGCGTGACCGCCTGGCCGGCCTGCTGCGCCAGGACGTCGGTGGCGTGAACCTGCGCAACCTGGGCTTCTCGCTGGACCGCGCCGGCAAGCTCAGCCTGGACGACACCAAGCTCTCCAAGGCCCTGGCCAGCACCCCCGAGGCGCTGGACGACTTCCTCGGCAAGGCCACGCTGACCACGCGCAGCGGCCTGCTGGGCAGCCTCGCCAACGCCACCGAACAGTGGACCAGCAGCACCAACGGTCTGCTGAAGAAGCGCCAGGACGCCATCACCACGCAGCAGCGTGCCCTGAACGACCGCCAGACCCGTCTCGACGCGCGCTTCGACCAAATGTACGAGCGCTACCTGAAGCAGTTCTCCGCCCTGCAGGCCATGCAGGAGCAGATGTCCCAGACCTCCGGGCTGCTGGACAGCCTTTTCTCATCCAAGTAGTCATGACCTACGACGCCTATCAAAGCTACCAGTCCGTCAATCTGAAGGCCCAGACCGCGCAGGCATCGCCGGTGCAGCTGGTGCTGGTTCTGATGGACGGCCTGCTCGACGAGCTGGCGCGTGCGCGCGGCCACATCGAGGCTCGCCGCTTCGAGCTCAAGGCGGCCAGCTTGGAGAAGTGCGTCGGCATCATCAACGGCCTGTCCAGCGCACTGGACATGGACGCGGGCGGCGAGGTCGTGAACAACCTCGCCCGCCTCTACGACTACTGCGCCGAGCGCCTGTACCGCGCCGGCGTTGAACTCGACGTGGCCATCATCGACGAGGTCCGCAACCTGCTGGGCCAGATCCGCGACGGCTGGCAGGGCGTGCAGGCCCGCCATGGATAAGGCCATGCAGCTGCTGCGCCTGGCCCAGGGCCTGCGTCAGGCCGGTCGCCACCGCGACTGGCGGGCGCTGCAGCGTCTGGACCTCGACCTGGGAGCCGCGCTGCGCGACTGGGTGCCGTCTGCCACGCCCAGTGAGCAGGAGCGCCAGGCCTTGCAGGCGCTGGGCGCGGCCCATGCCGAGGCCCGCCAGCTCTGTCGCGATGAGATGCAGTCGCTGGAGCAGACCCTGAATCAGATGCGCGAGGGCCGTGAGCGCTGGCGCGCCTATGCCGCCCACGGCGGCCAGCAGTTGGAGGACCAGCCATGAACACCGCAGCCCTGCTGCCCACGCCCGCCGCCACGGCCCGCCCGCAGCGCGGCGCGCTGGGCGTGTCCGATGCCTCCGCCGAGACCGCAGCGCCCACCATGGATGACGGTTTCGCCGCACTGGTGGCCAGCCTGGACGCCGATGCGCAGCTGAGCATCCCGACGCCGCCCGCCGCGCAGCCGGCCGAAGCGTCGCTCGTCGCGGACACGGCGGACGGCTCCGAGCCGTTCGACCCGCAATCCGCGTTCGCGATGGCCGCGTTGGGTCTGTTGCCCGTGCCGGCGGCGCCTGTGGCGCCGGTTGCGCTGCAGACAGTGGCGTCCGCCGTCACGGGCGAAGTCGACGCGCCGGCCGCAGAGTCCGTGCTGCCTGGCGTGCTCGCGCCGCTGCCCGTGCCCGGGGATTCCCGGCCGCCCCCGGCAGTGCAGCCGCAAAACTTGCCACTGCCTCAGTCGGCACCGGCCGCAGCGGATGCCGAGACGGCCGCGGCGGCGGCCCCGGCCATCGCCGCCGTCAAGGCTGCAGAACCCGTGCCCGAATCGGACGAGACGACGAGCGCTGCACCGCAGAAGGTCGAGCGCGGCAGCGCTGGCACCGAGCTGCCCGCCGCCGCCCCCACGGCCGCACCGCTGCGCCCGGTTGCGACGCCGGCCCTGGTTCTGCCCACCGTTGCGCTGAAGGGCGACACCACGCAGTGGCAGCAGCCGCTGTTGCAGGCGCTGGGTGACCGGCTGCAGCTGCAGATCGCGGCGCGCAGTGATCAGGCCGTCATCCGGCTGGAGCCGCCCATGCTGGGCCGCGTGGAGATCGCCATCCGCCAGCAGGCCGGCGATCTGCAGGTGCGCATTGCCGCCAGCAACGAGGAGGTCACGCGCCAGATCCAGCAGGTCAGCGAGCCGCTGCGCCAGAGCCTGGTGCAGCGCCACGTCGGCGAGGTCAGCGTGCAGGTGGTGGCGCAGAGCGCAGCCGGCCGCGAGGCGGAAGCCCGCGGCGGTGCCCAGCAGCAGGCTGCGCGCGACGGCCAGCAGCAGGAACGCCAGGAGCAGCAGCAGCAGCGTCGCCCGGGACGCGGCCTGGACGGCGGGGAGGCCGCCAGCTTCGCGGCCGACTTCGCGTCCATGAAGGCCTGACGCGGGCCCAGCGAACGGAAGCAAGACCATGAAGCAGAAATTCAAACTGATCGCCGTGATCGCGCTGGTAGGCCTGCTGGCCGCCGGCGTTGCGGGCGGGGCCGTTTGGTGGACCCTGGGTGCCCGGGCCACGCAGGGCGGTGAACAGGCCGAGAGCGCCGCCCCCGCCGATGACGGCAAGCCCGCGCCGGACTACAAGTACGTCACGCTGGAGAAGGTGCTGGTGATGATGCGCAGCGACGAAGGCGCCAGCGTGCCGCACTACCTGGCGATGGACGTGGTGTTCAAGACCCTGCCCGAGCAGGAGAAGCGCGCCAAGGAGCATCTGCCGCTGCTGCGCACCGTGGCGGTGAAGGCCTTGTCGGCCTACACGCTGGAGGGCGCGCGCACCATGACCGTGCCTGAGTTCGCCGAGGTGCTGAACAAGGCCTACCGCGACAGCTACGCGGCCGAGCGGCGCGAGGCGCCGTTCGCCGAGGCGCTGATCGGCAAGCTCATCATCGAGTGACGGCTACGACCATGCACGCCGCCGCCTACGCCGAGTACGCCCAGCCTGGCGCCAGCCTGCTGGGGCCGGACTTCGAGCGCACCCAGCTGCGCCAGTACGCGCCGCTGGTCAAGCGCATCGTGCGTCAGCTCGGCACCCAGGCCAGCGCCGTGATGGACCGCGAGGACATGGAGCAGATCGGCCTGATGGGTCTGCTGGAGGCGCTACGCCGCTACGGCCAGCCGGACGAGGCCTTCGGCGCCTTCGCGGCGTTGCGCGTGCGCGGTGCCATCCTCGACGAGCTGCGCCGCCAGGACTGGCGGCCGCGCTCGGTGCGCCAGGAAAGCCACAAGCTGCGCGACGCTCTGCGCGCGCTGACCCGCAAGCTGGGCCGCGAGCCGACCGAGGCCGAGATCCTGTCCAACCTCAAGATCACGCCGCAGGCCTACCAGGCCTTCCAGCAGGACGAGGTGGCCGAGGAGCTGGCCAGCTTCGACGAGATGGTGGCCGAGCTGAGCAATCTGCCCAGCGATGCGCGCACGCCTGAGGCCCAGTTGATGGTGACGCGCTCGCTGACCCAGGCGCTGCAAAGCCTCAACGAGCGCGAGCAGAAGGTCATCCAGCTCTATTACGAATTCGACGCCAGCCTGAAGGAGATCGCCGCCGTGCTCGATCTCACCGAGGCGCGCGTTTCCCAGATCAACAAGGCGGCGCTCGGGAAGATGAAAGCCTTCCTGCAGCAGGCCTGAAGCCGAGGACGAAATCCATGCAGCCTTTTATCGGAATCATCATCGTCATCGGGTGCGTCTTCGGCGGCTTCCTGATCCACGGCGGCAACATGGCCGTGATCTGGCAGCCCATCGAGCTGCTGATCATCCTGGGCGCGGGCTTCGGTGCCATCCTGCTGGGGAATCCCAAGCACGTGCTGTCCGAGATGTTGCTGCAGCTGAAGAAGGTGGTCGGCCGCAAGAAGGACGGCGAGGAATTCCAGCGCCAGCTGCTGCTGCTGATGTACGAGCTGCTGCAGACGGCAGCCGGTGGCTTGAAGGCGCTGGACGCTCACGTCGAGGCCCCCGAAGAGAGCGCGCTGTTCAAGCGCTACCCGCTGATCCTGGACGAGCCCAAGCTGCTGCACTTCATCGTCGACAACTTCCGCCTGATGGCCATGGGAAAGATCAACGCCCACGAGCTGGAAGGCGTGCTGGAGCAGGAGCTGGAGGCCATCCATGAGGAGATGAGCCAGCCGGCCCGCTCGCTGGGCAAGATCGCCGAGGCCATGCCCGGCTTCGGCATCCTGGCCGCGGTGCTGGGCATCGTGACCGCGATGAGCTCGGTGGCCGAAGGTGCCGGCACCGGCGAGATCGCGCTGATGGTGGCAGCGGCCATGGTCGGCACCTTCATCGGCATCCTGTTCTGCTACGGCCTCTTCGATCCGCTGGCCAACATGATGAAGCAGGTGGTCAACGAGGAGATGGCTGCGCTGGAGTCCGTCAAGGTGGTGCTGGTCACGCACGTTGCCGGCAAGCCGCCGCTGCTGGCCATCGACGCCGGCCGCCGCCTGGTGCAGCTCAACATCAAGCCCAGCTTCGCGTTGCTGGAGGGCTGGATCAACAAGCTCAACGACCCGGCCGAGCCGGATGACGAGCCGCGCCGCCGCGCGGGCGACCGCATGTCGGGAGAGCGCAGTGCAGCCTAACGGCAAGCCCGGCCGTTCGGACGGGCAGCACCACCCCACCGTCGTCAAGCGCGTCTCGCGCAAGGCTCACGACGAAGCACACGGCGGCGCCTGGAAGGTCGCCTTCGCCGACTTTTGCCTGGCGCTGCTGTGCCTGTTCCTGGTGATGTGGCTGCTGGCCTCGCGCAATGCGGATCGCATGCAGGTGGTGCTCAAGAGCGCCGGCGCCAACATGCTGGACGATGGCAACGGCATGACGAATTCGCTGGCTTCGGGCTCGCGTGGCAGCCTGATCGACCGCCACCCGGTGCCGGCCTATGGCGAGGCGCCCGCCCAGGGCCAGTCGAGCTACAGCCACAAGGCGCCCGACAGCCCCGGCCCCGTCGCGCCGGGCAGCCGCGCCACCTACGAGCGTCCGGCCGAGATGGCCGCGCTGGCCCGTGTCATCGAGCGCGTCAGCTCCGAAGAGGGCCTGGGCGGCAACCTGCGCATGGCGGTCACGCCGCAGGGGCTGCGCGTGATGCTGCACGACACCGATTCCAGCGGTATGTTCGAGCGCGGCAGCGCCTCGCCGTCGCCGCGCTTTAAGGCCCTGCTGCAGAAGCTCGGGCCGGTGTTCGCGCAGATGCGCAACCAATTGCTCATCGTGGGCCACACCGATGCGTCCCAGTACGTAGACCGCGGCCCCAGCGCTTTCTCCAACTGGGCGCTGTCCACCCACCGCGCGATGTCGGCCCGGCTGCATCTGCTGGAGGGCGGCATGCCCGAGAGCAGCGTCATGCAGGTCAGCGGCATGGCCGACAGCGCACCGCTGGACCCGGACGACCGCTACGCGGCGGTGAACCGGCGCATTGAACTGATGATCCTGACCCCACGCCAGACCCAGCAGCTTTCGCAGATGTTCGGCGCGCCGCCGCAGAGCGTGCCGCTGGCGCCGGGCGCATCGGGTGGGCAGGGCCTGGCCGCGCTGAGCGCCGAGTCCGCCGAAGCCGCGCGCGAGCTGCGCCGGGCGCTGCCCGGCGAGAAGGAGTGAGCGGCCATGCGAACCAAGACACGAGGTGACCGAATGAAGATCGTCGCGAACAACGGCCATGCCGTGGACAAGCCCACAGCCCGCAACGAGCAGCTGGACATTGCGAAGACCGGCGGCGGTGCGCCCGCGGTGCTGGGCACGGCCAATGCCGGGCTGGAGTCGCGCGTGTTGGGCCCGGCCCAGGAGGCGCTGGCCGCGCTGCCCGAGATCGACCAGGCCAAGGTCGACGCGCTGCGCGAGGCGTTGGCGCGTGGCGAGATCGGCTTCGACGCCGATCGCCTGGCCCGCCTGATCCAGCGGTTCCACGGAGCTGGCCAGTGAAAGGCAAGAGCACCGAGGCGCTGGCAGCGCTGCTGCGCGACCTGCAGGCCGACCGGTCGGCCTACGCGCGGCTGCGTGATCTGCTGGAGGCCCAGTTCCAGGCGGCGCTGCGCCACCAAGCGGAGCCACTGCAGCGGCTGGCTGACGAGATCGTCGCGCTGGTGGACGAGCTGGATGCCCATACCCGCCAGCGTGCCCTGTTGCTGCGCAAGTTGCTGGGTTCGCAGGGCGAGCCAAGCATGAGCCGCCTGCTGCAGCGCTTGCCGAGCACGGCCTCGCAGGCTCTCGGCGACATCTGGACTGCGCTGGAGGAGCAGGTGCGCGAATGCAAGGCGCTGAACCAGCGCAACTGCCAGCTCATCACGGAACAGCAGGCGCTGATGCGCCGCGTGATGGGCGTGGAGGAGGGGCTCTATGCTGAGTCCTGATTTCCGCATCGGTGGAGCTGACGGCTTCCCGGCGTTGCAGGAGGCGCCGCGCGCCAATGGCGGCGCGGGCGCTGCCGCCGGGTTTGGCGATCTCTACCGTCAGCTCAACGCCGAGGTCAACAACTTCATTGAGCGCGGTGACGCGGCCGGCGCCCTCAGCCCCGAAGCGCAGGTGCATCGCATGCAGACCGCAGCCGTGGAGGCGCCTTCCGCCGAGCAACAAGCTTGGCTGGATCACATCGCGCCGCTGGCCGAGGAGGCAAGCCGCGCGCTGGGTGTTGCGCCCGAGGTGCTGTCCGCGCACGCAGCGCTGGAGTCCGGCTGGGGCCAGCGCCCCATCCGCACCGAATCCGGCACCGACAGCCACAACCTGTTTGCGTTGAAGGCTACGCCGGCCTGGCGCGGCGATGTGGCCGAGGTGCAGACCACCGAATATGAGGGCGGCGTGGCGCAGTCGCAGCGCGCGGGCTTCCGTGCCTATGCTGACGCCGGCAGCGCCTTCCGCGATTTCTCGCAGTTGCTTAGCGGCAGCCCGCGCTACCAGGCTGCCCTGGGCACCGGTAGCGACGCGCTGGCCTATGGCCGCGCGCTGCAGCAGGGTGGCTATGCCACCGACCCGGCCTACGCCGACAAGCTGGCCCGAGTGGCAGCGCAGATCGGCAAGGGGAGGCGTTGATGTCAGCGCACGGGTTCCACCAGGCCAGCGTCCAGCACGCGCGCCGAGATGACGCGGCCGCTGGCGCTGTTGCGCACGCGGATCACGGCGTCACGCGCGCCGGCATCCAGGGCTTCGCCGGCGCCTTGGACCTCGATGCCCTCGCTGTGCGCAACGATGCGAACGCGCTCGCCGCGGCGCACCAGTTGAGCCGGAGCGAGCTGGCGCTTTTGCAGGATCTGGCCCGGCCGCAGGCTGCTGCGCGGAGCCTGGCCCAGCACGTCTTCCAGCCGGCCCAGCGCATCGCTGGTCTGGCTGATGTCGCGGCGCTGCAGTTCGACGTCACCATCGGCCAGCGCCTGGCCGACGGCCACAGCCTGGCGAGCCACCAGCACCTCGGCGCTGAGGCTTGCGCGCAGCACGAAGCTCTGCGCGGGTACGGCCGGGCTGCCGGGGCAGCGCGCTGCCAGACGCAGCCGCGACAGGCTGCGCGCGTCTTGCACCGTGACGTCCCAGCCGCCGTTACACGCAGGAGCAGGCCGGGTGGCTTGCGGTGCGAACTGCAGTTCGGGGGCCACCCAGCCCTCGCGGTCGGCGGCTTCCAGCACGGCGCGGCGAGCCGCGTCCTGCACTTGGGCCTCCAGGCCCGCAGCCAGCGTCAGCACGGGCAGGGCCAGCAGGCCCCACAACAGATTTCTTGGAGAGCGAAGCATGAGCATTGATTTCAGCAAGGCCATGGGCCAGCACGCCGACGCCCTGCGCCTGCGTGCTGAGCGCACCAAGGTGCTGGCCTCGAACATCGCGAACGAAAACACGCCTGGCTACCAGGCCCGTGATGTGGATTTTGCCGCGACCTTGCGCCAGCTCAACGAGGGCGGAGACGGTTTGCTGACCGACACTGATGCTGGCGAGTTGCAGTACCGCGTGCCCTTCCATGCGGCACAGGATGGCAACACCGTGGAGCTGGGTGTGGAACAGGCTGCGTTCGCGCAGAACGCCCAGGACTTCGGCGCCAGCCTCACCTTCCTGAACATGAAGCTCAGGGGCTTGGCCAAGGCCATCAACGGGCAGTAAGCCAGCACAGGAGCGCAGAGATGTCCTTCAAGCAGATCAGCCAGATCGCGGGCTCGGCCATGGCGGCCCAGACCACGCGGCTCAACACCATCGCCAGCAACCTGGCCAATGCGCAGTCCGCAGCCGGCAGCGAGGACGGCGCCTATCGCGCCAAGAAGCCCGTGTTTGCGGCGCTGCCCGTCAGCGGCGGCTCGGCCGGCGAGCAGCTCGCCGGCAACCGCGTGCAGGTGCTGGACGTGGTGGAGAGCGACGAGCCGCTGCGCCGCGTCTACGAACCGGAGAACCCGCTGGCCAACGAGAACGGCGAGGTCTTCTATCCCAACGTCAATCCGGTCGCCGAAATGACCGACATGCTGTCCGCCTCGCGCGCCTTCGAGACCAACGTCGAGGTGCTGGGCCGGATCAAGTCCATGCAGCAGGCCCTGCTGCGCCTCGGGGAGTCCTGAACATGAGCACCGTCAATTCCACCAACGGTAGCACCACGGGTACGGCCGCCGGCAGCAATGCCGTGGCCGCCAATGGTGGCGCAGCCGAGATCTCGCAGCTGTTCACGAAGCTGCTGGTCGCGCAGATCCAGTATCAGGACCCGCTGGAGCCCACCGACGCCAGCCAGTTCGTCAACCAGCTGTCGCAGCTCAGCCAGGTCGAGTCACTGCAGGCCTTGACCACGCAGACGGCCTACAACAACAGCATCCTCTCCAGCCTGCAGATGCTGAACCTGGGCAGCCAGGTGGGCAGCACGGTGCATGTCAGTGCCGGCCAGTTGACGCTGAAAGACAGCCCCGTCGAGCTGGTGTTCACGCTGGAGAACACCGCCTCGCCGGCAACGCTGCAGCTGACCGACTCCGTCGGCCGCAAGCGTGAGATCGACCTCGGTCAGCTGGGCGTCGGCAGCCATGGCTACACGCTGGATCCAAAGGCCCTCGGCCTGGCCGAAGGCAGCTACTCCATCGCGGTGCTGAACGAATCCAAGCAAAGCGTCACGCCGGAAGTCGTCGGCCGCATCAGCGGCGTGCGCCTGGGCAGCGACGGAAGCGCCATGGTGCAGCTCGGCGGCCTGGGCGAATTCAACTCGCGCCTCATCACCCAGTTCAAGGGCTTGGTCGCCGATGCGACCGAGACCCACTAACCCCACCCCCCAAGAAGCGACAAGGATCCCATCATGAGTTTTGAAATCGCACGTTCGGGCATTGCCGCGGTCAACGGTTCGCTGGAGACCATCAGCCACAACATCGCCAACACCGGCACCTATGGCTACAAGAGCAGCCGTGCCAACTTCTCGGCCATGTATGCCGGTACGCACGCCAACGGCGCCGAGGTGTCGTCGGTGTCGCAGAGCATGGGCATGTCTGGCGGCGCGCTGAACACAGGCGGCGGCATGGACGCGATGATCCAGGGCAGCGGGTTCTTCGCCGTGCGCGATGCCGCTGGCGAAACCCTGTTCACCCGGGTGGGCTTGTTCAACGTGGACAAGGACGGCTACGTGGTCGACACGCTGGGCCGCAAGCTGCAGGGCAACAACGCCGTGCTTGACGCCAACGGCCAGCCGGTCGCAGGCGCGGGCCTTGGCGCCTTTGGCGACTTGCGCGTCGGCAGCACCCAGGTCGGTGCCGTCGCTAGCGACAAGCTCAACCTGAACGGCAACCTGTCGGCGGACTGGAGCGTTCCGGCCACCACGCCCTTCGACATGACCGACGCGACGAGCTACAACAGCTCGGTCACCTCGGTGGTCTACGACTCGCAGGGTGCCAAGCACGCGCTGAGCCAGTACTTCGTGAAGACCGGCGGCAACGCCGTCAGCGTCTACTACAGCTTCGACGGCAGCGTGCCGGCGGCAGCGGGCTTCCCGATGACGTTCAATACCGACGGCACGCTCTCGAGCGCGCCGACCAACACCCTCGCGTTCACGCCGACTGGTGTCGACCCGATCAACCTGGTCGTCGACTACAAGGGGACGACGCAGTACGCTGGCGACACCACGACGCTGACCAACGCCGCCAACGGCAATGCCGCCGGCACGCTGACCGGAACCAGCCTGGCTCAGGACGGTAGCGTCATCGCCACCTACAGCAATGGCAAGCAGCAAACGCTGGGCACCGTGGCGCTGGCCAACTTCGCCAATCCCTACGCGCTGCAGGCTATCAGCGATACCAGCTGGAAGGCCACACCGGACAGCGGCACCGCGCTGTATGCCCGTCCCGGCACGTCCATGACCGGCACGTTGTCCGTCGGTGCGGTGGAGCAGTCCAACGTCGACGTCACCAGCCAGCTCGTGGACCTGATGTCTGCCCAGCGCAACTACCAAGCCAACACCAAGGTCATCTCGACCGAGAGCCAGATGATGCAGTCCCTGATGCAGGCCATCTGAGGCGGCTGAGCCATGGATGCCTTGATCTACACCGCCATGAGCGGCGCCGAGCGGGTGCTGCGCGCTCAACAGGTGCACGCCAACAACCTGGCGAACGCCGATACGGCGGGCTTCCGTGCCAACCTGGAGGTGTCCAGCGCCCGTGCGGTGGACGGCGCCGGCTATGCCGCACGCCACCTCAACCTGCTGGCCAGCGACGCCGTCAGCGCCCGTGAAGGAGGCCAGCGCGAGACGGGCCGCGAACTCGATGTCGCCATCCAGGGCCCCGGCCTCTTTGCCGTGCAGACGGAGCAGGGCGGCACCACCGGCGAGGCCTACACGCGTGCAGGCGGCTTCACGCTGGACGCCGATGGTCGCCTGCTGCTGGGCCAACGCCCCGTTCTTGGCGAGGGCGGCCCCATCACGCTGCCGCCGTACGCGAAGCTGGAAGTCAGTGCCGACGGTGTCATCTCGGTGCGCAGCGGCGACGCGGCGGAGCTGCAAGCCGTGGATCGGCTCAAGCTGGTCAAGCCCGATTTCAGCCAGCTGCGCAAGGATGACCAAGGCCTGCTGGTGGCTCGCGACGGCGCGCCGCTGGATGCCGACCAGACCGTGCGCGTGGCCAACGGGCGTCTCGAAGGCAGCAATGTGTCCGCAGTCGAGGAAATGGTCACGACCATGAGCCTGTCGCGCGACTTCGAAATCCAGATGCGCTTGTTCAAATCCGCAGACGGCATGGCCGAGGCCGGCAATCGCCTCATCCGCGAATAACTCACCCAAGGAGTCCCACGATGAATCCCGCCATGTGGATCAGCAAGACCGGCGTGCAGGCGCAAGACGCCAAGCTGCAGGCCATTGCCAACAACCTCGCCAACGTCAACACCGTCGGCTTCAAGCGCGACCGCGTGATGTTTGAGGACCTGTTCTACCAGGTCGAGCGCCAGCCCGGCGCGCAGGGCGACGATGGCAATGCCGCGCCGGCCGGCGTTCAGCTCGGCAACGGCACGCGCATGGTGGGCACGCAGAAGGTGTTCACCAACGGCAGCCTGCAGACCACCGGCCAGAGCCTGGACGTGGCCATCGTGGGTCAGGGTTTCCTGCAGGTCGCCGGTCCCAACGGCCGCGCCGCGTACACACGCGCCGGCCAGCTCCAGGTCAATACCAACGGCCAACTGACCAACGCGCAAGGCCTGGTGCTGCAGCCCGAGATCACCGTGCCGGCGAATGCGACGGCGCTGACGATCAGCGAGAACGGTACCGTCACGGCAACGCTGGCGGGCGCTGCCGCGCCGACTGAGCTGGGACAGCTGCGCCTCACCAACTTCATCAATCCAACCGGCCTGCTCGCGCTGGGCGACAACCTGTATCAGGAAACCAGCGCCAGCGGGGCTCCCGCCGAAGGCGTGCCGGGTGCGGACGGCCTGGGCAAGATCAAGCAGGGCGCGCTGGAAGGTTCCAACGTGCAGGTGGTCGAGGAGATGGTCGACATGATCGCTGCGCAGCGCACCTACGAGATGAACACCAAGGTGCTGTCCGCGGCAGACAACATGCTGCAGACCCTGGCGCAGGCGGTGCGCTGAGATGAAGCTGCTGCTTGCCCCGGTCCTGTTGGCTTTGTTGGTGCTCGGCGGCTGCTCGGCGTTCCAGCCTGCACCGTTGCCCAGTGCGGAGCCGCCGGCCCTGACGGGTGCCATGCCAGCGGCCGCTCCGGCGCGGGCGCGGGCGGGCGGTGTTTTCGTGGCCGAGCGCGCCACGCCGCTGACGTCGGACACGCGTGCCTTCCGTCCTGGCGACGTGCTGACCGTGGTGCTGCAGGAGACCACACAGGCAAGCAAGAAGGCCGACACCACGCTGGGCAAGCAGAGCAGCGCCGACTTCGCCATGGGCATTCGCAACATCGGCAGCAGCGGCAGCATCGGCAGCGGGCGTGACTTCAGTGGCAGTGCAGCCAGCAGCCAGCAGAACACGCTCAGCGGCGCCATCACGGTGGTCGTCGGCGAGGTGTTGCCCAACGGCCTGCTGAAGGTGCAGGGTGAGAAGAGCCTCTACATCAATCAAGGCGAAGAACTGATCCGCCTGGGTGGCTATGTGCGCGCCTCCGACGTTGACAGCGACAACCGCGTCTCGTCCCAGCGCATCGCCAACGCCCGCATCGCCTATGCAGGCCAGGGCGACCTGGCGAACGCGAATACGCCGGGCTGGCTGACGCGCTGGTTCGTCAACCCGCTGATGCCCTTCTGAGGACCGGATCCATGAAGCAATTCTTCGCATCGGCGGCCGCCGCGCTGCTGTTGGCGCTGCTGGCCCCTGCCGTGCAGGCCGCCCAGGCATTGGGCCAGCTGGTGCACGTTGAGGGCATGCGCGAGAACCAGTTGCTGGGCTACGGCCTGGTGGTGGGCCTGAACGGCAGTGGCGACAGCACGCAGGTCAAGTTCTCGGGCCAGTCTGTCAACAACCTGCTCAAGCAGTTCGGCATCAAGCAGGCGCCCAACGTGGACCCCAAGTCCAAGAACGTCGCCACCGTGATGATCAGCGCCAGCTTCCCGAGCGGCTACCGGCGCGGCCAGACCATCGACGTGACTGTCTCGTCGCTGGGGGACGCCAAGAGCCTGCGCGGCGGCGTGCTGCTGCTGACGCAGCTGCAGGCGGCCGATGGCGAGGTCTACGCGCTGGCCCAGGGCAACCTGGTGGTCGGTGGACTGTCGGCGCAAGGGCAGAGCGGCTCCAGCGTTACCGTCAACACGCCCACCACGGGCCGCATTCCCAACGGCGCCACCGTGGAGCGCGAGATCGACAACGACCTCGCCAGCGGCAACAGCGTGACGCTCAGCCTCAAGCGCCCCAGTTTCGAGACGGCCACGCGCATCGTGCAGGCCGTCAACCAGCGCTTCGGCGCCGACATCGCCAGCACCCGCGACGCCACCAGCGTCGAGGTACAGGCGCCGCCCGAGCCCACCCAGCGCGTGGCCTTCATCGCCCAGCTGCAGGGCCTGGGCATCGAGGCAGGCAACGCGCTGCCCAAGGTGGTGTTCAACTCCCGCACCGGCACGGTCGTCATCGCCGAGGGCGTGCGCGTGCGCCCCGCCGCGGTCTCGCACGGCGCGCTGAAGGTGGTCATCAGCGAACGGCCCCAGGTCAGCCAGCCCAACGCCTTCGGCCAGGGCCAGACCCAGGTAGTTCCTCAGTCCCGCGTGGCGGTGGACCAGGGCAATGGCCGCATGCTGCGCTGGCCGGCCGGCGCCAGCCTGCAGGCCATCGTCGACACCATCAACAGCATTGGTGCGAACCCCGACGACATCATGGCAATCCTGCAGGCGCTGGACCAGGCCGGTGCCATTGACGGCGAACTGCAGGTGATCTGAACATGAAGCTCGACAACGCCCTTCAGTCTCAGGTCCAGCCCCAGACCAGTGATGCCGATGCCAGGTTGCGCCAGCGCGCCACCGACGCGGCCGTCAAGTTCGAAGCCCAGTTCATCAAGCAGATGCTGGGGCAAATGCGCGCCGCCACCCGCGAGCTGGCCGACGAGGACAGCCCACTGAAGAAGAAAACCAGTGAGCCTATGAACGATCTCGCCGACGGCCTGGTCGCTGATTCGCTGGCGGTGCAGCGCGCCTTCGGTATCGCCGACCTTTTGCTCAAGCAGCTACTTCCGGCACCAGATTTAAGTGCCGCCGCCGCCGCGTCGCCTTCTTCACAGAAGTAGGCCCAGACCCGAGGCACCCCTCATGAGCATGATCCACAACGCCCTGTCGGGCGCCATCGCAGCGCAGACGGCGCTCAACACGACCAGCCAGAACATCGCCAATACGGCCACGCCGGGCTACACCCGTCAGGGCGTGCTGCTGACGTCGCGCCAGGCGCTTGCTGGCGGCCTGACGGCGGCCGGCAACGGCGTGCAGGTGTCTTCGCTGATTCGCTTCGCCGACAACTACAAGTCGCTGCAGATGTGGAAGGCGGCCTCCGAGCTGGGGCGCTACGACGCCGGTCAACCCTATCTGAACCAGCTCGAGTCGGTGATGTCGGACGACACGGCCAACATCAACAACGCCCTGGACGGCTTCTTCGCGTCACTCAACGCCGCCAGCGTGCAACCGGACTCCGCCTCGCTGCGCTCCCAGGTCCTCACCTCCGCAGACACGCTGGTCAAGCGTATCGCCAGCCAGCAGCAGCTCTTCACGACGCAGCACAACGCGTTGAACGACCAGCGCGGAGCGGCCGTCAGCCAGATCAACAGCTACACGACCGACATCGCGCTGCTGAACCGCCAGATCGCCGCGGCCCAGGCCGGTGGCCTGAACACCTCGGGCCTGCTGGATGCACGCGACCAGCGCATCGACGCGCTGGCTTCCCTGGTCGGAGTACAGGTTGTCGCCCAGGCCGACGGTACGGTCAACGTCTCTCTGAACAATGGCCAGCCGCTGGTCGTGGGCAACGACGCCGCAGTGATGAGCCAGAACAATGGTCAGCTGGAGCTGCGCTTCGCCAACACCACCTTCGGCGTTGCCAGCCAGGGCCTGGGTGGCCAGCTTGGCGGCGTCATCGACTACGAGAAGCAGGTGCTTGAGCCCATGCAGACCACGGTCAAGGAACTGGCCGCGGGCATTGGCACGCTGTTCAACACCCAACTGGCTGCGGTCGGAGGGCCGCCGCTGTTCGTGCTCAACGGCAGCCAGCTGGAGCTCTCCACCACCATCACCGCCGGGACGCTCGCGTTCGCCGCGGCGGGCGAGGGTGCCGGTGGTGGCGGCAACCTGAGCGAGCTGATCAAGCTGAAGGACAGCAAGATCACCCTGACCCAGTTCGACGCGCAGGGCAATGCTTTGCCTCCCGCCGTCCCGCCGGTGCAGACGGTGCTGGGTGACATTTACACCCAGCTCGTTGGCACGCTGGGTGTGCGCAGCCAGCAGAACCAGGCAGCCCAGACCACCGCCCAGACCGTGCGCGACCAGTCCCAGGCCAACTGGGCCTCTACCAGCGGTGTCAACACCGACGAGGAGGCGATCAACCTGATGCAGTACCAACAGATGTACCAGGCCAACATGAAGGTCATCGCCGCAGCCGGCAAGCTGTTCGACAGCACGCTCGCCGCCTTCTAAGCCCGCGATCCCTCGGAGCCATCATGCGCATCGCCACCAGCCAGTACAGCCAGACCATGAACACCGCCTTGCAGACGGCCAACGCCGGCCTGACCAAGGTGATGAGCCAGATGGCCTCAGGCAGCCGCATCCTCAAGCCATCGGACGACACCATCGCCACCGTGCGACTGGCACGCCTGTCACGCGAGGAGGCGGCGCTGAGCCAGTACCGCAGCAACATCACGGCGCTGACCACCCGGCTGCAGAACAACGAGACCACGCTGACCAGCATGCAGGAGGACCTGATGATGGTGCGCGACCTGATGGTCTGGGCGGCAGACGGCTCCTCCACGCCGGAGGACGTGAAGGCCATGGCAACCTCCCTGGAGTCGTTGCGCGACAGCCTGTTCTACAGCGCCAATACACGCAATGCCGAGGGGCAGTACATGTTCTCGGGCACGGCGTCGGGCGCGCCCACGCTCACGCTGACGGCAGGTGTCTATGGCTTCGGCACTGGCGTCGACAACCAGACCCAGCAGGTGGCCGTTGGCGACGGCGTGACCGTCGCCGCCAACGTGGCGCTGAGCGACTACCCGCTGGATACTTTCCTGAATGACCTGCAGGCCGCTATAACGGCCTTCAGCAGCGGCACCTACACGAGCGCCACGGCCAGTGGCCAGATTGACGCTGCCGACGGCCTGCTGAACTTCCTCAGCAGCCAGATCGCCCAGCAAGGGGGGCGACAGAACGTCATCAACACGCTTGACGACAACCACGCCGCGGTCAGCCTGTCCAACAAGGAAGCCACGCTGGCCCTGGGCAAGGTGGACTATGCCGAGGCTGCCATCCAGCTGAACAGCTATGAGCTGGCCGTGCAGGCTACGCAGAAGGCCTACGCCCGCGTCAGCAACCTGAGCCTGTTCGACGTGCTCTGATGCCTGCACTGCCGGCCATTCCAGCTCTCCAGAACCAGCCGACCCGAGCCGCCGGGCGTGCCTCCTCCGGCAAGGCGCTGCTGCCTGTCGCCACGGCGCCGCGCGCGCTCGCACCAGCGCCTGCGCCGGCCGCCGCGCAGCCGCTGCGTCCCGCGGCATCCGGCGAAGCCGCGCGCGAGCCGGGTGCCCAGCAGCGCCTCGGCGCGCTGCAACAGGGCCTGGCCTACGCGCAGAAGCTGGACGCTTCCCTGCAGCAGCTCAAGAGCGGCCTGAGCCTGACGCTGGCACGCGGGCTGCCGGCCACCGCGCTGGACCTGCAGGCCCGCGTGGACGGCATCGCCCGCCTCTGGCAGGCCCGCCAGACCGAGGCGGCGGGCCAGATCGACGCCCGCATGCAGGCCGTGCCCGAGGGCCGCGAGCCGCAGCGCGAGTTCAGCCTGCGTGGGCTGGACAGCAACAGCCTCGCCGCCGCCGGGGCCGAGACGCTGCGCCTGACCCTGCCCGGACAGGGCCGCGCGCTCAGCATCCATCTCGACGGTCAGGGGCTGGACAGTCATCTGCGCGCTGTCACCCAGGGGCTGGCCGGCCTGGGCGTGCAGACCCGCGTGCAGGCCGACGGCGGTGTGGTGCTGGCTGTGGCCGAGACCCGCTGGCCCGTCCTGCGCGACGGCCTGCAACTGCGCGGCGACGGCCGCCGATTCCCCAGTGGCCAGCTCGTGCGCGCCGCGCTGGATGCCCGGCCCGACGCCATGCAGCCTGCCGGCTGGCAGGTGGATGGTGCCGACGCCCAGCGCGCCAGCCTGACCCGCGTGGTACAGGCGCAGCAGCAGCTGGGCCAGGTGCGTCAGGTGCTGGGCCAGCGGCTGGAGGCCGCTTCCAGCGCGGCACCCGCGCCCGACGCGGCCGAGACCGCCGCCGTCGCCCGCGTGGCCCGGCACTTCGCCGAGGCGGGGCAGGGCGCGCCGCTGGATTACGAACAGCTGTCGGCCCTGCTGCCGGCCGTGTACGGCGTGCACCGCGCCCGCGTGGATCAACTGCTGGCGGTCGACGCGGCCTGAGGCCGGCGCGACCGCCATCCGGGCCGGCTGTGAAAGGCCTCTCTCTGTTCCGCCTCGGTTTGCGCGCCAAGCCTGCCACGGCCGTTGGACCGATGGAAGGTCCGTCGGGCAGCGAGGCCGAGGCCATAACCCCCGCGTCCGCCGCAGATGCCGCCGCGGGCGAGCGCCGCGCCGCGCCGCGCCGCGACGTGCCGCTCGGCCCGACCTTCCGCGCCGAGTTCACGCTGCTGGCCAAGCCGCGCAGCTTCAACGTCGATGACCTGTCGCTGGGCGGGCTGGGCCTGCGCGGTGCCGTGGACCAGGGGCAGGGCATCTTCGTCGGCCAGAAGCTGGCGCAGGTTAGGTTGGTGCTGGCCGGGCATGCGGCTCTGGTGGCCGATCTCGAGGTTCGTTCCTACCGCTTCCACCGCTCCTTCCTGATCGGCGAGCAACTGCACGTCGGCTGCCGCTTCGTCAACCTCGGCCTGCAGGGCGAGCTGGAGCTTCGGGACCTGCTCGCCAAGCTGGCCGAGCTCCGCGGCGAGTTCGGCGGCGCCACCGCCGACCGCTGAGAACCCGTACGGGCCGTGGGCGGCCCGGCCAGGCGTGATGGATTGCACGTCGGGCGCTGCGAATGCACAGAAAACGAATTTGCTGTGCACGGCGCTTAAGTTCCACGCCGAGGTTGCCGCCCTGTGCTGTTGAGGGCAGGAAAGCTTGCCCCGCCAAGCAGATCAACCCACCCTATTGGAGCCCCCCATGCTGAGCCTGAACACCAACGCATCGGCCCTGTCCACCCAGTCTTCGCTGAGCAAGACCCAGTCGGCCCTGTCCACGTCGATGTCCCGCCTGGGCACCGGCTTCCGCGTCAACTCCGCCATGGACGACGCCGCCGGCCTGCAGATCGCCACCCGCCTGAAGGCCCAGACCAGCGGCATGGCCGTGGCCATGAAGAACACCCAGAACGGCATCTCGATGATGCAGACCGCCGAAGGCGCGCTGGACGAAGTCTCCAACATCCTGGTCCGCATGAAGGACCTGGCCACCGAAGCCTTCACGGCCTCGACCACGGCCGACGACAAGACCGCCATGCAGGCCGAGTACGCCGCGCTGGGTCGCGAACTGGCCAACATCGTCAAGAACACCTCGTTCGGCGGCAAGCAGCTGTTCAGCGACGGCACGACGACGAACGGCACGAGCGGCCAGCTGAGCAGCAACGTGACCTTCCAGATCGGCGCCGCTTCCGCCGAGACGATGGACGTGGACCTGGGTACCAGCATCAGCAACCTGGCTGGCGCCATCAGCACCATCTCCGCCAGCTATTCGGACACCACCGGCACGGCCCTGGGTACCGAGCTGACCGCCGGCGCCAACTCCGTCATCGACAACCTGGCCACCGCGCTGGACAAGGTCGGTGCCCTGCGTGCTGACCTGGGTGCTGCGTCCAACCGCCTGGACCACGTCTACAACAACCTGCAGAACATGAGCACCAACACCAAGGCTGCCACGGGTCGCATCATGGACGTGGACTACGCGACCGAAACGTCCAACATGACGACCAAGCAGATGCTGATGCAAGCCAGCACGTCGATGCTGAAGCAGGCCAACAGCATGTCCGGCATGGTCATGTCCCTGCTGCAGTAATAGCTCGGTCCGGCACGACAAGCCGGCAAGCGTGAAAAACCGGGCCCAGGCCCGGTTTTCCTTTTTGGCCTTCGCGTGGCGCGCACCGGCTTTGCAGGGATAGTGGCGGCCGATTGGCATGCCGCTGCCGGCACGCCCCAATTTGCTCAGGATGCTCGTATGAATGTTGTCGCACCCCGGTCCGCCCCGACCCGTCAGGGCCTGAAGGCCCGGCAAGCCGGCGAGGCCGGCCGCAAGGCGATGGCGGCGCGCCAGTGGGAAAAGGCGTCCGCGTTTTTTGAGTCTGCGGCCAAGCTCGCGCCTGAAGCGACCGAATCCTGGCTGGACCTGGTGGAGCTGGGGCTGACCATGGGGGACGCGGTGCGTGCCGAGCAGGCCGCAAGGCAGCTGATCGCGCTCGCGCCCACCCACGCGCAGGCGCACCTGCTGCTGCTGCAGTGCCTGGAGTTGCAGGCCAACTGGGCCGGTTTGGCTGCTGCCTGCGAGCAACTTCCGGAGCCGCTGCGGCGCGACCCGCAGGCGCTGGAGAAGCAGGCGCTGGCACTGTTTCGTGCGCACCGGCCCAAGGACGCAGTGCAGGTCTGCATCGACACGCTGCAGCTCGACCCCAAGCGGGCCGCGACGCATTACCGCCTCGGCCTGGCGCTGAAGCAGCTGGGCATGGACGCGCAATCCGCGATCAGCTTCGAGACGGCCAGCCTGCTCGCGTCAGACGGCAAGCAGGGATATGGCGTGCTGGCGCAAAGCCTGCTGGTCCACCAGCTGGGCCGTCTGGCGCGCTGGGAGGAACTGGAGCAGCAGGGGGCACGCTTGCTGGAGAGGCTGGCACGTTCGGACATTGGCATCCCGCCGTTCGCGTTGCTGTCGCTGCCGGCCAGCCGCGCGCAGCACCTGCACGCCGGCCGCCTGGAGGCCGAGCGCCTTGCGCGGGGCCTGCGGCCCTTGCCCCCCGTCACGGCAGCCGGTACGCACAAGCCCAGGCTGCGCCTGGGCCTGTTGTCGTCGGACTTCTTCAAGCATGCGACTGTGACATTGCTGGTGGAGCTCGTCGAGCTGCTGGACCGCGAGCGGTTCGAGGTCTTCCTGTATTGCCACAGCCCGGTCGATGGATCCGCCCAGCAGCGGCGCATGCGCGCTGCTGCTGACCAGTTCCGCGACGTCAACAATGTCAACGATGCCGAGGTGGCGCGACTGATGCGTGAGGACGGCATCGACATCGCCATCGACCTCAAGGGACATACCGAGAACGGCCGGATGCAGGTGCTGAGCCAGCGCCCTGCGCCGGTGCAGCTCAGCTTCCTCGGCTATCCGGGCACCACCGGCGCCGACTTCCTGGACTACGTCATTGGCGACCCGGTGGTGACGCCGCTGGCACACCAGGACGGCTACTCCGAGTGCATCGCGCAGATGCCTCACAGCTATCAGCCCAACGACCGACAGCGCGCGCCGCTGCCGCCGGTGGACCGCGCCGCGCTGGGCCTGCCCGCGGGTGTGCCGGTGTTGTGCTGCTTCAATCAGACCTACAAGATCACGGCAGAGATGGCCGACCTGTGGGCACAGATCCTGAATGGCAGCCCGCGGGCGGTGCTGTGGCTGCTGAACTGGAACGAGAGCGCGAGCAAGGCACTTGTGGTCGAACTGGACCGGCGCGGCGTCGCGGCCGAGCGCCTGATCTTCTCGTCGCGAGTGGCGGAGGACCTCAACGTGGCGCGGCTGCAGGCCGCAGATCTGTTCCTCGATACCTGGCCCTGCAATGCGCACACCACGGCCAGCGATGCGCTGTGGGCCGGAGTACCGGTCCTGACCGTGCCAGGCGAGACCTTCGCGTCGCGGGTGGCGGCCAGCCTGGCCCAGGCCTGCGAGCTGCCTGACTTCGTCTGCGTCGATGCGCAGGCGTATGTGGAGCGGGCCGTCGCACTGACGCAGGGCGACATGGGCGAGCTGCGCGCCGCGCAGACCCGGCTGCGCGCCCGACGCACTGAGCTCCCGCTGTTCGACGCGCCACGCTATGCACGCGACTTCGCGGCGTTGCTGGAGCGCATGTGGGCGCGAGCCGAGGCGGGGCTGCCACCCGAACCGTTGGCGGCTGCGGTCGAGCATCCACCGGTCGCCGCGGCGCCGGTGGCATCGCCCTCGGCGCCAGCATCGTCTTCGCTCACCGATGCACTGAACCAGCAGATCGCCGCCGCGCTGGCACCTCCCGTCGCCGCACCGATCGACGGCCTGGGGCAGCGCGTGGCCGAGCTGGAGGCATCCAACGGACAGTTGTTGGCCGCCATCGATGCGTTGGTGGACAACATCGTGCAGTTGCGCAACGATGAACTGCGAGGGCTGGACCAGCGCGGCCGCGAGCAGGACGCCAGGATCGAGGAACTGCAGGCCCAGCTGAACCTGGAGCGCAGCAACCGCGACCTGGCCGATGTATCGCGCATGCACCCCAAGGAGCGCATCGTCGTCTTCGTGGGCGGCACCTACTTCGGCAACAACGTGAAGTACGCCTGGCTGGCCGCGTTGGCCCAGGCTGAAGCGCTGCGGGCCGAATGCTGGTTCCTGCCGATGGATGCGGCGCAGGCAGAGCAGGTGGCGCTGACCGGGGGCAACTGTTTCCCGGTGGCGCCTGCGGATTGGACCGCCGGCCACCTGCACACCGCGTTGGCTGCAGCGGTGGCCGTCATCGACGACCACCTGCTGAATAGCAACCCCTACGCAGCCGCGCTGCTGGCCGGCGCCCGCCAGGTGCAGTTGTGGCATGGCGTGTCCATCAAGGAGATTGGTCTGCGCAACCTCGCCGGGCTAGGGCGCATGTCCCCGCATTTCGCCCGCGTGCTGCATACCTGCGGCCCCTTCAGCCGGCTGGTCGGCACCTCGGCGGGACAGGAGCAGGAGTTCCGCCGCTGGTTCGCGTTCGGGCAGTACGCGCCCATCGGCTACCCACGCAACGATGTGCTGCTGCGCGAGCCCACGGCACATGACCTCGTCAACGTGGACATGGACGTCTACCGCCGCGCCCAGGACTTCCTGCGCCGTGGCCGCAAGGTCATCCTCTACGCGCCTACGTTCCGCGACGGCAATCCCGGCTGGCTGCTGCAGGCCGGCCTGCCGGAGCTCGCCTCCGCCGTCGCCGCGAGCGGCGACCTGCTCGTCGTCAACCTTCATCCGGTCGAGCAGCCGCTCGTGCCCAAGCTCGCACAGGTGATGCCGCAAGTCAGCTTCGTGCGTGCGCGCAGCGACGTCTATCCGCTGCTGAGCCAGGCGAGCCTGCTTGTCACGGACTACTCGTCCATCATGTTCGACTACCTGCTGCTGGATCGCCCCGTACTGTTGTTCCGTCCCGACCATGCGGCCTACACGACGCAGTCCCGCCAGCTCTTCGACGCCAAGCTGGAGACCCCTCCGGGCGCCGTGGCCAGCACGACAGCTGAGTTGCTGAAGCTGCTGAAGGCCACCAAGGAGAGCGCTGCCTCCGGCCAGGCACGGCGACGCCTGCTGGAGGTGCTGCATGACCAGAGGGACGGCGCTGCCGGCGAACGCCTCGTGGCACTCGTCGCCGAGGAACTCGACGAAGCCCTCGGAGTGCGCTAATGCCTCCCGCCCCGCCACCCGGCCGCCGACATGCCGGGCTCGCCCCCAGCGTCGCCATCACCTACGGCACCTACGACCTGTTCCATGTCGGACACGTCAATCTGTTCCGCCGCATCAAGGAGCAGTGGGACTTTCTCGTGGTGGCGGTCTCCACCGACGAGTTCAACGCAGTCAAAGGCAAGCGCTCGGCCGTGCCTTTTGCCGACCGAATCGAGCTCGTGCGTGCATGCCGCTACGTTGACCTTGCCATCGCCGAGGAAGGCTGGGAGCAGAAGGCTCGGGACATCCAGCGCTATGGCGCGCAAGCCTTCGTCATGGGGGACGACTGGGAAGGCCGCTTTGACGAGCTCAAGGCGTTGTGCGAGGTGGTTTGCCTGCCGCGCACGCATGGCGTGTCGAGCTCCAAGCTCAAGCAGCACATCCGGGCGTAGAGCTGGGCGGCTGCCTCGGCCGCTGGCCGACGGCCTGTCGGCGTCAGGGCATGCGATAGAGCACGTCGGGTTCGGGCACGTTCGGCAACTTGCCTTGCTGCAGGACGATGATGCGTCGCTTCGGGCCCGACGGCGTGCTCATGGCATGAGTCTCGTCCGTCCGCACGAGGACGAGCTGCCCAGCGGCACCGGCACGCTGGGCCAGACGCTCTGCGGGGAGCGCGGGGCTCGCTGGTACTTCCGCTGCCACGTCCGGGTTCAGCACGTGGGTGCCGGCGTCAAGCCGGCTGGCGGCGAGGCCGGCCTTAACGGTTGGCGCACTGGCTGCTGCAGATGGCATGCCGGGCAAGGGCGTGACCACATCGGTTCGCTCCAGCATGAAGCCGCCACTGGACAGCTGAACCGCACGAACCGATGCAACCGCTGATCGAGGCGCGGCCTGCACGACAGCACCAGCCGGAGAAGGCGCAACCACCTGGGCCGAGGCGCTGCCATGGACGAGTACGCCCATCAGGGCAGCCGCCCACGTCCGCCGAGAGGTCGCGCGGCCGCGTCGTGCGGGAGTCCTCGCATCCATTGCAGCGTGCCTCAGGGAGTGATCGTGTGGCCAGTGATCGTGGCGGAGCAGGAGGCCCCCACGCTTGCAGCCGTGTGAAACACGTTCAAGGAGATCGCGGTTCCGCCCGGGCCTCCGGCGGCGAAGGGGTCCCAGTCGCTGTAGGCCTTGAGCTGCGTGGCGCCGCGATACACATTGCCGCCGAAGGGCGAAGGACCGGAGTACTGCGGTGGTGTCAGGGCCAGCGAGTTTCCGGTCGTCACCGTGGCGGACAAGATCTTGCGAACGCCCAGGAAGGCCTGCGGAAAGATGTCGCCGGCTCCCGTGCTGGTGCAGGAAATCGTGACGTACTCGATCACGTAGCGCTTGTTCGGTGGCGTCGGAAAGAGCCCGAAGCCGTTCACGAACGGCGGGTCGAGCGTGAAGGACACGCTCTCCTGATATGGCGCCCGGTCGGGGTTGTCCACGTCGCGCATGGGCGTGGAGTACTGCGCGGCAGCCGGACCCGCGCCGATGGCAAGCAACAGGAGCAATGGCCTGGTCGTGATTGCGTGGCTGATCTGCATGGCGTCTCCTTTTCAGGTGGATTTCGTGCGTCGGCCGAGACTGGCGATGAACAGTGCGAGCACGACAAGGGGCAATGTCGGCGACTCGGACAGGGGCTCTTGCACAAGGCCAGCCGGAACGATCGCCAGCCCGGCATTGATGAAGCCCTGGCCGAACGGGGAGCCGAGCTCCGCGAGATCTGCACCCGCGCCACCGGCCGTGAAGGCGTAGAGCGAGGAGTTCCCGAAGCTATCGTTGCCGATCGTGTAGAACAGATCGGCCACGTCGTCGTAAGCCAGGCCGCCGTTGAACCCAAGGCTTCCATCGCCGAGTGAGAACAGTAGCGACGCCGAGGCGGTGGCGATGTCGATGGCATAGACGCTGCGCTGTACGCCCAGCGCATCGCCGGCCATGGCGTAGAGCTTGCCGTCGGCCCAGGCCAAGCCACCGTAGTAGCCGCTGCCGATGGCGCCAAGCGATGTCGCGGTACCTGCCGCGGAGATGGCGTATAGCGTGGCGCCGCCGAGCATGTCGTCGGCCACCCCGTAGAAGTTTCCTGTCAGCGGGTCCAGCGCCAAGCCGCCGTAGAACCCCTGGCCCAGCCTGCTTCCCAGTGCCGTCAGCCCGCCTCCGGCGGCGGTGAAGCTGTAGAGCTGCGAGTTTCCGAACGAGTCGTTGGCGATCCCAAAGAGGCGCGAGCTGCCGGCATCGAAAACCAGGCCGCCGTTGAATGCCAGGGCACCGCTGCCGAGGCTCGCAATCGGTGCTGGCGAGGACAGCGATCGCAAGCTGCGCGGCACGAAATCGGCATCAGGGCCGATCGACACCAGAGCGGCCAGGGCATGGACGGGCAGCAGCAGCGCAACAGCCGCGAGGACCCCGCACGCCAGTCGCAGGCATGCTGTCCGCAACGCATCCGTGGCGCGCCGGATGCCGGTCGGACCAAGCTGCACCAGGTTCCGTGTCGTCATCCGTACACCTCCCGGGACTTGCTAACGACGTCGATCCGGCAGGCAGTATGTTCCTGTGGGCGAAGGGACACCTCCTTAAGACTATCGATGAAATCGCGTTGTGCCGGCACGGGCCGGGGTGCTGCGATCACTGCTGGCGTGCGTGGAGGTGCAGGCCGGTTGGCCTCTGGGACGTGCGGCCGTCAAGCCACGACATACTGCGGCGCGGCAAGTCCACGGTGAGGCTTCGTACCGATCGATGCCCATCCCGCTGACACGTGCCGTGGAGGCCTTGATGGCGGCTCGCGTATCGTGCCGGTGACGCATCTTTCGGCACCAGCGTCCGGTGCAGAAGTTAAGTTTCTCGGGCTTTGGTCGCTTTTCCATTGGGCAAGCTCGTCTGCCCATGAACTCCCCCATTCCCGCCCTGAGGCCTTTGCGCCCCATCGAGGCCTGGCCCCGCCAGGCCGGTGGGCGTGAGGCGCAGGTCGGCGAGCTGCTGCGCCTGCGCGTCGCGCAGACCGCCGATGGCGGTCTGCTGGGCGATGCTCAGGACGGCCTGCAGCTGGGCCTGCCTGCCGGCCTGGCCCGGCCGGGCGACACGTTGCTGTTGCGCGTGCTGTCGCGCGAACCACGGCTGGAGCTGCAGCTGCTGCAGCGCGAGCCGGCACGCGACGCCGCGCCCGAGGAGGCGCCGGGCGACGAGTGGGGCTGGCGGGCCTTGCGGCCGGACCAGGGCCGGCTGCAGCGCTGGCATCTGAACCAGGACGCGCGGCTGCCGGCCCAGGTGGCCGTGCAATGGCGCGCCCAGCTGCTGGCCGACCAGCTGCGCGCGCCGCAGAGCCCGGTTGGGCATGCGCTCGGTCCCGAATCCCTGCTGGCAGCCCATGCCGCGCCGGTGCAGCTGACGGGCTGGCTTGGCCAAATGCTGTGGCTGCGCCTGCTGAGCCCGCTGAATGGCTTCTGGCCCGCTGCGGCCGGCCACGACGACGCGGCCCACGACGGCAGCAGCGCGCAGGCGGAGGTGGCCGAGGGGGGTGTCTGCCTGAGCCTGAACCTGTCCACGCCCGAAGGGTGGGTGCTGGTGCTGCTGCAGTGGCGCCATGGCCTGCTGCTGCATTGCTGCGTCGAACGTGCCGAGGCCTTGCCCTGGCTGCGCGCGCGGCTGCCGGCCGTCGCGAGGGCGCTGGCCGCCGTGCCGCTGCGACTGCGCCATTGCAGCCTGGGCCTGCGCCCGCCGCCGCTGCCGGACGCTGGCCCCGCACAGCGCGCCCAGGGGCTCGCCTCTGCGGCCAGCCAGCCGCTGTTCCGCGCGGCGGCCGAGATCGCCCGCGTGCTGCAGGCCCAGGCCGGCTAGATGCCGGCGCCTGCCTCGAACAGGCTCAGCCGGGCGGCACTGAGCTTGACGCGCTGGCCGCCCTGCAAGCGCAGTTCCTCGGCCTGGTCGCGTGTCAGCTCGGCTTCCAGTGGCTGGCCGTCCGGGCCGATCAGCTCGACACGGGCGCTGGCGCCGAAGGCCAGCACGCGCTCCACGGTGGCGTCCAGGCCGGGAGCCGACTTGTCGGTGACGATTTGCAGTTCGTGCGGGCGGGCATAGGCCTGCACCTCGCCGTCGCCGTGCACGCCCTGGTGCGGCAACTGGTGTTCGCCGATGTGCAGCACGCCGCCGCGGGCATGGCCCACGAAGCGGTTGACCGCACCGAGGAAGCCGTAGACGAAGGGCGTGGCTGGGCGCTCGTAAACTTCCTGCGGCGTGCCGACCTGCTCGACGCGGCCGTGGTCCATCAGCACGATGCGGTCCGCCACTTCCAGGGCTTCGTCCTGGTCATGGGTGACGAAGATGCTGGTGATGTGCAGCTCGTCGTGCAGGCGGCGCAGCCAGCGGCGCAGTTCCTTGCGCACCTTGGCGTCCAGCGCGCCGAAGGGCTCGTCCAGCAGCAGCACGCGCGGCTCCACGGCGAGCGCCCGGGCCAGAGCGATGCGCTGGCGCTGGCCGCCGGAGAGTTGGGGCGGGAAGCGGTCGCCCAGCCAGTCCAGCTGCACGAGCTTGAGCAGTTCGGTGACGCGCTTTCTGATCTCGGCCTCGGGCAGGCGCTGCTTCTTGGGCTTGACGCGCAGGCCGAAGGCGACGTTGTCGAACACGGTCATGTGGCGGAACAGCGCGTAGTGCTGAAACACGAAGCCGACCTGCCGCTCGCGCACATGGGTGTCGGAGGCGTCCTGGCCGTCCAGCAGGACGCGACCGGAGTCGGCCTGTTCCAGGCCCGCGATGATGCGCAGCAGCGTGGTCTTGCCACAGCCCGACGGGCCCAGCAGCGCGACCAGTTCGCCGCGTGGGAAGTCCAGCGACACGTCGCCCAGCGCCGTGAAGTTGCCGAAGCTCTTGTGAATGTTTTGGACCTGGATGCCCATCACTCTTCCTTTGTCGCGCTCGATGCGCGCCATTCGATGAATTGCTTGATGACCAGCGTCACCAGCGCCAGCAGCGCGAGCACGGATGCGACGGCGAAGGCCGCGGCGAACTGGTATTCGTTGTAGAGGATTTCGACGTGCAGCGGCAGCGTGTTCGTCATGCCGCGGATGTGGCCCGACACGACTGACACGGCCCCGAACTCGCCCATCGCCCGCGCATTGCACAGGATGACGCCGTACAGCAGGCCCCACTTGATGTTTGGCAGGGTGACACGGCGGAAGGTCTGCCAGCCGCTGGCGCCCAGCACGGTGGCGGCCTCCTCCTCGTCGCGTCCCTGGGCCTGCATCAGCGGGATCAGCTCGCGGGCGACAAAGGGGAAGGTGACGAACACGGTCGCGAGCACGATGCCGGGCACGGCGAAGATGATCTTCACGTCGTGTGCCTGCAGCCAAGGGCCGAACCAGCCCTGGGCGCCGAAGATCAGGACGTACATCAGGCCGGCCACGACGGGCGACACCGAGAAGGGCAGGTCGATCAACGTGATCAGCAACTGCTTGCCGCGGAACTCGTGCTTGGCGATGAGCCAGGACGCGCTCAGGCCGAACACCAGGTTCAGCGGCACGGCGATGGCCGCGGCGATCAGTGTCAGCTTGATGGCCGAGAAGGTCTCCTCGTCGGCCAGCGACGCGAAATAGACCTCCCAGCCCTTGCGCAGCGCCTCGGTGAAGACGGCCACCAGTGGCAGCACGAGGAAGATGGCGAAGAACCCGAGGCCCAGCACCAGCAGGGCGAAGCGCACCCCGAGCGCCTCGCGCGTGGCCGGGTTGTCCTGGTACTTGGCGCGGGCGCGCGCCGGCGCGAGATGCAGTGCGGCGCTCATCGCTTGCTCCCCCGGCGCGAACTCCAGGCCTGCAGGCCGTTGATGGCCAGCAGCAGCACGAAGCTGAAGATCAGCATGACGGCTGCGATGGCGGTGGCGCCGACGTAGTCGTACTGCTCCAGCTTGGCGATGATCATCAGCGGCGTGATCTCGCTGACCATGGGGATGTTGCCGGCGATGAAGATGACGGAGCCGTACTCGCCGACGGCGCGTGCGAAGGCCAGCGCGAAGCCTGTCAGCAGCGCAGGCAGCAGCGTGGGCAGCACCACAAACCGGAAGGTGGTCCAGCGCTGCGCGCCCAACGACGCAGCCGCCTCCTCCAGTTCGGTCTCCATGTCCTCCAGCACCGGCTGCACCGTGCGCACGATGAAGGGCAGGCCGATGAAGATCAGCGCCAGCAGCACGCCCAGCGGCGTGAAGGCGATCTTGGCGCCGCCTTCGCCGAACAGCGGCGCCAGCAGGCCGCCGGCCGCGAACAGCGAGCCGACCCAGCCGTTGGGGGCGTACAGCGCCGTCAGCGCGATGCCGGCGACGGCGGTGGGCAGGGCGAAGGGCAGGTCGATGAGCGCGTCGACCAGCTTCTTGCCCGGGAACTCATAGCGCACGATGCACCAGGCCAGGATGAGGCCGAAGACGAGGTTGATGGCGGCGGCGATCAGCGAGGCGCCGAAGCTGAGCTTGTACGAAGCCATCACACGCGGTGACGTGGCGGCAGCCCAGAAGGCGTCGAAGCCGTGGCCCGAGGACTTCAGGAACACCGCCGCCAGTGGCACGAGGACGATGAGCGACAGGTAGAACAGCGTGAAGCCCAGCGTCGGCGCGAAGCCGGGCAGCACACGCCGTCGACCAAGAGAAAAGGAAGCCATATCGAGTTATTGGTATTGCATTTCGGGCCGAGCGCCGGGCCGCTCCCAAGCCGGCCCGGCCTGGGCGATGTGCGGGCGGCTCAATGCCGCTCGCACCGCCATCCCCTCGGGGGACCGATCAGGTTCGCCGCGTTCAGCTGGCGAAACTGTGCGAGGGGCATTGCGTCAACGCTTGATGCTCGCCATTACTTGGTCAAACGAGCCGCCGTCGGCGAAGTGCTGCTTGCTGACCTTGGCCCAGCCGCCCAGCGTCTGGTCGACGGTGAACAGCTTGATGTTGGCGAAACGCTGAGCGTGCTTCTTGAACACGGCTGGGTCGCGTGGACGGAAGTTGTTGCGGGCGATGATCTCCTGGCCTTCCGGGCTCCAGTGGAAGTCCAGGTAGGCCTTGGCCAGCGTGGCCGTGCCCTTCTTCGCGTTGACCCTGTCGACCAATGCCACCGGTGCGTCGGTCTCGATGGAAATGCTGGGGTTGACCTGCTCGAACTGGCCCTTGCCGAACTCGTTCTCGATCAGTTCCACCTCGGCCTCGAAGGTGACGAGGACGTCACCGATGCCGCGCTGCGTGAACGTGGTGGTGGCGCCGCGGCCGCCGCCGTCCAACACCGGTACGTTGGTCAGCACCTTGGTGACCAGTTCGCGGGCCTGGGCTTCGCTGCCGCCGGTGGCGATGACGCTGCCCCAGATGGCCAGGTAGCTGTAGCGGCCGTTGCCGGTGACCTTGGGGTTGGGGATGATGACTTGCACGCCGGGGCGGGCCAGGTCGCTCCAGTCCTTGATGCCCTTGGGGTTGCCCTTGCGGACCAGGAAGGTCATGGTTGACGAGTAGGGCGCGGCGCTGTTGGGGAAACGGGAGCGCCAGTCGGCTGGCGTCAGGCCGGCGCTGGCGAGCTGGTCCACGTCGGTGGCCTGGTTCATCGTCACGACGTCGGCCTCCAGGCCGCCGATGACGGCGCCGATCTGCTTGCTGGAGCCGCCGTGGCTCTGGTTGACGACAACGGTCTGGCCCTTGGCCTTCTGCGCGGCGACGAAGGCCGGATTGAACTGCTTGTAGAGCTCACGCGCCACGTCGTAGGACACGTTCAGCAATGTGGCATCGCTGGCCAGCGCGGGCAGGGCGGTGCTGGCGGCGATCAGCGCGAGAACGGTGCGGCGGGAGGGCAGAAAGATGGGCATGGCAGACCGTCGGATGAACGAAAGCCGCGAGGTTGCCCGAGCTCCCTTATTCAAGGAAGTACAGTTTTCTTATTTCCTTATGCAAATCATGCCGTCATCCCCGCACGGCCAGCATGACGGCATATGCCTTGAAGCAGGCACTGGCCTGCTGACCAACAGCCAGTCCCAGCGCGTCCACGGCGTCGTTGGTGACGCTGGCCGTCACTGTGGTGCCGCCCGGCAGCGTCAGGCCGACGAGTGAGGACACTGCACCGCGCTCGACGCGGGCGATGGTGCCGGCCAGCTGGTTGCGGGCGGACAGCCGATAGCCGGCGAAGTCGCTGACGAGCACGATCTCCGAGGCCTTGACCAGGGCCAGGGCCTCCTGGCCGACGGCGACGCCAAGTTCCTCGGCCGCTGGCGTCGTCAGTGAAATGCTGATGTCCGGGTCGCCGCCGCTCAGTGCCATGCGCACCAAGGTGGTGGAGGGGCCGGGCTGGACGGCCTTGACGGTGCCGGTGAACTGGTTGCGGGCGGTGGTTTTCATGGACATCCTCTTCAGCAGCGCGTCGAGCGCGGGTTGGGTTGCCAGCCAGGTTTCCTGTTCACGCAGGAAGGCCTCGTGGCGGGCCTGCAGCGCACGCCAGGCGGCGAGCAGGGCCTGGCCCTCGGCAGTCAGCCGCGAGCCTCCTCCTCCGTGGCCGCCGGTGGTGCGCTCCAGCAGTGGCGTGTGCGTCAGCAGCGCAGCAGCGTCCAGCACCAGCCAGGCGCCTTTGTAGCTGTAGCCGGCCACGCGGGCGGCCTTCTGCAGCGAGCCGGTCAGCGCGAGCGCGGCCAGCAGGTCGAAGAAGCGGCCGTCAAGCCTGCCGGCGAGGCGCAGCTCGCCCTGCAGCAGCGGCCGGTCCTGCGCGCTCACGGCGCGACGAGCCGCAGGCTGTCGAGCTGGCGCACCCATCGCGCGGGCCGGTTGTCGGCCGGCACGACCAGGCGTAGCGGGCCTTCGTCGGCATGCGCGTCCTGCACGAGGAAGACGCGCCGCCCGCCCAGCGCCGGGTCCAGCTCGGCCCAGGAGAACGCCGCGGCATAGCCGTCCCGCGCATCGGCCATCAGCACCTGTCGCAGTGCTGCGCCACGGATTTGCTGCGGCGGTTCGATCCCTGCAGCGCGAAGCACCTCGCGCACATCCACGGCGTCGACCTCGATGGCCTTGCCGTGCGCCTGCGCCCTGATCGTCTCGCGCGGCAGCGCGGCGAGGCGGGTCGCCTCCAGCGTGACGACGCTGCCGTCCAGGCGCCGCACCTGCAGCTGGGCCTGGGCGGCGGCGGCGCACAGCAGTGCGATGCATGCGGTGAGCAGGATCTTCATGTCAGTTGTGCCTTCAGCCAGTGGCGGCGCCGCTCGTCCTCGGGGCGCGGTTGCGGTTGCAGCAGCTCGCGACCCCGGCTGTCGCCGAGGTCCACTTCGCGCGTGACGCGGCCCCCATCGACCAGATAGGCACGGTGGGCGAGGGCGACCACGTCGTCGAGGTCGTGCGTGATCATGATGGCGGGAATGCCCCAGCGCTCACGCACTGCGCGCAACTCGTCGCGCAGCTGCTCGCGCAGCATCGGGTGCAGTGCAGCGAAGGGTTCGTCCAGCAGCAGCACCTGCGGGTTGCAAGCCAGCGCCCGCGCCAATGCCACGCGCTGCTGCTGGCCGCCGGACAGCGTGGTCGGCCGGCTGCGCGCCAGCGCCGTCAGGCCGAAGGAATCGATCAGCTCGTCCACCCGCGCCGCGTCCTGGGCCTTGAGGCGGCGGCGCCAGCTCGTCAGGCCAAAGGCGATGTTGTCTCGCACGCTGAGGTGCGGAAAGAGGGCGTAGTGCTGGAACAGGTAGCCCACACCGCGGGCCTCGGGCGGCAGGTTGACGCCGGCCGCCGTGTCCAGCAGCGCGCGGCCATTCAGCCGCACATGGCCTGCCTGCACCGGCAGCAGCCCGGCCATCGCCTGCAGCGTCAGCGACTTGCCTGCGCCCGACGGGCCGTAGAGTGCGACGAAGGGGGCCTCCGTCGCAAAGGCGATGTCGAGGTCGAAGCGGCGCCGGGCGTCGCTGACCGAGAGCTGGAGGCGGACGTCGATCAAGGCTTGCCGAAACCGTACTTGGCCAGGATGGCCTGGGCCTCGGCACTGCCGAGGAAGGCCACGAAGTCACGCGCCAGTGCGGCCTGCTTGCTGTCAGCCACGACAGCGGCGGGATAGGTGACCGGCGCATGACCGCCCACCGTCATCGCGATGCGCACCTTGTCCTTCAGCAACTGGGCGTCAGTGCGGTAGACGAAGCCGGCCTCGACTTCGCCGCGCGAGACGTAGTCCAGCACCTGGCGCACGTTGTCCGCGAAGACGAACTTCGGGCTCAGGGCAGCCCACAGCTGGGCGCTTTCCAGCGCCTGCTGGGTGTAGCGGCCGACCGGCACGGAGGCGACCTTGCCGACGGCGATGCGCTTGACCTCGGCCCGGCCGAGGTCCGCGAGCGCCGCGACGGCCGGTGTTCCTTGAGCGGGCGTGATCAGTACCAGCGAGTTGGCCGCGAAGTCGCGGCGCGTGTCGGCGGCGACGAGCTTCTGGTCCGCTCCTCGGTTCATGGTCTCCTGGTCGGCGCTGACGAAGACGTCCACCGGTGCACCCTGCGCGATCTGCTGCAGCAGTACGCCGGAGGCGGCGAAGTTGAAGCGCAGCGTCGCGCCGGGCTTGGCCGCCTCGAAGCGCGGGGCGATCTCCTTGAAGGCGTCCGTCAGACTGGCGGCGGCCGAGACCGTGAGTTGCTGGGCCGAGGCGAGCAGCGGCAGGGCAGCGAGGGCGAGCGAGAGCAGCAGGCGTTTTTTCATGGCGTGGGACGTTGCAGATAGCGGTTGGACAGGACGAGCACGGCCACCGAGACGGCCGACACGATGAGGGCGAGCATGAGGGCCAGGTCGTCGCGGCCGGCCTGTACGGCGTCGTAGATGGCCATGGACGCGGTCTGCGTCTGGCCGGGGATGGAGCCGGCCACCATCAGCGAGGCGCCGAACTCGCCCATGGCGCGGGCGAAGGCCAGCAGCGTGCCGGCCAGGATGCCGGGCCACGCCAGCGGCAGCGTCACGCGCAGGAAGGTGCTCCAGCCTGACTGGCGCAGCGTTCTCGCCGCAGCCTCCAGGTTGCGGTCCACCTGCGAGAAGGCGCTGCTGGCGCCCTTGAGTACCAGCGGCAGCGCGACCAGCGTGGACGCGATGACGGCGCCATGCCAGTTGAAGATGACCGTGTAGTCGAAGTGCTCGCGCAGCCAGGATCCCAGCGCGCTGCGCCTGCCCATCAGCACCAGGATGCCGTAGCCCAGCACCGTTGGCGGCAGCACCAGCGGCAGCATGCAGACGGCCTCCAGCACCCCACGGCCCGGCAGCCGGGTACGGGCGAACACCCAGCCCAGCGCCAGGCCCAGGACCAGCGCCAGCAGCGTGGCGACGATGGCCACGCGCAGCGTCAGCGCCAGTGGCGCGGCGTCGAACTGGGTCCAGAGTTCAGAGGGCATGATTCGCAATGTACTCGACTACATCACGATGGGCATGTCGCTGCGAGGCCAAGGCAGGCGCACTATGCTGGCTCGACACGACGCCATGGACTTGCTGACCGATCTCTTCTCCCGCCACGGCCTGCTGGCCGTGGCTCTGGCCGTGCTGCTGGAGCAGTTCGGCGCACCGCTGCCGTCGACGCCCGTGCTTCTGCTGGCGGGCGTCGAGTCGGCGCAGCGCCAGGGCTTTGCGCTGCAAGCGTTCGTGGCCGCCGCGCTGGCGGCGCAGTCGGCCAATGCGCTGTGGTTCTGGGCCGGGCGCCGCCTTGGGCGGCGGGTGCTGGCCACGCTGTGCCGCATCTCCATCTCGCCGGACAGTTGCGTGCGGCAGAACGAGGCCAGCTTCGCCCGCCGCGGCGTGTTGACGCTGGTGATCGCCAAGTTCGTGCCGGGCCTGTCCATCCTGGCGCCTCCGCTGGCGGGGGCGCTGGGCATGTCGGTGCGGCGCTTCCTGGGCTGGAACCTGCTCGGTTCGGCGCTATGGGCCGGCGTGGCAATCACGGTGGGCCGGCTCTTCCATGCGCAGATTGACGCCCTGCTGCGCATGCTCAGCAGCCTGGGCGCCGCTGCCGTGCTGCTGGCCCTTGCAGCCGTGGCTGGATACCTGGCCTGGCGGCTGTGGCGGCGCGCCATGGTGCGCCGCGAGCTGAACCGGTTCGAGCGGCTGGCGCCGGCCGACGTGGCCTCGCTGCTGCGCCAGCGCCAGGACGTTTTCCTCGTCGACGTGCGTGCCATGTCGGAGGCCATGCCGCTGAGCAACCGCATCCCTGGTGCGCGCCATCTTGATCTTTCCGCCCTGGGCGACGCGGCACTGGACGGATGGCCGCTGGCGGGCGAATACATCACGTTCTGCGCCTGCCCCAACGATGCCTCCGCGGTCAGGGCCGCCCAATGGCTCAAGCAGCGGGGACGTCAGGCCCGCGTGCTGCGCGGGGGCATCGATGCCTGGACCGAGGCCGGGCTGGCGCTGGAGGCGGGCTGAGACCGCTCGCCTGGGTCTTGAGTTGATACGGGTGTTTACCCTATAATCGGGTTTGCCCTAGTGAAAGAGATGGGCCACGAGCCCGGAACATCATGAGCCTGATCCAGAACCTCCTGCATTCGCTGCGTAGCGCTTTGAGCGTGGAAACCCAGACCGACATTGAAGAGCGCTACCTGTCCGACGCCATCGACCACGCCGATCTGGAGCGTCGCATCGCTGTCCAGTCGCGCGCCTACATGTCCATGTCGCCGTTGAACATCGGCCGCTGAGCTCCGGCCAGCGGAGCCGCAACGCTCCCGTGGCCGGCCCGCTCGGAACGGCTGACGAGGGCTGCAGAACAAAACGCCTTGGAGCAATCCAAGGCGTTTTGTGCGTTTTTGGCGCGATGACACCGGCGGTCATGCACCCGGCGGCCTGGCAGCTTGCCTGGGCGACCCACGCGGATGGCGTCGCCTGCGCCCGACCCTCGCCTTGCATGCAGGCCGCGGGAAGAAATGCCGTGCAACTGACGTGCAGAGGAGCGGGTGCTCATCGTTCAAACCAGCCATTGATCGACGCTTGCCTGGTGCACGAGCGCATTTGCAATCCGGCCTAGAGTCCGCAGGGCGCTCTGAACCTGCTGGTTGTCAGGGTGCCCGAAGTTGAGCCTCAGGTGATGCGTGAAACGGTGGTCGGACGAGAACAGATGGCCTGGCGCGATACTGATCTCGTGCGACAGGGCGACCTTGTGCAGTTCTAGCGCGTCGATGTTCGATGGCAACTCAACCCAGACGAAGTAGCCGCCCTCAGGCTGGGTGACGCGAGTGCCCTCAGGGAAGCACTTGGCGATGGTCCTCAGCACGGCTTGACGGTTCGTGACGAGCGCCTGACGAAGCTGCCGCAGGTGCCGGTCGTAGCCGCCCCGCCGGAGGTACTCGCTCAGGCCTTCTTGCATCGGCACGGGAGTTGCCAATGAACTCATGAGCTTGCGACGGCTCACGTCGCGGGCAAACCGGCCTGCTGCCGCCCAGCCGACGCGGAAGCCCGGTGCCAGTGACTTGGAGAACGAGCTGCAGTGCAGTACGAGGCCGGCTTTGTCCCAGGCCTTGGCGGGCCGGGGGCGCGCGCCAAAGTACAGCTCGCCGTAGACGTCATCTTCAATGAGCGGAATCTGGCGCTCGGCAAGCAGCGTAACCAGCGCTGCCCTTGCCGCGTCGGGCATGAGGCTGCCCAAGGGGTTCTGGAAATTCGGCATCAGCCAGCACGCCTTGACGGGATGGCGCTCGATGACGGCCGCCAGCGCGGACACGTCGACGCCGGTGCGCGCATGGGTCGCCACCTCGACGGCCTTGAGCCCACGTCGCTCCAGCGCCTGTAAGGCACCATAGAAAGTCGGCGACTCGATGGCGACCAGGTCGCCGGGCTTCGTGACTGCCTCCAGGCACAGGTTCAAGGCCTCCATCGCGCCGTTGGTCACGACGAGCTCGTCCACATCGACCTTGCAGCCGGCGCCGAGGTAGCGCAGGCCGATCTGGCGCCTCAGTTCGGCGCTGCCCGGTGACAAGTCTTCGACGGTGCGCCACGGGTCGAGTCCGCGCGCGGCTTTGCCCAGCGCCAGTGCCAGCTTGTCGAGGGGGAACAGGGTCGGGCTCGGGAATGCCGAGCCAAGCGGCACGACGGCCCGGTTGCGCGACAGCCCGAGCACCTGGAACACCAGCTCCGAGACTTCGACGCTGCGCTCTTCTGCCCGCGGGGCCGACGATCCGGGTTCCGGGTGCGGGATCGCCGCCTGGCTCACGAAGTAGCCGGACCGCGGCCGGGCTTCGATCAGGCCACGCGCCTCCAGCAGGTAGTAGGCCTCGAAGATGGTCGACGGGCTGACGCCCCGATCCTTGCTAGCTCCTCGGACCGAGGGGAGGCGATCTCCAGGGCGCAATTGTCCCGCGGCGATGGACGCAGCCAGATCATCGGCAAGGATTTCGTAGCGCTTCATGACGCGGGGCACTGATATGGTCTGCGACGCGGAACAGGCGCACTGTATTGGCATGAGCCAGGCTGCTGAGAAATCCCGCTCTCGCAGAGATCTGATCTGGTTTTTTTATCAGAAACTGGATCTGTATTTGTGGCGCCGTCAAGCGCATAGTGCCGACTCGGAAGAGAGGCCGCCAATGCCCGTGTTGAGCTACGTCCGGATGATCTTGTGGAGCTTTTTCGGCATTCGCCGGCGCGCAGGTGCCGACGAGGAACAGGCGCGGGTCAATCCAGGTGCCTTGATTGCCGCAGGGCTTTTGATCGCGGCTCTGTTCGGTGTTGTGGTCTGGACGCTGGCCAGTGTCGCCGTCCATGCCCTGAGCCCTTGAGGACGGGCGGTTCAGCCGCGATCCTCACGATAGATGGTGTCTAGTAACAGCTGAAATACTCGAACGATGGAATGGGTTCCTATAGTCTTTGGTACGTTCAAGGCAGTCGTGTTCGGCGTGGGCATGTTCTTCGCCATCAAGTGGCATTACGACAAGGCGAAGAATAAGAAGAAGTAATGAAGCCTCAAGCCAGGATGGCTCGGCGGTTGGGCCTCCGCAGGGGGGCTTCAGGCCGGTTGAAGCCGTGCCGTGGCGCTCCGCGTCATTGGATGAGGCCGTTCTTGAGCGCGTAATAGGTCAGGTCGCTGTTGGTGGCGAGCTTGATCTTCTCAAGCACACGGGTGCGGTAGGTGCTGACGGTCTTGACGCTCAGGAACATGGCCTTGGCCATGTCACCCACCGTCTCGCCCTTGGCCAGTCGAAGGAAGACCTGCAGTTCGCGCTCTGACAGCGATTCGTGCGGGGGGCGGTCGCTGGCTCCGCCTGCCACGCCGTCGGCCAGCAGTTCGGCCACCTGGGGGCTGATGTAGCGCCGCCCGCGCGCCACGGTACGGATGGCGTTGGCGATCTCTTCGGGGTCGCACTCCTTGTTCAGGTAGCCACTTGCGCCCTGGCGCAGCAGTGCGGTCGCGTAGTGCGTTTCCGGGAAGCCGCTGAGGATGAGGACTGGCAGATCGGGGAAGCGTGTCTTGATGGCTGACAAGGCATCCACGCCGCTCTGGCCGGGCATGGAGATGTCCATCAGCATCACGTCCACCTCGCCCCCTCGCGCAAGCTCCAGCGCATCGCGTCCGTTGCCGGCCTCACCGGTAATACGCAGGTCGACGTTCTCGCTGAGGAACTGTCGCAGGCCGGACCGAACGATGGCGTGATCGTCGACGATGCCAATACGGATCATGTTGCGCTCCGAATCATTTGCTGCGGATGGGTAAAGCCTAGCAACCGCAGGTACGTCGCGCGATCAGCGCAGTCCTACAAGCGGCATGTCCCGCGTCTTGTCCTACGTGATCTCGGCCGACCGTCCGGCAGCACTCGGCCTGAGGGTTCCGCGAACTCCGTTCATGTGGACTGCCGGGCCGGTGGAGGGACGGTGCAAGACCCCGCCCTGCCTCCGGAGCAGCGAGTCGGCGCCGTCCGACAGGCGATCGGCGT
This sequence comes from Roseateles sp., assembly GCF_047654805.1. Classification (GTDB taxonomy): domain Bacteria; phylum Pseudomonadota; class Gammaproteobacteria; order Burkholderiales; family Burkholderiaceae_C; genus Pelomonas. The sequence goes on from NZ_JASGIV010000001.1 coordinate 1,565,082, forward strand.
GGCGGCCAACACCATGCTGGGCGCGCAGCCGCAACACTTGGTACATCGACAACCCCGAGCTTCCCGCGATGAAGAAAGGACGCATGATGAACCGCAACAACCTCTCCCGCGCACCGCTGATCGGCGCCCTGGCCCTGGCCGCCGCCCTGGCCGCATGCGGCAAGCAGCAGGACGACCGCACGGCCGGCCAGAAGCTGGACGGTGCGATCGCGGAAGCCAAGCAGGCCGGTGCCGACGCCAAAGCTGAAGCCAGCCAGGCGGTGGACAAGGCCGAGAACAAGCTGAAGGACACCACCGCGGCGGCCTCGGAAGCCGTGAGCGATGCGGCCATCGTCACGAAGATCAATGCCGCGTTGATGGCGGACGACCGGCTCAAGGCGACCAAGATCGATGTCCGCGCCGAAGACGGCCGCGTGACCTTGACCGGCACGGCGCCCGATGCCGGCTCCCAGGCTCGCGCGACGACCCTGGCCTCGGCCGTGAACGGCGTCAAGTCGGTGGACAACCAGCTCGTGGTGGCGCGCAATGGATGAGAACCGCAGCCCACTGGCACTGGACGAGGCGGGGCTGGATGCGGCGCGCAAGCATCTCGACGAGGGTGCGGTCACGCCAGCCTACGGGCCCTGGCGCGACGACATCGTCGGACTGCTCAACGGCGCGCTGGCCACCGAGTTGATCTGTGTGCTGCGCTATCGACGCCATCACTTCATGGCCGATGGCCTGGAGTCGCCGCGCATCGCCGAGGAGTTCCTCGTCCATGCCAATGCGGAGCTGGGCCATGCGGACCGTCTTGCCCAGCGCATCGTGCAGCTCGGCGGCAAGCCGGACTTCAATCCGGCTGGCCTGCTGGAGCGTGGGCACGCCGACTACGACGAGGCCGGCGATCTCAAGGCCATGATCAAGTCCAACCTCATCGCCGAGCGCGTGGCGGTCGAGAGCTACCGACAGATGATCGGCCTCGTTGGCGACAAGGATTCCACCACCCGGCGTCTGCTGGAGGACATCCTGGCCGACGAGGAAGAGCATGCTGACGAGCTGAAGGACTGGATGGCGCGTGCCTGAAGCCGAGGCCGACATGCCCGCAGTGCGCACGTTCATCGTCGAGAACAGCCCGGTGATCCGGGAGAACCTCGCGGGCACGCTGCAGGAACTGGCCCGCGTCGAGGTCATCGGCTGTGCGGCTGACGAAGCATCGGCCGTGGACTGGATGAGCGGCGCGGCAGCCAGTCATGCTGACGTGGTCATCGTCGACGTCTTGCTTGATGCCGGCAGCGGGCTTGGCGTGTTGAGCGCCGCCCAGCGCCTGGGTGTGGCAGCGCGGCGTATTGTGCTTACCAGCTACGCCACCGCCGAGATGCGCCGGCGCTGTGCGAGCCTGGGCGCCGAGCGCGTGTTCGACAAGTCTCGCCAGCTCGATGAGCTGATCAGCTACTGCGCCGCTCTTTCCGGCCTCTGCGGTTGCGAAGAGCAGTCGCGGACTGCCTAGCCGCTCATCAAATCCCCACCAGGCGCTCACCAGGTCGCCGAGTAGCTGAGCATGACGCGTCGCGCCTGGGGCCGCAACGTCAGGCGGCTTTGCGGTGTCAGCTGATAGGAGAAGGCGCCGCGCAAACCCGCCAAGCCTTCGCCCTTGGGCTTCTCGAAGGACATGCGGGAGGCCCATCCCGTGTCACGCTGCCAGACTGGCGTCTCCAGGCCCCCGCTGAACTTGCGCGTGATGTCGTAGCTCACCCCCGCCCAAAGTGCCTCGCGCACGGCTGCCTGCGGGCCGAACTGCACCGGCGAACGAAGCTGCTGCTCAAGACCCAACTGGTAGCGCAGGCGTGAGCGATCGCGCTGTCGGCCCAGCCACAGCGGATCACGCCAGTTCAGATCGGGGTCGGGGGCCGCGGTGAGGCCGATGGCCTGGCCTGCCAGGCCCATGCCACCGTGCGAGGCGGTCAGGCCCTGGGCATCGACCTCAGTTGCCGTGACCAGGATCAGAAGCGGGATGATCAGGCGGGACTTCATGGCGCGACGCAGCTTCAGCGTGATGGAGTACATGTTGGTCGATTGAGGCCGCCGCCCGTGTCGGCGGGATCCGCCGGTCCCTATCGGACAAGGGGAGGGCCGCATGTATGCGCCCGCGCCGCGGCGCGTGTTCCTACAGCGCTGGCCTGCGCCCGCCGACGGGCGATGGCGCGATGGCAGCCCACACTTGCTGCGCGAGGCCTGCCAGGCCGATCAGGAGACCGACATGAGACCCGCTGCAAGCCCCCGCGCTGGAGACTGGCGCGATCACTTGCCTCCTTACGGCCAGCCGGCGGAGCCGCCGCCTGCGCCCCCACGCCAGTTGGACAGCGACAGGCCGCGACGTCACGCACGTGCGGGGAGCTGGTTCATTGCCTTGGGCCTGGGTGCGGCCCTCGCGGTGCTGGCGATCGCCAACCTGCAGGACCCGCGCAGCCTGGGGACCCAGCTGGACGATGCGGTGAACCAGGTCCGTGGCATGGGCGGCCAGGTGGGCCGCAGCGTCGTCGATTCTCGGCAGGCCGCCGTCCAGGCATCGCGTCAGGCGCTGGATGGCGTCGGCACGGCCATCGATGACGGCGCGATCAGCCTCAAGGTCAAGACCGCACTGGCTGCTGACCCGGCGCTGAGCGCAGTGCGCATCGACGTCAGTACCCAGCGAGGTGTCGTGCGCCTGGATGGCCCGGCGCCAGACACCGTCGCCCGGGAGCGCGCAACCGTACTGGCCGGCGCCCCTCAGGGAGTGCGTGGCGTGGACAACCGGCTGGTGCTGCCTCAGCCGGCTCGCGTGGTCACCGTGGCCGATGGCGTGCCGCGCCCGCAAGCCGAGACGCCCGCTGCCGCACCGCGCTGAGGCATCCGAAGAATGCCGGCCCGCCTGAAGACGGGCCGGCGTTCATCGATCGGCGGCGGCTGGCCGGCGACCGGGTGTCACTGGAAGTAGCGCGCCTTGGCGCTGGCCCTGCAGCTGTCCTTGGCGTCGCCGGCCAGCGCATCGCAACGCTCGTTGGCGACCTTGTAGTCGGCCTTGAGCTTGGCATCCAGCGCGTCGGACTCGGCTTCGAGGACTGCCTTGTTGGCCTTCAGGTCGGCCTTGGCTTTGTCGCGCTCGGCCTTGGCTTCGGCGATGCAGACATCCTTGGCATTGCCTGACTTGTCGTCACACATCTCCTTGGCCAGCTTGTAGCGGGCCTCGAAGCGCGACTCCAGGTAGCGGTTGCGATCCTTTTCCTTGCCGGTGTATTGGTACTCGAGGTTGGCCAGTGCCACGGTCTCCTGGCCCTTGGCGCGCTCGACACAGACGTCCTTGGCGTTGCCCGCCAGCGAGTCGCACTTGTCGCGATCGGCCTTGAACATGGCCTTCACCTCGTCCTTGGCGCTCGTGTAGACGGGCTTGGCGAGATTGGCCGAGGCGCTGCCGGCAAGGCCGATCAGCGCAAGGGTGCACAGCAGGCGAGAGGTGCGGATTTGCTTCGTCATGGGGATCTCCTTTGGCTTGACGGGTGGCCGCGTTGCGCCCGCCAAGGGGCCGCTGCCACGCTGTTCAGCTTAGGAATCCGCTCATGGGGACCATGTCGGCATCACGGCTTCGGCGACGTCGGACAACACCTCAGCAGCCCGGAGCACCGTCCCGACGGCTCATGCAAGGCCTCGTGCCGCGCCTGAAGCGCTGGGCTAGGTGCTGGGCCGTTGCGCGCTCTTGGGCCGGAAGGCCTTGCAGACGTCGTCGTGGGTTTCCAGATAGGGCCCACCGATCAGGTCGATGCAGTAGGGCACGGCTGCGAAGATGCCACTTGCGTTCTCGTGGCCGGCAAGCGTTTCGGCGATGGCCTTGGGCTGGCCGGGCAGGTTGATGATCAACGCCTGCCCGCGGATGACGGCGACCTGGCGCGACAGGATGGCCGTCGGCACGAAATGCAGCGAGATCTGCCGCATCTGTTCGCCGAAGCCTGGCATCACCCGGTCCGCCACGGCCAGTGTTGCCTCCGGCGTCACGTCGCGCGGCGCAGGGCCGGTGCCGCCGGTCGTCAGCACGAGGTCGCAACGCTCGGCGTCGACCAGTTCAACCAGGGCTGCCGAGATGCCGGCCTGCTCGTCGGGGATCAGCCGCGGCACGAACGTGATGGGATTGCGCAGCGCGCCCGTCAGCCAGTCCTTGAGCGCCGGCAGACCCTTGTCCTCATAGACGCCGCTGGATGCGCGGTCACTGATGGAGACGATGCCGATGCGTACCGGATCACTCATTGTCGGCAACGGCCTCGCTGGCCTTGATGAACTGGAACAGCTCGCGAAAGGCGCGGCCGTTGCGCTTCTCGGGGGCGCCGGAGGCATCCTTGCGCGCCGCGCGCACGAGGTTGCGCAACTGCTGGATGTCCACGTCGGCATGCTCTGCAAGGAACTCCTGCAGAGCATCGTCGCTGGACAACAGGCGCTCGCGCCAGCGCTCGGACTGGTGCAGCCTGAGGCTGTCCTGCGCGTGACCCAGCTTGAACGCGGCAACGGCCTCGCGGACGGGCTCGGGATCGATCTTGCGCATCAGCTTGCCGATGTACTGCATCTGGCGGCGCTTGCCCTCGAAGTTGGTGATCTTCTTTGCGGCCTTCAGGGCGTCGCTCAGGATCTCGGGCAGGGCCAGCGGCTCCCACCGTGACTCGGGCAGGGCGAGCAGCTCTTCGCCGAGCTTTTGCAGCGCGGTCATGTCGCGCTTGAGCTGGCTCTTGCTTGGGCGGTCGAAGTCGTCGTCGTCTTCGAATTCGGGAATGTTTTCTTGCATTGGGGGCCGTGATCAGGCGAGGGGTGTCTGCTCACAGCCAGTTCATGGCGCCCGCAACGCATCCCACGCGGGCAACAACGAGTGTGGCCCAGGGGTGCCTTGCCCTGCGGGCTGCCCCGCAGTGCGGCGTCTGCGGCGTTGCAAATCGTCACCGGGCAGCGAACCCGACTGCGGTTTGCGCCTCGCATCCAACATCCTTGCGGGGCAACGGCGCTATGAACTGGCTGTGAGCAGACTCTTATGATTGTCGCCCACTCGAATTCAGTGCTTTCCATGTCCCAAGCCAAAGACGGTTTCGCCTATAGCCCCGAGCAATTCCAGCAATGGATAGAGGACGCCTTGTCCGAGGCGAAGAGGCTCGGTGCGAGCGACGCCGGCGCGGAGGTGTCCGAGGGCTGCGGCCTGTCGGTGTCGGCCCGGCTGGGCCAACTGGAGAACGTCGAGCGCAACCGCGACAAGTCGCTGGGCATCTCGGTCTATCTGGGGCAGCGTCGCGGCAATGCCAGCACGTCGGACTTCTCTCCCCAGGCCATCCGCGACACGGTGCGGGCGGCCTATGACATCGCCCGCTTCACGGCCGAGGACGAGTTCGCCGGTCTGCCTGACGCGGCCGATCTGGCGCTTGATGCCGCCGCTCGGCCCGAACTGGATCTCTTCCACCCATGGGCCGTCGATGCCGCCCAGGCTGCGGAGATCGCGCTGCGCTGCGAGGCAGCGGCGCTGGGCGTGGACAAGCGCATCACCAACAGCGAGGGCGCGGCCGTGTCGGCCCAGCAATCGCATTTCTGGATGGGCAACACGCGTGGCTTTCGCGGCGGCTACGCCAGTTCGCGGCATTCGATCTCGGTCGCGCCGATCGCCGGCCGGGGCAACGACATGCAGCGCGATGCCTGGTACAGCTCCATGCGCGACGCGGCAGACCTGGCTTCTGCTGAAGCGGTAGGCCGCTATGCGTCGGAACGCGCGCTGTCGCGCCTGAAGGCGCGCAAGGTGGCCACGGCCGAGGTGCCGGTGCTGTTCGAGAGCACAGTTGCCATCGGCTTGCTGGGCGCGCTGGTGCAGGCCACCAGCGGCGGCGCGCTGTACCGTCGTACCAGCTTCCTGCTCGACAGCCTGGGCCAGCCGGTCACGGCGGCCCACATCGACATTGCCGAGGACCCGCATGTGAGGAAGGGCAAGGGCAGTTCGCCGTTCGACGATGAAGGCGTCGTCACGCGCGCCCGCTCGGTCGTGCAGGGCGGGGTGCTGCAGGGCTACTTCCTGTCCAGCTACTCGGCGCGCAAGCTGGGCATGCAGACCACCGGCCACGCCGGTGGCTCGCACAACCTGCGCATGACCAGCCGGGCGACGGCGCCCGGCGACGATCTCGCCACCATGGTGAGGCGCCTGGGCCGCGGCCTGCTTGTCACCGAGCTGATGGGGCAGGGCGTCAACTACGTGACCGGCGACTACTCGCGCGGCGCCAGCGGCTACTGGGTCGAGAACGGCGAGATTGCCTATCCGGTTCATGAAGTGACCATTGCCGGCAATCTGAAGGACATGCTGCGCAACATCGTCGGCATCGGTGCCGACGAGTACACGATGGGCACCAAGACAGTCGGCTCCATGCTCGTCACGGGCATGAAGCTGGCCGGCAACTGACTATCATCGAAAACCGACAACAGGAGCTCTGGAGATGATCATTCGCACCCTCAAGCCGCTGGCCGCCGCCGCCTTCATCGCGCTGGCCGGCGTCGCCCAGGCCGCCGATATCAAGCTTGGCGTCGCGGAGGCCCTGTCGGGTGGGGCTGCCCAGTACGGCCAGAGCATCCGCAACGGCTTCCAGCTGGCCGCTGACGAGATCAACGCGGCCGGTGGCATCAACGGCAACAAGCTGGTGCTGGTCGTCGAGGACGAGCAGGGCAAGAAGGAAGAGGCGATCAACGCCTTCAAGAAGCTGATCTTCCAGGACAAGGTGCTGATGCTGTTCGGCCCCACGCTGTCCAATTCCGCACAGGCCGCCGACCCGATCGCGCAGGCAGCCAAGACGGTGGTGTTCGGCACGTCCAATACGGCCGATGGCATCACGTCCATCGGCGACCATGTCTTCCGCAACTCGGTCACCGAGGCCGACGTGCTGCCGGTGACGCTGTCTACCGCCGTGAAGAAACTGGGCATCAAGAAGGTCGCCGTGCTGTACGGCAACGACGACGTCTTCACCAAGAGCGGCTACGACAACTTCAAGAAGGCGCTGGACGCGCAGAAGATCGCCGTCACGACGACCGAGACCTTCGCCAAGGGCGATGTGGACTTCAAGGCGCAACTGACCAAGATCAAGGCCAGCAACCCTGATGCGCTGGTGCTGTCAGCGCTGATCGCCGAAGGCGCGCCGGTCATGGTGCAGGCGCGCCAACTGGGCCTGAACGTGCCGGTCATCGGCGGCAACGGCATGAACTCCGTGAAGGTGTTCGAGCTGGCCAAGGGCGCGTCCGACGGCCTGTGGATCGGTTCGCCCTGGTCCATCGAGAACCAGACCAAGGAGAACGGCGCCTTCATCGTCGCCTACACCAAGCAGCACAAGTCGGCCCCTGACCAGTTTGCCGCCCAGGCCTACGACGCGATGTACATCACCGCGCAGGCGCTGAAGAAGGTCAAGCTCAGCGGCAATCTCGCCAAGGACCGTGCTGCGTTGCGCGAGGCGCTGCCCGCCGTGAAATGGACCGGTGCAACCGGTGGCTTCGCGTTCCGCCGCGCGCTGGACAAGGCCGGCAAGCCGGCAGGCTACGACGCCGACCAGACCGCCATCGTCAGCGTCACCAAGGGTGGCCGCTACGCCATCGAGAAGTAAACGGCCCATGCCGCAGCGGCCCGCGGCCTCGTACCGCGGGCCTTGTCTTTTGTACTGAACGCCCCGTGCTCGAACAGCAACTCTTCAATGCCCTCTCGCTCGGCAGCGTCTATGCGCTGTTCGCGCTCGGCTTCACGCTGGTGTTCGGCGTGCTTGGCGTCGTCAACCTGTCGCACGGCGCCGTCTTCATGGTCGGCGCCTACGCTGCATTGCAGGCGGTGCTGAAACTGCACCTGCCGCTGGGCGGCGCGCTCGCGGTGGCCTTCCTGGCCTCGGGCCTGCTCGGGCTGCTGATCGATGTGCTGGTGCTGCGGCCACTGCGCGCGCGCAATGCGCCGCACCTGATCCCGATGATCGCCACCATCGGCCTGGCCATCGCACTGAACAGCCTGGCCCAGGGCATCTTCGGTGCCGAGAACCTGCGCTTCCCGGCCGAGGTGCTGCCGCACGACACGCTGACCATCGCCGGCCTGCACGTGACGGTGCTGGAGCTGGGCATCATCGCGCTGTCCTTCGGCCTGATGGCGGTGCTGCTGCTGGTGCTGCGCGGCACGCAACTGGGCCGCGCGCTGCGCGCCATTGCCGAGTCACCCAAGGCAGCGGCACTGCTGGGCATCAACGTGGGCGGCCTGTTCATGCTGACCAGCTTCTTCGCCGCGGGCCTGGGTGGCGTTGCAGGCGTGCTGATCGGCCTGTACTCCAACGCGCTGTTCCCTCTGATGGGCCAGCCCATCCTGCACAAGGGCATCGCCGTCATCATCCTGGGCGGGATGGGCGATATCCGTGGCGCAATGCTGGCAGGGCTGTTCCTAGGCTTCGCCGAGGTGCTGTCGGTGGCCTATATCGGCTCGACGATGCGTGACGCGGTCGGCTTCGGGCTGCTGTTCGCCGTGCTGCTGCTGCGGCCCAAGGGCCTTTTCGGCACCACGAACGAACGCAAGGTCTGAGCCATGGAAGCGTTCGACAATTTCTGGGCGGTCTACAGCAACCTGGTGCTCACGCTGGGCACCAACTCGCTGCTGGCACTGTCCATCTACCTCACCTTGTCCTGCGGCATGCTGGCGATGGCCAATGCCGCCTTCATGGGCATAGGTGCCTACGCCGCGGCCCTGCTGACGATGAACGCCGGCATGCCGTTCCCGGTTGCGCTGGCCGGCGGCATGGCGGCACCGGCGCTGGTGGCGTTGCTGATCGGCGGGCCGACGCTGCGGCTGTCCGGCGTCTACCTCGCGATGGCCACGCTGGCATTCGGCGAGGTCGTGCGCATCTTCATCCTGAACACAGAGGACTGGACCGGCGGCGCGCTGGGACTGAACGGCATCCCGCCGTCCACCGAATGGTGGCATGTCTTGCTTGCATTGATGCTGGCCTGCCTGGTGCTGGCGCTGCTGCGTCGCTCCAAGGTCGGTCGCGCGTTCGAAGCCATCAAGCTGGACGAGACCGCAGCCGGCCTGATGGGCATCGACGTCAACGCGCACAAGATGCTCGCCTTCGTGCTGGGCGCGATGCTGGCCGGACTCGCGGGCGCGCTGAACGCGCACCTGACCTTCTTCATCGGCCCCAACGAGTACGGCTTCGACCGCGGCGTCGAGATCCTGACCATGACCATCCTCGGTGGCATCAACGGTCTGATGGGCCCGATCTCGGGGGCGGTCATCCTGACGCTGCTGCCCGAACTGCTGCGTGGACTGGCTGACTTCCGCAACGTCTTCAACGGGCTGATCCTGGTCGTCATCGTGCTGTTCCTGCCGCGCGGCCTGTGGGACCCGGCGCGCTTGCGCGCGCTGCTGGGTCGGAGGCGCTGAGATGCTCAAGCTGCAATCCGTCTCGCGCCATTTCGGCGGCCTCAAGGTGCTCCAGGACGTCAGCTTCGACGTGCCAGCCGGCGGCATCTTCGGCCTCATCGGCCCCAACGGCGCCGGCAAGACCACCGTCGTCAACCTGATCACGGGCCTGCTGCCACCGACGTCGGGTGACATCCTGTTCGACGGCGCGAGCCTGGTCGGCCGCAAGCCGCACCGCATCACGACTGGAGGTATTGCGCGCACCTTCCAGAACATCCGGGTGTTCAAGGAGATGACGCTGCTGGAGAACGTCATCGTTGGCATGCACGCTCGGCTGCCCTATGGTCCGGCCGGACTGCTGCTGCGCCTGCCGGGCTTCCGCGCTGCCGAGCGCGGCGCGCGCGAGCGTGCGCGCGAGCTGCTGTCCTGGATGAAGCTGGACCACAAGGCCGACGACATCGCCGACAACCTCAGCTACGGCGAGCAGCGCAAGCTGGAGCTGGCGCGCGCGCTGGCCACCGAACCGCGGCTGCTGCTGCTGGACGAGCCGGTGGCCGGCATGAACGGCGCCGAGAAGGCGGAGCTGATGGACGAGATCCGCAACATCCAGGCCCGCGGCTACACCATCTTCATGATCGAGCACGACATGCACTTCGTCATGGGCCTGTGCGAGCACATCGCCGTGCTCAACTTCGGCCGCATCATTGCGCAGGGCGGTCCAGAACAGGTCCGCAACGACCCGCAGGTCATCGAAGCCTACCTGGGCCGTGACGATGACGAGGAGGTGACGGCATGAGCGTGCAACCGCTGCTGAGCGTGCGTGGCCTGACCGTCAACTACGGCCATGTAGAGGCGCTGCGCGGCATCGACCTCGAGCTGGAGGCAGGCCAGATCACGACGCTGGTCGGCGCCAACGGCGCGGGCAAGTCGACGACGCTGATGGCGTTGTCCGGGCTCGTGAAGAAGGCCGCTGGCATCGTGCGGTTCGATGGCCAGGACATCTCCGCCGTCGCGCCGCACCGCATCGTGTCCAGCGGATTGGTGCAGGTGGCGGAAGGCCGCGCGACGCTGACGACGCTGAGCGTGCGCGAGAACCTGGAGCTGGGTGCCTACACGCGCCGCGATGGGGCCGCCGAGCGGGCGCGCAGCATCGACCACATCTACACCCTGTTCCCGCGCCTGGCGGAGCGTGCCACCCAGATGGCCGGCAGCCTGTCGGGCGGAGAACAGCAAATGCTGGCCATCGGCCGCGCGCTGATGGCCAAGCCGCGGCTGTTGCTGCTGGACGAGCCGTCGATGGGGCTGGCACCCATCATCGTGCAGGACATCTTCCGCACGCTGAAGACGATCAACGCCGAAGGGCTGACCATCTTCCTTGTCGAGCAGAACGTGAAGCAGGCGCTGAAGCTGGCGCAGCGCGCTTACGTGCTGGAGAACGGCCGCATCGCGTTGCAGGGCAGCGGCCGGGAACTGCTGGGCGACCCGCGCGTGCAGGCCGCCTACCTCGGTCACTAGCGAACTCAGCCGCCCAGTTGCTGCGCCTGCACGAACAGCCGCGTGGAGCGTGCTCCGGAGCGGCAGAAGGCCAGCAGCGGCCGAGGCAGCTCGGCCAGCAGGTCGGCAAACGCCGCGATCTCCTCGGGCGACTGGTAGCCGCCGGCCACCGGCAGGTGGCGATATTCCAGGCCGGCGGCCTTGGCTGCGGCTTCGATGGCGGCCGAGGTCGGCTGGTCGGGGCCGTGCTCGAAGTCGGGGCGATTGTTGACGACGCTCTTGAAGCCCATGGCCGCGGCCTCGGCCATGGCCTCGGGCGTCAGCTGCGGGGCGACGCAGACGTCGGGCGTCAGCGCTTGCAGGGGCAGGCTCATGGTGGCTTCCTTACTTGGCCAGCGCGGCCTTGACGGCGGCCGACACGGTGCTCATCTCGGCGCTGTTGCCCAGCGCGGCCTTCGCAGCGGCCATGACCTTGCCCATGTCGCCGGGGCCGCTGGCCCCCAGCTCGGCGACGATGGCGGCGACCTTCTCGGCCACGGCCTCGGCAGACAGGCGCTCCGGCAGGTAGACCTGCAGCACGGCCAGCTCGGCAGTTTCCTTGGCGACGAGGTCGTCTCGGCCGGCGGCGGCAAACTGGCTGATGGAGTCCTTGCGCTGCTTGATCAGCTTGTCGACGATGGCCACGAGGCCGGCGTCATCGACGGTGATGCGCTCATCCACTTCCTTCTGCTTGACGGCGGCCAGCAGGCCGCGGATGGTCAGCAGCCGGTCGGCTTCCTTGGCGCGCATCGCGGCCTTCATGTCTTCGGTGATGCGGTCTTTGAGGCTCATGGCAGGAGAGTAATGAAAAAACAAAAACCCGCGACAGCGTCCTGTGGCGGGTTTTGGGGTCAACCGGAACTGTTTTGAAACAGCCTCCGGGTCGCGTCAGAGACGATCAGTACAGCTTCTTGGGCAGCTGCATGCTGCGCACGCGCTTGTAGTGGCGCTTCACGGCAGCTGCCTTCTTGCGCTTGCGCTCGGCAGTGGGCTTCTCGTAGAACTCGCGGGCGCGCAGTTCGGTCAGCAGGCCCAGCTTTTCGATGGTGCGCTTGAAGCGGCGCAGGGCGACGTCGAACGGCTCGTTTTCCTTGACGCGGATGGTGGTCATGTATTTCCTTCAGATTGCGCTCGGTGTTCGCGGCTGGGCTTCAGCAGCAGGTTCCGGATTGCTGCATCAACTTGCGATGCCTGCGAATCGACGCGCGGGTTTGCCAGCAAAGCCGAGGATTGTAGCCGGGAAATCAAGGACTTGCCAAGATTTGCTCAGGCGGGGGCTGGAGCGGTAGCCAGCGCCTCGGCGCAGGCGGCCGCGCTGGCCCAGGCCCATTGGAAGTTGTAGCCCCCCAGCCAACCCGTCACGTCGACGACTTCGCCGATGAAATGCAGGCCCGCAACGCGCTTGCTCTCCAGCGTCTGCGAGCTCAGGTCCCGCGTGGAGACGCCGCCTCGCATCACTTCCGCCTTGCGCCAGCCTTCGTCGCCGCTGGGCATCAGCTGCCAGTCGTGCACGCTGCGGCCCAGGCGCTGCAGGTCGGCGTCGCGGCATTCTGGCAGCGGCCGGGCCGCGTCCAGCTTGGTACGCTCCAGCCATGCGGCGGCCAGCCGCTGCGGCAGCCGTGCGGCCAGTTCGTTGCCCAGCTGACGACGCGACGTGGCCTTGGCCTCGACGAGTTCCCGGTCGAGTTTCAGCTCAGGTGCCAGGTTGATCTGCAGCGGTTGGTCATCGGCCGCGCGATAGCTGGAAATCTGCAGGATGGCCGGGCCGCTGAGGCCGCGGTGGGTGAAAAGCAGGTCTTCCAGAAAGCGACCGCGCGCCTTGCCAGCGCCGCAGGCCACCTCGACCGGCAGTGAAAGCCCTGCAAGCGCGGCGAAGGGCGCCCAGGTGTCGGCGTCGAAGGTCAGCGGCACCAGGGCAGGGCGAGGTTCGACGACGGCATGCTCGAAGCGCTTGGCCAGGCGCAGGCCCCAGTCGCTGGCGCCGATCTTGGGGACTGGCAGGCCGCCGGTCGCGACCACGACGCGCGGCGCGCGCACGAGGCCGCCGCTCGTGTCCAGCTCGAAGCCGCCCCCGGGCAGCGCGCGCACATCGGCTACGGTGCAGGGCTGCCACAGGGTCACGCCGCCGGCTTCGCACTCCCTGAGCAGCATCTGGATGATCTGTTCGCTGGAGTCGTCGCAGAACAACTGGCCCTTGTGCTTCTCGTGGAAGGCGATGCCGTGGCCTTGCACCAGCTTGATGAAGTCCTGCGGCGTGTAGCGAGCCAGCGCCGAGCGGCAAAAGGCCGGGTTCTCGGACAGGAAATTGGCTGGCCCGGCTTCGCGATTCGTGAAATTGCACCGCCCACCGCCCGAGATACGGATTTTTTCGGCGAGCTTGGGCGCGTGGTCGATCAGCAGCACCTTGAGCCCGCGCTGACCCGCGCGCCCAGCGCAGAACAGGCCTGCCGCGCCCGCGCCCACCACCACCGCATCGAATCCCCGCATAGACCTCCCGTGAATGGGGCGGCATTGTCGCGGGTGGGTACGGCGAAACTCGGTAGGATTCACGACAGGCATCGAAGGGGACTTCTAGGGGGGAGTCCCGATTCGCGGGGTGGCGCAGCCTTGCTGGCGTCTCTTTGGCCCAACTACATTCCCTCGACACCCTGGGCGCATCGCGGTTTCCGCTGCGAGTGCACGATCGCATCAAAACGATTTCATGGACATGACTGCCGACCAGACCGCGATGGAGCCGCAACCCGGCAGCCTGGCGCATTGGCTGGCCGGACATGCAGAGCTCGGCAGCGAGGCGCTGGCCGGCCTGGTGGCGTTGATCGAGCCGTTGGGCAGCCAGGCCGCCATCAAGGCGGTGGCCAGCGGGCGCTATGTGTTCGCGAGCGCCGGCCTGGCCCAGATGTTCGAACGCGAGGCGGTCGTGGGCCATGCCGACGCCGAACTGCTCAAGCCCGATGAGACGACCGCGCTGCGCCGCGTCGAGCAAACCGTCATGGCCCAGCGCTTTCCGGTCGTCAGCGAGCACAAGCTGGAGATCAACGGTCGCCGGCGCGAGTTCAGCGTCACGCGGCTGGCCCTGGGTCCGGACTTCCTGCTTTCCGTCTGGCATGAGCGCACCGAGGAACGCCACCGCGAGGCGCACCTGCAGCGTGCGCTGGCCCAGATCGAGCAGCAGCAGAGCGCCCTCGAGCAGATCCGCCGCGAATTGCAGCAAGGCTCGGGCCGGGACGAAGTCTCGGGCCTGTACATGCGTGCGCAGTTCGACGACCAGTTGTTGCGTGAGATCGACCTGTCCTCGCGTGAGCATCGCGAGTTCGCGCTCGTCGTCATCGCGCTGGATGCATCGCCGGCCATCGCCGGGCTGGGCGACGATGCCCAGCAGCGCCTGCTCGAAGGCATTGGCCGCATGCTGCGCGCCAACACGCGGGCCATGGACTCTGCGTGCCGCATTGGCGCGCAACGCTTTGCCGTGCTGCTCTCGGGCGTGGGCCTGGCAACGGCCCATGCGCGCATGGAACAGCTGCGCCGGCAATGCGCGGCCCAGATCGTCGTGCTCAATGGTCAGGACCTGGGCCTGTCGATCTCCATGGGCGTGTCCAGCTTCCCGCACACGGCGTCGCGCCAGGAAGAATTGATGACGGCCAGCGAAGCTGCTGTGCACGAGGCCCAGCGCCGTGGCGGGAACCAGGTGGTGCTGGCGTCCATCGCCTTCGGCTAGTTACCGGCGCGACGGCTACGCTGAAATGAGTTCGGCGATGCGCTCGTCAGACAGCCGCATCGGCAGCGACTGCGATGACACCAGGCCGACGACGGCCAGTCCTTGACGCGAGGTGTCGCGGCGCAGCGGGGTGAGCCGTGGCTCGCCTCGGGCGTCGGTCAGCGAGGCCACGACGGGGTGGTAGGCCTTCTCGCCGTTGCCCACCACGAGGGCCAGTTCACCGGAGGCCAGCCGCACCAGCGAGCCGGGTGGGAAGACGCCGAAGGCCTTGATGAGGCCGGCGGCCAGCGGGCTGGCGTCGGCCATCAGGTGCAGTTCGCGGCCCGCCTGCTGGGCGGACATGGCCGGCCGGTTGGCGCGGGCGCTGAGGCGGGCGGTGTAGACGTCGGCGAAACGCAGCAGCGAAGCCAGCTCGCTCACGTCGGTCAGCCCGTGCGGGTAGCCGCTGCCGTCGGGCAGCTCGTGGTGCTGGCCCACGGCGTCCAGCCAGAGCGGGTCGGTGATGCCTGCCTTCTCAAGCAGCTCCACGCTCAGCCTGGGGTGCTGCTGTATCGCCTCGCGCTGCAGCGTAGTAGGTGGCGAGACCTGCGTAGCCAGCCGGGCCTGCAGGTCGATCATGGAGATGTTCATCGTCAGCGCGGCCTGGAAGGCGCGGCGCTGCTCGGCCGGTGACCAGCCCAGGAAGCGCGCCGCGGCGTGGCAGGCGGTGGCCGCGTGGATGGAGTGGTTGACGCCGTAATGGCCATCGCCCTGGCGCAGGATCTGGGCCAGGGCGACACCGGGAGCCTGGTCGATGAGGCGAAGCAGCTCGTCGGTGGTGCTGTCGACGCCGGAGGCCAGGCGATCGGCCGGCGCGGCCAGCGAGCGCCTGGCTTCCTCGCCCAGGCGCGCCCATTCACCGGGGAGTTGAGCCGTGGTCAGCGACCGGGCCGTGCGGCTTCGCGGTTGAACGGCATTCGTCAGTTCGCTGATCTCCACGAGCGCGCCGCGTTGGAACAGCTCGTCCAGCTGGGCGGCGTCGTGGATGATCTGGCCGCGCGCAAGCAGCAACTGGTGATTCGCATCGCGAACGCTGAAGGACAGCGGTTCACCGATGACGATATGGCTTGTGACGGATTGCAGGGAACACAGTCGCATGACGGACCGGGAGGGTAGCCCATCTTCCCGGGTGGCTGGGCTTTCTAGAATGTGTCGATGCCCGATGTGAATACCGCACAACAAGACCTGCCCTTCGTCCACCTGCGCATGCACACCGAGTTCTCGGTGGTGGATGGCACGCTGCGCACCGACGATGCCGCCGATGCCGCCGCCAAGGACGGGCAGGTGGCGGCGGCCATCACCGACCTGGCCAACCTCTTCGGCGGGATCAAGTTCTACTCGGCGGCGCGCAAGAAAGGCGTGCAGCCCATCCTTGGCGCGGACTGCTGGCTGGAGAGCGACGCGACCGACAAGCCGCCGACGCGGCTGCTGCTGCTGGTGCAGGACAAGCAGGGCTATCTGAACCTCAGCGAGCTGCTGTCGCGGGCCTGGATACAGAATGTGCAGCGCAACCAGGCCTGCCTGAAGTGGGAATGGCTGCAGGAGTTGGGTGGCGGACTGATCTGCCTGTCGGGCGCCCAGCATGGCGGCCTGGGCCAGGCGCTGCTGCAAGGCGACAAGGCGCGTGCTCTGGAATGGGCGCAGAAGCTGTCGGCCCTGTTCCCGGACCGTTTCTACATCGAGCTGCAACGTGCCGGCCTGCCGGGCCAGGAGGCGCTGGTACAGGCCAGCGTGCCGCTGGCGGCCGAATTGGGGCTGCCGGTCGTCGCGACCCACCCCATCCAGTTCCTCGGCGAGGACGACTTCGAAGCCCACGAGGCGCGCGTCTGCGTGGCCGAAGGCGAAACGCTGGCCAACCCCAAGCGCATCAAGCGCTTTCTGCCCAGCCAGTACTTCAAGACCCAGGCGCAGATGCGCGAGCTGTTCAAGGATGTGCCCAGTGCCATCCAGAACACGACGGAGATCGCGCGGCGCTGCTCGCTGACCCTGGTGCTGGGCAAGCCGCAACTACCCAATTTCCCGACGCCGCTGCTCGAGGACGGTACGCCCATGCCCATGGAGCAGTACTTCCGCGAGCTCAGCCATGATGGCCTCAAGGACAGGCTGGTACATCTGTTCCCGAACGAGGCCGAGCGCGAGAAGGAACGTCCGCGCTACGTCGAACGCCTGGATTTCGAGCTGGACACCATCATCAAGATGGGCTTCCCGGGCTACTTCCTCATCGTGTCGGACTTCATCCGCTGGGCCAAGGAGAACGGCTGCCCGGTGGGCCCGGGCCGGGGCTCGGGCGCCGGTTCGCTGGTGGCCTATGCGCTGCTGATCACGGACCTGGATCCGCTGCGCTACAACCTCCTGTTCGAGCGCTTCCTGAACCCTGAGCGGGTCTCCATGCCCGACTTCGACATCGACTTTTGCCAGGGCAACCGCGACCGCGTCATCGAGTATGTGAAGGACAAGTACGGCCGGCCGGCCGTCAGCCAGATCGCGACCTTCGGCACCATGGCCGCCAAGGGTGCGCTGCGTGACATCGGGCGTGTCCTGGGCATGGGTTTCGGCCATGTGGACTCCATTGCCAAGCTGGTGCCGGCACCGCCCGGCAAGACGGTGACGCTGGCCAGGCTGCCACCCAACTTCGACCCGGACAAGGCGAAGATGGTCTACGCCCGTCACGAATCGCCGGAAATCGAGGAGCGCGAGAAGTCCGACGAGGAGGTGGCCGGCCTGCTGGAGATGGCGGCGCGCGTGGAGGGCACGGTTCGCTCCATCGGCATGCACGCCGGCGGCGTGCTGATCGCCCCGGGCAAGATCACCGACTTCTGTCCCCAGTATCAGCAGCCGGGCTCCACCTCGGCGGTCAGCCAGTACGACAAGGACGACGTGGAGGCCATCGGCCTCGTGAAGTTCGACTTCCTGGGCCTGGCGACGCTGACCATCCTGGAGCTGGCCAAGGACTTCATCGTCGCCCGCCACGCCGACCGCAAGGATTTCGACTGGGCCAATGTGCCGCTGGTCGACAAGAAGGTGTTCGACCTCTTCGGCAAGGGCTACTCGGAGAGCGTGTTCCAGTTTGAATCGCCCGGCATGCAGCGCCTGCTGAAGGATGCCAAGCCCTCGCGCTTCGAGGACCTGATCGCGCTGGTGTCGCTTTACCGTCCCGGCCCGATGGACCTGATCCCGTCGTTCGTCGCGCGCAAGCACGGCAAGGAGGCCATCGAGTACCCGCATCCGCTGCTGGGCCAGGTCCTGGAGGAGACCTACGGCGTCTTTGTCTACCAGGAGCAGGTGATGCAGGCTGCCCAGGTGCTGGGCGGCTACAGCCTGGGTGGCGCCGACATGCTGCGCCGTGCGATGGGCAAGAAGAAGGCCGAGGAGATGGCCATGCACCGCGAGATCTTCCGCAAGGGGGCTGCGGAGAAGGGCATCGACCAGGCCAAGGCCGACGAGGTCTTCGACCTGATGGAGAAGTTCGCGGGCTACGGCTTCAACAAGTCCCACGCCGCCGCCTACGCCTTGCTGTCGTACCACACAGCCTGGCTGAAGACGCACTACACGGCCGAGTTCTACGCCGCGAACATGACCATAGAAATGGACGACACCGACAAGCTCAAGGTGTTGCTCAATGACGCCAAGATATTCGGCATCGAGTTCCAGTCTCCCTGCGTCAACAAAGGGCAGTACCGCTTCGAGCCGCTGTCCAGCCGCCTCGTCAACTACGGCCTGGGCGCCGTCAAGGGTACGGGCCGCGGTGCCATCGAGGCCATCATCGCGGCGCGTGAGGCCGGCGGGCCCTTCCTCAGCTTCTACGACTTCTGCCTGCGCGTGGACCGAAAGTCGGTCAATAAGCGCGTCGTCGAGGCCCTCATCAAGGCCGGCGCGTTCGACAGCATCAACCCAGAGCGCTCCAAGCTGCTGGCCAGCGTCGGGCGTGGCTACACGCATGCCGAGACGACCGAGGCGAATGCCGACCAGGGCGGCCTGTTCGACTTCGGTGACTCGCATGCCTCCTCCACCGCCGAGCCGGAACTGGTGCACGCCGAGCCGTGGAGCATCAAGGAGCGGTTGTCGCTGGAGAAGACGGCCATTGGCTTCTATCTGTCTGGCCATCTGTTCGACCAGAGCGGCACCGAGGTGCGCCGCATCGTCAAGCGCCAGATCGCCGACCTGCAGGACAGCCGCGAGCCCACGCTGGTGGCCGGCATCGTCAGCGGCATGCGCGTCATCAACGGCCAGCGCGGCCGCGTCGCCATCTTCAAGCTCGACGACAAGAGTGACGCCATCGAGGCCGTGGCCAACGAGGAGTTGCTGAACGCCAACAAGGAATTGCTGGCCGAGGACGAGCTCATCATCGCCCAGGGCAAGGTGCAAAACGATCGTTTCTCCGGCGGCCTGCGCATGAACGTGCAGGCAGTGTGGAGCCTGGCCGCGGCGCGGGCGCGTTTCGGGCGCCACCTGCTGCTGGGCAATGCCGGCGCGGCCGGGCTGGTCAAGGATCTCGTCGAGCGTTTCCCGCCGCGCGACGTGGAGACGGAGGAGGGCGGCACGCGCAAGCTGGGCCTGCCGGTGCGCGTCTCGGTCAGGGCCGAGCCGCAGGGCGATCAGGTCGGTGCGCGCTGGCTGGTGGAGCTGGGCGAGGCCAGCCGCTTCTGGCCCGCCGACGAGGCGCTCGTCAAATTGGGCACGGCGGCCGAGGTCATTTACGAGGTTGGCTGAGGCCCGGCATCGGCGATGATTTCGCCGATGCTGCATGCCTCACCGCTCCAGCCCCCTTCGCAACTGCAGGGGCTTGTCCGTCCGCAGCCGGTCACGGGCTTGATCCTGACCGGCGGCGGTGCGCGCGCGGCCTACCAGGTGGGTGTGCTCGCTGCCATCGCGCAGCTGCGCCGCGATGCCGGCGCCACGCAGACCAGCCCTTTCCCCATCATCAGCGGCACCTCGGCCGGCGCCATCAACGCGGCCGCGCTTGCCTGCCATGCCGACGATTTCGACGGTGCCGTCGACGGCCTGCTGCACCTGTGGCAGGGCCTGCATGTCGAGAACATCTATCGCGCGGACGCCTTCGAGGCGGTGAAGAGCGGCGCGCGCTGGCTCAGCATGCTCAGCCTGGGCTGGGCGATTGCACGCTGGCGCCGCAGCCACCCGAAGAGCCTGCTCGACAACGCGCCGCTGCGTGACCTGCTGGGAAAGTACCTGGACATGGGCCGGGTCGAGGCCATGCTCGAAGGCAAGCATCTGCACGCACTGGCGCTGACCGGCTCAAGCTACACCTCGGGCCAGCACGTCACGTTCTTCCAGACCCATCACCACGTCGTGCCCTGGCTGCGCGAACAGCGTATGGCCGTGCAGACGCGGCTGACGCTGGCCCACTTGATGGCCTCGTCGGCCATTCCCTTCATCTTCCCCGCCGAGCCGCTGGAGCTGGAGGGGGTGCCCGAGTGGTTCGGGGACGGTTCCATGCGCCAGAGCGCGCCGATCTCGCCAGCGGTGCACCTGGGCGCGGAGCGCGTCCTCGTCATCGGCGCGGGCCGAATGAAAGAGCCCGAGGGCCGGCGCGTCGGCGTCAACGACATCCACCCCAGCATGGCCCAGATTGCCGGTCATGCGCTGTCCAACATCTTCCTGGACGCGCTGGCCGTGGACGTCGAGCGCCTGCGCCGCATCAACCGCACGCTGGCGCTGCTGCCGAGGGAGGCACGCACCGCGACGGCGCTGCGGCCCATCGAGCTGCTCGTCGTCGCGCCCAGCCGCCGGCTGGACGACTTGGCCGGCGAGCACCAGGCCAGCCTGCCGCATTCGGTGCGGGCGATGCTGCGGGCCTTCGGCGTCTCCGGCAAGGGGCGGGCCATGAGCGGCTCGGCGCTGGTCAGCTACCTGCTGTTCGAGCCCAGCTTCATCAACGAGCTGATCAACCTGGGCATGAGCGACACGCTGGCCAAGCGGGCCGAGGTGCAGCGCTTCTTCGGCTGGCCGGCGCGCGCGCCGCAGATGGACCCCGCGGCGCTGCGGCGCGCGCGCCCGGCCGGTTTTGCCGCAGGAGTCTGATGCCGATGGGCCTGGCTGCCATGACCTGGCCCGTGCGGGCGCTGCTGCTGGGGCTTGGCGCTGCCGCCTTGCTGGGGGCGGCGCCGGCCGCGGCGGCCGACATCGCGTTCTGGGACATCCCGCGCCACGGCGGCAACAGCTTCAACGGGAAGGCGCCCGACGAGGCCTATTTCCACGCGCTCAGGGCGACCGGTGCCACCTGGGCCAGGTTGACGTTTTCCAAATGGAAGGGTGCGGGCCGGGATTTCCTGATCGGCGATGCCGACGCCTACCGGGGCATCCCGACCCCAGACCTGGCCCTGTTGCGCGCCACGATGGATGCGGCACAGGCGGCCGGGATCCGGGTGGTGCTCGTGCCGCTGTCGCTGCCAGGCAACCGCTGGGTGCAGCACAACGGCGACCGGCAGGACGACAGGCTGTGGCGGGAGCGCCAGTACTGGGAGCAATCCGCCGCCTTCTGGCGCGACCTGGCGGCCGCCGTCAAGGACCACCCGGCCCTAGCCGGCTACAACCTGCTCAACGAGCCGACGCCGGAGAAGGACGCCGGGCTGGACGAGCAGGCCGCGCCCGACGTTCGCAAGGCCTGGTACGCCAGGCACCGGGGCATGGCGCGGGATCTGCCGGCCTTCTACGCGCAGGTGATCGCGGCCATCCGGGAAGTCGACACCGACACCCCCGTCATGGTCGATGGCGGCTGGTACGCGCATGCATGGAGCTTCAGCTACTGGACGCCGCTGAAGGACGGCAAGGTGCTGTACGCGTTTCACATGTACGAGCCGTGGGCCATCACCAGTGCGCCGCAGATCGAACGCAAGCCGCAACTGCCCTATCCGGGCACGAAGGTGCGATGGGGCGGCCAGTCGCTGACCTTCGACAGGTCGGCCCTGCAGCGTTTCCTCGCTGAGCCCTTCGCTTGGGCCCGGGCGAACGGCGTGCCAGCCAACCGTCTGGTGGCCGGCGAGCTCGGTTGCGTGCGCGTGTGGACGGATTGCGGCGCCTACCTCGCCGACGTGCTGGACACGCTGAACGGACGCGGTGCGCACTGGGCCTTCTACAGCTTCCGCGAGGATGTCTGGGAGGGCATGGACTACGAGATCCCACCGGCCTTTCCGGCAGGGCGGGTCTATGAGCTGCGCAGGCAGGGCCAGGGCGACAAGGTGCCGCTGGACAGTCCACTGATGGACGTCATCAGGCGTCGGATGCGCTGACGGGCGCATGGGCCTGGCCGGCCATCTGCAGGCCGGTGTTGGACAGCTTCCTTGCCGTCGCCGCGCGGATGCCCGGCACGCGCCGGACCAGATCGGCCCAGTCCTCGAAGGGTCGGGCCGATGCCGGGCAGGGATTCGAGCGGGGCCGCCTACAGCAGCAGTGCCCGGCGTTTCATCACGCTTCGCCGGCCTGGGCGCGGACCATCGCCGCGTAGGCGCCATCGTGTGCGATCAACTCGGCATGCGTGCCGGTCTCCAGCAGCTTGCCGGCGCCCATCACGTGGATGGCGTCGGCATCACGGATGGTGGACAGGCGATGGGCGATGACGATCAGCGTCTTGCGGCCCGACCAGGCGGCCAGGGCCTGCTGCACGGCGCGCTCGCTTTCGGTGTCCAGCGCCGACGTGGCTTCGTCGAAGATCCAGATGGGTGCGTCCTTGTACAGCGCCCGCGCGATGGCCAGGCGCTGTCGCTGGCCTCCGGAAAGCTTGCTGCCGTTGGCGCCCACGGCTGTTTCCACGCCTTCCGGCAGCGTCTGCACGAAGTCCCACAGGTGGGCGGCCCGCAGCGCGGCTTCCAGCCGCGCCTCGTCGCGCGGCTGGGCGTAGGCGATGTTGGCGGCGATGGAGTCGTCGAACAGCACGATGTCCTGCGACACGACGGCGAACTGCCGGCGCAGCGAGGCTCGGGTCAGTGTCTCGATGTCGCTGCCATCCAGCAGCACGCGGCCGCTGTCGGGGCGGCCGAAGCCGAGCAACAGGTGGATGATGGAACTCTTGCCTGCGCCAGAAGCGCCCACCAGGGCCGTCGTCTTGCCGGCGGGGAAAGCCAGGCTGAGGCCGTCCAGTGCCGGCTGGGCAGCGCCGGGGTAGGTCAGGCTGACGGATTCCATGGCGATTCCCCCGTCCGCGGGGGCGCTGAGTTCACGGCTGCCGTCATCTACTTCCTTGACCGCGTCCATGAGCTCGAAGCAACTGCGCGCGATGACGGTGGCGCGCGTCAGCGGCGCGGCCAGGTCCGACAGGTGACGCAGCCTCGACGTGAGCAGCAGCAGTGCGCTGACGAACTTGGCGAAGGACTCGACGCCGGTTCCGTCCATACGCGCCTGCCACAGTGCCACGCAGATGATGATGGACAGGCCCACGCTGGCCACCAGTTGCGACACCGGCTGGGCCAGCGCGCCGGCCGTGGCCGACTTGAGGTTGTAGCGCCGCACTTCCTGTGCCGCGGCCGTGAAGCGCGCGCGCTCATGGTCCACTGCGCCGAACTGGCGCACGACTCTCCACGCTCGGGTGATGTCGTCCACCTTGTTGACGAGCACCAGCTGCGAGTCGTACGAGCGCGAGGCCATCAGCCGCATGCGCTTGTTGAGCTGCTTCATCACCAGCGCCATCAGCGGCGTGACGATGAGGCTCAGCAGCGTCAGCTGCCAGTTCAGGTGGAAGAGGTAGGCCATCAGGCCGATGACT
Source organism: Roseateles sp. (assembly GCF_047654805.1). Classification (GTDB taxonomy): domain Bacteria; phylum Pseudomonadota; class Gammaproteobacteria; order Burkholderiales; family Burkholderiaceae_C; genus Pelomonas. The sequence continues at coordinate 1,588,479 of NZ_JASGIV010000001.1, forward strand.
GGCAGGCCATCGCGCAGCAGCGCCATGCCCACGTCGCCGAGCAACTGCAGGATCTGCTGCGGATCGTTGACGACCTTGGTGACCGCCGTGCCCGGCTGCATGCGCGTGTAGACCTGGGCGTCCAGCCGCAGCAATGCGTCGACCAGTGAGGTACGGAAGTCCAGCACGCTGCGCGTGACCGTCCAGTTGAAGAGGTACTGGCCGGCGAAGTTCAACACGCCGCGTACGAGGTACAGCCCGATCAGCGCCACGGGCACCATCCACAGCGGGAAGGCATTCTTCGCGAAGCCCTCGCCGAAGGCGTAGCCGATCAGCTCAGGCAGCAGCAGCTCGGTACCCGCGGCGCCCACGTAGGCCAGCACCGTCAGCGCCGCACCCCAGCGGTGCGGGTAGACGTACTGGAACAGGCGCCGGGCGGGAGAGACGTTGTCGGGAGACATGGGGCGCGATTGTCGTCGGTGTTCGGCCTGCCACGGCTTCACGAAACATTGCGTCCGGGCCGGTTGCGTGAGGGCGGCGGCCCGGGCCGCCGCCATAGAATGCCGCGCCCCCGGCCCCCTTGCCAGATGCCCCCAACCCAGTTGCCCGCCACTGTCGATACCCGCCCCCGCACCGTGGTGCTGCTGCAGTGGGTCGGCATGGGCGATCTGGTCTGGCATGTGCCGTACTTCCGTCGCGTCGCGCAGACCAGCTTCGGTGACCAGGTGTCGCTGATCGCGTCGCCGACGGTGTTCGCGCGGCAGTTGGTGGGCCACGAGGCCTGGGTGCGCGAGATCATCGACTTTGACCGCCACCCGCGTCGTCATGAAGGTCGCCAGGGCCGCCACCGCGGCGTGTTGGGGCTGTTCCGCATGGGAGTCGAGCTGCGCGAGCAGCAGTTTGACCGCATCGTGCTGTTCACCAACTACACGAACCGCTCGCTGGTGGCCCTTGCGGCCAAGATTCCCGAGCGGCTGGGTTACGGAACGACCTGGCTGCAGCGCCGACTTCTGTCGCACGGGCCCTGGATACAGCGTTACACCGGCCCCGCCGTCGGGGCCTACGAGGACGCGACGATGTTCGCCATGGCGAACGGCTGGTGCGATGCACCCATCGTGCCCAGTCTCGTCGTACGTCCCGAGGCGCTAGCGCGCGTGCAGGAGCGTGTGCAGAGGCTGCCCCGGCCCATGCACGCGCTGTGTATCGGCTCGTCGGAGCCGTACAAGCAATGGGGAACGGAGAACTTCGCGGTGCTTGCCGCCGAGCTCGCGCGCGCCGGCCACGGCGTGCTGCTGATTGCCGGCCCGGCAGAGCGCGAGATGGCCCAGGCCATCTTGCAGCACGTGGAGCCGGCGTTGCGCTCGAGCATCCTTGACGCCACCGACGGTTCCGTGGCCGACACCGTGGCGGCCATGTCGCTGGTGCGGACGTGCCTGGGCAACGACACCGGTGGCGTGCAGATCGCCGCGGCCGTCGGCACGCCGACCTGGGTGATCCTCGGCCCGCGGCCGCGGCTGGAGCACGACCCGCAGAAGCTGCACATGCTGACGGCTCCCCGCCTCTGCGACATCCGGCCAGCGGACGTCGCCCGCATCGCGCTGGCGCAGGCGGCATGAGCACGCCGGACACCCGGCCCCTGACGGCCGTGCAGCTGCAGCTCAACGGCATGGGCGACCTGGTCTGGCACGCGCAGTACTTCCGCTGCGTGGCCGAGCAAAGCCGTGACGGCCAGATCAGTCTCATCGCCGCGCCGACGACGATGGCCCGCGAGCTGATCGGCCACGAGCCCTGGGTGCGCGAGGTCATCGATTTCGACCGGCGCCCGCGCAAGAGCGAGCGACGGCGCGGGCGGCACAGCGGCTGGGGCGGGCTGCTGCGCTTCGGCGCCGAGTTGGCCCCCAAGCGTTTCGACCGCATGGTGCTGTTTTCCGACCATCCGGGCCGTGCCATCGTTGTCTGCTGGCGCGCCGGCATCCGCACCATCCTGGGCTTCGGGGAAACGTGGTTGCAGCGCCTGTTGCTGACGAAGTCTCCCTGGATCAGCCGCTATCGCGGCCCCGCCGTGGCCGGCTACAAGGACGCAACCAACTTCTCCATCGCGCAGGGCTTCTGTCGCGCGCCTATCGTGCCGCGCATCAGCGTGCGTGCGGACGCGCTGGCCCGCATGCGCGAGCGCCTGGGCGCATTGCCGCAGCCCCTGCATGCGCTGGCCATCGGAGCGTCGGAGCCATACAAGCAATGGGGCGAAGGCAATTTTGTCGAGCTGGCCAGCCGGCTGGCAGCGCGCGGCCACGGTGTGTTGCTGCTGGGCGGGTCGGCTGAGGCCGAGCTGGCGCAGGCCATCCGTTCGCGCGTGGAGCCGGCGCTGCGCGACCGGGTCCTGGCGATGACGGACAGCACGGTGGCCGAGAGCGTGGCGGCCGTGTCGCTGGCACAGTCCTGCATCGGCAATGACACAGGCGCCGTGCAGTTCGCCGCTGCGGTGGGCCGGCCGGCCTTCGTCGTGCTCGGCCCGCGCCCGCCACTGGAGCATGACCCCGAGCACGTGCACCTGCTGCAGGCCGCGCAGTTGGCGGACATCAGCGCGGCGGACGTCGAGGCGCGCGTGCTGGCCCGGCTCGGCTAGCGCTCTGCCAGTGCCTCACGCCAGATGGCCAGCGTGCCGCGGGCGGTGGCTTCCCAGGTGCGCGTTCGCGCGTAGGCCAAGGCGGCGGCGCGCCGGCTTTCCGTCATGGCCACCGCTTCGCCGATGCCAGCGGCCAGTGCGGCTATGTCTTCCGGATCCGCAATGACGGCATGGCCCGCCGCGGCCTCGGGGCAACTGCCGCGGTTGCTTGTCAGCACCGGCACGCCACATGCCATGGCCTCCAGGATGGGCAGGCCATAGCCTTCATACAGCGATGGGAAGAGGTAGGCTGCCGCGCCTGCATAGAGCACCGGCAGGTTCGCGTCGCTGACGAAGCCGACGAACCGAACACGGTCGGTCAGGTTCAGCGCAGCCAGGCGCGATGCAAGAGCCTCGCCTTGGGCTTGCGAGCGCTCGCCGCAGACGAGCAGCGTGAAGTCCCGCGCGAAGCCGCCAGCAGCAAAGGCCTCCAGCGTCCGTGCGAGGTTCTTGTTTGGCGTGGAGCCGACGAACAGCAGATAGGGGCCGGCAATGCCGTGGCGTGTGCGCACTGCATCGATCTCGGCAGCCTCGCGAGGGCAGAAGTCGGGCGACACGCCCAGGTGCACGACCTTGAGCCGTGCCGGGTCGCCGCCGACGAGGCGCAGAAAATCCTGTCGCGTGTTCTCGCTGACGCAGACCAGCCGCGCGCAGCCATCGCGCAGGTGCTCGTAGTGGCGCAGCTTGCGTTGGCGCTTCTTCTCGTCGCCGGTGTTGATGTTCAGCGCTGCGTAGAGGTCATGCACTGTTGCAACGACGGGAACCCGCCACGGCGGCTGGCGTTCGTCGGGAACGTGCAGCAATGAGCAGGCCGGGCGCGGGATGGGCCAGACGGGGCCCCACCACATGCGGCTGGACAGCCGCGGACCCTGTGCCAGCCGTTCGCGCAGAGGCCAGCGCGAGCGTTTGCAGAGCTGCAGCACCTCGAACTCGTCCTGCGGTTGCACCTGCAGCGCCGACAGCGCTTCGATGAGCTGTCGCGTGTACCGGCCGATGCCGGTGCCGCGCTCGTCGGTGAGGTTGGTGGCCTCGATGGCAAAGACGGGTGGACGACTCATGTCAGGCAATGCCGAGCGCGTCCAGGGCCTGCGACAGGCTGACGAAGTCAACCACGGACGTGCCCGGCTCGCCGTTCTTCGCCAGCCGGATGCAGCGTCCCACGCCTGCCGCCTGGCCGGCTTCGATGTCGGACTGCTTGTCGCCGAACATCAGCGAGCGGGCGAGGTCGATGCCCAGGGCCTGTGCACTGCGCAGGATCATGCCCGGCGCCGGCTTGCGGCAGTCGCAGTCGATGGCGTAGCGGGCCACCGAACCATCGGGCAGGTGAGGGCAGTGTTCGATGGCGTCCAGCGTCACGCCCTGCCGGGCAAGGTCTTCACGCAATTGGTCGTGCAGCGCCAGCACGGCGGTTTCGTCGTAGTAGCCGCGGGCGACGCCGGACTGGTTGGTCACGATGACAAGTGCGTAGCCCGCCTCCTGCAGCCGGCGCATCGCATCGACGGCGCCAGGCACGTAGGTGAAGTCTTCCCAGCGGGAGACGTAGCCATGGTCGATGTTGATGACGCCGTCGCGGTCGAGGAAGGCGGCGGGGCGCATCAACTCGGCGCCCGGATGCGGTTGACGAGGGCCGTCGTCGAGTAGCCATCGACGAAAGGAATTGCGAGCGCGTCGCCGCCCCAGGACCTGGCGAGGCGCGTTTCCTCGAGCGTCTCCATGTCGTAGTCGCCACCCTTCACATAGAGCTGCGGCTTCACGCGCTTGAGCAGCTCGCAGGGCGTGCGCTCTTCGAAGAACAGTACGGCGTCGACGGATGCCAGGCCGGCGAGCACAAGGGCGCGGTCGACATCGCGGTTCAGCGGCCGGTCAGGCCCCTTGCCGAGCATGCGGGCTGATGCGTCGGAGTTGACGGCGACGACCAGGCTGCCCCCCAGTTCACGCGCTGCATGTAGATAGGCCACGTGGCCGCGATGCAGGACGTCGAATACGCCGTTGGTGAATACCATTGGCCTGGATAGGGTGGCGAGCCGCGCCGTGAGCGCCGCATCGTCGAGCGAGGCGGCATCGATGAGCTTGTCCTGCAGCGAACTCATGCGGCCAGCTCGTCGTAGCTGACCGTCGCCGTGCCGAACTTGCCAACGACGATGCCGCCGGCCTTGTTGGCCAGGCGCATGGCCTCGGGCAGCGGCATGCCGGCGGCGGTCAGGACGGCCAGTGTCGCGATGACCGTGTCGCCCGCGCCGGTGACGTCGAACACCTCACGCGCGCGCGCGGGTTCGTGCGTGACACCGTGGTCATCGAACAGCGTCATGCCATCCTCCGAGCGCGTCAGCAGCACGGCACCGACGTCGATGTCGGTGCGCAGCGCCTCGGCCTTGGCGCGCAGTTCTGCATCGGTCTTCCACGTGCCTGCCACCTGGGCCAGTTCACCGCGGTTGGGCGTGATGACGCTGGCACCGGCGTAGCGGCGGTAGTCGCTCCCCTTGGGATCAACCAGCACCGGCTTGCCTGCAGAGCGAGCCATCTCGATCATGCGTGGGATGTGGGTGAGGCCGCCCTTGCCGTAGTCGGAGAACAGCACGACGTCATGCTGCGGCAGCTGGGCCGCGAAGTCGTCCAGCATCTCGCCCAGCGCCTCGTGGTCGGGTTCGTTCTCGAAGTCGACGCGCAGCAGCTGCTGCGCGCGGCCGATGACGCGCAGCTTGACGATGGTGTAGAGCTGCTTGTCCTCGCGCAACACGGTCTCGATGTCGCGCGCCTGCAGCAGCTCGCGCAGGCGACGGGCCGGCTCGTCATTGCCGACGACCGTCAGCAGCGTGGCCCGTGCGCCAAGTGTGCGGATGTTGAGCGCCACGTTGGCTGCTCCGCCCAGCCGTTCCTCCTCGCGCTCGATGCGCACGACCGGCACCGGCGCCTCGGGAGATATGCGCTCGACGGCGCCGTGCCAGTAGCGGTCCAGCATCACGTCGCCGACGACGAGGATGCGGCGGGCGGCAAGCTGTTCGCGGCTGGGCAGGGCGCTCATCAGGCAAAGCCCATTTCGGATTCGATCAGGCCACACAGCGTGTGTCCGATTAACAGGTGAGCTTCCTGGATGCGAGCGGTCACGGCGTGCGGCACGATGATGCTGTCGTCACACAGTGCGCCGAGCTTCCCGCCATCGCGGCCCAGCAGGCCCAGCGTGTAGATGCCCATGGACTTGGCGGCCTCGACGGCGCGCAGCACGTTGGCCGAGTTGCCTGAGGTGGAGATGGCAACCAGTCCGTCACCCGCGCGGCCGAGGCCTTGTACCTGGCGCATGAAGACGTCGTCGAAACTGTAGTCGTTGCCGATGCAGGTCAGTGCCGAGCTGTCGGTGGTGAGGGCCAGGCCCGCCAGCGGCCGACGGTCCTTGATGAAGCGGCCGGTCAGTTCGGAGGCCAGGTGCTGGCAGTCGGCCGCAGAGCCGCCATTGCCGCAGAACATCAGCTTGCCGCCGGAGGCCAGAACGCCGGACAGGCGTCTGCCGGCAGATAGCACCTGCGGGTCGAGCGTCCCCAGGATCTGCATCAGTTGCAGGTGCTCGGCGAGATTGCTTAGGAACAGGGAACTCATGGGCAAACGCAGGGCTTACGCCCGCCTGGCGGTCAAGGTTTCAAGTATCGGCGATGGTGGCGGGCTGGTGATTCATCGCCTGTGCCTGACGCGCCGTCTTGCGGGGCTCAGGAGTCGCGGGCAAGAAGATGGCGCAGCGCGCTGAATGGTGACACCAGGCCGCGCCGCCAGTTGCGCTCGACGACCTCACGGTCGCTGCTGCGCAGCTTGAGCACTGCGGGCAAGACGCGGGGGCAAGGTACCAGGGCCAGGCGGGCGTACAGGCGGCGCTTGTCCCAGCCCACGCCGGCATGCCAGGCGAATGGGCCATCCTCGGCACGCAGCAGCACCAGGCGCGCAAGCTGCGGATCGCGGTCCAGCAACTCGCTGGCGGCGACGTGCGCTAGCAAATGACGCTGCGGACCCTCGGTCAGGCCCTGCACGACGCGGGCGTGCCGGCCCTCGGCATGCAGCCGCTGCAACAGCGCCTCGGCCCCTTCGTCCCGCGCCTGGTCAAAGGCCCGGGCCAGCGCCGTGACGAAGCGCCCGCCGGGTACCGAGGCCATCAGCCAGGTTGCGATGACGGGCAATTGCGGGCGTGTCGTGCAGCGGTCGATGTAGAAGCCCACATAGTCCGCGGCGCGCCGCCGGCGCGTCTCGTGCAGCCAGGCCAGGTCGCGGCTGAGCAGCATGGATGCGTCCATCCACACGCCGCCATGCCGGGCGAGCAGTTGGACGCGCAGCCAGTCGGCCTGGCAGTGGGCGGGCAGGGCGTCGAAGTCGGCGCGCAGCTCGGGGAGCCATTGACCGACGCTGGCGGGGTCCAGCAGCCGCAGCTCGTGGTCGGGAGCGCAGCGGCGCCAGTTGTCCAGGCAGGCCTGGATGAAAGCCGGTGCCGGCGAGGGCTGCCAGTAGGTCCAGATGATCTTGGGAATCTCATCCTGGCATAGCGGCGCGTTGTCGCCCACCATGACGGCGCGCGTCTGTGCCGGCACGCGAGCCCGTAGCAGCACGGCGAGTTCGCGAAGCAGCAGGCCGGCCATGATGGCCAGCAGCGCGAGCGGCAGGACGCTCATTCGCGCCAGTGATCGGCGATCCAGCGTGCCGGCCGGGCGTGGCGCCAGTTCCCGTTGCTGCGGCCGGCCAACGCGTCAGGTGGATTCATGACGCCATGGAAGATCAGGATGCGTGCGCCGGGGGGCACGAAGGGATCACGCCAGTAGCTCGTCGGCCAGGCCGGGATGCAGTGGTACTTGTAGCTGGCGCACCAGGCGGCATCCCAGTACTGCAGCTTGCCCTGGCGATGCAGCACGGCGGAGAGGAAGGCCTGCTCATTGCGGTACTCGGCCTTGGCCTTGGCCTGGTCGGCAACGAACTCGGTCAGCACATCCTGGTGGGCGCCCAGCGTCCAACGATAGACCGAGGAGTTCCCTGTGACGCGCCAGGGGCGCTTCCAGTCGTGGATGATGAGGAAGTCGCCCTGCACCTCGAAGAAGGGCGTGATGTCGTCGACGATGACGACGTCAAGGTCGAGAAAGAGTGCGGTGCCGTTGAGGCCGTACTCGTTGACGAGGACGGGGCTGAAGGTCGTCAGCTTCTTCCAGCCGCGCTCGGGCTCGCCGTTGGGCAGCGTCAGCTCGGGGATGGGGAAGCACTTCACTTCGCCGCGGATGCCTTCGGTGCGATCTGTCAGGCAGACGAAGTCGAAGTCGCCGCGCAGGTGTCGGCGCACCATCGCGTAGAGGCGGTTGACGTATTCGGGGCCGTACTTGGTGCCCCATTTCATGCAGACGATGGTGCGCATCGGTCTAGAGCTCTTCCACGTGGCGTGGCGGGTAGGTATCCCAGTTGAGGCAACCGGGGCATTGCCAGAAATAGTGCGCGGCCTCGAAGCCGCAGGCGGCGCAGCGATAGCGCAGCAGCGGCTTGGTGGCCTTCTCCAGCGTCTGTACCAGGGGGCCGGCCTCGTCGGCGGGCAGGGCCGGAGCATTGAGCTTCAGCAGCTCGGTCGCGGCGGATAGGGCAGGTTGCTCGCGCAGATGCGCAGCCAGGCGCTCGCGCTGCGGACCAGGCTGCAGCAGTGCCAGCGCACGCAGCAGGTGCATGCTGGGTGCGCGCTGGTACTGCTCCAGCAGCAGCGCAATGGCGCGCTCGGGCTGGCCCAGGTTCAGGGCGGCCGTGGCGCAGTCTGCGGCAACGAGGTTGAAGGCCGCAGGGTTGGCCGCCAGCAGCTTGCTGAAGGCCGCAAAGGCCGCTTCGGACTGACCTGCCTTCAGCAGCAGCTGGCCTTGCAGCACATAGGCACGAGCAGCCTCGGGCTCGCGGCGCTGGGCCTGGCCCAGCAGCTCCTGGGAGAGGTCCGCATGGCCCTGGGACTGTGCGACCAGGGCCTGCTCGCACAGGTAGTGGGCGATGCGGCCGGAGAATGAACCGGTGCCGGCAGCCTCCAGTTCGGCGGCGACCTCGGCGGCCTTGGACCAGTCCCGCGAGCGTTCGTAGAGCGACAGCAGGGCCAGGCGCGCCTCGCGCTCGAACGCGGTGCCTCGCAGTTCGGCATAGGCTGCCTCGGCGCGGTCGAACAGGCCAGCCTTGAAGAAGTCCTGCGCCAGCTCGTGCTGGGCGCGGTCGCGGTCGGCCTGTGCCAAGTCGCCCCGGCGCAGCAGGTGCTCGTGCACGCGCACAGCGCGCTCGGTCTCGCCGCGGCGGCGGAACAGGCTCCCAAGCGCAAAGTGCAGCTCGGAGGTGTCGGGGTCGTTCTGGACGGCTTCGATGAAGGCATCGATGGCCTTGTCCTGCTGCTCGTTGAGCAGCAGGTTCAGGCCCTTGAAGTACGCCTTGGGAGACTCACGCTGTTCGAGCTTCCACTGCCGCGAGTCGAGCTTGGAAGCCAGCCAGCCGAGAACGAAGACGACGGGCAGGACGAAGAGCAGCCAGCGCGGATCAAACTCCATCTTGGTGGGCGGCGAAGGGCGTTGCGGGCGACTCGGGCACAGGGGCGGGAGTGTCGGGCGAGGGTTCGGCGCGTTGCGCGGCGCGGCGGTGGCGCCACCAGGCGGGCACCATGGCCAGCACGCCGAAGGCGGCGCCGAAGCCGAAGGCCAGCAGCACGATGATGACTTGCGGCGCACGCCATTCGTGGCCGAAGAACCAGTGCACCACGGCCTCGTGGCTGTTGTTCAGCGCGAAGGCGAACAGCGTGAAGAAGAGCAGGGCCCGCAGGATCCAGACGAGGGTGCGCATGGCGCCGGATTTTGACTCAGCCGACCTCAGGCGTCCGTCACGGGAAGATGCTTGTCGACAGCTTCGCGCAGCGCCTTGCCGGGCTTGAAGTGAGGGGCCAGCTTCTCGGGGATCATGACTTGCTCGCCGCTGCGCGGGTTGCGGCCCACGCGGGGCGGACGGCGGCTGATGGAGAAGCTGCCGAAGCCACGGATCTCGATGCGGTGGCCGCGCGCCAGGGCGTCACTCATCGCGTCGAGGATGGTCTTGACCGCGAACTCGGTATCGCGTTGGGTCAGTTGGCCAAATCGTTCGGCGAGCACGGCGACGAGGTCGGAGCGGGTCATGGCAGAGCGGCTTTGTAGATCTTGGAATTGAAACAGGCCCGCTGGCGAGGCCGGCGAGCCTGTGGGGAGCATACCCGGCCCCAGAGCGAATGGCTCGGGGCCGGGCGGTCAACCGAGGGCTTAGTTGCCCTGGTTGTCCAGCTTGGCGCGCAGCAGGGCGCCCAGGCTGGTCGTGCCGGCGTTCTCACGCTCGTTCGACTGGCTGATGCGCTGCATGGCTTCTTGCTGGTCCGCATTGTCCTTGGCCTTGATGGACAGCTGGATGTTGCGGGTCTTGCGGTCGACGTTGACGATGACGGCGGTGACTTCGTCGCCTTCCTTCAGCACGTTGCGGGCGTCTTCCACGCGGTCGCGGGAGATTTCCGAAGCGCGCAGGTAGGCCATCACACCGTCAGCCAGTTCGACTTCAGCACCGCGCGGATCCACGGTCTTGACCTTGCCGGTCACCGAGGCGCCACGGTCGTTGATCGTGGTGAAGGCGGTGAAGGGGTCGCTGTCCAGCTGCTTGATGCCCAGCGAGATGCGCTCGCGCTCGACGTCCACGGCCAGCACGACGGCTTCGACTTCCTGGCCCTTCTTGAAGTTGCGAACGGCGGTTTCGCCGGACTCGTCCCAAGACAGGTCGGACAGGTGCACCAGACCATCGATGCCCTGGGCCAGGCCCACGAACACGCCGAAGTCGGTGATGGACTTGACCGGACCCTTGACCTTGTCGCCGCGCTTGACGTTCTCGGCGAACTCTTCCCACGGGTTGGCCTTGCACTGCTTCATGCCCAGGGAGATGCGACGCTTGTCTTCGTCGATTTCCAGGACCATGACTTCGACTTCGTCGCCCAGCGAGACCAGCTTGCTGGGGGCGATGTTCTTGTTGGTCCAGTCCATCTCGGAAACGTGCACCAGGCCTTCGATGCCCGGCTCGATCTCGACGAACGCACCGTAGTCGGCGATGTTCGTGACCTTGCCGAACAGGCGCGTGCCGGTCGGGTAGCGGCGGGCCACGCCGAACCAGGGGTCGTCGCCCAGCTGCTTGATGCCCAGCGAGACGCGGTTCTTCTCGGCGTCGAACTTCAGGACCTTGGCCGTCAGTTCCTGGCCGACCGTCACCACTTCGCTCGGGTGACGGACACGGCGCCAGGCCATGTCGGTGATGTGCAGCAGGCCGTCGATGCCGCCCAGGTCCACGAACGCACCGTACTCGGTGATGTTCTTGACCACGCCGTTGACGATGGCGCCTTCGGACAGCGTCTCCAGCAGCTTCGCGCGCTCTTCACCCATGGAGGCTTCGACCACGGCACGACGCGACAGCACAACGTTGTTGCGCTTGCGGTCGAGCTTGATGACCTTGAATTCCATGGTCTTGCCCTCGAACGGGCTCATGTCCTTCACCGGGCGGGTGTCCAGGAGCGATCCGGGCAGGAAGGCGCGGATGCCGTTCACGAGAACGGTCAGGCCACCCTTGACCTTGCCGGAGACGGTGCCGGTCACGAAATCGCCGGACTCAAGGGCCGTTTCCAGGCTCAGCCAGGAGGCCAGGCGCTTGGCCTTGTCGCGCGACAGAATGGTGTCGCCGTAGCCGTTCTCGATGGCGTCGATGGCGACGGAGACGAAGTCGCCGACCTGGACTTCCAGTTCGCCCTGGTCGTTCTTGAATTCGTCGATGGGCACATAGGCCTCGGACTTCAGGCCGGCGTTGACGACGACGAAGTTGTGCTCGACACGAACGACCTCGGCCGAGATCACTTCGCCAGCGCGCATGTCGGAGCGCTGCAGCGACTCCTCGAACATGGCGGCAAAGGATTCCATGCCAGAAGCTTGGGCGGTTTGGGTTTGGGACATGTTGGTTAGATCCTGATGCGCCGGCAGCCAATGGGAGCCACCGGGCGCGGCGGTGTAGGCAAGCCTACGGGGTTAGGTTGTTGACATCGCCGGCCACGGGCAACTTGCGTTACTCATGGCAACCGAACTGGCGTTCGGCGCTGGCCGGCGGGCCTTGTGCCTTGCGGCGTGGCTTCTCAGGCCTGGGCCGCGCTGACCGTTGTCGAAACCGCGGTCAGAAGGGCCTGCGCTTTTGCCACCAACCGAGCACCTGATCCACCGAGGCTTCGATGGTCAGCGCCGAGTTGTCGAGCATCTGCGCGTCCTGCGCTGCGACCAGCGGCGAGGCCGAGCGGTTCTTGTCCCGTTCGTCCCGCGCCTCCAGATCTTCGCGCAAGCCCTCGATATTAGCGGAAATTCCTTTGGAAATCAATTGCTTATATCGGCGTTCGGCGCGCGTGGCAGCGCTGGCGGTCAGGAAGACCTTGAGCGTGGCGTCCGGGAAGATCGCTGTGCCCATGTCGCGGCCGTCGGCGACGAGGCCCGGCAAGCGGCGGAAATCCAGTTGCAGCTGGTGCAGGGCCACCCGCACCTCGGGGTGGGCCGCGACCTGGGAGGCCAGCAGCCCGGTGGCCTCGGCGCGCAGGCGGGCGCTGACGTCCTCCTGTCCCAGGAACACATGACCTTCGCTGAAGCGCAGCTGCAGCGTCGGCACGATTGCGGCGACGGCCTTGCCGTCGTCCAGGTCGATGCCGGCGCGGCGCGCGGCCAGGCCCGTGACGCGGTAGAGGGCGCCGGAATCCAGCACGCCAAAGCCAAGCGCCTTGCCCACCTCGTCGGCCAGCGTGCCCTTGCCTGAGGCGGTCGGGCCGTCGATGGTGATGACGGGCACATCGGTCGCTTCGACGCTGACGACGCCGAACAGCGTCTCGAAGTAGTCCGGAAAGGTCTTGGCGACGCAGTGCGGTTCCAGGATGCGCACCGGCACGGCGGCTTTGGTGACCAGGCCGTTGAAGGCGGCCAGCGAGAAACACATCGCGACGCGGTGGTCGTCGTAGGTATGGATGGCCGCCGCCTTCCAGGCTTGCAGCGGCTGTACGCGGATCCAGTCCGGCCCTTCTTCGACCGTCGCGCCCAGCTTTCGCAGCTCGGCGGCCATGGCGGCAATGCGATCCGTCTCCTTGACGCGCCAACTGGCGATATTGGTCAACGTCGTCGGGCCGTCGGCATAGAGGGCCATGACGGTCAGCGTCATCGCCGCGTCGGGAATGTGGTTGCAGTCCAGCGTGATGCCCTTCAGCGGCCAGGCGCCGCGGCGGACTTCCAGCCAGTTCGGGCCGGCTTGCACCTCGGCGCCCATGGCCGCGGCAGCCTCGATGAAGCGGACATCGCCCTGCAGCGACTCGCTGCCGACGCCTTCGATGCGGATGGGTGTGTCCTTGGCCGCGATGGCGCCCAGGCCCACGAAGTAGGACGCCGACGACGCATCTCCTTCGACGAACACTTCGCCTGGCGAGACGTAGCGGCTGCCTGCCGGGATGACGAAGGCTTCCCAGGCCTCGCGTTTCACCGCGATGCCGAAGCGTGCCAGCAGTGCCAGCGTGATCTCGATATAGGGTTTGGAGATCAGCTCGCCGATGACCTCGATGCGGATGTCGCGCTCTGCCACCAGCGGCAGCGCCAGCAGCAGCGCGGTCAGGAACTGGCTGGAGACATCGCCGCGCACGCGCACGGGGGTGTCCAGTGCCAGCTCGGAGGGGCCGCGCAGCCTCAGCGGCGGGTAGCCGGCATTGCCGAGATCGTCGATCTCGCAGCCCAGCCCGCGCAGCGCGTCGACGAGGTCGCCGATGGGGCGCTCGTGCATGCGAGCCACCCCTGAGACCTCGAAGCTGCCGCCCTGGGTGGCAGCCAGCACCGCGAGTGCCGCGGTCAGCGGGCGCATGGCCGTGCCGGCGTTGCCAAGGAAGAGCTGGGCGTGCTTCGCCAGCAGTCTGCCGCCGAGGCCGACGATGCTGACCGTGTCGCCATCCTTGACGACGCCGCAACCAAGGGCTCGCAGCGCCTCCAGCATGACGGCGGTGTCGTCGGAGGCCAGCAGGTCGCGGACGACCGTGCGGCCTTCGCTTAGCGCCGCAAGCAGCAGCACGCGGTTGGAGATGCTCTTGGAGCCGGGCAGGCGCACGGTGCCTGCGGCGCCGCGCAGCGGCGGCAGGTCGAGAAAGGGGATCTTGAACATCACTTGCCGGCCGGGCGGCCGGGAGGGAGGGCAGGAAGGGTGTTGCCCCAGGCTTCGCGGCCTTCGGCGATGGGCCGCAGTGCGGCTTCGAGTGCTGCTGCGTCGCCGGCTTCGATCAAGGCCTCCAACTGGTCCAGCATGGTGCGAAAGCGCTTGGACTGAGCCAGTACCTCGTGCTTGTTGGCAAGCAGTATGTCGCGCCATACGGCCGGCTCGCCGGCGGCGATACGCGTGAAGTCGCGGAAGCCCGGGCCCGCCAGGCTCAGGTAGTCGCGCGCGGCGGGCTGCTCGGCAATGGCCTGGAAGTAGGCGAAGGCCAGCAGGTGCGGCAGGTGGCTGACGGCGGCGAAGGCGGCATCATGGTTGTGAGGCCGCATCTTCAGCACCGTGGAGCCCAGCGCCGACCAGACGTCGGTCGCGCGCTGCACCAGCACCGGGTTGGTGAAAGGCTGGGGTGTCAGGATGACCTGTCGGCCTTCGTACAGCGAGGCCTCGGCGTGCTGCACGCCGCCCGATTCCTTGCCGGCGATGGGGTGGCAGGGCACGAAGCTCGCGGCGCGTTCACCCAAGGCGCGGCGCGAGGCCTCGATGACGTCGCACTTGGTGGAGCCGACATCCATGAAGAGCACGCCCGGATTCACGAGGTGGCGAATGGCCTTCAGCGTGCTTTCGGTGGCCGAGACTGGCACGGCGATCAGCACGACGTCCGAGCCCGAAACGGCCTGCAGCGCCGACTCGGCCGCCACATCGATGACGCCGAGCTTCTTGGCAAGGTCTGTCGTCGACGGCGACTTGCTGTAGCCGACGACGCGCTTCACCAGGCCGGCCTTCTTCATTGCCAGCGCGAAGCTGCCGCCCATCAGGCCGCATCCGATCACGCCAAGCTGCTGGAACATGGATCGCCTTTACGCTTTGACCGGGTAGGCGCCCAGCATCTTGAAGAAGGCGCAGAGCTCGCGCAACTCCGCCAGCGCCGCGGCGACATGGGGCTGGCTGGGGTGGCCATCGAGGTCGATGTAGAAGTAGTAATCCCACTGGCCGGTGCGCGCTGGGCGGGACTCCAGGCGGGTCATGGACACGCCGTGGGTCTTCAGCGGCACCAGCAGATCGTGCATGGCGCCAGGCCGGTTGGGCACGGAGACGACCAGGCTGGTGCAGTCGCGGCCGGTGGCCGGCGGCGTGGCCATGGTCTGCGGCAGGCAGATCACGGCGAAGCGGGTGCGGTTGTAGGCCTCGTCCTGGATGGCATGGGCCGTGATGTGCAGACCGAAGAGGGTGGACGCACGCTCGCTGCCCAAGGCGGCCCAGGCCGGGTTGGTGGCGGCAAGGCGGGCGCCTTCGGCGTTGCTGGACACCGCGCGACGCTCGGCATCCGGCAGGTGCTTGTTCAGCCAGTTCTGGCATTGGGCCAGGGCCTGCGGGTGCGCCAGCACGGCCTCGATGCCGTGCATGGATGGCTCCTTGCGCATCAGGTTGTGCCGGATCAGCAGGCTGACCTCGCCGACGACGTGGCAGGGCGTGTGCAGGAACAGGTCCAGCGAGCGCGTGACGACACCCTCCGTCATGTTCTCGACGCCAACGACACCGAACTGGGCGCCGCCGCTGGCCGTGGCATGGAAGACGTCGTCAAAGCTCGCGCAGTAGGTCATGTCGGCAGCGCCACCGAAATACTCGATGGCGGCCTGCTCGCAGAACGTGCCGACCGGGCCCAGCACCGCGACCCGCTGCGGCGATTCCAGCGCCAGGCAGGCGGACATGATCTCGCGCCAGATCGCCGACACATGTTCGGCCTTCAGAGGGCCTGGGTTGGCCGCGCGGATCTTGTCTATGACCTGGGCGACGCGGTCGGGGCGAAAGAAGGGTGTGCCTTCGGCGCGCTTGATCTCCCCGACCTGTTCGGCGACGCGGGCGCGCTGGTTCAGCAGTTCCAGCAGTTGCTTGTCCAGGCCGTCGATCTGGTCGCGCAGCGCGAGCAGGGCCTGGGAGGCGATGGGTTCAGCCATGGCGGGCCTCGAAATCCTTCAGGAAGCCGACCAGCGCCTGCACGCCCTCCAGCGGCATGGCGTTGTAGAGGGAGGCGCGCATGCCGCCCACTGACTTGTGGCCCTTGAGCTGCAGCAGGCCGGCGGACTTGGCTTCGGCGAGGAAGCTCTCGTTGAGCGCCTCGTCCCTGAGGAAGAAGGGGATGTTCATGCGCGAACGGCAGGCGGCGTCGACGCGGTTCTCGTAGAAGCCGGATGCGTCCAGCGCCGAGTAGAGCAGGGCGGCCTTGTCGATGTTGCGCTGCTCGATGGCCGCGAGGCCGCGTCGGCCGGCGTACTCGAGGCCCTTGACCCACTGGAAAACCAGGCCCGCGACGTAGATGCCGAAGGTTGGCGGCGTGTTGTACATCGAATTGTTTGCCGCCACGGTCTCGTAGTTGAAGGCCGTGGGGCAGATGTCCATGGCGCGGCCCAGCAGGTCTTCGCGAACGAAGACGAGCGTCAGCCCGGCGGGGCCGATGTTCTTCTGCGCGCCGCCGAAGGCCAGGCCCACGCGGGTCCAGTCGATCGGGCGGGAGAGAAGGTGCGAGGAGCAGTCGATGACCAGCGGTACGCCGTTGGCGATGTGCGGCAGGTCGTGGAATTCGACGCCGTCTATGGTTTCGTTGGTGCAGACGTGCACATAGGCGGCGTCGTTGCGCAGCCGCCAGTCCGTGGGGATGCTGCGGCCGGTGCCTTCGGCGGCGATCTGCACGTCAGCGTAGCGCCGCGCCTCGATCGCGCTCTTGCGCGACCAGGAGCCGGTGACGACGACGTCGACCTTGCCTCCACGGCTGAGGTTCAGCGGCACGATGGCGTTCTCGCCCAGGCCACCGCCCTGCATGAACAGGATGCGGAAGTTGGCCGGCACCGCCAGCAGCTCGCGCAAGTCGGCCAACGCCGTGTCCAGGATGGTGCCGAACTCCTTGCCTCGGTGGCTCATCTCCATGACGCTCATGCCGCTGCCGTGCCAGTCCAGCATCTCGGCGGCCACCCGGCTCAGTACAGGTTCAGGCAGGGTGGCGGGGCCGGCGGAGAAATTGAACGGGCGGGACGAGGTCATCGAAAAGTGAAAGCTACTTCTTGGGCGCAGGAGCGGGTGCCGCTGCCTTGGGCGCGGAGGCACCGGGTGCCGGCAGCCCCAGATGCTTGCCGACGTTGGTGTTCAGTGTCTTGAAGCGGCCATCCAGCGTCGGGCCGACTTCGGCCATGACCTTCTGTGCCACGGCCTTCTGCAACTCGATGCTGGCGAGGCCAAACTTCTGACTGACCGGGGATTCTGCCCAGGCCAGGATCTGCTTCAGTTCGTCCTCGCTGAAGCGTTCGTCCAGCAGCGCCGAAGCGGTATTCGGGACGGCCTTGAAGATCTTGTCCTTCAGGTAGGGCACGTTCTCGTCGATGAACTTCTTCAGCTCCACGTCCATGGCCTTGGCCGTGGCTTCGCGCTTCTCGGCAGGCAAATGCTGCAGCGCAGCCCGGCCCGCCTGGGTCAGCTGCGAGAGCGGCCCCTGGATGATGCTGGCGGTCAGGCCTTCGGCCAGCCCTTGCTGTTGCAGCGCGGCGATCTTGTCGATCAGGGCCTTCTTGGTCGGCGACGGCTGGGCCAGCGCGGTACCTGTGGCTAGGGCCAGTGCGAGGGCCAGGCCCAGCTTGCGAGAGGTCATGTCAGTCAGTCCTTGGAGGCTTCAGGGGATTCGCCGGTCGAGTCAGCTTCGCCGCCGCCTTCAGAGCCCGTATCGGCCTCGTTGGCGTCGTTCTCTACGATGCGCTGCAGACCCGACAGCTTGGCGCCATCATCCAGCGCGATCAACGTGACACCCTGCGTCGCACGGCCGAGCTCGCGGATCTCGCCGACGCGGGTGCGCACAAGCACGCCCTTGTCGGTGATCAGCATGATTTCGTCTTCGGGGCGCACCAGCGTGGCGGCGACGACGCGGCCGTTGCGCTCGCTCTGCTGGATGGCGATCATGCCCTTGGTGCCACGGCCATGGCGGGTGTACTCGACGATGGAGGTGCGCTTGCCGTAGCCGTTCTCGGTGGCGGTCAGCACGCTCTGGGTCTCGTCCTCGGCGACCAGCATGGCAATGAGGCGCTGGTCGGGTTCCAGCATCATGCCGCGCACGCCGCGGGCGGTGCGGCCCATGGGGCGCACGTCGTCCTCGTCGAAACGCACGGCCTTGCCGCCGTCACTGAACAGCATCACGTCGTGGTGGCCATCGGTGAGCGCGGCGCCGATGAGGTGGTCGCCCTCGTCGAGGTCGACCGCGATGATGCCGGCCTTGCGCGGGTTGCTGAAGTCCTTGAGGGACGTCTTCTTCACCGTGCCCATGGCCGTGGCCATGAAGATGAAGTGGTCTTCAGGGAAGGCGCGGAACTCGCCCGTCAGCGGAAGCACGACGGTGATCTTCTCATCGGCCTGCAGCGGGAACATGTTGACGATGGGCTTGCCGCGCGAATTGCGACTTCCCTGCGGTA
The DNA here is from genome assembly GCF_047654805.1 of Roseateles sp. Taxonomy (GTDB): domain Bacteria; phylum Pseudomonadota; class Gammaproteobacteria; order Burkholderiales; family Burkholderiaceae_C; genus Pelomonas. The sequence continues at coordinate 1,606,806 of NZ_JASGIV010000001.1, forward strand.
CTTCCCAGACCTTGAGCCAGTAGACCCGGCCGCGGTTGGAGAAGCACAGGATCCAGTCGTGGGTGTTGGCGATGAAGAGCTGGTCGATCCAGTCGTCGTCCTTGGTCGCCGTGGCCTGCTTGCCCCGGCCGCCGCGGCGCTGGGCCCGGTACTCGCTCAAGGCCTGGCTCTTGATGTAGCCGGTGTGCGAGAGCGTCACGACCATGTCGGTCGGCGTGATCAGGTCTTCGGTGCCGAGTTCCTGAGCGTTGTGTTCGATGACGCTGCGGCGCGCACCCAGCTTGGTCTGGCCGAACTCGGTCTTCAGCTGGGTCAGCTCTTCGGCAATGATCGTCGTCACGCGCGAGGGCGTCGCCAGGATGTCCAGCAGGTCGGCGATCTCGGCCATCACTTCCTTGTATTCGCCGACGATCTTGTCCTGCTCCAGGCCGGTCAGGCGCTGCAGGCGCATCTGCAGGATTTCGCCGGCCTGTGCTTCGGACAGGCGGTAGAGGCCGTCCGGCTGCATGCCGAACTGGGCTTCCAGGCCCTCGGGGCGGTAGGCAGCGCTGCCGCCCTCGGCACGCGCCAACATCTCGCGCACGAGCGACGAATCCCAGCTCTTGCTCATCAGCGCGGCCTTGGCCACCGGGGGCGTCGGCGAGGACTTGATGGTCTCGATGAACTCGTCGATGTTGGCCAGCGCGACGGCCAGACCTTCCAGCACGTGGCCGCGCTCGCGGGCCTTGCGCAGTTCGTAGATCGTGCGGCGGGTCACCACCTCGCGGCGGTGCTCCAGGAACACGATGATCATGTCACGCAGATTGCACAGCTTGGGCTGGCCGTCGACGAGCGCGACCATGTTCATGCCGAAGCTGTCCTGCAGCTGGGTCTGCTTGTAGAGGTTATTCAGCACCACCTCTGGGACTTCGCCGCGCTTGAGTTCGATGACGACGCGCATCCCCGACTTGTCGGACTCGTCCTGGATGTGGCTGATGCCCTCGATCTTCTTCTCGTGCACCAGCTCTGCAATGCGTTCGAGCAGCGTCTTCTTGTTGACCTGGTAGGGAATCTCGTCAACGATGATCGCTTGGCGGTTGCCCTTGTCGATGTCCTCGAAGTGCACCTTGGCGCGCATCACCACGCGGCCGCGGCCGGTGCGGTAGCCATCGCGCACGCCGGCCAGGCCATAGATGATGCCGGCGGTCGGGAAGTCGGGCGCCGGGACGATCTCCATCAGCTCGTCCACCGTGCACTCCGGGCTCTTCAGCGCGAACAGGCAGGCGTCGACGACCTCGTTCAGGTTGTGCGGCGGGATATTCGTCGCCATACCCACGGCGATACCCGCGGAGCCGTTGACCAGCAGTTGCGGCAAACGGGTGGGCAGAACCAGGGGTTCCTTATGGCTGCCGTCGTAGTTGGGGCCGAAGTCGACGGTTTCCTTGTCGATGTCCGCCAGCATTTCATGAGCGATCTTGTCGAGGCGAATCTCGGTGTATCGCATTGCCGCGGCGTTATCGCCGTCGATCGAACCGAAGTTGCCCTGGCCGTCGATCAGCATGTGGCGCAGGCTGAATGGCTGCGCCATGCGGACGATGGTGTCGTAAATCGCCGAGTCGCCGTGCGGGTGGTATTTACCCATCGTTTCACCCACGGCCTGTGCACTCTTGCGGTACTTGGCGTTGTAGGTGTTGCCCATCTCGTTCATCGCGTACAGAACGCGGCGATGCACGGGCTTGAGGCCGTCGCGGGCATCGGGCAACGCACGGCCGACGATCACGCTCATCGCGTAATCGAGGTAGGAACGGCGCATCTCCTCCTCGAGGCTGATCGGGAGGGTTTCCTTGGCGAACTGGGTCATGCGGGCTTGATCTCGCGTGCGCTACACGGGCGCGACGTCGTCAGGGTGTAGGTGAAAGGCGCAAATTCTACGCGGCGCGCCCCATGTAGCAGCAGCGCAACATCGTCACGGTGCCCATGAACGTAGGCCGCCACAATGCATCCGTCCCGGTGCCCGCATGGCACAATCGTCGAGTCCCTAGGAGAAACCCTAAAGTCTCTCCTGAGGTTAGAGGTTCGAGTACAGACTCTCGCAGGGCAACTGCGGCATTCCTTGAGAGGAGAATCATGAAGAAACTGAATCGCGTGGCGTCGCTGTTTGCGATGGCTGCGGTCGCCGCCGCGGCATCGTCGGCGTCGGCACAAGCCATTGACAACTGGCGCGCAACCGACGGCACCGTCTGGAAGAACGGCACCAACGAATACTGCTGGCGCGACAACTTCTGGACGCCGGCGACGGCTGCCAAGGGTTGCGACGGCGAAATCAAGCCGGCACCCAAGGCCGAAGAGCCCAAGCCCGTTGCTCCCCCGCCCCCGGTTCCCCCGCCGGCGCCTCCGAAGCCCGTGCCCCCGCCGCCCGCTCCGGTCAGCGAAAAGGTCACCTTTGCTGCTGACGCCTTCTTCGACTTCGACAAGTCGACGCTGAAGCCCGAAGCCACCGCCAAGCTGGATGACCTGGTCAGCAAGACCAAGGGCATCAACCTGGAAGTCATCATCGCCGTCGGCCACACGGACTCGATCGGTAGCGATGCCTACAACCAGAAGCTGTCGATCCGTCGCTCGGAAGCCGTCAAGGCCTATCTGGTGAGCAAGGGTGTCGAGCCGAACCGCGTCTACACCGAAGGCAAGGGCGAGAAGCAGCCCGTCGCCGACAACAAGACCGCGGAAGGCCGCGCCAAGAACCGCCGCACCGAGATCGAAGTCGTCGGTACGCGCAACAAGTAAGCTCAGCGCCTTCGGGCGCTTTGCGCAAAGCCCCGCACGGCCCGCCGTCGGGGCTTTTCTTTTTTCCGAATCCGTCATGACGATCAACGCCGACCCGCAAGAGCTCGCCAAATTCGGCGAGCTGGCCCACCGCTGGTGGGATCCCGAAAGTGACTTCAAGCCCCTGCACCAGATCAACCCGCTGCGCCTGGGCTGGATACAGCAGCTCTGCCCGCTGGCGGGCAAGCGCGTCGTGGACGTCGGTTGCGGCGGCGGCATCCTGAGCGACTCCATGGCGCGGGTGGGTGCCCAGGTGCTGGGCATCGACCTGTCGACCAAGCCCCTTCGCGTCGCCGAACTGCATGCAATGGAGGCCGGCACGGAAGGCGTCGAGTACCGCGAGATCGCCGTCGAGGCCCTGGCGGCCGAACAGCCGGCCGGCTTCGATGCCGTGACCTGCATGGAAATGCTGGAGCATGTGCCCGACCCAGAGTCGGTCGTGCGGGCCTGTGCGACGCTGGTCAGGCCCGGCGGCTGGGTGTTCCTGTCGACGCTGAACCGCAACGCCAAGGCTTTCTTGCTCGCCATCGTCGGTGCCGAGTACGTGCTGAACATGCTGCCCAAGGGCACGCACGAGTACGCGCGCTTCCTGCGCCCGTCCGAGCTGGCGCAGTTCTGCCGCGATGCGGGTCTCGAGCCGCAGGCAAGCCGCGGCCTGGCCTACAACCCGGTGACGCAGCGCTACAGCCTTGGCAGTGACACGGGCGTCAACTACCTGATGGCCTGTCGGCGCCCGCTGTAGTGAGGACGTTGGCGCCGCGCTGGGCGCAGTTGCGCGCGGTGCTGTTTGATCTTGACGGCACGCTGATCGACAGCGCCGAGGATCTTGCACGTGCGGCCAACACCATGCGTGCCGAGCGGGGCCTGGCGTTGCTGCCGCTGGCGCAATACCGCCCGCACGGCGGATCGGGCGCCCGCGGCATGCTGGGCCAGGCCTTTGGCAGCGCGCCGGGCCAAGCCGGCTATGAGGAGCTCAGGCGCGAATTCCTAGACCGCTACGAAGGGATGATGTACGACCGCACCAGGCCTTTTGCGGGCATCGAGGCGGAGTTGGCGGGCTTGGCTGCGGCCGGGCTGGCCTGGGGCATCGTCACCAACAAGGCCGAGCGCTTCGCGCTGCCGCTGACTGCCGCGCTGGGCTTGGCCGCGGCCGCCGTCGTCGGTGGCGACACCACCGGCCACGCCAAGCCCCATCCTGCACCGCTGCTGGAGGCAGCACGGCGTCTGGGCGTACCGCCACAGGCCTGTCTCTATGTGGGAGACGATGAGCGCGACGTCGTGGCCGGGAAGGCTGCCGGCATGGCGACGGCGGTGGCGGCCTGGGGCTATCTGGGGGCGCAGGCCGATCATGGCTGCTGGGGCGCCGATATAGAACTGGCGGCGCCCGGCGATCTCTTGAAACAGCTCGGCTTGGCCTAAGATACACGGTTCTGGGGCCGACCTGGTTTCGACGTGGGTGCGGATCCGGAGTAGGGCATGTCGAGCACCAGTCCGCTCGTAAAACCACTGGAAACAAAGTAACTGCAAACGACTCTACGTTCGCACTCGCCGCTTAATTGCGGTTGAGCTTCTCAACGGCAGGCCGATGGGCCGGGCCGAGTTCCGCAAGGGGCAAGGCTGAGAAGTCACTCACATCGGCTGGTGTCGTACCGGGTCACTCGGTGCGGCGCGAGATTTAGTGACTGGCGGGAAGACTAGCGTGCCACTGCGCGAGTTGACCGCGAGATTCAAATCAGCCGGCTAAACATGTAGATCTGCCCGGTGATGGCTTGCGGACGGGGGTTCAATTCCCCCCGGCTCCACCATCTTCTGGTGTCATGAGGGTTCATGACCACCCAAGCGCCTAAGTGAATCAAGCACTTAGGCGCTTTTTTCAGTGCGCCCAGCATGGGCGCACTCCTACGGGTGCAAGTCCCGTCGTAAGTTGATCACGACGAACGAAGCGAAGCGCAACTGCGTGAGGGCGACCGAGCGTGGGAAGGAAGCGTGGAGCGCAAACCGCGAGCCGATGAACAAGAACCGCATAGAAGGCGCTGCCGAGCAGGGCGAGCGGGCTGAAAACCGCGAAGCTCTCGTGATCAAGGCGAGGCGGCGTAGATGCGGCGGTTGTGCGGTGAAGGAGCGCGTGCCTTACCTGGGGACGCCTCGCCTTATGGCTGAAAGGCCGACGGCGCTGCCGGAGCGAGGTCTCAGCAGAGGTCGTAGTAGCTGGGTAGCGGGGCCGCCGAGGCCGCCAGCGAGAGGCGAAGGACCGAACGGGAGTGAGTGACCAAGGACGTGGGAATGCCAAAGGCCATGCGTCAGATGCCGGCAGCGTCCGGGCGGGTAGGCGTAGCGCACGGTGAAGCCGGGCGTGATCCTGCCAGTGACGAAGCCTGCGGCCCGTCCCATGAACACCAGGGCACAGGGTCGGCAAAGCAGACGGTGGGGGCTGGCACCCTGCTGGAAGCGGCGCTGACGAGAGAGAACCTGCAAGCGGCCTGGAAGCGGGTCAAGGCCAACAAGGGCGCAGCGGGCGTGGACGGGCTCGACATTGAGCACACCCAGCGCCTGCTGCAAACGAAGTGGCCGCAGATCCGCCAAGAGCTGCTGGCGGGGCGATACCGGCCATCGCCGGTACGGCGGGTGATGATCCCCAAACCGGACGGCAGCCAGCGCGAGCTGGGCATCCCGACGGTGACGGACCGGTTGATCCAGCAGGCACTGCTGCAAGTGCTGCAACCGCTGATCGACCCCAGCTTCAGCGACCACAGCCACGGGTTCCGCCCGGGCCGGCGAGCGCACGACGCGGTGAAAGCCGCGCGGGCGTATGTCCAGTCCGGCAAGCGCGTGGTGGTGGACGTAGACCTGGCGAAGTTCTTCGACCGGGTGAACCACGACATCCTGATGGACCGGCTCAAGAAACGCATCCCGGATATGGCCGTGCTGCGGCTCATCCGCGCGTACCTGAACGCCGGGATCATGGAGGGCGGGGTCAAGGTGGATCGAGACCAGGGCACGCCGCAAGGCGGGCCACTGAGTCCGCTGCTGGCCAATGTGCTGCTCGACGAGGTGGACAAGGCACTGGAGGCGCGGGGCTACAGCTTCGCGCGCTATGCCGACGACGCCAACGTCTATGTGGGCAGCGTGAAGGCCGGCGAGCGGGTGATGGCGTGGCTCAGGAAGCTGTACGGCAAGCTGAAGCTTCAGATCAACGAAGCCAAGAGCGCGGTCTGCAGCGTCTTCGGACGCAAATTCCTGGGCTACACGCTGTGGGTGGCTAAGGGGCGCGAGGTGAAATGCAAAGTGGCTCACAAGGCCCTGAACAACTTCAAAGCGCGCATCCGGCAACTCACCGGCCGCTCAGGCGGGCGCAGCATGGCGCAGGTGGTGCAAGGGCTGCGGCCCTATCTACTGGGTTGGAAGGCGTACTTCGGGATGGCGCAAACACCAACCGTCTGGCGCGAGCTGGACGAATGGCTACGCCACCGGCTGAGGGCCCTACAGCTTAAGCACTGGAAACGCGGAACGACTATGTATCGGGAACTGCTGGCGCTGGGCGCCCGCGCTGATGTTGCTCACCGTGTAGCGGCCAACAGCCGACGCTGGTGGCGTAACAGCGCAAAGGGACTCAATGCGGTCCTGGACATTGCGTCGTTCGACCGACTTGGCCTGCCCCGACTCTCCTGACCTCAAGCTCTCGAACCGCCGGGTGCGGACCCGCATGCCAGGTGGTGTGGCAGGGGCGCCTCCTCAAGGAGGCCCCCTATGCCGATTTTCAGACCATCCCATATTCGCCCTTTGCATCCCACCCTGGGCAGCACAACAATTTGCACAACAGCCTTTTGAGGCCGATCCCGGCCAGGAGTTGTGCGGTATGGCAGGAACAGATCTCTTGAGCGACAGCGCCGTCAGGGCGACGCAGCGACGAGCCAAGGACGAAGGGCGTGTCATCACAATAAATGACGGCGCAGGCCTGACGCTCGAGGCGCAACCCTCCGGCACCGGCTGGTGGCGCATCCGTTATTGGGTGGATGGCAGGGCCAACCGCATGAGCGCCGGCTCGTATCCAGACACCACGCTGGCCATGGCGCGGCAAAAGCGAAACGACGCGCGCCGGGGTCTGGCGGGAGGCACTGACCCCGTGGCAGCCAAGCGTGCGAAGAAGGCGGCAGTGGCCGCGGCGCGCGAGCGCGAGAAGCTCTTGGCCGAAGGCAAGCCGCTGCCCGATTCGTTCGAGTACGTCGCTCGCGAGTGGATCGACAAGATCCACCGGGTGAAGGTCAGCGCCTCCCACGCGGACCGGACCCTGAGGCGGTTTGAGGCCGACGTGTTTCCCTACATCGGCCGCAAGGTGATGGATCAGGTGGATGCGCCGGAGCTGTTGAAGCTGCTGCGCCGCATCGAGGAAAGGGGGGCGATCGAAACGGCCCACCGAGCGAAGGATTCGTGCGGCCAGGTGTTTCGCTTCGGGATCGCGACCTCGCGCTGCTCTCGCAACCCTGCCGGCGACCTCAAGGACGCGCTGCAGCCCGTCGTGTCAACGCACCTCGCGGCGATCACCGATCCCGTGCGAACAGGCGCTCTGCTGCGCTCGATTGTGGACTACCGCGGCACGCCCGTCGTTCGCGCAGCACTTCGCCTGGCACCGCTGGTCTTTCAGCGCCCGGGGGAGCTTCGCAAAGCGGAGTGGGCTGAGTTCCAACTCGATGAAGGGGTCTGGGAGATCCCGCCCGAGCGAATGAAGCGGGACAAGAAGGGCAAGGCGCACGGCATCTCGCATCTCGTTCCGCTGCCCCTGCAGGCGGTGGAGATCCTCAAGGACCTGCGGCTGCTGACTGGCTCAGGGCGGTATGTTTTTCCAGGCCATCGAACGACCGAGCGTCCTATGAGCGACAACGCCGTTCTGTCGGCGCTCAGGCGCATGGGCTATCCAAAGGAAGAGATGTCGGGGCACGGCTTTCGAGCAATGGCTCGGACCATGCTGGCAGAGCGCTTGTCCGTCGACGAGGCAGTCATCGACGCGCAGCTAGCTCATGCCGTGAAGGATGCGAACGGGCGTGCCTACAACCGTACCGTTTGGCTTGAGCAGCGCCGTCGCATGATGCAGCTTTGGGCCGACTACCTTGAGGGACTTCGTGAGGCTGGCGATGCTGCGCTTACTCGGAATGCCTGGCCGCTTCGGCCTATGACTGCTGCGCAGGCTGTTGGAGCCACCGACCAAGAGGCATCCCGTTAGCCGCTTCTCGCGTTGGTTCTCGTGCAGGGCTTTGCACGCAGCCAGCGCGTACTTCGAGCCGTTGGCGCCCGCACCCGAGGGCGGCTGTAAGGACATTCGCTGGACTCCGGCCTTGGCGAAGCAGTTCGCGGTGCTCGCGCGAGATCGGGACGGCGCCTAGCTGTGAAGCTTCAACAGGTTGTGTCGGGTGTTCACCCGGGCTGAATTTGAGAGACTGGAAATCGCCAAACCCCCAGTCACTCAGGAGAGCAGCCGGATGAACACCCACAAGCATGCCCGACTCACCTTCGCGCGTCGACTCCAGATGGTCCAGCAGCTCACCTTCGAAGGGTTCTCTTTCGCCCAGGCCGCAGCCGAGCACGGCGTGACACCGGCGACGGCCCGCAAGTGGCTGGCCCGCTATCTCGCGGGCGGTGAATCTGCTCTGGAAGACGCGTCTTCACGGCCCGCCAGATCCCCGCGTTCGATCTCTGCGGCCAAGGCGCTGTTGATCGTGGAGCTCAGGCGCCGACACCTGCTGCAAGCGCGCATCGCACGCTCGGTGGGCGTTTCCGAGTCGACCGTCAGTCGCGTGCTGGCGCGCGCCGGGCTCTCCAAACTCAGCGACCTCAAGCCGGTCGAGCCCGTGCAGCGCTACGAGCACGAAGCGCCGGGGGATCTGCTGCACATCGACACCAAGAAGCTCGGGCGTATCGTGCGGCCCAGCCATCGCGTCACCGGCGACCGCCGTGACAGCGTGGTTGGTGCTGGATGGGAAACCTTGTTCGTGGCGGTCGACGACCACGCGCGCATCGCCTTCACGCAGATGCAGCCCGATGAGAAGACTCCGCAGGCCGTGCAGTTCCTGCGCGATGCCGCGGCGTACTACGCGTCGTTGGGCGTGCGGCTCAAGCGGCTTCTGACCGACAACGGAGCGGCCTTCCGGTCGCGCGACTTCGCTGCGGCTTGCAAGGAGTTGGGCATCCAGCATCGCTTCACGCGGGCCTATCGACCACAGACCAACGGCAAGGCCGAGCGCTTCATCCAGTCAGCGCTACGGGAGTGGGCCTACGGCTGGACTTACCAGAACTCCCGGCATCGCACCGCCGCCCTGGCCAGCTGGATGCATCACTACAACTGGCATCGCCCGCATAGCGGCATCGGCGATGTCCCACCAATGACCAGGCTCAATGCTTCAGGACATAACGTCTTGACGCTTCACATCTAGAGCACTGCGTCGCCGCCCTTCATGGCCTCAAGGCGCCCCTGGACCACGGCAAGCTGCTCAGACAGCTCCAGCGAGAACGAGGGGTCGCGACCGAGGTGATTGCAGATGGCGCTCAGGATCGCCGTGTGTAGCCAATTGGTCGCCTCAAGATCCACGGTGCGCGAGTCTTCCATGAACTCCTCCTCCGTTGGCTCGGCCAGCAGAGCAGCGCAAGTGCTTCGACTTAGACAGCAAGCGACGTCATGCTGACCTCATGAAACATGCCCGGCGCGAGGCCGGGCAATGCCGCAGGGAAGGCGCCTTCATGGTGCCAGGCGGCGGTCTGACGCTATCGCAACCTTGCCGGCGCAGCACGTCTGCGGCGAACTTTCGGTCTGCAGTGCCGTCATTTCGCATTCGGCAATGAAGTTCGCCCATTGTTCTAGGGCGGCTCGGCGCTCGGGGACTTCCTCCCGCACGTCGTAGATGGCTTTCATGCCTTGCAGGACGTGATTCAAGGCGATCTCGGAGATCTCGTTCGAGATGCCCATGTTGCGCATGTGTCCCTTCGCCGTGCTGCGTGTGTCGTGCGAATACTGCTTCGTTCAACATCACGCAGTAGCCACAGCTAAGACTTGGAGGGCCTTGTTCGATATCGAACAGAAGCCTATGGCTGTCCTACTTGATCCGCGTCAAACGTCTTGGGAGGCAGAGCCGCTGAGCCGCAGGTCCCCCCTCCGCATCGCCTAGTGGTCCCGAATCGTTGCCTAGGAGACGCGATGGAGTTCCCGGATCACCGCGCGGCGCCGCTCGCCGTTCCCACCCTGTTGCCTGTCGAGGCCACCACCCGCCTGTCCGGGCCACAGCCCAGTCTGCAACGCACCTTCATTGACGGGCGCCGGCAGTTGCTGTGGCTGGCGCGGTCGATCGTCCATTCGCCCGAGACTGCGGAGGACATCCTTCAGGACGCTTATGTGCGTCTGATGGATGGCTCCTGTCCCCCGGAAGTGCGACGCCCCTACGCGTATTGCTGTCAGGTCGTGCGCAACTTGGCCTACGACCATTGCCGCCAGAAGATGGTCGAGGAGCGCTATCGCGTCTTCACCGACGGCGAAGAGCTGCTCGACCGTCCCGGCGGCTATCGACCAGATCGCGCGCTTGTGGAGAGGCGCGCCATCAAGGCGATCGAGCGGCTGCTGCAGTGCTTCCCAGCTCGTACGCGCCGGGCTTTCGAGTTGTACCGCCTGGGCGGCGCCACCCAGCGCGACATCGCCGCCGAGCTGGACTGCTCCGCCGCCACGGTCAACGCCATGATCAAGGAAGTGACGACCGCGCTGTCGTCCTGCGCCCACCTCGTGGATGGCACCGACTGACACGGCCCGGGCGAGTCGCTAGCATCCGCCGGCACTCCGCCCCAGTGGGGCGGCCCGCAGGGGTACATCACCGGTCATCAAGAACCGACGCATCGGGGCCCGCCATCGCAGCGGGCGCAGCCAATGAGCGCCACACAAGCAAGTGTCCCGGACGATCCTGTCTGGGCGGACGCCTGGGCATGGGTCCAGCGTCAACACGACGCCGCGACCTGGGACGACGAGGCCCTGACCGCGCTCGCGCGCTGGCTGGCCGAGGATCCCGGTCATCGCCAGGCCTACGACAAGGCCCGCCGCCTCTGGCTGCTGACCGGCCTGGTGCCGCCGTCGGGAGACGGCCCGCTCGACTGAGCGCTGAACAAATCGACGGCTGCTTCGTCTTGTAGGGACGGACGGCGCCTCGGCATCACCGCGGCGTCCTCCGATCCGACCCAACTGCAAGAGGACCGCGCATGTCGACGAGTTGCTTCGATCGCGAGGACGAGACTTTCATCGCCCTCGTCAACCAGGAAGAACAGTATTCCCTCTGGCCTCACTGGAAGGCCGTGCCGGCCGGCTGGACCCCCGTGGCCGGCGTGAAGGGCCCCAAGCAGCAGGTGCTCGAGCACATCGAGAAGACCTGGACCGACATGCGCCCGCGCTCCCTGCGCGAATGGATGGCGCGGCAACCCGACACCGCACCCGAGCAGGACGGGACCCGGGCCGCGGAGTGAGCGCCGTGCCGGCGCGCCTGGCGCTGCTGTGCCTGCCCTGTGCCGGCGCCAGCGCCACCATGTACCTGCGCTGGCGGCGCCTGCTACCGACCTGGGTCGCCGTCCAGCCGATCGAGCTGCCCGGCCGCGGCAGCCGGTTGGGCGAGCCCTTCGCCGAGCGCTTCGACGCGCTGGTCGAGCAGCTCTGCGACGAGCATCGCGGCGCGCTCGCCGGCCCTTGCGCGCTGCTAGGGCACAGCATGGGCGCACTGCTCGCCTACGGCATGACGCGGCGCCTGCAGGCGCAAGGCATGACCCTGCCGCGGCTGCTGATCGTGTCCGGCAGTCCCGCGCCCTCGCGCCGCGACCAGGAGCGCTACGCCGGCCGTCATGACGACGAGCGACTGCTCGACGACCTGCGGCGCCAGGGCGGCACGCCGCCCGACGTCTTCGCCCACCCGGAGCTGCTGCGCATGACGCTGGACACGCTCGGCGCCGATTACCGCATCTGCGACAGCTTCCGCCAGGCGTCCGATCCGTCGCTCCCGCGCCTGCCCGTGCCGCTGCAGGTCCTGGCGGGGCGAGAGGACGACATCGCGCCAGCGCGCATCCGCGCCTGGTCCGAGGAGATCGCCGGGCCCTACGGCGAGGACTGGTTCGACGGCGGCCATTTCTTCATCCGTCACAGCGAGCAGGAGGTGCTGCGCACGCTGACGCGGCGGCTGCAAGGCGCCGTGCCTGGAGGAACCCATGAGACTCATGCCATTGCCTGACCCCGTGGCAGGCGAGATCGAGGTCCATCGCCTCGACCTCGACCTGCTGATCGAGCCGCGCGACGCACTGGCGCTGCTGAGCGAGGACGAACGCGCCCGCGTCGCGCGCTTCGTCCGCCGCGCCGACCGCGTGCGCTTCGCGCGCACGCGCGCCGCGCTGCGTCAGCTGCTGGCGCGGCGTCTGGACTGTGCGCCCGCACAGGTGCGCATCGACCGCGCACCGCAGGGCAAGCCCTTCGCGGTGAACGGGCCCCGCTTCAACGCCAGCCACGCCGGCGCCTATGCGCTGATCGCGATCGGGGTCGGCGCGCGCATCGGCGAGGTCGGAATCGACATCGAGTCGGAGGACCGCGCCCTGGACATGCCGGCCTTGCTGCCGCACGCCTTCAGCGCGCGGGAATGCGAGGAGCTTGTCGCGGCGCCGGATCCGGGCGCGGCCGCCTTGCGGCGCTGGGTCGCCAAGGAGGCGGTGCTCAAGGCCGTGGGCGTGGGCATCGCCGATCACCTGCGGGCGATCGCCGTGCGGCCGGGGCCCGGCGCGGCGCTGGCCGTGCGCGGTCAGCCCGCCGCATGGGGGGAGGTCGGGGCGGTGGCCATCGCCGCGCCGACCGGATATCAGGCCGCGCTCGCGTGGCAGTGGAGGGAATAGCCATGAACGACCGTCTCGTCCGATTCGACCGCCTGGCGCCCGCCGGGTCCACGCTGCCGCTGCTGATGACGCCGGATCAGCCCGGCCAGACGCTGCTGGACGCGGTGGACCGGCTGCGCGGCCGCATCGACGACGCGCTGCTCACCGTCGGAGGCGTGCTGCTGCGCGGCTTCGCGGTGCCGGACGTCGCGGCCTTCCAGGGCTTCGCGAGCGCTTTCGGCCATCCGCTGCTCAAGTACGAGTTCGCGTCCACGCCGCGCAGCGCCGTCTCGTCGCAGGGCGTCTACACGTCCACCGAGTACCCCGCCCATCAGCACATCCCGCTGCACAACGAGCAGGCCTACACGCGCGAGTGGCCGATGCGGATCTGGTTCCACTGCGTGACGGCGTCGCCGGAGGGCGGCGAGACGCCGATCGCCGACAGCCGCGCGGTCTACCGGCGCATGCCCGAGTCGGTCCGCGCGCGCCTGGAGCCCGGTCTGCAGTACGTGCGCAACTACGGCGAGTTCGACGTGCCCTGGCAGCAGGTGTTCAACACGGACCGGCGCGACGAGGTCGAGGCCTTCTGCCGGCGTAACGACATCCGCTGGGAATGGAAGCCCGACGACGAGCTGCGCACCGTGCAGCGCTGCCAGGCGGTGGAGACGCATCCGGTGACCGGGGAGAAGGTCTGGTTCAACCAGGCCCACCTGTTCCACATCTCCAACCTGCAGCCCGAGGTGCGCGAGTCGCTGGAGGACTTGCTCGGCGTGGAGAACCTGCCGCGCAACGTCTACGACGCCGAGGGTCGGCCGCTGGAGGACGCGCTGCTGGACGAGGTGCGCGCCGTGCTCGACGCAGAGACCGTGTCCTTCCGCTGGGAGGCCGGCGACGTGCTGATGCTCGACAACATGCTGGTGGCCCATGCCCGGGCGCCGTTCAAGGGCCCGCGCAAGGTGGTCGTCGCGATGGCGCAGGGCCACGGGAACCTGGGTCGCTTCTGAGATTCACGAGGGCGGTTCATGACAAGCTCGACTGCAGCACCGGGCGATCGCCCGACCTCGGCTTCCGGGGCCCCCGCGGTCCTCGTGCCAAGGCGACCGGCGGAGCGCGCGTTCCCGGCGGACTTCGTCAGCCACCTGATGGCGCTGGCCGCCACGCGGCCGGACGATCCCGCGGTCATCGTCGTGCAAGACCGCGACGGCCGCACGCAGGACCAGCCCATCAGCTACGCGGGGCTCGACCGTCGCGCGCGTGAACTGGGCGCGTTGCTGAGCCGGCGGCATGCGGTGGGCGAGCGAGCGCTGATCATGCTGGACAACGGCGAGGACTACGTCGCGAGCTTCTTCGCCTGCCTGTACGCCGGTCTGGTCGCGGTGCCGGTGTTCCCGCCCGAATCGACGCGTCGGCAGCATCTGGGACGCCTGGTCGGCATCGCCCAGGACGCGCGCGCCTGCTGCATCCTGACGAGCACCGCGGTCCGCGCGCTGCTGGCCGAGGACCCGCGTGCGGCGGACGCCTTCGGCGCGACGCCGATGGTCACGGTGGACGCGCTCGAGTCCGCGTCCTCGCCGACCGCCGACTGGGCGCCCCGACGACCGGCGCCGGACGACCTGGCCTTCCTGCAGTACACCTCGGGATCGACCTCGGCGCCCAAGGGCGTCATGGTGTCGCACGGCAACCTGATGGCCAACATGCGGGCGCTGGAGGAGGGCGTGTCGGTCGATGCGCGGGACCGCTTCGTGTCCTGGCTGCCGCTGAACCACGACATGGGGCTGATCGGCGGGCTGCTGCAGCCGCTGCATCGCGGCGTGCCGGTTGCGCTGATGTCGCCGCTGTACTTCCTGGAGCGCCCCTCGCGCTGGCTGGAGGCGATCGCGCGCCATCGCGCCACCATCAGCGGCGGTCCGGACTTCGCCTACCGGCTCTGCGTCGAGCGCGTCAAGCCGGCTCAGATCGAGCGCCTGGACCTGTCCTGCTGGACCGTGGCCTTCTCCGGCGCGGAGCCGGTGCGGGCGGACACGATGGCGGCCTTCGCGCGGCACTGCGCGCCGGCGGGCTTCAACGCGCACGCGCTCTATCCCTGCTACGGGCTGGCCGAGTCGACGCTGTTCGTGACCGGCGGCCATCGCGGCGGCGGGCTCGCGAGCCGCGCCCATGACGGCGGCGACCGCACGCTGGTGGGCTGCGGCTTCCCGGTGAGCGGACACGCGCTAAGGATCGTGGCGCCCGAGAGCGCCCGCGTGCTGGCCGACGGCGAGGTGGGCGAGATCTGGGTCAGCGGTCCCAGCGTGGCCGGCGGCTATTGGGACAAGCCGCGCGAGACCGCCGCGGCCTTCGTCGAACGCGACGGCCGGCGCTGGCTGCGCACGGGCGACCTCGGCTTGCAGGTCGACGGTCAGCTGTATGTCGCGGGGCGCTTGAAGGATCTGATCATCGTCCGCGGCCACAACCTCTATCCGCAGGACCTGGAGCGCGCGGTGGAGGCCGAGGTGGACGCGATCCGCCAGGGCCGCAGCGCGGCCTTCGCGGTCGAGGGCCCGCGCGGCGAGGGCATCGGCCTGGCAGTCGAGGTCGCGCGCAGCGCGAGCCGCCGCGTGTCGCCGGCGGCGCTGGTCGAGGCGCTGAGCGCCGCGGTGAGCGCGCAATGCGGCGAGCCGCTGTCGGTCGTGGTGCTGCTCAACGCGGGCGGCATGCCGCGCACCACCAGCGGCAAGCTGCAGCGCAACGCCTGCCGCCGGGGCTGGCTGGACGGCAGCATCGATGCATATGCGATCCACCAGCACGGCGTGTTCGTCCGCGGCGGCGAGTGGGTGCCTGCGGCATCTTCCGCGACGGCGGATGTGACGCCGCTGGACGAGCAGGAGCAGTCGCTGGTCGATGTCTGGCGTGAGGTGCTGCGATTGGAGCCGACGGCGATCCTCGGTCGGGGCAGCCACTTCTTTACCGCGGGCGGTGATTCGATCTCGGCCACGCAGGCCGCGGCGCGGCTGGCGGAGCGCTGGGACGTCGAGGTGGCGCCCCGCCTTCTCTTCGAGCATCCCCGCCTGGCCGACGGCGCCGAGGCGCTGCGACGGGTCCTCGCGACGGGGCGCCGTCGTGGCGAGCTCGCGCGCATCCCGGCGCTCTCCGAGCAGGCCCGGAGGCAGCCGCGGCCGCTGTCCCACGCGCAGCAGCGCCAGTGGTTCCTGTGGCGCCTCGATCCGACGAGCAGCGCGTACCATGTGGGCGGAGTCCTGCGGCTGGACGGCGAGCTGGCGCCGGCGCCGTTGCGGGAGGCGCTGGAGACGCTCGTCGCGCGCCACGAGATCCTGCGCACGGTCTTCCGTTCCGGGGCGGACGGCCTGGGCGAGCAGCTGGTGCAACCGGCCGCGACGACGGTCGAGGCCGACGTCGCCTCCCGGGTCGACCTGCCGATCGTCGATCTGTCCGATCTGCCCGAGGCGGTGCGCGAGATCCGCTGCGACGACGAGATCGCCCGCGTCGTGGCCGAGCCCTTCGATCTGACGCAGGGGCCGCTGCTGCGCGCCGCGTTGCTGCGCCTGGGCGAGCGCGAGCATCGGCTGGTGCTGGCGCTGCATCACATCGTCACGGACGCGGCGTCGATGCAGATCATGGTGGAGGAACTGGGCGAGCTGCTCGCTGCCGCCCAGTCGACGGCGGCGGGGGCCTCGACGACAGCCTCCGCCTCGACTTCGGCCATGACCACGACCACGAGCGCGCCGTCCGCGGTCCAGTACCTCGACTACGCCCGCTGGCACCACGAGCAACTGGCCGACGGATTGCGGGAGCGTCAGCTCGCCTACTGGCGCGCGCAGCTGGGCGACGAGCATCCGGTGCTGACGTTGCCGACGGACCAGCCACGCGTGGCGGTGGCGCGTCATCGGGCTGCGGTGCACGCCCTGCGCCTGCCCGACGCACTTTGGGCCGATCTGTCCGCGCTGGCCGCGGGCGGCGGCTCGACCGTCTTCATGGTGCTGCTGGCGGGCCTGCAGGCCTTGCTGTTCCGCCACACCGGCCAGCGCGACACACGTGTCGGCGTTCCGACCGCCAACCGCCGTCATCCGCAGCTGGAGCGCACGTTGGGCCTGTTCGTCAACACGCAGGTGATGCGCGCGCGCATCGACGGCCGGATGCCGCTGGAGCGGCTGCTCGCCCAGGTGCGCCAGGCCGCGCTGGAGGCGCGCGAGCACGAGGACCTGCCGTTCGAGCAACTGGTCGAGGCGCTGCAACCCGAGCGCAGCCTGAGCCACGCGCCGCTGTTCCAGGTCCTGTTCAACCATCTTCGGGAGGACCTCCGCGGCTTCGATCGTCTGACGGGTCTGCGCGCGGGCGGCGCGACGGTCCAGCCCGAGGCGGCCCAGTTCGAGCTGTCGGTGGAGGTCCGCGAGCAGGCGGGCGAGGGCGCCCAGCTGCGCCTGATTTACGCGGCCGAGCTGTTCGAGCCCGCCACGATGGCGCGCTTCGCCGGCCACTACCTGCGGATGCTGCGGGCCTTCGTCGCCACGCCGGCGGCGGCGGTCGGCGATGTCGCGCTGCCGGAGCGGGACGAGCAGCGCGCGGTGAGCGGCTGGACCGGCGGCGGTCCCGGCCTGGACCGTCCGGAGGACACGGTGCACGTCTGGTTCGAGCGCCAGGTCGCGGCCACGCCTGCGGCACCTGCGCTGCGCATGGGCGAGCAGGTGCTGAGCTACGCCGACCTCAACGCGCGCGCCAACCGGCTGGCCCATCACCTGATCGCGCTCGGCGTGCGGCCCGAGACCACGGTGGGCATCGCGATGGAGCGCTCGATCGAGATGGTCGTGGGCCTGCTGGGCATCCTCAAGGCGGGCGGCGCCTACGTGCCCATCGACCCCGACCACCCGGCCGATCGCATCGCCTACATGCTGGCGGACAGCCGCGTCGGGCTGCTGCTCACGCAGCGCGCGCTGCGCGAGCGTCTGCCCGCCGCCAAGGGTTGCCGAATCGTCGAGCTCGACACGCTGGCGCTCGCCGAGCGGCCCGACCAGGACCCAGCCGTGCCGATGAGCGGCGAGCAGCTGGTCTACGTGATCTACACCTCCGGCTCGACGGGACGGCCCAAGGGCGCGGCCAACCGTCACCGCGCGCTGTGCAACCGGCTGGCTTGGGGGCAGCGGCATCAGCCGCTGGACCGGTCGGACACGGTGCTGCAGAAGACGCCGTTCAGCTTCGACATCTCGTTCTGGGAGTTCTTCTGGCCGCTGACGCAGGGCGCCCAGCTGGCGATGGCCGGACCGGGCGATCACCGCGATCCCGCGCGCCTGGCCGCGCTGATCGACGAGCACCGCGTCACCACGATCCACTTCGTGCCCTCCATGCTGGAGGCCTTCATGGCGCACGAGGCCTCGCGCCGCTGCGCCGCGCCCCGGCGCATCGTCTGCAGTGGCGAGGCGCTGCCCGCGGAGCTGCAGCAGCGCGTGCTGCAGGCCTTCCCGGGCACGTCGCTGCTCAACCTGTACGGCCCCACCGAGGCTGCGATCGAGGTCAGCTACTGGGATTGCCGCGACGAGGGCGGACGCGCCGTCCCCATCGGGCGCCCGATCGCCGGCCTGAGCCTGCATGTGCTGGACGGCGACCTCAACCCGGCGCCGCAGGGCGTCGCGGGCGAGCTGCATCTGGGCGGCGTCGGGTTGGCGCGGGGCTACTGGCACCGGGCCGGCCTGACGGCGGAGCGATTCGTCGCCGACCCGGCGGGCGGTGGCGAGCGGCTCTATCGCACCGGCGACCTGGTGCGCTGGCGCGCCGACGGTCAGATCGAGTACCTCGGCCGCATCGATCATCAGGTCAAGATCCGCGGCTTCCGCATCGAGCTCGGCGAGGTCGAGACCGCCCTGCGTGACCAGCCCGGCATCCGCGAGGCGGTCGTCATGGCCCAGCCCACGGCCGCGGGGCTGCGGCTGGTGGCCTACGTCACCGCGCAGGCCGGCGACGCCATCGGCGCGGGCGGTGATGCCGGCGCGCTCAAGGCCAGCCTCGCACGGGTCCTGCCGGACTACATGGTGCCGTCGCTGATCGTGTGGCTGGAGACGCTGCCGCTCAACGCCAACGGCAAGCTCGATCGCAAGGCGCTGCCCGCGCCGGAGCTCGGCCTGGGCGCGGGAGGCGGGGCGTTCGAGGCGCCGCGCGGCCACGTGGCCGAGACCATCGCCGCGATCTGGGCGGGGCTGCTGGGCCTGGAACGCGTCGGGCAGCAGGACAACTTCTTCGACCTGGGCGGCCACTCGCTGCTGTTGATCCGCGCCCATCGCCTGATCGAGGAGCGCCTGCGGATCGCCGTGTCGGTGGTCGAGCTGTTCAAGCATCCGACGGTGGCGGGACTGGCCGCGAGCCTGGCCGCGCGCATGGCCGGCCCGGGGACGGACGGGGTCGCGGCCATGCCGCCGGCCGACGACGACGACGACCGGGGCCGCCGGCAGCGCGAGGCCTTGCGCCGTCGCCGTCAGGCGGGCTCGGGACGCGCAGGGGCGCAAGGCGCCGATCCCGCCGATCCCGCGGATGCCGTCGAGGGCGCCAATGCCGCTTCCGACGCCGAGACGGCGGGGAGGACCGGACGATGAGCGACGCGATGGACGACGCGATGGACGACGAGACCAGCGGCCTGGAGATCGCGATCATCGGCATGGCGGGCCGCTTCCCGGGCGCGCCGGACGTCGATGCGCTGTGGCGCCTGGTGCGCGACGGCGTCGAGGCGGTCACCGCGTTCAGCGACGAGGATCTGCTGGCGCGCGGGGTCAGTCCCGAGGCGCTGGCCGATCCCGCCTACGTCAAGGCCGGCGTGCTGCTGGACGGCATGGCGGATTTCGACGCGGCCTTCTTCGGCTACTCGCCGCGCGACGCCGAGCAGCTCGATCCGCAGCAGCGGCTTTTCCTGGAATGCGCCTGGCAGGCGCTGGAGCATGCCGGGCAGGACGTGGACCGCATCGACGGCGCGGTGGGCGTGCACGCGGGCACCGGCGCCAACCTCTACCTGATGCGTCACCTGCTGCCGCGGCACGGTCAGGCCGGCGCCTCGGACATCGCCGGGCTGATCGGTCTGATGAACGGCAACGCCGCGGACGCGCTGAGCACGCGGGTCGCCTACAAGCTGAATCTGCGCGGTCCGGCGGTGACGGTGCAGACCGCGTGCTCGACCTCGCTGATGGCGGTACACGCCGCCTGCCAATCGCTGCTGAGCCATGAATCCGACATGGCGCTGGCCGGCGGCGTGTGGCTCAACCTGCTGCAGGAAGGAGGGTATCGCCATCAGCCCGGGGCCATCCTGTCCTCGGACGGCCATTGCCGCGCCTTCGACGCGCGGGCCGACGGCACGGTGCTGGGCAGCGGCGCGGGCGTGGTGGTGCTCAAGCGGCTGGACGAGGCGCTGCGCGACGGCGACACGGTCCATGCCGTGATCAAGGGCAGCGCGGTCAACAACGACGGCTCGGACAAGGTCGGCTACACCGCGCCCAGCGTCGCCGGCCAGGCCGCGGTGATCCGCGCGGCGCAGACGCTCGCGGGCGTGGCGCCGGACACGATCGGCTATGTGGAAGCGCACGGCACCGGCACGACGCTGGGCGATCCCATCGAGATCGCCGCGCTGACGCAGGCCTTCGGTCCGTTGGCGGCGGCGCGGCGGGGCTGCGCCATCGGATCGGTCAAGAGCAACATCGGCCACCTGGACGCGGCGGCCGGCGTCGCGGGGCTGATCAAGGCCGTGATGGCGCTCAAGCACCGCACGCTGCCTCCCAGTCCCAACTTCGAGCGGCCGAATCCGCGCATCGACTTCGAGGCGAGTCCGTTCCGCGTGCATGCCCAGGCCCGGGCGTGGCCCGCGGGTGCGACGCCGCGTCGCGCGGGCGTGAGCTCCTTCGGCATGGGCGGCACCAACGTCCACGTCGTGCTGGAGGAGTCGCCGCGGACCGGCGTCTCGACGTCGACGGCCGATCGCCTGGTCAACGGCTCGGCCGACGGCTCGTCGATTGGTCCGACCACTGGTCCGACGGAGGGTTTGACCAGTGGAACGGCAGATGGAGCGCCCGAGCCTTCGTCCGATCCGCTGGCCCTGAAGCTGTCCGCCCGCAGCGCGGAGGCTCTTTCCGCGATGGCCGTTCGCCTGGGCGAGCATCTGGCCTCCGACCATGCGCCGTCGCTGGCCGACACGGCCCATACGCTCGACGTCGGCCGCAAACGCTTCGCTCAGCGCGCCGTGGTACTGGCGCGTTCCACCTCGGAGGCGGCGCGGGTCCTGCGTGATCCCGGCGCCAACGGGCTGCTGCGTGGCGAGCGCCTCTCCGAAGCGCCGAGCGTGGCCTTTCTGTTCCCCGGCCAGGGCTCCCAGCACGTGGGCATGGCGCGCGGACTGTATGAACGCGAGCCGCTGCTGCGCGAGCTCGTTGACCACTGCTGCGCGCAGGTCCGGCTCGAGGGCGAGGACCTGCGGTCGCTGATCTATCCGGAGGCCGGGGTCGACGCCGACGCGGCCACCGCGCGGCTGACGCGCACCGCCGTCACGCAACCCGCGCTGTTCGTCGTGGAGTACGCGATGGCGCGGCTCTGGATGTCCTGGGGCCTGCGGCCCGATGCCCTGCTCGGTCACAGCGTGGGCGAGTACGTCGCCGCGTGCCTGGCCGGCGTTTTCACGCTGGAGGACGCGCTGGCGCTGGTCACGCTGCGCGGGCAGCTGATGCAGGCGTCGGCGCCAGGCGCCATGCTGGCGGTGCAGGCCACGCCCGAGGAGCTGGCGCGCTGGCTGTCGGCCGGCTGCGACCTGGCGGCGATCAACGCCGCGGATCGCTGCGTGCTCTCGGGCGCCCCGGAGGCGATCGCGGCCGCCGAGCGCGCGCTGCTCGCCGAGGGCGTCGCCGCGCGCCGGCTGCAGGTCTCGCACGGCTTCCACTCGGCCTTGCTCGACCCGGTGCTGGCGGACTTCGAGGCGCAGTTGCGCCGCATCCCGATGCACGCGCCCAAGATCCCGTTCATCTCCAACCTGACCGGCCACTGGATCACGCCGGAGGAGGCGACGAGCCCGAACTACTGGACCCGTCATCTGCGCTCGACCGTGCGATTCGCAGAGGGGCTGGACCTGCTGCTGGGCAAGGCCGATCGCCTGCCGCTGGAGGTCGGTCCCGGCGAGACGCTGAGTTCGCTCGCGCGGCTGCATCCCGGCATCACGGCGCTGCGGCCGGCGCTGTCCACGCTGGCGCATCCGAACCGGCCCGACGACAGCCGCGACCAGCCGGCGCGCGCGCGTGCGCGGCTGTGGATCGCGGGCGTCGAGACGCGGGCGACGCAGGGTCGTCCGGTGCGCACCGCCGGCGCGCGCGTCGGCGAGTCCGGCCCGCGACTTCGCCGCGTGCCGCTCCCGACCTATCCGTTCGAGCGCGCGACCTTCTGGGTACCGGCGGCGCGTGCCGATGAGCGCCCGCTCGCGGCCGGGGCCGCCGCGGCCACCGCCGATGCACCGGGCCGGGCCGGTCCGCTCGGTATGGATGACTGGTTCCTGGTGCCGACCTGGAGGCGCACCGCCTTGGCGACCCCGGTCCAGCCGGCCGGTGAGGCTGTGCCCGCGGGTTCGGCTGTGGGCGCGGGCATGGGCGTGGACAAGGACTCGACCACGGGATCGACTCTGCTGCTGGGCGGTCCCGACAGTTTGGCGACGGCGCTCGTCGCCGTGCTGAAGCGACACGGCGACCGGCCGATCCGCGCGAGGAACTCGGCCGAACGGCGAGCCTCGTCCGCGCGGGACGGTGATGACACAGGCTCCGTCGCCGAGCACGCCGAGCACGCCGAGCTCTCCGACACCGACAGCCTCGCCGCCTTGCTGCGCCGCGTGAGCGCGAAGGCCGGCCCGATCGCCCGCATCCTGCACCTCGACAGCCTGGGCGACCATGGCGGCCTCGGTCGCGAGGACGCGGCACAGCGTCGCGGTTTCCACGGCCTGCTGGCCCTGTCGCAGGCGCTGGAGGCGACCGCCACGGAGCGCGGCCACCGACCGCTGCGGCTGACCGTGGTGACGGACCGCGTCGAGGACGTCACCGGCGCGGAGCCGCTCAACGCCGAGAAGGCGACGCTGCATGGTCCCTGCCGGGTGATGCCGCAGGAGCTGCGCGGCCTGTCCTGCCGACTCGTGGACATCGTGATGCCGTCCGCGGGCGGCGAGTCCGAGCGGCACTTGGCCGAGCGCCTGCGCGATGAATCGATCGCGGGCTTCGGCTCGCCGGACGAGGCGGTCGTGGCGTGGCGCGGGCCGCATCGCTGGGTCAAGGACTTCGAGCGCCTCGACGTCAGCGCGGCGACCGGAAACCGCCCGTCGGGCCTGCGCTCGCGCGGCGTTTACCTGATCACCGGCGGGCTGGGCGGCGTCGGCCTGGCGCTGGCACGCCACCTCGCGCGACATCATCAGGCGCGGCTGGTCCTGGTGGGCCGCGGCGCCGTGCCCACCAGCGACGCGCTGTCGCGGGAGCTGCGCGAGATCGAGGCCCTCGGCGCCGAGCTGCTCGTCTTGCGGGCCGACGTCACCGACGCCGAGTCGGTCCGCGTCGCGCTGGCCCAGGCCCATGAGCGCTTCGGCGACCTGCACGGCGTGATCCATGCCGCCGGCGCGGCCGGGACCGGACGGCCGGGCGCTCGCGGCGAGGCCGAGGTCGAGGCCGTCTTCGCCCCCAAGCTCCGCGGCACGCAGGTCTTGCTGGACGCGCTGGCCGATCGTCCGCCGACCTTCGTGGTCCTGTGCTCGTCACTGGCCAGCATCGCCGGCGGACTGGGCCGCATCGACTACGCGGGCGCCAACGCCTACCTCGACGCCCACGCGATCGCGTCGCTGCGAGGCGCGTCGGGCCCGCGGCTGGTGTCGGTCAACTGGGACGGCTGGCGCGGCATCGGCATGGCCGCCGGCGTCGCGATGCCGGAAGGCATCGGCATCGCGCCGGAAGCGGGCGGATTCGCGCTCGAGCGCATCCTGAGCGCGCCCGCGGCGGCGCAGGTGCTCGTGTCCACCACCGACCTGCGGCAGCGTCTGCGGGGGTGGGAAGAGACCGTCGACGCGATGGCCTCGCCGGCCTCGTCGGCCTCGCCGGCCTCGACGGTACCGACACCGCGGAACTGTCAGCCCCGTCCCGCGCTGCGCACGCCCTACGTCGCGCCCTCGGAGGGGCTGCAGCTGGCGCTCGCGGAGATCTGCGGCGAGCTGCTCGGGCTGACGCCCATCGGCCTGGAGGACAACCTGTTCGAGCTGGGCGGCGATTCGCTGCTCGCCGTGCAGATCCTCTCGCGGGTCCGCGCCGCTCACGGCGCGAGCGTGCATCCGAGCGACTTCTTCAAGCAGCCCACGGTGGCGCATCTCGCCGCCGCCGTCGCGGGGCAGCTGTCGCCGCGGGCGCAGGACGCGCTCGTGCCCACGCCGCGCGAGGACTTCTCGCCGCTGTCGCCGGTCCAGCGCCGGCTCTGGATGGTGGACCGGCTGGCCGACGCCGCCGGTCGCGCCGCCTACAACCAGCCCGCGGTGCTCTCGCTGCGCGGCGACATCGATCCCGACCTGATCGAGCAGGCCCTGGCCGGCGTCATCGCGCGGCACGAGGCGCTGCGCACGGTGTACCCGGAGCGCGACTCGGGGGAGCCCGCGGCCGTGGTGTTGGACGCGGCGCCGGTGCCGCTGCGGCGACTGTCGATCTCGACGACCGGGTCGCCGGACGCCGTCACATCCCTGGAGGACCTCGCGCCGCTGGTCCGCGACCTGACCGCGCAGCCCTTCGATCTCGCGACCGGCCCGCTACTGCGCGCGGCCCTGGTGCGCCTGGGCGCCGCGCATCACGCGCTGGTGCTGGTGATCCACCACATCGCGTTCGACGGCTGGTCGGCCGCCGTGCTGGCCCGCGAGTTCAGCGCCCTGCACGAGGCGCTCCGGCACGGGCGTGCGTCCGCGCTGCCGGCGCTGCCGGTCCAGTACCGCGACTACGCGCGCTGGCACGAGCGGCGACTGGCCGGCGAAGCGGGGCAGCGCGGTCTGGCGTTCTGGACCCACTACCTGGCGCAGGCGCCGGCGGTGTCCACGCTGCCAGAGGATCTGGAACGACCGAGGCGGGCATCGCACACGGCCGACACGATCACCGGCCGGCTGGAGGCGCCGCTCGCGCGCGCCGCGGCCGCGCTGGCCCGCGAAGCCGGCACCACGCCCTATACGGTGCTTCTCGCCGCCTTCCTGTGGGTGCTGCATGAGCGCTCCGGTCAACGCGATCTGATCGTCGGTAGCGACGTGGCCGGTCGCGAGCACCCGCTGCTGGAGGGCCTGATCGGCTTCTTCGTCAACGTGGTGCCGGTGCGCTCGCGCCTGCCCGACGACGCGGACGCCGGAGCGACCGGGACCGTCCGCGCCTGGCTGGCGAGGGTCAAGGACAGTCTGCTGGGTGCCTTCGATCATCAGGACATGCCCTTCGACCGCATCGTGGACCGGCTCGCGCTGCCGCGCGACCGCGGCCGCAATCCGCTGGTGCAGGTGCTCTTCGTGTTGCAGAACACGCCGCCGGAGCGCTTCGAGATGGCCGGCGTCGCGGTGGAGATCGTGGCCCAGCCGGCGGTCGCGTCCAAGTTTGATCTGGCCGTGTTCCTGCGACCCCTGACCGATGGCGGCCTGGGCATCGACTGGGTGTTCTCCCCGGCGCTCTATCGCCGCGCCACCGTGGCCGCGTTCGCCGCGCAATGGGAGCGCGTGCTCCGGCAATGGGTCGACGCGCCGGACCGCCTTCTCATCGCGCCGGCCGACGCCGTCGGCGCGTCCTCGACTCCTTCTCTTTCCCCGGAGCGTTCTTCCATGAGCATGCCTTCGACACAGGACAAGCTGGCCCGGTTGGGTCGCCTGGCCGCGCGATCCGGCGCCGCTGGCGCCGGCCAGCCGCTGGACGGCGGCGCGGCGCAGGTCCGCCGCGGCTTCCTCGCCCCCGGCCGCGAGTTCCCGCTGGTGCTGGAGGCGACGACGCCCGATCTGGACGCCGCCGCCTGGGCCCGCGCCCATGCCGACGAGGTCGAGACCTTGGTGCGGCGGCACGGCGCGCTGCTCTTTCGCGACTTTGGGCTGCGCACGCCGCAGGCGTTCGAGACCTTCGCCGAGACCATCGAGCCGGCGCTCTACGGCAGCTACGGCGACCTGCCCAAGAAGGAGGGCGGCCGCAACACCTACCAGTCCACGCCCTATCCCGAGCGCCAGATGATCCTGTATCACAACGAGAGCGCCCATCTGGAGCGCTGGCCGCGCAAGCAGTGGTTCTATTGCGAGCTGCCGTCGCCGGTCGGCGGCGCCACGCCGATCGTGGACGGCCGCGAGATGCTGCGCCGGCTGCCGGCCGCGCTGGTCGAGGAGTTCGAGCGCCGCCACCTGCTGTACGTGCGCACCTTCACGCCGCGGCTGGACGTCAGCTGGCAGGACTTCTACAAGACCGACCGGCGCGACGAGGTCGAGCAGCGCCTGGATCGCGCCGGCATCGCCTGGAGCTGGCTGGACGAGCGGACGCTGCAGACGCGCACGCGCTGCCCGGCGGTGATCACGCATCCGCATACCGGGGACCGGGTCTTCTTCAACCAGGTGCAGCTGCACCATCCGGCCTGCCTGGATCCGCAGCTGCGCGAGGACCTGCTGTCGACGGCCGGTCCCGGCCGGCTGCCGCGCGACGTTCGCTACGGCGACGGCGCGCCCATCGCCGACGAGACGATGGCGATCATCGGCCGCGCCTACGAGGACTGCGCCGTGCGCTTCGAGTGGCGGCGCGGGGACGTGGTGATGCTGGACAACATGGTCGCGGCGCATGCGCGTGATCCGTACGAGGGGCCGCGCAAGATCGTCGTGGCGATGGGCGCCATGTTCGATCGGGTCGATCTGGCGGGCTGGCGCGACGTGGGAGGCGCGCCATGAACGCGCCGGAACGGACTGTCTTGGGCAGCCTGCCGTTGAGCCCCGAGCAGCGCGCGCTGCCGGGCGTGAGCGCCGCGTGCGCGCGGCTGTCGGCGATGGAGGGCGACGGCGTGGTGGACGTCGCGTCCGACGGCTGGCGCTTGAGCCTCGATGTCATCGGGTCCGTGGACCTGGCCCGCCTGCGTGACGCTGTCGAGCGTGTGCTGGGCGCGCATCAGGGGCTGCGGCATCGGCTGCTGCGGGTGAGCGGGCGGCGCGATCTGCGGCAGGCGATGGAGGAGGGGCCATTGCCGCGGTGGCGGGAAGAGGGCGACGAGGACCGCCTCGACGCGCCGAACGTGCGGGCAGTGCTGAACGCCGTCGGGCCGGAGCGGACCACCTTGACCCTGCGCCTGAGCGAATGGGTCGCGGACCGCGGCAGTCTCATCGCGCTGGCCGGACAGATCGCCGAGGCCTATGCGACGAGTCTGCCGCCGGCCTCGGTCTTCCAGTACGACGCGTTCGTGGCCTGGCGCCAGGAACTGGCCGACGAGGAGGACGCGTCCGCCATCGCGGCCTACTGGAGCGATCACCTCGCGCAGGTCATCGGCGATCAGGCCGCGTGCCTGTCCTTCCGACGCGACCGTGTGGAAGCGGCGACCTCGGGTGCCGTTGACGCCCCGACCGATGTGGCCGTCGGCTCGGCCGGCGCGGCGCAGTCCGCTTCGGCGAGCTGCGAGGGCCGGCTCGCGCGGCGCATCGATGAAATCGGGACCGCGCACGGCCTGCGCGCGCCGGAAGTGATCCATGCCGCCTGGTGGCTGCTGCTGTCGCGCCTGCAGGGCTGGACGCCCTTCGTCGCCGGCTGGGCGCACGACTGCCGGGATGACTACGAGCTGATGCTCGGCGCGGTCGGCCCCTACGAGAAGCTGTTGCCCCTGGTCGTCGACCCGGTCGCCGGCGAGGGCTTCGGCGCTTGGCTTGATCGGCTCGCGGCGGCGAAGGAGCGACATGCGGCCGCGCAGGAGTACTGGCCCGTCGACGCGCCCACCGATCGCCGTCATCTGGCCTTCGGCGCGTCGGCCTCGATGTGGACGGAGGCGGTCACGGGCGGCGCGCGCTGGTCGGTGCGCGAGATCGGCTCACCCGGCGATGGGGCGAGCCTCGGGACCGAGCTGGCCGTGCACGTCGATTGGCGTCGGCATGGCGGGCAGGGCGACCTTGATGCCGTGCTCATCTCGGTGCGGGCGTCGTCCTCCCACTACTCGGCGGCGGATGCGCAGCGGCTGTGCGAGCAACTGCTCGCGCTGCTGGAGGATGCGTCGGCCCGTCCGGAGACGCCGGTCGAGGCGCTGGAATTCATGCCGGCGGCGCGGCGAGCCGAGCTGCTGGCCGACCCGGCGCCGCTGGATGTCGGCACCGCCACGGTGGCGACGCGCACGGCGCAGTGGGCCGAGCGAACGCCGCACGCACCGGCGCTGGAGGACGGAGACCGGCGCCTGAGCCATCGCGAGCTCGACGACGAGGTGCTGCGGCTGGCACGCCGGCTGCGCGCGTCAGGCGTGGCGCGGGGCGACATCGTGGCGCTGGCGCTGCCGCGCTCGGCAAGCCTGGTCGTGGCGATGCTCGCCGCCTGGCGCGCGGGCGCGGCCTATCTGCCGCTGGATCCGCAATGGCCGATCGCGCGCCGGCAGGCCGTGCTGGACGACGCGCGGCCGCGCGTGGTGCTGCGCGGCCGTGAAGGCGAGGAGGGTGACGGCGACGTCATCGACATCGAGCGCCTTGGCGAAGAGCCGGGCGCCGGCGCGTCCGACCCGGCCCCGTTCGAGCCCGGCCGATCGAGCGATGCCGCCTATCTGCTCTACACCTCGGGCTCGACCGGGACACCCAAGGGCGTGGTCATCGAACACGGCGCGCTGCTCAACTACGTGGCGGCGGCCAGCGCGGCGATGGGACTCGAGGCCTGCCGGCGCTGGGCGCTGACAAGCACTGTCGCGGCGGATCTGGGCAACACCGCGCTGTTCGGCGCGCTGTTCAACGGGGCCTGTCTGGTGATCGCCTCGTCGCGGGATTCGCAGGATCCCGAGGCCTTCTCCCGATTCATGCGCATGCGCGAGATCGACGCGCTGAAGATCGTGCCCTCGCACCTGGAGGCGCTGCTCGACGCCGACCAGCCGAGCCTGCCGCGCTGCCTGGTCCTGGGCGGCGAGGCGGCGCCCCGCGCGCTGATCGAGCGGCTGCGGCGCATCGCGCCGCACTGCGACATCCACAACCACTACGGCCCGACGGAGACGACCGTCGGCGTGATGGTGCATGCCGTGCGCCGCCCCGAGGCCGGTGACGCCGCGCCGCCGGCGGTGTTGCCGCTGTCGACGGTGCTGGCCAACAACCGGGTGCGGGTACTCGACGCGGCGATGCGGCCGGTGCCGGTCGGCGCGATGGGCGAGGTCTGGATCGGCGGCGCGCAGCTGTGCCGCGGCTACCTGAACCGGCCGGGCGAGGTCGTCGTCGACGATCCCTTCCATGCCGGAGGACGCCTGTACCGCACCGGCGATCTGGCGTGGCTGCTGCCGCAGGGCGGCTTGCGACTCGCCGGACGGGCGGATGACCAGCTCAAGATCCGCGGCCACCGCATCGAGCCGGGCGAGGTCGAGGCCGCGTTGCTCTCGCACGCGCAGGTCCGCCAGGCCGTGGTCCTGGCGCGCGCGGGGTCGTCCGGTCCGGAGCTGACGGCCATCGTCGTACCGGAACACGGCGCGGACGAGGCCGCGCTGGAGCCCGCGCTGCGCGCCCACCTGACGGCGCGCCTGCCCGAGCCGATGCGACCGTCGCGCTATCGATTCATGGTGGAACTGCCGCGGCTGGGCAACGGCAAGGTGGATCGCCTGGCCTTGGCCGGACAGGTCGCCACGACCTCCACGACCTCCACGACGGAGGCAGCGGTCAATCCCGTCGAGAACATCGCCGGGCACGCAAGCGCGAGCGGGAACGCGGACGAAGGCGCGAACAAGGGCGCGACCGTGACCGCGGTCGCTGGTGCTGGTGCTGGTGCCGCCGATGACAGCCTCGCGGGCCGGATCGCCGTCCACATGGGCGAGCTGCTGGATCGCGCGCCGCTCGGCGTCGACGACGACTTCTTCGATCACGGCGGGCATTCGCTGCTCGTGATCCGGCTGGTGGCTCGCCTGCGCAAGCTGCTGGCGGTCGAGGTGGCGCATGCGCTCGTGTTCGACCACCCCACGCCGAGCGCGCTCGCGGCCGCCTTGCACGCCGAGTTTCCTTCCCTCCCATCCCTCTCTTCCCTGGACGCGTCCAGCGCCACCGGACATCCACGATGAATGACGCAGCTTCCGACTCGGCCATCGCCTCCCTCGCCGCCGCGGCCCGGCGCTCCGCGTCCGACGCCGACGCTGATGCCCTCGTGCGCGGACTCGCGCCGCAGGGCCAGCCGTACCGGCTGTCCCATGCCCAGGAACAGCTCTGGCTGCTGCAACGGCTGAGGCCGGGCCTGACCGCCTACAACCTGCCGCGCGCCTTCCGGCTGACGGGCGCGGTGGACCCGCAAGCGCTGGAGCGCGCCTTCCAGGCGGTGATCACGCGTCACGCGGTGCTGCGGTCCAGCTTCCAGGAGATCGACGGCGTGCCGATGCAGCGGGTGAACGGGTCGGTCGACTTCCGGCTGGAGCGCGTGGACCTGTCGGCCGTTCCGGAGCCCGAGCGCGAGGCGCGTCTGCAGGCTTCGGTGCGGGAGATCGCCGGGCATGTCTTCGATCTGGGCGTCGCGCCTCCGCTGGTCGCGCGATTGATCCGGCTGGACGAGCGGCATCAGGTGCTCGCGCTGTGCCTGCACCACATCGCCTCCGACGGCGGGTCGAATCCCATCCTCGCGCGGGATCTGGGCCAGGCCTATCGACAGGCCGTCGCGGGCGAGCCCATTCATCTGTCCGAGCCGCCCGTCGAGTACGCCGACCATGCGGTCTGGCAGCGGCGGCGGCATGACGAGGGGCATCTGGATGGCAGCCTGCGTCATTGGGACGAGGTGCTCGGACCGTCGCTCGCGCCGATCGATCTGCCGCTGGATCGTCCGCGTCCGGCCAGCCAGACCTTCGCCGGCGCCGAGGAGCCGGTCGAGCTCGCGCCCGAGCGCGCGGTGGCGCTGGAGCGTTTCTGCCGCGCCGAACGCTGCACGCCCTTCGTGGTCCTGCTGGCGGCTTGGCAGACGCTGCTGGCGCGACTGTCCGGGCAGGAGGACTTCGCGGTGGGCGTGCCGGTCACGGGGCGGCATCGCGAGGAACTGCAGGGCGTGCTGGGCTGCTTCGTGAGCGCGCAGGTCTTCCGTGTCCGCATGGACGGGGCGACGACGCCGCGCGAGCTGTGCCGGCGCGTGCGCGCCGAGACGCTGGCGGCGATGGCGCACATGGAGGTGCCCTTCGAGCTGATCGTGGCGCGGCGCAAGGAGCGGCGCGATCCGGCCAGGAATCCGGTGTTCCAGGTGCTGTTCGGGCTGCAGATGGGCGACCCGGCGCGAGACCTGACCCTGGAGGGCCTGGCGGTCGAGCCGATCCGGCTCGCGCAGGACAGCGCGAAGTTCGAGCTCTCGCTCGACATCGGGATCAACGCGGGCAGGGTGCGGGGACGGCTGGAGTACAACACCGATCTGTTCGACGCCGACACGGCGCGGCGCGTGGCGCGGTACTACGACCGCGTGCTGGCGGCCTTCGTCGAGGAGGCGGATCGGCCGCTGTCGCAGATCGATCTGTTGGACGAGGACGAGCACGCGCAGCAGCGCGCATGGAGCATCGGCGCGGAGGAGCTGCGACACGAGGCCGTCGGTAGGCCGAATGGCGAGGCGGACATCGGCATCGGCGACGGTGACGGTGACGGTGACGGTGACGGTGATTGCTGGGCGCACGAGCGCTTCGAAGCGCAGGTTCGGCGCACGCCGGATGCGGTGGCGCTCACGCACGATGGCGGCTCGCTGAGCTACGCCGAGCTCAACGCGCGTGCGAATCGCCTGGCGCATCGGCTCATCGCATGCGGCGTGGGGCCGGACGTGCGCGTGGGCATCGCGATGGAACGCTCGGTGGAGATGGTGGTGGGGCTGCTGGGCATCCTCAAGGCCGGCGGCGCGTATGTGCCGATCGATCCCGAGTACCCGGCCGAGCGCATCGGCTACATGCTCAGCGACAGCGGGGTACAGCTGCTGCTGACGCAATCGTCGCTGTTGCCGCTGATTGACGAGGCACGAACGCGCGGGGACGCGAAAGACCTCACGGTGCTGACGCTGGACACGCTGTTGCTCGAGGGCGAGCCCTCGCACGACCCGAGCTTGACGCTGCACGGCGAGCATCTGGCGTATGTGATCTACACGTCGGGCTCGACGGGCCGACCCAAGGGCGCGGCCAATCGGCATCGCGGGCTGCGCAACCGGCTCGCTTGGATGCAGCAGGCCTACGCGCTGGACGCGTCGGACACGGTGCTGCAGAAGACGCCATTCGGCTTCGACGTGTCGGTGTGGGAGTTCTTCTGGCCGCTGATGACTGGCGCGCGGCTCGCGCTGGCCGCGCCGGGCGAGCATCGCGATCCAGCGCGACTGGTGCGGCGCATCGTCGACCAACGCGTGACGACGCTGCACTTCGTGCCGTCGATGCTGCAAGCCTTCCTCGCGTATGAGGGCGCCTCGAGCTGCTCGGGGCTGAAGCGCATCGTGTGCAGCGGCGAGGCGCTGCCCGCGCCGGCGCAGGCGCAGGTGCTGGCGCGTCTGCCCGGAGTGGCGCTGGAGAACCTGTACGGCCCGACGGAGGCAGCCATTGACGTGACGTTCTGGCACTGCCAGGACGAGGGCGGAGCGGCGGTGCCGATCGGCAAGCCCATCGCGGGCATCCGCACGTGGGTGCTCGATGCGCAGCTCGCGCCCGTGCCGCGTGGCGTGGCCGGTGAGCTCTATCTGGGCGGCGTGGGTCTTGCACGCGGCTACCTGCACCGACCGGCACTCACGGCGGAGCGCTTCGTCGCCGACCCGTTCGAACCAGGCGAGCGCCTGTACCGCACCGGCGATCTGGTGCGCTGGCGCGCCGATGGTCAACTGGAGTACCTGGGCCGACTCGACCATCAGGTCAAGATCCGCGGGCTGCGGATCGAGCTCGGCGAGATCGAGGCGCAGTTGCTGGCGCAGCCAGGTGTGGGCGAGGCGGTGGTCGTGGCCCGGCCGGGACCGACGGGCGCGCAGCGACTGGTGGGGTACATCGCGCCGAAGGCCAGCGCGAGCGACGCTGCCGAGAGCGACGTCGCAGAGGACGAAGCCAGTGCAATCGATGTGAACGCGATCCGCGAGCGCCTGTCGGTCTCGCTGCCGCAGTACATGGTGCCGTCCATCCTGATGGTGCTGTCGCGCTTGCCGCTGAACGCCAACGGCAAGATCGACCGCAAGGCCTTGCCGGAGCCCGAGCCCGTAGCGCGGGTGCACGAAGCCCCCCAGGGTGAGGCGGAGCGGACGCTTGCCGCCGTGTGGTCCGAGGTACTCAAGCTCGAGCAGGTCGGGCGCGAGGACAACTTCTTCGAGCTGGGTGGCGACTCCATCCTGAGCCTGCAGATTGTGGCGAGGCTGCGTCAGCGCGGCTGGCGCATCACGCCGCGGCAGCTCTTCGAGCGCCAGACGGTGGCGCAGCTTGCGGCGGTCGCCGAGGCGGTCAAGGTCGGCAGCGAGAACGGCGAGGGCGTTGTCCTCATCGATCCCCCCGAGCACGGCGAGCCCCTGCCGCTGCTGCCGATGCAGGCCGAGTTCTTCGAGATGGACGTCCCGGTTCGGCATCACTGGAACCAGTCGGTGCTGCTGCAGCCGCGCGAGCGGCTGAGCATCGAGCCGCTGAAGACGGCTCTTCAAGCGCTGGTGCGTCATCACGACAGCCTGCGGCTGCGCTTTATCCAGGACGCCGATGGCCGATGGGAGCAGCGCTGCGAGCCGGCGGACGAGCGCGAGCTCCAAGAGCTGCTGTGGATTCGGCAGGTCCAGGCTGGCGCCACGCAAGGCGCCGCGATTGAAGCGCTGTGCGACGAGGCCCAACGTAGTCTGGACATCGAGCGCGGCCCGCTGCTGCGCGCGCTGCTGATTGAGCTGCCGGACGGCGGCCAGCGGCTGCTGCTGGTGATCCACCACTTGGCGGTGGATGGCGTGTCCTGGCGCGTGCTGCTGGAGGATTTGCGCACCGCGCAGGCGTTGAGCATCGCGGGTCGGGAGATCGAACTCCCTCGCGCGAGATCAGCCCTGCGCCGTTGGGCTGGCGCGCTGCGCGCCTATGCGGATCACCACCAGGATGAAGTGGTGTACTGGAAATCGCAGGGAGACTCGCCGTCAACGCTTCCCATCGAGCACCCCGAAGGCGGCAACACCGTGGCGGAGCGCCGCTCGGTGGAGCTGAGGCTCGACGTCGACACGACCGCGCAACTGCTCAAGCAGGCGCCGGCGGCCTACCGCACGCAGGTCAACGACCTGCTGCTGACCGCGCTGGGTCGAGCGCTGTGCGCCTGGGGCGGAATCGACCGCGTGCTCGTCGACCTCGAAGGCCACGGGCGGGAGGATCTGAGCGATGCGATCGCCGGCGCGGCGACCTCCCCCGAGGCATCGGCTGCGTTGAGCGTTGACCCTTCACGCACGGCGGGTTGGTTCACCAGCCTGTTCCCGGTGCTGCTGCAAGCCGAGGGTGAGCCGGGCGAGGCGATCAAGCGCATCAAGGAGACCTTGCGGCAGGTGCCCACGCGAGGACTGGGCTTCGGCGTCCTCAAGCACTTCGGCGATGAGGCGCAGCGTCAGGTCTTGCGCGGTCTGCCGCGCGCGCAGGTCGTTTTCAACTATCTGGGCCAGTTCGACGCGAGCTTCGGCAACGACGCGCCCTGGCGTATCGCCGGCGAGCGCGCGGGCCAACCGCTGGATCCGTCCTCGCGGGCCACGCACGAGCTCTCCATCAACGGTCAGGTGTACGCCGGTGAGCTCCGATTGCAGCTGAGCTACAGCGCCGCTCGACACGAAGCCACTGCGGTGCAGCGCCTCGCCGACCAGCTCGGCGCGGAGCTCCGCGCGCTGGTGACCCATTGCCTGTCCGGCGCGCGCGGCCTCACGCCCTCGGACGTCCCGCTGGCCGGTCTCACGCAGCCGCAGCTCGACCACCTGCCGCTGAGCGCCGATCAATCCGCCCGACTGGAAGACCTCTATCCGCTGTCCCCGATGCAGCAGGGCATGCTGTTCCACAGCGTCGTCGATCCGGAGTCCGGCACCTACGTCAACCAGCTGCGCGTGGACGTGCACGGACTGGACGTCTTGCGCTTCGCGGCGGCCTGGGCCGCGGCCTTCGACCGCCACGCCATCCTGCGCACCGGCTTCCTGGACGGCGAGACACCGCGCCAGTGGGTGTCCCGCTCGGTCGAGCCGCCTCTGATCGAGCAGGACTGGCGCGATCGCGCCGACGCCGCGGCCGCGCTGGACGCGCTGGACGCGCTCGCCGGCGAGGAGCTCTCGCGCGGCTTCGACCTGGCCGCGCCGCCGCTGATGCGGCTGCGGCTGGTCCGGCTGGACGAGGGCCGCCATCACTTCATCTGGACCCACCACCATCTGCTGCTCGACGGTTGGAGCACGTCTCGCCTGATGGCCGAGGTGCTGCGCCACTACGGCGGTGAGATCCCCGAAGCGCCGCCTATCCGCTACCGCGACTACATCGGCTGGCTGGCTCGTGCCGATGCGCGGGCCTCGCGCGATTACTGGCACGAGCTGCTCTCGTCCCTCGAACGGCCCACGCGCTTGGCCGACGCTTTCGCGGCGGGCCGGCCGTTGGATCGCACGCAAGACTTCCGCACGCGAGCCACCACCATCGCGCGCACCGATACCGCGCGCTTGGCGGCCTTCGCCCGCGGCGAGCGGCTCACCGTCTCCACGCTGATCCAGGGCGCCTGGGGCCTCACGCTGCAGGCGGTGCTGGGTCGCGAGCCAATGTGCTTCGGCGCGACCACCGCCGGCCGACCGGCCGAGGTGCCCGGCATCGAGCAGGCGCTGGGGCTGTTCATCAACACGCTGCCGGTGGTCGCGCATCCGCGACCGGATCAGTCGCTGCGCCAGTGGCTCGCCGCGCTGCAGGACCAGAACGCAGCGTCGCGCGAGCATGAGCACACGCCGCTGTCCGAGATCCAGCGCGCCGCCGCGGTCTCGGCCCTGGGCGCGGGACAGGGGCTGTTCGACACGATCATCGTCTTCGAGAACTATCCGCTCGACGAGATCCTGACGCGGGTCGGCGACGGTCCGCTGCGGTTCGGGACGGCCCATGCCGCCTACGGCAACCACTATCCCTGCACGCTGCGCGTCAAGCTCGGTGAGCAGTTGGGCATCGAGTATCTGCACGATCTCCGCGCCCTCGACGAGCCGACCATGACGCGTCTGTCGACGCTGTTCGAGGGCCTGCTGCTGGGGCTGGTCGACCTGCTGTCACGACAACCGGAGGCCCGCGTGGCCGATCTGCCCTGGCCGGACGCCGCTCAACCGGTGGCCGTGCCGGTGGTGGTCCCTGAGGACGCGTCCGCGATCGCGGAGGCGCCGGACGTGCTGTCGCTGTGGCGAGCCTCGGTCCGCCAGGCACCGCAAGCGGCCGCGGTGATGGCCGAGCCTGAGGTGCTGAGCTTCGAGGCGCTGGACCGTCGCAGCGATCAGCTCGCCGCCGTGCTGCGCGCGCGTGGCGTGCGCGCCGAGACACGCGTGGGCGTGTGCGCGGACCGTTCGGTGCCGCTGGTCGTCGGCCTGCTGGGCGTGCTCAAGGCCGGTGGCGTCTATGTGCCGCTGGACCCCGCGCTACCCGCCGACCGGCTCGCGCATCAGGTGGCGGACAGCGCAGCCGCGCTGATCCTGGCTGCCGCGCCGCTTGGCTGGCAGTCCGACGTTCCGGTACTGGGCTTCGATGAGATCGAGGCGATCAGCGAAGGTGCGCAACGTGCGAGCGCTCCAGAGCTCGCCGGGCTTTCCACGCATCCCGCGCAAGCCGCCTACCTGATCTACACCTCCGGCTCCACCGGGCGACCCAAGGGCGTGGTCGTCAGCCACGGCGCGCTGGCCCACTACGTTCGGTCCGTGCTGCAGCGCTTGGCCCTGGACGATTCCGCGACCAGCATGGCCATGGTCTCCACCGTGGCCGCCGACCTGGGGCACACCGTGCTGTTCGGCGCGCTGTGCTCGGCGCGGCTGCTGCATCTGGTCTCGGCCGAGACGGCCTTCGATCCCGACCGCTTCGCCGACTACATGCATCGCCACCAGGTGGACGTGCTCAAGATTGTCCCCAGCCATCTGCAAGCGCTGATGAGCGCGGCCGATCCGTCGCACGTGCTGCCGCGACGTCGGTTGGTGGTGGGCGGCGAGGCCACGCGTTGGCCGCTGCTGGAGCGCGTCGCCGAGTTGAGCCCGGACACCTCGGTGCTCAATCACTACGGTCCGACGGAGACCACCGTCGGCCTGCTCACGCAGGAGGCGCTCACCGCCGATCGCCGGGCCGCGACGCTGCCGCTGGGTCGACCGCTCGCGGGCGGCGAGGCGCATGTGCTCGACGCTTGGCTGCGGCCGGTGCCCGCGGGTCTGGCGGGCGAGCTCTATCTCGGCGGCGTCCAGGTCGCGCGCGGCTATCAGGGGCGGCCCGGCCAGACGGCCGAGCGCTTCATCGCGAGTCCCTTCGACACGGGCCGGCGGCTCTACCGCACCGGTGACCGCGTGCGGCAGCGGCCCGACGGCAGCCTGGAGTTCCTGGGGCGCCTCGACGACCAGTTCAAGGTGCGCGGCTATCGCGTCGAGCTGCGCGAGGTGGTCCAGGCCGTGCTGGCGCTGGACGGCGTGGCGAATGCCGCCGTGCTGCCGGTCGAGACCGAGGACGGCCGCACGCAGCTCCACGCCTATGTCGTGCCCGCAGAGGGCCGCGCGCTGGCGACCGACACGCTGCGTCAGGCGCTGGCGGCGACGTTGCCGGACTACATGCTGCCCACGACGATCGCCACGCTGTCGGCCTTGCCGCTCACGGCCAACGGCAAGCTCGATCGTCGCGCGCTGCCGGGACTGGTCCGCGCCGATGAGGCGTCGGCGACCGATTCCGGCGTCCATCGTCAGGACGGCGACGCGCCGATCGGCCAGGTCGAGGAGGCGCTGGCGCAGGTGTGGGCCGACGTGCTGCGGACCTCGCGCGTCGGTCGTCACGACAACTTCTTCGAACTGGGCGGCGACTCCATCCTGAGCCTGCAGATCGTCGCGCGGGCGCGGCGCCGTGGGCTCAAGCTCAGCCCCAAGCTGATGATGGAGCTGCAGACCGTCGCCGCGATCGCGCCTCGCGTCGATGCCGCCGCGCTGCCGGCGACCGGCTCGACGGCCATCGGCGCTGATGGCACCACGGCCACCGACGCCATCGACGCCGGCGCGTCGAGGCCCAGCGCCACGCCGGGCGAGGACGGCGGCAGCTTCGATCTCACGCCGGTGCAGCGCTGGTTCTTCGAGGCGGCTTTCCAAGGCGATGCGCCCCGTCATCATTGGAACCAGTCGTTGATGCTGGCCGCCACCGACGTGGTGGATCCCGCGCAGGTCCGCGAGGCGGTAGTGCAGGTCGTGCTGCGGCATGCCGCGCTGCGCACCGGCTTCCGTCAGGAGTCCGGAACATGGCGGCAGGCCGTGACCTCCGGTCTGCCGACGGCGTTCTTCGAGTCGCTCGATCTGAGCGATGCGGTGGAGCGCGAAGGCGCCTCCGCCGCCATCACGCGGGCCGCCGACACGGTGCAAGCCAGCCTGAGCCTGACGGCGCCGTTCAAGGCGGTCTGGATGGAACTGGGCGGCGGTCGGCCGGGCCGGCTGCTGCTGGTGGCCCATCACCTG
The DNA here is from genome assembly GCF_047654805.1 of Roseateles sp. Lineage (GTDB taxonomy): Bacteria > Pseudomonadota > Gammaproteobacteria > Burkholderiales > Burkholderiaceae_C > Pelomonas. Next base: position 1,645,232 of record NZ_JASGIV010000001.1, read on the forward strand.
GTGGTGGACACTGTGTCCTGGCGCGTGATCCTGGAGGATCTGCAGATCGCACATCGCCAACTGCGTGACGGCCGACCGATCGAGCTCGCACCGTCGTCGGCCAGCTTCCGCGAATGGTCGCGTCAATTGAACGCCGCCGCGGGATCGACCGCGCTGCGAGACGAGTTGCCGCATTGGCTGGACGTCGCCGGGCCGGCGGAGCCCTCGTTGCCCGGCGACGCCGGTGGCGCCAACCACATCGCGCAGGCGCGCACGCTCAGCCGCTCGCTCGACGAGGCGACCACCCAGCGTCTGCTGTTCGAGGTCTCGCAGGCCTACCGCACGCAGATCAACGACCTGCTGCTGACCTCGCTCGCGCAGGTGCTGTGCGAATGGGACGGTCGCGAGAGCGTGTTGATCGAGCTCGAGGGCCACGGCCGCGAGGACCTGGGCGTCGACGACGAGGTGGCGGATCTGTCGCGCACGGTGGGCTGGTTCACCAGCCTCTATCCGGTGCGTCTGTCGCCGGACCCGGGCGATCTCGGCCGGTCGATCCGTCGCGTCAAGGAGCAGCTCCGGCGGGTGCCCGGCAAGGGCGTCGGCTACGGCGTGCTGCGCCACCTGAGCGTCGACGGCGCGGCGCTGGCGGGGCGCGCGTATCCGCAAGTCAGCTTCAACTACTTGGGTCAACTGGACCAAAGCGTCGACGCCGGTGCGCTGTGGCGTCCGGCGCCGGAGAGCGCCGGCGCCGCGCGCGCGGCCCACAGCCGTCGTCGCGTCTGGCTGGAGGTCTCCGCGCTGGTCTATCGCGGCGAGCTGCGCCTGAGCTGGACCTTCAGCGGCGCGGTGCATGAGGAGGCCGTCGTCCAAGATCTGCTGGACCGCCAGGTGCGGGCGTTGACCGCCGTCATCGACCATTGCGCGCGCGGCCCGCAAGGCGTCACGCCGTCGGACTTCCCGCTGGCGGGCGCGACGCAGGAGCAACTGGACCGACTGCGCCTGCCGCTGCGCGAGCTCGCCGATCTCTATCCGCCGTCGCCGTTGCAGGCCGGGCTGATGTTCCACAGCCTCAGCGCGCCGGAGGGCACCGCTTATCTGAACCAGCTGCGGCTGGACCTCGAGGCGCTGGACCTGCCGCGCCTGCAGGCCGCGTGGCAGGACGCGCTCGATCGGCACGAGACGCTGCGCACCGGCTTCCTCGCGGGAGAGCTGCCGCTGCAGTGGGTCGCCAAGCGGGCGACGCTGCCCTGGCAGGTGCTGGATTGGACGCGGCAACCGGAGATCGACGAGACCGGACTGCAGGCGCTGGCCGTCGCGGACCGGCGGCGCGGTTTCGATCTCGCCGCGCCGCCGCTGATGCGGATGACCGCGGTGCGCCTGCCCGGCGACCGCCATCACCTGATCTGGACCTGGCATCACCTGCTGCTGGATGGCTGGAGTACCTCGCAGCTGATGGCGGAGGTGCTGGGCCGCTACGCGGGGCAGACGGTCGCGCCGCGCCAATCCCGATTCCGCGATCACATCGTGGCCCTGGCCCGACGCGACGCCGGCGCGGCGCGCCTGCACTGGCAGGCGGTGCTGGATCAGTTGCCCGAGCCTTGCCGTCTGGCGGAGTCGGTGCGACGTCCCGTCGATGCCGCCATCACGACGGCGACTGCGGTGGCCGCGTCCACGGCGACGCCGGCACCGGCAGCGGTTCAGGACGAGTGGCGGCTGGAGCTCGACGTCGAGGACAGCGCGCGGCTGACGCGCTTCGCGCAGGCGCGTCGGGTGACGCTCAACACGCTGGTGCAGGCGGCCTGGGCGCTGCTGCTGCAGGCCCACACGGGGCAGGACGTCGTGTGCTTCGGCGTGACCAGCGCCGGGCGTGTCGCCGAGTTGCCCGATGCCGAGCGCCTGGTGGGCCTGTTCATCAACACGCTGCCGGTAGTGACCGCGCCGCGTCCGCGGGCCGGCGCCGCCTGGCTGCGGGAGCTGCAGGCGCAGAACGGCGCCTCGCGCGAGCACGACCAGGTGCCGCTCTTCGAGATCCAGCGCTGGGCGGGCCAGGCGGGGCAGGGGCTGTTCGATACCTTGCTTGTCTTCGAGAACTATCCGATCGACGAGGCCCTGCGCGATCGCGCGGCGGGTGGGCTGCGCGTGACGCGGACGATCAAGTGCGAGGAGACGCACTATTCGCTCATGCTGGTGGTGCAGCCGGGCGAGACGCTGCGGCTGAGCCTGCGCCATGCGGTGGCGGTGTTCGACACCGCCGCGGTGGCGACCATCGGGCGGCATCTGCGGCGTTTGCTGTTGGGGCTGATGTCGCTGGACCCGGACGAGGGCCGCGGCGAGCTCGACCTGCTGGACGACGAGGAACGGACGCAGGTCCGGCGCTGGGGCGACCCGGCCAGCCCGCACGAGTCAGCGCGGGCGCAGGCCCTGCATCGGCGCTTCGAGGCGCAGGCCCGCGCGCGGCCGGAGGCGGTCGCGCTGGTGGCCGACGGACAGTCGATGCGCTACGCCGAGCTCAACGCCCGTGCCAATCGACTGGCGCATCGCCTGATCGCGCTGGGCGTCGGGCCGGAGGCCAAGGTGGGTGTCGCGGCGCCGCGCTCGGCGGCGCTGGTGGTGGGCCTGCTGGCCGTGCTCAAGGTCGGCGCGGCCTACGTGCCGCTGGATCCGGACTATCCGCGTGAGCGCCTCGCCCACATGGTGCTCGACAGCGGCGTGAGCCTCGTGCTGACCGCCGGGGCGGCGGATGCCGCGCCCGTGACCGGCATCGCCACGCTGCGCATTGACGCGCCCGATCTGGCCGGTGAGCCGGAGCACGATCCATCGATGACGGTCCATCCGGACCAGCTCGCGTATGTGATCTACACCTCGGGCTCGACGGGCAAGCCCAAGGGCGCGGCGGTCAGCCACCGCAACGTGATCCGGCTGCTCGACGCGACCGAGGCCTGGTTCCGCTTCGATGAAAGCGACGTGTGGTCGCTGTTCCATTCCTATGCCTTCGACTTCTCGGTCTGGGAGTTGTTCGGCGCGCTGTGCACCGGCGGTCGTCTGGTGGTGGTGCCGTACTGGATCAGCCGCTCCCCGTCCGACTTCCTGGCGCTGCTGTGTCGTGAGGGCGTCACCGTGCTCAACCAGACGCCGTCCGCCTTCGGACAGCTGCAGGAGGAGGTCCTGCGCGAGGCGCCACGCACGGACGGCGGCGACGCCGCACCCGATGCCCGCGGCCTGGCGCTGCGCACCGTGATCTTCGGCGGCGAGGCGCTGGATCCCGCGCGGCTGCGGTCGTGGGTGGCGCGCTTCGGCGAGTCGGGACCGCGCTTCGTCAACATGTACGGCATCACGGAGACCACGGTCCACGTGACCTACCGACCGATCGCGTTCGCGGACCTGGACGCGACCCGCAGTCCCATCGGCGCGGCCATTCCCGACCTGGGTCTGCGCGTGCTGGACGCGGAGCTGGCGCCGCTGCCGGCGGGCGTGGCGGGCGAGCTCTACGTGAGCGGCGCCGGACTGGCGCGCGGCTATCTGGGCCGGCCCGGCCTGAGCGCGGAACGCTTCATCGCCGACCCCTTCGGCGACGGCGGCCGGCTGTACCGCACCGGCGACCGCGTGCGCTGGCGCGAGACGGGCGAGCTGGAGTACCTCGGCCGGATCGACCAGCAGGTGAAGCTGCGCGGTTTCCGCATCGAGCCGGGCGAGATCGAGGCCGCGCTGCTGGCGATGCCGGACGTGGCGCAGGCGGCGGTGACCGTGCGCATGCGCGCAGGCGGTGCCGAGCTCGTGGCCCATGCCGCGCCGCGCGTCGGCGCGGCGCTGGAGGCGGCGGCGCTGCGGCTGGCGCTGGCCGCGACCTTGCCGGCGCACATGGTGCCGGCGGTGATCGTGGTGCTGGAGCGGCTGCCTCTGAACGCCAACGGCAAGATCGATCGCAAGGCCTTGCCCGCGCCCGACGCGCCCGTGCGCGCGCAGGGCGAGCCGCCGGTGGGTGAGACCGAGCAGGCCGTGGCCGCGCTGTGGGCCACCGTGCTGGATCTGCCCCAGGTCGGGCGCCATGACGACTTTTTCGAGCTCGGCGGCCATTCACTCTTGGCGGTGCAGGCCATGGCCAGGTTGCAGGCGGCGCTGGGCGTGACGCTCACGGTGCGCGAGCTCTTTCAACACCCGACCCCCGCCGGACTGGCGGGCCGCATCGAGGCGGAGCGTCGGACGGTGCCGTTGGCGCGGACGCTCGCCGGCATCGATTCCTTCATCGACGATTTGGAGACCTCCTGATGGACGCAGTGGCGACGCGAGGCATCGCGGAACGATTCGCTCAACTGGACGACGCGAAGCGTCGCGCGGTGTACCGCAAGATCACGGCGGAGGGACTGTCGATCGGCCAGTTCCCGGTGCTGCGGCGGCCGGCGGCGCAGGGCGCGCGCTGCCCGGCCTCTTATGCGCAGGCGCGGCAATGGTTCCTGTGGCAGCTGGCGCCGGAGAGCAACGCGTATCACATCAGCCGCGCGCTGACGCTGCGCGGCGAGTTGCGGCTGGAGGCGCTGCGCGAAGGCTTCAACGCGCTGACGGCGCGGCACGAGGCGCTGCGCACCGTCTTTGCGACCGACGCGGACGGCAAGCCGGAGCAGGTGGTTCGGGCGGAGGCGACGCTGGCGCTCCCGCTGCTGGATCTGTGCGACGTGCCTGAAACGCAGCGGAAGGCGCAGGCGCATCGTATCGCCCGGCAACTGTGCGACGAGCCCTTCGATCTGGCGACCGGTCCGCTGCTGCGCGCCACCATGCTGCGCCTGTCGGATCGGGAGCACGTGCTGGTGCTGGTCATGCATCACGTGGTGTCGGACGGCGCGTCGATGGAGGTGATCGTGCAGGAGCTTGTCGAGCTCTATCGCGAGGGCGTCGAGGAACGGGCCTCACCCTCCACGGTGCTGCCGGCGCTGGAGGTGCAGTACGCCGACTACGCGATCTGGCAACGCCATTGGTTGGAGGCAGGGGAGAAGGACCGCCAGTTGGCGTACTGGCGCGGGCATCTGGCGGGCGAGGGAGGTGGTGGCGAGACCGACGAGGCCGGCGCGCTGCAGCTGCTGACCGACCATCCGCGGCGTCCGGACGGCCGCTATCGGGCGGGCAGTCTGAGCGTCGATGTGCCCCAGGCGCTGGCGCGTGCGCTGGACACGCGGGCGAGGGCGGAAGGCTGCACGCGCTTCATGCTGCTGCTGGCGGGCTTCCAGGTCTTGCTGCATCGGTACACGGGTGCGGGCGCGCTGCGCCTGGGCGTGCCCATCGCCAACCGGCATCGCAGCGAGACGCGCGGCGTCGTCGGTCTGTTTGTCAACACGCAGGTGCTGCAGGCCAGGCTGGACGGCCACATGAGCCTGCGCGACGCGCTGCGTCAGGCGCGGGAGGCGGCGCTGGGCGCGCAGGCGCACCAGGACCTGCCGTTCGAGCAGCTCGTCGACGCGCTGCAGCCTCAGCGCAGCCTGGAGGTGAGCCCGCTGTTCCAGGTCATGTTCAACCATCAGCGCAGCGATCTGCGGACGCTGCCGACGCTGCCGGGATTGACGCTGGAGCCCTTCGCGCTGGGCGAGCAGACGGCGCAGATGGAGCTGATGCTGCACACGATCGAGACCTCCGAAGGGAGGTTGAGCGGGACCTTCAGCTATGCGGCGGAGCTGTTCGAGGTCGCGACCGTGGAGCGCCTCGGTCGGCATTACCTGCGGGTGCTGGAAGCGCTGGCGTCGGAACCGGATCGGTTGCTGCGGCAGATCGATCTGTTGGACGAGGACGAGCACGCGCAGCAGCGCGCGTGGAGCATCGGCGCGGAGGAGCTGCGACACGAAGCCGTCGGCGGTCCGAATGGCGAGCCGGGCATCGGCGACGGTGATGGTGATGGTGATGGTGACGGCTGGGCGCATGAGCGCTTCGAGTCGCAGGTTCGGCGCACGCCGGATGCGGTGGCGCTCACGCACGATGGCGGCTCGCTGAGCTACGCCGAGCTCAACGCGCGTGCGAATCGCCTGGCGCATCGGCTCATCGCATGCGGCGTGGGGCCGGACGTGCGCGTGGGCATCGCGATGGAACGCTCGGTGGAGATGGTGGTGGGGCTGCTGGGCATCCTCAAGGCCGGCGGCGCGTATGTGCCGATCGATCCCGAGTACCCGGCCGAGCGCATCGGCTACATGCTCAGCGACAGCGGGGTACAGCTGCTGCTGACGCAATCGTCGCTGTTGCCGCTGATTGACGAGGCACGAACGCGCGGGGACGCGAAAGACCTCACGGTGCTGACGCTGGACACGCTGTTGCTCGAGGGCGAGCCCTCGCACGACCCGAGCTTGACGCTGCACGGCGAGCATCTGGCGTATGTGATCTACACGTCGGGCTCGACGGGCCGACCCAAGGGCGCGGCCAATCGGCATCGCGGGCTGCGCAACCGGCTCGCTTGGATGCAGCAGGCCTACGCGCTGGACGCGTCGGACACGGTGCTGCAGAAGACGCCATTCGGCTTCGACGTGTCGGTGTGGGAGTTCTTCTGGCCGCTGATGACTGGCGCGCGGCTCGCGCTGGCCGCGCCGGGCGAGCATCGCGATCCAGCGCGACTGGTGCGGCGCATCGTCGACCAACGCGTGACGACGCTGCACTTCGTGCCGTCGATGCTGCAAGCCTTCCTCGCGTATGAGGGCGCCTCGAGCTGCTCGGGGCTGAAGCGCATCGTGTGCAGCGGCGAGGCGCTGCCCGCGCCGGCGCAGGCGCAGGTGCTGGCGCGTCTGCCCGGAGTGGCGCTGGAGAACCTGTACGGCCCGACGGAGGCAGCCATTGACGTGACGTTCTGGCACTGCCAGGACGAGGGCGGAGCGGCGGTGCCGATCGGCAAGCCCATCGCGGGCATCCGCACGTGGGTGCTCGATGCGCAGCTCGCGCCCGTGCCGCGTGGCGTGGCCGGTGAGCTCTATCTGGGCGGCGTGGGTCTTGCACGCGGCTACCTGCACCGACCGGCACTCACGGCGGAGCGCTTCGTCGCCGACCCGTTCGAACCAGGCGAGCGCCTGTACCGCACCGGCGATCTGGTGCGCTGGCGCGCCGATGGTCAACTGGAGTACCTGGGCCGACTCGACCATCAGGTCAAGATCCGCGGGCTGCGGATCGAGCTCGGCGAGATCGAGGCGCAGTTGCTGGCGCAGCCAGGTGTGGGCGAGGCGGTGGTCGTGGCCCGGCCGGGACCGACGGGCGCGCAGCGACTGGTGGGGTACATCGCGCCGAAGGCCAGCGCGAGCGACGCTGCCGAGAGCGACGTCGCAGAGGACGAAGCCAGTGCAATCGATGTGAACGCGATCCGCGAGCGCCTGTCGGTCTCGCTGCCGCAGTACATGGTGCCGTCCATCCTGATGGTGCTGTCGCGCTTGCCGCTGAACGCCAACGGCAAGATCGACCGCAAGGCCTTGCCGGAGCCCGAGCCCGTAGCGCGGGTGCACGAAGCCCCCCAGGGTGAGGCGGAGCGGACGCTTGCCGCCGTGTGGTCCGAGGTACTCAAGCTCGAGCAGGTCGGGCGCGAGGACAACTTCTTCGAGCTGGGTGGCGACTCCATCCTGAGCCTGCAGATTGTGGCGAGGCTGCGTCAGCGCGGCTGGCGCATCACGCCGCGGCAGCTCTTCGAGCGCCAGACGGTGGCGCAGCTTGCGGCGGTCGCCGAGGCGGTCAAGGTCGGCAGCGAGAACGGCGAGGGCGTTGTCCTCATCGATCCCCCCGAGCACGGCGAGCCCCTGCCGCTGCTGCCGATGCAGGCCGAGTTCTTCGAGATGGACGTCCCGGTTCGGCATCACTGGAACCAGTCGGTGCTGCTGCAGCCGCGCGAGCGGCTGAGCATCGAGCCGCTGAAGACGGCTCTTCAAGCGCTGGTGCGTCATCACGACAGCCTGCGGCTGCGCTTTATCCAGGACGCCGATGGCCGATGGGAGCAGCGCTGCGAGCCGGCGGACGAGCGCGAGCTCCAAGAGCTGCTGTGGATTCGGCAGGTCCAGGCTGGCGCCACGCAAGGCGCCGCGATTGAAGCGCTGTGCGACGAGGCCCAACGTAGTCTGGACATCGAGCGCGGCCCGCTGCTGCGCGCGCTGCTGATTGAGCTGCCGGACGGCGGCCAGCGGCTGCTGCTGGTGATCCACCACTTGGCGGTGGATGGCGTGTCCTGGCGCGTGCTGCTGGAGGATTTGCGCACCGCGCAGGCGTTGAGCATCGCGGGTCGGGAGATCGAACTCCCTCGCGCGAGATCAGCCCTGCGCCGTTGGGCTGGCGCGCTGCGCGCCTATGCGGATCACCACCAGGATGAAGTGGTGTACTGGAAATCGCAGGGAGACTCGCCGTCAACGCTTCCCATCGAGCACCCCGAAGGCGGCAACACCGTGGCGGAGCGCCGCTCGGTGGAGCTGAGGCTCGACGTCGACACGACCGCGCAACTGCTCAAGCAGGCGCCGGCGGCCTACCGCACGCAGGTCAACGACCTGCTGCTGACCGCGCTGGGTCGAGCGCTGTGCGCCTGGGGCGGAATCGACCGCGTGCTCGTCGACCTCGAAGGCCACGGGCGGGAGGATCTGAGCGATGCGATCGCCGGCGCGGCGACCTCCCCCGAGGCATCGGCTGCGTTGAGCGTTGACCCTTCACGCACGGCGGGTTGGTTCACCAGCCTGTTCCCGGTGCTGCTGCAAGCCGAGGGTGAGCCGGGCGAGGCGATCAAGCGCATCAAGGAGACCTTGCGGCAGGTGCCCACGCGAGGACTGGGCTTCGGCGTCCTCAAGCACTTCGGCGATGAGGCGCAGCGTCAGGTCTTGCGCGGTCTGCCGCGCGCGCAGGTCGTTTTCAACTATCTGGGCCAGTTCGACGCGAGCTTCGGCAACGACGCGCCCTGGCGTATCGCCGGCGAGCGCGCGGGTCAGACACTCGATCCCTCGTCGAAGGCCGGTCATGAGCTGTCCATCAATGGTCAGGTGTACGCCGGCGAACTCCGTCTGCAACTCGGCTACAGCACCTCGCGTCACGAGCAGGCGACGGTGCAGCGCCTCGCTGACCTGTTCGGCGCGGAGCTCCGCGCGCTGGTCGCGCATTGCCTCTCCGGCGCGCGCGGCCTCACGCCCTCGGACGTCCCGCTGGCCGGTCTCACGCAGCCGCAGCTCGACCACCTGCCGCTGAGCGCCGATCAATCCGCCCGACTGGAGGACCTTTACCCCCTGTCGCCGATGCAGCAGGGCATGCTGTTCCACAGCGTCGGCGACGGCCAGGGCGGCAGTCAGGCAAGCACCTACGTCAACCTGCTGCGCGTGGACATCCACGGGCTGGATCTCGACCGCTTCCGCGCCGCCTGGGGTCGCGCCTTCGCGCGTCACGCGAGTCTGCGCACCGGCTTCCTGTCCGACACCGAGCCCGCCTTGCAATGGGTGGCCTCCGAGGTTGCGTTGCCGATGCGGACCCTGGACTGGCGCGAGCGCCCCGTGGAGGCGGCGGCGCTCGACGCGCTGGCCGCGGAGGAGCGCGCACGGCCCTTCGATCTGGCCCAGCCACCGCTGATGCGGATGATCCTGGTCCGCACGGACGCGCGGACGTATCACTTCATCTGGCTGACCCACCATCTGCTGGTGGACGGCTGGAGCACGGCCCGGCTGATGGCCGAGGTACTGCGCGACTATGGCGGCGCCACGGTGCCCGCGCCGGCGGGCCGCTATCGCGACCACATCGCCTGGCTGGCCGGCCGCGACGCCGATGCGTCCAAGCGCCATTGGCAGGAGCGCCTTGCCATGCTGGACGGACCGGTCAAGCTGGTCGAGTCGCTGCCGGCCTCGCGCGACGGCGAGGGCTATCGCTGCATACGCCAGGGGCTGGACGAGACCGAGACCCGCGATCTGACGGCGCTGGCCCGCGGCGCGCGGTTGACGCTCAACACGCTGGTCCAGGCCGCGTGGGCGCTGCTGCTGCAGCGCTACACCGGGCAGCGGACCGTCTGCTTCGGCACCACCGGCGCGGGCCGTCCGGCCGAGGTGCGCGGAGTGGAGGACATGGTGGGCCTGTTCATCAACACCATCCCGGTCCTGGCGCGTCCCCGTCCGGAGCTCGGGGTCGGCGATTGGCTCCGCGGGATGCAGGCCGAGGCGGTCGCCTCCCGCGAGCACGAGCACACGCCGCTGTACGACATCCAGCGCTGGGCCGCCACCGGCGGCGCCGGCCTCTTCGACACCGTGCTGGTCTTCGAGAACTACCCGGTGGACGAGGCGCTCCGGCAATCGGGCGACGCGTCGCTGAGCTTCGGGCCGATGCGGGCCGACAGCGGCAACCATTACCCGCTGACGCTACGGGTGCTCCCCGGAGAGCGGCTGCGCATCGAGCTGCTGCACGAGCAGGCTCGCGTCGATGGCCCGACCGCGCAACGCATCGCGGGTGAGCTGGTCGCGCTGCTGCGTCAATTGGCCGCGCTGGGCAAGCCCGGCGCGGACCAGGCGGCTATCCGGGTCAACGATCTGCAATTGCCCGATTCGACGAACACGAGCGAGACAGGCGAGACAGGCGAGACAGGCGAGACAGGCGAGACAGGCGAGACAGGCGAGACAGGCGAGACAGGCGAGACAGGCGAGACAGGCGAGACAGGCGAGATAGGCGACACGGGCGCCACGGGCGGCTCCATGGACGTGCTGTCGCTGTGGCGAGCCTCGGTCCGCCAGGCACTGCAAGCGGCCGCGGTGATGGCCGAGCCTGAGGTGCTGAGCTTCGAGGCGCTGGACCGTCGCAGCGATCAGCTCGCCGCCGTGCTGCGCGCGCGTGGCGTGCGCGCCGAGACACGCGTGGGCGTGTGCGCGGACCGTTCGGTGCCGCTGGTCGTCGGCCTGCTGGGCGTGCTCAAGGCCGGCGGCGTCTACGTGCCGCTGGACCCCGCGCTGCCCGCCGACCGGCTCGCGCATCAGGTGGCGGACAGCGCAGCCGCGCTGATCCTGGCTGCCGCGCCGCTTGGCTGGCAGTCCGACGTCCCGGTACTGGGCTTCGATGAGATCGAGGCGATCAGCGAAGGCGCGCCACTTGCGGACGCTCCAGAGCTCCGCGCGGATCCCACGCATCCCGCGCATCCCGCGCAAGCCGCCTACCTGATCTACACCTCCGGCTCCACCGGGCGCCCCAAGGGCGTGGTCGTCAGCCACGGCGCGCTGGCTAGCTACGTGCGGTCCGTGCTGCAACGCCTGGCGCTGGATGAGTCCGTGACCAGCATGGCCATGGTCTCCACCGTGGCCGCCGACCTGGGGCACACCGTGCTGTTCGGCGCGCTGTGCTCGGCGCGGCTGCTGCATCTGGTCTCGGCCGAGACGGCCTTCGATCCCGACCGCTTCGCCGACTACATGCATCGCCACCAGGTGGACGTGCTCAAGATTGTCCCCAGCCATCTGCAAGCGCTGATGAGCGCGGCCGATCCGTCGCACGTGCTGCCGCGACGTCGGTTGGTGATGGGCGGCGAGGCTACGCGTTGGCCGCTGCTGGAGCGCGTCGCCGAGCTGAGCCCGGATACTTCCGTGCTCAATCACTACGGCCCGACGGAGACCACCGTCGGCCTGCTCACCCAGGAGGCGGCCATCGCCGATCGCCAGGCCGCGACGCTGCCGCTGGGTCGCCCCCTCGCGGGCGGCGAGGCGCATGTGCTCGACGCCGACCTCAACCGCGTGCCGCCGGGCGTTCCCGGCGAGCTCTACCTCGGGGGCGCCCAGGTCGCTCGCGGCTACCAGGGCCGTCCAGGACAGACGGCCGAGCGCTTCGTCGCCAACCCGCACGGGGACGGCGACCGCCTCTACCGGACCGGCGATCGGGTGCGCAGGCTCGTCGACGGCAGCCTCGAATTCCTCGGCCGTACCGACGACCAGGTCAAGGTGCGCGGCTATCGCGTCGAGCTGAGCGAAGTGGCGCAGGTCCTGCGCGCGCTCGACGGCGTGGCCGAGGCGGAAGTGATCGCGCGTCCGGGGCCGGACGGCCGCTTGCAGCTGCAGGGCTATCTGGTCGCCCAAACGAACCACGCGATCGATGTCGAGGCCCTTCGCACCGAGCTCGGTCGGCGGCTGCCCGACTACATGGTCCCCAACGCGCTCATGGTGCTCCCGGCGCTGCCGCTGACGGTCAACGGCAAGCTCGACCGCAAGGCGCTGCCCGATCCCGCCGCCGCGCCCGTCGAGCGCCACGAGGCGCCGCAGGGCGAGACCGAGCGGACGCTCGCCGAGGTCTGGGCCGATGTGCTTGGCCACGAGCGTGTGGGTCGCAACGACAACTTCTTCGAGTTGGGCGGCGACTCCATCCTGAGCCTGCAGATCGTCGCGCGGGCCCGCAAGCGCGGGCTGAAGCTCACGCCCAAGCAGTTGATGGAACGTCAGACGGTGGCTGCGCTGGCGGCCGTCGCGGGTCGCGTGGAGGTCGCGGCGTCCACGAGCTCGCAGAAGGCTGGCGCGGCCGCGCGGGACGGACGCTTCGAGCTGACGCCGGTTCAGCGCTGGTTCTTCGAGCAGCGCTTCGAGGACCCGCATCACTGGAACCTGTCGGTGATGCTGGAGCCGACCGAGGCCGTCGACGTGCCGCGCGTGCGGCGGGCCGTGGCGCAGGTGGTGGCGCACCATCCGGCGCTGCGGCTGCGCTTCGAGCAGGGGCCGGATGGCCGATGGATGCAGCGCTGGCGCGATGAGGGCGCGTCGGCCGCGTTGCCGGCCTCGCTAGCTTCGCAGGAGGACTTCGAGCAGGTCGATCTCTCGACCGAGCCCGATGCCGCGGCGGCCATCACCCGGACCGCGGACGCGGCGCAGCGCGGGCTGAGCCTGCAGCGACCGTTCAAGGCGGTGTGGATGGACCTTGGCGCGGACCGGCCGGGACGGCTGCTGCTGGCCGCGCACCATCTCGTGGTGGACGGCGTGTCCTGGCGCGTGATCCTGGAGGATCTGCAGACTGCGGATCGCCAGCTACGCGAGGGGCAGGCGGTGACGCTGCCGGCCGCGACGAGCGGTCTCGACGACTGGACGGCGGCCCTGGGCCGCGCCGCTTCGACGGGACTTTTCCAGGACGAGCTGCCGCATTGGCAGGCCCAACTGGACGTCGCCGAGGCTGGCCTGCCGGGCCGCGCGGATCAGTCCAACACCCTGGCCGGCGCGCGCACGCTGAGCGCGCAGTTGAGCCCGTCCCGCACCGCCGAGCTGCTGGCCAAGGCCCCCGCCGCCTACCGCACGCAGATCAACGACCTGCTGCTGACCGCGCTGGCCGACGTGCTCTGTGACTGGGCCGGCCGCGACAGCGTGCTAGTCGAGCTCGAGGGCCACGGCCGCGAGGACCTCGGCGCCGACGTCGGCGGCGATCTGGACCTGAGCCGCACGGTCGGCTGGTTCACCAGCCTCTTCCCGGTGCGTCTGGCGCCGGGCGACGGCGACCTCGGCGCGCGGATCAAGGCGGTGAAGGAGCAACTGCGGGCGGTGCCGCGCAAGGGCCTGGGCTTCGGCGTGCTGCGCCATCCCGGCGGCGACACGACGAGCCCTGGAACGAACCCCGGCCTGAACGCCGCGGCCCGTCCGCAGGTGACCTTCAACTACCTCGGCCAGTTCGACCAGAGCTTCGCCCCCGACGCCGCCTGGCGCGCCGCGCGTGAATCGGCCGGCGTGCAGCGCTCGCCCGCCAGCCATCGGCGCTCGTGGTTCGACATCGTCGCGGCGGTGCATCAGGGGAGGCTGTCGCTCAGCTGGACCTACCACCGCGATATCCACGACGAGGCGCAGGTGCGCCTGTTGCTCGACCGCTTGCAGGTCCGTCTGGAGGTGCTGATCGCGCACTGCCTGAGCGGCGCGGGCGGCGCGACGCCGTCCGACTTCCCGCTGGCGCGCCTGACGCAGGAGCGCCTGGACCAGTTGCCGGTCGAGCTTGAGCAGGTCGAGCACCTGTACCCGCTGGCGCCGATGCAGCAGGGGTTGCTGCTGCACACGCTGATGAACCCGGGCTCCGGCATGTACCTGATGCAGGATCACTACACGCTGGAAGCCCAGGTCGATCTCGCGGCCTTCACCGCCGCCTGGGGCGACGTGCTGGCCCGTCACGACGTGCTGCGCACCGGCTTCCTCTGGCAGGGTGCGGAGGAGCCGCTGCAGGTGGTCTACCGACAGTTGCCGCCGCCGGTGAGCTTCCTCGACTGGCGGGACCTGGCGCCGGAGCAGCACGAAGCCCGGATCCAGGCCTTGCTCGAGGAGGAACTGGCCACCGGCTTCGACATGCGTCGGCCGCCGCTGATGCGGCTGCGCCTGGTGCGGCTGGCCGAGAGCCGCTTCTACGTCGTGCAGAGCTTCCATCACGTGCTGATGGACGCCTGGTGCCGCTCGCTGGTGCTGGACGATTTCTTCGAGTGCTACCGCCATCGCACCGAGGGCCTGCCGCTGCGCCTGCGACCGACCCGGCCCTATCGCGACTTCATCGCCTGGCTGCGCGAGCAGGAGCCCGACGCGGCGCGCCGCTACTGGCGCGAGCAGCTCGAGGGCTTCGACACCGTCACCGAGCTGCCGCTGCTGCGCAAGGGCACGGCGGACGCGGCGGTGGCCTCGGTGGGCAACGTCTTCGACGAGCTGACCGTGGCGCAGACGCAGGCGCTGCAGCAGATGGCGCAGAGCCGCCAGCTGACCGTCAACACGGTGGTGCAGGGCGCCTGGGCGCTGCTGCTGGCCGGACTGGCGGGGCGCTCGGACGTGCTGTTCGGCGTGACCGTCGCCGGCCGGCCCACCGACGTCGAAGGGCTGGACGCCACCGTGGGACTGTTCATCAACAGCATCCCGCTGCGGGTGCGGCTGCCGGAGGGCGGCCCCGAGGCGATCGTCTCGACCTGGCTGCGCGGTCTGCTGGGGCAGAACCTGGCGATGCGCCAGCACGAGCACCTGCCGCTGCACGACATCCAGAAGCTGGCGCCGGTCCCGCGCGGACGAGCGCTGTTCGACAGCCTCTTCGTCTTCGAGAACGTGCTTATCAGCAAGGAGGTGATGGACAAGGCCAGCCGCTATGCGGTGGTGGAGAAGCGCAACCGCACCCATACCAACTACCCGGTGACGGTGGTGGTGATGCCGTCGTCCGACCGGCTGGTGCTGCAGCTGTCCTATGACGAGCGCCTGCTCGCGCGGCCCGCCGTCGAGCGCATGATGCGCGGCTTCACTCGGCTGCTGCGCGAGATGGCGGCGCGGCCCGACGCCGCGTTGTCCGAGCTGGAACTGCTCTCACCGGAGGATGCGGCGGAGATGGCCGTCCGCGGCACCGGTGCCGATCGGCCGCTGCCAGCGGGGCAGGACTATGTCGCGCTCTTCGAGCATCAGGCGCGAAGTCATGGCGAGCGCATCGCGATGACCCGCGGCGACGAGCGGGTGAGCTATGCCGAGCTGTGGCGCCGGTCCCGGTGGATCGGCGCGGCGCTCGCGGCGCACGGCGTGCGCCCGGACGAGATCGTGGGCGTGCAGGCCGCGCGCGGACCGGACTTCGGGGCGTCGGTGCTGGGCATCTTCCAGGCGGGCGCCGCCTACCTCGGGCTGGACATCGGTCTGCCCGCCGAGCGGCTCGCCACGATCACGGCGTCCAGCGGCATGGGCGTCGTGCTGGTCGAGGCCGCCCAGGCCTCGCGCCTGCGGGACGCGATCGCCGCGTTGCCGAGGCCGCCGCGGGTCCTGGTCATCGAGGAACTGCTGGCCTCGACGTCCTTGGGCTCATCGAGTTCATCTAGCTCGCCGGGCGGCGACGGGGATGCCATCGACGACGGGGAGGTCCGGGCGGCGCGACGGTCGCGCCGTCCGGTGCGGGGCGATCAAGCGGCCTACGTGATCTACACCTCGGGGTCGACCGGGCAGCCCAAGGGCGTGGCGGTGAGCAGCGCGGGCTTGTTGAACAACCTGCTGGGCAAGGTGCGCGACCTCGCCCTGACGCCGCGCGACGTGATCGCCCAGACCGCCGCGCCGAGCTTCGACATCTCGGTCTGGCAGCTGCTCACGGCGTGGCTGTGCGGCGCCAGCGTGGACGTGGTGCCCGACGAGGTCGCGCGCGATCCGGCGGCGTTGTTCGCGCGGGTCCGCGAGGTCGGCGTGACCGTCCTGCAGAGCGTGCCGTCGCTGATCCAGGCCGCGCTGACGGGACCGCCCCAGGACGTGCCCGGCCTGCGCTGGCTGCTGCCCACCGGCGAGGCCTCCACCGCCGCGTTGGCGCGGGCCTGGCATGCGCGCTATCCGGCGGTGCCGCTGCTCAACGCCTACGGCCCGGCCGAGTGCGCCGACGACGTGGCCTTGCACGAGTGCCGCTCGGCCGAGGAGGAATCCGGCGACTCGCTGCCGATCGGGCGGCCCACCGCCAACACCGAGCTCTACGTGCTGGACGCGGCCCTGCGCCAGCTGCCGCCGGGCTTCGTCGGCGAGCTCTACGTGGGCGGCGTCGGCGTCGGGCGGGGCTATCTGCACCGGCCCGACCTCACCGCCGAGCGCTTCCTGGCTCATCCGTTCTCGAGCACGCCGGGCGCGCGGCTGTACCGCACCGGCGACCTCGCCCGCATGCGGGAGGACGGCGTGCTCGAGTACATGGGCCGCGGCGACCATCAGGTCAAGCTGCGCGGCTACCGCATCGAGTTGGGCGAGATCGAGGCCGCCATCGCCGCCACCGGGCTCGTGGAGACCGCGGCCGTCAGCGTCATGACGCTGGCCGGCGGCAGCCGCCATCTGGTGGCCTGCGTGGTGCCGCGTCCGGACGCGGGCGGTCCCGCCGGCGATCAGGGCTTGCGTCAGGCCCTGGTCGACGGGCTGCGCAAGCGGCTCCCGGACTACATGGTGCCGACGCAGTGGGTGCCGATGGCGCGGCTGCCGTTGAACCGGAACGGCAAGGTCGATCGCAAGGCCTTGCCGCTGCCCGACGCGGACGCGCTGCGCTCCTCCCAAGAGCCGCCGGTGGGTGCCGCCGAGGAGGCGATGGCCGCGATCTGGCGCGAGGTGCTGACCGCGGAGCGCGTGGGCCGGCATGAGAGCTTCTTCGAGCTGGGCGGCGACTCCCTGTTGCTGCTGCGGGTCCTGGGGCAGGCGCGCCGGCATCCGTTGCTGTCGCACCTGACGTTGGCCGACCTGATGCGCTGGCCCACGCTCGCGGCCTTGCTGGGCGAGTCCCGGCGACCCGGCGGTGAGGGTGAAGGCGAGGGCGAAGGCGAGGGGGGAACACCCGGCGCGAGCGCCGCGCGGTCGGCCCCGCTGATTGCGCTCAACCGGCAACGCCCCGGCGCGCGCACGCTGTTCTGCGTGCATCCGGGCTGGGGCACCGTGTTCGACTACCTGCCGCTGGCGCAGCGTCTGGACGGCCTGTTCAATGTCCGCGCCATCGCCAGCCCGATGCTGCACGACCCGTCGCAGTCGGACGTCTCGCTGGACGCGACGGCCGCCCGTTATGCGGACTGGATCGTCGCGGCGCAGGCCGGCGGCCCGGTGCATCTGCTGGGCTGGTCGCTCGGTGGCGACCTGGCCGCGCGCATCGCCGCGCGGCTGGAAGCGCAAGGGCGCGAGGTTGCCTTCCTGGGGCTGGCCGACGCGCATGTGTCGGACGCGCAGGCGCTGAACGAGGCGGCCGCGGACGGAGACACGAACGCGGGAGCGGCAAGGGATGCGGCCACGCAGGCGCAGGACCGGGCCGGTCGCTTCACCATGCTGATGGCCGGGCTGAGGCCGGGGCTCTCCCGGGAGGCGCTGCTGAGTTCCTGCGTCGGCGCCGACCTGCGCGACGAGGCGACGCTGGTCCGGCTCATCGCGCACTGGCGCGAGGCCCCCGGCGCGGCGCAGACGCCGCAGGCGGCGGTGGCCGACGGATTCGCCGCGATGGGCGCGGAGCCGCTGGCCCGCGTGTTCCTCGCGTCCGCCCATCTGAGCGAGTTGACCCGCGCCGCGTCCGCGCTGCCGACCGTCAAGGCGCGGCCTCATTGCTGGTGGAGCACGGAGAGCCGCGATGCGCAGCGCGCCGAGCTGCGGACGCGGATGGGCACGACGCCGATGCGGCAGTCAGGCGTGGCGGCGAGCCACGCCCGGCTGGTGCATCACGAGGCGTTCGTGGCGGAGCTGCGGGAGGTGCTGGAAGCGCTCTGACGCGGGGGCGCCGAGGAGGCGCCCGCAGCCCGCGCCGCGGCCAGGGCGCGGGCGCGGCGCTTCTTGAGCCAGATGACGACGCCGGTGACCGACAGCACGGTCACCACCAGGCCGCTAAGGCAGACCAGGATGCGACCCGGGAGGCCGGCCATCTGACCGCTGTGGAGCTGGAACTGCGCCTGCGTGAACACATCGCCCGCCGTACCTTTCCCCGGCACCGACGCGCCGAGCAGGGCGCCGTCGCGCGCGTCGAAGTACAGCGTCGGCGAGCCCAGCCCGGTGCCGCGCTCGTGATGCGACAGGCGCAGGAACGCGACGTACAGCCCCAGCGCTCGCGCGTGCGAGATCCCCGTCGTCTGCCGCGGCCAGCCCTGCCGGACGGCCTCGGCATCGGCCAACTGGCGGATGCGCTCGAAGGAGGGGCCGGCGGGGGCGTCCGCATCCGCGGGGCGAGCCGAGGTTCCCGAGATCGGCGTCGAGATCGATGGCGAGACCGGCGGCGGCATGGGCATCGGCGTCAGCGGCGAGAAGGCGGAGACCGCCGGCTTGTAGACCTCCTCGCGCAGATTGAGCTCGATGCTGCTGGTGGCCAGGGCCACGAACAGCAGCCACAGCCAGAGTCCGCCCGCGCGATGCAGGTCCAGGTTGAGCCGGTAGCTGCCGCCGCCGCGCTTGATCAGCCAGGCCGGCTTCCAGCGTTCCCAGAAGGGCCCGCTGCGCGGCAGCGTCAGGTAGAGCCCGACGAGGCCGTCGAACAGCCAGACCAGCGCGATGCCGCCCATCAGCCAGCGCCCCCAGTAGCCGGGGATGTAGAGCGTGTAATGCAGCCGCGTGAGGAAGGGCACCAGGTGCTCGCGATCCAGGCAGCAGCCGCCGCGCAGCCGCGTGCCCAGAACCTTGCCGCTGACCTGGTCCAGGAAGACCTGGTTGTAGCCGGGATCCACGACCGGACCGCCGCCCGGCGCCGGACGCGGCGAGACATAAGCGAAGGCTGCATGACCTGGCACCCGGTCGGCGGCCAGGTAGGTGACCTGCAGGCTTGGGTTCAGGCGCTCGACGCTGCGCTCGAGCTCGTCCAGCGGCAGCAGAGGGCCGCGCGCCGGCGCGTCGAAGAGGGTGGGGTTGAGCCACGCGTCGATCTCGTGCCCGAACGCGATGATGCTGCCGGTCAGCCCGGAGATCGCCAGGAAGAAGGCGGTGAGCAGGCCGGCGTAGCGGTGCACGACCACCCAGGACCCCCGCCCCGCGACCTCGCGCAGGGCGGCCCATCGGGACGGGGAGGGGGACGCCACCACGATCAGAAGTCGACCGTGGCCGACACCAGGTAGGTGCGCGGCGACGCATAGGTCGGCGCGCGGAACGCGACCACCGCGTCCCAGTAGTCGCGGTCAGTCACGTTCTCGATGGTGGCCCGCAGCGTGACCGGCTTGCCGGCGACCCGCATGGCGTAGCGCGCGCCCAGGTCCAGACGCGTCCACGACGGGATGCGCAGCGTGTTCTCCACGTTGATCGGCTGCGCGGACGTGTAGTTCACGCGCGCGGTCGCGGTCAGGCCGGGCACGAAGGGCAGGTCCCATTCCCCGCCGATCTTGGCCTGCCACTTCGGCGCGCCGGCGGCCTGCCGGCCGTCGGTGAGTCCGCCCTGCGTCTTGAGCAGGATGCCCTGCGTCCAGGTCACGCCGCCCAGCATGCGCAGGCCGCGAACGGGCTCGCCGAAGGACTGGAGCTCCACGCCGCGATTGCGCTGCTCGCCGTCGATGCTGTAACGGTTGCCGGCGTCCAGCAGGCCGCTGGGCTGGTTGATCTGGAACACGCTGAGGGTGCCGGTGGCGGTGCCCCAGTCGACCTTCACGCCGACCTCGCGCTGCTTGGAGACGAAGGGCGCGAAGACCTCGCCCGCGTTGACGGCGGTGCTGGGCGCCGAGCCGCCGGCCGAGAGCGCCTCGACGTAGTTGGCGTAGACCGAGACGCCTTGCTCCGGCTTGTACACGACGGCCACCGCCGGGGTCGTGGCGCTCTGGTCGTAGAACGCGGTGCGGGCGCCGGTGACGGCGAAGCCCTCGACACGGATCTGCTGACGCCGCACGCCCAGCGTCAGCCGCAGCCGGTTGTCGAAGGCCGACACGGTGTCGGCCAGCGCGTAGCTGCGCAGCGTGGTATCGGACTGCAGCGAGCGCCGGCTCGACAGGTCGGTGCCGGCGGGGGCGTCGGGGACGATGGTCGGGTTGGACAGGTTGGAGGTGTAGCTGCCCAGCGTCGCCAGGCGGAACTGCGAGTACTCCGACTCCACGCGGCTGGCCGACAGCGCCAGCTGGTGGTCGAGCGCGCCGGTGGAGAAGCGCCCGCGCAAGGAGGCCTCGCCGCTGTCGGTGACGGTGGAGGCGGCGAAACCAGAGGTGGCAGCGGTGGTGTCGCCGGCGGCGTTCTGGATGGTGTGGAAGGACGAGATCTGCGAGCGCAGCGATCGCGCCCGGCCGTAGGCCGCGCCCGCGGTCCAGTTGTCCGACAGGTCGTAGTCGGCGCGCAGCATGCCGAAGCTGTGCTCCTTGTCCTGGTACTCCCAGGTCTGCCACAGGTTGGACTTGCCCTTGGGCGGCGCGGGCATCGCGGTGACGGAGTTCGCGACGAAGAAGTTGCCGTTGCTGCCGTCCACCTTCTGCCTGCTGCTGCCCAGGTCGGCGCTCACGCGCAGGCGCTCGCCGCGAAAGTCCAGTCCCGCCGTGAGGTTGCCGATGTTCAGCGATTCGCGGTCGCGCTGGCCGTCACCGTCCCGGTAGGCGACATTGACGCGCGCGCCGAAAGCTTGGTCCTGGCCGAAGCGCCGACCCACGTCCAGCTGCGCGCCGAGATTGCCGTCGCTGATGAAGGCGGTGGTCAGGCGCGTGAGCGGCTCGGCGCCGGCCCGCTTGGGCACCAGGTTGATCGCGCCGCCGGTGGTGCCGCTGGTCGAGGCGCCGTTGAGCAGGGTGCTCGGGCCCTTGAGCACCTCCAGGCGCTCGATGCCGTCCAGCAGGATGCCCTCGGAGCTGGCCAGCCCGTAGAGGCCGTCGAAGCCGATCTCGTCGCGCAGCACGCGGAAGCCGCGGATGTAGAAGTTGTCGAAATGCCAGGGACCGGCGGCGTGCGACGAGGGGTCGTTGGCCAGCACGTCGACGATGGTGCGGGCCTGCTGGTTCTGCATCAGCTCGGCGGTGAAGGCGGTGACGTTGAAGGGCGTGTCCATCAGGTCCACGTTGCCCAGCAGGCCCATCCGACCGCCGCGGGCGACCTGGCCGCCGGCATAGGTCTTGGTCAGGTCGGTGGGACCGGCGCCGCTGCGGGCGCTGATCTGGACCGCGGGCAACTGGTGTGAGGCGGCTTCGGGCGCCGCGTCGGCGGCGGTCGCCCGGCGCAGCGCGTAGCCGCCGTTAGGCAGCGGCTCGGCGACCAGACCGGTGCCGGCCAGTAGGCCGCGCAGCGCGTCGCTCGGGGCCATCCGACCCGAGACCGGTCGCGAGTTCAGGCCCGCCAGGAGTTCGGTGGCCGCGACGATCTGCAGGCCGCTCTGTCGGGACAGGTCCTGCAGCGCCGCCGCCAGCGGTTGAGCCGGCAGGCGTAGTTCGACTGCGCCGCGGTTTTCCTGGGCATTCGTCTGCGCGGCCACGCAGGCGGGGCCGCCCGCGAAAAAGGTACCGAGAACGGGGACAAGGACGGCGGTCAGCAGGTGCTGGCGCGGGTACGGACGCATGGCGGGATCTCTCCAAAGGTTGGGCGCGGAACAATTCCGGGACAAGACATCCGGTCCGGCGGAAGGGGGCCGCTCGACCGGTCAACCTTTAGAAGACGTGCCAGCGCGCAAAACTGAGACAGGCGGGATATCGTGTCGTCGCGCGCCGTCGTGGGCGGGCGCGAGGACCACCTGGCGCGACCTACCTGGCGCGGGCGAATTTCGCGCGCGAGGCGGGCAGGAGCGGACGCAGCTCCACACTGCCATCCGGCCCGGAGGCCGCGATCGTGACGGGGAGGATCAACGGCAGCGAGGCGAGCAGGGCGTCGGAGTCGGCGGCCCGGAATCGCCCCGTCAGGCGCAGCGCGGCGACCCGGGGGTCGTCGGCGCGGATGGGGGCCCGCGGTCGATAGGCGTTGACGGTGGCGAGCGCCTCGCCTAGCGGGGTCCCGTCAAAGTTGAGCCAACCATCGCTCCACGCGGACAGCGCGGCCGGATCCACGCGGCGCACCGGCTGCGGACGACGGTCGCGGACGGTGAGTTCCTGGCCGGCCAGTAGGTCGATGAACTGGCCCGTGCGCTGCGGCGTCTCATCCGATTCCCCGGCTTGACGGACCCGGACGCGGACATGGCCGCGTTCCACGCCGACGGTGACCGGACCGCCGCGATCACGGACGGTGAAGACGGTGCCGACGACTTCGATCGCCGCGTCGCGCGTCAAGACCTGGAACGGCCGGTGCGCGTCGTGGGCGACTTCGAAGCGGACCTCGCCTTCGTCCAGTTCGACCAGCCGGCACCGGCGGTAGAGCCGCACGGCCAGCCGGGTGCGCGCGCCCAGCAGCAGGCGGCTGCCGGCGCCGCCGGACTCGCCGTCGTTCAGCGAGACGCTCTGGTGCTGGGCGGTGCCGGTGTCGTAGCGGACGGTCATCAGGGGCTGCTCGCGGTACCAGCCCAGGCCCAAGAATGCCGCGGCGCCGGTGCCGGCCGCGCCGACCAGCGAGAGCAGCAGCTTGCGGCGTCGCGGACCGTCGTCGACGGCGTGGGCGGGCTCGTCGAAGCGTTCGCGCAGTCCCGCACCCATGCCGCCCAGTGCAGCCCAGAGCCGCTCGGCCTCGGCCGCGGCCGCCTCGTGTTCTTGCGAGCGCGAGCGCCAGCGCCCCAGTGCGGCGGCCGCGCGCGAGGAGGACTCGGCCGCGCCGCCGTCCTGGCGCACGATCAGGCCCAGGGCTTGCTCGATCAACTGATCTTGGGAGGTCGTAGGCATCGCCCCATTGTCACCGGAGCGTTCACGCCGGCCGGTCCTCACGCTCGGGGACGCGCGGGACCGCGGGCGGCGCGAGGCTCAGCGGGCGTCCTCGGCCAGCGTCGCGGCGAAGGGCTGACGCGGCGACGGCAAGTCGGGGTCGAGCAGATCGGTGCGCAGCGCCGCGAGCGCCCGCGAGCAATCGACAGCCGCCCGCACCAGGTGCTTGGCCACCGCCATCTCGGTGATGCACAGGTGCTCGGCGATCTCGGCATGGCTGTAGCCGTAGGCGCGCGACAGCAGGAAGACCTCCCGCCGGCGCGGGGGCAGGCTGGTCAGCAGCGCGGCGACGCGCTCGAGCACCTGCTGCTGCGAGGCGAGGTACTCGGTGGAGGGCGCCGCAGTGGGCTGAGTGGCGCCGCGATCGACCATCCAGGCTTGCACGACCTGGCGGTGGCGGGCGTCGTCGATGCACAGATTGCGGGCGACGCGGAACAGCAGCGCCCGCATCGACGTGATGCCGTCGGGCGTCTCGCGCGCGCCTCGGGCCGGGCCGACTTCCATCGCGCGCACGTACACGCGCTCGAAGCTTGATTGCGCAATGTCCGCCGCGTGATGGGGATCGCGCAACTCGCGGACCAGATATCTGCGCAGATCGCCGTAGTGGCCGACCAATTCCTCGATCCAGGACTGCATCCCACGCCTCCTCCGATGGGTTCTCATCTGGGAGAGGGCACCGATGTCTACGCATCGTCGCATCGCTCAAATGAGAATGCGAGCGATTATCATTCATTTTTTGCGCAAGTTCTCATGCCAGCAGGCGAGCAGGGGCTTCGTCACAGGGTCTTCATCGATTCCCCGATGATCTCTACCACCGCGTCGACCTCTCGCTCGGTGATGATCAGCGGCGGCAGCAGCCGCAGCACGCTGCCGTGCCGGCCGCCGAGCTCGACGATCAGGCCGCGTTCCAGGCAGGCCCGCTGCAGGCGGACGGCGCGCTCCGGCGCGGCGAGCGGCCGGCCGAGCGGATCCGTGGCGCCCGCGGGGTCCACCAGTTCCATGCCCAGCATGAGCCCGCGCCCGCGCACCTCGCCGATGCCCGAGTGCACGCGCTGCAGCTCAAGCAGGGCGCGGTTCAGCCTCGCGCCCATCGCGGCGGCGTGTTCGGCGAGCTGCTCCTGCTGGAGATGACGCAGTGTCGCGGTGCCGGCGGCCATGGCCAACTGATTGCCGCGGAAGGTGCCGGCATGCGCGCCGGGCGTCCAGCGATCAAGCCGGCCCCGATACACGACCACCGACAACGGCAGGCTGCCGCCGATCGCCTTCGACAGCACCAGCACGTCGGGCTCGATCCCCGCGTGCTCGAACGCGAACATCCGCCCCGTGCGTCCGAAGCCTGTCTGGACCTCGTCGATGATCAGCGGCACGTCGGCGCCCTCGGTGATGCGTCGCAGCTGGCGCGTCCAGTCGTCCGGCGCCGGAATCACGCCGCCTTCGCCCTGGATGAGTTCCGTCACCAGGCCTGCGGGCCGCGGCACGCCGCCTTCCGGATCGGCGAGCAGTTGGTCGATGTAATGCAGGCTGGCGGCCGAGGTCCCGGCGGCGTCCAACCCGAAGGGGCTGCGGAAAGCGTAGGGGTAGGGGAGGAACTGCACCCCCGAGACCGCGCCGCCGAGCGCCGCTTTCGGCCCCAGGTTGCCCATCAGCTGCAGCGCGCCCTGCGTCATGCCGTGGTACCCGCCCTGGAAGGCGAGCAGCGTTTGGCGCCCGGTGGCGATCTTGACGAGCTTGAGCGCCGCCTCGATCGCGTCGGCGCCGGTCGGACCGCAGAACTGGATGCGCGCGTCCCGCGCGAAGCGCGGCGGCAGCAGCTCGAAGAGAGTCTCGACGAACTCGTCCTTGACCGGGGTAGTCAGGTCCAGCGTGTGCAGCGGCAGTTCGTCGTCGAGCGTGCGACGGATCGCCTCCACGACGACGGGATGGTTGTGCCCCAGCGCCAGCGTGCCCGCGCCGGCCAGGCAATCGATGAAGAGCCGGCCGGCCACGTCCTCGACATAGATGCCCCGGCCGCGCCGCAGCGCGAGCGGAATCCGCCGCGGGTAGGTGCGAGCGCTGGATTCCCGCGCGCTCTGGCGTTCCAGCAGCGGATGGCCGGTCAGGTCGTAGGGCTGCAGCAAGGCGCGTTGCAGCCGCGACAGGGGGTCCTGCGTGCCGACGCTCGCGTCGGTCCGGCGGATCAGGGGAGGGGTGCTGAGCATGGGATCTCCGAATGCGCGACCGCGCGCTGGATGCGACGGGCTTGACAAGGGGTTTGACGAAAGGACCGGGCGTTTGTTCAGGCTCGCCGGCCGCGTCGAACAAATCCGCCCTTCGTTCGTCTCCACGGGGATGCTCAAGCGCGAGGATTCACTGTGCTTCTCTATCTGATCAGGCGATTCCGATGGCTCGTGGCGACGGCGGCGTTGACGAGCATCGCTTCCGGCGTGTGCGGCGTGCTGCTGGTGACCGAGATCAACGCGGCCATCACCGCCAGCCGCGAGGGGGCCCTTCAGCTCCCGTGGCGGCTGGGCGCGGTGATCGCGGGGGCGGTGGTGTTCGGCGTCTGCGCCAACGTGCTCTTCGAGCGCCTGCGCCAGCGCGCGATCGCCGATCTGCGGCTGCGCCTGTGCGAGCGCGTCATGGACGCGCCGCTGCGCCGGCTCGAGGAACTGGGTCCGGGCCAGGTGCAATCCGCGCTGTCGGACCACGCCGCGAGCGTGGCCCAGTTCTTCATCAGCCTGCCCAACATGCTCACGCACGGCGTGGTGGTGTTGGGATGCATGGCCTACATGGCCTCGCTGTCGTGGCGCGTCTTCGTCGTCGGTGCGGGCGTGGTCGCGCTGGGGTCGCTGGGCTACTCGCTGGCGCAGCGCGTTGCGATGCGGCACCTTACGCAGGCGTCGCGGGCGCAGGATCGGCTCTTCGACCATTTCCGCTCGCTCACCGACGGCGCGAAAGAGCTGCGCCAGAACCGCCGCAAGCGCGGCGAGTTCAGCGCTCAGTTGCTCGATCAGGCGGTGGAGGACGTGCGTCGTCATCGCGCGACCGGGCTGTCCATCTTCCGGGTGGCGATCGGATGGGGGAATCTGCTGATCTACACCTTCATCGGCGCCGTGATCTTCGTGCTGGCGGGCGACGGTCCGGACCGCGCGCATGTGATGACGGGCTTCGCGCTGGTGTTCGTCTACATGGTGACGCCGCTGCAGAGTCTGCTGAACGCCTTGCCCGAGGTGAACCTGGCGCGCGTCGCGTCGAGGCGCATCGACGCGATCGCCGATCGACTGGCCAGCGCGGAGCGCGTCGACGGTGCCGCGCCGTTCCCTTTGCGGCCAAGCAGCGTGTCGCTGCGGGCGGTGACCCGCGGCTACGTGCATGAGCGCAGCGGCGAGGCCTTCACCCTGGGGCCCATTGACCTGAAGCTGAGCACCGGAGAGGTGGTCTTTGTGGTCGGCGGAAACGGCAGCGGCAAGACCACGCTGGCCAAGCTGCTGGTGGGACTGTATCCGCCGGAGTCAGGCGAGGTGCTGGTCGACGGCCGGCCGGTGAGCGACCTGGACCGCGACGCCTACCGGCAACTCTTCTCGACAGTCTTCTCCGACTTCCATCTGTTCGAGCGACTGCTCGAGTCAGGCCGTCCGGACGACGTGGACGAGACGGGGTCCGCGTTGCTGGCCAAGCTCCACTTGCAGCACAAGGTGCGGCTCGAGGGCGGTGCGTTCTCGACACGCGAGCTGTCGCAGGGGCAACGCAAGCGGCTGGCGCTTGTGGTGGCGTATCTGGAGGACCGGCCATTCCTCGTCTTCGATGAGTGGGCGGCCGACCAGGATCCCGTCTTCAAGCGGGTCTTCTATCAGGAGCTGTTGCCGGAGCTGCGCGCGCTGGGCAAGGCGGTGATCGTGATCTCTCACGACGACCGCTTCTTCCATGTCGCCGATCGGGTGATCCGGCTGGAGGAGGGGCGCATCCGATCGCAGGACGTCTCGCCCTACCGCGCGGTGCGTCGAGCGGCCGGGCAGGTTCAGGTGCCTTGAGAGCGTTCAGTGGAGCGGGACACGCCCTGCGCCTGCTGCGCGCGGTGGCATACGGCGAAATTGCTGTCGTGAGGGACCACGCTGTGTGACGTAGTCAATGTTGACGAGGACGCTGGGGCGAGCTGGTGGCCAAGGCGCATATGCTCGCTGCGGACAGCGTCCGCTCCCAACATGGTGGAGCGGATAGACCAAGTAGATGCCGGGAAAGTCATATCCGGCACTTCACTACATGTTGGGGAGATGCATCTTGGTGGGATGTTCCATACTTAACGCCTCAGTGCGGCGACTGTTGCGCGCTAGCTCGGCAGTCCTTGGCATTGCCGTCCTCACGGGCTGTGCCAACTTGAACACGATCAGCAGAACGACCACGCTCGACAACAGCGCGACCGCGACGAAAGCGATACACCTGGATGTCCAGCAGCGGCTGCTGATCGTCAACAGCCTGGGCAAGTACTGCGCCGAGCCGAGCCCGGACGCCATGGCGGCGTACGCCGCCGCTCTGGGTGTGGGAGGCAGCGCGCCTGCAAAGGGCTCAGCTTCAGTTTCTGGAAGCGGGCAAAGCACGGCGGCGAGCATCGGGCTGCGCACCCAGTCCATCACCCTCATGCGAGATGCGCTGTACCGCATGTGCGAGGCATATGCCAACGGCGGGGTCGGCGATGCACAGGTCGTCACGCTGCTCAACAGGAGTCAGGATTTGACGGCGGTGATTCTGGCCGTTGAACAGCTCACCGGGGCCGTCACTGCCAACCAGGCTTCACTCGGCGGCTCCACCAACGCCAACTCCTACGCCACGGCGCTCAACAACTCGAAGCTGTTCGCTGAGGCCAGTGCGATCGAGGCTCGCGCGCTCAAACGCCTCGAGGGGTCGAAACAGGAACTGGCTGTCGCTGAGGAGAAACTTGACAAGGCCCAGGCCGCAGTTGAGCGAGCCGAGGCGACGCAAACGGCACTGGAGGGGGCGGATCCGCCGGATGAGGACAAGATCACGGCGGCGAAGGCCGAGGCAGTCTATCGGCGCAACTTGAGAGGTCGGGCGGATGCAGGCGTGAAGGCCATCGAGGCCCGAGTCGAGCTGAACCAGCGCGTCTACGACAACGCCCAGAGCGTCGCGGCGGAGATCGCCAAGAGCCCAGATTCCTCCTCAGCGTCGAGTGCGGCAGGGACTACTGGAAGTACTGAATTCAGCGCGCCTAGTGGTCGCGCCGCACTGAGCGCGGAGGCCACCACCGCCCTTGCTGGCGCGGTGAAAGACATTGTCGTGACGGCTCTGAGCAAGGACTACGTGGTGGACGGGTGCATGTCAGTGATCACGGCCAACCTGTCGACTGAGCAGTCGAATGCGACCGCATCAAGTCTGAGCAACTATCGAGATGCACGGGCGGTATCGGCGCCCTGAGCCGGTTGTCACCGTGAAGGTGAGCGAGGAATCTGCAGCATTGCCGCCAGGCAATGCTGCGCCCGCCGTTCAGGCGGTTGCCAAAAGGGACGACACCTCAGTGCAAGCTTGAGGAGGGCACCAGGAGGGGGCTTTCGAGACAGGTCCAAGAAATGAACCGCTTCGAGTTTCCCGAGCGTGGGTAAAGCCACGTTCCGTTCTTCGACCTCGGAGGATGGCCAGACCGGGGCATGGCCTGAACTGGCTACGCGTTTGGTACTGCCCGCCGCCACAGGCCGGGTCAAGGCGCAGGTGAACTGAAAAGCCCTGCTCAGGCGGGACTGCCCATGGCCCGCTCGTATTGATCGATCAGCCTGCGAGCCCCATCTGTGAGGCCCACTGCGTTCAGTTGAAACCTTGCCCGCGGATCAGGCCCACCGCCAAGCCTTCAATGCTGAAGTGCTCGCTGCTCTCATTGACGACGATGGGCTCGAAGTCGGGGTTCTCGGGCAGCAGTTGGATGCCCTCCGGGCCACGCTTGAAGCGCTTCACGGTGACTTCCTCGCCAACTCGGGCGACGACGATCTGGCCGTTGCGCGCCTCGCTGGCGGACTGCACGGCGAGCAGGTCACCGTCGAGGATGCCGATGTCCTTCATGCTCATGCCCTTGACCTTGAGCAGGTAATCGGGCTTCTTCGCGAACAGGCCCGGCTCGACGGTGTAGGTCTGCTCAACATGTTCCTGCGCGAGGATGGGTGCGCCCGCGGCGACACGGCCGATCAGTGGAAGCGTGAGCTGCGCCAGGGCCGGGATGGGCAGGCTGAACTGGCGGGCGCGGTTGACGGCACTCAGTGTGTCGGACTTGAGGCGAATCCCCCGCGAGGTGCCACCGACGAGCTCCAGCATGCCTTTGCGGGCCAGCGCCTGCAGATGCTCCTCTGCCGCGTTGGCGGACTTGAAACCCAGCTCAGCGGCGATCTCGGCGCGGGTCGGCGGCGCGCCGGTGCTTTCGATCGCATTGCGGACCAGGTCGAAGATCTGCTGCTGGCGGGCGGTAAGCTTGGGTCGGTCTTGCACGGTCGGCCTTAATCATGGGCTGGCAATTTGTCCAGCAGCTGTATTTTCATCCAGGAAACCAGGAGATTGCAAATTCCCGCCGATCTGATCGTCATTCTGGGCACCGGTGGCACCATTGCCGGCACGGCCAAAACGGCCAGCGACGGTGTGGGCTACACGGCCGCGCAGCTGAGCGTCGAGGACTTGCTGGCTGCCGTGCCGGCGCTGGCTGGTCGGCGCCTGGAGGCGCACCAGGTCGCCCAGCTGGACAGCAAGGACATGGATTTCCTGACCTGGCAGCGCCTGGCAACGGCGGTGCATGCGCAGCTTGCGCGGCCCGAGGTGCGTGGCATCGTCATCACGCATGGCACGGACACGCTGGAGGAGACGGCCTACTTCCTGCATCGCGTGCTCGCACCGGCCAAGCCTGTCGTGCTGACGGCGGCGATGCGGCCAGC
This sequence comes from Roseateles sp., assembly GCF_047654805.1. Lineage (GTDB taxonomy): Bacteria > Pseudomonadota > Gammaproteobacteria > Burkholderiales > Burkholderiaceae_C > Pelomonas. Next base: position 1,675,220 of record NZ_JASGIV010000001.1, read on the forward strand.
CACCGCGCTTGCGCCGGATGGGCCGCAGAACCTGTTCGATGCAGTGCAGGTGGCAGCCGCGCCGGCTGCGGCGGGCGTGGTCGTCGCACTGGCGGGCCGGGTGCATGATGCGATCCAGGTGCGCAAGACGCACAGCTATCGCGTCGATGCTTTCGAGTCTGCAGATGGCGCCCTCGTGGCACGCGTGGAAGAGGGCGCCGTGCGGCAGATCGGGTGCTGGCCTGGTGGCGAGGCGTTGGGCCTGGCTCGTGTTTCCCGCCCGGCCGAGCGCTGGCCGCGTGTGGAGATCGTAATGAACCATGTCGGTGCCAGCGGTGTCGTCGTGGATGCGTTGCGGGCCCTGGGTATCGACGGACTGGTCGCCGCAGGTACCGGCAATGGCACGCTGAGCGCCACGCTGGAGGCGGCGCTGCGGGAGGCGCACATGGCTGGCGTGAAGGTCTGGCGCAGCACGCGCTGCGACGCCGGGCCTGTCATGGATCTGCCCGGCCTGTTGCCCGGCGCAGGTGCGCTGAGCCCGGTCAAGGCCAGGATCGAGTTGATCCTGGCCCTGCTGGCCGGCTGAGCCGGCCCGGCCATCAGACGATGGTCAGCGAGACGTCCACGTTGCCGCGCGTGGCGTTCGAGTAGGGGCAGACCTCGTGGGCCGTCTTGACCAGCGCTTCAAGCTGGGCGCGGTCCATGCCGGGTACCGAGATCTTCATGTCGACCTGGATGCCGAAGGCACCGGGCTTGTTGGCGTGCGGGCCGATGGCGACGTCGCTGGTGATGGACACCTCGGCGGGCAGGGCGATCTTCTGCTTGCCGGCGACGGCCTTCATGGCGCCGATGAAGCATGCGGAATAGCCGGCCGCGAACAACTGCTCGGGGTTCGTGCCCGGTCCGCCTGCGCCGCCCAGTTCCTTGGGCGTGGACAGTGTCAGGTCCAGCACGCCGTCGGACGACTTTGCGGTGCCGGCGCGGCCGCCGGTGGCAGTGGCGGTGGCGGTATAGAGGGCTTTCTCGATGGCCATGGTGGGCTCCTTTGCGTGATGCGCGGTGGTTGGGAAGGGGTCAGGCAGCCGCGTCGGCCGCCCGGTTGAGTTGCTGGCGCAACTGGTGCAGTCGCTGCGTCAGCGCGATGACCTCGTCCAGCTCGCAGGCGCTGGCGCAGGCGAGTTGGCCGGGAATGTCCAGGGCCGGCTCGCGCAGCTTGCGACCCCGGGGCGTGAGAAAGATGTCGACGCGGCGTTCGTCGTCGCTGGCACGGCGGCGCTCGATATGGCCGAGCGCTTCCAGGCGCTTGAGCAGTGGAGTCAGCGTGCCCGAGTCCAGCGACAGGCGCTGGCCCAACTGCCCAACACTCAAGCTGTGGCCCAGCCCCTCTACCTCCCACAGCACCAGCATGACGAGGTATTGCGGATAGGTCAGTCCCAGCGGCGCGAGCAGCGGCTTGTAGATCCGGGTCATGGCCAGCGAACTGCTGTACAGGGCAAAGCACAGCTGGCGGTCCAGCTGCAGCCATTCCTCGCGGGAATCGGCGGCCGGGGTTGGGGTCTTGCTGCGTGCCATGGGTATAAATGTAGTTGGCAATTTAATTGCACACAACGTAAATGGTCTTTTGGGCGACACGGGACGGTAGGGCGATCTGAGAGGATTCGCCACCCCGAACATGCAATGAGGAGTGAGACGATGCAAATCCTGGCCGTCGTGCTGGCCGCGCTGGTGGCGGTGCTGCACCTGTACTTCCTGGTCCTGGAGATGTTCTTCTGGACGAAGCCGCTGGGCCGCAAGGCCTTCGGGCTGAAGGCCGATTTCGCAGAGCAGACCCGGGCGTTGGCCGCCAACCAGGGCCTCTACAACGGCTTCCTGGCAGCCGGCCTCGTGTGGGGGTTGATGCAGGGCGCTGCTGGGGCGGGCAAGCCCTGGCTGGTGTTCTTCCTGGGCTGCGTCATCGTGGCCGGCGTGTTCGGCGCGGCCACGGCATCCAGGAAGATCCTGTTCGTTCAGGCGCTGCCGGGCGCGCTGGCGCTGGCGGCGCTGCTCGCCGTCTAGGCAGACATCGCCTCGATCTGCTCGCCCAGTTCCAGCCAGCGCATCTCGTCGGCTTCGAGTTGGTCCGCTATGGCCTTCAGCCGTCGACCCATCTCGGCGATGGCCGACGCTGCGGCGCCTTCGGCGAGCTGGGCTTCTATCTCGGCGCGTTCTTCGGCCAGCGCATGCAGGCGCTTGTCGATGGCTTCCATTTCCTTGCGCAGCGGGCGCGTCTGCTCGGCCAGCTTGGCGCGGGCCTGACCCGAGGCCTTGCGGTCCTCGCGTGACGCAGGTGGCGGTGCCGGCACAGCCGCCGCGGCGGGCGCCACGATGGGTGCGGGAGCGGTGGCGGGCTGCTTCTTGGCGGCGCGCGCTGCTTCCTTGCTCTGGTCCAGCAGCCAGCGCTGGTAGTCGTCCAGGTCACCGTCGAAGGGTTTGACGACTCCATCGGCCACCAGCCAGAACTCGTCGCAGACCTCGCGCAGCAGCGCGCGGTCGTGACTGACCAGCATGACCGTGCCTTCGAACTCGTTGAGCGCCAGTGACAGCGCCTCCCGGGTGTTCAGGTCAAGGTGGTTGGTCGGTTCGTCCAGCAGCAGCAGATTGGGCCGCTGCCACACCAGCATCGCGAGCACCAGCCGCGCCTTCTCGCCGCCGGACAGGCTGCCGACCTGCTGGTTGACCATGTCGCCGGTAAAGCGGAACTGGCCCAGGAAGTCGCGCAGCTCCTGCTCGCGGCCTGGCGGACCGACGTCGCGCGCCAGCCGCACCATGTGCTCCAGAGGGCCCTCATCCAGCCGCAGGACATCCAGCTCCTGCTGGGCGAAATAGCCTATGGACAGGCCCTTGCCTTCGGTCAGCTTGCCGGCCATCGGCGCCTGGGCGCGGGCGATGGTCTTGACCAGCGTGGACTTGCCCTGGCCGTTCGCGCCGAGAATGCCGATGCGCTGACCGGCCAGCACGGAACGGTCCACGCCGCGCACGATGATCTTGTCACCCTCGTCGGTGCGGTAGCCGGCGCTGAGGTCGTCGAACATCAGCATCGGGTTGGGCAGGTTCAGGGGCTCGCGGAACTCGAAGTTGAAGTCGGCCGACGCCAGCACCGGCGCCAGCTTCTCCATGCGCTCCAATGCCTTCACGCGGCTCTGCGCCTGCTTGGCCTTGCTGGCTTTGGCCTTGAAGCGGTCGATGAACTTTTGCAGGTGCGCGACCTTCTCCTGCTGGCGCTCGAACGCGGCCTGCTGCAGCACCATGCGCTCGGCGCGCTGGCTCTCGAAGCTGGTGTAGTTGCCGCCGTAGCGCACCAGCTTGCCTTCGTCCAGGTGGAGCGTGACCTTGGTGATTGCGTCGAGGAACTCTCGGTCGTGGCTGATGATGATCAGCGTGCCGTCGTAGCGTTGAAGCCAGGCTTCCAGCCACACGAGAGCATCCAGGTCCAGGTGGTTCGTCGGCTCGTCCAGCAGCATCAGCTCAGCCGGGCACATCAGGGCGCGGGCCAGCTGCAGCCGCATGCGCCAGCCACCGGAGAAGCTGTTGACGGGGGCGTCGAGCTGTTCGCTCCGAAAGCCCAGGCCCATCAGCAGCGCCTGCGCGCGAGAACGGGCGTCGAAGGCTCCGGCGTCGGCAAGCGCAGCATGCGCTTCCGCCATCGCGTGGCCATCGTTGGCCTTCTCGGCTTCGTCCAGCGCGATGCGCGCGGCCACCAGCGTAAGGTCACCCTGCAACACGAAGTCGGTCGCGCCGTCCTCGGTCTCGGGCATGTTCTGGGCGACCTCGGAGCGGCGCCAGTGCCTGGGCACCTCGACCTCGCCCTTGTCGTTGCCGAGTCGATTCGTCAGCAGTGCAAACAGGCTGGACTTGCCGGCACCATTGCGGCCCACGAGGCCGATCTTCTCGCCGGGTTGCAGTGTGGCGGACGCGTTGTCCAGCACCACCTTGACGCCGCGGCGCAGCGTGATGTCGCGTAGGGTGATCACAGCAGGTTTTCTTTAGTCACCAGCAGCACCTGATCGGCGCCTGATGAGGTTTCCATCCACACGACTTCGAGCTGAGGGAATGCGGTTTCGAAGTGCTCGCGCTCGTTGCCGATCTCCAGCACCAGCACGCCGTCGTCGTTCAATGCGGCAGGCGCGGCGCGCAGCAGCTCGCGAACGAAGTCCATGCCGTCGCTGCCACCGGCCAGCGCCAGCGCGGGCTCGGCGCGGTACTCGGCGGGGAGGGCGGCCATGCTGGCGCTGTTCACATAGGGCGGGTTGCAGAGGATCAGGTCGTAAGGCCCGAGGGCGCCGGCCAGGCCATCGCCCTGCAGCAGGCGGATGCGCGAAGACAGGTTGTGGCGGGCGACATTCAGCTTGGCAACTTCCAAGGCGTCGGCGCTGAGATCCAGCGCATCGACCTCGACCTCCGGCCAGGCCATGGCGGCCAGCACGGCCAGGCTGCCGTTGCCAGTGCAGAGGTCCAGCACACGGCGGCTTGCCGGGTTGAGCCAGGGGTCGATGCTGGCGTCTGCGATCAGCTCCGCGATGAAGCTGCGTGGCACGATGGCACGCTCGTCGATGGTGAAGGGGATGCCCTGCAGCCAAGCCTCGCCGGTCAGGTAGGCGGCCGGCTTGCGGGTGGCGATGCGCTCGTCGATAAGGGCTGCGATGGACGTGACCTCAGCCTCGGTCAGCTCGCGTTCCTCGTGCTCATCGAGCGCATCCAGCGGCAGGGCCAGGCGCCAAAGCGCCAGCCACATGGCTTCGTCGAACGCGTTGGTCGTGCCATGGCCAAAAAACAAGCCCGCCTGGGCGAGGCGGGCGGCTTGGGATTCGATGCAGTCAATCAGCTTCAAGTGCCACGGACGTCCAGGGTGATTTCGGTGAAGCTGGCCTCGTCGGGGGCCTTCTCCTCCTTGCGTGGCGTGTTCGTGAGGCGCGCGCCGGGCGCCTCGTTCTGCAGCCGCCACAGCAGGTTGGTGGGCGAGTCGGCGAAGGCCAGGCCTTCCTCCCGGGTGATGGTGCCATCGCTGATGAGCTTGGCAAAATGCTCTTCGTAGGTCTGCGAGCCCTCGGCGATGGATTTCTCCATCGCCTCCTTCACGCCGGCGAAGTCACCCTGCTCGATCAGTTCGGCGGTGAGCTTGGTGTTCAGCAGGATCTCGATGACGGGCACCCGGCCGCCTGCCGTGGCGCGCACCAGGCGCTGCGACACGATGGCCTTGAGGCCGGCCGCCAGGTCGTTCAGCAGCGCCGGGCGGGACTCCGGCGTGTAGAACGACAGGATGCGGTTCAGCGCGTGGTAGGTGTTGTTGCCATGCAGCGTGGCCAGCACCAGATGGCCGGACAGCGCATAGCTGATGGCCGCGGTCATCGTCTCGCGGTCGCGGATCTCGCCGATCAGGATGCAGTCGGGCGCCTGGCGCAGCGCGTTCTTCAGCGCGATCTGCAGCGAGGCCGTGTCGCGGCCGATCTCCCGCTGGTTGACGACCGAGCGCTTGTTGCTGAACAGGTACTCGATCGGGTCCTCGATGGTGAGGATGTGCCCGGTCATGGTCTGGTTGCGCATCTCCAGCATGGATGCAAGCGTGGTGCTCTTGCCGGTGCCGGTGGCTCCCACCATCAGGATGAGGCCGCGCTTTTCCTTGATCATCGTGCCCAGCACGGGCGGCAGGTTCAGGGACTCGAGCGTGGGGATCTCATGCGGGATGTGGCGGAAGACGCCGGCGATCGTGCCGCGTTGCCGAAAGCCCGACAGCCGGAAGCTGCCTACGCCGCGTACGCCCACCGCCATGTTCAGCTCACCGCTGTTGTCCAGCTCGGCCAGCGAGCCAGGGTCGATGACCTCGGCGATGAGCTGGCGCGGCTGGGGCGGCGTCAGGAGCTGGTCCGACAGCTGCACGGTCTGGCCATTGATGCGGATCAGCACCGGCATGTTGGCCGACAGATAGCAGTCCGAAGCACCCTTGTCGGCCATCAGCCGCAGGATGCGCTCCATGTTGCCGCCGCCGCTCATGGTCAGGCGCGCAGCAGTTCGTTGATGCTGGTCTTGGAGCGCGTCTGCGCGTCCACCCGCTTGACGATGATGGCCGCATACAGCGAGTAGCGGCCGCCGTCCTTGGGCAGCGAGCCCGAGATGACAACTGAGCCTGCCGGGATGCGGCCGTAGCTGACTGTGTCGGTGGCACGGTCGTAGATCGGCGTGCTCTGGCCGATGTAGACACCCATGGAGATGACCGAGTTCTCCTCGACGATGACGCCCTCGACGACCTCGGAGCGGGCGCCGATGAAGCAGTTGTCCTCGATGATGGTCGGGTTGGCCTGCAGCGGCTCAAGCACGCCGCCGATGCCCACGCCGCCGGAGAGATGCACGTTCTTGCCGATCTGGGCGCAGGAGCCGACGGTGGCCCAGGTGTCGACCATGGCACCTTCGTCCACATAGGCGCCGATGTTCACGTAGGAGGGCATCAGCACGACGTTCTTGGCCTGGAAGCTGCCGCGGCGCGCGACGGCTGGAGGCACGACGCGAACACCCGTGGCGCGAAGCTGCTCGTCCGTCATGCCGGAGAACTTGGTCGGCACCTTGTCGAAGAAGGTCAGTTCCTTGTCGCCCATGATGCGGTTGTCATTCAGGCGGAAGGACAGCAGCACGGCCTTCTTGATCCACTGGTGCACGGTCCACTGGCCCACGCCCTCACGGGTGGCCACGCGCAGCCGGCCTGCGTCCAGCTCGGCGATGACGTGGTCAACGGCCTGACGCACTTCTGGCGCGTTGACGGGGTCCAGGGAGGCGCGGTTGTCCCAGGCGAGGTCGATCAGGCTTTGCAGTTCAGCGGTGTTCATGGGCGGCGGGTCAGCGGGATTGCGTGAAGGAGACGATGCGGCGGGCGGCATCCAGGCACTCGGCCTCGTCGGCCACCAGGGCCAGGCGGATGCGCCCGGCGCCGGGGTTGTTGCCATGGGCTTCGCGGGCCAGCAGGCTGCCCGGCAGGACAGTCAGATTGTATTGAGCGAGAAGGCCTTGGGCGAAGGCCACGTCGTTACCGCCTGGAACAGCGGCCCAAAGATAGAAGCCGGCGTCCGGCAAGGCCACGTCCAGCACCGACGCCAGCAGCGGCGTGACCTCGGCGAACTTGTGCCGGTAGCGAGCCCGGTTCTCGATGACGTGGGCTTCGTCGCCCCAGGCCGCGATGCTGGCCGCCTGCACGATGGGGCTCATGGCGCTGCCGTGGTAGGTTCGGTAGAGCAGGAACTTCTTCAGCAGCGCCGCGTCGCCTGCCACGAAGCCCGAGCGCAGGCCGGGGACGTTGGAGCGCTTGGACAGCGATGTGAATGCAATCAGGTTGCGGAAGTCGCTGCGGCCCAGCCTGGCGGCAGCCTCCAGGCCGCCCAGTGGCGCCTCGTCCCGGAAATAGATCTCCGAATAGCACTCGTCCGACGCGATGACGAAGCCGTGGCGGTCGCTGAGTTCGAACAGCGCCTGCCATTCCGACAGCGGCATCACCGCGCCGCTGGGGTTGCCGGGCGAGCAGACATAGAGCAGCTGGGTGCGTGCCCAGGTGGCATCGTCGATCTGGCGCCAGTCGACGGCGAAGTTGCGCGCCGGGTCGGAGTTCGCGAACGCGACCTCGGCGCCGGCCAGCAGCGCCGCGCCTTCGTAGATTTGATAGAAGGGGTTGGGGCAGACGACCGTGGCCCCGGGGCGGCCGGCATCGACCACTGTCTGGGCGATGGCGAACAGCGCCTCGCGCGAGCCGTTGACCGGCAGCACCTGCGTGGCCGGGTCCAGTGCCAGGCCGTAGCGGCGTGTGATCCAGCCGGCGATGGCCTCGCGCAGCGCCGGCGTGCCGGCCGTGGCCGGGTAGGCCGCAAGGCTTTTCATCGCGCCGTTGATAGCGTCGGCGATGAGTGCCGGCGCGGCATGGCGTGGCTCGCCGATGCCCAGCGAGATTGGGGCCAGGTCTGGGTTCGGCGTGATGCCGGCCGTCAGCTCGCGCAGCCGCTCGAAGGGGTAGGGATGCAGCCGGGCCAGGCGCGGATTGGTCGAAAAACTCATGCGGAGATGATAGGGCGCGGCCTGCCGCGCCGGCCTGCCGTCCGGGTTCACGAACCGTGAAGCTCGCCTAACCGGCCGGCTCACGCACCACGGTGACGGTGCAGTCCGACTCGGCCACTACCTGGCCCGATACGCTGCCCAGGTAGCGTCGCAGCGCCGACGCGCCGCGTGCGCCCATGACGATGTGATCCACGCCGTTGCGGTGGGCAAAGTCGATGATGGCGCCTGCCGCGTCGGGTGCTTCCAGGACGTGGAAGGTCAGCCGGCCGTCCTCCAGGTTCAGCGCCTTGCTGATGGGACGCGCCCAGTGCTTGAGTGCGATGAGCTGCTTCACATGCAGGCTCTGGCCATGCTTGTCGGTCAGCTCATCGATACCGATGCGGTTCACACGCATGATGCTCACGCAGGCCAGGCGGGCGCCGGCTTCGGTCTGCACGATGCGTCGCACGGTCTCACAGAGTTGGGCAAGGAGCTCGGGCGTGGCGTTGTCCACGTCCACGGCTGCCATGACGATGGGACTGCGCGCCAGTTGCTGGCCGGCGGGCGCCGGGGGCGCGGGCTCTGCGCCCAACGCGAAGAACCAGCGCTTGAGCCGACGCATTGCGCCGCTGACCTGGAGCTTCTCGGCACGACCGGTGAGCGCCACGCCGCCCGGTTCGCGCAGATCCAGCGCCAACTGCGCGGCGCTCTGGTAGCGACGCTCGGCCTTGACTTCCAGGCAGCGCAGGATGACTTCCTGCAGCCAAGCAGGCAGCTCCGGCCGGATGGCGCGCGGCGGCACGGGCTCGACGAACAAGCGGCGGCGCAGGCCGCGGACCGAGTTGGGCTGGCCGAACGGCCGCTCTCCGGTGCTCAGGTGATAGAGCATGACGCCCAACGCGAACAGGTCGCTGCGCGGGTCGTTGCGCACGAACTGCACCTGCTCCGGGCTCATGTAGGGCCCGGTGCCCATGGGCAGCGTGAACTCCTCCTCCAGCAGGTCGGGCAGCAGCTCGTGGCGGCTGAGGCCGAAGTCGACGAGCACGGCCGTGCCGTCGGGGCGGAACATGATGTTGCTGGGCTTGATGTCCAGGTGCACCACGTGTTGGCGGTGCAGCGCCGCGAGCGCCGTGGCCACGCGGGCGCCGATGTCGGCCACCTCTTCGGGCGGAAGCGGCGCGTCGTCCAGGCGCGGGCGAAGCGTTTCGCCGGGGATGCGCTCCATGACGATGAAGGCCTGGCGCGTCCAGTCCCCGCGGGCGACGAAGCGCGGCACATGCGGGCCGCTGAGCTGCGGCATCAGCATCTGCTCGACCTCGAAGCCGACGATGGTGGCCGGGTCCTCGCCGCCCTTGATGCGCGGCACCTTCATCAGAAGCTCGAAGCCGTCGTCCTGGCCGTCCTCCCGGCTGACGCGCCACAGGTTGGCCATGCCCCCCTGGTGCAGCCTTTCCTCCAGCCGGAAGCCATCCAGCACCCGGCCGGCTTCCAGCGGGGCGGGTGGGGCAGAAGTGGCGGGCTGTGTCGTCGTCATCATTCGCCGAGCGTGAGGCGGCGCGCCAGGCGCTCGGCGATCAGCGGCGGCAGGGCCGTCGCGCGCAAGGACTCGCAGGCAGCGTCGACGTCGTAGGCCACGCGCTGGAAGGTGATGCGGGCATCGTCCAGATCGGATTTGCCCGGGTCCAGCAGCGCGTAGCAGGCTGCCGGGTTGCCATCGCGAGGCTGGCCGCAGGAGCCCGGGATGGCCAGCCACTGGCGGTGGCCCGGCAGCGGCATGGGTACGCCGGCCACGGGGCGGAAATCGCCCGCCTTGCCGGTGCCGGAGAGGTGGAACAGCATGGGCTCGTGCATGTGGCCGCAGACCTGGATGCGCGCCGGATTGGCGTGCAGGCTCTTCACGGCCTCGGCGCGGCCCTGGATGTACTCCCAACCGTTGGGCTCGAAGGCGTTGGCGTGCACAAACAGGCAGTGTCCCGGTTCGCCATGGGCCTGCAGGGGCAGCCGCGTCAGGAAGCGTAGCTGGTCTTCGTTCAGCTGGGCGCGCGTCCAATCGACGACGGCTCGGGCGTCCGGGTGCATGCCAGGCGTGCTGCCATGGGCCACCGCCTCGTCGTGGTTGCCTTGCACCGCCAGGGCGCCATCGGCCACCAGCGCCATGACCTGATCCAGCACCCAGGCCGGGTCGGCGCCATATCCGACGAAGTCGCCCAGCAGCGCAAACCGGGTGGCGCCCTGGGCGCGGGCGTCGGCAAGGACGGCCTCGAAGGCCTGGCGGTTGGCGTGAATGTCGGTGATGAGGGCCCAGCGCATAACCCGACAGCTTGCCACGAAGCGCTGACACCGGGCCGACAGCCGTTCAGGAGGGGGCGAGGTCGGGGCGGATGCGCGCCAGCGCATCCAGCAGTTGACGGGCGGCGGCAGGGTCGTGCGGGGCCAGGGCTTGTGCGATGCGGCGCAGCGGCTCGGCGGCGGGCCGGAAGTCGGGGCTCTGGCGCAGCACGGCCAGCAGCGGCGCGCCGACTCGGGCCAGCATGACGGCGGGATCGGTGCTGGGCTGGGTGCGCCGGCCGAGGTCCAGGTAGTCGCGGCGCGCCCGGGCGTACGCGTCCAGGCGCGGGGCCAGTCCGGGTGTGGCAAGCAAAGGGGCTGAATCGACGTTGAGTTCGTCCAGCAGGGCCAGCAGGCGGTCGCGTGGTGCGGAGTCGGGGGCGTAGGTGATGCGCGGCGCGCGGTAGGCCACCCAGGGGCGATCGTCGGTGTTGGGTGGCGCGCCCGCAGCAAGGCGCTGCAGGGATGGTGGGTCGGCGATGAGGCTGCCGAGTACGGCGAGCTCGTCACCCAGGCCGAAGCGGGCTGCCAGCTCGGCGGGCGGCCCGGGCTGGAATGTTGTGCCACCAGCGCGACCGACGAGGCCGACGGTGGGAGTGTCCAGGCTGTTGCTCGCCAGCACGGCGGCGCCGTCAGGGAAGGCTTGCAGGAACGCGGCCGTGATGCTGCGCAGCGTGTCCAGGTCCAGCTGGTGTAGGGGCAGCCATTGGCAGAACAGGCCTCGCGGTGCCAGGCGCTCGCGCACGGCGCGGAAATGCTCGACGGTGTAGAGCGCGCCGGAGCCGCTGCGGGCGGGGTGGAAGTTGTCGGAGACGACGACGTCGTAGCGTGCCCCGGCCGTGCGTACGTAGCGGCGTGCGTCTGCCGCGAGCAGCCGTGGCGCCGGCCCGTCGCCCAGTTCCGCCAACGCCGGCCGGAACAGCGCCGAGGCCTGGATCACTTCAGGCAGCAGCTCGACCGCATCCACGTGCAGACCAGGCAGCCGCGCCGCCACGCTCGCGGTGACGCCCGAGCCCACACCGAGGAAGAGGGCCTGCCTGGCCTCGCCATGCAGCAGCAGCGGCAGCAGTGCCTGCCGGCCATCGACGAACAGGGTGGCGCTGCTGCCCTCTTGCTGGCGGTTGTTGATGCGCAGCCGTGCGACGCCGGCCGCGTCCTCCACGACGCTGACTGCGGCCATCGTGCCCTCGCGATAGCTCAGCAGGCGGCCGCCCTCGGGCAGGTCGACGAAGGCCAGCGGCGGCGCCAGGAGGGCCAGCGCCGCAGTGGCGCATGCGGGTAGCCACCAGGCTGCGCTGCGCCTGCACGGCGCCAGCAGCAGATAGCCCGCTGCGACGAGCAGCAACGCAAGCGCGGGGCCCAGGGCGCAGGCCAGCACGACGCCGAACAGTGGCGCGGCTGCCATGGCCCCCACCGTGTTGACGCCCAGCGCACGGCTAAAGGGAACGCCTGCGCTGGCCGCGTCGGCGCTGAGCTGGCAGAAGAGGGCGCCCATCAGCAGAGTCGGCAGTGCGAACACGGTGGTGGCCAGCAACGCCTCGGTGGCCAGCGCGGCCGCCAGCGTCTGCGGCTGCATCCAGTTCTTGACCGCCTCCGCGCTCCACAGCGCGGCCATGCCCAGCAGGATGCTCCAGGTCAGCGCCTGCAGAAGCCGGGGCGTGCTGCGCAGCAGCGGCCAACGCGCAAAGGCGGCGGCGCCGAAGGCGCTGCCGGCGAGATAGACGGCCAGCAGCAGCGCAAAGGTGTAGACCGTGTCCTCGGCGACCTGGCTGAGCACGCGCACGGCCAGCACCTCGTAGGCGATGCCCAGCAGGCCGGTCAACGCGAGCAGGGCCAGTGGCCGGTTGGATGTGCGCGGGCCTGTCGCAGGTGCGGGCCGGCTCTGCAGCACGAGGCCGGCAAGCGCCGCGCAGCCGAGGTTGAGGGCGATGCACAGACTCGCGGTGCCCGTCAGCCCCCATTGCGGGATCAGCCAGAAGGCCGTGGACAGTACGCCGGCGACGGCGCCCAGCGTGTTGGCCGCGTACAGCGGCGCCAGCCGCGCTGCGCCCAGGCGGGCCATGGCCGGCAGCGTCGCGCCCATCGCGGCAGTGGCCGGCAGCAACAGCAGGAAGCTCGCGCCGAAGGCAATGCCCCAGTGGCGCAGCGGCGTCGCGTCGGGCCCGATGAGGGTCAGGGCCACGCCGCTGGCCGCGGGCATGCTGAGCAGCAGCAGGCCGCCCCAGGCCCCGATCAACGCCTCGCAGCCGGCGTACCAGCGTAGCGGCCGCGCACTGGCCTCGACGCGGCGCCCCAGCAGCAGCGCGCCCAGCGACAACCCGCCGAAGAAGGCGGCGACGACGGCCAGCACGGCGGCTGACTCATGGCCGAGGACAAGGCCGAACTGCTGCGTCCAGACGATCTGGTAGCCCAGGCCGGCAAAGCCGGACGCGGCCATCAGCAGCAGTGCCAGCGCCCTCAAGCCGAGAAGCTCAGCGTGTAGCCCCAGCTTTCCAGCCGCGTGGGGATCGCGTTGAAGGCCAGCGTGATGCGGCGGGCACCAGCGTTGGGCGGCACGGCATGCATCAGATAGCTGGGAAAGAGGATGAGGTCGCCCGGTGTGGGCGAGGGGCTGACCCACTTCTCGGCGTTGTAGGGGCCGGTCACGACACCAGCATGGTCGTTCTTCAGCGCGAACTCATGACCGCCGGGCGACTTCATGAATACCGTGCGTGCCGAGTCGTCCGTCCCGGTCAGGTAGACGACGCCGGAGGCGAAGCTGTTGGCGTGGTTGTGCATCGCCTGGCGGCCGCCGGTATCCAGCACGTTGACCCACATCTCCTTGATGGCCCAGCCCAGATGCTCGCCAAACAGCAGGTGGCCGAACTCTGCAACCTTGGGGGTGATCAGGGTCGCGGCCTGCACCAACAACGGGCTGTCGGCCGGCTGCAGCATGCGGGTGTGGGAGAGTGCTTCGGAGCTGTTGTTGGCCTGCAGTGCGCGGGTGCTGAAGTGATCCACCAGTGCGTTGACGAGGGGCGGTGGCAGCACGCCGCTCGAACGCTGCAACGGCACGGGGAACAGGCCGAAGACCTCGTCTTTCATGCCAGCACCGCCGCAACGCGCAGCCAGGACCAGTAGGCGGCGATGCTGCCGATCATGTAGAGCAGCACCGTGCGCAGACGCCGCGCGGCCGGCCAGCGGCTGCCGAGGCGCCACAGGCACCAGCATGCGCCGACCGTCATCAGCTGGCCGATCTCGACGCCCACGTTGAAGGTGAGCAGCGCAATGAGCAGATGGTGCTCCGGCAGGCCGATCTCCTGCAGCGCTCCAGCGAAGCCCAGACCGTGAACCAGGCCGAACAGGAACGCGACCATGGCAGGCCAGCGGCGCGCGAGGGTATCGCGCTTGTGCAGGGCCTCGCCCGCCACCAGCACGATGGACAGCGCGATGGTGGCCTCCACCGGCGCTGAGCGCAGTGTCAGCCATCCCAGGGCGCTGCTGGCCAGCGTGAGGCTGTGGGCGGCGGTGAAGGCGGTGATGGTCCAGACCAGGCGGCGCTGGAAACCGACCAGGAAGAGCAACCCGATGACGAAGAGCAGGTGGTCGATGCCGCCGAGGATGTGCTCGACGCCCAGCAGCGTGTACGCGCTGGCCACCTCGCCCATGCCGCGCGGGTCGTCGGCGGCGCCATAGAGCTGCACGGAGGGTTGGGCCTTGGTCAGCGTATAGACGCGGGTCTGGCCGTCCAGCCAGAACACGCGCACGACGGCCGCGGAGTAGCGCTCTCCCACGCCCTTGACCGACAACGTGCCGGCGAGGCCGGCCTCGCCGCAGCGAAGTACCGTGGCCTCGGCTGCGCAGGCCTGCGGCCAGACGGGTGTCAGGTCCTGGGCGATGGGGCGCTTCTCGCCGGCGCCCCACTGCCAGAGGAACTCGCCACGCCGGGTCTCGCGCAGCTGCATCTCGGCCATGCTCATCTCGTGCCCGAAGGCGGGAAGCGCTGCGGGCAGGGTCGCGACCAGCGCCAGCAGCCAGCTCAGCAACTGCCTCATTTCGCGGGCGCCTCGACCTTGACCGTGTACTTCCTGGCCAGGGCCGCGACGGCGGCGCTGCGCTGCTCGGCCAGCGTCGCGTCCGTCCAGTCCTGCATCACCACGCCGCGCAGCGCCTCGAAGCTGGCGGGCTTGGGCGGGCTGGCGGCCTCCAGGCGCACGGCATGCCAGCCTTCGCGGGACTTCAGCGCCAGCCAGGTTCCGGGTGCGGCGGTTTCAAGTGCCTGGGCGAAGTCCGTCCCGTAGCTCTGCTGCAGGTTGCTGTGCGGCCGCCCCTTGAAGACGCGCAGGCCGGCCTTGGCATCGCCCGGCGTGCCGTGGTTGAGCTGGTCGACGAAGGCGCGCACGGCAGTCTCGCCAGCGTTGCCTTCCAGCACGGCCTCCTGGAAGTCGAAGCGGGCCGGCTCGTCGTAACGGGCGCGGCGCTTCTCGAACCAGTCGCGCAGCACCCCGTCGCTGACCGGGGGCAGCTTGGTGCCGCCGTCGACAACGCTGAGCGCCTTGAAGATGACGCGCTCGCGGATCGCGGTGTCACCCTTGTCGAGCTGCAAGGCCAGACCCTCGCGGTAGAGCACTTCGTTGTCCAGCCAGACCTTGCGCAGCGCCGCCATCTCCTCGGCATTGGGATCCTGGCCGCGCTTGGCCTTGAAGAGCTGCCGGGCCTCCGCGTCGACCTCGGCGCTGATGACGATCTCGCTGGTCTCGCCGCCGCCAGGGTTGACGAGGCGGTCGATGCCGAACAGCAGGGCGCCGAGCAGCAGGAAATGCAGCAGGGGTTCGCGTGCCCAGCCTGGCAGTTGCAGGCGCGGTCTGGAAGCGAGGGAGGCGGGGGGCAGCACGCTGGACATAGCCCGCCATGCTAGGCAGGCAACAAGACAAAACGACGACAACGGCGGGGGCTGCGCGCCCATGCCGTTGTGCGGGTAGTGGCAAAAGGAGACGGCGGCGCGGGCGCCGCCGTCTGTCCCGTGCCCAGGCTTACTTCACGCCGGCAACGGCGTAGGAGTTGGTCACTTCGACATAGATCGGGTTGCTGTAGAACCAAAGGTCGGACCAGGCAGCGACGTCGTAGGACACGTACTTCTGTCCCGACACCGAGGCGAGATGGGCCGGGCAGCCGTTGATGGCATCGCCGGTCAGCACCGTGCCGACGGTATTGCAGGGGATGCGCAGCATCGAGCTGTCATTGGCGTTGGTGTAGATGTCGGCCAGCGGGTTGCCGTTGGCGTCCGTCTCATAGGGCACGGCGGCCGGCAGGTTGCTGCCGCGCAGGCGCAGGTACTGCGAGGCCTGCACGGCTGGGATGCGGAAGCTCATCTTCAGGAAGACGGTGTTGTCCACGCCCGACTGCACCTGGGTCCAAGGCGTGCTGCCATTGCCGCTGAAGCTCTTCAGTACGGCGGCCGAGGTGTTCTTCGCGCCGGCCGGCACAGCGGACAGGCCCGTGGTGGTGCCGTCGGCCTTCAGCCAGGCGGTGTTGCGCGGCCATTCGCCTGCGTAGTCGGCCGAGCCCGGCGTCTTGTAGCCGGTGACCAGGCCACGGATCACGTCGACATGGTCCAGCACCGGCTTGTTCAACGGCTGGTTGATGCCGATCTGGGCCAGCGAGGGGTTGGGGAAGGTGTAGGGCGAGAAGTTGGCGCCGTCCGGGTCGCGCACGACGACGGCGACGACGATCTCGGCACCCGGGCGCGCGGCGAGCTTTTCTCCCATGGTGGCGCAGCCCGCCGAGTCGATGTCCGTGCCCTTGGTTGCAGCGGCGACGGCCAGGGCCTCGACGCTGGCGTTGGAGCGCGCACCGACACCGGCGTAGGACGTGCAGGCGATGAACGCGAGGCGATCGATCAACTGGCCCGAAGCGGACCATGCATTGCCGCTGCGCAGGCCGTCGACGATGGTCTGCGGGCGCAGCTTGTCGCTGCCGTTGCGGACCATCACGTGGGTACGCTGGTACTCGCCGGGGTAGAAGTCCTGCGTGGAGCGGCGATCATCCGGGCCGAAACTGCCACGGTTGTGCCAGTCGGAGCTGGCGAAGAACCACCAGTTGCGGCCTTCGCCCAGCAGCGCGTCCCAGACGCCGCCAACCTGGGCGGCATAGACGCCGGTGCCGCCGTAGGTCGTGCCGCCGACGGAGTCGACCAGGCCGACCGTGCCGCCGAAGTTGTTGCGCTTGACCTGATATTCGCCTCGATTGCTGGAAGCGCCATGGCCGGGCTGCGATTCGAAGCCGAACGCGATGCCGGGTGCGGTGTTGTTGAAGTTGCGCAGGTGCTCGATGTTGAAACCGTTGTTGCCATCCACATTGAAGGGGCCAGCGCGCTCCAGGTGGGCAGGCACGTAGTAGCTCTGCCGGCCGTGGAAGTTGGCCATCCACTTCAGGGCTTCCAGCGTCTTCAGGTGGCCCTTGTCGCCGGTTCCGGTGCCGCCGGGCTGCACCAGCTTCTTGCCGGTGCTGCTCCAGCCGAGGGTGCTGGACGTGGAGTCGGCGCTGGCGGGGTTGCTGCAGTCCCAGTTGTTGCCCGTGCTGGAGCCGGTCACGTTGCCGCGGCTGGTGTCGGTGTCGCCGCGGTCGAAGCAGTAGGACCACTGGGCCAGTGCGCTGGCATTGCCCAGCGCGGTATAGCCCGGCGTGGTGGGCAGCGTGGCGTTGTCCACGGCGGCCGGCACCTGGCCGGTGATGATGGACATGGAGCTGTGTTCATGGCCGGCGACGACGGACTCCAGGCCGAGGAAGAGCGGCAGGTTCTTGTAGGCGGCCAAGTACTCGATCACTGGGTACTGATACTCCTGCAGCGACTGCCAGCGCCACATGTTGCCGGTGCCACCCACGCCGCCGTTGTTGCCCTTGATGGCGGCGGCGCCGATGCTGTTCGCCCAGGTTGTCGTCGGACCCTGGCCGGCGACGTAAGGGTAGGCAGGCGTGGACAGCGAGGCGTCCTCGACCAGCGTGCAGTTGCGGTTGCCGTTGCCGCCGTGGCCGGCCTGGATGAACCAATCCAGGCCCCAGGGCGACTCGGCCGTCTTGTCGGTGACCTTCTTGACCAGCTTCTGCATTGAGATGGCGCCGTCAGAGCAGGTGGTGTGGTTATGGAAGTCGCCGGACACGTATTTCCCGGCGGTCTTGCCGGCGGCCGTGGCGAGATTGGGGGCGATGACCGCGGCACTGCCCAGCGCGGCGACGGCGGCCAGGGCGATCTGGCTCTTGCTGAAGAAATGAGTCATGGGATCTGCTCCGTGGAAGAAGGGGAGAGGGCCAAAAACGGGGCGCATGCTATGGACCGGGCGTGACCCCGCCGTGACGGGTTCGCGACGCTCAACGCAGGCTGGCGTAGTCGACGTTGAGCATGGCGTTGACGGGTTCTGCAGACTCGAAGATCAGGCGTAGCGGGAAGCTGCGGCCCACTTGCAGCGGCTGCTGCAGATCCAACAGCTCGATGTGCAGGCCGTCCTCGGTGAGGGTCAGTTCCTGGCCCGCGGGGATAGGCAGCGACAGCCCTTGCCGGCCTTCCGGTGCGCCTGGGCCGGCCAGCCGCGCCCCCGTGGCCACGGGGGTTTCCAGGCCGATCAGGCGGTCGCTGGCCTGCACCTCGTCGAAGCGCATGCACAGCCTTGCCGTGTCGGCGTCCACCCGCGTCGCCCGCGTCCAGGGGTGCCAGATGCGCATGCGGCTGCTGAAGAACTCGCAGGCGCTCGCGGGGCGGACGAGGCCTGCGGTGCCGAGGGCGATCAGCAGATGACGGCGGAGCAGGGCGGAGTGGGTCATGGCGGGTGCGGCAGCTGAAGGGGCTCGCGACCATCGCAGTCGCCGATGACACCCGCATGAAGCGCCGCAGGGCCTGCCTTGATGGCGTCACGAGGTTGTCGTCTTCGCCGACCACACTGCGCCCCCGACAAAGACGCAGCGGCAGCCGCCGCCCCAATCCCTCAAGCCCTGGAGTTCTTCGATGAAGCTCGCCTCCCTCGCCCTGGCTCTCGGCCTGGCCTCGCCCGCCTTCGCGGCCACCCCGCTGTCCGTGGACTTTGAAAAGACCTGGTCCTATGGCGAGGAGGTGGCCGACACCTACGCCATCGACGGTGTCTCGTTCACCAACGTGCTGGGCCTGTCCAACGACGCCGACTTCACCTACTTCGGCAACGCGCCGTCGCCCCTGGGTGTGGCTTTCGTGCAGTTGGACGGTGTCTTCAATACTGCCGCCTACATGAACGTCTCCGGCGGCGTCACGGGCGGCCTGAGCTTCTTCTACTCCACGCCCAGCGACGCGCCTGTCGCGATCAAGGCCTACTCCGGCCTGAACGGCACCGGCACGCTGCTGGGCACGCTGGACCTGAGCGCCAACTCGGCTGACTACACCGCCTGGAACCAGGCCGTGCTCAGCTTCAGCGGCACTGCCCTGTCCTTCGACCTCACCGGCATGGCCAACGTCGTGGCGCTGGACAACATCAGCGCCGTGCCCGAGCCGAGCAGCATCGCACTGATGCTTGGTGGCGCAGCCCTGCTGCTGGCGCGACGCCGCCGCCCCGACTGAAGAGCGCGGACCCCAAAGGAAAAGCCGGCTGTGAACAGCCGGCTATCTCGTTGGTGGGACCCATGGCCCAGCCGCGCGCCACGGTTCTCAGTGGAACGGGCGGCCAAGGCCCAGCAGCAACAGGCTGCCCAGGGTCGCGGTGCTCAACGATGCGATACCCGAACCGAAGAGCGGGTGCTGCGCCACGAGGGCCAGGTTGCCAAGCTTGAGCGCATGCCCCACGGAGATTCCGACAAACGCCAGCCCGATGAGGGCGACCAGGCAGATCATGGACACGAAAGCGTGCTGGAAGTTCATTGCAGCTCCTCGCGAAAGGCAGGCGTCCGTTTTAGCACCGATGACCCTCGAGTGGCGAGCCCAAGCCTGAGGTACTCCTACCCCGGGGTTGAGGGGAGGCGTGGCTCGCCGTCTTGATCAGCCTGCTGGCGCAGTGCCGAGCTTGCTGGCAGAAGGCTCAATTCCATTGAAGAAGCAAGGGAGGCTATGGCCTTGTAAGACGTGGAGGCCCAAGCCAAGCTCGACGGTGTCGACACCCTCGAGCTTGGATACCGGCGACAGCGGGACAGCGCACCTGTGCTGGCTGACATCGAAACCCTGATGCTGGCCAACCTGCACGGTGTGCTGCCCAAGAGCTTGCAGGGCCAGGCGCTGCACTACCTCTCGTCGCAGTGGAGCAAGCTCAAGCGCTATGTCGAGGACGGCCGCTACAGCATCGACACGGATGCTTTTACAAGGGGTTCCGCTGTTCTCCCCTTTCACAACAGGGACTCCTTTCGCGGGCGGCTGGTCCTTCCAGGACGCGACGAAACGTTTGTAGTCTTCCTCTGCTTTGCAGACGCGGTCCCGTTCGGCGTCGCGGACGGGATTCACGCTGTAGTCGCGCGCGGCCCCAGGTTTTCTTCCACCGCGCCGCGACGGCCTCCCCGACTTCAATTCAAGTGCCCGCAACTTGTACTGGAGCAGAGCTGGTCGGATCCAGGTGTAGTCCTGTTCCTTCGTCAGCATGTGCCAGATCAGCACCGCCAGCTTGCGCGCTGTAGCGACTGCGGCCACAGGCTTGCCTCGCTTGAGGCTGATGCGGTGAAAGAACCCGCTGAGCGGGCCGGGCCCTATGCCAATCACCCAAGCTGCCTCCACCAGCATGGCGCGCGCGTGCCCGTTTCCTTGATGAGTGATGTGCCCGTGATACGCCGGGCGATCACCGGATTGGTGAGCCGAGGGATTCAGTCCCAGGTAGGCGACAAGCTTTTGCGGGCTTGAGAATCGCTTGATATCACCGATCGCGGCGAGCACGCTGGCGGCCACCACGACATTGACCCCGCCGATCTTCATCAGACGCCGAATATTCGGATCGCCCAGAGACCGCTGCATAACTGACGTCGCAAGGAGTGGCGAACGGCCAGGCCAGCTCGGATTTCGAGATGCGCAATAAGGATCGAGTTTTCGGGCCGTTTTGACGCTTTTTGAGCCCGTTCCCTGGGGCCTTCGCCCCCTCAGGACGGACTACTGCCCGGACAGGGCTGCAGCCGCCCACTGTGCAGCTTCCTCATCGCCTTGAGCAGGTTCAAGCCCAATGCCGCCCAGGCCATCTGCGCCTGTGTCTTGGCCGCCCCGAAGTACCGCGCCCGGCTCAGATGGAAGCGCCGTTTCATCGTGCCGAAGCCCTGCTCGACCTTGTAGCGCAATGTGGCGATGGCCTTGTTCATCTGCGTCTGCAAGGGATGCACCGGTTTGCCGCGGCTGCCTTTGAACTGGATCAGGTCGCCGATGCCTTTGCCCTTGAGGTACTCGCGGTTGGCGGCACTGGCATAGCCCTTGTCGGCCAGCACACCCTCGGGCTGGATGCCCTGTTCGACGAGCGCGTCGACGATGCCGGGCAGCTTGTTCACTTCGGCCTGGTTGGCCGGATGCACCTCGACGTGCTCGACATAGCCGTCCTCGGTGTCCACCGCGCTGTAGCCGCGGTAACCGAAGAAGGCGTCCTTGCCCTTCTTGACCCAGCGCGCCTCATCGTCGGCACTGTCCACCATGTCGGCCTCGCCGTCGTCATCGACTTCGAGATGCTGGTTCGGGTGCGCGGCGCTCTCGATGATGGTGGCGTCGATGATCGCGCCGCGGCTGCCCGCCACCTTCAGCCCCTGGCCTTCGAGTTGCACATTGATCCGGCGCAGCAGCACCTGGTCGAGCTTGGCCGTCACCAGTCGGTTGCGGAAGCGGCAGATCGTCGTGGCGTCGGGGAAGCTGCCCTCACCCGGCTCGAAGCCGGTGAACACCATGAAGTCCAGGCGCACCTTCAGTGCGTGCTCCAGCTGCGTGTCCGACAGGCCATGCCACTGACCCAGCAGCATCAGCTTGAACATCGCCAGCGGCGCATAGGGCTCGGGGCCGCCGCCATGCGTGGCCTCGCGCTTGTACAGACCCTTGAGCTTGTGCGCGATCTCGGCCCAGTCCAGCAACTCGTGCAACTTCATCGTCGGCGAGTCCTGGACCAACGGCTTGGCACCCATCAGGAAGAAGCTGTCCATGTCCCGATTGCACCGCACACATCAGGACTGCGCATCGGGGAAGTTATGCAGCGGTCTCGAGATGATATTGATCAGAAAAACCTGCTTGCCACGGGTGCGACAACTGCAGACGCGGTCGTGACCCTTTTGAAGAAGAGCAATGGACTTCAATACTCCTGCTCAAGCCTTCATAAGGATATTGACATCGACTGCCACCTGATTAAAACCGGCTCTTGGTATATCAAGTTTTACTTCATTGACCCTGATACTTTCTTCATTAGCGTTCACCAATAAGGCAGCATCATGAAGCTCTTCCGAGAAGGCGACAAAAGCAAGGCAGTTTGCAAGTCTTGTGCTCGGATTGTCGGTACGACCTTCGCCAGGCGAGACGTGCCCTTTAGCGACGATGCGAAGATGGTTGCCAAGGACATCCTGGTTGGAGTTTGTGACGAGTGCGGTTTGACTGTTTCGATCCCCGCGCAGTCCACACCTGCCATCAGCAAGGTGCGAAAAGAAAAAGCGGAATCGATTGAAGCTCGCTTGCCCGCAATTTATGTCGACGTACTGGATTACGCAGCGCATTCGATTGACGTCCAAGCATCAACCGAATTTAGAAAAACCCTGCTGACCTTTTTTGTGCATAGAGCAGCGAATAGGTCGAAGGCGGCTTCGAGCTTGATCTCGTCGCATGAGAAGGCCAAACTCGAGTTCCCGGAGATTCGCGGCGGAACTCGCAGGCGTTTGTCTCTCAAGGTGGCGCCGCGGATCAATGAAGATTTCAAAAACCTCACCATCGGAACAAAGCTGACCACGACGGAAATTATCAAATCTGTCGTTTATGAAATTCGCGGTGATGTTTTGGAAAATCCTAAGCCAGAACTGATCAGCGAGCTTCGGACCCTCTCGGCAATTTCAATGTAAAGCCAGTTCTTAGAGCGCTGCGCGTAGCTCGCTCAGCTATCCAAACTTTCGCCCTTGCTGCAACCCAACATGAACAGCACATGGCGCAGAGAGAGGGAGGCCTTGTTGGTCAGTTGATCGTGCCGGATCACGATCAAATCCGCGGGCGAGACCCTTCATAGTCAGGCCTGCAAAACGCCTGGAACCCGCATGAACACTGGCATTGCGGGTGATCGCCGATAGTCCGAACTCCCAGTTTGCGTTGCAATGACGCGCAGTTCCTGGGAGTTTGGAGACCACCGCCGATGGCCACCGACGACTTCTTCCGCGCGCGCCTGGAGCAAATGATCGACATGCGCCACGCGCTGGCGGTGCTGGCCACGCGCATGCCGTGGGCGCAGATCGAGGCGTCGCTGGCGCCGCTGTTCGCGCACCAGGATCGCTCCGGCCGTGTGATCGAGGACACCGACCTGTTCGGCCCGACACTGGCGGTGGCCGGAGCCGGCGTGAGCCAGCGTGGCCGCCCACGGCTGCCGATCCGGCTGATGGTGGCGCTGCTGTACTTGAAGCACGCCTATGGCGAGAGCGACGAGTCGGTGGTCGAGCGCTGGGCCCAGGACGTGTACTTCCAGTTCTTCAGCGGACAGGTGTACTTCGAACCGCGGCTGCCCTGCGACGCGACGCAGATCGGGCGCTTCCGGCGGGTGCTCGGCGAGGCCGGCGTGGAGCAGTTGCTGAAGTCCACGATCGAGGCGGCCGTGGGCATGAAGGCGATCCGGCCCGCGGAGTTCGAGCGCGTGATCGTCGACAGCACGGTGCAGGAGAAGGCCATCGCTCACCCGACCGACAGCCGGCTGCTGGAGGTGGCGCGCGAGAAGATCGCGCGGCTGGCGCAGCGCGCGGGCTTGCAGCTCAAGCAGACGCATCAGCGCGAGGGCAAGACGCTGCGCCGGCGCGCGGCCGGCTATGCCCACGCCAAGCAGTTCAAGCGCTTGAAGCGCGTGCTGCGCCGCCAGCGAACGATCCTCGGGGCGCTGCTGCGCGACGTGCAGCGCAAGATGGTGACGCTGCCGCAGCAGGCCCAGGATCAGCTGAACATCTGGCTGCAGCGGGCCGAGCGCATCCGCACACAGCGTCCGCACGACAAGGGCAAGCTCTACGCCTTGCACGCGCCGGAGGCGGAGTGCATCGGCAAGGGCAAGGCCCGCCAACCCTACGAGTTCGGCTGCAAGGTGAGCCTGGCGGTGACGCACAGGCAAGGCCTCATGGTGGGCGCCAGGAGCTTCCCCGGCAACCCGTTCGACGGCCACACCCTGGCCGCACAAATCGAGCAGACCACGGTGCTGCTGCAGGACCTCGGTGTGAAGCCCACGACGGCCATCGTCGATCTGGGCTACCGCGGCGTGGATCACGAGGTCGCGCCGGTGCAGGTGATCCATCGCGGCAAGCACAAGACGCTGACCAACACGCAGCGCCGCTGGCTGAAGCGTCGTCAGGCGATCGAGCCGGTGATCGGCCACACCAAGCACGACAACGGGATGCATCGCTGCTGGCTCAAGGGCAGCGAGGGCGACGCCTTGCACGCCGTGCTGTGCGCGGCCGGCTTCAACATCCGCTGGCTGCTGCGTGCCATCGTGCGTCTGGGCCTGGCGGCCCTTCTCTTGTACTTGCGCAGCCTCGCTGCATTGGCCTGGCTGGCCCTGCATCGCTCCGCGACCGCCTCAGGCCGATCAACGGCCATCGATCACCGGCTCGCCTTCACGCTGCGCTGAGTTGGTGGAATAGAAATTTGCAGGGCCGACTTCATAGCCGTTCATTGCCATTCATGGCCGCTGATGACCTGACCGGGGCGGGATCACCTGAGCGTCGGCGGCATCCGCAAAGACGGTCGGCATGGGCAGCCCCGAGTCCGTGATCACGACACTGGCAAGTCTCTCGCCGTGCCCCAGGTCGTAGCGAAGCAGCTTGCGAAACGAGCGCTGTTCCCGAACAAGCTGGTCGACGAGTTGCTGCTCCAGCACCGTCTCGACCGGCAGCCACTGCCTTGTGACGGGCATCAGGCAAAGCCTGGCGATGGCGGGGGTGCCTCCCGCCGCCAGTTGGAAGCTCGCGCCCATCACCATGCGGATGTCCTCCGAGGCGCTCCAGACTTCAAGCTCCCGCGAGAACGTACGCCCCACGGCGTTGTAGAGCTCGTCGCCAATGGCGAAGCCGAGGTCAGGGATGTGCTTGATCGTGGCCTTGTAGCCGCGATGGGTGGGCGCGATGCCTTTCACCTCCCCGATCACGAGCATCAGCTGCTGCGGACGGTCGGGGCGTGGCACGGCAGCCGCCCAGCTGTCTCGACGACGGCGGTTGATGGCGTCGATGTCGTCGAGCGTGAAGGTCTCGGGGATGTAGAGCCGGGCCGCAAGCGCAAGGCCACCTACGACCTTCTGTTCGGCCGCGCGCAGGAGGTGCTGCCGCACGATGGCCCAGGAGCGCCTTCCGGAGAAGCCCGGCTTCCACTGCGTAAGCCCGGCCTCGTCCCAGAGGTAGTGCAGCAGTCCGCGCAGCGACAGGCGACGCGAGGCTGCGGCCGCGCTGCCCCCGAGGGCGCCGGGACGATGCTGGGGTGGGGGCTGCCCCTGCGCCCTGGAGAGCGGAAAGTCCAGCTTCAGCGTCGTCTCTCCGCTGGCCATGTTCTCGACGATGGCACTGCCCAGCGCACGGGCAAGGCCCGAGAGTTCTGGCGGTGGCTCGAAGGATGGGCAGTCCGGCGCATGGTCGCTGCCGGTCTCTGGCATGCGCTTGACGATGTAGCCATCGCCAAGCCTGGCGACGTACATCTCCACCCCGCCGGGCCTGCAAAGGCATCGCGGACGCCGGCGGCTGGCGTAGGCGCCTGCAATGGCGTCCGCAAGGGCGTCCGCGATGCCCGGGTCGCCCGCCTCGTAAGTGCAGCCTCCCACCTCGATCGACGGCGGCGATGGCTCCTCGTTGTCGCGTCGTGCCTGCATGGCAGTGTCAGCGCGTGGGTGCCGGCGAGGTGCGTTCCCGGGCGCGGTCCGGGTCCTGAGCGTGGCCGGGCGATGCCCGCTGCGGCGTGGCGGATGGGTC
The DNA here is from genome assembly GCF_047654805.1 of Roseateles sp. Taxonomy (GTDB): domain Bacteria; phylum Pseudomonadota; class Gammaproteobacteria; order Burkholderiales; family Burkholderiaceae_C; genus Pelomonas. The sequence continues at coordinate 1,700,636 of NZ_JASGIV010000001.1, forward strand.
ATACACCTTCACCCGCGGCACCGGGGTGTCGCGCCCGGCCCGTGCGAGCTTCTCGGCCACCGCCGCCAGGACGGCCGCCCGCTTGGCCTGCGGCACCTTCCTGGCCGACAGCACCGCGTCGATGGCCGCGACCACCGCCTTGCGTCCGGAGCCGCTGGCTGGCTCCTTCCCGTCCAGGGCTGCGGGCCTGTCGGTGCCTGTACCAAGCATGGGGCCGAGCATGGGGCCGGGGGCAGGTTCGGTGCGGCTGGCCTGGCGCGCGTCGCGTTCGCGCCTGAGCATGTCGAGGTCGGCCGGACTCGGTTCATAGCCCGCCGCCTTGATGCCACGCACGGACGCCTCCAGCCAGATCAGGCGCCGGAAGTCCTCGGCGCCCGAGACGCGCAGGCCCCTCCAGTTGCGGGCCTGGGCAACATCGACCATGGACCGTGCTACGGAGGGATTGCTCGTCTGCGTGGCCAGCCGCAAGGCCGACTCCGTGAATGCGATCCGCGAGGTGTCGCCCCGGAAACGGTAGTCGGTCCGGCCCAGCGTCATGGCGCCGATGCTCACTGGCGCCTTCTTGATGACGTAGCGGGCGTTCAGCGCGCCTTCGAGTCGAGCCACGAGCGCAGCGCGCTCGGCCTCGGCCGTGCGCTCTGCGGCACGAGTACTTGCGGCGGCACCGCCTGGGATGCGGGTTGCGGCTGCCATGGTGGTGTCCTTGCCCGGTACTTATCGACCGGCGTTCATCGAGACGCCGCCGCGGTGCCAAGCGCCACAGGACGCGCCACAGGAAGCACAACTGGCAACGCACGGTAGATCTCGACCTCGACGCGGCGATTCAGCGCGCGACCACCGGCATCCCAGTTGTTCGCGACGTGGTCGCCGACCGGCTGGTAAGTGGTCCGGATACGGCCGGCATCGATACCTGCGCCGACCAGGTAGTCGCGAACCGCCGCTGCGCGCTCGCGCGCGATGCGGCTCTCCGCAGGAGCGTCACTGCTGCCGTCCGTGCGTCCGCGAAGCCAGACCAGCGGCGAGCCCATGGCTTCGGCGATCAGGGCCTTGGCCGTCTGCGGCTCGATGTCGACGCGCGTGCTGCCGAACTCGAATCGCACATGCAAGACGATGTTGCCCGCCGCAGGTGGCCCGGCCGGCTGCTGCAGCTCGGACAGGAGCCGTTGGCGTGCCGCCAGGTGGGTCAGCGTTTCGGTGGCGCTCTGGGCGATCCGTTCGGACTCCACCGCGAGCTGCTGCGTGTTCTGCAGATCCCCCTTGCAGGCCTGCAGCTCGACGGCCAGGGCGGAGTTGGCCGGCCGCCTGCGGGATTCGTCGACGGTGGGTGGCTTGGGCGGCGAGCTGCAGGAGGCCAGCAGCATCAGTGGCGCCAGGACGGGCGCAATGCGGGTGAAGCGGGTGAAGCGGGTGAAGCGGGTGAGGCGGGTGAGGCGAACCGGGCGGACCTGGGCTGAGAGGGGTTTCATGGTGCTGCTCCCTTCATGGGTGAATCGGTTCACGGCTGTCTTGCGCGGGCACTCGCCGCGGCGGTTCATCGACGAGGACGCCGTCCTCGTCGGCCATGGGCTCCAGCGTTCCGCCGCACGGCGAGGGTTGCGGGGCTTCGGCGAAGAGGGTCAACAGCGTTTCGGCGATCCGCTCCGGGTCGTCATCCAGGCTGGCGGGGAGCTGGCTCAGGTCGTGGGCGAGCGTGTCGACGGCCACGTCCCGGCCTGGCGGCAGCTCATCGTCCAGGTAGCGCCAGCGCTGCTGCACACGGGCCAGGTGGAGCGCCATGTCCAACGGCGGTACGGTGGGCGCCGGCAGCAGGCGGGCTTTGAAGTCCAGGTCGCGGAAGTAGCAGATCTTCTCGGCGAGGATGGGCTTGCAGTTCTCCAGCACGATGACCAGCTGGTGCCGGCCGAGCTCCTTGAACTCCTGGGGCATGAGCAGTGCGCGGCGCTGCTCGCTGTCGTTCTGGCTGACCGAGGTGTGGCCATGGCCGCTGAAGGAGCGGCTTCTGCCGCGCGACGTGGCGCGTTCGGTGTAGAAGCCCAGCATCGCGCTGTAGTCCTCGGCATCGCGCTGCTCGCGCGGCGCGAACAGCAGCTGCAAGCCATGGTTGGTGGCGAAGGTCCTCGCGTGCTTGTCGCCGTAGATCGCATCGAGCTGCGACATCGCCTGGATGACGGTCAGCAGGCGCAGCCAGTAGCCTGCCAGATACGGTGCCGCATGGATGATCGCCGGCACCCGGCCCATGGCCGCGAACTCGTCGTGCACGAGCAGGCACTGGTACTTCAGGCTCGGGTCCTGCGTGGGCAGGCACTGGGTGTTGAGGTCCACCAGCTGGGAGAAGAACAGGTCGAGCAGCGGTCGGGCGGCCGCCAGGCGGTTGGGCGGGATGCGCACGTAGACCGTCATCCGCCGGCGGCGCACGTCGCCCAGTTCGAAGTCGTTGGCGCTGGTGGCGGCATCGACGACGGCATCGGCAAAAAGGGTCAGCGGCGCGCTGAACGTCGCCACGATGCTCGACATCGTGTTGTCCGAGTTGGACAGCAGTCGCTGAAGCGCGTCCCGGCACTCACTCGAGAGCGGGTTGCCCGCAGCGGCGCGTGCAGCGACGGTCTTCGCCAGGTGCTCGCGAAGCGGCTTCCCCCTGCCAGACGCCTGCCTGAGCATCTCGCCGATGGTGCGCGGCAGCCCGGGCGACTCGAGCAGCAGCAGCCCCAGGCCGAGAAACAGGTTGCGCGCCTGGTCGTTGAAGAAACCTTCCGACGACGTGCCGCTGCCGTCGTTGGGGTAGAGCACCTGGCCGATGCCGAGCAGGTCGCCGGCGCGGTGCAGGGGGCTCGTGCGAACGGCCGACAGGGGATTCCAGCGATGGCTGCGGGCGTCGCCGTCGAACGGCGAGAAGGCATAGACGGCCTGGCCGTGGGCCGACCGGTAGCCGGCCGTGATCTCGTGGTTCTCGCCCTTGATGTCCAGGACGACGGCCGAGTCCGGCCAGTTCAGCAGGTTGGGGATCACGACCGACACCCCCTTGCCACTGCGGGTCGGCGCGGACAGCATCACGGACAACTGCCCGCCCAGGGACAGGTAGCGGCCGTTGTGTCGTCCCACCAGGATGCCCGGCCCGCCATGGCCGGCGCTGTTGCCGCCGCCCCCGTTGCTGCTTGCGCCACCGCCCAGGCCGGAGGCGGCGATCTCGGCCGCCGTGGCAAACCGGGCGTCACCGTGCAGCCGGCGGCGCGGGCGCGCCGCCGCCACCAATGCGGCGGGCAGGGCGACCTGCAGGACGCACGGGACCGCGATCGCCGCGACCAGCTTCTTGCGCTGCGCCGGGTCGTCGGCATAGAGCTGCCAGTACCGGACGATGCTGCCGGGCCGTGCCTGGGTCGGATTGGCCTTGTTGAGCACCAGGAACAGGGCGCCTGCCAGGCAGTAGCCGGCGTACCCGAGGGTGATGAAACCGGCCAGCCCGAAGACCCAGGCGGCGGCCTTTCGGCCGGTGGACCATGCCGGACCCGCAAGGGCGGCTGCATTGCTCATGACGGCTCCGCCACGGTGCCGGCGTCGGCGCCGGCCAGGCGCCGGGCCCGGGGCACGTAGTGGACCTCCGAGATGAACCGTCCCCGCTCGTCGCGGTCGAACTGCACGACGACGTCCACGACGATGCCGAGCAGCCGGCGGATCTCGCTCATCGACAGGCCCCCGCCGGCCCCGGTCTCGCGGATCATCAGGGCCATCTGCTCGAACGCCAGCGCGCAGCTGCCGGCATGGACGCTGGTGATGCTGCCGGGATGGCCCGAAGCCGCCAGGCGGACGAAGTGGAAGCATTCGTCGCCGCGGACCTCGGCGAGGAAGAGCCGGTCTGGCTTCATCCGCAGGCAGGCTTCAAGCAGCGACTTGGGGGTGACCCGTGCGGTGCCCTGGGCGCCCTTGCTGTAGAAGAGGTGAACGGCGTTGGGGTGGTTGGGCAGCGTCAGCTCGGCCGCGTCCTGGATGGTGATGAGGCGCTCGTGCTGGGGGACCTCTTCGACCAGCGCCTTCATGAAAGTCGTCTTGCCCGACCCGGTCCTGCCGCTGATGGCCATGGTCTGGCGCTCGCGCACGGCCAGGCGCAGGAAGTCCTTGAAGCGGCGGGCCTGCTTGAGCCGCAGCAGTTCCGCCTCGAAAGGCTGGATCTGCGCGCGTGCAGGCGCGCAGCACACGACCCGCTCGAACAGGCCGTCGCGCTCGAAGTCCTCCAGCGTCTTGAGCGCGGTGGCGGGCTTGCGCAGCGTGATGGACACTGTGCCGCGCGAGACCGCCGGTGGGATCGCGAACTGGATGCGCTCTCCGCTGGGCAGCGTCGCCGACAGCAGCGGCCGCTCCTGGTTGATCTGCTGGTCGCCATACGTCGCGACGGCGGTCGCCAGCGACAGGCAGCGCTCCTGGGTCATGTCCGGCTCCGCGATGCGCCGCCAGCCGTCGGTACCCTCGATGAAGAGCTCGCCCGGCCGGTTGACGCAGACCTCCTGCACGCCTTCGGCATCCAGGTGCTGGCGCAGCGGCCGCAGGAACTCGATCACGGAGGTGGCATCGCCGCACCACGTCTGCTCGCCGGCGGGCATGGCGGCCTGGGGCGCGTTCATGGCGAGAGGGCCCGGGCGGGGGGCACGGCGGGCGCCGTGGCGGAGGGCGCCAGCTCGTAGACGGAGGAGAAGTCGATGTCCCGGGCGACGTAGATGCCGACGATGCCGCCGTGGTTGCGGTAGACCAGCGGCGGGATGTTGATGGTGCTGTCGAGCACCTTCTCCGCCAGCCTGCTGGTGTTGGCCGTCGTGGACGGCAGGACGATGGTGTCGCCCTGGCGTTCGTTGGCCTGGTTCTGGATGACCACCTTCACCGAATCGTCGATGAGCGACAGCAGCATCGCGGCGCCCAGGCGCTCGGTCCAGCGGTTGTCCACGTGGCCATCGATGCCGGACTCGCCGAGCGGCCCCGTGGCGGGGGACGCGATGTCCACGGTGACGCCGGGCGGCGTGCGCAGGCGCGTCCACAGCACGGGGATCCGGACCATGCCGGGCCGGACGGTGGCGATGCGGTACTCGCCGTCGAGGTGCGAGCCCCGCTCGATCAGCAGCACGCGGCCATCGTCGCCGTAGACATTGCGCTGGACCTGGCAGCCGACCAGACCGGAGGCCGCGCTGATCACGCGCGTCTTGAGCGCGCAGGTGAAGGCGGCTCCCTTGGGCAGGGTCAGGCTGCGATTGCCCAGCAGGGAGGCGGAGACCCGTGGCGTCGCCGAGCCCAGCAACTGGCCGCCGAACAGGGCCGGTGCTTGGCCGGCCGGGGACTGGCCACTCGGAGCAGGAGACGGCAGGCCCATCGACAGCCCGGGCGGTGACGTGCCCGCGTTGTCGCCCTCTCGCGCGGCCATGCCGGTCGGCCTGGCCAGGTTGTCGAGCAGGCCCTGCAGCTGGCGTTGGTAGGCCTGCAGGTTCCTGGACGTCGCCGCCAGCGGGCCTTGGACATCGCTGGCAGCGGTGGCATCGCCGTGAGGCGAGGGGGCCTCGCCGGACGCGGATGGCTGACTGGACGGCGCATGCATCGAGGGCGCCGCGCTCCCCAGCGGCATCGGGGAAGTCGAGACCAGCAGGACCGGAGCATCCTCCGGTGGGATGGCTGCCTGGCCTGAGCCTGTGCTGCCGGAGCCGTTGCTGCGCCGGACGCCGATGGGCTCGGCCTCCTCGTCGCCGGCAGGCCTGAGGTCGGGAACGAGTGCGGGCACTCGTGGTGCCGCCGAAGGCGCCGGGGAGGCTGGAGGCCGGGCAGGCATTTCCAGCCTGCGCGGCTCTGCCGCCGCGGCGACTGGCTTGTCACCGTTCAGCCGATCCTCGGCGCCGGCGTGACGCGTATTGGCCGCGAACCGATGGATCGCCAGCGCGCAAACCACCACCAGGCTGAGCACCAGCATGGCGACCGCCAGCAAACCCTTGCTCGACACGGCGCTGCGTGACGCAGCCGCCACATCGGGTATGCCTGGCTCCCCCGACAGCGGTGAGAGGCCGTCGTCCCCGGGCGGCCGGTCGGCGTGTCCGTCGGATAGGTGTCCGTCAGGTCGCGGCTGCGGCGCCGGCTGAGGGTCGGCAGTCATGGCTTTGCTCCCCCGGGCAGGGCCGGCGATCCGGCAGGTGCTGCCTTGAGCATGCGCTGCACACCGGCAACGGTGGTGCCCTGTTCCGGTGGCGTGCCGTCCAGTTCGAAGCCGTCGTTCCAGAGCCCCACAACGGCATGGCCCGCCCGCAGCATCAGGTGGCGGCTGACGCGGTCCACCACCAGCAGGTCGGCTTCCATGCGGGTATTGACCAGCGTCTCGCTGCCGTCTTGCAGCACATGAAAGACAGCCGGTACCTCGCGGTTGCCGGGGAAGCGCAGGTAGGTGAACCGGCCGTCGTCGAAGACCAGGGTGGGCACGATGTCCTCGGATTTCGCCCCTTCGGCCAGGGAGTACTGGGTGTTCATGACCCGAGGCGTCGCCTGAAGACGTTCGGCCACGACCTGTGCTGGCGGCGGGGGGGCCGGCAGCGGTGGCCATGGCACGGCGCGCAACGCCGAAGATGACGTTGCGGGGGCCATCGCTGCGGACGACGACGGCGCCGGAGCATTGACAACCAGTCGATACAGCGGCGCTCGAGGATCCCGGTCCTCGAGCACGGCGAGCCGGAAGCTGTGGATGCGGCGGTCGGTCACCACGGCGAGGTTGTTGGCGCCAGACGCGGCCGTCTTGGGCTTGACGAAGATCGTGCGGCCACCGGGCTGCGCGGCAACGCACCAGGAGGCCTCGGGCTTCGTGCAGTCGGCACCGATGCCGGATGCGACCTGGGCAATCGCTTCGTCGGCGCCGAGGACGATGAGGGTCACCGTGCCGCGCTTGACGGGTACGGTGACGACGGCTGCCGGGTCATAGCTGACCATGCGCAGCCGTGGGTCGGGCGAGGCGGGGGCAACGGGAGCCGAGGGAGCTGCGGCGCTTGTTGCGCCTGTGGCACCTGTGGTGCCAAGGACTGCGGCACCAAGGCAGCCCACCAGGATGCGCGCGATGGCTGGGGCCCGTTTCATGGCCTGGCCTCCGGCGGCGCCGTGTTGATCTCCGGGTCGGAGCGGTAGGCCGTCACGACGAAGCCGAAGGGGTTCTCCAGGCGGTCGTTCTCCTTGGCAAGCACCTTGGGCTGGTACTGGTACACGATCGTCGCGACGTGTCGTGTCTTGACCTCGGGCAGGTTGCGATCGGTGAGGCGGACCACCTTGTCATAGGTGACCGTGGCGTCCCCCTGGTTGCCCGCCCGGCCGGCCGCCGACAGACGAACGCCCACGATGCTGATCCGCCATTCCTCCGAGGCGCCGACGCGCTTGTGCAGGGCCTCCGCGCCTTCGAACTGGCGGTTGTAGTCCGCGAAGACAGCGGGGACCGCCATGCGTGCGACCTGGTCGAAGTCCCGCTGCAGGAACATCCAGCTGTAGCCCTCGCGGGCGCGCACGAAGGTCGCGAGGTTGTGCTTGTCCAGGGCTTCCATCGGTGGGATGGACTCGACACTCAGCCGCTGCTGCACCGTGGCTTCGCCGGTGACCCGGTCAACGACGATGGGGATCTCGACCACGCGGCGCAAGGGCCCCTGCGCGAACACGGCCGCAATGCCGATCAGGGCCAGCAGGAGGCTCGCGCCGGCCACGCCCCAGGCACGCCGCTCGGATCGTTCCAGCATCTCCGCGCGGTCGATCTCCCAGACCCGGTTGGCCTGGATCTCGCGCACTTGCGCGGCCGGCGAGTCCGGGCGATCGGCGCGAGTCGGCAATGCAGCGGCTTCTCCTGGTGTCAGGACGGCGTTCATGGTGGACTTTCGGTGGGCTGTGGGCGTTCGACGCTGGGCTGCGTGCGGGGCTACAGCGGAGATCGAGGGACGCGCTCAGCGGAGGTAGGTCGCGACCTTGCCCGTGCGGTTGAGCATCTCGTACTGCCGTTCGCGATCCCGTGAGCGCTCGATGCGCTCCTCGCTGTCACTCATGCCCTGCAGCATCTGCAGTTGAGACATCTCGTGGCTGAGCAGCGTCGCCTCGGCGCCGATGCGCGCCTGGATCTCCTGGATCGACTTCTGGTCGCTGGTCGCGTTGATCTGGCCCATCAAGGACTGGATCTGCGCCAGGCGCCCGGACGCCGCCGTCATCGCGTCCTGGATCAGACCCTTTTGCTGGTAGGGCAGGGCAAGTCTTGCCTGGCAACGGGTCCGGGCCGCACCTGCGAGGTCCATGCAGTTGTAGACCATCGCAGCGTCGCGCAGCGACTTTGCCGTGTGGATCAGCCCGCCGTAGCCCGAGGCGTCCACCGCATTGAGCTGCGTGTAGGCCCGGGCAGGCACGTAATCCATCAGCATCGGGTTGTTGAAGACGTTGCCGAGGTTGCGGGCGCCGTTGATGCTGCTCAACTGGGCCTGCAGCTGCGAGATCTGCTGCACCTGGTTGTTGATCTTGGTGATGTCGTTGATCACCTGCTGCACCGTCTGCAGGAGGTTCGCCACGTCGATGACCGGCATGCCCTGCGCGATGGCCGACGCGGTGGACGCGGCAAGGGCGATGGTGGCGACGAGTTTCGGGATCAAGGCATTCATGGTGAAGCTCCTTGTCGAATGCGGGTCATGACCTGCCGCGCAGCGCGGCGAGCCGGTAGGCCGCGGTCCTTGCGGCCCCATAGCCCTGGCGGGCCGTTCGTGTGGATGCGATCGCGGCGGTGGCGGCCGCCCGGCCCGCCATGAAGGGCAGGCCAGCACCGGGCCGAACGGTGCCGCCTTGGGATGCGATGCGGCCAGCGCCGCCGGCTCCGCCAGCACCCCTGGACCGCAGGCCTGACACCATCAGGACGTTCTGGATCATCTGGACACCCTGCTGAACGGCGACGCCGCCCGTCAGTGCCGATGCGAGCCCCGGTGCCTGGAAGCAGACGATGGCCAGCAGCACCATGACGACGCAGTACTTCAGGGACTCGGCCACGACGTTGAACGTCGGGCCCAGGAAGCCGCCTTCATCTTGTATGGCTTGTACCAAGGCATCACCCATGGATGCACTCAATCCCAGAGCGAAGAAGGAAAACCAAGCCAGAACCACGGAGTTCAGCAGCATGGACAACCAGCTGTCGAAGAACCTCGCGGTCGGCCGCCAGGCAAGGCAGAGGATGAACAGCGGCCCCACGGCAATGGTGAATGTCATGAACACCTTGGCGAGGACGACGATGAACAGGGCAATGCAAAGGAAGACCACGTTGCCGAATGCAGTCACGACGGCCGCGAACAGCAGGTCCGGGCGCATGATTCCCGCTTCCTTCAGCAGGTCCAGCACCAGTTGGCTGGCGCCATCGTTGAAGGCATCGAGCAGGGCGTAGGGACTGCTGATGGCGGCCGGGTTGGCGGAGGCCGGCAGGAACGTCGTTGCCACCCCGGTGCCGAGGGCGTTCGCGGTGTCCGCCACGTGGCTGATGTAGACCCCGGACTGAAGCGCGAAGGCAAACACCAGGCCGATCTTGAAGACCCTCCACATGAAGGCGGGCAGCGTCTCCGACACCTCGTTCCTGAGGATGGCCCAGCCATAGAGCGCGATCCACAACGTCATGGCGGTCAGGGCAACAGGCGCGATGGCCACCATCAGTGCCGACACCACGCCGATGACATACGTGGTCAACACGCCGTCGAGCTGTGATCCAACCCAGGAAAACATTGCGGTGTCCTCGATTCAATGGGGGTGGCTTACCGGCGGCAGCGTCTTGGTGCTTACGCAGCCGCTGCTCGCGTCCGGGCGAGGGCATTGCAGCCACTTGCCTTGGATGCGAATCACCCACAGTCGAGGGCGCTTCACTGACCCATACGTCGAAGCCCGGCAGGTGCCGGGCCGTGCGTAGTACTCAGTGCACTCGCGAAGCCCATCGCGGGTCTCAAGCATCAACCAGCCCCTTGATGCGCAGCCGGGGTTGGCTGCCTGGCACGGGGGGGCGAGCTTGAAGTTGGGGAGCGGCGGGGTGGCGACCTCCCGGCTTCCATCGGCCCTGATGGTGATGGCCTCGTTGCCCTTGACGAACTGCGCGTGGCCCGGGGCCGCCAGGAAGACCGCCGGCATCAGCACAAGAATCCTGGTGATGGCGTTCATTCGGATCTCCGAAGGTTGCGAAGTCGTCGATGCTGAACCTCGCGCAGCAGCAAGGGAAGCCACTGGAACGGATCGTTGCCATGCTCGGCGCGGATGGCGTCGAGGAGGGCGACGTTGTCGGTGGTGGCGGAAAGGACGGTGACGAAGTCGTCCAGCCCGGCAAGGTCGAGTTCGCAAAGCGCGCTGGCATGACCTTGCTTGACCAGGAAGCGCCGGCCGCCCTGGGCGCCCAGGCTGCGGACGATGTCGAACTCGGCCTCGCTGAGGCCGAAACCGTCCATGTACTCCTCGCGTACGGCTTCCGGATTGGCCAGGAAGATCTTGGTCACGCTCTGCTCGACCATGGTGCGGCCGATGGGGTGGCGCAGCACGTCAGAGGGACTCTGGGTGTCGAAGATGCCCAGGCCGTTTTGCTTGCGGATGGTCTTCTGCTTGTGCTTGGCGAACTCGCTGAAGATCTCGTGGTCCAGGGCCTTCCAGAACTCCGAGATCACGTAGATCAGGCGCTCGCCGTTGACCAGCTCCTGCATGACCTGAAGCAGGTACATCATGACCGGCGTGCGGACTTCCGGAAGGTCCAGGAACTCGGTCGTGTCGAAGGCGATCGCGGAGGCAGCCTTGAGGTCCAGCAGCCGGTCGTCGGCCTGGTCGAACACCCAGCCGAGCGGCCCGCCGTCGCACCAGCGGCCGAGCCGCTCGTAGAGGCTGTTCTCGCCGGCCTTGGGAAGGTTCTGGCGGACGGTGGAGAGGCGCCGCAACGGCGCGGGCATCAGCGCCACTGCCCGGACCGCCTGGGCGATGGCGCGTTCATCCGCGGGCAGCAGCGGCAGCGCCGGCGTCGCCAGGCAGGTCCTGATCAGCTGCTCCCAGAACTGGATTCGAGCGGGCGTTGCTTCCCATTGGAGCGGATTGCAGCCGGTAGGCTTGCCGGCTTCCAGGCTGAAATAGCGGCCGCCCAGCGCGCGCATGGCGATCTCGCAGCCTCGGTCCAGGTCGAACAGCACAAGGCGCGGCGCCGGGTTCCACTTGCGCGTCAGCGTGAGCAAGAACATCTCCAGCGTCGTCTTGCCGACGCCGGTCGAGCCGATGATGAGCGTGTTTCCGGGCAGCTTCCTGTCCTGCGAGTCCTCGTCGGCCGGGCTGCTGTGCAGGTTCAGGTAGAAGGGCTGGCCAGAGGGTGTGCGCATCAGCGCGAGGGCTTCGCCCCAGGGATTGCCGTCGCGCTTGCCACTGGCGAAGTTGTGGGCGCTGGACAGTGCAGCGAAGGCGCGGGACGACAGCTTGGCGTCTCTGGGCCGCCATTGCCAGTTGCCCGGCAACTGGGCGAACCATGCCGCGTCGGCGACCAGGTCGACAGGGGACATCTGGAGGCTGGAGGATTCGCTGATGGCGCCCATGGCATTGGCGGCCCTGCGTCCTGCGTCGGCGACGCTGTCGCCGAAGACAACCAGCGAGTAGTGGTACTCGCCCATGCAGAACTGCCCGTCTCCGAGCTCGTTCAGCGCCACGTCCATCTCGTCGATCTGGGTGGCGACGACGTCGTCGCTCGCGATCAGCTGGTCGCGCTGGAGCTCCAGCGCGCGCATGGCCTCGCGCCGCGGCAGGATGGAGAAGCTCTGCGTCTCGATGAACTCGCTGCCCTCGTAGAGCAGGGCGTCGAGCACGCCGGGCTCCACGCCATCGGCGTACTCCTTGATGTCGGCGAGAGCTGCATAGCGGAGCTCATCTCCGTGGCGCAGTTCAAGCTTGTCGCCGCCGAAGCTCAGCCGGGTGGTGGGCAGCGTGCGGTACAGCGCACCGGCTGCCATCGGGATGGCGCGCCACCGGCCATTGACAAGGAAACCAAGAAACTCGGCCAGCTCGGAGTACCGGCGGCCGCGCGCCTCGCGGATCCCGAGGAGCCTGGGCGTGAAGCCGCGCATGACGCGCTCGACCAGGGCAGTGCGTTCTTCCATCATGCGCAGCGCATCAGCCTGCGCCTGGGCAAGCGCAGCGCGCGTGCGCTGCCTCGCCCCCAGGGCGCGGCTCATGCGGGTGGCGTGAGGGCGGTAGAGCAGCGTCAGGTACAGCTCGCTGCTCATCATGGGGAGCTTCCCGAGCCCGTCCTGGTAGGCGCGCGACAGATCCTGGGCGAACCCGGGCGCGACCGGATCCTGCAGCCGGTCGGTCACGGCGCGGTGCAGACGGTGCGTCCAGACCGCCCATTGCCCGCCCGCGAGATTGCGCAGCAGGCCGCACAGGGCCTCGTGGCGCTCGGCCACCAGCTGCTCGTCCGCGCACTCGAACGGCACGCCGTCGAGTCGCCACACCCGAAGGTAGTCCCCGCCCCGCGTGACGACATCGGTCTCGCTGACCAGGGACGAGAACGGCACGAAGGCTCCCACTGGGTTCTCAAGCCGGGCCCGCGCCCACAGGCGGGGCATGGCGTTGCGGCGGCCCGTCCAGCGCGCGCTGCCGTTGCGGCTCTCAGGCATGCCAAGCATCGCGGGCTCCACGATAGAGGGTGGGCGAGTAGCTGCGCGCGCGCCAGAGCCGGCGGTTGCGGTCATGCAGCCGCAGCTTCAGCGCGACGAACAGCTGGCGCAGGCGCTGGTCGTCCCTGGCCGTCACGAAGCGCATCCAGATGAGGGTGGGCGCAATGGCCATGGCAACGCCGAGCGAGAGCCACCAGCTCGCCAGGACGCCGCACCACATGACAGCCAGCATGCCGGCGCCGAACAGCACCACCAGTGGCACGAGCGGGATGCCCAGCTTCATGGCCGGGCGCGTGGCGCCCTTGTAGACGGTTTCGGCTTGCATCTGACGCTCCGGCTCAGGACACGATGTAGGCCGCGAAGGCACTTGCGCCACCGATGAGCGTGCCCCCGAACAGGATGTTGGCGACATCGGTGAGGCGGGCTGCCTGGAAGATCATCTTGAAGCCGGCCCACATGATGGCCGCCGTGACGACGGCGACCGCGATCGTCACCAGGATCGACACCACGTTGTTCGTCGTCGTGTTGATCTTGTCGAAACCCTGCGCCATGGCGGCCTGGCAGAGCATGCCGGCGAGCACCGGGGCGAGTGCCAAAGCGAGGCGCCCGCGTTGAGCACTGTGGTTCATGTCTTCTCCTTGGGGGTGGAAGCTGGTGGTGTGCGTCGGGCGCTGAGTACTACCTTGCGCACGTAGCCGTGCACGAAGCCGGTGGTGAAGTTGCCGCTGTAGTAGCAGGACAGCGCCTGGCGCAGCGCGGCCTGGACTGCCTGGGGCGCCGATGGCGCTGCTGCGGCTCGCTCGAAGCAGTCGGCGAGGATGGTCTGGAGTGCGGTGAGATTGGTGCAGGGATCGAACGCCGTCTCCAGCGTCAGCCCGAGCCGGGTGAAGTTGCGCACGTTGACCTGGCCCAGCCCCACGCTGAAGTCCCAGCCCTGCGCGTGCAGCGCCCGGGCCGTGGCAAGTCCTTCGGCCCGCGTGGCAGGCTGGCGCTGCAGGTGACCTCCGACGACGCCGATGGCCCATGGGTTGAAGCCGCTCTCGACCTGGACCAAGGCGCGCGTCGTGCCGATGTGCACATCGGGGGCGCAGGCCATTGCAAGGGCCAGGAAGCTGGACATGTCCATGGCCCGCGCTCAGTCCGTGCCTGCCGGCGCAGGCTGAACAGCCTGCCCTGCCGCCTGGCCGTTGTCGAAGCACGTGTCCTGGTTGCCGCCAGCGGCCTGGACGATGGCACGGAGTGGCCGGGGATCGAAGCTGCGCCTCGAGTGACGGATCGACTCGAGCACGTACACAGCGGTACATGCATTCCATTTCTTCAACGTCACCATGATCAACCTCTTCTGAGGAGCGACTTGCATCGCCGCATCGGGGCTCGTCGAGAGCCATGAGGTCAATTTAGGAAGCAGGGGCGGGTGGTAGGGCGCTGGATTCGGTCCGTTATCCAGCACACCGCGAGTTCGGTGATGAGCGCGAGGCGGTCCTGTGCGCTCGCCGCATTCCAGATGAGTTGACTGAGGAGTCAGAGCAGTCCGTAGAGCCGGGCCACGCGGGCGGCACTGCGCCGGTCTGGGGCATCGAGCTTGGCACTCACGCGCTGGAACCTGCAGTCCACGGTCGTGGGCTCGATGTTCAACACCGTACCGATTCTCTTGCTGGTATGGCCTGCTTCCTCGTGTCGCAGCAAGACAAGATCATCGGGTGTGATGCCAGACCGCGCCAGAAGCTCTTGACGGATCGTTCGATGAAGCCACCTGTTGAGTTCCATGGCAAGCGCGCGAGCGACGACTCGCGTGGCGACGACACCGGCGTCATCGAAGAAGCGGAGGTTGTGAGAGCCCATGGTCATGACGGCAACGCGCGACATGCCTGCGGCACTCGGAGCCGGAACTATCAGTGATGAAGCGAATCCGAGCCTTGAAGAGACGTTCACGAAGGCCTCCTCCTCGGGACGGACATCCAGTTCAGTTCCCCGAACCGGCTCGGTGTTGTGGAGAGCGTGGCGCAGCCAGGGATCGTGCGCGTACCAGCCGCCTTTGGTGTACTCGGTGGCCCACTGGGCGTCGCAAGCTAGAAGTGACCGATACGAAGTGCGAGTCGCGTCATCTCGAATCACACTGAGGAACACCCCTGCATCTGCGCCCATGAGATGCAGCGTTTTGCGGAACTGCTCGACAGCCTCTTCGGCATCTTGCGCATCGCCCAACCTGGGCAGCGCTTCCAGGATCTTCGAGCTGTAGCCCGGCTCCCGTGTCAGCTCGGAAATGCTGAAGAGGTCAGCACTGGTTGTCGAGCACTTCATGGCCCAGGCGGCAGAGCAGCGCGTACAGCCTCGGGTCGTCGAACCTGACCGGTTCGGACTCGCACCAGCGGTCGAAGTCCGAAGCGTCGTAGAACGACATGGTCTGTGCGAACCTTGGCCCCATAGCAGGCCAATGTCTTCGTTCTATCAGCAGGCCTCTCGCGGTTCGTATGACAGCGAATGCCAGTGTTCCATCAGCGGAAGAAAGTACACAGGACTTGCTGCTCTCTTCGCCGCTTGCCAAGCCGGCATGCCAGGCCGCCATGGAATGGCGAAGCCGCTGCATCTGCAGTGCGCTGCGCTTGGCCCCAAGTGGCCTGGCTGGCTTGTCCAACGGGTCAAGCTGCTTGTTGGGTACCGATGGCTGTGTGTCGTGCGGCTGGATTTCGTCGCTGGCATTGCCATTCGGGCTTCTTGACTTCATCCCTTACTCCCGCGGGCTGTTGAGTCCCGATGGGCTTGCCCGGAGCACACGGCGGTCCCGTGTAAGCTGCAAACCCGAACGCATTGCAGACCGTTGCCTTTGGCCTGTCTACAGGCGCGCTTGCGTCCTGTTACGGATCTTCTGTAGCGTCTGCCGCACAAGGTCATGGCTCTTGGCGTTCGGGTCGCCGAACAAAGGCGACGATGCTCAACCAAGTTTCACGAGAGGACGCAACTCGTTAGGGTGTTCGGCGAAGGAGATTTCGGCCGTCTCGTCCGTCCACGGCTCTCCCCGAACGGCCGAACAAATGCACTTTTACGATTTGTTTCGGTCTGGAAGCTAACTTGGCAACGCGTGCATTCAAAGAGATCGCGCATGGCGCCTGAGGCCCAAGGAGCGAGTTCTGTTCGTCTTGGTCGCTCGAGAGCTGAAGCCTTGGCAGCCAATTGACCTGGTCGGTGACATCTGCCAGCCGCCATTGATGAGGTGGCTTGACCCGAGGTCCTTTGCTGGCTGGCCCGTCAGTTTCCCGCAGCGGCGGTTAGGCCCATCCCGGGGCGGCCGTCGCTGTGCCGGGCACTGGTTTTCGAGTGCGCTGCTCGTTGACCACCGACACCGCTTCACGACATGGCGACCGGCCCGATGCGCGGCGCTTTTGATGCTGATCTGGGCAGTGCTCAAGTTCCAGCCAACCAGCGAGTAGACCGCTTCGGATGCCACGTCAATGGGATGCCCTCGATCTTGCAGCGAGCCAGGCATCAATGTCTGCCCTGTGCCAGCCGATGGCCCGTGGCGCCAATCGCACTGAGCTAGGAAAGAGCCCATGGGCCATCAGGCGGTAGATCGTGGTGCGACCGAGCCCTGTACGCCGACAGACCGTCGGGAGTCTCAAGGTGTCGGCGGGGTTTGCTTCGAACTGGTTGGTGTCCGACGCGATCGAAGGCGCATGCATGGGGCGGCTCCCGGCTACAGGTCCAATGAATCTAAGCCGGCTGCGCGCATGTTGGCTTGCTTGATTCACGTGCGAATCCAGCAACGTGTGCAGTTCAGCGATGTTGCGCGCCGAGCTTGGTCGTGAGCGCTGAGTGGGTCTTCGCAGTGAAAGCGCGGTCGTTGCTCATGGGGAGACGCATGGCAAGGCGTACCCGGCATAGGCATCGCGCGCGGAGCCGCTCGATCACCGCCAGCGACCGGCCGAGCGGTGGGGCGGCCGCTACCAGGCGCAGCGGGTCACTCTCCCGCGGGCATGACAGTTGACGACCTGTCGGTACGCAAGCATCACGGCAATCAGCGCCTGAAGCTCGAGCGGGTGGTGCTGCGCGTGCCCCGAATCGTCAATGAAATCTGGAAAGGATCCAGCCAGTCTATTCGGTGGTCGAATCGGCTGCGGCGGCGGACTCAACTAGCGCAACCAGGTAAGAGGCGCTGCATTGAAGGGGGCGGGCGAGCTTCACCAACGTCGTCAACGTCGGCTGACGTTCACCTCGCTCAAGCATGCTGATGAAGTTCCTCTCGAGCTCTGCCTCGAATCCAAGCTGCTCTTGCGTCAGCCGAGCCTTCTTGCGCAGGTCGCGCAATGCTCGCCCAAAAATGATCGCAAGGTCCAATATATTCTCCAACTATCGTTGGAGAAATTTGGCCTCGCGTCAAAAATTCTGTCCGCCAACTATCGTTGGAATTTCATTGGCGACGTACACCGCCTCTCAATGTTCGGTCTCGGAAGCGCGGGGCAGGGAGCCCGGTTCAATGGCCGCTTCCACAAGTGCGACAAGGTGAGACGCTTTGCACTTCAGCGGACGGGACAGCATTACAAGCGTTGTTAAGGTGGGCTGGCGTTTACCTCGTTCGAGCATGCTGATGTAGTTTCGTTCCACCTCGGCCTCAAATCCGAGTTGCTCTTGCGTCAGTCCGGCCTGCTTGCGCAGCCTGCGCAAGACACGTCCGAAGGTGTACGCCAAGTCCATTTTTTTTCCAACTATCGTTGGAGAAATTTGGCCGTGCGACTATCATTCTGTCTGCCAACTATGGTTGGAATATTTGATGCCGGCCGAGCTGGCTGGGATCACATCCTGTGGTGCGCTTCCTCGGGAATGGTCTCTGCGTAGATCGCAAAACATTCAACGCGAAAAGTGCGAGGTGCTCAATGAGAACGGATGTTCAGAGCTCGATCGATCGCTGGTTGACGCGGCCTCTTTGTCGTCGTTACGTAGGAGCAGTGTTCTGCTCAACTCCAACTTCATCGGTCGCAAACGGTCGTCGAGAATCAGCCGTCATCTTCTGGGGGCTGGGAAGACTGGCCACTGGGGAAGTGGATGTTGTGGGCGCATGGCTGTCTCGCGAAATGGGCACCCCAGCACCCGCTTCGATGTTCGGTGACCTGCGATCGCGGGGTGCCGAGTTCATTCGGCTCGGCGTTGGAAACCTTGAGGGCGTAGACAACGCGTTCAAGCAGATCTACCGGCATAGCGAATTCGTGCCGTCTATGGAGCAAGAGCTCGAAGCCGTACTTGCTCTGGTGGCGCTACGTCATCGCGCCACCGTGGCTGGGCAGCTTCGCGCCGTTGCCGAGGCCAAGGAAGCCGATGCTCGACGGGCTGGACTGGAGAAATTTCAAGCATCCTGCCTTGGTGAAAGGTACCCAGAAGTCGCCGAGCGCTGGGCGAGGGCACTGGCAGGATTCGAGCCGATCTATAAGCTAAGCGCACAATTACGCGGTCTTGTTCGTTCGGCAGACCGGACGGCTGCGGAGGTGCGTGGGCGCCTGACACGAGCGATTCTTCGGCATGGACCTTTTGTTGATTCAACCGCTGCACTCGAATTCGTCGCTACGACGCTTGATCGAGCAGAGCAACGGCTGGATCGTGAACGCGCAGTTGCGGTGGCTGCGCGCGAAGCTGGTTCGACGACCTTGCGTCGGCATCCACCGATTGCCGGTGCGGTAAGCGTACCGGCGCTGGCATAGCGGGTATTGCAATGAATACTGACTGGCCGAGCGTATTCTCCAACGTCATGTCCGCACTGATGCGGCGTGGGCGTACTGAGCATGATGCTCAAGACCTGGTGCACGACGCCTACGTCAAGTACGCTCAGTCTGCAAAAGAGCAGACCATTGAAAAGCCGGAGGCTTTCCTCATGAAGGTAGCACTGAACCTGTCGATCGATGCGCATCGGGCGTCCACGGTCCGTGGGGAGCAAGTTCTGCTGGAAGACGTGGTTCTCATGGACGGTCGCCCCAGTGCTGAGGACGTGGTGCAGGCGCGGGAAGAGCTTGCTCAGGTCAATGAGTGCCTCTCGCGCATGAACGAGCGAACGAGATCGATCTTCATGGACAACCGGGTGGAAGGCTTGTCCTACAAGGAGCTTTCGGAAAAGTACGGCATCACCAAGAGCGCGGTTGAAAAGCACATTGCCAAGGGCGTGATGTTGACTGCCCTTTGGATGGAGGATTCCTAGCCATGGCCCGGCCCGATTCCGGCACACGTCAGGGGCCGGGGGCCAGATCGAAGGTGCCGCGAGAGATCCTCGCGGAAGCAGCGGTGTGGGTCACCCGGCTGCATGGCCCTGATCGGTCACCTCAGATGGAGCGGGACTTTCGTGCCTGGCAGGCCCTGTCGCCGGTTCATCGCGAGGCTTTCGAGAGGTGCACGGATGCCTGGATCAATGTAGGGAAGATCAAGGTTTCGACGGTCTACGAGAGCGTGGTTGCCCGAAGCCAGACTCGCTGGGGGGCAGGGCGCGGGGGCGTGCGCTGGTGGGCTGCCGGGGCGGCCTCAACCGGCGTGCTGACGATCGCGGTGTTGGTCGGCCTGCAGTGGTGGCAGCTGGGCACCTTCAGCACGGATGTCGGCGAGCAGCGCACGGTGATGCTCGACGATGGTTCGCGCATGCTGCTCAACACGGACACCCGCGTGCGAGTGTCCTTCAGTGCCAAGCAGCGCACAGTCGACGTTCAGGGCGGCGAAGCACTGTTCGAGGTTGCCAAGGACTCGGCCAGGCCGTTTGTCGTGCGGGTCTCCAGCAGCGAGGTGGTGGCGATTGGTACCGCCTTTGCGGTTCGATATGGCTCTCCGGCCGCCAGCGAGCACGGCGCGTTGACCGTCACGTTGATCGAGGGTCAGGTGAGTGTCCGACCTGCGGCAGGAGTCGACGCCGACGGTGTCGCGCCGCCAAGGCCGATTTCCATGAAGGCCGGTGATCGGCTGCGACTGGATCAGTTGTCGTCCTCCGTAGGCGCGCAGCCTCCGAAGGTGGATCGTCCGAACGTCGACGAAGTGATTGCCTGGAAGCGCAGCGAAGCCGTCTTCGATGCCACCAGCCTGCGCGATGCCGTGACGGAAATGAATCGGTACAGCCGAACGCCGATTGTGTTGGTCGATGGGCTGGCCGGCGCGTCCTTGCGAGTCAGCGGTCGGTACCGCACCGGCGACAACGTCGGTTTTGCTCGTGCTGTCGCGCACTTGCATGGCCTGCGAATCACCTTTGAGGCAGGACGACTGGAGCTTGGAAAGGCTCATTAGGGAGATGCACTGGCCGCACGGCCCTCGACTGAAACGTCATCTTGTTGTTAGCCGTCAAACAACAAGGACATTCGATGAGACGTACCTTCAGCAGCAGGCTCTTTGCACACCGAGGCGCTCTGCCTCTGTGCACTTTCTTCACCATCCTTCTTTGTTGCGGGGCACCAGTGGCGGCTGAGCCGCCCCAGGCTGTACGCCACGCGATTGAGCAGCCCTCCCAAGGGATGCCTCAGGCACTCGACTCCATCGCCCGGCAGACCAGAACCCCTGTTCTCTTTGCGCCCGAGACCGCTGCCGGGCGCGTCGCGCGAGCCGTGTCAGGGAGGTTGTCGGCGATCGAGGCCGTCAGAGCTGCGCTGCAGGGAAGTGGGCTAACAGCCGACCTCATGGACGATGGCGCCGTCGTCGTGAAGCCGGTGGCGCCTGTGCCGGCAGCGCCTGCGGGAAGCGCACCCGCACAGACGTCACCGTCCAACCACAAGGTTCGGCCTGGCGGTGTCGATCAGCCATCAGCGGAGGCTCCTGCCGATCGGGTTGAAGATGTACTCCCCCCTGGCGCAAAGGTGCTGAACGAGCTGATCAGAGTCGAGGTCACGGGCTCTCGGCTGAAGCGGCTCGAAGCCGAGGGGCCGGCGCCCGTGAATGTCTACACCCGGGATGACATCGACAAGAGTGGGCAACCGAACTTGCAACGGTTTCTTGCCTCGCTCACCGAGGTTTCCGCATCGACGGGCGAGGGCGGCTTTGGGACGACGCTAGGGCAGGGTACTGTTCAGCTTCGTGGTCTCCCGTTGGGATCGACGCTGGTCCTCATCAACGGACGAAAGGTGCAGGGTGTCGGGTCGTTCACCGGCAACGTGTTCAACCTCAACCTCATCCCGATGGCGGCCATCGAACGCGTCGAAGTGGTGCCGCTGGGATCGTCGGCGGTCTACGGAGGCGATGCGCTGGCCGGTGTAGTCAACGTGATCTTGAAGCAGGCCATCAACGGCCAGTCCGTCACGGCGCGCCTCGGATCGGGCCAGGGGTACAGCGATGGCAGCGTGTCTCTGGCAACGGGCGGGCGCAGCGCCGAGGGCGAGTACCTCCTGATGGGTTCGTACAGCCGCTCGTCGCCTCTGAGCATGCAGCAGCGGGCGTTCTTCCTGGATGCCGACTACCGTCGCTTTGGCGGTGCGGATGAACGCTTGAACTACTGTGCGCCCGGTACTGTCAGCAGTCCGTCGGGAAACCTTCCTGGCCTGAACTCCAACGTCGCGGGGATTCCGCAAGGGGTGTCGGGTCAGCCCTTGAAGATCTCAGACTTCCAGGCGAGCGCCGGTACGCGTAACCTGTGCAACGTGTGGACGACCGGTGGCGGCGTGGCGCTCTTCCATGGCTACGAGACGCTGGCACTCCATGCGCTCGCGGAACACCAGCTCGGCGGGAGCTGGTCGGCGTTCACCGAACTTACGTACACGCGAGACCGGATGCACGCGCGAGATCTGGGCCTGCGGCTGGGCAACGTGTTGGTGCCGGCCGGCAACCCCTTCAACCCGTTCGGCGCAGATGTCAGAGTAACGGCCGCACTGGGACCCGAGAACGGGACAGAAGGCCTGGCCCGGCAGACGAACTTCACACGTGCGCTTGTGGGTGTCAGGGGCAGCCTGGCCGGCAGCTGGGACGCCGAGCTGACGGCATCGACCACGAGTGACCGGGGAGGCTCCCAGTCCTGGAACGAGGCCGTCAACTCGTCGGCATTGAACGCGGCGCTTGCCTCGACCAACCCGGCCACCGCGCTCAATCCATTCGCATCAGGCCGTATGGCGAGCGACGAGGTGCTGCGCGGCATCTGGTCCGACAACCGCCGGCGCAGTGTGGGCCGCAAGGATCAGCTCACGGGTCAGGTCAGAGGCACGCTGCTGCGCCTGCCAGCCGGTGCGGTGGATTCGGTCATCGGTGCGGAGGCGTCTCGTGATTCCTACGACGTGTCCAGCACCTCGGAAACCCACGGCTCGCGACGCAGCGCGGCAGCGTATGGCGAGCTTCGCGCACCTCTGGTGCGCGGCGGTGGTGAAGGCGCTGATGGTTGGAGCCTTGCCGCCCTGACTCTTGCGGCGCGGCGCGACCACTACAGCGACTTTGGTTCCGCCAACACCTTTCAGGGTGGCCTGGAGTGGAGGCCCGCCCGAAGCCTGCTGATTCGAGCTTCCGCCGCGAACTCCTTCAAGCCCCCAACGATCCTGCAGACTCACGTCAATGACGTTGTCTACCAGGCTGCCACCTATCGCCTTGTAGACCCGGCTCGTGGTGGCGAGGCGATCACCTCGGGTACCGTGGTGCGCACGGCAAACCCGGACCTGACACCTGAGCATGGGCAAGCCCGGGGCATCGGGGCGGTGTGGGAGCCCGAAGGAGGGCATGGCACACGTGTCAGCATGACGCATTGGCAGATGCGCATCCGGGACATGATCGCAGTGCTTGCCACCCAGTCTGCGCTGGACAACGAGAAGCTCTTCCCCGGGCTGGTGACTCGGGCTCCCGGGGCCAACGGGCAACCTGGGCAGGTCACCAGTGTGAAGTCGACCGAGGTCAACTTTGGCCGCGTCGATACCTCCGGAACGGACCTTGACGTCGCCTATGTCTGGAAGACGTCGGTAGGCCGGCTGACGGCCTCGGGTGGTGCGAGTCGCACCAACGAATACCGCGTGATGCTGGCGCCAGGTGCACCGTTGGTGGACCGGCTGGACCGCAGGTTCCGGGACTTCTGGGCGCCGAGCTGGAAGGGGCGCCTGTCACTAGGCCTGGATCAGGGCACCTGGAGTTTGGGTCTGACGAGCCGCTACCTGGGCGGCTACAAGGATATCGGCACCAGCGAACGGCGCTTGGGGAAGTTCTGGACGCACGACCTGGCCGGTCGTGTTGATGTGAAAAAGCTGTGGCCTGACTTGCTGAGCGGATTCAGAACCGCTTCGCTGGGCGCAAGCATCACAAACCTCGCGGACCGTGAACCCCAGTTCGCTCAGGGTGCACCGTTCTACGACGTCACCCAGACCGACTGGCGCGGGCGCTATGCGAGTGTGCGTCTGTCCCTGGACTGGTAGTCCGCCAGGCAGCGCCTTCTAGCTTTCTCCCCTTCCTCTGCGGCCACCCTGCCCAAACGCGGGGAGGTGGGCTGCGCTTTTGCCCAGAAGTAGTTTCACCATGCGTTTGTACTTCCTCGCCGTCCTGACCGTTCTCGTCATGGCGGCGTTTTCCCCCGTCACCGCAAACACCGCGGTGGGGCCCACGGTTCGCGATGTGGTCGAGTTCAGGACCATCGTCTGGCCCATCGCTCACGATGCCGAGGGGATGCGACAGCAGACCTCGCCGGATGGTAGCCGCGGCTTCATCGTGACCCGCCGAGCCAACGTCAAGGCCGACGTCAACCGCTATGAGATCCTGATGCTCGACCTGTCGCCTGCGCGCCTGGACGAGCGGCGCCCAGCGGCGCCGGAGATCGTGTTCACGTTCGACGCCAGGCATGACAACGAATCGGGGTATCCAGCCCTGGCGCAGGTTCAGTGGGCAGATGAGCGAACCCTGGTGTTCCGGGCGAAGATGAAGGACAGCATCTTTCAGATCTTCAGCCTGGACTTGCCATCCCGAAAGGTCGTGCAGTTGACCAACGCCGCCACGACGATCGAGTCGTTCGCGACGTCGCGAAACTTGAGGCGCGTCGTTTACCTGGCGCAGGCTCCCAACCCCCCAATGAAGGACGGTGCCCGCAGCATCGTTGTCGGAAATCAATGGTTCCGCGCGGCGTTGTACGGGCAACAGGATCCGAGGCAGCAGAACCGGAAGTACCGCTTCTATGTGCAGGACGTCGGGGCTGCGAGGCCGCCGCGTCCGCTCGGCGAGCCCTTTCTTCAAGCGAACGCCGGACTGCCTGCCACCAACATCTCGCCGGACGGTCGATGGGCCATACTGCCCAAATTCGAGCGGGACCGGACGCAGGCTTGGACGCGTCAGTACCCAATCATGAAGCAGCTTGCGGACGAGTTCGGTCCAGCGGTGAAACGAGATCCGCTCGGCTACTTCAATGGCCCGATGGCGTACACGGCCAGGCGCATGGTTGCATGGCGCCTGGACGATGCTCGTGAGCAAACCATTCTGGACGCGCCCGATGACGCCTTGCCGGGCGGGATGCAGTCCCGGCGCGACAAGGTCTGGCAGGCCGCTGGTCAGTCCGTGGTCCTCGCTGGCACGCACTTGCCCATGGCCAAAGGCAGCCAGGGCTCTTCAGCGTCGCACGTCGTCGAGTACTGGCCAGACAGCGGTCGCACGGCCATCCTCGCGAAGCTGAACGGTCGCCTCGACAGCGCGGTTGGTGTCGAGGGCATGGTGCAAATCATCGACAGCGGGAAACCGCGTCAGTTCAAGCGCGCAGATGGCTCCGGCTGGCAAGAAGTGGCGCCGGACGTCTTGCCCTCGAAGTCGGTCTGGACGCTGCGGGTCAGGGAGAGTGCGAACGAGCCGCCCGATGCCTTCGCAGAGGGGCCGACCGGGCAGTCCGTTCGACTGACAACCCTGAACCCGCATTTCGACACCAGGACCTGGGGGAGCATGACGACGTACGCCTGGCGCGATGCCAAGGGCCGGCAATGGCATGGCGGCCTCTTGACGCCGACTGCTGCGGAGCCCGGCAAGCGGCTCCCCCTGGTCATCGAGGCCTACAACCATTTCCCTGGGAACTTCTACATCGCCGGCTCGAACGGCGCCAAGCGTGCGGCCACGAGTGCCTTCCCTGGCCGCGCGCTGCTGCGTGAAGGTTTCGTCGTGCTCGCGACGCCTGTGCACACCAAGAAGACGCCGTTCAAGGACGATGCCGATCAGAACCGACTGTTCAACGAAGGTGTGCGTGGCGCCGTCGAGTCGCTGGTCAGGGAAGGGCGCGTGGACCCGGACCGCGTCGGGATCATCGGGTGGAGCATGAGCGGTGAGAAGGTGCTGAACCTGATCACGTTCTCCAATCTGCCTGTCCGCGCCGCCACGATCGCCGATGGGGACTCGAACACGCTCTTCTCGTACGCTCTGACCTACAGCTTCACGGACTACACCTGGGGGCACAAGGAGACCGTGAACCGAGGCATCCCCGCGCGCCCGAACCTCGATTCATGGGTGAGGACGGACCCGTCGCTGAACACCGACTGCATCAGGTCTGCGCTGCGAATCGAGACCTATGGGGGGGCGGTGCACAACCACTGGGACATCTACGCATTGCTGCGTCGTCAGTACAAGCCCGCTGACATGATCCTCATCCCCGGCGGCTCCCACGGGCTGTCCACGCCGAGCGAGCGCATGATCTCTCTGCAAGGCAATGTGGACTGGTTCAACTTTTGGTTGAAGGGCGAAAAGCGTCGTGAGCTGCTCGCCACCGAGACGGAGGCTTCCTTGCGGTCGCAATACGAGGCATGGGACCAAATGGCAATCCTGAAGCAGGCTGACGACAAGCGCCCGCGGTGCCCCTTGGCAAGCGTCGGGTGATGCCGTATCAAACGGCGCCATCCGCCTGGTATCGCCACAGCTGTGCATACAGGTCGTCGCGCGTCAGGAGATCGTGATGTCGGCCTCGCGCGCGAATGCGGCCATGCTCCAACACGACAATTTCATCGGCGTGGATCACCGTCGACAGCCGATGCGCGACGATCAGCGTGGTGCAGCCTTCCGTTGCTTCGCGCAGGGCAAGCAGTACCTGCGCTTGCGTCTCGCCGTCCAACATTGAGGTCGGTTCGTCGAGCAGAAACACCGAAGGCCGGCGGAGCACCGCGCGCGCGATGGCCAGGCGCTGGCGCTCGCCTCCAGACAGCTTCAGTCCGCGTTCCCCGACGAGCGTCTGGTATCCGTCAGGCAGTGAATCGATGACTGCATCAAGCCTCGCAGCACCTGCGGCGGCAACGATGTCCTGGGGATCCACTTCGGGCATTCCCAGAGAGATGTTGCTGGCTATCGACGAATGAAGCAGAGGGGTGTCCTGTGGCACCAGGGCGATGTGGGATCGAAGTTCGTGAAGCGGCATCTTGTCGATCGGTCTCTCGTCCAGGAGGATCCGACCTTTCTGCGGGGAATACAGCTGCAACAACAGGCGAATCAACGTCGACTTGCCGGAGCCACTCGGCCCGACAACGGCGGTTGTCGTCCCGGCTGGAACCACCAGATCCAGATCCTGGATGACCGTCCTCGTGGCGTCATACCTGAACGTCACCGCCTCGAACCGTATCGCAGCTGGGGGCCGGCGCAGGTTGGTCCTTCTGCGATCGGTATCGCGGCTGCGTTGCGCAGTCTCCACGGCTTCCTGCGGTTCGCTGAGCACGTTCAAGGCTGGCTGCACAAATCCCGATGCACGTGCGAGGTCGCGTATCGCTGCCCCCAGTGCTTCGATGGGGCGCACCATCTGTATCAGATAGACGGTTCCGAGCACAAAGCCGCCAATAGTGAGCGTGCCGGCCGCCACGCCCTCAGCGCTGATCGACAGGCACGCAGCAAGCGACAAGGCGAAGACCATGGTCGCAGCCAGCGCCACGCTGGTTGTGGTTCGGTAGTAGTCCAGCCAGCGATTGATCAGCGTCGATGAGACGCCCGCCAATGCCCGCTGGGCCGCGGTCTCCCCGCCAAAACAACGAAGGGTCTCCACGTTGGCCATGCCTTCTGCCAGCTGCCCGTTCACATCGAGGCTGGCCGCGGCGACGGCGCCTGCCCTTCGGTTCAGTCGCCTTGCTCCCAAGGTGAACGCCGCGAAGTACGCCGCAGCAGTTGCGGCGAAAAGCGCCAAGAGCGTTGGTTGTCCAAGTTGGAGAAGAACGGCTGCCATGACGGTGAGCTCGATGACGACGGGCGCGATGCTCTGGATCAAGTGTGTCAGGGTCAGTTGCGTGCCCGCGCATGCAAGGTCCAGGGTGTGCAGCAGCTCGCCGGTGCGTCGACTCAACAATCCGGCCAGAGGCAGGCGCAGGACATGGGCGAAGAACCGGTGCCGAAGTGCTGCAACCAGATGTTGCTCGATGGCCGTGAGGAGCAACGGTCGAAAGTCGCCGATGAGGCGGCCGCCGCACAGGGCTGCAACGTAGATCGCGGCCGGAGCCAGCAAAGCGCCTGCTGGAGCGACAGGCCCCGGGGCAGCAGAAGCCACCGCATCGACCAGGCGCTTCAGCGCTAGCGGCGCAAGCGCGGCTAGCGCACCGCTGAGTACCACGAGCAGCGTCGCGACGGTGATCTGCAGCCGCTGCTTCGGTGTCATGAGCTGGGCCGTCAGGCGCAGGACGTTCCAGAGGCTGTTGCTTGGCATTGCGGATGCCAGTTCAGGGCAAGAGACGGCGGCCCTCGCGAGAAACGCTGCCGATCCAGGCCTCGATCGCGATGCAGGAGTGCACCTCGGACACGTAGGCGTCGTTTTGCGTCGGGCGTCGCGATAGCGCCGCCTCGACGCGAGCGAGGTCGAGCAAACCATGGCGCACCAGTTGTCCCTCCAGAAGGAGGCTTCGAGCCAGGGGCATGCTGCGTTGCAGGACGTCCGTGATGTGCTCTTCCGTCCCGCCTTTCGATTGCCGATAGGCGATCTCGGGTGGAAGACGATCTGCGAAGGTGCGTCTCGCCAGCCCCCGGGGGCGCCCCCCTCTTGTCAGGACATACGTCGGCAGCTTCAAGCTCACCTCGAACAGAGGCTGCGACATCAGCGGATGAACGAGCTCGGGGGAGCTCTCTGGCGCGTACGGGTTGTAGTAGTCAAAGGGGCAGACCAACGCGCGAAGTTGCATCAGCTTGCCGATAGGCAGGTCTGTTCCTTCCAGAATGCCTGGATGCACGAATCGGGAAGACTGCTGGAGTGCTGTGTCGACCGCATCCTGTTGCACCAGAGCCAGATAGCGTCCCGCGCCCGTCAGCGCGCTTCGCTTGGTGAACCGATGCTTGAAGGCCAGCGCAAGTGAGCTCCAGAACGACACATGCCCCAGCCGAGCGGCGTCGAGTACAGCGCCTATGAAGCCTTGGTCGATGCCGCGCAGCTGTAGATAGTCTGCGGCCGGCCATGTGCGGCGGATCTCCTCGAACAGCTGGTCCCCGCCTGCACCGGTGAAGAGGACGTCCGCGCCTACGGAGCGCACGACCTCCGCATCGATTCGGTCCGAGCCCAACCGGCCGATGTGACTGCCTGGATTGGGCGTGCGTGCTGGGTTCACCACCTCGTCCAGGCGGAAGGTGGAATCCCGATGGTGTTCAACGAGGACGCAGTTGGCTCGACTGGCTGCCAGCCGCGCGTAGCTGCGCTCGTCGCTGTCCGAGCCTGCCGAGAAGTAGTTGAGGCAGGTGATGTTGGCCGTGGGCGTCGAGGTGAACATGCTGCCAAGCAGGATGGCGGAGTCGACACCACCGGAAAGCCTAAGCACGAGGTCGCCGTAGCAAGACATCCAAGCGCGCGCGCATTGGGTCGTCGCTTCGCGCAGCATGCGGGCGGCCTCGTATGGCCCGAGGTCCTCCGGCGAGCGCGCAATATCGACTGCGCGCCACTGCGCCAGCGGCGCAGACCTGCTAGATGTCAGAGTGGTCAGCTCGCCCGGAAGGATCTGGGTCACACCCTTGAGGCCGGTCTCGCGCGCGCCCAACCGGCCGTACACCAGTACGGCGGCGACCGCATCCCAGTTCACACCCGGTGGCGGCAGTGTCATGTACTTGAACAGATCCTCCAGCCAGGAGTAGACGAAGGAGACCCCGTCGATCTCCATGCGATAGCAGGGCAGCGTGCCGGTGGGGTCGCGAAGCACCCGGCCTCGGCCTGTGCGAGACGGCAGGAATGCAATCCATCGTCCCCAGAACTGTTCGACCAGCGCCCGACCGTCCGTCTGGACGATATGGTCTGCCTCCAGGTCGGAGAGTGCGATGTCGCCCACGTGAGTCGGGGAGGGATCACTCCGGCGAAAGAGCCTTCCGAGGACGACACCGGCGTGCGCAGGCAGCACATAGATGTCATTGACGCCGTACCTGCGTCCCGTAACGTAGACGCTGAAGCCGACTGACAGGAATGCCGGATGCCAGCCGGCCGCATCCAAGGCAGCGGCGAGCCTGTGCGTCATTGCGCGCTGCCCCTCGTGCGCGTCTTCCCAGTTGAATGCGATGTAACGGAACATCGAGTTCAAACGATCAGGATGGGCGTGAAACCACGCACGTACTCATGGGCATCGTTGAGCACGAGGGAGTCCGATTGCACCCAGGAGTGGGCAGCAAATGGGCGCGTGCGCACGCCGACGACCCATTGCGGGTAGAGCCGTTCTGTGGCCAGGAAGCGCACCAGCGTCAGCGAGTCGTGCAGGCACTTGTCGTGCGAGGTAATCACCAAGGGGCGCATCCTGAGGTACCAGGAGGCCGCCAAGCGGAGGTCCGTCGGCCGGTTGGATGCGACTTCGGCGGGCTGCAGCCGGCGCAGCTGCCCGATCTTGCCCGCGATCACGGCCAGGCTGTGGCGCTTGAGCCAGGACCTCGTGATGACCGTCGACCAGGCGAGTCTGGCGAACCGTCGCCACGGCACTCCCGGCAATGGGATTGGGTCTGAATAGGAGAGGCTTTCTCGGGCTGTTGCAAGCGCCGCCGGCCGCATTGGCACCGACGTGGCGGCGACCAACAGACCCTGCTGCTGCAGCTTGCTGATCCAGGGGGTGACGCCCCCGTCAGCGAGTTCGACATTCGCTGCTGCTGCGTTGGCTGGCCAGTCGGCAATCGTTCTGGAAAGCGTGGGCAGCGAGGTGCCGCCCACGCCAACGTACTTGCCGCGTTGGAGGTCGAGCAGGATCACCTGTCCGTCGACGTGGCACGCGCGCACATGATCGGCAAGGCGATACCTCGGCTGCAGCGGTGTTGTCGTTGACATGGTGGTCCTGCTAGGCGTGCAGCTGTTGCCGCACGCCCGTCGTGGTGCCGGGGGATCAGAATTCCTTGTAGATCCCGACTTGGTTGTCTTCAACCCGCGGCAGATCGGGTTCGCCCTTGGTTTCCACCTTCGCGTCGCCCAGATCGACGATCTCGAGTTGCGGTGCTTCGTTCATGACGTTCTCCTTGAAGTTGCGTTGAGAGACTGCCGCTGGCATGTGGCCATCCGGCAGAAAAAGAATGAGGCCGCCAGATCGTTCAAGCAACCGAGCTTGCCGATGAGGTGCGACGTTCGGCCGGATCTCGGACCCTTTCTCCGGGCGTCGTTGCGCGTCGATGGGTGAGTGCCCGGCGACCGTTCATCGGCGGGCGCGTTCGGTAGTGTGGTTAGCTGAGAGCGGCCGACGGTGAAGTTCGAGATGCGCTTTCCGCTTCATGAAACGGGTACGGAGTGGGCTCATCAGGTCCGGCGCCGATTCAAACTGTTTGAAGGCTGCGGTGCTGCTTTCATCGCGCACCGCCGAACAATTGGTGCGATGCTGAAAATTCGCGCTGAGGTTTTTTGTGCCTGAGTCGTCATGAAGTTATGGATAACTCCGTTTCAGACCGGCAGATCCGCACCACCTGGCATCTCTTTTGGCAGGCAGCGATGGGGCGCGACTTCGTGTCAAACCCGCAGCTCTTGGAGATGATCACCGAGCGATTGACCGACGCACATCGTCGGCCCGGCCGGATCCTGTTGTTCTACCAGTTGGCTCCCAAAGAGATTCACCTGCTCTCGCGCATCCCGGTTGGAGACAGCCCACGAGAGGTCGTGCGAGAGGTCGCCCCCGTCGTGGCGCGTTGGATGCGTGAACTTGACGGGGTGAGGGGGCCGGCGTTCGCGGAGCGCTATCGCGCTCACGAGGTCAGGACTGACGCGGAGCTGAAGTACGAGGTCCGCATGTTGGCCTGGCGACCGGTGGCTTCAGGTCTGTGCGCCTCGCCTATGCACTATGTGAACTCGTCCCTGCGAATCACGTTGGGGCTACGTCGCGCGCGCGGCTTTGAATCTCGTGCGCTGCTGGACGTGTTCGAAGGGGCTGTCCTTGAGGCCCGAAGCGAAATGCGCAGGTCGATTCGGCGACGGCCCTCGACCGCCGAGTTGCGTGAGTGGGAGCTGAATCACGGCTTGGCTGTTGCCGTTGGATCCGCGGGGCCTAGCTTTGGTATGGTTCGTGAGGTGGATGGTCCGGCCGCTGCTCTGGTCGCCGCCGCCACCCCCCAGAACATTGATGGCGCCCTTGCGCTCCTGGAGCGGTGGGTGGCAACACGACTTGAGATGCCGACGGAAGCCAGGCTCGCCACGACGCCAGGCCCCATTGGCGTGCGCGCACGGGCTTTGGTGGCTGGGCTGGCGGTGCTGGCAGGCCTTTGTCCGGCCGCGGCTGTCGCTCGCCACTTCAACCGCGCAAGAGCAACCCTGTGCGAGCAGATGATTGCGTCCCGAAAGCGGGAGGAGGATCGGCAACTGCTTGGAACGCCGGTGCGACTGATCATCGACGAGGTCAAGAAGCTGTCGAGGCGGACTATGAGATAGGTGCGAATTGGGCGGTGCCATCGAGTGGCGTTCTGGCATGCATTCCATACTCAGGCTCAGGCAGGCCGTCGCGCCGAGGTCGATCGGCCAAGGCCTGGCTGAACTTCTTCGATCAGGCCCGGCGGTGAGGGGGCGACGCCGGCGTATCGGGCGGTGCTGGTGCTTAAAGGTACGCGGCCAACTGGCCGCGCCTGAATCTCACCCGGGCGGCAACGTCCGCGCGCGGTGTTTGCTTGCACGGCCTGAGCCTTGAACCCGGCGCTGTGAACTCGCCGCCAGCGGCCTGGTGCTGCTTGCGCCATGCGCGTAGGTGCCCATCAAGTCGTGAGGATGAAGTGGAAACATAGATGCGCCTTCTTCGATTTGATGGGCCTGGTCACGACATGGACGGGGTGTCGATTCCACGGCGCTTGTCGAGCGCGGTCCAGGCTCCAAGCTGATGTTGGCCACGAGCGGGAGACTGGTTCGCCTCTACCTGAGATTGCGCTGGGCGCGCTGGGATATCCGATGGGTGCTCGCGGCGGGAGAGGCCCGCAGCCATTGGGCACAAAGGTCGCGGACCCAGTCGGGCCGGTCCTTCGCAGCGTCGTTCAGCCAGTTGGCCACGGAGTCCTGCACGTAGATGGAGGGATCGGCACGCAACGGCGACAGGATGGGTAGCGCCTGCTCAGGCTCGCGCTTGAGTGCTGCGATATGGGCGCACCAGACGCCTCGAGGACGCAGGGCTTCGCTCGCATAGCGGCGCAGGCGCTCGGATGGCTCTGTCGTCCATTGAGCCAGCAGGGCAATGGATGTCTCGAGATCCTGCGCCAGATGCGGGCGCATGGCCAACCACGCCCATTCGCGAACGCCAAAGTGCGCGTCGTCAGCCAGTGGCCGGATGGCGGCCAGCCGTGCCTGCAGATGGAGCCCGGGCCGGGCTCCGATCATGAAGCACGCCCAGCCGCGCGCCGTGTCTGCGCCGTGCGATTGACATTGCTCGACGGCTGCCTCGCCCATCTCGTCCAGCAGCACCGCGGCGATGCGGGCCATGCGCTTGAGGACGCCGAGTCCACAGGCGGTGGCGACTTCTTTCAGTGCCCGGGTGCAAAGGTCGGGGAACACCGTTCGCACCAGCTCGGCTTGGTCGAGCGCCAGGCATTCGGCCAGGTTTGCGCTCTGGATTTCCCCACGCGACAAGGCCTGAAGCACGTCGGCCGGGATGTCTGTGGTTCGGGCTGCGCCTTTGCGGGCTGCACCTTCGCGGGCTGTGCTCATGGTGCCGCGCCCCGGAGATTGCCGGCCACCTTGTCCAGCAGTGCGGCCAACTGCGTCCTCTCCGGTGTGGACAGGTTGCCGTAGAGGCTCGCGATCCAGCGGCCATGCTGCGTGAGCACGGCCTCGGCGACATGCCGCCCCTTGTGCGTGAGCTGGATGCACAGTGCACGGCGGTCCTTGGCATCCGCATGCCGCTCGATGAGCTCTTCGCGCTCCAGTCCGTCAAGCAGTCCCGTGACGGTGGCGCGGGTGACGCCCGCCCGTTCGGCGAGGGCATAGGGCGCCAGTCCGGCCGGCTCGGCATTGAGCAGGAACAGCAGGACGAAGCGCCCTTCAGAAAGGCCATGCGGCGCCAGGAGTGCCGCGCACTCTCGGTCGATACCCGTGGCGAGCGACAGCGTCTGGAAGCACAGGCGAATGCCTTCGAGGTCAGGCATCTCGCGCCGCTGCGCTTCGCGTATCAGCGCCAGGTACTTTTGTTCCAGCTCCATTTGTGTGTCGGCATATGATATGGCGGCTAAGTATATGGGGGTTTGCCGGGTATCCGGCTCCGAAGCGCTGCTGGAGGACGGGGAGGGGAGGTCTTTTTACGCCTCCAATACGACTGATTCTCATTTGCGGTTAACATTGCTCTACATGGAGCATTCGCTCGCCAGCCGTATCCGTTCTCGATGTCCTTCGCTTTCCCGGCCGCCACCTTCCGCCTCAGCCCGCTCGCCCTGGTCCTGCTGTCTGCATTCCCCGCCCAGGCCCAGCAGGTGTCCGACCCGCAACTGGAGCGTGTGGTCGTCACCGCCACCCGCGGCACCAAGGCCATCGACAAGATTCCCGGCGCTGTCGCAGTCATCACTGCGCAGGAGATCGAGACCCAGACCCTGGTCGCGGAAGACCTGAGTGCGGTTCTGTCGGTGCTCGCTCCGTCTTTCGCGCCGTCGCGGCAGAAGATGACAGCCTTTGGCGAATCCATGCGCGGGCGTACGGCGCTGCTGCTGTTCGACGGCGTGCCGCAGAGCAATCCGCTGCGCAACGGCGCCCGCGAGGGGTATTTCGCCGACCCGTCGCTGATCGAGCGCATCGAGGTCATCTCCGGGGCGTCCGCTGCCCAGGGGCTGGGCGCCACCGGCGGCATCATCAACTTCATCTCCCGGACGCCGCGCGAAGCGGGCACCCGACACCGTGTCGAGCTGAAGTACGGCACGCAAGGCCGCAGCGACGACGCCCTGTGGAAGGCTGGCTACACGCTGGAGCACAAGAGCAGCTTCGACGCGCTGCTGCATGTCGGCGCGACGTTGCGCGGCGTGGGCGTGGACGGCGACGGCCGCCGGCTCGGCCTGGAGGCCGTGCAGGGCGATACCCAGGACTCGAAGGCGGGCGACGTCTTCTTCAAGCTTGGACAAGACTTCGGCGCCCAGCGCCTTCAGCTGTCGTTCAACAAGTTCCGCCTGGAGGGGGAGGGCGACTGGAAGCCGGTTCCCGGCAACCGCGCAACCGGCCAACTCACCGGCGCCACCCCCGGCACGCCAGCTGGCAAGCCGCCGCGCAACGACGTGCGCACCGTGTCGCTGGACTGGAGCCACAACGACCTGGCGGGCGGTCAGGCGCGCGCCCAGGTCTACAAGCAGGACTTCGCCGCCCTGTACGGCGCGACGGCCGCGACCACCTTCCAGGACGTGCGCATTGCGCCGCTGGGCCAGCTCTTCGACCAATCCGAGGTCGTTGCCGACAAGGCCGGCGTCAAGCTGAGCTGGACCCGTCCCGACCTGCTCGTCGAGGGGCTTGAGCTGACCACCGGCCTGGACTGGCTGAAGGACACGTCCCAGCAGCGCCTGGCGCTCACCGACCGCACGTGGGTGCCGCCGCTGAAGTTCACGAGCACGGCGCCTTTCGCCCAGCTCGAGTACGAGGTGGGGGCGCTGACCATCCGTGGCGGTGCGCGCCGGGAGAGCGCCAACCTCAGGGTCGACAGCTACCGGACGCTGGCCTACTACAAGGACACCGCAGTGCAGGGCGGCGAGCGCAGCTTCAACCAGTGGGTCAAGAGCCTGGGGGCGGTCTGGCGCCTGGGCGGTGGCTGGTCCACCTTCGTGGCCTACAACGAGGGCTTCGGCGTGCCGGATGCAGGCCTGGTGCTGCGCGCGGTCAACACGGCCAACCAGTCGGTGGACAAGCTGATCTCGCTGGAGCCCGTCGTCACGGACAACCGTGAGGTGGGTCTGGCCTGGCGCGGGCGCCTGGGCAGCTTCTCTGCGTCGATCTACGACTCCCGCTCCGACCTGGGCTCCCAGATCCGCGTCGACGCGGCCACCGGCGTTGGCAGCGTGCTGCGCGTGCCGGTGCACGTGAAGGGCTTCGAGTTCAGCGGCGAAGTCAAGCCGCTGGCGGATTGGACGCTCAGCGCGAGCTATGCCCGCACCCGCGGCAAGACGGCGGCGCAGCCCGACGCGCCGCTGGATGTGAGCCTGGGTGCTCGCTCGCAGGGGCCGGACAAGCTGGTGCTGGCCGCCGCCTGGCAGTTCGCGCCCAAGGGCAATGTGCGCCTGCAGGCCACGCGCCTGGCTTCGCGCCACATCAACACCGGCCGCGTGGTCGGCACCTCGAAGCTCGAGGAGAACTTCGAGGGCTACACGCTGGCCGACCTGGCGGCCACCTACGGCACGGCCTGGGGCGACTTCGGCGTCGGGGTCGAGAATCTGTTCGACCGGCAGTACGTCGGCTACTACTCACAGGCCAATCCGGCTGGCACCAACGACGACTACTTCGCCGGACGGGGGCGCACCTTGACCGTCAGCTGGCGACGCAGCTTCTGATGCGCCGCTTCTGGCTGAAGCTGCACCGCTGGCTGGCGCTGGCGCTGGCCCTGCCGCTGCTCGTCGTGGCGCTGCTGGGCAGCAGCCTTGTCGTGCTCAAGCCGCTGGATCGCTGGCTCAATGCCGAGCTGTTCAGCGTGCCTGCGGGCGCGGCCGCACCCGACCTGCTGGAGCGCACGCGGCAGACACTACGCGCCGAGTTCGGGCCTGGCGCGTCCTTCGTGCTGCGCCCGCCGCGCGAGCCCGGCGAGAGCCTGCGCGCGACGGTAAGGGGCACTCCGTGGGAGGGCTTTGTCCACTTCGACCCCCGCGATGGCCGGGAACTGGGCCGCAGAGGCGAGCGCGAGGGGGCGTTCAACTTCGTTTTCGAGCTGCACAGCTCGTTGCTGATGAACGAGACGGGCAAGCCGCTGCTGGCCGTGCTGGCCCTGGCCTACGCGGTACTGCTGCTTGGCGGCCTGGTGCTTTGGTGGCCCAAGCGCTGGAGGCAGGCCTTTGCGCTGGTGCTGGACCGCGGGCTTTTGCGTGGGCTGTTCGACCTGCATCGCACCGGCGGTGCGGTGCTCGGCCTGCTCATCGCCGTGCCGGTGTTCAGCGGCGCCTACATGGCCTGGAAGCCGATTCCGCAGGCGGTGACGTCCATCGCCGGACAGGTGCCGCTGGCCCCGCCCAAGGTGAGTGCGGATGGCGGCGCTCGACCACCTGTCCCGCTCGACATGCTGGTTGCGACCGCCAGGGCCCGGTTCGATGGGGCGCCGGCAGGCTACATCGCCGTGCCGGCAGTTGGGGCCAAGCCGGTGCGTGTGCGCCTGATCCTGGCTGACGACCCGCATCCGAACGGACTGACCTCAGTCTGGATGCATCCGCTGACCGGCGCGCTGCTGCGGGTGGACCGCTGGAATGAACTGGACGCGGGTGCCCGCGCCAACAGCGTCATCTATCCGCTGCATACAGGGGAGCTCGGTGGCCTTGCGCTCGAGGTGGTGAATGCGCTGCTGGGGCTGGCCCTGGTGCTTCTCGGCGTCGCCGGGCTGTGGTTGTGGTGGCTGCGAAGGCGCACGGAGAAGCAGCGCCAGCCGCGCGGGCGCAGGGATCTCGCCAAGGTGTAGGCGGGGCGCTGCATGGGATGCGTTGCCCTTTGCCCTTTGCAGCGGTCTTCCTTAAGAGGGCCGCAGGCCTTCCCGGGAAGTCGACCCCTCTGAGAGGATTTCATTCGGGAGCGTCCTGACAGGGCAACGGCGCAGCGACGCAACGTCGTACCTAGGACGAGAGACTGGCTGCCTGAAGCACCCGGCGCGTAGTAAACGCTGCAAGCGTGGCTTGGTCGGGTGCTCGGTAGTCGATGACCTTCAGGGGTGTCTTGGCCAGCCAGAGTGAATGCGCCAGTAGCGTCCGATCCGGGAATTCGAGCAGCCCGACTTGAAGCTGGAATGCCAAGTCGTTGAGTGATCCCAGGACCCGGCGGTTCGCCGTCTTTCCAACTGTCCAACGTTGCATTGCAGCGCGCTCAGCGATCACATCGTCCGCCGGGACGCCGATGGCGGTGAGCATAGGCTCCATGGCTTCGCTGAGCCGCTGGACGAGAGCGCGCCCATCCCGTGCCTGCACGACGACGGGCAGCAAGCTTCGCTCGCTGACAGCGAGCACGACCTGGATTCGGCCAACGCGGATCAGATTGGCATACCAGTCGCCGAGGACCGTGTCCGGTGGAGCTGTCTCCGGGGCAGGCGCGACGTTGAGCCTGTCGAGCAGCTTCTGTGTGCAGCGAAGTACAAACACGGTATCGAGACGGGAGGAGGTAAGTGCCAAGTATCGAGGGAGCAATGTTCCCTTTCGGCGGCGAGCGGTCGTGCTTTGCCTGAACCATCGAATGCCAGTGCCGAGCACCGCGGTCGCTCGGGACATCGGCGTCGAGCGAGGCAGTCCCGCCTTGAAGCGCCGAGCCGTTGCCGGTTGGCCGGCTCGTCTGCAGCGATCTCAGTCAGTCGGCACCGGCGGCCTGAATCTCGGCGCCGGCAGCATTGCAGTCGTTCGCGCGAAGACATGTCGTAGATACAAGGTCTGGTTTCGGTCACAAGGCGACCTCCCACATCGTGAGTCTGTTCGTACCGTATTCGCCGAATTCTCCCGTCGCTTGGTTACCACCACGCGCCTATCGAAAACGACGATGCCGCATCGGTGGACACCGTCTAGTCGAACCAATAGCATCGTTCGCAACTAAAGAGGCAACCGCTAGGGAGGCCGCGCGACGTAGTGCGGATATGGACGTGGAACGCTCAAAGGCAACGTTATTGGCGCGTTCGCCATCTCGCCAAGCAAGACAGACCGCGAGTGGTGTTCACCATGCTTAAGGCAGGCGGCAAGCGAACTTGGTGCAACCTGCTCGATATCGAATGACCACGCCACTTCAAGGGGTGAAGTACGCGCCGAGCGATTTCCCGGACTTTCGAGATCTTGCACCCAACCGGATGGGCGGCAAGACGGTAGAGCTGCTCAAGAAGGTACTCGTCGAGTACGACCTGGCGTCCACTGTGGCCGCGACCTCGGGGCTGATGACCATCCCCAAGTTTCAGCCGTTCGCCTTGCGGCTGGAACTTCTCTCCCAGCTGGCTCTCGGTGCCTGCAAGGGCAAGAAGAAGCCGACGCTCAAGAATTTCGACACATGGCTGAACCGCCAGCTCGGCGCAGCAGATGTGAAGCATCTGGAGGATCCACCGGAAGACGTCTTCGTCTTGAATGTGTCGACCCACCACGGCGGCTTCCGAATTTTCCGCGGGCTGTGGGAGGAGCAAGACCACGCGCTTGAGCTGCTCTTCAGAGCGTTGGGAAGTGCCCCCGACGATGTCAGCCGCGCGTTCCTTGACCCAGCCATAGCACTGCTGCGCTTGTCCGACGCCGTGGTTCGCCGTTCAGGACTCCAGCGGTGGGAGTTTGAGCATGCGCCATCCAGGCGGGAGGTTCAACTGCGCGGCTGTCTGGAGGCGCCTGCCCTGGCGCAACGTGTAACGTTCTCAGCGGCCGGTTTGCTTGAGGAAGGCATTGCGGTCGAGCATCTACAGCCGTTCCTGCTCAACGACATAGCCCGCGCAGGGCTTCTCGATGAAACCGACGAGGAAACGCAGCACCTCCTGTATCCCGTCCTCTGCATCGGCGACCAGCACATCCTCACCGTTCCGAGCGCAGTGTCTTATGCGATCCGTCGTTTCATGCTGCGGCTGGCCAAGGAACATGGCCTGTCTGAAACGCTCAGTGGCACGGTTTTCCGAGAGGCGCGCGCTGAACTGGCCGGGCTGGTTCGCCATGGCAGCCGGCATGGCCCTCAGTTTCTTCCGCTGCCGAAGAGCCTGCAGGGGATCAAGGGCCGTTGCTTCAGCATCGTTCTAGGCATCGCCAAACGTCACTTCCTGCACTACATGCTGGTTGCCAGCAGCACAGATGAGGTCGATTCGTTTGGCCTGAATGTTCCTCTGCCTCCAGCGCCGGAACTGGCGGAGCACGCTGACGCGGTCCGCGCATACGCCGACACGCAACATGAGTTCTCAGCTGGACACACTATCGTCGTGGGCGCTCTGCTCGGCGAGATGACACGGATGCCAGAGATTCCTGCGCGAGATGGCTGGACCGCCATGGGAACGTCGCTTGGCGACATTGCAATCCTGCTGCACGACTCGGACTCACCGCAGGATCGGCTGTTTGCCCTGTTGAGCCAGCTGGACTCAATGGAGCGGACCGGAAGCTCCCTGATGAACTTCAACGGGCTGCTCAATCTCTATCACTTCTGGGTAAAGCAGCATTTCTACTTGCGCGTCCCACCTCTGCGTCACGACCAGCCAAGCCACGCACAGATCGAACTCGACTACGTACGTTCTTACCGCCAGGCTCGGCGCCAAGCGGAGGATGAGCACGTTGTCCCCTTGCCCGGCGGCCAGATGACGATCGTGGTCCGGGCCAACGCCAACGCGTCCTATCCCTCATTACGATCCATTCCCGCGTACGTCAGCCTCGACCTGATGAAGGAAGACGTGCTTGCCTTCTACATGCCCGTGGGCGATCGCATCCTCTGGATCACAGCTAGGCCACCGAACGACAAGGCAGCCAGAAATGCGGTTTTTGAGCTGTGGCAATCGCTCCAGTACCTGCTCCACAGGTGCCTCATGGCGGATAACGGCATCGCACCGTTGCAAGATAGCCCGTCGGGCATCATGCTGGACTTCGCTGAGGTCGTCAGCCAGGAGGCCGCGGAGGCAGATCTCGAACTGCCAACAGGGATTGAGACTGGACCATCCGAGTTCAGCAGCGTCATGATTGTCGAGCCGGCTCCCGGTTTTCTTCGAAATTTCGGTGGGGCAGAGAACGACGGCGAGGTCCTGTTCCTCAGCGCTGTGTTGGAAGCGTTTGAGGCCGTGCAGATACGTCTTCCCTCATCAAACAAGGCTCGGAAAGAGCTGGCCCTCAAAGTCCTCGGCGGGCCATCCGCCAAAGTCATTCACGCGCTCAAGGTTTGGCACGACGTTGAGATGTTGCTGCTGACGGCCCCGAAGTCGGCCTACGCACCGCCGACGGAGCGAATCATCGCCGCGCGGCAAACATCCTTCGCCTGGGGCCCCTCATCGGACAAGGTGAAGGCTCTGGACATGCCAGGAACAGTCGCAGCATTCGGGGAATGCGTCGCACACCACGTGAGCGTCATCCAAACCCAGCTCAGGAAGTGGAACCGGGTCGGAACCATCGAGAAACTCCTAGACCACAACGAGTCATTGATCAAAGAGCGGCAGCGATGGCGCACAAGCGCTCGCGCCGTGCTGTCTCTCTACGGCATAGAGGAAGGCACACAGACTGCCCAAGAGTCTGAACAAGAGCGCGCGCAGCTGCAGGTAACGATTCGCGCGCTCATCGAGGCGGCAACTTGCGAGTGTCCCGACACTGTCGAACGTACGCCTGACGACTATGACGTCGATGACCTGGTTGGCCAAATGGCAAACATCATCGACCTTGGCCGCAACTCTGATGTCGCCTACTTTGGACTCGCCAACGGTGGGCTGCGAATCGCCCCTAACGGCTCGTACGGGGCGGAGGCTGCGCCGCTGGCGGAGCTCGCCACCCCGTTCATGGCACACTCCTTCAGCGAGACGTACGGCGCCGCGGCGGGCGACTATGAACGCTGGGTCAGAACCGAAGCCCCTGTCAAAGAGGAGGCGGATGATCTTGTCTTCGAGTCTGCCAAGTTCTTGGCCGCATGGCAGGCTGAGTACGGATTGCCGTTTGACGCCTTCCGATACATAGCTGGCGCTCTTCAGAACATCGCCGTGCGCGAGGGTCGCGTTGTCCTGACCTGCACGCCAAGCGAGTTGAAGGAGGCGGCAAGCGAGGGTGGCGTTTCGATTACCGATGTCCAAGCGTTCCTCGCCGCGTTCGGTTTGCCCCGTAGGGAGGCGTGGCCGGCGGACCCTCCCGCATCCGCCTACAGGGATGTGATGCCCTGGAGGTTCGAGCGCCGGCTTTCAGTCAGCCTGAAACCTCTCATCCTGCACGACGAGCGCGGCTCGACATTTACGTACGGCCTAGGTACTGCCCGGGAGTCGCTGGCGTACGTTCTCGACAGCATTCAACGCGCTTCCTTCGACAAGGACGTCTTTTCATCCAAGGAGATGCGGTCATGGTTGGGCGGCCGTGTGGACGAACTCGGCGCCCGCTTCTCAGAGTCGGTCGCGGAGCGTCTCAGGGCATTGGGCTGGCAGGCACGAACGGAGCGCAAGCTCACGGAACTGGGTGCCCCCAAGAACCCGAATCTAGGAGACGTCGACGTCCTAGCTTGGCACCCAGACGGCAGGGTCTTGGCCATGGAATGCAAGCGTCTGAAGGCCTCTAGGACCATCGCGGAGATCGCTCAGAACTGCAAACGCTTCCAAGGCAACGTCGACGATCTACTGCACAAACATCTGCGCAGAAAGGCCTGGCTTGAAGCCAATCCGGCAAAACTCGCGGCGTTCTGCAAGTTGAGTCCAGACGCGATGCGCGTCAGCTACCCCTTGGTTGTGAATAGGGCTGTGCCGTTTAAGTACGTTTCCAGCCTACCCATCCCAGCGTCGGACATCGTGGTGGATGAGGCGCTTCCGGCCTATATAGGTGGCTCGTGATCTGCTTGCAAAGTGTCCGCCGATCGCAGCTCATGATCGTTACAGCGGTAGCACCCGCGGCGGCGCCTAAGCATGAGTTCGGCGTGTGCATATCCTGCGCCCCGGTCTGGAGACCGGTTCCGAGGGAGGAACTGCCGGTCAGCGTCGATCGCGCTCAATGACAGCTGTTGATGTCGCTGTCATCCGAACACCTTGCCGCGAACGACTTAGATCAGCCTGAAGCCGTCCCAGCCCGACCGAATGCAGCTTTGCAGCGGATGCCGTCATCGACGATCAGCCACCGAATTCACGCTCTCTGGCAAGAAGCGGACGCCGGCGCACTTGGCCGGCTCATGGGTTCAACGACCGGTGTCGCGGGCGCTGCGGTCGTTCAGCCGGGCTGCCCGCGGCGGTCGTTGTCGAATGCCTGCTGCTTGAAGCGTTGGATTGGCGCTCCCGACCCGGAGCGGGCGCTGGGTAGCTCAGATCAGGCGCCGAAAAGCTGACGTTCGTGGGGCCTTTGGCCGGACGCATCTGAACTATCCGTAACGGTCAATCTCTACGTTGGTGCCGAGAGCGCTACAGCCACCTACAACGAGAGCATGCCCGGCTGGCCCGGGCGTTCGGCTGGCGGGCCGAACGGGTCGATGCGCCCCGCGGGCTCGATTCCGCGCTGACGCGCTGCCTCGACGCGGATGGTCCGTTCTTCCTCGATGTCCGCGTCACGCCGACCGAGAGCTGTTTTCCGATGATCCCGGCGGGGGCGGGGCATCACGAGGTCCTGCTCGGCCGCTGACCGCAAGCAAAGCCTCGATCGGCCCGCTGGGCAGGGCAGCAAGCGCGCAGGCGGAGCGCGACGCCGGTCCACTTGCCTCAGAAGCCGTGCCGATTGCCGCAATGCGAGGCGGCGTATGCCTCTACGCTGTCGGCATGCATCTCGACATTGACAGCCGGCTGCGCTTCGAGGCTCTCTGAATGACGACTCCCTACCGACACCTGATCGACTGGGCGGCTGGCGCCTGTCTGCCGCTCGCAGGTCCGCTCGACACCGTAGACGGCCCGCTGCGGGCCATGATCGGCCCGGCGCGCCTGGTCTCGCTGGGCGAGGGTCTGCACGGCGCGCATGAGCCGATCGAGTTCCGCAACGCGCTGTTCGCCTGGCTGGTCGGGCAGCTCGGTTTTCGCGCCATCGCGCTCGAGTCGGCCCTGTCTTCGGGACTGGCGATCGATACCTTCGTGCAGGGCGGACCGGGCGATGCGGACCAGGTGGTCGCGCGTGGCATCAGCTCGGGCCTGCATGTGTTTCCGCAGCAGGCCCGGCTCGTGCGCTGGATGCGCGCCTTCAACGAGCGCTGCGCGGCCGGAGATCGACTGTCTTTTCACGGTATCGATACGTCGCCGCTCGCCGATGCGCTGGAGCTGGCCCTGGCCCGCATCGACGGCCCGGCCGCCGGCGCGCTGCGCGAGCGCGTCCAGCCGCTACGGTCCGGGTTCGAGGTGGACCGCATGTCGCCGGAGCCGCGTGGCTACACGGCGCTCGACGGAGCGCAGCGCGAGGCGCTGGGCGCCTGCGTTGCCGAGCTGGCCACGCGTGTCGAAGCTGCGGCGCCGGTGCTGGCCCGCGCCCTGCGCCAGGCCGAGCTCTACCTGCGCCAGTTCCCGCCCGGCTGGTCGGCCGCACAGGGGTCGGCGGGCATCTGGGGCAGCGTGGCCGCCAGCGATCTCGGCAAGGCCGTCAACGTTGAGCAACTGCTGCGGCAGCAGGAGCGGGTGCTGCTGTTCTCCCACCTGGGCCATGCGTCCACGCTGCCGGTGTCGATACGGCTTGGCGCGGACACCGTCGCGCTGCCCGAAATGATGGGTGCGCACCTGCGGCGCCGCTGCGGCTCCGGCGAACTGCTGACCATCGGCCATCTGCTGGCCGACAACCAATGCCAGCCCGCCGTGGGCATCGCGCCGGCCGATTCCCTGGAGGGTCGGCTTGCCACCCTGGGGCATGAGGCCTTTCTGCTGGATCTGCGCCAGGCCCCGCCCGAGGCGCTGGCGGAGCTGCAGGTCGCACCGCACCCGCTGCACGGCCAGCTGCCCGTCCATCAGCTGAGCCCGGGCCTCGGCATCGACATCATCTACTTCACCCGGCGGGCGACGCCGGCGCTATAGACGGAAAGGCCTTATGAGAGTCCAGATCGAACCCGGTGTGCGCTTGTTCTTCGACATCGAAGGCGCCAGCCTCGTCCCCGCTGCCGACGGCAGCCTGCGCCAGCGCCCCACGCTCATCCTGCTGCACGGCGGCCCGGGCATGGACCACAGTGGCTGGAAGCCGCGCATGTCGCCGCTGGCAGAGGACGCGCAACTGGTCTACTACGACCATCGTAGCCATGGCCGTTCGGACCGGCGCCCCAGCAGCGAATGGACGCTGGACACCTGGGCCGACGACATCGTGCGCCTATGCGAAGCGCTGGAAATAGACAAGCCCATCGTCTTCGGACAGAGCTTTGGCGGCATGGTCGCACAGCGCTACATCGCGCGGCATCCAGACCATCCGGCCAAGGTGATCCTGTCCAGCTGCTCGCCGAATTTCGGCTTGGAGCGCAAGCTCGCCGCCTTCGAGCGGCGTGGCGGTGCCGAGGCCCGCGAGGCGGCGCGGGCCTATTGGGCCGACCCCTCGCCGGCCGGCTTCGAGACCTTTCTTCGCGTCTGCCTGCCGCTGTACAGCACGACGCCGCAGCCAGACCGCAGCGCGCCGTCGCCGGCCGCCTTCGACACCGAACTGCTAGACCACTGGAACCGCGAAGAACTGCCCGGCGTGAACCTGCTGCC
The DNA here is from genome assembly GCF_047654805.1 of Roseateles sp. Taxonomy (GTDB): domain Bacteria; phylum Pseudomonadota; class Gammaproteobacteria; order Burkholderiales; family Burkholderiaceae_C; genus Pelomonas. The sequence goes on from NZ_JASGIV010000001.1 coordinate 1,744,956, forward strand.
GGGCCTGGGCTGCGCTGCCTGTCCGGTGCTGGTGATGGGTGGTGTGGACGACCCGATCACCCCGATCGAGGACCAGCGTGATATCGCCGCCGCCTTGCCGGAAGATCTGGTTCGCTTCGCCGAGTTCGCCGACGCCGGCCATGGCATCTGGCGCGACAAGCCGGCCGAGGCGATGGCGCTGTTGCGCGAGTTCATTGCGACTTAAGGCTGTGGTCTAGGAAGGCCCGCAGCGCGGGCACGAACAGCTCGGGCTTGATGCACGCCTCGTGGCCCACGCCCGGCACTTCCAGCAGCTCCCAGCCCAGTTCGCGCAGCCGGGCCGCGTGGTTGCGGATCAGGCTGGCGATCGGCACCGGGATGCCTGCCTCGACCAGGTCGCCTTTCTCGCCGTGGAACACCAGCTTGGGCAGTGCACGCATGCGGGCGAGCGCCTCGGCCTCGTTCCAATGCAGCTGCACGCTGCGGTTGTAGTGGATCCATTGGGTGTATTGGGCCTTGCTGCGCAGCACCACCATCGATGAGGCTTCAGGATCATGCTGCTTGCGCTCGGCCGCGTCGGCGATGTCCTTGTAAGGGCCACCGATCGGCGGCCAGCCACCGATCACCAGCGCCTTCAGCCGATCGCTGCGGCCGGCCAGCTGCAGGCCGACGCCGCCGCCCCAGGAATAGCCCCAGTAGCTGAAACGCTCGAAACCGGCCGCCGTGGCCACGGCCAGCAGGTCGGCGCTGACGCGTTCCGCCGTCAGCTGCTCGGGCGGGATGTCGCGGCTGGCGCCGATGCTCGGGTAGTCGACCAGGAGCACGCGGTAGCGGTCCGTCAGGCGGGAGAGATAGCCATCCAGCATTGTCAGCAGCGCGGCGCCGAAGATCGCCTCTTGAGAGGCCATCAGCGGCATCGTCAGCATCAAGGGCTCGCCGTCGGCCGGGCCGTGCAGCGCGTAGGCGACGCCCGAGACGGGATCGATCTGGATCTCACTCATGCCGCGGCCTCCTCGGCCAGCCATTCGTCCAGCAGCTCGCCGATCACCGGCAGCGTCGCCGTGCCTATGCCCAGCAGCTCGTCGTGAAAGTTCCGCAGGCTGAAGCGCTCGCCCAGTTGGGCCTCGGCCCGCGCGCGGAAATCGCGGAAAGCAATATTGCCGATCTGATAGGCCAGGGCCTGGGCGGGCAGGGCGATGTAGCGATCGACCTCGGCCTCGATGGTGTCGAGACTGAGCGACACGCGCGTGGCGAGCTCGTGGATCGCCTGCTCCCGTGTCCAGCCCTTGGCGTGAATACCGGTATCCACCACCAGCCGCAAGGCGCGCCACAACTCCATGTCCAGCCGCCCGAAATGTTCGTGCGGCGTCTTGTACAGGCCCATCTCCTCGCCCAGGCCTTCGCAATACAAGGCCCAGCCTTCCACGTTGGCGCCGTACTTCGGGCCGTTGTAGCGGCAGAAGGCGGGGACGTCGTCCAGCTCCTGGACCAGTGCCAGGTGCATCAGGTGGCCGGGCCAGCCCTCGTGCAGGGCCAGCGAGGGAATCATGTAGAGCGGGCATTTCTGCGGCAGGCCGCTGACCCAGAGGATGCCGGCGGTCGAGCCGTCGCCGGGGCTGGGCTGGGCGTAGGCCGGTGGCATCCGCGGCGCGAGGCTCTCGGGGATGCTCTCGACGCCGTAGGTGATGCGCGGCACGCGGCCGATATGGCCGGGGATCTGGCGGTCGATGCGCTTGGCCGTGATCTCCACGCGCTCGCGCAGCGCCTCGCCGCTGGCGGCGAAGAACTCCGGCGACTCGGCCAGATGCCGGCGGTAGTCGGAGACCCGACCGGCGAAGCCGGCATCGGCGGCCACCTGCTCGATCTGTTTCTCGACTCGCGCGGCCTCGCTGAGACCCAGCGTGTGCAGCGCCTCGGGCCCCATGTCCAGATTGGTGAAATGCTGCACCCAGCGCCGGTAGTAGCGCTCGCCGTCGACGTCATCGGCGGCGGAGATCGAGTCGCGGGCCGCAGGCATCAGCTCGTCGCCCAGCACATCGGCCAAGCGGCTCAGCGCGGGCACGATCTGCTCGGCGATCACCGTCTTCGCCGCCTCGGCCTGGGGCCAGACGGCCGCGCTGCGTGCGAAGGGGCCGAACCACGCCAGCTTCTCGACCGGCCCCTGCGTCACCGCACGCATATTCGACTCGGCCCGTGTGAGCACCACTTTCGGATAGCGGAAGCCGCGCGCCCGGCCATCGCGCAGATTGCGGGCGATGTCTTCGAAGAATTGCGCCAACGTGCCCAGCCGGGCCAGATACAGCGCGGCCGCCCGGGCATCGCCGAGGCTGTTCAGATTGGCGAAGTAGATCGTGTTGAACTCCGGGCCGACAGGCAGCAGCCAGGGCCGCTGGTGCGCACCGAGCAGATGGAAGTCCCGCAAGTCCTCCAACTCGCGGCGCAGCAGGGCGGCATTCGCCCGCTCGCGCGGCGTGGCCGGCGGCGCGATCGCATCGAGTTGCGCGATGAAGCCCAGCACCTCGCCATGGCGGCGCCGATGGTCCTCGGGCGCCTCACGGAACATCGCCGGATCGTCGTTCTTCACGCCGGCGATAAAGGCGGTCAGCGGGAACTCGCGGCACTGCCAGTCCCAGAAGCGCTCCGCGAGCGTGTTGATGTCCAGTCCTTCAGTCATTGCTTCGTGCCCTCTTCAAGTTCGCTCATCACCCGCATCATGTTGCCGCCGAGTATGGCGATCAGCGAGGTCTCGTCATAACCCCAGCGCAGCAGTGTCGCCACGATCTCCGTCAGCTGCTCGGGCGCCACGAAGCGCCCGCCAAGCTCGTAGCCCAGGCCCGCCGGGAACGTGTGCTTCATCTTCTCCATGTACTCGTCCAGCTCCTGCCGGTCGAACACATAGTCCAGCGCGATGTTTACATGCCGCGGGCCGACCAGCTGCACCACGTGGTCGATGTGCCGCGCATACGTCTCGCTGGCGATGTCGTTGGCGCCCAGGAAGATGCCCACGCCGTTGATGCCGACCAGCCCGCCGGTGGCAGCGCAGTCGCGGATCAGCGCGTCCGGGATATTGCGCGGATGCGCGCGCAGCGCCGCGCAGTTGCTGTGCGAGAAGATCACCGGGCGGCGGGCGTAGCCCAGCACATCGCGCGCGGTGCGGTGGCCGGTGTGGCTGACGCAGACGGCCATGCCGACGCGCTCCATCTCGCGCACCACAGCGCGGCCGAAATCGCTCAAGCCCGGATCCTCATCGTCCTGGCAGCCGCCGCCGACGCGGTTGTTGCGGTTGTAGGCCATCGCCATCCAGCGGACGCCGAGCTGCCGGTATATCTGGATCAGCGAGAGTTGATCGCCGATCGCGTTGGCGCCCTCAATGTCCAGGCCGACCGCCAGCCGGTCGCTGCGGCGGGCTTCCTCGGCATCGGCCACGCGCTCCAGCAGCAGATATTGCTCGGGATGCCCGGCGATCCAGTGGCGCAGCGCGGCCACCATGCGCATATGCTCCTCGATGCCCTGATCGCCGAAGCCGACATTGAGCATCACCACGTCGAAGCCGGCGCGGCGGTGGCGCTCCAGCTGGGGCAGGAAGCCTGGGTCCAGTGGCCGCAGCGGCATGCAGGCATGGTTGTCCCAGACCAGCGTGGCGTCGATTAGGGAGCGGGCGCGCGATTCGAGTTCGGTGCTTTCCATGGATCACACCTTAGTGATTCGCGCCGGCCTTGCATTAGCATCATGAATCCAAAATTTAGGAGGGCGGACTTCATGGCGTCAGGAGCTCGGGATACGGTGAATCCGGCCCCGCACCCGCTGGACTGGGACGCCGAGTGGCAGCGCGCCTCCGCCAACGGCGGGGCCAAGTCGATCTCGCGCAACATCATGCGCACCATCTTCGCCGAGCCCGGCAGCGGCACGGCCGACCTGATCCGGCTGGACGACGATGCGATGGTCAATGTGCTGAATTGCGTGCTGCCGCAGCCGGTGCGCTGGCCATACGAGGCCGAGGAGCCCATCATCATGCTGCGCGCCTCGCTGGCCTGCGATGTGTCCTTCCGCTACGGCCGCTCTGCGCCCATGGTCTTCAACCGGCCCGAGGTGCTGCTGGCCTGCCTGCCGCAGGGCGTCACGCTGACGGCCGATGTGATGGGCGGCTCCCGCCAGCAGGGCCTGGTGGCCAATTTCCGCGCCAAGACCTTTGCCAAGCGCTTCGGCCTCTTGGAGAGCGAGTTGCCGCCGGCGGTGCGCGAGGTGGTCCACCATTCCAGCGATGTGGTGCGCCTGTCCTCCTTCCCGGTCGACCAGCGCATCGCCGCCTTGATCGCCGACACGCTGGACAGTCGCTTGCCGGGCGAACTGCGCACCATGCAGGTGACCGGCCGGCTGGGCGAGCTGATCGCCTTCGCGCTGGAGGCCATACAGGTGGACGAGACGGACCCGACCCATCGCAACGTGCTGCTGCCGCGCAAGCGCGATCTGGATGTGGCCCGCGCCGCGCGCGAGCGCCTGGACCGCGAGTACCGGCGCCCGCCGATGTTCGGCGATCTGGCCTCGGACCTCGGCGTCAGCCTGAACAAGCTGAAGTCGGTGTTCAAGGAGGCCTTCGGGACGACCATGGTCGACCACTGCCTGGACCGCCGCATGCGCGAGGCGCAACAGCTGCTGCTCGAGGCCGCGCTGACGATCGCCCAGGTGGCCGAGCGGGTCGGCTACGAGCACCAGAGCAGCTTCACCGCGGCCTTCCACCGCCATGTCGGCATGTCGCCGCGCGAGTACCGGCGTCATCGTGCGCCCTTTGTCGTCGAGCTGGCGGCCAAGCGCTGAGGCGCTGTTCGTCGAAGCGCGCCGCGCGATGTGCCGATGGCCTAAGGGCTTTCCCCGGCCTTGTCCTTTCTCCTAAATGTTCCGTCCAAAGCCGCACGGATGGACGCAGGTGTGAATCTATTGTGAAAGCCATCCGCCGTGCAGTCTTCGTTGGCGGCCCCTCGCAGGAGCACACCGAATGATGAAATTCGCCCCCATGCGCGTCAGCCGGCTCGTCGAAGCGCTGGCCATCGCGGGCCTGGCTTTCGCCCCGGCCGTTCAGGCCCAGCAGCAGGCCGCCAAGGACGACGGCGCCGCACAGCTTGAACGCGTCGTCGTCACCGCCAACAAGCGCGTCGAGCCGGAGCGCAATGTCGCCGGTTCGGTCAGCGTGCTGCAAGGCGCGCAGCTGGAGGCGATCGGCGCCAAGGACCAGGAGGACGCGCTGAAGCTGACTCCCGGCGTGCAGTTCAACAAGGGCGACATCTCCAGCAACACGATCACGATCCGCGGCATCGGCACCGAGACCAGCAACGAGGGCGGTGGCTCGCAGCAGCAGCCGACCGGCTTCTATATGGAAGACGTGCCCCTGGCCTCGCCGCTGGGCAAGGGCATCGTGCCCGACCCCTATGCCTTCGACCTCGACCGAGTCGAGGTGCTGCGCGGCCCGCAGGGCGCGCTGTTCGGCTCCGGCTCGCTGGGCGGCGCGGTGCGCTATCTGTTCAACAAACCCAAGCTCGACAGCTTCGACGCCAGCGTGCTGCTGAGCTACGCCAAGGTCGCCAGCGGCGGCAGCGCGCCCTCGATCGCCGGCATGATCAATGTGCCACTGTCCACCAATGTGGCCGGCCTGCGCGTCGTCGCCTGGGACCGCGAGGACCCGGGCTACATCGACAATCTCGGCACCCACACCCAGGATGCCAACAGGGTGCGCCAGAAGGGCGCTCGCGTGCTCGCGACGGTGAAGCCGCTGAACACGCTCAGCGCCACCTGGGTCGTGTCCACGCAGGAAACCAAGCAGGACGACACCTTCAGCGTCTCGCCCGACCCGAACAAGCTGGAGCACAACTCGCCGAACAACTCGGCCCGCAAGGTCACGGCAGACTTCTCTAGCCTGACCGTCGACTGGGACCTGGGCGCGCACACGCTGACCTCGATCACCGGCTGGTGGCGCAGCAAGTCCAAGAGCCTGATCGACGACACCGAGCTGTTTGCCAGCGTCGGCCTGGTGCTGCCGCAGGTGACCCGCCCGTCCGAAGGCCAGCTCAAGGCCAACTCGGAGGAACTGCGCATCGCCAGCAACCCGGGCGGGCCGCTCAGCTATGTCGCCGGCCTGTTCTACCAGCGCAGCTCGGGCAACAGCCAGGCCAAGCAGATCGATCCTTCGGCTGCCTTCGGCATCACCGACCTGGTCGACCTGAGCACCGACACTAGCGGCAGCGAGACGGCCTTTTTCGCCGATGCCGAATATGCCTTCGGCGGCGGTTGGAGCCTCGACCTCGGCGGCCGCTACTACCGCACCAGCACCCACTATGTGCAGACCGGCACGCAGTTCGGTTTCCCGGCGGACATCGCGCCGCCCGACTCCTCGGACAGCGGCTTCACCCCCAAGACCAGCATCAAATACCGTTTCGGCGACAGCGGCATGTGGTACGCCGGTGCCAGCAAGGGCTACCGCTATGGCGGCACCAATGGCACGGCGCCGTTCAAGCCCTTCAAGTCCGACTCGCTGTGGAACTACGAGACCGGCCTGCGCCTGAATCCGGCCAAGGGCCTGCAGGTGGACCTCAGCCTCTTCCTGCTGGACTGGAAGGACGCGCAGTTCACCTACTTCACCACCGCCAATGGCGGCCTGCCGGAAAGCGGCATCGCCAACGTCGGCCATGCCAAGAGCAAGGGCCTGGAAGCGGCGCTGCGCTACCAGCTCACGTCGGCTTTCGATGTCGCGCTGTCGGCGGCCTACACCGATGCGAAGACCGAGGTGCCCACCGAGGTGCCCAATGGCCGCGGGGCGATGACCGCGCCGGCCGGCTCGCGCCTGCCAGGCACGCCCAAGTGGCAGGCCGCCCTGCAGGCCGGCTACCGCTTCGCCGGCCCGATGAACAGCACGGGCCGCGCTTTCGGCACCTATTCCTATGTGGGCGACCGGGTCATGTACCTGAGCGGCAACAAGCCGGCCGATGCCTATGACACGCTGGACCTCGGCACCTCCTTCAGCAGCGATCACTGGACGATCTCGGGCATCCTGTCCAACGTGACCGACTCCAAGGGTGTGCAGAGCATCACCGGCGCGCCGGCCGGTGTCGGCAGCTTCGCACAGTACTTCCTGCAGAAGCCGAGGACGCTCACGGTCTCTTTGCGCTACGACTATTGATCCGACGACCATGAGCACGACCCAGCCCACCATCGATTCCCGAGCCAGCTGGCGGGTGCTGCTGGGCTGCTGCCTAGTCGCGTTGTTCGGCGTGACGGCGCTGTACGGCTCCACCTTCGGACTGTTCCTGATGCCGATGGAGCAGCACCTGGGCTGGAGCCGTGCGCAGATCGCCTTCTCGATGACCTTGGTGACCTTCATCGGCCCGCTGAGCATGCCCCTGGTCGGCTGGGTGATCGACAACTTGCCGTTGCGCCCACTGGTGCTGTGGGGCGTGCTGCTGCAATCTGTCAACTTCGCCGCCTTCGGGCTGATGGACGGCAACGTCACCGTCTACTACCTGCTCTGCGTGGCGCTGATGTTCACCGCCACCGGCGCCTCGCTGCTGACCCTGGCCAAGATCGTCCAGCAATGGTTCGACGCCTCGCTGGGCAAGGGCCTGGGCATCCTGTTCGCGGTCACCGCGATCGGCGCGGTCATCCATCCGCCCTGGGTCGGCTGGGTGCTGGCCCACCAGGGTTGGCGCCAGGCCTTCTTCGCGATGGGCCTGATGAGCCTGGTATTGGGCGGCGCCGCGGCCCTGCTGCTGATCCATGAGCGCACGCCCGGCGAGCGGCGCGCCGCGGTCGTGTCGAAGCAGTCCGCGGGGCCGTCGATGCTGGGCTTTCTGAAGGACCGCACCTGGTGGGCGCTGGCCTGGTGGAATCTGTTCTTCGGCTTCGCGATCGGTGCCATCATGATGCACTTCGCGGCGCTGCTGCAAGGCCGCGGGCTCTCGCTGGCCGAGGCCGCGTCCATGCTCAGCGTGATCGGCGTCGGCGGCTTCGCCGGCAATCTGCTGGCCGGCTGGCTGATCGACCGCTTCCCGGCCACCTGGCTGGCCCGCGGCTTCGTGCTGGCGCCGCTGGGCGCGGTGGCGCTGCTGTACTTCGGCCACGGCATCGGCGCGGCCGCCGTTGCCGCGCTGATGTTCGGCCTGTTCAGCAGCGGCGACCACGCGCTGGGCGCGTTCCTTGCGCGCCGCTACTTCCCGGCCGAGGCTTATGGCCGCGCCAGCGCCACGCAGATGATGGCGACCTCGCTGGGCGGCGGCGTCTCGCCCTGGATCTCGGGCCTGGTCTATGACGCCACGCACAGCTACGACATGGCGCTGATGATGGCCGGCGTGGCCTTTGTGCTGGCGACGATCGCGGCCTGGCGGCTGCCGGCCGTCAGCGAGGACGATGCCGCCGCCGATGCGCCGGCGGCGGCCATGAAGCCGGCTGCAGCGAAATGAATCTGCTGCTCGCCACGCTGAGCCGCGATGCGGCCGGCCTGCTGCTGGCGCTGCTGGCCGCCATGCTGCTCGCGCCGCTGCATGCAGGCCTGGCCGCGGCGGTCGGCATCGTGCTGGCCCTGCTGTCGCTGCGCTATCTGGCAATGCGCGCCGCGGTGCGCCGCCGCTTTCCCGCGCCGGGGCGACTCGTCGATCTGGGCAGCTACCGCATCCATGTGCTGGCCGAGGGCGAGGCGCGCGGCGGCAAGCTGCCGGTGCTCTGGTTCGCCGGCGGCCATGCGGCTGGCCATGCGATCCACCATCTGCACCGGGCCTTCCGCGAGCACACCCGCTCCATCCTGATCGACCGGCCGGGCACCGGCTGGAGCGACGCCGGCCCCTTCCCGCGCACGACCGCCCGCGAAGCCGAGGAGGTGATACGCGTGCTGGAGTTGGCGGAAGAGCGCGGCCCCTTCGTCATTGCCGGCCATTCCTTCGGCGGCCTGCTGGCGGCGAACATCGCGCGCCGCCGGCCCGATCTGGTCCACCGCCTGGTGCTGCTGGACCCGACACCGCTGGACACCGTCATCTACGGCCCGCCGCTGCAGGCGCTGCGCGAGTTCCGCATGGCGCCGTGGAAGGCCGGCATCGCTCGCCTGTTCGGCTTCGATCTAATGAAGCGCCAGGCGGCGACCCAGCGGCAGAACCCGGCCTACGCGGCGGTGCTCGACGCGGTCGACCGCGAGCTGGGGCCGGACATCATCGCCGCAAGAGCCGTCGACGAGCGCGCCGCCGCCGACTTTGCCCAGGCCTCGATCTACGCCGAGCTGACGCCCTGCGGCGCTGCCAGTGCGGCCTGGAGCACCGGGGTCTACGACGGCGATCTGGACGGCACGAGCGTCTGGCTGGTCGCGCCCAAGGACGATCTCGATGTGGCTACATTGCCCGAGGCGAAGACGGCCAATGCGCGCCTGAACCAGCGCGTGATGCGCGTCATCGCCCGCAGCCGCGAGCGCTATCTGGCGACGTCCGAGCGCTCGCGGCGCATCATTGCGCCAGCGGGATCGGGCCACAACTTCGTTTTTCTGATTCCGGACTTCGTCATCGGCGTGATGCACGAGGCGATCGAAGGTCCGGCCAAGGAGTCTTGATGATGACGAATGCGCTGCTGCAAGCCTGGACCGGCTCACTCGGCGGCCTGCCGCCCTTCCAACAGGCCACGCCGGCCGCGCTGGAGGACGCGATGCGCGAGGCCATCGCGGCCAAGCGCGCCGAGGTGCTGGCGATCGCCACGAACCCCGACGCCGCGAGCTTCGCCAACACGGTCGAGGCTCTGGAGCGCAGCGGCGCCGCACTGCGGCGCGTGAACGCGCTGTTCCGGCTGATGGGCGCCGCCAACTCGGTCGGTGAGATGCCGGCCGTCACCCAGCGCGTCACGCCGCTGCTGGCCGGGCTCGACAACGAGATCCTGTTCGACCAGCGCCTGTTCGCCCGCATTGCCGCCGTCCACCAGCAGCGCGACGGGCTGAATCCTGTCGCGCGGCGCCTCACCGAGGTGACGCACGGCCGCTTCCTGCGCGCCGGCGTCGGACTGCCGGCCGCCGAGCAGCGGCGGCTCGCCGAGCTGAATGCCCGCATCGACACGCTGGCCGCGCAATACAACCAGAACCTGATCGCCGACGCCGGCTCCCAGCATGTCTGGATCGAAAGCGAGAGCGAGCTCGAGGGCCTGCCCGCGCCGCTGGTGGCGGCCGCCAAGGCGCTGGCCGCGCAGAAGGGCCGCCCCGAAGCCTGGGTGATACAGAACGCCCGCGCCGTGGTGTGGCCGCTGCTGACCCATGGCCGCGACCGCGGGCTGCGCGAGCGCGTCTGGCGCATGTGGAACGGGCGCGGCGACCATGCCGGCCCGACCGACAACAAGCCGGTCGCCGCAGAGATCCTGCGGCTGCGCGGCGAGAAGGCCAGACTACTGGGCCACTCGAGCTTCGCCCACCTGGCCATCGCCGAGCGCATGGCCCGCCGCCCCGAGACGGTGATGGATCTGCTGATGCGCAGCTGGCGCGTCGTCCACGCGGTGGCGCTGAAGCAGATCGAGCAGTACACGGCCATTGCCCGCGACGAGGGGTTGTACGAGGCGCTGCAGCCCTGGGACCGCCAGTTCTATGCCGAGCGCCTGCGTCGCCGCGACCTCGGCTTCGATGGCGAGGCGCTGCGTCAACACCTGTCTCTGGACAATGTGCTCGCCGCGATGTTCGACAGCGCTAGTCGAACCTACGGTCTGCAATTCGCCGCACTGCCCGACGCACCGCGCCTGCATCCCAGCGTGCGCGTCTACGAGGTCCGGCGCGAGGACGGCGAGCCGCAGGGCGTGCTGTACTTCGACCTGTTCAACCGCCCCGGAAAGATGCACGGCTCCTACCAGGCCGAGTACCGCACGGCGGAGCTGGACGAGCAGGGCCAGCGCGTGCTGCCGATCTCGGCTGTGCATTCCTCCTTCGAGGCCGTGCCGGGCCCGAACGGCGAGATCCTGCTGCCCTTCGAGTACGCGAACGTGTTCTTCCACGAGTTCGGCCATTCGCTGCACATGCTGCTGTCGCGGGCGCCTTATCCCTCGCTGGGCAGCGTCGGCGTACCCTGGGATTTCGTCGAGGTGCCGGCCCTGCTGAACGAGCGTTGGCTGCTGGACCGTGGCACCTTGGCCTGCTTCGCCCGCCACGCCGAGACCGGCGCGCCGGTGCCCGAGGCGCTGATCGACCAGCTCCAGCGCTCGCTGCGCTACGACCGCGTGTTCAGCCTGAACCTGGACTATCTGGCCCCGGCCATCATGGACCTGCGCATGCACCTGCTGGCCGACGGCGAGCCGGGCCGCCAGTTGGACGTCGCCGCGCTGGAAGCGCAAGTTCTGCGCGAGCTGGACATGCCGCCGGCCTGGGACACCATCATGCGGGTCACCAACAACTTCCACAGCTTCCCCGGTGGTTACGCGGCCGGTGTCTACGGCTATCTGTGGGCCGACGTGATGGCCGCCGACGCGGCCGAGGCCTTTCTGGAAAGTCCGGGCGGATTCAATGACCGCGAGACCGGCCGCCGCTGGGACGAGGCCCTGCTGGGCGCCGCCTGGACCCTCGAGCCGGACGAAGCCTGGCAGCGCTTCCGCGGCCGCGCGGTGGACCCGGCGGCCTTGCTGCGCCGCTTCGGTTTGTAGCCGGCCTAAGAATCAATGCCGAGTACCAAAGGCAGACGCGCTTCGAATGCCTATCGTGCCTGACCATGCGCAATCACTATTCCGCCTGGCAGCTGCTCGCGCGAGCCTTCAGCGGCAAGCCCTGGGCGCCGGCCTGGACCGATGTTGAGCCCAAGCCCGCCTATGACGTCGTCATCATAGGCGGCGGCGGCCACGGCCTCGCCACCGCCTACTACCTGGCGAAGAACCACGGGGTTCGCAATGTCGCCGTCGTCGAGGCCGGTTGGATCGGTGGCGGCAACACCGGCCGCAACACCACCATCATCCGCTCCAACTATCTCTATCCCGAGAGCGCGCGGCTCTACGATTTTTCGCTGAAGCTCTACGAAGGCCTGTCACGCGAGCTGAACTTCAACATCATGTTCAGCCAGCGCGGCGTGATGACCCTGGCGCACAGCCGCCACGATCTCGAGATCCAGAGCCGCTGGGCCAATGCGATGCGCTGCAACGGCGTGGACGCCGAGCAGATCGGCGTCGACGAGCTGCGCCGGCTGGCGCCGCGCCTGAACTTCGGCCACGACGCGCGCTTCCCCCTGCTCGGCGCCATCATCCAGCGTCGTGGCGGGCCGGCCCGCCACGACGCGGTGGCCTGGGGCTATGCGCGGGCCGCCTCGGCGCTGGGCGTGGACATCATCCAGAACTGTCCGGTCACCGGCTTTCTGCAAGGGCAGCGCGGCCGCATAAGCGGCGTGCGCACCGCGCGCGGCGACATCCGCGCGGGCCAGGTGGCGCTGGCCGTGGCCGGCCATTCCGGTGTGCTGGCCGGCATGGCCGGCCTGAAGCTACCGATCGCCAGCCATGCGCTGCAGGCCATGGTCAGCGAGCCGGTCAAGCCGGTGCTGGACACGGTGCTGCTGTCGCCGGCGGTCGGCGCCTACTGGAGCCAGAGCGACAAGGGCGAGGTGGTGATCGGCGGCGCACTCGACGCCTTCCCGTCCTACGCCCAGCGAGGCAGCTATGCGGTGAGCCAGCAGGTGCTGGCCGCCACGCTGGAGATGTTTCCCTCGTTCTCGCGCCTGCGGCTGCTGCGCCAATGGGCCGGCATCGTGGACATCGCACCGGACTCCAGCCCCATCCTCGGTGCCACGCCGGTGCCGGGCCTGTTCATCAACTGCGGCTGGGGCACCGGCGGCTTCAAGGCCATCCCGGTCGGCGGCTGGACCCTGGCCCACCAGCTGGCCACCGGGCGTAGCCACGAGCTGGCCGAGCCCTTCCAACTGCAGCGCTTCGCCGCCGGCCGGCTCATCGACGAAGCCGCGGCCTCGGGCATCGCCCACTGATCCCATGATGCAAATCGACTGCCCGCTCTGCGGCCCCCGGCCCGAGCACGAGTTCCACTGCGGCGGCCAGAGTCATATCCAGCGCCCGCCGCTGGACTGCTCCGACGAGGGCTGGGCCGCCTATCTCTACGTCCGCGACAACCCGCGCGGCGATCACGCCGAGCGCTGGCGCCATACCTTCGGCTGCGGCCGCTGGTTCAATCTGCTGCGCCACACGCTGACGCATGAGATCAAGGCCGTCTACGCAATGACGGCGCCACGGCCGGAGGCCCAGGACTGATGGCCGGCTATCGTCTGGACGCGCCGGCCGGCACGGCGCTGGACCGCTCGCGCGAGCTGAGCTTCACGCTCAACGGCCGCCGCTTCAGCGGCTACGCCGGCGACACGCTGGCCTCGGCCTTGCTGGCCGCCGGCGAGCGCTTCATCGGCCGCAGCTTCAAATACCACCGGCCGCGCGGCATCGCCAGTTGCGGGGCCGAGGAGCCGACCGGGCTGCTGGACGTGGGCGAGGGCGCGCGGCGCACGCCCAACTCCCGCGCCACCGACACGGCCCTGGTCGACGGCCTGATGGCCCGCAGTGGCAACGCCTGGCCCAGCCTGCGCTGGGACCTGGCCGCGCTGAACTCGCTGCTCGGCAAGGCCTTGACGGCGGGCTTCTACTACAAGACCTTCATGTGGCCGAGCTGGCATCTGTTCGAGCCGGCGATCCGCCGCGCGGCGGGCCTGGGCCATGCGGCCGATGGCGCCGATCCCGATCGTTATGAAGAGATCTCGCTGCGGACCGAGCTGCTGGTCGTCGGCGCCGGCTTGGCCGGGCTGGAGGCGGCGGCCACGGCGGCCGAAGCGGGGCGACACGTGCTGATCATGGAGTCCGATGCCTGGGCCGGCGGCTGGGCGGCGACCCTGGCCTCGCCGGAACTGGCGCCGCTGCTGGAGCGGGTGCGCCGGGCTGGCGTGGAGATCCGGCTGTCGACGACGGTGTTCGGCCTCTACGATCACGGACTCGCCGTGGCGATTTCGCCCGGCGAGGGCGTGGTGCGCGAACGCACGCTGAAGATACGCGCCGAGCGCATCATCCTCGCCACTGGCGCCTTCGACCGGCCGATGCTGTTCCCCGACAACGACCGCCCCGGCCTGATGTTCGCCCATGCGGCCGAGCGCTACGCCCAGTACTACGGCGTGGCCGTGGGCCGGCGCATCGTGCTGGCCACCGCCTGCGACGCCGGCCTGCAACTGGCCGAGCGCCTGCGTGGGCGAGGCCTGGCCGTCGAGGCGGTGTTGGACCGGCGCGCGGGCGATTGCATCGTCGGCGTCAGCGGCCGCAGCGGCGTCAGCGCGGTGCGCGTCGCGCGGCCGGACGGCTCCGGCCTGCGCGAGCTGGCCTGCGACGCGCTGCTGCACACCGGCGGCCTGACGCCCAATGTCAGCCTGCATTCGCAGGCCGGCGGCGGCCTGCGCTGGGACGACGAGAGCTCGATGTTCGTGCCCGCAAGACTGGCGCCGGGCGTGGACGTGGTGGGAGCCTGCGCTGGCGTGTTCGACACGGATGCGGCGCGCGAGCATGCGCGGCGCATCGGCCGTGGCGAGGCGGCCCCGGCGCCGGTCGGCGGCCTCGGGCAGGTGCCGGCCGACAACGCGACACCGGCCTCCGCGCGACCGAAGGGCAAGGTCTTCGTCGATCTGCAGAACGATGTCTGCGCCGGCGACATTGCCCAGGCCGCGCAGGAGAACTACCGTTCGGTCGAGCACCTGAAGCGCTACACGACCACTGGCATGGCCACCGACCAGGGCAAGAACAGCAATGTCAACGCGCTGGTGATGATCGGCGGCCTGACCGGCCGGGCGCCGGCCGAGGTGGGCACGACCAAGTTCCGCCCTCCCTTCAAGCCGGTCACGCTGGGCGCCATCGCCGCCGGCCGTTCCGGCGAGCGCTACCGGCCGCTGCGGCGCCTGCCGGCGCATGCCTTCCACGCGGCGCGCGGCGCGGCCTTCGAGGACTTCGGCGGCTGGCTGCGCCCGGCCGCCTACCTGCAGCCGGGCGAGACGCTGGAGGCTGCAGCGCGGCGCGAGGCCGCGCAGACGCGCCGCGGCGTCGCGCTGTTCGAGGCCTCGTCGCTGGGCAAGATTGAGGTCTTCGGGCCGGACGCTGCTGCATTCCTGGACCTGATGTACGTCGGCACGATGAGCACGCTGGCCGTTGGCGCCGCGCGCTACGGCCTGTTGCTGGGCGAGAACGGCGTCGTCGTCGACGACGGCATCGTCGCGCGCCTGGGACCGCAGCATTTCTGGGTCAACACGAGCAGCGGTGGCGTCGAGAGAACTGCGCTGGCCTTCGAGGAATGGCTGCAGTGCGAGTATGTGGACCTGCGCGTGCTGGTGCAGCCGGTGACCAGCCAGTGGGGCAATGTCACCTTGGCCGGGCCGCAGGCCTGGACTCTGCTGGCCGCCGCCGGCTTCGACGCGGCGCTGGCACCGGCGGCGATGATGCACATGAGCTTGCGCGTGACCGAATACGCCGGCACGACGATGCGGGTGCTGCGCGCCAGCTTCAGCGGCGAGCTCGGCTACGAGATCAACCTGCCGGCGCTGCAGACGCAGGCGCTGTTCGAGCGGATGTGGGCGGTCGGACAGGCGGCGGGGTTAGACCTGGGCCTCTACGGCATCGAGGCGCTGATGCTGATGCGGCTGGAGAAGGGCTATCTGCATATCGGCTCCGACACCGATGGCACGACCTTGCCGCAGGACCTGGGCATGCTGCGCGGCCTGGACAAGAAGGCCGCCAACTTCGTCGGCCGCCGTTCGCTGCTGAGCGAGGCGGGGCGCGACGCCGATCGCAAGCAGCTGGTCGGCCTGCTGCCGCTGGATAGGCGCACGCCGCTGCCGGTCGGCACGCATATCTGCACGCAGCGCCCGCCCGCCGCCATCGACGGCTTCGTCACCAGCAGCGGTTTCAGCCCGGCGCTGGGCCAGCCGGTGGCGTTGGCCATGCTGACGCGCGGCGCGCAGCGGCTCGGCGAGCGCGTGCGGGTCTTCCACATGAACCAGGCGATCGAGGCGGAGGTCGTGACGACGCCGTTCTTCGATGCCGCAGGAGAACGGCTGCATGGCTGAAGCAATGACACCGCTGACCTTGCATGAGGATGCCTTCGCCCAGGACTTGTTTGGCTGGCCGGACGGCGTGCGGCGGCTGAAGGCCATGCGGATTCTGTGCGTGCGGCATTTGGAAGACTCAGTCAACACTCGGGCCGCTTTTCATGATCTTGGCCTTCCCTGGCCCGAGCGTACTAACGAGCTTCAGGTGGTCGGCACGATGCTGGTCGCGCGCAGGCAACCGGAGGAGGTGCTGCTTGCCTCCGATGATGAGGCGGCGCTCGGGGCTTTGGCGCAAGCACTGGCGTCCGCCGGGGATGCCTTCAGCGTCGACCTGTCTCACGGCATGACGGTGCTGGAGTTGCAGCGCCAGGGGCTGGATGCTCGGCTGGTGCGTCTGGTCGGGCAGGATGCGATGCCCAGGCTTGGCCGCGCCAGCCGCTGTCGCCTCGTCGACGTACCGGTAATGCTTTGGAGGCCTGATGAGGACCGCATCCTGCTGCTGGCTGACCGTTCGCTGTCACCTTACCTCTCCCAGTGGCTAGCCTACGCGCAGGAAGGGCAGGCCGCTGAGGCGGCGACTTCGTGAGAAAGGTGGCCGCTTTGCATCCGGGGGCTCGCGGCTTGCGCCGTCGTGAGCACGTCTTGCTTGGCATTTTCGGATGACTAGATGCCTTCTAGTGACCCATTTGGCGACGAGTGCACGAGAGGGCGCAGACGGGGCTAGGGCCTGTTAACACAAACGCAATCCGTCAGCGATCAGAGCGAAGCTGATGAAGGCGGTGAACATGATGTCGAGCTTCTCGAAGCGGGAGAAGATTCGGCGATAGCCCTTGAGGCGGCGGAACAGGCGCTCGACTTCATTGCGGCGCTTGTACATCTCGCGGTCGTACTCCCAGGGCTCGATGCGCGTGCTCAGGGGCGGCACGACAGGGATGAACCCCAGGTCGAGTGCGAGCTGCCGAGTTTCGTTGCCCTCGTAGGCGCGATCCATCAACAGATGCAAAGGCCGATTGGGCGCACCGAGCCGCTTCAGCAGAGCTCGCCCCTCGGGAGCATCGTGCGCCTGCCCTGGTGACAGCGAGAAGGTTATGGCCGTGCGCGCGTCCGCCGCGACGAGATGGATTTTGGTGTTCCACCCACCACGGGATTTGCCGATAGCTTGCGGACCGTTTTTTTTGGCGCGCCGGTGCCATCGGGGTGCACCTTGACGCTGGTGCTGTCCAGCGACACCGCTTCAATCTTGATCTGCACGATCTGCGCCTGCTGCAATTGCTCGAAGGTCCGGTCCAAAACGCCCGACTTTGCCCAGCGGCTCATGCGCGTGTAGATCGTATGCCAGTTGCCGAAGCGCTTGGGCAAGCCGCGCCATTTGCAGCCGTGCTCAGCAACGTAAAGGATGGCATTCAACACCTGCAGATTCGACAGGCTGACGTTGCCGCGTTGCAGCGGCAAGCAGTGCTCGATCTGCGCGAATTGGGCTGCTGTGATCTCCATGCACTCACTGTCGCAGCCCAATTGCTTTGGTGCAATTAGTGTTAACAGGCCCTAGTCTGCTCAATCCTGGTCAAATCTGCCGGTCTGTTCAATCTACTCCGATTGAAACGCCACGAAGCCGCCTGTCGTCAGCGCCCGCTCATGGCCGGGGACGACCCATCGGCGGTCGCCCGGCCAACATCGGGTAGTCGTATTTGGCTATTTCTGGCGACGGTCGTTTCTGACGCAGGGTTTTGCAGGATGGCGGCTCGTCGGCCCAGGCCGGCAACATTGAAGCTCTGAGCGTTAGCAGCCCCTAAGAACTTCAAGAGCGGCAACAAGCCAGAGCGCCTGACGCTACGCGCACGGCGTCAGCGGAGGAATTGAAGGTGAATCGGTAGTCAGGTCGCAGCCGCGGTCAGCGCCTCGGCGTGACCGCGCTTGTCCGGCGCCGTGGGCCGGGGCTATGTGCGCGCAACCGATGCCTAGATTTCTGAAAGGAGCCCAGCATGTCGACTGCCTTCGAGATCGCCGCGACGAACGCCAACGCGCCGTTCACCTTGAAGCTTCACCGAGGTGATGGAATGACGCTTCTGGCCATGAACTGGAAGGCGGCGACACCTCCCCGAGATTTCGTGGGTTTCGCCCTCGAATACAGGGAACCGGGCGGAGACAGGTTTTGGGCGGTCAAGAATCGAATCAACTTTCCCGATCCCGATGGCAGCGTGAACACGAAGCGCATGTCCTCCCGGATCTCGCCGATCCAGAAGTTCCGCTGGGTTCATTTTCCGGTCAATGCCGACCTGGAAGGCGCATTCACCTACCGCGTGTCACCCGTGTTCATGAGCGCCTCAGGCGAGCTCAGCTACGGGGAGTTCCAACAGGCCGACATCGTCCTTGCACGCGAGACCTACCCGGGCAAGCTCAACGTGGCCTACACCCGAGGATTCGTATCGTCGCAGGCGTTCATCGATCGCTACGTCACAGCCACCGATGGCGTGCAAACGCTGATCCCCGACGACGCAAAGGCCGGCCTTGATTTCGTTCCTTCCCATCCGAAGGCCGAAGAGGCCCTGGCATGGATGGGCTTCGAGGCCCGCAGCGCCATTCTCGAGTTGCTCGATGCAGCCATCAAGGACACCACGGCGAAGGTTTGCGTGGTTTGCTACGACCTGAACGATCCGTCCATCGTGTCCCGATTCGAGAAGCTCAAGAAGCGGTTGCGGATCATCATCGACGACAGCAAGGATCACAAAGAGCCCGACGACGCCGAATCGATCGCGGCGGATCGACTCGCCATCACCGCCGATGCCGCCAACGTCAAGCGGCAGCACATGAGCAACCTGCAGCACAACAAGACGATCGTCATTAACGGCAGCAAGGTGAAAGCGGCGATTTGCGGTTCGACGAACTACACATGGCGCGGCCAATTCGTCCAATCTAACAACGCCATTGTTGTTCGAGGCGCCAAAGCCATCCAGCCCTTTCTCGATGCCTTCGAGAACTACTGGCGGAACGACTTTGTCAAGGGCTTCGGCCCCACCGCCTCAACCGGGTGGCACAGCCTCGGCCTGGCTGGCATCGATGCGCAGGTCACGTTTTCACCGCACACCGAAGGCCAGGGTGTGCTGGACGACATCGCCAATGACATCCGCAGTGCCAAGTCGTCCGTCTTCTACTCCCTGGCCTTCCTGAGTCAAACCGGCGGTGCCGTGACGGATGCCGTCAAGGCCATCACGAAGAAAGAGGGCGTCTTCGTCTACGGCATGTCTGACAAACGAACCGGTGGCCTCGACGTTCATCTTCCCGATGGCAAGGTGGCACCGGTCTTCGCCGCCAATCTCAGTGCCAACCTCCCGGAACCGTTCAAGAGCGAGCCGACGGCCCTGACCTCCAACAATGGCGGCACGCGCATGCACCACAAGTTCGTCGTGCTCGATTTCGACAAACCCACCGCGCGCGTCTACATGGGCTCCTACAACTTCTCCGAGCCTGCAGACAACAAGAATGGTGAAAATCTTCTGCTCATCAAAGATCAGCGGATCGCGCGGTCCTACATGATCCAAGCGCTGAGCATCTTTGACCACTACTACTTTCGCGTCCTGCAGAGCAAGGCCAGTGCGTCGAACAAGCCCATCCAGCTGAAGAGACCTCCACAGCCTGGCGGCCGGCCCTGGTGGGACGCGGACTACACGGACCCGCGCAAGATTCTTGACCGAAAGCTCTTCGCCTAGCGTTCGTACGGTAAAGCCCTATCGGACTCGTTCAAACCCCTGGCGCGCGCGAAGCGCGCTTCCCCGAAGCGGCCTCGGTCGAGCGGGTGCTCCTGGCTGGGACTGGCAGTTCAGCGCCGCACCTCGTAGCGGACATCACAAGGACGACCGCGCCGCCACCACCGGACGACGCGGCCGTTGCTACGGACTCAGATCTCCGTTTGCTCGGAGATCTCGAGCGCGTCGTCGACCTCGATGCCAACGTACCTCACCGTCGACTCGAGCTTGGATTGCCCGAGGAGCAGTTGCACGGCGCGCAGGTTCTTGGTGCGCCGGTAGATCAGCGTCGCCTTCGTCCGTCGCATCGAGTGTGTCCCGTAGTCGGCGCGGTCCAGCCCCAACTCGTCGACCCAGTGCCCAAGAATCCTGGCGTACTGGCGAGTGCCAAGATGAGGTGAGTCGTGGAGCCGGCTGGGAAACAGGAAGTCCTCCGGCTTCAGCCCTGCAAGCTTGATCCACGCCTGAACGGCCTCCCGGGCGGCCGGCGTGATCTCAAACTGAACCGGGCGTTGCGTCTTGTGCTGTACGACGATGGCGCGTGCCGCCACCTGGTCACCATGGCAAACATCGCGGACCTTGAGGCCCACCAGATCGCATCCGCGCAGCTTGCTGTCGATGCCGAGGTTGAAGAGAGCAAGTTCACGAACCCGCCCTTCCATCTGCAGCCGCACGCGCAAGGCCCAGATGTCCTTGTGCTTGAACGGCGCCTTCTGCCCGACGAGCTTGCCCTTGTTCCACGGCTCGCGATGAACGGCATTGCTTGCGGTACCCATGATGGTCTCCCATCGAGTTGAGGACAGCGAAGAATGCGCCCGCCGCGATGGTCAGCTTCTGGGGAGCCAAGTGAACTCGCGTAGCCGGCCACGAGCGGCCATTGACGAGCGGCAGACTTCCGGCAGTTCAATCTTCGAGACTCTTATCCGTTTCATCTCAGGCGTCGTTTCGCTGGTGGGCGGTCTTTTCACCATGCCGCTGTTGTTCGTGGTGGGTGGGATGATCAAGACGAACATCAGTGCCGCATCACCACCGCTTCTCGGCACTGGATTGCTAGCCGTCGTGTTCCTGGCTTTGCTTTCGCTCGTTGTGCTGTTTGCTTGCGGAATTCACTCGATGCGCTCAGGCCCGCCTCGGCCAACGCTCTGGCTGAGTTGCATTGGGGCCGGCATGGTCAGTGCCGTTGCCGGAATTGGCTTGAAGCTCTTGGCCTGACAGGACATTGGCTGGATTGGCTTGACGTCAATTGGGGCAGGTCGCGGCCCGATATGAACTGGTCGTATAGCCGCGCATCACGTATCTCGTCTGTCGCTCGACCAGCGTCGCGATCTGGCTGTTGCCGCTACCGAACACCAGGTCACTTTCTCAATGCCCTGGCACTGCGCGGTCTTCGGCCGACGCGGGCCGCTCGCTGATCGAGACCGCGTCGACGATCTGGCCATGGATCGCAGTCTTCTGCGTGTACGAGCGGGATCGACGCATGCCGCGCGTGCACCGTAGATGCTCCGGCAATTCCTTCTTCAAGGCGCCACGCGCTTGAATGAACAAGCTCCGGTAGATCGTCTCGTGCGACACGTGAAGGCACTGGTCGTTCGGATAAATATGCTAGAGCCACCCTGCGATCTGCTCGGGCGACCACAGCATTCGGAGCATGTCCGACACGACGCCAGCCAGCGCGCGGTTCTTGGCCACTTGCAGAGCTTGGGCCGAAGCGCGCGCGCACGCAGCCTGGTCTGCCAGGGTTGGCGACGCGCTCGCCAGCGTGTGGCAGCGTGCTTGTTTGCCGAAGCTTGTGTGTTTCGGCCGCTGCCATCCGTCAGCGGTATCTGCAGCTCGTCACCTTCCGCCTGCAAACCATCGCCTGGCGCTCGCAGTGCTCAGTGCCGACGACGAAACTGCAATCACTGACACAGCCAACCCCCGGAGCCCGCCATGAACACCACTGCACAAACCTTCGTCGTCGCCATCGCTTCCGTCGCCGCCGCTGCTGCCATCGGTGTGGGCCTGGCGAATCGCGCCGCGGCGCCGGCAGCCGAGATCGTGAAGCTGGAGCGCGTGGTCGTCGTCGGAAAGCGCGCCGAGCCGGCCGTGGTGGCCAAGCTGCCGCGCGTGGTTGTCGAACAGCGCCTCGCCGTGCCGCGTGACGTGGTGCTTGCTCAGGCCCAGGTGAGTGCCTGGATCGCCTGAGCGCAGCGCCCCGTCAGTCACAAGCCCGCCGCTGGCGGGTTTTTTTGCGCCGATCTCGCCCCTGTGCAGCAATCTCATCGGACACTGTTGTTTTGTACAGTATCATGCACCCCAATCCGATCGAGGCATCGGCACCGTGGGAGTTCGACATGTACCTGAACCTTGCAGATCCCGAGAGCATCGTGGCGTGGTGGCGCTGTTTTCCCGAGCGCCACTGGTCCTATCTGAGCGTGTTTGAAACACGCACGCCGCAGTTCCGGATGGCGATCCGAAGTGCTCGCCAGCGCATCCAGGCCGACCCCTTGTTCAACCGGGCACGGATCGCCGCCTTCGACGCAGCCGTTCAGGCGGCGTGGTCGTCACCGGCCGACGACGACGAACCTGCTACAGCATCGGCCGAATCGACGGAGTCGGCCGTTCATTGACTCCGCGACGCACGACGCCGTGCGTCGCCAAGTGTTTGCCGTTGTAAGTCCATGCAGTTGCCAAAGTGTGAGGTGCACACAGCGGCGTTGTGCCCGGCGGCGTTGCGCCGCCGGGCCTTTTTTCAGGCTCGGTTCGAGCCATGCGCGCTCAGGTGGCTTCGGCGGCCGTCGTGGCCTTCTTGGCTCGGGCCTTGCGTGCAGGGGCCTTCTTGGCCACGGCGCGCTTCTTCGCGGCAGTCTTGGGTTTCGCAGTCACGCTGGCTTCGGCGGTCTTGGCCTTCTTGCGAGTGACGCGCTTCTTCGCCGCCGACGCGGCCGGCTTGGCCACCAGGAACTCTTCGATCGCCTTGCCCGCAGCCAGTGCCTGACGCAGCCATTCGGGCCGCTTGCCCATGCCACCCCAGACATTGCCGGTTTCATCGGCGTACTTCGCAGCCCTGGCCGTGGAACCCTTGGCCTTGGAGACCTTCGCCACGCGGCGCGGTGAAGCGCTGCCAAACAGCTGTTCCGCAGTCAGTCCGTATTTGGAGATCTCTTTCTGGATTCGACCAATGACTTCGGACTGAATGGCCGAGGCTTCTTTTTGCAAGCGTTCGATCTGGGACAAGATGCTGGAGAGGGACTTCGCCATTAGATGGGCTCCTGTTGTGACAACTGACGACGCCTTGGGCGCGCCGATTCGAACCATAACACCGAGGTTCCAAAGTCAATGAAAGTTCAGCGCTTCGGAAATTGACGGTCGATCTCCGTTGAGTTTGAGACAAAGATGTGAATTGCAGGGAAGAAATGAGGTCGACTTGGATTCGCCGCGGAACTACCGCGGGCTTGGCCCTTTTGGCAGGTTGGCTGCTTGCAATTCCGTCCAGTGCCCGTGCCTGGGGGGCTGATGGCCACCAGCTCATTGCGAAAGAGGCGCAGCGGCTATTGACGCCGACTGCTCGTTCAGCGGTCGCTGAACTGCTTGCCCTCGAGCCCGGAGCGACGTTGGCGACGATTTCCACGTGGGCGGACGAGGCCAGGTCACCAGCGACCGCCAGGTGGCACTACGTCAACTTTCCACAGGAATCCGGATGCGTCTACGAAGCCAGGAGAGACTGCACGGGCGGCGCCTGCATCGTTGGCGCGATTGAGCGCCAGACCGCCATCCTGGCATCCAGCGCGAGCGACGCCGCGCGACTGCGTGCGCTCAAGTACGTGGTTCATTTCGTCGGCGACGTCCATCAACCCTTGCATGCCGGTCTTGCCACCGACAAAGGCGGCAACAAGTTCCAGGTGCAGTTTCTGGGAAGGGGCAGCAACCTGCATTCGGTGTGGGACTCACGAATGCTGCACGCATGGCCCGGTGGTGTCGATGCACTGCAAATGAACGTACGCACGGTCGCCGGCAGAGCGAACGCCCCGTCCCTTTCCAATCCCGGGCGATGGGCGGAGGAGTCCTGCCGGGTCGTCAGCGCCCCGGGTTTCTACCCGAGGCGGCGTGGCCTTGGTGATGCCTACGTTCAGCAGATGGCGCCGGTAGTGGTCCAGCGGCTGGCCGAGGCATCCATACGGCTGGCGGCAGTGCTGAACAAGGCACTGGGTCGGTAGCCAGAATGAGGCGGCGTGGATCCTGCGGCGGCTGACCGGTTGGCGCACCGGCGGTGCAACCCGCGCTGCATCCATTCCGGCTGACGCCCGCGTGACGGTGGGAAGTGGCGTGCGGGCTTCGGGTTGCTGCGGCACGTGCTGGACATCTGAGGTGCGGGTTGCGTCGACAATGCCACGCTTTCGATCTTCCGCATTTCGCCCATGACCACTCCCGCTTCTGGCGCTCTGTCCGATTCCGAACTCGACCGCCTGCACGACATCCTCGAAGCTGGAAACGCGGCCATGAACCTGGAAGCGATGGACGGCTACTTCACGGCGCTGATCTGCGGGCCGGTGTTCGTCTCGCCAAGCCAGGCGCTGCAACAGGTGCTGGGCGAAGACTTCGTCTTCGAGGGTAACGAGCAAGCCAGCGACTGCCTTGGCCTGATGATGCGTCACTGGAACTGGATCGCCGCAGAGCTGCGGCGCACGCTGGCCGAGCCGCATGTCTACCTGCCGATCCTCCTGGAAGACGATACCGGCGTGACGCAGGGCAACAACTGGGCAAAGGGCTTCATGCGCGGCGTGCAGGCGCATCCCGGGAGCTGGATCGACCTGCTCAACAGCGAGGACGAAGGCGGAGCGCTAGTGCCGATGATGATGCTCGTTCATGAGCACGACCCGGACCCCGAGATGCGACCGCTGAGCATCGACGCGGGCAAGCGCGAGGAAGTCATCAAGATGATGATCGCCGGCGCGACCCGCTGCTACGGCTACTACGAGGCAGCTCGGCGCGAGGGTGTCATGCTTCAGGCGCCGATACGCCGGCATGGGCCAAAGGTGGGGCGAAACGAACCCTGTCCGTGCGGGAGCGGTCGCAAGTACAAGCACTGCTGCGCCCTGAACCTGCACTGAGTCGAGCATCGTCACGAGTCCAGGCGCCACCGGCTGGTGGCCTACTGGGACCCCGCAACATGTGGGCCAATGCCCATGATCGCTCGCCGTCATGAAGCAAGGGCATCCAGATCCTCTTGCCTCGCGGCAGTCCAACGGTCGTCGACCCGAACGCAGCCGGCGCTTGCCCGATCACTTCAGGATCTGGGCTGCGTCCACGATGGCAACGCCCTGCATCTGTCCAAGCCAGGCGTCGAACCACGGCTTGTGCGAGGCACCCACGATGGACAGCACGCGGGCGGCGGGTCTTTCCCGAAACGCCTCACGGATGTTGGCGACCATGCGCAGGTTGCGTGTCTCCCAGCCGGCCACCCAGATCCGCGGATAGCCTTGCGGGGAGGGCGCGCGCATCGCAGCGCTGACGTTGACGTCGGCCAGCACCTGCAGATAGCCGGTCTCGTTCACGTAGCGGTACAGCGGCAGCAGGTCGGATGCGGCCGAGAGGGTCCGCACCGTCTTCTCGCGCGCGTCCAGTTCGGCCCTGCCGGTCGCCCACGCTGCGCTGACCGCCTTGCCGAACGCTTCCTCGTCGGCAACCTTGATGTTGTCGCCGGTGTGGTCGTCCGCAGCATGGACCCGCGGCAGGCCCAGGCGCGCCGCCAGCCGTGAAGCCAGCAGGTAGTTCTCGTTGCGGCGCGTCGCGATCTGGCCCAGCAGGCCGACCAGCGCCGCATCGAGTCCGTCGCCTGGCCTGCGTTGCGTCTCGGGGAGCTGCAGCCACTGTGCATAGGCCGAAGCACGGTCGTTCGCCGCCAGCAGCAGCGCGGCCAGTTCGCGGCGCTGCGCAGGTGTCGGTTGCGCCGGCCAGGCCTTGAGCCGCGCTGCGACCTCGGCCATGGCCGACGGCACGTCCAGTCCGGTGGCCTGTCTGGCGATCTCGATGGACGGGCAGAAGTCCAGCCCGTACTTCGTCGGGTGGCGTGCGGCGAGGTCGCATTCCTCGCCCGACATCGCCTCGATCGTGATGATGTCCGGCTTGAATGCCGCGAGCCGGTCCAGCACGCCGTCGAGCGCGGCGGGGTTGAAACCCTCCGGCAGCTCGCTCAGGTGCACGGTGCCCAGCACCAGTACCTGAGCCCGCGGGCCGGTCATGTCGCGGTCCAGCCCTTTGAGGTTGACCTGGGCCTGCGCCGGGGCGGCCAGCATGAACGCAAGCAACGCGATGCCGGCCGCGATGCGGGCCGTGGTGCTTGCAGTGGTGTTGGCGGCGATCCAGGTTGCCGGCTTGCTCACGCGGGCGTCTCCTTGGCGCGGCTCAGAGCGTCCGGGCAGGGCGGTTCTGCGCCACTGTCGTCACTTCGGGCCGTTCATCCCGATGCAGCTCGTCCTCCATCCGCTGCGGCTTGGCCGCCTGCGCTGTCGACGCTATTGGTGCTACTGGTGCGAAGGCATGCTGCTGCAGCGGGGCACTCCGGGTCATGGGCTGCGCCGTGCTGTCGGCCAGGCCGATGCCGATGGCGGCGGCCGCGGCCACTGAGGCCAGGGCGATGGCGAAGGTCTGGACGACGGCGTTCATGCGGGCTCCGTTGGACTCCGTTTGACGGATGCGGTGGTGATGGTGGCAATGTCGCCGGATGCGCCAGGTCGCGCGAGCCCCGCGCGACGAATTGACGCCGGGACCGGACGAGCTGCTGTTTCGCGGGGCCGGCCGCGGCCCGAGCGAGCCGCCCGCCCGCGTCTCAGGCCACGTAGCTCAGCGGCAATGCGGTCGTCAGCTTGAGTTCTTCCATCGCGAAGCTGGAGCTGACGTCGTGCAACTGCGTGCCGGCGATCAGGCGCTTGTAGACGCGGTCGTAGGCGGCGATGTCGGGCACCACGACGCGCAGCAGATAGTCCACGTCGCCGCTCATGCGGTAGAACTCGACGACCTCGGGAATGGCCTGCACCGTCGCCTTGAAGGTGTCGAACCACTCCTGGCTATGAGTGCTCGTGCGCACGGAGACGAAGACGGTGACGCCCACGTTGACCTTGTGCGCATCCAGCAGCGCCACTTGCCGCGTGATGACGCCTGACTCCTTGAGCCGCTGGATGCGCCGCCAGCAGGGTGTCGTGGACAGCCCGACGCGCTGCGCCACCTCGGCCACCTGGAGTTCCGCGTCCTGCTGGAGGATTTCCAGGATCTTGATATCTATGGAATCCAATTTCATGAATCCAATTATGGATGGTATGAAATGCTCTTTTTGGGCGGCGTGGATCAGGTCTTGGCAAATCAATTCCATGCGCTGCTTGCCAGAATTCGGCGCACTGCTTCCCCTGCCGCCGCGGCACTGCACCATGGAAATCTATCTGGACGCCAATGCCACCACGCCCGTGCTGCCGCAGGCTCGCGAGGCCGCGATGGCCGCAATGGCCGACGACTTCGGCAATCCCAGCAGCATCCACAGCACCGGCCTGAAGGCGAGGGCGCTGATGGACGGCGTGCGCGCCCGTGCCCGGCGCGTCCTGGGCGCAAGCAGCGGCCAGCTGCTGTTCCTCAGTGGCGCGACGGAAGGCATCCAGACGGCCGTGCTGTCGGCGCTCAGTGCCCTGCGTGCCGCGCCGGCGCGCCCCGAGCTGCTGCTCTACGGCGCAACCGAGCACAAGGCCGTGCCCGAGGCGATCAGGCACTGGAACGCGCTGCTGGGGCTGGAGCTGCAGGTGCTGGCCATCCCCGTGGGACGCGATGGCCGCCACGACCTGGCCTGGCTGCGCGAGCATGCGCCGCGTGCGGGCCTCGTCTGCACGATGGCCGCGAACAACGAGACCGGCGTCATCAGCGACCTGGACGGCATCGCGGCTGCCCTGCAGGGCAGCCGGGCGCTGTGGATGGTGGATGGCGTGCAGGCGCTGGGCAAGCTGCCGCTGCGGCTGGCCGAGCGGCGCATCGACTACGCGCCGTTCTCCGGCCACAAGCTCTATGCGCCCAAGGGCATCGGGCTGCTCTATGTGCGCGAAGGCGCGCCGTTCACGCCGCTGCTGGCCGGTGGCGGCCAGGAGGGGGCGTTGCGCTCAGGTACCGAGAACATGTCCGGCATCGCCGCGCTCGGCGCCGTGCTGGCTGCGCTGGAGGAGGGCGGCGTGTTCCACGACCATGCGACGCTGTCGGAGCACCGGGACCGCCTCGCTGCCGCGCTGAGGGAGGCCTTCCCGACGCTGGTCTTCAATGCGCCACCCGAGCTGAGCCTGCCCACGACGCTGAACTTCGCCGTGCCGGGCGTGAGCTCCAAGCTGCTGCTGGACCTGTTCGACGCGGCCGAGCTGCGCGTGAGCGGCGGCTCGGCCTGCAGCGCCTCCAAGGCCCAGCCCAGCTATGTGCTGCAAGCCATGGGCCTGCCGGCCTGGCAGACGGCCTCGGCCGTGCGCCTGTCCTTCGGTCCGGTGGCGGACCGCGCCTTCATCGACGAGGCCTGCGCGCGCATCCGCGTCTGTGGCGAGTCGCTGCGCGAAAGCTGCCTCGACCCCAGCGCCTCCGGCCAGGCGCTTCCGGCCGACGGCCTCACGCGCTTCAGCGTGGACGGAGCGTGCTGCTATCTGCTGGCGGATGCCGCCAGCCGCCGCGCCGTCGTCATCGACCCGCTGCCGGAGCTGACCGATCGGCTGGCCCAGTGGTTGCGCTGTCAGAACTATGAACTCGCCGCCGTGCTGGACACGCACAGCCATGGCGACCACGTCTCGTCGGCGTCGGCGCTGGTGCAGGCCGCCGGACAGCCCCGGGGCGCCGTGGAGCCGCTGGGCTGGCCGGGCGGAACCGATGCCATCGAGCTGGGCGCCTTGCGGCTGACGCGCCTGGCCGTTCCCGGCCATACGCAGGATTCGACGGCCTATCTTCTGGGTGACGCGCGCGGCCGGCGCCTGGCCTTCGTCGGCGACGCGGTGATGCCCGGCGCGCTGGGGCGCAGTGACTTTGCGCAGAGCGCGCCGCTGGCCTACGGCGCATCGCTGCGCCGTCTGGAGCAGGCCGTCGGCCCGGGACTGCTGCTGCTGCCCGGCCACGACTACGACGACCGCTTCGCCACCACGCTGGCCGTCGAGTGCGCGGCCCAGCCGCTGCTGGCCGACGTGCTGGCAGGGCGACTGGACGACGCCGGCTTCGCCGCCGCCAAGGCGAGCCTGGAGCGCGGACTGGCCTTGACCGAGTACCAGACCGTCGCCTGCGGTGCCCGCGTGGACGGCGGCTGCCCGCTGGCGTCCAGCGAGCTGAGCGTGGCGGGCTTGCGCGGCCTGCTGGGCGAGCACCCGGATCTGCTGCTCGTCGACGTGCGCGAACCCTACGAGCAGCGCCTGGGCCAGGCGCCCGAGCCGGGCGGCTCCGTGCGCCACGAGGCGGTGGCGCTGTCCGGCCTGCCTGACGCGCTGGGACGCTGGCTGGCGCTGCCCGCCACGACGCCCGTGGTGTTCTTCTGCCGTAGCGGCAACCGCAGCGCCCAGGCCGCCCAGGCGCTGCGCCGCCTGGGCCACGAGCAGGCCTGGAGCCTGGGCGGCGGCCTGGCACTGTGGCCGCGCCTGACGGCGGCGGACGCCGCCTTCGCGATCTGAGCCCCCGACCTTGAGATCAAGCCCCCGGCCACGACGGGGTTTTGCGCCGGGGTGCGGCGCTCGCTAGAATTTAATAGATGGCTAACGATTAGCCAGATAACGAATGGCGGGCAAATCATGGCTTCGACGGAAGAGCGCTTCTCGATGGCGTTGCACAACACGACGCGCATCTGGCGCCAGGCACTGGATCGCCGGCTGAAGGATCTCGGCGTCAGCCAGGCCGGCTGGCTGGCCATCGCCAACATCGCCAAGTCCAGGGATGCGCTGTCCCAGATCGAGCTGGCCAACCGGCTGAACGTCGAAGGCCCCACCGTCGTCAGCCTCGTCGACCGCCTCGTCAAGGCCGGCCTCGTCGAGCGTGTGCCCTCCGAGACCGACCGGCGCATCAAGCACGTCGTGCTGACCGAGGCCGGCCAGGCGATCTACGCCAAGGTCAAGGCCGTGGCCGATGCCTACCGCAAGGAGATGCTTGCCGGCATCGACAAGGACCGCCTGCTCGCCGCGGCAGGGGTGCTGGAAGAGCTGCAGGCCAAGGTCGAGGCCAGCCTGTGACGACGGCCGCCATGCAGGGCGCCGCCGTGCCGGAGCCCGAACGCAACCGCGTCATGATCACGGTGTCCATCATGCTGGCCACCGTCATCCAGGCGCTGGACGGCACCATTGCCAACGTCGCGCTGCCGCACATGCAGGGCAATCTGTCGGCCTCGCAGGACCAGATCACCTGGGTGCTGACGTCGTTCATCGTCGCCTCGGCCATCACCATGCCGCTGACCGGCTGGCTGTGCGACCGCTTCGGCCAGAAGACCATCTTCCTGGCCTCCATCGGCGGCTTCACCGTCGCCTCCGTGCTGTGTGGCATGGCCGGCAACCTGACCGAGATCGTGCTGGCACGCTTCATCCAGGGCGTGTTCGGCGCCGCGCTGGTGCCGCTGTCCCAGGCGGTGCTGCTGGACATCAATCCGCGCGAGAAGCACGGCCAGGCCATGGCCGTGTGGGGCATGGGCGTCATGATCGGTCCCATCCTCGGCCCCACGCTGGGCGGCTGGCTGACCGACGCCTACAACTGGCGCTGGGTGTTCTTCATCAACGTGCCGGTCGGCGCGATGGCCTTCTACGGGGTCTGGAAGTACATCCACGGCGCCAAGCCGGCGCGCAGCATGCGCTTTGACCTGTTCGGCTTCGCGACGCTGAGCCTGGCCATCGGTGCGCTGCAGATGCTGCTGGACCGTGGCGAGCAAAACGACTGGTTCGCCTCCACCGAAACCTGGGTCGAGGCCGTCCTGCTGGCCATCAGCTTCGCCTATTTCGCGGCCCACACGGCACTGCGCCCGCCCGGCCAGTCCTTCTTCGACTACCGGCTGCTGAAGAACCCCAACTACGTCACCGGGCTGCTCTTCGTCACCATCGTGGGCATGGTGCTGTTCGCCACGCGCGCGCTGACGCCGTCCATGCTGCAGGGCCTGATGGGCTATCCGGCGGCCCTGGCCGGCCTCGTGACGGCGCCCAGCGGGCTGGGAACCATGGTGGCGATGCTCATCGTCGGCAAGCTCGTCGGCAGGGTGGACGTGCGCCTGCTGCTGACGGTGGGTTTCGCACTGACGGCCCTCTCGCTGTGGCAGATGAGCCGGTACACGCTGGTGCTGTCGCAAAGCGACATCGTCTGGCCCGGCGTCATCCAGGGCGTGGGCCTGGGCCTCGTCTTCGTGCCGTTGAGCACGGCCACGTTCGCCACGCTGGCACCGCAGATGCGCGCCGACGGCACGGCGATCTACAGCCTCGTGCGCAATATCGGCAGCAGCGTCGGCATCGCGCTGGTACAGGCGTTCCTGACGCGCAACGTGCAGGTCGCGCATGCGTCCATCACCGAACACGTCAACATCGCCAACCCGATGCTGCAGGACCCGACCGTCACCGCGGTCTATGGCTCCGGCGGCGCTGCCGGAGCCACGTTGCTGAACGCCGAGATCACGCGGCAGGCCTCGATGCTGGCCTACATCGACGACTTCTGGATGATGTTTCTCGTCACGCTGGCCATCATCCCGCTGCTGCTGCTGATCCGTCCTCCCAAGGCCCAACCCGATCCGTCTGCCGCCCACGCAGCCATGGAGTGAGCATGCTGCCCCGTCATTCCCCCCTTCGCCATTCCCCCGCGCCGACGCGGCTGGTGACCGCGCTTTCTGCCGCGCTTTGCGCCGTGTTGTCGGCTGCGGCGCTGAGCGGCTGCGTCAGCATTCCGCCCGAGCCGCACGCGGTCGTGCTGCCTGCCGTCGGCGATACCCGGCTGCCCGACGACATCCGTCTCGCTGGCGACCACGCCTGGCCCGGCGAGCGCTGGTGGACACGCTACGGCGATGCACAGCTCGATGCACTCGTCGACCGCGCATTGCAGGACAGCCCGACGCTGGCCGCCGCGGCTGCCCGCGTCGGCGCGGCGCAGGCAGCCCTGGCCGTCAGCCGCGCCGCCGCCGGTGCCGAGGCCGGCGTGACGGCGGATGCCAACCGCCAGCGCTACTCGTCCAACGGCCTGTTCCCGGAACCCATAGGCGGCGGCACGTTCAACGACTTCAACGTCAGGTTGCAGGCCCGCTACGACTTCGACCTGTGGGGACGCAACCGCGCCCAGGTCGCCGCGGCGGCGGGCGAGGAGTTCGCGCGTCGGGCCGAGGCCGCCCAGGTGCGCCAGGCGCTGGCCGGCTCGGTGGCACGCAGCTACTTCGAGCTGCAGGCCCTGTGGGCGCTCGCCGCCAACTTTCGCGAGCAGGCGTCGGCGCAGCAGCAACTGGTCGATGACAAGGCCCGGCGCGTCGCGCACGGCCTGGCCGCAGCCGACGAGCCACGCGTCGAAGCGGCGCGGCTGGCCGAGCTGCGCGCGCACATCGCCGAGGCCCAAGCCAGCGCCGTCGGCCAGCGCGAGGCGTTGCGCGCGCTGCTGGGCCATGGCGGCGAAGCCGTGGCCACGCTGCAGGAGCGAGCGCTGCCGGCCGGCCAAGCCGCACTGCCGCCGCGGCTCGGCTATGAGCTGCTGGCCCGCCGCCCGGACCTGCAGGCCGCGCGCTGGCGCGTCGAGGCCTCGATGAGCCGCGTCGAAGCGGCTCAAGCGGCCTTCTATCCGGACGTCAACCTGAGTGCCTCGCTGGGGCTGGACGCATTGACGCTGCCCGGCCTGCTGAAGACCGCCAGCCGCACCTTCTTGCTCGGCCCGTCGCTGGCGTTGCCGCTGTTCAGCACGGGAACGCTCAAGGGCCAGCTCGGCGGCGCCCGCAGCGCTCGCGACGAACTGGTCGCCGATTACGACCAGCGCGTGCTCGACGCCGTGCGTGACGTGGCCCAGGCCGCCAGCGCGCTGCAAGGGCTGGCCGCCCAGGCCGGCCAGCAGCACGAGGCCACGGCGTTGACGCAGGCCCAGCAGCGCAGCAGCGCAGCCCGCCAGCGCCAAGGCCTGGCCGACCGCGCCGCCACGGTGCAGGCCGGCCTTGCCGTGCTGCGTGCACGCCAGACCGAGCTGCAGCTTGCCCGCCAGCGCCTGCAGACCGAAGTGGCCCTCACGCAAGCCCTGGGTGGCGGCTTCCATGCCGAAGCCAGCGCCCAGGCACCCACACAGATCACGCGGAACTGAATCATGTCCACCACCGAACCCGTCACCCCATCCCCGCTTGAACGCAAGCGCCGCCGGGCGCTCGCCGGCATCACGGCGCTGTTCGTCGTGGCCGGCCTGCTCTATGCCGTCTACGCAGTGCTGGTGCTGTCCAAGCGCGAGACCACCGACAACGCGTACGTCGGCGGCAACATGGTCACGCTGTCGTCGCAGGTCACCGGCAACGTCGCGGAGATCCGCGCCGACGAGACCCAGCTGGTGCAGGCCGGTGCGGAGCTCGTGAAGCTGGATCCGGTGGACGCCGAGGTGGCGCTGGCCCAGGCCGAGGCACGCCTGGGCGGCGCGGTGCGCCAGCTGCGCGAGCGCTATGCCGGCGTGCCGCAGTACGAAGCCACCGTCGAGCTGCGCCGCCAGGACTTGAAGCGTGCCCAGGACGACCTGGCACGCCGCCAGCCGCTGGCCGCCGACGACACGCTGCCGGCCGAGGAGATCGCCCATGCCCGCCAGGCCGTGATGACCGCGCAGGCTGCGCTCCAGGTCGCGCAGCGCCAGGTGGAAGCCGCCCGCGCCGGTGTGCAGGGGGTGGCGCTGGCCCAGCACCCCAGCGTGCTGGCCGCTCGTGCTGACTACGTGGCTGCCTGGCTCGCATTGCGCCGCAACGCGGTCTTGTCGCCGGTATCCGGCTACGTCGGCAAGCGCAGCGTTCAGGTGGGCAGCCGAGTGATTCCTGGCACTGCACTGATGTCCATCGTGCCGCTGGAGCAGCTCTGGGCGGACGCCAACTTCAAGGAGTCCGAGCTGCGCAACATCCGTGTCGGGCAGCCGGCCCTGCTTTCGGCCGACACCTACGGCGGCAAGGTGGAGTACCACGGCAAGGTGCTGGGCCTGTCGCCCGGCACCGGCAGTGCCTTCTCGCTGCTGCCGGCGCAGAACGCCACCGGCAACTGGATCAAGGTCGTGCAGCGCGTGCCGGTGCGCATCGCGCTGGACCCGGCCGAGCTGCGCGAGCACCCGCTGCGCGTGGGCCTGTCCATGGACGTGAGCGTCGACACGCACGACACCGCAGGCGCGGTGCTGGGTACTCCGGCACCCGCCACGCCCGCTTACGCCACGCAGGCGCTGGGCCAGCCGCTGCAGCAGGCGGAGCACGCGGCCGACGCGATCATCGCGAAGCAGTCGGCCCACGGCTGAGGCGCCCCTTTTCCGGTGATTGCCCGGGGATCGCCCGAACAGCGCTGCAATCCGGGCGCAGTTCGGGCCTTGGATGGCTGCTTTGTGTCGGCCCGGACATAGGGCGCATACGAACGGTTGACGCGTGCCCAGAAGAATGAATCGTCCCGCAGCCACAGGGCCGCGAGGCGATCCACAACCCTTCTGAAGGAGCAGCCAATGAGCACGATCAGCGGCCTGGGCGGTGCCAACCGGTCCTGGGACAGCGCGCAACAGACCCGCAAGGCCGAACACGACGCACGCATGTTCGCCAAGGTGGACAGCGACGGCAGCGGAGGCGTCGACGCCACGGAGCTGGCGCAGATGCTGAAGCAAGGCAACGCGACCGGTGACGCCGACAGCGCGGCGCTGCTCAAGCAGATGGACAGCGATGGCGACGGCAGCCTGTCCAGTGACGAGCTGAGCCAGGGCATGCGCGACCTGATGCCGCCTCCGGCCTCGACGCTGGACTTCGCGCAGGCCCGTGCCGGCTCCGGCGACGAGGAGGATGGTGACGCCGATTCCTTCGCCGCGCTGGACACCGACGGCGACGGCCAGCTCTCGCGCGCCGAGTTCGAGGCTGCACGTCCGCAACAAGGACCCCAAGGGCCGCAGGGCGCCGGTGGCCCACCGCCCGCGCAGTCCGGCGGCACGCAGGCGACGTCGGCCTCGTCGTCTACCAGCTACGACCCGCTGGATACCAACCAGGACGGCACGGTGTCCGAGATCGAAAGGCTGGCGGGGCAGCTCAAGGAGCTCGCCAAGGCAGGCGCCGACGCCGATGGCCAGGGCGCGACGTCCGACATCGCCGTGCTGGCGCAGAAGCTCTACGACCAGATCAGCAAGAACTGGCTGCAGCCGGCCGCACAGACCCAGGGCGTGGACACCAGCGCCTGATTCAGCCTGGCCGCTCACCCAGCCGTTCGGCCACCGCTTGCGCCAGTGCGAGCGAGGCCGTCAGCCCCGGCGACTCGATGCCCAACAGGTTGACCAGGCCGGCTTTCGTGTCGATGCGGAAGTCCGCCGCCGGCTCACCCGGTCCGCTCAGCTTGGGTCGGATGCCGGCGTAGGCGGGCGCCAGCGCTCCCGCCGGCAGGTCCGGCCAGTAGCTGCGAACTTCGGCCTCGAAGGCAGGGGCCAGCGCCGGATCCACCGCATAGTCCAGTGCGTCGGGGGCGGTGTCAGGCAGCCATTGCACGTCCGGCCCGAAGCGGGCCTGGCCGCCCAGGTCCAGCGTCAGGTGCACACCCAGGCCGCCGTCGACCGGTAGCGGGTAGATCAGCCGCGAGAACGGTGCACGCCCGGCCAGCGAGAAGTAGTGGCCGCGCGCAAAGCGCAGCGTCGGCGCCGCGACGCCGAGAGAGGCCGACACCTGCGCCGCGAAAAGTCCGGCGGCGTTGACGACGTGCCGCGCGCCCAGCTCGAAGCTCCCCACCTGCAGCTGCCAGCCGCCGTCGCGGCGCATGCCGCCGCTCACCGGGCTGGCTAGGGCCAGCGTTGCGCCGGCCCGTTGCGCGTCACCCAGCAGGGCGGTCATCAGCCCGTGGCTGTCGACGATGCCGCTGGACGGCGACCACAGCGCGCCCTCGGCCCGCAGCGCCGGCTCCAGCGCCCGCACCGCCGCGCGGTCAAGCAGCTCGAGATCGCCGACGCCGTTGGCCGCTGCCTTGGCGGCCAGCTCCAGCAGCCGCGGCAGGTCGGCCTCGCGCGTCGCGACGACCAGCTTGCCGCAGCGCCGGTGCGTGATGCCGCGCGCCTCGCAGTAGTCGTAGAGCAACTGCCGGCCGCGCACGCACAGCTGCGCCTTCAGGCTGCCGGCCGGGTAGTAGAGCCCGGCATGGACGACCTCGCTGTTGCGCGAGGAGATGCCGGTGCCGATGGCGCCCGCCGCCTCGATGACGACGACCTCGCGTCCGCGCAGCGCCAGCTCGCGCGCCACAGCGAGGCCCACGACGCCGGCGCCGATGACGGCGACTTCCACCTGATCCATGGCCGCAGTGTGCCTTGCCTAGAATGCGAACCCTGCCGCGGCGTATCCTGCGGCGCGTCCCGCCGAGGGGTGCTGCGACGGAGGCCGGGAGCCTCCGCCACGCTCGGTGGTGGCGTCAGGTCAAGGGCGCCCTCTGTGAAGAAGAGGCTCTCTTGCATCCGTCAACGTCCGCATCGATACGCACCATTCTGCCGCTGGCCCTCGTCACCGGCGTGAGCATGGCAGCGATGGATCTCTACCTTCCGGCCGTGCCCGCATTGCAGCTGGGCATGGGCATCAGCGTGCCGCTGGCCCAGGCCACCATCGCCGTCTACCTCGCCGGACTGGCCGCCGCCCAGCTGCTGTGGGGCGAACTGCTGAACCGGCTCGGTCCGCGCCGCTGCATGGAGGTCGGCCTGGCGCTGCTGGCGCTGACCAGCCTGGGCTGCGCACTGGCCCCCAACATCGAGACGCTGCTGGTGCTGAGGCTGCTGCAGGGCGTCGCAGCCGCGGCGGCCACCGTCGTGGCGCCCTCCGTCGTGCGCGCCACGCTGGCCGACGCCGATGTCGTGCGCGGCATCGCCGCCATCTCCATGGTCGAGGCCATCGTGCCGGCCGCCGGTCCCGTGCTGGGTGCGCTGATGCTGACGGTGGTGGACTGGCGCGGTACCTTCT
Source organism: Roseateles sp. (assembly GCF_047654805.1). Classification (GTDB taxonomy): domain Bacteria; phylum Pseudomonadota; class Gammaproteobacteria; order Burkholderiales; family Burkholderiaceae_C; genus Pelomonas. Next base: position 1,781,810 of record NZ_JASGIV010000001.1, read on the forward strand.
GGGTGCTGGCGGGCCTGTCGCTGCTGGTGCTGCCCTGGGTCGTCAAGATCGCGCCGCGCCAGCTGCCGGGACTCAACCTGGCCCACGATGCAAGCTACGCCGCCATCCTGCGCAACCGCAGCTACCTGCGGCTGGCGCTGTCGCACGCGCTGTGCATCGGTGCGCTGCTGACCTTCCTGGCCAGTGCGCCGCAACTGCTGCAGCACGCGCTGGGCCTGGGCTCCAGCGCATTCGCGCTGCTGCAGGTGCTGGGCGTGGGCAGCTTCATGCTGGGCGCGTCGCAGTCCGGCCGGCTGGCCAAGCGGCTGGGGCACGCGCGCGTGGTGCGGCTTGGCGCCAGCGCGCAGGTGCTGGCCTGCACGCTGGCGCTGCTGGGTGCATCCCTCGGGCATCTGCCCTATGCGGCGGTGGTGGCGTACTGGATGTGCTTTTGCGGCTCGCTGGCCATCCGCGGGCCGGCCACGTTCGTGGACGCACTGGCCGTGCCGCCCGCGCAGATGGGCCGTGCGACGGCCATGCTGATCCTGGCGCTGCTGGCGGCGGGCGCCCTGGGCACGCAGCTCGTGGCGCCGTTCCTGGGCGGGGAGGGCAGCGCCGTGCCGGTGTTCTGCGGCGTCCTGGTGCAGCTGCTGGCCAGCGCGGCGCTGGTGTGGCGCTACCCGGCGCCGCCTGCTGCTCGCTAAGGCTTGAAGTCGAGCGCGCGGAACGAGCGCATGGCTTTGTCCGCGTCCTTGCAGGCCTTGTTGCCCACCAGCACGCCGCCATCGTCGCTGAGCAGCGTGAGCTGGCCATCGGGCCAGGCGAACAGCGCCTCCGGCCTGAGCGTGCCCAGCTCCACCTTCAAGGCCACGGGCGCATCGCCCGGCTTGCCGCTCCAGCGCAGCAGCGCGAACGTACCGTCGTCGGCCGGCGGGCCGGCGGCGATCAGGTAGCCGTTGCCCACGCGTTCGATGGAGCGCACGCCGCGGCCGCCCAGGTCCAGGCGGATGGCGCTGCCAAAGCGCGCCGGGCCCTTGCCGTCGACCAGTTCGGCGGGGTTCAGCAGCGGGATGACGATGGCCAGGCCTCGCGGGACGGGATTGCGCAGCCCGATCAGCAGGCTGCCGTCGGGCGCCGCGGCCAGGCCTTCGATGTTGAAGCCGCCGTCCGCCTCCGCTGCGCGCCGGGCCGCGTCGGCCAGCTTGAGCTGAGCCAGGGCAGGTGCCGCGAGCAGATCGGCCAGCAGCGCCGTGTAGGGCTTGCCGACGGGCTCGACCGTCGCGCCGCGCACCTGAGTGGCAAAGAAGCGGTGGCGGTCCTCGCGCAGCTTGCCGGCGCTGTTGCGGGCGTGCGAGGCGATCCAGTAGATGCGGTCGCCGACCTGGGCCGAGCCTTCGAGGTCGGCTTCCTTGTCGGTCTTGAGGAACTTGTCGAGCCGGAGCTCGCCGACGGCCCGGGGCTCGCCGCGCCTGTAGATGCTGAGCTTGTTGTGCTCGTCATCGGCGACGACGAAATGCCGCGCGTCCAGCGCCACTGCGGCCGAGGCGTCGCACAGGCCTTCGTAGCGCGTCTGCGCCGCGGCCGCGCCCGCCGCGATCAGCAGCAGCGCGGCCAGCGCTCTCATGCCGCCAGCGGCTGGGTGCGTTCGTTCAGCCAGGCCAGGGCTGCGCCGCTGACCTTGGGGGCCAGGCGCTCGCGCACCGTCGCGTGGTACTGGTTCAACCACTCGACCTCGTCGGCACGCAGCAGGCTCATGTCGATGCAGCGCGTGTCGATGGGACACAGCGTCAGCGTCTCGAACTCCAGCATCTCGCCGAAGGCGTTGTTCTCGGGCGTTGTGATGGCGACGTTGAGCACCAGGTTCTCGATGCGCACGCCCCACAGGCCAGGCCGGTACAGCCCGGGCTCGATGGACGTGATCATGCCGGGCTCCATGGCCATGGCCGGCTCGCCGATGGCCTTGGAGATGCTCTGCGGGCCTTCGTGCACGTTCATGAAGTAGCCCACGCCGTGGCCGGTGCCGTGGCCGTAGTCCAGGCCATGCTCCCAAAGCGGTGCGCGGGCGATGGCGTCCAGCATGGGGCTGAGGGTGCCGCGCGGGAAGCGGGTGCGCGACAGCGCCAGCGTGCCCTTGAGCACCAGCGTGTAGTCGCGCTTGTGCTCGGCGCTGACCGTGCCGATGGGCCAGACGCGGGTGATGTCGGTGGTGCCACCAAGGTACTGGCCGCCGGAGTCGATCAGCAGCAGTCCGTCGCCCTCGATCTGGGCGAAGGACTCGGGCGTGGCGCGGTAGTGGGGCAGGGCGCCGTTGGCCATCCAGCCGGCGATCGTGCTGAAGGACAGGCCCACGAAGCCCGGGCGCTTGCGGCGCGCGGCCGTGAGCCGGGTGTCGATGTCCAGCTCGCTCCAGCGCTCGCCGCGGGCCAGGGAGGCCTCGAACTCGGCATAGAACTCGCACATGGCGGCGCCGTCCTCGGCCATGGTCTCGCGGATGAAGGCGGCCTCGGCGGCGGTCTTGCGGCTCTTGAGCAGCGTGCTGGGGTTGATCTGCTCGACGACGGCGACGGTGGCCGGCACGGCCTCGCGCAGGCCCAGCGTCACGCGGCGCGGATCGATCAGCAGTTTGGCCGTCGCGGGCAGGGCGGCCAGGGCCTGGGCGGCCTGGGCGTAGGGCGCCAGCTGGATGCCGTCGGCCGCGAGGCGGGCCTCGACATCGGCCGGCAGCTTGCCCGCGCCGATGAACAGTTGGCCGCCGTTGGGCGCCAGCAGCAGGTGGGCGATGAAGACGGGGTTGCACTCCACGTCCGAGCCGCGCAGGTTCAGCAGCCAGGCCACATCGTCGACGGTGGAGATGAGATGGTGCGTGGTCAGCGCCATCGCCATCGCGGCACGCACGCGGGCCAGCTTGTCAGCGCGGCTGACAGCGGCCTGGGGCGGCAGGTGCTCGTAGACGGGTTCGGTGGGCAGTCCGGGACGGTCGTCCCAGGCGTCCTGCACCAGGTCCAGATCGGTGCGCAGCGTGACGCCAGCGCGCTGCATGGCCGCGCGCAGCGCGTTGGCCAGGGACAGGCCCAGCACCTGGCCGTCCACGGCCAGCACCTGGCCGGGCTGCAGGGCCTTGGCAATCCAGTCGATGTAGAGCGTGGATGCGCCGGTGGGGATCTTCTCCAGCTGGATGCCGCTGCCGGCTAGCTGTGCCTCGGCCTGTGCCCAGTAGCGGCTGTCGGCAAACAGCGCAGCGCGCTCGCGTGTGACGACCAGGCTGCCCATGGAGCCGGTGAAGCCCGACAGGTATTGCCGGCCCTGCCAGCGGTCGGGCAGGTACTCGGACAGGTGCGGGTCGCTGGACGGCACCAGCACGGCATGCGCGCCGTGGGCGTTGAGGGCATCGCGCAGGCGCTCGATGCGCAGGCGGGTTTCGGAGGTGCGGGTGTCCATGGTGGCGGACCTTGGTCGGCTGAAGCGGTGGCTGGATTCTAGGTTTCCCCCGCAGTAGATCTGGACGGCGGCGGCGAGATTGCAGGCCGTCATCGCGACGGCGGCGATGGACGAGGTGTTGCGCAACGCCTGATGCTGCGAGAACGGGCGGCATGCGCATCAACCGCAGCAGTGGAAGGACATCGCCATCCAGTCGCTTGCTGCGCCCGAAGAGTCCAGAGCGAGTCCGTCGCAGACGAAGGTCGATCGGCGACGCATCCAGGAACTGGAGTGGGAGTTGCGTCGCAAGGACGCGGCCTTGGTGGAGACGGCGGCGCTGCTGGTGCTGACAAACAAAACGCAGGCGATCTTCCAGAGAAACATGCAGGGCGAGGACGAGTGATCGGCCTGGAGGATCGCCAAAACACGCCCGCAACATCGAAGCGGCCTGCGGGCCGGTGCTCGGCTGCACAAGGTTTGCGAAGTGGTCCGCATCGCCGCACGCACGCACGGTACACGCACCCACGGATGAAGACTGAGCTATCAGTGCAGCCGAATTTGACGATAAGCTGCTTCCGATCCGCCTGGAGTGGCTAGGCTGAATCCGAGGACTCTCGGGTAAGGAGGAGTCGCAGCAAGTACACCCGTACCCATTGCCCGAGATTCCGTTCAACGTTGACGTCGGGTCGAGGGTGGCGAACTGGCCTATGTGGGCTGGTGCAACGACTGGTCTGCCGTCTTTGCCACGGATCAGATTTACTTTAGGTTTCTGAGGGTTGTTGGTTGATGAATGCAGCAAGCCGCGCTGATGCAAAACATCTTGGGTTTGGAGTCGGCGGACTTCTTGCGATGGCAATCGTCCTTGGGGTCGAGTGGTTCAATGGGGCGCCCCCCGTTCGTTCCGATCTCAAGTCATTCGAAGGCAGAGTTGTTGATTCGCGCATTTCCAGCTCCAAGGGGCGAATCTATGCTGAGGTACGAGTCCAGGATCACGCTGGGGGTGCGATCTTGGTTCAACGAATCCCCCGGCAGTTGGCGCCAAAGGTGGCGAAGTTGTCGCCGGGCGCTTCCGTTTCTGCATTGATTGCGGAGAAGACCTTCACCGGCGTAGGAGCCGGACCAGAGCGTCTTTCGATGTGGCAACTCTCTATCGATGGGACGTCAGTCGTTTCCTATGACGAGCTACGGAAATTCCACGCCACCGAGTCGGCCGGCTGGAGGGCTTTTGCGTATGTTCTTGGTGCCGGTGGTGGCAGCATTCTGGTAGTCCTTGGGCTCAGGCGTAAACGGCGTACAGCCACTGCCGGGTGATCGAGCCGACCTGCCACATGATGCCCCGGAAAAGTCGGTTGCGAAAAGCGACTAAGGCGATCCTCGAAGCCAGCGACGGCTTTCGTTTCGCGCTCATGCGGCGCCTGAAGTGAGCTGATCGTCCGACGCTGCGCGAGGGATAGGCAGTCATGCACGCGGTCAACGGTTCAGTCGTGGGGAGCGTGTCGACGGCGGTCTAGATCCGGTGTAAGGGCGACGCCCCTGTCAGTCAGACTACTTCCGTCAGCCGTTGCTGGAACCCATACGCGCCCGGACCAACGCTTCAAGATAGCGGGTCAACCCTTGCGCCATGACATCGGCCTGCGCATGGAAGACTTCCGAGCATGTTTCATTGGGTTGGATGGCGTTCACGATCAACTGCTCAAGGCCAAGGTCAGGCGACTCAAGCATGGGTGCAAGCGGCGCAACGAGTCGGTCGGTCGGCACGTGCATCCCCCGGTATTCCCCTGCTGGACATCGTTCCCCTTTGGCTTTTGCTTTGAGGCGCTGGCCGAATCAGGGCGAAGGACCACCAAATTCCGACGGCCTGGCTCCGCCAGCCGCTGAATTCAATCGGCGCGCGGCCTCTTCCTTGCATTGAGCTGGGCACTTGTGAGGGCCGCAACAGACGCGTAGCAGTTTTAGCTGCCCGCCGAATCACCATCCGGGCGCAGACCTTGAACTGTCAGCTCCTCAGCGTCCTGTGGCACGCCTCTATCCGATTCAACGCGATTGAGTAGCCGTCGCTGCCATAGATCTGCCTCCCAGCAGCCTCCAGCGCGTCTTTCGGCTCCGAGTGTGATCGCATCTCATGTGCGAGCTTGGATCGAAATTTCGGGTCAATGCAGCCCGCTTTCATCGCGCTGGCCCTGATCAACTGGACAACAGCATCAGCTTGTGGATTGTGACGTCCGGGAAGCTGGGTTGCCCCGTAGTGCAAGATCTGCGTCAACTCGTCCGGCGCCTCAACGTCGGGCTTGCCACTGCCCCGACATCTCGCGAACACTTCCACCATCCGCGGCTCGTATCCAGTCCAATTTGTTAGCCTGTCCGAACTCAGCCTCCAGCACTTGGACCAAGCGGAAACGGAAGGGCCATCCTGTGCCGTCGCTTTCAACACCGCGACATAGAGGTTCTGGGTATGACTCATGTGAGCGTGGTATTCCGCTTCAGTCCATTGCTTGCCGTGCCGCTCGATTTCGTTCAGCGCGCGCTTGAGTTCCCATCTCGCCTGGGCCAAGGACGTGCTCGGTGGGCGGCTCGCACAGCATGTCGCTACATCACCGCGAATGGCATCCACCTCCCGCCCTCTGTTGCCTGGCGGTTCCGCCTTTCCAGTGGTGCCGGCGGGCTCCGCAGGCCGTGCGATGGCTATGCAGAAGACGCCCACGATGAGCGCGCGTGGTAATGACATTTGCAGCATGACGTTGCCCTGCTTGGGGTCTCACGGTGGCCCATGCTAGGGACGCGGTGCTCAGGTATGCATCCTCCATTGTGGTGAAGTCGCCTGCCCGGTAGAAGCCTTTTGCCAGTCGGCAGCCACACCAGGCGCCGAGATTGCCACCCGAGTCGCTCGACGACTTCTTCGGCGCAGGCAGCCCGATCATGGCTATCGATGCGTTCGTCGAGGAACTGGATCAGCCGGGGCCTGCATTTGATGGCGCAAACCCCGCAACGACTGGTCGGCGCGGCACGCCCCCCTGCGGGACCGCCCGAGCGAAGCGTGGGTTTGGTGCTGGGCGGACGCTCAGCGCCGCCCGGCCTTCAGTCAGTCCTTGCACTTCCCGGTTGCAGCCGCGTGGATCAGAAAGAGGGCTGGCAGCGCGCCTCCCAGACCGACCGGGCCGACACGCGGTTCGTCGTGCTTCAGTGCATCGGATCTCAGGCAGCTCGGAACGGCAGCATCCGCGATAGTCGCAGCGAGAGTCTCGGATTGCGTCACCCGTTCGCTTCTGAATGACTTACCCGCGGCGTTCGCCATCCGCTCAGCCGGAGACCTGCCGGCGTCGATCGCATTGCGCAGGGTCTGCCCGCCTAAACGAAGAGGAGCTTGTACCTGCGGCTCGGCAGCGTCAATCGGCGAGCCCGTCACTTCCGTCGACGCAACAGGAGTCGGTTGCAAAACAGCGATGGGCGCTGGAGGTGTCGCCTGAGACCTTGAGGTCTTTGCCGGTGATTCGCGTGACGCGATGACGAGACGCTTTTCGCGTTGGACCGGCTTCAGGGGCGGCGGCAGATAAAGCGACACCGAAATAGCAGCCGGACGGTGCGCCGGGCTAGGCGCCGCATGCTCCGCCAGAAACAAGACCCGCATGAGGGAGAGGGTGGCCACGGCCGCAACAGTGCCGGCAACCGCTTCCCTTCGCCAGAGATCGCCGGTCGCGCGAGGCCATCCCACTTCCCGGCTCACAGGACACCTGCCTCCGCGGCGAGGGACAGGGTCGACTGCTGGTCCCTGTGTCCTCGGGTGAGCTCGACCACCCGATCAGCGATGGGCCAGACCGAAGAACGGTGCGTCACAAAGATCGTGGTGAGCAGATGTCGGCAGAAGGCCGGCCATTGCCCGCGATGCATGAGCGCACGCCAGCGCGAAACATCTTGCTCCAGAAGCGAGATTTCCCGTTCACATGCCATGCGTGACATAGACGACTCTGCCATCTGTCTTGGAAATCCGGGCCTCCGCGACGCCGCCTACGGTGCCACGCGGCAGGGAACCTTCCACATGCCAAACGCCTTGAACAAGCGTGGCTTTGAAAGGACGTTGCGACTCAATCTGCTTGGCACCGTAGATTGGCTTCCAAATGGCTACGGCGATGGCGATCGCAGTTCTGGCATCTGGCACCAAGCCATTCGGCGGGACATGGCCGCCGCCATTTCGCCTCACCAGTTCCTGCGGTGACATCGCGCCGCGTCAAGACGACCGCGCTGAGCGCAGCGCCTTGGAGCCGCCCCTCTCAGTGGTCGGGCTGTCGCTGGATGTGACGGTCATGTTGCAGTCTGAACCCACAATGCAACCCGTCGAACTTTGTAGAGCACTGCTGCAAGGGCCGCGACCCGAGACGCTTCTATTGAACGATCAGGTGAGCGATCTGCCTAAAAGAACTCCGGGTGCTGCGCAGCCAGTGAACTCTCCATCTGGTTGATCGATCGGAAGTTCGCAAATCCAGGCGCTATTTTTCGGCCGATATCCCAGCAGCGCCACGCACGCGGCATGTCGAAATCGACAAACATGTTGTCGCCCAAGTCCTTGTAGACGCCGGCGATGAAGGGATTGGATTTCAGAACTTCGAGGAAGAGCTTCTGAGCGGCACCACGCTCTCCGAGCATCGCCCGATTGTTCGCTTCGAATATCCGAAGAACATAAGCTTTCGTCGTGGCGCTCTTGGCAACATCGGCAATGTCGACGACCGCTTTGGATAGGTCATCCTTCGACTTGGCGCTCAACGCCACAGTCAATCGGCGCACCGCATCATTTGCCTTGACCAGCTTTTGCTGGTCGGCGTTCAGCGGCGCTGGCGCCTCCCCTGTCATGAGAGTCCACTCGACGATTCCTAGGAATGCGTCAAGCCCCCGGCCCTCCCGCAGCGCTGTGTCAAGCTCGTCCTTGCTGCGCTGCCGCGCGTTCGATAGGTCATGCGGCGTGAATGCGACCGCCCGGTCAAGGGCCTGGTCCACCGGGTTGTCCGATCCGGACGCTGGTCGTATTGGGAGTGCCGACGCGTCAATTGTTCGACCGTTGTTGGAACTAACACTCCGAACGGTCACGGTATGCGTGGTCGTTCCGCCGACGTCGTAAGTGACCAGGGAGAGGTTCTTCGGAATTGAATTCGCCTGAGCGAGTGCACTGAGAATCTGCGGGTGTCCGCCAAATGTGTACCGAATCAACTGGGCGAACATTCGCGCTTCGGTCGTTGACGCGGGCATCAGGCGGACGCCCTGGCGAAACATCACCTTCGGGCCGGCATAGAACACCTCATCCGTGCCCTCGGTCGTGACCCGAAGCGGCGAGGACGGCTTGTCTTGCACAGCCAGATTGTGTTCGTTGTCGACTTGGGCCATGGCGGAGTCATCCACCTTGGATGCAGACAGCGCGCCTCCCAGAACGCTGCGATTCCGAAACTCGTAGACCCGAAATCCAACGGTGTCGTACAGCGAATAATCGACTCTAGTCTTCGTGCGCTTGTCGATGACAGAGCGCTTTCGGGAAGCGAAGTCGTAGACGATGGTCTCGCCAGTCGATTCGACCATCAAGTAATTTTCGCCAAGCGTCACGTCAAAAGTAGCCTGTCTGTCCGGCGGAACTCTCGACGCACCGGCCTTGGCCCTAACGTGGCTACCGACGTCAAGTTGAAGACTCACGGCCGCTCGTGCTGAAGTCGCGATCAGCAATGCAATCGCAGGCATGCACGCAAGCACGACTGCCACTAAGGGCCTCAGGAATCTTGGCATGTAGCTCCCCATGTTTGTTCTCGGCGCTTCACGAACGATCGAGATTGTTCTCGCGCCAATCCTAGCCTTCCCTACGGCCAGTCATGCTCGGGCGCTTTCGGCCGAAGACCGGGCAGCGATCAAGCGGCGACAACTGGCAGCAGCCGCTGCGGACGAGCCACCACAAACCAGATGTCGGCCGAAGACAAATCACACAGGGGTGGCGTTGCGGCCCCCCTGCAGCCTAGCCGAAGGCAGCCTATTGCCGGCGACAGCTTCTGGCTGCTGCCCTTGCCATTGCCCGCGATGCATGGACGCACGCCAGCGCGAAACGTCTTGCTCCAGCAGTGAGATCTCCCGTTCACATGCCATGCATGACGTAGACGACTCTGCCATCTGTCTTGGAAATCCGGGCCTCCGCGACGCCGCCTACGGTGCCACGCGGCAGGGAACCTTCCACATGCCAAACGCCTTGAACAAGCGTGGCCTTGAAGGGACGCTGCGACTCGACCTGCTTGGCGCCGTAGATTGGCTTCCATATGGCTACGGCGATCGCGATCGCAGTTCTGGCATCAGGCACCAAGCCATTCGGCGGGACATAGCCGCCGCCACTTTCGGCCCTCGGCTCTGCCAAGCAGAGGGCCGGAGCCAACAAGAGTAAAGCAAGGATTGAGCGCATCTGGCGTCCGGGAAAGAGATGGGTTGCCGCGGACAATTTTGCTCGGCATTCAGTCGCGAAGGAACCCATCGCCAATGCCCCGCTGCCAGCCACAGGGAGCGCCCGCAAGGGACAGAAAAGGTCCTGCTCGAATCAGCGCGCGCAGTGGACCGCGCACCGCCCCAGCCTCAAAGCTCCGTGCGCAGCGCCCACAGCTCCGGGAACAGCACCACGTCCAGCATCTTGCGCAGATAGCTGACGCCACCCGTGCCGCCGGTGCCTCGCTTGAAGCCGATGACGCGCTCCACCGTCGTCACGTGACGGAAGCGCCAGAGGCGGAAGGCGTCTTCCAGGTCCACCAGTTCCTCGCCCATCTGGTAGAGGTCCCAGTGGGCCTGCGGGGTGCGATAGACCGTCAGCCAGGCGGCCTTGACGCCTTCGTCGGCGACATGGGGCTGGGTCCAGTCGCGGTCGAGGTTGGCGGCCGGCACGGGGATGCCGCGGCGCGCCATCAGCTTGAGCACCTCGTCATACAGCGACGGGGCCTCGTAGGCCTCGCGCACCTGGGCCAGCAGGTCAGGCCTGTGCTCATGGGGCTTGAGCATGGCTGGGTTCTTGTTGCCCAGCATGAACTCGATGCGCCGGTATTGCGCGCTCTGGAAGCCGCTGCTCTTGGCGAGGTAGGGGCGGATCGCGCTGTATTCGGGCGGCGTCATCGTCGCCAGCACGTCCCATGCATGCACCAGCTGCTCCATGATGCGCGACACCCGGGCCAGCATCTTGAAGGCCTCGGGCAGCCGGTCGGCCGCCACGTTGGCTTGCGCCCCGTGCAGCTCGTGCAGCATGAGCTTCATCCACAGCTCCGAGGTCTGGTGCTGCACGATGAAGAGCATCTCGTTGTGGTCGGGCGAGAGCGGTTGCTGCGCGCTCAGGATGGCGTCGAGCTGAAGATAGTCGCCATAGCTCATGTCCCGGGAGAAGTCGAGCTGGGCGCCGTGGTGTTCGATCTTGTCGCTCATGTCACTGCGTGGCGTTGCATGAATTCGGGCCTGCGCCAGGATTCGGTGGCGAGGATGTCGACCAGCACGTCCACTGCTTCCACCACATCCATGTGGCGCGTGTACAGCGGCGTGAAGCCGAAGCGCAGCAGCGCGGGCTCGCCAGCGCGGAAGTCGCCAATCACGCCGCGCGCGATCAGCGCCTGCATCACGGCATAGCCGTCGATCTCTGCCGGCAGCGAGAACGAGACCTGCGAGCCGCGCAACGCGGCGTCGCGCGGCGTCGCGACGCGGGCCTGCGGCACGCGGGCGTCCAGCTGGGCGATGAAGGCCTCGGTAAGTGCCAGCGACTTGGCGCGCAGCGCGGCCATGCCGCCCAGCTGCTGCGCCACGTCGAACACGTCCAGCGACGCGTCCAGCGCCGTCATCGCGAGCACTGCCGGCGTGCCGCACTGGAACTGCTGTATGCCTTCGGCGGGCCGGTAGTCGGTGGTGAAGGCGAACGGCGCCGCATGGCCCAGCCAGCCTGTCAGCGGCTGGCGGGCGCGGCCGGCGTGGCGCGGGTGCATCCACACAAAGGCGGGAGCGCCGGGGCCGCCGTTCAGGTACTTGTAGCCGCAGCCGATGGCGAAGTCGGCGTCGGCGCCGCGCAGGTCCACCGGCACGCCGCCGGCGCTGTGGCACAGGTCCCACAGGGCCAGGGCGCCAGCCTCATGAGCCAGGCGCGTCAGCTCGACCATGTCGTGCATGCGGCCGCTTCGGTAGTTCACGTGCGTGAGCATCAGCACCGCGCAGCGACCGTCGAGCAGCGCCGGGATGTCCTCGGGTGCATCGGCCAGCACGAGCTCGCCGCCCTGGGCCTGCACCAGGCTTTGCGCGATGTAGAGGTCAGTGGGGAAGTTGCTGCGCTCGCTCACTACCACGCGGCGCTGTGCCGGCTGCATTTGCAGCGCTGCGTGCAGCACCTTGTAGAGGTTGATGGACGTCGAATCGGCCACCAGCACCTCGCCAGGCTGCGCGCCTATCCACGGCGCCAGGCGGTCGCCGAGCTTGCGCGGCTGGTGGATCCAGCCCGCGCTGTTCCAGCTCGCGATCAGGCCCTGGCCCCATTCCTGTTCCACGGCGCGGGCGACGCGGGCTGGCGTGGCCTTGGGGCAGGCGCCCAGGGAGTTGCCGTCCAGGTAGATGACGCCGGGCGGCAGCGTGAAGTGCTCGCGCAGGGGCGCCAGCGGGTCGTGCGCATCGAGCGCGAGGGCTTGCTCTCTTGAGGTCATGGAAGTTCTCGGAGGACGGCGCGCACCGGCGAGGCACAGGCGCCTTGAAGCTTCAGGGGCAGGGCGATCAGTTCGTAGTCGCCCTCGGCCACCTCGTCCAGCACCAGGTTCTCCAGCACGCGCAGATCCAGCCGGCGCAGCTGCTGGTGGCTGTCCAGCACCTTGGAGTCGGCCGGGTCCACGCTGGGCGTGTCGATGCCGATCAGCCGCACGCCGCGCGCTGCCAGCCAGGCGATCGCCTCGGGGGCGTAGGCGGTGAAGGCTGGGTTCCACACCGTGTCGGCTTGTTCGCAGCAGCGCACCAGCACGCGGGGCGGCAGGTCCTGCTCGGCGTGGCGCAGGTGCTCGACGGTGATCAGCGGCGCAGCACCTATGGCGTGGATCACGCGGCAGCGACCCAGGTAGGTGTCCAGCGGGACGTCGGCAATCGCGGGCGCGTCGTTGGCGTAGTGCAGCGGCGCGTCCGCGTGCGCGCCCACATGCGGCGACATCGTGACGGCGCTGAGGTTGACCGGGCAGCCGGGCGACAGCCGGGCCGTCCAGCGCAGGCTGTAGGGCTCGTCGCCAGGGAAGATGGGCGCGTCTGGTGCGACAACGGGCGAAATGTCCCAGAGGCGAGGGGATGCGTTGGAAGGCATGGCGGGCGGCACCATAGCTTTGCCTTGACGGTCGTGGTGTCGGTTAATTCCAACTGCGTGTCAACCAGCGAAGTCGGCGTGCAACAAGCGGTCGGGGCTGGCTCCGGCAATGCGCGGCCCATGGGTCCCCGTCGGCTCATGGGTGTTCATCGGCGTTTACCGGTGTCTAACGGCGCTCGGAGGCGCTCAGGGCCGCTCATGCACGCTCATGGGCGGAACGTTGCCCGGCCGGGGCGTCGACGTCAGGCCGGGGGCCGGGTCGCGAGAAAGCCCTCGCGCAGTACGCCGGTCGCGTCGTTGCGCCACGCCGCGAATACCGCTGACGGCTCGATGGCCTCGGTCAGCGGCCGGAACACCGCCCCCTGGATGCCGGCCTGCTGGAAGGCGGCCGGCACGATGCTCACGCCCAGTCCCTGGGACACCAGCGACACCACGGACAGCCAGTGCCGGCCCTCGTGCTGCAGCCGCGGGTAGAAGCCGTGCTGGCGGCAGATCTCGACGATGCGGGCGTGATAGTCGGGCGAGCCCTTGCGCGAGAACAGGATGAAGGGCTGCTCGCTGAGCGCGCTGAGCGGGATGGACGTCAACGCCGCCAGCGGGTGGGCCGCCGGCAGGCAGGCCAGGAAGGGCTCGCTGTACAGGGGCTGCGAGGCCAGCGCCGGCGGCAGGCGGTCGGTGTGGACCAGGCCCAGGTCCAGCTCCTCGCCCAGCAGCGCGTCGATCTGGTCCTGGGAGTTCAGCTCCACGACGATGACTTCGACCTTGGGGTGATCGGCCTGGAAGGCCAGCAGCCAGGCGGACAGGCCGTTGAACAGCGTGGAGCCGACAAAGCCCAGCCGCAGCCGTCCCACTTCGCCGGCCTGCACCTCGCGGGCCTGGGCGCAGGCCTCCTCGGCGCGTGCCAGCAGCGCGGCGGCGCTCGCACGAAAGGCCTGGCCCGCCGGCGTCAGCCGCACGCCCTTGCTGTCGCGGTCGAACAGCCGGGCGCCCACGCTGGCCTCCAGCTGCTGGATGGCGACCGACAGCGGCGGCTGCGTCAAGCCCAGGCGCTCGGCGGCTCGGCCGAAGTGCAGTTCCTCGGCCAGCGCAATGAAATAGCGCAGGTGCCGGAACTCCATCGAGCGGGCTGCGGTGTGGATGTCCATAGGTATTGCGAATCGTCGAAGTCGTTTCTTGAATTGGACACGAATCGAGACGAGAGGAATACTGGGCGCCATACGCGCCCCGGCTCATGGCCTGGGTGAACCTGATCAACGAGGACACACCATGGCCACCAAGGCAAGCTTCCACTGGGACGACCCGCTGCTGCTCAACGAGCAGCTCACCGACGACGAACGCATGGTGCGCGACGCCGCGGCGGCGTATTGCAACGACCGGCTGCGCCCGCGGGTGCTGGAGGCCTTCCGCAACGAGCAGACCGATGCGGGCATCTTCCGCGAGATGGGCGAGCTGGGCCTGCTGGGCCCCACCATCCCGACCGAGTATGGCGGCGCCGGCCTGAACTACGTCTGCTACGGCCTGATCGCCCGCGAGGTGGAGCGCGTGGACTCGGGCTACCGCTCGATGATGAGCGTGCAGTCCTCCCTGGTGATGGTGCCCATCAACGAGTTCGGCAACGAGGCGACCAAGCAGAAGTACCTGCCCAAGCTGGCCACCGGCGAATGGATCGGCTGCTTCGGCCTCACGGAGCCCAACCACGGCTCCGACCCGGGCTCCATGATCACCCGCGCGCGCAAGGTGGACGGGGGCTATGAGCTGACCGGCAGTAAGATGTGGATCACCAACAGCCCCATCGCCGACGTCTTCGTCGTCTGGGCCAAGGACGATGGCGGCCAGATCCGCGGCTTCGTGCTGGAGAAGGGCTGGAAGGGCCTGTCGGCGCCGGCCATCCACGGCAAGGTGGGCCTGCGCGCCTCCATCACCGGCGAGATCGTGCTGGACAAGGTGTTCGTTCCGGAAGAGAACGCCTTCCCCGAGGTGCGCGGCCTCAAGGGCCCGTTCACCTGCCTGAACAGCGCCCGCTACGGCATCGCCTGGGGCGCGCTGGGCGCGGCGGAGGACTGCTGGCACACCGCCCGCCAGTACACGCTGGACCGCAAGCAGTTCGGCAAGCCGCTGGCGGCCAACCAGCTGATCCAGAAGAAGCTGGCCGACATGCAGACCGAAATCACGCTCGGCCTGCAGGGCTGCCTGCGCCTCGGGCGCATGAAGGACGAGGGCACGGCGGCCGTGGAGATCACGTCCATCATGAAGCGCAACTCCTGCGGCAAGAGCCTGGAGATCGCCCGCATGGCGCGCGACATGCTGGGGGGCAACGGCATCTCCGACGAGTTCGGCATCGCCCGCCACCTGGTCAACCTCGAAGTCGTGAACACCTACGAGGGCACGCACGACATCCACGCGCTGATCCTGGGGCGCGCGCAGACGGGCATCGCCGCGTTCTGAAGGCCTGCCCTCGAGGGACCTGGCGGGTGACTTGAGTCAGGGAGGGCAGCGGCGGGCATGCTGGTGGCTCAACGCAAGAGGAGCCACCCTTGACCAACCGCCGCCAAGCCCTGCTTGCCGCTGCCGCGATGCCTGCCGCGGCCGCCGCCCACGCGGCCGACGCGTGGCCGGCACCGGATGAGATCGCCCGCCGCGTCTCGGAGGTCACGGCCGTCGAGAACACCTTTGCCGCACGCATGGCCGCGCGCGACGCCGCCGGCTTCAGGCGGCTCTTGGCGCCGGACGTCATCTTCATCAGCGGCAAGCAGCCCTTGCGCGGGCCGGATGGCGTGATGGCTGTGTGGCAGAAGTTCTTCGAGGGCGCCGCCGCGCCGTTCGCGTGGAAGCCTGAACTCGTCGTCGTGCTGCCGAGCGGAGACCTGGCGCAGAGCAGTGGTCCGGTGACCGACCCCGAAGGCAAGGTGGTGGCGCGCTTCCAGTCCGTCTGGCGGCGCAAGCCGGCCGGCGGTTGGGAGATCGTGTTCGACCAGGGCAGCGACGTCTGCCGCTGAAAGGCCGCCGGCCCCGCTCAGCGCGGCTTGGTCAGCTGGATCTCGAAGAGTTTGGGCCAGAGCTTGCCGGTGACGAACAGGCGCCTGGCCTTGGCGTCGTAGGCAATGCCGTTGAGCACGTCGTCGGCGCCGCTGCGCTGGGGCAGCAGGCCGCTCAGGTCTATCCAGCCGGTCACGTTGCCCGTCTTGGGGTTGATGCGGGCGATGCGATCGGTCTGCCAGACGTTGGCGTAGACCTCTCCTTCCACCCATTCCAGCTCGTTGAGCAGCTCGACGGGCCGCCCGCCGGCCGTCACGCGCACCCGGCGCAGCTCCTTGAAGGTCTGAGGGTCCAGGAAACGCAGCTCGGCCGTGCCGTCGCTCATGATGAGCTCGCGGCCGTCGTGGGTGATGCCCCAGCCTTCGCCGGCATAGCTGAACTTGCGCCAGAGCTTGAAGGTCTTCAGGTCGAGCACGAAGGCGGTCTGCTCCTGCCAGGTGATGCCGATGAGGCGGTCGCCCCACATCGTGATGCCTTCGCCGAAGAACTCGGCCGGCAGCTCCACGGCCTGAACGACGCGGCCGGTCGCCAGCTCCACCCGGCGGATGCTGGAGCGGCCGCGCAGGCCGGTGCTCTCGTACAGGAAGCCGTCGTGGAAGAACAGGCCCTGGGTGAAGGCATTGGGATCGTGCGGGTAGGTGTTGACGACCTTGTAGCCCTGCACGGACGGGGCGGCGGCCAGCAGGGTCGAGGGTGCCAGCGCGAAGCCTGCGCACGCGGCCAGCAGGCCGCGGCGCGAGGAAAGGGGAGTCGGGTGCATGCCGGCAGCGTAAATCAAGCGGCGCCGCGAAGCTGTCAGGCGCCCCCCAGCGACTTGAACAACGCCGCCTGCCTGACCCACTGCGTCAGCCGCAGCCGGATGCGGGTCTGCTCGGCATCGAGCACGGCGCTGCGGGTCTGCAGCCAGTCGGCGCGCGCGATGGCGCCCACCTCGTAGCGCAGCGCGGCCAGGCGCTCGTTCTCGGCGGCTTCCTTCAGCCGGCCGGCATTGGCCTGCAGCTGCTGGGCCGTGCGCTCGGCCTCGATGCGCTGGGCCTCGATGTCGGCCAGCGCCTTGTGCAGCGTGTCGCGCAACGTCAGCGCGGCGGTGTCGAGCTCCGTGCGGGCGCTGTCGCGCTGCAGGTTCAGGCGCTGCCAGTCGATCAGCGGCACGGCGAGGTTGGCGGCGAAGGCTGCCAGCGGCTGTGACAGCCAGTCGCTCGCGCGCGTGCCGCCGGTGCTCAGGGCGGCGGAGAAGCTCAGGCGCGGATAGCGGTCCGCCTCGCTGACGCGCAGCCGGGCCAGCGCGGCGTCCACCCCCAGGCGGGCACGCTGCACATCGGGCCGCTGCGCCAGCACGTCGGCGGGTTCGGCCAGGCGCCAGCGGGGCGGTTCACCGGAGGGCAGGGCGGCTTCGGGCGCGGGGCCGGGCAGCGGTTCGTCCAGCAGCAGCGCCAGCACGTGGCGCTGCAGTCCGGCGTCGGCCGCGAGGTCGGCCAGGCGCGACTCGGCGGCCTGCACATTGACGGCGATCTTGTCCAGCTCGATGGGCAGCAGCTTGCCCTCGCGCACGCGGGCGCGGGTCAGCTCCAGCGTCTCGCGCGTCAGCGCGAGCTGGGCTTGGGCCAGCGGGTGCTGGGCGCGGATGGCGGCCAGCGTCCAGTAGGCCTCGGCCACCTGGCTGCGGATCAGCAATCGCGCCGCAGCGACGTCGGTGCGCGCCGCCTCGGCCTGCGCGCGCTGCACTGCCGTGGTCTGGGCCAGGCGGTCCCACAGGTCCAGCTCGTAGCCGACGCCCAGCGAGGCGCCGTAACTGCGGCTCCAGCCGGTGGACGTGGTCACCGGCACCGTGACGCCGCCGACATCGACGTTGCGCGTCGTGCTTTGCGTCTCGATCGGTCGGCTGGCGTTGGCGGACACGCCGGCGCTGGGTGTCCAGCGCAGCTGGCTCTGCTCGACGAGAAGCTGGGCCTGTTTCCAGCGCTGGGCGGCCAGCGCAATGTCTCGGTTGGCCTGCAGCGCGCGGGCCTGCAGGGCGGCCAGCGTCGGGTCAAGCAGCCCGGCCCAGTCCGGCGTCGCGTCGCCGCCGTCCAGTGCCCAGGCGTTGGGCGCAGGCACTTCCGAAACCTCGGGCGCGCGGGAGGCCGGGCCGTGGGCGCAGCCGGCGAGCAGCACCAGGGCCAGGGTGATCGAGGTCAGTCTCATTGCTTTTTTCACTCCCGAGCCAATGCGTCGACCGGGCTCAGCGCCGCTGCCCGCCGTGCGGGCAGGGTGCCGAACACCAGGCCCACGCCGCTGGATACCGCAAAGGCCACGCCGAGCGCCGTCCAGCTGATGTCCACGTGAAGATGCTGCTGGGCCGCGTTGAGGCCTTGCGCGGCCAGCCAGCTCAGCGCAACGCCGACGAGGCCGCCAAGGCAGCACAGCACGACGGCCTCGATGAGGAACTGCAGCCTCACGTCGCCCTGGCGTGCGCCGACGGCCATGCGGATGCCGATCTCACGGGTGCGCTCGGAGACCGACACCAGCATGATGTTCATGACGCCCACGCCGCCCACCAGCAGCGAGATGGCCGCCACGCCGGCGAACAGCGCCGCCATTGCGCTGGTCACGCTCTGGAACTTGCGGAACTCCTCCTCGCCGTTCCAGGTGCCGAAGTCTTCGCGGCCGTGCAAGGCCTTGAGGCGGTGGATGAGCTGCTCGCGCACCTGCTGGGGCGGCACGGTCAGGTCCAGCAGCACGTCGAAGTTGTCGACGTCGGCGCGCGCGTCCAGCTTGCGGGAGAAGGTGGTGTGCGGCAGGTAGAGCTGGCCCAGCCAGCTGCCGAAGCTGAAGGCGCCGCCCTCGGGTTCCACGACGCCGATGACCGTGAAGGGCAGTGCGGCCGTCGGGGGCGGCGGGGCACCGGGCACGGCCTCGGTCGCGGGGGCCATGCCGGGGTTGACGAAGATCAGCCGGCCCACCGGCGACTCGCCCTTCTTGAACAGCGCGTCGCGCGTCTTCTCGTCGATGACGGCGACCTGGCTGCGCGTCTCGAAATCCATCGCGTTGAAGTAGCGGCCCTGCGCCAGCTTGAGCTTGCGAGCCTTCAGGGTGTTGGCATCGCCCCCGACGGCCTCGAGCATGGCGTCGCGCGACTGGTGGCGCGCGGTCAGCTGCATCTGGCGGTTCAGCGTGATGCCCTTGACGCCGGCCAGCGCACGCAGCGAGTCGATCTCGTTGGGCCTGAAGGGCTGGGCCACGGCGCCGGGCGGCAGGGCAGGGTTGCCGCGCCAGACCGGGATGCGGCCGGAGATCAGGCTGGAGAGATCGGTCTCGATGGAGGCGCGCGCGGCGGTGGTCAGTGCCACGATGCTGACCACAGAGGCGATGCCTATGCTGATGCCCAGCATGGACAGTGCCGTGCGCAGCCGATTGCCCCTGAGCGCGAGCAGCGCCGTGGCGACGGCCTCGCGCCACTGCACCTGGACGCGACGCAGATGGCCGCCTTGCTTCACCGGCGGCGCATCGCTGGGCAGCTCGGTTGGCGGCAGGTGGCCGGCCGGCGTGCCGTTGTCGGCGACCACCTTGCCGTCCTTCAGCTCGATGACCCGGCGCGCATGGGCCGCCACGGCCGCGTCGTGCGTGACGAGGATGATGGTGTGGCCGCGCTCGTTGAGCTCCTTGAGCAGGCGCAGCATCTCGGCACCGGAGGCCGAGTCAAGTGCGCCGGTGGGCTCGTCGGCCAGGATGATCTGGCCGCCGTTCATCAGCGCCCGGGCGATGGACACGCGCTGCTGCTGGCCCCCGGACAGCTCGTTGGGGCGGTGGTGCAGCCGACCGCCCAGGCCCAGGCGGTCGAGCAGCGCCCGCGCGCGCTCGCCGCGCGGGCCCTTGCCGACACCCGAATACACGGCCGGCAGGGCGGCGTTGGCGCGGGCGTCCAGGTGGGGCAGCAGGTGGTAGCGCTGGAAGATGAAGCCGAAGCGCTCGCGGCGCAGCGCGGCGAGCTCGTCGGGGCCCAGCGTGCTGGCGTCCTGTCCGCCGATGAGGAAGCGCCCGCGCGTGGGGTTGTCCAGGCAGCCCAGCACGTTCATCAGCGTGCTCTTGCCCGAACCCGACTGGCCCATGATGGCGACGAACTCGCCGGCCTCGATGCAGAGGCTGACGCCGTCCAGCGCCGGGACGTCGATCTCGCCCAGCTGGTAGTGCCGGGCGACGTCCTTCAGCTCGATGAGAGCCATGGTCAGTTGCTGGCAGCGCTGGTGGGAGCGGAGGCGGCGTCGGCGGCGCTCGGCGGTGCGAGCAGCACCTTCTCGCCGGCCTTCAGGCCGTCGACGATCTGCACCTTGGCGCCGTCCTGCAGGCCTACCTTCACCTGACGCGGCGTCTGCTTGTTGGCGGCGTCCAGCACCGTCACCGTGAAGCGCCCGTCCTTGCCACGCTCGCCCAGGGCCACGATGGGCATGGCCAGCACCTGCTTGGCCGAGCCGGTCTCGATATCCACCTGAACCGTCATGTCGCTGAACAGCGCGCGATCGCGGTTGTCCACCTCGAAGAGCACGTTGTAGAAGACCGCATTGCCGGCGCGCTCCGGCACCGGCTGGATGACGCGCACCTTGCCTTCATAGCGCTTGCCTTCGCCGGACAGCGTCGAGAAGCGCGCCGCCTGTCCCACCTTGATGGCCTGCACGTCGGCCTCGGGCACCTTGGTGCGCACGGTGATGGTGTCGAGGTCGGCCAGCGTCAGGATGACCGGCGTGATCTGCACCGAGATGACCGTCTGGCCGACCTGCACCGGCAGGTTGACGACCGTGCCGTCCATGGGCGCGGTGATGCGGGTGTATGAGAGGTTGACCTTCCTCTTGTCCAGGTCGGCCTGGAGCCGCGCGACGGTGGCGGCCTGGCCACGCAGGTCGGCCTCGATCTTGGCCAGTTCGACCTCGGCCTTCTCCGCCTCGTTGCCGGAGGTGGCCTGGCCGGCCAGCAGGCGCTGCTGGCGCTTGAGTTCACGGCGCGCGGCATCGGCGTCGATGCGCCGGCTGTCCAGCGCCGCGCTGGCCTGGGCCACCGAGGCCTCGGCCTGGGCGACGTCGCTGCGGGCCAGCTCGGGGTCCAGGCTGACGAGAAGCTCGCCCTTCTTGACCTGCTGGCCCAGCTGCACGTGGATGGTCTGGATCTGGCCGCTGACCTGCGCGCCGACGTCGACGCGGGTCTTGGCTTGCAGCACGCCGGCAGCCTGCACGGTCTGGGTGATGTCTGCCAGCGCGACCACGCCGCTGGGCGGCGCCGGTGGCGCAGGGGGCTTGCGGGTGAACCACCAGGTCGCGCCCGCCGCGGCGAGCAGGGCGATGATGACAAGGCGCAGGCGCCAGCGCTTCAGAAACGATGCTTTCATGTCCCTCCCAGAACCCCGAGGTCTTCGCCCCGTCGGTCGGCGTCAACTCGATGGATGGATATCCGGCCTAGCGTAGCAGTCGGATGGTGTCTCGCGGGTCGGATTCACGCATCGTCGTGAGTGAAGTCCGGCTTGGCGAAAGTCATGTGGGGTCAGGCCTTGCGCCTAGCGGCTGTGCGACGTCAGTCGCGCCAGCGGCGAGGCCATGCTGACGCCGGGGGCTGCCGTGGTGGCGCCGCGGCCGGACTTGGCCTCGTCGTCCTCCGGGCCATGTGTCAGTGCCGCGATGCTGTCGGGGTTGCGGCGCATCGCCACACCCACCGCCAGAATGTCGATGACCAGCAGGTGCAGGATGCGGCTGACCATGGGCAGGTGGGTGGCGATGTCCTCGACGTGGTCGACGATCAGCGCGACATCGGCCTTCTTGGCCAGCGGGCTCTGGCTGGCCGTGATGGCCACGACCTTGGCACCGCGCTCCTGGGCCTTCTCGACGACGGACAACAGCTCCGGCAGCCGCCCGCCGCTGCTGACGACGACCGCCACGTCGCCCTCGCGCAGCACGTCGGCGGCGAGCAGCTGCAGGCGCGGGTCGGTGTAGGCGCCGCAGGGCATGCCGAAGCGCAGGAACTTGAACTGCGCGTCCTGGGCGACGACCCCGTAGTGGCCCAGCGCGAAGAACTCGATGCGACTGGCCGACAGCAGCAGGTCGATGGCACGGTCGATGGTGTCGCGGTTCAGGTGGCTGCGCACCTGCAGGATGGCGCTGGCCGTGTTGCCCAGCACCTTGGCACCCAGCTCCAGCATGGAGTCGTTGGTGTTGACCTGCGTGTGCGTGACGGGCACCGTGCCGGTCAGCCCCGACGCCAGGCGCAGCTTGAAGTCCGACAGGCCCTCGCAGCCCAGCGAACGGCAAAAGCGGATCACGGTGGGCTGGCTGACGCCGGCGGCGCGGGCGATCTCGGCGATGGGGTCGTTCAGCACGGAGCGTGGCTGGGCCAGCACGAGGTCGGCCACACGCAGCTCGGCCGGCGACAGCTCACTGCGGGCGCGGCGGATCTGGCCCAGGATGGCCGACCCGGGCGAGGCCTGCAGGTTGCGCAGCTGGTTCTCGAGAATGGCCGATGCGCCCTTGAACGTCGCGTTCTCGGCCGTGATGACGAAGGTCGGGATGGCGGAGACGTAGTCGTGAAAGCGTCCCTTGTCCTCGAAGCGCTTGCGAAACGGGCTGCGGTCGAAGTACTCGCCCAGGCGCGGCACGATGCCGCCACCGATGTAGATGCCACCCAGCGAGCCCAGCGTCACCGCCAGGTTGGCCGCAGCCGTGCCCAGCAGGCCGCAGAAGACCTCCAGCGTTTCCAGGCACAGCGCGTCGCCGTCCTCCAGCGCGCGCTGGGTGATGGCCGGCGCGAGCAGCGGTTCGGCGTCCACGCCGTTGCGCTCGGCCAGTGCGCGGTGGATGAGTTCCAGGCCGGGGCCGGAGATCAGCCGTTCGTAGGAGACATGGTCCAGCGTCTTCCAGGCGAATTTCAAGATGTCCATCTCGCGCTCGTCGCGGGGGCCGAAGTTGACATGGCCGCCCTCGGTGCCCAGCGCGATCCAGCCTTCGCCGGCCGGGATGAGCCCCGATACGCCCAGGCCCGTGCCCGCACCCAGCAGGCCGATGACGCTGGGCCGGCGCGCCTGGCCGGCGCCGACCTGGCGCACGTCCACGTCGGCCAGGCGCGGCAGGGCCATGGCCAGCGCCGTGAAGTCGTTGACGACCACCAGCGTGTCCAGCCCCAGGCGCTGGCGCATCTCGTCGATGGAGAACTGCCAGTGGTAGTTGGTCATGCGCACCCGGTCGCCCTCGACCGGGTTGGCGATGGCAATGGCTGCGTGTGCGATCTGCTGCGCGCCGCCCTCCTGCCAGCTCAGGCCGCCCAGATAGGCGTGCACGGCGGCGTGGAAGTCGGCGTGATCGGCGCAGCGCAGCGAGGCCATCTGCGTGAACTCGCCCGGCCCGATCTCCAGCGCGAAGCGGGCATAGGTGCCGCCGATGTCGGCAAGCAGACGGGGGCTGTCGAAACGGGGCATGGATGCGGCCAGGGGCTGGAAGGAATCGAGCGGCGGATTATTCAGCAGGCTTTCGCGGCGGCTGGCCTGCCGTGGCCTGGGGTGCTTTTGGTGCTGTAGCTGCACTACAGATGACTGGTGGCGTATTTTCCGGCGAGAAGGTTTGATGGTCGAGGCATGAAAGCGCTTGCCTCCCAGGAAAATGAGGGCAGGGCGGATCTGTATTGCCGAAAAAGTGTAGTTTTGCTACCGTCCGCCGCGACCGAAATCTCGCCTTTCCGCCCCGTGTCCTTCCAAGCCCGATTCCCGCAGCTCCCATCCTTCATCTCCGCCGTCCGCGCACCGGGAGCCCGGGCATGAGTGCCGCCTTTCCTTGGCTGGTGGCCGACGTCGGTGGCACGAACGCCCGCTTCGGCACCGTGGCCGGTCCGGGCGCTCAGGTGGAGGATGTGCGGGTGCTGCCCGTGGCGGGCCATGCCGGCCCCGCCGCTGCCGTGCGGGCCTACCTGGCTGGCCAGGCGCCGGGCCTGCCCAGGCCGCGCAGCGCCGCCTTCGCGCTGGCGACGGCGCTGGACGGTGACCACATCGAGCTGACCAACGGCGCCTGGAGCTTCTCCCGCGCAGGCACGCAGGAGGAGCTGGGCCTGCAGACGCTGCTGTGCCTGAACGACTTCGAGGCTCAGGCGCTGTCGCTGCCGCGGCTGCGTGGGCACCAGTTGCGCGCCTGGGGTGCGCCGCCGCCGGCCGTCGGCGACGTTGCCGCAGGCACCGTGATGGCCGTCATCGGCCCGGGTACGGGCCTGGGCGTGGGCGGTGTTGTCCGGGCGCCCGGCCGCTGGCTCGCGCTGCCGGGCGAGGGTGGGCATGCGACGCTGGCCCCGGCCGACGATTTCGAGGGCGCCGTGCTGAGCCAGGCGCGCAACGAGTTCCCGCATGTGTCGGCCGAGCGCTTCCTGTCGGGCATCGGCCTGCCCGTGCTGTGCCGCGCCGTGGCCGCCGTGCTGGGCGAAGGCGAGGATGTCGCCTCCTTGTCCACCGAGCAGATCGTGGCCCGGGGCCTGGCGGGCGAGTCGCCGGCCTGCGTTCGCACGCTCGACGTCTTCTGCGCCATGCTGGGCGGCTTCGCCGGCAACGTCGCACTGACGCTGGGCGCGCGCGGCGGCGTCTTCATCGGCGGCGGCATCGTGCCGCGCCTGGGCGAGCGCTTCTTCCAGTCGGAGTTCCGCCGCCGCTTCGAGGCCAAGGGCCGCTTCCAGTCCTTCCTTGCGGGCATCCCAACGGCCCTCATCACCGACACGCTCGCCGCACTGTCCGGCGCCGCGCTGGCGCTGGAGCAGGCCGAGGCCTGACCGGGCGCGGGCGTCCGCCCGCACCCGCTTTCCCCCTGATTTCTTGCATCGCTGCCGATGGCGGCGGGTGCGCTGCTGCCTGCCTTCGGCAGCCCTTGGGCACTCATTTGCAAAGAATGTAGTTGAGCTACAAGTTTTGTATTTTTGAGGATTGATAGCGGCGGGCGATTGAACTGTTTTCTGGATAAGTCATGGTTAACCCTGGGTATTTGCCTGAAAACTGGTCGTTTTTGTGCGATTCCTAGGGTTTGCGCAGGGTGGGTCTCAAATCTAGTTTTGATACAAACATGCCTGAGACGTTGGGTTCTAGCCAACGGGACATGCGTCAACCAGGCGCATGGGCCGCAGGGCAGGCCGTTATCCAGACGAAACACAGGAGACAGACATGACCATGACCCAGGACAGGCGCGCGGCCGCGCGCGACTCGTTCCGCATCAGCCCGGTAGCCCTTGGCTGCACGCTGCTCATCGCCGCTTCGGGCGCGGTGGCACAGCAGCCGGCTCAGCAACTCGAGACCGTGACCGTCACCGGTATCCGCAAGGGCATCGAGGATGCGATCTCGGTCAAGAAGAACAACGACTCCATCGTCGAGGCGATCTCCGCCGAGGACATCGGCAAGTTGCCCGATGCCAGCGTCGCGGAGTCGGTGTCGCGCCTGCCGGGCGTGGCCATCCAGCTGAGCCCGGTCACGGGACGCGCCCAGCAGGTCAGCGTGCGCGGCATGTCGCCCGACTTCAACGGCGGCCTGCTCAACGGGCGCGAGCAGGCGTCGACCGGTACGGGCCGGGGCGTCGAGTTCGACCAGTACCCGGCCGAGCTGCTGGGTGGCATCCTGATCTACAAGACACCGGACGCCTCGCTGGTGGGGCAGGGTCTGTCGTCGACCATCGACCTGCAGATGGTCCGCCCGCTCAACTTCGCGCGCCGCACGATGGCCGTGAACTACCGCAAGGAGCACAACACCAAGGCCGAGAACCTGCCGGGCTTCGGCACGGGCAGTGGCGACCGGGCGGCGTTCTCCTACGTGGACCAGTTCGCCGATCGCACCTTCGGCGTCGCCCTGGGCGTGACCAAGCACAAGTCCAACGGCGGCGGGCGCCCCAACTTCAACACCTGGGGCGGCTGGGTGGCCGACGTGCCTTACAACGGGGGCACGGTCAAGACGCCGGGCGGCTTCACGACGGATATCGAGACCACCGACTTTGACCGCAAGGGTGCGATGGCGGTGCTGCAGTTCCGCCCGAACAAGGACTTCGAGTCCGTCGCCGACATCTTCTATTCCAAGGGCAATTTCTCGGTCAAGAAGCGTGGCCTCGAGGGTCCGCTGGGCGGGCTGTCCGCCGGCGCCAACGACCAGGGCGGCACGCTGATCAATGCAACGGTCTCCAACGGCATCGCCACCTCGGGCACGTTCACGAACTGGAAGGGCGTGATCCGCAACCACAACGAGGACTACACCGATGAGCTGAAGTCCATCGGCTGGAACAACCGCCTGAGCGCAGGCGCCTGGATCCTGAAGGCCGACCTGTCGTACTCGGGCGTGGACAAGCATTCAGTGCGCTACGAGACGACGGCCGGCCTGCCGGGCAACACCATCAACAACGCCGACACCATCAGCTTCTCCGGCTTTGACGGCACCAACCTGGCCGACGTCAAGTACACCAGCGGCCTGAACTACTCCGATCCCAAGCTGATCAAGCTGACCGACGTGCAGGGATGGGCCGGCGCCAACGGCGTGCAAGACGGCTTCTATGCCAACCCCATCACCAAGGACAAGATCAAGGCGATCCGCCTGTCCGGCAAGACCGACCTGTCCTGGGGGCCGGTGGCGGCAGTGGACATCGGCGGCAACTTCACCCGTCGTACCAAGGACCGCAAGGACACCGAGGGCGCGCTGGCCGTCAAGGGTGCGCTGAACGCCGACGGGACGCTCAAGGACCGCCTGGCCTATGCCGAGATCCCGAATGCCACGGTCGGCGTGGGCGGCCTGACCGGCATCCCGACACTCAACTGGAACCCGGCCGGCTCGCTGGGCACCGTCTATGACCTGATCCCCTGGACCGTGCTGGACATCGCCAGCAAGAGCTGGGGCGTCGAGGAGAAGGTGGCCACGGCCTACGTCAAGGGCGACATCGACGGCAAGATCGGCGGCCTGGACGTGCGCGGCAACATTGGCCTGCAGGTGCAGCGCACGCAGCAGACCTCCACGGGCTTCCGCGTCGACCAGGCAACCTGTGTGGATGCGACCAAGAGCTGCACCTATGTGCCCATGTCGGACAGCCACAGCTTCAACGACTTCCTGCCCAACCTGAACCTCGCTGCCCAGCTGAGCAATGACAGCGTGCTGCGCTTCGGCCTGGGGCGTGTGCTGGCCCGACCGAACATGGAGGACATGAAGACGTCGATCGAGATGACGCTCAAGACCGACATCAGCCCCCAGCGCCTGAACGGCACCGGTGGCAATCCGAAGCTAGAGCCCTTCCGCGCCGATGCTCTGGACCTGTCCTATGAGAAGTACTTCGGCAACAAGGGCTATGTCAGCGTCGCCGGCTTCTACAAGAACCTGAAGACCTACATCCTGAACGTCGGCCAGCCGTTCGACTTCAAGCCCTATGTGACGCCTGGCACCACGCTGCCGCCCAGCGGCAGCACGGTGGGCGTGTTCACCCAGCCGGTCAACGGTTCGGGCGGCTCGATCCGCGGTGTGGAACTGGCGGTGAACGTGCCGCTGTCGCTGGCCGCGAAATGGCTGGACGGCTTCGGCGTGATGGTGAACTACTCCAACACGAGCAGCTCGGTGGCGTTGCCGGCGTCGGCCTTCTCGACGCAGAACGTCAACACCGTCAACATCCCGCTGCCGGGCCTGTCCAAGCAGGTCGTCAACCTGCGCGCCTACTACGAGGCCAACGGTTTCCAGATCGCCATCGCCGCGCGCAAGCGCTCAGACTTCCTGGGCTCGATCAACGACTACCAGGACCGCAACCAGTTGGTCTACATCAAGGGTTCAACCGGCGTCGACTTCCAGACGTCCTACGAGTTCGGCAGCGGCATGTTCAAGGGCCTGTCCATCCTGGCACAGGGCAGCAACATGACCAACCCGTGGTTCTCGTACTACGACGCGGTCAATGGCCAGACCACCGACCGCAAGAAGTTCGGCAAGTCCTATCTGCTGGGCCTGAGCTACAAGCTCTGAGGCTGAGCTGACCTCCGGGGCCTTCGCTGCAAGGCCCCGGTTTCCTGATCGCGCCCCAAGTTCCTGCATGGACGCCCCCCGGGGCGCGAGTCCTCCCTCGTCAATCACCGTATGGAGCTGGATATGGAAATGAGTCTCTTCAACCTCGGACATAACGTGCCCGTCAATCGGCGAAAACTGCTGGCACTGGGTGCCTGCATCGCGATCGCGCTGGCGCAACCCGCCGGTGCGCTCACCGCCAGCGGCGCGCTCGGGCCGGTGACGCCCAAGGACGTGGTCTACCAGATCATCACGGACCGCTTTTCCGACGGTGACACGGGCAACAACGTGCCCAGCGGCTTCGATCCGACGCTGTATGACGGGACGGGTGTCGACCTCAAGCTCTACCAAGGCGGCGACTGGCAGGGCATCATCAACAAGATCCCCTACCTGAAGAACATGGGCGTCACGGCGGTCTGGATCTCCGCGCCGTATGCCAACCGGGACACGGCCATCCTGGACTACCAGCCTGGCGGCGGCGTGGATCGCTGGACCAGCTTCCACGGCTACCACGTCCGCAACTACTTCGCGACCAACAAGCACTTCGGCAGCCTCGCGAAGTTCAAGGCGCTGCGTGACGCGCTGCATGCCCAGGGCATGAAGCTGGTGATCGACTTCGTCACCAACCACACCAGCCGCTGGCAGAACCCCACGGCGGGCTTTGTTGCCGAGGACGGCAAGCTCTACGAACCCGACAAGGACGGCAGCGGCAACTACTGCTTCGACGCAGCCGGCGAGCCCTACAACTGCTCCGGCTCGTCTGCGGTGGAGAACCTGCTGGCCGACCCGAACAATGACGTCAATGGCTGGTTCCACGGCCTTGGCGACCGCGGCAGCGACAGCAGCCGATTCGGCTTCCGGCACAAGGAGCTGGGCTCGCTGGCCGACTTCTCGCAGGAGAACACCAACGTCGTCGCCCACCTGGAGAAGGCCGCGGCCTTCTGGAAGGCGATGGGCGTGGACGGCTTCCGCCATGACGCGACGCTGCACATGAACCCGGCCTTCGTGAAGGGTCTGAAGGACGCCATCGACTCCGCGGCGGGCGGCCCGCTCGCGCACTTCGGCGAGTTCTTCATCGGCCGCCCGGACCCCAAGTACGACGAGTACCGCACCTTCCCTGACCGCACCGGCGTCAACAACCTGGACTTCGAGTACTACCGCGCCAGCACCAACGCCTTCGGCAACTTCAGCGAGACCATGACCCAGTTCGGCAACATGATGTTGCAGACCTCGGCCGACTACATCTACGAGAACCAGGCGGTCACGTTCCTGGACAACCACGACGTCACGCGCTTTCGCTACATCCAGCCGAACGACAAGCCTTTCCACGCGGCCATCGCCACGCTGATGACGGCACGCGGCACGCCCAATATCTACTACGGCACAGAGCAGTACATGTCGTCGGCCAATGCCAGCGACATCGCCGGCCGCGGCTTCATGCAGGTAGCCGCGCCCGCCTTCAGCCAGACGACCACGGCCTACCAGACCATCCAGAAGCTGGCCGCGCTGCGGGCGTCCAACGACGCGCTGGCCTATGGCGAGACGGCAGTGCTCTACTCGAACAACGATGTCCTGGTGTTCTCGCGCAAGTTCTACGACAAGCAGGTGGTCGTGGCCGTGAACCGGCACCCGAGCACGAGCTACACCGTGCCGGTGCTGTCCACCAGCCTGCCGGGCGGCAGCTATAGCGACCAGCTGACCGGGCTGCTGTCGGGGGGCACGGCCATCGTCAGCGGCGGCCAGATCGCCAGCTTCGTGCTGAGCGGCGGCGCCGTCAGCGTCTGGTCCTACAACCCGTCGCTGGGCACCACCATCCCACGCATCGGCGACGTCGTCTCGACCTCGGGCCGAGCCGGCAACACGGTCTACGTCTACGGCACCGGCCTTGGCGGCACTCCCACCGTGAAGTTCGGTGCCACCACGGCGACCGTCGTGTCGGCCAGCGACACGATGATCGAGACCACCGTTCCTGCTGCCGCCGTGGCCGGCGTGCTGAACATCACCGTGCAAAAGGGTGCCAACACCAGCAACACCTTCCGCTACGAGGTGCTGTCGGGTGACCAGGTGCAGGTCATCTTCAAGGTCAATGCTTCCACCAGCGTGGGGCAGAACGTCTATGTCGTCGGCAGCATTCCGGAGCTGGGCTCGTGGGATCCGGCCAAGGCCTCCGAGGTGATGATGAATCCGAACTACCCGCAATGGTTCCTGCCGGTCAGCGTACCCAAGGGCACGCAGTTCGAGTTCAAGTTCATCAAGAAGGACGGCAACGGCAACGTGGTGTGGGAGGGTGGCAGCAACCGCGTCTTCACGTCACCGTCCAGCTCCACCGGCACGGCCGACACGACCGTCTACAACTGGCAATAATCGCCGGCCAGCACGGCGGGACCGCCTTCGGGCGCTCCCGCCGTTCGCCTCATCCACAACTCGTCGGACCGCCTGTGCAAGCCTCTCCTCTGCAGAACATCGTCATCGTCGGCGGTGGCACCGCCGGCTGGATGTCGGCCGCCGCGCTCGCCACCGTGCTGAAGGACCGCTGCCGAATCACCGTCGTCGAGTCCGACGAGATCGGCACGGTGGGGGTCGGCGAGGCGACCATCCCGATGATCCAGCGCTTCAACCATCTGCTGGATATCGACGAGGACGAGTTCCTGCGCGAGACCTATGGCAGCTTCAAGCTGGGCATTGAGTTCGTGAACTGGGGCCGCATCGGTGACCGCTACATGCACGGTTTCGGCCGCATCGGCCGTGAACTGTGGCCAGTGGGTTTCGAGCAGCACTGGCTGCGCATGCGCGCGCTGGGCCGCGCAGCACCACTGGAGGCCTACTCGATCGCACGCATGGCCAGCAAGGCCAATCGCTTCCTGCCGCCGCAGCTGGACATGGAGGACTCGCCACTGCGCGAGATCACGTACGCCTACCACTTCGACGCCAGCCTGTACGCACGCTACCTGCGTCGGCGCAGCGAGAAGCTGGGCGTCGTGCGCGTCGAGGGCAAGATCGTCGAGACCAGGCTACGCACCGACGGCGAGGCGGCCGACCATGTCGAAGCCGTCGTACTGGACGGCGGGCGCCGCATCGAGGGCGAGCTGTTCGTCGATTGCTCGGGATTTCGCGGCCTGCTCATCGAGCAGGCACTGCAGACCGGCTATGAGGACTGGACGCACTGGCTGCCCTGCGACCGCGCCTGGGCAGTGCCTTGCGAATCCGCACGGCCGTTCACGCCCTTCACGCGTTCCACGGCGCACCGCGCCGGCTGGCAGTGGCGCATCCCGCTGCAGCACCGCACCGGCAACGGCCATGTCTTCTGCAGTGCTCACATGAGCGACGACGAGGCGGCGTCCATCCTGATGGCCAACCTCGACGGCGCGCCGCTGGCCGAGCCGCGCCTCATCAAGTTCCGCACCGGCATGCGGCGCCTGGCCTGGAACCGAAACGTCGTCGCCATCGGCCTGTCCAGCGGCTTCCTGGAGCCCTTGGAGTCCACCAGCATCCACTTGATCCAGTCCGCCATCCAGCAACTGATCGACTTCTTCCCCGACCGTGGTTTCGCGGCTGCGGATGTGGATGAGTTCAACCGCCAGGCGCGCTTCAACTACGAGAGCGTGCGCGACTTCATCATCCTGCACTACCACCTGAACCAGCGCGACGACTCCGAGTTCTGGAAGCAGTGCGCTCGGATGGAAGTGCCGCAGTCGCTCGCGCAGAAGATCAGCCTGTTCGAGAGCCATGGTCGCATCGTGCGCTTCAACAACGAGCTGTTCAGCGAAGTCGGCTGGCTGCAGGTCATGGAGGGCCAGAACCTCGTGCCGCGCGCCTGCCACCCGCTGGCCGGGTTGAAGTCCGAGGACGCCACCGCCACCTACCTCGAAAGTGTCCGCGAGGTGATCGCCAAGTGCGTGGCGGTGATGCCGGACCATGCCGACTACATCGCCAAGCACTGCGCAGCCAAGCCCGTGTGAGTCGGTGGCGCCAGCCCGGCCACGCCAAGGGAAGGCCGATGCGATGCTCTCGCCAGCATTGAACGATTCTGTTTGCGAACTACAGCTCAGCACACTAGAACGCGGGCGGCCTGACTCGGATCCCAAACGCACGGGGCATCATCACTGATTGGCGTCCGTGCATGCCTGTCGGGCGATGTCGAGTGCATTGGCGAAATCCAGTTCGGAGACGGCTTCCTGCAGGCGGGCGACGGTTTCTTCGCCCCAGTGGGCAGACAGTGCTGGAGCAAGCCGTCGGATGGTCTCGACCGCTGCGAGGTCTTGTTGCCGCAGCGAGTCCAGCAGCACCTCGATGTCTGCCGGATCGAGCTTCGACGGGATGGGCATGTGGCCTGTGGGCACAGTGCCGCGGTCACTGGGCCGCAAGTGCGGCTCGCAGGCCAGCGCAAGACGTTGGAGCGCCTGGCATAGCGACTCCATGACTGCAGGCAGGGACGCGTCGCTCCCAGAGGTCCGGAGCAGGTCTTCCGCCGACCCTGAAAGCTCGTACACGTCATTGGCGCCGAGCGTGCCTGACGCGCCCCTGAGCTTGTGCATTTGGGCGGCGAGGCCATCGCGCTGTGTCTGCAGGGCGTCGGGCCATGACGATGCCAGCTTGTCCGCGGGGAAATCGCGCAACAAGCGCTGCAGCATGCGCAGGAACAGCTCGCGGTTTCCGTTGAGGCGTTGCACGACGGCGGCAGTGTCGATGCCCTGGATATGTGGCCAGTCGGGTACGGGCGCTTGAACGTCAGGGGGCGGCGAGGGCGGCGCAAGCGGCAGTGGTTTGCCACGTGCGTGCTCGATGGCCCGCCGCAAGGCGCGCACGAGGGCGGCAGGATCCAACGGCTTGGTCAGGAAGTCCGTCATGCCGGCGGCTTCGGCCCGGCGCCTTTCCTCGTCAAGCGCGCCAGCCGTCAGCGCCAACACGGGCAATATCGTGAGGCCCAGCTCGCCGCGTATCCTGGCAGTGGCAGCGTAGCCATCCAGAACAGGCATCTGCACGTCCATCAGCACCGCGTCGAACTGCTGCGCATCGGCGCGCAAGACGTCAACGGCCTGCTGCCCATCCTGTGCGGTGTGGACGCGGGCCCCCTCGCGCTCCAAAAGCCGCTTTCCGACCTCGAGGTTGATCTCGCTGTCGTCCACCAGCAGCACACGCAGCCCTTGCAGCCACTGCGCATCGACCGCCCCGATGCGGGTGGAGCAAACCACGCGCTCGGTGCTGCCGGTATGGCGGGACACGCTGTGGTTCACGGCATTGAAAAGCTCCGAACTGGTGACGGGCTTGCTAAGGACGGAGTCGACCAGGCCGTCGTTGTCCTGCGCCTCGATGCGAGACCGTTCATGCGCCGATACCACCAGCATGGCCGGCAGTCGCTCCACGCCGACTTGCCGGGCGATCGACTCGAGCGCCATGACGCCGTCCATGCCCGGCATCTGCCAGTCCACGAGCAGGGCATCGGGCATGGACCTGCCGGCAGACAGCCTGGCCTGGATATGCTCAAGCAAGGCTTCGCCTGAGCCAAGCTCGGTGGTGCGCCAGCCGAGGGCCCGGCACAGCTGCCCCAGTATGTGCAGGTCATCGGGCACGTCGTCGACCACCATCACCTCGATGACAGCGTCAGCATCGGCTGGCCAGGCTTCATCCGGCGCTACGGAAATCAGGGGCGTGCGTAGCCAGAACTCGCTGCCTTGTCCTGGCACACTGCTCGCACCAACCTGGCCGCCCAGCAACTGGCCGAGGTTGCTGACGATGGCCAGGCCCAGCCCTGTGCCGCCGAAGCGTCGGGTGGTGGAAGCGTCGGCCTGGACGAACGGGTCGAACAGGCGCGCCAGCGCTTCGGGTGCAATTCCGATCCCGCTGTCCACGACCGTCCAGCGCAGCCATTCGACACCGTCCGCGTCGACTTCGGACGCCACGCGCAGCACGACACCGCCCGTGGCGGTGAACTTGATCGCGTTGCTGAGCAGGTTGACGAGAACCTGGCGCAGCCGCATCTCATCGCTCTCGATCAGCGGGGGCAGGGACTCTGCGCCTTCGATGCGAAGCGTGATGCCCTTGGCATGGGCTTGTGGCGCGAAAACCTGCTCCAGCTCGTCCAGCAAGCGCATGGGCGATAGCGGTGCCAGCTCAACGCGCATTTCGCCAGCCTCGATCTTGGAGAGGTCGAGTACGTCGTTGATGATGCCCAGCAGAGATCGCCCAGCGATGTGCAGCTTGCTCAGCAGTTGCCGCTGCTCAGCGTCAAGCGGTGTTGACTCCAGCAGGTGGGCGATGCCGATGACTGCGTTCATCGGCGTGCGTATCTCGTGGCTCATGTTGGCCAGGAACTCGCTCTTGGCCGCGTTGGCTGCGTCGGCGTCGGCCTTGGCTTGCCGCAGCTCGGCCTCGGCGCGCTTGCGGGCTGAAACATCTTCGGCGATGCCAAGATAGCCGACGATGCGGTCATCTGCCGAGCGCATGGGTGTGACCACCAGCAGCACGGACAGGCGGCTGCCATCGCAGCGCACATAGGTCCATTCGCGCTGTTCTGCGCCTTGCAGCTCTGCTTGCTGCGTCAGCACTCTGAACCCGTCCACGGGGTGCCCGTACTGCGCGGTCAGCTCGGCAGCGCGGGCATCGAGCTCGGCCGGAAGGTGCAGCAGCGTCGGTTTCTCGTGCCCCACCATCTGGGCGCTGGCGTATCCGAGCAGCCGCTCGGCGCCAACGTTGAAGATGGAGATGAGGCCATCAGGGTCAGTGGCGATGATGGCGAACTCGGTGGCAGCATCCAGCACGCTCCGCAGCAGCGTGGCCAGGCGGGTGAGTTCCAGCTGTGCGGTCTTCGCAGCGGTGATGTCCTTGTGAGTGCCGAACATCCATTCCGGACGGCCATCCGGTGTTCGCGTTGTCACCCGCCCACGGTCCTGCACCCAGACCCAGCGCCCATCCTTGTGGCGCATACGGCTCTCGAAAGCGTAGAGCTCGGTTTCGCCGGAAAAATGGCGCTCCAGCTCCAGTTGCGACTTGCGGCAGTCATCGTCATGCATGCGCGCGTGCCAGGCCGGCATGTCCATGGGCGCCAACTCGTCCAGCGTGTAGCCGATGATGCCGGCCCAGCGTTCGTTGAGGCGGATCTCGCCGGTCTGCACATTCCACTCCCAGGTGCCAGCGTCGGTGCCGCGCAGGATGTTCTGCAGCCGCTCGCGCTCCTGGGCGAGTGCCGCGGTGCGCTCCCTGACCTGGGCCTCAAGGCTCTCGTTGAGCTGTGCCTGAGCCTGCCTGGCATGCCACTCCGCGGTTATGTCACGCAGGATGACGGAAAGGGTCCCCGCCTTGACGCCGGTGTCTGGACCGTCCAGGCTCGAGACGCTCATGGACAGCAAGATGGCTCGCCCATCGGAGGTCCTGCACCAATGCTCCTGCTCGGCAGCTGTGTCGGTGCCGCCGGCGAGCACCAGCGGCCGGGTGGGGTCGGACACGAGGGACACCAGGCTGTTGCCTGCCGCCACCCCTGATTCGATGCCGAACAGCAGCTCGGCGCCGCGGTTCCAGGAGAGCACTCGGCCGCTCTCATCCAAGCTGATGATGGCGTCGCGGGAGTGGTCGACGATGGAAGCCAGGCGCAGTCGCTCGCCCCGTGCCTGCAGCTGCCGCTGCATGCCGACCCAGTAGAAGTAGAGCAGCGTGGCGCCCGCAAGGCCGGCAATGAAGGGCATGAGCAGGTGCGCCGCGGTCGTCAGGTAGGCCGCCGTCGTGAGGGGAAGCACTGGCTGGGCGGCAACGTAGGTCAGTCGCCCGGTGTTGCTGCCAGCATTCGGGTCCACCGTGGCGCGCGCCTCGACCAGCATGGCATCGTCCGAGCCGCGCCATGCCTGCAGCTGCCTGGGGTCCATCCCGCGGGGCAGGTCGGCCAAGTGGAACTCATCACCCCAGCGATACGGCTGCCCGCGCTCGGCGCCGAAGGTCTTGGTGGTGTCTGGATGCAGCAAGAAGTCGTCGTCGGCATTGAGAAGGTACAGCGTCGTTCGCGGCGGCACCAGGGCGGCGGATTCGGCCATGCGGGGCGCCACGTCGACGGTGAGGGTGACGATGCCAAACACATCTCCCTTGGCGGTGTGGACGGGCGTCGAATAGCGCACCGTGGGCCGATGCGGGACTGCCAGGTGCCCGAGTTCCCGGTCCAGTTCAAGCTGCGACACCAACACCTCGCCAGCCGGTATGTTGATCGTCTGCCGCATGTCCGGTCCGTCGCCTTCTGCACGCAGGGCCGTGGGGGGCGCGATGGCCAGGTCCCCGTCGCGGCGATCCACGCGCACGAGCTCACGGCCTCCGTCAGCGACGCCAATGAGGCGGGCCTGGGTCACCTCGGGCGACGACTTCATCTGCGCGATGAAGATCTGCTGCAGCTGCAGGGCCCATCTCGATGCGGAGAGCCCGGCTTTGCCATCGGGGCCGAGCGCTGCGGAGCGGGCCAGTTCCCTCACCGGCGGCGTCTCGGCCAGGAACAAAACGGTCTTGCGACGCGCCGTCTGCGTCACCTTGATGCGCTCGACGCGCTCGTTGACCAGGGCCTTCAGCACCTGCTGCGCGTTCGTCGCCTGATGGCCCCATTGCTGCTCGTAGTCCAGCCATGCGAACAGTCCAAGGAACACGAGAAACGCCAGCGCCGCCTTGCGCGCGAGCCGACTGCCCAAGAAGGTGGCGACGCGTGTGTCGGACGCCGCCGGCATGCCGGCGGCGGCGCCTGCGCTCCAGGCCTTTCGAGTCCTGAGCCATGTCCACAACAGCAGCGTAAGCAGCCCCCAGGCCAGTGCTGCCGCTGAGCCCACCCAGCGGGGTGACAGCAGATGGGCGCCTTCGAGCAGGCCTGGACGTGCACTCGCCTTCATCTGCCAGCGCCGCCCGAACAGGGAGATCTCGTGGTTGGCCACACCGCTGATCGGGGCATCGTCCGCCGCAGCACCTGACTCGTAGAACGGACTGGCTTCCCCCGAGTCGGTGAGCGTGATTCGCAGCTCGTTGAGCAGGGGTCCCAGATCTGCCAGGACATCGTCCACCAGCAGCGGGGCAAAGGTCCAGCCTACGGTGGCGGCCTCGCGCGCTTCGGCGCTGTGTAGCGAAGCACGTGGTGCATAGACTGGCAGCAATGCCAGGAAGCCGCGACGGGGCATGCCATCGGCCTGGACAAGGGTCAGGGGTCGCGTCAGGTGAGGCAGGCCGTCGCGAGCAGATTCCAGGGCGGCGGCGCGGCGGCTCGGTTCGGAGGCGATGTCCAGCCCCATCGCGGCGCGGTTGACCTCCAGCGGATAGAGGTACTGGATGACGAAGAGCTCGTTGCCGCTATTGCCCAGGGTGCGCAGGGTGAAATCGGCGGGGCCTTCGGCCCGCGCGCGGGACAAGAACTCGGTCTCGGCCTGCCGTGGCACCCTTCGAATGAAGCCGAAGCCACGCGCGCCCGGAAACTCGCGTGCCGTTTCGCGGCTGGCCATGTAGGCTTCGAACATGGCCCGGGTGACGGCCGCCCCGCCCGCAGCAACCACGGCCCCGCGAGCTCCGCGCAGACCGTACTCGTACAGCCCGAAACGCTGGCGCACGATTGCAGCGACGTCAGCGCTCTGCTTGAATAGGCGCTCTTCGAGCTGCCTGCGATTGCTGGAATGGACCCAGACAGACAACAGCAAGCTCAGTGCAAGGCCGGCGCAGCCGAAAAGCAACACCCCCGAGCCTGACGTTAGCCGCCTGCGCTGCACCCCTGCCTCCCTTTGCTCCTTCTCGCGCGCGCCACCTTCACAGGGCAATCACCGACAGAAGAAGCCGGCAGATGCTACGCCGACCCTAACTCGCTGGATATACGCCTCTTTGCAAGAAGGGGCTCCATCGGCAAGATCCGAAAAGCGGGCAAAGTTCCGCTCAAACAGTGGCTTACGGTGCTCACCAGGGGGGCGCGATGCAGGACAAGCCGGATCTGATGCTGGTGGACGACGACCCGACGATCATTCAGGCGCTGGGTCAGATCCTTGGTGGATTCGCGCGCCTGCGTTTTGCCCGCTCCGCCGCTGATGCCGAGCGGCTGGTGAGCGAGCAGGCGCCGGCCCTGATGCTGCTGGACGCCGAGATGCCGGGCATGGGCGGGCTGGAGCTGCTGCGAAGGCTCAAGGGCAAGAGCGACCGCCCACCATTCCCAGTCATCGTGGTCACGAGCCATCGCGGTCGCGACTGGGAGACGGCTGCACTGGAGGCCGGTGCCGTGGACTTCCTGTCCAAGCCCATCGAAGCAACCAAGGTGCTGCCTCGCGTGCAGGCCCATCTGCGCCTGGCCGCGCCAAGGGATGGTGCCGGCCTGATGCCTGACCGAGTGCGCATGAGCGTGCTGGTCGTCGATGACGACGTCAGTGCCATCGAACTGCTGCAGTGGGTTCTGGCGCCCCTGGTGGAACAGATCCGCTTTGCCACTGACGGTGCGTCCGCACTGCGTCTGATGGCTCAGCAGGCGCCAGACCTCGTCCTGCTGGACGGCCAGATGCCCGGCCTGGACGGATTTGCGGTTGTCGAGGCGATGCGGGCCGATCCCAAGCTGCAACATGTGCCTATTGCCCTGGTCACCCGGGTCTCCGATCCCATCACCGAGGCTCGTGCGCTCGAGTTGGGTGCCACCGATTTCATCGCCAAGCCTTACCAGCCGGCCGTGCTTCTGGCGCGTGTACGCAATCTATTGCGCTTGAAGAAGGATCGTGACGACGCGCTGCAGGCAATGGACGAGCATTGGAAGCGCTTGGGCGACTCGCGGGTGGCAGAGATCCTGGCGGTCGCGTCCGACGCAATCTTGAGCGTGGACGCCGACGGCGGCATCGTCCTCATCAACGCGGCCGCCTGCAAGCTCTTCGGGGTCGAATCTCAAGGGGTGCTGGGGCAGCCTTTGGAGCATGCCTTGCCCGGGGCGCGTGGCTTGGCCGAAGTGCTCGCTGACATGGAAGTCCCTGCGGCTCTGAATGCCTCGCGCGAGGTGGCGCAGCGTGTCGTGATCGATCCGGACAAGGGTGAGTCCGTGACCCTGGAGCCCAGCGTGTTTCGCATGGGCGACGGTTCCGGCCGCGTGACGACCCTCGTGCTCAAGGACGTGACGCAGCGTGATCGACTGGAGCGCCTCGAAAGAGAGAGCCAACAGCGCGAGGCCGCCGCAAAGGCCAAGGCCATGATGAGCGCCTACCTGGCCCACGAGATCGGCAACCCGCTCAATGGGATTTCGGGGGTTGGTGAGCTGATGCAGATGGACCTCCTCAACCCGCTGCCTTCGGCTCAGGCCGAGCGGCTGATGCGACTGATGGCGTCCACGCGCCACCTGCAGATGCTGATGCGGGATGTGATGGAAGTGATCCGCCTGGAGGCGAACGCATTCCAGGTGCAGATGCAAGGGGTCAACGTCTGCAAGGCACTCAAGGAGGCCTGCGAGATCGTGCTGCCGCAGGCCGAGACCGCAGGAGTGCGGATCGTGGTGGACGCCATGGACCCGCACGTGCAGGTTGCTGCAGATGTCGGGCGCCTTCAGCAATGCCTCGTCAACCTCCTGAGCAACGCCGTCAAGTACGGGCGGCAGCACACAGCCTGCGCCATCTCGGTCCTGCCGCAGGAGGCAGGGGTGCGCATCGAGGTGAGAGACCAGGGCATTGGCATGAGTTCCGACCAGATCGAGCATCTGTTCGAGCCCTTCAACCGCCTGGGGCGGGAGAAGTCGGGTGCCCAGGGTACGGGTCTCGGCCTGCTGATTACGAAGCTGCTCGTACAAGCCATGGGCGGGCGTCTGAGCGTCAAGAGCAAGCCAGGCCAGGGCAGCAGCTTCTACATCGACCTTCAGCGCGGGAGCTGATCCCTGCGCGATTGCCGGCCCAACCACGCCGACGACGCAGGGCATGGCTGCGACGCAGCCGCCTGCTCATGCCCCGGGACTGGTTGGCTTGGCTGACGCGGTGTCGCCCCGTGGGGGCGGGCCTACTGGCGCAGCAGCACCCGGCCGAACAGCGGCGGCAGGCTGAGCTGGACGCGTCCGTCCTTCACCACCAGCGTTTCTCCGCCGAGCGCGTCGCGCAGCCGGCCCGTGCGAAAGGGCAGGGTGACGGTGACGCTGCGGGCCTGGGGACTGTTGTTGGTCGCGGTCAGCGCCCAGCTCTGGCCGTCCTGGCGCGCCAGGACGACGACGTGATCATCCAGGTGCAGCGGAGCGCTCAAGCTGCCGTGACGCAGCACGGGCAGTTCGTGGCGCAGCCCGGTCAGCCGCCTGAAGTCGGCCAGCAAGGCTTCGTCCGGCTGCCCTCCCTCGTCGGCCCAGGGGTAGGGCGCGCGGTTGTAGGGGTCGTCGCCACCAGCCAGCCCCACCTCGTCGCCGTAATAGATCGTGGGTGAGCCAGGGTAGGTCATCTGGAAGAACAGGGCTAGGCGCAGGCGCTGCTTGGCGAGCTTGAGCGCTTGGGCATTGCCGTCGTCCAGGTAGCCGAAGTGGTGCAGCGCGCGGGCCTGGTCGTGGGTGGACAGCAGGTTCATCAACGCGTACAGCGCCTGCGACGGGTAGGCCTCGCGCAGCAGCTCCAGGTTGGCATAGGTCTCGCGGGCGGGCTTGCCAGCTGCATAGTCCAGCACGGCGTTGCGGAAGATGTAGTTCATCGTGCTGTCGAACATGTCGCCCAGCAGGAACTTGGACGCATCGAACCAGGTCTCGGCCACCGTCAGCGCATCGGGCTTCTTGGCCTTGACGGCCTGGCGCCATTCGCGCCAGAAGTCGTCGGGTACCCAGGGGGCCACGTCCATGCGCCAGCCCGCCGCACCGCGATCCAGCCAGTAGTTCGTCACCGAGTCCTTGTCTCGGTAGGCATACGCGCGGAATGAGGGCGAGTCCTTGTCGATCTCGGGCAGGTCGACGACGCCCACCCAGCCCTGGTACTGGCGGTCGGGGTTGCGCTCCTCGGGCTTGAACTTGAACCAGGAGGCGTAGGGCGAGGCGGGATTGATCTTGCCGCCGTCGAAGGCGCCGCCGGCCGGGAAGTTGTTGAAGCGGTTGAAATACGGCGAGTCGCTTCCGACATGGTTCAGCGAGGTGTCGGGGATCACGCGCAGCCCGAGCTTCGCCGCCTCGTCGCACAGGCGCACGAAGTCCTCGTTGGTGCCGAAGGCGGGATCGATCTGCTTGTAGTCGGCCGCGTCGTACTTGTGGTTGCTGGGCGCGCGGAACACCGGCGTCAGGTAGATGGCATTGGCGCCCAGGCTCTTGATGTAGCCCAGCTTCTCGATCAGGCCGGCCAGGTCGCCGCCGAAGAAATCGTTGTTGTAGAGGGCATCGGAGCCATCGCCCGTACCGGGCTTGAACGGCTTTTCGTTCCAAGTCGCATGGCGCTCCACGTCGCGATCCTGGTAGCGGTCCTGTGGCCGCCCGCCACCGGGGCGCGGGTCGTTGCTCTTGTCGCCGTTGCGAAAGCGCTCCGGGAAGACGTAGTAGTAGACGACGTCGCGCGCCCAGGCAGGCACCTTGAAGTCGGGTGCGTGGATGGTCTGGCGGTAGCGCCGCACGCGGGCCGGGCTGTCGGGCAGGCGCTCGACGGTGCCTGCGCCCATGGAGCCCTTCTCGCGCGTCCAGTAGACCGTGTCCTTGTTGTTCTGCAGGGCATAGCGGCCTTCTGCCGTCACCAGCTCGAACCAGTAGCCGTAGACGCCCAGGTCGTCGAAGCGGTAGCGCGCCGAGAAGCTCGTGCCCCGGCCATGCGACGTCGGCGTCATCGCGATGCGCACAAGAGGCTCGTAGGCAATCTGCTCCTGGTTGCCGCTCAGGCGGCGGCGCTCCACGACCAGCGTGGCGCGCTGCAGCCCAGGCATATCGCTTGTGACGCGGAACGTGAACTCGCTTCCCCTGGGCTGGGCGCCGAAGGGCGTCTTGTAGGTGCTGCTGCGCGAGTCAAAGCGTGCCGTCAGCACCGCGCGGTCGGTGACGGGCTGGGGCGGCGTCGGCGTGAAGCTCTTCGGGCCGATCTGCAGCTGCGGCGCACCGGCCGAGTCGAAACTCAGGCGCAGCGTGTGCTCGCCGCTGAAGTCGCGCCTGAGGTTGGTGTTCGCGCCGAGGCTGGGCTGGTTGTTCGCATCGGCGCCCACGCTCAGGCGGGCGGTCCAGGATTCGTCGGCCAGCTTGAACTCCTGCGGGCCTTGCGCACTGAGGTTCAGGTAGTAGGCGTCGCAGCGGTACTCGAAGGCATGCTCGTCCTGGGCCACCCATTGGTTGAGGTTGCCACGCAGATAGATCGTGGCGTCACCCAGTGGCGCGGGTTTGCAGTCGGCGCTGGCGTGGGTCACGGTGGAGAGGCAAAGCAGCGCGGCGAACAGCGCACAGGTCTTCAACATGGATCAACCCTTGACGCCACCCGCCGTCAGGCCGGAGACGATCCAGCGCTGGGCGAGCAGGAAGACCACCGTGATCGGCAGCCCGGACAGCACGGCCGCGGCGGCGAAGTCGCCCCACAGGAAGCGTTGGTCGTGCAGGAAGTACTTGGAGCCGACGGCCAGCGTTAGGTTGGCCTCCTCGCGCAAGAGGATGGAGGCCACCGGGTATTCGATGATGGCGCCGATGAAGGCGAGCACGAACACCACCATCAGGATGGGCACGGCCATGGGCAGCAACACGCGGCTGAAGGCCTGCCAGTGCGTGGCGCCGTCGACCTTGGCGTTCTCCTCGATCTCGACCGGGATGGTCTCGAAGTAGCCCTTGATCGTCCACACATGAGTGGCGATGCCGCCAAGGTAGGCCAGCACCAGGCCGGCGTGGGTCTCGACACCCAGCGCGGGAACATAGTTGCCGATGGTCTCGAAGATGGCAAAGATGGCCACCAGCGCGAGCACCGGCGGGAACATCTGCAGCAGCAGCATGCCGTTGAGCACGGGCTTGCTGAAGCTGAACTTGAGCCGCGCGAAGGCATAGGCCGCGGTCGTCGAGATCGCGACGATGAGCAAGGCCGAGGCGGTGGCGATCTTGATCGAGTTCCACAGCCAGGTCAGCACGGGGAACGGGGGCTGCACGAGGCTGCCGTCCGCGGCCTGGTAGGGGATGCCCAGCGCCAGCTTCCAGTGTTCCAGGCTGATCTCTGTCGGGAGCAGGCTGCCGGTGGCGAAGTTGCCGGGGCGCAGCGAGATGGACACGACAGCCAGCAGCGGGAAGAGGGTGAGGGCGATGAAGACCCACATCACCGCATGCGCGGCAAGGATGCGCCAGCGGGCCTGTTTGCCGAGGACGATGGCCATTCGGATTACCTCTGTGCCTTGGCGCTCATGCGCAGGTTGATCAGCGACAGCGCCGCAACGAGGAAGAAGATCAGCGTCGAGATCGCCGCGGCGAGGCCGAAGTCCGAGCCCGAGTCGCGGAATGCGATGCGGTAGGTGTAGCTCACGAGGATG
This sequence comes from Roseateles sp., assembly GCF_047654805.1. Classification (GTDB taxonomy): domain Bacteria; phylum Pseudomonadota; class Gammaproteobacteria; order Burkholderiales; family Burkholderiaceae_C; genus Pelomonas. The sequence goes on from NZ_JASGIV010000001.1 coordinate 1,824,925, forward strand.
TCGGTCTGTCCGGCCGGCAGCTTGGTGGACAGGAAGTCCGGCCGGCCGTCGGTCAGCAGCGCGATGAGCACGAAGTTGTTGAAGTTGTAGGCGAATGCGCTGATCAGCAGCGGCGCCAGCGGCTTGATGATCAGTGGCGCCGTGATCCTGAAGAAGTTGGTCGCCGGGCTGGCGCCCGCCAGTGCCGAGGCCTCATACAGGTCCTGGGGAATGGCCTTCAGCAGCCCGGAGCACAGGATCATGATGTAGGGATAGCCCAGCCACACATTGACGATGAGCAGCATCGTCTTGGCCAGCAGCGGATCCGCGAACCAGGCCGGCTTGACGCCGAACAGCGCATCCAGGATGGCGTTGATCTCGCCGAAGTTCTGGTTGAACAAGCCCTTGAAGACCAGGATGGAGATGAAACCCGGTACCGCATACGGCAGGAACAGCAGCGTGCGATAGGTGGTGCGGTACTTCATGCCTTCCCAGTTCAGCAGCACCGCAAACAGCATGCCGACGGCTGTCGCGAAGAACACTGTCAGCGCCGAGAACACGACGGTCCACGTGAAGATGGACAGGAAGGGGCCGCGGAACTCGGCATCGAACAGCATGCGCGTGTAGTTGGCCGCGCCGATGAAGGCCTTGAAGCCGGGCTGCAGCGTTTCGCCGGATGCCGTCTGGAAGAAGCCGGTGTCCCGGTTGGGCGTGAAGACGGCGCCATCGGCGGTGCGGGTCAGGCTGTCGTCCGCATTCGCCGTCCATTGCGGCTTCACGGGGCCGAACTCGCGCAGGCCGAGGTAGTGCAGCTCGGTCTTGTCCGGCAGCACCAGGACCAGCCGTGCCAGCGCGTCGCGATGCTTGATCAGCTCGGGCAAGGGCAGGGCGGCATCGGTGGGCGATATCGCAGCGCCCGAGGCCGCGACGTCCACGCGCAGCGCCTTGCCCGATCGCAGCGCCAGTGGCGGCGACACCCAGCGTGGCGCAGCCTCGCCATCGGCGCGCAGCACGAGGCGGTACTCGGCGCCGCTGGCGTGCAAGGTGTAGCCAAGCACCTGCTCCTCGACGGCGTCGTGCTGCTCGAGCAAGTAGCCGCGAACGCGGCTTTCGCTGAGCAGGTGGGTGCTTGAGTAGTTCGTGAAGCCGATCTGCGCCGTGTAGACCAGCGGGAAGGCAATGAACACCAGCATGCCGGCCACGCCGGGAAAGAGGTAGCGCCAGGCCAGGCCACCGCGGCTGAGGTACACATAGAAGCCCGCCGTGAAGAGCACCAGCGCGCCTGCGGCCCAGGCCGCCTGGCCGGTGGTGTAGATGGCGAAGACGAGGTAGAGGGCCGCGGCGATGGCCAGCGCGACGACAGGCCACTTCAGCCAGCTGCCGAGCCTCTCGGCAGGCGAGGGCGGCAGCGTCGAGTAGGTGCCCTGGCCCAGGGTCGGGGACAAGGCGTTCATTTGTTCAGCAGCATCCGTGCGGCGGCGCCATCGAGCGCGTCCTTGGGGCTTTGCAATCCGTTGGTGATGGCCTCAAGCGCCGCGTCCATCGCGGTCCAGAAGCGGCCCACCTCGGGGATATTGGGAATGGGCGCGCCGTTGCGGGCGTTGGTCATGCTCGCCTTGATCAGCGGGTTGACCGACAGCTCGGCATAGAAGGCCTTGTTGGCCGGCACGCCGATGGGCACGTCGGCATCCAGCACCTTCAGCGCTTCGGGCCGCATCAGGTGGTTCTCGATGAACTCCTTGGCGATGTCCTTGTTCTTGCTGGGCGCCGAGATCATGCAGCCCAGCACGCCGACGAAGCTCTTGCTCGGCTGGCCGGCAATGACGGCGGGGATGGGGGCGACGCCGAAGTCGACCCTGGCCTTGCGGGCGTTGTCCCAGGCCCACGGGCCGGAGATCATCATCGCGACCTCGCCGCGGGCGAAGGCGGACTCCATCTCGGCGTAGTTGGCGCCCTTGGGCATGTGACCGTTGCGGATGAGGCCGTCCAGCGTCTGCGCGGCGCGCAGCGCCCCGGGCGTATTGACGCCCACCTGGCGGGCGTCGAAATCGCCCTGTGCGTCGCGGCCGAAGATGACGCCGCCAGCGCCCGCCAGCATGGGCCAGGTGAAGAAGCTCTTGTTGTAGTGCCAGAGGATGGCGTGCTTGCCCTGGACCTGCAGCTGCCTGTCGAGCGCGATGACCTCGTCCCAGGTCTCGGGCGGCCGCGACACCAGCGCCTTGTTGTAGATGAGGCCGGTGGTCTCGATCGCCAGCGGGTAGCCCCAGATGCGGCCGTGGTAGCTCATCGCCGCCCAGGCCTGGTCTTCCACCTCGGCCTTGAGCCTGGGCGATGGCCGCAGCGGCGTGAGCAGCCCCGCCTTGGCCCATTCGCCGACGCGGTCGTGCGGCCAGCAGAAGATGTCCGGCCCCTTGCCGGCGCCGGCGGCCTGCTGGAACTTGTCGGGGGCATCCACCGGGTGCTCGACGACGACCTTGACGCCCGAGGCCTTCTCGAAGGCATTGCCGACCTGTTGCAGGCCGTTGTAGGCCTTGTCGCCATTGATCCAGACGAGCAGCTTGGCTGGGGCGGCCAGCGCCGGCCCCGCGACCAGGGCGGCCGCGGCGAACAGGATCCGCCACGTCATGCCGACAGCTCCGGTGCGGCCAGCCGGCGCAGCGCGCGACCGCCAGCGTCGAACACGTACAGCGCCTCGGCGGGCAGGTGAAGGTCCAGCGCCTGGCCGCTGCGCAGGCGGTCCGCGCCGTTGCGGCCCTCGAACTGGCAGGTCAGGTGCTCCTCGAGGCCTGGGTAGGGGCAGTAGGCGAACGTGACGCCGCCCAGTGACTCGACGAAAGCCACCGTGCTCTGCAGCCGGTTGCCGGGGCCATCCTGTCGGATGTGCTCGGGCCGAACGCCCAGGCTCACCTTGTCACCCACGGCGGAGCCGCTGCCGTCCACGCGCGCCAGCAGCACGACGCTGGTCCCAGTCAACTTCACCTCGACATGGCCGGGCTCGATGGCAACCAGCTCGCCTTCGAGGAAGTTCATCTTGGGGCTGCCGATGAAGCCGGCCACGAACAGGTTGCACGGATGCTCGTACAGCTCCAGCGGCGAGCCGACCTGCTCGACCTTGCCGGCCGACAGCACGACGATGCGGTCGGCCAGCGTCATGGCCTCCACCTGGTCGTGGGTCACGTAGATCATGGTGGTCCTGAGGTCCTCGTGCAGCTTGGCGAACTCGTAGCGCATGCGCACGCGCAAGGCGGCGTCGAGGTTGGACAGCGGTTCGTCGAACAGGAACACCTCGGGCTTGCGCACGATGGCCCGGCCGATGGCCACGCGCTGGCGCTGGCCGCCCGACAGGTCCTTGGGCTTGCGCTCCAGCAGGTGCTCGATGTGCAGGATCCGGGCAGCATTGCGCACGGCCGCCTCGATCTCGGCCTTGGGCACCTTGGCCAGCTTCAACCCGAACGCCATGTTGTCGAACAGGTTCATGTGCGGGTAGAGGGCGTACGACTGGAACACCATGGCGATGCCGCGCTCGCTGGGAGGCACGTCGTTGACGACGCGCCCTCCGATGGTCAGCTCGCCGCCGGTGATCTCCTCCAACCCGGCGATGGAGCGCAGCAGCGTGCTCTTGCCGCAGCCCGACGGCCCGACAAACACCATGAACTCGCCGTCGCGGACCTCCAGGTCGATGCCGTGCAGGATGCGGGTGTCGCCATAGGCTTTTTCCACGCCGGTCAGTCGAACGTCTGCCACTTCCTAGCCTTTCTGTCGCCGGGCGCCGCGCGGCCGGCCTGTCTCTTCAAATCGGGCTCAAGTTTCTTGTCTTTGCCCGTCTTTGTAGACAATATACATTCCGGATCGACGTACAACAACAGAAGATGCCCGCCGGTTCTTGAATGAAATCCTTATGGATCAATCATTTGCAAAAACTACCGGGTTTTCCCGATGTAGTCAAACTACACGAAAGCTCGGAGCTGTCCGATACTTAGGCCTGCGCTGCCGCTCGGGTAGCATTCTTGCCCCCGTCACCGGGGGTCGGCACTGATGAACACCCCAACCCGCCTCAGCTCCGCGCTGTCCGTCCCACGCAAGCTCAAGGCTGCCTCCGCGATGAAGAAGCCGCCCGCCCTGACACCTGAAGACAAGGCCCTGCGTGCGGCCTTCGAGGCCGCCTACGAGCGCGAGCTCTCCCAGTCCAGCCATGGCGCCACGCCCCAGGCTGCCCTGCACGCCGCGGCCCTCGCCTGCCGCGAGACGCTGGCCCGACGCTGGGCCGCCACGCAGGCGGCCGATGCCCGCCGCGGCGACCAGGCGCCCGTGCGTCGCGTGCATTACCTGTCGATGGAGTTCTTGATGGGGCGCGCGCTGTCCAACGCACTGGCCGCGCTGAAGCTGGCCGAGCCGCTGGAGGCGAAGCTGGCGCAACAGGGCCTGATGCTGGGCGATGTGCTGGAGCGCGAGCCCGACGCGGCGCTGGGCAACGGCGGCCTGGGGCGCCTGGCGGCCTGCTTCCTGGACAGCTTTGCCGAGTTGGAGCTGCCGTCCTTCGGCTACGGCCTGCGCTACCGCTACGGCATGTTCGCCCAGGCCATCCAGCAGGGCCGCCAGCTGGAGCAGCCCGACGACTGGATGCGCGACTCGCCTGCCTGGGAGCTGCCGCGCCACGACCTTCGCTACCAGGTGGGCTTTGGCGGCCGCGTGGAGATCGATGCCTCCGGCGTGCGACGCTGGCTGCCGGCAGACAGCGTCGAGGCCCAGGCCTTCGACTTCATCGTGCCGGCCCACCACGGCGAGCGCGTATCCACGCTGCGCCAGTGGAAGGCCATGGCGGCGCCCATCGAGTTCAAGCCCTTTTGCGACGGCGACTACGCCCGCGCGGCCCGCCATCAGGTACTGGCCGACGCGCTGAACTGGGTGCTCTATCCCGACGATTCCACCGAGCAGGGCCGCGAGCTGCGCCTCAAGCAGGAGGCCTTCCTCGTGAGCGCCTCCTTGCAGGACCTTATCGCTCGGCACCTGCGCGAGTTCGGTTCGCTGCACAACCTGGGCCGCACCAACGCCGTCCACCTCAATGACACCCACCCGGCGCTGGCACCGGCCGAGCTGATGCGGCTGCTGCTGGACGAGCACGGACTGGGCTGGGACGAGGCCTGGAAGATTACCCACCAGGCGGTGGCCTACACCAACCACACGCTGATGCCCGAGGCGCTGGAGACCTGGCCCGTGCGCATGTTCGAGCAGCTGCTGCCGCGCCATCTGGAGATCATCTACGAGATCAACCACCGCTTCCTCGAAACGCTCAAGGTCCGCTTTCCCGGCGACCACGGACTGGCCTCGCGCGTCTCGCTGATCGACGAGGGCGGCCACGGCCCGCATGGGCATGGCGAGCGGCGCGTGCGTATGGCTTCCCTGGCCCTCGTGGCCTCGCATCGCGTGAACGGCGTTGCCGCGCTGCACTCTGAGCTGATGGTGAAGACCATCTTTGCCGACTACGCCCGCATCTGGCCGGAGCGGTTTCACAACGTCACCAACGGCGTCACGCCGCGCCGCTGGCTGCAGCAGGCCAACCCGGCGCTTTGCACGCTGCTGGACGGCCGCATCGGCGACGGTTGGCGCACCGAGCTGGCCGAGCTGGCCGAGCTCAAGCCGCTGGCCGCCAACCGCGAGCTGGGCGAGGAGTTCCTGGCCGTCAAGCGCGCCAACAAAGAGCGCCTGGCCGCCGTCATCCGCCGCGAGTTGGGGATTTCGGTCAACGTCGACAGCCTGTTCGACATCCAGATCAAGCGCATCCACGAGTACAAGCGCCAGCTGCTCAACCTGCTGCACGTCGTCAGCCGCTACCAGGCCATCCGCGACAACCCCGGCGCCAACTGGGTGCCGCGCACCGTCATCATTGCCGGCAAGGCCGCGTCGGCCTACCAGGCGGCCAAGAGCATCGTGCGCCTGGCGCATGACGTGGCCCGCGTCGTCAACAGCGACCCGCGCGTGGGCGACAGGCTCAAGCTCGTGTTCCTGCCCAACTACGGCGTCTCGCTGGCCGAGAGCATCATCCCGGCGGCCGACCTGTCCGAGCAGATCTCCACGGCCGGCACCGAGGCCTCGGGCACCGGCAACATGAAGTTCGGCATGAACGGCGCGCTGACCATAGGTACCTGGGACGGCGCCAACATCGAGATGGCCGAGGCCATGGGCGTGGAGAACATGTTCGTGTTCGGGCTGCGTGCCGACGCCGTCGCCAAGATCAAGGAGCTGGGCTACGACCCACGGCTTTACGTCGAGGAGAATCGCCAGCTCAAGCGCGTCATCGACGCCATCTCGGCCGGTGTCTTCAGCAATGGCGACACGGAGCGCTATCGCAGCCTCGTCGACAGCCTGCTGCACCGTGACGTCTACCTGCTGATGGCCGATTTCGCCGACTACGTCGCCACCCAGGCCAAGGTCGATGCGCTGTTTGCCGACCGCACCGCCTGGGCCGAGCGCGCGCTGCGCAACATCGCAGGCATGGGCCCGTTCTCATCCGATCGCACGATCGCCGAGTACGTGGACCGTGTCTGGTCCGTCAAGTCCCTGAATTGATGCTGAACGACACCGACCTCGAAGCCCTGCTGGCCGGCCGCCATGCCGATCCCTTCTCCCGGCTGGGGCTGCATGCGGACGAGGCGGGCAAGCTCTGGGTACGCGCGCTGCTGCCAGGCGCGGCGGACGTGGCGCTGGTCGATGCCGGCAGCGGCAAGCGCATCGTCGAGCTCGTGCAGCGCCGCACCGGCTTCTTCGAGGCCCAGGTGCCGCGACGCAAGCATCGCTTCGACTACCGGCTGGCCGTCAGCTGGCTGGGGGGCGGGGAGGGCGTCTACGCCGATCCCTATGCCTTCTATCCACAACTGGCCGACGAGGACCTGAAGGCATTCGCCGAGGGCCGCAATCCCCGCCCCTGGCTGGGCCTGGGTGCGCATCTCGTTCGGCACGGTGATGTCAGCGGTGTGCGCTTCGCGACCTGGGCGCCCAATGCGCGGCGCGTCAGCGTCGTCGGCAGCTTCAACAACTGGGACGGGCGCCGCCATCCAATGCGGCTGCGCCATGCAGCCGGCGTGTGGGAGATCTTCGTGCCGCACGCGGGCGAGGGCGACCTGTACAAGTTCGAGATCGTCGGTGGCAATGGCGCGCTACTGCCGCTGAAGGCCGACCCCTATGCCCGCCGCGCCCAGCTGCGCCCGGAGACGGCCAGCATCGTCGCGCCGCTGCCTGAGCCGATGCCGCTGCCGCGACAGCGTGAGCGAGCCAACCAGCGCCATGCCGCCATCAGCGTCTACGAGGTGCATGCCGCGTCCTGGCGCCGCGGCGTGGCCGGCGACTTCCCGACCTGGGACGAGCTCGCCGAGCAGTTGCCCGCCTATGCGGCCGACATGGGCTTCACGCATGTGCAGCTCATGCCCGTCACCGAACATCCCTTCGACGGATCCTGGGGCTACCAGACGCTGGGCATGTACGCCCCCAGCGCCCGCTTCGGCCCGCCCGAAGGCCTCGCACGCTTCGTCAAGGCCTGCCATGACCAGGGCCTGGGCCTGCTGCTGGACTGGGTGCCGGCGCATTTCCCGATGGATGCGCACGGCCTGGCCGAGTTCGACGGCACCCATCTCTACGAGTACGCGGACCCCAAGGAGGGCCTGCACAGGGACTGGAACACGCTGATCTACAACTTCGGCCGCACCGAGGTGCGGGAGTTCCTGGTCGGCAGCGCGCTGTACTGGATCGAGCGCTGGGGCGTGGACGGGCTGCGCGTGGATGCCGTGGCCAGCATGCTCTACCGCGACTACTCGCGCCCCGAAGGCCAGTGGATCCCCAACATCCGCGGCGGCCGCGAGAACCTCGAGGCCATCTCCATGCTGCGCGAGATGAACGAGCATGTCGGCGAGATCGCGGGGGCCATCACCGTGGCCGAGGAAAGCACGAGCTTCCCCGGCGTGTCCTCGCCGACCTACGCCGGCGGCCTGGGTTTCCACTACAAGTGGAACATGGGCTGGATGAACGACACCTTGTGCTACATGGCCGAGGACCCGATCAACCGCCGCTGGCATCACGACAAGATGACCTTCGGACTGATCTACGCGTTCAGCGAGAACTTCATGCTGCCCATCTCTCACGATGAAGTGGTGCACGGCAAGGGCTCGATGCTCAGCAAGATGCCGGGCGACGACTGGCAGAAGTTCGCCAACCTGCGCGCCTACTACGGCTTCATGTGGGGCCACCCTGGCAAGAAGCTGCTCTTCATGGGGCAGGAGTTCGCCCAGCGCCAGGAGTGGAACCATGCCGAGGCGCTGCCGTGGGGACTGCTCGAGGACGACCGCCACGCCGGCGTGCAGCGCCTGGTGCGTGACCTCAACAAGCTCTACCGCGAACACACGGCGCTGCATCGGCTGGACTGCGAGAGCGGTGGCTTCGAGTGGATCAGCTCGCACGACGCGGAGCACTCCATCTACGCCTGGGTACGACGCGACGGCACCGGCCGCATGGTGCTGGTGGTCTGCAACATGACCCCGGTGCCGCGCGAGGGCTACTCGCTGGGCGTTCCGGATGGCGTCACGGCGTGGCGCGAGGCGCTCAACACCGACTCGGCCTACTACGGCGGCAGCAACATGGGCAACGGCGTCGCGGCTGCGGGCCTGCCAGTGCAGGCACAGCCGGCACATGGCCGGCGCCTGTCCATCACCATCAACCTGCCGCCGCTGGCCACGCTGTTCTTCGTGCCGATCTGAATGGGCCACCTGCCTGACCTGCAGCCCGGCTGGCACGAGCCGCTGGGGGCGCTTGCGCGCGACGGCGGCGTCAACTTCGCCGTGGCGAGCGACCACGCCACACGCATCGAGCTGTGCGTCTTCGACGCCGAAGGCCAGCGGGAGCTGCGTCGCTATCCGCTGAGCGGCCCGTTTGAAGGGGTCTTCCACGGCTTCCTGCCCGGTGTAGGCCCCGGCCTGGTCTACGGCCTGCGGGTCCACGGCCCCTATGCCCCGGAGCGGGGCCACCGCTTCAACCCGCACAAGCTGCTGCTGGATCCCTGGGCCCGCGAGATCGTGGGCCAGTTCGGCTGGCGCGCCGAGCACCACGGCTACGAGCTTGGGCATCCGGACGGCCCGCGGTCCTTCGACACGCGCGACAACGCCACGCAGGCGCTGAAGGCACGCGTCGCGCAGCCACCCGTTGCGCAGGAGCGAGTGCATCGCCCGCGCCGCGCCGCGGGCGAGGTCGTGCTCTACGAGGTCCATGTGAAGGGCTTTTCCCAGCAACTGCCCGGCGTGCCCGAGGACTTGCGCGGCACGTATGCGGGCCTGGCCCATCCGGTGTCGGTCGCGCACTTCAGGCGCCTGGGCGTGACGACGCTGTCCCTGCTGCCGGTGCAGTACTGCATCCCCGAGCCCCACCTCGCCGAGCGCGGCCTGCCCAACTACTGGGGCTACAACACGCTGGGCTTCTTCTGCCCGGACCCGCGCTGGGCGCACGCCTCGCACCGCCAAGATCCGACGGCCGTCGCGACCGAATTCCGTGCGATGGTGGCCGCGTTGCACGAAGCCGGCCTTGAGGTCGTGCTGGACGTCGTCTACAACCACACGCCCGAGGGCAACGAGTTCGGGCCGACGCTGTCCTGGCGCGGGCTGGACAACGCGACCTGGTACCGGCTGGTGGCCGAGGACCGCAGCCGCAACGAGAACCTGACCGGTTGCGGCAATACCGTCAATTGCGCCGCCCCTCGGGTGACGCAATTCGTGCTGGATTCGCTGCGCTACTGGGTGGCCGAGATGGGCGTGGACGGCTTTCGCTTCGACCTCGCTCCGGTACTTGGCCGCACCCACCAGGGGTACGACCCCGGCGCCGCCTTCTTCACCGCACTGCGGCAGGACCCGGTGCTGGCCGGCGTGCACCTGATCGCCGAACCCTGGGACGCCGCCTACGACGGCTACCAGTTGGGCCGCTTCCCAGGCCGCTTCCTCGAGTGGAACGACAAGTTCCGCGACACGGCGCGCGGCTACTGGCTGGGCGCTGGCCCCGGCGTCGGCCGCGGCGAGCTGGCGCGGCGCTTCATGGCCTCCAGCGACGTCTTCCACCACGGCCAGCGCCTGCCCACCGCGTCCGTCAACTTCATCGCCGTGCACGACGGTTTCACGCTGGCCGACCTGACCAGCTACTCCACCAAGCACAACCACGCCAACGGCGAGGACAACCGCGACGGCCGCGACGGCGAGCTGTGCGCGAACTTCGGCGCGGAAGGCCCGACGACGGATGCGGGCATCAACGCCACCCGCGAGCGCGTGCGCCGCGCGCTGCTGGCGACGCTGCTGCTCGCGCAGGGCACGCCCATGCTGTGCGCCGGCGACGAGATCGCCAACAGCCAGGGCGGCAACAACAACGCCTATTGCCAGGACAACCCGACCACCTGGCTGGACTGGACCGAAGCCGATGGCCGCATGACGGCGCTGGTCGGCGAGGCGCTGGCCCTGCGCGCCGCCGAGCCGCTGCTGCGCCATCCGCGCTGGTTCGCCAGCGGCCCGTCGGAGGCCAGCATCGCCTGGTACGCGCCCAGCGGCCACGAGATGGGCCCGCACGACTGGCACGACGCCGGCCAGCGCGCCTTCGGCGCGCAGCTGCGCGAGGCGAACGCGCCCCGGCCGCGGCTGATGATCGTCTTCAACCCGGACCCCGCGCCGCTGCCCTTCCTGCTCTGCAACGGCCCCTGGCGGCTGGTGCTGGACAGCAGTGGCGAGTCAGCCGCGCCTCTCATCCTTCCCGGCCAGCCGCTGAGCGTGCCGGCCCGCTCCCTGCTCGTCCTTCGGCACGCACCGACATGAACCTGAACCAACGCTCCTCCGGTGTGCTGCTGCACATCACCTCGCTGCCAGGCCCGCACGGCATGGGGGACTTCGGCCCTGACGCCTTGCGTTTCGTCGACTGGCTGCAGGCCGCCGGCCAATCGATCTGGCAGCTGCTGCCCACCACGCCCATCGGTCCCGGCGACAGCCCATACCAGGGCGTGTCGGCATTCGCCGGCAGCCCCTGGATGGTGGCGCTGGAGCCGCTGATCGCCAAAGGCTGGATGAAGGCGCCCCAGGTGCCGCAGTTCAGCGGCGAGCAGGTCGATTACGGCTGCGTCACGCCCTGGCGTGAGCAGCAGCTGCGCGCCGCCGCCACCGGTTTCCTGGCCCACGCCAGCGCGGCGGATCGCCAGGCCTTCACGGCCTGGTGCGAAGCCCAGCAGGACTGGCTGGACGACTACGCCCTCTTCATGGCGATCCGCTCGCCGCTCAATGGCCAGCCCTGGTGGACCTGGAGCGACGGCCTCAGGAAGCGCGAGCCCAAGGCCCTGGCCAAGGCGCGCACGGATTACGCCGGCGAGATCGCCTTCTGGCAATTCGTGCAGTGGCAGTTCGACCAGCAGGCCGGCGCGCTGAAGGCCTACGCCAATGCGCGCGGGGTGCAGCTGATGGGCGACCTGCCCATCTTCGTTGCCCATGACAGCGCCGACTGCTGGTCGCGCCCCGATCTCTACTCCCTCGACGAGGACTTCCAGACCACGGTGGTCGCTGGCGTGCCGCCCGACGACCTCGGCCCGCTGGGCCAGCGCTGGGGCAACCCGCTGTACCGCTGGGACAGGATGGCCGACGAGAACTATGCCTGGTGGACGGCCCGCATCCGGCGCGCACTGAGCCAGGCCGACGTCTTCCGCATCGACCACTTCCGCGGCTTCGCCGGTTACTACGAGATTCCCGCTGACAGCCCCGACGCCACGCGTGGCCGTTGGGTGACCGGCCCCGGCATGGCGCTGTTCAATGCCATCAAGGCGGCCCTGGGCGAACTGCCCATCGTGGCCGAGGACCTGGGCTTCATCACCGAAGACGTGCATGCGCTGCGCGACGGCTGCGGCTTCCCCGGCATGAAGATCCTGCAGTTCGCCTTCGGTGCGCAGGCCGACCACGAGTTCCTGCCCCACATGTGGCCCAGGGCTTCGGTGGCCTACACCGGCACCCATGACAACGACACCGTGCGTGGCTGGTGGAACCAGGCCAGGCCTCGCGAGCGCGCTTTCGCCGGCTCCTACCTCGCCTGCGGCGAGCACGACGTGCACTGGGCCATGATCCGCGCCTGTGCCAACTCGGTGGCCAACCTGGCCGTCTACCCGCTGCAGGACGTGCTGGGCCTGGGGTCGGAGCACCGCATGAACATCCCCGGCGTGCTGGGCGGCAACTGGGGCTGGCGCTTCCGCTGGGACTGGCTGGGTGCCGAGCCCACGCGGGTTCTGGGGCTGATTACGGCGGCGGCAGGGCGGGGGCCCTTCGGGCTGCTGAAGCTGCCGGACTGAGCTCTCCGCCCGCAGTCCTCGGTGATCTGCCTGGACGGCCTGCTTGGATGAACTGGTGCGCATACAGTCGGCGTCAAGTTCTACTGGGAGGCGGGACATGAGCTTGGCGAGGCCCCTGGCACTGGCACTGATGCTGTCTCTTGGGCCGATGGCCCAGGCCCAGCCGGCCAAGGTCTTCATCCCGTCGTACGAGAAGTACTTTCCCGCGCCTGAGATCCGGGCCGGTGACGTGCCCCGGCCGTGTGCCACGAAGGGAGGCCTGCGCGCAGCGTCGTCGGGCATGCCGGAGAACATCGGCCGCTACCGCTCGCTGCTGCGCTTCTGGGGCGACCTGCATTTCAAGTTCGCGGGTGGCTGCACCGATTTCGACTACGTCGTCTCGCGTTGGCAGGAAACCGTCCGAAACCCGGTGACCGGGGTGCTGGGGCCGGCGGACGTGAAGGCGATGGACGAATTCATCACCCGCGCCGAACCGCAGGTCCTGCAGGAGCGCGAGCGCTTCTACGCGCCGCTGAACGCGGAGGCGGGGGCCGCAAGGATGCTGGAGCAGGGCCTGGTGGCTGCGGCGCCCCAGTGGGCCATCGACCTGCTGCCGCCCGGCCCGGTCGACCAGCGCCAGCAGTGCCACCCCCGCATCGGCGCAGTCATGGGGCAGTTGCTGCAGGAGCGCCGGCGCATTGAGAGTTCACCCGAAGTGCAGCAGCTGCCGGTCGGCAACGCCCGCGTGCAGCGCATCCGCGAGCTGACCGAGCAGTTCCTGTCCGCCCAGCGCCAGGTGGATCCTCAGTGGGTTGCGCTGTGGGCCGAGCAGCCGCTGATGGTCGACTGGGCCGAGCGCTATGAATGCCGCGCCGAACTCCGCTTCCAGGTGGAGCTTTGGCAGCAGGCCCTGGGCGGGCGGCCTGACGCGATGGACCCCAGCCTCGTCGCCGACACCCGCCAGCGCATTGCCGCGGCCGTGGCCCGGCATGCCAGCGAGCAGGCGCAGGCGGACCAGGCCTGGGCCCGGGCTCAGCGGCAGTCGGGGGTGGGGCGCACGCTGGTGCTGGACAGGGTGGATGGTGGCACGCCGTTGAGCACGCTCGTGAGCCAGATGCCGACCGACCGTTGCCAGGCCGGCGCCGACGCGCTGCGCTGCGGGCCCCGCCCGAGCTGCGACGGCGAGCAGGGTGCCGTCGCCCAGGCGCAGGCGGACCGCCAGCACGAGCGCGACACTTCGCCCAGGCCGGCCATCGGCTTCAGCGCCGGCCGCCTCAGCCCGCAGGTGCAGACGCGCCTGCGCAGCAGCGAGCAGGCCCAGCGCCGCTGCCGCATGGACCTGGGCGCCGACTCCCAGGTCCTGCTGGCCGGCCAGCAGGTGCAGCAGCTCATGGTGCTGGCCCAGGCCGGCAGCCAGGGCGGCAGGGTGGCTTCGATGGAGCTCGTCGTGGCCGGCGACGTGCAGCGCGTGCGTCACCTGCTGAGCCAGCGTCTGGGGGAACCGCAGGCGCAGTCCGTGGTGGAGGACGCCGTCGTGCCCATGTTCGTGCCGGGTCGGACGGCCTACGTGCCGGGAGCGGGTACCGTCACGACACAGGGGCGGGTGGAGGTGGAGCCGGTCAAGCAGCGGTCCACGCAGTACGTATGGAGCCGGAAGTCGACCCTTGTCGAGGAGCACAAGGGTCGGCTGAAGTTCAGCTTCGGCGACCGGCCGTGAGCCAGTCGCGGCGAAGCCCTACAGGTGGAAGTGCCCGGCAGCTTCCGGCTGGTAGAGCAGCTTGCCGATGTGGACCCGGCAGGTCCGCTCGGGCACCCGCCAGTCGATGACGTCACCTTCCCGGTAGCCCAGGATCGCGGTACCGATGGGGGAGCAGACCGACAGCTTGCCGGCGCTGCCGTCGGCGTCGTGTGGGTAGACGAGCGTCACTTCCATGTCCTCGTCGTCTAGCCTCAGCCTGGCCCTGGAGTTCATCGTGACCACGTCGCGCGCCACCTGCTGCGGGGCGACGACGATGGCCCGTTCGACTTCGTGCGCCAGGTCGGCGGGACCTTGCTCGCGCGCGATCAGGCTGCGCAGCCGGATCCGGTCGATCTCGGTGATGTAGATGGTGGCCGGGTCCGTCGCCGGATCCTCGCGCAACAGGGGCAGGCAGAACTCCCGCGTGGCCGCGAACGTCTTCAGCGCGGGAGTCTCGCTCTGAAGCTGGAAGCCGCAGCGCTGAAAGGTCTTCAACGAACGCGTGTTCTCCGCGTGGATCTTGGCGATGACCCGCTCGGCGCGCATGTCGAAGAAGGCCAGCTTCATGCCCTCGCGAAGGGCGCTGGTGCCAAGGTGGCGGCCCCAGTTGGCACGGTCGCCGATGACGAGGACCATCTCGCAGTCCGGGCCGGTCTTGATGAGGCGGACAAAGCCCACCGGCACGTCATGCTGGTCGCAGGCCATGAAGAAGCGCCCGCCCTGATTGAACAGATGCGTCAGGATCGGCAACTGGACCCGGCCCACCATCTGCTCGATGAACCGCGAGACATGGCGCGAGTCGCTCAGGTAGCGGGTGACGTCCTCGTCCTCCAGCCAGTCCATCAGCGTGAACGCGTGGTCGCGGGTGATCTCGGGGCACAGCGATATGAAAGGCTTGTTCATCTTCACCACATCGGGTTGCAAGAATGAAAGCCTTCCATGACCACGATGGCGATGACGGTTCTTTCGGGAGCGCAGTCATTCTAGGCCGTGCGCACTGGAGCGTGGCCTGGCAGCACCTCGCGCTGCCGGCCTATTTACCCGATGCTCGGTGCTCGGGACGCCAGGCGCGAGGCCTCAGCGACCGATGTCCAGGATCAACGGCCGGCGCGCCGGCGCGCTCAGGCGCTCGCCCAGGACCAGCTCCTCGCCGCTGAGCACGTCGCGCGCCCGCGCACCGACGGCCACGCGTTCCGGGAACCGTGCGATGGGCAGCGCCACCGGCTTGTCCGTCTTGTTAAGCACCACCATGACCGTGCGCTGCGCGTCGTAGCGGAAGAACACGTAGACGCCGTCCAGTGGTGCGTACTGCATCAGCGCGCCGTCGTGGATGAGTCGCTCGCCCTTGCGCCACGTGAAGAGCCGCCGCACCCAGTCCTGCATGTCACGCTGCTGGGCCGTCAGGCCGGCTCCGGTGAAGGCGTCGACGGTGTCGCCGGGCCAGCCCCCGGGCATGTCGGCGCGCACCTTGCCGTCGTCGCGTTCCACGGGGCTTTCCATCAGGATCTCGCTGCCATAGAACAGCTGCGGGATGCGCCGCGTCGTGGCGAGATAGGCCAGTGCCAGCTTCGTGAGGCCCACGTCGCGCCTGAGCAGCGAAAACAGCCGCGGCGTGTCATGGTTGCCGTCGAAGAGCACCAGGTTGGACGGATCGGGATAGACGAAGTCGTGCGCCAGGCCCTCGTGCAGCCGGGTCAGTCCGGTGAAGGCGCCGTCGCCCTCGGTCAGCGCGGCGATCAGGCCCGAATTCATCGGGAAGTCCATCATGCTGGGCGTGGACGACACATAGCCGTCGTGGTTGCGCTTGCCGCGCTGCCAGTAGGCGACGACGGCCGGGTGCGGGCTCCATTCCTCGCCGACGATGTTCAGGTTCGGGTACTCCTGCATCACGCGGGCCGACCATCGGCTCAGAAAATCGCGGTCGGAGTAGGAGTAGGTATCGGTGCGAATCCCCGACAACCCGAAGCGCTCGATCCACCACAGCGTCATCTGCGTCAGATACGTCGCCAGCTCGGGCCGGCGCTGATTCAGGTCGGGCATGCCGGGCACAAACCAGCCATCGGTGAAGCGCAGACGGTCGCTGGGTGCTGCATAGGGGTCCTGCAGCGTCATGCGCGCGTGGTGGGTCTCCGTGTAGCCCTGCGGCCACTGGTTGACCCAGTCCGGCGCCGGCAGGTCTGCCATCCACCGGTGGCCGCTGCCGATGTGGTTGAGCACGATGTCCTGGATGACGCCCACGCCGCGGGCCCGGGCTTCGTCCACGAAGTCGCCGAAGTCGGCGTTGCTGCCGAAGCGCGGGTCGATCTTGTAGAAGTCGGTGGCCGCATAGCCGTGATAGCTGTATTTCTCGCTGTCGTTCGCGATCAGGGGCGTGGGCCAGACTTGCGTGAAGCCCAGGCCGGCGATGTAGTCCAGGTGGCGGCGCATGCCGGCCAGGTCCCCGCCGTGGCGGCCGTTGGGGTCGCTGCGGTCAAGGCCTTCCTTCATGCCGGCCCGGCCGAGGTCGGCGCCCTTGGCAAAGCGGTCGGGTACGACCAGGTAGATCGCGTCCCGCGGCCCGAAGCCCTGGCGTTCAGCGGAGCCGGGGGCACGGGCCAGCAGCGGGTAGCTCAGCGTCTGGCCACCCACGGTCAGCGCCAGCTCGCCCGGCCTGGTGCCGGGCGCGACATCGAGGTCGACGAACAGGTAGTTGGGGCTGGTCGCGCGATGGCTGGCCTTCAGCGTGACGCCGGGGTAGGGCGCCAGGCGGGGTGTCACGTCGGCGATGTCCGCGCCGTGGATCATCAGCTGCAGCGAGCTGTCGCGCATGCCGACCCACCAGTTGGGCGGCTCGATGCGGTGGGAAGGGGAGTTCGTCTCGGCGGCCATCGTGGGCAGGGTCATCAGCAGGGCAGTGGCAAGGGTGATCAGGGCTTTCATTGCGCGGCCAGTCGGTAGATGCGCAGGGACAGCGGTGGCAGCGTCGTGCGGCCCGGCGCTGCGGCGGTGTGCATCGGATGGAGCGCTCGCGCGCCGGCCGGCAACTCGATGGCGGCCGGTGTCTCGCCGTAGTTGATGGCGACAAGGACGCGCTCGTCGCCGTGCACGCGCTCGAAGCGCCACAACCGGCCGTCGACGCTGTCGGCCTCGTAGCGGCCCAGCGTCAACGCGGGCGAGGCGCGGCGCAGCGCGATCAGCTCGCGATAGAAGCTGAACAGCGAGTCCGGATCCCGCTGCTGGCTTGCAGCGTTGTGGCTGCTGCGGTTCGGCGACAGCGGGCGAAAGGGCCGGGCGCTCGTCGTGAACGCGTCCGGGGCGGGCGTGCCGGGCGTCCAGCTCATCGGCGAGCGCAGCGGGGCGTCGTCCTTGCCGTCCGTGCCGGCCTGGCCGATCTCCTCGCCGTAGTAGACGAAGGGCGTGCCCGGCAGCAGCAGATAGCTGGCGGCGGCCAGCCGGTATCGAGCCTCCCGGTCCTTGTCGTCTTGCAGTTGGTCCCAGACGCGCCGGCCGGTGAAGATGTCGTGGTTGTGCAGGAAGGTCGCCATCGTGGGCGACATGCCCCGGTAGTAGTCGGCCACGCGCTGCACCGCCTGGGGCTCTCCCTTGGCCGCCTTCATCAGCTCGTAGTTCTGGTTGAACGCGAAGGCGCCGCCGCACAGCTCGGGGTCGCCGTAGGCGATGGGCTCCGCCGTGGCCTCGCAGACGACATAGCGGCCGGGATAGCTCTTGATGAGGTCCCGGAAGCGCTTGGTCAGCACGCGGCTTTCGGGCTGGTCGTTCCAGTCCTTGGCGCTGTTCTCGATGAGGTGGGGCACGGCGTCCAGCCGGTAACCGTCCAGGCCGCGGTTCAGCCAAAAGCGCAGCGAGTCCTCGTGATAACGGACGACCTCGGGGTTGCGCAGGTTGAAGTCGGGCATGTTCGGCCCGAAGGTGCCGAAGAAGATATCGGGCGAGCCGGGCTTGACGGGCGGCAGGTCCTTCCATTCGCCGGCCCACGTCCACGGTTTCTGCGCGGCGTCGTACCAGGGATATTTGCCCCAGATGTCCCAGCCCGGGCCAGGTTCCGGATTCCAGACGAACCAGCTGCGCCAGGGGCTGGCCGCGTCGGCAACAGCCTGCTGGAAGGGCGGGAACTGCCAGGACGCGTGGTTGATCACGTAGTCCATGACGACGCCGATGCCTCGCTTGTGCGCTTCGCGGATCAGTTCGTCGAAGTCGGCCAGCGTGCCGTACTGCGGCTCGATGGCGCGGAAGTCTGTCGTCGCATAGCCATGGTCGTGGTCCGAGCTGGCGGTGATGGGCATCAGCCACAGGCCGCTGATGCCGAGCTTGTGCAGGTAGTCCAGCCGCCGGGTCAGTCCACGCAGGTCGCCGATGCCGTCGCCGTCGCTGTCCTGGTAGCCGCGCACGAAGATCTCCATGAAGACGCCGTGCTGCCAGTCGGGCGGCAGCGTGCTTGCGCGGGGCTGGGCGGGGACCGGACGGACGTCGATCCGGGACTGCGCCTGCGCGAGGCCGGCGACGAGGGGCGCGATGAGGAGGGCTAGGACGGGCAGCACTTGCTTGGGCATGGCGTTCGGCGCATGAAAATACTGCTCTGCAGGTGATTGTGTAATCAAACTACTTTGCAGCGCGCGGCGGAGCATATCGATTTCCCCGGTAGTGCCGCCATGGGGATTTCTATGAATGTAGTTTTGCTACTATTTACAAACAACAAAGGAGACCTTGATGCCTTCACGTCGCCTGCTGCCGATGCTGCTGGGTCTGGCGCTGGTCGCCCATGCCGCATCCGCGGCCGATCTCGACGACTGCAATGCCGAGGTGCCCGAGCCGGCCGCCGCAGCGAGGCCGGCCGCCGAGGCCTACTGGCTGGACGGGCGCCATTTGCAGTGGCCGGGGCTGAAGCTGCAGCCCGGCGAGCGGGTCCGGTTGCATCACGCGGCGGCGGCCGGCCTGCGCGCCGTCGTGGGCGAGGTGGTCACGGGGAGCGATGGCGCCGTGGCGCTGCGACCCAGTGCGGCCCCGCTGCCGGAGGGCTTTCGCTTCATTGGCGAAGGGCTGCGCCTCGCGGTCGCGGGAGGTGCGCCGGTCGCGGCACTGCTGCGCGAGCAGTTGCTGCTCGTGCACGAGACGGCGGATGGCCGCGTGATCGCGTCCACGGGGGTGCAGATCGCCGGCGCCCTGGATGACCTCTACGCTGCAGCCGAACGGGTGGACGACCTGGGAGCCCGTCCGGGCCGGGGCGCGACCCGCTTTGCCGTCTGGGCGCCGACGGCCAGGCGCGTGCTGCTGTGCCGCCATGCCGTCCCGGGCGCACCCGCCGTCGCCGCCGAAGCCATGCGCTTGGATGCTGCCACCGGCGTCTGGCGCGCCGAGCTCGAGGGCGACCTGAGCGGCCAGGCCTATCGCTTTCTGGTCGACGTCGTCGCCCCTGCCCACGGCCTGGTGCGCAACCTCGTCACCGACCCCTACTCCGTCGCGCTGACGGCCGACTCGCGGCTCAGCATCGTGGCCGACCTGGCCTCGCCGGCGCTCAAGCCGCGTGGCTGGGATGCCGCGCCGCGCCCGCGGCGCATGAAGGCCGCGACCGACCAGGTCATCTACGAGCTGCACGTGCGCGACTTCTCCATCAACGACGCGAGCGTGCGCCCGGCCTGGCGTGGCAAGTACCTGGCCTTCACGGAGCCCGCTTCCCGGGGCATGCAGCACCTGAAGGCACTCGCCGAGGCAGGCCTCACCGATGTGCACCTGCTGCCCGTCTTCGACCTCGCCAGCGTGCCCGAGCGCGGCTGCAGGACGCCCGCGATACCGGACGCGCCCGCCGATGGCGAAGCCCAGCAGGCCGCCGTCATGGCCCAGGCGGCGGGCGACTGCTTCAACTGGGGCTACGACCCCTGGCACTTCAACGCTCCCGAGGGCAGCTACGCAACCGACCCGCTGCGGCGCGTCATCGAGTTCCGCCAGATGGTGATGGCCCTGCACCGGGCCGGCCTGCGCGTGGGCATGGACATGGTCTACAACCACATGGCCGCCGCCGGCCAGGCCCGCAAGTCGGTGCTGGACCGCCTCGTGCCGGGCTACTACCACCGCCTCGACGCCCGCGGCGAGATCGAGCGGTCGACCTGCTGCGACAACACCGCCACCGAGCACCGCATGATGGCCAAGCTGATGATCGACTCGGCGGCGCTATGGGTGCGCGAGTACCGCGTCGACTCCATGCGCTTCGACCTGATGGGCCACCAGCCCCGCGCGGCCATGGAGCGGCTGCAGGCCCGCGTGGACGCCGAGGCTGGCCGGCCGGTGCAGTTGCTGGGCGAGGGCTGGAACTTCGGCGAGGTGGCCCACGGGGCGCGTTTCCTGCAGGCTTCGCAGCTGAGCCTGAACGGCAGTGGCATAGCCAGCTTCAGTGACCGTGCCCGCGATGCGGCCCGCGGCGGTTCGGCGGGTGAGGGCGGGGACGACAGCGTGCGCCGCCAGGGCTGGCTCAACGGCCTCGTCTACGCGCCCAACGCACTGGCCGCGGCGCGACCCGAGGAGCTGCTGGAGGCGGCCGACATGATCCGCGTGGGCCTGGCCGGCTCGCTGCGCAGCTTTGAGCTGACGACATGGCGCGGCGAGAGGAAGCGTCTCGATGCCATCGCCTACGGCGACCAGCCCGCCGGCTTCGCGTCCGAGCCGGGCGAAGTCGTCAACTACGTTGAAAACCACGACAACCAGACGTTGTTCGACGTCAACGCGCTCAAGCTGCCGCTGGACACGTCGCGCGAGGACCGCGCCCGCGTGCAGATGCTCGGCGCCGCGCTGGTCGCCTTCAGCCAGGGCGTGGCCTACTTCCACGCCGGCCAGGACATCTTGCGCAGCAAGAGCATGGACCGCAACAGCTACGACAGTGGCGACTGGTTCAACCGGCTGGACTGGAGTTACCGGACCAACCATTTCGGCACCGGCCTGCCGCCCAGGCAGGACAACTACGGCCGCGATGGCCGCGACTGGGCGCTGGCCCGTGAACGCCTGGCCGACCCGTCCATTGCGCCCGGCCCCGCCGAGATCGCATGGGCGCGCGACGTCTTCCGCGACCTGCTTGCGATCCGCGCCGGCACGCCGCTGCTGCGTCTTTCGAGCGCCGCCGAGATCCGCAAGCGCGTGAGCTTCCCTGGCAGCGGCGCCAGCCAGAACCCGGTGCTCGTCGCCACGCGCGTTGACGGCCGCGGCCTGGGCGGTCACCGGGCAGTGCTGGCCTTCATCAACGTCGCGCCGACGCCCCAGGTGCTGGAACTTCCCGCCGAGGCCAAAGCGCGCTGGGTACTGCATCCGGTGCAACGCCGTGGGGCGGACGCGCGGGTGCGAGACGAGGCCCGTTTCAGGGGCGGCCGCTTCGAGGTGCCGGCCCGCAGCGCGGCCGTGTTCGTGCTGGACTGAGCACCCCGCGAAAGCGTGCGGGGTGACTCAAGACAGGAGCCCGGGGCAGGACTAAGCTTGTGGCAGGAGACTGCCATGAGAACCAACATCCATGCTCTGGTCATTGCGCTGGCGCTTCTGGGCGCGGGAGCCGGCCTGACGGGTTGCGCCCTCGAGCCCAAGGAGCCGCGCCCCTCCACCGACGTCTTCGTCGACACGGCCTTCCGGCCGCCGAGTGTTCGCATCGACGCGCAGGAGGCGCTGGCGATCAGCCCGGCCATGCAGCGCTTTGCCGAGACGGAGATGGCCAGCGAGATCCGCCTCAAGGGCCTGCGCGACGGCCTCATCGATGCCCTCTACACGAGGGGGCGGCTGCAGCTCGACTACGACGCCGAGACCACCCGCACCGCCGCCGAGGCCTTCGACGCCAAGCGCGGCAACTGCATGTCGCTGGTGCTGATGACGGCCGCATTCGCCCGCCACCTCGGCATGCCGGTGCGCTTCAACAGCGTCTATCTGGAGGAAAGCTGGACGCGCGCCAACGGCATCTTCTTCGTCGCGGGCCACGTCAACATCAGCCTGGCGCGCCCGCTGAGCACGCAGTCCCGTGTCGTTTACGGCGACCCTGAGCTGCTGACCATCGACTTCCTGCCGCCCGAGCAGGTGCGCCACAACCGCAGCCGCGTCATCGACGAGTCCACCATCCTCGCGATGTTCCTCAACAACAAGGCCGCGGAGGCGCTGACGGTGGGACAGATCGACGACGCCTACTGGTGGGCCCGCGCGGCGGTGCTGACCGATTCGCGCTGGCTGTCGGCCTACAACACGCTGGCCGTGCTCTACCGCCGCAAGGGCCTGCTCGACCGCGCCGAGTCCACGCTGCGCGTGGTGCTGGAGCGCGAACCGGCCAACACGCAGGCCATGTCCAACCTCATCCTGGTGCTGGCGGACGCGGGCCGGCGCGAGGAGGCCCAGGCCTACGCCAACCAGCTGGCGCAGCTCCAGCCCGTGCCGCCCTACAAGTTCTTCGACGAGGGCGTGGCGGCCATGCGGGCCGGCGAGTTCGCCGCTGCCCGGCAGCTGTTCCGCAAGGAGGTGGCGCGCGCTGCCTACGTGCCCGAGTTCCATTTCTGGCTGGGCCTGGCCAACTACGGATTGGGTGACGTGGCCGGCGCACGCGGCGAGCTTGCCAAGGCGATGGAGAACAGCGCCACGGTCAAGGACCGCGAGCTCTACGGCGCCAAGCTGGCCTGGCTCAACGAGCTGCGCGAGCAGCAGCGCCAGCGAGCGCCACTGCGCGGGGCGGCGGGGTCCTGAAGCCGCGCTAGAGCGGCGCGAGCCCGTGGCGGGCCCGGGCTCGGGCGCAGGCATCGTCGCCCAGGCCCATGGGTGCGCGTTCACCGAACTCGCGGCAGGGCGAGGGGCGCCATTCGTGGATGCCGCAGGCGGCCTTCACGCCCACCTGGCCTTGCAAGGCCGCGCAGCGTGGCTGTGCGTGATCAGTGCCGCGCATGCGCACGAGCCGGCCGGTCAACTCCACCACCAGCCCGTCGGGCACGCGGCCGCCCTCGCTATCGAGCTCGCTGCGGTCGAAATCGACCCGGAAACTCGCGCAGCAGGCGCCGCAGCTCAGGCAGGGGTTGGACATTCAGCCCAGCATGCCGGACTCGAAGCCGTGGGCCGGCAGGTCCACGCGCGGCGCGGGCGTCCAGCCGGGCTTGCGGTGCTCGGCGACGACGTTGGTGTAGATGCCACCGCGCACGTACCACTTGGCCGTGATGCGGATGAAGCGCGGGTCGGTGACCTTGACGATGTCGTCCAGGATCTTGTTGGTGACCTTCTCGTGGAAGGCGCCCTCGTTGCGGTAGCTCCAGAAGTACATCTTCAGGCTCTTGAGCTCCACGCAGAGCTCGTCCGCGATCATGTCGATCGTGAAGTGGGCAAAGTCGGGCTGCCCCGTCAGCGGGCAGTGGCAGGTGAACTCCGGGACCTGGAACTGGATGACGTAGTCGCGTTCCGGATTGGGGTTGGGGAAGACCAGGATCTCCTTGCTCGGCTTGCTCGGCGGGTTCTTGGGCACCTCGCGCATCTTGGGCTTCTTCTTCGGGGCGGGGGCGGCGGACTTCTTGGTGGCCATGGTGAGTGTTCGCAACTGGGCTTTCTGAGAGGGGCGAATGCTATCATCCGACCCCGCCAAAGCGCCCCTGAAAGGCGCTTTTCTTTAGCCAAATCAACGGCTTACGCGCCTCCTTCATGCGGCTGAATTCGATCAAGCTCGCCGGCTTCAAGTCCTTCGCCGAACCCACGACCTTCCAGCTGCCCGGCCAGCTCGTGGGAGTCGTCGGGCCCAACGGCTGCGGCAAGTCCAACATCATGGACGCGGTGCGCTGGGTGCTGGGCGAGAGCAAGGCCAGCGAGTTGCGCGGCGAGTCCATGCAGGACGTCATCTTCAACGGCTCCGGCAACCGCAAGCCGGCCGGACGCTCCAGTGTGGAGCTGGTGTTCGACAACAGTTCAGCGCGCGCCGGCGGGCCCTGGAACCAGTTCAGCGAGATCGCGGTGAAGCGCGTGCTGACGCGCGACGGCACCAGCTCCTACTTCATCAACAATCAGCCGGTTCGCCGCCGTGACGTGCAGGACGTCTTCCTCGGCACCGGTCTGGGTCCGCGCGCCTACGCCATCATCGGCCAGGGCACCATCTCCCGGATCATCGAGAGCAAGCCCGAGGAGTTGCGCCTGTTCCTGGAAGAGGCGGCCGGGGTGTCCAAGTACAAGGAACGCCGCCGCGAGACCGAGAACCGGCTCAAGGACACGCGCGAGAACCTGACCCGCGTCGACGACATCCTGCGCGAGCTCAACACCAACCTGGAGAAGCTCGAGCGCCAGGCCGAGGTCGCGGCCAGCTACCGGCAACTGCAGGACGCCGGCACGCTGAAGCTGCACCAGCTGTGGTTCCTCAAGCTGCGCGACGCCGGCAACGAGGCGACGCGGGTGAAGGCGGCGCATGCCGAAGCGCTGAATGCGCTGGAGTCGCGCACCGCCGAGTTGCGCGCCGTCGAGGCCGAGCTGGAAGAGGTGCGCCAGCAGCATTACGCCGCGGGCGACGAGCTGCATGCGTCGCAAGGCCGCTATGCCGAGGCCCAACTCGAGGTCAGTCGGCTGGAGGAGCGCATCCGCTTCGTCGTCGAGAGCCGCAACCGCGCCCAGCAGCGGCTGGCTGAGCTGCACGCCCAGGACGGTCAGTGGCGCGAGCGCATCGAACAAGCCAAGGCCGAGCTGGAGGGCATTGCCGAGCAGATCGCCGGAGCCGACGAGCAAAGCGAAATCCTCGCCGCGCAGGCCGAGGAACAGCAGGCCCAGTTGCCGCAGAGCGAGGACGCGCTGCGAGCCGCGCAGGCGCGCGCCAACGAGCAGCGCACGCTGGTGGCCCAGGTGCAGCAGCAGATCCAGGTGCTGGCCGCCGAGAGCCGCAGCGTGGACGAACAGGCCCGCGCGCTGCGCCAGCGCGAGGACAGGCTGACTGCCGAGTCCCGCGCCCTTGGCGCACCCGATCATGAGGCGCTGGAACAGCTGCGCGAACGCGCCGCCGCGGCCGACGAGGCACGCGAGCTGTCCGAGGCCCGGCTGCACGAGCTGGCCGAGCAACTGCCCCAGCTGGAAGAGCAGCGCCGCAATGCCCAGCAGGACGCCAACGCCCAACTGGCGCGCCAGTCCGAGCTGACGGCTCGCCTGGAGGCCCTGAAGGCGCTGCAGGAGAAGGTGCAGACCGAGGGCAAGCTCAAGCCGTGGCTGGCCAAGCACGGCCTGGACGGGCTGCAAGGCCTTTGGACCAAGCTGCACATCAGCCAAGGCTGGGAGAACGCCCTGGAGGCCGCGCTGCGCGAGCGCATGGGCGCGCTCAGCGTGGGCAGGCTGGACATGGTGCGCGCCTTCGAGGTCGACGCGCCGCCGGCCCGCCTGGCCTTCTATTCGACCCCGTCGGGCAGCATCTCCAACACGCACGAGACGTTGCCCAAGCTGACTTCGCTGCTGAAGCTGGACGATGCCGGCCTGGTCGCGCTGCTCAACGACTGGCTGGAGGGCGTCTACACGGCGCCCGACCTGGACGCTGCACTCGCCGCGCGTGGCAAGCTGACGCACGGCGAATTGATCCTGACGCCACAGGGCCATGCCGTTGGCCAGTTCTCGGTGGCCTTCTACGCGCCCGACTCGGAGCAGGCCGGCCTGCTGGCGCGGGCCCAGGAGATCGAGCAGCTGACGACGGCGCAGCGCGCCCAGAACCTCATCGCCGACGAGGCCCGCCTGCTGCTGGGCCGCGTGGAGCACCAGTTCAACGACGCCAACGGCCGCCTGGCCACGCTTCGCCGAGAGGCGAGCGAGGCACAGACGCGGGCTCACCAGATCCATGTCGAGTTGCTGCGCCTGACGCAGCAGGCCGAGGCCAGCCAGCAGCGCCGCAGCGCGCTGGACGCCGAGCTGGCCGAGATCGGCGCCCAGCAGGAGGCCCTGCAGGAACGCCGCGCCGTCGGTGAAGCCCGCTTCGAGGAGCTCGACATCCAGCTGGGTGACGCCCAGCAGCGCCATGCCGAGCTGGACGACGGTGTCATCGCCGCCGAACGCAAGTTGGCCGATGCGCGCGAGCAGCTGCGCACCTTGGAGCGCCGCTCGCAGGAGGCCCGCTTCGCGACCCAGACGCTGGCCGCCCGCCGAGGCGAGCTGCAGCGCGGCATCGAGACGGCCGACGCGCAGATCGCGACCGTCGCCACCTCAGCCGCCAGCCTGCAGGCCGAGCTGGACACGCTCAACGACGCGGCCGCCCAGGCCGGCTTGCAGGACGCGCTGGCCGTCAAGCTCGAGCGCGAGCAGGCGCTGGCCGCGGTGCGCTCGGGCTATGACGATCTCTCGTTGCGCTTGCGCAAGGCCGACGAGCAGCGCATGACCTTCGAGCGCAGCCTGGACCCGCTGCGCGAAGCCATCACCAAGCTGCAGCTGGAGGAGCAGGCCGCGCAGCTGGGCGGCGCCCAGTACCGGGAGCAGCTCGAGGCTGCCGAGGTTGACCAGGAGGCACTGGCCAAGTCTGTCGAGGACGGCGGCGTGAAGCTCTACGGACTGCAGGGCGAGATCGACCGCATCAACCGCGAGATCGCGGCGCTGGGCGCCGTCAACCTTGCGGCGCTGGACGAGCTGACGGCGGCGCGCGAGCGCAAGACCTTCCTGGATTCGCAGTGCACGGACCTGAATGCCGCCATCCAGACGCTGGAGGACGCGATCCACAAGATCGACCTCGAGACGCGCGACCTGCTGGGCTCGACCTTCAATCAGGTCAACGACCATTTCGGCCGCATGTTCCCCGAGCTGTTCGGTGGCGGCCAGGCCAAGCTGGTCATGACGGGCGACGAGATCCTGGACGCCGGCGTGCAAGTCCTGGCCCAGCCGCCGGGCAAGAAGAACAGCACCATCCACCTGCTGTCGGGCGGCGAGAAGGCGCTGACGGCAATCGCGCTGGTGTTCGCGATCTTCCAGCTCAATCCCGCGCCGTTCTGCCTGCTGGACGAGGTGGACGCGCCGCTGGACGATGCAAATACCGAACGCTACGCACGGCTGGTGACCAAGATGAGCGCCGGCACGCAATTCCTCTTCATCTCGCACAACAAGATCGCGATGGAAATGGCAGAACAACTGATTGGCGTGACCATGCAGGAGCAGGGCGTGTCGCGCATCGTCGCGGTCGACATGGACAAGGCCCTGGCGATGGCGGAGGCATGACCATGAACCCCACGCCCGCTTCGATCATTGCCCGCCGGGGGAATGCATGACGCTGACCACACTGCTGGCCATCCTCGGCGGCCTGGTGCTGGCCGGCATCGTGGCCCATGGCGCCTGGACGGCGCGCAAGGCCGGCCCCAAGCGCGCGCTGCCTCCCATGGAGGAGCCACATTTTGACGCGCCGCCCGCACCGCTGGAGTCGGCCGCCGAAGCCGAGTCGCTGGAGGTGACGCTGCCCGCCGTTGCCCGCCCGCTTCGCCGCCCGTCCACGCGCATCGATGCGCTGATCGACGCCATTGCGACCATCACCGTCGAGCAGCCGGTAACGGGGGACCTGGCCCTGCAGCACCAGCCCGGCAGCCGCCGCGCCGGCACCAAGCCGCTGCAGATCGAAGGCCTGAACACCGCGACCGGCGACTGGGAGCTGCCCGCGCCGGGCCAGCGCTATGGCGAGTTCCAGGCCGGCTTGAAGATGGCCAGCCGCAGTGGGCCGCTCAACGAGATCGAGTACTCGGAGTTCGTGCAGAAGATCCAGGCCTTCGCCGACGGTGTCGGCGGCTTCGTGCAATTCCCCGACATGCTGGACGTCGTCGCCCGCGCCCGCGAGCTCGACCAGTTCGCCGCCAGCCACGACGCCCAGCTCGCGCTGCTGCTGCGTGCTCGAGGCGCCGCCTGGACGCCGGGCTTCGTGCAGCAGTCCGCCGCGCGCCATGGCTTCGTGGCCGGCGCGCTGCCGGGGCGCCTGGTGATGCCTGCGGGCGAGGAGGGCGCCCCGCCCGTGCTGACCCTGCAGTTCGACGCCCAGGCCGCGCTGGCCGAGGAGCCCGAGGCCCTGTCCCTGCGCGAGCTGACGCTGGCTCTGGACGTGCCGCAGACACCGGCCGAGGCCGAGCCCTTCGCGCTGTGGCAGGAATCGGCGCGCGCGCTGGCCCGCGACCTGGAGGCCGAGGTCTGCGACGACCGCGGCCAGGTGCTGGGCCTGCACGCCTTCGCGGCCATCGACGTTGAGCTGAAGAAGCTCTATGCGGCGCTGGCCGAGCGCGATCTCGCCGCCGGCTCGTCGGTGGCACGCAGGCTGTTCTCCTGATGACGACCTCGCTGCTGCTGATCAGCCTGCTGATCCTCGGCAGCGCCTTCTTCTCCATGGCGGAGCTGTCGCTGGCCGCCTCGCGGCGGCTGAACCTGCAGCAGCGCGCCGACGCGGGCGATGCCCGCGCCGCACGCGTGCTGGCCGTCCAGGAGCACCCGGGCGACTACTTCACCGTCGTGCAGATCGGCGTCAACACGGTGGCCATCCTGGCCGGCATCGTCGGCGAAGGTGCGTTCACGCCTCATTTCGAGGCCGCGCTGCAATTGGCGGTGGCGCCCGAGGTGGCGGCCACGCTCGGCTTCGCGGCGTCCTTCATCAGCATCACGTCGCTGTTCATCGTGCTCGCCGACCTGGTGCCCAAGCGGCTGTCCATGAATGAGCCCGAACGCGTCGCGATGGCGTTGGTCGGGCCCATGCTGATGCTGTGCAAGCTGCTGCGGCCGCTGGCCTGGGCCTTCAGTGGCATCACCGAGGGCCTGATCCGACTGCTGGGCCTGCCGGCCAAGCGCGACGAGACCATCAGCCACCGCGACATCTTGGCGCTGACCGAGGCGGGCTACCAGGCCGGCGTCGTCGCCGACGAGGAGCAGCAAGTCATCGCCAACGTGTTCGAGCTGGACACGCGCACCGTCGAGACGGTGATGACCAACCGCGAGCGCATCGTCTTCTTCTCGCGCGGTGACGATGACGCGCTGATCCGCAACCGCATCGCCGACACACCGCATTCCACCTATCTGATCTGCGACGGCGACGTCGACCAGGTGGTCGGCTACGTGGACGCGACCGACCTGTTCCAGCGCGTGCTGCGCGACGAGAGCCTGTCCCTGCAGGGCGACGCCGGCGTGCTGGTCAAGAAGGTCCTCATCGTGCCCGACCGGCTCACGCTGTCGGAGATGCTGACCCAGTTCCGCGAGGCCCACGAGGACTTCGCCGTCGTCGTCAACGAGTACAGCCGTGTCGTCGGCGTCGTCACGCTGAACGACGTGATGAGCACGGTGATGGGGGCGCTGGTAGCGCCCCACGACGAGGAGCAGATCGTGCGCCGCGAGGACGGCTCCTTCCTCGCCGACGGCATCACGCCCATCCCCGACGTGGAACGCTCGCTGGGCATCGAGGGCTGGCCGCATGCCGGTACCTACGACACGCTGGCCGGCTTCCTGATGGTGATGCTGCGTCGCATCCCGCGCCGCACCGACGTCGTCGAATGGGAGGGCTGGCGCTTCGAGGTGGTGGACGTGGACAGCCACCGCGTGGACCAGGTGATGATCACGGCGGCCCAGCCGGCTGCAAAGACCTGACAGCGCAGCGCCGCAAGTCGCGCTCGGTTGACGCGCATCAAAGATGCGGGCGGCGGCTGCCCTCAGCATGGGCGCCACCATGCTTGCTCCGTTCAACATTCCCAGCTTCCTGCGCACGCAGGCGCTGTTCGCCGACGTCGACGAGGCCGCGCTGTGCCGGCTCGCCGCTGCCTGCAGGCTGATGCACGTGACGCGCGCCCAGCCCGTGCTATGGGCCGGGCGGGCCTGTGACGCTTTCTTCATCGTCGTCGAAGGCCAGGTGAGGCTGTACATGGCCGCGCCCAATGGCAATGAGAAAGTC
Organism: Roseateles sp.; assembly: GCF_047654805.1. Lineage (GTDB taxonomy): Bacteria > Pseudomonadota > Gammaproteobacteria > Burkholderiales > Burkholderiaceae_C > Pelomonas. Next base: position 1,854,790 of record NZ_JASGIV010000001.1, read on the forward strand.
ATCGAGCTCGTAGGGCCGGGCCAGAGCTTCGCTGAGGCGCTGGTCTTCCTCGAGCGCCCCTGTCCCATCAACGCCCAGGCGCTGAGCGATACGGTGCTGCTGCAGGTGCCTCGCCAGGCGGTGATGTCCGAGTTGCAGCTGGACGCGGGCTTCGCGCTGCGCATGCTGTCGGGCATGTCACGCCGGCTGCACGGTCTGGTGCAGGACCTGCAGGCCGGCTCGCTGCAGTCGGGCCTGCAACGGGTGGTGGGCTATCTGCTGCGCGACGTGGATCCCGGCAAGCCCGGGCCGGCCGTCGTCAGCCTGCCGGCCGCCAAGGCAACAGTGGCGTCTTTGCTGTCGCTGACGCCGGAGTATTTCTCGCGCGTGCTGCACGAGCTGGAGGCGGCCGGGCTGCTGGAGATCGACAAGCGCGATATCCGCCTGCGCGAGCCGGCCGCGCTGGCCCGCCACGCGGCGAACCCGCGCTGAGATCGGGCAGGGATCAGACTGAGCCTGGCGTCTACTGGGCGAGCACCCAGTCCAGAGCCGCCTTCAGCTCGGCGTCACTGATCTTGTCCGCACCGCTGGGCGGCATGGGGATGGGCCCCCAGACGCCCTTGCCACCCTTGCGGACCTTCTCGGCCAGCTGCGCGGGCGCCTCCTTCTGGCCGCGGTACTTGGCAGCGATGTCCTTGAAGGCCGGGCCGACGAGCTTCTTGTCCTGCGCATGGCAGGCGACGCAGCCCGCCTTGCCCATGGCTTCGGGGCTGGCTGGCGCGGCGGTGGCGGCCAACAGGCCGGCGAGCAGAAAAACAGTCCTGTACATGGTTGCTCCTCATGCCATGCCGCCAGCGGGCGGCATGGTCTTCGTGCGGGGTCGGGCGACCCGCAGGGGCCGCCCTCGTCCCGGACTCAGTAGATGTCGTGCTGGGTGTTGTTGACGTTGAAGTGGCCCGTCGGCGTGATCAGGCGCGGATCCTTGATGACGGCCTTGAGCTTGAGCGTCTTGTCGTCCACGACCACCAGGGCCGACTGCTTGTCCTTGGCCGACCAGACCGAGAACCACACCTCATCGCCGGCCTTGTTGAACTCCGGCTGCACGACGCGCTTGGCGCCGTCGTCCGAGATGCCGGCCCACTGCGCGATGGGCAGCACCTTGTAGCCCTTGTCCAGCGCCTTCACGTCGTAGACGATGACTGACTGGGCGACGGCCGGGTCCGGGTTGAGAGGCGTATCGACGTAGAGATGCTGGCTCCTGGGGTGGCTCTTCAAGAACAGCGAACCGCCGCCCTGGCCCTTGAGAGTCGCCACCACCTTGAAGGCCTGGGCGGGATGCTTGGCCGGGTCGGTGCCGATCAGCGAGATGGTGTCGTCGCCGAGGTGGCCCGTGCTCCACACGGGGCCGAACTGCGGGTGCACGAAGTTGGCGCCGCGGCCCGGGTGGGGGATCTTGCCCACGTCAATCAACTTGACCAGCTTGCCCTCCTTCAGGTCCACCGCGGCGATCTTGTTGCTCTGGTTGGCGGCCACCATGAAGTAGCGGTGCGTCGAGTCCAGGCCGCCGTCGTGCAGGAAGCGCGCCGTGCCGATGGTGGTGACCTTCAGCGCGTCGACGTTGCTGTAGTCCACCAGCAGGGTCTGCCCGGTCTCCTTCACGTTGACGACGAACTCGGGTTTGAAGTGGCTGGCGACGATGGAGGCCACGCGCGGCTCGGGGTGGTACTCCTGCTGGTCGACGGTGTTGCCGCGGGTCGAGACGATCTTCAGCGGCTCCAGCGTGTCGCCCTTCATGATGGTGTACTGCGGCGGCCAGTAGCTGCCGGCGATGGCCAGCTTGTCCTCGAAGCCCTTGAACTTGCTCGTGTCCACCGACCGCGCCTCCAGGCCGACGCGGATCTCGGCGACGTTGTCGGGCTTGGCCATCCACAGATCGATCATGTTGATCTTGGCGTCGCGCCCGATCACGTAGAGGTAGCGTCCCGAGGCCGAGGTGCGCGAGATGTGCACCGCATAGCCGGTCTTGACGATGTTGATGATCTGTTTCGTGTCACCGTCGATCAGGGCCACCTCGCCGGTGTCGCGCAGCGTGGTGCTGAAGATGTTGTCGATGTTGTAGGCGTTCTCCTTCTTCTTCGGCCGTGCCTCGGGCGGGACGATGACCTTCCAGGTGGCCTTGGTGTCGGCCATGGAGAACTCGGGCGGCGTCGGTGGCTCGTGCTGGATGTAGCGGGCCATCATGTCCACCTCCTGCTCGCTCATCTCGCCGCTGGTCTGCCAGTTGGGCATGCCCGCGGGGCTGCCGTAGGCGATGAAGACCTTGAGGTAGTCGGTGCCCTTGCCCAGCGTGATGTCGGGCGTCAGCGGCTTGCCCGTGGCGCCCTTGCGCAGCACCCCGTGGCAGCCGGCGCAGCGCTCGAAGTAGATGCGGCGCGCCACGTCGAACTCGGCCTGCGTCATCGGCGGCGCCTTGGGGTTGCGGCTCTCCACCATGGGCACACCAGCCAGGGGCGACGGGCCCGAGTGGTACTTCACGTCGGCGGGCAGCACGTCCTTGGCCACGGCGTCGGCAGCCGCCTGAGCGCTCGCGGCCAGGGGCCATGCGAACAACAGGCTGGCGGCCAGCGCGGCAACGCGGGGGAGGGTGGTTCTCATCGTTTCTCCTTGCTATGGTGATGCCGCCATGCTCGAAGGGCCGCCCCACGGCTTCCTTGAACCGGATCAAGGTTTTCCCGGCGGATGGGTGGGTCTTGATGCTGATCAATGCGGCCGCGCTTTCGCGGTCCGGACTTGAACTCGGTCAAGGCGCGGCCAGGCCGCCGTGACGACGCTGGCGGGCATGAACCACAACAAAGCTCCCAACCCCGTCCTCCGCTTGTCGGCCCTGGCCGCAGCCGGGCTGCTGGCCCTGGCAGGCCCCGTCCGCGGCGCTGATGCGCCGGACCAGTTGCCGCGCATCGTCGTCAGCGCCACCCGGCATGCCGTGCCGCTGGCCGATGCGCCCGCGGCCATCACCGTCGTCGACGCCGAGACCATCGCCGAGCGCGGCACCGACAACCTGCTTCAAGCCTTGCGCGTGGAGCCTGGCGTCGGCGCCTTCGGCCGGCCCACCGGCGGTCGCAAGGCGCTGTCGCTGCGCGGCATGGATCCACGCCACGTGCTGGTGCTGGTGGACGGCCAGCGCATCTCCGCCAGCGACGGCCTGGTGGGCGCCTCCGACTTCCAGCTCGACTGGACCGGCGCCGTCGACATCGCGCGCATCGAGGTCGTGCGCGGTCCGATGTCGGTGCTCTACGGTGCCGAGGCGCTGGGCGGCGTCATCAACGTCATCACTGCGCCGCTGGACGGCGAGCTGCAGGCGCGTGCCTTTGCGGAGGGCCGCAGCGGCCAGGACGGGGGCGACGGACACCGCGTCGCCGCGGCGCTGCGCGGCGGCTTCGGGCCGGAGCTGGACTTCGGCATGGCGCTCAGCGATGCGCGCCGCGAGTCGACGCCCACGGCCGCCGACCCGCGCATCACCGCCGTCGAGGGGCGCCAGCCGCGCGAGGCTGCGTTCAAGCTGCGCTGGCGCGCTGCGCCGGGACAGAGCCTGGGCGTCGACAGCCGCCACGGCGACGAACAGCGCTGGCTGGACGCCCGCGAGCGTTCCGGACTCAAGCGCTACCACCAGAGCCTGCACCACCTCGTGCGCGACCACCATGCGCTGCAATGGGATGGCGACTGGGGCGAGGGCCGCGAGACGCTGCTGCGCATCTACCAGAACCGCCTCGCCGTCAGCAACGTCAAGACCGGAGGCGTTGCCTCGCTGCGGCCCAACACGCTGACCGACCGCGTGCTGGAAGGGCAGGCCATCGTGCCCGCCAGCGCCGCTCAGCTGTGGACGGCCGGCTTTGAGCTGCGCGACGAGCATCTGGACAATGCTGGCCTGCCCGGCGGCCAGGCAAGCGCCACGCACACGGGCGTCTACGTGCAGGACGAGGTGCGGTTGGCCCCCACGCTGAGCCTGACCGCCGGTGCCCGGGCCGACCGGGCCAGCCGCTTCGGCACGGAGCTCAGCCCGCGCATCTACGCAGTCTGGAAGCCGGCAGCCGGCTGGATCCTCAAGGGCGGCTTGGGCCGGGGCTTCAAAGCACCGACGCTCAAGCAGATCAATCCCGACTACCGCGAGGACGAAGGCCCCAACACCTACGTCGGCCAGGCCGGCCTCAAGCCCGAGACCAACGACAACGTCGAGGCCACGCTGACCTGGGACCACACGAGCACGGGCGCTTCGCTGACGGCCTACCGCAACCGCGTGCGCCAGCTGATCGTGCCGGTGCTGCTCAGCGGAACGCCGGTCAGCGGCGTCTACCAGTTCCGCAACATCGACTCGGCCGTACTGCAGGGCATCGAGGCCGTGGCCGGCTGGCGCGGCGGCGGCTGGACGCTGCAGGCCCAGGCCGGCCTGCTCAGCGCCCACGACGACCACGGCGTGCCGCTGGAAAAACGTGCCCGCCGCAGCTGGGGCCTGCGGGCCGACTGGCAGCAGGGCGCCTGGCGCGCCGGCGCCGACGTGACGGTGCAAAGCGGCCTGCGCCTTGCTTCCACCGTTGCCGGCCAGCCACCGCAGGCTGTGCCTGCACTGACTCTGGTCAACCTGCATGCCAGCCTGGCGCTGGGACATGGGCTGACTCTGCGTGCCGGCGTCGACAACGCAACCAACCTGCGCCTGGCGGCCAAGTCGCCGCTGTTCAGCTACGAGGAACTGCCACGCAGCCTGCGCGTCGGCCTGGAGGGACGCTGGTGAGTCAGCGCCGCCGCGCGGCCATCTCGGTGCCCATGGCGGCCAGCGTGGCGGCGTCCAGTTGCCATGCCGCAGCCGGGAAGGCCTCGCCTTCCTCGGCTGCCATGTGGCCGGCGTACAGGGCAGCGTAGGCCTGGCAGGCCGCGGCGTCCGGCCCCTGGCCGCTGCCGTCTCGCAAGGCCTCCAGCGCCGTACGCAGTGCCGCCCACTGGCGGCCCATCTCGGCATGGTCCGCTGCCAGCCGGTCGGCGAGGGCGCCCAGGCCCGTGGCGCGCAGCCGGGGCAGCACATGGCGCTCCTCGTCCTCGTGGTGCTTGGGGCCGGCCAGGTCGAAGTAGCGCAGCACGTCCCGGGCCGCGTCGCGGGCTTGTTCGTCCGCGCCATGCGTCGCCGCATGGGCCTGCAGGCGCAGCAGCAGCTCGAGGCTGCGCTGAACGCGCTCGTGGCAGGCGAGCAGCATCTCGAAGGGCTGGTCGAAGCCGACCGCAGGACCAGCGTGGAGCAGGGCAGAGGTCACCATGCTGCCTATTCTCGTCCCGCCGCCCCGCGACAATGCCGGCATATGACCGCCGACCCCGCCACGCCCGCAGCGCGCGCCGCCGAGCTGCGCACCCAGCTCAATCGCCACGCTCACCTCTACTACGTGCTCGACGCGCCGGAGCTGCCCGACGCCGAGTACGACAAGCTGTTCCAGGAACTGCAGGCCCTGGAGGCGGCCCATCCCGAGCTGCTGACGGCCGATTCGCCCACGCAGCGCGTCATCGGCGCCGTGCTGGACGGGCTGATGCCGGTGCGCCACGTCGTGCCCATGCTCTCCATCACGACGGAGACCGACACGACCGAAGGCGGCGCCATCGCCTTCGATGCCCGTGTGCGCCGCGAGCTGGGGTTGGCCGAGGGCGAGCCCGCGGTTGAGTACGCAGCCGAACTGAAGTTCGACGGCCTCGCGATGAGCCTGCGCTACGAGCACGGCGTGCTGGTGCAGGCCGCAACGCGGGGCGATGGCGAGACCGGCGAGGACGTCACGCAGAACGTGCGCACCATCGGCCAGATCCCGCTGCGGCTGCAGGGTGCAGCGCCGGGCGTGCTGGAGGTGCGCGGCGAGGTCTACATGCGGCGCGACGACTTCGAGAAGCTCAACGAACGCCAGCGCGAGCGCGGCGAGAAGACCTTCGTGAATCCGCGCAACACCGCGGCCGGCGCCATCCGCCAGCTCGACCCTGCGCTGGTGCGCCAGCGGCCGCTGTGCTTCTACGCCTACGGCCTGGGCGAGGTACAGGGCTGGGAGCTGCCGGCCACGCATGCCGGCCTGCTGGACGCGCTGGCGGCCTTCGGTCTGCCGGTCAACGCCGACCGCGTCGTCGTGCAGGGTCCGGCCGGTCTGGTCGAGTTCCACCGCGCGATGGCCGCCCGGCGCGACGCGCTGCCCTTTGACATCGACGGCATCGTCTACAAGGTCAATTCGCGCGAACTGCAGGCCAGGCTGGGCTTCAAGACCCGCGAGCCGCGCTGGGCGGTGGCGCACAAGTACCCCGCCCAGGAACAGGTGACGACGCTGCTGTCCATCGACATCCAGGTGGGGCGCACCGGCAAGCTGACGCCCGTGGCACGGCTGGAGCCGGTGTTCGTGGGCGGCACCACGGTCAGCAACGCGACGCTGCACAACGTCTTCGAGATGCGCCGCAAGGGCGTTCGCGTGGGCGACAAGGTCATCATCCGCCGTGCCGGCGACGTGATTCCGGAGGTGGTCGGGCGTGTGCCGGGTGACCGCCCGGCCTACGTCCCCAACTTTCACATGCCGCGAGAATGCCCGGTCTGCAAGAGCGAGGCCGTGCGAGACAAGGGCGGTATCGAGTACCGCTGCACCGGCGGCGTGTTCTGCCCGGCGCAGCGCAAGCAGGCCCTGCTGCACTTCGCCGGCCGCCGCGCGATGGACATCGAGGGCCTGGGCGACAAGCTCGTGGAGCAACTCGTCGACGCCGGCATCGTGCTGAGCCTGCCGGGCCTCTACAAGCTCGGGGTCGCCAAGCTCGCGGCACTGGACCGCATGGCCGAGAAGAGTGCGCAGAACATCGTCGACGCGCTGGAGAAGAGCAAGGTGCCCACGCTGGCGCGCTTCCTGTTCTCCCTGGGCATACGCCAGGTCGGCGAAACCACGGCCAAGGACCTGGCACGCCACTTCGGTACGCTGGACAAGTTGATGAGTGCCAGCGTCGAGCAGTTGCTGGAGGTGCCCGACGTTGGCCCCATCGTCGCGGCGAGCATCCATACCTTCTTCGCCCAGCCGCACAACGTCGAGGTCGTGGAGCAGTTGCTCGCGGCCGGCGTCAGCCCCAAGGAGAGTGCGGGCGAGGCCGACGACCGGCCGCGCCCGCTCCTGGGCAAGACGCTGGTGCTGACCGGCACGCTGCCCACGCTGAGCCGCGACGAGGCACAGGCACTGATCGAGGCGGCCGGGGGCAAGGTCAGTGGTTCCGTGTCAAAAAAGACGAACTACGTCATTGCCGGTGAGGAAGCAGGCAGCAAGTTGGAAAAGGCCCGCAGCCTGGGTGTTATGGTGCTGGACGAAGCGGGGCTGCAGACCCTGCTCCAGGGAGCGGTCTGATCTTCCATCATCAGGAGCCGCGTCGATGACCCAGCAGTCGATCTGCTTCCCGCGCGCGTTGCTGGCGCTCGCGCTGGTCGGGTTGCTGTCCGCTGCGGCCAAGGCCCAGCCTTCGGTCACGCCGACCGATTGCCGGCAACTCGTGGCCTCGGGCAATCCCCAGTACGCGCCCTATCTATGGCGCAGTGCGAGCAATGAAGAGCGCCTGGTTGGCGCCAACGTCGACCTGCTGGCGTGGCTGTCCAAGGAGCTGGGTGTCGCGATCGAGTCACGCTACGTCGGCCCGTGGGGGCGCGTGCAGGAGGAAATGCGTGCAGGCCGCATCGACCTGATCGCGGGTGCGTTCTTCACCCAGGCACGCACCGAGTACATGGACTATTTCTACCCGGCATTCCGCGAGACGCGTTCCGTGGTGCTGGTGCGCGACAGCAGCCGGCTCGACTTCAAGCGCTGGGTGGACCTCGCGCCACTGCAGGGAGTCACGGTCATCGGCAACAGCCTGGGCGAGGAGTTCGACCGGTATGCGCGCGAACACCTGAGCATCTCGCAGGTCGCGACGCTGGAGCAGGCGCTGCAGATGCTGCATCGATCGCGCGTGGACTATCTCGTCTACGAGGACGCACCGGCTGCGGCCTACCAGGCACGGCTGAACATCGATGGACTCAAGCCGCTGCTGCCCGCGGTGGCGAGCGAGTCGCTCTATCTGACGCTGTCGCACCGCTCGCCCTGCAACACGCCGGAACTGCGCGGTCGCATCGCCCGTGCGATGTACAAGCTGTCGCGCCAGCCCGCGCTGATGAACGGCTGGATCGACAAGAGCATCCAGCTCTGGAAAAAACAAGGCAACTGAGCAGATTTGCCGCTTTTTTGCGATGAGCCCCCTCAGGGGCAGATGCGCTCAACCTGGTAGTTATATTCGCGCCAAATTTCTCGGGGTGAATACCAGAACATGACGCCGCCGTCACTGCGTAGGTTGGCACCAACGCCAATCGCAGGGGCGCCTTTCGCGTTTGCGGCCACCCACTGTGCGCAGGCGCCACGTGCGTTGGTTGGACCTTGATGGCTTCGCCGTAGGCATCAGCGAGGAATCCTCATGGCTGCTTCTTGCCGATTGAAGCCAGTCTGAACATGGCCAATCTAGACAATACGGGTTATGCCCGGAGCCGGGGAGCAGGGACGAAATGAGGGGTATTTCAAGGGATGGTCTTGTGAGTATGTCGGAGGTTTTTCGCTTGTTTGCTGAAAATCTTTCCGGCGGGCGCAATGGCAGGTCTTCATTCGGCGCGCTGTTGAGCAAAATCTGCATGCTGGTGGCATTGCTCGGCTTGCCCGTGCAGGTTTGGGCAGCATGTACGCTGAACTGGACCGTTGTAAATGACGGCTCGCAAAAGTCCTATACGTTGTCCACGGCGGAGAGGGTTGCATGCGACCCGACTGACAACGGCTTATATACAGGCGCCTACCCCATGGACTGGGCAGTTGCGCTCCCGGATGGCGCCGGGACGATAGAAGCGGATAACACTCAGTATCCAGCCGACATCATTGTCTATACGCCGTCTTCTGCAATTTATGTCGGCCAGGTGACCAGCTCCCAGCTGCACGACATGAACAATCAGGTTGTTACGCTCAATTTGACAGTAGTCAAACAACCTTCGATCACGTCGATCAGTCCTTCAACCGGTAATTCAGGCACGAGCGTCACGATCACGGGGGTGAATCTCATCGGCGTGACCAGCGTCAAGTTTGGTGGCACCAATGCGTCGTCCTTCACTGTGGACAGCGCAACAAAGATCACCGCCGCTGCGCCATCTGGCTCAGGCACGGTCGATATTACCGTCACGAATGCTGCTGGCACGTCTGCTGTAACCGCAGCAGATCAATTCACCTATGTCATTCCACCCGTCGCCAATGCGGTCAGCGCCACGGTGGCCCATGGCAGCAGTGCCAACCTCATCCCGCTCAACATCACAGGGATGGCGGCGACCAGCGTCGCGGTCGGCACCCAAGCCACTCATGGCACGGCGACGGCCAGTGGCACGACGATCACCTACACCCCGGCTGCAAGCTATTCCGGCACCGACACCTTTACCTATACCGCTACCAATGGCGGCGGGACCTCGGCGCCGGCGACGGTGTCGATCACGGTGTCGAATGCCACGGTCACCTATTCTCCAAGCAGCCCCTCCGCCGGCGGCGTCGGATCGGCCTATAGCCAGTCAATAGCCAGTGCCTCCGGCGCCACGGCGCCCTACAGCTATGCCCTGGCCAGTGGCTCGTTGCCGGCCGGCCTCACGCTGGCCAGCAACGGCACCATTTCTGGCACGCCTACCGCTGGAGGCAGCTTCAACATCATCGTGACAGCGACCGATTCCAGTACGGGTACCGGTCCGTTCTCAGCAACAAGTGGCACGCTCACGCTGACGGTCGCGGTCCCCACCATTGCCGTCAACCCGGCATCGTTGAGCAACGCGAGCACCGGCTCGGCCTATAGCGCTTCGGTCACGGGCAGCGGCGGCACAGCCGCCTACACCTTCGCGGTGACGGCGGGCGGCCTGCCGGCCGGCCTCACGCTGGCCAGCAACGGCACCCTGTCGGGCACCCCCACGGCAAGCGGCACGTTCAACTTCACCGTCACGGCCACCGACAGCTCCACCGGCACTGGCCCCTACACCGGCAGCAGGCCCTACTCGCTGACCGTTGATGCGCCCACGGTCACCGTGGCCCCGGTGTCACTGACGGCTGCCACGGTTGGCGCCTCGACCAACCAGACCGTGACCGCCAGTGGTGGTGTCGGTCCCTACACCTACGCGGTGACGGCGGGTTCGCTGCCCGCGGGCTTGTCTCTGTCTTCCGGTGGCGTCATTTCCGGTACGCCCACTGCAGGCGGTTCGTTCAACTTCACCGTGACGGCCACCGACAGCTCGACGGGTACCGGCGCTCCCTTCACGGGCAACCGCGCCTATACGCTGACCGTGAACGCGCCGACCGTCACCGTTGCCCCCGCGTCGCTCTCTTCGATTGCAGCAGGTGCCACGGTCAATGGCACCTTCACCGCCACCGGCGGCACCAGCGCCTACACCTACGCGGTGACGGCAGGTTCGCTGCCCGCGGGCGTCTCCCTGAGCAGTGCCGGCGTCCTGAGCGGCGCAGCCACGGCCACCGGCACGTACAACTTCACTGTCACGGCCACGGACAGCTCCACCGGCACCGGCCCGTTCACGGGCAACCGCCCCTACGCCTGGACGGTCACAGCACCCGTGCTGACCATCAGCCCGGCGAGCGGCAGCAATCTGTCCGGCTCGGCACTGTCCGCCTATAGCCAGGCGTTCACGCCCAGCGGCGGCACCGCGCCCTACACCTTTGCCATCGTGATCAATTCCGGCTCCATGCCGGCCGGACTGAGCTTCTCGACCAGCACAGGCGTGCTGTCGGGCACGCCGACTGCAGGCGGCACCGTCACCTTCACGGTGACGGCGACGGCTGCCACGACCGGCGCTGGCTCGCCGTTCTCGGTTTCCGGCACCTATAACCTGACCATTGGTGCGCCCACCGTCACGGTGTCGCCCGTGGGGGGCATCGCGAACCCGGCGATCGGGACGGCCTACAGCCAGGCTTTCACCGCCAGCGGAGGCGTCTCCCCCTATGGCTATGTCGTCAGCGCTGGTGCGCTGCCTGCGGGGCTGACGCTGTCCGCGGCAGGCGTGCTGACGGGCACGCCGACGGCGGCGGGCGCGTTCAACTTCACAGTGCAGGCGACGGACGCCAACAACTTTGCCGGCACGAGAGCCTACAACGTGACCATCGGGGGTCCGACGCTCACGATCGGGACGGCAAGCCTGGCCAACGGCAATGTCGGCGTGGCCTACAACCAGGCCGTGTCCGCCAGCGGCGGCACGGCGCCCTACAGCTTTGCCGTGACGGCCGGCGCGCTGCCGGCGGGCCTGTCGCTCAACGGCGCGACCGGCACGATCACCGGCACGCCGACGACGGCTAACACCTACAACTTCACCGTGACCGCCACTGACAGCACCACGGGCACGGGCGCGCCATTCACGGTCGCCAAGGCCTATACGATGGTCATCGCCGTGCAGGCCCCGGTCGCAAACGCCAGCTCTGCGAGCACGCCGTACAACAACCCCGTGCAAATCAACCTCGCTCCGGCGATCACGGGCGGCACGGCGGTGAGCATTGCGGTGGCGACGCCACCGTCGCACGGCACGGCCACGGTGGCAGGCCTGACCGTGACCTATACGCCCGTTGCGGGATACGCCGGCACCGACAGCTTCACCTACACCGCCACCAATGCCGGCGGCACATCGGCGGCAGCGCCGGTGACGGTGACGGTCAGTGCGCCTGACCTCACGCTGCTGCCCAGCCTGCCCAACCTGCCGAACGGGCAGGTCGGGGTGGCCTTCAGCCAGGCCATCAGCACCTCGGGCGGAACGGCACCCTACAGCTACAGCGTCAGCACGGGCAGCTTGCCCAGTGGACTGAGCCTGGACGGCAGCACGGGCGTGATTGCCGGGACGCCGACCGCAGCAGGGGCGTTCAGCTTCACGATCCGTGCGACCGACGCCACCAGCGGCATGGCGGCATCGGGCACGCGGGTCTATGCGCTGGCGATCAACCCGGCTCTGCCGGTCGCCGGGACCAAGAGCGTGACCGTCCCGTTCAACATCGCCACCCAGATCGACCTTTCCGGTGCCGTCACAGGCGGAGCGGCGGCAACCCTCACCATCACCGTGCCCCCCAGCCACGGCACGGCCACGCTCAATGGCAACACGGTGACGTACACGCCGACCACGGGCTACTACGGCAACGACAGCTTCAGTTACACGGCGGGCAATGTCTCGGGCTCGTCATCCGCCGCAGTGACCATCACGATCAATCCGCCCCCACCGGTGCCCGAGCCGGTGACGGTGACGGTGCCCAGCGGCAGCGCCGGGGGCGGCAGCAGTTCGACGGTGATCCCGCTTCTCATCTCGGGCGGACCGGTGTCGAGCATCACGATCATCACGCCGCCCCAGCACGGCACCCTGAGCATCGTGGGGCTGGACGCCAGCAACGTTGCGCGTGCGAAGGCACTGGCAGCAGGACGCGCCGACACCGCCACGACCGCCCCCGCCGTCATCTACACCCCGAACCCGGGCTACTACGGCACCGACAGCTTCAGCTACACGGCATCCAACGCGGCCGGCACATCGGTTGCGGCCACGGTCACCATCATCGTCAGCGCACCGCCGCCCACGCTGGCCATCGTCAGCGCCACCACCAAGTCGGGCCAGCCAGTGACGCTTGCGGTGACGACCAATGCCGTCGGAGGCCCGTTCACCGAGCTGTCCATCGTGACCCCGCCGAGCCATGGCAAGGCCGTGGTGCAGGGCATGGCCATCGTCTATACGTCGCTGGCCACCTTCGCCGGCACCGACACCGTCGTGTATTCGCTAAGCAATGCTCACGGCAGCACGCAAGGGACGGCCACGATCACCGTGGCAGGGCGACTCGACCCATCCAAGGACGCGGAGGTCAACGGCCTGCTGGCGGCGCAGGCCGATGCGACCCGGCGCTTCGCGAGCTCGCAGCTGAACAACTTCAGCCGCCGGCTCGAATCCCTGCACGGCGACGGCTGGGCCAGGTCCAGCTTCGGGCTGAGCCTGAGCTCCTACGGCGTGGATTCCGTGCTGCCCACCGACCCCATCGCTCAGCTGAACGCCAGCGCAGCGATGCGCAATGGTGAAGCCGCCAGGCCTGCAGGCGTGGTCGGCGCGGCGCGGCGCGGCCCCGGCGCCAACCTGGCGCAGGGCGATGCCCAGAACGCGTCGCAGAGCGCGGCACCAAACGATGCGCCCAACGCCGCAGGCCGGAACACGCAGCAGGCTGCGCGCAGCGAGCTGTCCTGGTGGATCGGCGGCAGCGTCGATTTCGGCCATCGCGACCAGTTGACTGGCACCTCGCGCTTTCGCTTCCACACGGACGGCGTCAGCCTTGGAGTGGACTATCGCGTCAGCCAGCTCTGGTCCATCGGGCTCGGCGGAGGCTTCAGCAGCGACCGCAGCGACGTGGGCAGCAAGGGCTCGAAGAGCACCAGCGACAGCAGCGTCCTGGCCGTCTACGCCGCGCTGCGGCCCGCGCCCAATACCTTCGTGGATGCCGTACTGGGCCACAGCACGCTGAGCTTCGACGTCAATCGCTTCATCACCGACGAAGGCGGTTTCGCGACCGGCCAGCGTCGTGGCCGCCAGTGGTTCGGCTCGCTGGCGGGCGGCTACGAGTACCGTGAGCGCCAGGGCCTGCTGGTCTCGGCCTATGCTCGGCTGGACCTGATGCGGGCGACGCTGAACGGCTACGTCGAAAGCGCGGCCGACGTGAACAGCCTGACCTACGGCGACCAGGCCGTGCGCATGACCACCGGCAAGCTGGGCCTGCGTGCCGAGACCGTCTACGCGCTCAGCGGCAGCGAACTGCAGCCGCGCGCGCGCATCGAGTACCAGCACCACTTCGAGGGAGCCGACCTGGCCACGATGAGCTACACCGACCTGGGCAGCAACGCCCCCGTCTACACGGCGCACCCGCAGGGCGCGCGACGCGGCCAGTGGATGGCCGAGGTCGGCGGAAAGTGGGTGCTGCGCAGCGGCTTTGCACTCTCGCTGGACTACGGCAGCTCGGTTGCGGGTGGCAGCGGCACGGTCCACACGATCAGGTTGGGGGCAGAGGGCAGGTTCTAGGCGCCAAGCGCCGACGCGCTTCCTGACATCGCCGGGCGCGCCGGGCCGGCAGGATGATCAGGGGCCTGGCGCGCTGCAGGCCCCCTCCCGCGCCGCGCGCGGCTCCTGTCGGGCAGGCGAGCGGCGATACCGGATACGGGACGAAGCCGCTTGAAGGCGGGGGGAACCGCGGGGCGAGGACGCAAGGCCTCGCCGGCCTGGGCGCTCAGCGCGCCACGTTGCGACGCCTGAGCGCGATGACCGCGACGCCCAGCGCCATCAGCAGCCATGTGCCGGGTTCGGGCACGGCGGCCACCGCCGCGAGTGCCGCCTGGCCGATCAACGCATGTGCGGCAGCCGAAGGGTGCAGCGCGTCGGAAAAGGCCGAGACGCTGCAGGAGATGCCGACCGAGCCGGGAAAGGTTCCGCAGGGCGTCGTGACGTTGGTGATGCCGTACAGCGCACCGCCGTTGGTCAGCGCGTCGCTGCGGATGTCGGCGGCGAGCCCGGCCATGTCGAGGAAGCTGACCTGAAGGCCGCTGAACTGCGCCTCCAAGAGCGGCACCAGGCCGGCGATCAGCAGGTTGTAGCGCAGCGTCACGTCGCTTGAGTTCGCCACCAGGTTCAGCCCGGCGGCTTCCGGCGTCGCGCCGAGGTCGGGAACGTTGGAGATCAGCACGTGCTGCGCACCGCGGCTGGCGAGCAGGCCCACCGCGCTGGCGACGTTGGCCGCGGCGGCCTGCGCGGCGGCCTGGCGCGATTCGGCCGTGCTGGCAGCGCCACGGGCATCGCGCAGGTCGTTCCCGCCGCCGACAACGACGTACAGCCCGGTCGGGTCGGCCAGTGCATGCGAGGGCGCCCACAGTCCGCCGACCTGCGCCAGCAGCCCCGGCGGGTTCGAGGCGGTGCCGGTGCGGGCGCCGCCAAAGGCGTAGTTGTTGCCGCCGATCAGCGAGGGCACCGCCCCGTTCGGCAGGGCGAGGCCGCTGGCCAGCACGTCGATCCAGATCGGGCCGTCGGAGAAGCGGCCGCTGAAGTAGGGCGCCGTCGGCGTCGCGCCGCTCGTGGCGAGGAAGATGTTGCCGGTGTCGGACAGGCTGTCGCCGAAGACCGTGAGGCTGGAGTAGGCCAGCGCAGGCAGGCTGCCGAAGGTTGCGGCGCCCAGGACCAGGGCGCCGGCGCAGCGACGCAGGAAGTTCTTCATCGTCTTGCCTCGTTGTCTCGTTCGAGTGGACCTGCAAGCTAACGTGACGGCAAGCGGCGGGGCAGCGGAGAACTCCCACCCCTCGAACGCGGGGTGGCGAGACGAGTCCGGCCTAGCCAGCGGGACGGCTGTGCGCCGTGGCCTTCGCCGGCAGGTTGAGCAAGGCGGACTTGGCCCAGTCGGGCTTGGTCTCGAAGAGGTGGTCGATGAAGGCGCGCGTCTTGGCGGGCATCAGCCGGCGGCTGGCCGTCAGCAGGTGCACGGGCAGCGGTTCGTAGCGCCAGTCGGGCAGCACGGGCACCAGCGTGCCGGCGGCGACGTCGGGCGCCACCATGCCGAAGGGAAAGCTGCCGATGCCGCCACCAGCGCGCGTCAGCGACAGCACCAGCCCGATGGAGTTGGCCTCCAGCGGCCCGCGCGCCTCCACCTCCGCCGTCTGCCGGCCGTTTTGCAGCGTGCGATGCAGGCCCTTGCCCTGGCTCAGCACGACGAAATCGTGCTCCGCCAGATCCGCCGGCGTCTGCGGCGCGGGGCGGGCCTGCAGGTAGACCGGGCTGGCATACAGGCCACGCTCCAGCAGCATGTACTGCCGGGCAACGAGGTCGGGCTCATCCACCGGCCCCATGCGCACGGCCACGTCATAGGGCTCGTTGAACAGGTCGACGCGGCGCGGCGTCGTGTCGACCTCCAGCGCCACCTTGGGGTAGCGGCGCACGAAACGCGCAAAGCTCTCGGCCAGCACCAGCATCGCGAACTCGGCAGGCACGGACACGCGCAGCCGCCCCTGCGGCGTGGCCTCGCGCGAGGCCAGCCACTGGCGCGTCTCGGCAATGTCGTCGTCGTGCCGCGCCGCGCGCTCGGCAAGCTGCTCACCCAGCTCCGTCAGCGTCATGCGCGCCGCACCGGGCACGAAGAGCCGCGCGCCGACCGAGGTTTCCAGCGCGGTCAGGCGCCGGCTCAACGTCGCCTTGGGCAGCTCCAGCACGCGGGCGGCCGCCGACAGCGAGCCGGCCTTGTGCACCTGGGCCAGCAGCAGCAGGTCGTCGATCTTCATGGTGTCGTTCGTCTCGTTATATTTCGTTTCGTTTCCGGAACGGTGCGTTTGATTTTTGCAGCTATTCACCGGAAATGGAACTCTCTACAGTCCCGGCCATCATGTCAACGGTCCAGTTGCTTCCGTCCAAAGGACACCGCATCGGCACCGGCTTCCAGGCCGAGGGCTGGCGCGAGCCTGCGGCCCTGCTGGACCCCTTCATCATGGTGGACCGCTTCCGCATGAGCGAGGCGGTGTTCGCACCCCACCCGCACGCGGGCTTCTCGGCAGTGACCTATCTCTTCGACGACTCGGCCACCGGGCTGGTCAGCCGTGATTCGCTGGGCGGGGAGTACGAGATCCTGCCCGGCGGCCTGCACTGGACGCTGGCCGGGCGCGGCGTCATGCATGACGAGTTCCCCATCGAGGCCGGCCACGAGGCCCACGGCCTGCAGATCTTCGTCAACCTGCCCGCGGAGCAGAAGCTGCGCGATCCGTGCGTCATGCGCCTGGCTGCTGCGCAGATGCCGCGCCGCGTGGGCGAGGGCTGGCGCGCCGTGCAGGTCTTCGGCGGCAGCGCCGAGCTGGCGCTGCCCTGGCCCACGGCGCTGGTCATCGTCGACATCGATGCCGGCGCGGCCTATGAACCGGTGCTGCCGCAAGGCGAGCAGGGCCTCGCCATCGTCGTCCACGGCAGCGGACAAGCCGCAGGGCTGACGCTGTCGGCCGGCCAGGCGCTGTCGCTGGCCGGGCCGGGCAGCGTGCACATCCAGGCCGGCGAGACGCTGCGCCTGGCTTGCTTCAGTGGCCGGCCGCTGCGCGAGCCGCTGGTGCGCCACGGTCCCTTCGCGATGAGCGACGAGGGCCAGGTCGTTAGCGCGCTGCAGCGCTTCCAGACCGGCGGCATGGGCCGCCTCTGCGCCCTATCCACCCCCAGAACAACCCCGAACGTCTGACAACAAGGAACTCCAAATGAACGCAGCTCAGGACAACGCCGCCGCGCCCAAGCCCGCCGAGAACGGCAAGAAGAGCGGCCCGCCGGTGCCGCTGCTGATCATCGGCGCGCTGCTGCTGGTCGGCGGCATCGGCCTGGGCGGGCGCATGTGGTGGCGCAGCCAGCACCTGGTAGAGACCGACAACGCGTTCATCGCCGGCCGCATCCACCCGATCGCCACGCGCGTGGCCGGCGTCGTCACCGAAATGCACATGCAGGACAACGCGGTCGTCAAGGCCGGCGACGTGCTGCTGCGCCTGGACCCGGCCGACGCGGCCGTGCAGATCGAGCGGCTGAAGGCCCAGATCGCCCAGGCCGACGCGGCCATCGCGACGAGCGCTGCTCAGATCGCCCAGGCCCGGGCCCAGGCCGCCGTCACCACCTCCCAGGTCTCGCAGGCCGAGGCCGTGCTGGCCCGCACCGAGCTGGATGCCAAGCGCAGCCAGGCGCTGTTCGGCGCGGAGCTGCGCGCCACCAGCAAGCAGGAGCTGGACGCGGCCCTGGCTGCCCGCGACGTGGCCCGTGCCGACCTGGCCGCCCGCAAGGCCGGCGCCAATGCCGCCAAGGAGGCCGTTGCCGCCGCCGAGAGCGCGCGCCAGTCCGCCAATGCGCAAAAGAGCGCCACCCAGGCCCAGCTGAAGGATGCACAGAACCAGCTCGGCTATGTCGAGGTGCGCGCCTCGGCCGACGGCCGCATCGGCAAGCGCACCGTGGAAGTGGGCCAGCGCGTGCAGCCCGGCCAGCAGCTCGCGGCCATCGTCGAGCCCGAGACCTGGATCGTCGCCAACTTCAAGGAGACCCAGCTCGCCAGGATGAAGCCGGGCCAGAAGGTGCACGTGAAGGTGGACGCCTTCCCGGGGCAGGACCTGATCGCCAAGGTCGACAGCTTCGCGCCGGCCTCGGGCGCCAGCTTCGCGCTGCTGCCGCCGGACAACGCGACCGGCAACTTCACGAAGATCGTGCAGCGCCTGCCGGTCAAGCTGGTCTTCGAGCCCGAGAGCCTGAAGGCGCTGGGTGAGCAGGCCGCGCGCATCGTGCCGGGGCTGTCGGTGCAGGTGGAAGTCGAGATCGCCGGTTGATCCCCGCCGGATGCCACTGACATGGGCAACGAAAACTACCTCCCGCCACCGCCCGACCAGAAGGTCAGCGGCCGCACCTGGCTGGCCGTGCTGGCCAGCCTGCTGGGCGCCTTCATGGCGGTGCTGGACATCGCCATCACCAACTCCTCGCTGAAGGACATCCTCGGCGCGCTGTCGGCCACGCAGGAGGAGGGCTCCTGGATCTCGAGCGCCTACCTCGTCGCCGAGATCGTCGTCATTCCGCTGGCGGGCTTTCTGGCGATGGTGTTCTCCACGCGCCGCTACCTCGTCGTCAACGTCGCGTTGTTCCTCGTCTTCAGCACGCTATGCGGCATGGCCTGGAGCCTGGAGAGCATGATCGCCTTCCGGGCGGCCCAGGGCTTCACCGGCGGGGTCATGATCCCGATGGCGATGACGCTGGTCACGCGCAAGCTGCCGCTGAAGAAGCGCCCCATCGGGCTGGCCCTGTTCGGCATGACCGCCACGCTCGCGCCGACGCTGGGCCCCACGGTGGGCGGCTACCTGACCGAGCTCTACGGCTGGCCCAGCATCTTCTACATCAACTGGGTGCCAGGCATCCTGCTGATGCTGGGCGTCAGCTTCGGCCTGGACAAGGAGCCGATGAACCTGAAGCTGCTGCGCGACGTGGACTGGTGGGGGATCCTGTTCATGGCCGTGGGCCTGGGCTCGCTGACCGCGATGCTGGAGGAGGGCAATGCCAAGGACTGGTTCCAGAGCCCCTTCATCATCACGGCCGCCGTGCTGGCCATCGCCGGCATCTACGGCTGGGCCTGGCGCGGCCTGACGCGCAAGAACACGTTCATCGACCTGCACATCCTCGGCCGCCCGAGCTTCCTGATTGCCGGGGTCATCGCGTTCACGACGGGCATGGGCCTCTACGGCTCGGCCTTCATCCTGCCGCTGTACCTGGGCCAGATCGCGAACTACACGCCCATGCAGATCGGCCTCGTGATCATGTGGATGGGTCTGCCGCAGCTCTTCATCATGCCCTTCGCGGCCAAGCTGTCCACCAAGCTGGACAACCGCGTGATGATGAGCCTGGGCCTGACGCTGTTCGCTGTGTCCTGCTTCATGAACACGCACATGAGCGCCGACACGGCCGGCCCCGAACTGCTGGCCGCGCAGGTCGTGCGCGCGCTGGGTCAGCCGCTGATCATGATCACGCTGACCAACTTCGCGGTGAACGGCATTCCGCCCAACCTGCTGCCCAGCGCCTCGGGCATGTTCAACATGATGCGCAACCTCGGTGGTTCGGTCGGCATCGCCGTACTGGCCACGCTGCTGACGAACCGCGAGCACCTGCACAGCGCCCGCGTCGGGGAGGCCGTCAGCCTCTACGACCCGGCCACACAGGCGCGGCTGGATGCTCTGGCGCAGAACTTCGCCTCCAAGGGCTTCGACGCCGCCGCGGCCCAGGACATGGCCCTCAAGGCGCTGGACAACGTCGTCCGCCGCGACAGCTACGTCATGGCCTACAACGATGCCTTCCTGATCCTCGGCATCGCGCTGGTCGCCTGCGTGGCCATCGTCTGGCTCAGCAAGAAGGTCCTCGGCGGCGCCGCGAGCGCGGAAGCCGCCCACTGATTCGGGAGATCGAGATGATCCAACTCAAGACCGTCCTCACCCTCGTCGCCACGGCCGCGCTGGCCGCCTGCACGACGCTGGGCCCCAACTACCAGGCGCCTGGCGCCAACGCACCCGCCGCCTACCGTGCTGTCGCGCCGGCCGCAGGCGCCGAGCTTCAGCGCGACTGGTGGCTGATGTTCGGGGACGCCCAGCTCAATGCGCTCCAGACGCAAGCCCTGCAGGCCAGCCCCACGCTGGCCGCAGCCGCCGCACGCATCGAGAAGGCCCGCGCCGTCTATGGCGCGACCCGGGCCGACGAGCTGCCGCGCCTGGACATCGGCGCCAACGAGACCGGCCTGCGCACCTCGGCCAAGTCCGTCACGACTCCCGTCCTGGGTGGGCAGGCCATCACCTTCGAGGGCTGGCAGAGCACGGTGCAGGCCAACCTCGGCTGGGAGATCGACCTCTGGGGCCGCGTGAAGCGCCAGGCCGAGGCCGCCCAGGCCCAGCTCGACGCATCCACGCTGGATGCCGCTGCTGCCCGTGTCGCGCTGACGGCCGACGTTGCCGCCGCCTACTGGCAGTGGCGTGCGCTGGCCGACGAGGGCCTTGCGCTGCAGCGCCTGCGCGACAGTCGGGCCAAGGCTTTCCAGGTCGCGCAGACCCGCTTTGACGCGGGTTCGTCCACTCAGCAGGACCTGGAGCGCGTGCGCGCCGAGCTGGCCTCGGCCGATGCCGACGTCGCCGACTTGCCGCGTCGTCAGGCGCTGGTGGTGAACCAGATCGCGGCACTGACCGGCCAGGCCGCTGCCGAGCTGAAGCTGCAGGCCTCCGCACAGTCGGCACTGACGACGCCGCCGCAGATCCGCGCCGGCCTGCCGTCCGAGCTGCTGCAGCGTCGCCCCGACCTGGCCCAGAGCCTGGCGCAGTTGCACGCAGCAACCGCCCAGGTCGGCATAGCCGAAGCCGCCTTCTACCCGTCCATCCGCCTGACCGGCAGCTTCGGCTACCAGAGCAAGGACCTGAGCGATCTGGTCTCGGCGCCGGCGCGCCTGTACAACTTCGGCCCCAGCATCTCGCTGCCGATCTTCGAAGGCGGCAAGAACAAGGCCAACCTGGCGGGGGCCAAGGCCCAGGTCGACGAATCCCTGGCCGCCTTCCGCGGCCGCATGCTGCAGGCGCTGCGCGAGGTGGACGATGCGCTGGCCGAGCTGCAAGGCCGCGCCGCCGTCGTGGACGCGCAGAACCGCACGCTGGCATCGTCGGGCCAGGCACTGGCCGTGGCCAGGAGCCGCTACGACAAGGGCGCTGTCAGCTACCTCGACGTGACCGAGGCGGAGCGCACGCCGCTGGCCACCGAGCGCGCGCTGGCCCAGCTGCGGGGTGCGCAGTGGGCTGCGACGGCACAGCTCGTCAAGGCGCTGGGCGGCGGCTGGAGCGACCACAAGGCCCCCGCCAACGGCGGCTGAGCCAGGAGCGCATACTTAGGAGCATGGCTATCCCCCATGCGCTTCCCGGCCAGGCTGTCGACGTTCGGCCGCTCGGCACCGGCCTCGCCCAGGAGAAGACCAGCGCGCTGTTCAAGTCGGCGGACCTGGAGGTCATGCGCCTGGTGCTGATGGCGGGCAAGTCCCTGCCGCCGCACAGCGTGCCCGGGGAGATCACGGTGCAGTGCATCGAAGGATCCATGGTGGTCACGGCCGAGGGCAGGTCGCATGCGCTGGGCGCGGGGCAGTTGCTCTATCTCTCGGGTGGCGTGATGCATGGCGTCACGGCCGTCGAGGACGCCAGCGCCCTCGTGACCATTGCGCTGCGCCGCTAGGCGCCTGATTCGGCCAGCGACAGGATCGCGGCCGCCATGCGCGCCGCCGCACCGCGATGGGCGGCCGAGAAGGCGAGGGCGCTGCGGCTCATCGATGCACGCGCCTGCGCGTCCGTGCACAGCGCCTGGCCCCGCGAGACCGCTTCGGCCAGCGTCGCGCAGCGTTGCGCAGCGCCAGCCGCCAGTGCCAGCTCCGTCGCCTCCGCGAAATTGAAGGTGTGCGGTCCTGCGAGCACCGGACAGCCGCAGGCCGCGGCCTCGATGAGGTTCTGTCCCCCGAGGGGCTCGAAGCTGCCGCCCAGCAGGGCCACGCCGGCCAGGCCGTAGTACAGCGGCATCTCGCGCATCGAGTCGCCCAGCCAGACGTCGGCGGCCGCGGCGTGCATCGGCGGCTGATCGGTCCAGCTGCTACGGCGCGCCAGTGTCAGGCCGGCGGCTTCGACCAGGCCGGCCACTTCGTCGAAGCGCTGCGGATGGCGCGGCACGATGGCCAGCAGCGGGCGAGGAGCCGGCTGCCTGACCCACTCGTTGAGCAGCGCCTTTTCCTCACCTTCGCGGCTGACAGCCAGCATCAGCACGGGCCGGCCGAGCTGTGTCGACCATGACTGCCCGCGTGCGATCAGCGCAGCGTCCACGGCGATGTCGTACTTCAGGTTGCCGGCCACCTCGACGCGATCCATGCCCATCGCAAGGATGCGTTGCGCGTCCGCTTCCGTCTGGGCCAGGGCCAGCGTCATGCGTGCCGCCGCCGGCCGCATCAACGCACCCAGGCGCCGGCCCTGGCGCAGGCTCTTTTCCGACAGCCGTGCATTGGCCAGCACCATGGGCAGGCCGGCACGTGCAGCCTCATGCTGCAGCGTGGGCCAGACCTCGGTCTCCATCAGCACGCCCAGTCGCGGCCGCCAGTGGCGCAGGAAGCGCCGTACGGCACCCGGCGTGTCATAGGGCAGCCAGGCGATGGCGTCGCCGTCTCGCAGGAGGCCCTGGGCGGCCTCGCGGCCGGTGGCGGTCGACTGCGTCAGCAGGATGCGCAGGCCCGGCTCGCGCTCGCGCAGTGCGGCGATCAGCGCGCTGGCGGCCCGGGTCTCACCCAGGGAGACGGCGTGGATCCACAGGCGCCCGGGCACGGGCTGGGTAGCCGAGTACAGGCCCAGCCGCTCGCGCAGGGCATCGCGGTAGAGCGGCTCCTTTGCGCCGCGCCGCCACAGGCGCAACAGGTAGAGGGGTGTCAGCAGCCGCAGGACGGCCGTGTACAGGGCCAGCGCCAGGCCCTCGGGCATCAGCCGTTCTTCCGAGCTAGGTCCTGCGCAGCCCGCAGGCGGCGCAGGACAGGTTCGTTCAGCTGGCGACTGGCAGGGCTCCAGAGGCGGACCTGGCGGTCAATCTCAGACTGCAATCGGGCGGCCGTTGCCTGGTCGTTGATCGCCAAGGCCCACATCATGTACTCGGCGTTCGCTTCAAAGCTCGCGTACCGGCCTACACCGGCCTCGAAGCTCTCCCGTGCCTCGGCCACGCGCCCCGTGCTGGCGTAGGCGCGGGCCAGCAGCAGCAGGACTTGGTCGGCACGGAAGCTGGGGCGCTCAGCCTTGAGGGCTTCCAGATGCGGCAGGGCTGCGTCGAAGCGCTGGCATTCGACATGGGCGCGCGCAGCGCCGAAGCGGATGTCAGGGTCGCTGGCGAACGGCCCTTTGAGCGCCGCCTCGTAGGCCTGGGCGGCTTCTGTCGCCTCACCGGCCTCCAGTAGCGCTTCGGCCAGACGCATCTGGTTCTGAGCCGACGGCGACACGTCGAAGGCCGCACGCGCCTCGCGCACATCGCGGCCCGGGTCCATCGCACGCGCGGCGGCCGTGACGGCCTTGCGAGCGCCGTGATCCAGCCTTGAATTGGGCATGTAGACGGCGAAGAAGTACACGGCGCTGCCCAGCAGCGGGAAGGCGAAAAGTATGAACAGCCAGTACAGCTGCTGGCCACTTCGCACAACGTGAACCGCGCAGAGCAGCGCGATCAGGATGTGCAGTCCTCCGATCAATGGCATGTCATCTCCCTGGTGTTGGCGTACGACGGCTCTGCGGCCGTGCGGCGTCAGTGGCCCGCAGCGAAGGTCGCGTCCGGCTTCACGCGCTTGAGCTGGGCCAGCACGTCGTGCTGGATGCGCTCCAGCGCCTCGGGCGTGTGGCCCTCGAAGCGCAGCACCAGCACCGGCGTCGTGTTGGACGGGCGGATCAGGCCGAAGCCGTCAGGGAACTCGATGCGCAGGCCGTCGATGGTGACCAGCTCGCTGGCGCCGGGGAAGTCGGCCAGCGTGACGAGCTCCTTGAGCTTGCGGACCACCTCGTGGTGCTCGCCCTCGGCGCAGGGCACGTTGATCTCGGGCGTGTTGAAGCTGTTGGGCAGGCCGTTCAGCGTGGCGCTGGGATCGGCGTCGCGGGAGAGGATCTCCAGCATGCGGCCGGCCGTGTACATGGCGTCGTCAAAGCCGTACCAGCGTTCGTTGAAGAAGATGTGGCCGGAGAGCTCGCCGGCCATGGGAGCGCCCGTCTCCTTGAGCTTGGCCTTGGCCAGCGAATGGCCCGTCAGCCACATCAGCGGCTTGCCGCCGTGTTCCTTGATCCAGGGCGCCAGGCGCTGCGTGCACTTGACGTCGAAGATGATTTCCGCGCCCTTGTTGCGCTTGAGGATGTCGGCGGCCAGCAGCATGATCTGGCGGTCCGGCATGATCATCTGGCCGTCCTTCGTGACGATGCCCAGGCGGTCGCCGTCGCCGTCGAAGGCCAGGCCCAGTTCGGCGTCGGTCGCGTGGACGATGCGCTTGAGGTCTTCCAGGTTCTCGGGGCGCGAGGGATCGGGATGGTGGTTGGGGAAGTCGCCGTCCACCTTGGAGTAGATGTCGATGACCTCGCAGCCCAGCGCGCGCAGGATGGCCGGGGCCGAGGCACCGGGAATGCCGTTACCGCTGTCGACGACGACCTTCATCGGCCGGGCCAGCTTGCAGTCCTTGACGATGCGGGCCGTGTACTCGGCCACCACGTCCATCTGGCCGACGCGACCGCTGCCTTTGGCGTAGTCCTCGGCCTCGATGCGGCGCTTCAGGCCCTGGATCTGCTCGCCATAGACGGCGGCCCCCTGCAGCACCATCTTGAAGCCGTTGTAGTCCTTGGGGTTGTGGCTGCCCGTGACCATGATGCCGGACGTGCAGCCATGCTTGGCGCGCGTGGCAGCCACGTAATAGAGCATGGGCGTCGTCACGGCACCGATGTCCACGACGTCCAGGCCGGTGCTGGCGATGCCACGGATCAGTGCGGCGACGAGGCCGGGACCGGACAGGCGGCCGTCGCGGCCCACGGCCACGGCCTTCTCGCCCAGGGCCTTGGCCTCGGTACCGAAGGCACGCCCCAGATGCTCGGCGAGCTCCTCGTTCAAGGTCTGGCCGACGACGCCACGGATGTCGTAGGCCTTGAAGATGGATGCGTGAACCTGCATGGATGCCTCGGAAGATCGGGTTTGAAAAAGCGCGCCGGATTGTAGGCAGGGGCCGCCTTGCCATTCGTCGCCCCTGCCGTCGAATCGTCGCCCGTCCCGGGGGGAGCGCCGGCGGGCTTCCTACACTCGCACCCCATGACATTCACCGAGGAATTCACCCAGGCACTGCGCAACCAGCGCATGCTGATGAAGAAGCGCCCGGACCGGCTGCGCATGCGCGTGCTGGTCTACCTGGTGTGGTTCATCGGCTTCGGCCTGCTGTTCGCCACCGTCAATGGCGTGCAAAGCGGCCGCCTGGGGTCGGTCGCCTGGTGGCGCAACGACCTGCCGGGCCACATGCTGGTCAGCCTGAGCGTGACGCTGTGCTTCTTCTTCGGCTTCCGCGGCTTCGAGACGCTGGCACCGCAGCGCTGGCTGGACACCATCTCCGGCTGGCGCGACTGGCGCTCGGGCGTGTTCTTCTCGACGCTTTCCATCCTCTGCTCGCTGGTGGGGCTGCTGCTGGGCTTCGCCGCCGTGGCCGGCATCTGGAGCCGCCAGGACCTGCTGGGCAAGCTGGTCGGCAAGCCCGGCTTCTGGGCCCAGTTCCTGCTGATCTCCATCATCGTCACCCTCGTCATGGGCCTGCGCTACCGCTCGCGCTGGAAACAAGAGGCCATGCAGGCCCGCATCACCGAGGCGCAGCTCAAGCTGCTGCAGGGCCAGATCGAGCCGCACTTCCTCTTCAACACGCTGGCCAACGTGCAAAGCCTCATCGACTTCGCCCCCCAGCGGGCCAAGCTGATGCTGGAGCGCTTCACGGACTACTTGCGCGCCAGCCTCGGGCAGCTGCGCGGCGAGTCCACGACACTGGCCCAGGAGTTCGCGATGCTTGAGGCCTACCTCGGGCTGATGCAGCTGCGCATGGGCGAGCGGCTCAAGGTCGAGCTGGCGCTGCCCGCCGAGCTGCGGGGCATCGAGTTGCCGCCGCTCTTGGCGCAGCCCCTGGTCGAGAACGCCATCCACCACGGGCTGGAGCCCCAGATCGCCGGCGGCACCGTGACCGTCAGCGCCAGACGCGAAGGCCGCCTGCTGCACATCGAAGTCGCGGACGACGGCCAAGGGCTGGACGGCCCGCGCCGCCGCGCCGGCAACGGCGTGGCGCTCGACAACATCCGTGCCCGGCTGCAGGCCCGCTTCGGCCCGGGCGCCAGTCTCGAGCTGCTGCCGCGCGAAGGTGGCGGCACACGTGCCTGCATCCAGATTCCCCTCCCCAACGACACCCCATGACCACTGCCCTGATCGCCGACGACGAGCCTCATCTCGTCCAATACCTGAAGGCCCAGCTTGCTCAGGCCTGGCCCGAGCTGGAGATCGTCACGACCGCCGCCAACGGCGTCGAGGCCGCCGCGGCCATCGCCGAGCTGGAACCCGACCTGGCGTTCCTGGACATCCAGATGCCCGGCCTGACCGGACTGGAGGTCGCCCAGGGCATCGAGGGCGCGACGCGCGTCGTTTTCGTGACGGCCTATGACCAATACGCCGTCGAGGCCTTTGAGGCCCGCGCCGTCGACTACCTGCTCAAGCCGCTGAAGGCCGAGCGGCTGGCCGCCTGCGTGACACGGCTGCGCCAGACGCCGCCCAGCGAAGACGGGGCACTGGCCGAGACGCTGAAGCGCCTGCTGCCCGCCGCCGGCGCCGCGGCACCGGCCAGGCTGCGCTACGTGCGGGCCGCCCAGGGTGAGTTGATGCACCAGATTCCCGTCGGCGACGTGCTCTTCTTCCATGCCGACGACAAGTACACCGTCGTGCAGACGGCCACGGCCGAGCACCTCATCCGCACGCCGATCTTCGAGCTGTCCAGCCAGCTCGACCCCGACTTGTTCTGGCAGGTCCACCGCTCCACCATCATCAACCTCGACCATCTCGCCGGCACGCGCCGCGACGAGGCGAGCCGGCTCTTCGTCCGCGTGCGCGGGCATGAGCGCGAGCTTCCCGTCAGCCGCGCCTACGTCCATCTTTTCAAGGCCATGTAGGAAGCGGGCCGGGCCTTGCAGGGGCATGTCCGGAAACTGCCATGATCTGGCGGCGGCGGGTCCTAGACTGGCTGCATGTCGTCCGAGATCCTGCCCCCCGACGCGGCCTACGCCGCCCTTCAAGCGCGCGATGCGCGCTTTGACGGGCAGCTCTACGTGGGCGTCACGTCCACCGGCATCTATTGCCGTCCCGTCTGCCGCGTGCGGCTGCCTCGGCGCGAGAACTGCCGCTTCTTCTCGACGGCCGCCCAGGCCGAGGCCGAGCGTTTTCGTCCCTGTATGAAGTGCCGGCCCGAGCTGGCGCCGCGCCCGCTGCCGTGGACGACGACGGACGCCTCGCGCACTCTGGCGGCCCAGGCGGCCGCATGGCTGGATGCCTGCGACGACGCCGAGGCCAGCGTCGAGCAGCTCGCCGCCCATCTGGGCATCACGAGCCGCCACCTGCGCCGCATCTTCCAGGCCGAGCATGGCGTGTCGCCGCTGCAGTACCTGCAGACGCGCCGGCTGCTGCTGGCCAAGGCCCTGCTGACGGACAGCACGCTGCCCGTGCAGGAGGTCGCCTATGCGGCCGGCTTTGCCGGCCTGCGCCGCTTCAACGCCGCCTTCGTCGAGCATTACCGGCTGCAACCGACGGCCCTTCGCCGCGTCGGGCGCGAGGGCAGGGGTGCGGGGCCCGCACCACGCTTGCGGCTGGCCTATCGAGAGCCCTACGACGTCGCAGGCGTGCTGGCCTTTCTCGCACCGCGCGCCGTGGCCGGTGTCGAGGCCGTGGACGACGCCGGCGTCACGCGCACGCTGGCCCTGACGCACGCCGGACGGCGCCATGCAGGCTGGCTGCGCGTGAGCTTCGACAAGGCCCGCGAGGTGGGCGTTGAACTGTCGCCCGCGCTGTGGCCGGCCGCCGGCACGCTGCTGCCGCTGCTGCGCGGCTGGCTGGACCTGGATGCCGATCCGCAGGCCATTGCCGCCGCGCTGGCGAATTTGCAGGACGGGAGCGCCGTGCCGGGGCAGCGGCTGCCCGGCTGCCTGGACCGCTTCGAGCTGGCCGTGCGCGCCGTGCTGGGCCAGCAGGTGACGGTTGCTGCCGCACGGACGCTGGCGGGCCGTTTCGTCGAACGCTTCGGCGAGCCCCTGGCCGATGCGCCCCCTGGTTGCGACCGGCTCTTTCCCACCCCCGAACGCATCGCCGCGGCGACGCGCGACGACATCGCGTCGCTGGGCATCATCGGTCGCCGCGCCGACAGCCTTGTCGCGCTGGCCCAGGCCTGGCCGGCGCTCGCCTTTGCCCGACGCGAGGGCACGCCCGAGGCGGCTGCGGACGAGCTGACGCAGATTCCCGGCATAGGCCCCTGGACGGCGGGCTACATGCTGATGCGCGGCTGGAGCTGGCCCGACAGCTTTCCGCCCGGCGATGTCGTGCTGCGCAAGGCCTTGAGCCGCGACGGCCCGCTGCTGCCGCCCAAGGCCTATCTCGCCGCCGCGGAGCGCTTCCGGCCCTTTCGCAGCTACGCCGTCCTGCATCTCTGGAGACACGCATGAACACCCAGCATCACATACTGCAGCGCCGCATCGCCACGCCCCTGGGCCCGCTGACGGCTGCACGCAGCGCCGCGGGCCTGTCGGGCCTGTGGTTCGACGGCCAGAAGCACCACCCCGGCGCGCTGGACGTGCCCGAGGATGACGGCAGCGATGCCGTGCTTGCGGCGGCCGAGGTCGCGCTCAACGCCTACTTCGGGGGGCAGTCATTCACGATGCCGCCGCTGGACCCGGCCGGCACGGCCTTCCAGCGCGAGGTCTGGCAGGCCCTGCTCGCCATCGCGCCGGGCGCGTCCGACACCTATGGGCACCTGGCCCAACGCCTGGGCCGCGCTCAGGCCGCACGCGCGCTGGGGGCAGCCGTTGGGCGCAACCCCATCTCCATCCTCATTCCCTGCCACCGCGTCGTCGGCGCCGATGGCTCGCTCACCGGCTATGCCGGCGGCCTGCAGCGCAAGCAGGCCTTGCTGAGCCTGGAGGGCACCACGGCATGAAGGCTTTCGACATCGGCGAGCTCGTCCTGCTCGCGGCGCTCTGGGGCGCGTCCTTCCTGTTCATGCGCCTGGGCGCCCACGAGTTCGGCCCTGTCGTGCTGGCAGCCGTGCGCGTGGGCTTGGCCAGCGTCATGCTGATTCCGCTGCTGGCGTCGCGGGGGCAGCTGTCGGCACTGCGCACGCACTGGAAGGGGCTGCTGCTGGTCGGCGCACTGAACAGCGCCATCCCCTTCGCGCTGTTCTCGTACGCAGCGCTGTCCATCACGGCGGGCTTGTCGAGCATCGTCAATGCCACGACACCGCTGTGGACAGCCATCGTCGCTTTCGTCTGGCTGCGCCAGGGCCTCACAGCCACGCGCGTGCTGGGTCTGGTCATCGGCTTCGCTGGCGTGGCCTTCCTCGCCTGGGACAAGGCCAGCTTCAAGCCCGGTGCGGACCACAGTGGCCTGCTGGCCCTGGGTGCCTGCGCAGCAGCCACGCTCTGCTACGGACTGGCTGCGAACGCAACCAAGCGCTACCTCGCCGGCGTGTCGCCGCTGGCCGTGGCCACCGGCAGCCAGTTCACTGCGGCGCTGCTGCTCGCGCTTCCGGCGGCCTGGCTGTGGCCCGCCACCATGCCCGGCAGCGTGGCCTGGGGCGCCGCGGTGGCCCTGGCCGCGCTTTGCACCGCGCTGGCCTACATCCTGTACTTCCGGCTGATGAGCCGGGTGGGGCCCACCAACGCCGTGTCCGTCACGTTCCTGATCCCGCTGTTCGCCATCCTCTGGGGCGCGATCTTCCTGCGCGAGGCCGTCACGGCGCAGATGGTGGCAGGCGGCGCCATCGTGCTGGTGGGCATCGCGCTGGCGCTGGGGTTGGTCGGCTCCCGGGCGGCGGGTGCGCCCGCAGCCCCCCGGGCGCGCTGACGCTGACGGGAGAAGCGACCCCGCGGTTTTGCATGGTGCTGCCGCGGGCATCGCAAACAGTGGTAGGGTGCGGGCCACAATAATTGGTAGCGCTACCTTGGTGCCGTGGAGGCCGCATGAGATTCCCGTTCCCCTCAGGCCGACAGGCCTGCGCCGCCGGCTTGCTCGCGGCGCAACTGCTGGCCGCAGCCGCCGTCGCCCAGCCTTCGGGCGGCCCCTATGGTCCCGTGCCCCAGCGCTACGACGTGCCCAAGGCGGCCCATGTCTACTTCGTCGCGCCGGACGGCCTGGCCCAGGCATCGGGCGCCTCGACCGGCGAGCCGACGTCCATCGAGTTTGCGATGGCCCGCGTGGTCACCGGCGACGCCATC
The DNA here is from genome assembly GCF_047654805.1 of Roseateles sp. Taxonomy (GTDB): domain Bacteria; phylum Pseudomonadota; class Gammaproteobacteria; order Burkholderiales; family Burkholderiaceae_C; genus Pelomonas. The sequence continues at coordinate 1,885,381 of NZ_JASGIV010000001.1, forward strand.
GTCATGCGCGGCGGCACCTACCGCACCGGCGGGCTGCAGCTCAACCAGGGCGTCACGATCCAGCCCTACCTTGACGAAGTGCCGGTGCTCAAGGGCTCGCGCGTGGCCGCCGAATGGCAGAGCCTGGGCCGCAACGTCTGGCGCACCAAGTGGGCCACGCTGTTCCCCGCCCGGCCACTGGGCTGGTGGCAACGTGACCGCGAGGGCATGCTCACGCCACTGCACCGCTTCAACAACGACATGGTCTTCATCGACGGCGAGGCGCTGCAGACCGCCGGATGGGAGGGCGAGCTCAGCGCGCGCAGCTTCTACGTGGACTACGACAAAGGCTACGTCTACATCGGCACCGATCCCGCCGGCCGCACGGTGGAGATCACGGCCCATGACATCGCGCTGCACCGCCCCTCGCGGCCGGTGCACGGCAAGACCCCGGACCGCAAGGGCCCGGCACTGCGCGGACTCACCTTCACCCAGTACGCCTACCGCGCCATCGACATCGAGGGCAAGAAGCCGTCGACGCCGGTGTCCGAGGAACCGACAGACGACCCGGTCGGCCCCTCGCCCGAAGGCCAGCATGGCAAGGAAGTCGTCGGCACGCTGCTGGAGAACGTCACCATCACGCACTGCTCGCGCGTGGCCGGCTATTTCCGCGGTGACGGGCTCGTCATCCGCAACTCGCTGATCAGCGACACCGGCACCGAGGGCATCTACGTCATCGGCTCGTCGGACGTGCTGTTGGAGCGCAACCTGATCCGGCGCAACAACGTGCGCCAGTTGACCGGCTACTACCCGGCCGCAGTGAAGATCTTCAACCAGTCCCACCGCGTCACGGTGCGCGACAACCTCGTCGTCGAGCAGCCGCACTCCAACGGCGTCTGGTGGGACGTCGGCAACCGCGATGGCGTCTTCGTCAACAACCACGTGGAGGGCACGCAGGCCGGCCTGTTCTTCGAGATCTCCAAGGGCATCACGGTCGCCGGCAACGTGTTCGTGAACAACCAGCAGGGCGTGCGCGTGCTCAACAGCGCCGGCGCCAAGGTGCAGCACAACACCTTCGTCAACTCGCCGGTGCTCATCGACCGCAACGAACGCAGCGCCCAGGGCGACCACTTCGGCTGGCATCCGCAGACGGGGCCCGACGTGAACGAGCGCGTGGGCCATGTCTTCGAGGGCAACCTGCTGGTGGCCGACGCGGCGCTGAAGGGGGCGTTGCTGCGCATCGAGCAGTCGCCGGCCACCTGCGGCCGGGTCACGGCGCCGATGGCAGAGCGCATCGATGGCAACGTCTACATCCGCGCCGAAGCGGGCCGCGCGGGCCAGCCGCTGCTCAGCTGGGCGCCCGTGCCGGGCACGCCCTGCCAGACCACCTTCGCAAGCCTGGACGAATTCCGCCAGGCCGTGCCGGGCGTGGAGAGCCGGGGCAGGGCGTTCGCGTCACAAGGTGCTGCCGTGTTCCGCAGCCCGGATCTGCGCCGCTTCGAGCTGGCCCGCGTGCCGCAAGGCGTGCAGCCCCTGCCAGTGCCGCCAGAGCTGCGCCGACTGCTGGGCTGGACGGCTGCCAACCACTTGCCGGGCGCCTACTAGGCCAAGCCTCAGCGCGTCAGCGCGTCATCCAGCGCCGCAGCGCGAAGCTGGCGCCGTCCACCAGCACGACCAGCACCAGCATGGCCATCAGCACGGTGGCCGTCTTGTCCATCTGGAACAGGCCCATGTGGAACATCAGCAGCTGGCCCAGGCCACCCGCACCGACGACGCCCAGCACGGCCGCTGCGCGGATGTTGTTCTCCCAGCGGTACAGCGTGTAGCTCATCAGCTGCGGCAGCACCTGCGGCAGCGTCGCATACAGGAAGACGCGCAGCGGGCCGGCCCCCTGGGCGCGCAGCGCGGCGCCGGGCCCGGGCGGCGCGTTCTCGATCGCCTCGGCAAACAGCCGGCCCAGCACACCGCTGGTGTGGATGGCGAGAGCCAGCGTGCCGGCGAACGGCCCCAGGCCGGCGCTGATCAGCAGCAGCGCCGCCCACACCAGCTCTGGCACCGAGCGCAGTGCATTGAGCAGCAGCCGCATCGCACCGCGTGACGGGCCGCTCAGCCGGCTGGCCGGCAGCGCCATCAGCACGCCGGCCAGTGCCGCCAGCACCGTGCCCAGGGCCGACATGGCCAGCGTCTCCCATGCGCCCGCGGCCACGCGGGCAACGAAGGCCGCACTCAGGTCAGGTGGCAGGAACTCGCCCAGGAAGCGGCCCATGCTGGCCAGCGCCTCGCCCGAAAGGAAGCTACCCAGCTTCAGGTCCAGCGACAGGAAGCTCGCGACGACCAGCCCCAGCAGGCCGGCCACGAGCCACGCCGCACGGCTGCGGGCATCGAACAGCGGCGGCGGCAGGCGGTAGGGCTGGTTGGCTGCTTTGCTTCGCATGGACCTCATCCCAGTGAGCGCCGCAACGCGGCGCTGAGCCGGTCGGCCAGGGCGACCAGGGCCACGAAGACCAGCAGCATCGTCATCACCTCGCCGCCGGCAAACATCTTCATCGAGCTGTCCATCTGCTGGCCCAGCCCGCCGGCGCCGACGAAGCCCAGCACCACCGAGCTGCGGATGGCGCATTCCCAGCGGTAGACGGTGTAGCTGGTCAGCTCGGCAGCGTTCTGAGGCAGCAGGCCATAGGCGAAGGCCTGCAGCCGCGAGGCGCCGTTGCGCAACAGCGTCTGGGTGACCTGGGCGTCGCCGCTCTCCAGGATCTCGGCATAGACCTTGCCCAGCATGCCGCCATAGGTCAGCGCGATGGCCAGCACGCCCGCCGCGGGTCCCAGGCCCACGACGCGCACGAAGACCAGGGCCCACACGAGCTCCGGCATGCTGCGCAGCAGGATCAGCAGCAGTCGCACGGCCTGGCGCACGGCCCAGGGCAGTGCAGCCATGCGCCCGTTCAGCGCCGACACCGACAGCGTGCGCGTGGCGACCAGCGTCAGCGGCACCGCGATGACGAGGCCCAGGGTGATGCCGGCCGTGGCGATGGCCACGGTACGCCAGGTCTCGCGGGCCAGCATCAGCAGGAACTCGCCGCTGAACGCCGGCGGCAGGAAGCTGCCGAGGAAGCGGCCGGTCACGCGCAGCGAATCCGGCTCCAGCAGCAGCCAGGGCCGGAACTCGGTGGCCACCAGCAGCGGCCACAGCAGCGCAAGGGCCGCGGCCGTCAGGCCAAGCCGGGCGAGCCAAGCCGGGTCGCGCCGGGCGGGGTTCAGCGGCATTGCATCACCACCGGCGGCGACGGCGCGGGTGGCTCGTCGGCAGGCAGGGCACCGTGCAACTCATGCTCGTGGGCGGCGTACAGCCGCGCCAGCAGCTCGGGCGTGACCTCGCGCGCCGGCAGGTCGAACATCAGCCGCCCGTCGCGCAGGCCGAGAATGCGCGGAAAGTGAGCCAGGGCCACGTCCACCTGGTGCAGCGTGGCCACGAGCGTCACGCCGCGCGCCGAGGCCTCGCGCGCCAGTGCCGAGATGGCGCGCTGGGCGCGCGCCGGGTCCAGCGCCGACAGCGGCTCGTCCACCAGCCACAGCCGCGCCGGCGCGACGAGGGCGCGGGCCAATCCCACACGCTGGCGCTCACCGCCCGACAGGCGATCCACGCGCTCGAAGAGCTTGTCGCTGAGCTCGAAGGCATCCAGGGCTGCATCGGCCGCCGGGATGTCCACCGGATAGAACAGCGAACGCAGCGCCGTCCACAGGCTCCAGCCCGGCAGCCGGCCGGCCAGTACGGCCGTGACGACGCGCTGGCGCGGCGGCAGCGGCGGCACCTGCGGCACGAGGATGAGCCGGCCGCGCAGGGCCTGCAGCGCGCGGCGCGGCAGGGCCCATGGATCGCTGCCGTCCAGCGCCAGCCGGCCCTGCGATGGCGGTCTGGCGCAGGCCAGCACCTCCAGCAGCGTTGTCTTGCCGGCACCCGACGGGCCGATGACGGCCACTTGCTCGCCTTCGGCAACGTCCAGGCTCAGGCCGGCCAGGGCATCGGGCACGCCGCGCCGGGCGGTGGCGTGGCGTGCGCAAAGGTCTTGCAGGACGATCTTCACGGGGCCGACTCTATCGGTAGAGTCGGGTCATGAGCTCAGAAACCTGTCCTGCCCCAGCCGCCGAACCCCGCCTGACCTCGCTGTCCCACGGCGGCGGCTGCGGCTGCAAGATCGCCCCGGGCGTGCTGTCCGAGATCCTGAAGGGCACCGCGGCCCTGCCCATCCCCAAGGAACTGCTGGTGGGCATCGAGACGTCCGACGATGCCGCCGTCTACCAGCTCAACGACGAGCAGGCCCTGATCGCGACGACGGACTTCTTCATGCCCATCGTCGACGATCCCTTCGACTTCGGCCGCATCGCCGCGACGAATGCCATCAGCGACGTCTACGCGATGGGCGGGCGGCCGATCCTGGCGCTGGCCCTGGTGGGCATGCCCATCAACGTGTTGTCCACGCGGACCATAGGCCGCGTGCTGGAGGGCGGCGCTTCGGTCTGCCGTGCGGCGGGCATCCCCATCGCGGGCGGCCACACCATCGATTCGGTGGAGGCCATCTACGGACTGGTCGCGTTGGGCCTGGTGCACCCCCGGCGTGTCAAGCGCAATGCCGATGCGCGAGCGGGTGACGTGCTGGTGCTGGGCAAGCCGCTGGGCGTAGGCGTCATGAGCGCGGCCCTGAAGAAGGCCCAGCTCGATGCGGGCGGCTATGCCCGCATGATCGAGACGACCACCCGGCTCAACACGCCCGGCCCCGACCTGGCGGCGCTGGCGGGCGTGCATGCGCTGACCGACGTGACCGGCTTCGGGCTGGCCGGCCATGCGCTGGAGCTGGCGCGCGGTGCGGGCTGCACGGTGGAGCTGGACTGGCGTGCCGTGCCGCTGCTGGCGGGCGTGCGCGAGCTGGCCGCGCGCGGCTTCGTCACCGGCGCGTCGGGGCGCAACTGGGCCGGCTATGGCGGCGACGTGCTGCTGCCGGCGGCGTTCGCCGCCGAGGATCAGGCCTTGCTGACCGACCCCCAGACCAGTGGCGGACTGCTGGTGTCCTGCGAACCTGGTGCGGTGGATGCCGTGCTGGCCGTCTTCGCGAACCACGGCTTCGACGCGGCGGCGGTGGTGGGACGCGTCACACCGGCCCAGGACAGGCCGCTGCAGGTCGTGGCCTGATCACTTCGGCCGGGATTCCGGCGTCCCGTCGAGCCGGATCACGCGTCGCGACCGGCTCTCGGTGTCGTCCAGCGATTCGCTGACGAGGCGGTTGTGCTGCTCCCAGTCCTCCGCGCTGCGGATGATGCTGGGCTTGATGAGGACCACCAGCTCGCGCTTGCGGCCGTTGTTGGCGCGGTTGCCGAACAGCATGGACGTCAGCGGGTTGCTGTCGGCGCCGGGCAGGCCCGAGCCGCGGCGCGTGGCCTCCATCTGCATCAGGCCGCCGATGGCGACGATGTGACCATCGGGGATGCGCACCACGGTGTCGCTCTCGTTGACGCTGGCGCTGGCCAGCGGCAGCTGGAAGTTGCCCACCGAGCCGAGGTTGACCTGCTTGACCTTTTCGGTCACGTTGGACACCGAGGGATGGACGTGCAGCGTGATCATGTCGGCCGCGTCGATCTGCGGCGTCACGTCCAGCGCGATACCGCTGAAGAAGGGCGTCAGCGTCAGCGTCGGGATCTGGTTCGCAATGCCGTTGTTGCCGGTGGTGCCCGTCGTGGTGCTGCTGTTGCTGCCGCTGATGCCGGTGATGAAGTAGTCGTCGGTGCCGACCTTGAGGACGGCCTTCTGGTTGTTCAGCGTGGCGATGCGCGGGCTGGAGAGGATCTGCGTGTCGCCGTGGCTCTCGATGAAGCTCAGGAGCGCCTGGAAGCCGCCGCGGCTCAGCGCCAGGCCGAAGCTGCCGCCGCCCGCCGAGGGCAGCGGGATGAGGTCGGGCCAGGCCGGGCTTTGCGTGCCGGTGGACAGCACCGGCAGCCCGCGGCTGTTGCTCACCAGCGGGTTGATGATGGTGTTGACGCCGCTGGGGATGGAAGGGTTCACGCTGGTCTGGCCGATGGCGCCGCGATCGCCTATGCGCGACCAGTCGATGCCGCTCTGGTAGCCCTCGCGCAGTTCGACCTCGACGATCTTGGCCTCCAGCATGACCTGGCGCTCGACCGAGATGCGCGTCGCCTTCAGCCAGGCTTCGACGTGGCGCAGTTCCTCGGGCATGGCGCGCACGGCTACCGTGCCGGTCTGCGGGCTGGTGATGACGGTGCGGCCCTCGCCGGTGCCGACCAGGGCGCGCAACGCCGCCGACGTTTCCGTCCAGAAGTCGCTGGACACCTTGGTGCTGAGCTGGCTGCTCTCCTGCTGCAGCACCGTGTTGGTCGTGCCGTTGCCGGCAGGCGTCGTGCCGCCCGCACCGGGGCTCGCGGTGCTGGCCGGCGCCGCGCCGGAGCTGACACGCACCTCGCTGCGGCCGCTGCGTTGATGGGCCAGCGCATTGATGGTGAAGACGCGGGTCTGCAGCGTCGGCGGGAAGACGGTGATGCGGCGGCCGTCGATGGCGTAGTCGAAGCCGTAGACCTCGCGGATGGCGTCCAGCGACTCGCGCAGCGTGACGCCCTTGAGCGTGACCGACAGCTGCCCCGACACGGCCGGGTGCACCAGCATGCTGTAGCGCGTGTCGCTGACCAGGGACAGGAAGACGTCACGGGCGGGTGCTCCGTTGACGATGAGGTCGAAGCGCGGCTCGGGGGGCAGGGCGGGCGCCGGGGCCGGCACGGGCGGGAGCTGCTGCAGGGCAGCCGGCTCTGAGGCTGCTGGCGCGGGCGGCGCGCCGCGCTGGGCCTGCAGTTCCTCGCGCAGCGCCTGGCTGGGCTGGGCCACGCGCAGCGGCTTGTCCGCGCAGCCCGCCAGCAGCATGGCGGCGCTGAGCAGCAAGAGACGGGGGGCGTGGGCCTTCATGGCTTCTCCTTGGATTTCTTGGCGTCTGGCGCGGCCGGCGGCGGGCGCTTCTCGACACCGCCATACAGTGGCTCGCGGCGGACCTGGCCGGCCTCGCGCAGCCAGACGGCCTGCTCTGTGATGCGTTCGATGCGCGCGCCGTCGAGCTGCTCGCCGATGCCATAGCGCCGGCCGCGTTGCACGACATAGCCGCGGCCATCGACGAAGACGACCTGGCGGATGGCCGGCTCCGCAGTTGCGGCGCCGGAGGCCGCCGGGACGGGCGCCAGCGCGTTGCGCAGCGCGGGCGGCAAGGCAGTGGGGTCGCGGGCGGGCTCGTCGGCACGCGCCAGCGCCGACACCAGCACAAGCAGCAGGAACAGCCGGCAGGACCTTCTCATCGCTGCACCTTCAGCAGGAAGACCTCAGCCTGCAGGCGCGGTGCTTCGTTGCCGCTGCTCGCGCTCAGCCGCATCTCGCCCCAGCGCAGGCCAGGCAGCTCGCGCTCCAGCGCCTGCAGATAGGCCTGCAGGTCTCGCCAGTTGCCCTGCACCTGGAGCTCCACGCCCTGCCAGCTCACGCCGGCAAGTGCCGGCATCTGCTGGACGGCGCCGGTCGCACCGTCCAGCAGCCGCAGACGCTCCAGCACCAGGCCTGGCTGCCTGGCCAGCAGCCGCTGCAGCACCGCGGACAGCGCTTCGCCGGCACTGGCCGAGCCGGCGCCGCGCAGCGCATCGTCGAGCCGGACGCGCTCGGCACGGGCGGTGTCAAGCCGCCGGCGCAGCTGGCCGGCAGGATCGCTGCCGCCCTGGCTCGCGGCGACGAGCTGCTGGCGCAGCTGAGCGAGCTCAGCCGCCTGCTGGGCGGCCACCTCGCTGCGCTGCCTGCCGCGCTCGGCGTGCGGCGACAGCACCAGCGTGTCGAACAGGGCCGCCAGCACGGCGACGATGCTCAGGAAGAGGATGACACGCTCACGCAGGCTGAGCGCATCGATGCGCTGGGCCTGGCGCTCCCAAGCAGCCTGCAGCGGCGCCAGGCGCCGACGCAGCAGGGCACGGTCGATGGTGGTCTGAGCCTTCATGGTGCGGCTCCGGGGGGCGCGCTGGTCGCGCTGGCAGCGCTGGCAGCTCCTGCCGGCGCGCTGACGACGCGAAAGGCCCAGACCGGCAACGGGCTGCGGGCCAGGGCGTCACCGCGTTCCAGCAGCGGGCGGCCACCAGTCCCATCAGCCGGCGTCCCCAGGCGCTCGACGCGCAGGGCCGACAGCTCCTGTCCGGCGAGCAGCGGGTGGGCGCCGAGCCGGCCCAGCCAAGGCCGCAGCACGCCGGTGTCCAGCGTGCCGCCGACGAGTTCGACCCGGCCCGGTGCATAGCGCAGCTCGCTGAGCCAGGCCGACTCGGGCAGGCTGCGGCCGAGGAGTGCGAGCAGCTCGGAGTGGCGCTGGCCGCCTGCGTCGCCCAGGCTGGCGAGCAAGGCGCCGCGCTGCGCATTGCCGGCCTCCAGCGGCTGGAGCTGCTGCTGCAGGCTGCCGACGTCCTGGGGCGGTGGCAGGCCGGCTTGCGCCACGGCCAGTTGCTGGCGCTCGGTGGCGTACCGGGCCAGCAGGGCTTGATGATCGGCTTCGGCTTGGTGGTCGCGGTGCCGCATCCACAGCGCGGCTGCGACACCGGCGGCCACCAGCAGCCCGGTGGCCTGCAGCAGCGTCAGCGCCGAGAAATGCCGCCTGGGGGCGAGCAGGATGGGGGTCAGCAGGTTGACTTGCTGGGCCATCAGAACTGCCTGCTCTCGGTGCGCAGGGCCGCGCCCAGCAGGGGGATGCAGGCAGCCAGAGCCCCAGCGGCGTCGCCTTCGGGCTCGGGCCGCCCGGCGGCGAAGGCCGCGAACGGGTCCAGGGCCAGGGTGCGCAGGCCCAGCTCGCGCTGGATCAGCGTCGCGACCTCGGGGCCGTGGCCGGCAGAGATGACGTACAGGCGCGCCAGCGGCAGCTCGGGCCAGCTGCGCTCCCAGACGTCGATGGAACGCTGCAACTCGACGACCAGCGGCGACTCCTGGGGAGCGCCGGCGTCGAAAGTGCCGCCGGGCTGGTACTCGAAACCCAGCGGCAGCTCGGTCGCCGGGCCTTCGGGCTGCTCGCCACTGGCGCGCGCCAGCAGGCCGGGGTCGGCCTCGATGCGCCGGGTGTAGAAGAGCTCGTCGCCGGTGCCAACGACCAGCAGGCATTGGCCCGCGTCAATGAGGACGGCCGCGCAGGCGCGCGCGTCGAGGCCATCGGCGCGCGCCTGGTGGGCCAGCAGGTTGCGCAGCGATGTCTCCCAGATGTCGACGATGGAGACCTGGTCGCTCAGACCGGCGGCGCCGTCGGTCAAGGCCTTGATGGCGCGGTTGCGCGCCGCGACGACGAAAAGCTGGCGATGCGCCCGCTCCACGTCGCCGCCGACATGCATGACGTCCAGCGTCAGCTCGGCGACGTCCACGTCCACCATCTCCTTGATCTGCCAGCGCGCCGCGGCCTTGAGTTCTTCCTGCGGTACGTTGGGGGTGTCCACCTTGAGGATCTGGTACTCGGCCGGATCCAGCAGTGCGATGACATCGCCGGCAGCGAGGGGGCTGGCCTGCGTCAGCAGGCCCCAGCGCAGCAGCCGGACGGGCTGGCCCGCACCGTGCAGGCCCGGCGCGCCATCGGTCAGCACGAAGGCATGCTGGGCACCGAGGCGGCGCAACAGCAGGCGCTGGCCGCTTCGGCGCGGGGACCAAGGCCAGCGCATCAGTAGTTCTCCCGCTGGTAGAGCACACCGTCGCTGCCGCGGTAGATCCCCCAGACTGCACGGGCACTGGGGTCCTTGAAGCTGCTGCCGCACCAGTTGCCGCGCAACGCGGTCAACGCGGCGCCGGTGGTGGCGGCCTTGGCCGGCGTCCATGCCAGGCAGGAAGCGTCCGCCGGCGGTGTGGCGGCGTCCAGCGCGATGGCGACATCGTAGGCAGCAAGGCCGGTGCTGCCGGGAGCGGCAAGCACGATGGCGCCAAGCCCGGAGGTGATGGTGCTGACAGCACCGGTCGTGCCCGCATTGGCGGCCGCCACATTGCGCAGGTTGCCAAAGCTCAGTTGGCTGGCGCTGATACGGGTGCAGGAATCCAAGGTGTTGGTGTTGTAGGCGCTGCCGTTCCAATACTGCGCGGCCAGGGGCAAGGTGAGCGTCCGGTTCGCCGGTGCCGTCCCATTCTGGAGGCGAAGGCGCCCGAAGCGCAAAGGGATTGTGCCCACCCGGACGCTGTCGGCACCGTTCGCCGGGCTGTCGGTGTCGAGATCCAGCGACAACATGGCGGCTCCGTCCAGGTCCACCGGCGCGATGCCGAAGCTGGCGGTGTCGAAAGGCCCGTCAGGGGTCGTCGTGCGCGTGGCACTGGCCGTCAGCGTGACGCTGGCGACGCCCAAGTCCCAGTTGCCGCTGCTGCTGCCCAGTGCAAGCCTGCCGTTGGCGGTCTTGAACATCGTGCTGCCAGCGATGCCTGCAAGCTTGAGGTTGGTGGCCGTTCCGAGGTCCAGGCGGGCGAAGTCGCCGATGTAGTTGCGCGTCGTCGCGCCGGCTGCGTTCTGCGCCGTCAGCGTGAAGCCGAGCTGGAAGTTCTCGCCCAGGTAGGTGAAGGTGGAGGCTGACGTGCAGCCGCGGTCGGCGCGGTGCATGACGCTGGCGCTGCCGAGGCTGAAGCCGGCCGGGATGAAGCGGCCGACGCGTGGCTGTTGGGCGCCGGAAGCGTTGAAGGCGAGGGCGTCCAGGTTTAGTCCGGCGGTGCCAAGGTAGCCGCCGACGACGCCGCTGGTGTTGAGCACGAAGCTGCCGACCTCGCTGTACACCAGGTTGCTGGCCGTCGCGGTGCCGGCGGCGAAGGAGCTGACGACGTTGTTGCCGAGGGTTCCGAGCACGCCGCCTGCGGTCGCGAGCGGGGTTTGCGAGCCGGCCAGGGGCGTCAGCGCGACGCTGGCAGCAAAACCCGTGGCGACGCCGCCCGCCGAAGCCTGGGCAAGCGTCACGCCGGCGTCGGGGACGCCGTCGTCATTGGCATCGGCCGCCGAGCTCCAGCGGTAGGCCGTCACCGTGGCCGAGAAGGCGGCACCGGCCCTGCCGAAGACGGCATCCGCCGCCGCACTGCCGCCGGGGTTGCCGGTGCCGCCCATCGCAAGGCCAGTCACCGCCAGCGTGAGGGGGCGCACGGTGAGGTCGGCGCTCGTGCCGCTGACCGTCGTGGCAGCGGCGCTCAACGAATCGTCGTCGACGCTGAAGGCGTATTTGCCGACGTTGCTCGTCGCGAGATTGAAGCCGGCGACGCCAGCCGTGAAGCTCAGCGTCAGGTTGTTGGCCGCCGGGCGCGCGGCGGGCACCGTCAGTGCGGGGCTGACGACGCCGGGCGCCACCCAGGGGCCGCCGTTGTCGGTGCGCCAGAGCTTCAGGTTGCGACTGCCGTTGTAGTCGGTGGCGATGCTGCAGTTGCCGGTGACGGGATCCTTCTTGTAGAGGCTCACCTGCATGTCGTGGTTGCGACCGGCCACGGCAACGAAGCTGCCATTGATCCGGTTGTTCTGGTCCTCGGTCCAGACAAAGGCGTTGTCGCGGTAGCTGAGCACGCCAGAGGTGCTGCTGCTGCCGCTGACCGCGCCATCGACGACGGTGACGGTGAGGTTCTGCGCCAGGCTGTGCGCGAGCCGCAACCGGACGATGCCTGCGTCAGCCGCCACGAAGGTATAGCTGGCCTGACCGTTGTTGGCCGGCGCCAGAAGGGTGCCCGAGGGGGCGGGCCCGGCACCCGCCGTCCAGATGCCCGAGCCGGTGCTGGTGCTGATGTTGACAGTGCCGGTGTAGCCCGTCAGCGTGTTGCCGGAAGCGTCCCTGGCGATGATGGTCAGCGTCTGCGGCGTGCAGGTGGATGCACTGCCCGTGCCGGCGATGGCGAAGCTGCCCACGGCCGAGCCGGTGCAGGCAGGTGGCACCGCATAGGTCGAGTTGTTGACGACACAGCTTCGGGTACAGCTCGCGCCGCAGCACACGCTGTTGATGCTGCTCTGGTAGCCCAGCGTGATGCTGGCACCGGCGGTGGACGTGACGCAGGACGAGGCGACGGCGTTCTGGGCGAAGCCTATGGTGCCGCTGCTGGTCGTGAGGGCACCGACGACAGTGGCGGCGTAGCCGACGGACACGTTGCCCGTGCCGCCGGTGACGGTGCCGCCCACGCGCGAGCCCTGGGCGAGGTTGATCACGCCCGTGGCGCTGATGTTGCCGTTGATCCTGGCCTGGTAGCCAACGCTGACCGTGCCGGCGGCGCCGACGATGTCGCCGCTGACTGTCGCGGACTGGACCACGGTGATCGCGCCGCTGCCGCTCACGTCGCCGGCCACCGTGCTGGATTCGGCGATGCTGATGCTGCCACTGCCGCCTGTGACGCTGCCGCCGATGCTGCCGTTCTGGGCCGTGCTGATGGTGCCACTGCCGCTGGCAGCGAGGTTGCCGCTAACGGAGGTCTGATAGGCCAGCGAGATGTTGCCGCCGTTGGCCGTCAGGTCACCGGTGATGACGACGTTGCCGCCGCCGGCATCGTTGACGCTGCCAGCCGCGATGTTGGCCTTGATCCTGGCCTGGTAGCCGAGCGTCAGCGTGCCGTTGACGATGAGGCTCAGGTCGCTGCTGCTGCCGGCCTGGTTGATCTGGGCGTTGTTGGTGCTGAAGTTGCCGTTGATGGTCAACGTGGCCGGCTTTGGGGCGGCGAGGGCGATGGTGTCGGCATAGCCCAGACTGAGGGCCGGGCAGCTGTAGCTGCCATTGCTGCCCGTGCAGCCGGGCGGCATGTTGCCGGGCAGGGTGTAGGCAGTCGCGGCGGCCGGCGTCGGCAGGACCAGGCTCAGCAGCGAGACCAGTAGCGGGGGCAGCCAGCGCTTCATTTCTTGCTCAGGCTGCGGCTCAGCTGTCGTTCGGCATAGGTTGGCTCGGTCGTTCCCCCATTGGGGCAGCCACCCGCGCCGGGGAGGTTGCAGGCCGTCGCCAGCAACGTGTAGAAGGCCAGGCTCTCGTCGCCGTCGGACACCGCGCCACTGGCGGGCGTGCGCGTGCAGCTGACGGTGACGGTGAAGTCGGACAAGCGGTCGGGCAGCGCGAAGCTGCGCGTGGCGAAGCACCCCGGCTGGCCGGTGGCGCGCAGGATCTGGTAGCTGCCCCACTCCAGGCCGGCGAATGCCGCCTGGTAGGCCTTGGCGGCGGCGAGCTCGCCGGCCGATCCGAGCTGCTGGCGCTGGCTCAGGGACGCCAGGGCCGTTCCCAAGGCCGCCAGCACGACCAGGATGAAGAGCATGGACATCATCGTGAAGCCGCGCATGGTCAGGGCAGGTTGTCCAGGTGGACCGTGTGGTACAGCGCCACGGTCTCGTTGTTGGAGCTGAGTTCCAGGCGCATCGTCACCAGTGCATAGCGGATGGCGATGGGCGGTGTGTCGTAGCTGAAGCTGCAACTCTTCACGTGGCGGGCGAGCACCGCCGCGCTGCCCCCGCTGGGCGGGTCGGGCTGGGCGGCGGAGAAACCGTAGCCGCTGTAGCGCGTCAGCGTGCCGGCGGCGAGGTCGCAGCGGTAGCTGACAGGCTGCTCGATCGCATAGACGCGGTAGGGTGGCGCCTGCAGCGCATTGGGCAGGGCTGCGCCGCTGATCGCCACGTTGGCGGCGTTGCCGGCCGCGGTCGCCGCGACGCGCACGTTGGCCAGCGTATAGGCGTCGGCATCGGGCACGGCGGGGCCGAGGTTGTACCAGGCCAGGCGCTGGCCTGCGGCGGAGAGCTTGAGGGACGGCCCGACGATGTCGAAGCTGGTATCCGGCGTGCCAAAGAGCAGCGGGTCGGCGGTGGCCACCGCGTAGCGTGCCGCGCCGCTGACCGGGATCAGCTCCAGGCTCTGGCCGTTGATGCGGGCGCTGTTGGGCAGTGCCGCAGCGAGGTCGCGGGCGATTCGGCGCAGCGCGGTGTCGGCCTCGTCGCTCAGCTGGGCACGGGCGGCGCTGGCGAAGTAGGCGCTGGTCGCCGGCGCAATGAAGACGGCCACCATCGCGACGACGACGCCGGTGACGGCGATCACCATCACGGCCTCAATCAGCGTGAAGCCCGACTCAGTATGGCGACTGCGGTGCATAGCGGGTCCGCCAGCCCTGCAGCACCAGCGTGCTGGCGTCGGGGCCGGTGATGGTGACGGTGATCTTGAGGGCTTCACCGCTGGCGCTCAGCGAGTCCAGCGCCGCGGGGGCGACAGCCACGCTGGCGGAATAGCCGGCCAGGCCGCTGACGAGGTTGTTGTCGATGCCGCGGATGCCCGCCATCGAGAAGCCCTGGTAGTCGTTGACGTTGTCGAAGTAGGTCGGACCGTAGCGTGTTTCGCCAGCTTCGGGGCCGATGGCTTCGGCCGTCGTCGCGCAGTCGGACGTGGTGTTGGCCACTGCGACGTTGGCGTCATCCGGATCACACCATGTGACGGGCATCAGCTGCACCTCGCGCAGCATGGACTCGGCGATGGCGAGCTGCTGGCGGCGGATCATGGGGTCGGCGCTCGCCCGGGTCGCGGAGACAAAGACCTGCAGCATCGCAGCCAGGGCGATGCCGACCACGACGACGAAGAGCAGCAGTTCGATCAGGGTCAGGCCGCGCGCGCGTCGCCCGGGGTGCATGGCCGGCATGCGCGAAATGCTAGCCGAGCAGTGCATGGTGCGACCTCAGGGCGTGGGGTAGATCAGCCCCGTGTCAGCCTCGATGCGGTAGCCCTGGCTGTAGCTGCCGTAGGCGACAGTGGCGGTCATCGCCGCACCGGTGCTCGTGGCCGTGGCGCCGCTGTTGCCGCTGTTGAAGGTCACCGAGCGGCTGCCACCCTCGGCGATGCAGGGGCTCTCGGTGGCGGGGCATGTCAGCGTGCCAATGGCGCCGCCGCCCGCATAGGCCCAACTGACGCCCGTGGCGGTGATGGTGGCCACGATGGGGCGGCGCTGCTGCAGGGCCAGCCTCAGCATGGCCTGGTGGCGGGCCATCAGGTCGTCGCCAAACGAACGCAGCCGCCACAGCGTCGTGTCCAGAACCCTGGGCAGGGCGAACACCGCCAGGGCGGCCGTGATCACGATGACGAGGATCAGCTCGATCAGCGTGAAGCCACGCGAGGTGCGTGGCATGGCATCAGGAGATGCCAGTGGCGGTGAAGCTGGCGGTCTTGCTGCTCTGACCGGTCAAGGTGCAGCTGACGGTGTTCTCGGCGGTGATGGCGAGCGAGGTGATCGTGTAGCCGCTCGGCAGTCCGCCCTGCAGCGCGCCGGCGACGTCGGTGCAGTTGGCGACCTGGACCGTCTTGTTGCCCGCGGAAGTACCTGTTTCGCCCTTGGCCTTGCGGCTGGCGTAGTTGATGGCCGAGGCAGAGCTCAGCGAGCCGGCGATGCCATTGACGGCGGCCTGCTTGGCATCGTCGTCGACGTTGATGAACTTGGGCAGCGCCACGGCCGCCAACACGCCGAGGATGACGATGACCATCACCAGCTCGATCAGGGTGAAGCCGGCCTGGCTGGACTTGTTCATGGATGCCTTCCTGCGCTTGCTGCGCTGTGGTGCGGGGTGACGGAAATATCGATCACCCGGCCAGCGATGAGAAGTGAATAGCGCACATACTTTATGAGCGACAGCTGCGGGACGGGAAACCGTTGCAGGCTTCACACGCCGGGCTCAACGGCCCATCGCGGCCTGTCCCAGGTTCCACAGCGGCAGGAACACGCCCAGCGCGAGCACCAGCACCAGCGCGCCGATGATGGCCAGCAAGACGGGCTCGATGGCGGCAGACAAGCCCTTGATGGCGTAGTCTGTCTCGCGCTCGTACATCTGCGCGATCTCCGTCATCAGCGTGTCGAGCTCGCCTGTTTCCTCGCCGACCGCGATCATCTGCAACACGATGGGCGTGAACACACCCGTGGCGGTCGCGCAGCGCGAGATGCTCTCGCCGCGCTCCACGCCGTCGCGCATCTGCTCGATGCGCGCGCCGATGTAGGCGTTGTCCACGGTCTGGGCGACAACGGTCAGGGCCTGGCTGATGGGCACGCCGGAGCTGCTCGCCAACGCGAAGCTGCGCGCGAAGCGGGCCAGCGTGGCCTTGAGCACGATGCCTCCGGCGATGGGCAGGCGCAGCTTGAAGCGGTCCCAGGCGTAGCGTCCGCCGGTGGTTGCGATCCAGTTTCGCCAGGCCAGCGCCAGCCCAATGCCGCCGGCAAGGATCAGCGGCCACCACTTCACCGTCCAGCCCGAGAAGCCGAGCAGGACGCGCGTCATCAGCGGCAGCTCGCTCTTGAAGTGCGCGAAGACGTCGGCGAACTTCGGCAGCACGACGAGATTGATGACGACCAGCGCGATGGCCATCGCGACGACCACCATGATGGGATAGCGCAGCGCCTGCTTGATGCGCGCGCGGATGTCCAGCTCGAACTCCAGGTGCTCCGACAGGCGCTGGAAGACCTCGGTCAGCCGGCCGCTCAGCTCGCCGACGCGGGTCATGGCGACGTAGAAGCTGCTGAAGACATGGGGGTGGCGGGCGAAGGCAGTGGCCAGCTCGCGGCCCTGGTCCAGGCTCGCGTGGACGTCCTGCAGCAGTTGCACGATGCCGGCGTGGCTGGTGGAGGCCTGCAGGCCGGCGAGCGAGCGCAGGATGGGTACACCGGCCTTTTGCAGCGTATAGAGCTGACGGGTCAGGACCAGGGCGTCTTCCCGCGTGATGGGCTTGGCGAGCAGGGCCTGCAGCCAGTTGCCGCCGCCAGCCGTGTCGACGGTGTCCAGCGTCGCCTCGATGCTGACGGGCACGACGCCACCGGCCATCAGCTGGGCGGCCACGGCGTCGCTGCTGGCGGCGTCGACGATGCCTTCAACCAGTTCGCCGCGGGCGTTGCGCCCCTTGAACGAGAAATTGCTCATTCGGCGTCGACGCTGATGCGCACGGCTTCGGCCAGCGACGTCTTGCCCTCGCGCACCAGGGCCAGGCTGCGGTCGGCCAGCGTGCGGCCCCGGAGTGCGCGGCGCGCCGCGGCGAGGAAGGCGCCGGCGTCACTCCTCTGGATGGCCAGGGCCATGTCGGGATCGATCTCCAGCATCTCGTAGATGCCACGCCGGCCCTGCGTGCCGGTGCCGTTGCACTCGGAACAGCCGCGCCCCCTGACACTGGCCACGGGACCGGGGGCCTCGCCGTTGAGCGTCTGCACCTCGTGGATCCAGGCCTGCTCCTGCGGCGTGGCCAGATGAGGCTCGGCGCAGTGCTTGCAGACGCCACGCAGCAGGCGCTGGGCCAGCACGGCCTGCAGCGAGGTGGCCACCATGAAGGGAGGTGCGCCCATGTCCAGCAGCCGGAAGGGCGTGGAGATGGTGTCCTTGGTGTGCAGCGTGGAAAGCAGCAGGTGACCGGTGATGGCCGCGCGCAATCCGATCTCGACGGTCTCGGCGTCGCGCATCTCGCCGACGAGGATGACGTCCGGGTCCTGGCGCAGCGCGGCACGCAGCACCTTGGCGAAGTCCAGCTCTATCTTGTCGTTGACCTGCACCTGGGTCAGCCCGGGCAGCCGGTACTCGATGGGATCCTCGGCCGTCACGATCTTGAGCTTCTCCGAGTCCAGCTCGGCCAGTGCGGCGTACAGCGTGGAGGTCTTGCCGGAGCCGGTCGGGCCGGTGACCAGGATCATGCCGGCGTCGCGCGCCAGCAGCTCGCGAAAGCGCTTGAGCATCTCCTCAGGCATGCCGATGTCGTTCAGCCGCCGCAGCGCCGAACCCTGGCCCAGCAGGCGCATCACGACGGATTCCCCGTACTGGCTGGGCATGGTCGACAGGCGCACGTCCAGCGTTCGGTCCGACAGCCGCAGCGTGAATCGGCCGTCCTGCGGCAGGCGCTTCTCGGAGATGTCCAGGCCGGCCATCAGCTTCAGCCGCTGGGCCAGGGCCGGGGCGATGCGCTTGTCGGCCTGCGTGAGCGTCTGCAGGACGCCGTCGACGCGGTTGCGGATGACCAGCTCGCCCTCCTGGGGCTCGATGTGCACGTCGGAGGCGCCGGCCCGGGTCGCATCCTCGAACACCGACTGCAGCAGCCGCACGACGGGCGCGCCCTCCTGGCCGACGCTGGCCTGAAGCGTGCCGAAGTCGACCGCGTCGCCAATGTCCTTCTCCAGCGCCTTGGCCAGGCCGGAGATCTCGTCGCTGCGGCGGTAGTGCCTGTCGTAGACGGCCGCGAGCTGGCTGTCGGCCACCACGGCCATGGCCAGGCGGCGCTTGAGTATCCTGGCGAGCTCGTCGAAGCCGAACAGATCCAGCGGGTCGGCCATGGCGACGAGCAGGGTGTCGCCGCGCTCCTCCAGCACCAGTGCGCGGAAGCGCCGCGCCGGCGTCTCGGGCAACAGGCGCACCAGCTCGGTCTTGAGCGGGAAGGTCTTGAGGTTGACGAAGGGCGCACGCAGCTGGCGGGCCAGCACGTGGGCCAGGGCCTCCTCCGTGATGAGGTTGGCCTCGATGAGGATACGACCGAGCTTCTTGCCGGTAGCACGCTGCAGCTCCAGCGCCTGGCCGAGCTGCTCGGCCGAGATCAGCTGCTGCTCGACGAGGACGTCGCCGAGACGCAGTTTGGGGCGGGGGGCTGCTGCGGCGTCGGCTTCTGTCATGGCTAAGTGTTGCTGGTGGCGTGGACTTCGGCGATGGTGGTGATGCCCTGCAGCACCTTGACGATGCCGTCCTGGCGCAGCGAGCGCATGCCCTCGGCCAGCGCGGTCTGCTGCAGCTCCTCGGCGCGGGCGCCGGTCTGGATCATGCGGCGCAGGTTCTTGGACACGGTCAGCAGCTCGTGCAGGCCGGCGCGGCCCTTGTAGCCGCTGTTGCCGCAGGCCGGGCAGCCGCGGCTGGTGAACTTCATCAGCCGGCCGTCCCGGCCGTGGAGCCGGGTCCATTCGGTGGCCAGCGCGACGCGGTCGGGCCGCGCATCGGCGGGGAAGACGTGCACGTAATCGTCCAGCAGCTCGCCAAGCTCGGCCTCGGTCATGGGCTCGGCTGTCTGGCAGGACGCGCAGGCGCGCCGCACCAGGCGCTGGGCCAGCACGGCCAGCAGCGAGTCGGCGAAGTTGAACGGGTCCATGCCCATGTCCAGCAGCCGCGTGATGGTCTCGGGGGCGCTGTTGGTGTGCAGCGTGGACAGCACCAGGTGACCGGTCAGCGAGGCCTCGACCGCAATCTCGGCCGTCTCCTGGTCGCGGATCTCGCCCACCATGATGACGTCGGGGTCGGCACGCAGGAAGGAACGCAGCGCCTTGGCGAAGGTCCATTCGATCTTGGGGTTCACCTGCACCTGGCGCAGGCCGGCCTGCGTGATCTCGACCGGATCCTCGGCAGTCCAGATCTTGCGCTCGGGCGTGTTGATGTGGCTCAGTGCGGAGTGCAGCGTGGTCGTCTTGCCCGAACCGGTGGGGCCGACGCACAGCACCATGCCGTAGGGCCTGGCCACGGCCGTCTGCAGGGCCGCGAGGTTGGCGGGGGTCAGGCCGATGCGGTCCAGCGGCATGGGCTTGCTGCTGGCCAGCAGGCGCATGACGACGTCCTCCAGCCCGTTGTTGGTCGGGATGGTCGCTACCCGAAGCTCCAGCCTGTGCTGGGGGGAGAAACGCGCGAAGTTGATCTTGCCGTCCTGCGGCTTGCGGCGCTCTGAGATGTCGAGGTCGCACATGATCTTGATGCGCGCGATCATCGCGTTGCGGTAGGTGTGAGGCAACTCCAGGTAGGGCTGCAGCACGCCGTCGCGGCGGAAGCGGATCTTGAGCTTTTCCTTGCCGGGGTAGGTCTCGATGTGGATGTCGGACACACCCTGGCCATGCGCCTCGATGATCATGGAGTTGATGAGGCGAACGAGCGAGTTGTCGCTTTGCTCGATGGTCGACTCTTCTTCCCGGGTCGCGCGCTCGCTGCTGTCGCGCTCCAGGCTCTCGATGAGCTTGTTGGGCGTCTCCAGCGTGAAGTCGGGCTGGAAGTCTGGCAGCGGGTCGGTGTTGCCGCGCGGCAGCGCCTCGGCGCCATAGCGGTCGAAGGCGGACGGGATGGCGAACTGCAGCGTGCCGAGCTTGGTCAGCGTCGGAACGACCTTGAGCTGGGTGATGAACTCGACCTCGTCCAGCGCGTCACGGCGCGTCGGGTCCTCCATCGCGACGATGAGGCGGCCGTCGCGCAGCACCAGGGGCAGCACCTCCAGCCGTTTGGCCACCGCATGGGGCAGCTTGCGCACGGCATCCGGCTCGATGGCGAACTTCTCGACGTCGACGACGGGATAGCCCATCTTCCGGGCGAGGGCCGACTGCAGCTGGGCCCGGCTGATGATGCCCTTGCGCACCAGCAGCTCGCCCAGCGGCACGGAGCGGTCCTCGCGCTGCTGCATCAAGGCCTGGTCCAGCTGCTCGGGCGTGACCAGGTCCAGCGCCAGCAGCGCCTCGCCGATGCGCACCATGGGCATCCTGGCCTGCTGCTCGATGGCCTGCAGCAACTGCTCGGGCGTGACGATGTGCTGTTCGACGAGGATGTCGCCGACGCGGCGCTGGCGCAGGCTGGTCTGCTCGACGGCGGCGGCGTGCAACTGCTCGGGCGTGACGAGCTCCTCCTTGAGCAGCATGTCGCCGATGCGCTCGCCAATCTCGAAGTGCGCCAGCACCTCGCGCGGGACGAAGACGCGGCGCACCGAATCGTCGTCGCCTGACAGCGGCGGGAACAGGAACAGGCCCAGGTCGTCGTGGTGGTGACCGATGGTCACGCCCTTGAGCTCGTCGCCGCCATTGAAGACGATGCGGAAGTCCGAGCGCGGGCGCTGGTCCACGCTGAGGGGCGAATTCAGGTCGCTGGCGTCGCGTGGCGGCACGCTCAAGGGGCGCTGCAGCTTGAGGGCGCGGAACTGGCTGAACTTCAGCGGCATGCTGTTGCGCGCCGGCGGCACGTTGATCTGCACGATGCGATCTGCGGCCTCCAGCTTCAGCAACTGGCCGGTGCTGCGGCTGTTGTTCAGGCCGAGGATTTCGCAGGCTTCCTGGCCGCGCTGGACCTCTGGCTGGGGGTAGGCGGCATAGGGTGGGCAGGGCCACAGAAAGCCCGATGCCGGAGCGCCGGAGCCGGCGGAGGAGGCTTCGGCATCGCCGTGGGGCCAGGGCAGGGGCTGGGACGGGTCGGTCATGGGCAAGTGCAGAGGGATTGCCGGCGATTATGGAGGGCCGCCGTCACCCGTCTGCCTGGAAAAACACCTGCACTCGCCGCAAAGATCGGGCAGGCGGAGCACGCGCCGGTTCGAGACAATGGCGGCCATGAACATCCTGCTCACCGGCTTCGAGCCCTTCGGTGGCGACGCCATCAATCCGTCCTGGGAAGTGGCGCGCTCGCTGCAGGGCCAGGTCATCGGCGGCGCGACGGTGCATGCACGCTGCCTGCCCACCAGCTTCGGCGGCGCGCCCGCGGCGCTGGAGGCGGCGCTGGCCATCTTCAAGCCCGAACTCGTCATCGCCCTGGGCCAGGCCAGCGGGCGCACGGAGATCTCCATCGAGCGCGTGGCCGTCAACCTGATCGACGCCCGCATCCCCGACAACGCCGGCGAGCGCCCGCAGGACGTGCCGGTGCGTGCCGACGCGCCATTGGCCTATTTCTCGACACTGCCCGTCAAGGCCATCCGCAACGGACTTCGCGCAGCCGGCCATCCGGCGGGGTTGTCGCTGACGGCAGGGGCATTCGTCTGCAACCAGGTCTTCTTCGAGTTGCAGCACCGGCTGGCCGGCTGCGGCGCCAGGAGTGGCTTCATCCATGTGCCGGCGCTGCCCGAGCAGGCCGCGCGTGCCCAGCCGTCGGTGGCCAGCATGGGCCTGGCAGCACAGATCGACGCCATCAGGCTGGCAATCGCGATCGCGCTGGACGGCGACGAGATGCTGGCGTCAGCCGGCCCGGACGAGGGGGCACCGACGAGTTGATCACTCGTCCGGGTGCTGCCGCCAGCGCGCGCTGGCAAGGCGCATCAGCTGGACCTGGCGGGCAAAGCGGCGGCAGTTGGCGCAGACGCGGTGGTGCAGGCGCAGCGACAGCCGCTCGGCCAGCGGCATGCGCCTGTCCTCGGCCTGCAGGATGATCTGCGTGGCCGCCCGGCAGGTGATCTTCAGCTTGATCAAGACGCTCCCCTCGTGTGCGCGGCGTCGAACCATCCGGCCTGCAGGCATTCCCGCAGCCGCAGCCGGGCCCGGTGCAGCATGACCCAGAGATTGGTCGGCGTGATGCCCAGTTCCTTACAGATCTCGTCGGACTCCAGCTCCAGCCACTCGCGCATCATGAAAAGCCGCCCCTGCTGGCCGGGCAGCTTCTCGACGCAGGCTTCGAGCACCTTCATGAAGTCCAGCTGGCGCAACGCATCCTCCGGATTACCCCAGTCGAGCTGGGCCTCGCGCCAGTGGCCGTCGGCAGCGAACAGCAGCTCGTCCAGGTCCTCGCCGTCGTCGCTGCCGGCCGTCGTCGACAGCTCGCGGCAGTTCCTGCGGATCTGGTCGACGAGCTTGTGCTTGAGGATGCCGATGAGCCAGGTCTTGAGCTGGCTGGCGCCGGCGAAGGCCTGGGGTTTCTCGAGCGCCGCCAGCAGCGTCTCGGAGACCGCGTCCTCGGCCCAGGCCGGGTTGCGCAGTTGCAGCCGGGCGTATTTCAGCAGGGTGGGGCGCAAGGCCTCGATCTGGCGGCAGAAGTCGGGTGAGGCAGCCATGGCGGCGCGCAGTGTAAGGAGTTGGCCGCATCTTGCGACTTCATCATCGCCGCCGCATGATCGGCCGCTTTTTTAACCTTCCCCAAGCTTTCGGAGACCCGTCCATGAAGACCCAAGCCCTCGTGTCCTCTGCCCTTGCCACCGCACTGTCCCTGGGCCTCGTCGCCCAGGCGCAGGCCGCCGACGCCGCCAAGGAGAAGTGTTACGGCATCGCCAAGGCCGGCCAGAACGACTGCGCCACCGGCAGCCACTCCTGCGCCGGCCTGGCCAAGGCTGACAAGGATCCCGCCGAGTGGAAGTACGTCGCCAAGGGCAGCTGCGAGAAGGATGGCGGCTCGACCAAGCCTGCGGCCAAGAAGTGACGGCTTGACCGCGAACACCGAGGCGCCGGCCACGCCCTGCGTGGGCATCGGCTGGCGCCAGCCCCACTACGACGCCTTGCTGGCCGAGAGGCCCGCGCTGGGCTTCATCGAAGTCCATGCCGAGAACTTCTTCGCCGACGGCGGCATCGCGCTGGCCGTGCTGGATGCCGGCCGCGAGGCCTACCCAGTCAGCCTGCACGGTGTCGGACTGGGCCTGGGGTCTGCGGCCGGGCTGGACGGCTGGCATCTGGAGCGCCTTGCCCGCCTCGTCGAGCGAGTGCAGCCGGGCTGGGTGTCCGACCACGCCTGTTTTGCCCGCGTCGCGGGGCGCAGCTCCGGCCTGCACGCTGCCGACCTGCTGCCCATCCCTTTCAACGACGAGTCGCTCGCGCTGCTCGCCCGCCATGTGGACGCGGTGCAGCGGCGCCTGGGCCGCTGCATGCTCGTCGAGAACATCAGCGCCTATGTCGGCTGGGCTGGCGACACGCTGGCCGAGCCAGAATTCTTCAACGAGCTGACGCGGCGCACCGGCTGCGGCCTGCTGCTGGATGTCAACAACCTGGTCGTCAATGCACGCAACGCGGGCCTTGCCCCGGAGGCCGCCGCTCGCGAGGCGATGCGCTGGGTCGACGCGATCCGCCCGGGCAGCGTCGGCGAGATCCACCTGGCCGGCCATCGCGAGCGCGAGGACGGCCTCGTCATCGATGACCACGGCAGCCGCGTGCGCGACGAGGTCTGGCACGTCTACTCGCATGCCATCGAACGCTTCGGGCCGACGCCCACGCTGATCGAGTGGGACACGGAAGTGCCCGAACTGGACGTGCTGCTCGCGCAGGCCGGGCGGGCGAGGGCGCTGCAGCGATGAAGGCACGGCAGCAGGCTCTGGTCGATGCGCTGCTGGGCCGCGGCGACGCGCCCGCGGGGATGACCGGCGGGGAGCGCGGCCTGGCGGCCTACCGTGGCAACCTGGTGGCACTGTCAGAGCGTGCGCTGGCCACGCCCTTCGGGCGACTGCGCGACGCCCTGGGCGAAGCCGAGTTCGCGTCACTGGCCTGGACCTTCTGGCGCGCTCATCCGCCCGAATGCGGCGACCTCGGGCAATGGGGCGGCGCGCTGGCGGGCTTCCTCGTCGAGCATGCCGGAGAGTCCTCGGGGCTGCCGGACCTCGCCCGGCTTGACTGGGCCCTGCATCAGGCCGAACGGGCCGAGGACGTCGCGCTGGACGCCGACTCGCTCGCGCTGCTGGGCCACATGCCGCCCGAAGCGCTTTGGTTGCGCCTGCGCCCAGGCGTCGCGTTGCTCGCGCAGTCCGCGGGACCGGTCCTTGTCTGGCGGCAGGGCTGGCGGGGGCAGTGGCAGGCCCTGTCAGCCGCCGAGGCGGACTTCACGCGGTGCCTGCTCGATGGCACCAGCCTGGCCGAAGCGCTGGCGGCCGCGGAAGTGAAAGGTTCCGGCGCTACAGCCGACTTCGACTTCGGCGCCTGGCTGCAAGCGGCGCTGCACAAGGCCTGGCTGCGAGCTGCCACGCCGACGCCACCGCAACCGAGCACGCCGCCATGAACACCCTGATCTCCCACACGCTGCGCACCTTCACGGACCCGGGCCTGACACCCACGCGGCTGCCCGCACCGCTGCAAGTGCTGGTGAGGGAGTTGCAGTCACTCGCGCTGCTGGCGGCGCGGCTGTACCTGGCCAGGATCTTCTTCATGTCGGGCCTGACCAAGCTGCGCGACTGGTCGTCCACGCTGGCCCTGTTCAACGACGTCTACCAGGTACCGCTGCTGCCGCCCACGCTGGCTGCCTACATGGGCACGGCCGGCGAACTGGTGCTGCCGGTGCTGCTGGTGCTGGGGCTGGCCGGGCGCTTCGCCGGCGCGGGCCTGTTCGTCGTGAATGGGATGGCGGCGCTGTCGTTGATGGCCGACGACTTCACGCCGGTGGCCCAGGCCCAGCACACGTTGTGGGGTGTGCTGGCACTGGCCATCGCCTTGTTCGGCGCCGGCCGCTGGTCCGTCGACCGATTTATTCGCGCGGACGGAAGCTGAGGATCAGCACCGGCGGCACGCGGCCGTCGACGTCGCGCGGCAGCGTCTCGGCCTTCTCGATGGCACGCAGCACGGCGCGGTCCCAGTCGCCGTCGCCGCTGGCCTTGAGCACCTTGGTTCCCAAGATGCGGCCATCCGGGCCTAGCGTCACCTGGACCTCGGCCAGCGGATTGGCCGCGCCATCGTCCGAGTAGATGATGAGCGGGCGGATCTTGCCCTTGATGCGGCCCGCGTAGCCGGCTGACGGCGCGGAGTTCTGCGCCGCGGTGCCCGTGGAGCCCGGCGTACCGCCGGCCATGCCCTGGATGCGGCGCAGGTTCTCCTGGCGCAGCGCCTCGCGGCGGGCGTCGGCTTCCCTGGCCTCCTTCGCGGCCTTGGCGTCCTGGGCCTTCTTGCGGTCCTGCTCTTCCTTGGCCGCCTTCTCCTTCGCGGCCTTGTCCTTGGCTTCCTTGGCTTGCTTTTCCTTGGCCGCCTTCTCGCGTTCGAGCCTGGCGGCCTCCTCGCGCGCCTTTTCTTCCTTGATCTTGCGGGCCTTGGCGATCGCGATCTCGGCTTCGCGCTGCTCGGCGGCGGCTTCCTCCGCCGCGCGCTGCTGGGCCTTCAGGTCGGGCTTGGGCGGTGCCTCGGGTTCGGGTTCGGGAGGCGCTTCCTCACGGGGGGCTGCAACCTGGGGTACGGCCGACCACAGCTCCGCCTCGAAGGCGGCTGACGAATCGCTGCGCCAGTGCAGGCCGTAGCTCAGCGCAAGGATGAGCAGGCCGTGCGCGATCAGCGCGAACACGAGGCCGCGGCCCAGGCCGGCGGCTTCAGGGGGACGCAGGGTCGCGATGCTCATCGATGGATCACTGGCTCGATGCACCGCTCTTCACGGCCAGGCCCACACGCTGGATGCCAGCGCGCTGCAGCGTATCCATGACCTGCACGACGG
The DNA here is from genome assembly GCF_047654805.1 of Roseateles sp. GTDB lineage: Bacteria > Pseudomonadota > Gammaproteobacteria > Burkholderiales > Burkholderiaceae_C > Pelomonas. Next base: position 1,911,405 of record NZ_JASGIV010000001.1, read on the forward strand.
CCTCGTACTTGACGTTCTTGTCGGCGGAGATGACGACGGGGTTGTTCGCGTCGCGCCCCTGGGCCTTCTTGACGCGCTCGGCCAGCCGGTTGGCCGGGATGGACTCGGGCTCCAGCTGGTCGACCTTGATCTTGAGCTTCTCGTCGGTGCCGACGATGACCTGGATGACGTGCTCGGGCTGCTGGCGGCTCTTGCCCACGCTGGGCAGGTCCACCAGGCCCGTCGTGATCAGCGGTGCGCTGACCATGAAGATGATGAGCAGCACCAGCATCACGTCAATGAACGGAACCATGTTGATCTCGTTCATCGTGCGGCGCCGGCGGCCGCCGCGGGCGGAGACGGAAGCCATCAGTGTTGCGTCGCGTTGCGTTGCAGGATGTTGGAGAACTCCTCGATGAAGGTCTCCAGCGTGATCGCGCTGCGGTCGATCTGGCGCGCGAAGCGGTTGTAGGCCAGCACGGCCGGGATGGCGGCGAACAGGCCGATGGCGGTGGCGACCAGTGCCTCCGCGATGCCGGGCGCGACGGTGGCCAGCGTCACCTGCGTCAGGTTGGACAGGCCCACGAAGGCGTGCATGATCCCCCAGATGGTGCCGAACAGGCCCACGTAGGGCGACACCGAACCGACCGAGGCGAGGAAGGAGAGGTTGCTCTCCATCGCGTCGAGTTCGCGGTGGAAGCTGGCCCGCATGGCGCGGCGCGCGGCGTCCAGCAGGGCGCCGGCGTCCGTCACGCGCTTCTCGCGCAGCTTCAGGAACTCGCGCATGCCGGACGCGAAGATGCGCTCCAGCGGCGCGCCGTCCTGGCGGTTGCCGACCGACTGGTAGAGGTCGTTGAGGTTCTTGCCGCTCCAGAACTCGGCCTCGAAGGCATCGTTGCGGCGCTTGATCTGGCCCAGGCCGATGAGCTTGCCGAAGATGACGCTCCAGCTCGCGAGCGACACGAGCAGCAGGCCTGCGATGACGAGCTGCACCGCAAAGCTGGCGTGCAGGATCAGGGAGACGATGGAGAGGTCTTGGTTCATGCGGTGATCGCTGCCACGACGCTGTCGGGCAGGCGTTGGGGTTTCAGGTCGTCGGCGCGCACGCAGCCGATGCGGATCTCGCCCTCGCACAGCAACGTGTCGCCGCGCAGCGCGCGCTGGCGCACGACGAGGCTGGCTCGGCCGGCGGGCAGGGGTTCGACCGTGACGGTCAGCAAGTCGTCGAGCCGGGCCGGCGCGAGATAGCGCAGGCTGGTGCCGGCCACGACGAAGATGATGCCGGTGTCTTCGCGCAGCTGGTGCTGTTCGACCCCGGCCGCACGCAACCACTCGGTGCGCGCACGCTCGAAGAACTTCAGGTAGTTGGCGTAGAAGACGATGCCGCCAGCATCCGTGTCCTCCCAGTAGACGCGCACCGGGAACTCGAAGCCGCTCATGCCAGCACCTCGCGCAGGCGGGTGACGGCTTCCTCGAGATCTTCCATGGACGAGGCGAAGGACAGGCGCATCCAGCGCTGTGGATCGGCGACGCCGAAGTCACGGCCTGGCGTCAGCGCGACCTGGGCGCGCTCCAGCAGCTCATGCGCAAACACCCAGCTGTCGGCGTGAAAGCGCGAGATGTCCATCCAGGCGTAGAAGGCGCCATCCGGGGGCACAGGCACGGTCAGGCCCAGCGCATTGAGCGCGGGCACGATGAAGTCGCGGCGCTGCTTCAGCACCGCGCGGCGGCGCTCGAACTCGGCAATGGATGCCGGCTCGAAACAGGCCAGCGCGGCCAGCTGAGACAGCGTGGACGGGCAGATGTAGAGGTTCTGCGCCAGCCGTTCGATGGCCGGCACCAGGGCAGGGGGCAGGACCAGCCAACCCAGCCGCCAGCCGGTCATGCCGAAGTACTTGGAGAAGCTGTTGACCGAGACGATGTCATCGCCCAGGGCCAGGGCACTCTGGCCGAAATGCGATTCGAAGCTCAGCGGCAGATAGATCTCGTCGACGACCGTCACGCCGCCGCGCCCGCGGACAAAACCGGCGATATCGGCCAGCACCTCGGGCGCGATGGACGTGCCGGTGGGGTTGCTGGGCGAAGCCAGCAGCACGCCGCGCGTGGCGGGCGACCAGGCCTCGCGCACCTGGCCGGCGCCAAGCTGGAAGCGCTCGGCGGCACCCGTGCGCAGCAGGCGCGGCGTGGCGTCGGCCGCGGTCACGAAGTGGCGGTTGCACGGATAGCACGGGTCCGGCATCAGCACCTCGTCGCCGCGCTCGAAGAGGGCAAGGCAGGCGAGCTGCAGGCCGGCCGAGGCGCCGGCCGTGATGGCGATGCGCTCGGGTGCGACGACCAGCCCGAAACGCTCGAGGTACCAGCGCGATATCGCCTCGCGCAGCGCCGGCAGGCCCAGCGCGTCGGTGTAGGGCGTCGCCCCTTGAGCCACGCGGCCGGCTGCTTCGCGCACCGCAGGCGCAGCACCGAAGTCAGGCTCGCCGATGTTGAGCCGGATCATGCGCCGGCCGCCCCGGGCCGGGTCGCACAGCGGCCCCGCCGCGACCCGGGCCGCGGCCTTGGCCAGCTCCATCACATAGAAGGGCTCGATGCGGTCCAGCCGCGCGGCAAGCTTCATCGACGCGCAGTCACCTCGAGCGGGCGCAGGTCGACGGCCGCGCGGTCCAGCACACCGTTGACGTACTTGTGGCCGTCGGTGCCGCCAAAGGACTTGGCCAGCTCGACCGCCTCGTTGATGGCGACCTTGTAGGGAATGTCGAGGCAGTGCTTGAGCTCGTAGGAGCCGATCAGCAGGATGGCGTGCTCGATGGGCGACAGCTCGGTGGTCTTGCGGTCCACGTGGCGGGACAGGATGGCATCCAGGTCGGCCGCCTCGTTCACGCAGCCGGTCAGCAACGCGTCGTAGTGCTTGACGTCGAGCTTGGCATAGCCCTCCTGCTCGCGGCCGAGCGCGGTGATGGCACCGATGTCCTCGCCGGTCAGCAGCCACTGGTACAGGCCTTGCACTGCCGCCTCGCGCGAGCGGCGGCGGGCGGACTTGGCGGGGGCGCGTTTGGCGACGGTCTTGGCCGTGGTCTTTGCAGCGGTGGCGTTCACTCGATCTCTTTCAGCAGATTGGCCATCTCGACGGCGACGCGGGCAGCGTCGCGTCCCTTGGGCTCGGCGCGGGCCCAGGCCTGGGCTTCGTTCTCGACGGTCAGGATGGCGTTGGCGATGGGAAGGCCATGGTCCAGCCCGACGCGGGTGACGGCGGCGCCACTCTCGTTGGCCACCAGCTCGAAGTGATAGGTCTCGCCACGAATGATGCAGCCCAACGCGATCAGTGCGTCGTAGTCATTGCCCTCGGCCAGCGCCTGCAGGACCAGCGGCACCTCCAGCGCACCAGGCACCGTCACGTGGCGGATGGCCTCGGCCGGCACGCCCAGCACCGACAGCTCGGCCAGGCAGGCGCTTGCCAGGGCCGAGGTGATGGCGTCGTTGAAGCGTGCCTGGACGATGGCGATGGTCAGCTCGCTGCCGTCGAGGGCGCCCTCGAAGCCGGGCCGGCCTTGTTCGGAATCTTGCATCGCGTGCCTCCGGAGGTTTCAGCAGGAAGGGGGAGCGACGAAGCCCGTCACTTCGAGGCCATAGCCAGTCATGCTGGGCATGCGGCGCGGGCTGCCCAGCAGCTTCATGCGGTGCACGCCCAGCGCCTTCAGGATCTGCGCACCCACGCCGTAGATGCGCAGGTCCATGACGCCCTTGGGCGCCGCCACGGGCTCGCGGGACTGCACGCGGGCGAGCACGCCGGCGGCATCCTCGCCGCAGTTCATCAGCACGGCAACGCCGGCCGGGCTGGCCTTGAGTGCCGCCAGCGCGGCGGGCAGCCCCCAGGAGTGACCGCAGGAACCGGCTTCGATCAGGTCCATGACGGACAGCGGCTCATGCACCCGCACCAGCACCTCGTCGCCGGGCTGCCAGGCGCCATGGCTCAACGCCAGGTGGGTGCCCCCCGTGCGGTCGGTGAAGACCTGGCAGTCGAACTCGCCCTGGGCCGTGTTCAGGCGGCGCTGGGCGACGCGGGTGATCAGGCTCTCGTGGCGGCTGCGGTACTCGATCAGGTCGGCGATGGTGCCGATCTTCAGGCCGTGTTCCTTGGCGAAGACCTCCAGGTCGGGCAGCCGGGCCATGCTGCCGTCGTCCTTCATGATCTCGCAGATGACGGAGGTCGCCGACAGGCCGGCCATGCGAGCCAGGTCGCAGCCGGCCTCGGTATGGCCGGCGCGCATCAGCACGCCGCCGTCCTGGGCCTGCAGCGGGAAGATGTGGCCGGGCTGGACCAGATCGCTGGCCTGGGCGCCCTGCGCGACGGCGGCCTGCACGGTGCGGGCCCGGTCTGCTGCAGAGATGCCGGTGGTGACGCCGGTGGCAGCCTCGATGGACACCGTGAAGGCGGTGCCATGCTGGGTGCCGTTGCGCCGCGTCATGGGCGGCAGCTGCAGGCGCTCGCAATGCTCGCGCGGCAGCGTCAGGCAGATCAGGCCACGGCCATGCTTGGCCATGAAGTTGATGGCCTCGGGCGTGACGAGGTCGGCGGCGAGGACGAGATCGCCCTCGTTTTCGCGGTCTTCCTCGTCGACCAGGATGACCATGCGGCCGGCGGCCAGCTCGGCGACCAGCTCGGGGATGGGGGAGATGGGCATAGCCACCGATTGTAGGTGGCGACCCTAGGTCGGCCGCAGCCGCAGGCGCAGATCCTGACCGACCGGCGTGGCCTCCACCAACTGCCAGCGGCGAGCCTGGTCCAGCCCCGGCAACGGCGCCAGTGCCGCGAGCGGGCGTCCCTCGCCGATCAGCATGGGCGCCTGGTAGACCAGCAGCTCGTCGACGAGGCCGGCGTCGAGGAAGGCGCCGGACAGCGTCGGGCCGGCCTCGACGTGCAGCTCGTTGATGCCCTGGCTGCCCAGTTCGGCAAGCAGCGTGGGCAGCACGGCGCGGCCGGGGCCGACGACGCGCGTCTCGCCGGGCGGCTGCAGCAGGCGGGCATCCGGCGGCATTCGCCCCTGCGGGTCCAGCACGATGCGCAGCGGCTGCCTGTCCGTGGGTACCAGGCGGACGTCCAGGCGTGGGTCGTCCGCCAGCACGGTACCGATGCCGGTCAGCACCGCTGCGGCGCGCTTGCGCCAGGCGTGGCCATCGGCACGCGCGGCCTCGCCCGTGATCCATTGGCTGCGCCCGTCGGGCAAGGCGGTACGCCCGTCCAGCGAGATGGCCGACTTCAGGCGCACGAAGGGTCGGCCACGCTGCATCCGCGAGAAGAAGCCGATGTTGAGCTCGCGGGCCGCCATGGCGACAGCGGGCTCGGCCAGCTCGACACGGATGCCGGCAGCCTGCAGCCGCGCCAGGCCCTGGCCAGCGACCTGGGGGTTGGGATCCTCGATGGCGCAGACGACGCGCGCGATGCCCGCTGCGATCAGCGCATCGCAGCAAGGCGGCGTACGGCCATGGTGGGAGCAGGGTTCCAGCGTGACGACGGCCGTCGCGCCACGGACGTCATGGCCGCGCGCTGCTGCGTCACGCAGCGCCATGACCTCGGCATGGGCCTGGCCCGCGGCCTGGGTGTGGCCGGCCCCCAGTTCGCGGCCGTCGGGTGCAAGGATGACGCAGCCGACGCGGGGGTTGGGGTCGCTCAGGCCGACGGCTTGTTCGGCAAGGGCGATGGCTTGTCTGAGCGCTGCGGGAATGTCTGGCATCCGGCCAGTCTAGCCACCGGGCACCGCTCAGGGCGTGGGCAGCAGCTGGACGGTCTTGTAGTCGGCAAAGATGCCGGCGTTCACATCCACGTTCGGTGCCGTGGGGCAGGTGGCGTTGCCGCGGATGACGAGGAAATTCTGCCGGGTCAGCGAGCCCATCACGCTGGCATAGGCCAGCGGATGCTCCGAGTTGTCGATGGTCTTGCCGTCGGACAGCAGGTTGCTGTCGTTGCCGTTGTAGTCGGCGCTGTAGCGGCATACGCGATATTGCGTGGCGGCCGTTCCGATGCTCTGGCTCGTCAGCTGCACCTGCAACTGGCCGGACCAGGCGCGCGGTGCGCTGCCCACGCTGGCGGCCGGCGTGACCAGGCAGTAGTAGTTGACGAAGCCCTGTGCCGGCGTGCTGACGGCGTAGTCGTCGAAGCAGTAGTAGGTACTCGGTGCGAGCGAGTTGGCCTGGGTCATTGCTGCGGCGCTGACAACAATCGGCGAAGTGCCGCTTTTGGTGAGGCCGCTCCCGTCCAGCTGCGGTACGGAAAAGCTGCCGCTGGCGATGCTCAGGCTGATGGGCAGGGCCGCCGCCTCGGGCGAACTGGGATTGGCCGGAGAGGTGTTGGAGTAGCGCACGATGCCACTGAGCAGATAGCTGGTGGTGCCCGTGGTGTTGGTGATGCAGCTGGACACGTCCGCGGCGAACGTTGTCGTGCCGGTCTCGATGCTGCAGACGCTCGTGACGAAGCCGGTGACGTTGTTGAACACCCAGACGGTCTGACCCAGGCTGCTGGGGCGGAAGGCGCTGACGTTCTTGTCGATCTTCGTCGCGGTGGCCGGGATGACCGGATTGCGGCCGGACGGCTGGGTGATGGGGCTGTTGCGGGGCGCGAAACCCACGGCAGCGCTGAAGATGGGGTCGACGCGCGCGATGATCGTGTCCAGGGTGACGAACTGGGCTTCGCCCGCGCGATCCATCCAGTCCACCCTGACATGAACCTGCTTGGCGATCGGCGGAGCCGTCAGCGAAGCATCGTCTCGCAAATCGGTGACGGTGCGCACCTTCGCGTAGGTCGTGTTGACGCTTGGGTCGGGGGGCAGGATGGACGTCGTGTCGTCGACGATGTCGGTGAAGTAGGCGTTCGGCCCGCCGACAACCCCGGCGGGCCGGTCGAGCATGGAGAAGGACCTCATGACGGCCAGGTCGGCACGCGCGATCCGCATGGCCTCGGTGCGCTGCTTGGCGATGTCCGCACTCAGGCGCAGGTTGCTCATCAGGCCGACCAGGGCCAGCATGCCAAAGGACATCACCAGCAGGGCCACCAGGGCCTCGATGAGGGTGACGCCGCGCTGGCGGCCTGCGGCGCAGCGAATGGAGGAGGGCGTGACCATCGGCATTCCGGTCATTGCATGTCCGTGTCTATCCAGCCACCCGGCACGCGGGCATAGCTGCCGATGCGGTTGCGCAACTGGTCGGCAACGGCACTCATGTAGCGGATGTCCATCCGGCCGTCGGCGGCCATGTCCCCGGTGACCAGCACGCTGCCGGTGATCAGCGACAAGCTGCTGCCGTTGTTCCATGCCAGATCTCCCTGCACGACCAGCATGCCGGTGAACTTCATCGCGCCATCCAGCCTCGCATTGCCATTGACGATGACCAGCATCGGGTCGGTCACGGTGCCGACGTCGATATTGGAGGCGATCGTCATGTCGCCCTCGATCCAGACGATGCGCTTGCCGGCGTCATAGGCCGCTTTCAGGTCGGCTCCGCAGTCACCCGCGGTGCACTCCACGACGCGCAAAGCAGGATGGCGCCTGTAGCCCGCGGGCTTGATGCCCAGGAAGGTCTGGAACAGCCGATCCCGGTCCTGCTGGCTGCTGACTGCCTTCAACGTCGTGTCGTCGAAGACGTACATCTGGCTGGACGGCGTGCCGGGCAGGCTGTCCATGCGGCCGTCGTCAAGCGCCGGCATCGGGCCGCCCGACAGGACCAGCAGCCCGCCGGAACGTGCGTCGGTGTTGTGCAGGCCGAGCCCGCCGCTGCCGGTGGTGGTCAACGAGCCCCTGACCGTCAGTGGACTGGCTGGCGACGAGGGGACGGCAGCGACGATGGCCAGCGCCGTGGTCTGCACGGACGTGGCGGCGGCCCGCTGGCTCAACGTAGTGGTGGTCTTGCATTGGTCGACGCTGCTGAAGGAGCAGCCCAGGCTGCGCACGCCGAAGCTGCCAAAAAAAGACGGGTCGTTGATGCCCATGGAGATGCCGACGCTGGGGACGAGGGCGCCGGCTTCCGCCGTGACGGGTTGAGTGGTGCGAGTGCCGCGCGCCGGACAGCGGCAGGCCAGTCCCGAGGGCGTCTGGGCGCAGTCGGCCACCACGTCTCTGCGCTGGTTGACGGTGGCATTGCGGGCCTTCATGTTCCGGTCGGCAGCAGAGACGGTGATGTAGCGGTCGATGAACCGCTCCCCGCCCGTCGCCACCGGCTGGCAGTTGGCATCGATCCCGGTGCTGTTCGACATGGCGAGCGCCCATTCAACGCCACCCTCGGCCAGTTCCTGGGCCATGCTGGCGCGGTAGTAGCTGCCGGAAATGCGCTGCTCGAACACCAGGCTGCGGTTGGCATAGGCCGCCAGCAAGGCCATGACGAGGAACAACACCATGACGATGATGAGCGTGGCTGCGCCGCGCTGGGGCGCCAAGCGGGTGGACATGCGCAACGACCTCATGACGGACACGCTCCACTCACGTCGTCCGCACGGATCTTCTCGCTGACGCTCACGGTGCGCCTGACGTTGCTGTCTGACTTGGCGACGCCGGTCAAGGTGAACTGCACGAGGCGCACGGTCTGCGTCGGGCAGGTGCCGGGCGCGCAGTCGCACAGGTCGTCGAGCGGGATCTGCTGGGTGTGGATCTCGGCCTTGAAATCCTCGATCAGCACCGACTCCGGATCCGTGATCGGCTGCCAGTTGTCCAGGCCTAGCTGGATTTCCAGGCTCTTGTTGCTGGACAGGCGAAAACCAAACTGCTCGTAGTCCTCGAGGATATTGGTCCCGTTGGGGTCCATCGCCCCGGCCGGGGCACGAGCGTACTGGTAGAAGATGTCGCTGCCGCCAGTCTCTGTCTGGGTGATGGGGGTGTAGGGACTGGTGAGTGCACTCTGGGCCGCCGTCGCGCTACTGGTTCCGGTGCCGCGCGCAGGTTGCCAGACGCCATTGGCCGGCAGGCCGCGAAAGCCCGCGCGGCGCAGGTCCTGCTGCAGCAGGTCGGCGGCCACCCGCAGGTCCTGCTGGATCTGGATCTCCAGCATCAGTCGCCGGTGCTCGGTGATCTGACGCACCGCCACCATGGAGGCCCCCGCAGCGACGATCAGGCCCACGGTGATGCCCACCATCAGCTCGACCAGGCCGATACCTCGCTGGCTGGCTTTCGGGTTCAACTGCATTTGGCGTACCCGCTGAAATCACCGTTGGGCGCGCACACGACGACCCGCCCCGCTGTATTGACCGCGACGCGCAGTGCGTGGCCCCTCTTGACGCCGACAACGTCGACTTGGAAGCCCTGGGCGTCGATGCCGCCCTGGGCGCGTGCGAACTTGATCTGGTAATCCATGTTGCTGCCGCCCCAGCCCCCAGGAGCGCTTGCATCGAACTTGACACTGCTCCTCGGCAACCTGAAAAGGCGCAACAAGCGGGGAGCGAACAACCCCTGGCAGAGGGTCGCCTCGGGCAGATAGCACTTGCACGCAGCGTTTGCCGCCACTGTGGTGGTCACCGCGACGCAGCTCAAGGCCTTGCTCGGGTCCGTCTCTGGGTCAGGATCGAAGCGGACAGTCAGCAACGTGTTGGTCGCATTGGTCTCCGCCTTGGCGTAGTTCAGCACGCCCATCACTTCGTTGGCCGTCGCGATCACCCGGCGCCGCTCCAGCAGGTCCAGCATCGACGGAACCGCCACGGCAATCAGTATCGCCAGCACGGCCACGCTGATCATGACCTCGACCAGCGTCAAGCCTAGCGGCAGGTGGCGTGAACGCAAGATCGTTGCCATGGTCACTTCGGCCAGCACGTGGTCGACGTGTCGGTGTTGTTGGGGTCGCCCGTGGCCGTGTACTTCGGGATGGCCCCCACCAAGGTCACGGTGAAGGTCCGGCAGGCGGCGTCGCCGCTTTGCTTGCCGCCGCTTGCGGCGCTGACCTGACTGGCGGTCGCCGCGTAGCCGAACTCGAAGCTGGCGCTGGTGGCCCCGACGGGCGTGACTGGCGTCAGCGCGACCGTGTAATGCGGCGTGATGTTGGCGATGTTGAGGTTCAGCTTCGACAATTCGTCGGCATACGTAGTGACGTTGCCGCGATAGCGCTCCTGGGCCTGCATGACGGCTGTCAGCGCGGCGATGGCATCTGCCCGCCGGCCGCGCTGCAGCTGGGAGGTATAGGCCGGGTAGGCAATCGCCGCGATGATGCCGGCGATGACGAGCACGACCATCAGCTCAATGAGGCTGAAACCATGGTGTCGCGGGCGGCAGGGCGTGCGCATTTCACGATTCTCGGGAGGCGCCCGGGACGATCCGGACGTTCTCCTACCGCTCGTCGGGCGGGCCGCGCCGCCGGTCGGCGACCACCATGAATGAGGGGATCGGGTGCACCCCGGGATACTGCCTATCCTCGTGCCGGCCACGCGGCCGCGCACCCGGTCCTCGATGGCCGCGACCTGACGGATCGCCGGCCAGCCGTGGAGATTTCCAAACAAGTTGTACTCCAGCCCTCCCTATGAGCGCGCGACAAATGCGACCGCTCTTGCCAAACAAGTTCTACGCTGAGCGCGCAGCAGCCGACTTCCGTTTTTCCAATCAAGTTCTACGCTGGCAGCTTGGCCTCGATTTTTTCCAATAGGTTCTACTCCGGCCCGGCCACGTCTTTCTTGGCGTGGAATGTCTTTGTTACGACCAGCGCCCTTGCATCAAGGGTTTACCCTCAACCCTGGTCAGCGGCTGATTGCGGCCCCTCCAGATATAGAGATGTTCGTGGCAAACAACGCGCTCGATTGACAAGTCCGCAGCCTAACGTTTCACTCCCAGGCAGCAGGGAGGAAACAACAAGTCGTGTTCAACGACAGTTCATTGCTGACCCTCTTCGACCCCGTCGACGAGCTGACCAATCAGTTTGAAGACGGCGCCATCAAGCGCGCCGTCGTGGACACGCCGTCGCTTGGTCTCGGCGCCTTGGCCGAGCTACTAGTTCTTCGCCGTGACTGGCGGAAAGCTGGTTTTGACCTCCAGCTGAAGGGTGGAGGCGACGCCCGGCATGCTGTCATCTCCCAGGTCGTCAAGCAGCCGGCTGCTGCTACCGCGCTCAACGCCACAGTTGGCGCCCGAAGCGTTTTTGGCGGGGATGCGCCTGGCCAGGACGACACCTTCCTCTTCATCGCTACCGCTGGTCGGCTGGCAAGAGAGGGCGGTATGCCCGCCGACGCCGCCCGCTTGATGCAGGGCGCTTTCGGCGAGCTCATCGACAACATCTCCAAGCATGCGGGGGAGGGGGCGCGCGGCATCGCTGCCTTTGAGGCTGGCCTCAAGGCCATTTCCTTGGTGGTAGCCGACACCGGCCAAGGAATCGTCCGTGGCTACCTCGAGAAGCAGCCTGAACTGCAAGGACTGGGCGCCACCGATGCCCTGGAGTGGGCGGTCCGTCGGCATCGCTCACGCTTCACTGAGCCAGGCCACGGCACAGGTTTCCAGAGCGTTCTCAAAGCTATGCGGACGATGGACGCGTCACTTCGCGTCCGCAGCGACGAGGGTAGTCTTGAGACCGAAGGTCAGGCCGGCGAAGCGCCGTGGCTGGTCAAAGACCAGTCGATGCTCAACGGGTTCGTCGTCAGCCTCCGTCTCACTTGGGCCTGAGCACAGGCCGGCACCCTTCAGACTGCCAGCTCCAGCTGGTTTGGGTCCACCTCTCGGACGCGCGGAGTCCGAGGAGCAGGAGCACTTGGCGGATTGACTGGTGCCGGGGCTGGCCGCGACCTGCGGCTTTTCATGACCAGCCTCGTCCTGACGTTGTGCAGGAACAAGTCGTTCAACTCAGCGTCCGACGAAGTCTTGTTGGACCGATAGCGAGGGTTCCCGTCGCTATCGAGTTCCATGCGCTGGCGCTTGACCGTCTTCATGTACACGCCGGAATCCAGCAGCACCACCTGGCGGAAGTACGGTTCGAGCCGGTCGACCCATTGGGCGCCTCCGCGAAGCACCAGAACCAGGTCCTTGCGGCCGCTGACCTCCACGAAGCGCTGAATCCGCGCCACGAACCGGAGGCCACTCTCCTTCGGCTCAGCGCCGGTCAAGAACTCGAAGGCAACGGCCTGCAGTGCAGGCTGGCGTCGTGCGAATTCACCCCAGCGGATGTAGTCGAAGTCGGTGCGGCCATTGATGTGCAGCGCAGCCTGAAGGCCTGCGTCCATCATCTCGTACCAAGTCCATGCGATTCGCTTCATCGCATGCAGGTTGTCGTGGCGCGGCACGTCCGCGATGGTGCTGTAGTCGGGGGTAGTGGCGAGGATGACACCAGCGTCCCTCAGGTCCCGGTAGGTGCGCTTGGGGGAGGGCAGCTTCCACATCCGCTCCACCTTCACGTCTTGTTCGACGCCGGACGCAATCCAACCGAACTTCGGAGCCAGACCAAAAGTGGATTCCAGCTCCCGGCGGCTCTTTGGCCGCGTCTGCTGTCCTCTCTTCGTCACAGTCTTCGACAACGGCACCGCGACGTAGGGCAGGGCCCGCGATGGCCGTCCTGCGCGGTTTGCCTTGCCCTCTATCAATAGCGCTTCGTCAGGCAAGACGGGAAAAGGCAGGGGCTTCGCCACGGGCACGTCCGTGAGGTCAAACCCGCCGACTTCGGCCCAGCGACGGTAGTAGCGCTCGGGCGCCTTGGGGCACATCACGTCGCAATCGTCGGGGTTTTCGCAGCGACACATGCTCATGCAATCCATCGCGTCGGCGCCGCCTGCAGCGACTTGTAGCCCCCCGCAGTGCTGCCGCTCCAGGCACTCACCGCAGCCGAGCATCAACGTGCCGTCGCTTTGGTCTCGCAGCGGCCAGAGGGGAATACTCTTTCCGGCCGGCAGCATCTTCAGCCCTCTACGAGCAGGTCGACGCGACGTGTCGCTTCCGATACGCGGTGCACCTTGGCGATGCCTACGCCCAGCGAGGACTTCAGGCGCTCTACCAAGGCCAGGGACGGCTTCACAAGGGATGCCATCTGGTGGACGCCGACCGTGGCCACCACCTGCGTGTCTGACACCAAGCGGAGGAGGACAGATTGGTCGGCACGCAGGCTCATGGGGCCGTCAACCTTGGCGCGGAACAGGCGCGTCACGCGCGTCGAACCAGAAATCCAGTCGTCCTGGATATGCGAGATGCCCTTGCGCCACCCCCTGGTGAATTGCGCCTTTTGATTCCGAATGAACTCAGTTCCCATCGACAAGCCCCTTCACTGGCAGCGAGTAGTACTTGGTCTTTCCAGATTTGCGCGCGACCAAGAGGCGCATTGCTTCGAGACTCGACAGCCTGTTATTCCAGGCCGTGACGCCCGTGCCGTCGTTGGACTGCTCGTGGGCGGTTTTCGCATCGGTTTCCCCAAGCTGTGCCACCGTCTTCAACGTCAGCAACTGCTTCGGCTCGAGGCTCCCGCGTACGCTCAGGCCGACGGGCGCTTCAGTGGTAATGGAGTCCGCGACAACGAAAGGACGGGATAGGGCTTGGGCGGCGAGATTGACCTCGTCCAACGCCTCGGCATTAAGTCCTACGCAGATGACGAGCAGCCCGCGCTCTGCCATCGCGTCCTGGAAGGGGCCAAACAGCGCCTCACGTGCCGCGCTGGCAGAAACCATCTCGACTGCAGTGAAGTCCAGGGCCATCCAGTTCAGCGGCCCAGCGTTTACGCGTTCAGCCGCAGCGAGAAGGGCGGGAACGGCGCGTTGCCCGGCGCCGGCGCCGACCAGAAGGGCAATGCCGGTTGCGGCGAGGACATCGATGACGGGCAAGCTCTTCATTCACTCATTTCCATGAATGAGCGAAATATAGGCCTAGTCGGCCGACCGCGCAAGTGCAGATGAACTCCTCACTACCCCCAGGTGCCGGCCGCTGTAAGAGGGCGCGTTGTGAAATATCTGGGGTCCAGCCGGGGGGAAGCCGGGCGGACGAACTTCGTGGGATGAACGCACGTGAGCCGTCTGTAGCCTTCGATGCGAAACATTCTGGTAGCTCTCGGCTAGCATCTCCGCCGGGTTAGGGCAAGTCCTAGCAAAGGGAGAAGAAGAGACGGACGCAGTCCGGTCCATCCGCTCCCGCGGCAATCACGTTGCAGGCGCGGGTGTGCGCGAGTCATTTCAATGCGCCGCCTGTCCGGTCGGACGCTCGGTGAATCAGCGGTCGACCGCTCGACCCGCTCACGCACACGTCATTTGCAGGTCGCGACGCCCGTCTCTTCAGCTTCATGTCCAGAACAGAGACTAAGGGAGTCAATATGTCTATGTCATTCGACCCGCCGAGCCGGCAAAACAGCGCCGGGCGTATCGAAGTACTGGTTCTCCGAAGCGATGGTGTCGCCAACCTTGGTGGGCCGGATGGGTGGGCCGAGGTCTTTGGCATCAGTGAGGACGTCGCCGGCGTTGACCGTCACCATGCGGTGGCGAAGCTGCTCTCCGCGCTGACGGAAGAAATTCGAATGATGGAGCGTCAACTGAAGGAAGCCGGCGTTCCCGATGATTTGCTCTTGCCGACAACGCACCAACTGGCCCAGTCCGCGTCAATCGGCAACCTGGCCAACAACTTCCACAACATCAGGTCGAATCATTTTGGCTCTGACGTCCGGCTGTCGCTGCGCTGGTTCAAGCACACGCTTCCCGAAGAGACGATTGTGGCGACTGCCGACGACCTTGCCGAACTTGAGCAGCTCCTGGCAGAGGTCGAAGGGAAAGTGGCAGTCGAAGGAATACCAGAGTCTCTGGCCGTGTTTGTTCGCAAGCAAATCGCGGCCATCCGCGACGCCTTGAGGCAGTACCCCATCGGTGGGCCGGTCGCTTTGAAGCGGGCCACGAGGGCGATGGCCGCAGACATCCACCTCGATGAAGACGAGATTCGTCAAGCTTCCCAAGCTGGCGACCCCAAGGCCGTAGCGGAGGCCGGCTTGACTCTACGGAAGGCCTGGGACAAGGCGGTGGTAGTGGCGGGTGACGTAGAGAAGTTCAGCAAGGCGGGGCAGGGCGCGTTGAGCCTGGGCACTGCGGTCTACAAATTGCTGACCAACGGATGACTTGCCGCTGAACCTGAGGGTCCCGGAAGTGGTCGCGCCCCGAGAGGAACGGGAAGAAAAGACACAAACATGTACCTGCAGAATTTACGCATCTCTGGATTCCGTCGCTTCAACAACCTCGAACTTCGGTTCAAGGACGGACTCAACGTCATCGTCGGGCCTAACAACGCGGGCAAAACCGCGGTCGTCGACGCGCTAAGGGTTCTTCTGGCCGCCAGTGATGAAGGAAACCTGAGGCTTACGGAGCTCGACCTCCACCAGAAGGAAGGCGGGGAGCGCAGCGCGGCGGCAACTTTCAACTTCGTTTTCAGCGGGCTTTCTGAGCAGAACGAGGCCGACTTCATGACGGCGCTTGTTCCCGTCAAGAACGACGTCGGCGCAATCGTTAGCTACGACGCCCAGTTCACCGTGCAGTACACCCAGGCAGAGCCTGGCGGTCGCCTCCGGCTGCGGCGGTGGGTCGGCCAGCACGAAGAAAACATGATGACGACAGAGATGCTCGAGGAGCTCCGCGGCATCTACCTCCAACCGCTGCGGGACCCTGCACAAGGCTTGAAGCCCGGTCGCATGAGCCAGATAAGCAAGCTCATCCAGAACATGACGGACAAGGCCCAGCGAGAGGAGGTGGTGAAGACCCTGAAGGTCATCGACCATGACCTCAAGACGAAGCCCCCAATTTCCTCGACAGGCGCTGCCATATCGGCAAAGCACGAGAGCATGCTGGGTGCCGAGCTTGCTCAACTACTCCAGCTTGACTTGGCTTCAAGTGACTTCAACAGGTTTGCCGCTCGGGTCGGTTTGGCCATCGGTGGCATGGAGGTGGAGCAGAACGGTCTTGGCTTCAACAACCTCATCTACATGGCCGTGGTGTTGAGCGAACTGGCGTTCAACAAGACCGCTTCTTACTGCGGGCTTCTAGTCGAGGAGCCGGAAGCACACCTTCATCCGCAACTCCAAGCGGTACTACTTGACTACCTCAAGGCCGTGGAGAAGCCTCAGCCCGGTGAACGCCCTGTGCAGGTTTTCGTGACCAGCCACTCGCCGAACTTTGCAGCACTTGCCGACATCGATTCCATCTGCTGCGTCTACCAGAGTCCTGCCGGCCCCGTGGCGTTTGCGCCTCGGGACATCACCTTCGGGAAGGGAAAGAAGGAGAAGCTTCAGCGGTACCTCAACGTCACACGTGCCGAGCTCTTCTTTGCGCGTCGTTTGGTGCTGGTGGAAGGCACAGCCGAGCTGTTCTTGCTCGATGCACTCGCTACCAAGGCGGGCTACGACCTTCGGAAGAACTCGGTCAGCATCATCAGCACCGACGGCCTCAATTTCGACGCGTTCCTTCCCCTCTTCGGTAAGGGTGCGATGGAAATTCCGGTCGCTGTCATCACCGATGCCGACCCTCCCGCCGACGTGTTCCCCGACGCAGGCACGCCACCCGCGTTGTCGGCTACAGCGCAGACCCTCAAGGACTGCGAGGACGAGGTCGTGAAGTGTTTCTTTGCCCACAAGACCCTTGAGTACGACCTCGCCTTGGACGCTGGTCGGCGTGCCCTGATGGTTGATTCACTCTCGGAAATGCACCCCTTGATTGGCGCCTCGCTGAAGTCGGACGTCGATGCCGCAGCCAACGACCAGGAGAAGGCGCGGGTGTTGTACTGCGGCATGTTCCAGCGCCCGGGCAATCTAGAGAACGTTCAGAAGGGGCGCTTTTCGCAGGTGCTTGCCTTCAACATCGCATCGTCCAAGGACGCGGTTCCAATCCCTAAGTACCTCAATGATGCCCTCAAGTTCGTGACTACGCTGGCGACCGGGACCGGCAGTGCTTGAGTTCAACGCGACGCCTGAGCAGCAGGCCATCATTGATGCCGACCTGAAGTCCATCGCAGTGGTCGCATGTCCGGGTAGCGGGAAAACGGCGACAGCTGTCCGGAGGGTTGCAGAGGTGCGAAGGAGGCTTGAGGGCACGCGGTCTCACGTCGCGCTCTTGTCCTATTCCAACATCGCAGTCGATACCTTCCGGGACGAATACCGAATGCTTAGAGGCCGGGATGGGAGCTCGGACAGGGTCGTCATCCAGACGGTCGATTCGTTCATCACGACGTTTGTCCTGCGACCTCACGGTAGCCGTGTGATGCGATGTGACCGAACGCCGTTCCTTGTCCTTGGCGGGGAGCACTTCCTGTCCAACTATCGCTTCGGCACTGACAACAAGAACCAGATTAGCCTGGAAGACCTTTCGCTCAGCCGGCAAGGCGGCAAGACGGTCTTCTTCCGTCGGCACAGAGGCGGTGGAGCATCCCAACTGGACGACGCGCACGTTGAGCTCGCGAGGAAGAGCTTGGTCAAGCTGGCCAAGGTTGGGGGGTACACCTACGCCGCTGGACGAGCCTGGGCGCTTCGGCTTCTGCAAAACGAGCCGCGCCTGACGGCTGCGTTGGCGCGCCGGTTCCCGCAGATTCTCGTTGACGAGGCTCAGGATATCGGGAGCTTCGAGGGCGAAATTCTAGACCTCTTGAGTGCCGCTGGAAGCACCATCTCGCTTGTCGGGGACTTCCACCAAAGCATCTACGGCTTCAACTTCGCGTCGGGGGAGTATCTGCGAGAGTTTTCGAAGCGCGCCGACGTGCTGTCCTTGCCGCTGACCCAGAACAGGCGCTCTGTGCCGAGCATCGTGTCGGTCGCCAATGCCCTAGCCGGAACTGTGTCGCAGCCCTTCAGGTCGACTGTGTCGCGCCCCTTTGGTGCCCACTATTGGCGGTACGACGGCGAGCAGCTGCCGCAGATGATGTCGGCCTGGTCGACGGCACTTGGCGCATCCGGCTATGGTCTTGATGAAGCGGCAGTGCTTTGTCGGGGGGCCGCACTCCTGGCAAAACTCGCCTCCGAGTCAGGCGACATGGGGAAGTCCGCGGTGAAGCACTTCGCGGCTGCGGCTCTTGAGCGAGAGCAGGGTGCAGACATTTTCGAGGTGATGGAGCACTGCGCGAAGGGCGTACTGAGTGTCGTCCGCGGCCTGCCCAGCTCGTTCATTGAAGACCTCAAGGGCTCACGCGGGGACGAGCAGTCCGTCAAGATGCGACGACTTGTATGGCGTCTGATTCGGACGCCGACGGCCGGAATTCCGCTGGCGACGCTTGCCGCGAAGAGCGCATGGCTGCCAGCGTTGAAGAAGAACCTCAACGATTGGCTCTGTGCAGTCGAAGCGCAGACCTCTTATGCGCGCGAGCCGACCTGGGACGCGCGTGTCAAGTCGACAGCTCTCCCCGACACAGGACCACTTCTTGCCGTCGACTTCGGCCAGAACTCTTGGTCTGGGATGCGCTGCGGCACCGTTCACTCTGCAAAAGGTGAAGGCATACCGGCGGTTCTCTACTTGACGACAAAGAAGGACCTTGACGCAATGGTTGCAGGCACGAAGGACGAAGAGGGCCGCATCGGATTCGTTGCCGTGACGCGGGCGCGCGACCTGCTGGTGGTGGGTATTCCCAAGAACACTGCTCCAGCGGTCATCTCTGCATTGGTCAGCCATGGGTTCGCAGACTGGAACCCTGGCACTGGTTCGAGCTCAGTGAGCGTTCCGACCGCATAGAGGAAGCCGCACCCGTGCCAAGCCCAGCTTCTCGCATTGGATTGGTGGTCGGCTGAACTGGGAGGAACACGGCGCTGATTTCTGAGAACCTAGCGCTGGATTCTTTTGGCGTCAGACTTCCTCGTCCTGCCCAAAGTCGCGGCTCAGACAGAAGAGCAACCCTCGGCAAGACGTTCGTTCACCCGTTGCAGCTTCCCGCTGCGCTCCCAGTTCACATGCAAGGTGGCCACCCGGGTTGAGCTCGTGCCGAACACCGCCGCCGCCTTGGCCCACGACCTCCCCTCGTGCGCCTTGAGACGCATGGTGTCCAGCGACTCTCGCGGTTGAGCGGCTGGGCGCTCCACATTGACGACGATGTCGGCCACTGCATTCCACTCTGCGTCGGTCAAGGGGACGTAGGGCGCGACACCCTCAACCTCTGGTCGAGGCGGGGGCTCAAAGAATCGAGCATGGCGGCTGGCGAACTCAAACGGCTCTTCTTCAGGCTCCACGCCCATCAGCCTGATGGTGTGGACGTAGTCCGTGCGTCCGCACGACCGGACCCCAAGCTGCATCGTCACCGTCGCGTCCGGAAGTTCCAGATGGAGGCGCCCCACCTTCGCCGCCAGATAAACGCTTGCCCAGGCCCTTCGCGCGCTCGGAAAGCAGAACATCCAACCCAGCGTGTCCTTGTGAAGTAGGCCCACCAGATTGGCCTGCCGCGGGAGGTAGTCTGGTATGCCCTGAACCATAACCTGCGCTACCTTGTCGTCCCAGGCACAGATGTCTTCGAGAGACTGCGGCTTGAAGAGGTGAGGGTAGATAAGGGTTCGCCGCCGGGCGAAGGTGCGAATCAGGGCGAGGGCCGGAACAACATACCGCCGGCCGGCGTTGTGGAAGACCCAGACGGTGTGGTTGTCGACGGCCGGCGGAGGAAAGTCCAGAGCGCACGCGTACTCTTCGAGCGAGCCGGGCCTCCACTCCTTGAAGTTGGTGCGCACGACGCCGTTCAGGCTCGCGGGCAGGTTTGGCAGCCCCTTCGAAGCGAATTCCGTGGGCACAACGGCGCTCGACCTGCCTTGTGTGTCGATGGCGTCCGCAGTGACGCGGCCATCCGCCATCGTTATTCCTGTGACCAGTTCCAAAGGGCTCTCCAAGCGCAACTTGGAGTTGTAGTGCCGGAACTTATCTGCGAGCTACTGGAGAGGCGTCGACTCGGTGCGGTCCCTGGCCTCGAGGCGCTCGCGGTACGACTTCATCGGCTTCTGCCTTCCGGCCGCAATCTCCTCGAGGCGTCGTTGGTAGACCTCGCTACCGCCGGTTCGGCGTTTGGATGCTGCCGACTTCTTGAACGCTTCCACCGTGGCGCAGGTCAACGGCAGCAGGGCCTTGCGGCACCTGAAGGTTTGCCATGCGCCGGATTCGGCCATCAGGAGCTCCAAAGTCGCTGTCCGACCTTTGCAAATCAGCTCGATAGTCCTGCGACGCACGAACTCCGACAGGCGTTTGTCCAACGCTGCGTAGTCAGCGGCCTTGCCGCCCGCTGGCTTGTAGGTGAACGTCGTCTCGCCAGGCTGGTGCTGGTCAAGAAAGGCCCCGAGCACCAGATGCTTCAATGGCGCGAACCGAGGCTGCACTTTGGCTCGCACCATCAGCGTTGGCCACGAGCCAGCCGGCTGTTCGAAATCAAGTCCCAACTCTGCCAAGCAGGATGGCCCCGCCGCGACGCGCAGTTCATGAGCGAGCTTCGCGCTGGCCACGATGTGGCCAGCACCATCGAATCCACGTTCGAGGGCGCTCCGCCGGTAGACCGCGTGCCAGTCATCCTTGAAGTCCCAACCCGCCCCGACGGTGGTAGCGTTAGCCCCAGCCTCGACTATCCACCTTGGGAAGAAGGCTTCCTCAAATCGTTCATCGGCGAGCTGGCGATGCGGCAGCGGGGCAAGCATCAGCTTCGCGAGCGACTTTGAGGTGTAGGCGGGCTTGCTGAGAATCTTGTTGTGCTCTCGGCAGACGATTGAAGCGGGCAGGCAGTGGCTTCGTCGCCAATAGCTCTCACCGAGCTGCCTGTAATCCTCGATGGCGCAGTCTGGGCAGAACCGCAACTGCGGTGCCGTGTGGGCCACTAGAGCCCCAGCGGTTGCGCCGGCGGCGCCCTCCCTCAACAGGGTCGCCTGGTACTTCCGCGCGTTGTGCGAGGTCATGTAGGCCACCGAGAACGGAAACACCGTGTGCCCCCATAACAGCTCCTCAGCATCCAGCCGACTGTGCCTGGCAAGTTCGGCCAGCCCGTTCGGCAGAAACACCGTGGACTGTCGTTCTTCAGCGATGTCCAGCCGCATCAAAAGCCGAGAGGGCGGCAGGCCGCTGTGTAGGCGAGCGCGCATCAGCAAGCTGCCGATGAGTTCGTCCTTGTAGGGCGTGGGAAGTCTCATGCCAGGCAAATCACGTCCTCGATGTTGGGGAGAAATTTCAGCTTGTTGAACTGCTCGAAGACGGTTGTGCCTTCCACGGCCGAACGCACCAGCGCCCGGCGGAAATCCTCGGGACGCTCTTCCAGTCCTGCGTAGGCCGGCGCGGCATCGCCCGCAGCCTTGCTACGCGCTGTCTTTTTGCCGACGGCCTTGGGCGGGGTCGCCTTCTTTGTGAGCTGCTTGACAGCGTCAAGGAGGTCTTTTGCATTTCCGTCCGTGGCTACTTGACTGGCAAGTGCCTCTGCGTCTGCCGGCTCGATACCCATGGTTTCTGCAACCTGAGCCAGTTGCGCCTCGAAGCCTGGCGTGCCTGGCCTTGCTAGTGCCTTCAGCCCGCGCTTGACACGAGATGCGCGTGACAGGTCCTCCACCGTCTCCTTCACCTTGAAAAGCTTCAAGTCATCGAATTCGGCCATCGCCCTGTCGTCGCCGCTGCGAAGCGCGCTGACCATCGGGTGGACCAGCTTGAACTGCTGCTCATAGACCGAATAGAACAGCTGCTCGCTGAGCGTCTCGCTGCCATCCAGGATTGCTCGAGTCTGGGCAAGTATTAGCAGCTTGATGGCCAGGTCGATGATGCCTTGCGTGCAGTCATAGATGACGTCGAGCAGGCCCTCGCTCAGCGGTACCGGATTGCGAACCCACATGTACTGCCAGAGGACGAACATGAAATCGACCCACTCGCCGGGTGACTCGGTGAGCTTGCCTTCTTCATTGACCGTACGGTTGTATCGGGGCAAAGGGTTCCAGTCACCCAGACCGGCCGTGCTTCGACGCGCCATTCGGAGGTCTAGGCCAAGAACCTTCCGTGCCTTGGGCGTGCCGACGAAGAGGACCGGTGTGTTTGACTTGTTGGCGAGGGTCGTCAGCTCTGTCATCACAACCTGGTCTTCCTTGCGGCTATTGGCCGCGTTCTGGACCTCGTCAGGCACGAGCAGACCCACAAAGTGCTTATTCATGAGTCGTCGCACCGACGACTGCAGGCTTGACTCGGACGGGCGTCCCTTCAAGACATAGTCCTCGTAGTACGTGTTGTCCGGAATAAGCTCCGAGATGGCCTCGATGATGCTGGTGAGGAGAGACTTCACGCCCTTACCGTCGCTCGGCATCTCGAAGTGCAGCCATGGAATCTGGTAGAGGTCGAGCTCGGGGTGATAGATGACCCTGGGATACCTCGCGAGGCAGCGCTGAATGGTCGTCGTCTTGCCCATACCCGGCACAGCGATAAGCGCCTTCGACAGTTTGGGCGGCACTGTGTTGTAGGTTTGGCGAAAGCGTTTTTGAGACCGCTCCTCGTCCTCAATCTCCTGGTACGTCGCGATATGTTTCGCAGAGAACGGCTGGCGACCGACGCAGCCCTCCCGCATCATCGAGTCCAGCCCGAGCCCTAGCTCGATGTGCGAAGACAGGGGAATCATGATGTTGGTCAGGCTCAGAACTTCCTGCAGACGCTCGGCTCGAGACCAGTCTCGAACTCCCTCTTCAAGCGGGGGAACGAACTTCAGCGCCTCAAACAACTCGTCTTCCTCAAGTGGCAGTGGCAGGGCCTCAATGAGCCGATTGCCGCTGTAACGAGCCTGCTTCTGTGGCTTGTAAGAGGCCACGGTGATGGAAACGGGGGAGGTGGGTGAGTTCATCGTTAGATTCCGCGCATTTGCCGGCGCTGCTGCGCCAGACGTTCCTGCAGCGTCGGCGGAGCGCTTGATGTGGCTGGAGCGGGGGAAGCGGAAGCCGTAGGCTCGGCTGCGCGGATGGGCACGACGATGGCGCTTGTGGTTGGCGCTGGCTGCGCGACGGGTGCGGGCGCATGCGCCGGCGCCGGAGCGCGCACGCCGCCATTGGCAAGCTGTTCGGACTTAAGTTCACCTTGGCGGGCTTCAGCCGTGTCCTTTAGACGACCAGAACGGGACTTTCCTCCAACGACCGCCTTCATGGCGGCCTTCGCTCTGGCAGTCGCCGGCTTGGTGTTGTTGCTGTACTCGAACATAGCTTGGCGGCGGACCTCGTTGGCATCTGCCGTCACTCTGCCCACGTTGTGGAAATGCTGGCGAACTTCCTTCAAGGAGTGGTCTTTGAACTGCACCGAGTCCTTTGACAGCTGTGCAACAAACGACTCACCGGAGCCGTTCGGCGAGTAGATGATGATTTCGTTGACGAGCCGGAAGTCGTGAGCAATCTCGACGCTGTTGCGCGCTTTACGCCCCTGGATGAGCCAACCGCGCTCCAGTGCTTCTGGACAGAGGTAGGCAAGTTTCTCGAACATGATGGCGTCACCGGTGATGGTGGCCTGGGCACGTGGAAGGAGTTCTTCACGAACTTTGGCAAAGTCAGCGCGCGCGAGGTAGCCCGACCGTGTGCGAACGCCGTGGTCCCACAGCTCCCGCGGGATGGGCCGCGTGCCGTCGTCTGCCTGTTCAATGGACAGCGGATAACCCACTTGCATGCGCTTGTTGTGCGCGATGATGGCCGCAACGACGACCGCCGTGAATTCGTGGAGAGTCTGGCAAGCCTCGTTGTCACGATTCACAGCTCGGCGTTGCCGCGCGTCGGCATCCGGTGTGTACGCCGGGGTATCAGGGGCGATGATTTGGTGCAGCATCTTGAAGCCGCATTCGACCAAAGGCTTCCAGTCGGGGCGTAGGCCCGGCACGTTGCTCAGCGTGCTGCGAAGCGACCGAGCAATACGGCGCGCCGTCTTGCTTGTTAGCTCGCCCTGGTCCGCGAGGAATTTCATCGGCACTACACCCTGAGCGGGCCAGTCGTAGGGGTCGTATGGCAGGCCTAGCTTTCTGCAGAGCTCCTGCTTGTCCTCCCCGAGGCTCACAATTGCCTGCATCGCTGCCGTGTAGCAGGCGTGTTCGAAGCCCAGGTAGAAGCCGACGATTAGGCGAGAGAACCTGTCGATGAGAAGGTAGAGCGTCGGCTTGCCGACGATTTTTCTTCGGTCCTTTTCCGATACCAACTTGACATCAACGATGGTGGCATCGAACTCATAGATGTGACCCGGACCAAGACACTCAATCTGGATGGACCCGTGTGTCGAGCGGTCTTCCTTGGCAAACGCTTTCTCGCCCTTGCGACTCACCAGAATCGTCTCGCGTGGGTAGGTCGTCAACAAGAAGTGCCGCAGCTGTTTGTAGCTTGGACACTCGCTCTCGTGCTTCAGGCAAGTAGCCCCGTTTCCGTCCAGAAACGTGTAGTGGGTGTTGTGGAGGTGTTCAAGTGCGGCCCGCAAAGTTCGCCGCGCTTCCTTGTCGAAGTAGTAGGCTTCGATGACCTCGCGCATCTTGGCCAAGTCATCTTCAGTTAGTTGGTACGGGCGGCGTACCTCGAGGGGCTGCTCCGTGTACTTGCTCTCTTTGTGACGTCCGCGCCCTTGCGTTCCAGGCTTGTTGGGCGCGCCACTGTTTGCATAGTGCCCGAGCAGGGCGTTCAGGGTTTGACCGCCTTGCCACCAGCGCCGCAACGCCTTCAGAAGCGTCTTTTCTGTTCCACCGCCTGGCTCCGCGGCGCGCAGTTTCAATAGTGCGTGGCGCGAGCTCGGCTCCATGATGCCGGGCTCGTCGATGAGAGGCTGGATGCGCGAGAAGGTCTCGTCAGCAATCCGGATGCTCGCGAGAGATGGCGCACTGGATATGGTGTCCGTGGCCAGCGCGACCGCGCCCTGTGCCTGCTGCGGCCGATAGTGCTCCTCCAACTGCACGAGGGACACCCAGCAAGGTAAGGCGAGGGGGCTTGAAAGCTCGATGAGCCAGACACCTTCTGGCCGCTCAGTGTCTGCGGCGCTAAACCGAAGGAGTCGGTAGCGGTCTTCTGCGCCAGCTTCGACGACGATGTCATTTGGGTAGTGCATCAATTGCCACCTACGTTGGCCAAACGCAGCCGGCTTGGCAGGGCGCTGGCATGGACACAACTCATCGGTGTCTGCCACGGCGCCGGGTTGTTCAGGTCGATGCTCAGAGCGCGTTGGGACAGGAGCATGCGCGCAATGCGCAGGCCCGTGCCTGCCTCGAGACCGTTGCGCCTGTCGTAATCGATGCAGTACTCGCTCAAGGGGCCGTCATACCTGCGCATAGGGATGTCTTGCAGCATCCGCGTCATGTGGTCGGCGTAGAAGTCCTCCCAAGGTTCGGCCTCGAGTTCCTTCAGTTCGCCGTCCTCAATCCATTCCAGCGTGCGGGCCTTTTGACCTGGCAACAGCTCTTTGACGAGCAGACGAAACGGGATGCCCAACGCCTCGCACGAGCTGCGTTCAATCTCAAGCTTCTCAACGGTGGCCACGTCTTCCAGGTCCTCGCTAGTTTTGACGCTGAAGGCCTCAAACGCTTCGCTTCCGTTGACCACCTTCGTGACCAAGAAGTCCAGCGTCATCACTACCGGCACGTGAGTTCGCGGGTAGGAAGGGTGTCGGATTCCCAGGCTGCTTGCAATCTCTCGGGTGATGTCGCGGTCCAAGGGGTACTGCTCGCGGATGTCCACCACGTCGTGCGCCCACTGCAGCAGGAGAAAGGCTTGGTGCTCGCCGTCCGAGAGCAGTTGATGCGTTCGTCCCGTCTTCCGACTCCAGGCCTCGTGCGTCCGGCCCTGCGAATAGAAGTCCGTAATCCAAACCCACGGTATGTACGAGGCCAACCTGCCTTGTCCGCGCCCCTCCCGCTGCAGCTTGAGAATGTGGTCCTCCGACCATTTCTTGACACCGCGGCTCATTAACAAGCCTTTTGCACTGGCAATTGCTCTTTGACCAGCACGCGAAACGGTATGCCAAGCGCCTCGCAGGAGCAGCGTTCGATTTCAAGCCTCGCAACTGTGGTGCTGCTCTTCAGGTCCTCGCAGGCCTTGATGCTGAGCGCCTCGAACTCTTCACGCCCGTTGACCTTCTTCGTGACCAGGAAGTCAAGCGTCATGACCAGCGGCACGTGCGTCCCAGGGTAGACGGGGTGGCGGATGCCCAGGCCCTTCGCAATCTTTCGGGTGAGGTCGCGGTCCAGTGGGTACTGCTCGCGGATGTCGACCACTTTGGGGTCCCGCTGCAGTAGGAGAAAGGCAGCGTGCTCGCCGTCGGAGAGCAGTTGGTGTGCGCGTCCGGTCTTCCGACCCCAGACCTTGTGCGTCCGGCATTGCGAATAGAAGTCCGAATCCAACCACGGGATGTACGAAGCCAACCTGCCTTGTCCCCGCCCCGCGTGCTGTAGCTTGAGGATGTCGTCTTCCGACCATTTCTTGACGCCGCGACTCATGGGCGAGCCTCGGTGTGCGGGAGCGATAAAGGAAGTTGGCTTGTTGAGCATGTGAGTCGTTGGAGGTGGGTCTTCTAGGGGAAGGCAGCGGAAGAGTTGTTCGACTGCTGCTCGTCTAGAAGTTGCACCGGCTCCGGTTTTAAACGGCCAACTGATTCAAGGTAAAAGCATTTTATACGACGCCAATGCGTCGTATACGACGCATTCGGGATGGCTTGACTCGTATACGTTATAAATGTCTCCTATGAGAGACAAAAGCGTCCCAGCTGTAAATCACCTCCGCTCGAAGCCGAAGGTCAACCCGGGACAGGAGTGGGAGGCCGAGGCGAAGGCAATCCTTAAGGCCGAGCTGGCGCGTGCCGGTGTCAGCTACAAGGAGCTCGCGCTTCGGCTCGAGGCAATCGGCGTTGCCGACAATGACAAGGCGATAGGAACGCGCGTCAGCCGCGGGAAGTTCGCTTTCACGTTTTTCCTGCAGTGCATGCGCGCGCTGGGCACGGAGTCGGTTGACTTAGCTGAACGCCGCCGGCTGCCGTAGAGTCCGCCGGCGGAGTTGTTAGCCTGGTCAGCGAGGGAAGTCGTCGTCGTCGTCGATGATGTCTGTCACTTCGAAGCCGCGATGCCCGCGCAACGGCGAGAAGCAGGGTGCCTATCCGTCAATCTCGACCGACGGGGGGCGCACGGGGAGAACGCCGATTTCAGAGACGCCGAGGCACTCCCAGTGGCGCCGCTGCTTCTGATTTTTCGGCTAGCCGCCTGAGGAGCCTGGTGGACATGGCCATTTAGGCGCGGCGACTTTTGACCTAGGCAGCTTGGTTCAGGCCTCACTGAAGTTGTGGGCTCCCCGCGCCGCTACGCGGGGAGCGGAACCTTAGGACAGTCGAACTGCTCGTGCTGCAACGGGCAGGTACAGCCACCGCTGGCTCACAGGCTTGCCGGTCGCGGCGAGGAGAGCGTGGCCATAGGACTCGAGCTGAGGGCCGTGTGCGGCCACCAGGTCCTCGTCTCTGGTGGCACCCCCTGGGTTCGATTTGTGGTCCAGAAGAACCCATCCGTCGTTCTCTTCAACCACCAGGTCGATGCGGCCACGGATGCGGGTCCCGTTCGGACCGTCCGCTTCCACTGGCACCTCGACATGAATAGGGCAGCCTGGCCAGCGCTTGGCCAACCAGGCCTGGAACGCCGCGACCTGGGCGCATACGGCATCCTTGTCCACGCAGTGAGCGACGGCCCAGGTCTTCAAGATGCGTTCGACTTCCGGCGCTGACACGCCGCCAAGCACTCCTGCGCGTGCGATGCACAGGTGGAGCGCCGTGCCCAGCGATGCCATGTCCGGTTTGCCCGCCAGGCTCAGCCGCATACCGATGGTGTCTGTCTCGGCGACCTTGAAGGCTCCGCCCGAGGCAGAGCTTGGGCGATGCCACAGGGGCTCGGCTTGCATCCGGGGCCGCGCGTTGAACCAGTAGCACGTCTCGGGCGCCTTGGCCGGCGGCTCGACGGCGCAGTTGTCCTTGCTCCATAACGTTGTCAGGCGTGAGAGCTGCCGGCCGCAAGGAAGCGCCACGGCTCCCGAGTCGCCGAACAACAGCTCAGTTGCGCCTCGAATCTCGCCAACCCATGCACGCCCAGGTCCTCGCGACCGAACGAAGGACACTGCCACGTTCATGTCACGTGCGCGAGTCAGGCCCACATAGAGCAGCCGCTTGTTCTCCGCCAGGGCTTCTGCCTGCATGGCTTGACCAGTTGCGCTGGCCTCGGCGTTGAGCGCGGCCTGGGGTTGGGACCGCTTGCCCCAAGTCTTTAGCCAGCAGTGGACGAAGCGGTTGGCCAGCGGTTGCTGCGGGTCGAAGGCGCCGACGGTCCTGGCGCGGACGCCCCATAGCGAGCTGCGTGCCGTCGCATCGAGGCTTGTCAGCACGACGACTGGCCATTCCAGACCCTTTGCCCCGTGATAGGTCAGGACTGTGACCGAGTTGTCTGCAGAGGTCGCACGGTTGTCGTCCTCAGCGCTGGCGAGTTCGTCCAGCCAGCGAAGCATGCCGCTGACGGTTGCCGGCCGCTTCGCGGCAACGCACTCGTCCTCGAAAGTCTTGCCGAACTCGACCAGTGCTTCGACATTGGCCAGGCGGTTGCGGCTCTCGTGAGGAGAGGTCGACCATTGGCCGACCAGACGCGCCACCTGAGACTCGGCAGCGGCAAGTCGCAGGGCCTCCTGCGGTGTCAGGGCGTTGAGCGTTGGGCGCAGCTCTTCCAATCGGGCCAGCAGCGGATGGGCGTTGTCGCCGGTCGTCTTCCAGTCGTGGGACTTGGCGCCATCGGTGGCAAGGTGCCGCAGTCGGTCTTCGAGCCATGTCTCGACCGGCATGCCTTCGGCCAGGGTGAGAACCAGCGCCGTGGCGACCGTGTCGGTCGGGTCGTTCATGCGCCGCAGGCATGCCATCACGTAGATGGCCTCGGCAGTCCCCAGCAGGCCAGCGCGTGGGCTGGCTGAAGGGATGCCCCAGCGGGTGAGCGACGTGACGGCAAACTCGACCTGGTCGTTGTAGCGGCACAGCACCCCGACATCGCCGGCTTGAATAGGTCGCAGCTGCTTGGATTCCTTGTCCTCGACCTTGACGCCTGAGTCCAGCAGTTCCCTGACGGCTTGACCAAGCCCCAGGTAGTCCGAGTCGTTTCGGCTGCTCTCGAAGCTCCAGTTCAGGAGTGCTGCCTGGTCCGGGATGTCCTTTCGCAGCGGCTGCAGCTGAACCTGCGCTGGCGTCAGGTCGGGCTCGAACGCAGACCCGAACACGCCGTTGGTGAGCGCAACGAGCCCCTCGACGGAACGCCTGGAAGTATCGAGGGCCTTCCCAATGGTTCCGCCCCAATCCTTGATGGCGCCCAGGACGCCAGCGATGAGGCTCGCGTCCGTGCCGCGGAACCCGTAGATGGCCTGCTTGGGGTCGCCGACCCAGACTGACCGCTTGGCGAGCTTGGCTAACTCCACGAAGAGCGCCAACTGAAGGGGGCTGGTGTCCTGGAACTCGTCGACCACGATGAGGTCCAGCTCGGCCGCCAGGGCTTCGTGGACGCTTGGCTTGGTCCTCAACGCCCG
Organism: Roseateles sp.; assembly: GCF_047654805.1. Lineage (GTDB taxonomy): Bacteria > Pseudomonadota > Gammaproteobacteria > Burkholderiales > Burkholderiaceae_C > Pelomonas. The sequence continues at coordinate 1,940,772 of NZ_JASGIV010000001.1, forward strand.
GAGCAGCAGAACCTCCTGGTCGCTGAAGTCCACGGCGCCCAGGGCCTTCTTGGCCTGCTCGTAAGCATCAACTACGTCGGCGGCCAGGTTGAACACCAAGTCCAGATACCGGCGCACCTCGGCATGAAAGGCGGGGTGAGACTCGTGGGCCTGAGCGGCGGCCTTGACTGGCTCCACGAGGTCCTTGACCTTGGCGCCAGCGTTCAACCCGGCAGCGCCAATCCAGTCCGGCCAGCTCCAACGGTTGCTCTGGAAGCGGCGGTCCAGCTTTTGGATGTCCTCGAGCCCATCGGTGAGGTTCTTTGCGACCTTTGCGCCGGCAGCCAGTTGCTGTTCGACGTAGGCGGCCACCTCCTGGTGCGCCTTGGCCAGAGCGGCCACCAGCGCGTCGGTCGGGTCTGGCCCAGCCGTCGGAGCAGGCCAGTTCGCGAGCATCGCATCCGCGTTCTGGACACCCATCGCGCGCAGCTCCGTTGGTGCGATGTCATTGTCGAGTGCGGCCTTGACGACCGCCTCGACGGTCTTGGACCAGTCCGCTTGCTCGATTCCGAACCGCTCGGTAAGCCAAACCAGTTCCGCTTGCGCGGCGGCATCCATGGACTCGGCCAGGGTGGCTTTGAGCAGCCGCTTGGATTGGCCTTCACCCAGGACGGTCTGGTCGGGCGACAGGCCCAGCTCGAAGCAGAACCGCTTGAGCATCTGGCCGCAGACGCTGTTGACGGTGCCCAGGCGGGCTTGGCCGACGGCGGTTGCCAGGTCGATGCGTCCCTTCTCAAGAAGCCAGGAACGGGCGCGCTCTCGCAGTTCGGTGGCGGCCTTTACCGTGAAGGTCGTGGCCAGGATGGCGTGAGGCCGTGCTGCACCGGACTCGAGCGCTTGGGCGAGGGTCTCGGTCAGCTTGTAGGTCTTGCCGCTGCCCGCGCCGGCGCTGATGAACTCGATGTTGTTCGTCATTCCCAACCTCCCAGCAAGACGAGGTGGTCGCGTTCGAACTGTCCATTCGGCCCTTTGACTGGAAGAGTGCCATCGGGGCCCTGGAAATCGCCTTCCGGCTCTTCCGGAACTACGTCGATGGCCCCGGCATCCAGCTGCTGCTTACGCCAGTTCCAAGTTGCACGCGCCCGGTCGAGCAGTGTGGCGACGGTTACCCCGTCTGGCGGCCGTCTTACCTGAGCTTTCGGGAAGATGTCGGCGGCAGTCATGTAGAGCGCGCCGCTTTCCAAGATGAAGTAGCCGAGCGCGGCTGGAGCGGCACCGTTCGTTTGCTCGACGAGACTGGAGTAGAGTGCCAACTGCAGGTGCTCGCCGGAGCGAAGCAGCCCGGCGTAGTAGTTGTCGCTCCGCCACTTCATGTCGAGGGCGACGGTTCGCTTGTCACCGAGCGTGACCAGCAGGTCAATCTTGCCGACCAGCGGTATTGCACCCAGGGTTCCGGAGAACTCGACCTCGGTTTGAACTTGAGTGACGCCGGCGGACCTCAGGTGTTCGAGGAGACTGCAGATTGCACCTTCGCAGACCTTGCGGAAGTGCTGTTGACTGACGCCAGCGCCCTGCATCAGCAGCAAGGCGCCTTCGGTCTGCAGTAGCGTGTCGGCCTCAGTGCGGAACCAAGCGACGGCATCGGGGTTCGACCAAGTCAGCGCATCGGCGTGCGCGAACAGCTTCTCGAATACGCGGTGCGCAAGGGTGCCGAGCAGGCGGTTGTCCTCCTCCACCGCCAGGACAGAGGTGGGCTCCAGGTCCGCCACTCGCTTCAGGACGAACAGCGCAGGGTCGTTGAAGAGCTCGTTGAGCGAGGTGAACGACTGCGCAGAGTCACCAAGTTGCACGGGATGCGGGAGTTGGACGAGTCGAGGTGGCGTCGGCAACGGTTGCGGTGCCAGTGCTGCGGCGGTGGTCCCGATGAGCGTGGAGCCTAGTGCTGAATCAAGGTCGATAGCGGTGCTCTCGATTGCGGGCAGCAGCTTTTTGAGCAACTGGCGAATCGGATGCACCTCGGTGCCAGGAGGTGGGCAGGCTAGGACAAAACGCTTGCGCGCAGTAAGCAGCGGGCGAAGCCATTGGGAGGCCAGCGACTTCAGCTCCCGTGCCGGGTCTCGCAGTTGGACCCCCAGCTGGTCGAGAGCTTCCACTTCGGACGGCGACCAAGGAAGCGGCGAGGGCAGGGAGGGGGTGGAAGGCATCCACCAGACCACTTCGTCCGCAGCCTCAATACAGGCGGCCGGAGTGCTAGCGGAGCGCATGCAACCAACATGCGAAACCGAGGCAGGGTTGGTTGCCCCTGCGGGCGTGGCGTGGGCGACTAACTGCTCGATTTGCCGAGGCAGCACCGTCGCCAGGCCTTGACCGGCGAGCTCGGCCAGCGCCTCATGGACGGCTGCGCACTGGCGGTGCGCCGCCAGGAAACTCGCCACTTCGTCAGACTCACCCGTAAGGCGCCGCCGCATCGCTTCTTTCAGTCGGTCAACCCGAGCGATGAGTGCGTCGACGGGCACTCCGTTGTTGCGTGTCCAGCGCTCGGATTCCAGCCAGAAGGCGATTTCGTCAACGACTTCCTGGGCATCCTCCCCCGTGACCAGCTTGGCCTTGGCCGCAGTCCAGGCCTCGCCGCCAAGTCCGGGCTGCTTGGCGACAGCGCGGGCGAGTGTCCTTCTAGCGCGGCGGCTGAACGGGCCGACCGGGTGGGTGAGAAAGTCCAGCAGCCTGTTGATGTCGAGCGGCGCCCAGCACAACTCCAGAGCAAGGGGCAGCGCCTGAAGGGCAGGACGGAGCTGGCTCGGGCGTTCGAACCCACAGTTGACCCCGCCAGTTGCGGACAGGGACACGTCGAGGCCATCGCCTGAGTCCTCAGCCAGGACCAGCCGGTCTCCCGGCTCGTGCGAGTTGAGGGCGCTAAGCCAGTGCTCGGCGGTCGTGGCCGTGAGGGCATGCACCAACAGGACGCTACCGTCGGGCGGCGCGCCCAAGTCGCCCACCGGCTGACCAGCCAGAACGGCCAGCGCCTGTTCTTGCACCGCGCGGAGCTGCCCTGTGCCCTGCGGCCCGGGGAGACGGACCCCAACGGCGGGCAGGAGGTCGAGCACTTGACGCCAGAGTAGAGGGAAGTCCTCGGGCGGGTCGACGAGGTGAACCGATTTGATGGGGCCAGGGCCGGATTCGCGCAGGGCTTGCACAACCAAGTGCAAACGCTCGGCCTCCCCGGGCGGGAGCTTGCCTGCGGCGGCCGTCTCGATGGCGGAAAGCTCCTGAAGTCGCGAAGGGTGCGTCGGCTGTGCGCTGCCATCCCAGCCGCCGAGGCGCCACTCGTCTCGCCAGTCCAGGAGGCGCGCGGCGGTGCCGATGCTGTCGGCCTGAAGCGAGTCGCTGTAGAAGCGGGAGCCGTTGTCGTGAGCTCGAAGGAGGCCAGAGTAGATGGCTACTCGCTTTGCCGACGATGCCTCGGGCGCCGCCAAGCCAAGGTAGGTTTCCAGTAGGGAAAGGAAGCCCAGCCGACCGACAAGGGGGCTGTTGAAGAAATTCGTCGGTGATGGACCCTGGCGGGCATCCAGGAACAGGCCGAAGGTGACATGCATGCTGAAGTTGACTCCCCTGAAGGCAATCGAGTGCAGGCGTTCTATTGCTTCTTGGCCACCTGCTCGAATTCGACAAGGTTAGCGTCAGCTTTCGCCACAACCCATAACGGCTTAGAAAATTAGGAGCTGCTGGGCCTCATCAATCTTGTGGACTGCTCGTGCGGCGCGGGCAGCTGTTCGTTACCGACCAACCAGCGGGAGCGACTTTGCCGTCAACGAATCGAGAAAGAGATGAATCAAGTAGGCCGGAATCGCAGCTTGGCCGAGGGCCTTGAACAGCTCGCCGCCTGCGGATTCGGGCTGCCATTTGTTGAGCTCATGCAGCGCTACGCCGAGAAGCGCGGCGAATGCGAGGCTGTGAAAAAACTGGCGGTGGTTCGGCGAGGTTGCAGGCTCCAGGATGTCCGGCAACTTGGTCAGGAAGGCGGCGGCTGTGCCCCGTAGCAGCGGTTGGGCCGTTCGGACGCCGGCCTGCCGCTCTCGCTCGGCCAGGAACACGCCGGTGGCGAAGCCGGCAACAACCTGATGGGTCGGCCCGTTCACTTCTTGTGCTCCTTGCGCACGCCTTTGAACGGTTCGCCGTCCTTTTTCTGGTCCATGAACTGGCCGTTGCCGGCGTCGCGCTTGGTCCAGGTCTGGGTGGTCGGGTTGAAGACCTGCGAGCGGTCACGGACGGCGCCGCGGCGGGCGTTGTCACCGATGGGGGCGTTCTTGGCCATGTTCAGGTTCCTTTCGCTTCAGGCGTCGATGGTGTGAGTCCAGCCGGGGAGGCCGTTCTGGGAGAGGTAGTCCACCAGCGGCGGGCTACCGAAGAACTGAGTGCGTCCACCGGAGGTGAAGGCGAGGGCGGACTGCTCGACCCGCAGGTTCGAGGCGCGTGCCCGGGCGGTCAGCTGGGCAAGCAGGCGGGCGTTATCGCCTTGCGAGCCGGACGACGAGCGGGCGTCGAAGACCGCAAAGTTGACCCAGCCGCCGTTGGCTGCGCGCTCGCGCAGGTGGGCAAGATTGATTCGCATCGTGCACTCCTTACTTGGACCTATCCCAAGCCTGGAAGGCATTCTTGCGAGGGCACTAGCTCAAAGAGTGACCTACTGAACTGCCGGCGGGCGGTTTTTTGATGCTGCGGCGCACAAGGCAATGTGCAGCCGCTCCCGTAGCGAGGGCGGGCTGAGCACTTCAACCTCGGGGCTGTGGCGCAGCAGGTCCATGACCAGTTCTTGGTCGTTGGAGTAGGGCACCTCCAAGACGTAGCTGCCGTCGCTAAGTCGCTCGCTGGTCTGGCCGTGATGCCATGTCTCCTTGTCGACCCATTGGGCCCGTTCTGGAGTGAATTTCAGACGCGCGCGGTGCTTGGCGGCGCCGGCAAAGATGCCGTAGCCGCCGCGGAAATGCTCTTGCATCTCCTGCTGGCTGACCTCAACCGCCGGCTCAGCCAGAACCTGCACTGACTGGATTGATTCCAGCGCGAAGGAGCGCAACGCATTTTTCTCGTGGCACCAGGCATCGAGAATCCAGTTCTCCCGGTAGTGCACGAGCTGCTGGGGAGAAATCTCCCGGTCCGACGACTCTTTCCGGTCGCGGTTCCAGTACCGCAGACGGAGGCGCTTGCCTGACAAAAGCGCTCCAGCAATCGTCTGAAAGTGCTTTGGCTCGACCTTTCGGGGCGCGAAGTGAATCAGTCTGAGCTTGCGCTCGATGGGCCGAGCGGACTTGGTGCCTTCCGCGAGCATGCTGCGAAGGCGCGTCTTCAGCGGGCCCACATGCTCTTCGAGGAGGCCAGGCTGGACGCCCTCCACCAGGTGAAGCATGGTGAGCAGCGCGAACACTTCAGATGAGTCAAACCAAACACCCGGCAGCTCGAACCGGCCGCCCTCGGCAAGGTCGTCCCGGATGACCCAGCCGCGCTTCTTGCGGTCCCACTCTAGTGGGCATCCCAGGCGGTCTCTAAGGAATACAAGGTCCCGCTTGACCGACGCTTCGGAGACCTCCAGTTCGTCCACGAGGAACGCCATTGGCGCTGCTCGACGCTTTCGGATGAGCCGCACGATTTTGGTGATGCGCTCGATGCTGACCTTGGACACGCGACGCCTCCCTTTTGCGGGCCGCCTCGTTGGGGCCGGCTCTCGTTCGGTGGATATACCAAGCGCGGCGGCTAGTCAGCTCGAGAGAGCCGGAATGCCTCCGCCGCAAAACACATTGTCAGACCGCCGACACGCGGTAGCAGCAATTGTCAATCCGAAGCCCCGCGTCTAGAACTTGGACTTTGTGCAGGCGACGATTGATTCCAAGGCCTAGGCCTTCAAGGAGACGATGCTGCTGACTGCGCACGTGCGTGTCTCTGAGGTCATCCTAGAGGAGGCCGGCCACGCTGTCCGCCGGTAGTAAGTGCTGGGCATGCAGTCCCCACGAGGGCTTCGCCCGTTAGACAAACTCGTCTAATGGCGTCTAACGGCGCCTCGCAGGCGTCAGGCGACCTCGGGCGCCAGGGCTACCCAACCGAGCGCTTCCTCGATGGCAATGCGGTATGGCGTGCGCACCTCGGCCGGTGCCTTGGTCACATACTCCTGGGCCCGCGCAGAGGTTTCGTCGTCAAGTCCGCGCAGGTAGTCCAGGACATCGTTCGCGTCCTTGGCAACTTGGCCGTAGACACCTCGGAACTTCGGCCGGAGCGCCGTCCAAACCACTGCGTCGAAGCCGTTGTCCTTCGCCCAATCTGCGATGGCCGACGCACCTACGGGGTATCGCGGCGCAGGACCTGGCCAGACGCCGATGGCTTCTACGCCACTGCCTTCACGGCCAGCCAAACACTCCTGAGCTTGTTCGGCGGAGTTGTACGCGAGCTCCACGAACTGTGTCGGGACCTCGACCGCACCGTCGACAAGGACCAGCGTCAGCCGGCCATCTTGAGACTGTCGGGCGAACTCAAGGGGGAGGTTCGGTCCGCCTTGCTGCCAGGGGCCGGCGAGATGCAGACCTTTCGGATTCCAGACCAGCGAGCCCCAACCAATGCAAGCAATTCTCATGAGCGGAGCTTAGTGGCAGTGACGTTGAGAGCACGAACAGGCTGATGAGCCTGCAGTCATCCCGGTGCGCGGCCGCACGTCCCAGACAGGCGGCTACTTGTTGTTGAGTATCAAGTCGACGACCGAAGGAGGTGCATCGACGCCTGGTGGCTGCCCAAGCCATCGACCGCCGGCACGAACAAACGCCTCAAGCTCGGTTCGCAAAGCTCGCGGAACGACCATGAACTCAAGGTCCATCGCTCGCGCGAGTTCAACGAGTGTCGACAACTGCGGGTCCACCGCGCCAGTCTCGACTTTGCTGACGGTTTCGCGAGTCACGCCGGCTTTGTGGGCCAGCTCGCCCTGCGTGAGGCCAAGGGCCCTTCGTAGCGCGGCCAAGTCCTTTTCGATGTGCGTCATGACTCACATTTTGGCATGTATGTGAATCATGTTTCACATGCGGGGCGGACGCCACCCAGCGTATGGTGCAAGCCTTTGAGAACTCGTGTGCACAACCGCTCAAGCCAACGAGGAACGGCAGCGGGACATTGCGTTCAACGGTTACTACTGAGATGCCCTATGACTGAGGAAAAATCCAACCTTCGGGCAAGTGGGGGCGGGACGCCATTTACTCGAGAGCAGCTTTACGAACTCGTCTGGAAAGAGCCCATGCTTCGTATCGGCGAACGCCTCGGGGTCTCGTCAAGCTACATGGCCCGCGTCTGTACCGAGCTTCGCGTGCCTCGCCCACCGCAGGGTTACTGGGCACAAGTTGAATTTGGCAAAAGTCCAGCCAAACCACCTTTGCCGAAGGCGCGTCCAGGGGATGCCCTCGAATGGACCCCCGGGGTTTCCGTCGGTACTAGCGAAAGGTCGGTAAGAAAGCAGGCAAGGGTGTCCGGTTCTCAGACCGGTAGTGAAGAGACCGTCTCGCCGAGGGCGGTCCAGCAGCGAGGTGCTCGTACTACGGAGAGAGTTGAGAAGTCTCATCCGCTTTTGGCTGGTATCAAGCCATTCTTCGAGAAGACGCGCCCCTCTGACACCGGAATTCTGCGGCCGTTCAAGCGGTTGATGGTGGATGTCATGGCTTCCAAGGAGGCGCTTGATGCCGCTCTGGCCGCCGCTGACAGGCTCTTTCAGGCACTAGGCTCTCGCGGTCATCGAGTGACCATTGCGCCAAACAGTGAGCGCTTCAGACGGGCGGCGGTTGACCTGCGGGAGGTTCCTCGGAAGAACGACTATCAAGGTTCTACGTGGTCCCCGGACCGACCAACTGTGGTGTACATCGGCGATGTACCCATCGGTCTGACTTTGTTCGAGATGACCGTGGCGACGGAGATGCAATACGTCGGGAACAGTACCTATGTCCCCGTGAGTACGCTCACGCAGGCGCAGCGTCACCGCTATCAACAGTCAAGGTACTGGACGCACACTCAAGACAAAGCGTCGGGACGTCTCCGATTGCAGGCGTATTGCTTGTCTTGGCAAGTAGGCTGGGTGAAGCAGTGGACGGAGAGCAAGCCCGGTCAACTGAGCACGTTGTTGTCCAACATTGTGCAAGAGCTCGAGACGGCCGGCCCGGACCTAGCAAGGCAGATAGAGGCCGCCAAGATAAAGGCTGACGAAGAACGACGTAAATGGGAGGAGGAGGCACGCCTTCGCCGCGAAGCCGAGGAGCGCGCGCGACAAGAGAAGTTGCGTCAGGAGTCCCGCAAAGAACTGCTGGTCGCTATTGCAGCGTGGGACGAAGCGCGGCGTGTAGATGCCTACTTTGCAGAAGCCGCGGCAGCGGTGGACCGTCTTGACTCCGCAGCGCGACCAATGCTGCTTGAACGCATTGCGGTCGCGAAGGACCTACTGGGCCGAAACGAGCCGCTGGACCTTCTTCTTCGCTGGCGGGGGCCGAGCGAGAGGGGGTAGCGCCGGCATGCATCCGTCATGCACTGACTGCGCAGTGCCCAGCTCCGCTGCCGGCAGCTATCGGTCAACCCCGGGCCGCGCCGCTCGCATCACAAGCTCACCGTCACTGTCGCGCAGTGCCTGCAGCGGGGTACGTGGCCGCCCGTCCTCTGTGAGAACACCGTCGATGGTCTTCCCTGGCAACGCAAGCGAGCCGCGCGGCGTCACGAAAAACTGCCACTTCGTGCCGCCGCTTGCCTGACCAAGAAGTTGGGACACTGCCTCAAGCTGCGCGCGGTCAAGCGAGGCGTCGAGGAAGAACGCGGGGTAGCCGCGCAGCCTTCCCTTTTCGACGTAGAAAAGGCGTTTCTCCGCGACAGCTGTGTCGACCTGGTCGGGCGACCATCCCGCTCGCTGGCAGAACTGCGCCGCGTCGAGCAGTTCTCCCGCAGCCAGCAACCGGGCAACGGCGTTTGTCATGGCGACACACGTGCGTGCGAACGCACACGATGCTCGAGTAGCAGCTGCAGCGCTTCTGCGGCCAAGCGCTTGACCACCTCGCTCATCTGCTGGACCTGCCAGCCGCCTTCAAGCCGTTCGTTGACCTCCGCATCGTCGATTTGCCTCACACAGAGCGCCGATATGGATGGGTCGACCTCAAACGACATCCCGCAGGCGTGCCGAACGCGAAGCGGATTCGCGTCCTCAACGACCCACCATGGCCGCCAGTTCGAGTCATCTTGCTTTGCCGGACCGCCAAATTCCTGCGGCCTGCACCGCCCCACCTCCAGGATGCAGCGTTCACGGTCAGGATGCGACCGGATTCGGTCCGCGGCTTGCACGTCGAGCTCGACCACGTTCTGAATCATGCTTTCCAAGACCAGCTTGATTTGCCGACGCCATGCGACAACGGCGGCTGCCTGCGGCTCGGGTGCAAAGAGGCCTCCTGCGACTTCGCAGGCAAGCCGGGCTTCGAGCACAGCTTCCTGGCTACCGAAGCGCGCCCATAGTTCGTCGTGTGCCTGGTGCGCGATGGTGGGGTCGTCAAACGGCTCGAACACGCTCCAGCAGAACCAGACGTCGAACAGGCGAAAGGTGAGCCCACCGACACGGTTGGCGCAGTCGGGGAGAGTGCGACCAACCATCACGCACGAATCGTGGAGCTGTGGGTTGTCGCGTTGAAGCTCAGCGGTCAACGGCGGCAGGCCGGCGGCTGACCAAGCAGCACGGTACGCCGCGCCGATGGCATCCAACCAAAGGCTGACAGGCTTTGGGGGCCGCTCAGGTGCTACTCCATCCGGCAGACCCGCCGCCAGCGCTGCATCATGCGCTGCCAGCACGTTCCATTCTCCGAAGTGCTTGTCTAGAACTGAGCGCGCTGCTCGACGCGCGAGTTCTTCCTGTTCCGCGTCGAAGGGGCTGTTCTCGAACCACAACGAATACGCGTGATGGTCCACGGCGACGGTCCTCAAGCAGCAGCTGCGAATTCTCGCCACCGCGCCACTTGTGCCGGCACATGGCCATCACGCTCGGCCTGCTCGGCGACCCAGGCCTCTCGTTCTCCGACCGACCGGGCCAGTTGGGCCTGCAACTCCGGCATCGTCGCGATGCAGCGCTGCGCACGACGAATGGCTGCGCTGAACTGCGGACGCATCGTGAGTAGCGCCTCCAAGTGCCCATCGTGCCGTTCAGGACATACCTTCCACCAAGCAACGATGCTGTGCGGGTCGTTGAGGTTCAGCTGCATCAAGCACTCCTTCAGCCAACGAAGCGCGTTGGCGGCACCAGCCGAGCGGGACCGTTGCGGCATGGCTTGATGCTACTGTATAAAATGACAGCATTGCAAGCGAGAGAAGGCCGGACGCGAATCGGCCTCGCTAGGCCGCCAGGCAGCACTTCTTGTATTTCTTGCCGCTTCCACAGGTGCACGGCGAGTTGCGACCAACCTTGACCTGGCGAGCATCCCTCGCGAACTCGTGGCATCGAGCCAACTCTTGTCGCCGTCATCCTGCAGCCCGAGCAGATGGGCGCATGCAACTTGTACGTCGCGCTGACGCGTGGCCCAAAAGGGTACTGGTCTGCTGCGTAGCGCAGCGTGCTTCAGCCGGAGGTACGGCCTGAAGGCACCGCGCCGTGGAAACAATCCTTGCTCTTATCGCGGCAAGGGCAAGGATTGCTGTCATCACATTGCTTGACCCTTGACCTATTTGGCTCGTTAGAGCCTCAGTGCCAAGCTGATAGGGCGCCGAACCGAGTCCTTGACTGCGCCCCGGTGGATGGCCGACCAAGATGCCGTCTCAGAACCCGGCGGTAGCACTACCGACAGGCTCAGCTCCACACCGTTGATGCTCATGTCCGCCTGCATGGCACCAGGCGCCGGCTGTAGGTCGACCTGCTTGAGAAGTTCATACAACACCGGCAGGACTGCGCCGCTCGTCGCCTCGGTCGCATCAACGCACACTCGGTCCCCGGCCGAAGTCTTCGCATAGCACCCCCCGCTGGCCGAGTTGTCCGCCGCCACATACCGCCCATCAACGAGACCCAGCAGAACCGGGTCTTGGAACAGCGCCCGCGCAAGCTGTTCAGCCTCAACGGCGTCTCGCGCCACTGCGCGCGCAGCCCGCACCGGTTCGACGTGCGCATAACTGCGGGCGGGCGCTCCGCCCGTCGAGCGGTGGGCCTTGAGAACAATCCTCTCCCCGACCTTCACCTCATCAATGTCCGACATCGCGATGAACTTCCCATCCAGCCATGCGAACTCCGGTGGGAAGAAGTAGGCCGCGAGCACGTCGGCGAACGCATCGTTCAAGCTCGGCCCCGAGCGGGGGCCTGCGTACCGGAAGAAGCGGTAGTTGCTCAGCTCGTCAGTGCAGAACGCCAGCGCATCTTCCTCGCGTGAGCCGCCGAAACCGACGTTTGCTGCGTAGCAATGCTTCGCAACGTCAAAGGCAACGGCGGGCATCGCGTCTTCGCATTCGTGGACGCCCGCGGGATGGCGTAGACCTTCCGCGTCCTTCACATCCAGCGCAAAGACGAGCCCCGACGCCAGCGCCGAAGCGGTAGCGGGGGAGGGTGGCCTGTCGGCCAAGTGTTCCGCTAAGACTGCTTCGATTGCTCGTGGAAGGTCAAACTCCCTCGGCGCTCGCGCGGTCTCGGCAGCACAGACGGTGACGTGCTTCCAGTTGTCGTAGCCGGCCTGCCGGGCTACTAGCTCACGCGCCGAAGCAAGCAGCGTCTTGGAAGTCTTGCTCAAGCGCTTGGCCTCGGCCTTGAGCTTCTCAACCGCCGTAGCGGTGGTCCGGATGTGAGGCATGCGTAACTCCATCTTTGCGGGTTCGCCCGGTGCCCACTGCCGAACTGCCGCGATGGTGGAAGTTCACGCAAAAAATCTTCTACACGTCGTCCCGGCGGACCGAGTAAGCCAAGGTGGGCAGCAGGCGCCGACGCACGCCTAGCTTCAGTGTAAGACGGATTGCGTAGTCTTTGCACCATCAGACATGTGCCTGGCCTACGTCGCCATCACGAGGGCCGAGCGGATGTGCATCTGGATGGGTGAGCCGAGGGAAGGAGCTGCCATGAACACGTTGCCGTCATCTAGCCGCAGCGTCCGGAGAGCGGACCTCGGGCAGCTGAATCGGTACCTTGATGGCGTAGCAGCCTGACGTCAAAAGCGCCTATCAAACTGGTCTGCAAGACACGCTACGCTCCCGCCCAAATAGGGAGGTAGAAAATGGCAGTCACCTTGTCGAATCTCGGTGAGCCCGAGTGGACAGAGAAGGCAAAGAAGTCCGGTCTCGACCCCTTGGGGATGCAGACCTCGGGCATCGCGCTCTACCAAGAGCTGGTGCCCGGCATCAGCAACGTCACCTTGCGGATGCGGTACTACGGTTTCTACGCATGGCTCGCGCGTTCATACGCACAGCAGGTTGGCGACACAGGCCTGGAACGCTGGCTCATTTTTCTTCGGCGTGCTGAGGCCCTCTATGCATTGGTCGCCGCACGGGCCGGAGGTGAGAGCGGGATAGGCGGCATCGAGTGGGCTGAGCGAGCGTTGGCTACCCCAGACGACTTTGTCATTTTCCATGACGCCACGGACCGGGAGGAGGGCCATCCCCAGTACCTGCAGGGGAAGTTTGGCTCGTACGGCCAAGCGTACGGTAGCCAGCTCATCGAGGTTGGCGTGCTGTTCGTCGGCGGCAAAGTCCACAAAGTTCCTGTCCCGACCAAAGTCCTGGGAGAGAACCTCGCATCCGCCTTCACGTCCGCAATTGGTGCCGCCGGCCCGGAGTTTCTAGTCGCAGTTGGCGTTGGTGAAGTCAGTAAAGCCCAGCTCGACGCCTGGAAAAGCATGCGCCCCTCCGCCATCCAGGTGGATAGCTCCGAGTGGCAAGCCTACATCGAGCTTCTCTTCACGCCCAACGCACCGCAAGGCTCTCGCGCGGAAGCTCGGAATCTCAGCCTTCGCTTGACACTCCACGTCGCCAGCCGACGTCCGGCGCTAGTCAAGGTGGACACCGTGCGTTGGCAGCTATACGCAGAGCAGTTCGGCTTCGAAACCGGTGCTGTTCCTGCGCTCTCGGAACGCGAGCAGGCGCATCGCTTCAAGTGGGCCGCGTACCACGCGAACGACCTGCTGCACGTCTGCTATGAGACCGTCCTCAAGCTTTGCTTGGACATCCTGTCTGCAGCTCCGAACCAGCGCTTGCCACTGGACCGTCTGGTCAACCGAGCCGTTGAGTGGCTTCAGGACTCGTTGTCAGAACAAGCGCCTGCCACCTGGCGGGAGTTCTGTGACGGCATCGGGCCAGCGCAGAACCCATCGAACTCTGCCGACACTGCCAGTGACTGCGGCTTAGCAAACTCAGCGCTCCAGGCCGGCAGACCCGGAGCTTCCGCTTCGGAGTACGCCCTCCGGGGCGCGTTGACGCTGCTGGCCGTCCTGCACCGGCGGTTGGGCGGTCTGGTTGAACAAATCGCATCCACGTGCAGTGTGCTTGCCAGTGCCGGTCATATCCGCTCCCTCGTGACCGAGCTTCCTTTCCTTGAGGCACATGCGGACGAGCCCCTCCGCGACTTGCTTGCCCGTATTGTCAAGCAGCGGGTGCTTGACCGACATCTTTGGGTTGCAACTCAGAAGTTTCGAGGCACCACCCGCGACTACACGTTCCTGTTCGAACCGGACGATGGGCACGTTCGCTTCCGAGCTGCCGATGGTCCCATCCTCACCAACCCACGACTGGCTCAGGGAATTGCATTCCTCACCGACCTGCAGTTGCTCGGGTCCGCCGGACCGACGGCCGCCGGCCTGGCCATCCTGGGAGAAGCAGCATGAAGCTGTTTGACTGCTTCTCCTCGTCTGGGTACCACACCAGTATCACCACCACGTTCGGTGTTTCGTTCCCCGCCTATGAGCTGATTGCGCTCAGCAAGCTGCGTGCAGCAGGCTGCGTCAACAACGTGTTGGTGGCTGACTCGCGCATGCTCGTCCAAGCTCTGAACGACCCCGCTTGCCATCCGACTGTTGCAGGGCGGCAGTACTCGGTCGTAGGCGCGCAGGCCTCAGGCGTTTTCCACCCGAAGGTCATCCTGCAGCTCGGCAAAGCATCGGGCAGACTCATCGTTGCCTCCGCCAACATGACTGCGGCTGGGATGGCCGGCAACTTCGAGGTCGCCGGCATCGTTTCGGTGACCGCCGATGACCCGAGATGCGCGCCAGTCCTGCGCGCCGCTCTTGACTACCTCCTTCGCTTCTTGGAAGTCGGCTCACTTGCCCGCCGCCAGGTGCAGTGGGCGCTGAACCGAGCGAGCTGGCTTCCACGCTCCGCCCCCGGTGATGCGGTCGTCGAGCTGGCGAATGGAGAGCGTGTTGCCCTGCTTTGCAGCGACGCAAGCGCGTCCATCGGCGACCGATTTGCCGGCCTGGTAGGACGCCGCTCTGTCAAGCGCCTCACTGTGGTCAGCCCGTACTGGGATGACCACCTCTACACGCTCAAGAAGCTGGCAAGCCGGATGGATGCGAAAGACCTCGCCGTGGCCATCCAGCCCAGTTCAGGGCTCTTCCCGAAAGACGCTCTGCAATCCAGCGGCGCGCAGGCCTACGACATCGGCGGCGTCCCGCGCGCCAGGGAAGGGCGATTCGCTCATGCGAAGGTCTTCATCGCTGAGAGCGACCAAGGAGACTGCATCCTTTTTGGCAGCCCAAATTGCACCGATGCAGCCCTGGGCTCGGGGCCTAAGCGAAACGAGGAAGCTGCGCTGTTCCGAGAGCTTCCGGCCGGGACTGCACTAGAGATGCTTGGTCTGGATGAAGCGCTTGAGGACGGCAACCAGCTGGACCTTGAAAAAATAGCTGCCTATGAAAAGTCGGACGACCTGCCGTTGGCCGAACTGCACGAACAGCTCCCCGGTCGCTTCGAGCTCACCTCGGACGTGCTCAAGTGGTGGCCGTCCACCAACTTCGTGCCTAGCGAAAGTAGGGTGGAACTCCTCGACCGGGACGGGATACCCCTCGTGGGCGACCTCCGCCGCATCGGGACAGCCATCCAGCCGTGCGTCTACCGATTCTCAGGCGCTGCCCCGCCACACTTCGCGAGGGTCCACTCGTCCGGGGTGCAATCCGCACTCGCGGTAGTGTTGGTTGAGCAAGCCATCCAGCAAGCCCAGCGACGAGTGTACGGTCGCAAGACGGTTGACGCCCTGGCATTCCTTGATGACGACGAGTCAGACGAAACGCTATGGCTCCTTCGAATCGACGACGACCTTGCCGAAGCGGCTGCCGAACTCCGGACTTCTCGTCGGACGGAGGTGGAAGAGGTGGACGTTCCACCGCCAGATTCCGAGGTCCTGCCCTATGAAGCGTTTGTCGCAGGGCGCAATATCCTCGAGAACTCGGATGTCGCTGGTCGCAGCCTTTTAGCTGGCGGCCCTCACGAGGCGATGCGCTCCTTCCTGAACTCTCGTATCAACAAGCTGGCCAGCTATTTGGTCGTCGAGGAGCCTGAAGCGCCGAAGCCGGACTTGAGTACAGGCGACGAGCCGGGTGGCAGCAACACCGCGCCAGCCAACAACAACGACCCGGACGGAGAAGAGCCGGACCCCGAACCCCATCCTCCACTGGATGCCAAGGAGGGCCCCTCCGAACAGGTGCGCAGGTACCAACGCTACATCCTCAGCTCCGGTCGCGACATCCGAAAGGCCATCGAGAGCTTTGCCGCAGGTCTGCGGGAGAAGGCCTCGACTCAGCCGTTGACCGCCCGTGACCTGCTCCGTCTACGCTTGCTCCTGATGGTCGTGCTCAGGGCCGGCAGCAACAAGGCAAACTTGCTCTCGAAGGACTCGGCTCAGCCGTTGCTCCGGCACCAAGTTCTTCCTTTCGGTGCAGACGGCTGGCACGGACTCGTATACCGGCTCCTGTACGAGTTCTTCCGGGACCAAAGCTCCATGCGCAAAGCCCTAATTGGCTACGTCCACCTTGAAGGCATGACGGAGGAGTTTGGGTTTCCGGAAGACGTTCTGGAATGCTGGGCTACGTGCTTTTACGCGCTGTGCGCAGCGCGAACCGCCGTGGATGAGCGCGCCCAGAGCAACCGGCCAATTTTGGGTGAAGACCTGCTGGCGCAATGCGTGTATCGCCTTACCCGGCTAAATGCGGGTCAAGCGACAAGTGAGACCGTGGCTTCCGTTTTTGAGGGGATGAGCGGCCGCTACGGCGCACGATTGGGCGCAGATGCCTCAGCCGTTTGGAAGGAGCATCGTGCGTGGCTGGCCAGGGCGGCGTCGCCTGTCGCCTCTGCGGCCAGCTGAGCGTTCCTTGTCCGAAAGGCAGTCGTCGGGTACGCTTCGGTCAGGTGTTTGTCGCACGCCTTCCGTCCGCATCGGAGAAGTAGCCCCAGCGACACTTTCTCGCATTGATTTTCTGACCCAGCCACCCTCTCGCAGGCGCTGGGCGAGCGGACCGCCTGCTTAGATGCCTGCCAGGAGAGAGCGTGAGCGCACCCGCCAAATACACCCCGAGTCCTTCTTACGACCGGGCAGCACAGGAACTCGATATCGCCGTTGAGGCGTTCTGGTTCAACACTCAGCCATTTGCACGCGCAGCGAGGCTTGAAAGTCGCATCAAGATGGCGACAAAGCTGCTCGCGAAGGTTGCGAACCTTCCGCGAAGCAAGGCGCTTGACACGATGTCGCAGGCTTTGCGGTTCCAGTCGTGGCACCACCTGTCCAAGCATCTGGCCCGGGTCGAGGGCTTGGCAGAGCAGGAGCCCTTGCCCGCCGGTTGGCTCGACGCGCTGAGCGCAGCGGCTTTGCTGACCATCGAGGCCGAAGACGATGTCGCTTTGCCTGGGCCGGTACTCGACGGGTTCGAGAGCTTCGGTCGTACGCTTTCGATGCTGACCGATACGCCAGCAGCGCGAGTTCTCGACGGTGTGTCGGCAGCCATGTGCGGCGGCCGTAGCTGGAGCGAGGTTCGAGAGCGCAGTCCGCTGAAGGCGACAGAGCCGCTGTACCACTTCCGTGTTCCAGGTGTTGACGATGCACGTTCCATCGGCGGCTGGTTCGGCACGAGCCCAGCCTGTCAGCAACTGGCTGACCAACTCACAGAGCTTCAGGACGGATACGGGGACTTCACGGCATCGCAGAAGAAGAGGGTCCGGGCCTGGGTCGAAGCAGCGTTGGTGGCCCAGCCGGGATTCTTGGACGGAGGGCTCGCCCTGGGCTGGATGCAGTGGGACGCAAAGGAGCCTGAGGCGCGCGTCACTGCGGACCGGTATGTGCTCATGGCCGAGTCGCTGATTCCGAAGTCGTTTAAGGGCCGCATCCTCTGGGGACACCTCGAGAATCGGACGTTCCATCGCTTGCACTGGCTGCGCTTGTCGGTGAGCCATTGGTACGGCGACTTGACCACTGCCACCAAGACAGCGCGGAAGCTCCTGAGGCTCAACCCAAACGACAACTTGGGTGTTCGATATGTGCTGCCGTTACTGTTGCTTCAGCAGGAAGACGTCGCTGCGGCAAACCGCTCACTGAGTGCATTGCGGGCCGAGCCCGACCTTGTGCCTTCAGCGCTTCGGGCGTTTGTGCAGTTCGCCGCGGGAGATGCCGAGGCTTTCCGGGTGAACTTGGCCAGGGCGTTGTTTACCCTGCCCGCGCTGCGAATGTTCTTACTCAACGACCCACGAGCGCTGCCTGCCGACGATACCGGCTACCGCGGTGTGCAGCCTGACATGAGCACTTTTTCAGAGTTCGCTTGGCCAACATACCATTCAGTGCCAGGGCTGATGGTGGCTTGTCAGGCTTTTCTCGCCGAGCCTGAAGTACGGCAATGCGAGCAGGAGTTGCGGAAGACCTGGTACGAGTTCAGGGCTGGCCGCCGACAACCCGGAATCCAAACGCTTGGGGCCTTGGATGGTTGGCACCGGCTGGTCGACGCTTGTGTGATGCGAGTGGCCTGAAGCTATCCGCCTTCGTATTGCGCCGCGATGCTGCCGCCCACCCCCTTGGGGCGCTCACTTGCCACTGAGTAACAGGTCAACGACCGAGGGCGGAGCATCGACACCGGGTGGCTGCGCCAGCCACCGACCGCCGGCGCGAACAAAAGCCTCAAGCTCGATGCGTAAGGCGCGAGGGACGACCATGAACTCGAGGTCCATTGCCCGCGCGAGCTCGATGAGCGTCGATAACTGCGGGTCAACCGCGCCCGTCTCGACCTTGCTGACGGTCTCGCGGGAGACGCCCGCTCTCTCAGCCAACTGACCCTGCGTCAAGTCAAGTGCCTTGCGCATGGCCGCCAAGTCATTTTTGATGTGCGTCATGATTCACATCCATCCGCAAGTGTGAATCATGCTTCACACTCTGGGAGTGCAGAATTTGGCGAAATTTCAGGCCAGGTAAAGGACATCGACTCCTGCTCAACCGCAAGCCCATGAGCTTCCACCTCCGCCGCTGCGTGCTGCCAGCCCCATCGTTCGCAGATGCGCCGAACCTGCGACAGCTCGCCGGCCCCGAGAGTGCCGTGTGCCAAACCGTCTTCTGGATGAGAGGCGGCTCCAGACATTGAGTGCAGTGTGAGCTGACGACCCGCTGCCTCGCACAGGGCTGCCAGGTGTCCGGCAATGCGGAAGCCACCTGCGTCGACATCGCCCCAGTGCGACACGCGGGCTGACGCGGGAAGCGCCTGCAGAAGCAGAACGTACACCCGACACCACGACGGACTAGGCATGCCGCCCGTGTAGACGACCGCGATATCTGGGCGGTCAGAGCGTCTCTGCGCGGCTTCGTGGAATGTCGTGAGGTTCTCGACCGTCATCAGGCCCCGTGTGCCTTCCGAGACTCGGAATGCCTGGATGGCCGTCGGCGCGAGACCCACATACGGCGCGACCACCTTCACAGTACCCTCCGCGCACAAGACATCGGCCTCTGCCGCCAGCATCCATGTGGGCGGGAATCGCACGAGCCCGAGTTCCTGCAGCACCTCTTCCTCGTCGCGAAGGGGCGTGCCCACGCTGCCTTGGGTCAGCACATCGACAAGTGTCGACAAGCCCTGAATGCGCTTGCTGTCACCAAACAGCTTCGCGCTAGCCCGCCGAACAGGGATATCCTGGCCTTTGAGCGTCTCGCAATACTCGATGATGCGAATGGCATCCAGCCAGTGCGACACGTCGCTCGGTCTCGTGCCTCGGGCTGTTGCGCCGCGGCGCCAGCAGTCCACTACGCCGTCCAATGCGGGATACCTCACTACGTGAGGTTCCAGAGCTTTGCGTGCTACTCCAACAGCGTCCCAGCGTGGCGTCACTCCAAGATGCTTAGCGAGAACCTGCCCGTCAACCAAGTCCAGGCGCTCGGCGTGAGCCCGGTCGCCTGCCCGTGCATCCCACTGGATGGATATGGCTCCTCGGTGCTCTGCCAGCAAGAATGCGGCATTGCATTCGGCCTTCACTGACGCTGACTGAAGCTGCAGGTAGTCCGGGAACGACGCCGCAGATAGGCGCAGGGTGATGGTCTTCCCGGAAGACTCGCGCGCGGCAGCGTTCTCAGCCAGCGACAGCAGGCGCGTCAACGCTTTTGTAGCGACCGCACTCACGCTGGCGCCAAAGACAACTGCTCGACCGCTCGCTGGACCAGAGCGGGATTCCGTTCGGGAATGTCACTCTGCAGCAGGGCCTTCGCCGGCTCTTTGACAAGCACTTGTTCCACGAAAACGTCGGGCCCGTGGCGGGTGAGGTCATAGTAAGAATCAAGCACCGGGAGCAACTTGCCGACATCCGAGTCTGGTCCCGCCATGACCAGCTGGAGGCCAAGGCTCTTCAGGAACTCCGCGGTGACAAAGGTGTTCTGTGCGTCCATCCCGTAAAACGCCTCATCAAGAATCATCACACCGGCTCCGCGATGCTTCGCGCCTTGTTTGATGCGATACGCCGTAGCAAGTGCTGCACCAGCGATGACGTAAAAGGGCACCCTGTGCTCACCGTTGGACGCAACGCCCATGCGCTTGCTCAACAGGTCCGCCTTCAGCCCGTTCACATGGATTTCAAGGTCGAAGTTGAAGAACAGGCGGTAGTCCTCAAGGGGGTTGTTGCCCTTGTCCTTGCCTGCTTCACAAGCCTCCATCAAAGTCAAGAGCTTGCCTTGGATTTCCGGACTTTCAAATAGCTGCGCTGAGGCACCGTCGTCGGGCTGGCGTACCACCAGGTCATACAGAGCGCGGTGTGTTGGCGACACATCGGCGACGAACTTGTAGCGCTCGCCTCCTGTGAAAGCTGGACAGTTATTGAGGATTTTGTTGAGGTCCTGGATTTCTTGGGCGACGCGCTGGATGGCTTCTCGAAGCTTGTACTTGACGTCCGACCGGAACGCCTCCTCGGCTGCGACCCTTGCTTCGGTTGCCTCTTTCTCGTAGTCAGCCAACGTCGAAGTCTTCAGCTTCTCCATGTGAGCCTTGACCCACCCGGCAGCCTTTCGCCAGTCGCTTCGTTCATCGACCAGCCCTATGGAATGCTCGTTGATGAAGAGCACGAACTCCTGCTGTGCGGTCGATAAGGCATTGGGAAGCCTTGACGTGGCGTTGTCATAGTCACGCTTGAGGTATGCCAGTACTTCGACCTCACCGCCAGACAGCGTCAAACACTTTTCGTACTGGATGGCAGCCAGTTCGGTGTCGTAGTCGAGGTCGTTCACTGCTTGTTCGTGCTCAAGCGAGAGCCTTCCGAAGCTGTCTTGGGCGGTCTTCAGGGCCGCTTGCTTATTCTCGCGCTCCGCCTCAAGGGTTCGGATGCGGCTGTGAGCGTTCGTCACTTCATCACCGGCGTCCACCATCTCGTTGCGCGCTTCTTGGACCTGTTGCTCCAGTTTTTGAAGGCGCTCAGATAGAGGAACCTGGCCAGTAGCCTTGGCGGCCTCGGAGTTGGCTGCTGCTCCATCGAACTTGGCAAGGGAGAGCGCGAAGGCATCAACCTGCACATCACGAAGAGCGGCTCGCACGCGCTCGTCGGCATCGCGCGACAAGCCAGCCTGGCGCTTGGCTTGTTGCTCCGCCTCGTTGGCACGCTGGACTTCTTTGCGCAACTCGGCTTTGTCATCCATCGAAAGCTGGACGCCGAGCACCCATTCTGATGTCTGCAACGCGCGAATTCGCTTAGTCCCGCCGTTTGCGCTGAGCATGTAGTCCCGCGTCAGTGCGCGACTGTGGACCTCGAGTTCGGCCTCCGTCTCTACCTGTCGCATGTTGCCGAGGATGCGCCGGAGGTAGGCGAGCGCTAGGTCGCTCTGGCTTTGAAGCAACGCCGCCACGGAATGTGGCTCATCGCGGCGATTCATGACGTCGGTCAGGTGGACGGGCTGGACGACGGTGACCTCGGGAATGGAGGCATTGCGAATGAGCTTGACGGCATCGCGCTCCCGGCCGCTTTTTACGATGATGGCGTACCGATTGCCTCTCAGGACGGACTCAATGGCCCCCTGCCACTGGACGTCTCGGACGGTGACGACGCTGGAGACTGTGTGGCAGTCGATGCCTTCTCTGCTGAACAGAGATAGGGCCTCCGCTGTGTCTTCGTCAAGCAGGCGGATACCTTTGTCGCCGGCACGGGACTTTTCAAGCGCCGCATCGAGCCGGCGCTTGGCTGCCCCTTGCTCCTTGGCATCCTGCGCCGCGCGCTCGGCGATTGCGGCGCTCGCGTTCTTTAGCAATTCGAGAGCCGCTTTGACGTCTGCGACGGTGGGCAACTGCCCACGGCGGGCTTTGGAATCCCAGGACTCGGCAAGCTTTGAGACCGCCACTGCCTGGTCAGGCTGGGGTTTGCGGAATGCGTCAGCCAAGGAGGAGAGGGCGCTGCGCATCTGCAAGGCAACGGCCTCGACGGCCCGCCGGTATTCAGTTTCCGTCTCGCCAAGTGCCTTTCGAAGCTGCTGAGCAGCCGCTGGGTCTGGGCGCTCTGGGTCTTTGGCAAGTGAGTCACGCAGCGTTTCATACGCTGCAAGTTTGGCTTCGTAGGCTTGCTTGCGCTGCTCGTGCGCTGTCTTTGCGGCTTCAATCTGACCGCCCATGTCCTCGATGGCAGCCGTGAGTGTTCCGACCTGCCCATCAGCGGATTCCACCTGAAACTGCAGGCGCACGGCCGCGGCGACGGCTTTCACTCGATGGTAGGTGGTCACCGTGGTGAACCGCTTGTCAATCTCCCCAAGACGGACAATCTGGTTCTTGACATCTTCAATCTGGGCGACCAACCGCCGCAGCGTCTTGATATGCCGCAGCGTCCCTTGCTTGTCGATAGGCGTGGCTTCGACGAGGTAGCCTCGCAGGAAGTCACCAACGCTGCTGACGTGCTTCAGGTTGATGCTGTGGCTGAGAGCTCTGATGTACCGGCGTGCGTTGATGTGCAGGTCCGAGTCTTGGATGCTGTGCAAAAGCTCGGCGATGTACGTCTCGGGTTTCGAAGTGATTGTCGGAGTGCGCCCGACCTGCTTGGAGAGGTCGCGTGCCTTGGCTTCGAAAACCGGCCAGTCAAGCGGAGCTTTGCCGCGTTCGCCAAGGTCTTCCAGGTGGTCGGCAAGGCTTAGGGCGACACCGGGTAGAACGTACAGCCCGAGTAGCCGGTGGCTATGGTCTGTTGCGGTGGAGAAGACACACAGGCCGGCGGTCACCACGTCGGCTTCTTCTTCGCCCCGGAAAACCAGACTGATGTATGAAAGCGCTTCATCGCGCTTGCGCGTCATCACGCCTTTGTCACCCTCGCCGGAACGCATTGTGCCCAACGCGTAATCGCACAGTGACCGCGAGTCCTTCTGGACAGACTGCGCGTTGAAGTGAAGGTGCTGGCCATGACCGCCGAGCATTGCAATCTGGATGGCGTCAACAAGGCTGGTCTTGCCGGCGCCGTTGGGGCCAATGAACGCGCTGCCGCCGGAGCCGACAGATAACGTCTCGTATTCCCAGAAAGAAAACTGCACCAGGTGCACGCAATCCAGTGCTTTCATTGTTCTTGCTCCTTCACAGCTTGGTCGACTGCAGCTGCGGCAGCAGGGGGGGCAATGAGACTGGCCTTCAGATGTGCGCCGAAGCGGTTGACAGCGTGTTCGCTCAGCACGTCTGCGATGCCAGGAAGGATGGCAATGGCGAACGGCTGGCCATCGCCGTCCTCGGCATCAGCCAAGCGTGCCAGTCCGTTCCTTTGGGCAGTCTTTACCTGGGCCTTCAGCACCTGAGTGCGTGTTTCAAGGTCTCGACCCGTCAGGCCCTTGAACGTCTCCTGAAGCTCGGGGATGCTGATGACGGCATCGCCTTCTGGGGTCAAGTCACCTGCGCTGGCGTGCAGGTGGTAGGTGTGCCGCAGAACGAGCAGGAACATGGTTTCCTGCAAATCCATCGGCGAATGGCGAGCCACGGCTTGGTTGACATAACAGTACTCAAGACGGTCGTTAAACGCGAGTTGCAGACCCAATAGGTCAGCGGCCTCTTTGAACTCCGTTCGATGCCGTGAGATGAGCCGATAGGCAACGCCCTGCTGAACAAACCGCGCGTACAGGCACTGCTGCGTGACGAGTTGATAGAACGCTTGCTTGAAGTCGTCCACGACGTAGTCGCCATCTGTGCTCTGCGCGAGCCCCTCCCAAGTACGCGGCATCTCATTTCTCCCTGGTCACCGTGAAGTCGGGCGCGTTGAACAGCTCCGTGTCGACGCGTGCTCCGTCGTCTGCCATGCTCGGCTTGAACCCGAGCTGCTTCATCAGCGGGTTTCCCCGCATCGCCTGAGGGTTGCTCTTGGCAATGGCGGCCATGCGCATAAGCACCACAAATGCGACTGCGTCCTCGACATTTTTGGTCGGGAGGTCAGCGGCGTTAACGGCAACGCCTACAGGCAGGTTTGCCTGGACATAACGCTTCATGGCCATGGGCGTGGCGTCACGATGAGCAATCATGGCCTTGCGCAGCATGTGCAAGGCGCGCTCGTGAACGGTCATCTCGCGCTTGAGCATCGGCTTGCGCACGGGCTTGGGCGGTGGAGTTGTGGGCATCCGCAGCCGGTGCTCGGAGACGATAGGCATCGGGGAGAGCAGTCCGCCTTCAATAGGCATGTGCGCCAGGTCGGCCCGGTTCAGCGCGTTCAGCGTGTCCGCAACCACTTCTTCGATGCGGTCAGAGGCCTTCAGCCTGTAACCAAGGTAGGCAATCGCACGCTGCGTTGCCGCTTCCATGACCCGGTCCATCCTCTCTAGGAACCGCTCGACGTCCAACAACTTGCGGAATCGCTCAACGTCACGTTCAAGTTGCTCTGCTTCATCCCCGGCCTCAGAGCCTGGAAGCTCGCGGTAGCCTTGCAGGAGTTCCGACCGTGCTGGTTCCTCGTGTGCCACGCGACTGACCAGCTCGATGATGTCGTAACGCAGTCGAAGCGGGTGGTTCTCCGTCCGGAGTTCCCGGAAGTCGCGAACGTACAGCTCAGAGATGTGCTCGCTGAAGAACCTCTTGACGAAGACGGGAGTGGCCTGCTCCTGGGTCAGCTCCTTCATCAAGTCGCGAGCACGTAGGGTTGTCGCGCTCAGCGAGTTGATGAGACGGACACACAGTTGCGCAGCACTCACGAATCCCGCAGCTTGCGCGCGCGGGTTGTCTGCCACGGCGCGCAGCTGGCTGAAAACGAGCTGAATGTTGCCGCTGATGAGCTGGGGGCCTTCGACCGCGAACTGCTGCAGGGTCTCGAAGAACCGAGCAACCACCGGCCTCATGCTGATGAACCGTCGAGCGCCCACTCGGTCTTCCACCAGCCAACCAGTCTCGACCAACCGGCTGAGCAACATGTTCGCTTGGATGTTCAGCGGCGTTGCGTTGGTTTCGCCCGTCTCACTGTCCCAGCCCTTGTCGAGCAGGAACCGCTCAATCTCCTTGGTGATTTGCTCGTGGAGGTATCCGTCTGCGTAAGTGGGGACGGCGTCAGGGCCGAAATACCGTTCCGCGAACCGCGCCAGCAAGTCCCAGGTCCGACGGCTGTTCTTGCCCGTAAGAGGGCCGAACAGGTTCGGAGGGATGCGGTCGAACAGGTTCATGGCGTGTTGTTGCAAGTTATATCAAAGGATAAGTTGCACCGCAAGATAAGTTAGCTTGCAGTGAAAGACGCCATCCACAATAATTGGGATGATGGATACCGCAGCAGCCACTCGGATAGAGGACTTGGAGACCGTCCTGGTCTGGGAAGGGGAGCTTGACAACGAGAGCATTCGCGAGCTGCTGGGCGTCAAGGCTGTCTGGGCCAGCCGGCTGCTCGGTGCGCTAACGAAGGCGATGGGCCGGCGGGCGAAGCGAGAAACGGCCTACGCCCCTCTGAAGTTTGTGTCGCGTGCGGCCCTTCCGGGCCGCCATCGCTCGCCGGATGAGTACCTACGCGTCCTTGCCGGCTCGAAAGACACGAGGCGCCGGCAAGTGGTTGAAGACGCTCGGATGGACTTGGCCGCAGCGTCTCCCGCAGTCTTCTCTGCCGTCTTCCAAGCCATTTCTGCCGGTACGGGGCTGAGTCTTGTCTACAGGTCGATGTCGACGCCTGAAGGTACGACTCGCTTGGTCTTTCCACACGCTCTGGTGAGGGCGCCCAGGCGCTGGCATATGCGGGCCTGGTGTTCAGAGAGGCAGGACTTCCGCGACTTCACGCTCGGTCGGGTAGCGAGCGTTCAAAACGTCGATGAGGCGGCTCCCCGCGGCCGCAAGGACGATGAGGAGTGGAACTCGCAGCTGGAGCTCGAGTTGGTTGCCCATCCTGCGCTGAGTCCAGCGCAACAGGACATGATTGCGGGGGAGTATTTCAGCGGCGCGAAGTCGCTTCGCCTCAAGGTCCGGCAATCCTTGGCCGCCTACATCATCCAGGACCTCCGCTTGTCTACAGATGAGCGGAAGCAGCTTCCGCCGGAGTACCAACTCCTGGTGAACAACACTGCAGGTTTGCCGCCGCTCTTCACGGGACCCTAGCCTGCCTGTCCTTGGCTGCCGTGCATGGCAGGCCTTACAGTGTGTTGCATAACGCAATACACCGACGCATGGGCGCCGAGAAAGCCGCCGGAATGTCGTTCAGGGTTAGCCCTAGGACCAAGTTGCTTTTGGCGGAGGTTTCTGCTCATGAACGACGTAGCCTCACGAACATGCTCGAGGTCCTGGTCGAAGAATTCTGCTCACGCAACGGCATCGCCGAGACAGCCACCAGTCCTGCAACGAAGCGGGCGAGGCAGGGAGGAAACACACAGTGAATGCAGTCGCAAAATTACTGGGGGCGGTTCATCCGTCGCTTGAGAACCTCCATGGTTTGCCGCTTTTCGTCTTTTTGCTGGTTGCGGTACTGACCCTCATCTTCCTGGCTGGGTACGCGGTCAAAGGAACGCAGGTCTGGCTCCAGTTGAGGACCTCGCTCAATGCAGTGAGGGCGCTCCGTAAGGTAGGCGCGGCGCCAAACCCGAAGGAAGTTGGCGCGGTCTTCCGATGGGAGCCGCTCAAGCATCTATGGGAAGAGTACGCCGACACGCTTCACGAGCTTCGCAAAGCTGGGTCCGGGGACGCGGTACTCACGGAGTTTCGAGCCACCGTGCCGGCGGAATCGATGTTTACCAGGGAAGTCCTGGTGGACGGGCGGCTGTTCGACGAGTTCACGCGGCATCTGCCCGGGGTTCTGACTGGTCTGGGCATCATCGGCACCTTCGCTGGCCTGCTGGACGGATTGGAGAAATTCAAGGTCGACCCGGAGAAGATTCAGAACACGGTCAACGGGCTCGGCCCCCTGCTGGTGGGGGTTCAGCACGCATTCCTGGCTTCGGGCGCAGCCATCGCATGTGCCATGCTGGTGGTCTTCATCAGTCGGCTCACGCTTGCCTACCTATACCGCCTGGTCGAGCACCTGACGCATGCGGTGGATAGCCTGTACACCACCGGGGCCGGCGAGGAATACCTGGCACGGCTGGTCAAGTCGTCTGAGCAGAGCGCCGCGAGTACTGCGCAGCTCAAGGACGCTCTCGTGGAGGACCTCCACAAGATGATGACCAATCTGGTTGACCGCCAGATTGCGGCTCAGGAGGCGTCGTCGCTTGCGCTTGGCAAGCACATCGGCGAGTCCATCTCCTCCGCCATCGCTGAGCCCATGAAGCGGGTAGGGGAGGCCATGGAAGTCACCGCGCGTGGCAACGGCGAGCAGGTGAACTCGATGCTCGAGACACTGCTGACCGGATTCATGGCGAAGCTGGAAGACACTTTCGGCGGGCAGATGCGTGGCATTAACGAGCAGATGCAGCGGTCCATGGATTCGATGGCCGCCGTTCAGGCCTCTCTGCAAGGCCTGCTGGTCGACATCAAGCGCACCAACGAACAGGCCGCGACCCAGATGAGCGGAACGCTGGAAGACGCCATGAAGAAGGCTGCGGACAACCAGCAGTTGCTCACCGACCAGATGCGCGAGTTCGTCCAGGACTTCCGCCGCCTGGTCACCGAGGAGCAGAACAAGTCCAAGCACGCCATGGACGAGGCGGTAATGAAGGTCCTTGGTGAGGTCGCCATGGCCATGGAGGGACTGGAGAACGTACGCAAGGCCTCTGCGGCCGAGGAGTCAGGACGAAACGATAGGCTGGCCACGCAGACCAACCAACTCGTCGGCGGTCTGTCGACTCAAGTGGAATCGTTGCTGAGCGCCGTTTCCGACCAGGTCGCCAAGACTCAGCGCAACATCGAAGCGCTGGGAGATGTTTCGTTGCGGGCCATCGACGGCATGAATCAAGGCGCCTTGACGATGGGCTCCGCCGCTCAGCGATTTGAGACAGCAGGTAGTGCTGTGACGGGTGCCTTCGACCGGTCGACCAAGGTGGCCGACACACTTTCTTCGACTGCAGCTTCTTTGCAAGCGGCTTCCACGGCCGTACAGCGCGGGTTCGAGCAGTACGACTCGACGCGCAAGACGGTTGACACGCAGGTTGCAGCGCTCATGGGGCTTATTGAATCCGTCAAGAAGGAGGCGGGGGTCTCGCAAGAGCTGGTCAACAGCATCAAATCCAGCGCTGAGTCGATGCGCCAGTCGGAGGCAGAGGCGCGGTCTCACCTCGACCAAGTCAACGCGGCCCTGGTGAAGGCGTTCACAGACTTCGGCAACTCTCTGGTCAGCCAGGTCAAGTCGACCATTGCAGAGACGGACCGCCATCTTGCCCAAGGCACAGGTCATCTCAACGGGGTGGTCCAGGAACTTGCCAACGCGGTTCAACGCATGAAGAGGGCCTGACGTGCTCTCACGACTTGTTCTCAAGCGCGGTGCCAAGCACGAGGGTGAGAGTCCGTTTTGGATATCGTTCTCGGACCTGATGTCCGCGCTGATGGTGCTGTTCCTCGTCGTGATGGCAGTGACGCTGGTTTCGGTGACACAGAGCATCGACGCGGCCACTCGAGCGACTATCGAGCGCAGCGCTGCAATCAACCGCGTCATGACCATGATTGCGCAGGACCCGAAAAGTGCTGGGGTCGGTGTGGACGGGCAGAACTTTCGAATCGACCTCGGCAAGGAGGTCCGGTTTGAGAGCGGAAGTTTCACCATCAGCACGACAGCCGGGCAGTTCCTTCGTAGCTACATCCCGGTGCTTCTTCGCGCCAAGGACTCCAAGGAGGGCAAGGAGTGGATGCGCAGCGTCGTCGTGGAGGGCTTTACCGACGAGGACGGAACCTACCTTTACAACTTGCAGTTGAGCCTTGACCGCAGTCGAAGCGTCGTCTGCTCCCTTTTCCAAAGCAACGGGGCCGGTGACGCGTTGACGCCCGAGCAACTACGGAAGGTTCAAGAACTCTTCCTGGTTGGTGGCTACTCGTTCAACTCCATCAAGAAGGACAAGGCCGAAAGCCGTCGCGTCGAGTTCAAGATTGACTTCAGAGGTTTGGATGAGAAGGCGCCGGAGGAAAGCGATGTCCTCAAGGGCAAGGAGTTCGGCCGGTGCTAGCCTCATCCGCGCTTCAGCAACTGGCGAGGGACCTTCAGGCCTCCCTTGCCTCGATGGGTCTGCATGCGGGCGAGTTCGGGCGACCGGAACTCGTTGAGAAGCCGACTCGCGAAGCCGAACAGCTGTTCCAGGGGTTTGCGAAGGCTAAGCCGAGCAAGGAGGACGCATACGCGGCCGCTCGCGCCTTCGTTCGAGGGCAGGCTCTCGACGCATGGCAGCGCGACCTCGTCGCCTCAGCGGTCTCAGAACCTATCCGCGAACAGTCTGGGCTGTTGGCGCTCGCGTCCAAGAACTTCCCATCCCTTCTGGCGTCCTATGAAGACGAGGCGCAGCAGGGCGACCTGTGGCGGCTGACGTGGCATGGACTGCTGTACTCCTACTTCAACTTCGACCCGGAGACTGGGAAGGATGCTGCGTCGCGGTCGGGATGGGAGGCGCTGCGTTCCTTCCTCGAACGTACATGGCATCTGGTAGATGCGCAGGCGGGGACGGAGCTTGTGCCTGAGTGGGTGGGAGTCCTGCGGCAAGACGCAGAGGTTCTGACGACGAAGCCTGTCGAGAAGTATGCGAGGGACTATCTCCGCGGAGACGCGGAACCCACTGACCGTCTCGCAACGGACCTTGGCATTCCGCCTTCGAGTTGGTTCTGGCATGCCCTGGTTCTTGCGGCCGTTCGGCGGGCAACGGCCGAGGTCGATGCGGAGTTTCGAAGGCTGGTCCCTCAGCTCATCAAACTCATCCAAAGCAAGCCTGGCTTCCGCGACGAGGCGCTTGAGGTCATCCTCATCCGATATCACGCATGCAAAGGAGCCCCTCCGGACGAACGGTTGCGTGACTTCGTGTGTCAGCCGACCGTTTGGAAGAACCCCAAGCTCAAGGCCGCCGGCATTGCGACCGCTTGGAACAGGGTGCCAGACCCTGTGTGGCGGATGGTGCTGGGCTGGGTCAACGAGCGAAACCTCAAGGACTTCTTCGACATCCTCGCGGCACGGAACAAAGCGGACGAGGGGCGCCTGGCTTTCTGGTCCAAATACCTCAAGCAGATTACCTGGACACGCTTGGTCTTTGGCGCCGACACGATGGCTCTGAAGCGAACCAACACCGCTGTCCGCGAGCTTATTGCGAGCGAGGAGGGGGCCTACGCCCAGTTCACCGGAAAGCCCGAGGTCGACGCATTCATGATGCAACTAGGCTCGTACCTCATCATCGAATTTAGCAAGAAGCCCAACGCTTGCTACGTCTATCAGGCGGACCAGCTCCCCTTCGAACCGTACGACCGCCACTATGACGGCGGAACATCTGACTTGGCCGCCGGCTTCCGTGTTGGTTGCGCGCTGAGAATCGTCCACCGTGAAGGCTGGGGATGGCGCGCGGAGCAGGACCTTCGCCAGCTCGGAATCCTTCCTGATGAACCTGCGCCTCGACGCGTTCCCGCCGCAGGAGCAACGGGCGCGGCCACTGGAGGTCGGCCTGCCGAGCGTGCCAACTCGGCCGCGCAAGCTGCGGCTCTCGCAGGGCCGGACATGGCAGCTCTCAACACGCTCCTCAGTCGTTTTCGCGGTGCCACCATCGACGACCGGCGGAAAAACGCGAGTGGCGGGCGCCTGTGGGTCGAAGACCCGCTTCAACGCGTGCAGCTCGGCTCTGAACTGAAGGCGCTTGGATTCACGTGGGCCAACAGCCGCCAGGCTTGGTACTTTCCGGAGGCCTGATGGGCTTGTTTGACTTCCTCAAGCGTTCGACGACAGCCAAGGTCTCCGAGCCCGCTCTTAAGACAACCTGGACTGGTGAGGGTGTTTGCATAGAGTTTGCGAAGAATCTCGCCGAGCCGACGGCTGAAGGGCTACTTGAAGCCATTCACGACGCCGGCGCGGAAGACACCGTGCTCGGGGCGTACTTGGCCCAGTTGGCTACCGAGGGGCGGTGCAGGTTGGATGCGAGTAGCGCAACCATTCCTTGGGCGGACGTCTACGCATTGCAGGCATCCGCAGAGCATGTGGGCGCCTTGAACCTTCTTGGATTGCCGCCGCAAGGGCCGCTGAGGCCAGTACTTGATGGCTCGGGAACATTGTCATCAGACGACTTCGACCTGGAGATTTCGGGCTGGACGGATGGCAGCCAGCAGATACGGGTCGAGCGCCTGGACGGGGCTGTCGCAACGGTCGGCGGAAGAGTACAAATGCTTTCGCCGTGGGCTTGGGCCACGGTAGCTGAGGTTGCCGCTCTTCGCACTCGTCCTCAAGGCGAACGCAACCAGCAGGCCCAGGAACTGGCTTGGGGGCGGATTCGAAGCGTTGCAGACCGGGCTGGGGCGCTCTATGCGAACCCCTACCTTGAGACCACGTTGGTTCTCACGCCAGACAGCCTGAGGCTGCCGCTGTCAAAGGAAGAGACGCCTTTTGGGCGGGTGTTGACCGTGTCGCCTACGTTCGAGGGCGCGCCTGACGGCTGGCTCACGGCCTTCGATGGCTTCAATTCCGTTCAACCACACTACGACCTTACCCGCGGTGCCGGCCGCGTGCGTGTTGTCATCTCGGAGCCCGTTCGCAAGGTCTTGGCGGTCATCAAGCGCGAGATGCCGAACCGGAAGGTCTCTGGAAGCAAGGCGGAGAAGTTCATCCACAACCCCTTCGCTTTCCTTGGAGAGAGCGCTCACCAAGTGCTGAACGAAAAGGAGTTCCAGCAGGACCGTGCGAAGGCTGGTCCAGTTGCTGCGGTATTCAGTCTCGTCGCTCGAACCGAGCATGGCAGGGTCAACACGGTCGACCTCCTGGTGACAGAGCATTTCGGCGATGGAGCTGCTCGGACGAACAGCGGAACGCTCAAGAGCCCTGAGATGCTCGATGAGTTCCTGCATGCGCTGAAGTCCGCGCTGGAGCAAGAGCGGGAACAGTTTCCTTGGGAGGAGTACGACCTGACCCTCGATGCGGAGTCAACAGCTCAGCTGGAGCGAGGCATGCAGTTGGCCCACCTCTGGCGTACACAGCCCGCTGAACGCATCAACTTCGACGACGTCTATCAGCTGGACGGATACAGCGGTCGCATCGAGGGCATCGGCGTGGCCAAGCCCATCTATGTCCCTGTGTTCCAGCGAGACAAGAAGGAGGGGGACGAGGAAAACGGTTGGCTTCCCTCTGACCTTACTCCCATGGTGAAGGTGACGCTGCAGGGGCACGACGGGCAGGTGCTCATCCCTCTCACGAAGGAATGGGTGAAGGAGTTCAGCCAGCAGGTTGAGGAGGCTGAAAAGGCCGGCACGGCGGAGGTGAAGAACGACAGCTTGCCAACCGCCATTGCAACGCCTCAGGCTCGGACCCTGGCAGATGGCTTTGAAGCCATGCTCGGCGGCCAAGAAAAGTTGAAAACGGAGGACGAGTCCAAGCCGAAGCAGAAGAAAGGGCCAAGGGAGACGCTGCTGGTGAAGACGAACTTCCACGGCGTGGACTACCTTGAGGAGCGTCGAGCGTCGCTGGCCTTGCCGGAGGGGTGGGTGGCACAGTTGCCTCGAAGCCTGCGTCCGGCCATCGAGCTGAAGAAACATCAGCTGTACGGCGTGGCCTGGTTCCAGCACCTTGTGTCCAAGGCACCCTCGGAATGTCGAGGCGCGCTGCTGGCTGACGATATGGGATTGGGGAAGACTTTGCAGCTCCTGTCCGTTTTGGGCTGGTACTACGAGAGCAACCCCAATGCGGCGCCCTCCATCATCTTTGCTCCAAAGAGCCTGCTGGAAAACTGGGCGAACGAGGCTTGCAAGTTCTTCGACGATTCCTTTCCTGAGGTACTGGTGCTCTATGGCGACGAGCTGAAAGACCGCAAACAGCCGCTGGGGCTCATCGACAGTCAGTTGCAGGACAAGGGAATCGTCGAACTGTTGAAGCCGAACTGGTCCGGAAGCGCCAAGGTCATCGTCACAACCTACGAGGTACTGACGTCCTACGAGTTCTCGTTGGCCAAACAGCCGTTCGCCTTCTTGATTGGCGATGAGGCCCAACGCATCAAGACACCCGGCACGCTGGTGACTCTGGCCGCCAAGAAGCTGAAGGCGGACTTCCGCATCGCATGCACGGGCACCCCGGTAGAAAACTCCTTGGCCGACCTTTGGTGCTTGTTTGACCTTGTCCAACCGGGCTTGCTTGGCGCGCTAGAAGAATTCGGCAAGACGTACCGCCGCCCCATTGAGTGCGAGACCGACGAGCAGGTGGCGGCGATGAAGCGGCTTCAGGCAGCGATTGCGCCGCAGACGCTACGGCGAACCAAGGCTGACATCGCCGCCGACTTGCCAAAGAAGTTCTTCGCCATGAAGAAGGCGGAGTCTGCGGCGCTGGAGTTCAAGCCGGCGCTGGAGGAAGAGGAACTGCTCGAAATAGCAATCACCGAGCACCAGAGCATTCTCTACAAGGGTGGACTGAAGAAGCTTCAGGACGCAGCCAATGAGTCGAACGGCCGCAAGCGCGCCCAGCTCTCGTTCGGGGCGCTGCATCTCATGAAGGCAGTCTGTGCCGAGCCGTATTGCTTGCCGGGAACGAAGTTCATCTTGGACAAGGCGGGCCGCGAGCAGCACCTCGGGAACTCGCCCAAGCTGAGCTGGCTGTTGACACAGTTGGCCGAAATTCAGCGTGCCGGAGAGAAGGCAATCGTCTTCACTGAGCTGCGCGAGGCTCAAGCCGCTCTCTATTACTTCCTGAAGGAGTCCTTCGGACTGCGCCCGTTCATCATCAACGGTGAGTCACAGGGGCGGCAGGGCTACATCGACAAGTTCTCGGCGAAGCCTGGCTTCGACGTAATCATTTTATCGACCCTTGCCGCCGGTGCTGGCTTGAACGTGACCGCAGCCAACCATGTCTTTCACTTCACTCGCGCATGGAACCCCTCGAAGGAGGCTCAGGCAACAGACCGGGCATATCGCATCGGCCAAGTGCGCGATGTCTTCGTGTACTGCCCAACGGTGGTGGCGAATGACTTCCACACCTTTGAGGTTCGACTCGACCAACTCCTGAAGCGAAAAGCTGGGCTGGCCGGGGCCACGCTCGACGATGGTGGCCTTGCGGCGATGCTCAATGGCACAGGCAAAGACGCGACCTTCAAGGAACTCGTTGGAGACAGCGGACGTGGCGAAGCTGTGCCCAAGCGCTATCTCACCATGGACGACGTCGACCGAATGGACGGCGACGGCTTCGAGGTGTTCTGTTGCATGCTGTGGGGAAGGCTTGGGTTCCAGGCAACGGTCACACCGAAACGTGGCGGCGACGGGGGCATTGACGTTGTTGCGCTGAAGGGGCGGGAAGGGGAGTTGCTGCAGTGCAAGAGCTCCAAGGCCTCCGAGGTGGGATGGGATGCCATCAAGGAGGTCACGGCGGGCGCGGCGAGGTACCAGGCAACGTTCAGAGGCACGCGTTTTCGCCGGCTGGCCGTGACAAATCAAAGCTTCACTACCGGAGCGCGAGAACAAGCTGCTGCCAACCATGTAGAGCTGATAGTCCGGTCAAACCTTGAGGAGATGTTGGGCGCTCACCCCATCACGAACTACGAGTTTGATACGGCGCTGCAAGAACAAACGCTGTACGACGAGGTCGCAGCGTAGAACACCAGCCTTCAGAAACTGCCGTCGCAAGGACCAGAGTGAGTCTGCGAGTAGGCCTTGACGTTCGCCCGACGCTTCAAAGTATTACCCTGAACCATCTGCTTGGAGACGACTGAACCACGCGAGCGCGTAATTCTGTCTACGGAAGTGCCCTGAGTTCTGCCCGGCCGCGCGGTGTTCAGCTGTTGGCTAGGTCTTCCGCAGCGTCCTGAGTTTTGTCTCTTCCTAGTTGTTCCAAGACGCGTTCGAAGTCGACCGTCACTCGCGGTCAACGATGCTTCGGGCCGAGTGAAGAACTGTCGCTTCGACTGGTGGAACTCGGCAAACAGTAGACGTAGACTCCGCGCGTTAAGACTTCCAGAGAAAACTCATGGCAACCAGCGTCTCTAGGCTCCATGCGCAAATCGCGAAACTGCAACAGAAAGCAGACAGCCTGAAGAAGGCGGCTGTGTTGCGCGTGCAGAAGGAGATTCAGTTGCATGGATTGACTTCGGAAGACCTGTTTGGCGGAGGCTTCATCGTGGGCAACAGAGCGAAGGCACAGCGGCGCACCGACGCAAAGCCCGCATCAAAGGCGCCGAAGTATGGCGACAGCGCCGGCAACACATGGGGCGGTATGGGCAAGCGTCCGTCCTGGCTCAAGGATGCGTTGGAGGCTGGCGCCTCACTGGCAGACTTTCTGTTGGCGGGGCCGCAGGCTGATAAACCGGTCGCTAAGCTGCGCAAGGCCGCACCGGCGCCAGTGGTGAAGAAGGCGAGGAAGGCGGTACCCGCGAAGAATGTGGTGCCAACTAAGAGGACCGCAAAAAAACAGCCGAAAGCAAATGCGGGGTCTGCGCCTCGGAAGCGGACCGCTCCAGCGGCGACGCCGGCTGAAGCTAGCTAACGCCCCTTCGATTGCCCTCCAGCCTCTATGAGGCTTGGGCCGCGTCAAGTTGCAGCGCACCCGCCTACCGCGGGTTCTCAGCGACTCTTTGCGGCTTGTTCGGCCTCTCGGATGACGTCGATGACGTCCTTCAAGCTGCAGCCGTTCACAATGCCTGTCCTGGTCCCGCAGTCTGCCGGCGGCTTCAGCTGCGAAATCAGCGCCCTGCGCGTAGACGCGGCAAGCTGCCAGCCCAGCGGAATGGGCACAGAGTCCACGCCAATCTGGAACTCGATGTAGTCGGACGGTACCCCGTTGTCTTGCATCGTGGTGATGTCGGTCTTGAGCGTTTCGGCAGCCAGAACACCGCGCGCCCCGCGTGTGTTTACCATCGTACGAACAGGCGAGAGCAACTCGCCAAGCCAGCGTGGAGGTTGCTCTTCGGCCTGGGCGGTGGTGGGCACTTTGACGGTAGCGGCCAGCATGCTCGGCGAGTTCCCGATGCGGATGACGACGGGGCGAATCTTGAACCCATAGGCCGGCGCCATCTGCATTGCGAAGTCGACGACCTCGGATAGTGTGGTTGCCCCCGAATTCTCGAAATAGCCGCCGTCGACGAAGCGGAGGCGGCTATCACCGTTTGTGAGCGTCGCAGCTGGGGTTACCAGGGGGAACCGCGCGCTGGTGACTGCCATTGTGCTGATGCGATGCTCCGTGAACGGCGCGAAGTCCTGAAAGGACGTCAGTCGATGGAAGCGCTCTTCCAGAGGGTAGGCCGGTGACGCTACAACTCGGCTACCAGTCTCTACGCTCGTCGCGTTGAACATCAGTATTGGGACGTTCTTGTCTGCCTTCCAGTAGGAGTACAGGCCGCGTTCCATGAAATCCGTCTGTAGCTCCTTCTTGAACCGCTGCTCCAAGGTCTCTTCCAGCGTCTTGGCTCTGTCCCATGAGGGAACGGGATAGGGTACGAGGCGCTGCAGTGCGTCGGGAAAGAGCATGGTTGCTACCAGCGGCCCAAGGTAGTCAGCCCTGAGAACGGCCTCTGCGCCTTCGGCGATGTCTCCTTGCTCGGCAGTCGTCTGGGCTTCACACTTGAGGTCTGCGTGCACATCCGACATCGGCGTTGCGTCCAGCAGTCCTGCGAAGGTGGCGGCACCGATGCTGCCGCCCGAGACGCCTGAAATCACAAAGAGGTGACGCGCGAATGCCGGGCACTGGTCCTGAATTGCCGCTAGGACTTGTGCGGTGAAGTAGGCGGCTCGTATCCCACCGCCCTCGGCGGCCACGAACACTACAGGGTAGGGCTCCTTGCTGTTTGGCGGAGCCCGTGCGACCAGCCAGTCGCGCAATGCCTCGTCGAAGGATGTCAGCTTGGCCGTTGCAGGCTCTTTCTTCCTCAGCTGTCGCAACTCGTGGTTGTCGTTGAGGTCTAGCGCGCTCCACAGCGCTGCGACTACGAACAACAACGTCAGCCAGTGCCAACGAGGTATGCGGGGGGACGACGTGAGCCAAGTCAGCAGCGGAACAAGCGCCACGCAAGCCGCAAGGAGAACTCCGATGGCACCGAGCAGCCGTCCGAGCTCTTGAGGAGACGCTGCGGCGCAAATAAATATTGCGAGGCCCAACCCAAGGGAAACCAGTATCCATGAGCCCTGGCCGAACCGGTGCTGAGCCGCGGCACCGTCCTGCAACCGCGAGAAGCCGATGGAGAGTTTCCTGCGCTTGGAGTAGTAGGTCATGACAGACCCTGCGCCGAGAATCGCCAGCGCCCAGGTGAAGGCGGACGCTATAGAGAGCGCGTCCCCGGATAGGCCGGCCTTCGCCTTGAACGTGGCAACAATGCTTCCGACCCATGGGAGTAACGCAAGCAAACCTGGGAACAGGGCTCTCGCGACACGAAGCGTCGAATTGGAAGTAAGCGGCTTGGCGTACCGGTGCACAAGCGCGTAGTGCGTCCAAAAGAGCTGCGTCCAAGTCAAAATGAATAGCAGGACGTAGATTGCCATCAGCGTAAAGCCGGACGGCTCGCTGTCATGCGGGTCCGCGGCATTCAGGAAATAGACACGCGCAATCTCCTGGACCTGGTCGCTTAGTGCCCCCGCCGCAAACAGAAGAAGCGCCGCGAGCACTGGGATTCGGCACACGTACAGCATGTACATGAGCCGGGAGCCGGTTCGAAACCTGGGCCAGGCCCGGTGAGGTTGGATAAGTTGCACGTCGTACTTTCGTCAAGACCCGATGCAGCCGGTGTACTACGACGCGCTGAGCCGCCCAAGGTGTATTGAGCACTGCGACTGAGATGCCGTCAGGCTTTTCATCAAGGCAGATGAAGCAGTAGCCGATTCGGCGACGGTTTGGTGGATGGGGCGGCTCGACCTACAGGCCTGCTTCGAAGTGCAAGAATCGACGGCCGGCCTGCAAGATGAGCTGAAGCTCGTGGAGTGCTGCGTCGCCCTCTGGGCTCCAAGGCGTCAGATGTGGGTGCGCCCGAACTTGCCCGAGCGCCAGCGTGCGAAGTTCCTTGCGAAGCAGCCTAGGGCTGAGCAATCAGGCTCAAGGCTGCTCGATACGAGGCCCGGCGATGGTGGCTGAAGGTACGCGACCTTGAGGCCTGGAAGAGGGCCAATCCTGAGTGGGCGGAGATGTGGTTTCCGACAAGGACGGCGACGGCTAGGACGGCGAAGCTTAGTCTTCCCCCAGCCTCACACGCTCGCCCCACATGACGAGCAATTTCCGAGCGTCGCGTCGGGCGTCTCGCAGCGCGCTCGCTTTATCGCCGTGGATGCGCAAGCATTCGTGCACAACCTGCACCGCGGGGGAGCCTTGGACGAAGCTCACGACCCCGACGACGCCCAACGGGTGAGACCTCGTAGATGCGAACGCTGTCGCACCGTCTGTCGTGAAGAGGTTGTGCATGATGGCCTCGCTGGCGGGAGGCCGCAATGATGCACTCCGCCGCACTGACCTGCAATCACGACACGGACCTAGGCACGAGAGCCGCGGCTCCTGAACCAGGCCATGAGCGCACCCGAAACGATGCCGAGCACGACGATTGCAGCCATCCCGAAGAAGGAAAGGCCGATGACAAGGGCTTCATCTTCAAACATGCCGGCATTTCTTCCGCCCCGGGTCGCGCCGAAGAAGAAAGCCACGATTCGAAGCAGGATGAACCCGCCGACGCTAAGAACAAAGTTGAGCTTGAAGAGCCACTTAAAGATTCGTGGCGAGACAGCCCAAAATATCGCGAACAGCACCAACGCGACGACAAACTGCATAACCTTCCCCCTGCAGGACCAGTCGAACTACGCAAGTTGCTGGCCTTCATCGGAAGGATGTACCGAATCCAGGGTGAGCAGAGTGTCAACTACGCTGCAGTTAGAAATTTCTCCGGTGCTGCGGAAATCGGTCACAGAGGTAGCCGCGTTTTCGGGACGTGGTTCCGGCACCAGATGGAAACTGGGGTCGTCCTGAAGGGAGACCCATGAATTTCACAACTATTGCGTTAGTCGTCCTCGCCGCGGCCGTCTTGGCTGCAGTGTTCTTCCTGCGCAAGAAAGGCGCACCGAGCCCACAAGAGCAGAGCAAGGGCGAGGCGCTTTCGCCCGCAGGGAGCAGCCTTGCTGTCATCGAGCAGGAAGCTCCTGAGCCGATGCCTGCCGCTATCCACTTTGGGACGGACGTTTCCAATCCTGCCGTCACCCTGCGGCCGCTTCCTTTGTCTGACCTGGCTTCGGTGGCCAAGACTCAGCCGGTGGAGCCTTCCTTGGGGGTGGCCAGCCGGATTTCTTCGCTGATGCAGGCTGCGCCGTCATTGCTCGTGGCCGAAGCTCACCGCGGCCGCCAGTTGATGGAAGTAGTCATCGACGGAAAGCTCACACGGGCTGCAGACGGAAATGGATTCCGGGCGATGGCGATGGGCAAGGATGGCATCAAGGAGCACGCTCGGCTCTTTGAAACCAAGGACCTCACAAACCTGGTCAACGCCGCTGCGGTCTGGCAACTGGCATCGGTCGTCGTTGCGCAAAAGCACATGGCTGACATCAGCCAGAAGCTTGGTGAAATCAAAGACGCTGTGAACAGCATCAGCGACTTCCTTGACAGCGGTCGGCGTGCGGTCATCCACGGAACGTACCAGTACCTGCAGCAAGGCTATGAGGCGCTCACTCAAGGGGAGCTGACGCCCGCCATTCGCGGCGAGCTTGAGTCCTGCGAGCGCGATTTGCTGGCGGTGCAGCACCACCTCGTGGCTGATATCAAGCGTCGGGTTCAGGTCGCGCCGAGAGATGACGACACCTTCGGAACCGAGAGCCTGCACAAGAACAGCATCGAGAAGTACCGCGAGATTGGGCAGGTCGTTGAAGACCTGAAGGTTTGCTTGAGGACTCGTGCGTTGGCCTGGTACGTGTTGAGCCTCTACCCGGGCGAGCAAGCGCTGAAAGGCGCCAGGTGCGAGAGCATCAAGCAGGGGCTCGCCGAGTTCAAGGACGTGCAATCCTTGGTTGAATCTCAAGGCAGCATCGACGGCGAGCGCTTCAAGTCCATGTGGAATCGTGACAAGACCCTGGACGTCCGAAAGGCTGAGGTGCTAGGCGAAGCTATGTCGGTCCAAGAGATGCTCGAGGGGGCTCGCGCAGGCACCATTTCTCAGTTGGAGACATCGCAAACGATGCTGCTTGAGCGTGACAGCCCCACCCAGCTCTTTGTTGAGCTCATGGATGGCAGGGTTACCCAGATTCGACAGCGCGAGTTAGTCGCAGCGTAGAAAGTATGTTGCGCTATGCATGGCCGTTCCTCGCTGGACGCGGAGATTGAGTCATGAACCGACAGGACTTTTCTTCAAACGCTCAGGTGCGCGACTTCGTCGCCTGGGCGGGCACCTTCGAGTGCGATGGGGACGGACACCTAGCGCCCGCAAGCGGCGGCGCGCTTTCGACGCTTACCGTAGCGCTGGACATTCCGAAGT
This sequence comes from Roseateles sp., assembly GCF_047654805.1. Taxonomy (GTDB): domain Bacteria; phylum Pseudomonadota; class Gammaproteobacteria; order Burkholderiales; family Burkholderiaceae_C; genus Pelomonas. The sequence goes on from NZ_JASGIV010000001.1 coordinate 1,981,096, forward strand.
CCACCAAAGTTCCAGTTGCAGTTCGGCGACGCTCACCATTTGGGGAGCTGACTCGCGGGTATAGCTGGCGAGCAAATGGCATGTCCACGGGTGACTTCGCAGAGACCCGAGCGACAGTCGCCGGGTTGGCGCAAGCCATCAGAGGCGCCAGAACGCGGGAGTCTGCAGTTGCTGCGATTGAGAGAATTCTGCGGTGGGGTGGGGATAGAAATGCAGCCGTTGGCGCGCTGCCATTCCTGTTGGCCCGCCCCGACCTTGTGGGCTACCTCGACCAAGTCAAAAATGCGCTGAATCTCGAGCAGGCAGTTGCTACCCCAGACGGGCTGCGCGGCGTACTCGGCATGAACTCGATGTTGACCAAGGTCCATGCGTTCAACTCAGAGGACGGACTTCCCATCTACGACTCGCGCGTAGCCGGCGCAGTGGCTACGGTTGTTGAAAGTTGGAGACGAGCCCGTGGCACCGAGGGGCAACGACTGCCTTCGGCCCTATCGTTCCCAGAGGTCGGTGGGGGAGGGGACAGACGAGGCGTTCGGTCGCGCTTCCCCGGCTGCATCGCCCCGCCGGCGCTCTACTACGGCGGCAGGAGCCAGTCGACGGAAGCCGTCCTGAGGAACGCCAGAGCTTGGGCGTCAGCGAAGGTGCGCCTGGGCTGGCTGTTGTCTGAGCTCTTGGTGGAACCAAGCCCGGACGGAATGCGCAGCTTGGAAGCGTGCCTGTTCATGGCCGGGTACGACTGCGCGGGCATCAATCGCTGAACGTGGCTTGCATCGAACCAGCCAAGCTGTAGATGCATCAGCTGGTAGTGGCGTCAGCATCAACAGCCAGCCCCATATCTTTCTCCTCCGGTATTCCGTACCCTAGCGTGGGTCCTATGGTGGGGGAGGGTGCATGAGCATTCGAGCTTTTTGCGGCTGCCGCAATGGCATGTTGCTGCGCTGCCGATGACGTTTCATCGCGCGCTTTTCATCGACTTCGACGGCGTCCTTCATCGTGCGGGCGACGGTATAGAAGACGTTGGGCCGCATTGGGTCTGGCTGCCGTTGCTGGCGAAGGCGCTGGAACTCGCGCCTGACCTGCCTGTGGTGGTTCACTCCACGTGGCGGTATCAGTACCACCCCTCCGAGCTGCGCGAGCTGTTGAGCCCGCTGGGCAGTCGCTTGATTGACGTGGCTCCGCGCGGGCCGCGGCAGGAAGCCATCAGATGGTGGCTGCACATGCACCCGACTGTGACGTCGTATCGGGTGCTCGACGACGACGGCAAGGAGTTCGACGAGCCACATCCCGAGGAGTTGCTGCTGTGCGAGCCAAGCCTGGGGCTGACGACGCCTGGGGTGCTGGAGCGGCTGGTGGAGTGGCTGGAAAAGTCGACCTCCTAGGCCTGAATGGGGTGAAGGTATAAACGACAGACAGAAAAAAGAAGCTCTCAAGACAACGCCTTGAGAGCCAAACCAAAAAGTACGTCAGTTCCTCATGGAACAGAACACTAGCGCAAGCTGCCTGTTTGGAGGAAAGAAGGGCCTCCGACAACCCACACGGCAACGTCTCACGACGTGGCTGTAGACGATGTCCTACTGCGTATAGGCACCCACGGGCTAGCTTCGTGTCTGCCGGCAAGATTTACTTCACTGCCAAGGCCAAGAGCCGTCCCGCAGACGGTTGCCCACGGGACGGCCCTTGGTTCGACCAGTCCGTAACTCGTCAGTCGTCGTTCTCGCTGTAGGGAGCCTCGTTGTCCGCGTCGAGGTCGTCGAACCGGCCGATGCCGAACTTCTCACCGAGGTCCGCAAGACGCTCGTTCGCGCCATTGCTCATGCGCAGGGTGTCCCTCATGGCATCGCGCATCTCCCCCTTCACGGCCTCGGTCGGGTTCAGCTGGTCGATGATGGTGTAACTGAGGCGCGCGCCCGTATAGAACACGCTGTAGTCCAGCGATTCGGCGGCGATGTGCATGTCGTCCGACTGCGAGAGAAGCCAGCGCAGGTCGTCAAGGCAAGGTGCCCACTTGACGAGCTGCACGTGGATTTCATGGTCCATGCCACGTGGGTAGGGCTTGCCAAGCGGCTCGCTGTCTGCCGCCTCCATGTCAGTCTCGGTCCAACTCCAGATGTACGGAGCGAGGATGGCGCGCGCCAGCAGGACGTCGTTCAGGTACTCAGCACGGAACGCCAACTTGCGCCGTTCGGCCGCCGACAGCTCTGCCGGGGCGCGATGGTCCGGCGGCGCGTCATCGTAAGGGCTCCAGCCCTCGTACTGGCACCCGAACTCGGTTGCACGGCGGAGCAGGTCGACAGAGTCCGAGAGGACGATTTCGGCGGTCATCCTCACGTAGCGCCGGACCAGCACGATGCGCATATCGAGAGTCTCGGCGGGCTGGTAGATGCGCAAGCCGTGGGCGAGGTCGGGGCTATAGACGCAGATATCGGCCTGCAGGCGTTCGGCAGCGAGCTGGGTCGGGGCGTGAATGGTGTGGTGCAGGTCATGGAAGATGGGCTCGCCGCTGACCCTGTAGCGGTTCTTCTTGCCGCGTAGGAAGAGCACGCGCTCCGCAAGTGAAACTGCCTCCTCAAAGGTCGCGGTGTCCTTGAACTTTTCCTCTGTGAAACCGCGCTTTTTCAGGAGCCCGGCCGCTTGAGTCCGCTCCTTGGTCATCGGTCGCTGAACCTGGCTCAAGTAAACAGGGATGGTCTGCTGAGGGGTGTGGAGATAGCTCACCTTCGGAGTGGCTCGATGCTTCTCAGCAAGGGTCTTTAGCAGCGCGTCTCCTCGCGCCAGGACCTCGTTGGCGTGTGCCAGGTCTTCCTTGAGGGTGCGCTTCTTTGAGGCCTTCCTCTTCGGCTTGGCGGCTTGCTCGTTGGCGGCGGGGGAGACCGGGAATGAAACGACGTTGCCGACGGCGGTCAGTTCGGTCGAGGGGCGGCTGGGGGTCGGGGTGGTGCTGGGGGACTTGGAGGTGGGCATGTGGCTGTCTACAGGCGTGTCTGGGCCGTCCGCGCCGAAGAGGCTGTGCGGACGTGGATGAGAGGCGGGGAGGGGAGGCGCTCGGGCTGAGCGCGTCAGGCCGGCTTGTGCGGCGTCGCGGTGCCAGCGGGCCTCAGCTTGCTGGGCCGAATGACGACCACCGGCTCGTTATGGAACGACAGGTCCAGGAGGTACATGAAGCGGCACTCCGCGTCGTCAAGGCCGAGCGCGCGCCATCGTGCTTCGCCCAGTCGCGGCCCGTCACCGCGTACGGAGAGCACGGCGTTGTTCTCACGTCGCAGCTGCCGGAACTGCATGGCCTTGGCCACCATGCCGAGGTGCGACGGGTTGTCGAGAGTCAGGGACCAGCGACTGCCGCGCATGCTGAGGGTCGCGGATACGAACGGAACTTGCTTGCCCCGGATGACACGGTAGTCCGTTTTAAGGGAAACGTGACAAATTTGCTTGGCCAGAGGCGTCTTTGTTTTGCGCTTGCGAGTCTTGGGCGTTTTTTCTGTCATGAGCGATGGTGGGTACTTTCTAGGCAAAGCGATTCCCTGCCGCAGATAAGCGGCAATTGAATCGGTTGGTTTTGTTGGTTCTCTGGCGGTTGACGTCAGACCGCGGTAGAGCAGGATTTAAAGTCCTGGTGTATCAACGGTGGCGTGTACTTAGCCGCCGTCCGGCTCAGAGGGGAGTCGGAACCCAAACTTCCGGGACGCTGCTTCTTTGCCTCTTCACTTGTGGTGACCCGGGGCTCAGCGGTAGCAGAAGTCGTTTAACACTGAATTTGGCCTTTAGGCTCTGGGACTCAGTGAGGCCATTTTAAAGCTTATAACCAGATTTGTCGACATTACTCGATTTGCTGGGTTTCCCTGATATAAAGAAATTGTTTCTTTCAAGGGGTATTGAAAGAATGAATATTCTCAAGCTGCCTTTGCGCGTGAATAGGTCGCGGTTGGACCGCCAGCTTGGCCCGCCGCTTCCGCGGGCGCTGGCAACATGCGCCGTGGCTGCGCTAGGCAGCAGGGAGAGAGGGAAGCATGCTGAGGTGCGGCGACAAGTTGCGGCTGACGGCGTCCGAGCGGGAGTTCGTATCGGTCGCAGCAGGCAGGGACGTCAACCCGACGTCCGTTGATGAGTACAACCGCCTCGTGGACTCAACCCACGAAATCCTGGTGGCCCAAGCCGATGCTGCTGAGGTCTACATGCAGCCGGACGGCGTTGACCTCGGCGAAGGGCCCGAGCTGCGAATCATGGCGGCGCTGCTCCAAGCGACACGCCTTGAAGAGGGCTGACTAGCGGACCGAAACGGCCCCTGAATCGCTACACCGGGAAGGCCATCTGTACTTCTCAAGCCGCCCCGGCTCGCCAGCGTAAAACCTATTGGCAAACGTGGCCGGCACAGAGCCGATTGGCAAACTACGTTCTGGCGTACAACCTATTGGCAAACGGGCGTTTTGGCGTACAACCTATTGGAAAAAAAGAGCCTTTTTGAGGGCTGAGGAGCCCAAAGCGCAAAAAGCTGCGCGTTCCGAGTTTTCGCGACGTCCCGTCGCTGAATCGGTCGATGCACCTATAGGAACTCACTTCCCTGGGTGGCGTACAACTTGTTTGTCAAAAACTCGCCGGTTTTAGGCCTTCCAGCGTAGAACCCTTTGTCAAAAAGGTCCTGGAGTACAACCTATTGGCAGAGGGTACAACTTGTTTGGAAAAAACCAGCCGATCAGATACCGTTCCGGTGGATCGGATCTACCCGGGTCAGATTTCCCGGATCAACTGCCGGAACTCGTCGACGTCCTCGAAACTGCGGTAGACCGAAGCGAAACGTACGTAGGCCACCTTGTCGATGCGCTTCAATTCGCGCATGACCAGTTCGCCCAGGCGCGTCGACGCGATCTCGCGCGCACCGCTGGCGAGCAGCTTCTCCTCGATGCGGTTGATGGCCGCGTCGATCTGCTCGACGCTGACCGGCCGCTTGCGCAGGGCCAGCTGCATGGAGGCGCGCAGCTTGCTGTCGTCAAAGTCGGCACGCCGCCCGTCCTTCTTGACGACGGAGGGCAGGGTGATGTCGGCCCGCTCGTAGGTCGTGAAGCGCTTGTCGCAGAACAAGCAGCGACGCCTGCGGCGGACGACGTCGCCCTCATCCGATTCCCGGGTCTCGGCGACCTGGGTCTCGGGGTGAGAGCAGAACGGGCAGCGCACGACTCTGGATCAACCGCGGTAGACGGGGAAGGCGGCCGTCAGCGCAGCGACCTTGGCACGCACGGCGGCCAGGTTGGCCTCGTCGTGCGGCTTGTCCAGCACGTCGGCGATCAGGTGTGCCGTCTGGCGCACCTGTTCTTCCTTGAAGCCGCGGGTGGTCATCGCCGGCGTGCCCAGGCGGATGCCGCTGGTGACCATGGGCTTTTGCGGGTCGTTGGGGATGCCGTTCTTGTTGCAGGTCATGTGGGCGGCACCCAGGATGGCCTCGGCCTCCTTGCCGGTCAGGTTCTTGGGGCGCAGGTCAACCAGCATGACGTGGCTTTCCGTGCCGCCCGAGACGATGCGCAGGCCGCGCTCGATGAGCGTCTCTGCCAGCACCTTGGCGTTCTTGACGACCTGCTGCTGGTAGGCCTTGAACTCGGGGCTCAGGGCTTCCTTGAAGGCCACGGCCTTGCCGGCGATGACGTGCATCAGCGGGCCACCCTGGATGCCGGGGAAGATGGCCGAGTTGATCTTCTTGGCGATGTCTTCCTTGTTGGTCAGGATGATGCCGCCGCGCGGGCCGCGCAGGCTCTTGTGCGTGGTGGACGTGACAACGTCGGCGTGCGGCAGCGGGTTCGGGTAGACGCCCGCTGCAATGAGGCCGGCGTAGTGGGCCATGTCGACCATGAAGTAGGCGCCGATCTCCTTGGCGATCTTGCCGAAGCGCTCGAAGTCGATGCGCAGGGAGTAGGCGGACGCGCCGGCGATGATGAGCTTGGGCTTCTTCTCGCGGGCCAGGGCCTCCATCGCGTCGTAGTCGATCTCTTCCTTGGCGTTCAGGCCGTAGGAGATGACGTTGAACCACTTGCCGCTCATGTTCAGCGCCATGCCGTGGGTCAGGTGGCCGCCTTCGGCCAGGCTCATGCCCATGATGGTGTCGCCGGGCTGCAGCAGCGCGAAGAACACGCCCTGGTTGGCCTGCGAGCCCGAGTTGGGCTGCACGTTGGCGAACTCGGCGCCGAAGAGCTGCTTCAGGCGGTCGATGGCCAGTTGCTCGGCGACGTCGACGTACTCGCAGCCGCCGTAGTAGCGCTTGCCGGGGTAGCCCTCGGCGTACTTGTTGGTGAGCTGGCTGCCCTGGGCTTGCATCACCGCCGGCGAGGTGTAGTTCTCGCTGGCGATCAGCTCGATGTGTTCTTCCTGGCGGCGGGTCTCGTTCTGGACGGCGGTCCAGAGCTCAGGGTCGACCAGGGCGAGGGTGGAGGTGGTGCGGTCAAACATGCTGGTGTTCCGAAGGTCAGGCGGTGAATCCCCGGCGATCGCGGCACGCGCGACGTCCAAGGCTGCCCAGGCGAACGGCTGACAGCGGCTCCTGAGAACCGCCTCACGCTCCCCGGTGGTGGCCCACCTCAGGTCAGCTCGTGACCCTGATCGCCAGTCGCGTGAGCCAGCAGTGTAAGTCAGTGGCGCCCTGTCGAGCGCGAGAACACCACGCGCCTCAGCGCAGCATGGCCACCTGAGCGGATTCGCCGCTGGGCGCGGAGGCTGCCTCCCGCAGCGGACGCGCACTGGCGTTCGCCGGGACCGAGCGGCCGGCAGCCACGGCCTTGAGCAGGTCGTGCTCGGCCATCACGCGGGCCGTGTAGCCCGTGTCGTCGGCCAGATTGGCCGCGCCGACGTAGTAGCGCAGCCCCTCGTCCAGGCTTCCGGCGCGCTGGATGCATTCCTTGAGCACCTGCACGCCCACGCGCAGGTTGGTCACCGGATCGAATGCCGCCAGCGTGCCGCCGAAGGCTTCGTACTTGTCGTCGTGCACCCGCGTCATGACCTGCATCAGGCCCTGCGCGCCCACGGAACTCTGGGCGAAGGGATTGAATCCCGATTCGATGGCCATGATGGACAGGATCAGCGTCGGCTCCACCTTGGCGCGCTGTCCCACGGCCCAGGCCTCCTGCACCAGCCGGCTGACCGGCTCGGGCGCGACCCGGTAGCGGCGTGCCAGCCAATGGGCCACCGCGGCTTGCTGGTGGCTGAGCCCGCGCGGGTCCGTGGCGGTAGCGCGCGCGATGGCTTCCGGCTCGGCGGGGACCAGCATCGCGCTGCCGTCGGCTTCCGCGCGCGCTTCCTGGCGGGCGTGCAGCCAGCCCAGCGTGGCGGACTCCACCTTCTCGCGCAGGCCCGCCTGGCTCGTGAACACCAGCAGCACCGCCACCACGGCCAGCCCGAGAAGGGCCAGCGTGTTGTGGCTGACCACGAGCAGGCCGTTGCCGATGTCCTTCACGAACAGCGACGCCGAATCCCGCGTGTGGCGAGCCAGGCTGAACAGGTCTTGACGTGTCGTCATGCGACTCCTTGTGCCGCGCCTACCTCAGCTTGTCCTCGATGCGAGGTGATCCGGGTGGGGCGACGGTGATAATTTCCCGGTCGATTGCTGGCCTGTGGCATCTGCGTGCCCGGTGGACCCGACCAATTGGGCTTCAGTAGAAACCCGAAGCGACGAATTTTACGAGTCGAAGATAACCCGTCAAGGTTGTTTTAACTCTTCGAAACTACTTTTAGTTATGAAATACAGCGACCTGAGGGACTTCATCGCCGGCCTGGAGGGGCTTGGCGAGCTCAAGCGCGTGCGTGAAAAAGTCTCGCCAGTCCTGGAGATGACGGCCCTCAGCGACCGGGTGCTGCGGGCCGGCGGGCCGGCCCTGCTGTTCGAGGCGCCGACGGGGTTCTCCACCCCCGCCTTGACCAATCTTTTCGGGACAACGCGCCGCGTCGCACTCGGCATGGGCGCTGAGTCCCTGGCCGATTTGAGGGACGTGGGCCGGGTGCTCGCCAGCCTCAAGGAGCCGGATCCGCCCAAGGGCCTGAAGGACGCCGGAAAACTGCTGCAGATGGCCAAGGCGCTGTGGGACATGAAGCCCGCCGTGCAGCGCCGCGCGCCCTGCCAGGAAGAAGTGCTGGAAGGCTCGGACATCGACCTCGGCCGGCTGCCCATCCAGAAGTGCTGGCCGGACGACGCAGCCCCCCTGATCACGTGGGGTCTCGTCATCACCCGCGGCCCGGCAAGGCCCCGCCAGAACCTCGGCATCTACCGCCAGCAGCTCATTTCGCCCCGCCAGGTCATCATGCGCTGGCTGGCGCACCGCGGTGGTGCACTCGATTTCCGCGACTTTGCGCTGGCCCACCCGGGCGAGCCCTTTCCCATCGCCGTCGCGCTGGGTGCCGACCCCGCGACCATCCTCGGCGCCGTCACGCCGGTGCCAGACTCCCTGTCCGAGTACCAGTTCGCCGGGCTGTTGCGCGGCTCGCGCACCGAGCTGGTCAATACCGGGGTGGGCCACGAACAACCGCTGCAGGCGCCGGCTTCGGCCGAGATCGTGCTGGAAGGCCACATCCCGCCCGCCGCACCGGGCTTCACCGGCGTCAGCGCGCACGGCGTGCCGCTGAAGGAGAAGGATGGCTATCTGCATGCGCTGGAAGGCCCGTTCGGCGACCACACCGGCTACTACAACGAGCAGGACTGGTTCCCGGTCTTCGAGGTCACGCGCCAGACCCAGCGCAAGAACCCGATCTACCACTCGACCTATACCGGCAAGCCGCCGGACGAGCCAGCCATCCTGGGCGTGGCGCTCAACGAAGTCTTCGTGCCCATACTGCAAAAGCAGTTCCCCGAAATCGTGGACTTCTACCTGCCACCCGAGGGTTGCAGCTACCGCATGGCCATCGTGTCCATCAAGAAGGCCTATCCCGGCCATGCCAAGCGGCTGCTGTTCGGTATCTGGAGCTTCTTGCGCCAGTTCATGTACACCAAGTTCATCGTCGTCGTGGACGACGACATCGACACGCGCAACTGGCAGGAGGTGATCTGGGCCATCACGACCCGCATGGACCCGGTTCGGGACACCACGCTGGTGGACAACACGCCCATCGACTATCTCGACTTCGCCTCGCCCATCAGCGGCCTGGGCGGCAAGATGGGGCTGGACGCCACGAACAAATGGCCCGGCGAGACCTCGCGGGAATGGGGGCGCGGCATCAGCCTTCCGGCCGAGATCACCGCCATGGCCGAAGCGCTATTCGGGCAACTCTTCTTGAAGGAGCCGGGGGGCTCGCCTACTGTTTGAATGCCTTTTGAGGCAAACCCTCTGGCGCAATCTTTGCGCGCCAGGAGCCCCTCGGCAGATTGCCGTGGAGCCCCGAGGTGGCATCGCCACCCACCCCGCCCGGCCTGAAAGCCCGGCGGGGTTTCTATTTACTGCGCCTCAGCGCCCGGCCCACCAGGCCAGCGTTTCGTAGACGATGTAACGCACCCGCGCGAAGCCGTCGACGGAAGGGCACCAGTCGTCGAAGCTGCCGAGGGCATCCTCGCGCAGCCCCACGGGCGCCGGCAGCACGCGCAGCCCCAGCGGCGCCGCCTCGGCCTCGAAGGCACGCAGCGCCCGCCGCATGTGCGCCTCGTGCGTGACCAGCATGACCTGCTTCACACCCGCCGCGGCCAGCAGGGGCAGCGTGCGGGCGGCGTTCTCGCGCGTGTCCCGGGAACTGGCCTCTGCCCAGCGCAGCGGCAGGCCGTAGTCCTGGGCGGCGACGCGGGCGACCGTCAGTGCCTCGGGTTGCTTCAGCTCGCCTGCCGTCCAGCCGATGCCCCCCGTGAAGCCCAGGGGCCAGCCGCTGTGCCGGGCCAGCCAGACGCCATAGGCCAGCCGTTCGGCCGTGATGCGGGTGGGGGCGCCCGCGCCGTACTCGGGCGCCAGCCGACGCACCCCGCCACCGAGCACCAGCACGGCGCCGTCCTGGTGGCCGCGCAGGGCGTCGACCTGGGCTGGTCGCAGCAGTGCTGGCTGGCCGGCGGCACGGCTCAGCAGTTCGCCCACCGCTTCGGTGCCCGACAGCCACACCCCGGCGAGCGCCAGGACCAGCATGGCCCCACCGAAGCGCCGCCCCCGCCGCAGGCGCCAGCCACCCCAGGCGGCCAGCAGGAGCAGGGGGGCTGGCGGCAGAGCGGCCGCCAGCAGCAGGGTCTTGAAACCGGAATAGTCGAGGGCAAGGCTCACGCCGGCATCATCGCCGACATCAATAATGCGTCCGCCGTGATGACATCTTCCCGTTTCCAATTCCGCCCAGCGGTCCGCATCGCCCTCTGGACTCTCGCCGCACTGTCGGCGCTCGGCACGCTGCTGCTGCTCATCGTGACGCTGGCCCTGCCGGGCTGGGTCACCGGCCGCGGCGCCGAACTCGCCACCGAGGCCCTGGGCCGGCCAGTCCGCATCGAGGAGGCACATTTCCAGCCCTGGCGCCTGGCGCTGGTCGTGGAAGGCCTGAGCATCGACGGACCAGCGGCCGGCGCCCCGCCGCTGTTCACGCTGGCCAAGCTGGACGCGGCGCTGTCGCTGCGCTCCTTGCTGCGCGGCCGTGCGGTCGTCGAGTCATTGACACTGACCCGGCCCGAACTGCGCGTCGCGCGCCTGGCCGAGGGCCGTTACGACATCGACGACCTGATCCAGCGCCTGGCCGCCAAGCCCGCGCCCCCCGGCGCGCCCGAAGAGGCAGATCCCGAGTTCGCCGTCTACAACATCGAGCTCAGCGAGGGCCGCATCCTCTTCGACGACCGGCCCGTGCAGCGCCAGCACGAACTCGCCGAGCTGCGCCTGGCCCTGCCGTTCCTGTCCACGCTGCCGGCCGACGTCAAGGCCAAGGTCCAGCCGCACCTGAGTGGCCAGCTCGACGGCGTCGCCTTCGACAGCCGCGCCGAGGCGTTGCCCTTCGCCGACGATGCCAGCGCCAGGCTGTCCTTCAAGTTCGCCGGCCTCGATCTCGCCCCGCTGGCCGCCTACGTGCCCGCAAGCGCCCCCGTGCGCCTGGGCAGCGGCCGACTCGACGTCGACCTGGCCGTGGACTTCGCCGAACGCCCCAAGCAGCCGCCCGGCGTCAAGCTCAGCGGCGTCGTGCAACTGCACGATCTCGCGCTGACCCAGCCCAGCGGCCAGCCGCTGCTCGGTTTCAAGCGCCTGGACCTGCCGCTGGCCGACGTGCAGCCCCTGCGGCGCCGGCTCGGCTTTGGCCAGATCCTGCTGGAATCGCCCGAAGCCCGCTGGGTGCCCCTGCCGGCGGGGCAGGGCGGGACGACGGCATCGGCGGCACCGCCCTGGCAGGTCAGCGTCGCCGGGGTGGACATCAGGGATGGCCGCTTCAGTGCTGCCAAGGACCTCGTGCTGGATGCCATCCAGCTCAAGCTCGGCCCCGCCGCCTGGCCGCTGAAGACGCCGACCCAGCTTGATGCCAGCCTGCATCTGGACCAGGCCACGCTGAGCGCCAAGGCGCGGCTGTCGCCCGAGCTGCTGGAGGCCGATGCCGAGCTGAACGGCCTGGCCCTGGAGCGCCTGGCCGCCTGGCTGCCGCTGCCCGGTGGTGCCCGGCTGACGGCGGGCGTGTCGACCCAGGCCGGCCTGCGCGTCAAGGACCCGCTGGCCGACGGCGCCGCCGACCGCGCACAGTTGACCCTGGCCGAAGTGCACGTCGCCGACGTGCGCCTGAGCCTGCCCGGCACCCCGCGGCTGCTGACGCTGGCCTCGGCCCGGCTCGACAAGGCCAGCATCGAGCCCGCCACGCGCAGCGTCAGCCTGGGCACACTCGCCCTGGACGCGCCGCGCGCCCAACTGGCCCGCGAGCCCGACGGCCGCCTCAACGCCGCTGCACTGCTGCCTGCCCATGGCTCGGCATCGGGGCCTGGCACAGGCCCGGACTGGAAGCTGCAGCTCGCCGGCCTGAGCGTCGAGCGTGGCGCGGTGCGCTGGCACGACGCCGCCGTGCCAGCCGGCGTGACGCCCGTGGCGCTGGCCATCGAACCGCTGCGGCTGCAGCTGGGTGCGCTAAGCTGGCCGGCCAAGGCCGCGGTGCAGGCCCAGCTCTCCGGCCAGCTCGCGCCGCTGGGAGCCAACGACCAGCCGGTGGTGGCCAGCGGCGGCAGCCTGCAGTGGAGCGGCCGCGTCGGTCTGGCGCCGCTGTCGGCCAACGGCAGCCTGCACGCCAAGGCGCTGCCGCTGCAGTTGCTCAATGCCTACCTGGATCCGGCCTGGGGCCTGCACCTGCAGCGGGCGGAACTGGGGCTCAAGGCCGCGGTCAGCGCCAGCCAGCAGGCTGGTGGCGACTGGGCGGCCAGCGCTGATGGCGACGTGCGTGTCGGCCCGCTGGCCGTGCTTCAGGCTCGCGCGGTGGACGGCGCGCGCGTCGTGGGCGAGGACCTGTTGAGCTGGCAGATGCTGCAGCTCGACGGTCTCAAGTTCGCACTGGCGCCGGGTGCGGCGCCGCGGCTGGCCGTGAAGGAGGCGCAGCTCGACGATGCCTATGCCCGCCTCATCGTCAACGATCAGGGGCGTTTCAACCTGCGCGACATCGGCCCGGCCGAGGCTGCCGCCTCGGCGCCTGTCGCTGCCGCTTCAGCTGCGGCTTCAGCTGCTGCCGCATCCCCCCCCGCACTGGAGTTCGCCGCCGAGCGCATCCGCGTCAACCGAGGCATCGTCGACTTCAACGACCGTTTCGTACGTCCCAGCTACAGCGCCCGCCTGACCGAGCTGCAAGGCTCGCTGGGCGCCTTCTCGTCCACCAGCCCGCAGATGGCGCCGCTGACCCTGCGCGGCAAGGTAGCCGGCACCGGGCTGCTGGAGATCGACGGCCAGCTCAAGCCTGGAGCCCCCGTGGCCATGGACGTGGCCGCCAACGCCACCGACATCGAACTCGCGCCGCTGTCGCCCTATGCCGGCAAGTACGCCGGCTACGCCATCGAGCGCGGCAAGCTGTCCACCAAGCTGCGCTACAAGGTCGAGCCCGGCGGCCAGCTCGTCGCCAGCAATCAGATCATCCTCAACCAGCTGACCTTCGGCGACAAGGTCGACAGCCCCGACGCGACCACGCTGCCGGTGCGCTTCGCCGTCGCGCTGCTCAAGGACCGCGATGGCGTCATCGACGTGAACCTGCCGGTCAGCGGCTCGCTGAACGACCCCGAGTTCAGCGTCGGCGGCCTGGTCTGGAAGCTCATCCTCAATCTCATCGGCAAGGCACTGACCTCGCCCTTCGCACTGTTCAGCGGCAGCGACAACCCCGAGGAGGCGCAGGTCGCCTTCCAGCCCGGAGGTGTGGAGCTGTCAGCCATCGACCAGCTCGACCGCGTCGCCAAGCTGCTGGTCGACAAGCCCGGCGTACAGCTCACGCTGACCGGCTGGGCCGGCATCGCCGCGGAGAGCCAGGCTATCCGCGAGCAGCGCCTGAACCAGGCACTCAAGGCCGAGAACGCGCTGCTCACCAACCCGGCGCCGGATGCCGCGCTCAAGCGCCTCTACCAGGCCAGCAAGCTGCCCAACAAGCCCAAGAACCTCATCGGCCTGCCCAAGGAGCTGCCACCCGAGCAGATGCGCGGCCTGCTGATGGGCAGCTACGCCGTCGACGAAGAGGCGCTGCGCCAGCTGGCCGTCGCCCGCGCCACCGCCGTACGCGATGCGCTGCTGGCCCGCGGCGCGCCCAATGCCCGCGTCTTCGTTGCCGCGCCCAAGCTCTGCGACGAGGGTTGCGACGAAACCTGGCGCCCCCATGTCGAGATGTCCCTCGGCGCTCATTGAAAGCACGTCCATGTCTGCACCCCACCTCGAATGCATCACCCTGGCCGGCGGCTGTTTCTGGTGTCTGGAGGCCGTCTACGAGCGTGTGCGCGGCGTGCACGGCGTGGAGAACGGCTACAGCAACGGCCAGGCGCCCAACCCGAACTATGAGCAGGTCTGCAGTGGCAACACGGGCCACGCCGAGGTCGTGCGCATCACTTTCGACCCCGCCGAGGTGTCGCTGCAAGAGCTGCTGGAAGTCTTCTTCACCATCCACGACCCGACCACCTTGAACCGCCAGGGCGCCGATGTCGGCACCCAGTACCGTTCAGGCATCTACTGGCACACCGAGGCGCAGCGCGAGCTTGCGGCGGAGGTGCTCAAGCAGGCGAACGAGCACTACGCCGGCCGCGTCGTCACCGAACTGCAGCCCGAGGCCAACTACCACCCGGCAGAGGCCTATCACCAGCACTACTACGCCCGCAACCCGGACCAGGGCTATTGCGCCTTCGTCGTCGCAGGCAAGGTCGACAAGTTCCTCGCCAGCTTCAAGCGGCTGGTCAAGTGATGCTGGCCTGGCAGGGGCTGGCCCATCGCTACGCGGGCGCCGAGAAGCCCATCCGCTACACCGACTTCGCCCTCGGCGCGGGGCGGCATCTGCTGCTGCGCGGCGCCTCGGGCTCCGGAAAGTCCACGCTACTGGCATTGCTGGCGGGGCTGCTGCGCGTGCAGCAGGGCGAACTCACCGTCGCAGGCACCGAGCTGGCATCCCTGAGCCCGCGGGCGCTGGATGCCTGGCGTGGCGCCACCCTGGGTGTCGTTCCGCAGCGCCTGCACCTGAGCGAGTCCCTGACGGTGGCGGAGAACCTCGCGCTGCCGGCCCTCGCGGCGGGGCAGGGTGCCGACCCGGAGCGCGCGGCCGAGCTGCTGGAGGCGCTGGACGTCGCCGAGCTGGCGGGCCGCCGGCCGCACCAGCTCAGCGTGGGCCAGGCCCAGCGCGTGGCCCTGGCCCGGGCGCTGATGCGCCGGCCGCGCCTGGTGCTGGCCGACGAGCCCAGCGCCAACCTCGATGACGAGCACACCTTGCACATGCTGGCACTGCTGCTGGACGCTGCCGAGAGGGAAGGCTGCACGCTCGTCATCGCCAGCCACGATGCGCGGGTCGTCGACGCGCTGAACGCCCGTGATGACGTGGCGGAGGTGGTGCTGCAAGGCGGCCCGAGCGCCGTGCCTCTCTCGAGCCGGCGAGCCGGCGCGCCAGGAGATCGGACGAGGTATCCGTCGGACGGGGGAGCGACATGATCCGGCTGGCCTGGAAATACCTCTGGTCCAGCCCACTGACGACGGCGCTCAACCTGCTGCTGCTGACGCTGGGGCTGGCGGCCGTGACCTTAGTGCTGCGGGCCAGCGGCCAGGTCGAGGCCGGGCTCAAGCGCGACCTGGCCGGCATCGACCTCGTCGTCGGAGCCAAGGGCAGCCCGATGCAGATCATGCTGGCCGGCGTCTTCCATCTCGACGCGCCCACCGGCAACATCCCGCTGTCCACGCTGGATCTGCTGAAGCAGCAACCGCTGGTGGCACAGGCGGTGCCGCTGTCACTCGGGGACTCCTTGCGCGGCTACCGCATCGTGGGCACGACGCCTGAGTACATCGAGCTGTACGGCGCGAAGCTGGAGCAGGGCGCCCTCTGGACCCGGCCGATGCAGGCCGTGCTGGGCGCGCAGGTCGCGCGGGCGAACGGGCTCAAGGTCGGCGACCGCTTTGCCGGCAGCCACGGGCTGGCCGAAGGCGGCGGCGCGCACGGCGAGCATCAGTTCGAGGTCGTGGGCGTGCTGGCCGAGTCGGGCAGCGTGCTGGACCGCCTCGTGCTGACCGACCTGGCGTCGGTATGGGAAGTGCACGAGGAACACCATGCCGGCGAGGCGCATGACGAGGCGGAAGAGCGGCGCGAGACCACCCTGGTCCTGGTGCGCTACCGCAGCCCGCTGGCGGCCGTCATGCTGCCGCGCTGGGTCAACGCCCAGGACGGCCTGCAGTCGGCCGCGCCGGCGCTCGAGACGGCCAGGCTGATGCGCCTCGTCGGCGCAGGCACCGAGGTGCTGCGCGGCTTCGGCATCGTGCTGCTGGTCGCAGCAGGGCTGTCGGTGTGGGTAGCGTTGCTGCATGCCGTGCGCGCACGCCAGGGCGACCTGGCCATGCTGCGCATGCTGGGGGCGCCGGCCTCGCGCATCGCGGCGCTGATCGCGCTGGAAGCACTGCTGCTGGCCGGCCTGGCGGCCGTGCTGGGCCTGGCGGCGGGGCATGGGCTCGTCGCGGTGCTGGAAAGACTGCTGGCCGAACGCCAGTCCCTGCGCCTGGGGCAGCTGGGCATGAGCGAGGCCGAATGGCTGGTGCCGTTGCTCGCTGGCGGCCTGGCGTTGCTGGCCGCGGCCTGGCCGGCCTGGCGGGCGTATCGCCTGGATGTCACAAGCCTGCTGCAAGCTCCACGCTGAACACCGACAATCCGCCCATCATGAAGTTCAAGCCTCTGCTCATCCTCTGCCTGGCCGCCTCGGCTGCGTTCGCGCAAACCGCGCCCTCCATCGGCCAGGGCCCGGGCTACCACGACCCGCGCAGCCCCTTCAAGCCGCTGGAGGAACGCGCCGACATCCTGTCGTGGAAGCTGCTGTCCCAGGTCACGGCCAAGGCCGAGAAGAAGAAGATCATCCCCACCTTCCCGGCCGCCGTGCAGGCGCTGGATCGCAAGACCGTCAAGGTGCAGGGCTTCATGATGCCGCTGGAGGCGGGCGACAAGCAGCAGCACTTCCTGCTGTCGTCGGTCCCGACGACCTGCTCCTTCTGCGTGCCGGCCGGTCCCGAAGGCCTCGTCGAGGTACGCACCAAGAAGCCGGTGCGCTACACGCTCGAGCCCGTGGTCGTCGAAGGGCAGCTGGCCGTGTTGACGGACGACCCCTACGGCCTGTACTACCGCGTCGAGGACGGCAACGCCGTCAACTAAGCCTCCCGCGCCAAGGCCCCGACACTAAGGCGCCAGCCTCTCGCGCAGCCAGTCGCTGCCCTGCAGCCGGAACCGCAGGCGGTCATGCAACCGCGAGCGGCGGCCTTGCCAGAACTCGAAGGTATCCGGCACGAGGCGGTAGCCCCCCCAGTGCGGTGGCCGCTCGGGGTTGAGTCCATGCTGGACGGCAGCCTTGGCCGCATTGGCCACCAGCACCGCGCGAGTGCTGATGACGCGGCTCTGCGGCGAGGCCCAGGCACCCAGGCGCGAATCCAGCGGGCGGCTCTTGAAGTAGTCGTCGGACTCCTGGGCCGAGGTCTTCTCGACACGGCCCTCGATGCGCACGACCCGCTCCATCTCCACCCAATGGAACTGCAGGGCCGCGAAGGGGTTGAGTGCTAACTCTCCACCTTTGCGGCTTTCGTAGTTCGTGAACCAGACCATGCCGCGCGCGTCGCAGCCCTTGAGAAGCACGACGCGGGTCGATGGCCGGCCGTTCTCGCCGACGGTCGCCACCGTCATCGCGGTCGGCTCGGACACATCATGGGCGATGGCCTCGTCCATCCAGCGCTGGAACAGGGCCAGCGGGCCATCCGTGGCCTGGGTCTCGTCCAGCTCCCCTAGTTCGTAGCTCTTTCGAAATTCGCTCAGCTTGCTCATGGGGCCGAAGTATGCAGACCTTCCCTTAAGTGAACGTACCAGTTTCAAGCGCAGTGCCACTCGGCATGCTGGTGGCACTGCAGCAAACGGCGCAGACCGTCACTAGGCAGAGGGCTTGGAAGGACCTATTGAAAATGACAAAGCGACGCCCCGCCGTCGTTGTGCTGGCCGCAGGTCGCGGTTCGCGGTTCAGAGGCTCGGGCCACAAGCTCGAGCAGCATCTGGGTGGTTCACCCAGCGAGGACACTGTGCTGGCACGCAGCCTTCGTCATGCCATCGCGACGCAACTCCCGGTCGTCGTGGTGACGACGACGGCCCTGGCGCCCGCCGTCCACAGGCTGGTTGCGGCGCGCGATATCGTGACCCTTCCCGATCGAGATGCCCAGGGACGGCCCCAGCCCATTGGCATGGGCCACTCCATCGCCGCCGGCGTCAGCGCCACGGGCGATGCCGATGGCTGGCTCATCCTGCCGGCCGACATGCCGCTGGTGCAGCCCGCCACCATCTTGGCCGTCGCGGAAGGTCTGGAGCACTATCCCGTGTGCTACGCCCAGTACCGCGGTATCCAGGGCCATCCGGTCGGCTTCTGCACCGAGCTCTATTCCGAGCTGACGGCCTTGCAGGGCGATGAGGGCGCCCGGCGCATCGTGGCGCGCTATGCGGCGCAGCCCATCGCGATCGACGACCCCGGCGTGCACATCGACGTGGACACCGTGGAAGACCTCGCGCGGCTGCAGGGCTAAGGCTGGTTCAAAGCGGCGCGCACAGGCCGTGCCTGGCGGCCAGGTGGGCCTGGCGCTCGAGTTCCATGTCGCGGATGCCATGCTCTCGCAAACCCTGAACGGTGCGCAGCAGATAGTCCAGCGTCGTGCCGTAGCGGCCGCTGGCATGCTGGAAGATGTGCAGCAACTCGGGCTCGTGCAGGGGGCCGGTCCAGTTCGGGCTCTGACGCGACAGCGTGAAGGCCAGTGCGCGCAAGCGGCCGCTGGGCGTGTCGCAGTTCAGCCAGCGTGGCTCGTAGACGCCGTTGGGCATCTCGCGCACCCACAGCCGCGGCAGCACCTCCTCGCCGACCTCGCGCGGCACGCGGTAGACCAGGCCGCGGCAGCTGCCGCCCGAGATCAGCGCCAGTACCAGCCCCGGCTCCTGCGGCGAGCCGCGGTTCACGCGCGAGCGCATGCGCAGCACGCGGTGAAAGCCCAGCACGCGCGCGGGCAGGGCCTGGGCATACTCGAATTCAGGGCGCCAGATCAGCGATCCGTAAGCGAACAGCAGCAGATCGTCGCCACTGGCGCGCCATTCAGCCGTCGTACGCTGCAACAGGTGCGCACTGCGGGCCGGGCCATGGGGAATCTGGATTGCCTGTGAAGCCATCGATGCCATCTTGTCACGGAGAACCAAGCCAGCCGCCGTCAGGACGCGCATTTGTAACGCCGGGAGGCATCCGTTGCAGGATGCACGGCCACCGACTGGGCGTTCGGTGTTGCTCTGGTACCCAGGCCGTAACCCGCAAGCTCCCTGGGCGAAGTAATATGGTTACCTAAATTCCCAAGGGCTGGTTACGTGAACGCAGCCCAAGGAGACACCGAATGAATTCCACGCTCATCGAAGTCACTCAACGCATCCGGGAGCGCAGCGCCGGGTTGCGCGGCGACTATCTGGCTCGCATTGCCCAGCTCAACAACCGCCAGCGCGGCTTCGAGCGCATGGGCTGCGCCAACGTCGCCCATGCGGTCGCGGCCCTGCCGTCCAACGACAAGCTGCGCATCGTTGCCGAGAAAGCGCCGCACCTGGGCGTCGTCACGGCCTACAACGACATGCTGTCGGCCCACCAGCCCTACGAGGACTATCCCGCCCAGATCCGCGCCGAGGCTCATAGGCGCGGCGCCACCGTCCAGGTGGCCGGCGGCGTGCCGGCGATGTGCGACGGCGTCACGCAAGGCCTGCCCGGCATGGAGCTGAGCCTGTTTTCGCGCGACACCATCGCGATGAGCACCGCCATCGCGCTGACGCACGACGTCTTTGACGCCGCGCTGCTGCTGGGCATCTGCGACAAGATCGTGCCGGGCCTGTTGATCGGCGCGCTGCACTTCGGCCATCTGCCCTGCGTGTTCGTGCCGGCCGGGCCGATGAGCTCCGGCATCTCCAACAGCGACAAGGCCAAGGTGCGCGAGCTCTACGCCCAGGGCAAGGTCGGCCGCGACGAGCTGCTCAAGAGCGAGTCCGCCGCGTACCACGGCGCAGGCACCTGTACTTTCTACGGCACGGCCAACAGCAACCAGATGCTGCTGGAGGCCATGGGGCTGCACGTGCCGGGCGCGGCCTTCGTGCACCCGCACGACGACCTGCGCGCCGCGCTGACGCGCGAGGCCGTCGGCACCGCGCTGGACATCAGCGGCCGGCTGCAGGGCAAGCCCGCCAAGCCCATCGGCCAACTCGTCGATGAGCGCTGTATCGTCAACGCCATGGTGGCGCTGCTGGCCACGGGCGGCTCCACCAACCACCTGATCCACTGGGTCGCGGTCGCCCGCTCGGCAGGCATCCTCATCAACTGGACGGACTTCTCCGACCTCTCCGCCGTCGTGCCGCTGCTGGCCCGCGTCTACCCCAACGGCAGCGCCGACGTGAACCAGTTCCAGGCCGCAGGCGGCCCCGGCTTCGTCATCCGCGAACTGCTGGACGCCGGCCTGATGCATGAGGACGTGCTCAGCATCGCCGGCGACAGCCTGCGCCCCTACACCTTCGTTCCGCATGCCGTGGGGCAGGGCGGCGAGGTCGTGCGCGAACCCATGCCGGCCGCCAGCGGCGACGACGCAGTCGTGCGCACCGCTGCAGCCCCCTTCAGCGTCACCGGCGGCCTCAAGCTGCTGGACGGCAACCTCGGCCGCGCCGTCATCAAGGTCTCGGCCGTGCCCGAAGACCGCCACACGGTCGAGGCACCTTGCCGCATCTTCACGACCCAGGAAGCCATGCTCGCCGCGTTCAAGAACGGTGAGCTGGAGCGCGATGTCATCGTGGTCGTTCGCTTCCAGGGCCCGCACGCCAACGGCATGCCGGAGCTGCACAAGCTGACGCCGCCGCTGGCGGTGCTGCAGGGCAAGGGCTTCAAGGTTGCCCTGGTCACCGACGGCCGCATGAGCGGCGCCTCGGGCAAGGTGCCCGCGGCCATCCATGTCAGCCCCGAAGCGCTGGCCGGCGGCCCTCTGGCCAGGCTGCGCGACGGCGATGTCGTGCGCGTGTGCGCGCTCACCGGCAGCCTGCAGGCCCTGGTCGGCGACGCCGAATGGGCGGCGCGCGACATCGCAAAGCTCGCCACGGCCGAGGCCGACGTCAATGCCCACGGCCTGGGGCGCGAACTCTTTGCCGGCCTGCGCCGCAATGTGCTGAGCGCCGAGGAAGGCGCCTGCACCTGGCTCTGAAGAACTCTGTGCCGGGCCGCCGCGCCGGCATCTGCTGATCAAGGAACAAGAAGATGATCGACACCCTCAGCCTGGCCAGCCACGGCCCCGTCATTCCCGTCATCGTCATCCAGCGCCTGGAAGACGCCGTGCCGCTGGCCGAAGCGCTGGTCGCCGGCGGCATCAAGGTGCTCGAGGTGACGCTGCGCACGCCCGTCGCCCTGCAGGCCATGGAAGCCATGGCCAAGGTGCCCGGCGCCATCGTCGGCGCCGGCACGCTGCGCAGCCCGCTGGACGTCACCAACGCCAAGAACGCCGGCTGCCAGTTCGGCGTCAGCCCCGGCTACACGGACGCGCTCGCCGCCGCCTGCAAGGCCGAGGGTCTGCCGCTGCTGCCCGGCGTGTCGACGGCCTCCGAGGTCATGCAGGCCAACGCGGCGGGCTTCGGCTTCCTGAAGCTGTTCCCGGCCGTCGCAGTGGGTGGCGTGAACCTGCTGAAGTCGCTGGCCGGCCCCTTCCCGGACGTGGCCTTCTGCCCGACCGGCGGCATCTCGCTGGAGACCGCACCGCAGTTCCTGAAGCTGCCCAACGTCAAGGTCTGCGGCGGCTCCTGGCTGACGCCGCAGGACGCGGTCGACGCCAAGGACTGGGCGCGAATCACCCAGCTGGCTTCAGAAGCCGCGGCGCTGCGCGCATGAAAACGGCTGTCGTCGCCGCCGTATGGGCCAGCGCGACGCACAGCTTCTCCAAGTTCCCGCAGGCTGAGCTCGCCGTCATCGCAGGGCAGGGTGTTGCCGGCGACGCCCACTGCGGCGTGACGGTCAAGCACCGCTCGCGCGTCGCCAAGGACCCGACGCAGCCCAACCTGCGCCAGGTGCACCTGATCCAGAGCGAGCTCTTCGACGAGCTTGCGGCACAGGGCTTCGGCGTCGGGCCCGGCCAGTTGGGCGAGAACATCACGACCCGCGGCATTGACCTGCTGGCCCTGCCGTGCGACACGGAGCTGCGCATCGGCACCGACGTCGTGCTGCGCCTGACCGGGCTGCGCAATCCCTGCCCGCAGATCGAGAATTTCGAAACGGGACTGCTGAAGGCCGTCGTCGGCAAGGACGCGAGTGGCGAGGTCGTACGCAAGGCCGGCGTCATGAGCATCGTGCTGGCCGGAGGCACCGTGAAGCCGGGCGACGGCGTGGCGGTGGCCTTGCCCCCGCTCCCGCACGCCAGGCTGGAGCGCGTCTAGGCCGGCGGCAGGTCGAACAGCAGGCAAGTCGTCGACGCGTGCGCGTAGAGCTTGCCGTCGTGACCGACCAGCTCGGCCTCTGCAGTCGTCACTTGGCGACCGCGATGCACGACGTGGCCAATAGCGCGCACCAGCGGCACCTTGTCGTTGAGGCCCCGCACGAGGTTGACCTTGAACTCCAGCGTCGTGTAGCCGCGGCCCACGGGCAACGTCGTATGCACCGAGCAGCCCAGGGCCGAGTCCAGCAGCGTCGCGAACCAGCCCCCATGCACGCCGCCGAGCGGGTTGTAGTGCTTGAACTGCGGCCGGCCCTGGAAGGTCGCCATGCCGTCTTCAACCGAGATCAGCAGGAAGTCCAGCGTCTCGCTGATCGGCGGCCGCGGCGCGAGTCCGTCCAACATGGCCTGCATCTGCTGCAGGCCCGTCTTGCCCGCCAGCATGGCGCGCGAGGCCAGACCGGTTTCGAGTTGCTGACGCGAGCGCAGCGCGGCCTCGTCGGCCAGCCACTGCGCGAGGATGTCGTCGGGAGAGGAGGAACTCATGATGCGGCTTCAAGCGGGGAAGCCGCGGATTCTGCGCAAACGCAGTACCCAGCGCTGTCGCGCGTGTTCACGCGGCCAGACGCTGCTCCATGGTGTCGGCTCGACGGGTGCGCGCGGTGCTCCTGAGTGCATCCAGCACCGGCCCCTGCCACGGCAGCAAATAGACCAGCGTCGCCAGCGCGGCGCGCCGGCGCGATGACAGCAGCGGCCGGCCGCTCTCATCCAGCAGCAGCACGTTGGAGCGCACATTGAGGGGATCGGCCTGCACGACGGTGCCTTCGGCCATCTCGACCCAGTCCCACTCCACCCACGCACAAGCGTCGGCGTAGCAGCGCTCCCAGCGCGTCGATCCGCCCACGCGGCGTTCGCCGCCGTGCGGACGGTGCGTATGAGTCCGGGCGTGCTGCACGTCCCGGGCCGCGCTGGACAGGGCGGCCGCGGGCCAGCAAACGCTGCCTTCCGGCAACTGGATCAAGGTGGACATGGACAACTCCTCTCTGGCGTGTGTTTCGAACGGGAGTGCAGTCTCTGGTCAGCGCGGGGGGCGGAACAAGCTGGCAGACTTGGCAGGTATGGGCAAGCCCGAAATGAACTACCAGCAACTCATCGATGTCGGGCTGAGCGAAGACTTCGAGAGCTTCGAGCGCCGTCTCGTCGCGACGGCCCAGGCCATGGGCTTTCCGATCATCTCGGGCGTACTGATGCGCGGTCTGCTGCAGGACACGAACGTGCAGATCACGTCGTTGGGCAATACGCCGGACGCCTATGTACAGGCTGCCAAGGACCTCAGCGACACGCGCCGGGATCCCGTCATGACGAGTCTGATGACGCAGTCAGTCCCCGTTCTTTACAACCAGCAGACTTACGTCGCTGCTGGTGTGGGCGAGCTGTGGGAGATGCAGGCCCCGTATGGATACAAGACCGGCATCGCGGTCAAGCTGCATCTGCCTGGCGACAAGCATTTCTTGCTCGGCGTGGATCGTGAAGAAGCCTTGCCCGACCCTGGCGCACAGTTGATGCAGATGGTTGGCGGGCTGCAACTGCTCGCAGCCCATGCACTCACTGCAGCAGACCGGCTGCTGAGCCCCAAGCTCAACAAGGACGATCTGCCGAAGCTGACCAAGCGAGAACTGGACGTGCTGAGCTGGACAGCCCAAGGCAAGACGGCCTGGGAGGTCAGCGTCATCCTGAGCATGAGCGAGAAGACCGTGAACTTCCATCTAGGCAATGCGATGCGCAAGCTGGAAGTCACGTCCAAACACCAGGCGGTGCTCAAATGTGTGGCAGCGGGCGTGCTGTAGGCGCAGAAACCTGGAAGACTTGCTAGGTTTCTAGGGGGGTGAAAACAGGGACAGTCCGGGTAAGCGAATTTCTTGCCCATCCCACAGGAGCCTTCATGTACCTCATCGACCTGATCTGCGAAGTCCTCGGCCTGCCCCGTCTCGGCGGCTGACCAGCAAGACAGCCTCATTGGCCGAGATGTACGCGGCGATGACGGATTGCGAAGGTGACCAGCTCCAGATCACGAGCTCCGCACCGACGCTCCATCACTCAAAGCCCCACGCTTCGGCCCCGACCCCGACTGCAGTGCTCATCAGCGCAGGCATCGTGTCCATTTCCGCTGAAACCTACGCCCGACTGTTGAGCCTCGCCGATCAGGCGCCGCTCGAATGCCTGACGTTGACGCCGCGCACGCTCGCGCGAGCGAAGACGCTGGGCTACAACCGGATCGGCCAGATCCGCGGCACGCCGACGAACCGGCTGCTGGCCGACCTGGGCGAGGAACGTGCGGACGAGCTCAAGCGAGCTCTCTACGACTTCGGCATGCGCCAGCAGCCCGGCATCGATTGATGTCCTGAGTCAACGCTTTCATTTCCGCAAGCCCGGGTCGCACTAGCGGCCCGGGCTTTTTTCCGGACGCACAGCCGTGCGAGCATGCGCTCCATGCAAGATCGCGACATTCCCCTGGACGCCTGGCCGCGCCGCGCCGCGCT
This sequence comes from Roseateles sp., assembly GCF_047654805.1. Lineage (GTDB taxonomy): Bacteria > Pseudomonadota > Gammaproteobacteria > Burkholderiales > Burkholderiaceae_C > Pelomonas. The sequence goes on from NZ_JASGIV010000001.1 coordinate 2,005,664, forward strand.
GGAGCATTTCCGCCGCATGGCCCAACCGGCTTTCAGTGTCACCGTGCCGGTGGACGTGAGTGGCCTGCGCGAGCGGGCCGCCCGCCATGGGGCCACTCCCTGGCTGGCCTACCACCACGCGGCGCTGGAAGCGGCCAACGGCATCGAGGCCATGCACCAGACCCTCGCTGCCGACGGTGGCGGCGTGCGGGAGTTCGCCGTCATCCACGCCAGCACGACGGTACTGCGCGATGACGGCAGCTTCGGCTTCGTCACATTGCCGCGCGAGCCCTCGCTGGCCGAGTTCGCCGCGCGCGCCAAGCCGAACGTCGAGCGCGTGCGCCGCGCCAGCGGCGACCTTTTCGCTGCCGACGACCCGGGGGATGTGCGCGAGGAGACGCTGGTCCACATGACGGCCTTGCCATGGCTGGCCTTCACGGCCTTCACGCATGCGCGCGGCCTGGGCGACGACCGCCCCAAGGTGGCGTTCGGCCGCTTCACCGAGCAGGGCGGCAGGCTGCTGATGCCGGTCGCCGTCGACGTTCACCACGCGCTTTGCGACGGCGTGCACGTGGGACGCTTCTTCGAACGGCTGCAGGCACGGCTGGACGCCATCTAGCCGCGGAACCCGGGAGTCGCCATCCTCCGTCCTTCTGGGGATGGCGGGCGGGCCGGCCGATGCAAGACTGCCCGCATCCCAGCCCCTTCCCGGAAGGCGCCCCTCATGAACCCACCGCGTCAGCTGGTGCTGCTGTGCGACGGCACCAACAACAACCTCAGCGGCCGCCATTCAGACACCCACGTGGTGCTGCTGGCGGAGCTGCTGCGGCTCTATCCGGCCCCCAACCGGCTCGTCTACTACGACCCGGGCGTCGGCAACCCGGGCCAGTTGCCGGGCACGACCTTCGCGGACAAGGCGCGCCGTGCACTTGACCGTGTCGACGGGCTGGCCTTCGGACGCGGCCTGTACGACAACGTCGCCGAGGGCTACCAGTTCCTGATGACGCATTGGGAGCCAGGCGACGAGATCTTCGTGTTCGGCTTCTCGCGCGGCGCCTTCACGGCGCGCTCCATCGCCGGCCTCGTCAACGCCTTCGGCATCATTGAGAGCCAGCAGGACACGCTGGTATCCAGCCTCGTCGCCACGTACTTCTCGCGGCAGTCGCCGGAACGCAAGGCCATCGCCGAACAGGCCGCGCGCCTGTTCGGCCAGGGCAGCCGGCCGGCCGAGTGGCCGGTGGTGCACTTCGTCGGAGTCTGGGATACGGTGGCCAGCGTCGGCCTGCCACCCTTCGGCCTGAAGATCACGGCCAAGCCGGACCTCGCGGGGAAGCACTTCCGGCACGTGCGCCAGGCCCTTGCGCTGGACGAGCAACGGGCGCAGTTCCTGCCACGCGCCTACGCGCAGAACGACGGCTCGTTCTCGATGGCGAACCACCAACCCGGCGACATCAAGCAATGCTGGTTCCGGGGCTCGCATTGCGATGTCGGTGGCGGCAACGTCTACCCCTACAGCGAGATGTCCCGTGCGCCGTTCGCCTGGCTGGTGGCAGAGGCCCTGCAGTGCGGGCTGAGCATGCCGGCACCGGCAGGACAGCCGCCGATCGTCAGCGAGGCCGACGTCTTCCATGTGATGCCGCAGCTGGACCCGCCGACGCCGGCGCGCCTGGCCGCCCGCATCAACAGCGAAACCTACGTCACGCCGCTTTGGGCACTGACCGGCCTCAAGGTGCGAGACACCGCCCACGCAGTGGTCGACGGCGAGCAGGCGGTGCCGGTGAGGATGCAGGCACACCCAACAGTCGCGCTGTGGAAGCACGCCTTCCCCGAAGCCACGGCCTGGTCGGAACGCCGCGGCCCGGGTGCCTGGGCCAAGCTGCTGCTGGCGCTGGCGACGATGGCCGCACTGGTGCTGCTGATGGGCTGGGCACTGCTCGAACCTCGCGGGCTGCTGCCGTCGACGGAGCGGGTGCGCGAGATCCTGGACGCCAACCGGAGCTTCCAGTCCTGGCAGTTGAGCCTGGCATCCATGGGCGAATGGGCGCTGCAGGCGACGCGCTTTGCGCGGCCAGGCCATGCGCTGTTCCTGGACACGGTGCTGATCGCGGCGTATGCCTGGGTGCTGTCCTTCTGGGTCTGCCGCGCCTTCGCGCGCCATGCCAACCTGATCGACGTCGGCATGACCCCGCCGGGCTGGCTCAACCGCGCCGGCTGGGCCCTACCCATCGCGGTCGGTGCCGACCTGGTCGAGAACGCCGCCTCGTGGGTGGCGCTCATGGCCATTGACGGGGGCAACGCCGAATGGTGGGCCTGGGGGCCGCGTGTGGCGCTGTTCTGCGCCAGTGCCGTCAAATGGGGCGCGCTGGCGAGCGTGGCGGGCCTGATCCTGTCGTCGTTCCTGCGCCGGCGGCTTCAGCCGTCGATGGTAACGATCACGGGCGCGTGATCGCTGGGGCGCTCGTTCTTGCGCGGCAGCTTGTCGATCTCGCAGGCCGTCACGCGGCCCTTCAATGCCGCACTGACGAGGATGTGGTCGATGCGCAAGCCCTGGTTCTTGCGGAAGGCCAGGTTGCGGTAGTCCCACCAGCTCCAGCTCTTGGGCGGCTGCTCGAAAAGGCGGAAGGCGTCAGTCAGGCCCAACTGGATGAGCTGCTGGAAATGCTCGCGCTCCTCGGGCGTGCAATGGATCTGGCCGGCCCAGGCAACGGGGTCGTAGACATCCCTGTCTTCGGGAGCAATGTTGAAGTCGCCCATCAGCACCAGTTCCTGGTGTTGCTTCATCTCCTCGGCCAGCCAGCCGCGCAGGCCGTTGAGCCAGTTCATCTTGTAGACGAACTTCTCGCTGTCCGGTGCCTGGCCATTGGGGAAGTAGCCGCCGATGACGCGCACGCCGCCCACCGTGCCGGCGATGACGCGGGCCTGCTCGTCGGCAAAGCCGGTGATGTTCTTGACGATGTCCGTTGCCGGTTCGCGGCTGATCAACGCGACGCCGTTATAGGTCTTCTGGCCGAACCACTGCACCTGCCAGCCGGCGGCACCGATCTCTGCAGTGGGGAACTTGTCGTCGGTGAGCTTGGTCTCCTGCAGCACCAGTGCGTCGACGGGATGGGCGGCCAGCCAGTCCAGCACCTGGGGTAGACGGATGGACAGGGAATTGACGTTCCAGGTGGCGAATTTCTTCATTCTTCTAACCCATTGATTTAATTGACAAATTTGACGTCAATTTCTTCTGATTCTCTCGTAGCTACCTGTCTGCCTTCCAGCATTCTGGGCGCTGGAACGGTGACTTCCCTGGTAGCTAGCTCTTGACTTCCCATCGTATCCATTCATTGGCTCAGCCCTGTCAGCCACGGCAATTCGTGGGTAGCGTCAAGGTGCGTGACAAGGCGGAGTTGACAGCTCGTGATGCGCCGACCGCAAGCACGGCCAGCGCCATGTGCGCACTCGGAATCAAGGATTTAGCGCCTTGAGCATTGCGGGCAGGCAAGCGCGCCGCGGCCATCATGAGCCTGCTGCACTCGACACGCATCAACGGGCACGATCCCTACGCCTACTTCAAGGATGCGCTGGATCGGCTGCCCACCCACCCGGCCAGCCGCATCGACGAGCTGCTGCCGCATCGCTGGCCACCATTGCCCTGAGATCCGGTAGCAGCCAGCCTATTGACAGACACAAACCCTCTGGACGCCCCTTCCGGAAGTATCACGGGCGGCTAGGTCCGGGTCGGGCTTCCATGAACCTTGCCGCGGCAAGCATTGCTGCACGCATGCAGCTTGTTGTGCCTCGTCGGAAGGTCTCAGGGCGATCATGAGCACGGCAAAGGCAACAACCAAGGCTGCCAGCAACCACCGTTGCAGCGCCGAAGCCTTCAGCCCACCGGACAAGGCACTTCTCCCATAGCGAGACAGTATGGCCGATGGATCCGCTCCAGCGCATTGGCTACTTGTTGGTCAAGGATGTTCAAGGCCCCGAAGGGCAAGCACGTCAGCGTCGAAGACATGAACCCCTGGCGTTGAGCGATGCCGGCGCTCGACACCAACGTCCTGGTGCGGTATCTCGTCGGGGATAACGCGGCCCAGCTCGCGGCGGCGAGGCGGCTCATCAGGCGCTGTGTGGGCGAAGGCGTGACGCTGTTCGTGCCCGTCACCGTAGTCCTTGAGCTCGAGTGGGTCTTGCGGTCCAACTTCGGCTTTGTGAAGGACGACGTACTCCTGACGCTGTCCAGTCTTTTCTCGGCAGCCGAGCTCACTTTCGAGTCGGAGCGTGCGCTCGAGGTCGCGCTGCAGCTTTTCCGCGAGGGCTCGGCCGACTTCGCTGACTGTCTGCACGTCGCCTTGGCCACCCAGGCAGGCGAGCAGCCGCTGTGGACCTTCGACAAAGGCGCCGCCAAGGTGAGCGGTGCACAGTTGCTGGCGAAAGCATGAACTCTGTCGAACGAGCGAAACCACAGTACCCCCAGCGCCCGTGCTGACGCTCGCGTCGGACCGGTTATGGCCGAGTTCGGGGTGATCTTGGTTTCGAAGCCAAAACTGACGCTTCAAACTTGGTGCAGACCCTGGATTCACATCTCGTTGCCACGTTTGTGCCAATCATCAACCCACCTCTTGATAGGTTGCGACTGAATCGATAAAGTTGCAACGCAATGGCAGGTCGCAACTTCACTGACGACGGATTGGTTTCACTGCATTGGGAGAACCCGGCCGGCCCGGATGTCCTTGCTGAGATCCGGCGCACAAGCACAGCACGGGACGTCCGCGAGGGGCTGCTTGCTCTCGCCTATGCGCTCGACAGCGCTGCCCGGCCGGCAACTGGCCTATGCGTGGTCGTGGACAGCCGCCTGTCCACGCCTCGCCTGGAGGCTGAGCTGAACCGCTTCCGCACCATTGTGCGCCCCGAGGTTGCCCATCGCATCCATCTGGTCGCCGCCAAGACGGGCCAGATCTTCCACCTGAGCGGCAACGCCCCCGAGTTCCCGCAGCCGTTCTTGCGCGCGCTCGACAGGGCCGTGCAGGATGAGGGCATGGGCAACGCGTCCACCCGCGTCACCCGCCAGCAGGTCAAGGCGACTCTCGTCGAGCGCGCTTTGTGCGGCTTGCCGCCGATAACGCTTGCAGAACTGCGCCGGCACACAGGTGCCAGCTACCAGACGGCCTCGGCCGCACTGACCGAGCTGCACCAACTCAACATCGTCGCCGGCGAGCGCGACGGTCCGATCGACTTGTGGCTACAACCGAGGGTATTGCTCAAGCTGGCCGACGAGCACGCGGCTGCCCGCAAGGAGCTTCGCTACGTTGACCCATCAGGTCTCGCACGCGTGCCCAGCGCTATGGCCGACCGCCTCCTGTCACTGCGAAGCAAGGGCGTCGCGGGGAAGACGGCCATCTCCGGAGTGCTGGGTGCGCTGCGCTTTTCCCCGACCTGAACGTCACGGCTGCGCCGCGGCTGGACTTGAGCGTCTATGACGGTGACTTCCGGTTCGTACCCAAGCTGGATGCGGGCCTGGTGGATGCGGACGCCGCCAAACGCCAGCCTCTGCTCGTGCTGCATCTGCAGCGTGACTGTCGGCCGCCAGAGAGCGTTGCACGTGAGCCCGAACTGGCCGCACGGCTGGACTGCCTGGCCGACCTGGAACAACTCGGTCTACAGGCAGAGGCTGAGGAGTTCGCGCACCAGCTGTGTGAAGCCGCAAGAAGGAAAGCACCATGAAATTGGATGCAACGCTCTCACCGGCGGAGGTTCTGGCCCAGGTGGCCCAAGCGCTTCCAGCTGATGTTCGGGCCGACGTCATCATCATCGGCAGCCTCGCGGCCGGGTACCACTTTTTCGCCGGCGACGGTGCCCGCGCAATCCGCACGAAGGATGTGGACTGCCTGTTTTCCCCGCACTCGAAGGCGGTGGCTGCGGTGACGGAAGTGACCGACCAGCTCATCCGGGCGGACTGGAAGCTGCGCGAGAGCCAGAGCTGGAGCCGACCGGGCACAAAGGATGATCCAGAAGACGGCCTGCCGATGGTACGGCTTCGCCCGCCTGGTGAGACCGCAAGCCCCTGGTTCCTGGAACTGCTGTCGGCTCCGCCGGCGTTCAATCCGGATGCGCAGGGCAAGAAACTGCGTCGTGTGGAAACCAGCATCGGCCACTTTGCGATCTGCAGCTTCGACTTTCTTGCGCTGGCGGAATGGGAGCCACTGGAAACGGTGTGCGGCCTGCGCATTGCGCGGCCAGAGATGATGGCGCTGGCCAACCTGCTTCATCACCCGGAGATCGCAGACACCCTGATCGCGGGCACCGATTACAAGCGCTCGAACAAGGATCTCGGGCTTGTGCTTGCTCTGGCCTACCTCACCACCGAGCGCGACCGCCGCGACGGCACCGAAGAGTTGGAAGCCTGGGCCGGCCGGATGTGGCGCGCGTTGCAAGACAAGTTCGGGAGCCAGGCTGCTGGTCTGGCGAACCGGGCCGGTGCCGGCCTGCGCGCGCTGCTGGCCAGCCAGACGGATCTCAAACAGGCGCTGCGTATTACCAACCTGGGCCTGCTGGCGTCGATGGACGTGTCGGTGGAAGCATTCAGCGCAACGGGCCGGCGTTTCTTGTCCGAAGTGATCGACGATTTAGAAAAGCTGGCTCAATGAGTGAAGCCGGCCGCGCAAGGTTTCGTTTGTCGACCAAGCTGCTGACCATGACCTCAAACGGCTGACCTCTTCGCAGCGAGGCTGTGTGAGAACGCACCGGATGCTCGTTCGCGATCAGAAGGCGCCCTTGATCCTGAGTGCTTGGCCTCTCATCCGGACTGATCGTGCTCATCGGCGTTGCGAGCGCCATGGTGCATCTTCGAGGCCGTAGGTCCGGGCTACGGATCTGTAAAGGGGCGTCTACGCCCCCAGCAGTCGCATCGCCTTCTTGGTCCGCCCGAAGCCGAGGATGCTGAGGACGCGTTTGAAGTTGTACGCCAGCACGCTCAAACTCATCTCGGTCGCCACGTTCTTCATTCCTCGCATCAGGAGGTGTGTCCAGCCCATCCAATGCTTGAGGGTGCCGAAGACGTGCTCGATGGTGCTCTTGCGTACCGTCATGGCGCTGGGCATCCGGTCCAGCCGTTGCTGCACCTTGTCCATGACCTCCTCGTGCTCCCACCGCCTGATGCGTCGGTAATCGCTTGTCGTGAACCGTGCCTTCATCGGGCAAGCAGGACAGGCGCTTGACCAGTAGATGCGGATCTGCAGGCTGGCCTCTTCGCGGCTGAAGCGATGAATCGCACGCTGCCCGGCCGGGCATTGGTACTCGTCGGCGCGAGCGATGTAGATGAAGTCTGTCTTGTCGAACCGACCTTCAGCTCTGGCATTGGACGTCATGGGCTTGGGAACCAGCACGGTGGCGGCGGACAATTATCTTGAGCGCTCAGCGACAACTATCGTGAGCGGTTGACGCAGGCCGCCGGGGAGCGTTTTGCGGGTGGGTTCCTACAGTGGTTGGCTTCCAGAGGGAGGCAGCCACGGTGCCCGGCAAACGCATAACGGACCTGCAAGTGAGCAAGTACAAGGAACTGAGGGGCAAGCACAGCCAGGAGGCTGCTGCAGCCAAGACGGGCATCAGCGTGGCCAGCGCGCGGCGGCTGGAATCGGCGACGACATTGCCATCACAACGCCCACCGCGACACTGGCGCACCCGCGCCGACCCGCTGGCCGAGGTGTGGGCCAGTGAGGTGGTGCCCATGCTGGAAGGCGCACCGTCGTTGATGGCCGTCACCGTGCTGGAGGAGTTGCAGCGCCGCCACCCCGAGCGGTTCGCCGATGGAGTGCTGCGCACGCTGCAGCGGCGCGTGAGCCAGTGGCGCGCCGAGCACGGCGGCGAGCGCGAGTTGTTCTTCGCGCAGGAGCATCCGCCGGGCCGGCTGGGGCTGTCGGACTTCACTGTGGCCGACGATCTGGACGTCAGTCTGGGGGGGCTGGCCTTCCCACACCGGCTGTACCAGTTCGCGCTGGCCCACAGCGGCTGGCGCCATGCGAGGGTGGTCCTGGGCGGTGAGAGCTTCCAGAGCCTGGCTGCAGGGCTACAAGACGCGCTATGGATGGCCGGTGGCGTCCCGCAGGAACACCGCACCGACAGCCTGTCGGCGGCCTTCAACAACCTGGCCGAGCGCGAAGAGCTGACGCGGCGTTACCAGGCCCTGTGCAAGCACTATGGCATGCGGCCCACGCGCAATAACACCGGCGTGAGCCACGAGAACGGCTCCATTGAAGCGCGCCAAGGCAGCCTCAAGCGCGGACTGGACCAGGCTCTGCTGCTGCGTGGCAGCCGCGAGTTCGATGACCTGCCGGCCTATGAGCAGTTCGTGGCGGAGACCGTGCGCCGGCTCAACGCGCGCTGCGCGCGCGCATGGGAAGTCGAGCGCACCAGCCTTCAACCGCTGCCGACTCGGCGCACGTCCGACTTCGAGGAGATGGATGCGCGCGTTAGCAAGTTCGGCGTGTTCAGCGCCAAGAGCGTGCTCTACAGCGTGCCGTCGCGCCTGGCCGGTCAACGGTTGAAGGTGAGGCTGCACAGCACCTATCTGGACGCCTGGCTGGGCGGAGTGAAGGTCTTCGAGTGCGAGCGGCTGCATGCCAGCACGGCCGATCGCCACCCCAAGCGCATTGACTGGCGTCACATGCTGCCCAACTTGAAGCGCAAGCCCGGCGCCTTCGCGCGTTGGGTGTTGCGCGATGCGATGTTCCCGCGCAGCGAGTACGCCCTGGCCTGGGAGCACATTAGCCAGGCGTTGCCCGAGCGGGCGGCCTGCCGCTTGATGGTGGACCTGCTGGACCTGGCCGACCGAGCCAACGTGGTGGCAGAGCTGGCCATCGAACTCGCTCGCTTGCTGGATGGCGCCGAGCTCCCCGACATCGATGTGCTCAGGGACAGGTTCGCGCCACGACCGGCTGCGATGCCTCAGGTGGTCGTGGTGCTGCCGTCAGCGGCGGTCTACGACGAACTGCTGGAGGCCGCATGAGTGCCGACACCAATGCATCGGGGGCAGCGGTGCCACTGATGCTCACCGAGCTGCGCCTGCCGACCATCAAGCGCTTGTGGGCCGATGTGGCCGCGCAGTCCAACCGCGAGGGCTGGCCGGCCGAGCGGCTGCTGCACACGCTGCTGGGCCATGAGATGGCCGAGCGCGAGACGCGGCGCCTGGCCCGTGCACGGGTCGACAGCCAGCTGCCGCCGGGCAAGAGCCTGGCCGACTTCGACTTCGCTGCGGTGCCGGCCGTCTCCAAGGCCCATGTGATGGCGCTGGCCGAGGCCGACAGCTGGATTGCGCAGGGCCACAACTTGCTGGCCTTCGGCCCGCCGGGCACCGGCAAGACGCATCTCGTGGCGGCCATCGGCCACGCGCTGATCGACCGTGGGCTGAAGGTGCTGTTCGTGCGCACCAGCGAGCTGGTGCAGCGCCTGCAGGCAGCCCGGCGCGACCTGCGCCTGCCGGCGGAGTTGTCCAAGCTCGACCGGTTCGACTTGATCATCTTGGACGACCTCAGCTATGCACGGCGCGACCAGGCCGAGACCTCGGTGCTGTTCGAGCTGATCGCCGAGCGGTACGAGCGCAAGAGCCTGGCCATCACGGCCAACGCACCGTTCTCGGCGTGGGATGAGGTCTTCCCGGACAAAGCCATGACGGTGGCTGCGGTCGACCGCCTGGTGCATCACTCGACCATCCTGGAGATGAACGTGGACAGCTACCGACGCCGCGCTGCGTTGCCGGCGCGCCGGCAACGCAGCGCACCTCCAACACCGTGATCAACACCCATCCGCACCGCTCAAGATAGTTGACGCTGGCAGCTCAGGATAGTTGACGCCGGGCAAGCACGGCCACCCCGGCATCCTCGCAAGCCTTAAGGCCTGGACCGCTGTAGTAGCCGCGGTCGGCAATGGCCTTGAGCAGGTGCTTGCCCATCGCGTCGCGTGCAGCCAGAGCGATTGCACTGAGCTGCGCCCTGTCGCTGCCGTTGTTCGTGACCTCGTGGGCAACGATCAGATGGTTCTTGGTGTCCACCGCCGTTTGTACGTTGTAGCCCACCATGGCCGTACCCTTGGCGCTGTAGGTGGTCATGGCCCGTGCATCGGGGTCCGTCCGGGAGAGTTGCCGATCCGGCAGGGTCTCCAGTTGCGCCTTGATGGCTTGCAGCTCTTGCATGCGCTGGCGCATCTTCTGGATCTTGCCTTGCAGGCGCTCGGTCTTGGCCTGCATCTCCGTGGGCTGGGTCCGATCTGCTGTCTCCAGTGCATCGAGGTAGCGCTGGATACTCTCTTCCAGCCCCCGTTCGCGACGCTCGATCTTGCCCGGCGTGTAGTTGCGCTCGCGGTTGTTGAGCGCCTTGAACTTGCTGCCGTCGATGGCCACGACAGCTTGGGTGAACAGCCTCAGCTCGCGGCACAGCAGCACGAAGCGACGGCAGACATTGCGAATGCCTTTGCCGTTGTGGCGACGGAAGTCTGCGATGGTCTTGAAGTCGGGGGCGAGCCGGCCGGTCAGCCACATCAGCTCCACGTTGCGCTGGCACTCGCGCTCCAGGCGGCGGCTGGACTGGATGCGGTTGAGGTAGCCGTACAGGTACAGCTTCAACAGCACCGACGGGTGATACGAAGGGCGCCCCGTTGCGGCTGGGCTCGCGCCGTCGAAGCCCAACGACACCAGATCCAACTCATCGATGAAGACGTCGACGATGCGAACGGTGTTGTCTTCTGCAATGAAGTCGTCCAGGCACTCTGGCAGCAGCGTGACCTGGTGCCGATCCTCTCCCTCGATAAATCGCTTCATGAAGCGGCCCGGGCTGTGGCGTTCCCACAATCTAGGCAGTGGCGCGCGCTATCCAAGGAGGGTTTTCACATGACGTTCAACGGAAGGCGTCACTCGCGTGTCTACGCTGGCAACGGCAGCCGGCAGGTTGCCGTACGCAGTAGATTCAGTGCCGCGTAGAGTGTGATGCCGCTGCTCAGACGCCAACAGAATCGTGGTTCGCAACCCCCAAGCAATTTGCATCCGATGTGGGCACTTCAAGGCTCGCGCGCTCACCCGGTGCGGCAACTGCCTGTTCGAGCCTGCCACCCCGGAGGACTCGGCACGCTCCTTGATCCTTTCGAGGCCCTTCGATGTGGCAGAGCAAGTCCTCGGGCTAACGCCCCCTGAGCTTCGAGCCGCCGCCAGACGGATCCGAGAAGGCCACGGCTATGAATTCGATCCCGTCATGCTCGCAAGAGTCATGGCACAGCACGAAGACGCAAAGGCAATCACCAAGCGCCGGCTAGTTCTTGATGCGCTGCGTTGGCTTGGCCCGCCACTGGCACTGCTTGCGCTCGTACTTTGGCTTGTCACGCACAAATGACCTGGGCCCGATCAAGGGGGCGTTTTCACACAGCCTCCAGCGGAAGCGGTCATCGACGCTGGAGCAGCTTCTGGTGTTTGGCCCGGCTTGATGTCATCAGTCGACCTTCGGAGCACCATCGTTTACGACGAACTCGCGCAGTTCCGGGAACTCCGGCGGCAGCAACTCCCGCACCGAAGAGAACGGCAACCTCTGGAATGCGCGTTCCCAGAACCTCTGCGCATGCACGTCCGCGCTAAACACGCAAATGAGCCAAGGGCTGTCCGAGGACGTAATCATCTGATGAACCACGTTGCTGGCGATGCCCAACCCGCGGTACTTGGGCAGGACATAGAGATCAGCCAGCTCTTTGATCTCTCGCTCGTGCAACCACTGAAGTCCGACGAGTAGGAATCCGACGATGTTGACGCCATGGTGGATGACGTAGCCCTCAGCGACGGCATGGGGATCGCGCAGGCGGGCCAGGAACGCCGACAACGAATTGAACCGACCTTGCGAGTCAATGTCCTCTTGTGACCAAGCCGATGATTCGAGCTCGTAAAACTGCCAGAGGTTGTCCAGCAACTGAGCGTCTGCGGCCGAGATAGGAGCGAGGGTGATCGAAGCAGGCATGGCCGGATTAGCGCATGGCCGGGGGGCCTTCAACTGGCCGCTTTCAGCCTGAAAGCGACGCCGGCTTTGCAGCGTTAGGAGCCGGTCGCCGTCGGCGGGTGTACTCACGGTAAGCGCCATTCAGCCGACACCCAGTCTCGCGACCAGCACCGCCACGGGTGGCAGCAATGCGGGGGGTCAGCTGACACAAGGCCCGCCACAGCGCGGTCTTGCACAGTGAGTGACCGGTCCTCGCATGCGCGACGGACTCGGCCCGACCCATTGGGGACATCCCGAGGCGGGAATAGCGGTCAGCCGCATCCTGGTGTTGCCGGCGCAGCAGCCTGCCAGGTCTCCAACTTGGCTGCCGCCGCAACCGGATCCGGCAGGGCGGCCATTTCCTGAGCGACGGCTGCAGCGCCGATCGCGAGCGCGCCGCTCTCCAGCAGGGCCGCCAGCGCCGACGCCACGAGTGCCGCGGTCTGACGCTCCGGGTCCATGCTGCTGCCGGCATGGGCCGACTCAATGGCACGTGCGTTGCGGAAGTGATCTGCCGCCTGCGGCAGCACCAGGTGCGGAACGCCATGTGCCGCAGCCCCGAGCATGGTGCCCGCACCACCATGCGACACCACCACGTCGCAGTGCGGCAGCAGTGCCGCTTGGTCGACGAAGCGACGCACATGCACCTGGGCGCCAAGGTCGGCCAGACATTTGGTGTCACCGTCTGCACCGATCGTGACGACCACGGACCCACCGACCCGGGCGGCAGCCCGGGCGGCGGCTACCAGTGCCGGGCTGCGGTTGAACACGGTACCGAAGGTGACGTAGATCCTCGGTCGCGGTGCCGCCGGCCCCTGCAGCGCCGCCCCCAGATCGGCGGGCGGTGCAGGCGGCGCCGTGCCCGCCGCGCGGTAGGCATTGAAGCGGAACACGCCCTTCTCCTCGGGCACAGGCAACGGCTGGAGGCTCCTGGGCGCGATGTCCAATGAGAGGTGCCTGTACAGGCCCCCATCGGCGGAGGGCTCCAGGCCGCACGCCTGCCAATACGGGCCGAAAAAGCTCATTGCATCCTCAAGATACTCGCGCGGCGGTCGCAGCCCGTAGCCATGCACCACGTTGCGCAATCCGAGTCGCCGGCAGACCAGGGGTGCGACCAGCGCTGCGGGTTCATGCACCACGAAGTCGGGGCGCCAATGACGGCCGGTCCGTTCCACGTCCTTCAGCATCGCTGGCCCAAGCACAGCGCCGAACAGCCTGGGAAAGGTGTATGCCGACAAGGTCTCGCCGGCGAACCGCGCGGCTTCGGCAAACGCTGCGCGGAATTGGCGCCGGCTGGCCTCGAAGGTCAAACCGGCAGCGAAGAGATCGAAACCCTCGCCCTCCAGCACTGGCAGCGCGTCGGGTGCGGTTGCCCAGGCCACCTCGTGTCCCCGATGATGGAGTGCCCTGGCCAGGGGCCGCAAAGGCAGCATGTGGCCCAGCCCGCCCGTGGTGCAGAAGAGAACGCGCATCGTGTCCTGGTGGTCCTGGCCTTCAGTCGGCGCTCAGCTTGTATTCGTCCACCAGGGCAGACCAGACGGCCAGTTCACGGGTGATGGTCGCAGTCAGTTCCTGCGGTGACGCGCGCTCGACGGCCAGCATGCGACGTTCGAACTCGACGCGCATGTCCGGCTTGGCCATCACCGCATCGATGTCGGCAGCAAGGCGGGCGCGCAGTGCCGCAGGCACCTTCGCCACGGTGTACAGGCCCTGCCACGTCGGTACGTCGACGTCGGCCATGCCGGCCTCGGCCATGGTAGGCACGTCGGGCAGCGCGGCGCTGCGCTCGGGCGCCAGCACGGCCAGGATGCGCAGCGCACCCGACTTGGCCTGCGGCTGCAGCAGCGACAACGGCCCGAACATCATCTGCACGCGGCCCGCCAGCAGGTCCGGCAGCGCCTGCGTGCCGCCCTTGTAGGGCACCCGCGTGAGCTGGATGCCGGCTGCCTTCATGAACTGCGCGGCGGCCAGCACCTCGCTCGGCGTGCTGGTGGCGACGTTGAGCGTACCCGGCTGCTGCCCCCCGTGTTTCACCAGCTCTGCCACCGTGCGTGCCGACACGCTCGGGTGTACGGCCAGCGCAAAGGGCACGCGCCCGACCTTGCCCAGTGGCGCGAAGTCCTGGGACCAGTCCAAGCCCGAGCCTTTCGTGAGCAGCGGCGTGGCGATCATCGAGCCCGGTGCGTAGAGCAACGTGTGACCGTCGGCGGTCGCGGCCAATGCCTCGCGGGCGGCGAGCAGGCCGTTCGCCCCCGGCTTGTTTTCCACCGTCACCACATGGCCCAGCGACGTGCCCAGCTGCTGCGCCACCTGCCGCGCGATGAAGTCGCTGGGGCCGCCGGCCGGCACCGGCACCAGCATGCGCAAGGGTCGCGTCGGAAAGCTCGCCGGGTTGGCGGTTTGCGCCGTCGATACGACGGGGCTGGCCAGGGTCGCCGCAGTGGCGATGCAGAACAGGAAGCGACGCATGTGATCCTCCGCAGAGTCAGGAGAAGGTCAAAAGGCTGGTGGTCGGCTGCAACCAGCGCAACCACACGATCGAGGCAGCGATGGCGCCGCACATCAGGGCATTGAAGGCATTGACCACCACGGCGCGGTTCATGCGTCGCCCGTTCTGTTCGTGCAGCCACAGCGCCATCGTCAGGTTGGCGCCCAGGAAGGTCAGCCAGGTGAACAGCGAGTGCTGGTCGGTATGGCCGCTGCCCTGGATGGCGACCAGGGTGGGCAGGTAGGCGACGATCCGCAGACCGTTGAAGAGCGCAAACGCGCCTGACAGCAAAGGCAGGCTGGGTGGCAGGGTTGCTGTGCTGGCGACAGAGCGCGTGCAGGTGTTCATGGGCGTGCTCCGGTGTGTCGATGGGTTCACTGTAGGAGCCCGCCTTCAGGCGCGAAAGCACTGCACGGGCACAATGCGTTTGAACCCAAAGTTAAGACGCTCGATGAATTGACCCGCGATGGACAAGCTGCGCGCCTTGCACTACTTCGTGGCCGCTGCCGAAGAAGGCAGCTTCTCGGCGGCGGCGCGGCGCTTTGACGTCAGCGTGCCGGCTGTGACCAAGCTGGTCTCGGCCCTGGAGCGGGAACTGGGCGTAAAGCTGCTCGACCGCAGCACGCAGGGGCTGGCGCTGACGGCACGGGGCGCGCAGTACCTGGAGTGCTGTACGCCACTGCTGGCGCAACTGGCAGATGCAGATCGCGCGCTGGCGACGCCCGGCGCGCGACGTGCCCGCAGCCTGGTCGTCGGCGCACCGCCACTGCTGTCGCGTGGCCTGCTGGTGCCAGCTCTGTCCGACTGGCACGAACGGCACCCGCACGTGCACATCGACTTGCGCACGATGGACTTCCTCAACCTCAAGGACACTGTGACACGCGGCGTCGACGTGCTGGTCGCTCTGGGCTGGCCCGGCAGCGTGGACCTCGTGCAGCGGCCCCTGGCACAGAGCCGATTGATCATCTGTGCGAGCCCCGCCTACTGGCGACGCCACGGCATCCCGGCCAGGCCTTCGGACTTGACGGGCCACGCCTGCACGCTGGTGCGCAGCCCGGAAGGCACCGTGCTAGACCTGTGGCGCCACACCCGCGAAGACGTGGTCGACGAAGTGGCCGTCGGCGGCTGGCTCACCTGCGCCAGCCGCGACGATGCATTGCAGGCCGTGCTGCTGGGCCAGGGCGTCGGGCGCTTCGCCGACCTGTCGGTCTGGCCCTTCGTCCGCGATGGTCTGCTGCAGCCTGTGCTGCTTGACTGGGAGAGCAGTGACTCGCCACCCTTCAGTGCGCTCATCCGGCCGGAAGCCAAGCGGGACGCCGTCGTCCAGGACTTTGTCGGCTTTCTGTACGACCTGCTGCGTCCGGTCGAGGTAACGTGTAGCGAAGCCTTCGGCGCCCGGCCGTCGGTCGTACGCCCGCGCTGGTACGCCAGTCGGCCGGGACGTGCCTCGAAGTCGGCTCAGTGAGGGTCCGGTTGCCGTGCGAAGTTCGGCGACTGGTCATGGCCGAAAGCCGGTATACATAGATCCGTGCACAGCGCTGCCTGAGCGCGGCCTGGAGGAGGTCAATGGAAGTCTTCCTCGCGCTGGTGGCGCGCGCCGATCACGAGCACCAATTCGGGCGAGCGGATGTCGAAGCGCAGGATGTAGCCGGTCTTGCCGAACGGGATGATGAGTTCGCGCAGCGTCGACCGGGCACCTACCTTGCGGTAGCTGTACGGCGTTTTCGACAGGTGGCTCAATGCAACTTGTCTGATGACTTTGATCGCTTCATCGGCCACTTCAAGTTCTTCGAGCGTTTCGGCGCAATTGAGCAGAAAGTCGTAGAGCCGTACCAGATCGTCCTCAGCGCCTTGCGTGAATTCGACGGCGTAGCTCATCCGCCAAGTTGCTTGCGGCGCTTAGCCAGCTTGGATTCGAGCTTTGCAATGACCTGGGCGGCTGGGATGGACACTCCTGTGCGTTCATACTCGGCCAGAGATGCCTCACACCGCGATGCGAAGTCGGTCTGAACGCGCCGGTATTCAACGGCGTTGCGCACCGCGCCCTCGACGAATTCAGTCAGGGTTTCGCCAGGACGCAGTACCGCATCGAGGTTTGCACGTAGCTCGCTCTCAACACGGACTTGGGGAATGACAGCGTCTTTCATGGCCAAATCGTAGTGCAACCGCACTACAAGATCAACCGCCTCTGCAAAACTTGCCGGTCCGGCCGGTTCGAAACGCTCCGAAGCTGCCGCTCGCGACCGGCAGGTTATGGCCGGTTTCGACCTGTCGGCCGGCGCCGAACCGGCCGCTGGGTCGTGGCCGCCACCAGCCGAGCGGCCGGTCTCGGAAGCACAGCAGCCGTATGCGCCGCCGCCCGTCGAATGGCGGCTACCGATCGAAGCAGCCGCTCAGACTGCCAGCCGCGAATGTCTCTGACCAGCCTGAAGCGGCCAGCATCTCCGCACTCGGCGCCAGAACATGTGGTCCGGTCGCCGGACACGCTGCCCTGCGTGACCCATCCGGACAAGGTGCTGATCAGGCGCCGGGTTCCGTGCTCAGAAGACGCTGGACCTGATGCTCAGGTCACATCGGAATATCCACCGCCTCCATCGGACGGCGCGACCACCTCGCCCTTGGCTTGGAGATCCAATGCTTGATCTGGACGTCATCCAGACGGTGAATCTACTGGCCCATCAATACCTCCCGCGAGCGTCAAAACGATTTCGCAGGTGGCAAATTTCTCCATCGCGGCATCCGATTTCAGTTGCCCACCTCGGCCGCGGTGTCGCAGTCCAGGCAGGTCTCGATGGGCGGCTGTGGCAGATGCAGGTCGCTGCTGAGCTGGCGCAGCGCCGTGCGCAAGCCCTCCTCGATGACGGGGTGGTAGAAGGGGCAGTCCAGCATCTGCTGCACCGTGTCGCCGCGCTGCACGCTCCAAGCCAGCAGATGGCCCAGGTGCTCAGCGGCAGGGCCGATCATCTCGGCGCCCAGCAGCCGGCCGCTGCTACGTTCGGCATAGACATGCAACCCGCCGCGATTGACGAGCATGACGCGGCTGCGCCCCTGGTCGGCGAAGCTGACCCGCCCTGTGTCGAAGGCTTGGCCCGCCGCGACGAGTTCGGCATGAGTGGCCCCGGCAATGGCGATCTGCGGCTCGCTGAAGACGATGGCCAACGGCGCACGACGTGGCCGGCGGTGCACGTCGGGCCATCGCGCCGCGTTGTCGCCTGCGATGCGGCCGGCATCCGCGGCCTCGTGCAGCAGCGGCCTGTCGCTGGCGACATCGCCGGCAATGAAGACCGGCCCACCACCCCACTGCCCCGTGTGGCGATCGATCAGCGGGTGGCCTCGAGCGTCGTGCGGCAGCGCCAGGGCCTCCAGCCCCAGGCCGTCGAGGTTGGGCTGGCGGCCAGCCGCGCAGAGCAGGACATCGAAGCGCTCGCCGCCAATGACGACTTCGTCGCCGTCCAGCACAGGATCCAGATCGGCAGCGCGCAGCGTCAGCGGCAGCTCGTCGGCAAACAGCTGCCGGCTCAAGGCCTGCAGTTCCGGGTCGGTCAGCGGTCCGACGCGCTCGCCGCGGGCGAACAGGCGCACGCGCACACCAAGCTTGTGCAGGGCCAGGGCCAGCTCCAGCCCGATGACACCGGCGCCGACCACTGCCAGCGATCTCGGCAGGTCGACCCAGTCGAAGACGTCGTCGTTGACCAGCAGCCTGGCGCCCAGGCGCTCGCGCCAGCCTGCCGGCACAGCCGGGTGCGAGCCGGTGGCGATGACGACGGATCTTGCCTGGATGCGCTGGCCGTCCACTTCCAGCACCCCCGGGCCGGTGAAGCGGGCGCGGCCGAAGACGCGGGTGGCCTCGGGCCAGCCATGGACGGTTTCCAGCACGAAGCCGACGAAGCGGTCGCGCTCGCTGCGCACGCGCTGCATGACGGCGCGACCATCGATGCGCGGCGGCTCAGCCTGCACGCCGAATCGATGCGACTCGCGCACGGCCTCGGCGGCCTCCGCAGCCGCAATCAGCAGCTTGCTGGGCATGCAGCCGACGCGGGCGCAGGTGGTGCCGTAATGCGCGGCCTCGATGAGTAGCACCTGGTCGGTGTGCACGCGCGCGGCGCGGTAGGCCGCCATGCCGGCGGTGCCGGCGCCGATGATGGCGACGTCGCAGGAGAGTGTCATGGGCGTCCTTCCGGGAGGCTGCGAGGGCAAGTCGCCGGAGTGTCGCAGCCGGCGCTGCTTTCGGCCGCCGCATCGGCCAGCCGGCTAGCCCAGGTCTTCGCTGCGCCTCTTGGACTCGCGATCACGCTCGTAGTGCCTGGCGAGCGTAAACGGCGGCAACCAGGATTCGCGGCGTACGGTCCATAGCTCGTAGGTAGGAGTGAGCTGGTCAGGCGCGTCCAAAGAGCCGAGGTTGAGCTCGATCTCGTCCGCACTGCGACCAAAGACGGACGAGCCGCAGCGGGGGCAGAAGTGGCGTCCGGCGTAGTCGCGCGTCTCGCCTTCGACCGCCACGGCATGCTGCGCAAAGATCGCCGAGGCATGGAACAGTGCGCCGTGGTGCTTGCGGCAATCCAGGCAGTGGCACAGGCCCACCCGGTAGGGGCGACCTGTCGCGATGAAGCGGACGTCACCGCAGAGGCAGCCGCCGGTAAATCGTTCCATGCGGTGCTCCCCTTCGGTCAGCGTGGTGGGTGGCGTGCGGCTTCCTCGCGCAGGCATTGCAGCATCAACTCGGCGCCCGGCGACAGCTGGTGGCCGCGCCGGGTGACGATGCCGTAGACATCCATGCGCAGGCCAAGATCGAAGTCCAGCACTTCCAGCAGGCCCGTGGCCAGGTACGGCCTCACCAGCTCGTCTGGTAGGGCGGAGACCATGTCGGACTGGCCCAGCAGGCTGGTGATGACGGGCAGTGACAGCGTTTCGACCGTCTGCTGGGGCTGGCCCAGTCCGGCGGACAGGAAGAGGGCGGTCAGGCGGTCGCGCAGGATGCTGCCGCTGGGCGGCAGTATCCAGCTCTGGCTGGCGAGTTCGGGCAGGCTGAGGTCATCGCGGCCGGCCAGCGGATGGCCGGCGCGCACGACCAGGCAGTGGGGCTCGTCGGTCAGCGGCTCAAAGCTGAGCTGGGCCGCAGACTCGCTGTCCAGCACGCGGCCGACGACGATGTCCAGCTCACCACTTTGCAGGTGCTGGATGAGCAGCTTGCTCGTGTCCACCGACACGGCGACGTGCACTCGCGGCTGGCGCGCCTTGAGCAGCGTGATGGCGGCAGGCAGCAGCGTGGTCGATGGCGTCAGCACGGCACCGACGGCGACGCGGCCCGACAGGCCCGACAACAGCTCCATCACCTCCTGGTGGCCGGCATCCAGCTCGGCCAGCGCCGCACCGGCGCGACGGATCATCACTTCACCGTACCAGGTCGGTGCCACGCCTCGCGGCAGGCGTTCGAAGAGCTTGACGCCAAGCGCATGCTCCAGGTCGGACAGCAGCTTGGACGCGGCCGGCTGGGTCAGGTTGGCGGCCTGGGCGGCATGCAGGATGGAGCCGTGCCGCCCCAGCTCCACCAGCAGCACGAGCTGGCGGGTCTTGAGGTGGGACCGGACGAAGCGATCCGAGCGCGGGTCGGTCATGCGAAAAGCGCGGGGCTACTCATGGTAGAGCTGGGAACGGCCGCCATCGATCAGGATGTCCGTGGCGTTGATGAAGCGGGCTTCGTCGCTGGCCAGGAACAGTGCAGTGTAGGCAACCTCGATGGGCTCGCCGATGCGCTTCGACGGCAGCAGATCAACCTGGCGCCTGGCTTCCTCGGGCTCGCTGGCGAGCCACTCGACGATGCGCTCGGAGAGGATGAGGCCGGGCGAGATGGAGTTCACGCGCACGTTCTGCGCGGCGTATTGCAACCCCAGCGCCTTGG
This sequence comes from Roseateles sp., assembly GCF_047654805.1. Taxonomy (GTDB): domain Bacteria; phylum Pseudomonadota; class Gammaproteobacteria; order Burkholderiales; family Burkholderiaceae_C; genus Pelomonas. Next base: position 2,026,017 of record NZ_JASGIV010000001.1, read on the forward strand.
TCATGCCGATCAGCGCATGCTTGGCAACCGGGTAGGGGAACGCATTGGGAATGATGCGGTGCCCGTGCACCGACGCGATGTTGACGATGCTGCCGCCACCGCCCGCCAGCATGCCGGGCAACACGGCACGGCTGCAGTGCAGCGCGCCTTCGAGGTCGACGGCCAAGCAGCGCTGCCACTGCGCCGACGTCATCGCCAGCGGTTCGGCGAAGACGTTCATGCCTGCGTTGTTGACAAGGACGTTGATGGGGCCGAAGCGCTCGGCCCCCTGCGCGGCCATGGCCTGCACTGCGGCCTCGTCGGCGATGTCCGCAGCGACATACATCGCCTTGTCCTCGCCGAGTTCGGCGATCAGCGCGTCGCTGGCGGCGTCGGCCTCCAGGCCGTTGAGGATGAGCCTGGCACCCTCGGCAGCGAAGAGCCGGGCGATGGCCTTGCCGATGCCCTGGCTGGCACCCGTCACCAGCGCGACCTTGCCTTGGAGGCGTGAGCTCATTGGGTGTACTGCTTCCAGATGTCGAGCACGGGCAGCGCCCGGCCCTTGAAGTCGAAGAGGGTCGTGTTGGAGACGACGTTGGGGCCCGGCTCGCCGGTACCTTCCTTCAGCGCCCACCCGACGTTGCGGTTGGCGATCATGACGGGGTCCCAGTAGAGGACGCCAAGCACGCGCGGCGTGGCCCTGCAGGCACCCAGCAGCTCGGCCATGAAGTCGCGCTGGCCCTCGGGACTGCTCATGCTGGCCGGGTAGGGGCCGTTGTGCTCCAGCTGCCCGGGCCAGCCGTCGTGGCGTTTCGGCGCGAAGTTGAAGCCGGCCTCCATGACGAGGATGTCACTGTCGTAGCGTCTGGAGACGGCCTCGCAGAAGCCGACAAGCTGCGACACGGTCCGCTTCGTCCAGAACGGGTAGTAGGACGGGCCGATGACGTCCCAGCGCACGCCCTGCTCGCGCGCATGGTCGAACCAGTCGCGGTACTTGGCTTCGTTGCCCCCGTCATCCAGGTGCAGCACGACGCGGGACGACGGGCTTGCAGCCTTCACCGCGGCATGGCCGGCCTTCAGCAGAGCACCCAGCCGCTGCCAGTTGGCACTTCGGCCCCAGGGATAGAGCAGGCCCATCTCGATCTCGTTGCCCAGCGAGACGAACTCGGGCGCGGTGCCCTGGGCCACGAGTGCCTGCACGACCTCGCGCGTGCGCTGCTCGACGAGCGCCACAAGCCTCTCGAAACGGGCAGCGTCATCGGGCAGCTCGCTCAGCTCGCGGCGCCAGGCGTGTGGCGGCGACTGGGTCCTGGAGTTGGTCCAGAAGTCGCTGTAGTGCAGCGTGAACTGGATCTGCATGCCCTGCGCCTTGGCGCGGCGCGCCAACGCCAGTGCGTCGGGCAGGTCCATCGATCCCTCGGGCCAGTACCAGCCGTCCTCGCCGGTGCCCGGACCGGTGTGGTCGTAGAGCCGGATACGGGCAATGTTGTGGCCATAGCGCCTCAGGATGGCCAGGCAGTCGCCTGGCTTGCCGTCGCGGTCCTGGTAGACGGCGCCGGCGCGCTCCATCCAGCTCAGCGCGGAGATGTCGCCACCGGCCAGGAGCGGCATGGCGGCATGCGCCGGCAGCGCGCTCGCAAGCGACGCGGCCAGCAGCGCGCGGCGCTGGATCGCCCTGTCAGGCACGGCGCTCGCCCCGGGATTTCAGCTGGTCCAGCAGCACGGCGGCAAGCAGGATGAGGCCACGCACCAGGTACTGGTAGAACGCGTCGACGTTGAGCAGGTTCATGACGTTCTCGACCGTACCCATGATGAGCACGCCGATCACGACGCCGAAGATGCGCGCCTTGCCGCCCTGAAGCGACACACCCCCCAGCACGCAAGCCGAGATGACGTCCAGCTCGAAGCCGGTGGCAGCGTTGGGCTGGCCGCTCGTGATGCGGGCCGACAGGATCAGCCCGGCCAGCGCCGTGACGACGCCCTGCAGCAGGAAGATCCAGACCCGCAGCCGTTCCACGCGCACGCCAGCCAGGCGTGCTGCCTCGGGATTGCCACCGATGGCCAACGTATTGCGGCCGAAAACGGTGTGGTTGAGCAGCACGCCAAAGACGACGAAACACAGTGCCGTCATCCAGATCGGCAGCGGCAGCCCGAAGAAGGTCGTGTCGCCAAAGGAGATGAAGCCCTCGTCGGCGATGCCCACCGCCTGCCCCTGGGAGGCGATGAAGGCCAGGCCGCGCACCATCAGCATGGTGGCCAGCGTGGCGATCAGCGCGTTGACGCGCAGGTAGGCGATCAGCACGCCGTTGCCCGCGCCGATCAGCGCGCCGGCGAGCAGGCCGCCACCGATGGCCGCGGCGACGCTGCCGGTGCGCTCCAGCACCATGGCGCCAAGCACTCCGGCGAAAGCGATGGTGGAGCCCACGCTGAGGTCGAAGTCGCGCGAGGCCAAGCAGAACATCATGGTGCAAGCCACCATGCCGATCTGCGCCACCGAGAGCAGCAGGCCCACGATGTTGGCCGAGGAAAAGAAGTTCTCGACCGAGAAGGCCAGCACGACGAAGAGCAGGGCGTAGCCCAGCGTCATGCTGTGCTCCTTGAGCAGGGCACGGGCGGGAGAGGTCATGGCGGGACGCGGGTCGGGTTGGGGCAGGGTGGTCGTGTTCATGGTCAATGCAGGGGCGCGGCAGGCGCTCCCGTGATGCCGTCGGGCAGGGCCAGCGCGAGCGCGGTGGTCTCGCTGGCCTGTTCGCGCGAGAGCTCGCCGCTGATGCGGCCGTCGCGCATGACGATGAGGCGGTCGGCGATGCCGAGGACCTCGGGCAGTTCGCTGGAGATGACGATGACGCAGCAGCCCGAGGCGGCCACGTCGTGGATGATGCGGTAGATCTCGTTCTTGGCGCCCACGTCGATGCCACGGGTGGGCTCGTCGAGGATGAGCACCTTCAGTCCCGGCTCCGCAAGCCAGCGCGCCAGGATGACCTTCTGCTGGTTGCCGCCGGACAGCAGGCGGATCTCCTGCTCGCGGCTGGGCGTCTTGATGCGCAGCTTCTGGATGAAGTCGTCGGCGCGCCGGGCCTCCTGTGCGTGGCGCAGGAAGACACCGCCCGCCAGGCCGTGGCGGCGGCAGCTGATGTTGATGTTCTCGGCCACCGACGAATGCGCCAGGATGCCTTGCTCCTTTCGGTCCTCCGGGCAAAGCACGATGCCGGCCGCGATCGCGTCGGCCGGATTGCGCGCGGCCACGCGTTCACCGTCCAGAAGCACCTCGCCGCCGCGGCGGGGATCGGCGCCATAGAGCAGGCGCATCAGCTCGCTACGGCCCGCGCCCACGAGGCCGAAGAAGCCCAGTACCTCGCCGCCCCGCATCGAGAAGCTCAACGGCTCGGGCAGGCGGGCGCTGTGCAGGCCGCGGGCCTCCAGCCGCACGGGGCCTTGCTCGCGGGTGCGGTAGTCGTAGATGTCCTGCAGCTCGCGGCCCACCATGTCGGCGATGAGGCGCTCGCGCGGCACCTCCGCCATCACCTCGTGCGTGACGATCTTGCGGCCGTCGCGGAAGATGGTGCAGGCGTCGCACAGCTCGTACAGCTCCTCCAGGCGATGCGAGATGTAGATCAGCGTGCGCCCTTCGGCGCGCAGCCGCTTGACGAGGCGGAACAGGATCTCGGTCTCGCGGTGCGACAGGCTGCTGGTGGGCTCGTCGAAGGCGATGACCTTGGCGTCCTGCATGACGGCCTTGCAGATCTCCACCATCTGGCGCTGGGCGATGGACAGCTGCGACAGGCGCGCCGCAGGGTCCAGGTCCACGCCGATGGCCGCAAGCTGCTCGGCCACCAGCCGGCGGGCGGCCTTGTGGTCGACGAAGCCGAGGCGGGTCGGCAGCCGGCCCAGCAGCACGTTCTCGGCCACGGTCAGCTCGGCCACGTACTGCAGCTCCTGGTGGATGATGGCCACACCGGCCTGGATCGCATCGCCGGCCGAGGTGAAGCGGCGCTCCTGGCCATCGAGCAGCAGTCGGCCGCCGTCGGGCCTGTACTGGCCGCCAAGGATCTTCAGCAGCGTGCTTTTTCCCGCGCCGTTCTCGCCCAGCAGGCCCATGACCTGGCCGGCGCGCGCCTCGAAGCTCACCCCGTTCAGCGCCTTGACGCCAGGGAAGACCTTGCTGATGTTGTCGAACTGCAGGGCTGCCATCACAGACCCATCTGCTTGCGGATCTCCGCCTGGTTCTGGCGCGTCATCAGGATGCCGCTGGTCAGCGTGACGGCCGGGGGCTGCTTGCCTTGCGTGGCCCACTCGTACACGGCCGTGGCCGTCTCGTAGCCGTGACGCTTGGGGCTGATCAGCACGGTACCGTAGAAGGCGGTCGGCGTCGGCTTGGTGAACTCGTTGAGCGCCGTCTGGCTGCCGCCGATACCGATGGCCATCATGGCGTCTTGCTTGATGCCACGGCCTTCAGCAGCACGCACGGCACCCAGCGCCGCCTCGTCGTTCAGGCCGAAGGCGACCCAGCGCTTGAACTTGGCGTTCTTCGTGAAGGCGATGTTGGCGGCGTTGAAGGCGCTCTCGGTGTCGGTCTTGGCCTGGGGGGCATCGACGATGTTGGCCACGGGCACGCCGGCGGCCTTGAGCGCATCCACCGCGCCCATGGTGCGGTCGCGGGCAGTGGGCAGCTGGTCAAAGGCCACGCGCAGCACGCCGACCTCGTCGAGCTTCCAGCCGCGTGCCTTGATCTCGGCCAGCAGCCCCTGGCCGACCTGCTTGCCAATCTCGTAGCCCGAGATGCCCATGTGGGGGATGTCGGCGATGGGCTTGCCGGCGCCGTCGACGAGCTGGTCGTCCACCGACATGACCTTGAGCTTGTGACGCTTGGCGGCGCGATTCACGGCCACGCCCAGCTTCACGTCGGGCGCGCAGATGACAAAGCCCACGGCCTTCTGAGCGGCCAGGTTGTCGATGGCGGCCATCATCTTCTCGCCGTTGGGGATGCCGATCTTCACGAGCGTGAAGCCCTTGTCCTTGGCGGCCTGTTCGGCAAAGCGCCATTCATCCTGGAACCAGGGCTCCTCGGCCTGCTTGACGAGGAAGCCAATCTTGACGGGTTCCGCCGCCTGCAGCGCGAAGGGGGTGGCCAGCAGGGCCAAGGCCAGGGCGGCGCGTCGTTGCATCTTCATGTCGTCTCCTTAATCGTCGAACAGGGTATCGGGCACACCCAGGCCCGGGGTCAGGCGCAGGCCGAACAGGCTGCCGGACAGCGGCTGCGCGGCCAGGGCCTCGCGGCTCAGTTCGGTGCGCGCGGTGGTGAGCATCAACTGGTCCAGGCCGTCGCCGCCGATGGCGGGACAGCTCGTGTGGGCGGCCGGGGCGGTCCACACGCCCATCAGACGGCCTTCAGGGTCGTAGCGTGCCACGCGGCCGACGCCCCACTGGGCGTTCCACAGGCAGCCCTCGGCGTCGATGACCGAGCCGTCGGGCCAGGCATCGGCGCGGTCCATGTGCGCGAACGGGCGCACGTTGTCGACCTGGGCGTCTGCAGCGTCGTAGTCGCACTGCTGGATGCGCTGGGTCAGCGAGTCGCAGAAGTACATGGTGCGGCCATCGAGGCTGAAGCAGATGCTATTGGCGATGGCCACCGCCGGCAGGGCGAGTCGGCGCAGGCCGTGAGCCATGGAGTACTGGTAGAAGCTGCCAATGGCACGGCGCTCCCTGGCTTCGTTCAGCGTGCCGAAGACGAAATAGCCACGCCGGTCGGTGCGGCCGTCATTGATGCGGGTACGCGACTCGGCGGCGTCAACAGGGGCCAGGGTCTGCAGTTGCCCCAGTTCGAGCTCGTCGCTGAAGGTCGCCAGCGCCAGGCGCTTGGCCAGGCCCAGCAGCACGCGGCCGGAGCGGCAGTGCGCGAAGCTGCCGAGCCGATCCGGCAGGCGGCAGGAGCGCGGCTCCGGCTCGCCTGGGCGCCAGGCCTGCAGCGTGGCGGCCTCGATGTCGGTCCACCACCAGCGGCCGTCCCGCCACAGCAGGCCCTCGCCGAGGAGGGCGCCCTGTGGCAGCGCGAGGTCGAGTTCGTTGTTCGTCGGCATGGCGATGCTCAGGGCGCGATGGCCAGGCGCCGGACCGCCAGCAGTCGCGCCCCCCGCAGCTCGGCGACCTGGGACTGGCCGTCGGCGAAGGTCGGGCGATGCGCGGCATCGATATAGACGGGCGCATCGGCACGCAACGGCAGCACGCTCAGCTCGAGCTGCTGGCCGGGCTGGAGCGCGAACTGGCGCAGGCCGATCTGCCAGCGCTGGCCGTTGTAGTACCAGTCGTCCAGCATGCGGGTACCGGCAAAGACACGGCCGATGTCGCCAACGAAGTCCAGCTCCAGCAGCACGTCCTCGGCCTGCGGAGCCAGTTGCGCGGGCAGCTTCAGCGCCCAGGTCGCGGCGCTGGCAAAAGCCTCGGGTATGGGCTGCACGGCAGCGCCGGCCAGGCCGCCCTTGAGCACCTTGGGGGCGTTGCGGGCGGGACGCAAGGGGCTGATCTGCAGCATGGGCTGGGTGTCGTCGCCAGCCAGCTCCAGGCGCTGCAGCACACCATCGAGCCTGACCTGCAGGCCAGCCGCGCGCGGCTTGGGCAGCGCCGGGAAGACGGCGGCACGCAGCGGCAGCGGGCCGATGCCGCGCAGCTGCAGCTTGCCGTCTGCCACCCAGGCCTGCTGTTCGCTGAAAACGAGGCGGCGCTGGCCGGCCAGATCCAGCACGCTCAGCTGTTCGAGCTGCTCGGGCGCCAGCAGCAGCAGGCTGACAGGACGGCCGCTGCTGGTGCTGCCGATGCGCTGCAGGCTGGTATCGGCCTTCAGTGTCCTCACGCCCTCAGTCAGTGCGAACTCGGCGGGGATACCGGCCGTCGCGGCGAAGACATGGACGATGCCTTGTGCACCTGCGTCAATGCGCGTGACCGGCTGGGCCGTCGCATGGCGCAGCGCAACGCCGTCCAGGTCCAGGTTGATGGGCCAGACGAAGTAGGCCCCGTTGGGGATGTCGACCGGAACGCTGGGCAGCGTCACCGTGCCGCCCGGCAGCCTCACTTCGAAACGCACGCCCGCCTGGGTCGGCATGGCGTACTGGCGCACGTGGTTGTTGAAGAACAGGAAGCCACTGTCACCTGCCGCGCGGACGGACCAGCGCGGCGTCTGCAGGTCGGCGGGCGTGGCCGGCACGCGCTCGGGCTGGCGCACCGTCATGATGGCAAGCCGGGCCCCGTAGTCGCGTAGAAAGTAGTGGAACGGACGCAGCTTGGCCAGCACCGGACGCTGCTGGCCGTCAGGCCCCAGTGGCGCCTGGAAGTCGTAGCTGATGCGGGGCGTGTCGTTGTAGCCGCCGCTCAGCGTGCTTTCCTCGAGCCCCGTGCCGCCGGCGCCCACCGGGTTGCGGCCGCCATGGAACATGTAGTAGCCGAACAGGTTGACGCCCGAGCCCAGTTGCACGGGCAGCATGGCCGCGATGTCGTCCGGCGACACCAGCGTGCGTCGGCGGTACATGGCCGGCAGGCCGGGACCGTACTCCGCGCCGAGGAAGGGCACCTTGTCCTTGTCGGTCTCGGCGGTGCCTGGTGCATGGGAGCGGGTCTGCGCGCCGAGGTCGCCGCTGACACGGGTGTCAAAGCGGAAGGCGTGTGTCTCCTTGGGCGGCAGCTCCTTCGTGCTCGTCGCCCAGGGCTCGTCCGGATACCCCCCGAAGACCGGCATGACCTCGCCGGACGGATAGACCGTGCCGTCCCAGCCGGTGACGGTATAGAGCGGCACGTCCATGCCGGCCTTCAGTGCGAGCGCCTTCAGCGCGGCAATGTGTTCCTCGCCACGGCCGGCGCCGCGGATGTTGTATTCGTTCTCCAGCTGCACGCCGATGACCGGGCCGCCGTCCTTCCACAGCAGGCCCTTGATCTGTGCACCGATCTCGGCATAGAGGCGCTCGACATGGCCGAGGTACTCGGCATCGTTGCTGCGCGTGGGCATCTTGTCGACCACCCAGTCGGGGATGCCGCCGTAGCGCGACTCGCCATGCGCCCAAGGCCCCAGGCGCACCACGACCTGCAGGCCCGCAGCCTGGGCCAGCTTCACGAAGCGGCGCAAGTCGCGGTTGTCCTTCCAGTTGAACGTGCCGGGTTGCTCCTGGTGGTGGTTCCAGAACACATAGCTCGCGACGATGTCGATGCCCGAAGCCTTCATCAGCCGCAGTTGCGTCGCCCACTGCGAGGCCGGCGCGCGGCTGTAGTGGTACTCGCCCATCACCGGCAGCCAGGGTTGTCCATCACGCAGCAGGTACTGGCTGTTGGCCGCCAGCGTGTGCCCCTGGGGGGAGCGCGCCGTGCCCAGCTTCAGATACCCTGCCTGCGGCGCGGCGGCCTGGGCACTGGCATCGAGCTTGAGCAGGGTCTCAGCGGCGGTCCCGGCGCCGAGCGCGCCCAGCAACAGCGCCACGCCCAGCGTGCGGATGCGATTCATGGCTGTCTCCGGTGTTGTTGTTGTGTGGGGTCGCGCGTCGTCAGTACGCGCGCCACGCCTGCACGAAGGCACGCGCCCGTGCAGCCACGTCGCCGGCGCTCATCCCCGGGGCGTACAACGCCGACCCCAGGCCAAAGCCGGCCGCGCCGGCCTTGCGGTAGGGCGCCATCGTGTCGGGCGTGATGCCACCCACCGGCAACAGCCGCAACTCGCGCGGCAGCACGGCGCGCACCGCCTTGACGACGGCTGGCGTGACCAGCTCGGCAGGGAAGAGCTTGAGCGCGTCGGCGCCGGCATGCAGGGCCGCGAAGGCTTCGGTCGGCGTGGCCACGCCCGGCACGCAGGCGAGGCCACGGGCCTTGGCCACGCGGATCACGGCCACGTCGGCATGTGGCATGACGATGACGCGCCCCCCGGCAATCTGCACGTCGCGTACCGCGTCGGCACTGAGCACCGTGCCGGCACCGACCAGCGCGTCCTCGGGCATGCGGCGCGCCAGGCGGCCGATGGAGTCCAGCGCCTGGGGCGAGTTCAGCGGCACTTCGATGACACGAAAGCCCTCGGTGTAGAGAGCGTCGGCGATGGCCTCGACCTCGTCTGGCTTGATCCCGCGCAGGATGGCGACGAGGGGAAGTTGTTGCAGTGCCTGCTCGAGCATGTCAGAGCCCCATGGTTTGCGCGAGCTGCCAGAGGCCGGCGGGCGCGGTGTTGTCAAGTTGCAGCGGCGCGCGCTGTCCGGAATCCAGGCCGAAGCGGCCCAGCGCCTGCACGTAGCGCTCGCACAAGGCGGGGGCGCCGACCAAGGCCAGGCGCGCGGGCGCACCAGCGGCCAGTTCGTGTGCGATCTCATGACCGATCAGCAGGCCGGAGAGGTAGTCGGGCAGTTGCTCGGGCGTCAGGCGTTTGAAGAGGCCCAGCGTGCGGACCGCAAAGAGCTGGTGGCTCAGGGCCCCGTCCTCACGGCCAGCGTCAACGCCGGCCAGGAAGGCGGGGGAAGCGCCGGAAGAGGGCGCAGACGCCCCCTCGGCCGGCATCAACCGGGCCAACACCGAGTGCTGGCGCAGCAGCGCGTAGAGCTCGCCGGTCATGTGAGTGGCAAAACCCGTCACCCGCCCGGCCTCGACACGGGCCCACTTGGAATGCGTACCAGGCAGCACCAGGCAGGACTGCTCGGCCAGCTCGGGATGCAAGGCCAGGGCACCGACGATCTGCGTCTCCTCGCCGCGCATGACGTCCGGCCTGGCCTCGTTGTGCATCAGGCCCGGCAGGATCCAGAAGCGCTCGTCAAGCCTCAGTGCGTGCTGGGCCAGTGCGGAGGCGTCGGCCGGGCAGGGCGCATAGGGCGCCTCGCGCCAGCCGTGCTGGCTGCCGACCATGCCGCAGGCCAGCACGGGCAGTGCAGGCCAGTCACCCCGGATGGCCGCGAAGGCCTGCGCGAAGGCGGCCTCGCCCGACAGCGTCGAGGCGCCATTGCCGGATTCGCGCGAGGCCAGCACGGAGCCGTCCGCGCCCAGCAAGTAGGCGCGCAGCCGTGTGCTGCCCCAGTCCAGCGCGATGAGGCGGGCCGCGTTCACCATTCGGCGACGCTCCCGTCCTCGTGGCGCCACAACGGATTGCGCCAGTCCGGCGCCGTCTTGCTGGCCTCGATGACCTTCTCTTCATCCACCACCACGCCCAGGCCGGGCTTGGTCAGTGGCTTCATGTAGCCGTTCTCGACGTGGAAGTCTTCCTTGTTCAGCACATAGTCGAGCAGCTCGCCACCCTGGTTGTAGTGGATGCCCATGCTCTGCTCCTGCAGCACGGCGTTGTGCGAGACGAAGTCGACATGCAGGCAGGCCGCCAGCGCAATAGGCCCCAGCGGGCAATGCGGCGCCAGGGCCACGTCGTAGGCCTCGGCCATGGAGGCGATCTTCATGCACTCGGTGATGCCGCCGGCGTGCGAGAGGTCTGGCTGAACGATGGACAGGCCGCCGGCCTGGAAGACGCGCTTGAACTCGAAGCGCGAGTACATGCGTTCGCCGGCTGCCAGCGGGATGGCCGTGTGCTCGGCCAGGCGGGCATAGGTCTCGTCCTGCTCGGCCAGCACGGGCTCCTCGACGAACAGCGGGCGGTAGGGCTCCAACGCCTTCAGCATGACCTTGGCCATCGGCGCGCCGATGCGGCCGTGGAAGTCGATGCCGAACTCGATGTCGTGGCCGAAGGCCTCGCGGATCTCGGCGATGCGGGACACGGCCTCGTCCACCTTGCGTGCGCTATCGATGAGGCCCATCTCCTCCGAGCCATTCATCTTGAAGGTGTCGAACCCGCCTTCGCGCAGGCGCTTGATGTCACGGATGACATCCGCCGGGCGGTCGCCACCGACCCAGGAATAGACCTTCATCTTGTCCCGCACCAGGCCACCCAGCAGCTCGTGCACGGGCGCCCCCAGCACCTTGCCCTTGATGTCCCACAGCGCCTGGTCGATGCCGGCGATCGCGCTCATCAGGATCGCGCCGCCGCGGTAGAAGCCGCCGCGATACATGACCTGCCAGAGATCGTTGATGCGCGACGGATCCTGGCCGACCAGGTACGGCTCGAACTCATGGACGGCCGCCTCGACGCTGCGCGCCTTGCCCTCGATGACGGGTTCACCCCAGCCGCTGATGCCGGCGTCGGTGTCGATCTTCAGGAACATCCACCGCGGCGCGAGGCGGTAGGTCGTCAGCTTGGTGATTCGCATGGAACATGGCAGAGACAGGGAACGCCCGCGAGCTTAGGCGTGGCTGCCAGTTCCAAAATATCGATTATTTGATCGTTTCTATATGGTCTCAATATAAGTCAGACCTCGAACGAGCAAAACAAAAGGGCTGCAAAGCAGCCCTTGAGAGACGAAAAGCGGGCTCGGGCCCGCAAGCAAGCTCAGCCGCGCAGGCTATTGCCCTCGCCGCCAACGGCATCCCGCAGTTGGCCGACGATGGCGAGCGTTGCAAGCGTCAGGGTCACGATCAGCAGTTCCATTTGTTTTTCCTTCCTTTGTTGATGTGGTCGTCATCTTAGGGTTATTACCAGTCAATGCAAGGGTTAACCCTATGCATTGCATGCATGGAACGATGCGGTACCTCTAGAACGGCCTGTTTGCCTTGATCGGCCAACCGGTGTCCTGAAGACACGATGTGGTTTGATTCAGGACTCGGTGAGCACGAAGTCCGCAAGCCCTTGATTGGGCTCGATGTCGGGCCGTGCGAAGTACAGAGCTGGGCAGTTTTCGGCAAGTCGCCTGCAGGGCCGTTTGCGGCTCGCGGCATGACGTCGCCAAGATCCTTCACTGGGCCGCGTGGCGTTTTGCTGCAAAAGGAATGAGCGAGCGGAAATGGATGTCTGATATTTTGGACATTTTCTGTTGGCCCTGATAGGCTGGATGCATGTACGCATCACACGAACTGAGCCAAGCCGTCCGCACTCGTCGGACGGAGATGGGGCTGACGCAGAAAGCGCTGGCTGACCTCGCCGGGCTGTCGCGTTCGACGGTCAACGAGGTCGAGTCGGGCAAGATCAAGGATCTGAGCCTCTCGCGCACGGCCGCGCTCTTGGACGTGCTTGGTCTCGGGCTCACTATCGCGCCGGCTCATCCCCGCCTGAAGCAGCGCGCCGTCAGCACGCCGCCGCTGGAAACGGCCGCACGCACTGCCAGCGTGAGCTACTCGCAGGCGATGCCTGCCACCGTCCTCGGTGAGACCTTGCGGTCAGGCCAAGTCCCGGCCAGCTACGCCCCGCACGTCGGCACGCTGCTAGAAGAGGCCCCTGTCTCGATGTTGGCCAAGGCCGTCGAGCAGATCCATGCAGACCTTTCGGTTCCGCGCGAGCTGGTCTGGAAGAACATGCGCAGCCTTGCCAGCAATCTGAAGGTCATCCGGGGGATCTGGAATGCTTAAAGCCGACCTTACCCGCCCCGGGATCTGGACGGATCTCTTCCCCAAGGCACTGGGGCTGATGGCCCATTTGGAGAGGGAGACCCACAACCCGCAATGGTCCTTCGGTGGGGGCACGGTGCTGATGCTTCGCATCAACCATCGGCAGAGCAAAGACATCGACCTCTTCGTGCCGGATCCCCAGTACCTTGGCTATGTCAATCCGCGGCTGAGCGATGCCGCTTTGGACGTGTCCGATGACTACGAGGAAAACGCGGAGTTCATCAAGCTCAACCTGCCGGAAGGGGAGATCGACATCGTGGTCGGCACGCCGTTGCCCCTTCGCCCTTCGAGTTGGTGACTCACGCCGGCATGGAGATCCGCGTGGAGACCAACGCCGAGATCATTGCCAAGAAGTTCTGGCATCGAGGCGACCGACCCAAGGCGCGCGACCTGTTCGACCTTTGCGCCGTCGCAGTCGCCGATCCGGCGTCGATAACCGTAGTCGCGCCCTTCATGGCCAGGCACGGACGCACGTTCTTGCAACGCATGGGTGAGCGGGACGATGCCATGCGGGACCAATTCGAGTGCATCGATGCACTGGCCTTCAACCGGTCGTTCGACGATTGCGCCGAGATGGCCAAGAGCATCATCGGCGTGGCACTGGAGGCCCCTGCAACTGGGGCCGAGCAAACACAGCTCTTCGTCGGACCAATCGTTGACATCGGCGAAGGCGAGGTTGTCCAGCGAATCAACCGCCAAGGCGATCTTCATCGACACCGCCTCGCGCTACTGACTGCGCCAGTGACGCTGGGAGACCTTGTGGAGATTCGCTATCAGTCTGGCGTCGGGGTTGTCCTTGCGGATGGCACGCAGCGCGAGATTGGGCAGGGTAGGTAGTTGCGAAGTTTGGTCGCGGCGGCATACGGCCAGGCCGTCAATGACCCGGCTGCGAATGCGTGAAAGTTCAGAGTTGAATGAACATTCGGTTCGGTTCAGAACTCGGTGAGCGCGATGCCCGTAAGCCCTTGATCGGGCTCGGCGCTGGGCCGCCACCAGTACAGAGGCGAGCGGTTTTCGGCATCAGGCGCATGAACACCGAGACTTCCCTTGGAATCCTCAAGGCTGCACACACCGTCATCTGGGTTTTCTTTGTGGCCTGCATCCTCGGTGCGCCATTTGCGGCCTGGCGCGGCAACTTCACGCTCGCCTTGGTGCTCGTTGGCTGTGTCGCCATTGAGGTCTGCGTGCTGCTGTTCAACAGATGGTCTTGTCCGCTGACGGGGCTCGCTGCCCGCTACACCGATCGACGCGAAGCGAACTTCGACATCTATCTGCCGCTGTGGCTCGCCAAGCACAACAAGCGCATCTTCACGCCGCTCTACATCTTCGGCACGGCCTACGTCGCGTACGCATGGTGGCACCAAACCTAGGCGGGCCACCGCGTTCACTGAACATGCTCGAGCGAACTGGCTGGCTTGGGTGGCGCCACCGGCAGCTCAGGGCCAATAGGCGCGCAGGTAGTTGACGCAGGCGTGGTCCGTCAGCATCAGCGGCAGGAAAACGCCTGCGCGCAACTGCGTAGCGAGCTGCAGCAGCGTCGGCGACGGCGTGTTCCGGTCGGCCGCAGGGCTGGCGCCGCCCTGCACCCCCTGTGAATCAATGAACTCGACAACCTGACCCACATGCACATAGTCCAGATGGGGAACGCCTTTGGGTGGCACTGTCGCTACGACGTCGCTGTTGTCGACGATCCGGACCGCATCGATACCCGCGCCGGCGAATGCCTCCGCGAACGCCATGTTGCCCACCCGCGGAGATCCGATCGTCACCAACTGCGTCCTGCCCGGACGGCCGGCACGTACGGCCACCAGCGTCGCCACCGCGGCGCCCAGGCTGTGGCCGCATAGGAGCAGGTCAGCGTCGGGGTTTCTTCGCAGCCAGGCGTCCACCTTCGGCCAGATGGCCGTGGCGGCGCGCGCAAAGCCATGATGCAGATCGCCGGTCCAGCCATCGGCTCGGACCTGAAGGAACTGGCCATCGATCAGCGCGTCCACCAGTGTGTCAGCCTGCGAACCTCGGAAGACCAGTATCCCCAGGTTGTCGTCACGCAGTGCCGCGAAGGCTTGCGTGCCGGTGGGATTCCTGAACAGGCGCAGCCCAGGGACCACACGGTCGAGGGTGCGATGGAGCACGCTGGACGCCGTCCCCGGCAGGTTGAGCGCTGTCGTGGCCGCCTGCTCAGCCAATGACTTCAATGAATGACCGAACGGCTGGAGCAAGTCGTCCAGCGCGTCGATACGCGGGAGCGTGGAAGCGATCGACTCCGGCAGATGGAAGGGCTGGTCGGGCAGCATGAGGACTTCCATGCCCGGCACGGTGGCCTCGAAATACTCGAACTGGCGAAAGCCGGCATGGGCAAGGCCAGCTTCTAGCGCCAGTCGGTTTTGCTGCCCGTGCAGAGCATCCTCAAACCGGTAGTAGGACAGCCGTGCCGCCTCGATGGCCACGGCCCGGTCCTTGTTGGTGACCTGGCTGGTAAATACCGGGGCACGCTGCTCCGGGAAGAACAGATCCGCGGCAGTGCTGCTGTAGGGTGTCATCGCATCTCCCTGCGCCCGTCGGTCAGAACCCTCTCGCCCTTGGCAAGGCCTGTCGGCGATGGCGAGTCTACGCAGGCCGGAGCAGCGCCGGGTCATCGCGCGGAACCCCAGGCGAAGAACACCTCCTCAATGATGCTGATGCCAACCTGGAACTTTGCCCACGGCAGGCACGCCAGATCCGCAGGCGCTGCGACGCGAGGGGTCGTTACCAAAGGACGACGCTCTGGATGCCTGCTCGCAGGGCAGGGCGCCCATAGAGCTTGCGGTGCGGGCACCAGAGGGCAGGGGAGCAGGTGGCATGCATCCTTCGAAGGAACTTGGATTGCCAGGCGCTGACCGGCATCGGGATGCCTCGGCCGTGTACAGCGCGGCGATCCTGAAACGTTTCACCAGCCGTTGGGTACGTCGTCGATTCCCGGGATGTCGGGCCGAAGGGCCCGACCGCCTACGTTCACGAAGCTCCAGGTTGTTGCGCGAGTTCGAGACGATGGCGTCCTTGCGTGCCCTGACGCGTGCCATGTCCACCTTGAAACCGGTCAGCGCGAAGCCGTACTCAGCGCCACGTTGAGCCTGGTGGAAGCACGCTCCAAGGTACTGCGGACGGCCCGGCCTGTGAACCGCCGTGACAAGATAAGTTCGAAGACAGATGTTCTTGACCAGAATGTAAATTCTTCTTTTGCATCAAATATTTAGTGTTGATAAAATCTTGTCATGCAAAAGTCAGTCGAGCAGCTGATCCGTGACTCTGGGCCTACCGGCATAGCACCGGAGCGCCTCATGGAGCTGATCGGTGACTCGATGAGCCGTTCTACGCTCAACAGGACTTTGTCTAGCCTGGTGGGCCAGGGTTCCGTGACACCCATAGGCCGTGGTCCCGCCAGGCGCTACGTTACGTTGAGTCCTTTCAGCCTTGCGGACGTCGAGGCATTCTTCCAGCGTCCAGCCAGCATGCGGCCACTCACGCCGTTTCGCGAGGAGTTGCTGGGTCCAACGCCCAATATTGACCCCGAGCGGGCGAAGCGTTGCACGCAGATCCAGAGGCTGGCCACCCCCATGGATCGCAAGTACCTCTCGCGGTTCCTGGTGGATTACTCGTGGGCCTCTGGGGTCCTTGAGGGAAGCACCTACACCGAGATCGACACTGAGGCCCTCGTGATGTATGGGGAGCGCGAGGCGGATAAGCCGATGGAGGACGCAGTTCTCGCGCTAAACCACAAGCGAGCTGGTGAACATCTGTGGACGCACCGTGAGCTGACCGTGGAGAACATCTGCGCCATGCATGCGCTGCTGACCGACGACCACGGCAAGGCTGACCTAGCCACGTCCGATCATTTCCTTCCCAAGGAGCAGCGTGGGGTGACACGGGTCTACGAAGACGTGAACCTAGCCAACTCGGCATACCTGCCGCCCCACCGACCTGGCACAAGCCACGCCCGCGATGTACTGGTCCGCATCGTCGATACCGCCAAGACTCTGGAGCCAGTCGAGGCAGCCGTGTACCTGTTGACGCGCATCGCCTACGTCCAGTCCTTTGCCAACGGCAACAAGCGCACGTCGCGTATTGCCGCCAACCTGCCGCTGCTGGCGGCGGGCTTGGTGCCGTCGTCGTTCGTTGACATCACAAAAGCACGGTATATCCGCGGCATGGCTGCGTTCTACGAGTTGGGCTCGATGCTCGTCATCGAGCAGGCCTTCATTGATGGGTACGTGCGCTCCGTCATGCGCAGCAGCAATTTGCCCCCAGCGCTACGTGGCGTTGGTGCCGACCCGGAGGGTGCGGCAAAGCAGCTATGCGATTTCATCAACTCTGGAAATCGCCCGAAAGACCCGGCTGTCGCCGCCATGCTTGGCGCGCCACCTAACGCTGCTTCTGGCTCTGCGACAGGAAAGCCAAAGACTTCAGCAGCGCGCCGCGCGGTCGCACGTTAGAGGCCTGCCGCAGCCGAAGTGCAAATACTGAATCGTTCGATTCAGGTGTGCCTGCAACGACGACACGAAGTTCGCGAACGGTTTTACCCAGGTCCTGCATGAAGCTCAAGAACTTCCTGCTGCGAATCTCAGAGGGCAGCGCACTCCAATGCAACACCAAAAGAACCATTCAAAAAAGCGACAATGTGCATTATGTAAAATCAAAAACGCTCGCGAAATGGCCTTGCTGGTAGCTGTCCGACAAGAAACACCCCCTCCGATGGGCCGTTTCGCGTCAACACTGTCCTAGCGAGGCGAAATTCCATTCCGCTAGGACCTTTACGACGCGCTGTTCCGCGACAGCATCGACCTAGCGAACCAGCTTTGCGCGCTGGCGACCACCCGGTTCAGACTTGAACATCACGTTGAAGATCTTCATGTTGATGTGGTCGCGGTTGCGCCTATTGGCCAGGCGATCGCAACTTACACGGGCGCACGCATGGTTCCAGTCTTTGTATCCAAAAAGTCGTGACAACAGCTCCAGGCACTGCACATGGCGGAGTGCTCCCCCTGATGCCTTCCTCAGCTTTTTAGCCTCGTCTTTGAAAGAGCGAACTGACAATGACTCTCTCTGCGCCACCAGCAACATGAGGTCACCGATTGAGCCGCCCGGGAGTTGTGCAACCGCGCTCTCGTCAAAGCCAGACTCGTTGTTGCTGGCGAGGAAGGCAAGGAAGTGATCGTGCAACGTGCGGCTTGGGGCGTTCGCCGTCAAGATGCGTGGCGTCGGCCCGGCTGGCAGCACCATGTACTGTCCGATTTGCGCCAGAACAACCTGATCGTCCTCTTGCGACATGCACGCCCTTCCTTTCGCCAGCTATTGACGCCAGAGCTCTAAAGCTGAGCTAGCCCGATGGCAGCGTATCGATGAGCCAAGCTGTTTCTGCGAATGGGCCTGTCACACCCATGGGAACGCCACTTGTATTGCTTCAATACTGCTGCCCACGGGCGCATGAGCAGCGGGAGTCCGACATCTGAGCCAAGTGCTCGCAGGCTCTCGTGCTCAGCCTGTGGTGCCCGTCGTTTTCGAGGCCAGCGCGAGCCGCTCGCTATAGGGTTGCCAATGCTCGGCGAGCCGTGCCCACCCAGCAGCAGTCGCTTCGTTGTCCAAGACGATCCGTCGGAAGTACTCGGCCGTGACACTCCGGCAGCCCTTGGCGTTGGCGATGAACCCCAAAATGAACGCGCGATCGCCGCCCGAATGGCTCTCAAGGGCACCCCGGAAGTAGGTCAAGGTCGCACCGCGCAGTTCTTCCGCGCTCTGGGCGTCGCCGTCAGCTTCTGCCAGGTCTGCAGCGCGTCGCAGCACGCTTCTGACGGCCCCCGCTATCCGGTCGCGACCGCCACCGCCGAACAGCAACTCCGACCCTTGCCTCATCTCCAGCGCCGACAACGTCGTACTGGGCTGCGCCGAGTGCGCCGCGAAGAGCTCTGACAGAGACTTGCCAAGGGGTGGCAGCACATAGACGCATTGCAGGCAATTGGTCATTGACTCGAGCTGCAGCCGCCAGGCCACGCTGTCGCTCGACGGCGCGACGCAATCAGCGAGCCGCAATTGGCGAATCTCCTCCACCTTGAGGTTGGCGAAGTACATCAGTTCAATCGCGAGTCGAGAAGTAGGCTCGACGCCAGCTATCAGAACCTCCATGACCCAAGTCCAAGCCTCACGACTGAGAGTCCGCGGCGTGCCGCGTGCCGAGATGTTCGCTGCCAGTCCCTGTGTAGCGAGGCCACTGCGCACAAGTCGACTGTCGGCAATGGGCGGCATCGAGGCATAGCCCGTGACGCCCATCCATTTGAACAGCACCGCCGCCGCAGCAACCACCAGCCGGACGGATGCCATGGACAGCGGACCTGTAAAAGGGCGCCAATCCTGGGAGTCGCGCGACTCGCCACTCTTGCATATCCAGTCCAACGCAGGGCGCGGCGCGGCTAGAAACTCCACGAACGCTTGGAGGTCAGCGTCGTCCAGCGAAGACAGCGCCTTTCCGCGCGAGAAGCATGACCAGTTCAGAAGCTTCTCGGCCGCGCTGCGGTAGCTGCTGATGGTGGCATCGGATGCGTCGGTCAAGCTGGACAGCCATGCGATCACGGCGTCGACGTCGTTGTCTGCTTCTGTGGACTTGCGGCCACGGTCCAGGCGATTGCTCCCGTGACTTCCATTCAACCCCGGCGGCGCGATGAAGCGTTCCAACGTGGTGATCGACGGAATTCTGGGTTGCAGTTCAGCATTCATGGGTCGTTCCTTGGTCGAATGCGGCCGAACGAGCCGCGATGAGGTAGAGGTCGCCAGGTTTGCCCGCGGCACCTGGCAGGCGTAGAGCGCTAAGGCCGTCCGGCCATGGACGTGTCTGGGAGCCGAACCTGTGGCACCAGAGGCCTACGACTTCGAGCCAAGCTGGGAAGTCCTCCGGCCGGTCGTAGTCCAGCCCCTTCAACGCTTTGTTCAATTCCCGCGCGGCGTCGATATCCAACAGAAGGCATCGGTATGCAAATTGCCCCCACGCGGCGTCGGACGCCGACCAGTCCACCGGCCAGAGCAGCAGCACTTGAAAGAGGCTGAGACGACTGCTGCTCCCCTGCCCGCTTGCACTGCTCTCGAATCTGAGCCGCCATGCGAGGAACCCGTGACGAGCGGGATCGACGTGCTCGTTGCAAGGCATCACCATTCCGTGGCTGCTCAGGACCATCTGCTGGCTGCCGCCTGCGATGTGCGCTTCGACCTTCACGCCAAAACGTCTCGCGTGATGTCGGCGGATCGATTTGTAGATGGCAACCCGCGCCTGGGTGAGCTCATCCCGGGTTGCGCCGCTGGCGGAGTAAGCCTGAGGTGAACTCGAGCTCAATGCCCAGGTCCCAGTCCAAAGGTCCGAATGGCAACACGCAGCCTGCTCCGACAGCGGCGCCACGCTGGTGAGGGTGCCCAGCATGTGCACGCGCTTGTTCGCCTCGACGGCTTGGGCTGGGGCGCGTGGATCGGCCAACCATCCGACTTGATCGGGCCATTGGACGTCCAGAGCATCAGCACGCGCGAACCATCGGCCGAGACGGAGATAGGCGCCCTCATCTCCCATGCGCGTCCGGAACTGCCCCCCGCCGGCGGGCCCCCAGATCGGCGCGTATGCAGTCCGGCAGTGCCCGCAAATCAGCGGCTCATCGAAGGCCTCGGCTGTCACCGCATAGCGGGGTGTCGGCGCGTTGCATGCGCTGCAATGATCGAGGAGCCAGTCGTTGTGCTGTGGGCACCGAGCCAGCCCCTCCACCTGGCAGATCACAGACTGGTAGCCCATCGACAAGCAGGTCGGGCAGTAGCGCAGCGCCCTGTCGCTCGCGACCGCCCGGCCCCAGCGTTCGGATTGGCTCAGCAGTCCTCTCTTCCATAGACTCGCGGCGAGCTGTGGCGCGGATCGGCTACGAGCTAGCCATTCCAGGTGCAGCAAGCTGCGACCGTGCGGAGTTGCCTCGGGGCGCTGGGATGGTCGTACGCCAAAGACCCGACAGATCCGCTTGGCATCCAGCACGTTGGCAATGGCCAATTTGGCCAAGACGGTAAAGGGCCCCTCCCCTGGCGAGAACCAGCTGTCGGAAACGACGAGGCCGTCGGCCAGGTGAAGTGCTCCGAGGTTGCCGCGCGACATCACTGCAAACTGCTCTGGTAGGCACTTGCGTCGACGGCATCGGTCCACAACTCCGGCGTGGGTGCGAAGCCTGCGCTGTCGTGCTGCGCCACGAGGAACAGCCAAGCCCGAATCGAAGACATGACCCACTGCATGCCAATATCACCGGCGCTGCGACCTTGGCGGGCCGCCACCCGCTCAAAGGCAGCCCAAAGCAGTGGTGCCTCTTCGGCCAAACGCCAGCCCGCGCAGTACGCCGTGGGCAGAAAGAACTCTGACATGCAGACTCCGCTGCCAAGGGGATGCTCGTGTTTCGACGGGTCGTCAAGGGCCTGCATCATGGCGTGCAGTTCTTCGCGATCGCGCAGACCGCGGAAGACGTGAGGCTTCAGGAAGAACCGTCCCAGGAGGTCAGTACGACCTACGCTCATCAGCATGTCGCGCAAGACGTGAAGCTCTTCGTGCGCGAAAACGATGGTGGTGGTCCGGATGCCCCGCTTCTTCAAGTCGTTGGTGAGGTCGCGCATCCAGACCCACTCGAGCAAGCTCCAGCACTGGCCCTCGTCGATGAAGAAGACGTAGTGGTCTCCGCTCAGGGACCGGACGGCGGCAACGATCATCGACATGAACCGTCGGCGCCGTTCGGCGGCTGATCCGTACAGCGATGCACCATGCTCGTAGTCGTCCAGCGCGTCGCCCCAGAAAGCCTTTTCCGTAGGTTTGTCGTGCTTCTTGGCAATGAGAGTTCCGATGGCCAGCTTCGGAAAGATCCGCCGCAGTTCCTCGCAAAGGATCTGGATGGTCTGTGTCTTGCCCATTCGGAAGGCGCCGACGAATGGAGATCCAGGGAAGCGGTGGATGATCAGATGCTGGACGATCTCGAATACTTCTTTGACGGCTTGGGTCGCCAACTGCAGGGAATCCGTGACCAGCGGATGAGAGAGGTAGTACTCCTGGCGCATAGCGGCATCGCACAGTGCCTGTTGACGAAGAGCGCGGCGCTGGCCGACATCGTCGATGGGGGTGATGGTTGCGTTCATGCTGAAGCTCCTGGTTTTGTCCGTTTGGATGAATGGTTAGCCGTTTTCAGCCCCACGAGGGCTTTGGCAGGTTCAACAGGATCGGGACTGGCCGGATCGGAATCACGTCAGCGACCTCAGGTTTGGGCGCGCCAACGCGGGGCACCGGCGCGCCTGTCGTGCGGATTGCCTCTGCGAGTTGGGTGGCGTCCTCAGAGACTCGGTCTGGCCGCGCCCGAGCGGACTCCAGCGCCTTGCGCGCCAGGTGCTCAAGGAATGTCACCGACCGCCGTATAGGAGCCAGTCCGTGATCGGCATGTAGGAGCCAGCGGCTGACCGGCGTATTGGAGCCACTGCGTGATCGGCGTAATGGAGCCAGGGCCGGATCGGCATATAGGAGCCAGTCGGCACCGGGTTGACGGGTGTCTCGAACACCGCGAGGCCATCTCTACCCTTCGGGTCATTTGCCCGGAGGGCCAGGGATGGCGCGCAGGAGATTCGAGATGCATCACTACCGACAGGCCCTGCTGCGCATGCGCCAGGGCGACTCCGACCGCGACATCGCCGCGGCCCGTGTCATGGGTCGGCCCAAGGCAGCGCAGTGGCGACGCATCGCCACCGAGCGCGGTTGGCTGGACACCACCCAGCCCCTGCCCGACGACGAAGCCATAGCCGCCGCGCTGGGCAGCCCGCGCAAGGCCAGCACCACCATCTCCACGTTGGAGGCGCATCGCAGCGAGATCGCGGCCTGGGTCGAGCAAAGCGTCTCGGGCACGGCCATCCACGCCGCGTTGAAGCGCCGGCACGGCTGGGCCGGCAGCTACTCGGCCGTGCGCCGCCTGGTGGCCGACATCCGCCAGCAACTCCCGCCCGAGACCACCTGCCGGCTCGACTTCGAGCCAGGCGACGCAGTTCAGGTCGACTTCGGCGCCGGCCCCACGCTCCTCCACCCCGATGGCCAACCCCGGCGCACCTGGGCCTTCGTGATGACGCTGGCGCACAGCCGCCACCAGTACGTCGAGTTCGTCTGGGACCAGACCGTGCCCACCTGGCTGGGCTGCCACCGCCGCGCCTTCGAGTGGTTCGCAGGCGTCCCCGCGCGCGTCATCATCGACAACGCCAAGTGCGCCATCACCCGCGCCTGCGCCCAGGACCCGACCGTACAGCGCGCCTACGCCGAGTGCGCAGAAGGCTACGGCTTCAAGATCGACCCCTGCCCGCCGCACGACCCGCAGAAGAAGGGCATCGTCGAGTCGGGCGTGAAGTACCTCAAGGGCAACTTCCTGCCGCTGCGCACGTTCCGCGACCTGGCCGATCTCAACGCGCAGGCCCGGGCCTGGGTTCTCGAGGAGGCCGGTGTGCGCTGCCACGGCACCACCCGGCGCACGCCGCTGGCCTTGTTCGCGCTGGAGGCGCCGCTACTGCAGGCGCTCCCCAGCCAGGCACCCGACCTGGGCAGTTGGCACCGCGTGAGCGTGCACCGCGACTGCCATGTGCAGTTCGAGCGGGTGCTGTACTCGGCGCCGTTCACGCTGGTGGGCAAGACCCTGTGGCTGCGCGCCACCGACGCGGCCGTGGCGCTGTTCGAGGACTACCGCCACGTCGCCACCCATCCGCGCGGCCGGCGCCCGGGGCAGCGTGTGAGCGTGCGCGAGCACCTGCCGCCCGAGGCGCAAGCCTTCTTCGGCCGCGACCGTGCCTGGTGCGCGACCCAGGCCGAGCGCATCGGAGTCTCCTGCGCGGCGCTGATCGAGCAGTTGCTGCGCGACCAGGTCCTGGAGCGGTTGCGGGCGGCACAGGGCGTACTGGCGCTGCTCAAGCCCTATGGCGCCGCCCGGCTGGAAGCCGCCTGCGCCCGCGCGCTGGCGCATGGCTCGCCTCACTACCGCACCGTCAAGACCATCTTGGCCACCGGCGCCGACCAGCGTGCCGACGTCCCCGCAGCCACACCCGCCAGCTACGGCCGCACCCGCTTCACGCGGCCGGCCTCCGAGCTGTTCGCCGATGCCATCCCGTCCCTATCCACCAACCCGCAGCAAGACCTGCTGCATTGACCCTGAAGGAGAAGCGCCATGAACCCCGCCCCCGAACTGGCACCGCAGCTCAAGCAGTTGCGCCTGTCCGGCATCTTCGACTCTCTCGAAGCCCGCAACCGCCAGGCCATCGAGGCCAAGATGGCCTACACCGACTTCCTGGCCCTGCTCATCAGCGACGAGATCGCCCGGCGAGAGCAGAAGAAGTTCTCCACCCGGCTGCGCCGCGCGCAGTTCCGCACCACCAAGACGCTGGAACAGTTCGACTTCGAGCGGCTGCCCCAGCTCAACCGAGCCCTGGTGCATGACCTGGCGACCGGGCGCTACCTGGGGGAGAAGGCTCCGGTACTAATCGTCGGGCCCTGCGGCACGGGCAAGAGCCACCTCGCGCAGGCCTTGGGGCACTGCGCCGTGCGCCAGGGCGTGGACGTGGTCTTCACCACCTGCGCCAGCCTCACGCAAAGCCTGAACGCGGCCCGCGCCACCGGCAGCTACGAACGCAAACTCGCCAGCCTAGCCCGGGTGCCGCTGCTCATCATCGACGACTTCGGCCTCAAGCCGCTGCGCGCGCCGGCCGACGAGGACTTGCACGATCTGATCGCCGAACGCTACGAGCAGGCCGCCACCATCGTCACCAGCAACCTGGACTTCACCGAGTGGGACCAGGCCTTCCCGGCCAACCGGCTGCTGGCCAGCGCGAGCCTAGACAGGCTGCGTCACAACGCCTATTGCCTGGTGCTGGACGGGCAGTCGTACCGGGCTCCGAAGCAGATCGCAGCCGGCGCAAAACCGGCATCGCAAAAGCCTTCAAAATCCACCCCGGCGTAACCCCCTCGGGACGCCCGTTCTACCCACCTGTTCCTGGCTCCAATATGCCGAACATCGGTGGCTCCATTACGGCGGTCGGTGACAAGGAATGCCTCGACGTAGTCGCCGCCGCGGATGTCGGCGAGTTCCCGCGCGTCGCGCATGCGGTTGATCTGCTTGCGGATGTCCCGTGAGTGCTTGGTACGACGCCAGCCCTTCTCCCGAACGGTCAGCCATCCGAGGCGGGTGCCGTCTTCCAGGAACGCCTCGACCGTTCGCATGTCTTCTTCGTGCACATGGAGAACGAGCGGCTTGCCGATCAACGCGAACTGCGACGCGAGTTCAGGACTCGTGTAGGTCCCCTTGTCGACTTGAACGTAGGGGCGCTTCAACTTTCCGGCCGCGCAGGACCCGCGCACCGTGTGCGTTTCGATCTCCACGCCGAGGCGTGGTGTCAGCAGCGTTGGAGGAATTTGTGGACGGGGCACGAACCGCTGACGGTCTCGGTCGAAGTGATCTCGCAGCACTTCAAGCGGTGAGCGGTAACCCAGCCCGGGTTGGCCTTTCGCGTTGTATTCGGCGATCGCGACGTCCAGGAGATCAAGCAGCTCTTGCCACGTAACTTTGAGCTTGCTGGCCGCGGCGGCGCCATCGGTCTTCTTCGGGTCTGCTGGGCCAGAACCGACCGACGTCGGCAACCGATGCAAGCCGAAACGCTCCAGCAATCCGAAGAACCGTTCGATGGTGTCGTTGTGATACCAGGCACCGACGGCGCTCCAGCTCAACGCGCAGCCAAACCGCCGCCGCACCCGATGGACGATGCGATTGGCAAAGCTCTGCATGGCGCTGTCCATCCGCAAGGCTGCAGGGGCGAACACAAAGCCATCAACGCAGCCCATTGGGAAGCCGGCCCCTTCCTTGTAGCTGACGTCGCCCATCTTCAGCTCGCGCGGTGTCCAGGGCTTCGTGGCCATGTCCAGGGCCAACTCGATCTGCGACGCCGTAGGCTCCGTCCGAAAGGACGCGGCGTACCCATAGATTGCGCGTGACTCTGAGTCCGCGACGACGTAGATCCACAGACGCTCAATAGGGATCAGCTGTGGGCCTGCAGGCCCCTCGACCTCAATCGTTCCAATGCAATCGACGTGGTGGGCATCTATACACACCAGATCCAGCGGTGATGTGGTCAGATCGAATGACCACAGACCGTTCCCCACTTGGCCTGCCCTTTTTGCTGCCTCCCCTACGGCTCTGGAGCGGGCCTTGGCGTCGCTGGCGATCATGTCTTTGACATAGCGCTCAACCGACCGCCGGGCGCAGTTTTTCTGGTTGCGGGGGTACTGGTCAGGCGTGAAGCGCTTCTCCACCAGTTGGACGAACGTCCGCCAGACCGCTTTGGCCGGCGTAAAGGCTGCCCGCGCCTTTCCCTGCCCGGTTCCCTTGCGGATGACCTCGTTCAAGGCCTTCTTGATGTACAGGTTCTCGTCCAGAAATCGCTGGAAGGCGCCGCTGGCTCCCTTGCGACTCGCGTTTGGCCCGGCGGGAAGCTCGCTCGTGCGCTCGTAGTCGGACAGTCGTAGGCCGTAGATCAGTCCCGCCCAACCCACGACACCGCCATCGGTGTGAGGTTGCAGGCATCGGTTGACTTGATCCAGCAGCGCGTCCGCCGACACCTGAGCTGTCTTCGCCGCGGCGCGAAGCTTGCCGGTGCTCAGGTAGTCTTTGACGGCGGGCATGAGACGCTCGAAGCGTTCGACTGCGGCTGACTCCATGCCGCTGGTGTCCACTACCTGCCACTTCGAGGTGTCACGCAGTTCGGCCGAGAGGGTCTTGTATGTGAAGCGCTGGCGACTCATACGACCTCCGGCTTTTCGGCGAAGAACGTGCGCATCGAGAACGGCGCATCGAAGAGGTTGCTGCGGTACGCGCCGGCCTGCATGGACCGGAAGAGCGCGACGCCGTAGAGATCGGCGCGCTCCGTTCCCTCGCCCAGCGCCAGCACCTCCTGGAACTCCACCCGTCCTTTCGAACGAATCAAGGCGGCCACTTGCAACTGCTCCTCGGTCAGCGCCCAATCGCGGCCGGCCGCTAGCCAGGCTGCAACGGCATGCCAGTTGCGGATTCGCTGTGGTGCAACAAGCATGTCTTCGTGGGTGAGCGTCTCCAGGCGCGGAGTCGGCGCGCCATCGGGCATGCAGCCGGCTTGCAGCAGCAACTGCAATTGGCTCTGCGTTCCTTGAACTGCGGCCGCCTGGTCGGCAGCACACACATGGCGCCAGACCACGTCGCCGTTGGCCATGACGATCTCAGCATCGACATGCTCAACGAAGCTACCGCCGACGGCGCGCTGCACCTTGAGCGCTGGGCTGTAGTCGACACCGCAGACGTCGAACGACGACTCGAGATAGAGGAAATGCAGGTACTCGATTTCTGCCCCGAACGCCACGTCACGGCGGGCCTTGGCGCTGTACTGAAACCACAGCTTGCCCGTGGAGTGGCCTCGCGCGTCGTAGACGTCTGCGAGTTGGCCGCGCAAGCGCACGCCGGGCCTGGCGCCCGTACTGGCCTTGTTCGATGGAAGGTTTGACCGGTTCTTCATCGCTGCTCCTACTTGGTGATGGAGTGCGTTGCCTGCGGTGCAGGCGGAACCTGTCGAACTTTTTTGGGCAAAAGCCCTCCCCGCCCGTGCTTGACAGCAATCCCAACCAGGACTACCGTTCAGCACAGACAAAGCCATTGCAAGTGGGCCAAGTCGACAGGTAAGAAGGATCGAGGCCAAGTTCTGTTCCAGCAGGACTTGGCTTTTGTCGTTAGTGCTCCTTTCCGTTAGTTGCGGAACAGACTGATCTGGCTAGGACACTTCAATAGGGCGCGGGGCGCGACGCTGTCGGCAATGCCGGCCCAGTTGGCTGACGAAGGGGCACGACCAGGGGCAAACAGCTCAATGAGGGGCGTGGTCGCGCCGGACGTACCCGGCTGGCATGGAAGTCCGCGCCAACCCGTCCCGTCTGGATGTCACCGCCCTACTTCGCTGCTCCAGCGCCTTCCAATGCGCCGGACTACAGATCGCTCCGATGCAGACGCCCTTAAGCGTATAACTGCACAAATGCTTTGTAAATCAATGAGTTAGGGCAACATTTGGCGATACGGTCCTTGTATTGCGTCGATACAGGATTTGGCGCGCATCCGCTGGAACTGGCCTGCCCTTGAGGGCGTCGCCGCCGTCGGCCCAAGCAGAGATCTCAGGCATACCGTTTCAGGAGCGAAGCCATGTCAGCTTTCCCCTCGATCTGTGCAGCCTTGCCTGAGGTGCAATGGCAGTGCAGCCGCCCTTTCCTAGCCGGCAAGACGATCTAGGCATGATGACGTCGCAACGAAAGCGCCGCGCCCGGATCAACCGGCTCACCGAAATGTTGCTCATGCGGCGCTTGGAGAGCTCGCTGGAAGACCAGACGTGGGATCGGATGCCCGCTGTCGGACGCGAGTTCGGAAGCCCGGATTTCGATCGCCTGATGGAAGAAGACTTTCGCGCAGGACGGGGCGTCTTCGATCCTGTGTTCGCAAGTGCTCTCACTAAGGGTTAAGTCCGCTCCACGGGCTCTTCCAGATGAACTTGGCGGACGGGTACGCTGGTTCACCCTACCCGGCTCGAAGGCGCGACTCGTCCGTGCATCGCAGGCTTGGAACTGCGAGCGTCGCGGCCGGCACAGCCATGTGCCGTTCAAGCGCCAAACAGACTTGCCTCAAGCGCTGACCGCGACGGGACGGCCTTGGCGTCAAGCATCTCCCGCAGAGATGCGCGCCATCAGGTTCATTGTTTCTGCCTACCGCAGGCCTCGTGACGCCTCGGCCGCCCGACCTTCGTAGCGCCCTGACCCGGGTTCTTACGGTCGCGTGTGTGGCATTGCCGTGGACATCATCAACCGCGGCTCGGCCGCCAACCCTATGAGTGTCCCCATGCATGTTGCGCATGTATCGCAATCGCGATACAGTGCCCATATGAAGACCACCACCATCCCACCCGTGAGGATCGAACCGCAGTTCCGCGAAGAGATCGAGCAGGCGCTGGAAGAAGGCGAGACCTTGGCCTCGCTCGTCGAACAGGCTGTGCGAACCGAGGTGATCCGTCGCCGGGATCAGGCAGAGTTCGTGCGACGCGGCTTGCAGTCAATCGCGCGCTCCGAAGCAGCGGGTGACTGGATTCCTGCGGATGCTGTCATCGCCAAGCTGGAAGCCAAGGTGGCTGCCGCGCGTCAGCGTCAGAAGAAGTCCTCTGCATGATCTACCAGGTCGTCTTCAGCCGTGAGGCCGAAGAGGATCTCGTCAGGTTGTTTGAGCACGCCTTCGAGCGCGAGTTGAACAGCCCTTCAGGCGATCTCGAAATTCCCGCGCGAGCGGTTGAGGTGATCAGGCAGGGATGTCGTTTCCTGTCGATCAGCCCGTTCAGCTGCCGCAAGGCCGGTACCAGCCCGTTTACCCGTGAGCTGATCATCCCCTTCGGGGCGAGCGGCTACGTCGTGTTCTTCGAGATCAAGGCCGAGCAACGAGTCCACATCGGCGCCATTCGTCACCAGCGCGAAAGCGACTACCACTGAGTTCGCGCATCCAACCCACAAGCCCGCCCTGACCTATTGGCCAGCGGCGGGCTTCTTTTCTTCGTGGGCTGCGGACGCTGCCGCTTGGCTCGGGCGGCATCCTCAAAGATATGGTTTTACATATCGTATGGTCTTCCATATCATGTAGATGACCACTACGAGGCGACGTCACCATGTCCATCGAGGGCCGTCAGGCAAGGGATGCGAAGGTAGGCCGAATCCTTCTCTGGGAAGGACGGATCAGCCGCAGTCGGCTCATTGCCGAGTACGGCCTGAGCCCCATCCGGGCCAGCGAGTGGCTGCGGGATTTCAGGGAATCCTTTCCCGAGTGGGTGGCGTGGGACAGCAAGCTCAAGGCTGACTTGGCCACCTCGAAGGCTTACACCGACGCTGAGCGCGCGGCGAAGTCCTCTCAGCCCAGCCCAATCGACGAGATGCTGGTGCCCTACGCTCCGGATGCGCCGGGCCGGCCGCTGTCCGTCTCCTGGGACTTCGTCCACACCTCGCCCCGCACCTTCTCCCGTCTCAACCTGGCTATCACCGACCGCCAGCGGGTGAAGTTCCTCTACTGCTCCATGAACAACCCGGAGCTGCACGAACGGACCATCGAGCCCCACACTCTGGTGCGGGCCGGCCGCCGGTGGCACGTCCGCGGCTTCTGCCTGCTGCGGCAGGACTTCCGGGACTTCGTCTTGGGCCGCATGAGCAAAGCCCAACTGTTGGCGGACTCCTGCTCGGCCGATGCTTCGGCCGACATCGGTTGGTCGACGGTTCTCAAAGTCAGGCTGGTCGCACACCCTAGACTCAGCCCTGCACAGCAACTGGTCGTTAGAAACGAATACTTCAACGGGGCCTCGGCGCGTGTCGAAAGCTGCAGGGCCGCCCTCCTGAACTACATGGTGCAGGAGCTCATGGCGGCGACGGATGTGAAGCGGCAAGTGCCTCCCGACTACCAGTTGGCGGTTGAGAACACGGAGGAGTGCCGGCAATGGCTGTTCATGATCTGACCGACCAGATTCGCCAGGAGAAGGTGGCCGAGCGCTACCCTCCTCTTTTCAAGCGGCTGCCAGACCGGCTGTTCACGCCGCTGGCCTCGGCCAACCGCTTCCAGTACTGGACCTTGTTGTGCGTGCTGCACGCCAAGCGGTTCGGCCCTGAGGCCCCGCTGCCCCCCAGCGTCGGCTTCCTCATGCGCGAGATCACGTCCGACATCGCCGAGGAGCTGCAGTACCAGGACTGGGCCCCGGACGGCGACGACGTGACGCCAGCGACACCCTTGGCGATCCGGGCCATCATGGTCTTTAACCGGCTCAAGGATGCTGGATGGATCCGCGTGGACCGTGTGGGTGTGCGCGAGATGGTGACCATGGCGCCGGCCGTGGCTCATTTCATGAACCGCTTGGTCGAGTTCGCCCACACCGGTCCGGAATTCGTGTCCGGCAAGATCCGCAGCATCGAGGCCAATCTGAAGCTGCTTCTCGATGAAAGCACGGACGGTGCATCGCTGAACGAAGCGGCCCGACAGTCGCGCGCTTTGCTCGAGCATGTCCGCATCGCCGGCACCAACGTGCGCGACTTGATGCTGGAGATCGGCCGAGTCGATGCCACCGGCGAGTTCGTGCGGCGCTTCTTCGATGACTACGTCGAGCGTATGTTCATCGGCGACTACAAGGAACTGCGCACGCGCGAGCACCCTCTGGCACGGCGGCAGGAGATCCTGCGCTTGGCAGCCCATGTACAGCAGACGCCATCGGTGCGCGCCAGGCTGATCCAGTGGTACCTCGAAAAGCAGGCCGGACGCGATCCCGCCCGTGCCGAAGCCATGTTCGAGCGCGACATCCACAAAGTCGAGGATCTGCGCCGGATCGACGAGTACCTGGATCGCCTGGATGATGAGATCCGAAAGGCCAACAAGCTGGCGCTGGCCTATCTGGACTACCGACTGCGGGCCACGCGCCCCCTCGACGAGCTGATCGGCCAAGCCATCGACGCCGTCGTCAATCACGGCAGCCAGGCTGCCGCCCTGGCCCCGTTCGCGCCGGGGGATTGCATCGGTGGCGAGCGGCTTGCCTCGCCCCGCGCCGAGAGCAAGCGGCCGCCGCCCAGTGGGTTGCGCAAGCAGGTCATGTCGGCAGAGCAGGAGGCGCGGGCTCGCTTGGCGCTGATGGCTCGAGACCGGCGCACCATGTCGTTACCGAAGCTCGCGGCATTCGTCCGCCAGCAGCTCGGCGACGGCGATTCGCTGCCCAGCGCCGCACTACAGGTGGACACCATCGAGTCGGTGCGGGCACTTCAGGTGCTATGCACGATCTCCGCGGCGAACGCGACGCCCAGCAAGCTCCTTCGCGCCAATGCGCGCGCGATGGCCAGCGGGTTCACCACGGTCCGAATGGAAGGCGAAGAAGACCAGAGCAAGGGCATCTCTCACCTGCCCTTCACGATTGCGAGGACAACCAAGACAGCCAAGGGAGGAAGCCAATGAGTTTCTGGGCGAATGCGGTTGAGGCCACCAAGAACGTGGTCACGGAGGACGAGTTCGAGGCGGCCGCGAACCGGCTGATCACCGAGCAGGTGTTGTATGCCGCCGACCGGGGCAGTAAGGTGGCCTACGGACTGATCCGCGAGTTCGAGCGTGAGTTCAAACGCGCCCTCGAACCGCTGGGCTATGTCGTGCGGGTCAACAGCCAGTTGCGCTATGCCTGCGCGGTTCCCAAGCACTCGAAAACGTCGCCCGTGAGCGTCGATCAGACCCTGCTCGCCCTGGTGCTGCGCAAGATCTTCGACGAGGAGACCCGCAGCGGCCACCACGACGAGAACGGCGAGGTGGCCTGCGACCTGGTCACGCTGGAGGTGAAGTACAAGCAGCTCACCGGTGGCCGCGAGCTGGCCACGGGCGGGAAGCTTGCCGCGCTGATGCAATGGATGCGGCGCTGGGGCCTTGCCAGGATCGCGGATGAGGAAGGCGACCAGCCGGGGCTCGATGCGGATCAGCCCTATGTGGTCATCATCCGCCCCGGTATCGCCGAGGTCCTGGGAGAAGCGGCCTTGGCGCGCATCGCGTTGTTCTCCAGTCCTGAGGACAAGGCCGAGGGCGTGGATGGCGTGGCCGCCGCCGCCGCCGAGGAAGGCGGTGTGGCATGAAGAAGCTGATCCGTATCCGGGTGGTCCAGTTCTTCCTGTACGAGATGCGCGACGTGGACGTCGGCATGAACTGCGGCATCTTCGGTGCCAATGGCAGCGGCAAGTCCTCGTTGCTGGACGCCGTGCAGATCGTGATGCTGGGGGCCAATGAGAGCCGTGGCAGCGCCGGCGTCGCCTTCAACGCCCAGGCCGATGAATCGAACCACAACAGCCGCAACATCCGCAGCTACTGTCTGGGCCAGTATGGCGATTCCCCGGACGCGAGGGTGCGTGACAGCGCCAACACCTACATCACGTTGGTGTGGCAGGACACGGCAACCCAGGAGATCGTCTCCACGGGCGTGTGCATCTACGTGAGCGCCGACCGCGAGAAGTCCGACGTGCAAGGGCGCTACGTCATACCTGCTGACCTCACTCTCGACGACCACCTCGAGCTCGTCGACGGCGAGTACCGGCCGCGGCCCTGGTCGAGCTTCAGGCAAATGCTGTCGCAGCGAGCTCATGGGGAAGAGGTGCTCTTCCACGACTCGGAGCGCTTCGTCAACGCAATGCTGTTCCGGTTGAGAGGGGCACGGGGCGCGCCGCGCCTGGATGCCTATCGCCAAGCCTTCCGATTCGGGCTGCGCATGAAGTTCGACAAGAGCGTCGACGACATCGTCCGCCACCAGGTGCTGGAGACCCGTCCTACCAATATCAAACGCTTCAAGGAGGTGCTGCACACCTTCCAGGAGATGGCGGCCCTGGTGCGCAGCGTGCAGGCCAAGCTCGACGAGGCCGAGCTGATCGAGACGGACTTTGCCGACGCACATCGACGCCACAGCCACTCGGTCTCGCTCGCCGCGCTGGCCCAGACAGCCGAGCTCGAGGTCGCCAATGAGGCGGTGACCGCCGCCGAGGAGGCCGAGGGACGTGCAACACAAGCACTGGACGCCGCGAACACTCGGCGCGACACGATCAGCGGCCAGGTCCTGGCGGCCGAGCAACATGCTCGCGACAGCGCCTCGGAGCGGGACAAGCACGCCTCCCACGCGGACGCGGCGCTATTGCGCGAAAGCCTCACCGGGGCGCAGAAACGGCTGACCGAGCAGAGGACTGGGCTGCATCGCAGCATCAGCGCCATCGGCAGGGCCATCGACGTACAGATTCCCGGAAAGCTCGTTGCTGACAGCGCCGAGACCACAGGGCTGGCGTTCAAGGACATCCACGCCTTGCTGGAGGGCAACAAGGGCGGTAGTCGGGATGCAGTGGAGTCCACGGTCCGCAAGGCCTTGCGTGCGGCCAAGCTACTGAGTAACGAGGTCTTCGAGGAAATGCAGGGCGTCGGCCGCGACCAGAATGCAGCCGAGGCCGAGCTTGCCGAAGTGCGCGAGAACCAGGAGCGCATCGCCAAGGGCAAGCCGGCCCTGGATGGGCCGGCCGCGGCGCTCAAGCGTGTTCTGGCTCATGCTGGCGTGGATGCCACCCCGGTGTGCGACCTGGTGCGCGTCGACGATCCGGACTGGCAGCCTGCCATCGAGTCCTACCTGGGCGTGTCGAACATGCAGGCCCTGTTGGTCGACCAGGCTGACGAACGCCAGGCGTTTCGGGTGTCGCGTCAGGCCGGGGTCTATGAGGCCAAGGTCGTGATGCCGAGCAAGTTCTCCAACCGCAGCAGCCCCAGACGCGGGACCGTGGCGGAACTGATCAGCGGCAACAGCGCCGCCGCGGTCAACTACCTGCGATCCAAGTTCGGCGACACCCAGCGCGCGGAGACCGAGGACGAGTGCTTTTCTCACCGGTTTGCCATGACCAAGGACGGCATGCTGATGGCCGACGGGGAGATGGTGCGCAAGAAGCCGACGGATCCCGCGCTCTTCAAGATCGGACCGACGTCCACCGCCACACGCAGCTCGATCGCCGATCGAGCCCGCAAGCTCCAGGATCAGGTGGATGCGCTCAAGGATCGCTACGCGAAGTTGAAGGTGCTGCTGAACAACCTCGGACCCTTCGTGGGTGGGGAGCAGGACAAGGTTCACGAGATCCTCGAGGCGTTCGACCGAGTGGCCAAAGAGGCCGAAGACGAGGCGGACCTGACACGGCGTCTGCAAGCCCTGGACACGGAGGAATACCGTCAGCTTGTGAAGGCAGCCGACGATGCACAGACTGCTGTGAACACTGCGCGTCAGCAACTGCTGGCGGCGGTGCAGGCCGTTGGTGCAGCGGAGACCGCCTGCCAGCAAAAGGTCGAGGAGACCAAGAAGCGGCAGGCCTGGGCAGTCACCCAGAAAGGGATCGCGGAAGCGGCCCGCTCGGTTCCCGGCTATGACGCCGACTATGTGTCGGATCAGTGGGAGAAGCTGCTGACGCGGCAGTCTCTGTCATTCCCGGAAATCGCCGCCGACTGCAAGCGACGCAGCAGCCGAGCCGAGGAAGACTCGCGCCAGAAGGCATCCAATGCGATGCAGAAGCTGTCGGCCTTCCTTGTCAGGCACAACGAGTTCATGCCCGCCGGCACGCAGGACGACTGGCGGAGCGCCCGCGCTTGGTTGGATGCGCGTGTCGTGATCCTGAATGAGACCGGCCTGCGTGAGAACAGGGCCCGGATGGAGGATGCGCTCAGCGCCGCCAAGAGTACGTTCCGCAACGACGTCGCGGTGGCGCTGCATGAGCATCTGGAGTGGCTGAGCGACACGATGAACCGGATGAACGAGGCTCTGCGACTAGCGCCTATGTTCACCAACAACGAGCGTTACCAGTTCCGCACGCACATCCGCCCGGCCTATGCCGTCCTGCTGAAGTTCATCAAGGACGTGGCCCAGTACGGGCCGACCGAGGACCTGCTTGGTGGTGCTGGTGAGCTGCCCAAGGAGTTTGAAGACCTGATGCGCGAGAAGACGGTCGCTGGCGCGGCCGCCGTGAAATCCCCGCTGGACGACTACCGCGAGTTCTTCGACTTCGACATCGAAGTGCTGCGAGAGGAAGCCGCCACCGGTGCGACCAAGCACATCGGCTGGCTCAGCAAGCGCGTCGGGTCGGGCTCCGGCGGCGAGCACCGTGCGCCGCTGTATGTGATCGCCGGCGCCGCCCTGTCCTCGGCCTACCGCCTGGAGCGCGGCGACGACACTGGCCTCCGGCTGTTGGTCATCGACGAGGCGTTCATCAAGATGGACCCGCGGAACATCGTGGCCACGATGCGCTACTTCGAAGAGCTCGGCCTGCAGGTCTTCATGGCCAGCACGGGCGACGCATTGGGTAGCCTGACCGCCTTCCTTGATCGGTACTACGACATCATGCGCGACGCCGAGAGCAACGTGGTGGTGCTCGAGGGTCACGACGTGACCGTGGAGACGCGCGAGATGTTCCGCGCCGACCTGCCCGAGTTCAACCCGGAGCTGGTTGAGGCGGAGATTCGGAGACAGTACCAGCCGCGCGCCGGCGCAGCGGAGGGCGTCGCGGCATGAGCGGTCGTGATCAGGCGGAGATGTACCCCTTGGCGAGGAAGGCGCTGGAGCGTTTGCTGAAGTCCGCAGACAAGCACGAAGCCGGTGTCGCGACCCGGCGCCCTGCCCTCACCGGTTCCGCACTGGCCAGCTACCACGCGTTGCGCAGCCTGAAGGACAAGGAAGCGTTCGAAGCCGTGATGGCGTACGGGCAGTCGGAGGGCGCGATCAAGATCCAGCGCCCGCGGTACGACCCCCAGGGGCTGATCGAGCGCGTTGAGTTGGTCGACGTCGACAAGCTGGCCGCGCTTCTCGGCGAAGTGCCCCATGCGGTACGGGTGGAGATGGCAAAGCAAACCCTCTCCGCGCACCTGGCCGCCCACCCTGTCTTGGCTGACGTCCTGTCCAGCTGGGAGAAGCTCAAGAAGGTCCGGGGCACCGCCCCCGATGACGCCGCCGGCTGGGCGTCGGCCTGCGATGTCATCGCCTACTGCCTGGAACAGGTGGCGCTTGGCGACATGGAGACACCGGTCCGGGATGCCAGCGCGCGGTTCTTCAAGGACAGCAAGCGCATCGAGTCCTTGGTGCCCCGCCTCGACGTGCTGCTGGCGGGCAATGTCGAAGACGACGCCCGCTCCGACGCCGAGGTTCTGCAAGAGCTCGGCCTCTACCGCGAGCAGCAGCCGGCACGCCTGGCCGGCAACATCGTGGTCCGTCGCGAGCGAGGCGCCTTCCCACTGGATCGACCCTATACGGCACTGCCCCCATCCACGGTGCTGGGCCTCGGGGGCGCGCCCAACCAGGTGCTGACCATCGAGAACCAGACCACCTTCAATGTCTGGGCACGCCAACACTGCGACTCCGACGTGCTTTGTCTCTACACGGGCGGGATGCCCTCCCCTGCTTGGCGAGCGATGTATCTGCGGCTGCTCTCCGAGCTGCCGATCAGCACGCCGGTACTCCACTGGGGTGACGTTGACGAGGGCGGCTTCCGGATCGCGGCCTTCCTGAGCCGGTGCGCGGCCGAGGCCGGCCACGTTCTGCTGCCGTGGAAGATGCGTCCGGCGGATGTGCCGGAGCCTTTCCGCCGCGAGGCGTCTGCGCGCACGGTGGACCGGATGGTTCGGTTCGCGGGCGACGCCGGCTGGGACCAGATCGCACAGGAACTGGCCGAGGCCAAGTTCGTCGCCGAGCAAGAGGGCTGAGCGCCCCGCAAAGACAACACCAGCCAGCCTCTTCGACAGTACATCAGGGTCAGACCGAGCAGGGAGCGACAGTGGCAGCCAACGCAATCTATTTCCCGTCCATCAATGTGCCACCAGATCCGTGGCTGCTGCGGATGTTGTTGTACTGGGACCAGCTGAGCTCCATCGTGCCGATCGAGTACCACCATGGGCCTGGCCAGCTCGACTCCAAGATGCGCGACATGGTCGCGGCCGGACTGGTGAAACCCATCGCGCCGGGCATGCACCTGCGCCAACTCGATGGCTTCGCCGCACCATTCCTGCAGTTCGCTGAGCGCTGGCACCGCCCGCCATGGAACCGACGCGAGTGGCCGCAGACGCAAATCCACATGGAGAAGCTGGACCGGCTTCTTGAGCCGTTGGTCGAGATGGGCATCGCGCGAAGGGCCGACGGTCCCTGGTTTGAGATGCCGTCACCGCTTGCTGACCGCTTCATGGCCTACCTGGCCAGTGCACTCGGTCGGGTGCCAGCGATCGATGCGGCGCCGGTCACGAACAGCACCATGCTGGGCCAGTCGCTCCGGGAAGCAAGCCTCGCGGCCAAGCGCGACGCACTGCTGGAGGTCTTGTTCCCGGTGCCCCACGGATCCGAGAAGCTGACGCTCGACGACATCGTCAAGTTCAAGGCCAAGCATCAGGCCCTGGCTGCGCGTTTTCGGGAGCGGCTGCAGGACGAATGCATCCTGCTCGCAGACGGCACCAGCAACGAGGAGCGGCAATTACGGCTGGACGCGCTTGCCCGCAAGCTGCAAAGCGAGGTGGATGAGATCACCGAGGCCATGCGAGGCCGGTGGCAGAGGGTTGTTCTGGGCAAGGTGGCACCCGTGCTCGCGCCGCTGATTCCGCTTCTGGATGCGAATCCCGCGACTCAGGTTGCAACCTTCTTAGGGGCCGGACTTTCGGTGGGCCTGGCCGGATATCAAGCCAAGCAAATCCAGGCAGCGGAAGATGCGGCCAAGCGTCGACCGCTGGCCTACATCGCTCTGGCCCGCCAACGCCTCCCCTCATTGCGACCGAAAGGAAACGAGGGGCGAAGGCGCCGTTGATTCTCGGGTGCCAGGGGGCACACCCGCCCCTTCGGTCAGATGAGACCGTGCTCCGCCGCTTGGCGTTGCATCCGTTCGACTTGGCGGCGTTGCTGACGGATCTCCTTGCGCTGATCCTCTGAAAGCCCGGGGGCGTAATTTTCCAGCTGCTCAAACTCGGCGAACGCACCGCCGAAATCGAGGCAAAAGGCGAGGACCACCGCATATTGGCTTCGCACGGAGACGAGGTAGTCGTGCATGTCGTGCTCGATCACCGTCGGGAGCAACTCCTGCTCGATGAGCGCGCGTGCACTGTCGTGGTCGCGCCGTCCGATGTGTTCATCAACAAGGTCCTGCCCCACCTTGACAAAGGAGGACAGCGCGTTGACCCGCTTGTAAAAGAAGATGGCGAAGGCTCGGGCTCGACCCGGATCCCGCCCGGTCTTCTCCCATCCCCTGGCTAGCAGGTCAAGCGAATCCGCCAAGTGCCTGATGTCGTAGGAACTGGTTTCCGTCGCCGTCACCCTGGCCTCGAATCGCGGGGCGTCCGTTCTGAGCAGCGGCAGGCGACCAAACTGCAGGAGCTCGCAGTACTGTTGGACCAGGGGCTCGATAATCTCAACCATCTCGTGGTGGCGCTCCAACTTGAAGAGCAGCAAGGCAATGCTGTATTCCAGGATGCGCTGGTAGTCGGGTCTGGCCGGGGTCAGCTGCCGCAGTTGGTCGATGGCCTGGAGCGTTTCCGCGAGATCGCCATCCTCGGCTGCCTGCGCTGCCTGCTTGTTCAGGTAGACCAAGCTGGAACGCCGGCCGAGGTCATGCTCGGATAGCAGTCGCTTCATGTCGGCCAGATGGCGACGAGTACTGTCGTCATCGTTCGACCTGGCGCTGGCGTAGGCCAGCGCATCCAATGCATCAAACCGGATTTGCGGTGCAACTTCCACATTGTCTGCAGCTCGTTGCAGCACATGCCAGACATCTTCGCCTGCGTTCAGCTCGTGGAACCATTCTTCCGTCGCGAGGTCGGTGAGGGCGTCCAGGTCGCGCAGCTCGACCAGGGTCCGGACAAAGAGCGGGAATCGAGCCGTGTTCCGTTCCACTTCAAGCGAGTCCGCGAGCAGGTCGCGCAGCGCGCCCAGCGCTGCCTCGATTTGCTCCTCGGACATCTCATCGAATCTCCGGCGACCGAGGACGCGGAGCGCGTCGTGGATCTGCAGGCGTTGACCGCTGAAAATCCGGACGATGCCCAGCGGCGCGAGCCGCCTCACAATCGCCGCGAACTTGGCTGGGGTGATAGCCACCGTTCCCCGAATCAACCTGAGCGCCTCCGGTTGATTCAGCGGTACGTCGCTGATGCTGAGGACCGCGACACAGTCGCGAGCTGCTTCCTCTTGCGCATCGAAGATGCCAGTGAGGATGATCTCCTGCTGGGTGGCCACCAGGTTGGTGCTTGCCTCGAGGGCGTCGCACAAGGCGCTGACGTCGCCGTCGTACTGGCTGACGCTCAGCTGAACCGCTGTCCGCACATACAGCGGCAACCCGCCGGTCACGCGCAACAACCTGGCCAGGTTCTTTGCCGACGCCCTGGCGCCTTGCTCGTGCACCTCGGCCGCCGCCTGGTCGAGCCCCCATCCCTGCAGAAGCTCCTGCTTCAATCCCGTCTGGGCTTCAAGCTCGCCAATGGAGGCCGTCGGATGAGCAAGCAGGACGATGCGCAGATGCCTCGTCGCGTCGATCAGCATTCGGAGGTCGGCGACCGGAACTCGGTGTGCGTTGTCGAGCACCACCAGCGCCTGCGCCCCCGTGTCTTCAAGAAACGCGTCCAGTGCGCGCAAGCCGTCGAGGCCACTGGGCGCAGGCAACAACACCCGTCTCAACCCCTCAGCCGATGACGCCGCCCAACGCGCGGCGAGTTCCCTCGTCAGCTGAGCTGCGATCGACCGAGCGGGCACGTCGCCCACATCGTAGTAGGCCGTCTCGTTGGGGCTGTGTGTCGCCGCCTGTGCCGCCCAGGCGGTTTTTCCCGCGCCAGAGAACCCGGTCACGATGCGGACCCGCACGTCACTGATCAGCTCCGGTTCGTCCGCGATCGGGCGGTACACGGCAGGCGGCTCTGGAAACTGCTGCAGCTGCAGCACCAACTGCTCGAACAAGGTCGACAGCGTCGAAACCTCGAACGCATGGGCAGCGACTTCGCCCGCACTTGCTGCTTGAAGGAGTCCGGCCAGCTTCCAAACCAAGGTCTGTGGCGAGACAGTCAGCATGGGAAGCCGCTCGGCCCTCTCGACACACCAGGCGGCGGCAGCACTGATGTCTGTCCATGCCGGTGGCATGCTCGGTGGCCGAGTGCCCTTGGCATCTGGCCAGACGAACGTGACGTCGGGGGCCAGCGTGCCGTTGCTGATGCGTGACTCGAGATCGGGCCCCGGAGCTGAACTGGAAACGATGGCGAATACCGCGGCGCCTTTACGCTTGCCGAGTCGATGCTCCTCCCGGATCGCGTCGAAGCGCTGCAGCGCGCCCTCGACGATGCTGAACGTCAGCGCAGCGGTGCGGTCCTTGACCTGCAAGTAGCAATGCGTTCCATCGCGCAGCTCGAGCTCGACGTCCTCGTCGCGCTCCACCGTCACACGAGCGACGCCGCTTTCCCCCGCTAGCAGCAAGCAGGCTACCGCGTAGAGATGCTGATACAAGAATCCTCGATGAACCGCCTCGATGCGGGCGAGCTGCCGGGGGTCAAGCACTTCGACAACCGTGCTCTCAGCAACCATCGCAGGCACCATCAAGGGTTGAGGCTATGCAGGCTAGCTGCCGGCACTTAGCGCTTATCCCCGAGCGGCCGCCGGTACAGGCTGCCCCGGTCTCCCTTGCCGCGTCACCCTGTCGACGCTCCTGTCGAATGTCGTGCTTCATTCTTCTCCCCGCGCCCTGCACCAAGCGCGCAGGCTACGATTTTCCTGGTGTTTTGGAGATGGCTTTCACAGCCTCGCGGTTGACGGCCGCGCCCTTCAGCAACTCCTGTGCATCAATGATATTTGACACGGCGACATGGGGTTAGCTTAGGCAGCTTGGGCGATGGCTCGGTCATACCTCACGCTTCACCCCGCGGGCCAGGCCGGCAGCAAGCTTGAGGTAGCCGACCTGGTTTCCGCCCCTCCATTGAGGGGCGGTGCTGAGCATCAGGCCGTGAAACCGCCGTCGACGACGATGTGGGCGCCGGTCACGAACGACGCTTCAGGGCTGGCCAGGTAAGCGACCATGCCGGCGATGTCCTGGCCCTTGCCATAGCGCTGCACGGCGATGCCGGGACGAACGATGTCGGCGACCGGGCCATCAGCCGGGTTCATGTCGGTGTCGGTGGGGCCGGGCAGCACGTTGTTCACCGTGATGCCGCGCGGGCCCAGGTCACGCACGAGGCCGCGGGTGAAGCCAGCCACGGCGCCCTTCGTCAGCGTGTAGACCGACGCCGTCGGGAACGCCGCGTACTCGGTCATCGTGCTGCCGATGTTGATGATGCGGCCGCCGTCCTTCATGTGGCGAAGCGACTCCTGGGTGGCGACGAACACGCCCTTGACGTTGACGGCCAGCACGCGCTCGAAGTCTTCGATCTTCACGTCCTGGATCGCGCCACCGATGCTCATGCCGGCGTTGTTGACGAGGATGTCGACGCCGCCGAACTTGGCAACCGTGTCGGCCACGGCCTGCGCGACGGCGGCGGTGTCGCCGGCATCGGCCTTCAGGGCGATGGCAGTGCCGCCGAACGCAGCGATCTCAGAGACGACGGCATCGGCCTTGGCCGGCGAGCTGGCGAAGGTGATGGCGACCTTGGCGCCGTCGCGGGCCAGGCGCAAGGCGATGGCCGCGCCGATGCCGCGCGAGGCGCCGGTGACGATCGCGACCTTGCCGGTCAGGGGGCCAGAGGCGGAGGTGGTCGGGGTAGACATGATGGGTTCCTTGGAAGTGGGTGGGTGTACGGCGCTAATGTGTCTGCCGCCACCCTTGTTCGGTAGTCCGCGACCGTTTGAATGAGCTTCAAGCAAACGGTCGAAATCGCCGTGCGCAGCGCGCCTGGCTACTTGAAGAACTTGCGCAGCGCCTCGGCCACGAAGGCCGGCTGCTCCTCCGCCATGAAGTGCCCGCTGTTCTCGACCTTCACCAG
Organism: Roseateles sp.; assembly: GCF_047654805.1. GTDB lineage: Bacteria > Pseudomonadota > Gammaproteobacteria > Burkholderiales > Burkholderiaceae_C > Pelomonas. The sequence continues at coordinate 2,067,995 of NZ_JASGIV010000001.1, forward strand.
TTGGAAGTCATTGACCTTGGGCGTGACCGAGGCCTGCAGCCAGTAGTAGCCCGTCGAGCCCAGGCCGAGGACCGGCATCGCCAGCTTCGGGTAGGTCTTCACGTCGATGACGTCCTGCATGAAGGTCTGGTACCAGCCATTGCCGGCCCGCATGGCATCGGGGCTGGCGTAGGCCGCGGCATAGACGGCGCGGTCGCTCGCGGGGATCGATGCGGGATCGAGCGAGAGGTAGTTCAGCATCCAGTCCTGATAGATGTTGAACCGGCCGGCCAGCAGTTTCTCGGGCAGGCCCTTGACCTGGTTGAACGCGAACCACCAGGCATAGGGCGGATGCGCCTCGTCGACCTTTTCGCCGAACTTGTCGATCCCGGGCAGCATCGTCAGCTGGCTGAAGAAGTCGTCCGGGTGCGGCACATCCAGCAGGGCGAGCTTCGTGGTCGCCTCGGGGTAGTTGGCGGCGTAGCTGAAGGCCACCATTGCACCGATGTCATGGCCAGCCATGTGCACCTTGTCGTAGCCCAGCTTCTGCACGAGCTCGCGGATGTCCTTGGCCATGTTCTTCTTGTCGTAGCCGGCCGGCGGCTTGGACGAGCCACCCATGCCGCGCAAGTCGACGGCGATCACGCGATAGGACTTAGCCAGCGTCGGCATGATCTTGTGGAACTGCCACCAGGTCTGCGGCCAGCCCGGCAGCAGCACGAGCGGCGCGCCCTCGCCGCCGATGACGTAGTGCAGGCGCGTGCCGTTGACATCCGCGTAGCCGTTCTCGAAGCCGGGCAGGCTCTTCACGAGCACCGCGTCGGAGCGCGCCGCAACGGGTTTGGGGGTCTGGGCCTCCGCGGTGGAGATGGCACCGGCGGCCATCATGGCCGTCATGGAGATCGCCAGGAACAGGCGCATCGCCGTCTTGACGGTGCGCGAGCGGGCTTGGTCTTTGGGTGCGAGAAAGTCGGTCTGCGAGTTCATGAGCGGTCCTCTCATCTCGATCCAAGGCCCCGCCGACATGGCGTTGCTGTTGGATCAGTGATTGAAAGGATCGTGCTGAGGCCTACCGCGCAAGAGCCTATTGGGAGCGGTCAGGACCTACCCATATTGAGGCAGTCAGCCTTAGCCCCCGGCTGCTGCCAGCGAGCCCTTATTCGTCAGCGCCAAAACTCTCCAGCCAACGAATCGCCCGGTCCAAGTAGGGGCGGCAGAAGAACACCACCATCATGAAGATCGCGAATGACACAAGGGCAAGATAGACGACTGGAAAACTGAGCATGGTCCACCTCCCGATGCTGCCGGGTCACATGGGAGATCCAGCATAGCTTGCGCGCGCGCTGTCGCGCCGCCATGTGTAGCGATGCACCGCGGCTCGCTTGCTGACGCTATGCGGATTGCTCCGACTGATCGTCACGCTCCACGATGGACTGCAGCATCCGCACCTGCAGGAAGTCGTCCGGCGCCCTCTCGATCAGCTCGCCCGTCGCATCGGGCCGGAACTGAGCCACTCGAGGGTGATCGAAGACTTCGTCGGGCAACGGGTGGTCGGCAAAGGGGTTGTGAAGGACGACCAGGCCATCGAGCAGGTGCTCGGAGTAGTCGCGCTTGAGCCGCTGCAGCACCTTCGGATAGATCGTGCCTGCCTGAGGATGGATCGTCGTGTAGAGGGTCGCCGCGTTGGGGTTGTCCGCGACCGCACGCACCTTTCCCCAGGTGGCCAAGGCACTGTAGACCACCGCCGAAACTTCGCGGTAGGTGTCGTCGCAGAACAGGCCGACATCGATGTTGACGTTCTCGTTCTTGGGCGCCGAGGTGACGTTGTAGCTGACGACCTCGGAAGCATCACGAGCGGTCGCTTCCTCGTCGTGGTACAGCCCATAGAACGCGGCAACGACCGGCCGCAGTCCAGCGAAGTGCGCGAGTGGGCGGTCAAATGCCCCGATGCCGACAACGAAGGGTTTCCCGGCGACGTGCGGAAGCGTGGCGTAGTGCTCCTTGTACCGCTTCAACTTGTAGGAAAAGCTATTGCAGATGCGCAGCGCCGCTTCGACGTTGAACTGGTTCAGATCCTCCGGAATGTCGTCCTTCGTCCATCCATAGGCTGGCTTGCCACCTGCAGCCGGCGCTGCGACGGTGGCCTCCAGGTTGAACGGGCGAGGACCACCGATCACGAAGTCGGGCGCGTGGTGAGAGAAGTCGACGGGCAGCGACAGTTCTTTGAGCGACGCATGCAGGTACAGCTCCCACAGGCAGGACTCGAAGCTCAGCTGAAACTCCTTGACGAACTTGCCGTCGCGATCCTCGAAGCCTTGGGCCCAGCGCGCGAACACGTCGCGCTCAGGCGCGTAGTCCCCCTCAAGGATCATCTTGAACAAAGGATGCCAACGGGCCTCCGGGATGACAGGGGTGAACAGGTTCATCTGTTGATGGCTGCGATCAGCTTGGGTCTTCAAAGCGCATGCCTCGGCAGGCGATGCCGGGGCGACTGCTATAGTGAATTTTGAGGTGTGGCTCGGCCACGCCTCCCTGCTTTTCCTCCCTGAGCAGGAGCCTGATCGTGATGACAGCGATAAGGCTTTCCCGCCCCGGCTGTGTCCGGGGCTTCTTTTTGCGCGTCAGGCGGCGGCCTTCTTCTTCCTGGAGCGGCTTGGCACCGCAGGCTCTTTGCGCTTCTCGTCGACGGCGACCAACTTGGCCACGATCTGCTCGGCCAGAACTTCGGACGCCGTCGAGCGCGACAGCAGTTGGTTGGCCTCGGACAAGGCGGCTTCGAGCGCGCGCGCCCGGGTTTCGAGTCGCCCCGTGACGGCCAGCAGTTCCTCCTCACGCCGGCTCGACTCAAGCCGGTGCTGAGTTAAGCGGTCTTCCACGGCGGTCAGCTGGCCCATAGCGGTAACTTCGGCCTTGAGTGCAGCCTCGAAGCGCTTGGCGACCGACTCTGTTGCTTTCTCTGCCTTCGTCCGGAGGACGCGCTCGCGGTCAATTTCCAGAGCGGCGCGACGCTCGGCGCCCGCGGCGCGCTCGTCGGCCAGCGCGATCGCCTTGTCAGCGCGCGCGCGTTCCTCGGCAGCAGCCTGCTGGGCGGCCAGCACCTCGGTCTGCAAAGCGTCGCAGCGCTCGCTCGCAGCACTGGCCTTGGCGGCGGTGCTGGCGTGGTGGATGCGCTCGCTCTCAAGTGCCGCCTGCAGTTCGTCGAGTTGGGCCTGCAGGTGGTTGGCCCGGGTGTTGGCGGAGAACGCCGCCGCTTCCGCGATGGCCGCCCTCTCCTTCTCCGCCTCAACATTGGCCACAGCGGCGGCCAAGCCATCCCTCACGCGTTCGTCGACGTCGCGCCTGGCATCGGCCTGGGCGACCTCCCAGAAGTGCTGGGCCGCCTGGAGAACGGGGTCGGGTATTGCCGCCGGCGCCGAGAAGGCGCCGGGGTCCTTGATGCGGGCGCCAAGGTGTTTGAACCAGGTCTCCAGCATCGGGCTGATGGTGTTCGGCGAGCCACGACCCAGCGCCTGGCGCACCCGTTCGATCGTCGGCCGGGCCCCTTCCAGCAGCAGCGCGTCGCAGGCCTTGAAAACGTCGCTTTCCGTGATTCCGCGTGCCATGGGGCGCTCTCCTTGATCGGTGATCGAGGTTCTGGTTGAATTACTCGCGATAAGGGAAGATTATCGAGAGTAGTTCTGAAACTGTGTAATACATCTTACATAGCACATATGAAATCAGCAAAAAACGCGTTGCCGGCCCTGGTTCTGGCGCCGCTGGCCGCTGGAGTGCCTCGGCTGGACCCGGCCCGGCTCGGGGAGATGGCCCAGGCCGCAGAAGCCGCCTTGCTGCGCCAGGGCGAGAGCGAGAACACATTGCGAAGCTATCGCTCGGCACTGCGCTACTGGGCGGCCTGGTTCGCGCTGCGTTATGGCCAGCCGATCGCCCTGCCCGTCCCGGAGACCGTCGTGATCCAGTTCATCGTCGACCACGCCCAGCGCCTGAATGCCGATGGCCGCCCTGTGAACGAGCTGCCGGCGGCGGTCGACCAGGCGCTTGTCGCCGAGGGCTTCAAGGGCAAGCCGGGGAGCCCGGCCCTCTCGACCGTGGTCCACCGCATCGCGGTGTTGTCCAAAGTCCACCAACTGGAGGAAGTCGCCAACCCGTGCGAACAGCCGCGCGTGCGGGAGCTGCTGTCCAAGACTCGGCGCGGCTACGCCAAGCGCGGTGCCCTGCCCCGCAAGAAACCGGCACTGACCCGCGAGCCGCTTGAGGCGCTACTCGCGACCTGTGACGACTCCCTGACTGGCCTGCGCGATCGCGCGATCCTGTTGTTCGCCTTTTCCAGCGGCGGCCGACGCCGTTCCGAGGTCGCCGCAGCCAGCATGGAGAACACGCGGCGCGAAGGCGACGACTTCGTCTTCACGCTGCAGCATTCCAAGACCAACCAGACCGGCACCGAGCAGGGGGACAACGACAAACCCATCGCCGGCCGTGCCGCCCGAGCCCTGCAGGCCTGGCTCAGCGCCGCCAAGATCACCGCGGGCCCCCTCTTCCGACGCGTGCGACGCGGAAACGTCGTGGCTGAGCCGCTGTCAGCGGCCGCGGTGCGGGACATCGTCAAGAAGCGTTGCCAACTGGCTGGCGTCGAGGCCAGCTTCTCGGCGCACTCGCTGCGCTCCGGCTTCGTCACCGAGGCTGGGCGCAGCGGTGTACCGCTCGGCGAGACGATGGCCATGACGGGGCATCGTTCAACGGCTAGCGTGACGGGGTATTTCAGGCACGACCAGGCCGCGGCCAGGGCGGCGAGGCTGCTCGATCAGTAGGAGACTCTCCCCGGCGAGACGCCCAGCCCAGGGATGCGTCCACGCACCCGAACGCCCCTCAGAAAGATGTGCGGCCCGTCTAGATCACGAACACCGCGTCGAGCGCCCAGAAGCTCCTCTCGTCATAGCGGAGCATGAGCCAAGTCTCGTCGCGGGGCTGCACGATGTGCCGTCTCAGGCAGACGTGACCCGGCCACAACTCCTTCGGCGTCATCAGCCGCTCCAGGTGGTCCGTTTCATCCCGCGCATACCGTGTTGCCGCAGTGGCAACCTCGGTGGCACGGTTGTCCGCGAATCCCAGGGCCTGCAGCCGGGCAGAGGTGGTGTCGACATCGCCGTCCAACGCCACACCAAGGTATCGACCTCGTCTATGAGCCATGCTGTTTGCGCCTTCTAGTTCATAGAGAAGCGATTTTCGCATATTCCATTTTCGCATTGAACCTGATCTCCTTTCCAAGGGATGGGTCGATGCCGAAGCCGTTACACAACGCGCAGTACATGAAGCTGCTGGAACTCTTGCGAGCGGCTCGCGAGGAAGCGGGCATCACGCAGCGGCAGTTGGCCGAGGCCCTGGGAGAGGATCAGTCGTATGTCAGCAAGTGCGAGTTGGGCGTCCGGCGCCTGGACATCATTGAACTCCGCGACTGGACTGGTGCAATGGGGCTGTCTTTCCGGACCTTCACGAAACGCCTGGACCTGGCCCTTGAGCAGGCATCAGCCATCGAGCAGCGGCTCAGGCATGGCGGGCAAAAGTAGAACGGCCGGCGTCCATTCATAGGAAGGCGATGCAGGGTAGGCGCTGCGTGCGATCGCTGGCTGGCACGGAGCGATTCAACCCGGCAGCCCGCCGCGCATTCGCTCAAGAAGGGTCTCCACTTGGCATCGGCCTTCCTCGCTGCCTAGCAGCTGGGCCGGCGTGGCGCCGTTGAGTGCTGGCAGGGGCTCAGCAAGCCAAGCCTCCAGCCAAGCCGAGAGGGCCGCCCGGTCCTGAACACCGCCGCTGTCCTCGATCATCCGCCCCAACTTGTCCAGAAGCGCTGCTTTGGCGCCAGCGTTGTCGAAGTCGGATGTCTTCAAAATGGGCTTGGAGAGAGCTTCTTTGAACTTCTCCAGCCGATTAAGCCCTGCCTGCGGCCCGTCTTCGTTCGTCCATCCGGGAACTGCAGGAGATTCGCTGTAGGCGATTGGCGTTCCGTGCTCGTAGTAGACCTCGTGAATCGCGTACCAAGTCTCCTCGCCGGAAGGGAACTCGATCACGCGGCAGTTCCAGTGCTTGGCTGGCGCCTCGGTGGTCTCTGGAGCCGACGGCTGGCCCGTGGTCGCTGCTCGCGCCGCAATGGCCTGCAGCCAGTCCTCGACGCTGCCGAGCTGGACCACCTCGTCGAGCCCCATGTTTTCCAGCAAGCCGGCCAGCAAAGTCCGCCGCTCAGCCTCGCTGAAGCAGAGTTTGCCGTTCACGAGTTCAAGACGGCCGGGCAGTCGTTCGAGCTTGGCCAAGCCTTCGGGCCCAGTCCACCTCTGGCCCTGGCGTCCGATGCTCCAGCCCTTGATCTCGTCGTCCACGGTGGTCCCCTGACGCCAATACAGGCGGCGTATTTGCGGATGTTGTTTAAGCCATTGATTTACAAGGAGATTATCCAACTGTAGGCCCTGTAGGTCGCCCGAAAGCGCATCCTCAGATGGCCTTTAGCCGTTCAGCCAGCTTCATCTCACGGAACTGCGTGACCACATGGTCGACAAAGGCCCTCGTCTTCCCGGGCAACAGCTTCTGTCCCGAGTAGTAGAGCGAAATCGGGCCATCGTCCCAGTGCCACTGGGGGAGCACGCGTTTGAGCCGCCCCGAATCCAGGTGCGGCAGCGCATGAGGCATCGGGAGCAGCGTCACGCCCAGCCCCAGAACCGCCGCCTGCGTCGCGCCGTGCGGGTCGTTGAAGACGACCTTGGCTGGGAAATCGAGCGCCACTTCCTTGCCCGACTTGTGGCGGAGCACCCTCTGACGCAGGCGACCATGCTGGACCGACCGCATGGCAATCCAGTCCCAGTCTTCGAGGTCCGCCGGAGATCGAGCCTCCTTGCGCGTGGCGACATACTCGGGCGCCGCCACGGCAATCATATGAACGCGAGCCAGTTCACGGGCGACCACCCCCGGCGCCAGATCGAAGCCACCCGCAATTGCCGCATCGAACCCCTCCGTAACGAGATCCACGCGCCGGTTGTCCAGATGCCAGTCCGCCTGCACCTCCGGGTACCGGGCAAGGAAAGCAGGCAGCAGTGGCAGGACGTAGTCCGCGCCGAAACCAGGTGCCATGCTCACTTTGAGCGTTCCCGCGGGCTGGCCTGACTTGGTCGCTGCTGCGGCGATGGCGCTTTGAACGCTCTCGAGTCCCGTGGACACCGAGTTCAAGAAGCGCTCCCCTGCTTCAGTGAGCTTCAGGTTGCGTGTGCTGCGCTGAAAGAGCCTCACGCCCAGGTTCGCCTCGAGCCGAGCGACGTTGCGGCTCACCGCGGCCGGGGTCAGGGCCAGGCGGCGCGCCGCGGCGGAGAAGCTGCCGGCCTCCGCACTGCGGACGAAGGACTCGAGGTTGGCTAACGTTTCCATGTGGTGGATATCCTGTGACGCTGACTCGGGCGCTGCACCGTGATTTTCAACGATTGCTTGTTGCCCCGCTATTCCAATCCAGCCTGATTCAGCGTGCACGCCAAGAGATCTGCGCCACTAGAGCAAGTCGCAACGGCCTGGCCCCCTCTCAATTGGGAGAGGCGCAGCTCATCTCCCGGCAGCAGCGATGGCTACACCAGCCTGGCGGCGTTCGAAGTCGGAGGCGAGACCAAAGTGGTCGCATGGACACGACCAGCGCCAATTCAACCAGTGCCCCTCCGCGCAACTGGACCCTCGACGATGCGGACGACGCTCTCTTCGGCCTGTCCAACCGAACGCGGCAGCATGGAATGGCCGACCTCGATCGTCGGTATCGCGCCAGCGGCGGGCTTCTCAGCTCCGAGCACGTTCTCATGCTGATGCGCGAGCGGATGTCCCAACCCATCTCCCGCCTTGCCCGGTGGTTGGCCGGGAGGCAGCTGGTCCAGATCGCACAACCGACCGTGCTGTGGCTCCCAGCCTTTCAGTTCACACCCTGCCGGTGCCAGTTGCGCCCCGGCGTCTCGGAAACGATCGACGAGTTGTCTCAGGTCCTTGACGACATCGAGCTGGCCTGCTGGTTTGCCTCTCCCAACATCAGCTTGGGCGGCCATGCACCGGCGGAGGTACTGCTGGCTCACCCTGAGGAGGTCAGGCAGGTTGCGCGACTGGATCGGTTCGTGCTGAACCCGCCGTGACGCTCGGCGTTGGCCCCGTCTCGTGCAGTTGGCGCCGCCGGTGCCGGACCCATCCTCCGGGCGCCAAAGCGTGTGCTATCGGAGCGTGAACTTGGCCAAGGCGATCAGCATGCCTGCGATGTGCCGTTTGAGGCGGTAGCTTGCCCGCAAGGGAACCGGCATGACATCCTGAAAGATGATCGGCTTGCCAATGTTCAGCCCTCCGCGCATCACGATGGGTTCGGGATCGAGCGCGTTCAGGCGAGGTGTATGCGGGCTCATCCGCCGCAAAGCCCTCAGGTCCACCTTGCCTTCATCGACCTTGACGTCCTCGAGCCTGAACCTCACGATCCCGGTCGGGCTGCGATTGATCATCACCCATTCGCCTGACTCGACATCCGTGTCACGGCCGGCGATCAGGGCGCTGCAGAACAACACGTCCTCGATGTCGAAGACCTTGTGCAGCTGCACCGGGTGGTGGCTGTAGCCACCATCGTCTGACCAGCTGTTGAGGGTATCCATTTCGACGGCGATCTCCTGCGCTCCGCGCGCAGCGGCCTTCGCTCGCCGGTCGACCAACTCGCCGGCGTATCCCCTGGTACCCGAGTCGGAATCGATGCCTCGGATGGCCGCTCCGCTTTGATCCTGGACGCCGCGTCGCAGCGCTACCCTGCTCACGTTCTTCGCCTTCAACTGGGTCTGCACATGCGCGTAGAGCCGCTGCAATTCCCGCACGGACTCGGCAACGACCTCTGGTGTGAGCAGAGATTTCATGGCGAGAACCTCATCGCGGAGCACGTTGTCTCCGTGCCCCGCGAGTAGTCGGTCTTCCATGAACGGAAGCCGGTGAACGTTCAACGCCTGTTGAACCAGCCAGGTGAGGACCATGGCGCCCAGGGCCTTCGAGTGGGGCCAGGGCTTGATCAGCACGCCGCCGACTTCAGAGGGGTCCTGGTCGCGCTGAATCAGCGCGCGCAACAGCGGCTGCTGGATCTGGAACTTGAAGTCCGGCGAGTGCTTGGTGGTCTTTCCGCGCACCAGGGCTTCGTTGTGGGCACTGGCGTCGTCGCGCCAGAGGGCGTACTGACTGATTCTTGGTGTTGTTGTCTGCATGAAAGTCCCTGGGGTACGGTTCAAGGCGCGCCGGCCTCACTGGGGCTGCTCGCGGCCTAGCTGACCATTTTCGGCAATTCGTACGGTGGGACTGGGGCGCCTCTCGGGAGCGCATGCCGTCCCTGGAGCAGCCTGCGGGATGGCCCTCAGTTGTCACCGACGCCCGCCACCGGCTCCTGGCGCTGCTGTGCGAAGGTGAGGACATCCACCTGGTCCGCCAGCAGCAGCTGGATCGGTGTCTGGTCGACGAGTGCCAACATCCGGTTGAGCTCTCGTGCTGTAAGCGAGCCTGTGACGTCGATGGTGCGGGTCATGCGGCATCGCGCGCCGGCGAACTCGTGCGATACATCGACGCGGATGGCGGAGATGGGCAGCAAATGCTCCTGCCGGGCGACCAGCAGCAGATCCAGGGTCGACGCGGCCAGTGCGGCGTCGAGCAAGTCATGGGGTCGAGTCGCAGGAACCTGGACGAAGGTCTCGCCGTAGGGGATCTGGATCTCGCCCGCCTGGCCGGCCTCGATGGCCGACCAGCACGCGGTCACGCCAACGGGCGCGGCAGCCCTCGCTGAAGGGGCGAGCCTCGGCGCAGGGGGTAGGTCCCGCCGGTTTTTCATCATCGGCCAGTGGGGGTCATGTTGAGCCTTCAGCATCTCTCGATGCCATCTCGCACGCATCGCTAGACCGGGGTTTGAGGAACTGTCGAGACCAGTACACCTCGCACTCACCCGATTGGGAGAGGCGCTTTGCCAACCGAGCCTCAAAGATCCCAGCGCACCGACACCAACGCCGTCCTGGGGGCGTTCCAGTAGACCGAATCGACGCCGAGCGGTGGAATGCGCGTGCGCAACGAAGCGATGTCTCGGCCCGCCAGGTTCTTGACCATCAACGATGCAGACCAGTGCCCCGATGAATCGCGGAAGGTAACGCCCGCATCCCAGAGGGTCTGCTCCGGCGTCTTGAGGTCTGGCGTGTTGGCCAGGTCTGAGAAGCTCGATCGCACATGCCGAAGCGTCGACGTCCACTCCAAGACGCCGACTGCTGACAGTGGGGACTGGTGCCGGAGCGTCAAGCCCGCGCTGCCAGCGGGTGCGTTGGGGAGCCGCCGTCCGACGACGGACCCGGCCAACGCTGTCTGGAACTCGTCGATGCGCGAGCGTAGCAGCTCCATCGACAGCTCCAGGCTCGTGCGAACGCCAAGCTGAGCCGCCAGCTCGACGTCAAGCCCCCAGCTGTGCGCACGGCCGGCGTTGATCAGCACAGGTTCGGGGACCAAAACTCCGTCGATGGTCGTGTTGTTGAGCGAAGCCAGAAGGTCGCGATATCGGTTGTAGAACGCGGCGACGTTGAGATCGAGCCTGCCCTCGGCATGTCGGCTCTTGCTGCCGAGCTCCAGCGTCGTCACTTTCTCGGGCTTCGTGGCGACCCGCGCCGCCCTCTCCGACTCGGCCGCGCGGTTGAAACCGCCGAACTTCGCGCCCTGGGTGGCGCTGGCGTAGACGAAGGCCGTCGGGCTCCACTGGGATTCCACGAGCAACCTCGGGGTGACACCACTGTCCTGCGTGGACAAGTCCGGAGCGGTGTAGACCTGTGCGCTCCGCTCGCCAGCGCTGTTCAGGCGCCAGAACGCGTTCGAGCCCTCCTGCTTTGTCCGCCAGCCGCGGAGCCCCACCGTCACGGAGTTCCTTGCGTCAAGCGCGAAGCGTGCTTGGCCGTAGACGCCGACGTCCGTCGTTCTGAGCTTGGACCAGGCCTCCGAGCGGCTGGGGGCCGGCGCGGCCAGCGGATAGGTCTGCGTGAACCGGTGGAAGTCGAAGTTGTCGTGCTGGGCAATGGCGCCTACGGTCCAGGTCGCGCTGCCGCGAACGCCACGCAGTTGGAACTCCTGGGAGGCGGCCCTCTGCGTCACCCGTTGGCGTAGCCCGAAGCGCTGGACCTCAAGCCCACCCACATCCACCAGTGTTGGATCGTCATCAAAACCACGCCAGGCCGTGATGCTCTTTGCAGTCAGACCCTCGCCGAGCTGCCAGCGGACGGTGAGCGTCGCCCCGAGCGCATCGCGCTCGAAGTCTCCGTTGGGCACCGAGGTGAAGCTGCGCCGCGGCGCAGCATCGGGATGATTCAGCGGGAAGTTTTGGGTGCTTGTGTCCGAGCGATCCTGCAACCCGTCGATGGCCAGCACAACGACGGGACCCTCCCCCTGCCCCCAGCGCAGCTTCGCGCGCCACTGCAGCGTGTCGAGCTGGTTCACCCGCTCGCCGGTCGCGGCGTTGTAGCCAAAGCCGTCGTTCACACGCCTGGAAAACGCAAAGCTACCGGCCAGCGGGCCCTCCCCCAGCCGTCCCGCCGCATAACCACGGACACCTCTTGAGCCCAGGTTGCCGGCCATGACCGCACCCCACAGTTCAGGATGGAAACCAGGCTCCAACGAGACCAGTTTGACTGCACCGGCGGTGCTGTTCTGGCCGTGCAGCGTTCCCTGTGGACCACGCAGCACTTCAATGCGTGCGATGTCAGGCAGATCCCACAGCGCGGTACCGTAGCCACGTACCAGCGGCACGTCGTCCAGATAGATGCCGACGGCCTGCGACATCGCGGGCTGCGACGCACCGATCCCACGGATCGCGACCGCCTGCGGTTGGTTGCTGAAGCCGTTTGGGACGACGACACCGGCCACCCTTCCTGTCAGATCGCTGAGCTGCGTCAGCCCCTGAGCCTCGATGTCGCGCGGATCGACAACGACCGCGGAGACCGGCGTGCGCCGGAGCATGGTTTCCGCGCGCTCGGCGCTGACGACGACATCGGGCAGCACCGTCTGGGCGCCTGCCGTGCTGGTGGCGAGAAGGAGGCCTGGCAGAACTTGACGGCGATGCGACATGAACAGTGAAACCGAGCGTGGCCTATGGGACATGAGGACATGATTGCCCCAGACCGTCAGGCTGACGAGTTAAAGGCCGTTAAATCTCGTCGCCTGTGTCGGTCAGGCCTCAGCAAGGGCCAGCGCCGCCAGCACATCGCGGGTGTCCAGGCCTTGCCTGAGACGGCGCACCACGGGGCGAAGAAGGGTCCGCGCCTTTCCTGGCCGGTTCGGCATCCACAGCTCGGCCAGCGAAGTCGCGCAGCGCAGCTCCCACGCCAAGGCTCCCTGCTCCCGCGCAAGGTCCAGCGCCCGGATCAACGTCGCCTCCGCCTTGGCCGGTTCTTCCCCAGCCAACCGCAGCGCGTGCACGCGCAAGACCTCCGGTGCGCACCAGTTGCTCGTGCCGGCCTCGACGCGCGCCAGTGCCCTGGGGTGCCAAAGGTCGCGATGCAACGTCACGAAATTCTCGAACCGGAGCGGGTCATAGGGAGGTGGCGACCGCCCTTGCGGCCGCAACGCGTAGTCGAAGCCATCAGCCCAGGCCTGCCAGTACGGGGAGGGATACCGCTGCATCAACGTGTGCAACCGATCGATGCGGGCACGGGCCAGTTCCAGGTCACCCCGCCACAGGGCAATTGGGACCGCGGCCATGGCAAGAACCAAATATTCGGCGATGACGTGCTCTCCCGCCGCCAGGTCGACGGCCTCGCCGATCCGCTCGGCCGCATCGTCCGCCCGCCCTTCAAGCCAGTCCGTGCGCGCGAGCACGATGCGCATCGTCACATGCACACTGGTCTGGGACGGGCCGTACACGAGGGGAAAGCGCCCCTGCGGGTACTGCATCACCCTGGTCGCAAACGCTCTCGCCGTCTCGTGATTGCCCATCATGTGGTTGGCCTGGGCGAGCATCCGCTTGGCAATCAACAAGGCAATGGCGTCGTCCCGTGCTTTGGCCAGCGTCTCCAACCGTTGGGCCCATTCCGCGGACTTCGCGTACTCGCCCGAGGCATAGTCTTTCGCCCACAGGCCCACCACGGAGGGTGTCATCGCTTTGGCATCCTCCCGATCGGGCACCAGGTCAAAGGCACGCTGGTACGCGATCGCCATCTCCGGGCTCGGTCCCAGAAGCTGGTTGAACAGGCTGCCCAGCGCCGTGTACAGGCGTGCAGCCGTCTCCCGATGGTCTCCAGGCAGCTGTTCCAGCACCGAGATCGCCTGCTGAACGCGCGATCGAAGGTCATGCAGGACCACCAACTCGAAGGCCAGCGGAGCCACCGCGACAACCAGCTTGACGCCGATTTCGTCGTCCCCGTCAGGTCCGAACGCCCAGTCCAGTGCGGATCGAAGGTCGTCGGTGAACCTGGCGTGCTGAGCCAGCCAGGCCGACCGCGACAGCACATCCCAGTCCGAGGCGCTGCGCTCGTAGTGGTCGAGCAGCATCAGCGCGTGTCGCATGCCAAGCATGCTGTGCTCTTCGCTCTCAACCAGCAACTCGCCTGCGTAGGCGCGGGTGACCTCCAACATGCGATAGCGCGCGACGTCCCCGCTGGCGTCGATCGAGAGCAGCGAGCGGTCAGCGAGTGCGACCACCCGCTGCTTCACCGCCACGGCGCTTAGCTCCTCGTCGGCCACGACGCTGGCCGCCTCCTCAAGACTGAAGGAGCTCTGGAACACGCCCAATCGCCGCATGACACACCGGGTGTCCTCGGGGAGCAACGTGTAGCTCCAGTCCAACAGGGCCCGCAGCGTGCGTTGCCTGGGCTGCACAGTGCGCAAACCGCTCGCCAGGAGGTGCAGCCGCTCCTTGAGGTTGTCGTAGATCCCGTGCAGCCCCAGCGTGTCGACCCGGGCCGCGGCAAGCTCGATCGCCAAGGGCATTCCGTCGAGCTCCCGGCAGAGGGCCAGGGCCAAGGGAGCGTCGGTGTCGGTCAGGGTGAACGAATCGAGGCAGGCGGTCGCCCGCTCGACAAATAGCTGGACCGCCGGCCAACGCATGGCTTCCGCAGCCGTGGCAAGCAGCAGGCTCACGTCCGAGCCAGGCAGTCCTAGCGGTTGCACTCGGTGTAGCCACTCGCCCTCCGCCCGCAGTGGCTCCCGGCTCGTGGCGAGCACCCACAGGTCTGGGGAGGCGCGCAAGAGCGTCTCCGCTGCGGCCGCTGCGCTGTCCGCCAGATGCTCGCAGTTGTCCAGCACCACCAGCATCGCTCGCCCGGTCAACTGCGCGGCCAGGCGCTCCAACTGCATCGGGCCGCTCAGCGTGAGCTGCATGGCGGACACGATCGCGGACGGGACCGCATCTGCCTCCGAGATCGGCGCAAGGTCCACGAAGAAGGCACCGTCCGGCAGGTGTGGCAAGAGTTGCTCCGCCACGGCCACCGCCAATGTGGTTTTGCCCATGCCTCCCGGGCCGACGATCGTGATGAAGCCTCGCTGAGGCAACTGATCCACGATGGCCGCAATGGCCTGCTCGCGACCGAAGATGCGCCCGGTTCGGCGGGGAATGTGATGCGGTGGCAACTCAGGCGCCGCCGTCGGTATCTGGGCCGGTGCGTCGTCGATGACGGTGACGGGGGCCGTGAACGTATAGCCCCGGCCAGGAGCTGTGGCGATGAGCCGGCCAATGCCCTCGACGTCCCCAAGAGCCTTGCGCAGGGCCGCGATTTGCACGCGCAGGTTGATCTCCTCGACCACCGTATCGGGCCACCCCCGCTCCATGAGCGCGCCCTTGTCGACGAGGGTGCCGGCCTGCTCGACGAGCATCGTCAACAGTTCCAACGCTCGACTGCCGAGACGGATCGCGTTGTCGCCGTCCAGCAGTCGCTGACGAGACGGGTACAGCCGAAAGTTGCCGAACTGGTAGACCACGTCGGCGGCCAGGCGGGCGACTGGAGGGTTATGCAAGCCCGGTGGTGAATGCGTGTCGGATACCTTCATCGGCGGGAAAGAGCCATGCAGGCATTGGAAATGCTTCCAACCCCACGCTTGTGACAGATGAGGCCAGTTTTGTGTCAGCTGTCATGTGGCGCCACGCTATCCCAAGCAGCGCTGCCGGCCTGCCCTGCACCACGCAGCGGGGTAAACCTCAGGCAGGCAACCCCACCGGCGGGCGACAGTGCAGTTGCCCATCGGGGCGCAGCAACCGAAACCAGCGCTGCAGCTTCTTTTCCTCGGTCGCCAATGATCCTTCCAGCACACCCTGGATGAGGTACTGCTGGTCGAGCACGTCATGCTCGAGCTCCGTGAAGGCCTTCCTGCCAAGTTCGGGGGGCATATCGTGGGCACCCAGCCTGTGCGTGAGTTCCATGGCGAACAGCAGTTTCACCTGCATCAGCCTGAAGCTGACCCAGTTCTCATCGACGATCTCGGCCGGCGGCGCCTGTAGACCGCCTTGTCCAGGGGCGCTGGCCATGCTGTCGTAGAAGGTCTTCATTTGGGCAGGGGTGGCGACGATCTCTTCCGCGATCTCGTGAGAGTTCCGGCGTGCGTCATCAGATCCTCTCGTGAGTTGCGGAAACAGCCTGCGCACGGCGTCGACGATGCCGCGATAGCGCAGGACCTCCGACTTCAGGTATTCGGCCTGCTCCGCAAGCATCTCGGCTGCCCACGCCTCTTGATTGGATTCCGGCGCCAGCGCGGCGAGCAGCGTGTGCTGATGGACCGCCTCGACATGGTCTGAGGGACGGCCGCAGCATCTGTGCGAACGCATCTCGATTTGCAGCAAGACGTTCAGCGATTTCAGCGGAACGACGGCGACGTCAAGAGCGAGAAACTTGTTGAGCAGGCTTGATCGTTTGGGCTCGTCCGCCGACACCATCTCATAGAACAGCACGCAGGGCATCAGCAGCGTGTGTGTCGCCGCCAGCTCGCGGATTGCGGAGCTTGCTGCACTTTGGAGGTAACTCTTGTCGAGCAGGACGGTGGGCTTGACCATGCGAGCAGGATAAGACCCCAAGCAGTGGTCTCACTGCCAGAGGCGAGGCACAGGTATCAGGTCGGCATCAGCGGCGCGACATCAGGCTACTGCACCTCGGCTTCACGAACATCGGGCCCTCGCGTGCCGAGAACGGCACACCGAGCAAGAGCGGTTTCCAAGGCATCCTGGCTACCCTCCATGCCGAGCAGCACAGCGGTCCTTGCGGCTCGCAGCTCCCAGGCCAGCTCCCCTTGCGCCCTCGCCTTCGACAGGGCCGCGAACGCCGCGCCTCGGGCGCCTTCCAGATCTCCCGTGGCATGCTTCATGACCGCCTGAGCACGGAACACCTCCGCGGCGTTCCATCCCACCATGCCCGCGAGCACTCGCTGAAGCACGGAAGCATCCGCGAGCTCCGGCATCAGCGTTGCCAAGATGTCCTTCTGCTTGGTGGTCGCCGGCCGCTGCGGAAGCTTCGCGGGCTTCTCGCCCCGCAAAGCGGCGAGCGTGGCAGCGTAGTGGGCGGCCCAACTCTGCCATTGCAGTGACCCGAAGCGCATGGCCTGCTCGTCAAGCAGCGCGATCCGCTCCTCGACCACATCCAATTCGCCTGACCACCAAGCGATGGGGATGGCCGCCATGGCCAGGGCCTGACACAGCGCGAACGGTGAGTCGGCCCTCGCAATGGAAAGCAGGACCTCAACCTGCGCTTGGGCGTCTTCGCTCTTGCCGTGCAGCCAGTCCACGCGCGACACGACGATGAGCATCGATACCCGTCGGTCGATCTGCAGCGCGCTGTTGTTCGTCAAGGGCAGCCCCGGCACCTGTGCAGCCAGCAGGGACTCGGCCAGCGCATAGGCCTTGGAATGTTGACCAAGGTGATGAATCGACTGGGAGAGCATGCGCCGGGCATGAAGCTCCGCGCTGCTGCTCGCCGCTGTGGGCGCGGTGTCGAGCAGCGTCTGGGCGTGTCCGGCGGCTTCCGGATAGTTGGCCGCACCGTAGGCCGCAACGAACAGGCCGGCGATGCCATCCCGCCGCAACTCGGGCAATTGCTGCAGCGTGAGCTGATACGCCCTCTCGAACCACTGTCGCGCCGCCTCTGAATCCGCCGACGTCTGCACCTCGATGTGCCCCAGCGCCGTGAGCAGCCGCATTGCCACCGTGGGCTCGCTGGCGCCGCCGCCCAGGGCCAGCGCCTGCTCGGCCCACCCACGGCACTCGCCAAGAAGGCCCAGTTGAAACGCCAGGGGCAGTGCCGCGGCGGCGAGCTTCGAAGACAACCGATCGTCGCGACACTCCTGCGCCCACCGCAGCGCTGCCCGCAGGTCATCAATGGCATTGGCGTGGGTCAACAGCCAGCGCTCTCGGCCCAGCTCCGACCAGCGGGCGTCGGCTCGCGCCATCCGGTCCAGCTGGTACTCCGCATGCCGGCGAAACCAGGTTTCCTGGGCACCGTCGAGGGCCAGATGCTCTGAGGCGTAGGCTCGTGTGACCTCCAACATGCGGTAGCGCGTGGCGCGATCCAGACGTTCGGTGAGCAGAAGTGACTTCTCCGCCAGCGCAACGAGGGCTGCCCCCGCGCCGCTGGCGTCGACGTCATCCGCGGTAACCATCGCAATAGCGTCTTCAAGGCCAAAGCTGCCCTTGAAGACCGAGAGGCGGTGCAACACCGTCTGCTGGACCGGTTCCAGCAGATCGTGGCTCCAATCCAGCATGCCCTTGAGCGTTCGCTGACGCGGAAGTGCCGTTCGCCGGCCGGGCGCCTGCAGCAGCAACTGGTCGTCAAGACGGTCGGCCAGGCCCTGAACTCCGAACTGGTCGATGCGCGCAGCGGCCAGCTCGATCGCCAACGGCACGCCCCCCAGGCGGTGACACAGCCGAGCAACTGCGTCGGCATCCGCGTCCAGAAGCTGGAAGTCCCCGAGGCTGGCGGTTGCACGGTCCACGAAGAGCTGGACTGACGCGAAGGCCATGGCGACAGCCGCAGTCTCGAATCCCACAAGCGGAGGCAAAGCGAGAGCGCCCAGGTGATGGCGCTGCTCGCCGTCGACGCGCAGCGCCTCTCGGCTCGTGGCCAGAACTCGCAACGATGGGCACTGTGCCAGCAACGACTCGACCAGCTCTGCAACGCTGTCGACGACGTGCTCACAGTTGTCCAAGCACAGCAGCAACTGGCGCGATCGAATGAACGCGGCCAGGCTGGCTGCAGGGTCTGCCCCCTGAACGGTGGCCCCGAATGCGGTCGCGATCGACGCTGCGATGTCCGAGGTGTCCTGGGCCGACGCCAGATCTGCGAAGAATGCGCCGTCGGCTTGCTGCGGCTCCAATGCATGGACGGCGGAGATGGCCAAGGTCGTCTTGCCGATGCCCCCAGGCCCGACAACGGTCACCAGCCGGCGATCTGCCAGCTGGCGGACGAGGAGAGCCAGTTCGGCTTCCCTGCCCAGCATTGGCCAAATCGCCCGCCCCGGCCCGCCGCGCCTGACGGTGGCCAGGGCGGGCGGCGTGGGCAGCCGGGCCTCGACCTGTGTGACCGGCGCGACGAAGCAATAGCCGCGTCCAGGCACGTTGCTGATGTACCGGGTGTCCTGGGAGTCGCCCAACAGCTTGCGGATTGAAGCGATCTGAACCCGCAGGTTGATTTCCTCGACAACCGTACCTGGCCAAGCCCGCTCCATCAGCGTGTCCTTGGACACCAGCACGCCGGCGGCCTCAACGAGCGCGGACAGCACCTCGAACGCGCGGCTGCTAAGCCGCACAGGCCTGTCGCCTTCCAGCAGAAGCTTCCTGGCTCGATGCAGAACGAACGGGCCGAACCGCAAAGCTGGCGCATCAAACACCGTCGGCTCACCTCGGACGGCCTGGCCCGCGATGACTTGAAGACGCGGACTCATGCCTCAGGCGCCTTGCGCGGACGCAATGGCTGACATCAGCTCAGCCTGGTTGAACGGCGTTGGCAAGACCGCCTGGACACCGAGGTGACGCGCCGCGGTGTGCGACTCCGCCAGCCCGCGCCGAAACCTGGACGAGACCAGCAACAGCGGGGCGCTATGCGCCCGTCGGAGCGCGTCGATGCGCTCGGCAACCCTTGTCGATGACGATCCCAAGCCGGCGATTACGAGATCGGGCCCGCCTGCGCCTGCCTCGGTCTGATCGCCCATCACCGCGTACCCAGCCTCCTCTACCCAGTGCTCCAGCAGACGTCGAATTTGGAAATCGGACTCGATGATGAGAATCTGGTTCATGCGGGCGCGCGACCGCGAAGGCAAAGTCGGTTCGCTCATTTCAACGGCAAGATGGCGCATCAGTGTGACGGCGAGCATGGTGTGTGTGTCAACCGTCGCATTGGCGGTTAGCTCCGGACGCGCTGGGCCGCCGCGCGCAAGGCCAAGTAGTCGGCCTGCAGCGTGGGGTTGCTGCTCAGCATGGGCTTGAGCACCCCGTCAACGATCTCCAGGTAGCGCCTGGCCTCGGGCGCGGGCAGCGTCGCGATGCTGCCGCCACGCTCCCGCCACTGGGCCTGCATGCGTTCCATGTCGTCGGCGCCGAGTTGGGCCAGCACGGTCTCAGCGCGCTGGGACTCGTCGCGCACAACCGCTTCGGCCGGCCTGCCAAGCTTGGACAGGAACGTCCTGCTGGCCAAGCCGACGATCATGAGCATCGACCCAGGAAGCAGCGTGAGGCAGCGGGCCACGTCGTGGTACTTCAAGGCGGTGAAGACGGCGATGCCGGAGACCACCCCATCGAGGGCGCGGTTCTGCAGAGCCGACATCGTGTCGCCCAGGGGCATCGAGACCGGGATGGCGCCAAGCTTGCGCAGCGGCTCGATCTGGAAAGCCGCACCACCGGTTGACCGGATCTTCATGCCCTTCAGGTCGGCCAGGCTGGTCACAGGCCGTCGCGTCAGCAGCATCAAGGGGCTTGCCGCGTAGACGAACAGCGCTTCGACCCCTTTTCCGCTTCCGAACCCAGCCACCAGTTGGCGCGCGGCGGGGTCCGCAAACACCCGCTGCGTGTGCTGGACGCTGTCGAAGAGGCCTGGCACGTCCAGCACCTGAAAACGTGGCTCCAGCCCGGTCACGAAGCCGGCTGCGGGAATCGTCATCTGGATCGTGCCGAGCGCCACCCCCTCGACGGTGGCTGGAATCGGGCCGAGCTGGTTTGACGGATAGAGCTCGACTCGCACCTGTCCTGGCAGACGCTGCTCGACGCCCTGTTTGAAGCGGCGCATCCACTCGTTGGACGCGTCGCCCGCAACGGGGCTGGCAATCTTCATCGTGAGCTCAGGCGCGGCGGCGAATGCAGGCGCGCCCAGGGCGTTGCCGAGCAACAGGGCAGAAACGTGGCGTCGGTTCAAGTTCACTCGTTACTCCGGCACGGCCAGGAACAGCTGCGTACCGAGCAGCGACAGAGATGGCACGTAGGTCACCACGGCCAGGCCGATGAGATACACGAAAAGGAACGGGAGGATGCTTCGGTACAGCAGGGGCAGCGGCAGCTTCAACGTTGACTGCGCGACGAAGAGATTGATGCCAAACGGGGGCGTGAAAAGCCCGATGGCCAGGTTCACCGTCATCACGATGCCGAGATGAATCAAGTCGATGCCGGCGGACTGCGCCACCGGCACCAGCAGGGGCGCGAACATCAGGATGGCCGAGATGGGGTCGATGAGGCAGCCGGCGATGAGCAGCAGGACATTCATTGCCAGCAGCAGGGCCCACGCAGGCAGCTCCCAGTGGTTCACCCAAGCCACGACCGTCGCCGGCACTTGCTGCACCGTCAGCAGCCAGCCGAACACGTTGGCGCAGGCCACGATGATGAGGACCTGCCCACAGAAGCGGATGGTGCTGGCCGCAGCCGCGGCGACCTCGCGCCAGCCCAGTTCTCGGTAGATGAATCGCGTGACAAGGGCTGCATAGGCGCAGCCATAGGCCGCGGACTCCGTCGGCGAAGCCCAGCCGCCATAGATACCGCCGAGCACCACGAAGGGCGCCCCCAGGGCCCACAGCGACCGGACAGCCGCGCGACGCAAGGTTGCCCAATCGAAGCGCCGGACATGCCCTACGCCGCTACGCCGGGCTTCGATCACCACATAGGCTGCGAGCAGCGCGGCCAGCACCAATCCGGGAAGCACTCCCGCCGCATAGAGACGCGGGACCGACTCATTGGCTGCGATGGCATAAACGATCAACGGAATGCTCGGCGGGATGACGATGTCGATCGCCCCCACCGTGGTCACCAAGCCTGCTGCGAACCTCGGCGAGTAGCCGGCGCCCAGCAGCGCGGGATGCATGACGCGGCCGATGGTGGCCACGGTCGCGGCACTGGCCCCGGAAATCGCGCCGAACAGCGTCGCGCTGCCGACGGTCGTCAGCGCCAGGCTGCCGGGCAAGGGCCGAGCCACGCCGTCGACGAC
This sequence comes from Roseateles sp., assembly GCF_047654805.1. Lineage (GTDB taxonomy): Bacteria > Pseudomonadota > Gammaproteobacteria > Burkholderiales > Burkholderiaceae_C > Pelomonas. The sequence continues at coordinate 2,089,393 of NZ_JASGIV010000001.1, forward strand.
GTCGATGAGGCGGTTGGCCAGGCTGCCCCGCCCCATCAGTTCGCCTGCGTAGATGAAAAACGGGATAGCCAGCAGTGCCAACGAGTTCACGCCCGCGAACAGGTTCTGGTGCAGGGCGAGCAGCGGCAGGTCCGGCGAGATGGCCAGGGCGACACAGCTCCCGGCCAGCAGCACCACGTAGATCGGGAAGCCGAGAAGCAGCAATGCGAAGGGGATGACGGTCAGGGCGGCGCTCACTGGACCCCCTTGAACCGGCGGGGAAGCCGGACACCCTCCAGCACCGTCATCAGGGCAAAGCCCAGCGTGACGGCAGCATGCGGAATCCACATCGGGAGCCCCGCCATGTCGCTGCGCGCTCCGAGCGAGGCGATCTGCTGCAGGTACTTGAGCGACTGCAATGTCGCGAAGGCACAGATCGCCGGTACGAGGAACGCCTCCACGGCGGTCACGATCCGCTTGACGCCCCTAGGTAGACGGCCGCGCAGGACGTCCATCCGCAAGTGGTTGTCCTGGACGGTCGCCAATGCCGCGCCGAGGAAGGCCAACCAGACCAGCGCGAACTGCTGCGCCTCGTCAGCCCAGATCGCCGCAGCATCCAGCGCGCTCCTGGCCAGGCTGTTGCCCAGGTTGATGAGCAGTGCTGCCAGGAAGACGGCCGTCAGCCCTGCTTCCAGCCAGCTCTCGAGGCGGGAGCGGCCGGTGGCAAGCTCCGCCATCAGCGCAAGACCTCGACCGAGGACCTGAACACATAGCCAGCGCCGCGCTCGGTGGCGATCAACTCCCCTCCCCCATGCGCTTCCAGCTTCCGGCGCAGACGACCGACCTGAACGTCGATGGTGCGGTCGTAGACCTCGTCGTTGTGCAGCCGGGACAGGTCAATCAGCCGGTCACGCGGCAGCACCTGCTGGGGCGCGGCCAGGAAGGCGACAAGCAGGTTGAAGTCGTTGTTGGTCAGCCCGATCAGCGCATCGTCCGGCGCTCGCAGCTGCCGCAGTCGGACGTTCAGTTCCCAGCCCGCGAACCGATACAGCCGCACCTTGGACAACAGCTCGGGGATGCTCTCGCGCCCACGCGACCGCCTGAGCACTGCGCGCATTCGCGCCAGCAGCTCTCTGAGCGAAAACGGCTTGGTGAGGTAGTCGTCGGCGCCGAGCTCGAGCGCCATCACGCGGTCCGCCTCATCCTGCCGCCCGGTGAGGACGATGATGGGCAGTTCGCTGGTCTGGCGAACGCGCCGGGCAATCTCGATGCCGTCTTCGCCGGGGAGCTTCAAGTCGAGCAGCAGCAGCTCGATGGCCTCACGGGCCAGCAAGTCCTCCAGGCCTCGGCTGCCGGCCAGTGCCGTCACCCGAACGTCGCGGTCACCCAGGTAGTCCGCGACCATCTGACGAATCTGCGGGTCATCATCAATAACCACGACATGCCGTGGAGTCGCCGCAGCTCCAAGGGACGTTTCTGGGGTTGAAGGCGCGGCCATCATCGATCAAGCATCTCATGGAAAGACAGCGCTGACTCGCCGTTTGTGACGGTTGTCATCCAGTGACGCCGGACCATCACAATCTTGAGCAGAACGCAGCGTGCAATGAAGGCAGCGAGGACACAGGATGACGCCAATCGACAGCCCGACACTTCTTGCCAAGGCGCTGGGAGCCCTGGGAGCAGGCGTCTGGACATGGGACCTGAGAAGTTCGACTGTCGAACTGGACCAAATGGCCAGACAGCTCTGCGGGCTCAGCGCCGACGAGTTCGTCGTCTCCGTGGAGTGGTGGCTGACGCCGGACAACGTGCATCCAGAAGATGCTTCGCCCCGCCGCATTCAGCTGCAGACCACCGCACGAGGCGAAGCTGACAACCTTTGCGTCGATTGGCGAGTCCGCACGCCGGCCGGCTGGCGCTGGGTGCGTTGCCATGGCCTGATCGAACAGGATGCTGACGGAGAACCGATCCGCTTGCTCGGGACCATCACGGCCTGCGACGTAGAGCATCAGCTGGCCACTGAACTGCGCCGGGCCCAAGAGCGGTACGCCGTCGCGGACTCTGCCGGCGACGGCCACACCGATTGGCTCGTGTCGGAGGACGAGTTCTATGGGTCACCACGCTTTCTGGAGGTCTGCGGCCTGCCACCAGACACGGTCTTCGGTGATCGCGCAGGCTTCATTCGGCACTTTCCCTATCACCCGGATGACCAGCAGGAGGTCGTCCGAAGCATGTCGACCTTCTACGCCAGCACCGCGCCTCGGCTGGAGACCGAGATGCGCATGCTCATCCGTGGCGAGGAGCGTTGGGTCCACCTGACCGGCGTGGCCACGCGCGACCCGCACGGGGTCATGGTGCGCTGGACGGGTTCGATCACCGACATCACCGAACGAAAGAGGAGCGAACAGGCGCTGCGCCGTTCCGAGGAGCGCTTCCAGCTCGCGGCGGCAGCGTCGACCGATGGCATCTGGGACTGGGACATTCCGGCCGACGCCATGTTCCTGTCCGAACGGGCCCAGGCCATCCTCGGCCTGTCCCCCGGAACCCCCACCAAAACCCGCGCCGAATGGCGAGCAGCGCTGAAGGTCCATCCGGACGATGTGTTGGGGCTCAGGGCCAGCGCGGACCAGTACATCGCAGGCCAGGCAGAGCTGTTCGACAGGGAGTTTCGGGTCGCGACTGATGATGGCGGCTGGCGATGGGTCCGGATTCGAGGGCTATGCCTTCGCACCGAGACGGGTGAGGCGACGCGGTTTGCGGGCTCCGTGGGCGACATCGACCGGCAAAAGCGCACCGATGCCGCACGCCGGCAGTCGCAGCGCCTGGAGGCCATGGGTGCCATGGCGGGCGGCATCGCTCACGACTTCAACAACATCCTCGGCATCATCCTCGGCTACGGCGAGATGGCCATCCAAGGTTCCGCCGACGGCAGTCGTCAGCAGCGCGATATCCAGCAGATCCTGATTGCAGGAGAGCGCGGCCGCGCACTTGTGGACCGTGTGCTGGCCTTCAGCCGCAGCGGTATCGGCGAGCGCGTGCTGGTTCACCTGGAAAGCGTCGTTCGGGAAGCGGCTGACCTCCTTCAAGCCGGCCTGCCCGCGGGCGTGGCCATGAATCTCCACCTGCACGGTGGGCGAGGTGCAGTCCTGGGCGATGCGACCCAGGTGCACCAGGTCATCATGAACCTGGCCACCAACGCGCTGCAGGCCATGCCCGACGGCGGCGAGCTGACCATCCAGGTCGAGCGCCGGCACCCACATGCCGGCTTCGTCGTGACCACCGGCACGCTCGCGGCCGGCGCCTACCTGGTGCTGCAGGTTCGTGACACCGGCATCGGCATCACCACGGAGACCATGGAGCGCATCTTCGATCCGTTTTTCACCACCAAGGAGGCCGCGGTGGGCAATGGCTTGGGCCTGTCCTTGGTCCACGGCATCGTGGGAGAGCTTGGCGGCGCTGTCGACGTGACCACGGCCGTCGGCGCCGGCAGCACGTTCACCGTGTGGCTGCCCGCCGGCGGAGAGGTCGACGTCTCGCCGAGCGTGCCAGCTCCGGCGCTGCCCAAGGGACGCGGGGAAGCCGTCATGGTCATCGACGATGAAGCGCCCTTGCTGGAGTTGGTCCTGCGGATGCTGACCGACCTTGGATACGACGCGCACGGCTACGGCTCGAGCCGAGCCGCGCTCGAGGCCTTCCGCAGGGCTCCGCGGCTGTTCGACGCCGTCGTCACCGACGAGCGCATGCCAGGGCTCTCGGGCACGGATCTCATCCGCGAGTTCCGTCAGGTTCGGCCGGAGGTGCCCATCCTGCTGGTCAGCGGATTTCCGACTGTTGAAGATGACCCCGCCGCGGCCCCCAACGCGACGCTGCGCAAACCCGTGTCGGCGCGGGCACTGGCTGACGGTGTCGCGCTCGTGCTGAGCAGCGACTGAGCACGCCTAGAACCGGGCCGTGTAGCGAAGCTGCACAAAGTTCTCGCCAGGGTTCGGGTGCCGGATGCCCGCATTGGAGAAGTGCTGGATCCGCAAGGCGATCTCCTGCCTGTCTCCTTCCCCGAACGGCATGCCGATGCCAATGTGGTCGCCGAAATTGAAAGTCGTGCTGAAGCGCTTGTCTCGGCTGCGATAGATGGGCAACAGCAGGTTGCCGCCGATGCCGGCCTCCACGAACCAGCGCGTCGACTCGGCACCAAGGTACCAGCGCAGCACTGGCGTGATGCCGACCTGCGTCACCCAGGCCGATCGCGTGGAGCCGTCCGGTTGATCGGCAGACCAACGCCCGAAGGACGCCTCCCAGTACAGGCGCAAGAGGCCGCCCGAGTACAGGCTGGCCCAATCGGAGTACCAGATGGCGCCCATGGTGAGCGCATTGGCGTCCTCTGCCGCGCCGGCCTGGACGAAGTACTGGTTGGGGCGCCACCATGTCGGGGTCTCGTCCCCGTGGGCCAGGCCACAGCCCGCAATCAGCATCGCGCTGGCCGCGATCGCGCGGAAATGCTTCGAAAGGGTGATGTTCATTGCTCGCCTGCCAACAACTTGTGTTGACATCGAGCGTCGATGACCCGGCGCTCCCGGACCTCGCTACGCTGACATGGCCACCAACAACCCAACCGATGGGGCGTCCGCTACCTCGTTGGGGCTAGGCCACCGACTCTGCCAAACGAGCTCCCATCGTCGCGGACCGCGGTAGACGCATCGGGTTGCCCAAAGGGGGCTATCTGGTTCTTCCCCTCACCAGCTATGCCAAAGTTCCGCGGCAGCGTCGATGAACGCATCGCAGTTGGCCTGGTTCCAGCAGGTGTTCGCGCCGTCGCGCAGCAGGTAGTACTGCTGGTTGGCGCAAACAAGCTGCGTCTTGTCAGCCTCGTTGCGATACCAGTCGATGGCATTGGCGACAGAGCTCTGGTAGTTCGTTCCGAACAGCCCGCTCGGCACGTTGTGGAGCAGCCCTTCGATGTAATAGGACGGCGCCACGCCCGGTTTGATGAGGCCGTCGTCGACGAGGCGGCTGCGCATGTTCTTGAAAACCCGAGCCACGGGCTTGAACCATTGCGAGGTGTCCTTGTGCTTCTGCGTGAGATTGGCTGAGTGCTGGCGCGGATAGTTTGCGATGCGCTCGCCGGCCGCGTTGTAGAAGCAGATGCCTTCGTCGTAGGTCGAATTGGAGGCGGACTTGAACGTGTAGTAGCGCCGGAACTGGATCGCAGCAATGACATCCGCCTTGCGCCGGGTACCGTTGGCCGCGAGGGCGATGGCTTTGTCGCCGACCTTGACGTCTGTCCCGTAACGGGCCGTCAACGCGGCAACCACGTCGTTCTTGAACTCGACATGCCCATAGGTGGCATCGACGAACGCGCCCTGGTAGGCGGCCGTGTCCTCTGGTGACAAGGCCTCGATATCCCGCTGCCAGCAATCGTTCAGGCAGATGACGATGTCGACGTCGCTCTCTGCCCAGATGTTGGTGTCGTTGCCGTAAGAGCCCTGCAGGAAGACCTTGTAGTTCTTGCCCGCGTACGGTGTGCCGTTACCTTCGAGGACACCCTTGATGCTGTTGTAGGTGGTGGACGACTGGGCGATGGATCCCTGGTGTGACCAGGTCACCAACTGAGACTCGGGAATGGCCATGGCGACCTCTGCTCCTACATCAGGTACTCGCGCAGCTGCTTCTCGCGCGACGCGAAGGACTCTCTACCGCGCTGGAACAGCACGTCCAGCTTGACCAGGTCATGTTCCAGCAGGTCGGTGGCCATCTCCGGCTGGGCGAAGGTGTCGCTGATGCGGATGGTGGGCACGTCGTGGAACAGCAGTTGGCGCAGTTGATCCATGGACTGCGTGTTGATCTCCAGCGTCTTCTGCAGCAGCTCGACGCTGACCACGTACCTCTTGGCCAAGCGCATCCAGAACGGCGGCTTCGGCTCGGGATACACGCCCACGCCGACGCTGACGATGCGAATGTCCTGACGGTCTCGCTTGAGCGCGTGCACCGCATCCGCGATGGCATACAGCGTCGGGTTGTTCGCGCAATAGCCGCCGTCGATGAGCTCGATGCTTTCGCCCTTGGACGTCTTGACGATGGTGCGCTCGAAGAATGGGTAGGCCGAGCAAGATGCCCGGACGGCGTCCGCGATCGACACGCCGAATCCTGGCACGAAGCTGCCGGCTCGGCCGTGCGCCTGGGCCACGCTGGCCTTGAAGATCATGGGCCGCTCGGTCAACCACCTCGCAGTCACAACGCCGATGCCGGTCTTGACTTCCGTGAATCCGGCGTCGCCGAAGACCGTCTTGGCCAACTCGGTCAGCGCCTGCGTTCGGCCGGATCGCGTCTTTTCGGACATCACCGTCGGCACATGTTCGCGATACAACGCCAGGATCTCGTCGACGGATCGGCCCAGCGCGATCAGCGATGCAATGATGGATCCGGTGCTCGTGCCGAATATCAGATCGAACTTCTCGTGCAGTGGCCCGCCGATCATGGCCTCGATCTCGGTGAGCACACCGAGCGTGTAGAAGCCCTTGGCGCCACCGCCATCGAGCGTCAAGACGCGCAGCGGCCGGTCGGGCGCTGCAGATTCCTGGATGTCCGTCATGGGGTCATGCCTCGACGTTGGTGAGCTTGAGCCTGGTGCGAAGGTCTTCCGTCGAGAGATGCGTGGAAACGCCGTAGCCATGCTCCCGCGCAACCTGCTTGAGCAGATCGTCCATCTCAACCGAGAGTTGGGTGAGGCCGTCCAGTTTCTTCGGATCGTCGAAGATGCGCCGCAGACCGTCCGGCGTCACCAGCGTCCTGGCGTAGTCCTTGTTGTGGTGCAAATAGTCTAGGAAGCGCTGCGTCTCGGCGAGGACGGCCAGTTCGTACACCACGCCGATCCGGAGCTGAGCCATGTCGGCGTGATACATCGCCGCGGCGATGTCGAAGCTCGGCAACGAGACCGTCTTGCCTTCCTTCTCCATGTCGGCCTTGACCTGCTTGCATAGGCGGATCGACTTGCGCAGTCCCCCAAGGATGCTGTCGCAGCGCTCGCCAACCCGATGGATGTGAAGGAACGGCAGGTTGTCGATCGTCGTAGCCTTCTTGGAGTCGAGGATCGTGACGCCGCGATCCCGCTCCATGCGAGAACTCTGGTACTGGATGGTGTCATGCCAGTGCGAAGGGACGACGTCGACCACGCGCTGCAGCGATCCACCGGAAACGGTGACGGCCTTTGCGCCCGAGGCATCGACGGTCGCGGCCGTGTAGGCCTCCCTCAAGCTTGATATGACCCCCGCGCGGAGCGAGCCGAGCACGCCCACTGAGTTCCTGGCAGGTTGATAGAGGTAGGCGCCGCTCGCCGCCATGGCACCGTGTCTGTCGTAGGTCCGATGGCTGGTGTCCAGCATCAGCAAGTCCACGTCACTCACCCGGCGGATGTGCACGTTCAGCGGCACGGATCCCTGCAGGCGGTACTCCGCAGGAATGCCGCGGCGGGCCAGCCGTGGGACAAGCTGCTTGCCCACACGCTCGGCTTCCTCCACGCTGACCCTGGTGTAGGTCTCGCCGACTTCCTGCATCGCGCCCAGTGCATAGGCGGTGAAGGGGCGCGCATGCCGGTTCCGTTCCCACTTCTCGTCCGACTGATACAGCGACTTCGCCATGACGTCGAGCGTCTGGGCGGCACTCAACGCCGTGCGTTGCGGGCGGTCGTCTCCTACCCGCCGCGCGCGCAGCTGGATCAAGCGCTTTCCGATATCGGCCATGCCGTCCCTCTTCCCTGTTTGAGTTGTGTTTTGTTTGCCGCGATCACCGTCCAAGGGTGAACGGCCAGCCGGCCTAGGCCTTTACCGGCGGGTGCCTGACGATGAAATCGATGGCGTCGGCTGTGCTGTCGGTGATGTGCACGTAGTCGGCGAAGCCCTTTTCGGAAGCCAGCTTCTTCAATACCGGGTACACCGGGCGCCGCTTGTCCGCAGGATTTCCGTAGTCAGGCTCGGTCCAGTTCCAGTACTCGGTTCCCAGCAGCACCATCGGGCTCTTCAGCTGTCCGTAGGTGCGGTAGTAGTTCTGGCAAGCGTCCTGGAATATTTCCTGCACGGTGCCGCCATTGCCCTCGGCGAAGAGCACGCCTGAATGGGCGATGGCCAGCAGGCCCTCCTCGCGGACGCTGTTCTCGAAGTACTTGGCGATGTCGGTGGCGAACAGGTTGGGCGGCTCGTGCCCGTAGAACCAGGTGGGGATGCCGAGGTTGCGGCTCTTCTGGAAATCGACCGGATCGCCCAGTCCCTTCCAGACCTTGTAGCCGACCTTCAGCCAGTTCGCGTCCTTGTACGTCGGCGCCGCCTTCAACTGCTCGACGGACGCCTTCACCACGGCTTCCGGGTCGGCAAAGCCGGCGGCGTAGGCGCCGAGGTTCGCGGCCTCCATGAGGCCTGGGCCACCGCCGGTCGCGATGATGTAGTTCTTGCGTGTCAACTCCAGCGCCAGCATGGCCACCTGGAGGTAGCGCTCGTCGCTGCGGGCACGATCATGGCCACCCATGATGGCGACGATGCGCCCCTGCGCGTTCTTGACGAAGCCGTCCAGCGCGGTGGCAATCGTGGCGTCATGCATCCGGCGCAGCAGCAGGACATCGGCCGCCACCGGCTTGAGCTCGGCCGGTGGGCCGAGGGACATGTACGAGAGGTACACCTTGCGGTCGACATACCTGTCGTAGGTGGCGGGATCCTCCGGGTCATAGCCCTCGTAGAGCTCGCGCGGCGTGTACATGCTGACCGAGTACGGATTGAAGGGGGCCTCGTCCGACGGCTCAATGGGCGGAAGCACCAGGCAGTGCGCTTCCCCCGCCGCCTTCGCCAGGTCGGGGGGCATGACGCAGCCCAGGAAGGAACAGCCGGTCAGGTCGCGCTTGGCAATCTCCGCTGACGCGGCGGTGAGGTCGAGATCCTGGATGACCGCAGGTCCGGGGAGCGTCAACCAGGCCGCCAGCTCGGCAGCATTGCGGACTTCAGTTTTCATGGTTTTTGAAGGGACGTGAGGCCAGTGCCTGGCCGGTAGACGGGCTCGCCGGACAGCGCGAGGTCAGAGGGTGAGTCTGGTGATCCGGGGACAGTGGTCGCTGGTCATGATGACCTGCTTGTCCTTCTGCTCGACCTTGACCTTCTCCGACGAGAGCGGGCCGGTCTGCCGCTTGTTCAGCGCGGCGCTGATCAGGATGTGATCCAGCCCTTCAAAGCCCTTGCAGTCCGTCGTCATCGGCGGCGGAACCTGGACCAACGTCGGGTCTCCATCAGACAGCTCCTGCCAGAGGAACCTGGAGCTGACCTCGCCGTTGGCCCCCGTCTTGTTCGGTGTCGCCGGATCCGTGTGGTCCTTGCGCACGTCCTTGGGGGCCACAACCTTCGCGGCTTCCTCATCCAGCCTGCGGTTGAAGTCCCCGAGCACGACGAACAAGGGCGACGTCTTGGCCACGCCGTCTATCCAGGCTTCCAGCGGCGCAACCTGCCGGTTCAGGACCTGACAGGCCGAGTCGGGGTCGGTCAGTTCATGGCCCTTGAAGGCAGGGCTGGTGATGAGGTTGGCGCAGCTTGATTTGAGGTGCACGTTCATCAGCGTGACGGGATCCTTGCCGATGGTGAGCGACAAGGCCACGCCCGGCCGCAGGTACCGCAGAGACGCCGGATCCTGGGGGTTCTCCTTGATGGCGAGCCCGGCCTCCGGGGCGCACTTCCCGGGCTTGGACGTCACCGAGCGCCGCCACGCGAATCCGACCGTCTGGAACGCCGTGTGGTCCGCAACGCAGGCCTCGAAGTCGGCCGCGTGGCTGCCAAGGATCTCCTTGATGACGCCGGCGGAGCGAACCTCTTGGAAAGCGATCACGTCCACGCGCCGTGCCCGGATGAGGCCATCGACGGTCTGACGCAGCCCATCAAGCTTCTCGGCATAGATCTCGGGCGCCGCCTTCTTCCACTTCGATGCGGTGAGCTTGTACGCGTTGCACGGTGCAACGAGCATGCCCTTGCCGGCGCTGCCGGCGGCGGTGTCGAAGTCCGCCTGGCACTGCTTCGCGCGGGCGTCTTCTTCGGGCGTGGGGGTCGTCTCGCCCTTGGCGATCTTGGCGCGCGTGTCGCACCAGTTCACCTTCGGACTGGTACAGACCCGGATGTGTTCATTGAAATCGGCCTCAGATCCGGCCCACGCGATGTTGAACGCCGCGATGCCCAGTTCCGCGGCATGGGCGTTCAAACTCCAGCCGGCGAGCACCGCTCCCAGCGCAACTTGCCATCTCCGCATAAGCCCTCCCCAGGGATGCTGATTGATTGGTCAGTGGACGACCATGATAGGAGCGCGTCGCTATCGCATCCAGGGGGCAACTGCTGGTCAAGCCGGGCCCGCGCGACGCGCGGCACCCGTGTTTACCCTTCCGAGCCGTCTGCTGAGAGACGTCGAGGGCTGTCGGGGCAGGCTCAGGCGATGGAGACCCCCTGCTTCGCCACCGGCTTGTTGCGGCGAAGCTGCCGCACCTGCAGCGCAACGCCCACCAGGTAGGCGCCGAAGAGGCCGCCGATCAGCTGCTGCAGTGCCGGGTCCTCGGGCCCGTTGAAAACGGGCGAACCCACGGGGATGCGGGTGAACGTCTCAGTGACGCCCGGGATCATGTGCAGGAACAGCGTGGTCGTGTAGCCGAGTGGCGCCACGTAGTGGGCCCATGCGCTGGACGGGACTCGACGGTCGGCGATGTAGGAGCCTGCGAGCACCAGCAGCGTCACGACGCCGAGGGCATGGGCCTTGTTGAGGCCGCCATGCTGAAAGATGCCGAACGCGGTCAGGCAGGTCAGCAGCGTGGCGATGATGTACGTGCGACCCGCGCCGTCGCTCCACGAGATCCCGCGCGGTTTCGCGACCGCGATGAAGCCGGAGACCAACGCCACGACGCTGATGGCGGTATGGATGAGCCCGAGGGTGGAAAGCGAGGCCATGCGAATCTCCTGGTGATGCCGGGCCGTCGGGTCCGGCGCTGTGGTCTTCCGCCATGTGTCCACGCTTGCGGGATCGGCGGGGTTTGCGAGCCGCTTGTCGCGGGCTGGAAGTCATTCTGTTGACAGCACTTGCCCTGCAATCGCCCCAAGCGGTCCAACCCGCACTACCCCGATCGGGAGAGCCCCGCGGCCCTGCGAGACGCGTTCAAGCCAGCGCGTCCGCCCGCAAGGTCGTCAGCTCTACCCGGAGGCGGGGATCAGCGATGTCGTGCACCACCAGATCGGCACAGCTCAGCCGTCCGTAGCCCTCGGCCCAGCGGCTGTAGTACCCCAGGCCATGCCGCGAGGACATCGCAGCGAGCTGCTGGCGGTACACCTCGGCGCTGGAAAGGTCGCCGCGCCGGTATGCAGCGGGACACGCGGCGAAGGCCAGCGCGTAGCAGACGGCCATCGCATGGTCCAGTTCATTCGCGACCTGGACCGCCTCCTCGGCCCATGAGGCGGCCTCGGCGGTCTGGCCTCGGGCCATGGCGACGCGAGCCAAGACGATGCGCATCGACACCCGGGCATCGACGAAGACGACACCGGGTTCGTCGGGGCACCCGACCGTGTCGCGCAGCACCTGCTGGGCCAGCGGCACAGCGGCCTCGAAATCGCCAGCGAAGCAGGCCGTCTGCGCCTGCATGCGGGCCAGTCGCTGACGCGCATCGTCAGAGCTCACCATCGCGGCCAGCTGACCGCAGTGCGCGGCGGCGGCCTCATAGTCGCCGCGCGCCATCGCGGCGACCCAAAGTCCCCCGACGGCCATGACGTACAACTCCGGGTCATCAAGCCGGCCCGCCACCTCATGGCAGCGTCGAAACGCTTCCTGCATTGCCTCGCCGGCGCCCTCGGTGTGCAGCAGGAGGTCGCCCAGCGCGCGCTGCAGCAAGGCCTCCTCGACGCTGTATTCCAGCCCACTGGACACCACACGAGAAAGGGCCAGTTGAACTCGTCCTTTGAAGTCCGTCATCTGCGACAGGCCGATGGCGAGTGGCGCGGCCGCGGCGGTCAAGGTGATGCCCAACTCCACGTCATCGTCCGTGCCGATCGCCCAGTCGAGTGCCGCCCTCACCTCTTCAAGACGACGCAGCCGAGCCTCGACGTCCTCGGCAATGTCCAGCCGCAACTGCTCCAGGCAGTACCGAGCATGGCGCCAGCGGGTCGCCTCGCGGTCACCGCTCAGCGCGAGCTTCTCCGCCGCGTAGGCGCGCGTGCTGTCCAGGAGCCGGTAGCAATGCCCGTCCACGGCGACCACGAGGGATTTGTCCACCAGGTGCGACATCACTTCGACGACATCGGCTTCGGCCACAGCCTCCGCGCCCTCAAGGGTGAACGCACCCTTGAACACGGATAGCTGCCGCAGCAGCCGCTGCTCATCGACCTCCAGACAGTCGTGGCTCCAATCGAGCGTGGCGCGCAACGTCTGATGGCGCGGCAAGGCGGTACGCGGGCCGCGCGTCAGGAGCGCAAACCGGTCGTTGAGGCGCGTAGCCACGCCCTGGATACCGAACATGGGAATCCGGGCCGCGGCCAGCTCGATGGCCAGTGGGATGCCGTCCAGGCGCCGGCAGACCTCGGCGGCCGTCTGCGCATCACCATCGCTCAGGCTGAAACTGTCCAGACTGGCCGTGGCACGCTCGACAAGCAGCTGGACCGCGGTGTAGCGCAGCGCCTCGGCTGCCGTCGGTGGCATGGCCAGTGGCGGCAGTTCCAACGGCAGCAGCCTCTGCACCCACTCCCCCGGCACCCTGAGTGGTTCCCGGCTGGTCGCCAGGATTCGTACGGAAGGAACGTGACGATGTAGGCCCATCGCCAGGGCTGCAGCCTCGCCGATGACGTGCTCGCAGTTGTCCAGAACCACCAGCAGCCGGCGGTCACGCATCGCCGCATAGAGCGCTGGCAGTGGCTGCTCGGAGGGCAGCGTCAGGCCGAGCGCGGCGGCCAGCGCGGCCGGCACCAGGCGTCCATCGGACAGCGGCGCAAGGTCCACAAAGCACGGCGGCTCCGTGTATTGCTCAGAACTGGCTTCCGCGACAGCCAGGGCCACCGTGGTCTTGCCCATCCCGCCGGGACCCACCAGGGTCACGAAACCCTTCTCGTGGAGCCGCGCCTCGAGGCTGGACACGACACCATCGCGGCCGATGATGCGGCCACCCATGCTCTGCGCGGGGACTGAAGCTGCGGCGCTGACGACGGGCCGAACCGGCTCCTCGGCACCCAAGGACTGCACGGGTGCCACGAAGCAGTAGCCTCGAAGTGGCACATTGCCGATGAAGCGCACGTCGCCACGCCCCTCCGCCAGCCGCTTGCGCAAGGAGGCGATGTGCACGCGCAGGTTGTCCTCTGCGACAACGGTCTTGGGCCAGACCCTCTCGATCAAGGTTGCCGAGGGAATGACCTCGCCGGCTCGCTCGACCAAGGCGACAAGCAGGTCGAGCGCCCGGCTTCCCAAGCGAACCGGCTGCTCTTGGTCCAGGAGCAACCGCTGTGCGGGAAGAAGTCGGTAGCCGGCGAAGGAGTAGCCCTCGGACATGCGCGGTGGGACGCTGGGAGTCGTTTGCGAGGATCATCCCCGCGCGCCTGGGAAGAGACGAGTTAATTCACGTTAAATGTCGTCGGCGGCAGTGCGCTACTGCAGCGAGGTCGCCAGATGCTCAATCAGCTTCCGTACCGCCAACGGCTGGCCACGCCGGGAGCTGTAGGCGAGCTGAACGGACAGGGGCTCAAGTTGCCAGTCCGCCAGGATCTTCACGAGGCGACCGGACGACAGTTCCGGGGCAACCAGGCATTCGGGCAGGCGAAGCAATCCTGCGCCATGAACGGCCGCCGCCACCAGCGTCTCTTCGTTGTTGGAACTCAACCAGGGCCTGGGAGGTGGGGCGTCCACCACCACATCGTCCCTCGTGAAGCGCCATGGCCCCAACGGCGTGCTGCCCACATAGTGGAGCTCGTCATGGCCCGCCAGACCCAGCGGGTCCAGCGGCGTACCGCACCGCTCAAGGTAGGCAGGCGCGGCAAACAGGCCAACGGCCTCAAGTCCGATGCAACGAGGGATCGAGCCCAGCGGCAGCTCGCCGCCGACCCAGACGCCGAGGTCCACGCGGTCCTCGATGAGATCGACTTCGTCTTCCGTGGTGTGCAGCTCGATGCGCACCTTGGGGTACTTGGCCGCGAACGAGGCCAGCGGACCTGTCATTCGCCGCGCTCCATACGCTGTGGGCGCCGCCAGCCGCACGGTGCCGCTCACTTCCCTCGCGCTGAGGCTGCTGATGGCCGCCAACTCTTCAAAGGAGGCCAGCAGCCCGGACGCCCGTTCGAGGACATCTCTGCCGACTGCGGTCAGGGAAAGGCTCCGGGTTGTCCGTTGGAGCAGACGGACGCCGAGAAGTGCCTCGAGATCCTGGATAGCCTTCGTTGTCGCGGGCTTCGACAGGTTCAGCGCCTCGCCGCCACGGACGAAGCTGCCGTGGATCGCGACCGAGCTGAAGATTTCGAGCGCCTTGAGCCTGTCCATGGTGCCTCCCCAGGTTCCTGACCAAAGGTTCAGGCAGCGGCCTGCAGCGCGGGCGCATCGACCAGGCCGCGCTTGGCGGCGACGTCGGCGGCCTGGGTCCGTGTGCACGCGTCCAACTTGTCGAGGATGGCCTTGACATGCGTCTTGACCGTGCCGACCGCGATGCAGAGCTCCCTGGCGATGGCCTTGTTCCCGAGCCCCTTGGCCAGCAGGCGCAGGACATCCGTCTCCCGGGTCGTCAAGGACTCGTGCCCCAGGCTTTCGGCCAGCTTCTGGGCAGCCGAGCGGCACACATAGCGCGAGCCCATCTTCAGCGTGTTCACGGCGTCCTCGAGTTCGTCCAGGCGGCAGCCCGCGAGCAACACGCCCGACACACCTGCCTCCAGGGCCAGTCGGATGTCGCGTTCACGGTCCTGGGTGCCCACGGCCATCAGCGAGGGGCGCTCGCGGCGGTCCGAGCAGACCATCGCCAGTTGGACCGCGCGCCGGTGGTCGGCGATCACGATCTGGGGCGGTTCGTTGGGCTCAGGGTCGATGCCGCTGATGTTGACGTCCCGGTCAGAGCGGCGGCGCAGCACGGCAGCCAGTCCCATGGCCAGTACGGGATCCTCATGTTGAATCTGGATGCGGGTCAGGTCGAAGGACTTCATATCACGCTCCTCTATCGAAGGCCGCAGACTTTGCGGCGCTGAAGGAATGTTCGTTGGCAGAAGTCAAACCGGCCAGTGAACGTCTGTGAAACGTTGTGCCCGTCGATGGGCCCTCGTGTGGTGGGCCCCGTTGAGGCTTTAACAACCTCACTACACGGCACCACTACCCCCGCAGCCTTTACAAGGATTTATTGGCCGCGGACGCTCCCGCCACCCATCATTGCGCGGAGCCGTACTGGTCTAGAAAGGGATCCCGGTGTCAGGGAATCGCATCATCACCGAGCCAATCGCCGTCGCGCCGGGCTGCGGCCTGGCCGGGCCGGGTCTGTACGACGCAGAGGGCGTCAACAGCTGGCGCCTGCACGTCGACGAGGCCCATGCGCGCAGCCAACCCATCGTGGCTCAGTTGTGGCACCCGTTCGCGGCAGAGGCACTGGATGCCGACGCACAGGAGGCGCTGGTCGATGCATTCCGGGTAGCCGCCGAAGGTGCGAGCGACGCCGGCTTCGACGGCGTGGCATTGGTGGAGTCGCCTCGACTGACGCACCCCTGCCGCGATCAGGTTCTCGAGGCCCTGGTCGCAGTGTGGGGCGCCAGCAGAGTCGGCCAGCGTTAGTTGCCGTTAAAGCTTGTTGTTGCCTGCTCCGCGGGCGGGTTGCTGGTCTACGCTTGAGCCTTGAGCAAGACTGCCCCACCCATCGACATCGCAGCTTCCCTCGACCGCGCCCCGGTCGGGAGGATGCACATCGTCACGATGGTGGTGTGCGCCCTCGCCTTTGCCTTCGATCTGTTCGAAATGGCACTTGGCAGCGCGCTCGCCGCCGTGTTCTCCGCGCCGCCTCACAAGCTGCCAACCGAGCAGCTGTCCTGGCTGCTCGCGTCCGTGTATGTGGGTGCGATCGTCGGCGCACCGCTGTTCGGGTGGCTGGCCGACCGCTTCGGCCGCAAGAGGTTGATGACGTTCCTCATGGCTGTCCTGGCGGTGACGTCGGCGCTCGCCGGCGCGAGCAGCAACAGCGCGGAGCTTGGCATCTGGCGCGGGCTTTCTGGGCTGGCTCTTGGCGCCTACCCCGCACTGATGATCTCGTACCTGACGGATCTGCTGCCCGCGCGCAAGCGTGGCCCGTTGATCTTCCTGGTCGTAGGCATCGCATCGCTGGGCGCGCCCGCGGGGGTCTTCCTGGTCCGCAGCCTCACACCGATCACACCGTTTGGGGTGGAGGCCTGGCGCTGGGGCTTCTACGCGGGCGCCGCAGGCGCTGCGGCTGTGACGGCCCTGCTCCAAGTACTCCCCGAGTCTCCGCGGTGGCTCGCCACGCGCGGGCGTGATGCCGAGGCCCTGGCTGCATGCCTTCGCCTCGCGCCAGGCATGCCATCTCTGGCTGCATCAGAGGCCGCGCCCCCGGCACAAGACCTGGCACCGCGCAAGAGGGCCTGGGTGAGCGTGGCCTTGCTGTTCTTTGCCAGCCCCTGGTCCACCGTGGCATTCCCGCTACTCGCAGGCGCCCTGTTGGTCAGTCGAGGATTTCGGCTCTCCGACACCTTGCTCTACGTGGCCATTTCGAACTTCGGACCCGCGCTGGGTGTGATGCTCGGTGCCCTGGGCGTGGATCGTTTGGAGCGCCGCCTCACCTTGGCGGTGTGTGCGATGGCCATGCTGGCGGCTGGCGTCGGCTTTGTTCTCGCCGACTCGCCGACCGTGCTCATGCTCTGCTCCACGGCATTCATGCTGGCCGCGGCGCTCTACGTGCCCAGCCTCAGCGTCTACGGCGCCGAGCTCTTCCCCACCCGCTCAAGAGCCGCTGCGTTTGGCGGCGCATGGACCTTCAACCGCGCGGGTGCTGCATTGGCCCCGCTACTGCTGCTGCCACTGCTGCACGCGGCCGGTGCGATGGCCCTGATGGCCGTCGTCACCGTGTCGTTGCTGGTGAGCCTGGGCTTGCTTTGGGTCGCGCCGGTTGGCGCCGCGAAACGGCCCATCAGTTGAAGCCGCAAGGCTAGCCCCCGGGGCCTCCTGGCATCGAGCCAGGCGCACCTCTCTCAATGTAGGCAGGTCGAGAGAAACATGGCTGCCTAACCTTTCGACGTCAACGAAAGGACAGCCATGAACCCCACTTCCAGTCTCGAACTGAACCGTCGCAGCGTCGTCGCTTCCCTGCTGGGTGGCGCCTTCGTCAGCTATGCGCCGCTCGGCTTCGCCACCGCTGCGGCAGGCGCCGATGCCATCCGCCCCTTCCGCATCAGCGTCCCGCAAAAGGCGCTCGACGACCTGCGTCGGCGGCTGGCGGCGACCCGCTGGCCCGATCCGGAGGTCGTCGCTGACGGTTCTCAGGGCTTGCAGCAGGCGCGCCTGCGTGCGCTGGTGGACTACTGGCACACCAAGTACGACTGGCGCAAGGTTGAAGCGCGACTGAACGCCCTGCCCCAGTTCAAGACGGCCATCGACGGCGTCGACATCCACTTCCTCCACATCAAGTCCAAGCACGCGAACGCGTTGCCGCTGCTGATGACCCATGGCTGGCCGGGCTCGGTGGTGGAACTGCTGAAAGTCGTGGGCCCGCTGACGGACCCGACTGCCTATGGCGGCCGTGCGGAAGATGCTTTTCACCTGGTCCTGCCCTCCCTGCCCGGTTACGGTTTCTCCGGTGCCCCGCGCACGACCGGATGGGGGCGTCACAAGGTCGCCGAGGTCTGGCATCAGCTCATGCTGCGCGTCGGCTATCCGCGCTACGTCGCCCAGGGCGGCGACTGGGGTGCCGTCATCACGCAAGCCATGGGGGCGCAGGCGCCCGCTGGGCTGATGGGCATCCACATCAACATGCCCGCGGTCGTGCCCAAGAACATGCCGGAGAAGCTCAGCGCCAAGGAGCAGGCCGCGATGGACTCCCTGAACGCGTTCTTCACCAAGGGGGTCGGCTATGCGCAGATCCAGGCGACGCGGCCCCAGACCCTGGGCTACGCGCTGGCCGATTCGCCGACCGGCCAGGCTGCGTGGATCTACGACAAGTTCGTGGCCTGGACGGACAGCGGCGGCAACCCCGAGTCCGTGCTGACGCGCGACGACATGCTGGACGACATCACGCTGTACTGGCTGACCAACACCGCCACCTCCTCGGCCCGCTTCTACTGGGAAAACGCCGACCTCGCGTTCTTCGCCGTCGACATCGACATCCCGGTGGGCGTCACCGTCTTCCCCGGCGAGATCTACCGAGCGCCGCGCAGTTGGGCCGAACGCTGCTACCGCAAGCTCGTCTACTGGAACGAGACCGACAAGGGCGGCCACTTCGCGGCCTTCGAGCAGCCCGAGTTGTTCAGCAAGGAAGTGCGCGCGGCTTTCGCCACGCTGCGCTCATGAGCCCCCCATCCAACGCCCCGAAGGAGCACTCCCATGTTCTCGAATTTTCTGCGCACTCTCGCCATCGCCACCATCGGATGCCTTGCCCTCGCCTGGGGCAGCAACTCGCAGGCGGCCGACGCCACCAAGCCGACCGTTGTGTTCGTGCACGGCGCGTGGGCCGACGGCTCTGGGTGGGAGCCGGTGGCTTCCGCAGTGGCCAGCAAGGGCTACAAGGTGGTCGTCGTCCAGAACCCGCTGAGCTCCCTCGGTGCAGACGTGGAGGCGACGCGCCGCGCCATCGTGAACCATCCGGGACCTGTCGTGCTGGTCGGGCATTCGTGGGGAGGCGTCGTCATCACTGAGGCTGGCACGCACGATCAGGTTTCCGCACTGGTCTACGTCGCGGCCTTCGGTCCTGACGCGGGCGAGTCGGTGTCCTCGCTGCTCGCCGCCAAGGGCGCGCCGCAACCTCCCGGCCTGGCCAACATCCGGGCGGATTCGACCGGCTACCTGTGGCTGACCATGGATGGCATCCAGCGCGACTTCGCGCAGGATGTGCCGGCCGCGAAATCCTGGTTCCTCGGCGTGTCGCAGGTCCCCATCTTCTCCAAGGCGTTCGACGAGAAGGTCGCCAACGTCGGCTGGAAGAGCAAGCCGAGCTGGTACGTCGTGGCCACCGAGGACCGGATGATCCCGCCCCCTGCCCAGGAGCTGTTTGCCAAGCGGATGGGCGCGACGACCACCCGTGTCGCTGCCAGCCACGTACCGATGCTGTCGAAGTCCGCCGAGGTCACGCAGGCCGTGCTGGCCGCCGCGGAATCTGCAGCGAAGCGCTGAATCCCTTCGGGCTCATCGCGCGGCTCCTGCACGGGAGGCCGCGCGATGTCGTTTCAGCGGCGTGCATTGCAGCTGCATCAAGGACGCGCTTTGAACTTCACTGGCGGCTCGGCGCATCGTCACCTGACGGCCGATCGGCCTGAGGGGTCTCAAGACGCCAATGGGGATTGATGCGAAACATCGTCCGCACGCCGCCACCGGGCGTCTGCTCTTCCGCCAGGTCAAACAGCTCCGTCGCCGACAGGACGGCTTTCAGGTTGGGGAGTCCGAAGCGCCCGCGGAGATCCTCCAGTTCATCAGGCGCCTGCCGCTTGATCAGGTGGCCGGCAGTGGACAGCAGCGTCCACCCGTCGGCGCGTGGCGTCGCCATGGCGACCTGACCAAGCATGACGACCAGCCGGCTGCTGCGCAGGAACAGCAGCTCCATCTGGCGTTGCCCCTCCTCGGAGGCAAGAAGAGCCGCCTGCTCTTTGCACGCGGTCTCCATGGTTTTGGCCCAACCTCTTAGGCGCTCGAGCATCGCAACGGCTGCCTCGCGCTGCACGTCAAGCCAGGTCGTCGCGAGCTCGGCGTCGCCGGCGACCGCAGCCTGCCAGCGCGGGAGGAAGTGGTGCACCAGCTCGTTGCGGCGATCAACCAGCTCCTTCAGCTCGGCTGCATGACGTGCTGCGGTCTGCGCATCGGTCTCCACGGAGAAGCGAAAGCCAAACCAGGCCTCCTCGATCGCATCGGGTGCTGTTTCGTCTGAGGCCGGCTGCAGCACTTCGTCCACAAGCCTACCGGCAAGGTCGCCCATCGACCGCCGGTCGATCAACGCCGCATGCCTGTCGAAGCGCTCCGCAAACTTGCTGACCGGCGCGTGGAAGCGGGCGTGCGTCATCAAGACCTTCAGCACCTGCTCGACCTGTTGGTAGATAACCAGGTTGCGACCGATGCGCCGCAGCACCTCATCGGTGGCAGGTGTCCTGGCTGGCGCCATTGGCGCCGTTGAGTCGCTCACTCGATGTCCTCCCTCGCGTGTTGTCTTGGGCACGTCGTGGCAGAGCTCGAGTCATCCGCCTCGCTGCAATGTAGCCCGCGTCGCAGCGGGGGCTCTACCTACCCCACCTTGTTTCGGCCCAGCTATCTCAATCGGGGCAGGCGACGTCGTCGCGCAGACCTGAAGCTGACCAAGGCGATTCGCGAGGTACGCCGCGGCTCCTGACCCAGTTTCGCGCCGGAGTCTTCAAGCAATGCTTGAAAACGATTTGCGCGATTAACCACTACCGGAGATTGAGCCGAGCAACCAAAGTAGAGCCACCGTTACCTCACTTCCCACCTGAAAGGACTGTCATGAGCACCACTTCCACCCACAAGCCCTTCTCCGGCAAGGTCGCCCTCGTCACCGGCGGCTCCCGCAGCATCGGCGCCGCTGTCGTGCGCCGCCTGGCCGCCGATGGCGCCGCTGTCGCCTTCACCTACGTCGCCTCCGCAGAGCCCGCCATCGCGCTGGTCAAGGAAATTGAAGCCGCTGGCGGCACCGCCCTGGCCATCTTTGCCGACGCTGGCGACCCGGCCGCCGTGAAGGCCGCCGTCGAGAAGACTGCCTCCACGTTCGGCGGCAAGGTCGACATCCTGGTCAACAACGCCGGCATCGCCATCGTCAAGCCCACCGGCGACTTCACGCTGGAAGACTTCGACCGCATCGTCGACGTCAACGTCAAGGGCGTCGTCGTCGCCACGCAGGAAGCCCTCAAGTACATGGGCACCGGCGGCCGCATCATCAACATCGGCAGCATCAACAGCGAGTACGTGCCCTACGGCGGCGGCGGCCTGTACGTCCTGACCAAGGCTGCGGTCGCTGGCTGGACCCAAGCCGCGGCCCGTGACCTCGGCCCGCGCGGCATCACCATCAACAACGTGATGCCCGGCCCGACCAACACGGACATGAACCCGGAGACCAGCGACTTCGCCGCTCTGGCCAAGACCTACATCGCGGTCCAGCGCTACGCCCAGCCGGCCGAGATCGCCGACGCGGTCGCCTACCTGGCCAGCCCCGGCGCCGGTTTCATCACGGGCGCCAACGTGCCCGTCGATGGCGGCTACTCCGCCTAAGGCAACCTGAACCACCACGCAAGGAGCACATCATGAGCATCGGCATCATCGGCACCGGCAACATCGGCAGTGCCATCGCCCGCGCAATGGTTCGCATCGGTCAGGATGTGACCCTTGCGAACAGCCGCGGCCCGGCATCGCTGGAAGCCCTGGTCTACGAACTGGGCGCGAAGGCCAAGGCCGGCACCGTGGCGGAAGCCGCAAAGGCGGACATCGTCTTCGTGTCGGTCAACTGGTCCAAGATTCCCTCGGCGCTGTCTGGCCTGGGCGACTGGGGCGGCCGCATCGTGGTCGACACCAACAACCCCATCGAAGCACCGACCTTCCGTCCCTTCGATCTGGGTGGCCGCAGCTCGTCCGAGGTCTTCTCGGAGTTCGTGCCCGGCGCCAAGGTCGTCAAGGCCTTCAACCATCTGCAGCCGCATTTGCTCTCGGGCAACCCGCGTGCTGAAGGTGGCCAGCGCGTGATGTTCCTGGCTGGTGACGACGGCGCCTCCAAGGGCAAGGTCGCGCAGCTGATGACCAAGCTCGGCTTCCATGCCATCGACCTCGGCTCGCTGGCCGAAGGCGGTCGCCTGACGCAGTTCCCCGGCGGCCCCTTGCCGGCGTTGAACCTCGTCAAGTTCGGCTGAACCAGAACGAAGGCCCCGCGAGGGGCCTTCAAACTTCCAGAGAGGCTCATCGTGAGCATGAACACCCCCACCGCAACGGATGCGGCGCCCGACGGAGCGGCGACAAGCTCCTGGACCGCGATCATTGCGCTGGCTGTTGCTGCGTTCGCGCTGGTGAGCACCGAGTTCCTGCCGGTGGGCCTGCTGCCCCAGATCGCGCGCGAGCTCGGGATCACAGAAGGTCAGGCCGGGTTGATGGTGACGCTGCCGGGCCTGCTTGCCGCGTTCGCTGCCCCCATGACCATCGCCTTCGCCGGCAACATCGACCGCCGCTGGCTGCTCGGTGGCCTGCTTGGGCTGCTGGTGCTTTCCAATGTGGCCGTCGCCTTCTCGGGCAGCTTCGCCTTCATCCTGCTGGGACGGGTGCTGCTGGGTCTGGCAGTCGGTGGTTTCTGGACCATCGGCGGCTCCCTCGGGCCACGGCTGAAGCCAGGTTCCGATGCCGCCAAGGCCAGCGCC
Organism: Roseateles sp.; assembly: GCF_047654805.1. Classification (GTDB taxonomy): domain Bacteria; phylum Pseudomonadota; class Gammaproteobacteria; order Burkholderiales; family Burkholderiaceae_C; genus Pelomonas. The sequence goes on from NZ_JASGIV010000001.1 coordinate 2,111,922, forward strand.
CTCATCCTGTCCGGTGTCTCCATCGGCACGGTCGCCGGTGTCCCTGCGGGCGCACTGCTTGGCGAGTTGATGGGATGGCGCTGGGCCTTCGGCGTGGCGAGCGCAGTTTCGGTGTCGGTGCTGGTCCTGCTGCTGGCTGTCTTGCCGCCGTTGCCGGCCTCTGAGTCCAGCAAGGGCCTGCGGGACATTCCCGACCTGCTGAAGGAGCCCAAGGTGCGTCTGGGCCTGATCGCCATCGTTTTGGTGTTCGTGGGCCAGTTCGCGTCGTACACCTACATCAGCCCCTTCCTGATCCAGGTGACCGGCATCGCGCCGGTGGCGCTGGGCGGGGTTCTGCTCGGCTACGGCGTTGCGGGCTTCCTCGGCAATATCGTGGGTGGCTGGCTGGCCAGCCGCAGCCTGCGCGGCGCGCTGGTGGCCACAGGCATGGTGCTCGGGCTGTCGGTGTTGCTCCTGGTGCTCCTGGGGTCGAGCGCTTGGTGGGCGGTGCCGCTGACCATCATCTGGGGCCTGGGCTTCGGCATGCTTCCCATCGCCATGCAGAGCTGGATGTTCGGCGCGGCACCGAACAAGCTGGAGGCCGTCCAGGCCGTCTTCGTGTCCGTTGCACAGGCGGCGATTGGCAGCGGCGCGCTGCTGGGCGGCCAGGTCGTCGATCACTTCGGAGTGTCGAGCGCACTTTGGCTCGGAGCATCAGCTGCGCTGGCAACCGCGCTCGTGGTCGCCGTCGGCACACGCGCTCAAGGTGGCAACACCTTCACACCGACCCAGCCGGCCTGAAGCACTCTCCGATTGGCGGCAGCGCTATTGGCATGGGGTACCACGGGGCGCCTCGCGGGGCTCCCAGGTCATTTCACAAATAGTCCAGAAACTCTGGGAATTTTGCTCACTCGTGCAAGAAATCCGGGAAAGGCCGGGAGTTACTATACAACTTGCCATTCTGTATAGTAACTTCGCCTCACCCCCGAAGTCGCGAATTCGAGTTCAATCCACCCTGGAAAAATTGGCTGACTTTGATAAATGGCAGAGAACATGCAACAAAACAGCATGACCACCCACTTCGTGTCCGCGATCCTCAGTCTGGTTGAAACCCAAGGAATGAGTGAAGAAGACCGCAAAGTCATTCGCGAACAGGTGATGCAGGCGGTACCCAACATCACCGACAACCCGCGCGACAAAACCGAACCCAACGCGCAACTGCTCGTGTGTATGGCGTTCCTGTTGTTCGTTCGGGTAGAAAGCTTGTATGGGTCTGCTGGACCCGCAGAGCTCCATTTCCATCCCATCTTTTGGGACCACCCAAGCTCCCGAGTTGGTCCTATGCACGGCGATCACGACACCTTTGGCGTAGCCATTGGAAGCTTTGCCATGACATGGGAAGACGTGTTCTACGAGCTTGCCCATGAAATGGTCCACTTCTTGAACCCGGTGGCGAGCGCGCACGAGAGGAAGGTTGCCACGCTTGATGAAGGTGTTGCCGTCAAGTTCGCCGAAAACACTTATCGCGAATTTATCTCCGGCTATACCAGTCACCGCCCCCAAACCTCCCCTCTCACCATGCCTGATAAGCGATATTTTCCAGCCTATTTGGCAACGGTGAAGATTCCAGATCAGGTTTTGGCGGTCGTACGCAATCGATTCGGAAGCTTCTCGAATATCAATAACATCGAGGCTTTTGGCGCATTGACTTCCGACTATCTTGATCAGTCTGAAATCGCACTGCTGGCAAGTCCCTTCTCGTATCCAACGCCGGCAGCTTCTCGTAGTTCAACTTCGCATCACCCAGGAGATATATAAATGGCAGATTATCAAGAGCTTTGGGCGAATGGATATCGCGATGGCTGGAATGAACAGAGCACCAGGACGCCCCCTCAACCGGCGATTCCACCCATGCCGACCATCCCGACCGGTACCTTGGACCCTGAGGATTGGGTTTATGCGGAAGGAAGAAAGCGTGGCGTGATCGACCGCATGAAGGTTCAGGCCGGGCTGGGCTGATCCACCTTGCATACAACCGGCGATCAGCCGGTCGCGCGGTGAATTGACGGCACGGTTCAGGCCGACAGATGCCAACGAAGCGCGCCTGGTCAACGCGACGCTGCCGTTGGCCGCCAAGCTAAGGGCTGAGGGGCTCCAACCCCTGGCCGTCTACCGGCCAGGGGGCTTGTTCGCATTGAACATGTACCGATGGATCTTCCAGCTCCCATGTTCACGCCGGAAGACGAAGAACTCGTTGTTGCCGACCTCGGCTTCCACCCCCGTCGCGCGCACGGTGAACTTGCCGGTCGAGGTCGTTCTCGCCCAGGCCAGATCTCCGGTGACATCCACCTCGTGGATGTGGAACAGACCATTCAGCTTCAGCGTGTCGAACACCCAGACGTAGGCCTCCTCGACAGCCTTGCGCCCAACGGCAGCCGGAGCGAACTCGGGCATGAACACCGGGTCGTGGCTGTACAGCTGCATGACCGCATCGACCTGCGCATTGGTCAGGGCGCGTTCGTAGTGGCGGATGACCAGCTCAATCGCCGCGCGGTCGCTTGGACCCGCGGGGGTCGCTTGCAATGGCCCGCAGGCAAGGGTCAGCGCGGCAAGCGTGACGCGCCGGGTGCGATCAAAGAGGGAGCTCATGAATATCACCTTGAAATGTGGACTGGGCCGCCCTTGGGTGACGCGTGCGAGCGGCTGGCGCCGATGAGCGAATAGGACAACCGGACGGTCGCTTCCTAGCTGCTGGTGAAGACCTGTCATCACCGACAGGCGCCCTCACCCACCGCTACTCTTCGTGCACCCAGATGCTGTCCGAGTAGTGGATGTCGGTCGTGAGGCCGGTGGGGTTGTGGACGTCCCCGAAGCGACCATGGAAGCACACCATGAGCTCCGCGTCGGGATAGGCCTCGTCGATCTTGTGTGCCAGGCGCTTGCACCTGGCGTCCTCAAGTGCTGCCGAGGAGACCCAGACGAAGAGCCCGCGCCCATCGGCTGACCTGGCCTTCATCTGGAGCACCCGATGCGCCCCGGCCCGAATCACGCGCTCCACCGCGCCGACGTACCGCCGGATTCGGCAAAGCTCGAGGACCGGCAGGCCATCGGCCAAATGGAACGGCCCTGCTTCCGGGCTGGGTGAGGTGGCGGGCATGGGGCACCATCAGTTCAGATCTCAGGGAGCCGAGCTCAGCGATCGGCCTTGCGCCCGTCGAGGCTCGCGCGCCCCGCCCCGACCGCGGCGACAAAGAACATGGCGCCGGCCACGGACAGGTTCTTCATGAACATCAGCTGCTGGATCATTTGCTGATCGGCCGGCAGCTTCCAGTAGGCATGGAAGGTCACGCTCGCAGCGATGGTGAACAGGCCCAGCAGGCCAGCCGCCAGCCGCGCATGCCAGCCGACGGCCAGGGCCAGCCCGGCGACCAGCTCGAAGGCGCCCACGACCACGGCGACCACGGAAGGCATCGGCAGCCCCGCTGACGCGATGAAGGCGGCGGTTCCGGAGATGTTGCCCAGCTTGCTGGCACCGGACAGGATGAACATCAGCGCGAGCAGCACGCGACCGACCACCGTGAGGGTGGTCAAGAGAGGTGCCGAAGACTTGCTGTCCGAGGCGGTACTGAGAGTGTGGGCGTGAGCCATGACAAGGTCCTCCTGAAGGGCGCTCGGCACATGGACCGAGCAGATGGGTTGAAAGAGTGCGATGCCAGTGTTGAATCTGGCCCACCCCAACACTTCACCCAGTGAAGACAGCAGGCTCTATCCCGAAAGAGGCAGCTCGGCGACGAAGCCGCGAGGCCCCCTGGCTACTGTTCAAAGCATGGCAACGCTGAGTTCAACGCAGCCTCATTTGCAGCGGCGCGCAAGCGATCAATACTGCAGACGAACGCTGGGAGAACACCATGAGTAGAACTTCGACGCACCTGATCTGCACGATGGCCGCGCTTGCGCTCATCGCGTTCGCTGGCGTGCCGTCAGCGTTCGCGCAGGAGCAGCCGCCGCAGCCGAAGGAAGAACCGGCCGAAGCCCAGAAGGCGCCGCTCAAGGCCTTGTTTGCCAAGTTGGAGCCACGCCGCCCCAGCCCGACGACCCAGCCCACATTGCGCCCTGCCGAGCCGCAAGCCGAACCGGGGGCCGACCACCGCCCCAAGCAGCAGGTGCGGAACCCGCTCGCGCCGAAGACCATCTACAACGTCGGCCTGTAGGCTGCGGCCGTCGGCCCTACTTCGCTGCCACGACCGAAGGTTCAGGGGGCCGGGCGCTCGAATTGAGGTCGTCCAGCAGCGCGTGCCACGCCGGATCCCCGTCCAGCTTTGCGCGCACAAACTGCTTGATGCTTTGGACTTCAGCCTGGCTGATCCGCAGTTCGGTCGGAAGGCTCCGCAGCGGCAGGAACTCCGCCCTTCCCGGCAACTCCTTCAGGCCGATCTCGATCACATGGAATCGCAGATCGCTGTCCAGCAGGCCGTCGAGGACTTGGGGATTTGCCTCCCGGATCTGCTGAGCCCAACGCTCGATGGCTGCGCCGAGCAAGCCGATGCCGTCGACGGACGAGCGCTTGATGGGCACCGCATGCACCGACTGAAACTGGCGCAGGATGCCCGGTGTGTCCGGTGTGTCGTCCTCATCGTCACGAGGCGTTCTCATGGCGTTGACGATGATGAACACGCCTCTCTTGATGCCCCTGTAGCCACCCAGCCGGGTCGACTGCAGAAGACCTCCGGCCGCGGCAACGTACTCGAGGGGCATCCTCGCGCCGGTGTTGTCTGCCAGCCCGCCATCGGCCAAGTGGAGATACCGCGCCTCGTCGATGAACGGGATGCTGCGCTGAGTTCGAGGCCGGACCGGGCAGCTCAGGCTGTGGTTCCACAGCGTGATCGGCGAGGCGACCACAGGGACAGCCATCGACGCCGCGACCGCACGGGCCACGGGAACCAGAGACAGGTCTGAGCAGAGGTGGTCGAATTCTTCCTGGGTGAAGCCGAAGCGTTCGCCCGAGTGGATGTCGGTGGCGTTGAGGATGACCACCGGACGCTGGCGCGGCAACGCCCCGTAGGTCGCGCCATGAAAGAGCTGCGCGTCCAGCACCTCCTGCAGCAGATCGCCGCGACCATAGCGGCTGGAGGTCTGCGCGAACAAGCCGCTGGGCGACAGGAACTTTGATACCGCTTTTGACTGGAGGTCCAGCCCCAGCACCCGTCGCTCGAAGCCGGGAAAGTATTCGTCGCGATGGACCAGGAAGTCAGCGGCGGCCAAGCTGCCGCCCGACACGCTGGAGATGATGTCGACTTCGTTCAGCAGCGACCGAGGCGTGCCCTCCCACTGGATGACGGTGTCGTTCAAGGCGTCCAGCACGGCATAGGCCAGCGCCGCCGCTCGGTAGCCGCCGCCCGAGAGCGTGACCACGATGTGCAGGCTGTCGCTGTTGTTCGGTTGGGGCGGCACGTCAGAGATCGAGTACCTCGGCCCATTGCTGTCCGCGGAGAGCGGCGGGTTGACCAAGTAGTGCTGGCTCGAGCACGCGGTCAGCAACAGGGCCGCGCACAGCACGCCCAGGCGCAGCGCCGCGTGCATGGCGCTCCCCTAGCCTCCCAGCGCCGCGTAAACCGCAACATAGGTCGCCGATGCGTCCAACTGCGTCGTGACCAGCTTGTCACGGGCATCGAGACTGGTCCTTTCGGCTTCCAGCACGTCGAGGAAGCTGGAGACGCCATCCCGGTAGCGCTGGTTGGCCAGGGCCACTGCCTGCTCGGCATGCTGCACCTGGCGCGTCAGATGGACCAGCCGCTCCCGGTACTGGGCATAGCTGGTCAGCGCCCGGTCAGTCTCCTCGAGGGCTTCGACAACCTGCTGACGGAACACGGCCGCCGCCTCTTCGGCCTGTGCGCCGGCGACCTGGATCCTCGCCTTCACCCGGGGGATGTCCAGGAACGCCCAGGAAATGCGCGGCAGGACCGAGGCGAAGCCAAAGGCCGAATCGCCAAGACCGGAGCCCCGCGGTGCCGACCAGCCGGCCGCACCCTCGACGGCGATCCTGGGATAGAGATCGGCGGTGGCGATCCCGATGCGTGCCGTGGCAGCGGCCACTCGACGTTCGGCCGCGCGGAGGTCAGGCCGCCTGCGCAGCAGCTCCAAGGGCTCGCCGATGCCGCCCAGCTCTGGCGTGGCCAGATGGCGCGTGACGGCGAGCTGCTCGACATAGGTGCCGGGCGGCTTGCCGCACAAGGCCGCCAGGCGGTACATGTGGGACCGGACTTCGGCGGTCAGCGTCGGCACCTGCGCCGACGTGCTGGCCACCTGCGCGGCCGCTCGAGCGACGTCGAAGGCCGTGCCGCGGCCCACGTCGAGCTTGGTCTGCACGATGGAATACGTGCCCTGCTGCGCCGCCAGTGACGCTTGCGCGATGGCCAGCCTTTCCTGCGTTCCCCGCAATGCCACATAGGTCCTGGCAACCTCGGCGGTCAGCACGCGTCGGGCGTCCCTCAGCAGGGATTCCTCGGCCTGTTCGTCTGCCCGCGCGGCCTCGACCGTGCGACCGACTCGGCCGACCACGTCGGCCTCCCAGGCCGCATTGACGCCGGCCACGGCCGATCGAACCTCCCGTCCGCCGCCGGCAGGCACATCGCTGCTGCTGCGGCGGCCGTATTCGCCCTGCAGCTGCGCGCCGCCGGTTAGCAGGTAGCCGCGCCAGGCCAGTCCTGCCGCCGCCTGGGCCGCCTCGAAGCGCGCACGCGCCGCGGCGAGGGAATGGCTGTTCGTCAGCGCATCCTCGATGAGACCGTTCAGGACGGGGTCATCGAATCCGCGCCACCAGTCCGGATTGACGGCCGCCGTGGCGGCTGGGGCTGGGCTGACGAAGGCCGCTGGCAGATCGATCTTCGGCGCGACGTAGTCAGGGCCGACGGCGCAGGCCGCGAGCAGGCTGGCCACGGCCAGCACAGTGAGCGTAGAGCGTGCCATTTCAGAGCTCCTCGACCGGGGTGAGTGACGCCTGCTTGGGCTGGCGATTGCGGGCCATGGCGAGCTTGCGCACGGCGATGTAGGCCGCCGGCGTCAGCAGCAGGCTGAACACGGTGACGCCCAACATGCCGCCGAACACGCCGAGCCCCAGGGAACGCCGCATCTCGGCACCGGCGCCGCTTGAATACACGAGCGGCAGCACGCCGAAGATGAAGGCCAGCGACGTCATGAGGATGGGACGCAGCCGGATCCGCGCCGCGGAGGCGACAGCCTCCAGTGGGGTCATCCCCGCGTCTTCTTGCTGCCGGGCGAACTCCACGATGAGGATGGCGTTCTTCGCCCCCAGTGCAAGGAGCACCAGGAAGCCGATCTGCGTGAAGATGTTGTTGTCGCCATTGGCCAGCCAGACCGCGCCGATGGAGCACAGCAGGCTCAGTGGGGCGACGATGATGATGGACAGGGGCAGCGTCCAGCTCTCGTAGAGCGCGGCCAGCGCGAGGAACACGAGCAGGACGCTCAGCGGGAAGACCAGCACGGCACTGTTGCCTGCCAACTTCTCCTGCAGCGACAGCTCGGTCCACTCGAACCCCATGCCCGGCGGCAGGGCCTTGGACGCGGCGTCCTCGATGGCCGCCATCGCGGGGCCGGTGGCCACGCCAGGTGCCAGACCGACGTTGATGTCGGCGGCGGTGTACATGTTGTACCGATTCACTACCTCCGGGCCGGTGCTTTCCGAGACGCTCAGCACGGATGCGATGGGGAACAGCCGGCCATCGGACGCACGGGTCTGAAGCTGGCCCACCTGCTCCGGTTCCATGCGGTAGCTGGCATCGGCCTGCAGGTAGACACGGAAGTTGCGGCCGAACTGGGTGAAGTCATTGACGTACAGGGAGCCCAGGTAGGCCTGCAAGGTGTCGTAGACGTTGTCCAGCGGCACGGCCTGGGTCTTGACCTTGTCACGATCCACCTCGACCTTCAGCATGGGCACGCTGTTGCGGAAGGTCGTGAAGGCGCTCGCCACGCCCGGCACCGACGAGGTCGTCTGCATCATCTTGGCCGTCGCCTGCTCCAGCGCGGCCAGGCCGGCCGAGCTGCGATCCTGCAACTGCAGCTTGAGGCCGCCAACGTTGCCGATGCCATTGACGGGGGGCGGTGGGAACGCGGCGATGAAGGCGCCTTGGATGGGCGCCAGGCGGCGCTGGATGTCGGCGCGGATGGCGTCTGCGCTCAATGACGGGTCGCCGCGCTTGTCGAAGTCCTCCAGGATCGGAAACACCGCGCCCGCGCTGCTCGACTCCGCGAAGCCGTTGAACACGTCGATGCCGGCGAACATCGGAAAGTCGCGCACGCCCTTGGTCTCGCGCACCACGGCGGCCACCTGCTTGATGATGGTCGACGTGCGGTCCAGGGACGCGCCGTCGGGCAGCTTCACGGCGATCACGAAGTAGCCCTTGTCCTGGACCGGCACGAAGCCGGTCGGTACCGCGCGGAAGCCCAGCCAGGTCAACGCGATCAGGCCGACATAGACACAGCCCACCAGCCATCCGCGCACGGCGATCTTCCCGGCCAGCCGGCCGTAGCCATCACCGGACTTGTCGAAGAGCCGGTTGAAACGGACGAAGAACCAGCCGAGAGCGGCATCGATGATCCGCTGCAGTCGATCCTTGGGCGCGTCCTTGCCGCGCAGCAGCAGCGCGCCCATGGCGGGCGCCATCGTCAGCGAGTTGAAGGTGGAGATCAGCGCCGCGGCGGCGATGGTCACCGCGAACTGGCGATAGAACTCGCCGCTGATGCCGGTGATGAATGCGGCGGGCACGAACACTGCCGTGAGAACGGCGGCGATGCCGATGACCGCTGAACCAACCTCCGAGACCGTCAGCTTGGCCGCCTCCAGCGGTGCCATGCCGTGGTGGATGTGCCGCTCCATGTTCTCCACGACAACGATGGAGTCGTCGACCACGATGCCGATGGCCAGCACCAGTCCGAAGAGCGTCAGGCTGTTGATGCCGAAGCCCAGTACCTGCAGCACGGCGAAGGTGCCCACAAGCGAGACAGGGATGGCCAGCAGCGGGATGAGCGAGGCGCGCCAGGACTGCAGGAAGACGATGACCACCAGGACCACCAGGACTACAGCCTCGAGCAAGGTGTGCTTCACGGCGTCGATGGACTCGCCAATGAAGGGGATGGTGTCGTAGATCCCGTAGGTGAGGTCTTCGGGGAAGGACGCGGAGATCTCCTTCATCTTCGCCAGCATCTGCCGGTGCGTCTCGAGTGCATTCGCACCCGGCGTCAGGTAGGTCGGCACCGCCACGGACGACTTGCCGGAGAACTCGGAGAAGCGGCCATAGTCCCGCGCGCCCAGCTCGACCCGGGCGACGTCACGCAGGCGCACCGGCTGCCCGTCGGCCCCGGTCTTCAAGACGATCGCCGCGAAGTCTTCTGCCTGGTTGAGCCGGCCCTGCGCAACCAGCGTCAGCTCGAAGGCGCCCCCGTTGCGTTCGGACGGTGCCTGGCCCAGCTTGCCGGCTGCGACCTGGACGTTCTGCTCGCGGATGGCCTTGGCCACATCGGTCGCGGTCAGTCCACGGGAGGCGACCAGCGCCGGATCCAGCCACACGCGGATGGACGACTCGCGGGCGCCGAAGAGCTGGACGTCGCCCACGCCTTCGATGCGAGCCAGCTCATCGCGGACATGAGACAGGGCGTAGTTGCTGAGGTAGGCGACGTCGTAGGTGCCCTTGGGCGAGTAGAGGAAGAAAACCGTCGCCAGATCGGGCGAACGCTTGCGCACATCCAGGCCTTGGCGGATGACCTCGGTCGGGAGCTTGGGCTGGGCGAGTGCCACGCGGTTCTGCACCAGCACCTGTGCACGGTCCACATCGGTGCCCGTCTTGAACACCACGTTGATGGCCAGCGTGCCGCTGTTGGTCGCGGTGGACTGCATGTACAGCATGTCCTGCACACCGTTGACCTGTTCCTCGATGGGCTGAGCCACGGTACTTGCAACCACCTCGGCACTGGCGCCCGGGTAGACGGCGCTGATGGTGATGGTCGGTGGCGCGATGTCCGGGTACTGCGTGATCGGCAACCTGAACATGGCCACCAGGCCGACGAGAACGGTCAACACCGCCAGCACGCAGGAGAAGACGGGACGGACGACAAAGAAGTGACGGATGTCCATGGCGATCTCCTCAGCGGCTCGGTGCGGCGTTCGTTCGCGCCGCCGGCTGCATGGCCACCTGCTGCGGCGTCACGCGAGTGTTGGGCTGGACGCGCTGCAGGCCGTCGACGATGACCCAGTCGTCCTTGCCGAGCCCCGATCTCACGACGCGTAGGCCGTCGTGCAGCGGGCCCAGTTCGACGGCCTTGGGCTTGACCACGCCCTTGTCGTCGACGGTCATCACGACTCGACGCCCCAAATCGGTCGCGACGGCCTGGTCCTGCACGAGGATGGCGTCGTAGGACTTGTCACGTTCGACCCGCACCCGGGCGAACATGCCCGGCGTGAGCTCGCGGCCCGTCTTGTTCGAGAACACCGCTCGGACGCGAATGGTTCCCGTGGTGGTGTCGAGCTGGTTGTCGACGAAGTCCATCTTGCCCACCCTGTCGAAGCTCTTCTCGTCAGCCAGCGCCAGGTGGACGGGCTTGGGGTCATGGCGAGCACCACCGTTGACACGCGTTTCCTGGGGCTGCTGGTAGCGGAGATAGGCGCGCTCGTCGGCGTCGAAGAGCACGTACATGGGGTCCTGCGATACCACGGTGGTCAACAACGTCGCACTGGCCCCGCTGCCGCTGATGAGGTTGCCAACGGTGACGAGCGCCCTGCCCGTACGCCCGCCGACAGGCGCACGCACGGTCGTGTAGGCCAGGTCCAGCGTCGCCGCCTCGAGCTGCGCACGCGCTGCCGCCGTCGTGGCCTCCGCTTCGTCCTTTGTTTTCGCGAGCGTCTCGTATTCCTCGCGCGAGATGGCCGACGTGCGCACCAGCCGCTCACCGCGCGTTTCATTGGCGCGTGACAGCTCCAGCGCTGACTCGGCTCGCTTAAGCTCGGCGGCACGGCGCGCGACCTCGACGGCATAGGGGTCCGGATCGATGGTGAACAGCACATCACCAGGACGGACCAGCTGACCTTCCTTGAAGTGCACCTTCTTGAGATGGCCGGAGACGCGCGGACGGATCTCGACGCTGTCGACGGCCGACACGCGCCCGGTGAACTCGTCAAAGTCGACGATGTTGCGCATGACAGGACGCGCCACGGAGACCGAGGGCGGCGCTGCCGCGGGGGCCGTCGCTTGGGAAGGCGAGCAACCCTCCAGGACGAGCAAGCCGCATGCGGCCAGCAAGCCGGCAACGACTCGCACAAGTGTTGGGAAGTGGTGGTTCATAGTGGCCCTCCAGGCAGTGGTGGCCGGCGACGCATGGCTGCGCTGCCGTTGCACCGATGCTCGCGAGCAACCCAGGTCCCAACGCCCGCCGACGGAGCGGCAGCGAACTACCCCAGTTGAGAGAGGAACGTGATGTGGGCCGCTGCCTGCGTACAGGCCGGCTCACTGGGAGATGCCAGCCTCTCCCGAAGTAGGCACGCCCGTCGACTGGGCTGCCGGCACAGTCACTTCGTCGCCGTAGCCCACGCCGACATCAGACTGACCGCCCAGGGGGTGGTCAGAACAGTAGCCCGCGGTGGAAGCCACCGCGGGCTACGCCTTCGCGTCAGCGGCGACCTGAGCTGGCGGCGCGTCGTTGGCGAGGGCCGCACTCCTGGCCTTCGCGGCGGTGTGATGCCTGTCCAAGCTCCGCGCCATGCGTCCGAAGTACCCATGGATGTCACCGCTGCCCGTCCAGTACGCCCGATTGCCCAGCACGTACAGGCGCTTCTTCGCTCGGGTGACGGCCACATTGACCAGGTTCGGGCTGCGGCCGGCGAAGCCGGAGATCACACCCGGTTTTCTGGGGTCGCCTCCCAGTAGGAAAACGACGTAGTCCGCTTCCTTCCCCTGGAAGGTGTGGACCGTGCCGCACATCTCGTTCACGTCCCTCCAGGCATACCGGGTCGCCAGCAGTTCCCTCATCTTCCGGGCCACTTCGGAGAACGGCGTGATCACGAACGCGCGCAGCTTGCCCTCTTCGTTGCGCGGCTCGTCGCCGACCAACTTCAGCATCGCATCGAGCGCGCGTTGCCCTTGAGCCGGAATCCAATGGTCCTCGTTGCCATCGGAGGGCGCATCCAGCCAGCGGCTCCAGGGTGCCGCGTGCCCAGGTCGGTCGGTGCCCGCGCCGTAGACCATCTTGTCTTCGTAGGCGATGGCATTGGCGATCTCGAACATCGGATCGATGCAGCGTCGATGCACGATCAGCGGTGAGCCCAGCCAGATGCGGTGCTCGGGATCGTCTTCGTTCAGATACATCCCGTACCGGTTGGACAAATCGGCCATCGTTTGCGCGGACGCCTGCGGCGGCACATAGCGTTCCGGGGCGCCGCAACGCTCTCGCAGCGGGTCGGCCAGCTCCGCGGGCGTGCCCACCACAGGCTCCAGCTGGAGAGGATCTCCCACGATCACAGCGCGCCTGGCCCGCCACAAGGCGCCAGCGCAGTACTGCGGCGCCGCCTGGCCGGCCTCGTCGATCAGCACCCAGGCCAGTTCTTCCTTGCCCACGCCACGGAAGAGCCGGGGGAAGGAGGCGAAGGTCGTCGAGACCAGCGGCACCACCAGGAAGAGCGTGTCCCAGAGCGGCATCGGGCCACCATGGATCTGGTTCGCATTGATCTTGCCGTTGAGCAGCCCGATCGAGCCGAACAGCGTCGGCTTGAGCCGACGCCAGGCATGGACGATGAAAGCCTTGTGCAGATCCAGCGCTGCGGAAAAGAGGTCCCTGCGAGCTTCGAATATCTCTGACTCGTCGTGATACGGCGAGGCCTTGTGAAAGTCGTCGCGGGGCACATCGAACAGATGCCAGGCGGCCCGCGGCTCGCCGACAAGCCCGGCCTTGCTGAGCACCGCCTCGTTGGCAGCGAAGACTGCGCTCTTCTCTTGAAGATCGGCAACGACGTTGCGGGCTTCCCTCGACACCAGGGAGGCATCGCGCTGGATGGCCAGCAGTTCCTCGTTGCGCCTCCTCAGGCCGTCTTCAGCGGCGCGGAGCTGCGCTGTCGCGTCAGCGAGCGACGCGGTGGTGTCGATCCTCAAGGCCTGCACCGCAGATCGCGCTCCCCGCGCCTGGGTCTGTGCGGTCTCGAGCTGCGCTTGCGCTGCGGTCAGCTCGCGCTGCCAGCGAACCAGCCCGTCCCTGGCCTGTTCGGCGGTCTCCAGCAGCCGGCGCTTGGTGTCCAGCTCTGCCGTCAGAACATCGCGGCGGTCCTCCCATCGCTTCAGGTTGTTCTTCCTGAGGAACGCGGAGATGGCGCCGGGCTCGGTGCGCCCATGGGCGTCCAGATCGTCCTTGACCCGGCTGCGGCTGCGCTCCGCCCGATCGACGTTGTCCACCAGTTCGTCAATGGATCCCTCCGGCCGGCGTTGGCGCACGCTGGCCAGCAACCGCTCGGATGCTTGGAGGTTCGATTCCTTCTGTGCCTGCTGCTGCAAGGCCGAGACCACCGTGTTGAGGCGTTGCACCTGGTCGCCAGAGGCGGTCAATGCGGACTTGGTGTCCACCTCCCTGCGCGTCAGATCGGCCAACGCGCCGGCGAGATCCGCGCGTCGAGCCTGCAAGTCCCGGAGCCTGGGCGCCAGCTGCTCGTTGACCCTCAGGTAGTTCGCCAGCGTGCCGACGCGCTCCAACTCCGCGTTGGCGCGTTCTCTGGCCTGTGCATAGTGCGCGCGGGCCTCGTTCCAGGAAGGAACCGTGCCGCTGAACTCGGCAACCCATTCCTGCAGTGTGAATGGGCGCAGCGGATCCGGAGGTTCCTCGGGCTGCTCGGACGCCTGTTCCTGGCGCTTTCCGCGGCCCTTGGTTTTGCTGTCGTCCTTGCGCCCCTCCCAGAAGTCGGCGGCGAACGCGAACTTGTTGTCCTGACGCCCCAACGCGGCGGACACCAGCCCCCAGCGCTTCAGTGGACGTTGCGTGGTCCCCTTGGGCAGCCCGAGGGAATCAGCGACCTCCGAGAAGTAGTCGATGTCCATCCGCTTGTCGATCGCCGCCAGGCCCGGCAGGTCCTTGCTGATGTTCTCGGCGGCACCGTTGTTGGCACAGGCGACCACGATGCCGAACCCGCGCAGCCGGTCGTGAAGCTTCCAGACCGGGTACTCGTGGCGCTCGATCTTCAGTCGGGTGGGGAAGGCGTCCAGCGGATCAGCAAAGGACTCCAGCACGTTAGCGCGCTCCGTGACGATGCCCGCCAGAAGGTCCTTGAGCATCGTGGTCTTGCCGGTGCCGGGCGGACCGTTGACCGAGAACAGCCCGCCGTCGCTCAGCTCACGCATGATGGTGTTGACGGCGAACTGCTGGGCCGTGACCAGCGGGAACTCGCCGGGCCAGCAAGCCGTGGGCGTGAGGCTGGGGTGCACACCGCGTACCAGTTGCTGGCGTGAGCCCTCCAGATCGCACCGATCAGGGTGAATGGGCGTTTCCAGAAACTGCGTCAGCGTCGCGCCACAGCGGCCACCGAGGTATTCGCGCTGGACGTTCTCGAGCTCCTCAGCGAAAAAGCTGTTGAGCGGGTCATCAGGCGCCTTGTCCTGATCCTTGGTTGGTGCACGTTGCGTCTGGATGATCCAAGGTGGCGTGATCGAAGGTTTCCAACCGCAGGTCGAGAACACCACGGCGGCGATGGCCCGTACATCCGCCGCATCGAGCGCCCGGAGTCCGACAGGCCCGCCGGACGCATCGGCGCCCTCGGCAAAGGGGTCATCGACGGGCGAAGCGCCCTCTTGCGCATCACCGCGTGCCTTGTCCCCGACGGCGGACTTGTCTGCCTTGTCCAGAGGATCGTCGTCAATGAGCTGGCGCTGCTTCAACAGGTCGTTGACCGCCGCCTTGACCCGCTGCTGGACGCCGTCGTCACCGAAGAATCCCGAGAAGTCGAAACGAGCGCTCCGGCCTTTGGCAGCTGCAATACACGCAATCGCCCAGGGAACGGTACTGACAAACACCTCGCCGCAGACATGGCCACGCTCATCGATCGGGATCACGAAGGACGCGGCGCTCTCGGGCGCACGCTGCTCGCTGAAATCCAAGGACGGTGCTTCCAGGAGCTCTCGCGCGGTCTCTACGAGCTCCTTGCCGCTGATGAGGCCGGCAAACAGCATGAAACGGCGCTTGCGCTTAAAGAGCTTGTCCAGGGCCTCCATCTTGTCCGGTGCCACCCAGGGCATCTGATGGTCGCCCTCGGCATGGGGGTCCAAGGCCCACACGCAGGTGTCCTTCTCAAGTTTTGGCTTGGGCGGGTTCTGCGGGCTGAGGTACTCGAAGGTTTGCCACAGCTGCAGTGCAGCGAGCGCTTCGCCGCGTGCGCTGGGCGTGGATGGACTGTTTGCGCCTGTACGGCGTCCGGCTTCTGCCATTGTTGGTTCTCCCTGGGCCGGATTTTTGTGCAGTTTGGTGGCCCCTCCTCCTCGCGCTGCGCGCAGATGCGCAGTTCGCACGCCTGAGCAGATCGGGCTGCGCTGCGTCAGCACGGTTGCGCATGGACTGAACGGTAGAGGCCGCGACACCCCGTCGGCCGGGGCTGTCGCGTTTTGCCTCTGCTAGGGTTGAGGTATTGCCCCCTGCCCTCCATGGAATTGCCAGCGCCCTCGCCTGAAGCCCAGCCCCATCCGTCCGAGACCGCCAAGGCGATCGGTGACCTGGATTCGATCGTGCGGGCGCTCTTGACTGTCTTGCCACCCTCCAAACCTTGGCAGCGCCAGCTGCTGGCGTATCTGGCGGAGGCCGACCGCAAGCTCCAGATCCTGCGCATGACGATCGCGCTCGGTAAGGACCGGCACGAGATCGAGGAAGCCGCGGACCAGCTGCAGGTGACCCTGCGTGCCGCGAACCTGTACGTTGGCGGTGGACGGGTGGACATGGGCACCAAGACCGCTGTGCAGCTGGCGTTCAGCCTCGGCCATAGGATCGCCGCCAGCTTGCAGGCCCGACGATATGCCCGCTTTTGAGGCAGGACGAGCTGGGACAGGGGCGGACAACGACTTAGCGCAGCGGCTCAGCACTTATCAACAGAGTTGCCCACGCTCCGCAGGGACAAGTTCTGTCTTGAGGCCCTGACCCAGAGGTCGCGCGAGCGGGCCTGGGCGAGCGCCGGCGTTACGTGCTGACAGGCGGTCAACTGCGGCCTGGCTGACTGGCTCCATTCCACGGCCACCATGGCTATGCTTGCCCACGCCCAGGGTGTTGCCGCCTGGAGAAATCAATATGGGAGGGCCAGCGAGCATGGCAAGTTCCGAGGAGTGGGACGCATTTTCACCTGAGCAAGCCCTGGAGGCCATCGCGCAGGCCATTGACGACGCCGCAGACCACGGCGACGCGGCGCTGAACGCGCAGGCGTTGGCCTGGTGCGAGCGGCTAGAACCGCGCCTTGAGTCAGATGTGCAGCGGGTATTGCTCGACTATTTCCAGGCCAACGCCTGGGCCAATCGCATGGTCGCCAAACGCGGCGACGCTGTGGCCGTGTGGGCTTGGGATCAGGAAGAACTACAGCGACAGATTTTTCTGCTCCGTCGAGCTCTCGGCAGTCCCGCCTTCGCCGACCTGGACCTGGTTCGCCAGTGCCAGATCTTGACCAACCTGGCCAACCAGCTCGACACCGCGGGACGCTTCATCGAGGCCAGGCAGCTCTGGACCCGGGCGCTGTCATTGCTGCCCGTGTTCTGGATGGCCCGGGCCAATCGCGGCAACAGCCTGATGCATTACGCCCAGGCGTTGTACGACCCTGGCCACACGGCCGTTTTTGCCGTTGCGGCACACCGTGATCTGGACGCCGCGCTGTCCCACATCGATGAGTTCCCTGAACTTGGCGACGCGCGACTCCGTTCGGCCTTCGCGGCGAAGGCGGCCGCCATCGATCGACATTTCGACCTGGCCGCGATCAGCGCCGACTACGCGACTGACGCCTACTCGCTCGGACGAAGCAAGGTGGAGCAGGCCTACAGGCGCTGGTGCCTGGACCAAGGCCTCTTCCTCAATCCGTTGAACGATCTCGGGCCAGATTCAATCGCGGCCCACGACGTGCTCACGCTGCCGGACATGGTGACCGACATTCACGAGCCGCCAGTCCTCGTGGGCTTCTTCAATCAGCTGAAGCAGGAGTTCGTGTCGGCACGCTGGCTCTGCTTCGAAGGGATCAGCGCTGACCGCGTGCATGCGTCCGATCGCGGTGTCCTGCTCTACAACACGCTCGACTACGCCGCAGTGAACCTCGGCGTCGAGCAGGTGAAGATGGCTTTTCGAATGAGCTACTCGCTGCTCGACAAGATCGCCTACTTCCTGAACCATTACATGAAGCTGGGTATCCCGGAGAAGCGCATCAGCTTCAGGCACGTCTGGCGAGACAAGGATTCGGGCCCTGTGCGCTCGGAGTTCTTGTCGTCCGAGAACTGGCCGCTGCGTGGCTTGTATTGGCTGAGCAAGGACCTGTTCGAGAGCGACTTCAAGGACGTGATGGAACCCGATGCGCGGGCCCTTCACGAACTTCGCAACCACCTGGAGCACAAGTACGTGAAGGTGCTTTCGACCATGGGTAGCTTGACGAGCGGGCCAGCGACCGGGCCCTTCGTCGACACGCTGGCCCACACCGTCTCGTTGCCAGATCTTGAAGCTCGAACCCTGCGACTGCTTCAGCTGGCGCGCTCCTCACTGATCTACCTGTCCCTCGGCATGCATCGCGAAGAAGAGCGGCGGAGAGACAGCGCGCCCCCCGGCAGGCTGATCATGCCGATGATGCTGGATCCGTGGGACGACGGATGGAAGCGGCGCTGGTAGGAAACCGCCGGCACGTACAACCCGCCTGTTTCGACCTTCTTGTCATTCGCCCTCTCTAAAGCCGACGTTTCAGCCGGTCTTGCGCCGGGCAAGGACCAGCGGCTTGGACGAACCGATGATCAAGCCGGTGGCCTGCCGAGGCTCGGAGGCCTTGAGGCTGTTGACCTGGTCGCGCGTCAGACCGGTGCCGAACACGCGCGCCGCCTTCTCAGCCAGCTGAGCTGAAATAACGACGAACTTGCCGGGGGCGACTCGAACTCGCTTCATGCCTGAACCTTCATAGGCATCAACTGTAGCCGTGCGGGTGTGCTCGATGTTGGCGGCGGAATGGCTGCTTAGGATCTCGTTCAGGAGCGTCCGGACCCAGCCGCCCCGTCATGCCCGCGTCTTGGCGATTTCCCTCACGCGTTTGTCCACGGTCTCTCGCCACTTCGCCAGGCGCTCGATGTCGTTGCTGAGGTCATCGGGGTCCGGCACGGGGAGTCGGCCCACCGCCATCGCAGCGTCGTGCTCGAACTTGGAGCACTTGGACATGCCTGCATCGAGCTCGCGATAGTCGTCGTCCGTGACCGTGACGCCCTTAAGGCGCAGCGTCAAAACGCCCTCCCCAAAGCGCTGTACAGCGCCGTTGAGCAAGACTTCCTCGGTGCAGCGCTCCCATGCGAGTCGCAACTGGCCATAGCACTTGGCCGTCAGGTAGCGATGCCGATCTTCATCGCCCTCCTTCTGCGCCTTGCGCACCTCGACCAACATCTGCCTCAGACGCCCTAACCGATCCTTTGTGCCCAGCACGTCGAACGGCAAATCCTCGGAGTGGACGCCGTAACCATCGGCAGTCTTGCGGATGTAGTTCTTGGTCATCGTCGTGCGCACCTCCTCCGCCTTCTGCTCCAGGATCAGAAGGAAGTAGATGTCGTGGGTGAAGACGATCACCTGCCGCGTCAATGACTCCTTCGCCAGACGTTCGGCCACCTCCCAGCGGCGCCGGTGGTCCAGTGAAGAGACAGGGTCGTCGAGCACGATGCCGCCGCGGCCCTTGCCAAGTCGGATCTCCGCCATGAAGGACGCAATGGCAATCGCGCGCTGCTCACCCTCACTGAGGATGGCCGCGGGCGCTCCGCCGCCCGGCAACTGAAGGGTGAGCTTGAACTGGGTCTTGCCGCCCGGCGACTCCGGCTTCATCACGACCTGCAGGTGATGAACCTTCAGCAGCTTGAGCTCCTCGTTGAGCGCGTCGGCCAACTCTTGGCTGGCCGTCGTCCGGGAGAGCTCGGTTGATTTCCTGGAGATTCCTCGGGTCTCCATGCCGTCTATGCAGGCTTGCAGCTTGCGGCAGAGCTCGTGCTTGGTCATCGCCTCGAGTACCGCGGTCTTGACCTCGGCAAGCCTGCGCCTCGCATCAAGTTCCGTCCGCTCTGCCACCATGGCGGCCCGGAGCTTCTCGTCGGCGGTGGCCTCCAGAGCTTTGGCCTGTTCCAGCAGTCTGTTGACGACGTCGAGCAGCCCGGGCTGCGGATCGTCCGAAAGCTTGGGGATCTCATCCCAGGGCAGCTTCCCCGCCGCGGCCTGCAGCACTGCCTGCTGCCGCATCTTGAGGGCCTCCTGGATGGCGGTGCAGGCAGCGGCCGCTGCCGGCGCCACCTCGGTCGTCTCCTCGACCAACACATCGCGGAACATCAGCTCCAAGCTGGCCTGGTGGATCGCCCGGAACGGGACAGCCGCGGCTTCGCGGGCATCTTTCGCAGCCTTCTCGGCAGCCGCCTTGATGAAGGCATCAAAGCGCAGCAGGCGCGCCGCGCCTTCTTGCCCTAGCGTGTTCTGGCAGAGGGGGCACGCCGCCTCGGCGGGAAGTCCCGGGAACTCGTGTCCTGGATGACTGACCCCGGCAAACGTCCGGGCCACCTCGAAGAGGGCCTTCCACTCCTCGCCGCCGGTGCCGGCCAGTTGACCCGGCGTAGCCTTGAAGGCGGTCGCAGCAAGCTCGGCTGCCGCCTTGGCCGCATTCGACTTGCTGACCAGCACCTGGAGCGCGCCGACCTTTTCGTCATTGACCACGTCGATCGCTGCCGCGACGCGGTCCTTCAACGAGCTCAGGCGGCTGGCTTTCTGCCGCACCGCCAAGGCCTTCTGCTTCGGATCAGCTTCGGCCAGCGTCTTGTTCAGAAGGGCGAGCCGCTCGAGTTCGGCTTCGCTGAGCGCGGCAAGCGCTTCGATGTCAGCGGCCTTGGTCCTTGCTGGAATGCCGAGCAGCTTCTTGGCGACCTCGGTCTGCTCGCGAGAAAGCGCTTGATAGGCGGCATCGCTCGGAGCGCTGGCCAGTTTCTCCGCGCTGGCCCGAGCCTTGAGCTTGTTGCACGCCCCGACCAGGCCTTCCAAGATGTCCAGCCCATAGGGGGCATAGGCGAAGTCGCCCTGGTTGTCGATGTAGGCGCGGGCGCAATGGGAGTCGAAGATGGAGATGTCCGAGAGGGGTTCGGGAGGCTCGGCGCCGGCTGTCCAGCGGAGATCGGTCGCGACGCCGTCGACATCGGCCACGAACACTGCCTCGGCCGGCCCACGCTTGCCTGGCGGCAGGTTCGCATTGGGCAAGATTGGTTCACGGCGGTCACGCGCCCGGCAGGCGTGCTTGAACACGCGTGAATAGCCCGATTTTCCGACGCCGTTCTCGCCGTAGATGACCGTGATGCCCGCGCCCGCAATGGGCAGGTGCGCGCCCGTTGCCAGCGCGTTGACGTTGGCCAGTTCTTTCACGGCGGTCAGCACAACGACGCGAGCGGGGTTCGCACGCGGCGCGACCTGGGCATCCTGCAGCTTCTTGGGCTCGCGATTCTCGGGGTCCGGGATCCCGGCTGCGGCCTTGGCCAACGCGTACAGATCGTCGAGATCGGCCGCGCTGAGGGTTCGGTCGGCGTAGAGCCTCGCGATGGCGTCTTGTTGCCAAGCAGCGAGGTCTTTGGACCACGCATGAATTTCTTGCAGGATTGTCACCAGCTACCTCCTTGTCAGCGGGCAGAACCGAAGATGGGATTGACTTATGGTCTTCGGCACGAACTTGAATCACCAACTGTAGGGGAGTTAGGCAGCAGCTCCGCCCCACCGTGAAAGTGGAGGGTTCGCGGCCAAGGCGCGGCGCAATGGAAGACACGCAGCGACCAGCGGCCCACGCAGATGACGTGCCACGTCAACGGCGTCTAAGAGGTGCATGCGTGGGGATCGTCCAACTGATGGCGCGGCGCGGCATAGAGCGTCAACCGATTGGCCAGCCGCTTGAGCGCGATGCGGTCCGCGGTGTCCCAAGAGCGATCGGCGCTGATGCGCCCGCAGCAGACGATTCCGAACAAGTGCCCGTTGCAATAGGCCGCTGCATGCAGCACGGACGCGACCGGCGTGGGATGCAAGAGCCGCGCTTGGGCATCGGCCGCTGCCGGCCGCGGTGCAAAGCCATCGTCGGCGTAGAAGGCCCCCGCTCGCAACCTCGCGAAGTAGGCAGCCATGTCATGGACTTGCACCACGTTGCCTGGGTCGATGGCGACATGGGCGCCGAATCGTTCGACCAAGCAGTGCAGTTCGTGCCGGGCCGCGCCCAGTCCGACGCGCCAAACCACAATCTGATCGCAGCCGAAACGCTGCTGCATGAGCTCCGTCACGCCCGCTCGGAATCCGGGACTGCGCAGCAGACCGTAGGCCAGCAGGCTTGCCAGCAGCCGCATGGCCTCGACATCGGCGTCGACGCCTTGCATGGGCGCCGGCAATAGGAGCGGTGCATTCATGACGTTGCTCTGGACGAAACACGCGTCCTCGGATCGGCGTGCACCCTTTGCTGTCGATCGAGGCGGATGAGAGCGGCGACGCAGGCCTCCTCGGAGTCCTGCGTCGCGCACGCCCTGCGGGCGAGATGCTTGGGCGCCCTTCCCTAGTGGTCTGGGCTGCGCCGGAGGGCGCTCAGGCCTTCTGGCCGAGCAACTGCATTTCCCAGCCGAAATTGATGCCGGTGGCTCCACCATGCTCGGTGATGATGCCGGCGACGCCAGGGAGGGTCGCTTCGCGCGCCCAGTCCCGCTGCAGCTCCGACATCACAGCCATCCAGGTCATCGGCACCGCGCCCGCTTGCACCATCCGCTGCACCGCGCGCTCGTGGGCCTCGACGCTGACACCACCGGACGCGTCGGTCACGATGTAGACCTCGTAGCCCTCGCCGAGGGCGTGGATCACGGGCATGGCCAGGCAGATCTCGGTCCACAGCGCGGCGATCACGAGTTTCTTGCGACCCAGGGTTGCGACCGCATCGACCACCTTGGGATCCTCCCAGGTGTTGATGGTCGTGCGATCGATGGGGGCCTGTTCGGGGAACACCGCTTGGAGTGCCGGCGGCAGGAAACCACCTCGATCCTGCACCACCGTCGTCAGGATGGTCGGTACCGCGAAGAGGCGCGCGGTTTTCGCCAGGCCAATGACGTTGTTCAGGATGACGCCGGGATCATGGCTTTGCATGCCGGCGAACTGGAACGGCTGATGGTCGATGAGGATCAGCGCGCAATTGTCGGGCGTCAGCAGTGCGTCGATCCCGATGCGAGGGGCGGTGGTCATGAAAAGCTCCTGGAAGGCACCGTCGCTGGCTGCGACGTGCCTTCACTGTCTCCAGCAACCGGACTCGCGGCGCATGGAGATGGGGCTAGCGTGCCCTACACCGTTTGGGTGAGGTCACGGACCGTCGAGGTCCTTTCCGTGACGCAGGCCGCCGAGCAGCCGCGGTTCCGCGCAGCAGACTATGGCGCCGCCACGGCCTTCTTCTTTTTGACCACCGAGGGCAGCGACGGCAAGCACTCGAAGAGACGCTCAGCGTACGCGAAACCGATGCGCTTCACGGCGTCGGCATCGAAATAGAACAGCCAACTCGCCAGCAGCGCCACGGAGATCACCAATGTCATCGCAGCAGCCAACCCGGGGCGCGCAAGGTTGACCAAATTCACAGCGAGTGGATCGAGTTCAAGCACGCCCGCCAGCACCAGGCCGTAGAGCAGTCCGAGCAAGCAGGTCACGATGCCGATGGGCTTCATGGCCAGCATGTTGCGGTGAAAGCCATAAGCGATGTTCTCCTTCAGCAGCAGGCTCTTGTTGCTCCGCGTCAACTCCCGCAGGCGCTTGGTTGCCCCGATGTAGGTGTCGTCGGCCTTCGCCGGGTCCGCCGCCTCTTCTTCGGCCGTCGGCATCGCGATGCCGAGCTTGGAGACGATGGCATCGTGATAGCGACGCTTGCTGACGCTGTCCAGCGTCTTGTCACGATGGCGCAGCGCCAGGGTGGTGGGCATGCCGCCCCACCCTTGGACCAGCCTGTCTTCCAGCTTCTTGCCGCGCACGCGCGCGACGCTTGCCAGCGTGTACATGGCACCGCAACCCGCCAGCAAGCCCACCAACGCGGTCAAGATCGGATGCCGCGCGCCGTAGACACACACCAGCGGCACCAGCAACGGCAGCGTGGCAAGGAGGCCCGGCGCGAGCCGCGCCTTGCGTTCATAGGGATCCTTGGCAAGTTCGACCAAAGCGAGCATTCGGAGTCCTTAGTTGGATGCGGTGAGCGCGTCGATGTAGGGTTGCAACTCGGTGCGATTGCTGAGGCTGATCTGCTGAGCGGCGGGGTCGTTCGGCGTCTCCGTGTGGAGTCCGAGGCGACGCATGGTGTAGTACAGGAAGGCTTGTCGGCACTCCAGAGCGACCTGCCCGTTCTCCATGCTGTAGTCCAGCTCGATCACGCGCTTCTTCGCGGCAGAAAGGTCCGGATGAGGCACAAGAACCAAGGTGAGGATGGTGTTCCAGAAGGTGTCGGTGCCAGGGTCAACGCTGCTGGGCCCCGCACCTTGCAGGTCCAGGATGCGTGCCAGCACGAAGTCGCTGAAGCGCTCCCGCTTGTGGCAGTACGCCCGCACATGCCAGCGAAACCCGTCGAATCCAAGCGCATGGGGCGAGATCGTGCGGCTGCTCGCATCGACCGACGTCATCGACTGGTAGAGGACCGCGACAGCGGCCTTGTCTTGGATTGCGCGAACCACTGCGTGCACGATCTCGTCGCTAACTGCACGCCAAGGAGACGGGGCGGTATCCATGACGGGTGCGTGGCCGATGAAGCTGGCGCCGTGCTCCAGCAGGCCGGTGGTCTTTGCGTGAAGCTCCGCCAGATACCGCCTGGCCGAGCTTCGGGGGAACAGCGGCCTGAAGCTTGCACCCGCCACATAGGTCCGTGAACTCCGGTCGTACTCAAGGTTGCCTGGGGCCAACTCCAGGTACCGGGCGATGTCCAGGGACGCCTGCGGCGTCGAGATACTGAAGTGCTCGATGAGATCGGTTCGGTTCAATCGCCCTTCCCATCGCAACCGGAAATCTATGAATTGAAGACGGCGATCCAGCCCCCAGCTCACGCCGGGTGCGCCGGTCGCGCCGACGTCAGGTGAAGGTGTCTGATCATCCATGGCTAGAGTCTACTTTATAGACGCGCATAAAATATAGGCGTATCATTTCTATACGTGTCCAGCAATTTCGGGCATGTCAAGGAGCTCGAGATGCCGACCACCGTTACCTTTTTTCCCGTCGACAACGGCGACATGACGCTGATTCGCTTGGGCGACGTCGACGCCACGACCATCCTGATCGACGTGAACATTCGCGTCGATGCGGACGACCCGAACAGCAAGGTCCGGGACGTCGCGAAGGATCTGCGCGGGCAGTTGAAGAAGGACGCCAACGGTCGCCCGTATGTGGATGCGTTCTTGCTGAGCCACCCTGACCAAGACCACTGCCGCGGCCTGACCCGCCACTTCCACCTGGGCCCCCTGTCGGACTACCCTGACGACGACAAGGACTACAAGGACAAGAAGATCGTCATCCGCGAGCTGTGGTCGTCCCCGATCGTGTTCCGCCGCGCCAGCAAGAACCACACGCTGTGCGCCGACGCCAAGGCCTTCAGCAAGGAGGCCCGCCGCCGCGTCCAGGTGAACAAGGACCACTATTTCGCCGTATCGGACGGCGATCGCATCCAGCTCATGGGCAAGGACATCGACGGCAAGACGGACGACCTGGTGCCCATCGTTCGCCCGGTGGACGAGGCGTTCAACACCATCTGCGGCCGCACCTCGAAGTTCTTCAGCGCTTTCCTGTTGGCGCCCATCGATGCCAGCACTGACGAGGAGGTCGAGGAGTGCCTCGTGAAGAACCAGTCGAGCGTCATCATCAACTTCACGCTGGCCGCCGACGACAACACGCCGGACGGTGCCAAGTTCCTCAGTGGCGGTGATGCGGAAGTCTTCATCTGGAACCGCCAGTGGGACCGCCACAAGAAGGACCCGTCGGTCCTCGAGTACGACCTGATGCAGACACCCCACCACTGCTCTTGGCACTCGCTGTCGTACGACAGCTGGTCGGACAAGGGTGAGGACGCGAAACTGGATGCGGACGCGCGCAAGGCGCTGTCCCGGACCCGCAGCGGCGCCGTCATCGTGGCCAGTTGCAAGCCCATCAAGGACGACGACAGCGACCCGCCATGCATCCGGGCCAAGCGCGAGTACGTGGCGATCGTGGACGATGCCGAGGGCAAGTTCTATTGCACCGGCGAGTACCCCAAGGCCGGTGAGGAGGAGCCCATGGTCTTCACCGTTACGTCCCAGGGCGTGGCCCTGGCGCAGCGCCGCGAGGCCGGCTCCAAAGCGGCCGCCTTCACCTCGACGACGCTCACGCCCCTGCCCCACGGCGCGGCATGACCGCGCTCGACGACGCCATCGATCAGTTGCGTCGGCACCGCGGGATCGCGCGGGTCGGCGACCCGGAGATCGTCGAAGGCGGCGATGGCGATTGGCTCGTGGAGATCGATTTCCCGGTGGAGCTGCCCAGCCGAGCGCGCGCTGCCGGGATTTCTGCCACCGGCGTCAAGGCCGTCGAGACCTGCACGCTGGCCTTCAACCGCTGGCCGCTGCGGGCGCCCAGGCCTTACCTGCGGCCCGATTTCCCGCGGGATCTGCCGCACATCAACCCCCACCGCGAGGGCAGCCCTGTGCCGCCCTGCGTATTCGAAGGGTCGCTGGACGAGTTGCTTCACCGTCTCGGCCTGGATGCGGTCATCGATCAGATCATCGACTGGCTGGGCAAGGCTGCCAGCGGCACGCTCATCGACCTGAGCCAAGGTTGGGAGCCCACACGCCGCGATTCCTGTCCTTCCACGGTCGAGTTCAGTGCCGAGCGCCTCATCGCTGCAACACCGGCCGACGGCGCGGTCCTCACGGCCAACGCAAGCTACATGACGGTCGGCGACGGCGTGTACTGTCGTGTGCTGCCTGAACTGGCGCCCCAGCCGAATGTCGCCTTCACGCAAGTGCTGCGTGGCAAGCCAGAAAGGCAGTTTGGGTCGGGCGTGTTCCCCGCCTTCATCGCCCGAGCCGCTGCCACCGACGGTCAGTTCCCGGTAATCGGCAAGTACCAGCCCGACACGGTCGTTGACCTGCCCTCTCTCCTCGATCTGGCGGGCGCGTTGGGCATCGACCGGACGGCCCTGGAAACGGCGCTGTCTGACTACTACCGTGCATCAGTCATCGGCCTGCAGAACTACAGGGACTGGAAGAAGGGCTTGCTGGCCCTCGTCGTGCTGGTGGTGAAGCGACCTGCCCGGCTCGTGGGTTCGGACGGCCGGGACGTGGAGGTCCTGCCCTATGTGATCAGGTACGACATCGACCCGACGTCGGCCTTCAAATTCACGAGCAGCGTGCACGCCGCGTTCCACTCGCACGCCGTATCGCCTGAGCTGCTCGCGCGCACGTCAGGATTGCCACAGGCCGTGACGCAGGCGAAGACTGTGCTGATCGGCTGCGGCAGCCTGGGCTCCAAGATTGGCATGCACCTGGCGCGCGCCGGCATCGGACAGCAAACGTTCGTGGACAACGACGTCATGTCCCCGCACAACTTTGCCCGGCACGCCTTGCTGGAAGACGAACCCACGCTGGTTCCGTACAAGGCCGAGCAAATGAGGCTCGCGCTTGGACGCCTCTCTCACCTCGACGCCAAGGCGTATGACCTCGACGCCGTCGACCTCTTCAGGAACGATGAGAAATTTGCAGAGGTCGTGCCTGGCGATGCGGCACTGATCATCGAGACCACGGCGTCGCTGCAGGTTCTCATTGCCGCATCCGTTTCCGCTGCACTGACCGCGAGCCCGGTTCGGCTTGCGCGGGCTGCGCTGTTCGGGCAAGGGCGATGCGCCGTGCTGATACTGGAAGCGCAGGGTCGGAAGGCCCGCGTGGACGACATCACCGCCTTCCTCTTCGAGTTGTGCCGTTGGTTCCCCGATCTACATGCGGGGGTGGCGGGCACCTCCTCTGACCCCAGGAGGATCTTCGTCGGCGACAACTGCAGATCCCTCACGACGCCCATGGCCGACGCGCTGATCTCTCGGTCGGCTTCCATGGTGGCGATGCAGGCCCAGCAATGGATTTCGGAGGGCAAGCCATCAAGCGGCCAGCTTTGCGTGGGCGTCGGTGACCCGTCAAACATCGGCAGCAGTTGGAACGTGTTCGAAGCAGGCGAGACGACCGTTCTTGATATCCCTGACGATGGCGGCTGGCAGATCCGTGTGCTGGCCCACGTCGCGCACGCCATCGACGAAGACGCGCGTCATTGGGGTCGTCTTGAAACCGGCGGCGCGTTGGTGGGACGCGTGTCCTATGAGGCGCGCACGATCACTATCGCCGGCATGGTTGCGGCGCCACCCGATAGCGTTCGTAGCGAATCGGCCTTCATCCTGGGCACCCAAGGCCTGGCCCAGACCCTGACGGAAGCGCATGCGGCGAGTGTGGGGCACCTGATGTTTGTGGGCACCTGGCACAGCCACCCCATGGGCGGCAATCACTCAGGGATCGACAAAGACACGCTGAAGAAGATCGCCACTGACGGCCGAGGGTTGCCCGCGGTGTCCCTGGTGTGGACGCCACAAGGCCTCATCTGCGCGGTCGATCGCTGGTAGCCGGCCATTGATCGAAAATGCACCGCAAAGGTGCAGCCGGCTCATGCCTGAGCCCAGAGACCTCGGCTGGTTCGCTAGGATTAGCGTGACGCGCACTGTTCTGCTAGGACTGTCGTGACGCCGAGCTGCGACAACAAGGGCCTGATCGCATGCCCGAGGCCATTGTTTTTGAAGGGATCAAAGTGAGCGATCAGGGGAGGCAATCGTGTCGGACAGTTCTGGTCAGCGCTGTCGTGACTGCTCTGGCCTGCCAACGCGCCTTGCTTAGGCTGCCAACGGCGGCAAACTGACGCGGCTAACGGCCGGCGGGCGACCCAAAGCTGCCATCGAAGAATTTCCTCCTCAGCCAAGTGCTGAGTTCCAACTGGATACCCGAACCGCTGGCGCACCGATTACAAATGTTGTCGGGGGTCCGTGCCTTGCAGCCATGGAGAGGTGTGCCGCTCGACCCGAAAACCATACGATTCAAGGTAAGCGGCCAGCGATGTCAGCTTGACGATGGCTGCAGTATGGGTCCACGACGTCAGCCCTCGTGGTCGCAGTTCCAGCACTGCGCGCTGCCTTCGGGGTAGTACGGGGCACCGCACTCTGGGCACGGTGCCGATTCCCCCAGTGGCTTGTAGGGCCCGAAGCCGCGCCGTATGTTGTAGATCGCCATCGCCTCTTCATGACTCCCAGCTTCTACCCGCCAGACCGGAAAAACACAGTCCCAAATCGGCTCGCCGTTGTTTGCTTTCGGCCGATCTTCGCCGCTCGAGAAGCCGGTGATTTCGCCGCCGTCGGTATTGCTCCATGCGGTGTAGATGCGTCTCATCGTTCTCTCTTTCGCCAACATGGCGCTCGCGGCCGGAATGGGAATGCAACCTCGGGCGCGAGTTAGCACCTCACCGGCATGCGCTCAGCGGCAGTATGGCGTCATCGAGAGGCTTCCGTAGCCGCCGATAGGGCAACAGCTCTGCTATGTCATCGTGCCGTCGTCTTCCACGCGCTGCCACGGCAGGCCCAGCACCAGGGCCTGCAACTGCGGCTGCGTCAGCGGCATGTGCTCCAACGTGACATCGCGAGGCCACACGAAGCGGCCCTGGTGCAGGCGCCTACGCTGTTGCGCGGTGGCTCTTTTGACTTTCTGCAATCTGCAACGTTTATGTAGAAGGCATCGCTGCTGGACGCAGGAGGGCACATGAATATGCACAAAGATATCGCCATGAGGATATTTCTTGGGCTGCGCAATCATCCAGAACCCCATGCATTTATCTGGCGTTGCGCTGTTTAAATCAACCTACCATGTCCAGCAGTTGAACTCTTCCGCGTTGGAATTTTTGGTTGATATTGATCGCCACGTCAGCGGCGCCCTCACATAGCCTTGACCTCGCCAACCTTGCCCTTGCCCTATTGGCAGCGGCCCACTTCATTGGCGACGTAATCACTCAACCATTGCGGTGGTTCGGGCTCAAGCTTCCCATTGACCTTGATGCCACGCTCCCGCGCCCACCTGTACCCCCACATCGGGCCGAACCGAGAGATAAACCCCAGCTCTCCAAGATAGGCCTGATCCTTCTGGGCCTCCTCCAATG
Organism: Roseateles sp.; assembly: GCF_047654805.1. Taxonomy (GTDB): domain Bacteria; phylum Pseudomonadota; class Gammaproteobacteria; order Burkholderiales; family Burkholderiaceae_C; genus Pelomonas. Next base: position 2,141,349 of record NZ_JASGIV010000001.1, read on the forward strand.
ATACAAATTGGAAGCCGCGATCGACATACAACTTCAATATATCCTCCATTGAATCTGCATTAATGCGATTCAAATGGAGCAGTGCTATCTCAGGCGGAGCGTAGCCGAGAACCTCTTGGCTCAACTTCGTGTAGTAGTCAATCTGCATTGATGAATACTCAATGTAGCCGCGCCTTATCCGTTCCGCGCAATGGCCATCCTTGCGAACCAGTGCAACACCATAGGCACGCTCAAAGACATAGTCAGATGTATCTATGGTCGATGCCGCGGATATGTAGCCCAAGCGCTCCAATATGGCTTGAATGCCGCTGCGCTTGGCGACGCTGTCCCCCGTGTGATTCATAGGGAAGCGCATAAAGCGAAGCGGCCTGCCAGCGTCGTACATAAGCGGGCGGATAGATACCTCGCCGCGAACGATCTCATCTTCTATAGATGCAAGATCGATCTTGTTGGTATCTGCGTGCGAGTAGCTGTGGTTACCCAGCGTGAAGTCGTCGACAGTCCATAGTTTGAGCAGGGGGCGTGATTGCGCCCCCATCTTCTCGGCCGACTGTTCGACGACAAAGCCGATGGCTGGCGCAGCATAGCGCTTCAAAACCTTTTGAATTCGGGTGTTGAGTGCAACAACCTCGTTGGGAGGCAAGGCCCCCTCGCCTTGGCCAATCGCACCCGCATATGGAAGATCATCGAACGTTATCGCAACCTTCCGTCCGGGCTTCACATCCCCCTCCGCACTGGAAACCGACGGCGCGATCGCTACCACGCAAACTAGTCCAAGGCGTCGGATTAGCGGAATCGTTTGCAGGCCAAGCCTTGGCCACTCACGACGCATCATGTGCCGCCTTCTGCAATCGGTCGCACAATTCTTCAGCCAGAGCGAAGAAGAAGCCAAGGCCGATACGAGCAGCTGTGCAAATCTCATTTCAAATGGCGGCATAAATACAATTCTGGTCAAAATAACATTGGGCAAGACTTGCAGAATCGGCAACGACCGTCCCTGCCAACATCTAGCTAACGCGCGATGCTCTCACAGTAATAACTCGACCATTGAGGGCAAGTTCTCGCCGGATGGTAGTCTGCAAAATCCCACCCGCTGGGGCTGGTGGGCTGATGGCAGCGGCCTGAGCTTCGCAATGTGGAGCGGAGTAGTGCTTTCAGACCAAGATGGCTCGCAAACTCGGCCCCATCGCCTGAACGCAGCAAGATCCGCCGCCCTGTACAGGATCACCCGCCCTACCCTAAAGACGCGCGCCCAGTGACGAGGTTGAGTGGCTTGGGACACCGTGAGGTCTTGCAGCTGACTTTGCCGTGACTTTCAGCCCCGCTCCCTGACGAATGCGCCAATCCGCGCCGCATCGCCACTGAGGCGAAGGGGATTCAATGAAGACATGGATCGGCGCCATGGTGCTCGTCGGATGTGCATCACTACCCGGGTCTGCGTCGGCGACGTTCTCGATCGTCGCCTGCGACGCGGGGGGTAGTTGCGGCGCCGCCGTGGCGACGCACAACCTCGCGGTGGGGGCCACGGTCATTCACGCACAGGCCCGTGTAGGCGCCATCGCATCCCAGTTCGAGACCCATCCGCGCCACGGAACGCGTGGATTGGCGCTGCTCGCGCTCGGTCGCTCGGCACCCGCTGCCATCGAGGTTCTGCTGTCCGAGGATGGAAATTTCGATGGACAAGATCCGCAGTGGCGCCAGCTAGGCGTCGTTGGGGCAAGCGGCGATGGTGCTGCCTTCACGGGGCGGCATGCCGCAGCTTCGTACTGGGCAGGCTCTACCAGCGGACCAGGCTTCAGCGCGCAAGGCAATGGCTTGGTTGGCGCAGAAGTCACCACTGCAATGCGGGATGCGTTCATGCGCACGCGCGGAGCGCTCCCGGAGCGCCTCATGGCCGCGCTCGAAGCCGGCAGAGACGCCGGAGGTCAGAAGATCGGCACGATGTCTGCAGCGCTGCTGGTACGAACGCCCCAAGGGAACTGGAATGACGTGGACCTCCGCGTCGACGCCGCGCCAGACCCGGTGCCCGCGCTTCGCAATCTCCTGAACCTACGCCAGGCGCATAGCGCCGTGTTGTTTGCTGAGCGCCAACAGCGCAATCACAAGCTCCCGGAAGCCAGAACGGCTATCGCTGAGGCGATGCGACTCGGCAAGGATTGGGACCGGATCTGGCGTCGCATCGCCAGGCTCAGCATGACGATGGGTGACCAGGAGTTGGCGCTTCGGGCGTTGGCTTCGTTTGCCCGGCTCAATCCTGCCTGGGCATCGACAGAGGTTCGCGACGACATCTATCGACCGCTGGCGCTACTTCCAGCATTCCAGTCTCTGTCAATCAACTCAACCGACCAGCACTGATTCCCACACCAGTGGCCCATGTGGCCACGGCACGAAGGGATCGCAAGGGCGACCGTACTGGAATTCCCCAACCCAAGGGCGCGGTCCCCCTTGCGCAATGAAGCTCGGCTGCGAGTTCCGAGTCGTCTGCCATTGAGCCGGATCAATGCGAGATGGCTCGTAGCTGCCTACTCTGAGCCTGCCTGAACGCCCTGCTGTCCATGCCCGGCTTCTGGCGCCTTCAACATGAGGAGTTGCCATGCCCAGCATGAAAGCCGCCGTTGTCCGTGCCTACCGTGAGCCTCTGAGCCTGGAGGAAGTCCCCGTTCCCGAGGTGCCGGCAGGGCAGATCCTCGTCAAGGTGGCCGCGTGCGGGGTCTGCCACACCGACCTGCATGCCGCCGACGGCGACTGGCCGGTCAAGCCCCCCCTGCCCTTCATTCCGGGCCACGAAGGCGTGGGGCACGTCGCCGCCGTGGGGGCCGGCGTCAAGGGCATTCGCGAGGGCGACCGTGTGTGCGTACCCTGGCTGCACACCGCCTGCGGCCATTGCGAGCATTGCCTGACGGGCTGGGAGACCTTGTGCGATCACCAGCAGATGACGGGCTACACCGTCAACGGCGGCTTCGCGGAATACGTGCTGGCGGACCCCGCCTATGTGGGCCACCTGCCATCCAACCTCTCGTTCGAGTCCCTGGCACCCATCCTTTGCGCTGGGGTCACGGTCTACAAAGGCCTGAAGGTGCTGGACGCGCGGCCAGGCCAGTGGGTGGCCGTCGTCGGCGTGGGCGGCCTGGGTCACCTGGCCGTGCAGTACGCGCGGGCCATGGGCCTTCACGTCGTGGCGGTCGATATCGACAACGCCCGTCTGCAAATGGCGCAACGCCTCGGGGCCGAACTCTGCGTGAACTCCGCCGAGCAGGATCCGGTGGCCGCTCTGCAAAAGGAGCTGGGAGGCGCCCATGGCGCCCTCGTGACGGCCGTGTCGCGCGAGTCGTTCGGCCAGTCGCTGGGCATGCTCCACAAGCGCGGCACCATGTCCATGGTGGGTCTGCCGCCGGGCGACTTCGCCTTGCCCATCTTCGACGTCGTCCTCAACGCCAAGACCGTGCGCGGCTCCATCGTCGGTTCGCGCCAGGACTTGAACGAGGCCTTGCAGTTCGCAGCCGAAGGTGTCGTGCACGCCAGCACAACCACGCACCGGCTGGACGACATCAACCGCATCTTCGATGGCCTGCGGCATGGCCGCATCGACGGCCGCGCCGTGCTGAGCTTCACCTGACCCTGCCGTCCCCCGAGCTGGCCCGGACCTGACCGTCCGTGGCGGCCGCCCAACGGCTTGACAACCATCAAGAGGCCGGGACCGCCAACGCGCTAGGGTGGCGGCCATGCCCCGACGCCCCGTTTCCGCCCTGCTCCTCGCGTGCGCCGCCCTGCTCGCCCTCGCGCCTGAGGCCCAGGCGGCCGGCGCGGGCCGCGCGCTTGCCAAGACCCAGCCCACCAGCTTCGCCGAGGCATTCCAGCGCGGCTCTGCCTGGAGCGTGGGGGTCTACATGTTCGTGGCCGGGGAGGAGGATCCTCGTGTCGGTGCCGGCTTCTTCGTCGATGACAAGGGCCGCATTGCGACCGCCGCCCACCTGCTCGGGGAATCGCCGCAGATCCTCGTGGCCCTGCCCGACAAGCGGTTGATCGCCGCCGAGGTGGAAGGCCAGGACGAGACGACGGACATTGCGTTGCTGCGCATCGAATCACCGCCATCCGTGCGGCCCGTGTTCGCGCGCTCCGGCAGCCTGCGAGTGGGTGACTGGGTGATGGCCATCGGCGAGCCCTTCGGCCTGGAGCATTCGGTGTCGGCCGGCATCGTCAGCGGCAAGGACCGCCATTTCGGCGATGACGGCGAGCTGATGTTCATCCAGAGCGACGTGGCGCTGAACCCGGGCAACTCCGGCGGTCCGCTGCTGGACGCCAGCGGCGCCATCGCGGGCATGAACGCACGCACCATCGTCGGCCCCGCCGGCACGCCCGGCGCCAGCCTGGCCATCCCCATCGACATCGTGCTGCAGATCGTCGGCGAGCTGCGCCAGGACAACCGCGCCCCTGCACGCCCCCGCCTTGGTGCGCAGTTCGACGACGTGCCGCCGCTGACTGCCTGGGCCGCAGGGCGTCGCGAGACCACCGGCGTACTCATCCTGTCGGTGCCACGCGGCAGCCTCGCGGAACGTCTGCAGCTGCGCGCTGGCGACATCATCACCACGATGAACGGCCGAGCCATCGGCGGCAGCGCCGACCTCGTCAACGCGCTGCTCGCCTGGCGCTCGGTGGCGGAAACGCGCTTCGTCGTGCTGCGCGCCGGCAAGGAGCTGGTGCTGGCGCTGGAATAGCGCGTCAGCGGATCAGCAACACAGGCACCCGGGTCTGCGCCAGCAGCCGCCCGGCAACCGAGCCAAGCAGTGCGCTCGTGAAGCTGCCATGGCCGTGCGAGCCCATGACGAGGAGGTCCGGCTTTTCCGCGTCCACGATCTCCGCCAGCGTCTCGCCCGGACGGCCCACCGCATGGCGCTCACGCCAGGGCCAGCCCTGCATCTGGGCGAACTCCCGCACCGGCTTGAGCACCTTCTCGCCCTCGTCGGCGTAGTACTGCCGCAGGGCCTCGTGCGGCAGGAAACGCGCCGCGTGCGGCGGCAACTCGGGCGTCACGTACAGGGCGATGAATTCGTTGTCAGGCGCCACCAGCTCTTCGTGCGCAGCGATGTAGCTCAGCATGCGCTTGGTGTACGGGCTGCCGTCCACGGCAAGAACGATCTTCATGGACCACTCCTTTCGCCCGCGGCGGGCGATGCCCGGATGCTGCGCGCTTCGCTCGCCCCGGCGCTTGCGCTGGGTCAAGCTTGACGCGGCGCAAGGCCGGCACGGCAGCGTCGCATGACGATGCCGCCCATGACCCAGCGCCACCTCGACAGCCTGCTCTCGCCCCAGTCCGTGGCCGTCTTCGGCGCCTCGGACAAGCCTGCCCGCGTCGGCACCACCGTCTGGCGCAACCTCCTGGCCGGTGGCTTCAAGGGGCAGCTGGCGGCGGTCAATCCGCGGCTGCGGATCCTGGACGGCCAGCCTTGCTTCGGCAGCGCCGACGCCCTGCCCTTCGTGCCCGATCTGGCCGTGCTGTGCACGCCGCCCGACACCGTCGCACCACTGGTGGCACGGCTGGGCGAGCGCGGCACGCGCGCCGTGGCCATCGTGACGGCCGGCCTCACGCCCCAACAGAAGCAGGCGACCCTGGACGCAGCCCGGCCACACACGCTGCGCCTGCTGGGGCCGCACTGCATCGGCCTGCTCAGTCCGCGCATCGGACTCAATGCCAGCTTCACGCAGGCCAACGCCCTGCCCGGAGAGCTTGCACTGGTTTCGCAATCCGGCGCGCTTCTGACAGCCCTGCTGGACTGGGCAAACGGCGAACGCATCGGTTTCTCGCACATGATCTCGCTGGGCGAGCACATGGACGTCGACTTCGGCGACCTGCTGGACCATCTCGTCCTGGATCGGCACACGCGGGCAGTCCTGCTCTACATCGAGTCGATCACCGCGCCGCGCAAGTTCATGTCGGCGGCCCGGGCCGCGGCCCGCGTCAAGCCGGTCATCGTCGTCAAGGCCGGCCGCACGCCGGCCCGCGAGGACAGGGTCTTCGACGCGGCCATACGCCGCGCGGGCATGCTGCGGGTGGACACCCTGAAGGAGCTCTTCATCGCCGCGCAGACGCTGGCGCGCTTTCGCGACAACCCGAGTCGGGAGCTCATGGTCATGACCAATGGCGGCGGCGCCGGCGTCATGGTGGCCGACGCAGCCAGGGCCCTGGGCGTGGCGCTGGCCCGGCCGGGCGAGCGGTTGCTGCAGCGGCTGGACGCCCTCCTGCCACCCGACTGGTCGCACGCAAACCCCATAGACATCATCGGCGACGCGCCTGCGCAGCGCTATGTGGATACGCTCAAGGCGCTGTTCGACGCGCCGGAGGCTGGCGCCCTGCTCTTCGTGCACGCACCCACGGCCATCGCACCGAGCCTCGCCATCGCCGAAGCCTGCGCGCCGCTGATCGCGGCCAACCGCGGGCGGGTGCTGAGTTGCTGGCTGGGCGGCGAGAGCGTGGCACCGGCACGGCGTGCGTTCGAGGCCGCCGGCATCGCCGGCTACGACACGCCCGAGGAGGCCGTGCGCGCCTTCGCACTGATGCAGACCTACCGCCGCAACCAGATTGCGTTGCGCGAGACACCGGCCGCCTGCGCCAACGCCGATCCCGACCTCGATCGCGCACGCCGGATCGTAGGTAGGGCGCTGGCCGCCGGTCGCGAATCGCTGGATGCGCAGGAGGCCAGGGATTTGCTCGGGGCTTGCGGTATTCCGGTCGCCGCCGCCCCATGCAACGCGCCGGCGCTGGCCCGGGCCGAAGAGTTCAGCGTCGGTGCCCATGTCGACCCCGTCTTCGGCCCCGTGCTGCGGCTGGGCCGGGGTGGTATGGCGGGAGGCATGCCCGACGGTGGCGCCGTCGCGCTGCCGCCGCTGAACCGCGTGCTGGCGCGAGAGCTGGTAGCCCGCGCCTGCCCCGTCCGGCTGCCAGCGCGGATCGATGCGCTGTGCGACGCGCTGATCGCTGTCGCGCAGATGCTGGCCGACCTGCCCGAGATGGCGGAGCTCGAGATCGACCCGCTGTGGATCAGCGAACATGGGGTACTGGCCATGGGTGGCCGCGTGCGCCTGTCGGCCGCTTCACCGTCGGGCGTAGCCCGCTTCGCCATCAGCCCCTACCCTGCCGGGCTCGTGCGCGCGCTGCCTTGGCAGGGGCGCGAATTGCTGCTGCGTCCCATCCGGCCGGAGGACGAGGCCCAGCACCGCGCCTTTCTCGAGGCCATGAGCCCCGAGGACCTGCGCATGCGCTTCTTCCAGGCGCCACACCGGCTGTCGCACGATGAACTGGCGCGCCTGACGCAGATCGACTACGAGCGCGAGATGGCGTTCATCGCCGTTGACGAGCATGCTCCCGGCGGGGCCCGCACGCTGGGTGTGGCCCGTCTCGTGCGAGACCCCGACAACGTCGAGGCCGAATTCGCCCTCATGGTGCGCAGCGACCTCAAGCATCGGGGCCTGGGCCGCCTGCTGATGCAGGTGCTGCTGGACTACGCCACTGCGCGCGGCACGCAGCGCATCGTCGGCCACGTGCTGCGGGTCAACCACGCCATGCTCGGCCTGCTCAGGGCGCAGGGCTTTCACATGAAGCCCGACGAGTACGAACCGTCGGAGATCGTCCACGTCAGCCGCGACCTGCAGCCGGGCAGCTGAAGAGCTCAGGCCGCCTTTTCGCCGGCCCGGCGCAGGCGCATGAGCCACTTCGCCACGCCGCTCTCGCCCAGCTGCTCCACGCTGCCGACCAGCGTCTCGTGCACGGGAGCGAAGCCGACGAAGCCCAGGATGTTGCGTTCCAGCGACTTCACGCTGTGGGCGCGGAAGTACCAGCGGTAGACCAGCGCCGGCATGCCCATGGTGACGACCACGCGTGCCGAGCGCCCCTTGAGCAGCTTGGCCGTCAACGGGTTGCCGTGGTCCTTGCCGATGGCAAAGCCAGGACGGGCGACCTGCTCCAGGAAGGCCTTGAGCAATGCCGGCATGTCGCCCAGCCACAGCGGGAAGAACAGCACGACGTGGCCGGCCCATTCGAGGTCCCGCTGCACCGGCGCCAACGCTGCGGGCACCGTGCCCTGCTCCCAGTCCTGCTGGCTGCGCAGCAGCGGGAATTCCAGCCTGGCGACGTCCACGACCCGCACCTCGTGGCCACCTTGGCGGGCGCCGGCGGCGTAGGCGTCGGCCAGCGCATGGCAGAGGTGGCGGCGTGTGCCGTCGGGGTGACCGAGGATGAGCAGGATGTTCATGCCGCCACCCTAGCGAGCCGCATCGGTGACACCCTTGCGATGGATCAAGCACCATGCTCAGGCGGGAGCGGCTTGCAGCCACTACGATGCCGCCCCTGGACAGCGTTGGGGTACTGGATGTCGTGCATGGATTTGGCCGAGGGGGGCGCGTGGGCGTGAAGCTGCTGGTCGGCCTGGTCTGGCTGCTGAGCTGGCTGCCTTTTCGCGCCATCTCGGCGTTGGGCTGGGTGCTCGGCAGCCTGATTTCGGCCTTGCCGACCTCGCGGCGCCACATCGGCGAGGTCAACCTGCGCCTGTGCCTGCCTGAGCTGAGCGAGGCGCAGCGCCGCCGCCTGCTGCGCCGGCACTTCGTCGCCATGGTGCAGATGCTGCTGGAGTATGGCTACGGATGGTTCGCCTCGCGCGAGCGGCTCAAGCGCCTGGTACGCATCCAGGGGCTGGAGCACCTTCAGGCGCTGGAGGGACGCAACGTCATCCTGATGATGCCCCACTTCACGGGCCTGGACCTGGCAGGCCTGCGCGTGTCGCTGGAGACGCCGCTGGTCAGCATCTACTCGGTGCAAAAGGATCCGTGGCTGGACGCATTCTTCCGCGCCCGGCGCCTGCGCTTCGGCACTGGCATCATCTTCTCCCGCCAGCAGGGCACTCGGCCCACGCTGCGGGCGCTGAAAGACGGCTACCGCCTCTACTACCTTCCCGATCAGGACTTCGGCCACCGCGACTCGGTCTTCGTCCCCTTCTTCGGCGTGCCGGCGGCCACCATAGGCGGGCTGTCGCGCATGGCGGCCGTCACCCAGGCCGCCGTGCTGCCCTGCTACCCGCGCCGCGAGGCCGACGGCTACACGCTGGTCATCGAGCCGGCGATGGACAATTTCCCCTCCAACGACATCGTGGCGGACGCCACGCGCATGAACGCCGTCATCGAAGCCCAGGCGCGCCGACAATTGCACCAGTACTTCTGGCTGCACAAGCGCTTCAAGTCGCGCCCGCCGGGCGAGACTGACTTCTACGCCCGGCCCTGAATCCATGACCCACGACATTCCCTATATCAAGCTCGCCATCGTGGCGGTCTTCGTGGCGAGCACGGTCTACGTGCATTTCCGCGGCCGCGTGCGCCTGCGCTTCTTCCGCCAGTTGATGGACCACTCCACCTTCATGGCGCCCATCAACTGCCTGATGTACATGTTCTCCAGACTGCCGGCCAAGCCCTATCTGCCGGTTGCGGGCTTCCCGGAGCTCAAGCTGCTGGAAGACCACTGGCAGGACATCCGCGCGGAAGCCTACAAGCTGGCCGAAGCCGGCGAGATCAAGAAGAGCGACAAGTACAACGACGCAGGCTTCAACAGCTTCTTCAAGACCGGCTGGACGCGCTTTCACCTGAAGTGGTACGGCGACGCGCATCCGTCCGCGCGGGAACTCTGCCCCGTGACGACCGAGCTGCTGCAGCGCATCCCGACCGTGAAGGCGGCCATGTTCGCGGCCCTGCCGCCGGGCGGGCGCCTGGTCACGCACCGAGATCCCTTCGCAGGGTCCGTGCGCTACCACCTGGGCCTGGTCACGCCCAACGACGACCGCTGCTACATCTCGGTGGATGGCGAGCGCTACTCGTGGCGCGACGGCGAGGGCGTCATCTTCGACGAGACCTACCTGCACTACGCCGAGAACCAGTCCGACCAGATGCGCATCATCCTGTTCTGCGACGTCGAGCGACCGCTGAACAACCCCGTGGCCCGCTGGTTCAACCATTTCATCAGCCACACGCTGATCCGTGCCGCCGCAGCGCCCAACTCCGATACCGACAAGACCGGCGGCATCAACAAGGCCTTCGCCTATGTGCAGCAGGTGCGCCTGTTCGGCAAGCGCATCAAGGCCAGGAGCCGCTTTGCCTACTACGGCCTGCAGTGGCTGATCTTCGGCGGCCTGCTGCTGTGGTGGCTGCTGGGCTGAGCGCTCCCTCACCCTCCGCCCGCGCCACGACCTGGTGGCACCCCTGAATGACGAAGGTGACGCCCCGCCGTGGGCGCTAACCTGTCCCGTTTCATCCGCACACCCACCCATGCACCGCCTGAAAGCCCTCCCCGCCCTCCTGCTGGCCGCCACGCTGTCGGCCCAGGCCCAGGATGCCGCCACCAAGCCGCCGGCCTGGAGTGTCAATGCGCCGCCGGGCGTGGCCAAGACGGCGACCATCGACGTGAAGACCGGCACCTGGATGAGCGTGGATGTCAGCCCTGACGGCAAGACCCTGGTCTTCGACCTGCTGGGCGATCTCTACACGCTGCCCGTCGCCGGTGGCGAGGCCAAGGCGCTGACCCATTCCATCGCCTGGGAGCAGCAGGCCCGCTTCTCGCCCGATGGCAAGCAGATCGCCTTTCTGAGCGACGCCGGCGGCGGAGACAACCTCTGGGTCATGAACGTGGACGGCAGCAATGCACGCGCCGTCACCAAGGAAGACTTCCGCCTGCTGAACAATCCCGTCTGGCATCCCAACGGGCGCTACCTGCTGGCGCGCAAACACTACACCGGCACGCGCAGCGCGGGCTCCGGCGAGATCTGGCTGTACGCGGTGGACGCTGACGCGGCCAAGAACAAGGGCGTGCAGCTCAACGAGAAGCCCAACTGGCAGAAGGACCTGGGCGAGCCCGCCATGTCGCCGGATGGCAAGTACCTGTACTACTCGCAGGACACCACGCCCGGCCGCGTCTTCGAATACAACAAGGACAGCAACGGCGAGATCTACAAGATCTTCCGCCAGGACCTGCAGGACGGCTCCGTCGAGGCCTTCGTGACCGGCCCCGGCGGCGCCGTGCGGCCCACGCCCTCGCCCGATGGGCGTTACCTCGCCTTCGTGCGCCGCGTGCGCAACCAGAGCACCCTGTTCCTGAAGGACTTGCAGACCGGCCGCGAGTTCCCGGCCTGGAGCGGTCTGTCGCGCGACCTGCAGGAGATCTGGGCCATGTGGGGCGTCTACCCCAGCTTCGCGTGGATGCCAGGCAGCAAGGAGATCGTCGTCTGGGCCGAGGGCAAGATCTGGCGCGTGGACCCCTTCAAGGGCTCTGCCGCCGAGATCCCCTTCCACGTGAAGGACACGCGCGAGCTGCGCGAGCCCATGCGCTATGCCCAGGTGGTGGCGCCCGACAAGTTCGCCGTGCACCAGTTGCGCGGCGCCCAGGTGTCGCCGGACGGCAAGCGCGTCGTCTATTCCGCGCTCGGGTCGCTCTACATCAAGGACCTGCCGAGCGGCACGCCGAGCCGCCTCACGAAGCAGAACGACGCCTTCGAGTTCGCGCCCAGTTGGTCGCGCGACGGCAGGAGCCTGGTCTACGCCACCTGGCGCGACGATGTCCAGGGCAGCATCCGCCGCCTGGAGTTGGCCTCGGGCAAGGAGACGGTGCTCATCAAGCAGCCCGGGAAATACCTGGAGCCACGCCTGTCGCCGGACGGCCGGCAACTGGTCTACCGCAAGGTCAAGGGCGGAGCCCTGACGAGTCCCTGGCACAGCCTGGACACGGGGCTTTACCTCGCCGCTGCCGACGGCTCCGGCAAGGCGGAGCGCATCAGCAAGGACGGCAGCGCGCCGCAGTTCGGCGCCTCGGGCGATGATCTGTTCTTCACGAAGACCAGCAGCACCAGCGAGGTCGAGCAGCGCTTTGCGCTCATGAGGCTGAACCTGCGCGACCGCAGCGAGACCGAGGTGGCCCGCAGCGACGCGGCCTCCGAGTACGCTGTCTCGCCCGACGGCCAGTGGCTGGGCTTCGTCGAGCGCTTCCACGCCTACGTCATGCCGCTGCCCAGCGTGCAGGGCCAGGCCGGCAAGGCCATCACCGTCGGCGCCAAGATGGACGCTCTGCCGGTACGCCAGCTCGACGTCAACGCCGGCTCGGCGCTGCACTGGAGCGGCGACAGCCAGCAACTGCATTTCACACTGGGCGACGAGCTGTTCACGGCCAACGCCCAGGGCAAGGACAAGGCGACGTCGCGCAAGATCGGCTTCGAGCAGGTCAGCGACAAGCCCAGCGGCAAGATCGCGCTGACGGGCGCTCGCATCGTCACGATGAAGGGCCAGGGCGATGAAGGAGTCATCGAGGGCGGCACCATCGTCGTCGACGGCAACCGCATCGTCGCCGTCGGCAAGGACATTCCCGTGCCGGCCGACGCCAAGCGTGTCGACGCCAGCGGCAAGACCATCGTGCCGGGCTTCATCGATGCGCACTGGCACGGCGCGATGATGGACTCCGGCATCATCCCGCAGCAGAGCTGGGTCAACCTGGCCTCGCTGGCCTTCGGCGTGACGACGCTGCACGACCCGTCCAACAACAACGCCGCCATCTTCACGCAAAGCGAGATGCAGCGAGCCGGCCTCGTGCTCGGCCCGCGCATCTACTCGACCGGCACCATCCTCTACGGTGCCCGCACGCCCTTCTACTCCAACGTCAACAGCCTGGACGATGCGTTGACCCACCTGAACCGGCAGAAGTCGGAAGGTGCCATCAGCGTCAAGAGCTACCAGCAGCCGCGCCGCGACCAGCGCCAGCAGGTGCTGGAGGCCGCGCGCCAGACGAGCATGATGGTGGTGCCCGAGGGCGGCTCGCTGTTCCAGAACAACATGAGCATGGTCGTCGACGGTCACACGACCGTGGAGCATTCGCTGCCGCTGGCCGACGTGTGGGACGACGTCAAGCAGCTGTGGAGCCAGACAGCCGTGGGCTACACGCCCACGTTGAATGTCGGCTACGGCGGCCTGGACGGCGAGCACTACTGGTATGCCCGCACCGAGGTCTGGAAGCACCCGCTGCTGAGCCGCTACGTGCCGCGCACGGTGCTGGAGCCGCGCTCCGTGCGCCGCGAGACCGCGCCTGAGGAAGACTTCAACATCATCCGCGTGGCCCGCACGGCGACGGCGCTGTCGCGCGCCGGCGTCAACACCTCCATTGGTGCGCACGGCCAGCGCGAAGGCCTCGGCACGCACTGGGAGATGTGGATGTTCGTCATGGGCGGCATGACGCCGATGGAGGCGCTGCGCACCGCGACCATCAATCCGGCGCGCAACTTCGGCTTTGACAAGGACCTCGGCTCCATCGAGCCCGGCAAGCTGGCCGACCTCGTCGTCATCGCCGGCAATCCGCTGGCCGACATCCGCCAGAGCGACCGCATCGCCCAGGTGATGCAAAACGGCCGGCTGTTCGATGCGATGACGATGAACCAGGTCGCGCCGGTGGCCAAGGTCCGCAAGCCACTGTTCTTCGAGGGTGCCGACGGCCAGACCATGCCCATCGACAGCCACGCGCTGGAGACCGCGCACGGCCACGGCGATTGACGCCGCGCCGCGCCTGGGGCGCGGCGGGTGGGGGGCGACGGGATACAAGCCCGCAACGTTGCCTTCTTACACTCGCCGCGCCGCCCCTTGCCGTTGCCCGCCTTGTCCACGACCTCACCCGCCGCTCCAGCCGCCAGCGTCTATCGCAACACCGGCTTCACCCACTTCCTCGTTGCGCGGCTGCTGGCCGTGCTGGCCACGCAGATCCAGGCGGTCGTCGTGGCCTGGCAGGTCTATGACCTGACGCGCGAGCCCATCGCGCTGGCCTATGTTGGCCTGGCGCAGTTCATCCCCATGCTGGTGCTGCTGCTGCCGGCGGGCGACCTGATCGACCGCTTCAGCCGCAAACCCATCCTGGCGGCGAGCTGGGCGGTCAGCACGGTGTGCGCGGCTGCCCTGTGGTGGCTGTCGGGCCACGGTTCGGCGAGCGTCCAGGGCATCTATGCGGTGCTGGTGCTGTTCGGCTGCGCGCGGGCCTTCTCCGCGCCGGCGCTGCAGAGCCTGATCCCGCAGATCGTGGCCCGCGAACAGCTGGCCCAGGCGCTGGCCGCCAACAGCATGCTGCTGCGAGTGGCCAGCATCGGCGGCCCCTTCCTGGGCGGCCTGCTCTACGCAGCTGGCGGCGGGGCGCTGACTTACGCCGTGTGCTTCGCCAGCCTGGGCCTGGGCACGGCGCTGCTGCTGCGCGTGCCGGTGGCGCGTGCGGTGGCCGTCGCCGCTGGCGGCACGATCTGGCAGCGCTTCGGCGCCGGCATCCACTTCATCCGCACCCGCCCCATCATCCTGGGCACCATCTCGCTGGACCTGTTCGCCGTGCTGCTGGGCGGCGTGGTGGCGCTGCTGCCGGTCTATGCGCACGAGGTGCTTCAGGTCGGCCCCGCCGGCCTGGGTGCGCTGCGCAGCGCGATGGCCATCGGCGAGGTGGCTACGGGCTTCTACCTGGCCGCGCGCCCCTTCGACCGGCATGTCGGTCGGCGCATGTTCTGGGCCGTGGCCGTGTTCGGCGCAGCCAACCTGGTGTTCGCGCTGTCGCACTGGTTCTGGCTGTCGCTGCTGGCACTGGCCGTGGCGGGCGCGGCCGACATGGTCAGCATGTACATCCGCGGCGCGCTGGTGCAGTTCTCGACACCGGACGACATGCGCGGCCGCGTCAACGCAGTGAACATGCTGTTCATCGGCTCGTCCAACGAACTTGGCGAGTTCCGCGCAGGCAGCGCCGCCCACTGGATGGGCGCGGTGCCAGCCGCCGTCAGCGGCGCGCTGTGCACGCTGGGTGTGGTGGGACTGTGGAGCTGGATGTTCAAACCCATACGGCAAGTCGACCGCTTCGAGCAAGCGAGCCCAAACTGATCGCTAGAATGCCGGCCGTCAGGAGAGCGCCCCGGAGAAGTTGGGGGCCGCCGAAGGCGCAACAACGCTCAGGCAGAAGGACTGACAAGACGCGGCGGGTGACAGACACTCGACGCGTTCCTCACTGGAGAGAGGCCGGCCCCTGAGCCGGCCCACCGAAGGGGCAAGCCCGTGGCCATCCGCCAAGGGTCAATCTCTCAGGTACCCCGGACGGCGAGGACATCCACACCCGAATTCCGTCGGAGCTCTCGATGTCCTCTTTGCTGCAAACGCCTCTTCACGCCCTCCACGTCGAACTCGGCGCCAAGATGGTGCCCTTCGCCGGCTACGACATGCCGGTGCAATACCCCACCGGCGTGATGGCCGAGCACAAGCACACACGCGCGGCAGCTGGGCTGTTCGACGTGTCGCACATGGGCCAGGTGCGCCTGGTCGGCGCCGATGCCGCCGCTGCGCTGGAAACGCTGGTGCCGGTGGACATCGTCGACCTGGGCGTCTTCAAGCAGCGCTATGCCTTGTTCACGAACGACCAGGGCGGATTGCTGGACGACCTGATGGTCTGCAAGCGTCCGGACGACCTGTTCGTCGTGGTGAACGCCGGCTGCAAGGTCCAGGACCTGGCCCACATGGAGAAGCACATCGGCGGCCGCTGCGAGGTCATCCCCGTGCCCGAGCGCGCGCTGCTGGCGCTGCAAGGCCCGCAGGCCGTGGACGTGCTGAGCCGCCTGAACCCCGGGGTCGCCCAGCTGACCTTCATGACCGGCGGGTTCTTCTCGCTCGACGGCATTGACACCTTCCTGACCCGCTCGGGCTACACCGGCGAGGACGGCTACGAGATCTCCGTTCACCAGGACGATGCCGTCGCGCTGGCCCGCAAGCTGCTGAGCTATGCCGAGGTCAAGCCCATCGGCCTGGGCGCGCGCGATTCGCTGCGACTGGAAGCCGGCCTGTGCCTGTACGGTCACGACATCGACGAGAAGACCACGCCGGTCGAGGCCTCCATCACCTGGGCCATCCAGAAAGTGCGCCGCGCCGGCGGCGCGCGTGCCGGCGGCTACCCGGGTGCTGCCGTCATCGACGCTCAGCTCGCCAGCGGCACCGCGCGCAAGCGCGTGGGGCTGGTCGGCAAGGAGCGCATGCCGGTGCGAGAGGGTGCAAGGATCGTCGCCGCCGACGGCACCGAGATCGGCGTCGTCACCAGCGGCACGCTGGCCCCCACGGTCAACCAACCCGTCGCCCTTGCCTACGTGGCCAAAGAACATGCCGCAGTCGGCACCGAGGTCTTCGCCGTCGTACGCGACAAGCGCACGCCCATGATCGTGTCGGCAACGCCCTTCACCCCCAACCGCTACTACCGCGGCTGAGTCGCGATGTACCAGCCCAGCTATCACGCGGCACCTGGCCCCGAGGCCATGCTGGACCTCGTCGCTGCCCCCGGGCTGGCGATGATGGTCACCGTCGTGGAAGGCTCGGCTGTCATCGACCACCTGCCCTTCGTGCTGGATCGCAGCCGCGGCCCGCTGGGCACGCTGCAGGCCCATGTCGCACGCGCCAACCCCGTCTGGCAGCACCTCGAGGCCGGCGCGCCCGTGACCGTCGTGTTCCAGGGGCCGGCCCACTACCTGTCGCCGGCCTGGTATCCGACCAAGCTGGACACCGGGAAGGTCGTGCCCACCTGGAACTACCTCGCCGTGCATGCCCGCGGTACGACGCGCGTCGTGCAGGACGCCGAACGGCTGCTGCCCATGCTGGAGCGCCTCATCGCCGCCAACGAAGGCCCGCTGCACGGCAGCGACCACTGGAAGGCCTCGGACGCGCCGGCTGGCTACCTCAAACCCATGCTCAAGGCCATCGTCGGCTTCGAGATCGAGATCACCGGCCTTGACGGCCGCTGGAAGCTCGCCCAGGACGAAGCGCTGCAGGACCGCCATGGCGCCGTCAGCGGCCTGCGAACCCTGGGCGACCCGCGCGCCCAGGCCATGGGCGACCTGATTCAATCCACCCTCCCCTGACCCGGAATTCCACCCAAGGAGCAATCCATGAGCATCAAGTACACCCCCGACCACGAATGGCTTGAAGTCCACGGCGACGGCACGGCCACGGTCGGCATCACCGTGCACGCGCAGGACGCGCTGGGCGACGTGGTCTTCGTGGACCTGCCCGAAGTCGGCAAGACCTACGCGGAGAAGGACGTTGCCGGCGTCGTCGAGTCCGTGAAGGCTGCGGCCGACGTCTACATGCCCGTCGACGGCGAAGTCACGGAGGTCAATGAGGCGCTGCGCGACGACCCGGCGCTGGCCAACACCGACCCGCTGAAGGCCGGCTGGTTCTTCAAGGTCAAGCTGAGCAACCCCGGCCAGCTCGACGCCCTGATGGACGCCACTGCCTACGACGCGCTGCTGAAGACGCTCTGATCCTCGCCCCGAAATACCCGAAGTAGACCGCCATGCCGACGCCGCTCTCCCAACTCGAAGACGCCTCCGAATTCCACGCCCGCCACATCGGGCCGGATGCCGTCGATGAATCCCTGATGTGCGCCGCCGTCGGCGTGGCCAGCCGTACCGCGTTGATCGACGCGGTCGTGCCCAAGTCCATCCGCCGTGCGCAGGGCATGAAGCTGCCTGACCCCATCACCGAGGCTGGCGCGCTGGCCGAGCTGAAGGCGATCGCCGGCAAGAACAAGGTCTACAAGAGCTTCATCGGCCAGGGCTACTACGGCACGCATACGCCAGGCGTCATCCTGCGCAACATCCTCGAGAACCCCGCCTGGTACACGGCCTATACGCCCTACCAGGCGGAGATCTCGCAGGGCCGCATGGAAGCGATCCTGAACTTCCAGACCCTGGTGACGGACCTCACCGGCATGGACATCGCCAACGGCTCCATGCTGGACGAGGCCACCTCGGCCGCCGAGGCCGTCACCCTGGCCAAGCGCGGCGTGAAGAGCAAGAGCAACACGCTGATCGTCGCTGGCGACGTGCACCCGCAGACCATCGAGGTCATCCGCACGCGCTGCGCGCCGCTTGGCATCGAGGTCAAGGTCGGCATGGCGCCGACGCTGATGGCCGAGAACGACTATTTCGCCGTCGTCTGCCAGTACCCAAGCACGGCAGGCCTGATCCACGACCTGAAGGCCTTTACCGAACAGGCCCACGCCAAGCAGGCCGCCTTCATCGTCTGCACCGACCTGCTGGCGCTGACGCTGCTGGTCTCGCCCGGCGAGTTCGGTGCCGACATCGTCGTCGGCAACAGCCAGCGCCTTGGCATGCCCATGGGCGCCGGCGGCCCGCACGCCGCCTTCCTGGCCTGCAAGGACGAGTTCAAGCGCTCCATGCCGGGCCGCCTGGTCGGCGTCAGCAAGGACGCGCAAGGCCACCCGGCGATGCGCCTGGCGCTGCAGACCCGCGAGCAGCACATCCGCCGCGAGAAGGCCACCTCCAACATCTGCACGGCGCAGGTTCTGCCGGCCGTCGTCGCCAGCATGTACGCCGTCTACCATGGCCCGCAAGGCCTGAAGCGCATCGCAGAGCGCGTCGCCAGCTACACGTCCATCCTGCACGCCGGCCTGACGCGCCTTGGATTGAAGGTTGTCACGCCGCACGTCTTCGACACCCTGCTGGTCGAGTGCGACGCCGCGCTGGTGATGGCCAAGGCGGTCGCCGCGCAGGCCAACCTGCGCAAGCATGGCGACAAGCATGTCGGCATAGCCCTGGACGAGACGACTTCGCGCGCCGACATCGAAGCGCTGTGGAGCTGGTTCGCGCCGGCAGGCGCCGCGTTGCCCACGGTTGCGGAGTTCGCAGCCGGCGTCGACAGCCTGATCCCCACTCACCTGCGCCGCACCAGCGCCTTCCTCAGCCACCCGGTCTTCAACACGCACCACAGCGAGACGGAGATGCTGCGCTATATCCGCAGCCTGTCGGACAAGGACCTGGCGCTGGACCGAAGCATGATCCCGCTGGGCTCGTGCACGATGAAGCTGAACGCGACGGCCGAGATGATCCCGATCACGTGGCCGGAGTTCGCGGGCGTGCACCCGTTCGCGCCACAGGACCAGCTGGCCGGCTACACCGAGCTGGACCAGCTGCTGCAGAACTGGCTGACCGAGTGCACCGGATATGCCGGCATCAGCCTGCAGCCCAACGCCGGCTCGCAGGGCGAATACGCCGGCCTGCTGGCCATCAAAGCCTGGCACGAGTCCCGCGGCGACGCCCAGCGCACGGTCTGCCTGATTCCTGAGTCGGCCCATGGGACCAACCCCGCGTCCGCGCAGATGGTGGGCATGCAGGTCGTCGTCACCAAGTGCGACAAGGAAGGCAATATCGACCTGGCCGACCTGAAGGCCAAATGCGAGCAACATGCCGACAAGCTGGCCGCCATCATGATCACTTACCCCTCCACGTATGGCGTGTTCGACACGCACGTGAAGGAGATCTGCGCGATGGTGAAGGCCCACGGCGGCCGCGTCTACGTCGACGGCGCCAACATGAACGCGCTGGTCGGCGTGGCAGCCCCCGGCGAGTTCGGCGGCGATGTTTCCCACCTGAACCTGCACAAGACCTTCTGCATCCCGCACGGCGGCGGCGGCCCGGGCGTCGGCCCGGTCTGCGTGGTGGACGACCTCGTTCCCTTCCTGCCGGCGCACCGCACGGCGGGCCTGGGCAAGGACACCAACATCGGCGCCGTGTCCGCGGCCCCGCTGGGCAATGCGGCCGTGCTGCCCATCTCGTGGATGTACATCCGCATGATGGGCGCCGAGGGCCTGAAGAAGGCCACCGAGGTCGCCATCCTGTCGGCCAACTACGTCGCCGCGCGGCTGTCGGACCACTACGACATCCACTTCTCCGGTGGCATTGACGGCGTCAAGGGTGGCGGCGTTGCCCACGAGTGCATCCTGGACCTGCGCCCGCTGAAGGAGACCTCAGGCGTCAGCGCCGAGGATGTCGCCAAGCGACTGATCGACTATGGTTTCCACGCACCGACGCTGAGCTTCCCGGTCGCCGGCACGCTGATGGTCGAGCCGACCGAGAGCGAATCGCGCGCCGAGCTGGACCGCTTCATCGATGCCATGATCCAGATCCGCCACGAGATTGCCGACGTCGAGGCCGGCAGGCTCAGCCGCGAGGACAACCCGCTGGTCAACGCGCCGCACACGTCCATGGTCGTCAGCGCGACGCAGTGGACCCACGGCTACAGCCGCGAGGTCGCCGCGTTCCCGCTACCGTCCTTGCGCCGGCAGAAGTACTGGTCGCCGGTAGGCCGCGTGGACAACGTCTACGGGGACCGCAACCTGTTCTGCAGCTGCGTGCCGCTGTCCGACTACGAGGAAGCCTGACCATGGCGGTGTCGGTCTTCGACCTCTTCAAGATCGGCATCGGCCCGAGCAGCTCGCACACGGTCGGCCCGATGCGGGCCGCGCGGCTGTTCGGGCTGCGCCTGCAACATGATGGCCTGCTCGACAAGGTGGCCCGCGTGCAGGTCATCCTGTACGGGTCCTTGGGCGCCACCGGCAAGGGCCACGGCAGCGACAAGGCCGTGCTGCTGGGCCTTGCTGGGCACGAGCCGGACACGGTGGATGTCGAAGCCATCCCGGCGCTGCTCGACGTCATCCGCAGCGGCGACCTGAACCTCGTTGGCCAGCACAAGATCGCCTTTGACGAATCCAAGGACCTGGTCTTCAAGCGCCGCGAGACGCTGCCATTTCATGCCAACGGCATGCGCTGCATTGCCTTCGACGCCGACGGCAACGAGGTCGCCAACCGCGTGTACTACTCGGTCGGCGGTGGGTTCATCGTCAGCGACGAGGTCGCCGCCGACGGCAGCAAGCAAAAGGTCATCGCACCCGATGTGACCGTGCTGCCCTACCCGTTCAAGACCGGTGACGAGCTGCTGGCGCTGACCAAGAAGTACGACCTGTCCATCGCCGAGGTGATGCGCCGCAACGAGGGCCACTGGCGGCCAGACGCCGACACACGCGCCGGCCTGCTGAAGATCTGGGGCGTCATGCAGTCGTGCGTGCAGCGCGGCTGCCGCACGGAGGGGATCCTGCCAGGCGGCTTCAAGGTCAAGCGCCGCGCGCCCAGCCTGCATGCCAGCCTGACGTCCAACCCCGAGCAGGCACTGCGCGACCCGCTGCAGGTGATGGACTGGGTGAATCTCTATGCGCTGGCCGTCAACGAGGAGAACGCGGCCGGCGGGCGCGTCGTCACGGCACCCACCAACGGCGCCGCCGGCATCATCCCGGCGGTACTGCACTACTACCACCGCTTCGTGCACGGCGCGAGCGACGACGGCGTCATCGACTTCTTGCTGACCGCCGCAGCCATTGGCATCCTCTACAAGGAGAACGCCTCCATCAGCGGCGCCGAGGTGGGCTGCCAGGGCGAGGTCGGCGTGGCCTGCTCGATGGCCGCAGGCGCGCTGTGCGCCGTCATGGGTGGCACGCCGGAGCAGGTGGAGAACGCGGCGGAGATCGGCATGGAGCACCACCTGGGCCTGACCTGCGACCCCGTAGGCGGCCTGGTGCAGATCCCGTGCATCGAGCGCAATGCCATCGCCTCGGTCAAGGCCATCAACGCGGCGCGCATGGCGCTGCGCGGCGACGGCACGCACTTCGTCAGCCTGGACAAGGTCATCAAGACCATGCGCGACACCGGCGCCGACATGATGACGAAGTACAAGGAAACGGCCCGAGGCGGGCTGGCCGTGAACATCGTCGAGTGTTGACGCGCCCATGTGTCTCGCCGCGTTCGCGCTGAACGCCCATCCGCGCTTCCCCCTGGTCATCGCCGCCAATCGCGACGAGTTCTTCGCCCGGCCTGCAGCGCCCATGGCCTGGTGGCCGGCCAGCGGCGTCGAGTTGCTGGCCGGACGTGACCTGGAGGCCGGCGGCACCTGGCTGGGCCTGACGCGCTCCGGCAGGCTGGCCCTGCTGACCAATGTCCGCGAGCCGGGCCGACAGGTGGACGGCGCGCCATCGCGCGGCGAGCTCGTCGTCGACTGGCTGGCCAGCCGGGACGACGGGGCCGACTTCGCCGCGCGCCTGAAGCCCGGCTACAACGGCTTCAACCTCGTCACCGCCGACCTGGCCCGCGGCGCCTGGCACTGGATCAGCAACCGCGCGCCAGCACCGGTGGCCCTCGGGCCCGGCCTGCACGGGCTGTCCAACGCAGCGCTCGACACGCCCTGGCCCAAGACGATCGGCCTCAAGGCGGACCTTGCCCGGGCGCTCGACGATGCGGCCGATGCACAGCAGCTCGTCACACGGCTCATGGAGGCGCTGGCCGATGCCGCGCCGGCTGCGGATGCGTCGCTGCCCGACACAGGTGTCGGCCTGGTCCGCGAACGCCTGCTGTCGCCGCGCTTCGTGCGCATGCCCGATCCCGACCAACCCGCGCTGGCGCGCTACGGCACGCGCTGCTCGACCGTGCTGGTTCGTGAAGCGGACGGCCGCACGCTCGTCGTCGAGCGCAGCGTGACAGCGCAAGGGCAATGGCTGGCGCCGGTCATGACCACCCTGGCGGCCTGGCCCGGCCGCTGAACCCTGAACGTCCCCACCTGCCCGAGCACGGGTTTCAAGTGCTGACAGGCGGCCATGTGGCCACGACACAATCCGGCCGTCGTGTCCGCCGCACTTGCCCTCCCCCGCCGCTCACCACCCGACCCGCGCCTGCTGCAGCGCTGCCTGCTGCTGGCAATGCTGCTGCATGTATGGCTGGTGCTGGTCTTCGGCAACGCCACCGGTACGGCCACACCCGGGCAGGGTGTGTGGGGCAGCCTCACGGTCAAGCTGATCGGCCGCAGTGGCGGTGCTCCCGACGCACCACCCGGCGACCCGGCCCCGCTACAGCGCGACAACGGTGCGCTCGGCAGCGGTGCTCAGCCTCGTCATGGTGGCCAGGTCCGCCCGGCCACGCCAGCGGCCACCGACCCCGGCGCGGCCGAACTTGGTCGATGGAATCCGCGCGAGGTGGCGCCGCAGGCCGCCCGGACCGACGAGACCTCCAGCGCGCCGCCCAGCACGGCAACGCTGGAGCTGCCTGAGGCCTTCAAACCCATCGCGCGCGAGAACCTTGAGACACCCGTGCCGCGCGGCATCCCCACGCCCGCCGCAGAGCTGCCGGCCACCGTCGGGCGGCTTGACGCGCGGCCGGACGCTGCCGTCCACGCCCTGTCCCCGCCTGCCCGCGTGCGCGCGCAGCCCCGTCCCGCAGAGCTGCCCGCGTTGCCCGCCGAGCTGCCGTCAGCGGTGGGCCGCCTGGATGACTCTCCCGTGCCCGCCCGGACCGCCACGCTGCCTCGTCCAGCCGAGCTGCGGGCTGCCCCCGCGCCAGCGGCCATGCCCGCCACCAGCGTCGAGCTGCCGTCTCCGGTGCGCCGCCTGGAGGCCACGGGAGAGGCCCGCACTCCCACGGCTCTGCCCCGACCGGCGGAGTTGCGTGCAGCCCCTGGCAGGACCACCCAGCCGCTGCCCACCGGCGCATCGCTCCCCTCGGCGGTGCAGCGCCTGGAAGCACCCGCGGCCGAGAGTGCGGGCGTCACGCCACTGAGGCGGCCCGACGAGTTGCGCATGCCAGCCGGCACGGCCGCGCCCTCGATGCCCACCGGCCAGGACCTGCCCAACCCAGTGCGACGGCTTGAAACAGCCGACAGTGCCGCCGGCGTTGCGCCGCTGCAGCCGGCAACCGCTGCGCGTGCGCTGCCCGCGGCGCCTGACGGAGCAGTCCTGTCGGAGCTGTCAGGCGCCCTGCCCGGCCAGGTGAGGGCACCGGCTGGGCCAACCGGTGTCGCCAGGGGCGACCCCAGCGCAAACCCTGGCGCCGATCCCTTCGCCGCCCCCAAGGCCTCGGCCGGCTCTCCCGACGCCGGTTCACGCCTTGGGCCCGACCTGGCCATGCCGCCTTCTGCCTCGGCCAGTGCGCCGCGCGCCCCGCTCAACCTGTCGCTGCCGCGCAGTGGTGACATCGCCGCTCGCCGTGGCCCCGGCCTGGTCGAACTGCTCCCCCAGCCGCCCGAGCGCAAATCCAGGCTTGAGCAGTCCATCGAGAACGCCGCCAACCAGGATTGCCGCAAGGCCTACGCCAACGCCGGCATCCTGGCCGCGCTGCCGCTGGCCCTGGATGCCGCGCGCGGCAAGGGCTGCAAGTGGTAAGGCTCAGAAGCCGCTGAGCACCAGCTTGCCGCGCATGCGGCCCGACTCGACCAGCTCATGCGCGCGCCGCAGGTTGGCTGCGTTGATGGGACTCAGCCGTTCGCTGACGGTGCTGCGCAACCGGCCCTCGTCCACCAGATTCGCCACGCGCGCCAGCAGCCGGCCCTGCTCGGCGATATCGGCCGTGCCGAACAACGGCCGGGTGAACATCATTTCCCAGTGCAGGGAGAGGGCCTTGCGCTTGAGCATCGTCACGTCCAGCGGGCCGGCCGGATCGTCGATCAGGCCGATGCGCCCCTGCGGCGCGGCGGCGTCGACAAGGGCGGCCCAGTGCTGGTCGGTGTGCGTCAGGCTCGCGACATACCCGACCTCGGCCACCCCGGCTGCCACGAGCTGGGGTCGCAACGGCTGGCTGTGATCGACGACGGCATGTGCACCGAGCGCCTGTACCCAGGTCCGGGTCTCGGGGCGGCTGGCCGTGCCGATGATGCGCAGCCGCGTCAACTGGCGGGCCAGTTGCACCAGGATGGACCCGACGCCACCTGCCGCGCCGACGACCAGCAGGCTGTCGCCGTCGCCGCCGCCCTCGGCCACGCCCAGGCGGTCGAACAGCAGCTCCCAGGCCGTGATGGCCGTCAGCGGCAGCGCCGCTGCCTCGGCATCCGGCAGGCTTTGCGGCGCGTGCGCGGCGATGCGGTGGTCGACCAGTTGCAGCTCGGCATTGGATCCCGGGCGGTTGATCGCCCCGGCGTAATAGACACGATCCCCGATGGCAAAGCCCTCGACAGCGGGGCCTAGCGCCTCGACGACACCCACTGCGTCCCAGCCCAGGACTTCGGGGCGGCCGGGTTGCGGTGCACGGCTGCGGCGTACCTTGGTGTCGACCGGGTTCACGGAAACCGCCGACACCCGGACCAGCAGGTCACGAGGCCCGGGCTCGGGTTCGGGGAGTTGCAGCTCGATCAGGGACTCGGGATGGCTGATGGGCAGGGATTGGAGGTAGCCGATGGCTTTCATGACGTGTCCTTCTGGAAGGGGTAGACCGCGATGGACGTCATGCTGCCGTCCAAAATTTGACAGAAAAAGCCTAGGATTGCCGAATCAGTTTCACCAACAAGATGAAGATGGACAGGCTTTCCCCGCTGCAGCTATTCCTGGCCGCTGCCGAGGCGGGCAGCTTTTCTGCCGCAGCCCGCCGCCTGAACCTGGGCCCGGTACAGGCCAGCGCCACCATTGCGCGGCTGGAGCGCGAACTCGGTGTGCGCCTGTTCGAACGCTCCACACGGCGCCTGCGCCTGACCGAGGCAGGCGAGCGCTGGCTGCCTCACGCCCGCCAGCTCGTGGCCGCGTGGGCGGACGGCCGGGCCGCGTTGAGCGAGGGGGCCGACCGCCCCCTGAGCGGCCACTTGCGCGTCAGCCTGCCCAGCGACATCGGACGCCAGCACCTCTGGCGCTGGATAGAAGAGTTCGCCACCGCCGAGAGCCCGGGGGAGCTGCGGCTGGAGCTGCGCCTGAGCGACCGCCTCGCCGACCTGGTCCAGGAGCCCGTGGACTATGCGGTGCGCTACGGCGAGCCACCCGACTCCAGCCTCATCGCCCTGCCCCTGGCACCCGGCAACCGCCGCGTGCTTTGTGCCAGCCCCGCCTATCTCGCCCGCCGCGGTCGCCCGCGGACGCCGGCCGATCTGCGCGAGCACGACTGCCTGCGCTTCGTGCTTGGCGAGAGCGTGCATGGCCGCTGGCGCTTCGAGTCGGTACAGGGCGGCGCGAGTGCGGTCGAGGTCAGCGGCAGCCGCGTTGCCGACGACGGTGGCCTGGTGCGCGAATGGGCCCTGGCGGGCCTGGGCGTCGCCTACAAGAGCCGGCTGGACGTGGCCACCGACCTGGCCGCCGGACGGCTGGTGGCCCTGCTTCCCGGCTGGATCGGCGAGCCCGCACCACTGCATTGGATGTCAGTCGGCCGGCACCAGCTGACCCCAGCTCTGCGCAGGCTGGCCGAAAACCTCAGGGTCCGCTGCGACCACCTGACGCCAATCGCAGGCGAGCAGGAGCCGGCCAAAGGTGCCTAATGGCTCAGCCACCGCCAAGGCAATGGACTGCAGCCTGAACCGTTGGGCGGCGCTCAGCCGCCACCTTCACAGCACTAGCGGGCCTGTGTCGCCCGCACATTGCCCTCCAGAACAAGCCGTAAATCGCCGTCTTTGAGGCTCGAGGCGCTTCCAGCCTCTCTTGTGGCCTGCCTCAACCCCCAGGTCAACTGGCCACTCTGCTCATTCAGACAAGCAACCCACGCGCCGACATCGACTTTTGGATTTGCGACGGCGGTCAACACCACCTTCCGGTTCAGTGCATCCATCAGAAGCTGCTCAGCTAAGGCTTCCTCGGGGATGCAATGCTCAATCTCCCGAAACCAAGCGCCAACCGGCGTGCGAAGCAGCTCCAAGGCCTGGACTTGATCTTCCGACATCGATGCAGGTGGCTGTGTCGCAGGCTGAGGCAACTGCGACTGCCGCAACCGCGCTGCGGCAAGCTCCTGACGCAGCTGATATTGCCACCCGCCCATACCGACATTGGCCATCACCAGAAGTCCCAGAACCCACCAAAGCCAGTGCATCCGACGCTCTGACCTAGCCAACAGTTCGAAGCTCGGATCACGCGGAGCTGTCACGAAAGCACCTCCGTCCATGGCTCAAATGCAAAGTCTCCAGCGAATCCGGTCAAGCTATCGGCATGCTTCTCGGCCTCGAAACCGAGGGCAACGCCAACCACCACTGCATCGCCAGTGATTGTCCGCTGCCTTAGCAACTGGCGCTGCAGAGCCTCCCGACCACCTGCGGCCGGCTGTGTCCGCGCTTGCGTCACTTGGCCTTCACTGTTCTTGCTCAGCTCAACCAGGGTCTCACCATCGAAGGCCAACAGGGTTTGATGTCCAGCACCAGCGGTGCGACTCGCCGCCGCCTGCGTCAAGGCCCAACTCCACCAGGGTTTCATAGACGCCAACTTGCTCTGCCAGAGCTCAGCCTCGGCGCCAATCAATCTCCGGTCTGTCAGCGTCGCCCGCCATTGCGCAGCGCCGGGCTCGCATTCATGCAGTTTGAAATCAAAGTCCAGCGTACTCTGGTACTCCAGCTTGACTGCTGCTTCCGCTTCCTTGAGCGTACCGACGCCCTTCACCGCAGGCGCGGCCACCAGTTGGCACAACGTGCCTCCCAGCCAAAGCCGCCCATTTCGGTGAGTGCCTTCAGCCAACCAATCCTTGAGCTGCGCCAGCCCTTGATCGACCGATTCTGTAGCGAGCAGTTCAACCGGGCCATCACCCAACCGGCGCGCCACGCGATGCTGGGAAAGCCAGTACGCCGCCGGGCGCCGCTTAGTTCCGGCCGACCACACGGAAGACCTCCTCCAAACTAGTCTCACCCGCTTGCACATGCTCGAGCGCAGCTTGCAACAGCACCTGAACACGCCCGTGGTCAAACGCATGCCGCTTGAGTTCCGTGACGTCGGCTTGCCCGACGATCAGGTCACGGAAGCCGTCGGTCAGTGTATGGACCTCTGCCACCACGAAACGCCCCCTATAGCCCGAGCCATGGCACTCCGAACAACCCACAGCGGCCAGCAAAGACCGGGGAGCCTCTCCAGCATGCGCCGCGAACCATGCTTCCTCATTGGGCTTCAGGCTGCGGCTGCTCTTGCACGCTGGGCACAGGCGACGCAGCAGGCGCTGCACCACCACACCGTTGAGTGCCGAGACAAAACCGAACATGTCGATCCCAAAATGCCGAAATCGCCCGACAACGTCAAACAGAGAATTCGCGTGCACCGTCGTGAACACCAGATGCCCCGTCAGCGCCGACTGCACAGCGATCTCAGCAGTTTCACTGTCGCGAATCTCGCCGACCAGGATCCGATCCGGGTCGTGCCGCAAGATTGAGCGCAGGCCGACGGCGAAAGTCAGACCTTTGCGCTCGTTGACGGGAATCTGCAGAACCCCGGGCAACTCGTACTCCACTGGGTCCTCGATCGTGATGATCTTCTCGAGGCCAGTGTTGATCTCGGAAAGGGCCGCATAGACCGTGGTGGTCTTGCCGCTGCCGGTAGGGCCTGTTACCAGCACCATGCCGTTAGGCTGATGCGCCAGCAACCTCAAGTCATCAGCCTTGGACCCGACAAAGCCCAGCCCTTCGAGCGTGATGGCGTTCTGAGTGGACTTGAGGTGCGACTTGTCGAGCAGCCGAAGCACCGCATCTTCACCAAACACACTGGGCATGATGGAGACGCGAAGATCCACACCACGCCCACTCACTTCATGCCTGAAGCGCCCGTCTTGCGGCAAACGCCGCTCGGTAATGTCCAGTTGCGCCAGCACCTTGATCCGGGAAATCACTTCTTCGGCGCGCTGAACGCCTTCTTGCCGAAACAGCGGACTCATTACGCCATCCAAACGCAGCTTGGCGGAGATGCCTTGACGATCGCATTCGAAATGGACATCACTTGCGCCCTCCGCAAGCGCCGTCGCGACAGCGCGACCGACAAATTCGACGGCACTGCCGACAAAGGCTGCCTCAGCAGTCGTGTTCGGCGCAACAGGTGCCGGCTCCGGCAACGCTTCCCTGACACCACTGCCCACCGGTTCTGCGGCTGCAAACTCGCGCAGCGCTGCCGAGAACGCCGCAAACGGTTCCAGGAACTCCCGCACATTCCTGCTCAGCTTGCGGAAAGCCGCATCGTCCAGGGGATCGGCCATCAGCCATCCTTGACGGCCATCGCGCAGGCGCACCTTGATCGCTGGCAACTGCGCCGTCAAGGAGATAGACACCTCCAGGTTTTCGAGCTCGTTCGGGCCCTCAAGGACGCTCTCGACCCCGCAGGACCTCAGGAGTTCCGTAGCACGCTCAATTCCAAGATCACGGCTCAACTCATCCAGTACCGTCGTGGTGCCGCTCTGGGCCTGCTGCCGCGCAGCCCGCAGCCGAGCAGCGTCTTCTTGGTTCAGAGGCGAGTTCATGGATAGCCTGCGCTCAACGGATAGACGACGCGATGTCGAAGATAGGCATGTACAGCGTCACAACCAAGCCACCCACCAATACCGCCACCACCAGCAGCAGTAAGGGCTCGATCACACGGGTCGCTCGCTCCACGAAAGTCTCGAAGGTCTCTGCGTGTCGCTGGCTCACAGCATGAAGCACCGCACCGAAGTTCCCGCCTCTCTCGCCTGCGCGCAACAGCCGTTCTGTCACGCCATCAGTGATGGCCGAGGCCGCAAAAGCGCGCGAGACCGAAACCCCTTCCGCAATCAAGTGCTGGGCCTGCGCGAGGCGCGCGCGCTGTGTTGCTCCTGAGGCAATCGTCTTGCACAGGTCCAAGGATTCATGGAGGCTGAATCCCCCGCGGCTCAGCATCGCAAGCGCTTCATAAAGACGTGTCAGCTCTAGCTGCAAGGCCTGACGGCGCAAGAGTGGCACGGTATCGATCACCCGCGCCAACACACGCCTCCAGCGCCCATTCGTCACGAGTACCAGAACAAATCCCAGCAGCAGCATCGCCATCGCCGGCAGCAGCCATGGAGAGCCCTTGATGACCGCACTCAGGTTCAGCAGCAAGCGCGTCGTACCACCTGCCGCAGGACCCATCTGGGCGTACAGCGCGGCAAACCGGGGCACGACGACGGACAGCAGGAACACGGTGATGACAGCACCCAACGCAATGACGATGCTTGGATAAAGCGCCGCGCTGACGATCCGGGATCGCAGCCGCGCCGTCAGGTCAGCGTATCGGAGATACGAATCAAGCGCTGACACGAGATTGCAGGTGCGCTCGCTGGCCTGGACTGACGCGACGAGCAGCGGGGGGACGGCGGGCATTTCGGCCAAAGCGGTCGACAGTGGCTTACCGGCGCGCAAATGCCGCAGCAGCACTGAATAAAAACCATTCGCCTGCGCTTGGCGAGCATCGGCGTTTTGACGTTGCTGATTGGCATCTAAAGCCTCGAGCGCCTCAACGACAGAAAGCCCCGCCTTGAGCAGGGAGCTCAGCTCCCGGCAGAACAGGATGATCTCCCTCTCTGCGTTTCGCCCCGGGCCGAGATTCAGCAACCCACGCAGGGGGTGCTCCGCCTTCAACTCCAGGACATGATGCCCGGTCGCCGTGATTACACCCTCGGCCTGAACCGCGTCGCGCGCCTCGACACGTTGGGTCGAGACCTCACGGCTCACAGGGTCCAGAACGCGGGCGAGAAAATACATGAAGCGACTGCAGGAGCGTCAGAGTCAGTTGCGGATGTCGGCGTCTTCGCCGCTGCCGCCCAGTGCCCGGTCGCGCCCGTAGCTCAGGATGTCGAAATCCCTGCCCTGCACACCAGGCGATCGATAGAAATAGGGCGAGCCCCAAGGGTCGAGGGGAATCTCGCCGTTGGTGACGCTGTTCAGGTAGGGGCCACGCCAACGCTGGTCTGCAGGCGGCTGGACCATAGGATGAAAGTAATAAGCCGGTCACGGACATAAGGGCGCTCACATCGCTGTACAAGTCCTGCTTCCCGGCCAACGCAGTAACCGCACTGGGAAGCTGTTCGCTGTTGTCGGCGTTGCTGGTCCTTGCCGAAGCCCCAAGCGGCACTATCGTTTCTAGCATTTCAACCTCGTTGCGCAGCCTCTGAGCCACCGCCATTTGGTAGGCCATTAAAAGGACAGCGGATGCCACCGCAATGACGAGCAGATGGGGTTTGAGTTGCTTGTCATTTGCTCGCATATATGAGAGGTGCAAATCAACCCCACCCTACAAGCTTAAAACTCAAGACTCGGCTACGAATTCCAATTTTTCTAATGAGTCGGCCCTGCAAATTTCTATTCCACCAACTCAGCGCAGCGTGAAGGCGAGCCGGTGATCGATGGCCGTTGATCGGCCTGAGGCGGTCGCGGAGCGATGCAGGGCCAGCCAGGCCAATGCAGCGAGGCTGCGCAAGTACAAGAGAAGGGCCGCCAGGCCCAGACGCACGATGGCACGCAGCAGCCAGCGGATGTTGAAGCCGGCCGCGCACAGCACGGCGTGCAAGGCGTCGCCCTCGCTGCCCTTGAGCCAGCAGCGATGCATCCCGTTGTCGTGCTTGGTGTGGCCGATCACCGGCTCGATCGCCTGACGACGCTTCAGCCAGCGGCGCTGCGTGTTGGTCAGCGTCTTGTGCTTGCCGCGATGGATCACCTGCACCGGCGCGACCTCGTGATCCACGCCGCGGTAGCCCAGATCGACGATGGCCGTCGTGGGCTTCACACCGAGGTCCTGCAGCAGCACCGTGGTCTGCTCGATTTGTGCGGCCAGGGTGTGGCCGTCGAACGGGTTGCCGGGGAAGCTCCTGGCGCCCACCATGAGGCCTTGCCTGTGCGTCACCGCCAGGCTCACCTTGCAGCCGAACTCGTAGGGTTGGCGGGCCTTGCCCTTGCCGATGCACTCCGCCTCCGGCGCGTGCAAGGCGTAGAGCTTGCCCTTGTCGTGCGGACGCTGTGTGCGGATGCGCTCGGCCCGCTGCAGCCAGATGTTCAGCTGATCCTGGGCCTGCTGCGGCAGCGTCACCATCTTGCGCTGCACGTCGCGCAGCAGCGCCCCGAGGATCGTTCGCTGGCGGCGCAGCACGCGCTTCAAGCGCTTGAACTGCTTGGCGTGGGCATAGCCGGCCGCGCGCCGGCGCAGCGTCTTGCCCTCGCGCTGATGCGTCTGCTTGAGCTGCAAGCCCGCGCGCTGCGCCAGCCGCGCGATCTTCTCGCGCGCCACCTCCAGCAGCCGGCTGTCGGTCGGGTGAGCGATGGCCTTCTCCTGCACCGTGCTGTCGACGATCACGCGCTCGAACTCCGCGGGCCGGATCGCCTTCATGCCCACGGCCGCCTCGATCGTGGACTTCAGCAACTGCTCCACGCCGGCCTCGCCGAGCACCCGCCGGAAGCGCCCGATCTGCGTCGCGTCGCAGGGCAGCCGCGGTTCGAAGTACACCTGTCCGCTGAAGAACTGGAAGTACACGTCCTGGGCCCAGCGCTCGACCACCGACTCGTCGCTCTCGCCATAGGCGTGCTTCAAGTACAGCAGCGCCACCATCAGCCGGATCGGCAGCCGTGGGCGGCCACGCTGGCTCACGCCGGCTCCGGCCACCGCCAGTGTCGGGCCGAACAGGTCGGTGTCCTCGATCACACGGCCGGAGCGATCCTGGTGCGCGAACAGCGGCGCCAGCGACGCCTCGATCTGCGCCCACGGCATGCGCGTGGCCAGCACCGCCAGCGCGTGGCGCATGTCGATCATTTGCTCCAGGCGCGCGCGGAAGAAGTCGTCGGTGGCCATCGGCGGTGGTCTCCAAACTCCCAGGAACTGCGCGTCATTGCAACGCAAACTGGGAGTTCGGACTATCGGCGATCACCCGCAATGCCAGTGTTCATGCGGGTTCCAGGCGTTTTGCAGGCCTGACTAATGAGCCCACCAATTCAATGACTCACCATCAACGCCGTAAACATTCCCATATTCCCACCTAACGTCAGGCCCTTCAACTATACGCAATAGAGATTCTATCTTCGGAAATCCGATTGCCACATCAACACTAACCAGCAGTAGCGAAGCACCATTAACGCCAGCATCATTCCTGGCGATTTCATGGCACCCCCCCATTTCCGATATTTGGTCGATCAGCGAGCGTACATCAGGCCTATCCAGGCCACCATCTACAAATATGCGAATGGTCACCTGATTTCCGCGAACCAACACGTCAAAGCGTCCACTTTCGCGATCAAGGATTTTGACAACATCGCCTGCAGCCAATCCATACACGAACGCCGGAATACTCCGCACAAGAAAGCAATCAGCGTCAGCCAGAGGTTCTGCCAAGATAACCTCTCGACCGATATTCAGGCCTTCAGCCTTTATTGGTAGCCGCACCAGAGATTTATTCATTGCGTCTATGGCTTGCTGCAACTCCGACCCATGCAATCTCTTCCCGGCTTTACCTCGCCACGGTTCCCAGCGCTTCGATTGCATGACTGGCCCTCACATGCAAGATTTCCATCAGTCAAATTGCCTCCCTTTGATTTCGGTACGTTTTTATGGCCGGTATCAAAGTCTTCTGGATCCTCGCTCTTCCATCCGCAGCGCCAGCAACGCCATTTCCCATCGTCACCTTTGTCTCGGTCGAGAATACGCTGGCGATCGCTAGGCCTTACGGGTCGACCTGCAGTCGGCCCACCGGAACTGGCAGCGACCTCTTCTGGGGTGGAACCTTCGCCATCCTTTTTCGGGCCAGAGTTAAGTATCGCATTCACGGCACGACCGATGGCGCGTCCTACGGTGCCACCTATTTGCCCACCAACCCGCCCGCCTGCGATGCCGCCGACTGTCGCCCCGACAGCGCCACCGCCAGGCGGAAATACTATTTCCCCAACAATTGCTCCGCCTGCAGCGCCTCCTGCTCTGCCGCCCCATGTGCCTATTACTGCACCCACGCCGGAAAATGCACCTTCCCAGCCACCGCCCATCGTTGTCAAATTAATGCTGGCGGCTCGATTATCGCCATCCAAGCCACTACCCCAATCCTGGCGCCCTCCAATGGCGACACAGTCCGGCCAAACGCATTTATAGCCTTCCTTTGGATTATCAGGATTATCTGGATTATATTCACGAAAACCGGATGAAAATGCATCACCCCCATCATCCGACTTACTCTCATCAAGCAGATAATCGCAAATTGACCAACAATTTGACCACCCGCCATCCACGATCATTTGATACGACTCGAAATCACTGCCGGATGAGGCGATCTTCATCGTAACGCCCTGCCCCCCAGAAGCCCCCACCCGCACTGTCGCGACGGATTGAACTATTGACCCCGAACTGGCCAAGCGTTGCTTGGTCAATATAAAATTCATGCCCGTAGGATCGGTGCAGGTCAACGGATTGTTCAGGCAATAGGCGTACCGGTTGTAGTTCTGCAGGTTCTTTGGCTCCTGAATACGCTGATCAGGCTGCAAGAACAGGCCCAGTCTCGGATCAAAGATCCGCCCGTTCATGTGGATGAGTCCGATGTCATCCAGGTGCTCGTGGCCCGTGTAGCCCCGGTTGGTGCCCGCGTTGACCGCCTCACCCCAGTCGATCACGATGGCCCCAAAGGCGTCATAGCTGCCATTGACCTGGCGGCGCTTGCCGAAGGGGTCATACGCGTAGCGCTGCGTGACCTGGGCCGCATGATCGGTCGTGGCCAGCAGGCTGCCCAGATGGTCCTTGTGCCAATACTCCAGCCGCTTGATGGTCACGCTGCTCAGGCCCGCCAGGCTGCCATCGCTGCCTGGCGTGGGCAGGTTGCCCAGCGTGATGATCACGCCGATGGACTGGCCGCCCACGCTCAAGAAGTGCCTGTTCGTGGTCTGCGCCGGGTTGTTGGCAGTCGGCGTCGTTGGGCTGTTGACCTCGCTCTCGAAGCCCAGAGCACCTGCGTTGTCCGGGTGCAGGTACCACAGCGTGCGCGTGCCAGCCTGTGAGCCGCCCGTGATGGTGCGCACTTCCTTGATGCGGGCACGGTTTTCGTCGTAGACCCAGGTGTGGGTGGCTGTGCCGCCATACGCACCACCGGGCTCACCCACGATGCCGCTTTGACTATCCGGCAGGTTGAAACTGGTGTACGTGACGCTGCGGTATTTGCCGTTGCTGGCACTGGTGAGGTTACCGGCAGCGTCGTAGCCGAAGCTGGTGGTGGCGCCCTCAATGGCGTTGAGCGTACTCAGCGCGTGGGGGCGTGCACTGCCTGCCGTCGGGTAGGTGTAGGTGCCGACGTCGCTCTTGGACAGCAGCATGCCCAGCGCGTTGTATTGCAGGTTCACGACGCGGCTACCGCCAGGCACGCCCGCAGCGTTCACGGTGTACTTGGTCAGTCGCGTCAGCGCGTCGCCGTACTCGAAGTTCTCAGTAACGGCGCCGGCCACCGCGTCACCGATGTTGTCCGCGCGGTAGATGAGGTTGTTGAGGCTGTCCCAGGCGAAGCTGTAGTCCACCACGCCCTTGGTGGTACCGGTGCCGGCATTCAACGCCGTGGTGCGGCCTGTCGCGGCTTCATAGCTGCCTCGGCTGACGACGCCGTTGCCTCGGGTGCTCTGTTCGATCTTGCCCCACGCATTGATGATGCCGACTTGCCATAGGCTGCTACCCGCGCCCAAGTTGACGCTGACGCCCGGCGTGCCACCTGCCGTGGCGGGCAATGGGCTGACCGTCGCGTTCGCCGGCAGCGTCATCTGCTTCACGAAGCCACGCGTCGTGTAGTTGTAGGCGACCTGCAGGCCTGTCGGGTAGGTCTTGTTCAGCAGCCGGCCGGTGGTCGCGTCGTAGGTGTTGCCGCTGGCCATGGCCGGGCCGGGTGCGGTGCCGGTGACGGTGGTCAGGCTGCGCGCAACGCGGCCGTAGCTGTCGTAGGCGGTGGCGTTGGTGCGGGTGTCGCTGGTGCCGGCTCGGGCGTAGCTGCTGGCGCACAACGCGCCCTTGAAGCAGTTCATGCCGTTGCCGAGGTTGGCGTCGTAGGTCCAGGCGCCCGTACCTTCAGGCTCGCTGCGGCTGGTCATACGACCGAGCTTGTCGTAGACCATGGTGATGGCCGTGCTCGCTGCGCGCTGGTTGGGGTTCTCCTGCCAGACGAGTTGTCCCAGCGGGTCGTAGTCGTATTTCCAGATGCCCGAGTCGGGGTCGTTGAGCTGGACTTTGCGGCCGCGGATGTCGTATTGCAGCGCGGTGATGTTCTGCAGCGCGTCCTTGCTCGTGAGCAGGTTGTTGAAGGCGTCGTAC
Source organism: Roseateles sp. (assembly GCF_047654805.1). Lineage (GTDB taxonomy): Bacteria > Pseudomonadota > Gammaproteobacteria > Burkholderiales > Burkholderiaceae_C > Pelomonas. The sequence goes on from NZ_JASGIV010000001.1 coordinate 2,177,200, forward strand.
TGATGAGCCAACTGGCCGCCCGCCTCGTCGGTCACGCGCACGAGCAGGCCGATGGCGTTCTTCTCATCAACGCGCTGCTGCCCCTTGTCGTTGATCAGAGTGGTGCTCGAGCCGGCGTAGTTGTAGCGCGTGGAGCTGATGGTGCGGCTGCCGTAGTTGGCATAGCCGAAGCTGCCGCCGTCGCGGTTAAAGCTGTCGCCGCTGCCACCCAGGCCGTTGATGTCGGCGGCGTAAAGCGCCGTGGGCCGGCCCATCGCGTCGTAGCGCGTGAGCGTGACGCCGACATCCTGTGAGCCTGTGGCCGTGCTGGAGCCCGTGGCCAGGAAGTAGGGCTGGGTCTCCATGAGTTTGGAGCCCTGGGCGCTGTAGACGGTGTCTTTGACAATCAGGCTGGCCGCCAGGGCTGTCGGCTGACCCGGGCCGTCGAAGCTCTCTGTGGCGCTGCGGATCTCGCGACCCAGTCGGTCTGCGTAGATCCGGCTGGAGGGGCCCATCTTGGCGTCGGCCGTGTCGCGCGGCTCGCTATGCACATAGCTCACCGCGTCAGCGGGCGCCTCAGCGGGCACGTTGCCGTCGCAGCCGCTGGTGTTGCTCGTCAGGTCGCTGACGCGGCCGGTGATGTAGCAGTAGCGGTAAATGGTGGACGTGCCGTCCGGTCCTGTCGTGCGGGTCTTGCGGCCGAAGTCGTCAAAAGTCGTCTTGCTGATCAGGCCGCTGGCAGCCGTGACCTTGATGGCCGCACCAAAGCGCGGGTCGTATTCGAACTTGTCGATGTGGCCAAGCGCGTTAGTGGCGCCGTACGGGTAGAGGCCCTTGGCCAGGTAGAACGTCGTCCCGTTGATCGTGGCTGTAGGCGTAGTGGCCGGCGCGTAGTCAGCACCGGCCGTGCGCGTCGCAAACTGCTGGCGCGTGGGAATGGCGCCGGCACAGTTGGCGATCGTAGCGCTGTTCTTGTTGCCGTAGACGTCGTAGCCGTAGGTATTGACGACGCACAGCGCAGGGTTGTCGGGCTCGACGGTCTCGGTAAGCACTCGACCTGCCGTGTCATAGGTGTACGAGACGGCACGGCTGTAGCTGTAGGGGTCGGCGGGCGTCTGTGCCGATGACGGCAGCACCAGCGCCATTCCCAGCACGGCCAATCCAGCACTCCACCAAGCCGATTGGCTCGACGCGCGACTCTTGTCGCGCTTCAGCGTCTTCATGCGCATGTCTCTCACTCCCTGCTTCAGTCGCAGATCGAGCCCGCAGCTCGATCTGGCTTTGTTAGTTGTTCGTGCGAGGCTCTCGTCTCGTCACTGGCCCGTCGTGGCGCTCGCCTTGGGCTGGCTGCCCGCCGTCGTCGAAATGGCGCTCAGGCTGTTGGGGACGGTCGAACTCGTGGTGCTCTTCTGCACACGACCAACCTTCCAGTTGTCTGCGCTGATGTCGTCAGCGAAGTACTCGTAGCTGGTTTGCTTGCTGAAGTTTTCCGTACCGGCCGGACCGACACCCTGCGTCTGCACCAGCACGTTGGAGAGGTAGCCGCCGCTGTAGGCTTGCGTCGTTGTGACCGTGGGCGTGGCGTAGCCGGCCAAGTCCATACCGGTCTGCACGCTCTTGTAGACGTAGGGGCGTTGCAGCTTGCTCGTAACCGGGCATGGCGCCGTGACGCTGGCGCTGTTCTGAGCGCCGGCTGCAGCATAGGTGTCGCAGTACGTGTTCTCCACCCGGCTCAGGCGCGTGCCGGTTTGCGGCGCGGTCATCGCACTCAGTGGCCCCAGGTAGGTCTCCGACACTGCCGTCGACCCGATGTAGGGGTACTGCTGCAACATCTGCCTCACGCTCGTGAGCTTGCTGGTGCCGTCCGGCGCGTCCATCTGCTGGCGGATCTCCCGGAAACCCAGGAAGCCTCGGCCTCCAAGATCCACCTTGGCACCGGCGTAGCCAAACTCGTTGATCACCTTGGCCGTGCCCACGCCTGAATCGCTGCTCAGGCGGACCACCACTGGGAAGTTAAAACTCATGTCCTTGATAGGCAAGGCCGAGGCGTTGGCGGTGCCTTGATCGCTGGCGTAGCGAGCACTACTGCCCAGGTTCGCATAGTTGATGTCAGTGACGGCACCGCTGCCACTGGTCACTCGCGTCAGCAGATCCGGCGGGGTGGGGTCAGCTTTGACCCACAAGGTGTTCACATAGCCCGACGTCGCAGAGCTGTAACTCGTCCTCAGGAACTCCACCGCTCCGCTGCCAGAGAAGTTGCCGACGAGGTAGTTAGGGGCACCGTACAACGCCAGCGAGGAAAGATTGTTCGGCGTCGTGAACGATGTCGTAGAGCCGTCGCCCAGTGAGCGCGCCCAGTTAACCAACACGTCAACCTTGCCGTCTCCATCGACATCGACCCAGCCCCCGCCCGCTGGCAAACCAGCTATCGAATAGCCGTATGCCCCCATGGAGGAATTCCCGAAGACAAAAAATCCCTCAGGCATGTTGACACCGAAGTACGGCATGCTGTCGCACACCATGTCCTGAACGCCGTCACCGTTCATGTCGCCCATCGTGCCGCTGCAAGGCATCGACTTGACGGCATGAGAGCCCCAGGAGCCATCACGATTGCCGGTGTAGTAGCCACCGTTGGCGAGGCTGGCTGTGCCATCGTTTTGCGTATAGATGTGCCGCCCCACACTGATATCCAGCACACCATCGCCATTCATGTCGCCCGCCATCAAACCGCCCACGGGCACGTAGGGCACCCAATAGCCGTTCAGATAGGGGCCCCAATGGAACGCCCCGCTATCAGTGCTAACGGGGCCAAAGAAGGTGGGCGTGGTCTTTGTAAAAGTGCCGTCGCCCACGCCAAGCCACAACTCCGTTGAGCATGGCTGACTGCTTGAGCAATACAGCCCTGGCTGGGCAACATCGGCTTCGTAGTACGCAGTGCTTGCGCGCAGAGCCAGGATGTCGAGCTTGCCATCGTTGTTGAAGTCACCCACGACAAAGTTCTGGTAGCCCTGTCGCCAGCCAGCGACGCTGCTGTTGGTCAAGCCTTCCGTGCGCGCGAGCGAAAGAGCAACTTGGTTCGCCGCATTCCGCACCACCGAGCGAGTGAATGAACCATCGCCGTTGGACAGATAGAGATAGGTCGTCTTGTCTCCCGGACAACTCACCGCGGTCGTCCCGTTGGAGTCAGACACCTGCACGGCCGCCGGAGCTGCGAAGCGCAACAGGTCCGCCTTGCCGTCGCCATTGAAATCAGCAGCGACGGTTTGGAAGCAAAGATCCTTGCGCCCATTTCCGATCCAAGGCCAGGGCGCGCGATAGGTCCAGAGCAGGTTCTGATCGGTGATGTTGAACTGCCCTGCCCCACTACCCGGCAGCACCTTTCGGAAGTTGCCGTTGCCTTCGCTCAGGTACAGGACGTTCTCCGCCGGGTTATCGGCCCAGCGCAGGATGTCGGTCAGGCCATCCCCATTGAAGTCGCCGGTAATGACGCCTTTGCCATCAGCAAGCAGGGGCAACGTGTCCAAGCCGTTGGAGACTCCGTTGTGATCCTTGCCGAGACCCGCATTGGTGGCAAATGTCAAACTGCCTGGGCTGTAGTTGAAGCTGACAGGCGGTTGGCACAGCGTCGCCGAGCTGCCAGCACACTCCTTGATGCTGCCCAATACGCTGCGCGATGTGATGGGGCCACTGCCGTAGACCAGATTGACGGACTTGACCGGCAGGCTCGGCGCCGTGTTCGCGGTTACCGTGATTGTTTTAAGGCGCTGGATGGTCAGCAGCTTGTAGCCGGCGACATAAGCTTCAGAACGATCTCCAACACCGTCAGGCCTGTCTTCGTACGCAAAGTCAACGGTGTAAGCGTGGGGCTGAACTGGAGATGCACTTCGCCCGCCGTAGGTGATCCTGGCCAGATTCCACTCGTCGCCTGAGTTGGAAAACGAGTTGAAGTTGCAAGATCCATCCCTGCAATACTTGACACTTCCCCAGTTCATCGACCGCGCGGTATAGAAGTAGTCCATCGTGTTACCCGCGGCGTCGGTGACTCTCGAGAGCCCCCATGACAAGGGCAGCGGCTGACTGGTGGTGTTGGACGCGGCGTCGGCCCCAGGTCCTTGGCCATACTCACGAACTAGGGCCTGTTAACACTAATTGCACCAAAGCAATTGGGCTGCGACAGTGAGTGCATGGAGATCACAGCAGCCCAATTCGCGCAGATCGAGCACTGCTTGCCGCTGCAACGCGGCAACGTCAGCCTGTCGAATCTGCAGGTGTTGAATGCCATCCTTTACGTTGCTGAGCACGGCTGCAAATGGCGCGGCTTGCCCAAGCGCTTCGGCAACTGGCATACGATCTACACGCGCATGAGCCGCTGGGCAAAGTCGGGCGTTTTGGACCGGACCTTCGAGCAATTGCAGCAGGCGCAGATCGTGCAGATCAAGATTGAAGCGGTGTCGCTGGACAGCACCAGCGTCAAGGTGCACCCCGATGGCACCGGCGCGCCAAAAAAAACGGTCCGCAAGCTATCGGCAAATCCCGTGGTGGGTGGAACACCAAAATCCATCTCGTCGCGGCGGACGCGCGCACGGCCATAACCTTCTCGCTGTCACCAGGGCAGGCGCACGATGCTCCCGAGGGGCGAGCTCTGCTGAAGCGGCTCGGTGCGCCCAATCGGCCTTTGCATCTGTTGATGGATCGCGCCTACGAGGGCAACGAAACTCGGCAGCTCGCACTCGACCTGGGGTTCATCCCTGTCGTGCCGCCCCTGAGCACGCGCATCGAGCCCTGGGAGTACGACCGCGAGATGTACAAGCGCCGCAATGAAGTCGAGCGCCTGTTCCGCCGCCTCAAGGGCTATCGCCGAATCTTCTCCCGCTTCGAGAAGCTCGACATCATGTTCACCGCCTTCATCAGCTTCGCTCTGATCGCTGACGGATTGCGTTTGTGTTAACAGGCCCTAGCCCGTCAGCTCCGCGAACGATGAAGTACTTTGGGCTGTTAATGCCCGCAATACCGTAGGCTCGAATCCGCCAACGCTTGTCGGCCTGAGTTCTGTACTCGCGGTAGCTGGAGCCCGACAAGCCGGCCACGTCGTTGGTGGTCGTGGGTTGGAGCGGATTGCCCGCGCTGTCAGTTTGAATAAGGCGTTCGCCGTCAAGACACAGCTTGTCCGATGGCTGCCGCCATATGGGGAAGGACTTGCCGTCAATCAAATAGCTCGTGGGGCAACGAGAGATCATCGAGGTCGCTTGCAGCGACCATCCCTGTCCCAGAACGCCGTTGCCGGCGCCGGTGTAGGCCAATGTCACTTGAGGCCGCAGGCCATTTGGCCCAATAGGCAGATCCACCGGGTAGCTGAAGTTCGGACTGCCGCTTTGCGAAACATCGACTCCGGCGGCGAAAACATCCATTGGCGCGACAGCGATCGCCATAACGCCCAACACCGGCGCACATCCGTTCAGGACGCAAGCGCCCACCCATTTAGTCATGAATGCCTCCCTCGGCGAGTCCGGCCAACTGCCCTACGGGCGCTGGCTTCATTCCAATGCGGCGAATCTAAGGCCACCACATCAATCGCGCAATTCTGCTGCAAACGACCTTCTTCCTTTCTATCAATCCTCCTGGTGCAAACCCGGAATCGCTGTCACGGGGAGGGAAGAGAACGGCAGCCCACTCAGAGACTCGGCATGTCGTCGCAATCAACCATGGCCGCATCGGCATAGGGGCCTGCGTATGGAGCCCCTCCTGCTATACCGCCTGGTACACGGGTCTGCACTAGGCGGTTCGAGAGCTTGGGATTGGGAGAGTCGGGCAGGCCAAGTCGGTCGAACCACGCAAAGTTGAGGATCGCATTGAGCCCCATTTGGCTATTGCACTAGCAGCGCTGGCTGTTGGCCGCCACCTAGTGAGCAACGTCAGCACGAGCGCCCAGCGACAGCAGTTCGCGATACATCGTTGTTCCGCGTTTCCACTGTCGCAGTTGGATGTCCTCATTCGATGGCGTAGCCATTCGTCCAGCTCGCGCATGACGTACGGGGTCTGCGCCATCCTGAAGTAGCCCGTCCAGCCCAGCAGGCGGGGTGGCACCACTTGCGCCATGCTGCGTCCGCATGAGCGCATGGTGAGCATCCGGATACGCGCCTTGAAGTTATCCAAGGTCTTGTAGGCCACTACACATTTCACTCGCGCCCTTTGGCCTCCCACAACTTGTAGCCCAGGAATTTGCGTCCGAAGACGCTGCGCACCGCACTCTTGGCTTCATTGATTTGAAGTTTCAGCTTGCCGTATAGCCTCCTGAGCCACGCCATCACCCACTCCCCGGAATTTGCACTGTCCACTTAGATGTTGCAGCCGTCGGCGGAGCGCGTGAAGCTGTAGCCTCGCGTCTCCATTGCCTTGTCGACTTTGTCGAGCAGCACGTCGACCAGCAGCAGGCTCAGCGACCCGCCTTGCGGCGTGCCCTGATCGCGGTCCACCTTCACTCCGCCATCCATGATGCCGGTGTTCAGGTACGCACAGATGAGCCGCCGGACGGCCATACCCGACTCGCTGCGCGCCGCGCTGAAGCGCGGCTTAAATCGGGTTGTTCAGAGCCGACTACCCATTCCGCATGCCAGCCAGGTAGGGGCTATCGCGTTCAAATGGATGCCCGCCGCCCGGCACACCAACAAAAAAGGGCCAGCCACCGAAGCGGCCGGCCCAGGCGCGTGAGCGCTCGAGGGATCTGGGTTCAGTCTTGGGTCATTCCTTGTCCGCCGGCATCGCGCCGGGCATGCCGTGCAGCGGCAACGCCGTGGCAGCGCCCGACTCGGCCGCCTGGGCCACCTTCTTCTTGTCGCGCACCAGATAGCTGTAGAGCACCGGCACGACGACCAGCGTCAGCAGCGTGGACGTGATGACGCCACCGATGATGGCTCGACCCATGGGTGCCTGGATCTCGCCGCCATCGTTCAGCGCGATGGCCATGGGCAGCATGCCGAAGACCATGGCGGCCGTCGTCATGATGATGGGGCGCATGCGGGTCAGGCCGGCTTGGCGCAGCGCTTCCGCGACTGTCGCACCTGCCTTGCGGGCATGGTTGGCGAAATCCACCAGCAAAATGGCATTCTTCGTCACCAGGCCCATCAGCATGACCAGGCCGATCATGGAGAACACGTTCAGCGTCGAGCGCCACAGCAGCAGGGCCAGCATGACACCGATCAGCGCCAGAGGCAACGAGGCCATGATGGCGATCGGCTGGACAAAGCTGCCGAACTGGCTGGCCAGCACGATGTAGATGAAGATGACCGCCAGGCCCATGGCCGCAAGCAGGCCGTTGAAGGCCTCGGCCTGCTGCTTGCCGGCGCCGTCCACCTTGAAGCTGATGCCCGGCGGCAGCTGCGTCTCCTTGATGAGCTTCTGCACATCGGCATTCACGTCCCCGCTGGGACGGCCTTGCACGCCAGCAAACACCGCCTCGCGGCGCTGCAGGTTCTCGCGGCGGATCACCTCGGGGTTGAACACGGGCTCGATGGTGGCGACCTGCTCCAACGCAATGGGCGCGCCGTCCTTGGAGAAGGCCACGGGCAGCTTGGCCATCTGCTCCACGCGCTCGCGCTGCTCACGCGGCAGACGCAGCAGCACCTCGACCTGGTTGCCGTCTGGCGTCGTCCAGTAGGTGGCAACCTCGCCGTTGACGTAGGCGCGCAAGCTGGATGCGATCTGCGGCGCAGTCAGGCCCAGCTCGCGAACGGCCGAGTCCTTCAGGCGCACGGCGAAGGCAGGCAGGCCAGGCTTGACGGTGGTGTCGACGTCCACGATGCCGGGGATTTTCTTGAGCTTGGCGGCGAAGTCGTTGGCAGTCTGCGTCAGCACCTCGGAGTCGGCACCCAGCAACGTCACCCAGACGGGCTTGTTGTTGCCCACGCTGACCTCGACACCCGGCAGCCGGGCGATGTCGGCGCGGATGGCGTCCTCCACCTCCTTCATCGTGCGACTGCGTTCGCTACGGTCCACGAGGTTGATGTTCAGGGCCGCCTGGTTGCGGCCGGTAGCCAAGTTGTCGCCCGTCGCTCCCACGACAGTGGAGACCGTCTTGATCTCGGGGTAGGCACGCAGCAGTTCCTCCACCTGCAGTACCTTGGCATTGCTGCGATCCACGCTGGAGGCGTTGGGCAGGCGCAGGTTGATCTGCGTGAAGCCGTTGTCTGTCTCGGGCACGAACTCGCTGCCCACCAGAGGGGCCAGCATCAGTGCTGCAACGAAACTGCCCACGGCGCCCCACATCACCAGGCCACGCGGAGTCAGCGTCGCGAAACGGAGGACGCGCTTGGCGGCCTTGTCGCGCTTGCCGGCGGCATCGAAGGGGCGGCCGTAGGCGGGAATCGGCGGCACGAAGACACGATAGCGACGGCCGGAGAAGGCCCAGTCAATCAGGTGCTCGTAGGCGTCGTGCAAACGCTCCATGGCCCAGTCAGTCGCACGGATCATGTGACCCAGGACCGGCCAATGGCGAATGCGTGCGCTTGGTGGGTCATGCCAGACCGAGGACATCATCGGGTCCAGCGTGAAGCTGACGAACAGGCTAATCAGCACCGCCACGGCGACGGTGATGCCGAAGGGGTAGAAGAAGCGGCCGATGATGCCGTTCATGAAGGCGACGGGCACGAACACCGCGCAGATTGCGAACGTGGTGGCCATCACCGCCAGGCCGATCTCGTTGGTGCCATCGGCGGCCGCCGTGCGATGGTCCTTGCCCATCCCGACATGGCGCACGATGTTCTCCCGCACGACGATGGCATCGTCAATCAGCAAGCCGATACACAGGCTCAACGCCATCATCGTCATGAAGTTCAGCGTGAAGCCGAAGGCATAGACCGCGATGAAGCTGGAGATGACGGCGATGGGCAACGTGAGGCCCGTGATGATGGTGGAGCGCCAGCTGTGCAGGAACAGGAAGACGATGGCCACAGTCAGCAGCGCACCTTCGATCAACGTGTGCTTCAAGCCCTTCAGCGAACCCTTGACCCAGTCGCTGTTCGAGTAGATGACGCGCAGCTCGACGTCCTTGGGCAACACCTTGCGAAGCTCCTCCACGGCCTCCTGGACCGCGTCGCCGGTGGCCACGATGTTGGCGTCCTGCTGCTTGAAGATGTTGAAGCTCACGGAGGGCTGGCCGTTGATGCGTGCGATGCTGTCACGCTCGCGTTCACGCTCAACCAGCGTGCCCAGATCACCCAGCGTCAGCGCAAGGTTGCCGCGGCGCGCGACAACGATCTGGCTGAAAGCCTTGGGATCCTTCACGCGGCCTTCGACGCGAAGCGTGGCGTCGGTGTAAGCGTCGGACAGCAAGCCCACGGGCTGGTCGGCGTTGGCCTCGGCCAGCGCCTTGGAGATCTCCGCCGGCGTCACCCCATAGGCGCGCAGGCGCATCGGGTCAAGGTCGATGCGCACCTCGCGAGTGACCATGCCGCCCACGTCCACCTTGGCCACGCCTTCCACACGCCCAAGGCGCTTGGAGACGATCAGGTCGGCCATCATCGACAGCTCGCGCGGACCACGGGTTGGCGACAGCAACGCCATCACGACGATGGGCTGGGCGTTCTCACCCTGGTAGCGGACGACCATGGGCGGCTTGGCATCCTTGGGGAACGCGGCCTGGGCCTGCGAGACACGGTCGCGCAGGTCCTGCATCGCGCGGCCCATGTCGGCGTTCAGGCTGAACTCGACGTTGCTCTGCACCCGGCCTTCGAAGCTGCGCGACTGGATGCGCTCGACGCCGGCGATGGTGTTCAGCGCCTCTTCGAGCGGCTTGGCAATCTCACGCTCGACGGCCTCGGGGCTGGCGCCAGGGTAGCGTATGTCGATGTATGCGCCTGGCGGCGAGATCTCTGGCATCTGCTCGACGCCCAGGCGGGCGTAGGCGAACATGCCCAGCACGCACAGCGCAACCATGACCATGGTCGCGAACACCGGGTTCTGGATGGAGACACGGGTGATCCACATGGTGGTGCCCTCTCTTATCGTGGTCTTGTTATTGAGTCAGCGTCGCCTGGCCCGCAGCCACGGCGATCTTGGACTTGGCCGAAACGACGACTGCCTTGTCGCCTTCGCGCAGGTTCTCGAAGCGCGCCCCCAGCACTTGGGCGTCGGGCTTGATGCCGTTGAGGATCTCGATACGGCCATCGCGGGCGTCGATACGGCCGGTCGTGACGATGCGGCGCGCCAGCGCGCCGTTCTCGATGAGCCAGACCTGCTCCTGGCCGGAGTTGCGCGTGATGGCCGTGATCGGCAGTGTCAGGCGCTGGGTGTCATCCTTCAGCACCACCTTGGCGACGGCGTACTGGCCGGCGCGGTAGAGCTCCTTGGGGTTGTCCAGCACCAGCGTCACGCCGATGGAGCGCGTGCCCGGCTCGGCGCTCGGCGCGATGCGCGCGATCTTGGCTTCGACGGGCTCGTCGACGCCCTCGACCCTGACCTGCACGACCATGCCCGGCTGCAGGCGACTCACCTCGTGGGTACCGACGAGGCCGGCCAGCTCCAGCTTGGCCAGGTCGACGATGGTCAAGATCTGCTGTTCGGCCGCCAGCTTCTCGCCCGGCAGGGCGTGGCGCTTGGCGACGACACCGTTGATGGGCGCCACCAGTGCGGCCTGACGCATCGTCACCTGGCTGGTGTCGAGCTGGGCCCTGGCAGCATTCCAGTTGGCGCGGGCCGACTCGTAGGCGGCTCGCGAGTTGTCCAGCGCCGTCTGCGCGATGAAGTTCTTGGCAGCCAGGCCCTCGTTGGCCTTGTAGCTGCGCTCAGCCTGCTCCATCTGCGCGCGCATGGCCTCGACGCTCGCACCGCGTTCCGCGATGCGATAGCGCAGCTCTTCCAGGTCGACCTGGCCGAGAGCCTGGCCGGCCCGCACGCGGCTGCCTTCGCCGACGGCGAGGTTGAGCAAGGTGCCGTTGGACTTGGCCCGCACGACGACCGTGCCCGGCGCCACCAGCGGGCCGCTGAAGTCGATCTGGGCCGGCATGGCGGTCAGCGTCGGCTTGACCACTTCGTTCGGCACGAACTCAAGCACCGTCTTGGGCTTGTCGTCGCCCGGCTTCTTCGGGCCGTCACCCTTGCTGGCCATGACGGCCACGCCGGCTCCGCCCACCACCAGCACCACGGCGGCAATGCCGCCCAACTTCCAAGACTTACGCATGGCTCCCCCAAACGCTCTCTGATACAGACCTTTGCAGTCTAGAAATCAGGGCGCCGCGGCGCAGCGTGCTTGTGACGAAACGCGGTTTGCGAGGGCTGAGCTGCACCGGCCGGCGATCAGGCCGTACCGGTGCGGACAGACTGCAGATCAGGCGGGACGAGCTGCGGGGATCGGCGCCACGGGCAACGCCACGTCACCGCATTGCGCCCTGTGACGAAGGGCATGGTCCATCAGTACGAGCGCCAGCATGGCTTCGGCGATGGGCGTGGCGCGTATGCCCACGCAGGGATCGTGGCGGCCGAAAGTCTCCACGGTCGCCGGGTTGCCGGCCCGGTCGATGCTGGCCTTGGGGCTGCGGATGGAGCTGGTGGGCTTGATGGCGATGCTGGCCACGATGTCCTGGCCGGTGGAGATGCCACCCAGCATGCCGCCGGAGTTGTTGCTGGCGAAGCCTTCACGACTCAGCTCGTCACCATGCTCCGTGCCCTTTTGCGCGACGACACCGAAGCCTGCACCGATTTCCACGCCCTTGACGGCGTTGATGCCCATCAGCGCATAGGCGATGTCGGCATCCAGCTTGTCGAACAGCGGCTCGCCCAGGCCAACGGGCACGCCGGTGGCTTCAACACGGATGCGCGCGCCGACGGAGTCCCCGGCCTTGCGCAGCTCGTCCATGTAAGCCTCAAGCTCGGCGATCTTGCTGGCGTTGGCGGCGAAGAACGGGTTCTGACTGACATGCTCCCAGCCTTCGAACGGGATCTCCAGGCTGCCCAGCTGCGTCATGCAGCCGCGGAACTCCGTGCCATAGGCCTGCTTCAGCCATTTGCGGGCCACCGCGCCGGCGCCCACCATGGGTGCCGTCAGCCGCGCCGACGAGCGGCCGCCTCCGCGCGGGTCGCGCACGCCGTACTTGCGCCAGTAGGTGTAGTCGGCATGGCCGGGGCGGAACGTGTCGAGGATGTTGCCGTAGTCCTTGCTGCGCTGGTCGGTGTTCTCGATCAGCAGGCAGATGGGCGTCCCGGTCGTGACGCCGTCATAGACACCGGAAAGGATCTTGACCGCATCCGGCTCGTTGCGCTGGGTCACGTGGCGGCTGGTGCCGGGGCGGCGGCGGTCCAGCTCGGGCTGGATGTCGGCCTCGCTGAGCGACAGGCCCGGCGGGCAGCCATCGATGACGCAGCCGATGGCCGGCCCATGGCTTTCGCCGAAGTTGGTGACGCGAAAGAGTTCGCCGAAGGTGCTGCCTGACATATCGTCAAATTCTAGGTGCGCCCCAGAAGGTGAAGGCGGCCTTCAAGGCCGCCTTCATGGGATGCGAACCGGCGCCTGCCCTCCGGCCGGCAGGCCGGGCGGCACGACTTACAGCTTGGGCTCGGCCTCGGCGGAGTTCTCTTCGACCGGCCAGTCGCGGATATAGGCCTTGAGCATGCGGTTCTCGAAGTCCTGGCTGTCGACGACCGCCTTGGCCACGTCGTAGAAGGAGATGACGCCCATCAGCGTGCGGCCGTTCATGACGGGCATGTAGCGCGCGTGCCGGCCCAGCATCATGCGGCGCACCTCGTCGATCTCGGTCTCGGGCGTGCAGGTCAGCGGGTGGTCGTCCATGACCGTGCGGACGATGGTGGAGCCGACCTCGCCACCGTTCTTGACGACGGCCTGGATGACCTCGCGGAAGGTCAGCATGCCGACCAGCTCGCCGTGCTCCATGACGACCAGCGAGCCAATGTCCCGCTCGGCCATGATGGCGAGAGACGCCTTGAGCGGCTCGTCGGGTGAAACGGTGAACAGGGTGCCGCCTTTGACACGCAGGATATCGACGACTTTCATAGGGGCCTCCGGGACGAAATGCATGGGCAACATAGCACACAATCCCCGCGCATCCACACCATAGAAAACACCATGCCGGGCTTCGATACATTGGCTTTGCATGCCGGCGCCACGCCCGACCCGTGCACCGGCGCGCGGGCCACGCCGCTGCACCTGTCCACCTCCTTCGTCTTCGAGTCCAGCGAGCATGCCGCTTCGCTGTTCAACATGGAGCGCGCGGGTCACGTCTACAGCCGGCTGTCCAATCCGACGACGGCCGTCTTCGAGGAGCGCATGGCGGCGCTGGACGGTGGCGTCGGCGCCATCGCGACGGCCAGCGGCCAGGCTGCGCTGCACCTGGCCATCTGCACGCTGATGGGGGCTGGCGGGCACATCGTCGCGAGCACGGCGCTCTACGGCGGAAGCCACAACCTGTTGCATTACACGCTCAAGCGTTTCGGCATCGAGACGACGTTCGTGAACCCCCGCGACCTGGACGCATGGCGCGCTGCCATCCGGCCCGAAACGCGGCTTCTCTTTGGTGAGAGCCTGGGCAATCCCGGCCTCGACGTGCTGGACATCCCCGCCGTCAGCTCCATCGCCCGCGAGGCCGGCCTGCCGCTGCTGGTGGATGCGACCTTCACGACGCCGTATCTGCAGCGTCCGGCCGAGCTGGGCGCGGACCTGGTCTACCACTCGGCCACCAAGTTCCTCTGCGGCCACGGCACCGTCGTCGGCGGCGTGCTGGTGGATGCCGGCTCCTTCGACTGGGAGGCCGCGCACGCTGCCAGCGGCCGGTTTGCCACGCTGTGCGAACCCTATGACGGCTTCCATGGCATGGTGTTCGCCGAGGAGAGCACCGTCGGCGCCTTCTTGCTGCGCGCGCGCCGCGAGGGCCTGCGTGACTTCGGCGCCTGCATGAGCCCGCACACCGCCTGGCTCATGCTCCAGGGGCTGGAGACATTGCCGCTGCGCATGCAGCGGCACGTCGCCAACGCCCAGGCGGTCGCCGAGTTCCTGGCCGCGCAGCCGCTGGTCGGCCAGGTCGGCTACCCAGGCCTGTCCTCCCACCCCGACCATGCGCTCGCGCAGAAACTGCTGCCGCGCGGCGCCGGCGCCGTGTTCTCCTTCGATATCAAGGGCACCCGCGAACAGGGCCGGGCCTTCATCGAGGCGCTGAAGATCTTCTCCCATCTCGCCAACGTCGGCGACGCCAAGTCCCTGGTCATCCACCCAGCCAGCACCACCCACTTCCGCATGGACGATGCAGCGCTGAGGAGCGCCGGCATCGGCCCGGGCACGATCCGCCTGTCCATCGGCCTGGAAGACCCGGCTGACCTCATCGACGACCTGAAGCGGGCGCTCAAGGTGGCGGCAAAGTCGGGAGGCGGCGCATGAAGCTCGCTGTCGACTCCCACGAGGTCTATGCCTACACCGGAGGCAAGACGTTCGACCCTGCCCTGCCCTGCGTCGTCTTCATCCACGGCGCGCTGAACGACCACAGCGTCTGGACGCTGCTGGCGCGCTGGTGCGCCCACCACGGCTACAGCGTGCTGGCCGTTGACCTGCCGGGCCATGGCCGCAGCGGCGGCGCGCCCCTGACTAGCGTCGAGGCCATCGCCGCCTGGCTGCACCGGCTGCTCGACGCGGCCGGCGTGCGCAAGGCCGCCCTGGTGGGGCACAGCATGGGCTCGCTGATCGCGCTCGAAGCGGCGGGGCGCGCCTCGACGCTCGTCATGGTCGGCACGGCCTACCCGATGAAGGTCTCCGAAGCCCTGCTGACGACAGCGCGCGAGCAGCCCGAGGCCGCCATGGCCATGGTCACAGCGTTCTCGCATTCGCTGGCCAGCGCCAAGCCCGGCTACCCCGGCCCGGGCAGTTGGCTGCGTGGCGGCGCCATGGCGCTGATGCGGCGGCTGCAGTCACGCCAGACGGCCGTCAACCTGTTCGAGAACGATTTCCAGGTCTGCGACCGCTATGCCGGTGGCGAGGCCGCGGCGGCCCGTGTGGGCTGCCCGGTGCATTTCATCCTCGGCGCGCTGGACCAGATGACCTCGCCCCGGCAGACCGCCGTCCTGGGGGAGCTTCTAAAGCCACGCATCCACACGGTGCCGGCCGGCCATGCGCTGATGGCAGAGGCGCCTGACGCCGTGCTGGCCGCGCTGAGGGGGGCGCTGAAGGGAGCGCTTCAGCCCAGCTCGTAGGCCGCCGCGTCGGGCCGGCGCACCGCTTTCACGTATTCGCCCGTGAAGCCCGGCCAGATCGCGAAGATGCGACCATTCTCGTCGCGGTACCAGGAGCTGCAGTGGCTCCAGACCGCCCCCGCCAGGCGACGCTGCACCGCGGCATCCTGGGCCGCGAAGACATCGGCCCGCACGGCGATCCAGCGCCGCCCCTCCTGTCGCACGCGTTCCATGCAGGCCAACACATGCGCGACCTGCGGCTCGATGAAGAGCAGCGTGGAGGTATGCCCCGTGCCGGTGTTCGGGCCTAGCGTCAGGAAGAGGTTCGGGAACCCCGGCACCGTCAGCCCGAGGTAGGCGCTCGGGCCGCCACGCCAGGCTTCCTCCAGCGCCTGCCCATCGCGCCCGATGATGCGCAGCCCGGCCAGCGGCCGCACCGTGTCGAAGCCGGTAGCGCAGACCAGCGCATCCAGTTCGTGCTCGCGCCCGTCCGCGGTTTGCACGCCGGTGGCCGTGACGGCCTGGATGGGCGCCGTCACGAGATCGGACTGCGCCAGCGCCCGGTAGTAGTCGTTGGAATAGATGATGCGTTTGCAACCCAGCGGATAGGTCGGCGCCAACCGCGCCCGCAGTGCGGGATCGGCCACCTGGCGGCGCAGGTGTGCGGCCGCGGCGCGGATCATCAGGCGTCGCGCCAGCGTGCCCTCGTCAAAACCCCGCCGCCCCAGCTCCAGCACCTGTACCCAGGCATGGCGGGCCAGCGCGGCATAGGCTGGCAAGCGCATCGCCCAGTGGTCGAGCCGGCCATAGCGCCGGTCCACGCACGGCAGGATCCAGTTGGGCGTGCGCTGGAACACGCTCAGGCGTGCAACGGCAGGGGCGAGTGCCGGCACCAGCTGCGCGGCGGTCGAGCCGGTGCCGATGACGCCAACGCGCTGGCCCGCAAGGTCGGCATCGGCGGGCCAGCGTGCGCTATGCAGCAACCGGCCGCGAAACCCTGCCAGGCCAGCAATGTCGGGCCAGCGCGGCCGGCTCAGCGGCCCGGTGCTGCAGACGAAGAAACGCGCGCTGATGGCACTGCCGTCATCCAGGCTCAAGCGCCAGCGGCCCGCCTCGGCATCGAAGCGGGCCTCGACGACGGCGTGGCCGAGCCGGATATGCGGCAGCAGGCCATGATCCTCGACCAGGCGCTGCTGGTAGGCATGGATCTCGTGCGCATCGGCGAAGCGGTGCGTCCAGTGCCGGTTTGGCGCGAAGCTGAAGCTGTAGGCAGGCGCGGGCACGTCGACCTGGGCCCCGGGGTAGCGGTTGTCCCACCAGGTGCCACCGATGCCGGCGGACTTCTCTAGGACCACGAAGTCCCGGATGCCGGCGCGCTGCAACTGGATGGCCATGCACAGGCCGGACATGCCGGCGCCGAGGATGACCACCTCGAAATCGCCCCCGGACAACGAATGCATGGGGTCATTATTGCGAGGGCATCCCCGCTTGCCGCCCGGGTGCAACCCGCGCTTGAATCGGCGCATGAGCACGGAACGCTTCTCCCGCTTCGCGGACTTCTATCCCTTCTACCTGGGCGAGCACCGGAACAAGGTCTGCCGACGTCTGCACTTCGTCGGCCTGACACTGGTTCTCGTGTGCCTGTGGCAGCTGTTCAGCACCGGGGCGCTCATCTGGCTGCTGTACGGCCTGCTGTGCGGTTACGGCTTCTCCTGGATCGGGCACTTCTTCTTCGAGAAGAACCGGCCGGCCACCTTCAGCTATCCGCTCTACAGCTTCATGGGCGACTGGGCGATGTACCGCGACATCTGGCTTGGCCGCATCAAGTTCTAGTGCCTGGCGCTACCGCTGGCTCGAGCCCTAGTTCCGCCAGGCGATGCCCAGGTTGGCATAGCTGCCGTTGCGTTGCTGCGTGAGGGGACTATCCGCGGCCGGCCCGAGCAGCCGGCTGGCCCCCACGCCGCCAAAGGCGAACCAGTGCTTGGACAACGGCCTCGTGAAGCTCACTCCGGCATGCAGGTCGCGCAAGCCCGCACCCGGGTTGTAGGCGGGCTTGCCGCTGGAGGCCACGGCAGACTCCGGCACACCGAAATAGCTGCGCATGTTCTGCGCATCACCAGCGGACAAACCGATACCGCTGGCCCATTCCAGCGTCGGGCTGCGGTAGAAGCGCCAGCCCAGGTCGATCCCGGCCGTCAGCCCGCCCTTGCGACCCAGCAGGTCCTGGGACAGGTTGGCGCCGAGGTTCAGGTCGGGCGCGAGGCCGTAGTTGGCGTAGACCCTTGCGCGCAGCGTGCGCTTCACATCCGGCAGCCCCTCGGTGGTGCTGGCGTCGCCGCTGCTGCGGCCGCTGTCCACGCGCAGTGCGACGCCCAGCCGCAGCTTGCCGCTGTCGACCAGCACGGTGCTGGCGCCCGCGCCGCCACCTTCCCGGCCGAAACCCAGCAGCGCGCTGCCGCCAGAGGTGCTGATGCGCCAGCGCCCCCACTGGAAAGCCCACAGGGGCTTGAGCTTGGTCTGGCGCGCGCTGGCACCGTCGTACTCCGGACGGCTCGCGACGGAGACACCCAGCAGGTAGCGGGCTGGTTGATCCTCGGGCTCCTGCTCGGCCTGCTGGGCGAGCGCGGGCAGGGCCGCAATCCCTGCGGCAAGGAGGAGCAGCGCGGACTTCATGGCTGCCAGCCTAGCAGGTTGCGCTGTCTGCCGACCTTCAGTTCCGCTTCAGTTCACGCCCCAGCTCATCGAGCATGTCGTCCACCATCGCATCCAGGCCATACCTCAGCTTCCAGCCCCAATCGGCCTGCGCAGCGGCGTCGTCGATGCGTTGCGGCCAGCTGGCGGCGATGGCCTGGCGGAAGTCGGGTTCGCAGTCCATCGTGAACTGCGGCAGGCGGCGGCGGATGGAGGCGGCGATCTGCGCCGGCGTGAAGCTCACGCCGGCGAGGTTGTAGCTGCCGCGCTGCCTGACCTGGTCGGCCGGCGCGTTCATCAGCTCGATGGTTGCCCGCAGCGCGTCGGGCATGTACATCATGGGCAAGGCCTGCCCCGCCTCGAGGAAACAGGTGTAGCGCCCCTCCTTGAGGGCTGCGTGGAAGATCTCGACGGCGTAGTCCGTCGTGCCGCCGCCGGGCGGTGTCTTCCAGCTGATGAGTCCCGGGTAGCGCAGGCTGCGTACGTCCACGCCGTGCTTGGCGTGGTACCAGGCGCACCAGCGTTCACCCGCCAGCTTGGAGATGCCGTAGACGGTGGTCGGGTCCATCACCGTCGTCTGCGGTGTGTCGACGGCCGGCGTGCTAGGGCCGAAGGCGGCGATGGAGCTGGGCCAGAAGATACGGTCCAGCTTCTCGTGCCGGGCCAGCTCCAATACGTTGAGCAGGCCCTTCATGTTCAGGTCCCAGGCCCACATCGGGTGCTTTTCGCCGTTGGCCGACAGTGCAGCGGCCAGGTGGTAGATCTGCGTGACCTTGTGGCGCTTGACGATGGTGGCAAGGGCTCCGGCGTCGGTCACGTCCAGCATCTCGTGCTTGAGCGTGGGCACACGTCCCTGCGGGCTGAGGTCGCTCGTGACAACGGCGTCGTTGCCGTGCAGTCGAGCGAGCTCGACGGCCAACTCGGTGCCGATCTGGCCATTGGCGCCGATGATCAGGATCTTCATTTGACGATCCCGAGTTCGCGTCCGGCCTGAGCGAAGGCGGCGACGGCCTTCTCCAGATGCTCGCGCTCGTGCACGGCCGAGACCTGCACGCGGATGCGCGCCTGTCCCTTGGGCACGACGGGGAAGAAGAAGCCCACCGCATAGATGCCCAGCTCCAGGATGCGCTTGGACAGCTCCTGGGCCTTCACCGCGTCGTAGACCATGATGGGCACGATGGGGTGGGTGCCAGGCTTGATCTCGAAGCCCGCGGCCTGGATGGCTTCGCGGAAGTAGGCGGTGTTGGCCTCCAGCTTGTCGCGCAGCGCGGTCGAGGCTTCCAGCAGGTCCAGCACCGCCAGCGAGGCACCCGCGATGCTCGGCGCCAGCGTGTTGCTGAACAGATAGGGCCGCGAGCGTTGGCGCAGCAGCTCGACGACCTCCTTGCGTGCGGCCGTGAAGCCGCCGCTGGCGCCGCCAAGCGCCTTGCCGAAGGTGCCGGTGATGATGTCGATCTTGCCGAACACGCCACGGTACTCGGCCGTGCCGCGGCCGGTGCTGCCCATGAAGCCGCTGGCATGGCACTCGTCGATGCCCAGGAGCGCGCCGTAGCGATCGCACAGTGCGCGGATCTTGTCGAGCTGGGCGATGGTGCCGTCCATGGAGAAAACGCCGTCGGTGAACACCAGCGTGAAGCGGGCGCCTTTCTCTTGCGCCTCCTTCAGGCATCGTTCCAGGTCGTCAAGGTTGTTGTGCTCGTAGCGGTACCGCTGCGCCTTGCACAGGCGGATGCCGTCGATGATGGACGCGTGATTCAGCGCGTCGCTGATGACGGCGTCCTGCTCGCCCAGCAGCGGCTCGAAAAGCCCGCCGTTGGCGTCGAAGGCAGCGGCGTAGAGGATCGCATCCTCACAGCCAACGAAGCGGGCGATGCGGGCTTCCAGCTCCTTGTGCAGGTCCTGGGTGCCGCAAATGAAGCGCACCGACGACAGTCCGAAGCCGTGGGTGCGCAACGCCTCGTGCGCGGCCTCGATCACCTTGGGATGTGACGACAGCCCGAGGTAGTTGTTGGCGCACAGGTTGATGACCTCGCGACCATCGGTCGTCTTCACGACGGCGCCCTGGGGCGTCGTGATGATGCGCTCGGCCTTGAAGAGGCCTGCTGCGCGGATACCGTCCAGCTCGGTCTGCAGATGTTGATAGAAGGCTTGGCTCATGGCGCCGCTCCTGGTGCACAATTCGGTAAATTGAACTTGTTCGATATATCGAACTTTCGTGCAGTATCCGGAAAACGTCTATCGCCGTCAAGCATGAACAAGCCCGCCACCGATCTCGAGCCGCCCCGCGTCGGCGCCGCCTTGCAGGCGCTGCGCAGCAGCCGTGGCCTGTCGCTGGACGACCTCTCCAAACGGGCCGGCGTCAGCAAGTCGATGTTGTCGCAGATCGAGCGCAACCAGGCCAATCCCACAGTGGCCGTGGTGTGGCGGCTGGCGAATGCGCTGGGCGTGGAGATGGGCGAGCTGCTGGGTGGCGAGCGCGCGGCCACGCCCGCCATAGAGACGGTACCGGCCCACGCGACGCCGGGGCTGACCAGCCCGGACGGCCTGTGCAAGCTGCGCATCCTGGGGCCCATCGAGCTGGCCGGCCAGTTCGAGTGGTACGAGCTGAGCGTGCAACCCGGCGGCGTGCTGGACTCGCAGGCCCATGAGCCGGGTTCACGCGAGCACCTCAGCGTGCTCACCGGCAGCCTGGAGGTGACGGCCCAAGGCGTGACGAGCCGGCTCAAGGCCGGCGAGACGGCGCGCTATGCGGTGGACGGGCCGCATGCGATACGCAACAGCGCCAAGTCGGCGGCGACGGCGCTGCTGGTGGTCCTTCATCCGTAGACTGCAGCCTCCGCTCAAGGAGGCCCACATGCACATCACCCGCCGCGCGACCCTGGCCACGCTGGCCGCCCTGCCCTTTGCCGCGCATGCCGAGGACAGGCCCATCCGCCTCCTGGTCGGCTTCCCCGCCGGCGGAGGCACGGACGCCATCGCGCGGCTGCTGGGCGAGGCGCTGCAGGTGTCTCTCGGCACGACGGTGCTGGTCGACAACCGGCCCGGCGCTGGCGGCCAGATCGCGGCCCAGGCCTTGAAGACGGCTGCGCCCGACGGCACGACCTTCTTCGTCACCCATGACCACACCATCTCCATCCTGCCGCTGGTGCTGAAGCATCCCGGCTTCGATCCGGCTCGCGACTTCGTCCCGGTGGCCGGCTTTGCAACGTTCGCAAATGCGCTGGCGCTCTCGGGGGGCACGCCGGCAGCCACGCTGCCGGAGTACATCGCCTGGGTCAGGAAGCAAGGCGGCCAGGGCAACGTGGGCGTTCCCGCGCCAGCGTCTGTGCCGGAGTTCCTCGTCAAGCTGCTGGGCGAGAAGAATGGCCTCGGCCTGCTCAGCGTGCCGTACCGCGGCAGCGCACCCATGATTGCAGACATGCTGGGCAACCAGATCAGCGCCGGCGTCGGCTCCGTGCCCGACCTCATCGCCAACCACCAGCAGAAGAAGCTGCGCATCGTGGCGGTCATGGGTCAGCAGCGCCAGGGCGTGCTGCCTGAGGTGCCGACCTTCGCGGAGCTCGGCATCAGTGGCTTCGAGGAACTGCCCTATTACGGCGTCTTTGCCCCGGCGGGCACGTCGCCGGCCGTCATCGAGCGCTTCTCGAACGCGCTGGCGGGCGTCGTCGGCCAACCCGGCGTGCGACAGCGGCTGGCCGAGCTGGGCCTGTCCGTCGGGATGATGAGCGCCGCCCAGCTGGCGGCGCGCGAGCGCGCCTACTCTGCCGTCTGGGCGCGGCTCATGAAGGCTGGGGGCTTCCAGCCTCAGTGAGCAGCAGGCGGTCCAGCGTCACGCTGGACCATTCACCCCGCGCCCACAGGTTGCCGAGCAGGCCCTGCCGACCGGCCAGGAACGCCTCGACCAGCGGCTGGGCCAGTGCACGCTCGGGCGCGCACAGCAGCACGAGGCGCTGAGCGCCCTCCTCTTCCAGCCGGCCCACCCAGTCCATGGCGAGCAGCCTGTCGACGATGGGGCTGAGCTGCAGCGGGTCCACCCGAAGCGCAGCAGCAAGGCCCAGATCGGACAGGCCGCGCTGCCCCGCCTCGCGCGCGCGCCATAGCTCGCGCAGCACCTCCAGCGCCAGCGCAAGCGGTTGGCCCGGCGTGTCGGGGCGCAGATGCAGCCGTCCGGTCAGGCTGGGCGTGTTGGCCGCCAGGATGGCACCCAGCAGCACGATGACCCAGCCGAGATAGACCCAGACCAGGAAGACGGGCACCGTCGCGAAGGCGCCGTAGAGCGTCGAATACGTCGGTACCTGTTTCACGTACCAGGCCAGCAGCGACTTGGCGAGCGAGAAGCCGATGGACACGAACGCACCGCCCAGCAGCGCATGGCGCCAGCGCACATGAGTGTTGGGCACGTAATGGAAAAGCCCGGCGACGGCCAGCCCCAGCAGCACGATGTCCACGCCGCCCAGCAGCGCAGCCAAGTCGCCCGGCAGCTTGGTGAAGAGGCCCTGGCCGACGCTGACGGCATAGCTGGTCAGCGTCAGGCTGCCGCCCAACAGGAGCGGGCCGAGCGTCAGCGCAGCCCAGTAGACAAGCACGCGCTGGGCCATGGGGCGCGGACGCTGCACGCGCCAGATCGCGTTTAGCGTGCGGTCTATGGTGAGCATCAGCGCCAGCGCCGTGACGCCCAGGGCCACCAGACCCACCGCCCCCAGCTTGTTGGCCTTGGCCGCAAACTGCGTGAGCGAAGCCAGCACGGGCTTGGCGATGTTGGGCGGGATCAGGCTCTTCAGAAAGTACTGTTCCAGCGCGGACTGGAAGCTGGAGAACATCGGGAAGGCCGTGAAGATGGCCAGCATCACCGTCAGCAGCGGCACCAGCGAGATCAGCGTCGTGAAGGTAAGGCTGCCGGCGGTGAGGCCCAGCTTTTCCTCGCGAAAGCGCTGGCGGAAGGTGTGCAGCGTCTGCAGCCAGGGCCAGGCCAGCAGCTCGGCGATGAAGTCCCTCGCGAAGGCAACGGGGTTGCGCGCCAGCGGCGCGTCGAGATCATCCGGCGTGGCGGGCGCGGCGGGCGGGAGGGGTGTCGAGGACATGGCTTCTATGATGCCGCAGCTATGTCCCCTGCCCCCGAAAGAACCCTGCCCCGCGCGAACGAACGCCTCTCGCGCAACCTCGCGCTGGCCAGCGTCGTCGCGCTGATCCTGCTGTGCCTGGCCTGGGAGCTGTGGCTGGCACCCACGGGCCGCGGCACCCTGGCGCTGAAGGTGCTGCCGCTTCTGCCGGCGCCCATTGGCCTGTGGCGCTATCGCATGTACACCTACCGCTGGGTGGCGCTGGCCATCTGGCTCTATGTGCTGGAAGGCCTGGTGCGCGCGACCAGCGAGGGCGGCGCCGGCCAGTGGCTGGCGCTGGCCGAGGTGGTGCTGAGCCTCGTCGCGTTCACCGCCTGCACGGCGCAGATCCGCCTGCGGCTCGCAGCCGCCAAGGTGGCATGAACAACTTCATCCACGCCCTGCAAGCCCGGCTCGGCGAGGCCGGCCTGCTGGCAGGTGGCGACCTGTCGGCCTACGAGAACGATTGGCGCAAGCGGTATGCCGGCCGTGCGTTGGCCGTCGCCCGGCCGGCGTCGACCGACGAAGTGGCCGAGGTGCTGAGGCTGTGCCAGGCCCACCGGGTTGCGGTCGTGCCCCAGGGAGGCAACACCGGCTTGGTGGGCGGCTCCACCCCCGACGACAGCGGCCGACAGCTGGTGCTGAGCTTGTCACGCATGAAGCGCGTGCGCGATGTCGACGTCGCCAACGCCAGCCTGACGGCGGAGGCTGGCTGCGTGCTGGCCGAGGTGCAGGCCGCAGCAAGCGGTGCCGGCCTGCTGTTCCCGCTCAGCCTCGCGGCCGAGGGTTCGTGCACGCTTGGCGGCAACCTGGCGACAAATGCCGGTGGCACGCAGGTACTGCGCTACGGCAATGCACGCGAGCTGTGCCTGGGTCTGGAGGTCGTCACGGCGACAGGCGACATCTGGCGCGGCCTGTCGGGCCTGCGCAAGGACAACACCGGCTACGACCTGCGTGACCTCTTCATCGGCAGCGAGGGGACGCTGGGCGTCATCACGGCAGCAACGATGAGGCTTTACCCCCAGCCCAGGGAACGGCTGACTGCGCTGGCGGCCTGTGCCTCGCTGGGCGACGCCGTCGCACTGCTGGGCCTGGCGCGCGAGCGCGCGGGCGATGCACTGACCGGCTTCGAGGTCATGAACCGCGAATCGCTCTCGCTGGTGGCCCGCGAGCTGCCGCAGCTGGACCAGCCGCTGGGCCCCGCTGCGTGGACGGTCCTGCTGGAGCTGTCGGACGCAGAGAGTGCCGAGCATGCTCGCGGCGTCTTCGAAGGCCTGCTCGAGGCTGGTGTCGAGCGGGGCTGCGTGCAGGACGCGGCCATCGCCCAGAACCTGCAGCAGGCCAAGGCCTTCTGGCACCTGCGCGAGTCCATCCCGCTGGCCCAGGCGCAGGCGGGATTGAACATCAAGCACGACATCTCGCTGCCCGCCTCCAGCATCCCCGGCTTCGTCGCGGAGATGGACGCGGCGCTGGCAGCCTACATGCCGGGCATCGAGGTGATCGATTTTGGGCACCTGGGTGACGGCAACCTGCACTACAACGTGCAGGCGCCTGCCGGCGTGGCGCCGGCAGCCTTCCTCGCCGCGCACGAGTCGGCGATCAACGCGCTGGTGTACGACGCCGTGCAGCGGCGCGGCGGCTCGATCTCGGCCGAGCATGGCATCGGCCGGCTCAAGCGCGAGGAGCTGGCCGCTCGCAAGGACCCGACGGCCCTGGCACTGATGCGGGCCATCAAGCGGGCGCTTGACCCGCTTGAACTGCTCAACCCTGGGCGGGTGCTTTGAAGGCGAAGCCCAGCGTCAGCCACTGAAGCAGCGTGGCCGGACGGCGCACCACGCGCATCAGCATCCGGAACACGAAGCGCACCATCACCAGGGCCAGCACGGCCTCGATCAACGTCAGCACGAAGGCTCCTGCCATCGTGAAGCGCGGCGTACGACGGCGGAACTTGGCCATGGCACTGTCGCGGGCGATCTCGATGCTGTCGTAGAAGGTGGGCACGATGAGCAGCGTCAGCAGCGTGGACGTGATGGTGCCGCCGATGATGGCCACGGCCATGGGGCGGTAGAACTCGCCCCCCTCCCCGACGCCGATGGCCACCGGCATCATGCCGGCGATCAGCGCCAGCGTCGTCATCAGGATGGGACGGAAGCGCTTGCGGCCTGCATGCATCAGCGCCTCCTCGCGGTCCACGCCGGCGGCCTCCTCCTGACGCGTCGCGTCCAGCAGCAGGATGGCGTTCTTGGCGACCAGCCCCATCAGCATGATGACGCCGATCAGGCTCATCAGGTTGAGCGTGCCGCGAGTCAGGATCAGCGCGACGACGACGCCGATCAGGCTCAGCGGCAGCGACAGCATGACGCCCAGCGGCGCCGTGAAGCTGTTGAACTGGATGACCAGCACGAAGTACATCAGCGCAATGCCTGACAGCAACGCCGTGATCATGGCCGTGAAGACGACCTGCTGGTCGCGCGCCGAGCCGGCCAGCTCGATGCCGAAGCCAGGCGGGAAGTTGATCTTCTCGGCCAGCTTCTTGGCCTCGGACGTGATCTCGCCGGGAGAGCGGCCCTGGGCGTTGGCACTGACCGTGATGGTGCGCTTGCCGTCGCCGTGCTGGATCTGGCCGGGGCCCTTGCCCATCGTGACTGTGGCGATCTGGTCCAGCGGCACCATGCGGTTGGTGCCGGAGACGGCGATGGGCAGGCGCTCGATGTTGGCCGCATCGACGCGGTCGGCCGGGTGCAGGCGGATGGACACGTCACGGGCTTCGCCGGTGGGATCGATCCAGTCACCGGCCTCGACGCCCGCGAAGGCCACGCGCAGCGCCTGAGCAGCATCGTTGACGGAGATGCCCATCTGGTTGGCCAGGCCTCGGTCCAGTTCGATCTGCAGCTCGTTTTGCGGGTCCTGCTCGGAGTAGCCGATGTCGACGGCCCCCTTGATGCCCTGCATGGTCTTCTGGAACTCCTGCGTGATCTCCTGCAGCTTGCGCGAGTCCGTGCCGTAGAAGCGGATCTGCACCGGCTTTTGCGCACCGTTGTTCAGGTCGTCCAGCACCACATACTCGGCACCGACGAGGCGACCGACCTTCTCGCGCAATTCCTTGGCGACTTCGGCGGCCGAGCGCTGACGCTCGGTGCTCTTGCCGATATCGATGTAAATGCGCCCGCCACTGGCGTTGGGATAGGCGGTGGTCGCCTTGGTCTCCTTCATCGTCGAGGCCAGTGCCGCGGCGGCATCGAGCTTGAGCTTGGAATAGTCCAGGCTGCTGGAGGCCGGGCTTCGCACATCGATGGCCAGGAAACCGGCATCGGCCTGCGGCAGGAAACTGGAGCCGCCCACCGTGGCCTGCAACGCGATGGCGCCGATGAAGCTGGCCACCGCGAACGCGGCCATCCAGCGGCGGTGGTGCAGAGCCCAGGCAATGACGTGGCCATAGCCGTTGGCGACGCCGTCGAACCAGTGGTTGAAGCGCTGCAGCAGCTTGCCGAAGCCCTTCTTGGGCTGCTCGTGATAGCCCGGGGGGTCACCCCAGTAGGCCGACAGCATGGGATCCAGCGTGAAGCTGATCAGCAGCGACACGATGACAGAGGCCACCACGGTCAGCGCGAACGGCTTGAACCATTGGCCGGGGCCATTGCCCATGAAGGCCACCGGCACGAACACGGCCACGATGGCGAACGTGGTCGCGGCGACGGCCAGGCCGATTTCTGCAGTGCCCTCGCGCGCCGCGGTCACGCGGTCGCTGCCGCGCTCCATGTGCCGCACGATGTTCTCCCGCACGACGATGGCGTCGTCGATGAGCACGCCGATGGCCAGGCTCAGGCCCAGCAGGCTCATGAAGTTCAGCGAGAAGCCCATCAGCCAGACGGCGATGAAGGCCGCCAGCACCGAAGTTGGGAGGGACAGCGCCGTGATCAGCGTCGAGCGCCAGCTGTTCAGGAAGGCGTAGACGACGAAGATGGTCAGGCCCGCACCGAAGACCAGCGCGTGCGTCACGTTGTGCAGGCTGTCCTCGGCATCCTTGCCGCCGTCCTGCGTGACGTCCAGCGTGGTGCCGGCGGGCAGCTCCTTCCTGATCTCTTCGACCAGCTTGCGCGAGTCGTTGGCGACGCTGACGGTGGAGGCGTCACGCGAACGCGTGATGGAGATGCCTACGTTGGGCCGGCCGTTGCGCAGCGAGTAGCCGGTCATCTCGGCAAAGCCGTCCTTGACCTCGGCCACCTGGCCCAGGCGCACCACCATGCCGGCGTTGCGCTTGATGATCATCTGCTCGAACTCGCTGGGCGACTCGAGGCGGCCCAGCAGGCGAATGCTCTGGTCCTCCAGCGTGCCGCGCACCTTGCCGACCGGCGCCGTGGTGTTCTGCGCCCGCACGGCGTTCAGCACCTCCGTGACCGAGACACCGAATTCGCGCAGCTTGTCGGCGCGCAACAGGATGGACAGCTCGCGCTTGAGCGCACCGTTGACGCTGACGGTCGACACGCCCGAGATGCCGCGGAAGCGCTCGGCGAGCTTGTCTTCCGCAAGGCGGCTGAGCTGGGCGTGCGTCAGCGACGTGCTTGACAGCGACAGCTGCAGGATGGGCTGGGCGCCCGGATCGGCACGCGTGATGATGGGCTCGCGGATCTCGGTCGGCAGCTTGTAGCGCACCGAATTGATCGAATTGCGCACCTCGTCAGCGGCCTCGATCATGTTCTTCGAGAAGTCGAAGACCAGCACGATGGTGGCACTGCCTTCACGCGACGTGGAGTTGGAACGGTCCACGCCGGAGATGCTCTGCAGCGCCTTCTCGATGCGGTTGACGACTTCTCGTTCCACCGTCTCGGGCGATGCACCCGGATAGGGAATGTTGATGACGAGCACCGGCGGCTCGACCTCGGGGAACTGGTTGACCTTGAGCTTGGATAGCGCCAACAGGCCCACCAGCATCAGCCCGATGACCATGACGACGGTCGCGACGGGCTTGTTGATGCTGAAGTTGGAGAGGAACATCGAGGACCTCCTGCTTACTTGCTGGCGGCGGGAGCCGGCACTGCGGCGGTGACGGCCGAGGCGGCACCCGCGCCCGCAGCGACGCGCTGCACGGGCGCGCCGTCCGTCAGCGTGCCAGTGGGCGCGCGCAGCACCTCGTCCCCCAGGGCCAGGCCCGCAGTGATGACGACCTCCCCGCGGCGCTCGTCGCGCTCGCCCAGGGTCACGGCAATCTTCTTGAGTTGGCTGCCGGCCACCTTCCAGACGAAGGCGTTGTCGCCCTGGCGCTGCACCGACCCCTCGGCCAGCACCAGCGCGCGGCGGTCGGCGCTCTCGACGCGGCCTTCCGCGTAGAGGCCGGCCACCTGCGGCGCCTTGCTGCGGTCGTTGAACTCGGCGATCAGCTCGACCTGGCGCGTCGTCGCATTGGCGGCGGCATCGATGCGTGCCAGCTTGCCGCGGAACTCCGCGTCGCCGAAGCCGTTGATGCGGAAGGCGACCGGCTGGCCCAGCTTGAGCTCGCCCAGGCGGTCGGCCGAAACCTGGCCCTCGAAGCGCATGGACGCCGGGTCGATGACCTTGACCAGCTCGCGCCCGACCTGGACGGTGTCGCCCACCGAGATCTTGCGTTCGCTCACGACGCCATCGAAGGGCGCGCGCACCTCGGTGCGCGAGACCTGCTGGCGCGCCGTGACGGCACGCGCCCTGGCTGCGGCAAGTTCGCTCTGCGCGGCGTTGCGGCGTACCTCTGCGTCTTCCAGACCTTGCATGGAGATCATGCCCTGCTGGTTCAACGTGCGCTGGCGGGCCAGCACGCGCTCTGCCTGCTCGAAGCTCTGCTGGGCGGCGCGCAGTGCCTCGTCGGCAGAGGTAAGGCTGTCGCGAATGGCCGTCGGATCGAGCCGGATGATGAGGTCGCCCGCTCGCACGCGCTCGCCATTGTCCTTGGCCACCTGCAGCACGACGGCCGCGACCTCGGCGCGCAGGTCGGCACGCCGTGCCGGCTGGATGGCGCCGGTAATGACGGGGGCGCCGATCAAGCCGCTCTGGCCGACCTGCCGCAAGTCTTCCGGCGCCAACAGCAGCGGTGCTGCCACCTTGGCTGCACCGGCCTTGGCCTCGTCGGGCTTGCCACCCTTGCTGCAAGCGGTGAGGATCAGGGCCAGCGTCAGGGCAGTGAGGATCGGCGTTGCACGCGTCATGGAGAAGCTCTCTTCAGAGGACAAGGGTCGGTCGGCTCAAAAAACGGCCGAGCTTAACGGTCTGGCAATACTTCGCCAGAGGTCATGCACTAGGTTTATTCACGTCCGCGCAGGCCTGCGCGGAACAGGCTGTCAGGCCGCTGTCTGCCAGTGCAAGGGCCAGGCGCCCTGCTGCCAGCGTTGCAGCCACAGCAGGCCGATCAGCGTCTTCGCGTCGGTCAGTTCACCGCGGGCAGCGAACTGATCGAGTTCGGCTGCGGTGTGCGTGACGAGTTCGAGGAACTCTCCCGCGTCCAGCTTCTGCTCGCCCCTTGTGAGGCCGCGAGCGAAGTAGATGTGTATGCCCTCGTCCGAGTAGGCGATGGCGTTGTGCAGCACGCCCGCGTAGGCCCACTCGGCAGCGCTGTAACCGGTCTCCTCCGTCAGCTCGCGCTGGCCGCAAGCGAGCGGGTCTTCGCCAGCATCGAGCTTGCCCGCAGGGAACTCCAGCATGACACGCCCCATCGGATAGCGGTACTGGCGCTCCAGCAGCAGCCGGCCGTCGTCGAGCAGCGGCACCACCATGACGGCGCCGGGGTGACGGATGTATTCGCGATGGGCGCTGCCACCGTCGGGCAGGGCAACGCGGTCACGACGGACATCGAGGAAATGCCCGCGGTAGACCTGACTGGTTTCGAGCATGCGCTCGGCGAGATGCTCGTCAGTCTCGGCCACGGCGCAGATACCTCCAGACAAAGCCGGGAAAGCCCAGCGTGATGAAGAGGCAGGCCGCCGCAGCATAGAACTCCCAGCCCTGCTCGTGACGCTGACCGATGCGGGCCTCCAGCGCCGAGCCGAGACCGAAGGTCAACGCGGCCATCAGCACCAGCTCCGCCACTCGCCACCAGGCCGCCTTGCGACCCCGGCGCGGGCCGACCAGCAGAACGCGTTCGGTGAAATAAGGCAGGTTGGCCGCGACGATGGCCGCGACGAGGACCAGCCAGACGGCTGCGGACTGGTCCATGGGCCGCTCAGGTCGCGAGGGCCTTCACGATGGCCTGGGCGCACAACGCCATCAGGCCACCGGGCAGCAGGCCGAGCACCAGCACCGCAGCACCGTTCAGCGACATGACGAAGCGGACGTCGCTGGGAGCCGTGATGGGCGCCGTGTCGGTCGGCTCGTCGAAGAACATGACCTTGACGACGCGCAGGTAGTAGAAGGCACCGACCAGCGACACGATGACGGCGAAGACGGCCAGGTAGATGTAAGCCGTCTCATGCGTGGACACCAGCGCCTGCAGCACGGCCAGCTTGGCGTAGAAACCCACGGTCGGCGGCACGCCGGCCAGCGAGAACATGAACATCGTCATGACCAGCGCGAACCACGGGCTGCGCTTGGCCAGTCCGGCCAGGTCCTTGATCTCCTCGGCCTCATGGCCCTGGCGCGACAGCAGGATGACCATGCCGAAGGTGCCCAGCGTCGTCAGCACGTAGGTGACTGCGTAAAACATCGCCGAGCTGTAGGCGTTGGCGGCAGACAGCGTGCTGTCGTTGACGACGCCCGATGCCATGCCCAGCAGCATGAAGCCCATGTTGGCGATGGTCGAGTAGGCCAGCATGCGCTTGAGGTTGCTCTGCGCAATGGCGGCCAGGTTGCCCACCAGCAGCGACATGATGGACAGCACCACCAGCATCTGCTGCCAGTCGACGGCCAGGCCGATCATGCCCTCGACGAGCAGGCGCACGGTGATCGCGAACGCCGCCAGCTTGGGCGCCGCACCGATGAGCAGCGTGATGGCCGTGGGCGCGCCTTGGTAAACGTCGGGCACCCACATGTGGAAGGGAGCTGCGCCGAGCTTGAAGGCCAGGCCGGCGACGACGAAGACCACGCCGAACACCAACACTGCACGGTTGGGTGCGCCCTTGGAGATGACGTCGAAGACTTCGGGAATGGTCAGCGAACCGGTGGCGCCGTACATCATCGACAGGCCGTAGAGCAGGAAACCGCTGGCCAGGGCGCCGAGGACGAAGTACTTCATCGCGGCTTCCGTCGACACGGCATGGTCACGGCGCAGCGCGACCAGGGCGTAAAGCGACAGGCTCATCAGCTCCAGGCCGAGGTAGACGACCAGGAAGTTGTTCGCCGACAGCATCACGTTGACGCCCAGCAGCGAGAACAGGCTGAGGATGAAGAGTTCGCCCTTGAGCATCTCGCGCACGCCGGCATAGGGCCGCGCATAGACGAGCGTGATCAGCGTGGCGACGCAGGCGAAGCCGGCGAGCAGATGGCCCATCGGGTCGGCGACGACCATGCCCTGCATGGCATAGGTGGTCATGCCGGCGTCGAAGTAGCAGAAATGCATGGCCGCGACGACGACCAGCGTCAGCTGCGTCAGCCAGTAGGTCGGGCGGCGCTGTTCGTCGGTGACCCAGAGGTCCACCAGCGCAACGACGCAGCCCATCGCCAGCAGCAGGATTTCGGGATAGATCGCGAGCCAGTTCATGTCGTTCATTGTTTTGCCTCAGCTCGCCTTCAACCCGGGATCTTGCTGAGCGCGACGTGCTGCAGCAGCTCCGTGACCGAGACGTGCATCACGTCCGTGAAGGGCTTGGGATAGACGCCCATGTAGAGCGTGGCCACGGCCAGCAGGCCCAGCATGACGAATTCGCGGCGGTTGATGTCGGTCAGCGCACGCACGTTGTCGTTGGCGATGTCGCCGAAGTAGACGCGCTTGATCATCCACAACGTGTAGGCTGCACCGAACACCAGCGCCGTGGCGGCGATGCCGCCCAGCCAGAAATTGGCCTTGACGGTGCCGAGGATGACCATCCACTCGCCGACGAAGCCGGCCGTGGCGGGCAGGCCGCAGTTGGCCATGCCGAAGAACACTGCGAAGGCCGTGAAGGTGGGCATGGTGTTGACAACGCCGCCGTAGGCCGCGATCTCACGCGAGTGCACGCGGTCGTACAGCACGCCGATGCACAGGAACATGGCACCCGACACGAAGCCGTGCGAGATCATCTGCACGAGGCCACCGGACACGCCGAGTTCGTTGAAGACGAAGAAGCCCAGCGTCACGAAGCCCATGTGCGCGATGGACGAGTAGGCCACCAGCTTCTTCATGTCCTTCTGCACCAGCGCCACGAGGCCGATGTAGACGACGGCGATCAGCGACATCGCGATGATGAGCCACGACCACTCGCGTGCAGCGTCCGGGGCGATGGGCAGCGAGAAGCGCAGGAAGCCGTAGCAGCCCAGCTTCAGCATGATGGCCGCCAGCACGACGGAGCCGCCGGTAGGAGCCTCCACGTGGGCATCGGGCAGCCAGGTGTGAACCGGCCACATCGGCACCTTGACCGAGAACGCGGCCAGGAAGGCGAAGAACAGCCAGGTCTGAGCGCCACCCGGTAGCGGCAGCTTGTGCCAGGTCTGGATGTCGAAGCTGCCAGCCGACTGGTAGTACAGGTACAGCAGCGCAACCAGCATCAGCAGCGAGCCGGCCAGCGTGTACAGGAAGAACTTGAAGGCCGCGTAGACACGGTTCGGGCCGCCCCAGACACCGATGATGATGTACATCGGGATCAGCGTGGCCTCGAAGAACACGTAGAACAGCATGCCATCCAGCGCGCTGAACACGCCAACCATCAGGCCGGACAAGATCAGGAACGCACCCATGTACTGGTTCACGCGCGTCTCGATGACCTCCCAGGCCGAGATGACGACGATGACGGTGATGAAAGCCGTCAGCGGCACGAACCACATCGAGATGCCATCCACGCCCAGGTGGTAGCGGATGTTGAAACGCTCGATCCAGGACTGGTTCTCGACGAACTGCATCGCAGCCGTCGTCGTGTCAAAACCCGTGATCAGCGGGAGGGTGACGAGGAAGCTCGCCACGGCAGCGACCAGCGCCATCCAGCGCACGGCCGTGGCCTGTTCGTCGCGCCCGAGCGCCAGCAGCAACGCGCCGCAGGCGATGGGCAGAAAAATCGCAAGACTCAGCAACATTCTTATTCTCCGCCGCGTCGATCAGAGCCCAAACAGGGCGCTGAACTGGGGCCTGATATAGGGCCAGAGCTGCCAGGTCATCAGACCCATGACGCCGAGGATCATGACCAGGGCATACCAGTACAGGTAGCCCGTCTGCACGCGGCGTACCAGACCCGCGATGCCACCGATGGTCTTAGCGGACCCATTGATGATGACGCCGTCGATCAGGGCGGTGTCGCCACCCTTCCACAGGCCAGTGCCAATGAGGCGGGCTGCTCGGGCCAGGATGTTCTCGTTGATCCAGTCCATGAAGTACTTGTTCTCCAGAACGATGATCAGCGGGCGCAGCACCTTGGCCAGCGTGGCCGGGATGCTGGGGGCAACCATGTAGAACACGTAGGCGGTGACGACGCCGGCCAGCGCCAACCAGAACGGCAGCGTGGAGAGGCCGTGCAGCGCCATCGCAGCTGCGCCGTGGAAGCCTTCCGCCAGCTCCTCCATCGCCGGGTGAGCGTGCAGGTTGACGAAGATGGCGTCCTTGAAGAACTCCCCGAACAGCATCGGCTGGATGGTCATGAAACCGATGACGACCGACGGGATGGCCAGCAGCACCAGCGGCACGGTAACGACCCAGGGCGACTCATGCGGCGTGTGGTCATGACCATGGCCGTGATCGTCGTGGTGATCGTGCTCGCCCGGGAACGGCTTGTGGTGGAAGTGTTCCTTGCCGTGGAAGACCAGGAAGTACATCCGGAACGAGTAGAAGGCCGTCACGAACACGCCGGCGATGACGGCGAAGTACGCGAAGCCCGCGCCCGGCAGGTTGCTGGCGTGCACGGCCTCGATGATCGAGTCCTTCGAGTAGAAGCCGGAGAACAGCGGCGTGCCGATCAGCGCCAGCGAACCCAGCAACGACGTGATCCACGTGATGGGCATGTACTTGCGCAGGCCGCCCATGTTGCGGATGTCCTGGTCATGGTGCATACCCATGATGACGGAGCCGGCGCCGAGGAACAGCAGTGCCTTGAAGAAGGCGTGCGTCATCAGGTGGAAGACGGCGACCGAGTAGGCCGAAGCGCCCAGCGCCACCGTCATGTAGCCCAGCTGCGACAGCGTCGAGTAGGCGACGACGCGCTTGATGTCGTTCTGGATGATGCCCAGGAACCCCATGAACAGCGCGGTGATTGCACCGATGACGAGCACGAAGTTCAGCGCCGTGTCGCTCAGCTCGAACAGCGGCGACATGCGCGCCACCATGAAGATGCCAGCCGTCACCATCGTCGCGGCGTGGATCAGCGCGGAGATGGGCGTGGGACCTTCCATGGAGTCGGGCAGCCAGACGTGCAGCGGGAACTGCGCCGACTTGCCCATCGCGCCGATGAACAGGCAGATGCACGCCACGGTCAGCAGCATCCAGTCGGTGCCGGGGAAGACCATCTGTGACAGCACCTCGGCCTTGGCGAAGGTCTCGGCGTAGTTCAGCGAGCCACCGAAGGCCACCAGCAGGCCGATGCCCAGGATGAAGCCGAAGTCGCCGACGCGGTTGACCAGGAAGGCCTTCATGTTGGCGAAGATGGCCGTCGGCTTCTTGTACCAGAAGCCGATCAGCAGGTAGGACACCAGGCCCACCGCTTCCCAGCCGAAGAACAGCTGCAGCATGTTGTTGCTCATGACCAGCATCAGCATGCTGAACGTGAACAGCGAGATGTACGAGAAGAAGCGCTGGTAGCCGTCGTCCTCTTCCATGTAGCCGATGGTGTAGATGTGCACCATCAAGGACACGAAGGTGACGACGCACATCATCATGGCCGTCAGCCCGTCGATGAGGAAGCCGACTTCCATCTTCAGGCTGCCCAGCGTCATCCACTCGTAGACGGTTGCGTTGAAGCGCGCACCGTCGACGGCGACGCTGTACAGCGTCATCGCCGAGATGATGAAGGCGATGAGCACGCCAAGGATGGTGACCATGTGCGAGCCGCGGCGGCCCACCGTCTTGCCGAAGAAGCCGGCGACGATGGCGCCCGCGAGCGGCGCCAGCGGCACCGTCAGCAGCAGGTTCTGGGAGAGTTGTGCAGACATTCGGTCAGCCCTTCAGCGCGTCGAGTTCCTCGACGTTGATGCTGGCTCGGTTGCGGAACAGCACGACCAGGATGGCCAGGCCGATAGCCGATTCGGCCGCCGCGACGGTCAGGATGAAGAACACGAAGACTTGACCCGCCATGTCGCCCAGGTAGTGCGAGAAGGCGACGAAGTTCAGGTTGACCGCCAGCAGCATCAGCTCGATGGCCATCAGCAGGACGATCAGGTTCTTGCGGTTCAGGAAGATGCCGATCACCGACAGCGCGAACAGCATCGCGCCCAGTGTCAGGAAATGGCCTAGCGTCAGGCCGCCCAGTGCAGCGATACCGGTCATGCCTGGCCTCCTTCGGTGGGTGCAGCAGGTTGAGCGGGAGCAGCCACGGTGGGCGCCATCTTCACGATCTTCAGGCGCTGCGCCTTGGTGACCTTGACCTGCTCGGACGGATCCATGGCGCGCGAATCCTTGCGGCGGCGCAGCGTCAGCGCGATGGCGGCGACGATGGCGACCAACAGAAGCACGGCAGCGATCTGCAGCGGGTAGAGGTAGTTGGTGTAGATCTCGATACCCAGCAGCTTGCTGTTGCCCAGCTGCACCTGGGCCGGCGTGGCAACAGGGGCCTCGGCCAGCTGGAAGCCCCCCATCAGCACGATGCCCATCTCGAAGGCGATCAGTGCACCGATGACGGCTGCCACGGGCAGGTGCTTCCAGAAGCCCTCACGCATGCTGTCCGTGTTCAGGTCAAGCATCATGACGACGAACAGGAACAGCACCATGACGGCGCCGATGTAGACGAGCACCAGCGCGATCGCAAGGAACTCGGCCTTCAGCAGCATCCAGATGCAGGACGCCGTGAAGAACGACAGGATCAGGAACAGCGCCGCATGCACGGTGCTGCGCGCCGTGATGACGCGGAACGAACTCACCAGCAGGATGCCGGAGAAGACGTAGAAGAGGATGGTCGTGATGTCCATACGTATCCAGGCCAGCTGAGCTGGACCGCTGCGGCCGCGAGGCCGGGCAGCGATCAGCGGTACTTGGCGTCGGCCTCCTTTTGCGCAGCAATTTGCGGCTCGTACTTGTCACCGACCGCCAGAAGCATGTCCTTGGTGAAGTAGAGGTCGCCGCGCTTCTCGCCGTGGTATTCGAAGATGCTGGTCTCGACGATGGAGTCCACCGGGCAGCTTTCCTCGCAGAAGCCGCAGAAGATGCACTTGGTCAAGTCGATGTCGTAGCGCGTCGTGCGGCGGCTGCCGTCGGCGCGGACGTCGCTCTCGATGGTGATGGCCATCGCGGGGCAGACGGCCTCGCAGAGCTTGCAGGCGATGCAACGCTCCTCGCCGTTCTCGTAGCGACGCAGTGCGTGCAGGCCACGGAAGCGCGGGCTCAACGGCGTCTTTTCCTCAGGGAACTGAACCGTGATGTTGCGCGACAGGAAATGCCGGCCGGTCAGGGCCATGCCCTTGAACAGCTCGGTGAGCATGAAGCTCTTCGCGAATTGCAGGAAGCCACTCATGCTTACTTCCAGATATTGAGAGGGGTCTGCATCCACAGGCCGACGACGACCAGCCAGACCAGGGTCACGGGAATAAAGATCTTCCAGCCCAGACGCATGATCTGGTCGTAGCGGAAGCGAGGGAACGTGGCGCGCACCCACAGGAACATCGTGACGACGAAGAAAGTCTTGCCAAACAGCCAGGCCCAATTCCAGAACGCCATCGTGTGCTGGATGAAGTCAGGCGTCTGCATGCCCAGCAGGCTCCAGGAGATCGGTGCGCTCCAGCCGCCCAGGAACATGACGACGGCCAGTGCCGACACCAGGATCATGTTGGCGTACTCGGCCAGGAAGAACATCGCGAACGACATGCCCGAGTACTCGATCATGTGGCCGGCCACGATTTCCGATTCGCCTTCGACGACGTCGAACGGATGGCGGTTGGTTTCGGCCAGGCCCGAGATGAAGTAGACGACGAAGATGGGCAGCAGCGGCAGCCAGTTCCAGGAGAGGAAGTTCAGGCCCATGTCCGCGAACATGCCCTTCTCCTGCACTTGCACGACCGTGGTCATGTTCAGGCTGCCGGTCACCATCAGCACGACGACCAGCGCGAAGCCCATGGCGATTTCGTAGGAGACCATCTGGGCCGACGCGCGCAGCGCGCCCAGGAAGGCGTACTTCGAATTGGACGCCCAGCCGGCAATGATGACGCCGTAGACCTCCAGGGACGTGATCGCCATCAGGAAGAGCAAGCCGGCGTTGACGTTGGCCACGGCAGCATCCGGGCCGAAGGGCACGACAGCCCAGGCGGCCAGTGCCGGCATGATGGTCATGACGGGGCCGAGGAAGAACAGGCCCTTGCTTGCGGCCGTCGGCTTGATGATCTCCTTGAAGATCAGCTTGACCGCATCGGCGATGGGGGTCAGCAGGCCATAGGGACCCACACGGTTGGGACCGGGCCGGATCTGCGACCAGCCGATGGCCTTGCGCTCCCACAGCGTCAGATAGGCGACGCAGATCATCAGCGGTGCAACGACCGCGATGATCTTCAGCAGGCTCCAGACCAGGGGCCACAAGGCTCCCAGCAGCGAGGCGCCGTTTTGGTAGAGGGTGTCGATCATTGGTTCAGGCTCCCTCAGACCTTGCTGATGCTCAGCGTGCCGAAGGCGGCGCCGAGGGTGGCGGTTTGCGGCAGGCCGGCGGGCACGCGGGCCAGACCTTCGGGCAGGCCGGCTTCCAGGCGGGCCGGAAGTTGGGCGGCACCGCCGTCCTGCACGATGCGCACCTGGTCACCTTCGTTCAGGCCCAGCTGCTGCCACAGGCCGGCGGACAGCCCCACGAGGCCGGCCTCGCGGCCGTCGGTGGTCAGTTGCAGCGACGTGGCATTGCGCACCAGAGCATCGGCGGCGTAGATGGGCAGATTGGCAAAGCGTTCGATGCCCTCTGCCTTCGCAGCCAGTTGCGGCACGGCGGCAGTTGTGTTGTTCAGGCGGCTTGCAACGTCTCCACCCAGGGCCTGTTCGCGCACCTGCTCCGAGCTGTCCTGGTTGAAGCCTTCGAGGCCCAGCAGGTTGCCCAGCACGCGCAGCACCTTCCAGGCGGGGCGGGTCTCGGCCAGCGGCTTGACGACACCAACGAAGCTCTGCAGACGGCCCTCGGCGTTGACGAAGCTGCCCGAGGTCTCGGTGAACGGCGCGATGGGCAGCACCACGTCGGCGTACTCAAGGCCGCTCTTGAACGGGCTCAGCACGACGACCATCTCGGCCGCATCCAGCGCCTTGGCGGCTGCCGCTGCGTTGGCGGAGTCGAGCACCGGGTCGGTATTCAGCAACAGCGCGGCCTTGAGCGAGGTGCCGGTCAGCATCTGGCCGGCGTTCAGGCCGCCGGCCTGCGGCTGGGCCTTCACGAGCTGTGCGCCCACGGTGTTGGCGGCTTCCGTCAGGTAGCCGACGCTGGCACCGGTCTTGGCAGCGATCCACTGCGCCAGCGCGAGCAGGCTGGCGGCCTGCGGGTGTTCGGCAGCGGCGTTGCCCAGCAGCACGGCACGGGCAGTGCCCGAGGACAGGCTTGCAGCGATGGCCTTGGCTTCGTCGGTGGCCGTGCCAGCCAGCGGAGCGCCTTCGCCAAGTGCGGCGGCGACGTCGGCCAGGGCCTGCACCCAACCCGACGGCGCGACGGATTGCGAAGCAGCCAGCGGCATCAGCCAGTCATCGCTGCTGACGCCGATGCGCGTGATCGCGGCGCCGCGGCGCGCGGCGTGGCGCAACCGGGCAGCAAACAGCGGATGGTCCTTGCGCAGGTTGGAGCCGATCACCAGAGCGCGATCCAGCTCGGACAGCTTGGCGATGGACGTACCCAGCCAGCGCGCCTGGCCTGCCGGCGCGGCATTGCCGAAGTCGCTGTGACGCAGGCGATGGTCGATGTTGTCGCTGCCCAGGCCGCGCACGACCTGCGCCAGCAGGTGCAACTCCTCGACGGTGCTGTGGGCCGAGCCCAGAGCGCCGATGGCTGCGGGGCCGTGGTCGGCCTTGATGACCTTCAGGCCGTTGGCGACGTATTCCAGCGCGGTCGTCCAGTCGACCTGCTTCCATGCCCCACCCTGCTTGATCATCGGCGCGTTCAGACGCGCGTCGCTGTTCAGTGCTTCATAGCTGAAGCGGTCACGGTCGGCGATCCAGCATTCGTTGACGTCCTCGTTCTCCAGCGGCACGACGCGCAGCACCTGATGGTTCTTGACCTGGACGATCAGGTTGGCACCGGTGGAGTCGTGCGGGCTGACGCTCTTGCGGCGCGACAGTTCCCACGTGCGGGCGCTGTAG
This sequence comes from Roseateles sp., assembly GCF_047654805.1. GTDB lineage: Bacteria > Pseudomonadota > Gammaproteobacteria > Burkholderiales > Burkholderiaceae_C > Pelomonas. The sequence goes on from NZ_JASGIV010000001.1 coordinate 2,216,668, forward strand.
CGGAACGGCTTGCTCGTCAATGCGCCGACCGGACAGATGTCGATCATGTTGCCCGACAGCTCGGAGTCAACCGTGCGGCCGACGAAGGTCTGGATCTCGCTGTGCTCGCCACGGTGGGCCATGCCCAGTTCCATCTGGCCAGCGATCTCCTGGCCGAAGCGCACGCAGCGGGTGCAGTGGATGCAACGGCTCATCTCCTCCATGGAGATCAGCGGGCCGACGTTCTTGTGGAAGACGACGCGCTTCTCTTCGGAGTAGCGGCTCTTGCCGGAGCCATAGCCCACGGCCAGGTCCTGCAGCTGGCACTCGCCGCCCTGGTCGCAGATGGGGCAGTCCAGCGGGTGGTTGATCAGCAGGAATTCCATGACGCCCTGCTGGGCCTTGACCGCCTTGTCGCTCTTGGTGCGGACGATCATGCCTTGCGTGACGGGCGTCGCGCAGGCGGGCATGGGCTTGGGGGCCTTTTCCACATCGACCAGGCACATGCGGCAGTTGGCCGCGATGCTCAGCTTCTTGTGATAACAGAAATGCGGGATGTAGGTGCCGGCCTTCTCGGCAGCATGCATGACCATGCTGCCTTCCTGGACCGAGACCTTCTGACCGTCGAGTTCGATTTCAACCATGATGGTGTTTCCCTAGGCAGCTCAGGTCGGAGCCACCAGGGGCTTCTTGTGTTCAATCAGGTGCACGAACTCGTGCTTGAAGTGCTTGATCATGGCGCGCACGGGCATCGCAGCGGCGTCGCCCAGCGCACAGATCGTGCGGCCCTGGATGTTGTCGGCCACGGAGTTCAGCAGGTCGATGTCCTCGGCCCTGCCCTCGCCGTGGTAGATGCGTTCCAGCACGCGGTGCATCCAGCCCGTGCCTTCACGGCACGGCGTGCACTGGCCGCAGGACTCGTGGGCGTAGAAGTACGACAGGCGCAGCAGGCTCTGCACCGCGCAACGCGTGTCGTCCATGACGATGACGGCGCCCGAGCCCAGCATGGAGCCGGCCTTGGCGATGGAGTCATAGTCCATCGTGCACTGCATCATCACCTCGGCCGGCAGCACCGGCGCGGACGAGCCGCCCGGGATGACGGCCTTGAGCTTGCGACCCTTGCGCACACCACCGGCCATTTCGAGCAGCACCGAGAACGGCGTGCCCAGCGGGATCTCGAAGTTGCCGGGCTTCTCGACGTCGCCCGAGACCGAGAACAGCTTGGTGCCGCCGTTGTTGGGCTTGCCGATCTCGAGGTAGGCCTGGCCGCCATTGCGGATGATCCAGGGCACAGCCGCGAAGGTCTCGGTGTTGTTGATCGTCGTGGGCTTGCCGTACAGGCCGAAGCTGGCCGGGAACGGCGGCTTGAAGCGCGGCTGGCCCTTCTTGCCTTCCAGCGACTCCAGCAGCGCGGTTTCCTCGCCGCAGATGTAGGCGCCGAAACCATGGTGTGCGTGCAGCTGGAAGCTGTAGCTGCTGCCCATGATGCTGTCGCCAAGGTAGCCGGCTGCACGAGCTTCTTCCAGGGCCGCCTCGAAGCGCTCGTAGACCTCGAAGATCTCGCCGTGGATGTAGTTGTAGCCCACCGTGATGCCCATCGCGTAGGCGGCGATGGCCATGCCCTCGATGACCTGATGCGGGTTGAACATCAGGATGTCGCGGTCCTTGCAGGTGCCGGGCTCGCCTTCGTCGGAATTGCAGACGAGGTACTTCTGGCCCGGGAACTGGCGGGGCATGAAGCTCCACTTCAGGCCGGTCGGGAAGCCAGCGCCACCGCGGCCGCGCAAGGCCGAGGTCTTGACTTCGGCGATGACCTGGTCGGGGGTCAGGCCTTCACCGCCATCCTTGCCGAGGATCTTGCGCAGCGCGGCGTAGCCGCCACGCGATTCGTAGTCCTTGATCGACCAGTTCTTGCCGTTCAGGTCCGCGTAGATCTGCGGGCTGATATGGCGGCCGTGGAAGCAGGTCTCGGCGCCGGTGCTTTGGAATTTGGAGAGGTCCAGCATCGTTGTCCTCAGGCCTTCGCAGCTTGCTTGCCGGCTTCAGCGCGCAGCACGTCGACCAACTCGTCCAGGCGGTCGTTGCTCATGAAGCTGCACATCTGGCGGTCGTTGACCAGCATCACCGGCGAGTCGGCGCAGGCGCCCAGGCACTCGCTCTTCTGCACGGTGAACAGGCCGTCGGCCGTCGTTCCGCCCTGCTCGATGCCGAGCTTGCTGCACAGGTGGTCCAGAGCCTTCTGGCCGTCACGCAGCTGGCAGGGCAGGTTCGCGCAGACGTTCAGCTTGAACTTGCCAACCGGGCGCTGGTTGTACATGTTGTAGAAGGTCGTCACCTCGTAGACCGCAATGGTCGGCATACCGAGGTGGGCGGCGATGGCGTCTTCCGCCGCGCGCGAGACGTAGCCCTCTTCCTGCTGCACGATGGCCAGGCAGGCCATGACGGCGGACTGGCGCAGTTCGTAGGGGTACTTGGCGACCTCGCGGTCGAAGCGAGCGCGGGTCGCGTCGCTGAGGGTGTAGGCGTTGCTGCTGGTCATCGTCTGCTGCGCTTCAACGGTCGATCTCGCCGAACACGATGTCCATCGTGCCGATGATGGCCACCGCGTCCGCGATCATGTGGCCCTTGCCCATCTCGTCCAGGGCAGCCAGGTGCGGGAAGCCCGGCGCACGGATCTTCAGTCGATAGGGCTTGTTGGCGCCGTCGCTGACGATGTAGATGCCGAACTCGCCCTTCGGGTGCTCGACGGCCGCATAGGCCTCGCCCGCCGGCACGTGGAAGCCTTCGGTAAAGAGCTTGAAGTGGTGGATCAGCTCTTCCATGCTGGACTTCATGTCCACGCGCGACGGCGGCGCCACCTTGTGGTTGTCGGTGATGACGGGGCCCGGGTTGGCCTTCAGCCACTTCACGCACTGCTCGACGATGCGGCAAGACTGGCGCATCTCCTCGACGCGAACGACGTAGCGGTCGTAGGTATCGCCGTTGGTGCCGACAGGCACGTCGAAGTCCATCTTGTCGTAGACGTCGTAGGGCTGCTTCTTGCGCAGGTCCCAGGCGATGCCCGAGCCACGCAGCATCGCGCCGGTGAAGCCCATGTTCAGCGCGCGCTCGGGCGACACCACGCCAATACCGACCGTACGCTGCTTCCAGATGCGGTTGTCCGTCAGAAGCGTCTCGTAGTCGTCGACGTTCTTGGGGAAGCGCTTGCAGAAGTCCTCGATGAAGTCCAGCAGCGAGCCCGAACGGTTCTCGTTCAGCTGCGCGATGGCCTTGGCATTGCGAATCTTGCTGACCTGGTACTGCGGCATGCTGTCCGGCAGATCGCGGTAGACGCCGCCCGGACGGAAGTAGGCCGCGTGCATGCGCGCACCCGACACCGCCTCGTACATGTCGAAGATGTCCTCACGCTCGCGGAAGCAGTAGATGAGGATGTTCATCGCACCGCAGTCCAGGCCGTGGCAGCCCAGCCAGAGCAGGTGATTCAGGATGCGGGTCAGCTCGCCGAACATCACGCGGATGTACTGCGCGCGCATCGGCACCTCGATGCCCAGCATCTTCTCGATCGCCAGGCAGTAGGCATGCTCGTTGGACATCATCGACACGTAGTCGAGACGGTCCATGTAGGGCAGCGACTGGATGAAAGTCTTGCTCTCGGCCAGCTTCTCGGTGGCGCGGTGCAGCAGGCCGATGTGGGGGTCGGCACGTTGGATGACTTCGCCGTCCAGCTCCAGCACCAGGCGCAGCACGCCGTGGGCGGCCGGATGCTGAGGACCGAAGTTCAGCGTGTAGTTCTTGATCTCTGCCATGGCTTACAGACCGCCGTACTTGTCTTCGCGGATGATGCGCGGCGTGATCTCGCGCGGCTCGATGGTCACCGGCTGGTAGATCACGCGCTTTTGCTCGGCGTCGTAACGCATCTCGACATGACCCGACACCGGGAAGTCCTTGCGCATCGGGTGGCCGATGAAACCGTAGTCCGTCAGGATGCGGCGCAGGTCGTTGTGGCCGTCGAAGATGACGCCGTACATGTCGAACGCCTCGCGCTCGAACCAGTTCGCCGAGCTCCACACGCCAGTGACCGAAGCCACGCAGGGGAAGTCGTCATCGGCGGCGAACACCTTCAGCCGCAGCCGGAAGTTGTGCACGACGGACAGCAGGTGGCTGACAACGGCGTAGCGCTGGCCCTCCCAGGCGCCGTCGCCGTAGGCGCTGTAGTCGACGCCGCAGAGGTCGATCAGCTGCTCCAGCTTCAGCTCGGGGTGGTCATGCAGCGTGTTGGCCACATCGAGATAGTCAGCTGCCCGCACGGTCAGCGTCAGTTCGCCAAGCGCGAGCTGCAGCGACACGACGCGTTCGCCGAGGATGGCGCCGATCTGCTGCGCCAGGGTTTCGAGATTGGGGCTCATACCTTGGCGCTCAGCGGGCAATGGTGTTTTCGCGGCGGATCTTGGCCTGCAGCTGCAGGATGCCGTACAGCAGTGCCTCGGCCGTCGGCGGGCAGCCGGGCACGTAGACATCCACCGGCACGATGCGGTCACAGCCCCGCACGACGGAGTAGCTGTAGTGGTAATAGCCGCCGCCGTTGGCGCAGGAGCCCATCGAGAGCACCCAGCGCGGCTCGGCCATCTGGTCATAGACCTTGCGCAGCGCCGGCGCCATCTTGTTGCACAACGTGCCGGCCACGATCATCAGATCGGACTGGCGCGGGCTCGGACGGAACAGCATGCCAAAGCGGTCGATGTCATAGCGCGCGGCACCCGCGTGCATCATCTCGACGGCACAGCATGCCAGGCCGAACGTCATCGGCCACAGCGAGCCGGTCTTGGACCAGTTGATGAGCTTGTCGACCGAGGTGGTGACAAAGCCCTCTTTCAGGACGCCTTCAATACCCATTTGAAATTCCCAGCTTGTGTCGGCGGACGCTTATTCCCAATCGAGGGCGCCTTTTTTCCATTCGTAGGCGAAGCCCACGACCAGGATGCCGAGGAAGATCATCATCGCCCAGAAGCCGGTCGCACCGATTTCCTTGAGCGCTACGGCCCAAGGGAACAGGAAGGCGATTTCCAGGTCGAAAAGAATGAACAGGATGGCGACGAGGTAGTAGCGCACATCGAATTTCATGCGCGCGTCTTCAAAGGCCTCGAAGCCGCATTCGTAGGGGGAGTTCTTGGCCTGATCCGGCCGATTGGGACCGAGCAGCGCGCCGAGCACCTGGGGCGCGATCCCGACCACTGCGCCAACCAGGATGAAAAGGATGACGGGCAGGTATTGTTCGAGATTCATCTGCGCTTTCTCGTGTCACAAAAGCAAACAGGCGCGCCACCAGCGAATCGAAAGATATCGCTCGCGGATCGCGCCCGCCTGGAACCTTGCATCCACCTCCGGCTCGAACCGGATGATCTCTGCGACAGGCCGCTTTGGCCGGCCCCCGAACCAACGGAAGCCTTGCCGATTGTTTGGTGCCGTCGGCGAGACTCGAACTCGCACAGCTTTCGCCACTACCCCCTCAAGATAGCGTGTCTACCAATTTCACCACGACGGCTGGTACTCAAATCTGCCTGGCAACTAGGGAGGGTTTTTCCTGCCAGACAGCCTCGCATTCTATACCGGAAAAGCCCGCCTCCCTGTGAAGAAACGCGGGTTTTAGTCAGCCCTCAGTTCGTCGCGGCCGAAGCTGCCACGGAGGCCGGCGCAGCCGGAGCAACGACGGCACCCGGGATGGCCGCAGCGCCCGACGCTGCCGGCGCCGGCGCCACGACGGCGGCACGGTCCAGCACGTTGTCGGAAGCAGCAGGCGAAGACGTGCGCCCATTGGACAGGAAGGCCAGACCCAGCGTGCAGCCAAAGAACAGCGTCGCAGCGAACGCCGTAGTGCGCGACAGGAAGTTCGCGCTGCCGGTCGCGCCGAACAGGCTGCCCGAGGCGCCGCTGCCAAAGGAGGCGCCCATGTCGGCACCCTTGCCATGCTGAACCAGCACCAGACCGATGATCGCCAGAGCCGACAGCAACTGAACGATCAACACCAGATTCGCAAAGACCTGCATTCCAAACACTCCATCAAAACACTTGTGGCGCCCTGCCCTGCGGCCCAGGCACCGGGAAAACTCAGTGAGCCGCAGCCAGGCAGACGGCCGCGAAATCGGCCACCTTCAAGGAAGCGCCGCCGATCAGACCGCCATCGATGTCGGGCTGAGCGAACAATTGGACGGCGTTGTCAGCCTTGACGCTGCCACCATAGAGGATGCGCATCGTCGAGGCGCGATCCGTTGCTGCCTGCAACTGGGCGCGCAGTACCGCGTGCACGGCCTGCGCTTGCTCGGGCGTGGCTGTCAGCCCGGTGCCGATTGCCCAGACGGGCTCATAGGCCACGACCATCTCACCGCAGCAGTGCCCCAGCGTATGGATGACGGCGGCGAGCTGGCGCTTGACGACGACTTCGGTCTGTCCAGCCTCCCGCTCGGCCCGCGTCTCCCCAACGCAGACGATGGGCGTCACGCCATGCGCCAGCGCAGCCTTGGCCTTGTCGGCGACGAGCTGGTCGGTCTCACCGTGATACGCGCGGCGCTCCGAGTGACCAACGATGGCGTAGCGGCAGCCGATGTCTTGCAGCATGGCCGACGACACTTCGCCGGTATAGGCCCCCTGCTCATGTGCGGAGCAGTCCTGCGAACCGTAGGCGATGGCTGTACCGGTCAAAGCCAGGGCCGTCTCTGCAATGTAGGGAAAAGGCACGCAAACGGCGACGTCGGCGTTCCAGGGGCCCGCCTCCTTGAGGCCAGCAAGCAGTTGGGCGTTGGCTGCACGGCTGCCATGCATCTTCCAGTTACCGACGACGAGTTTCTTTCTCATCTCCACTCCATCACCAGGTCAGCACGATCTTGCCGATGTGCTGGTTGGATTCCATCAACGCGTGCGCCTCGGCCGCCTGGACGGCGGGCAGCTCGCGGTAAATGACGGGCTTGATGCGGCCGGCCTCGATCAGCGGCCACACGCGCGCGCGCAGGGAGCGCGCCAACTGGCTCTTGAACACCGCCGAGCGCGGGCGCAGCGTCGAGCCGGTGATCGTCAGGCGCTTGCGCAGCACGAGGCCGGCATCGATGTCCGACTTCACACCGCCCTGCACGGCAATCACCGCCAGACGGCCATCTTCGGCCAGCGCCTGCACGCCACGCCCTATGTAGTCGCCGGCCACCATGTCCAGGATCACGTCGACACCGCGGCCGCCTGTGGCGGCCTTGGCTTCGGCGACGAAATCCTGTTCGCGGTAGTTGATCGCGGCGTCGGCACCGAGCGCAAGGCAGGCCTTTGCCTTGTCTGCACCGCCCACCGTGACAAGCACGCGAGCCCCCATCGCCTTGGCCATCTGGATGGCCGTCACGCCGATGCCGCTGGAGCCGCCGTGGACCAGCAGCGTCTCGCCGGCTTGCAGGCCAGCGCGGTCGAACACATTGGCCCAGACCGTAAAGCAGGTCTCAGGCAGCGCAGCCGCCTGCACCAAGGTCCAGCCCGCAGGAACGGGCAGGCACTGGCCGACAGGCACCGCGCACAGCTCGGCATAACCACCGCCATTGGCCAGCGCGCACACCCTGTCGCCCGGCCTGAAGCCATGCGCGGCAAGGGCTTCTGGATCACCTGCGACGATCTCACCAGCGACCTCCAGCCCCGGCAGCTCACTCGCCCCCGGAGGCGGCGGGTAAGCGCCCTTGCGCTGCAGCACGTCCGGCCGATTGATGCCGGAAGCTGCCACGCGGATCAGGCACTCGCCCGGGCCCGCGACCGGATCCGGCCTCTCAGCCAGTTCCAGCACTTCGGGCCCGCCAGGGCGGGTGATCGCGATGGCCCTCATCGCCAGTCGACTTACTCGGCCGCGGGAGGCGTGCTGTCAGCGGCCGGTGCGGCTTCGCGCTCGGGGCGGTCGATAAGCGCCTTCATGGACAGCTTGATACGCCCCTTCTCGTCGGTCTCCAGCACCTTGACCTTGACGATCTGGCCTTCCTGCAGGAAGTCGGTCACCTTCTCGACGCGCTGGTGGGCGATCTGGCTGATATGCAGCAGACCGTCCTTGCCGGGCAGCAGGTTCACCAGGGCGCCGAAGTCCAGGATCTTCGTGATCGGGCCTTCGTAGATCTTGCCGACTTCGACTTCGGCCGTGATTTCCTCGATGCGCTTCTTGGCCAGGGCAGCCTTGTCCGCGTCAGTCGAGGCGATCGTGATGGTGCCATCCTCGCCGATGTCGATGGTCGTGCCGGTCTCTTCGGTCAGCGCACGGATGGTGGCACCACCCTTGCCGATGACGTCACGGATCTTCTCCGGGTTGATCTTCATCGTGTACAGGCGCGGGGCGAACTGCGACACCTCAGTGTTGGCGCCGCTCATGGCCTCGACCATCTTGCCCAGGATGTGCAGGCGGGCTTCCTTGGCTTGCGCCAGTGCAACCTGCATGATTTCCTTGGTGATGCCTTGGATCTTGATGTCCATCTGCAAGGCCGTGATGCCGGTCGTCGTACCGGCCACCTTGAAGTCCATGTCGCCCAGGTGATCTTCGTCGCCCAGGATGTCCGTCAGCACGGCGAAGCGGTTGGCATCCTTGATCAGGCCCATGGCAATGCCGGCCACGTGGGCCTTCATCGGCACGCCGGCGTCCATCAGCGCCAGGCAGCCACCACAGACGGAAGCCATCGATGAGGAGCCGTTGGATTCGGTGATCTCCGAGACCACGCGCAGCGAGTAGGGGAAGTCTTCCTTGCTCGGCAGGGCGGCAATCAGCGCACGCTTGGCCAGGCGACCGTGGCCGATCTCGCGGCGCTTGGGCGAGCCCACACGACCCGTCTCGCCGGTGGCGAAGGGGGGCATGTTGTAGTGCATCATGAAGCGGTCCTCGAACTCGCCGTCCAGTGCGTCGATGCGCTGGGCGTCACGGTCCGTGCCCAGCGTGGCGACCACGAGAGCCTGCGTCTCGCCGCGCGTGAACAGCGCCGAGCCATGGGTGCGCGGCAGGATGCCGTTGCTGATCTCGATGGGGCGCACGGTGCGGGTGTCGCGGCCGTCGATGCGCGGCTCGCCGGCCAGGATCTGGCTGCGCACGATGCGGGCTTCGATCTCGAACAGCAGGCCTTCCACCTCGACCTTGTCGAAGGACACGCCTTCTGCGGTCAGTGCAGCGAAGACGTTCGCAGCAGCGGTGCGGCAGGCTTGCGTACGAGCCTGCTTGGAGCGGATCTGATACGCCTCGCGCAGCGGGCCTTCAGCCAGGCCGTTGACCTTGGCGATGAAGGCTTCGTCCTTGGCAGGGGCGACCCAGTTCCACGACGGCTTGCCGGCTTCCTTGACCAGTTCGTTGATCGCGGCGATGGCGACATTGCCCTGCTCATGGCCGTAGACCACGGCGCCCAGCATGACCTCTTCCGACAGGCCCGATGCCTCGGACTCGACCATCAGCACGGCAGCCTGCGTGCCGGCGACGACCAGATCCATCTGGCTGTTGGCCAACTCGGACTTGCTGGGGTTCAGCAGGTATTCGCCATTCACGTAGCCCACGCGGGCGGCACCGATCGGGCCGTTGAACGGGATGCCGGACACGGCCAGAGCGGCGGACGTGCCGATCATGGCGGCGATGTCGGCCTGCACTTCGGGGTTCAGGCTGACGACGTGCACCACGACCTGGACTTCGTTGAAGAAGCCTTCGGGGAACAGCGGACGGATCGGGCGGTCGATCAGGCGGCTGGTCAGCGTCTCGTGCTCGCTGGGACGACCTTCGCGCTTGAAAAAGCTGCCGGGGATCTTGCCGGCGGCATAGGTCTTCTCGAGATAGTCGACGGTCAGCGGGAAGAAGTCCTGGCCGGCCTTGGCCTCGGTCTTGGCGACCACGGTCGCCAGCACGACGGTGCCTTCGATGTTGACGAGGACCGCGCCGGTCGACTGGCGGGCGATCTCGCCCGTCTCCAGCACGACAGTGTGGCGGCCCCACTGGAAGGACTTGGTGACCTTGTTGAACATGGACATGCTCATCTCCTGGTTGTTGTGAGCGCGCTCAGGCACTCGGGGAAACCGGGAACGAGGCTGGGTTTGGTCCAGATGCCATTCCAGGACGACTCGGCGAGGAGAGCCGTCTTGGAATGATCCGCGACCACGTCAGCTTGGTTCCTGGGTAGAAAGACAAAGAGCCTGTACTGGGCTTGATGGACCAGACAGGCTCCTCGGCGGATTCGCTTGCTTACTTGCGCAGGCCCAGCTTCTGGATCAGCGCGACATAACGGGCGGAGTCCACGCGCTTCAGGTAGGCCAGCAGGCTCTTGCGCGTGTTGACCATCTTCAGCAGGCCACGGCGGCCGTGGTGGTCCTTGGCGTGCAGCTTGAAGTGGGGGGTCAGCTCGTTGATGCGGGCGGTCAGCAGGGCGACTTGGACTTCGGGGCTGCCGGTGTCGTTGGCGCTGCGGGCGTTGGCCTTGACGATTTCGGCCTTGTTCAGATCGGCGACGGACATTTTGTTTTCCAAAAAGGTTTCGGAAGTCCGGCCGGGCAAGACGCAGGAATGGCGCTGCCGCAGACGGTTTCCGGGGTTGACTTGCGGACACGGGGGAAACCGCCCCGAGCCGTGCTTGGCATTTCACGCGCGAAAAAGATGCCTTCCCAGCGCGCAAAACCTGCGGATTCTAGCTCAAACCCAGAGAAGGGCCAAACCGCGACCGACCAAGCGGACGGACATATGGCCTGCCGCCGGGGTTTTCAAGGGCAAGAACCGCCCTGCCCTGCAAACGCGTGACTTCTCCGTCGAAGTGCAAAAACGGCCCTTGAAGCGCTTTTGGACCGCCCTATCTCGGGTTCATCGGGTGCTGCTCCCGACTGGTTCAGCAGCGCAAACCAACGGAGTCTTCATCCATGTTCTATCTGACCCATCCCCGCCAAGTCACCCGCGTGCTGCGCCAGTTCGACGCCGACACCACCCGCACCCCGGCGCTGGACGTCAGCGAAGACGACAAGGCCTACAGCGTCACGGTCGACATGCCCGGTGTTGCCAAGGAGGCCGTCAAGGTCCGCATCGAGGGCCGCCGCGTGCATATCGAGACTGCCACCCCGGAAGCTTCCGCGCCGACCGATGGCTCCCGCGTGCTCTACCGCGAGCGCCGCGCCGCCAGCTATGCCCGCAGCTTCACGCTGCCGGTCGAGATTGACCAGACCCAGTCGCAGGCCCGCTTCGAGAACGGCGTGTTGACGCTGAACCTGGTCAAGCGCGTCGCCGAGAACGGCGGCCAGTTGACCATCAACTAAGCCGCACTCAGATCCCAGCGCGGGCGGACCTCGAAGCCGCCGTCCCGCCTGGTCTGGGCCATGCCGCGCTGCACACGCAGCGCGGCCGCCATCGCAATCATTGCGCCGTTGTCGGTACAGAGCTGCAGCTCGGGGTAGTGCACGCGCACACCGCGCTTGGCACAGGCCGTATTCAGCTGCTCGCGCAGCCAGGCGTTGGCACCCACGCCACCGGCAACGACGAGGCGCTTCAACCCCGTCTCCTTCAACGCCAGCAGCGACTTCTTCACCAGCACCTCGACGATGGCCGCCTGCGTCGAGGCAGCCAGGTCAGCCTTGGTCTGTTCGCAGGGCGACTCACCAATCTTCCTCACCTGCGTCAGCACGGCCGTCTTCAATCCAGCGAAGCTGAAGTCCGGCTTGCCGCTGTGCAGCAACGGACGGGGCAGCTCGAAGGCCTGCGAGTTGCCGAACTCCGCCATGCGCGCCAGATGCGGTCCGCCGGGATACGGCAGCCCCAGCAGCTTGGCGCTTTTGTCGAAGGCCTCGCCGGCCGCGTCGTCGATCGTCTCGCCGAGGATCTCGTACGAACCCACGTCGTCCACGCGCATCAGCTGAGTGTGGCCGCCGCTGACCAGCAACGCGACGAACGGGAACTCCGGAGGATCCGCCGACAGGAAGGGCGACAGCAGATGCCCCTCCAGGTGGTGGATGGGCAGCGCCGGCACGTCCATCGCGGCCGCCAGCGATACCGCCACGCCGGCGCCCACCAGCAGCGCTCCGGCGAGGCCCGGCCCCTGCGTGTAGGCCACCAGGTCCACGTCCCGCAGCGCCAGGCCGGCCTGCGACAGCACCTCGCGCGTGAGCGGCAGCACGCGCCGCACATGGTCGCGAGAGGCCAGTTCAGGCACCACGCCGCCATAGGCCTGGTGCATGCTGATCTGGCTATGCAACGCCTGCGCGACCAACCGTGGCGGCGCGTCGCCCGCCACCTCGACGAGCGCCACCCCGGTCTCGTCGCAGGACGACTCGAACCCGAGGATGCGCCGCACGGCAGTCACTTGCCTTCCTTGGCGTGATTGATCGAGTACTTGGGAATCTCGACCGTGATGTCCTGCTGCCGCAGCAGCGCCTGGCAGGACAGGCGCGAGTCGGGCTCCAGCCCCCAGGCGCGGTCCAGCATGTCTTCCTCGTCCTCCTCCATCTCGGAGAGGGAGCGACCACCCGCGCGCACGATGACGTGGCAGGTCGTGCAGGCGCAGACCTGGTCGCATGCGTGCTCGATGTGGATGTCGTTGTCGAGCAGCGCTTCGCAAATGGAGGTTCCAGGCGCTGCCGTGATGCTGGCGCCGTCAGGACAGTACTCGGCGTGCGGGAGGATCTTGATGACGGGCATGGTGTGGATCTCAGAGCTGGCTGACATCGCGGCCGGTCAGCGCGCGCGCGATGCTGCGGTTCATTCGTTCGGCGGCAAAGCCCTCGGTGGCTTCGGCCAACGCCTTCGTGGCAGTCTCGATGGCATCGGCGTCCTCGGTCATCGCGGCCAGGTCCGACAGCCGGACCTCCAGCGCCTGGCGCTCGGCAGCGGGCAGCAAGTCGCCATCGGCGGCCAGGGCGCTGCGCGTGGCCAGCACCATGCGCTCGGCCTCCACCCTCGCTTCACGAAGCTTGCGCGCGGCCATGTCGGCGTCCGCGCTGGCAAAGCCATCCTTCAGCATGCCGGCGATCTGGTCGTCCGAGAGCCCGTAGCTGGGCTTGACGGCGATGGAGGCCTCCACGCCCGAGGTCAGCTCCTGGGCCGACACGCTGAGCAGGCCATCCGCATCGACCTGGAAGCTGACACGGATGCGCGCGGCACCGGCGGCCATCGGCGGGATGCCGCGCAGCTCGAAGCGAGCCAGCGAGCGGCATTCGCTAACCAGCTCGCGCTCGCCCTGCACCACGTGCAGCGCCAGCGCCGTCTGGCCATCCTTGAAGGTCGTGAAGTCCTGGGCCTTCGCCACTGGGATGGTGGCATTGCGCTCGATGATGCGCTCCACCAGGCCACCCATCGTCTCCAGGCCAAGGGACAGCGGAATCACGTCCAGCAGCAAGATCTCGCCATCGGCAGCGTTGCCGGCCAGTTGGTTGGCCTGCACGGCCGCACCCAGCGCGACCACTTCGTCGGGGTTCAGGTTGGTCAGCACCCTGGCTTGACCATCCGGGCCGAACAGTTCGCCGACGGCCCGGCGCACGACCGGCATGCGCGTCGAGCCCCCCACCATGACGGCGCCTTGCACCTCGGCCGCCTTGACCTTGGCATCGCGCAGCACGCGCTTCACGGAGGACAAGGTCTTGGCGATCAGGGGCTGAACCAGCACTTCGAACTGGGCCCGCGTGACCTGCACGCACAGCTCGCCCCCGTCCAGCGCAGCGACGAGCTCGGTGGAGTCGGCATCGGACAGCGCCTCCTTGGCTGCACGCGCGGCGATCAGGATGGCGCGCTTGTCGTGGGCCGACTCCAGGATCCGGCCTCCCAGCGCCCAATCCGCCAGAGCGCGGTCGAAATCGTCGCCCCCCAGGGCCGCATCGCCACCGGTCGCCACCACCTCGAACACGCCGCGCGTCAGGCGCAGCAGCGAGATGTCGAAGGTGCCACCGCCCAGGTCGTACACGGCATAGAGGCCTTCACTGGCGTTGTCGAGTCCGTAGGCGATGGCGGCAGCGGTCGGCTCGTTGATCAGACGCAGCACCTTGATGCCAGCCAGCTCTGCCGCATCCTTGGTGGCCTGGCGCTGGGCATCGTCGAAATAGGCCGGGACCGTGATGACGGCGCCGAACAGGTCGTCCAGGAAGCTGTCCTCGGCACGGAAGCGCAACGTGGCCAGGATCTCGGCCGACACCTCCACCGGGCTCTTTGCGCCATCGCGCGTCGCGATGGCAAGCATGCCGGGACGATCCTCGAAGCGATACGGCAGATGCTCGCGATCGGCCACGTCGGCGACGCCGCGCCCCATGAAGCGCTTGACCGAGACGATGGTGTTCTCGGGGTCTTCCGCCTGGGCCGCGAGCGCGACTGCGCCGATCTGGCGACGGCCTTCCGGCAGGTAGCGCACGGCGGACGGCAGGATCACACGACCCTGCTCATCGGGCAAGCATTCGGCTACGCCATGGCGCACGGCGGCAACCAGCGAGTGCGTAGTGCCGAGGTCTATGCCCACGGCAATGCGGCGCTGGTGAGGATCGGGCGAAGCGCCGGGTTCGGAGATCTGTAGAAGAGCCATCAGGCGTCCAGCGCAGCAAGGCGCTTGTCAATGTCGGCCCGGAAGCGCTGGATGAACATCAGCGCGCGGACCTGGGATGCAGCAGCGGGCGCGTCGCCCACCTCGTCGAGCAGGCTCCGCGCCTGCTCCAGCGCGGCGGCCTCGGCGCGGGCCGCATCGTCGTCCAACGCCTCCAGCGCCGCTTCGTCACCGGCCTCGTCCAGCGCCTCGCGCCATTCCATCTGTTGCATCAGGAAGGCCGCGGGCATGGCCGTGTTGTTCTCAGCCTGCACCGGCGCTCCTCTCAGCTCGCACAAGTAGGCAGCACGGGCCAGCGGGTTGCGCAGGCGCTGGTAGGCCTCGTTGACGCGCATGGCCCATTGCATGGCCACGCGCTGGGCGGCAGCGCCTTCCGACGCAAAACGGTCGGGATGGACCTCGGCCTGCAGCGACTTCCAGCGCGCGTCGATGGCAGCGCGGTCCTGGGCCTGCGCTTCAGGCAGGCCAAAGAGCTGAAAGTCGTTGTCGGTCAGGCGCATGGCAAGGTGAAAAAGCAAAAAGCGCGGCCGGTGCCGCGCTCAGCGAAACGTCGGCGCCGGTCAAACACGGAAGGATTCGCCGCAGCCGCAGCGGTCCTTCTCACGCGGATTGCGGAACTTGAAGCCTTCGTTCAGGCCTTCGCGGACGAAGTCCAGCTCCGTGCCATCGAGATAGGGGAGGCTCTTGGGATCGATGAGGATCTTGACCTCGTGGCCTTCGAAGACCACATCCTCGGGCGCGGCCTCGTCGGCGTACTCCAGCTTGTAGGCCAGGCCCGAACAACCCGTGGTCTTGACGCCCAGGCGCACGCCGATGCCCTTGCCGCGCTTGGCGATGTAGCGCTTGACGTGGCGGGCCGCGGCCTCGGTCAGGGTCACCGACATATCAGCTCGCGTGTTTGGCGCGATAGTCGTCCACGGCCGCCTTGATGGCGTCCTCGGCGAGGATGGAACAGTGGATCTTGACCGGCGGCAGCGCCAGCTCCTCGGCGATCTGCGTGTTCTTGATGGTCAGTGCCTCGTCCAGACTCTTGCCCTTGACCCATTCGGTCACGAGCGAGCTGGAAGCAATCGCCGAACCGCAGCCGTAGGTCTTGAACTTGGCGTCCTCGATGAGGCCGGTCGCTGGGTTGACCTTGATCTGCAGCTTCATCACGTCACCGCAGGCCGGAGCACCGACCATGCCGGTGCCGACGTCCTCGTCGCCCTTGTCGAAGTTGCCAACGTTGCGGGGGTTCTCGTAGTGATCAACGACTTTTTCGCTGTATGCCATGTTGTTCTCCTCAGTGGGCGGCCCACTGAATGGTGCTCAGATCGATGCCGTCCTTGTACATATCCCACAGCGGGGACAACTCGCGCAGCTTGGCGACACGGTCGGTCAGCACACTGACCGCGTAGTCGATCTCTTCCTCGGTCGTGAAGCGGCCGATGGTCATGCGCAGGGATGAATGGGCCAGCTCGTCCGAGCGACCCAGCGCGCGCAGCACATAGCTGGGTTCCAGGCTGGCCGAGGTGCAGGCCGAACCGGACGACACGGCAATGCCCTTGACGCCCATGATCAGGGACTCGCCTTCAACGTAGTTGAACGAGATGTTCAGGTTGTGCGGCACGCGCTGCTCGAGGTCGCCATTGATGAAGGTCTGCTCGATGCCGGACAGCCCCTGGATCAGGCGGTTGTGCAGGGCGCGGATGCGCTCGCTTTCCGTACCCATCTCGTCGCGGGCGATGCGGAAGGCCTCGCCCATGCCGACGATCTGGTGAACCGGCAACGTGCCTGAGCGCATGCCACGCTCGTGGCCACCGCCGTGCATCTGGGCCTCCAGCCGCACGCGCGGCTTGCGGCGCACGTACAGCGCGCCAATGCCCTTGGGACCGTAGGTCTTGTGCGAAGCCAGACTCATCAGGTCGATGGGCAGCTTTGCCAGGTCGATCTGCACCTTGCCGGTGGCCTGCGCCGCGTCGACGTGGAAGATGATGCCGCGCTCGCGGCAGAGGTTGCCCAGCGCAACGACGTCCTGGATGACGCCAATCTCGTTGTTCACATACATGACCGAGGCCAGGATGGTGTCCGGACGCAGCGCAGCCTTGAACGCTTCCAGGTCGACGAGGCCGTTCTCGAGCACGTCGAGGTAGGTCACGTCGAAACCCTGGCGCTCCAGCTCTCGCATGGTGTCCAGCACGGCCTTGTGCTCGGTCTTCACCGTGATCAGGTGCTTGCCGCGGGTCTTGTAGAACTGCGCGGCGCCCTTGAGCGCGAGGTTGTTGGACTCGGTGGCGCCGGAGGTCCAGACGATCTCGCGCGGGTCGGCGCCGATCAGCTCGGCAACCTGCGTGCGCGCCTTCTCGACAGCCTCTTCCGCCTCCCAGCCCCAGGCGTGGCTGCGCGACGCCGGGTTGCCGAAGTGCTCGCGCAACCAGGGAATCATCGCGTCCACCACGCGGGGGTCGCACGGCGTCGTGGCGCCGTAGTCGAGGTAGATCGGGAAGTGCGGGGTCATGTCCATGGAACGACTACTTTGATTCTTCTTACTTGCTGAACGCGCCGCCCAAGGCGAACACCGAATTCGGCGCAGTCACCCGGATGGGCTTGAGGACTGGCTGGCTGGAGATGGCGCGCTTGACCGGCGCCGCCTCCACTTCGAAGCCCTTCGCCAGTTGCTCATCGGCAAGCTTGCGCAGCGAGACTGAGTCGAGGTACTCGATCATCTTGGCGTTCAGATTGGTCCAGAGTTCATGGGTAATGCAGCGGCCGCTGTCCTCACCCATGCAGTTTTCCTTGCCGCCGCAACCAGTGGCATCCAGCGCTTCGTCCACGGCGACGATGATGTCGGCGACGGTGATGTCCTCGGCCTTGCGACCCAGCGAATAGCCGCCGCCCGGACCACGGGTGCTCTCCACCAGCTCATGGCGGCGAAGCTTGCCGAAGAGCTGCTCCAGATAGGACAGCGAAATCTGCTGCCGCTGGCTGATGGCCGCCAAGGCCACGGGCCCCGTATTCTCGCGCAGCGCCAGGTCCAACATCGCGGTGACTGCAAACCGGCCTTTGGTGGTGAGACGCATACAAACTCCTTTGCGAGAGGCCCAGGCGGAAGTCGTCCGGGACCAATGAATTCGGGTTAACCCGAGGAGCCCAGACAATAGCCGAGCGAATCATTTCCGATGATTTTACTCGACTACTGGGGGAGCCCCGGAGGCGCCCCCGGTAGCCACAGCCATCGAGGGGTTTCTTGCTGCAGTGCAACAGCGTCAGCGAGGAGTGCCCGGCTTGCGGGCACTGTCCAGCGGGACGATGTTGTCGTGCACCAACGCGCCGAAGGCCTGCTCACGCAGCTGCGCCAGTTGGTCCCGCAGCCGGGCGGCCTGCTCGAACTCCAGGTTGCGCGCATGTTCCAGCATCTGCTTTTCAAGCTGGGCCATACGTTTGGCCAGATCCTTCTCCGACAAGTCCTCGACCTGGGCAGCCGCCAGCAACTTGGCGTCGTCCCGGCCAGCCTCCTCGGAATAGACGCCGTCAATCAGGTCCTTGATACGCTTTTGCACGCTTCGCGGCGTGATGCCGTGCTCTTCGTTGAAGGCCATCTGCTTGGCACGGCGGCGCTCGGTCTCGCCGATGGCGCGCCGCATGGACTCGGTGATGCGGTCCGCGTACAGGATGGCCTTGCCGTTCAGGTTGCGCGCCGCCCGGCCAATGGTCTGGATCAGGCTGCGCTCGGCGCGCAGGAAACCCTCCTTGTCGGCATCCAGGATGGCCACCAGCGACACCTCCGGTATGTCCAGCCCCTCGCGCAGCAGGTTGATGCCCACCAGCACGTCGAAGGCACCCAGGCGCAGGTCGCGCAGGATCTCCACGCGCTCCACGGTGTCCACGTCGGAGTGCAGATAACGCACCTTGACGCCGTTGTCGCTGAGGTAGTCGGTGAGCTGCTCGGCCATGCGCTTGGTTAGCGTCGTGATCAGCACGCGGTCACCGGCCTCCACCCGCAGGCGAATCTCCTGCAGCACATCGTCCACCTGGTGCGTGGCCGGCCTCACCTCGACGATGGGGTCCACCAGCCCGGTGGGCCGCACGACCTGCTCGACGACCTGGCCGGCGTTGTCCTGCTCATACTGCGCCGGCGTGGCCGACACGAAGACGGCCTGGCGCATCTTGCGTTCGAACTCGGCAAACTTCAGCGGCCGGTTGTCCAGCGCCGACGGCAGCCGGAAACCGTATTCCACCAGCGTCGTCTTGCGCGCCCGGTCGCCGTTGTACATGCCGCCGAACTGGCCGATCAGCACATGGCTCTCGTCCAGGAACATCACCGCGTCTGGCGGCAGGTAGTCCACCAGGGTCGGCGGCGGGTCACCCGGCTCGGACCCCGACAGGTGGCGCGTGTAGTTCTCGATGCCCTTGCAGTGACCCACCTCCTGCAGCATTTCCAGGTCGAACCGGGTACGCTGTTCGATGCGCTGCGCCTCGACGAGCTTGCCTTCCTTGACGAAGAAGCCCACGCGCTCGCGCAACTCCTCCTTGATCGTGTCGATGGCCGCCAGTACGCGCTCGCGGGGCGTCACATAGTGGCTGCTGGGGTAGACGGTGAAGCGAGGGATCTTCTGGCGAATCTGCCCGGTCAACGGGTCGAACAGCGACAGGCCGTCGACCTCGTCGTCGAACAGCTCGATGCGCAATGCCAGCTCGGAATGTTCCGCCGGGAACACGTCGATGGTGTCGCCGCGCACACGGAAGTGGCCCCGGGTGAACTCCATCTCGTTGCGGGTGTACTGCATGCGGATGAGCTGCGCGATCACGTCGCGCTGGCCCATCTTGTCGCCCACCCGCAGCGTCATCACCATCTGGTGGTAGTCGCTGGGGTTGCCGATGCCGTAGATCGCCGACACGGACGCCACGATCACCACATCTCGCCGCTCCAACAGGCTCTTGGTACAGGACAGGCGCAGCTGTTCGATGTGCTCGTTGATCGCGCTGTCCTTCTCGATGAACAGGTCGCGCTGCGGCACGTAGGCCTCCGGCTGGTAGTAGTCGTAGTAGCTGACGAAGTACTCGACCGCGTTCTTGGGAAAGAAGTCCCGGAACTCGCTGTAGAGCTGTGCCGCGAGCGTCTTGTTGGGCGCGAACACGATGGCCGGCCGGCCCAGCCGGGCGATGACGTTGGCCATCGTGAAGGTCTTGCCCGAGCCCGTCACGCCCAGCAGGGTCTGGTAGCTCAGGCCGTCGTTGACACCTTCCACGAGCTGTGCGATGGCCGTCGGCTGATCCCCCGCCGGCGGGAAAGGCTGGAACAGCTGAAACGGCGAGCCTTCGAAGCTGACGAATTCGCCCTTGCGCTCCTCCGAGTCGCTTTCCGAGCCGGGCATGGCGTTCAAGGCTTCTTGCATGGGGAGTTCCCTGGGTTCACGGGCAAAATTGCTGCGCTGCGAAACCAGGCAGGTTAGCGCAGACCCTGACCTTCAAGCCCTCCCCTGCTGCCAACGTCCCTTCAGGAAACCCGTCATGTCCCAGTCGCTTTTCGCCGATGTCGCCCTTGCCCCTCGTGATCCCATCCTCGGCCTGAACGAGCAGTTCAATGCCGATACCCGCGCCGGCAAGGTCAACCTCGGCGTCGGCGTCTACTACGACGAAAACGGCAAGCTGCCGCTGTTGAAATGCGTCCAGGCGGCCGAAGCCACCATGGCCGCCGCGCCCAAGCCGCGTGGCTACCTGCCCATCGACGGCATTGCCGCCTATGACAAGGCCGTGCAGAAGCTGGTCTTCGGCGGCGAGCTGAAGCACGTCGCCACCGTGCAGGCCCTGGGCGGCACCGGCGCACTGAAGATCGGCGCCGACTTC
Organism: Roseateles sp.; assembly: GCF_047654805.1. Taxonomy (GTDB): domain Bacteria; phylum Pseudomonadota; class Gammaproteobacteria; order Burkholderiales; family Burkholderiaceae_C; genus Pelomonas. The sequence goes on from NZ_JASGIV010000001.1 coordinate 2,237,001, forward strand.
CTCAAGCATCTCAGCCCTGGTGCCAAGGTGCTGATCTCCGACCCCAGCTGGGAGAACCATCGTGCGCTGTTCACCCAGGCCGGCTTCACGGTCGAGACCTATCCCTACTACGACGCGGCCAACAAGGGCGTGAACTTCGACGGCATGCTGGCCGCGCTGAACGCTGCCCCGGCCGGCACCGTCGTCGTGCTGCACGCCTGCTGCCACAACCCCACCGGCTACGACATCAGCGCCGCGCAATGGGCCCAGGTTGTCGCGGCGGTCAAGGCCAAGGGCCTGACGCCCTTCCTTGACATGGCCTACCAAGGCTTCGGCTTCGGCCTGAAGGAGGATGGCGAGGCCGTGCGCCAGTTCATGGCCGCCGGCGTGGGCTTCTTCGTGTCCACCAGCTTCTCCAAGAGCTTCTCTCTGTACGGCGAACGCGTTGGCGCGCTGAGCGTGGTCTGCACGGGTGACGACGAGGCTGCCCGCGTGCTGTCGCAGCTGAAGATCATGATCCGCACCAACTACTCCAACCCGCCCACGCACGGCGCGCAGGTCGTCGCCCAGGTGCTGTCCGACGACAAGCTGCGCGGCCTGTGGGAGGAGGAGCTGGCCGGCATGCGCGTGCGCATCAAGGCCATGCGTTCAGCCCTGGTCTCGGCGCTGAAGTCGGCCGGCGTGGCACAGGACCTGTCCTTCGTCACCGAGCAACTGGGCATGTTCAGCTATTCCGGCCTGTCCGCCGCACAGATGCAACGCCTGCGCAGCGAGTTCGGCGTCTACGGCGTGGACTCGGGCCGCATCTGCGTGGCCGCATTGAACGAGGGCAACCTGCCCGTCGTGGCAGCCGCGATGGCGGCCGTCATGAAGGGCTGAAGCCGCCACGGAGTGCGCAGGATTGGCGGTTTGGCCGCCCGTCCTGATGTTGCGCCGCACAACGGCGAAAGCGTTTTCTGGCACCATTGGCGCTCCCTGTCCCCCGAATCAAGGCCATGCTGTATCAGCTCTTCGAAACCCAGCGCGCCCTGCTCAGCCCCTTCTCCGAGTTCGCGGCAGCGTCGGCCAAGCTCTACAGCCACCCGCTGTCGCCTTTCGCGCACACGCCCATGGCCCAACGCCTGTCGGCCGGGCTCGACTTGGCGCACCGACTGGCCAAGGACTACGAGAAGCCGGAATTCGACATCCGCTCGGTCGAAGTTGACGGCGTGGACGTCGCCGTGCAGGAACTGGTGCCGCTGGAGAAGCCCTTCTGTCGCCTGCTGCGCTTCAAGCGCTACACGGATGACCTGAAGGTGCTGGCCAAGATGAAGGACCAGCCCACAGTGCTGGTCGTCGCACCACTGTCCGGCCACCACGCGACGCTGCTGCGCGAAACCGTCAAGCAATTGCTGAAGTCGCACAAGGTCTACATCACCGACTGGACCGACGCCCGCATGGTGCCGCTGGAAGTCGGCCCCTTCCACCTGGACGACTACATCCGCTATGTGCAGGAGTTCATCCGGCACGTCGGCGGCGCCGACTGCCACGTCATCTCCGTCTGCCAGCCCACGGTGCCCGTGCTGGCGGCCATCTCGCTGATGGCCAGTGCCGGCGAGGCCACGCCGCGAAGCATGACCATGATGGGCGGCCCCATCGACGCCCGCAAGAGCCCGACCGCCGTCAACAACCTGGCCATGAACCGCAGCTTCAGCTGGTTCGAGAACAACGTCATCTATCGCGTGCCGACCAACTTCCCAGGTGCCGGCCGCGAGGTCTACCCGGGATTCCTGCAGCACACCGGCTTCGTTGCGATGAACCCGGACCGCCACCTCACCTCGCACTACGACTACTTCCTGGACCTGGTGCGCGGCGACGACGAGGGCGCCGAGGCCCATCGCCGCTTCTACGACGAATACAACGCCGTGCTGGACATGCCGGCCGAGTACTACCTGGACACCATCAAGACCGTCTTCCAGGACTTCGCGCTGGTCAACGGCACCTGGTCGGTGGACGGCCAGCTCGTGCGCCCGCAGGACATCAAGACCACCGCACTGCTGACGGTGGAGGGCGAGCTGGACGACATCTCGGGCGCCGGCCAGACCCGAGCCGCCCACGACCTCTGCTCGGGCGTGCCCAAGCAACACCAGTTCCATTACGACGCCATCGGCGCCGGCCACTACGGCATCTTCTCGGGCCGCCGCTGGCGCGAGAAGGTCTACCCCGAGGTGCGCGACTTCATCGCCAAGTACGAAGCCGCCCCGCTGAAGAAGACCGCCAAGGTCACCGCAGCCAAAGCGGCCGCCAAGCCGGTCGCCAAGCGCTCGCGTCGCCAGGCGTGAAGCTCGCGGAGCTGATCGACACCGCGCTGCCGCAGACCCAGTGCACCCGCTGCGGCTATCCGGACTGCCGCCGCTATGCCGACGCCATCGCCGCCGGTGAAGCCGAGATCAACCAGTGCCCACCGGGCGGCGAAGAGGGCGTCCGCCGGCTTGCAGCCATCACCGGCCGCCCGGTCCTGACGCTGAACCCCGCCAACGGCGTCGAGGCCACGCGCGGCGTGGCCGTCATCGACGAGACCTGGTGCATAGGCTGCACCTTGTGCATCAAGGCCTGTCCGGCGGACTGCATCGTCGGCGCGCCGAAGGCCATGCACGTCGTCGTCGCGGCCCAGTGCACCGGCTGCGAACTCTGCGTGCCGGCCTGTCCGGTGGACTGCATCTCCATGCCCGAGGTCACCACGACCACGGGCTGGGCGGCCTGGAGCCAGCCGCAGGCCGACGAAGCCCGCGAGCGGTACGCCTTCCGCCAGTTGCGCCGCCATCGCGATGCCGAGGAGAACGAAGCTCGCCTGATGGTCAAGGCCGAGGCCAAGCTGGCCGACTTGGCCGGGGCATCCGTCATCACCGACCCGGTGCAGCTCTCCGCCAAGCGTGCCGTCATCGAGGCGGCGCTGGCGCGCGCGCGCGCCAAGCGCGGCTGAAGCTGGCCGAAGGCGGCCGACAATGCCGGCATGAATGACGCCCAAGTCGAACGCTTCTTCGCCACGCTGAAGGCCGCCAACCCGGCGCCGCAGACCGAGCTGGAGTTCGCCAGCGTCTTCGAGCTGCTGACGGCGGTGCTGCTGTCCGCCCAAGCCACCGACGTCGGCGTCAACAAGGCCACCCGCCGCTTGTTCGCCGTAGCCAACACGCCGGCCCAGATCCTCGGGCTGGGGCTGGAGGGGCTGGAGTCCCACATCAAGACCATCGGCCTGTACCGCAACAAGGCCAAGCACCTGCTGCAGACCTGCCGCATGCTCGTCGATCTGCACGGCGGCGAGGTTCCGCGCTCCCGCGAAGCCCTGGAGGCCCTGCCCGGCGTGGGCCGCAAGACGGCCAACGTCGTGCTCAACGTCGCCTTTGGCGAACCGACGATGGCGGTGGACACCCACATCTTCCGCGTCAGCAACCGCACCGGGCTGGCACCGGGCAAGACGCCATTGGCCGTCGAGCTGGGGCTGATCAAGCGCATACCGCCTGCCTACAGGGTCGACGCCCACCACTGGCTGATCCTGCACGGCCGCTATGTGTGCCAGGCGCGCAAGCCCCTGTGTAACGTTTGCGCGGTCGTCGACGAATGCGACCACGGCCGCCACCTAAAATCGGCAGCCGCCTGACACCCGCCCATCCATGGCCAGCCTGACCGACCTGACCGACCGCGTGGAGCGCCTGCTCCTTCGCCACGACGAAATCCTGCGCACCAACCTGCTGCTGCAGGTGCAGCTGACCGCCATCACGCAGGAGCGCGACAGCCTGCGCTCGCGCCTGAATGCCGCGCGCGCGCGGGTCGACGCGCTGCTGGAGCGCCTGCCCGCCGAAGCCCCGAAGGAGGAGCAGCCATGAAGCAGATGGAAGTGACCATCATGGGCCAGAGCTATCTGCTCGGCTGCCCCGACGGCGGCGAGGCCGCGCTGACAGCCGCCGTGGCCCAGGTGGACCGCGAGATGAGCGCCATCCGTGACGCCGGCAAGGTCAAGGCGCGCGAACGCATCGCCGTGCTGGCCGCGCTCAACCTCGCCTACCAGCTCGCCGAGACGCCGCGTGAGGCGCAGCCGCGCGCGGCCACCCCGGCTTCGACGCCCGAGCTGGACGCTCTCGTTAAGCGCCTGGACGAGGCGCTGGAGCACGACGGGCAACTGCTCTAGGGAGCACCGGGCGAATTCTTCGCCCATGGCGCTCCTTCAGGCCGGCATGTGCGGATGGATGGGCTCGAAGGCGCCGCGGCGGATCTCGTCCAGTGTCGGCGCCTCGCCCGCCCAGAGCGCAAGCACAGGCCCCGGCAGGCTGAGGTTCCCTTCCAGCCATCGGCACAGCGCGAAGCGGTCCTCGTCCGACATGCCCGGGAGCTCGACGAAGACGATGTAGGCCCGGCGGCGCGGAAACTCGCGCAAGGTCTTGCTCACCAGCCAGCAGCGCGCCACGGGCTTGCAGCGCGCCAGCTCCGCCTGCACCTCGCCCAGCTCGAAGGCGGACAGGTCGTGCCGCGTGATCTGGCTGAAATACGGCACCTGGCGCAGTTCCTCCCAGGCCCGCTCCTCCCCCTCCTGCGCCTGCCTGGCGCGTTCGCGCCAGAGCTTCAGTGCGGCCGCGTCGTGCGCCAGGCCCGCGCGAGGCGTCTCCAGCTCATCCACGGCACGACGCGCCGCCCACCAGCGGTGGTCGCCGCCAGCGTCCCACAAGCGCTGCAGGGCCTGCAGGCGAGCAGCACGGTCGCCGTCGGCCAGCGCCAATGCCAGCCCCTGCAGCGCACCCGGATGCTCGGCGCTGCGCTGAAGGGCCAGCTCGTAGAGCGTCCGCACGTCGGCATGACGATCAAGGCGAACGCGCAGCCTGGCCTCCTCGACAAGGTCGTTGGCATTGCTGGTCGCCCGCGAGGCCGCCAACACCTGCACCCGCTCACTTACGCGGCCAAGCCAGGCGTGATGCTGCTTCCAGTCGCTGGCGTTGTCCCTGCCCCATTGGCGGTCGAAATGTGCGATCCAGCGCTCCACCCCATCGCCCAGCAGCGACAGCGCGCCGCGGCGCGACCACTCAGGCAGCACCGCCTGCGCGCCCAGCGCGGCCACGCGATCGCGCAGGCTGGGATGGGTATCGTCCAGGTCGCTGACTCGCGCCAGCGCCTGGCGCAATGCCTCCCGCGCGAAGCCGGGCTCGGGCGGCAGGAGCAATTGGGCGCGCATTGCCTGGAACGGCCCGGCGGGCAGCGCTGCTGCGGCCGCGCTGCGCCAGTGGTCACCCCAGAACTGCTGCAGCCACACCCCCCTGACCTCGATCTCCACCAGCGCCGCCGCTGCGGCCTCGTGGCCCACCAGCCGGCCGGCGATGCGGTCGGCCTCGTACTCGTCCTGGCGTGCCAGTGCGAAGGTCTTGGCCGCGAAGCGAGGGACGTACCAGTTGAGGAATGCCTGCGTGGCCGCCGCGGCCATGCCGGAATCGTTGCGCATGCTGTCGTACAGGCGCAGCCACGAGAGCCGTGTGCGGTAGATCCAGGCGGCGAAGCGCCCATGGTTACCCCGCAAATGGCCATATTCGTGCGCCAGTACAGCGAACAGACGGGGCTTGTCCAGCGCCATCAACAGCGGCAGGCCGATGGTGAGCGTGTTCACAGCGCCGCCCAGCAGCCCCCAGCGCGGCGTCTGCCGGATGCTGGCATTGAACTCCGCGTCAAGGTAGACGGCGTGGATGGGCGGCCCGTGGATCTTCTTGCGAATGCGCTCCAGGGCCTCGAACAGCACCGGCGCCTCGCGCGCCGTGAGAAGCTGCCCCTGCGGAGGGTCAAGACGCACCCACAGCGCCCTGAGGCTCGTCCAAAGCAGACCCAGGGCCGCCAGCAGGCCCCACGCCAGCCCGATGCGAAAACGCCCGTGCAGCAGTTGCGGCAACAGCCAGGCCACGAGTCCGGCCGCCAGCGCCAGGCAACCCAGCACCCAGGCATAGCCCAGGGCCGCGAATGCGGCGACACCGCGGCGGTAGCCGCGGCTGTCCTGCGCACTGGCCTGCTCGCTCACGCGCACCATGTGCACGAAGTCCGCCTGATTCATGAAACCCTCCCTGCAGTTCTTGTCTTTTCGGCGGCGCATCCTAGCCACCTTCGCAGGTTCTAGAATCACCCCCGTCCACCGCACCGACGGGCTTTTATTTCCTTCATCCGATGCTCTATGAGCAAGGGCTTGGAAAATTCCGGACGGGCGTGATCGTCTCGCGTCAGATGAACCCGAAGTCCGGCTGACCTCGCCCACCTGATTACCCCTGGGTGTTCAGGATCTCGGCCCCCGGATCGCGGTGGACACCTTATCCCCTTAGCATCGGCCCATGAACTACTGGCTGATGAAGTCCGAGCCCGACGAGGCCTCCATCCTCGACCTGCAGAGGGCCGGCACTCTGCCCTGGACCGGCGTGCGCAACTACCAGGCGCGCAACTTCATGCGCGACGACATGCGCCAGGGCGACGGCGTGCTGTTCTATCACTCGTCCTGTCCCGAGCCCGGCATCGCGGGCCTGGCCGAAGTCTGCAGCGCCGCCTACCCCGACGCGACCCAGTTCGACCCGGCGAGCCACTACCACGACCCCAAGTCCAAGCCCGAGGCCCCGCGCTGGGTGCATGTGGACGTGCGCTGGCGCGAGACGACTCGGCTGCTGAGCCTGAAGGAGATGCGCGAAGCGCCTGAGCTGGCCTCCATGCGCGTGCTGGAACGCGGCAGCCGGCTGTCCATCACACCGGTCACGCCGACCGAATGGCAGGCGGTGCTGAAGCGGCTGCATTCGGCGTGACGGCCTCGCTCGTCGTCGAGCTGCTGACGCTCGGGTTCGCTGCGGGCTTCCTGGCCGGCCTGCTCGGCATTGGCGGCGGCATGCTGATGGTGCCCTTCCTGACCTTCATCCTCGACCAGCGTGGTGTCGAGGCCGGCCTGGCCGTCAAGATGGCGATCGCGACCTCGATGGCGACCATCATGTTCACGTCGCTGTCCAGCGTTCGCGCCCACCACCGGCGTGGCGCAGTGCGCTGGGACCTCGTCAAGGGGCTGGCCCCCGGCATCCTGCTTGGCGGCCTGCTTGCAGGTGCCGGACTGTTCACCCTCATCCGGGGCGCATGGCTGGCCCTGGTGTTCGCGGCCTTCGTCAGCTTCTCGGGTTGGCAGATGCTGCGAAACAGCCGCCCCGCGCCCAGCCGCCAGATGCCTGGCACAACCGGGCAGCTCGGTGCCGGCGCCGGCATCGGCCTGCTATCGGGCCTCGTGGGTGCGGGCGGCGGCTTCGTCAGCGTTCCCTTCATGGTCTGGTGCAACGTACCGGTGCATATGGCCGTCGCAACCAGCGCCGCGCTGGGCTTCCCGATCGCCGTCGCCAACACGCTCGGCTACGTCGCCGGTGGCTGGGGACTGGAGCCCGCCCTGCCGGGCGCGGCGGGCTATCTCTACCTGCCGGCGCTGGCGCTGATCGCCATGGCCAGCGTGACCATGGCGCCGCTGGGCGCCCGAGCAGCGCACGCGATGAACGTGGCCCAGTTGAAGAAGGTGTTCGCAGGCCTGCTGTTCGCGCTCGCGGCCTACATGCTCTGGAAGGGCCTGGCCCAGTTCTAGGCGTTCCGTGCGCCGGGGCAGCCGTTAAGCTCCGCGCCCATGAAACACTCCGCCCTCGCTCTGGCCATGGCCAGCCTGCTGTGCACCGCCGCAGTCGCCGCGCCGTCCAAGTCCCCCGCCAAGAAAAAGACCGCTGCCGAGATCCTGGCAGCCGCACCCGCCGGCGACTGGCGCGCACTGGATCCCGAAAACACGCTGCTGATGGAGCTCGCCTCGGGCCAGGTCATCATCGAGCTGGCGCCCCGCTTCGCGCCCGCTCACGCGGCCAACATCCGCGCGCTCGCCAAGGGCGGCTACTGGGACGGCCTGGCCATCGTGCGCGTGCAGGACAACTTCGTCACCCAGTGGGGCGACCCCGACGGTGAAGACGCCACCAAGGCCAGGCCGCTTCCGGCAGGCACGGCGGCCAAGCTCCCAGCCGAGTTCTCGGTGCCCCTGGACCGCATCGGCAAGGCCGCCGGGTTTTCGCGCCTGCCCGACGTGGACGGCTGGGCGCCGCGCACCGGCTTCGTCGGAGGCTTCCCCGTCGCCGCCGACCCCAAGACCGGCAAGGCTTGGCTGGCTCACTGCTACGGCATGGTCGGTGCAGGCCGCAGTGACGCCATCGACTCCAGCAATGGCAGCGAACTCTACGCCGTCATCGGCCACGCACCGCGCGGGCTGGACCTGAACATCACCGTCGTGGGCCGCGTCATCAAGGGCATGGAGCTGCTGTCCGCCCTGCCTCGCGGCAGCGCGGCGATGGGCTTCTACGACAAGCCCGAGCAGCGCACCGGCATCCAGCGCGTACGCCTGCTGGCCGAGGTGCCGGTGGCCGAACGGCCGGCGCTACAGGTGCTGAAGACCGAGTCCGCCACTTGGACCCGGTTGCTGGACGCCCGGCGGTACCGCGGCGGCTGGTTCGTGCACAGCCCGGGCCACATCGACATCTGCAGCGCCGGTGTGCCGACGCGGCCGACGCCGCCCTGAGGCCCGTCAGCCGGCACCCAGCAGCAGCGCCACCCGGTAGGTGATGAAGGAGGCCGCGTAGGCCAGCCCGAACAGATAGGCCGTCATGATCAGCGGCACCCGGTAGCCGCCGGTCTCGCGCTTCACGGCGGCCAGCGTCGCGACGCACTGCGGCGCAAACACGTACCAGGCCAGCAGCGACAGCGCCGTCGCCAGGCTCCAGCTCTGCGCGATCAGCGGCGCCAGGGCTTGCGCGGCTTCGTCGCCGGTGGCGGACAGCGCGTAGACCGTACCCAGCGCGCTGATGGCCACCTCGCGTGCCGCCAGCCCCGGCACCAGCGCCAGGCTGATCTGCCAGTTGAAGCCGATGGGCTCGAAGATCTTCGCCAGCCCCGCGCCCAGCCAGCCCGCGACGCTGTACTGGATGGGTGCACCCGTCGCGCCCTCGGGGGGCGCCGGGAAGCTGGCCAGCAGCCACAGCAACAGGGTCAGCACCATGATGATGCCGCCCACGCGCTTGACGAAGATCACCGCGCGCTGCCACAGGCCGACCGCGATGGAACGCGGATGCGGCCAGTGGTAGCTCGGCAGTTCCATCATCAGCGGCCTGACGAGACGGCCGGTGCTGGTGAAGCGCTTGAGCACCCAGGCGATGGCGAGGGCCCCCACGATGCCGGCCAGGTACAGGCCGAACAGCACCAGGCCCTGCAGCTCAAGTCCGGCCACCGTGCGCTGCGGCACGAAGGCGCCGATCAGCAGCGCATAGACAGGCAGCCGAGCCGAGCAGGTCATCAGCGGCGCGATCATGATGGTGACGATGCGGTCACGCGGATTGGCGATGGAGCGCGTGGCCATGATGCCGGGGATGGCACAGGCAAAGCTCGACAGCAGCGGGATGAAGCTGCGCCCGGACAGGCCCACGCTGCCCATCAGCCGGTCCAGCAGCAGCGCGGCGCGCGGCAGGTAGCCAGACTCCTCCAGCACGAGGATGAAGAAGAACAGGATCAGGATCTGCGGCAGGAAGACCAGCACGCCGCCAGCGCCCGCGATGATCCCGTCGACGATGAGGCTGTGGAACCAGCCTGCCGGGATGAAGTTGCCCACTTGCTCACCCAGCCAGGCCATGCTGCCTTCGATCATCCCCATGGGCTTCTCGGCCCACGAGAACACCGCCTGGAAGAGAAGGAACAGCAGCACCGCCAGGATGACCGAGCCGGCCACCGGGTGCAGCAGCACACGGTCCACGCGGTCACTGGGCAGAGTGGGCAGCTCATGGTCGAGATCCAGCGCGTGCAGCCAAGTCTTGACGGTGGCGTGATCATCGTCAGGCTGCCCGGCGGCAATGGCCGCCCCCTCCCAGACCTCGGGCTTGTCGAGCAGAACGCGCAACTCGTCCAGGCCTTCCTTGTGGATGGCAACGGTGCGCACGACCGGCAGGCCCAGCTGCTCGCTCAGTGCCGCAGCATCTATCTTCAAGCCGCGGCGCGCAGCCAGATCGACCATGTTCAGCGCGACGACGACGGGCAGGCCCAGGCGGCGCACGGCCAGCAGAAGGCGCAGGTTGCGGCGCAGATTGGTTGCGTCCAGCACGCAGACGACGAGGTCGGGCCGCTTCTCGCCCTTGGCCCGGCCGGCCAGCACATCGCAGGTGACGCGCTCGTCAGGCGAGCGCGGATGCAGGCTATAGGTGCCAGGCAAATCCAGCAGACGCAATGTCTTGCCCGCGGCCGTCACGAGGCGGCCTTCCTTGCGCTCGACGGTGACGCCTGCGTAGTTGGCCACCTTCTGGTGGCTGCCGGTCAGGCCATTGAAGAGGGCCGTCTTGCCGCAGTTGGGGTTGCCGACGAGTGCGACGAGCTTGCCGCCGCGATGAACGTGGACAACCGCCTCAGTCATGACGGCGCGTCGTCACGGCGATGCATTCGGCTTCGGCGTGGCGCAGCGCAAACGTCGACTGCCCGACGCGCACCACCAGATTGCCCGTGCGCAGGGCGCCGCGGCGCAGCACACGCACGGCCTCACCTGGAAGAAAGCCCAGGTCGGCCAGCCAGGCGGCCCATTCCGGCGAATGCTGGGGGGCGCGCACCTGCTCGACGGTCAGCGCCTGCCCGGCAGGGGCGGCGGCGAGGCTGGAGGGCAGCGGCTCGGACATGGGCAGATCGACAGGCAGTCGTTTTGATGAGAATGATTCTCATTGTACTCATGCCAACTCCACCCGGCACGCAAAACCGGGTTTTGGCCGCGAAGACGCTTCGGCCTACCGCGCTCAGCGCGGATTGAGACGATCCAGCAGTTGGTCGCAAGCCTTGAGCGCCTTGGCGAAATCCAGGCGCGCGACAGCGGCCGACAGGGGCGCCACCTCCGGGCCGAGCTGACCCGCATGGGCGGCTGCCAACTGCTCGCAAACGGCGACCGAACGCATGTTGCGCTCCACCAGCAGCAATCGCAGTCGGCGCAGGGCGTCGAGCGGGTCACCACTCACTGGTTCAGCTGACGTGGCCAGGCCGGCCGGTGCCGGCGGCACGGCCGTGCCGAGAGCTGCCAGCGCAGTCAGGCTGTCTTCCAGCAGGGCTTGCAAGGCGCCGAGGTCGACCGCCTGTGTCGCCGCGCCCTCGCGAAGTGCCTGCTCCTGCCGGCCAGCCAGCGCAGCCAGCGCGCTGGCACCGACGGCACCGGCCAGCCCGCGCAAAGTGTGCAAGGCGCGTATGGCATCGGTCGGAGCGTGCTGCCGCAAATGGCGGCCCAGGGCTTCGATCTCTGCCGGTGCATCCTGGGCAAAGGACTTCACAAGTCGCTCATACAGCGCCTGCCGCCCGCCGAGACGCCGCAGCGCCGCTTCGGGCTCCAGCAAGGCACTCCGAGCAGGCGCCGCAGCCGGCGCGACCGGCCCGACGTAGCGGCACAGGCAGGCGACGAGCTGCTCCAGGTCCACCGGCTTGGCGACATGGTCACGCATCCCGGCCGCCAGGCAGGCCTGGCGGTCGGCCTCCATCGCATTGGCCGTCATTGCGATGACGAGGCTGTCGGGGCGACGCGCAAGGATGCGCTGCGTCGCCTCGAAGCCGTCGATGTCGGGCATCTGCACGTCCATCAGGACCGCGTCGTACGCGGGCTCGGACACCAGCGCCAGGTGCACTCCCTCGACGCCGCCACTGGCCAGCGTGACGACGGCGCCCTCGCCTTCCAGCAGTTCCTGGGCGACCTGCTGGTTGAAGGCGTTGTCCTCGACGATGAGCAGCCGCATGCCCGCCAGGCGCTGCGCCGCGCATGCATCGCGCTGCGGCTGCGAGGGGCGTCCGCCCGTAGCCTCGGCAACTGCGTCGTACAGCATGGACGCCGTGACGGGCTTGACGAGATAGCCTCCCAGGCTCTGCATGTCCTGCTCGCTGCGTTCGGCGAGTAGTTCTCGGCCATGGGCCGTGACCATGATGATGACGGGCGCGTCCGACTCGTGGCTGTCGCGGATGCGGCGCGCTGTCTCCCAGCCATCCAGCCCGGGCATGCGCCAGTCCATCAGGATGAGCTGGTAGCGCGGCTCGCCTCGCGCCGCAGCCTCGTGCACCAGGTCCAGCGCCTGCTCGCCGCTGGCCGCCAGGTCACAGTCCCAGCCCAAGCTTGCACCTATGCCCTGCAGCACCTCGCGGGCCATGGGGTTGTCGTCGACGATGAGAACCTTGAGGCCGCGCTGCGTCGGGTCAGCCTCGCCGTCGCCGGCCGACGCGCCCTCCATCAAGAGCTCGAAATGAAAGCGGCTGCCCTCGCCGACTTGGCTATCCACGCGCAGCTCGCCGCCCATGAGGGCGACCAGGCGACGGCTGATGGCCAGGCCCAGCCCGGTGCCACCGTAACGCCGCGACGTGCTCTGCTCGGCCTGGCTGAAGCCACCGAAGATGTGCTCCAGCTTGTCGGGGGCAATGCCAATGCCGGTGTCGCTGACCTCGAAGCGAAGCCGCGCCTTCCTTTGAGGTCCTGCGCCCTCCTCGCCCAGCAGCCTCAGGCCCAGCACCACCTCGCCCCGCTCGGTGAACTTGAGCGCATTTCCGGCCAGGTTGAGCAGTACCTGGCGCAGTCGCATCGAATCGCCGACCAGCGCTGCCGGCAGGTGCGGATCAAGGCGGAACAGCACCTCGATGTCCTTGGCGCCGACGTTGGCCGACAGGATGACTGCCAGCTCGCGCATGAAGTCGCTGAGCTCGAAGCGGTGCGGGTCCAGCTCCATCTTGCCGGCCTCCACCTTGGAGAAGTCCAGCACGTCGTTGATCACTGCCAGCAGGGCCTGTGCAGCCGTGCGGGCCTTGCTGGCGTAGTCGTGCTGGCGCGGCGACAGCTCGGTGCGCAGCAGCAGGTTGAGCATGCCCAGGGCACCATTCATCGGCGTGCGGATCTCATGGCTCATGTTGGCCAGGAAGTCACTCTTGGCCTGGCTGGCCGCCTCGGCAGCGACGCGGGCGCGCACCAGCTCCACCTCGGCGCGATGCCGCTCGGTCACGTCGATGAGCATCTGCACGACGTTGACGAGGCGGCCACGCCGGTCGCGAATGGCACTGGCACTGGCATCGACGAACAGCTCGCCGCCGCCGGGCAGCGCGAAGCCGCGCTCGAAGCGCACATGCTCCATCCGTCCGCCGGCCAGTCGGGTCAGCTCGCCGCCAAGTACGCGCCCAGGACGGAAGTCTGGGAGGTCGGCAAGCTTGGCGCCCTGCAGCTCGCCGGCCTCACGGCAGAGCATGGCCGTCAGCGCCTGGTTCACGTCAAGGATGGTGCCCTGCGCATCGCACAGCGCAATGCCCACCTGGGCGCGTTCGAAGACGCCACGAAAGCGCTGCTCGCTGTCGTTCAGCGCCCGCGTGCGCTGCTCAACCCGAGCCTCCAGCAACTGCCTCTCGACGACCAACTGATCGGTCATGTGGTTGAAGCCGCGCGCCAGCTCGCGGAACTCGCGAAAGCCACAGACAGGTGCGCGCTCGTCCAGCTTGCCTCCAGCAATGCGAGCAACCGCGCCGTTGAGCATCTCCACCGGCTCGACGATGCGGCGCCTCAGCAGCAGACCGAGCGCAGGCGCTAGCAAAAGGGCCAGACCGAGGGCGACAAGCAAGCGGTCGCGCAGCGCATGCGCCGGCGAGAAGGCCTCCGCAGCGTCGAGGTTGACGGTGATGCCCCAGTCCAGCGCCGGCAGGTGGCGCCAGGACGAGATGACCTCGACCCCCGCGTAGTCCCGCGTCAACCCGCTGCCGCTCTCACCGCGCAACGCACGCAGCGCGGGCGGCGCATCGGGCGCCGCCAGGTCCATGATGCCGGTCAGGCTCTGACTGGGAGCACGCCTGAGGTCGTTGATGAAGGCAGCCTTGTCGCCGTCGCGGCGCACCAGCACCGTCTCGCCGGCCAGTGCCAGGCCGGACCGCTCGGTCGCGACGCGCAGCAACCGCTCGAGGCCCAGCTGCAGGACGACGCTGCCGAGCACGCGGTCGTTGACGACCACCGGCTGGACGAAGAAGAGGGTCTGCCCTTCCCCGCCGCGCAGGCGCTGCACCGACGTCAGCTGCGCATCGAGCTGGCCGATGGCGCGGCGGTGGGCAGCGAACAGCTCACTGCCCTCGAAGTCACCGCCGTCCAGGCGCATCGCACCCGGCGCAGCCGACGCCTTCATCGCGAAGCTGATGCGGCCATCGGGCTGGACCAGCATCAGATTGAGGTATTTGCCGGTGTCGTACGGACGCTCGAAGAAGGCCTGGCTGGCCGCGGACACATGCGTCGCAGCGGCATCAGCGCGCTGCGCCAGCAGCTCGCTGGTATCGCGGGCCTGGGCGACGACGCGGCCATCGATCTGGACCTCGTTGAGGTACTCGTTGATCTCGTAGACCTTCTTGCGCGACAGGACGATGAGTCCCTCGGTTACCGTCTCGCGCAGGCGCTGCTCGAAGTTCACGAGCTGCCACAGCCCCACCATTCCCAGCGGCAGGATGGACAGCAGCACCAGGCCCAGCAGCAGCGCCGGCCCGACGCGCAAGGCTGGGCGCGACGACTCGTTGGCGGCCGTGGCCGCGGCGGCGCTCAATGCTGCACCTCGATGCGGGCCATCTCGGCCACCCATTGCTCGGTGGAGCGGAAGGTCGGCCACGGCTCGGGCCTGATGTAGCGCGGCAGCACGAAGACCTCGTCGAGCCGGCCGTCGGGCTTGACCTGAGCGATGCGCAACTGGCGCCACAGGTGGCGGCTTCGGCTGTCCACGGCTGCGGACCCCTGTGGACCAATCACGGACTGGTGCAGCACGTTGGTGTTGACAGCATCGGTCTGCGGGCTGCCGACCTCGCGCACCGCCGCGGCCCAGAGCAGCACGCCAAGATAGGCAGACACGGCGGGATCACTGGCCTGAGTGGCCTCGCCCTGGCTGCGCCGCAGCCGTGCCAGGAAGGCTTCGTTGGCTGGCCCAGGCTGGGACTGCAGATAGCTCCAGGCGCTGAAGTGGCGGCCGAGCCGCCCGCCATCGAAGGCCTTCATCTCGGGTTCGGCGGCGCCCAGGGACAGCAGGGGCAGGTCGCCCAGCCCGGCCGTCACGAGCGCATCGAAGAAGGCATGGTTGCTGTCGCCGCTGATCGCGCTGAGCACGACGTCGGGACGGAGCTGGCGCAGGTCGGCCATGACGGCGCCCATGTCGTCCGCACCGAGCGGCACGTAGCGCTCCCCCAGCAGCCGGCCGTCGCCAAGCTGGATGAAGTCGCGCAGCACGGCGCCCAGGCGGCGCTGGTAGAGACCGTCGGTGCCGACCAGATAGACCCGCCGGCCGAAGCCTCTCATGGCCCAGTCGGTTGCCGGCAGCGCCTGCTGGTTGGGCGTCGGGCCGGTGTAGACGATGTGCGCCGACTGCTCCATGCCCTCATGGGCGGCCGGGTAGAAGAACAGGTGCCGGTGGGTCTCAACGACCGGACGGACGGCCATTCGGCAAGTCGATGACCAGCAGCCGAAGAGGGCCACTGCGCGCTCCGCGCCGATGAGGCGCTCAGCCGCGGCCGCCGCGACGCGAGGGTCGGAGCGCGAGTCCTCGATCTTCAGCTCCACGCGACGGCCCAGCAATCCGCCTCCGGCGTTGAGTTCCTCCACCGCCATCTTGACCGCTGCAACCAGCGGCGCCTCGCTCTTGGCCATAGGGCCGCTGAGGGCGTGCAGCAGGCCAATGACGATGGGGCTGCGATCGGCCTCCGTGGCCGGCTTCTGCACGAAGTAGGCCGCCAGTACCAGCGCCAGCACCAGCAGCAGGCCGCCCAGCAGCGCCCATCGTGGCCGCAAAGCCTGCATGGCCTAGCCCGCCGAGCGCCGCGCCTCGGGCGAGATCAGGGGCAGTGTCAGCCTCACCGTCGTGCCAAGGCCGGGCGTGGACTCGACCTGGATCTGTCCCCCCAGCGCAAAAGTAACGAGGTTGCGCACGATATAGAGCCCCGGCTCGCTGCGGTTGAGACCGAAACGCGTCGAGAAGAAAGGGTCGAAGACGCGTCCCAGCATGCCCGGAGGGATGCCGACACCGTGGTCCTGCACCGTGATGGTGAGCTGGTCGGCCCCCAGCGGGCGCACACGCAGATGCACCTCGCCACCGGCCTCGCGGTAGGCATGTTTGACGGCGTTCTGGATCAGCGTCGCCAACACCTTGGCCAACGCACCGCGGAAGCTCAGCAGGTGCAGGTCGTCCCCGGCGTCCAGCTCGCAGCGCACCTGGTGGGTCTCTAGCGCCGGCGCCAGGCTGGCAACGACCTCGTGGATCAGCTCCAACAGCGAGAAGCTGCGGCGCTGGTCGCCGAAGTTGTCGGCCGTGGACTGCAGGAAGGAGTCCACGATCGACAGCGTGCGCTGCAGGTTGGACAGCACCAGGCCGACACTCTCCTCGCTGACACGCAGGTGCTTGTCGAGGTCGCTGCGCTTGATGTTGCCGGCGTGTGACAGGCCACGCAGCTTGGCCAGGTCGTCCTGCAGCGTGCAGGCCGAGATCAGCGCATTGCCCAGTGGCGAACTCAGCTCCTGGGCGATGCCGGCAATGGTGCGGCCGACCGACGCCAGCTTGTCGCGCTGGAACAGCTCGATCTGCGAACGCGCGAAGCTCTCGGAGGCGAGCTTGAGCGCGAGCTGGGTACGCACGCGCGCCTTGACGACGACGTCGACGAAGGGTTTGGGGATGTAGTCGACGGCGCCATGGGCGAAGCCCTCGGCCTCGTCGTCCGCGCTACCCTGCACTGTGACGAAGATGACCGGGATGCCGCGCGTGCGCGGATCGGCCTTCAGGCGATCGCAGACCTCGTAGCCGCTCATTTCCGGCATCAGCACATCGAGCAGGATGAGGTCGGGCAACTGCTGGGCGCAATAGGCCAGGGCCTCGGCGCCGCCGGTGGCCATGGACACCTCGCATTCGTCCACCAGCAACTGGTAGAGCGCGTGGATATTGCTGGGTTGATCGTCGACGACGAGGATGAGCGGCATGACGGCTCAGGATAACCGCAGCCTCAGGCCTCACGCCGCAGCCCTGCCCTGGGCTTTCCCCAGGGGCCGCGCAGTAAATCCGTCGCACATTTCGCGCATTGAGCACTCCCATAATCGGCTCCGTTCACACCACCGCCCAATGCCTCTGCGCACGCTCACGATCGGTCTCCTCTGGCTTGCCATGGCGGCGCTGGCCGTGCTTTTCCTGTTGCTCTGGAGCCTGCGCGGCACCAGCGGCGCGGCCATCGATGTCGCCCTCGTGATCAATGCCCTGCTGCTCCCTCTGCCGCCCTGGTGCCTGTTCGCGTGGCGCCGCAACACAGGCGAGGCCGGTCAGGCCCAGTCCCGCTTCCTGGCCCAGATCAGCCACGAGATCCGCACGCCCATGAATGCCGTCATGGGCATGACCCAGCTCGCCCTGCAGACCCAGCTCACGCCCGAGCAGCGCGACTTGCTGACGCGGGCCGATGCTGCCTCGCGCAGCCTGCTCAGCTTGATCAACGACGTCATCGATGTCTCCAAGGTCGAGGCGGGGCAGATGCAGATCGAATCGCAACCGCTGCGGCTGGAGGACGTCGTCGCCCATGCCATCGAACGGGTGCGGCAGCTGCACGGCAACCCCGACGTCGCGCTGATCTGCGACTGGGCGGATGCCAGCCTGCTCGCCGAGCGCGGCCAGTTGCGCGGCGACGCACAGCGACTGCAACAGGTGCTCGTCAACCTGCTTTCCAACGCGCTCAGGTTCACCCCGTCCGGCCAGGTGCTGCTACGACTGACCACCCGCCCGGGTGACGAGCAGTGCCGGGTGCCGCTCGACATCATCGTGCAGGACAGCGGCATCGGCATGAGTGCCGAGCAGCTCGACGGCCTGTTCCGCGAGTCCGGGCCAGGTGGCGCGCCCCTCACCCGCCGCCACGGCAGCACCGGTTTGGGGCTGGGTCTCACGCGCCGCCTCGTCGAGCTGATGGGCGGCCGGCTGGACGTGCACAGCCAGCCAGGCCGGGGCAGCAGCTTCGCGATCCATATCGCGCTGCCGCTGGACCCGCAGGGCCTGTCACCAGCGCCGCTGCGACCCCAGCGCCTGCTGCTCGCCAAGGCCCAAGTCGATAGCCGCGAGGCGACGCTGACGCTGCTGCGCCACCTCGGCCTCGGCCCAGGGCTGGCCGCCAGCAGCGACGTTGCCGGCACGCTGGCGGCGCTGGACGAGGCCCGCCGGGAGGGCCAGCCCTTTGACTGGCTGCTGCTGGACTGGCGGCTACCCGGCCCCGGGGCCACAGGCGCCGAACTGCTTGCTCAGCTGCGCCGAGACCACCCGTCGCTGCGCATCGCGGTGTTGAGCCCGCCCGGCCAGGGCGAAGAACCGGCCCAGGCCCGCGCCTTCGGCGCGCGCGCACTCTGCCCCAAGCCGCTGCTGCCCGGAGAGCTGCGCCGCTTGCTGAGCGATGCCCCAGGCGAGCGCACCGCCAGCGCGGACCTCCAGTCGCTGGACGGCCTGCGAGTGCTGCTCGTCGAGGACCATCCCATCAACCAGGAGATCGCCGTGCGCCTGCTGAGCAGCCGCGGCGCTCAGGTCGACCTCGCTGCCGACGGGCAGCAATGCCTGGACCAGTTGCAGGCCCGCGGCCCCGGCGCCTACGACATCGTGCTGATGGACCTGCAGATGCCCGTGCTAGACGGCCTCAGCGCCACGCGCCGGCTGCGCGGGCTGCCCGGCTTCGAGAAGCTGCCGGTGCTGGCGATGACGGCCCACGCCCTCGCCGAGGAGCGCGCCGCATGCTTGGCCGCCGGCATGCAGGGGCACATCGCCAAGCCGCTGGACGTGGCCCGCCTGGTACGTGAGCTGCAGCGCTACCGCCCGCCAGCGCAGCCTTCGCCGCCACAGCCCGTGCTGGACCTGCAACTGGGCCTGCGCCAGTTCGACGGCCAGGTCGCTCTCTACCGCCGCACATTGCAGGGCTTCGCCGACCAGTACGCGGATGGCCTGGCCACCTGGCCCGGATGGCTGGGGCGGGGCGATTGGGTCGATCTGCGCCGCGCGGCCCACACGCTGCAGGGCCTGGCCGCGACGCTGGGTGCCCAGCCCCTGCAGCAGGCCGCGCTGGCGCTGGAACGCAGCGCGGTCGTGGCCGACGCCGCCGCCGCCGGCGCTCAGCTGGATCAGGTCCGGGCTGCTCTTTCGTTGGTACAGGCCGAGCTCCGGACCGCCCTCGGCCGCCCCTGGGACGCGGCCGCGCCACATGCCGATGTGCTGGCGGATCCAGGCAATGTCGAGGAGCTGCGCCAGTTGCTGGCCCAGAGCGACAGCCGAGCCCTGGACTGGTGGCAGGCCCACGGCGCTCACAGCGGCCTGGACGCCGAGAGGCGGCGGCAGCTGGACCGCGCATTGGCGGCACTGGATTTCGACGCCGCGGCCCAGGCCCTGGGGCCTTCGACGCAGGGTGGCGGATGAGGCCGGGACTGATCGTCGTCCTCGGCCCGCTGGGTACGCGCTGGCTGTTCGCCGTCGTCGTCGCGTCTGCACTGCTTGCCTGGGCCAGTGAGGCGGCCACGGGCGTCATCGAGCCCAGCGACCGCGTCGCCTATCCACTGATCGCCACCGCCTTCATGGCCCTGGCCCTGCTCGTGTGGCGCCAACCGCAGCGGCTGCCGCTGTGGCAACGCACTGGCGTCACGCTGCTGGCGCTTTACTTCAGCGCCAGCATGCTGGTCTTCACACTGGGAAACGGCGCCGGCCCCAGCCTCTACACGCTGGGCAGCTTCGCGCCCTGGGCCATGGTCAGCAGCCTGCTGCTGTTCACGACCTGGCGCGCCCGCGAGGCATTGCTCATCTCGCTGGGCCTGCTCGCCGTCATGCTGGCGCCGCCGACGCTGCTTCGCTTCCTGGGCACGCCCCCTCCCTGGCTGGTCGAGGGCTGGCCGCTGATCGCCAACCTGGCGCTGTGCCAGACCATGTTCTGCATTGCGCTGTGGGGCCTGTCACGCCAGCTCGGGCGGCTGACGCAGCTCGCACCGTCCGCTGGCGCCCTGGCCACCGCCGACGACCTCGTCGCCGCCCGACTGACCGAGCTGGAACGATCACGGGCGGCGGCCGAGGCCGCGTCGCGCGCCAAGTCCGACTTCCTAGCCAACATCGGCCACGAGATCCGCACGCCGATGAACACCGTGCTCGGCCAGACCCGGCTGCTGCTGCAGGGCCGACTGCCGGCCGACCAGCGCGCGCGGCTGCACGAGGTGGCCACGGCGGGCGAGTCGCTGGTCAAGCTCATCGACGGGCTGCTGGACTACGCCGACCTGGACGCCGGCCGGATGCAGCTGGGCGCAGATCCGCTGCACCTGGAGCAGCTGCTGGCCCACGCTTTCGACGCCGTACGGCCGGCCGCCCAAGCCAAGCATCTTGACCTGATCTGCGACATCGCGCCAGAGATGCTGGGTGAGGCGGGTGCGCGTCGTGGCGACGCTGTGCGCCTGACTCAGCTCGTCACCGAGCTGCTGGTCAACGCCGTCAAGTTCACATCGAACGGCCAGGTCAGGCTGGTCGCGACCCTCGATGCCGCCGGAGGCTGGGTGCTGCGCGTGCGCGACAGCGGCGTGGGCCTGGGACCCGAACAGCTTGCCCGGCTGTTCACGCCCTTTGCCCAGGCCGAGGCCGGCGCCACGCGGCGCTTCGGAGGCACGGGCCTGGGCCTGGCCGTCTGCCGGGCGCTGGCCGAGCGCATGGGCGGCTCGCTCACGGCGCGCAGCGCGCCGGGCCAGGGCAGCGAGTTCGAGCTGACGCTGCCGTCTTCGCCCTGTCCTGGATTCAAGCCACCGCCGCCACCTGCGGCGCACCGCGTGCTGCTGGTGCAGGCCGCGCACAGCGGTGGCCACGAGGCCCTGGCAGCGCTGCTGAAGGCGCTGGCACCGTCAACCCGCGTCGACGTGCTGGCCCAGGGCCGCCAGGCGCTGGCCCGTCTCGTGGCCCAGCCGGCCAGCCAGCCCTATGACCTCGTCCTCATCGACTGGGTGCTGCCCGACATGGAGGGCGGCGAGCTGCTGGCCCGTCTGGCCCAGAGTGGTCCGCCGAGAGCGCGCCGCATGGTGCTGCTGAGCGCCTTCGACACGCCGGTGCTGCGCGAGCGTGCCAGGCGCCAAGGCGCGGAGACACTGGCGGCCAAGCCGCTGCTGCCGCACACGCTGCGCCGCCTGCTAGACCTGGAGCGCCCGTTGCCTGCGGAACTGCCCCCACCTGACGCGGCCGCGCCGGCCGTCGCCGGCCCGGCCTCTGTCGCGCTGTTCGGCGAACTCGACGCCCTGCTCGGCGATGCCGACAGCCAGGCGCTGACGCTCTGGGAGCAGCATGAGTCGGCGATCATCGACGCCCTGCCCGCCCACCAGGCCAAGGCCCTGGCCGGCGCGATGCAGCGCTTCGATTTCGACGGAGCCAGGGCCGCACTGCGCGGCGGGATGCAGGACGCCGCGAAACCATGACGATGATGCCGCCCGAGATCACCCCCCAGGCCGAGACCTTCACCCAACCGGCGGCACAGGCCACCGTCCTCGTCGTCGACGATACGCCTGCCAACCTGACACTGCTGGCGCAGGTGCTCAAGCCCAGCTACCGTGTGCAGCTCGCGGTCAGCGGCGCCAAGGCGCTGGAGATATGCCGCCGCCAGCCGCCCGACCTCGTCGTGCTCGACGTGATGATGCCGGAGCTCGATGGGTACGAGGTCTGCCGCCAGCTCAAGGCCGATCCGGCCACGCGACGGGTGCCCGTCATCTTCCTCACGGCGCTGACCCGCCCCGAGGACGAGAGTGCCGGTTTCGAGGCCGGCGGCGCCGATTTCATCCACAAGCCCTTCAACCCGGCCACCGTGCGGGCCCGGGTGCGCACTCACCTGCAGCTCAAGCTCGCCGAGGACCAGTTGCTGCGCCACAACGCGCAGCTCAGCGGCGAGCTCGGCGCGCGCAGGCGCGAGGTCGAGCGGCTGCGCGACACCACCCTCTTCGTCATGGTGAGCCTTGCCGAGTTCCGCGATGCCGACACTGGCAACCACATCCAGCGCACCCAGGAGTACGTACGCACGCTGGCTCAGTGGATCGCCGCCCAGCCCGACGGCCCGGCCGACCTGACCGAGTTCGCCATCGACGAGCTGGCCAAGGCCGCGCCTCTGCACGACATCGGCAAGGTCGCAATTCCCGACGGCATCCTGCTCAAGCCCGGCCGACTGTCCCCCGACGAGTGGGAGATCATGAAGACCCACGCCGAGCACGGCGCCGACCTGCTGCAGCGTGCCATCGACCGTCTCGGCGACGATGCCGGCCTGATGCTGACCTTCGGCAAGCAGATCGCGCGCCACCACCACGAGAAATGGGACGGCAGTGGCTATCCGGACGGGCTGGCGGGCGAGGCCATCCCGCTCGCAGCACGGCTGATGGCCGTGGCCGACGTCTATGACGCGTTGATCAGCGTGCGCCCCTACAAGCAGGCCATGACCCATGACGAGGCGCTGGCCTTCATCCGCGGCGGCGCAGGCAGCCACTTTGACCCTCGCGTCGTCGAGGCGCTGAACGCCTGCCTGGCCCAGGTGCGGGCCATCGCCTCCCGGTGGGCGGATTGACCCCCCCTGGCGACTCCGGCGTCCCCATCAAGGGGCGGCGCCGTTGGCCCGGCAGCAACGGCAGGCATCGATAATCCGGCTCCTCATGCAGCCAGCCGCCATCCTGAACATCTCCTGCTACCTCTTCGTCTCGCTGACCGATACGGCGGCGCTGCGCGAGCGCCTGCATGCGCGGGCGCAGGCACTTGCCCTCAGGGGCACGGTGCTGATCGCAGAGGAAGGCATCAACCTCTTCCTGGCCGGCCCGGCAACGGCCGTGAACGCATGGGTGGACGAGTTGCGCGCCGATCCTCGGTTCGCGGCGCTGGCACCCAAGGAAAGCTGGAGCGAGGGCCAGCCCTTCCAGCGCCTGAAGGTCAAGGTCAAGGCCGAGATCATCCGCATGAACCGCCCCGCGATCCGCCCCGACCAGGCGCCACGCGCGCCGGCTCTGGCGCCGGCCGTGTTGGCACGCTGGCTGGACCAGGGCCATGATGACGCCGGCCGCGAGGTCGTCATGCTGGACACACGCAACGGCTTCGAGGTCGACCATGGTGCCTTCGACGGTGCCATCGACTGGCGTCTGCACAAGTTCAGCGATTTTCCCGATGCGCTGGCCGCTCACCGCGATGAACTGGCCGGCAAGACCGTGGTGAGCTACTGCACCGGCGGCATCCGCTGCGAGAAGGCTGCCATGGTGCTGGAGGAACAGGGCCTGAGGGCCTGGCAACTGGACGGCGGCATCCTGAAGTACTTCGAGGACACCGGCGGCAAGCATTACCACGGCGGCTGTTTCGTCTTCGATGAGCGCGAGTCGCTGGCGCCGGACCTGAGCCCCGTCGAGTGAGCAGCCGCATCACGGAGTTCCTGCTCAAGGCCGTCGGCATCCTGCTGATGCTGGCGGCGTTGGGCTTTGCCGTCAGCAAGGCTCCGGACCGCTCGCTGGAAAGCCTGGTGCCACGCTGGGCGCCGCCGCCGTCCGACTTCATCGACATCGACGGGTTGCTGGTTCACTACCGCGATGAAGGCCCCAGCGGCGATCCCCTGCCCCTGGTCCTCATCCATGGCACCAGCGCCAGCCTGCACACATGGGAGGGCTGGGTGGCCGAACTCAAGCCCACCCGCCGCATCATCAGCCTGGACCTGCCCGGGTTCGGCCTGACCGGGCCGAACGCGGACAACGACTACAGCGACGCCCGCTACGTGGCCTTCATGCGCCAGTTCCTTTCACGCCTGGGCGTGGGCCGGGCCATCGTTGGCGGCAACTCGCTGGGCGGCGAGATCGCCTGGCAGATGGCCCTGGCCGACCCGACACGCGTTGCCGGCTTGGTGCTGGTCGACGCGGCCGGATTTGATTTCGTGCCCGAGTCCCTGCCGCTGGGCTTCCGCATCGCCCGCATCCCGGTGCTGCGCGAACCCATGCGTTGGCTGTTGCCGCGCCGAGCCATCGAGGACAGCGTGCTGGACGTCTACGGCGACCCGGGGAAGGTGAGCGCCGCACTGGTGGACCGCTACTACGAGCTGGCGTTGCGCGAGGGCAACCGCGTCGCGCTGATGCGGCGCATGGACCAACTTGCTCCGGGTCCCTTCGAGCGGCTGCCCGAGATCCAGGTCCCCACCCTCATCCTCTGGGGCGGCAAGGACCGGCTGATCCCGCTGCGCTGGGGCCATGAGTTCGAAAAGGCCATTCCCGGCAGCCAACTGGTGGTTTTCCCGAACCTGGGCCATGTGCCTCAGGAGGAGGACCCGGCTGCTACCCTTGCGGCCTTGCGCGACTGGCTGCCCCAGGTCGCCCGCTGAACCCGTCTCACCCGAGAGGTCCAACATGAAGAAATCATCCCTGCTCGCCCTGGCCATGCTGGCTGCGGCCAGCCTCGCCCAGGCACAGGCCCCCGAGTGGAAGAAGCTGCGCATCGGCGTCGAGGGCGCCTACCCGCCCTTCTCGGAGATCGGCCCGGATGGCAAGCTCAAGGGCTTCGAGATCGAGCTGCTGCAGGCCTACTGCGCGGAGATGAAGGCCCAGTGCACCCTGGTGCAGCAGGACTTCGACGGCCTCATCCCCGCACTGCAGTCCCGCAAGGTGGACGCCATCTTCGCCAGTGTCTCCATCACCGAGGAGCGCCAGAAAGTCATCGCGTTCTCCAAGCCCTACTACAACACGCCCGCCCGCCTCGTCGCCAAGGCCGGTGTGAAGCTCGACCCAACGGCCGCCGGCCTGAAGGGCAAGAAGATCGGCGTGCAGCGCGGCACCACGCACGAGACCTACGCGGCCAAGACCTTCACGCAGAGCGAGATCGTGCGCTATGGCAGCCAGGACCAGGTCTTCCTGGATCTGAAGAGCGGCCGTATCGACGCGACGCTGATGGACTCGCCCGCCGCCGACTTCGGTTTCCTGAAGAAGCCCGAGGGCAAGGGCTTCGCCTTCGCCGGCCCGTCCATACTGGACGACAAGATCTTCGGCGTCGGCACCGGCGTTGGCATGCGCAAGGCGGACGAGGCCACGCTGGGCAAGAAATTCAACGCCGCCATCGACGCGCTGCAGGCCAACGGCACCTTCAAGCAGCTGGCCGGCAAGTACTTCGACTACGACATCGCGCCGCGCACCAAGCAGTGACGCACGACGCCGGCGCTGACGGCGCGCGGCGGTTTACACACGGTCGCCTCCAGGCGCCGACGCCCCTCCCATGTTGTTGCACGGATTCCTACCCAGCCTCCTCGAAGGCGCCGCGATCACGCTGGCCGTGGCCCTGTCCTCGCTCGTCATTGCGGCCCTGCTGGGCCTGAGCGGCGCCCTGGCCAAGCTCTCGCGCTCGCGCGTGGCCCAGGGTTTGGCGGCGACTTACACGACGCTGATCCGCGGCGTGCCAGACCTCGTGCTGATGCTGCTGATCTTCTATGGTGGCCAGGTGGCGGTGAACACCGTCGCGCCCATGCTGGGTCACGAGGACTACATCGACATCGACCCCTTCCTCGCCGGCGTGCTGACCATAGGCTTCATCTTCGGCGCCTATCTGACCGAAGCCTTCCGGGGCGCCTTCCTGGCCGTGCCGCCGGGCCAGCGCGAGGCGGGCCTGGCGTACGGGATGAGCCCGCGCCAGGTGCTGTGGCGTATCACGCTGCCGCAGATGCTGCGCCATGCGCTGCCGGGAATTTCCAACAACTGGCTGGTGCTGCTCAAGAGCACAGCCATCGTCTCCATCATCGGACTGTCCGACCTGATGACGCGCGGCCAGCAGGCCGCCGGCACCACGCGCGAGCCCTTCAGCTTCTACCTCGCGGTGGCGCTGATCTACCTCGTCTTCACTAGCCTGTCCGAGCTTGCCTTCAGCTGGGCGCAGCGGCATCTGGCCATCGGCGTGAAGGAGGGCAAGCTGTGAGTGCCGCACGCTCCCGTGAAGGGGCTCGCATCTCGGCCAGCAGCGGTGCGTGCAGCGCGAGGGTTGCCCCATGAACTTCGAAGCCATAGGCGAGAACTTCCCGCTCTACCTGTCGGGACTGGTCGTCACGCTGAAGCTGCTGTCGCTGTCGCTGGCCTGCGGCCTGCTGCTGGCCCTGCCACTTGCCGTGGTGCGCACGGTGTCCAAAGGCTGGGCTTCCCGGCTGGTCTGGGTCTACACCTACGCCTTCCGCGGCACGCCCATGCTGGTGCAGCTCTTCCTCTGCTACTACGGCCTCGCGCAGTTCGACGCTGTACGCGACAGCTGGGCCTGGCCCTGGCTGTCGTCGGCGTCCTTCTGCGCCTGGCTGACGTTCACTCTGAACACGGCGGCCTACACGACCGAGATCATCGCCGGCAGCATCCGTGCGCTGCCCGCCGGCGAGATCGAGGCTGCCAAGGCGCTCGGCATGGGCCGTGGCCTGATGCTGCGCCGCATCGTGCTGCCCGCGGCCCTGCGCCGCGCGCTGCCGGCCTACGGCAACGAAGCCATCTTCATGCTGCACGGGACCGCGCTCGCCAGCGTCGTCACGCTGCTGGACGTGACCGGCGCCGCCCGCGCCGTCAATGCCAAGTACTACCTTCCCTTCGAGGCCTTCATCACGGCCGGCGCCTTCTACTTCGTGCTCACGCTGGGCCTTGTCGGCCTGTTCCGCTGGGCCGAGGCACGCTGGCTCAAGCCCATGATGAGCCGCTAAAGCCCACCGCCATGCAAGTCGTCCGACACCCACTGCTTTCCCCCGCCCCCGGCACCCAGCGCGAGCTGGTCTCGCTGCACTACGGCCAGCCCGGCAGCGCCGCAGGCAAGGCCTACATCCAGGCCTCGCTGCATGCCGACGAACTGCCCGGCATGCTGGTGGGCTACCACCTGCGCCAGCAGCTCGACGCACTGGACGCGGCCGGCCAGATCGCCGGCGAGATCGTGCTTGTGCCCATGGCCAACCCCATCGGGCTGAGCCAGCACCTGCTGCACCTTCACCTGGGCCGCTTCGAGCAGACCACCGGCGAGAACTTCAACCGCCACTACCCAGACCAGATCGCCGCCGTGGCCGCCGCCGTGGCGCCCGAGCTGGGTGCCGATGCGGCCGCCAACGTCGCCACGCTGCGACGTGCTCTGAAGGCCGCCGTGACAGCCGCACCGGTGGAGACCGAGCTGCAGTCGCTGCGCCGCACGCTGCTAGGCCTGTCCTGCGACTCCGACATCGTGCTGGACCTGCACTGTGACGCGCAGGCATTGATGCATCTCTACACCGAGACGCCCTGCTGGCCCGACTGCGAACCGCTGGCGCGCTTCCTCGGCGCCCGCGTGACGCTGCTGGCCCAGGAGTCGGGCGACAGCCCCTTCGACGAGGCCTGCTCGCAAGTGTGGTGGAAGTGGGCCAGGCAATTCGGCGATAAGCACCCCATCCCGCAAGCCTGCCTGTCGGTCACCGTGGAGCTGCGCGGCGCCACCGACGTGACGCATGAACTGGCTGCAGCCGATGCCGGCAACATCATCGACTTCCTGCGTTGGCGCGGTCTGCTCAAGGGCGACAAGCCTGCCCTGCCCGCGCCCCAGGGCGAGGCCCGCCCGCTGGCCGGCAGCATGCCCATCTACGCGCCCAAGCCCGGCGTGCTGACCTTCCTGAAGGACGTCGGCGCCGAAGTCAAGGCTGGCGAGGTGCTGGCCCACGTCATCGACCCCATCACGGCCGAGGTGACAGAGCTGAAGAGCCCCGTCGACGGACTGCTGTTCGCGCGCGACTTCCTGCGCTTCGCGTTCGCCGGCATGCGCGTCGCCAAGGTCTCCGGCCGCGAAGCCAAGCGCACCGGCAAGTTGCTCGGCGCCTGACCATGAACTCCTGCGCCTGCGCAGCCTCGCCCCGGCCCCGCTCAAGACGGGCATGCCCGCTCGCCCCCCCAGGACGGACGCTTTTGTTCGTCGCATCCGGCCGAGGGCATCGCCAGCGCGGGTCAGCTTGGGGGCTGGAGTCGGCCCGCAAACTAGAACTGACATGACGATCCAACTCCAGGCCACCGACATCCACAAGCGTTTCGGCGAGCGTGAGGTGCTCAAGGGCATCTCGCTGAGCGCCCGCCGTGGCGACGTCGTCACGCTGATCGGCTCCTCGGGCTCGGGAAAGAGCACTTTCCTGCGCTGCCTCAATCTGCTGGAACAGCCGCACGAGGGCCAGCTCAGCCTGGGCGGCGAGAACCTCAAGCTCGCTCGCGACCGCGACGGCAGCCTCAAGGCCGTCGATGCGAAGCAGTTGCAGCGCTGGCGCGCACGGCTGGCGATGGTGTTCCAGAACTTCAACCTCTGGGCCCACATGACGGTGCTGGAGAACGTCATCGAGGCCCCGGTGCACGTATTGGGCAAACCCAAGGCCGAGGCCATCGAGCGCGCGCGGGCGCTGCTGGCTCGGGTGGGCGTGGCCCACCGCGCCGACGTCTACCCGGCCCAGCTGTCGGGCGGCGAGCAGCAGCGCGTGGCCATTGCCCGTGCGCTGGCGGTGGACCCGGAGGTCATGCTCTTCGACGAGCCCACGTCGGCGCTGGACCCGGAACTGGTCGGCGAGGTACTCAAGGTCATGCGGGACCTCGCTGCCGAGGGCCGCACGATGATCGTCGTGACCCACGAGATGGGCTTTGCCCGGGAGGTATCCAATCACTGCCTCTTCCTGCATCAGGGCAAGGTGGAGGAGCAAGGCAACCCCAAGGAGATGCTGCTGCGCCCGCAGTGCGAGCGTCTGCAGCAGTTCCTCTCTGGCGGCCTGAAGTAGTCATGCGCCGGCTGCTCTGGCAGGCGCTTGCGCTGCTGAGCCTCGCGCTGGCGCTGGTCGGTGTGGTGCTGCCGGTGCTGCCCACGGTGCCCTTCCTGCTGCTGGCCGCCTGGGCCGCCGGCAAGGGCTGGCCGGCACTCGAGCTCTGGCTGCTCCATCATCCGCGCTTTGGCCCCAGCATTCAGGCCTGGCGGGAACACGGCGCCGTGCCGCGCCGCGCCAAATGGCTGGCCACCCTCATGATGACGGCCAGCGCCATCGTGCTGCTGCTGTCGCCCCTGCACTCGGCGGCCAAGGTCGGCGTGCCGGCAGTGATGCTGGTGGTCGCCGTCTGGCTCTGGCGTCGGCCGGAACGCTAGGCGCGCCGCCTCGGCCCGCAGGCCCTAGACTGGGCCTGCCACACTCCTCGGGGAACGCACATGACGACGGAACGCAAGGTCGCGCTGATCACCGGCGGCGGCACTGGCGTCGGCGCCGCGACCGCACTGCTGCTGGCGCGCAAGGGGTACGACCTGCTCGTCAACTACTCGCGCAGTGCGGACGAGGCACAGGCCAGCGCGGCGGCCTGCCGCGAGGTGGGAGCCGACGCGCAGGTGATGCAGGGCGACGTCTCGCAGGACGCCGACTGCCGTGCGCTCGCTCAGGCCGCCCTCGAGCGATGGGGGCGCCTGGACGCCCTCGTCAACAGCGCCGGCATTTCCGTCTTCGGCAAGGCGGCCGAGTGGGACGCGCTGGACGCCGAGACCTTCCAGCACATTCTGGGCGTCAACGCGCTGGGCAGCTTCCAGATGGTGCGGGCCTGCATGGCACCCCTCAAGGCGGCACGAGGCTGCATCGTCAACGTGTCGTCCGTGGCCGGCGCACTGGGCGTGGGGGCGTCCATGCCCTACATCGCCTCCAAGGGCGCCATCAATGCGATGACGCTGCACCTGGCCCGTGCCCTGGCGCCGGCCGTACGCGTCAACGCGGTATGCCCGGGCCTGATCACCTCGCGCTGGTTCGTGCGCGGTGTCGGGCAGGAGGGCTACGAAAAGGGCCTCCAGGCCTACGAGGCTGGCGTGCCGCTGCAGCGCGCCTGCTCGCCCGAGGACGTCGCCGAAGCCATTGCCTGGCTGGTCGACGGCGCCAGGACGGTGACGGGGGAACTGCTGCTGCTGGACAGCGGCATGCATCTGGCGGGAGTGGCGCCGCCGCGCTGACGCGGCGGCTGCGACACCGGGATCAGGCCGGCAGCAAGCCGCGGTCCTTCAGCATGGGCTCGACGACCGGGTCACGTCCGCGGAAGGCACGGAAGGCCTGGCCTGGCTCCACGCTGTTTCCGGCCGACAGGATGCACTCGCGCAGCCGCGCCGCCACGGCCGGGTCGAAGACGTCGCCAGCCTCGACGAAGGCGTCGAAGGCATCACAGTCCAGCACCTCCGCCCACAGGTAGACGTAGTAGCCCGCCGCATAGCCGGCACTGCTGAACAGGTGCTGGAAGTGAGTCAGGCGGTGGTTGAGGCCGACCTCGGCCGGCAGCCCCCATTGCGCCAGCGTGTCGCGCTCGAAGGCGACCACATCGGCTGGCGCCGCCGGCAGCGCATGCGCCGCCATGTCGACGATTGCGCTGGCGGTGTAGCGCAGTGTCTCGTAACCCTGGCCGAACTGGCGCGCAGCCTGCAGCTTGGCCAGCAGTGCGTCAGGCAGCGGCTCGTCGGTCTGCCAGTGGCGGGCGAACTTCTTCAGCACCTGTGGCTCGGCCATCCAGTGCTCGTAGAGCTGCGACGGCAGCTCCACGAAGTCACGCAGCACCTGTGTGCCGGCCAGGCGCTCGTGCTCGACGCTGGACAGCAGGCCATGCAGGCCGTGGCCGAATTCATGGAACAGCGTGCGCACGTCGTCGAAGCTCAGCAGGGTCGGTTCACCCGCAGCGCCACGCGCGAAATTGTTGTTGTTCAGGATGATGGGCGTCGCCGCCAGGGAGCGGCACTGGTTGCGCAGCGGGTTCATCCAGGCGCCGCTGCGCTTGGGCGGGCGTGCGAAGTTGTCCTGCAGGAACAGCCCGCGCAGGCTGCCGTCGGCGTCGAAGACTTCATAGGCGCGCACGTCGGCGTGGTAGCCCTGGATATCCGGCCGGGCCTTGAACTGCAGGCCGAACAGGCGACTGGCGCAGTCAAACATGGCGGCCACCATGCGGTCCAGCGAGAAATACGGCTTGACCTCGCCCTCGTCCAGCTCGAAGCGGGCGCGACGGGCCTGCTCGGCGTAGAAGCGCCAGTCCCAGGCTTCCAGCGGGTGCGTGGCGCCCGCGGCGGCCATCGCGCCCTTCACGGCCTCGCGCTCACGGGCCTGGGCCGCGAGCGCGGGGTCCCAGACGCGCTGCAGCAGACCCATGACGGCGCCCTGGCTGCGCGCCATCGTGTCTTCCAGCGCATAGTCGGCGTAGCAGGAATGGCCATGCAGCCGGGCTGCTTCAGCGCGCAGCTCGAGGATCTCGCGGCAGATCTCGCGGTTGTCGGTCTCGCCAGTGGCATCGCCCCGGCCCACCCAGGCACGCCAAGCCTGCTCGCGCAGGTCGCGCCGCGCGCTGAAGCTCAGGAAGGGCACGATCAGTGAGCGGGAAAGCGTGATGACGTGGATGGTTCCGTCGTCCAGATCGCCCAGGCCACGATCGATGGCCGCCTGCCGGGCGGCGGCGCGCACGAAGCCAGGCAGGCCCGCCAGCTCAGCCTCGCTGGTCAGGCGCAGCTGGTAACTGTTCTCGGCCGCCAGCACGTTCTGGGCAAAGCTGGTGTTCAGCTCGGCCAGCCGGGCCATGACAGCGGCGTAGCGCACCCTGGCATCGGGTGCAAGGCGGGCACCGGCACGCAGGAAATCCAGGTGCACACGCTCCAGCAACCGGCGCTGTTCAGGCGCGAGATCCAGTTGCCCACGCCGCTCGAACAGCGCCTCGATGCGCGCGAACAGGCCCTGATGCATGTACACGGCGCTGCCGTGCTCGGCCAAGGGTGCGGCCAATGCACGCTGCGCGGCCTGCAGTTCGGGCGATGTGGCCGAGGCGGCCAGCGTGTAGAAGAGGTGTTCCAGCCGGGTCAGCCGGCGGCCGCTCGCATCGAAGGCAGCCAGGGTGTTGGCGAAGCTCGGCGCCTCGGCCTGACTGGCGATGGCGTCGATCTCGGCGCGATGCTCGGCAAGGGCAGCATCGAAGGCGGGTTGGAAATGCGCCGGGGCGATGTCGGCGAAGGGCGGCAAGCCGTGTGGGCCGGCCCAGTCCTTCAGCAGCGGGTTGCTCATGCGGAGGCCTCCTGGGGGATCCTGGTGGGGAAAAACAAGAAGGGCCGCTTCCTGCCGGAGGCGGCCCGTCAACGATCGTCAGTGCGCGTCGCGGATCACTTGCCCGCGGCGGCGGCCCTTTCCTTGCGGACGGCCTTCTCGTCGTTCTCGTCGTAGGCCTTGTTCTGGCACTCGGCCTTCCACTTGTCGTTGGCGTCGAAGTGCTTCTCGGTGCGATCCTCGATGCCCTTGAACTGTGCCTCCAGCGCATCGACCTTCTCGCTGAAGGCCTTGCGCTTGACGCCCTGCTCGGCGTCGGAGGCCTTCACGGCATCGACCATCGGACCGAAGGCTGCGGCACGGGCCTGGTAGGCCTCGTTGCGGGCCTTGAGGTCTTCCTTGGACAGCTTGGGCGCCTCGGCAGTCAGCGTCTCGTGGGCCTTCAGGATGGCCTCGCGCTCCTCCTTCACTTCGGTGACCCGCTTGGCCAGTGCGGCTTCGCCGGCTTCCAGGGTCGCCTTCTCGGCCTTGAGTTGCTCGGCGCCGGCCTTGTAGGCGTTCTGCTCGGCCTTGATGGACTCGGCTTCCTTGCTGTTGTTTTCCTGTTGGTCAAGGCACGAGCGCAGTTCGTCGCGCGTCATCAGCTTGACCTTGGGTTTCTCCACGACCGGGTTGCTGACCTTGTTGTTCTTCGGGTCGACCTTGGCCTTGGTGTTGGTAGTGATCTGTGCCTGGGCGGAGACAGCAATGACCAGGGCCAGCGGGAGAAGGATGCGTTTCATGTCGAGGGCGCAACTCGGGTTGCGAAGGTTCCAAACGGGAGGCGGAATCATGCCACGGGCTTCACCGCGATAATCGCGGGCTGCTCTTGGTTACCTCCTGCCCATGGCGCTCAAAGCCACCATCTACAAAGCCCAGCTCCAGATCGCCGACATGGACCGCCATGTCTACGGCGACCACAACCTCACTCTCGCCTGCCACCCGAGCGAGACCGAGGAGAGGCTGATGATCCGCGTGCTCGCGTTCGCACTGAACGTGCCAGCCGACGAGCTGCGTGGCCGACTGGAGTTCACCAAAGGCCTGTCCGATGTCGACGAGCCCGATCTCTGGCAGCTCGACCTGACGGGCGACGTCGTGCACTGGATCGACCTCGGCCAGCCCGACGACCGCCGCCTGATGAAGGCCCATGGCCGCAGCGAGCGGGTCAGCGTCTACAGCTATGCCTCGAGCACTGAGGTCTGGTGGCGCAACCTCGAGAGCAAGCTGACCCGGGCGCCCAAGCTGACGGTCTGGCAGATCCCCGCTGACCAATCGCAAGCCCTGGCCGCCCTTGCCGAACGCAGCATGCAGCTGCAGATCAGCATCCAGGACGGCAGCATCTACGTGTCGACCGCGAACGCGTCGGTCGAGATCCACCCTGTCGCGTTGAAGGCCGCCACCGCATGACACCGCGGCACGAACCGGAGCACCAGCGCTTCACGCTGCCGACCACGCCCGCCAGCGTGCTGGACTACCAACTGAGCGGCGACCGCGTTGTCTTCACCCACACCGGCGTGCCACCCGCCTACCAGGGTCAAGGCTTGGCCGGGCTGCTCGTCAATTCCGGCCTGCAATGGGCACGCGAGCAGGGACTCAAAGTCGTGCCGGCTTGCAGCTACGTCCATCTCTACATCCAGCGCCACCCCGAGTGGCAAAACCTCGTCGCCTGAGACCATCACCATGTCCACGATCCTGCAATCCGTTCCCGTCGGCCAGAAGGTCGGCATCGCCTTCTCCGGCGGCCTCGATACCTCCGCGGCCCTGCACTGGATGAAGCTCAAGGGTGCCCTGCCCTATGCCTACACGGCCAACCTGGGCCAGCCCGACGAGCCCGACTACGACGAGATCCCGCGCAAGGCCATGCTGTACGGCGCCGAGAAAGCCGTGCTGGTGGATTGCCGGGCACAGCTGGTCGCCGAAGGCATCGCCGCCTTGCAGGCCGGTGCATTCCACATCAGCACCGCCGGCGTGACCTACTTCAACACGACACCCATCGGCCGCGCCGTCACCGGCACGATGCTGGTCGCCGCGATGCAGGCCGACGGCGTCAACATCTGGGGCGACGGCTCGACGTTCAAGGGCAACGATATCGAACGCTTCTACCGCTACGGCCTGCTGACCAACCCGGCGCTGAAGATCTACAAGCCGTGGCTGGACCAGACCTTCATCGACGAACTGGGCGGCCGTGCCGAGATGTCGGCCTTCATGACGGCCAAGGGCTTCGCCTACAAGATGAGCGCCGAGAAGGCCTACTCGACCGACTCCAACATGCTGGGCGCCACCCATGAGGCCAAGGACCTGGAGCACCTGAACAGCGGCATCCGCATCGTCAACCCCATCATGGGCGTGGCGTTCTGGCGCGACGACGTGGCCATCAAGGCCGAGGAAGTCACCGTGCGCTTCGAGGAAGGCGTGCCCGTTGCGCTGAACGGCGTCGAGTTCCGCGACCCGGTGGCCCTGTTGGCCGAGGCCAACAAGATCGGCGGCCGCCATGGCCTGGGCATGAGCGACCAGATCGAGAACCGCATCATCGAGGCCAAGAGCCGCGGCATCTACGAGGCTCCGGGCTTGGCGCTGCTGCACATCGCCTACGAGCGCCTCGTGACCGGCATTCACAACGAGGACACCATCGAGCAGTACCGCATCAACGGCATGAAGCTGGGCCGCCTGCTGTACCAGGGCCGCTGGTTCGACCCGCAGGCCATCATGCTGCGCGAAGCCGCACAGCGCTGGATCGCCCGCGCCGTTACGGGCGAGGTCGCCATCGAACTGCGCCGCGGCAACGACTACTCGCTGCTGGACACACGCAGCCCCAACCTGACCTACGCGCCCGAGCGCCTGAGCATGGAAAAGGTGGAGGACGCCCCGTTCAGCCCGGCCGATCGCATCGGCCAGCTGACCATGCGCAACCTGGACATCAGTGACACCCGGGGCAAGCTGGGCATCTACACCGGCGTAGGCCTGCTGTCGGGTGGCGGTCTGCCGCAGATCGAGTAAGTAGAAACACGGCTGCGCTGTACGGCGCCTGGATGGATACTGTATAAATCAACAGTATTCCTCCAGGAGCCTGCCATGCACAGCCAATACCGCCAGAACTACGTCCCCGGTCGCCCGCTGCCCCAGTGGATCCAGCGCCTGCTGAGCTGGCTGTGAATCCGCGCCGTGGGGTGCGACGACACCCGGCGCCCGCCACGGGCTTGAGCCAGCAGCGTGCGCCATCGATCGTCAGATCACCACCGGTTCCGGCTCCAGCCGGATACCGAAACGCCCATAGACGCTTTCCTGGATGGCTCGTGCCAGCGTGACGACTTCGGCGCCGCGCGCGTCCGCCTTGTTGACCAGCACCAGGGCCTGCTTCTCGTAGACCGCGGCTCCGCCCACCGTCTTTCCCTTCCAGCCGCAGGCATCGATCATCCACCCGGCGGCCAACTTCACGCTTCCGTCCGGCATGGGATAGTGAACGATGCCGGGGTCACGGCCAATGATGTCGCGGCATTGCTCGGCGGTGACCACCGGGTTCTTGAAGAAGCTGCCGGCGTTGCCGATGACGGCCGGATCGGGCAGCTTGGCGCGGCGCACAGCGCAGATCCAGTCATAGATCTGGCGGGCATCCGGTGCCGCGATGCCGGTCTCGGCCATCTTGCGCTCGATCTCGAGGTAGCCGAGGACCGGCTGCCAGGGCCTGGGCAGGCGCAGGCGCACCCGCGTGATGACGCTCTTGCCCGCCAGGCCGCCGAAGTCGCTGTGTTTGAAGACGCTGTCGCGGTAGCCGAAGCGGCACACCTCGGCCGGCAGTAGCGCCGGCCGGCCGGTGACGAGATCCATGACCTCGACCGCCTCCAGCCTGTCCTTGACCTCGATGCCATAGGCACCGATGTTCTGCACCGGCGCGGCTCCGACGGTGCCCGGAATCAGGGCCATGTTCTCCAGCCCGGGATAGCCGTGATCCATCGTCCAGCTGACGAGCTCATGCCACACGACACCGGCGCCGGCCTCGACGATCCAGGCGTCCTCCCGCGCCTCCAGCAGCCGGATGCCGGGGATCTCAACCTTCAGCACCACGGCATCCAGGTCCTTGGTCAGCACCAGGTTGCTGCCGCCGCCGAGCACGAACTTGGGCGCGCGGCCTAGGTCGGGATGGTCCACGACACGGCGCACGTCGGCCGCCTCGCGGATACGCACCAGGCGACGCGCGACGGCCGGCAGGGCGAAGCTGTTGTAGGGCTTGAGATTGACGTCGGTCTCGATCTGGAGGCCGGGGACTTCGTTCGAGGGGGTCGGGGAGGCGGCGGACATGGGACACTTTTGGATGGCTTGCGCGACGCGCAAGCGGCAAAATTTTCGCAGACACCTTCCCCGGACCGCATATGCCCAGCTTCGACACCGTTCTCGAACCCGACCACGTCAAGATCCGCAACGGCGTGGACAACAGCATCAAGGAGATCGGCACCCGCTTTGACTTCAAGGGCACGGGCGCCAAGGTCGAGCTCAAGGACAAGGAAATCCATGCCACCGGCGACAGCGAATTCCAGCTGGAGCAGATCGAGGCCGTTCTCTACGGCAAGCTGACCAAGCAGGACGTCGTCATCAGCTTCCTCGACAAGGCCGAAAAGGTCGACAAGCTGGGGGGCGACAAGGTGCGCCAGGTCTACAAGATCAAGGAAGGCATCGAGGCCACCCTCGCCAAGAAGATCGTGACCTCGCTGAAGGACAGCAAGCTCAAGGTCCAGGCCAGCATCCAGGGCGACGCGGTGCGCGTGACCGGCAAGAACCGTGACGACCTGCAGGCAGCCATTGCCCACCTGAAGAAGAGCTTCGCCGACACGCCGCTGACCTACAACAACTTCCGCGACTGAGCATGCGGCGCCTGACGCCACTGCTGCTGGCAGGCCTCCTGGCCATGGCCCAGGCGCAGACGCCCGATCAGGTCCAGCTCAACGGCACGCTGGGCGAACGGGCAGCCCTGCTGATCATCGACGGAGAGCCCCGCACCGTCGGTG
Organism: Roseateles sp.; assembly: GCF_047654805.1. Taxonomy (GTDB): domain Bacteria; phylum Pseudomonadota; class Gammaproteobacteria; order Burkholderiales; family Burkholderiaceae_C; genus Pelomonas. The sequence goes on from NZ_JASGIV010000001.1 coordinate 2,274,056, forward strand.
TCGGCGCCACGGTCGCGGGCGTGAAGCTGGTTTCGCTGGAGGACGGCCGTGCCGTCGTCGAATACGGAGACCGGCGCCAAACGCTGACCCTGGGTGCCGCGCCCGGCCGCGTCGTCGCGCAGACCGCCGTGCCGCCGCAGCGCCAGATCGTCATGCCCATGGGTCACGGCGGCCACTTCACGAGCATTGGCACGATCAACGGCCAGGTCACCCATTTTCTCGTCGACACGGGCGCCACCAGCGTGGCCATCAGCCAGATCGAGGCCGAAAAACTCGGCCTGCGCTACATGTACGGCAAGCGCGTCGTCACGCAGACCGCCAATGGCGTCGTACCGGCCTACCAGCTCCAGCTCGCCAGCGTGCGGGTTGGCGACGTCGAGGTTCGCAACGTCGAAGCCATCGTCATCCCCGGCATCATGAGCCACGTCCTGCTCGGCAACAGCTTCCTGAACCGATTCCAGATGCGGCGCGAGAACGACGTCATGACTCTGGAGCTGCGCTACTGATCGCATCGAGGGGGCTTCTGCAAGAATCCGGCGCCCTCCTTCGCCGGCCCCATCGATGACATCTCATACCGCCCTGCTCACCGGCCTGCTGGCCGCCCTGCTGACCGCCGGCACGCCAGCGGCCCTGGCCCAGGACGCCGCCAAGGCCTCGCGCTTCTATGAAGATGCGCTGCAGCGCTACGAGAAGCACGACATTTCCGGCGCCATCATCCAGCTCAAGAACGCGCTGCAGGCCGACAAGAACCAGCTGCCTGTACACGTGCTGCTAGGTAAGGCGCTGCTGGCGAACAGCGAGCCGGCAGCTGCGGAGTTCGAACTCGGCGAGGCCATCCGCCTGGGCGTCGACCGTGCGGAGGTCGCCGTCGCCCTGGCCATGACCCTGAACGCCCAGGGCAAGCAGCCACAGGTGCTGGAGGACCCGCGACTGCAGCCGGCCGGCCTGCCGCCCGGCATCCGGCAGCAACTGACGCTGGAGCGTGCACTGGCCCAGTCCGACATGGGCGACACCAAGGCAGCACTGGCCAGCGTGATGGACGCTCGCGCCATCAATTCCAGCGAGGTCAACGCCTGGCTCGCCGAGGTGCCCCTGCGCGTGCGCAACCGCCAGTTCGTCGAGGCGCATGCCGCCGCTGACCAGGCACTGAGGCTGGCTCCCGACGACGCCGAGGCGCTCTACCAGAAGGCCTCCATCCACCACGCCAACGGCCAGATCGCCCTGGCCCTGGCCACATACGAGCGCGCGCTCAAGGCTCAGCCCAAGCATGCAGAGTCTCACCTCGCGCGCGCCGGCCTGCTGGTCGACCTGAGCCGCGATGCCGAGGCGCTGGCCGAGATCAACGAGCTGCAGACCCTCAAGCCCAACGATCCGCGCGGCGCCTATCTGCGCGCCGTGCTGGCCGAGCGCGCCAACGACAAGCCCACGGCCCGCGCAGCGCTGAAGCGGGTCACCGATCTGCTGGACCCCGTCCCGATCGAGTACATCCGCTACCGCACCCAGTTGCTGATGCTCAACGGCCTGGCGCACTACGGCCTGGGCGAGCAGGAGAAGGCCAAGCCCTTTCTCGAGCTCGCGGCGCGCCAGCAAGGCCCGGGCAGCCCGCTGGTCAAGCTGCTGGCCCAGATCGCGCTGAACGAGCCCAACGTCAACCGCGCCGTCGAACTGCTTGACGCCTACGTGAAGGCCCGACCAGGCGATGGTCAGGCCCTGCTGATGCTGGCGTCGACGCACATGAGCCAGGGCCGGCACTCGCGCGCCGTCGCGCTGATGCAGGAGGCGCTCCGGGCCAAGGACGCCCCCGAATACCGAACGGCCCTGGGCCTGTCGCTGCTGCAGAGCGGCAAGGTCGCACCGGCCACCGACGAACTGGCCAAGGCCTACAAGGCCGATCCCAAGCAGACCCATGCCGGCCTGGCGCTGATCACCGTGTACCTGCGCGAAGGCCAGGTGTCCAAGGCGCTCGCCGTGGCCGACACGCTGGCCCGATCAAACCCGAACAACGCCACCGTGCTCATGGTCCAGGCCTATGCCAAGGCCCAGGCCGGCGACGCTGCTGGCGGCCGCGCCGGCTACGAAAAGGCCCTCAAGCTCGATCCCAAGCTGACGGAGGCCCACCTCGGCCTGGTGCGCATCGATACCGCGGCCGGCAACTACGACGCCGCCAACAAGCGGCTGCGCCAGATCCTGAAGGGCGACGAGCGCAACACCGACGTACTGTTCGAACTGGCCCTGCTGCACGAGCGCCAGGGCAAGGACGACGAGGCACTGAAATGGCTTGAAAGCGCCGCCGATGCTGCCGGCCCTCGAGAAACCCGGGCCAACTTCGCCCTCGTCGCCTGGCAGGTGCGCAAGGGTCAGCCGGCCCGCGCCATCGAAGCCGCCAAGATCCTGCTGGCCAAGCTGCCGGAAGACGTCGAGGCCTTGCAGGCCTATGCCAGCGCCCAGGCAGCCAACGGGGATCCGGCCGGCGCCAAGTCGACATTGACCCAGGCAGCCCGCCGCGCCGCGTTCGATGCGTCCCGGCTGCTTGAAGTCGCCCGCCAGCAAGTCGGCATCAAGGACTACAGCGGCGCCTCCTACAGCTTGGAGAAAGCCCTCAATGGCAGCCCCGACTTCATGCCGGCCATGGCCATGCAGTCCAGCATCGACCTGGCCCAGGGCGATGCCGCCAAGGCCGAGCAACGCGCCAAGCAGGTCATCCAGGTGGCGCCAAAGTCGGCCATCGGCTACAACCTGCTGGCCGACGTCGCGCTCTACCGCAACCAGGCCCCTGCAGCCATCGACGCGCTGCGCAAGGCGCACGACATCGACAAATCCCAGGCCAGCCTCACGAGGCTAATGCAAGTGGTCGGCAGCCACAGCGGCCCCAAGGCAGCCACCGACCTCGGCGAGGCCTGGCTCAAGCGCAACCCCGGCGACCTGGCTGTGCGCAGCGCCGTCGCCGAGCAAAACCTGCGCGGCCGCGACTTCGCGGCCGCCCGAGTGCAGTACGAGGCGATCCTGAAGCAGCGCCCCAATCACGCCGAGACGCTGAACAACCTCGCCAACGTGCTGATGGTGACCAAGGACCCGGGCGCCGTGGCCATGGCTGAGCGGGCCTACAAGGTCGACACGCGCAATCCCATGCTGATGGACACGGCAGGCTGGGCCAACCACCTGGCCGGCAATGGCGACCGGGCACTGCAACTGCTCCGCGAGGCGCGCCTGCGTGCACCGGACGTCCCCGAGATCCGCTATCACCTCGCCGCGGTACTGGCCAAGGCCGGGCGCAAGAGCGAGGCCCGGGACGAGCTCAACGCAGCTTTGCGGGCGAATGTGAATTTCGCCTCGGCCGCCGAGGCCAGGAAGCTGCTATCCACCCTCAACTGAGGGGTTCGGGCCCCTTCCACCGGCGTCGGTTGTTCTTACAATTTTTATCAAGCCAAGCGTGGCAATTCAGCAAACGCTTGAACGGCAAGGAATTTTTCCGATTGGCACTGAATCTGCTTAAGGTTCACTCGAGATTGACCGCCGGCTTGGCGTCCACCAAGGAAAACAAATGAAAGTCCGCTCCATCCGCCTGACCGCCCTTATCGCGCTCGCCGCTGGCCTGGCCTGGAGCGGCGCTGCTCAGGCCTACTGGAGCCTGGACACCACGCCGACCGCGACGATCAACGACAGCGCCGCCACGGCCCAGAACCCCTACACCGTCAAGATGTCGGGTTTCTACGTCGGCAATGCGACGACCAACAACAAGCTCACGGGCAAGTGGACTTCTGGAGCCTTGACGCAATGGGCGGGCAACGGCCAGGGCATGTACTCGGGCTCGGACAACGGATCGCCCTACCACGCGCTGGACAACAACCAGAACACCGAAGGCGTGCTGCTGAGCTTCAGTGCCTCGACCGTGCTGACCAGCATCGGCCTGGGTTTCACCGCCACCACCGGCACGGCTGAATACGGCTGCGTCAGCGGCGGCGCCGTGATCGGCACTGTCACCGGCAGCGGCTCCTGCGCCAAGGGCACCAAGACCAGCGACGTGACGGTCGACATTTCCGTCTTCCGCTGGACCGGCACCACCGCCCCGACGCTGGCTGGCACCGTTGCCGGCACGATGGACGGCTGGGAGCTGGTGGGCAACTACGGCGACATGATCAAGGACACGTCCAATCCCTACAACCTGGTCAACAGCGAAGGCAAGACGTCCAGCTGGTGGTTGATCACGGCCTACAACAGCGGCTTTACGCAAAGCTCCGGCACCGAGAACCGCGGTTCGCTGACCAACAGCGACGACTACTTCAAGCTGTTCGCCGCAGCCGGCACGAAGTGCACGAGCACCATCAATTCCAATGGGGTCTGCGGCGGCACGACCACCAAGGTGCCCGAACCGGCCACCCTGGCACTTGCCAGCGTTGCGCTGATCGGCGTGGCCGGCTTGCGCCGTCGCCAGTCCAAGACCGCTGCCTGATCCGCTTCGCGCCCCACCTCGAAAGGCACTCTTCGGAGTGCCTTTTTGCTTCAGGCCCCGAGCTCGCCGACCTGTCCCTGGCCGGACAGCCAGGATGCGAACGACCGTGCTAAAAAGCCCGGCATTCCCATCACGACAACACAGCGAGACATGGACCTCAACTTCACCGAGGCGGAACTGGCCTTCCGCGCCGAGGTACGCGACTGGGTGCGTGCCAACCTGCCATCCGACATTGCGCACAAGGTGCGCAATGCGCTGCGCCTGAACAAGGACGATCTGCAGCGCTGGGCGAAGATCCTGGGCGCCAAGGGCTGGCACGGCTGGGCCTGGCCCAAGCAGTTCGGCGGCCCGGGCTGGAACGCCGTGCAGCGCCATTTGTTCGAGGAGGAATGCGCCCTCGCCTGCGCGCCACGGATCGTGCCGTTCGGGCCGGTGATGGTGGCGCCAGTCATCATGGCCTTCGGCACACCGGAGCAGCAGCAGCGCTTCTTGCCGGGCATCATGAGCGGGGAGGTCTGGTGGAGTCAGGGCTACAGCGAACCCGGCTCGGGTTCCGACCTGGCCTCGCTGAAGTGCCGCGCCGAACGCCAGGGCGACAAGTACATCGTCAACGGCCAGAAGACCTGGACCACGCTGGGCCAGTACGGCGACTGGATCTTCTGCCTGGTGCGCACGTCATCCGAGGGCAAGCCGCAGACTGGCATCAGCTTCCTGCTGATCGACATGAAGTCGCCCGGTGTCAGCGTCAAGCCCATCATCATGCTGGACGGCGAGCACGAGGTGAACGAGGTCTGGTTCGACAACGTCGAAGTGCCGGCCGAGAACCTCATCGGCGAAGAGAACAAGGGCTGGACCTATGCCAAGCACCTGCTCTCCCACGAGCGCACCAACATCGCCGACGTGAATCGCGCAAAGCGCGAGCTGGAGCGGCTCAAGCGCATCGCCAGGGCCGAGGGCCTGATGGACGATGCCCGCTTCCGCGATCAAATCGCGCTGTGCGAGGTCGACGTCGTGGCGCTGGAGATGATGGTGCTGCGCGTGCTGTCCGGCGAGCGCACCGGCAAACAGCCGCTGGACGTGGCCGGCCTGCTCAAGATCCGCGGCAGCGAGCTGCAGCAGCGCTACACCGAGCTGATGATGCTCGCCGGCGGCCCGCTGGCCCTGCCTCATGTCCACGAGGCCATGGAGGCCGGCTGGCAAGGCGACCAGTGGCTGGGTGGTGCCTGGATCGGCGGGGCCGACCATGCCATCCCGCTGACCGGCAACTACCTGAACGTCCGCAAGACGACGATCTACGGCGGCTCGAACGAAGTGCAACGCAACATCGTCGCGCAAACCGTGCTCGGCTGACAGGGAGGCAAACAGAATGGATTTCGATTTCAGCGAAGACCAGCAAGCGCTGCGCGACGCCGTGCACCGCTTCATCGACAAGGACTACGGCTTCGAGCGCCGCACGCAGATCGAGCGTGCCGGTGGCTTCGACCGCAGCGCGTGGGAAGGCCTGGCCGGCCTGGGCCTGACCGCGCTGGCCGTGCCTGAGGCCCACGGCGGCCTCGGCTTTGGCGCCGTCGAGGCCATGGTGGTCATGGAAGAGCTTGGTCGCGGGCTCGTCCTCGAGCCGGTGGCCCAGGGCGCACTGATCGCCCCTGCGCTGCTGGGCAAGGCTCCCGACGATTTGCAGGCGGCCTGGCTGCCGCGCATTGCCGGCGGCGAGGCCCTGGTCGTGCTGGCCCATCAGGAACCCAGGTCGCGCTACCGACTGAACCGGGTGGTCACGCGCGTCGTCGACGGCAAGCTGACCGGCGTGAAGAGCCTGGTCCCGGCCGGCGACGTGGCCGATGCCTTCATCGTGCCGGCCCGTGCGTCCGGCGCCGACGACGCCCCCGATGGCATTGCCCTCTACCTCGTCGAGCGCTCGGCGGTCGGGGTGCATACGCGGCCCTACTCGCTCTACGACGGCTCACGCGCCGCCGAGGTCCACCTCGACAACACCCCCGCCCAGCTCATCGCCGGACCGGACCAGGGCCTGCCCCTTCTGGAGCTGGCGGCGGACATCGGCATCGCGGCCCAGGCCGCCGAGGCCGTCGGAGTCATGGAGAAGTACCTCGCGCTGACCGCCGAGTACCTGAACACTCGCAAGCAGTTCGGCGTGCCCATCGCCAGCTTCCAGGCCCTGCGGCACCGCACGGCCGACGTGAAGATGCAGCTCGAACTGGCCCGCTCGATGAGTTACTACGCCACGCTGCGATTGGGCGATGCGGCGGCCGTGCGGCGCCGCGCCGTATCGCAGGCCAAGGTACAGCTCGGCAGCGCCATGCGCTTCGTCGGCCAGCAGTGCACACAGTTGCACGGCGGCATCGGTGTCACCGACGAATACGCCGGCAGCCACTACTTCAAGCGGCTGACCGTCATGGAAATGCAATGGGGTGACACGATGCATCACCTCGGTGAAGTCAGCGCGCGGATGCAGGACACTGCAGGGGTGTTCGCCTGACCTTGGAGGTCACCCCATGAAGCTCGCCCCTGCCCTGGCGCTTGCCGGCCTTCTGGCCGGCGCCGCCCATGCCCAGACCATGAAACCCGGACTGTGGGAGTTCAAGCAAACGCCCCAGCTCGACCCGGCGCGCAAGGCGCAGATGGAGCAGGCGCAAAAAGCCATGGAAAACATGCCTGCCGAGCAGCGGCAGATGATGGAAAAGATGATGGCGCAGCGGGGTGTCAACGTCAGCATGTCCGGCGGCGCCATCACCATCAAGACCTGCATCACCAAGGAGCAGGCGGAACGCAACATGGCGCCCATGACCCACCACGGCAACTGCTCCCAGGACGTCAAGCGCAGCGGCAGCACCATCCAGACCCATTTTGTCTGCACCGACCCGGCCTCCGAGGGTGACGCCGTCGTCACGCTGCGCGGCAACGAGGGATTCACCAACGACGTCACCGTGCGCCACCAGCGCCAGGGCAAGACCGAGACCACCAAGGTCAGCGGCGAAGGCCGTTGGCTGGGCAGTGACTGCGGCACCGTTCAACCGATGAAAGACCAGGCCAAGCCTTGAAACAGCGGCTCTCGCAGATTCTCTTCAGCCAGGGCTTCGGAACGCGCAGGCTGTGTGCCGGGCTGGTCTGGAACGGCGAGGTCTCCATCGACGGCAATGTCGTCGACGACCCCGATGCCGAATTCGACACCCAGGGCCTGCGCTTCACCGTCGGCGGCCAGGAATGGCCCTGCTTCGACAAGGCACTCATCCTGCTGAACAAGCCAGCGGGCTACGAGTGCTCGCAAAAGCCCAAACACCATCCCAGCGTGATGAGCCTGCTGCCCGCGCCACTGCGCGAACGCGGCGTGCAGCCCATAGGCCGGCTGGACGAAGACACGACCGGCCTGCTGCTGTTGACCGACGACGGCGCTCTGATCCACCGGCTGACCTCGCCCAAGCACCATGTACCCAAGGTCTACGAGGCGCGTTGCAAGCACCCGTTGACGCCTGCCATGGCCGAGCAGTTGCTGGCCGGGGTCGAGCTCAAGGAGCCGGAAGACAAGCTGCGGCGCGAGCCGCAGGGCAAGTTCCAGCGCCCGCCCGAGATCAGCAAGGCCGAAGCCGCCGAGATCGCCGACGAGACACTGCTGCGCCTGACGCTGCTGGAGGGCAAGTACCACCAGGTCAAGCGCATGGTCGCGGCCGTCGGCAACCGCGTCGAGGCACTGCACCGACCGCAGTTCGGCGCGCTGAGCCTGCCGGCGGATCTCAAGCCGGGTGAATGGCGCTGGGTCGCGAGTCCTTCCGAAGTCTGGGCCTGACAATCTCGCCCATGCGAGTCTTCAGAGGTTTTCACCATCCCGGCATTGCGCCCGCCTGTGCGCTGACCATCGGCAACTTCGACGGTGTCCACCGGGGCCACCAGGCCATGCTGGCGCTGCTGCAATCCGAGGCCCGGCATCGCGGCCTGCCGACCTGCGTGCTGACCTTCGAGCCGCATCCGCGCGACTTTTTCGCCGCAAAGGCCGGCAAGCCCGAGCTGGCGCCGGCCCGCATCGCGACGCTGCGCGACAAGCTGGTCGAGCTGGAGCGCTGCGGCATCGATCAGGTCGTCATCCTCCCCTTCGATGAAAGGCTGGCTTCGCTGCCGGCGCAGGACTTCATCCGCGAGGTCCTCATCGAAGGGCTGGGCGTACGCTACGTGCTGGTCGGCGACGACTTCCGTTTCGGCGCCAAGCGCCAGGGCGACTACGCGACGCTGGACGCCGCCGGCCAGGCCCGCGGCTTCGACGTCGCCCGCATGATGAGCTACGAAGTGCATGGCCTGCGCGTCAGCAGCTCTGCCGTGCGCGAGGCGCTGGCCGCGGGCGACATGGTCGCGGCTGCGGCGCTGCTGGGCCGGCCCTACGCCATCTCGGGCCACGTCACGCATGGTCGCAAGCTCGGGCGCCAGCTCGGCGAGACGCACGCTGGCGCTGCCAACGGCTTCCGGACCCTGAACCTGCGCTTCACGCATGACAAGCCCGCCGCCGAAGGTATCTTCGCAGTGCTTGTCCACGGCCTGACACCCGAACCGCTGCCTGGCGTGGCCAGCCTGGGCCGACGCCCCACCGTGGAGGAGGCCGGCCGGGTCCTGCTCGAAGTCCACTGCCTGCAGTGGCCGCTGGATCCGGAAGGGGGCTACGGTAAAATCGCCCGCGTGGAACTGCTGCACAAACTCCGCGACGAAGCCCGCTACGACGGGCTGGACGCGCTGACGGCCGCGATTGCCGCCGATACCGAGGCAGCACGCGCCTTCCTGGCCACCCACGCCGCTCAGCGCCGCCAGACCACGCGCGACCGAATTTGAAGCGGCGCCCAGCCGCTCTCATTCGCCTTCCCCCCGCCTTCTGACCGCCAGGCCCGCCGCCTGGCCGCACGCCATGACCACCCCGGACTACCGTTCCACGCTCAACCTGCCCGAGACGCCCTTCCCCATGCGCGGCGACCTGCCCAAGCGCGAGCCGGGCTGGGTCAAGGCCTGGGAGGAGCAAGGCCTGTACAAGCGCCTGCGTGACGCGCGCTGCGGCGCTCCCAAGTTCGTGCTGCACGACGGCCCGCCCTACGCCAACGGCCAGATCCACATGGGTCACGCCGTCAACAAGATCCTGAAGGACATGATCGTCAAGGCCCGCCAGCTGGCGGGCTTCGACGCGGCCTACATCCCCGGCTGGGACTGCCACGGCCTGCCCATCGAGAACCAGATCGAGAAGACCTTCGGCCGCGGCCTGCCGCGCGACGAGGTGCAGGCCAAGAGCCGTGCCTACGCCGCCGAACAGATCGACCAGCAGCGCCTGGACTTCAAGCGCCTGGGCGTGCTGGGTGAGTGGGACCATCCCTACAAGACGATGGATTTCGTCAACGAGGCTGGCGAGATCCGCGTGCTCAAGCGCCTGTTCGAGCGCGGCTTCGTCTACCGCGGCCTGAAGCCGGTCTACTGGTGCTTCGACTGCGGCTCGTCCCTGGCCGAGTTCGAGATCGAGTACGCCGACAAGCAGAGCCCGGCCGTGGACGTTGCCTTCCTGAGCGCCGAGCCCGACAAGCTCGCCGCCGCCTTCGGCGTCGCCCCGCTCAACAAGGATGCCTTCACCGTCATCTGGACGACGACTCCCTGGACCATCCCGGCCAACCAGGCGCTCAACCTCAACCCCGAGCTGCCCTATGCACTGGTCGACACGCCCAAGGGCTTCTTTGTCGTCGCCGAGGCGCTGGTGGAGAAATGCCTCGCACGCTGGGAACTGCAAGGCAGCGTCGTGGCCGTCGTGCCGGGCCGCAAGCTCGAGCTGCTGAAGTTCAAGCACCCGCTGGCCCATGTGCACCCCGGCTATGACCGCGAGAGCCCGGTCTATCTCGCGGACTACGCCACTGCCGACGACGGCACCGGTGTCGTGCATTCCGCGCCCGCGTACGGCCTGGACGACTTCCAGTCCTGCATCGCCCATGGCCTGGCGTTCGACGACATCCTGAACCCCGTGCAGGGCAACGGCACCTATGCCGCCGACCTGCCGCTGTTTGGTGGCCAGCACATCTGGAAAGCCAATGCCGCCGTCGCGCAGGCGCTGCTGGACAACGGCAGGCTGATGGCTCAGTCCAAGCTCTTGCACAGCTACCCCCACTGCTGGCGCCACAAGTCGCCGGTCATCTATCGCGCCGCCGCCCAGTGGTTCGTGCGCATGGATGAGGGCGAGGGCCTGTTCACGACCGACAAGGCACCGGACACGCTGCGCAAGACGGCACTGGCCGCCATCGAGGCGACGAGCTTCTACCCCGAGAACGGCCGCGCCCGCCTGCACGACATGATCTCCGGCCGGCCCGACTGGTGCATCTCCCGCCAGCGCTCCTGGGGTGTCCCGCTGCCCGTGTTCCTGCACAAGGACACCGGCGAGGCCCACCCGAACACGCTGGAGTTCATCGAACGCGCAGCACAGATCGTCGAGCAAGGTGGCGTGGAAGCCTGGTCGCAACTCGACGCGCGCGACTGGCTGGGCGATGAAGCCGCCCAGTACACCAAGGGCAACGACATCCTGGACGTCTGGTTCGACTCCGGCTCCACCTTCCAGCACGTGCTCAAGGGCAGCCATGCCGGCGCGGCCCATGAGAGCGGCCCCGAGGCCGACCTCTACCTCGAAGGCCATGACCAGCACCGCGGCTGGTTCCACAGCTCGCTGCTGCTGAGCTGTGCGTTGCAGGGCCGCGCCCCGTACCGTGGCCTGCTGACCCATGGCTTCACCGTGGACAGCCAGGGCCGCAAGATGAGCAAGTCGCTTGGCAACGGCATCCAGCCGCAGGAAGTCAGCCAGAAGCTTGGCGCCGAGATCATCCGGCTGTGGGTCGCGGCGTCCGACTATTCGGGCGACATCGCCGGGGACGACAAGATCCTGGCCCGCGTCGTCGACGGCTACCGCCGCATCCGCAACACGCTGCGCTTCCTGCTCGCGAACACGAGCGATTTCGATCCGGCAAGCGACGCCGTCCCGGTGGAGCAGCTGCTGGAAGTGGACCGCTACGCGCTGGCCCGTGCCGCCGAGCTGCAGGCCGACATCCTGGCCCACTTCGAGCGCTACGAATTCCACCCCGTCGTCGCCAAGCTGCAGGTCTACTGCTCGGAAGACCTGGGCGCGTTCTACCTGGACGTGCTGAAGGACCGCCTCTACACGACGGCCCCGAAGTCACTCGCGCGCCGCTCGGCGCAGACCGCGCTGTGGCAGATCACGCACGCCATGCTGCGCTGGATGGCCCCCTTCCTGAGCTTCACTGCCGAGGAGGCCTGGCAGGTGTTCAACAAGGGCGAGAGCATCTTCGTCGAGACCTACTGGGACTTCGGCAGCACCGACGCCAGCCTGCTGGCCAAGTGGCAGCGCATCCACGACATCCGCGACGAGGTCAACAAGGCCATTGAGGCCGTGCGCGTGACCGGCGCCGTCGGCGCCTCGCTGCAGGCCGAGCTGACGCTGCAGGTCGACGAACAGGACGAGGCCTTGCTGCGAAGCCTGGGCGACGACCTGCGCTTCGTCTTCATCACCTCGGCCGTGAAGCTGGTGTCCGCCGCGCAGTTCGGCGTCGTCGTCACGCCCAGCCCGCACGCCAAGTGCGAGCGCTGCTGGCACTACCGTGCCGATGTCGGTCAGATCGCCGCCCACCCGACGCTGTGCGGGCGCTGCGACAGCAACCTGCACGGCGCGGGAGAGACCCGCACCATCGCCTGAGCCAGCTCAGGGGAAGGCCGGGACGTTGGGCTCCCGGCCCTCGAAATGCGCCTCGGGATGGGTGCGTTCGAGCAGACGCTCGATCTCGCCCACCCGGGTGCGTGGCACGTCAACGATGAGCAGGTATTGCCCGTCGATGAGGGCCTGTTCGAAGCGTTTCAGACGCCGGCTCGGCGTCGAGCTGCCGATCATGCTGGACGACCAGGTTCCGAGCATGGCCCCCACCGCCGCCACCCCGATGACCAGGGCCGCCGGCGAGGCTGGGTCGAAGGCGAAGGCCGCCGCCACGCCGCCTGCGGCGCCCAGGCCGGAGCCGATCAGCGCCCCATACTGGGCAGCCTCGACAAGGTCGGACGTCTGCAGCACATTGGCCGCGTGCAGGCCGTCCATGGGCGCACCCTCGGTCGCCACGAAATGGATGTGATGCTCGGTGATGCGGGCGAGCAGCAGCTCGTCCATCGTCCGCCGCGCGCTGCCCAGGTCGGGCAGCAGCCAGTAGATGCGCTTTCGCATGGCGTCCTCCAGTAGGAAGGCAGAGTCCTGCTTCTACGCCGCTTCACCTGCGCCTACAAGCCCAAGCCCGGTGGCAAGTTACATTGACGCCCCTCGCCTCGCGCCCAGACCATGCCTTCTCGCTCTTCCTCATACAGCCTCACCGCCTGGCTGCTGATCGCCGCCGTCATCATCCTGGCCGACCAGTTCACCAAGATACTGATCCTCGGCGCCTTCCAGCTGGGCGATGTCCATCCAGTCACCGGTTTCTTCAACCTGGTGCGCGCACACAACTACGGAGCTGCCTTCAGCTTCCTGCATGGGGCCTCGGGCTGGCAGCGCTGGTTCTTCCTGGGCCTGGGGGTCGTCGCGGCCGGCTTCATCATCTGGATGCTGCGCCGCCATGGCCACCAGAAGATGTTCGCCTGGGCGCTCACGCTGATCCTCGGCGGCGCCCTGGGCAACGTCATCGACCGCGCCATCCACGGCTACGTCGTCGACTTCATCCAGGTTCATGCCCGCGGCTGGTATTTCCCCGCTTTCAACGTCGCAGACAGTGCGATCACCATCGGCGCCATCCTGTTGATCCTGGATGAACTGCGCCGTGTCCGACGCACCTGAACCTCCCTCCCCCCAGTACACGCCCTACGTTCCCGAGCCCGCCGTCGAGCTCGGCCCGTCGCTGCAGCGCCTGCCCCTGTCGGCGCCGCTGCGCTGGCTGAGGCTGGGCTGGGCAGACCTGCGGCGCGCCCCCGGCATCGCCGCCTTCTTCGGGGCCTGCTTCGCGCTGATGGGCCTGACGGTGCTGGCGGTGTTCCGCCACGCCCCGATCTACACGCTGGCCTTGTGCGCCGGCTTCCTGCTGCTCGGACCGCTGCTGTGCCTGGGCCTCTACCAGGTCAGCCTGCGCCTGGAGCGCAGCGAGAAGCCCAGCATCGAGGATGCACTCGGTGCCTGGATGGCCAACGTCCGCCAGATCGCGATCTTCGGCTTCGTGCTGCTCATCCTGGAGATGCTGTGGGGCCGGGCAGCCCTGGTCGTGTTCGCCGTCAGCTTCGACGGCATGCCGGATTTCGCCGGCTCGCTGCGGCAGTTGCTCAACCCCGACAACCTGGGCTTCATCGCCGCCTACCTGGGCGTCGGTGCCGTCTTTGCTGGCCTGATCTTCGCCGTCAGCGTCATCGCCATGCCGCTGCTGCTGGACCGCGACACCGACGCCGTCACGGCCGGCCTCGCCAGCCTCAAGCTCTGCCTGACCCAGCCGCTGGTCATGCTGTTCTGGGGCCTGATCGTGACGACGTTGATCGTGGGGGCCATGTTGCCGTACTTCGCCGGCCTCGTCGTCGTCGGCCCCTGGCTGGGCCACGCCAGTTGGCATGCCTACCGCGCCGCCCTCGGCCCTCCCGACGCCGGACAAGCGCAGTAGTTCACGCAGTCCCGCGTGACATGCGGTGACAATCGCGCGCCGCTTGCCGCCCTCCATGCTCCTCGACTTCGCCAGCCTGAGCCACTATGACTGGCTCGATGTCCCCCTGTGGGTGTTCGATCCCGAGCACCGGCGCAACCTCTGGGCGAATGCCGCGGCCCTGCGTTTCTGGCATGCCGACAGTGCGGAGGAATTCCTCTCGCGCGACTTCACCGAGCATGGCGACACCGTCCAGGAGCGCCTGGCCGTCACGGCAGCCGACCATGCCCAGGGCAAGATCGTCCGCGAGCAGTGGACCCTCTACCCGAAGGGCGAGCCGACCACCGTCATGCTGGTCTCGCGCGGCATGCGCACGCCCGACCGTCGCCAGGTCATGCTGTTCGCAGCCGATTCCCTGGGCGGCGGCGCGGACCTGTCCATGCTGCGCGGCGTCGAGGCCCTGCAGCACACCTCGGTGCGCATTGCCGTGTTCGGCCTGCTCGGCCCGGATGCCGGCGAACTGCTGATGCGCAACCCGGCCGCGGCGCTCACCTTCGGCGACACAGCCCCGCCCGCGGGCGGCACCGAGTTCGCCCGCCTCTTCGCCCACGCCCACGACGCCGCCAGCATCCTCAGCCGCGTGCAGCGCGGCGAGACCTGCCGCCAAGATGCCGAGCTCCAGACCCTGGCCGGCCCATGCTGGCATGCCCTGGACGCCCGCCCCATGCGAGACCCCGTCACCGGCGACACCGTCATGCTCCTGAACGCGCGTGACATCGCCGACCTCAAGGCCAGCCAGGCCGCCCTGGTCGCCGCGCGCGAGGCGGCCGAGACGGCCAGCCAGGCCAAGAGCTCGTTCCTGGCCAACATGAGCCATGAGATCCGCACCCCGATGAACGGTGTGCTGGGCCTGACCGAGCTGGTGTTGCAGACCGAACTCGACGAGCGCCAGCGCCGCTTCATCGGCATGGCCCACCAGTCCGCCAAGGGCCTGATGACCATCATCAATGACCTGCTGGACGTGGCCAAGATCGAGGCCGGCCGCATCGTCATCGAGGAAACTCCTTTCAGCCTGCAAGACTGCCTGGGCGAAGCGCTGCAGCCGCTGCTGCTGCAGGCACACGAGAAGCGCATACAGCTGCACACCCACGTGCAACCCGGCGTGCCGTCCTGGCTGGTCGGCGACGCGCTGCGCCTGCGACAGGTCCTCATCAACCTGATCGGCAATGCACTGAAGTTCACCGAGCACGGCGATGTGCGCATCGAGATCGCGCTGGCCGAGCCGCGTGAAGGCGACCCGCCGACGCGCCTGCGCCTGAACGGCTGCGTCACGGACACCGGCATCGGCATGACGCGGGATCAGATCAGCCAGATCTTCGATCCATTCACGCAGGCCGACGGCAGCATCACGCGGCGCTACGGCGGCACGGGCCTGGGCCTGACCATCGTGCAGCGCCTGGTGGCCCTGATGGGCGGCAGCGTGGGGGTCAAGAGCGAGCCCGGCGTCGGCTCGGCGTTCAGTTTCGAGGTCGCGCTGCGCCGCATCATCTGAGCTCCACCGGACGCCGGCGGCGTGCTTGGTGCTGGCTAGCCGTTTTCGTGCATTTGTCACCGTAGGGATGACATACTCGGCAACAACTCCACACAACCGGGTCCACACATGCTGCTCAAGTCCGCCCTGATCTCCGCCGGTCTGCTGCTCGCCAGCACGCTCGCCTCGGCCGCCACGCCGATCACGCTGATCAGCAATGGCCCCAACCAGTGGTCCGGCAGCTTCTCGGCCGCCAGCAGTGGCACCAACACCTTCACGCTGGATCTCAGCAGCCTGTCGGGTTGGACCAGCATCGATCTCAATGCCGTCATCACCGCCAACTTCGCGGGCGGCAGCGGCTTCGACGTCACCGGCGTCACCTTTGACGGCAATCCCTTCACGCCCGACGTCAACCTGAGCCTGCCGGGCGGCATCGGCGTCGATGCCTGGACCTACACGGCCAGCAGCCTGACACCCACCCTGCACACGCTGGTCGTCACCGGCAACCTGATCGGTGGTTCGGTCGGCTTCACCGGCTCGCTCAACATCCAGGCTCAGCCGGTGCCCGAGCCGGAAAGCTACGCGCTGATGCTGGCCGGCCTCATCGCCATCGGCGCCATCGCGCGCCGCCGCGGCCGCGCGCACTGAGCAACACGGCGTTCCCGTTCGCTCAAGATGCTCTTGATGAGCGCCTTCTGTTGATCGCTGAGGGAGGCAAGGCATTCGTCTCCCGCGGTCGTCAAAGCGGAGGTACTCCCGGCGTTCGCAACGTCCGGCCCCAGGCGCAGGCCCAGCCGTTTCTGCTGGTTCGCAGGTTGCGTGAAGTCCAGGCGGATGTAGCTGCTCCCCCCGAAGCTGCCGCAGCTGCGTGAGTTGCGTGGCGTTCCCGGGCCGCCATCCCACGTCAAGCGGGGGTTTGACCAACGTCATTCCCCGCTGAGGCATGCTCACTGGCTCCTGGCCTGGCTGGGGATTTGCCGTTCCGATGCTGATCATCACGATGTCGACCGCCTGTCCCCACAGGGCCCTGGCCCTCTGAAGTGCAGTCAGAAGTGCGATCGGGTCTGGCGCATTCGCCGCCGGGCCGCCATCGACGAAGACGTGGCCGACGCGGCGATGGGCCGCGGTAGGGTCCCCAACGTTGCATGCAGCGCTGGAGCTTCGCGAGATCAAGCCACAAGAAACTTAAGTGGCTGATCCAAAAACTGCTTCACCACCCCTTGCGCATCGGCTGGATAGTGCCTGTTCTCAGGGCAATAGCACTGCGCTGCCGACAAGCCGGCGTGCCTCCAGGTCGCGGTGCGCCTCGGCCACGTCGGCCAGCGCGTATCGCTTGTCGATGCGGATGCCGACCTGGCCGCTGGCCACCATCTCGAACAGATCGTCTCCCATGGCCTGGGTAGCCTCGTGCGTCGCGATGTGCGTGAAGAGCGTAGGTCGCGTCACGTAGACCGAGCCCTTGGCCGCCAGCGTGCCCACGCTGAAGGGCGGCACCGGCCCCGAGGCCGCGCCGAAGCTGGCCAGCAGGCCAAACGGCGCCAGACTGTTCAGCGATCCTTCCCAGGTGTCGGCGCCAACGGAGTCGTAGACCACCTTGACGCCCCGCCCGCCGGTGATGTCGCGCACCCGGGCCGCGAAGTCCTCGCCACGGTAGTTGATCGCATGCGTCGCGCCGTTCTCCAGCACGAGCTGGCACTTCTCGGCACTGCCCGCAGTGCCGATCAACTGCAGGCCCAGCGCACGCGCCCATTGGCAGGCAATCAGGCCCACCCCGCCAGCCGCAGCATGGAAGAGCACGAAGTCGCCCGCCTGCAGCCCGCCCTGGGGCAGCGTCTTGCGCAGCAGGTACTGGACCGTCAGCCCCTTGAGCATCATGGCGGCACCGGTCTCGAAAGAGATCTCGTCGGGCAGCTTGAGCACGCACTTGGCCGGCATCACGCGCGCAGTCGCATAGGCGCCTGGCGGCTGGCTGGCATAGGCCGCACGGTCGCCCGGCTTCAGATGGTTGACGCCCTCGCCCACCGCCTCCACGACGCCTGCGCCCTCCATGCCCAGCCGCGCCGGCAGGGGTAACGGGTAGCTGCCATTGCGATGGTAGACGTCGATGTAGTTGAGCCCGCAAGCCTCATGGCGGATGCGGATCTCCCCCGGTCCGGGCGCGCCCACGTCCACATCCACCAGCTTCAGTTGCTCCGGCCCACCCGGGGCGTCGATCACGACGGCCTTTTCCTTCATCACAGCACTCCTCGTTGCGTTGTCGGCTATCGTGCCAGCCCTTTGCCCCGCGCGCGCCGCCCGATGACGCTGACCCCACGCCTTGCTCTGTTGTTGACGCTGCCGCCGCTGCTGTGGGCAGGCAATGCGGTCGTCGGCCGGCTGGTGCGCAACGACATTCCACCGATGGCGCTGAACGGGCTGCGCTGGCTGCTGGCCTTCACGCTGCTGGCGCCGCTGGCGCGCCGGCTGCTTGCCCGTCCCGGCGAGGCGCTGCGGCGCTGGCGCGGCCTGGCCTGGCTGGGCTTGCTCGGCATGGGTTGCTACAACGCGCTGCAGTACCTCGCCCTGCACACCTCGTCGCCCCTGAACGTCACGCTGATCACGGCCAGCATGCCGGTCTGGATGCTGGGCGTCGGCGCCGTGTTCTACGGTGTCAGGCCACGGCGGCGCCAACTGGCCGGCGCAGCGCTGTCACTGGCCGGCGTGGCGGTCGTCATCGCGCGCGGCGACCCCGCGGCACTGCTGTCCGTGCATTTCGTGCCCGGCGACCTGCTGATGCTGGTGGCCATCTTCACCTGGGCCGTCTACTCCTGGATGCTCGCGCGGCCAGCTACCGGGTTGCGGCCCGGCGAGCGGCCGGAATGGAACTGGGCCGAGGCGCTGATGGCTCAGCTGATGTTCGGCGTCGTCTTCTCGGGCCTGGCTGCCGGCGCGGAGCAGCTCATCGCGCCGGCCTCCATCCACTGGAGCCCCACCCTCGTCGCCGTGCTGGTGTACGTTGCCGTCGGCCCATCGCTGATCGCCTACCGCTGCTGGGGCCTGGGTGTCGCAGAGGCCGGGCCTGCGCTGGCCGGCTTCTTCGTCAACCTGACGCCGGTGTTCGCCGCCGTCATCTCGGCGGCCCTGCTGGGCGTCGCGCCCGCCTGGTACCACGGCCTGGCCTTCGCGCTGATCGCCGCCGGCATCGTCGTCTCGTCGCGCTGATGCGGGTGCTGCACGCCGATGACCGGATGGTCGTCATCGCCAAGCCCGCCGGCCTGCTCAGCGTGCCGGGGCGTACAGAGCCCGACTGCGCCAGCGCCCGGGTACAGCAGCTCTACCCCGATGCGCTGATCGTGCATCGCCTGGACCAGCCCACGTCGGGCCTGCTGCTGTTCGCGCGCGGCATTGCAGCCCAGCGCGAGCTCAGCGCTGACTTCGCCGAGCGCCGTGTCGGCAAGACCTACGTCGCCATCGTGGCCGGCCGTCTTGAAGGCGAAGGTGTCGTCGACCTGCCGCTGGCGGCCGACTGGCCCAACCGGCCGCGCCAGCAGGTCGACCATGCACG
This sequence comes from Roseateles sp., assembly GCF_047654805.1. Classification (GTDB taxonomy): domain Bacteria; phylum Pseudomonadota; class Gammaproteobacteria; order Burkholderiales; family Burkholderiaceae_C; genus Pelomonas. The sequence continues at coordinate 2,293,201 of NZ_JASGIV010000001.1, forward strand.
AGGCAAGCCCTCGCAGACGCGCTGGCGCACGCTTGCGCATGAAGGCGAGCAGACCCGCGTCGCACTCGAGCCGCTGACCGGCCGCAGCCACCAGTTGCGCGTGCATATGGCCCAGCTGGGGCACGCCATCCTCGGGGATGCGCTCTACGCCGCCCCCGACATCGCGGCCGCCAGCCCGCGCCTGCTGCTGCACGCCAGCGAACTGCGCATCGCCGGCCACCACTTCACCTGTCCACCGGAGTTCTGAATGCACCTCTACATCGTCACCGGCAGCTCCCGCGGCCTGGGTGCCGCCCTTGCCGGGCAGCTCGCGCAGCCCGATCACACCGTCATTGGCATCGCCCGCAAGCTCAATCCGTCCCTGCAGGCCGAGCAATGGCCCGTGGACCTGGCCGACCCGCTGCCCGCTGCCGAGCGCCTGCAGGCCTGGCTGCGCGTCCATACTGGTTGGCAAAGCGCCACGCTGATCAACAACGCCGCCCTGCTCAGTGAACCCGGCCCGCTGGCCGGCTCCGACCTCGCCGGATTGTCCGCGGCGCTGCGCGTCGGCCTGGAGGCGCCAGCGTTGCTGAGCCGCGTCTTCCTGGCCGAGACGAGCAACGTTCCCGAGCGTCGCATCCTCAACATCTCCTCCGGCCTGGGCCGGCGCGCGATGGCGGGCAGCGCGTCCTACTGCGCGGTGAAGGCCGGACTGGACCACCTCAGCCGCGCCCTGGCTCTGGAAGAGCCCGACGTCGGCATCGTGTCGCTGGCGCCGGGCGTCATCGACACCGACATGCAGGTGCAGCTGCGGGGTGCCGATCCGGAACGTTTTCCCGAGCAGACCCGCTTCCAGGGCCTGAAGGACGGCGGCCAGTTGCAGACGGCCGAAGCCACGGCGAGCGCCATTGTTCGGTTTCTGTTGCGACCAGACTTCGGAAAAACCATAGTCGCCGACATCCGAGAAGCTTGAAAATCATGTGGTGAGCCACTATCTCTGGCTCGTTCCCTTACTTTTTCCGGAGACTCCGCTTGAACCGCATCCTTGCCGTGAGCCTGGCCGCCCTGCTGGCCTTCGCCCTGCCCGCCCACGACGCCGAGGCCAAGCGCCTGGGCAGTGGTGGCATCAAGCGCAGCACGCCCGCGCAGACCACCCCGCACACTCCCCCCGCACAGCAGCCTGCCGCGCCCCAGCAGGCCGCACCGGGCAAGCAAGCCGCAGCGGCACCCGCTGCTGCCGCCGCACCCAAGCGCTCGTGGATGGGTCCGCTCGCCGGCCTGGCCGCCGGCCTGGGCCTGGCCGCGCTGGCCAGCCACCTTGGCTTCGGCGAGGGCCTGGCCAACATGATGACCATGGTTCTGCTGGGCCTGGTGGCATTCATGGCCATCCGCTTCCTGATGCGCCGCTTCGCAGCGCCGAAGTCGCCGCAGCTGGCGGGTGCCAACGGCATGAACTTCGACGCCCAGCCGCAGCCGGCCCAGCCAGCCTGGCAGCCGCAGCCCGCGTCCTCCGCCGCGCCCGTGGCGGCAACTGCTGCGGCGGGTGCCGCACCGGCTGACTTCGACGCCGCAGGCTTCGAGAAGATCGCCAAGCAGGTGTTCATCCGCCTGCAGGCGGCCAATGATGCCGGCGACCAGGCCGACCTGCGCCGCTTCACGACGCCACAGATGTACGCCAGCATCCAGCAGGAACTGCTGGAGCGCGGTACTCAGGCGCAGCGCACCGAAGTGCTGCAGTTGGACGCCAGCGTCGTGGACGTTGCAACCGAGGATGGCCAGCAGATCGTCTCCGTGCGTTTCTGGGGCCTCGTGCGCGAAGCCAGCGATCAGGCCGCCAGTGACTTCGACGAGATCTGGCATCTGGTCAAGTCCGGCGAAGGCTGGCTGATCGCCGGCATCCAGCAGACCGCATGAGGGAAGTCACAGCGGGTTAGACCCGAGTTCAACCCGGTCGAGAATGGGCGCTTTGAGCGCCCATTTCCTTTTGAGGCCCCTATGAATCGTCTCCGCTCCTCCCTCTGCGCGCTCGGCACCGCATTGCTGGCTGCCTGCGCGTCGCCGACAGCGCCAACCGCGGTCGTCGCGCCGAATGCCAACCTGCTCGTCCAGGGCATCCCTGCCGTGCCGCAGAGCCTGGCCGATGCCATCGGCCGCTACAACGACTTCCGCGGCCACACCTTCGCCGACTGGCACCCGACCCAGCGCGAGATGCTGGTCAGCCATCGCAAGGCTGGCGCCAACACTGCCCAGATCTTCCGCGTGACGACGCCGTTGACCGACGGCGTACAGCTGACCGACGGCGCCGACCCGGTCACGCGCGCCAGCTACGAGCCGCGCCACGGCCAGTACATCGTCTTCGAGCGTGCGGCCGGCGGCAACGAGGTGGGCCAGATCTACCGCCTGGCACTGGACCAGCCCGGCGCCCAGCCCGTGCTGCTGACCAGCCCGGACGAGCGCCACTCCATCAACACCTGGCTGCGCAAGAGCGGTCAACTCATCTACTCGTCCGTGCCCATCGACCGCACGGCACAGGGCGGTACGCGCAGCAAGATCGCGACGACGCTCTGGCTGATGGACCCCGCCAAGCCGGAGGGCCGTCGCAAGCTCGCCGAGCTGGACGGTGGCGGCTGGGCTGCCGGCCGGCCCTCGCCCGACGAGCGCCTCGTGTCTCTGACACGCTACCTGTCGGCGAATGAATCGCAGATCTGGATGCTGGACCTTGCCAGCGGTATCGCCAAGCAGGTCGCCCCGGCCCCTGGCAGCCAGGAGGCCAAGGCCACGCACTCGCCAGCCGGCTGGTCGCCCGATGGTCGCTGGCTGTGGATCGCCAGCGACCGTGCAGGCGAGTTCCGCGAGCTGATGAAGCTGGACCTGGCCAGCGGCCGCATCGAGCGCGTCAGCAGCCATATCCCCTGGGACGTCAGCGGCGTCACGCTGACCGAGGACGGTGCCAAGCTGGCCGCGCAGTTCAACGTCGACGGTCGCGACGAACTGCATTTCTTCGATACGGCGACGGCCAAGGAGCTGCCCGCCCCGACGGCCCTGCCCAACGGCAACGTCGGTGCGGCTTCCTATCACCGCGGCCGCGGCGAGCTGGCCTTCTCGATCAGCAACGCCCAGGGTCCCAGCCAGATCTATTCGCTGGATGCGGACGGCAAGGTCCAGCAGTGGACGCGCGCTGCCGCCGCCGCCGGCATGGACACCGCGGGCTTCAGCGAGCAGAAGATCGTGCGCTGGAAGAGCTTTGACGGCACGACCATCTCCGGCATGCTGACGGCGCCGCCCAAGAAGTTCAGCGGCAAGCGCCCGGTGCTGATCTCCATCCACGGCGGCCCCGAGTCCCAGGCCAGCTTCGGCTTCCTGGGTCGCACGGCCTACTTCGTGCAGGAGCTTGGCATGGCACTGATCCAGCCCAACGTGCGTGGCTCCAGCGGCTATGGCAAGAGCTTCCTGGCCATGGACAACGGCTTCAAGCGCGAGGACTCCGTCAAGGACATCGGTGCCCTGCTCGACTGGATCGCCACCCAGCCCGACCTCGACGCCTCACGCGTGCTGGTCATGGGCGGCAGCTATGGCGGCTACATGACGCTGGCCGTGTCGACGCACTATGCGGACCGCATCGCAGGCTCCATCGACGTCGTCGGCATCTCGCACTTCGTGACCTTCCTGAACAACACCGAGAGCTACCGCCGCGACCTGCGCCGCGTGGAGTACGGCGACGAGCGTGATCCGGCGATGCGGGCGCACCTCGAGAAGATCTCGCCGCTGACCAACGCGGCAAAGATCAAGAAGCCGCTGTTCGTCATCCAGGGCAAGAACGACCCGCGCGTGCCCTACACCGAGGCCGAGCAGATCGTCGCTACGGTGCGCCAAGGCGGCACGCCGGTCTGGTATCTACGCGCCGAGAACGAGGGACATGGCTTCCAGAAGAAGGACAACCAGGACTACCAGTTCTACGCAACGGTGCTGTTCATGCAGCAGACGGTGCTGAAGTAATCCGCCCTGCAGCTGCGACACCGGCCGGGCACCCGCAAGGGTGCCCGGCCTTTTCTTTCAGGGGAACGACCTGCGCCCGAGCGAGCGCTCAGCCGACCAGATTGGCCAGCGTCAACAGTGCCAGCAGCAACATCCACAGCACCACGGAACGCCAGACCAGGCCGACGACGCTTTGCAGATGGCCCAGTTGGGGCGGTGCACCGGCCGTCGAGCCGGCAGCCCCGGTGGCGTCGGGCTCGGAGCCCGCCTCGAAGGTCTTGCTGCGGTCCGGGGTGATGCCAGGCGCGGCCGCGCCACCGAGCTGCAGGCCGACGGCCCCAGCGGCCGACGCCAGGATGATGCCCTCGTTGGCATGCAGCCAGAGGCTGGCATCACGGCGCCAGCCGTTCACCGCTTCCTCGAAGTTGCCGACGATGGCAAAACCCGTCGCCGTCAGCCGCGCCGGCAGATGGTCAATCCAGCTGAAGGCCTGGCGCGACAAGGCCAGCAGCCGGGTGTTGGTGGGTGCATCCAGCGTGCGGCTCTTGAAGGCCCAGTAGCGGCCGGCGAACTCGGCCATGCGGTAGACCACCGCGCCGGCCGGCCCCAGCCCCAGCGTCGAGAAGACGATGAACCAGAAGAACACGCCGAAGACGTGGCGGTGCGCGGCAAGCAGCGAATGCTCGATGACGTGACGGATCAGCTCCGTGCGCGGCAGCTCGCTCGCGTCCAGGTGGCGCCACTCGGCCAGCAGCTGGCGTGCGGTCGCGTCGTCACCACGCTCCAGTGCATCGCGAATGTCGGTGAAATAGTGGCTGAACTGGCGAAAGCCCAGCGTGAGGTACAGCACCAGCACGTCCATCGCCAGCGCCAGCAGCAGGCTGAAGTGGCGCAGCGTGAGGAAGATCAGCGCAATGACCAGGCCCGGCACGAGGACCGTGATGGCCCACACGACGACGGCATGGTGCTCGTCACCGGCATCGAAATTGCGCCCCGTCCAGCGCACCCAGGCAATGACGGACTGGTGCACCCGGTTGCCATGTCTCAAAGGCTTGAGTTGCTCACACAACAGAGCCAGCAGCACCGCGAAGAAATTCATGGGCGCGGATGATAGTGCCCGGGTCAGACCCTGCTCAGCAAACGGTAGAGGTTGCGCAACATCGCGGCCGTCGCACCCCAGATGAAGTACTCGCGTTCGGGGCCCTGCCAGGGCATGGAGAGGAAGCGCCGCTCGGTCCCCGCGAACTCGAAACGATGATGGCGGTGATGGGCCGGATCCATCAGCCAGGCCAGCGGCACCTCGAAGGCCTCGGCGACCTCGAAGTCGTCCAGCCGCAGCGTGAAGCCGGGCTCGACAAGGGCCACGACCGGCGTGACCTGGAAGGCCGTCACGGTCGAGTAGACGGGCAACTGGCCAATGACCTCGATGTAGCGGCGCGGCAGGCCGATCTCTTCCTCGGTCTCGCGCAGCGCGGTTGCCACCGGCCCATCGTCCTCGGGCTCGACACGGCCGCCGGGAAAACTGATCTGGCCGGCATGGTCGCGCAGATGGTCGGCACGGCGCGTCAGCAGCAGCTTCAAGCCCGTCTCGTGCTGCACGAGGGGTACCAGCACGGCGGCGCCGGCGGGCGGGCGGTCCGAGAACAGCCCCCCATCGCCGGCGTACTCGGGCGTCCAGCCCGACAAGGCTCGCAGCCGATCGCGGACGGCCGCGGCGGTCAGGGCCTCGGCCGGTACGGCGGGCAGGTCGCTGTCGATGCTCGTGACCGGCACGAGCTGGGGCTGGGTGATGACGGGGCGTTTCATGGGCTCAAAACAAAAGCCGCCGAGAGCGTAACCCTGGGCGGCTTGAGTGAAGCAGACGAGCTGCTTAGGCCAGCTTTTCCTTGATGCGGGCCGACTTGCCCGAACGCTCACGGAGGTAGTACAGCTTGGCGCGGCGCACATCGCCACGGCGCTTGACTTCGATCGAGGCGATCAGCGGGCTGTAGAGCTGGAAGGTACGCTCGACGCCTTCGCCGCTGGAGATCTTGCGGACGATGAAGCTGCTGTTCAGGCCGCGATTGCGCTTGGCGATGACGACGCCTTCGTAGGCCTGCACACGCTTGCGGCTGCCTTCAACGACGTTGACGCTGACGATCACGGTGTCGCCGGGGGCGAAGGCCGGGATGGTCTTGTTCAGACGAGCAATTTCTTCCTGCTCGAGGGTTTGGATCAGGTCCATCTGTACTCCTAAGGATCTTGGCGGACCGCTATTTATCGGTTGGGTTTGCAGCTGGAGCCCTTAAGGGCAGCCAGTCCACTCGATCCGCCAGAGGATCGGACAGCCCGCAAGTATAGCCCGGGATTACGGGTTTTGCCTAGATTTGGCCAGGAAGGCCTCGTCGGCCTTGCTCAACCGGCCGGCCGCGCGGGCTGCCGCGATCAGGTCGGGCCGCCTGGCCGCCGTCAGCGCCAGCGACTGCTCGCGGCGCCAGCGCCGGATGTCGGCGTGATGGCCGGACAGCAGCACTGCCGGCACCTCGCGACCATCGGGCAGCACCTCGGGCCGGCTGTAGTGCGGACAATCCAGCAGGCCGTCGGAGAAGCTGTCCTGCTCGTGCGACTTCGCGTCGCCAAGCACGCCGTCCTGCAGTCGCGCGACGGCGTCCAGCAGCGCCAGCGCGGGCAGCTCGCCGCCGGACAGCACGAAGTCGCCCAGGCTGAGCTCCAGCGTCACATGGCGGTCCAGCACGCGCTGGTCTATGCCCTCGTAGCGGCCGCAAAGCAGGACGGCACCCGGGCCGCCGGCCAGTTGCTGCACCAGCAGCTGGTCGATCCGCGCACCGGTAGGCGTGAAATGGATGACGGCGGGCTCCACCTCGCCGCGCTGCGCCTTGACGGCCGCCAGCGCCCGTTCCAGCGGTTCGGCCAACATGACCATGCCGGGGCCGCCACCATAGGTGCGGTCGTCGACGCGCCGGTAGTTGTCCTCGGCGAAATCGCGCAGCGGCCACAGCCGCACGTCGACCTGACGGCTCTCGAAGGCACGCCGCGTGACGCCGTGCGTCAGATGCGGCGCGAACAGTTCCGGAAAGATCGTCAGGACGTCGAAGCGCATGGCGGCGTCAGTAGTCCACGCCCCAGTCGACTCGGATTTGCCGGTCCGCCAGGCTCACGTCGTCGACAAAGGCCTCGACGAAGGGGATCAGCCGTTCCTGGTCCGGCTTGGCCGGCTCTTCGATGCCGGGCGGCAGGATGCGCAGCACCGCATGCGGGCCGGTGTCGATGAGGCCGATGACGCGTCCCAGCACCTGGGACTCGCGGTTGACCACGTCCAGGCCGATGAGGTCGACCCAGTAATACTCGCCATCACCCGTGCGCGGGAAATCGGCCCGCGAGATCCACAGCTCCCAGCCGCGCAGCGCCTCGGCGCCGTTGCGGTCAATGATGCCGTCGGCGCTGGCCACGATGCCTTCACCGTGCTCACGCACGGACAGGAGCTTCAGCGTCTGCCGGCCCGGCTTTGGACCGTCGCTCTTCAGGAACCAGTGCTTGGCGTTGAAGAGGGCATCGCCCTGGTTGGAATAGGCCTGCACCTTGAACCAGCCCTTGACGCCCCACGCATCCAGGATGCGCCCGACCTGGATCAGGTCCTCGGGCCAGGCGGCGTCAGAAGCAAAAGACGGCGCCGAAGCGCCGTCTTTCTGAGGCTTGTTGCCTGCCACGCGCACTTAGGCGGCAGCAGCAACGGCAGCCGTCTTGGCCTCGCCCACCAGGCGGGCGACGGTGGGCGACAGCTGGGCGCCGACGCCGATCCAGTAGCTCACGCGGTCCTGCTCGACGCGCAGCTTCTCTGCGGCGCCAGAGGCGACGGGGTTGTAGAAGCCGACGCGCTCGATGAAACGGCCGTCACGGCGCTGGCGGCTGTTGGCAACGACGATGTTGTAGAAGGGGCGCTTCTTGGAGCCGCCGCGGGCCAGACGAATCACAACCATGATGTTTCCTTAACTGATGATGAGTTGGGCGATCACCGCACCAGGAGACACTCAGGGCGAGCAGATCGAAAAAGCAAAAGACTGCGGCGAGTTACCGCCGGTGTTGCCACCGTCTCTGGCACCGTAGATACGCCGCAGCTCCCCGCGGCCGACACCAGAACTCAGCATTATAAACTCGATCGGATTCGATTCCAGCAAACTATGTCCCAGCCCGCGCCCACCCCTGCCGCCTTGCGAATCCGCCCCAGTACCGAAGCCGATCTGCCCGCCATCCAGGCCATCTATTCCCAGGCCGTGCTGCACGGCACCGGCACTTTCGAGACCGAGGTCCCCGGCGTCGAGGAGATGGGGCGCCGCCGCCAGGAAGTGCTGGGCCGCCAGCTGCCCTGGCTGGTTGCCGAGCGCGACGGGCAGTTGCTGGGCTATGCCTACGCCAACTACTTCCGCCCGCGGCTGGCCTACCGCTTCTGCGTCGAGGATTCCATCTATCTTTCCCCGGCCGCCCAGGGCCAGGGCGTCGGTCGGCTGCTGCTGGCCGAGCTGATAGCCCGCTGCGAAGCAGCCGGCGCTCGCCAGATGCTGGCCGTCATCGGCGATGCCGCCAATGCCGGCTCGGTGGGCGTGCACACGGCACTGGGCTTCGAGCACACCGGCGTGCTCAAGAGCGCCGGCTGGAAGTTCGGCCGCTGGCTGGACGTCGTGCTCATGCAGCGCACGCTGGGCCTGGGCAACGGCGCGGCGGCCGAATGAGCGCGGCCGTCAAGCACAAGGCGGTCGCGACCTGGCTGGCCCTGCTGGTCGGCGTCTTCGGCCTGCACCGCTTCTACCTTCACGGTCTGAAGGACCGCTGGGCATGGGCCTTCCCGCTGCCTACGCTGCTCGGCCTGGCCGGCCTGCAACGCATGAACCATCTCGGACAGGACGATCGTCTGGCCTGGATCTTGATCCCGCTGCTGGGCATCAGCCTCGTTGCAGCACTGCTCGGCGGCATCGTCTACGGCCTGATGCCAGACGAACGCTGGAACGAGCGCTTCAACGGCGGCCGGCCGGCTTCGACGGGCGGCTGGCCCGCCGTCATCGGCGTCGTGCTCTGCCTCTTCATCGGCGGCACGACGCTGATGGCGACCATCGCCTTCAGCGCACAGCGATATTTCGAGTCGCAGGCCAGTGATCAGTAGATCGCGAAGCTGACCCAGTAGCAGACGCCAGCCATCAGCGCGGCGGCCGGGATCGTGAAGATCCATGCCCAGACGATGCTGCCCGCCACGCCCCAGCGCACGGCTGACGCACGCTGCACCGAACCCACGCCCACGATGGCCCCGGTGATGGTGTGCGTCGTCGACACCGGAACACCCAGGGCCGTCGCGACGAACAGCGTGATCGCGCCGCCCGTCTCGGCGCAAAAGCCGCCGACCGGCTTGAGCTTGGTGATGCGCTGACCCATGGTCTGCACGATGCGCCAGCCGCCGAACATGGTGCCCATGCCGATGGCCAGGTAGCAAGCGACGATGACCCAGGTCGGCGGCGCGCTGTCGCCCACGCCCACCATGCCGGCCGCAATCAGCAGCATCCAGATCAGGCCGATGGTCTTCTGCGCATCGTTGCCACCATGGCCCAGGCTGTAGAGGCCGGCCGACACCAGCTGCAGCCGGCGGAACCATCTATCGATGCGCAGCGGCGACTTGTACCGGCAGACCCAGGCGACAACCACCATCATCAGCGAGCCCAGCAAGAAACCCAGCAGCGGCGAGATGACGATGAAGGCCACCGTCTTCCAGATGCCGCCCGCGATCAGCGCCTGCGGACCGGACTTGGCGACGACCGCGCCGGCAATACCGCCGATCAACGCGTGCGACGAGCTGGACGGGATGCCCCAGTACCAGGTGATGCCGTTCCAGGCGATGGCGCCCATCAGCGCGCCGAAGATGACGTGGTGGTCGACCACACCGGGCTCGACGATGCCCTTGCCGATCGTGGCGGCCACGTGCAGCTGGAACACCAGCACGGCGATGACGTTGAAGAAGGCGGCGAACAGCACAGCCTGCTGGGGCTTGAGCACGCCGGTGGAGACGACGGTGGCAATGGAGTTGGCGGCGTCGTGGAAGCCGTTCATGAAGTCGAACAGCAGGGCCAGCACGACCAGCAGGGCCACCACCCAGAAGGCGATCTCAACGGATGCCATGGGAACGGATCAGGAATTCTCGAGGACGATGCCCTCGATCAGATTGGCCACGTCCTCGCAGCGGTCGGAGATGGATTCCAGCTGCTCGTAGATCGCCTTGAGCTTGATGAGCTCGCGCACGTCGGCTTCCTCGCGGAACAGACGCGACATGGCCGAGCGCATGACGCGGTCGGCGTCGGACTCCAGGCGATCGATCTCCTCGCAAGTCTTCAGCGCCGCCTCCGTCGTGGCCGGCTTGCTCAGGTTGGGCAACAGCGTGACGGCATGCTGCACGCGCTCGCAGCAGCGCACGGACAGCGTGCACAGCTGCAGCACCTGCTCCGGCACGGCGCGCACGTCGTACAGCGACAGCGTCTCGGACGAGTCCTGCAGCAGGTCGAGGATGTCATCCATCGCATTGATCAAGCTGTGGATCTGCTCGCGGTCGATGGGCGTGATGAAGGTGCGGTGCAGCAGCCGGTTCACCTCGGCGGTGACGCGGTCGGCGGCATGTTCGGCCTTGTCGACCTCGTCCGCGTACTGCTGGCGCAGCGCCGGGTTGGAATAGTTCTCGATCATCTTCTGGAAGGCGCGCGCGCCTTCCAGGATGAAACCGCCGTGCTCGTTGAACAGCTCAAAAAAATTGCCCTCGCGGGGCAGCAGCTTGCCAAACAACATGGCCATCCTTGGATTTCTGGAAGGCGCGCAGTTTAGCGGGCGCCGTCACGGAATCGTCATCAGGCGGACCTGAAGATGCAGTAGATCGCCCCTCAGGAAAAGGCCGGCGAAGGCGAAATCCAGCCTCGCCGGGAGACGTCGGAGGAACAACGCGGTTACGAGGCGCCCACGCCCGGGCCACCAGGCCGGGCGGCCCCGCGCCCCGCCAACCCGACCCCGGCTTCAGGACAGGAACAGCAGGCCGTACCCAATCACGACCGCCAGCAGCAGAGCGGGTACCGAGTAGCGGTGAAAGGCGATCCAAGACCTGCTGTCGCCGGTCATCCGCAGCGCGATCAGATTTGCCAGCGAGCCGATCATCAATCCGAACCCACCGACATTGACGCTGTACGCCGTCACGCGCCAATCGCTCGAGAACTCGGCCAGCACAATCGCCGCCGGCACGTTGCTGACCAGCTGGCTGGCACCGATGCCCGCGAAGTAAAGATTCTCTGGCTTTTGCAGCGCGAGGCTCAGCATCAGCCGGTTCACCGACTCCAGTCCGGCCAACAGCCTCAGGTCGATGAACATCAGCGCGAACACCAGCAGCAGCCCCCAATCCAGCTCGGCCACCACGCGCGGACGCAGCATCAGGAACAGCAGGAAGACGGCGGCCGTTGCCCATCCCGCCTGATGCATGTCTGTGGCGACCAGGAACGGCACATACAGTGCCAGCGACAGGGCCAGCAGTCTCGAGTCGAGCGCCGATGTCTCATGCTCGAGGGCCTGGAGCGGCCGCGCCTTGAACGCATATGCGGCGAAGGCGAGCAGCAAGACCATCAGGCATGCCACCAGGGGCAGCTGGTGCCAGACGAACTCGTCAAATGGCACGTTGGCGCGCTGCCAGATGAACAGGTTCTGGGGGTTGCCGATAGGAGTCAGAGCGGATCCGGCGTTGACGGCCAGCGCTTCGAAGATGACCATCTTGACGGCGGGCATCCCCGTCAGCCGGCAGATGCCAAGCGTCAAAGGCACGACCACGAAAAGCGCGACGTCATTTGTCAGCACCGTCGAGAGCGCTGCAGCCGTTGCAACGAGGAACAGCGCAACAGCCCGTTCGGTGGCCATGGATTCGATCAGCGTCCGGCCAGCTGAATGAAGCGCGCCGCTGATCTCCAACCCCTTGGTGAGCAAGAGAAGGCCGGTCAAGGCCGCGAGGGTCGGCCAGTCGATCAGCTTCCCGAAGCTCGGGATGCGACCGGGCTGGTAGACGCCAAACGCCACCAATGCGGCCAAGAGCGCCAGGAAGAACCTGTCCTGCACCAGGCCCCGCATCACCCGAGCTGCCACAGCCATCACCGGCAGCGCCCTCTGTCGCCACTGAGCGAGTCGAGCCGTGGCTCGGCTTCCGTCCTCGAAGCCCCCGCGCCCACATCACACTTGCCTGACGACGACCTCACCCGTCGCAGAGCCAAGCCGATCGAGCCAGCGCCGATCGAGCCTGACCGGATGCTAGTCGTTGTCACGATGACGCTTTTCCCTCTGGCACGCCCGTCATCCCCTGCAGAGCATGACGGCGTTGAATAGCAACAGAGCGACGGTCTGCCAGCCGGCGAAGGTCGGGAGCATCTTCCGGTCTCTGGTGGTGCCGGCTTGGCGCCGGGCTAGAGGGACAGCGGCCCGAGCCGCTCGATACGCTGCGCGTGCCAGTCTTCACCGGTCGCAAGGTGCGCCAGCTCCGGCGCGATCTCCAGCAGCGGGCGCAGCACGAAGGCCCGCTGGCCCAGGCGAGGATGGGGGAGCGTGAGCCGCGGCGTGTCCAGCGTCAGGTCGCCATACAGCAGCAGATCGAGGTCGAGCGTGCGCGGCGCGTTCCGGTAGGGGCGTTCCCGGCCGTACGCCAGCTCGATGACCTGCAGCGCGTCCAGCAGTTCAAGCGCAGGCACTGCGGTGTCCAGCGCCGCAACGGCGTTCAGGAAGTCCGGGCCGCCGGCGTCCACCGGCGCGCTGCGCCAGGCGCTGGACAACGCCGCGACGCGGGTGTCGGGCAGCGCGGCGAGTCGCAGCGCTGCTTGTGTCAATGTCGCGTGAAGGTCGGCACCCAGATTGGTGCCCAGCCCGACGTAGGCGCGCGAGCTCACTCGGCAGCAGGCGCCGGCGCGCCGGCGCCCTCCCCGCCTGCGCCCGGCTTGCGGCGGCGGCGACGGCGCTTCTTTGCCGGCGCGTCGGCAGCGGCAGGCTCGGCCTCGTCGCCCGCTGGCGTCTCTGGGCGCGGTGCACGCACGGCGCGCGGCTGCTTTTGCTGTGACGCACGGGCATCGGCCAGCAGCGCCTGACGGTCGTCGTCGCTGCCCAGCGCGAAGTCCTCCCACCAGTCAGCCAGGGCCGGGTCGATCTCTCCCACGTCGGCGCGCAGGCGCAGGAAATCGAAACCGGCCCGGTAGCGCGGCTGCTCGATCAGGCTGAACACGCCGGAGCCGCTGCGACGTTCGAAGCGGGTCTGCATCATCCAGATCTCGCGCATGTCGGCTGCCAGCTTGCCGCGGCCGGAGATGTCGCCGATGCGGGCATCGAAGACGGCATCGATGGCCTGGGCCAGCGCCGGCACCGGCGGCTCGCCGCCGGTGCGGATCTTGGTCCAGCGGTCCAGCACCTCATGCCACAGCATGCAGGCCAGCATGAAGCTGGGGCTGACGCCACGCCCCTCGTTCACGCGGCGGTCGGTGTCCTCGAAGGCCTGGCGCACGAAGTCGCCGCGGATGCCCGCAGGCAGATCGCCGCTCTCGGTCAACATGGCGTCCAGCACAGCGAACACACCGCGGCCCAGGCCCAGCTTCTTCAACTGCGCGAGGCTGGCCAGGGAGTGGCCGGTCTGCAGCAGCTTGATCATCTCGTCGAACAGCCGCGAGGCCGGCACGTTGGCCAGCAGGGACGACGAGGCCTTCACCGGCGCCAGCGTCTTCTTCTCCAGCTCGAAGCCCAGCTTGGCCGCGAAACGCACGGCGCGGATGATCCGGACCGGGTCCTCGCGGTAGCGGGTCTCGGGGTCGCCGATCATGCGCAGCAGCTTGGCCTTGGCGTCGGCCAGGCCGCCGTGGTAGTCCACGACGAGGCGGCGCTGCGGGTCGTAGTACATCGCGTTGACGGTGAAGTCGCGGCGGGCAGCATCCTCGATCTGCGGTCCCCAGACGTTGTCGCGCAGCACACGGCCGCTCGCGTCCACGGCATGCTGCTTGCCGTCGAGCTCGGCCTTGGCGGTCTTCTCGTTGCCATTGACGGACTCAGACTCCGTGGGCAGCGCGCGGAAGGTCGAGACCTCGATCACCTCGTGCTCGCGGCCACGGCCGTAGACGACGTGCACGATGCGAAAGCGCCGGCCGATGATGAAGGCGCGGCGGAACAGCCCCTTGACCTGCTCGGGCGTGGCATTGGTGGCAACGTCGAAGTCCTTGGGACGCATGCCCAGCAGCAGATCGCGCACGGCGCCGCCGACGATGTAGGCCTCGAAGCCGGCGTCCGTCAGCGTCTTGACCACCTTGACGGCGCGCTCGTCGAGCAGCTCGGGGTTGATGCCATGGACCTCGGCGGGAACCTCGACCCGTTTTCCGAGCGGGCTGGTCTTCTTGGCGTTGGCCGCGGCAGGCTTGCCGAGCAGTTTGTCGATGAACTTCTTGATCATGCGAAGAGGTGCAGCTGGGGCCAGCCGCGCTCGGCGGCGACTGCGGCGAGCGAGGGGCTGGGGTTGGTCGCCACCGGGTGGCTGACGCGTTCGAGCAGGGGCAGGTCGTTGGTCGAGTCGCTATAGAAGCTCACGCGCTCGAAATCGTGCCATTGTGCCCCCAGGCCCCGCAGCCAAGCCTCGACGCGCGCGATCTTGCCCTCACGGAAGCTCGGGATGCCATCGATCTCGCCGCTGTAGCCCCCCTGTGCGTCACGTTTCAGGTCGACGGCGATCAGGTGCTCGACCCCGAAAGCCTGGGCAATGGGCGTCGTGACGAAGACGTTGGTCGCGGTGACGATCGCCATCAGGTCGCCCGCCGCACGGTGCTGCTCGACCAGGGCCATGGCCTCGGGCCTCAGCGCCGGGCGCATGACCTCGACCATGAAGCGCTCGCGCATCTCCAGCGCCTCGTCCAGCGGCCGGCGGCGCCAGGCCGACGTCGCGAAGTCGATGTACGCCGGGAGATCCAGCGTCCCGGCGTTGTACTGGGCGAAGAACTCGTCGTTGCGAGCCCCCCAGACTGCACCATCCACCCAGCCCACCTCCACCATGAAGCCACCAAAGGCATGGTCGGAGTCCACTGGGATCAGCGTCCCGTCGAGATCGAACAAGGTCAGATTCATAAGTTGGGGTCGGAGGCGATTTTCTCGTCGGCCAGCATGGCCTTCAACAGCGGCAGCGTCAGTGCCCGCTTGTTGGCCAGCGCGAATTCGTCCAGGCGCTCCAGCAAGGCCATCAAGCCTTTGAGATTGCGCTCGAAGCGTGTCAGCAGATAGGTCAGCACGTCGTCGCCCAGCAGCAGGCCCCGGCGATCCGCCTCGCGGCGCAGCGCTGCACGCATCTCCGCCTCGCGCAGCGGTTCCAGCGCGAAGCTGGGACCCCAGCCAAGGCGGGTGCGCAGATCCTCCCGCACGTCCAGGTCGACGGCCGGCGCATCGGCCGTCGCGACGACGGTGTAGCCCTGCCCCGCCGAAGCGACGAAGAGTGCGAACGCCGCGTGCTGCTGGCCAGCATCAAAGCGCTGACAGTCGTCCAGCAGCAGCAGGCTCTCGTGAGCCGGCAACTCCCAGGGCAAGGCGGTGTCGGCGTCGTACCAGGCGACGCGCTGACCGGCAGCCTGCCAGCGCTCGGCCAGGCCCTGCAGCAGATGCGTCTTGCCAGAGCCGGTCGGCCCCCACAGCAGCACCGGCGGGTCTCCGGGCATCAGGCCCGTCAGGTAGGCCAGGGCCTCGGCATTCGCACCGGGCAGGAAGTTGTCGAAGCTGTGCGCGGGCGGAGCGAGCAGCGCGAGGGGGATCTGGCGCATCAAGTGAACAGCGAACTTGAGAGGTAGGCCCGGTGCAGCCGGCGCGCCGCAACGGCAGCCACGGCCGACAAAGGCAGCGCAATCAGCACGCCGACGAAACCCAGCAAATGGCCGAAGGCCAGCAGCGCGAAGATGACCATGAGGGGGCTCATGCCAATGCGTTCGCCGACGAAGCGCGGCGTCAGCACGAAGCTCTCCAGCAACTGGCCGATGCCGAAAACGACGGCGACCGCCGCGACGCCGTAGAAACTGGCGAACTGCAGCAGGCCGGCCAGCAGCGCAAGCAGCAGCCCCAGGCCGAAGCCCAAGTAGGGGATGAAGACGGCCAAGCCGGTGAACACACCGATGGGCAGGGCCAGGTCGAAGCCGGCGAGCGCCAGGCCCGCGCTGTAGAAGATGGCGAGCACGCCCATGACCAGCAGTTGGCCGCGCAGGTACTGGCCCAGCGTCGCGTCGCACTCCTCAAGGAAGCTGCCGACCGACTCACGCGCCGACAACGGCACCAGGGCCTTCGCGCGCCCGATCAAGCCGGGCCAGTCGTCCAGCAGATAGAAGAGGACGACCGGCAGCAAGACGGCGTTGCCGATGAAGGCAAGCAGGAAGCTGCCGCCGATGCGGGCCGAGCTCAGCACCGTCGACAGCCAGTCCTCGAAATTGGCGTCCAGGTACTTCAGCACGAAGGCCTTGATGCTGGCCGTGTCGAGCTGCATGTAGATGCCGTACTGGGACAGCCAGGGCGAAACCTTGTCGTTGGCGGCCTTGGCCAATACCGGGATCTGCTCGCGCAGGGCCGGCAACTCCTTGCTCAGGATGGGCAGCACCAGAAGCAGCATGGCGAGCAGCGCGAGCGCGAACAGCAGCTCCACAACCAGCACGGCCACCGAGCGCGGCACGCGCCGGTTGACGAGCGCCTGCACGGCCGGCGCCAGCGCATAGGCCAGCACCAGGGCCGCGATGAAGGGGGCCAGCACGGGCGACAGCAGCCAAAGCAGCAGGATGCCGGCGAGTGCGACGCCACCCCAGATCAGGGCGGTGCGTTGGTGCTTGCTGAGCTTCATCATGGGTGGCGGGGCGCGAGGGCGCGGATTGTTACTGAAGCGGCGGCGACCGCTGCCCGATCAGCACGGCCAGGCGGGCGCGCAGCTCAGCCGCGTCGGAGGCATCACCGTGTGCAGCCAGGTAGAAGGCCAGGTCGTCGGCCGCCGCCGCGTGGTCGCCCAGCGCATCCAGCACCAGGCCGCGATCACGCCGCTCGGCCGCGTCGCCCGGCAGCAGCACGACGAGGCGCCGCTGCACGGCCAGCAGGCGCGGCCAGTCGCGCGCAGCGCGATGCACCTCTTTCAGGTTGCGCAGCATCCGGGCCAGGATCTGGCGCGGTGTCGCGGCGCGCAGGAAGAACTCCAGCGGCAACTCCAGGTCCGCCGGCAGCCCGCTGCCATGGCGGTAGACGGCCAGGCGCTCATCCAGGCGCGCAGCCGACAGCGCCTCACCCGTGAAGGGATCGATGACGACCTCGCCAAGCCCCATCCGGCACTTGACGAGGAAATGCCCCGGAAAAGCCACGCCCGAAGCGCGCAGGCCCGCCTGCTCGGCCAGCTCCAGCAGCAGCACGGCCAGCGTGATGGGAATGCCGCGCCGCGTCTCGAGCACCCGATGGACGAAGCTGTTCTCCGCTGCGTAGTAATTGTTCAGATTGCCCGCGAAGCCGAGCTCGCCATGGAAAAAGCGCGTCAGCAGCCGCAGCCGCTCGGCCGGCACGGTCTCGGGCGTGATGCGCTCACGCAGGCGGCGCGCCAGGCCGTCCACCCGGGCCAGCACGGCCTGAACGTCAAGCCCCGGCTCGTCGTCCTGGGCGAGGCTGACGGCGGCCTCCAGCAGGTTCAGGCTGGCATCCTCCGCCACCAGCGTGGCGAAGTAGTCCAGCGGGGTCGGAGCTGTGTACTTCACGATCAGCCCGGCCGACCCAGCGCCCGGGGCCGCATGCCCGCCAGGAAAAGCACGGCGAAGTAGACGACGGCGCTGCCCGCCAGGCTGGCCGCCATGACCAGGCCGCGCTGGAGCTCGTGCGCGCCCAGCGCAATCCAGTCCAGCCGTGTCGCCAGTTGCCACTGCAGCAGGCCCATGGCCGTGCATGCCAGGACCGCGCGCAGGCCGAAGCCCAGCCAACCGGGCTCGGGACGGTAGCTGCCCAGCTTCTTCAGCCCCCACAGCAGCCAGCCCGCGTTGACCAGCGCACCCAGCCCGATGGACAGCGCCAGGCCGGCGACGCCGATCCATGGCACCAGAAAGAGGTTGAAGCACTGGGTCAACACCAGCACGGCGATGGCGATCTTGGCCGGCGTGCCGGTGTCCTGGCGGGCATAGAAGCCTGGGGCCAGCACCTTGACGGCGATCAGGCCCATCAGCCCCACGCCCCAGCCCATGACGGACTGTGCAGTGTGAGCCACGTCCGTCGCGCCAAAGGCGCCGCGGTGATAGAGCACGGCGGTCAGCGGGACGGCAAAGACCAGCAGCGCTACGGCGCAAGGCAGAGCCAGCAGCACCACCATGCGCAGCCCCCAGTCGAGCAGGCGGCTGTAGCGCTCGCTCGCCCCCGAGGCCTGGGCGGCCGACAGCTGGGGCGTCAACACGGCGCTAAGCGCCACGCCAAGCAGCCCGATGGGGAACTCCATCAGCCGGTCGGCGTAGTTCAGCCAGGACGTTGCGCCCTCGGCCAGATGACTGGATATCTGCGTATTGATCATCAATGACAGCTGGGACACGCCGACGCCCAGCAGCGCCGGCCCCATCATCACCAGCAGCCGGCCGACGCCCGGGTGGGCGCGCGACTCCTGGAAGCCCCGCCAGCTCAGGCGCATGTGAGGCATGGCACCGATGGCACGCAGCGCCGGCCACTGCACCAGCAGCTGCAGCACGCCGCCCAGCATCACGCCGAAGGCCATCGCGTAGATGCCCGGGTAGCCGGCACGCTCCAGCGGCCGGGCCAGCGCCCAGCCGACGGCGATGACACTGAGGTTGAGCAGCACCGGCGTTGCGGCCGGCACGACGAAGCGCCGCCAGGTGTTCAAGATCCCGGCCGACAAAGCCACCAGCGACATGCAGCCGATGTAGGGGAACATGATGCGCGTCATGGTGGCTGACGCGTCGAAGGCCGGTCCCGGCAGGCCCGAGCCAAGCAGCCAGACCAGCACCGGCGCCGCGACGACACCCAGCACCGAGGTCGCCACCAGCGCCCACAGCAGCACGGTTGCAACGGCATCGATGAGGCGCTGCGTGGCCGCCTCCCCTTCGGTCGCCTTGGTCGCCGCCAACAGCGGCACGAAGGCCTGGGAAAAAGCACCCTCGGCGAACAGCCGGCGCAGCAGGTTGGGGATCCGGAACGCGACGAGGAAAGCGTCGGTCATCGCCGTGGCGCCGAACAGGCCCGCCACCATGGTCTCCCGGACAAGGCCGGTGATGCGCGAGGTCAGGGTCAGCAGGGAGATGGTCGACGCAGCGCGCAACAGATTCATGGCGGCGGATTATCTGTGGGGCAAACAGCGCCACTTTTGAAACGCCGCCAAGGTACTTGGCTTTAACCCTGATTACGGGCTATACTCGCTGTCTTTGCACCAACTGGGTATAGATACAGCATGGCAACCAGCTCCAAAGCCAAGAAGAAGACGGTTCGCCTGGCGTCGGGCCGCAAGCGCGCCCGCCAGGACGTCAAGCTCAACGCCGCGAACACCGCGCTGCGCTCCCATTTCCGCACGGTCATCAAGAACGTGCAAAAGGCCGTGACGGCCGGCGACAAGTCCAAGGCCGCCGACCTGTTCAAGGCCGCCCAGGCCGTCATCGACTCCGTCGCCGACAAGGGCATCTTCCACAAGAACAAGGCCGCTCGCCACAAGAGCCGCCTGTCCGCCAAGATCAAGGCGCTCGCCGCCTAAGACCCAATCCAGCTCTGGTGCAAGCAAGAGGCCCGCGAAAGCGGGCCTCTTGCATTTTGCTCGCAGGATTGTGCTTGGCAACGCTGAGCACCTGGACAGCCCCAAGCTGTGCCACGTTCAACGCAATCAGCCTGGGCGGGGGGGCGCCCCCTCTAGTGCCACTCACCCGGCTCAACCCCCTGGATACTGCGGTCCCGCAGCCATTCACCCACCGCCCGCGCCACCCATTGCGGGTCGTCCAGCGGCAGATCGTGACCGGCCTTGGTGTGCAGGCGCAGTGGCGCCCCCCAGGCACGGCTGATGGCCTGGGAGCAGCGCCAGTCGACGAGGCCGTCCGCCTTGCTGCAAAGCAGCAGCATCGGCGCAGCCGGGCGTGTGCGGCTGGCGCGGTAGCGCATGCTCGCCAGCAACTGGCGCGCCGTATTGCGAACGCCCAGCGGATGCTGGCGCTGCAACTCCACCCAGCGGTCGATGACGGCTTGCGGTGGCGTCATCCGCGTCGTCAGGCTGAGGACGCGCTCCTCGCGCATGCGGGCGCTGAAACGACTCAACGACAGCAGCAAGAGACCCAGATAGTTCAACGGCCGCGGCTTGCGAAACAACTCGCTGAAAGGCCGCAGGCTGGGATTGATCAGCACGCCGGCCTCGATCTCGCCCGGGTAGCGGTTGGCCCAGTCGCTCAGCACTGCCGCCCCCAGCGACATGCCAATCAGCGACACCGGCCCGGCGATCCCCTCGCGCCGCAAGGCTTCGCGGCAGGCTTCGACGATGGCCGACACCTGCGTGGGGCTGGCCTGGCGGCGCAGCGAACCGGTGCCTGGCAAATCCAGCATCAGGATCCGGGACGCCGGCTGCAGCGCCCTCAGTTCACGCGACAGATGCTCGGGAAACACGCCCCAATGCCCGCTCGCGCGCGACAGACCGCGCAACAGCACCCAGACTGGCGCACGCTCCGCCGACGCCAGCATGCCCGCAGCAACGCGCGGATCGACGGCGATGGGGTCGACCGGGATGTTTCCAAACATTACCGGCGAGGATAACGGCGGTGCACGCCGTCAGGCCCCCGGGACTCTCGCTAGAACAGGGGGTGTCAGGTGCCGGATTTGCCGCCCGGGCTGTCGGGCAGCAAGCAGGCGTCGGCGACCTGCAGGCTGTTGTCGCGCGCGAAGTTCATGACGAAGTCCCAGGCCATGGGCTCGAGACGCCTGAGTTCTTCGTTGACGACGACGCACTTCACACCGTTGATGACGGTGGGCACGCACAACGGCGAGTAGCCGATGTGGGAGCCGATACCGGGACGCACGCCGCCGGGCCGGAAGCAGGACATCGCGCCAGCCAGTCGCTCCGCCCAGTCGCTCGGGCGGAAGGTGCGTCCATCCAGAGTGATTCCTTGGATGAAGACTTCGCGCGGCGGATGGGCAACGGTCATGGACTGCAGGGCTTCGCGGGTACAGCGGGGTACCGCTGCCAGAAACCGCTATTGTGCCTCGTAGCGGACCCATCTGTTGCGGCGCAGCAAATGTCAGGGCATGGCCCCTAGAATTGAATGTCCACTTTTCCTCAACCCAATCGGAGACCCGATGAACGCTGATTCCCTCCCGTCCGACGCCCATCTGATGCCGACCTACGGCCGCCTGCCCGTTGCGCTTTCGCACGGCCAGGGCTGCTGGGTCTGGGACACGGAAGGCCGACGACTGCTGGACGGCCTCGGCGGCATCGCGGTCAACACGCTGGGCCACAACCATCCGCGCCTGGTGGCGGCGCTGCAGGATCAGGTCGCCAAGCTCATCCACACGAGCAACTACTACCGCGTACCGCTGCAGGAGCAGCTCGCCGACAAGCTCTGCGAACTGTCCGGCCTGGCCAATGTCTTCTTCTGCAACAGCGGTCTGGAAGCCAACGAGGCCGCGCTGAAGATTGCCCGCAAGTTCGGCCATGACCGCGGCAACACCTCGCCCGGTGTGCTGGTCTTCGAAGGAGCCTTCCACGGCCGCTCGATCGCGACGCTGTCCGCCACGGCCAACCCCAAGATCCAGGCCGGCTTTGGCCCGCTGGTGCAAGGCTTCGTGCGCGTGCCGCTCAACGACATCCCCGCCGTCGAGGCCGCGCTGGACGCCAACCCCAACATCACGGCGATCTTCCTGGAGACCATCCAGGGCGAAGGCGGCATCAACCCCGCCCGCGTGGAGTTCCTGCAGGCGCTGCGCCGCATCTGCGACGCCCGCGACCTGCTGCTGATGCTCGACGAGGTGCAGTGCGGCATCGGCCGCACCGGAAAGTGGTTCGCCCACCAATGGGCCGGTATCCAGCCGGACGTGATGCCGCTGGCCAAGGGCCTGGGCTCGGGCGTTCCCATCGGCGCCGTCGTCTGCGGCCCGCGTGCTGCTGGCGTGCTCAAGGCCGGCAACCATGGCACCACCTTCGGCGGCAACCCGCTGGCCATGCGCGCCGGCGTCGTGACACTGGCCGTCATGCAGCAGGACAACCTGCTCGCCAACGCCGAAGCCGTCGGCGCGACGCTGCGCGCTGCGCTGGCCGAAGGCCTGGCCGGTGCGGCAGGCGTCGTCGAGATCCGCGGTCAGGGCCTGATGCTGGGTATCGAGCTGGATCGCCCCGCCGGTGCGCTGCTGACCCAGGCGCTGGAAGCCGGCCTGCTGATCAGCATCACGGCCGACCGCGTCGTGCGACTGCTGCCGCCGCTGATCCTGACGCACGACGAGGCCCGCCAGATCGCTGCCATCCTGGTGCCGCTGATCAAGGCCTTGCTGGCCCAGCCCAAACCATGAAGCCGGGAGATGCACTGATGCGTCACTACCTGCAGTTCAAGGACCTGCGCGCCGAGGAATACGCCCACCTGTTCGACCGCGCCGCGATCATCAAGCGCCGCTTCAAGAACTACGAGAAGTACCTGCCGCTGGCCGACCGCACGCTGGCCATGATCTTCGAGAAGGCCAGCACGCGCACGCGAGTCAGCTTCGAGGCCGGCATGTACCAGATGGGCGGCTCGGTCGTGCACCTGACGACCGGCGACAGCCAGCTGGGCCGCGCAGAGCCCGTGGAGGATTCGGCCCGCGTCATCAGCCGCATGGTCGACATCGTCATGATTCGCACCTTCGAGCAGAGCAAGATCGAGCGCTTCGCGGCGCACTCGCGCGTGCCGGTCATCAACGGGCTGACCAACGAGTACCACCCCTGCCAGATCCTGGCCGACCTGTTCACGTTCATTGAGAACCGTGGCATGGACCGCCGCGGTGCCATCGACATGGACTGCCTCAAGGGTCGCGTCGTGGCCTGGGTGGGCGACGGCAACAACATGGCCAACACCTGGTTGCAGGCGGCGGAGATCCTGGGCTTCACGGTGCACGTCAGCACCCCCAGCGGCTACGAGATCGATCCTGCTGTCGCCGGCATCAAGGACGCCAGCTGCTACAAGGTCTTCAAGGACCCGCACGAGGCCTGCATCGGTGCCGACTTGGTGACCACCGACGTCTGGACCAGCATGGGCTACGAGGCCGAGAACGAGGCCCGCAAGGCGGCGTTCGCGGACTGGTGCGTGGACCAGGACATGATGAAGCGCGCCAAGCCTGATGCCCTCTTCATGCACTGCCTGCCTGCCCACCGCGGCGAGGAGGTGGCGGCCGAGGTCATCGATGGTCCGCAATCGGTGGTCTGGGACGAGGCGGAGAACCGCATGCACGTGCAGAAGGCCCTCATGGAGTACCTGCTGCTCGGCCGGATCGGCTAGCTCCGGACATTAGAAGCCTGCGCTGAACAAATAGTTCTGCTGCTGCGCCAGCCAGACAAACATGTCTGCGCTGGCGCTCTGCAGCCCCTGACCGGGCAGTGCGCTGCCCCCAGGATTCGTAGCACTTCGATCTAGAGCCCAGGGGTTTGCATCGTAGTTGTCGATGCGGGGTTTGGCGCGGTGTCGCCAGCATGCTGGCGACACCGCGCGGCGAACACGGCCGGCGGCACATACCCGAGGGTGCTGTGCGGCCGGTGGTGGTTGTAGTCCTCGCGCCAGTTGTCGATGACGCTGCGCATGTGGCTCAGGCTGGCGAACCAGTGCTGCGACAGGCACTCGTCTCGGAAGCGGCTGTTGAAGCTCTCGATGTAGGCGTTCTGCACCGGCTTGCCGGGCTGGATGAAGCGCAGCTCGACGCCGTTCCTGGCGGCCCATGTCTGCATCGTCCGGCCCGCGAACTCCGGGCCGTTGTCGGTGCGGATCACTTTGGGCAAGCCTCGTTCGGCCTTGACCTGGTCGAGCACCCGCGTGACATACAGCGCGGGTATCGACGTGTCCACGGCGATCTGCACTGCCTCCTTGCTGCAGTCGTCCACCACAGTCAGCGTCTTGACCCTGCGGCCGTTGGCCAGCTCGTCGAACACAAAGTCCATGCTCCACACCTCATCGGGTTGCATCGGGCGCACCAACGGCTGCCGCTCAGGCACGGGCAGCTTCTTGCGCCGGCGCTTGCGCACCATCAGCCCTTCCTCGCGGTAGACCCGGTAGGTGCGCTTGACGTTGATCGTCCAGCCTTCGAGCTGCAGTCGGCTGTGCAGCATGCGGTAGCCGTGGCGGCGATGCTGGCCGGCGAGCTCTGTCAATCGCTCGCGCAGCTGGCCGTTGCCGTCGTCGCGGGGCCGGTAGCGCAGGGTGCTGGCGCTCATGCCCACCAGCTTGAGGGCCCGGCGTTCGCTCCAGCCTTTGTCCTGCAACTGCCGCACAACCTCGCGCCGCGCCGCCACGGCCATCACTTTCCCTTGAGCACCTCGCGCATCGCGTCGATCTCGAGCATCGAGTTGGCCAGCAGCTTCTTGAGCTTCGTGTTCTCCGCCTCCAGCGTCTTCAGCCGCTGCGCGTCCGACACGTTCATGCCGCCGAACTTGGCCTTCCAGGCGTAGTAGCTCGGCTCGCTGAAGCCATGCTTCCTGCACAGCTCCTTGACCGGCAGGCCAGCGTCGGCCTCACGCAGGAATCCAATGATTTGTTCCTCGGTGTATCGCTTCTTCATCGGTCCGATCTCCGTCTCGGGTGGATCGGACTCTAGAACTTCCTGCTGCGGATCTCAGGGGGCAGCGCACCGCCTCAGGCAGCCTGAAACTGAGCACCACCTACGATGCCTCGGGCCGAGTCACGGGCACGCAGGACGGTGCGGGAAATAGCACCGCCACGTCATACGACGACTTTGGCCGGGTCTCAAGCGAATCACGCACCGACGGTGGCACGATCAGCTATGTCTACGATACGTTGGACCAGCTTATTCAAGTCACTGACCCCAATGGCCGCGTCACGACCTATGGTCGTGACGCACTGGGTCGGCTCAGCGGCATCGTCAGTCCTAGCACGGGCACGACTACGTTGACATCCGATGTCTGGGGCCGCGTCATTGGCGAAGCCCGAGCCAACGGCGTGAGCATTAGCTATGGGTACGACGCGTTGAGCCGAGTGACTAGCCGTAGCAGCGGGAGCAGCACCGAGACACTGACCTACGATAGCTGCGCCAATGGCCAAGGAAAGCTGTGCAGCGTCAGCAATGCTGCAGGCAATACCAGCTACACCTATGACAGTTCAGGCAATCTCTCGCAACAACTGCAGTCCGTCGCCGGCGCGAATTACGCGATTAGCTGGGGGCATGACAGCTTGGGCCGAGTGACTAGCCTGAGCTATCCCAACGGTTTGACATTGACCTATCAGTACGATGGTTTCGGTCGCTTGGCTCGCATCCTTTCCAACCAGTGGGGCACGGTCATCGACAACTTGCTCTACCAAACTGCCCATCCTGGTCCCTACGCTTGGCGCTGGGGCAATGGAGACAAGCGCGGCGTCACCTTGGACGCAGATGGTCGACTGAGCAAGCTGGAGTCCAGTGGCGTCCAGTCGCTCACCTTTGGCTATACGCCCAACGACTTGGTCCAGAGCATCACTGACGGCTCCCACTCGTCCCTGAATAGCAGCTTTGGCTGGGACGGCAGCGGGCGATTGACGAGCGTGAGCCGCAGCAATGGCGACAACCAAAATGTTGGCTACGACGTCGCCGGCAACCGCACCAGTCACGCGCGCGCCGGCAGCGGTTCTAGCTATCACTACGGCGCAAGCGGGCGTGACTGGCTGACCCAAGTCGGCAGCCAAAGTTACAGTTGGGATGCCCATGGGCAGATGACATCCGATGGCGTGAACAGCTATGTGTGGGATGGCTTTGGTCGACTGGCCAGTTCGGCGGGTGCGAGCCATACCTACAACGCGCTCAACCAGCGTGTGCGCAAGGTAAGCAGCACGGGCACGAACGACTTCGTGTACGCGCCTTCAGGCGAGCTGTTGTACGAGTCGCAGACTGGCACCGCCTATGTCTACCTCGGTAGCAGCCTTATTGCGATGAGCCGCGGCGGGCAGATGTATGCAGTGCACACCGATCAAGTTGGCCGGCCAGAAGCGGTCACGAATGCAAGTCGTGTGGCCGTCTGGCGATCGCAGAACGCAGCGTGGGACAGACAGATCACGCTAGATAGCATCGGCGGGCTGAATATCGGCTTCCCAGGGCAGTATTACGACGCCGAGACGGGGTTGTGGCAGAACTGGCATCGCTACTACAGTTCGGCTACGGGGCGCTACGTTCAATCCGATCCGATCGGGCTCGCGGGGGGGATCAATACCTACGCGTATGTGGGTGGGAACCCAATCAGTTATGTCGACCCTGAGGGCCTCTGGTCGGTGTCGTTCGGCTTCAATTTGGGCCCAGGGTTCCAGTTTTCCTTTGGACAGGATGCAGCTTCCGGGCGCGGTTTCGTTGACGCAAAGGTCGGTTGGGGGCTTGGCGTGACAGCCAAATACGACCCCAACGGCGGTATTCCCAACTCTTCTGCTGGGCAGTGCAATTGCGGCGGCTTCGGCGTGCGAGCGTGGGGTGAGGTCGGCAAGTTCCAAGCTGGGCCAATCGACGCCAAGTTGATCGACGCAGCGGCTGGCTATAACTTCAACGTCTCAAGCAACGGTGGGCAGTCATGCCCTGCTGCTGACAGGTACACCAAGTTCAATCCGAAGGCGCAAGGGCAAGCGAAAGTCTGGGGCTTGGATGCGAAGGTGGCTGCCGGTGGGATCGGGGCAACGATTTACAGCGGAGCGCCTGGATGCCGTTGCTGAAGTTCGGCCTGCGGCCAGGACTTATTGCCTCTGCTGTCGTCGCTGCGATCCTGGTGCTTGCTGTGCCAGGCACCTATGACGCTCTTGGTGAAGGGCCGAGCTTGGTCAAATCGACCGCGCGCGAGTCCGCCAAAGGGCGAGAGGTTTGCGGCGACATCAGTCGCTTCTTGATCATTCCTTGGCGGCTGAGTAGTCAGGCCTGCAAAACGCCTGGAACCCGCATGAACACTGGCATTGCGGGTGATCGCCGATAGTCCGAACTCCCAGTTTGCGTTGCAATGACGCGCAGTTCCTGGGAGTTTGGAGACCACCGCCGATGGCCACCGACGACTTCTTCCGCGCGCGCCTGGAGCAAATGATCGACATGCGCCACGCGCTGGCGGTGCTGGCCACGCGCATGCCGTGGGCGCAGATCGAGGCGTCGCTGGCGCCGCTGTTCGCGCACCAGGATCGCTCCGGCCGTGTGATCGAGGACACCGACCTGTTCGGCCCGACACTGGCGGTGGCCGGAGCCGGCGTGAGCCAGCGTGGCCGCCCACGGCTGCCGATCCGGCTGATGGTGGCGCTGCTGTACTTGAAGCACGCCTATGGCGAGAGCGACGAGTCGGTGGTCGAGCGCTGGGCCCAGGACGTGTACTTCCAGTTCTTCAGCGGACAGGTGTACTTCGAACCGCGGCTGCCCTGCGACGCGACGCAGATCGGGCGCTTCCGGCGGGTGCTCGGCGAGGCCGGCGTGGAGCAGTTGCTGAAGTCCACGATCGAGGCGGCCGTGGGCATGAAGGCGATCCGGCCCGCGGAGTTCGAGCGCGTGATCGTCGACAGCACGGTGCAGGAGAAGGCCATCGCTCACCCGACCGACAGCCGGCTGCTGGAGGTGGCGCGCGAGAAGATCGCGCGGCTGGCGCAGCGCGCGGGCTTGCAGCTCAAGCAGACGCATCAGCGCGAGGGCAAGACGCTGCGCCGGCGCGCGGCCGGCTATGCCCACGCCAAGCAGTTCAAGCGCTTGAAGCGCGTGCTGCGCCGCCAGCGAACGATCCTCGGGGCGCTGCTGCGCGACGTGCAGCGCAAGATGGTGACGCTGCCGCAGCAGGCCCAGGATCAGCTGAACATCTGGCTGCAGCGGGCCGAGCGCATCCGCACACAGCGTCCGCACGACAAGGGCAAGCTCTACGCCTTGCACGCGCCGGAGGCGGAGTGCATCGGCAAGGGCAAGGCCCGCCAACCCTACGAGTTCGGCTGCAAGGTGAGCCTGGCGGTGACGCACAGGCAAGGCCTCATGGTGGGCGCCAGGAGCTTCCCCGGCAACCCGTTCGACGGCCACACCCTGGCCGCACAAATCGAGCAGACCACGGTGCTGCTGCAGGACCTCGGTGTGAAGCCCACGACGGCCATCGTCGATCTGGGCTACCGCGGCGTGGATCACGAGGTCGCGCCGGTGCAGGTGATCCATCGCGGCAAGCACAAGACGCTGACCAACACGCAGCGCCGCTGGCTGAAGCGTCGTCAGGCGATCGAGCCGGTGATCGGCCACACCAAGCACGACAACGGGATGCATCGCTGCTGGCTCAAGGGCAGCGAGGGCGACGCCTTGCACGCTGTGCTGTGCGCGGCCGGCTTCAACATCCGCTGGCTGCTGCGTGCCATCGTGCGTCTGGGCCTGGCGGCCCTTCTCTTGTACTTGCGCAGCCTCGCTGCATTGGCCTGGCTGGCCCTGCATCGCTCCGCGACCGCCTCAGGCCGATCAACGGCCATCGATCACCGGCTCGCCTTCACGCTGCGCTGAGTTGGTGGAATAGAAATTTGCAGGGCCGACTGAGTATTGAAGACTCGGACAGCCGAGGTGATCTGGAGCTCTCTTACTGGGTCTCGTGTAAGACCAAAGGCGGGACGTCGAGAATTGAAGCTACGCTCTCTCACACGGGGGGTGGGTGGCAGATCAAGTCGATTGAGTTGTTTGCCGAAGGCGTTCGGCATAACCTGCTCGCAGCGCCAGCTTCTTGATGCGGGCCTCGGGGGCCCGGGGGCAAGACTGGAGTCTTGCCCCTGACGCCACCCGAAGCGGCTACCGCGCCGCCTCGATGAGCTCGATGTCCTTCTTGAGCAGCTCATTGACGAGCTGCCCGACCTCGATGCCGCGAGCCTTGGCGCGGGCGGCCAGGTAGTCCTGCACCTCGGCCTCCAGGTACACCGGCAGGCTGAGGCGGGCTCCGGCCTTGAAGAACTTGCCGCGCGTGCCCTTGGAGAAGTCGATCTCGGCGGGTATGTCGCCGTCGTTGCTGCTGCCGTGCGGATTGGCTTGCGTTCCCATGGTCATCACCCTTTAGCTGCTGAAGCTGCTGCTTGATCTGCCGAGCCGCTCACCGCGGCTCATCCTCGTACTGCCGGCGTTCGGCTCGTGTGGCCTCGCGCGCCGAAATGATCCTCACCCTGGCACTGGCCGGCCCCGTGGCGGTGTAGGTGTGTGACACCGCCAGCAGCTTGGCGCTGCTGTCCATGCCGAGGGTGAACCAACGTTCCTCGAACTCGCTGTGCGCCTCGTCGAAGACCGTGAGGGCCAGCGCGTCCGCAAACACGCTGGCCGCCTGCGCAAAAGCCACCCCGTGCTTGGCCAGGTTCGAGGCGGCCTTGGCCGGGTCCCATGCGAACTCCAGCTCGGCGCTGCTGCCTTCTGCGCCACCTTCCATGCTCAAGCTCGGCTCTCCGCCTTGCGCTTGAGCTGCCCGCGCTCGATGAAAGCATCGATGACCTGAAGCACCTGGCGCTTCTCGGCCACGTCCAGCTTCTCGATGGCCAGGAGGCGCCGGCGCAGCCGGCTGTCACCCTCTTGCTTGACCAGCCGGCGCTTGGCGCCGCGCCCGAAAAGCTCATCGATCGTCACGCCCAGCGCGGTGGCGATCTGCGGCAGCAGGTTGGCCGGCGGCGTGGACTGCGGGCTCTCGTAGTAGGCCACCATGCGCTGGGAGATGCCCAGCTCGGCGGCCAGCTCGATCTGCGTGAACCCGGCCGCCTTGCGAAGGCTGGCCAGGCGAGCCCCAAAACTCAACTCTTCCTCGGCGGCGGTGCCGCTTGCGATGCGCTTGCCCATCGGAGACCACTCCATGCGATGGGCGCCATCTTGGGTGCTGGGAAGCTGCATCGGGAGGCCTCGGCTTGACACATATACATCGTGTGTATAGTGTGCCGTCCTTCAGATTGTTTAGCAACCCAGCGTATAGCCGGGGCATACGGAGCAACGGTCATGGCACGCATCCCCGAGGCAGAGATCGAGCGGCTAAAGGAGGCGGTGCCGGTGTCGCGCCTGGTCGAGGCCTCGGGCGTGGAGCTGAAGAGAGACCGCTGCATAACTTCCCCGATGCGCAGTCCTGATGTGTGCGGTGCAATCGGGACATGGACAGCTTCTTCCTGATGGGTGCCAAGCCGTTGGTCCAGGACTCGCCGACGATGAAGTTGCACGAGTTGCTGGACTGGGCCGAGATCGCGCACAAGCTCAAGGGTCTGTACAAGCGCGAGGCCACGCATGGCGGCGGCCCCGAGCCCTATGCGCCGCTGGCGATGTTCAAGCTGATGCTGCTGGGTCAGTGGCATGGCCTGTCGGACACGCAGCTGGAGCACGCACTGAAGGTGCGCCTGGACTTCATGGTGTTCACCGGCTTCGAGCCGGGTGAGGGCAGCTTCCCCGACGCCACGACGATCTGCCGCTTCCGCAACCGACTGGTGACGGCCAAGCTCGACCAGGTGCTGCTGCGCCGGATCAATGTGCAACTCGAAGGCCAGGGGCTGAAGGTGGCGGGCAGCCGCGGCGCGATCATCGACGCCACCATCATCGAGAGCGCCGCGCACCCGAACCAGCATCTCGAAGTCGATGACGACGGCGAGGCCGACATGGTGGACAGTGCCGACGATGAGGCGCGCTGGGTCAAGAAGGGCAAGGACGCCTTCTTCGGTTACCGCGGCTACAGCGCGGTGGACACCGAGGACGGCTATGTCGAGCACGTCGAGGTGCATCCGGCCAACCAGGCCGAAGTGAACAAGCTGCCCGGCATCGTCGACGCGCTCGTCGAACAGGGCATCCAGCCCGAGGGTGTGCTGGCCGACAAGGGCTATGCCAGTGCCGCCAACCGCGAGTACCTCAAGGGCAAAGGCATCGGCGACCTGATCCAGTTCAAAGGCAGCCGCGGCAAACCGGTGCATCCCTTGCAGACGCAGATGAACAAGGCCATCGCCACATTGCGCTACAAGGTCGAGCAGGGCTTCGGCACGATGAAACGGCGCTTCCATCTGAGCCGGGCGCGGTACTTCGGGGCGGCCAAGACACAGGCGCAGATGGCCTGGGCGGCATTGGGCTTGAACCTGCTCAAGGCGATGAGGAAGCTGCACAGTGGGCGGCTGCAGCCCTGTCCGGGCAGTAGTCCGTCCTGAGGGGGCGAAGGCCCCAGGGAACGGGCTCAAAAAGCGTCAAAACGGCCCGAAAACTCGATCCTTATTGCGCATCTCGAAATCCGAGCTGGCCTGGCCGTTCGCCACTCCTTGCGACGTCAGTTATGCAGCGGTCTCATCTCGTGCTTCATGCTGGTAGTTTCCTTCCTGCAGTGCCGCGATGACTGCCTTTTTGACTGCTTTGAAGCCTGTAGGCTCTGTCATCTGCCACCTCTAGTGTACGACAAGTTTCGTACAGATGTTGTTGATCGTGTCACCCGACACCAGTCTGGATGTAGCGCTAGGCGTCCGGCGCCGCCCTCCTGCACCGCCGCGCTGCCTGACACCGAGCAAACGGTCCAAATTTTGGGAAGATCGGTCCAGATGAAGGACCGACTTTCAGCCGTCAGGACCTTCATGCTGCAGAGCGATCTTGTGCCCCAAGGCGCAGCTGCCTAAGAGGCTTCAATGCTCGTTCCAATCGCTCCATGGCTTGCGCGATCCGGTCGGTAGCCACCGCATGAGAACAGCCCGAAGTAAACGCCGCCCATGAGCGCACCGCCAAGGAGCGCTATAGCGGGAACTGTTCTCAGGGTCATGGTCCGGTGGTGGGGCGACGGATGGCTATGGAGTCTGCCACTCATGCGGGAAGAGTTCTGCGATCCGGCTTGCCGGTTGTGTGGGGAGGCGCTCAAGCACGTCACGCAAAGACGCATGCGGGTCGTGCCGGCCGATCATGAGCATCCGGCCTGGCCGCCTTGACGTTGAAAGATCAGCGAGGAGCAGGACTCCCGTCCTTCATTCTTGTCACCATGTCGGTGAACACCAGTTGGCGCCTGCCATCGACCTCCTTGCTCCGAGTGCCAATCGGGTACTCGACGAGATTTGCGGGTCGCACCGTCCAAGCATCTCTGCGCGTTGGGCCTTCGATACTCGTGGTCACTTCCATGGCTCCACGCCAAATGCCGACCATGGCCAAGTCCGGGAGCAAGCTCTTGCAGCGTGGGTGGAACTCAGGATAGCGATCAAGCCTGACGTTCTCGTAGGCAGCGAGCAGAACGAAATACTTCGAGCCAATCTTGAGGGAGGGTGCAAATCCAAACTCAATGACCTGGCTGACCGTAGCACCTTTCGTTCCCTCGATCACTCGGCCCTTGTATCGAGCACCGCAGGACTCTCCATCCGCAGCGACTACTCGACCTTCGATGACTTCGACGACGGCAACGATGCGGGCCTCAGCGTAAAGCTCGCGCAACGGAATCGATGGTTCCGGCGACGCCGCCGCGTGGCTGGCGGCGGTCAGCGCTAGCAGCGCTGCGAGAACTTGATTGGTCATGCGGCTAGTGTCCAACGATGCGGCAGCAGCTCCTCGTTGCTCGTGGGGACTAGGCTCGTATGCTCCTTGCCGATCATCAAGATGGGCAGACTGGATGCTCACGGCCTGACAATCGGTCCATGCGCCTGATTGACCGCTTCCTACCGCACCACCAGTTCGCGGAGGAGCACAGCCGTTTCATCCCAGCCTCACCGGCACGGGTGCTCGATGTCCTCGGCCGTCCTGACGTGGTCGACGACCCGATCGCACGCAGCTTGATCGCGCTGCGCGAGATGCCGAACCGGCTGGCCGGTCGACTGGGGTTTGCGTCCAACCTCCGGCACCGCCCCGCGTTCGGTATCGCCAACTTCACCTTCCTGGGCAGGGATGGCCAGCATGAACTGGCTTACGGCCTGGCGGGTCGCTTCTGGCAATCGGACTACGGGCTCGTCGAGGTTCACGACGCGGCCGCCTTCGACGCTCTGGATTCAGCGGGAATTGCGAAGCTGGTGTTGAACTTCACGGCCGAACCGGAAGGTGCCGGGGCACGGCTGACGACGCGTACGCGCGTCTGGTGTGGCGATGACGAAGTGCTTCGTCGTTTTCGGCTTTACTGGCTCCTGATCAGGCCGGCGAGTGGACTGATTCGCCGGCGTCTGCTGAAACGCGCGCACGACGCGGCGCTCTAGGGCTCCAGGGCGCTGCACTGTCGGGCGCTGCAGCGGCGCCTTGAACCGCCTCCCCTTCGCCGTCATGGCCCGTCTTGCCGCAGCCGTGCGGCCCGTGCGCCGCGCCACTATCTTGCTGGGCCGGCGGGCGATTTCGCAGACCGGCTGCGAGACCCCGTCTGGGCCGAGGCCTTCTGCAGCAGCCTCTGGAACGACGGGCAGGCCATGTGCGATGGCGCGCGGCACACGGCCGCATGGCGCAGCCCCTCGCTCATGACCCGCAGGCGCTGGATCGTCCGGTCGATCTCATCCGCCTTGGCCACCAGCATCTGGCGGTCGATGTCCAGCTGGCCATCGGGCGAGAACATCCTTGCGATTTCGTCCAGCGACAAGCCGGCGCTGCGTCCCAGCGCGATCAGCGCGAGGCGCTCAAGGACGTTGGCGCCGAACACACGCCGGATCCCTTGACGCCCGACAGAAGCGATGAGGCCTTTTTCCTCGTAGAAGCGCAGCGTCGACGCAGTCAGCCCGGACCGTCTGACCACCTCTGAAATGTTCATGGCGCACCCCTTGACCTCAAGTCGACTTGAGGTCGTATCTTGCCCGCAGTGGTACCGGTGCGCGCGTCGCGGCACCTGTACCTCCCTCAACTCTTGCCGGAGGTAGGGCCATGAACCCTATGCGCAATCAGGGGTCTGCCAATGCAGTGCTCCACCCACCAGTCGCCTCACGCGGCGCCACGGCGGGCCTCGTGCTGTCGATGCTGCTGGCTTCGCTGGGAACCAGCATCGCCAACATCTCCTTGCCGGCGTTGGCCGATGCCTTCGCCGCCCCCTTCACCCAGGTGCAGGCCGTTGTCGTCGCCTACCTGGCGGGCCTGACGGTCTCGGTTTTCATCGCAGGCCATTTGGGCGATCGCCGGGGCCTCAAACCCATGCTGTTGGCAGGCTTGCTGCTGTTCGCCGGCGGCGCTTTGCTCTGCGGCCTCGCGCCGAGCCTGGGGCTGCTAGTCGGCGCCCGGGCACTGCAGGGCATGGGCGCGGCCTTCCTCATGACGCTGTCCATGGCGCTGATGCGCGAGGCGGCGGATCCCAAGCGCATGGGGCAGGCGATGGGGCTGCTGGGCACCGTGTCGGCGCTGGGCACGGCGCTCGGCCCATCGCTGGGCGGCGCGCTGCTTGCGCTGGCGGGCTGGCGCAGCATCTTCTTGCTGCAGGTGCCGCTGGCACTCGGGGCGTGGTTCCTCGCCTGGCTATGGCTGCCGGCGGGCGGCGGCAGGCCAGGTGCGGCCCCTGCGCCCTGGCGCGCCCTGTCCGGACAAGGCCTGGTGCCCGCACTGGGGGTCAACGTGCTGGTCGCGGCGGTGATGATGACGACGTTGGTCGTCGGTCCGTTCTACCTGGGAGCGGGCTTGGGCATCCAGGCGGCACAGGTGGGGATGGTGATGTCGGTCGGCCCACTGATATCGATCTTCGGCGGCGTGCTCGCCGGCAGGCGGGTTGACGCCTGGGGCAGCCGCAGGACGTTCATGCTCGGGTTGGGCCTGCTCGCGGCCGGTGCAGCCCTGATGGCCTGGCTGCCCGACAGGATCGGTGTGCTGGGGTATCTGCTTGCCATCGCCGTGCTGACGCCGGGCTACCAACTGTTCCAGGCCGCCAACAACACGGCGACGCTCGCCGATGTGCCTCAGGAGCGCCGAGGCGCGGTCTCCGGGCTGCTGAGCCTGTCGCGCAATATCGGCCTGATCCTGGGAGCGTCCGTGATGGGCAGGGTGTTCGCGTGGGGTGCCGGCACGACCGACTTCAATCATGCAGCCCCATCAGCCATGGCACGTGGGCTGCTGGTGAGCTTCGCGCTGGCGGCTGTACTGATGCTCGTGTGCGCTGCCCCCAGGATTCGTAGCACTTCGATCTAGAGCCCAGGGGTTTGCATCGTAGTTGTCGATGCGGGGTTTGGCGCGGTGTCGCCAGCATGCTGGCGACACCGCGCGGCGAACACGGCCGGCGGCACATACCCGAGGGTGCTGTGCGGCCGGTGGTGGTTGTAGTCCTCGCGCCAGTTGTCGATGACGCTGCGCATGTGGCTCGGGCTGGCGAACCAGTGCTGCGACAGGCACTCGTCTCGGAAGCGGCTGTTGAAGCTCTCGATGTAGGCGTTCTGCACCGGCTTGCCGGGCTGGATGAAGCGCAGCTCGACGCCGCTCCTGGCGGCCCATGTCTGCATCGTCCGGCCCGCGAACTCCGGGCCGTTGTCGGTGCGGATCACTTTGGGCAAGCCTCGTTCGGCCTTGACCTGCTCGAGCACCCGCGTGACATACAGCGCGGGTATCGACGTGTCCACGGCGATCTGCACTGCCTCCTTGCTGCAGTCGTCCACCACAGTCAGCGTCTTGACCCTGCGGCCGTTGGCCAGTTCGTCGAACACAAAGTCCATGCTCCACACCTCATCGGGTTGCATCGGGCGCACCAACGGCTGCCGCTCAGGCACGGGCAGCTTCTTGCGCCGGCGCTTGCGCACCATCAGCCCTTCCTCGCGGTAGACCCGGTAGGTGCGCTTGACGTTGATCGTCCAGCCTTCGAGCTGCAGTCGGCTGTGCAGCATGCGGTAGCCGTGGCGGCGATGCTGGCCGGCGAGCTCTGTCAGTCGCTCACGCAGCCGGCCGTTGCCGTCGTCGCGGGGCCGGTAGCGCAGGGTGCTGGCGCTCATGCCCACCAGCTTGAGGGCCCGGCGTTCGCTCAAGCCTTTGTCCTGCAACTGCCGCACAACCTCGCGCCGCGCCGCCACGGCCATCACTTTCCCTTGAGCACCTCGCGCATCGCGTCGATCTCGAGCATCGAGTTGGCCAGCAGCTTCTTGAGCTTCGTGTTCTCCGCCTCCAGCGTCTTCAGCCGCTGCGCGTCCGACACGTTCATGCCGCCGAACTTGGCCTTCCAGGCGTAGTAGCTCGGCTCGCTGAAGCCATGCTTCCTGCACAGCTCCTTGACCGGCAGGCCAGCATCGGCCTCACGCAGGAACCCAATGATCTGTTCCTCGGTGTATCGCTTCTTCATCGGTCCGATCTCCATCTCGGGTTGATCGGACTCTAGAACTACCTGCTGCGGATCTCAGGGGGCAGCGCATGCCTTCCAAGATGCCAAACGTCGCGACTACGCCCGCTCCGACAGAGATGGCCATGAAAGCAAACATGGTCGATGGCTCAAGGTTGTACTCCTTGAGGAAGACCCCGGTGATCAAGAAGACGGCAAACGAGACCGCCGCAAATGCAGCGGCTGGCCGCTTTTTCTGAAAACCCTTCAAGCTCTATCCTCCAGTGCCCATGTCTTCGGCTAAGCCGAGCATCGTCTCCGATTGCCTTGAGCTGGAACCAGGTGAATCTGCCCATCGTGTCTGCGAGGCGCTCCGCCCCCCATCTCCACTACAGACTCCGGCCACACAGGCACCTGCCACGTCCTAGTCAGAAGCGCACGACGTACCGTAGCTGCAGAAAATCCTGCCCTGGATTGGGCCGTTTGATCCCGCCGTTTGAGTAGTGCTGGACACGCAAGACCAACTCCTGGTCTTGGTTCTGGCCAAACCGATAGCCGAATCCGAGGTGGTCCCCAAAGTTGAAAGTGGTGCTGAACTGTCGGTCTGCACTTCGATAGATGGGGAGCAGGAAGTTCGCGCCGATGCCGCCCTCCACGAACCAGGGGCGACCTCCAGAGCCGAAGCTCCATCGCAGCACAGGGGTGACGCCAAGCTGCGTGACCCAAGAGGAGGCCGTTGATCCATCGGGCTGGTCGACAGACCACCGCCCAAGGGATACCTCCCAGTAGAGGCTCAGGTATCCATCTCCCAGGAACCGCCCAACGTTGCCCTGCCAAATAAGCCCGGTGGTCAGTGTCGTCGTGTCCTGGGCCGCACCTGCCTGGAAGAAGTACTGATCGGGAAGAAGGCCCGTGAGCTCATCCGCCTGCGCGTGAGTCATCGGCATCAGCGCAGTCACTGCCGCCAGGCAGAAGAATTTGCTTGGAGGCATCGCGTTCCTATCAACTTCCGAGACAGCGGCGCCGTGCCAGCTCCCAAAGCGTGCCTAGTTCAAGGCACGCATGCCTCCGGCGCCACCAGGACAGTCGAGGCAAGTGGCGGCAGGAATTCAGCGAGTAAGCCGCAGCTCTTAACGAGCAGCCCGCTCCAGCCTGAGGCCGCGCCATTGCAGCAGCGCGCCTATCACGAAGATGACGAAGCATCCTCCGACTGCCTTAGCCAGCATCGGATCTTCCGGACTGCTAAAGACGGGGGCACCGTAGGGCAACCGAGTGAAGGTTTCCGTGATGCCGGGCACCATGTGCAGGAAGACGGTGAACGAGTAGCCGATGACTTCAGCGGTAGCAGCCCACGGCCTCCTGAGGCGTTGTCGCCCTGCCCAGGCGCAAAAGGCAAGCACGCCGAGCGTCAGCAGCGCCAGCGCGTGCGGCTTGCCGAACCCACCATGGTGGAAGATGCCCAGCGATGTCACGCAGGTCGCGACCGTCGCGCCGATGTAGATCCTGCCGCTCGCGGTTCTCGGGGTGATCTCGTGATACGTCGCAAGGCACAGCGCGCCCGCGCCGAGAGCGAAGACCGCGATGAGCGTATGGACCAGTCCGAAGAGCGTGATTCCAAGCATGGTGGCTCCTTGAGCAGCGGCAAGCGCTGCGGCGTTTACTTGAGCGTGGCCAGGTAAGCCACGAGGTTTGCGCGCTGTGCGGCGTCCGGCATGCCCGAGAACGGCATCACGTTGCCGGGCACGACCTTCTGAGGCTCAGCCAGGTAGGCGTCCAGCGTCTTCTCGGTCCAGGTGACGTTCGACGTCTTCATCGCGCGGCTGAACCGGAAGCCAGCTGCCGTGCCCGCCTTGCGGCCGACCAAGTCTTTGAGGCCTGGCCCAACGCCGTTGTTGGCATCAGTGGCATGGCAGGCAATGCACTGTGCGTACAGCGCCTTCCCAGCCGCCACGTCCTGGGCGGCGACCGGCCGATACATCGAGAACAGGGCGAGCGGGAGAGAGAAGAACAGGGTGCGCTTGAGGTTCATGGTGATCTCCAGGTTTGAGGACAGCGAGGGAGTTCAGAACATCCGGGGGCGATCGACGTACCGAGCGATGTCGTCGCCCACGCGGAGCGCGAGAGCCGCGAGCGGGCCAGTCGGGTTGTAGCCACTGTTGTGGGTGAACACCGAAGCGCCGACGACAAACAGGTTCTGCGCATCCCAGTGCTGGAGATGCGGCGACACGACGCTGGTTCCAGGGTCGATGCCCATCACCGTTCCGCCGGTGATGTGGGTGCTTTGATAGACGCGCGTGTCGAAGGGAGCCTTGACTGGGTTCGCAGGGCCTACGATGTCCGCGCCCATGGTGTTGGCGATGTCAGCCATCTTCTGGGTCACGTACTTGGACATCTTGAGCTCGTTGTCCCGCCAGTCGAAGTTCATGCGGAGCAGCGGCTGGCCATAGGCGTCCTTGTAAGTGGGGTCCAGGTCGAGGAAGTTCTCCGTGTGGGGGTAGCAGCTCCCCTGGAGAACCAACGACATGGAGTGCGCGTACCAGTCGGCGTTGGCCTTTTTCCAGGCCGTGCCCCAGCGGGGCGTGCCAGGCGGCACCCGGTGCGTGGTGATGGGGCGGCCACCGAACATGCTTGCGCCGATGCCGCCACCGCCAAGGAAACCCAGACCGGCGTGGTCGAAGTTGTCGTTGTTGAACTCGTCCAGATAGACCTGAGTGCTGCCGGTCGCGAGGAACGGGTTGAACCAGCGGTCCTTCATGAACAGGCTCACGTTGGACATGGTTTGGTAGCAGAAATTCTTCCCAACCACGCCCTTCTTCGACACCGGGTCATACGGCTTGCCAATGCCACTGGTCAGCAGCAGCTTGGTGTTTGTCATCGTGAACGCACCAAGCATGACCACATCGGCAGGCTGGTCGTACTCCTGACCGGTCGTCAGATCCAGGTAGCGGACACCCGTGACGCGCTTCGCCGCCTTGTCGTAGTTGATGCCCAGCACATGGGAGTGCAGTCGCACCTCGAAATTCGCCCGCTGCTTGAGCATCGGGTACAGCAACACCTGGGGCGAGGCCTTCGCATTGGCCTCGCAGATGAAGCGCTCGCAGTGACCGCAGTACTGGCAGGCCCCGAGCTTCTGCCCATCCGGGTTGGTGTACGCGCCCGGCGAGTTGGCCGCGGGCAATGGAAACGGGTGGTAGCCCAGCTTCTCCGTTGCCGCTTTGAACACCATGCCGGCCTCGGTCAGCTCGAGCGGCGGCTGCGGATACTGGCCGTCGCGAGGGGCCTCAAATGGATTGCCACCGGCTTGAAACTGCCCGTTGATGTTCCCGGCGCGGCCCGCGATTCCGAAGAGCTTTTCGAACAGCTCGTGGTACGGCCGCATCTCCGCGTATGTGGTGCCCCAGTCTTGCAGCGGCACATCCTTGGGAATCGCACCCTTCCCGTAGCGGTCCACGTGACGCTTGCGAATCTCGGGGTCGTACTCGGCCCAGCGGAAGAGGTGACCGTTCCAGTGGTTTGCTGCCCCGCCCAACCCTTCGCCAGGAAGGAACGCCTCCATCCAGCGCACAGGAAGCGCGGTCTCGTTGCGGTTGTGCCGTAGGGTGTAGGTCTGGGTTGACCAGTCTTGGATGAGGCCTTGACGCACATCCCAGCGCAACTCATCCCGCTGGGTTGGTAGCGACGAGGCCGCGCTCTTGACGTGGTCCCCTCCCCGCTCGAGCACCAGCACGCTGATGCCTTGGGCAGACAGTTGGCGAGCAGCAAGGCCGGCCGTCAGGCCACCGCCGATGATCACGACGGACTTTCGTTGGAGCTTCTTTGCCATGGTCGTGTTCAGGAGAAGTCAGCGATGGACTTGGGATCTTTCGCACCGGGGAATGGCTTCCCGCGGTACTGGATGACGTCGATGGCGTGCGTCGCCGGCAGACCTGGGTAGCCGACGAGCTTCCAGAAAACCTTCCCCGCGTTCCCGCCATAGATGGGGTCGGCAAAGCAGGCCTGGGTAAACAGCGGGTAGACCAGCTCGTTGAACCAAGCGCCCAGCGGCAGCTCTTCGTGGGTCAGCTTTCCCGCCGAGACCGCCTGCAGGACTGCTTCAGCGTCGGCAGGCGCGAGCGAGTCGAATGCCTTGCCGTACTGCTTCTGGCAGGCTGCATCAACAGCTTCGATGCCGGCAAAGAAGAAGCGCTGCGGCGTCATCGGCAGCTGGTAGCCCATCTCCGCCTTACCCTGCTTCCAGGGACCATTCATGTAGCGGCGCGCCCCACGACCGTAGTCGCCAGCCAACTGCCGGTCGATGAAGACCGCCAGCCCGCAGTCGACGCCAGCTGGCGTGAACTGGTCGGCGGGACACATCGTGTTGACCAGCGTCTCCACGAAGGCAGCCTCGCGCGGGCCGAAGCAGATGTACCCTGGTGCTACGTCGCCAGCTGTAGCCGCCATAGCGGTGTCATCCGCTTGGGCGCGGCATTGGATGGGTGAGACGATGGCTACCCCGCTCGCCACTGCACCCCCAGCGACCTGCTTCAAGAAGCCGCGGCGCGCCGGAATGTCCCCGGAATCGTTGTTGCCCATCGGTGCCTCTCCAGGCGTTGATCTGGCAACGATTCTTCGAGTTAGCCCCCAGAGACGTTAGGGTCTCATGGGCCAACAAATTGACCGTAGCGGCCTCCGCTCAGCCAGCGGCTCTGCTCGTCTTCGAAGCTATTCAATGCTCTCCAAGAACTGGCGAGCCCCTGCTGGCTCCTCGTACTGCAGCCCTTCGCTGAAGCCGGACAAGCCACCTCGGACAGCTTCACGAGCCCCCTCGACGCGTCCGCGCGCCAAGTGCAGCTTCGCTAGGCTGAGTGATGTGCGCAGCACCCAAGATTGAGCAGCTTGACCGTGCGCCATAGCCAACGAGCGCTGCAGGAGCTCTGAGGCTGCCTCATCGCGTTGCATGGCAATCAGCACCTCAGCCTTGACGCGCATCGTCTCAGGCTGCCACCAGCCCGAGCCATGACGCTCGGCACGCTGGACGGCCTCGTCTGCACGTTCCAGTGCAGCGCCAACCCGGCCGGCAGCGAGAAGAAGCAGGGCGAACTCGCTGACAAAGGCTGTGTAGTGAGTCAGCGACCCGCCGCGCCGCAGGTTCAGTAATCCCTCCTGCATAAGGTCGATGCCCTGCTCCAACTCGCCCAGTCTGGCCCTCAACTGACCCTCGAAGCACAGTCCAGCGGCATACATGTTTGCCAGACCGTTCGCCTTCGCGAGCTGCTGCAGCTTCGAGATCGCGAGTTCAGCCCGTTCTAGCCTGCCTAGGCGCAGCGGGATCCCGCAGCCAGCCCAGGTCAACGACATGCACTGCGAGACAGCATGCCCCTCGGCAAGCGCATGTTCGATGCGGTCATCCGCGGCGCGCCACGCTTGCTCCAGGCGCCCCTGCGCCCAATGAGTGTTGGCCATCAAACATCTGGCGGATGTTGCGTGCTCTATCTCCCAGCTGGCAATGTGAGCACGACGAACCGGAGGCAGCCGCCTGTCACAGGCGCTTTGTGCGAACGCCAGCGCGTCCCTGTAGTTCGCCCGAAAGAAGTGCGAGACCCCGGTGAGCCAGTCTGCGGTCGCAAAGGCGATTGGGTCTTGGCTGGCATCCGCCAGGCCGCGGGCCTCATGAGCCATTTGAAGTGAGCCGTCGTAGTCTTCCTTGCGATGCGCGATCCAGGACAGAGCCACCAGAACCTGCAGCTGCCAGTCATAGTCGCCGGCACCATTGGAAAGTTCGCGTGCTCGACGCAATGCGGCAGCAGCTTCCTCGCTGACACCTTCTGTATAGAGCAGGGACAGGCCCAAAGCGCTGTGCAGGAGCATCTCGCCCGCTGGGAACTGCCCGGGCTGCATGAACGCAATCGCTCGACGAGACCATCGCCCCGCCTCGGCCAACAGCGACAGCTCGATCCAGAGCTGGGCGGACCCGGCTGCCAGCTTCACCGCCAGAGCATCGTCACCCGACTCGGAGAAGGCCCAGTGCAACGCGGCACGGATGTTGTCGACATCGGCGACGAAGAGTTCTCGCAGCCGGCCTCCAGGCACATCGCCGTGCCGCTGGAGCTCGCCACCCCAGAACGCTGCATGCTTGCGACTCTGGCTGTCCGTCTCGCCCGCCTCCTCCAGGCGGTCCAGCGTGTAGGCTCGGGTTGTCTGGAGAAGACGGAACCGCGCATCGCAATCGCCGACCTCCACCACGACGAGTGACCTGTCCACGAGTTTGACGACCTCCTCGGCAGCCAGGCCAGCCACTTCTTGCGCAGCTTCTAACGTGAAGCCACCGGCAAAGACAGCGAGACCCCGCAGCCCCTTCTGCTCCTCTGGAGCTAGCAGTCGGTAGCTCCACTCCAGCGCGGCAGTCAATGTCTTGTGCCGCGGCAACGCACTCCGCCGCCCTCCGGTCAGCAGCTTGAGGCGGTCATCCAGCCGCTCGGCGAGCGTGCGAACACCGAGCGCCTCCACGCGAGCAGCTGCCAGCTCGATTGCCAGCGGCATTCCTTCCAGCTTTCTGCAGATGGCACAGGCAAATGGTGCATCGGCATCACTGAGCTCGAAGTCGGGCAGCGCAGCAGTCGCCCGCTCAACAAACAGTTGGACTGCAGAGAAGCCAAGCGCTTCCTTCGAACTCGGCCGCCCGTTCTCCGGCGGCATCTCCAGCGGCGCGATGCGCTTGATCTGCTCGCCCTGAATCCGCAGCGTCTCGCGGCTGGTGATGAGCAGGTGGACATCCGTCGTTCCCCTCAGCAACGCATCGGCCAGGGTGGCAATCGAGTCGATAAGGTGTTCACAGTTATCGAGAACGATGAGTGTGCGACGCTGCTGTAGAGCGGCAATCAATCCGGGCACAGGGTCGTCCGACCGAACCCCGAGCCAAAGAACCTCAGCGAGAGCGCTCGCCACCAGCATGGGATCCTCGACGGCCGCAAGCTCGACCACCCAGACCCCGTGTGGGAAGTGAGGCAGCATCTGATGTGCGACGTTGAGCGACAGCTGGGTCTTCCCAATGCCGGCAGGGCCAATCAGCGATGTCATCCGGTGAGAAGTGACGCTCGCCGCAAGATCAGCAATCAACGCGCTCCGGCCAACAAGGTGGGTCAGCTGCAGCGGGAGGTTGTGCTGCACCGCCTCCGTCCGCACCGCCAACAGCGCGGCACCCCGGTCAACTTCGACCGGCGCAACGAAGCTGTATCCCCGGCCTTGGATGTTGACGATGAAGCGACGACCTGGTCGACCATCACCAAGTGCCTGCCTCAGTGCACCGATATGCACCGTCAGGTTGGCATCTACGACCACCGTGTGCGGCCACACTCGGTCTAACAGCTCCCTTCGCGAGAGCACTTCTCCAGGCTGCTCGAGCAGTACCTGCAGGATGGCGATGGCTCGGCTTCCGAGGCGAATCGGCTGACCTTCCTCAAGAAGGCGCCGAGTTCCGCAGTCAAGGACAAAGGCCCCGAACCGAAAGGCGGTGATACCACGGCAGGTCGTGCCTCCTGGGTCCTGCGGTCCTTCGGCGGCAACGGAATCCAGACGCACAAGAAGCTCCCTGCCCTGATGGCTGCGCACAGGTTACAGCTCGATTGCCGGTGAATTGATGTCTGCGGCCAAGTTGGTAGGGCTTTGACCGGGGATGTCAATTTGTTGTCCGCATTGATGTCACCCGGGTCGGCGGTGCTCCCCAACACTGCCTTCATGAACGCCCCGCCCCAGGCATCGCCAGCCCCCGTCACGCCCGCCCTGCGGCTTGCGCGTGGCGGTACGGGTCTACTGCTTGGCATGACCCAGGGCTTCGGTCTCTACCTGGTAGGCAACAACTTAAGCAGCATCCAGGGCTCATTGGCGGCGACTGCTGCTGAAGCCAGCTGGATGATCACGGCGTACTTCGCAACCGCAATGTCCTCGACGTTGCTGCTGACGAAGATGCGCCTGCACATTGGGCTCAGACC
Organism: Roseateles sp.; assembly: GCF_047654805.1. Taxonomy (GTDB): domain Bacteria; phylum Pseudomonadota; class Gammaproteobacteria; order Burkholderiales; family Burkholderiaceae_C; genus Pelomonas. The sequence goes on from NZ_JASGIV010000001.1 coordinate 2,337,439, forward strand.
GTTCGCCATCTTCGGCTTGTGGCTCTTCCTCGCGGTTGCCGGGCTCCACCTCTTCGCTGACGAGTTGGTCTCGGCCGTAGCGCTGCGAGCAGCGCTTGGACTGGCCGCGGCTCCCCTCAGCACGCTGGCAATCCTCTACATGCTGGAGGCGATGCCAATGAAGCTCGCGCCCGTGGCGCTGCTACTTGGGTTTGCCAGCCTGCAGCTTCCTGGACCTTTGAGCAGAGTTGTCGCGCCGGATCTGCTCGAAATCGGGCGCTGGCACGGGCTCTTCCTGCTGGATGTCGTACTTGGCGTCTTCAGCCTGGCCGCCATCTACGCGGTGCCCTTGACACCACAAGCACCGAAGCCGGCGTTCAACCGCGGTGACCTTATAGCTTTCCCGCTCTATGCGGCTGGTCTTGCCTTCCTTGGCGTAGTGCTTTCACAAGGCCGGCTCGCCTGGTGGACGGATACACCCTGGCTAGGCATGTGCCTGGTTGCAGCTGTCGTCTGCATCGGCCTGTATGTGTTGATCGACTTGAACCGGCCGCAGCCCCTCTTGGACCTGCGGTGGCTCACGACGCCCTACATGCTCAGGTTCATCGCCGCAGTGCTCCTATTCCGAATGGTGCTCTCGGAGCAGACCGTTGGCGTGGTGGGTCTGATGACAGTCCTCGGGCAATCCAACGAGCAGATGAGGACGCTGTTCGCGCTGGCCAGCGGGGGAATGCTTTTCGGCTTCCTCCTGGCCATCGTCATCGCAGCCAAGCAAGGCATGCACCTGCTGAGCGTCCTTGCCATCGCCCTGGTCCTCGCTGTGTCATGGGCTGACAGCGATGCGACGTCGGTGAGCCGGCCCGAGCAGTTCTACCTCACCCAGACCTTCCTGGCGCTGGCACTCGCCCTCTTCTTCGCTGCGGCGCTCTTGCTCGGGTTCGGCCCAGTCATGCAGGACGGTGGTCGCCAGATCGTCAGCTTCTTGGCCGCCTTCAGCGGGGCACAGTATCTCGGCAGCCTGATGGGCACAGCGTGGATCAACACCCTGGTCGCTGAGCGACAGACGTTGCATTTCTCTGCGCTGGCGCAGCACCTCGCCATAGGCGACCCCATGGTTGCGCAACGGATCGCCCAGCTCACTGGCTCCGTTGCCAGATGGATTGGAGATCCCGCGGCACGCGGACGCCAAGGCTTGACGCTTCTGAATCAGCAGGTCACCCGCGAGTCTTTTGTGCTTGCCTACAACGACGTCTTCATCCAAACGGCTGGGCTGGCCACCTTGATGCTTGTATGGCTCTCGGTGCTGGCCTGGCGTGGCATCCGCAAGCAGCGCGCGCTGGCGGCCAGCTGATTCCAACGAGAACTACCTCATGGCTCGCTTCCTGAACCGTACGAACTTCTTCGTCCTCATTGCTGTGGTGGTGGGCGTTCTCCTCGCCCTCTACGCCTGGCGCCTTCCACCCTTCAACAACGGGGTGGAGAGCACCGAGAACGCCTACGTTCGTGGCAGCGTGACCGTCATCGCGCCGAAGGTGGATGGATACGTCATGGAGGTGTTCATCCAAGACTTCGCAGAGGTGAAGGCTGGTCAGGTCCTCGTTCGCTTGGATGACAGGAACTACAAGGCTAGGCTTGCGCAGGCTGAAGCGACGTTGGCTACCCAGAAGGCAAACCTGGCCAACGTCGTACAGGCACGTCACGTCCGTGAAGCAGGCATCACCAATGCGCAGGCGCAGCTTGCCGGCGCCCAAGCCCAACAATTCAACGCGTCAGCGCAGCTCGCCAGGTCGAGAGCCGACGAGAAGCGCTCCCAGGCTTTGGTGACGGACGGTTCAGTTTCCCAGCGAGAGCACGATCAAACGGAGAGCGGCCTGCGCCAGGCGGAAGCAGCCCAACGTCAAGCCGATGCGGTTGCCCAGCAAGCTCGTGCCGCCATCAATGCTGCCCAGCAGGAACTTCGTGCGGTCAACGTAAACGAGAAGGCCATCGAGGCAGCAATCGAAGGTGCAAAGGCAGCCGTCCGGCTGGCGGAAATTGACCTGGAGAACACCCAGATCAAGGCACCGCGCGCGGGCCACGTGGGCGAGGTCGGGGTGAAGCTCGGGCAATACGTGACGCCCGGCACCCAGTTGGTGGCACTAGTGCCTGACCAGGTCTGGGTGGTAGCCAACTTCAAGGAGGCACAGGCTGCCAACATGGTTCCGGGGCAGCCCGCCCTGCTCCGCGTGGACGGCTTGGGTAACGCCGAGCTCAAAGGCCATGTTGAGCGCCTGTCTCCCGCCATGGGGTCGGAGTTCAGCGTCATTCGAGCCGACAACGCCACCGGCAACTTCACGAAGATTCCCCAGCGCCTACCGGTTCGCATCGTCGTCGATGCAAATGAGCCTCGCGCCAATGACCTGCGTCCTGGCATGTCGGTGGTCGCCGAGGTCGACACGCGGGCGAAGAAGTGATGCGCTACGGAACTGCCAGCCTCTTGGCGGGGCTCGTCCTCGCAGGGTGCGCCCACAAGCCTGCGACACCGCCCATAACAGCCCTTAAACCGCCGGCCGAATGGCGACACGCCGCTGGCTCAACGGCTGTTCAGGCCTCCTGGTGGGAAGGCTTCGGAGACCCGTTCCTCACCCGGCTGGTCGAGGACGCCCTCGCGAACAACCACGACCTTCGCCAGGCGGCAGCGCGGTTGGCCGAGGCGCACGCGATGGCCGCGGCACAGCGTGCCAGCTTCTGGCCGACCTTGGACTTCGGCGCAGGGGCTGTGCGCTCGAGGAGCATCAGTGACGTCACGCTCAAGCCGTACCTCTCAACCGGGCATCAGGAGCTATTCCAAGCGTCCTATGAGGTTGACCTCTGGGGGCGTATCAACTCCTTGAGCGAAGCTGCAGACGCCGGCGAAGAGGCTGTTCGTGCGGCGCGGGATGCCACCGCCCTCGGCGTTGCTGCCAGCGTGGCGCAAACATACATTGGCCTGCTGGAGCTGGATGCCCAGCAAGACCTTGCTCGCCGAACACTGGCATCTCGCGAGCGAACGCTCGAGTTGACGAGGCAACGCCGCGAGAGGGGGCATGCCAACGCGTTGGAATTGGCCCAGGCCGAAGCCGAGCTGCACGGGACTGCGCAATCGTTGCCCCAGATCGCCCGTGCTTTAGAACGCCAGGAAGCGGCGATGAACCTGCTGCTGGGGCGCCCCGCTGGGCCTATCCCGCGAGGAAAGCTGGCCGACCTGCGAGCCCGCGGCGTGCCGGACACCGGACTTCCATCTGAGCTGCTCCGCCGGCGCCCTGACCTCGCGGTCGCTGAGTGGCAGTTGGCGGCCAGCGACGCCCAGCTTGCAGCAGCCCGGACCCAGTGGCTACCTTCGCTGCGTCTCAACGCGAGTCTTGGCCGGACTGGTGCCAGCGTCCTCCGTGGCGATCCGTTCACCATATGGAGCATCGGCGGGAGCATCCTGGCGCCAATCTTCAATGGCGGCCGCATCCGTGCACTGACGGAAGCCAGTTCTGCTCGCCGAGACCAAGCACTCATCGGCTACGAACGAGCCGTGCTCGGCGCTTGGTCCGAAGTCGAGACACAACTAGAAGGCCACGTACGTCAGAAGGAACAGCTTGAGCAAGCTGAATCCCAACGGGCGGCGGTAGCGGAGTCTCTGCGCATCGCCATTCGGCGCCATCAAGAGGGCTACTCGTCGTACCTTGACGAGCTGCTGGCGCAGCGCTCCTTGTTCGCTGTTGAGCAAGGCCTGCTGCAGCTTCAGTCGGGGCTGCTGCAGAACGAAGTTGCCATCTATCGCTCACTGGGCGGAGGCTGGTCCGCTTCCCCGCCATGAGGCCCTTGGCGTGGGCGCTCGCCGCTGCCCTTGCGCTGACCGGGTGCTCAACCGCCCACTACGCCGTCAACCCGGAACTCAAGAAGGTCGATGGCCGCAGCGGCTACCGGCTGCAGCGCTTCGTTGCTCTGAATCCGGACGACAGCCTGATGTTGCACGTCTCCTTCTCTGGAGGCGGTCTCCGTGCAGCCACGCTTGGGCTTGGCGTGCTGGACGAACTTCGAGACACCCGCATCAAGTGGGAGGGTGTCGAGGAGCGCCTCTTCGACCAGATCGACATCGTCATGGGCCTTTCCGGGGGAAGCATGCTGACGGCTGCTCTGGCCATGGGAGGCGAGGAAGGCCTCGCGCGGTTCGAGGAAGCGCTGCTGCAGGGGTCACCCCAGTCCGACTTCGTTCACGGCTTGATGAAGCCATCGAACTTGTGGCGGCTCTCATCCAGAAACTTCGGCCGCACGGACGCCCTGGAGCGATTCCTCGACGACCGGCTCTTCCACGGCGCTACGTTTGAGGACCTGGCCAGATCCCCAAAGAAGCCCTTCGCCGTCATCTACGCGTCGGACATGGTTACCGGCGCACGGTTCGAGTTCGTCCAAGAACAGTTTGACTTCCTCTGCAGCGACCTAGGCGGGGTCCACTTGGCCCGAGCAGTCGCGGCGTCGAGCGCTGTCCCGCTCGTTCTGAGCCCGGTCACGCTGTGGAACTACTCCAGCAAGGCCGCAGACAAGGGGTGCGGCGAGCCACAACTCCACACGGCCGCACAGCTCACCCAGCGCACCAGTAGGCGCCTGGTCGAGCTGGAAGCCTACCGCGAGCATGACGACAGCGGACTACGTCGACCGTTCATCCATCTCATCGACGGTGGCCTGGCGGACAACGTCGGTGCGCGCGGCCCCACTGACTACATCGGGCAGTTCGGCGGGATCATCCACGGAGCTCGTTTCGCTGGCTATCACCGCGTGAGGCGAGTCATCTTCATCGTGGTCAACGCTGAAACCAGCGCGAGAACACCGGAAGACGCCAGCCCCCACGTACCAGGCCCCCTTCGGACGGCCTTGGCGCTGGCCGACATTCCCATCAACCGCAACTCAGACATCGCACTGAACCAGATGCGCTCCATGCAGCAAGCCTGGCGAGACGAGGTCCGCGAGGCTCAGGCACGTGGCGATGCTGCGCCGTTTGAGAAGGACATCCAGTTCCACCTCATCGAGGTTTCGCTGGAAGCGCCGGGAGATCCACTCCTGACCGAGAAGCTGCGCAGCATCCCGACCAATCTTGCGCTCTCGCCGGAAGACATCGCGCTGCTGCGTGAGCACGGCCGACGACGGCTTCGCCAGTCGCCCGAGTTCGCGGCAATGGTCGAAGGCCTGAAGAACTGAACTTTACCGGGGACGATGATGGGGATGGTGACGGCCTGGTTGGGCCCGTGGCTGGGCATGCTCCTGGACATGAGCATCGCGATGCTGCTCGGGTGGGTCATCGGCTACGAGCGATTCTTCAGCGGAAGGGCCGCCGGCAGCCAGGTCTACTGCATCGTTTGCGCGACGGCCGCAGCCATCAACCTCCTAGCGGGACACCCTGAGCTCTGGTACGGCGGCGGAGGCCAGCACACCGACGCTGGCGACCCGACACGCGTGACCAACGCCATCATGACGGGCATCGGCTTCCTCGGCGCCGGGATCATCGTCCAGACAGGGTTGAACGTTCGAGGGCTGACCACCGCAGCGTCAATCTGGGGCTCTGCGGCCATTGGCATCCTCGTAGGCGTAGGCTTCTACCTGCCAGCGTTCGGGCTGACAGCCATCTTTGTCGCCGCTACAGAGCTGGTCCCGCGTCTTGAGCGCAAGCTTCCGTCGAGAACCTCAATATCCGGCACGTTCGTCTTCCGGGAGGGCTACAAGCCTCGAGCGGAGGCCGTCCAGCGCTACCTAGAGACACGCGGGCTGCGCATCCCCGGCGAGAGCATCATGATTGGCTACAAGCACGGGCGTTTCGAGCTCCAGTGCATGATCCTTGCGCTCAACTCGCCGAGGGCGGAAGCAATCAGCAAGATTGCCAGCGAGCTGGTTGACCTGCCGGAGATGGAGTCATTCCACATCACGCCCTCAAGCCGAACCTGAGCTCGCCGTATCGCCCGACTTCGAACACGATCTGAGTAGCAGTACTAGCATCACACCGAACCGCTTTCCGCTAGGCTCATTCGCACCATGGCAGGGGGAGAGATGGATGGGGAAAAACATCCTGAAGATTGGGGAGGCTACTGAGAATGGTTATGTTGTAGCGGAGCTCTTAGGTCAAGGACCCGCAGGTGTCGTGTTCATTGCGGAGGGCGACCATCTCCGTTGGATCTACTACAAGAACAAGGGCGTTCTCCCTGACTACTTACGCCTCGTAGTAGCAAAGTTTGACGGCGTCTTAGCTGACATCAAGGCAATAAAGACCCCAGTCCCTGAAAAGCGCTATCTCTATGAACTCCTCGGCAAGACCTTGTACTCAGCCTTTGCAGCCGAGGTTCCGATCAACCTAGAGACGCTTTTTTCGGATGTCGAACGGCGCAGTAGTTCCCTGACTTCGAAGTTGGAAGGTCCTAGCGGCTCCAGATCCGCTCTGTCTGCGGACCTGGTGGTGATCTGTGCACTGCATGCGCCTGAACTTGAGTCAGTTCTTGACCTGGCCGCCACTTCATCTGTGCTCAGAATCAAGGGGGATCCGCAGACGTATCACACGGCGGAGTGGGTAACCAACAAGGGCACACGTCTCAAGGTCGTCCTTGCAGCACCGAACCAAATGGGACTCACCGCGTCTGGCGTCTTGGCCGCCAAGATGATCATGCAGTTTCAGCCAAAGATGGTGGCTATGGCGGGCATTGCTGCTGGTACGCGACGTGGAAAACAAGGGTTTGGAGACGTCATCGCACCTGAGCACACGTTTGACCTCGGCGACGGAAAGTCGGTTGACTCAGGTCATTCCACAGATATCCACCCCAGTCCGAAGCCTCTATCTGTCCACCCTCGTCTTCTCGGCCGGCTGAAGGAGTGGCAGCGAACTCGCTTCAAGCTGGACGACATCAAATCTGCGTGGCCCGCAAACACGCCAGCATCTTCTCTTAGCCTACACACCGGTCCACTATTCTCCGTTCCTACCGTTCAGAACACGATGCAGACGGTAAAGAAAGCCCTGAGCCAATGGAGAAAGCTTTCTGGCCTAGAAATGGAGGCCCACGCCATCCATCGTGCATGTACCGACACGATCGATCCTCCACCTATGTTCCTATGCGCAAAGTCAATCTGTGATTTTGCGAAAGGCAAGGGAGACGAATGGCAGCACTATGCGTCATTCACGTCCGCAAGATTCATTCACGCGTTTGTGACTTGTGAATGGGAAGACGTAACGACGCCTTAGACCCGCAGCCGAGCTATCGCTGCGGCGAACGGATCATCTCTGCAGCATCCTGGACAAACGCGTAAGCGTGCCAAGGGTAGGCAATGAACTTCATTGTTCCGTCCTCCTGCAAGGCGCTTGCACGGATGGCAGGTGAAAATTCGCCAGAGACTGCGACCATCCAGTTGACGCCGCTGTATGTAGTCTCCCAAGCGATTTTCGGCCCATAGCGCCGCTTCTGGGGAACGCTGACGACCCGAGCCAACGTAAGCGTGGCCTCAAGGCCCTCTTGAAGCCGTAATGGGGCCAGGCCAGCATGTGTCCATATGCAGAACAATGGACACACCCCTGAGTGGTCAGGCCCGATGGTCGAGCGGGTCATGCGCAATGGCAAACGGCTGTACACCTCGGCGTTCAAGGCTTGGCTGGTCGAACAGGCCAACAAGCCTGGCGTATCGGTGGCTGCACTGGCGTTGCGGCACGGCGTCAATGCCAATCAGTTGCGGCACTGGATGAAGCTGGGGCACTGGCAGTCCGGCGCACCTGTGTTGCTGCCGGTGACGATCGTGTCCGAGGCCGCAACTACCCAAGCGCCGCCCGAGTCGGTGTCGCGCGCCACCGGGACGCTCGAGATTGAGATCAGCGGAGCCATCCTTCGCGTGCAAGGCCAAGTGGACTCAGCACAGCTGCGCCTGCTGGGCATGCTGCGCGCATGATTGGCCTGCCGGCAAACACGCGGGTGTGGCTCGTGGCGGGCCACACCGACATGCGCAAGGGCTTCGACGGCCTGGCCGCCGTGGTCCAGACGGCGCTGGCCGAGAACCCCTTCGACGGCCACGTGTTCGTCTTCCGCGGTCGGCGCGGCGACATCGTCAAGGTGCTGTGGTTCGACGGCCAGGGCTTGATGCTGCTGGCCAAGCGCCTGGAGCGCGGCCGCTTCGTCTGGCCCCAGGCCGTCGATGGCCGCGTGGCCCTGAGCGCCGCACAACTGTCGATGCTGCTCGAAGGCATCGATTGGCGCATGCCGATGCGCACGAGCTCACCTCAACTGGCTGCATAGCCGATGCCTTCTCGGGAGTGATCCCGATGCCAACACGCTGAGTCCGTTGCACACTGAGATTCGTGCCGCAGGACATCGACCCGATCAGCCAACTGCCCGACGACGCGCAACTGCTCAAGCAGCAACTGCGCGCCAGCGCCAACGAGGTGCAACGGCTCAAGCTGATGGTCGACAAGCTCAAGCTGCAACTGGCGCGACGCGCGCGCGCGGAGTTCGGAGTCTCCAGCGAACGCTTCGATCTCCAGGCCAGCCTCATCGAGCCGATCGCGCTGGAGCAGCTCCCGGTGCGCAAGACCACGGTGCCAGCCGCCAACGCGGGCAGCATCGACCGCAGCCTGCCAGACCACCTGCCTCGCGAACAGCGCGAAGTTCGCCCCGCCACCAGCCCGGCGCATCACGACGTCGCGGGCCAGTCCTGTGGCTGCACCGCCTGCGGTGGCCGGCTGCGCAGCATTGGCGCCGACGTCTCGGAGTACCTGGAGTACGTGCCGGCGCGCTTCAAGGTCATCCGCACCGTGAGGCCCAAGTTGGCGTGCACGCAGTGCGAGGCCATCTTCCAGGCCTGTGCACCGAGCCGGCCGATCGCGCGAGGCCTCGCCGGCCCGGCGCTGCTGGCCCATGTGATGGTCTCCAAGTTCTGCGATCACTCCCCCTTGCACCGCCAGAGCCGTGTCTACGCTCGCGAAGGCGTCGAGATCGACCCCAGCACGATGGCTGGTTGGGTGGATCAGGTCCACACCTTGTTCGATCCCCTCGTTGCCGCGCTGGGCCGGCACGTGCTGCACGCGGCCAAGGTGCACGCCGACGACACGCCGGTCAAGGTGCTGGCGCCTGGCGAAGGCAAGACACGCACCGGCAGGCTGTGGGTTTATGTGCGCGACGACCGGCCCGCGGGCGACAGCGCGCCGCCGGCCGTCTGGTTCCGCTACTCGGCCGACCGCAAGGGCGAACACCCGCAGCGCCACCTGCGCGACTTCCGCGGCATCCTGCAGGCCGATGCCTACGGCGGCTGGAATGCCCTCTATGACGGCGGCCACGTGGTCGAAGCGGCCTGCTGGGCTCACGCGCGGCGACCGTGGTGGGATCTGTATGAGCAGTGCCGTGACGACACGGGCCTTGCGGCGCAGGCGCTGCGCCACATCCAGGCACTCTACGCGGTGGAGGCTGACCTCCGAGGTCATGCCCCGGAGGTACGACGCCAGCAGCGGCAGGCGCGGGCCGGCCCCCTGCTCGAGACGTTCCATCGCTGGCTGCAGGGGATGCTGACTCAGGTGTCGACGAAGTCGGAGTTGGCCAAGGCGGCCCGCTACAGCCTGGCACGCTGGAGGGCGTTGACGCGCTACGTGGACGACGGTCGCATCGAGATCGACAACTCGGCGGCCGAGCGTGCGCTGCGCGGTGTGGCGCTCGGGCGCGGCAACTACCTGTTCATGGGTTCGAACGCAGGTGGCGAGCGGGCGGCGTCGATGTACAGCCTGATTGAGACCGCCAAGCTCAACGGAATCGACCCCGAGGCCTATCTGCGCGAGGTGCTGCAGCGCATCGCCGACCACCCGGTGAACCGCATCGACGAGTTGCTGCCCTGGAACATCGACAGCCCGCGCACCGGCGCAGAAGTGCGCGCGGCGGCATGAGCGGGCCGAGCATCGATCCACGCCTGCTTGATGTCCTTCACCAGGCCAGCAGCCTGGAGCTGTTCCAGCTCAGCACGCTGATCGAGCGGCTGCTGGCCGACCCACGACGCATCATCGCGGTCCGCAAGGACATGCACCTGGGCCAAACCGTGCGCTTCCTCGACTGGCGCGATGGCAGCCTGCGTGAAGGCAAGGTCGTGGCCCTGCGCGACACCCAGGTCACGCTGCAAGACCTGCGCGAGCGCCGCGAGTGGAAGCTGCCCTATGCGGCCATCGAGCCGCCGGCGCCCAACGCGGCAGCGCGGCAAGCCGACGCCGCACCAGCGCCCGCGGCACCTCGACCGACGCGCAACGACTTCCGCTGCGGCGAGAAGGTCGCCTTCGAGGACAAGTACCTCAACACCGTGGTGGGCACCATCGTGCGCATCAACGAGCGCACCGCCAGCATCGATCCGGGCGACGGCACCAAGTGGCGCGTGGGCTTTGGGCTGCTGCGCCACGTGCTAGACATCTGAGCTACCGCGCTTCCGTCAAGAGGGCCGTCAGGCCACGCTTACGAGCCAACCGACCAGAGCGCTCAACAATGACGGAGCCGGCAACCTGATACTTGCTCGCCGGGCCGGGGTCCGAGGCTCTGAGCATCTCCCGCAGCTGCAGGAGGTGTGGCCCCAACTCCACGTGCGAGTATGACTGTAGGGCGCTGACTCCCGCCCTGTAGAGGTTCAGCAGGTGGAACAGCTTGAACGGGCCATAGTCAAAGTTCACCTTGCGCTCCCCCTAGGCCGGTCCAAGGATCAGGCAGCGGGCTGTGCTTACGCCAAAACTGCTCGTACGGGCGCTCATATGTCGCGCTGAAGAAAAGTTCGCAGCTACCGCAAAAAAGATGCTGCTTCAACCCATCTTGCAGCGTGCTAGCGCCATGAGGACCGCGGCCATTTATCCCTACCAGCTTTCCTTTGGCGTCCTTGATGGCTTTGAAAACCCCGGCGGCCACCCAAAGTGCCCCACTTATGGCCACTCAAACTGCTCCACCCGGCCGGGGTGAATTGACCCGCTGAGCACGGTCGGTCAGGCGCCTCAGCCCTGACGAAGGCAGGACGTAACTTCCCGCCCCTCGACAGAGGGGGATTCACGAGGTGAACGTCTTGAAGCCGCATCTACAAACCACGATCTGGACGCTCCTGCGCGCGGGCAACAGCCAGCGCGAGATCGAGCGCCGAACCGGCATCTCCCGCCACACGATCCGCGACTACGCCAAGCGCTTCGCGGCGCAAGCGGATCCGCCCCAGGAATCAAACTGCCCCGGGGTGGCCACCGGCTCTGAGGCTGGCTCACCCAGTCAAACTGCTCCACCCCGGCCACCGGCTTTGCCACAGGGCGCAACCTCGGCGGCGTCGCTGTGCGAGCCCCATCGCACCTTTGTCGAAGCGCAGCTGCGCCTAGGCCGCAACGCCGTGGCCATCTACCAGGAGTTGGTGGACGAACACGGCTTTGCCGGCCGGTACAACTCCGTCAAGCGCTTCGTCGCTCGATTGCGGGTGCACGCTCCTGAGCAGTTCGACCGACTGAGCTTCGCACCGGGCGAGGAGATGCAGGTCGACTACGGCGAGGGCGCGCCCACGCTCGTGCCGGGCACGAACCGCTACCGCAAGCCGCGGCTGTTCGTGGCGACGCTGCGCTACTCGCGGCGCAGCTATCGGCGTGTGGTGTGGGTGTCGAGCCAGCAGGTCTGGGCCGAGCTGCACGAGCAGGCCTGGCGGTACTTCGGCGGCTCATGCCGCTACGTGGTGCTGGACAACCTCAAGGAAGGCGTGATCAAGCCTGACTTGTACGAGCCCGAACTCAATGCCGTGTACGCCGCCACGCTGGCGCACTACGAGGTGGTGGCAGACCCGGCTCGGGTGCGTGACCCCAACCGCAAAGGTACCGTCGAGAACGCGATCGGTCACACCCAAGGCACGGCCTTGAAAGGCAAGCGCTTCCAGACCTTGGAGGCGCAGAACGAGTACCTGGAGCACTGGGAGACGAAGTGGGCGGCGCCACGCATCCACGGCGCGGAGCGCCGCCAGGTGCAGGCGATGTTCGAGGAGGAGCGGGCGCATCTGCAGCCGTTGCCGCCGCTCCCGATGCAGTACTTCCGCGACGAGCAGCGCACCGTCTGCGACGACGGCTGCATCCAGGTGGCCCACAGCAGCTACGCCGCGCGTCCCGCGGCCATTGGCACCAAGGTGTTGGTGCGCATCTTCGAGCGGCGCCTGGAGATCCGCGATCTCAAGACCCAGGCGCTGCTTCGCACGCACACGAAGGCCGAGCGCCCCGGCACGGTGGTGCTGCCAAACGACGAGCGGGTCTTCAATCCCTCTCGACAGACGCGTCAGATCCTCGCCCAAGCCCAGGCCATTGGCGCCGATGCCGAGCGGCTGTGCCAGCTGCTGTTCAGCATCGAGGGCCGCGTCGGCCAGCGCAAGCTGTGGGGCATCGTGCACCTGGCCGAGCGTCATCCACGGCAGCTCGTCAACGCCGCGTGCGCCCAGGCGCTGGACGACGGCGTCTACAGCTATCGCCACGTCAAGCTCGTCACAGAGCAGCGGGTGGCGCTGGCACTGAAGCGTCTGGAGCAAATGGCGCCCAACGCAGACGCCTGCGACGGACTACCCACGCAGTCGCACGCCCTCATCCGCAGTCCTCACGAGTACGGCGAGCTGTTCGCCAAATCCGCCGCCGCCAATCAAGGAGACCTCCTCGCATGAACACGCAAGACATCGAGAACACGCTGCGCAAGCTGCGCCTGTCGGGCATGGCCCAGACTCTGCAAACCCGCGTCATGCAGGCCCAGGCCGCGCAGGAGCCGTTCTTGGACACACTGACCGCACTGCTGCAGGACGAGCTGGACCGTCGCCGCAGCCGCCTCATGGCACGCCGCTTCAAGCTCTCCGGCCTGGACGAGAAGCTGTCGCTGGCGGACTTCGACTGGCGCTTCAACCCGAAGCTGCCGCGCGGCGCCTGCTTCGAGCTGCACAGCTTGAAGTTCATTGCCGAAGGCAACAACGCGCTGCTGGTCGGCAAGCCCGGCACGGGCAAGAGCCACATCGCAAAGGCGGTGGCCTACCAGGCTACCTTGCAGGGCTACGACGTTGCCTACGTCGAAGCCGACGCGGTCATGGCCCGCCACGCTCTCGCGGAGCCCGACGAACGCGCCCGGCTGCTCAAGGGCTGGGTGGCAGCGGATCTGCTGCTGTTGGACGATCTGTTCCTGGCCCGCAAGATTGGCGAGCACGCCGCGGAGCTGCTGCAGACGCTGGTCCATCAGCGCTACAAGCTGCGCCGCTCCATCGTCATCACGTCCAACCGGATCGTCCAGGACTGGGGCCGCTACCTTGGCGACGCTACCATGGCCACAACCATCCTGGACCGCCTCATGCATCGCTGCGCGATGCTCGAGTTCGAGGGCAAGAGCTACCGGCTGAAGGAGGCGTCCGCGCGCCTGGTCATGACCTCAGACCCCACATAATTCCCTCGTCCTGCCCGGAGCAGTTTGGGTGGCCATCGGGGTGAAAACAAACTTCGGAACGATGTGCGAGAGAAGTAGTTCGCGCTCTTGCTCGCAAAAATGACACAGCCCGCTCATGCCATCATTTTCGCATTCAGCGCCACTAGCTGTCTTTCAGGACAGCTGGTGGCGTTCGCCCACATTGCTAGCGATTACAAATCACCCACGCTGCGATTCAACGTTGCATCTGCATCAACCGCTCCATCGGCACCACATGCGCGTGGTTCATGTGCCCCATCACCCACAGCGTCCCGAAGATGAGCAGCATGACCACGAGTAGCCCGAAGGCCAGGGCCAACAGGTTGTTCTTGTTGTCAGGGCCCGAGGTCAGGTGAAGGAAGAAGACCAGGTGCACGCCGATCTGCGACACCGCCAGCACGCCCAGCGCCACTGGGATGCTCGGCGTCCAAACCAGCTCGCTACGGGCGATGTAAAAGGAAACCATGGTGAGCAGCGTGGCCAGTACGAAGCCGACCAGATAGACCCTGATCTCATCTGCTATGGATGACGCATCACTTGCTTCGCCCGGAGCTGCATCTCCTGCTTCCACGTTCTCAGGTGCGCCAGCACTCATTTCGTCACTCCCATCAGGTAGACCAGGCAGAAGAGTGCAACCCAGACGATGTCCAAGGCATGCCAGAACAGCGCGAAGCACTGAAGCCGGCGCATGACCTCAGCTCGGTAGCCTTTGACGAGGACCTGGGCCACCATCGTCAGCAACCAGACCAGACCGAGAAGCACGTGCATGCCATGACAGCCCACCAGCGCGAAGAACGCCGACAGGAAGGCGCTGCGGTCAGGCGTTGCGCCCTGAAGCGCCATACCCCGGAACTCATCAAGCTCCAGACCGAGGAAAGTTGCTCCTAAGACGAAGGTTGCAGCCATTCCGCCGTAGAACAGACCAGAGTGCCTGTGTCGGGCGCCGATAGCCGCAAGCCCGCACGTCAGGCTGGACAGCAGCAGACACGCGGTCTCGACCGCGACGTTGCCTATCTCGAAGAGCTGCACCCCACCGGGACCGCCAGCAGTGTTGTTCTTCAACACGGCGTACGCCACGAAGAAGGCTGCGAACATGACGATGTCGCTGATGAGGAACACCCAAAAGCCATACGCCGTGACGATGTGCGGCGGGGCATGGGTCTCAGCCGCGTGAGGATGGCTCAGTGTTGCACTCATGATCAACGCCCCCACCGTGTGTCAACGAGCGCCAGCCGTTCCTGCATCGCCGCCCTCACCTCATTCACCGGCACCTCAAACTCATGCCGGTCGCGCCAGGCAAACACCACGAAGGTCATGTAAGAGCCGCCTACGGCCAGGCCGACCAGCCACCAGATGTGCCAGATGAGGCCGAAGCCGAGGACGCTGGCGAAGAAGGCGCACACGAAACCGGTGGGCGTGTTCTTGGGCATGTGGATCGGATCCACGCGCATGGGGTCATCCGGCGGGCGCCCATCCAGCTTCCTTGCCCAGAAAGCGTCCAGGCCTGTCACCACCGGCGTCCGGATGAAGTTGAATGCAGGGGGCGGGGACGCCGTCGACCATTCCAGCGTCCGGCCGTTCCAAGGGTCACCGGTCACGTCCCGCAACTGGTCGCGCCTGCGCACACTGACCACGAGTTGCGCAATCTGAGCCACGATCCCAAAGAGGATGAGCACTGCACCTGCAGCTGCAAGCTGGAGAAGCGGAACCCACTCAGGCACGTCGTGGTGCTGCAGGCGGCGAGTCATGCCCATCAGGCCGAGCGCGTACATCGGCATGAAGGCGACGTAGAACCCCACCACCCAGAACCAGAAGGCCGCCTTTCCAAGCCCGTCGTGCAGGCGAAAACCGAACGCTTTGGGGAACCAGTAGGTGTAGCCCGCGAAGGCACCAAAGAGCACGCCGCCGATGATGACGTTGTGGAAGTGCGCGACCAGGAAGAGGCTGTTGTGCAGCACGAAGTCCGCTGGCGGCACTGCCATCAGCACGCCCGTCATGCCTCCGATGATGAAGGTGACCATGAAGGCAAGCGACCACAGGACGGGCACCGAGAAGGTCAGCTTCCCGCGGTACATCGTGAACAGCCAGTTGAAGATCTTCACACCGGTTGGTATCGAGATGACCATGGTGGCGATGCCAAAGACCGCGTTCACGTCCGCGCCGGCGCCCATGGTGAAGAAGTGGTGAAGCCAGACGCAGAAGGCAAGGACGCAAATTGCCATCGTTGCCGCCACCATCGAGCGGTATCCAAACAACGCCTTCCGCGAGAAGGTTGCGAAAACCTCGGAGAAGACCCCGAACGCCGGCAGCATCAGGATGTAGACCTCTGGATGCCCCCAGGCCCAGACCAGGTTCATGAACATCATGGCGTTGCCGCCGGCGTCGTTCGTGAAGAAGTGGAAGCCCAGGTAGCGGTCCAGGAGCAACATCGCATATGTCGCCGTCAGGATGGGGAACGCGGCCACGATGAGCAGGTTCGACGCGAGCACGGTCCAGCAGAAAACCGGCATCCGCATGTAGGTCATGCCTGGCGCGCGAGTCTTCAGGATGGTTGTCACCAGATTGACCCCTGATAGCAAGGTCCCAATACCGGATATCTGCAACGACCACAGGTAGTAGTCCACCCCGACGCCAGGCGAGTACTGGATACCGGAGAGCGGTGGGTACGGCAGCCAACCCGTCCGAGCAAACTCCCCGACGAAGAGCGACACGTTCACCAGCAGTGCACCACTGGCCGTCAACCAGAACCCCACGGAGTTCAGCGTCGGGAACGCCACGTCTCGAACGCCTAGCTGAAGCGGCACCACGAAGTTGGCCAAGCCAGCGATGAACGGCATGGCCACAAAAAAGATCATCAGCGTTCCGTGCGCCGAGAAGATCTGGTTGTAGTGCTCAGGAGGCAGGTAGCCAGCGGACTCACCAAAGGCCAGCGCCTGGTGCGAACGCATCATGAGCGCGTCAGCGAAGCCGCGCAGGAGCATGACGCCTGCCAGCAAGACGTACATGATGCCCACGCGCTTGTGGTCCACACTGGTGATCCACTCGCGCCACAGGTAAGGAACGTGACCTCGGACCACCACCCATGCGCTGATGGCCAAGAGGATCGTTGCCACGACCGCCAAGGTGCCCATCACTATGGGTTCGTTCAGCGGAACGGCCGCCCAAGTCAGTTTGCCAAACACAGATCACTCCCCAACAGTTTGTTTGTCACGCTGGGCCAATCGGACGACTGACCTGCAACGGGGTGGTGCTCCGCCACCACCAGCTCGAAGAGCTTGGGTTCGACCCAGCCAAAGTGCCTCGGCGCATCGTTGATGCTGGGACGAGCGAGACGGGCGTACGCAGAGACGTCCAGCCGACCTCCTTCCTGCTGCTTGACCTGCGCCGCCCAAGCGTCGAACTCCTCGGGTGCAACTGCGTGCACCTCGAAGTTCATGTCAGAGAAACCCTCGCCACTGAAATGGCTGGAGATGCCGCGATACACCCCGGGCTGGTCCGCGGCTAGGTTGAGCTCGGCTGCCATGCCGCTCATCGCGTAAATCATGCTTCCCAGCTGTGGCACGAAGAACGCGTTGAAGACGGTCGCAGATGTGACCTTGAAGTGGATGGGGCGACCTGCCGGCACCTTCAGCTGGTTGACGCTGGCGATGCCTTGCTCCGGGTAGATGAAGAGCCACTTCCAGTCCAACGCCACAACCTGCACCTCGATAGGCTTGCCTGGCATCTCGACTGGCGCGGCAGGATCGAGCCTGTGCGATCCAGTCCAGGCAACGCCCGCAAGCAGCAGGACCACCATGCAGGGGACAGACCACACCACGAGCTCTACACGACCGGAGTACGCCCAATCGGGCACGTAGTTCGCACGCGTGTTGGAAGCTCTGAACCAGAAGGCGACCGCAAAGATGGCCACCATCGTCGGCACAACGATGGCAAGCATGATTGCCACAGACCCCACCAGGATCTGGCTCTCTGCCCGTGCAACCGGGCCTTTCGGGTCAAGCAACGCGGGTTGACAAGCACTCAAGACCAGAGGGGCGAGCAGCAGGAGGCGGCGCATGTGCGCCAGAGGCTTCTCGGCGTTCATGTCAATGCAACTTCACGCGAGGAAGCGCCATGCCCCGCAGTCGGTCAGCGACAAAAAGCGCGGCCGCCCTGCTCCATCCATACAGAGTGACGCGGTGCATGTGGAACAGGCTGACGTACGCCAGCTTCGCAAACGCTCCGCGCATCGAAGAAACCTTCTTCTTGCCGCTCAACGACGGGAATTCACCGGTCGCATCGCCGGCACCGAGAGAAACCAGCATCCCTCGCGAGACGTGGCGGAACGGTTCAACCGGCCTTCCTGCTGCATGAGCCTCAATGGCGCGCGCAAGGTAGGCAGCCTGCTGATGAGCGACTTGCGCGGTAGGCGGCAGCACGCCGCCGCCAGAGTCCGGGACCGACGCGCAGTCGCCAATTGCGTAGACGGTGTGATGCGCTCGGCACCTGAGGTTGGCGTCGACGACGATCCGTCCACCTTTGCCCAGCTCTAGTCCGAAGATCTTGCCCAGGACCTTGTGCCCGGCGACGCCGGACGCCCAGACCTTGATGTCGCACGGCACATCCTCCCCGTTGTCGAGCGTCAGCCCGCGCTCAGAAGCCTCCTGCACACCCCTGGAGAGACGTAGTCGTACCCCGAGTTTCTGCAGCGATGCTTTGGCGGCGGCGGAAGTCCGTCCATCAGCTCCAGGAAGGACTCGCTCCGCGCGATCGATCAAGGTGATGCTCAGCTTTCCCTCAGTGCCGAGACCGCCGTACAGCTGCAACGCATGGGCTGCGTGATGGAGCTCCGCAGCAAGTTCGACACCCGTTGCGCCGGCACCGACGATGCCAATCGCAAGGTTTGCCCGTTGACCTGCAGCGACCTGCACCGCAGCTTCGATGAAGCTCTGCTGCAGCTCTGTGGCCTGACCGGCGCTGTCAAGCATGTGGCAGTGTTCGACGACACCCGGGATGCCGAAATCGTTTACGCGACTGCCAATGGCAAGCACCAAGCTGTCGTAACCAATGCTGCGCTCAGGCAACACGGCCTTCCCGTCCACCTCGACCCGACCGACCCAAATCCGCCTCGTGGCAAGGTCCACATCCTTCAGCTCGCCGAGGTGGAACTCAAACCCGTTTGCCGTTGCCAGAGCAAGGTAGCTCGCACCTTCAGCGTCTGCGCCGAGGAGGCCGACCGCAACCTCGTGAAGACGCGGCTTCCAAAGGTGAGTTGGGTGTCGATCAACCAGCAGCACTCGCAACCGCGAACGGTTGCGCCTGCGGCCGAGCCGGATAGCCAGTTCGAGCCCGCCAGCACCGCCGCCAACGATGACGACGGACTGCCTGCCGCATGCCTCTGTGAGTGCCAAGTTCATCGACTACTCCTGGACGTCAGCTGAAATCGACGCCGGTCAACTTGGTAGACATCGCCGCGGCATCCGGGTCGGCGCTGTGATGGTCCGGATTGACCTGGTCGACCATCTGCTGCGCGCGAGCCAGGATGAACGGGCGCATCAGGTCGGCATGGGTCAGGATCCAGAAGCGCCGAGCCAGTACGGCAGCAAACACCTGGCGTGCCACTTCGCTCGGCTCCAACGCATGCGGCGATTCGATGCCGCTTGCGGGTTCCGCGCCCGGCGCCGGCTTGACCGTCAGGATGTTTGTCTTGACGAGCGCCGGACACAGGACGGACATGCCGACGCCTGACTTGGTCGCGACCAGTTCGCGGTACAGCGTCTCGGAAAGACCAACGACGGCGTGCTTGCTGGCCACATAGGCGGAGGCAGCCGGGATGGTGACCAGGCCAGCCGCCGAGGCCGTGTTGACGATGTAGCCGCTCTCGCGCTCACGCAGGCCGGGCAGGAACGACTGCAGGCCATTGATGACGCCGCCCACGTTGATGTCCAACATGCGGTGCCAGTCGCGGTCCGTATGGTCCCAGCCCAGCGCGATCTTGGTGATGCCGGCGTTGTTCACGACTAGCCACGGCGGGCCCAGCTCGGCTTCAGCGCGGCGCGCGAGCTCCTGCACCTGCTCGGCGTTGCTCACGTCAGTCTTGACGGCAATCGCTTTCACGCCGCGCGCTTCGACCGCGGCTTTCGCCTCGGCCAACTTGTCCTCGCCCAGATCGGCAAGTGCCACATCCATGCCAAGCCGGGCGGCTTCCAGGGCGATGGCCAGGCCAATGCCACTGGCAGCCCCGGTCACGACTGCAACCTTGCCGCGCAATTCGGTCGGACGCCGCGGTTGCTCGACGGCGCTATTTGCAACTTCAGAACTCATTGGGAACTCCTTCTCCAGGTGTGCCGGACCACGGCAATTGACATATCCAAGCCAAGCCTCGGAGGCCAGGCAGGAAGACGTGTTCGCCGCCACGCGTCGCCGTGAAGTCGGGCAAGCCGACCAGGTGGCGCCTGACAGGCTTGGCGGGATACGTGTAGTCGTCGGCACGATCACGCCGACCTACGATCGGGTCTGTGCGAGACCCTTGCGACACGAAGTCGCCGTCGTTCACCCACTGCGCCTGAACGAACTCGAACTGGCGCCCAGGGTGGGCATTGATGATTGCGATGACGATGCCTCGTTCGACGCCGTCATCCTCGAGCGCGTCCTCCGGCAGCATCGGCCCGTACGCAGATCCCCGGCGCAGGACGCGGTGCAGACGCGCGTCAACGATGGTGTCGTTCAGTGCATCGCGGGGATTCACCCGCCGGATGTGAGAGCCCACCGGTGTCTTGACGCCCGCAGGGTCGTCTACTTGGTAGCTGAACGCGTTGTTCCGTTGCCGGTCCGCAGCAAGCGCTGGGTCGTCTCGCTCTGGCGACAGCGACAGCGGACAACCGCTTCGCCAGCGGCCCATCATCTTTGCCGCAAGGAACTCCTCGCCATCTTGCGACTTGGAGTTGTCGCGCAGGAACTTGCGAAATGACGCAACGTTCTGCGCGATCTTGCGAATCGCGATGTAGGTGCCATTCCGCCAAAAGGTCTCAGGACCCGGCCCCGTAGAGATGGCACCCATCTCGTTCTCATAGCCAAGCAAGAACTCACCGGGCTTGACCACGTCTTGGCCGGGAAGGGGTTCACCACCCTCACCTTCGATGAAGGGCCTGCTGATGCCGTCTGCGAACCCGAAGTGCTCGCGCATGGTTGGCGGGACACCGACTTCGAGCCGTGCGACGACGCTGAGCCCCGAGAGCCCGTCAAGCGCGCGATGCCCAATGGCCAACTTTTGGTCACGCAACGTCGCGCTTCCGGCCATGACCAACAGGCCGACATGGAGCCCGGTGCCCGAGTGCGGAAGCGTCCAGTGCTCCGGGTCGCTGCGGCCGACATCGCCAAGGTATTCCTTGCGCGCCGCCATGCCCTGCTTGAATTCGACTGGAAAACCGTCAAGGATCTCCTGCGGAACCCCCAGCCGCCTCAACCCCTCGAAGGAGAACACGACGTTGATCCACGCATCTTCCTTCGGCGCGTCCCAACTCGCGGCCGATGTCACGTGCGGGATCAGCCGCTTCAACATCGCTCGAGCAGCCTCGGCATCGTCGATGCGGATGAGGACGTACGCCCCGAAATACGGCATGGGTCGATTCCGAAGAATCGTGCCCTGGATGTCGTTCAGCTCGAGCATGTCGACGCCTCTTAGGCCGCGGCGTCCAGCATTTCGCCGACGGCGTTGGACAGTCGCTTCATCTTGTGGATGTCATGGACGGTCACGTCCGGATGAGCCACATAGAAGAAGTCGGAGGTGACCGTGCCTTCCAGCAGCAGCTTTTGCACGACCGGGTCCTGGGAGTGCGTGAAGCCTTCCCAGACACCAGGCATCAGCTTGTCGAACCACTCGTGGCCCTTGGCGATGATGTCGTGGACGTAGGGCTGGAAGTCGCCGTCGTAGGTGATGGCGAATAGGATGCGCGTGTCGTTGTCGATGAGGGTGATGCGGAAGTCATGCACCGTTCCGATGCGGCCCTCCCAGTAGGCTGCTTCGGCCTGGAACTGCGGCAGGCGTTCACGGAACAGCGGGACGCTGCCGGGCACAACCTTGCCGAAGGCGATGATTTCGCCGCGCTTGCCGATGCGTTTGCCCGGACCGTCGGGCTGGTTCACGACGTTCTGAGCCAGCGCGCTGCGCTCGTTCTTCTCGATTTCCTTGGACATTGCGATCTCCTTGTTTGGAGGGTTGGGAAATGGTTGGCGTGCGAGCTACTCGCAGTGGCCGTTGGAGGGGGACGTTTGACCTGCACCGAACGGGCAGGCGCGCCAGCCGCCCGTGCGCTGGGCAGCGGAGACTTCGTAGACGCCACGACGGATCTGCAAGATGGGGTCATCGGTCGCTTCGATGCCGTCCGTCAACTTGCTCGGGTCATGGTTCATGACGCGGTCGCCGATTTCCTGCTCTGTAGTCGGCGCGCGGACCTCGAGGCGACCGATCGTCACGAGCTTGCGGCCCGCAGGCCACAACGTCGTAGGGTCATCGAGAGGGTCACCGGGCTCGGCCAGTTCGACCACGAGGTTGAACGCAATCGGCGCCTCGGCCAGCCGGGCATCCAGTTCGTCGAAAAGAACGGACGGCGAAGCTTGAGCCAGCTCGGAAGCGAACTGGCCAAGGACGCCTCCAACTGGCTCCCAGTGCACCCGCAGATGAGTTACTTTGTCTTCGGCGTTGATGAACCGGAAGGCGTGGATGGCATGGAAGGCCGTATGGGCGAAGCTGACGGGCGCGGCGCTCTCCGCCCGCATGCGGAAGACGTTGGCAACCCGGGGGTTGGTCTTCAGAAACGCCTGAAGTGCAGGCAGGTTGGGACCGGCGCCCGGTGCCGTAGGCTGCGCGACGGTGACCAACTCGATGAATTCCTCGATGGACCGAGCGACGAAGAGCTTCTGGCTCAGCATCACCAAGTTCGTGATGTCACCGTCCGGCAGATAGAAACGGGTCGCCATGCCGACCGTGGCGCTGAAATGCGCGAAGGGGTCGCCGCCACCTTTGGAGAAGCGGACGGTGGCCGGAACCACGTCACCGTTCAGGTGGATAGCGCGCGAGAAGCGACGGGCCTCCTCGTTGGCTTGGAAGACGCCTCGGTAAAGGCGACCGTCTGCGTGCAGCGTGCGATAGCCCTCGTGGAGGCCGAGCACGCCATGGATCAGGTCGACGATCCGTCCTGCGCTGCGGTGTTGACTGTTTTGCATTCCTGACCTCGTTCTTGAGCTGACGAGATCAGTGTCTTGGTGAGCACCTTGACGCTGAATGGTCCTTCCGGCCATTCGATTGACCGTGGCGGCCGGCTGCAGCCACGAACTGGCGCCGCGTCGCCTGAACGAGGCTCAAGACGGCTATCGGACGCGGCAGCTAAACGAAATTTCACGGCCCGCCGCCGCCAGTAGTTCACTGGGCGCGCCCATCATGTGGGTTGTCATGGCAGCACCTGAGTCAGTCTCCTTCGGCCCCTTCCAGCTCATACCTTCCCAGCGCCTCCTGCTGGAGAGTGGGCGGCCGGTGCGGCTCGGCGGCCGAGCCATTGACCTGCTGATCGCACTGGTGGACAAGCCGGCCGAGGTCATCGGCAAGAACGACTTGATTGCCAGAGTCTGGTCCTCAACGGTGGTGGATGAGGCGAGCCTGCGCGTCCACATCTCCGCACTGCGCAAGGCGCTGGGCGACGGTCAAGGCGGGACGAGATACATCGAGAACGTGCCCGGCCGCGGCTACTCCTTCGTAGGCAAGGTACTGGCGGTGTCACCCGAAGCGCTTGCTGAGCGCACGGCCGCGCGGCACAACCTACCCGTCCGGCTGACTCGGATGGTCGGCTCGGAAGCACTGGTCTCGAGCTTGAGCACTCAGGTCCGCGACCAGCGACTTCTCACCATCGTTGGCCCCGGTGGCATCGGGAAGACGACCTTGGCTCTCGCGGTGGCCGAAGACGTCTGCGACTCTTTCCGGGACGGCGTGCACTTCGTCGACTTCGCGCTACTCGCGGACGCCTCGCTGGTTCCCTCCTTCGTCAGCAGGTCTCTCGGCTTTCCGCACGAGGCGGCCACGACTCTGGGGGCGTTGGTCATCTCGATGGAGGAGCGGCACATGCTGCTCGTTCTCGACAACTGCGAGCATCTGATCGACTCCGTAGCTTCAGTCGTGGTCAGCCTACTCAAGGAGCTGCCCGGGCTGCACATCCTCGCCACCAGTCGCGAGCCGCTGCGGGCCGAAGCTGAGGCAGTCCACAGACTTGCTCCCCTTCAGATGCCCCCGCTTGATGCAACGAACCTTTCAGTCATCGAGGCACTTCGCTACTCAGCGGTGCAACTGCTGGTCGAGCGCATCCAAGCCAGCTATGACGGGTTCGAGCTGGCCGCCGGCGATGTAGAAGCAGCCATCAGCTTGTGCCGGCGCCTGGATGGTTTGCCGCTGGCCATTGAGCTGGCTGCGGTACGGGTGGGGATGTTTGGGGTTCAAGGGCTGCTGCAGCGGCTGGACCATAGCCTGCGGGTTCTCGCCGGTGGGCGCCGCACCGCCCTGCCCCGGCATCAGACCCTCAAGGCGCTCCTTGACTGGAGCTACGAGTTGCTCAACCCGAATGGCCAAGCAGTGCTGCGTCGCCTAGCTGTTCTGCCTGGCCGCTTCACCCTAGGCGTCGCGATCTCCGTAGCGGGTGATGACAAGACCGACGCCGACACCATCGTCGAGCAGCTCATGGACCTGGTTGCGAAGTCCTTGGTCGTCGCCGACCTGAGCTCAGACGAGGTTCGCTACCGACTCCTGGAGACCACCCGCGCCTATGCGATGGACCGGCTCGCCTCGTGCGCGGAGCAGGACGTCGTCATGGCCCGCTACTCAGAAAGGCTGCGGGAACAGTTGGCCAAGTCAGCCGACGAAGGGGACCACCTTACGCGCGCCCAGTGGGTCAGTCGCTACGGCGACTTGGTCAACGGCCTCCGTGTGACGGTTGAATGGGCGTTGGAGCAAGTGGGGACCGCTGTGGTCGGGGCCCAGCTCCTGGATGCGGCCAGCGTGCTCGCACACAAGCTGACTCTGCTGGATGAGTTTCAGGTGTGGGTCAAACGTGCCTTGCGGGAACTGGTGAAGCTTGAGCAGCGCGAGTTCTACCTTGAGATGCGTCTGAACACGGTGCTTGGAGCTCTCATAGGACAGACCCAGGGATCACTCGAAGAGGTCCGTGAGGCCCACCGCGCCGCCGCTGAGGCAGCTCTGGCCATTGGGCTTGCGGACCACGAAGGCGACACCCTCCAAGGACTGTGGGTGGGCAGTCTGGGCCGGGGAGACTACCCGGCGGCGCTCGCGGCCG
This sequence comes from Roseateles sp., assembly GCF_047654805.1. GTDB lineage: Bacteria > Pseudomonadota > Gammaproteobacteria > Burkholderiales > Burkholderiaceae_C > Pelomonas. The sequence continues at coordinate 2,362,163 of NZ_JASGIV010000001.1, forward strand.
CCCTCAGGCTTAAGGTCGTGGCGGAGCAGACCGGCAAGGCTAGCGCCCTGCTCTTCGCCGACCGCATCCAAGCGCAGACGCGGCACATGCTGGGCGAACACCGCCAGGTGCGCGAGTTGGTCGACCGAGTGCTGAACGACCCGACTCCGTATCAACGCATCGGCAACAGCCCGATGGTTCCCTTCGACCGACGGGTATCCATGGGCATCGTCGTCGCCCGAATGCTCTGGCTCGAGGGCAATGCGGATCAGGCGCTATCCCACGCGAAGGCCACCCTGAAGCACGCCGAGGAAGACATGGCGTACGCGCTGTGCCACGTCCTGGCCTTCGCATGCTGCCCTATCGCCCTCTGGTGCGGAGACCATGACAGCGCGAAAAGGTTCACCAAGCTGCTGGGCGACCACGCGAAGCGGCACTCGCTGAAGCATTGGTCTCAGTGGGCGCGTTGCCTCACGTCCCTGCAGGAAGGAAGCACTGATTTCGATGCGCCCCTTAACGACTACATGCTCTGGGACACGCTTGGAACGGTGCTGCCTTCAACGGTCACCCAGGAGACCCTGGACCGGGCCAAAGCAGGCATATCAGGTTGGTGCGCGCCTGAAATCCTTCGCGCCCAGGCAGAAAACCTGCTGGCTCGCACCTCCAACGACCCAGCAGTGGCCACTCAGGCGCGAGAGCTGCTCGACGCATCGCTGAAGTTGGCTCGGTCGCAGGGGGCGCTCGCGTGGGAGCTGAGAACTGCCACCACCATCGCGGAGTTCGAGCTTGAGGAGAACCATCCCGGCAAGCTGCTGGACGGAGTGCTCTCCCGCTTTTCCGAAGGCTTCGGCACCCAAGACCTACGCAAGGCGCACAACCTGCGCACCACCCTGCGGACGATGTCCAGCTGAACCGCCCGATCCCACGGGTGAGCGGCTGCAACCGTCGAGCCATCGATCCAGAATCAACAACCAATCGGCCCCGCCGACAGCAAGAAGATGTTCCACCTCAAGCGATGACCTCAGACGACAAGATTCGCTTCGGTCCCTTTGAGCTCGCTCCCTCGGAGCGGCTGCTGCGTGAGAACGGTAGGCAGCTACGGCTTGGCAGTCGTGCCCTGGACCTGCTTGTCGCCCTCGCCCAGCGCCCGGGCGACGTCGTCGGCAAGGACGAGCTAACCGCGCTCGTTTGGCCGACTACGGTGGTTGAGGAAAGCAGCTTGCGCGTCCACATCAGAGCACTGCGAAAGGCGCTCGGTGATGGCCAGGATGGCCAGCGGTACATCGCCAACGTGCCTGGTCGAGGTTACTCATTCGTGGCTCAGGTAGTGCCGGAGTCCACCAGCGCAGCTGAATCAGCGGCCGCTCCCGCTCGCCCACACAACCTGCCGGTCCGTCTGACGCGCATGACGGGACGAGAGCAAGCGGTGCGCGCACTGCTGGATCAACTGGAGCACTCCCGGCTGGTGTCCATCGTGGGACCAGCCGGCATCGGCAAGACGACGCTGGCTCTGGCGGTTGCTGAGGAGCTCATCGCCCAGTTCCCAGGTGGCGTCTTCAGCATCGACCTCTCCCTTGTCTCGGACAACGCAATCGTGCGGATGACCGTGGCGTCGACCATTGGCGCACCGCTGCAAACGCTCAGCCAGCACATCGCCAAACAACCGATGCTGCTTCTCCTGGACAACTGCGAGCACGTGCTGCCAGGCGTCGTTGAGATGGCGGCCGAGCTCATGAGGGCTTGCGCATCAGTGCGCCTGCTGGCCACCAGTCGAGAGCCCCTCTACGCTGAGGGTGAGCTGGTTCACCGCCTGAAGTCGCTTGACGTCCCTCCGGCAGAGGTCGCGCTGGCAAGCGCGTCGGAGGCGATGCAGTACTCGGCTGTCCAACTGCTCGTCGAGCGCACAGCCGCCAGCGTAGACGGGTTCGTGCTGAGCGACGCAGACGCTGCCACGGCGGCGGCCCTCTGTCGGCGGCTTGATGGGCTTCCGTTTGCAATCGAACTTGCGGCAGTTCGGGTCGGTTTTTTTGGGCTTAAAGGACTCCTGGACCGCTTGAACGGCGGCCTGCGGGTTCTTTCGGTGGGACATCGCACGGCTGTGCCGAGGCATCAGACCATGCGGGCACTGCTGGACTGGAGCTATGACCTGCTCTCATCCAGGGCCCAACGTGCCTTCAAACGCCTCTCGGTGTTTGCCGGCAGCTTCAGTCTGGAAGCGGCCGAAGCGGTGCTGCTGGAACCTGATGATCCGCCCACAGAAGCCCAGGACCACGTCATCGAGCTTGAGGCCAGATCGCTCCTCTCCGCTGACCTGAACGCGGAGAGCATTCGCTACCGCCTGCTCGAGACCACGAAGGCCTACGCGGCGGAGCGCCTGGCGGCCGACGGAGAACGAGACGCCGCGCATCTTCGCCACGGAGAACACGTTCTGGCGAGGCTCGTCTCCGCATCTCTGAGCTGGGGGGTGTTGGAACGCAACGAATGGCTGGCAGTTCACGGCTCACTGGTCGAGGACGTCCGGTCAACCCTGGACTGGGCGCTTGGCGAAGGTCGGCAGGTGGAGCTGGGCGCAAGCATCGTCGACGCAGCGATGCCGCTCGTTCACCGCCTGTCGCTGCTGGACGAGTTTCGCGCTTATCTTGAGTCGGCTCTAGAGCGTTTGGAGCTGGTCGACAAGGGGCGCGGCGCCTTGTTGTTCAGGATGAAGATTGCCCTCGGTGGCCTGATAGGCAATTCCGGCGGCGGTCGCCTCGGCGTGAAGACGGTCAGCGAGCAGGATGACGCTGACAACCTGGCGAACGCTGAGGAGTTCCAAGCCGAGGCGCTTTACGGCCTGTGGGCTGCCAACTTCGGCGCCGGTGACTATCCAAAGGCCAAGACGTATGCAAAGGCGCTGACTGACTGGTGCCAAGAAAACGGTGACACGGCAACCGCGCTGGTGGCAGACCGTGCGATGGCTCAGACGCTGCACCATCTCGGAGAGCACGACGCCGCTTGGAACCTGGCGACACGAGTGCTGGAGGACCCGCGTCGCATGACGCAGCTGGGCAAGAGCCCACTGATTCAAGTCGACAAGCGGGTGTCCATGCGCATCGTTCTCGCGCGGGTGCAGTGGATGCGCGGAGACGCCGACGGCGCAAACAGGATTCTTGATGAATGCCTCGCTCACGCGCAGAACGACTTGGGCTACGGACACTGCCAAGCACTGGCCCTAGCCGCATGCCCTATCGCGTTCTGGAACGGTGATCTGAAACAAGCACGCGAGCTGTCAAACCAGCTCTTGGAGATCGCAGGACGTCACTCCCTGAGCTTGTGGGCCGGCTGGGCACAGAACTTCATCTCGCTGTTAGATGGCGTGAAGCCCGTAGACGTCGGCTCCGATGACGCAATGCAAGCCGACTTGTTCGCCACGCTTCCAGGGGCTCTGGTGACGCAGCAGTCGCTGCAACGTGTCGAGCTGGGATTCGTGGGATGGTGTGCACCCGAAGTCCTGCGGGCAAAGGCAGAGAGCTTGCTGGCCTCAAGAGATGCACCACAGGCCGAGGAGGCGCTGACGCTGCTGTTCCGGTCACGTGCTCGCGCAATTGAGCAAGGCGCGGCCGGATGGCTCCAACGCATCGAAACTAGCCTCGCTCGATGGGCGCCTGGCACATCCGTTGGGGAACGATGACGTGCCTGCGCCTCGTGTCGCCAACGGATTTAGCCTTTTGGCTCAGGGCTGAACAGACCGCGTCCGAGATCATCATCGCCAGCCGATGAGCTTGCGGCTTGGTGGGCACGAACGTAGTCAGGTTCCAGCTCATTGAGCTTTGCGATAAGTCCATCGAACTTGTACTGATTGCTGGTTTTTCCTCGGTCGGGGAGCGTGCGGTTTACTCGAGTTATCAGGCCCATCTGATCCAACGCACCGATAGTTCGCTGAACCTGCTTCGCCGTCAGACCAACCCGTTCAGCGATGGCCTTGATGCTGGGATGCACCGTGGTGTCGACCGTCCACCAGAAGTCCAGGAGCTGAAGCAGGACGACCATTTGAGTAGACGTCAGTTTTAGCCTTGCCTGGCCTCGCAAGAGCAGTGCAGGGACAAGGTAGAAGCCGTGCGACATCACGCTCCTGCCAAACTTGTGCTCGGACTGAACCTCAGCCGACAGAACGTTGGCAGGCCGAATGGTCTTCACCGCGGCGGCCATCTCACCGCTACCCATAGGACATCCATGCCCCTACCCCATAGGACTTCCATGTCCGTACCCATAGGACATCTATGTCCCTAGCCATGGGACATAGATGTCCCATAAAGAAGTACAAAGAGAAGAAGGACAAAGTGAAGAGTACGCGCGCACGCGACCACCCTCTGTTCTCGCATGAGGCCCGTGACTTGATGCCGAACACCACACCACGCCATGGCTTTCTTTGGCGTACGTCGACTGTCGCGCTCTCGGCATATAAGTCATTCGACTAGACAGCAAGTCAACGCAGCGACCGGAGCGCAAGGCCACGAGGGAGGGTGGCGAAGAGGATGATGGTCACGACCAATGTTGCACAGATCAGGCTGGCCATGCCGAGCGGTCCAACCGTGGCCAACAGCGGCAACAGCGCAATCGGGGCAATTGCAGCCCCCATTCGGTTCAACGCCCAGGCGCCTGAACTGCCAAACGCACGATGTTTGGTGGGGAACAGTTCAGCACCGGAGGTGGTCAAGACCGGCAGGTAAACCGATGCGCCGAGCAGGAAGGTCAAGCTGCTGGCCACCAGCACAGCTGGTTGGTCTGCCAAAGCGAAGCAGAAGCCAGACACCGCCATGAGGCAAGCGCACCCGCCAAGTGCCGCGCGACGGTCGAAACGGTCCACGACAGACGCCGCAAGCATCGTGCCGAGTATGGGCGCCAAGGTTGACAGGCCGACGAACAGGAGCGTGTCGTCCAACCTGAACCCCTTGCCCATCAAGATGGCTCCGCTGAGCAATGGGAACGCCACGGTGGACCAAGGGCTCAAGAAGTACACCATGCACAAGGCGAGCGTGGCGGCTGTTCCGCCCTGACGCACCGGTGCGGTTGTCGGGGTGGATGTGGGAGCGGCCCGGCTAACCCGCCCGGACCCCAGCGGCTTCGAGGCGGCGAATCGCTTGGCTGCTGCGAGCGCCTCTTCTTGCCGGCCGACCGCATGCAGCCAGCGTGGCGACTCAGGGACCAGTAGTAGCAGCAAGCTCGCCCCCAGAGCGCCTACCGTGCCGATTGCAAAGGCCCACTGCCAGCCCTGATAGCCGAACGGCGCTAGCGGTGTCAGCCAACGGACGACGAAGACTGCCGCCGGTGGTCCTATGGCACCAAGCCCCGCGGCCAAGAAGATCAGCTTCCCACGCTTCCCCGGAGGTAAAACGTCCGACAGGAAGGCAATCATCACGGGTGGGAAGCCGCCTATACCGACCCCTGCGAAGGCGCGCCAGACGGTTAGCTCGCCGATGCCGCTGCTGCGCGCGCACAGCGCGGACGCCAAGGCCAACACGACCAGCAGCAGTGCCAACGCCAGACGTCGGCCGCACTTGTCGCCGAGCCGTCCAAAGAGCGGCGCGCCCAGGATGGCGCCAACGTACGGTGCGCTCAGGAGACTTGAGAGTTCCGCCTTGCTTGCGGCGTGCGGCGGAGTTGAGAAGACCGCCGAAAGCGCGTTTCCGAGGCCGATCTCGAACAGGTCGAAAGTGAAACCTACCGCGCAGAGCAAGACAACAAAGAGATGCAAGCGCGTCAGCGGCAGCTGGTCGAGCTGCGTCGGCGCATCGACGGACAAAGTTGGATGCGTCATCGAACGAGGATAGCCCGCAGCCAAGCGGCGTTCACCCGCGCAGCGTCATCCTTTATTTTTATTCACACCGCAAAGAAGTCTGGACCCCGACATCCATCAACATTCACAGCGATTGATTGGCTTTGCAGCGACCCACTGAACATAGTTTCGGCAGTCGGTGTGCCAGGTGGCACGCCTCAGGAAGCCAAGCATGACTACTGACCAATCGACGCTCACCTACACCGCTGGCGCGCCCCTGGGACACATGGCGGGGGTCGCCGCCATGGCCTCTTTTGCCAGAGAGCACCAGATCTCGGTTGACCGCATGCTGGCCGGCACGGGGTTGCAGCCGTCAGACCTTGACCGCCCTGGCGCCACGCTGAGCGCTGATGGTGAGCTCCGCGCCATCCAGAACCTCATCGCGCTTGCAGGCCATCGCCCCGCTCTCGGCATCGACGTCGGCGGCCGCTACCGCTTCACCTCCGTGGGCGAGCTGGGCTTCGCGATGGTGAGCTCGCACACCCTCCTGGACGCGACAACACTGCTGCACCGGTATTCCAGCCTCTTTGACCGCTTGGTACAGATCGAACTGCGTGCCGAATCCGGCTTCCTGAGCCTTCAGTTCAAGCCAAGCCCGGTCGATGGCCTCGAGGTTCGTCGGTTTCTCGTCGACCGTGCCATGGGGGCTGTCCTCGCTGTTTTGCGGGACATTGCAGGCCAGGACCTGCATGCCCACAATCTGGCACTGGCCTACTCGCGTCCGGCAGACCTCCTACCGTACGCCAGCCTCACTTCGACTGGCCTGCGGTTCGACGCCGACGCAAGCGCGTTCCACTTGGCCTGCACAGACTCCCCGCTCCCTCGCTCGAACGCCTTGGCAGCGATGCTCGCTGAGGCGCAGTGCCGCCAGGCCAGCGAGGCCGTTTCCCGCCGTGGCGGCGTGTCGGCACGCGTGGTAGCGGTCCTGCAGCTCTCCGACATGCGAGACATGAGTGCTGTGGCGGCCAAGCTGTGCATGTCCGAGAGGACCCTGCGCCGCAACCTGCAGCGCGAGCACACGACATTCCAAGCGCTTTGCGACGAAATTCGCGAGCGCAAGGCTGAACAGCTGCTCACTGACTCACGCCTCCCCATCGAGCACATTGCCGAGAAGCTGGGCTACGCAGAGTCAGCCAGCTTCATCCATGCGTTCAAGCGCTGGAAGGGAAGCACGCCTCAGGCGTTTCGTCGCGACATCTGCGCCGCAACCTGAGGCAACTGACTCCTGCATCAGTCTCTGCAATGGGATGGACGCCCCCACCCGCTGACGGCATCAACGTGCCAGAGTGGAAGCGTTGTTCAACCACTCGAACCGAGTAGGAGCGTCCACCATGAAGGCTACAACAGTTGGCATTGACCTGGCGAAGAACGTGTTCCAGGTGCACGGCGTGAACGAACACGGGAAGACCGTCTTGAGGAAGCAGCTCAAGCGCCACCAGGTTGCGGAGTTCTTCGCCAATATTCCAGCGTGTCTGATCGGCATGGAGGCCTGCGGCAGCGCTCACCACTGGGCGCGCAAGCTGCAGGCCCTGGGTCACACGGTCAAGTTGATGGCCCCGCAGTTCGTCAAGCCGTACGTGAAGACAAACAAGAACGACGCGGCCGATGCCGAAGCGATCTGCGAGGCGGTGGCGCGACCGAACATGCGGTTCGTGCCGATCAAGAACGTCGAGCAGCAGGCGGTGCTGGCGCTGCATCGTGCCCGGCAGGGCTTCGTGAAGGCACGCACCGCCCAGGGCAACCAGATCCGGGGCTTACTGGCGGAGTACGGACTGATCATTCCGAAGGGCATTGCGCACATCGCCCAGCGAGTTCCTGAGCTGATTGAGGATGCGAGCAATGAGCTGCCCGGGGTGTTCCGGCTGCTGATTCAGCGGTTGATGGACATACCCGGACAAGGGGGCTTAAGAGGCGCCGGATCCCATGCTCAAAAGCCGCTGGACCTGCTGATCAGTTCGCGCTGAGTGTGCAGCCTCCGATGAAGCTCAGCAGGAGGTCGTTGACGTCTCTTGCATGTGTCAAAGGCAAGGCATGCGGGGCTCCCGGAAGCCGCACTAGGTTCGCATTGGCGATGGACCTCTCCAACTGCACCCCAGCGGTTTCTAGCGGATAGAGGGCGTCCTGGTCCCCTTGAACGACCAAGGTGGGTACAGCGATGCGATGGAGGTCATCCCGAAAGTCCGAGGCAGATACCTTGAGCACTTCCGTGGAGTTCTGTTCCGTGTCGGCTATAGCCTGCAACTGGCAGGCCTCAGCAGTCTGCACCTCCAGAAACTTTGCTTCGCCCAACGCGACCTCCATGAACCGCTTGAGGAAGCTCTTGCGGTCCCGGCGAAGGCAGGCCAGCCACCTGTCCATCTGGACCTGTGGCGAAACGCCCTCGCACACCGTTGACGCAGTGGGTGTCGGCGAGATTGGCGCCAGCAAGACACACCGAGCCACTCGGTCGTCACCGTAGCTGCCAAGGTAGCGAACGATCTCACCGGCGCCCATGCCGTGTCCTACCAGGGTGACGTCCTTGAGGTCCAACTGGCAGAGGACTCTGTGCAGATCCTCCGCATAGGTGTCGAAGTCATGGCCGTTCGTGGCGGGGGCGGACAGCCCACAGCTGCGGCGGTCGTACGTGGTGACACGCAAGCCCGCCTCGAGCAGAGCCGTGCGCTGGGCGTCCCACGTGGAGGACGCAAGAGGCCAGCCGTGAATCAGGACGACCGATGCACCTGTACCTTCGTCCTCGCAGTGAAGGTTGACAGAGCCCGCGCGCTCGTGACCCACGTTGATCCAAGGCATGGCCGGCCCGTCCTGTGCCGCCACCGCTCGACGCCGTGACGGTGAAAGCAATCGATGGGCCGATTCTGGGCATGCAGCGCCCCGGACGCGGTGATGCCAGCGGCCGGGCTATTGATGCCAGCGGCCAGTGTCGGGCCGAACGTCAGTGGCTACGGGACGTCGCATCTAGTCGGCGATGTCGTCAAAAATGCTTCTGGTTCCCTTGGGAGCAACGTCTGACGCCTCCCTCGCGGAGATGTCATGAGACGTTCTTGCAGGTTTGGCCGTCTGCTCCTCGCGCAGGTCCGGCGCGCGTCAATCTAGTTGTCGCCTCGGTTATGCAGCCAATGGCTGACTATCCTTGCTGCGCCGGGTCGCAGCGACGACAGAGTCGCGTTCTGGGTTGAGCGTGACGGCCGCGATGTGCGACCAGTCCCGCGTGCGGCCTGACCAGCGCGCCGGGTTGCGCTTTCGGGCCTTGTGATACACGTCGTGCCGGGCCGCGAGGAGCGCAACGTCCGCGCCGTCGTGGCGCTGCGCCGGGCTCACGTAGCGGATGCCGCTATGACGGTGGTCGTAGTTGTACCAATGCACGAACTCGCGCGCCCATTCGCGCGCGGCGCCGAGGTCGGCGAAGCCCTTGTCCGGGAACTCCGGCCGGTATTTGGCCGTGCGGAACAACGACTCCACGAAGGCGTTGTCATCGCTCACGCGAGGACGGGAGTACGAGGGCTTCACGCCCAGCCACCACAGCATCGCCAGCACCGTGGTGGCCTTGAGCGTGGCGCCGTTGTCGCCGTGCAGGACGGGCCTGTCGTCGCGCGGCAGGGCATGGATGCCCTCCGCCAACGCGGTGCGCTGCACGAGCCGCGCGGCGTGATCGCTGTCGTCCTCCTCATGCACCTCGAAGCCCACGATCTTGCGGCTGTAGACGTCCAGGATCAGGTACAGGAAGAACCAGCGCCCGACGACCTGCGTGGGCAGGAACGTCATATCCCAGCACCACAGCTGTCGCGGCGCGGTGGCGATGTGCGTGGTCGGCGGCCGGCTCTTGCGCGGCGCCTTAGCCCGCCCTCGATGGCGCATCTGGCCCTGGGCGCGCAGCACGCGTGCGAAGGTGGATTCGCTGGCGATGTACACGCCCTCGTCAGCCAGCATCGGCACGATGCGCGCCGGCGGCATGTCGGCGAAGCGCGGCTCGTTGGCCACGCGCAGGACCTCGGCGCGCTCGGCTTCGGTCAGCGCATGCGCGGGCACCGGGCGCATCGCTGCGGGCCTGCCATCGCCCGTTTCGAGGCCCTGGTGAGCATTCCAGCGCTGCAGGGTGCGTGCGGTGATACCCACCACCTCGCAGGCCTGGTGAAGCCGGGCTCCGGCTCGGCGCGCGACTTCAATGTTGCGGGCATGTTCTTGGCGATCTTCGAGGCCGATCATTCGTCCTCGCCCTGCGTGTTTCTTTGGAAGATCGCCGCCGTTTTTTTTGAAAGTACCAGCAGCGCTGCTGTCTCCGCCAGGGCCTTGTCTTTGCGGCGCACTTCGCGCTCGAGCTCCTTGATGCGACGCCGATCCTCGCGGGTCTGCGACGGGCTCGCGCGCGCCTCCTCGGGCGCGGCCAGGGCCTGCGTCGCACTGGTGCGCCACTGCAGCAATTGCTGCGGGTACACGCCGTTCTCGCGGCACCAGGCGCTGCGCGTGGCCTCGTCCATGGCCGCGGTCGTGATCACCGCCTCCAGCCGCGCGGCGGCCGTCCACTCGCGCTTTTGCAGCGGCTTGGACAGCGACTGCGCGCGCCAGCGCTCCAGCGTGTCCACACCGATGCCGATCTCACGCGACACCACCTCCGGCGGCGCGCTCTCCGGCGGCAGCATGCGCGCTACCGCCCGATCCTTGAATGCTTGTCCGTATCGAGCCAACTTCTTCTCTCATCGTCACCCCCAATTCTTCGGTTCTATCGGGGCGACAACCATTCTGACGCGGGGGGGGTCGACCCAGGCCTTGGTCTGCTTACGTTGTCGCTGGACCACGTTCTGAATCCGACGACTAGCGGGGAAATGTTCGGCGATTCCCCTCAAAGATTGATCGAATCCTCGCATGTGCCATTCCGGCCCCCACATCTCATCCTCGTATCCCTCCTCCATCGCCGAGCGGAATTCATCGATTCGAGGCAGGAGCAGAGTCCTAACGCCATGGGCGAGCCGAGAGGACTCGGCTGGTGTCATGAGTGAACGCAGCCGGGGCTCGACAAGGATGCGAGCATCGCCGCCGTTCAGCGCACAGTCCATGGCGAAGGCGACAACGGCCTTTCGAAGCTCCTCAGGCAGCATCCCAAAGCCTGACATCCGAATGGCGAGGTCGACGTCCTCGGAGAACTCCAGGTACTTGCTTGGTCTGTCCATGCCGTCCACGACCTTCGGGTCGGCTTCGAGATAGACCTCTAAGAACTCTCGCGAGCATCGCTCAGCGAGGAAGCGCTTAATTTGCCGACGCGCATCCCAGGTGGAAAGATCGTCGCTCTTGTACGACCCACTCTTGTGGAAGCCACCAATCCGTTCGACCATCAGGCCAAAGAGATTCTTCGGCAGAACAACTGCTCCCTGAAGCTGCACATCTCCGCAGGTGACCTGGCGCATCAACTTGTCGACGTCAGTTCCGCGAATGTAGATGCCAAGTAGCTCGCCTCGAAAGTACGGATTGAGTCCTCGATCAGCTGCTTCACCAGAGCTGTCGGCTTCAAATTCCTAGCGTCGGCAACACGTTTAAGCATTTGATGGGTGGCTGGCTCCAGGTAAACGACCACGCCAACCTTCTCGCTTCGGCCCGGCTGCACATAGCCGGGCTGCTTGCTAGCCCGCTTATGGCCGATATCGATCCGCTCCTTGGCCCTATCTTCCGTGGCCGATCCCTCATACAGCGCAAGCCAGCGGGTCGCCTGACCCACATCTTGTACCGCACGAGAGATCTCACCGAGGGACTGGTCCATGCCATGCCTGCGCTTCTCGAACCAACGCATGAGCTCAAGCGCGCGCCCCTTCTCTTTCGGGCTGAGTGAGTACGCTGTGGACGCTTTGGTCATCAGGCTGAGAAACTGATGGCACCGTTGAACGTCAACTGCAGCCGTCTTTCCTTTTGGCAGCGTCTCCAGCGCAGTTCGCAGGGTGTTCAGACGGCCGTTCAGCTCCCCGCCAAATCCGGGCTGGCGAATCGCCCCGCGCGCCGGCGAGTGGATCCCACCTCTTTTAGCTTGCATCAACGATTCCTCGCCTCAACGGCTGCATCTTGGCCGACGTCCAGCTGCGCTGCGCTGTCCAGCGTTCCTCAGCTGTACGAGGCTGCGCGCAAGGGCCTGCCTCGGCTGAGCCGCCTGGACACTTACCAGGCGTTCAGCCTCGCGCTTCGCTTGGTGGCAAACATGAGCTGGCTGCTCGTGGGGATCTGCCTGGGAAACGTCTGGCTGGCGCTCGCGGGTGTGTTCCAGGTGGTCTCACAGGCAGTCGTCCTTGCGGCGCTTGTGAAGGCCTCTGGCGAGCCGCCAGTCGACCCTGACAAAGCAGCCCAAGGAGCCTGACCGTCATGACTACGCGGCACCCACCTGGTGCCGCACCTGAATGGGAGGCCCGGACACCTAGTGCTCCGGGCCTCTCTGTTTTGGCCATCGGCACGTTTTATCGCGAGGTGCGATGACCGCGGCTTGAGCGCTCAGGCCGCCTCTACCTGCAGTGCGGCAATCCGTCCGTTGACCGCCGTCAGCAAATTTCGAGCGGACGCACGCGGTCCGGGCGTACGGGCGAGTTCCGCGAAAGAACGTGCTGTTCTGAGCTCCCACGAGAGCGCCCCCTGCTGACGGGCAAGTTCGACAGCATCCAAGAAGGTCTGCTCGCTCTCGACGTAGAGCCCCGACAGGTGCTGAGCCTCGGCCTTTCGCCTGAGCAGCTCGGCGGCACACCAACTGCTGGGCTCAGGCCGCGAGCATTCGAACTCAGAGATGAGGTCCAGAGCGTCGCCTGGTTTGCCCAGCGCACACATGGCCGCCGCCAGCTCCCCGACGATCAGCGGATCGAAGGGTCCGTAGCGGCTCGCCTGCACCTCCCGGTACCCAGCGTCGAGCAGACCCGCTGCCCTCGCGGGGTCACCGCGGAGACTTGCTGCGAGGCCACTGAGGCAACTTGCCAACGCAGCATGACTGCTGAAATCACTCGCCTTCGCACGCTCGCCGAGCTCGACCGCGATCGGCTCCAGCACTGCCGCGTCTGCACCAGCCAAGAACAGCGCGAAGCCGCGCCACTGCAGAGCTTCACAGATGGGCAGATCCGTTCCAACCGCCCTCGCCGCAGCGTAGCCAGCCTGGCACTCGGCAAGGCCAGCATCTGTCCGCCCCAGCAGCCAGTTCGTCAGTCCGCGCAGGAGATGCACGCCCGACCGACGGTCGAAGCCACTGATGGAGAGAAAGAACTGCCTGCCAGCCGGGGTCTCTTCCTGAAGGAATCGCTCAAACGATGCAAGCGCATCGGCAAAGCGGCCTTGATGGTGAGAGGTCAGCGACCGCATCCAAGCAGCCGTTGCGACAAGATCCCGGACGCTAGACCCGCTTGCGAGCTGCTCCGCTTGCACCACAAGTTCCGAGGCCTTCCCCAACTCCATCCGTCTAAGCAGCACTGTCCAGGGGCCTAGCAACGGCAGTAGGCCGTTCGAGTCCACTTCTGGCGGTGGACTTCCGCTGCTGGCCTGCATCCAGGCGCCGAAAGCATCGTCCGTAGCACCACTCGTGAAGATGGTGCTGCTCTGGCCGCCATACTGAATGTTTTGTGCGACCTCTTGAGGCTCACCTGGCTGAGGGCCAAGCCCTTGAGCCCGATCCATCCAGTCATGGCACTCGGCCAGCAGGTTCAAGGCGAACCACATGGGCACGGACGCTCCAGCCAACTGCCGCGCGAAGGCGGGGTCGCCCTCCACAGAGAACGACCAAGCGAGCGCGGCCCGCACGTTGTCCAGATCGGCACGCAGCGCCACGGCCACGTCCCCCGCCTTGGTCATGCCCCTGACACCCGCCAGAGCGGCGAGGAAGTGCTTGGCGTGCCGCAACTTGGCATCGCCTGCCTCGCCGCGCTCCGACAAAGCCTGTGCAGCGAAGCTGCGCGTCGCCTCAAGAAGCCGGTAGCGCACGTGTTCGTCCGCTTCGACTGCCACGAGGGACTTGGCCGCCAAAACTGCCAGCGCCTCGGCCACCGTATCGTCAGACGCGGCGCCCTCCCCTCCCACGCTGACGGCGGCATCCAGCGAAAAACCGCCGGCAAACACGCTCACCTTTCGAAGGACAGCCTGCTCGACGGGTGCCAGCAATCGGTAGCTCCAGTCGATAGCGGCCTTCATCGTCCGATGACGGTCCGGGGCGGTACGAAGTCCTGCGTTAGCGGCCGAAGCAGTGCCGCCCATCAGCTCGGGTAAGCCTTGAATGCCCAGGGCTTCCACGTGCGACGCAGCAAGCTCGATGGCCAGTGGGACGCCATCCAGTTGGCGGCAGATGGCTGAAGCGGCTGCGGCATCTCTGTCTGCGAGCCTGAAATCAGCGATGGCCGCCCGCACACGCCGCTCAAAGAGCTGGACCGCCGGATAGGTCAATGCCTCCGCTGCCGTTGTAGAGGCATCGTCGGCAGGGTAAGCGAGGCCGGAAAGCGCGATGACCTGCTCGCCCGGCAAGCGCAGTGCTTCTCGACTGGTCGCCAGCACCTTCACCCCGTCGGAGTTGGTCAACACGGTCTGGACAAGCGATGCAACCGCATCGATGACGTGCTCGCAGTTGTCCATGACGAGCAACACTTCACGGCCTACAAGCGCTTTCGAGATGTCCGCAATGACGCTGCCAGGGCGCACAGGAAGGCCCAGCGCTTGGGCCAGCGCGCTTGGCACCAAGCCGGGATCCGTGAGCGGCGCTAGTTCGATGAATCGAACGCCATGTTCGAACATCTGCTCTGCCCGCTCTGCCAATGCTCGAGCGACTGATGTCTTTCCCACGCCGGCGAAGCCAGTCAAAGTGACCAGGCGCCTCGCTCTGATTCGCTCAACCAGCTGGTTGAGCACCTCATCACGACCAACCAGAGATCTTTGCAGCCCAGTGCCAGCGGTCGACCGCAGCACCGCATCGGCGCGACCGTCATCCTGGGTGATGGCAGTCAGCGGCGCGACGAACTGATAGCCGCGCCCCGAAACGTTCACGATGTACCGCAACCCATCCTGCCCATCTCGAAGAGCCTGACGCAGCGAGCCGATGTGAACATTCAACGTGGCCGACGCCACCTCGCCCGTCGGCCACGCGAAGGCGCAGAGCTCCGCGCGGGTCACGACGCGCCCAGCGCCTTGAACCAACGCAACGAGCAGGTCCATAGCGCGAGCGCCCAGGCGCACCTGATGGCCATCCTCCGTCAAGGAGCGGCGCACGCTGTTCAGCACGAAAGGCCCAAACGCAACTGAATCGCTGGGGTTGGGCAACTCTTGAAGGTCCACGTCTCTACATCTCCGCGACGGTTGCAATTTTGCGGGAGGTCCGGTGCGGCTTGGCTGTTCGGGCGGACGGCACGCTGCAGCCGCCCGCTTAAGAGGACTTGATGTCAGCTCTTCCAGGGCAAGCGCACCTGGATCTCGCTCACACCGACGACGTCGCCATCTGCGTCCGTGGCCTCGACGGCGATGGTGGCGTAGTCCTTGCCGTTGCCCAGCACGTGGATGTCCCGAACCTTGCCCTTGCAGGTGATGGTCTGGCCGACAGGGCCAATCTTGGTGAACTTGCTGTCGATGCTGGTGATCTCCACCAAGGGACCGAAGGTGCGAAGCACGACGGAGGTCATGTACGACATGCTCATCATCCCGTGCTGGACCGTCTTCGGCGTGCCGAACACTTGCGCGCGCTCACACCATTCGGGGTTCATGTGGACGGGGTTCAGGTCCAGGCTGGCCGCGCCGTACCGGTCGATGCGGTCCTGGGTAATTTCGTAAGTGATGGGGTCCAGAACCTGGTTCGTCTTCAGTTCGTTCAGGTACTGGATTGGCTGAGCGGCGTACTCGGCCGAGCTGGAGGTCGTGGCGGTCATGTGATTTCCTTGAGCATTAGGCGTTGACGAACTTCGCGACGTCTTCGCGGTTCGGCGGCAGGATCAGGGTGCCGTAGCAGATGGCAGCATCGCCTCTCGCTTCCAATCTTCTCTCGTACAGATGCTTCAACTTCGGGCGCCCAGGCGGAGCCGATGCACTTGGGAGAGGCCACTTTGGCGCCCAATTCAGGCAGTTCGCCAACCCAGGGATACCTTCAACGCGATGCTCTATGGCATCGCCTGATGAGCCTAGTAGCCATGCGGGCTTGGCGCGCGAAGCTCAAGACACTATTGCGAAAGTCAGTCGGAACGCGTGCCCGGAGAGCTCAAGACATATTGCGAGATTCGAGGGCGCGCAGTTCGACTCTCCTATGAGCGGAGCTCAAGACACTTTTGTCCAGTACCACTCGTTTCCATCGGGATCACACTCCGACAACCATTCGGGGAAAGTGCACCCGCTCGATGATGGCCGGCACGGCCGCGGCAGCGGCACGGGATGAAGAACTTCCCCAGACAGGGGGCAGCGCGTGCGGAGCTCAACCTCTGGGAATGAGCGGGACAATGTGGGCTCCTCGGAGGCTGATGGGGCATCTGGCCGCCAGGTCTTGAGTTCCGCGGCGACCGTCCACGCAGATGCAACCAGCCCCCGATACCCATGAGCGACCAACAGCACCACTTCAACGATCCTGCAGCGGTAGCGAACTACGCGGCTGGGCCCGCGCGCGTCGTCCCGGGTTGGGCGGACATGATGCGGATGACCGACATCCTCTTGTGTGAGCGCGCGCCATCGGACGCAAACGTCCTGGTCGTCGGCGCCGGCGGCGGCCTGGAACTGAAGCTCTTGGCCACCAACCACGCCAACTGGCGCTTCGTGGGCGTCGATCCGGCAAGCGAAATGCTCAGGCTCGCCCAGGCGATGCTCGGGCCGCTGGCAAGCCGAGTCAACCTGTTCGAGGGGTATGTCGACACCTCTCCGTCAGGCCCGTACGACGCTGCGACATGCCTGCTGACAATGCATTTCGTACCGCGCGAAGAGCGCCGGGGGTTGCTCAAGGCAATCCGCCAGCGCCTCAAACCACGTGCACCACTGGTCACCGCACACCTCAGTTTTGAGCAAGCCAGCTCGGAGCGCGCTACCTGGCTTGCCAGGTATGCCGCCTTTGGCGCTTCTTCTGGGATCGATCCCGAGAAAGCCCAGGCCGGCGCCGAAGCAGTCGGCTCCCGCCTGCCCATCCTGTCTCCGGCAGAGGATGAGCTTCTGCTCAGGGAAGCAGGGTTCTCAGGGACACAGTTGTTCTACGCCGGCTTTTCCTTCAGAGGATGGGTCAGCTACGCCTAGCCCAGGCCCACCGATAGACGGGCATACGGCGGAGTTCAAGGTGGTGGTCGTCGAGGGATGCCCAAGCCCGGCGCTTCCATGGCGGCGGCCGCCCTTGCACGCGGGCTGAAGGCCTGCTTACCGCGCAAGTGCGGCATCGGCGCAGAGCACAAGACCATGGCATCGCCGCCGACTGCAGCGCGACCGCAACACTTGCCGCCACAGCGGGCGCGCGATATCGGTGGGTTGCTGCCCCATCGCTGGGCACCACCCATCTGACCGAACGCCCTGCGTCGGTCAACATGTATTCGCTGGCCTCTTCGGCGACAGGGCCAACACCTCCTCGCAGATCGTGGAAGCCGCCCCTTGCGGCCGGCGAAACTGTGAAGCTCGGCAATGAAACATTGCCAGGCACCACGCAGGCTGGGCCATGAGCCTGCTTCTCGCGCGAAGATAGAACCCTGTGGATCTCGCTGTTATGGATCTCGTCGCCCTGAGGGAGGAACCCTGGACATGGCCCTTCGAATGATCGTTCCCATGCTCGTCTGCCGGGACGCCGCGCAGCAGATCGAGTTCTGCAAGGCCGCGTTCGACGCGACCGAGCTGTCGCGCCGCGAAGCCGCCGACGGCCACGTGATCCACGCCACGCTGTCCTTCGGCGGCGCGCTCTTCATGGTGCACGATGACTCGCCCCATCTGGGCAGCCGGCCACCGGAGCCTGACGGCAGTTCACCGGTCGTCAACTACCTGTATTGCGACGACGTCGATGCACTCATCAGCAAGGCCGTGGCCGCAGGCGCCCGCGTGCTGATACCCGCTGCGGACCAGTTCTGGGGCGATCGTGTCGGCCGCATCATGGACCCAGCCCACCACGTCTGGAACGTCTCTGCGCGCATCGGCGGCTGATGCGATGCAGTTCACCAAGAAGCTTCGCGAGGGCGTCAGGCGCGGCGACATCACGACCTCCTTTCGCGTCTGGCAGTCGCCACGCGTGAAGGTCGACGGTCGCTACCCGGTGGAAGGTGGCCATGTCGTCGTGACGTCCATCCGCGAGATCGACTGGCGCGATGTCTCGGACTCGCTCGCGCGTGAGTCCGGCTTTCGCAACCTGGTCGACCTCATGCAGACAGCCAAGCACGGCAGTGGCCATAAGCTCTACTTCATCCGCTTCCGCTTTGAAGGCACCGACCATGCGCTTTGACACGAACGATTGCCTGCACCTGGGCGCTGATCTGTCGGTGAGCCGCGGCAGCAGCGCCAACCCGTTTCACGGGTTCGCCGGCTTCACCTTCACGCCAGTCTCCATGACGCACGACGCCCCGCACGGCGGTGAAATGCACCCGGACGGCGATGAGATCCTCTACGTCGTTGCCGGCCGCATCGCCGTCACGCTGGAGCTTGAAGAGGCGCAGACGATTGAGGTCGGCCCCGGCCAGGGCCTGGTGGTGCCGCGCGGCGTGTGGCACAAGGTCCGCGTGCTGAGTCCGGCAGAGATGGTCACTCTGTCGCCTGGCCCGAAACTGGAGTTCCGCGCGCCGCAGTAGGTCGCAGCCTCCTGCACCCGTTGACCGGCGCCTGCCGTTGACACGCGCTGGCGCCGTCAAGGGGCAGGATCCCGTTGATTGGCACGACCTCGGTCGCACGGGCGCACGTGCACGGTTGCGCGCCTTGGCTCGCTTCATCCCCGCGAAGGCTCGACAGCGCCTCTTGACACATTTCGATGATTAGCTAATCATCACATCATGAGTCAGGTGTTCAAGGCGCTCTCCGACCCGACCCGCAGGCGGGTCCTCCAGCTGTTGCGCGAGGGGCCCCTCAGCGCCGGCGAACTGAGCGAGCAGTTCAACGTCTCCAAGCCGACCATGTCCGCGCACTTCGCGGTGCTCAAGGACGCCGACCTCGTGCACACGGAGAAGGCTGGCAAGTCAGTCATCTATCACCTGAAGCTCTCGGTTCTCGAAGAAGCCCTGTTGGGCTTCGTGCATTCGTTCGGTGTGGGCGCGCAAACGCCAAAGCTCAAGAAGGAGACTGTGCGATGAACAAGGAACAGAAGGACGAGATGAAGGGCAGCCTCGCCTGGGGCATCGGCATCCTCATCCTGGCCCTCGTCTCGACCTATGCCCGTCGGCTTGGCTACATCGACGGTGACACAGTCACGAGGCTGGTCATCGGTGCCAACGGCCTCATGATCGCCTGGTTCGGGAACCGCTTGCCGAAGACCTTCGTGCCCAATGCCTGTGCGCGCCAGCTACGGCGAGTAGCCGGTTGGTCCCTGGCGTTGAGCGGCCTTGTGCATACCGCTCTGTATGCCTTCGCGCCCATGCCGGTCGCCGTCTGGGGCGGCACCACTGCGGTGCTGGCGGGCATCGCGGTCACGATGGGCTACGGCTTGGCGCTACGAGCCAACACGAAGGCCGCATAGCGCTGCAGCACCATGTTCACGCTGCCATGCACGACGCCCAAGGCACCGGATGCAGTAACCGCGACGAGCACGACGCCAGCCTTCGCTCGCGACATGTCGACTCCCAGCGGCCGCCCGAGTTTCCCCACTGTTGGCCACCTCCCCTCACACCTGGGTTGATCCCGGAACCGCGGGCCGGCGTCGTCAGCGCCTGATGGCAAAAGCTCATTGAAGTCGCCCCTCCCCGAGAGACGCCCGGGAGCGAGCGGCTTGAACCAGGTAAGCCTGAGCTCGAATGGCTCACCCTGCTGCCGTTCCTGTCCGATGAGGAGATGTGGGTGGACTACGTCGAGAGAACCCGCACAAGTCCCAGGCACCGCCCGCTGCCGCAAGACGCGGCTGTTTTCAACGCAGCGACTCCTCGGCGCCGGATTCACCGGGCCAGTAGTGGCTGTCCGGCGTGATGCGTGCGCCAAAGATTGCCTGCCCGACGCGCACTACGGTGGCGCCTTCCTCGATGGCGATCTCGAAGTCACCGGACATGCCCATAGACAGCTCGTCCAGCGAGATGCCTGCGGGGGCGCTTTGACGCAACCGGTCGCGCAGGCCGCGCAGCAGCACGAAGCACTGGCGCACCCGTTGCACCTCGCTTGAGAACAGCGCCAGGGTCATCAGCCCGCGCACACGCAGCGCCGAGAACGCCGGCAATGCCCGGACGAAGGCCGGCACGTCCTCGGGGATCAGACCGTACTTGCTGCCCTCCCCCGATGTGTTGACCTGCACGAACACGTCCAGCGAACGTCCTTCGGCTTGGAGTCGACGATCCAGCGCCTGAGCCACGCGCAGGCTGTCCAGCGCCTGGAACTCGGCGGCGAAGCGCGCCACAAGCCTGGCCTTGTTGGTCTGCAGATGCCCGATGACGGACCAGCGCAGATCGCCCAGATCCTGCATCGCCTCCCATTTGCCATAGGCCTCCTGCACCTTGTTCTCGCCCAGCGTCCGACAACCCGCCGCATGGGCCAGGCGCAGGCTGGCCTCGGGCTTGGTCTTGCTCACCGGCAACAGCCGCACACTTGCCGGATCGCGCCCCACCCGATGGCAGGCAGCCTCGATGCGTGCGTGCACCGCGGCCAGGTTGCGCCGGAAGTCGTCGACCGTGGTCGCCTCGGGATAGCGGCCATGCTGCGCGTAGCCGGTCTGTGTTTCAAAGGGTGTTGGCATCAGCTCGCCCTCTTGCTGAGCGGCGTGGGCTCCAAGGCGGGACCGGGTGTTCTACCCGGCAGCCGGCCATTGAGCACCGCATAGGCCATCAGCCCGATCACCAAGCCCCAGAACGCGCCTCCGATGCCCAGCAGCGTGATGTTGGCGGCCGAGGCCAGGAACGTGATCAGCGACGCTTCCCGCGTCCTCGCGTCGGCCAGAGCCGTAGCCAAGCTGCCGCCGATCGCTCCCAGCAGCGCCAGCCCTGCCAGCGTAGCGATGAAGGTCGTCGGGAAGGCCATGAAGACGGCGGCCAACGTCATGCCGAACATACCCACGAGGATGTAACACAGGCCCGCGGCAACGCCCGCGATCCAGCGCTTGGACGGGTCTTCGTGCGCCTCCCTGCCCGTCGCGATGGCTGCCGTGATGGCCGCAATGTTGAACGCATGCGAGCCGAACGGCGCCATCAGCAGCGAGCCCAGGCCAGTCACCGTCACGATGGGGTCGGCGCTTGTTTTGAAGCCGTCATTGCGCAGCACCAGCATGCCTGGCATGTACTGGCCGGTCAGCGTGATGAGGAACATGGGCAAGGCGACGCTCAGCAGCGCATTGACCGAGAAGGCCGGCATCGTGAAGACAGGCGTCACGGGCTGCAGTTGCAGCTCCGACAGATCGACGCGATCCTGCATCAGCAGCAAGGCCAGTCCCAGCACCAGGATGCCGACGATGGCAAAGCGGGCACTGAACCGCTTGAGCACTACATAGGCCACGATCAGCAAACCAGCCAGCAGCGGGTCGACGCCCATGCCACCAAATGCCTTGATGCCGAATTG
The DNA here is from genome assembly GCF_047654805.1 of Roseateles sp. Lineage (GTDB taxonomy): Bacteria > Pseudomonadota > Gammaproteobacteria > Burkholderiales > Burkholderiaceae_C > Pelomonas. The sequence continues at coordinate 2,383,563 of NZ_JASGIV010000001.1, forward strand.
CAGCAGGATGCCCGCGAGCGACCCTGCCGCCACACCCGGTGGAATCAGGCGGATGACGCGCTCGAACCCACCCGACAGCCCCAGCGCAACAAAGGCCGCTGCCGAAATCAGGTAGGCCCCCACCGCCTCGGCATACGGCGTGGTCGCCAGTGTCGTGACCAGGAACGCCGCCGCTGGCGTGGACCAGGCGGTGATGATCGGCTCGCGGGACATCCAGCTCAAGATGATCCCCGTCACCCCCACGCCGATGGAGATCGACCACACCCAAGAGGCCGTCAATGCAGGGCTCAGGCCTGCGACCTTGGCGGCCTGGAACACCAGGATGAAGGTGCCTCCGTAGTTGACGATGACCGAGACGAGGCCTGCGACAGCGGGATGGGTGAGATCGCGCCAGCGGATGGTCGAAGGTGGAGGGACGGATGGCATGGCCGGGCGGTGACTCCTGAGGCGTCGGTTGAGTGGCTCGAGAAGCGCATTTGTAGAATCAAAATGGCCTGTTGTTCCACACCAATTTCTTGATGAGATACCGGCCAATTGTTCAAGCATGCCCAACTTGAATCCGTCAAAGCCTGGGTCTGCGACCCAGCGCATGGCGCGCTGCCGCTGCATGCGCGGGTGCAGCGGGCCATTCGCCAGTTGATCCTCGACGGCGCGCTCGGCGTGGGCAGACACTTGCCCGCGTCTCGCACCTTGGCGAAGTCTTTGGGGGTCTCGCGCGATACGGTCGAGGCGGCCTACGGCCAGCTGCATGCGGAGGGCTTCATCGAGCGGCGCGTGGGCAGCGGCAGCTTCGTGTCAGAGCGGGCACAGCAGCTGCCCGGGCGCGGCAAGCCCCGCCGCACGAGCAGGGAGGGCCAGGCCGCACCCCGCCTGAGCCTTCGGGGCGGCGCCATGTTCCGCGGCGGCGGCCTGCGCGACTTCATCGCCCCGCGTGCGTTCGCTCCTGGCGTACCGGAAACACGCAGCTTTCCGCTGCAGACCTGGGAGCGGCTGGAGCGGCAGGTGTTGAGGGACCACGGCACCCTGGCGCTGCTGAACAGCCCGCCGCAGGGCGTGGAGCCGCTGCGGCGCGCCATCGCTGACTACGTCAATCTCGAACGGGGGGCGCGCGCGACGCCCGAGCGGGTGCTGGTGCTGACCAGTTCGCAGCAGGCACTGACGTTGTGTGCCACCGTACTGCTCGATGCGGGCGAGCGGATCTTCATCGAAGACCCCGCCTATCACGGGGCGCGCAAGGCTTTCGACGCTGCTGGGCTTGAATGCGTTCCCGTTCCTTTGGATGCAGCTGGCATGTGCGTGGAGCACCTGTTTGAAGCGGTCAAGGGAGGTGGCGAGCCCGCGAGGGCCGTGTTCCTGACGCCATCGCACCAGTTCCCCACCGGAGCGACGCTGGCGCTGGATCGGCGCCTGGCCGTCATCGAGTGGGCAAGAACGCGCCAGGGCTGGATCATCGAGGACGACTACGACAGCGAGTTCCACTACGCGGGCAAACCCACCGCCTGCGTGCAAGGGCTCGACCCCCACGAGCGGACGATCTACATCGGCACCTTCACCAAATCACTGTTTCCCGGCTTGCGCATCGGCTACATGGTGCTGCCACCATCATTGGTCGCGCCCATGACCGTGGCCCGCACCCTGCTGGACGGGCACAGCGCATCGATCCCACAGCTCACGCTGGCGCGCTTCATCGAAGGCGGCCATTTCGGCGCCCATGTACGCACCATGCGCGCCGTATACGCCGAACGGCGAGACACCTTGGAGCGGCTGGTACGCCAGCATCTGAGCGAGTTCGTGGAACCACAGGTTCCGGCCGGCGGCATGCAGATGCCGTGCGTATTCATCCGCGACATCCACGAACGCGATGCCGTGGAGTCCGCACGCCGTGCCGGCATCGACCTCCTGGGGCTGACGGCGCTGCATGCGTCGAGCAAGCACAAAGCAGGATTCCTGATGGGATTCGCTGCCCATGCACCCCATGAGCTGGAAATCGCCGTCAAGAAACTGGCGAACGTCCTGCGCGCCATTTGCCGTTGATCGCCGCCAGCGCGTCGGCTGGCGGCCTTGCCGCGCGCAGAACAAAGCGCCTAGAGCGAGGTCGCCATGATCAGCGGCATGAGTTGACGCCAGCTCAGGCTAAGGTGCGCAAAGTTCACATCACGGCGATGTGCTGGTGAATGCGCGCCGGCAGCGCCTCGAAATCCGGCTGCCCCTGGTAGTAGAGCTCAGCGGTCTTGCGGTACTCCTGAGCGAATCGCTGGCGTTGGCCTGGGTCGCCCAAGACGAATGTCTGGCTCAGGGCAGTTTCCTGTTCATCCCCGGAGCGAAACCTCTGCGCTTTGCACTCTTTCTTGATAGGCAGGATTCGCCTTCGACGATCTGAGGGCCCACTACACGACGCAGCACAACAAGTTGCGGAAGAAGCTGCCGGATCTGCACGCAAATCCTCAGGTGACCGCCACCGTCTACGACCGCACCGTCTTCGTGCCGCGGGACGCTCTCTAGAGGGTCGGCCGGGATTCATGTGATTTCACGCCAAATCGGACTTAACTCGTTGTCGGCGTTCGGGAAATCAGAAAGTCCCAAACCACTCTAGGCTTTGACGCTGCAACTCATTTGCAACACAATCGAGGCATGAAGACAGCCATCATCCCGCAGGTGCGCATCGAGCCTCAGCTCCGCGCCGACCTCGACGCCGTCCTGCGCGACGGCGAGACCCTGTCCGAATTCGTCGAGTCGACGGTACGTAGCGCGGTGGAGCACCGCCTTGTTCAGAGCGCGTTCGCCGCGCGTGCTGACGAGGCTTGGGCGCGCTTCCAGCGCACCGGCGCAGGCCGGCCGGCTGAAGACGTCATCGCCGACATGCGCACGCGCCTGGAGGCCAGGCGCAAGGAGCTTCAAAACAAGCACCGTCCGGCCGACACATGACCTACCAGGTCATCTTCGAGACCCAAGCGGATGACGACCTATTGCGACTGCACGAGCACCTCCTCGAGCGTGCCGAGTACGTCGAAGACCTAGAAATCGCCAATCGCGCCATCGACGCCATCCAGACGGCGGTCCTGGCGTTGGCTGTATCGCCGATGCTATTTCGCAAGCGCAGTGGCGGCGGTCCGCTACGACGCGAACTCGTCGTTCCGTTCGGGTCGACCGGCTACGTCATCGAGTACGAGGTTGCGGGGCCCGAGCTGGTCGTCGTGCTGGCCATCCGTCATCAGCGCGAGCAGGACCTTCACTGAGAGAGCCCGGCCGCCCCTCCTTTAGGCTGCGCCGTCGCCAGCTTCGTCGCGCTTGCACTCAAGATCGGTGAGCGGCATCGGGGAACAAATCTCGTTGCAGGGCCGGAATCGGCCTCTGTTTCCCGAAATGCGCCTCTTGTTCCCCGTGAGCGTCTGGCCGCCCCATCTTGAACTGTGGGGATACGCCCATGACGATGGTGCCCACCAATTCCAATAGGTGGGCACCTATGCAACCCAGATCCCAGAGGCGCGTGCACAGCGCCGAGTTCAAGGCGCAGGTTCTTGCCGAGTGCCAGCAGCCTGGCGCCTCGGTGGCGGCCATCGCGCTGGCACACGGCCTCAACGTCAACCTTCTGCGTAAGTGGCTGGTGGGGCGCGGCATCAAGCGCACCGGGATGGCTGCGCCCCGAACAATAGCCGGCAAGCAGCCGGTCGCCGCCGTGGCGACGGCTGCGTCGCTGCAGTTCATTCCCGTCGAAGTGGCTCCTGCAGTGTCGGCCGGCGCTGGGCACGCCGAGATTGAGTCGGTCAATTCCCCGGACATCCACATCGAGCTCAACCGCGGCGCGACGCGGCTGAGCGTGCGTTGGCCGTCGACACAGGCCGCAGCGTGCGCCGCGTGGCTGCGCGAGTTGGTTGCCGTGACCCTGAAGGACTGACTGGCGCATGATCAGGATCGACGCCCTTTGGCTGTGCAGTCGGCCGCAGGACATGCGCGCCGGTGCCGATCGGTTGCTGTCAGTGGTGGTCAACACACTCGGCGAGGCACGCGCCCACCACGGCTACCTGTTTGCCAATGCACGGGCCAGCCGCCTGAAGCTGCTCGTGCATGACGGCTTCGGCGTGTGGTGCGCCACGCGTCGCCTGCATGCCGGCCGCTTCGTTTGGCACGCCGCCGAGGCGGGCTCGCCGGCACCGGCCTTGCAGCTGAGCGCACAGCAATTCGAAGCACTGACCCTCGGACTGCCCTGGCAGCGGCTGGGTGAACTGGCCACGATCCGCCGCACCTGAGGCGCTGCGGCGGTTGACAGCGCAAGTGCCAATGGCAGGCCGATGTTCGATGCGGCACCATGCTGCGCATGCCCAGTGCAGTTGCCCCCACCCCTGATCTGACGAGCCTGCCCGCCGAGGTGCTCGCGCTGATTGAGCGGCTGCAGCAACAAGCGCGGGTCGATGCGCAGGAACTGGCCCACCGTGGCCGGGAGCTCACGCTGGCGCAAGCCAAGATCGACAAGCTCAACTTCGAGATTGCCCGGTTGCGCCGCTGGCAGTTCGACGCCAAGACCGAGGTCATGACCGCTGCACAGCGACTGCTGTTCGCTGAAGCCCTTGCCGAGGACGAAGCCAGCCTGCAGGCGAAGTTGGCCGAACTGCAGCGCGGCCTGCCCGAGGCGCCTAAGACGCCCAAGGCACCCCCGCGCAAACCGCGGCGCCAGGCGCTGCCCGAACATCTGGAGCGCGTGGAGCACCGCCACGAGCCCGAGGACACCACCTGCCCGAACTCCGACTGCGGCCAGCCCATGCAGCGCATCGGCGAGGACGTCAGCGAGAAGCTGGACATCGTCCCGGCGAAGTTCTTCGTCCACCGGCACATCTACGGCAAGTGGGTGTGCCGGTGCTGCCAGGTGCTCCGCCAGGAACCGGCCGAGCCCGACGTCGTCGACGGCGGCATCCCGGCGGCCGGGCTAGTGGCCCACACGCTGATCAGCCGCTTCGTCGACCACCTGCCGTACTACCGGCAAGAGCCGATCAACGCGCGCTCCGGCGTGCACACGCCGCGCTCTACGCTGGCCAGTTGGGGCGGCGCTGGCGGCGCGAGCCTGGAGCCGCTGTACGAGCTGCACCGAGCCTTCATCCTGAGCTGCCGGGTGCTGCATGCCGACGAGACGCCGGTGCCACTGCTGGACCCTGGTGCCGGCAAGACGAAGAAGGCCTATGTCTGGGCATGGGCACGCAGCCATCACGACCCGCACCCGGGCGTGATCTACGAGTTCTGCCTGGGTCGAGGATCGCAGTACCCGCTCGCCTTCCTCGGTGGCAAGGGGCCACCTGCACCGGAACCCGCCTGGAACGGCACTCTGATCACGGACCAGTATGGGGGCTACAACGCCGTGCTGGACGGCAAGCTTTACCCGCAGCGCAAGTCGGCGGCATGTGCCGCGCATGCCCGTCGTCGCTTCGAGGAGCTCAGCCGCGGTGAGCACAGTGCCAGCGCCGTGGCCGCCGAGGCCATGCAGCGCTGGGCACGGATCTACCGTGCCGAAGGCGCCTTCGGCGAGATGTCCCACGACGAGCGCCGCCAGGCACGCCAGGCGGTGAGTCGGCCGCTGTGGGAGGAGCTCCAGGTGTGGCTGAAGCTGCAGCGCACGCAGGTGCTCGATGGCAGCAAGATCGCCGAGGCGATCGACTACAGCCTGAACGCCTGGCCAGCACTCACGCTACACCTGGACGACGGGGCCGTGGTCATCGACAACAACCTCATCGAGCGGCAGATCAAGCCCTGGAAGCTTGGAGCGAAGAACTGGCTGTTCGCCGGCAGCGCGTTGGCCGGCCAGCGCGCTGCGGTGGTGATGAGCCTGGTGCAGTCGGCCAAACTCAACGGCCTGGATCCGTGGGCCTATCTGCGCGATGTGCTGGCGCGCATCCACTCACACCCGAGCCACCGCCTCGAAGAACTGCTGCCGCACCGCTGGCGGCCCACCTGACAATGGAACGGATCAACTTGCCCGTGATCGTGCAGGCCCAGCGTGCCGTCCAGCGGATGAGCCTGGAGCAGAAGGTGGCGCTCACCGATGAGATCTTCGTGAAGCAGCCCACGTTGCTCGCGTCGATCCTGGTGCTGCCGCGCATGGGCGTGGCCATGGCGCAGTTGGATGTGGCGATTCACGTCCTGCTCGTCACGTTCCAGGCGATGAAGCTCAGCGGTCACCAGTGGCCCGTCGTCACCGAGGACATCCAGGAGGGATGCCTACAGCGCCTGACTGCCCGTGCGCGCTTCAACGAGGGGCTGCCGCCTGAGTTGGTCGCCCAGATCGTCCAGAAGTTCTGTGACGAGCATCCCGAGCGCAATCTGCTTGCATTCGCCTACGGCTATCTCGGCGACCACGACCTGTGGGCCGTGCGTACCGAGGCTGAGAAGTACTTGGTACTGGCCACTCTCAACCTCGTGGAGTGCGTCGCCTTCGTCGGATCCGCAGCTGCGGCGAGATAGCCCCGCTTCCAGACTGAGTCAAGGTGGAGCGGCTGGACGCTCACTGTTCCCCTGCGTTGCAATGACACGACCTGACATGCCACGGCAAGAAAAAAGCCCCAAGTGCTTGATGCGCTTGAGGCTGCTTCTTCATGGCATGCCATGAGATGTTCTTATGGGGTGGCTGATGGGACTCGAACCCACGACGACAGGAATCACAATCCTGGACTCTACCAACTGAGCTACAGCCACCGCAGAGCCAAAAAGTATAACCTAAAAATCAGGGCGCACTGGCGCCAGAGGCCGGAGCGGCAACTTTAATGCTCGCCTTGTACTGCGACTTCAATGCAGCCAGGTAGGCCTGGGCCTCGGCACGCGCCCAGGCGCTGGCGTACTGCTGGGCAGCCCGCTTGTCGTCGATGATGGCGGCGTCGCGCGGGCGCAGTTGATTGATGCGCACGACGAGATAGCCGCCATCGTCGGCCGCAACACCCAGGGCCACCGGAAGCTTGGCAGCATCGGCACCCAACACGGCCTCGAGTTGGGCGCGCGTCAGGCTATGCGACATCGGGCGCGACACGGTCACCGCAGCTTCCAGTCCTGCAGTGTCGGCCGGGTTGGCCTTGAGCGCCGCAACGCGCGCTTCGCCGGCCTTCTTGGCCTGCTCGGAGGCGAGCTTCCTGACGAGCTGATCGCGAACCTTGTCCTTCACGTCGGCCAGCGGCGGCACGCGGGCCGGGTTGTGCTGCGTGACGTGGGCAGACACCAGTTGGCTGGGGCCGGTCTCGATGGCTTCGGTGTTGCGCTTGTTGCGCAGGGCCTCGACGCCGAAGACGGCATCCAGCAGCTTGGTCGAAGCAAGCGGGCCGATGGCGCCCGGCAGGGGCTGGCGCTGCACGGTGGCGGTCTGGACCTGAAGCTTGAGCTTGTCGGCCGCGGGCTGCAGGCTGTCCGACTGCTCGTAGACGAGGTTGCCAAACTGCTCGGCGGCTTCCGAATAGCGTCGCTGGGCAAGCTGCTTGCGCACCTCGGCCTCGACCTCGGCCCGGACGGCCTCGAAAGGCTTTTGCTCACCGCCACGCGTGCCGGTCAGCTGGATGATGTGATAGCCGAAATCGGTCTCGACGAGGTTGCTGATCTCGCCCGGCTTCATCGCATAGACGGCCGCATCGAACTCCTTGACCATGGCGCCACGGCTGAAGAAGTCGAGGTCGCCGCCGTTGACCGCAGAACCCTCGTCCTGCGAATTCTTCTTGGCCAGCGCGGCAAACTCGGCCGGGTTCTTGCGGACCTGGGCCAGGATTTCCTCGGCCTTGGCCTTGGCCTTGGCACGTTCTTCTGCCGGCGCGCTGCGCTCCACCTTGATCAGGATGTGGCTGGCTCGACGCTCTTCGGGCACGCCGTAGCGCGACACGTTTTCCTTGTAGTAGTTCTTCAGGTCGTCTTCGGTGAACTTGACGTCCTTCTTCAGAGCCTCGAGGTCGAGCACGACGTACTGGATCTGCGCCGTTTCGGGCAGCTGGAACTTGGCGGCGTTGGCTGGTTCCTTGTAGAAGGCATCAATGTCTGCGTCGCTCGGATTGATCTTCGCGGCGAAGTCCTTGATGTCGAAATGCTGCAGCTGCACCTCGCGCTGCTGCAGCAGCGAATCGAAGGCCAGCTTGGGCGCGGCGGTGCCGACAGCGGCAGAGCTCTCGATGGGGGTCGTGACCTGGCGCAGTGCGTAGTCCTGGCGCAGACGCTCCATGAAGATGGAAGGCGTCATGCCCTGGGCGGCCAGCAGCCCCTTGTTGACCGTGCCATCAGGGTTGCGCAGGAATGCGAACTGCGGGTCGTTCCAGAAACGCGCGTTGACGGCCTCGGCGCTGGGCGTGAAGTGCTGCTGGTCGGCCGCGGCCTTGAGCGTGCGTTCGTTGACGAGCTGATCCAGGGCTGCCCGCTTGACCTCGGGCGTGTCCAGCAGCTTGGCGTCGATGGTCGGGTTCTGGCGGCGGATGCGGTCGGCCTGCTCGCGCTGGGCGGCATCCCATTCAGCCTGGGTGATCTTGCGGCCGTTCACGGTGGCCACGCCAGCATTGGCGCCATCCATCATGCTGGTGTAGCCCTGCATGCCGACGAAGGCGAAGGACGGCAGGATCAGGATCAGCAGGATGAACTGAAATAGGCGCGTGTTGGCGCGGACGAATTCAAACATCTTCGGGAAGCCTTGAGAGGTCAGACGCGACGAAGGCGAACCAAGGTTCGCCTTCGAGGGGAGCTGCATTCTAAGTGTGATGCAGCAGACGCCGCCCGGGGGCGGGTGGTGGGCGCTGACGGGCTCGAACCGCCGACAATCTCCGTGTAAGGGAGGTGCTCTACCAACTGAGCTAAGCGCCCGGGAATTCCGGGACCGGCCGAATGGTCAGTTCACCGCGTCCTTGAGTGCCTTGCCGGGCTTGAACTTGGGAACCTTGGCCGATTTGATCTTGATCGTATCGCCAGTGCGGGGGTTGCGGCCGGCACGCGCCGCACGCTTGGTGATGCTGAAGGTGCCGAAGCCTACCAGCGAAACGGTGCCGTTCTTCTTCAGCGTCGTCTTGACGCCGCCGATCACGGCTTCGAGCGCACGGCCTGCGGCGGCCTTGGAGATGTCGGCTTGCTTGGCGATGTGCTCGATCAATTCGGACTTGTTCACTCGTGCCCCCTCGTGAGGATTCAGCGGACTGTTGAGCCCTGCAGCCTTGGATGGCGAGCAGGACTGCGATGCGGATGTCGATCCCGCGCACTACGCTGCCCGTGACAGGCCGGTTGACGCGGCCAGGGCGCGCGCGGGGAAGCGGATTCTAGACGCGCGTCCGGTGGTGAGCAGGGCGGGAAAAGTCCCGATACAACTCGCTGTCCGGCTTGCTGCCTGACGTCGTCCTAGCGCGCCTTGGCGCGGATCTCCGGCACGGCCTTCTGGAGGTAGTAGACCATGGACCAGATCGTCAGCACGACGGCCGCGTAGATCAGCCAGGTGCCCCAGAGCCGCGTCGGGATGAGCCCGAAGAGCTGGCCGTCGTAGAGCAGGAAGGGAATGGCCACCATCTGCACGGTGGTCTTGAGCTTGCCCACCATGTGCACGGCGACGCTGCGCGAGGCGCCGATCTGCGCCATCCACTCGCGCAGCGCCGAGATGGCGATCTCGCGGCCGATGATGACGAGGGCGACGAAGGCGTCCACGCGCTGCTGCTCAAGCAGGATCAGCAGGGCCGAGCAGACCAGGAACTTGTCGGCCACCGGGTCCAGGAAGGCGCCGAAGGACGAGGTCTGGTTGAGCTTGCGCGCGAGCCAGCCGTCCAGCCAGTCGGTCAGCGCGACGACGATGAAGAGAGTCGTCGCGAACAGGTTCTGGTGAGCCGGCGTCAGCCCGAGGTGGAACACGCCGACGATCAGCGGAATGGCCACGATGCGGGCCCAGGTCAGCAGGGTCGGCAGCGTCAGGAACATATCGGTGCCCGCTCGGCCGCCCGGAGGGCACTGGCGCCCCTGCGGGGGGCAGTGATCGAAGAGAACGTTGGGGCGAACATCCTTAGCATTGTGCCCAAGCCCGCAGGCCGCCCCTGACTGAGCCGGCGGGGCTGTGGCGAGAAGGTGTCAGTTGAGCGTGAGCGGCTTGAAGCGCCGGCCCTCCTCGAAGAGGAAGGTCTCCGTGAACTTCCAGGGTTCGGGCATGCGCCGCACGTCACCGAACGGTGCGGCGCGGTGATTAGCATTGTGCCCAAGCCCGCAGGCCGCCCCTGGCTGAGCCGGCGGGGCTGTGGCGAGAAGGTGTCAGTTGAGCGTGAGCGGCTTGAAGCGCCGGTCCTCCTCGAAGAGGAAGGTCTCCGTGAACTTCCAGGGTTCGGGCATGCGCCGCACGTCACCGAACGGTGCGGCGCGGTGAATGGCGTCGATGGCCAGCTGCAGCGTCTCAGGCGCGAATCTGGGCTTGCGCAGCACGTTCACGCGACGCACGCTGCCGTCGGCCTTGACCTCGACCTCCAGCACGACCAGCGTCAGCAGATGGGTCGGCGCCGGCGTCATGAAGGTGCCGTCGGGGTTGGCCATGACCAGCCGCTCTGCGGCCTGGCGGCGCAGCTCTTCTTGCGTGCGCACGGCCCTGGGTGGCGGCATGCCGGGCGGCTTGGGCGCGGCCACGACGGCCGGCGATGGCAGGGGCGCCGGCACGGCGACGGGGGCTGACGGCGGCGCCGGCGCGGGCGCCCGGGGCGCGGCCGCACAGCCGGCCAGCACGGGGCCGATCAGCCAGCGGGCGGCACGCTTGAAACGGTCGATGACGGGCACTTGCTCTCCTCGGGTTCGCGCTCAGTGCAGCGCGCGGTAGATTTCTTCGGCCAGTTCGCGAGAAACGCCCTTCACGCTGGCCAGTTCGTCGATGCTGGCGCCCGCGACGCCGCGCACGCCGCCGAAGCGCTGCAGCAACTGGGCGCGCTTCTTGGGGCCGACGCCTGGCACGTCCTCCAGGCGCGAACCGCCGGTGCGCGTCGCAGCGCGCTTGGCACGCATGCCGGTGATGGCGAAGCGGTGGGCCTCGTCGCGGATCTGCGCGATCAGCATCAGCGCCGCGGAATCGCGGCCCAGGTAGACCTTCTCCCGACCATCGGCGAACACCAGCTCCTCCAGGCCGACCTTGCGGCCCTCCCCCTTCTCGACGCCGGCGATCAGGCCCAGGTCCAGCCCCAGCTCCTCGAAAACCTCGCGTGCCATGCTGACCTGGCCGCGGCCGCCGTCCACCAGCACCAGGTCGGGCAGTCGCCCGGTGCCGAGCTGCGCGGCCTCGGCCATCTTGCTGTAGCGGCGCGTCAGCACCTGGCGCATGGCCGCGTAGTCGTCTCCGCCGGTAATGCCCTCTATCGTGTAGCGCCGGTACTGGCTGCTCTGCATCTGGTGTCCCTCGAACACGACGCAGCTTGCCATCGTTGCCTCGCCGGCGGTATGGCTGATGTCGAAACATTCGACACGGAATTTGTCGATCTCGGGCGGCGCGAGATCCAGCGCGTCGACCAGCGCCCGCGTCCGCGCCTGCTGCGAGCCCTCCTCGGCCAGCAGCCGCGCCAGGGCAAGCTCCGCGCCCTTGACGCACATCTCCAGCCAGATGCGCCGCTGGCCGCGCGGCTGCGCCTGTACGGTCACGCGGCTGCCTGCCTGGCCACCCAGGGCTTGCGCGAGATCGGAGTCGACAGCTTCACTGACGACGATGAGGCCGGGCACGGGCGACGCCAGGTAGTGCTGGGCCATGAAGGCCTCCAGCACCTGCCGCTCGGGCGACAGCGCTTCCTCTTCCTCCAGCTGGATGGCCGTCGCATCGTCGACATGCCTGGGGAAGAAGGCCCGGTCCCCAAGGTGGCGGCCGCCCCGCACCATCGCGAGGTTCACGCAGGCCCGGCCGCCCTGCACCTTGACGGCAAGGATGTCCACGTCGCGGTCCCGCCCCGTGGCGCTGCTCTCTTCGATGACCTGCTGCTGCAGCACCTTGGACAGCGCCTGGATCTGGTTGCGCACCTCGGCCGCCTGCTCGTAGTGCTGCGCCTCGGCATACGCCATCATCTGCTCCTGCAGCATGGCCATGACCTCGTCGGTCTCGCCACGCAGGAAGCGCTCGGCGCTGGCCACGTTGCGCGCGTAGTCGCCCGTCTGGCCGGCAGGCACGCACGGCCCCGAGCAGCGCTTGATCTGGTGCAGCAGGCAGGGCCGGCTGCGGTTGTTGAAGACGCTGTCCTCGCAGGTGCGCAGCTTGAACACCTTCTGCATCAGCTGGATGGACTCCTTCACCGCCCAGGCGCTCGGGAAGGGGCCGAAATACTGGTGCCGCTTGTCCACCGCGCCGCGGTAGTACGCCATGCGGGGGTAGGCGTGCGAGGTGATCTTCAGGTAGGGGTAGCTCTTGTCGTCCCGGAACAGGATGTTGAAGCGCGGGTTCAACGTCTTGATCAGGTTGTTTTCCAGCAGCAAGGCCTCCGCCTCGGTGCGCACCACCGTCGTCTCCAGCCGCGCGATGCGCGCCACCATCATGCCGATGCGGGTGCCGCCATGGTTCTTCTGGAAGTAGCTGGAGACGCGCCGCTTCAGGTCCTTGGCCTTGCCGACGTAGAGCACCTCGTCGCGGGCGTCGAAATAGCGGTAGACACCAGGCAGGGCCGGCAGTGCATTCACTTCGGCCACCAGCTTCTCGCGCACCTCGCGCGCGGCGGCCTCCATCTCGGCGGCGCGCTTCTTCTCGGCGGCCTCGACGGCGGCGCGTTCGGCAGACCAGTCGGCCTGCTGCTGGGCGCCGAGTTCGGAGTTGGACGGAGGGACGGGCGGAGTCGACATGGCGCGGGATTTTGGCCTGGGACAATCCCCCTCATGAGCAGGCCGGTGGTTTGGGACATCTTTTGCCGCGTCATCGACAACCACGGCGACCTGGGGGTCTGCTGGCGGCTGGCGCGCGACATCGCAGCCCGCGGCCACATGGCGCGGCTGTGGGTGGACGATGCCGCGGCGCTGGCCTGGATGGCGCCGGACCACCCCGCCGGGATCGAGCTGCACGCGTGGCCCGAAACCGATTTGGCGGTGCGGCCTGGCGATGTCGTCATCGAAGCCTTCGGCTGCGAGCTGCCGCCCGCCTTCGTGGCCCGCATGGCCGTTCGCGCGCCCGCACCGCGCTGGGTCAACCTGGAGTACCTGAGCGCCGAGGACTACGTCGAGCGCAGCCACGGCCTTGCGTCCCCGCAGTTCAGCGGTCCCGGCGCCGGGCTGACCAAGCATTTCTTCTATCCCGGCTTCACGCCGCGCACCGGCGGGCTGCTTCGCGAGCCAGGACTGCTGGAAACCGTCGCCGGCTTCGATGGCCCGGCATGGCTGGCCCGGCGCGGCTGGGCACCGCGCCCCGGCGAGCGCGTCGTCAGCCTGTTCGCCTATGCCAACCCCGCCCTGCCGGCACTGCTGCAGGCGCTGGCCGCGCAACCCACGCTGCTGCTGGCCTGCCCGGGACCGCTGCAGCCTCTCGTCACCGAGCGGCCGGGGCTGCGCACGCTCGCCCTGCCCTACCTGTCCCAGGACGACTACGACCGCCTGCTGTGGGCATGCGACCTGAACTTCGTCCGCGGCGAGGACTCCTTCGTGCGCGCCCAATGGGCCGGAAAACCCTTCGTCTGGCACATCTACCCCCAGCACGACGATGCCCATCGCGCCAAGCTGGAAGCTTTCATGTCGCGCGCCTCGCTGCCCGAAGACTGGCGGGCGCTCTGGCGCGGCTGGAATGGTTTCGCCCCCCTGCCCGCCACGCTGAGCGGCCTGGCACAGGCCGGCATCCATGCACCCAGGTGGCGTGCGCAGTTGGCTGCGCAGCCCGACTTGCTGGCGCAATTGCAGAGCTTCTTAGGGGTTTCCAGCTAGAATGACGGGCTTTGCCGCGCCAAACCGAGACGGAGTCTCCTGGAGTCTGGTGCGCCGTCCAGCCGGAAGCCCGGCCTCATCACACCGCAATACACCATGAAACTCGCTCAAGAAATCCGCGCCGGCAACGTGATCATGCAGGGCAAGGACCCGATGGTCGTCCTGAAGACCGAATACAGCCGTGGTGGCCGCGGCGCCGCCACCGTGCGCATGAAGATGAAGAACCTGCTCAACGGCGCTGGCGCCGAGCTGGTCTTCAAGGCCGACGACAAGATGGAGCAGATCATCCTCGACAAGAAGGAGTGCACCTACACCTACTTCGCCGACCCGATGTATGTCTTCATGGACACCGAGTACAACCAGTACGAGGTCGAGGCCGAGAACATGGGTGATGCCATCTCCTACCTGGAAGACAGCATGCCGGTGGAAGTGACCTTCTACGACGGCAAGGCCATCTCGGTCGAACTGCCCACCAGCGTCGTTCGCGAGATCGAGACCGAGCCGGCCGTCAAGGGCGACACCTCGGGCAAGGTTATGAAGCCCGCCCGCCTGAAGGGCACCGGCTTCGAGATCGCCGTCCCGCTGTTCGTCGAGAACGGCGACAAGATCGAAATCGACACCCGCACGCACGAGTACCGCAAGCGCGTCTGAACGCAGCTTCGGCCTCGACAGCAAGACGCCCGCTCACAGCGGGCGTTTTTGTTTTCAGGCGCCAATCGCCAGATGCGAGGCCAACGAGGTTGCACTCGTCACGTGCATGGTGATGAGCGTCCGGCCGCCCCACCTTGACTCGGTCTGGAGGCGGGACTACCCCGCCGCTGCGGCGGCAATGCACTCCACGAGGTTGAGAATGGCCAGTACCTAGTACTTCTCAGGCTCGGTACGCACAGCCCAGAGGCCGTGGTCGCCGAGAGGGCCATGGATGAACGCGAGGAGGTAGCGCTCGGCATTGCTCGACGCAGAACTTCTGGACGGTCTGGGCGACCAGGTCTGGTATGCGGCGCGTGCAGCGGTGGGACTCTCCCGCCGGACAACAGGGCCCTGAATCGATGGCGCACGCGAGGCGCATGTCCCGATACTGTGCAGCGTCAGGGTGAAGGCCGCCGGATGCAAGTCGAGGGCTTGAGCTGCTCTTGCGCCCCATCCAGGGCCTCTACAACCCAATAGCGTTCTCAGGCCTCGTCGGAAAGGTCCGGCACATCCATCTCGACGTCGATCTCGCTGTCGAAATCGGCAGCACTGCCCCGCACCGGAATCCAGGGACGGTCCAGCGGACGGTAGACGCGGCGCTGCAACCGGGCCAGGCGGTCGGAGCGCTCGATGGCGCTCATCACCTGCTCGGGAGCGATCAGCATCGCGAACGGGTCGGCCAGATTCGGGGTGGTGTTCAGCATGGTGAGCCTCGGTGTGAGTCGATGGCTTCACTGTAGGCAGGGGCACCGCGCCGCGACAGTCGGCACAGCACGCTAAACGCTGTAAGACTTTCCCCTACAAGCCCGCCCGGGCGAGAACTATTTGGCGCCGCCGGCCGCCTTGGCGGCATCGGCCGCACGCTGGCGTTCCTCGATGACGCGACGCAACTCCTTGGCCATCAGGTCACGTCCACCGCGCGCCGCAAAGTCGGCCGCCGTCAGCTCCTGCTCGTTGGCCGCGCGCGGCTCGGCACCGGCCTTGAGGAGCAGCGGCACGAGATCGCTGTTGCCGTAGCGAGCAGCCATCATCAGCGGCGTCGTGCCGTTTTCGGAGCGCGCATTGATCTCCGCCCCCTGGGCGATGAGGAAGGCCGCGACGCCGTTGTCCGGCCCGGCGCAGGCGTAGTGCAGCGGCGTCCAACCCTGGCGGTTGATGGCGGCGCCGCGCTTCACGAGGACCTGCACCGCCGGCAGCGAACCTCGGATCGCAGCAATCATCAGCGGTGTCTCGCCCTGCGCGTTGGGCCCGTCCACCTCGGTCTGGGGCGAGGCGAGCAGGCTGTCCAGCGCGCGCAGCGACTCCTCGCGCACGGCAATGAAGATCGCCTTGCGCCCGCGTCCGTCAGCCTGGTTGGGGTCGACGCCCTTGAGCAGCAGGCTGAGCACGGCACGGCCGTCGTTCAGCTCGGCGGCAATGACGAGGTCATCGATGGGCGCGGCCTGCGCCAGCGCCGCGGCCGCCAGCGCGCCAACGGCAAGCCAGGCCTTCTTCATGCCGCCACCTCGGGCAGGCCGAACAGCCGACGCGTGTTCGCGGTCGTGGCGGCCGCCAGCTCGGGCACGGGAAGGCCCAGCGCGTCGGCCACGGCCTTGGCCACATGGGGCACGTAGGCAGGCGAATTGGTCTTGCCGCGCATCGGCACGGGCGCGAGATAGGGGCTGTCGGTCTCGATCAGCACGCGGTCCAGCGGCAGCAGCTTCAGCAGGTCGCGCAGGTCCTGCGCGTTCTTGAAGCTGACGATGCCGGAGAACGAGATGTAGTAGCCACGCTCCACGGCCGCGAGCGCCACCTCGGCCGTCTCGGTGAAGCAGTGGAAGACGCCGCCGGCCTGCTCGCCGCCCTCCTCGTCCAGCACGCGCAGCGTGTCGGCCGCGCTGGAGCGCGTATGGATGACCAGCGGCTTGCGCGCCTCTTTTGCTGCGCGGATGTGGGTGCGAAAGCGCTCGCGCTGCCACTCCATGTCGTCGATGCTGCGGCCATTGAGGCGGTAGTAGTCCAGCCCCGTCTCGCCGATGGCGACGACGCGCGGCAGCGCGGCCAGGCGGACCAGCTCGGCCACGTCGGGCTCGCGCATGTCCTCGGTGTCGGGGTGCACGCCAACCGTCGCCCAGAGCTGGCCATGAGCCAGCGCCAGCCCATGCACGGCGTCGAACTCCTCCATCTGCGTGCAGATGCAGACAGCCTGGTCGACCTGGGCCGCACGCATGTCGTCCAGGATGGCGGGCAGCTTCTCCTTCAGCTCCGGGAAGCTGAGGTGGCAATGGGAATCAATGAACATCAGAGCGTCTGCGTCGGCTTGCTCGACGAGATGGCCGTTCCGAGGACTTCCTCGATGCGCACGCGTATCAGCCGCGTCTTCTCGTCGCCGGGGAAGCGCACGCCCACGCCCTGGGTGCGGCCGCCCGAGGCATTGGGTGGCGTCAGCCAGGCAACCTTGCCGGCCACCGGGTAGCGCTGGTTGTCCTCGGGCAGGGCCAGCAGCAGGTAGATGTCCTCTCCCAGCCGGTAGTCGCGCGTCGTCGGCACGAACAGGCCGCCGTCGGTGAAGGCCGGGATGTAGGCGGCATAGAGCGCCGACTTCTCCTTGAACACGAGCTGGATCACGCTCGGCCGAGCCCCGGACGCCGTGCCAGCGCCACTCACCGCCGGCAGGGGCAATGCGCCGCTCATGTGGCTGGGGTGGAATTGCGCGGGCTGGCCGGGCTTGGAGTTGGCGTCGCTCATGGGGCGAGTGTATTCATCGGGCCGCGGCCGAGATGGCCGCCTGGGCTTGGGCCACCAGCGCCTCTATCCACAACCCGGCATTCAGCGGGTGATCGGCGTGCCGTGCCGCACGGCGCAGTTCGGCATCCCAGCCCAGCAGCGGCGCGGCGCGGCGCGGCGCAGGCAGCGATGCCGCCGCGAAGAACTGGCCCGGCCGCCCATGGGCGCGGCGCAGCAGGTCGTGGCACAGGCGCTGCAGCGCATCGATGACACGCGGCGGCGCCCAGTCCGACAGCGCCGCCGCCTCGCCGCGGGCCACGCGCTTGGGCAGCGCCTGCCAGGCGGCATCCGTCAGCCCCGCCTCGGACCAGGCCAGCGCCTGCTGGGGCCGGCCACCGGTGGCGTCCAGCAGCCCGGCAGCACCTTCCACACCCTTGGCCGCCAGCCAGGCCAGCGCGGCCTCGCGTTCAGGCAGCGGCAGCGGCAGCGGCTGGCAGCGGCTGCGGATGGTGGGCAGCAGCGCAGCGCTGTCATGGCTTGCGAGCGCAAAGCGCAGCAGCCCGGAAGGCTCCTCCAGCGTCTTGAGCAGCGCATTGGCGGCCACGCCGTTCAGCGCCTCGGCCGGGAAGATGACGGCCACCTTGGCCTTGCCGCGGGCCGACGTCGCCTGAGCGAAGGCGAGCAGGTTGCGCACCGCCTCCACCTTGATCTCGCGGCTGGGCTTGGCCTTGCCAGCCTTGGGGGCGTCCGGCTCCTCGAAGGGCAACCCCAGGGATTCGCGGGCCGGGGCGTCCAGCGCCTCGGGCAACAGCAGCTGGAAGTCCGGATGCGTGCCGCTGGCAAACAGCTTGCAGCTCGCACAGCGTCCGCAGGCGGGCTGGGCTTCGGCGCGATCCTCGCAGAGCCAGCTCTGCGCCAGCTTGACGGCCAGTTCGAGCTGGCCGACGCCGGCCGGTCCCTGCACCAGCAGCGCATGCGAACGCGCACGGGCCAGCGCGTCGGCCAACGGCCCCTCCAGCCAGGGCAGATCGGCGTTCAGCATGCTGGATAGCGGGCGGACAGGACCGCCAGCACTTGCGCCCCGACCTGCTCGACCGTCCCGCTGGCGTCGATGCGCACGATGCGGCCCGGTGCCTTGGCTGCGCGGGCCGCATAGCCGGCGCGCACGCGCTCGAAGAACTCCAGGTCCAGCTGCTCGATGCGGTCGGCCTCGCGGGACCCCACTTCGCGCCCGACACGGCGCGCTGCGGCCTGCCCGGCGGGCAGGTCGAACCACAGTGTCAGCTCCGGCTCCGTGCCCTCCTGCACCCAGTCCGCCAGCGGCTCCAGCACCGCCAGCGGCAGGCCTCGGCCACCGCCCTGGTAGGCGAAGCTTGCGTCGGTGAAACGGTCGCACAGCAGCGTGCGGCCGGCCGCCAGCGCCGGTTTGATGATGGTTTCGACGTGGTCGCGCCGTCCGGCAAACATGAGAAGCACCTCGGTCAGCGAGCCCATGGGCTGGCTCAGCACGATGTCGCGCAACGTCTCCGCCAGCGGCGTGCCCCCGGGCTCGCGACTGAGCTGAACGTCCGCGCCGCGGGCACGGAACCAGTCGGCCACGGCCTGGATGTGGGTGGACTTGCCGGCACCGTCAATGCCCTCGAAGCTGATGAATCGTCCCGTCACTTGCCGCGGATGTATTTGTTGACCGCGCGATTGTGCGCGGTGAGGTCTTCGCTGAACTCGCTGCTGCCATCGCCGCGCGAGACGAAATACAGCGACTTCACGGCCGCCGGATGCAGGGCCGCCTGCAGCGAGGCCTGCCCCGGCATCGCGATGGGCGTGGGCGGCAGGCCGCCGCGGGTGTAGGTGTTGAAGGGCGTGTCTGCCAGCAAGTCGCGCTTGCGCAGGTTGCCGTCGAAGGCTTCGCCCAGGCCGTAGATGACGGTGGGGTCGGTCTGCAGCGGCATGCCCACGCGCAGCCGGTTCACGAACACGGCCGCGACCCGGCTGCGATCGGCGGCCGCGCCGGTTTCCTTCTCGACGATGGAGGCCAGGATCAGCGCCTCCTCTGCGTTCTTCAGCGGCAGCTCCGGCGCGCGGGCTGCCCAGGCCGCAGCCAGGCGGCGCTGCATCGCCGCGCGGGCTCGCTTGAGCACGGTCAGGTCGCTGACGCCGCGGCTGTAGGCGTAGGTGTCAGGGAAGAAGCGCCCCTCGGGGAGCAGGCCCGGCTCGCCGAGCGCGGCCATCACCTCGGCATCGCTCATCTGCGCCGTCTTCGCCTTCAGCGCGGGCGCGGCGGCCATGGCCGCCCTCACCTGGCGCCAGTTCCAGCCCTCGATGAGCCGCAACTGCTCCAGCACCTCGTCGCCGCGCACCATCTTGTCCAGCAGCTCGCGCGGGGTGATGCCGGCATGCACCTCGTAGCTGCCGGCACGGATCTGCCGGGCCTGGCCGGACCACTTGAACCATTGGTAGAGGTAGCGCGCATCGGTCCGAACGCCGGCCGCGACCCAGGCGCGCGCGACGTCGGCCGGATTGGTGCCGGGCTCGACGGACAGTTCCACCGACGGTGCGGCCAGGCTCAGCGGGCTGCGCAACCACTGCCAGACGGCGCCAGCGGCCAGCGCCGCGATCAACAACACAGCGAGCAGCGCCCGCACCAACCACTTCATGCCCTTGCCCGGGGTCTGCCCAAAGGGGGCTGATGATAATTGCGGGCATGACCGAAACGACTTCTCTGCGACTCGGCGACTGGGGCGTGATCCGCGCCCAGGGCGCCGACGCTGCCAGCTTCCTGCACAGCCAACTGACCCAGGACTTCGCGCTGCTGGGCCGAGACCATGCCCGTCTTGCCGGTTTCTGCACGGCCAAGGGCCGGCTGCTGGCCACGATGGTGGGCTGGCGCCAGGGCGAGGACGAGATCCTGCTGGCCCTGCCGGCCGAGACGCTGGCCGCGACGCTCAAGCGCCTGTCCATGTTCGTGCTGCGTGCCAAGTGCAAGCTCAGCGATGCCAGCGCCGAGTTCGCCGTCTACGGCCTGCTTGGCGCGCCCGACGCGCAGGCCTGGTCGCTGGTGCGCGATGGCGATGTGGTGCAGATCGCGCTGCCTGCTGCCGCTGGCTCCGGTCGCGCCCTGCGCGTGCAGCCGGTGGCCACGCCCGCTCCTGCAGGTGCGACGACGAGTGCCGAGGACTGGGCCTGGGCAGAGGCCCGGGCCGGCATGGCCTGGGTGCGCGGCGCCACTGTCGAGGCCTTCGTGCCGCAGATGATCAACTTCGAGGTGCTGGGCGGCGTGAGCTTCAAGAAGGGTTGCTATCCCGGCCAGGAGATCGTCGCCCGCAGCCAGTACCGCGGCACGCTGAAGCGCCGCCTGCAGGTCTTCGAGACCGAGGGCGAGGCGATCGTCGGGCAGGAGGTCTTCAGCAGCACCGACCCCGACCAGCCGGCCGGCGTGGTGGCCGGCCGCGGCACGCGCGACGGCCGCACGGCGATTGCCGCCGAGATCAAGCTCGCCGCGCTGGAAGCCGGCAGCCTGCACCTGGGCAGCGCCGGCGGCGCCACGCTGCAGCCGCGCGCCCTGCCCTACGACATCCCGCCGCAGGAGTGAGCGTGCAGCTCTACGTCTACTACCGCGTCGAGGCCGAGAACGTCGACGCCGCGCTCGTCGCCTTCCGCAAGGCGCGCGTCGAAGCGCCCATCGAGCTGCTGCAGCGCCCCGAGCCGAATGCCGACGGGCAGTGGACGTGGATGGAGATCTATCCGGAGGGCTGGGGCCATCGTGAGCCCCAGGTCGCCGCGGCGATGGCGCAGTGGCTGGCCGGGGAACGCAAGGTCGAGCGCTTCGAGATGCTGGGCTGAACCCCGGCCCCGCGAACGCGGCCGCGGACCTAGAGCGTTCTCACCATCTCCACGTGCCCGATGCCCGCCTCCTCGAAGGGCTCTCCGCGCCGCTGGAAACCGGCCCTCAGGTAGAAGTTCTCCGCCGACAGCTGGGCGTGCAGCAGCACCTCCCTGTAGCCCTGCTTCTTCGCCTCGGCCATCAGCGCGTCCAGCACCTGGCGGCCTATGCGCGTGCCGCGCATGGGGCGCAGCACCGCCATCCGGCCGATCTTGGCCACGCCGGGCACATGCTCCAGCAGCCGCCCTGTGGCCAGCGGCACGCCGAAGCGGTTGAGCGCCAGCGCATGCAGGCAGCTCGCGTCGGCGCTGTCCCACTCCATGTCGGCCGGGATGTGCTGCTCCTCGATGAAGACCTGGCGCCGGATCGCAGCTGCCGCCTCGCCCAGCTCGCTCCAGGCGCCCAGCGCGACGTCGACGACGGGCTGGCCAGCCTCGAAGTCGTGCATGACGCGGCGTAGCGCATCAGGCAGGCGCGCCGGCGTCTGCGTACCCGGGTCGGCGAAGACATAGATCATCTCGGCCTGGACCAGCATCTGGTCGCCGTGAAAGACGGCGCCGTCCACCTTCATGGAGCTGTTGCCGAACTCCCGGCAGCGGATGCCGATGTCCAGGCGATCGTCATAACGGGCCGAACCCCGGTAGTCCAGCGTCGCACGGCGCACGTAGAGGTCGCCCCCCATGCTCTTCATCGTCTCCGCATAGGGAATGGCCAGCGCGCGCCAGTAGCCGCTGACGGCCGTATCCAGATAGGTCAGGTAATGCCCGTTGAAGACGATGCCCTGGGCGTCAACCTCGGCCCAGCGCACGCGCAGGGGCTCGAGATGGCGGAAGTCGGTGCGTTTCATGGTGTCAGATGGTTCTTGAGGGCTTCGGCACAGGCATTGAGCGCAGTCAATGCCTCGGGAATCTGGCGGCCCATCTTGATGAAGTCGTGAGTGACTCCACGCAAGAGCTCCAGTTGCACGTCGACGCCCGCGGCGCGAAGGGTGTCGGCGTAGGCGATGCCCTCGTCAACGAGGGGGTCGCACTCGGCCAGCACGACGCAGGCCGGCGCCAGGCCCGAGTGGTCGTCGGCCTCAAGCGGCGCGAAGCGCCAGTCACAGCGCTGCCCGCGATCGATGTAGTGGTCGAAGAACCAGGCGATGCTGGCGGCGTCCAGCAGGAAACCGTTGGCGAAGAAGCGGTGCGAGGGCGTATCGGGACGGCTGGCGGTGCCGGGCGTGATGAGCAGCTGCAGCGCCAGCGGCAACCGGCGGTCGCGGGCGAAGAAGGCGGTGCTGGCCGCCAGCGTGCCGCCCGCGCTGTCGCCGCCCACGGCGAGCCGGCTGCCGTTCAGTCCGAGGCCGTCGGCCTGACGGTGCAGCCACTCCAGCGCCGCCCAGGCGTCGTCCACGGCCGCGGGGAATCGATGCTCGGGCGCGAGGCGATAGTCCAGCGCCAGCACGGCCGCACCGCTGCGCAGGCTGAGCTGGCGGCACAGGCTGTCATGGGTTTCCAGGTCGCCGATGGTGAAGCCGCCACCGTGCAGATAGAGCAGCACCGGCAGCCGCCCGCCGCTGGGGGCGTACAGCCGCGCCGGCAGGCCGGCGGCCTGCAAGTCCTCGACGCGGGCCAGCGGCGCGCGCGGCAAGTCCAGGATCTCGGCCCCCATGCGGTAGGCGATGCGTGCCTCACGCGGCGTGAGGCTGTGAAAAGGCGGCCTGTTGGCGCGGTGTATGCGTTCGAGCAGCCCCGCCATGCGCGGGGTCAGGAGCTGGGTGGGCGACGTCATGGAGCCCGCATTCTGCAAGAGCCGCGGAACAGCCCTCACCTCTGCACGTTCCTCTCCCCTGACCTCCCGGCCCTGACATGGCGAGCCTCACCTGCTCGCCTTCACCTCCTGGGTGGCACCCAGGGGTCGCGCTGCGGCGCCTGGAGGGCGGGCTCGTTCGTGGGCGGCACGCTGCCCGGCACCTGCGGCGTACCGGCGCGGTCGACGGCGACAACGGGCCGGGACGCCAACACATGGCTTTCGGGGCCGAGATCGGCCGCAGCGCGCAGGGCCAGCGTGGCGGCGTAGAAGGCCTTGAGGTCGACCAGTTGGGCGGCACGCGTCGCATCGTCCAGATAGCTCATGTGGCCGCCCGCATAGTTGCGGATCCGCACGCGGCCGGCATCGACGCGGGCAAGGTCCGTCTCGGTCAGATGGAAAGGCGTGGCCAGGTCGTGGTAGCCACTGATGGCCAGCACGCGCAGGCGCGGGTTCTGCGCCAGCGCCGCGGCCAGGTCGGGCAAGGTGTCGGGCAGCGAGCGCCCGGCATGGCTGAAGTCCCAGAAGCTGATGGCGTTGCTCAGCACCACGTAGGTGGACCCGTTGCGGTAGCCGAGCTGGTCGCGCAGGTGGGTGGCGATGCCCATGACAAAGCTATCGTTGATCCACGTGCTGGACACATCGCCGTCGGCGGCGAGCTGGCTGCCGACGGCGGCCTTCATGCGCGCGTCGTAGCGGCCAAGTTGCTGGCCCGGGATCAGCCACAGGCGGAAATTGTCGGCCGGCACGTCCAGGCTTGACTGCCAGCGCGCCGCAGACAGGCCGGTCAGGTCGGCCAGCGGCTGCCAGAGGGCCGGCGTGGGCTGGCTGCTGGTCTGCCAGGCCAGCAGCGCGGGCGCATAGACCTGGTCGGCATAGGTCCGCGCCTGGGCGATCCAGGCACCGAGGTCCATGGGCACCGGCTGGGTCAGGCGGTGGAACGCACCGACGGCCGCAAAGCTCGGCAGGTAGCCGGCACAGCCCTGAGTCGAAGTGATGCCGCAGTTGCTGTTGTAGTCCATTGCAGGCGACTGCAGCACCAGGCCGTCAAGCATGACGCCGGCCTCCTGCAGCCGGCGCGCCAGCACCGCCGTGCGCGGGCCGCCATAGCTTTCGCCATAGAGGTACTTGGGCGATGCGGCGCGGCTGTTGACGGTGAGCCAACGTTGGATGAAGTCGCGAAACAGCGCCGCGTCGACATCCACGCCCCAGAAGCTGCGGTTGGTAAAGGGCGCGATGGCCTGCGAGTAGCCGCTGCCGACGGCGTTGACGAAGACGAGGTCGCTCTGTCCCAGCAGGTGTTCGGTGTTGTCCACCATGGGAAAGGGGCGCGCGGCCGTCGTGTCGGGCGCGTTGGTGACCAGCCGTTTGGGCCCGAAGCTGCCCAGTTGCAGCCAGACCGAGGCCGAACCGGGCCCGCCGTTGTAGAAGAAGGTGACCGGGCGCGTGGCCGCGTCCTGGCCGGGCAGCGTGTAGGCGACGTAGAAGACCGAGGCCTGGGCTGTGCCGCCGGCATCGCGCGCGATGAGATGGCCGGCAGTGGCCGTGTAGGTCAGCGTCTGGCCGTTGGCGCTCAGCGTCTGCGTGCTGATCGCGGCGGCCTCGACGGCCCCTGGCAGCGAGGCATCCGGCGCCGAGGAGTAGACAGTGGCGTCCGTCAGCCCGGGCGAGGCATCGACGGCCGGCGGCGTCGGCGCGGGAGACGAGCCACCTCCCCCGCCACAGGCCGCAAGGACCAGGGCGAGCAGCAATGCCGGGCGAGTCGCGCGCATGACGGCGAGTCTAGACAGGCCGGACTAGGATGCTCAAGGACATTCCGGAGACCACGGCCATGGCGCAGATCCTTCACGTGACCCGCATCGAGATCGAGTTTGGCGCCAGCCGCCTGCTGCCCGCCGAGTGCGAGCGTGCCGGCATGCGTCGGCCGCTGGTTGTGACCGACACCGGCGTGCGTGCCGCCGGCGTGCTGGACAAGGCATTGGCCGCATTCGCCGACCGGCCCGCCGTCTTCGACCGCACGCCGCCCAACCCCACCGAGGCCGCCGTACGCATGGCGGTCGAACAGTTGCGAGAGTGCGGCTGCGACGGCCTCATCGCCGTCGGCGGCGGCTCCAGCATCGACCTGGCCAAGGGCGTCGCCATCGCAGCGACGCACGAGGGCCCCCTCAAGCGCTGGGCCACCATCGAGGGCGGCGCCGTCGACATCAGCGCCAGGGTCCTGCCCGTCATTGCCGTGCCGACGACGGCCGGCACCGGCAGCGAGGTGGCGCGCGGCGCCATCCTCATCGTCGACGATGGCCGCAAGCTGGGCTTCCACAACTGGGAACTGCTCCCCAAGGCCGCCATCTGCGA
Source organism: Roseateles sp. (assembly GCF_047654805.1). Classification (GTDB taxonomy): domain Bacteria; phylum Pseudomonadota; class Gammaproteobacteria; order Burkholderiales; family Burkholderiaceae_C; genus Pelomonas. The sequence continues at coordinate 2,408,806 of NZ_JASGIV010000001.1, forward strand.
CCCCGAGCTGACGCTGGCCCTGCCGCCGGCGCTGACGGCTGCCACCGGCATGGACGCCATCGCCCACTGCATCGAGACCTTCCTCGCGCCGGCCTTCAACCCGCCGGCCGATGGCATCGCGCTGGAGGGCCTGCGGCGCGGCTGGGGCGCCATCGAGCGCGCCACGCGCGACGGCCAGGACCGCGACGCACGGCTGGACATGATGTGCGCCAGCGTGCACGGCGCGCTGGCCTTCCAGAAGGGGCTGGGCGCAGTGCATTCGCTCAGCCATGCCCTCGGCGGCCTCAACCCACGGCTGCACCACGGCACGCTCAACGCCGTGTTCCTGCCGGCCGTCATCCGATTCAACGCCGGGGCCGACAGCGTGCGGCGCGAGGACCGCATCGCGCGCCTGGCCCAGGCGATGGGCCTGCCCGGCCAGAACGCAGACACGGTGGCTGATGCGGTGGCCGACGCCATCACGGCGCTCAACGCAAGACTGGGCCTGCCGCGCGGCCTCGCGGCCCTGGGTGTCGAGCCCGAACTGGACGAACGCATCGTCGAGCGGGCGCTGCTGGACCACTGCCACAAGACCAACCCGCGCATCGCAACCGCCGACGAGTACCGGGCGCTGCTGGCGGCCTCGCGCTGAGACTGGCCCCTCGCTTTTGTCGCGGACAGCGTGATCGAAGTCCCAGTTCGCCCCTGGCCCGGGCTCTAGCGCGGCACTAGCATTCTCTGTTGCCCGGCGCGCATGCGCCGCGTATAGATGAGAAGACTGGAGGGGAACATGATCAAGCTATCCATCGGCAGGCGATTGGCTGCCGGCTTCGGGCTGGTGCTGGTGCTGGCCGGCTGCGTCATCGCGCTGGCGTCCTGGCGGCTGGCCTCGACGGCTGCAGCGACGCGGCAGATGATGGACGAGCCGCTGGCCAAGGAAAGGCTGATCTCGGACTGGAGCCGCAACATCAACTCGGGCGTGCGCCGCACCATGGCCATCGCCAAGAGCTCCGACACCTCGCTGGTGGCGTTGTTCAAGGAGGATCAGGACCAGTCCACCAAATCCTCCGGCGAGATGCAGGAAAAGCTGAGGACGCTGATCCGCTCACCCGAGGAGCAGGCGCTCTTCGACGCTGTCGGCGAGGCACGCAAGGTCTACATCGCGTCGCGCGACTCGATCGTCAAGCTGAAGAAGGACGGCCAGGCCGAGGCTGCGGACAAGGAGCTGACGGAGGTCTTCGTGCCCGGCTCCAAGGTCTATCTGGCACGCATGCAGGAGTTCCTGGACCACCAGCGCAAGAGCATTGACCAGACCGCCGCCGGCATCGACGCGGCCAATGGCAACGGTCGGCTGCTGCTGATGGGCTTCGGCCTGGCCATGCTGGGCCTAGGCGTTGCAGCGGCATGGAACATCACGCGCAGCATCACCGTGCCGCTGGCCGCGGCCAACGAACTGGCCGAGCGCGTGGCTGACGGCAACCTCATGCGCTCGGGCCAGGGCATGGCTGCGCGCAGCGACGAGATCGGCCAGTTGCAGACGACGCTGCGCCGCATGCGCGAGACCCTGTCGCAGACCATAGGAAGCATCCGCGACTCCGCCGAGTCCATCGGCACCGCCTCGTCCCAGATTGCCAGCGGCAACCAGGACCTGAGCGCGCGCACCGAGAAGGCTGCGTCCAGCCTGGAGCAGACGGCCAGCGCGATGGAAGAGCTGACCGGCACCGTGCACCAGTCGGCCGCATCGGCCGGCCAGGCGAATCAGCTGGCCGAGTCGGCGGCCAGCGTGGCCCACCGCGGCGGCGAGGTCGTGGCCCAGGTCGTGCAGACCATGGACGAGATCAACACCAGCTCGCGCAAGATCGCAGACATCATCGGCGTCATCGATGGCATCGCCTTCCAGACCAACATCCTGGCGCTGAACGCCGCCGTCGAGGCGGCACGTGCCGGTGAACAGGGGCGCGGCTTCGCGGTCGTCGCAAGCGAGGTGCGCTCGCTCGCCGGCCGTTCGGCGGACGCGGCCCGCGAAATCAAGGGCTTGATCGGCAGCAGCGTCGAGCGCGTCGAAGCCGGTTCGCGCCTGGTGGGCGAGGCAGGCAAGACGATGGACGAGCTGGTCGGCGCCGTGCAGCGCGTCAAGGACATCATGAGCGAGATCACCACGGCGACGGCCGAACAGTCCGACGGCATCGCCCAGGTCAACATCGCGATCGCCCAGCTCGACCAGGTCACGCAGCAGAACGCCGCCCTCGTGGAAGAGTCCACTGCCGCGGCCGAGAGCCTGCGCGAGCAGGCGATGACGCTGAACAGCGCGGTCGGGACCTTCCAGGTCGCGCGACGCTGAGCAGCGGCCCTGGCGACGGCCTCAGTCGCCGCCTCCGCCGCAACCCGATCCGCCGCAGCTGCTGCCTCCGCCATCCGAGCTGGCATCGCAGCCGCCGTCGCTGAAGCTCCAGCCCGTGCTGCTGCCGCCATCGGCGGCCTGGCGCCGCTGCAGCTCGGCCAGTTCGGCTTGGCTGATCAGGCCCAGGGCCACCAGGCCGGCGCCGGCCACGGCGGCATGGGCGATGGCGCTGCCGATGGGCCGGCCGAATCCGTCGTTCTGGCGGTGCACCAAGCCGCCCTTCTCGAAGCTGTACGTCCAGCCCGCAGGCAGTTGGAGCAGGCCGTCCAGCGCAAACAGCAGCGGCAGGCGCGGCCCCAACAGGTCCAGCCCCTCGCTGCGGCAACTGCCTGCCCACGTGCGGGCCAGGCATTCGTCCAGCGGCGCCTCCAGCGCCTCGGCCTCGCGGTGCGGCACCTCGAAGCCAAAATGGCGTTGCTGCCAGTTGGCGAGGCCGACGGGGTCCAGCGCCAGCCAGATGTGCCAGACCGAATCGGCCGCCATGCTCGGTAGCGCACAAGCGCCCTGCCCGCGCTGCAGCCGGCAGGCCTCGAAGAACTGCGCGAGACCCAGCGAGCAGCGCAGCCAGGCCGCGTCGTCGACGGGCAGGCCGGGAAATTCATCAGGGGCGTGGTGCGCCCAGGCCGAGCGGACCGCCGCCGGGATCTGGTCGGCCGCCATGGTGGCCGGCGGGCAGCGCCGGCGCAAGCCTTCCCGCTGCCGGGCCCGCTGCCGCGACCACCAGGCACCGAACCGGTGGGCAAGGCTGAACTTTGTTGTCGTTGTTGTGTTGTTCATGGCGCCAGTCTGTGAACAAAGCATGACGCGACCATGACAAAAAAAGACCCGCCGAAGCGGGTCGTGAAAGTCAGGAGTTGACGCTGACTGTGATTAACCGTGTCGGCGTGGCTCAACCATGCTTGGCATCGAAGAACTGCTCGTCTTCCGTCGAGCCCTTCAGTGCCGCGGTGGAAGCGTTGGCCTCGATGGTCGTCGTGACGGCGTCGAAGTAGCCGGTGCCGACCTCGCGCTGGTGCTTGACCGCGGTGAAGCCCTTCTCGGCAGCGGCGAACTCGGCCTCCTGCAGCTCGACGAACGCGCTCATCTGGTTGCGGGCGTAGCCGTAGGCCAGGTTGAACATCGAGTAGTTCAGGCTGTGGAAGCCGGCCAGCGTGATGAACTGGAACTTGTAGCCCATGGCGCCCAGCTCGCGCTGGAACTTGGCGATGGTGGCGTCGTCCAGGTTCTTCTTCCAGTTGAAGGACGGCGAGCAGTTGTAGGCCAGCAGCTTGCCCGGGAACTTGGCATGGATGGCGTCGGCGAAGGCCTTGGCGAAGGCCAAGTCGGGCTTGCCAGTCTCGCACCAGATCAGGTCGGCATAGGGCGCATAGGCCAGGCCTCGGCTGATGGCCTGATCCAGGCCGTTCTTCGTGCGGAAGAAGCCTTCGACGGTGCGCTCACCAGTGCAGAAGGGCTTGTCGTTGTCGTCGATGTCGCTGGTGACGAGGTCGCCGGCCTCGGCGTCCGTGCGGGCCACCAGCAGCGTGGGCGTGCCCATCACGTCGGCGGCCAGTCGGGCCGCGACCAGCTTGGCGACGGCCTCGCGGGTGGGCACCAGCACCTTGCCGCCCATGTGGCCGCACTTCTTGGCGCTGGCCAGTTGGTCCTCGAAGTGCACGCCGGCAGCGCCCGCCTCGATCATGGCCTTCATGAGTTCGAAGGCGTTCAGCACGCCGCCGAAGCCGGCCTCCGCATCAGCCACGATGGGAGCGAAGAAGTCGATGTCGTCCTTGCCTTCGCTCCACTGGATCTGGTCGGCGCGCTGGAACGTGGCGTTGATCTTCCTGACGACCTTGGGCACCGAGTCCACCGAGTACAGCGACTGGTCCGGGTACATCTCGCCGTTGCTGTTGGCGTCACCGGCCACCTGCCAGCCCGACAGGTAGATGGCCTTCAGGCCGGCCTTGACCTGCTGCATGGCCTGATTGCCGGTCAGCGCGCCGAGCGCGTTGACGAAAGGCTCGCTGTTCACCAGGCCCCAGAGCTTGTCGGCGCCACGCTTGGCCAGCGTGTGCTCGATGGCAACGGAGCCGCGCAGGCGCACCACGTCGGCGGCCGTGTAGCCGCGCGTGATGCCCTTCCAGCGGGGGTTCTCGGCCCAGTCCTTTTCGAGGGCGGCGATCTGTTGGTCACGGTTGAGGCGGGTCATGTAAATCTCCTTGCAGACATCGAAAACCGATGGCGTAAGACTAGTCCTCGCCTCCTCCCTTGCACACCCCCAAGTCTTCTATAAGACAAAAAACTTTATCTATATAAAACAATGACTTAAAAACGCATTTTCAAATCGCAAAATGCAATTCACCATAATGAGAAATCTTGCGGCGGTGCAGCATGTGTGCTTTTCATGATCTGAAAAGTGACTTTCGAATCGTGAGATCGACCGCCCCAGAATGCCTTCTCAAGCCTCATTGCACCGTGCCATGACCATCCTGATCACGCCCCGACTGCGGTTGGAACCGCTGGACGACAAGCACTTCGACGCCTTGCACCGCCTGAACAGGGATCCTGTCGTCATGCGCTACATCACCGGGCGGCCGGACACGCCCGCGGACACGCAGTCCATGATCGATCGCGTGAAGACCCGCTGGGCCGAGTTGGGTTATTCCTGGTGGGGCTTCGTGCGCCGCGACGACGGCGACCTGGTCGGCTGCGGCTGCATCCAGCACCTGAACCGCGACCCGAACGGCCCGCTGGAGACCGGCTGGCGTTTGCGCCAGGACGCCTGGGGCCGGGGCTATGCCAGCGAGGCCGCCCGGCACATGGTCGGCTGGGCATTCGCAACGTTGAAGCCAGAGCTCATCTGCGCCGTCTGCCAGCCAGAGAACACGCCCTCCTCCACCGTCATGGAAAGGCTGGGCATGAGCTACGTGGGTACGGGCCGCTGGTACGACATGGACTGCAAGCGCTACGACATCAGCGCACAGGCGTGGCCCGCCTCAGCCGGCCACGCCGCGTGGCGGGCTGATCTGGCCACCTGATCCACCTGATCTGACCGGCCGACCGCTGGCGCTTCAGGCGGGCTGGTAGGCCCTCTCGCGCATGACGCGGCTGACCCGGACATAGAAGTCCGCCCAGGCCTCGCGGACCACGGGAGTGAAGGCCTCGCCCAACGACGCAGCCAGGGTGTCCAGCAGCGCGCCGCCGACGGCGTCGTAGTGTTCCTCGTGGACGCCGTAGGCCACGTGCCGGGCCCCCAGCACCGCCAGCACGGCATCCAGTTGCTCGGGATGGTCCAGCAGCGCCACGGCATCGCCGATCATCTCGAACAGGCGCTGGCTCTGCGCCGCCATGTCCGTGCGAAAGAGCATGCTGACGGAGGGGTCGCGCTCGAACAGCTTGTCGTAGAAGAGCGCGCCGGCCTGCAGGGTGCGCGACTCGACGAGCGCGAAGCTCCGGCGCACCAGCTGGATTTGATGGGCATTCATTGCCGCCCCCGCTCAACCGCGACGGCGACGCAGCAGCAGCCAGAGCCCCGAGACGGCGAGCGCCAGGCTGCTCGGCTCCGGCACCGTGTTGGAGCCGCCGCCCGGGTTGCCACCGCCAGGATTGCCGCCGGGGTTGCCACCAGGATCTCCGCCGGGGTTGGTTGCAGAACAGCCTGCCGTGCAGTTCAGCGACGTGAACATGCCTTGCAGCATGCCGGCACCCGACTCCCAGCTGAAGTCGGACCAGCCGAAATCGGCCAGCGTGTAGCCGCCATCGCGCAGCGGCAGTCCGGCATTGCCGAACAGCGCCATCGTGAAGTCATACAGCCCCGCGCTGACCGTGCCGTCGCTGCCCGTCCCCAGCAGGCCCAGCCAGTCATAGCCACCGAGGTTGTTCATCACGTTCACGTGAAAGCCCTGGCTGCCGAAGTCCAGCACCGCGCCGCCATCGAACGACAGTGTCATCGACCAGGCAGCGCCGGCACCGGTATAGCTGCCCGTGCTGCCGCTCGGATCCACGATCTGGTTGGTGGCAGTGCTGTCGAAACTGAAGCTGCCCGCGAAGCCCTGGTAGCCGCGGTCGGCCTCGTCCCAGGTCACGTTGCCGGTAAAGCCGTAGTTCACCAGGTCGGCGTGTGCGGCCGCGGAGGCCAGCGCCAGTGCGGCGGTGGCGAGAAGAGCCTTGGCTGATTTCATGGAAGTCCCCCCCGGAGTCAAGAAGTTGCCGTACTCAGCAAACGTTGCCGTTGCAGAGGTTGCTGCCCATCGACTTGACCTGGCTGGTGATGGGCGTGGTGACGTTGGTCAAGACCGACTGATGCAACGCGCTGGGGGTGTCGTTGCCGTAGTAGGACACGCCCGTGGCGGCCCCTTGCACATTCAGCCGGGTGAGTACGCTCTTGGAACTGACAACCGCCTGTGAGGCCGCGGTAATCGTCAGGTCATCCGCGACCACGCCATAGAGGGTGGTGGCATAGCGCGAGACGTAGACGCTGACGCGGGCGACATGCGTACCGCCGGGGGCGTACAGGCCGCTGTCGCAGTGGTGCAGGTCAAGATCGCTGAGGCGCGAGTGGTAGGCCGAACGCAGGCAGTCGCCGAAGCCGCCCACCGATCCGTTGCGCACGGCGACCCGGTTCAAGTCGGCTCCCGTGACGGTCACGCCACTGCCCACACCGTTGCAGGCGATGTTGCCAATCCCCGCGACAGTGCAGGTACCCGTGCCGGTGATAGAGAAGCCGTTGAGGTCGAGGGTTACATCGCTGGACGCGATCACGATGCCGCTCTGGCCGGCAGGTACCGTCAGGTTGCTCGTCAGCTTGTAGCTGCCGGGCTGGCTGATGGTGACGGGAAAGCCGGGTGTGTCGCCCGGCGTCACGTTGCCGGCCAGCGCCTTGGTCTGATCGATGGTGCTCTGTGCGAAGGCGGAAGAAGCCGCGAACAGTGCCGCGAGGATGATGGCAGTCTTCATGGTGTAGATCTCCTGTCGTGGAAAGGACGTCGTGGTTGGATGACGGGAGTCATCGTCGCCACCCCAGGTATCAGCGCCACTTCATATGGCGGCCCGTGTGTTTGTTTTGTTTCAGCGGCCCGCTGAAACGCAGGTGCTGACGGACGCTCTCCGTACGGTGCAGCTCCGTTCACGCTGCCGGTCAGCTTGTTGCTGCCAAGCAGGCTGGTGGTGCTCGGGAAGCACGACGTGCCAACCGGCGGGACATTGCCCGCCAGGGCCTTTGACCAGTCGAAGGTGCCCCGCACGAAGGCGGAGAAAGCAATCGCCGATGTCGACGCGACAGAGAAGACGCGGAAGGTCCTCATTGCAAGGTTGCGTCATTGACATGGAACGAGAGATGCCGGTCGTAGGCAAACCGCGCGTGTGGCTCTGGCTCAGCAGGGGCCGCTGTTGCAGAGGTTGCTCTTCGTCGAACCGGTCCCATTCATCGACAAGTTGCCGGTCGGGCCGTTGTTCACGAGCAGGCTGTTCGTGGCAAAGCCACCATTGACGCCGTAAAGCCCGTTCAGCGAAGCGCTACTCTCAACCAGCATGCTGCCGTAGCTCATCTCGAAGCCATGTGACCCGTTGCCCACGGCCACAGAGCCACGCACCACCACGGGGATGACGTTGCCGAGCGCCACCCCCCTGCCGCGGTTCATCGAGAACACAGCGTTGTTGATGATGCCGTGAGCCATGTCGGGGTCGTACTTGCCGCTGCCCGAATCGATCACGAGCACACCATCACCACCGTTACCGATGACGCGCAGGTTGTCGATCTGGAGTGCCGCACCAGCCACCACGCCGTTCCAGCCAAAACCGCTGACGGTGCCATTGCGTAGCGTCATCCGAGACGGCGCATTCTTGATGGCGTTGCTGATGCCTGAACCCGCACCAGTCGGACAACCGGTGAGTGCGGCACCTCGTGCAGCGCAGGTCCAGGTGCTGGAAAGGGTGTATCCGTTGAGATCCAGGCTGACACCGTCAGCGGCGACGACGATGCCGTCGGCGCCGGCAGGCACTGTCAGGTTGCTGGTCAGCTTGTAGCTACCGGGCTGGCTGATGGTGATGGGAAAGCCCGGCGCGTCACCCGGCGTGACGTTGCCGGCCAGGGCCTTGCCCTGGTCAATCGTCACCTGGGCATGGGCGTAGCCGCAGCTCATGGCAAAGCCGGCCAGGCCGGCAGTGAGGGAGAGGAGGAACTTTTTCATGGTGAAGCGTGTCGTTGGGGTTGGTGCGTTCTGGAATGGAAAGCAGTCTCGGCCGATGGGCGGTTCAAGTCGTCAGCGGGCGGTTAGGCTTTGGTTAAACCTCCCCCGCGTCTGCGGGTGAGTCCTTGGGTTAGGTTTCGGTGCCGCCCGGCAGAATTCGCGGCCGTGAATGCCCCTGAAACTGCCGCCGCCTTGCTTGCACCGCCCGGCCCGGTGGTTTTCGGGCCCTTCCTGCTGGACTACGGCCAGGCCCGCCTGGCGCGTGACGGCGAGCCCGTCGCACTGGCGGGCCGGCCGCTGGCGGTGCTGGCGCTGCTGGCGGCGCGGCCAGGCCGGCTCGTGAGCAAGGACGAGGTGCTGGATGGCGTGTGGGGCCACCGGCACGTGACCGAATCGGTGCTGAAAGTGGCCATCAACTCGCTGCGCACAGCGCTGGGCGACGACGCCAGGGCTCCGCGTTACGTGGAAACGGTGGCGCGTCGCGGCTACCGGTTCCTCGCCGATGTACGGCCGGTCGTGGCGGAAAGCCCGCGGGCCGCCTTGCCCACCCCGGCGGCTCGGGCAGAACAAACAGTGCAGGCAGTGCATACGGCGCTGGTGGGCCGCGAGCATGACTTGCAGCACGTGCTGGACCTGCTGGGCAGCAGCCGCCTGGTGACGCTGTGCGGCCTCGGCGGCGTGGGCAAGACACGGCTAGCACTGGCGGCGGCAGCCGAAGCGCAAGGGCGGCAGGCGGCCTGGCCGGACGGCGTCTGGGTGGTGAGACTGGAATCCCTGGCGGATGACGGCCTGCTGGTCCACAGCGTCGGGCAGGCCCTGCATCTAGGCGCGCGCGCCGGCGGCAGCGCCGTTGCGCTGGCCCAGGCGCTGGCCCCGCTGAGGCTGCTGCTGGTGCTCGACAACGCAGAGCACCTTGTGGATGCCGTTGCCACACTGCTGGCGACGCTGCTGGCTGCCGCGCCGGGCCTCACGGTGCTGACCACCAGCCAGTTGCCGCTGCGCGTGAGCGGCGAGCAGGTGCTGCCGCTGGCGCCGCTGGCGCTGCCGCATGACCTTGCGGATCCCGCTCCCCTGCCCGACGGCTATGCCGCGGCAAGGCTCTTCTGCGCCCGCGTGCGCCAGTGGCAGCCCGGCTATGCACCCACTCCGGAAGAACATGCCGACATCGCCGCCATCTGTCGCAGCCTGGACGGTGTGCCGCTGGCGCTGGAGCTCGCGGCGGCGCGCGTACCGCTGCTGGGAACGGCCGGGGTGCGCACGCGCCTGAGCCAGCGCTTCGCGCTGTTGACGCGCGGCGCGCGCGATGCTGCGGCCCGCCAGCGCTCCCTCACCGCCGCACTGGACTGGACCTACGGCCTGCTGCCACCGGCCGAGCAGCGCGCGCTGCAGTGGCTGAGCGTATTCGCCGGCAGCGTCACGCCCGCAGCAGCCGAGGCGCAACTGCAAGGCCTGCAGGGCGACGGCCTGCCGCTGGATCTCGTCGACGCGTTGCTGGAGCGCTCGCTGCTGGTGCCTGAGACCACCCCACAAGGGCCGCGCCTGTTCTTCTTCAACAGCGTGCGCCGCTACGCGCTGGAGCGCCTGGCCGAGGCTGGCGGCGAACCCGCCGCGCGTGCCGCACACCTGCACGGGTTGCGGCTGCGCTTCGAGCGGGCCGACGCCGAGGAGCTGCACACGCCGCAACACCGCTGGCTGCCACCGCTGCGCGAAGAGCTGGACAACCTGCGCGCTGCACTGCGCTTCGGCCTGGCGACCGAGGCTGCGGCCGCCGCTCGCGAAGATGCACTGCGGCTGCTGTGCGCGAGCACAGCGTTCTGGGCCGCCGGCGGCATGCGCGTCGAGGGGCTGCGCTGGTTCGAGGCCGCCGAGGCCGTCGCGCCCACGACAGGCGAGCTCGCGCTGCTGCTGGCGCATGCGCGAGGCATCTTCGGCGCGCACAGCCAGCTCGGCGCCCCGCAACAAGCACTGGATCAGCTGCTCCTAGCCCAGCCCCTGCTGCGCGAGCGCGGCGACCGCAGACGCCTTTATCAGTCGCTCTATGCGCAGCGGCGGCTGCTGATGCGGCTGGCCTCGACGGAGGACGTGAGCGGGCTGCTGGCCGAGATGACGCAACAGTTGCAGCCTGGCTGGAACATCGTGGCGCGCCGCTACCTGCTGCAGCTGCAGACCTACGCACTGCGCGATGGGGGCGACATCGAAGGCTACCGCCAGGCCTGCGCCGAGCTGCTGGCCGACTGCCAGGCCGAGGGCGCCGAGTTCGAGTGCTGGCCGGTCGCCAACGCGCTGGGCCAGGCCCTCGTGCAGCTTGGGCGCCTGGACGAAGCCTGCGAGGTGCTCGCCGCCGCCGCCGCCGAGGTATGGGCCTGCGACATGCAGCGCGAACAGGTGCCGCTGCTGGCGGTGAACGCCAGCGTGCAGTTGCTGCGCAGCGCTGACGCGGATGCACTGCAGGCCGGCCGGGATGCCGCCTTGCTGCTGCAGGCCGAGGGCATGCTGTGGTGGATGGCCGACGCCTTGCCCTGGGCTGCCTGGCACCAGGGCCGCCACGAAGACGCCCGGCGGCTGCAGGACTGGGCCGACGCGCAGGTGCGCCGGCGCGGCGAGACGCGCGGGCCGCTCTTCTCGTCCGTCCGGGCCGCGTTCGCCACCGCGACCGGCATACCCTTGGACGTGGATGCGGCGGAAAGTCCCGCTTTCAGCGACGCCGCGGCTGCGGCCCTGGCCTTCGGCCCGCTGGTTTCAGTGCGTCGCGCTGAGGCATAGTCCGGCCTTCTTCAATCTCTTCGCATGGAGGATCCATGGCCAATACGGAACAACGCAGCAACAAGATGGCGAAGAAGCCCAAGAAGGATGCCAGCCCCGGCAAGACCGCGGGCTCCGACCGCCCGGTCGCACCGATGACCTCGGTGATCCCCAAGGGCAAAGAAGCCAAGCTGAACCGGAAGTAAACCGCCGCTGGCGGTGGCTTACAGGCCGCCGACGAAGTAGCGCTTCAGCCCCGCCAGCACCATCTCGACCGCGATCGCGGTCAGCACCAGGCCCATCAGTTTCTCGATGGCCGAGACGACCGAGTCCCCCAGCAGCTTGCGGATGCGATCGGCCAGCACCAGCGTCAGGCCCGAGATCAGCATCGCGGCACTGAGCGCCCCTATCCACTCGTAGATGCGATCCGGCTGGCGGGACGCCAGCAGCAGCACCGTCGCCATGGCAGAGGGGCCGGCCAGCAAGGGCACGGCCAGCGGGAAGATCAGCGGCTCCTTGCCGGGCTCCAGGCCGTAGGCCGACTCCGTGGAGCCGCCGAAGATCATGCGGATGGCAATGATCATCAGGATGACGCCGCCGGCGACTTCCAGCGACCGCTCCGACAGGTGCATCACCTGCAGGAAGGCCTCGCCCACGAACATGAAGGCGAACAGCACGCAAAAGGCGATGCCCACCTCGCGCATGGCCACCCGCGTGCGGCGCTCCTTGGGCACCGCGCGCATGATGGAGATGAAGATGGGCAGGCTGCCGAGCGGGTCAAGCACCAGCAACAGCAGGATCAGGGCGGAGAGAAAGCTGTGGTCCATCCGCCCCGATTGTCAGCGAGCGTTTCAGAAGCGGTAGTAGGCCCGTGCGAAGTAGGACGCGCCATTCAGGCCGAACTGCACGCTGTCGTAGTAGAAACCGTTGTCGGTCTCGTCCGGATTCTGGCGCGACGGCTTCACGTTGAAGACGTTGTTGCCGCCCACGCTGAGCTTGAGGGCCGGCGTGGCCTGCCAGCTCAGGCCCAGGTCCATGGAGGTCTTGGGCTTGTAGTGCAGGAAGACGCCGTCCGTGAAGCCACCCTGGGTCTGGCTGCCGAAGTGGACGACCTTGGCCTCGCCCGTCCAGGCGCCCTGGCTGTACTCGAAGCCCAGCGTCGCCTTGGAGCGCGGGCCTCCCTGCTCGATGAAGAGGCGCTCGCGCTCGGACAGCAGCACGTCCTCGAAGCCCTTCAGCGAGGCCGGCGCGTGGATGGCCGTCACGGTCGTGCGGCTGACGTTCAGTGCCAGGAAGGTCGAGAGCTGGCCGGCGCCCAGCTTGGCGCGGTTGGAGGCCGTCAGGTCCAGGCCGCGGGTGCGGGTGTTGACCGAGTTGACGAAGAACTGCGCCTGGCCCACGCCCAGTCCCTGCAGGATGGCGCCCAGGGCCGGGTAGTTGTCCTCGTCGAAGCGGCCGGACAGCACGATGCGGTCGCGGATGTTGATCTGGTAGAGGTCGACGGTGACGGCCGTGTCGGTGCTCGGCTTGAAGGTGAAGCCCAGCGTGAGGTTCTTGGACTTCTCCTGCTTGAGCGCCGGCACGCCGGCGGCGTTCGTGATCTTGCTGCCGTTAGGAGCCAGCACCACGTCCAGCGGCCTGCCGCTGATGAAGTCGGTGAAGGTGGACGAGAAGTAGAGCTGCTGCAGGCTGGGCGCGCGGAATCCCGTGCTGGCCGCGCCCCGCAGCAAGAAGTCCTTGCCGACCTTGTAGCTGCCCGCGAGCTTGGCCGTCGTCGTCGAGCCGAAGTCGCTGTAATGCTCGCCACGCAGGGCCGCGTCCAGCGTCAGCGACGGCGTCAGCGTCGCCTCCCAGTCCAGGTAGAGGGCCTGGCTGTTGCGGCTCCTGTTGGTGGCATCCGAGGGCTGGAAGCCCGGGAAGCCCTGGCTGCCGGCGTTGCCGCCAAAACCCACGCCATCGGCGTCGATGTAGGAGCCGGGTTCGCCGGCCACGATGTCGTACTTCTCACGGCGGTACTCGGCACCGAAGGCGATGTTGCTGCCGCCAGCCAAGTCGGGGAAGAAGCGGCTGACGTCGAAGTTGGTCGTCGCCTGGCTGAAACCGAAGCCGCCGGCGTCAAAGCTGGTCGCGCTGACGCCCTTGCCGCCGGCCAGCAGATCCTTGTTGGCGATGGAGGCGTTCAGCGTGTTGCTGATGTTGTAGCGCAGCTTGTTGCTGCCGTAGGTCTGCGACAGGTCGGTGTCCCAGCCGGCGAAGGCCGACTTCCACCCGACGATCAGGTAGCGGTCCTCGATCTTGCCGTTGATGAAAGGCACGAAGCCGTTGGGATACATCGCGGCGGAGTTGCGGCTGGGAATGTCGTCGTCGCCGTTGCGCGCCCAGGCTGCGGACGACGCATCGCGGTTCTGGGCGCCGGCAGTCAGGTAGAGGCGGTTCGCGCCAGCGACCGGGAACTCCCCGTTCAGGTAGACGGTCTTGTTCTTGACCTGGGTGTCGCCGATGGTGCGCGGGTTGTCGGGGTCGGCGCGGTTGGAGCGCCCGCGGTCCTGCCACTCGCCGGTGATGGCGAGCGTGCCATCGCCGAGCTTGACGCCGCAGTAGGCCGAGGCGAGGTAGTTCTTGCCGTCCCCCTTGGAGTACTGCCCATAGCCGGCCACGGCCTCGCAGCCGGCCTTTTTCTTCAGCTGCACATTGATGACGCCGGCGATGGCGTCAGAGCCGTACTGGGCCGCCGCGCCATCGCGCAGCACCTGCACGTTGTCGATGGCCAGCAGTGGCAGCGAGTTCATGTCGGTCCCCGTCGTGCCGCGGTTGCGCGCGCCAAACAGGTTCACGAGCGCCACCGTGTGGCGGCGCTTGCCATTGACCAGCACCAGCGTCTGGTCCGAGCCCAGGCCGCGCAGGGCCGCGGAGTCGATCAGGTCCGCACCGTCGGCGCCGGTCTGGCGCGTCGAGTTGAACGACGGCGACAGGTATTGCAGCGTCTGTGCCAGGTCGAACTGCCCTCCTCCCTCGGTGACCTTGCTCATCGAGTAGATGTCCACGGGCACCAGGGTCTCGGTGCTGGACGCGGCGGGCAGGCTCTTGCGTGATCCGACGACGGTCACGCGTTCGAGGCTGCCGGTTTCCTGGGCCAGGGCGCCGGCAGCCCCAAACAGGCTCAGCACGGCAAGGGCAGTCGGCAGCAGGCGGGTAGCACGCATGGAAACTCCCTGAAGGGTGTGTGGTGGCGGCCAAGTTTGCCCCTGGCCGGCTCCGCCCAGGTGGCCAGTGTTGTGGCCCGCAGACAGCCTGAAACCAACGAAACGAACGAAGCCCCGCTGCAACCAGGGAGCGCCGACGGGCCCTAGCCGCGGGGGTGGTGCTGGGCGTGCAGCGCCTTGAGGCGCTCGCGCGCCACATGGGTGTAGATCTGCGTCGTCGACAGGTCGGCATGCCCCAGAAGCAGCTGCACGGCACGCAGATCCGCACCATGATTGAGCAGGTGCGTGGCGAATGCATGCCGCAGCGTGTGCGGCGACAGCGGCACCGTGATGCTGGCCGCAAGCGCATGGCGCTTGATCAGGGTCCAGAACATCTGGCGCGTCATGCCGGCGCCACGGGCAGTGACGAAGAGGTCGTCGCTACTCTGCCCGGCCAGGATCTCTGCGCGCGCCTCGCGCAGGTAGCGCGCCATCCAGTCCGCGGCGTGTTCGCCGAACGGCACGATGCGCGCCTTGCTGCCCTTGCCGGTGACGTGCAGCGCCGCGTCCTTGAACGACACGTAGGCGCTCTTCAACGTGACCAGCTCGGACACGCGCAGCCCGCTGGCGTACATCAGCTCCATCATGGCGCGGTCGCGCAGGCCCAGCGCAGTATTCAGATCCGGCGCCGCCAGCAGCGCGCCGACCTGAGCCTCGCTGAGCGTCTTGATGTTGCGGTGCTCAGGCTTGGAGGCCGTGAACTTCAGCGTCGGGTCCGACGCCACCCGCCCCTCGCGCAGCGCCCAGCGGAAATACCGCTTGATCGCGGACAGGCGTCGGTTGGCGCTGCTGGCCTTGCCCTTTTGCTTGGCCACGGCCAGCGCCAGCAAGTCCCCTTCAGTGCATTGGTCCAGCGGCCGCGGCGCCATCAGCGCGGCCAGCGCCGCCAGGTCGCGCCGGTAGGCCGCCTGGGTGTTGGCGCTCAGGCCGTCCTCCAGCCACAACGCCTCGATGAAGGCTTCGATACCGGGGTCAGTGGCCATGGGGCATCCGGCCTGCGGGCCATGCGCCAAAGCGCCCCCTGGCCGGCCCGCCACGGCAAGGCGCTTGCCGGCAGATCCGGCCGGCGTCCTCGCCTGCTCGGGGCCACGCTCGGGAAAGTACTCCGGAAAGCGGCCACGGCCCGCGCAGCGGGCCGTCCTGGAGCTGGAGCACCAACTCAGTCAAGCTTGAGCTTCTGCTGGGCGACAACCTTCTTGTAGACCTCGAACTCGGCCGCGATCTGCGCTGCGAACTGCTCGGGCGTGTTGGCCACGATCAGCGAGCCGGTGTCCTCGATGCGCTTTCTCACATCCGGGATCTCCAGCGCCTTGCGCACTGCCGCATTGACCTTGTCGACGATGTCGCGCGGCAGGCCCTTGGGGCCCTGGATGCCGTAGTAGGCCATGCGGTTGACGGGCTCCAGGCCGACTTCCTTGAAGGTCGGCACGTTGGGCAGCGTCGCCAGGCGCTGCGGCGCCGCAACGACGATGGGAATGAGGCGGCCGTCCTTGATGAATGGCAGTGCCGATGGCAAGTTGTCGAAGATCATCGGCACCTGGCCGGCCACCGTGTCGTTCAGCGCCGGACCCGCACCACGGTAGGGGATGTGCAGCACGAAGACGCCGGCGAGCGTCTTGTACAGCTCCATCTGCATGTGGCCGATGCCACCGGTGCCGGAGGTGGCGAAGCTGTGCTTGGCCGGGTTCTTCTTGAGCTCGGCGACGAAGCTCTTGTAGTCGCGCGCCGGAAAGCTCGGATGCACGGCGATGACGTTGGGCGTCGCCGCCATGTTGATGATGGGCGTGAAGTCGGTGAGCGGGTTGTAGGAGATCTTGGGGTTGATCGCTGGATTCGACGCTGTCGTGGACACGGTCGCCACGCCCAGCGTGTAGCCATCGGGCGTGGCGCGCACTATCTCGGTCGCGCCCACGGTGCCGCCGCCGCCGGCCTTGTTGTCCACCACCATGGTCTGGCCCAGCAGGCCCGTCATGCGCTCGGAGACGATGCGGGCAATGATGTCGGTCGTGCCGCCCGGCGCGAACGGCACGATCAGGCGCACCGGCTTGCTGGGGTAGGTGTCGGCCCAGGCCAGTTGGCCCAGCGGGCCGAGGCTGGCGAGTGCGGTGGCTTGGAGGACGGAACGGCGTTGCATGGGGTCGGTCTCCGTGGTGTGGGTGGCCGGATGCTAGCCGGGCTGGCCGAGCAGGCGCGCCCGCAGCCGCGCATCGCTGTTGTTGTCGCCCAGGAAGACCTTGAGGAAGGCCGTGTAGAAGTCCTGCCCCTCGATGGGCTGGCCCCAGACCTTGCCGTTGACCGTGAGGATGGTGCCGCCCTGTGCGGGCAGGTAGTCGATGTGCAGCAGGTCACCCTTCTTGACGCGCCCCACCTCACCGATGGCGGTGTTGAACTGCTTCACCCGCTCGGCCACGGCGGCCTTCTCCGCCTCGGTGGAGTTGCGGTTCACGCCCTTGCTGATGGCCTTGACGAATTCTTGCGTCGAGACGTCCTTGACGAGCGGGATGACGATGCGCAGCTCCACCCGCTTGGGGCCGGTCTGGGCATAGATGGCGTCCGGCGTGGTTGCCTTCTGCGGCAGGTACAGGGCCGCGAGGTAGAGGGGATAGATGGCGACCTGGCGCTTGCCCGCGCCGTTGAGGGCCAGGCTGGCGCCGCCGAGCTGCAACGTGTCGGGGAAGTCCTGGCCTTCGTAGCGCACGGCGTGCGCGGGCAGGCATGCCGCGGCGGACAGGGCGAGGGCGACGGTGCGGCGGCGGATGGACGGCATCATTCAAAAGCTCCGACGGAGGGAGTGCCCGACGATAACGCGCCAGCGGACCGCGGCGCGGACAAAGCCCAGGCGATGTGCTCCGCCACCAGCGCATCGCTCCCCTGCCCGGCCCGCTGCAAGGCGGCGCGCAGCGCGGCATCGTCGCGCACGCGCAGCGCATTGCCGGCGGCCACCGCCAGGTTGCGCCGCCAGCGCATGAAGCCGATGCGGCGGATGGCCGAGCCTTCGGTGCGGCGCAGGAACTCGGCCTCGTCCCAGGCCAGCAGCGCGGCGATGCTCGTTCCCGCCATGCCCGGACGCGCGTCGAAGTCGGCCAGCACCGCGGGTTGGGCGAACTTGTTCCAGGGACAGGCCAGTTGGCAGTCGTCGCAGCCGTAGACCCGGTTGCCCAGGGCCGGGCGCAGTGCCTCGGGAATGGGGCCGTCGTGCTCGATGGTCAGGTAGGAGATGCAGCGCCGCGCGTCGACGCGGTAAGGTGCCGTGATCGCAGCCGTCGGGCAGACGTCGATGCAGGCCCGGCATTCGCCGCAATGCCCGCTCACGGGCTCCGTCAGCGGCAGGGCCAGATCGACGAAGATCTCGCCAAGGAAGAACATCGACCCCGCCTCGCGGTGCAGCGTCAGGGTGTGCTTGCCGCGCCATCCCAGGCCCGAGCGCGCGGCCAGCTCCACCTCCAGCACTGGCGCGGAGTCCGTGAAGACGCGGTATCCCAGCGGGCCGACCTCCGCCTGCAACTGCTCGGCAAGCTTCTGCAGCCGCTGGCGCAGCACCTTGTGATAGTCCCGGCCGCGGGCGTAGATCGAGATCTGGGCCTGCTCGGGTGTGGCCAGGCCGGCCCATTCGACCGCCTGCCAGCCCGGCGCCGTATCCCGGGGCAGGTAGTCCATGCGGGCCGTGACGACGCGCAGCGTGCCCGGCACCAGCTCGGCAGGCCGCGCGCGCTTCAGGCCGTGCGCGGCCATGTAGTGCATGCGGCCATGGTGCCCCGCGTCCAGCCAGGCCTGCAGGCCCGGCTCGGCGCTACTGAGGTCCACATCGGCCACCGCGATCTGTGAGAATCCCAGCTCGCGAGCCCAGCCGCGCAAACGCGCCAACAGCGCGGCAGCATCGACAGTGGACGGGAGCTCTTGCATTTGCCTGCGATTTTAGAAACCCAGTTGCTGTGGCCCGACGAGGCCGCGGCCCGCGTCACCGCCGAGCATCTCGCGGCGGCCCTGCTCCCCTCCCCCGACGCCGTCATCGAACTGCACGGCCCGCTTGGCGCGGGCAAGACCACCTTCGTGCGGCTGCTGCTGCGCGCGCTGGGCATCGATGGCCGCATCAAGAGCCCGAGCTATGCGGTCATGGAGAGCTATGAGCTGCCCGCAGCATCGGGAGGCGGCCAGGCCAGCCACTTCGACTTCTACCGCTTCGGCGACCCGCGCGAGTGGGAGGATGCGGGCTTTCGAGATGTCTTTGCCGCACCAGGGCTCAAGCTCTGCGAATGGCCCGAGAAGGCCGCCGGCCAGTTGCCCGCTGCCGACCTGCAGCTCTTCATCGAGCTGATGCCCGACGACAGCCGCCGCGTGCGCGCGGTGGGCAGGGCCCGTCTCGTGGAGGCCCTCTCGACGTGAGGCGCCGCAACTCCCTGGGCCTGCTCGCCCTGCTGCTGAAGGCGCCCGACACGCTGGCAGCCCCCACGCAACCCGGCCAGGCCAGCATCGTCGCCGTGCGTGTCTGGCCTGCCGATGAATACACGCGGGTCACCCTCGAATCCGACCGGCCGCTGGCGGCCAAGCACTTCCTGGTCGACTCGCCCCACCGCCTCGTCATCGACATCGACGGCCTGACGCTGAGCCCGGGCCTTCGCGACCTGATCGGCAAGGTCAAGGCCGATGACCCCTACATCTCCGGCGTGCGGGTGGGGCAGAACACGCCCACCGTCGTGCGCATCGTGCTGGATCTGCGCCAGCCCGTGGCGCCGCAGATCTTCACGCTGACGCCGGTGGCGGCCTACAAGCACCGCCTCGTCTTCGACCTGCATCCCAAGGTGGAGGCCGACCCGCTGCTGGCGCTGGCGCGGGACGGCGACAAGAAGTCCCCGACTGTGCCTGCGCCCAAGCCGACGTCCGCCCAGCGAGCCGAGGCCGCGGCCAGCGCCGTCAACGACGCCCTCGGCGAGCTGATCCAGAAGATCGAGCGCCCGCCGGCACCGCCCGTTGCAGCGGCACCGGCGCCGGTGGCCACGGCCCCCAAGCCCGCACCGGCTGCACCGGCGCCCGGCCCGGCGACCGAGCCCAAGATCGATCGCCTCATCATCATCGCGCTCGACCCCGGCCATGGTGGCGAAGACCCCGGGGCCGTCGGCCCCACCGGCCTGCGCGAGAAGGACGTCGTGCTTGCCGTCGCCCACAAGCTGCGCGAGCGGTTGACGGCCAACCCCAACATCCGCGTGCTGATGACGCGCGACGCCGATTTCTTCGTCCCCCTGCACGAGCGCGTGCGCAAGGCGCGGCGCGTGCAGGCGGACCTGTTCGTGTCCATCCACGCCGATGCCTTCATCAACCGCCAGGCGCGCGGCGCCTCGGTCTTCGTGCTGAGCGATGGTGCGGCCACCAGCGCCGCCGCACGCTGGATGGCCAACAAGGAAAACGCGGCCGACCTGGTCGGCGGCGTCAACGTCGGCGCGGCCACCAAGGATGCCAACGTGCTGCGCGCCCTGCTCGACATGAGCACCACGGCCCAAATCAAGGACAGCCTCAAGCTCGGCGGCGAGGTGCTGGGCCAGATCGGCAAGGTCGGCAAGCTGCACAAGCCGCGCGTCGAGCAGGCGGGTTTTGCAGTGCTGAAGGCGCCGGACATCCCCAGCATCCTGGTCGAGACCGCCTTCATCTCCAATCCCGACGAGGAGAAGAAGCTGCGCGACCCTGACTACCAGGACAAGCTCGTCGACGCGCTGGCCTCGGGTATCGCCCGGTACTTTGCCAAGAGCCCGCCCATGGCGAGGAAGCGCAGCACGACGCTGTGACCGGAGCTGCGAGCCGCACATGCCGGCACCAGCGCGGATCGGGCCGCGGCGCGACGGTGCCGCGCCTGGCCTAGACGGGGGAGCGCCATCGCAGTCCCAGCGGCAGCTCCCTCGGCCCGAACAGGACATGCAGCACGCGCCGTCGGCCATCGGCCCAAGCCTTGGATGAGGCGTGCAGCGCCAGCGGGCGCATCAAAAGCCCGTCGCCGGCCATTGCGTTCACGGCCACCTCGCCGGACTGCTCTCGCCATCGCGCCACGCCGGCCTCGTCCAGCACGCCGTCACGATGGGATCCCGGCACGAAGCGCAGCCCGCCATCCGCCTCGGCCGCATCGTCCAGATGCAGGCGCAGCGCGACCATCTGCGCAAGCAGCTCGGCAGGTGCCAGCACGAAATGGCGGCAGCCCTTGACCGACCAGCCCCTCAGCGCAGGATGCTCAACACGCTCGGCAACCGGGATGGCCAGGTCCTGATGCGGTGCGACCAGCCAGTTGCGATCCTGCGCCTTCTCGAACAATGTGCACTGCACGGCAACGCCGTCTGGCGGCAGGCACGGCTGCAGCACAGGCAGCCTCTTCAGCCAGCGCACCAGTGCCTGGCACCAGGGCTGTTCGAGCAACTCGCGCTGGCCCGCAGCACCGGGCGGCAATGCCGAGAGTTCGGCGATCAGGGCCTGCCGCCGTTGCGGCGCGAGCAGCCCCGGCAGCAGGAGGAAGCCTTCAGGGAGGGCATCGTCGGGAAGAGCCGGCATGGCCGGCCTTGTACCACCGGGTCAGCAGCACTTGCCGACGCGCGCGCTGTAGCGCGCGGCCTGCCTCTCCCTGAAGAACTCTTCGTAGCTCATGGCGGGCAGCTCGGGATGCGTGGCCTGGTGGTGGGCCAGGTAGCTGCCGTAGTCCGGCACGCCCACCATCAGGCGCAGGCTCTGCGTGAGATACCGCCCGGCACGGGCGGCATCACGGGCCAGCTCACCCAGCTGCTCACGCATGCTGGCCGGCCGGCAGCGGCACGAAGGCCGTTTCCTGGGCCGTCGGGCGGCCGTTGCGGCGCGCCACGATGATGGCCTTGATGCTGTAGATCAGCACGCTGATGACCACGCCCATGAACAGCGCGCACAGCGCTGCGTCCAGCCGGTCGTTGAAGACGACGCGCTCCATCGCAGCCAGCGTCTTGGCCGGCGCCAGCACCTGGCCTTGCTCGATCGCGGCGGCGTACTTGTCGGCGTGGGCCAGGAATCCGAGCTTGGGATCGGGCGAGAAGATCTTCAGCCAGCCAGCCGTCATCGTGCAGACCAGCAGCCAAGCGGCCGGCAGCGCCGTGACCCAGGCGTAGCGGTCTTTCTTCATCTTGAAGATGACGACGGTACCTAGCAGCAGAGCGACGGCAGCCAGCATCTGGTTGGCGATGCCGAACAGCGGCCACAGCGTGTTGATGCCGCCCAGCGGATCGACGACGCCCTGGTAGAGGAAGTAGCCCCAGGCCGCCACGCACAGGCCGGTAGCGATGAAGTTGGCCACCCAGCTCTCCGTGCGCTTGAGCGAAGGCACGAAACTGCCCAGCAAGTCCTGCAGCATGAAGCGGCCAGCGCGGGTGCCGGCGTCCACGGCGGTCAGGATGAACAGCGCCTCGAACAGGATGGCGAAGTGGTACCAGAAGGCCATCATGGTCTTGCCGCCGATGACCTGGTGCAGGATCTCGGCCATGCCCACGGCCAGCGTCGGCGCGCCGCCGGCACGGGCCAGAATGGTCTTCTCGCCGACGTCGGCCGCGGCCTGGGTCAGCATGTCGGGCGTGACGACGAAGCCCCAGGTTGACAGCGTCTGCGCCACCGTCGCGGCATCCTTGCCGACAACCGCGGCCGGGCTGTTCATCGCGAAGTACACACCCGGCTCGATGCAGGCTGCCGCCACCAGCGCCATCACGGCGACGAAGCTCTCGGCCAGCATGCCGCCGTAGCCGATGTAGCGGGCGTGGGTCTCGTTCTCCAGCAGCTTGGGGCTGGTGCCCGACGAGATCAGGGCATGGAAGCCCGACACCGCGCCGCAGGCGATGGTGATGAACAGGAACGGGAACAGGTTGCCGGCCCAGACCGGGCCGTTGCCGGCGGCGAACTGCGTCAGCGCCGGCATCTTCAGCGGCGGCGCCACGATGACGATGCCGATGGCCAGCGCGACGATGGTGCCGATCTTCAAGAAGGTGCTGAGGTAGTCCCGCGGCGCCAGCAGCAGCCACACGGGGATGCAGGCGGCGACGAAGCCGTAGCCGATCAGCGCCCAGACCAGTTGCACCGGCGTGAAGGTGAAGGCATGCGCCAGCGTCGGATGCTCGCTCACCCACTGGCCGCCGAAGATGGCCGCCATCAGCAGAGCGAAGCCGATGACCGACACCTCGCCGATGCGACCCGGCCGGATGAAGCGCAGGTACACGCCCATGAACAGCGCCACCGGGATGGTGGCAGCCACCGTGAACAGGCCCCACGGCGAGTCCGCCAGCGCCTTCACGACGATCAGCGCCAGCACCGCCAGGATGATGATCATGATCATGAACGCGCCGAACAGCGCGATCAGGCCGGGCACAGTGCCCATCTCCTGCTTGACGAGGTCGCCCAGCGAGCGGCCATCGCGGCGGGTGGAGATGAACAGCACGATGAAGTCCTGCACCGCGCCGGCGAACACGACGCCAGCAAGAATCCACAGCAGCCCGGGCAGGTAGCCCATCTGCGCCGCGAGCACGGGACCCACCAGCGGGCCGGCGCCAGCGATTGCTGCAAAGTGGTGACCGTAGAGCACGTGCTTGTTGGTGGGCACGTAGTCCAGGCCGTCGTTGTATTTCCAGGCCGGAGTCTGACGCCGGGCATCCAGCCCCAGCACCTTGTCGGCGATGAACAGGCTGTAGTAGCGGTAGGCGATCAGGTAGGTGCACAGGGCGGCGGCCACGACCCATAGAGCGCTGATCGTCTCGCCACGGCTCAATGCCACGACAGCGAGGGATGCAGCGCCAAGGATCGCAATGCCCGCCCACGCAAGGTGGCGGCGCAGATTCATGAGCTTTGTCTCCGGGTGCGGCGCACGCCTCGACGAGGGCGCATGGCCGTGACAGAAGTCTCGGGATTCCTGGCGCGCCAGGCATCGTCCATGCCACGCAGGCCACCCACGCGGCATCACCTAAGGGTCAACCCGCATTCCATCCCCCTCACACCCGCTTACCTCTGCAGCCCGCAGCCCGTCAACGGCTTGCGCCGGCCGGCGTTGATGCAGGCATCACGGCCAGCAGTCCTGGCTTTGCAGGAGACCCGCATGCTTCGTTCCATCCTTGTCACCCTGGCCACCGGCGCCGCCTTGCTCGGCGCCACTGCCGCCCACGCCGGCACGCACTGGTCCATCGGCATCAACCTGCCCGCCGCCGGTGTCTATGTGTCCGACGCGCCGAGGTACGTGGTGCCTGCACCGGTCTACTACGATCCGCCGCCGGTCGTCTACGTGCCGGCTCCTCGCTATGTCCAGCGCGAGGTCTACTACGCGCCCCCGCCGCCGCGGCGCGTGGTGTACGAGACGGTCTACCGCGAGCGCCGCTGGGGTGATCGCGAGCGCCGCTGGGACCGCTACGAGCACGGCCGTCACGACCACGACCGCGACGACTACGGGCCGCGACGCGGCCGCTGATGCGCGCGGGCATGCCCGCTGATGCCTGCTGCGGCTGGCTGCACCTGCATGCCGGTCCGCCTGCGGCCTGTGCTCAGGCCGGCCCTCGCCGGCTGGCATGCTCGACGGCGTAGCGGATCAGCTCGGCCTGACCCTCCAGTTCCAGCTTGCGCTTGATGCTCTGCCGGTGCGCCTCCACCGTGCGCACGGACAAGTCCAGCTCACGTGCGATCTGCTTGCTCGAAGCGCCCTGCCCCAGCAGGCCGAGGATCTCGCTCTCACGCGGCGTCAGCACCGGCTTGGGCGCCTGGCCGCGGAACAGCCGGCCTGACACGGCCGCGCTGAGGAACGTGCCGCCGGCCGCCACCGCGTCGATGGCCGACACGATCTCCGTCGCCGGCGCGTCCTTGAGCACGTAGCCGCGCGCGCCAGCGGTCAGCGCGCGCTGCACGTACTCGGGGTTGTCGTACATGCTGAACATCAGGAGCCTCACCTGCGGCCGCGCAGCCAGCATTTCCGCGCCCAGCGCAATGCCGTTGCCGTCCTTCAGCCCCACGTCCATCACCACCACGTCGGGCGCCGTCAGGCTGAGTTGCTCCAGCGCCTCGGTGCGGCCACCGGCCTCGCCGACGACCTCAAAGCGCGGCACGGCCGCCAGGCGGGCGACCAGGCCCTCGCGCACCATCGGATGGTCGTCGACGAGCAGGATGCGGATGGGCGTGTTCATGCAGCAGCGCGGGCCAGATCGGCGGCCCCCAGTTTGACCGTGAGGCGGCTCCCGAGCCCCGGCGACGTGAGCAGCCCCAGCCGGGCACCCAGGGCGGCCGCACGCTCGCGCATGCTGCGCAGGCCCAGCCCCTGATCGGCCACGGCCTGGGCCGCATCGGCATCGAACCCCTGACCGTCGTCGTGGATCTCCAGCGCCAGTCCGCCGTCACGCTCGAAGCGCAGCAGCACGCCCACCCGAGTCGCCTGGGCGTGGCGGGCCGCGTTGTTCAGCGCCTCCTGCGCGATGCGAAACAGCGCCGTGTTCACGGCCTCGGGCAGGTCTACCTCGTCGCCTTCCACGCTGGCCTGGAAATGCGTGCCGCCGGCCGCGTCGAACTCGGCCGCCAGATGCTGCAGCGCCGCCGGCAGGCCCAGCGTGTCCAGCAGCGCCGGCCGCAGCGCGTGCGACAGGTGCCGCACCTCCGCCAGCGTGCTGTTCAGCCGCGTCAGCGCCAGCTCCTGCAACCGCGCGGCGGAGGCGGGTTCCGACTGGGCCGATTCGATGAGCAGCTTGGTGGCCACCAGCGCCTGGCTGACACCGTCGTGCAGCTCGCGCGCCAGCCGCGCGCGCTCGTCTTCCTGGCTCTGCACGACCTCGCGCGCCAGCGCGCGCAGCTTGGCCTCCGCGCTGCGGTGCTCGCTGAGATTGAGCACCAGTGCGCCGGTGCTGATGAGGGCCACGCCGAAGATGGCGACCACCCCCACCCACAGCATGGTGGCCATGATGTTCTGGCGCGCGCCGCGCTCCAGCTCCGCCATCGTCGCCTCGATGCCGTCCAGATAAAGGCCCGTGCCCAGCATCCAGTCCCACTCCGGCACGGCCACGACATAGCCCAGCTTGGGCGCCAGCAAGCTGCTGGACGGCTTGCGCCACAAGTAGTCCACGTACCCGCCACCGGCCTTGGCCTGGGCGATGAGCTGCTGGATCGTGGGCCGCCCCCGGGGGTCACGCACCCCCCACAGGTCCTGGCCGACCAGCTCGGGCTGGCGCGAATGCATCAGCACACGGCCGCTCAGCGAATAGACGAAGAAGTAGCCGTCGCGTCCATAGTCCAGTGATTGCAGGATGGCCAGCGCCCGCTCCTGCCCGCCCGGCTGGCCCAGCAGCGGCTTGATGGTGCTGACGGCGAGATCAACGTAGTGCTTGAGTTCGGTGCGCCGGGCGTCCATGTAGCTGGCGCGCACCAGCGCATGCTCGCGCGCGGCGAGCGCGCTCTCCTGCTGGCGCACGGCCAGCGCGATCAGCGCCAGCGAGGCCAGCAGAGGCAGCAGGGCCAGCAGCACGAGCTTGGCACGCAGCGACAGGTCGCGCAGGGCCAGGCCACGGGCAAGGTCTCGAAGCGCCATGCCGGTCTCGCTCACCACGGCTGGATCAGCGCTCGGCCCTGAGCTTGGCCACGCGCGCGTCGCGCAACCGGACGCGCTCGCGGATCAGGCTGACCCAGGGCCGCAACTGCTCGTCGCTGAATGCCGCGCTCGCGAGCAGTTGAGCGGCCTCGTCGAAGCGGGCAAGTTCACGCAGGCCCTCAATCTTGGTCAGCAGCTGGTCGGGGTCGGTCTCGTCGAGCGAGGCCACCAGAGCCTCCGGATTGGCGCGCGACGCCGAGCCCTCCGGGAAGTCGCTCGCGACGGTCGGGGCTTGGGCATCGGAGGACGGCCGATGGACGTGGTTGGCCGCCCACCATGCGTGATGGCGCAGGTGGCTGAGCCGCTTTGCGGTTTCGCCCAGACCTTGGGCAATAGCCTGCAGGAACTCGTCACCCGTCAGCTCCCGGACGACGGGTGCGTCGAGCCAGGCCCGCGCCGGGGCGGGATCGCGTTGCCAGGGCTGGAAGCTGCCCACGACCTGGGCCGACGACACCCAGAAGAAGGGGCCGTCGGCCGTGCAGCGCGTGATGGCCGGGAACTGGGGCAGCATGGGTGCCACCATGTAGCCGTCCGTCCAGAACGTCGCCCCGAAGGTATTGCCCGAACCGATGCTGGGCGCCTGCCGTATCTCGGTGGAGCCGGGGCACTGGATGATCCGCGTAGGCCCGGGCGTTGTGGCCAACGCGTCCGGTCCCACCAGCATCCAAGCGCTCAGGCACAGGGCCGACAGCTTCAAACGGGCAATCGTCTTCATCGCCCCAGTGTCGCAGCAGCGGGTGCTGCCTTGCGCTGGACGGGCTTCCAGCCTTCCAGGCGCTTCATCACGTCAGCGATCGCCGCATCCAGCTGTGTGTCCTCCCCGCGGTTCACCGCGGCAGGGTCGAGCTCGACGTCGATGTCCGGCGACACACCCTCGTTTTCGATGCGCCACTCGCCTTCCGGCGTGTAGAAGCGGAAATAGGGCACGGTCAGGAAACCGCCATCGACGAGCGGCGGATTGGCCGAGATGCCGATCAGGCCACCCCAGGTGCGCTTGCCGATCAGCGGCCCCAGGCCCACGCGCTTGAAGGCATAGGGCATGAAGTCGCCGCCCGAGCCGGCGTCCTGGTCGATCAGCATGGCCTTGGGGCCGTAGATGGCGCCGCCCGGCGTGTCAAAGACGAGGCCGTCACGATCCTTCCAGCTGCCCAGATAAGGGCGCGACAGCAGCTCCGTCACGTAGTTGGCCGCCTGGCCGCCGCCGTTGCGGCGGTCGTCGACGATCAGCGCCTGCTTGTCGATCTGCGCGAAGAACATGCGGTTGAAGTGCTCGAAACCCTGGCCCGCGGTGTCGGGCATGTAGACATAGGCCACCTTGCCGCCGCTCTTTTGCTCGACCTTCCTGCGGTTGCCGTCAATCCACGCCCAGCGGCGCAGCAGCGATTCGTTGGCGATGGGCTCCACCGTGACGTCGCGGCGCGCCTTGCCTGCGGCGTCTTGCGCGATGGCGAGGACGACCTGCTTGCCGACCGTGTTCTCGAGCAGCGCGTAGAGGTTGGTCTTGTTGTCCAGCTCGTGGCCGTTGACGGCGAGGATGAAGTCGCCCTCCTTCACGCCCAGGCCCGGCACGCTCAGCGGCGAGCGCAGGCTGGGGCTGAGGCGGTCGCCGGCGTAGAGCTTGGCAATGCGGTAGCGGCCGTGCTCGATGGCGAAGTCCGCGCCCAGCAGGCCCACGGACACCGGCGCCTCCTGGTGCACGTCGCCGCCGCCGCTGCGGTTGTGGCCCACCTGCAGCTCGCCGATCATCTGCACCAGCAGGTCGTTGAGGTCCTCGCGGCGCTGCACGTGGGCCAGCTGGGGCAGGTAGCGGTCGTAGACGGCCTGCCAGTTCAGGCCGTGCAGGCCGGGGTCGTAGAAGAACTCCTTCTCCATCCACCAGGCCTCGTCGAAGATCTGCTTCCACTCGGCCTTGGGGTCGACGCGGGCGCGCAGGCCCGACAGGTCCAGCGGCTTGCTGTCGCCCTTGTCGTTGGCATCGCCCACCTCGAGCTTGCCGCCGGCCACGGTCAGGAGCACCTTCTTGTGGTCCTCGCTGAGCGAGAACTCGGCAACGCCGCTGCGCAGCAACTTGGGCTTGCGCTCCTCGAAGTCGAAGCGCCACAGCTCGGCGGTCGCATGGCGCTCGGCCTGCGGCAGCTCGTTGCTGACGCCGGGCTGCGGGCGCTGCAGGTAGTACAGCGCGCCATCGGATGCCACGGCCAGGCTGTCGTAGTTGCGCTCCGCCACCGGCAGCGCCACCAGGCGGTCCGCCAGGCCGTCGAGATCGATCCTGACGGGCTTGACCGGCTCCGCCTTGGGCTTGTCGTCCGTCTTGGCGTCAGCCTTCTTGTCGTCTTTCTTGTCGGCCTTGTCGTCCTTCTTCTCTTCCTTCTTTTCGTCCTTCTTGGCCTCCTCGTCGCCCGCCTTGGGCGCGAGCGGCGACTTGCCGTCCGCGGCCAGCACCAGCGCATACAGGCCTACACGGCGCGGGCGCTCCTGGGTGGACAGGTCCAGCCCGACCTGGCTGGGGCCGGAGTTGATGGACGCCGTGAAGTAGAGGTAGTCGCCCTTGGCCGAGAACGTCGGGCTGCCGGCGTGGGCCAGGCCGTCGGTCACCGCGTGGCTGCGGCCGGTGGCCAGCTCATGCAGCACGATGCGGCCGAAGTAGTTCTCGCCCGACATCGTGTAAGCCAGCCAGCGGCTGTCCGGCGAGAACGACACGGCAAAGCCGTCCGAGCCGAAGCGGCGCACATCGGTCGCGATCTTGACGAGCTGACCGCGCGGGCTGGCATTGGGCCCCGCTGCAAGGCCGAGGCGATAGAGGTTGAGGTGGTTGTCCTGCAGCACCAGCTGCTGGCCATCCGGCGACCAGTCCATCAGCGTGAAATAACCCTCCTTGGGCAGCAAGAAGCGCTCCTTGGCGCCCAGGCCGGTCTGGTTCTGCAGCACCAGCTCATGGCGCATGCCTGGCGCGTCGGAGATGTAGGCCACGCGCTGGCCGTCGGGGCTCCACAGCGCATCCTTCTCGCGCACGCCGGCGCTCTCGGTCAGGTTGCGCACGGTGCCGTCCTTGACCGGCACGGTGAACACCTCGCCGCGTGCGCTCACCACCACGCGCTTGCCGGTGCTGGACAGGCGAGCCTGGGTCAGTGTCTTGCCGGCGTCCTTCCACTGCGGCCTGGCCTGCGGTGCGGTGCCGGTGAGGCGGATGTCGAGCACGCGCGGCTCACCGCCGGCCAGCTCGATCTGCTTGATGCGCCCGCCCGCCTCGTAGACCAGCGTCGTGCCGACGGCGTCGACGCTGCGCACGTCCCACTGCGTCTCCTTCGTCAGCTGACGCAGCGACTTGGTTGCCGGGTTGAAGGCGAACAGGTTGGCGGCGCCGTCAGCTCGGTCGGAGATGAAGACCACCTCGCCACCGGCCCAGACCGGCGCCGAATCGGTTGCGTTGACATGGGGGATCTCCTGCCACTTCTGGCTGGCCAGATCCATGATCCACACTGGCGGGGTCGTGCCGCCGCGGCTCTGGCGCCAGCCGCTCACGCCCACGTGGGCGGCGTTGTAGGGCCGGTATGCGAGCTGCTTGCCGTCGGCCGACCAGGCGCCCTCCCAGGCTACCGCCTTCATGACCTGCTTCTCGTAGCCGCCGTCGACGCTGACTTCGTAGAGCTGGTTGCTGCGGTTGTTGAGCACCTCGCGCGGCGACGCGAACAGCACGCGCTTGCCGTCCGGACTCCAGCCGCTGACGACGTCCGCGCCCGGATGCCAGGTCAGGCGCTTCGCCCCTGCGCCGTCCAGGCCGATGACGTAGACATCCGTGTTGCCGTCGTAGCTGGCCGAGAAGGCGATCTGCCGGCCGTCCGGCGAGAAGCGCGGCGCGAACTCGCTGGCCGCATGGCTGGTGAGCCGGCGGGCGTTGCCGCCGTTGCGGTCGGCCAGCCAGAGGTCACCGGCGTAGACGAAGGCCAGATGGTCCTTGGACACGGCGGGCTGACGCAGCATCAGCGTCTGATCGGCAGCATGGGCCAGGCCGGAGGTCATCCAGGCGCAGGCCAGGGCCAGGGCAATACGGGACAAGGTCATCGGGGTCTCCGACAGTCACGAAAAGCCCATGACTCTAGACCCATGCCGGACCATGTCCGAAAGTCAGTCAGGCCTGCTTGCGCCCCAACTTGCCGCGCAAGGCGCCGACGATGACGATCAGGCCGGGGATGAGGATCATGGCCCAGATGATCTTGTCCAGATGCGCCTTCACCCAGGGCACGTTGCCGAACACGTAGCCGATGAAGGTGATGCCGCACACCCACAGCGCGCCGCCCGTCACGTCGTAGAAGGTGAACTTGCGCCGGGTCATCTGCGCCACGCCGGCCACGAAGGGCGCGAAGGTGCGCAAAAAGGGCATGAAGCGCGCCGCCACGATGGTGAAGCCGCCGTACTTCTCGTAGAACGCATGGGCCTTGTCGAAGGCCGCCTTGTTGAAGAAGCGCGACTGCTCCCACTGGAACACCCGCGGGCCGAAGTAGCGGCCAATGGCGTAGTTGCTCTGGTTGCCCAGGATGGCCGCCGCCGTCAGCAGCGCCATGGACAGGCCCAGGTCCATCAGCCCCACGCCACACATCGCGCCCACGACGAAGAGCAGCGAATCGCCCGGCAGGAAGGGCATCACGACGACACCGGTTTCCACGAAGATGATCAGGAACAGCAGGGCGTACACCCAGGTGCCATAGGCCTGGACGAAATCAGCCAGGTGCTGGTCAACGTGCAGGATGAAGTCGACGAGAAAGTGCAGCAGGTCCATGGCGGGGCATTATCCAGACGCCTCGATGACGGCCGGGGGGCGTCGATAATCCCCGGGATGGATTCGCCGCTCCCTGACGCCACTGACGCCCCAGCGCCCCGCACCATCCGCGAACTGCCCGATGAGCTGATCAGCCAGATTGCCGCCGGCGAGGTCGTCGAGCGCCCGGCCTCGGTGGTGCGCGAGCTGGTGGACAACGCGCTGGACGCCGGCGCAAAGAACGTGCTCGTCAAGCTGATGGCCGGCGGCGTGCGCGCCATCGTCGTGGAGGATGATGGCTGCGGCATACCCGTGACCCAGCTGCCGCTGGCGCTCAAGCGCCACGCCACCAGCAAGATCACCTCGCTGAACGAGCTGGAGTCGGTCGCGACCATGGGCTTTCGCGGCGAGGCGCTGGCCGCCATCGCGTCGGTGTCGGAGATGTCCATCGCCAGCCGCACCGCCGACGCCGCCCACGCCCAGCGCATCGACGCCCGCAGCGGCGAGCTCTCCGCAGCCGCCCGCTCGCGCGGCACCAGCGTCGAGGTGCGCGAGCTGTTCTTCTCGACCCCGGCGCGCCGCAAGTTCCTCAAGACCGACGCCACCGAGCTGGCCCACTGCGTGGAGGCCGTGCGCCGCCATGCGCTGGCACGACCTGACGTGGGTTTCGCCATCTGGCACGAAGGCAAGTTGGTGGACCAGTGGCGCCCCGCGTCCAGCGAACAGCGCATCGCCGACGTGCTGGGCGCGGACTTCAACGAGGACAGCCGGGCCTTCGAGCACAGCGCCGGACCGCTGGCCCTGAGCGGGCGCGCCGGCCTGCCCGAGGCAGCGCGCTCGCGGGCCGACCAGCAGTACGTCTGGGTCAACGGCCGCTACGTACGCGACAAGCTCATCAGCCACGCCATCCGTTCCGCCTACGAGGACGTGCTGCACGGCCAGCGCCAGCCCAGCTACGTGCTGTTCATCGAGATCGCGCCCGAGCTGGTGGACGTCAACGTTCACCCGACCAAGATCGAAGTGCGTTTCCGCGATGGCCGTGCCATCCACCAGAGCGTGCGCCGCGCCTTCATCGACGCACTGGCCCAGTCCCGCAGTGCCGAGGCCGCCGGCGTCGAATCGGCCATGGCGCCGCTGGCCTTCGAGCCCACGGCTGCGGCCACGCTCTACGTCGCCGAGCCCCGTCACGGCAACGCGGCCTACACGCCCCCGGTGCCGCCCACGGCCGAGCAGGTGAGGCTGTCGCTGGTGCAGCACGAGGCGCTGTGGCGGCCGGCCGAGCCCGACGAGGCCGCGGTGCCCGCCCCCATGGCGTCCCCTCTGGCCGCGCCCACCGTCACGCTCAAGCCGGTGCTGCCCGACGAAGACTGGCCGCTCGGTCGCGCCATCGCGCAGATCCAGGGCGTCTACATCCTGGCCGAGAACCGGCAGGGGCTGGTCATCGTCGACATGCATGCCGCACACGAGCGCGTGGTCTACGAGCGCCTCAAGGCTCGCCTGGGCGCGACGCAGATCGAGAGCCAGCCGTTGCTGATCCCGATCAGCTTCGCCGCCACGGCCGAGGAAGTCGCCGCGGCCGAGCAGCATGCGGCGACGCTGGCCCAGCTCGGGCTGGACGTGGCACCGCTGTCAGCCCGCACGCTGGCCGTACGCTCCCGCCCGGCCCTGCTGGCCGCGAGCGACCTGGTCGCGCTGACCCGCGAGCTGCTGGCCGAGATGGCCCAGTTCGACGCCAGCTCGGTGCTGGAGCGCGCCCAGCACGAGATCCTCGCCACCATGGCCTGCCATGGCGCCGTGCGCGCCAATCGCCAGCTCACGCTGGACGAGATGAACGCGCTGCTGCGCGACATGGAAGCCACCGAACGCGCCGACCAATGCAACCACGGCCGCCCGACCTGGCGCCAGCTCGACATGAAAGAGCTGGACGCCCTGTTCCTGCGCGGCCGCTGAAAGAAGAACAGCGATGGCCACCATCACCCTGAAGGGCAAGCCCAAGCCCGCCGCCAAGACCCGCAACGCCGAAGGCGAGAAGCGCGCCCCGCTGCGTGGCAAGGGCGTCTCCAAGCCCCGCCCCACGCTGGCCAAGGCGCAGGCCGACCGGGCCGAGCGCGAGGAGCAGTTCCAGCAGCGCCAGCAATCCCAGCAAAAGCGCGAACGCCCCGCGCCCCAGCGCGAGGAACGCCCGGCCCGTCCGAAGACCGGCACCGCCTTCAAGACCGAGCGCCCGCAGGCGCTGCGCGGCGACGCGCCCCCGCGCGGTCCGCGCCACCGTCCAGACGAGCGGCCGGGTGAACGACCGCACGAGCGACCGCACGAGCGACCGCCGCAGTACCGCGGCGATGCGCCGCAGCGCCCCGAGCGGGGCCCCCGCGCCCGGCCGGACGAACGCCCGCCGGCCGACCGCCCGCCCCGCATGGACCAGCGCCGTGTCGCCAATCGCGGCCCCGGCTTCGAACCGCCTCAGCGTCCCCAGCAGCGCCTGAATCCGGCACGCCAGGTCGACGCCGACGATGGTGAGCGCCTGTCCAAGCGCATGAGCGAGCTGAAGATGGCGTCGCGCCGCGAAGCCGACGAGTGGATTGCCGCCGGCTGGGTGCGCGTCGACGGCAAGGTCGCCGTGCTGGGCCAGCGCGTCATCGGCGACGTCGAGATCACCATCGATCCCGCCGCCCGCCAGGCCCAGTCCCAGCTCGTCACCGTGCTGCTGCACAAGCCCATTGGCTACGTGTCAGGCCAGGCGGAGGACGGCTACGAGCCGGCCGTGGTGCTGTTCCAGCAGGAAAACCGCTGGAAGGACGACCCGTCCGGCATCAAGCCCCATCCCAACCACCACCGCCACCTCGCGCCGGCCGGGCGGCTGGACATCGACTCCACCGGCCTGCTGGTGCTGACCCAGGACGGCCGCGTCGCCAAGGCGCTGATCGGCGACGACTCCGACATCGAGAAGGAGTACCTCGTGCGCGTCGAGTTCGTCGCCCACGAGGTGCCCGAGGGCACGCTGCCGAGCGTCGCGCTGGCGCCCGAGAAGCTGGCCCTGCTCAACCACGGCCTGGAGCTTGACGGCGAACCGCTCAAGCCCGCCAAGGTCAGCTGGCAGAACGAGCAGCAGCTGCGCTTCGTGCTGCGCGAGGGCAAGAAGCGCCAGATCCGCCGCATGTGCGAACTGGTGGGCCTCAAGGTCGTCGGCCTG
Source organism: Roseateles sp. (assembly GCF_047654805.1). Classification (GTDB taxonomy): domain Bacteria; phylum Pseudomonadota; class Gammaproteobacteria; order Burkholderiales; family Burkholderiaceae_C; genus Pelomonas. Next base: position 2,442,876 of record NZ_JASGIV010000001.1, read on the forward strand.
AAGCGCGTGCGCATCGGCCGCATCCCGCTGGGCCACCTGCCGGTGGGCCAGTGGCGCTACCTGGCCCCATGGGAACGTTTCTGACCCCGATCTGCCTGGCCGGCCCCACCGGCTGCGGCAAGACGGCGGCGGCGCTGGCGATCGCCGAGGTGCTCCCGGTGGAGATCATCAGCGTCGACTCGGCGCTGGTCTATCGCGGCATGGACATCGGCACCGCCAAGCCCAGCGCCGCCGAGCAGGCCGCGGTGCCGCACCACCTGATCGACATCCTCGACCCGCTGGACAGCTACTCGGCCGCCGAGTTCGTGCGCGATGCAAAACGACTGGCCACGCAGATCACGGCACGCGGCCGGCTGCCGCTGCTGGTGGGCGGCACCATGCTGTACTTCAAGGCCTTGTTCGACGGCCTGTCCACCCTGCCCCAGGCCGATGCGCAGCTGCGCGCCGCCATCGACGCCGAGGCCGCCGAGCGCGGCTGGCCGGCGCTGCATGCCGAGCTCGCCGGGCTGGATCCGCAGACCGCGCAGCGCCTGGCCCCCAATGACAGCCAGCGCATCCAGCGCGCGCTGGAAGTGATACGCCTGACCGGCATGCCCTTGAGCGCACTGCATGCCGCCACGCGCGACGAAGGCGTGGACTGGCCGCTGTTCTCGCTCGAGCCTACCGACCGCACCTGGCTGCATCAACGCCTGGCGCGGCGCTTTGACCTGATGCTCGGGCAGGGCCTGCTTGACGAGGTCAAGGCCTTGCGCGCCCGCGGCGACCTGAGCCTGGCCCTGCCGTCCATGCGCTGCGTCGGCTACCGCCAGGCCTGGGAGGCCCTGGACGCGAACGACTTCTCCGAGCTGCGCGAGCGCGGCATCGCCGCCACCCGCCAGCTCGCCAAGCGCCAGATCACCTGGCTTCGCAGCATGCCCCGGCGGCGCGTCATCGCCTGCGACGGTCCACAGCCCACGCCTGAACTGCTGGCCGGGCTGCAACGCCTGCTCGGCTGACCCCTCTTGCGCTGCACCGAAAGCTTCGTTAAAGTGATATCACTTTGATTCACTTTTGAGGCAAGCCAAGTCATGACCACACCCTCCCCGTCGCGTGAAACCACCGTCAGCGAGAGCACGGCGCGCAGCGTCAACGGCTATCCCATGGTGGCGCTGAGCCTGGGGCTGATCGCCATCGGCATCAGCGTCGTGCGCGGGGCGCCGCTGCTGGGTGTCCCGCTGATGCTGGCCGGGCTGCTGACGCTGGCAGGCCTGTACATGCTCAACCCCAACCAGGCCGCCGCGCTGACGCTCTTCGGCGCCTACATCGGCAGCGACCGCGGCACCGGCCTGCGCTGGGCGAACCCGCTGGCCGTGAAGAAGCGGGTCTCGCTGCGTGACCGCAACCTCAACGCCCCGGTGCTCAAGGTCAACGACCAGCGCGGCAACCCCATCGAGATCAGCGCTGTTGTCGTCTGGCGGGTACGCGACACCGTGCAGGCCCTGTTCCAGGTGGACGACTACGAAGCCTATGTGCGCGTGCAGGCCGAGGCCGCCATCCGCCACCTGGCCACCTGCTACGCCTATGACGAGGCCGACGAGGTGGAGGCCGGTGCCGTGACGCTGCGCGGCGGCCAGGACGTCGTCGCCCTGGCACTGCGCGCCGAGCTGCAGGCCCGCTTCGCCGACGCCGGCGTGGACGTGCTGGACGCCAAGATCAGCCACCTCGCCTACGCCCCCGAGATCGCCCAGGTCATGCTGCGCCGCCAGCAGGCCGAGGCCATCATCAGTGCGCGCAGCAAGATCGTGCAGGGTGCGGTGGAGATGGTCGAGTCTGCGCTGCGCGGCCTGAGCGAGCGCGAGATCGTCGTGCTGGACGACGAACGCCGCGCCGCCATGGTCAGCAACCTGCTGGTGGTGCTGTGCTCGGACCGCGAGACCCAGCCCGTGGTCAACACGGGCTCCCTCTACACCTGAGCCCGCGGCCCGCATGGCCAGTCCTGACAAGAAATCCTTTCCGCTGCGCGTCGACCCCGCGCTGTGGGCCGAGGTCGAGCGGCTCGCGGCGGCCGAGCTGCGCAGTGCCAACGCACAGGCCGAGCTGCTGCTGCGCGAGGCGCTGGCCAGACGCGGCATCAAGCTCGCGCCGCCGCAGGGCCGGGCCAGCGCAGCACGCAAGGACCCAGAATCCAAGGCATGACTGTTCTGAGTGCGCGCGGCCTCGCCAAGGCCTACGGCGAGACACCGGTGTTTTCCGGAGTGGACCTGGACCTCGCAGCGGGTGAGATCGTCGCGCTGCTGGGCGAGTCCGGCGCGGGCAAGTCCACGCTGTTGAACTGCCTGGCCGGCCTGGACGAGGCCGACACCGGCAGCATCACGCTCGATGGCCACGACCTGCGCGCCCTGGACGACGAAGCCCGCTCGGCGCTGCGTCGCCGCTCGCTGGGCTTCGTCTTCCAGGCCTTCCATCTGCTGCCGCACCTGAGCGTGGCCGACAACGTCGCGCTGCCGCTGCGACTGCTGGGCCACGCCGACGACGCCCGCGTCGCGCAGATGCTCGCGGCTGTGGACCTCGGCGGCCTGGCCGCACGCATGCCGCGCCAGCTCTCCGGCGGCCAGTTGCAGCGCGTCGCCATCGCCCGTGCGCTGGTGCACCGCCCCCGCCTCGTCCTGGCCGACGAGCCCACCGGCAACCTTGACGCGCGCCACGCGGCCGAAGTGCTGGCACTGCTGCGGCGCTGCGCGCTGGAAGCCGGCGCGGCCTGCCTGCTGGTGACGCATTCCGAGCGCGCCGCCGAGGCGGCGGACCGGCGCCTGCGGCTGGACGCTCAAGGCTTGCATGCCGCATGAGGACTGCGGGCCGAAGGGCGCATCCGTGAAGCTCTGGGCCGCGCTGTGCTGGCCCGCCTGGCGCGACCAGCCCGGCCGCATCGTGCTGGCCATCGTGGCCGTCATGCTGGGTGTGGCCCTCGCCTTCGGAGTACACCTGCTCAACGGCGCAACGCTGGCCGAGTTCGCCCGCGCGGCACGCAGCGTCAATGGCCAGCCCGACCTGGTGCTGCGCGCCCGGGCTGGCACGCTGACCGCAGCCGACCTCGCCGAGGTCCTCAATCACCGCGAGGTCAGCGCCGCCAGTCCCGTCATCGAGGCCCAGGCGCTCTGGCCCGGGCAGGCCGGCCAGGACGAGCGCCTGGGCCGCGGGCTGTCCATCCATCTCATCGGCCTGGACCCGCTGGCCCTGCTGGCTTCGGCCGCCAACGGTCGCCCGCTGGCGCCGGAACTCACGCCGCAGGTCACGGGTGGCCTCGGCGAGCTGCTGGCCGCCGACACCGTGCACCTGAACGCCGCCGCGCGGCTGCACCTGCCGGCGGGTGCGACGCGTCTGAAGCTGCGCCTGCCCCAGCCTGGCGGCGGCGCACCACGCGACATCGAACTCCATGTCGGCGGCCGCATCGCCGCAGGCAGCACGCCTCTGGGCGTGCTGGACATTGCCGACGCGCAAGTCCTGTTCGGCCGCGTCAACGCACTGGACCGCATCGCCGTGCAGCTCGCCCCGGGCGTGGATCCCGCGGCCTGGGCCGCCCGGCTGCCCGAGCGCTGGCAGGCCGCGCCCCCCGAGGACGAGGGTGCCCGCCTGTCCGACCTGACCCGCGCCTACCGCGTCAACCTCGGCCTGCTGGCGCTGATGGCCCTGTTCACCGGCAGCTTCCTGGTCTATGCGGTGCTGTCGCTGGCGACCGCGCAGCGCCTGCCGCAATGGGCACTGGCGGGCGTGCTGGGTGTGTCGGCACGCATGCGCTGGCGGCTGATCCTGATGGAGGGGGCCATCGTCGGCGCCATCGGCACCGTGCTGGGCCTGGCGCTCGGCCTGGGCCTGGCAGCCGGCGCGCTGAAGCTGCTGGGCAGCGACCTGGGCCTGCATGGCGCCAGCGAGTCGTCCGCCCGGCTGCTGATGGGGCAGCCGCTGCTTCTGCCGGCGCTGGTCTATGGCGCGCTGGGCCTGGCTGCGGCGCTGCTGGCCGCATTGGCGCCGGCGCTCACGATCAGGCGCATCGCGCCGGCCCTGGTGCTCAAGGGCCTGGGCCTGCCGGCCGGCCGCAGCCTGCCCGCGTGGCTGGGCGTGGGGCTGCTAGCGCTGGGTGCCGCGCTGGCGGCGCTGCCTCCGCTGTGGCGAGATACACCGCTGGGCGCCTATCTGTCCATGCTGTGCCTGCTGCTGGGCGGCCTGGCGCTGGTGCCTGTGCTGGTGCGCGGCCTCACTGGCCTGCTGGCCCGGCTGCCTGCCACGCCCCTGCTGCTGCTGGCCCGCGAGCGCAGCCGCGACCAGGCCACCGAGGCACGCCGCTCGCTGGCCGGCGTGCTGGTCGCGCTGGCGCTGGCGGTCGCGATGACGGTCATGATCGGCAGCTTCCGCGAGTCGCTGCTGCGCTGGCTGGACCAGGCGCTGCCGGCCGACCTCTACGTGCGCAGTGCGTTGCGCGACGGCGACGGGGCGCCCACGCCGCTGCCTGCGGCCCTGCTGGACGGCCTGCCCCGCCTGAGCGGCGTCGCCCGCGCCGCACCGCAGCGCACCGCCCGGCTGCGCCTCGTGCCCGGCGCCGAACCCGTGACACTGACCGCCCGCGACCTCGACGCGGCCGGCCTGCCGACGGTCCAGCGCTGGAGCGGCCGCCCGGCGAACGGCGCCCTGCCCGTCTGGGTCAACGAGGCGGCGCGCGACCGCGACGCTCTGGTGCCGGGTCGCGTCTTCACGGCCCAGTTGGTGGACAGCGGCCGCAGCGTCGAGCTGCAGGTGCAGGGTGTGTGGCGCGACTATGCGCGCCAGGGCACGGCGCTGTGGATGTCCCTGCCCGACTACCGCCGCGCCAGCGGCGACGGCACGATCACGGAAATCGCACTGTGGCTGGCGCCGGGTGAGACGCTGGACGCCGCCCGCGCGGCCGTGCGCCGGCTCGCCGGCGAGGACGTGGACATGGCTGCAGCCGGCGAGCTGCGTGCGCTGTCGCTGCAGATCTTCGACCGCAGCTTCGCCATCACCGTCTGGCTGCAGGCCGTGGCACTCGCCGTGGGACTGTTCGGTGTCGTCGCCAGCCAGTCGGCCCAGGCGCTGGCGCGCAAAAGAGAGTTCGGGCTGCTGCGGCACCTGGGCCTGTCGCGGCGCCAGTTGCTGCGGCTGCTGCTCGTCGAGGCCGGCCTCATCGGTGCCGCCGGCGCTCTGGCCGGCCTGACCCTGGGACTCGGGCTGAGCCTGGTGCTGGTCTACGTCGTGAACCCGCAGAGCTTTCACTGGAGCATGGACATGCACCTGCCGCTCGCACGCCTTGCGGCGCTGGTGGGGCTGGCCTTCGCCGCAGCGGTAGGCGCCTCGCTGCTGGCGGGCCGCCGCGCGCTGGGCCAGGACGCCGTGCGTGCCGTGCGGGAGGACGCATGACGCTGCGCCGGCGCACCCTGCTGCTGGCCGCGCTGCCACTGCCGGTACGCGCCGCACTGAACTTCCCGCAGGACTTCGGTGCCCATCCCGAACAGGCCATCGAATGGTGGTACCTGACCGGCCTGCTGGGCGACCGCGATGGTCCGGAGTCCATGCTCAGGCCGCGCTACGGCTACCAGCTGACCTTCTTCCGCCTGCCCGGCCCCGCCTCGGCCGACCACCCCAGCCCTCTGGCACCCCGGCAACTGCTGCTGGGCCACGTGGCACTGTCCGACCTCGGTGCGAGGCACCAGCGCCACGCCCAGCGCCTGCTGCGCGCCCTGCCGGGTGCCGTGCAGGCGCTGGAAGGCGACTGCGACGTCAAGCTGCGCGACTGGACGCTCAGGCGCGAGGGTGATGGCTACCGTGCCGTCTTCGGCGGCCCCGGCTTCGCGCTGGAGCTGGAGCTGGCCTCGCCGGATGCTCCACTGCTGCAGGGCGAAGCCGGTCTGTCGCGCAAGGGCCCCGATCCGGCACAGTTCAGCCACTACTACTCGCGCCCGCAGCTGCAGACCCAGGCCGCACTGGTGCTGGACGGCCAGCGCCACAGCCTGGCGGGCCGCGCCTGGCTGGACCATGAATGGAGCGACAGCCTGCTGGGCGACGCCATCGGCTGGGACTGGCTGGGCATCAACCTGCTGGACGGCCGCGCGCTGACGCTGTTCCAGCTGCGTCATCGCGACGGCAGCCGCTCCTGGGCCGGCGGCAGCCTGCGCACGCCCGGGCGGCCCGATCGGAGTTTCTCGCCCGATGAGGTCCAGATGCAGCCGATCCGCCACTGGACCAGCCCTGCCACCGGCGCCCACTGGCCCGTGGCATGGCGGCTCGATAGCCCCGCCGGCGAGATGCAGCTGCGCGCCGCCTTCGACGCCCAGGAGATCGATGCCCGGCGCAGCTCGGGCCTGGTTTACTGGGAGGGCGTGGCCCGGCTGTTCGATGGCCGAAACCGGCCACTGGGCGCCGGCTACCTGGAACTGACCGGCTATGCGGGCAAACCGCCGCTGCGGTAGACCACAATGCGCGGCCCATGCTGCAACGCCAACCCACCCGCCCCACCTTCGGCTGGGACAACCTCTCGGGCCAACGCCCCGCCGGCCTGCCCGCCGTCGACGAGCTGCCCCACCAGCGGCTGCTGACCAGCGGCCGCGCGGCACTGTTCGCCGCGATGAAGGCGCTCGGCGTGCAGGCCGGAGACGGCGTGCTGGCGCCCAGCTACCACTGCCCCACGCTCGTGGCACCGCTGCGCGCGGCCGGTGCCGCGGTGCAGTTCTACCCGCTAGGCCCCGACGGCCTACCCCGGCTGGATGCCATTACGCCCGCGCCCGGCACCAAGGCCCTGGTCGTCGCCCAGCTGTTCGGCCTGCCGCGCTCGCTGGCTGGCGTGCGCGCCTGGTGCGACGCGCGTGGCATCGCGCTGGTGGAAGACTGCGCCCACAGTTTCTTCGGCCAGGCCGGCGAGCGCCCGGTGGGCCAGTGGGGCGATCTGGCGACAGCCAGCGTGTCCAAGTTCTTCCCCGTGCCCGAAGGCGGCCTGCTGGCGTCGGCCAAGCCGCTGCCAGATCAGGCACTGCGGCCGGCCGGCGGCAAGGCCCAGCTCAAGGCCTGGGTGGACCTGCTGGAGCGCGGCAGCCAGCAGGGGCGGCTCACGGGCCTCAACGCGCCGCTGCGCGCGCTGTTCCGGCTGAAAAACGGCCCGCCGCGCGCGCCGTCCGGCGCCGCACCGCGCGAGCTGGGCGAAGCCGACATGCTGGCCGAGTGCGACCTCGGTCGCAGCGAGCAGGCGCCGCCGGCCCTGACCGGACGGCTGCTGGGCCTGCCGCGCGGGCGCATCGTCGCGCGCCGCCGCGCCCACTACCAGGCGCTGTTCGACGGCGCACAGGGCCTGGCCGGCGCACGCCCGCTGTTGGGCGCCCTGCCCGACCAGGCCGCGCCCTATGTGATGCCACTTTGGGTGGACGAGCCCGAACCTGTCTACGCGGCGCTGCGCTCGGCCGGCTGCGCGGTGTTTCGTTGGGAGCGCGTCTGGCCCGGCGCACCCGGCCTCAGCGACTTCCCCGACGACCACGGCGCGCGCTGGCGCCACCACGTGCTGCAACTGCTTTGCCACCAAGACCTTGACGACGCGATGCTGAGCCGCACCTGCGACGTCCTGACCCGATCGCTGACAAGATGAGTTCCACCACCGAACGCCCCGCCTCCAAGCAGGCCCGCTCATTGAGCGGCCTGGCGCCCTTCCTGCGCCCCTACCGCGGGCGCATCGCGCTGGCGCTGGCCGCGCTGCTGCTGTCCGCGCTGGCGACGCTGGCCTTTCCGCTGGCGCTTCGCGGCCTCATCGACGCCGGCTTCTCGGCCGGCGACCCGGGCGAGCGGCTGATGGCGTTGCGCGAGCATTTCCTGGCGATGTTCGCGGTCGGCGCGGCCTTGGGGCTCTTCTCGGCTTCGCGCTTCTACATGGTCACCTGGCTGGGCGAGCGTGTCACGGCCGACCTGCGCAACGCCGTCTACAAACACGTGCTGCGCCAGAGCCCCGAGTTCTTCGAGACCACGCAGACCGGCGAAGTGCTGAGCCGCATCACGACGGACACCACCGTCGTGCAGACCGTGGTGGGCTCCAGCCTGTCCATGGGCCTGCGCAACATCGTCATGGGCACCGGCGCGCTGATCATGCTCGTCGTCACCAACCCCTATGTGATGGGTCAGGTGCTGGGCATCCTCGTGCTGGTGGTGGCCCCAGCGCTGTACTTCGGCCGCCGAGTGCGCAAGCTCTCGCGCGCCAGCCAGGACCGCGTGGCCGACACCTCGGCCATCGCGGCCGAGGTGCTGAACGCCGTCTCCGTGGTGCAGAGCTACACGCAGGAGGCCGCCGAGAGCCGCCGCTTCGCTGCCGCCAGCGAGGCCGCTTTCGACACGGCGCGCAAGCGCACCCGGGTGCGCAGCTTCCTGGTCGCCTTCATCATCACAGCCGTGTTCGGCGCCATGCTGTGGGGCCTGTACCAGGGCACGCAGGCCGTCATCGCCGGCAAGATCACGGCCGGCCACCTGGGCCAGACGGTGGTCTATGTGACGCTGCTGGTCAGCAGCGTGGCCGTGCTGGCCGAGGTCTGGGGCGACGTGCTGCGCGCCGCCGGCGCCACCGAACGACTCATTGAGCTGATGGAGGCGCGCTCCCCCGTGGCCGAGCCGGCCTCACCCCAGGTGCTGCCTGCACCGCAAGGCGGCAGCCGAGTGGAGTTCGACGCCATCACCTTCCACTATCCCTCGCGGCCGCAGACAGCGGCACTGGACGGCTTGTCGCTGACCGTGCAACCCGGCGAGACGGTGGCGCTGGTGGGACCCAGCGGCGCTGGCAAGACAACGGTGTTCCAGTTGCTGCTGCGCTTCTACGACCCGCAGTCGGGTCAGATCCGGCTGAACGGCGTGCCCACGCAGACGCTGAGCCTGGCAGACCTGCGCGCCAATGTCGGCCTCGTGCCGCAGGACAGCGTCATCTTCTCCACCACGGCGATGGAGAACATCCGCTACGGCCGGCCTGACGCGACCGACGAAGAAGTCATCGCCGCGGCAAAGGCGGCGTTCGCGGACGACTTCATCCGTGCGCTGCCCGAGGGCTATCAGAGCTTTCTCGGCGAACGCGGCGTGCGCCTGTCCGGCGGCCAGCGTCAGCGCATCAGCATCGCCCGCGCGATGTTGAAGAACCCGCCGCTGCTGCTGCTGGACGAAGCCACCAGCGCGCTGGACGCGGAGAGCGAGCGCGTCGTGCAGGCAGCGCTGGAGGCTGCCATGCAGCACCGCACGACCCTGGTCATCGCGCACCGGCTCGCGACCATCCAGAAAGCGGACCGCATCGTTGTTCTGGACGCGGGACGGATCGTGGACATCGGACGGCACGACGAGTTGGTCGCGCGTGGCGGTCTCTACGCCAAGCTGGCGGCGATGCAGTTCGGGTTGGAGACCGAGGCGGGCGACGCCGGTTAAGCAACGGCTGGTGGTGGCGATCGGACTGCTCCAGACTGGAGGCAGGCACCGGCTCGCACCTTGGACATCATGGCTGCCGAGCTGGGCGCCGGACCGCGACTTGGCAGACGTACGGGACCGGCTGCCTTTCGTTGCAAATCTTGCCGGACGGCCGGCATCATGTTTATCTTTAACCTATTGTTTTATAATAAGAAAATACATATCATGAACTAGTGCATCTTGTGCGCACAGAGGTGAAAATGCTTTTGGTTCAACGGATGCGGATCTCGGTACTGAAGCGCACGGGAGTTGTCGTCTTCCGGTCTGACCTAGCTCCCTTGGGAGGCCCCACGCAAATTTCTGAGGCGTTGCGGACGCTGGTTGATGACGGCGTTCTGGTTCGACTCGGGGAGGGCATTTACGCCAAGGCCTCTCGGGATGAGCATGGCGCACCGGTTCCCGCGGCGACGCTGCAGGAGGTGATTCGGGAGGTGCTCAGCAAGCTGGACGTCAAAAGCGCTGACGTGTGCATCGAAGACCAGGGCACTCGCAAGCGCGTCATCGTCGGCGCCCCAAATCGAAAGATCGACCGGCATTTGTTGATCGGCAGCTGCCAGGTGGAAATCGTCACTCACGGCGCTATGGCCAAATCTTTCACCCTGCCGCAGGATCCAGCCTGCTTCCCGCGCCACAACGTCGCGAAGTACGTCGAAGTCTTGGCGAAGACGCATCGCATCTCCTCGAAACGCACAGGGCTTGACCGCTGGGCCGAAGCGGTCAGTCGAGCCGCTGGCGACACCGTCCAACTCGACAAGGTTGGGCAGACCCTTGCCAGACTTAAGCAGCGGCAAGTGATCAATGGGAGGCAGATGGCGCATCTGATGAACAACTACATGACCGAGCAGGAAGAGGCGCATTCGGATGTTTGATCCGTTCGGTGATTTCGAGACGGCGGGCTACCTACGGAATGAACTGGGCCTGAAGGATCCGGCGAAGATCCAGGTCCAGGAGCACTTGTTTTTCACGGCGAACATTGAGGAAGCTGCGACTTACCTAGCTCGCTGCCGCGACATCACCTATCGGGACTTCTGCAGCGTGCACGGCATTTTGTTTGCCGGCTTCTATCCATGGGCTGGCAAAGATCGATTGACGCTCAATGTGGCTCGGAATGTCAGCAAGGGTGCGCGTGTCGACTTCGAGTCCTCGGAGAACTGCGAGCGTGCGATCGCTCATGGCCTGCGGCTCGGAAGTGACCCCAAGGTGATCGCCAAACGCCCCGGTGAGGTCATGGGTATGTTCGCTTGGGGCCACCCTTTCTTGGACGGCAACGGGCGCACCATGGTGACAGTACATACCGAACTCATGGCGCGCGCTGGCTTGATGATCGACTGGACTGCCTCCAGGAAAGATGCCTACCTCGATGCGTTAACGCACGAGCTTGATTCACCCAGTGATCGTGCGCTGGACAAGTACCTGCTGCCGCTCGTGCAGCCGCTGCAGAAAGGGCGAAGTTGGATCGCACAAATTCGGGACCTCCCAGGCCTCGATGGCGCTGTTGAGGACATCGGGACAGACGTTGCGTACAACGACGACGATCCAGTTGGCCAACAGCGATATCAAGAAAAGGTGCGGGCGCGCCGGTACACGCTGCCTTAGTCAACCCGCTGGGGGCGGCATCGCCCCCTTGGTTGCGGCCAACAGCAGGCTGAAAGCCAAAGGGTAGATGGCAAAGCGGTAGCCTGACAGCGTCAGCTCGCTGGAGCGCAGCCTCGCGCTTCAGCCGTGTGAGGCGATTCAATTCATCTTCGAGACGATTGCGCCGGTCGATCAGAAGGAGCCGTGAGGTCGGAGGTCTGGCCATAGCCAGAAGTACATCTTCCCCACGCCTGCCCGGCGTCAACTATCCTGAGCTGCCAGCGTCAACTATCTTGAGCGGTGCGGATGGGTGTTGATCACGGTGTTGGAGGTGCGCTGCGTTGCCGGCGCGCCGGCAACGCAGCGCGGCGTCGGTAGCTGTCCACGTTCATCTCCAGGATGGTCGAGTGATGCACCAGGCGGTCGACCGCAGCCACCGTCATGGCTTTGTCCGGGAAGACCTCATCCCACGCCGAGAACGGTGCGTTGGCCGTGATGGCCAGGCTCTTGCGCTCGTACCGCTCGGCGATCAGCTCGAACAGCACCGAGGTCTCGGCCTGGTCGCGCCGTGCATAGCTGAGGTCGTCCAAGATGATCAAGTCGAACCGGTCGAGCTTGGACAACTCCGCCGGCAGGCGCAGGTCGCGCCGGGCTGCCTGCAGGCGCTGCACCAGCTCGCTGGTGCGCACGAACAGCACCTTCAGCCCACGGTCGATCAGCGCGTGGCCGATGGCCGCCACGAGATGCGTCTTGCCGGTGCCCGGCGGGCCGAAGGCCAGCAAGTTGTGGCCCTGCGCAATCCAGCTGTCGGCCTCGGCCAGCGCCATCACATGGGCCTTGGAGACGGCCGGCACCGCAGCGAAGTCGAAGTCGGCCAGGCTCTTGCCCGGCGGCAGCTGGCTGTCGACCCGTGCACGGGCCAGGCGCCGCGTCTCGCGCTCGGCCATCTCATGGCCCAGCAGCGTGTGCAGCAGCCGCTCGGCCGGCCAGCCCTCGCGGTTGGACTGCGCGGCCACATCGGCCCACAAGCGCTTGATGGTCGGCAGGCGCAGCTCGGTGAGCATCAGTGGCACCGCTGCCCCCGATGCATTGGTGTCGGCACTCATGCGGCCTCCAGCAGTTCGTCGTAGACCGCCGCTGACGGCAGCACCACGACCACCTGAGGCATCGCAGCCGGTCGTGGCGCGAACCTGTCCCTGAGCACATCGATATCTGGGAGCTCGGCGCAGTCCAGCACGCGACCCAGTTCGATGGCCAGCTCCGCCACCACATTGGCGCGATCAGCCAGGTCCAGCAGCTCCACCATCAGCCGGCAAGCCGCCCGCTCTGGCAGTGTCTGGCTGATGTACTCCCAGGCCAGGGCGTACTCGCTGCGCGGGAACATCGCATCGCGCAACACCCAACGCGCGAAGGCGCCGGGCTTGCGCTTCAAGTTGGGCAGCATGTGACGCCAGTCAATGCGCTTGGGGTGGCGATCGGCCGTGCTGGCATGCAGCCGCTCGCACTCGAAGACCTTCACTCCGCCCAGCCAGGCGTCCAGATAGGTGCTGTGCAGCCTCACCTTCAACCGTTGACCGGCCAGGCGCGACGGCACGCTGTAGAGCACGCTCTTGGCGCTGAACACGCCGAACTTGCTAACGCGCGCATCCATCTCCTCGAAGTCGGACGTGCGCCGAGTCGGCAGCGGTTGAAGGCTGGTGCGCTCGACTTCCCATGCGCGCGCGCAGCGCGCGTTGAGCCGGCGCACGGTCTCCGCCACGAACTGCTCATAGGCCGGCAGGTCATCGAACTCGCGGCTGCCACGCAGCAGCAGAGCCTGGTCCAGTCCGCGCTTGAGGCTGCCTTGGCGCGCTTCAATGGAGCCGTTCTCGTGGCTCACGCCGGTGTTATTGCGCGTGGGCCGCATGCCATAGTGCTTGCACAGGGCCTGGTAACGCCGCGTCAGCTCTTCGCGCTCGGCCAGGTTGTTGAAGGCCGCCGACAGGCTGTCGGTGCGGTGTTCCTGCGGGACGCCACCGGCCATCCATAGCGCGTCTTGTAGCCCTGCAGCCAGGCTCTGGAAGCTCTCACCGCCCAGGACCACCCTCGCATGGCGCCAGCCGCTGTGGGCCAGCGCGAACTGGTACAGCCGGTGTGGGAAGGCCAGCCCCCCCAGACTGACGTCCAGATCGTCGGCCACAGTGAAGTCCGACAGCCCCAGCCGGCCCGGCGGATGCTCCTGCGCGAAGAACAACTCGCGCTCGCCGCCGTGCTCGGCGCGCCACTGGCTCACGCGCCGCTGCAGCGTGCGCAGCACTCCATCGGCGAACCGCTCGGGGTGGCGGCGCTGCAACTCCTCCAGCACGGTGACGGCCATCAACGACGGTGCGCCTTCCAGCATGGGCACCACCTCACTGGCCCACACCTCGGCCAGCGGGTCGGCGCGGGTGCGCCAGTGTCGCGGTGGGCGTTGTGATGGCAATGTCGTCGCCGATTCCAGCCGCCGCGCGCTGGCCACGCTGATGCCCGTCTTGGCTGCAGCAGCCTCCTGGCTGTGCTTGCCCCTCAGTTCCTTGTACTTGCTCACTTGCAGGTCCGTTATGCGTTTGCCGGGCACCGTGGCTGCCTCCCTCTGGAAGCCAACCACTGTAGGAACCCACCCGCAAAACGCTCCCCGGCGGCCTGCGTCAACCGCTCACGATAGTTGTCGCTGAGCGCTCAAGATAATTGTCCGCCGCCACCACGCCCCTCTGGCCGAGTGCAACTGCTCCGTTACGGCGGTGCGGAGCGCAAAGGCGCCTCCGCCCTCCCCCGTCGCAACGACGGGCGCAGGGTTCTCCTCAACACGACTGAATGACCCCTCAATTCTGAATGGTCATTCACTTTTTTCTTGCTTTTGGCTTGTCCATCAATAGAATGAATGATCATTCAGTAAAAGCAACCGGCTGAGACCTGCGTGGCGCCCCCTGGGAAACGCGCGGTGTCGCGCCACTTCCCACAACGAGGTCCGCCCATGCCCAAGTTCCCCTCCCGCCCCTCGCTCGGCATGCCTGCGTTCACGCTGCTGACGCTGGCGGTCGCCGTCATTGCCGCCTTCTCGCTCAGCGCCTGCAGCCAGGCCGAATCCCAGGGCGCCAAGCCGGGCGCGGCGCCACAGGCGGCCAAGGTGGGCGTCGTCACGCTGCAGCCGCAGCGCGTGGAACTCAGCGCCGAGCTGGCCGGCCGCACCGTGGCCTACCAGAACGCCGAGGTTCGCCCGCAGGTGACAGGCATCGTCAAGACCCGCGCCTTCACCGAGGGCAGCGACGTGAAGGCAGGCCAGTTGCTCTACCAGATCGATCCCGCCAGCTACCAGGCCGCGCTGGACAGCGCCCGCGCCACCCTGGCGAAGGCCGAGGCCAATGCGACGACGGCCAAGCTCAAGGCCGGCCGCTATGACGAGCTGGCCGGCATTGACGCCGTCAGCAAGCAGTTGCGCGACGACGCGCAGGCCGCGCTGAAGCAGGCCCAGGCCGACGTGGCCGCCGCCACCGCCGCCGTGCGCGCCGCGCAGATCGACCTGGACCGTACCCGCGTCAGCGCCCCGATAGCCGGCCGCATCGGCCGCTCGGCGGTCACGCCGGGCGCGCTGGTCACGGCCAACCAGGCCGGCGCCATGGCCACGCTGCAGCAACTGGACCCGATCTACGTGGACGTCACGCAGACCAGCGCCGAACTGCTGCGCCTGCAGCGCGACCTGGCCGAGGGCCGGCTGCAGCGCGACGCCAACGGGCACGCCCGCGTGAAGCTGCTGCTGGAAGACGGCAGCACCTATGCGCTGGAGGGCAAGCTGCAGTTCTCCGAGTTGCAGGTGGACCCCGCCAGCGGCAGCGTGACACTGCGCGCCCAGTTCCCCAACCCCAAGCGCCAGCTGCTGCCAGGCATGTACGTGCGCGCCCAGGTGCAAAGCGGCGTGCAGGCCCAGGCCATCCTGGCGCCGCAGGCCGCCGTGCAACGCGACCCCAAGGGCAATGCGACGGCCATGGTGGTCGGCAAGGATGGCAAGGCCGAGGCCCGCCAGCTGCAGACCGGCGCCGTCGTCAACGGCCAGTGGCTGGTGACCTCGGGCCTGGCCGCGGGCGACCAGCTCATCGTCGACGGCCTGCAGCGCCTGCGCCCCGGCGCCCCGGTGCAGCCCGCGGCCGCGCCGGCCGCCGGCATCGCGGCGTCGGCCTCGCTGGCCCGCTGATCGGAAGGACACAACCATGTCCCGTTTCTTCATCGACCGCCCCATCTTCGCGTGGGTGCTGGCCATCGTCATCATGCTGGCCGGCGCGCTGTCCATCCGCACGCTGCCCATCTCGCAGTACCCCAGCATCGCGCCGCCCCAGGTGTCGATCAACGCGAGCTACCCCGGCGCCTCCGCCAAGACGCTGGAAGACACCGTCACCCAGGTCATCGAGCAAAAGCTCAAGGGCATCGACGGCATGACCTACATGTCGTCCACGTCGGACTCGCAGGGCAACGCCAGCATCACGCTGACCTTCACGGCCAACACCGACCCCGACACCGCCCAGGTGCAGGTCCAGAACAAGCTGCAGTCGGCGACGCCGCTGCTGCCGCAGGAGGTGCAGCGCCAGGGCGTGCAGGTGGTCAAGTCCACCAGCAACTTCCTGATGGTGGTGGGCTTCGTGTCCGAGGACGGCAAGCAGTCGCAGGTCGACCTGTCGGACTACGTCTCCACCAACGTGCTCGACCCGCTGAGCCGCGTGGAAGGCGTGGGCGAGGTGCAGCTGTTCGGTGCGCAGTACGCCATGCGCATCTGGCTCAACCCGAACCAGTTGACGCAGCACAACCTCACCCCGGCCGACGTGTCGGCCGCCATCCAGGCGCAGAACGCGCAGGTGTCCGCCGGGCAGCTGGGTGCCGCGCCCGCTGACGTGGGCCAGCAGATCAACGCCACCGTGACGGCGCAGAGCCGGCTGCAGACGCCGGAGCAGTTCCGCAACATCGTGCTGAAGACCGGCACGGACGGCTCGGCAGTGCACCTGCGCGACGTGGCCCGCGTGGAGCTGGGCGCAGAGAGCTACGCCACCGTGTCGCGCTACAACGGCAAGCCCGCCGCGGGCCTGGCCGTCAAGCTGGCCACCGGCGCCAACGCGCTGGCCACGGCCAAGGCGGTGGAGGCCGAGCTCAAGCACATGGAGCCCTTCATGCCTGCGGGCGTGAAGGCCGTCGTCGCCTACGACAGCACGCCCTTCGTCGAGGTGTCCATCCACGAGGTGGTGAAGACGCTCATCGAGGCCATCGTGCTGGTGTTCCTGGTGATGTACCTGTTCCTGCAGAATTTCCGCGCCACGCTGATCCCGACGATCGCGGTGCCGGTGGTGCTGCTGGGCACCTTCGGCGTGATGGCCGCGGCAGGCTTCTCCATCAACACGCTGACGATGTTCGGCCTGGTGCTGGCCATCGGCCTGCTGGTGGACGACGCCATCGTCGTCGTCGAGAACGTGGAACGCGTGATGACCGAGGAGGGCCTGTCGCCCGTGGAGGCCACGCGCAAGTCCATGGGCCAGATCACCGGCGCTCTGGTGGGCATCGCCCTCGTGCTGTCGGCCGTGTTCGTGCCCATGGCCTTCTTCGGCGGCTCCACCGGCGTCATCTACCGCCAGTTCTCCATCACCATCGTGTCGGCCATGGTGCTGTCGGTGTTCGTCGCGCTGGTGCTGACGCCGGCGCTGTGCGCCACGCTGCTCAAGCCCGGCCACGGTCCCGCCACGCGCGGCTTCTTCGGTGCCTTCAACCGCCGCTTCGACGCCACCGCCCAGGGCTACCAGGGCATCGTGGCCGGCATGATCCGCCGCTGGGGTCGCCAGTTCATCGTCTACGGCCTCATCGTGGTGGGCATGGCGGCACTGTTCATGCGCCTGCCCACGTCGTTCCTGCCGGACGAGGACCAGGGCATCCTGTTCACCCAGGTGCAGCTGCCGTCCGGCGCCACGCAGGGCCGCACGCTGGACGTGCTCAAGCGCGTGGAGAACCACTTCCTGACGAACGAGAAGGACAACGTCGAGTCGGTGTTCGCCGTCATCGGCTTCAGCTTCGCCGGCCGTGGCGAGAACATGGCCATGGGCTTCGTGAAGCTCAAGGACTGGAGCGAGCGCAAGAGCGCCGCGCAGAGCGTGACGGCAGTGGCCGGCCGCGCGATGGGCGCCTTCATGCAGTTCCGCGACGCCTCGGCCTTCGCCTTCGCGCCGCCCTCCGTACCGGGCCTGGGCACGTCCAGCGGCTTCGACGCCTACTTGCAGGACCAGTCCGGCGCCGGCCGCGACGCGCTGATGGCCGCGCGCAACCAGTTCCTCGGCGCCGCCGCCAAGGACCCTCGCCTGTCCGCCGTGCGGCCCAACGGGCTGGAGGACGCCGCCCAGCTGCGCCTGGACGTGGACACCGCCAAGGCCGGCGCCCTGGGCGTGACGGTCAGCGACATCAACAGCCTGCTGTCCTCCGCCTGGGGCGGCAGCTACGTGAACGACTTCATCGACCGTGGCCGCGTGAAGAAGGTCTACATGCAGGCCGACGCCGCCTATCGCATGCAGCCTGACGACCTCAACAGCTGGCGCGTGCGCAATGCCTCGGGCCAGATGGTGCCGTTCTCGGCCTTCGGCACCGCGAGCTGGGAACAGGGCCCCGCACGACTGGAGCGCTACAACGGGTTGCCCGCCGTCGAGGTGCTGGGTGGCGCGGCGCCGGGCAAGAGCTCCGGCGTGGCGATGAAGGCCGTCGAGGAGATCGCCGCGCAGCTGCCCGGCGGCGTGGGCCTGAGCTGGACGGGCATGTCCTACCAGGAACGCCTGACCGGCGACCAGGCGCCCATGCTGTACGCGATCTCGCTGCTGGTCGTGTTCCTGTGCCTGGCCGCGCTGTACGAGAGCTGGAGCATCCCGTTCTCGGTGATGCTGGTGGTGCCGCTGGGCGTCATCGGCGCGCTGCTGGCCGCCACGCTGCGCGGGCTGTCCAACGACGTGTACTTCCAGGTCGGCCTGCTGACCACCATCGGCCTGTCGGCCAAGAACGCCATCCTGATCGTGGAGTTCGCCAAGGAGCAGATGGAGGCCGGCAAGGATGCCGTCACCGCCACGCTGGAGGCAGTGCGCCTGCGGCTGCGCCCCATCCTGATGACGTCGCTGGCCTTCGCCCTGGGCGTGCTGCCGCTGGCCATCGCCACCGGCGCCGGCTCCGGCAGCCAGAACGCCATCGGCACCGGCGTGCTGGGCGGCATGCTGAGCGCCACCGTGCTGGGCATCTTCTTCGTGCCCGTCTTCTTCGTCGCCGTGCGGCGCTGGTTCCCGGCCCGCGCCGAGCAGCCGGCCGCCCCGGCCGCCGCGACCCAAGCCCTGGAGGGCCAGTCACATGCGTAACTTCCTCATCCCCACGCTGCTGGCCGCGAGCCTGACGCTTGCCGGCTGCGTCAGCATGGCGCCGGCATACGAGCGCCCCGCCGCGCCCGTGGCCACGCAATGGCCCGTGCCGCAGGCAAAGACGGCCGACGCCAAGGCCACCGACATCGGCTGGCGCGAGTTCTTCACCGACACCACGCTGCAGCAGCTCATCGAGCAGGCGCTGGCCAACAACCGCGACCTGCGCGTGGCGGTGCTGAACGTGGAACGCGCCCAGGCGCAGTACGGCGTGCAGCGGGCCGACCGGATGCCCACCGTGAGCGCCGGCGCGGGCCAGACCGCGACGAGTGCGCCCGGTGGCACCATCACCCGCCAATACACAGCCACGCTGGGCGTCAGCGCCTATGAGCTGGACCTGTTCGGCCGCGTGAAGAGCCTCAACGATGCGGCGCTGCAGCAGTACCTCGCCAGCGACGACGCCCGCCGCAGTGCGCAGATCGGTCTGGTCGCCCAGGTGGCCGGCGGCTATCTGACGCTGGCCGCCGACCAGGAGCGGCTGCGCGTGGCCGAGCAGACGCTGCTGGCCCGCCAGGACAGCCTGCGGCTGACGCAGCGCCTGCAGGCTGCCGGCGTGTCGTCCACGCTGGACCTGCGCCAGGCCGAGATCGCCGCCGAGACCGCACAGAGCGACCTCGCCAGCCTGACGGCCCAGGTCGCGCAGGACCGCCACGCGCTGGAGCTGCTGGTGGGTCAGCCGCTGACGCCCGCCCAGTGGCCCACCGCCGGCACTGCAGCCCCGGTGACGCAGCTGGCCGAGCTGTCGGCCGGCCTGCCCTCCGACACTCTGCTGGCCCGCCCCGACGTGCAGCAGGCCGAGCGCGCGCTGCAGGCAGCCAACGCCAACATCGGCGCGGCACGCGCCGCCTTCTTCCCGCGCATCAGCCTCACGGCCAGCGCCGGCACGGCCAGCAGCGAACTCGATGGCCTGTTCCGCTCAGGCTCGGGCATGTGGAGCTTCATCCCGCAGGTGTCGCTGCCCATCTTCGACGCCGGCCGCAACCAGGCCAACCTGAAGGTGGCCCAGGTGGACCGCGACATCGCCGTGGCCCAGTACGAGAAGGCCATCCAGTCAGCCTTCCGCGACGTGGCCGACGCGCTCGCGCAGCGCGCCACGCTGGGACAGCAGGTGGCGTCGCAGCAGCGGCTGGTGACGCAGACCCAGGACGCGCTGCGCCTGGCCGAGGCCCGCTACGAGAAGGGCGTGGACGACCGCCTCGCCACACTGGACGCACAGCGCTCGCTGTACGCGGCCCAGCAGGGCCTGATCGCCGCGCGGCTGGCCCAGCAGGTCAACCGCGTGACGCTGTACAAGGCGCTGGGAGGCGGCGCGGGCGCCGCAGCGCCACAATCCGCCTCCTGATCGACTCCGCCACCGCCATGTCCGTCCCTTCAGACCGCACCCTCGCCCGCCGCCAGCAGGTGCTGGAAGCCGCTGCCGAGTGCTTTCGCAGGCGCGGCTTCCACGCTGCCAGCATGGCCGAGATCGCGAAGACGGCGGGCATGAGCCCGGGCCACATCTACAACCTGTTCGAGAACAAGGACGACATCATCGCGGCCATCGTCGAGCGGGACTGCGAGGAGGTGCTGGGCCGCATCGCCGAGTTCCGGCAGGAGGGCGACCTGCTGCAAAAGATGCTGGCCTCCACGGAGCAGGCCATCGACAAGCACAGCCAGGTGTCCGAGGCGGCGCTGCAACTGGAGGTGCTGGCCGAGGCCAGCCGCAACCCCAAGCTCGCCGCCGTGGTGCACCGCAGCGAGGCGCTGGTCAACGACAAGGCCCAGGAGCTGATCCGGCTGAGCCTGGGCTCGCGCGCGGACACGCTGCCGCCCGACGAGATCCAGGGCCGTGCGCTGATGCTGGGCGCCCTCTTCAACGGCCTGACGGCGCTGAGCGTGCGCCGCCCGGACATGGCGGCGCTGTCGCCGCAGATGGCGCCCGTCATGCGCCGCATGCTCAACGTCATCCTCGCCGACTGAGTCCGGTAGCCGGCTCCGGGCCGCAGCGATAATTTGGGCTGATCCCAAACCAGAAGGCCATTGGCAAACATGCGGCTGCCGGAACACCAGTACCTCGACCTCCTCGCCCATATCCTCGAGAACGGCGACAAGCGGGTGGACCGGACCGGTGTGGGCACGCTGTCGGTCTTCGGCACGCTGTGCCGCTTCCCGCTGGCCGGCGGCCAGGCCCCCATCCTGACGACCAAGCGCGTCTACTGGAAGACGGCGGTCAAGGAGATGTTGTGGTTCCTCACCGGCGGCACCAACATCCGGCCGCTGCTGCAGGAGAACGTCCGCATCTGGACCGACTGGCCGCTGGCCAAGTACCGAAAGGCGACGGGCGATGCGATCACGCAGGAGGCCTTCAAGCTGCGCATCGTCGAGGACGCCGCATTTGCCGCCCGATGGGGCGAACTGGGCCCGGTGTACGGCAAGCAGTGGCGCCGCTGGCTGGGCGCCGACGGCCGCGAGCATGACCAGATCGCGGGCGTGCTGGACGCGTTGAAGAACAACCCGGCCAGCCGGCGCATCCTCTTTCACGCTTGGAACGTGCCGGACATCCCCGACATGGCCTTGCCGCCCTGCCACGTCAATCTTCGCCCCGCGCGGTACACATCTCCCTCTTCTCCCAGGGGCGGACGCGCGATTTCGATGTGTACCGGTACACAACCGACCCTTCACTGACCCGCCGGCGAAGCCGCTTGTGGATAACTTTGTTGTCCGGCGCGCGATGAGCCTATACAAGTCGTGGTGACATCCGTCGCCGGCCCAACCTAGACACGACACCCCATGCAGCAATACCTCGACCTTCTTCAGCGCGTCATGGAAGAAGGAACCGACCGGCCGGACCGGACAGGAACTGGAACCCGCGCAGTCTTCGGCCACCAGATGCGGTTCAATCTGGCGAAGGGCTTTCCGGTCCTAACAACGAAGAAGCTGCATCTTCGGTCAATCATTGTTGAGCTACTTTGGTTTCTCCGTGGAGATACCAACATCAAATGGCTCAAAGAACACAACGTCTCAATTTGGGACGAGTGGGCTGATGAGAATGGCGACCTCGGCCCGGTGTACGGCAAACAATGGCGCCATTGGACGGCCCCGGATGGCCGCAATATCGACCAGATCGCTGAGCTTATTCATCAAATCAAACGCGACCCGAACTCTCGCCGGCAGCTTGTTACTGCCTGGAACCCCGGCGAGCTCAAGCAGATGAAACTCGCCCCGTGCCACTGTCTATTCCAAACGGCAGTGATTGGAAACAAGCTTCACCTCCAGCTCTACCAACGCTCCTGCGATGTTTTCTTGGGCGTCCCATTCAATATCGCCAGCTACGCATTGCTGCAGCTGATGATTGCCCAGCAGTGCGATTTGGAGCCTGGAGACTTTGTTTGGACAGGTGGCGACGTCCACATTTACAGCAATCATTTCGAGCAAGTCAAACTGCAGATGACGCGCGATCCGCGTCCCGCTCCGAAAATGAACATTCTTCGGAAGCCTGACTCAATCGACGGGTATGTCCTTGAGGACTTCCAGCTGACAGAGTACGACCCACACCCCCACATCAAGGGCGAAGTAGCCGTCTGAGAATCCAGAAACGAGGCCAACCTTGACCGCAACGAGAGGCATTCTTCGACGGTATACGGACCTGGCCTCGCTGCTTGATTTGCTGCATCGGCGAGAAATTACACTTCTGCTGCCAAGCACATGGGATGACAGGAACGACCGACTGCTGATGGAGACATATCGCAAAGCAAAGGGTCTTGAAACCCTGCTTGCGCTGTGCCTGAGCGAACGCGCCGAGACCTATCATCACTGGAAGGTCTTTACCGACCGCAATAACGGCGTGTGCATCCTCTTTCATCGCACTAAGTTGCGCGATGCAATGAAGAAGAGCAAGGTGAACCTCCGAAGAATGAGCTACCTCACGTTCAGCGAACTAGACGCTGAAACGATCCCAACAGCTCGACTTCCATACCTAAAGCGTTCTGCTTTTAAGGACGAAGGCGAAGTTCGTGCAGTTTACGAAAACGCTCAAAAAGAAGCTGAGCTTAAAAAGGTTCCCATCGACCTCAGCGTGATCGAAGGCATCAGCCTGAATCCATGGATGGCGAAGCCAGTGGCAGACTCGATCATTGCAATCATCGAGCAGATGACGCCAAATCTCCCCTTCGAGATAACGCGGTCGAACCTTATTGAATCCAGGGTCTGGCGAAAGTTCGCCGAGAAATACCCAGAGCAAAGTTGACCTCCCCGGGCGGAATCCTTGATGCAAGGCGTAGTAAGTCCAGGTTTGCTTCGCCATCGACATGCCTGCAAAGCTCAACGCCGCCCTACTCGAGTCAGCTCGGGCGGCGATCTGTAAGCGTCCGGCAAAGGCATCCGGCTG
Organism: Roseateles sp.; assembly: GCF_047654805.1. GTDB lineage: Bacteria > Pseudomonadota > Gammaproteobacteria > Burkholderiales > Burkholderiaceae_C > Pelomonas. The sequence goes on from NZ_JASGIV010000001.1 coordinate 2,465,709, forward strand.
ACAAATTTACTATGCTATTGCCCCGAAATTTACTATGTTGTTTGCCTTGCTCTTCATAGCAACCCATTGATTTAAAGCAAGTTTCTTGCTTCACGCGCGCGCAGAGGCAGCTCAGCTGAGAGTCTGCCGGCGATGCGGCAGCAGCTCGTCGATTCGGTTGGCAGGGTGCGTTGGCAACCGCTTCAGAACGTCGCTCAGATAGGCGTAGGGATCAAGCCCGTTGAGCTTGGCCGAGTGAATGAGGCTCATCACAGCCGCGGCCCGAGACCGCTGCATAACTTCCCCGATGCGCAGTCCTGATGTGTGCGGTGCAATCGGGACATGGACAGCTTCTTCCTGATGGGTGCCAAGCCGTTGGTCCAGGACTCGCCGACGATGAAGTTGCACGAGTTGCTGGACTGGGCCGAGATCGCGCACAAGCTCAAGGGTCTGTACAAGCGCGAGGCCACGCATGGCGGCGGCCCCGAGCCCTATGCGCCGCTGGCGATGTTCAAGCTGATGCTGCTGGGTCAGTGGCATGGCCTGTCGGACACGCAGCTGGAGCACGCACTGAAGGTGCGCCTGGACTTCATGGTGTTCACCGGCTTCGAGCCGGGTGAGGGCAGCTTCCCCGACGCCACGACGATCTGCCGCTTCCGCAACCGACTGGTGACGGCCAAGCTCGACCAGGTGCTGCTGCGCCGGATCAATGTGCAACTCGAAGGCCAGGGGCTGAAGGTGGCGGGCAGCCGCGGCGCGATCATCGACGCCACCATCATCGAGAGCGCCGCGCACCCGAACCAGCATCTCGAAGTCGATGACGACGGCGAGGCCGACATGGTGGACAGTGCCGACGATGAGGCGCGCTGGGTCAAGAAGGGCAAGGACGCCTTCTTCGGTTACCGCGGCTACAGCGCGGTGGACACCGAGGACGGCTATGTCGAGCACGTCGAGGTGCATCCGGCCAACCAGGCCGAAGTGAACAAGCTGCCCGGCATCGTCGACGCGCTCGTCGAACAGGGCATCCAGCCCGAGGGTGTGCTGGCCGACAAGGGCTATGCCAGTGCCGCCAACCGCGAGTACCTCAAGGGCAAAGGCATCGGCGACCTGATCCAGTTCAAAGGCAGCCGCGGCAAACCGGTGCATCCCTTGCAGACGCAGATGAACAAGGCCATCGCCACATTGCGCTACAAGGTCGAGCAGGGCTTCGGCACGATGAAACGGCGCTTCCATCTGAGCCGGGCGCGGTACTTCGGGGCGGCCAAGACACAGGCGCAGATGGCCTGGGCGGCATTGGGCTTGAACCTGCTCAAGGCGATGAGGAAGCTGCACAGTGGGCGGCTGCAGCCCTGTCCGGGCAGTAGTCCGTCCTGAGGGGGCGAAGGCCCCAGGGAACGGGCTCAAAAAGCGTCAAAACGGCCCGAAAACTCGATCCTTATTGCGCATCTCGAAATCCGAGCTGGCCTGGCCGTTCGCCACTCCTTGCGACGTCAGTTATGCAGCGGTCTCGGCCCGCTTGCCCGCGCGCAAGCTGCCGGCGAAGAGCCGGCGCGCGTCAATCTAGTTGTCGCCTCGGTTATGCAGCCAATGGCTGACTATCCTTGCTGCGCCGGGTCGCAGCGACGACAGAGTCGCGTTCTGGGTTGAGCGTGACGGCCGCGATGTGCGACCAGTCCCGCGTGCGGCCTGACCAGCGCGCCGGGTTGCGCTTTCGGGCCTTGTGATACACGTCGTGCCGGGCCGCGAGGAGCGCAACGTCCGCGCCGTCGTGGCGCTGCGCCGGGCTCACGTAGCGGATGCCGCTATGACGGTGGTCGTAGTTGTACCAATGCACGAACTCGCGCGCCCATTCGCGCGCGGCGCCGAGGTCGGCGAAGCCCTTGTCCGGGAACTCCGGCCGGTATTTGGCCGTGCGGAACAACGACTCCACGAAGGCGTTGTCATCGCTCACGCGAGGACGGGAGTACGAGGGCTTCACGCCCAGCCACCACAGCATCGCCAGCACCGTGGTGGCCTTGAGCGTGGCGCCGTTGTCGCCGTGCAGGACGGGCCTGTCGTCGCGCGGCAGGGCATGGATGCCCTCCGCCAACGCGGTGCGCTGCACGAGCCGCGCGGCGTGATCGCTGTCGTCCTCCTCATGCACCTCGAAGCCCACGATCTTGCGGCTGTAGACGTCCAGGATCAGGTACAGGAAGAACCAGCGCCCGACGACCTGCGTGGGCAGGAACGTCATATCCCAGCACCACAGCTGTCGCGGCGCGGTGGCGATGTGCGTGGTCGGCGGCCGGCTCTTGCGCGGCGCCTTAGCCCGCCCTCGATGGCGCATCTGGCCCTGGGCGCGCAGCACGCGTGCGAAGGTGGATTCGCTGGCGATGTACACGCCCTCGTCAGCCAGCATCGGCACGATGCGCGCCGGCGGCATGTCGGCGAAGCGCGGCTCGTTGGCCACGCGCAGGACCTCGGCGCGCTCGGCTTCGGTCAGCGCATGCGCGGGCACCGGGCGCATCGCTGCGGGCCTGCCATCGCCCGTTTCGAGGCCCTGGTGAGCATTCCAGCGCTGCAGGGTGCGTGCGGTGATACCCACCACCTCGCAGGCCTGGTGAAGCCGGGCTCCGGCTCGGCGCGCGACTTCAATGTTGCGGGCATGTTCTTGGCGATCTTCGAGGCCGATCATTCGTCCTCGCCCTGCGTGTTTCTTTGGAAGATCGCCGCCGTTTTTTTTGAAAGTACCAGCAGCGCTGCTGTCTCCGCCAGGGCCTTGTCTTTGCGGCGCACTTCGCGCTCGAGCTCCTTGATGCGACGCCGATCCTCGCGGGTCTGCGACGGGCTCGCGCGCGCCTCCTCGGGCGCGGCCAGGGCCTGCGTCGCACTGGTGCGCCACTGCAGCAATTGCTGCGGGTACACGCCGTTCTCGCGGCACCAGGCGCTGCGCGTGGCCTCGTCCATGGCCGCGGTCGTGATCACCGCCTCCAGCCGCGCGGCGGCCGTCCACTCGCGCTTTTGCAGCGGCTTGGACAGCGACTGCGCGCGCCAGCGCTCCAGCGTGTCCACACCGATGCCGATCTCACGCGACACCACCTCCGGCGGCGCGCTCTCCGGCGGCAGCATGCGCGCTACCGCCCGATCCTTGAATGCTTGTCCGTATCGAGCCAACTTCTTCTCTCATCGTCACCCCCAATTCTTCGGTTCTATCGGGGCGACAACCATTCTGACGCGGGGGGGAGCCAGTTCTGCCGCCCCAGCGCAATCGGCCGGATTCGGTTCTCCACCCAGTTGTTGTCGATGGGCAGATCGCCGTCACCGAGGTAGCGGGTCAGCGCCGTCCAGCGCTTGAGGCTGTAGTCGATGGCACGGGCGGTGGCTGAGCCCTCCGGCACGCGCTGGCGCTGTTGCCGGAGCCACTGGTTCAGTGCATCGGCCAACGGCCGGGCTGCTCGACGGGCTTCGAGCCTGGCTTGGCTGTCGGCGTTGGCCGCTGCTCGCTCCACCTCGTAGAGCTGGCCGAAGAACTTCAGCGCCTGCTCGCCGACCTGGCTGCCGTGGTTAGCCCAGAGTTCGTGGAACTTGCGCCGGGCGTGCGCCATGCAGCCGGCCTCCCTCACGCCCAGCTCGAAGCAGGCCTTGTAGCCGGCAAAGTCATCGCACACGAGTTTGCCCTGCCAAGCTGGCTTGCCCGGCGTTCCCGGCAAGCCAAGGAAGTCACGGGCGTGCTGGCCACCACGGCTGCCCGGCGCAGACCGAGCTGCCCATCGGCAGATGCCGCAATGGACGCCGAGCTACAGCAGCGTGATGACGCCAGCCTCGCCGACGTGCTGCCAGGGCAGACCCAGCAGCAGGGCGTCGAACTGGGCGCGGCTCAGGCTCAGCGTGCAGGCCACGTCGCGCGGCCAGACGAAGCGGCCGGCGTTCAAGCGGCGGGCCGCCAGCCACACGCCGATGCCGTCATGCACGAGCACCTTCATCCGGTTGGCGCGGCGGTTGGCGAAGAGGTAGGCATGATGGGGCCGGGCAGCACCGAAGACAGCAACCACGCGCCGCAGGGCTGCTTCGGTGCCGGCGCGCATGTCCAGTGGCTCGACCGCCAGCCAAACGGCGTCGACGCGGATCACCGCAACAACTCGCGAGTCCACGCGGCGAGCTCTGTCGCCGCGCTGACCGGCCAGGTGACCGTGATCGAGAGTGGCCCGCGCCTGAGTTCGACTCGGACATCAGGCGCCACCGCGGAGGACTCCGTCGGCGCAGGAAGCGTGAGCGCGATGAACTCGCTTGTATTGGCGAGTCCGGTAGTAGCCTGGCCATGAGATAGCTGCCTCCAGCGGTGAACGACGTTGGCATTGATGCCATGAGCCATCGCCACCTTGGCCACCGACGCGCCGGGCTCGCTGCATTCGGCCAGCACCTGCGCCTTCTTCAACTCGCTGTATCGCCGCCGTGTCTTCTTGTCGCTTGTCATGCGTCCACCTACGTTACGTGGACAGCATCCTTGTCGCAGGCGACTGCCGGTTCAAGATGACTTTGCCGGACGGATACGGCGATCTGGATTCGGCGCACCTCGTTCGCACATACGGACACGTCGACTAAGCGGCACCAACCGGTCGCGCGACTCGACTGGATGCCCGCTCGGCTCCGCACTCACTCACCAACACTCCCTTTATCGTGCATAGCCGCGAGACATTCGTCTAGTACGTCATGAAGTCGCTGCACAAGGTCGTTTCCCAATCGGTCATTGAACGTTTCCTGGGCGCGCCGCCATGCCCTTTTTGCAAGCGCGTGCTTCGCCAACCCCGCTTCGGTCACCTCAACTTGTCGGCTGCGCCCATCGTCGCCAGGCCCGACTCTGACCCATCCTTGTGCCATCAGTGGTTGTAGGTTTCGGGTCAAAGTAGAAGCATCCATCTCCATTGCTGAGGCCAGCTGCCCTGGTCGTACCGGGGCCATCCGGATGATGTGCGACAGCAAGGAATACTGGGTCGTCTTGAGGTCAACGCTCGCCACGACAGCATCGAAATGCTGGCTGACCCGCCGGGATAACTGCCTGATCTTGAGGCTGCTACAGCCTCGAGGGGAAACCGTCGGTGTCTTAGGGTCTCTGGAACCGATTGAGTTCATTTCATGATTGTAGCTACAATCATTGCAATTACAACAATCCTGGTGGTCCGATGCTCGCCCAACTTACATCCAAGGCTCTCGGTCGACGCGGTATCCACTATGGATGGGTCGTGGCCGCAGTGACCTTTCTTGCCATGTTGACCACTTCGGCTGCACTTGGCCTGCCCGGAGCCATGCTGCAGCCGCTGAGCAAAGAATTTGGCTGGACCACGGATCAACTGTCATCGGTGTTCGCAGTGCGATTCGCGCTCTTCGGGCTACTCGGCCCGTTCGCGGCCCTGTTCATAGCCCGCTTCGGCCTTGGCCGAATCATGGTCGTAGCAGCTGCATTCATTGCGGTATCTATGGCGTTGGCCACGGCCGTCACGCAGCTCTGGCAGTTGTTTTTGCTTTGGGGTCTCGTCCTGGGGTGCGGCACAGGGCTGACAGCACTCGTGTTGGGCGCCATGGTGGCAAACCGCTGGTTCACAGCCAACCGAGGCCTCGTCGTCGGGTTGTTTGCAGCAAGCACAGCTACGGGCCAGCTGATATTTCTGCCCGCTGCGGCCTGGATCATTGAACATCTGGGATGGCGGTACGCGGTGCTACCCATTGTGTTGGCTTGCGTCGCGGTTGCCCTGCTCGCAGTCATGTTTATGCGCGACCATCCGCATGAGGTTGGACTTCGCGCCTACGGAGAAGCGGAAGCCACTCCAGTGGCTTCAGCGAGCACGCCGGCAAAGCTGAACTTTCTCGCGCCTTTCACGACATTGGCCGAGGCCGCACGGCATCGAACTTTTTGGGTGCTCGCCGGCAGCTTCTTCATCTGCGGCCTGAGTACCAACGGCCTCGTACAAACCCACTTCATTTCCCTATGCGGCGACAACGGTTTGAGCGCAGTGCCGGCCGCTTCGGTCTTGGCCATGATGGGAGCCTTCGACCTTGTGGGCACGACGCTGTCGGGTTACCTCTCAGACCGTTACGACAATCGTAAGCTGCTGTTCTGGTACTACGCCTTGCGCGGGTTGTCCTTGTTCTGGCTGCCGTTCTCAACGTTCACGCTCTACGGCTTGTCGCTTTTTGCGATGTTCTACGGTCTCGATTGGATTGCAACGGTTCCGCCGACAGTCAAGCTTGCAGCGCAGTCCTTCGGCAAGGAAAGGGCCGGGCTGATCTTCGGCTGGGTGTTTGCTGCCCATCAGCTAGGCGCCGCTGTTGCCGCGTACGGTGCGGGGCTAACTCGCACCTTGCTCCTCACGTACAACCCAGCTCTCTTCGCAGCCGGCGCTGCGTGCCTCATCGCTGCCTTAATGGTGATGTCCGTACGTCGGATACAAACTGCAGTTGCGTGACCGTCACTTGAGGGTTGCGGCCTACGCGTCCAGTGACTCGAGCGCCGCCACGGTCCGCTGAGCCAGATTGAAGCCGAGCTGAACGGCCTGCTTGGTTCCGGCATCGGCTCGGCCTGATCCGACGTACACGTTCGCCGCACGCAGCGGCATCAGCAGCTCCTGCGCCGCCAGAAGGATGTCCACACCGCTGCGGTCCATCACGACATTCATCCGCCAGACCTGCAGCAATCGGTCAGCGTCTGCCAAGTGCAACCTCAGCTGTCGCTGCCACGGCTTGCTGGCGGGCAGCGAAGTCAGCAACGCCCGGATGAGCAGGTCCAGGTCTTTGATCGCCTTTGCTATGGCTTCGAGCTCAGGCGCCGGCTTCGTAGGAGGCGTCGATGCGTCCATGTCGTAGGGTCGGAACTCGTCCAGGGTGCTGCGCACGGTCGGAGGCACTGCCTCGGAGAAGAGCCAGTGCGCTCCCTCGGTCCTACCACGCACGACCCGGACCGTATCGCCCTGAATCGTCTTGTCGTCGCACGGGTGAAAGGCTGCCCAAGAGACCGAGTAGTGCACGGCCACGCCGGCATCGCTGACATCGACGTCAATGACCTCGATGTCCGTCATGCGAGCCAGCTCATCGAACTCCGCTTTGGCCCCGAAAAGAGATGTCAGAGATAACCACATGGTCTACCAGTTCCACACGACCAGTGACGGCCGGCTGAACTGCATGATGTTCCAGCGCAGCTGCGACATCTTGCTGGGCGCGCCCTTCAACTTCACCGGCGCCGTGGCGCTGCAGCTCATGCTGGCCCAACAGGCCGGCCTGGAGCCGGGCGAGTTCATCTGGGCAGGCGGCGACGTGCACCTGTACCTGAACCACGTCGACCAGGCGCGCGAGCAGCTGAGCCGCACGCCCCGCCCGGCGCCGACGATGCGCCTGCTCAGGAAGGCCCAGAGCATCGATGCCTACACCATCGACGACTTCGAGGTGGCCGGCTACGACCCGCACCCACCCATCAAGGCGGACGTCGCCGTCTGAAGCTCAGGCGGCCCGGTTTTCCAGCCGGCCGTGGCCCACCGTGCTGACCTGATCGGCAAGCGCGGCCGCCTCGGCCTCGTTGTGCGTCACCAGCAGCGCCGTCTGGCCGGCGGCGCGCAGGATGTCGCGCACCTCCACGACCAGCCGTTCGCGCGTCTGTGCATCGAGGTTGGAGAACGGCTCGTCCAGCAGCAGCAGCGCCGGCCGCGGCGCCAATGCGCGCACCAGCGCGATGCGCTGCTGCTGCCCGCCCGAGAGCTCATGGGGATAGCGGCCACCGGCGGCGGCGAGGCCGACCAGCTCCAGCAGCTCCAGCACGCGCGCGTCGCGCTCGGCCCGCGACCATTTCCTCAGCCCGAAGCCGACGTTCTGCGCGGCCGTCAGGTGAGGGAACAGCGCGTACTCCTGGAACATCAGGCCCACGCTGCGCCGCTCCGGCGCAACGCTCACGTTGGCGGAAGCGACGACGCGGTCGCCGATCAGGATGCGGCCCGCCCGCACGGGCTCGAAGCCGGCGATGGCGCGCAGCAGCGTGGACTTGCCGCCGCCCGACGGCCCCAGCAGGCAGCCGATGCGGCCCGCATCCAGCGTCAGGGACGCATCGTCGACGACGGTATGGAACTCGTGCCCCAGCTCGTAGCCCAGCCGTACGCCTTCCAGGCGCAGTGCGACGCTCATGCGAGCTCCTTCTTGGTTTCGGCGCGCGACGTGCGCGCCAGCAAGGCCACTGGCACGAATCCCGCCACGACGATGGCCAGCGCTGCAATGGCGCCCTCTTCGTAGGTGCCGCGCGCCGCCTCGCCATAGAGCAGCGTGGACAGCGTGTCGAAGTTCGCCGGGCGCAGCAGCAGCGTCGCCGGCAGCTCCTTCATCGCGTCGACGAACACCAGCAGCGCACCGGTCACGATGGCCGGCTTCAGCAGTGGCAGGTGCACCCGGCGCAGCGTGCCGGACGCGGACTCGCCGAGCACTCGGGCGCTCTGCTCGATGGCCGGCGGAATGCGCGCCAGCCCCGCCTGGATGCTGCCGACCGGCATCACCAGGAAGCGGATGCCGCAGGCCACGACCAGCACGATGCCCGCGGCCATCAACGGCAGCGACTTCAGCCCCAGCAGCTCCGCGAGCGCGTTGTCAAGCGCCAGGGCGGGCGTGAGCAAGCCGATGGCGAGCACGGTGCCCGGGACGGCATAGCCGAGCGACGCCAGCCGTGCCTGCCATTGATCGGGGTTGCGGCGCGTACCCTGGTTGCGCGCGGCCCAGGCCACGATCAGGCCTGCGCCCACCGTGAAGAGCGTGACGCCCGTGGCCAGCGCCACGGTGTTGAACAGGCTGGCAAGCAGGTGCTCCGAAACACCGCTGCCCAGCCGCAGGCGCTTGACGGTCTCCCAGGCCAAGTAGAGCGCGGGCGCGACGAAGCCGATCAAGACGGGCAGCGCCGCCGCGCCCGTCGCCGCCCAGGCGGCCGAGCCGGCCAGCCGGCGCGGGCGCAGTGCCCGCATGCGTTGCGCGGATCCGAAGCGCTGGTGGCGCCGGCCATGCTGCTCCAGCAGCACCAGTGCAACCACCATGACCAGCGCCACGCAGGCGATCTGCGCCGCGCCGCCCAAGTCGGAGCGCGTGATCCAGGTGGTGTAGATCGCGACAGTGAGCGTGTGCACGCCCAGGAACTCGGAGGCGCCGATGTCATTGAGCGTCTCCAGCAGCGCCAGGCACAGCCCCACCGCAATGGCCGGTCGGGCCAACGGCAACGCCACCCGCCGGAAGGCGCCCAGGCGGGTCTCGCCCAGTGCCCGTGCGGCCTCCAGCAGGTGCTGCGGCTGGGTCATGAACATGGCCCGCGCCGTCAGGTAGACATAGGGGTAGAGCACGAAGCCCAGCACGAAGACCGCGCCGCCCATGGATCGCAGGTCCGGCAGCCGGAACTCGCGCGGGCTCTCGTAGCCCAGCACCCAGCGGATGGCGCCCTGCACCGGGCCGATGGGGTGCAGCAGGTCGAGGTAGGCGAAGGCCACGATGTAGGTGGGCATGGCCAGTGGCAGCAGCAGTGCCCAGTCCAGCACCCGGCGCCCCGGAAAGTCGCAGGTGCTGACCAGCCAGGCCGTGCCGGTGCCCACCAGCAGCACGACGGCACCCACGCCCGCCAGCAGCGTCAGCGTGTTCAGGGCCGCCGGCGGCAGCACGTAGGCCGACAGGAACGCCCAGTGGCTGCTGTCAGCCCCGGCCGCGATCCAGAACAGGCTGAGGATGGGCGCGACCGCACCCAGCGCAATGACGATGGCGAACGCGCGCCACAGCGGCCCGACCGACCGCACGGCCTTCACGCGAGCCCCCCGGTCAGCGATCGAAGCCGACCTTGTCGACCAGGGCGCTGGCCTGCTTCCGGAACTTGGCGATCTCGGTGAGGGACAGGCCGTCGGCCTTCAGCTCGCCGATGCTGGCGGCAATGATCGGGTCCAGCGTCACACCGGCGCGGACGGGGTATTCGTAGTTGGCCTGGGCATAGAGCGCCTGGGCCGGCTCCGAGGCCAGGAACTCCAGCAGCTTGACCGCATTGGCGCGCTGCGGCGCGTTCCTGGCGACGACGGCGCCGCTGATGTTGACGTGGGTGCCGCCGTTCTTGGCGGAGGCGAACGTCGGCTTGAGCACCTTGATGGCATCGCCCCACTTGCGGGCGTCGCTACCCTCCTTGGAGCTCTTCATCTGGCCCACGTAGTACGAGTTGGCCAGGCCGATCTCGCAGATGCCGCCCATGATGTCGCGCGCGACATCACGGTCGCCGCCCGTCGCCTTGCGCGCCAGGTTGGCCTTGACGCCCTGCAACCACTGTTCCGTCCTGGCCTCTCCGGCGTGGGCGATCATGGCCGCGACCAGCGCCGTGTTGTAGGGGTGCTGGCCGGCGCGGATGCAGACCTTGCCCTTCCACTTCGGGTCGGCCAGATCCTCGTAGCGGAAGCTGCCGAGCTTCAAGCCCTTGTCGGCGTAAAGCACGCGGGCGCGCTGCGACAGCGCGAACCACTGCCCGTCGGCGCCGCGCAGGTTGGCCGGCACGGCCTGCTCCAGCGCCGCGGACTTGACCGGCTGGGCCAGGCCGGCGTCGACCAGGTCCAGCAGGTTGCCGACGTCGACCGTCATCAGCACGTCGGCCGGCGAGCGCGCGCCTTCGGCCTTGACCCGCTCCAGCAGGCCGTCCTTGACGAACACGGTGTTGACCTTGACCTTCTCGCGTGCGCTGAAGGCGGCCAGCAGCGGCTGGATCAGGCCCGGCTCACGCGTCGTGTAGACCGTCACCTCCGCATCGGCATGCGCCGGCGCCGCCCAAAGGGTAACGATGCTGGCAGCGAGGGCGGTGAAGCGTGCACGAGGGCGAAACGTCATTGATCTCTCCAGGGAAGTAGCGCGACAAGCAAGTAACGCGACAAGTCAGCGAATGAGAATCATTATCATCGCAAACGCCAGACATCCGGCGCCACTGCCGAGCGCGGCACCGGTGCGGTGCGGGCCTTCATAATCGTCCGGCCTTGCGCAGGCTGCCCTGGACCCCGTCGGACCAGGGCGATGCGCTCGCTGCTGCCGATCCAGACATGCCAGAGAACCACCTCCATCCGTCCGCGGGCCAGCGCCCTGCCCGACCATGAGCAAGATCACGCTGGTCGCTGCCGTCGCGAAGGACGGCGCCATCGGGCGCGACAACGCACTGCTCTGGCACATCCCCGAGGACATGGCGCGCTTCAAGGCGCTGACCTTGGCGAAGCCGGTCGTCATGGGCCGCAAGACCTGGGAGTCGCTTCCGCCCAGGTTCCGCCCGCTGCCCGGGCGGCGCAATCTTGTCGTCAGCCGCAGTGCCAGCGAACTGCCGGGCGCCGAGGTGTTCGCCAGCCTGGACGCGGCGCTGGCCGCCTGCGCGGCCGAACCCGAGGTCTGCGTCATCGGCGGCAGCGAGATCTATGCGCTGGCCCTGCCCCATGCCGGCAAGCTGGCGCTGACCGAGGTGGATGCGAGCTTCCCCGACGCCGACCGCCATTTCCCGGACTGGCCGCGACAGCATTTTGCGGAGGCCGCGCGCGAGGCCCATACCAGCGCCAGCGGCCTGAGCTTCGCCTTCGTCGACTACCTGCGCAAGCCTCAGAGCTTGTAGTTCAGCGAGACCGCGACGTTGCGCGGCGGCGTGTAGATGGCGCCATAGGCCAGGCCGCCGATGGCCTTCTTGTCGAACAGGTTGTTGACGTTGAGCCGCAGCGTCGCACGCTCGTTCAGGGCGTAGGCCGCGAAGGCGTCCGCCTTGAAGTAGGCGTCCTGGCGGGCGCTGCCGACCTTGTAGACGTCGGACTGCCAACGGCCCGCCAGGCCCAGGCGCAGCGCCGGCAGCACGGGCAGCGGACCGTCCACGCGGAAGTTCAGCGTGCGCCGCGGCACCCATTCGAAGGTGTCCTGGCCGTCCAGGCCGGACAGGCTCAGGTGGGTGTACCCGACGGTCAGCTTGGCGTCCTTGCCCAGGCGGCCCGTGGCCTCGACCTCGAAGCCCTTGGACTTCACGTCCTTGGGCACGTAGTAGTACTGGCCGCTGCCGGTAATGCCGGCGAAGGTGGACAGCCCCTTTTGCTCGCCGTCGAAGACGGCGAAGGTGGTCAGCAGCGACTTGCCCAGCCATTCCGCCTTCAGGCCAGCCTCCGCGTTGCGGCCCTGGGTGGGTGCCAGCACGTCGCCGTTGATGTCGCTCTGCTCCTGGGCCTGGAAGATGTCCGAGTAGGACACGTAGCCGAGCACGTCCGGCGTGATGTCGTAGGTGAAGCCCAGATAGGGGCTGACCTTCTCGGTCTTCGGGTCGACGAGCTGGCCGCCGCTGCCGTAGCGCGAGCCACCGCCTCGCACCAGGCGCACCGCGTTGATGCCACCGATAGCCTTGAGCGAATCGCTCAGCGCGATGCGCGAGGCCACGTAGAGGCGGGTCAGGGTCTGCTCGCCAGCGCTGGCGAAGGTGCGTTCACCCCAGGTCGGCTCCGGCGAGCTGTTGCCGTCGTAGGGGAACGCGGGCAGCGGCATGAAGGCGTTGTTCAGGGCGGGGAAGCTGTCGGCGGTGTTCTTGGCGCTGGAGCGGCTCACGCCGAGCAGCAGGCTGTGCCTGCGACCGAAGGCCGAGAACTGGCCTGACAGGTTGGCATCGAACACCGAGCTGTCGGTGCTGCCCAGGCTGCGGTACGGCCAGCCGGACAGGCCGGTGTTGTCGGGGTTCAGCGGCCGGGGCGGTGTCGAGAAGTCGGTGTAGGCGTAGAACAGCTTCGTGGCCTCGTTGCCGTGGCGGAAGTCGTAGGTGAACTTGGCTTCCCAGTCCTGGGCCAGGCGGTGGGTGTACTCGACGAAGGCGTTGTAGGACTTGGTATTCCAGTAGGTCCAGTTCTGCGAGGTCGACGAGCCCACGGGGAAGTCAGCCTGCGTGCCGTCCGTGCGCACCAGCGTCAGCGACCCCCACATGGGCGAGTCCTGCCTGGAGTCGACCACCGTGACGCCCGCCGTCAGCACGCCGTTGGCGCCAATCTGGCCATCCACCACGCCGTAGACGGTGGTGCGCTTGTCGTGCAGGTCACGCAGGTAGGAGTCCTTGTCCTCATGGGCCACGACCAGACGGCCGGCCCAGCCGCCGTCGGCGGTCAGCACCTTGTTGTAGTCCAGTCCCACGCGCTTCAGGCCCCAGGAGCCCAGGGTCAGGTTGACCTCGCCGCCGTCCTCGTTCGTGGGGCGCTTGCGCACGTAGTTGATCGTGCCCGACGCGTTGCCCACGCCGGTCAGCAGCCCGTTGGCGCCACGGATGAGCTCGATCTTCTCGAACAGATAGGTGTCCTCGCGGCCGACGACGGTGCCCCAGGAGTTGGTCATGCCCAGGCCGTCGAGCTGCGTCAGCTGGATCTCGAAGCCGCGCGCGTTGAAGGTCGCGCGGTTGGTCTCGTACTGCTCGACGTTGATGCCCGTGGCCAGGCCCAGCGCCTCGTTGCTGCCGGTCAGGCCGAAGTCCGTCATGTCCTCCTTGTCCAGCGTGCTGATGGTCTGGGGCGTCTCCTTGAGCTGCATGGGCAGGCCGGTCGCACCCTTGGAGATGCGGTTGGCCCGCTTCCCCGTCACGACGACGGCTTCGATCTGCTCGGTCGTAGCCTGGGCCTGGGCGTCGCCCAGCATGGCCCAGACGGCAAAGGCGCATGCGCTCAGCGCGAACTTGTTATTCATGGATGAACCTGACGAAAGAGGGAGAGACAGGCAGGACTATAAATACAAATGCGAATGATTCGCATATAGATTCACCTAAAATGGCTTGTATCGACCTGCCCGTGGCGCGATGTCGACACCTAGGAGATCCCATGTCTGCTCATTTCCGCCGCGTCTGGGCCTGGCCCGTCGCGCTGGCCCTTCTCTCGGCCTCCGGGCTCGTCAGCGCCCTTGTCTCCGACGACTGGGGAGACGCCTGGGCCTGGTTCGCGCTCGGCCTGCCGCTGGTGGTCATGGCACGCCACAGCTTCTCGGGGCGCAAGCCATGAGCGCGCGGTCGCTGCGCGCCTGGGCCTGGCTGCACAAATGGAGCAGCCTGGTCTGCACGCTCTTCATGCTGCTGCTGTGCCTGACCGGCCTGCCGCTGATCTTTGCGCACGAGATCGCCCACCTCACCGGCAAGGCCGTGGAGCTGCCCGAACCCGAGGCGCAGGCCGGCCTCGCCTCGCTGGATGCCGTGGTCGCCGCCGGCCGTGCCCGCCATCCCGACCGCGTCGTGCAGTACACCTCACCCGACGAGGAGGACGCGCGCCTTTGGTACGTGACGCTGACGCCCCGCCTGGACGTGACCGACGACTTCCGCTCCGTCGCCGTCGACGGCCGCAATGCCCAGGTGCTGGCCGAGCCTCGCTATGACGAGGGCTTCATGTACTGGATGGCGCGGCTGCACATCGACCTCTTCGCCGGCCTGCCCGGCAAGCTCTTCCTCGGGCTGATGGGACTCCTGCTGGTCATCGCCATCGTCTCCGGCGTCGTGCTCTACGCACCCTTCATGCGCAAGCTCGACTTCGGCACCGTGCGCCGGGCCAGCGGCCCGCGCACCCGCTGGCTGGACCTGCACAACCTGCTCGGCATCGTCACGCTGGTGTGGGCCCTGGTGGTGGGCGCCACGGGCGTCATCAACACCTGGGCCGACCTGCTCATCAAGTACTGGCAGTACGACCAGCTCAGCGCCCTGCTCGCGCCCTACCAGGGCCAGCCCGTCGTCCCCGAGGCCGAGCGAGCACCGCTGCAGCGCGCCCTCGAAGCCGCGCAGGCAAACCAGCCGGACAAGAAGCTGCTCTTCATCGCCTTCCCCGGCACGGCCTTCTCCAGCCCCCACCACACGACCTTCTTCATGCAGGGCAACACACCGCTGACGGCCAAGCTGCTCAAGCCGGTGCTGGTGGACGCCCGCAGCGCAGAAGTGACGGCCGCGCCCGAGCTGCCCTGGTACCTGACGGCCCTGCTGCTGTCGCAGCCGCTGCACTTCGGCGACTACGGTGGCATGCCGATGAAGATCCTCTGGGCACTGCTCGACGTGGTGACCATCATCGTGCTCTGCAGCGGCCTGTACCTGTGGCTGAAGAAGCGCCGCCAGGTCGCCGTCGAGGCGCCCGCCCCCGGCGCGGCCGCCCTGGCGCGCGGCGGCCGGTGAGGGATCCCTGCGGCGCCTGCAGGCGCCTGCCCCCTCTGCGCCTCGCGCGGCCTCGCAGGGCTTGAGGGCCGTCAGGAGGACACCAGCGCCGTGAGGCGCCTGATGTCGTCCTCGCAGGCCGCCGTCGCCCGTTCCTCGATGCGGCGATAGAGCAGGATCAACTGCCGCCCCACATCCGTGAGTTCGGTGCCGCCGCCATGGGGGCCACCCGCGGCGGCCGTCACCGCTGGCTCCTTGAGCGAGCGGTTGAGTTCGTCCATCAGCAGCCACGCCCGGCGATAGGACATCCCCAGCGCCTTCGCCGCCGCGGAGATGGAGCGGTGCACCTGGACGGCCTCCAGCAGCGCCACCTTGCCGGGCCCGACCGCGATGGCGTCACCCACGGTCACCCGCATGCGCAGCCTGAAATGCGGCTGGCTCGCGGCATTGCGCGACACCGGCGACGCCGGCGGCGTGGACGCCTGATCAGCCGATGAACGCAGGGCGGCGGCAGGCACGGGGGGCTTGGCGGCAGAAGGCATCAGCGTCAGGGTGGCTCAACGCGCGCATTTAACCATCGCACCCTGGCGCTCCGCGGCCATTCCTTGATCTGACTGGGTAGGCAACCGATATATTCGTCCGTATATTGCGCCCGTCCCAACGAACGTGTGCCATTCAAGAGGTCTTGATGCTGACGCCCCCTTTCAAACGCAGTGCCGGCGTTGCCGCCGCCATGGACGCCACCTCGCCCCGGGGGCCACAGGCCACCGCTGCGGGCGGCTGCGGGCATGAGCATGCGTCGCCGGAGGGCGGCGCGGGTACACAACCCCGCGCCAAGCTCCATCACCTGGACCCGCACCTGCACTGCTCGGTGATCGGCACCTGCCTGGGCACGGACGAGCTGCGCCGGCTGATGGCCAGGCACACGCCGGTGAAGGGGCTGGACGACCTGGAGGTGCACCACCTCGCCGTGAGCCTGGCCGCCCGCGGCGGCGACGCCTCCAAGGCGATCCACAAGGCGCTGGACCAGCGCCACGCCGGCACGCTGCGCAGCTTTGCCGGCGCGACGGACGAGGCCGCCCTGCGGGCGGCGTGGCGCCAGGCCTGGCAGCAGGGCGAGATCCCGGGCGCCTACTGGGCCATCCTGACCCATCGGGGCACCACGCCGGAACTCCGGCAGCAGGCCTTCGGCGAAGTCCACATGCTGTCGCACCTGATGGGCTCGGCCAACCGCCAGGAGATCCGCCGCTTCGTTGCGCTGGAGAAGGACAACACGGAGCTCAGGGAACGGCTCGAGAGGGAACAGTCGCGCCGCCAGGAAGCGCAGCAGGCACGCGACGCCCTGGCCGAGGATCTGCGCAACCAGGCACTCGCCTTCGAGGCTCGGCTGGCCGAAGCAAAGGCGGCCCTGCCGGGCAGGGCACAGGCGGCGGACGCCGCCGAGCTGGTCGCGGTCCACACGCAGCGGCGCGAACGGGCCGAGCGGAGCGCCGAAGAGGCCGGGCAAGCGCTCGAGCGCCAGCGCCTGCAGCTTGAGCGCGCGCAGCAGCAGGCCCAGACCCTGTCGGAGGAGCTTGCCGCCGCCGAAGCCGAGCTGCAACGGCTGAGCTCGCCAACCTCCCCGGGCGCGACCGGCGCGGCCGCGCCGCACCCGCTGCAGGGTCGCAAGCTGCTCTATGTCGGCGGCCGTCCCAGCTCGACACCCGCCATCCGCGATTTCGTGCAGCGCCATGGGGGCGAGTTCCTCCATCACGACGGCGGCCTGGAGGCCCGCAAGGGCATGCTCGCCGCCTTGCTGCCACGCGCCGACGTGGTGGTCTTCCCGGTGGACTGCGTGGATCACGACTCGGTGCTCAACCTCAAGCGCCTGAGCGAACGCCATCGGGTGCCTTTCATGGCCCTGCGCACGGCCAGCCTGGGCAGCTTCGCGGCCGCCATCGCTCGCGAGGCCGGCCCGCCGGCCACCGACGGGGCGTCGCGCTTTTGCCTGCGCCACGGCTGAAGCGGCTTGCCTGCTGGCCCAGGCCCCCCGGGCCGGGCTCCGCCCCCCCCCCCTTTCCTGCCCTTTTCCTTTGCCATCGCACATCCAAAAGAATGATCAACCTCACGAGACTCCGACCCTCCAACATCGCCCTGGCGGTCCTCGCACTGTCTGCCCCGGCATTCGCGCAAACGGCCCCGACGACGGGCGAGGTGTTCACGCTGGGCACGGTATCGGTCACCGGCACCCGCGCCCAGGTCGGCGAAATGCCGCAGGACCAGGCTGGCTCCCTGGTCACGCGCCAGCAGATGCAGCAGTTCGGCCGCGAGACCGTCGGTGACGCGGCGAACCTGCTGCCCGGCGTCAGCATCGCGAGCAATTCGCGCAACGAGCTGATGGTCTACCTGCGCGGCTTCGACGCCCGGCAGGTGCCGCTGTTCATCGACGGGGTGCCTGTCTACGTGCCCTATGACGGCTACGTCGACTTCAACCGCTTCGGCACCTACGACATCGCCGCGCTGCAGGTCGCCAAGGGATTCAGCTCCATCGCCTACGGCCCCAACGCACTGGGCGGCGCGATCAACGTCGTGACCCGCAAGCCCAGCCGGGCCTTCGAGGGCGACGCCTTCGTCGGCGCGGCCGCCGGCGGCGACCGCAAGGCCGGCATCAACCTCGGCACGCGCCAGGGCCACTGGTACCTCCAGGCCGGCCTGTCCTGGCGCGAGGCCGACGGCTTCCGGCTGCCCTCGGACTTCCAGCCCACGGCCACCGAAGATGGCGGCCTGAGGAACAACAGTGACCGCCGCGACAGCAAGCTGTCGTTCAAGCTGGGCCTCACGCCCAACGCCAGCGACGAGTACGCGCTGAGCTACTACAAGCAGGACGGGCAGAAGGGCCAGCCTCCCACCACCGGCAGCACCGGCGTGCGCTACTGGCGCTGGCCGTTCTGGGACAAGGAGAGCCTGTACTTCGTGTCCACCACCGCGCTGGGGAGCAGCGAACGCGTCAAGCTGCGGCTGTACCGCGACCGCTTCGACAACGAGGTCACCAGCTATACCGACGCCACCTACACCCGGCTGCGCACCAGCGGCCAGGGCAGCGTCTCCACCGGCCGCAGCATCTACCACGACCGGACCGACGGCGGCGCGGTCGAGCTCGAGTCCACCCGCTTTGCCGGCCATGTGCTGCGGGCCGTGCTGCAGCATCGGCAGGACCGGCATGAGGAGCTGGACGCCAATGCCACGCGCGGTGCGCTGTTCGAGGACACGCTGCGCTCGGTGGGCCTGGAAGACCTCATCACCATCGCGCCGCGCTGGCAGCTGGCCCTGGGCGTGGCGCGGCACGAGCTGCGCCCCGATTCGGTCTACAGCAACGGCAACGCCTACGGCCTGCCGTCCGCCACCCGAGCCACCAACCTGCAGGCCGGCCTGTTCCGCGACCTCGGTGCGGGCCAGCAGGCCTACGCCAGCCTGTCACGCAAGACCCGGCTGCCGACGCTCAAGGACCGCTACTCGCAGCGCCTGGGCAGCTACGTGGAGAACCCCGCGCTGGGCGCGGAGCGCTCGCTCAATGCCGAACTCGGCTACCAGGGCCGCGCCTGGGGCACCGTGGAGGTCGAGGCGGCGCTGTTCCACAGCCGGGTCGACGACAAGATCCAGTCGGCTTTCGTCGCCGGCGGCAGCAGCTGCAGCGCCGCCACGCCGTGCCAGATGCGCAACGTCGGCGAGGTGCGCGTGAACGGCATCGAGCTCGGCGCCCGCGGCTCCATCACGGGACGGCTCGAGCTGGGTGGCAACCTGACCGTGCTGGACCAGAAGAACGTCTCCAATCCCGATATCCGCCTGCTGGCCGTGCCGGACCGCAAGTTGTTCGCGTACGCCCGCTTCACGCCGATGGCGCAGGTCTGGCTGCAGGCCAGCGTCGAGCACAACGCCAAGCGCTGGGCCTCCAACACGGCAGCCCTGCATGGCTACACGCTGCTGGGCCTGAAGGCCAGCTGGCGCATGCCGGACGGGCTCAGCCTCGAGGCCGGCCTGGACAACGCCGCCGACAAGCTCTACGAGCTGGATGCCGGCTTCCCCGCCCCCGGGCGGACGTGGTTCGCCAATGCACGCTATGAATTCTGATCTGCAAGACTTCCCGCTCCCCCGCTGCGCGGCCATCCTGGACGAGGGCCTGGCGCGCGGACAGGCCGATGCATTGCTGGCCCGCATCGCCTGCACGCAGCGGCGTGCCGAGCGCAAGGTACTCGGCCTGGTGATGATCCGCACCGAGGGCGCGGTGGGCTGCGCGGGCGACATGGTGCTGGTCGACGTCCACACCCTGGACGAGTACCTGGTCTCGCAGCCGCTGGGCAGCGGCGCCAAGGGCTGCCGCGCCGACCCTCAGGGCTTCGCGCGTGCCAGCCAGGTGCTGCGGGATGCTGCGCTGCAGGCTCCAGACCTGGTGGTCTGCAATCGCTTCGGCGGACTGGAGGCGGAAGGCGCCGGCTTCACGCAGGAGCTGCTGACGCTGATGGCGGCGGGCATTCCGCTGCTGACGGTGGTGGCCCCCCAGCACCTCGCGGCCTGGGAACACTTCAGCGGGGGCACGGCGATGCTGCCGGCCGACATCCACGCCATCGAGGACTGGCTCGAACAGACCCTGTGCGCACAGGAGTCCTCGTGACGGCGTCGCCGCCACGACTGTCGCGGCGCGCCTGGCTCGTCGGCACCGCGGCCGGCCTCGCGCAGTCCGCTGCGCTGCCGGCGCGGGCCGCCGATGCCGGGCTGCTGCAGCTCTTCGGCAAGCCGCCCGGGAGCATCCGGCGGGTCTTCGCTGCCGGCCCGCCAGCCGCCGCGCTGCTGGCCGCCCTGGCCCCCGATCGCCTGCTGGGCTGGCCCATGCCGTTGAGCGATGCCGCACGCGCCTGGCTGCCCGAGCCGGCCCGGGCCAGGCCCACGCTGGGGCGGCTGTCCGGCCGCGGCAGCACGGTCGGCGTGGAAGCGCTGCTGGCCCTGGCGCCCGACCTGATCCTGGACGCCGGGACCGTAGACGCGACCTACCGCTCGACTGCCGAGCGCGTGGCGACCCAGACCGCCCTGCCCTATGCGCTGCTCGACGGGCGACTGGCCGACAGCCCGGCCCAGTTCCGCGAACTGGGCCGCCTGCTCGGCGTGGCGCCACGCGCAGAGGCACTGGCCCGGTATGCCCAGGACGCACTGGCCCAGGCAGGCACCGTCCGCGGCGCAGTACCCGGCAGGCCGTCGGTCTACCTTGCGCGCGGTGCCGATGGCCTGGAGACGGCGCTTGCCGGCGCCATCAACGCCGAGATCATCGAAGCGGCAGGGGGACGCAACGTGGCCGACACCGGCCGCGCGGGCGTGGCCCGGGTGTCGATGGAGCAGGTGCTGGCGTGGAACCCGGACTGGGTGCTCACGCAGGATGCCGGCTTCTTCCGCGGGCTGCGCAGCGACGCGAACTGGCAGGCGCTGCGTGCCGTTCGCGAGGGACGCGTGCTGCTGCTGCCCGACCGTCCCTTCGGCTGGATCGACGCGCCGCCGGGCGTGAACCGGCTCCTGGGCCTGCGCTGCCTGGCGCAAAGCCTGAAGGCCGGCAGGCCGCAAGCCGGCGAAGCCCTGGACGAGGCGCGCCGCTTCTACGCTCTCTTCTGGGACTCCCACCCGACCCAGGACGAACTCCAGGCGCTGCTCGATGGACGCGGCTGAGCGGCGGCCCACACGCCCGCTGCGCGCCCTCGGCCGCCCCGGCGCCCTGGCGCTCGGGCTGCTGACCCTGGTCGCGGCGCTGCTGCTGGGCTTCGTCATGGGCAAGTTCCCGCTCGGCCCAGGCGAGCTGGCTCGCTCGGTGCTGGCGAAGCTGATGGGCTGGCCCGCACCGCTCGCTCCGGCCGCGGAGACCGTCATCTGGAGCGTCAGGCTGCCGCGCGTGCTGGCCGGCGTGCTGACGGGCGGCGCGCTCGGCGCGGCCGGCGCGGCGTTCCAGGGGATGTTCCGCAATCCCCTGGTGTCACCGGACATTCTTGGCGTCTCGGCGGGCTGCGGACTGGGCGCGGCCCTGGCCATACTGTTCGGCCTGCCCTTGCTGGCGGTCTCGGGCCTGGCCTTCATCGGCGGACTGCTGGCCGTGGGCGGCGTACTGCTGATCGCCAGGCGCGTGGGCGAGCAGGACCCGGTGCTCGTGCTGGTGCTGTCGGGCGTGGCCGTCGGGGCCTTGCTGGCCGCCGGCATCTCCCTGGTCAAGCTGCTGGCCGATCCGAGCGTGCAGTTGCCCTCCATCACGTTCTGGCTGATGGGTGGCCTGAATGCCGCGGGCACGACCGAGCTCAGGCTGGCCACGCCCATGGTGGTCCTCGGCCTGCTGCCCCTGCTGCTGCTGCGCTGGCGCATCAACCTGTTGAGCCTGCCCGACGACGAGGCCGCCGCGCTCGGGGTCGCGGTCGGCAGGCTGCGAACCGTCGTGGTGAGCGGCGCCACGCTCATGACCGCAGCCGTCGTCGCCATGGCCGGCATCATCGGCTGGGTGGGATTGGTCGTCCCCCACGTGGCCCGGCTGCTGGTGGGCCCCGAGTTCAGCCGGCTGCTGCCGATGTCCATGCTGCTGGGCGCAAGCTTCGTGGTGCTGGCCGACACGCTGGCGCGCAGCCTGGCGCCCATCGAGCTGCCGCTGTCCGTGCTGACGGCCGCCGTGGGGGCGCCGTTCTTCCTCTGGCTGCTGGGGCGGCCTCGGGCGTTGCGCCATGGCTGAACTGCTGCGGCTGCACGCCCTCGAAATCGGCCACGGCGGCCGCCCGCTCGGCCGACCCATCGACCTCGCGCTCGCGGGCGGCCAGGTGCTGTGCGTGCTCGGACCGAACGGCTGCGGCAAGACCACCCTCTTTCGCACCTTGCTCGGCCTGCTGCCCGCCCTGCGGGGCCGGGTACAGGTGGCGGGGCAGGATCTGGGGACGCTGCCCCGGGCCGCGCTGGCCCGGCTGCTGGCCTACGTGCCGCAGGCCCATGCCGGCGTGTTCGCCTTCAGCGTCGAGGATGTCGTCGTGATGGGACGCAGCGCGCACCTGGGCGCGTTCGCCATGCCTTCGCGGGCCGATCGGGCGATGGCCCTGGAGGCCCTGGAGCGGCTGGGGATCGGGGCGCTGCGTGCCAAACGCTACACCGAGATCAGCGGCGGCGAACGCCAGCTGGTGCTGATCGCCCGGGCACTGGCGCAGCAGGCACGGCTGCTGGTGATGGACGAGCCGACCGCCAGCCTGGACTTCGGCAACCAGCTGCGCGTGCTGCGCGAGATCGCCGCGTTGCGCGACAGCGGCATCGCCGTCCTGGTCTCCACCCACCAGCCCGGGCACGCGCTGCGCATCGCCGATCGCGTCGCATTGATGAAGGAGGGATCCCTGCTCGGCTGCGAGCCCCCGGAGCAGGCCATGCAGCCGCAGGCCCTGGCGAGCCTGTACGGGCTGCGCGTCGAGGACATCGTCGAAGCAGGCTTCAGAGCCGGAGATTAGCCTTCATGCACCTGGATGACATCGACTTCGCGGCGCTGTACCGCCAGCACCTGCGCGAGCACGGCATCACCCCGCGCCCCGCCGAAGCCTGGGATGCGCGTGCCGACGGCTACGCCAGGAACTCGCGCCAGAGCCGCTACGTGGCGGACTTCCTTGCCCGCATGGACCTGCGGGGCGCCGACACGCTGCTCGACGTCGGCTGCGGCCCGGGCACGCTGGCGCTGCCGCTGGCGCAGCGGCTGGGCCTCACAGGCCTCACGGGGCGCAAGGGCCACGTGGTGGCCCTGGACTACAGCCGCCCCATGCTGGAGCGGCTGCGGCTGGACGCTGCGGCCGAGAGCGTCGACAACATCATCCCGATGCTGCGCGCCTGGGAAGACGACTGGAGCGATGTCCCCGTGTGCGACATCGCCATCGCCTCCCGCTCGACGCTGGTCGGGGACCTGGGCGAAGCGCTGCGCAAGCTGCACGCGCATGCACGCCTGAGGGTCTACCTGACCTATCTCGTGGGCGGGCATTTCGTCGATCCCGAGATCGACGCGCTGCTGGACCCGGCCCCGCCGCCCATGCCGGACCATTTCCTCGTGCTCGGCGCGCTGCACCGCATGGGCATCGCCCCAAGGATCGATTTCATCGACACCCCGAGCCGCCTGGCCGGCTGCGAGGACTTCGAAGCGTTCATCCAGCGGCTGGCGTGGGCGCACGGCCCGGTGACGGGTGCCGCGCGTCAGCGGCTGCAGGCCTGGTACGAGGCCGACCCGCAGCGCGCCGCCGCCGGAGGCAGGCCCATGCGGTGGGCATTCATCGCCTGGAGCCGCCACGACGCCTGAGTAGCCACGCCCGCGCGCTGCCCAGGCACTGCGCCGCGGCCTCTGCCCCAGGGGGCGCTGCCCAGAGGTCAGCGCGCCGAGTCGTCAAGGCCGCTCAGCCAAGCCCCCGAACGTCGTCGAGATCACCCAGTCGAGGATCTGCTCGTGGGTGTACTGGCCGGACTCCTTGAGCAAGGCCACGACCGGATCGCAGGCGCGCGCGAACAAGGTATAGAGCACGAGTTCAGGGGGCAGCCTCGGGTCGAGCTGGCCACTGGTCTGGGCCTCGGTGATCCAGATGCTCAAGCGATTGCTCAGGGCGATCAGCCTGTCCATGTAGGCCTCGTTGGATTGCAGCGACGCGCTCAGGCTGGAGTTGTGGGCCGGCAACGAGGGCATCTCGCCCTCCAGCTGCGTCGCCATGGCCCAGCGCGTCACGGCCTTGAGCTGCTCGATGGCCTGCACGGGCGCACTGCCCTCGGCAAGCTGCTCGGCCCGGCCGCGCAGCGCATCGACAAACGCCAGGGCGCGGTCCAGCACCCCCACCATGGCGGCACCCGCAAGCTCTTCCTTGGAGGGGAAGAGCTTGTAGAGGCTGGCCTTGGCCAGCCCGGCTTCGGCGGCCACTTCGTCCACCGTCATCGCGTCGTAGCCCTTGGTGGCGAGCAGGCGGTTGACCGCACCCACGATGGCGTCCTGCCGCACGCGCTGAAGCTGGTCTTTGATGGACGGACGGGCACTCATGGCGGCAATTCTAGACCGGCGGGACCGTCAAGAAAACCCGATGGTGCAAATTTCAGACTAATGAGTTATCGTGTGAACTGACTAGTTCATTTTGTAACCCATCAAGTTCAACAGGAGCGTGCCATGCACCGCATCGCCGTCGTCGGATCCGGCATCGCCGGCCTGGCAGCCGCCCACCGCATCACGAATGCGCCGGGAAGCCACTGCGTCACGCTGTTCGAGGCCGGAGGCCATTTCGGCGGGCATGCCAACACCGTCGATATCGAGCTCGAGGGCGTGGCGCACGGCGTGGACACCGGCTTTCTGGTCTTCAACCGGCGCACCTATCCGCTGCTGATCCAGCTCTTCGCCGACCTCGGCATCACGCCAGCCGAGTCGGACATGTCGTTCTCGGTGCAGGTGCCTCGGGCAGACGGACGCGCCGGCCTCGAGTGGAGCGGCAGCTCGCTGCGCAGCGTGTTCGCCCAGCGCCGCAACCTGTTGAGGCCGCGCTTTTGGCGCATGCTGTCGGAGATCCTGCGCTTCAACCGCCTGGCGACGGCTCTCGCCGAGGCCACTCCCGGCATCGCGCTTCAGGGCTCCATCGGCGACTTCCTCGATGCCCAGGGCTTCACGGCCACCTTTCGCGAGCACTACCTGCTGCCCATGATCGGCTGCATCTGGTCCTGCCCCACCGATCAGATGCTGAAGTTCCCCCTTGGCACGCTGATCCGCTTCTGCCACAACCATGGCCTGATCCAGGTCGCCGACCGCCCGCAGTGGTACACGGTGGCCGGCGGCTCGCGCGAGTACGTGCGCCGCATGGTGGCCCGCCTTGCAGATGCGCGCCTGCACTCGCCCGTGCTCGGGCTGCAGCGCACCGGCCGGCAGGTGCGCCTGCAGACCCGCCAGGGCAGCGAAACCTTCGACGCCGTCGTGCTTGCCTGCCACAGCGACCAGGCGCTTGCCCTGCTGGGAGAAGGCGCCAGTCCCGCGGAGCGGGCCGTGCTCGGCGCCATCCGCTACCAACCCAACACCGCGGTGCTGCATGGCGACGTGACCGTGCTGCCGCAACGCCGTGCAGCCTGGGCGTCATGGAACTACGAGCGCGCCGGCAGCACCGCCGCCGAGCAGGCCCAGGTCTGCCTGCACTACCTCATCAACCGGCTGCAGCCCCTGCCCTGGCAGCAACCGGTCATCGTGTCGCTGAACCCCGCTCGGCCCATTGCGGAGCATCTGGTCCACCGCCGCATCGAGTACAGCCACCCCGTGTTCGACCTGGCCGCCCTGCAGGCCCAGGGCCGCGTCGGCGAGCTGCAGGGCCTGCAACGCACCTGGTTCGCGGGCGCCTGGTGCGGCTATGGCTTCCATGAGGACGGCCTGCGCGCCGGGCTGCAGGCGGCGGACGGCGTGCTGCAAGCCCTGGGCGCCTCGATGCTGCAGGACCACCGGAGCGCAGCGTGAGCACACCCGCTTCGCCCTGCATAGGCTTCGGCGCCGTCTGGCACCGTCGCCTGCGCCCGGTCGAGCATGCCTTTCGCTATCGCAGCTACTTCCTGCTGCTGCCGCTGCGCAGCCTGCGCCAGAGTCCCTGTGCCGCACTGAATCGCAACCGCAGGGGCTGGCTGAGCTTCCAGGACCGTGATCACGGCGACGGCGGCGACGATGCCCTCGCCTGGTTCGAGCGCCTGCTCGACAGCGAAGGCATCCGCGACGCCAATGGCGAAGTCTGGCTGCAGACCTTTCCGCGCGTGCTCGGCTACGTCTTCAAGCCCGTGAGCTTTTGGTACGCCCACCGAGCGGACGGCTCGCTGGCAGCCGTGCTGGCCGAGGTCAACAACACCTTCGGCGAACGCCACGCCTACTTGCTCGCCGGACCGGAGCTGGACTGGGGCAGACCGAGCCGTGCGAGCAAGGTCTTCCATGTCTCTCCCTTTTGCGGCGTCAGCGGCGAATACAGCTTTCGGTTCGAGCGCGTGACAGCGCCCGACGGGCAGCCCGCCCACACGCTCGCGCGTGTCGACCTGCTCGACTCCCAAGGCCCGCTGCTCCAGACCAGCGTCGGCGGCGCCATGTCCGCGCTGACGGCTGCCAATGTGCGCCGAGCCCTCTTCGGCGTGCCTTTCATGACGCTGGGTGTCGTGCTGCGCATCCACTGGCAGGCCGCCCGGCTGTGGATCAAGCGCGTGCCCTTCTTCAGCAAGCCTGCCGCGCCCCAGAACTTCGTGAGTCGATAAGCATGAGCACTCCCACCACCCTCACGAGCTCCGCCCGTCCTGCGCCCGCGCCCCTCGCCGCACGCCGCCTGCTGCGGCTGCTTCAGGGCCTGCCGCTGGGCCAGCTGGAGCTGCGCCTGCCCGACGGCGAAGCGCTGCTGCTGCCCAACCCGCCCGCGGCGATAGGCCCGCGCGGCACGCTGCAGCTCAAGAACTGGGCGATGTTCGAGCGCACGCTGAAGGCTGGCGACATCGGTTTCGCGGAGAGCTTCATCGCCGGCGACTGGGACAGCCCCGACCTCAGCGAGCTGCTGCGCCTGTGCATCGCCAACCGCGACCATGTCGAAGGCCTGATCTACGGCAGCTGGTGGGGACGCCTGGGCTACCGGTTGCGCCACCTGATGCGCCGCAACTCGCGCTCTGGCAGCGCCAAGAACATCCACGCCCACTACGACCTCGGCAACGACTTCTACCGGCTCTGGCTGGACCCCAGCATGAGCTACAGCGCAGCCTGGTTCGAAGGCCGTGACCCGCGCGGCGCCGACCTGCACGCGGCGCAGCAGGCCAAGTACCGCCGCGCACTGCGCGAGGCCCGCGTCGAGCCGGGCCAGCGCGTGCTGGAGGTCGGCTGCGGCTGGGGCGGCCTTGCCGAGCTGGCGGCGCGCGAGTTCGGCGCCCGGCTGACCGGCGTGACGCTATCGGCCGAACAACTGCGCTGGGCCGAGCAGCGCCTGCGGACTGCCGGCCTCGAAGGGCAGGCCAGGCTTCTCTACCTGGACTACCGCGACCTGCCGGCGCGCCACGGCCACGAGCCCTTCGATGCCATCGTGTCCATCGAGATGTTCGAGGCGGTCGGCCACGAATACTGGGCCGGCTACTTCCAGACACTGGACGCCTGCCTCAAGCCCGGCGGCCGAGCCTGCATCCAGACCATCACCATCCGCGATGACCTGTTCCCACGCTATCTGCGCTCGACGGACTTCATCCAGCAGTACATCTTCCCCGGCGGCCTGCTGCCCAGCCCCTCGGCCTTCGAGGCCGAGGCGCGCCGTGCCGGCTTCGTCGTCGAGAACCGCCTGGCCTTCGGGCGCGACTACGCCGAGACGCTGCGCCGCTGGCGCGACGCGTTCCAGGAGAACCTCGACGCCGTGAACCGCCAGGGGTTCGATCGCCGCTTCCAGCGCATCTGGGCCTTCTATCTGGCCTACTGCGAAGCCGCCTTCGACACCGGCAACACCGATGTCATCCAGTTCACGTTGAGAAAGCCCGGCCCATGATCCGGCGCCGCCTCTGGATTCGCCTCGCCGCGACCGCCCCCCTACCCGTCTTCACCATGCCCTCAGCCATCGCCGACACCCCCGTCCCCGCCGAAGTGCGAAACGCCCTGCCGCAGGCACGCCTGCAGGGCACGGGCGTGCTGCGCTTCTTCGGCCTGCGCGTCTACGAGGCCCGGCTGTGGACGGCGCCCGGCTTCGTCGCCGACGACTACGCCCGCGAGCCCTTCGCGCTCGAGCTGATCTATGACCGCCGTCTTGAAGGCCAGGCCATCGCCGAGCGCTCGGTCGCGGAGATGCGCCGCGTCGGCGCCTTCGACGACGCCCGGGCCAGGCAGTGGCTCGCGCTGATGCTGAAGGCCTTTCCCGACGTCGCCGCCACTGACCGCCTCCTCGGGCTGCACGATGGCCAGGGCGATGTGAGCTTCTTCCACAACGGCAAGCTCACGGCGCAAGTGGTGGACGCCGAGTACGCCCGCCTCTTCTTCGGCATCTGGCTGGCCCGCCAATCCTCGGCGCCAGCCCTGCGCGAGGCCCTGCTCGGCCTGGCGCGCTAGATCGCCCACACCATGTCGACGCCCGCCCTCGGCGCCCTGCCCGTTGCCCTCGCCTGGCAGCGCGGCCTGGCCTACGCAAGCCTGAGCGTGCCGCTGGCCTTCGTCTCTCTGCCCCTGTACGTCAACCTGCCCTTCCACTACGCCTCGGTACTTGGCCTGCCGCTGTCGGTGCTGGGCGCGGTGGTTCTCTGCGCGAGGCTCTTCGACGCCGTCATCGATCCAGCCCTGGGACGCGCCGCCGACGCCCTGTTCCGCCGCGGCGCCACCACGGTGCGCTGGGCGGCCGGCCTCGGCTGCGTCGTGCTGGCCGGCGCGTTTGCGGCGCTGTGGCGGCCGCCGGCCGCGCCGGCCCACGTGGTGACGGCGTGGCTGGCCGCAGCCCTGCTGACTTGCACGGTCGCGTACAGCGGCGTCAGCCTCCTGCACCAGAGCTGGGGCACGCGCTGGGGCGGCGGGCCTGAGCTGCGTGCCAGAGTCACCGGCTGGCGCGAGGCCGGCACGCTGACCGGCGTGCTGCTGGCCAGCGCCCTGCCAGCCTGGGCTGGCTGGAACGTCACCAGCCTGGCACTCGCCGGCCTGCTCGCGGTCGGCCTGCTCGGCCTGAGCCGCCTGCCGGTCGTGGCCTCCCGGCCCGCTCCGTCCCGCCAGCGATCCGGCCCCTCGCCCTGGAGACATGCCGCGTTTCGCCAGCTGCTGGGCGCCTTCACGCTGAACGGCATCGCCAGCGCCATTCCCGCCACGCTGTTGCCCTTCTTCATCGCCGACCGTCTGCAGTTGCCGAGCTGGCAGGCCCCCCTGCTGCTGGGCTATTTCGGCGCGGCCGTTCTGGGCTTGCCACTGTGGGTGCGCGCCGCCGCGCGCTGGGGCGTCGCGCCAGCCTGGCGGCTGGGCATGGCGGCCAGCGTGCTCGCCTTCGCCGCCACACCCTGGCTGTCCGCGGGCGACGGCGCGGCATTCGCCGTCGTCTGCCTGTGCAGCGGCCTGACCCTGGGCGCAGACCTGGCCCTGCCCGGAGCGCTGCTGACCGGTGTCATCCACCACGGCGGCGGCGGTGGCCGCGACGAGGGCGCCTACCTGGGCTGGTGGGCCTGCGCCACCAAGCTCAACCTCGCCCTGGCTGCAGGCCTGGCCCTGCCGCTGCTGTCGCTGGCCGGCTATCCAGATGGCGGCCATCCGGGTGGCAGCAGCCCGGCGGGCCTGCAGGCCCTGGCCTGGACCTACGGCGGCCTGCCCTGTGTGCTGAAGCTGGCGGCCTTGGTCGCGCTGCAGCGTGCCGAGCGCCTCAACCCGGACTGGAAGGAACGCACATGAACACCCTCCCCCGCCGCGCGCTGCTGGGTGCCGGCATCGCCATTGCGCTTGCCGGCTGCGCCTCGCCGGACGTCCGGGACTACGCCGCGGAAGCGCCGCGGCTCGACCTGCGCGGCTTCTTCAACGGCCCGCTGAGCGCCAAGGGCATGTTCACCGACCGCGCCGGCCGTGTCGTGAAGCGATTCACTGTCGAGATGACCGGGCGCTGGGAGGGCAATGAGGGCGTGCTCGACGAGCGCTTCCGGTACAGCGACGGCAGCACGCAGCGGCGCGTCTGGCGGCTGCGCGCCCTCGGACAGGGACGCTACAGCGGTACGGCGGATGATGTCGTCGGTGAGGCCGCAGGCGAGAGTGCAGGCAACGCCTTGCGCTGGAACTACACGCTGGCCCTGCCGGTGGACGGCCGCGTCTGGAACGTGGCCCTGGACGACTGGATGTTCCTCCTCGACGAACGCACCATCCTCAACCGCTCGGCCATGAGCAAGTTGGGCCTGCACCTGGGCGACGTGACCCTCGTCATCACCAAGGACTGAGCCCATGGCGCTGAATCCACCGCTGCAGGACTGGCCGGGCCGCTGGGTCTGGGTCATCGGCGCGTCGTCGGGCATAGGCCGTGCGGCGGCCGTGGCCTTGAGCCAGCAGGGGGCGAGAGTCATCGTGTCGGCCCGCCAGGCCGCGCCGCTGCGGGACTTCGAGCGCGAGCACCCCGGCAGCGTGGCGCTGCCGCTGGACGTGACGCGGCCCGAGTCGCTGCAGGCCGCAGCGACCTCGGTCACTGCCCTCGCGCAAGGCGCTCCGGCGCTGATCCTCTACTGCGCCGGCCACTACAAGGCCCAGCAGGCCGTCCACTTCGACCGCCAGGAGATGGAGAAGCACCTGGCCGTCAACTACGGCGGCGTGCTGCACCTGCTCGAGGCGGTGCTGCCGACGATGATCACGGCACGAAGCGGCCACCTGTGCCTTGTCGCCAGCGTGGCGGGCTATCGCGGCCTGCCGCTGTCGCTGGCCTACGGCCCCACCAAGGCGGCGCTGAACAACCTGGCCGAGAACCTCTACCTGGACCTGCATCCGCTGGGGCTGGGGGTGTCCGTCGTCAATCCCGGCTTCGTCGAGACCCCGCTGACGGCTCAGAACCAGTTCCGCATGCCGGCCCTGATCTCGCCGGAAGAGGCAGCAGCCCACATGCTCAAGGGCTGGGCCCGCGGCCGCTTCGAGATGAACTTCCCCCGCCGCTTCACGGCCTGGATGCGGCTGCTGCGCTGCCTGCCCGATGCCTGGTACTTCGCGGCCGTGCGTCGCGCCACGGGAGCCTGATGAACATGCCCATGACCTCGTGCGACGTCCGCACCCGCCAGCTAGTGGACGCCTATGTCGGCCTCAGCCGCGAGACCCTGCCCGCGCTGCTCGCGCTGTACGAAGAAAAGGCCAGCTTCAAGGATCCCTTCAACGAGGTCGGCAGCAGGCCGGCCATCGAGCGCATCTTCAGCCAGATGTTCGACGAACTGCGCGAACCGCGCTTCGTGGTCATGAACGCCGCCTCGGAGGGCAACGATGCCTTCCTCACCTGGGAGCTGCGCTTCCTGCGCCAGGCCAACGGCGCATCGATGGCGATCCGCGGCGCGACCCATCTGCAGTTCTCCCCTGCCGGCCTCGTCACGATGCACAGGGACTACTGGGATGCCGCAGAGGAGCTCTACGCCAAGCTGCCGCTGCTGGGCACATTGATGCGCGCGCTGCGGCGGCGGCTGTCGACGCCGCAGCCATAGCCGAAGCAGCCTGTACTCGCAGAGCTCGACGTCACGGATGCATGCGCCGGCAAGGCGCAGTCTGTGGACGAGACTGGGCAGATGCTGATTGCGCGCACGCGTTGGCCTGGGCTGCCGACCTCCTCGGCCGACCTGCTCGGTCGTGCCGAAACTGTCCAGCGCCGTGCGCAACGGCCAGTCAAACCAACTGGGCGTCCTTCAGGAACCGCGACGGCCGCTCCCTGTCGAACATCAGCGTGAGCTGCCGCTTGGCCCGCGTCAGCGCCACGTAGAGCAGGTTTCGATTCTCCGTGGACCCGTCGCCGAACTCGCCTTTGGACAGGTGCGGCACGATCACATGGTCGAACTCCAGCCCCTTGGACGCCTCAATGCTGGACAGCACGACGCGGTCGCTCTGGCGCAGCAGGCGCCGTGCGAAGTCCATCGTTGCAAGCATCCGGAAGCCGCCATCCAGGTCCGTGCCCTCGTCCAGGATGAGCCGGCAAAGCTGCTGGATGTTTGCCGTCACCTGGGCGGCCTCGTCCTTGCGCACAAACACGCGCGAGGCCAGTCGCAGCGGGTCCAGGGCCTTCAGGAAAGATGCCTCGAACGCGTCGAGGTCACGGCCGCGAAGGATGGTCAGCGCGCCCTCCAGCTGATGCAGCGCTGCGGGATTCGCGGTACGCAGGACATGGCCTTCGATGAAGGTCTTCATCGTGTCCAGGCTTTCTGCGGCCTCGCTCACGGCCAACCTCTGCGCTTGCGCGCTGTCCAGGTTGCGCAGCTCGATGCTGTCCACCCGCGCGCCGGAAAACTGCAGCCATGCATTGAGCAACTGGGCACGCCGAGCCTGATCCTCAAAGCCGCCGTAGTTGTCGGTGGCATGGGCGTACAGGCCTCGCACGAGCAACGTCTCGGCACGATCCAGGTAGGGCTGGAAGCCTGTCGCGGCATAGGGCACGCTGAGCTTCATCAGCTCGTGCTCGATCTTCACGGACTGCGCCGGATAACGCAGCATCACGCGCATCGTGGGCATGGCCTGCTGCTCAAGGTGGGCCTTGGCCTTGCGCGCTATGAGTTCGCCGCCCAGCCGCCAGTCGGCGCAGTGCTCCGTAGCGATGACCGTTTCCATCGCGGGATCCGCGGCATAGGGTTTCCCGGCAAGCGCGCCGGCGTACCGGGCGAGCTGCGGGCTGAAGCGTCGGCTGAACGTCAGCGGCAACACCTGAGGCGTGCCAATCTCTGCCGCGAAGCGAGCCCCCATGAAGGCGGCCTCTGCGCCGGTCTGGGTATGAATCACCTGATCGCGGTCGCCGACACCCACGAAGGCCGCCCGCGGATTGGCCGCCAGCACACCCTTGAGCACCGTGAATGCCGCCTCGTTCACGTCGTGCATCTCATCCAGGCACACAAGCGTGAGCCCCTGGCGCAGCCATGCGTCGTCCTTGGTGATTTCACCGGCCAGCAGCATCCGAGCCAGGTCGTAGGTACCGTCTGCCAGGAAGCGGAACTCGGGCCGATCCGGGTGCCCGCCCCTGCGAAAGAACTCGTAGCAACTCCAGGCCCTCATGGTGAGGTACCCGAAGCCAAGCTCATCGGCGCGTTCGGGCGTCATTCGCTCGTCCGGGTCCAGTTGCTCGGCCAGCATGCGCCCCTTGATGAGGTCGAAGGACTTCAGCAGCCCTTCCACCAGGTCGGCCGGTGCGGCCTCGGCCATCAGCTCATCCGGGAAACGCTCCTCGGGCAGCGACTGGGCGCGCTCGATAGCGCGAACAACGTAGGACGCAACCTGCTCGGCACTCGCCACAACGCGTGCAGCAACGCCTTCAGCCTTGGCAAGGACGGACAGACTGAAGGTCTCGAACGTCTGGATGCGCAGGCGCCGCGTCACCGCGGCGGACACGCCGATGTGGTTCAGCCGTTCCTTGAGCGCGATGACGGCCGGCTCAGTGGCAGTGATGGCGAGCACCGTCTCAGGCGCCGCACCTCGCTGCAGCGCCTGGGCAATGCGCAGCGCGAGCGTCGTGGTCTTCGCCGCGCCGGCGTTGGCCTCGACCAGCAGCAGCTTCGTCCTCACCAGCTGAATGGCGAGTTGCTCGTCGCTCGGGATGATGTTGGCAGGAACGTAGACCGGGTCGCTCATTCAGCTATTGGACCGTATCGCGGCCGGCCCCTCCCCGCCCCTGCCTCCGCCCTCTGCCCCGTGCCCTGCGCCCGGACCGCTCCAGCATCGCTTCGCCCCGCGCCTGCCGCGGCACCTCAGCCGCGCAGCGGGGCCGGGATTCGCGACTCACGGACTCACGCCCCCCGGGGGGCGACCTCCGCGCAGCACTCCTTCAACCGGTGCAGCAGCAGCTCCTCAAATAACGTCACCTGCGGGGACGGCGGTTTGAATCGGTTATAAGCGACATTGATATTGATACTCTCGCTGGTCACCAGGGGTCGAATTTCCAATTCAGGAATCAATCCGTCGGAAATTGCGATGGCGTCCACGACTGCTACCTCCCCAGTCGCACGGCTGAATAGGCTGGCAATTAGCCCTGATCGCACCTCCACGCCCTTGTCCAAATCCTCCAGCACTTCGCCGTAGACCTTCTCCTCGCTCAAGCCATACAGCTCCTGGAAGGGCACGGAGATCAGCCGGTGGCCGACGAGGTCGCGCGGGTGGATTTCGTGCAGCGCCGCCAGCGGATGGCCGGGCGCCATGATGCACACCAGGGGGCAGCTGAAACGCGCGTGCACCTCGATGCTGGGGTGGCTGACCTCGAAGGTGCCGATGCCGATGTCGACGACCTTGTCGGCCACCACGTCGATCAGCTGGTTGGGCAGCGGCAAGATCACCTTGACCTTCAGCTCGGGCGCCTTCTTGATGGTGTCCGCGACACTCAACGGCACGACCGTCATGCCCAGACTCGGCGAGGCGGCCACGTACAGGTTTCCCTTGCTCGGATCCGCCAGCTCCTTGGACAGCGCATGGACCTTCTCAACATTGCGCCACAGGTGCTCGACTTCCGCGTACAGCTCCTTGGCGGCGCTGGTCGGCACCAGCCGACCCTTGCTGAGCTGGAACAGCTTCAGTCCCGTGCGCTGCTGGGTGTGGCTCAGCATCTTGCTGACCGCTGACTGCGAGATATGCAGCAGCTCCGCCGCGCCGGTGATGCTGCCGGTCAGCATGATGGCGCGAAAGACCTCCATCTGCCGCAGATTCATGGGCGCAGCCTCCGGGCGAGATCCCGCGGCAATGCCCGGTGCGCGGGCCTGGGCTCGCGCGTTCCCGTACCTGCTGAGGGAGCCGGCCGGAGCCCCGTGGCTTCGAGATCAGTGTTCAAGAGGCATCCCATGGAATCGGACTGCGGGTCGCATCCGCGCGCCTCGCCGGGCGCGGTTCGAGATATCCGCACGGAGTATATACAAATGACGAAATCGACTTAAGGAGCAAAAGTTAAGACCGCCCCTGAAAAAGTCAATTTTCATCAATCGGGATCGCATTTATCTTACCGAGACCGGGCCGACCTCATTTTCCAACAAGGCCCGGATAACCGAGCTCGACGAGCGCGAGGCGACACATCATCGAATCGAACCGGTTTAAACCGGCGATTTTTCCAGATCAGTCCGAGCTTCCAAGAAGAGGTATTCAAATGCAGCCAAGCAACAGATTCGCGATGCAGCGACTCGCACTCGCCATCCTCAGCATCACGAGCGCAGGCAGCGCCTGGGCTGCTGACGACACCGAGGCGTTGAGCACGGTCGTGGTCACCGGCACCCGCGCCGCGAACCGCATGGCGGCGGAATCGCTGCAGCCGATCAAGGTCATCTCCGCCAAGGACCTGGAGCAAAGCGGCAGCAGTGAGCTGGGCGAGTCGCTCTCGCGCCTGGTGCCTTCCCTGAATTTCCCGCGCCCCGCCAGTTCCGGCTTCACCGGGATCATCCGCCCGGCCCAGATGCGCGGCCTCGGGCCTGACCAGGTGCTCGTGCTGATCAACGGCAAGCGCCGCCACACCAGCGCCTTCCTCAATACCAACGTCACACAGGGCCGCGGCTCGGCGCCCGTCGACCTGAACACCATCCCCGTCTCGGCCATCGACCATGTGGAAGTGCTCAGCGACGGTGCATCTGCGCGCTACGGGTCCGACGCCATCGCCGGCGTGATCAACATCATCCTGAAGGACGATGCCGAAGGTGGCCAGATCACCGCGAGCCTGGGTCAGACGGACGCAGGCGATGGCCTGCGCCGCCACGTGGACGCCGACGCCGGCTTCTCGCTGTTCGGCCGCGGCAAGCTGCACGCCAGCATCGAGGGCAACTCCAACGACTTCACCAACCGCGCAGGCCTTGATCTGCGCAATGTCGGTGCGCCTGGCTACGGCACGACCACCTACCGGCTGGGTGATCCTCAGGTGAAGAACGTCAAGCTGCTGGTCAACGCCGACTACGCCATCAGCGACACCGTGAGCGCCTACGGATTCGCCTCGTACAACCGGGCCGACGGCGACACCTGGGATGCATTCCGCAACGGTCGCGCCTCCACCTACGACGCCCAGGCCTACCCTGACGGCTACCGGCCCCGGCTGCATGCCAGGAGCGAGGACCAGTCGCTCGTGTTCGGCCTCAAGGGCGGCCTTTCGGGGGGCTGGAAGTGGGACGCCAGCGTCGACTACGGCCAAAACCAGATCGACTTCTCCACCCGCGACTCGCTCAACCGCTACCTGTTCCGGGACACCGGCAGCCGGCAGCAGGACTTCGATGACGGCAGCCTCAAGAGCAGCCTGGCGGTGTACCAACTGGGCCTGAGCAACTCGCTGGCGGTGCCGGGCCTGACGAACCCCGTGTCGGTGGCGACGGGTGTGGAGTACCAGCACCAGACCTACAAGGAAAGCGCCGGCGAAGCCGCGTCCTACTACGGCACCGGAGTCGAGGGCTTCTCGGGCTTCAAGCAGACGGACAGCGGCAGCTTCCGGCGCGACCTGGTCGGGCTCTACCTGGACCTGGAGACCAACTTCACCGAGAAATGGCGCTCGTCGCTGGCGGTGCGCCACGACCGCTACAGCGACTTCGGGGGAGCCACGACCGGCTCGGCCTCCACGCGCTACGACTTCACGCCGCAGGTGGCCGTGCGCGGCAGCGTCTCCACGGGCTTCCGGGCTCCAGCGCTTGCGCAGCAACACTATGCGGCAACCGCCAGCGCGTTGAACACCACCATCAACGCGTTCCAGGACCAGCGCACCGCGCCGGTCGACGATCCGGTGGCCCGCCTGTTCGGCTCCGAGGACCTCAAGGCCGAGAAGTCGCGCAACATCAGCGCCGGCGTGGTCCTGCAGCCCACCAAGACGCTCAGCGCGAGCATCGACGCCTACCGCATCACCATCGATGACCGCATCACGCTGTCCAGCACGCTGGACGTGCAGAACACGGCCGCGCAGAACTACCTGGTGGCCAACGGCATTCCCAGGGGGCTGTACCAGTCGGTGCGCTACTTCACCAACGCGGTGGACACGACGACCACCGGCGTGGACGTCGTCGTCCAGCATCGCTTGCGCTTTGACAACGGCGGCCGCGTCAGCAACTCCCTCGGCTACTCGTACGCCCGCAGCCGCGTGACCGAGGTCAAGCCCAATCCGGCGGTGCTCAGCCAGAACGGGCTGACGCTGCTGCGCATCGACCGTCGCGACCAGTACGGCGTGCTCACCGACAGCACACCGCGCAGCAAGCTGTCGCTGGCCACGGACTACAGCTACGGCGTCTGGGGAGTGCGAAGCAACCTCGTGCGCTACGGCAAGTTCGTCGCCATCAGCAACACCGGCCCCAGCTTCGACCAGGTCTACGCCGCCAAGTGGTTGCTCGACCTGTCGGCCAGCTATCGCGGCAACAACTGGGAATTCACCGTCGGCAGTGACAACATCGCCAACGTGTATCCGGACAAGCGCAACGCGGTGAACAACCCGGGTGACCAGAACGTCAGGTACATCTCCTACTCGCCGTTCGGCATCAACGGGGCGTTCTACTACGCCAAGGCCAGCTACCAATGGTGAGAGGCTGCGGGCTCGCCCTGGCCGGTGTCCTGGCGCTGGCGCTGAGCGCCGGCGCCCAGGCCGGTACGGTGCTGCAGCGCATCGCGGCCAAGGGCGTGCTCAATGTCTGCACCAACGTCGAGAACAGGCCTTTCGCCTACCTCAGCCCGAGTGGCGAGGCCCGCGGCTTCAACATCGACCTGGCCGAGGACATCCGCCAGCGGCTGTCGCTCGAGCTCGGCCAGCCGCTGAGGCGCGAGACCGTCGCCACCAGCGGCGCCAACCGCGTCGTATTCCTTGACCAGGGAAAGTGCGACCTGATCATCACGGGTTTCAGCGTGACCGCCGAGCGTCGGCGCCTGGTGGACTTCATCACGCCGAACTTCTACAGCTCCGGCGCCGTGCTGCTCGCCCGCAGCGAAAAGGCTCCGGCCAGCTGGGAGAGCCTGCGCGGCCAGGCCGTGTGCAGCAGCCACGGCTCGACCTACAACCAGGCCGTGGCAGAGCGCTACGGCGTGCGCATCCTCGCCTTCGCCGGCCTCACCGAGAGCGCGCAGGCGATGCGCGACGGGCGATGCGTGGGCCAGGTCATGGACGAGGCCGTCGCCCGGCTGCGCCTGAAGGACTCGGCACAGTGGGCTGACTTCTCCATCGTGCTGCCGCCCATCCTCGAAGCGCCCTGGAGCATGGCCATCGCGCACGGCGACCCGGAACTGCGCACGCTGCTCAGCGGCTATGCGCGGCAGTGGCGCAGCGAAGGCCTGCTGGAGCGCCTGGAGTCGCGCTACGGCCTGCCGCACAAGCCCGTGCTGCAGGCATCCGACGAACAGCGCGGCGGCCTGGACGATCAGGGCGTGCCGCGCATGCTGCATCTGGTGACGGATGCCTTCCAGCAGCTCTACCAGCGCACGGGCTGGAATTTCACGGTGTTCTACGACGGCTGGTCCGCCGGCCTCTTCTTCAGCGGCGTGCTCACCACGCTGTCGCTCGCGCTGCTGTGCATGGTCGCGTCGTGCGTCATCGGCCTGGCCGGTGCGCTCGCGACCCGGGGGCCGGGCCCGCTGCGCTGGCTGGTGCTGGGCTATGTCGAACTGCTGCGCAACACGCCCACGCTCGTGCAGCTTTACTTCCTGTACTTCGGCGTGGGAACGCTGCTGCGCAGCGCCAGTCCCGGCGCCGCCGCGCCCTGGTATGCCGATGCCTTCCCGCTCGCGGCGCTTTGCATCAGCCTGCACTACGGCGCGTTCGCCGTCGAAGTCTTCCGTGCGGGCTTCCATGCGGTGCCGCAGGCCACCCGCGAAGCAGCACTGGCGCTGGGATACGGACGCTGGGGGCGCCTGCGCCATGTGGAGCTGCCGCTGGCGCTGCGTGCAAGCCTGCCGGCATTGGGCAACAACCTCGTGCAGCTGATCAAGGGCACGTCCATCGCCTATGCGGTCGCAGTGCCGGAAGTGCTCTACAGCGCACAGGAGATCTGGAGTGACCGCAACA
The DNA here is from genome assembly GCF_047654805.1 of Roseateles sp. Taxonomy (GTDB): domain Bacteria; phylum Pseudomonadota; class Gammaproteobacteria; order Burkholderiales; family Burkholderiaceae_C; genus Pelomonas. The sequence continues at coordinate 2,504,418 of NZ_JASGIV010000001.1, forward strand.
ACGTGCTGGAGATGATGCTGCTGGTGCTGCTGACCTACCTCGGCTTCATGGCCCTGCTGGTTGCCGGACTGTCGCGCCTGGAGCGCCGCCTGAAGCTGCCGGGGGTCGGGCTGTGAACGTCATCGATACGCTCTGGCCATGGCTGCCGCTCATGGGCCGGGGACTGATGGTCAACCTGGGGATGGGTGCACTCGCCATGGCGCTGGCCTGCGTGCTGGGCACGCTGCTGGGGGCCGCACAGCTGGCGCCGTCGAAGGCACTAAGCCGCCCGGCCACCTGGCTCACGCAGCTGCTGCGCAATGCGCCCTGGCTGGTGGTGATGTTCTTTGTCATGCAGTCGCTGCCGTATGAGCTTCCCATCGGCGGCGGCTGGCCGTTCCCGGCCTGGCTCAAGGCGGTGCTGGCGCTGACGCTACCCGCCACCGGGAACTTCGCGGAGATCGTTCGCGGGGGCTTGCGGGCCGTGCCCCTGGCGCAATGGGAGGCCGCCACGGCGCTCGGCTACAGCCCGGCAGCACGGCTTTGGCGCGTGATCCTGCCGCAAGCCATGCGGCTCATGCTGCCGCCCGCCATGGGGCTGTACTGCGTCGTCACCATGTCCACGGCGCTTGGCAGCCTCGTGGGCGTCAGTGAAGGCCTGAGCGTGGCCCGCGAGGTGCTGGCGGCCGAGGCGCGCACGGAGCTGCTGCTGCCGGTCTACGGCGTCGTGCTGATGGCCTTCTTCGTCTACATCTTCCCCATTTCCATGCTGGCGCGCACGCTGGAGCGCCGCCGCTCAGGCAGGTAGGTGCCCGTGAACATCCGAGATCTCCCCTCCCCGTTCATCGAACTGCGGGATGTACGCAAGTCCTTCGGGTCCACTGCCGTGCTCAACGGCGTGGACCTGGCCATCGCGCGCTCCGAGGTGGCCTGCATCATCGGCCCGTCGGGCTCCGGCAAGAGCACGGTGCTGCGCTGCATCAATGCGCTGACGCGCATCGACTCCGGCAGCGTGCGGGTCGGCGACACCCGCGTCGACGATCCGCTGCTGGACGCCCAGGCGCTGCATCGGCGCGTGGGCATCGTGTTCCAGGGTTACAACCTGTTCCCGCACCGGACCGTGCTGCAGAACGTGATGATGGCTCCCATCCAGGTGCTGCGCCGCGAGCGCGGCGAGGTGGAGGCCCAGGCCCGCGAGCTGCTTTCCAAGGTGCACCTGGCGGGCAAGGAACACGCGTATCCCGGCGAGCTCTCGGGTGGCCAGCAGCAGCGCGTGGCGATCGCCCGCAGCCTTTGCATGCAGCCCGAGGTGATGCTGTTCGACGAAGTCACCGCCGCGCTGGACCCCGAGACCGTCAAGGAGGTCCTGGGCGTGATCCAGGAGATCGCCGCCGATGGCATGACTTGCCTGCTGGTGACCCACGAGATGCGCTTTGCACGCGAGGCGGCCGACTACCTGTACTTCATGGACAAGGGCAAGGTGGTGGAACACGGCGTCGCCAAGCAGGTGTTCGACGCCCCTGTCGACGCCCGTACACGCGCCTTCCTGGACAAAGTGCTGTGAGCGCCAGGCGTACACCGTTGCAGTTCGACGTCGTGGTGGTCGGAGGCGGCTCGGGCGGCATCGCCGCCGCACTCGGCGCTGCGGCGTGCGGTGCCAAGGTCGCGCTGATCGAGGCGTATGGCTTCCTGGGCGGCACTGCCACCGTCTCGGGCGTCCAGGCCTATTGCGGCTTTCACACGCGCGGCGCCCGGCCGCAACAGGTCGTCGCCGGCGTCGGCCAGCAGGCACTGGACGCGTTGCAGGCCCTCGGGCACGACGTCACGCCCAGGCAGCAGAGCTCGGGCAACTGGATCATCCTGCTCGATCCCGAGCGACTCAAGCGCGCCATGGACGGCCTGGTCCAAGCCGCGGGCGTGACCCCGCTGCTGCATTGCCGGGTCGTGGACGTGCAGGAAAGTGCTGGCCGCATCGAGAGCCTGCTGTGCGCCGACCCCCAGGGAATGTTCGAGGTCCGGGCGCGCCAGTTCGTGGACGCGACCGGCAACGCCAACCTGGCGGCCCTGGCCTGGCCGCAACGCATGCGGCCGCGGCGCCAGGCGGCAACGCTGACGGCACGCCTGTCAGGGCTGGATCCGTCCAGCAGCTACGACCGGGACGACCTGCGCCGTGCCGCACTGGACTACGAGGATCGCACGGGCGCACCGCTGGCCCGACGCAACGGCGGCTACTTCGTGCCCCTGCCCTGGAGCGATGCCTGCTGGGCGATGATGGTCGACGTCGAGCTGGCCGACTGCTCCAGCCAGAGCCTCTCTCACGCCGAGATGCAGGCGCGCGCCATCGCGCATGACTATCTGCAGTCGCTGCGCCGTTGCGTGCCGGGCTTCGGCGCTGCGCAGCTGGACGTCACCGGACCGGCGCTGGGCGTGCGGGCCACGCAGCACATCGCGTCGCAGCGCGACGCCGTGCTCGAGGACCTCGTCCATGCGCGGCGCCACGACGACGGCATTGCCCGCTCGGGCTGGCCCGGCGAGTTGCACCCGCACGCAGGCGTCACCGAGTACCGCTGGATCGCGGGCGATGACTGGTTCCATATCCCGTACGGCGCGCTGCAGACCGACGACGACGGCAATTGCTGGCTGGCGGGCAGCAGCATCGGTGCGGACGACGCTGCCTTCGGGTCGGTCCGCGTGATGGGCTGCGCCTTTGCTACGGGACATGCCGCCGGGATTGCCGCCGCGCTGTCGCCGCAGGGCCGGCGCGCACCGCTGCGGGCGGTGCAACAGACTTTGATCGAACAGGGAGCCCTGATATGAGTCCTCCAACTTCCAACACGCCAGCCCGCCGCGTGCTGGTCACCGGTGCCGCCAGCGGCATCGGACAGGCCGTGGCACAGGCCTTCCTCGAATCCGGCGACGAGGTCCTGGGCTGGGACCTGCAAGGGGTCGCAAGCCAGGACTACCCGATCCGTGCCGTGGACATCCGCGATCCGGATGCCGTGCGCGCCGCTGCCGAGCAGTTGGAACGGCTGGACCTGTTGGTCAACTGCGCCGGCATCGCCCGGCGCGCCCACGCGGCAACGATGGCCGCTGAAGACTGGCGCGCCGTCATCGATACCAACCTGAGCGGCACGTTCTACTGCTGCCAGGCTGCCTTCCCCGCGCTCAAGGCGGCGGGCAGCAGCCTCATCATCAACGTGGCGTCCTTCGTCGCGCATCGCTCCGGCCCCGGCCGTGCGAGCTACGTGGCCAGCAAGGCCGGCGTGGTCGGCTTGACGCAAGTGCTGGCACTGGACTTCGCCGAGCATGGCGTGCGCGCCATCTCGGTGAGCCCGGGCTATACGCGCACCGCGATGGTGGAGAAGGCCCTGGAAGCCGGGCGCCTGAACGAACAGCGGCTGATCGCGCGCATTCCGGCGGGACGACTGGCAGCCCCCCTGGAGATCGGTCGGGCGATACGCGCGCTGGCCGAGCCCGCGCTGGCCTATGCCAACGGCTGCGACTTCGTGATCGACGGCGGCATCATGGCCAATGGAGTGGAATGATGACGACGACCTTGGATCGACAGTGGGTCGCCAACCACCTGTCCCTTCTTCAACACGCCCCCGGACGCAAGGTGCGCGAGGTGATCGGCGTGCTGCTGGCCGACACGGTAGCCATCGCCAGCCATGCGCGGCTGGGGCAAGTCGGCGGCACCCGCGTGGACCGCGCCATGGTCACGGCGTCAGCCGATGGCTGCGCGGTCTGGGGCGCGGACTACCGCGCCGCGCCAGCCGATGCAGCCTTCCTGAACGGCTGTGCCGCCGAAGCCCTGGACTTCCAGGAAGTGCTGATCAATCCACGCAACAACGGCCATGCTGCAGTGGTGATCATCCCCGCATTGCTGGCGCTGGCTGAACAGCGCGGCATCTCGGGTGAGCGGCTGGTGCGCGCGCTGTGGCTGGCATTTGCCGCCAACATCCGCCTGGCCGAGGCGCTGGGACGCGGTCACCGCACGGGCAAGGCAGGCTTTCGCACGACATCCGTGGTGGCCCCCATCGCCGCGGCGCTGGGAGCCGCGGCACTGGTCAGCGACGATGTCGAACTGGCGCTGAACACGGTGGCGATCTGCGCCAGCTCGCTGAGCGCCGGCTTGCTGTCCTCGCTGTCGCCGCAGGTGGGCAGCTACAGCCTGGACAAGGACTTCGCCGTCGGCTTCGCCGCCCGCCATCCGGTGCAGGCCTTGCAGCTCGCGGAGGCAGGCGCCGACGGGCCACGCCAGCCGCTGACCGGCGAGCACGGTTGGCTGGCAAGCTTCGGCTTCGGCGCCGAGCAGCCCCATCGGCTGTCTGGCAATCCGCTCGAGGCGGATCTGGGCAGCTACGAGATCAAGCCGTATCCGGCGTGCTTCGGCTGCCAGTCGGCCATCAGCGCCGCGCTGAGGCTGGTCGAACGCGTGCCGCTGCAACGCATCGACAGCGTGCGCATCGAGGTCAACCAGGGCAGCGCGAGCTCGCTGTCCACGCGCAGCATCACGAACTCGCTGGCGGCCCGATTCAGCCTGCCCTATGCCGTGAGCAGCGCCATGGTGCGCCGTCGATCGGGTCTGGGTGACTTCGAAGGCCCTGCGCTGGCCGATCCGGCGGTGCAGGAGTTCATGCGGCGCGTGGACCTGCGAGCCAGCGTCGAGCTGACTGCCCAGCAACAGGCCACGGGCGGCTTCCCCGCGATCGTGCGAGTCTTCAGCGACGGCATGGAAATCGACCAGCAGATCTGCGAAGGCCCGCAGGACGGCCTGAGCATGGCAGCGCGCCGGGCGCTGTTCAGCGCCAAGATCGGGGCGTTGTGCCCTGCACCGGTGGCCGAGCGCCTGCTGGCACTGTCGCGCGAGCCGGAGCGGGTGGCCGCATTGCTGTTCGCGACAACGCCATGAGCCTGCGCGTCACCATCGCGGCACTCGCCGTACTGGGCGCGTTCACATGCCGGCCGTCAATCGCGGCACCGGTCTCGGAGGCGGCCCTGGCCCTGCACCATCGCATCATGGTGCTGGACAGCCATATCGACACGCCAAGGCTGCTGGAACGACCGGGCTGGAACATCCTTGAGCGCCACACTGCGGCCGTCGATCTCTCCCAGGTGGACTGGCCACGCCTTCGCGAAGGCGGGCTCAATGGCGCGTTCTGGGCCATCTACACCCCACAGGGCAGCCGCGACCTGCAAGGGCGCGCCTCTGCCGCCCAGCACGGCCTGGCGCAGTTGATGCGGCTCAACGACCTGGTGGAGCGCCACCCCCGTCAGTTCGGCCTGGCGCTGGACAGCGCCGACGCACGGCGCCTCGTCGCCGAGGGCCGGCACGCCGTGTTCATCAGCATGGAGAACGCCGAGCCCGTAGCGTCCGATCCTGCGCTGCTCGACACCTACCACCGACATGGCCTGCGCATGCTCGGACTGGTTCATGCCAGCAACAACGCCGTAGCCGACTCGGCCACGGCTGCACCCGAGTGGCATGGACTGAGCCCGGTGGGACGACAACTGGTGCAGCGCGCGAACTGCCTAGGCATCCTGCTGGACGCCTCCCACGCCTCCGATGACGTGTTCGACCAGCTGCTGGAGATCTCCGCAACCCCGATCGTGCTGTCGCACTCTGCCAGCCGCGCCATCACCGAGCATCGCCGCAACCTCGACGACGCACGCCTCGTGAAGCTGGCCAAGAAGGGTGGCGTGATGCAGGTGACGCTTTACAGCAGCTACCTGTCGCCCCTGAAGGACGACCCGCGTCGCGCCGCGCTGCTGCAGCCGCTGTATGCGCAGATCCGGCAGATGGCAGCGCTGCAGCCGGCGGAGTTTCAGGCGCTGGCGGGACAGATCGGCGAGGTCGAACGGCGCTATCCCAAGGCACGGGCCAGCCTGGACGACTTCATGAAGCACCTGCTGCACGTGCTCAAGCTCGTCGGTCCCGCCCACGTCGGCATCGGTGCCGACTGGGATGGCGGCGGCGGCGTCGAAGGCGTGGCAGACGTGTCAGAGCTGCCGCGCATCACCGAGAGGCTCATGCAGGCCGGCTACAGCGAGTCGGAGATCGCAGCTATCTGGGGTGGCAACTTGATGCAGGCCCTCGACCGCGCGCAGGCTTTCCCGAAGTCGGACGCGGCGGGGCATTGCAGCGCGCCGCAAACCCGCTGAAGTCCAGCCCGATCACGTCGGGCTTGGTCTGAAGACCTGTCCCGCACAGCCCACGCATACGCGTGTCGGTGCCGGCAATCCCGGCACGGCCCCTGCGGAGCGTCGGGACATGACGCGCCACCTGGAAGGCTGCCCGTTCAGGGGCAGCGAAGCCACGCATTGAGCGATGCAGGCCCGAAAACAACAAACCCGGCGCGAAGCCGGGTGCTGTGGAGGTTGATTGGTGGGCGGTGCAGGTTTCGAACCTGCGACCCCCACAGTGTGAATGTGGTGCTCTACCCCTGGGGCGTGTCAGAAAGTTTGTGTGTGAGGCATAGCATGTCGACTTGGAGCATGAATGCCACGCAAGAAGAAAACCGAAGCCCCTACGGGCAATGCGGCGCAGCCGCAATTCTCAGCCGCAGCGCTTGAGCAGTTGATCCCTGGGCCGGTGACGCCGGCCGAGCTGGAGAGCATCTTCCAGCAGTTCAAGAAGGCCGTGATGGAGCGGGCGCTGGGCGCCGAGATGAGTCATCACCTGGGCTACGCGCCGGGCCAGGCCAAGCCCGAGGGCTCGTCCACCAACCACCGCAACGGCAAGAGCACGAAGACCGTCTTGACCGACGCCGGCGCCCTTCGTATCGACGTCCCACGCGACCGTGAGGGGACGTTCGAGCCGCAGCTGATCGGCAAGCACGAGCGGCGCTTCACGGGCTTTGACGACAAGATCCTGGCCATGTACGCCCGTGGCATGACGGTGCGCGAGATCCAGGGCTACCTGGCCGAGATGTACGCGGTGGACGTCTCGCCCGACCTCATCAGCCGCGTCACGGACGAGGTGATGAGCGAGATCACGGCCTGGCAGACGCGGCCGCTGGAGCCGATGTACCCGGTGGTGTTCTTCGACGCGCTGCGCGTGAAGATCCGCGAGGACGCGGTGGTGCGCTCCAAGGCCGTGTACCTGGCGCTGGGCGTGCTGCCGGACGGCACGCGCGACATCCTGGGGATCTGGATCGAGAACACCGAGGGTGCAAAGTTCTGGATGAAGGTCTTCAACGACCTGAAGACACGTGGGGTCAACGACATCCTGATCGCCGTCACCGACGGCCTCAAAGGCATGCCAGAGGCGCTGGGCGCGGTGTTCCCGGCCACGACGCTGCAGACCTGCATCGTGCACCTGATCCGCAACAGCCTGGACTTCGCCGCCTGGAAGGACCGCAAGGCGCTGGCCGCAGCGATCAAGCCGATCTACACGGCGGTGAGCGCTGAGGCAGCTGAGAGCGAACTGAGCGCGTTTGAGACCGGGCCATGGGGGCAGAAGTTCCCCACAGTTGTCGGCGCCTGGCGCAGGGCCTGGGACAAGGTCATTCCGTTCTTCGCGTTCCCGCCCGAGGTGCGGCGCGTGATCTACACCACCAACGCGATCGAGAGCGTGAATGCGCGGCTGCGCAAGATCATCAAGACGCGCGGCCACTTCCCCAGCGACGACTCGGCCACCAAGCTGATCTGGCTGGCGCTGCGAAACATCACCGAGGACTGGACTCGACCGACCCATCACTGGAAAGCCGCAATGAACCAGTTCGCGATCCTCTACGAAGATCGATTCACGAGACCGGTGTCGTAGGATCCCCACCCGTCTTCACGAATTGAGTGAAGGCTCAACGAGCCTCACACACAGAAATTCGGACAGGCCCTACCCCTGAGCTAACCGCCCAATCAAGAAGACTCCTGGTCCCCCGGTGCCACGCATGCATTCAGAAGATCACCGCGACGCCCTTGGTTGCAAGGACATCTTGGTGGGCGGTGCAGGGTTCGAACCTGCGACCCCTGCCGTGTGAAGGCAGAGTTCCTGGGCGTTCCTGGATCTTATGGGATCTCGATTTCATAGGAGAAAAGTCCCTGAATGTCCCAAGACACCGGTGGTGTGTACTCCCTGAAGTGCGAGAACGGCATCATTGAAGTGCTGTCGGACATCGGCAAGGGCGCGACCGTGCCTGCAACACACAAGGCCCGAAACGTCGGACCGACCCACTATCGGGAAGTCCTGGTCGAGTACAAGTAGTCAGACATCTCCGATTGCACGCTGCCGGGCTGGGCGTCAGCATGGCGACTGGATCCCCCGGCAGCATGCACCGTGCCGCTACACGATGCGGTCGCAAGGAGCAGCCATGTCAGAGCCCATCCGTATCCTGCACGGCCAGTTTGGCCGTGCCGCCCTGCTCCAACTCGATCGCTCGATGGCGCTACATGCGCATCGCGAATGCCACATCGTGCTCAAGGTCGGCGGGCCCGATATCTTGTTCGGCATCGGCGCCCAGGAGCACCCTGTCACGTCTCGCAATGCGCTCCTGATCAACGCTTGGGAGCCCCACTTCTACCATCACCGCGGCACCGGGACCTCCACGCTGCTTCTCGCGCTCTACCTGAACTCGCACTGGCTGAAGGAGGTCGACCGGCGGTTCTCGCGCAGCACCCACCCGAAGTTCTTCACCCGGTCAGTCGTCTCGATGACATCCCGGCTGGAGCAACTGCAGCACGACGTTCTGGACCTTTTGCTCCAACAGTCTGCGCCGTCACGCGACATCCTTGAGCAGTGGATTGCTCGCATCTTCGAGGAAATCACAGTTCTCACCACGCCACCAGACCGCGCATTTCCGCTTGGCATCAATGGTGAGCTCGGCTTCGACGCACGCATCCGCCATGCAATCGAACACCTTCTGTTCAACAGTCTTGGCTCCCTGGATGTCCAGGAACTGAACTCATCGACCGGGCTTTCGCGCGCCCACTTCTTTCGCTTGTTCCGCAGTTCAACGGGGCTAACTCCCGTCGCGTTCATGAACATGCTTCGACTCGAAGCGTCGGTCGCGCATGTCAGCCGCCGGGATGCGCCCTTGCAGGACGTTGCCACCCTGCTTGGGTTCGACTCTGCAGCGAACTTCGCGCGATTCTTCTCCGCGCAGCAGGGCGTAGCGCCGAGCAAGTACCGCAAGGTCGTTGAGTTCATGGATACCGGTCAGCAGCAGCCCGCATGAATGACTGACACGATGCGCGCCCAGCCCGCTGGCGGGGAGACCGCATTCTCGATCGTGCGGTGCATCAGGCCAATCGTCCCGATCCACGCAGCCCACCAGTTGCGGCAGGAGCACGCATCCCATGCCCCTTCTGCATGTCTGCCTTGCGGATGCCTGCGACATTGCCGCCAGCCTCTTCCCCAATCTAGGAGTCTCCGAATGGTCCTTCAAACCTACCCCAGCACCCAACTGCTGATCGCCAATGAATGGGTCGACGCCGCGAGCGGCAAGCGTCTCGACGTGCGAAACCCCGCGACCGGCGAAGTGATCGGCACCGTGGCCCACGCGGATGTCATCGACTTGGATCGCGCGCTGGCCGCTGCCCAAGCGGGCTTCGAGGCATGGCGCGATAGCTCGGTCTACGATCGCGCCGCCGTCATGCGGCGTGCGGCAGCACTGCTGCGCGAGCGCGCCGACGGCATTGCCAGGCTGCTGACGCAAGAGCAAGGAAAGCCGCTGGCGGAAGCGCGTGCCGAAGTGAACGCCGGCGCGGAGATCATCGAATGGTTTGCCGACGAAGGTCGGCGCGTCTACGGTCGCATCGTGCCGGGCCGCAACCTGGCCGCACAGCAACTGGTGATCAAGGAGCCTGTCGGCCCGGTGGCGGCATTTACGCCCTGGAACTTTCCGGTCAATCAGATCGTGCGAAAGATCGGTGCGGCGCTGGCCACCGGCTGCTCCTTCCTGTGCAAAGCGCCCGAGGAAACCCCGGCATCCCCCGCCGCCCTGCTGCGCTGCTTCGTCGACGCGGGCGCGCCTGCGGGCGTCGTCGGGCTCGTCTTCGGCGACCCTGCGCAGATCTCCGAGTACCTGATCTCTCATCCGGTAATTCGCAAGGTCACCTTCACCGGGTCGACGCCCGTCGGCAAGCAGTTGGCCGCGCTGGCCGGACGGCACATGAAGCGCGTGACCATGGAACTTGGCGGTCATGCGCCCGTGATCGTGGCCGAGGATGCGGACGTGCAGCTGGCCGTGAAGGCGGCCGGTGCCGCCAAGTTTCGCAATGCAGGGCAGGTCTGCATCTCCCCAACGCGCTTCCTTGTGCACAGCAGCCTGGTGCAGGAGTTCAGCAGGACGTTCGCTCAGTACGCGCAGGCATTGAAGCTGGGGGATGGTCTGGCCGAGGGCACGACACTGGGCCCTCTGGCCAATCCGCGCCGCGTGGCGGCTATGAGCAGGATCGTGGAGGACGCCCGCCGGCGCGGTGCAGAGGTCCTCACCGGAGGAAGTCAGATCGGCGAGGCGGGCAACTTCTTTGCGCCGACCATCATCGGCAACCTCACGACGGAGGCTGACCTCTTCAATGACGAGCCCTTCGGCCCCATTGCCGGCATCCGCGCTTTTGACCGCCTGGACGAAGCCATCACCGAGGCCAACCGCCTTCCCTACGGTTTGGCGGCCTACGCCTTCACCCGTTCGTTCAAGAACGTGCAGCAACTGTCCCGCCAGGTAGAGGCAGGGATGCTCTGGGTCAATCAAGCCGCAACGCCGTCGGCCGAGTTGCCTTTCGGTGGCATCAAGGATTCGGGCTACGGGACCGAGGGGGGACCGGAGGCCCTGGAAGCCTACTTGAATACCAAGGCGGTCTCGGTCGTCGGCATCTAGCCCCGCGGCGATGACCGGGGCTGCCGAGCCGGCCGAGCGCCGGCTCCTTGAGGATGCGAGTCCGCTACGCAGCTTCGGCCATCGGGCGGGCGTCCTCCTCCGCGCGCGCCAACGCTGCCGCCCCCTCGAGCCTGACGATGCGATCGACGATGAAGGCCGCGTCGCGGGACACACCCGAGAAACGACCTGAACCCCAGGTATGGAGCCACGGCAGGCCGATGAAGTAAAGGCCCCTCACCTGCGTGATGCCTCGCTCGTGAACAGGATGGCCGCGTCCACTGAAGACCGGCGCGTCCAGCCAGCGGAAGTCCGGCGAGAAGCCGATGCACCAGATGACCGAGGCAATGCCGGAGTCGTCCAGCGACAACGACGTCCTCTCCTGCGCAGGCTCCCAGACCGGCGTGTAGACGTCGGCAGGCGGTGCCTCGATACCCTTCTCGGCAATGAAGCGGTCGATCGAGGCATTGATGCCGTTATAGGTGGCGTCGGCGCGGTCCAGCGCCGCCTTCAGGTCCGGCGCGAAATGCAGCGCTTTCCCATCGAAGCTCTCGAGAAGGCCGTAGAGCGCCATGCCTTCCTTTGCGAAGCGCCGCAGATCGATGTCGCGGCCGCCATCGCGGCCGGTCACGTAGTGGTTGGTGTTGTCGCGAACGCCCTCTCGCAGTGGGTGCCGAGCAACCGGCATGTCGTAGTAGCCCATGTCGGCCAGCCAGTCGACAACGTCCTTGCCCCGATAGAACCGGGCACAACGGGGCGCGTCCCCGACCGCCAGCACGACCTCGCGTCCGGCAAGGTGCAAGTCCTCCGCGATCTGGGCCCCGCTCTGCCCGGAGCCGACCACCAGCACCTTTCCCGGCGGCAGTTGGTCCGCATTCCTGTAGTCGGCGGAATGGATCTGGCAAATACGAGCGGGCAGCTTCTCGGCCAGGCGCGGAATGATGGGTTGGTGATATCCGCCAGACGCGACAACGACATGGGCCGCGCTGTACTCGCGCTCCGTCGTCGTCACACGGAATCCTCCTTGCGGCAATGGCTGGACGTGCTCGACCGTCACGCCTTCCTTCAGCGGCGCCTTGACGCTGGCCTTGAATCCATCGAGGTACTTGACGATCTCGTGCTTGCGCATGAAGCCGTGCGGCTCGGAGCCGGCATATGGGTGGCCCGGCAGTGCGCACTGCCAGTTCGGCGTCACGAGGGAGAAGTTGTCCCAGCGCTGTGTGGACCAGGCATGCATTGCCCGGTGTTTTTCCAGCACGAGATGGTCGATGCCGACTTGCTGCAGGTAGTGGCTGATGGACAGGCCGGCCTGGCCGCCGCCGACGATGATGACCTGGTGGTCGAAAGGCTGAGCGTGGTTCATGGGAGGTCCTTAGGCGGGTGAGAAGCCCAGCACGCGAACGCGGGCGTCAGGCTGGTGGGCAAAGGCGGCGACTCTCGCCGCGGAGTCGGCCAACTGGTCGTTGGCGCGGGAACAGACGAAGCCGAACTTGGCCTGCACGCGCTCGTTGGCGATGCGGGTGGCGTCGTTCAGTCGCACGAGGAAGTCGGCGACGGCGTAGTCCTGGTCTGCTTGCAGGAAATCCTGGATGGCGAGGGACGGCGAGTAGCTGACGGTTTCGCTGGCGTCGGGCCAGCGCAGGCGGTAATGGATGGCGGGCATGGGACGTTCTTCAGGCAAGGGCGGTTTCGGTAGGCTGGGCCATTGCAGCGAGGGTGGTGCGGTACCAGTCTGCGTGCAGGGTGGCGCTGTACAGCCAGCTATGGGTCTGGCACACGGCCGGCGGGGTGCACGTTTTGGGAAAGGCGGCGGCTTCACGCAGGCCGGCAGCGATGGACTCGATGCTTTCCGGGTCGCACCAGGCGGCGCCAGGCGTACCCGCCAGGTGTTCGGTGAAAGGCTTGCGGTTGGACACCAGCACGGGTGTGCCGCAGGCCAACGCTTCCAGCGCGGCGAGGCCGAAGCCCTCCACCAGCGACGGCATGGCCAGCAGCGTGGCGCGGCGCATCAACATCGGCAGGGCATCGTCGGGCAGCGGGCCGGTGCGCAGCACAGAGTCGCCTTCGATCAGGCCGTGCTCATGCAGTGCATCGCGCCATTCGAGGCGAGCGGCGCTGTGGTCGAGCATGCTGGCGCCGCCGGCGATGACGAGGCGCGCGTCTTGCCAGTCCACGTCGGTGGATCGCAGAAGAGCGAAGGCATGCAGCAGCCGCACGGTGTTCTTGCGCGCCTCGACGCCGCCGACGAGCAGGCACACCGGGCCCGTGTCAGCGGGCAGGCCCAGCGCTTCGACGCGGGCTGCTTCGTCCGGCAGCGGCTCGGGCCGGAAGCGCGCCAGGTCCACGCCGTTGAACATGCGCTGCGCGGTCACGCCGTAGACCTCGCTGAAGTGCGCGCACCAGCTGTCGCTGACGCAGGCGACGCCGTCGGCGAAGCGCCAGGCGCACTCCTGCCAGTGGTTCAGGATGTCTTCGGCAAAGTGATCGAGGTGATGGACGGTGCGCAGACAGGGCGGCGACAAGGCGCCTTGCGCCCGCAGCGTCGCCAGCGCATTGCCGCTGAGGCTGTCCTGCGCATGCACGACGTCGAAGCGGCCGCGTGCCAGCAGTGGCGGCAGCGCCTGCACCAGTGCGGCGATGCGCTGCCGAACCTGTTCGACGAGCCCTCCGCTGAGTTCAGGCAGACGGATCAGCTCGACCGGCACGTCGACGGCACGGAACAACTGCTCCCCCGGTTCCGCCGATGCAATCACCGTGACCTCGTGCCCCAGCCTGGCGAGCTGATGCGCCAACTCCAGCGTGTGAACGACACCGCCGCGGGGCCGCACGGAATGGGTGAGCAGCGCGATGCGCATCACGCTGCGTCCCTGAGCTGTTGAGCCACCACGCCTGCGCCAATGAATGCCGACTCGGCCAAGTCCCACAACGTCGCCGCCTGATCCCCGAGGCGAAGTTCAAGCCGCGTGCCGGGCAGAACGGTGCCGATGTCGGCGCAGGCGATGCCGCGCGCCTCGAAGCGGCGCATGACGGCTTGCGCGTTGGCTTCGCGCACGCTCAGCACGAAGCCGAAACTGGGGAAGGCGCTGAGCCAGCGCAGTTGCCCCGCGACGGCAGATTCGTCCTGCCAGGCCGGCGAGCCATGTGGCCGGGGAAGCCGCGCCAGGTCCACGCTCGCGCCGACGCCCGAGCACTCCAGCAGCATCAGCAGCGTGCCGAGCACGCCGGCCATGCTGACGTCCTTGCCGGCATCGCACAGGCCCGTCTCGGCCAGCAGCGGCAGCAGTTCCAAGTCATCGCGCAGCCGCTCGGGCGGTGCGTCGGTGGACGCATTCCAGAACGGCTGGTCATCCTGCCAGCGCCCGCGCAGGTCCACGGCCATCAGCAGCCGGTCGCCCTCGCGGGCGGCAAAGCTGCTGATGAGGCGGCTGGCCTTGCCCATCACGGCCACGGCCAGTTGCCCGCTGCGGCCCTGCAGGTTGGTGTGGCCACCCACCAGCGGCACGCCGTAGCGCTCGCAGGCCGCGCGCATGCCGGCCAGCAACTGGCCTGCGGTGTCTTCCTCCGCGGCCCACAGCGCATCGACGACGGCCAGCGCACGGCCGCCCATGGCGGCAATGTCGCTGAGGTTGACCATCACGCCGCTGTAGCCGGCGAACCAGGGCATGGTTTTCACGAAGTCCTGCATCAGGCCTTCGATGGCGAACAGCAGGTGGCCGCCGCTGCCGTCGGGCAGCACGGCGCAATCGTCGCCGTTCGGAACGCTAGTGGCGCCTGGCGCGATCTGCGGCAGCACGGCGGCGATGTCGCGCTTGTGGCGAAAGCCCCGACCTTCGCGCAGGCCGTGGGCGAGTTGTTCCAGGTGGTTCACGACGGCCGACCTCCGGTGAGCACGAAGCCGGCATAGGGCGTCGTGCAGGGCGGGTAGTGCGCAAGGTCGGCGCGCATCAGCGCGTGCGGATGCCCATGCAGCACCTTGGTCTCCAAGACCTGCCAGTTCAGCCGTTGAAACAGCGGCACGTTCTGGTCCTGCACATGGGCGAGGAAGTCTTCGCAGCCCAGCGCATGGGCACTGGTGACGGCCAGCCGGATCAGGCTGCTGCCCAGCTTGCGGTGTTGGCGCCAGCCCGCATGCACGGCCAGCCGCGAGCCCCACCAGATGCCGGGTGCTGCGCGATGGATGCGCACGGTGCCCACCAGCTCATCCGCTTGGCCGGCGAGGCAGGACAGCGCGACGAGGTTGCGCGTCGTCGGCTCGTCGCGGTCGATGTCATCGCGGTCATCGGCGACGAACAGCGCCTGCTCCTCGCAGAACACCCGCCGGCGCAGCGCGTAGGCCTGGCGGTCCATCCACGGGTCGCTGGCCCACTGGATGCGGAACTCGGGCTCTGATCTGTAGTCCAGCTCGCACCAGCGGGTGAGGTGTTCAGCGTGCAGGGCAGTCATGGCGATCTCCTGTTTCAGGCAGCGAGCGCGGGCAGGTCTTCGTAGCGTGACAAGGTGGAGCAGGCTGCGCACTTGCCGCAGCCTGCCTTGATGTCCGACGCGCGCAGGCCCGCCGCCGCAGTGCGCGCGCCCAGTGGCTCCAGCACGCTGCGCATGAACTCGCTGCTCGGCGCGGCGTGGTCTTCCAGCGGCGTGCCACTGATGGGCACGAAGGGCACGACGAAGGGGTAGACGCCCAGCGCAAGCAGGCGGTCGGCGGTGCTGAGGATCAGCTCGGCGCTGTCGCCCAAGCCGGCCAGCAGATAGGTGCTGACCTGGCCGCGGCCGAACACGTCCACCGCCGCCTCGAAGGCGCTCCAGTAGCGCGACATCGGCACCTCGGCCTTGCCGGGCAGGATCTGGCGGCGCAGCTCGTCGCCGATGACTTCGAGGTGCATGCCCAGCGTGTCGACGCCGGCATCCTTCAGCCGCTGGAACCACGCGTCGTCGTCCGGCGGCTCGCACTGCGCCTGCAGCGGCAGGTCCACGGCGGCGCGGATGGCCTCGGCGCTGTCGCACAGCACGCGGGCACCACGGTCCGAACCGGGCGGCGTGCCGGTGGTCATCACCATGTGCTTCACGCCGTCCAGCTCCACGGCCGCGCGGGCCACCTCGGCGAGCTGTGCCGGCGTCTTGTGCGCGATGGTGCGGCCCGCGGCCAGCGACTGGCCGATGGCGCAGAAGCGACAGGCCTTGCGGCGGCTCTCATAGCGGATGCAGGTCTGCAGCACTGTCGTCGCCAGCACGTCGGCGCCGTGCAGCGTCGCGATGTGGGAGTAGGGAATGCCGTCGGCCGTACTCAGCCCGTAGAAGCGCGGCTGGCGCGGGAAGGCGATGCTGGCGATGGGAATGCTGCCGCGGCGCAGCACGCTGCGGCCGTCGGCACCCGGCGCGTCGGCGACGAAGGGCGAGCTGAACGCGCCGTGCGTGTGCACCGGCACCATCAGCGTCACGCCGTCCACCGTCACGGCCTTGTGGTCCGACGGGCCGGCGCCGCCACGACGGCTGGGCGCGCCGGCGCCGGGGTCCTGCAGCCGCAGGCCGGTGGACTGCAGCTCGGTCATCAGCGCGCGGCTGGGCTCGGGCAAGTGCTCAATCATGGTCTGCTCCCGCCGGCACCGCCAGCGTCTCGGGGGTGGTGGGCGCGAGCGGCCGCGTCGTGCTGGCGGCGTCGCGGCGGATGGCCAGGCTCAGCAGCTCCGGCCGCGCGTAGTGGCCGACGGAGTCCATCATCCGCTTGCGTTTGGCGATGAGGGCCATGTCCAGGTCGGCGATGACGAGGCCTTCGCCTTCGGTCAGCGGCTCGGCCAAGTACTTGCCCTCGGGCGACACGATGGCCGCATGGCAGCCGCCGCGCAAAGCGCCCTGCAGCTTCTCGTCCGGCGTGATGGACCTGATCTGCTCGTCATGCAGCCAGCCGGTCGCGTTGACGACGAAGCAGCCCGATTCCAGCGCGTGGTGGCGGATGGTCACGCCCATCTGCTCGGCAAAGATGGGCCCCACCAGCGAGCCGGGGAACTGCGCGCAGTGGATCTCCTCGTGCTCGGCCATCAGCGCGTAGCGGGCCAGCGGGTTGTAGTGCTCCCAGCAGGCCAGCGCGCCGACGCGGCCGACGCGTGTGGCCACCGTGCGCAGCCCGGCGCCGTCGCCCTGGCCCCAGACCATGCGCTCGTGATAGGTCGGCGTGATCTTGCGGCGCTTCAGCAGCAGCTCGCCGTCGGCATCGAAGATGAGCTGCGTGTTGTAGAGGCTGCCGTGGTCGCGCTCATTGACGCCCAGCACGATCACCATGCCGGCCTCGCGCGCGGCCGCCGCGACCTGTTCGGTCGTCGGGCCGGGCACGGTGGGCGCGCGCTCCATCAGCAGCAGGTGGGCGGGGCCTTGCTGCACCGGCGGCTGCACGAACGAGAAATAGGGGTAGTAGGGCAGAAAGGTCTCGGGGAAGACGATCAGCTCCACGCCCTTGCGCGCGGCGTCGCGGATGGTCTCCAGCACGCGGGCCAGCGTGCCGGTCTCGGACGTCAGGTCGGGCGCGATCTGCGCCGCGGCCGCGCGCACCGTCTTTCTCGTCGTGGTGGCAGCCATGGCGGGTCAGAGCGTCCAGGTGTCGATGATCACGGCGCCGGCCTTCTTGTGCAGCAGCACGACGTCCAGCACGTCCAGCGGGTTGATGGGGCGAATGCCCTCGATGAGTGCGCCTTCACCGTGGCCGTACAGCGCCTGCAGCGCGAAGCGGCAGGCGTAGACCTTTCCGCCCTCGGCGATGAACTTGGTGATCTGCTCGTTGAAGTTCTGGTGGCCGGGGAAGGCCGAGTCGCCAAGCTTGGGGAAGCCGCGCTTCACGCCCAGCGTGACGCCGGGGCCGTAGAGCAGGACGGAGGTGTCGTAGCCCTTGCGTTGCAGGCGCGTGGCCTGCAGCAGGTTGACGAAGCCGATGGAGCCTTCGAAGGCAACGGTGTGGAAGGTCACCAGCGCCTTCTCGCCCGGCTCGGCCTTGACGTCTTCGAAGACCTTCTCTTCGTAGTCGACCAGGAAATCGCCCTTCTGGGCGGCGGGATGGGTCACTTGGGGCATGTCGTTCCTCACTAGGGGCTGGGGGCTTCCGGCGGGTTGCCGGACGCTTCCTCCATTGCGAGGCATGTGCCACTGCCGTTGGCCCGGGGCCGATCAACGGCCGATCAAAAGGGCGTCGCGGGTTCATCGGCTTGCCACCGCGATTGCCATGGTCGGTCGTGGGCGCCTGGGCAGCTGCACCACGCCAGCAACCAGCTGATGCAATCAATGCACCCGATCAATGGTTCTGCCGCACCACTTCGGCGCCCTGCGAGGCGCCGATCAACGGCACACTGCCGCCATGCCATTCACGCACTGGATCTCCCGCATCAAAGGCAGCGCCCTGCCGGCCTACCAGGTGATCCCGGAACTGATCGCTGAGGACCTGCAACACGGCCGGCTCGCGCCGCGCGACCGGCTGCCGCCGCTGCGCGACCTGGCCAAGGTGCTGGACCTGAACTACACGACCGTCGTGCGCGGCTTTGCCGAAGCGCGCGACCGCGGGCTGGTTGCGTCGCGGCCGGGTCTGGGTTCCTATGTGCGCGGCTCGTTCATCGGATTGCCGCTTCGCGCGGGCACCGGCGCCGAGATGACGATGAACCTGCCGCCGGAGATCGAGGATCACCCGGCCATGCAGCGCCTGCAGGAGCAGGCCGCAGCAGCCATCGTCAACACGCCGCTGCACGACCTGATGCGCTACCAGGACTTCGGAGGCACTCCGCGTGACCGCGACCTCGCCGCACGCTGGCTGCGCCAGTGGCTGGCCAAGGCCGACGCCGAGCGTGTCCTGGTCGCGCCGGGCATCCACAGCGCGCTGCTGGGCCTGGTGAGCATGCTGGTCAAGCCCGGCCACAGCCTATGCGTGGAGAGCATGGCCTACCCCGGCATCAAGGCCATCGCGGCGCAGCTGGGCACGCAACTGCATCCGCTGGCGATGGACGAGGAAGGCCTGAGGCCCGAGGAGTTCGAGGCCGCCTGCAAGAGCGCGTCGGTCGGCGCGCTCTACCTGTGCCCCAACCTGCACAACCCGATGACGGCGACGCTGTCTCTGCGCCGCCGCGAGCAGATAGCCGACGTGGCGCTGCGCTACAGCGTGCCGGTCATCGAGGACGACGCCTACGGCATGCTGCCCGCCGCCGTGCCGCCGCCGCTGGCAGACTACGCGCCGGGGCTGGTCTATTACGTCAGCGGGCTGTCCAAATGGCTGGGCGCAGGGTTGCGCATGGCCTACGTGCTGGCGCCCACGGCAGCGGCCCACCAGCGTCTTGCCGGCGCGATGCGGGCGACGACGGTGATGGCGTCGCCCTTCATCAACACCGTTGTGTCGGCGTGGCTGGAGCAAGGCGAGGCAGACGCCGTGCTGTCCGCCGTGCGGGCCGAATGCCAGTGGCGCAGCGCGTTGATGGCGGAGCGGCTGGGCAAGTACGGCCTGCGCACGCACCGGCAGGGCTTCCATGCGTGGCTGCCGCTGGCGGAGAACGGCGGCGTACCGCAGTCTGTCGCGATGGCCAGCGAACTTCGCGCCATCGGCGTCATGGCCGTCGCTTCCACGGCGT
The DNA here is from genome assembly GCF_047654805.1 of Roseateles sp. Lineage (GTDB taxonomy): Bacteria > Pseudomonadota > Gammaproteobacteria > Burkholderiales > Burkholderiaceae_C > Pelomonas. Next base: position 2,523,802 of record NZ_JASGIV010000001.1, read on the forward strand.
TCTCTACGGACCGTCAGCCGCCCGACGGTCTGCGGCTGTGCCTCGGTGGTGGCCTGACGCGCGACGACTGCGGCCGCGCGCTGCAGGCTCTCGAGGCCGCGATGCGCCATGCGGCACTCGAGGACCGCCCGCCACTTGATCTGCCCCCTTCTTCATAGCGACGCCTGGACTGCGAGGGCATGTAGATAGCCGCTCGGCCGCCAACCAGCACCTCCGAACCATCCGTACTGATTTCAGCATCAGTACGCATCACTCGTTTTGTGCATCAATCGTACCGATTTTTGCCTATGGGGGAAGACAAACTCTGCGCTATCGGACCAGGATTTGACTGTCCTGATCCTGTATCGCAGGAAGAGATGCATGCCCCCGTTGATCACGACCCTCACAGATGCTTCGTTCGATTCAGAAGTCCTGGCCCGTCCAGGCTTGACCCTTGTCGACTTCTGGGCACCGTGGTGTGGACCTTGCAAATCACTCGCCCCCCTGCTTGACGAAGTCGCCGGTGACTACGAAGGCGAGGCCGCCATCGCGAAGATCAACGCCGATGACAACCCGCAAAGCGTCGAGCGCTTCTCCGTGCGCGGGCTGCCGACCCTGATCCTCTTCCATGACGGCGTCGAATGCGAACGCGTACTCGGGCTCATCAGCAAGAGTCGATTGGCGACCTTGCTTGACAAGCACCTTCAGGGCGCCTGAGACATGACGGTTCCGAAGGACCACACAGTTTCGACGCTCGCCGCCCGACCGTCTGCATTCCTTGACAGCGAGGCCACGCGCGAGAGGGCATTGACTCGCCTGGCCGCACACGTCGAGGCCGGCCACGTCACGGGCGGCTCGCTGTTGTGGGAGGGCGAAAGAGGCAGCGTGGCTGGCTGCCTGATTGACAGTGCAGATCCCGCCGAATGGGAGACCCGGCTGGGCCTGGCTCGCTGGATGGCCTTTGCGCTGGACACTGTCGCCGGCCGGTTGAGCCCGAAGGCTGCGCTCTCCGAGACCCAGGCACTGCTGAGCGCAGTTCCGCTCGGCGCCAATACGGTACAACTGGGCAGCACCGTGATGGCACGTCTGCTCGAAGACATCGCCGCCGTGCGCGCACCCGATGGCGCCCTTGCGGCTGTGCTGTCTAACCTGCTGGCGCTGCATCGCCGGGCCGAGGCCGACGATGCCATCGCGCCGTCGACATGGCGGGCGCTGCGGCATGCTGCAGTCGCGGCCACCGACGCGCTGGGCCCCGCGCCCGTCGATGGCGAGCGCCTGCCGCTGGAAATCGCACAGCGTCGCGGTGTCGGCCTCGCCATTGAAGCCGCGGCGTGGGATCCGCGTCGCTCACCCACAGCAGTGTCGGAGCTGCTGCGGCAATGGTTGGCGCTGGAGAGCCTCAAGTCGGACGAAGCGTTCGGCTGGACAGATCAGGACGACGCGTTGATCCGCAAGACCTTGGCGGAAATGCATGCCAGGTACATCGAGGATCGCCCCGAGGAGAAGCGCACCGTGTTCGACTTCCTGGAACTGCACCATGCCGACATGGCGACACGCTTGCGCGCCTACATCAAGCATGGCAGTGATCACGGCGCGGTCTGTGCGGCGCGTGCCTGCGCACTGCTGCGCCAAATCCTGCAGTTGCCTTCCCCCCAGCCAGACACCAGGATTGCCGCGTGATTCCGCGCAACCACCTTTTCGGCAACCCACGCCAGGCAGCCGCCACGCTCAGCCCAGATGGCCACTGGTTGTCCTGGGCGGCAGCCGGGGCAGGAGGCCGGATGAACGTCTGGGTGGCGCCGACGCATGACCGCTTGCAGGCTCGTCAACTCACCTTCGATGAGCGGCGCGGCATCGTTTCCCATTCATGGAGCTATGACAGTACTCATTTGCTCTACGCCCAGGACCGCGACGGTGACGAGAACCACCAACTGCATGCGATCCACGTCGTCACCGGGGACCGTCGCTGCCTAACTCCGTTTCCCGGCACCCGCAGCGGCATCGTGGCGATGAGCCGCGAGCGTCGCGGCGAAGTGCTGATCCACCTGAACCGCCGCGACCCGCGTCACGCGGACCTGTTCACACTTGACCTGGCGACCGGCGAGCTGACGCTGCTGGCCGAGAACCCGGGGCTGATGGGCTTCATCGTCGACGAGAACTTTCAACCTCGCTTCGCGTCGCGACCGACTTTCGATGGTGGCCTTGAGCTCCTCAAGGCCGATGCAGCGCCCGCAGGCGAGGCATTCGCGTGGGCAGTCTGGGACCGCTTCGACGCCGACGATGCCCGCACCAGTGGTCTCTCGCACATGGACAGGACGGGTGAGCGGCTCTATCTGCACGATAGCCGGGGGCGCGACACCGCCGCGCTCGTCGAGGTGGACCTCATCAACGGCGAAACGCGTCGAGTGCTGGCACACCACGAGTTGGCCGACATCGGCGGGCTGTTAACCGATCGTGATACCCAGCGCCCGCTGGCCTACGTCGTCAACCATGAACGTCCTGTTTTGCACCTGCTGGATGAGTCATGGCGTGAAGAGGTCGCCTTCCTAGATGCCCAAGGCCTGGGCCAATGGTGGCCCGGCTCCCGCACGGAGGACGACCAGCTGTGGCTGATCGGTTCTTCGTCTGACCAGCAGCCAGGCTCGACCTGGTTGTTCGACCGCGCACATCGATCGCTGACCAAGCTGTTCGACCTGCGTCCGGAGCTGACGGGAGCACCGCTCGCGCGGATGCAGTCCATCACGCTGCGCTCGCGGGACGGGTTGCCCCTGATCTGCTACCTCAGCTTGCCAACAACCGTAGACACGGGCTGGCAGCTGGAAGCCCTGGCACCTGTGCCGCTGGTCGTCTTCGTCCACGGAGGCCCCTGGGCTCGAGATGGCTTCGGTTTCAGCAGCACCCACCAGTGGCTCTGTGATCGTGGTTATGCCGTGCTCAACGTCAACTTTCGCAGCTCAACCGGCCTGGGAAAGACCTTCCTCAATGCAGGCAACGGCGAGTGGGGACGGCGCATGGACGACGACCTCGACGACGCCGTGGATTGGGCCATCGCACGAGGGGTGGCCGATCCGGACCGGATCGCCATCGCCGGCGTCAGCTACGGCGGCTATGCCGTGCTGTCAGCGCTGACGCGCCAGCCCGGCCGCTACGCCTGCGGCATCGATGTCGTCGGACCATCCGACCTGGAGACGCTGATGCGCGCACTTCCACCGCACTGGGAGGCAGGCCGGCGCATGCTCTACCGGGCAGTCGGCAACCCAGACACGGAGGACGGCCAGGCAATGCTGAAGGAACGCTCACCGCTGCACATGGCCGACCGCATCAGCGACCCACTGCTGATCGCGCAGGGGGCCAACGACCCGCGCGTTGCGCAGAGCGAGTCCGACCAGATGGTCAAGGCACTTGTAGAGCGAGGCATCCCCGTCAGCTATGCGCTGTTCCCGGATGAAGGCCACGGCATTTCCCGCGAACCCAACCGCCTCGTCTTCAACGCGCTCATGGAAGCCTTCCTTGCCCGTCATCTCGGAGGTGCATTGGAGAGCTTCACCTCGGCCGATTTCCCCGGCCACACGATGCAGATGCGTCAGGGTGGCGAAGGCCTGATCAGCGGATGACGGAAGCACTCCCGCTGTCCTGTTCCGTTAGGCATGACAGTTGGGCGGTGTTCGCAGGCACTGGTCAGTCTGGTCAGGCGCTGCGCACTTAGGCTGGGCGCTCGAGGAGCGACGCACCGCCTCGACCGCAACCGGAAGCCCCAATGACCTCACCCACTGATGCCCGCGCGACCACGAACAGCGCGGTGCCCGACATTTCGCCGGACGAACTGGACCGCCTGCTCAGCATCCCTGATGCGCCGCCACTTCTGCTGGACCTGTGGGCCCCCTGGTGTCAGCCCTGCCTGGCACAGGCTCCCGCGCTGGAGCGACTGGCGGCCGTGACCGCAGGCCGCCTGCGGCTGGCCAAGCTCGACACACAGAAGTTTCCCGAGGTTGCCAAGGCGTTGAACGTCCGCGGCATCCCGCTGCTCGTGCTGTTCCTCGATGGTCGGGAAGTGGACCGCCGGACGGGCAAGCAGAGCTTCGAGCAGTTGTGCATCTGGATGGACGAGTTCGGTGGCGACGACGTGTTGGTTGACGCCTCTGCGCCAGCATTTCGCTCACCTCCACCGCTCGGAGGCGCCTTCTACGGCGACGAGGGCTTGCGTCGCTTTCTTTTGGATCGCTGCACCGCGCTGGCAGAGGCCGGACTTGTCGACAATCCACGCTTCCCGGTATGGGGCGGCGACCGCGGCAGCGTCTCTGCCGCATTGGTGCGCAGCGATGATCCCCTGGTGTTCTCACGGGTGACAGCGCTTCCGGCAGCGCTCGGGCTGTGTCTGCACTTCGCCAACATCGCAACACCGGATGACCTGCGCGAGGTCTTCGACGCGATACCTGCCGGTGCCGACGTGCGCGGAATCGCACCACGTTTGTTGCTGCAATGGCTGAGCGACGACACCCTGCCCTGGTCCTCGCATCTCGACGCGGAGGCCGACGGCCTGAGACTTGACTGGATCGCACTCACCCAAGAATGGCTGCATGGCGAGCCACCCCTGCCCGCTGCCTGGGATTCACTCGCCGGACGCGCCAGGGCGCTCGGAGCTGCGGGCATGGCCAACCCGTTGCGGGTCGCATCCGGCCACTTCGGTCTGCTGCTGGGTCGCGCGTCACCGCCGCCTGCGGAAGACGACCCTGCCTGGCCGGGCCTGCTGCTGCTGTACGGCACCTACCAGCGCGTGACCCTGGCCTATCGCCAGCAAGGCTGGACCGACACACAGCTCGCGCACGAAGTGGTTCGAGAGCATTGGTTCAGGGCACGTTGCGCGGACCCGACTGAATTGACTGCAGAGCAGCTACAGGACCTGCGCGCGTGTTACGAGGCCGAGTGCGGTGAGGCCGAAGCTGCCCAGGACCGCCTCATCGCCGCAACACGTGGCGGCTTCGATACTGCCAGGGCAGCTGGCGACCAACGCCTCCGCACTCAGCTGATTGCCAGCCTCGCCGCGATCCGCGGCGCCTGATGAAGATCGCCTGGCCCGCAGGCGTCTTCAATGCTGCGATGGCGACAGGTCCAGCACTCGGTCGTGGAACTTGAGGAGCGTGCTGCGATGGGCGATGCTGATGATTGCGCTGTCGGGCAACGCCCAGGACTGCGTGCGCGCATCGCCGGACTGGCGCGCGTGGGAGTCGCGCTGGACCAGCTGCTCAGCAGCCGCCGGAACGGCTGCTCAAGAGAGGCTGGATCGGGTGCTCAAGTGGGACTGGAATATGCATTCTTCGGACACGCGGCTGCTCGAACGAAAGCTGGATAAGCAAAGAACATTCGCTTCGTTTGCAAAGGCATCAGCCCAGGTCAGACTTGATCAGATGCCCGCTGTCTCGCCTACTTCCAACGCCGCCGACACTCGAGTCCATCCCTGCGATCAGGTTCTGGAGCGTGTGATCGATGGGCTGCTCGATGGCCTGCAATGGCAGGCCAGCGTCTTCCATGTAGGCCAGTACTGCGGGCGCTGGCGAGCGTCCACGCAGGGGCGGTCACAAGCCAGCTTCCACCTGGTGCTGGGCGGGCGTTGCTGGCTCCACCGGCCGGGCCTCCCATCGCTGGCGCTGGGCGCACGCGATGCGGTGTTCCTGATGCAGGACGTGCCGCATTTCCTCTCTCCCTATGAAAATCCGGCAATCCCCTGCACGCCGCAAGCCATGCAGCCCTTGCAACCCGAAGGCGGGCTGGGCACCACTGGGCTGGCTTGTGGCTTCTTCAGCTTCGAAGGTCCTTTGCGTGGACTACTGGCAGGGGCCTTTGCCGATGTGCTGGTGCTGCGCGCGCAGCACACCGCGAGTCGTGAGCCCGCGCTGCTCTTCGAGCTGATGGTGCGCGAATCGCTGCGCAGCCCGGAACAGGGCTCCGTGGCACTCGACCGTTTGTCGGGCCTGCTTTTCTTCTATGCCTGGCGCGAACTGGCGCAGCGCGAGCCTGAGGTCAGCGGCGTCTTGGCGCTGTTACGACAACCTGGTTTCTCCGAGCTAGTTCAGGCTTTGCTGGAGGAACCCCAGCGCCCCTGGACTGTGGACGACATGGCCCGGCGGGTGCATCTGTCTCGCGCCGCCCTATTTCGCCATTTCCAGGCCGCATGTGGCCAGTCTCCGCTGCAGTTCGTGCAGCTACTGCGCATGCAGACGGCTTCCCGCCTGCTCGCACGCGGGCAGACCATCGCGCGCGTGGCTTCGGCGGTCGGCTACGAATCGGTGCCGGCCTTCTCGCGGGCCTTCAAGCGCGTGCTGGGGCAACAGCCCGGCGCCTGGCAGCGCGGCGAGGTCAACGCCATGCCTGCCCCCGGCGAAGGGCTTGCGGCAAACGGGTATCAGAGTGAGATCTTCGGGCATTGATCGTCCAGGCCAACTACTCAAAACTGCGCTTCGGTTCCGTCACTTTGTCCATTCGCAAGCGCATGACCCGCCTAACCCTGCATACCGCCCAGACCGCTCCCGAGGGCAGCCGCGCCTTCGTCCAGAAGGCTCAAGCCGCCAGCGGCTTCCTGCCCAACCTGATCGGCGTGCTGGCCAATGCGCCTGAAGCGCTGGAGACCTACCTCACGGTGGGCCAGATCAACTCCAAGGGTGCATTGAGCCTGGCCGAGCGAGAGGTGGTGCAGATCACCGCCGCGCGCGTCCACGGTTGCGACTTCTGCGTGGCGGGCCACACCAAGGTGGCACTCAAGCAGGCAAAGCTGGCCGTTGAGCAGGTGATCGCGCTGCAGAACGGAGTGGACACAGGCGACGCAAAGCTCGACGCGGTCCGCCGCTTGACCGAGGCCGTGATCGCCACTCGCGGTGCGGTGCAAGATGAAGCCCTGACCGCCTTTACCGCCTCGGGCTACAGCGAACAGCAAGCGCTGGACGTGGTGCTGGGCGTGAGCCTGGCCACGCTGTGCAACTTCGCCAACAATCTGGCGCGCAACACCGTCAATCCTGAACTGCAGGCCTTTCTGCCGGCCCAGCTCCAAGATGGGGCTGCCCATGCTGGTTGAGGCCGAACGCGACTGGCTGGACGCGAACGCCGAAGCCCTGGACGCGAACGAGGCGCTGGCCGCCACCGTTGTGCCGCGCCTGGCTCAAGCTGGCGTACTGGGCCATGGCATCGCCGTCGAGCGCGGTGGCCGCGGCGGCACCGTGAGTGACGCCATCGAGGCGATCGCGCAGGTGGCTTCGCATTCGCTGGCCGCAGCCTTTGCCTTCTGGGGCCAGCGCGTGCTGATCCAACTGCTGGACCAGACGGACAACGCGGAGCTGCGAGAACAGCATCTGCCGCGCCTGCTCGCTGGCGAGGGCGCGGGGGCGTCCGGCCTGTCCAATGTCATGAAGTTCCTGAGCGGCATCGAGTCGCTCAACATCCGAGCTGCGAACCGACCCGAGGGCGGCTGGGTTTTGCAGGGCAACGTGCCCTGGTGCACCAATCTGCGCAAGGAAGGCTTCCTGGCCGCGATGGCCGTCGCGCGCGAGGACGGCGCTGCACCCATGGTGGTCGCGCTGCCTTCGGACCGCCTGGGCCTGCAGCGCTCGCCAGATCTGGACCTGATCGCGCTGCGCGGCACCAACACGGCCTCGCTGCAATTGCAGGCGGTGGTGATCGATGCCGGCGACCTGCTGGCTGAGAAGGCACCGGCGTTCCTGCCGCGTGTGCGGCCGGCCTTCCTGGGCCTGCAGTGCGGCCTGTCCATCGGCTTGGCGCGCGCCTCACACGCGGTAGCCAGCCAGCGTGTCGGTGCGGGCCGGCACGTGTTGCAGGCGCCCTTGCAGGCGCTCGCGCAGCGGCTCGACAACACCGTGCAGGCTCTCAAGTCCGGCGTGGACAGCGGCCTGTTCGTGACCGAGCCACACCGGCTGTTCCGCCTGCGCCTGGACCTGCACGAATGTGTGCAGCAGGCGCTGCAGCTGGAGCTGCAGGCCAGCGGAGGACGGGCCTACCACCGCGACTTGCCGGGCGGCTTTGCGAGGCGCTGGCGCGAGTCGGCCTTCATCCCCATCGTCACGCCCAGCGTGACGCAACTGTTGGGCGAGCTGGACAAGCAGGCCGCGCGCGAAGCCGAGGCGTGCGTATCAAAACCCGACGCCACATGAGCGCCGTGTTGCCTGTGGAGGCCACGCGGCCGCTGCTCGAAGGCCGCGACCTGCGTTTCGGCTATGCAGGCGGAGCGCCCGTCTTTGAGAATGTGTCGCTCGACATTGGCGAGCGCGAGATCGTCTGTCTGCTGGGTGGCAGCGGCTGCGGCAAATCCACCCTGCTGCGGCTGCTGGGCCGGCTGGAGAACCACGCAGGGACGCAAACCGGCGGCGAAGTGCGGCTGGGCGGTGAGCCACTCATGGCGCCGCATCCGCGCACCGCATTGGTTTTTCAGCAGCCCAGTCTGCTGCCCTGGTTGAGCGCCGCACGCAACGTGGGCTTCGGTCTGGACTTCAAGCACCAGCCCCGGCACGACAAGGCCATGCTGCGACGCCGCGTCGACGACGCGCTGGCGGCCGTGGGTCTGGGCGGCCAGGGCAATCTGTATCCGGCGCAGCTGTCGGGTGGCATGGCACAGCGCGTGGCGCTGGCCCGTGCGCTGGCGCGCGAGCCGCAGCTACTGCTGGCCGACGAGCCCTTCTCGGCACTGGACGCGATCACACGCGCAGATATGCAGGAATTGCTCGTGGACGTAGTGCACCGCTGGCACACGGCCGCATTGCTGGTCACGCACGACATCGACGAAGCCATTCTCGTGGGCGACCGCATCCTGCTCATGGGCGGCCGGCCCGGGCGCCTCATGCGCGAATGGCGCGTGGACATCCCACGCCCGCGCGAAGACCACCCCGAGGCCGTCACCGCACTGCGACTGCAGGTGCTGGAGGCGCTACATGAAGTGCGCCATAGCAACACCGTCACCGCTGCGAACAAGGCCGACTGAACGTTTCCGGACGCATTCCTTTTCACTGACTGACCCACCGCCATGACCTTCCGCTTTCCTTCCCTGGGTGCCGGCGCAGAGCCCGCCGGCAATGGCCCGTCGCCACATGTTTGCGCATCGTCCGATTGCGGCTGCGGTCTCACGCGGCGCGACATGCTGCGCCTTTCGGCCCTGGCAGGCGCGGGCGCTGCGGGCCTACTGAAAGCAGGTGACACGATGGCCCAGTCCTTCAAGGGCGATGACCAGCCCGTGAAGATCGGTTACCTGCCCATCACTGACGCCACGCCGCTGCTGGTGGCACATGGCAACGGCCTGTTCCAAAAGGAAGGCCTGAAGGTAGAGGTGCCGCGCCTGTTTCGCAGCTGGGCGCAAATCGTCGAGGCCTTCGTCGCGGGCCAGGTCAACGTCGTGCATCTGCTGTCGCCCGCCACGCTGTGGGTGCGCTACGGCTCCAAGTTCCCGGCCAAGGTCGTCATGTGGAACCACATCAACGGCTCGGGCATCACCGTCGCGCCAGAGATCAACGCCATACAGGACCTGGGCGGGCGCACTTTCGCCATTCCCTTCTGGTACTCGATCCACAACATCCTGTTCCAGGATCTACTGCGTGACGCAGGCCTTACGCCGGTCACGCGCGCGCGCGGCGCCAGCATCGGCCCCAAGGAAGTGAATCTGGTGGTGATGCCGCCGGCCGAGATGGTTGCGGCGCTGGCCAGCAAGGGGATCGCGGGGTACACCGTGGCAGAGCCCTTCAACGCGCAGGCCGAGATTGCGGGCGTGGGCAAGATCCTGCGTTTCTCGGGCGACGTGTGGCGCGACCACGCCTGCTGCGTCACCTTCCTGGCCGAGCGCGACCTGGTCGAACGGCCGGAATGGGCGCAACGCGTGACCAATGCGCTGGTGAAGGCGCAGCAGTGGACGCTGGGAAATCGGCTGCAGACCGCGCAACTGCTGTCCAACAACGGCGCCGGCAAGTACACGCCGCATACGCAACAGACGCTGACCAAGGTCCTGGCTGCCACCGACTACGCCGAGTATGAGAAGAGCGGTGTCGTCAAGAACAAGGGCTGGCACCAGCGGCGCATCGACTTCCAGCCCTACCCGTACCCGAGCTACACCGAACGATTGGTACGCGCCATCAAGGCCACGCAGGTGGAGGGCAACGATGCCTTCCTGAAGACGCTGGAGCCTTCCTTCGTGGCAAAGGACTTGGTGGACGATCGCTTCGTGCGCAAGGCCATCGACGCGGTGGGCGGGCCTTCGGTGTTCGGCATTCCCGCCAACTACAGCCGCCAGGAAGTCTTCGCGATCTGATGGCGGACCTGGCTGCAAGGAAGGTCCGGGGCGGCGGACTGCGCTGGCTGCTGCCCTTCGTCGGCCTGCTGGTCGTGGGCCTGCTGTGGTGGACGGGCAGCGTGGCGCTGACGGCACGCACGCCCGTCGCGGCGGCCTTCGCGCCCTGGCCCACCTTGCAGGCGCTGGCCGGGCTGGTAACAAGCGCCGACATCTGGCATCACACCTGGCTGAGCCTGCAGCGCGTGGGCGTTGGCCTGCTGCTGGCCATTGGCCTTGGCGTGCCATTGGGTGTGGCCACCGGGTTGTGGCGCGGCTTTGCGCAGGCCACGGGACCGGTGTTCCAGTTCCTGCGCATGATCTCGCCGCTCTCGTGGATGCCGATTGCCGTGATGGTGCTGGGCGTGGGCGATGCGCCGGTCTATTTCCTACTGGCCTTCGCGGCCGTGTGGCCGGTGCTGCTGAGCACTACTGCAGGCGTGGCGCAACTGGACCCGAATTGGCTGCTGCTGGCGCGCAGCGTGTCGGCCACGGGCCGCGAAACAGTGTGGCGCGTGATCCTGCCGGGCATCACGGCGCAGATCCTCACGGGAGTGCGGCTTGCAATCGGCATCATCTGGATCGTGCTGGTACCAGCCGAGATGCTTGGCGTGTCAGCCGGCCTGGGCTACTTCATCCTGGATACGCGCGACCGGCTGGCCTACTCGGAGCTGATGGCAGGCATCTTGCTGATCGGGGCGCTGGGCTTTGTGCTCGACCACGCAGCACGCTGGGTGCATGCACGCTGGATGCACAACTGAATTCAACGCGGGGATAGCCTGCTCACGCCCCTGCGCCTCGCAACGCAACGCAACGCAACGCAACGCAGCATGCTGACAGGACCGCCACTGGGCCAGCGCCTTCTCACTTTCCGCACGCACTTCGAGGTCCCAATAGGCACCAAGACTTGGGACCTACTCGACCGCGTCCCACGTGTGCAGTGGACGGACTGCCTGCGGCTGGTAAGCACCCGCCCATCCTCCCGCTACAGCAGACGAACTGCGCACACCGAATCTGTAGCAGGCCCGTCATGTGGGGTTTGTTGTGGGGTTCAGCGGTAAGTGGGACCTGATTCACCTTGATCTGACAGTCACTTAGCGTTGAACTCGACGTTCAGGTTCAGTTCGGCATCCAGGCTGTCGCGGGTCTTGTGCGGGCGTGAGCTGCGGTAGTACAAGCCGGCCCATCCGAACTGCTCATAGCGCTGGCGCCATTTGCGCGCCGTGCGCATTGCTGATGCCCGCTGCCTCGGCCGCATGCTTCAGGCCCATCACGCTGATCCTCTCGATCAGCAGTCGCCGTCCCTGCTGCGTCAATCTGGCATTCTTATGGCTATTCACTCGGCCACCTTTCTCTGAGAGTTCTGAAGCGTCGTAACTCCAGTCTCCCAGACTAGGTCGGGTGAACAACCTATCGAGACATCACACCTAGTGGCCCCGAGACCGGCCGGGACTAACGCTTCGGGTGGCTCGAAGAATCCAAGCGGATCAAGACCGGCCGGGGCTAGCGGTTCGGGTGGCTCGAAGAATCCATGCGGATCAGATAGCAGGTCTCCTGCATATGGGGGCAGATAGGGCCGAGGATGCGCCGACAGCCTGGAGCGATCGAGATCTGCCGCTCAGACAAGACCATCGCCACTCTTCAATGACAACATATATAACGCTTATTAATATCAGAAATTATTATATTTAGAGAGCCAGCCCGCAACCTAGGATGACAGGCGAGACCCGACGGAAGCATCCATGTCAGCACGCCAACCCACCCATGCCATAGACCCGCAGTTCACGCAGCGTTGGTCGCCTCGTGCATTCACCGGCGAGGCCATCGACGAGCCGAAGTTGCTGAGCTTCCTGGAGGCCGCCCGGTGGGCGCCCTCGGGCTTCAATGCCCAGCCCTGGCGCTTCCTGTACGGTCGCGCGGGCACGCCGGCCTGGGCGCCGCTGTTCGACACGCTGTCGGCCTACAACCAAGGCTGGGCGCAGCGAGCCTCGGCCCTGGTGCTGATCGTGTCGCGAACGGTCTGGCAGGCGCCGGGCAAGGACGAGGCGGGGCCCAATGTCACGCACGCCTTCGACGCTGGCGCCGCCTGGGGCCACCTGGCGCTGCAGGCGAGCCTGGCTGGATGGGCGACGCACGGCATCGGCGGCTTCGACCGGGACAAGGCCCGCGTCAGCCTGGGCATTCCCGACGACTACCAACTGCATGCGGTGATCGCCATCGGCCGGCAAGGCGAGAAGACCGTGCTGCCTGAAGCCCTGCAGGCCCGCGAACTGCCCAGCCAGCGCCTGCCGCTGGCACAGTTGGCCGCCGAAGGGCGTTTCGCTTTCACCGACTGAATCGCCATGCCCGACATCAACACCACACCGCTACGTGATTTCATCGTCGCCACCACCGCAGTGCTGCGCGAGCAACCGGACGAGGCGCAGGCGCTGGACCGCGTCGGCACGCTGCTGAGCGCGCTGGTGGCGCACGACGGCTGGCTGCCTGACGACCTGGCCGCGCCTGACCCGGCACGCTACCGGCAGTACCTGCTGCACGCCGACCCCCAAGGGCTCTTTTCGGTGGTCAGCTTCGTCTGGGGACCGGGCCAGTCCACGCCGGTCCACGACCACACCGTCTGGGGCCTGATCGGCATGCTGCGCGGCGAGGAGGTCTCGCAGCCCTACGGTCTCGATGCGCAGGGCCATGCCGTGCCACAGGGCCAGCCAAGCAAACTGACGCAAGGTGCCGTGGAGGCCGTTTCACCGCGCATCGGCGACATCCACCGCGTGGCCAATGCCTTCGACGACCGTGTCTCGATCAGCATCCATGTCTACGGCGCCAACATCGGCACCGTGCACCGCCATGTCTACGCCCAGGACGGAACGGTCAAGCCGTTCGTCTCGGGTTACTCGAACACCTCGCTGCCGAACCTGTGGGGCGCCGCCGCATGAGCCAACACCTGCCCGAAAAACTGCCCATCGTCCACACCGATGCCGTGCGTGACGCCTTGCGCGCACGACGCGAGATCGCGCTGGTCGACGTGCGCGAAGAAGACCCCTACGCGCAGGCGCACCCACTGTTCGCCGTCCAGTTGTCGACCTCGCGACTGGAGCTCGACGCACCCTGGCGCCTGCCCCGGCGCGACGTGCCCGTGGTGGTCTACGACAACGGCGAAGGCCTGGCCGAGCCGTCGGCCCACAAGCTGATCGCGCTGGGCTGGTCGGACGTGAGCCTGCTCGACGGCGGCCTGGCCGGGTGGGCCGAGGCCGGCGGCGAGCTGTTCCGCGACGTCAACGTGCCGAGCAAGGCCTTCGGCGAGTTGCTGGAGCATGAGCGGGACACGCCGTCCCTGCCGGCCGAGGACGTCAAGGCGCTGCTGGACAGCGGCGCGAACGTGGTGGTGCTGGACGCGCGCCGCTTCGACGAGTACCGCACGATGAGCATTCCAGGCGGCACCAGCGTCCCCGGGGCCGAACTGGTGCTGCGCGCACGCGACCTGGCGCCCGACCCGGCGACGCGGATCATCGTCAACTGCGCCGGCCGCACGCGCAGCCTGATCGGCGCGCAATCTCTCGTCAACGCAGGGCTGCCCAATCCGGTGGCCGCCCTGCGCAATGGCACCATCGGCTGGCTGCTGGCCGGGTTCGAACTCGAGCACGGGCAACAGCGGCGCTTCGGCCCGGTCAGCGCCGCCAGCCTGGCCGCGGCACGCGAGTCCGCGCAACAGCTGGCTGAACGCACCGGCGCGCAGCGCATCGACGAGGCCTGCCTGGCCCGCTGGGCCGCCGACGCGAGCCGCACGCTCTACCGCTGGGACGTGCGCACACCCGAGGAATACGCGGCCGGTCACCGGCCCGGTTTCGGCAGTGCGCCGGGTGGCCAGCTGGTGCAGGAGACCGATGTCTTCGCCGCGGTGCGCGGCGCCCGCATCGTGCTGACCGATGGCGGCAGCGCCAGCGACGCGGTGCGCGCCCCGATCACCGCACACTGGCTGGCGCAACTGGGCTGGGAGGTGGCGTGGCTCGATGCGCCGCACCCGAGCGAAGGCCTGGAAACTGGCACATGGCAGCCTGCACGCGGCGCGTCGCCTGAAGTGCAGACCATCGGCGTGGCCGAACTGGCCGGGCTGCTGGCCGAAGATGCCGCCACCGTGATCGACTTCGCCCCCAGCGCCCAGCATGTGCAGGGCCACGTGCCTGGCGCCTGGTGGGCCTTGCGTTCGCAGCTCTCCGCGGCGTTGAAGGGCCTGCCCGAGGCGCCGAAGCGGATCGTCGCCACCTGCGGCACCAGCCTGCTCGCGCGCCTGGCGGCCGTCGACATCCAGGCACTGACCGACATTCCAGTCTCGGTGCTGGAAGGCGGCAACGCGGCCTGGGCCGCGGCGGGGCAGCCGCTGCAGCCAGGCGGTGAGCGCCTGCTCAGCCCGCGCATCGACCGCTACCGCCGCCCCTATGAAGGGACCGACGCGCCTCGCGAGGCCATGCAGGGCTATCTGGATTGGGAGTTCGGCCTCGTCGCGCAGCTCGGCCGCGACGGCACGCATGGCTTCCGTGTGCTGCAGCCTGCATGAAACGCTGCGCTGGCCTGGCTGGCCAGCGCGTGTCTTCAACGGGTGATCTGGCGCCACCGCGCCAGAACCACGCTGGACGACTTCACGCCGCCTGCCGCTGAAGTAGGCTCGCCTCACGCTGCGCGCTGGCCTGCACCAGCAGATCCACCGCCTGCCCCGCCGCCTCGGCGATGCGGGCCTTCAAGCCACTGTTGACGATGGTGTAGCCGTCGAAGTCGGACTCGGCCGCATAGACGGCCGAGGGCACGCTCAGCGCGCGGAAGAAGGAGAACAGCGGACGCAACTGGTGGTCCACCACCAATGCATGGCGGTCGCTGCCGCCATTGGCGGCCAGCAGCACCGGGCGGCCGACGAGAGCGTCCGGCCCGACGAGATCGAACAGATGCTTGAAGAGGCCAGTGTAGGAGCCCTTGTAGACCGGGGTGGCGGCGATGACGAGGTCGGCCGTCTCGATGGCGCGCACCGCCGCCACGCCCTCGGGCGGCAGCTCGGCCGGCCAGCCACTGGCCAGCAGATGCGGCGCCAACTGCGCGATCTCCACGGTCTGCACCTCGACGGCCAGGTGGCCGGCCAGGCCATCGACGAGCCGGGAGGCAATCGCCTGCGCCAGCACCTTGGTGCGAGATTTGACGCCGGGGTTGCCGATCACGACAACGATGCGGTTTTTGCTCATGGGACTTCTCTTTCAGGAACAGGTTCAAGGAATGGTCGAGCGCCGGGCCAGGGCCTGCGCGGCGAAACCGGCATCACGCCGCCTGTACGGCACGCTGCGCGGCGAGCGCACGCGTCAGCGGAATCAGCTCGCGGCCGTACTGCACGCTGTCGGGCAGCGGATCGAAGCCACGGACGAGGAAGGTGTCAATACCCACGTCGTGGTAGTCCAGCAGCGACTCGGCCACCTGCTGCGGCGTGCCGACCAGCCCCGTGCTGTTGCCGCCGGCGCCTGACAGCGCGGCCATCTCGGTCCACAGCCGCTTGTCCACCACCCTGCCCTGCGCGGCCACGGCCAGCAGGCGCTGCGAACCGACGTTCTGCGGCGCACCGACACCGCGGAAGCGGGCAGCAAACGGGCTGTTCGCCTTGGCGGCCTTGGCACGCGCCAGGATGTCGTCGGCGCGCGCCCAGGCCGCTTCCTCGGTCTCGGCCAGCACCGGGCGCAGCGACAGGCTGAAGCGGATCAGCTTGTCGCGCCCGTGCTCGGCCGCCGCGGCGCGCACGCGCTGCACCACCTCGCGCACCTGCGCGACCGGCTCACCCCACAGCATGTAGACGTCGGCATGCTTGGCGGCGATGCGGATGGCGGCGTCGGACGAGCCCGAGAAGTAGATCGGGATGTGGCCGTTGACCGGCTTCACGTCGGAGTAGGCGCCCGTCACGCGGTAGTGCTTACCTTCATGGTCGAAGGGTTTGTCGCTGGTCCAGACCTTCTTCAGCACCTCGATGTATTCGCCAGTGCGCTCGTAGCGCTCGTCATGGCTCAGGAAATCGCCGTCACGCTGCTGCTCGGCATCGTTGCCGCCGGTGATGAAGTTGATGGCGACGCGGCCGGCGCTGAGCTGGTCCAGCGTCGCGAAGGTGCGCGCGGCCAGCGTGGGTGCGGTGAAACCAGGGCGGTGGGCGATCAGCGGGCTCAGCGTTTCGGTCTGGTGCGCGACGTAGGACGCGAGTTGCAGCGTGTCCGGTGCAGCACTGAAGTAGCCCAGCAGCACACGGTCGAAGCCCGCGCTCTCGTGGGCCCGCGCGGCCAGCGACACATAGCGCTTCTGGACGACAGGGCCGCCGCTGGACGGGTAGGCCTCGCTGCCTTCCTGGTTGCCGACGAGGCCGATGAATTCGATCTTGCTCATGGTCTGGTTCCTTCAGGCGGCGTTGGCCAGGTGAGGTGCTGCGGTGGCTTCACGGCGTGCGATCTCCTCGCGCACCAGCGGAATGAGATGACGGCCGTAGTCCAGCGCGTCCTGCAACGGCTTGAAGCCACGGATCAGGAAGGTGCTCACACCCGCCTCGTGATACGCCAGCAGCGACTCGGCCACCTGCTCGGGCGTGCCCACCAGCGACGTCGAGTTGCCAGCCGCACCGGTCAGCGCGGACAGCTCGGTCCAGAGCCGCGCGTCGACCACCTTGCCGCGGCTGGCCGCCTGCAGCAGGCGCTGCGAACCCACGTTCTGCGGTGCCTGGCCCTGGCGCTCCTGCCAGCGCCGGCTCTGGGTGATGACGTCACGCGCCTGCGCCAGGATGCCCTGCGCCTTCGCCCATGCGGCCTCTTCGGTGGCCGCGATGATGGGACGCAGGCTCAGCGAGAAACGCACATGCTGCTCGCGGCCATGCTCGGCTGCGGACGCGCGCACGCGGGCGATGGTCTCGCGCACCTGGTCGAGCGGCTCGCCCCACAGCGCGTAGACATCGGCATGCTTGCCCGCCACGCGGATGGCCGCATCGGAGGAGCCGCCGAAGAAGATCGGCACATGCGGCTGGCCGTTCAGCCGTTGCAGCGGCTTGACGCTGGAGATGTTGTCCCTGAGCTTGTAGTGCCGGCCCTCGAAGTCGAAGGGCTGATTGCTCGTCCAGGTCTGCTTGACCACGCTGAGGTATTCGTCGGTGCGCTGGTAGCGCTCGTCGTGGCCCAGGTAGTCGCCGTCGCGCTGCTGTTCGGCATCGTTGCCGCCACTGATGATGTGCACGGCCAGCCGGCCTTCGCTGAAATGGTCCAGCGTGGCGAGCTGGCGCGCCGCCAGGGTCGGGAACACGAAGCCCGGTCGATGCGCGAGCATGAAGTTCAGCCGGCTCGTCTCGTGCGCGGCATAGGCCACGATCTGCTGGGCGTCGGCGCTGTGGCTGCCGTAGGCCACCAGCGCACGGTCGAAGCCGACATGCTCGTGCGCCTTGGCCACGGTGCTGATCCAGCTGCGGTCGATGGCGGGACCCGTGGCGGCCACGATCTCGCTGGACTCGCGTGGCGCGACGTAACCGATGAATTCGACGGGCATGACGCTCTCCTGAAATGCAATGAGTGGGCGCGATCCTAGAGATCGACAAAACAACACAAAAGCGCATTATTCTTATAAACATATATGCACCATCCGCATTCACAAAAGCACCAGCATCGGTCTCGGCGCTGACACAACCGACGTCGACGCTGCGACACTTCGGCGCCCTGAGATCACCTCAAATGCCCGGCCGGTTCCGATGCCGCAGCGCCGTTGCACCCACACCCGGAAAGTCCGCCGATGACGCACGTGAGTGTCGAGAACCTCAGCAAGATCTACCGCATTGCCGAGCGCGACCCCGGCCTGCTGGGCGCCTGGCGCGGCCTGCTGCGCCGGCGCCACCGCGTGGTGCAGGCGCTGGACGGCGTGTCCTTCACGCTGCAGCGCGGCGAGCTGCTGGGCTTCGTCGGCCCCAACGGCGCGGGCAAGTCCACCACCATCAAGCTGCTGGCCGGCATCCTGCGGCCCGACGGCGGGCGCGTGACGGTGGACGGGCGTGACCCGTTTGCCGACCGAAAGCGGCATGTGGCGCGCATCGGCGTCGTCTTCGGCCAGCGCATCCAGCTCTGGTGGGACCTGCCCGTGGGCGAGGGCTTCGACCTGCTGCGCGACATCTACCGCGTGGACCCGGCCCGCTACCGCCGCACGCGCGACGAGCTGGTGGCGTTGCTGAACCTGGCGGCCATCATCGACCAGCCGGTGCGCCAGCTCTCGCTGGGCCAGCGCATGCGCGCCGAGATCGCCGCGGCGCTGCTGCACGAGCCCGAGCTGCTGTTCCTGGACGAGCCAACGCTCGGCCTGGATGCACCGTCCAAGCTGGCTGTGCGCGGCTTCGTGAAGCGCGCCAACCGCGAGCGCGGCACCACGGTGCTGCTCACCACACACGACATGCATGACATCGAGGCGCTGGCGGAGCGCGTGCTGGTCATCGGCCACGGCCGGCTGCTGGCCGACACCTCGGTGCAGGCACTGCGCAGCCAGGCACAGGCCATCGCGCCGCAGCCCGGCGCCGAGGCGGGCGGCGATGACCTGGCCATCGAGGAAGTCATCACCCGCTTCTACGCCCTGCATGGCGCCACGGAAGCATGAACCCGGCCGCACTGCTGCGCCCCTACGGTGCTGCCTTCCGCGCACGCTGGCTGGCGATGCTGCAGTACCGCAGCGCGGCGCTGGCCGGCTTCGTCACGCAGTGCTGGTGGGGTGGCATCAAGGTCATGGTGCTGGCGGCCTTCTACGCTGGCGCACCCCATGCGGGCGCCATGCCGCTGAGCCAGGCCATCAGCTACACCTGGACCGCGCAGGGCCTGTTGACGCTGCTGCCCTGGGCCGGCGACCCGGAGGTGGCGCAGGCCGTGCGCAGCGGTGCCGTCGCCTACGACCGGCTGCGCCCGCTGGACACCTATGCGCTCTGGTACGCGCGCAGCGCCGGCTGGCTGGCGGCCCGCGTGCTGCCACGACTGGCCTTGATGGCGGGCTTTGCCGCGCTGCTGCTGCCGCTGTGCGGCGCGTCGCCATGGGCCTGGCAGGCGCCCGCCACAGCCGGCGCGGCGCTGGCCTTCCTGCTGTCGGCCTTGCTGGCCTGGGCGCTGGCCACGGCGATGGTGATGCTGCTGAACATCGCCACGCTGGCGGCGCTGGATGCGCGCGGCATCAACGCGCTGGCCACGCCGGTGGTGATCGTGCTGTCGGGCAACCTGCTGCCGCTGGCTTTGCTGCCCGACGGCTGGCAGGCGGCCCTGCTGCTGCAGCCGCTGGCCGGCCTGCTGGACATTCCGCTGCGCCTGTATTTCGGCCAGGTCGGCACCTGGGCGCTGGGCCTTCAGCTGGGCTGGCTGGTGCTGCTCGTGGTGCTGGGCCGGCTGCTGCTGGCGCACAGCTTCCGCGCACTCGACGTGCAGGGCGGTTGAGCATGGATGCGCTGCTGTTGCGCCTGCTGGCTGCCTCGCTGCGCGGCCAGGCGCGCTGCCCGCTGTCGGCCGCCATGCTGACCGTGGGCCAGTTCGCGGCCACCGGCATCGAGGCCGTGGCGGTGTGGGCGCTGTTCCACCGCTTCGGCACCGTGCAGGGCTGGCAGCTGGCCGAGGTGGCGGTGTTCTACGGCCTGGCCAACATCATGTTCGCCATCGCCGACGCGCTGGGCCGCGGCTTCGACGTGCTGGGCAGCGAGTTGCTGCGCAGCGGCCAGTTCGACCGCCTGCTGCTGCGCCCGCGCACGCTGACCTTGCAGTTGATGGGCCACGACCTTCGCATCAGCCGCCTGGGTCGCCTGCTGCAGGGCGGGCTGGTGCTGCTGTGGGCCGGTGCGCAGGGCGTGTTCATGTGGGACGCAGCCACGCTGGCCGTGGCGCTGTTCGCCGTGGTCGGTGGGGCGGCGCTGTTCCTGGGCATCCTGGTGCTGCAGGGCACCCTCGCCTTCTGGACGGTGGAGAGCCTGGAGGTGGCGAATGTGCTGACCTACGGCGGCGTGCAGGCGGCGCAATACCCGCTGGCCATCTACGAGCGTTGGTTCAGGCGGCTGCTGAGCTTCGGCGTGCCGCTGGCCGCGGTGGCCTACTACCCGGCGCTCTTCATCCTGCAGCGGCCCGACCCGCTGGGCGCACCGGCCTGGCTGGGCGCCGTGTCGCCACTGGCGGGTCTGGCCTTCCTGGCGCTGTCCCTTGCGGCGTGGCGCGTGGGCGTGCGGCACTACGCGTCCACCGGGTCATGACGGCGGCAGGCTCAGCGCGCGCGGCCGCGGCCGGCCGGCGCCGGCTGCTCGAATCCCTTGGCAATGCCCTCGCCGAAGTGGGCCACCGCCTTGGCCATGTTGCCGTGGAAACCGGGGCCGACCAGCCACACGTCGACGGACAGGGAGAAGTCCCGCGGTGACAGCAGGTCCAGCTCGTCGCGCCACTGGCTGGCCATGAGGGCGGGCCGCGAGACCAGGCCGACCCCCAGGCCCGAGGCCACCAGGCCCAGTTGCAGTTCGCTGCCGTAGGTTTCCATGTTGAGCTGCAGGCGCAGGCCCAGATCGGACAGCCGGCGTTGCAGCGCGGCGCGAAAGCCGCAACCTTCCGGGTTGAGGACCCAGCCGGTCTCCGCATAGCTGCGCAGCTTGCCGCCCGTCTGTGCGAAGCGCCCCTTGGCCGCCACCACCACCACGTCGGTGGAGCCCAGGCGTTCGCCGCTCAAGCCGTCGGGGGCCAGCGCCTTGGCGGGCAGGAAGACGGTCGCGGCGTCCAGCTTGCCCTGCACCACCTTGTCGAGCAGGCGCGCGCTCCAGTCGGTGGAGATCTGCATGCTGACGTCCGGGTACGAGCGCTGCATCTCGCTGAGCACCTCGATCAGGCCGATGGACCCCATCGAATGCGTCAGGCCCAGGCGCAGCTGACCCGTCGGCTCGGCATCGGCCGCCACCAGCTGAGCCAGCACATCGATCTCGCGCAGCGCGCTCTTGGTCTGCTCGTGCACGCGCAGGCCCAGCACGGAGGGGCGTGGCGGCTTGGTGCTGCGGTCCAGCAGCTGCGCGCCGAGCGCCTCTTCCAGGCTCTGGATGCGACGCGTGATGGCGGGCTGGGTCAGGTTCAGCGCCCGGGCGGCCTCACTGATGGAGCCATGGCGCACCACGGCATCAAAAGCACGCAAATCATCAGTCTTCATAGAGGCGCTGTCGGTGTCATGCGTTTGAAAAACGCCGTCATCGTAACGCCCCAAAAAGGGACGCAAGACCTAGAACATGCGCCCCATACGCGCCCACTAAATATGCATATATCGCAAATATGACGAACATAAACATATACGAAAAGCATAGTTATTAAATCTGCACGGGCTCCCTAGCATGCGCTTCGTTGGTGGCCTAGGCGCCACTTCATCGCACACCACCCCGGACCGTATTCCCTCCCATGAGCCTGCCTGCGAACCCGCGTTTCCGCCCTGCGTCACACCGACTTTCCACCCTCATGCTGGCCTGCGCCGCCCTGCCCGCGTGGGCGCAGCAACAGGCACCGGCAGCAGCGCCGGCCGCGTCGGAGCTGAGCCGGGTCGTCATCAGCACAGGCTCACGCGGCAAGCAGATCGCCGTGACGAACAGCCCCTCGCCCATCGACGTGGTCAGCGGCGAGGAGATCCGCGCCAGCGGCAAGGCCAGCCTGCGCGAGGTCATCGGCACGCTGGTGCCCTCCTACACCGCGCCGTCCCAGCCCGGCGGCGGCACGTCGGCCAGCGTCCGGCCCACCAAGATCCGCGGCCTCTCCGGCGACATGCTGCTGGTGCTTGTGAACGGCAAGCGCCGCCACAACACCGCCGTCTACAACAACTTCGGCACCGGCAGCGTGCCGGTCGACCTGGACCTGATCCCGGTCTCGGCCATCGAGCGCATCGAGGTGCTGCGCGACGGCGCGGCGGCGCAGTACGGCTCGGACGCCATCGCCGGCGTGCTGAACATCATCCTCAAGCGCAGCGCCGACGGCGGCAGCATCGCGCTCACGGCCGGCCAGCAGCAGGACCGCCCCGGCGACCTGGCGCAGGTCGGCTTCAACAAGGGCCTGTCTCTGGGCGAAGACGGCGGCTTCATCAACGTCTCCGTCGACGTACGGCTGCAAGGCCCGTCCTACTCGGCTGGTGAAGCACAGGGCCCCTTCTACTTCCCGCTGCTCAACGGCAAGCCGGTGCCCTATGGCACGCCCGGCGCCACGCCCGACCCGCGCGAGGAAACTATCGACCGGCTGTTCGCCAAGGGCAGCGGCCGATCCAACCGCGACAGCGTCATCAACACCGCCTACAACGCCGAACTGCCGTTCTCCGAGGCGGTGACGCTGTACTCCTTCTCCACCTTCAGCTACCGCGACATCGTCGACACGCGTGGCAGCTACCGGCCCAACTCGCTGAACACGCTGCTGGAGGTCTTCCCCGACGGCTTCGCCACGCAGCGGCTCATCAGCCAGCCCAACTACCAGCTGGCCTTCGGCAGCAAGGGCCTGCTCGCCGGCTGGAACTACGACCTCAGCGCCACCTATGCCCGCGACCTGGCGGTGCTGAATGCCCGCAACACCACCAACAGCTCGCTCGGCCCCACCAACGCCAAGACTGAGTTCTACCTCGGCAACCTGCTGTTCAAGCAGAGCACCGTCAATTTCGACATCACCCGCGAGATCGACATCGGCACGGCCAAGCCGGCACAGCTGTCGTTCGGCCTGGAAGACCGTTGGGAGCGCTACGCAGAAGGCGCCGGCGAGCCCGACTCCTACCGCGACGGCGGCTACATCTACCCCGTCGGCACACCGCGCGCCGGCCAGCGCCCGCCCGCCGGCCTGCAATCCTTCATCGGCACCTCGGCGCGCGACGCCGGTGCGCTGGAGCGCAACAGCGTGGCCGCCTACGCCGACCTGGGCGCCAACATCACGCAGAACTTCTACGCCAGTGCCGCCGCCCGCTTCGAGCGCTACAACGACAGCTCGGGCGACACCGCCAGCGGCAAGCTGTCGCTGCGCTACGAGGTGGCGGAGGGTTTCGCGGTGCGCGGCACGGCCAGCACCGGCTTCCGCGCGCCGTCGCTGGCCCAGCAGATCTTCTCGGTCACCCAAAGCTCCAGCGTGCGCGGCAACGACGGCGTGGTGCGTTCGGCACTCATCGCCTACCTGCCGCCCACCAGCCCGGCCGCCAAGTCGCTGGGCGCCAGCCCGCTGACGCCGGAGAAGTCCAAGAACCTGAGCCTGGGTCTCACCTTCGAGCCGGCGCGCGGCCTGCGCCTGACGGTGGACGCCTACCAGATCAAGGTCTCCGACCTGATCATCAAGGGCGAAGCGCTGACCGACTCGGGCGGCTCGACCATCGTGCGTGACGCGCTGCTGTCCATCGGCCTGATCGACCCGGCGCCCACCAGCTCGGCCCAGTACAACCTGAACGCCGCCGACATCACCACCCGCGGCATCGACATCACCTCCGAATACAGCACCAGCCACGGCACGCTCGGCCAGGTGCGCTGGTCGGCGCTCTACAACCGCAACAAGATCAGCATCGACCGCATCAAGGCCAACCCGGCCGAGCTGGCGGCATTCGGCACCCGCTACACGCCCTTCGGCCGGGTGGCGCAGTCACAGCTCACCGGCTCCAGCCCCAAGGACAAGCTGGTGCTCGGCGCGAACTGGTCCCGCGGCCCGGCCACGGCGAACCTGCGCCTGACCCGCTTCGGCGGCTACACCGAGGCTGCCGGTGCCACCGCCGCGCTCGGCCTGGACCGCACCTTCGCCGCGCGCTGGATCACCGACCTCGAACTCGGCTGGAAGCTCACCCGCAGCATCACCGCAGCGCTCGGGGCCAACAACCTGTTCGGTGTGCGGCCCACGAGCCAGCCCGTCACGCCGACGGCCGACGCCGCGCTGCCCGGTGGCACCCGCATCGACGCCACCAACAACTACGGCTCGTTCAGCCCCTATGGCGTGAACGGCCGCTTCGCCTACGCCCGGCTCAGCTACGAACTCTGAGCTGCCTTCCCCCGTGGCGTCAACGCCACCCCACCCACCCGCAGGAGACACGCATGTCCGCCGTCCTCAACGAAACCACGCGCGCCAAGACCGGCACGCTCACCGTCAAGCAGCTGGAACCCACCATCGGCGCTGAGATCAGCGGCATCGACCTGCGCCAGCCCCTCAGCATCGAGCAGCGCGACGAGATCAAGGCGCTGCTGCTCAAGCACCGCGTGGTGTTCTTCCGTGACCAGCCGATCAACCACGAACAGCAGGTCGCCTTCGCCCGCCAGTTCGGCAAGATCTACCAGCACCCCAACACGCGCCGCACCGAGACGCGCTTCGACGCCAGCACGGCCGACTCGCACCGCATCTCGGCGGCCGAGACCCGCAAGGTCTACAAGGTGACCTCGGGCCGCTGGCACACCGACACGAGCTGGCTGGTGCGCCCGGCATGGGGTGCGGTGCTGCGTGAGGTGGACATTCCCGAGGTCGGCGGCGACACCGTCTGGGCCGATGGCCATGCCGTGTACGAAAGCCTGTCCGACGAGCTGAAGGAAAAGATCGCCGACCTGTACGTCGTGCACGACTTCCAGAGTGCGCTCAAGCGCGTCGAGCTGGACTACCCCATCGTCGCCCATCGCCTGGTGCGCGTGCACCCGGAGACCGGCGAAAAGATCCTGTGGCTGAACTTCTCGCAGAACCCCAGCGTCATCGGCTGGGACCGCGCCGAGAGCGCTGCGCTGATCGCCGAGCTGGAGCGCGTCTACGCCAAGCCCGAGTTCCATGTCCGCTTCAAGTGGAGCAAGCACGCGCTGGCCTTCTGGGACAACCGCGCCGGCCTGCACTACGCCGTCAGCAACTACGGCGACTACCCGCGCGAGCTGGAGCGCGTGCTGGTCGAAGACTTCGACGCCCTGCCGCACTACTGATCGGAGCGAGACGATGCGCCTGCTGTTGGCCACCTTGAGTGCGATGCTGCTGCTGGTCGCCTGCGACAGCAGGCGTGCCGGCAACGACGGCGGCGCCACCGCCGCTAACAAACCCGTGGCCGGCGGGGAGCTGGTGTTCGCCTTCGACGGCGCCGGCGCCTCCACCTTTCCCCTGGACCCACAGCGCGCCCTGTTCGCACCGCACGTGCGCATCATGCGTTCGGTGTTCGACAGCCTGGTCGCACCGCTTCCGGGCAACCGTTTCGGCCCCTGGCTCGCCACCGAGTGGCAGGCCACGCCGGACGGCCGCAGCACCACGTTCAAGCTGCGGCAGGACGTGACGTTCCACGACGGCACGCGCTTCGACGCCGCCGCCGTGAAAGCCAATTTCGACCGCATCGCCGACCCGAATAACACGTTGCCCGGCCGTCAGGATCTGACCGGCTTCCTGGGCGCCACCGTGGTCGACGAGTTCACCGTGCGGCTCGATTTCTCGCAACCTTTCGCACCGCTGCTGTCGCATCTGGCCAAGGCCACCTTCGGCATGATCTCGCCGACGGCGCTCGCCCGCTACGGCGACCAGATCCCCGCGCATCCCGTGGGCACCGGCCCCTTCAAGGTGACGCAGATCGTGCCCGGCAGCGAAGTCGTGACCGAGCGTTTCGAGGCCTACCGCTGGGCACCTGAAGGCAGCTCGCACACGGGGGCCGCATGGCTGCAGCGCCTCGTGTTCAAGAACGTGCCGGAGGAGGCCACCCGGGCCGCCGTGCTGGCGAACGGTCAGGCCCAGGCCGTGGACTTGCTGCCCCCGCAAAACCTGGTGCAGCTACGCGGTCAGCGCGACACCGGCGTCGTCGAGGCGGAGCTGCTGAATCACAACTATTCGCTGCACCTGAACATCACCCGCGAGCCCTGGACCGACCCGCGCGTGCGCCTGGCATTCCGGCAGGCGATCGACCTCGACGCCATCGTCAAGACCATCTATCTCGGCACCGCGCAGCGCGCGTGGGCGCCGCTGTCGCCCGGCGTCGTCGCCAGCGCAGACGCGGCGTTGAAAGACCGCTGGAAACCTGACCGCACGGCGGCGGCCGCCGCGCTGGACGCCGCTGGCTGGAAACCCGGCCCGGACGGTGTGCGGCAGAAGGACGGCAAGCGGCTGGTGGTGCAGTTCCTGGACAGCCAGGGCAACCGCGAGAAGCGCCTGGACGTCATCGCCATGGTGCGCCGCCAGCTGCGCGAAGCCGGCTTCGACCTGCGCATCGACAGCCAGCCCGGCGGCAGCATGCTGGAGAAGGCGCGCCGCGGCGAATTCGACCTGGTCGGCTGGAGCCAGTTCGCGTCCGACCCGGACGTGCTGCGCCGCATCTACTCAGCGAAGGCGCGCACGATCTCTGGCCTGTCGCAGGTGGACGATGCCGAACTCAACGACTGGCTCGACGCGGCCGTCCAGCAGACGGACCCGGCGGCACGTGCTGCGCTCTACGCCAAGGCGCAGGAACGCATCATCGACGCCACCTACTCGATCCCGATCTACGTGCTGACCTACAACGTCGTGCACTCGAACAAGGTGCGCGGCATCACGATCGGCACCTACGGGTTCCCGCAGTTTCACGGCGCCTGGGTGGCCCAGCCATGAACGTGCGCCGCATCGTCGAGCGGCTGCTCGCGTCGCTGGCCGTCGTGTTCGGCGCCATCACGCTGGTGTTCCTGCTGCTGAACTGGCTGCCCGGCGACCCGGCCGAGCTCGTCGCCGGCGACGACGCACCGGCCGAGGTGCTGGAGCGCGTGCGCCAGCAGCTCGGCGTGGACAAGCCGCTGGCGCAACGGTATGTGGACTATCTCGCGGCGCTGGCGCGCGGAGACCTGGGCCAGAGCTTCGTCACGCGCGAGCCGGTGCTGCAACGGCTGACCAAGCAACTGCCGGCCACGCTGCAACTGACGCTGGCCGCCTGCGCCGTGGCGATGGTGCTCGGCGTCTCGCTGGGCGTGCTGTCGGCCCGCCATGCCGGCCGCTGGCCCGACCACGCCATCCAGGCCGTCGCGCTGACCGTCTATTCGATGCCGGGCTTCTGGCTCGGCATCCTGCTGATCCTGGTGTTCTCGGTCGCGCTCGGCTGGCTGCCGGTGATCGGCAACTCGTCGGCGGCGATGGTGCTGCCGGTGCTGGCGCTGGGGCTGGTGGTGTCCGTTCCCATCCTGCGCATGGTGCGCGACGGCATGCTGGACGCGCTGCAGCAGCCCTTCGTCACCAC
The DNA here is from genome assembly GCF_047654805.1 of Roseateles sp. Lineage (GTDB taxonomy): Bacteria > Pseudomonadota > Gammaproteobacteria > Burkholderiales > Burkholderiaceae_C > Pelomonas. The sequence goes on from NZ_JASGIV010000001.1 coordinate 2,551,259, forward strand.
GCTGCGCGCCAAGGGGCTGCGCGAGAGCCGCATCTTCAACGTGCATGTGCTGCGCAACGCGCTGATCCCGACCATGACGCTGCTCGGCGTGGTCGGCGGCGAACTGCTGTCGGGCGCCGTCGTCATCGAGACGCTGTTCGCCCGCCAGGGCCTGGGCCGCGTGACCGCCGAGGCCATCGCCCAAAAGGACATCCCCGTGGTGCAGGGCGCCATCCTGCTAGCCGCGATGTTTTTCGTGCTTGTGAACCTGCTGGTCGACCTGTCGTACACGTGGATCGACCCGCGCGTGAGGACCTGAACCATGGCTGAAACCCTGCTTGCCCCGCCGCTCGCTGCCGCCCGCAGCCTGCCTTCCCCGGCGTCCGTCGCGCCGCCTCGCGCCGCGACGCCCGCACGCCGGCGCCGCCGGTTGCCCAGAGCAACCGTGGTGCTGCCCCTGTTGCTGCTGAGCTTCGCACTGGGCTGCGCGCTGGTGCCCGGCGTCATCGCGTCGCAATCGCCCACGGCGATGCTGTCCGACGCGGTGCTGCAGCGGCCCGGCACCGAGCATCTGTTCGGCACCGACCAATTCGGCCGCGACATGTTCGCGCTGGTCGTCCACGGCGCCCGCCAGTCGCTGCAGATCGCACTGATGTCCACCTTGTTCGGCGTGAGCGCCGGGGCGGTGCTGGGCGTGATCGCCGGCTACTTCGGCGGCTGGATCGACGCGCTGCTGATGCGCCTGGCCGACGTGTGGTTCGCGCTGCCGGAGGTGCTGATGGCCATCGCCATCGCCACCGCACTCGGCCCGGGCGTCGGCAACATCATCCTGGCCATCTCCGTCGCCAAGATCCCGCGCTGCGCCCGCGTGCTGCGCGGGCAGGCGCTGGGTGTGCGACACCAGGCTTTCGTCGAAGCGGCACGTGTCTCGGGCGCCTCGAGATGGGCCATCCTGCGTGGCCACGTGCTGCCGCACTGCGCGGCGCCGATCCTGGTTCTGGCCACGCTGGGGCTGGGCAGCAGCATCCTCGCGGCGGCCTCTCTCAGCTTCCTGGGGCTGGGCGTCAACGACGAGATCCCGGACTGGGGCTACCTGCTGACGCAGGGCCGCGCCTACCTGACCACGGCCTGGTGGACGGTGGTCTTTCCGGGCCTGGCCATCACCACGCTGGTGATCTCGGTCAACCTGCTGGGCGACGCGCTGCGCCGCCGGCTCGACCCCCGTCAAGGACCGCGGTGATGGACCTGAGCGAACCGATCCGGCGCCACCTGCCCCCGCTGCTGGAGGTGCAGGGCCTGGCCGTGCGCTTCGGCAGCGACGAGAAACCGCTCGATGCGGTGGACGACGCCAGCCTCGTCATCCACCGCGGCGAGACCGTCTGCCTGGTGGGCGAGTCCGGCAGCGGCAAGACGGTGACGGCGCTGTCGGTGCTGCGGCTGGACGAGCACCGGCGCGCACGCATCGTCCGGGGCGACATCCGCTTCGATGGCCGCGGCCTCGTCGGCCTGCCCCGGGCCGAACTGGAAGACCTGCGCGGCCGTCGCATCGCGATGGTGTTCCAGGAGCCGATGACCGCCTTCGACCCGGTGTTCACCATCGGCGACCAGATCATCGAGACCGTGCTTCGCCACAGCCGCATCAGCCGCCGAGCGGCCTACGAACGCGCGGTTCACCTGCTGGAGCGCGTGCACATGCCCGACGCCCGGCTGCGCATGGCGCAGATCCCGCAGCAGCTCTCCGGCGGCATGCGCCAGCGCGCCATGATCGCCATGGCCCTGGCCTGCGGACCCGAGCTGCTCATCGCCGACGAGCCCACCACGGCGCTGGACGTCACCATCCAGGCGCAGATCCTGGCGTTGCTCAAGGAGCTGCAGCAGCAGGACGGCATGGCCATCCTGCTCATCACGCATGACCTCGGCGTCGCCGCCGAAGTGGCCGACCGCGTGGTGGTGATGTATGCGGGCCGCGTGGTCGAGCAGGCGCCGGTCGAAGGCCTGTTCACGCAGCCGGGTCACCCCTACACGCGCGGCCTGCTGCGCTCGGCCGTGCCGGTCGACAGCGTGCGCGGCAGCCGCCTGGTCGCCATCACCGGCAGCATTCCGCGGCTGGACGACCTGCCCAGCGGCTGCCGCTTCCACCCGCGCTGCCCGCAGGCCGACGCGCGTTGCAAGCAGAGTTCACCGCCGCTGGAGCCGGTGGGCGAGCGCAGCGTCGCCTGCTGGCATGCGTTCGCGCCCGAGCGGCCGGCCACGGGCGTCACGAGCACTGCGGCGCTGCCGGTCACGCTGCGGGGCACGCTGCCCGCACGCTCTGCCACCCTCGCCGACCGGGTGCCCGAGGGCACGCCGCTGGTGCAGGCCGTGCAGCTCAGCAAGCAGTTCGCCAGTGGCCGCGGCCTGCTGTCGCGCGGCCTGCCGGTGCGCGCGCTGGACAACGTGTCCATCGACATCCAGCGCGGCGAGACCTTCGGCCTCGTCGGCGAGTCCGGCTGCGGCAAGAGCACGCTCGGTCGCCTGCTGCTGCAACTCGAAACGCCCACGCAAGGCGATGTGCGCTACGCCGGCAAGTCGCTGCAACTGCTCAAGGGCGACGAGCGCCAGCAGGCGCGGCGCGAGATGCAGATGATCTTCCAGGACCCCTACAGCAGCATCGACCCGCGCTGGACCGTCGGCCAGGTGATCGCCGAGCCGCTCGCGGCCCACCGCATCGGCAATACCCAGGAGCAGGGCGAGCGCGTGGAAGCGCTGCTGGAGCTGGTCGGCCTGCCGGGCAGCGCCCGCACCCGCCATGTGCACGAGTTCTCCGGCGGTCAGCGCCAGCGTGTCGGCATCGCACGCGCCATCGCGCTGGAACCCAGCTTCGTGCTGGCCGACGAGGCGGTCTCGGCGCTCGACCTGTCGGTGCAGGCCCAGGTCATCAACCTGCTGTCGGACCTGCGCGAGCGGCTGTCGCTGACGACGCTCTTCATCGGCCACGGCCTCCATGTCGTGCGGCATCTGTCGGACCGCATCGGCGTCATGTACCTGGGCCGGCTGGTCGAGGTGGCGCCGGCCGACGAGCTGTTCCGCCACCCAGCGCACCACTACACCCGCGCGCTGATCGCCGCCATGCCGGTGCCCGACCCCCGCCGCCGGCGCGAGTTCGTGCCGCCGGTCGGCGAGCTGCCCTCGCCCACCGCGCCGCCCTCGGGCTGCCACTTCCACCCCCGCTGCCCCGCGGCCACCGAGCGCTGCAAGCGCGAGGTGCCGCCCCTCGCCACGCTCGCCACCGGACGCACCGTGGCCTGCCACTTCCCACTCCACTGAACCGTCACCCAGGAGCCCGCCATGAGCACCCCCACCGACAACGCGACCTTCACCTACACCCCCACACCCGGCCAGAAGGAGTCGCTGCACGACATCTTTCGCCAGTTGCATGCCTGGCGTGTGGAGAACTTTCCGCCGGCCCAGCTGCAGAGCAACATCGACCAGCGCCAGCGCCTGGTGGCCGAGGCCAACCCGGGCCAATGGGTGAAGGCCGGCGACCTGGTCCACCCGTTCAGCGTGCAGGAGGTCGACGGCCAGACGCTGACGCTGGACAGCCTGCTCGAACGCGGCCCGCTGGTGCTGGTGTTCTTCCGCTTCGAGGGCTGCCCGGCCTGCAACCTGGCGCTGCCCTACTACCAGCGCAACCTGCTGCCGGGCCTGCAGGCGCTCGGCGCCACGCTGGTGGCCCTGAGCCCGCAGGTGCCCGAGAAGCTGGTGGCCATCAAGCGCCGCCACGACCTGGGCTTCCTCGTCGCGACCGACCGCGACAACTCCCTCGGCCGCCGCTTCGGCATCCTCTACACAGCCGACGAAGCCTCGCAGAAAGCCGCGCTGGCCCGCGGCAAGAGCACCGGCGAGACCACCGGCACCGGCACGTGGCAGCTGCCGCAGCCGACCGTCGTCGTCATCGACACCGACCGCCGCGTGCGCTTCGCTGACGTCCACCCGGACTGGCTGCTGCGCACCGAGGCCGAACCCATCCTGGCTGCCGTGGCCGAACTGCGCCAGCCGGTCGCCGCCTGACGCCACCGCGCCCTCATTCACGGGAGCCTGACCATGGAACTCGCCCTGCCCCAGCGCCCGGACGGCAGCAGTCACGCCGTCGGATTCAGCGTGGTCGTGGCCGTGCATCTGGTGATCGGCTATGCCATCGTCAGCGGCTTGGCCCAGAAAGTGGTGGACATCGTGCGCGAGCCCCTCGAGGCCCGCCTCATCGATGAGGTGAAGCCGCCCCCGCCACCCGAGCCCGCCAAGCCACCGCCCAAGCTGCTGCCCAAGTTGACGGCGCCGCCGCCGCCCACGCCCTATGTGCCGCCGCCGGAGGTATCGGTCGCCGCGCCCGCCAACCCGGCGCCCACGATCACCGCCACCAGCCCGGTGCTGCCTCCGCCGGCGCAGGAGGTCAGGGCGGCGCCGCCGGCTCCCGTGCCGGCGCCACCGCCGGCCAGGAGCGAGCCGGTGACCATCGGCGTGGTCTGCCCCACGCAGGTGGCCCCCGTGCTGCCCCGGCGCGCGCAGCTCGAAGGCATCACCGGCCAGGTGCGCGCGCAGGCCAGCATCCGCGGCGGCCGCGTCGTCGACGTGCAGATCCTGAGCTCCAAGCCGCGCGGCCTGTTCGACGCCGCCGTGCGCGCCGCCTTGCTGCAGTACGGCTGCCAGAGCAGCGGCACCGACGAAATCGTCGCCGTGCAGACCTTCGACTTCCGCGCCGACTGACCCCGCACGGCGCGATCCCCACCCCCCATTCCCTGGAGTACCTGATGAACAAGCGCTCGTTCTCGCAGCTCGGCGCCGCCGTGCTGCTGCTGACCCTGTCCGCCACCGCCCTCGCCCAGCCGGAGCCCGTGTCCAACCCCTACGGCATCGACGCCCTGTGGGCGCAGGGCGACCTCGTCGCCCGCGGCACGCTGGCGCTGCTAGTGCTGTTCAGCCTGGGCAGCTGGTATGTCCTGGCCACCAAGCTGACGCAGAGCATCCGGCTGTCCCGCGAAGCCCGCCTGGCCCGCGACACCGTGCTGCACGCCGACACCGTGGCGGCCGGTGCCCGCGCACTGAAGGCCGGCAGCACCTACCGCTACGTTACCGAGACAGGCCTGGCCGCCGACCAGCAGTACACCGGCGCCGTCACCGAGCACATCGACCGCAACGAATGGATCAATGCCAGCCTGCAGCAGGCCGTGGACGACGTGCAGGCGCGCCAGCAGGAAGGCCTGGCCCTGCTCGCCACGGTGGGCGCCACGTCGCCCTTCGTCGGCCTCTTCGGCACCGTGTGGGGCATCTATCACGCGCTGACGGCCATCGGCATCGCCGGCCAGGCCAGCATCGACAAGGTGGCCGGCCCGGTGGGCGAGGCGCTCATCATGACCGCCATCGGCCTGGCCGTGGCCGTGCCTGCGGTGCTGGGCTACAACTGGCTCGTGCGCCGCAACAAGGTGGCGCTCGACGGCGTGCGCCGCTTCGGCACGGAACTCCATCGCGCGCTGCTGGGCGCCAAGCTGGCGCCCCAGTCCTCCTCGCACAACAACGACCAACCCGGGCACACGGCGCCCGAGAAGCGCCCGGCCCGCCCGCACCCGGCGCCGTCGAGCGGCGCTGACGCCGGCCCGGCCGGCGCCGCCGGAGCGCTGGGATGAGCAGCCTGCGCCTGAAGGCCTCCGGCGGCGGCGACGACGAGGTCAATGCAGCCATCAACACCACGCCGCTGGTGGACGTGATGCTGGTGCTGCTGATCATCTTCCTCATCACCATCCCGGTGGTGACGAAGACCGTGCCGCTGAACCTGCCCAAGCAAAGCAACGTGGCGCGGCAGACCAAGCCCGAGAACATCGAGGTGTCGGTCGACCGCGACGGCGGCGTCTACTGGAACGGCGACCACCTGACCAGCAGGGACGAGCTGCTGCAGCGCCTGAAGGTCGTCGCCCAGCAGACGCCGCAACCCGTGGTGCAGATCCGCGGCGACGGCCAGGGCGCCTACGAAGGCGTCGGCCGTGTGCTGCTGGCCTGCCAGCGTGCCGCCATCGCCAAGATCGGCTTCATCACCGAACCCGCGCCGAAAGGCTGAAGGACACCCCATGGCCATGAACGTCGGCTCGCCCTCCGGATCGGGCGAGGTGCTGTCGGAGATCAACACCACGCCGCTCATCGACGTGATGCTGGTGCTGCTGATCATGCTGATCATCACCATCCCGGTGCAACTGCACTCGGTCAACCTGAACCTGCCGCAGGGCGCATCCACGCCGCCCGCCAAGCCGCCCGAGGTGGTGCGCATCGATGTCGATGCCGACGGCAGCATCCAATGGAACGGCGAACCCGTGCAGGCCAGCGAGATCGAGACCCGCCTGCAGGCGCAGGTGGCCGCCCTGCCCGAGCAGCCCGAGGTGCACCTGCGCCCCAACAAGCGCGTGCCCTATGACGCCGTAGCGCAAGTGCTGGCCGCAGCGCAGCGCGTGGGCGTGACCCGGCTGGGTGTCACCGGCCACGAGCAGTTCGTCGAATGAGCGCGGCTGCCTCCCCACCCTCTTCCCCTGGAAACCCATCGCCATGACGCAAGCCCAACGACAACTGCACTTCGGCCTCATCCTCGCCGGCACCGGCTCCGGCTGGGGCGACTGGCGCCACCCCGACGCCCATCCCAAGGGCAGCACCGACATCGATCTCTACATCCAGCAAGCCCAGCGGGCCGAAGCCGGCAAGTTCGATTTCCTGTTCGTGGCCGACAGCGTCTCGATCAACGAGCGCTCCAGCCCGCACTACCTGAACCGCTTCGAGCCGCTGACCATCCTGTCGGCACTCGCCGCCGTGACCCGCCACATCGGCCTGGTGGGCACGGTGACGGTGAGCTACAGCGAGCCCTACACAGTGGCTCGCCAGTTCGCGTCGCTGGACCACATCAGCAAGGGCCGCGCCGGCTGGAATGTCGTGACGTCCTGGCTCAGCGGCAGCGCCGCCAACTACGGCCGCCCGGAGCACCCGCCGCATGCCGTGCGCTACGGCATCGCCGCCGAGCACCTGAAGGTCGTGCAAGGCCTGTGGGACTCGTGGGAGGACGACGCCATCGTCGCCAACCGAGAGACGGGCCAGTTCTTCGAACCTGCCAAGCTGCATGCACTGAACCACCAGGGCGCGCACTTCTCGGTCGCCGGGCCGCTGAACATCGCCCGCTCGCGCCAGGGCCAGCCGGTGATCTTCCAGGCCGGCGCGTCGGAGGACGGGCGCAACTTCGCCTCGCGGCAGTCCGACGCCATCTTTGCCGGCGGCGGCAGCTTCGAGGAAGCCCAGGGCTACTACGCCGACGTGAAGCGCCGCGCCACCGGATTCGGCCGCGACGCCAGCCAGTTGCTCGTGCTGCCGGGCCTGCGCACCATCGTCGGCCGTGACCACGCCGAGGTCGAGCGCAAGTACCGCGAGGCGCGGTCGCTCGTGCGCATCGAGGAAGCACTGCCGGCGCTGGGCCGCTCCTTCAACGACCACGACTTCAGCGTCTACCCGCTGGACGAGCCCTTCCCCGACGTGGCCGCCCTCGGCTCGGAAAGCAACCGCAGCGCCTCCGAACGCATCGTCAAGCTGGCGCGCCGCGAGAACCTCACGCTGCGCCAGACGGCGCTGCGCGTGCTGGCACCTCGCGACGAATTCGTCGGCACTCCCGACAAGGTGGCCGACGCGATCCAGCGCTGGTTCGAGCAGGGTGCGGCCGACGGCTTCATCTTCGGCCAGGTGCTGCCGGGCGACCTGAAGGACTTCGTCGAGCTGGTCGTGCCACTGCTGCAGGAACGCGGCCTGTACCGCAAGGACTACGCTGCACAGACGCTGCGCGGCCACCTCGGCCTGCCGGTGCCGGAGAACCGCTACACCTCGGCGCGCCTGACCGCCACCCCTCAGCCTGCGGAGGTTTGAATGAGCCAACGACAACTGCGCCTGGGCGCCATCCTCAGCGGCGTCGGCACGACCCAGCACGCCTGGCGCGCACCGGACCTGCCCGGCGATGCCAGCATCGACATCCGCTGGGCCATCGCCCAGGCAAAGAAAGCTGAAGCTGCGAAGTTCGACCTGATCTTCATCGTCGACAGCCCCTACATCACGCCCGACACGGCGCCGCATTTCCTCAACCGGCTGGAGCCGCTGACGCTGCTGTCGGCGCTGGCCGTGCACACCGAGCGCATCGGCCTGGTGGCCACCGCCACCACCTCCTACAACGAGCCCTTCAACCTGGCGCGGGCCTTTGCGTCGCTGGACCTCATCAGCGGTGGCCGCGCGGGCTGGAACGTCGTCACCACCGGGCTGGAAGGCGCAGCCGGCAACTACGGCCTGGAGAAACACATCGACCACGCGCTGCGCTACCGCCGCGCCCAGGAGCACCTGGACGTCGTGCGCGGCCTGTGGGACAGCTATGAGGATGACGCCTTCCCTCGCGACAAGGCCAGCGGCGTGTTCCTGGACAAGGCCAAGCTGCATGCGCTGAACCACCACGGCGAGTTCTTCAACGTCGCCGGGCCGCTGAACATCTCGCGCAGCGCGCAGGGCCAGCCGGTGATCTTCCAGGCCGGCGACAGCAGCGATGGGCGTGACCTCGCCGCGCGCAACGCCGAAGGCATCTACACGAACGCCGAGACGCTGGAGGACGCGCAGGCCTTCTACCGCGACATCAAGCAGCGCACCCTGGCGGCCGGCCGCCGGCCGGAGCACATCAGCATCCTGCCCGGCCTCGTCCCCATCATTGCCGCCACCGACGACGAGGCGCGCCGGCGCGAAGCCGAGATCCACGGCGCGGTGGACCTGAAGAAGGCGCTGGTCGCGCTGGGTCGCCCGTTCAACTACCTCGACTTCTCGGCCTATCCGCTGGACGACGCCTTCCCCGACCTGGCCGGCCTCAGTCTCAACGGCTACCGCGGCCATGCCGAACGCATCATCCGCATCGCCCGCGACGAAAAGCTCACGCTGCGCCAGACCGCACTGCGCTTCGCAGCCCTGCCCTCGCCCTTCGTCGGCACGGCCAGGACCGTGGCCGACGAGATCGAACGCTGGTTCAAGGAAGAAGGCGCCGACGGCTTCAACTTCCGCGTGTCGGTGCCGAGCGAGTTCGACGCCTTCATCGACGGCGTGCTGCCCCTGCTGCGCCAGCGCGGCCTGGTGCGCACCGACTACGAAGGCAGCACCCTGCGCGAGCACCTGGGCCTGCCCTTCCCCACGAACCGCTACGCGGCCGCGCGGGCGGCGGCCTGAGTCGTCCGCCCATGAGCACCCACAAGGCCGTTGCCGTGCTGCTGCGCGGCGAAGGGAGCGACGTCGAGGTGCTCGTCTTCAGGCATCCGCTGGCCGGCGTGCAACTGGTCAAGGGCAGCGTCGAGGCTGGCGAATCGGTCCGGGACGCCGCGGTCCGGGAACTGGCCGAGGAGTCAGGGCTTCACACAGTGCACGAGCGCAGCCTCGGCTCCTGGCCGAGCCGCTACCAAGGCCAGGTGTGGCACTTTGAAGTGGTGACCGCCACCACGCCCGTGCGGGATGCCTGGGCGCACCTCACGCAGGACGACGGCGGCCATGTCTTCAGGTTCTTCTGGCACCGCCTGCACGCGCCCGCGGGCGAGGACTGGCACCCGGTCTATCGGGACGCGCTGGCCGAACTCAGGCAGCGGCTCGCCCGCTGACGCGCTCATTCGAGCGCGAAACCCTGTGCTCGCAGCACCTCGGCCAGCCGGTGCCGGCCGGCCAGGCTGTCGGGCCTGGCCACGCGCTGGCTGGCCTGCTGGGACCAGGCCGTCGGAGGCAAGCCCTGGCCGCGCTGGAAATCCTGGATCAGTTCGTCGTAGGCCGCCACCGCGGCCGGTTCGGTCTCGCGCTCGTAGCGCTCCCGGTGCAGCACGGTCGACTGCGCCAGACGCGGCTTGATGGCAGCCGGCCGGGCCGGGTCAGGGTGGCCGACGCACAGGCCGAACAGCGGGAAGGCGTTGGGCGGCAGGTGCAGTTCCTGCGCCACCGCGGCGGCATGGCTTCGCAGCGCACCGATGTAGACGGTGCCCAGGCCGAGGGACTCGGCCGCGACGACGGCGTTCTGCGCGGCCAGCGCGGCATCGATGGCGGCCACCAGGAACATCTCCAGGTAGCGGTTGGCCCCCGCCTCGCGCCCCAGGCGGGCGGCCGTGCGGTCCAGGCGCGACAGGTCGGCCACCCAGACCAGGAACAGCGGCACCTGGCGGATATGCGCCTGCCCGTTGGCGGCCTCCGACAGCCGCGCCTTGCGCGCCGGGTCCTGCACGGCCACCACGCTCCAGGCCTGCAGGTTGGACGAACTGGCCGCCGACTGCGCCGCAGCCACCAGCGTCTCCAACGTGCCCTCCGGCAGCGCATCGGGCAGGAAGGCGCGCACCGACCGGTGGGCGAGCAACTGGTCGATCACCGCCGTGCCGGCCACCGGCGCGTCGGCAGGCGCGGCGCCATAGCGCTGCTGCCAGAGTTCGGCGAACACGCTCATCGTGCGATCTCGCCGGCCGGGGCGGCGAGGGTCTTGGGGGTCATGTGCTTCATGGGGCTTCCTTTCGTTTCGGCCCCAGTTTCATGCGGGCGATGCGGTGGCCGTCATGCACATTTCGCGCTTCGATATGCACTTCATCGATGCGCATGAAGCGCCTCTATGAAAATGAAAACAAGGCATACAAGCATTGTCTATAAATATCTGAAACGCATATTTTCAAACATTCGCCAGGCTCCCTAGCATGGGCAATCCAGCAAGCCAAGGAGCCCTCATGTCTCAACGCGAACTCAAGCTCGGCGCCATCCTGTCCGGCGTCGGCATCACGCCCCAAACCTGGCGTCAGCCGAGCGTTCCGGGCGACGCCAGCATCGACATCCAGTGGTACATCGCCGCCGCGCAGAAGGCCGAAGCCGCCAAGCTCGACTTCGTCTTCATCGTCGACAGCCCCTACATCACGCCCGATTCGGCGCCCCACTTCCTGAACCGGCTGGAGCCGCTGACGCTGCTGTCCGCCGTGGCCGTCCACACGCAGAAGATCGGCCTGGCCGGCACGCTGACCACCTCCTACAACGAGCCCTTCAACGTGGCCCGCGCGTTCGCGTCGCTGGACCTGATCAGCCGAGGCCGTGCCGGCTGGAACGTCGTCACCACCGGGCTGGAAGGCGCGGCTGGCAACTACGGCCGCGACGAGCATTTCCCGCATGAGGTGCGCTACCGCCGCGCCCGCGAGCACCTGTCGGTCGTGCGCGGCCTGTGGGACAGCTACGAGGACGACGCCTTCCCGCGCGACAAGGAGCGCGGCGTCTTTCTCGACAAGAGCAAGCAGCACGCGCTGAACCACAAGGGCGAGTTCTTCAGCGTCAGCGGGCCGCTGAACATCTCACGCAGCCGGCAGGGTCAGCCGGTGATCTTCCAGGCCGGCGGCTCGGAAGACGGCCGCAACCTGGCGGCCAGCAGCGCGGATGCGATCTTCACCGGCCACGAGAGCTTCGAGGAGGCGCAGGCCTTCTACCGCGACATCAAGCAACGCGCCCAGGCCGCCGGCCGCAGCGGCAACGCGCCACTCGTGCTGCCCGGCATCTCGCCGCTGATCGCCGACACCGACGAAGCCGCGCAGGCGCTGCAGGCGCAGCGCAACGGCAAGGTCGACCTGGACAAGGCGCTGGTACAGCTCGGCCGGCCCTTCAACTACTACGACTTCTCGCAGCACGACCTCGACGCCCCCTTCCCCGACCTGGGCGACCGTGGCGCCAACGGCTACCGCAGCGCGGCCGAGCGCATCAAGCGCATCGCCGCGGAAGAGAAGCTCACGCTGCGCGAGACGGCACTGCGCTTTGCCGTGCGGCGCTCGCCCTTCGTCGGCTCGGCCGCGACGGTGGCCGACGCGCTGGAGCACTGGTTCAGGAACGAGGCCGCCGACGGCTTCATCCTCGGCGCCTTCGGTGACCCCGTCGACGGCCAGCGCTTCATCGATGAGGTGTTGCCGCTGCTGCGCGCACGCGGCCTGTTCCGCAACGAGTACAGCGCCGACACGCTGCGCGGCCATCTGGGCCTGCCCTTCGTCGAGAACCGTCACAGCGCGGCGCGGGAATCAGGCGCACAAGCTGCGCCCGCCGCATCGAAAGAGGCGGTCGCTGCTTGATCGGCGCGCCGTCCCTCCCCTCGCTGGGCCGGCTCGACCTGGCCGCCCTGCCCCAGGTGCTGCCTCGCCTGGTGCGCATGGCGTTTCGCTACCGCTGGCGCTGCCTGGGTGCCGCGGGCTGCGCGGCAGCCGCCGCGGCACTGAACGTCGCCACGCCCAAGCTGCTCGGCGATGCGGTGGACCTGGCGGTGCAGCACGCGGCCGTGGGCGCGGCCCTCGGGACAGCGGCGGCCTGGCTGGTGGCGGCCTGCGTGGCACGCGGGCTGGCCACCGGCGGCATGGGCTACCTCGGTGAAAGCGTCAGCCAGCGGGTCGGCTTCGACCTGCGCCTGGCCTACTTCGAGAAGCTGCAGCGCCTGGACTTCCGCTTCCACGACACCCACCACTCGGGCGACCTGATCGCCCGCGGCATGCTGGACCTGGAGGGCACGCGCAGCTTCATCGAAATGGGCCTGCTGCGCGCGCTGCTACTGGCGCTGATGGTGGGCGCCGGCCTGTGGCGGCTGCTGCATGTGGACCCGCTGCTGGCCGCGCTGGCCCTGTCCTTCGTGCCCTTCGTGGCATGGCGGGCGGCGCGCATGGGCGCGATGCTGCGCCTGTCGTGGCAGCGCCTGCAGGCCATGATGGGCGAGCTGACCCGCGGCATGGAGGAGAACCTGCAGGGCGTGCGCGTGGTGCGCGCCTTCGCGGCGCGCGGCTTCGAGCTGCTGAAGTTCGACGCCCTCTCCGACGCCGCGCTGCGCCTGTCCAACCTGCGCATCACGCTGCGCATGATCGCGGTCAGCCAGATGAGCACCGCCTATTACGCCGCGATGGGCGCGGTGCTGTGGGTCGGCACGCAGCGCATCGCCGCCGGCACCCTGAGCGTGGGCACCCTGACCGAGGTGCTGACCTACATGACGCTGCTGCAGACGCCCGTGCGCCAGGTCGGCATGATCGTCAACGCCAGCGCGCGGGCGGTGTCCTCCGGCGCAAGGCTGTTCGACGTGCTGGACCGCGAGCCCGCCATTGCCGATGCGCCCGGCGCGCTGACGCTGCACGCACCGCAGGGCCATCTGCGCTTTGAGCACGTCAGCTTCGCCTACTCGACGCAGGCGGTGCTGCACGACATCAGCTTCGAGCTGCACCCCGGCCGCACGCTGGGCATCGTCGGCGCGCCCGGCAGCGGCAAGTCGACGCTGGTGCAGTTGATCGCACGGCTGCACGAAGTCAGCCAGGGCCGCATCCTGCTGGACGGCCACGACATCCGCCACCTGACGCTGGAATCGCTGCGCCGCGCCGTCGGCCTGGTGCAGCAGGAGGTGTTCCTGTTCGACACCTCGGTGCACGACAACGCCGCCTATGCGTCGGACACCGTCGCCGCCGACACGCCGCGTACGCGCGTGGCCGAGGGCGTGGCGCAGGCCCAGCTGCATGCCCATGTCTCCGCGCTGCCGCAGGGCTACGAGACGCGCGTGGGCGAACGCGGCGTGGGCCTGTCCGGCGGCCAGCGCCAGCGCCTGGCCATCGCGCGCGGGCTCGTCAGCGACCCGGCGGTGATGATATTCGACGACGCAACCTCGGCGGTGGACACCGCCACCGAGCGCGCGCTGCGGCAGGCGCTGCAGGCCGCCGTGCAGCACAAGGCCACCATCATCGTGGCGCATCGGCTGGGCTCCGTGCGGCATGCCGACGAGATCCTCGTACTGGACCGCGGCCGCGTGGCCGAGCGTGGCACGCACGAGGCCCTGCTGCGCAAGGGCGGGCCGTATGCCGCGCTGTGGGCCTTGCAGAACACGCAGACGCGCCGGGAGGCCGCACGATGAGCAGTTCCACCCACACGGCGCCACCGCCGCCCACCGGCGCCGCCGTCCTCGACGGCGCGAACGCCGAACAGGTCTTCACCCGCTTCGACCAGCGCGTGGTGCAGCGCCTGTGGCAGTTCATGCGCCCCTACCGCGGCGCGCTGTGGGGCGCTTGGCTGGCGGTGCTGCTGTACACCGGCGTGCAGGTGGCCATCCCCGTCAGCGTGCGCTATGCGGTCGACGCGGCCACCGGCCTCGCGGCGGTGCCGCTGGCCTGGGTGCTGCTCGGCTTCGCGCTGCTGGTGCTGGCCAATGCCGGCTTGTCCTACCTGCAGGAATGGCTGGCCGCGCGGCTCGCGCAGCGGGTCATCTTCGACCTGCGGCGCGCCATGTTCGCCCATCTGCAGGACGTGTCGCTGGCCACGCTGGACCGCACCCAGGTCGGCCGCATCATGTCGCGCCTGGCCGGCGACGTGAATGCGCTGCAGGAGTTCCTGGAGACCTCGGTCTCGGCGCTGGGCGACCTGTGCCTGCTGCTGGGCATCGTCGTCGTGCTGCTGTGGCTGGACGCCAGGCTGGCGGCGCTGACGCTGGCCGTGCTGCCGGTGATCGTGCTGCTGCGCCGCGTCTGGCTGCCGTGGGCGCGGCGCGTGTTCACACGGGCGCGCGAGGCCTCGTCGAGCGCCAACGCCGCGCTGGCCGAGAACATCAACGGCATCCGCACCGTGCAGGAGAGCCGGCGCCAGGCGCTCAACCTGGCGCGCTACACGGCCAAGGCGCAGGAGAACCTGGACGCGCAGGTGGACTCCGCGCGGGCCTCGCAGCTGATGGTGCCGGCCGTCGACGCGCTGACCGGCATCGCGATGGCCGTGGTGGTGGTGGCCGGCGGCAGCGCCGTGGTTGCCGGCACGCTGGGCGTGGGCACGATGGTGGCCTTCCTGTTCCTCGTGCAGCGCTTCTTCGATCCGATCCGCACACTGTCGATGCAGTACACGGTGATGCAGCGCGCCATGGCCGCCGGCCAGCGCATCTTCGAGGTGCTGGATGTGCCCGTCACCGTGGCCGAGGCCGCCGATGCGGTGGACTTGCCCAACGACTTCGAGCCGCTGATCGAGCTCGATGCCGTGGACTTCGCCTACCGCCCCGGCCAGCCGGTGTTGCAGGACTTCCAGCTGCGCATCGAGCCCTACACGACGGTGGCGCTGGTCGGGCCGACCGGCTCGGGCAAGACCAGTGTGGCCGCACTGATCCACCGCTTCTACGACGCCAATGGCGGCCAGGTGCGCATAGGCGGCCATGACGTGAAGACGCTGACGATGGCGTCGCTGGGCCGGCAGGTCGGCATGGTGCTGCAGGAGCCTTTCCTGTTCAGCGGCAGCGTGCTCGACAACCTCCGCTACGGCGTGCCGGAGGCGACGCGCGAGGAAGCGATCGCCGCCGCGCAGGCGGTCCGGGCGCACGACTTCATCGCCGCGCTGCCACAGGGCTACGACACCCCGCTGGGCCAGCGCGGGCGCAACCTGTCGGTCGGCCAGAGACAGTTGCTGAGCTTCGCGCGCGCGCTGCTGGCCGACCCCAAGATCCTGATCCTGGACGAGGCCACCGCCAACATCGACAGCCACACCGAGCAGCAGATCCAGCAGGCGCTGGCGGTGCTGCGCAGCGGCCGGACCACCATCGTCATCGCCCACCGCCTGGCCACCGTGCGCGACGCCGACCGCATCGTCGTGCTGAAGGCAGGGCAGATCGCCGAGCAAGGCAGCCACGAGCAACTGCTGGCCCGGGGCGGCATGTACGCGCAGTTGCTGGCTGGCAGCCATTCATCCTTTGACGAAACCCCATCATGAGCGCCATTCCCACGCGGTACCTGGGCCGCTCCGGCCTGCAGGTCTCCCAGATCGGCCTGGGCACCAACAACTTCGGCATCCGGCTCGACCTGGCCGGTTCGCGCGCCGTCATCGAGCGCGCGCTGGCGAGCGGCATCACGCTGTTCGACACCGCCGATGTCTATGGCGGCCGCGGTGGCTCGGAGACCATCCTGGGCGAGGTGCTCGGCACCCGCCGCCAGCAGGTGGTGCTGGCCACCAAGTTCGGTAGCCCGATGGACGACACCGGCGCGCTGAGGGGCGCCTCACGGCGCTACATCGTCCAGGCGGTGGAAGCCAGCCTGCGCCGCCTGCGCACCGACTGGATCGACCTCTACCAGCTGCATCGCCCCGACCCCGCCACGCCCATCGACGAAGCGCTGCGCGCGCTGCAGGACCTGGTGCGCGCGGGCAAGGTGCGCTACATCGGCGCGTCCAACCTCGCCGGCTGGCAAGTGGTGCAGGCCCAGCATCTGGCGCGCGAACTCGGCGCCGAGCGCTTCATCAGCAGCCAGGACCACTACAGCCTGCTGACGCGCGACGCGGAGCGCGAACTGATCCCGGCGCTGCAGGCCTATGGCGTCAGCCTGCTTCCCTACTTCCCCCTGGAGAGCGGCCTGCTGACCGGCAAGTACGCGGCCGGCCAGCCCGGGCCCGCAGGGGCAAGGCTGTCGCAGGGTGATGCCCGCAGCGCGCGCTTCCTGCAGCCGCTGAAGTTGAAGCAGGCCGCTGCGCTGCAGGACTTGGCGCAGGCGCGCGGCCACACGTTGCTGGAGCTGGCGGTCGCCTGGCTGCTGGCGCAGCCGGTGGTGGGCAGCGTGATCACCGGCGCCACCAGCGCCGCGCAGGTGGACGCCAACGTGGCAGCAGGCAGCGCCTGGACACTGAGCGCCGCAGACTTGGCCGACATCGACGCGGTGCTCAAGGGCGAATGAAACGCCTTAGCGAGAACCAGCGCTTCCTGGTCGTCTTCGCGCTGCTGTCACTCAGCATGGGCGTCAGCGTCGGCGTGGCGAAGATCGCCACCGCGCTGTATGCGCTGCACCTGGGCGCCGGGCCGGCGCAGTTGGGCCTCATCACCAGCGGCGGCCTGGTGGGCCTGCTGGTCATGTCGCTGCCCATCGGCTTCCTGGTGGACCGCTGGGGGCCGCGGCGGCTGTTCGTCATCGGCTCGGTGCTGGGCGGCTGCACCTATGCGCTGGTGCCGCTGGTGCCCTCGCCCTGGTTCCTGCTCGGCGCCACCACGGCGGTGGGCTTCTTCATGCCGCTGCGCTTCGTGGCGCTGAACACGGTGTTCTTCGCGCAGATCCGGCGCATGGGCGAAGGCAAGGCCGGCTGGTCACGGGCGACCCACATGAGCGGCATGTTCCTGATCGGCCCGGGCCTGGGCGCCCTGCTGGTGAGCCATGCCGGGTTTGCCGCCACCTGGTGGCTGGTGGCGGCGAGCTTCGCGCTGACCATCGCCGTGTCTCCGCTGGTGATGCGCGCACCGGTGCCGCCGCCGGCGCCACCGTCGGGCAGCGTTGCAGGCTCACGCACCGGCCTGGCCGCGCTGCTGCGCGACCCCGACCTGCGCGAGGCCAACACCATCGACTTCGTCAGCCAGGCCGCTTCCCAGTACACCACCACCTTCGTCATCGTCATCGCCCTGAACCGCTTCGGGCTGGAGCCGGCCCAGGCGTCCGGCCTGGTCACGGCCTGGGGCGGCACCTTCATCGGCACGCTGCTGTTCGGCGGTCTCGTCGCCCGCGTGCTGCCACCGCTGCGCTGCGTGCAGCTGGGCTTCATGATGGTCGCCTGCAGTCTGTTGCTGCTGGGCAGCGCCGGCCATGCCGCGCTGCTGTGGGCCGGCATGCTGCTGCAGGGCACAGGCGCCGGGCTGGTGCAGAGCGTGAACCTCGGGCGCATTGCGCAGGCGGGTGCGCGGCACGGCCAGGGCAAGGTGTCTGGGCTGAACCTGCTGATCGGGCCGCTCGGCGGGCTGGCGGGCAGTGTGGCGGGCGGCCTGCTGGGCCAGCATCACGGGTTGCAGACCGTCTTCTTCTGCTTCGTTCCGCTGTACGGCATGCTGGCGTGGTGGCAAACACGCCGCGTGCACGGTGAGCATCGACAGGCGCTGGCATGAGCGCCTGGTCCTGTCGACATCAAGGCTTGCCTGCCAATGCAGCAGCCAATTTGAAGGCCAAGGCGCTCGAGACTGAGGGCGGCGTCGGCAAACAACCACCTTGTCTGGTGGATCCTCGTGACGACCATCTTCTGACGGGGAGGCATCGATCCAAGCAGCCCAGGGGCTTCAAAAGTTGCCCCAGGAACCACTGCCGGTCAGCACGTCGTCCTTGGACCACGCAAACCAGCCGTCAAGGTCGTCGCGCCGCCTACCGGTACGTCCACGGCGCAATCAATCAACGGTAGATCGCCGAGTTCGACGTGGCTTCCTTGAGCTTCGTCCCGTCCAAGTTCATCCCAGAAACAACAAACCCGGCTCGATGCCGGGTTTGAGGGGGATTGGTGGGCGGTGAGGGTTTCGAACCCCCGACCCCGTCCGTGTGAAGGACGTGCTCTACCCCTGAGCTAACCGCCCAATCCTAAGATTGGTTTGGTCCACTTTTGGACCACCCGGTACGCTACGCTTTCAAGGATCCACCGTAACTTGTTGATTCACAACGAAGTTTTTGGTGGGCGGTGCAGGGTTCGAACCTGCGACCCCTGCCGTGTGAAGGCAGTGCTCTACCGCTGAGCTAACCGCCCTGAATGCGCCCGACTTCCGGGAAGCCCACGATTATGCCACGGGTTGCACTGGTTCCAATACACGCCATTTGCAACTGCCGCCTGCGGCCTTGTCGAGATCGATGAGCAGCTTGACGTGCGCTGCTGCCTCGGCCTCGCTGGCGCGCGGCACAGGCAGCTCAAAGCGGCTCAGATCAACGGCCTCGAGCGCGGCATGGCTGTCGCCGCCGGCGGCATCGCCGTGGTCGTCCATCAGCAGCGCATCCTGGCCGCGCGTCAGGCGGATGTAGACGTCGGCCAGCAGCTCGGCGTCCAGCAAGGCGCCGTGCAGTACACGCTTGGTGTTGTCCACCTCCAGGCGGCGGCACAACGCGTCCAGCGAGTTGGCCTTGCCGGGGAACATGTCGCGCGCCATCAGCAGCGTGTCTCGGACGCCGGCCACATGGTCGGTCAGCACGCCGCGGTTGAGCCGCTTGAGCTCGGCGTTGATGAAGCCGATGTCGAAAGGCGCGTTGTGGATGACCAGCTCGGCATCGGCGAGGAAGGCCAGCAACTGGTCGACGATCTCGGCGAACTTGGGCTTGTCCGACAGGAAGGCCTCGGTCAACCCGTGCACCCTCAGCGCGTCCTCATGGCTGGCGCGCTCGGGGTTGATGTAGAGGTGCAGGTTGTTGCCGGTGAGTTGGCGATTGACCATCTCGACGCAGCCGACCTCGATGATGCGGTCGCCCTTGTCGGCCTCCAGGCCGGTGGTCTCGGTGTCGAAGAAGATCTGTCTCATGTCGCTCAGGCCGGACGCTGGTTGCGCTTGCTCGCCCAGGCAAAGATCGCCGCACCGGCCAGGATCATCGGCAGGCTCAGCCACTGGCCCTGACTCCAGTTCAGCGCGCGCAGGCCGAGGAAGTCGTCAGGCTCGCGGAAATACTCGGCCGCGAAGCGCAGCACGCCATAGCCCATCATGAAGATACCGGAGATCTGCCCGGTCGCACGCGGCTTGCGGGCGTAAAGCCACAGCACGATGAAGAGCAGCAAGCCTTCGCCGGCAGCCTGGTAGAGCTGGGAGGGATGGCGCGCGATGCCGCCGTCGTGGGCCTGCGGAAAGGCCATGGCCCACGGCAGATCGGCCGGTGCCGGACGGCCCCACAGCTCGCCGTTGATGAAGTTGCCCAGGCGCACGGCCATGATGCCTGTCGGCACGCAGGGGGCGATCAGGTCCGACACCTCGAAGAAGCTGCGTCCGCGCTTGACGGCGAACAGCCACAGGCCCAGCAGCACGCCCAGCAGGCCGCCGTGGAAGGACATGCCGCCCTTCCAGACCTGCACGATCTCCGGCAGGTGATGGATGTAGTAGTCGGGCTTGTAGAAGAAGCAGTAGCCCAGCCGCCCCCCCAGCACGACGCCGAGCACGCCGTAGAAGAGCACGTCATCGACGTCCGGCTTCGTCCAGCCTACGGCCGCATGCTGGGGCATGCGGGCACGCCGGGTCGCAAGCCAAAGGAACAGGCCGAAGGCGATGAGGTACGTGATGCCGTACCAATGCACGGCCAGGGGACCGATCTCGATGGCGATGGGCTTGAACTGCGGGTGAACCAGCATGGCTCGGGACGGAGTAGCGAAAGCGCGCGCATCATAGCCAGCCCCCTCGCCCACTCCGGCGCGGGTCAGGCCAGACCGGCCAGCAGCTTCTTCGCGTCCTCCAGATTGCGCGGGCTGGCACGCTTGTTCTGCATGAAGCGCTCCAGCGCTGCCTTGGCGCCTGCCTTGTCGCCCTTGGCGATCAGCGCCTGGCCGACGCGGTGGTCCAGCGGGTAGCGGTCGGCCCCGTCCAGCGCACGGCAGCGCTCCAGCAAGCGCAGCGCCTCGTCGGGCTGCTGGGTTTCCAGCGCGACACGGGCAAGGCCGTAGGGGCCCGCTGCGTGCTGGGGACTGTCGCGCTGCACCGTCTCGAAGACCGCCCGGGCCTTGGCGTACGACTTCTGCTCCACCAGCTCCGCACCCAGACGCATCCAGCCATTGCGCAGCTCACGCTGCAGCGTGCGGTCGTCTGCGGCCTTGACGCCGGCCAACTCGCGTTCCGCGCCACTCCAGTCCTTGTCCTGGGCCGCAACGAGGAAGCGCACCAGCTTGGCGTGCTCGGGCTGGCGCGCCTCGGCGGCCAGCTCCTTGGCCTTGGCGACGCTGCCGCCGGCAAAGCCTGGCGCAATCAGATAGAACTGGGCCAGCGCGCTGCGCGCCTCGAAAAGCAGCGGATCCTGCGCCACCGCCTTGACGAACTGCTCCTTGGTCTTGCTCGCCAGGCCGGGCATCTTGAAGACGCTGGCCGTCATCGCCTGCTGCCCATAGGCGCGGCCGAGGGCGTAGCTGCAGATGGCCTGGGGGCGCTTGTCGGCGCAGGCCTGCAGCGCGGGCAGGCTGGCCTCCAGGCGCGCGGCGTCGTTGTCGTCGACGGCGGCCATGGCCAGGGCGACGGCCGCCTGATCGTCGTCCGGCTGGACTTTGGCGCGGGCCTGGGCGGCTCGGCCCAGTTCGGTCGTCTTGCCGGCGTCAAGCCAGGCCTGCCATTGCGCGTCCTTGAGCAGGTCGGCCTGGGCGGCACCGGCACACAGGGCCAGTGCGAGGGGAAGCAAACGCAGATGCATGCGGGAAGTCTCCTGAAGGGCGCGGATTGAACGCGTGCGGCCCGAAGGCCGATGCCCGGGTTTTCCCGCCGTGACTTCAGGCATGACGCGGGCCAGCCAGCCCCGCCCCCCCGCATCCCCAGGCACCCTATTGCCCGTCAGCGCTTCTTCTTCGCTCCCGGCTTGAACTGGCCCAGTGCCTCCATCTGCTGCTCGCGCCGGGCGGCCTTGCGCTCGTCCAGCGCCTGCATGGCCTTGCGCTGGGTCCGGCCCGAGGAATCGGCCCAGGCCCACCAGAGCACCGCCAGCGCGAAGGGCGACAGCACGATGACCCAGGCCCACAGGTCGTCCTTGTGGAACTGCACCCAGCCGCCGAGACGCAACACGATCAAGAGCACGCCTATCAATACGAAACCCATGCGGGCTCTCCTTCAGGTATTTCGGGTATCTTTACGGTCACTGTAGTCCACCGCCCCGAAAGGTAAGCATGAAGAATGTCCTGATCCTCAGTCTCGCCCTCATCGCCCCCGCCGCCTTTGCCAACCAGGAACTGGCGCAGAAGAAGAACTGCATGGCCTGCCACGCGCTGGACAAGAAGCTCGTCGGCCCTGCCTACAAGGAAGTGGCGGCCAAGTACGGCAAGGACAAGGACGCCTACAAGAAGCTCGCCGAGAAGATCCAGAAGGGTGGCTCCGGTGCCTGGGGTCCGGTGCCCATGCCGGCCAACCCGCAAGTCAGCCCGGCCGAGGCCGAGACGCTGGCCAAGTGGGTGCTGACCGTCAAGTGACGCACGGGCGCCGAGCGCCCGATGAGAATCAAAAAGGCCCGCAGACGCGGGCCTTTGCTTTGGAGGCCGGCGTTCTCTAGCTGATGCACCGGAGGGTTCCCAACGTGCTGGGTGTTGACTGGGCGACGCCAGGTCGCACGGGTTGGATGGCGGAGAAAGATCCACGGCGCTCACGGAAGCCACCTCCGACAGCGCCTGAATGAGCCGGCGACCACGCCGAGGATCTCCAGCGATCGCTGCGGGATGGATGGGTCCGAACGCGGGGCTGTCGGGACCGAGGAGCCAGGCTGGCGAGCCGCTATCGTTTTGGAGACTGCGCGTAGCCACTTCACCGTGAGCTCGCCCTCCACCGCGGCAAGGACCATGTCGCCGGCTTGGGCCGGCACTGAGCGGTCAACAACTGCGATGTCGCCATCCAGGAGCCCAGCATCGCGCATGGACTCATCCTTCATCCGGCAGTAGACGGTCTGGTCGGGACGGTCTACGAGGAAGCTCTCGACGCTCAGCGCTTCCGTCGCCTGACCGGCGTCTGCTGGCTCGGGCAGGCCCGCCCGGGCTGGGCCGACGCGCGGCAGGGCGAAGAAGGCCTCGGAGGCGCGCGCCGGCTGCCAACACGCTCAAGGAAGCCCTCATTGACGAGGCGGTTGAGCGTCTTGTGGACTCCGCTGGTCGACTCCATACCCGGACCTTGGCCATCTCGGAGATCACCGGGACGGTGCGGTGCTCGCGCCAGTACACACGGAGCGTGGCCAGGTGCTGTCGAGGGAGGGCGGGGGTTTAGGGTGGGCATGGCAGCGGTGAATTCCTGTTCACCGCTGCATGCATAGACAGCTTTGGGTCAACCTGGGCCATCCAAGAGCCCGACAGCCCTGCTTGGGTTACGCGCGACGAGGAGCTGATGACGTACTGGACGCGTGGACGAAGAGCGGCTGTGCGTACAGCAAAACTGTCGATGAAGCATCACCTCCAGCCGTCATTCGACATCTTTTCCTAGCTTTGGTATTGCACAATATCCTAGCTTTTGAAACTCACCTTAGCCTAGCGTTGGTATTTCACCATTTCCTAGCGATCGTCTTATGACCACCGCGAGTACACCATCTCAACGCCGCCTGGCGGACGCTTTGCGGGCGCTGAAGGCTCTGCAGGACCAAGAACGCCATGTTCTTCGCTCTGAGGACCTCACCCGTATTCAGCGTGAAACGCTGCTGCAAGCGGGGTACCTGCGGTTGATCATCAGAGGTTGGTACATGCCATCTCGGCCTGACGAACGTGACGGCGACTCAACAGCTTGGTACGCATGCGCAGGGGAGTTCATCGGACGATATGCCGAGGAGCGCTTTGCAGATCAGTGGTGCGTCTCAGCGGATTACTCGATCCGCGCTCATGTCGGCAACACCACGTTGCCGCCAAAGGTCGTTCTGAACGCACCCGCGGGTCAGAATTCAGTGATTCGGCTGCTTGCAGGACACTCAATCCTGGACTACAGAGCCAAAGATTTCCCAGCGCCGGAATACCTCACCCAGGTGGCAGGGCTGAGGGTCATGAAGCTCGAACACGCACTCATCCGCGTTCCAGAGTCGTTTTTTCGTACCTACGCCCGCGACGCTCAGATCGCGCTGCTCGGATTGCGCGACACCAGTGAGCTCGTCCGTCAGCTGTTGGACGGAGCGCACAGCGTAGTTGCCGGTCGTCTGGCCGGAGCCCTGCGGGCCTGCGGAAGAGAAGATCTTGCGGAGCACGTCGCGGGCACGCTGCGCGAGGTGGGGCACGTCGTTAAGGAAAGCAATCCGTTCGCAGACCCGTTGCCGACACTTCGCACCACCCGCGGCGAGTCTCCGTACGTCACTCGCATCCGGCTGATGTGGGCCGCGATGCGAGAACAGGTCATTGGCTGCTTCCCTCCCGAACCTGGACTGCCCGCCGACACGGACGCGTACATGGCCGCCGTGAAAGACACATACGTACGCGACGCCTACAACTCCCTATCGATTGAGGGCTATCGGGTCACGAACGACCTGATCGAACGGGTAGCGTCCGGCGACTGGAATCCTGAACAGAACGAGGCCGACCTAAGGTCGAGAGATGCAATGGCGGCTCGCGGGTACTTTCTGGCCCGTCAACAGGTGGAAGGCTCTATCCGCCGGATCCTGCAAGGAGAAAACGCCGGCCGCGTTGTCGCCAAGGACCATCGACAATGGTATCGCGAACTGTTTGCCCCGAGCGTCGACACCAAGCTCCTGAAGCCCTCGGATCTGGCAGGCTATCGCAATCATCAGGTCTTCATCAGGAATGCGGCTCATGTTCCGCCTCCAAAGGAGGCTGTACTCGACATGATGCCCGCTCTCTTTGAGTTGCTCGAGGCTGAGCCGCACGCGGCAGCGCGCGCCGTGCTCGGGCACTTTGCGTTCGTCTATACGCATCCGTACATGGACGGAAACGGCCGTATTGGCCGCTTCCTCATGAACGCCATGCTTGCCTCCGGCGGATACCCCTGGACTGTCATCGAAGTAGCGCGCCGCCCGGAGTACATGCAGGCGCTCAACGCAGCCAGCTCAGGTGAAGACATCGGCCCATTCGCCAAGTTCGTGGCGTCCAGCCTGCACCACGAGCTGGAACTAGGAGCAAGCAAGACCTGACCATGGCGACCTCATCCCGCTCCTTGAGATGTATCCGCGATGCAGCAACAGCGCCGTCAGCAGGGCTCGGAGTGATGCACCTTCGGACAGCTTCGCCTGACGCCATCGAAGTTCATGGGTTCATGGGTTCGAGTACATCTGCGGTAACCGCGAAAGCCATGAAGACAGCACATGGACTTCACCCCCGGCGGCCACCCAAAGTGCCCCACTTATGGCCACTCAAACTGCTCCACCCGGCCGGGGTGAATTGACCCGCTGAGCACGGTCGGTCAGGCGCCTCAGCCCTGACGAAGGCAGGACGTAACTTCCCGCCCCTCGACAGAGGGGGATTCACGAGGTGAACGTCTTGAAGCCGCATCTACAAACCACGATCTGGACGCTCCTGCGCGCGGGCAACAGCCAGCGCGAGATCGAGCGCCGAACCGGCATCTCCCGCCACACGATCCGCGACTACGCCAAGCGCTTCGCGGCGCAAGCGGATCCGCCCCAGGAATCAAACTGCCCCGGGGTGGCCACCGGCTCTGAGGCTGGCTCACCCAGTCAAACTGCTCCACCCCGGCCACCGGCTTTGCCACAGGGCGCAACCTCGGCGGCGTCGCTGTGCGAGCCCCATCGCACCTTTGTCGAAGCGCAGCTGCGCCTAGGCCGCAACGCCGTGGCCATCTACCAGGAGTTGGTGGACGAACACGGCTTTGCCGGCCGGTACAACTCCGTCAAGCGCTTCGTCGCTCGATTGCGGGTGCACGCTCCTGAGCAGTTCGACCGACTGAGCTTCGCACCGGGCGAGGAGATGCAGGTCGACTACGGCGAGGGCGCGCCCACGCTCGTGCCGGGCACGAACCGCTACCGCAAGCCGCGGCTGTTCGTGGCGACGCTGCGCTACTCGCGGCGCAGCTATCGGCGTGTGGTGTGGGTGTCGAGCCAGCAGGTCTGGGCCGAGCTGCACGAGCAGGCCTGGCGGTACTTCGGCGGCTCATGCCGCTACGTGGTGCTGGACAACCTCAAGGAAGGCGTGATCAAGCCTGACTTGTACGAGCCCGAACTCAATGCCGTGTACGCCGCCACGCTGGCGCACTACGAGGTGGTGGCAGACCCGGCTCGGGTGCGTGACCCCAACCGCAAAGGTACCGTCGAGAACGCGATCGGTCACACCCAAGGCACGGCCTTGAAAGGCAAGCGCTTCCAGACCTTGGAGGCGCAGAACGAGTACCTGGAGCACTGGGAGACGAAGTGGGCGGCGCCACGCATCCACGGCGCGGAGCGCCGCCAGGTGCAGGCGATGTTCGAGGAGGAGCGGGCGCATCTGCAGCCGTTGCCGCCGCTCCCGATGCAGTACTTCCGCGACGAGCAGCGCACCGTCTGCGACGACGGCTGCATCCAGGTGGCCCACAGCAGCTACGCCGCGCGTCCCGCGGCCATTGGCACCAAGGTGTTGGTGCGCATCTTCGAGCGGCGCCTGGAGATCCGCGATCTCAAGACCCAGGCGCTGCTTCGCACGCACACGAAGGCCGAGCGCCCCGGCACGGTGGTGCTGCCAAACGACGAGCGGGTCTTCAATCCCTCTCGACAGACGCGTCAGATCCTCGCCCAAGCCCAGGCCATTGGCGCCGATGCCGAGCGGCTGTGCCAGCTGCTGTTCAGCATCGAGGGCCGCGTCGGCCAGCGCAAGCTGTGGGGCATCGTGCACCTGGCCGAGCGTCATCCACGGCAGCTCGTCAACGCCGCGTGCGCCCAGGCGCTGGACGACGGCGTCTACAGCTATCGCCACGTCAAGCTCGTCACAGAGCAGCGGGTGGCGCTGGCACTGAAGCGTCTGGAGCAAATGGCGCCCAACGCAGACGCCTGCGACGGACTACCCACGCAGTCGCACGCCCTCATCCGCAGTCCTCACGAGTACGGCGAGCTGTTCGCCAAATCCGCCGCCGCCAATCAAGGAGACCTCCTCGCATGAACACGCAAGACATCGAGAACACGCTGCGCAAGCTGCGCCTGTCGGGCATGGCCCAGACTCTGCAAACCCGCGTCATGCAGGCCCAGGCCGCGCAGGAGCCGTTCTTGGACACACTGACCGCACTGCTGCAGGACGAGCTGGACCGTCGCCGCAGCCGCCTCATGGCACGCCGCTTCAAGCTCTCCGGCCTGGACGAGAAGCTGTCGCTGGCGGACTTCGACTGGCGCTTCAACCCGAAGCTGCCGCGCGGCGCCTGCTTCGAGCTGCACAGCTTGAAGTTCATTGCCGAAGGCAACAACGCGCTGCTGGTCGGCAAGCCCGGCACGGGCAAGAGCCACATCGCAAAGGCGGTGGCCTACCAGGCTACCTTGCAGGGCTACGACGTTGCCTACGTCGAAGCCGACGCGGTCATGGCCCGCCACGCTCTCGCGGAGCCCGACGAACGCGCCCGGCTGCTCAAGGGCTGGGTGGCAGCGGATCTGCTGCTGTTGGACGATCTGTTCCTGGCCCGCAAGATTGGCGAGCACGCCGCGGAGCTGCTGCAGACGCTGGTCCATCAGCGCTACAAGCTGCGCCGCTCCATCGTCATCACGTCCAACCGGATCGTCCAGGACTGGGGCCGCTACCTTGGCGACGCCACCATGGCCACAACCATCCTGGACCGCCTCATGCATCGCTGCGCGATGCTCGAGTTCGAGGGCAAGAGCTACCGGCTGAAGGAGGCGTCCGCGCGCCTGGTCATGACCTCAGACCCCACATAATTCCCTCGTCCTGCCCGGAGCAGTTTGGGTGGCCACGAGTGGAGCAGTTTGGGGTGGCCATCGGGGACTTCACAGGCGTGGCTGCACCGGAACGGCCTGGTCGTCGACATCACAGCGGACCAGCTCGACGACGGACCTGGCCCTGTCGCTGCAGACACGGCCTGGCACCGAGCCTTCGACTTGGGCAGCCCAACTCATGCTGACTTTCGCCTCTGGCACGGGCCGGGCACATACGACCTCCACCGGGCGTACGGAGCAGTCAGACCCGCGATGGGGCAGACGGCCGCGCGATCAAGAGCGCTAGCTGCCGCCGCCTGCTTCCACCTGCACTGATTGCATCGTTGCATGCAACGGTCTCAGGCCGCGGGTCTCCTCGTCACGAGTGGAAATTCCATCTGAGTTATTGATACGACAAGGATCTATTGCACTCCTTGTGCGCCAGCTAGTGAATGCCGCTGGAGGCGGCGAACGCTCAGTAGGCCTGGCCCAACTGCTCCAGGATGGCCGGGTTCTCCAGTGTGGAGGTGTCCTGGGTGACCGATTCGCCCTTGGCCACGGACCTCAGCAACCGCCGCATGATCTTGCCGGAGCGGGTCTTGGGCAGGTTGTCGCCGAAGCGGATGTCCTTCGGCTTGGCAATGGGGCCGATCTCCTTGGCCACGTGGTCGCGCAACTGCTTGGCAATCGCCTTGGCCTCGTCACCGCTCGGGCGCGGGCGCTTGAGCACGACGAAGGCGCAGATGGCTTCGCCGGTGGTGTCGTCAGGCCGACCCACCACCGCCGCTTCGGCCACGAGGTCGGTGCAGCCGACGAGCGCCGATTCGATCTCCATCGTGCCCATGCGGTGGCCGGAGACGTTGAGCACGTCATCGATGCGGCCGGTGATCGTGAAGTAGCCGGTCTCCGCGTCTCGGATGG
Source organism: Roseateles sp. (assembly GCF_047654805.1). Taxonomy (GTDB): domain Bacteria; phylum Pseudomonadota; class Gammaproteobacteria; order Burkholderiales; family Burkholderiaceae_C; genus Pelomonas. The sequence goes on from NZ_JASGIV010000001.1 coordinate 2,579,419, forward strand.
CGCCGTCGCCGGCGAGGTAGTAGCCCTTGAGCTCGGCCGGGTAGTAGCTCTTCTTGAAGCGCTCCGGGTCACCGTAGATCGTGCGGATCATCGACGGCCACGGCTTCTTGACGACCAGGATGCCGCCCTGGCCATTGGGCACGTCGTTGCCGGTCTCGTCGACGATGGCGGCCGTGATGCCCGGGAAAGGCAGCGTGCAGGAGCCCGGCACCAGCGTCGTCACACCCGGCAGCGGCGTGATCATGTGGCCGCCGGTCTCGGTCTGCCAGAAGGTGTCGACGATGGGGCAGCGGCGGCCACCGACATGCTCGTGGTACCACTCCCAGGCCGCGGGATTGATGGGTTCGCCCACCGAGCCCAGCAGGCGCAAGGACGACAGGTCGTAGTTCCTCGGATGCACCGCGGCATTGGTCTCGGCCGCCTTGATCAGCGAGCGGATGGCCGTGGGCGCCGTGTAGAAGATCGTGACCTTGTGCTTCTGGATCATCTGCCAGAAGCGGCCAGCGTCCGGATAGGTCGGCACGCCCTCGAAGACGATCTCGGTGCCGCCCAGCGCCAGCGGGCCATAGGTGATGTAGCTGTGACCGGTGACCCAGCCGATGTCGGCCGTACACCAGAAGATGTCGTTGTCCTTCAGGTCGAAGGTCCACTTGGTGGTCAGCGCCGCGTGCAGCAGATAGCCGCCGCTGCTGTGCTGCACACCCTTGGGCTTGCCAGTGGAGCCGGAGGTGTAGAGCAGGAACAGCGGATGCTCCGCCTCGACCCACTCGGGCGGGCAGTGGGTCGACTCGGCGGCCATCAGGTCGTGCAGCCAAAGGTCGCGGCCCTCGACCCAGCCGATCTTGCCGCCGGTGCGCTTGTAGACGACGACGTCACGCAGCGTCGGGCAGGAGCCGCCTTCCAGCGCCTCGTCGACGATGGCCTTCAGCGGCAGCGCCTTGCCGCCGCGCAGTTGCTCGTCGGCGCAGATCAGCGCCACGGCGCCAGCGTCCTGGACGCGGTCGCGCAGCGACTGCGCCGAGAAACCGCCGAACACGACGGAATGCGTCGCACCGATGCGCGCGCAGGCCTGCATGGCCACGACACCCTCGACGGACATGGGCATGTAGATGACGACGCGATCACCCTTCTGGATGCCCCGCGCCTTCAGCGCGTTGGCCAACTGGCTGACCTTGTCCAGCAGTTGGGCGTAGCTGACATGGACGACCGTGCCATCGTCGGCCTCGAAGATCAGCGCCGTCTTCTCTCCCTTGCCTGCCTCCACGTGACGGTCCAGGCAGTTGTAGGAGACGTTGAGCTTGCCGTCTTCAAACCACTTGAAGAAAGGCGCGTCGCTGTCGTTCAGCGTCTTGGTGAACGGGGTCTGCCAGCTCAGCAGCTCGCGGGCCAGGCGGGCCCAGTAGCCGGCGTAGTCCTTCTCGGCCTCCGCCACCAAAGCCGCGTAGCCGGCTTCGCCCTTCACATGGGCGTTGGCAACCCACTCGGGGCTGGGCGGATAGGTGTTCAGAGTGCTCATGGCCTTGTCTCCTCGATTAGCTTGGCGCGGACTGTGCTTGGAACGACTGACGAAGTCCTGACGACGTGACGTGCATCACGGCCCCTAGAATTCCGCGCCATTGTTGCCCGGCCCCAGCCCATGCCCACCGATCCCCAACTGCGCCCCCTGCCCCGACTGATCTTTGCCAGCCGCTGGCTGCAGTTGCCGCTCTACCTGGGGCTGATCCTTGCCCAGGCGATCTACGTCTTCCAGTTCTGGACGGAACTGGTGCACCTGATCGAGGCGGCCTTCGGTGACAAGCACGCGCTCGAGTTGCTGGTCAAGAGCATCGGCTATCGCGCCGAGGCCGTGCCGGACAAGCTCAACGAGACCATCCTGATGCTGGTGGTGCTCGGCCTCATCGACGTGGTCATGATCTCCAACCTGCTGATCATGGTCATCGTGGGCGGCTACGAGACTTTCGTGTCCCGCATGAACCTCGAAGGCCATCGCGACCAGCCCGAATGGCTGGGCCACGTGAATGCGTCGGTGCTGAAGGTGAAGCTGGGCCTGTCCATCATCGGCATCAGCTCCATCCACCTGTTGAAGACCTTCATCAACGCGGCCAACTACGACGAGAAGATCCTGATGTGGCAGACCATCATCCACGTCGCCTTCTTGCTGTCCGCCATGGCCATCGCCTACACCGACCGGCTGCTGGATCTGTCGGCCCACGGGGCGGATTCCGGCAGGCATTGAACGATCGAATGACAAACGCCCCGGCCGCCTGAGCGGCCGGGGCGTTTGTCCATCCAGGGTGCCGGCGGTCCGCCGTCACCAATCAACCATCAGCCATCAACCCTGACGGTTCGCGCCGCGCCGGCGCGCCTGAGAGGCAGACAGCGCCGCCAAGGCCAGGCCAGCGAGCAGCAGGCTCGCCGGCTCCGGCACGGTGCCGGCCGCATCGAACAGGAAGTTGGGGCCGAAGTAGGCTGGCAACACGCCGCCGCCATTCTCCGTGGGATTGGCGAGCGCGCCTCCAGAAGCGAACCGCGTCTCGACGAACGAGATGTCCGCCGGCGTGGAGAAGCCGGCCGCACTGCCGGGGAAGATCAGCCCGTCCACCAGGCTGTTCCAGACCGCCCCGATGGTGTAGGTCTGGCCGGCGGTCAGGGTCAGCGCGGTGATGCCCGAATACCGGAACTGGGCGGTCAGGGGGTCAGCCGTGCCCGCGCCGACGATGGTGGACGCCAGCAGCGTGCCGCCACTGCTCCACACGCCCACCTCATGGCGCTCGGACAGGCCATCCTGGTCGGAATCGAAGACACCCAGTGCAGTGATGGTGATGTCACTGTTGACCGTGAAGGACCAGCCCAGCGTGAAAGGCCCGTTGCCCAAGGTCGTCCCGGTGAGGTTGGAGATCGAGATGGCGGGCGCTGCCACGGCCTGCAACGGAAGACAGATCGCAGCCGCGGATACCGCGACACCAGCCAGCCAATTCCTCGTTGATCGCATCATGATGAGCCCTCCAGGGAACATTCCCGAGGCACTCCAAAGCAAGGTTCGATCCAGAACAACAAGTTGTTGATGTAAAAGAATTTTTCATACAGGCCGGCGCGGCCGTGTCAGAAATCCCGACAGGCGGCTCGCGTTAGCGCCCCACCATGTCCGCCGGCACCACCCAGGCGTCGAACTGCTCGGCCGTCAGGTGACCCAGCGCCAGCGCGGCCTCGCGCAGGCTGCTGCCGTCCTTGTGCGCCTTCTTTGCGATCTGTGCGGCCTTGTCATAGCCGATGTGGGTGTTCAGCGCCGTCACCAGCATCAGCGAGCGCTCCACCAGCTCCGTGATGCGGGCCTCGTTGGGCTCGATGCCCGCCGCGCAGTGCTTGTTGAAGCTGGCCATGCCGTCCGCCAGCAGGCGTGCGCTTTGCAAGAAGTTGTGGATGACCATCGGGCGGAACACGTTCAACTCGAAGTTGCCCGATGCCCCGCCGATGTTGATGGCCACGTCGTTGCCCATCACCTGCGCGGCCAGCATCGTCACCGCCTCGCTCTGTGTCGGGTTGACCTTGCCCGGCATGATGGAAGAGCCTGGCTCGTTCTCGGGGATGCGGATCTCGCCGATGCCGCTGCGCGGGCCGCTGGCCAGCCAGCGCACGTCGTTGGCGATCTTGGTCATGCTGGCCGCCAGCGTCTTCAGCGCGCCATGGGCGTGCACCAGCGCATCGCAGGAGGCCATGGCCTCGAACTTGTTGGGCGCCGTGACGAAGGGCTCGCCCGTCAGCCGCGCCAGCTCGGCGGCCACGGCCTGTGCATAGCCCCTGGGCGCGTTCAGCCCGGTGCCGACGGCCGTGCCGCCCAACGCCAGTTCGTGGAGATGCGGCAATGCCGCCAGTACATGGCGCTCGCCCTGGGCCAGTTGCGCCACCCAGCCCGAGATCTCCTGCCCCAGCGTCAGCGGCGTCGCGTCCTGCAGGTGCGTGCGACCGATCTTGACGATGCCGTCGAACGCCTCGGACTTCTGCCGCAGCGTCTCACGCAGCCCGCGCAGCGGTGGCAGCAGGCGCTCCTGCAGCGCCTGCACGGCGGCCACGTGCATGGCGGTGGGAAAGACGTCGTTGCTGCTCTGGCTGCGGTTCACGTCGTCGTTGGGGTGCACGAGGCGCCCTTCCCCGCGTTCGCCGCCCAACAACTCGCTGGCGCGGTTGGCCAGCACCTCGTTGACGTTCATGTTGGTCTGAGTGCCCGAGCCCGTCTGCCAGACGACGAGGGGGAACTCGCCGGCATGCTGCCCGGCGATGACCTCGTCAGCCGCCGCCACGATGGCGTCGGTCTTCTTCGCGTCCTGGAGCCCCAGCGCATGGTTGACCACGGCCGACGCGCGCTTCACGCGGGCCAGCGCGCGAATCAGCTCGGGCGCCTGCCGCTCACCGGAGATGTCGAAATTCTGCAGCGAGCGCTGGGTCTGCGCCCCCCACAACCGGTCGGCCGGTACCTCGATGGGGCCGAAGGTGTCGCGTTCGATGCGGGTGTTCATCACGGGGTCTCCTGGGAGCTGTCAGCAGCATAGTGGCCATGGCGCCGGATAATCCGCGCCGCAGTCCATCCTCACCCGACTCCGCCATGACCGTCACGATCCGCCAGCAAGACCTCATCGACAGCGTTGCTGCCGCTCTCCAGTACATCAGCTATTACCACCCGGCCGACTACATCGCCCACCTGGCCCGCGCCTATGAAAGCGAACAGAGCCCGGCGGCCAAGGACGCCATCGCGCAGATCCTGACCAACAGCCGCATGTGCGCAGAGGGCCGCCGCCCGATCTGCCAGGACACCGGCATCGTCAACGTGTTCCTGAAGATCGGCATGGACGTGCGCTGGGAAGGCTTCAGCGGCAGCATCGAGGACGCCGTCAATGAAGGCGTGCGCCAGGGCTATCTGAACCCCGACAACAAGCTGCGCGCCAGCGTGCTGGACGACCCCATCTTTGCCCGCAAGAACACCAAGGACAACACGCCCGCCGTCGTGCAGATGGAGGTCGTGCCCGGCAACACGGTGGACGTCATCGTCGCGGCCAAGGGCGGCGGCTCCGAGAACAAGAGCAAGGTCTACATGCTCAACCCGAGTGACGACATCGTCGACTGGGTGCTGAAGACCGTGCCGACGATGGGTGCGGGCTGGTGCCCGCCCGGCATGCTGGGCATCGGCGTCGGCGGCACCGCCGAGAAGGCCGCGCTGCTGGCCAAGCAGGCGCTGATGGAAGACATCGACATGTACGAACTGCTGCAGCGCGGCCCGCAGAACAAGCTCGAGGAGCTGCGCATCGAGCTGTACCAGAAGGTCAACGCGCTGGGCATCGGCGCACAAGGCCTGGGTGGCCTGACGACCGTGCTGGACGTGAAGATCAAGACCTTCCCCACGCACGCGGCCAGCAAGCCCATCGCGATGATCCCGAACTGCGCGGCCACGCGTCATGCGCACTTCGTGCTGGATGGCAGCGGCCCCAGCTACCTGGAAGCTCCGAGCCTGGACCTGTGGCCGGACGTGCACTGGGCCCCCGACTACAACAAGAGCAAGCGCGTCGACCTGAATGCGCTGACGCCGGCCGAAGTCGCCAGCTGGAAGCCCGGCGACACGCTGCTGCTCAACGGCAAGATGCTCACCGGCCGCGACGCCGCCCACAAGCGCATCCAGGACATGCTGGCCAAGGGCGAGCCACTGCCGGTGGACTTCACCAACCGCGTCATCTACTACGTCGGTCCGGTGGATCCGGTGCGCGACGAGGTGGTCGGCCCGGCCGGCCCGACGACGGCCACCCGCATGGACAAGTTCACCGACATGATGCTGGCCAAGACTGGCCTTATCGCGATGGTCGGCAAGGCCGAACGCGGCCCGGCCGCCATCGAGTCCATCAAGAACCACAAGAGTGCCTACCTGATGGCCGTGGGCGGCTCCGCCTACCTGGTCAGCAAGGCCATCAAGGGCGCCAAGGTCGTGGGCTTCGAGGACCTCGGCATGGAAGCCATCTACGAGTTCGACGTCGTCGACATGCCGGTGACGGTGGCCGTGGATGCCAACGGCACCAGCGCCCACATCACCGGGCCGGCGGAGTGGAAGGAACGCATCGCCTCGGGCAAGGCCGTCAGCATCCCGGTGTCGGCCGTCTGACGTCGCCGCGATCGGGTGGCCATCCAGGCCGCCCGACATGAGCGGGCCTGTTCACGGCCGGACCCGTCCGCCTGACCCGGGGCCCGCGGCACGGCGACGGCCTCAGAGCGGCCTCAGAGCGATCCAGGGCCGATTCAGGCCGATCTCCGGCTGGAGATCGGCCAAGTGGCGCGAGCTGCACCGCGACCGGCCCAGACCGTCCAGATCGACCAGACCAGTCAGTGCAGCGAATCCCCTGCCGGCCCGCCCGAGGTCCGGTGCAGCGCCCGCCGGGCAGCCTTATGCTGGCTGCCCTTGGAGGATTCCCCGTGCGCCTGTTCCCCGTCACCGCCCTGCTGGCCCTGCTTTGCATGCTGTCGCCGCCAGCCAGGGCACAGGCCTCGGCCACCTGCTCGTCCGAGCCCGTCGCTGGCGAGCTGCGAGAGCTGACCTCCGGTGGCCGGGCGCGCAGCTACCGGCTCTTCGTGCCCCCCTCCGCAGGCCGCGCGCCGCTGCCACTGATCCTCGACCTGCACGGCACGGGCGGCAACGCCAACGGTCGAGCCGAGAAGAGTGGCCTGGAGGCGCTGGCAGTGCGCGAGGGCTTCGCCGTCGCCACGCTGCAGGGCGAGGACTCGCGCTGGAACGTCCCGATCGTCAGTGGCCGTGCGGACGACGTGCAGTACGCGTCCGACGTCATCGACCACGTCTCCGCACGGACGTGCATCGATACGGCCCGGGTCTACGCCACCGGTTTCTCCGGCGGCGGACGCATGTCGTCACTGCTGGCCTGCCGACTCAACGACCGCATCACGGCGATCGCGCCGGTCGGCGGCCTGCGCTGGACTGGCCCCTGTCCCGGCCGCGCCGTACCCGTGCTGAGCATCCACGGCCTGGCCGACCCGACCAACCCCTACGAAGGCCATGCCGACCGCGGTGGTGAATGGGTGGAGAGCGTGCCGGAAGCGCTGGCCGGCTGGGCCTCGCACAACCGCTGCCGACCCAAGCTGGTGCAGCAGGAGCGGCCCGGGCCACTGCAAACCCTGGGCTACGAAGGCTGCAGCGGCGGTGCCGAGGTGCGGCTGCTGCGCATCGACGGCATGGGCCATGTCTGGCCCCGCACCGAGGTCGACGCGCCCGCGGTGATCTGGCAGTTCTTCAAGACCCACACGCGCCGCTAGGCCCACCACCCGAGGACATCCACATGGCACCCATCCGCGCCTACGCCGCCAACACCGCCGGCGGCCCGCTTGAACGCTTCGATTTCGACCCCGGCCCGCTGGGCGACGAAGACGTCGAGATCACCGTCGAACATTGCGGCATCTGTCACTCCGACCTCGCCATGATCGACAGCGAGTGGTTCCCGGCGAACTATCCGGTCGTTCCGGGCCACGAGGTCGTCGGCCGCATCACGGCGCTGGGGCCGCGCGCCAAGGGACGCCAGATCGGCCAACGGGTGGGCGTGGGCTGGCACAGCAGCAGCTGCACGCACTGCAATTTCTGCCTGGGCGGCGAACAGCACCTGTGCGGCAAGCGCCAGCCCACGCTGATCGGCCGCCACGGCGGCTTCGCCGACCGCCTGCGCGCCCACTGGTCCTGGGCCATCCCGCTGCCCGATGCGCTGGACCCGGCTGCGGCCGGCCCGCTGATGTGCGGCGGCGGTACGGTCTTCCTGCCCTTCGTGCTGCACGCCATCAAGCCGACCGACCGTGTCGGCGTCGTCGGCATCGGCGGCCTGGGCCACATCGCAGTGAAGTTCGCGCGCGCCTGGGGCTGCGAGGTGACTGCATTCACCTCCTCGCCGTCCAAGCGCGACGAAGCACTCGCCCTGGGCGCGCACAGGACCGTGTCCAGCGTCGACAAGGCCGAGCTGAAGGCGGCCGCCGGCAGCCTGGATTTCCTGCTCATCACCGTCGGCGCCGCGTTGAACTGGGACGCGCTGCTGGGCACGCTGGCGCCCAAGGGGCGCATGCACCTGGTGGGCGTCGTGACCGACGCGCTGAGCCTGAAGAGCGGCGGGCTGCTGTCCTGGCAGAAGAGCCTCTCGGCCTCGCCCACGCCGCCGCCTTCGGTGCTGGCAACGATGCTGGAGTTCTCGGCCCGCCACCAGATCCTGCCGCAGGTCGAGCGCTTCCCCATGAGCCGCGTCAACGACGCACTGGATCACCTGCGCTCAGGCAAGGCACGCTACCGGGTGGTGCTGGACGCGGACTTCTGATCAACGCACCCGGAACACGCCCACCAACCCCTCCAGCCGCGAGGCCTGCTCGTTCAGGCTCATCGCGGCCGCGGTACTTTCCTCCACCAGCGCGGCGTTCTGCTGCGTCACCTCGTCCAGTCGGCCCATGGCCTGGCTGACCTGCCCCAGGCCGCCGCTTTGCTCGCGCGTGGCCGTGGAGATCTCTCCGATCAGGCTGCTGACGCGCTGCACCTGCCGCACCAGGTCGGCCATGGTCTGGCCGGCGCGCTCCACTTGCTGGCTGCCGCCCGAGATCTTCTCGATGTTCTCCGCGATCAGCTGCTTGATCTCGCGCGCCGCCTCGGCGCTGCGCTGGGCCAGCGAGCGCACCTCGCTGGCGACGACCGCGAAGCCGCGCCCCTGCTCGCCCGCGCGGGCAGCCTCGACAGCCGCGTTCAACGCAAGGATGTTGGTCTGGAAAGCGATGCCGTCGATCACGGAAGTGATGTCGGCGATCTTGCGGCCCTGGCCACTGATGGCGTCCATGGTCTGCACCACCTGGTCGACCACCGTGCCGCCGTCTGCGGCGAGATCGCTGGCCTGCTGCGCCAGCTTGCTGGCCTCGGCGGCCGAGTCGGCGTTCAGGCGCACGGTCGAAGCGAGCTGCTCCATCGATGCTGCAGTCTCCTGCAAGCTGCCGGCCTGCTGCTCGGTACGGTTGGACAGATCCTGATTGCCGGCGGCGATCTCGCCGGTCGCGCCGGTGATGGCCTGGGCACTCTGGCTCACGTCCGCCACCAGCGCGCGCAGCGACTGCTGCGTGCGGGCCAGCGCCGACATCATGCTGTGCTGGTCGCCTGGCGCCACGGGCGCCTCGGTCAGCAGGTCGCCCTCGGCCACGCGCTGTAGCATCTCCCGCGCCACGGCCGGATCCCCGCCCAACTCGCGGCGCAGCACCGCCCGCAGTTGCTGCAACAGGAAAGCGCAGACGACCAGGCAGACCGCGACGATGCCCAGCACCCACCAGCGCGCCTTCGTCATCGCAGCACTCGCCTCGGTACGCGCACGTCCCTTCTCCGCGACGCTGGCTTTCTTCAGCTCAAGCAGCACGCCACGCAGCTCGCGCCAGGCCGGCGTTTCCTGCTTGTTGATCATCTGGATCGCGGCCGCCGCGTCCTGCGCCGCCAGCCTCACGACCTCGGACTGCACCTGCGCCAGCTTGGCACGCATGCCGGCCATCGCGTCGAGCTGCTTGCGCTCGGCGGGCTCGGCAGCCTGCGCTGCGGCAAGCGCGGCCTTGTCGTAGTCCCGGGCGGCGTTCTCCAGGTTCTCGAAAGCCTTCTTGTTGCTCGGGTCCAGCGCCACGTTGCGCAGCGCCTGGCCCATCTGCAGGCCCTGGGCGTACATCTCCGCCACCTCGCTGGCCAGCGCATCCTGCCTGCCGAAATACTCGCCCAGCCGGGACTCCATGCTGGACGTGCCCAACAGCACGAAGGCGCCCAGCACGGCCACCAGGCCCGCCGGCACCAGTTGAGCCAACATCACCCGCCGCATGAAGCCCATGGTTCCTCCCGTGATAGGTCGAATCGACCCATCCTAGGGCGCCACCCCTGCCACGCTCGCGATCGAAGATCGGCGGTGCGGGAATTTTTTGCACGCGGCCCGGATCAGCGCGGCTGCGGCGCCTCTGCCGGTTGACCCACGTGGTGCATGACCCGCTGCGGATAGGGAATGTCCACGCCCAGGTCCTTGAGCGTGCGCAGGATCGCCAGGTTCACCGCCGAGCGCACGCCGCCGCTGCCGTTCTCGGGATCCATGATCCAGAAGTAGAGCGTCAGTTCCAGGCCGTCGGCCTGGAACTGACTGAGCTGCACGGACGGCCCGGGCTCGCGGAGCACACGCGGCACCTCGGCGATGGCTGCCATCAGCGCCCGCATGACGTTCTCGACGTCACAGTCGTAGCTGACCTGCACCACCGTTGACAGCAGCACCCGTGGGTCGGCCAGCGAAGAGTTCTCCACGCGCTGCGTGATCAGCATCTCGTTGGGCACGATGGCTTCCTTGCCGCCCAGCGAGCGGATCACCGTGTAGCGCGTCTTGATGTCGGTGACGCGCCCCTCGAAGCCGTCCACCTTGACCATGTCGCCGATGCGCAGGGAGCGTTCTGCCAGGATGACGAAGCCGCTGACGTAGTTGGCCGCCAGCTTCTGAAGGCCGAAACCCAGCCCCACGCCGAGCGCGCCGCCCAGCACCCCAAGCGCCGTCAGGTCGATGCCCGCGGCCGACAGCGCGAACAGCAGGCCGATGAAGAGCAGCAGCGCGCGCACCGCGTTGGCAGCGATCTTGCGCATGGACATGTCCAGCGACTCGCGCCGCAGCAGCCGGTCCTCGATGGTGGACGACAGCCACAGTGCAAGCACCAGCACGATGACCGATGTGAGCCCGCCTTCAATGACGTTGCGCAGCGTCAGCTTGACGTTGCCGACCTTCCAGCCGATGTCGTCCATCGCGTCCATGACGACCGGCAAAAGGCCCACGATCCACAGCACCGCGCCGATCCAGACCAGCCAGGATCCCACCCGCTCGACAGCCTTGATGGGCTTGGAGTCAGGCCAGGCGGCGGCAAGCACGCGGGCGACCAGGCGTATGGCCGCCAGCGACACCAGCAGCGGTAGCACCAGCTTGAACAGGGCCGGCGCCAGGCCGAAAAGCGGCAGCAGCCGGCGCGCGCCGAAGGCGAAGGCCATGGCCAGCAGCGGGAACAGCGCGCCGTCGATGACGCGCTCACCGAACAGCACGCTCAGCCTGTGGCGCTGCGCCGAGCGGGACAGCACCAGGGTGCTCAGAGCCGCCAGCAACAGGCAGCCCAGCAGCACCGCCCACTCGCCCAGCGCGCTCGGGCTGAAGGCGCGGCCCAGCAGGGCCTGCAATTCATTCAGGTTCAGGGGTTCTTGCATGCTTCAGAGATCGGCCAGGGCCCTCAGGTGAACCGCGACGCTGCGCGAGAGTGCGTGCAGGTGGTAGCCCCCTTCCAGCACGGACACGATGCGGCCTTTCGCATGGCGAGCAGCCACGTCCTTGACCTTGAGGGTGATCCATTCATAGTCCGCCTCGACCAGGCCGAGCTGGCCCAGGTCGTCGTCGCGGTGTGCATCGAAGCCGGCCGAGACGAAGATCATCTGCGGCTTGAAGCGCTCCAGCGCCGGCAGCCACATCGCCTCGACGATCTCGCGCACCTCGGCGCCGCGCGTGTAAGGCGGCAGCGGCACGTTGACCATGTTGGTGCCCTTGGGCACGGCCCCGCTGTAGGGGTACAGCGGGTGCTGGAACAGGCTGACCATCAGGACGCGGTCGTCGCCCGCGATGATGTCCTCGGTGCCGTTGCCGTGATGGACGTCGAAGTCCACGATGGCCACGCGCTTGAGCCCGCGCCGGTCCAGTGCATGCCGAGCCGCGATGGCCACGTTGTTGAAAAAGCAAAAGCCCATGCTCTGGTCGCGCGTCGCATGGTGGCCGGGTGGCCGCACGGCGCAGAAGGCGTTGTCGGCGCCGCCGTCGATGACGAGGTCGGTGGCCTGCACCGCAGCGCCTGCGGCATGCAGCGCGGCCGACCAGGTGTGGGCATTCGCAGAGGTGTCGGGGTCGACCGCGCAGCGCCCGCCGGTCTCTGCACAGCCGCGCAGCAGCTCGCCGATCTCGGCCACGTAGCCATGCGTATGGGCCAGCTCCACGTCCCGCAGCTCCGCAGGCCGGGCCTCGCGGTAGTCGAGCGCCTGGCTCAGGCCCGAGCCGATCAGCCAGTCATCGATGGCGGCCAGGCGCTCGGGACATTCGGGATGCCCGTCGCCCATATCGTGGCGGCGGCATTCGGGGGGATTGAAATACGCGGTGGGCATCTGCCGTTGTCTCTTGCTATGGTCAGGCCCATGACGCAATCACGAACGCTGGCAGGGCAACTGCAGTCCCTGCAAAACCAGATTAGCACGGTCATCAAGGGCAAACCCGCGCAGATCGCCGATTCCCTGGCCTGCCTCGTGGCTGGCGGCCACCTGCTCATCGAAGACTTGCCCGGCGTCGGCAAGACCACGCTGGCCCATGCGCTGGCCATCTCGTTGGGCCTGAAGTTCTCGCGCCTGCAGTTCACGGCCGACCTGCTGCCCAGCGACCTACTGGGCGTCTCGGTCTATGAGCGCGAGCGCCAGGGCTTCGCCTTCCACCCTGGTCCCGTTTTCGCCCAGGTACTGCTGGCCGACGAGATCAACCGCGCCGGCCCCAAGACACAGAGCGCGCTGCTGGAGGCCATGGAGGAGCACCAGGTCAGCATCGAGGGTGTCAGCCACCCGCTGCCCGAACCCTTCTTCGTCATCGCGACGCAGAACCCCAGCGAGCAGCTCGGCACCTTTCCGCTGCCTGAATCGCAGCTGGACCGCTTCCTGATGTGCATCTCGCTGGGCTACCCCGACGCGGCGGCCGAGCGCGAGCTGCTGATGGGCGAGGACAGCCGCGAGCTGCTGCGCGCCCTCCAGCCCGTCATGACCCCGGCCGAGCTTCTCCAGGCACAGGCCGCGGTCAAGGCCATCCATGCCGCGCCGCCGCTGCTGGACTATCTGCAGGCCCTGATCGCGGCGACGCGTTCCGGCCAGTGGTTCGTCGAGGGCCTGTCCCCACGCGCCGGCCTGGCCGTACTGCGCGCCTCGCGGGCGCGGGCACTGCTGCAGGGGCGCGACTACGTGTCGCCCGACGACGTGCAGGCCATCCTGCCGCAGACCATCGCGCACCGGCTGCAGCCGCGCGCTGGCGCCGGCCGCGGCGCGCGTGAGCAGGTGCGGGCGATGATCGAGGCGATCCCCCTGCCCTGACCGTCCACCCGCCCCCCGATGATCGCCCTCCAACGTCGCTGGCAACGCTGGTGGCAGGCCCGCCAGCCACTGGCCGACACCCACCAGACCACGCAACGCAATGTCTACATCGTGCCCACCTGGGCCGGCGTGGCCTTTTGCGCCACGCTGGGCGTGCTGCTGCTGACCAGCATCAACGAGCAGCTCAGCCTGGGCTATGCGCTGACCTTCGCGCTCGCTGGCGCAGGCCTGGCCTCCATGCACACCACGCACGCCAACCTGCGCGGCCTGCAGATGGACCTGAAAGCCCCCGAGGGCGTGCATGCGGGCGACGAGTACGCGCTGGAGCTGCGCCTGCACAACCCGGGCAGCGCACGCTTCGGCATCGCCATCAGCGCCCAGCTCGAGGGCGGTGCCACGGAACCCGCCTGGGTCGACGTGCCGGCCCTGGGCCATGCCGTGCTGAGGCTGCGCCTGCCGGCGCTCAAGCGAGGCCTGAGCGAGCTTCCGCGCCTCATCGTCACGACCCGCTTCCCGCTGGGTTTCTTCCGCGCCTGGAGCTACTGGCGCCCGGCGAGCAAGGTGTGGGTCTATCCGCGAGCCGAGGACGTGCTGGCCCCCTTCCCGGCCCAGGCCGAAGGCCACGCAGCGGACGCGGCATCGACGCGCCAGACCGCCAGCGGGACGGATTTCTCCGGCGTGCGCAGCTACCGCCGCGGCGACTCGATGAAACAGATCCTGTGGCGCAAGTCGACGCTGGCTCTGGACCAGGGACTGCCGCTATGGGTGCGCGAGACCGAGGCGCCGCTGGCCCAGGACCTGTGGCTGGACTGGCGCGACACCCAGGGCCGGGACACCGAGGCCAGGCTGTCGCGGCTGACGGCCTGGGTGCTGGCCGCAGAGCGGCTGGGCCAGCCCCATGGCCTGCGCTTGGCGGGCCGCGAGATCGAGCCATCGCTGGGTGCCGCACATCGGCAGGCCTGCCTGGAACTGCTCGCGGGCTTCGGTTCATGACGGCCGTCTCGATCTGGTGGGGCCGCCTGCCGCGCGACACGCGCGACAGCTTCTTCCTGCTCGGCGTCATCACCGCAGTCATCGCGCCGCACGCCGATCACCTGCCCTGGTGGAGCACGGCGCTGACCACCCTTGTGCTGGGCTGGCGCGCGGCGCTGGCAGCGCGTCAGCGCCCCCTGCCGAGCCGCTGGTGGCTGCTGGTCGTCATCGCCATCTACACGGGCCTGACCTGGCTCACCTACCGCACCGTCATCGGCCGCGAGGCGGGCATCACGCTGCTGGTCATGCTGATGGCGCTGAAGACGCTGGAGCTGCGCGCCCGGCGCGATGCCTTCGTCGTGTTCTTCCTCGGCTTCTTCCTCGTGCTGACGCAGTTCCTGTACTCACAGTCGCTGCTGACCGCCGTCTGGTCGCTGGTGTCCCTGTGGGGGCTCCTGGCGGCCGTGGTGCTGGCACAGATGCCGTCCACCGAGGTCCAGGGCGTGCCCCCCATTGGCATCGCTGCCCGCCGAGCGGCCGGCACCACGGCACTGGGACTGCCCATCATGGTGCTGCTGTTCGTGCTCTTTCCGCGCATTGCGCCGCTATGGGGGGTGCCGACCGAGGCGATCGGCAAGACGGGCCTGTCCAACCAGCTCGAGTTCGGCGCGATGAACGAGATCGCCAATGACGACAGCATCGCGATGCGCCTGAAGTTCGACGGCCCGCCACCGCCACCCGACCAGCGCTACTTCCGCGGCCCGGTGCTGACCCGCTTCGACGGCAAGACCTGGCGCGCGCCCGATGCCCGCTCGAGCCAGAGCTGGCTGCGCGGCCGCGACGACCTCGCCACCACCGGCGTTGCGCTGCGCTACGAGATGACTCTGGAGCCGCTGCGCATCCCCGTGCTGCCGCTGCTGGAGATGAGCCCCGGCGGTGCCGGCAGCGAACTCGCGCTGACCGACCTCACCCTCGTCCGGGGTCCCGAACTGCAATGGCTGTCCCCCCGGCCCATCACCGAGCGGCTTCGATTCAACACCAGCGCCCATCTGGCCTGGCGGGCCGGCGAGCGCCGCAACCGCCTGCAGCTCGCCCCCGATCTCGAGCTGCCCGCTGGAGCCAACCCGCGCACGCGGGCCTGGGCCGCGGCACTCGCCGCCCAACCGCGCTTTGCCGGCCTCGCGCCGGGTCCTCGCGCGCAAAGCCTGGCCGCGGCACTGCTGGCGCATGTGCGCAGCGAGGACTTCACGTACACCCTGACCCCCGGTCGCTATGGGACGGAGTCACCGCATGTCATCGACGAGTTCTGGTTGGACCGGCGCCTTGGCTTCTGCGAGCACTTCGCTTCCGCCTTCGTCGTTCTGATGCGCGCCATGGACGTTCCGGCGCGCATCGTCACCGGCTTCCAGGGCTGGGACACCGAGCCCCAGGACGGCTACTACGTCGTGCGCAACGCAAACGCCCATGCCTGGGCCGAGTACTGGGTCGAAGGCCTGGGCTGGATCCGCAGCGACCCGACCGCCGCCGTCGCGCCGAATCGTGTCATCCAGGGGCTGGCACTGCGCCCCGAACCCGGCGTGCTGGGCCAGATCAACCCGACACTGTGGAGAGCTGTGCGCAACGGCTGGGAGACGCTCAACAACCGCTGGCAGCAACTGGTGCTGAACTACTCGCGCCAGAACCAGTTCGACCTGCTGAAGAAGCTGGGGTTCGAGCGCCCCGACTGGACTGCCCTGGGCCAGGCACTGGCCGGCGTCATCCTCGTGCTGGCCGTCGGCGGCGCTGCATGGATACGCTGGAGCAGCCGGCCGCACGACGCCTGGAGCCGCCAGCGGGCGCGCATCCTGGCGCGGCTCGGCCGCAGCGGCGTCGCACTGCCGTCGCATGAGAGCCCGGCCGCCTGGGCACACAGCCTGCGCCGCCAACTGGGGCAGAAGGCCGAACCGGCCGCGCAGTGGCTGGAGCGGCTCGAACGCTCTCGCTACGCGGCCGACGCGCCAACGCCCGCCTGGGGTGAATTTGTCCGCGCAACGAGACTGCTAGGCGGCTGATCTCGGAGACACTCCGGGCCCATGCTCCAGCGCCCGTTCATCCTCCTGCTGCCGCTTGCTCTGGCATTTAGCGCCGTCCAGGCACAGACGCCTGCCACGACACCGCGCCGGCTGATCGACGGCCTCGGCGTCACGCTGCGCCAGGCCGTCATGACCAGCCAGCCCGGCAAGGCCGCCCAGGATGCCGAGCGCGAAGTGGCCAAACAGATTGCAGCGCTTCCGCCCGAGCGGCGCACAGAGCTGCTCGACACCGACGAGCAGGGCCGCACGCCGTTGATGCTTGCCGTCGGCGGGGGCTATTTGCAGGTCGTGAAAGCATTGCTCGCCGACCCGGGTGTCAGGGCTGGCATCAATCAGCCGGATGCCAGGGGCGAAACCGCCTGGATGTTGGTCAACTTCGCCCCCAGCCTGACCCTGGCGGCCTGCCAGCCGGGTGTCCTGACGTTGGACCCCCGAGTTCGACACCAAATCGGCATTTCGGGCGATTTCCGTGGGTCGGCTCGTTGTGAATCAATGGCTTAGAGGTGTCGGAGAAGAATTTCCGTAGTGGCAATATTTGAGATGTGGTGTGTTGGCAATATCTGGCGGCGTCGCTACACTCCCCGAATGTTCATCAAGCTCACCCGCGCCGGCGGCCACACCTACGCCCAGTTGGTGGAGTCGTTTCGCGACGAGCACGGCAAGCCCCGTCAACGCACCGTCGCCACGTTGGGCCGCGTTGACGAGAACGGCGGCCAGGTCGACGCGCTGCTCAACGGGCTGCTGCGCTCCAAGGGCCGCCCCACCGCGACGAACACCGCCCCGCAGCTGCGCTTCGAGTCGGCGCTGGCGCTGGGCGACGTGTGGGCGCTTCACGAGCTGTGGCACGAACTGGGCTTTGACCGTCTCAGCGCGGTGTTCCGGCGCGCACGCTTCACCACGCCGGTCGAGCAGGCGTTGCGAGTGATGGTCTTCAACCGGCTGTGCGACCCGGATTCCAAGCTGGGCGTGCTGCGCTGGTTGCAGACGGTGAGCATGCCGGGGGTCGACCCGGCGGCGCTGACGCATCAGCAGTTGCTGCGCAGCATGGACGCGTTGATGGACCACCAGACGGCAGTGGACGACTGCATCGCCGGCTTGCTGCGCCCGCTCATCGATGACGAGCTGTCGGTGGTGTTCTATGACCTCACCACGATTCGCGCCGCAGGCCTCAGCCAACAAGACGACGACGTGCGCCATTTCGGCATGTCCAAGGAGGGCGTGATCGCCCGCCAGTTCATGCTGGGCGTGGTGCAGACTGCCGACGGCATGCCGATCTATCACGAGGTGTTCGACGGCAACACGGCTGAGGCCCCCACGCTGGAGCCAACGCTCAAGAAGGTGCTGGCGCGATACCCGCATATCAAGCGCCTGGTGGTGGTGGCGGACCGGGGACTGCTCTCGCTGGACAACCTCGAAGCGCTGAGCAAGCTCACGCTGGCGGGGCGCCAGCAGGCGCTGGAATTCATCCTGGCCGTGCCCGGGCGGCGCTACGGCGAGTTCGTCGATCTGCTGGCCCCGTTGAGCGCGCAGGCTGCGGGAGCGAGCGAGCAGGACGTGCAAGAACTGGCTTGGCAAGGCCATCGCCTGGTGGTTGCCCACGACCCCGTGCAAGGGGCAGAGCAGACCGCACAGCGTCGAGCCCGCATCGACACGTTGCTGCAGCGTGCGGCGCAGTTGGCCGGCAAGCTGGACGCGCAGGACGAGGGCAAGGTGCAGCGCGGACGCAAGCTTTCCGACTCGGGCGCCAAGGCGCGCTTCTTCCACGAAGTCAGCGACGCTCACCTGGCGCGCATCATCAAGGTCGACCTGAAGTCCGAGCTGTTCACCTATGAGATCGACGAAGCCGCACTCGCGCGAGCGCAGGCGATGGACGGCAAGTTGCTGCTGGTCACCAATGTCAAAGACCTGACGCCGCGCGAAGTGCTGCAGCGCTACAAAAGTCTGGCCGACATCGAACGAGGCTTCCGCGTGCTGAAGTCCGAGATCGAGATCGCACCGGTCTTCCATCGCTTGCCCGAGCGCATCAAGGCGCACGCGAGCATCTGCTTCACGGCGCTGATCCTTTACCGCGTCATGCGCTCGCGACTGAAGCTCGCCGGCAGCCCGCTCTCTCCCGAAGCCGCGCTGTCAGACCTGCGCCGCATCCAGCGCCACAGCGTCAGCATCGACGATGCGGCCCCAGTTCAAGGCCTCTCCACCATCACCCCCGGCCAGGCTGCCGTCCTGGCCGCGCTCAACATCAAAAAACCCACCCACGACGCTCGAATGTCCCTGTTGTAGTGGCAGGCCAAAGCGCTCGCCCTATACGAATCAACCACTTAGACGATTTGGTGTCGAACTCGGGTGGACCGCTACCCGCTGCTGCGTCCTTATCTGGTCCGCATGACACTGTTGCTGCGTGCCGAGAAGTCGGTGGCCGTCGGCATCGTCCAGGCCCTGGAAGCGGCCAACGCGCAGGCCACGCCCGACGCCGCGCTGCAGGCGTGGCTGGCGCGCTGCCCCAACGCGACGCCTGAACTGCGCGACACGCTCGCCCGGGAGCCGCTGCTGCCCACCCTGGTCCATGAATCCATCGCCAAGCAGATGGCCTTCAACAAGGCTCTGAGCACAGGCGATGTCGACATCCCGCAAAGGCCGCCCGAGGGCATGGTCTTCAATCCCGTGCGCAGCGGTGCCCCCCGGACGGCGGAGCCCCTGCAGACCGGCGCCGTCCGTGTCAGCTGCGAACGCAAGCCCCAGCCTGCGTTGCGTGGCGCGCTGGGCTGGTCCGGTGACCTGTTGCTGCGAGCCAGGATCTCGACCCGCGCCGGCATCGTGGAGACGGCCGACTTCAGCCTGCCGTTGCCCGGCGACCCGCCGCCAGCCGTCGTGGACTTTTTCCGCGGCAACGTCATCCGCGCGCTCGCGGGCTACCACTGCGAAGGCGATCACGTCTTCGAACAAGAGTTCCAGTTCAAGGTGGATTGACCTTGGACGCCCAGCTTCTGCACCGTACCCCATGCTCAACGCCCTGACCTTCGCCGCCCCCGCCGGCAGGCGCGCCGCAGTCGTGCTTTCGCTGTGCCTGTCTTTCGGGCTGCAAGCAGCCCAGGCACAGCCGGCCCGAATGCCGCATCAGTTGATAGGCCGCCTGGGCGTGGACATCCGCAAGATCCTGGAGGATCCCAAGGCGAGCGCCACCCCCGAGGACGCCGAACGCGCGGTGGCGGAACAGATCCGCGCGCTGATTGCCCGCTCGCCGGGACATCTGTCGCTGACCGCCACAGACGCACGTGGCCGCACCCCGCTGATGCTGGCCGTCAGTGGCGGGTATGCGCAGGTCGTGCAGGCCTTGCTGGCCGATCCCGCGGTCAGGCTGTCCATCAACGTGCCGGACGCCCGGGGCGAAACCGCCTGGATGCTGGCCAACTTCGCGCCTGCGGTCACACTTGCCGCCTGCCAGCCGGCTACGCTGACGGTTGCCCGCTACCCCCTGGTGCCGCCCTATGTGCGGCGCATGGTTCATGTGCTCAAGCAGCAGCCCTCTCCCATCGACACCATCGTCCACGATCTCGAGGCCGCGGGTGCTCAGGCCGACCAGGAGGCCGCGAAGCAGGCATGGCTGGCGCGCTGCCACAACGCTGCCCCCGAAACCCGCGAAGCGCTGGCCCAGGGCGAACTGCTCGAGACGCTGGTGAGGGATGCCCTGGCCCGCCAGCGTGAGTTCAACAAGACTGCCGCGGACAACCCCAGCATGCTGCCGCAGAAGCCACCGGCCGACATGAAGTTCGTGAAGGACCGCGATGACATGCCCACAGGGCGCGCACCACCCCTGCTGCGGATCAGTGAAATGCGCTGCGAGTCGCAGCCCAAGCCTGAGTTGCCGAACATCATCAACTGGAGCGGCAAGATCCTCCTCAAGGTCGTCGCTGCCAGCCGGGCCGGCGTCGTGGAGACCGCCGATTTCACGGTACTCGCCGGAACCACGGAAAAGCGTGTCATCGAAGCCTTCAGCACCCTCGTCGTGCGCACGCTGGCGAAGTACCAGTGCGAAGGCGACCAAGTCTTCTCGCAGGAGTTCGAGTTCCGCATCCAGTAACGGCAGCCCGGCGCGGCGCCCGTATGCTGTAGTGGTGAAACGCCTCCGATTCCTGCCCGCCCTGCCCGCCCTGTGCGCCGGCCTGTTGCTCAGCCTGAGCCTCGCCGTTGACGCCAAACCCCGCCACGCAAAGCCGGCGCCGCAGCCCCAGCCCTTCGGCCAGCGCCCTGCCCTCGTCGCCTTTGCTGACGAACTGGCCGCAGCCCAGGGCTGGGACGCCGGCGCATTGCGCGAACAACTGGGCCAGGCCCTGGACCTGCCGCGCGTCAAGCAGCTCATCCTGCCCGCCGCCGCGGGCACGGCCAAGAACTGGACGGCCTACCGCGATCGCTTCATCGAGCCGAGGCGGCTGGATGCCGGCGTGGCGTTCTGGGCCGAGCACGAAGCGGCGCTGACGCGCGCCGAGGCTACCTATGGCGTACCGGCTTCCGTCATCATCGGCATCCTTGGCGTCGAGACCTTCTACGGCCGCATCACCGGTGGCTTCAAGGTGCTGGATGCACTGGTGACGCTGGCCTTCGACTTCCCCGCCGAGCACCCACGCGCGGCCGAGCGCCAGGCCTTCTTCCGCAGCGAACTCGCCGAGTTCCTCAAGCTCTGCCGCGAGAACGGCCTGGACGCCGCCGAGATACGCGGCAGCTATGCCGGCGCCCTCGGCCTGCCGCAGTTCATGCCGGGCAGCTGGCGCAGGCACGCGGTGGACTTCGACGGCGACGGCCGCATCGACCTGATCGCCAGTGCCGACGACGCCATCGGCAGCGTCGCCCACTACCTCTCCGAGTACGGCTGGAAATCCGGCGAGGCCACACACTTCAGCGTCCGGCTCCCCTCCGACCGCGGCGAGCGCACGAGGTTGCTGGCGCCCGACATCAAGCCCAGTTTCACGGCTGAAGAGCTCGTCGCGGCCGGCGCCGAGCCGTCGGAGGCGGCACGCCAGCACGATGGCCCCATGGCCGTCATCGAGCTCCAGAACGGCCCCGGCAAGCCCCGCACGGTGCTGCTGGGCACGCAGAACTTCTGGGTCGTAACACGCTACAACTGGTCGGCCTATTACGCGCTAGCCGTCATCGAACTGGGCCAGGCCGTTGCGCGGGCTCGCACGGCGCAAAAGCCCCAATAGGGGCCGTTGCGCCACATGCGGCCCTTGACCGAGCCGAAGCGCAACCTCCACGTGGCCACAACGACAACGACGCCCGGCGTCGCCTCAACTTGCAAGACGTCACTGGCTGCCCGACTCTCGCCGTGTTGGCCGCACGTCAGGCGTCCATACGACGGTTGCCAACGATGCCGATGGCTTCCTACGCGGCAACCCATTTACGAAGCGATGCGACGTCGACGCTGTGAAGTTCCGCGGTAACTTTGATCCCCAGCCCACCGGAGCGGCAACTCTCCACGGCATCCAGCTTTTGCTGCTATGAATACTTGATCAGGTTGGTCTCTCGGACGAGTCCAACTTCCTGAGGTCAGATCAGCAAATAGCTGGACATCATGGAAGCAGAGAAGAGTCGAATGCGCAGGCGCTACAGCCGCGAGCTGAAGGATCAGATCCTTGCCGAGCGCGAGGCGCCGGGCGCCTCGGTAGCCAAGGTCGCGCCGTCTAAGGGCATCAACGCCAGCGTCATGCATGGCTTGCGCAAATTGGCGGGTCACGCCGTGCAAAGCTGCTCAAGCGGCGCCAGGTGGTCGAGCCCATGATCGGCCACATGAAGGCCGACGGACTGCTGGGCAAGAACTGGCCCAAGGGCGCGGGCGGTGACGCACTTTGCGTGCCGCTCTGCGGCGCGGAGCACAACTTGAGGATGATCCTGCGGCACCTGCCGGTGCTTTCTGCGCTCCGTTCGGCTTGATCACCCTGGCGACCATGATGGGTCTGCAAATGACGACGCCAACTTCGCAGCCCAGCGCCGCGATCTCCCGCCGCTGTCGCGTCGCTGAAAGAAGTTGTTCAGGCCCGACTATCTAGAGAGGCAAACCACGAAGCCCACGCGGAACGATCCTGCCTGAGTGCCAGCGCCGACAGCAGCTACTGCGCCTCCGGCTGCGACAGCTTGGCGGCGATCGCCGCGTGCTTTGACTTCAGGCAAGCGGCCATCGCTGTCATGCGCTCGCGCTTGTCGCGCGTCTTCGCGGATGAAGACGTCTTCTTGATCTGCTCGTGGCACTCTTGAGCGGGATTGGTGCGCTGCGTCTGCTCAACGCCCGGAGCGCCGTCTTGCGCAAGCGCACTGCTCGAAATCACTGCCATCAAGAGAAGTGGCCAAGCGGTCTGATGTGTCATGGTGTGTCAAGCTGTTGTACGAGTCGCAGACTGGCACCGCCTATGTCTACCTCGGTAGCAGCCTTATTGCGATGAGCCGCGGCGGGCAGATGTATGCAGTGCACACCGATCAAGTTGGCCGGCCAGAAGCGGTCACGAATGCAAGTCGTGTGGCCGTCTGGCGATCGCAGAACGCAGCGTGGGACAGACAGATCACGCTAGATAGCATCGGCGGGCTGAATATCGGCTTTCCAGGGCAGTATTACGACGCCGAGACGGGGCTATGGCAGAACTGGCATCGCTACTACAGTTCGGCTACGGGGCGATACATCCAATCTGACCCCATCGGGCTTATGGGCGGCATCAATACCTACGCATACGCGGGGGGAAACCCGGTTGGCAACGTTGATCCGTTTGGACTGTTCTGCATTTCGGACCGGGTGCGCGACACGGTAGCAAACGGACTGGGGGCTGCGGCGGGCGCTGCAGCGCAGGGTACTCCGCCACTCGTGGCTTTAGGTGTTGGCGTAGTCGCCGCAGGAGTAACTTATGCTGGTGCCGGCAACATTGGAGCGGGCGCTGTTGCTGGCGGTGTACAAGGGGGTGTGACCAGCGGTTCGGCGCGCGTCAATCTAGTTGTCGCCTCGGTTATGCAGCCAATGGCTGACTATCCTTGCTGCGCCGGGTCGCAGCGACGACAGAGTCGCGTTCTGGGTTGAGCGTGACGGCCGCGATGTGCGACCAGTCCCGCGTGCGGCCTGACCAGCGCGCCGGGTTGCGCTTTCGGGCCTTGTGATACACGTCGTGCCGGGCCGCGAGGAGCGCAACGTCCGCGCCGTCGTGGCGCTGCGCCGGGCTCACGTAGCGGATGCCGCTATGACGGTGGTCGTAGTTGTACCAATGCACGAACTCGCGCGCCCATTCGCGCGCGGCGCCGAGGTCGGCGAAGCCCTTGTCCGGGAACTCCGGCCGGTATTTGGCCGTGCGGAACAACGACTCCACGAAGGCGTTGTCATCGCTCACGCGAGGACGGGAGTACGAGGGCTTCACGCCCAGCCACCACAGCATCGCCAGCACCGTGGTGGCCTTGAGCGTGGCGCCGTTGTCGCCGTGCAGGACGGGCCTGTCGTCGCGCGGCAGGGCATGGATGCCCTCCGCCAACGCGGTGCGCTGCACGAGCCGCGCGGCGTGATCGCTGTCGTCCTCCTCATGCACCTCGAAGCCCACGATCTTGCGGCTGTAGACGTCCAGGATCAGGTACAGGAAGAACCAGCGCCCGACGACCTGCGTGGGCAGGAACGTCATATCCCAGCACCACAGCTGTCGCGGCGCGGTGGCGATGTGCGTGGTCGGCGGCCGGCTCTTGCGCGGCGCCTTAGCCCGCCCTCGATGGCGCATCTGGCCCTGGGCGCGCAGCACGCGTGCGAAGGTGGATTCGCTGGCGATGTACACGCCCTCGTCAGCCAGCATCGGCACGATGCGCGCCGGCGGCATGTCGGCGAAGCGCGGCTCGTTGGCCACGCGCAGGACCTCGGCGCGCTCGGCTTCGGTCAGCGCATGCGCGGGCACCGGGCGCATCGCTGCGGGCCTGCCATCGCCCGTTTCGAGGCCCTGGTGAGCATTCCAGCGCTGCAGGGTGCGTGCGGTGATACCCACCACCTCGCAGGCCTGGTGAAGCCGGGCTCCGGCTCGGCGCGCGACTTCAATGTTGCGGGCATGTTCTTGGCGATCTTCGAGGCCGATCATTCGTCCTCGCCCTGCGTGTTTCTTTGGAAGATCGCCGCCGTTTTTTTTGAAAGTACCAGCAGCGCTGCTGTCTCCGCCAGGGCCTTGTCTTTGCGGCGCACTTCGCGCTCGAGCTCCTTGATGCGACGCCGATCCTCGCGGGTCTGCGACGGGCTCGCGCGCGCCTCCTCGGGCGCGGCCAGGGCCTGCGTCGCACTGGTGCGCCACTGCAGCAATTGCTGCGGGTACACGCCGTTCTCGCGGCACCAGGCGCTGCGCGTGGCCTCGTCCATGGCCGCGGTCGTGATCACCGCCTCCAGCCGCGCGGCGGCCGTCCACTCGCGCTTTTGCAGCGGCTTGGACAGCGACTGCGCGCGCCAGCGCTCCAGCGTGTCCACACCGATGCCGATCTCACGCGACACCACCTCCGGCGGCGCGCTCTCCGGCGGCAGCATGCGCGCTACCGCCCGATCCTTGAATGCTTGTCCGTATCGAGCCAACTTCTTCTCTCATCGTCACCCCCAATTCTTCGGTTCTATCGGGGCGACAACCATTCTGACGCGGGGGGGGTTCATTAGCCGGTGCTGCTGCGGGCGCGATCGCAGGCGCAATTCCTGGGATAGATGACAACAGTCCTGGTGTCGGAGCGATAGTGGGCGGAGCAGTCGGCGGAATCATTTCTCCAAATCAGTCGCGCTTAGCGCAACTGAATCCTAGATGGACAGGAGCGACGGTGGGGCCTACGGCCGTAGGCATTCGGGGTGGTATCGTTTCGTACTTGGTCACAGAGGGAAGCAAGCTGGCTGTCAATTTCGCAAATGAGCAATTTGGGGACTGCGGCTGCGGCAAGTGATCATGAGGAAGCTGTTATTGTCTTTCGCACTAATAGGCACGGGCTGGTTGCTCGCGTTCGCCAGCCGTTTTGCCATTGATTGGATAATTGCCCTTGGAATAGTTCGTTCAGACATTGCCGAGAAATTTGGTCAGTTCGCCATGGGCTTCATTATCGTTGTCGCTGTAATTGTTCCGTTTCTTCGCTTGCATGGCGTGATCCGTTCGCGGAAGAGGAACGCCACCCCAAAATAGACACCCCTTCAAAACACCCCATAATCTGCATGAACACTGGTGATTCGAGGTGACTTCCGACGGTCAGAAATCCCGGAATTAAATTAAATGGCTATTGATTCATAGAGAACGCCCTGAAGGCCAACCCGCAGGATGTGCGCGATCGGTACGAGCGTCAGCTCAAGGAGTTGCAGGAGGCGTACGGCCAGGCCATGCTGGAGCTGCGCGCCAGGAAAAAATTGCAGTCCCTGCTGGGCGAGGACGAGAAGTGATCGAGACGATCCCCCCCGCGTCAAGATACCTGTCGTCTCCATAGATTCAAAATGGGGGCGCAGATGAGAGAACGAGTTGGCTCGATAGTCAGGCCTGCAAAACGCCTGGAACCCGCATGAACACTGGCATTGCGGGTGATCGCCGATAGTCCGAACTCCCAGTTTGCGTTGCAATGACGCGCAGTTCCTGGGAGTTTGGAGACCACCGCCGATGGCCACCGACGACTTCTTCCGCGCGCGCCTGGAGCAAATGATCGACATGCGCCACGCGCTGGCGGTGCTGGCCACGCGCATGCCGTGGGCGCAGATCGAGGCGTCGCTGGCGCCGCTGTTCGCGCACCAGGATCGCTCCGGCCGTGTGATCGAGGACACCGACCTGTTCGGCCCGACACTGGCGGTGGCCGGAGCCGGCGTGAGCCAGCGTGGCCGCCCACGGCTGCCGATCCGGCTGATGGTGGCGCTGCTGTACTTGAAGCACGCCTATGGCGAGAGCGACGAGTCGGTGGTCGAGCGCTGGGCCCAGGACGTGTACTTCCAGTTCTTCAGCGGACAGGTGTACTTCGAACCGCGGCTGCCCTGCGACGCGACGCAGATCGGGCGCTTCCGGCGGGTGCTCGGCGAGGCCGGCGTGGAGCAGTTGCTGAAGTCCACGATCGAGGCGGCCGTGGGCATGAAGGCGATCCGGCCCGCGGAGTTCGAGCGCGTGATCGTCGACAGCACGGTGCAGGAGAAGGCCATCGCTCACCCGACCGACAGCCGGCTGCTGGAGGTGGCGCGCGAGAAGATCGCGCGGCTGGCGCAGCGCGCGGGCTTGCAGCTCAAGCAGACGCATCAGCGCGAGGGCAAGACGCTGCGCCGGCGCGCGGCCGGCTATGCCCACGCCAAGCAGTTCAAGCGCTTGAAGCGCGTGCTGCGCCGCCAGCGAACGATCCTCGGGGCGCTGCTGCGCGACGTGCAGCGCAAGATGGTGACGCTGCCGCAGCAGGCCCAGGATCAGCTGAACATCTGGCTGCAGCGGGCCGAGCGCATCCGCACACAGCGTCCGCACGACAAGGGCAAGCTCTACGCCTTGCACGCGCCGGAGGCGGAGTGCATCGGCAAGGGCAAGGCCCGCCAACCCTACGAGTTCGGCTGCAAGGTGAGCCTGGCGGTGACGCACAGGCAAGGCCTCATGGTGGGCGCCAGGAGCTTCCCCGGCAACCCGTTCGACGGCCACACCCTGGCCGCACAAATCGAGCAGACCACGGTGCTGCTGCAGGACCTCGGTGTGAAGCCCACGACGGCCATCGTCGATCTGGGCTACCGCGGCGTGGATCACGAGGTCGCGCCGGTGCAGGTGATCCATCGCGGCAAGCACAAGACGCTGACTAACACGCAGCGCCGCTGGCTGAAGCGTCGTCAGGCGATCGAGCCGGTGATCGGCCACACCAAGCACGACAACGGGATGCATCGCTGCTGGCTCAAGGGCAGCGAGGGCGACGCCTTGCACGCCGTGCTGTGCGCGGCCGGCTTCAACATCCGCTGGCTGCTGCGTGCCATCGTGCGTCTGGGCCTGGCGGCCCTTCTCTTGTACTTGCGCAGCCTCGCTGCATTGGCCTGGCTGGCCCTGCATCGCTCCGCGACCGCCTCAGGCCGATCAACGGCCATCGATCACCGGCTCGCCTTCACGCTGCGCTGAGTTGGTGGAATAGAAATTTGCAGGGCCGACTCATTGGGCGCCTTGGCCACCGAGGGCAGCGACTGGATCCGCGGTCTGAACACCAGCCGCAGCTTCACCGCGCTGGTCAGGAGCTACGGGCTGCAGCAGGAGTTCATCACGCCGCACAGCCCCGAGCAGAACGGCCTGGTCGAGCGAGTCATCCGCACGCTCAAGGAGCAATGCGTGCACCGCCATCGCTTCGAATCCTTGCAGCACGCCAGCCGCCTGATCGGCGACTGGGTCCACTTCTACAACCACCGGCGCCCACACCAGGCGCTGAACATGGAGACCCCCGCTGAGGCATTTGCATTAGCGGCCTGACCTGAGCAGGTTCTGCTGGGTCAATACAGGGGTGTAGCATGCCGCCGTTTTTGTTTACGCCAGCGCGCTTCTTCCCATGAGCTCCTCTGCCATCCAAGCCAAGCTCGCCGAACTCGGCATCACGCTGCCCCCCGTCGCCGTGCCGGCCGCGGCCTATCTGCCCTTCGTTCGCTCCGGCAATCTGCTCTTCCTGTCGGGCCATATCGCCAAGAAGGATGGCAAACCCTGGGTCGGCCAGCTGGGCAAGGACGTCGACACGGCCACCGGCCAGGCGGCCGCACGAGCCGTGGCCATCGACCTGCTCGGCACGTTGCAGGCCGCCACCGGCGACCTCGGCAAGGTCCGCATCGTCAAGGTCATGAGCCTGGTGAACAGCACGCCTGACTTCACCGAGCAGCACCTCGTCACCAACGGCGCCTCCGAGCTGCTGGCCACGGTACTGGGCGACGCGGGCAAGCATGCGCGCAGCGCCTTCGGCGTGGCGCAGATCCCCATGGGGGCCTGCGTCGAGATCGAGCTGATCGCGGAACTCCAAGACTGATGTTCACCCGTCCCTCAAAGCTGCCGGGCCGCGCGCTCGCGGGCATGGCCGTGGCGAGCTTCGCCGCCGTCGGCGTAGCCCTCGTCGCCCAGCACCAGTTCGGCGTCAAGCCCTGCCCCTGGTGCGTGCTGCAGCGCGGCATCTTCTTGGCGGTAGGCACGTTCTCGCTGCTGGGCTGGCTGGTCCAGGCCCGGCGCTCGCTGCGCCAGGCCGCACTCGTCATCGTGCTGCTGGCCTGTGTCGCGGGCCTGACGGCCGCCGTCTTCCAGCACGAGGTTGCCTCGCAGACCGCGAGCTGCGCCATGGGACTGGCAGACAAGATCCTCACGGCCCTGAACCTCGAGGAATTCTGGCCATCGGTCTTCATGGTCACGGCCAACTGCTCTGAAGCAGCGGCCTACAGGCTGATCGGCCTGCCCTACGAGGTCTGGAGCGGACTGCTCTTCGCCGGCCTTGGAGCGCTGGGGCTCATCGTTCTGAGCAGGCGCTGAGATCCGGCCAGGGACAGGCCATGAGGCTTGTCCTGCACCGGCCGAAGGACCGCGCCGCCCGGCCGGGCGGCGGGCAGGCATCCTGACTCACTCGCCCTTGACGACGCCCTCGCGGCGGGGGTCGGCGCCGCCGGCCCAACCGCCCTCAGGGCCGTCCACACGCATCAGCACCTGCAGACCACTGGTGAGGTCGGTCTCGACGACGTTGTGACCGCGGCCGCGCAGGTCGGCCAGCTGCGCGGCCGTCAGCGCGCCGCGCTCGACGATCAGCGAGCCGCCGTTGAAGTGACCGAAGTTGGGCAGGTCCACCGCCTGCTGCACCGGCAGGCCCCAGGCCAGCGCGCCGGTCAACACCTTGGCGACGTAGTGGATGATGACCGGCCCGCCCGGTGAGCCGGCCACCATGAGCAGCCTGCCGTCGGGGCCGAATACCAGTGTCGGCGCCATGCTGGAGCGCGGCCGCTTTCCGGCCTCGACGCGGTTCGCCACCGGTCTGCCGTCAGCGCCCACTGGGTTCAGCGAGAAGTCCGTCAACTGATTGTTCAGCATGAAGCCACCAGGCAGCCCTGTGCCGCCGTCGCTCATGACACGGTTGCCGAAGGCCGACTCGACGCTGGTCGTCATGGCCACCGCATGGCCCTCTGCGTCGACGATGCTGACGTGGCTGGTGCCGGCCTCGAGCTGCTCGGCCTGCGGCGCCAGGGCCTGCTTGATGCGCGCCGGCTGGCCGGCCGTGGCGATGCCCATGGCATGTGGGCCGATCAGCTCGCCACGCCGGCGCAGGTAGTCCCCGTCCAGCAGGCTCAGCCAATCGCCCCCCGGTGCCGCGACAAAGGCCGGATCGCCGATGTACTGCGCACGGTCGGCGAAGGCCAGCTTGGCCGACTCCGCATAGGCGTGCATCCAGTCGGCCGTGATCCCCCGGGCCGAACGGGCAGCCGGCTGGGTGTCCAGCAGGCCGAGAATCTGCATCAGCGTCAGATGCCCCGAGGTCGGTGGGCCGAAGCCGCAGACGCGATAGCCGCGCCAGTCGTTGCACAGCGGCGGGCGCAGCACAGGCTTGTAGCCGGCGAGGTCGGCGACCTCCAGCAGCCCGGGACGGGCATGGGCCTTGACGCGGCGCACGATGTCCTTGGCCACGGCGCCCTCGTAAAAGCCCTTGGGGCCTTGCCGGGCGATGCCACGCAGCACAGCAGCGTACGCCGGGTTCTTGAGCACGGTGCCGACGGGCTTGGGTGTCCCGGCCGCGTCGAAGAAATACGTCGCAGCCTGCGCATCGCTGCGCAGCGCGGGCTCGGCCGAAGCCAGCTCGAACAGGCGTGGGCTGATCGCGAAGCCCTGCTCGGCCAGAGCGATGGCCGGCTCGAACAGCTGCGCCCAGGGCAGCCTGCCATGCAGGCGGTGGCCTTCGGCCAGCATGGCCAGCACGCCGGGCGTGCCGGTAGCCAGGCCGCTGAGGATGGCTTCGCGCATGGGCAGCGGCCTGCCATCGGGCCGAAGGAACATCTCCGGCGTGGCGGCTGCGGGCGCGGTCTCGCGGCCGTCCAGCGCCTGCACCTGCCGGCCGTCCCAGTGCAGCAAGAAGGCGCCGCCGGCGATGCCGCTGGACTGTGGTTCGACGAGACCCAGCACGGCCTGCACGGCGATGGCGGCATCCATGGCCGACCCACCGGCCTTCAGGATCCGGGCGCCGGCCTCCGCGGCGAGCGGGTTCGCGGCCGTCACCGCGAAGCGCTTCGCGGGCGTCGTCAGGCTGGCCTGCTTGGCCGTGCGGGTGGTGGCTGCCTCGGGTTGGTCAAGGGCTTGGGCCGGGGCCAGAAGGCTGGCGAACAACAGGGGCAGGAGGAGACGACGCATGGCAGCGATCTTAGGCAGGTGACCCGTGAGCCTTCCCCGGGATTTAAGAATCCCCGCGAACGGTCGCCATCCATCCTTGTGGTCATGGGCCATGACGTGAAGAAAGAAAGACCTCGCACATGGATCGGCACCCCTCATCGACGCACCCTCGCCTCCTCGCTGCGATACGCCTGGCCTGTCTCCTGGCAGGAGGCCTGGCAGTCGGCGCCTGTACCCACGTCGACGTGCCCCGGGCGGACAACTATCCGACCAGCGCGCAGCAGAAGATGCGCTCGCTGCATCACTGGGACGTGCTGGCGGCGGACCTGGCCGAGCGGCTTGCCCCTCGCGTCCCTGGCGGCACACCGGTCGACGTCGACTTCGGGGCCGACGACAGCACCTTCAGCAAAGGCCTGCGCACCTTGCTACTGAGCCGGTTGAGCGAACGCGGCGTGGTGTTCAGCAGCGATGTCGGCGCGCTCAAACTGTCGATCGACACCCAGGTGGTGCGCCACTCGGTCCCCAGGCCAGACGAGTCATTCCGCTTCACCGCACTCGGTGCCGGCATCGCCGTCCTCCGCGACCTGGTGACGCACCTGCCGGCTTCCGGCGAAACGCTCACCGCCAATCTGGTTGGCGCCGGCATCATCGCGGACGTCTCGCGCATCGCAAGGCAGGGCCGAGCCAGCGGCGGCCCCACAGGGACCGAGCTGCTTGTGGCCACCGTCCTGCGCGATGGCAACCGCGATCTGGCCCGCACGGCCGACATCTACTACATCGAGCGCACCGATGCTGCGCTTTACCGCTACAGCGACGACAAATCGATGAAGACCTGGGGAGTGGTCAACAAATGAGGATGCGCACTCACCTGGCCCTTCTCATGGCCCTGGCCCTCCTGGCCGGTTGTTCGACGACGCCCCCGCCGGCGCCCAAGGTCGTCGACTTGATCGAGTTGAACCAGAAGGCCACGGACGCGCTGCTGCAGGACGCCGCCCTGTCCGTCGACAAGCCGCTGCTGGTAGCGGCCTTCGTGGACATGGACCAGCTCACTGAGTCCTCCCGTCTTGGCCGGCTGTTCTCCGAACAGGTCACCGGCCGCCTCGCGCAGCGGGGCTACCGCGTGGTGGAGCTGAAGCTGCGTGACAAGCTCTTCATGAAGAAGGGGCAAGGCGCGCTGATGCTCTCCACGGAGCTGAGCGAACTGAGCCAAAGCCAGCAGGCCCAGGCCGTCGTCGTGGGCAGCTACACCAACTCGGGCGAGACGCTGTACCTCAGCATCAAGCTGGTCAGCGCCCGGGGCAACATCATCCTGGCTGCCTACGACTATTCGCTGCCGCTGGACAGCAACGTTCGCGGCCTGCTGCGGTAAGGCGCCAGGGTCTTCGGTCGCAGGGTGCACCCTGCACCCAACCTCATGCGTCCGCGTAGGCGCGGCCCCGACGCCTGGACCGCGCCTGCACGAGGCGGGCCCGCAGCGCTGCGATGCGGCACCACCGGACCTGCTCGCAGCTGGTTACTGCGCGCTTGCCGGGAATCGAGGTGCGCTGCTCGCCGACCAGCACCAGGTGCGCGCCGCGCCAGTAGCGCAGCTTGACCCGACACAAGGCCCAGGCGAGGTGGGTGTGGAGACGTTCGCCGATTGGTGATGCGTCAATCGGCGTGCCCTGCCTCAGAGCAGAGGAACCCCGGTCTTGCCCTGTGCGAACTCCCGCGTGACGCCTTCGGCCAGCTCGACGACCTTGATGCCTTCTGGCACGACGTCAAAGACGCCCAGGTCCGTGATGATGCGGTCGACCACGCCCACGCCGGTCAGCGGCAGCGTGCAGTTGGGGATGATCTTGAGGTCCTCGGTGCCGTCCTTCTTCTTCGCCACGTGCTCCATCAGCACGATGACACGCTTGACGCCGGCGACGAGATCCATCGCGCCGCCCATGCCTTTGACCATCTTGCCCGGGATCATCCAGTTGGCCAGGTCTCCCTTGCCGCTGACCTGCATGGCGCCCAGGATGCTGAGGTTGATCTTGCCCGCACGGATCATCGAGAAGCTGTCGTGGCTGCCGAAGATGCTGCTGCCGGGCAGCGTGGTCACGGTCTGCTTGCCGGCGTTGATGAGGTCGGCATCGACCTCGTCCTCGGTCGGGAAAGGACCGATGCCCAGCATGCCGTTCTCGCTCTGCAGCCAGACTTCCTTGGTGGCCGGCACATGGTTGGCCACCAGCGTCGGGATGCCGATGCCGAGGTTGACGTAGAAGCCGTCTTCCAGCTCTTGCGCCGCGCGGGCGGCCATCTGATCTTGGGTCCAGGGCATGGCTCAGGCCTCCTTCTTCGGGCTGAGAGTCATCTTCTCGATGCGCTTCTCGGGGTTGGCGTTGACGACGATGCGGTGCACGTAGATGCCCGGCAGGTGGACATCGTCCGGATCGATATCGCCGGTCTCGACGAGCTGCTCGACCTCGACGACCGTCAGCTTGCCCGCCATCGCCGCAGCCGGATTGAAGTTGCGCGCGGTGCGACGGAACACGAGGTTGCCGCTCTTGTCGGCCTTGAAGGCCTTGACCAAGGCTACCTCGGGCACCAGCGCCCGCTCCATCACATAGGTCTCGCCGTCAAATTCGCGCAGCTCCTTGCCCTCGGCCACCACGGTGCCGACGCCGGTCTTCGTGAAGAAGGCCGGGATGCCGGCACCACCGGCGCGCAGCTTCTCGGCCAGCGTGCCCTGCGGCGTGAACTCCAGCTCCAGCTCGCCCGCCAGGTACTGGCGCTCGAACTCCTTGTTCTCGCCCACGTAGCTGGAGATCATCTTCTTGATCTGGCGCGTCTCCAGCAACTGGCCCAGGCCAAAACCGTCCACGCCCGCGTTGTTGGAGATGACCGTCAGGCCCTTGACGCCACTGTCGCGCAGGGCCGCGATCAGCGCCTCGGGGATGCCGCACAGGCCGAAGCCGCCGACCGCGAGCAACTGCCCGTCCTTCACGACGCCGCGCAGCGCCTCGTCGGCGCTGGGGTACACCTTATTCATGCCGTCTCCTGCTTATGGGGTAGGACACGAAGCGTAGCGTCCCCGGGGCGCCTGCGTCGATTACGCAGAATCGCCTATTCGGCCAGGGGCCGGCGGCGGCGCTGCAGCGCGAGCGCCCCCAGGCAGGCCGCCGCCAAGGCCAGCGATCCCGGCTCGGGAAGCTGGCCGGGCTCTGTCGGGCTGCCGGCGACGACGTTCAGGTGCAGGCTGTGCTCGGGCGTCCACGACACCTCGGCACCGCTCGCGTCGAGGAACGCCAGCGAGAAGCCGCCTCCCGAGTAGCCCCCCAGCGCGGCCTGGCCGCCGATGGGCACCAGGCGGCCGAACACGAAGTCCATGCCCTCGCCCGGTGCGAGGTCCATCGCCGCGAACTGCTCTGCCAGCGACTGCGCCGGCATCATGAAGTCATAGACGGACTCGATGCCCTCGCCATAGGCGGCAAGAAAGCGGCTGCCCAGCAGGTGCTCCGTCGCCGACGCTTCGTTGTAGATCGTCGCGTGCAGCTCAAGCGTCTGATTGGGCGCCAGCGTGTAGCTCCATTCCTTGAGGTCCCAGACCAGGCCGACGCCTGCCTGGGCGGCACCGCTGGCAGCGGCGAACAGCGCGGCACCCAGCAGCGCACGCAGGAACCGGCCCGGGCGGGCCGCAATAGAACCAAAGACCATCGTCGAACTCCTTGTTTGAGGTGAGGACCTCCACGGTAGGGGGCCACCCGCGGCACCGAATCGCCCATTGGAGCCATGGCCCGCCATGCGCCCCCTCGAACAAGGGGGGCCTGGCCGGGTAGCATCGCGGCCCGCACCAGCCGGCCATGTCATCCCCCGTGCCCCCCTCCCTCGACTACCGCAGTGCCTTTCAGTTCGCCCCCATCGGCCTGGTGCTGTCGGCGCAGCGCCAGATCGTGGACTGCAACGAGCGCGTGCTGCAGATGTTCGGCGCCACGCGGGAGCAGCTGGTCGGCCAGAGCTTCGCCGTGATGTACCCGAGCGCCGCCGAGTTCGAGCGCACCGGTGCACGCATCGTCGCCAGCCTGGATGCCGAGGGCCGCTACGCGGACGACCGCGTGATGCGCCGCCTGGGGCAAGGCGAGCTGTTCTGGTGCCACGTGACTGGCCGGGCCCTGGACCCGGCCGACCCGCATGC
This sequence comes from Roseateles sp., assembly GCF_047654805.1. Lineage (GTDB taxonomy): Bacteria > Pseudomonadota > Gammaproteobacteria > Burkholderiales > Burkholderiaceae_C > Pelomonas. Next base: position 2,614,069 of record NZ_JASGIV010000001.1, read on the forward strand.
CCGCGGCATCTGGAGCTTCGAGGACCTGTCGGCGCGCCGCCAGATCACCGCCGAGCTGACGCCGCGCGAGCGCGAGATCGCCGCGTTGCTCGTCGAGGGCCAGACCAGCAAGCTGATCGGACGGCGCCTGGGCGTGAGCCCGCGCACGGTGGACATCTACCGCGGCCGGCTGATGAAGAAGTACGCAGCGGGCAGCACGCCCGAGCTGATCCACAAACTGCTGTCCGCATGAGCCACGCCCACGGCGCCCCCGAGCTGCCCTACTGCCGCAACTGCCACTACACGCTGGCCACGCCGCGGCCGCGCTACTGTGGCCACTGCGGCCAGGAGACCGACCTGCATCCGCCCTCGGTGCGCGAGATGTTGACGGAATACGTGGGGCACTACGTCGCCTTTGACGGGCCGCTGTTGCGCACGCTCTGGGCGCTCATCGCGCTGCCCGGACACCTGACGAACGCCTACTTCCACGGCGCGCGCAGGCGCTACGTGCTGCCGCTGAGGGTGTACCTGAGCGCGAGCTTCATCTTCTTCATCGGCTGGGCGCTGCTGCCCCAGGGCCCGTCGCAAGTCGTCGACAACGCGACGGCCACCTCCGCGTCGGCCAGCGAGCCAGGCAAGCCCCAGCGCGTGCGGGTCAAGCCCGACATGACGCCCGCACAGGCCGCAGCAGCGGCCGAGGCCATGGCCAGGAATGCCAGCGCGGCCGATGGCGCCCGGCCGACGGCTCAAACCCGCGCACGCATCGGCGACTGCGACTCGACCCGCCCCGAGAGCTGCGGCAGCGCCCAGCGCTGGCTGCTCGGCATCCTCGACAAGGGCCAATCCATGACCTTCGAGCAATGGAAGCGACGCGCCGGCGCCCTGGCGCCGTACGCCATGCTGGCCATGCAGCCCATCTTCGCGGCCTTGCTGCTGCTGGCGTTCGCCGGCAGCGGCCGGCGCTACGCCGAGCATTTCGTGTTCTCGCTGCACAGCCACAGCCTGTGGTTCCTGTCGCTGCTGTTCGCGGTAGGCATGGGCCTCGAGGGGCCTGTGTTGCTCGCCGTCTTCGTGCATGGCCTGGTGGCGATGCGGCGCGTCTACGAACTGCGCTGGTGGGGCGCGATCTGGCGCGGGCTGCTGCTCAGCACGCTCTACTTCAATCTGCTGGCCTGCGTGGCACTGACGATGGCCGCGCTCATCGCGGCCACCGCCTGATCAGGTGAACACACCCTGGCGAAGCCACTTCGTGGCGACCCACTTCTCGCCCTCGATGACCGGCGAGCCGCCATGCAGGGTTTGCGTGGCGGGGTGGGGCCGGTCGTAGCTGAAGAAGACGGCATTGCCCTTGACCGGCGAGACGTCCAGGCCGATGTCCGGGAAGATGGTGGAGCCGCCCGCGGCAGGTGTGTTCAGGTAGACGACCAGCGTCGCCACACGCTGGCCGCCGCGCTTGAGGATGTTGGGCGTGCTGATATGGCCCGGATCGAAGTAGTCGTAGTGCGGCTGGTACTCGGCACCGGGCCGGTAGCGCAGCACCTGCAGGCCTTCGCCATGGTCCAGCGGCCAGCGCAGCAGCGTCGCGATGCGGGCTTCGACCTTGCGGATCAGTTCCGTCTCGCAACGCTCGAAGAACATCCCGTCGCTGGTGCGCGCGGCATTCACCTCGCTGCCATCGCTGCCAGTGGCCACCGTTTCCGAGCGCGCCAGCCGCTTGGTGGCCAGGCCGATGATGCCGTCGCACTCCTCGTCGGACAGCAGGTCGCCGAAGACAACGACACGCGGCTGGCGCAAGGCCATCAGCACCTTGACCTGCCGGTCGCCGGCGTCGATCACGGGGGCGAAACGACTCAGCTCCGGCTCGGGCAGCCCCGGCGTGGCACCGGGCGGGGCGGTGAGCGTGGCCGACTGGCCCAGCGTGCGCGCCAGTGCCTGGCGGGCAATGGACTCGTCCCAGCCACTGCCCAGCATGGCCGCCAGGATGCTCTCGGACGCATGCCCGGCGCCGCTCTGCTCAGTGATCCAGGCGCACAGCTCGGGGGTGATGACTTGTTGGCTCATGACTTGCGACGGAAAACGAGTCGTTCAGGGGAAGACACCTCGGAGGCCAGACGATAACCGTCCAGGTTGAAGCCTTGGAGGCCCTCGGGCGTCTGCAGGCGCTGCTGGATGGCGTAGCGCGCCATCAGCCCGCGGGCACGCTTGGCGAAGAAGCTGATGATCTTGTACTCGCCGTTCTTCCAGTCCTCGAACTGGCAGTCCACGACACGCGGCTTCAAGGCCTTGCGGTCGGCCGCGCGGAAGTACTCCTGCGATGCGAGGTTGACGATGACGGGTGCCTTCTCGGCTGCCACGAGCTTGTTCAGGTGCAAGGCCAGGCGATCGCCCCACCAGTCGTAGAGGCTGGCACCCTGCGGGTTGGCCAGCCGGGTACCCATCTCCAGGCGGTAGGGCTGCATCCGGTCCAGCGGGCGCAGCAGGCCGTACAGGCCCGACAACATGCGCACATGGTCCTGCGCCCAGGCCAGGTCGTCGGCGGACAGCGTCTTCGCGTCCAGGCCGTCGTAGACATCGCCGTTGAAGGCCAGCACGGCAGGCTTGCTGTTCTTGTCGGTGAAGCGGGGCCGCCAGGACTGGTAGCGGTCGACGTTGAGCCGGGCCAGTGGCTCGGACAGGTCCATCAGCGCGCGCACGTCGGCCACGCTCTTGCCGCGCAGGATGTCAATCAGCGCAGCCGTGTCGTCGAGGAATTGCGGCCGGGTCAACGCCGGCGCGAGTTCGGCTGGCGTCGGCGTGTCGTAGTCGAGGGATTTGGCAGGCGATAGCAGGAACAGCATGGGCGCGGATTTTGGGGCCTGTTCGCCTCAGCGCCGCTCCAGCCATTCGAACACGGCCATGCCGGCCACCATCGCTGCGACGAAGCCCAGCGCCTTGGCGTCACCGCTGCCGGCCACCACCAGCGCCGGCCCCGGGCACAGGCCCGCCAGGCCCCAGCCGATGCCAAACAGCAGGCTGCCGCCGACCAGGCGACGATCCACCAGTGTCGACGTCGGCAGCCGCATCTGCAGCCCCAGAAAGCTCTCGCGCCGACGCGCTGCCAGCGCAAAGGCCGGCAGGCCCACGGCGATCGCGCCCGCCATCACGAGGGCCAGCGACGGATCCCAGGCCCCCGCCAGGTCCAGGAAACCCTGCACCTTGGCCGGCTCCACCATGCCGGAGACGATCAGCCCGAGACCGAAGAGCAGGCCCGCCACGGCGCCAATGAAGCTTCCCATGCCGGCTCCCCTCAGAACAAATGGCGCAAGACGAACACCGTCGCGAAACCCGCGACCATGAACACGGCCGTCGCCACGGCAGACCGCCAGGACAGCCGTGACAGGCCGCACACACCATGCCCGCTGGTACAGCCCGCGCCATAGCGCGTGCCGATGCCCACGAGCAGGCCGGCGACCAATAGCAGCCCCCAGCCCGCGTCGATCCGCGGCCGCAACGGCGCCGCGACTGCTGCGTAGATCCAGGGCGAGATCAGCAGGCCGGCTACGAAAGCCAGCCGCCAGCCACGCTCGCCCGGCACGCGCCGCAACAAGCCGCCCAGGATGCCGCTGATGCCGGCGATGCGTCCGCCCAGCAGCACCAGCAGCGCTGCGGCGCCGCCGATCACGAGTCCGCCCAGCAGCGCGCTTGCCGGCGTGAAGGCCGTCCAGTCCAGGGTCATGTCGCCTCCTTGGGGCAGTAAAGCGTGTAGAGCGTGCGCAGCAGCGCCAGCAGGCGCTCGTCGGCCACGCGGTAGAAGACCTTCTTGCCGTCGCGGCGAGTCTGGACCATGCCCTCGCGGCGCAGCACGCCCAGCTGCTGGGACAGCGTCGGCTGGAAGATGCCCAGGGCCTCCTCCAGCTCGCCGACACTGATCTCGCCCTGCGACATCTGGCACAGCAGCAGCAGCCGCTCCGGGTTGCCCAGCACCTTCAGCGCAGCCACGGCCTCGCCGGCTGCTGCGCGCAGCAGCTCGGGATCCAGTGATGTCGGTCGAGGCATGCCAAACATTATATATAACAATATAATGAAAGCTCTCCTGCCCATCACGGACGTCCGCATGACTGTTGCCATCCAAGCCTTCCATGACCCCGCCACGGGAACGGTCAGTTATGTCGTGCACGACCCGGCCACGCGCCAGGCCGCGGCCATAGACCCGGTGCTGGACTACGACGCCGCCGCAGGCCGCACGTCGACGCGCTCGGCGGACGCCCTGCTTGCCCATCTGCGCGCGCACGACCTCCAGCTGCAGTGGATCCTTGAGACGCATGCCCATGCCGATCACCTGTCAGCCGCCCCCTATCTCAAGCAGCAGGCGGGCGGCCTCATTGCCATCGGCGAACACATCCGCGAGGTGCAGGCCACGTTCGGCCGCTTCTACAACCAGCCCGTGGCCGACGACGGCTTCGACCGGCTGCTGCGCGACGGCGAAACCCTGAACATCGGCAGCCTGGAGCTGACCACGCTGCTGGTGCCCGGCCACACGCCAGCCGACCTGGCCTACCGCGTCGAGGACGCCGTCTTCGTTGGAGACACGCTCTTCATGCCCGACCTCGGCAGCGCCCGCGCCGACTTCCCTGGCGGCGACGCCGGCCAGCTCTACCGCTCCATGCAACGCCTGCTGGCGCTGCCTGCCGAGACGCGACTGTTCGTCTGCCACGACTACCCCAACGGCCGGGAGGCGCGCTGGCAGACGACCGTTGCCGAGCAACGCGCCGCCAACATCCATGTGCATGATGGCGTGACCGAGGCCGCCTTCGTCGCCATGCGCCGCGCCCGCGACGCGACGCTGGGGGCGCCGGCGCTGATCCTGCCAGCGCTGCAGGTCAACATCCGCGCCGGCCAGCTGCCGCCGGCCGAGGACAACGGCGTCAGCTACCTGCGCATCCCCGTCAATGCGCTGCCGAGCGCCCGCGACCGGTGAGCAGCAGCACCACGCCTACCAGTACCACGCCCGCGGCCAGCCACTCGTGGCCGCTGATCTGCTCGCCCGCCAGCGTGACGCCCAGCAGCATCGCAATGACGGGGTTCACGAAGGAGTAGCTCGACGCCAGGCCCGCCGAGGCCTCGGCCAGCAGCACCATGTAGGCATTGAAGGCGACGAGCGAGCCGAACACGACGAGATAGGCCCAGGCCCACAGCGCCTGCGGCTCGATGCGCTCGGGCAGCGTCTCGCCGCCCAGCAGGCTCAGGCCCATCAGCACCACGCCACCGGCCAGCATCTCGCTCGCGAAGCCCATGGCGCCCGGCGCCAGCGGCAGGCTGCGCTGCGACAGCACGCTGCCCACCGCCCAGCTCGCACAGGCCACGCTGATGGCGAGCAGCCCCGCCGGCGACGCCCCGAAGCCCTGCCCTTGCGTCAGCAGCAGCACGCCCACCAGGCCGAAGGCGATGCCCAGGGACTCAAGCCGCGTGGGCCTTTCGCCCCACAGCAGGTTGAGGCCGGCAATCATCAGCGGCATCACGGCGATGAACGCAACCACCAGACCCGAACCTACCGTCTGCTCGGCCGTGGCCGTGCCGCCCATGCCGCCACCCAGCATCAGCCCGCCGATGACGAGCGCGTTGCGCCACTGCCTGCGACCAGGCCAGGGCACGCCGCGCCAGCGCATCCAGCCGGCCAGCAGCGCGCCGGCGACAAGGAAGCGGCTGCCCATCTGGAAGAACGGGGGCAGGCTCACCAGTGCCACCTTGATAGCCAGGTAGGTCGAGCCCCAGACCAGCCAGGTGGCAGCGAGGCAGAGCAGCAGTTTCGGGCTCAGCCCCGGGGAAGTTTTCACCATCCAGCTCGTTGTATTCATGGCCGGCATCGTAGAAACTTCGCCGCGAACGAAACAGGGCTATTTGAAGGTTGAAGCGAGCCGTTGCCTTGACATTCAAGAATCTTCCATCCCGTTGACGAGAGTTTCATGGCCATTGAGCTAGATCTGCATGACCATCGCATCCTGGCCGAACTGCAGGCCGATGCGCGTCTGACGATGGCCGAGTTGGGCCGGCGTGTGCACCTGAGCCAGCCGGCCGTGACGGAGCGCGTACGCAAGCTGGAGGATGGCGGCGTCATCGTCGGCTACCGCGCCATCGTGGATGGCGGCAAGCTGGGCTACGCCATCCGCGCCGTCATCCGCATCGAGGCCATGGACGAGTCGCAGATGCTGCGCGCGCTGGACTCCAGCCCCGAGGTGCTGACGGCCTACGACGTGACCGGCGAGGACAGCTGGATCCTGGAGATCGCGGTGCGCGACGTGGCCCACCTGAAGGCGGTGCTGTCGCGCTTCTGCCATCAGGCGCCAACGGCCACGGCCATCATCCTGCGCGCGCTGCGCGAGCATGCACCGCTGAAGCCTCTGCCGACAGCGGCACCCGAGCCGATGACACCGCTGGCCAGGAAGAAGCTCGGCAACGAGGCGTGACCGCCGCCGCGCCGAGCGGCGTGCTTACTTGAGCAGCAGCGTGTTGACCGCGCTGAGGTCCTCGGCACGCAGCTGACCCGAGGCCTGGCGCAGCTTGAGGCTGTTGACGACCACGTCGTAGCGCGCCTTGGCCAGGTCGCGCTGGGTCGAGTAGAGCTGGGTCTGGGCGTTCAGCACGTCCAGGTTGACGCGCACGCCGACCTTGTAGCCCAGTTGCGTGGCCTCCAGCGCCAGCTTGGTGGACGCCTCCGCGGCCTCGTAGGCGCTGACCTGAGCCTTGAGCGACTGCACGCCAAAGAACGCGCGGCGCGTGCCCTCGGCGACGCTGCGACGCGCGAAGTCGAGGTCGTTGCGGGCCTTTTCCTCCAGCACCAGGGTTTCCTTGATGCGGTTCTGCGTCAGGCCGCCGGTGTAGAGGGGATAGGTGAAGGTCAGACCGACGCTGGCCGTCTTGGTGGTGCCGACGCCGGCCGCGGCCGCCTGGGCGCCGTTCAGACTGTTGTGCAGGTTCTGGCCACCGATGCTGGCACTGGCGTCCAGCGTTGGCTTGTCGCCGGCGCGGGCGATCTGGGTATCCAGCTGAGCCACTTCCAGGCCCAGGCGGGCCTTGCGCACGGCCGGGTGCTGGTCGTCGCCAGTGGCGACCCAGGTGTCGACGTTGTCGCTGGGCAGGGCGGGCAGCGCCACCGGTTGCGCCAGTCCCTTGGGTTCGACGCCGACGCGCCCGACGAACTGGTCCAGCGTCACGCGCTTGACGCGCAGGTCGTTGTCTGCGGCCAGTTCCTGGGCGACGGCGAGGTCGTAGCGGGCCTGGGCCTCGCGCGTATCGGTGATGGTGGCGGTGCCGACTTCGAAGTTGCGCTTGGCCGACGCCAGCTGCTCGGCGATGGCGGTCTTGTTGGCGCGCGAGGTCGTCAGCGCATCCTTGGCGGCCAGCACGTCGAAATAGGCCGTCGCCAGGCGCACGATGAGGTCCTGCTCGGCGGCCTCGAAGTCGGCCTGGGCGACGGCATAGCCGCGGCGTGCCTTGTCGATGGTAGGCACGTTGGCCGCGTTGTAGACCGAATACTTGCCCGAAAGGCCGGCCGTCAGGGTCGTGGCGTTGATGCCGCCACTGTTGGGCGGATCGGTGCGCGACTGGGTGCCGGTGGCCTGAAGGCCCAGCGTCGGGCGCAGCAGCGCCTCGGCCTGCGCGGCGCGCGCTGCGGCCGCATCGGCACTGGCGCGCGTGGCCAGGAAGGTCGCGTCATAACCCCGTGCCGCGTCGTAGAGCTCTTGCAGGCTCTGCGCCTGGGCCACGCCCGCGAGCAGGAGGCCGGCCGCGATGGCCAGCGGTTGCAGGATCAGGCGGGGTGCTTGGACGAGAGGCATGAGATTCCTTGGCTGGAGCAATGAAATAAGCAGCGGCCGGGGTTATAGAGGCAAAGCCTGCCGATGACTGAAGCCATGTGACGACTTGCACCCAAAGGGGGGCAAGCGGCGTTTTATGGCGACGGACTGCATCCGATCAGAAGCTGAAGGCGGACGCCTCGGCGAAGCCGGGCAGCCGGCCAGCGACCGTGTCGAACAGCTCAACGGTGCGGAAATCGCTCGCGCCGGTGCGCGTGACCAGCACCGCGCGCATGACCGGCTCCGCGCCAACGATGGCCGCGAGGCGGCCACCCACCTTGAGCTGGTTCAGCAGCACCTGCGGCACGGCCGCGACCGAGCCCGACAGCAAGATGGCGTCGAAGGGCTCCTCGGCGGCGAGCCCGGCAGCGCCGTCCTGGTTGAGCACCGTCGCATTCAGCACGCCGGCGCGCTTCAGGTTGGCCTGGGCCTGGGCGGCCAGGCCGGCATCGGCCTCCAGCGCAAGGACGCGCTGGGCCTTGTGGCCCAGCAGCGCGGCCAGATGACCCGTGGCGGAGCCGATCTCCAGCACCTTCTCGTGGCGCTGCACCTTGAGCTCCTGCAGCAGGCGGGCCTCGACCTTGGGCGCCAGCATGCGGCGCGTGGCGGTCAACGGCAGCTCGGTATCAACGAAGGCCTGGGCCTGATGGGCCGCGGGCACGAAATCCTCGCGGTGCACGACGCGCAGCAGCTCCAGCACGCTGGGGTCGAGCACGTCCCAGGGGCGGATCTGCTGCTCGATCATGTTGAAGCGGACTTGTTCGAGATTCATCTTGTTCTCCGAAGCGCGGTACGGCGGGGGACTGAAAACCAAAATTCTAGGTGCCCGGCGGCTGTGCCAGCAGACCGTGCAGCAACAGCGCGATCTGGGCGTCCAGCAGCGCCTCGGCGCTCATGCCCTCGTGGCAGCAGTCGTGCTCGCCAAAGGAGTGCTCATGCAGCAGCAGGTGCAACATGGGCGCGATCAGCATGTGCACCGTCGCCTCGACCGGTACGGCGCGGAATTCGCCGCTGCGGATGCCGCGCTCGATGAGGCCGCCGACCAGGCTCTGCGACGGCCGGATCACCTCATCCACGTAGAAGCGCGCCAACTCGGGGAAGTTGCGCGCCTCGACCATCATGATCTTGCAGACGACGCCGGCATTGCCATGACCCACCTTGGCCCACCAGGCCTGCATCATCTGGCGCATCAGCTCGGCGATGGGGCCCTCGTACTGCGCGGCCTGGGCCGCCGACTCGGCAATGTGCACCGACAGGTTGTCGCGCACCACGGCCTTGAACAGCTCGTCCTTGCTCGGGTAGTAGCGGTAGAGCGTGCCCTTGGCCACGCCGGCCCGGGCGGCCACCTCCTCGCTGCGCGTGGCGGCAAACCCCTTCTCGACGAAAAGCGCCAGGGCGGCGTCGAGCAGCTCCTGCGGACGGGCGTCCTTGCGGCGTTGACGAAGCGGTGCAGTGGCCAAGAGGGCGAAGTTAATGACCGAAGGGTCAGTAATGTATCCGGCGACGCCAGCCCCCCGCAAGAACCCCTGGCTACACTGCGCGGCTTTGTCGCCCCGGAGCTGTTACGTGGATGTCATCCTGCTGATCAAAGCCGCCATCATGGGCATCGTCGAGGGGCTGACCGAGTTCCTGCCGGTGTCGTCCACAGGCCACCTGATCCTGACGGGCAGCCTGCTGGGCATGACGGACGCCAAGTCCAAGGTCTTTGACATCGCCATCCAGAGCGGCGCCATCATGGCCGTGCTCATCGTCTACTGGGCGCGCATCCGCGAAGCCCTGGGCGGCCTGGCCAGCAGCGCCAAGCAGCGTCGCTTCGTCGGCAACGTGATCATCGGCTTCGTGCCGGCCGGCATCGTGGGCCTGACCGTCTACAAGCTGATCAAGGCACACCTCTTCAACGCACCGGTGGTGGCCAGCGCCTTCATCATCGGCGCCCTGATCATCCTGTGGGCCGAGAAGCGCGCCCAGCCCGTGGCCCGCGTGCAGAGCGTGGATGACATGACGCCGCTGGATGCACTCAAAGTCGGCCTGGTGCAGTGCCTGGGCATGATCCCCGGCACCAGCCGCTCGGGGGCCACCATCATCGGCGGCATGCTGCTGGGCCTGTCTCGCAAGGCAGCCACCGACTTCTCCTTCTTCCTCGCCATCCCGACGCTGATCTCAGCCGGCGTCTACAGCATGTGGAAGGAACGCCATGCGCTGTCGCTGGCCGACCTGCCGATGTTCGCGGTCGGCTTCATCGTCAGCTTCCTGGCTGCCTGGGCCTGCGTGCGCTGGCTGCTGCGCTACGTGTCCAGCCACACCTTCGTGCCGTTCGCCTGGTACCGCATCGCCTTCGGCATCATCGTGCTGGCAACCTGGGTCACGGGTACGGTCATCTGGGCGGACTGAGATAATTCGGCCCATGGCCATCACGATCAAGACCGCCGCCGACGTTGCGGGCATGCGCATCGCCGGACGCCTGGCGTCCGAAGTCCTGGACCTGCTCACGCCCCACGTCAAGCCGGGCGTCACGACCAACGAACTCGACAAGCTCGCCCACGACCACATCGTCCACGTGCAGCAGGGCATTCCCGCGCCGCTGAACTACTGCCCGCCGGGCTATATCCCCTACCCCAAGTCGATCTGCACATCGGTCAATGCCCAGGTCTGCCACGGCATCCCCAACGACAAGCCGCTGAAGAACGGCGACATCGTCAACATCGACGTGACCGTCATCAAGGACGGCTGGCACGGCGACACCAGCCGCATGTTCGTCGTCGGCGACGGCTCCATCGCAGCCAAGCGGCTGTGCGCCTTCACGTATGAAGCCATGTGGAAGGGCATCGCCAAGGTCAAGCCCGGGGCCCGTCTCGGAGACATCGGACACGCCATCCAGACCTTCGCCGAGAACGCCGGCTTCTCCATCGTGCGCGAGTTCTGCGGCCACGGCATCGGCCAGGTCTTCCACGAGGAACCGCAGGTGCTGCACTACGGCCGCCCCGGCACGCTGGACGAACTGGTGCCCGGCATGATGTTCACCATCGAGCCCATGATCAACGCGGGCCGCCGCGAGATCAAGGAGATGGGCGACGGCTGGACCATCGTCACCAAGGACCGCTCACTCTCCGCGCAATGGGAGCACACCCTGCTTGTCACCGACACCGGCTACGAGATCATGACGCTGTCGGCCGGCAGCCCGCCGCCGCCCGCCTTCATCACCCAGGCCGCGGCGGCGACCGCCTGAGGCCGTGGCGACGCTCGCCGAACTCCGCCAGCAGTTCAAGGCGGGCAAGCAGACCCTGATCGACGACTTCCTGGCCGCACGGCCCACGCAGGCTGGCGCCCAAAGCCTGCTGCGCCGGCTGGCGCGCCACGTGGACGACACGCTGCGCACGCTCTGGAACGCGGCCGGCATGCCCGAGGGCGCCTGCCTGGCCGCCGTCGGCGGCTACGGCCGCGGCGAGCTGTTCCCGCACTCCGACGTCGATGTCCTGGTGCTGCTGCCCGACGGCGTCGAGGCCTACCAGCCCGGCCCGGCCAAGACCGCCATCGAGGGTTTCATCACCTCCTGCTGGGACGTCGGCCTGGAGATCGGCTCCTCGGTGCGCACGCTGGGCGAATGCCTGAGCGAGTCGCAGGCCGACGTGACCATCCAGACGGCATTGCTTGAGGCCCGGCCACTGGCCGGCGACGCGAAGCTGTTCCGCCTGATGTCCAGGCGCTTCATGCAGGCCATGGACGCGAAGGCCTTCTTCCGCGCCAAGACGCTGGAGAGCGTGCAGCGCCACACCAAGTTCGACGACACCCCGTACGCGCTGGAGCCCAACTGCAAGGAAAGCCCCGGCGGCCTGCGCGACCTGCAGATGCTGATCTGGATCGCGCGCGCCGCGGGCCTGGGCAAGACCTGGAAGGCGCTGGCCCAGCGCGGCCTCATCACGCCGTTCGAGAGCCGCCAGCTGCAGCGCAACGAAGGCCAGCTGAAGCTCATCCGCGCCCGCCTGCACGCGGTCGCCGGGCGCCGCGAGGACCGCCTGGTCTTCGACCTGCAGACCGCCGTGGCCCAGAGCTTCGGCTTCGAGGGTACCGGCGCCCAGCGTGCCTCCGAGGTGCTGATGCGCCGCTACTACTGGGCAGCCAAGGCCGTCACGCAGTTGCACCAGATCCTGCTGCTGAACCTGGAGGAGCAGATCAACGGCTCCCAGCAGGACCAGTTGCGCCCCATCGAGGGCCACCCGGAGTTCCTGGATCGCGGCCGCATGCTGGAGGTCGCCAGCGACGACATCTACCAGCGCGACCCGCACGCCATCCTGCGCACCTTCCTCGTCTACCAGCAGACGCCCGGCATCAAGGGCTTCTCGGCGCGAACGCTGCGCGCGCTCTACAACGCCCGCGGCCTGATGGATGCCGCCTGGCGCCGCGACCCGGTCAACCGCGCCACCTTCATGAGCATGCTGCGCCAGCCCGAGGGCCAGACGCATGCATTCCGGCTCATGAACCAGACCTCGGTGCTGGGACGCTACCTGTGGGTGTTCCGCGCCATCGTCGGGCAGATGCAGCACGACCTCTTCCACGTCTACACCGTGGACCAGCACATCCTCATGGTGCTGCGCAACGTCAGGCGCTTCTTCATCCCCGAGCACGTCCACGAGTACCCGTTCTGCTCGCAGCTCGCCGCGCAGTTCGACACGCCCGAGGTCCTCTACATCGCCGCGCTCTTCCACGATGTGGCGAAGGGCCGCGGCGGCGACCACTCCGAGCTCGGCGCCGTCGAGGTGAAGCGCTTTTGCCGCCAGCACGGCCTGAACGCGGCCGACACGGCCATGTGCGTCTTCCTCGTCGAGCACCACCTGACGATGTCGCGCGTGGCGCAGAAGGAGGACCTGTCCGACCCCGAGGTCATCGCTGCGTTCGCGGCCAAGGTCGGCGATGCTCGACGGCTCACGGCGCTGTACCTGCTGACGGTGGCCGACATCCGCGGCACCAGCCCCAAGGTCTGGAATGCCTGGAAGGGCAAGCTGCTGGAGGACCTGTACCGCATCGCGCTGCGCGCCCTCGGCGGCGCCCGCATCAACCTGGACGCGGAGATCGAGGCCCGCAAGCAGGAGGCCCGACAGGACCTGGCCCTGCACTCCCAGCTCCCCGGCACCGAGGAGCCACTGTGGAATCGCCTGGCCGTCAGCTACTTCGCCCGCCACGACGGCGCCGAGCTGGCCTGGCATGCGCGCTCGCTGTGGCGCCACGTGGACACGCTGCTGCCCGTCGTGCGTGCCCGCCCCTCACCCATCGGCGAGGGGCTGCAGGTGCTGGTCTACGCACCCGACCAGCCTGACCTGTTCGCCCGCATCTGCGGCTATTTCGACGGGGCCGGCTTCAGCATCCTCGACGCCAAGGTGCACACGACGCGCAACGGCTATGCGCTGGACACCTTCCAGGTCATACGCCCCGAGGCCGACGTGCACCACCGCGACCTCGTACCCCTGGTCGAGCAGAAGCTGGCCGTCGCGCTGCAAGCCGGCGGCCCGCTGCCCGAGCCGCGTCGCGGGCGGCTGTCGCGCCGCGTCAAGAGCTTCCCCTATTCCCCGCGCATCTCGCTGCGCCCCGACGAGCGCGCCACCGCGTGGCTGCTGACCATCTCGACGAGCGACCGCGCCGGCCTGCTCTACGCCATCGCCCGAGTGCTGGCACGCCATGGCATCAACTTGCAGCTGGCCAAGATCTCCACGCTGGGCGAACGCGTGGAGGACACCTTCTTGCTCGACGGCCCGGCGCTGCAGCAAAACAAGGCACAGCTGCAGATCGAGAGCGAGCTGCTGGACGCCGTGTCCCTGCCGGCATGAGCTACACCATCTCGGTCGGCGATGCCGTCGCCGAGCTCGACCGCTTCGACGCCCTCGTGGACGTGCGATCGCCGGGCGAGTTCGCCGAGGACCACCTGCCCGGCGCCCAGAACTGGCCGGTGCTGGACGACGAGGAGCGTCGCATCGTCGGCACGCTCTACAAGCAGGACCCGCATGCCGCCCGACGCCTGGGCGCCACGCTGGTGGCACGCAATGTCGCCCGACTGCTGGAGGAGCGCACGGCCGGCCTGCCCAAGACCTGGCGCCCCCTGGTCTACTGCTGGCGCGGCGGGCAACGCTCGCTGTCGCTGCACTGGTTCCTTGGCCAGATCGGCTTTCGCTCGCGCCAGCTCGTGGGCGGCTACAAGGCCTACCGCACCCAGGTGCGTGACGACCTCGAGCGCCGGCCGGCGGACTTTCGCTATCGCGTGCTGTGCGGCCTCACCGGCTGCGGCAAGACCCGGCTGCTGCAGGCGCTGGCGGCCGAAGGTGCCCAGGTGCTGGATCTTGAGGGCCTGGCCGTCCATCGCGGCTCAGTGCTCGGCCAGTTGCCAGACAGAGCCCAGCCGACGCAAAAGGGCTTCGACACGGCGCTGTGGGACACCCTGCGCCGGCTGGATCCGGCGCGCCCGGTCTTCGTCGAGAGCGAGAGCCGCAAGATTGGCCGCATCGCCCTGCCCGTCGCCCTGCTGGCCGCGCTGCACAGCCAGGGCCGGCCACTGTGGATCGACCTGCCCGAGACAGCCCGCGTCGAGCTGCTGCTTCAGGACTACGCCCATTTCACGGCCGCCCCGGAAGCCTTCTGCGCCGCGCTGGACGACCTCATCGAGCTGCGCGGCCGCGCCCGCGTCGCCGCCTGGCAGGCGCAAGCCCGCGCCGGCGACTGGGCGGGGGTCTTCGCGGCCCTGATGCGCGAGCACTACGACCCAGGCTACGCCACGTCGCTGCGCCGGCATTTCCCTGCCGTCGCCGATGCGCCTGCCCTCGCCCTGGCCGACGCCCGGCCCGCCACGTTGCGCGACGCTGCCCGGCATTTGCTCGCCACGGCTTGAGGCGTATCAAGGCAGGCTGGGTCCGGACAGGCCACACTACACGCCGTCATGCCCAACCGCTACAGCGAACAGGCCCTGAGGGAATCCCGGGCCTTCGGCGTCCGTCCCATCCCCGTGCTGCGCCCGCTGGGCTGGCTTGCGCGCGGCTGGCAGGACCTGTGGCAGGCGCCGCTGGCCTCGCTGGGCCACGGTCTGGCGATGGCCCTGTTTGGCGCGCTGCTGTTCGCGCTGGCGCATGACCGTTTCTGGCTGCTCGCCGGGGCATTCAGCGGCTTCCTGATCGTCGCCCCCATCCTGGCCACCGGCTTGTACGCGATCAGCCGCGAGCTGGACCGAGGCGGCCGGCCCGGCTGGCGCACGGTACGCGAGGCCTGGCGGCCGCGCGATGGCAGGCTCATCGTCTTCGGCGTGTTGCTGGCCTTCGCCGGCACGGGCTGGGTGCTGTGCTCCGCGGCCTTTGTCACCAGCTTCGCCGCCGACCCCATCCAGAACCCGCGCGACTTCCTGGTCAAGGTCGTGCTCAATGACGACTCCCATCTCTTCGAGACGTGGCTGATGCTGGGCGCCGTGCTGGCCTCGCCAGTATTCGCCTCCACTGTCGTGGCCATCCCGGCGCTGGTGGACCTGCCGCCGGGCAAGCTGGGCGTGCTCGGCGCGGTGTTCACGAGCTGGCGGGTGGTGCTGGAGCATCCTGCGCCCATCGCGTTGTGGGCCGCACTGATCCTGGCATTGACGCTGATCGGCATGGCGACGGCCCTGGTCGGCCTGGTCCTCATCGCGCCCTGGCTGGGTCATGCGAGTTGGCACGCCTACCGTGACCTCGTGACCCGCAGGCCCGATTGACATGAGCCGCCGGTTCCCAAGCTCACTTCGTTCGCTGCCTCCTGGCGGGGCACGTCAGCGCCTTCGGGCGACCAGGCGGCACTGACCATGTGGGGCTACACCGAAGCCGAGATCGCGCAGTTCGGCCTGACCTTCGGGGTCACGGCCTTCATGCTGTACATGGTGTTCATCATCCTGCAGCTGGCGCGCGAGTCCAAGGCGGGCCGGTTCGGCACCTTCGTGCTGCTGCTGGGCCTGGGCTTCGGCCTGGTGGGTTTCGCGGCCAAGGGCGTCATCAAGTTCTTCCTGTCAGGCTCCGTCGGATGAAACCCGCCGCGACGCCGCTGAGCCGGACGCTGCGGCACAGCCACTTCGAGGACGCCCAGGCCCTGCTCACAGGCACGCTGTTCGCCGCGCTCGGGGTGGCGCTGTTCAAGCAGGTCGGCATGCTCAGCGGCGGCACGGTCGGCCTGGCCTTCGTGCTGCACTACGCCCTGGGCTGGCCGTTCGGCCTGCTGTTCTTCGCCATCAACCTGCCGTTCTACGCCCTGGCGTGGCGCCGCATGGGGCCGGCCTTCACGCTCAAGAGCCTGCTGGCCGTCGCCCTGCTGGCAGGGCTGGCCGAGGCCCTGCCGGGCTGGTTGAGCATCAGCCAGCTCAATCCCTGGTTCGGCGCCATCGTCGGCGGCCTGCTGGTGGGCGCGGGCCTGATCATCCTGTTCCGCCACCGGGCCTCCCTTGGCGGGCTCAACGTGCTGGTGCTGTGGCTGCAGGAGACGCGCGGCTGGCGCGCCGGCTACCTGCAGGCCGGCATGGACACGGCCATCCTGCTCGCCGCCCTGCCCCTGGTGCCGCTGGACCGCATCGGCCTGTCACTGCTGGGCATGGCCGCCATCAACGCGGCGCTGGCCATCAACCACCGGCCCGGACGTTACGTGGCAACCTAGGCTAGGCCAGATCCGACGCCAGGCTGGCCAGCGTCTCCGGCGTGATCTGCGCATGCGCCGGATAGTGGGTGTGGTCGCAGCCGAGCTTGACACCGGCGCCCGCCTTGACCGCCTCGCGCATGGCAGGCGTCAGCTCGAAGCGCACGAAGTGCACGGCCGAGGTCTTCTCGCCGTTCTCGCGGTCGAGGTCCTCGTCCGCGACGGCGTAGACACGCGGCTGGCCCTCCACCTCGACGAACAGCCGGTCCTCCACGCCGATGAGCCTTGCGAGCTCGCGCCGCCGCTCGTTGGGGTCGGGATACTCGATGAGCAGCGTCGCCTTCCAATTGCCGCCGTCGGGCACCAGGGACGCATAGGCGTCGATCTCTGCCTGGATGCCCTCCTCCTCGAAGATCTTCTCGATGCGCAGCATTTCCTGGATCTGGTAGCGGATGCTGCGCTCGTCCTCGAATTGCAGGTTCAGGTGCTCCCCCAGCCTCACGCTGCGCAGGCGGCGGTGGGCGACGATGGCCGGCTTCTCGGCCTTGCGGAACTTTGCATAGGCCTCCAGCGTCATGAGGCTGTCGATGGTGATCATGGTTGTGGCGCCCGGGCGTCCGCAGCCGCACCACGTCGGGGGGCAGTGGGCGAGGCGAGCGTGGAGGCATTCATTTGAGTCCGTAGGCGGTGCGCATCAGGGTCAACGGATGAGCCAGGGCCTTGGCCGGCGTGCCGGCCTGCGCCATGCCCTGTGCAATGTGGTGGCCGGCCAGCGCGCAGTCGCTGGCGATGACGTCGGGCTCGTCCTTGGCCATGGCCTTGAAGACGGGTTTGCCGATCTTCATCGCTACCGAGTGGGTGGGCGTCTTCACGCCGTAGGTGCCGGCATGGCCCGAGCAGCGCTCGACGGTATTGAGCTTGAGCTCCACGCTCTGGCCGATGAGCTTGAACATCTCCTCCGTCTTGCGACCTATCTTCTGGACGCGGCCATGGCAGGGGATGTGATAGCTGACCTTGCCCAGCGCCTGCTTGAAGTCCGTCTTCAGCAGGCCGTCCTTGTGCCGGGCGACGAAGTACTCGAACGGGTCCCACATCGCATCCTGAACCTGCTTCACGGCCTCCTCGTCCGGGAACATCAGCGGCAGTTCCTGCTTGAACATCAACGTGCAGCTCGGGATGGCCGAGAGGATGGCGAAACCCTCCATGGCATAGCGCGCCAGCACGGCGATGTTGGCGGTCTTGTGCTTCTCCACCGTCGCCAGGTCGCCCAGCTCAAGCTTGGGCATGCCGCAGCAGGCCTCCTTCTCCACGATGACGTAGGGGATGGCGTTGTGGTCCAGCAGCTTGAGCAGATCGAAGCCGATGCCGGGTTCGTTGTAGTTGACGTAGCAGGTCGAGAAGATCGCGACCTTGCCCGGCGTACGCTCGCCGTTGGTGACCACCTGGATCGGCGTCGCGGGCGCACTCCAGCGAAAGCGCTTGGATGCCAGCTCAGGCAGCCAGGCTTCGGGATGGACGCCCAATTGCCTGTCCAGCAGCTTGCGCGCAACCCGGGTTCGGTTCACCGCGTTGACAGCTTGCACGACGACGGGAATGCCGGCGAACTGGCCATGCACGTCGGTGGAGGCCAGGAACTTCTCGCCGGCACCCACGCCGCCCTTGCTGAACTTGATCGCCTTGGCGCGCAGCATGGTGTGCGGGAAGTCCAGGTTCCACGCATGCGGCGGCACATAGGGACACTTGGTCATGTAGCAGAGGTCGCAGAGATAGCACTGGTCGACGACCTTCCAGAAATCCTGCGGGTCCACGCCGTCCAGCTCGCCACTCTTGCCCTCGTCGACGAGATCGAACAGCGTCGGAAAGCTCTGGCACAGGCTGACGCAGCGTCGACAACCATGGCAGATGTCGAAGATGCGCTCCATCTCTCGGAGGCAGGCTGCCTCGTCGTTGAACTCTGCGCTCTTCCAGTCGAGCGCATGCCGCGTCGGGGCTTCGAGATTGCCTTCTCTCATAGGTCTGCCCCACGTCCAACGAGTACGTTGGCCAATCCGCCGAGGCGATGGCGATGCCCGCGCAACATGACCTGCTCGCACTTCACCGAGCGGGCCAGCCTGGGGCTGCCCGGCACTCGGCCCGATGGCCCCATCAATCCACCAGGGCGTCCAGCGCCTTCTGATAGCGGTTGGCGTGGGAGCGCTCGGCCTTGGCGAGCGTCTCGAACCAGTCAGCAATCTCGTCGAAGCCTTCGTCGCGGGCCGTCTTGGCCATGCCCGGGTACATGTCGGTGTACTCGTGGGTCTCGCCGGCCACTGCGGCCTTCAGGTTGTCGCGCGTCGCACCGATGGGCAGGCCGGTGGCCGGATCGCCGACGGCCTCCAGGAACTCGAGGTGGCCATGGGCATGGCCTGTTTCGCCCTCGGCCGTGGAGCGGAACAGCGCCGCCACGTCGTTCTGCCCTTCAATGTCCGCCTTGTTCGCGAAATACAGGTAGCGGCGATTGGCCTGGGACTCGCCCGCAAAGGCGTCCTTCAGGTTCTGCTCGGTCTTGGATCCTTTCAAGCTCATCGCAGTCTCCGTTGGGGTGGGGAGTCACGACACTACTCCCCTGCCGATGCACCCAGCCAATCGATAGCTTCAATGCAGGCCATAGCAGGCCGCTATACCAGCGTACTCAGGCCGGGCCAACCACCGACGGCGGCCGGCTATACTTTGAGCGCCGTGGGGGGGTAGCTCAGCTGGGAGAGCGCCGCGTTCGCAATGCGGAGGTCGGGAGTTCGATCCTCCTCCTCTCCACCAATCGATCATTCCAGACGGTCTCACACCGTGCGCCTCGACCCATAAAGCTGCCGCCCTGGCAGCTTTATGCATTCCAAGTGGCTGCTGGCGTGGCCACCTGCGCGGTGCGACGCTCCGTCGACCCCGGTGGTTCCTACTTGCTGAGCTGCCGACACGTCTTGAGCATGAGCCTCATCAATGAGGCCTCCACCTTTGGCGACGTCACCGTGAGTACTGTCGGCGCCCAGCTGAGGCGGGCCGGCCAGCCGACCTGCATCCGCGGCAGCCTGTCCGGCCAGTCAGGCGACTTTGACGCACAGCTTGCGAGGCTGGACGCCCCGGGCGAGGCCATGCTCGCCCTACACGGTCTGAGCTTCCATCGTGATCCTCCGTCGTTGCTCGGCCCGGGAGACGTGGCCGACATGAGGGGCTTCTGGATCGCAACGGGCCGGCGCGCTGCCGATGGAGGCCGACGGTTCGTCTGGGTCGATTACGAGAGCGTCGTGCCCGGCTTCACGATGGAGTACACGCTGGGCAATGGCGTCGTACGCGAGGTTACGCACACCATGGTGCTCCGCGGCCGAGCGCAGGACTCGCTCGGGCCTGGCGACAGCGGTTCGCCTGCAGTGGTTACGCAGTCGGGCAGCCGGCTGATCGGCATGTACATCGGGGGAGATGGCATAAACGCCTACGTGATTCCCTCATGGCAACTGCTTTATCCCCCCAACTACGGCGTGAATACCGGTGAGAAGTGGGTTCTCGCATAGGGACCAGCTCGTAACGTAAGCTCCCCCCAGAAGTAGACAGGCCATAACTGGAGAATGCGGCCCGCCGAGAAGGAAGAGGCCCAAATGAGGAAGAGCAAGTTCAGCGAGAGCCAGATCGTGGCGATCCTGAAGGAAGGCGAGGCCGGGTTGCCGGTCGCGGAGGTATGCCGCAAACACGGCATCAGCACGGCGACCTGGTACGGCTGGAAGAGCAAGTACGCCGGCGCCAGCGTGTCGGACCTGACCCGCATGCGCGAGCTCGAGGTCGAGAACGCGCGGCTCAAGCGGATGTATGCCGACCTGGCACTGGAGAACGCGGCCATGAAGGAACTGATCGCAAAAAAGTACTGACGCCGTCAGCCAGGCGGTTGGCGGCGCAGGATTTGATTCGGGAGCGAGGCTTGGCGGTGAGCAAGGCATGTGCCGTAGCCGGCTTGTCCCGCGCGGCGTTCTACAAGGTTGGCGAGCCCGCCGTGCGACGCGACGCTGAGGTGATCGACGCGTTGAATACCATCGTCGAACTCAGCCCGCGCTGGGGGTTCTGGAAGTGCTATGACCGGCTTCGCCTGGACGGGCGGCGTTGGAACCACAAGCGCGTCTGGCGCGTGTATTGCCAGCTCGGATTGAACATCCCCAAGCGCACGAAGAAACGCGTGCCGGAGCGCGAGCCAGTGCCACTGCAGGCCGGCACGCTGGTCAACCAGGGCTGGGCGCTGGACTTCATGCACGACGTGCTCTACGACGGGCGCCGGTTCCGCACGCTCAACGTCATCGACGAGGCCAGGCGCTCGCGCCAGCCCTCGACGGCTTCGGCCATCACCTTGTGCGCAGGGCTCTCGACCATGGCCGGTGCGATCTGCAGCAGTTGCCAATTGCAGCTCTGCACGGACACGCCGAGCGCCGTAGGCGCCTGATAGCGGGCGTGCACGGCTCCGTACAGAAGCACGGTCGCCATGGCATCCGCCAGCGCCGCCAAGGCGACCTGCGGCTTGCGCACCAGCGCGACCTGCAAGGCCTCGGTCTTGAAGGCCGTCAGCTCCTGGCATAGCGCCGACGAAAGCCCCTTCGTGGGGACCGCGTCCTGGCCGGCCTCCTCGCCACCTTCACCGCCGTGCCCGTGGACCTTCGCCGCTGTGGCGGCAGCCAGCCACGTCTTGTAGTCGGCCTGCCGCATGACGTTACGGCGCACGTTGACCGTGCCGTCCTGCGCAAGGCTCAGCACGGCCCCGGCCAGCTCTGCCACGTCTGGGGCACAGTAAGCGAGCTGCGCCTCAATGGCGTCGATCTGCATCTGCTTGGCCTGGACGAGCCCTTCAAGCGCCTCGATGCGGTCGGCGGTGTTGTCTGCTTCTTCGTCCTCGTCGTAGATCGCTTCGAGCTGGCTGTTGGCCTCGTCCCGCGCGCGCTGCAACTCGCCCAGGGCGTGCGCCTGCTCGGCCGAAGGTTCGCGCCGCTGCGTCGGTGCCGGGCAGTAGCGTTGCCGCAGCTCGAACTCATGGTCGAAGGATGCCTCAACCCACGCCAAACCCTCGCCAGCCCGAAGCTCTTCGGCCTGCGCGGCCAGCTTCTCCTGGGCGAGACGGTGCATCAACGTCGGATCGCCGATGTGCTGAGCCTCCGCCTCGTCGCTGCTGAACAGGTCGCGGATCACGTGCCCGCCTGCCTGCTCGTAGGCCTCCAGGCCCACGAAACGCACCAGCGAGTCGCGTACACCCTCGCCGAGGATGACCTGCCGCAGCGTGGTCGCGTGACGGTTGTAGACCGGCAGGCATTCCCACGCGGCCTCCTGCTTCTCGTGCGTCTCGGCCAGCGACAGCGCCATGAGCTGGTCCATGTTCATGTCTCCCGCGCGGTACAGCGCGAACAGCCTGGGCGACACCGTGGCGAGCGTCAGGCGCCGCTTGACGGTCAACGGCGTCAGGCCGAAGGGAATCGCAATGTCCTCGACGCCCGCGCCGGCCGACACCATGTCGGCGAACGCCTGGACGGTATCGGCCACGCACATCGGCCTTTGACCCTGGTTCTCCGCCATGCTGACCGCAATGGCGCGCTCGGCCGGCACGACGGCGCAAAGCACTTCGTAGTCCAGCGTGATGCGCCCGCGCTTGACCAACAGCAGCAGCGCCCGCAGGCGCCGGCCGCCCGCGATCACGCCGTGCGAGAAGAGCTTGTGCTTGTCACGGCCCTTGCCGCGTCGCGGGCCGTCGTAGGCCACGACGGATACCAGTTCTGGCATACGCCGGTGCACCCCCTGTTCCAGGAAATGCCAGACTGGTGCGTGCTGCGTTCGGACGATATGCCCCGCCTGGGCGCACTAGCGATGGTCGGCGGACTGCTGGCCGAGGAATTGAGCAATGGCAAGCCGGGCGCACCATGGTCACCCATGGTCATCTGGACGCGGCGTTTGGCTATGCAATGCGGGAGGTCGTCGCTCGTCGGGCCATGGATCAGCCCGGTTGGTGTCAGGGTGCAAGCGATCCTCAGATCGGCAGGGTAATGGTCCTGATGCAGAGAGAACTCTCCCATCCCTGGACCCTCGACGAACTGGCCCGGCGCGCGGGCATCTCACGCACCGCGCTCGCGCAGCGCTTTCGGGCAGCAACGGGCGACACCCCACTCAATCACCTGCGCGCGCTGCGCATGCAGCAGGCAATGCAGCTGTTGGCCGATGCGCGCCAACCACTCGAAGCCGTGGCGACGGCCGTCGGCTACCAGGACGCCTTCGGCTTTTCCAAGGTATTCAAACGCACGACAGGCACGTCGCCACGAGACTTCCGCCTCCGGGATGCCTCCGAGCGCAAGTCTCCGCGGAGATTCGGACCGGACTGAACATGGTGTTCAAGGGCGCCCCGCCTGCTGTTGAAAGAATTGGCAGTAACGGGAGCTGGTCCAGATGGCACTGCTGCCATGCCACCTTGACCTCGACGGGTTCACAGGTGCGCTCACGTACGCGCCGCTTGTGCCCGCCATGCGCCGCGGCCATCGCTGGCTTCACTCCCTGCAAAGTTGCGCATGCCACTTCACCGTCACCCCTCGCGGATCGGGTTGACCATAGACGCTGAGCTTTACTCCCTTGGCGCGCGCCCAGCGGGCCAGCCAAGACGGCCCAAACCTTCCACTGGCCTTGGCAGGCGAACGATAGGCCTCGTCGCGCAGCGCGTCGTCCAGAGGAACAAAGGCATAGCCAACCTGGGTCAGCGTAGTCAGTGTCCGGTCGAGTGTGTCAGCGTTGAGCCGGTTGGCGTGGAGCACGAGGATCTGCGGAATCTGACGGCCGAATAGTTCCTGAGACATGGTCTCGAACACCTTGATCGAGACGCGCAGATGGTCGTCGTACTCGTCCCCGACCGTCTTGCGTTGCTCGGCCTGACGCTGAGCATCCAGGCGGTCGTAGACGCAGGCGAACAGGTAGTCGTCGTGGTCCACGGTGATCGGTGCGACGGCATAGCCGCGCTCCGCAAGGAAAGCCTCGAATGACTCCCGCTCCGTTTCGGTCTTGCCGGTCTGGCTGTATGGGTGGCGGTAGTAGCGCAGTGGCGCCTGTCGCCGACTCGTGACCCAGCGAGTGAAAACCTCACCCTTGAGAACTGCCGCCTCGACATCCTCTTTGGGTGAGTTCCAAAGCCCGAGATGCCCGAAGTTGTGGTTGCCAAGTTCCATACCGGCATCCAGCCACGCTTCGAGGACGGCCACACCACTGTCAATCTGGCCGGGAACAAGCAGGCGGTCCTCATTGACGAAACCGACAGCTTTGACTCCTTGACGTCGCAATGCCGCAAGCAACTGCTGGTTCAACCTGAGCGCTTCTGCGGGTGCTATCGATGTGACCGACGCCGCCGGCAGATCATCGACGGTGATGGCAATGCGCTTTGAGTCAGCGGCGAATGCGGGGCCGGCAGCCAGCAACGAAACGGACAGAAGAACGCTCGGAAGGATAGAGGCCATAACGGTACTGTACGGGCATGCACGGCAATGCACGCTGCCCACCTGGTTGATGGCTCGGCACCGCACACGAGGGCCGCCCCAAGGGTCAGGGAACGAGTGTTGAATCAACGGCGCAACCGTTCTTCGACCCAATCCGCTGCTAACATGCCTCGCCCCTCGAAAGGCGCCGAGATGGCCCCATAGGGCTTCCCACCCTTTGTGGTCAACCGACACCCGTTGCTCTTCATCGAACTGATGCCCGACGACCATCGCCGCGTGCGCGCAGTCGGTGCGCCCCAACTGGTGGAGGCCCTCGCATGAAGCGCCGCGCCTCCCTGGGCGGCTTTCTCGCCCTGCTGCTCAAGGCGCCCGACACGCTGGCGGCAGGCAGCCAGGCCAGCATCGTGGCCGTGCGCGTCTGGCCGGCGCAGGAGTACACCCGCGTCACTCTCGAGTCCGACAAGCCGCTGGCCGCCAGACATTTCCTCGTCGACTCGCCGCACCGCCTCGTCATCGACGTCGAAGGCCTGGAGTTGAGTCCCGACCTGAAGGAACTCATCGGCAAGGTCAAGCCCGACGACCCCTACATCTCCGGCGTGCGCGTGGGCCAGAACACGCCCACCGTCGTGCGCATCGTGCTGGACCTCAGGCAGCCCGTGGCGCCGCAGATCTTCACGCTGGCGCCCGTGGCGGCCTACAAGCACCGCCTCGTCTTCGACCTGTATCCCAAGTTCGCCGCCGACCCGCTGGTGGCCCTGGCCAGCGAGCGCGAGAAGGCGCCCGCCGCGCCGCCGCCCTCCCCGGCCCAGCGCGCCGAGGCCGCGGCCAGTGCCGTCAACGACGCCCTGGGCGAGCTGATCCAGAAGATCGAGCGCCCGCCTGCTCCGTCGACAACGCCCGCGCGCCCCGCCTCGGCACCGGTGCCGCCGCCGGTCGCGGCGGCGTCCAAGCCGGCACTGGCTCCCGCGCCCGCTGCCGAGCCCAAGATCGACCGACTCATCATCATCGCGCTGGACCCCGGCCATGGCGGCGAGGACCCCGGCGCCGTCGGGCCCTCCGGCCTGCGCGAGAAGGACGTGGTGCTGTCCGTCGCCCACAACCTGCGTGAGCGGCTGCAGGCCAACCCCAACATCCGCGTGCTGATGACGCGCGACGCCGACTTCTTCGTGCCGCGCGAGGAACGCGTGCGCAAGGCCCGGCGCGTGCAGGCCGACTTGTTCGTCTCCATCCACGCCGACGCCTTCTTCACGCCGCAGGCGCGCGGTGCCTCGGTCTTCGCACTGAGCGACGGAGCAGCGACCAGCGCTGCTGCACGCTGGATGGCCGACCGCGAGAACGCGGCCGACATGGTCGGCGGCATCAATACCGGTACGGCTAGCAAGGACAAAAATGTGCTGCGAGCGCTGCTGGACATGAGCACGACGGCCCAGATCAAGGACAGCCTCAAGCTCGGCAATGAGGTACTGGGCCAGATCGGCAAGATCGCCCGCTTGCACAAGCCTCGCGTCGAGCAGGCCGGCTTTGCCGTGCTGAAGGCGCCCGACATCCCCAGCATCTTGGTCGAGATGGCCTTCATCTCCAACCCGGAGGAGGAGAAGAAGCTGCGCGATCCTGACCACCAAGGCAAGCTCGTCGACGCTCTGGCGTCGGGCATCGCCAAGTACTTCGCCAAGAATCCGCCGCTGGCGAGGCGGCGCAGCTCGACGCTCTGACCTCCATCCTTAACCACGACAGGCAAACGGTGATGCTGCAAAGCGTGCTGCTCAACCCTTCGGCTGAGAAATCGGCAGGCAAAGACGACGCACGCACTTGGCGTGCTAACCCGGCCTTCACTCTGGCTCCAGGCGAAATGTGGGTACTGGATGTTTCGCCGCCTGAAAAAGCAGCGACGGGCCGGGCCAGCCCCGGCGCTGCGTCAACGCCATCGCCATGGCTCGCGCGTTGCCAGATCCCTGTCTTCGTCCGCGTCGTGGCCTGCCGGGCGGAACGCGAGGGTATCGCCCAGTGCCCGGCAGAACGGTCCACATCGGAACTGATCGTCCCCGGCGCCATGCCATCGGCGCTTCCTGATGGCTGGGAAAGCTGCCAAGGCACGCCCGCGTCAGATCATCGCTGACCCCTACTCGCAGTCCGAGTTGTGTACCCCGCCCCTTGTAGATCAGCGATGCTCACGGAGTTCTAAATGGCGAAATCTAGCGCTGACCCCGAAGATGCTGAGACGCGACCAAAAGAAGAGGCTGAGTTCTCGAAGCGTCGCTGGGTAGTGCTCGCTGGCCTCTTGATTCCTGCTTCTGCCGCGTGCGGCGGTGGCTATGCCTGGGTTCATGACTACGTGAGTAAGAGGAACGACCGCTACCGAGCCCGCCTTCAGAAGGTAGGCGCGCTGCGAAGCATGCTGGCGGTGACCCAGCAAATCCACGAGCAGCTTTCAACCTACAAAGTTGCAAATCCCGACCTCCCCAAGGAGTCCAGTAGCAAGCTCGGCATTTTGCAGAGCTACGTCTATCGCGCTATCGAGAGTCCCAATGATCCGGAGCTGGTCCGCATGGGGGGGCTGATCAACAGCTTGATAGAAAAGAATGTTGCGATTGAGGCCGCGTTGAAAGATCTGGCCCCAACCGCTTGCACCGCCGCACTGCAGCAAGCAGTCACGACATACGAGGTTCAGACGTTGGATTTCAAGACTCAATGGGGCTCTGTCGGAAAATATGTGGCTGCGACGAAAAACCTCGGGCCACAGCGACCATTCTCAACGGCCATCTACGACGTTCTCGACAAGGAGTGGCAGGCGAACATCGACCGCATGGCGTGCGACAACCCTGGGGCAGCCTGACATTTCTGATGGCCCGTCAAGTACGCGCCGAGAGCCTCGCTAGGCTTGGTTCTGTCTCGCACCTCGCAGCCCCGAGACAACCCAGTCCAGCCATGCGCCTAGGTGTGGCGGAAGGTGGCCCAGGGCGCCTTTCTACCTGGCGTTCGTGCGAATCCAGCGTACAGCAACCGACGCTGCGCTTGCAGACGTTGCCGAAGCGGTTGATCAAGTGGCACCGACCCTCATGCTCAGGTGAAGCTGAAAGATGCAGGATGGCCAACCCGCCGATCCCCACTGGCTGGGCGGTCGCTCGCGACCAGCGCTCACATCGCGTCACCCAGCTTCGTACGACGCTCTGCTGATTCGCAAGCCCGTCGTTGGACAGAATACTTTGCTGCCGACGTAGCAGCACCGGCATAACTTTGCCAACGGTGGGCTTCCTATAGCCTGAGGCCCTTTCCTCTCAGCAGGCATATTGGTCTACGGCGCTACACGGCCCTGGGCGGCCCGTTGCGCTTCTCAGGGGGAATAGTTATGCCTCCGCTGTTCGAGCAAAGTTATGGATCCAAGCGCACACCGTCCCAGGAAATCCAAAAAGCCCTTGAGAATCAACGCTCTAGGGCTTTTTTCTTTTCCTTACGGTCTCAAGCCATCCCGCACGATCCGAGATCACATTGCAGTAACTAACGCAGTAACCAGACAATTTCGGCACCCCTCCGAAAAGTTACTGCAATGCCCCAGCATCTCATCCCCTCCAACGCCACCATCCAGGCGATCAAGCCGGGTGATTCCAGGCAGCGCCTTGGCGATGGCGCAGGGCTCTACCTCCTGCTGTTCGTCAAAGGCGGGTCTCATGGCTGGCGCTTCGATTACACGTTTAAGGGTAAGCGCAAGACGCTGAGTCTGGGCACCTACCCCACGACCGGTCTAGCCCTCGCGCGCAAGGATGCAGCGGAGGCCCGCAGAAAGGTCCGCGAGGGTATCGATCCAAGTGCCGACCGGCAGGAGAAGCGCGTCGAAGAAGCCACCCAACGCTTGCTCGCTGAACTGGCCGAGGCCGGCATCGCACCCCCCGGAAGCTTCGAGGCGGTTGCCCGCGAGTGGTTTCTGAAGAACAAGTCGACCTGGGCAGATTCGCATTCCGAGAAGATCATCCGGCGCCTTGAACGGGATGTCTTCCCGTGGATCGGCAAGCAGGCCATCAACGCGATCAAGCCGGCCGACATTCTGGAGCTGCTGAAACGGGTTCAGGAGCGCGGCGCACTTGAGACGACGCACCGCATCCAGCAGAACTGTGGACAGGTATTCCGCTACGCCGTTGCCACGGGCCGGGCAACCAGTGACCCCAGCCGTGATCTTCGCGGAGCACTGCCGGCATGGCGTCCTGTGCACTACCCGACGATCACGGATCCCCGGGACGTCGGCCAGCTGCTTCGCGACATCCACGGCTACAAGGGCGGTCTGGTCGTGCGCTGCGCATTGAAGCTGACGCCGCTGGTGTTCGTGCGCCCGGGGTGAGCTGCGGCGCGGCGAGTGGTCTGAGTTCAACCTGGACGCTGCCGAATGGCGCATCCCGGCGGCAAAGATGAAGAGCGGCGTGATGCACATCGTCCCCCTCCCCCGCCAAGCGGTGGCGATCCTTCAGGAACTCCAGCCGCTGACCGGTGGCAACAAATGGGTGTTTCCGGGAAAACGCACCAACGGCCAACCCATGAGCGAGAACACGGTCAACGCTGCACTGCGCACCCTGGGCTATGACCGCACGATGCTCACCGCCCACGGCTTCCGTGGAATGGCTTCAACGATGCTTCATGAGCAGGGCTGGCCCACCGACGTCATCGAGCGGCAGCTTTCGCATGCCGAGCGCAACGCGGTGAAGGCAGCCTACAACCATGCCGAGCACCTTCCGAAACGACGGGAGATGATGCAGGCATGGGCGGACTATCTGGACAGCCTTCGAGCCAGCAAAACCAAGTAGGTCCAGGCGTATCGGCTCAGTGCAGGTCAAGCCGTCGCGACACGCACTCGGTCGCGACGGCGACCGACGGGCATTGCACCACCTGTTCACACCGCCACAGTACCTTTCCCGCTTCTCTTCACACGCAGCATGGCGTGGTCTGCACGATCGATCAGGCTCTGGCTGCTGGCGCCGTCTGCAGGGTCTGCTATCGCCACGCCGATCGTCACACCGACGGACACCGTGATTCCCGAATCGAGGAGGATGGGCTCCCGTATGGACTGAGCCACTCGCTCAGCCACTGCTCGCCATTCATCGCCCGACACGCCCTCCAGGACGAGCACGAATTCATCGCCCCCCAGCCTGGCGGCCGTGTCTGAAGGGCGGATGGCGGCTTGCAGGCGGCTCGCCACCGCTCTCAGCAGTTGGTCGCCGGCGTCGTGGCCGTGTTCATCGTTGACGGCCTTGAACCCGTCCAAGTCGAGGTAGCAAATCGCGACCAACTTCTGCTGTCGCCTGGCGACGGCAAGCGCCTGGGCGATACGGTCATGCAGCAGCATCCGGTTGGGCAGCTGCGTCAATGAGTCGTGGCTTGCGGCGTGGACGAGGGTTTCGTGAGCGTCCTTGATCTTCGTGATGTCTACGAGCATCACGAAGATCTCCGACTCGGACAGCGGCACCGCGCCAAAGTCGATCCATAGAGCGTCGCCGCATTTGGTGCGCATGCGAATGTGGGCGCGGTAGTGCCCCTCCCGCCTCATCGCCTCGTAACCTTCACCGCCCACCCGCTGGTAGTCCGCTTCCTCCCAATAGACCACTCGCACGGGCTGTCCCTCCAGCTCGCCGGGCCCGTAGCCCAGGATGCGCTCGGCCGCGCGGTTGCGCCAGGTAATCGTTCGGTTCTCGACCTTCGCCATCCCGACCAGGTCCGTGTCGAGCATCGCCGCCTGCTCTCGCATCAGCTTGCGCTGCGCAGTAACGTCCCGTGCCGACGAGAAGACAAGGATCTGGCCGCCAATGTCCGCCACCCTCAACTGCATCTCGACATCGATGACCTGCCCGTCGTCACGGCGATGCTGAACGTCGACACGCTGGCTGTCGCCCGGCTTGATCTTGGCAAGCCAGGCATCGATGGCCACTTTGTCCTGGTTGACGTCCCAGCTGGCGACGTGCCGCCCGGTGAGCCTCTCCCGGGTGGACTTGAGCATCTCCGCAAAGGAATCGCTCATCTCGACGAGGCGGCCCGACCCGTCGACGATGTGGATGCCGTCGCCAGCAGTCCTCAACAGTGCCTGGACTCGCAGACCCTGGTTCGCCAACGCCTGCATTGCCGCCTCTTCCCGGCGATTTGCGCGCAGCAGCAGCAGGCTCGCCAAGGCCACCAGGAACCACGTCAACGCGGACAGGCTTGCGACGATCCACACCTGCTGCCGCCACGGCGCGAAGAAACGCTTGTTGTTGATGCCGGCGAAGACGACGAACGGCCAAGACTTCAAGGCTCGATACGCCGTGGTGCGCACCTCGCCGTCAACCAGCACCTGCGACACGAAAGTGCCCGTCCGCGGATGGGCAGAGAACGCCTTGAGCAGCTCCGGCGACACGGTGGTATCGCCGGGCTGCCCCTGGGCCGAACTGCCCGGCGAAAAGCGCGCCACCAGGCGGCGGTCATCGCGCCGCAGCGTGACCGCGTCCAACGGATCGAGGTCGTACTGCTCAAACATCCGGCGGAAGTGATCAGCATTGACGGTGACGTAGAGCACACCCGCGAATTGGCCTCTGACGCGCACCGGATGCATGAATGCGACGACCCAGTTGCCTGAGACGCGAGAGGTCAGCGGTCCGCCGATGAAGGTCTTGGGTACAGCAAGCTGGCTGGCCTCACCGAAGTATTCGCGATCGGAGACGTTCTTCGGGGCGCCTTCTGGGAGGCTGGTACCCCAGCGGACGAGGCCGGCCGCATCCGTCAGCCGAAACGCCTCCGCGTCGCTGAGAAGCCCATAGCGGTCCCGCAAGACGTCGTTGAGAGTCGCATCCGTGGCGCCACCCGGACCGGACAGAAGCCGCTCCAGCTCGGAAGCGGTAGCGCGTATCACGCCATCGACGCGATCCACTTCGCTCTGGATGTTGAGCTGTGCGACGGCAGCCAGACCGTCGGCAACGCTTTTCGCCTGTTCCTGGAAGTCCCTGTGGGAGCGCTCCAGCACGTGCCAGACCAGCGCAACGAGCAAAAGCGCGACGGCAGAGTTCACTCCGACGATCCAGGCTGTCACCTGTCGGCGCCTCTTGGCCGCACCGTCAACAAACGCTTGCGGATCGCTTAGCGGCATAGTTGATCGGCTCACCTGCAGAACGGAGCGAACGCCCGTGCGGCAAGCCGCCCCCGATGATTTCTGATTTATTAGCCCCCGAAGTAGTCTACATATGCGCAGCCGCCCTGGCATCCTCCGAGCACAACATTCAGCCGCCGCCGTGCTGACCAGCCCCCATATGCCGGGCTTGAAGCGCAGGGTCGGATACTCGTTTCTGGCGGGAACCGCAGTTCCTAGCGCCTGCACCTCCACGGCGAGTCTGCGGCCCCGCAGGTGAAAACGATGGTTTAGGATCAGGCCGTCAACACAGACGTCCCCGAGTGCACAGCCTTCGGCTCGAAGAAAGGCCGGAAGGGCTGCGGCGGGATCACTCCTGCGAGCCGACCAATCGGTCGATCTTTTCGCCGAGCTCGAACGCCAACCGCACGGCTGCCTTGGTTCCCATGTCGGCCCGGCCGGCGCCGACATAGATGTTGGCCGCGCGCAAGGTGCGGCAGGCCGCCGCCGCAGCCTGCGTGACTTCGTCCACGGCACGTGCCATCGAGACCGTCATGCGCAGGATCTGAACCTCGCGGTCGAGCTGGGTCAGATGGATACGCAACTGCCGCTGCCACGGCTTCGACTGCGGCACGGAGGTCAGCAGCGCATTGACGATCGCATCCAAGTCGGCAATTGCCTTGGACAGATCGCCGCTGCGCGTGGGTCCGCTGTCGTGATCCCCCTTGAAAACCTTTCGCCTGCTCTTAATTCGCTGTCGACCGGCCGGATGCCCCGGCCGGTGAACACCCACTGAACGGAGATCAAGCCATGTACACATTGCTGACCCATCCGAACAGCCTGTTCGGACAATTCGACCGCTTGCAGCGCGAGCTCGACGAGTTCCTGTCGTCTGGTCTGCCCAGCAGCATCCGCTCGGTCGCGTCGGGCACCCAGCCGCAGATCAACGTCGGCCGCACCCCGCAAAGCGTGGAGGTCTATGCCTTCGCGCCTGGTCTGGACGCCAGCAAGATCGAGGTCACTCTGGACCGCGGCGTGCTGCGTCTTGCCGGAGAGCGCGTGCAGGCGGCCTCCTCCAACGAGCGCCAACGCTTCTATGCGCGCGAGCGTGCCACGGGCCGCTTTGACCGCACGGTTTCGCTGCCTGACGACATCGATCCCGACCAAGTCAAGGCCAGCTACCGCGACGGCGTACTGCTCGTCAGCATCGCCCGCCGGGAGGCCGAGCAACCCAAGCGCATCGCTATCCAGTAATCGTTGCATCCAAGGAGTCAACATCATGAGCAAGGAGATCACTCAACGCGACAAATCCGAGGTCGCTGCTGAAGCTAACGCTGGTCCTAGCGCCGGCTCTATCGATCGCGCCGTCACGCCAGCAGTGGACGTGTTCGAGGACGAAACAGGCATCACGCTTCTGGCCGACATGCCTGGCGTTCCCCGCGACCAACTGGAACTGCATGTCGAAGGCGATTCCCTCCTCATCGAGGGGAGTGTGCAACCCCTGACGCCGAACGGCATGGAGGCCATCTACGCGGAACTGCGTGTCCCTCGTTTCCGTCGCAGCTTCACCCTCAGCCGGGAACTGGACACGTCCAAGATCGATGCCAACCTCAAGGACGGCGTGCTGATGCTGCGCATCCCCAAGCAGGCACATGCGCAGCCCCGGCGAATCGCCGTCAGCGCAGCTTGACCGGAGGGCCGAAACCATGACCAACCTTGCAGAGCAGTTGAAGCATGGCGCCGGCCAAGCCTGGGAGTCGCTGACGGAAGGCTGGCGAGAACTGGGATCGCGAGCTAGCGGCGCGCTGACTCGCTTCTGGAACGATGCGGACGAGGCACAGCCGGCCAATGCCAGCGGCGACAAGCCGTCTCAGGCCGGCAACGCTGACCGCTTGCTGCCCCCCGCGCGCTGGGCCTTCATGGCCGTTGACGTCTACGGTTCGGCCGACAAGCTGATCGTGCGCATCGAGGCGCCTGGCATGGCCCGAGAGGACTTTCAGATCGAGATGAGCTCGCCTGAAATGCTCAGCGTGCTGGGGCGCAAGCGATACGACCGGGAGCGGCAGAGCAGCCGCTACGCGCTTGTGCAGTGCGCGTACGGCACCTTCCGGCGCGACATCCAGTTGCCGGCACCGGTCGACGTCGAGCGTGCAAAAGCCACCTACGACGCGGGTGTGCTGCGCATCGAGCTGCCGCGGCGCGAGTTGGTGCCGCACCGCCGTATCGAAGTGCGAGTGGCCTAACCCTCGGCCATCCTCGGCTCCCCACGGATGATCCGCTCAACGGACAACCGTGGGGAGCCGACTTCGTATACGAGTTCTAACGGCATCAGTAGCAGCGCTCTCTTGAGTGCGAGGCAGCTTTTCCTCTGACCTCTCTGATCGGGGCATGAAAGCCAAAGAGTTTGATCTCACGCCAGAGGAGCGCGAGGCGCTGTATTTCATTCCGCAAACGGTCGGGGGGCGTGTGGTCAGCGAAGCCATTCAGCGCAGCCTGCAGGAAAAGGGTCTGTTGACGCCGATCCGGGAGGACGGCCGTCGCTGGCTGACGCTTCTTGGCGATCAAGTCAGGCGCGGCCGCAGATAGCGCCCAGCTGGAAACACCCGCGGCGACGCGCTAGCGTGAGCGTGGATCGCACCCCGTACCTCTTGATTTCCGGCCTGGGAATCGGTAAAAATTTTCTCGTCTGTACGAGCTCCGCTTTGCCGACCATGATCTTCGACATCATTCGGCAGCAGGTAGAGATCTTGCGCAGGCCGTTGGCCGCCGTCGTGCTCAGCACGCTTCCCCGCAGATCTTCGCCAATGCTGCTTTTGCTTCACTGGCACGGCTTCGCAGTCAATGAGCGAATGCTTCCGCCGGGACAGGATTTTTCGAATTCGCACAGTCGCGAGTCGCTACCCAGTTCTGCGTTGCAGCTCAACCAGACGTGGACCCAACTGGAGCAACTTGACCAGCAAATGCTTGACGCGGCTTGGCAGCTAGGCGCCTGGGACCTCGTTCGGGAAGAACACCGCGGTTGCAACGTGGTCGGCGCTTCGGTCCGAGAGACCGTCGCCTGTCGACAAGCATTCGGCGACAACCCGCTGAAGCCTGAAGATGAGGCGCACCTGACCGCCGAAGCGCCAGACCGCGATGCCATGAAGGCTATGGCCGCCAAGCTGGGCTATGTGCGTTGGCTCTTCAGACCTGTTGCTGATGGCCTGTGGCGGGGTGCAGGTCAAGATGACAGCCTGCTGGCAGGAGGCGGGCGCTTGCCGCCGTGCCCCGTCGCACCGGTTGCTTCCGTCGGCACGCGAATCTCGCGCAGCAGCTACCAGCTCGGCCGTATCGATCGCATCGTGCTGATCTGACCGTGTTTGAGATTGAGAGCACCTTGCGGGTGCTCTTGAAAAGCCTGCGGCAGGCTCTAAATCGCCGATCGGTCGGGGTGGGAATGTCGGCCTATAGCGCCAGTGCCTTCCCTTCCGGCATCACCTTTGTCAATCGTCTGCCATCTGAAAGGAGACCCAAGATGCAAATCCGTCCCCTCTACGACCGGATCATTGTCAAACGCATCGACCCGCTGCGTCAGACCGCTTCCGGCATCGTGATTCCCGACACCGCGGCCGAGAAGCCAGAGCAAGGCGAGGTCATTGCCGTCGGTACCGGTCGCCTGCTTCAGGACGGGTCTGTGCGCCCACTGCAACTGCAGCCTGGCGAGCGCGTGCTGTTCGGCAAGTACGCTGGCCAGACGGTCAAGCTCGACGACCAAGAACTGCTGGTGCTGCGCGAGGAAGACGTCCTCGGCGTGATCGAGACCCGCACCGCTACACCTTCGCTGAAGGTCGCCTGACACGTCGTCCAGGTTCAACCCCATCCCAAACTTCAAGGAGATTCAAGGAGTAAGCCATGGCTGCCAAGGAAGTTCTTTTCCGTGACGAAGCCCGTGCCCGCATCGTGAAGGGCGTCAACATCCTCGCAGAGGCCGTCAAGGTCACCCTGGGCCCCAAGGGGCGCAACGTGGTGCTGGAACGCAGCTTCGGTGCACCCGTCATCACCAAGGACGGTGTGTCTGTTGCCAAGGAAATCGAGCTGCGCGACAAGCTCGAGAACATGGGCGCGCAGATGCTGAAGCAGGTTGCATCCAAAACCGGCGACGTCGCCGGCGATGGCACCACGACGGCCACCGTGCTGGCCCAAGCCATCGTGATCGAAGGCATGAAGCTCGTGGCCACTGGCATGAACCCCATGGACCTCAAGCGCGGCATCGACAAGGCATGCGAAACCGTCGTCGCGGAGCTCAAGACGCTGTCCAAGCCCTGCTCGACGAGCAAGGAAATCGCCCAGGTCGGCTCGCTTTCGGCCAACTCCGATCAGGCCATTGGTGACCTGATCGCCCAGGCCATGGAGAAGGTCGGGCAGCACGGCGTCATCACGGTCGAAGATGGCAAGTCGCTCGATAGCGAACTCGACGTCGTGGAGGGCATGCAATTCGACCGCGGCTATCTGTCGCCCTACTTCATCAACAACCCCGAAAAGCAGACGGCGGTGCTCGATGATCCCGCCATCCTGCTTTGCGACAAGAAGATCTCGAACATCCGCGAACTTCTGCCGGTGCTCGAGGAGGTCGCAAAGGCTGGCCGGCCGCTGCTGATCGTGGCGGAAGACATCGAAGGCGAGGCTCTGGCCACGCTGGTGGTCAACAGCATGCGCGGTGTGCTGAAAGTCGCTGCGGTCAAGGCACCAGGCTTCGGTGATCGCCGCAAGGCCATGCTCCAGGACATCGCCGCTCTCACCGGTGCGACGGTGATCGCCGAAGAGGTCGGCAAGCAGCTCGACAAGGCCACGCTGGCCGATCTGGGTCGCGCCCGCCGCGTCGACATTCACAAGGACGCCACGACGATCATCGACGGCGCCGGCAAGGCCGAACAGATCGAAGCACGCCGCAAGACCATCACGGCCGAGATCGAGAACGCCACGTCGGACTACGACCGCGAGAAGCTGCAGGAGCGGCTGGCCAAGCTGTCCGGCGGCGTCGCAGTGATCCGCGTCGGTGCTGCCACCGAAGTCGAGATGAAGGAGAAGAAGGATCGTGTCGACGACGCGCTGCACGCCACGCGCGCAGCCGTCGAGGAAGGCATCGTCCCGGGCGGTGGCGTGGCCCTGCTGCGTGCACGCGCGTCGCTGGATTCCCTGCGCGGCGCCAACGCCGATCAAGATGCTGGTATCGGCATCGTGAGGCGCGCCCTGGAAGCTCCGTTGCGGGCGATCAGCGCGAACGCGGGCGATGAGCCCTCCGTCGTCGTCGACCGTGTCCTGCACGGCAAGGGCAGCCATGGCTACAACGCCGCTACCGGTGAATATGGCGACCTCCTGGCGATGGGTGTGATCGACCCGACCAAGGTCACTCGTACCGCGCTGCAAAACGCGGCTTCGGTGGCCGGGCTGATCCTCACCACCGATGCCACGGTGGCTGAACAAGCGAAGGAAGCCAAGTCGCACCTGCCGGCAGAGGCCGAGTTCTGATATGAGTCGGCCCTCAACCCCGCGTCCTGAAAAGTTCGTGACGGTGGCGGGCGGGCGGGGCAGCGCTGAAGACAAGGCCGGGCGAACCCGCAAGGAACGCCGCCGAGCCTTGCTTCAGCCTGCCCCGCTCCGGGCCGATGAGCTTGAAACTCTGCGTGGTTGGCTGATCGGCAACGTCGCGCTAAGGCCCGCTGAAGCGCAGCGCTTGGTAGGACACGCCGTCGATCGCGGTCAACTGATCGACGAGCCTGCTTTGCACTGGCGTGCAGTCAAGGCACGTATCGCCGGTGACGCCAACTGGGCGCCAATGGGCTTCAAGTTAGTTCTCGACTAACCCCATTCGCACATGGCGGATTGTTCGCATCGACGCACCTGCGTCGATGCGAATCTGAATGAACAACAGGAGCAAGGATCATGCGGACTCTAGCGACATCGGGTGAGCAGCGCCTATCTACGAACCGTGGCGCAGGGCCTACGTTGAGGGAGCAAGAGCTTCGGTCTTATCTCATGGCGCGAGAAACGATTCGGCGCATGAAGCCCTCAACCACGCCGTGCTTTGCACGCGACTGGAAGGCAAGGCCAGAAACCAGTGCGCGACAAAACTGAGCCCGTCCTTGTCGACCCTCGGCGCTGCGCTGATCGCTAGATCGTATGCGGTCAATTAACCGCGTCCTTGCCTCTCCCGAGGCAAACGAGCAGGTGATGTTCAGCCGTTGCTGAGATCGATGTTCCAGGGCAGAAGCGCGGCGTAGTCGTCGGCTGTCTTGGCATTGGGCAGCGCAGTGAACAGCGCGCGCAAGTAGCGGTAGCCGTCGATGCCATTGACACTGCAGGTCTGCAGCAGCGAGTACAGGTTGGCGCTGGCGTTGGCGCCGTGCACCGTGTCGGCGAAGAGCCAGTTGCGGCGCCCGACACAGAACGGCCTGATGGCGTTCTCCTGCACGTTGTTGTCAATGCTGTAACGGCCGTCCTCGACGTAGCGCTTGAGCTTGCTCCACTGCGAGGAGAGGTAGTGCAGCGCCTGCCCCAGCAGGCTCTTTGGCAGCACCGCGTGCAGATTCGCCAAGAGCAGCGCCTCGATGGCCGCCAACACGGGGACGCTGTCCTGCTGGCGCCGGCGTTTGAGTTCATCTGTGTCGACGCCGTCGCGCCGGGCCTGCGCCTCGACGTGGTACAGCTGACCGATGTGCGCGATGAAGCGCGCCGCGAGCTGGTTGGGCCCACGCTGGTCCTTGGGCAAGGGCTGCAGCGCCTCGATGAAATATCTGCGGCAATGGGTCCAGCAGGCCAAGTGCACGAGCTGGTGCGTCTCGGCCACGGCGTCGTAGACCTCGTAGCCGTTGGTCATCAGCACGGCCCCGGGACGGATGCCGGCATACAGCTCCATCGCCGTCTTGGTCGAGCGACTCGGTGAGTAGGCGAACAGCCGGATCGGCGGCCCCGTGCCGTCCCGGCCGCTACCGTCGGTCATCTGCGCCCAGATGAAGCTCTTGGCCTGGGCGCTGCGCCCGGGCTCCTTGAGCACCTGCAGCTCGGTCTCGTCGCCGAACACCAGGGGTGAGTCCAACAGTTGGTCGCGCAGCAGGTTGACCACCGGCTGTACCTGATGGCCCGCGCGCACGATGCTGCCGGCCACGGTGTTGCGGGCGATGTCGGTACCGCCGAAGCGGCCCAGCAGCACCGCTTGGCGGTACAGCGGCAGACCGTCCAGGTACTTGGAGGTGGCGATCCAGGCCAGGGCGCCCTCGGTGAAGAGGCCTCTGGGGATGATCTGTGCGGGGCGCGGCGCCAGCCGCATGCCGCCGTCACAGCACGGGCAGGCGTATTTGACGCGCTCGTGCCGGATGACGCGCACCTGCTGCGGGATGATGTCCAGCTGTTCGCTGGCTTCCACGCCGATCTCGCTCAAGCGCGCACCGTCGTGCGGGCACACGCGCTCGCCTTCGGGCAGCTCGTGACGGATCACCTCGCGCGGCAGCGCCGGGTCCAGGGGCTTGCGGCCGCGCTTGGCCCGCTTGTGGCCGGGCACGTCGATCTTGTCGCTGTCGTCGTCGTCGCTGCTCTCTTCAGTGGCGGGCTCGGCCCGAGCGCCGAGATCCTCGGCCTCGTTGAAGAACATGTCCTTTTGCAGGACCGCGGCCTCGCTGCTGGCGGCGAAGAGCTGCCGCGTGAACTTGCTGAGCTTCTCCTTGAGGAGGTCGCGCTCGGCGCGTGTCACGCGCAGTTCGCCGGCCAACGACTCATTGCGCTTGAGCGCTTCGGCCAGCGCCTGCTGCAATGCGATGACTTCGTCGGGCGTGGGCGTGCTGACCATCGAGGGGCAGTGTCTGCGCCCCCTGTGCGCCGCGCCATTCGGATCTGCCGCAATGGCGCGCGTCCGCGCTGGCGTTCTCAGCCGACGTGCTGGTACACGCGCTGAGGGTGCCGCTGCACGACGCCGATGTCGATGCCCTCGAGCAACCAGTGCAGCTGCTCGACGGTCAGTGTCGGCGCAGCCGTCTCAGAAGGCCAGATGAAGCGGTCTTCCTCCAGCCGCTTGAGCAGCAGCCAGAAGCCGTTGCGGTCCCAGCCGAGGATCTTCACGCGGTTGCGTCGACGGTTGCTGAACACGTACACGCAGGCGGCGAACGGATCCAGGCCGAGGGCTTGCTGAACCAGGGTGGCCAAGCCGTTGATATTGACGCGGAAGTCCACCGGTGCACGGTGCAGGTAGACCTTCAGACGCTCGTCGAGACGGAACACGTCAGCCTCCCCAAGGTCTGCAGAACATCTGCAAGCTGGCACAGCCGCACGCGGCGAAGCTCGACCGTGACTCCGTTGGGCAGCGTGGCTTGCAAGCCCACATCGCGACCGTCGTCGAGCTCGTCCACGACCGACGGTACTTGCGCTGTGAGCACCGGCACCGCCACGAAGGGCGAGGCCGCTGGCGTCGAGGCCACGACAGACGCACGCTTGCGCAACGGACCGTGATCACGTATCCATCGTGCGACCTGGTTGGCATTGATGCCGAACTCGCGTGCCAGACGCGCCACTGAGACGCCAGGCTGCAAGCACAGCTCGACGAACTCGGCCTTTGCGGCCTTGTCGTACACACAGTGAATCAATCCGGGTTTTGAGGAGGCTCAACACTCTGAGAGGATTGAGCCATGAGCAAGTCGAACAAGTTCTCACCCGAGGTGCGTGAGCGCGCGGTGAGGATGGTGCAGGAGCACCGAGGGGAGTACCCGTCGCTGTGGGCGGCCATCGAGTCCATCGCACCCAAGATTGGCTGCGTGCCGCAGACGCTGAACGAATGGGTCAAGCGCGCCGAGGTCGATGCCGGCGTGCGTGAGGGCGTGACGACCAGCGAGGCCCAGCGTGTGAAGGACCTGGAGCGCGAGAACCGGGAGCTGCGCCGTGCCAACGAGATTTTGAAGCTGGCCAGCGCGTTTTTCGCCCAGGCGGAGCTCGACCGCCGACTGAAGTCGTAAGGGACTTCATCGACCAGCATCGCGATGCCTTCGGGGTCGAGCCAATCTGCAAGGTATTGCAGGTTGCCCCGTCGGCCTACCGGCGATACGCCGCGCTGCGTCGAAAGCCTCACAGGCGCTGCGCGAGGGCGCGTCGTGACGAGGCGCTGATGCCGCAGATCGACCGGGTCTGGCAGGCCAATATGCAGGTCTACGGGGCCAAGAAAGTCTGGCGGCAACTGGAACGCGAAGGCGTGGCCGTGGCTCGCTGCACCGTCGCGCGCTTGATGCGCGGGATGGGGCTGCGCGGCGTCATGCGCGGCAAGGTCGTGCGCACGACCATCAGCGATGCCAAGGCACCGTGCCCGCTGGACAGAGTCAATCGGCAGTTCCGCGCCGAGCGGCCCAACCAGCTGTGGGTCAGCGACTTCACGTACGTGTCGACCTGGCAGGGCTGGCTGTACGTGGCCTTCGTCATCGACGTGTTCGCCCGCCGCATCGTGGGTTGGCGCGTGAGCAGTTCGATGCGCACAGACTTCGTGCTCGATGCGCTAGAGCAGGCGTTGTACGCCCGGCAGCCCGAGCGGGACGGCGGTCTGGTTTGTCACTCCGACAGGGGCTCGCAATACGTCAGCATTCGCTACACCGAACGGTTGGCTGAAGCCGGTCTGGATCGCCAACAACTCTCGGTTGGCGATGACGAGGTTGGCCAGGCCGAACAGGCTGAATAGCTGCGCCTCGTTCTTGGCCAGGCCCTTGTAGCGGGCCTTCCTGTGGCGAAACAGGTTCTTCACGACATGGAAGGGATGCTCGACCTTCGCCCGCACGCTGGCCTTGAGCTGCTCGGCCTGCTCGAGCAACTGCGCCCAACGGCGCGTGAGGTCCAGCTTGCGGCTTTTGCCCGGTTGCATGGCCACATGCCACTGGGGCCCCTGGGCCTCTTTGCGCTTGCCCACGCCGCGGTAGCCTGATTCGGCGTCTGAACCGGATGCGCTCGACTACCTCGCTATCACGCTAAGCAGATTCGGCGAGCTCGCGGCCAGGCTGATTCAGCTTTCGTCCGTGGCGCCGAAGATCGTCACGCTGCCCCAGAAGACATGCTGGGACCGATTCGGTGGCATCAGGCAGCGCTGGGAGGCCAAGGGAGGCCTTCATAGAACTCCTGGACGCGACCGTAGGCCTCTTCGAACGATGGGGGCTGCGTCGCAATGAGTGCCAGCACCTGTGCATAGTCGCGCTGCGAAAGCTCGCGCAGCTGATCGCTGCGCATGGCCATCGGGTCCATCGGTACCTTCCGGTCCTCGGAGGCGGCCATCAACTTGTGCAGCACGAGGGCCCGGTCCTCATCGTTGAAGTCCATGCAATCAAGGAGTAGACGCAGGTCGTAGATGTCCTGAAACCGCGAGCGATTGCGGATCGGCTGCTGCAGCACGGACCGCAGCTTCTCGGCGATGAGGTCGTGGCGGGCGTACATCGCCAGCACGCCGCCGTCGATGTCGCCTTCCTCGACGTCCGACGCCCATTCATTGAAGCTGTAGTCGATCTGGACGGTCTTGGCGGACTGGCCGGCGTTGAGCTTCCTGAGCTCGTTGGCCACTGCACGGTTCGCGTAGCCGATCTTCATCTGCAGAGTTGCGAAGAGGCTGTCCCGCTTCTTGGGATTCAGGGCATACGACTGCAGCGCCATCGCCAGGCCGTAGTCGTTCTCGACGCCGACCTGTTCGAGGGCCTCCTGCATCTGCTCGATGAAGCCCGGAAGACTCACGTCCTGCAGCTTTT
Organism: Roseateles sp.; assembly: GCF_047654805.1. GTDB lineage: Bacteria > Pseudomonadota > Gammaproteobacteria > Burkholderiales > Burkholderiaceae_C > Pelomonas. Next base: position 2,655,776 of record NZ_JASGIV010000001.1, read on the forward strand.
GCTGCGTGGAGAAGTCAACGTCCTTGGTGAAGCGCGAGCTCTGATACCGGATGGCCAAGAGGATGCCGCCCTTCATGACCATGACCGGGGCAAGCGCCTCAGACTGGGCGATGGCCCTGAGGATCAGGTGAACGGCCTGTCGAAACTCGCGGCGGCCGGGCTCCGTTTCTGCCTCGATCCAAGCTGGCAGGTCAAGTCTGCTCATTCGACGAGAACGGGCACGTTGATGGACAGCGCCCAACGCTCCGAAAACTCGGGGCTGTACTCGGCCGATGCATCCAGCTTTCGGGAGCCGCCTCGTTGACTGAAGACTGTCCAGGCATCGATCCTGGGATCTCGAAGTTGGCAGAGGGTTTCGAGGATCCATCCTGCCCGGACCTTGTCGATGGGTTTGCCGTGCTGGTCGACTTCGTCCAGGATGAGGCGCAGCGACTGCTTCGCATGTTCCTGGTAGACCTGCAGCACATGGCTGATGCCGCCACAAAGCTCGGGGTCCCGCAGCATGTCCAGGAAGATGCGCCCGCGCGTGGCCACCCTGATGTGCTGCTCCTTGAAGTTGCGATAGGCGCCCAGGTGGAGGCTGTTGAACTGGTGCACGGGCTTGCCGAGCAGCTTTTCCGGCCTGGAGCGCTGAAGCTGCGGCAGCCCGGCCGCGAGGTAGTCCGCATGGTCGTCGCCTAGATCCTTTTGCATCTGTTCAGCGGCGAACTGCTTCCAGGGACCGTGAGCTGGAGAGGAGATGTACAACTGCTCCGGCATGCGGTCCGTCAGCCCGTGAAACTCCATCGCACTCAGATGGGAGATGTAGCAAAAGGGATCGGCCGCACAGGCCAGCACTTTCGCGTCACCGACGCTTGCGCCGATCAGCGTATAGACGGGCGAGCCCGAGATGCCTTGGATGGGACGCAGCACGCCATTTCTCAGCATCAGTTGATGGATGCGACGGAATGAAGCCCAGTCCAGCCTAGCCTTATGCGCGCGTAGCGGCACTCCGTGAAGTTCGGTGCGCTTACACAGATCCCAGGCGGCGAGAGCCAGCTCGTAGAACGACACGGTGGGCCGGCCGCGTTCGCCCAGGACTTGACCCAGGGCGGCGGGGATCGTGATGCGCTTGGGCTCTTCTGTGCTCATGAACGGCTACTCTGCAAGCGAATTCGCGGGACACTCTCTCGTCGATATAACCTTCGTCCTTAGGACGAAGGTTATATCGAATTCCAACCACCTGTCAAGTCGTCATTGCATTGCCCCGCTCCGCCCGGAGCGGTCATACGAGTTCATACCGCGTCTCTTTCTTGACGGATCCACCACTGGCACTAGACTGCGTCCTCAGGACGCAGTCTAGTGCCGGCTTGCAGTCGCAAAGACCTGTCCATGCCCACGGACCGATAGTCCTCCATGGAAACTGTACAATGCGTCCTTAGGACGCATTGTACAGTTAACATCAAGAACTCCACTCGCACAGTGGCCGCTGACGGTGAACCGCCGATGGCTGCGTTTGACAAATGAACGCGCCACCCAACGCGCATAGTCAAGCGTCCCAAAGGGGAACGCCCCCCGTCGACGCCGAGATCGTGCTTGCCTACCCCGCGGATTGGACCCAGACGCTCTCAAGCACGCTCGCGCGTACATCATTCGAGCTACCGCGGAGGTACGCACAACGTTCCGCACGGCCATCGAGGCGGCGCTTGGCTTGATGCCCGGTGGGGCGCTTGCCCGATCCTTGAGGTGTGCCCCGTTCTGTTTCATGCATCTCGTTGCTCTCGAGGACACCAGCCTCCAGCCACATCCTGATCAGTTTCAAGATGCGTGGATCGGCAATCCTGTGCGCCACCATCCGCAACAGCCACTCGCGGTCACCTGTTCGCCTCACAGTGGGCGTGCCGCATGTCGCTGGGCAACGTGCCCCATGTTCCTATTGGGCGCTGGGAACCAACGGCTCGACAAACGCCATGGCGACAGCCAAATTCCTCGCAGCCATTTCCCGAATCGCGGGCGACAGGGGGGCCGCAAATTCCTCCTCCTGAGCTGCAGTCCAGAACCGCCGCGCCAGTCTTGCTGCCAGGCCCCAAACGTCGGGCTTCGCGCCGATGGTGCCTATCTTTGGCACGATGTCCGTGAGATCAGGATCCACGCCGCCGCCGATGGAGGCATACCGCATCGGCAGGATGTCGTAGGCAGGCGCAACACCGAGGTACTCCCCGTCCTCGCCGATCAGCATAGAGATGTTCTCGAAGTGGCGATCCCCATTGCCGATGAGTTCACTGAAGGCCGCCATGGTGTCGACCCAGAATGCGTCCTGAACCGTCAGATAGCCGGCTTGCACGCAACGAGCGGCAAACTCAGGCCACGAGCCTCTTTGCCCAAAGAACTCGTCGTCGACCGCGCCAGCTGACAACATGCCGACCCGCCCCGTGAGGCCATTGCGGTCGAAGCGCTGGACCTCGAGAAAAACGTACTCGCCGCCGGCCAGCAATTGGGTGCGCGAGGCTGGCACGCCCAGCTCAGCCAAGGTGCGCAGCGCCAGATGCTCCAGCGGAAGCAGTTCTGCCATGCGACTGCCCTGCTTGGCAAACTTCACAATGACGTGGCCCGAGTCCCCTGTGAGTCCGAGGAACTTCGGCTGTTCGCCACCGGCGCTGGACCCATAGGATGCGCTCTTAGACGCGCTGGCCATAGCCACGTACTGGTCGAGCTTCTCCGCTGCAGGCGTCGGTGCCGCAGCGCGGAATTCAATCTCCGCCTGCAAGGACGTGTCACCGAACACCAGATTGCCCGGCAGATTCAGACCACGGGTGAAAAGGTAGGCGACCATGTGATCGTCACCCCAGTCTTTGAGGCTCTCGGGGAACTGCAGGCTGCGCGCGGCTTCGTGTGCGAGCTGACGCCCGAGGAAGCCGGACGGTGCTGCAAACGCCATGTATGGAGGCAGACCTTCGTAGACGCGGGTTGTGGCCTTGGCGCCGCCAATGCGTTCGAGGGTGGCCCCACCGGCGAGAAATTCGACCTCCGCGAATGGCTCGACCTTGCCGTTGCTCAAATAGCGGTACACACGCTGTCGTGGATCAATCCCAAGGGGCAACTGCCGAAGCAGGGCGTACTGCGGCGTCCGCTCACCTGAAACGCGGAACGAGGTCGCTCGTTGTCCTAGTTGACGAATAGCTCGGGAGAACGTCGGTTGGCTGATTCCCAGCGCCTCAACGAGATTGGCAGCAGACAGTCTTCCACCTCGAAGGGCCCGCTCGATTTCATAAGGGATGTCAACAGAATGGCCTGCCACCATTTGCACCCACTGAATAGTCAAATGAATAGTTCAGTGAATGATAGATCCTGGATGGCAAAACAGCCAGCCAGAGCGTCTGCAGACCAGACCGCCAGCGTCGTGCGCTAGGCCGCGACGAACTCGTCCACCCGGGTCCAGCCATAGAAGCTCACACAGATCGTCTGCGGCTTCAGCCGTCGGGACACCTCCGCAAAGCCAGGTCGCAGCCAGTCGCCCACCTTGTCGCCGGCCAGCGAGCGGCCGGGCGGTCCCGGTAGTTGACGAGGTAGGGCGGGTCGGTGGACAGAAATCCATGGACTCGCCGTGCAGACGCGCCATCACCGTCTGCCATGTGTAGTTGGACAAGATGGCCATCCATTCGCGCCACAGGCTCATGGAACGTGATGTAGGCTGGTCCGTCATCCACTTGGCGGCGGACAATTATCTTGAGCGCTCAGCGACAACTATCGTGAGCGGTTGACGCAGGCCGCCGGGGAGCGTTTTGCGGGTGGGTTCCTACAGTGGTTGGCTTCCAGAGGGAGGCAGCCACGGTGCCCGGCAAACGCATAACGGACCTGCAAGTGAGCAAGTACAAGGAACTGAGGGGCAAGCACAGCCAGGAGGCTGCTGCAGCCAAGACGGGCATCAGCGTGGCCAGCGCGCGGCGGCTGGAATCGGCGACGACATTGCCATCACAACGCCCACCGCGACACTGGCGCACCCGCGCCGACCCGCTGGCCGAGGTGTGGGCCAGTGAGGTGGTGCCCATGCTGGAAGGCGCACCGTCGTTGATGGCCGTCACCGTGCTGGAGGAGTTGCAGCGCCGCCACCCCGAGCGGTTCGCCGATGGAGTGCTGCGCACGCTGCAGCGGCGCGTGAGCCAGTGGCGCGCCGAGCACGGCGGCGAGCGCGAGTTGTTCTTCGCGCAGGAGCATCCGCCGGGCCGGCTGGGGCTGTCGGACTTCACTGTGGCCGACGATCTGGACGTCAGTCTGGGGGGGCTGGCCTTCCCACACCGGCTGTACCAGTTCGCGCTGGCCCACAGCGGCTGGCGCCATGCGAGGGTGGTCCTGGGCGGTGAGAGCTTCCAGAGCCTGGCTGCAGGGCTACAAGACGCGCTATGGATGGCCGGTGGCGTCCCGCAGGAACACCGCACCGACAGCCTGTCGGCGGCCTTCAACAACCTGGCCGAGCGCGAAGAGCTGACGCGGCGTTACCAGGCCCTGTGCAAGCACTATGGCATGCGGCCCACGCGCAATAACACCGGCGTGAGCCACGAGAACGGCTCCATTGAAGCGCGCCAAGGCAGCCTCAAGCGCGGACTGGACCAGGCTCTGCTGCTGCGTGGCAGCCGCGAGTTCGATGACCTGCCGGCCTATGAGCAGTTCGTGGCGGAGACCGTGCGCCGGCTCAACGCGCGCTGCGCGCGCGCATGGGAAGTCGAGCGCACCAGCCTTCAACCGCTGCCGACTCGGCGCACGTCCGACTTCGAGGAGATGGATGCGCGCGTTAGCAAGTTCGGCGTGTTCAGCGCCAAGGGCGTGCTCTACAGCGTGCCTTCGCGTCTGGCCGGTCAACGGTTGAAGGTGAGGCTGCACAGCACCTATCTGGACGCCTGGCTGGGCGGAGTGAAGGTCTTCGAGTGCGAGCGGCTGCATGCCAGCACGGCCGATCGCCACCCCAAGCGCATTGACTGGCGTCACATGCTGCCCAACTTGAAGCGCAAGCCCGGCGCCTTCGCGCGTTGGGTGTTGCGCGATGCGATGTTCCCGCGCAGCGAGTACGCCCTGGCCTGGGAGCACATTAGCCAGGCGTTGCCCGAGCGGGCGGCCTGCCGCTTGATGGTGGACCTGCTGGACCTGGCCGACCGAGCCAACGTGGTGGCAGAGCTGGCCATCGAACTCGCTCGCTTGCTGGATGGCGCCGAGCTCCCCGACATCGATGTGCTCAGGGACAGGTTCGCGCCACGACCGGCTGCGATGCCTCAGGTGGTCGTGGTGCTGCCGTCAGCGGCGGTCTACGACGAACTGCTGGAGGCCGCATGAGTGCCGACACCAATGCATCGGGGGCAGCGGTGCCACTGATGCTCACCGAGCTGCGCCTGCCGACCATCAAGCGCTTGTGGGCCGATGTGGCCGCGCAGTCCAACCGCGAGGGCTGGCCGGCCGAGCGGCTGCTGCACACGCTGCTGGGCCATGAGATGGCCGAGCGCGAGACGCGGCGCCTGGCCCGTGCACGGGTCGACAGCCAGCTGCCGCCGGGCAAGAGCCTGGCCGACTTCGACTTCGCTGCGGTGCCGGCCGTCTCCAAGGCCCATGTGATGGCGCTGGCCGAGGCCGACAGCTGGATTGCGCAGGGCCACAACTTGCTGGCCTTCGGCCCGCCGGGCACCGGCAAGACGCATCTCGTGGCGGCCATCGGCCACGCGCTGATCGACCGTGGGCTGAAGGTGCTGTTCGTGCGCACCAGCGAGCTGGTGCAGCGCCTGCAGGCAGCCCGGCGCGACCTGCGCCTGCCGGCGGAGTTGTCCAAGCTCGACCGGTTCGACTTGATCATCTTGGACGACCTCAGCTATGCACGGCGCGACCAGGCCGAGACCTCGGTGCTGTTCGAGCTGATCGCCGAGCGGTACGAGCGCAAGAGCCTGGCCATCACGGCCAACGCACCGTTCTCGGCGTGGGATGAGGTCTTCCCGGACAAAGCCATGACGGTGGCTGCGGTCGACCGCCTGGTGCATCACTCGACCATCCTGGAGATGAACGTGGACAGCTACCGACGCCGCGCTGCGTTGCCGGCGCGCCGGCAACGCAGCGCACCTCCAACACCGTGATCAACACCCATCCGCACCGCTCAAGATAGTTGACGCTGGCAGCTCAGGATAGTTGACGCCGGGCATCCACTCGACCTGCACGCGCTTCGCCTTGTCGGCCAGTTGTGGGTTCCGCTTGATAAGGCGTACCGCCTCCTCATGAAGCGCCATGCCAAGGAGGTCCTGCGTCCGGTGCTTGGCTGAAGAGGGTCCGATCTCCACGTTCACTGCAGGTGGCAGTCGCTTGGATCGCGCGGCAGCCGAGCCCGGCGGCGCTGGGGGAGCGTGTCGTCAGCCAGCAGGGCCAGTTCGCCGTTGATGCCGAGGGCCGCCATCACACGAAGGTAGGTACCGATGGCTGACGAAGGATCGCCCGACTCCACCGAGTGCAGCGTCTTGCGGGTGATGCCAGCAGCCAAGGCCAACTGCTCTGCGGTCAGTCCTCGAGCCTTTCTCAGATCACGCAAACGGTCACCCATCTGGGGCAGCAGGTGCCGGTTCATCATTGACGCGTCGGCGCTCATTTGGGCCTCATGACACCCATATCAATGCAATATGGGTAGCACAGTACCCATCTTGTCAGCAACCGAGTCGGTCGATCGAGATTCACGACGACGCCCGTCGGAAAGCCGCGCCAAAGAAGTTCAGGCAGCCGCCGCCCGGAAGCTGATTCAACGGTCGGGCACTCAGGCTTATCGGCGCATGCTGGAGACCATTTGGCGGAAACTCTACAGAAAATGGCGGAATAGCGCGATACGGACGCGCAAGGGCGTCGTAGTCTCCAGGCTCCCATCTTTCTCATGCCCCACTGGCTCGGCCAGCCGCACAGGGCCGCGATCAATGACCTCCAGAACCGCCACGCTTGGACAGCCGGATGCATCGGCGCCGAGCACCGCCACCGACTCCCAGACCCACGGCTTCTTGCTCCCCATCGTGGGCGGCGCGGCGTTCGCTCACCTGCTCAACGACCTCATCCAGGCCATGCTGCCTGCGGTTTTCCCGTTGCTGAAATCGAACTTCTCGCTCAGCTTCGGTCAGATCGGCCTGATTGGCCTGGTCTACCAGGTCACAGCGTCGCTGCTGCAGCCCTGGATCGGGCTCTACACGGACAAGCACCCCAAGCCCTATTTGCTGCCCTCGGGAATGGTGATGACGCTCATCGGCATCGCGCTGCTGGCCAGCGCCGACAGCTACGCCATGCTGCTGGTCGCGGCAGCCATCGTCGGCGTCGGTTCTGCCACATTCCATCCCGAGGCATCGCGGATCGCGCGCCTCGGGTCGGGAGGCAAGTTCGGCACGGCCCAGTCGACGTTCCAGGTCGGCGGCAACACCGGCAGTGCCATCGGGCCGCTGCTGACTGCGGCCATCGTCATCCCGCATGGCCAAGGTGCCATCGCATGGTTCGTGGTGTTCGCGCTGCTCGCCATCTTCGTGCTGTACCGCCTGACCCTGTGGGTACTGAACCATGGGCAGGCCAAGGCCAAGAGCCTGGCCCGGGGCCGCAATGAAGGCCTGAGCCGCGGCAAGGTGGCACAGGCCGTGGCCGTCATCTGCGTCCTGATGTTTGCGAAGTTCGTCTACATCGCGTCCTTCACCAACTACTTCACCTTCTACCTGATCGAGCGGTTCAGCCTGAGCGTGCAGGAGAGTCAGTTGTTCCTGTTCATGTTCCTTGCGGCTGTCGCCGCGGGCACCTTCGCTGGCGGGCCGGTTGGTGACCGCATCGGCCGCAAGGCGGTGATCTGGATTTCCTTCCTTGGTGTCGCCCCCTTCGCGCTGGCGCTGCCCTACGCCAATCTGTTCTGGACGGCGGTGCTGGCCATCGTCGTCGGCCTGATCATGTCGTCAGCCTTTGCGGCGCTTGTGGTGTACGCCCAGGAAGCCGTGCCGGGTCGTGTCGGCATGGTGTCGGGACTGATGTTCGGCCTCATGTTCGGCATCGGCGGGATTGCCGCCGCAGGCCTGGGCGACTTGGCCGACAGGTACGGCATCGTGTGGGTCTACGGCGTCACGTCGTTCCTCCCGTTGCTCGGGGTTGCGACTGCCTTCCTGCCCGATACCCGCAAACATCAGGCACGCTGAAGCGCTACGGCCCGTCGCAATGAAGCTGCGGGCGCTGGCCGATCGCCATGCCGCTCGCACACCTCTGGCGAGGCAGCGGTGCCCCGACAAACTCGCTCTGCGGAATGCGTCGACGATGCTCGCACGCCGACCGAACTCCAGCAGTCGCATGGCGTGTCGTACCTGCGAGCCACGCTGCGGCCGCTCGTGGACCTCGGTGAACTCCGCGTTGCAGACTGCCATGCCCCCATCGCTCGGCCCATCGCTGGGGCAGGCCACTCGCCGACACGCCGGGCTGGGCAGCACCAAGCCCTTTGCGCGGACAAAGCCAGCTGAGGGAGATTGGCGGAACTAGGAAGAGCGACAGCCAGGGCGACAGCCGCTCGCTGCTCGGATGGACGGGTCCCGCGCCCTGTTGAAGGCTGGATCAATGCGAATGGCCTGGGTGAGCAACGCGGGATCCTGGATCTGCGGCAAATGCTGGGCCTCCGCATCGGTGTCGGGCTCGCCGGCACCGCGGCGCTGAAAGACCAAAGCGCCAGGATGAGAGTCGTCAGCGGACGTTGTACTCGGCCTTGCCCCGCACACGGCCGATCGCCGACCACCACGCCTGCACCTCACGCCTGCGGCTCGGCGGCGTCGTCACGGGTATCGCCAGATAGAGCTCGGTTCGGACGAGCGGCCGGGGAAGAACCACCAGCGAGTCCATGGCCGGGTCGTCCATGAGGTACTGCACCTCTTCCTGAACGGCAACGCCGAGGTCGACCCGCTTTGCCGCGACCTTCAGCAGCAACTGTCGGGTGGACAGGGCCGAGTCATCGACTTCAACGCCCATGGAGCGCAGGGACTCCAGCGCGACTCTCGCACTCACCCGCGTTCCGACGGTGATCGGCGAGGCCGTGCCTCCGGCGAGCCGCCGGCCATCCCAGGAGTATGGGCTGTCCTTTCGCTTGATCCAGACAAAGCTGAAGCTTGCAACTCGCAGCGAGGCATCGATGGCGTCTGCACGAGCGGGAAACAGGTAGCGCTGGCGCACCTCGGCAGCGGGCGACACGAGCACTGCATCCGCTTCATTGCCCTCGATCGCGGCCCGGCACCGCCGGGGAGGAAGCCTCACCAGCGAGACGACGAGACCGGCCTCCTTTGCGGCGTCGATGACGATCCGCTCCGCGATGCCAGGCCGCGAGTCATCGTTGTACAGGTAGGGCGGCGCAACCAGCTCCGGAATGCAGACGCGCCAATGAGGTGCCTGCTGTGCGTGGGCGGGCCAACCCAGGGCGGACAAGAGCGCTGCGACCCACCATCGGCGGCCCGTCATCAGCATCGGTTCAGTTCCCGCCAGGCACTCGCCGGACCGCCCTCCATGCGTCGCGCCATCATCTGGCCGGCTCCGGCGCAGCCGCCGACGTTGCCAGCGTACGGATCGGATCGATGAACCCCACCCCTCCTCCGGGCAGATAGCGCTCAACCAGGCGCCTGAACGTGCCGTCCGCCGACATCCCCTTCACGGCCTCAAGGAGCCGCGCCTGATCCTCAGGCGAGATGGTCCTCTTGGACAGCGCCAGGCCAGAGCTGAGGGTACGGCCATCGGCGTACCAGTCCGCGACTTCGATCTTTCCCGCCAGCGCCGGAAGGTGACGCGCCATCACCCATGGATAGGTGATGATGAGGTCCACGCGACGGGCCAGGAACACGCGCACGGCCGTGTCGACGTCGGAGACCGAGCTGACCCGCCTGGCGGTCAGTGCTTCTAGGCAGGCGTCGTAGCCCGGGCCGTAGGACGCGCCCTTGACCGAGACGGCGCGCAAATCCGGCCTGGCCAGGAATGCCTCCCGGGTACTGGCTCTTGCCGATGTCCAGACGTAGGCCAGCGGGCGTACGGTCAGGATGGGGATGAGAACGACTGACTGCAGCCGCTCATCCGTCGGGACCACCCAGCTCGTGATGTCCAGCGAGCCGTCACGCAGGCGCGACCACACGCGCGGCTGGGATTCGAGCTCATACACAAAGCTGCAACCGCTACGGGCAGACAGCAGCGCAAAGAACTCGCGATCCAGTCCCGCCGGCTCCGCTGCCGGATCTGCCGCCTTGGCGGGGCGTTCGTAGACCTGCGGATACTCCTTGAGCCCCACTCGATACGGGCCGCAACCAGCCGCAGCGGCGTGGACCGGCCCACCTGCAGCCATGGCGAGCCCTGCAGTCAGTGCAACGGCCAACAGATAGCGCTGCCCCATTCGCGCCTCCTCACGTCTCATCTTGTTTCAAAAGATTAGACGCTCGGGTGACGGCGCGTGACTCGGTGGTTACCCCGCAAGCACCTTTGAAAGACGGAACTACCTGGGGCTGAAACCGAACTCGCGCCTCAGCGAACCATTGGACTGGCCGTTGTACGAGTCGCCATTCATCGCAGCGCTGCGGCGGGCGGACTCGCGATAGAAGTCATCGCGCTCCCGATCGCGGGCGCGGTCTGAGCCCGAGGAGCTGCCGCCACCACCACCACCGCCGCTGACCCTCACGCTGATGAGGGCGCTGACGCCCTTCTTCAGCCCGGCAGACTCCAGGCCGTCGGCGGTCCACTGATAGTCGGCTTCGATGGTTTCGGTGACGTTGAACTCCTGCCGGTCCTGCTGGCCCTCCTGCAAGCGGTAGTGGATGGTGTTGACCTTGGCGGTGCAGGACTGCACCTTGCCCTTGGGCTGGCAGCGCAGGTCGTTGACGAGCTGGACGGTGTTGGTGATGCGGCGGCGCCCCCAGAGGAAATGGTCGATCTCCTGGTCGAAGGAGCGGTCGTTGATGCGGCGCAGCCGGCCGAGCTGGCCTTCGGCGTTGGTGTTCTCGATCAGGTAGGTGGTGGCAAGCTTGGCGACCTCGTCCTCGGTGGGAGCAACGTTGCGCGCGGCGTTGTCGAGATAGCGCTTCTTGACGAGGGCGGCCTGGCGGACCACCTCCTCGGCGGCACGGCGTTCGGCGTCCTCGCGCTCGCGCTTTTCCTGCGCAAGCAGCATGCTCATGCGCTGGGTGACGGGCTGGGCGAGCTCGGGGTCCTTCTCTGCCGCGTTGCTCAGCCAGGGGGTGCTGAAATGCCCGGCCCAGACCTCGCGGAAGGCTGCGGGGTTGCGGGCGGCCTGGATGTCGTGCAGCACCTGGGGCCGCGCGGCGGCAATGGAGGCCGCAGCCATCGGCTGATAGCGGTCGAACAGCGCGTCGAGCCGGGCGCGGGTGGCGGCGTCGGGAACGCTGCGCGCGGCGATGCACTGCTCCACCTGGTAGGCGCGGAACATCTCGAAGTCGTTGAGCTGCGCCAGCGACAGGGGCTGGCCGGCGGCAGACAGTCGATCCAGGCCCTGCGCGAGGGCATCGGTGAGCGCACGGGCGTACTGCTGCTCCTGGCCCTTGAGCCGTTCGTCCTGCGCAGCGAGTACGGCCTGGTTATGGTCGACCTGCTGCTTCATCTTGTCGAAGTCCGGCATGAAGGCGCGGATGTCGGAGGGCTGCGTGCCGAGGGCGCGGCCCGCGGGCGCCGGCTGGGCCGATGGGCTGGGCGCGGCGGGCTGCTTGATGCCGAGCATGCCAAGCAAGCCGCCGGCGGTGATGCGTGGCAGGCCGGCAGAGCGTGGCGCGGCCTCGGGCCCACCACCGTTGCGGGGCTGGACCACGGCATCGCTCCGGCCGCGGGGGGCGGCGTCACCACCCGTGGGGCGCGGGCCGACAGGCTCGACGGTACGTCGGGCCAGGCTGCCGTCCACGATCCTGGCCTGGGCCTGCAGCCGCGTCTGCTCGAACTCCCACACCTGGCGAGCCTGCGCGATGCTGCGCCCGGACTGCTGCGCGCGCTCGACGGCGGCACGGTCCACAAGCGAGGTGGCGTAGGCCAGGCTGCCGCACTGGCGGGCAACGGCGTTGTCTTCCTTGAAGGCAGGGGGCGGCGCCTTGGGATTGAGCAGCGCGTAGTTCTTCTTCTCAGGGGTGTTGTAGCTGTCCTGCCCCGGAACATAGATGTCCAGCAGCGGCGTGTCGGCAGTGACATTGACCGCCGCGGCAGCGGCCGAGGCCACGGCAGCCAGCAGCAGCGCCCCCAGACCGGCGGCGCGGGGGCCATGTGCGGGGCGGGAAGGAGGCTGGATCGAGCGGGGCATCGTGGAACCTTTCGAAGTGTTCTGGGGCCTGGGCGGCCGGATTCTGCAGCGTGTCGATGGCAGAACGATGCAGCGTCCGCGCCAGCAGCCGGTGCCTGCCAAAACAGCGCCGGGCCGCCAGGGCCTGATCCAGCAACGCCTGGCCGAACCACAGGCTACCGCGAACCACGCCCTGTGAACTCAGCGGTAGCCCTGGGAGCCTGCGCATTCACGCCGACGGCGGACTGCTGCTCGGCTTGCCCGTGCGTCGTCGGCAGCCAGGCCTCTGCGTTTCAAGCCGCCGCGGGAAAACGGTGCGGCGGGTGCCCGGCACGAAACCCATCGCTTCTTGATGCGATCTTGATATCCGCCCCCCTCTTCTTGTCAGCGTCTTGATGCCGTGTTTTCCAGAATTCCTCCCATCAAAGGAGGTGTCATGGACATCGTTTTTCTCGGGCTGGGCGTTGCCCTCGCCCTCGTGACGGCACTGGCGGCCTGGGGCTGCGAGCGGCTGCGCGACCAGCGCAACGGAGGCCGCTCATGACCGTTCCTGAATGGGTGGCGGCCGGGCTGGTGGTCTTTCTCGTGATCTACCTGTTCTGGGCCTTGCTGTTTCCGGAGGACCTGACGTGAGCACCTCTGCCTGGACTCAACTGCTCGTCTTCCTGGCGGTCCTGCTGGCCCTGGCGTGGCCACTGGCGCGCTGGATCCATGCCGCCATGGAAGGCCGTGTGGAATGGCTGCGCCGTGTCGAGGGGCACCTGCTCAGGCTCGCCGGCGTCGACGCCGAAGCCGAACAAGGCTGGCTGCGCTATGCCCTGGGCCTGCTGATCTTCAACGCGCTTGGCGTCATGGCCGTCTACGGGCTCCAACGGCTGCAGCAGTGGCTGCCGCTGAACCCGCAGGGCATGGGGCCGGTCGCACCGGACTCGGCCTTCAACACCGCAATCAGCTTCGTCACCAACACGAACTGGCAAGGCTATGGCGGTGAATCCACGATGAGCTATCTGACCCAGATGCTCGCGCTGACGGTGCAGAACTTCCTCTCCGCGGCCACCGGCATCGCCGTTGTCTTCGCGTTGATCCGCGGCTTCGTACGCCATTCGGGCAGGAGCATCGGCAACGTGTGGACGGACCTGACCCGCGCGACGCTCTGGGTACTGCTGCCCCTGTCGCTCGTGTGCGCCACCGCGCTCGCGGGCATGGGCGTCGTGCAGACGTTCAAGCCCTACCAGGACGTGACGACCGTCGAGGCGCAGACCTGGCAAGTGCCCAGGCTCGGCGGCGACGGCCAAGCGATGAAGGGCCCCGACGGCCTGCCCGCCATGCAAGACATGAGCGGCCAGGCGCAGAGCATTGCCCTCGGCCCGGTTGCTTCGCAGCTGGCCATCAAGATGCTGGGCACCAACGGCGGCGGCTTCTTCAACGCGAACTCGGCCCACCCCTTCGAGAATCCGACCGCAGCGTCCAACGCGCTGCAGATGCTCTCAATCTTCCTGATCCCGGCGGCACTTTGCTTCGTCATGGGCCGCCAGGTCGGGGACATGCGTCAGGGCTGGGCCCTGCTTGGTGCGATGACGGCGATGTTCGTGGTCGCCGTGGTGGTCGCCACCGCGGCCGAGCAGGCCGGCAACCCACGCCTTGCCAGCCTTGGCGTCGGCCAGGCCGCAACCGCCCTGCAGTCCGGCGGCAACATGGAGGGCAAGGAAGTCCGCTTCGGCATCGAGGCCTCATCCCTGTTCGCCGTCATCACGACGGCCGCGAGCTGTGGCGCCGTCAACGCGATGCACGACAGCTTCACCCCCCTGGGCGGCGCGGTTCCCATGGTGATGATGCAACTGGGCGAGGTCGTCTTCGGTGGTGTCGGAGCGGGTCTCTACGGGATGCTCGTGTTCGCCATCCTGTCCGTCTTCGTCGCGGGCCTGATGATCGGCCGCACGCCAGAGTACATGGGCAAGAAGATCGAGGCGCATGAGATGAAGATGGTGTCGCTGGCCATCCTGATCACGCCCCTGGCCGTGCTGACGGGTACCGCCATCGCCGTCATCCTGGAGCCTGGCAGGGCTGGCATCGCGGCGCCCGGCGCCCATGGCTTCAGCGAGGTGCTGTATGCCCTGTCCTCTGCCGGCAACAACAACGGCAGCGCATTCGCCGGGCTGTCCGCCAACACGCCCTTCTACAACCTGCTGATCGGCCTGGTGATGTGGATTGGCCGCTTCGGCGTCATCGTGCCGGTGCTGGCCATGGCGGGTTCACTGGCGGGCAAGAAGCGGCTCACGCCTGGCGAGGGAACGCTGCCAACGCACGGCCCGCTCTTCGTCGTGCTGCTGATCGGCTCGGTGCTGCTGGTCGGCCTTCTGAACTACGTACCGGCGCTGGCCCTGGGCCCTGTCGTCGAGCACCTGATCCTCTGGAGCGCATCATGAATCGCACCGGCTTCTCCCTGTTCGATCCAGCGCTGACCCGCTCGGCACTGGCCGCATCCTTTCGCAAGCTGGACCCACGCACGCAGTTGCGCAACCCGGTGATGTTCGTCGTCTACCTCGGCAGCCTGCTGACGACGGGACTGTCGATCGCCCAGCCCAACGGTTTCGTCATCGCTGTCACGGTCTGGCTGTGGTTCACGGTGCTGTTTGCCAACTTCGCAGAAGCGCTGGCCGAAGGCCGCAGCAAGGCGCAGGCTGCGTCCTTGCGGGGCCTGAAGAAGCAGACCTGGGCCAAGGTCATCGATGCCTGGAAGCCCCACACGGGGCGCGATGCCCTCAAGTGGCATCCACGCGAGGCCGACACGTTGCGCAAGGGCGAGATCGTCCTCATCGAGACCAACGACATGGTCCCCGCGGACGCGGAAGTCGTCGAGGGCGTCGCCTCGGTCGACGAGAGCGCCATCACGGGCGAATCGGCACCCGTCATCCGTGAAAGCGGCGGCGACTTCTCGGCGTTGACTGGCGGCACCCGAGTGCTGTCGGACTGGGTTGTCGCCCGCATTGCCGTCAATCCGGGCGAGACCTTCGTGGATCGCATGATCGCAATGGTGGAAGGCGCCCAGCGCAAGCGCACACCCAACGAGATCGCGCTGACCATCCTGCTCGTCGCGCTGACCCTCGTCTTCCTGGGCGTCTGCGTCACGCTGCTGCCGTTCTCGCAGTTCAGCGTGGTCGCCACGGGATCGGGTCAGCCCGTCGGCATCGTCGTCCTCGTGGCGCTGCTGGTGTGCCTGATCCCCACCACCATCGCCGGACTGCTGTCGGCCGTGGGCGTGGCCGGCATGAGCCGCATGCTGCAGGCCAACGTCATCGCGACCTCGGGGCGTGCCGTGGAAGCCGCCGGCGACGTGGATGTGCTGCTGCTGGACAAGACCGGAACCATCACCCTGGGCAATCGTCATGCCGACGCCTTCTGGCCGGTGGACCGTGCCAGCGAGACCCAGCTTGCCGAGGCGGCACGCCTGGCCTCGCTGGCCGACGAAACGCCCGAAGGCCGCAGCATCGTGGCGCTCGCCGACCGCAGGTTGGGGGCCCAGGCGGCAGCGCCCGTGCCAGGTCTTGTCGTCCCCTTCACTGCCCAGACCCGCATGAGCGGCGTTGACCTGGAAGGTCGCCAGATCCGCAAGGGCGCAGGCAGCGCCGTGCGCGCCCATGTCGAAGCCCTGGGCGGCCACTGGACCGCCAGTGTCCAGGCTGCGGTCGACGAGGCCGCTCGGCGGGGCAGCACGCCACTCGTGGTGGCCGACGGAGTGCACGTGCTCGGCGTCGTTGAACTGAAGGACATCGTCAAGCCCGGCATCAGGGAGCGTTTTGCGCAGTTGCGCCGCATGGGCATCAAGACGGTCATGGTCACAGGCGACAACCGGCTGACCGCAGCTGCCATTGCCGCCGAAGCCGGTGTGGACGACTTCCTGGCCGAAGCCACACCCGAGGCCAAGCTGGCGCTGATCCGCGAGCACCAGGCCCAGGGGCGCCTCGTGGCGATGACGGGCGACGGCACCAACGACGCACCCGCGCTGGCCCAGGCCGACGTGGCGGTGGCGATGAACACGGGCACCCAGGCCGCCAAGGAGGCGGGCAACATGGTCGACCTCGACAGCAACCCGACCAAGCTGATCGAGGTCGTCGAGACCGGCAAGCAGATGCTGATGACGCGCGGATCGCTGACCACGTTCAGCATCGCCAATGACCTGGCCAAGTACTTCGCCGTGCTGCCAGCGGCGTTCGTCTCGACCTATCCGCAACTGTCGGCGCTGAACCTGATGCACCTGGAGAGCCCCAACTCGGCCATCCTGTCCGCCGTCATCTTCAATGCGCTGATCATCGTCGTGCTGATCCCGCTGGCGCTCAAGGGAGTGCGCTACCGCGCCATCGGTGCCGCGGCCCTCCTGCGCCGCAACCTGCTGGTCTACGGCCTGGGCGGCGTCATCGCCCCCTTCATCGGCATCAAGGCCATCGACCTCACCCTCGCCGCGCTCGGCCTCGCCTGAGCATCCCCAATCTCGTTCATTCACCCATGAAGACTCTCACTACCTTGCTGGCCCTCGCCGCTGCCGCTGCCCCCGCCTTCGCGGACGAGACCGCAGCCCCAGCCGATCCGCTTTCGTTCAACGTGGCTGCCGTTGGCGAGTACCGCTACCGCGGCATCTCCCAGTCCCGCCTGAAGCCAGCACTGCAAGGCGGCATCGACTACGCCGCGCCGAACGGCCTCTACGTCGGCGCCTGGGGCTCGACCATCCGGTGGATCAAAGACATCCCCGGCGGCGGTGCCAACGTCGAAACCGACCTCTATGGTGGCTACAGGACCGAGGTCGCGAAGGACCTGATGCTTGACGTTGGCGTGCTGTACTACCTCTACCCGGGCAACGGGCTGAAGCAGGTGGCGGGCTTTGCGAATGCCAATACCTTCGAGGTCTATGGCGCAATGACCTACGGCTTCCTCACCGCCAAGTACTCACACAGCACAACCAACCTCTTCGGCAACACCGACACCAAGAATTCCGGCTATCTGGAAGTGACGGCGACCCTGGACCTCGGCGACGGCCTCACGTTGGCACCCCACGTCGGACATCAGACGGTCAAACGCCTTGCAGCGGCCTCTTACACCGACTACTCGCTGACGTTGGCAAGGGATTTCTCCGGCCTCGTGCTGAGCGCCGCCATCGTCGGCACCGACGCGGACCGGCGCTTTTATGCCAGCCCGGCCGACGGCAAGTTCCTTGGCAAGACCGCGCTGGTGGTCGGCCTGAAGAAAGTCTTCTGAGCAGGAGTACCGTCATGACAACGATGCCTTCCACACCCGCTGCTTGCCCGGCCAGTCCCGAGGTGCCGCTGTGGCGTCCGGCCCTGACGCTGTTCGTCGTGCTGAGCCTTGTAACCGGCCTGGCCTATCCGCTGGTCGTCACCGGCGTCGCACAGTCGGTGTTTCCTGAGCAGGCCAACGGCAGGCTCATCGTGCGCGACGGCAAGCCGATCGGCTCGGCGCTGATCGGTCAGGCCTTTGCGGACCCGGGCCACTTCTGGAGCCGCCCATCGGCCACCGCGCCCATGCCCTACAACGCGGCCAACTCCGCGGGCAGCAATCTCGCACCCACCGCACCGGCCCTCGCCGACGCCGTCAGGGCGCGGGTCGACGCATTGCGCGCGGCCGACCCGGGCAATACCGCGCCCGTACCTGTGGACCTTGTGACCACCTCGGCCAGTGGCCTTGACCCCCACATCAGCCGGGCCGCCGCCGACTACCAGGCCGCCCGCGTGGCCCGGACCCGGGGACTGCCGCTGGCGCGCGTACAGGCACTGGTGGACCAGCACACCGAAGGACGTGTGCTCGGCTTCATCGGTGAACCGCGCGTGCACGTGCTCAAGCTCAACCTCGCGCTGGACGCACTCGTGCCAACAGCCGCACACTGAGCGCGGGATGGACTATCTGTACGCATTGCTGGCGTTGGGCGCTGTCGCCTTGCCGCTGGTCGCAGTCTGGGGGCTGATGGAGTGGCAATCGCGGCGCCATACCCGCAGCGCCAGCGCACACTATCGCCCTCCCAGCCGCTCTCAGATGGACCCGCAGCACCCGAGAAACGATAGACGATGATGTGGTCTTGCTCCCACCGTGACTGATACGCGTCCCGATCCCGATGCCTTGCTGGCCCGAGTGCAGCATGAGGAGGCCGCCGCAAGGCGCGGCCGGTTGAAGATCTTCTTCGGGGCGAATGCCGGCGTCGGCAAGACCTTCGCGATGCTGGCTGCTGCGCACGCGGTGAAGCTGCAGGGGCGACCGGTGTGCATAGGCGTCGTCGAAACGCACGGCCGCATCGACACCGAAGCCATCACCCGCGATCTGCCTCGGCTGGCCCTGAAGGACGTTGCCTACCGCGGCCAGACGCTTCGCGAGTTCGACCTCGACGCCGCGCTGGCCTGGGGGAAGGAGCAGCCTGGCGGTGTACTGCTGCTGGACGAGCTGGCCCACAGCAACGTGCGCGGCTCGCGCCATGCCAAGCGCTGGCAGGATGCCCAGGAGCTGCGTGCGGCCGGTGTCGAGGTCTGGACCACGCTGAACGTGCAGCACCTGGAGAGCTTGAATGACGTGGTGGGCGGCATCATCGGCATCCGCGTGCAGGAAACGCTGCCCGACAAGGTGTTTGACGA
Organism: Roseateles sp.; assembly: GCF_047654805.1. Lineage (GTDB taxonomy): Bacteria > Pseudomonadota > Gammaproteobacteria > Burkholderiales > Burkholderiaceae_C > Pelomonas. The sequence goes on from NZ_JASGIV010000001.1 coordinate 2,674,652, forward strand.
GGCTGACGAGGTCGTTGTCGTCGACCTTCCCCCCGACGAGCTGCTGCAGCGGCTGAAGGAAGGCAAGGTCTACCTGCCGGCACAGGCCGAACGGGCGGCGCGCAACTTCTTCCGCAAGGGCAATCTGCTGGCGCTGCGCGAGCTGGCGCTGCGCCGCACGGCCGATCGCGTGGACGACCAGATGCAGGCCTACCGGCGCGAGCACAGCGCCGCGTCGGTCTGGCCCAACCGCGAGTCCTTGCTGGCCTGCGTCGGACCGGGCGCCGCGAGCGACAAGGTGGTTCGCAGCGCCGCGAGGCTGGCCCAGCAACTCGGGCTGGACTGGCACGCCGTGCACGTTGAGACGGCGCAGGCATTGAGCGACCCGGCGCGGCTGAGGGTGCAGCGAACGCTGGAACTGGCCAAATCCCTCGGCGCCCGGACCGCAGTGCTTTCGGCACCTGAGGTGGCCACGGCGCTCGCGGGCTATGCGCGTGAGCACAACCTGTCGCGACTCGTCGTGGGTCGCCGCGAGAACGCATGGCGTTGGCCGGGCCGCCCGTCGTTGGCCGATGCGCTGAACCGGCAGGCGGAGGAAATGGACGTGCTTCAGGTGGCGCTGCCCACCGCGGCACGCGAAAGCGAAACGCCGGCGCCGCAGGTTCGAGGACTGCTGGCGCCTCGCGCATTGCGGGGCTATGCGGCCTCCCTGGTCGGCGTCGGGGCGACCACGTTCGTCGCGCAGGCACTGCTGGCGTGGATCGCCACCACGAACATCGCCATGCTCTATCTGCTCAACGTCGTCGGCGTTGCGCTGAGATACGGCCGTGCTCCGGCGGCGCTGGCGGCCTTGCTTGGCGTCGCCGCCTTTGACTTCTTCTTCGTCGAGCCGCGCTGGTCCTTCGTGGTGGCTGACGCGCAGTATCTGGTCACCTTTGCAGTGCTGCTGCTGGTCGGCCTGGTCATCGGCCAGCTCGCCGCGGGACTGCAGGCTCAGGCCAAGGCGGCGCAGGAGCGGGAGCGCCGCGTGCGCGGCCTCTACGCCATGTCTCGGGACCTGGGGGCGGCGCTGGTCCCTGAACAGGTGGCGGAGATCGCCGGACGCTTCCTGCGCGCGGAGTTCGGCGCCGCCTCGGCCGTGCTGGCACCACCTCTGGGTGCTTCGCCAGGTCGGGAAGTCCTCGGCGTGCTGCCAGGCGCCGCCGTTCAACCGGACCTGGGCGTCGCCCAGTGGGCCTTCGACCACGGTCAACCGGCGGGTCAATGCACGGACACCTTGCCGGCCAGCGCTTGCCTGATGCTGCCCCTCACCGCGCCCATGCGGGTGCGCGGCGTGCTCGCCGTCGAAAGCAGCGGTCGTCGCTGGCTGCCGGACGAGCGCGAGTTGCTGGATACCTGCGCGGCGCTGCTTGCCATCTCGCTGGAGCGCATCCACTACATCGAGGTCGCCCAGCACAGCACATTGCAGATCGAGTCCGAGCGACTACGCAACTCGCTGCTGACCGCGATCTCCCATGACCTTCGCACGCCGCTGGCCGCCCTTGTCGGCCTGGCAGACGCCCTCAAGCTCGCGCCACCCCGCCTGAGCACGCAGCAGGCAGAGGTCGCGGAGGCCATGCGCCGCTCATCCTTGCGCATGAGCGCGCTGGTCAGCAATCTGCTCGACATGGCGAGGCTGCAGTCGGGCACCGTGCGTTTGAATCGCCAGTGGCTGCCGCTGCAGGAGGTCGTCGGCACCACCTTGGCAAGCATGGACGAAGTGCTGGCCGGACGCGACGTCGCCGTGGAACTGCCGGGGGATCTGCCCCTCGTTGAGCTGGACGCCGTGCTGATTGAGCGCGTCCTGGTCAACCTGCTCGAGAACGCAGCCAAGTACACGCCACCAGGCAGCCCCATCCGCATCGACGCCCGCGTGGCCGGGCGCCATCTGGAGATCGATGTGACGGACTCCGGCCCTGGGTTCCCTGCGGGCCGCGAGGCCCAGCTCTTCGACAAGTTCGAGCGCGGCGACCGGGAAAGCGCGACACCGGGCGTGGGACTGGGACTGGCCATCTGCAAGGCCATCGTGCAGGCGCACGGCGGGCAGATCACCGCCCACAATGTCGCGCATGGCGGAGCCTGCGTGAGGGTCGAGCTGCCTCTGGGCAAGCCGCCGGTGTAATCGAAGGAAGCAGACGATGGGTGCTGCACGTGTACTGATGATCGAGGACGAGCCGGAGATCCGGCGTTTCGTCCGCATGGCGCTGGAAAGCGAAGGGCTGGAGGTCTTTGAGGCAGGGACCCTGCAGCGCGGCCTGATCGACTCCGCCACCCGACGCCCGGAGCTGGTCGTGCTGGACCTTGGCCTGCCCGACGGGGACGGCCTGGACTTCATCCGCGAGTTCCGCGGGTGGTCGGCTGCTCCCATCCTCGTGCTGTCGGCCCGCGAGGGCGAGGAACGCAAGGTCCAGGCCCTCGATGCCGGAGCTGACGACTATCTTGTGAAGCCCTTTGGCGTCGCCGAGTTGCTGGCACGCGTTCGGGTGCAGCTGCGCCGTCGCAGCGGCGGCGGCCACGACAGCGATCCGGTGCTGAGCTTCGGGGACATCGTGGTGGACCGCACGCTCCGGCAGGTGAGCCGGGACGGGCAGCGGCTGCACCTCACACCCATCGAGTACCGATTGCTGCAGGAGTTCTGTGGCGCGCCCGGACGCGTGATGACGTACCAGCACCTGCTGAAGGCGGTCTGGGGGCCGGACCACATGGAAGACCTCCACTACGTGCGGGTCCACATGGCCAACTTGCGCAAGAAGATCGAAGCGGACCCGAATCGGCCACGCTGGCTGATCACGGAAGCGGGCGTGGGCTATCGGCTCAACCCCAAGGCCTGACGGTTTCCGGTCTGGTCCCGGCGCGGCCAGGCCCTGGCTGCCCTGAGGGCGCTGCTCCCGCAAGGCCGGTGGATACATCCATCCGGCCTTCGATCAAAACAACAGAAAATCTATCGTCTGAAATCTCAGCAAGAAAGTTTTTCTGAAAAGATACTGCCGCGCACCCACGGTGTCCCCTATGCGCAGCAAGCTCTTCGTCCCCGGCATTCGCCCTGAACTGTTCGCCAAGGCGCTGGCAAGCGCCGCGGACGCCCTCTCGATCGACCTCGAGGACGCAGTGCCCGAGAACCGCAAGGACGAGGCAAGGTCGGAGGTCGGCCGCTTCCTGCGCAGTGCTGAGGCCCGAAGCAGCGACAAGCTGCTCATCGTGCGGGTCAATCCCATCGGGTCAGCGCACTTCACGGCAGATCTGGACACACTCAAAGGCACCTCCGTGAGGTTGGTGAACCTGCCCAAGCCGCAGGGCGCCGGCGATGTGCTGGCAGCCGTCCAAGCCATGGATGCCGCCGGCCTCGCGGGCGACACCGCATTGCTGGCCAACATCGAAACCCCAGGCGCGCTGCGGCGGGCGGCAGAGATCGCGGCCGCGCACTCCCGTGTTGCCGGTCTGCAGCTGGGGCTGGGCGACCTCTTCGAGCCCGCGTGCATCGACAGGCGCACGCCGGCCAACGTGCATGCGGCCATGTTCCTGCTCAGCATGGCGGCTGCCGAGGCCGGCGTCTTCTGCTGCGACGGGGCGTTTCCCGATATCAAGGACGCCGACGGTTTCCGGGCCGAGGCCGCGATGGCGCGTGCGCTGGGCTTCATCGGCAAGAGCTGCATCCATCCCAGCCAGATCGCGGCCGCCAACGAGATCTTCCAGCCGGACCCCGCGCTCATCGAGCAGGCGCGGCGCATCGTCGCTGCGGCCGACGACGCCGCCGCGCTGGGACGCGCGGCCTTCGTGGTCGACGGCCAGATGATCGACCCCCCATTTCTGCAGAGGGCCCGCCGGCTCCTGCTCGCTTCCCCAAGAAAGTAGCCCATGAGTCTTGTTGCACGCCTGCTGACCGTGCTCGCCCTGCTGTCGACCGTCACGGCAGGCTGGGCGGCGGCAGATCAGGTCGCCACCGTCCGTACCCAGACCCTGCCGACGCTGCAGGCCGACGAACCGGTCCAGGACCTGGTGACCGCCGACGGCCGACTGCTTGCCGTGGGTTCGAGCAAGACCTGGCTGCTTTCGGCCGATGGCAGCAGCTGGGGTGCACCGCAACCCCGGCCAGCCGGACTGGCCCTGCTGGGCGGCCCGCTGCCGGAGCCCGTCGAAACACTCGCCCGCCTCCAGGTGGCGGGCGACAACGTCAGCTACCAGGCCCTGCCGCCACTGCCGCTGCGACTGCACAAGGCCCAGGCTGCAACGCTGCCCGACGCCCTGTACGTCGCCGGACTGGATCCGCAAGAGCAGCCACGGCTTTACAAGCTGCCGTCGGGTGAGGCCCGGCCCGCCTGGCAAGTGCTGCAGGCCTGGCCCGAAGGCGGAGAGCCACTGGCCCTCGTGGGGCAGACGCGCGCGCTCTTCCTCACGCTGGCTGGCAGGCAACTGCGCTGGGCCGCCGACCAGGGCTGGAGCAGCCTGCCCGCACCCGACGCTCCGGTCATGCCGGGCTCGGGTCGCCCAGTGGGCCAGGCCCATGTGCTCTACCTCGCGGGTCAGCCCGGCCAGCCCAGGCAAATGCTGAGCTTCCACACCATCACGGGATCCTGGGCCGTGATGCGCAGCGACCTGCCCAGTGACGCCCGGCAACCCGCGGCCTGGAAGAACGGCCTGGCCTGGCTGCAGGGCGCTGGCGAGCGCGGCGCACAGTCCGTGGCCGGCGCCGAGGTCGAAGCCGGCAAGCTGATGCTGCGCTGGCTGGACTGGCTGGTGATCGTGGTCTACCTGATCGCCATGCTGGGCATGGGCCTGTACTTCTATCTGCGCGAGAAACGCAACTCAACCTCGGACTTCTTCGTTGGCGGCCGCTCGATTCCCTTCTGGGCTGCGGGCGTCAGCCTGTACGCGGCGAACACCAGCTCCATCAGCTACATCGCCATCCCGGCCAAGGCCTTCGAGACCAACTGGCAGTACCTGACCAACAACCTGATCGCCGTGCTGGGGCTGATGTTCGTCGCAGTCTGGATCGTGCCGCTGCTGCGCCGCCTGGACCTGATGAGCGTGTTCTCCTACCTTGAGACCCGCTTCCACCCGGCCATCCGCATGCTCTCCAGCGCGCTGTGCATCCTTGTGCAACTGGGCAGCCGCATGAGCGTCATCCTGTTCCTGCCGTCGCTGGCCATCGCGACCATCACGGGCATCGACATGGTGTGGAGCATCCTGCTGATGGGCGGCTTCACCATCGCCTACACGGCGCTGGGCGGCATGAAGGCCGTCGTCTGGACCGACATCGTGCAGCTGGTCGTGAAGATGGGGGGCGCGGTGTTCGCCATCGGCTTCGTCATCTGGCACCTGGACGGCGGCCTCTCCCAGATGATGCACGAGGCGGCTGCGGCGCAGAAGACCAAGATGTTCGACTTCAGCTTCGACCTCACCAAGGCCACGGTCTGGGGCTTCATCTTCCTGGTGCTCTTCGACGTCGTGCTGACCTTCCCCAAGGACCAGGTGCTGATGCAGCGCACGCTGTCCACCAAGAACGACCGTGATGCCGGCCGTTCGATCTGGGCCTTCGCGGCCATCATGATCCCGGGCGGCTTCGTCTTCTACGCCATCGGCACGGCGCTGTACGTCTACTACAAGGCCAACCCCGAGCGCATGAACCCGCTGCTGAGCATCGACGCCACCTTCCCGATGTTCATCGCCGCGGAGCTGCCCATGGGTGTGACGGGCCTCATCATCGCCGGCATCTTCGCCGCGGCGATGGCGACGCTGTCCAGCATCATCAACAGCGTCGCGACGCTGGCCTCGGTGGACTTCTACGAGAAGCTGGTCAAGAACCCGGACCCCAAGAAGAGCGTGCTGTTCGCCGAGCTGATGACGGTGGCGGCCGGCCTCATCGGCGTCGGCTTCGCGCTGCTGCTGTCACGCTACGACATCCACTCGCTGTTCGACGTGTCCATCGAACTTGCGGGTCTGCTGGGCGGCGGCTTCGCTGGCGCCTACACGCTGGGCATGTTCACGCGCCGGGCCAACGCCCCCGGCGTGGCCATCGGGGTGGGCTCGGCCATACTGCTGACCACCCTGGCCTGGTGGATGAAGCTGGTTCATCCCTACTTCTACCTGGCCATCTCCATCTTGCTGTGCATCGTCATCGGCTACCTGGCCAGCCTGCTGTTCCCCCCGCCCCGCCAGTCCCTGAAGGGCCTCACCATCTACCGAGACGACTGACACCCCATGGACACGGAGTTCCTTCGCACCTTCGTCGCCGTCGTTGACGAAGGCTCCATGGCCGCCGCGGCCCGCTTGCTGAACATCACGCCAGCCGCCGTGGCCCAGCAGATCCATACGCTTGAGCGGGGCATGGGCACGGTGCTGATCGCGCGCGTGGGACGCACGGTCAACATCACGGAGGCCGGCGCACGCGCCCTGCCCCGGGCCCGTGCACTGCTGCGCGATGTCGCGGACCTGCGCACCGTGGCAAATGACGACCCGAGTGCCGGGGAGCTCAGGTTGGGCGCCGGCACCAATGCGCTCACGGGCATGCTGCCGGACATCCTGGCGCGCATGGTTGCGCGCTTCCCAGGCATCCAGGTATTCATCAAGCCGGGCTACTCCCCGGAACTGCACCGGGCAGTGGACAGCGGCGATCTGGACGCAGCCATCGTGCTGCAGGCTCCCTTTGCACTGCCAAAGACCTGCGACTGGGAACTGCTGCGCGAGGAGCCCCTGGTCGTGCTTGCGCCCGCGCGCATGGCGGACCGGGACCCCCATGAGCTGCTCGCCACCGAGCCGCTGATCCGCTACGACCGCAGCCAGTGGGGCGGCCGCCAGGCGGACCAGTACCTGCGTTCGGTGGGTATCACGCCCCGCGAGCGCTTCGAGCTCAACGCCCTCAACGCCATCGCCGTCATGGTCGATCGCGGTCTGGGCGTGTCGCTCGTGCCCGACTGGGCACGCCCCTGGCCGGAAGGCCTGAACCTGGTCCGCCTGCCGCTGCCCCTGCCCTGCGAACCGCGCCGGATCGGGATCGTCTGGTCCCGCTCGACCATCCGCATCCGGCTGGTGCAGGCCTTCCTCCAGGAAAGCCGCGCGGCCATGTCACAGCCCGATGCCTGACCGACGCCAGCTGCTCGCCCTGGGCGCGTCGCCCCTGATCGCACGCGCTCAAGCGGCGAGCGCGCCCGCGGCAGGCTCACGGCTGGTCACCTCGCGCCTGCAGAGCAAGCGCGGCCCCATCGACTTCCAGCTCTACCTGCCGCACGGCGATGCACCTGCGGCGCAACGGTATCCCCTGCTGCTGTTGCTGCATGGGCGCGGTGACAACATGTCCGCCTGGACCCGCGTCAAGGATGTCCTCGACGACATGATCGCCGCCGCGGAGATACCGCCGCTGATCGCGGTCATGCCGGACGCGCCGTGGAGCCGTCGCGGCGGCTACTACGTCGACTCGGCCCACGTCGAGGGCGCGCCGGTCGAAACCCTGCTGCTCGACGAACTGCTGCCACACATCGAAGCGCAGTGGCCGGTCCGGCGGGGCCGGGAGTTCCGCATCGTCGGCGGCTATTCCATGGGCGGCTACGGAGCCGTGCGGTTTTCCCTGGCCCGCCCCCATGCCTTCGGTGCGGCCATCGTGCTGAGCCCGGCGATCTACACGCCGCTCCCGCCCAAGGGTTCCAGCGCACGCGAGTTCGGCGCCTTCGGCCGCGACAGCACGCTGTTCTTCGACGAGCTGTACGAGGCCAGCAACTATCCGGCCCTGCTGGCCGCCCGGCAGGCATCGCACCCTGCCCTGCGCATGTTCATCGCCGCGGGTGACCAGGAGTACCCGCACCCTGACCCTGCAGATGCCTCGCACGATATCGATCTGGAGGCACACCGGCTGTTCAGCCGCCTCAGGCGGGAGCCGGGCAGCGCGGCCGCACTGCGCATCATGGATGGCGGGCACGACTGGCCCGTCTGGCAGCCCGCCTTCCGCGAGGGCCTGCGCTGGTGTGCCCGCCGCCTGGCCTGGTGAGGCGACAGAAGCAACAAAACCTGTCGTCTGAACATAGATCCAGGCCATTCCTGTTTATTCCCAGCTGGCCGAGACTGACCCCACCACGGGCCGCAAGGGGCTGGCCGGTGAATCCATAACCACAGCAGAGACAAGATCATGAAGCACGTCGTTCCCGTCGCCACGCTCACGCTGGCCGCCGCCGTCTCGGCCGCCTACGCCCAGGAAGCAGCCACTCCACCGGCCGCTGCCGCCAGCGCCGCCGACGACAACACCAACCAGCTCGAACGCACCATCGTCACCGGTACGCGCACGGCCAAGGCCATCGACAAGATCCCCGGCGCCATCAACGTCATCGGCAAGACAGAGCTGTCGCAGACGCTGGCGCTGACCGAGGACGCCACCGCGGTTCTGTCGCGTGTCGTGCCGGGCTACTCCGAATCCTCGCAGGCCATGAGCAACACGGGCGAGAACCTGCGCGGCCGCATCGCGCTGCGCCTGTTCGACGGCGTGCCCCAGGGCTCGCCGCTGCGCGAAGGCACGCGCAACGCCACCTTCACCGACATGGGCCTGGTGGGCCGCATCGAGGTCATCAACGGGCCGTCGGCCTCAGAAGGCATTGGCGCGGCGGGCGGCATCATCAACTACATCTCCCGCGTGCCGACCAAGATGGGCGATGAGTTCCAGCTCACCACCCGGATCACGACCGAAGGCAAGGACGACAGCACGGGCTACAAGGTTGGCCTGAACTGGCTGCGCAAGACCGACAACTACGACATGGTGCTGTCCGCTTCGCATATCGACCGCGGCATCGCCTATGACGGCAACGGCAACCGCGTGGGCCTGAACACCAGCGGCTCGCTGATGGACAGCAAGTCCAACAACTTCTTCGGCAAGCTGGGCTTCGATTTCGGCACCGACAAGTCCCAGCGCCTGCAGTTCTCCGCCAGCGCCTTCAAGGTCGAGGGCAACAACCGCTATCACCTCGTCGAGGGCAACCGCGACACCGGCATGACCAACACCTCGGAGCTGGGCACCATCCCCGGCTCCAAGGCCGAGTTCAACGACTTCAAGCAGTTCACCGTCTCGTACAGCCACGCCGACCTGTGGGGCGGCGCACTGCAGCTCGACGCCTACTTCGCCCGCCAGGCCATGCGCTACCCGGCGGAGGATGGCGCCGACCGCCAGGACCCGCTGATCGCGCCCGTGGGCACGCTGTGGGACCAGTCGGAGATCTTGGCCAAGAAGAAAGGCCTGCGCAGCTCCTGGACGCGCGCAGACGCCTTCGGCATCAAGGGCCTCGAGTTCCGCGGCGGCGTGGACCTGACCGAGGACAACGCGCAGCAACGCCTGGCCCTGACCGACCGGCTCTGGGTGCCGCCGATGATCTATCGCAGCGTCGCGCCCTACACCCAGCTGTCCTGGGATGCCGGCCCGCTGACCCTGTCGGGCGGCGTGCGCCGCGAGGACGGCACGCTGCGCGTCGACAACTACACCACCACCTACTACCGCGATCGCATCAACGTCACCGGTGGCAAGCTCGACTACGCCGCCACCCTGCCCAACATCGGCGCTGTGCTGCGGCTGCCGGAGAACTGGTCGGTGTTTGCATCGCTGGGCAAGGGCTTCACGCTGCCCAACGTCGGCATCCCTCTGCGCAACATCAACAAGAACTCCAAGAACACCAACGTGGCCGGCATCCTGGACCTGCAGGCCATCATCGTGCGCAACAAGGAGGTGGGCGTGAACTGGCGCGGCAAGAAGGCCAGCTTCGGTGCATCGGTTTACCAGTCGTATTCCAGCCTGGGCGTGTCGCTGTCGGTCGACCCCGTCACCAATGACTTCGTCATGAACCGCGCCCCCGTGGAGATCAGCGGCTTCGAGATGACCGGCGACGTCCAGCTGACGCCCGAAGTCAAGGTCAACGCCCTGTACTCGCGCATCCTCGGCAAGACCACGTTTGTCACCGGCGGACCGTTGACCAAGCGCATGGGCGTGAACGACACCAGCCCCGACAAGGTGGGTGGCTCCGTCGCATGGAAGTTCATGCAGGGTGGCGACGTGAACCTGGGCTTCACCCGGCTGCTCAGCCGCGACCTCAACATCGGCCTGTCGGGCGAGGAACGCACCCGCGGCTACACGTTGCTCGACCTCGGCGCCAACTACGACTGGGGCCGCTACGGCAAGACCACGCTGGGCATCGAGAACCTGACCAACAAGTTCTACGTGCTGAGCTGGTCGCAGCTGCCCGGCTTCAAGAACTACTTCTCGGGCCGCGGCCGCGTGTTCTCGCTGACGCAGACCGTGACCTTCTGACCGGAGCTTCCATGTCCCGCAGCGTTCTGGTGGCCGGCTCGGCCAACCTGGACTTCGTCGTCCGCGCCAGCCACGTGCCGGCCCCCGGAGAAACCGTGCTCGGCCGCGGCTTCGCCTGTTTCCCCGGCGGCAAGGGCGCCAACCAGGCGGTCGCCGCCGCACGTGCCGGTGGCGCGCCGGTGCAGATGCTGCTGGCGCTGGGGCAGGATGCCCCAGCGGCGACGCTGGAGGCCTCGCTGCGAGAAGCCGGGGTCCAGTTGCACGTCGTCCGCGACAGCGTGCAGCCCACGGGCTGCGCCTTCATCTGCGTCAGCGACAGCGCCGAGAACGCCATCACCGTGGCTCCCGGCGCCAACAACGCGCTGCGCGGCGAACACCTGCCGTCGCTGGACGGGGTCAGTCATCTGCTGCTGCAGCTCGAGACACCCCTCGACACCGTCACCGCCTACGCACGCCGCGCACGCGCCGCTGGCGTCGGCGTGGTGCTCAACGCCGCGCCGGCACGGCCGCTACCCGCCGAGCTGCTCGACGCCGTCGACCTGCTGGTCGTCAACGAAAGCGAGCTGGCGGCCATCGCCGGCACGGACGACGGCGTGGAGGCGGCGCTGGCGAGGGTTGCCGTGCCGACCGTCATCGTGACGCTGGGCAGCCGAGGCTGCCTCGCACGGCACGAGGGCGAACTGCTCCGCCTGGAGGCCTTCCGGGTCGACGCGGTCGACACCACCGCCGCGGGCGACACCTTCTGCGGCGTGCTGGTCGCCGCGCTGAGCCGCGGCGATGGCCTGCGTCCGGCGCTGCGCCGCGCGAGCGCGGCCGCCGCGCTGGCCTGCACCCGGGCCGGCGCCCAGGCCAGCATCCCGCAGACCCACGAAATCGACACCCTGCTCGCCCAAGTTTCCGCGACGATTCCCGCATGACCGACCACATCCTTCCGCCCGGCGACGACGACCGCGGCGAACTGGGCACCGAATTCCGCTTCTCCCACGTCACGACGGGTCGCTATCTGCCGGTGCCGGGCAAGGCGCCGGGCTGGCCTTTCGCCGAGATCGGCCACTGGAAGATTGATACCAAGGGCTGCGCCGACGACTGGGTGCGCGAACTGATCGACTGGCGACGCGAGCACCTGATCCGCATCGGCTACGACGACGCCAACTACCGCCGTCCCGAACTGCAGTGGGCGCAGCGCAACTTCGTCCACGTGCAGATGATGGTGGAGGACCGCTACTTCTACGACCCCGTCAAGGGCGAGTACACCGTGGACCGCTACCTGGATGATCTGGAGGCGCGCTTCGGCGGCGTCGACTCCGTGCTGATCTGGTACATCTATCCCAACATCGGTGTGGACGATCGCAACCAGACCGACCTCGCCCACGATCTGCCCGGCGGCCTCGCCGGCCTGAAGCAGGCGGTGGACGCCTTCCATCGCCGCGGCGTGCGGGTCTTCCTGCCCACCAAGCCCTGGGACAACGGCACGCGGCCCCAGGGCCAGCGCGACTGGCATGCCATCGCCGAGATCATCCGGGCCGTCGGCGCCGACGGCATCAACGGCGACACCTACAACGGCGTGCCCCGCGCCTTCTTCGACGCCTGCGATGCCGTGGGCCGCCCGGTCGTGCTGCAGCCTGAGTCGACGATCTCGTCGGAAGAGCAGCTGATCTGGAACGTGCAGAGCTGGGGCAAGAAGGTGCCAGCCGACGTCATCCCGTCGGTCGCCAAGTGGAAGTGGCTGGAGCCACGCCACATGATCAACCTGGAGAACCGCTGGGGCCGCAACCGCACCAACGACCTGCAGTACATCCACTTCAACGGAGTGGGCTACAACGCCTGGGAAAACATCTGGGGCATCTGGAACCAGCTCACGCCCCGGGATGCCGAGACGCTGCGCCGCATCGCCACGCTGCAGCGCGCCTTCGCGCCGCTGCTGGTGAGCATGGACTGGCGGCCCTACGCACCCACGCTGCAGACCGGCGTCTTCGCCAGCCGTTTCCCCGGCGCAGGGCGCACGCTGTGGACCCTGGTCAACCGGATGGAGTACGAGATCGCGGGCGAGCAGATGGCCCTCCCCCACGCGGCCGGCAGGCGCTACTTCGACCTGTGGAACGGCCGCGAGCTGCGGCCGCGCATTCTCGACGGCCAGGCACTGATCGAGCTTGCGCTGGAGCCCCAGGGCTACGGCGCCGTGCTTGCCACGGAGGATGGCGATGGCGTCGATCCGGCCTACCTGGCCCGTGCGACCGAGCTGGCCCGTACCCCGCTGCAGTCGCTGTCGGGTCGCTGGACCGCGTTGCCGCAGCGCCTGTGCGCGGTGGCGCCAACCACGCCGCGGGCCACGCCTCCCGAGGGCATGGTGGCCATCCCGGCAGGCGAGTACGACTTCGTCGTCGGCGGCATCGAGATCGAAGGCCAGACCTGGGCCGGCGTGGACGTGCAGTACCCCTGGGAGAGCTGCCCGCGCCGCGCCCACCGGCGGCGGCTGCAGATGCCGGCATTCCACATCGACCGCCACCCGGTCACGAACGCCGCGTTCCAGCGCTTCATGGACGCCACCGGCTATGCGCCGGCGGATCGGCACAACTTTCTGCGCGACTGGGTGGATGGCCGCCCGCAGCCGGGCTGGGAGAACAAGCCCGTGACCTGGGTCGGTCTGGAGGACGCGCGGGCCTACGCGGCCTGGGCCGGCAAGCGCCTGCCGCGCGAATGGGAATGGCAGTACGCCGCCCAGGGCACGGACGGCCGCCCCTATCCCTGGGGCCAGGCCTGGGATGCCGACGCCGTGCCGGCGCCCCAGCGCGGTCGCACGCTGCCCGCGCCTGCAGACGTCGACGCCCATCCGCGCGGCGCCAGTCCCTTCGGCGTGCTGGACCTCGTCGGCAACGTCTGGCAATGGACCGACGAGTTCGAGGACGAGCACACCCGCGCGGCCATCGTGCGCGGCGGCAGCAGCTACCTGCCACAGACCTCGCACTGGTACTTCCCGCAGGCCTACCGCCTGGACCAGCATGGCAAGTACCTGCTCATGGCACCGAGCAAGGACCGCTCGGGCGCCATCGGCTTCCGATGTGTGGTTGACACGCCTGACTCGGCGGCAGGCTACCAGCCATGAGCCAGCCGCACACCCAACTGGGCGGGCTTCTCGGCCAAGCCATGGAGGCCAGCCGGCGCGGACGGCTGTTCCATTTCATCCAGGACGAGCACAGCCCAGCCGTCGCAGTCTTCTCGCCCGCGCACCGGGATCAGAACCACGAAGGCGACTGGTACGGCGAGCACGCGGGCAAGTGGCTGTACGCCACCGCCAAGGCGGCCGCACGCAGCGGCGACGCCGAGCTGTTGCGCCAGCTTCGCCGCGTGGCGGACTACCTCGTGGAGGTCCAGCTGCCCGATGGCTACCTGGGCACCTATGCCGCGCCGCGCCGCTTCATGGTGCGCCAGCCGCCCAAGCCACTGAGCTGGAACGGCGAGCCCAGCCTGCGGACGTGGGACATCTGGACCCACAGCTATCTCGTGCTGGGGCTGCTGGAGGCCCACCGCCACTTTCCCAACGAGCGCTGGCTGGCGGCGGCCCGCCGCATCGGCGACCTCTGCCTGCACACGCTGGCCGAGGGGGGCATCGACATCAACGAGCTGGGCAACCATCACGGCATGTCGGCCACCGTGCTGCTGGACCCCGCCGTGGAGTTGCACCTGGCCACCGGCGAGACACGCTACCTCGACCTGGCCCGGCGCATCCTCGCCCAGGCGGACGCCAACCCCGCGCTGGCCTTGCAGACGCGGGCCCGCGCTGGCGTGGACGCAGCTGACATCGCCACCGGCAAGGCCTACCAGCTGATATGGAACCTCGTTGGCCTGGCCAAGCTGCACCGTGCCACCGGTGATCCCGCCCATCTCTATGCGGTCCAGCGCCTGTGGCACAGCATCCGCGACAAGCATCTGACGCTGGGCGGCGGGCCCTGGGGCGGTGTCGCCAACCGCTCCCGCGAGGTGTTCAACGCCCCCTTTGCGTTCAGCCCGCAAGGCTACGTGGAGACCTGCTCGACGCTGGCCTGGCTGCAGCTGAACCGCGAGATGCTGAAGATCACGGGCAACGCCGTGCATGCGGAGGAGATCGAACGTACTGCCTACAACGACCTGCTGGGCGCCATGGCCCCGAACGGTGAGGACTGGTGCTACTACTCCTTCCCCAACGGCCGACGCGTACACACCACCTACTGGCGTTGCTGCAAGTCCAGTGGCGCGATGGCCTTGGAAGAACTGCAGGATGTCGCCTACGGCGTCAACGACGCGGGTGATGAGATCACGGTCAACCTCTACGGCCCCAGCACTCTGGCCGTCGGCAAGCTGCGCCTGAGCCAGCAGACCGGCTACCCCGCCCACGGACTGGTGCAACTGCGCATCAGCGCACCCGACACCGGCGCGCGGTTCGCACTCCGGCTGCGCATCCCGAGCTGGGCCGAAGGTGCCACACTGAGCCTGGATGGTCAGGCCCTGCCGGCGCCGCAGCCCGGCCGGTACGCCGAGATAGAAGCACGCCACTGGCGCGGCGAGCAGGTACTGACGCTGGACCTCCCCATGACGCCGCGGCTGCAGCAGCGCGTCAACGAGAACATCCAGGAGTCGCGGGCACCAGATGGCAGCCCTGTCGCACAACAGGTGCTGCACCATGCCTACCTGGCCGTGACGCGCGGGCCGCTGGTGTACGCGACGACGCTCATCGACGGCTTCAAGACCGAGGAGACCGTGCGCCTGCCGAAGGCGCTGCAGGAGCTTCCCGCGTCGGCCGAGGGCGAGGACGGGGCACCTGGCATCGCCATGACGCTGGGCTACCGCCCGGACCTGCTCTTTCATCCCTACTACCGGGCCGGCGGCCGCAGCGACGGGGCCTGGCGACTGACCTGGCTCTCGCTGGCCCCGGACGCAACATGAACGGCAAACCTACTGGAACTTCCGCAGGGCCGCTGGCCGGCGTGCGCGTACTGGACCTCAGCGCCTACATCGCCGGCCCCTACGGCTGCACGCTGCTGGCTGACCAGGGCGCCGAGATCCTGAAGATCGAGCCACCCGACGGCGACAACCTGCGCAACTATCCGTCCACGCTGAGCGACGAGAGCCGGGCCTTCCTGGGCGTCAACCGCAGCAAGCGCGGCCTGGTGCTGGACCTCAAGAAGCCGCAAGGCCTCGCCTTGCTGCTGCGCCTGGTTCGGGACGCCGACGTGCTCGTGCACAACTTCCGCCCCAGCGTGCCCAGGCGGCTGGGCATCGACTTCGACACGCTGCAGGCGCTCAACCCCCGCCTGATCTACTGCGCCGTGACGGGCTATGGCGAGACCGGCCCGATGAGGGAGAAGGCCGGCTACGACCAGGTGTTGCAGACCATGACCGGCATGTGCGCCCTGCAGGGCAAGCCCGGCGGCCCTCCAGAGATCCTGTACGGCTCGGTGGTGGACTACTACGCGGCGGCACTGCTGGCTGGTGGCGTTTCGTCAGCGCTGTACGAGCGCGAGAAGAGCGGCCTGGGTCAGCAGGTGTCCATCTCGCTGCTGCGCAGCGCACTGGCCATGCAGTCGGCTCGCCTGATCTGGGCAGACGGCGAGCCGCTGGACGTGGGGCGTGACATGCGTTCCGGCGGAGTCACAGGCATCCATCCCACGCGCGACGGCCACCTCTACATATCCGCCAACACGGCGCGGTTCTGGAGTGCGCTGTGCGAGAAGACCGGCCTCACCGACCTCGCCGCACACCCTCGCTACGACACCGTGAAGAAACGTGCGACACACGCGGCCGAGCTGATCCCACGCCTGCATGACGCGCTGGGCCACAAGACCGCGCTGGAATGGGAAACCCTCTTCGGCGACGAGGTCCCCTGCGCGGCAGCCCGCCGGGTCGAGGAGATGTTCGAGCACCCGCAGGTGACGGCCGAGGACATGATTGCGCGGATGCCGCACCCGGTCGTCGGTCACTACCGCGGACTCAGTCGAAGCATCCTGTTCGACCGAACGCCCGGCCCTGCCCCGTTTGGCGCCCCCACCCTGGGCCAGCACACCGACGACCTCCTCAACGAACTGGGCGTTGACAGCGCAGCCATCGCCCGCCTGAGGCAGGAAGGTGCGGTTCGCTGACCCGCCCGATGACAGCTCGACTCCGCGGCGCCGGCATGCGCGCCTCAACAATCGCGCAGGCCGCGCCAGCAACGCTGCTGGACTTGTGACGCGGTCAACCACTGGGGTGTTGGCATGGCCGCAAGGCGCCGCCGACTGAGAGGGTTCCTTTGATACTGATTGAGGTAACCCTTGCCATACGAAGATCGGCGCCAGGCAGTCCGGTGACCATCGCCTCGTGATGTCGCCTCTGCAGCGGTTGCTGTCGCTCAGCCAACATGGCGTGGACGACGACTGTCGGCCCAGAACCGGACACTCACCGTGGACTCGAAAAATGCTTGATGTCCACGCTTCACCCTGGTCCTGCATGGGCGCAGTGGCTGCATTGCTGATTGCAGTGTTCGTCCATTGGCTGGCTCCAAGCGCTGACGCTGTTCAGGTCGGAGCATGGCTCGTCGGTCGGCATTGGCCGTCCGCCGGTCCGTTCACCCAGCCGATCACGAAACACAAGATCAGACCGACGGATCGCGATCACTCATAGGCCGATTTGTGACTCATGATGAAGGTCCATGTCACCGCGACGCGCTGCGTTTCCCCGTACGACATCGGGAAACCGTCCAGACTCGCCAGCCATCCCTCGGGGGTCTGCTGGAGGGTAAGGCGCCGCGCCGTCACCAGTGGCTCGCTCCACGCAAGCATGAGCTCGTTGTCGTTCATATTCATCGCGGCGCCCCTTCATTCATGTGGAAAAGACCGATGGAGACTCAGAAAGGTTTGTTGGGCAGGAACTTCCCATCCAGTGTGATCACCGCTCGTGAGCCGCCTTCGGGATCCTCCACCTTGTTGATGTCGAGCTTGAAGTTGATGGCGCTGATGATGCCGTCACCGAACTGCTCGTGAACGAGAGCCTTGAGCGTGGTGCCGTAGATCTGGACCATCTCGTAGAAGCGGTAGATGGTCGGGTCGGTCGGCACGCCACCGGGGATGCTGCCCCGCAGGGGAATCGCCTGCAGCTCTTTCGCATCGGCAGCGTCCAGGCCGAGTCGGCTGCAGACCAGCTCCGCGGCGTGCTGCGGCAAGGCGTGCTGCCCCAGCAGTGCAGCCGTGACATAGGCCACCCGGAGTCCGGTGCCTTCTGCCAATTCACCGAAGCTGATGTCTTTGCTTGCCTTTGCGGCAAGCACGCGGGAGGTCAATTCAACGCGTGACTCTTGGGTCACATTGGAATGAAGCATTGCAGTTTTCCTTTCAGAGAGGAGGAGTCAGGCAGCTTTCAGCTGCGGAGGGGGCTCGGAAGCGACGGTGTCGGGATGCTTGGCAAGGCTGACAAAAGTGCCGTGCTTGCTATCGAGGGCTTTGACCTCACCGGATTCAATGTCGTAGACCCAGCCATGCAGGCTGAGGCGGCCCTGTTCGAGCGCCAGCGCAACGGCCGGATGGGTTCGTATGTTGGCCAGCTGGGCCACCACATTGGCGTACACCATGGAGCTGACCTTTGCTATCGGCGTGTCATGGGTATGCGCCTCGTTCACCACCTTGGCGGCGTCGGCATGGCGCAACCAGCTTGCTACCGCGGGAAGGTGATCCAGACAGGTATGCTTGGCGATGGCCGTCATGGCGCCGCAGTCGCTATGACCACAGACCACAATGTCGGTCACACCCAGCACACCGACCGCATACTCGACGCTGGCGGTGACGCCGCCAGGTTCTGAGCTGTAAGACGGGACAATGTTGCCCGCGTTGCGGATCACAAAGACGCCGCCGGGCTGTTGCTGGGTCAGCAACTCCGGAATGACGCGGCTATCCGAGCAGGTGATGAAGAGGGCACTGGGGTTCTGGCTTGTCGCCAGTGTCTTGAACAGGCTCGACATCTTGGGGAAGACATCGGCCTGAAACTTCATCGCGCCTTTGATGAACGGTTTCATGTTAATCACCGTGTTGTTGCGAGGAGTTCATCTTCAATCGTTTCCTCCGGCCGGTCCAAGATCGGTTTCGGATGGAGCCGATAGGAACCACCAATAGCACTCTCACCACGGGAAAGGCATGGGCATGCAGCTTCGTCATATTCGCTACTTACTTGCCGTCGCTGAACACGGCAACTTCACGCGCGCTGCGGAGGCCCTTCATGTCTCCCAGCCAACCCTGTCGCAGCAGATCATTCAGCTGGAGGAGACGCTGGGTGTGACGCTCCTGGACCGCAGCGGCAGGACCGTGAGGGTGACGGACGCGGGCAGCGTCTACATTGAACATGCGCGCCGAGCGCTGCGTGAATTGGCTGCTGCGCGACGTGCCATCCATGACGTGCAGGGTCTCCAGCGCGGCGAACTGCGTCTGGCGACGACGCCGACCTTCACTGCCTACCTGGTCGGCCCCTTGGTGACGGCCTTTCATACCAAGTATCCCGGGATCGTTATCCGGCTGAAGGAGATGTCTCTCGACACCATTGCCGCAGCGGTTGCGGCCGACGAGGTGGACCTGGGCATCGCGTTCCATGTCTCGCCACCTGCCGACAACATTGAGTGCGAGACCGTTCTGGTGGAGCGACTAAGCGTCGTCGTTGGCCGCGGCCACCGCTTCGCCGCTCTCGGGGAGGCCGTCACGCCTCAGATGTTGTCGGTTGAACGGCTTGGGGTGCTGAGTCCTGATTTCGCAACGCGCGCCCACGTGGATGAGTATTTGAGGTCCCAGGCCATATCGCCCTCCATCGCCATAGAGGCCAACACTATCAGCGCCCTGCTTGAGGTCGTCAGGCGTAGCCATGTGATCACCGTTCTTCCCGAAGCCATTGGCGAGCAGCATCCGGATCTTTGCAACATCGCAATCTTCCCGGCACCCAATCCGCGCACAGCCGCCCTGTTGCGTCGAAGGGATGCGTACCAGTCCTCAGCCGCCTTGGCGTTTGCACAGCTGTGCAGAACTTCTTGCGGGTGAGCAAAATTGATCTTGCTCCCACTCCTTGCGGGTCTTCTTGGGCAGCGGGTCAAGGCCAAGCGTGATATGGGTCCATGCCCGGCGTTGTCCTCTGCGCTTGCGTCTCTCGCCAGTCGGATTGACGCGATGTTTTGCGGACCTTCCCTCAGTCGCACTCAGGCTTTGTTGGTCACCTGGTCGGCAATGAATTGGAGCGCCCGCAGAGCAGGTGCGGGATCACCGCCGTACTGGGCTTGCACGATGGCCCCATCCACGGCAGTGGCCAAGGCCTCGGCCGTCCGCTTTCGCTGACCCGACTGCGGCAGCAACGCTTCGATGGCGTCGGTCATCTGCTGCTTGTGCTGGCGGGTGGCTTCGACGACAGCAGGCATCGTGGGTCCCATCTCGCTGACGCCGTTGAGGAAGGCACAGCCTCGGAAATCGCCGAGCGCCTTGCCACGGAACCATTCCTTCATCACTGGCGGGAGCGCCTGAGCGCCTTTTGACGCGCCGCCGTGGCGCTCCAATGCCTCAGTGAACCACTTCATCCACCGTTCGTGGCGAAGGTTCAGGTACGTCAGGATGAGGTCGTTCTTGCTTGGAAAGTGCCTGTAGAAGGTCACCTTGGTCACGCCCGCCTCGGCGATGACGCGGTCGATCCCAGTGGCTCGAAGGCCTTCGGCATAGAAGAGGTCGTGCGCTGTGCGCAGGATGCGTTCTCTAGCCGGTAGGTCACTGTTGCTGATGCTGACAACTTTATTCATGGCTCGACTATAGACAGACTTGTCTACTTGCGCCAGAATGCGTCTGCGTAGACAGATCTGTCTACCTGCCGCTGGTCTGTGGCTCACGACAGACCCTTGATTGGTAAAGGAATTGCCATGGAAACCCGTCCCCCCCTGCCCCCGTTCACCCTCGAAACTGCGATCCAGAAGGTTCGCCTAGCAGAAGACGGCTGGAACAGCCGTGATCCGGCCAAGATCGTGCTGGCCTACAGCCCTGACACGAACTGGCGCAACCGGGCCGAGTTCCCGCAGGGCCGTGCAGAGGCCCAGGCGCTGCTGGAGCGCAAGTGGGCACGAGAGCTTGACTACCGCCTGATCAAGGAGCTCTGGGCCTATACCGGCAACCGCATCGCCGTGCGCTTTGTTTATGAATGGCACGACGACGCCGGCAACTGGTTCCGCAGCCACGGCAACGAGAACTGGGAGTTCGACGAGAACGGCCTGATGACCGACCGCCATGCCAGCATCAACGACAAGCCCATCAAGGCCGAGGAACGCAAGTTCCACTGGCCGCTCGGCCGTCGTCCGGACGACCACCCGGGTCTGACCGAGCTGGGCCTTTGACGGCGACGCGCTGTGCCATCCTGTCGCAAGCTATGCGGCGCCACTTGTGAACGAGGTTGGCGTTGAGGCCATGGGCTAACGCCACCTGCGCGGCAGGCGCTGCAGGTTGCGGGCACGATGCCTGCACGTGCCGCTTTAAATCGGGCGCGTGGCGCCGCCGGCTCACGCGCTTGGAGTGGGTCACCGCGTGCCGTAGCTTCGTCATCGATGGCCTGACCTTCTACCGCCGCGGGCAGCGGCGGCCTAAGGCGAACGCTGCATCCATCGTTGACCGCATTCGAGCGAGGCGCGATGACCGGTTAGGGTCAAAGCTGTCAGCGTTCAGTCCAGACGCGAACGGCGGCTTTACAGCGATTCTGTTGAAAAACTCGTTTGATCCGCGGCGCCGAGACCATGCCGAGGACGCCCGAGACGCTGGAGCGTGGTGATGTTGAGACCGAGGCGGCCCCGCCCGGCCCTTCAGGCCGGTACCGAATCCTGACTTCCCAGTCGCTTGACCATTCGCCGCAGGTTCTGAACCGTGGCGGCCAGCAAGAACTCATCGCGTGCCCCTGTAAGCCCTCGCAGCCGTAGTCGGTCGAGCTTGAGGATCCGCTTGAGGTGGGCGAACAGCATCTCGACCTTCTTGCGCTCTCTGCGGGACTGACGGTACTTCGGCGTGTCCGTCAATTGACGGGCGACATCGCGTGCATCTTCATGGACGCTGCGCGCAATCTTGCGCATCGGCGTGTTTGGACAGCACTGCTGCTTGCGAGGGCACTGTGCGCAGTCATGTTGGCTTGCCCTGTAGATCACGGTGTCCGCCTTGGTCACTCGGTCGCGCTCCACCGTGAAAGTGCGCCGGTCGCAGCGAAGCTCATGACCCTCTGGGCAGAGGTACTCGTTGCGCTGGGCGATCCACTGGAACTCCGAACTGGAGAGCGTTCCATCCTTGCGACCGGTCTTGTCCCACACAGGCACATGCGGCTCGATGCCCTTGTCCTTGACCATCCAGCTGAGCATCGGTGCGATGCCATAGGCCATGTCTCCCACCAATCGCCTTGGCTTGAGGCCGAAGCGGCGCTCGACGCGGTCGACCATGGCCTTCGTTGCCTTCAGCTCATGAGGTCGAAGCGCAGGCGTGGCCTCGACGTCCACGATGACGCCCGCCGCCAGATCGATGAGGTAGTTGGTCGAGTACGCGAAGAACGCTGGGCCAGCAGGCGCGGCCGTCCATTGCGCGGCGGGATCCGTCAATGAGACCTTCTTGGGTGGAGGTGGCGGCGATGGCTCATCGTCGGTGGCAGGATTCGCGGCCTGCAGCGCCTCGATGTACTCGCGCACGGCGCGTGTGCTGGTGCCGTCATCGCGCCACTTCATTGCCTCGGCGCCAGGCACGCCACGGGCACGACTGGCATCGGCCTTGATCACGCTGGCGTCCACGGCAAACCCCTCGCCGCGCACCAGGCCCTCATACATGCAGCGGCGCAAAACGCTCTCGAATACCAAGCGGAAGGCGTCGCTCTGACGGAAGCGCCCGTGACGGTTCTTCGAGAAGGTCGAGTGATCGGGAATCGGGTCTTCAAGGTCAAGCCGGCAGAACCAGCGATAGGCCAGGTTCAAGTGCACTTCCTCGCACAGCTTGCGCTCGGATCGAATGCCGAAGCAGTAGCCAATGAGCAGCATCCTGATCATCAGCTCCGGATCAATCGAGGGGCGGCCGGTGTGGCTGTAGAACGGGGCGAGCTGTTGGCGAAGGTCGCCGAGGTCGAAGTAGCGGTCTATACCCCTGAGCAGATGGTCGTGCGGTATATGGTCGTCGAGGTTGAAGCTGTAGAAGAGTCTGTCCTGCGTGCCGCCGCTCTGACCCATCATCTGCTTGCCCTCCGCCGCCGCGATGCAAGAACTTAGGTCAGCAGGCTCAGATTGCCATCGGGTTTTTCAACAGAATCAGCCTGAAGCCGTCGTCGTTGGGTGACAGGCCGCAATGCGGCGAGGCCGAGGATAAAGGAGTGTCGCCGCGGCACAGGGATTGCGGACATCAAGGGCAGGTGGAACGATCAGTTTTCCAATGCCCCCCGATCTGGAGCTGGCGGAAAGCTGCTATCGGGTCGAGGGCATATCTGCTCTTAGCCTACCTGACAGCCGACAGCCACCACCAGCAGTTCCTGGTCGGCAGTGCAAGTACACCGTCACGCTTGGAAGCTTCCGTTGCTCGAGCGCTGACACGCAGTCGACCCGCGATGGACGGGTGGCGGAATCTGACGCAAGTCGAGCTACCGTCAGCGGTAGTCGTGCTCATGCTGATCTCTAGCCGCGAGCAAGACGACATGAAGGTCTCGGATGGCAAATAGCACAACGCTGCCGCCATGGCCGAATGGGATGAGCAACTCCCGAAATTCCCGGTGTTCCTCTGATCGGCGACAGGTGTGCGGCGCAAATGAGAGGATCTCCATCGCGCGCTCCACCGCTTCTTGGAATCGAAAGATGCAGGTGTCATCTGGCGTGTCGCTGGTCAGCTCGCGCTGGATGATGTATTCCTCAAGGCGCTCGATGTCCTCCTGGAACGTGACGGTAGGAAGGACCTGATACCGGGAATTCACCCGGTGACCTGTTTCTTCTTGGCCGCCGCTGCTGCACGGATGCGACTCTGTGCAGCCTTTGCGCGCTGCTCCATGCCCGCCAGGAAGTCTTCGGCTGTCATCAGGCCGGTCCCCTTGTCAACCGAGCGCAGTGCCTTCTTGGCGCGCGCGACCGCCGCGCTTTGCTCAGCGCGGTACTCCGCCTCCCGGCAGACCGCCTTCTCGATGAACTGCGTCAGCGATTCGCCTTCGCGCAGCACAGCCTCAAGGCTGGCCTTCGTTTCGGGCGCGATACGGATGGGAGGCAGAGTAGCGGTGCGGCTCATGAGGCCAATGTATAGCAATTGGAATACAACTTCAAGGCCTCGGCCAGAGCCCAGGCTTTGTAGATGCACCCAGCTTCATAGTAGGTTGCCGCTGAACAGTCATTCGCGACGGGCTGCATATGGCCGGCAACGCCATTACGCCGCCGCACCGGCGAGCCGCCGTTCGGCTCGTGATCCGGTTCAGATCCCAATCTGATTCCATGGCCGAGGCAAACACGCGTGACCTGCCAGAAGCGGAAGCCCACCAGTGACTGCATCGGGGCCGTTCAGCGCAGCCAAAGTGCGAGCCTTCCGGCCGGCTCGGCGCGAGCGGGCCCGATGAAGCGAATGCGACCAAACTCAGTCGCTGCCAAACTTCCACTCGCTAGCTTCCTTGAGCAGCGTCCCATCGCGGGAAGACTGGCGCCAGAGCTCGCGGTCTGATCGACTCCTGACAGCCTGGAAGCTGTCCAGTCTGCCCCTCCTCGGGAGTCAAGTCCCAATTTGCGAAGCCAGTGAACGGATCGGCGTAGATGGTGACCGCCACCATCGTTTGGCTGTACCGCGCAGGCCCGGATTCCATTTGGCTTCGCCGTGTCCCGTGCACTTGGAAGGCGTCTGAGGCCTTGAGCTACATCCACGTTGCTGGCTGTTTCACCGTTTGGCTGCAGCTCGATGCCAGATACCCCGGCTGGTGAGAAGAGTTCAACCGCAAGGAGCGGAGTTTCAAGAGAGGCGTCGATTCCTAGACTGACTTCATCCTCCAATCACCGAGAGCCAGTGCCATGAAGACCCGCTCCCTCCCCAACTTCAAGTACAACTTCCGCGCCCCGGGTAGCCAAGTGGAAGGCCCGATCCGTTCCGCCATCGGGCGGACGGTGCTGGGCCAGCTCATCGTCGGCCGCAGCTCGCGCGGCATCTGCGCCATCTTCCTGGGCGACGACGCACGGGCCTTGCAGGAACAGCTCGCGGCGGCCTTTCCTGGCGTCGAGTTGCAGACCGACCAGGCTGCGCTGGCCCGCGAGCTCGGCCAGGTCGTCGCCTTCATCGACAAGGACAACGCCGAGGGCGTCATCGACCTCGACATTGGCGGTACTTTGTTTCAGCAGAAGGTCTGGCATGCGCTGTGCGGCATCCCGGTAGGCAAGACCCGCAGCTATGCCGACGTGGCGCACGACCTCGGCGTGCCCGAAGCAGTGCGCGCCGTCGCGGGCGCCTGCGCGGCCAATGTGCTGGCCATCGCCATTCCGTGCCATCGTGTCGTGCGCGGCGACGGCTCGATTTCCGGCTACCGCTGGGGTATCGAGCGCAAACGCGCGCTGCTGGACGGCGAGGCGGCTGAAGCCGTGGAGCTGGCGGCATGAAGCCCGACACCTACGACTGGGTAGGCGTCGCGCAATCGCTCGATGCGCACGGCAACGCCGTGCTGCCCGGTCTGCTGACGGCGGCGCAGTGCGAGGAGCTGGCCGCCCTCTATCCGCGGGAAACCGGCTTCCGCTCGCGCGTCGTCATGGCACGCCACGGCTTCGGGCGCGGCGAGTACAAATACTTCGCCTACCCGTTGCCGCCGCTGCTCGACGATTTGCGCCATGCGCTGTACCCCCGGCTGGTGCCCATCGCCAACCGCTGGAGTCGGCAGTTGGGCAACGCCGTGCAGTACCCCGATGAGCTGTCCCCCTTCCTGCAGCGTTGCCACCAGGCAGGCCAGACGAGACCGACACCGTTGATCCTTCAATATGGCGAGGGTGACTACAACTGTCTGCATCAAGACCTCTACGGCGAGAACGTCTTCCCGCTACAGGTTGCCATCCTGCTGTCGGAGCCCGCCGAGGACTTCGTCGGCGGCGAGTTCGTCATGACAGAGCAGTCCAGCAAGGGCCAGCGTGCGGACGTGATCGCGCTGCGCAAAGGCGATGCGCTGGTGTTCACCGTCAATCAGCGGCCCGCGATGGGCAAGCGCGGCATCCGAAAAGTCGCCATGCGCCACGGCGTCAGCCGCATCCGCAGTGGCCATCGGTACACCGTGGGTCTGATCTTTCACGATGCGAGGTGAGCATGCAGTCGCTGGAACTGTTCGAAGCCCCGGTTTTGCCCTCGCGTCAGCGCCTGGGCCCCGCAGCCATGGTGCTGCGGAAGTTTGCACTGCCTTACATGCAGGAGGCCATGCCCGCCATCGAGGCCATCGCTGCGGCCGCCCCGTTCCGGCATATGGAGACGCCTGGTGGCTTCACGATGTCGGTAGCGCTGACGAACTGCGGTGCGCTGGGCTGGACGACTGACCGCCAAGGCTACCGCTACACCCCCCTTGATCCCAGCTCGGGCGAGCCCTGGCCAGCCATGCCGGAGGTGTTCGCACGGCTGGCAAGCAAGGCTGCCGAGGCCGCTGGCTTCGTCGACTTTGAGCCCGACGCCTGCCTCGTCAACCGCTACGCGCCGGGTGCACGGCTGTCGCTGCACCAGGACAAGAACGAGCGGGACTACGGCGCCCCCATCGTCTCGGTGTCGCTCGGCATGCCGGCCGTCTTCCTGTTTGGAGGCCATGCGCGCACCGACCCCACGGTCAAGGTGCCGCTGCACCACGGCGACGTCGTGGTTTGGGGCGGAGTCGACCGCCTGCGCTATCACGGCGTGATGCCGCTCAAGGACGAGCCCCATGCGCTGCTGGGCAGCCAGCGCATCAACTTCACCTTCCGCAAGGCGGGATGACGCCTGGATTTCAAGCACAAGCGACGGAGTTTCTTGTCGGAGTGCCCTCACTAGAGTGAGTGAAGCAGCCGAGGTTTCCGATGAACACGACTTTCGCAGACACAGTGTCCGAAGTGCGCGACCACGTCGAGGCCCATTGTCAGTCGCTGGTGGATACCGGCATGGCGCGGTGGTGGACCAACGACGACGGTGACACCGAGCTGCACATGGACAGCGGCGAGGCTTATCTGTTCGACGAGCTGGGAGTGACCCGGCTGAGGTGAGAGCGCGGGTCGCCCCACTGATTCAACAAGGAGTGCATCAATGAAATTGATACTGAGCCATCTGGAATCGCCACTAGGCGCGATGCTGCTCGTCACCGATGAGCAGCAGGCCGTGCGCGCGCTGGACTTCGCGGACCACCGGGCGCGGCTGTATCGAGGACTGCGCGAGCACTATGGCGAGGTGGAACTGGCTGAAGCGCAGGTGCCCAACGAAGTTGCCGCTGCTCTGGCGTGCTACTTCGGCGGGGAGCTGGGGGCGCTGGACACGCTGCGCACGGCTACGGCGGGCATGGAACTGCAGCGCCGGGTCTGGGCCGCGCTGCGCTGCATCCCTGTGGGAACCACCACGACCTACGGCAAGCTGGCCAAGGCACTGGGCTTCGACGATCCACGCGCGGCCATCGACATCGGCGCGGCCAACGGGGCCAACCCGATTGCTGTCATCGTGCCCTGCCACCGTGTCATCGCGAGCAACGGCGAGCTGAAGGGCTATGCCTGGGGCCTGCACCGTAAGCGCTGGCTTCTGGAGCACGAGAAGGCGATCACGGCCAAGCGGCCCGAGCCGGAAACCGCCCTGCTGCCGGGGTTCTGACTTTGAGCGAGACGACCGCAAAGACCATTGCCGCCGACCTGTCGCCGCACGCCTACCAGCGGGCCGCCGAGTTCCTGTCCGGGCTGGACGAGGACTGGGCTCGCCACATCGCCACCATCGGCCCCTGCCGCCTCGAAGCCAAGCCCGCGCGCGAGCCTTACGAGGCCCTGGTGCGCGCCATCGCCTACCAGCAACTGCACGCCAAGGCAGGCGACGCGATCCTGGGCCGCCTGCTGGCGCTCTATCCGGACGCATCGTTTCCTTCGCCCGAGCAGATGCTGGCCACCGCCCCCGAGCGGCAGCGAGCTTGCGGCTTCTCGGCGGCCAAGCTGGCGACGATCCGCGGCATCGCCCAGGCGACGTTGGACGGGATCGTGCCCGGCCTGGAAGAAGCGCAACACCTGCCCGACGCCATGCTGATCGAGCGCTTGGTTCCCTTGCGAGGCGTCGGGCGCTGGACGGTCGAAATGCTCCTGATCTATTCGCTGGAGCGCTCCGACATTCTGCCGGTGGACGACTTCGGCGTGCGGGAGGGCTACGCACGCCTGAAAGGCCTGGTGAAAGCGCCCACGCCACGCCAAATGCGCGAGATCGGTGTTGCATGGAGTCCGTTCCGAACGGTGGCGGCCTGGTATCTATGGCGCCTACCTGTTCGATGAACATTGACCGCAAGAATCGGAGTGCTTGCGATGGAAGTCCTGCGTACGCTGCCCCTGCAAGTGATCATGATAGGACTTCAGCGATGAATACGACCACTGCCTACGACACCGAAGCCGCCCGCTGGGCGGCCGTGCAAACGCGCGACTCTGCTGCCGACGGCCAGTTCGTCTACGCTGTGCGCACTACAGGCGTGTACTGCCAGCCAAGCTCGTCGGCACGCTTGCCCAAGCGCGAGAACGTGGAGTTCTTCGACACGGCCCGGGCCGCCGAGGCCGCGGGCTACCGCGCCAGCCGCCGCGCCCACGGCGACCAGACCACGGCAGCCACCGAGCGCGCGGCCCTGGTAGCGCGCGTTTGCCGTTTGATCGAGGCTTCGGAAACGCCGCCGCCGCTCGATGACCTAGCGGTGGAAGCGGGCATGAGCCCTTTCCACCTTCATCGGCTCTTCAAGGCCGAAACTGGCCTGACGCCCAAGGCTTATGGCGTGGCCTGGCGCGCCCGCAAGCTGCGCGAGGAGCTGAGCAGCCCAGACGCCTCCATCACCGGCGCCATCTATGGCGCGGGCTTCAACTCCAACAGTCGGTTCTACGAGGCGGCCGACGACTTGCTGGGCATGCGCGCACGGGACTACCGCGCGGGTGGCGCCGGTGCGGTTATCCGCTTCGCAGTGGGCCTGTGCTCGTTGGGTTCCATCCTGGTGGCCCAGAGCCAGCGCGGCATCTGTGCCATCCTGCTGGGCGATGACCCGGACCGGCTTGTACGCGACCTGCAGGACCAGTTCCCCAAGGCCGAGCTGATTGGCTGCGACGGTGAGTTCGAGCAGTTGATTGCCCAGGTGGTTGGCTTCATCGAAGCGCCTGCGATGGGCCTGCACTTACCGCTGGACGTGCAGGGCACGGCATTCCAGGAGCGCGTCTGGCGCGCGCTGCGGGAGATTCCGCCGGGTACGACCGTGAGCTACGGGGAGATTGCCACCCGCATCGGCGCACCCAAGGCGGTGCGCGCCGTGGCCCAGGCCTGCGCGACGAACCACATCGCCATCGCCATTCCCTGTCACCGGGTCGTGCGGCGCGATGGCGACATCTCCGGCTATCGCTGGGGCGTGGATCGCAAGCGTGAGCTGCTGCGTCGCGAGGCCCAGGCTTGATGGAGAGGCGCGTCATGACTTCCATCGACACCGCCGTCGACCACCTGGACTGGGTCGATATCGGGGGGCAGCTCGACGTCGAAGGCTGGGCCGTGCTGCCCGGCCTGTTGGGCCCCGACGCTGTGCGCGACCTGGCCCAACAGGCCAGAGCTTCCGGCACTGGCTGGGAGCGGTTGGAGTTTTCCGACCTCGGGTGCGGCGAGCTGCGGTACTTCGACACGAACTTTCCAATTCCACTGACAGCATTGCGTAGCGCGCTCTACCGCCGCCTGGCGGTCATCGCGAACCGCTGGAACGAGACCTTGGATGTTGCTCATCGCTATCCGACTTCGCTGGACGAGTTCCTGCAACTCAACCGCGCCGCGGGCCAGACGCGTCCTCAGTCGCACCTGACCCGGCTCGGCGTCGAAGACCACCTGGCGCTGCACCAGCGCAGCGACGGCGAGCAGGTGTTCCCGCTGCAGCTCGTCGCGCTGCTGTCCGAGCCTGGTGACGACTTCGACGGCGGCGAGTTCGTGATGACCGAACAACGCCCGCGCATGCAATCGCGGCCGGCGGTCCTGCCGCTGCGGCTCGGCGATCTGGCCGTCATTGCGACGGCGCATCGCCCCTTCAAGGGCAGCCGGGGTCACTACCGTGTCAACCTCAAGCACGCCGTCAGCCGCGTACGCCGGGGCCAACGCATCGGACTGGAACTGTCGTTCCACGACGCGCCGTGACGAAAACCTTCACGCTGCTCGGGCCGGACGGAAAGCCCTACTTCAGCACCTCGCCGGGCACATTCGGCGGCCATCGAGGCGGCAAGCTCTATGGCCGCCTGGACTGCCGCGCCGCGCTGCGGGCAATTGCCCGTGGCGGCTATGTAACGCACCGCGTCTTCTTCGTCGACGAAGCTACAGCCATTGCCGCAGGCTACCGGCCGTGTGCCTTGTGCATGCCGCAGGAATACGCCGTTTGGAAGAAGGAAAAGGAATCTAACAACATTTTCAACGGCACTCAAAGGGCAGCAAGCCCATAACTGCGAGCTGCGCACAACACGCGGCGCGGGTGTAAGGACGGGCGGAGCCCCCCCCTACTGCCAACTGATGTTTGCCTCTCGGCGCTTCGTCGCAACCCAGCTGCAAGCTTCTCGGTCACCTGCTGACCGCGATTGGGCGGCCAATTCGCTCGCACGGTAGACGACATTGGGTCGATTCGAGCCAGTGGCGTTCCCGAAGAGCGGCCATTCAAGCGGGAACAGGGCATCGCCAATATCGAGCGGCTGGTCCGGAGAGCGTAGCGGCCCGTCATTCGCTGTTGACCCGAGTGGCCGGTTCTGGCGGAAGGCGCCGCTCGGCCCCCAACCTCGAACGGCTCAGATCAGCCAGAAGCCGCCGTCGGTCCTTGACCGGCAGCATTGCAGCGATTCTGTTGAAAAGCGCTACGCGCCCGGCGTGACGCACTTTCTCAGGGGTCCTTCCACCCTTGCCGACAGTGCGATCGTCGATCCTGGATTGATCTGAGCGATCGATTTCCCATCAGCAGCGTGCGCGCGTTCGAAATCAGAGTTTTTCAGCAGAGTCCAGCGCAAGCAGACATCTTCCGAACAACATCACCTCAACAGCGCGAATCGTCGGCAGGCAGTTCGATGGGCAACGGGGGTGACACATGCTAGTCATGTCGAGTAGTGCGATTGGGAGGCCGCGTTGCGCGGCTCGTCGCGGATCATCTGCACACCTTCTCGGTAGGTCGTCACCCTAAACGCCGGAAAGCGGCGTTTGAACTTCGTCGAGTCGAACAGGTTGTCTTGCTCGTATCGAGGCAGCAGCTCGCCCAACTCGCGCACCTGGCTTGAGACCAGCCCAGCTGCCGTCAACAGCCATTTGCGAAGCACCTTGTACGAGGGTGGCGCGCCAAACACCTCGACCGCCAGTTCAACAAACTGCCGATAGGTCAGGCGATTGTCGTCACAGGGCAGGTGCCAGGTCTGGCCGAATGCGTCCGGCGCGTTGCCCAGCGCCGCCAGCGCACGGCTGGCATCCGGCGTCCAGATCAATGTCCGACGCGTGTCATCGCGCACGGGCACCCGCGGTGTCCCACCGTTCTTGAGTTTGTCGAAGAGCAGCGTGTTCGTGATGCTCTGCGTCTTGCCCGGGCCGTAGAACTCGGGCGCCCGACCGATGACGACTGGGATGGATCCCTGCGCCATCTCATGAAGCACCATGCTTGCCATCGCCGCGCGCACGCGGCCCTTGCGGCCAACGGGCTCGAAGGGCGTGTCCTCGCACAGTACTCGGTCGTCCTGCGGGTACATGTAGGTGTTGTCGAAGTAGACGAACTTCGCGCCCGCCGCGCGTGTGGCGTCTAGCGCGTTCTTCAGCATCACCGGAAACTGCTTCTCCCAAAGTTCGGTGTCTGGCGGCAGGCCGGCGGTGAAATAGACGATGTCGCTGCCCTTCACCGCATCAACGGTCTGTCTGGCGTCAAGCAGGTCGGCCGGTGCCAGCACGTCGCTCTCGTTGACCTTGCGCGGGCTGCGGCTGACGAGGCGCAGCTCATCCTCGGTCGTGCGCCTCAGCTCCCGCGCAAGTTCTATGGCGATCTGGCCGGTGGCACCCAGGATGGTCTGCATGGTGGGTCCTCAGTCTGCTGGTCAACGATGCGTCACAAAGGCTTGGGCGAGTACAGCGCGCTCTGGAAATCGGGCACGTACTCATACTTCAGCAGCTTGCCCAGCTTCAGTGCCCTGATGTAGGCCGACAGGCTGCCTTCAGTCAGCGTGAGCTTCACGTCATCCGCGCTGTTGCTGCTCGCGTGGCTGAGCTGGCGAGCGACGACATACCCGGTCGTCAGCTGGCCTTTTTGATCGACATTGGTGAAGCTGTTCTTGACCATGACTTCCTTGCTGGACAAGTCGTCAAGCTTGCGCGTCTCCATCGTCACGTCGAGCTGCTTGGTCTTGGCGTCGTAGATTTCGACCACGACGGACTTGTCCGTCTCGTTGTAGCTGATGTCGGTCAGCCACTTCGGCAGGTTGTAGCCCACCACGCCGCGCACGCGCGCCAGCTCCGTGTTCACCGGCAGCTTGAGAACGTAGCCCCAGAAGTCGCCGTTCATGGATTGACTGAGCAGCGTGAACGGGCCGAAGCTGGATGAACCCGGCTTGTTGGTCACGATGGACAGGCCAATCTCGTTGTAGCTGTCGTTGTCGCAGTAGCGGTAGGTGTACGCCGTCAGCGCGATGAGGCCGCGGCCCGGCCAGACCTGCAGCGGCTGAACTTGTTCCAGCACCTTGGCCGGCATCAGCGCCTTGAGCTGGTCCAGGTCCGCTGTATAGATGACCGTCACGCGGCTGGTCTTGTAGTAGAAGTTGGGCGAGTAGGACTCGAAGCCGATGTCCACGCGCTCCTTCTTGAGCTGCTTGAACCAGCTCAGGTCGATGTCTGGCGCTTCGGCCGCGATGACGCTCAACGGCGGGTTGGAGCGGTAGCGGTCATACAGCCCGCCCTTGACGACCGGCACCGGCTGGCCGGCAATGTCGATGGTCGTGGTCTGGGACTGCGCCCACTCCGCGCCAGCGCACAAGCTGGGTGCGGTGCCGGCCATGGCGGCCATCGCTCTGACATTCATGGACTTCACTTAGGGACGTTGACGATGTCAAAACTCTAAGGTTAAAGTTAACTTTAATGTCAAGCAATGCTTTGGAGCACGAATGAGGATCGGCGAGCTGGCACAACGCACCGGTCTCACGGCGTCGCGCATCCGCTTTTATGAGAAGAGTGGGTTGTTGAGCACCGTCGAACGCAGGGAGAACGGCTACCGCCAATACGGGCCGCAAGCGCTTTGGATGCTGGAGATCATCGCGGGCGCCCAGAGTGCGGGCTTCTCGCTGGACGAGATTCGCAGCCTGCTGCCCGACTCACACGCCATGTGGCAGCACGATGCACTGCTGGAGAGCCTGCAGCGCAAGGTGGCCGAAATCGAGCTACTGCAACAGCGGCTGGTGCAGAACAAGGCGCGCTTGCTCCTGGCGATCGACACTCTCAAGAACCGCCCAGAGGATGTGGCTTGCGCCGACCGGCCGCAGTGGGTGCTGGACCGACTCCGCGCCGACCGCACGGACGACAGCAATCGCTCCTGACTTGGCGTCAGCAAGCGCGTCCCGACATGCCGCTGCGGTCTAGCCTGCGAGCTGGACGAACAGCATTTTTTGCAGCCCGGCAGGTCGCCGCCGCCTGGGCTTCGGATGATGCTGAGTCGCGCTGACGACAGTCGCCAACGACCGCCCACAGCAGCCTGGCGCGCCTCCGGTGCCGCTAAAGATCTCCTCGCCAGCTTGTAAATTCGCGGACATCACCCGAACGTGCTCCACAACTTCATGCCCAAAATCTCTCATAAACCCTTTGTCATCGGTGTCGCGGGGGGCAGCGGCAGCGGCAAGTCGACGGTGACGCGTCAGGTGCTGGCCGCCATCGGGCCAGAGAAGGTGGCGGTGGTGATGCAGGACGACTACTACCGGGACCAGTCCCACATGCCGCCAGAGGACCGGCGCAAGCAGAACTACGATCATCCCGATGCCTTCGACTGGCCGCTGATGGCGCAGCACTTGGCCGCGCTGCGCAAGGGCGAGGCGATCGAGATGCCGGTGTATGACTTCTCGGCCGACAACCGCTCTAGTAAGACCATTACCGTGAGACCCGCACCGGTGATCGTGGTCGAAGGCCTCTTCGCTCTGTACGACGCCAGGCTGCGCAACATGATGTCGCTGAAAATCTATGTAGACACGGCCTCGGACGTGCGGTTCATCCGTCGGCTGCAGCGCGACATTTCGGAGCGTGGCCGTAGCACCGAGTCTGTGGTGAACCAGTATCTGGAAACCGTGCGCCCCATGCACAAGCAGTTCATTGAGCCGACCAAGCGCAACGCTGACGTGATCCTGCCGCACGGTGCCAATGGTCCGGCGGTGGACATCATTACCACCAAGGTGAAGAGCCTGTTGCAGGATCACGAGCAGGGCTGAGCCTCAGGCGCACGTCGCTTAGGCATCCAGGACGGGTGCCGTCCTGGCGCCTTTGCCAGCCCCGGGGGCCTATGCCATGTTGAAAGTCAGCCTTCGGCGGGGCAAGCCAACGAAGCCCAATTCAGACCAGAGCCTTGGCCTCGAAACCGAAGGCTGCGTGACGAGAGCTTCCGAACCAGCCTCTGGGCGCACTGTCGATCGGAGCGACGGTGAGGTCTTGATCGGCGAGAGGCAGATGCTGAGGACCATGCGTTTGCAGCCAGCCTGGAAGTCCGCTGGCAGGTAAAGTAGAGAGACCGCATCGCCCCACCGGGCACGCAGTTGGCGTGCGGATGCCGTTCGAAGCGGCTTGCGACCTGTCGCAGGTGATGGCACCTCATACAAAGCGCAAGCCGCCCGATGACGCCAAGGGCAGTTCTCGCCGCGCTTCTTTGGACGCCAAAACTGCTTGCTTGTCTTCCAGGACGCGCGCGAAATCACCTCAAGCAAACGTCGCAAACTGCTGAAATCCCTAGATGGAAGGCACTGTCTCAGAATCCGGATCCGCATCACCGCTGCCCGGCGTGCCGCCTGATCTGCCGCAGGTCGATCTGGACCAGCAACTGGAAGCGGCCTTGGCCCTGGGCGGACGCGCCAGCACCGCAGCACCCGAGGCCGCATTGGCCGCATGCGTTGTCGCCATGAACTTGGCCGCGCAGTTGCAGCGCCCGATTGAGCATGGCCGCGCTGCGGAGCTGCGCTGCCTGCATCTGGGGCGACTGGGCCGTTTCACCGAAGCCGTGGCGGCTGCACATGAGGCGCTGCCGCTGCTGCAGGGGTCGGACCAACAGGGCGAACGCTGCGCGGTATTGCGCACCCAGGCCATCGCCGCGAGCGAGGCTCATGCGTTCGAGACCGCGCTCGGCGCCGCGAACGAACTGGTTCGCCTGGCGCGTGATCGTGACGCCAGCACTGCGCTCGACGCAGCCATGGCATTGGCGGCCTGCTTCGAGCGCATGGGAGACCCCTGGCAGGCCGAGCGTGTGTTGTCCAATGCGTTGCGCGTCCATGGACCCAATGCCAACACGCACCTCAATCTGGCGGCCAACAATTGCCTCTGTGTCATCGGCATAGGCATGCTCCACCGACTGCTGGACAGCCAGGCCGACGACGCCGAGCTGCAGTCCCTGCTATTGCACACGCGAGCCGCTGCCGAACGCGCGCGAGAACTGCTGGAGCAATCTCCCAGCCCCGCGCACCGGGCGCCCGTCCTGGGTAACCTGGCCGAGGTGATGCTGCACCAGGGTGACCTTGCCGGCTCTGGTGTGCTGCTCCATCAAGTACTCGACCTGGCACAGCAACACGGCCTGCAGGCCCATGCTTGGCGCATGTGCACCTCGCTCGCCGACTGGCACCTGGCACAGGCGGAGCCCGAGGCGGCACTTGCGCTGGCGCTGGGTGTGATCCAAGAGATGGGAGCCCATGGGCAGCAACAGACAGCGATCCGTGCCCGCCGCTCGGCCTACCGAGCTTGCCGCGCACTTGGCCGTTTGGAGCAGGCCCTGCAACATCTGGAAGTGGCCGAGCGCGAGGAGCGACGTGACCTGACGAGGAAGATGCGCGCCCAGTCAGAACTCTTTGTATCGCGCGCCGAGGCCCAGCAAATGCAGTGGCAGGCCGACGACGCGCGGCAGGAGGCCCAGCAGCAGCGCCAGCGCGCTGCCGAGGCGGCCGCCAGCGCCGAACGCGACCCCCTCACCGGGTTGGGCAACCGCCGCCATCTGGAGCGCCGCTGCGCAGAGCTGTTGCCCGCAGCTCAACGCGAGCAGCGCCCACTGTCTTTGGCGCAGCTCGACATCGACCACTTCAAGTCCATCAACGACCGCTATGGCCACGCCACCGGGGACCGCGTGCTGACGCTGCTGGCCCAGCTGCTGCAGGACAGCATGCGTACCAGCGACGTGGTGGTGCGACAGGGGGGCGAAGAGTTCGTCATCGTGCTGCCCGACACCGACCTGTCGGCTGCAGCCGACGTCTGCGAACGTCTACGCGAACGCGTCGCGACCCATCCTTGGGGTCAGTTGGGCGGGCCGGATTGGCAGGTCACCGTCAGTATCGGGCTGGCCACCGCTGCTCCCTACGAACTGGCGCCGCTGCTCGATGTTGCCGATTCCGCGCTCTACCGCGCCAAGCGGGGCGGGCGCAATCGGCTCTGCGTGTAGGCTGACTTGCTCATTGCACTGCCTGAGGCCATCGGCTCTCAAAAGCGGTCACTGGCTGATCGGCGCCAAGCGACCCTCTCCAGCCTGTAGCCGACCGGCTCATATCGCTTGGTCGCTAGAATGACAGCCGCTTCGAGGCCCGTGCCTTGAGGCTTCGCTAGGGGTGTTGCACCTGCCACTGCAGCGTGCGACTGAGAGAGTCCCTTTGAACCTGATTGAGGTAATCCTCGCGCAGGGAAGCACATTCAGAGGCATGCCGGCTCTTCTCTTCTCACGCCGGGACGGTGCCTCTGGATGACAGCCGCCCTGCACTCTTCATGAGTTGCACATGGCAAATCCATCGTTCCCACATTTGCGCAGCTTCCGGCTCGCTGTCCTGGCCCTGTCGCTGCTGGCCAGCAGCACGGTCTGGGCGCAAAAGGCGCAGCAGCAGGCCGCATCCGCGCCTTTCCCACCAGCCAATGGCGGGCATGTGATTGCCGAGATCCAGGTCATTCCTAGGCCGGCCGGTACGGCGGATGATCGCTACAAGCACGTCGACGCTGCCATCGCCGTCATCCAGTCATCCGGCCTGCGCTACGAGGTGCACGGCCTCGGCACCGTCGTCGAAGGTCCACCCGAGAAGATCTGGCCGTTGCTGCAGGCCGTCCACCAGGCCACACTGGACGCCGGTGCCGAGCGGACGCTGAGCATCATCAAGGTCTCGAGCGGGAGCCAACCCGGTGGGCCTCGCGTCGACGATCTGGTCCGCAAGTTCCGGCAATGAGGTTGCCGCCGGCCCGCGAGGCTTCCTCCGGCTGAGCAGGAGTTCCCGCGGCTGGGGGCTTCGCAGCGCCGCTCCTGTTTCTGCGACAGTGGACCTGCAGGCCGGCTTCTCCGTGAGGCCCTGCCTGCAGGAACAAGATGCAGAAAGACAGACCATGGATGTGATGACGGCGGGAAGCAGCGTACTGGTTCTCGTGGACTACCAGGCGAAGCTGATGCCAGCCATCCACCAGGCCGCAACAGTCGCGGCGCGCGCGGTGCTGCTGGCCAAGGCCGCCCGTCTTCTTGGCGTTCCCGTCATCGGCACGCAGCAGAACCCGGCCGGCCTGGGCGCCAACGTCGAGTCGGTGAGCTCAGAATGCGAACGCGTGATGGCAAAGACCCATTTCGATGCCTGTGCCGACGGACTTGTCGAAGCCCTGCACGAACTGGCGCCCGAACGGGGCGACGTCGTGGTCGCGGGCTGCGAGGCCCATGTCTGCATGATGCAGACGGCCCTTGGACTGCTGCGCGCCGGCAAGCGGGTCTGGGTCGTCGAGAACGCCAGCGGCTCGCGGCGGCCCGCCGATCACGCGGCGGCCATGCGACGGTTGGCCGCAGCCGGCGCCACCGTCGTCACGCATGAGATGGTGATCTTCGAATGGCTGCACGACTGCCGGCACCCGAAGTTCCGCGACGCCCTGGCCCTCGTCAAGGCAGCGGACTGACTGGACATCGTTCAGCTGCCGGCCAGGGCCGCCGCCACGTGCATCGACCGCTAGGGTCAGCGCTCAGCCAGCCAACTGAACGTGAAGGCCACCATCACGGCGGCGGCAGCGAGTGTCATCGGCCAGACCAGCGCGGCCATCGTTCCGTGATCGGCAACCAGGCAGGCCGCCAGCGATGCGGCCAGGCCCGCCCATCCCAGAACACGCAGCACGCGCCGCGGTGGATCCCCGCGGCCGCGCACCTGCGCCCAATGCGCCTCCAGCGAAAGCGCCAGGCATGCCATGCCAAGTACGGCCAGCAGCAGTGCGCCGGCAAGCCAGATTGCGTCAGCCATGGGCCACCACCTCCGTCAGAGCCGGCTGGGCCGGTGTATTGCGTTCGCGCCCGGCCAGGCGTCGCGCGGCGACGAGGGCGAGGCCCGCACTTCCCAGCAGCACCAGGTCGACACCGGCAACGGGCCAGTACTGCGCCGCCAGCGTCTTGATCAAGTGATCGCCGGTCGTCACCCAGTTCAGCAGCACGGCGGTGACGCACAGGGCCGCGAGCGCGCAGCACTGCTCCCGCCATGCAGGGGCGATCCGGGCAGCGCGCACGGGTGATGTGCGCCATATCGCATGCACCAGCGCCATCAGCCAGGCCCCCCAGAAGACACGCTCCTCCCAGTCGCCTCGCATGGGTAGGTCGAGAGGCAGCAGGCGATTGCCGACCAGCATCGCCACGGTCGCGCACAACATGCCGGTGACGGTCGTGACCGCGAGCGCGTCGACCCAGCGCGCGCCGCTCTTGCCCTGCTTGACGTGCTGGCGTTTGCGCTTCTCGACGAAGAAGATGAAGCCGGTCGCGATGCATACGCAGCCGGCCAGGCCGCCCGCGAAGTAGAGCGCACGAAGCATCCAATGCCGGAAATGCTGAAGGTGCAGTCCGGTGATGAAGTCGTTGATGCCACGTACCGCGCTGACCGGCTCGTCCTCGCGGATCACTGCGCCTGTGGTTCCATTGAAGTGGATGCCCTCGCCGGTGAGCGTGACGCGGTCGGTGCCGGCACGGTAGATGCTGACCGTCGCATTCACGTCGCCCACATGGTGGATGCCGAGGAAGCCCACCTCGCCGGCCATGCCCCGCGCCGCCCAGCGGCTCTGCGCCTCTGCCACCATCGCGTCCACCGAGGCCATCGGCGCGGCGATGCCGGCCGCATGCTCCGGCAGGCCGCTGCGCGCCGTCTCGAGTTTCTGGAAGGCCTGGGCCTGGGGCTTGAGCAACGTGCTCGAGACCGGGAAGTAGATGCCCGCGAAGATGATCAGCCCAGACAGCGCAAACATGAAGTGGAAGGGCAGCGCGACAACGCCAGTCAGGTTGTGCAGGTCCAGCGCGCTGCGCTGGATGTGCTTCTTCGGCCGGAAGGTGAACAGCTCACGAAAGATCTTGCGGTGCATCACCACCCCGGTCACCAGAGCGGCCAGCATGGCCATCGCGGCCAGCCCGACGATCCAGTAGCCCAGGTCCATCCAGTGCAGATGCAAGCTGTAGTGCATGGGATAGAAGAAGTGGCTGCCGATCTTCAGCGCGGTCTCCGGCAGGGGCGTACCCGTACGGGGATCCAGGGTCAGCGAGCCGTAGGCATGGTCGTTGTCCGGATCCTTCGGGTCGGGGATCTCGAAGCCTGACCACATCTGCAGCACCGGGTCCCGGTGCGTCGTGTAGGCACCCCACTCATGCAGAGGCAGCTCCTGCGGCAACGGGCTCTTGCTGCGCTCCTGCGCATGCTCGCGCGCAGCGGCGTCGAGCTTGATCGTGCGGAAGGCCGGCTCCAGCATCTTGTCGAAGGAGGGCAAGGGCTGCGGCGCGAAGCGCGAGGCAGGAATCGCCCAGCGATCGATCTCGCGGTCGTACACCGACAGCGAGCCGAAGAAGAAGCAGGCCATCAGCACGAAGCCCAGCACCAGGCCGAACCAGGTGTGGACCCAGGTCATCGAAAGTCGGAATGTCTTGAACATAGGTATTGCTCCTGTCAGGCCTGGCGGCTCATCAGCCAAGCCAGCGCCGTCATCAGCACACCGCCACCGACCAGGACCAGACCGACCCGGGTGAGACTCGACGCTGCAAAGCTCCACAGGAACACCGTCAGGTAGAGCAGAAAAGCCAGCAAGAAGGCCAGCGTCTGCGCGTCGCCGTATCCCATGCCGGCGGCCGACAGCAGCGTGATGCCGAGAGCAACAAAGCCCCAGGCAAAGAGCCAGCCGCCGACCACACCGGCCGCAACACGGCCGAAGACCTGCAGCTTGGCGTTCTTGGGGGTGTTGGCCATCAGAAGCTCCCTCGCAGGGTCAGCATGAGGTTGCGGGGCTCGCCGTAGAAATTGCCGTAGCCGCTGTTCCCGACGGTGCTGAAGTAGGTCTTGTCGAAGGCATTGTTCAGGTTCAATGCCAGGCTCCACCGGGCGTCGAGGTCGTAGGCGGCACGCAGGGACCAGATGGCATAGGCCTTCTGCGCGAAGGCGAAGTCCTGCCAGTCACCGTCGAATTCGCCGGTCGCCGGGTTGTAGGCCTGCACCGATCCGGCCTGGTAACTCCTGCTCTGGGCCGTGACGCCCCAGCCCAGGCTGAAGCCGGGCCACAAGGCGGACAGCTCATGGTTGGACCATGCCTTCAGCAGATGCTTGGGCGTCAGGGTGTTGAAGCGGCCATCGTCCGCGCGGACGTTCTTGTTGTCGTTGTAGGTGTAGCCGAAGGACAGATCCCAGGTCGGCAGCACGCGCCCGGTCAACTCCATGTCGACGCCACGGCTGCGCTTGTCGCCGGCAGCGACGTAGCAGCACCAGGCGTTGTTGCCGGTGGGATTCCAGCTCTGGTAAACGGCTTCCTTCTTCTTCTCGATGTCGAACACCGCCAGACTGGCCATCAGCCGCCCGTTGAGCAGCTCGCCCTTGATACCGATCTCGCTGTTCTTGCCGGTCGCCGGCTCCAGCGAGGGGCCGTTGACCGACGCGTAGTAGTTCAGCTGCGACTGGTAGATCTCCGTGCGGCTGGCATAGACCGACCACTGGGAACCGAGGTCGTAGACCGCGCCGACATAGGGCACGAAGTCGTTCTTCTGGCTGAAGTCGTTGCTCGTTCCTGTCTTCTTGTTGAGGATGCTCTGCGTCTCGTGGAACACCTTGCGGCCGCCCGCCGTCAGCGCCAGCCCCTTGATCGGGCGCATCCGCAGCGACGCGTAGACGGCATTCGCGGCACCGGCATTGCGGCTGGACGAGTCCCAGCCGCCGGGCGGGTAGTCCAGCGCCGGCGGGGCGGTGCGGTCGAAGACATTGCCGGGCCCGTAGTAGGTCCAGTTCTGGTTGTAGTGCTTGATCGAGCTGTTGCGGTCCACGCCGACGATCACGTCGTGCGACTGGCCGAAGGCGTCGAAGCTGCCCTGCACGTTGGCGTCGGCCAGCGTCGAGCTGCCCTGGGTCTTGTCCTGATACCGCCACCAGTCGGACTGCTTCGTCGTGTAGCTGATTGAGCCCTCCATCTCGGCACCATTGATCGCGTCATCCCCGCTCATGTGGCGCACGTTGGCGTTGAGCTTCCAGGCGGGGGCGAGTTGCTGGCGCAGGCTGGCGTAGACGGTCACGTTCTGCCGCTCCAGCCAGCCCCAGGGCGCGCCCATCGTCGTGCTGCGCGGGAACCCCGCATCGGTGCCGTCGACATAGCGCATCAGGCTGGCATTGAAGGCGCTCTGCCGGTCCTTTTGCAGGCTGGCACCGGCAACCAACGAGGTGTCCGTTGACGGATCGAACTGCAACGCACCGTAGATGACCTTGCGCCGGCTATGACTGGGCTTGAAGAAGTGGTCCTGGTCCTGCAGCACGGCCACAGCACGCCCCTTCAGGCGGCGGTCTCCGGTCAGCGGACCTGTCACGTCAAGCTCGGCGCGATGGTTGTTCCAGCTGCCGACGCTGAGCGTCGCGTTCACGCCGAACTGCTCCTTAGGGCGCTTGGAGCGCAGGTTGATCACGCCGCCGGCGTCGCCCGCGCCGAACAGGCCGTCGGCGCCGCGCAGGATGGACACCTGCTCGAACAAGGCCACGTCGGCGCTGTTGTCCCGGTCGGCGATGGTCGCCGTGGCGCCGTCGTCGTAGCGGATGTTCTTGATCTGCAGGCCCCTGGAGTAGTAGTTGTTGTTGAGCCAGAGTTGCTCACGCGTCACGCCGGTGGCCTGCAGCATCAGGTCGTCCAGCGTCGTCAACGCCTGCTGCTCGATGCGTTCCTGGGAGATCACCGTCACCGACTGGGGCATCTCCCTCGGCGACTGGTCAAACTTGCTCGGCGCCGCCGCGAGCGTCTTTGTCTTGGCGCCGCGCACCACGACGGCTGGAAGTGCGCTCGAGCCGTCGGCGGCGACCGAAGCCGCCACGGGCGCTACGGCCACAGGCTGGGCCGGCACGCGCTTGATCGTGACAACGGAACCTTCGATGTGCGCCACCAGACCACTCCCGGCCAGCAACAGCTTGAGCGCCTGCTCCGGATGCATCTGGCCGGACACGGCGGGGGCTGCCCTTCCCGCGACCAGCGCCTGGGGCACGGCCAGCTCGAGCCGGGTCTGCCGCGCCAGCGCGTTCAGCGCCTGCGCCAGGGGCTGGGCCGGCAGGCTGATGGCGTGCGCCACGCCGGCCTGCGCCGACGCGATGCCGGGAATGGCGAGTGCGCATGCCAGGGTGAAGGGAAACAGTTGCCGGGGAGAAAGGAAGCCGGGAAGGGAACGAGGCCGCATGGAAAGAGTGCTTTAATGAGAATGATAATGAGAATCTTTCCCATGTAGACGCAGCACTTGCTCACACCCCTACCTGGCGGCCAAGAAATTTGAGAGTCTTTTTGTGGACCGGAACGCCTGACGCCGCCAGGCATCTCACCTCAGGGCACGGCCTGGATCTCGATCTGGTCGGCGTGCGGCTGCAGGCGCACCGGCAGTACCTGCGGCAGCACGCGCCTGAAGTTCTCCAGTTGGTGCGGGTTGAAGGTGCCGGTCAGCCGTAGCGCCGCGGTGCGGGAGTCCTTCAACACGAGGCCTGTCGCACCGTAGCGCTCGAACTCGTCCAGCACCTGCGCCAGCGTGGCATTCTCGAAACTCAGGCGCCCTTCGCGCCAGCCGGCGACACCATCGGCCGCAACCGCCGTCACGGTGCCAAGCCGCCCCCCTGCATCGCCGTCCACCTGCTGGCCGGCACTCAGCTCGATGGCCGCACCCCCCGTCGGCCGAGCGGAGGCCACCCGGACGTGACCTTCCTCGACTGCCACGCGCACCCTCCCCTCGTCGCCGGTCGTGTAGCGCACGGCGAAGCGGGTGCCGAGCACGGTGACGCGCAGCGGCCCCGCCCAGACATCGAAGGGGCGAGCCTCGTCCCGGGCCACCTGAAACATGGCCTGCCCCTCGGTCAGGCGCACCTCGCGGCGTTCGCGGTACAGCGCGACCTCGCCGCGCGAGGCGGTGTCCAGCCGGACCTGGCTGCCGTCCGGCAAAGCCAGCGCCAGTTGCTGGCCGCGCGCCGTGGAAAAGCTCTGGCTATACAGCGGCTGCTGCTGGCGCGGGTACCAAGCAAGGAAAGTTGCGCAGGCAACGGCCAGCGCCAGCGCCGCGGCTCCTCCGTAAGCCCATGATGACCGAACCGACCAACGGAGCGGGCTGCGCCACGGCGATTGCATCTCGCGCTCCAGGTCCGCCGCGAGTTGGTGGCGCAGCCGGCCAACGCCCGCCGCCGGCAACGCGTCCAGCTCATCCCACTGCTGTGCGCACCGTGCCAGCGCACGCGCATGCTCGGGCGATGCCGCGAGCCACGCTCGAAGCTCCGCCTGCTCCGCAGCCGCCAGCCCAGCTCGCTCACGGACAAACCAGTCCAGCGCCTGCTCGGACAAGTCAGGACTCGAGGTTTGTTGCGGCAGGGGCTTGACGCTCATGCAGCGGGGCCGGGCAAGTCTGTTACCGAGCCCGACGCGTCGACGACGAGCCTCCTGGCCTTGACCGATGCGCTGCAACGTGCGCGTACGGGTGCGCTCATGCGCCACTCCCTGAGTCGTCGCTCCATTGGCGCCGGCAGGCCTGACATGCCTTCAGAGCCAGCTTGATGTGGCGCTCGACCATCTTGACCGAGATGCCCATCCGCACTGCAACCTCGGCCTGCGGCAGGCCATCGAACTTGTGCAGGATGAACGCCTCCCGGCAGCGCAGCGGCAGGGCAGAGATCGTGTCGAGCATGGCCTGGGCATTGCGCGCCGCACAGAGCGCAGCCTCGGGCTCGAAGGCCTGAGGCGCCGGCATCGCGTCAGCCGGCGCCAGCATGCCCTGCTCTTCGGGCTGGTTCTCATCGCGCACCTCGCGGCGGCGGTGCCGATCGACGATCAGATTGCGCGCGGTGCGATAGAGGAAGGCTCGCGGCTCCGAAATGGCCTGGCCTCCGTACTGCACGGCGGCGGCCCGCGCATATGTTTCCTGCACCAGATCCGCCGCAGCCTCGCGATCGCGAACCTGGCGGGACAGAAAGTTCAGGAGTTCCTGGTAATAGCGCTCGACCACGGGCTGCTTCAAAGAGACGGCGTG
This sequence comes from Roseateles sp., assembly GCF_047654805.1. Lineage (GTDB taxonomy): Bacteria > Pseudomonadota > Gammaproteobacteria > Burkholderiales > Burkholderiaceae_C > Pelomonas. The sequence continues at coordinate 2,718,774 of NZ_JASGIV010000001.1, forward strand.
GCGATGGCAGCGACTGCCGGCTGGGCCTTTGGCGACATTATCCATATGCGACTTGATGGCAGCCTCCGAATCGTGTCCCGACCGGCTTGAGCCGGCTGCCATCGGTGCATCGGAAGTTGTTCGACGCAACCGTGAGCAACCCTGTTGATAAGTGGTGTGACGGCCAGCTAAGCCCTTGTCCCGCAACGGTGCGCACCGGATTGCTCAAGAACCGGGCAGCCCGGCGGATCGAACTGGCCCTCCCTGGTGGACTTTCCGCATATCGATGCACCGATTCCTTCGTGGCGAGAGGCTGCTCCGCTGCCTAGAGTGCGGCGCATTCCAACTCGCACACCCCGGGACATGCCGTACCGTCCGCCCCTCTCCCTGACGTCCCTTGCCGCCGCACTCACCGCGGTCTTCGCAGGTCCCGCCCTCGCAGCCGACACCCCCGCCACGCTGGACCGCGTGGAGGTCACTGCACAGCGCCGCGCCGAATCGGCGCAGGACGTCGGCATCGCGATCAGCGTGCTGTCCGGCGACGAGCTGAAGGCACGCGGCGTCAACCAGATCAACCAGTTGCAGGGCGAGCTGCCCAGCCTGGAGATCGAGCCGGCGTTCGGCAGCGGCCAGGCGCAGTTCCGCATCCGCGGCATCGGCTTCCAGGACTACGGCGCCAACAACGCCTCGCCGGTCGGCGTGTACGTGGACGAGGTCGGCTATGCCTTCCCGGTGCAGACGCAGGGTCTGCTGTTCGACCTGGAGCGCGTCGAGGTGCTGCGCGGCCCGCAGGGCACGCTCTATGGCAAGAACACGACTGCCGGCGCCGTCAACCTCCTGTCACGCCGGCCCACGAAGCAGGCAGAGGCCGGGTTCAGCATCGGTGTCGGCTCGCATTCGGCAGTGCAGGCGCAGGGCTACCTGTCAGGCCCGCTTGGTGAGCAGGTGCGCGGCCGCATCTCGGTCGCCAGCGAGCACGGCGGCGCCTGGCAGCGCAACCGCGTCACCGGCGAGAAGCTTGGCGACCAGCGCATCGCCGCCGTCCGAGGGCAACTCGAAGTGGACGTCACGCCGGACCTGCAGGCGCGCATCAGCCTCAGCCACAACCAGGACCGCTCCGACGTGCAAGGCCTGTACGTGCCGACGCCGCGCAGCCACACCAACCAGGCCGCGGACGCCGATCCCACCGCCACCGGTTGGGGACTGCAAAGCGACTTCGCGCAACTGGCCGGCGTGGCCGCCAATGCAAAGCCGTCGCGCGACAACAGCGCCACCAACCTGTCGCTGCACCTGGACTGGAACCTCGGCTCCACGCGACTGACCAGCATCACGGCCCACCAGCGCTTCACCCGCCATGAGTTGGGCGACTGGGACGGCACAGCCGTCAACCATTCAGACGTCTACTGGCAGGACCGTGCCCGCGTAACGACGCAGGAACTGCGGCTGTCCTCCCAGGCCAATGCAGTGCTGCCCTGGGTCGTCGGCGCCTACTACTCGAAGGAGCGCCTGGACGAAGACTGGCTGACCGACTTCCGCCACGACTACGGCCTGATCACGCGCACCCGCTACGGCCAGGACGGCCGCACGACCGCCGTGTTCGGGCAGGCCGACGTACCGCTTGCCGCGCAATGGACGCTGGTGGCCGGCGTACGCCAGGAACGCGAGACTCGCGCCGTCCACGACTTCAGCACAGGCACTACGCCGGTCATCGCCGGCCTGGGCGTCAGCGGCGCGGCCGCGTCACTGACCAGCAACCAGACCTCCGGCAAGCTCGCGCTGCAGTTCAAGCCAGAGGCCGGAACGCTGCTGTATGCGTCGCTTAGCCGAGGGCTGAAGTCCGGCGGCATCACCGCGCACAACACCTTCAACACGCTGGCGCTGACGCCATTCCAGCCCGAGAAGCTGGTTGCGCTGGAACTGGGCGCGAAGACCGACCTGACGCACCAGTTGCGCGTCAACGCAGCGATCTTCCACTACGACTACCGCGACCAGCAGTTCCAGGACGTGACCACCTCGCCCACCGGCGCACTGATCGGCAAGATCATCAACATCCCGCGCTCCCGCATCGATGGCGGCGAGTTCGAACTGCAGTGGCGACCGCTGGCAGGCCTGACCATCGCCCAATCCGTGGGCTACAAGCGAGGCACGTTCAAGGACTTCAACTCACCGCTGCTGGGTGACCTGTCAGGTCACAGCCAGTTCTTCCCCAAGCTCAGCTACGGCGGCTCGATCGCCTATGCATGGACAGCCGGCGGGCTGGACCTGAAGGTCGCCGGCGACTACAGCTACCGCAGCAACTCGCCGTCATGGCTGAACCGCCTGAACGTCGACGGCGGCACGCTGTACGACATCCCGGCCTACTGGCTGGCGAACGCACGCGTCGAGATCGCGCCGTCCGGCTCACCGTGGCAGGCCACGGTCGGCGTGCGCAACCTGTTCGACCGCCGCTACGACCTGACGCGCAACTTCTTCGGCAATCGCCCCAGCACGGCAGACGACCTCAACGTCGCTGCCTCAGGTCAGCCGCGCACCTGGACGGCCACGCTCAGCTACGCCTATTGAGGTGCTCAGGTCTGGCTATGCTGGCGCCATGGCAGCAGACTTCCTTGGCAACCCGTTGACCGACCGCGACCCCGTGCTGATCGCGGGGCTGGACGACTTCGTCGGCGGCTTCCTCGCCTACGAGACACGCGCCGAGACCATCCTGGGCACGGCAGCCGCACATCCGGGCGCGGTGATGGCCCAGGTCTACGCGGGTTGGCTGTGGATGTTCCTGGAGGCGCCCGAGGCGCCGGCGAAGGCGCGGCCCTACCTCGATGCGGCGCGCGCGGCGCTGAAGCCCGGCGACGGGCCGGCACATGCGCGTGAACGTGAGCAGGTCGAGCTACTTGCCGAATGGGTAGCCGGCGACACGGCCGCCGTCGAGCGGCGCGCCGCGCTGATTGCCCAGCGCTGGCCGCAGGATCTGGCCGTCGTCAAGCTGGCGCAGTACCTGGCCTTCAACCGCGGCGACGCGCCGGCCATGCTGCGCAGCATCCTGGCCGTGCTGCCGGACCACGCGCACAACGCGCACGTCCAGGGCATGGTGGCGTTCGCCTACGAGCAATGCCATCGGCTGGACGAGGCCGAGGCCGCCGCGCGGCTGGCGCTGACCCTGCAACGCCGCGAACCCTGGGCCCAGCACGCTCTGGCCCATGTGCTGCTGACGCGCGGACGCGTGGATGAGGGCCTTCACTTCCTCGAAGCCGTGAGCAGCACCTGGACCGGACTGAACTCGTTCATGCTGACCCATCTGTGGTGGCATCTGGCACTGTTCTACCTGGCGCGCGGCCGCTTTTCTGACGCGTTGTCGCTGTACGACAGCCAGGTCTGGGGCGTGTCACCAGGCTACTCGCAGGACCAGATCGGCGCCGTGCAGCTGCTGGCGCGCCTGGAATGGGTGGGCGTTGACGTCGGCCCGCGCTGGACGCAGCTGGCCGAGCACCTGACGGTACGCGCCGACGACACCACCGAACCCTTCCTGAGCCTGCTCTACCTGCTGGGCCTGGCTCGCGCCGGTAGGCCCGAGGCGGACCGGCTGCTTGCGGCCATCATGACGCGTGCCGACGCCGCCCGCGGCGAGGCCCGCATCGCCTGGCGCGACGCCGCGCTGCCAGTCGCGCAAGGCCTGGTTGCGCTGGCCCGCGGCGATGCGGCCGCCGCCGATGCGGGGCTGTCGCAGGGCCTGCCTCGACTGGTTCGCATCGGCGGCAGCCATGCGCAGCGCGACCTGTTCGCGCAGCTGCAGATCGACGCCGCCATGCGTGCCGGCAACGACCGCGACGCGCAGCAGGCGCTCGAGCAGCGCCGTCTGGTGGACCCGCTCGACGTGCCCGTCAACGCACGGCTCGCCACCCTGTATGAGCGCCTGGGCCTGCCTGGCCTGGCAGCCGACGCCCGCACGGCAGCGGCCGCATGAGGCGCCTGCTTGCCGCCCTGCTGCTGTTCACGCTGTGCCTGACCGCCGGGGCCGGCACGCTGCGAGTCGCGCTACAACTGGAGCCGCCGCTGCTGGACCCGACCGTGGGCGCCGCAGCGCCCATCGGCGAAGTCGTCTACGGCAATGTGTTCGAGGGTCTGGTCGTGCTGGCCGAGGACGGCAGCGCGCAGCCGCGGCTGGCCGAGCACTGGGACATTGCGCCCGACGGCCTCAGCATCAGCTTCCGGCTGCGTGGCGGCGTACGCTTTCACGACGGCACGCCATTCGATGCCGCCGTCGCGAAGTTCGCGCTGGACCGCGCACGCGCTGACGGCTCGGCCAACCCGCAGCGCAGCCTTCTGGCCGCGATAGCCCACGTCGAGGCGCCCGATGCGCGAACACTGCTGCTGCGACTCAAGCGCCGCGATGGCGGCTTGTTGCAGAGCCTGGGCAGCGCGGCCTTCGTCATGGTCGCGCCGGCCAGCGTGACAAGCAACCCGACTGCGCCCAATGGCACCGGCCCCTGGCGCTTCGTGCGCTGGCAGCGGGGCAACGCGATCGAGCTGGCGCGCTTCGACGGCTACTGGGGCGCAAAGGCCCGGCTCGATGCGCTGCGCTACCGCTTCATCGCCGACCCGTCTGCCGCCTACGCCGCCGTGATGGCCGGCGACGTCGACCTGTTTGCCAACTTTCCAGCACCCGAGCACCTGGCACAGATCCGTGCTGACCGCCGTTTCGAGCTGAGAGTGGGCTTGAGCGAGGGCGAGACGCTGCTGTCCATCAACCATCGCCGCGCGCCACTGCAGCAACTGGCCGTGCGCCGCGCGATCGCCGCCGCGATCGATCGCCAAGCGCTGATCGACGGCGCGATGTTCGGCTACGGTCAGCCCATAGGCAGCCATTTCTCGCCGCGCCATGCCGCCTATGTCGACCTGACCGGTCAGAGCCCGCACGACCCGACACGCGCCCGCGCGCTGCTGGCAGAGGCACATTGGCCGGCGGACCGCGTGCTGAGCCTGAAGCTGCCTCCCACTGCCTACGCACGACGCGGCGGCGAGATCCTCGCGGCACAGCTGGCCGCCGTGGGCATACGCACTCGCATCGAGAACCTGGAATGGGCGCAGTGGCTGGACCAAGTGTTCGTGCGTCACGACTTCGACCTGACGATCATCGTCCATGCCGAGCCGCTGGACTACGGCATCTACGGCCGCGACGACTACTATTTCGGCTACCGCAGCGAACGCGTGAAGGCGCTGCTGCGCCGGCTCGATGACCAGACCGCCGAGCCCGAGCGCCGCGCGACACTGCAGGCGCTGCAGCGCCAGCTCAGCGACGACGCCGTCAACGGCTTCCTGTTCCAGTACCCGCGGTTGCTGGTGCAGCGCGCCGGGCTTGCCGGCGTTCACGTCAACGCGGTCGGCAGCCTGGAGCTGGCCGGCGCGACGCTCCCCGATGCCGGCGCCGCGCAGCCCCAGGATCACGCGGGCCTGCCGCGCACCGTCGCCATCGCCGCATTGACCCTGCTCGTACTGGGAGTCGCCCGCCTCGCATGGCGCTCGCAGCCACGCTGGCTGCTGGCGCGGTGCGCGGCACTGGTGCTGACGCTGGCGGTGGCCAGCGTGTTGATCTTCGCGCTGGTGCAGATCGCCCCCGGCGACCCGGCGCGCTACGTGCTGGGCATCCAGGCCGACGAGCAGGCCGTCGCGGCGCTGCGCGAGCAACTGGGCCTCAATGCACCGGCGCTGACTCGATATGGCCGCTGGATCGCCGCGCTGCTGCAGGGCGACCTCGGCGAGAGCCTGACGTATCGGCTGCCTGTCAGCCAGCTTCTCGCTGAGCGGCTGCCGCTGACGGTGCCGCTGGCCGCACTGGCGCTGGGCCTGGCCATCGCGCTGGCCGTGCCGGCTGCCCTGTTGGCTGCGCGCCGGCCCGACGGCTGGGCGGACCGCGCGGTCGGCGCGTTCAGCCAGCTGGGCGTCTCCGTGCCGGACTTCTGGCTGGGCGTCATGGGGGCGTGGCTGTTTGCCGTCGTGCTCCGCTGGGTGCCGGCCGGCGGCTTCCCCGGCTGGGAAGCCGGCCTCGCCGAAGGACTGCGCGCACTGGCGCTGCCGGCGCTGGCACTGGCACTGCCGCAGGCAGCCATCCTGACGCGCGTGCTGCGCGCGGCGCTTGCCGAGCTGGCGCACGCAGAGTTCCTGCGCACGGCTCGTGCCAAGGGCGCGAGCCGCTGGCGCGTGCTGTGGCGCCATGCGCTGCCCAACACCGCGTCACCGGTACTGACGCTGCTGGGCCTGCAAACGGCCTATCTGCTGGCCGGCTCTGTCATCGTCGAGAACGTGTTCTTCCTGCCTGGCGTCGGCCGGCTGCTGTTCCAGGGCGTCACCGCGCACGACCTGGTGCTGGTGCAGAGCCTGGTGCTGGTGCTGGTGGCTCTCGGCGTCTCGGTGTCGGCCCTGGTCGAGCTGGCCGCGCGCGCGGCCGACCCCCGGCTGACGCGGCGCGGGGGTGGCGCATGAACCGCCGGCTCGCATTCGGCACACTGCTGGCCGGCTCCTTTGTCGCGCTGGCGCTGTTGTCGCTGGCCTGGACGCCCCATCCGCTGGAACATCTCGCCATCGCCGAGCGACTGCAGCCGCCCGGCCCGACACACTGGCTCGGCACCGACCATCTGGGCCGCGACGTCCTGTCGCTGTTGATGCGTGGCGCAGCAACGTCGCTGGGCGTTGCTGCGCTGGCTGTCAGTCTGGGCGCTTTGGTGGGCGTGCCGCTGGGCCTGTGGGCGGCCGCGCGTGCCGGCTGGCCGGATGAGCTGCTGATGCGGGGCAACGACATCGTCTTCGCGTTCCCGCCACTGCTGCTGGCTGTGCTGCTGACGACGGCACTTGGGCCCGGCGCCTCCAGCGCCATCCTGGCCATCGGCGTGTTCAACATCCCCGTGTTCGCCCGCGTCGCACGCGGGCTCGCGCTGCCGCTGTGGCAGCGCGAGTTCGTGCTGGCTGCCCGGTCGGCCGGCAAGGGCGACGGTCGCATCTCGCGCGAGCATGTGCTGCCCAATCTTGCCGGTGGCCTGCTCGTGCAGCTCAGCTTGCAGCTGTCGTTGGCGTTGCTCGCCGAGACTGGGCTGTCCTACATCGGCCTGGGCACGCAACCGCCTCAGCCCAGCTGGGGCCGCATGCTGGCCGACGCGCAGACGCTGACGGCGCTGTCGCCCACGCTTGCACTGTTCCCGGGCTTGGCCGTCGCGCTGGCGGTGCTGGCCTTCCATCTGCTCGCAGCCGGGCTGCGCGAGAGGCTCAACCCGCACCGGGAGGAGAAATGACCGCGCTGCTGCAACTGCGCGATCTGGGCGTCACACTGGGTGGCCAGATCCGCCTGCATGGGCTGAATCTCGAAATTGGCACCGGGGAGGTGCTGGGGCTGGTCGGTGAATCCGGCTCCGGCAAGTCGCTCACTGCGCTGGCCGTCGCCGGGCTGCTGCCGGCGGGTGCCCATGCGCAGGGCCAGGTGCTGCTGGACGGCGAGGATCTGCTGACGCTGCCGGAAGCTCGTATGGACGAGCGCCGCGGCGCGGTGCTGGGCCTGGTGTTCCAGGAGCCGATGAATGCGCTCAATCCACTGATGACGCTGTCCGAGCAGGTCGCCGAGGCCTTCTCCCTGCACTCTGGGCAGCGCGGCCCGCTGTCGCGACGAGAAGCTCTCGCGCAGGCGGAAGCGGCGCTGGCCCGCGTCGGGCTGGAAGGCCTGGGTAGACGTCATCCGCACGAGCTCTCAGGCGGCCAGCGCCAGCGCGGCGTCATCGCCATCGCAATGGCCTTGCGGCCTCGGTTGCTGATTGCCGACGAGCCCACCACCGCGCTGGACGTGCGCACGCAGGCCCAGGTGCTGACATTGCTGCGCGAGATGGTGCGAGAACAGGGCGGCAGCCTGCTGCTGATCAGCCACGACCTGCCGCTGGTGGCCGGCATCGCCGACCGCATCGCCGTGATGCGCCAGGGCCGGCTCGTCGAGCAGGGGCCGGCGCGGCCACTGCTGCGCGCGCCGCAACGGCCGGAAACGGCTGAACTCATTGCGGCATCAGCGCTGGCGGAACGCCCGGCAGTGCAGGCGCCGCCGCTGGATGCGCCGCTGCTGGCGGCCGAAGGGTTGGTCCGCGAGGTACGACATCGCGACGGTCTGTTCTCACGCCCTGTCGTGAAACGGCTGCTGGATGGCGTATCGCTACGCATCGCGCCGGGCGAGCGCGTCGGGCTGGTGGGCGAGTCGGGGTGCGGCAAGAGCACGCTGCTGCGCGCACTGCTCGCGCTGGAGCCGCTGCAAGGCGGCGAAGTGCGCCTGCAGGGCCAGCGCTTCACTGGCGCCGAGCGGGAACTGCGCCGTCAGGTACAGATCGTCTTCCAGGACCCGGCCGGCAGCCTGGACCCACGCTGGCGCGCATGGGAACTGGTCGCCGAGCCGCTGGCTTTGCTCGATTCGCCGCCGGATCGCTCGGCACAGCGCCAGCGCGCCTGCGAATGGCTGGAACGCGTGGGACTGGGTGCGGATGCCGCTGAGCGCCATCCGCACCAGTTCTCGGGCGGTCAGCGGCAGCGGCTGGCAATTGCTCGCGCGCTGGTCCTGGAGCCTGCGCTGCTGGTGCTGGACGAGGCCGTGTCGGCGCTGGACGTCAGTGTGCGTGGGCAGATCCTGGCGCTGATCGATGCGCTGTGCCGCGAGCGCGGCACAGCGCTGCTGTTTGTCACGCACGATCTCGGTGTCGTGCGGGCAGCGACGGACAGGCTGTACGTGATGCAGGCCGGGCGCATCGTCGAGAGCGGCGCAACGCCGGACGTTTTCGAGCGGCCGGCGCAGGCCTACACGCAGGAGTTGCTGGCGGCGACGCCGGATCTGGCGCAAGCCCTGAAGCGAGCCTGAAGGGCGTGCGGATCATCGGCCCTGCGAGGCCGCGTAGACCGCACGCGCGATGGCCCGCGCCAGGCAGTCGGCTGCCGCCGAGCCCAGCCGCCCCAGCTGCACCGGCCGTGATTCTCCCAAGGGATGGGCGCCGGAAGCCAACGCGAACACCGTGTCGCCATCGAATGGTGTGTGTGCCGGCCGCACTGCCCTCGCAATGCCGTCCTGCGCCATCATGGCCAGCCGCTTGCACTCGGCCGTCGTCAGGTCGGCATTGCAGGCCACCACCGCCAATGTCGTGTTCGCGCCGGACTGCATGCGACCCAGGCTGGCCAGCCGCGAGGCGTCGGGCATCGGGTCGACCACAGGCCCCAGGCCCGCCGGACGAACGCCGCCGAACTCTCCAGCGATCTCGAACGGCCAGGCCCAGAAGGTCTGCCCGTCAGGCATGTAGACCGAGCCAATGGGATTGGCGGCCACCAGCGCACCGACGACCAGCCCGTCCCCCAGCTCCAGCGATGCCGAGCCGATGCCGCCCGGCAGATACCCTGCCATGGCGCCCCGCCCTGCCCCTACGGAGCCCAGCGCGAAATCGCGCCGAGCGGCAGCGACGGCTGCCATGCCCCAATGGCGGTAGGGCGGCTCCAACCCCCAGCCCTTGTCGCCGCCATTGCCAAGGTCGTGCAGCACAGCCGCAGGCACGACGGGAATGGCTGGCGAGCCAGGCTTGAGCTGCAGTCCCTGCCCGTCAGCCGACAGCGCGGTGACCACGCCGTCCGCCACGGCCAGGCCAAACACCGAACCACCCGCCAACGCGATTGCATGAGCCTTGCCGACCAGATTCTCCGGCGCCAGCGCCTCGGTCTCGCGCGTGCCGGGGCCGCCGCCGCGCACGTCCACCGCCGCGACCCAGAAGCCGTCTGTGCGCAGCACCGTGGCTCCGGAGCGAACGGCTTCGTCGGTGACATGGCCAACCGTCAGGCCGGACACGTCCGTAATCAGGTTCAGGGGGCCGGGCTTGATTGCACAAAAGGTCATCGGACAACAGGCAGCCGCGCCACGAAGGCTGCGACATCGGCCGCCGACCGCTGCGGGATCTCGCGCTGCGGCAGGTGGCCGATGCCGGGGTAGACGATCAGCTCGGCCCCCGCGATCGCCGCGGCGAAGCGGCGCGAATGCTCTAGCGGCAGGATGGGGTCGATCTCCCCATGCAGCACCAACGTGGGCAGGTGCAGGCCAGCCAGGCGTTCGGCGGTGGCCGGGGCTTGCGCGCCCGGGGCGACGGACATCAGGATAGGACGGTGGCCAGGATAGCGCTGGTACAGCGCCCAGCGATCGACCAACTGGTCGCTGATCAGCGACTTGTCGCCCACCTGCGCCGTCAGCCCCTGGCGGATCAGTGGGCGGTTGTCGATGCGCTCCAGCACCGCGCGGCCCCAGGGGTGCCCCAGGATACGGAAGGCCAGTGACGGGGTGCTGGACGGCATGGGCCAGCCGGCGGCGTCCACGAGCACGAGGCCACGCAGCGTCTGCGGCGCAAGCAGTGCCACCTGCCAGGCCACACCGCCCCCCATGGAGTTTCCGGCCAGCACATATGGCGGCAGCTGGAGCTGCTCAGCCACACGCATGACCAACCTCGCCTGCGCCTCCCGGTCGATCTGCGTGCCTGCTGGCGCAGCGGTCAGGCCATGGCCGGGCAGGTCGAGGCTGATCACGCGATGGCTCGCCCTCAGCCCGTCGGCCCAACCTTCCCAGGTCGCGTAGGAGTCGCCATAGCCGTGCAACAGCACCAGCACGGGTGCTTCGGCAGGCCCCTCGTCGCGGTAATGCAAGCGCAGGCCGTCGCCGAGGTCGAGATAGCGGTCCGCCGGGGTGGCCCAACGGGCCTCCAGCTCGGCGGCGGGCAGATCGGGCGCGCGCAGCCACAGGAAAGTCACGAGCGCCGCGACGGCGAGCAGGAGCAACAAGGTCAGCAAAGGCAGCACGAGAAACTTGAACAGCAAGGCGGGCTCCGGAAGGAACAGAAAGCCCGTGAGCCTAGGTGGGCTGCAGTGTGCCGCCAAGCGCCGAATCCGAGGCTGCTTGTGCGCGGCGCGAGGATGGACTCCCGCTCCCTGAGGCCTCTCGCAATTGACGCGGACCACGCCCCACTGGCAGACTTGCGGGCTTCATCAACCCTGCCGAAAAGGAGAAGACCATGGAACAACAAGCAGATCGTGTCGCCCTCCTCGTGTCGGCCGCCTGAGCACCAAGCGCTCCTGACCCTGCGCCAGCTGCGGGTCCATTGATTGCCGCGCCAGTCGCGGCCGGCTTCCCATCCTCTTGCTCCGCACGCCGTCGCGTGCGGATGGGTCCGCGCACGCGCGGACGAGGCCAACACTCAATGGATTCCCATGATCGAACTCGACTTCGAGACACTGCAGGCACTCGGGCTCACACACACCATCGCCGGCCGCGCCGCACAACTCGCCCCACCCGACGCAGGAACACGCCTGGCGCGCGTGACCGAATCGCAACGTGACTGCTTCACGCTGCACGACGGCCGCGCCGAACTGCAGGCCCGCGCGCTGCCCCGGCTGGTGCAGCAGCTGCAGGCCACCGGCCAGCTGTTGACGATCGGCGACTGGGTCGGCATGCACGTCGACACGCACGGCCAAGCCTGGATCGTCGACCGGGTCGCCCCCGTCACGCAGATCGCGCGCCGCGCCAACGACGGGCGCCGCCAACCGCTCGCCAGCAACGTCGATGCGGCGCTGCTGGTGATGGGGCTGGATGCGGACTTCAACGCCCGCCGCATGGAGCGCTACATCGCGATGGTGCGCGCCTGTGATGTGGCGCCGGTCGTCGTGCTCACCAAGCTCGACATCGCGCCGCTCGCTCAGGTGCGCATCGCCGAGATGTACGGCCGCCTGCCGGCGACTGTCCCGGTGCTGCCGGTCAATGCGCTGTCGCGCCAGGCGTGCACGGAGATCGGCCCATGGCTGCACGCCGGCCAGACGCTCGTGTTGCTCGGCTCCTCCGGTGCCGGCAAGTCGACGCTCATCAACACCTTGACCGACGCCAGCCAGTCGACGGGCGCCGTCCGCAGGGGCGACGGCCGCGGCCGCCACACGACGACGGCTCGCTCGATGCATCTGTGCCCGCAAGGCGGCTGCATCATCGACACGCCAGGCATGCGAACGTTCCGGCCTGATGCCGAGGCCGAGACGCTCGCTGCGACCTTCGAGGACGTTCAGTCGCTCTCCCAGCAATGCCGGTTCCGCGACTGCCGTCACGAATCCGAGCCCGGGTGCGCGGTACGCGTCCATGTCGATGCCGACCGGCTGGACAACTACAAGAAGTTGATGCGCGATGCCCAGCGCGGCGAGATGAGCGCGCTCGAACGCATCGAGCAGCGCAGCAAGTGGAAGGCAATCGGCAAGGCAGGCAGCCAGCGCGCGCGCGAGAAGCGATCCTGAGCGGCATGGGGACCGTCGCGGGCAGCGATCCCACTCCCGGGCGCGACAGTTTCACCACCATCCCTGCTGGAAAGCGCGCAGCACTGCTGATTTCCCAGCAGCGCCATCCCGTGGCAACGCAGCTTGCCACGGGGCGGGCGCGCTGGCGTGGAAGTTGCTCGAAGTCAACGATCACCACCCGGCCGCCCTGGCCGGGTTTCCGTTTCCTCTGCCCCTCTCCCGATGCCCTCTGCCCGATCGCCACTGTGGCGAAGCCTGCTCCTGTACCGCGACATCCCCTGGCACTTCCTCGTCACCGCGCTGCTCTTCCTGCTTGGCAACATCGCCTTCGCCGGCCAGCAGTGGCTGGTGGGGCGCGCCGCCCACGCGCTGGAGGAAGGCGCTTCCCTGGGCGCGCGCGCGGCGCTTGACGGCGTGCTGTTCTGGTGTGCCTGGCTGCTGGGCGTGGCGCTGCTGCGCGGCGGGCTGCAGTACGCCGCCGGGCTGGCCTCGCTGATCAGCGGCCAGCAGTTGCTGACGCTGTTGCGCGAGCGCATCCTCATGCAGGTCCAGCGACTGGACCTGGGCTACCACTGGCGCCATGGCGTTGGCGAACTGGTCACGCGCACGACGCGTGATGCCGACAAGCTGCGCGATGCACTGATCAACTTCTGGAGGCAGGTGTTCGAGCTGAGCCTGGTGGTCACCGCCACGCTGGCGGTCCTGGCCTGGTACCACCCGCTGCTGGCCCTGGTGCCGCTGGTGCTGATCGCCGCCGCCATCACGCTCTTCCTGCGCCAGACCAACCATCTCGTCACGCTGGACCGCGCCGTGGGCGCCGCCTACGACGAGGTCAACCAGGAGCTGTCCGAAGGCGTGAACGGCGTGCGCGTCATCAAGTCCTTCGTGCTGGAAGGGCAGCGCGCCGAGCGCTTCGAAGCCCAGGTGGGCGTCTTCATGCGGCAGGCCACTGCCGCCCTCGCCTACGCCTGCGCCCGCGTGCCGCTGCCCCAGGCGGTGGTGGCGCTTGGCCAGGTGTGGATCCTGGTGTACGGGCTGCACCTCGTGGAGGCAGGCCAGCTGCACCGCGGCGAGCTGGTGGCAGCACTGCTGATGGCCAACGTGCTGATATTCCGCGCCGAAGGCGTGGGCCGCGTCATGCAGATCTTCGCCGACGCGCGCTCCTCGGCGGCTCGCATCTGGGAGCTGCTGGATGCCGAGCCGGCCATTCAGGGCGGCAACGCCCGCCTTCCCGAGCGTCACTCGCCACTCGGCTTGCGGCTGGAGCACGTGGCCGTGCGCGCGCCGGGCGGCAGCACGGCGATCCTGGACGACTGCAGCCTTGGCATCGCGCCCGGTGAGGTCGTGGCCCTCGTGGGCGCGACCGGTGCCGGCAAGAGCACCCTCGTCAGCCTGCTTCCGCGCCTGCTGGATGCAGACGTCGGACGGCTGCTTCTGGGCAGTGACGACGGTGGCTGGACCGACCTGCGCACGCTGCGCCTTGACGTGCTGCGCCAGGCGGTACAGGTGGTGCCGCAGGAAGCCTTCCTGTTCTCCGACACGCTGGCGGCCAACCTGCGGCTGGCCGCTCCGCTGGCCGACGACGCAGCGCTGCAGCGCGCCCTGCACGTTGCCTGCGCGGACGAGGTCGTAGAGCGGCTGCACGACGGGCTGCAGACACGGGTGGGCGATCGCGGCGTCACGCTGTCTGGCGGCCAGCGCCAGCGCCTGGCGCTGGCCCGCGCGTTGCTGGCTCGGCCGCGTCTGCTGGCCCTGGACGACGCGACCAGCGCGCTGGACGCGCTCACCGAGCAGCGCGTGTTCAGCCGGCTGCGCGCCCTGCGTCAGGAGGATGGCGGTGGCACCACGGTGCTGATGGTGGCCAGCAAGCTCTCCACCGTGCTGCAGGCCGACCGTGTACTGCTGCTGGTCGATGGACGCATCGCCGCCCAGGGCCGGCACGCCGAGCTGACGCGCCACCGGACCTACCGCGAACTGCTGGGGCTGGACTGATGGCAGCCCGCGACATGCGAGGACAGCGTCCACTGTCCGACATCGAACTCGAGCAGGCGCTCGCCCGCAAGGCGCTGGACCGCGGCATGTTCTGGCGGCTGCTCCCGCTGCTGGGCAGCGTGCGGCGCGAACTGCTGGCCGTCATCGTGCTGGAGGCGCTCCTGGTGGGCGCCGTGTTTCTGCGGCCCTGGTTCGTGGGACAGGCGCTTGACCACGCGCTCGTTCCTGCCGACGGCGGCTGGAAGATCGACACGCAACTGGCGACGCTTCTCGGTGTGGGCATGGCTCTAACCTGGGTGCTGAGGTTTGCCCTGTCGGGCCTGTCGCAGTACCTTGCAGGTGCCGCGGCGCTGCGGGTGCTGAACACGCTGCGAATACGTGTGTACCGGCATGTGCAGTCGCTCAGCGTGCGCTTCTTCGACAAGACCAAGGCCGGTCGCATCATCTCGCGCGTGGATCGCGACGTGGACGCTCTGGAGCCACTGCTGATCCAGGGCCCGCCGGAACTGTTGTCGGCGGCGTTGCGCTGCGGTGTGGCGGCGTTGCTGATCCATGCCATCTCGCCCACGCTCTTCCTCGCGCTGGCCGCCGTCGTGCCGCTGCTCGTGCTGGGTATCTGGGGTTTCAAGCGCATCTCACAGAAGAACTGGGGCCTGGTGGCCGAGGCCCGCGCGCGCTTCACCGCACACCTCGTCGAGACCGTGGCTGGCGTGCGCATCATTCAGCAGACCGTGCAGGAAGATGCCAACCGCCACCACTACCGCACGCTGCTGGATGACTTCAACCACACGTTGATCCGCGGCAACCGCAAGTCCGGCTGGTTCCTGCCCTATGCCGCGCTGCTGACCAGCGCGGGCATGGCGCTGCTGCTCGCGGGCGGTGCCGGTGCCGTGGCGCGCGGCGAGCTGAGCTTCGGCCAGGTCGTGCAGTGCCTGTTCTACGTGCAGCTCTTCCTCGGCCCGCTGCAGGAGCTGTCCGACCTGCTGGAACGCTACACCAGCGGTGCAGCGTCGGCGCAGCGCGTCTTCCTGCTGCTGGACACCGAGCCTGAGGTGGCCGACCCCGCCGACCCCAGGCCGCTTGCAACCGTTCGCGGTGACATCCACTTCGACCGCGTCGGCTTCGCCTACGAACACCAGCGCCCTGTCATCCGAGGACTGGACTTGCACATCGCGCCCGGCGAGGTGCTGGCCATCGTCGGCCCCACCGGCCATGGCAAGAGCACGCTCGTTCAGCTGCTCACGCGCTTCTATGACATCGGCGAGGGCGCCGTGCGGCTGGACGGCATCGACATCCGGGACCTCGCTCAGCACGCGTTGCGCCGACATGTGGGCGTGGTGCTGCAGGAGAACATGCTGTTCTCCGGCAGCATCCTCGACAACCTGCGGCTGGCTGCACCAACGGCCAGTGACGCGCGACTCATAGCCGCCGCCCGCGATCTCGGTGCCGATGCGGTACTGGAGCGGCTTGCGCTGGGCTACGACACACCCGTCGGCCCCATGGGCAGCCAGCTCAGCCAGGGCCAGCGCCAACTGGTTTGCCTGGTACGCGCCTACCTGGCCGACCCTGCCGTGCTCGTCATGGACGAGGCCACCTCAGCCGTGGACGTGCAGACAGAGCGCCGCATCCAGGCCGCGTTGCGGCGGCTTTGCGAGGGCCGCACGGCCATCATCATCGCCCACCGACTGGCCACCATACGCGACGCCGACCGCATCGCCGTCATCGAGCAGGGCCGCATCGTCGAAATCGGCCCCCACGCAGAGTTGATCGACGCCGGCGGCGCCTACTCGCGGCTGTACCGCGCCTACGAACAGGCATCGTTCGGCGCCAGCGTAGAAACCAGCCCGGCACTGGCCTGAAGCCAGCAGCGGTTGCTGCGTTCGACGCGCAGCGATGCAGAAACGGGGTGTTCTTGCCGGAAAAACGCTGGCACGGATCTGGCGATTGAAGGGTTGCCCCTTCACCTCCAGGACATCCCATGAGCACCCCCAAGACCTCCGTCGACACTGTCTGGTTCACCCGCTGCCCCGTGCCCACCGCCACCGGCCTGGCCTACCGCCTGGGCTGGCTGGGAGAGGACTTCGCCCGCGACGGCATTGAACTGAAGACACTGCAGGAAGTTGGCGGCGACCTCGCCCGCCATCACTATGACCACGAGCTGACCACGCTGGTCCGCGAAGGCGGCAACCTGCTGGCCATCCCCGCACGCGCCCAGGGCGCGCCGACGCGGCTGGTGGGCCTGACCTGGATCGACGAGTTCCAGGCCATCCTCGTGCGCCCCGACTCCCCAATCAGCCGCCCCGAGCACCTGCGCGGCCAGCGTCTGGCGCTGCCGGCATTCCGCGCCGCTGACCTGGCCCAGAACCGTCGCGGCCGCAGCATCGCGCGCGGCATGAGCCTGGCGGGCTACAAGGGCGCGCTGAACTCCGTGGGCCTGTCGCTGGACGATGCCCGCCTCGTCGAGCTGCCCGCAGCGCCGCCGCGCGAAGGCGACGCCGGCCATCTTGCCGGTGGACCCGCGGGCGGCGGCGCACGCAGCGCCGAGAGCCTGGGAACCGGCCTGTGGGAAGGCATCCTGCCGCTGCTGCGCGGCGAGGTGGATGCCGTCTACGTCAAAGGCGCTGCCGCACTGGAGGCCGCCCAGCGCCTGGGCGCCAAGGTCGGCATCGACCTGGACCAACTGCCGGAGAAGCGCTTTCGCGTCAACAACGGCACGCCGCGGCCCATCACCGTACACCAGTCGCTCATCGACGACCACTTCGAGCTGCTGGTGCGCTTCCTGACACAGACGCTGCGCGCCGCCGAATGGGCCAAGACCCACCTGAAGGAGACGCTGGAGATCCTGCAGGGCGAGACGCGCGCTGGCAGCGAGGGCGTCAGCGGCGCATACCGCAACGGCTTCCACCTCACGCTGGCGCCCGACCTCAGCGAGGAGCGCGTGGAGCTGTTCCGCCAGCAGAAGAACTTCCAGCTCACGCACGGATTCCTGGACCGGGATTTCGACTTCGACGCGTGGATCGACCCGCGCCCCCTGGCCGCCGCGCACGAGCGCCTCGCCCAGCAGCTGCGCGCCGCCGCCTGAGGAACCAAGATGGCCGTCAAGATCCTCTGGTACCTGACCGCGCCTGATGGCCCCTACCCCTGGGAGCCGCAGGGCCGTTGGAAGACCGACTTCCGCCACCTCGAACAGCTTGCCGTCACCATCGACCGGCTGGGGTACTACGGCGCCCTGCTCGGCAGCAGTGCCAACGAGAGCCTGGCCGTCGCCGCCGCGCTGATCGCGCAGACGCACCGGATGCGCTTCCTCGTCGCGCAGCACCCAGGCGAGCTGTCGCCCGCCGTGCTGGCCAAGTATGCGCAGACCTTCGACGCCTTCTCGGGTGGTCGACTGCTGTTCAACGTCGTCAACGGCAACGACGCCGGCCTCGCTGCTCTGGGCGTGCACTACCCGCACGACGAACGATACGACTTCAGCTGGGAGTACTGGGACGCGTTCCGACGCGTCTATGACGGCGACACCAGCGGCTACGAGGGTCGCTACGTGAAGCTGGCTCCGCGCCACTCCGGCCCCAGTCCGATGGGCACCTGGAACGGCCCGACCCAGCCGGGCGGCGTGCCGCTATGGGGTGCCGGCACCTCGGCGCCGGGCGTCGCGCACTCGGTCAAGCTGCTGGACGTCTACCTCTCCTTCGCCAACACGCCGCCGCTGCTGGGCGACAAGTTCCGCCGCGTCGGCGCCGAGGCCGAGAAGATCGGCCGCAAGCTGCAGTACGGCACGCGGCTGCAGGTCATCGTGCGCGAGACGGAGGAGGAGGCCTGGGCTCATGCCGAGTGGCTGCTTTCCAAGTCGTCGCTGGAGCACGCAAAGCGTTCCGCGCAGCGCCAGCTCAAGCCCGGCGAGACACTGGAGACCTTCCGCAGCGACAACCCCATCATCCAGCGCAACGCCCAGAGCCTGCTCGCCGGGCGCCTGCCCACGGCCCGCGAGCTGGAGATCTATCCCAACGTCTGGGTCGGCCCCGCGTGGTTCGGCTTCGACATCCTCGGCCCGGCCTCCGGCACGACGCTGGTGGGTAGCGCCGAGAACGTCGCCGCACGCATCCGCGAATACGAGGCCCAGGGCACCAACGCCTTCATCCTGTCCGGCTTCCCGCTCATCAGCGAGGCTCAGCGCGTGGCCGACCTGCTGCTGCCACTGCTGGACCTGGACCACGGCTTCGACGTTCCCGCGCTGCGCGCCGGGCGCTGATGGACAACTCGAAGCAGCCCCTGCGCAGATCCACGCAGCGCTTCATCCAGGGACGCTGATTTCAGGGCTGCACGGGCCTGTTTCGAGCCGTTTCACGGTGGCACGGACCCTGCTATCCATCGGTGAACCCTTCTCACCTCCACGTTCATTTCCCTTCTGCCGATGAGCCGCTCCAACCCACCCCATGACATGCCCGACGACGCGCTGCGCCGCTCACTGCTGCGCCGCGGCTGGCTGGCCGCAAGCGCCGGCCTGCTGGCCGGCACGGGGCTGCTGGGCGGTTGCGGCGAGCACGCCGACAAGTCGACCGCACAACCCGGGCCCGGCACCGCCGCCGACACGCCCCGACGCAGCGCCGGCGCAGTGCGCTTTGGCGTCATCGAAGGCGGCCAGGCCGGCAACCTCGACGCGCACAAGCCCATCGGCAGCGGCGCATTCCGCGGATGGGCGCTGTACGCCAAGCTGTGGGAGTGGGGGCTGGACGGCCAGCCCACGCTGGCGCTGGCCGAATCCGCCGAGGTCAACGCCGATGGCACGGAGTGGACCATCCGCCTCAAGCCGGACCTGGAGTTCCATCATGGCAAGACCATCGACGCCGACGACGTCATCTTCTCGCTTCGCCGTCTGACCGACCCGGCACTGGCCTCGCCTTACGCGGCCTACCTGTATTCGCTGCGCCGCGACGATGTGCGCAAGCTCGACGCGCGCACTGTGCGCATCCCCTTCGAGGAGGGACAGGGCCTGGTGGCGCTGGCCGAGTGCTGGATGAGCTGGGGCGGCATCGTCCCCGTGGACTACCACCCGGTCAACAACGTGGTGGGAGCTGGCCCCTACCGGCTGAAGAGCTTCACGCCCGGCCAACGCTCGGTGTTCACGCGCTTCGAGAACTACTTCAAGGCCGGTCAGCCCTGGTTCGACGAGGTCCACATCCACGACTTCTCGGACCAGACAGCGCGGCTGCAGGCCCTGCAGGCTGGCCAGATCGACATCGCGCCCAACATCGCGCCAGAACAACTCAAGTTCCTCGACGGCGACACGCGCTTTCGCATCGTCTCCTCGCAGACTGACGCCTGGCAGTCGCTGGACATGAACCTCGACAAGCCGCCGTTCGACAGGCCGCAGGTGCGTCGCGCATTCCGCCTCATCGCCGACCGCAAGGAGCTGGTGGAACGTGTGCTGCAGGGGCGCGGCCGCGTCGCCAACGATCTCTACTCGCCAGGTGACCCGGTCTACGACCATGCCATCCCGCAGCGCCAGCGCGACCTGGCCGAAGCGCGCCGCCTGCTGGCCGAGGCGGGCTTCAAGGACGGGCTGGAGGTGGAGCTGGTGACACCCGGCTCCAAGGCCGCCCTCGTCTTTGCGCAGCAGGCCAAGGAGGCCGGCGTGACTGTCAACGTCAAGCAGGTCGACAGCCCCACCTTCACCGGGCCGAACCGCACCTCCTGGGCTTTCAGCACCGGCGCTGGTGTGTCGCGCCCCTTTTTGCTCACCGTGCAGCAGCACGACGGCCCGCGCGCCGCCAGCAACAAAACGCACTTCCGCGACCCGCGCTTCGGCGAGCTCATCACCGCTGCACTGGCCCAACCCGACCTCGACAAGCGCAAGCAGCTCGTGCACGAGGCGCAGCGCATCCAGCACGAACACGGCGGGCTGCTGATCTGGGGCTTCGCCGACACGCTGGACGCTGTCGCGGCCGACATCGGCGGCGTCACCCCCGACCGCACCGGCTTCGCCGCCTGGCGCACCGACCGCATCTGGCGCCGGGAGCCCGCCTGATGGCCAGGCTCAAGTTCCCCAAGCTGCCGACCTGGGCACCCTGGTTCGCCGGCCGCCTGTTGACCGGCCTGGGCGTGGTGGTCGCTATCTCCATCGTCGTTTTCGCGTCCACGCAGGCACTGCCGTCCGATCCCGCGCGCATCATCCTCGGCCCCGAGGCCAGCGAGGCCACCATCGCCGTGCTGCGCGAGCAGCTGGGGCTGAACAAGCCCATCGTCGTGCAGTACCTGAGCTGGGCCGGACAGATGCTGTCCGGTGATCTGGGCCGCTCCATCGACTCCAACGTGCCGGTGGGGGAGCTGCTGCGCTCGCGCTTCGCCAATTCGTTGCTGCTGACCGCCTGCGTCGCACTGACCGCACTGCCGCTGGCACTGGCGCTGGGCGTGTGGCTGGCGCTGCGGCGCGACACCACCACCGACCGCCTCGCGCTTGGCGCGCTGGTGCTGCTCAAGGCCGTGCCGGGATTCGCCATCGCCATCCTGCTGGTGATGCTGTTCTCCACCTCGGTGTTCAAGGTCCTGCCCGCAGCCTCGCTGCTGGACCCCGACCGCGGCCTGCTGTCGCAATGGCGCTACCTCGTGCTGCCCACCGTGACGCTCGCGCTCTCCATCGCCCCCTATCTGCTGCGGCTGGTGCGCGCCTCCATGATCGAGGTGCTGGAGAGCGACTACGTTGCAGCCGCCAGGCTGCGCGGCATCCCCGAGCGCCGCATCGTCTGGCGCCACGCGTTGCCCAACGCGCTGATCCCCGCCATCCAGGGCGTGGCAATGACGCTGCGCGTGCTGTTCGGCGGCGCGCTGATTGCCGAGGTGGTGTTCAGCTACCCAGGCATCGGCAACACGCTGAACGCCGCCATCGAAATGCGCGACATGCCCATGATCCAGGCCATCGTGCTGGTCATCACCGTCGGCATCGTCGCCATCAACCTTGCTGCCGACCTGGCCACGGTGCTGCTGACGCCACGGCTGCGCACAGCCGGCCGCATCAAGGCGCGTGCCCCGGGGCTGCGCCATGCGCTGCGGCTGGGCCGCGGCCAGATCCGACCGAGGTACGCCCGATGAGCGCGCCCCGCAAGTCCTTCTGGCGCCTGACGCTGGCTCAGGGCCAGGTGCGCCTGGGCCTGGTGGCCACGCTGCTTGTCGTCGCGTTCGCATTGCTGGGGCCCTGGCTGGCACCGCACGAGCCCACTGCACTGGTCGGTCCCACCTATGGCCGCGCGGCGGCGGGTGCGCCGCTCGGGCACGACTTCCTGGGGCACGACGTGTGGTCGCGCCTGCTGGCCGGCGGCGCCTCGGTGGTGTGGATGTCGCTCGCCACGTCGGCACTGGCACTGGCCGCCGGCAGTGTGCTGGGCGTACTGGCCGCCTATGCGCGAGGCCGTGTCGACCAGGCCATTGTCTGGTGCGCCGACGTCTTCCTTGCCTTCCCTGACCTCATCCTCGTTCTGCTCATCGTCTCCATGCTGGGGCGCAGCCACGGCATCGTCGTGCTGACCGTCGCACTGGCCTTCGTGCCCGGCGTGATCCGGCTGGCGCGCGGCGTCGCGCTGAACGTGGTGCGCCAGGAGTTCGTCGAGGCGGCCGAGCTGCTGGGCTACCCGCGCCACCGCATCGTGCTGCGCGAAATCCTGCCCAACATCGCCACCCCGCTGCTGGTGCACCTGGGCGTGATGCTGACCTGGGCCGTGGGCATGCTGTCGGGCCTGGCCTTCCTGGGTTACGGCGTAGCGCCGCCGGCAGCCGATTGGGGACTGATGATCAACGAGAACCGTGCCGGCCTGCTGGTGCAGCCGCTGGCCGTGGCAGCACCGGTGCTGTTGGTGGCACTGTTCGCGCTGGGCACCAACCTGCTGGCCGAGGGCGCGGGCCGCGCGGCGGCCCGCATCGAGGAACGATGAACATGCTGGCACTCGCCGAGTTCCCCGAACACATCGCTGTGCCGCTCCCTGTCGAGGCCGCACCGCTGCTCGAAGTGGAAGGCCTGCGCGTCGAGCTGCCCTCCGGCGCCGATATCGTGGCCGACATCGCGCTGTGCATCGCACCCGGCCAGGTGCTCGGGCTGGTGGGCGAATCCGGCTCCGGCAAGAGCACCATCGCGCTGGCGCTGCTGGGCCACGCCCGTGACGGCGCCCGTATCACCGCCGGCCGCGTGCGCGTGGGCGGGCATGAGCTGCTGGGCCTGGCGCCCGACGCGCTGCGCCGCCTGCGCGGCAAGCTCGTCGCCCACGTCGCGCAAGACCCGGCCGCCGCGCTGAACCCGCTGCGCCGCATCGGCACACAGCTCGCCGAGGTGCTGGAGATCCACGAGCCCGACCTGGCCGCCGATGCGCGCCACCAGCGCGTACTGCAGGTGCTCGCCGATGTGGATCTACCGGCCGAAGCCGAGTTCCTGCGCCGCTTTCCACATCAACTCTCGGGTGGACAGCAGCAGCGCGTGCTGCTGGCGCTGGCCTTCGTCACGCGACCCCAGCTCATCGTGCTCGACGAGCCCACCACCGCGCTGGACGTGACCACCCAAGCCAAGGTGCTGGCGACCGTTCGCAGCCTGTGCCGGCGCCACGGCGTGGCAGCGGTCTACGTCTCGCACGACCTCACCGTGGTGCGCAACCTCGCCGACCAAGTCGTGGTGCTGTACGCCGGTCGCATCGTTGAGCAGGCCGCGCTTCACCCGTTGTTCGAGTCGCCACGCCACCCCTACACGCAAGGACTGCTCGCGGCCATACCGGACGTGGCCGAGCGGCGCCCGCCCCAGCCCATCCCAGGTCACGCGCCGGCTCCTGGCCACCGTCCGGGCGGCTGTGCCTTCGCCGCACGCTGCACACTGGCAGGCGACGCCTGCCGCGCCACCGCCCCGGCGCTGCTGCAGTCCTCACCCGGGCGGCTGCTGGCCTGCCATCGGGCCGATGCCGGCCCTGCGTTCAGCCGCGGCGCGGCGCAACCCGAGGCCACCGTCGCCGCCAACGGCCGGCCGCTGCTCCAGGCCGAACGCGTCAACGCCTGGTACGGCGACCGGCAGGTGCTGTTCGAGGCCTCGCTGGCGTTGGCGCCGGGCGAGTGCCTGGCGCTGGTGGGCGAGTCCGGCTCAGGCAAGACCACGTTGGCCCGGGCTCTGGCGGGCCTGGGGGAGCAGGCGCGCGGCTCACTGCGCTACGCCGGTGCCACGCTTGCGCTGCGCTCCCGCGAGCGGCCGGCTGACCAGCGCCGCCAGATCCAGTACATCTTCCAGAACCCCTACCGATCGCTGAACCCGCGCCTCACCGTCGGAGAGACGCTGGCCACCGCCGCACGCCATTTCTTCGGCATCCGTGCCGACGAGGCCGCCCGGCGCGTCGAACAGGCACTGGCACAGGTGGCACTGCCAGCCTCGGCGGCTGCAGCCTACCCACGCGAGCTGTCGGGTGGCGAGCGCCAGCGCGTGGCCATCGCTCGCGCGCTGATCTGCGAGCCACGGCTGCTGATCTGCGACGAGATCACATCAGCATTGGACGTGTCGGTTCAGTCGACCATCCTCGACCTACTTGCCCGACTGCAACGCGGTGGCCTGGCACTGCTGTTCGTCACGCACGACCTGGGTGTCGTGCGCGCGGTGGCCCAGCGTGTGGCAGTACTGCGCCAGGGCGTGCTGGTCGAGCAGGGCACGGTGGACGAGGTGCTGGACGCGCCCACGCAGCCCTATACCCGCCGCCTCGTCATCGAGGCACCCACGCTCAACGCCGACACACGCCGCCTCGCGCCACCACTGCGCTACCGCTTCGCGACCTGACCTTTTCCGAACCGCCTGCACACGATGACTCTCGCCTCTCTCCTCACTCCCCCTGCGGCCGCCTTCGTGCCTGCCCGTCGCCTGGCCTCCGAGGCCGAAGCCCTGGACGCCGCGCGCCAGGCTGCAGCCGCCATCGGCGAAATCTCCGCCGATCCTGACCAGAACGATCGCGTGCCCGTGCGCCAGGCCGAGATCCTGTCGCAGTCCGGCGTCACCGCGATCTCGCTGCCCCGCGAGCTGGGCGGCCTGGGTGCGTCCGTGCCCACCGTCGTCGAGACCGTGCGCCTGATCTCGGCTGCCGACGGCGGCGTGGGCCAGTTGCTGCAGATCCACAACGTGATGATCCGCGGCGTCGCCAGCGGCTTCGAACCCGAAGTGCGCGACCAACTGGTGGCCGACATCCTTGCCGGCAAGCGATTCGGCAATGCGCTGGCCGAGGTGGGCGGCAAGAACAAGTTCGACCACAAGACCTTCGCCGAACGTCAGCCCGACGGCCGCCTCGTTCTGAACGGCAGCAAGTTCTATTCGACCGGCTGCTTGCTGGCCGAGTGGATCTCGCTGAGCGCCGGATCCACCGAAGGGCCGATCAACGTACTGCTGCACCGCGACACCCCAGGACTGGAGCTGCTGGACGACTGGCACGCCTTCGGCCAGCAGCACTCGGTCAGCGGCACCGTGCGATTCAACAACATCGTCGTCGACGAACGCTTCGTGCCGCGGCGCCCGGCTGCTGCCGGCGGCATGCCACGCACCGGGCTGACCTGGCCGCAGATCCTGCACGCCGCCATCGACACGGGCATCGCCCGCGGCGCGCTGGACGCCGCCGTGCAACACCTGCGCGTCAACACCCGCCCCTGGGTGGACGCCGAGGTGGAGCACGCTGTGCAGGAACCCCACATCATCAAGGCCGTCGGCGACTACGCGGTGCTGGTGCGCAGCGCCGAGGCGTTGCTGCGCTATGCGGCCGAGCTGTTCGATGAGCACAAGGCGGCCCCCGACGACAAGGCGCTGCAGGACGAACTCATCCTGGCCGTGGCCACGGCGCGCTCCGCCTCGGACGAAGCGTCGCTGCGCATCTCCAGCGACATGTTCTCGCTTCTGGGCGCCAACTCGTCGCTGACGAAGTGGAACCTGGACCGCTTCTGGCGCAATGCCCGCGTGCACACCACGCACGACCCGATCCGCTGGCGCGTCCACCACGTCGGCAACTACTACCTCAACGGCGTGGATCCGGCCGAGTACGGCGCCGCGCTGCGCGAGCGTCGCCAGAACGCCGGCATCAACGCCGCCGGCGCGCCATGAGCGCCGCGCCCAAGGCGCCAGGCCGCCGGCGTTGTTGACGCCCGCAGCGCTCCTTCCCCCCTTCCCCCCTTCTCCGTCTGCCTCACGGCGCAGCGCCGCTGCGTTGCGCCCCGTCACGCCTGCTCACTCCAGCCATGCCACAACGCTCTCCCACCCCCCTGCCCCGCCACACCCTGCTCGCGCTGCTGGCCGCCGCCTGCACTCCCGCCTTCGCCCAGACACCCGTTGCCACCGCAGCAGCGACAGCGACAGCGACAACAGCCAACAGCCTGGACGCCGTCGTCGTGACCGGCACGCGGCGGCTCGGGACCACCAGCCTGGACGCCCCCGCCCCGGTGGACGTGCTCAGCGCCGAGACGCTGCAAAGCACCGGTGCAGCCGACCTGTCACGCGCCCTCATCAGCCTGTCGCCCTCGTTCAGCGCGCCGTCCACGCCCAACGGCGGCTTCGCTTCATCCATCCCGGCCGGCGCGGCGCTGCGCGGTTTGTCGGCCGACGAAGTGCTGGTACTCATCAACGGCAAGCGCCGTCACGTCGGCGCCAACTTCACGCGCCAAACGCTGGCAGGTGGCCGCGGCGCGGCAGCGGTGGACCTGAGCCTGATCCCCGTCAGCGCCATCGAGCGCGTGGAGATCCTGCGCGACGGCGCAGCGGCCCAGTACGGCTCCGACGCCATAGCCGGCGTCATCAACATCGTGCTGAAGTCACGCGAGGACGGTGGTGGCGCCAGCTACCGCTGGGGCGGCCTCACGCATGAAGGGCGCGGCGGCGAACAGCACACCATCAACGGCTGGAAAGGCCTGCCGCTGGGCAGCGACGGCTTCCTGACCCTGGCCTTTGACGCCGGCCAGCGCGCCAAGGCCAACAACACCCGCCCCGACCCGTCGCTGCCCGAGGACCATCCTTTCCGCAACTGGGCCTTCGGTTCGCCACAAGTCAAGGATCAGGTCAACCTCGTCGCCAACGCCGAGCTGCAGCTGACCGCGGACACCACGCTCTATGCCTTCGGCACCTGGGCGCAGCGCCAGACCCTCGGAGAAAACTTCTACGAGTCCAACACCGCGTCGTCGGTGCTGGCGCAGTCGGTCTACTTCCAGCAGCGCTACCCCAAGGGCCGCATCCCCGTCAACGTGTATGACCTCAGCGACGCCGCCTTCAACGCCGGCGTCCGCCATGGCAACGCCCGCACGGGCCAGTGGGACCTGTCAGCCAACCTGGGCCGCAACACCGTCAAGTCCACCGACCGCAACGGCATCAACCCCAGCTACGGGCCGGACTCGCCGTCCACCTTCTACACCGGCAGTCGCGAGAACACCCAGGCCAACGCCGCGCTGGACTACAGCCGCGACCTGGACGTCGCCGCACTGGCCTCCCCGCTGACCATCGCGGCCGGCGTCACGGCCCGCTGGGAGCGCTATGTCCTTGCGGCCGGCGACCCCATCGCCTACACACGCGGCCCCTTCTACAACCCGAGCCAGGTTCCCGGCGTGGGCGTGCCGGGGCTGTACTCCGGCATCACCGACCAGGACGCGCGCAGCATCTCGCGCAAGGTGGCCGGCGCCTACGTCAGCGCCGAGGCCAAGCTCACCGAGCAGCTCAACGTAGGCCTGGCCCTGCGCAGCGAGCACTACTCCGACTTCGGCAGCACCACCAACGGCAAGGCCTCGCTGCGCTACGAGTTCACGCCCGGCATCGCATTGCGCTCCACGGTCAGCAACGGCTATCGCGCGCCCTCTATCGTGCAGCTGGGCTACTCGGCCTACAGCGTGCAGACGGCCACCATCAATGGCCAGCCCGTCGACGTGCAGCAGCGCACACTGCTACCCGGCAGCCCGGTGGCCAGCCTGATCGGCGGCACTGCGCTGCGGCCGGAGAAGTCCAAGAACGCGTCGCTAGGCCTGGTGTGGCGCCTTGGCACGCAGGCCAGCGCCACGCTTGACGTGTACCAGATCGACATCAGCGACCGCATCGCGCTGTCGGAGAACCTCACCACCACCACGCTGCCGGCGCTGGCGCCGATCCTTGCGCCCTTCGGCATCAACAGCGCCGCCTTCTTCACCAACGTTCTGGACACCCGCACCCGCGGCGCCGAGCTGACCAGCAAGGTGCGTCTCGCGCTCGCCGGCTCGCAGCTGGACCTGAACCTCGGCTACGCCTGGAACCAGACGCGCATCACCCACGC
The DNA here is from genome assembly GCF_047654805.1 of Roseateles sp. Classification (GTDB taxonomy): domain Bacteria; phylum Pseudomonadota; class Gammaproteobacteria; order Burkholderiales; family Burkholderiaceae_C; genus Pelomonas. The sequence goes on from NZ_JASGIV010000001.1 coordinate 2,746,322, forward strand.
CCGCGACGTGGCCACATCCACCGGCACGGTGATCCCCGCGATCCAGATCATCGGCCGCAACACGCGCGGCCTCATCGAGGAGATCACGCCCAAGAGCAAGCTGGTGCTGGGCGCCACCTGGCAGGCCGGCGGCTGGACGGTCAACGGCGGAGCGCGCCGCTACGGCAGCTGGACCAACCGCGCCACCAGCGCGCTGGATGACAAGACATACAGCCCGCAATGGGTGCTGGATGCCGAGCTGGCCTATGCCTTCGGCGGCGCGCTGCGCGGCCTGACGGTCGCCGCCGGCGCCATCAATCTGCTCGACAGCTACCCCGACGAGAACCCAACGATCGTCGCCAGCACGGGCAAGGCTGCCACCGGCAGCGGTGCGATCACCAAGTACAGCTTCAACGCCCCCGAGGGCGGCCTGGGCACCCAGGTCTATGCCCGTGTCTCCTACAGCTTCTGACCGGACCTCCCATGCGACTCTCCTCATTCCTGCACGCGCTGCTGAGCGCCGCCCTGGCCAGCGCCGCGCTGGCAGTCACCGCCCAGACAAGAGCCCCCCAACCTGACCCGGCCCAGGGCGACGGCCGCCTGTCGGACTTCTACCGCTGGGCCGAAGCCGTGCCCGCCACACCTGGCCAACTGCTACGCAGCGAGCCGCTGCCCGCACAGTTGGGCCTGTCCGAGGCCGCACGGCAGACGCGCATCCTCTACAGCTCCACCAGCGGCTTTGACAGCAAGACGCCCATCATCGTCTCCGGCGCCGTGTTCATCCCCAAGGGCACCCCACCGGCCGGGGGCTGGCCGGTCCTGGCCTGGGGCCACGGCACGGTGGGCCTGGCCGACATCTGCGCCCCATCATGGGCCGGCCGATCTCTGCGCGACGTGCGCTACCTGAACCGCTGGCTGAAGGAAGGCTTCGCCATCGTCGCCAGCGATTACGAGGGCCTGGGCGTGGCCGGACCGCACCCGCTCATCAACGTACCCATGCTGGCCTTCGGCATCCTGGACAGTGCGCGCGCCGCGATCCGCAGCGTGCCTGGCCTGGCCAACAAGGTGCTGCTGGTGGGCCAGTCCCAAGGCGGCATCGGCGTGTTCGCCGCGGCGGCCTACCAAACCCGCTACGCCCCTGATCTGGGTGTGAAAGGCACGGTCGCCACCGGTGTCATCTACCGCGATCCCAAGGCCACGCCCATCCCGCTGCAATCCGACCCGAACAGGGTGGACGAATCGCTGGCCTACGGCTTCTACGGCTTCCTCGTCGACCAGCAGCACGATCCGTCGCTCAAACCCGAGGAGGTGTTCACCGAGCAGGGCCTCGCGCTGCTGAACCAGGCTCGCGTGGCCTGCCTGTCGACACTGGCCTCCGATGTGGTGGGCAACGGCCTCACCATCGCCAACAGCCGCCTGGCTGAGCCCGGACCCGGCTACAAGCGCTACCAGGCCGGAGCGGCCGAGCGCAGTGCGCGCTACAGCCAGTACCCGACGCTGGCAATTCCCCACCCGGTCTTCATCGGCACCGGCGCCAACGACGTGACGCCTTCGGCCATCAGCCAGCTCGCGTTGATGCGCGACGCCTGCGCGGCCGGCACCACCGTGGAGGGGCACCTCTACGCGGGCCTGGGCCACAGCGCGACGGTGAACGCCTCGCTGCGCGACTCGGTGCCCTTCGCCAAGAAGGTCATCAACGACCAACCCGTGGCGCCCGTGTGCGCACCCAGCCTGCAGTAAAGGAGACCTCCCATGTCCATCGAATTCGTCGGGATGGTGTTCCCGCGTGCCTGGTCCGAGACACAGGGCGGCGAGCGCCGACCCGGTTTCGACCTCGACTTCCTGCGCTTCCACGCCCGCGCCCACGAGCAGGCCGGCTTTGACCGCGTGCTGATCGCCAGCGGGCCGGGCAGCCCTGACAGCCTGCACATCGCCGCCTACCTGGCCCAGCACACCGAGCGGCTGGGTTTCATGGTGGCGCACCGTCCCGGATTGGTAGCCCCCACGCTGGCGGCACGCAGCTTCGCAACGCTGGACCATCTCAGCGGCGGTGGCCGGCTGCGGCTGCATGCCATTACCGGCATCACGGCCGAGCCGCAGGAGGGCGACACGCTGGTCGACAAGTCCGAGCGCTACGCCCGCACCGCCGAGTACCTGCAGATCGTGCGCCAGACCTGGACGGCCACCGAACCCTTCAGCTTCGAGGGCCGCTACTTCAGCGTGAAGGACTCTGTTTCGCCGATCAAGCCGGTGCGCCCCGGCTCCATCGAGATCTCATTCGGCGGCGCGTCGGACGCGGCCTATGGCGTGGGCGTACGCCACGCCGACCTGTACGCGATCTGGGGCGAACCACTGGCAGACGCCAGGCAGCAGATCGCGCGCATCCGCGCCTCGGCCGCCGAGGCCGGCGTGGCTGCCCCCCGCATCAGCCTGTCGGTGCGGCTGATCCTGGGCGCCACCGAGGAGCAAGCCTGGGAACGCGCGCACGGCATCCTCGCCAAGATCCAGCAGAACCCGCAGTTCCAGCCCGGCGGTCCTCGCCACGGCCGGCAAAAGGCCGTGGCCTCCGAACGGCTGCTGGCCGCCGCGGCCCGCGGCGACCGCCATGACCGTGCGCTGTGGATGCCAACCGCCACGGCCGTAGGCGCCTACGGCGACACCACGGCGCTGGTGGGCACACCCGACACCGTGGCCCAGGCACTGCTGGACTACGTGGACCTGGGCGTGAGCACTTTCCTCAACCGTGGCTACGACCCGCTCTACGACACCGTGGACTACGGCCGATGGGTCATCCCCGCCGTGCGCGCCGAAGCGCAGCGCCGCGCACGCACCGCCGCCTGACGCCCCCTCAACGCAAGGAGATTCACATGCCTATCGAATTCGTCGGCGGACTGTTTCCGCGCAACCAGCTCGCCCAGCGTGCTGCCAATGCGTCGCCGCGGCTGGACCTGGACTACCTGCGCGACCTCGCCCGCGCCCACGAACATGCAGGCTTCGACCGCGTGCTGATCGCTAACGGCGGTGGCGACCCGCTGTTCCTGGCTGCCCACGCCGCCGCGCATACCGAGCGGCTGGGCTTCATGATCGCGCACCGGCCCGGCCTGGTACCTCCCACCGTGGCGGCCCGGGCATTCGCCACACTGGACCAGACCACCGGCGGCCGCATCCGGCTGCACACCATCACCGGCCACGCCCCGGAGCCTGGCCACGGAGAGTTCCTGCTCGACAAAGCCGAACGCTACGCCCGGGCCGGCGAGTACCTGGAAATCGTCAGGCGCACCTGGACCTCGGACCAGCCCTTCGACTACGAGGGGCGCTTCTACCGCATCGAAGGCGGGTTCTCGCCGGTCAAGCCGCTGCAGCAGCCGCACGTACCGATCTCGCTGGGCGGATCATCCGACGGCGCCTACCAGGTGGCCGTGCAGCACACCGACCTTTATGCGCTGTGGGCCGAGAGCCTGGAGGACACGTCAGCGCGCATCCGCAAGCTGCACGAGGTGGCCGCAGCTGCGGGCAAGCCCGCGCCGCGCGTGAGCCTGTCTGTGCGCCTCATCATCGGCGCCACCGAGGAACTGGCGTGGAAGAAGGCCCGCGATATCGAGGCCGCGCTGAAGGCCGGAACGGCCACGCGAGGCCGCATCGAGCAGCAGGGACTCAGCGGCGGTGCCGAGCGTCAGTTGGCGCTGGCCGCCAAGGGCGAGGTGCACGACAAGGCACTGTTTCTGGGTACCTCCACGGCCATAGGCGGGGGAACCGACAGTACCTCGCTGGTGGGCACCCCCGACACCATCGTCGAAGCGCTGCTGGCCTACCACGACATCGGCGTGACGACTTTCCTGAGCCGCGGCTACGACCCGCTCTACGACGCCATCGACTACGGCTACCAAATCATCCCCGCCGTGCGCGAAGAGGTTCGCCGCCGCGAGCAGCAGCGCCAGGCCGCCTGAACAGAAAGCGACCCCTCATGTTCAAAGACACTCCCATCGCCCGTGCTGCCGCACTGGCCATCGCATCCGGCGGCCTGCTGGGCACCCCCCATGCCTTCGCCCAGGAGGGCGGCGCGCTGGCCGAGCGGGCCGAGCCGACCGCCCCGAACGCGCTGGAGCGCGTGACGGTCACCTCGCAGTTCCGCGTACAAGACATCCAGCTGGTGCCAATCGCCGTCACGGCCATCGACACCAAGTCGGCCGCCGACCAGGGCCTGCGCCTGCACGACCTGTTCAAGTTCGTGCCCAACGCCGCGGCCCAGAACCCCGACAACGAAGCCCGCCCACGCATCTACATCCGCGGCATCGGCACCGGCGACGTCAGCGCGTCCACCGTGCTGCCAGTGGGCGTCTATGCCGACGGCGTCTACCTGAACTCGCCCACCGCCTACGGCGGCGGGCTATTCGACCTTGAGCGCGTCGAGGTGCTCCGCGGCCCGCAGGGCACGCTGTACGGCAAGAACACCACTGCCGGCGCCATCAACTTCATCTCACGCAAGCCGGAGTTCAAGCCCGCCAGCGCAGAGGCCACCGTGGGCTTCGGCAGCAACGGGCAGCGCACTTTCCAGGGCGCCTGGGGCGGTGTCGTCGCCGGCGACTGGCTGGCTGCGCGCGTGGCCTTCAACTCCGACCAGCGCGATGGCTTCAACACCAACACCTGGACAGGCAAGCAGGAAGGCGGCGTCGACAACACCGGCTATCGCGTGCAACTGCTGGCCCGCCCGTCTGACAGCTTCGATGCACTGCTGAAGCTGCATACGCGCAAGCTGGGCGACATCGGTAGCAACGGCTCGCTGGTTCTCGGGACCTACTACCCAGGCACGCCCGCGCAGTACACACGACCCGACGGCCGCATCACCGAGGGCCGCATCGCCAACACACAAGTCATCAAGACCGAGGGCGCCTCGCTGACGCTGAACCAGAAAATCGGACAGCATGTCCTGACGTCCATCACGGCCCATGACGTCACGGACAGCAACGCTCTGGGCGGCGGGGGCACGGCACCCTACGAGACCGAGATCCGCTCCAAGACCGACAACGCCTGGCGGCAGACAACGCAGGAGTTCCGCCTGACATCGCCCAAGGATGAGCGCCTGCGCTGGATCGCCGGCTATCACTATTTCCGCGAGCACCTCGGCAGCGATGCCGTAGCGGCGCGCTACCAGGCAGCGTTGGTCAACCTGCCGACCGGTGCACCGGCCGCGCAGTCGGCGGCGAACCCGGCCTACCGCAGCACCAACTACGTCCACAACAACACCAGCCACGCCGTGTTCGGCAGCGTCAGCTACGACGTCAGCGACGACCTCAGCATCACCGGCGGCCTGCGCTGGACACAGGAGAAGAAGGACCTGGACATCCGGCTGCTGCAGTACAACCTGGCGAACTTCAATACCGGCAACTTCTGGGAACTCACCTCGCTGGTGAACCCGGGTACGCCGGCCACGAACTCGGGCTCGCGCCAGCTCGCCTCGACGTGGAAGAACTGGACCTGGGACCTCACGCCCGAGTACCAGTTCAGCAGCACGCTGCGCAGCTACCTGCGGCTGGCCCGTGGCTTCCGCTCAGGCGCCTTCAACGTAGGCATCGGCAGCAACCTGGACACGGCGACCTCCGTGAAGCCCGAGTACGTGGACAGCGTCGAGGCCGGCCTGAAGTCCGAATGGCTGGGTGGGCGCCTGGTCGTCAACGCCAACGTCTTCCACTACAACTACACCGACATCCAGACCAACCTGCTGACACCGGTGGCTGGTGGGGGCGTGGTCAGCGCGCTAGCCAACGGCCCCAAGGCCAAGGTGGACGGGGCCGAGCTGGAGCTGGATGCACGGCCTGCGCCCGACTGGCGGCTGCACTACTCGCTGGCGCTGCTGAACGGCCGCTACACCGACTTCGTCAACCGCAACCCGCTGACTCAGGTGGTGTCCAGCGACTCGACCGGCAACCGCCTGGTGCGCTCGCCCCGGGTCACGACGGCGCTGGGCCTCGACCATACATTCCGGCTGGGTGGCGGTGGCCGGCTCATCGCCGGCGCAGACGTGAACTACCGCGGCAAGGAGTACTTCACCGTCGACCGCCAGACTGACGCGGACAAGCCGCTGGCCAACGAGGCCTTCACGCTGGTCAACCTGCGACTGGTCTACGTTGCGCCCAGCCAGCGCGTACGCGTCACAGGCTATGTGAACAACGCCACCGACAAGCTCTACCAGGTGCATGGGCGTCCCAACGGCACGGGCGTTGGCAACTACGTCGTCACCTACGGCAACCCGCGCACGTACGGCGTATCGGCAAGCACCACGTTCTGACACGCCAGCAACGATGAGCCCCGGCACTTGCGCAGTGCCGGGGCTGCTGCCTTGCGGGGTCAGGGTGCGGCGTAGCCCGGCAACGTGGCAGCCAGCTCGGCGTGCACCGGATCGGCCTCGTCGAAGGCCGGCAGCTCGAAGCCGTGCTCCAGGTCGTCCTTCAGCAGCGGCAGCAACGTCCGCGCGATGCGCTGGGCCTCCGGCACCAGCGGCCAGCCCGACAGGATGAAAGCCTCCGTGCCCTGGTCGTGGAACTCCCGGATGCGCTCGGCCACCTGCTCGGTGCTGCCGACGATCCATGTACCGGCCCAGGGATGCAGGATGTCGAAGCCGAACGGGCTGGGGCCCACCCACACGTTGGGGTAGACCTCCAGGTCGCGCAAGTCGGGCAGCTTTCCAGCACGCAGCGCTGCAAGGCGCTTGTGCACCAGTGGGTCGTCGCTGTGCACCTCCTCGTCAAGCCCCTTGGGGCCGAGCTGGCGTGAGGCCAGGCGCACGGCGGTGGCGTGCGATGTCTGGTCGAGGATCCATTGCGCATGCGCCCAGGCCTCCTCCTCGGTGTCGCGCACGATGATCTGCAACCGGGTGCCGAAACGCAGCTTGCGGCCGTGCGCGGCGGCGCGCTCGCCGACCTTGCGGAACTTCTCGCCCAGCCGTGGCGGTGCATCGGCAAAGCTCAGGTACCAGTCCAGCAGCTTGGCGGAATGCTCGACGCCCGGCGCCGAGGTGCCAGCGCCCCACAGTGGCATGGTGGGCGTCTGCGTGGGTGGCAACGGGCCGCGCAGCGGCACCACCGCACGTGGCGCGATCTGGATGTACTTGCCCTGGTAGCCGTCGTTGGAGCCGGCGTACAGCTGCTGGAAGGCGTCCCAGAACTCATAGCTGTAGTCGTAGCGCTCATCGTGCGGGATGGGCATGCCCATGCTCTTGAGCCCCGCGTCGTTGCCATTGACGACGTTGAAGACCAGTCGCCCGTTGCTGAAGCGGTCCACGGTGAGTGCCATCTGCGCGAGCTTGGCAGGTGTGATCAGGCCCGGATGCTGGGCCGTCAGGAATCGCATGCGCTCGGTGATGGGCGCAAGCGTCGCGGTCAGCGTCAGCGACTCGTGCTGATCGGTAGCCAGCAGTGCGCCCCAGAAGCCCAGGCGGTCGATGTTGCGGGCCTGAGCCTGCAACTGGCCGAGGTCGTTCAGCCAGGCGTGCTGCGCCTCCCACGGCACGGGGCCGTCGGGGCTGCTGATGTACCAAAGAATCTTGATTCCCATGGGGTTCCTTCTCGATAGGAGTAACAACCCCAGCACCGGTGCAAGACACATGCCGGGGCCAAGACCCTTTATTCATCGGGGTTACCGAGCGACTTCGCCACAGCGGCGCGCAAGCCTGCGCAGCGCTGGCCACAGGCCAGCAGCGGGGTGCGCAGAAGCCAGCACGACAGTCATCGAAGTGGCCCGCAGAGGCCGTTTGTGCGGCCGCAACTGCTGGCATGAATGCTGCAAAGACAGGGGCCACCCCATTCACTTCCACCGCCCCCATGCAGTCCGCACATCGCCGCATCCGCTCCACCTCCCCTCGCCTGGCCGCCGTGGGCATCGCCTGCGGGATGCTGTGCGCGGGCGCGGCCCTGGCCCAGTCGGCGGACACGGCGACCGCCACCACCCAGACCGACGACGCTGCTGCGGACGCGGCCGTCGGCGGTGGCGTACAGCGCATCGAGGCCGTCAGCGTCAGCGGCCGGCGCAAGAGCTCCACGCTGCCAGGCCGCCCGAGCGGTTCGGTGGATGGCCTCGCCGCCGCCGTCGTCGACACGCCGCGCGCGGTGTCGCAGATCAGCGAGGAGCAGTTGCAGCGCGAGCCCATCCGCAACGCGGACGATCTGGTGCGCTATGCGCCCGGCATCACGCGCAACGGCGGACAGAACGTCTCCATCGCACCGCTGATCCGCGGCCAGGCCTCGGAGCTGTTCCAGGACGGCCAGCGCACCTACAACGTCCGTCACCCGTTCAACACCAATGCTTTCGAAGGCGTGGACATCGTGGCCGGTCCGCCGTCGCAGGTGTTCGGTGCAAGCAGTCGCAGCGGCGGCTACGCCAACTACCTGGCCAAGAAACCGGACTTCGCGCAGCAGCGCACGACGATCAGTGGCAGCGTGGGCAGCTGGGACTCGAGACGCCTGACGCTGGACAGCACCGGCCCGCTGGGTGACACCCTGGCCTATCGCGTGAGCCTCACTCCGCAGCGCGCCGACGACTACTACGACGGCGTGCGCAACAACTACAACGCCGCCTACGGCGCACTGGCCTGGAAGCCCAGCGAGCGGGTGCGCATCGACTGGAACGCGGCGCTGGACGACTACTACGACTTCAACGTCATCCACGGCTGGAACCGCGCGACGCAGCAGCTCGTCGACTCGGGTCAGTACTGGGGCGGCCGCGCCACGCCCATCATTGCGCAGACGGTGGGCAGCACCACCAGCTACTACTCGCCCGTCTATGCCTCCGGCGCCTACAACAGCGCCATCACCGGCTGGGTGAAGCGCACGCCCAACGCAAGCAACCAGTACATCGCCGGGCCGCTGCTGAGCGGCGCTGAGTTGCCCTCCTTCCTGAGCGGCAACACCAGCCCCGGCACTGTGCGCGGCTGGGTCTACGACCCAAGCACGCCGGGGAACGGCCTGGTTTCGCTGTCGCGCTCCGATTTCTCACGGCCTGACGACAAGAACACCGCCCGACGCATCACCTCGCAGTTGCGCGCCGTCGTCGAGCTGGCGCCCGAGTGGAGCCTTGCCAACAGCACGCTGTTCCAGTACTCGAAGGACACCGGCGACTCCGTGGGCAGCTTCTTCTCGCAGTTCAGCGACCACCTCGCCGACAACCGGCTGGAGCTGCGCGGACATCACCGTTTCAACCTCGGCGGCGTGGGCGTGGACGTGCAGAGCAACACCGGCGGCACCTACCGCCGCGAGAGCTACCAGACGCTGGCAGCCAACAACAGCTTCTTCACCTCGCCGTACGACCTCACCGTGAGCGGCGCGCTGAAGACGCCGGCCACCATCTACGGACTGGCCACGCCGGCCGGCTCGGGCTCCTGGATTGGCACGGCAGGCGTCCCGCAGCTGACCGCGTTCGGCTACCTGAACCTGCCCAAGATGTATGCGGTGGACGGCGGCCTGTACGCTGAACCTGGTGGCTCTGCCACCGTCGGCGGCGCCACCTACACCTCCCGCGGCGACTGGACCAGCCGCACCGTCTTCACCCAGATCAACACGCTGCTGGACGGTCGATACGGCATCAACCTGGGTCTGAGCGCCACGCGCGTCAACGCCCACATCGAGAACCCGTTGGCCGTCACGACCGCGCAGGTCGCCAGCGACGACTACGCCGCCTGGCTGCCTGCCGCGCAGGTCAACCTGCTGTGGAAACCCACTGAGCAGAGCACCGTCTACGCCACCGTGGATCGCTCCTACGCACTCAACACCGGCGGCTTCGCCGACGTGCTGACCTGGGGCAGCAACAACAAGCTCAACCCGCTGGCGTTCCGCAGCCTGTCCAACCTGCGCGAAGTGGGCGCCAAGTCCGAGCTGATTCCGGGCAGGCTGTTCGCTTCACTGGCCTGGTACAAGGCCGAGCGCGACCTCTCGCCGGCGCCAGACGGCTCCATTGCGCGACTGCGCGTGCAGGGGAGCGAAGCTTCGCTGCGTGCGCAGTTGTCCAACCAGTGGTCGGCCGGCGCCAACGCGAGCGTGATTCGCGCCCGCTACGACTATGTCTCCTTCGGCTCCGGCGGATTCTTCTCGCCCTGGGGCTTCGTAGCCGACAACGCCACGGTCTTCGGCGACGGCAACGTGCTGAACAAGCGCCCCGCGCCCGGCGCAGTCACGGCCCCCGGCATTCCCAAGTATTCAGCCAGCGGTTTCGTGGACTACCAGTTCGACGGCGGCTGGGGAACACAGCTGGCCGGCTGGTGGACCAGCAGCTGGTTCACCAGCATCACCCAGACGGCCAGGGTCCCCGCCGAACACGCCTTCGACTGGACCCTGTACTACCGCCAGCCCGGCTGGGAGCTGTCGCTGACGGTGCGCAACCTGACCAACGAGCGCAACTACAGCGCGGGCCTCACCGGCACGACCAACGAGTTCCTCGTGCCCAGCCCGGCGCGCAGCGCGCAGCTCGGCTTCGCCTACCACTTCTGATGACGCCCGCCATGAACGAACACGACCTCTCGCGACGCCGCTGGCTGGCACAGACCATCGCGATGGGCGGCTGGTCCGGCATCGGTGCGCTGGGGCTGGCCGGCTGCAGCCCGCACGAAACGGCTTCCGGTAGCTCCACCGCCGCCAGCGCGCCACTGGCGCAGTCGCCGCGGCGCGGCGGCCGGCTGCGCCTGGGCGTGGTCGACGGCAGCCAGGCCGGCAACCTCGATGCGCACAAGCCGGCTGCTGGCGCCTCCACGCTGCGCGGCTTCGCCCTCTACAGCAAGCTGTGGGAATGGAGCTCAGACATGGCCCCGGACCTGGCACTGGCCGAGTCCGCAGAAGTCAGCCCCGACGCGACGAGCTGGACGATCCGCCTGCGTCCCGGCCTTGAGTTCCACCACGGCAAGACCATCAGCGCTGACGACGTGATCTTCTCGATCCGTCGCCTGACCGACCCGCAGCTTGCCTCCCCCTACGCCGGTCTGGTGGCCGTCGTCGACCGTGACGGGCTGAAGAAGCTCGACGAACGCACGGTGCGCGTCACCTTCCGCGACGGGCGCGGCTACGTGCCACTGGCGGACACCTGGGTCAACTTCGGCGGCATCGTGCCCACCGACTACGACCCGATCACGAACCCCGTGGGTGCCGGCCCGTTCAAGCTCAAGGAGTTCGTGCCCGGCCAGCGCTCGCTGTTCACTCGCTTTGAGAACTACTTCAAGCCCGGCCGCCCCTACCCTGACGAGCTGGAGATCATCGACTTCAAGGACCAGACCTCGCGGCTGCAGGCTCTGCAGAACGGCCAGGTGGACGTGGTGAATGCCATCTCGCCCGAGCAGCTTCCGCTGTTGCAACAGGCCACCGGGCTGCGCGTGGTGGTCTCCGAGACCAACTACTGGCAGTCCTTCGACATGAACGTCGAGCTCGCTCCTTTTGACGATGTGCGCGTGCGCCAGGCCTTCCGGCTGATCGCCAACCGCCAGGAGCTGGTGGACCGGGCGCTCAACGGCCAGGGGCGCATCGCCAACGATCTCTACGCGCCTCAGGACCCTACCTTCGACCACGGCATCCCGCAGCGGCAACAAGACCTGGTCCAGGCACGCGCGCTGCTGAAGGCTGCCGGCCACGAGAACCTGCAGGTGGAACTGGTGACCACCGCTGCCGGCGCGCGCCCCGCGCTGGTGTTCGCGGAACAGGCCAAGCAGGCCGGTGTGCGTATCAACGTCAAGCAGGTCGACGCCGCCACGTTCGCGGGACCGCTGCGCGGCAGCTGGCCCATCAGCACGGGCGGCTCGCTAGGACACGGCTGGCTGACCTCGGCGCTGCACGCCGACGGGCCGCATGCCGTCGTCAACAAGACGCGCTTCCGCGACCCACGCTTCGTCGAGCTGGTGACGGCGGCGATGCAGCAGCCCGACGCTGCCAAGCGTGCGCCGCTGGTGCACGAGGCCCAGCGCATCCAGTGGGAGCGCGGCAGCCTGCTGATCTGGGGTTTCGCCAACACGCTGGATGCAGCCTCCAGCCGCGTGGGCGGCCTCGAGCCGGAGCACACCCATTTTCCGACGTGGCGCTTCGACAAGCTCTGGCTGGCCTGAGCCCGCGCCACACCCGATTCCAAGCTCACCCGAGAAAGAACCCGCCATGCACCGCATCGTCGCCCTCAGCGGCTCCCTGAGCCGCCCGTCCCGAACCCGCGCCCTTGTCCATGCCATCGCAGACGCCCTCGCCCAGGGCCACGCGCCGCGCAACGCGCAGGTGGACCTTATCGACATCGCCGAGATCGCCCCCGCGCTGGCCGCCGTCACCGGCTTCGACAACATCCCTGACGTCGTCCGCGACGCGCAGGAGCTGCTCGCTCGCGCCGACGTCATCGTGCTCGGCTCGCCCGTCTACAAGGGCTCGTACAGCGGCCTTTTCAAGCACTTCATCGACCTGCTGGACCCGGCATGGCTGCGCGGCAAGGTGGCCGTGCTGGCCGCCACCGGCGGCAGCGACAGGCATGCATTGGTACTCGAGCATCAGTGGCGGCCGCTGGCTAGCTTCCTGGAGCTGCACACCGTGCCGGCAGGCGTGTTCGTGCGCGATAGCGAGTTCGAGAACTACCAGCTCGGCGCCGACCGCACGGCCAGCCACGAGCGCATCGCCTTGGCCGCCGCACAGGCCCGCACCCTACTGGGCTGGCCGACGCAGCCCGCGGCTGAGGCGCCGATCGCGCTGGCAGCCTGAGCAACCCACCCCGCCCCCCAATCCGCCTCTCAAAGGATCATCATGTCCGCCCCCACGCTCAGCCCTTCCGCCCAGGAGTTCGTCCAGCAGGTCACGCAGCAGGCCGCCGTCATCTTCGACGCGTACCGCGAGACCGGCACCATCACCGCCAACGGCACCGTCGGTTTCATCGAGCGCATTCCCGGCGAGGACAAGCTCGTCTCCGTGAACTACCCCGGTCCGTTTGACAAGCACAAGCCGCTGACGGCAAGCGTCACCGGCCTGGACGGAACCGTCTATGCAGGCCGCGGCCAGGCGCGTTACACCAAGTTGTTTGTCGAGCACCCGGAGATCACCACGGTCTCGCACGTGCACTCGCCCTATCTGGGCGCCTGGGCACAGACGCACCGCACGCTACCGATCCGCTACGTGCCGGTGCAGCGCTACAAGCTGTTCCGCGAACTGCCGGTCTACATCGACCGCCGCCAGCCCGAGGTGGAGTTCATCCTCGACCGCTTGCGCGAGAACCGCCACACCTCCGCCATTCTGGAAGCCAACGGCGGCTCCACCGTGTGGGGCACCGGTGGCCTGCGCAACACGGCCGAGTTCATCCTGCTGCTGGAAGAAGGCGCGCGCATCCAGCTGCTGGCCGAGTCCATCGGCGGCTCGCGCGACCTGGGCCCGGGCGTACTGGCCCAGCAATGGAAGATGGGACAGCTCTACGAGCGCGCCCGCGAACTGCACCTGCTGCCAGCCACCGATCTCTGACCCGGCTGCGGTGCCTTAGGGAAAACATCGCATAAGCATGCTGCCTAAGCTTCGTTCGCGCCTGCAGACCGCCTCCATAGCATGTCGCTTTGCCGTTTCCCGGGCGACGGCGGATCAGCATGACAGGAGGAAGTCGGACCATGCAAGACCAAGGGGCACCCCATACCGCACTGCTGACCCTGGATGGCGCATCGGCCGGCCCGCTGTCGATCCGCGCCCGCTCGCTAGCCTTCGTCGACCCAGCCTCGCAAGCCGTGCTGCAACTGATCGAGCGCGTCGCGCCGAGCACTGCGCCGGTGATGATCGGCGGCGACTCCGGCACCGGCAAGGAGCTGATCGCACGCCACATCCACACTCTCAGCCGGCGCACAGGACCATTCCTGGCGATCAACTGCGGCGCGATCACGGAACACCTGGCGGAGAGCGAGCTGTTCGGCCACGAGGCAGGCGCCTTCACGGGAGCCCAGGGCCGGCGCGAGGGCTGGTTCGAGGCGGCCAACCACGGCACGCTGTTCCTCGACGAGATCGGCGACCTGCCGCTGTCGCTGCAGGTCAAGCTGCTGCGGGTGCTGCAGGAGCGCGAAGTCGTGCGACTGGGATCGCGCAAGGCGGTGCCGGTGGACGTACGCCTGGTCACCGCCACCAACGTGGACCTCGGCGAGGCGGTCTCGGCCGGCCACTTCCGGCTGGACTTGTTCTACCGGCTCAACATCGTGCAACTGCGGTTGCCGCCACTGCGCGAGCGCCTGGCCGACATCGAGCCGCTGGCCAAGCACTTCCTGGCGCTATACAGCAAGCGCCTTGGCCTGCCGGAGCCGCGGCTGGGCGAGGCCGCGCTGGAAGCACTGCTTGCCTACGACTGGCCGGGCAACATCCGCGAGCTGGAGAACGTCATCCACTTCGCGCTGCTGGTCGCGTCCGGGCAGGAAATCCGACCCGAGCACCTCAAGCTGGCCGGCCAGCCAGTCCGCCGGCAGTTGCCCACCGCCCTGCCACCCGCGCCCTTCGCAAGCGCGCCGCCCCCGCCCTCCCACGAAGACCCGCAGCAACTGCTGCGCCGTGCGGTGCACGGCTTCCTCGAAGCGCCGCCCGAGGGCCTGCTCAACAACATCGAGCGGCTGCTCGTCGAGGAAAGCTACCGTCACAGTGGCCGCAACCAGGTGCGGGCGGGCGCAGTTCTCGGCGTGTCGCGCAACGTGATGCGCACGCTGCTGAAGCGGCACGGCCTGATCGGCGACGGACCGGGCAGTGACGACACGGACACGGACGCAACCCAGCTGGATCAGGCAGCGGAGGCCTGACACGCGGCGACACGGCCCATGGGCTTGCTGTCCCGCGAGCCCTTCAACACCGACAAGACGCAACCCATGAGCCCTGTGCCCGACATCCTCTGGTACACCCGCACGCCCAATCCCACGCCGCTGGGGCTGGCCTCGCAGCTGGGTTGGTTCCACGACGAGTTCCGCAGTGAAGGCATCAAGATCTTCACGCTTGAGGAAACCCCGGATCCTGCGCTGCGGACCTCCCGCCTGGACCACCACCTGCCCAACTCCTTTCGCCAGGGCGGCAACGTCCCGGCAATCTGGGCGCGCTCGCAGGGTGCCGCCAGCCGCGTCGTGGGCATGAACTGGCTGGACGAGTACCAGGGCATCGTCTGCCGCCCCGGCAGCGGTCTGCGCAGCGTGAACGACCTGCGCGGCCGGCGCATCGGGCTGCCGCTGTACAGCAGCCGCATCGAAAGCCGGCGTTCCGAGGCCCTGCACGGTTTCCTGGTTGCGCTGGACGTGGCGGGTCTGGCACCGTCACAGGTGGAATTCGTCGACCTGGCCGTGGAGCCAGCCACCGCCCTGCCCGGCAACGCACACACCTACCAGCACGCCCAGGCCGAGTACGAGCTGCTGATGCGCGCGCTGCAGCGCGGCGACGTGGACGCCATCTACCTCAAGGGCGATCGCGGGCTGCAACTCGCCCACCTCACCGGCGCGCGCCTGCTGTTCGACATCAGTCGCCACCCCGACCCGCTGGTGCGCATCCACAACGGCGCGCCGCGGCCCATCACCGTGCACCAGTCTCTGCTGGATGAGCACCCGCACCTCGCTGCACGCTTCCTGGCACGCATCGTCGCCGTGGAGGACTGGGCCGCCCATCACCCCGACGAGACGCTGGCCTACATCAGCCGCGAGACCGGCGGGGAGGTGCCCTGGGTGCGGCTGGCCTATGGCAGCGACGTGCATCGCAGACAGGGCACGGAGCTGACCGACACTGCCATCCACGCCCTGGAGGTCCAGAAGGCCTTCCTGCTGAAATGGGGCTTCATCCAGCATGATTTCGACGTCCAGCAGTGGATAGCCCCAACGCCGCTGCGGGAGGCCCGCCGGCTCAGCAGCGAGCTGCTGGCGCAGGCCCTCTGACCCTCCCTCCCTTCACCGAACACGCCCCATGTCCGAACGCGAATCCCACCATCCCATCGATCCCCAGTTCCTGCAGCGCTGGTCGCCGCGCGCCTTCACCGACGAACGACTGGACGAAGCCACGCTGCTGACCTTTCTGGAAGCTGCGCGCTGGGCGCCGTCGGGATTCAACGCCCAGCCGTGGCGCTTCGTCTATGCCCTGCGGGGAACGCCGGGCTTCGCCAACATCCTGGCAACGCTCAGCCCCACCAACCAGAGCTGGGCCCAGCGCGCCGCGGCGCTGGTGACGGTGATCTCCCAGCAGCGCTGGACGCCGCCGGGTCAAGACACGCCCAAGCTGAATGGCATGCATGCCTTCGATACCGGCGCCGCCAGCGCCTACATGAAGCTCCAGGCATCGCTGTCCGGCTGGCATGCGCACACCGTTGGCGGCTTCGACCGAGAGGCGCTCGGCAGGAACTTGGCCGTCCCCGAGGATTTCGTCGTTCAGGTGGTCGTGGCCCTGGGACGCCGCGGGGACAGGTCTTTGCTGCCAGAGGCGCTGCAAGCGCGCGAGCAGCCGAGCACCCGGCTGCCGCTGGCCTCGCTGGCCGCGGCGGACCGGTTCGGATTTTCCTGAAACAGCCCATGCTGCTCAGCCCGGCGCCCCTCGCCTCAACAGGAACGCCGCCGGGATCAGGAACAACGACAGCATCGGTGCGGTGAGCATGCCCCCCAGCATGGGCGCGGCGATCCGGCTCATCACCTCGATGCCCGTGCCGCTGCCCCAGACGATGGGGACCAGGCCGGCCAGGATCACAGCCACCGTCATGGCCTTGGGGCGGATGCGCAGCACCGCACCCTCTCGGATGGCGTCCAGCAGCAGTTCGCGCGACATGGGCTGCCCCGCGCCGAGTCGGGCCTCTAGTGCCTGGCGCAGATAGACCAGCATCACGACACCGAACTCGGCCGAGACACCGGCCAGTGCGATGAAGCCCACGCCGGTTGCGATCGACAGGTTCATGCCCATCAGGTACAGGAACCAGATGCCACCAATCAGTGCGAAAGGCAAGGTGGCCATGATGAGCACGGCTTCGTCCACGCGCCTGAAAGTCAGATAGAGCAGCACGAAGATGATGAGCAACGTGGCCGGCACCACCACCTTCAGCCGGGCGTTGGCACGCTCGAGATACTCGAACTGGCCCGAGTAGGCAATGCTGGCACCCGGCTCCAGCCGGACGGACCGGGCGACCGCCTCGCGCAGGTCGTTCGCCACGGCAGCCAGGTCGCGGCCGCGCACATCGACGTAGACCCAGCCCGAGGGCCGGGCGTTCTCGCTCTTCAGCATGGGCGGACCGTCCGTCAGGACCACCTCGGCGACGGTGCCCAGCGTGATCTGCTGGCCGGTTGGCGTCAGCAGCGGCAGCTGGACCAGCCGCTGCGGCGAGTCCCGCCACTCTCGGGGGTAGCGCAGGTTGATCGGATAGCGCGCCAGCCCCTCCACCGTCTCGCCCACGTTCTCGCCGCCGATGGCACCGGCGACGATGGCCTGCACGTCAGCCACGCTGAGGCCGTATCGCCCGGCGGCCCCGCGATCGATACGCACGTCGACATAGCGCCCGCCGGTCAGCCGCTCGGCCAGCGCGGACGACACGCCCGGCACGGTCCTGGCCACTTGCTCGATGGCGGCGGCGATGCGGTCGATCGCCGCCAGGTCCGTGCCACTGACCTTCACGCCTATGGGGCTCTTGATGCCGGTCGCCAGCATGTCCACCCGGTTGCGTATGGGCGGGATCCAGATGTTGGCCAGGCCCGGGATGCGCACAGCGCGGTCCAGCTCCTCGATCAGCTTGTCCGGCGTCATGCCGGGACGCCACTGCTCGCGGGGTTTCAACTTGACCGTGGTCTCGAACATCTCCAGCGGCGCCGGGTCGGTGGCCGTCTCGGCACGGCCCGCCTTGCCGAACACGCGCTCGACCTCTGGAACGCTCCTGATCATGCGGTTGCTCAGCTGCAGCAGCTCGGCGGCGCGCTGGGCCGAGAGCCCTGGGAGCGCCGAGGGCATGTACAGCAGGTCCCCCTCGTCGATGCTGGGCAGGAACTCACCGCCAAGCCGCGCCAGCGGCCAGGCCGTCGTCGCCAGCACCGCCACTGCGATGACCAGCGTGGCCCTTGGCCTGTGCAGCACCCATTCCAGCGCAGGTCGGTAGGCGGCGATCAGCGCGCGCGTGATCGGGTTCTTCTGCTCCTCGGGTATGCGGCCGCGGATCCAGTAGCCCATCAGCACCGGGATCAGCGTGACAGACAGCCCCGCCGCTGCCGCCATCGCATAGGTCTTGGTGAAGGCCAGCGGACCGAATAGTCGCCCTTCCTGCGCCTCCAGCGTGAACACGGGGATGAAGGACAGCGTGATGATCAGCAGCGAGAAGAACAGTGCAGGCCCGACCTCCTCGGCCGCCTCGGTGATGACCCGCCAGCGTTGCGCACCGACCAACTCCAGCCCTGGATGAGCATGCTGCCAGGCCTCCAGCTTCTTGTGCGCGTTCTCGATCATGACGACCGCCGCATCGACCATGGCACCGACCGCGATGGCAATGCCGCCCAGCGACATCATGTTGGCG
Source organism: Roseateles sp. (assembly GCF_047654805.1). Lineage (GTDB taxonomy): Bacteria > Pseudomonadota > Gammaproteobacteria > Burkholderiales > Burkholderiaceae_C > Pelomonas. Next base: position 2,764,760 of record NZ_JASGIV010000001.1, read on the forward strand.
TTGATACCCTGGTAGCGCATGACGACGAAGGCCGCAAGCACGCCCAGGGGCAGCGAGATGATGGCGACCAGCGCCGAGCGCAGATGCCACAGGAATACCACGCAGACCAGCGCGACGACCAGGAACTCTTCGGCCAGCTTGTAGGTCAGGTTGTCCACGGCGCGCTCGATCAGCGCGCTGCGGTCGTAGGTGGTGACGATCTCCACGCCTGCTGGAAGGCCGGCCTGCAGTTCCGCCAGCTTGTTCTTCACGGCGGCAATGGTCTGTTGAGCGTTCTTGCCCGAACGCAGGATGACCACGCCGCCGGCCACCTCGCCCTCCCCGTCCAGCTCGGCGATACCGCGCCGCATCTCCGGCCCGAGCTGCACCCTCGCCACGTCACCCAGCAGCACCGGCACGCCAGCACGCGCCGCCAGCGGGATGGCGCGGAAGTCGGCCAGTGTCTTCAGGTAGCCACTGGCACGCACCATGTACTCGGCGCCCGCCAGCTCCAGCACCGAGCCTCCGGCTTCCTGGTTGGCGGCCTGCAGTGCGTCTCGCACCTGGGCCTGGGTCACGCCCAGCGACGCAAGCCGGGTCGGGTCCAACACCACCTGATACTGCCTGACCATGCCGCCCACGCTGGCCACCTCGGCCACGTTGGGCAGACTCTTCAGCTCGAACTTCAGGAACCAGTCCTGCAAGGAGCGCAGCTGGGCAAGATCGGTCCTGCCGCTGCGATCCACCAACGCATACTGAAAGATCCAGCCCACGCCGGTGGCATCCGGCCCCAATGCCGGCTTGGCGCTGGCCGGCAAGCGCCCCTGCACCTGGTTCAGGGACTCAAGCACTCGCGAGCGTGCCCAGTACAGGTCGGTCCCGTCCTCGAACAGCACGTAGACGAAGGAGTCGCCGAAAAACGAGAAGCCGCGCACCGATCGTGCGCCCGGCACCGACAGCAGCGTCGTCGCCAACGGGTAGGTCACCTGGTTCTCGACGATCTGCGGCGCCTGGCCTGCATAGCCGGTGCGGATGATGACCTGCACGTCTGACAGGTCGGGCAAGGCATCGATGGGCGTGCTTCGCACGGCCCAGATGCCCCAGGCCAGCAGCAGCAGCGTCGCCAGCAGCACCAGCAGTCGGTTGCCGACCGACCAGCGGATCAGCCGCGCGATCATGGCCGGCCTGCCTTGGACGCCGTCTGCGGCCGGATGTCCACCACCACATAGTCCTCGCCCTGCTTGCTGAAACTGAAGCTCACCGCCTGCCCCGGCTTCAGGCCCGCCGCAAGCCCGGCGTCGGCCAGTTTGAAGTCCATGGTCATGGCCGGCCAACGCAGCGCCGGGACCGCCTCGTGCGACAGCGTCAGCTCGCTGCGGCCCAACGCGTCGATGCGGCCTTGGGTGCTGTAGACCTCGGGCTGCACCGCCGACGCCGACGCCTGCGGCAGCACACCGCGCAGACTGGCCTCGGAGTCGATCAGGAACTGCGCCGACGCGACGACCTGCTGCCCCGCCTGCAGGCCGGCATCTATGACCAGCCAGTCGTCCACCTCGCGGCCCGCCTGCACAGCCACAGGCCGGAAGCGGCCCGGAGCATCCACCACATAGACCAGCGCGCGACGGCCCGTGCGTATCACCGCCTCGCTGGGCAACAGCAGTTCGACGCGTGCCGGGCCTTGCAGGCTGGCCTGGCCGGACATGCCGGCCTTCAGACGCAGCCCGGGGTTGGGTAGCTCCAGCCTCACCTTCAGCGTGCGTGTCTCACCGCTGGCCTCGGGGAGCACGGCCGCCACGCGCGCCTTGAAGACCTCGCCGCCAAAAGCCGCCAGGCGCAGCTCGACGGCCTGGCCAAGGACGACGGCGCCGGCCAGGGCCTCCGGCACGGCCACCTCGAACCAGACCGAGGCCAGCCCGTTGATACGCACCAGGCTCATGCCGGCCGACACCGCCATGCCCTGGCGCACCATCAGTTCCGCAATCAGCCCGCCCTGAGGCGCAACGACGGTATGGCGGGCCTGAACCTGGCCGCTACGCTCAACCGCCGCCACCAGCGCCTCCGGCATGCCCAGCAGCAACAGGCGTTGACGCGAGGCCGCGCTGAGCGTCGCATCGCCTAGCGCGCGTACCGCCAGGTGCTCGCGCTGCGCCGCCACCCAGTCCGGCAGCAGCAGCTCCACCAACGGTGCACCGGCGGCGATCACGTCGCCGGGAGCACGGGCAAAGACCTTCTCGACGAAGCCGGCACTGCGCGACTGGACGATGCTCACGTCTCGCTCGTTGAGCTGCACGGAGCCCGGTGCCTGCACATGGACGGCGAGCTCGCGCCGCTCCACGGTGGCCGTGCGCTGGCCCAGCGCCTGAACCATGCCTGGCGCAACGCGCACCGATGGGGCTTCGGCAGGCGCCTCGTCGGCATACATGGGTTGCAGCTGCATGTCCATGTAGGGCGATTTGCCCGGCTTGTCGAACTTCTGTCCCGGCACCATGGGGTCGTACCAGTACAGCACCTTGCGCTCGGCCACCGCCAGGGGTTGAACCGCCGCCGTCGGCAGCCAGCGCGACAGCGCGACGCCAAGTCCCGCCCCGAGGGCCAGCAGGCCCAGTGCCTGCACGAAAGTCGTGGTCTTCATGGCCTACTCCTGCGACAGCGAATTCAGGCGTACGCACAGCAGCGTCTGCTGCGCCCTCAGCTCGATCAGGCGCAGGCGCAGCTCCAGCAACTGGCCGCGCGCCGCCAGCACGGCGCCCAGCTCGCCCCTGCCGGCCTCGTAGCTCACCATCGCCAGGGCCAGCCGCTCCTGGGCCAGGGCCAGGCCGTCGGCTTGCGCGCGGCCTATCTGCCCTGCCAGGGACTGCAGCTCCGCGAGGTCGTCGTCGAGCTCCTGGCGGTGCCGCCGCTCGGCATCTTCGCGTTCGGCATCGACGCGCTCGGCCTCACGCAGCCTGGCGGCTTGCGCGGGCTGCTGGCGCCGCTCCTTCTGCCACGGCAGCTCGAAGCTGATCTGCAACGACACCATGTCGCCCCATTGCCGGCCGCGCCGGCTGTAGGCCACCTCCCAGCTCCAGTCGCCACGTGACTCGGCTTGGGCTTCGCGCAGCTCGGCACGCGCCATGGCTTGCTGGGCGGGATAGGCTGCCAGCTCGGCGTGGCCATGCACCCGGGCGCGCAGCTCGTCTGCCTGCAGGAGCGGCAGTGGCACATCATCATCGAGCGCTGCATCGGCCGACACCCCGATCAGGCGACGCAGCGCGGCGCGCGACTTGTCGGCGTCGCGCTGCAGCTCGTCCATGCGGTCGGCCAAAGCGAGCGCCTCCTGGCGCGCCATCAGCAGCTCAGCCGCCGGAGCACCGCCGGCGATGCGGGCAGGCAGCGTCTGCTGCAGGCGCCCGTTCTCCACCAGCAGTTGGTGCAGCACCGCACGTCGCTGCTCGACGCTGCGCACGCCTGTCCAGGCCGTCCCAAGCGCCTGGCGCAGCTGCAGGCGCTGCACGGTCAGCAGCGCGCGCTCGCGCGCTGCGCGTGCTTGGGCCGTCTCGGCCTGGGCGGCGCGCTTGGCAGCGTTAGGCACCTCCTGCATCAGCGCGACGCGCTGCATGGTCATGAAATCGCGCGTCAGGCTCCAGCGGTCCATACCGCTGGTGGGCAGGTTCTCGACCCCAAGCGACAGCCGCGGGTCGGGCAGCGCGCCGGCACCTGCCTGGGCGGCCTGTGCGCCATCGACGCTGGCGCGCTGAGCCCGCAGGCCAGGAGCCTGCTGTTCGGCGAGCGCCAGGGCTTCGGCGTAGCTCAACGCAAGCGTTGGTGTAGCGGCACATGCCGCGAGGGTAAACAGCAGCGCAGGCACTGCGCGGCCGCAAAAAGGAGTGCTCATGGTGATCCTCGGTATCAAGACTCGAACGACGATCAGCCGCGCCGGATGCGCGACCGACCAACGTCCGGCTCAATTCCTGAGGATCAGCAGCGAGAGGTAGAGGGGCGGCGCGCCCGGCGGACGCGCCAGCGTGCGCGCGTGCCCTGCCGCGAACGCCGCAGGCAGGGCCGGCAGCAGCGGCTCGACGACGCCCAAAAGCAGCGTCAGCGCGGCGGGGTTGGGCTGCAGGTCGGGCGCTGGCGGCGCCGCGGTGCCCTGGGCGTCCTTGACGCAATGAGCCTGGCAGAGCTGCGGCTGCTCCAGGTCCATGGACCCGGGCATACCGTCACAGCCCGGCATCGCCACGGCCATCGCGACCGGCTGCAACTCCCGCGCCAGCTGCGGACAGGCATAGGCCGCCACGGCCAGCTGCATGGACAGCAGGGCCAGCATCAGGCCGCAGGCAATCCAGCGGCGCAAGCGTCGGGTCAGCAGCATGACGGCAAGGATAGGCGGGGGGGACGGCTGGTGGTGTTGCGTCAGGTCAAGCCCGCGTCGAAGACCCGGCCCCAGGCTCGCGCAGCGCCGCGTCGAGTTGGTCGACGACCTCTGCCCAGTCGGCATCCTCGGCCAGCTCCTCCCTCAGCAAGCTGGCCTGGGCAGTGCTCCAGAACGGCGCATCGGCCAGCGCGACGTCGGCTGGCAGCGGCGCATGCCGGCGCAGGAACTGGGCGATCTCGGCATCGCCTGCGGGCAGTCCCAGCTGCTTGAACAGCTCGGAGAAGCCATGAAACGGTTTTTCCATCATCTTCACTCCATCAAGGCCCGGCAGGCACCGGGCGACAGCCATCATCATGCGGCGCGGCGGCGGGTGGGGGCAAGCGCAGGCTCATCAGTCCGTACGCCGCAGGCGCAACGCGTTGGCGATGACCGAGGCCGAGCTGAGGCTCATCGCCAGCGCAGCGATCATGGGAGACAGCAGCCAGCCGGTGAAGGGGTACAGCAGGCCAGCCGCCACCGGGATGCCCAGCGCGTTGTAGACGAAGGCGAACACCAGGTTCTGCCTCATGTTGCCGACCGTGGCCTCGGACAGCGTGCGCGCCACCGATATGCCGCGCAGGTCGCCCTTGACCAGCGTGAGCTGGGCGCTGTTCATAGCCACGTCGGTGCCGGTACCCATCGCGATGCCGACATCGGCCTTTGCCAACGCCGGCGCGTCGTTGATGCCGTCGCCGGCCATCGCGACAACGCGCCCCTCGGCCTGCAACCTCTCCACCAGCGCCAGCTTGTCGGCCGGCTTCACCTCACCATGCACGTCGTCGATGCCGAGCCGCGCGCCCACCGCGCGGGCGGTGGTCAGGCCATCGCCAGTAGCCATGACGATGCGCACGCCGGCAGCACGCAGTGCCGCCAGCGCCTCTGGCGTGCTTGCCTTGACCGGGTCGGACACGGCAAGCAGGCCCAGCAGACGGCCGTCGGCGGCCAGGTGCATCACGCTGGCCCCCTCGGTCCGCAGCGCCTCGGCCTGCGGCAGCAGCGCCTCGACCGCGACGCCCAACTGCTCCATCAGCGCGGTGTTTCCCAGCGCCAGGCTGCGGCCGCCGACGCTGCCCCGCACGCCGATGCCGCTGCCGGACTCGAAGCCCTCCGGCCTGTCCAGCACCAGGCCGCGCTCGCGCGCCGCCTTGACGATCGCTTCCGCCAGCGGATGCTCGCTCCCCTGGTCCAGGCTGGCGGCCAGGCGCAACAGTTCGGATTCGTCGACACCGGACGCCGGGACCAGCCGGTCAAACACCGGCCGGCCCTCGGTCAGGGTACCCGTCTTGTCGATGATCAGCGTGTCCACCTTGCGCAGGTTCTCGATGGCCGCCGCGTCGCGGAACAACACGCCTCGGGTCGCGCCAAGGCCAGTGGCCACCATGATCGACATGGGCGTGGCCAGCCCCAGTGCGCAGGGGCAGGCAATGATGAGCACGGCGACGGCGTTGACCATGCCATAGACCCAGCTGGGTTCGGGGCCTAGCCAGCCCCAGGCTAGCAACGTCAGCACGGCAACGCCGACGACGGCGATGACGAACCAGCCAGCCACGCGGTCGGCCATGCGCTGCAGGGGGGCGCGCGAGCGCTGGGCCTGGGCCACCATCTGGATGATCTGGGCCAGCATGGTCGCCGCGCCCACGCGCTCGGAGCGCATGACCAGCGCGCCGCTGGTGTTCAGCGTCGCACCGATCAGCGCGTCGCCCGGCGACTTGACGACGGGAACGGGCTCGCCGGTCAGCATGGCCTCGTCCACCGCGCTGCGGCCTTCAACGACGACGCCGTCCACCGGGACCTTCTCGCCGGGCCGCACGCGCAGCAGGTCACCCACATGCACCTGAGCCAGCGGAACGTCGCTCTCCACGCCCAGCACGTCGATGCGCCGCGCGGTCTTGGGCGCCAGGCCCAGCAGCGACTTGATGGCAGCCGAGGTCTGCGAGCGCGCCTTCAGCTCGAGCAGCTGGCCCAGCAGCGTCAGGGAGACGATGACTGCCGCGGCCTCGAAATACACCGCCACCCGGCCCATGGCCTGGAAGGAGGCCGGAAAGGCCTGGGGCGCGAGCGTCGCGACGACGCTGTAAACGAAGGCGGCACCGGTGCCCAGCGAGATCAGCGTCCACATGTTGGGGCTGCGGTTCACCAGAGACTCCAGGCCGCGGCGGAAGAAGGGCCAGCCGGCCCACAGCACCACCGGCAGCGTCAGCACCAGCTCGATCCAGCTCTGCGTGGCCATCTCGAACCACCGCAGCCGGTGGCCGGCCATCGCCAGCACGGCGACGCCCACCGTCAGCGGCAACGTCCACCAGAAGCGGCGCTGGAAGTCGACCAGCTCCGGGTCGTCCTGCACCTGCAGCTCGGGCAGCAGCGGTTCCAGCGTCATGCCGCACCTGGGGCAGTTGCCCGGGTGATCCTGGCGGATCTCCGGATGCATGGGGCAGGTGTAGATCACCGCCGCGCCCGTAGCCGGCTCCGGCGCTGCGCCGGTGGGGTGATGGTGCGCGTGCTGCGCATGCCCGGCCTGCGCTGGCTGCGCCTCGTGTTCGTGCTTCATAGAGTGTCCCCGATAGATCCCAGCCGCCACCGCTGGCAAGGCGGACTCAGTCTCGGCCTTGCCACGGTGGCAAGGTCAAGTCCCGTCGGCCCGGCAACACCGGGCCGACGGGCGGCATCACTGCGCGGCCGGCTGCAGTTCCGTCACGACAAAACCGCTGGCGCCTTTCTCGACCTTGAAGCGGATCTTGTCGCCGACCTTGACCCGCTCGACCATCGCCGGGTCCTTGACCTGAAACACCATGGTCATGCCAGGCATGTCCAGGCTCCTGATGTCACCGTGCTTGATGGTGAGCTTCTTGTTGTCCTTGTCGACCTTGCGGATCTCGCCGTCGGTCATCTCGGCAGCTGCGGACGCAGACGTGCCTGCGCCGTGCATCTTGCCGTGGTCCATGGCCTGGGCAAGCGCCGTGCCGGCGAAGGTGGTGGTGATGGCCGCGACGGCGGCCAGGGTCAGGGTCTTGATGGTATTCATGAGGTGTTTCTTCAACGGTAGGTTTGATAGACGCTGGCACTGCCGTCCTTGCTCAGCAGCAGTACGTCGTAGGGGTCCTTGCGATCGCCGTAGACGGGGCCATCCATGCCCGGCGATCCGACCGGCATGCCCGGCACGGCCAGCCCAAGTGCCTGCGGTCGCTCCTTCAGCAGGCGCAGGATCTCGCGCGCGGGCACGTGGCCCTCGATGGCATAGCCGCCCACGCGCGCGGTGTGGCAGGAGCCGTACTTCTCGGCGATGCCCAGGCGCCGGCGCGCGCCGATGTTGCCGCTGTCGCTGACCGACACCCGGAAGCCGTGAGCCTCCAGGTGCTGGATCCAGTCCTTGCAGCAGCCACAGCTCGGGTCCTTCCAGACCTGGATTCCCACGGCGGGCGCAGCCGGGGCCGCCGCAGACAGCGCCCAGGCGGCGGCACCGGCCAGCAGGCCGCGCCGCACGAGCTCGGGCCGGCGTTCAGTGCTTGTGGCCGGCATGGCTGTCCTTGGCTGCGACCTGGACGGCGCCCTTCATGCCTGCGTCGTAGTGACCAGGCTGCAGGCAGGCGAAGTCGACCTTGCCGGCGCGCGTGAACTGCCACACGATCTCGCCGGTCTGGCCCGGCGCAACGCTGACCATGTTCTCGTCGGCATGCTCCATCTCGGGGTGCTTCTTCATCACCTCGTAGTGCTCCTTGAGCTCCTGCACGGTGCCCAGCACCATCTCGTGCTTGAGCTGGCCCGAGTTCTTGACGATGAATCGCACGGTCTCGCCCTGCTTGACGGCGATGCTGGCCGGCGTGAAGCGCATCGCATCAGTCATGTCGATACGCACAGTGCGCGTGGCCTTGGCGGCGACGCCGGGCTTGCCGATGGCGTCGCCGCCATGGCCACCGGCATGCTGGCCGCTGGCAAAGCTCGTGCCGGCGGCGACGGCCAGCACCAGTGCGGCCAGGGTGTGGAAGGTCTTCGATGTCATGGCTTGTTCCTTGAGTGGTTGTTCAGTGGCCGGAATGGCCTGTGGGCTTGCGGACGTTGACCTCGGCAGCCGGTGCCGGTTTCTTGCGCGGCATAGACTGGCCTCCCTCTGCGGCAAAGCGCGCGGGCTCGGGCAGCGCGCCGGTCCACTCGAAAGCGACCTCGCCCTTGGGGTGTTGGTACCAGCCGGGATCGCTGTAGTCGCCGCGCTTCTGGTCCTTGCGGACCTTGAGCACGGAGAACATGCCGCCCATCTCGACACCGCCGAAAGGCCCCTGCCCCGTCATCATGGGCAAGGTGTTGTCAGGCAGGGGCATCTCCATCTCCCCCATGTCGGCCATGCCGCGCTCACCCATCACCATGTAGTCGGGCACCAGCTTGCCGATCTTGCCGGCCAGGCCGCGGTGATCCACGCCAATCATGGTCGGCACGTCGTGCCCCATCGCATTCATCGTGTGATGGCTCTTGTGGCAGTGGAAAGCCCAGTCGCCCTCTTCGTCGGCGATGAACTCGATCTGGCGCATCTGGCCCACGGCGACGTCTGTCGTGACCTCTGGCCAGCGGCCTGCCTTGGGCGTGGGGCCGCCATCGGTGCCCGTGACCGTGAACTCATGGCCGTGCACGTGGATGGGATGGTTGGTCATCGTCAGGTTGCCAACGCGGATGCGCACCTTGTCGTTCTTGCGCACATTCAGCGTGTCGATGCCCGGGAAGACGCGGCTGTTCCAGCACCAGAGGTTGAAGTCCGTCATCGTCATGATCTTGGGCGTCGCGGCGCCCGGATCGATGTCGAAGGCATTCAGCAGGAAGCAGAAGTCGCGGTCCACTGCATCGATCAGCGGGTTCTTGACCTTCGGATGCGTGACCCAGAAACCCATCATGCCCATGGCCATCTGCGTCATCTCGTCGGCATGCGGGTGGTACATGAACGTACCGGGCCGGCGCGCGACGAACTCGTAGACGTAGGTCTGGCCGGGCTGTATGGCCTTTTGCGTCAGCCCGGTCACCCCGTCCATCCCGTTGGGCAGGCGCTGACCGTGCCAGTGGATGCTGGTGTGCTCGGGCAGCCTGTTGGTGACGAAGATGCGCACGCGGTCGCCCTCCACCACCTCGATCGTGGGCCCCGGCGACTGGCCGTTGTAGCCCCACAGATGCGCCTTCATGCCCGGCGCCAGCTCGCGCACGACGGGCTCGGCAACCAGGTGGAACTCCTTGACGCCCTGGTTCATTCGCCAAGGCAGCGTCCAGCCGTTCAGTGTCACGACGGGGTTGTAGGGCCGGCCGGTGTCGGGAAGCAGTGGTGGCATGGTGTCGGGCCGGGTCTGCAGCACCGGCTCGGGAAGAGCCGCCATGGCTACGCGGCTGACGGCACCGGCGGACACGGCCGCGGTCAGCGCTCCGGCGCCGCGGAAGAAATTGCGTCGGGAAAACATAGTGAACTCCTGAATCAATGGGCAGCGGCTGCGGTACCGGCCACGGACGCCGCCGTGCCACCACCGCCCAGGGCCGGCTTGCCGACGAGGGCCATGTCGAGATCTGCGCGGGCGACCCAGAAGTCCCGCAGCGCCTCGATGGAGGCGTTGACGGCCGCGACCTGGGCGCGCGCGTCAGCCAGCAACTCGAACACGCTGATGAACATGCCGTTGTAGCGAAGCACGTTCTCGTCGGAGATGCGCTTGGCCGTGGGCACGACGTCGTCGCGATAGTGCCGGGCAATGTCGTAGGCCGAGCGGTAGCCCTGATAGGCCTCGCGCACCTCAGAGCGCGCGTCCACGGCCGTCTTGGCTGCCCGGTGCACGCTCTGCATGTAGACCCCTTCGGCCCGCGCGATGCGCGCATCGCCCCAGTCGAACAGCGGGATCTCGACGCCGATTTCATAGCCGGTCTGGCGCGGCGCTTCGTTGGAGCCGTTGCGCTGATAGCCCAGCTCCAGCACGTTGATGAAGCGGGTCGCCTTGCTCAGCCCCAGGTTCTTGGCGGTCGCCTCCACCAGGACCTTGGCGGCCTGCACGTCAAGGCGCGAGGCCATCGCCGCCTGCTCGATACCCGGCTGATCCTGTGGCTCGGCCGGCAGTTCCGGCAGCCGCGCCGGCAACGCGAACGCGGTCTGCGCGCCCCACAAGCCCAGCAGCCGGGTGAGGCGCTCGCGTGCGGCGACACGGCCGGCCTCGGCGCGCGCCAGGTTCAGGACCGCCTCGGAAAAGAAGCCGTGCTCACGGGCCTGTTGCAGCTTGGTCCAGTTGCCGGCCTGCGCAAGCCGCTTCGCCAGCTCGGCGCCGGCATCGGCCGTGGCCCGCACGTCGCGCATGTAGCCCGCGGTCTGCTCGGCCGCCACGGCAGCGTAGAAGGCCTTGCGGGTCTGGTCGGCGAGCGCCAGCATTTCCATGGCCACGCTGCGCTGCACGGCAGCGAAGCGGCGGCCCTCGACCTGGCGCGCCAGCGGCAACGCCACCAGATGGGCGAGGTCGAAGGAGAAACCGCGCTCGATCTCACGCTCGTCTGCGCGGCGCATCTTGGCAATGCTGAAGCCCGGGTTGGGCAGACGGCTGGCCTGCACCATCTCCGCCTCGGCAATGCCAAGCTCCTGGAGGCTGGCCTGCAGGCCGCGGTTGTTCAGCAGCGCGATCTGCACCGCTGAATCGGCGCTCAGCGGCTGGCCGAGCAATTCGGCCACGCGCTGGTCGATGCGGTCCAGATCCTGCTCGGATGCGGCGGGCAGCAGCGTCGCGCCAAGGTGCGTCCTGGCGGCGTCCTGGACGGGTGCGATGCCACCGTTGCCGCTGAGGCTGGCGCAGCCGGCCAGCAGCACAGGCGCCGCAAGTAGCGCCAGGCGCAGCGGCAGTTGGGAGGAAGTCTTCATGTCGGTACCTCAGTGATGCTCATGGCCCTTGGGCCTTGGCGCCGACGCTGCCGCGGCAGGCAGCGTGGCCGAGTCGGCCTGGCGGGCCTCCTTGGCGTAGGCCCGCCAGCCACCGGCCTCGTGCACGGTCTTGTTGGCGTCGGCCCAGGAGCCCACGCCCGTCTCGGCATTCGGGCGGTAGCCCTGGAAGGCGGATCGGTAGGCCGCGGCCGGAACCTGGGCCTTGGAATTCAGGGGGTCGGGCCGTGCCGACTGCGCCAACGCGCCAGGCGCCAGCCCAAGGGTCGTGGCGACCATGGCCAGCGCCACGCCGGATGCAATGGATTTCATGCGTCTCTCGCAGGTGAACTGAAAGGCTGCCGCCAGCACGTGTCGTCACGACACGCACGGTGCAGGCTGGAGTCGGGGCGGGCGCGGCTAGGCGCGGCCCCGGTCCGTCAGGCGAGAGCGCTTCGGGGAGGTCGGTCCAGCCCACCGACCATCACGCGGTCGTGGGCGGCCTGGAGGGTCGGGACTTCGGGCAGGTCGGGCGGCGCCACGGCCAGGCTCACGACGGCGGCAGTGAGGCCGACGACATTGCAGCAGGACGAGCACACGCTGCACTTGCCCGCATGCTGGGCCTGCGCGGGTTGCGCGTCGTCGGCATCCTGCGCAGCCACGCCCGCGTCAGCCATGGCATGGGCTTCATGATCGACCATGCCGGCATGGTCATGATCGTGCGCCGCATGATCCTCGATCACGCTTTGGTGGCTGGCCGGGCCGCAGAGCATCATGGTCTGGGCGGCGTACCCTTGAATGGGCAACGCCACGGCCAGCAGCCATGCCAGTGCGATCCGCCAGAACTTGCTCATGCTCAAAGTGTAAGGGGCTGGCAGGTCCGTTCCAAAGTCCGCCGCCGGTTCAGCGGCAGCAGCACGTGCCGGTGGACGAAGCAGGCATGGCTGCCATGACGCCGGCCACCGGCGCAGGCGTATAGCCGGCCTCCCGGATGGCGTCTGCCAGCTCGTCGGCATCGGCCTGCGCCGGTTCGATCTGGATGCGATGCGACGCGAGGTCGATGTGCACGCGGGCGCCTGCATCCACGGCCTTCAAGGCCTTGGTGAGGGTGCTGACGCAATGGCCGCAGGTCATGTCGTTCACTTCGAAGCTGATCATCTGACGTCTCCGTTGGTTGTCCTGATCGGGACTCCACTGTCATCCTTGCCATCGTGGGAGGGTCAAGCGCTTTCTTGAAAGCCCTCCCCGTCTGGCTCAGATCTTGAAGTCGTCGAAGGCCACCCTGTCGTCCGGCACGCCCAGCAGCTTCAGCATCGCGCGGGTTGCAGCCAGCATGGGTGGCGGCCCGCAGAGGTAGAAGTCGCAGGCCAGCAGGTCGGGGTGGCGCTTGAGCAACCCCTCGCGCACGGCCTCGTGGACCAGCCCCGCAGGCGCGCCCGCCTCGCGCTGCTCGGACAGCACCAGTTGCCAGCTGAAGTTGCGGTAGCGCGCGGCAAGCGCCTCCATCTCCTCGACATAGGGCGCATCCAGGGCTGTTCTGGCGCCGTACCAGAAGTGGACGGGCTCGGCAGCTCCCGATGCCAGCAGTTCGCGGACCATCGCGCGCAGCGGCGCCATGCCGGCGCCGCCACCGATGAAAACCTTCTCGCGCCCCCCAGGCCGGATCGCGAAGTCTCCGAAGGGGCCGCTGTACTTCAGCCTGTCGCCCGCCTTGAGGCCGAAGACGTAAGCCGACCCCTTGCCCGGCGGATGGTTCTTGCCGCCATGCTTGCCATGGCAGAAGCGCACCAGCAGCGTCAGGCGTCCGTCGGTCTGCTGCACCGGCGCGGACAGCGAGTACGAGCGACGCAGCGGCACACCGCTGCGCCATTGCGCGGGCAGATGCAGGCCGGCCCAGGCCGCGCGATGCTCGTCGGGGGCATCAAGCTGGTGCCTGTCCATCTTGTAGGCCGGCACATGGACCTGGATGAACGCCCCCGGGCGGTGTTCGGGGCCGGGCACGGCCCCGGGTCTCAGCACGACCTCTCGCAAGAAGGGCGACAGCGCTCGGACGCTCTCGACCTCGGCATCGTGGACCATACCGAGCTCGGCGCCGCCGCGCACCTCGATGTCGAGATTGCGGTCCAGAGGCAGGTTGCAAGCCAAGCGGCAACCTGCCTCGATGCGCTCCGCAGAAAGCAGTGCACGGTCGGCGCTGGTGGCTTGGGGCGCCGCGCCGCGCACACGCACCTCGCACAGGCCGCAGCTCTGACCACCGCCGCAATTGGACGGCAACTGCAGGCCTTGCTGCGCCAGCGCCACGAAGACGGTGTCGCCTGCGTGGCCGCGCAGGCTGCGCAGCTTGCTGCCGTCCTCTGCGTGGACCATCAGCGCGCGAGTGCCGCGCCAGCGCTTGGGGATGAACTCGGCAAGGCTGAAGCTGGTGAACAGCAGCCAGATACCGCTGAGCGCCAGCCAGAAGCCACCCACCGCCGCGCTGACGACCAGCGGGTTGTTGAAGTCCTGGCGGCCGCTGTAGTCCATGATGTGCAGCATCCAGAACACGTCGAACAGGCGCCAGGTCTTGTTGCGATGCTCCAGCACGTCGCCCTGCTGCGACAGGTAGACCGTCGTGTCCTCGGCGTCGTCAAAGCCCACCCGCCAGACCTGCCCCTCATGGGCCCGCGTCTCCAGCGAGCGCTCGACCAGTTCGGCCTTCAGCGCCTTGCCAGGCCCGCGGTAGGAGGCTTCGGCGATGTGTTGCGCCAGAGCAGCGTCGAGCACGACGGGCTGGCCGCTGCGGGCGTCGATGAGCTGCGTGGCCTTGTCGCGGACCAGCCGGTAGACGGGTTGGTCGACCAGCCAGCCTGTCGAGACGAGCTGTACCGGCTCGCGCGCGGCGGCCAGCAACCGGTTCACGGGCTGAGCGTCGGCAGGCCAGGCTTGCCGGGCCGCCGACGGCGCCCGGAATTCGCGCCCGCGCACCTTGTCGGCATCCAGCAGGCTCATGACGAAGCCACTGCACATCCACAGCACCAGCTGCAGTCCGACAGCCAGGCCTATCCACTTGTGAATCTTGCGCATCCAGGGCGTCATGCCAGGGCCCTCCGACGGAAGCTGTAGAACACCAGCCAGGCGCCGCTCAGCGCGAACAGCAGGCCCACGCCAGCCGCCACCCGCAGCAGGCCGTTGTTGACGTCGCTGCGGGTGTCGTAGTCCATGATGTGGAACATCCACAGGAAGTCGAACCAGCGCCAGAGGTCGTGGCGTCGCGCCAGCAGGTCGCCGGTATCCGGCGAGAAGTACAGCGTCGAGTTGGCCCGGTCGTCGAAGCGGACGGCCCACATCGGCACCGGCCGCCTGGCCACCTCCTGCGGTGCCTGGGTGATCCAGGTCACTTCCCGGATCTCGGCCTCGCCCTGGTAGATGTCCCGCGCACGGCTGACGATCTGCTCGCGCTGCAGGGGGCTCAGCAGTTCCCCGGAGCGTGCGTCCACGAGGCTGGCCTTGCCCGCGGCACGGAGTTCGTAGACCTCTCGGCCCAGGAACTTCTTCAGCTTGAGGGATTCGAACCCGGGCTGCAGCCGGGCCAGTTGTTCCACGTCCAGCCGGTCGTGACGGGCATCCAGCGGCTCGTTGAAAACATGGGCGAGATGGTCTCCATGAATGACGTCCAGGGAGATGGCGGTCATATAGACGCCACTGAGCATCCAGAGCAAGGCCTGGACGCCGATGACGAGGCCGATCCATTTATGGGCTCGGCGCACCCAGAAGGGTAGATTCATTAGCTTTGTCTCACAGCGGTTGAGCATGCGGTACCGCGGGCCGAAGCCCGCGGTACCGCCGGGGCTTACCAGCGATAGCCGGCGCGAACGTGCCAGCGACGGCCTTGCAGGTCGTAGGTCATCGTGTCGGTGTTCGCATCCGTGTAGGACTTGATGAACGGCGCCTTCTTGTCGAACAGGTTGTCGATGCCGACGGCGAAGTCCAGTTGCTTGCTGAACGCGTACTTCAACTGGGCCGAGTGGTAGGTCACCGCAGGCGCCCTGGCGCCGAGGTCCGCCGGAGCAGCGTTGATGTCATCTGCCGCGCCGATGTACTGGAGCGTGTATGCCCCCGACCATGCCCCCTTGGCCATCGTCAGCGAGCCCAGCGAGCGCCATTGCGTGTAGCTGCCGCGGCCGCCGGTGATCTTGCCCGTGTAATCGATGGCCGCAGCGCCCGGGAACGGACGGACCTGGTAGTTCCTCAGGTGCGACAGCTCGGCGTTGAGCGTGGTGGTGATGCCCGCCAGGTTGAACTCGTACAAGGCCCCGACGTCGATGCCCGAGATCTTCTCGTCCGCCGCATTGACGGGCTGAGAGGACAAAAAGTCGATCTCGCCGGTGGTCTTGTTGCGGGTGAAGCTGGCCGGGCTGCAGAAGATGTGGGCCAGGCCCGGCGTGTTGTAGCAGGTGGCCAGCTTGGTCGAGCCGGCCACGCTCTGGATGGCATTGCTGATCTTGATGCTGTAGTAATCCAGCGTCAGGGTCAGCGTCTTCACCGGCGACCAGACCGCGCCGGCCGTGATGGTCTTGGCGTCCTCGGGCTCCAGCTTGGGGTTGCCGCCCACGGTGGTCAGGATGGTGTTGCCCAACTGCTTGAAACCGGCCGGCACACCGGCGGCCTTGCAGTTCTGCGACACCACCGACGAGGTGGGCAGCGCGCTCCAGTTGCTGCAGGGATCGGTGGTCGTCAGGTTGCCTTCAGACACGCCGCCGTACAGCTCCGGGATGTTGGGCACGCGGAAGGCTGAAGACACGTTGCCGCGCAGCTTGAGGCTGGGCACCACCTGCCAGTCCAGGCCGGCCTTGTAGGTACTCTTTGAGCCGAACAGGCTGTAGTCGGAGTAGCGCGCGGCTGTGTTGAACTGCAATGACTCGACGAAGGGCAGCTTGCGCAGCAGCGGCACGGCCAGCTCGGCATAGACCTCGCGGGCGTTGTAGGAGCCCGCGATGGGGTCCTGCCGGTTGGTGTTGGCGATGCCCAGCACAGTCAGGTTGTCGGGGTTGCGCCAGCCGCTCTCCTTGCGCGCCTCCGCCCCCGCCGCGAATCCGACCGGGCCGGCGGGCAGCGAGAACAGTTCGCCGCTGATGTTGGCGCTGATGCCCTTCTGGTCGTTGCCGCCGGTGTCACGGGTCGTCGCCATGATGTAGCGCAGCACCTCGGGCGTCAGGTTGCCGTAGCCGAGGTAGTTGCCGCAGGGAATCGCTGCGCCAGGGGTGGTACTGCACTTGCTGCGATCCAGCGTGAGGTCCACGCGATCCAGGTTGGCGACATTGGTCGTGCCGTCCGAGCCGGTGTTGCGCCCCCAGTTCGCGGCGGCGGACCAGTCCCAGCTGTCACCGAGGCTGCCCTTCACGCCGGCCACGACGCGGAAGATGTTGGACTCCTGCGAGAAGGTACGCGTACCGCCCTCCTCCAGGCGGCGACGCTCCAGCACCAGGCTCTGCCCGGTGGGATTGGTCGGGTGGTTGGCGGCGATGTTGATCGTCCGATAGACGCCCAGCGAGCCGGCCGTGGCCAGCTGATTCGACTCGCGGTGCGAGAACAGCATCTCGGTGAAGAGCTGGGCGTTCTCGCTCAGGTTCAGCGTGCCGAAGGCGCTCATGCCCAGGCGCTTGATCGGGTTGACCGCGTTCAGCGCCGGGTTGCTGTTGTAGTTGTGCTTGGTGGCCGAGTAGGTCTCGTAGGCGCTTGCGTTGCCGCCCGGCGTCTGGTTGAAGTTGATGCGCTGGCCATCCGCCAGGCGGGCACGGCCGCCGATGGTGGCCGAGCTGCCCACGCATTCGAGCTTGCCACTGACCTCGCCGAGGCCGCAGGGCGCGCGTGTGGCCATGTTGATGGCGCCGCTCTCGGAGTAGTTGATCCCGGCAACCAAGGAACCGCTCGAGGACTGCAGGCCCCAGGCCAGGTCGACGGCAGTCTCGTCGCCGTCACCGCGCGACGTCTGGCCATAGCGCACCGAGGCCTCGCCCCCCTTGAGGCCGGTCTTGGTGATGATGTTGACCACACCGGCCACGGCGTCCGCACCGTAGATGGCGGAGGCCCCGTCCTTGAGCACCTCGACCCGTTCGATCATGGCGACCGGGATCATGTTGAGGTCGACCGCGCTGTTGGCGCCGGTGCCGCCGTTGACGACACGCCGGCCGTTCAGCAGGACCAGGGTGCGGTTGATGCCCAGGCCGCGCAGATTGACCTGGGTGGTGCCATAGCCATTGCCGGTCCAGTAGGCGTTGGTTTGATTGCCCGCGCCACCCGCCGAGGCGGGCAGCCGCTGCAGCAGCGTCTCGGCGGAAATCGCGCCGGTACGCTGGATGGTCTCGGCATCGATCACGGTGACCGGGCCAACGCCCGAGATCTGGGCCTGCTTGAAATTGATGCGGCTGCCGGTGATCTGGACCTTGTCGAGCGAGGCGGTCTGCCCCGCCCCGACTTCAGGAGCCTGCTGCGCGTCGGCGCTGTTGAAGAAGAGGAGAACGGCCGCGGCGACCGCAGTTTGCGAAAGTTTCGTAGACATCATGTACATCCATTTGGGTGCCGCACGCTGTCGACCTCATGGAGGCCGAACACGAACTCAGAGCACCTTCGAACCAATTGTTCGATGGCGAGCACATGCGATGGACGAGGAAGAACGGCCTTCTCTGAAGGCTGGGGAGTCAGAAGACCGGGCCCGTCGATCGACGCATGCAACTCAGCCAATCCTGGCCAGCGCGGCCGGCAAGCACATCCGTGCCTGCCGCCAGCCGGCGGTCACGCTGAGTCAGCTGCTTCGAGGCGGGCGCTCCTGACCGGAGAGCAGGAACTCCGCGCGCGGTCCGCGACTCTCAAGCAGCGGCGCAATGGCGAGCGGCGGAACCTGTGCGCCGAAATCTGCTGCCACCAAGGAGGCACAGGTGCCGCAGCCAGCGCACTGGCTGCAAGGCGTCGCGTCACAGCAGTGACCACCCTGCTGATCCGCCGTGTCAGCTGCTTTGGACGACTTGGCCTTTGGCAGCGCCACTCTCGCATGGGATCCCGATGCTGCGGCATGCTTGACGCCGCTCTCGGCCTGAACGTACTGCCCGCGGGCGTGCGCCTTGGCGACCGACACCGTCGGGCAGATCATCGACGTGGCAATGGACGCTGTCGCCGGCACCAGCACGGCGAGCAAAACCAGCAACCAAAAGCCAATGAGTTTCATGCACAAGGCGAGAAATGATGTTGCATTGCATCAAGCCTTGCCGAGCGTGTCTAGTTAGGGGAGTTCCCAGGATGGGAGGCTTCGCCTCCCGCCACCATGGCCTCGTCGCTGGTCAGCGGAGAAAGATGCAGGCAAGCCGCCCCTCCCGGGCCTGTCCGATTGTTGTATGTGAGGCTCGTTGAACCTTCACGGACGTCGCGATGGCGATTTGGGATCCTACGTGATGGGTCTGATGAACCGGTCCTCGCAGAGGATGGCGAACTGGTTCATCGCGGCCTTCCAGTTGTGCGCGGCGCGGCCCTGGTCGTCGGTGATGTTGCGCAGGGCCAGCCGGATGCGCTTGGTGGCTGATTCATCGCTGGGGAAGTGCTCGCGCGTCTTGTGACCTTGCGCTGCCATGCATTCACACCTTCCATGACGCTGGTCGCGCGGATCACGTGCAACCAGGAGAGGAAGTGCCTGGTCAGGCCAACCTTCCAGCGAAGATGAAGAACGTCCGCTCGCAGCGCCCTGACGTGGCCGCAATGGCGCTGCCCTGAAGGCCGCGCTCAATCGACGAGGGCATCGGGCGTGGAGGACGAACGTATCGCGACAGCCACTTCCTCCAGTGCCCGGCTGCTACTGATGCCGAAATCCCCAACGACACGCCGGCCGTTGGCACCACGCCCGACAGCCGTGTGCACGCCAACCCAGGCGTTTCGGCCGGAATGCTTGGCGGCGTACAGGCCAAGGTCCGCCAGGTTGACGACCTGCTGCCAGCTGCGCGCCTGCGGGCGCTCCGGTTCGAAGGGCATGCAGGCGAAGCCGACAGAGCAACTGACGAGGATCTCGCTGCCGTCGTCCAACCGGAAGGGCGTGGCGGCGACCACGGCCCGCATGCGCTCGGCGAGCTCCTCGGCACGTGCGCGGTCGGTGTCACGCGCCACGGCCAGGAATTCCTCGCCACCCCAGCGCACCAGGTAGTCGGACTCGCGCAGCACAGAACGCAGCCGCGCGCCGAACTGCACGAGCACGGCGTCGCCTGCCGCATGGCCATGGCGGTCGTTGATGCGCTTGAAGGCGTCGATGTCCAGCAGCAGGAATACGTTGTCGGTATCCAGCGGCTGTCCGCCCGCCGCCAGCGTTTCCTGCGAACGGCGCAGGCTGGCGGCCAGATCCTGGTCGATGTGATCGCTCAGGAATCGACGGTTGTGCAGCCCGGTCAGCGGGTCGGTCACGCTGCTCAGCTCCAGCTGCGCCGACTTCTCCTCCAACGCCTGGTGCAAAGCACGCAGCTCGGCGGTGCGCTCTCGCACCTTGTGCTCCAGCTCCAGCTGGCGGTGGCGGAGCAGCCGCGTGCGCGCAGCCACCGCCGCCATCAGCAGCAGCACCAGCCCCAGGGCAAGGACCGCGCGGAACCACCAGGTCTGGTGCCAGGCCGCACCCACCCGCACCGGCAGGGCCAACTCGCGCTCACCCCACTGTCCATCGCGGTTGGAGGCACGCAGGCGCAGCATGTAGTCGCCGGGGGGCAGATTGGTATAAGCCGCCAGCCGCCGCGAGGAATCGGCGGCCATCCAGCCGGCGTCGAAGCCTTCGAGCCGGTAGGCATAGCGGTTGCGCTCCGGCGCCGAGAAGTCGCTGGACGAGAACTCCACCGCCAGGCTGTTGCCGTCGGCTGGCACCGCCAGCATCGCAGAGTCGCTCGGCGCCAGCGCCACCGAATGGCCGCCGACCTGCACGTCCGCCACGAGCACCTGGGGCCGGTAATCCCAGGCCTGCAGCTTCTCGGGCAGCACCACCGTCATGCCGCCGGCACCGCCGAACAACAACTCACCGCGTTCGGTGCGCGCCGCGGCGCCGGTCCAGTAGGTCGGGAAGACGACACCCTCCGCACGGCGCAGCGCATGCACCGTCATCGTCCCGGTGTCGATGCGCGCCAGGCCGTCATCGGTGCTGGCCCAGACGCGGCCCTGCAAGTCCTGCAGCAGCGCATTGACCGTACCGTCGGGCAGGCCTTGGGCCAGACCCAGGCGCCGCGTCGCGTCTGCATGGCCATGCGCCGGCAGCACGTCGATGCCACCGCCATAGCTGCCCACCCACAGCCGCCCCTCGGCATCCAGCATCAGCGCGGTCACGAAGCCGGCCGACAGGCCGCGTGGCTGCGTCGGCCCAGCCGGGTAGCGCACGACGCCGTTGCCGATGGGGTCAACGCGGTTCAGACCATTGCGCGTGCCAACCCAGAGTTCACCCGCAGCCCCGCGGGCCAGCACCATGATCCGCTGGTCGGTCAGGCCCGGCGCCGCCGGCACCACCGCCGCGCTTCGGCCGCTGGTCAGGTCCAGCCGCCAAAGACCGTCGAACTGGCCGCCTATCCACAAAGTGTTGCCGTCGGCCAGCAAGGCCCAGGTCGACGCCGCCGGGTCGCGCCCCGCCAGGCGTATGCGCTTCACGCGCCGGCCGTCGGCGTCGGCCCGGTAGAGGCCTCGCTTGGTAGCGATGAAGACGCTGCCGTCAGCCGCTCGAACCATGCCCAGCACGATGTCCGAAGGCAGCGCGCTCTCGGGGCGGCTGGCGTCCGGCAGCAGCCCCGACACTCGAGCGCCGTCGGCGTCGAGGATGTCGACGCCGCTCTTGTGCGTGGCCAGCCACAACCTGCCGTCCGGCATGGGCAGGATCCAGCTGATCTCGGTGCTGATGAAGCGCGAGTCCAGCGCGTCCCCGACATCGGCGCTCGCACCCAGCCTGGTGAGTACGCCGTCCTGGCGCGGGTCGTAACGGCTCAGGCCGCGATTGGAGGCCACCCAGACAAGCCCGGAGCGGTCGCGGTAGAGGGTACGCAGCGCGTTGTCCGCCAGGCTGACAGGCCAGGCCGGCACGTGGCGGATGCGGCGGGTCTCGTGGCTCTGGATGTCCACGGCCACGGCGCCCTGGCCCAGCGTCGCCACCCACATCTCGCCCGGCTGCACTTCCAGCAGGCGGGTGATCTGGTTGTTGGTGAAGAGGTCGCCCTTCCCGCCCATCCCGGTCTCACGCACCTCTATGGCCGGTGCGTCACCCTCGCGGCCAAGCAAGAAGACACCCTCATGCAGGCTGCCAACCCAGATCTGCCCGGTGCCGTCCTGGGCCAGCGCCTGGGGCTGCACGACGCGGCCGGGCGCCAGCGCAACGGCCTCCAGGGGTGCGCCCGCGGTGGGGCGACGGAACAGCCCTGCCGCACTGCCGATCCAGAGTTGACCACGGTGGTCGAGCAGCACGGTCCAGACGCGCGCCCCCGCCGCTTCGGCCCAAGCGCCCGGCGCGCTGGCATGCTCGACGCGGCCGCTGGCCGGGTCCAGATGATCCAGCCCACCGTCGGTGACGACCCACAGCCCGCCGGCGCCGTCGTCGGCGATCTGGCGCACGCTGACATGGCTCAGGCCCTGCGGCCCGCCCACCGGGACGGCCACGAAACGGTCTGTCGCAGGGTCATGCCGGAGCAGTCCTGCCGCGCTGGTGCCAACCCAGAGCCGGCCGGCCGCGTCGCCATGAAGGGACTGCACGTAATTGTCCGGCAGCGCGCCGGGCTGCTGGAGGCCACCCTTGTAGACCTTGAAGCGGTAGCCGTCCCAGCGCGCCAAGCCGCCCAGCGTGCCCACCCACAGGAAACCCTGACCGTCCTCCGCCACCGCAGTGGCGATGGCGTTGGGCAGGCCCTGCTCCTGGGTGAGATGCTGGAAAGTGATATCCGCCAGGCTCGACCAGCGCTTGCCTCCCGGCGCCGCGCCGGCCGTGGCGACGGCTGTGGCCATCGCCAGACCGAGCAGCCATCGCCAGCCAGAGGAAAGCCGCAGTCGTAACTCGCTCAGAAGCACAACAGGTCGTCGCAGGGAGGGGCTGGCCGTCAAGGCCCGGACCCGCGATTCTCATCCAGCTCGCGCCCGCCGCGAACGAGGCGCCTCACTTGACGAGACGATTCATCTCCGCTGCGTCAAAAGCCTCGTCGCGCTGAGCGTCATCGGGTACGCAGTCGCCGACGGGCCGGCCGGCCTGGGTCGAGAGCTTGCACACCGCGTTCCACAACAGCGCGATCTGGTGCTCGTGGCCGGAGGCGCTGTCGATGAGGCCTCGCATGGCCAGCGCGACCGGATCGTCGCCCTGGGTCACGCCATAGGCGGAGAAGCCCATCCTGGCGGCGGCCTCCTCACGGGCCTGCTCGCTGGCGGCCTCGATGATGCGGGCCGGGTTGCCCACCGCCGTCGCGCCCGCGGGCACGGGCTTGGTCACGACGGCTCCAGAGCCGATGCGGGCGCCCGCGCCCACGGTGAAGCCGCCCAGGACGCTGGCATTTGCGCCGACGATGACGCCGGGGCCCAGCGTCGGATGCCGCTTGGCGCCCTTGACCAGCGAGGTGCCGCCCAGCGTGACGCCCTGGTAGATAGTGCAGCCCTCGCCGATCTCGGCCATCTCACCGATGACGATGCCCATGCCGTGATCGATGAAGACCTTGCGGCCGATGCGGGCGCCGGGATGGATCTCGATGCCGGTCAGCCAGCGGCTCCAGTGCGAGATCCAGCGGCCCAGCCACTTGAAGCCGCGCTGCCAGAACCAGTGGGCGCGGCGGTGCAGCATCAGCGCATGCAGACCCGGATAGCAGGTCAGCACCTCCCACGCCGACCGAGCGGCCGGATCGCGTTCGAGGATGAGGGCGATGTCTTCGCGCAGGCGCTGGAACATGGTGCTGCCGGTGGGGAGAGGCCAGCCAGTGTAGGCGCGCCTACCTTGGGCCTGCTGGCGCTGCGGTCTTCTGCATCTGTCGGGCGATGCCGCGCAGGATGTGAACCTCCTCGTTCGTGAGGCCGGCCCGGTTGAAAAGCTGGTTGAGTCGAGGCATCAGCTTCTTGGGCGCGGCGGGGTCGAGGTAGCCGATGTCGGTCAGCGCCGCCTGCAGGTGCTCCAGCAGGCCCTGCACGGCGCGGGCATCGGCCAGCTCGGGATCGGGCGTGCGTGGCTGCACGCCGAAACCGCCTACGGCCTGGCGCAAGTCGTAGGCCAGCAGCTGCACGGCCTGGGCAAGATTCAACGAGCCGTAGTCGGGATGCGTCGGGATGCTGAGCACCGCGTGGCAGCGGTAGACGTCCTCGTTGCTCATGCCGTAGCGCTCCGAGCCGAACACGAGGGCCAGTCGCGGCGCCGCCTCGCGCGCAGCCAGTTCGGCGAACAAGGCTCGCGGCTCGCGGGTGGGCGGGCCAAAGTCTCGAGGTGTCATGGCCGTGGCGCAGGCAAAGTCCACGCCGTCCAGCGCCTCGGCCAGCGTGGGCACCACGCGGGCACGGGCCAAGATGTCGGCCGCCCCGCTGGCCATGGCCACCGCTTCCTCGTGGCACAGCACGTCGGCAAAGCGCGGCGCCACCAGCACCAGGTCACGAAAACCCATCACCTTCATCGCCCGCGCCGTCGCACCGACGTTGCCTGCATGGCTGGTGTTGATGAGAACGAAGCGTGTGGATTCCACGGGTTTGTACGGGGCTAGCGGCTAGAATCGCGCAATTATCCGGGGCTTGGCCCCGCCGCTCTTTCCTCCTGTCAGCCCCTTCTTCCCAGCGAGTGCACCGCATGCAGCAGACGTCTCTCCATCCCATGCTCAATGTCGCCATCAAGGCGGCGCGCGCGGCCGGCGCCATCATCAACCGAGCCTCGCTGGACCTCGAAGCTCTGCGCATCAACACCAAGAGCCCGAACGACTTCGTCACCGAGGTCGACCATGCCTGTGAAGGGGTGATCATCGAGACACTGCTGGGCGCGTACCCCGACCACGGCATCCTGGCCGAAGAGTCCGGCCGCACCCACGGCGCCAAGCATTCCGAGTTCGTCTGGATCATCGATCCGCTGGACGGCACCACCAATTTCATCCACGGCTTGCCGGTGTACTGCGTATCCATCGCGCTGGCGCACCGCGGCGTCGTGCAGCAGGCCGTGGTCTACGACCCGACCCGCAACGACCTTTTCTACGCCACCAAGGGCCGCGGTGCCTTCCTGAACGACCGACGCCTGCGCGTGTCCAAGCGCACCCGCATGAGCGACGCGCTGATCGGCACCGGCTTCCCCTTCCGACGCGGTGACAACTTCAAGCGCTACGTGAAGATGTTCGAGGAGGTCATGCAGCATTGCGCCGGCCTGCGCCGCCCGGGGGCCGCCGCACTGGACCTCTGCTACGTCGCCGCCGGCTACTACGACGCCTTCTTCGAGACCGGCCTGCAGCCCTGGGACCTGGCGGCGGGCTCGCTGATCGTCAGCGAGGCCGGCGGCCTGATCGGCAACTTCACCGGCGAGGCCGACTTCCTGCATCAGCGTGAGGTCGTGGCCGGCAACCCCAAGATCTACGCGCAGCTCGTGACGATGCTGGCCCCCTACACCCGCGTCATCAAGGAAGAAGACGCCGCCGCTCCGGCACCGTCTGCCGCGGAGGCTGCGGCTGCGCCGGCGCCCGCGCCGGCCGCCCCACGCAAGCGCGGCCCCGTGCGAATCAAGAAGGACGAAGTCGGCGGCGACGCTCCGGTCTGAGCCCGGCACGCCCCCTAACACCAGCCCTCCTCGCGAGGGCTTTAATGAGATGGTCACCCCCATCTCCGTGTTTGCCCCGAACACCCCGGTGACATAAGTTGCCGGGGTGTTCTTCTATGTGGCGGAGGTCATCATGGACTCTGTGACGCTGGTCGGCATCGACCTGGGCAAGCATTCGTTTCACCTGCACGGCCAGGACCGCAAGGGCCTGGCCGTGTTCCGCAGGAAGCTCAACCGCAAGCAGTTGGTCGAGTTCTTCGCCAAGTTCCATCCCTGCACGGCCGTGATGGAGGCCTGCGCCGGCGCGCACTACCTGGCGCGCAAGTTCATCGCGATGGGTCACGAGGTCAAGCTGATCTCGCCCCAGTACGTGCGTCCGTTCGTGAAGGGCAACAAGAACGACTTCATCGACGCCGAGGCGATCTGCGAGGCCGCCTCGCGGCCCACCATGCGCTTTGTCGTCCCCAAGACCGAGGCACAGCAGACGCTGTCCATGCTGCACCGTGTGCGTGAGTCACTGGTTCACGATCGCACCAAGACCGCCAACCAGATGCACGGCTTCCTGCTGGAGTTCGGCATTGGTCTGCCTGTCGGCTTCGCCGTTATCAAGCGGCTGCCGGCGCTGTTGGCCGAGCATGAGGATCTCCCGCCACAGTTCGTGTCAGTGTTGGAGCGTCTTCACGAGCACTTCAAGTACCTCGACGGGCGGATCGCCGAAGTCGAGAAGCAACTGAGCCAGCAAGTTCACGAGGACGACCTGGGCCAGCGGCTCATGACGCTGCCGGGCGTGGGGCCCATCACCGCCAGCGTGCTGGCCGCCAAGATGGGCGACGGGCATCAGTTCGCCAGCAGTCGCGACTTCGCGGCCTCGCTCGGGCTGGTGCCGCGCCAGTACAGCACCGGCGGCAAGGCCACGCTGCTGGGCATCAGCAAACGCGGCGACAAGAACATGCGACGGCTGCTCGTGCAGTGCGCCCGGGTCTTCATGCTGTGCATGCATAAACACCCGAGCCCGCTGGCCGACTGGGTGCACGCGCTGCTCACGCGCCGTCACTCCAACGTCGTTGCCTGCGCGCTGGCTAACAAGCTCGCGCGCATGGCCTGGGCGCTGGCGCGCGGGCACTCGGTCTATGAGCCGGGCAAGTTGCGACCAGAACCGGCAGCCGCCTGAACTCCAGCTCCCTTCTGCTCTTCAACCCCAACCGGGGCACCCAACAGGTTTTGCGACCGCTGTAGCAGTGATGACGTGAACGGCCCATTCGGCCTGGCAGGCATCCAGATCGTAAAAACGGCGACCAACGCCGAGGCTTTTTTAAGGACTGCCAGGTGCGACTCTCATCGTGGCGCAGGGATCAACGATCCCTATCCAGACGCCGGATAGATTTACGCAAACCATCTTCACCTCAACCTGCATTCAGCCCTTGCAAAAACGGGGGTGACCATAGATTTTGCGCCCGCGCCGTGACGAAGTTGGCGGGGGCGGCAACTACGGGCAAACCCGAGCATCGCGGCGTGACTTATGCACGGCCACCCCCCTTACCCGTGGGGGGAGGCCTCGCCAGAATACGTTTTGCAACACGGCCAAAAGCCGTCTATTCCATCAATCCAAATCGCCGAAAGAAGCCCTCTGATGTTTGCCCGTACCGCTGTCGCCCTCGCCCTCGCCGCCGCCGCCTCCATGGCTCACGCAGATGCCAAGATTCTGAAGAAGGTGGCCCCTGAGTACCCCGGCGAGGCCATCAAGAAGAACATCAACGCCGGCAGCGTGCGCGCCAAGATGACCATCGCTGGCGACGGCAAGGTCTCGGGCGTCGACATCGTCGAAGCCGAACCCAAGCGCGTCTTCGACCGCGCCGCCATCGACGCGCTGAGCCAGTGGAAGTTCGAGGGCACGGGCGCTGCTCAGACGCACGAAGTCAAGCTGGTCTTCAAGTCGGAAGACTGAGCAGGTGCCGAAGACCGGCCCCGCGGCTTGTCAGGCACCTCGCGAACGTCAAGCGGCCTGCGGGCCGCTTGACGTGAAAGACAACCAAGGCCCGCGACAGCGGGCCTTGTTCTTTGTCATTGGACATTTGTCATTGGGCACACTGCCCTAGTCTGACGCCGTCGCCGCAGCAAGCCCTGCAGCCTCCAGCGTGAAGCGGAATCCCGCCCGCACGTCGACGGCCCGGCCCAGCGGTGCATAAAGCGTCACCAGCGTGCTGGTGGACTCGCGCCAGCCCACGCCTGCCCGGCCGACCACGGCCATCCACCAGCGGCCGTCCAGCCACACGGCCAGGCGGCGCAAGTCCACGTTCGAATAGCTCGACAAAAAGAGGTGGGAGTCACGGCTCTCGCCGCCCAGTACCGGCAACTGCAGCGCCGGATCACCCGCAGCGCCGGGGCCGGCATCGGGCAGGCGCAGCGATGCGCGCATGAAACGGTCTGGATCGCGCCCATCGGCGAAGGCCTGCGGCTCCAGGCTGGCACCACCCCGACGGTCGTCGTCGTACGCCTGGGCCAGGTCGCGCGCCAGCGCCGCAGCGGCATCGCACCAGTCTGTCTCGCCCTGGCAGCGCCGCTCGGTCTGGCGCAACCGTTCCCGCAACTTCAGCGCCAGCGAACAGGCCTGGGTCCAGCCCTTGCCGTCCCAGGTCGAGACGCGGTAGTGCTGATCCAGGCCGAGCATCGAATCCGGCCCGCCCACAACCAGCGCCGGCTGCCCCTGCACCGTGGCGAAGAATGCCGACTGCGTGACGCACAAACCCATGGCCTGCTCACCCCTGATTGGCGTCTCCAGCACCCGCGCGGGCAAGCCGGGCCGGGCTTCCACCAGCACGTAGCTCTGGCAGTTGGCGGTGCCCGCCACCTGGTCCACACGATGGACCGAGGTGCCCTGCAGGCGTTCAATGGACAGCGACTGCTCCGGGCCGGCACCCAGGACCTGGCGCCAGCGCGGGTTCTCCAGCAACTCCTCCTCGACCGCTGACAAGGCGGCCCGCGGGTGACGCGGCTCCTGGCGCCGCAACCAGGGCGCCAGAGGCTCAGGCCCATGCCACGCCGAGTCCGGCAGCTTGCGCGCCTGGGCGGCCACATCGGCACAGACCGACGGCCCGGCCTGCGCCGCCATGCAGGCTAGCGCGACCATCGCGCAGGCCAGCCGCGCAGCGCGCGGCACCAGGGAACGTGTCATGTCCGTGTCCTCCATGCAGGCGACCCCGTGCCGCCCGCTTAAACTGCCCCGCCGATTAAAGCCCTCCGCCGAGGGCTTTGCTATTCCTAAAAAAGATCTCGATGAGCCAGCCCGCCGACTTCAGCGCGCACACGCCGATGATGGCCCAGTACCTGGGCCTCAAGGCCGATTTCCCGGACACGCTGCTGCTGTACCGGATGGGCGACTTCTATGAGGTCTTCTATGACGATGCGCGCAAATGCAATGCGCTCTTGGACATCACGCTGACGCAGCGTGGCCAGAGCGCCGGCCAGCCGGTCGTCATGGCCGGCGTGCCGGTGCATGCGCTGGAGAGCTATCTCGCCAAGCTCATCAAGCTGGGCGAGGCGGTGGCCATTGCAGAGCAGGTGGGCGAGGTCGGCGCCGGCAAGGGGCCGGTGGAGCGCAAGGTCGTGCGCGTCGTCACGCCCGGCACCATCACCGACACCGAGCTCCTGGCCGACAAGCAGGACGCCGTGCTGCTCAGCGTCAGCAGTCAAGGCCGCCGGCACGGGCTGGCCTGGGTGTCGCTCACGCAGGGCGAGATCGGCCTGGCCGAATGCAGCGACGTCGAGCTGCCGGCCTGGCTGGCTCGGCTGGTGCCGGCCGAGATCCTGGTCAACCGGGAACAGCAGCCGGCGAGTGTCATGCGCGCGCGCTTCCCGGTCACGAACCGCCCGGGATGGCAGTTCGACGCCGCCCTGGGTCAGCGCAAGCTGTGCGAGCAGTTGGGCGTGGCCAACCTGCAAGGCTTTAACGCACATGAGCTGCCACTGGCCCACGCCGCCGCCAGCGCCTTGCTGGCATTTGCGGAGCACACCCAGGGCCGCGCTCTGGCCCACGTGCGCTCCTTGCGCGTGCAGCGCGCCAGCGAGCTGATGGACCTGCCGCCGGCCACGCAGCGCAATCTGGAGCTGGTGCAGACGCTGCGTGGCGAGTCGTCGCCGACGCTGTTCTCGCTGCTGGACACGTGCAAGAGCGGCATGGGCAGCCGCATGCTGCGCCAGTGGCTGCTGCACCCCAAGCGCGACCGTGGCGAGGCCGTTGCACGCCATGAAGCCATCGCGGCCCTGCATGCAGAAGGCTTCGAGCCGCTGCGCGAGGCGCTGAAGTCGGTCAGCGACGTCGAGCGCATTGCCGCCCGCATTGCGTTGCGCCAGGTGCGCCCGCGCGAGCTGACCGGTCTGCGCGCCACGCTGCAGGCCCTGCCCGCACTGCGCACGACCACCCCGGCCGCATTGCGCGACGCAGCCATGACTCCGCCGGCCGACATCCTGGAGCTGCTGGAGCGCGCCATCGCTGCCGAGCCAGCCCTGCTGCCACGCGATGGCGGCGTCATCGCCGACGGCTTCGACGCCGACCTGGACGAGCTGCGCGGCATCCAGCAGAACTGCGACGGGTTCCTGCTCGATCTGGAGACCCGCGAGCGCGCTCGCACCGGCATCGCCAACCTGCGCGTGCAGTTCAACCGGGTGCACGGCTTCTACATCGAGGTCACGCAGGGCCAGGTCGACAAGGTGCCGATGGACTACCAGCGCCGGCAGACGCTGAAGAACGCCGAGCGCTACATCACGCCGGAGCTCAAGGCCTTCGAAGACAAGGCGCTGTCGGCCCAGGAGCGCGCGCTGGCGCGCGAGAAGCTGCTGTACGAGCAGGTCATCGATGCGCTGATCAGCCGCCTGGAGCCGCTGACGGCGCTGGGCCGCACGCTCGCCGGCCTGGATACGCTGGCGGCCCTCGCCGAGCGCGCCATCACGCTGAACTGGTGCCGTCCGGAGTTCATCGGCCAGCCCTGCTTGGAGATCGAGGCGGGCCGCCACCCCGTCGTGCAGGCCCGCCTTGCCGAGACCGGCGGTGCCGAGTTCATGCCCAACGACTGCCGGCTGGACGCGCGCACGCGCATGCTGGTCATCACCGGCCCCAACATGGGCGGCAAGAGCACCTTCATGCGCCAGGTGGCGCTGATCGCGCTGCTGGCAGCCATCGGCTCCTACGTGCCCGCCACCAGTTGCCGGCTCGGGCCGATGGACGCCATCCACACCCGCATCGGCGCGGCCGACGACCTGGCCAACGCGCAGTCCACCTTCATGTTGGAGATGACCGAAGGCGCGGCCATCCTGCATTCGGCCACCGACCAGTCCCTGGTGCTGATGGACGAGATCGGCCGGGGCACCTCCACCTTCGACGGACTGGCCCTGGCGAGCGCCATCGCCAGCCACCTGCACGACAGGACCCGCGCCTTCACGCTGTTCGCGACGCACTACTTCGAGCTGACCGAGTTCCCCGCCAAGCATCCAATGGCGCAGAACTGGCACGTCTCGGCCGTGGAGAGCGGCGAAGACATCGTCTTCCTGCACGAGCTGCAGGCCGGCCCGGCCAGTCGCAGCTACGGCGTGCAGGTCGCCCGGCTGGCCGGCATGCCCGCCAGCCTGGTGCGCCAGGCGCGGGCGACGCTGGAGGCGCTGGAAGCGCGCTCCAACGCGGCCGACGACCAGTTCGACCTCTTTGCCGCCCCGCCCGCGCCACCGCCGCTTCCGGAGCCCAGCGAGCTGGTGCAGGCGCTGGAGCAGGTGGACCCCGATGCGCTGTCACCACGCGAGGCGCTGGAGGCGCTGTACAGGCTCAAGCAGCTGGCCGCGGCAAGCCGCAAGTAGCTATTTCCTGGAGCGGTCGATGCGCACCCGCGCATAGCTTTCGCTCGGCACGGGCCAATAGGACGCGTAGGAAACAACGCGCGCAGTCAGATGGAAGGCGCGCAGCGAGACGCCGTCCAGGCTGAACTCGGTCGCCGTCTTCTCACCCGCTGCAAGGCGCAGCGAGCCATCCTCGCGGCGCGGCAGCCGGGCGCGCTCCCAGCGCGCCAGCGGCGCCCGCCAGAGATCTTCGACTTCATGCAAGATGACGACGTCGCTGGCGATGTCCGCCATCCAGTGCGGGCCGCGCTCAACGGTCAGCCTGACCAGCAGACGGGCGGGATCGGCAGGATCCCGTTCGGCGGACAGGCCCACGGAGGTCGTCGCGAACATGGCGCCGGCCACCAGCCGATACAGGAAGTAGCCAAGCGCCAGGATCGGCGTACCCAGCTTCCAGAAGGCATCGAACGTCTTCAAAGCGTCTGAACAGGCCAGCGTGAGCACCAGCAACACCATCACGACAACCGCGATGCCGACAAAGCCGGCCGCCACGAACATGGGAAGCACGGCTTGAGGCAGGGACTCCAGGCCGCCGCTCTGCCTGCGCAGCTTGGTGTCGAAGTGCTCGTTCACCCGCTGAAACCCGATGGCGACCACCACCAGCACGGCCAGGAACACGAACCAGATCCCGGCGGCCAGCTCGGGTGTCACCTCGAGGGCGCCAGTGGGGCAGTCACTCCATGCCATTGATGAGGCTCCAGAGGCCATTCCTGCAGCAAAGGCTAGGCCGTACAGACGCGACCTGCACCCCCAGGGTTGGGGACGAAGCGCGGGCTGCGAAGATGCCGACATGCCCGTCAAACACCAACGTACCCTCGTCTTTTCCCACGCCAACAGCTACCCCGCCGGCTGCTACAACGTGCTGTTCGAGCGCTGGCGCGCGGCCGGCTGGCGCGTCGAGGCGCTGGACCGCTTCGGCCACGACCCGCGCTTCCCCGTCACGGGCGACTGGCGCAAGCTGCGCGACCAGCTGCTGCATTTCATCGATACCGAAGTGAAGCCCGAGGGCCAGGTCGCCCTGGTCGGTCACTCGCTGGGCGGCATGGTCAGCCTGCTGGCGACCTGCCGCCGCCCGGAACTGGTTTCAAAGCTGGTCATGCTGGACTCGCCCGTCGTCACCGGCTGGAAGGCCGCCGCCGTCGCGATGGCCAAGACGACCGGTCTCATCCATCGATACGGCCCGTCGAGGATTGCCCGCGAGCGCCGCCACGCCTGGCCGGACCGCGAAGCCGTCCGCCAGCATTTCTCGGCCAAGAAGATGTTCGCCCGCTGGGATCCGCGCGTGCTGGCCGACTACATCTCGGCCGGCTTCGAGACCGCGGACGACGGCCAGGTGCGCCTGCGCTTCCGGCGCGAGGTCGAGGCCCACATCTACCGAACGCTACCCCACCACCTGCCATTGCTGCTGCGCCTGCGACCGCCGCAGTGCCCGGTCGCCTTCGTCGGCGGCACGCGGTCGTCCGAGCTGCGCCAAGCCGGCTCGGCTGCGTCCATGAAACTGGCTGGCGAGCACTGGCGCTGGATGGAAGGCAGCCACCTCTTCCCCTTCGAGAAGCCTGACGAGACGGCGGACTTGGTGCTGGCGCTGCTGGAGGCGGCCTGACGGTCTCGTACAATCGCAATTTCCCACCACAGCATGCTGTTCTGGCGTGCTGCAAGACATGACCAAATACGTCTTCGTCACTGGCGGTGTGGTGTCCTCCTTGGGCAAGGGCATCGCGTCGGCCTCCCTGGCTGCCATCCTCGAATCGCGCGGTCTCAAAGTCACCCTCATCAAGCTGGACCCGTACATCAACGTCGACCCTGGCACGATGTCGCCGTTCCAGCATGGCGAAGTCTTCGTCACCGACGATGGCGCCGAGACCGACCTGGACCTGGGCCACTACGAGCGCTTCATCACGACGCGGATGAAGAAGGCCAACAACTTCACCACCGGCCAGATCTACATGTCGGTGCTGGAGAAGGAGCGCCGTGGCGACTACCTCGGCAAGACTGTGCAGGTGATCCCGCACATCACCAACGAGATGCAGGAGTTCATCCGCCGCGGTGCCGGTCAGGGCACGCCCGAAGCCGTAGACGTGGCCATTGTTGAGATCGGTGGCACGGTGGGCGACATCGAGTCCCTGCCCTTCCTCGAAGCTGCGCGCCAGATGAGCCTGAAGGCCGGCCCGAACAACGTCGCCTTCGTGCACCTGACCTACGTGCCGTGGATCGCCGCCGCCGGCGAGCTGAAGACCAAGCCCACCCAGCACACGGTGCAGAAGCTGCGCGAGATCGGCATCCAGCCCGACGCGCTGCTGTGCCGCGCCGACCGCCGCATCCCCGACGATGAGCGCGAGAAGATCTCCCTCTTCACGAACGTGCCCGAGTACGGCGTGATCTCGATGTGGGACGTGAACACCATCTACAAGGTGCCGCGCGTGCTGCACGAGCAGGGCCTGGACCAGCTCATCTGCACCAAGCTGCAGCTCAACACCAAGAGCGCCGACCTGAAGCGCTGGGACAACCTCGTGTTCGAGGTCGAGAACCCCAAGGAGCAGGTCACCATCGCCATGTGCGGCAAGTACACCGACTTGTCGGACTCGTACAAGTCGCTCAACGAAGCGCTGCGCCACGCCGGCATCCATAACCATGCCGGCGTGAAGATCGAGTACGTCGACAGCGAGACGCTGACGCCCGAGACGGTCGGCGAGCTCGGCAAGTTCGACGCCATCCTCGTGCCCGGCGGTTTCGGCAAGCGCGGCGTGGAAGGCAAGATCCTGGCCGCCCAGTACGCCCGCGAGCACAAGCTGCCCTATCTGGGCATCTGCCTGGGCATGCAGGTTGCCACCATCGAGTACGCCCGCCACATGGCGGGCCTGGAGAACGCCAACTCCACCGAATTCGACCCCGGGACGCCCCACCCCGTCATCGCGCTTATCGACGAGTGGCAGGACGCCGACGGCAGTATCCAAAAGCGCGATGCCAACTCCGACCTCGGCGGCACCATGCGACTGGGTGCGCAGAGCTCCGACGTCAAGCCAGGCACGCTGGCCGCGGACATCTACGGTCCGGTCGTCAACGAACGCCATCGCCACCGCTACGAGGCCAACGAGCACTACCTGGACCGCCTGCAAAAGGCCGGCCTCGTCATCTCCGCCATCACCCAGCGCGAGAAGCTGACCGAAATGGTCGAGCTGCCGCAGGATGTTCACCCCTGGTTCGTCGGCGTGCAGTTCCACCCCGAGTTCAAGTCCACGCCCTGGGGCGGGCACCCGCTGTTCACGGCCTTCATCAAGGCCGCCCTGAACCACAAGCACGAAGGTCACTGACATGGAACTCTGCGGCTTCCAGGCCGGCATCGACCGCCCGTTCTTCCTGATCGCGGGTACCTGCTCGATCGAGGGACTGCAAATGTCCCTCGACGTGGCCGGCCTGCTGAAGGAAGCCTGCACGGCGCTCGGCATCCCGCTGATCTACAAGGGCTCGTTCGACAAGGCCAATCGCTCCTCCGGTACGTCCAAGCGCGGCGTCGGCATGGAGGCAGGCCTGAAGATCCTTGACGAAGTGCGCCGCCAGACCGGCCTGGCCGTCCTGACCGACGTGCACGACGCCTCGCAGGTGGCCGAGGTCGCCAGCGTCGTGGACGTGCTGCAGACGCCGGCCTTCCTGTGCCGCCAGACGGACTTCATCCGTGCCGTGGCGCAGTCGGGCAAGCCCGTCAACATCAAGAAGGGCCAGTTCCTCGCCCCCTGGGACATGAAGAACGTCATCGACAAGGCCCGAGCCGCAGCCGCCGAGGTGGGCCTGTCGCAAGACCGCTTCCTCGCTTGTGAGCGCGGCGTCAGCTTCGGCTACAACAACTTGGTCGCCGACATGACCAGCCTTGCCGAGATGCGCAACACCGGCGCGCCGGTGGTGTTCGACGTCACCCACTCGGTGCAAAAGCCCGGGGGCCTGGGCGGCTCCAGCGGCGGCGCCCGCGAGATGGTGCCCGTGCTGGCACGCGCCGGCGTGGGCGTTGGCGTGGCGGGCCTCTTCATGGAGACCCACCCCAATCCGGCCGAAGCCTTCAGCGACGGCCCCAACGCCGTGCCGCTCAAGCACATGAAGACCCTGCTGGAACAACTGGTGGCGCTGGATCGCGTCGTCAAACAGCAGCCTCTTCTCGAGAACGACTTCAGCTGCTGATCCAGACCATGTCCAGCGCCTACATCCTCGCCAACGTCACCGTCACCAACCCGACCCAGTACGAGGACTACCGCAAGTTCTCCTCCATCGCGATGCAGGTGCACAACGCCGAGGTCTGCGTGCGTGGCGGCGCGATCAGCGTACTGGAGGGCGACTGGACACCCGAGCGCGTCGTGCTGCTGAAGTTCCCATCGCGCGAGGCCGCTCAGGCCTTCTACGACTCGGCCGAGTACACCCGTGCCCGCCAGGCACGCGAGGGCGCGGCCGTGATGCGCATGGTTTTGATTGAAGGCGTGTAGCGCCTGTAGATGTTGTGACGCGGTAACGCCCGCTTGGCACACTTGCGCCCGCCCGAATTTTTCACTTCCTGGAGACATTGAATGAGCGCCATCGTTGACATCGTCGGCCGAGAGATCCTCGACAGCCGCGGCAACCCCACCGTCGAATGCGACGTGCTGCTGGAGTCCGGCGTCATGGGCCGTGCGGCCGTGCCCTCGGGCGCCTCCACTGGTTCGCGCGAAGCCATCGAACTGCGCGACGGCGACAAGGGTCGCTACCTGGGCAAGGGCGTGCTGAAGGCCGTCGAACACATCAACACCGAGATCAGCGAGGCCGTACTCGGCCTGGACGCCTCCGAGCAGGCCTTCCTGGACAAGACGCTGATCGACCTGGACGGCACCGAGAACAAGAGCCGCCTGGGCGCCAACGCGATGCTGGCCGTCTCCATGGCCGTGGCCCGCGCCGCCGCCGAGGAGTCCGGCCTGCCGCTGTACCGCTACTTCGGTGGCATGAACGGCTGCCAGTTGCCCGTGCCGATGATGAACGTCATCAACGGCGGTGCCCATGCCAACAACTCGCTGGACCTGCAGGAGCTGATGATCATCCCCGTGGGCGCACCGTCGTTCCGCGAGGCCCTGCGCTGGGGTGCCGAGGTCTTTCACGCGCTGAAGAAGATCCTGCACGACAAGGGCATCTCCACGGCCGTCGGTGACGAGGGCGGCTTCGCCCCCAGCGTCGAGAGCCATGAGGCTGCCATCCAACTGATCCTGCAAGCCATCGACAAGGCCGGCTACACCGCCGGCGAGCAGATCGCCATCGGCCTGGATTGCGCCGCCAGCGAGTTCTACAAGGACGGCAAGTACGTGCTCGAAGGCGAAGGCGGCATCCAGCTGACCGCGGCCGAGTGGACCGACATGCTGGCTACCTGGGTCGACAAGTACCCCATCATCTCCATCGAGGACGGCATGGCCGAGGGTGACTGGGACGGCTGGAAGCTGCTGACCGATCGACTGGGCAAGAACGTGCAGATCGTCGGCGACGACCTCTTCGTCACCAACACCAAGATCCTGCAGCAGGGCATCGAGCGCGGCATTGCCAACTCCATCCTGATCAAGATCAACCAGATCGGCACGCTGACCGAGACCTTCGCCGCCATCGAGATGGCCAAGCGCGCCGGCTACACGGCCGTGGTGTCGCACCGCTCGGGCGAGACCGAGGACAGCACCATCTCTGACATCGCGGTGGGCCTGAACGCTGGCCAGATCAAGACGGGTTCGCTGTCGCGCTCGGATCGCATGGCCAAGTACAACCAGCTTCTGCGCATCGAGGAAGACCTGGGCGACGTCGCCGTCTATCCCGGCCGTGCTGCGTTCTACAACCTGCGCTAAGCATTGAAGGTGCTTGCCCTGGTCCTGGCGGTCTTCCTGATCGCCATCCAAGCCCAGCTCTGGGTGGGCCGGGGCAGCATCCCCTATGTGGCTCACCTCCGGGAGGAGGTGGCCGCGGCGCAAGCCGACAACGACGAAGCCCGCGCCCGAAATGCGCAGCTCCAGGCTGAGCTTCGTGACCTGCGTGAAGGCCTGGAGATGGTGGAAGAGAAAGCCCGCTTCGAGCTGGGCATGATCAAGTCCGACGAGGTCTTCGTCCCCGTCGCCCAGCCGGCATCCTCAGCCGGCTCGCGCTGATGCTGGCCTCCGCCTGGGCGGCGCTTCTGGCGCCGGCCTTCACCGCCTTCGGCAGTCCCATCTCCTGGCTGGAACTCGTCGCCTTCGTGCTGGCCGTCTGGATGGTCATCTGCAACATGCGGGTGAACCTGCTGGCCTGGCCGCTGGCCCTGGTCAGCTCGCTGATGTACTTCGCCCTCTTCTGGGATGGCAGGCTCTACGGCGAGGCCGCGCTGCAGCTCGTGTTCGCAGCACTGGCTGTCTGGGGCTGGTGGCAATGGCGGTTCGGCCGCACCCGTGAGGGCGAGGTGCTGAAGGTCCGGCGTCTGGGCTTCTCCGGCCTCGCACGCCCCGTGCTTCTGACGCTGGCAGCCTGGCCGCTGCTGGGACTGTTCCTCGCCAAGGCCACCGACAGTCCCCTGCCCTACTGGGACGCCTTCCCCACCGTCGCCAGCCTGCTGGGTCAATGGCTGCTGGCGCGCAAGTACGAGGAGAACTGGCCGACCTGGATCGTCGTCAACGCAGTCAGCGTCATGCTGTTCGGCCTCAAGGGCTACTGGCTGACGGTGCTCCTCTACGCCGGCTTCATTCCCATGAGCATCCTGGGCTGGCGCGCCTGGCGGCAGGCATGAGCGCACGTTTCGTTGCGTTGCTCGGAGCCGAGTGCACGGGCAAGTCCACGCTGGCCGAGGCTCTGGCCGTGCACTTCAACGCCGGCCTTGTGACTGAGTACCTGCGCGAGTGGTGCGCCTCGCATGGCCGCACGCCGCAGCAGCATGAGCAGGCCGCGATCGCGGCTGAGCAGGAGGCCCGCATCGAGGCTGCCGCACGCGCGCACGAACTGGTGATCTGTGACACGACGCCGCTGATCACGGCCCTGTGCAGCGAGCACTACTTTGGGGACTACTCGCTGACGACCGGAGCACTGGCCTTTCAGCAGCGCTGCGAGCTGACCCTGCTGTGCGCGCCCGACCTGCCGTGGGAGGCGGACGGCTTCCTGCGCGACGGTCCAGCGGTGCGGTCGGCCTTCGACGCGCGTCTGCGCAAGACCCTGGAGAGCCATGGCCTGGGCTGGGTTGACATCGCCGGCGACAACGACACGCGCCTGGCGGTGGCCATCGCGGCGCTTCAGCGTCCCAGCAGCAGGTAGTCGAACAGTTGGGTGCCGCCCGCCCCACCCAGCGGGACGAGCATGGCCTTCAGCAGCGGCTGATCGAAGAACGACGCGAAAGCACCGCGCTGCTCACCTTCCACCGAGGCGATCAGCCGCTTGAAGGGCTCGACCAGGTCGGACAGAGGCTTGCCGCTGCCGGCCAGCCAGCGCAGGTCGGCCTGCATGGACGCAATGGCGCGGCGGCGCGTGGTTTCGGCGGAGCGCTTGAGCAGCAGGGTCAGGCCGATCAGCACGGCGACGTAGAAGCACACACCGACGGCGATGGCCGGCGTCAGCGACCAGTTGTCGAACAGCCGGCTGCGCGCGACGACCAGCAGCGCCAGCACGACGAAGGGGCCGATGACCAGTCGTGCCACCGGGGCGCTGCGGCGGGCGACCACCTGCACGTCGATCCAGTCGTCCAGCAGCGTATGCACGGCGAAGCCGCCGCCGTCCTTGCTGCGATCCTCGGGCAGCGCGCTGAAGCGCTGCGCCCAAAGTGCCTTCTGCTCTTCGCCCAAGGCCTTGGCGAACATCTCGATGGTGGCCTCGGGATAGAAGCTGCGACCGGCGTTCAGGTGCCGCACGAAGCGCACCAGCAGCACCGTCGAGTCCGCCACCGCGACGACGAGCAGGGGCAGCAGCAGCAAGATGGCGTAGAGCGTGGCCGTCACCATCTGGCGGTGCTCGTCGCCGCGCACCGGCACTTCGGGGATCTGCCCCTCGGACAGGCACAGAAACAGCAAGCCCACGCAGCAGATCGTGAGCACGTACCAGACCAGCGTGCGCGCCGCGCGCGGGCGAGCTCCACCGCGTTCGCCGTACTCCTGCCAGAGCTGGTCGAAATCGCAGCTATAGCCCACGCCGGGTTTCCAGAACAGCACGCTGACATGCTCGAACCATCCCTTCACCAACTGGCGCAGATCGCTGCGAACGACAGGTCTGGCCACAGGCAGCGGCAGGCGCAGCCAGTCCGAGTCATGCCGCTGCTGGCTCAGCGTGTCGGCCCAGGCCCAGTCCAGCGTCCACAGGATGGCGAACAGCGCCAGCAGGTGGATGAGGTGCGAGGGCCAGGCACTGACGCCCTCCAGCCAGGCCACTGGCTCGCAGCTGTCGCAGACGACACTGCGCCCCCAGCCACCGGTGGGCCAGGCCAGCCAGATCCACGCGGCCACCACCAGCAGCACGATGACGAGGTGCAGGCGGTCGACGCCGGCAGGCTGGTCAGGAGGCGGTGGCTGCTCGCGCCGCGCCTGCAGCAGGGCCGGCAGCACGGCCAGCAGAGCCCCGAAAGACGCCAGGCTGGCAAGCAGCAGCGCATGCACGAAGCCGAGCTGGCTGGGCAGCAAGAACTCGATCAGGCTGGCCAGCACGTAGGCGAACAGGCCGGCATGCAGGGCCACCAGGACGATGGCCGTCATGTCCATCTGCGGCTGGTTGTCCAGCGTCGGCTCGCGCAGGAAGACGCGGCGCGCCTGGCGTATCGCAGGCGTCGACGGCCACGCCAGCAGAACGCCGCCCATGACGACGACCATCAGCAGCGCCAAGCCGTTGCGTCCGCTGGCTGGCGGCATGGGGCGGGCCTCCAGCGCGTAGCCCGACAGCGGCACGGCGCTGGAGCGGCCCACCTCGTAGACCGACGGTTTCTGCAGGGCCGGCTCCAGCGCCTGCCGCTCGTCGCGCTTGCAGGCGTCGCTGCGGCAGCCGGCCCTCCGGGCGGCCGCATAGGTGCTGGTCTGGTAGATGTCGCGCAAGGGCGGCGTGCCGGCCTGCAGGTCCACGCCCGAAGCGCCCGCCGCCGGCGGATAGAAGGCCAGCGGCAGGCTGCTG
Organism: Roseateles sp.; assembly: GCF_047654805.1. GTDB lineage: Bacteria > Pseudomonadota > Gammaproteobacteria > Burkholderiales > Burkholderiaceae_C > Pelomonas. The sequence goes on from NZ_JASGIV010000001.1 coordinate 2,804,687, forward strand.
GCAACGACCAGGTTGCGCGTGAAGGCCTGGGTGCGCGGGTGCAAGTAGCGCGCATCCATGTCCGTTGTGAAGAACATGCGGTCTGAGAAGTCCTCGTGCAGGGCCTGCAATACGAGAAGCTTGTCGTGCACGTCGTTGGCGAAGATGCCGATGGCGCCTATGGGCAGGCGGCTGGCGTCGACCTCGCTGCGCTTGAGCTCGGCACCAAGGCGACGCAGGTAGTCGAGCTGGTCGCGGCTCTCGGGCCACTCCAGGGGTGCGCTCTTGGGCTGCGGGCTGGCCGCCGCGGCCCCGGTGGTCTCCCGCGTCGTCACGCCATCGATGCCGCGGAAGAAGTAGATGACCTCGATCCTGAACGGCTGGCTCTGCCCCTGCCCTTCGGGCAGGCGGTAGCGCAGCTCGCTGACCAGCGATTGCGCATACAGCGAGTCGCGCTCGGCGACGATGATGATGCGCCGCCCCTCGTGCGGCAAGCGCAAGCCAAGCTCGCCCACGAGACGCTTGATGAGCTCGGCGTCCGTGCCTATGGTGCGCACCATCTGCACCGGACGCACGGGGTTCACGCCGGTGATCCGGTTGAACTGGTCGGTGACGAAGGACTCCAGCTTCTGGTCGCTGAGCTCGCTGATCATGCTGTTGGGCGCCGTGGAGGCCGAGTTGTAGAACTCGGCGCGCGCTAGCAGCTCATAGCCCTCCTGCAGATCGGGCGGCAGCCCGCCGGCCGGGCCGGCCACGCCCGAACTGCAGCGCGCCGCGGCCGCGCTCGCCGCCGGGCTCAGTGCCACCACGCCAGCGTGCTTGCGGTCGGCCGCGCAACGCAGGTCCATCAGCGCAGCGCGCAGCGTGTCCGTCGACGACGGCCCGATGATGGCCAGGTTGGGCAGGCGCTGGCCATCGCTCCCCCCGGGCGCCGCTGCAGCACGCGCCGCACGGCCCATCAGCTGCTGGGTCAATCGCGCCAGTGCGTCCAGCTTGCGGTTGGGCAGCGAGTTCTCGTCCACCCACAGCAGCGCGATCTGGCTGTAGCGGCGCGGCTTGTCGGCCTTGCCGTCGCCATCGCCGTCCGGCTTGCGGCGATGCTCGGCGCGGGCCGACAGCAACTCGTAGGGGACCACATAGCTGTCCTTGGCGCGGCCCGCGCGGGCCTGCTTGTCGGGGTCCGCTGCCTTGTTCGCGGCGGACGCCGCGTCGGCGGCGGGCATGGCCTCCAGCAAGCCGAACTCCAACAGGCTCAGCCGTTCGGCGTTGTCGGGCACGTAGTCCTGCGCCAACAGGCCGGCCAGGGTCGCGTAGCGCAGCCGCCGCCGGGCCTCCTCGGCGCCGACGAAGTCCGCACCAGGCAGCAGGCCCATGACGACGAGGGTGTCGTCCAGGCGCTGGTCATGGTCTCGGTCCAGCTTGGCCAGCATGCGCTGTGGGTCGCGCACCTCGGCGACACGGTCGCGGCAATCGATGTCCAGCGTCTGCGAGGTCTGCTTGCGCACACGCTCACAGCGCTCGGCGCGCTCGATCTCGTAGCGGCGCAGCGCCGTGAACGGGTCTTCCCAGAGACGGGCATTGACGTCGAGATCGGGATCGAGCGGCGCCTGGGCCCGCGCCTTCTCGGCCGGCCGCAGTGGCTCGAAGGCGTGCGGCACGAGCTGGGTGCTGGCCACGAAAGCCACCAGTACCGCCGCGCTCGCCCACGGGAAACTGCCGAATCCGCCCTTGGAGTCCGCCACAGCCGCCTCCCGGCCCTTGCCAACCAGGCCGAGTGACGAACGTCTCAGCTGGACGCGACGGCGTCAATCACTAGGGACGGCCGCATCCTCAGAAGGCATGAGGCGACGTTGCGCCGCAGCTACTGCAGCGTCGTCGCACCGCCCCCCTCGGGCTGATGGCCCGGCGGCGTGAACAGCGCGCCCACGTCCACGGCATCGAAACGATAGTGCCGGCCGCAGAAGTCGCAGCCGATCTCGACCTCGCCACGCTCGGCCAGCACGCTGTCGACCTCGTCCCGGCCCAGGCCGCGCAGCATGTGACCGACGCGCTCGCGCGAACACGTGCAGGCGAAGCGCGGCTTCTGCGGCTCGAAGCGGGTCACCGTCTCCTCCCAGAACAGGCGGCGCAGCACGGTGTCGGCATCCAGCGTCAGCAGCTCCTCGGCGGTCAGCGTGCCGGCGAGGATGGCAATGCGGTTGAAGGCGTCGGACAGTCCGATGTCATCCTCGTTGCGCCGCCCCTCGAGGTTGCCCTCACCCTCCACAGGCAGGCGCTGGATCAGCAGCCCGGCGGCCATGTCACCGTTGGCCGCCAGCACGAGCCGGGTGTCCAGCTGTTCGGACTGCAGCATGTAGTGCTCCAGTACCTCGCTGACCTTCTGCAGCGGCTCGCGCTGATCGCCATGCAGCGGCACGACGCCCTGGTAGGGCTGCTGGCCAGGAAGCTTGTCCTTGGGATCCAGCGTGATGGCGCAGCGGCCCTGGCCGCGCAGGTTGACCATGGCCTCCAGCGTCGCCCCCGGCTCGACGGGGCCGACGCACTTGGCCGTGGCACGGAAGGACAGGTCCGGCTGCACTTCCGCCACCGCAAGCTTGACCGGTCCGTCGCCGAAAACCTGTAGCACCAGCGCGCCGTTGAACTTGATATTGGCCTGCATCAGCACCGCCGCAGCACTCATCTGTCCCAGCAGGTCACGCAGCTCCGGCGGGTACTCCTGGCCGGGCTCGCGCCGCGCCAGCACCTCGCGCCAGGCGTCGGTCAGCCGCACCAGCATGCCGCGCACGGGCAGGCCATCGAACAGGAATTTGTGGAGTTCGCTCATCGAATCTTCTTCAGGCCGGCCGCGTAACGGCGGCCGTTGTTGACGTAGTGGGCCGCGCTGGCCTTCAGCCCGGCGATCTGGGCCTCGGTCAGCTCGCGCGCGACCTTGGCAGGCGCGCCGACGATCAGCGTGCCGTCGGGGAATTCCTTGCCCTCGGTCACCAGCGCGCTGGCGCCGACGACGCAGTTGCGGCCGATACGGGCACCATTCAAGACCACGGCCCCGATGCCGATGAGGCTTTCGTCACCGACCGTGCAGCCGTGCAGCATGACCTTGTGCCCCACGGTCACGTTCTGGCCGATGACGAGAGGGAATCCATGATCGGCGTGCAGCACCGAACCGTCCTGGATGTTGCTGCCGGCGCCGACGGTCAGCGTGTCGCTATCACCGCGCAGCACGGCGTTGAACCAGACGCTGACGTCATCCGCCAGCGTCACGCGGCCGATGACCTCGGCGCTGTCGGCCACCCAGGCCGTCTCGGCCACGTCGGGGATGTGCTCGTCGAGCTGGTAGATCGCCATCGCGGCCCTCCCGTCAAAACCCCCGATTCTAAAATTGCGCGGATGTCCGAACTCCGCCTGGCCACGTTGGCCCCCCTGCTGATCGCCGACGCGCCCGCCAAGGCTGCCGCCACGCTGGCGCTGGACGCCGGGCTGCCGGTGGACACCGCCGCCATCCTTGCCGAGCCCGCCGGCATCCCGGGCCGCCCCGCGCGCCCTCGTCTGGTTGAGCACATCACGCTCAAGCCACCGTCCATGCGCACGCCGGCGGGCATCGCGGCCCTGGTGCATGCCATTGCCCACATCGAGCTCAATGCCATCGACCTGGCACTGGACATCTGCTGGCGCTTTGCCGGCATGCCCGAGGCCTTCTACCGCGACTGGCTGCGCATCGCCCAGGAGGAGGCCAAGCACTTCTCGCTGCTGCGCGAACACCTGCTGACGCTTGGCTTCGACTACGGCGACTTCGACGCCCACAACGCGCTGTGGGACATGGCCGAGCGAACCCGGCACGACCTGCTGGCCCGCATCGCGCTGGTGCCGCGCACGCTGGAGGCGCGCGGCCTGGACGCTTCGCCCGGCGTCAAGCGCAAGCTCGTCGGCGCCGGTGACCACCGGGCCGGCGAGATCCTCGACATCATCCTGAGCGACGAGATCGGCCATGTGGCCGCTGGCAATCGCTGGTACCGCTTCCTGTGCGAGCAGCGCGGACTGGATCCCATCGCGACCTATGCCGAGCTGGCCGCGCGTCACCAAGCCCCCAAGCTGCGCGCGCCCTTCAACCTCGAGGCTCGCCGCGCCGCCGGCTTCGACGAGGCCGAACTGGCCGCCCTTGCCCACCCATGACCCGCCTTCAGGCCAATCTCCTCCTCACCTTCGTCGCGCTGATCTGGGGCTCCGCCTTCGTCGCGCAGAACAAGGGCATGGCCGACGTCGGGCCGTTGATCTTCACCGGCGTGCGCTTCCTGATCGGCGCGGCCGTCGTGCTGCCGCTGGCCGTGCTGGAGTGGCGCCGCCTCGCCCGCGAGGGCCGGCCGCTGACGCGCCCGGACGGCTCGCACATCGCCGCCCTGGGCGGGCTGATGACGCTGGGCGCGGTCATGCAGCAGATCGGCATCCAGTTCACCAGCGTGACGAACGCCGGTTTCCTGACCGCCGTCTACGTGCCGCTGGTGCCCGTGCTGGCCTGGCTGCTGCTGCGACATGTCGCGCACTGGTCGGTCTGGCCGGCAGCGGCGGGCTGCCTGGTCGGCGCCTTCTTGCTGTCCGGCGCGCACGAGCTGAACATCGGTCTGGGCGACCTCTGGGTGCTGGGCTCGGCCATTCCATGGGCCTTGCACGTGCTGATGGTGGGCCGCTGGGCCGACCGCATGGGGGCGCCCTTCCTCGTCGCCTGCGGCCAGTTCATCGTCTGCGGCCTGCTGTCGCTCGCCGCGGCCTTCGTCATGGAGCCGGTGCGCTGGGCCGGCATCCAGGCTGCGGCTTGGCCCATCGTCTACACCGGCGTGCTGTCGGTAGGCGTCGCCTTCACGGCCCAGGTCGTCGCGCAGCGCTACGCCCACGCGGCTGACGCGGCCATCATCCTTTCCTCCGAGACGCTGTTCGCCGCCGCCTTCGGCTACCTGCTGCTGGGTGAGCGCCTAGACACCGCAGGCCTGCTCGGCTGCAGCCTGATGCTGGCCTGCATCCTGCTCGTGCAGCTGATGCCGCTCGCGGGCACCCTGAGAGGAACCCTGAGAAAACGCCAAATTCTGACAACCCCGTCAAAATCACCTCTAGACTCCGATGTCCTTCATCGGAGCCCGCCATGAGCGCAGACGTTTCCAGGCTAGACGCCTACTGGATGCCCTTCACCGCCAACCGGCAGTTCAAGCAGGCCCCGCGCCTGCTGACGGGGGCCGACGGCATGTACTTCCGCGACGACAAGGGTCGCGAGGTGCTGGACGGCATCGCCGGCCTGTGGTGCGTGAACGCGGGCCACAACCGCCCCAGGATCGTCCAGGCCATTCAGGACCAGGCCGCAGAGCTGGACTTCGCGCCGCCCTTCCAGATGGGCCACCCCAAGGCCTTCGAGCTGGCCGAACGCCTGGCGCAGATCACGCCGCAGGGGCTGAACCGCATCTTCTTCACCAACTCCGGCTCCGAATCCGTCGAGACGGCGCTGAAGATGGCCATCGCCTACCACCGCGTGCGCGGCGAAGGCGCGCGCACCCGCCTGATCGGCCGCGAGCGCGGCTACCACGGCGTCAACTTTGGCGGCATCTCGGTGGGCGGCATGGTGGCCAACCGCAAGATGTTCGGCAGCCTGCTGGCCGGCGTAGACCACATCCGCCACACCCACGACCCCGCGCGCAATGCGTTCTCCGTCGGCGTACCCCAACATGGCGCCGAGTTCGCGGATGACCTGGAGCGCCTGGTCGCGCTGCACGATGCCAGCACCATAGCCGCCGTCATCGTCGAGCCCGTGGCCGGATCCACCGGCGTGCTGCTGCCGCCCCAGGGCTATCTGCAACGGCTTCGCGAGATCTGCGACAAGCACGGCATCCTGCTGATCTTCGACGAGGTCATCACCGGCTTCGGCCGCACCGGCCAGCCCTTCGCCGCGCAGACCTTCGGCGTCACACCGGACCTGATGACTGTGGCCAAGGGCATCACCAACGGCTGCGTGCCCATGGGCGCCGTCTTCGCCCAGCAGAAGATCCACGATGCCTTCATGACCGGGCCCGAGCACCTGATCGAGTTCTTCCACGGCTACACCTATTCGGCTCATCCGCTGGCCTGCGCGGCCGGCATCGCGACGCTGGACACCTATGCCGACGACGACCTGCTGACCCGCGCCGGCCGGCTGGAGACCGAATTCGCCCAGGCACTGCACTCCCTGCGCGACGAACCCAACGTCATCGATGTGCGAAACATCGGCCTGGTGGGCGGCATCGAGCTCAAACCCCTGCCCGGCGAGCCGGCCAAGCGCGCCTTCAACGTCTTCCTGGACTGCTGGGACAAGGGCCTGCTCATCCGCACGACGGGCGACACCATCGCCCTCTCGCCGCCGCTCATCATCGAGAGCAGCCACATCGAGCGCATCATCGACACGCTCAGAGGCGCCCTGCGTCGCGCCGCATAATCCGCGCCGCTGGCGGCGGCCGCAGTCTTCCGCCGTGGCCGCCCCTGGAGTTCCCCCGACATGAAATGGCTTCTCGCCCTGCTGCTTGCAGGGTCCGCGCACGCACAGACCCTGAACTACATCGGCCAGCAGATCGTGCCGACCAGCGCGAGCTTCCGCGGCCTGCCTGTGGGTGGCCTGTCCAGCATCGACTACGTGCCCGCGACCGGCCGCTACCTGGCCATCAGCGATGACCGCAGCGACCGCGGCCCGGCGCGCTTCTACGAGCTGGCCCTGGACTTGGCCAAGTTCCGCCGCAGCGCCAGTCCAGGCGACGCAGGCGTCAGCTGGGTCAACATGACCACCATGCTGGACCTCGACGGCCAGCCCTTCGGGCGCAACAAGGTTGACCCCGAGAGCCTGCGTCTGGACAGCCGGCGCAACCTGATCTACTGGAGCAACGAGGGCCAGCGCAGCTCCGCAGGCTTCCAGAACCCCACCGTGCGCCGCATGACGCTGGACGGCAAGCCGGCCGGCGAGTTCCCGGTGCCCGGCTACTACATGCCCAGCGGCAGCGCCGGCGGCCTCGCCGCTGGAGACATGGGCGTCTACAACAACCTGGCCTTCGAGAGCATCGCCATCACGCCCGACGGCAAGACGCTGTGGACCATGAGCGAAAACGGCCTGGCCCAGGACAGCCTGCCTACGGCCGTGGGCCGCGGCAGCCGCGCGCGCATGCTGTCCTTCGACCTCGACAGCGGCAAGGCCGCTGCCGAGTACGTCTACGAGGTCGGCCCCGTGCCCTTTCCCCCGGCGCGGCCGGGCGACTTCGCCACCAACGGTGTCCCCGACATGCTGGCGCTGTCCTCGCATGAGTTCATCGTCATCGAGCGCGCCTATGCGGTCGGCGCCATCACGCCAGGCATCGCCGCGCTGACCAAGCAGCCGACCAGCAACACCATCAAGCTCTACCTCATCGACACCCGCGGCGCGACGGACGTGTCCGGCTGGACCAGCATCAAGGGCCGCGACGTGGTGCCGGTGAAGCGCACCATGCTGCTGGACCTGTCCTCGCTGAAGAACGACGACGGCAGCGTGCTCGCGGTGGACAACATCGAGGGCATCACTTTCGGCCCCATGTTCGAAGGCAAGCGTACGCTGATCCTGGCGTCGGACAACAACTTCAATCCGGCCCAGTTCACGCAGTTCATCGCGCTGAGCATCGACGGCACGCTGCCCTGACGGTCGCGATGTACCCCGTTCCCTGGCGCGCCTACGCGCTGCTTGCGGCCAGCACCAGCCTGGTCGGCAGCTATGTGGGCCTGTCCAAGCTGCTGGTGGCGGCCTTCCCCGTCTTCCTGCTCGCGGGCATGCGCTTCGGGCTGGCCGCCATGCTGATGCTGCCCTGGCTGAAGAAGCCGGTGCACGAGGCGCCGCTGGATGCCCGCTCTCGCTGGCTGCTGTTCCTCGAATCCTTCCTCGGCAACTTCCTGTTCTCCATCTGCATGCTGTTCGGCCTGCGGCAGAGTTCGGCCGTCGTGGCCGGCGTCATCATGGCCGGCATCCCGGCGGCCGTGGCACTGCTGAGCTGGGCCTTCCTGCGCGAGCAGCTCAGCCACCGCGTGCTTGCCGGCATCGGCTGCGCCGTAGGCGGCATCGCGCTGGTCGCCACGGGCAGGCACGGCGGCGCCGAAACCACGCCGCTGGGTGCACTGCTGCTGCTGGCTGCGGTGTTCTGCGAGGCCTGCTATGTCGTCATCGGCAAGAAACTGACTGCCGGGCTCGGGCCCAAGCGCATCAGCGCGCTGATCAACCTCTGGGGCCTGGTGCTGGTCGCGCCGCTGGCGCTCTGGCAGGCCGCGAGCTTTGACTTCGGTACGCCGCGCCCGCTGGACTGGGGCCTGCTGGCCTACTACGCTGCCACGGCCAGCGTCATCACGGTGTGGCTCTGGATGGCCGGCCTGCAGGGCCTGCCGGCGGCCAAGGCTGGTGTCTTCATGGTCTTCCTGCCCATCAGCACCGCACTGATCGGGCTGCTGCTGGGGGAATCGATGTCGGCTGCCCAGGCGCTGGCCTATGGCCTGGCCTTATTGGGTGTGCTGCTCGCGACATGGCCCGCGAAATCACCGTCTCGGTAGGATGACGCCATGTCGTCCCTGCAAGCAGATCTCGCGCGCTGGCGCGAGCACCTCCACCGTATCGCCGCCCTGCTGGGCAATCCGCCCGACCGCCAAGCCACGCCCGTCGCCGACCCAGGCGCTGGCCACTGCCTGATCTTCGCGCCCCATCCCGACGATGAATGCATCGTCGGAGCACTGCCGCTGCGGCTGCAGCAGGAGGCCGGCTGGCGCGTCAGCAACGTCGCCGTCACGCTGGGCAGCAGCACGGAGCGCCGCGAGGCGCGCCGTGCTGAGTTGCTCGACGCCTGCGGCGTGCTGGGCTTCGACTGCATCACCGTCGGCGCCGAAGGCCTGTCCGACGTGCGTCCCGACACCGCAGAGCGCGCCCCGGCACTTTGGGCGAGCCACGTCGCCGCCATCGCCGCGCTGCTGACCAAGCACCGTCCTGCCCTGGTTCTCGCCCCGCACGCGCTGGACGACAACCCCAGCCACCGTGGGGTGTACCGCCTCGTCGTCGACGCGCTGGCCGCCGCGCACAGCGACACCGTGCTGGCGCTGACAGAGTTCTGGTCCACGCAGGCCGCGCCCAACGCCCTCGTGCAGACTGGCATCGCCGACACCGCCCGCCTGATCGCCGCGCTGGAGCGCCATACCGGCGAGATCGCCCGCAACCCGTACCACCTGCGCCTGCCGGCCTTTCTCGCCGACAGCGTGCGCCGTGGTGGCGAGCTGGTGCTGGGCGCCGGTGAGGCTCCGCCCGACTTCGCCTTTGCCACCCTCTACCGCCTCGTCGAATGCCGCGCCGGCCTGCTGGCGGCCGACCTGCCGTGCCGTGTCCATCCCGCCGACAGGCCCCTGACTTCCGCCCTGCTCAAGCCATGACCCAACCGACCCACATCCGCGTCCACCAGTTCGCCGGCCTGCAGCCCGGTCCGCGCTTCCTCGTGACGGGTGCCGTGCACGGCAACGAGGTGCACGGCACCAAGGCGATGGCCGAGATCATCCGCCAGCTCGATGCCGGCGAGCTGACGCTGCTGTGCGGCACGCTGACCTTCGTGCCCATCGTCAACCCGCTGGCGCACCAGCTGAACCGCCGCGAAGGCGACCGCAACCTCAACCGCAACCTGCGTCCACCCGCCGTCGTGCACGACTTCGAGGATCGCATCGCTCGCGTGCTGTGTCCGCTCCTCGCCCAGCACGATGGCCTGCTGGACCTGCACAGCTTCCAGGGCAACGGCCCGGCCTTCGCGATGATCGGCCCACGCAACAACCATGGCGACCTCGAGCCCTTCTCGCAGGAAGCCACCGAGTCGGCACTGGCCGCGCGCCTGGGCGTGAGCCGCATCGTCGAGGGCTGGCTGTCCACCTATGCGCTGGGCCTGGAGCGCCGGCAGCAGCGTGCCCATGACGGCTCGCGCCGCGCCACGCTGATCTCAGACCCGCACTACGGCGTCGGCACGACGGAGTACATGCGCTCCACCGGCGGCTGGGCCATCACGCTGGAGTGCGGCCAGCACCTGGACCCCAACGGCCCCGAGGTCGCCCGGCTGGCGATCCTGCGCTCGCTGGTCTTCCTCGGCATGCTCCACGAGTCCGCCGTCGAGCCCCACCGCCCCGCGCAGCCGCCGGAGCTGCTGCAGCTCTACGACGTCATCGACCGCGAGGACATGGGCGACACGTTCGAGCGCGACTGGTCCAGCTTCGACGCCATCGAGAACGGCCAGCGCATCGGCACGCGCGCCAGCGGCCAGGCCGTGCTGGCACCGAGCGAGGGACGCATCGTGTTCCCGAGCACGAAGTCCCAGCCAGGAACGGAGTGGTTCTACCTGGCGCGCCCCAGCGACCGCAAGCTGGGCTGAGTCCCTCTCACCGGCGCGAACCGCGCCCGTGGCGGCTGGTCGCAGTGCTGGGCGTCGTGGCGCCCCAGCGGGCACCGGCGTAGACCTTCTGCAAGGCCTTGCCGTCGTGCGTGTAGTGCAGCTCGGTGCCGTCCGGGGCGGCGAGGCGGGCCAGCGCGTCTTCCAGCAGCGCAAGCCCGCCGGTCTGGTCGACGACCTCGATGTCCAGCCGGTGGTGGCTGGCCGCGCCGACGCCCCGGCCATCGGGCGCGTCAGACAGCGAGCTTCCCCAGCCGATGAGTGTTCCCATCGCCTCGGTGGACAGCACGCGCTCGATGTCCTCGTGCAGCGCCGGCAGCCGCGCGGCCTGCCCCGGGCCGAGGGGAACCTTGACGTAGACGAAGAACGGCATGGCGAGATTCTGAAGCAGCCGCGCCCCTCAGCCCATGCTCCCACGCGCCTGCATGGCCGCCCGCCAGCGCAGCAGGTTCGGATGCTCGCCCCCCGGCCTGAGCTTCACCACCCGCGCGAAGTCCACCACGACGACGGCCGTGATGTCGGCGATGCTGAACTGGCCGGCGGCGATGAACTCGCGGTCCGCCAACCGCTCGTCCAGGAGGGTGAAGAAGCCCTGCACGCGAGCCAGTCCTCGCTGGGCCAGCTCGGGAATCTGCGCGAAGTCCACCGGCCCCGGCAGCGCACGGTTGACCATGGCCGGACTGCTGTTGCGCAAGGCATCCGCCACCGGCAGCAGTCCCTCGAACTCCACGCGCCACTGCCAGCTCGCGATCTCGGCCTTATCCAGCGCCGTGCGGCCTAGCAGCGGCGGCTCGGGAAAGCGCGCCTCCAGGTAGGCCGCGATGGCCGCGTTGTCGGTCAGCACGACGCCCTCGTCCGTCACCAGCGCCGGCACCGTGCACTGCGGGTTGACACGTCGGAACGCCTCGCCCATCTGCTCGCCGCTGCGCAGGTCCACCTGCACCGTTTCGTGCGGCACACCCTTCTCGGCCAACAGGATGCGGGCACGGCGCGGGCTGGGGGCAGTGGCGCAGTCGTAGAGCGTGATCATGGTGCAAGCTTGTCCTGGGTCCTGGTGTCGAAATCGCTGGCCTCGTGGCGCTCGTGCAGTTGGCTGCCAGGCTCGCCCCAGGTCCGGTTGACCTTGCGCCCGCGCTTCACGGCCGGACGCTGGGCAATCTCGTCGGCCCAACGGATGACGTGGGGGTACTCATGCACCGACAGGAACTCGCCAGCGCCGTAGAGCTGCCCCTTGGCCAACGCGCCGTACCAGGGCCAGGTGGCCATGTCGGCTATCGTGTACTGCTCTCCGGCCAGGAACCGGCGCTCGGCCAGCAGGCGGTTCAGCACGTCGAGCTGGCGCTTGACCTCCATCGCGTAGCGGTCGATGGGGTATTCCTGCTTCGTTGGCGCATAGGCGTAGAAATGCCCGAAGCCACCGCCCAGGAAGGGTGCGCTGCCCATCTGCCAGAACAGCCAGCTCAAGGCCTCGGCGCGCGCCGCGCCCCCGTTCAGCGCGGGATCGGGCAGAAAGGCGCCGCCGAACTTCTCGGACAGGTAGACCAGGATGGCGCCCGACTCGAAAACCCGCACGGGCTGCGGACCGCTGTGGTCCACCATTGCCGGGATCTTGGAGTTCGGATTGGCCGCGACGAAGCCGCTGCCGAACTGCTCGCCCTCGTTGATGCGGACCAGCCAGGCGTCGTACTCGGCGCCCGCGTGGCCCATGGCCAGCAACTCCTCCAGCATCACGGTGACCTTGACGCCGTTGGGCGTGCCCAGCGAGTAGAGCTGCAGCGGATGGCGACCTACCGGCAGCACCTTGTCGTGAGTCGGTCCGGCAACCGGACGGTTGATGCTGGCGAACTGGCCGCCGTTGGCTCGGTTCCAGGTCCAGACCTCGGGTGGGGTGTAGGCGGCGGCATCGGTCATTCAGGCATCTCCATTCAGGCCCCAGCTTGTACCCGTAGACGGCATGGGCATGCCGCACCGGGGCCTTGGCGCTTGCGCGGACAATCCACGCCATGCGTATCGATTTCATCTCCGACGTCGTCTGCCCCTGGTGCGCCATCGGCCTGCATTCGCTCGAAGCCGCCGCGGCCCGGATCCCGGGCCTGGTGCTGGAGCTGCACTTCCATCCCTTCGAGCTCAATCCCGACATGGGGCCAGAGGGCCAGGACATCGAGGAACACCTGGCGCAGAAGTACGGTGCCAGCCCGGCCCAGCTCGCCGGCTCGCGCCAGGCCATCCGCGAGCGCGGTGCGGCGCTCGGTTTCACGTTCAGCATGGAGGCGCGCAGCCGCATCTACAACACGCTGGACGCCCACCGCCTGCTGCACTGGGCCGGCGAGGTCGGCGCCGACGTGCAGCGTACGCTGAAGCTGGCGCTGCTGAAGGCCTACTTCAGCGACGGCCGCAATGTGTCCGACCCCGCCGTGCTGCTGGAGCTCTCCACGGCCGCCGGCCTGCCGGCGGCGCAAGCGCGCGAGCTGCTGGCCAGTGACCGCTACGCTGCCGAGGTGCGCGCCGCCGAGCGGCAGGTGCAGGCCCAGGGCATCAGCAGCGTGCCGGCCGTCATCGTCAACCAACGCCACCTGATCCAGGGCGGCCAGCCTGTGGAAGTCTTCGAGCAGGCGCTGCGACAGATCATGGCCGAGGCCTGAGACAATCGGTGTCCGTTCCCCGAAGCCCGCCGCTGGCGGGCTTCTTGTTTCTTCAGAGCCCATGTTCAAGAACCTGATCACCTACCGCATCGGCGAAGGCTGGCAGACCGACGCTGCCCAGCTCGCCGAACAGCTCGCCAAGGAGCCTTTCCTCGCCTGCGCCCCCACCCAGCCCCTGGCCGTGGGCTGGGCGCCGCCGCGCGGCATCGAGCATGCACCGCTCGTCGAGGTCGTCGATGGCCACTGGCTCATCAAGCTAAAGCGCGAACAGCGCCTGCTGCCCTCCTCCGTCGTGCAAGAGCGCATCGAGGAGCTTGCCGAGCACATCGAAACCACCACCGGCCGCAAGCCCGGCAAGAAGGCCAAGAAGGACCTGAAAGAACAGGCCACGCACGAGCTGCTGCCGCGCGCCTTCACCAAGACCTCGGCCACCCAGGTGTGGATCGCACCCGAACAGCGCCTGCTGTTCGTCGACGCCGGCTCCAGCAGCCGCGCCGACGAAGTCATCACGCTGCTGATCCAGGCGAGCGCCGGCCTCTCCCTGCAACTGGTGCAGACGGCCGAGAGCCCCGCCGCCTGCATGGCTGCCTGGCTGCTGGACGGCGTGACCCCCGAGGGCTTCAACATCGAGCGCGAGTGCGAGCTCAAGGGCAGCGACGAGCAAAAGCCGGTCGTACGCTACGCCCGCCATCCGCTGGACATCGACGAGGTGCGAGCCCACCTGACCAGCGGCAAGATGCCTACGCGCCTGGCGCTGAGCTGGAACGAGCGCGTCGCCTTCACGCTGACCGAGGGGTTTGCGATCAAGAAGATCAGCTTCCTGGACCTGGCCTTCGAGGGCCGGCCCGAGGCCAGCGGCGATGAGGCCTTCGATGCCGACCTGGCGCTGGCCACCGGAGAGCTGGGCCGGCTGATCCCGGCCCTTATCGCGGGCCTGGGCGGCGAGCACGACTTCGCCGCCACGGGCGCTGCGCCCGCACCGGCCGCCCTGCCCGCCAACGTGCCGGAAGAGGCCCTCAGCGAATCACCGCCCTGGTGACTGCGCTCCCGGCGACCGGTGGCAGGTAGCCCCGCGTTGCCAGCGCCCACGGCGCCAGCTCGCGCCGGCTGACCGGCCGCCCGCCCGCCAGCTGGCCAGCCGCCCACGAAGTGTGGGCCCAGGCCCGCTCGCTCAACGCCCCGCGCCAGGACGCCAACGCTTCCATCACCCCCGGCTGCAGCCACACGTCCCAGCATTGCGCCTCGGCGCCGAGCTGCTTCAGGCCGGCATGCACCGCATCGCTCAGCAGCCTCAGCCTCGCCTCGGCCGACGCATTGCCGCAGGCCGGCAGCAGGCCGCGCAGCAGGCGGTTGCGCGACGCCGCAACGCCGGCATTCAGGGTCAGCAGTCGCTGCACCTGCTGCAGCGCCGTGCGCGCCGACGTGGCTGGCAGTGGCGCGCATAGCGGCAGGGCCGGCACCTCCAGCGGCTGCTGCGCATGCGCCGGCCCCAGCATCAGTACGGCCAGGCGCAGCCATTCAACGGGCGCGAGGCTGGCCGTGGGCTCGCTGCGCCGGGACAGCGCCCAGACCTCGTCGAAGCCACGCCGGCCCTTGGCACGGTTCACGCGGGCCGACAGCATCGCGAGATTGGCCGCCGCATAGGCGCCGTCGTTGTTGAGCCGGTCCACCGAGGCGTCGCTGCCCAGCCGCGTGGCGTGGGTCAGTGGCTCGCGCGTGACCGGGCAATGGGTGACGTCCAATTCGCGCAGCAGCTGCACGGTGACGTCGGACGCCACGGCGCGGCCGCGCCACAGCGCGCCCAGGCGCAGCTGCAGCCACTTGCGCACGAAGCGGTCGTCCCGTCGCGGACGCACACCCTGACGGATGGCGGCCTCGAATCCCTCGCGGACGGCGGACGGCCAGCCGGGCTGCAGCGCGATACGGCTGAGCCGATGCAGATCGTGGCCGAGGCGGCGCCCTGCCTCGACCGGGTCTATGGTTTCCATCACGGTCATCTGAATCCCCGAAGCCCGCGCGGGCGACGGCGTCGTCCCGGCAGGCGAATGCACTCCGGCATGGGCCGGGTCGGCGTGGGCGGGGATCAATGCCGCGGCGGCGGCGGCGTTGGGCGATGGTCGACGTCCAGCCAGTCCAGTGTCGGCCCTGCGGGCCAGCGGCCGTTGGCGGCCGTGACGGGGATCGGCAGCGGCAGCACAGGCGCCCCAAGCGTCAGCGCCGCGCCGCCGACGGCGGCGCTGGCGACCAGGTCGGCCAAGCCGGGGTGAGCGCTGCCGACGCTGTGCACACTGCCGTCCGCCGCGTCATGCCAGTGGCGCTGCAAGCCATGGTGCTCGTGGCGCGCGCCCAGCGCATGGGCGCGCACGTGGGCCTGGGCGCGCAGGGCCTGCACGTGCTCGGCCACGCGCTGCACCAACTGCAGCGCAGGCTGCAGCCACTCGGCCTGCGCCAGGGGCGCCGGCGCAGCGTGCCAGTGCGCCGGCCCGAGAACGCGCAGGCTGGTACTGGACGCACCGTAGACCGGCAGCGCCAGCACCAGCAGCCACAGCAGCAGCGCCCTCATGGCGCCCTTGTCAGAACCCGAACTTGAGCGTCACGCGCAGCGTGCGCGGTTCGGCGGGGTGGACATGGCGGTCAGCCACGGGCGCCGCTTCGCCGGGCAGCTGCGATTCGTAGAAGTACTCGATGTCGTTGACCTTGCGGTCCAAGACATTGAACACGTCGATGCTCACTTCGCTATGGCGCCAGAGTTTGCGGCTGACACGCAGGTTGGTCGTCAGCGACGAGCGCGAGCGCACGCTGTTGTCCTCGATCAGCGCCCCCGGCCCCAGGTAGCGCCATTGCAGGCTGGCTGACCAGGGGCCCAGCTCGCGCAGCGTGACGGCGATGGAGCCGACCTTGTCGACCGCGTTGGGAATACGGTCGCCAGCGGGGTCGAAGTCCTTGAAGCGCGCATGCGTCCAGGCCAGGTCGGCGTCGATCAACAGCCATGGCACCGGCACGTAGCGGTTGTTCCACTCGAGTCCGAAGCGCTTGCTGGGCCGGTTGGCTTCGGTGGCGCCGGCATCGCCAACGTAGACCAGCTCGGAATCGAAGTCCAGCTTCCACAACGCGACCGAGCTCTGCAGGCCAGGCAGCCACTCCGTGCGCACACCCAGCTCCAGGCCGCGTGCGGCGACGAGGCCGGGGACTTTGTCGACGGCATCACCGGTCTTGGGGTCGACGGTGGCGGTGGTGCCACGCGCGTCATTGCTGTGGAAGCCGCGGCCGGCGTTGAAGAAGAACTCCGTCTTCGCCCACGGCCCGGCGACCAGCGACAGCTTGGGCGAGAACTGGTGGGCCGAGGCGCTGCCGGAGTTGGCGGCATCACCGAGGCTGTCGACCTTGAAGTGCGCCTGGTCCGCACGCAGGCCGAGGACGCCTCGCAGCCAGGGCGCCAGCTCGACAGAGGTCTGGCCGTAGACGCCAAGCTGGGTCTCGCGCACGTCGTCGTCGCGCGTGGTGCCGGTGATGCGGCGAGCCACCGTGTCAAAGAGGCCCACACGGATGCGATCGTGGCGCAGCTGCATGCCGACCTCGCTCCTCGCCGACAGTCCACCCAGGCGGTGATCAACGGCATGGCGGGCACTGGCGCCGTAGACGCTGCGCTTGTCCTGCTGCGAGAACTGGTCGCCCTCGATCGGCCGCTCCAGCGCATAGGTGAAGTTGGAGTAGAGCTGGAGCCGGTAGTTCATCGCGTACGCCGCGATGTGCGAGGCCTCACCGTCGGCCGCGCGGTGCCACTCCCCGGACAGGCTGGTGCGTCGCGTCTGGCCACCGTCGCTGGTGTCGATGGCATCGAAGCGTCCGAAGGGCCGGCCGTCGTAGTAGCCGGCGTCGATGAGGCGTTCTGGCACCTGGTCAGTCGAGTCCCACTTCGCGTCGTAGCCCATCAGGCTGGCGCTCCACCCCTGGGCACGCGTACCGCCAGACAGCGTCAGCACGCCGTTGCTCTTGCGCAGGTGTTCGGGCAGCTTCCAAGGGCCGTCGTTGTGCTGCACCTCGACGGCGCCCAGCAGGTTCACGCCGCCGCCGAGTGCCGTGGAGCCGGCACCGACGAAGCGCTGGAACTGGCGCTGGCCCAGCGTCAGGGCAGCGAAGTTCCCGTCGAGCGTGTTTCTGTAGGCAATGTCGGCGGAGCCGGCAGCGGAGAAGTCACCGCCCTTCGCAAAGTACGGTCCCTTGCGGTACTCGATGCGGTCGACCAGTTCAGGGATGAGGAAGTTCAGGTCCGAGTAGCCCTGGCCGTGACCGTGCGTCGGCATGTTGACCGGCAGGCCGTTGACGGTGGTGGCGAAGTCGGTGCCATGGTCGAGGTTGAAGCCGCGCAGGAAGTACTGGTTGGCCTTGCCGTCGCCCGAGTGCTGCGTGACGATGACGCCCGGCACGAACTCCAGCACCTCGCCGGGCCGCAGCGCGGGCCGGCTCTTCAGCAGCTCGGCGCGGACCGCTCCCTGGGATGCAGCATCGGAGCTGCCGACCGCGTTGTCATAGTGGCGGCCGCTGACCTCCACGCGCTCGAGTTCCGCCACCGCACTGGCGGACGGCTCGGGCTGGGCCCCCTGTGCGGAGGTCAGCGCCAGCAGGCTGGCTGCAGCCACCAGCGCTGGCTTGAACGCGATGTCGGATCGTGGGGATGCGGGGACGAGGCCCCACGGTTGCCGGCACAGCGGCGAACGGATTTTTGTCATCGGATTTGAGTTGTTCTGGAACCGGCCTGCCGCGCAGGCGCAGCCACCGCCCGTCATGTGATGAGAGGCGGATTTCTGAAAGGGATGGTGAAGTGGCGCACGCAGCTGCGCCAGGGGCGTGATCAGCCGCGGGGCGGCGTCAGCGGCGGCGCGACGACGCGGTCGCGCCAGTCGAAGGCAAAGGCGGCGGGAGGCTCGCTGCCCTGCCGCGTCATCACCGCGAGCGCGCCCGGCAGCCACGCCAGGAAGGCCGTGACGCCGCCCTGCCGGCTGTCGTCTGCCGCGTCGCCGATGTCGACCGCGTCGTCCGTCTCGACTGAGTGGACGTGGAAGACGCCATCATGCTCATGCATCGCAGTGGACGGCCCGTGACTTGCCGCCCGGCTGAACATCGGCCCGTCCAGCCTCGGATCATGGCCGGAGTGCAGGTGCTCCAGTGCGGCGCGCAACGGCTGGCCCAGCAGCGACAGCGCCGCCTCCTGCCAGGGGGCCTGCGCCTGCTGCGCGCCAATGTGTACATGGCGGTGCCCCTGCAGCCCGGCCATGAGCTGCACCACGCTCTGCAGCGGCAGCACGAAGACCAGCAACACGAGCAGGCCGGCGCGGGAACGGTTCAGCAACGAGGACAGGCTGGACGGCAGAAGCATGGGTCGAGGGCTGGCCGCAGCGCCCTGCTGGCGCCGCACGGGCAAAACCGTGCCGCATCGTCGGCGGCCAGGATTGCCGGCGTATGACACGGACGGCATGGCGCCTACAAGAACCGTGCCCGCAGCAGTCCCCTTTCAGATGGTCACCTGTCCCGTGACTGCCGGAAGCCCGCTGTCCAGTCCATTGCAGACTGCGGAAGGCAAGCGTCCGCCTGGGGCCGCAGGATCACCAGCTGGAGAACGGCCTCACGGCGAGGTTGGCGTTGACGTAGCGCGCATCGCCCGTGACCTCCTTGCCCAGCCATGCCGGACGCTCGAAGGACTGGTCTTCAGACTGCAGCTCGATCTCGGCCACCACGAGGCCGGTGTTGGCGCCCAGGAACTCGTCCACCTCCCAGGTCATGCCTTCGTGCCCGCACAGGTGGCGGACCTTCTCTACGAGCGGCCCGTCGCACATCGCCAGCAGTTGCTGCGCGTCCGCCACCGGCACTTCGTACTCGAACTCGGCCCGCGTCGCACCGGTCGTCGCGCCCTTGATGGTCAGGAAGGCCCGGGCGCCGGCGATGCGAACGCGCACGGTACGAGCCGGGTCGCGGCTGAGGTAACCCTGGCTGAAGCGGGTCTGGCGGGTTGCGGCTCGGCGCCAGCCATCGTCGGCCACCAGAAACTTGCGTTCGATCTCAATGCCCATCGTGGCCTCCGGCACGGGCAGCGGCCTCGCGCAACTTGTCCTTCTTGCTCTTGCGCGTCGTGCTCTTGATGCCGCCGCTGGCCTGGGCCTCGGTGGCCACGGCCTGCGGATCAAAACCGGCCAGGCGTTCGCGCGGCACGCGCTGCCCCTGGCGCTTCTCGATGAGGCGGAAATGGCTCTCGGCGTTCTCCGCACTGTCCGCGCAGATGAAGCTGACAGCCGCGCCGTGCGCGCCAGCACGGCCGGTACGGCCGATGCGGTGGGTGTAGTCGGCCGCGGAGCGCGGCAGCTCGTAGTTGACGACGGCGTCCAGCTGCTCGACGTGCAGCCCGCGCGCGGCGACGTCAGTGGCCACCAGTACCTCCAAGCTGCCAGCCTTCAGCGCTGCCAGCACGTCGCGACGCGCCCCCTGGCTCAGCTCGCCGTGCAGCACGCCGGCCTTGAAGCCGTGGGCGAACAGCTTGTCTGACACCAGTTCGGCCGTGTAGCGGCTGGCGACAAAGACCAGCACCCGCCGCCAGCCCTCGTCGCGCAGCAACTGGCGCAGCGCCGGCAGGCGCTGGGCGCGGTCAAGCTGGATGGCACGCTGCGTGATCTGTGGCGGCGCCTCCTCGATGTGGATATGCACGGGGTCGCGCAGCAACTGCCCGGCCAGCGCCTGCACGGCGGGCGGGAACGTGGCGGAGAACAGCAGCGACTGGCGCCGCGTCGGCAGCAGGGCCAGCACCCGTTCCAGTTCGTCGGCGAAGCCCTGGCCCATCAGGCGGTCGGCCTCGTCCAGCACCAGGCAATCGACGCTGGCGAGCGTCAAGCCGTTGTGGTCCAGCAAATCCAGCAGTCGGCCGGGCGTGGCCACCATCACGTCGCAGCCCCCGCGCAGCGCCATCAGCTGGGGATTGATGGACACGCCGCCAAAGGCGAGAGCGACCCTGGGACGATGCAGCAGCAGGGCCGCCAGCTCGCGCAGCAGCTCGGCCGTCTGCGCAGCCAGCTCCCGGGTGGGCGCCAGCACCAGCGCGCGCGGCCCCAGCCGCGGCGGCGACGCGACCAGCCTCTGCAGCAGCGGCAGTGCGAAGGCGGCGGTCTTGCCCGAGCCGGTCTGGGCCAGGGCCAGCACATCGGCACCGGCAAGGATGGGAGGCAGCGCGGCGGCCTGCACGGCGGTGGGCGCGTGATAGCCCTGGTCGCGCACGGCGCGCAACAGGGCGGGCGACAGGCCCAGGGAAGCGAAGGACATGCCGCGATTGTCTCGCGGCGCGGGGTCAGAACAGCGGCTGCTGGTCGCCAGCAAGCTGGCCGGCTGCACGGGCCTCGATGAGCAGCATGCGCCGCTTGGTCTCGACGCCGCCGGGCGCGGAGAAGCCGGTGGGCTCGCCGCCAGCGCCCATCACGCGATGACAGGGCACGATTGGCGGGAAGGGGTTGTCACCCTCGGCACGCCCCACAGCGCGCGCGGCGCCAGGCTGGCCCAGCGCCACAGCGATCTCGCCATAGGTGCGGGTCTGTCCGGGCGGGATGGCGCGGGTCAGCGCATGGACCTGGCGACGGAACTCCGGGATGCCGCGCTCGTCGAGGACGATGTCGCAGAGGTCCCTCATCTCGCCGGCCAGCAAGGCACGGATGCCATCGACGGCCTGAGCGATGGAGGGCGGCAGCTCCGCCGTCAGCTCTGCCGTGGGATGGCGGTGCCTCAGGTGGGCGGGGCTGGCATCGGGCAGCAGCGACGCCACGATGCCCCGACCGCTCCAGACGACGCCGCAGCGGCCCAGCGCCGTGTCGAAGCAGTGCGCCCACAACGGCTCGTGAGACTGCAGCGCCGTACCGATGTCGGCGGCGCTCGGCCGCCCCGAGCCCTCGGGGAGCGGTGCATGCAGCGAGTGTGGGGAGTCATTCATCTGGATCGCAGACAGAATCTCTCACGTTGCTCAGGCGGGGCCTGCAGCAGGGTCTTGAAATAGTAGCCAAGCATGCCATTGACGCGGGCACGGCCCGCATCGTCCAGCCAGCGGTCGACGCGCGAACGCCAGACGGCGGCGCAGGCCGCCGGGTGCAGGCCCTGGCCCGCGCAGTCCAGCAAGGCGTCGAAGCCGCCGCGCCAGCGCTCGAAGTCGGCGCGGCTCATGACAGGACCATGGCCGGGCACGAGTCGCCTGAAGGGCTGGGCCGATAGCCGTTCCAGCGCCTCCCGCCAGGCCGGCGGGCAGGCGGTATCCAGGAACGGCACGGGCAGCGTGACGAGGTCGCCTGTCGCCAGCGTGCCCGAGGCCGTGTCCAGCACCCAGAGGTCACCGCCGCTGACGGCCGTCTCGACGCCGACCCGCAGGCTGCGGCCGGCGATGGTCACCGCCGAGGCACGCCGGATCTCATGCTCGGGACGCAACGCGTCGGCCTGGTCCAGCAGCTCGAGGTCGATGCGCATGACGGCGCCCTGCGCCGCCGGCGCCGACGGCAAGGCTTCGACAAGCTGGCGGCGGTAGCGGTCCAGCCAGCCGTCGGGCGCAAGCGCCCGGGTGATGGCTGGCGAACCCCAGGCTTCGAGGCCGGGCAGCTGCGAGCGCAGCCAGGCATTACCGCCCAGGTGGTCCAGATGCCAGTGAGTGTTCAGCACCGCCCTCACAGGCCCGCCGGCCGCGGCCAGTGCAGCCTGCGCATGGGCGCGGTGCCGGCCGCTGTCGATGAGCAGCCAGCCTTCGCTGCCCTCGAGCAGCAGGCTGTTGCCATCGGGCTGGCGGTCCGCCTCGAAGCCGCCAGGCACGACGACGACGCCGGGCGCCAGCGGCTGTTGGGCGTGGGCCGCGGCCCCGCACAGCAGGACCACGGCGAGGAGCAGGGTTCGCATTCCCCGATCCTCGCGGGCGCCGGCGCGACGGCCGGTCGTCATGGGTTCAGGCCGCGACGGCCAGGCCCGACAGCCGCGCCGCCGTGGCCTGGCGGGCCACCTCGCGCGGTGCCAGGGCCTTGAGGCGGTGGTCACTCCAGACCTGGCGCCAGCGGCGTGCACCTGGCGTGCCATTCCACAGGCCCAGCGCATGGCGCATGGCATGTGGCCACGAGCGGCCGGCGGCATGCAGGCGCTCCAGATAGGCCAGCCATTGCTCCTCAACCTGTTCGCGCGAGGCCGCCGGGTCCGGTTGGCCAAAGAAGCGCGAGTCCCACTGCGCCATGCTCCAGGGCTCGTGGTAGGCCTCGCGGCCGACCATGACGCCGTCCAGCACCTCGAGCTGCTCGGCGATCTGGTCAGGCGTTTTGAGGCCGCCATTGATGGCGATGGTGAGCTGCGGGAACTCGCGCTTGAGCCGCGCCACCAGCTCGTAGCGCAGCGGGGGGATCTCGCGGTTCTCCTTGGGCGACAGGCCCTGCAGCCAGGCATTGCGGGCGTGCACGATGAAGACCTCGCAGCCGGCCTCCGCCACGGTGGCGACGAAGTCGCGCACGAAGTCGTAGCTCTCGATCTTGTCGATGCCGATGCGGTGCTTGACCGTGACGGGCAGCGCCGTCGCGTCGCGCATGGCCTTCACGCAGTCGGCCACCAGTTGGGGTTCCGCCATCAGGCAGGCGCCGAAGGCCCCCTTCTGCACACGCTCGCTGGGGCAGCCGCAGTTCAGGTTGACCTCGTCATAGCCCCAGCGCTCGGCCAGCACCGCGCAGGCAGCCAGGTCCGCAGGCTCGCTGCCCCCCAGTTGCAGGGCAACGGGATGCTCCTCGGTGTTGAAGTCGAGGTGGCGCGGCTGGTCACCGTGCAGCAGCGCGCCGGTCGTCACCATCTCGGTGTAGAGCAGCGTATGGCGGGTGATCAGGCGGTGCAGGTAGCGGCAATGCCTGTCCGTCCAGTCCATCATCGGCGCCACGCTGAGCCTCCATCTACTGGGAGGAACGGCTTTCATAGAGGAAATGGCGCCTTCTCGGGCTGTCTGTTCTCGCTCATTCCGGGCGTTTTGCGATGATTTTGGGGTGCCGGGGTAACATGAAGTGCAACAAAACTGATTTGTTGCACAGACCCCATAGGCACGATTATCCCGCGCAAGAGGAAAGACGGCTCGACTGGGTATACCGCCGTCATCCGCGTCAAGCGCGCCGGCAAGGTCGTGCACTCCGAGGTCGAAACCTTCGACCACGAGCAGGCCGCCAAGATCTGGCTGGGCAAGCGCGAGGCCGAGCTGGCCCAGCCAGAGGCGCCCGGACCCGCGGCGGACTGAGGTCATCGACCAGCACAACCGCGAGCGGCAGAAGAAGCACGGGAAGACCAAGACCCAGGTGCTCAACACCATCAAGGCGGACGAGATCGCCCAACTGCGCTGCTCGCAGATCGGCAGCCCCGAGCTGGTGGCGTTCGCCCAGCGGCTGGATGTGCAGCCGTCGACACGCTGCAATTGCATGTCGCACCTCGGTGCGGTCTTCTCGGTGGCTCGGCCGGCCTGGGGCTATGCGCTGGACCAGCAGGCGATGGCCGACGCCGCCGTGATGCTGAAGAAGCAGAGCCTGGTCGCCAGGTCCAATGAGTGCACCCGCCGGCCGACGTTGGTGGAGCTGGAGAAGCTACTGGCCCACTACGAGGTGGCCGAGCTGAAGCGAACCGACAGCCCGTCCATGCGCCGGCTGATCCTGTTTGCGGTCTTCTCGACCAGACGACAGGAGGAGATCTGCACCGTGCTGGGCGCCGACCTGGACCGAGACCAGCTCAAGCTAGTGGTGCGCGACATGAAGAACCCCGGCGAGGAGGTCGGCAACGACGTCAAGACCAAGCTGACGCCCGAGGCCCTACAGCTGATCGACATACAGCACGCCGGCAAAGGGCGCATCTGGCCGCACAACCACAAGTCGGTCAGCACGTCGTTCACGCGAGCCTGCAAGATCCTGGAGATCGACGATCTGCACTTCCACGACCTGCGGCAAACGATCTCGACGCCGCTATCTAGCCCTTCGGGATAGTGAGCGCGTCTCGCGCCTTGGTGTCGCCAAGCTCCAAGCACTGTATGAACATACAAATGTTGGTTCAGGTGATCGCCCGGTGCAGGCGCGGCTGTGGGTCACCACGATGCGCACCTACTCCGAGGGCGAGTACCGCGCACTGACCGCGACTCTGCTCGGCCCGCAAAGCAAAGGTGACCAGGGCTGCTTCTGGAAGCAGCCCGGCCGAGCGCGCGTGAAGATCCGCAACGGGCAGATCATGATGCTTGGGTACGAAGACCACGGGTTCAACGCTAGGAGCCCGCGGCCCGTGCCGCAGGTGTGGTGGTGCGACCCTTTGCACGAGCCTGGCGACGAGGCAGAGGGGCTGCCAAAGCCAGGTTCCCGCCCACCCCGGGGCGGGCGAAGCACGCGGAGGCCGCCGCGGAGCGACGGCGCGCCTGGGGTGAAGGCGAGTACGACCAGCCGCCAGAACATTAGAGCAAGCCGACAGGCTCGGCAGTCTGATCGCACTCCATTCCGGCTTGTCTGCATGCTTGCAAAACCGCAAGTATGCAGTTACCATGGCTTTACCGGCTGACCTAACAGCTGGGGGCCTCGGCGGCATCAACCAACGGTCGCCTGGGTTCTGGTGTCAAAGTTAAACGTTCCCTGTTGATCGAGGAAATTTCAATGAAACAAAAGCTTCTTTCTCAAACCGGTACGGGCCGGCCCTTCTCCCGCGGAGTAAAAATATGCCACAATTTCATTCGGAGCTGGTCGAATTAATCGATCAGATTATTATCAACCATGGGATTCAAAACCCTGAATTGTTGAAAAATCTGCTTGAGCTTCGCGCACAAGCCGTTGAGTTCAAAGGAAAAAAATCGAAGACTGCATACATGGATATCACCTTTAAGGTCGCAGCCATTGCCAGATTCTTCAACGATTTGTGGGAGAAGTTTGACCCGTAAATCTTCTTATTCAATGCCTATTTCTCGCATGTCCATGGGTTTGGCCGTCCTCGCCGCGCGCGAGGCAGCCAAACTCACTGCCGCTGATCTGGCCAAGATGGCCGGAATCACCGCGAGCAGCTTAAGCCGCACGGAAAACGGCCTCCGTGCCCTAGAACTCGTCGAGGCCGACGCCATCGCCAAGGCGGTTGGCCTCGACATTCCCAAGCTCCTGTCGCTCGCGGAAACCTTTGAACGTGACGGAGCCGCCGACAGGCGTTCGCAGCTGCAGAGAGACTTGAATGCCTTGGAGCGACTGGCGTACAAAGCCGCCATCGAGGCGCAGGTGGAGTAGAGATCCGCCCGCAGCGTCCGAAAGCCCCGACCTAGTGCCGGGGCTTTCCTATTTGGCGCCACGACTTGGGTGCGCTCGCCGCCCCCCTAGCCCGGCGAGCTGGCCGCCTTCGCCGTCTTCAGCTCAACGTAGACCGCCAGGGCGCAGGCCTGGATGGGCCCGTCACATATGCGCGAGTCGTTGGCCGCCTTGCGGGAAGCGCTCCCGTCCACGGAATGGCAGGCGCTGACGGCAGGTCGTGCCGGCCTGCCGTCATGGATGGCCAGGGCAATCGGCGAAGAAGCGATCCGTGGCTGAGTCCTACTTCTCCCTAAGCGACACGGACCGGGCCGAAGTCCTCGAAGTGGGCCGGGAACGGACCGGCCGCCCTGCCCATCTGCTGGAGAAGGACATCTGGGTCGTCTGGACGCTCGGAACGCTGTTCGGGTCGCCAGTCAGTACGGACCTGACGTTCAAGGGCGGCGCATCGCTCTCCAAGGCCTACCGGATCATCGACAGGTTCTCGGAAGACCTCGACCTGACTTACGAAATCCGCAAACTGATCGCCGACCTGACCGGGGGCGAGGAGTTCTTGCCGTCCGACCGCAGCCAGATCAGGGAGTGGAAGAAAGCCGTGCGTGACCGGCTTCCGGAGTGAATCGCTAATGATGTGCAGCCCGTAAATCAGGACACGCTCGACCAAGCGAAGCTGGAAGTCGCACAGCTGCCAGCGGGACGCGACGCCGCGCGACCAAGCGAAGCCCTCCAGCAATCAGCAGGGCGGCTCAAGGCTCGCTGATTCCCAAGGCGTTTGCAGGCTGCTGCCCACGCTCCGGAGACTGGCGGCCGGCAATTAGCTTGAGCGCCGCGGAAGAGATCCCATGCCAGGAAGCTTCTGGCACGCTACAAGCAGGTGCCAGGGAGATTTCATGCGAGGTCTCGCAACGGATGTTGGTCCTTCGCCCATGGACTGGCGAAGAAGGCTGCCACCTCGGCAGCGTCAATACCGTCCACGCTGGCAGGCGACCAGCGCGGCGCATGGTCCTTGTCGACCGCCAGCGCGCGTATGCCCTCGACGGTCTCGCTGCGTGCGGCGCCGCGCATGTGGAAGCTGTGATGCACCAGGTCGCGCTCCAGGCGCAGGTCGTCGGCCAGGCTGAGCTTGCGGCCGCGACGCACCAACTCCAGCGTCACCGCCATCATGGTGGGCGAGCGCGTCAGCAGCAACTCGTGGGTCTGGCGGGCCCAGTCGTCGCCGGCCCTGGCCAGGGAATCCAGGATGCCGGCCAGTGTCGGCTCTCCGAAATGGCGGTCGATGCGCTCCGCCGCAGCCTTGGGGTCGGCGGCGGGCGCGAGGTCGGCGCGCTCCATGACGGTGGCGACGACATGTTCGGCGCTGGGCTGGGCGCTGGCGCGCAGCGCCTCGACCAGGTCGCTCCACTGGGCGGCGGGCACGTAGACGTCGCCCAGTCCCCATTCGATGGCATCACCGGCCGCGATGGCCTGGCCCGTCAGCGCCAGCCATTCGCCCACGTGGCCGGGGCACTGGGCGAGGAAGTAGCCCCCCCCACGTCAGGGAAGAGGCCGATGCCGGTCTCCGGCATGGCCAGCTTGGAGCGCTCGGACAGTACTCGCAGCTTGGCGCCCTGACTGATGCCCATGCCGCCACCCATGACGATGCCGTCCATCAGCGCGACATAGGGCTTCGGGTAGTGGTGGACCAGGTGGTTGAGGCGGTATTCCTCGGTGAAGAAGTCTTCCAGCGCCGGGTCGCCCGCATGGGCGGCCTGGTGGAAAAAGCGGATGTCGCCACCCGCGCAGAAGGCTGGCGCCTTGCCCTCGCGGCCCGCGCCGAGCACAGCCACGGCCTGGATCTCGGGACGCGCAGCCCAGTGGCGCAGCAGCGTGGTCATGTCCCGGATCATGGCCAGCGACAGCGCGTTCAGCGCCTGCGGGCGGTTCAGCGTGATCAGGCCGAGACAGCCATTGACCTCGGCCAGGATCTGGCCATCGGACACCAGGGACGGAATCAGGTCGGTCATGCGTTCTTCAAGGGGACGGGTTTGACGGAGGGAGGCGCCAGCGCCTCGTTGGCGATCAATGCAGCGAGCACTAGGCTACCGCCGATCAGTGCAGCGCTGCCTGGGTGTTCGCCCGCAAACGCCCAGGCCCACAGCACGCCCAGCAGGGTTTCAGCCTGTCCCAGCAGCGCAATCTCGTGACTGGGCAGCTCGCGCGCCAGGCGCACCGCCAGCAGGCAGGGCACGGCGAGCTGGAAGACGCCCAGAAAGCCCAGCAGGCCAAGGTCATGGGCGCCGGCCTGCAGCGGCCAGGCCAGCGGCAGCATGGCAGCCATGGACAGCAGCGCACCGATCAGCACGGCCGGCAGCATGTCCGGAGCGCTCGAAGGGCCGGCTGCGGCGTGCCCGCGCCCCCCCTGCCCCACTTTCTGCAGCAGACACCAGTTGCTCGCCGCGGCCAGCGGCACGCCGAGCGCGACGACGACGCCCGCCAGCGGCCCGCCGAGCTGGCCGCCGAACATCCAGGCTATGCCTGCACCGGCCACGACGATGGCCCACCAGGTGCGGGCTGGGACTGGCTGCCTCAGGAAGACGCGCGCGAATATCGCCGTGAACAGCGGCGACAGCGACATCGTGACCAGCACGTTGGCCACCGTCGTCAGCGACAGCGCCACCATGAAGGCCGTGAACATGACTGCCCAGCAGACACCCGAAGCCCAGACCGCAGCACCGCGCATCGCCCCCCACAGCGCCCTGCCCTGCATCACACCGAGGATCGCGACCAGGGCCAGTGCGTTGAAGGCGCTGCGCCAGAAGGTGATCTCGAAGCCCCGCGCAGCGTCCAGGTGCCGCGTGACGACGCCCGCCGAACTCCACATCAGCGTGACCAGCAGCATCAGCAAGACGGCGGATCTATGCGTCATCAACGAAGAGCGCCCCTGAAAAGGGGCGCGGGCAATTCTCTAGCTGGAGTCCCCCCGCCTGGAGGGGACTGGGGAAGCACAAGGTGCCGCGCCAGCGCGTGGCCTGCGCCTCAGGCCCGGGCCGCGCGCTTGCGGTCGTTTTCCGAAAGGTGGCGCTTGCGCAGGCGCACGCTCTTGGGCGTGATCTCGACCAGCTCGTCGTCATCGATGAAGTCCACGCCGTACTCCAGCGTCAGGTCGATGGGCGGAGTGATCTTGATCGCGTCTTCCTTGCCGGACACGCGGAAGTTGGTCAGCTGCTTGGTACGCGTCGCGTTGACGACCAGATCGTTGTCGCGGCTGTGGATGCCGACGATCATGCCTTCGTAGACCGGGTCGTTGGGCTTGACGAACATGCGGCCACGGTCGTCCAGCTTGCCCAGCGCGTAGGTGAAGATCTCGCCGTCGTCCATGGAGATCAGCACGCCGTTCTTGCGTCCGCCGATCTCGCCCTTGTGCGCCTCGTAGCCGTCGAAGATGGACGAGATCAGGCCCGAGCCACGGGTCAGGTTCATGAACTCGTTGGCGAAGCCGATCAGGCCACGCGCGGGGATGCGGTACTCAAGGCGAACGCGGCCGTTGCCGTCCGGCTCCATGTTGATCATCTCGCCCTTGCGAAGGCCCAGCGCCTGCATGACGCCGCCCTGGTGGGTTTCCTCGACGTCGGCGGTGACCATTTCCATCGGCTCGCTCTTCACGCCGTCGATGTCCTTGAACATCACGCGCGGCTTGGAGACGGCCAGCTCGTAGCCTTCGCGCCGCATGTTCTCCAGCAGGATGGTCAGGTGCAGTTCACCGCGGCCGCAGACCTCGAAGATGCCGTCTTCATCGGTCTCGGAAACGCGCAGAGCGACGTTGTGCTGCAGCTCCTTCTGCAGGCGATCCCAGATCTGGCGGCTGGTGACGTACTTGCCTTCGCGGCCGGCCAGCGGGCTGGTGTTGACGCAGAAGTTCATCGTCAGCGTCGGCTCATCCACCTTCAGCATGGGCAGGGGCTGGGGATTGGCCGGGTCGGTCACCGTCACGCCGATGCCGATGTCCTCGATGCCGTTGATCAGGACGATGTTGCCAGGACCGGCCTCCGTGACCTGGACGCGGTCCAGGCCGTGGAAGGTCAGCACCTGGTTGATCCGACCGTTGACGGCCTTGCCGTCCGGGCCTTCCATGACGGTGACCTGCTGGCCGGGCTTGATGGTGCCTTGGCTGATTCGGCCCACGCCGATGCGGCCGACGAAGGTGGAGAAGTCCAACGCCGAGATCTGCAGCTGCAGCGGCTTGCTAGCGTCACCCGACTGGGGCGGCACATGCTTGAGGATGGTTTCGAACAGGGCCGACATGTCAGGGCCCCACTTCTCGCCCGGAGTACCTTCAGTCAGCGAAGTCCAGCCGTTGATGCCAGAGGCATAGACGACGGGGAAGTCCAGTTGCTCGTCGGTTGCACCGAGGTTGGCGAAGAGGTCGAAGGCGGCGTTGATGACGGCGTCGCACTTGGCGCCCGGCTTGTCCACCTTGTTGACGACGACGATGGGCTTGAGGCCCAGAGCCAGCGCCTTCTTCGTGACGAAACGGGTCTGCGGCATCGGGCCCTCCTGGGCGTCGATCAGCAGCACCACGCCATCGACCATGGACAGCGCCCGTTCCACTTCACCACCGAAGTCCGCGTGTCCGGGCGTGTCGACGATGTTGATGTGCGTGCCGCCCCAGCTGACCGCGCAGTTCTTGGCCAGGATGGTGATGCCGCGCTCGCGCTCGATGGCGTTACTGTCCATGACGGTGTCGACGACCTTTTCGTGGTCGGCGAACGTGCCGCTCTGGCGCAGCAGTTGGTCGACCATGGTGGTCTTGCCATGGTCGACGTGGGCAATGATGGCGATGTTGCGGATCGGGGTGGTCATGACAGCTTGCTTCTAAAAAAACCGGTTCAGGCGGAGAGCAGCGCCTGGACCTCCGGCGGGGTCAACAGACGGTCGGCGATCAGCTCGCCAGAAGTGATGTGGGCGCTGCCCAGGAAAGCCTTGGCTTCCGGGCCGTAGACACGAACGCGTTCGGCATCCGGTGCGTCGACACGGCGGCGCAGGCCGGACAGGAAGCGACTCGCATCGGCCATGTCCAGGCGCAGCTCGGGCGCATCGGACAACAGCCGGTCGGGCGAGTTCAGCAGCGCGGCCCGCTGCTCGTCGGCCAGGGCCTCGATCTCTGCCAGCGTGACCGCGCCGTCCAGCGTCAGTCCGCCGGAGCCGGTGCGGCGCAGCGCAGCCAGCGACGCACCCACGCCCAGCTTGGCGCCGATGTCTTCGGCCAGCGTGCGGATGTAGGTGCCTTTGCTGCAACGGACGTCGAGAGTCACGGTGCCAGCCTGCATCGAGACGATGTCGATGGCGTGAATCGTCACGCTACGGCTCTTGCGTTCGATCTCGACGCCGGCGCGGGCGTATTCGTACAGTGCCTTGCCCTCGTGCTTCAGCGCCGAGTACATCGGCGGCATCTGGTCGATGGTGCCGATGAAGCCGCGGCAGACAGTCTCGATCTGCTCGCGGGTGATGTGGTCGGCGTCGTGGCGCTCAAGCACCTCGCCTTCGGCATCACCAGTGGTCGTGCGCACGCCCAGGGCAAGCGTGGCGAGGTAGCGCTTGTCGGCATCCAGGCTGAGCTGGCTGAACTTGGTTGCCGCGCCAAAGCACAGCGGCAGCAGTCCGGTGGCCAGCGGGTCCAGCGTGCCGGTGTGGCCGGCCTTCTCGGCGCGCAGCAGCCACTTGGCCTTCTGCAGCGCATCGTTGCTCGACAGTCCCAGCGGCTTGTCGAGCAACAACACGCCGTGCAGCGGACGGCGCTGGATGCGGACTCGGGCGGGACGCGCCGTGACCGTCGCCTCAGTCATTGGGCTCCTCGCCTTCGATAGCCCGTGTCGCGTTGGCCTTGTTGATCAGCGCCGTCATCTCAGCGGCCCGCTCGGTGGTGCGGTCGAACTGGAAATGTAGCGTCGGCACCGTGTGGATCTGCAGGCGCTTGAA
Organism: Roseateles sp.; assembly: GCF_047654805.1. Lineage (GTDB taxonomy): Bacteria > Pseudomonadota > Gammaproteobacteria > Burkholderiales > Burkholderiaceae_C > Pelomonas. The sequence goes on from NZ_JASGIV010000001.1 coordinate 2,835,968, forward strand.
CAGCCCATTGCGCAGGTAGCCGGCGGCCTCGTTCAGCGCAGCCTGTGTCTCGGCGGCGTCGCCGATGAGGACCGAGAAGAACACCTTGGCATGGGCGTAGTCAGGCGTGACCTCGACCGCGCTGATGGTTGCCATGCCGATGCGCGGATCCTTCAGCTCGCGGATCAGCTCGGCCAGATCACGCTGGATCTGGTCGGCGACTCGAAAGGCTCGGTTGGGGATGGCGCGTTTGTGTCTCATGGCGGTTTCCTGAAAGAACAAACCCCGCCCCGAGGGGCGGGGTTAACCCTTGACCTGGAAGATCAGAGCGTGCGGGCCACTTCCTTGATTTCGAAGAACTCGAGCTGGTCACCTTCCTTGATGTCGCTGTAGTTCTTGAGCTTGATACCGCACTCGAAGCCTTCCTTGACCTCGCGCACGTCGTCCTTCTCGCGGCGCACCGACTCGACCTCGCCCGTGTAGACCACGGTGTTCTCGCGCAGCAGGCGGAAGCGCGCGCCACGACGGACCAAGCCGCTGGTGACCATGGAGCCAGCCACGGTGCCAATCTTGGAGGCGACGAACACGACGCGGATCTCGGCCGTACCCAGCGCTTCTTCGCGCTGCTCGGGCGCCAGCATGCCGGACATCGCCTTGGTCACATCGTCCACGGCGTCATAGATGATGCTGTAGTAGCGCAGGTCGACCGCGTTGCCTTCGGCCAGCTTGCGCGCACCGGCATCGGCACGCACGTTGAAGCCGATGATGACGGCCTTGGACGCGATGGCGAGGTTGATGTCGCTCTCGCTGATGCCGCCAACCGCCGCGTGGACGATCTGCACCTTGACCTCGGCGTTGCTGAGCTTGAGCAGCGAGGCGGCCAGCGCTTCCTGCGAACCCTGCACGTCGGCCTTGATGATCAGCGGCAGGGTCTGCACGTCGCCGGCGCCCATCTCGCTGAACATGTTCTCCAGCTTGGCGGCCTGCTGCTTGGCCAGCTTGACGTCGCGGTACTTGCCCTGGCGGAAGGTCGCGACTTCGCGTGCGCGGCGTTCGTCGGACAGCACCATGAACTCGTCGCCGGCCTGCGGCACCTCGGTCAGGCCCTGGATCTCCACCGGGATGGACGGACCAGCCTCGTTGGTGGCCTTGCCGTCCTCGTCCAGCATGGCGCGCACGCGGCCATAGGTGGAGCCAGCCAGCACGACGTCGCCGCGCTTGAGCGTGCCGCTCTGCACCAGCACCGTCGCGACCGGGCCGCGGCCCTTGTCCAGCTTGGCTTCGATGACCAGGCCCTTGGCCATGGACTCGACCGGGGCCTTCAGCTCCAGCACTTCGGCCTGCAGCAGCACCTGCTCCAGCAACTCGTCGATGCCTTGACCGGTCTTGGACGACACGCCGATGAACGGCGAATCGCCACCAAATTCTTCCGGCACGACCTCTTCGGCCACCAGCTCGCTCTTCACGCGCTCTGCGTTCGCATCAGGCTTGTCGATCTTGGTCATTGCGACCACGATGGGCACGCCGGCCGCCTTGGCGTGGTGGATGGCTTCCTTGGTCTGCGGCATGACGCCGTCGTCGGCCGCGCAAACCAGGATGACGATGTCCGTCGCCTTCGCGCCGCGAGCCCGCATGGCCGTGAAGGCCGCGTGACCCGGGGTGTCCAGGAAGGTGATCATGCCGCGCGGCGTTTCCACGTGGTACGCGCCGATGTGCTGCGTGATGCCGCCAGCTTCGCCAGCCGCAACACGCGAGCGACGGATGTAGTCCAGCAGCGAGGTCTTGCCGTGGTCGACGTGACCCATGACGGTAACGACTGGCGCGCGCGGCAGCGACTCGTGCTGCTGCTCGGCCGACGTGCCCTCCTCTTCCAGGAAGGCGTCCGGATCGTCCAGCTTGGCGGCGAAGGCCTTGTGGCCCATTTCCTCGACCAAGATCATGGCCGTTTCCTGGTCCAGCTGCTGGTTGATGGTGACCATCTGACCCAGCTTCATCAGCTGCTTGATGACCTCAGCGGCCTTGACCGACATCTTGTGCGCGAGATCGGCCACCGAGATGGTCTCGGGAATGTGCACTTCCTGGATCTGCTGCTCGACCGGCGCCTGGAAGCTGGACATTCCGTTGCCACCACGGTCGCCGCGGCGGCCTGCGGCACCACGTGCAGGAGCACGCCAGTTACCACCGCCACCCGGACGGCCCGCGCCGGCGGGGCCGGCACCGATGGTCTTGAGACCACGCTTCTTGGCGGCGTCATCGGCCCAGCTGGAAGACAGCTTCTCGGACTTGACCGACTTCTTGTCGCCCGGCTTGCCGGTGCCTGCACCCGCGGGTGCACCAGCCGGCGCCGGAGCGCCAGCCTTCTTGTGGATGGTGCCCTTGATGCCAGCGCCTTCGGCGGGCTTGGGCTCCTCGGGCTTCTTCGCGACCAGCACCTTCTTGGGCGCATTCATCATCGCGCGGATCTTGGCGGCCTCTTCCTCTGCGGCCTTGCGGCGGCGGGCGAGGTCGTCCTGCTTCTGCTTCTCCTCGGCCGCGGCATCCACGGCCTTGACGACGCGCAGCGCCGGCTTGGCGGCCTCGGCGGGCGCGGGCGGCGGCGGGGCAACGACATCAGGCGCGGGGGCCGGTGGCGGCGGGGCGACGACTTCGGTGGCTTCCGGAGCCGGTGCGGACTTGGCGGCGCGCTTGGCAGCAGCAGCCTTGTTGATGGCGGCGGCCTCGGCGGCGGCGGCGGCGGCACTGCGGGCACGAGCCTCGGCCTGGTCATCGGCCTTTTCCGCGGCCTTGGCGGCGGCTTCGGCTGCAGCGGCTTCGGCCGCGGCCTTGGCGGCGGCTTCGGCTGCAGCGGCTTCGGCCGCGGCCTTGGCAGCGGCGGCTTCGCGTGCAGCGCGCTCGGCCTCTTCGCGGGCCTTCACCTTGGCGGCCAGCTCCTCTTCCTGGGCACGCAGCGCAGCGGCCTGGGCCTGGGCTTCTTCCTCGCGGCGCAGCAGCTCGGCTTCGTCCGAGCCGGTGCCGACCTCGTCGGCGGCGTCGTCACGCTTGACGAAGGTGCGCTTCTTGCGCACTTCGACCTGGATGGTGCGGGCCTTGCCAGAGGCGTCGGCCTGCTTGATCTCGGTGGTCGACTTCTTGACGAGGGTGATCTTCTTGCGCTCGGTGCCGGCGGTGCCGTGGGCGGAGCGCAGGTGGTCGAGCAGGCGTTCCTTGTCGGTCTCGCTCAGCGAGTCGTCGACGGAAGACTTCTTGACGCCCGCGGCTTGCAGCTGCTCCAGCAGCGTGCCCGCCGGCTTGCTCAGCTCGGCGGCAAATTGGGCGACGGTAGTCACGGCCATGTGGGGATCCTTCAAATTGCTTTCGGTGCGGCGCGGCGTTGGTTACTGATCAGGCGTTGAACCAGTGTTCACGGGCCTTCATGATCAGAGCGCGCGCAGCCGCCTCGTCCATGCCGGACAGTTCGACCAACTCGTCCACGGCCAGGTCGGCCAGGTCGTCGCGGGTGTTAATGCCGCCCTCGGCGAGCTTGCTCAGCAGCTCGGGCGTCACGCCTTCCAGGTCGCGCAGGTCTTGCGACACTTCCTCGACCTTCTCTTCCTTGGCGATCTCCATCGTCAGCAGCGCGTCCTTGGCACGGGTACGCAGTTCGGTGACGGTGTCCTCGTCGAAGGCCTCGATCTCGAGCATTTCCTGCATCGGCACGTAGGCGACTTCTTCCAGGCTGGTGAAGCCCTCGGCGATCAGGATGTCGGCGACCTCCGCATCGACGTCGAGCTTCTCGACGAAGAGCTTGCGGACGCTCTCGGTCTCCTGCTCATGCTTGGCGGCGGATTCCTCGGCCGACATGATGTTGATACGCCAGCCGGTCAGCTCGGACGCGAGGCGCACGTTCTGGCCGCCACGGCCGATGGCGATGGCGAGGTTCTCCTCGTCCACGACGACGTCCATGGCGTGGCGCTCTTCATCGACGACGATGGACTGCACGTTGGCCGGGGCCAGCGCGCCGATGACGAACTGGGCAGGGTCTTCGCTCCACAGCACGATGTCCACACGCTCGCCGGCCAGCTCGGTCGTCACGCCGTTGACGCGCGAACCACGCACGCCGACGCAGGTACCGATGGGGTCGACGCGGCGATCATGGCTGATGACGGCGATCTTGGCGCGCGAGCCACTGTCGCGCGCGCAGCTCTTGATCTCCAGCAGGCCTTGCTCGATTTCCGGCACCTCCTGGGCGAAGAGTTCCTTCATGAACTCGGGGCTGGAACGCGACAGCATGATCTGCGGACCACGCTGCGTCGGGTCCACGCCGAGGATGACGGCGCGAACACGGTCACCGGTGCGCAGGTTCTCCTTGGAGATCATCTCGCTGCGCTTGAGGCGGCCTTCCACACGGCCGCTCTCGACAATGATGTCGCCCTTGTCCAGGCGCTTGACGGTGCCGACGAAGATCTTCTCGCCACGCGACATGAAGTCGTTCAGCAGCTGTTCGCGCTCGGCGTCGCGGATCTTCTGCAGGATGACCTGCTTGGCAGCCTGCGCGCCGATGCGGCCGATGGGCAGCGACTCGACAGGCTCCTCGATGTGGTCGTCAACCTCGATGTCGGCAATCTGCTCCTGGGCCTCGAACAGCAGGATCTCGGCGTCGGGGTTCTGCAGGCCGGCCTCATTGGGCACGACATGCCAGCGGCGGAAGGTCTCGTATTCGCCGGAGTCGCGGTCCACGCTGACGCGGATGTCGGCCTCACCGCCGTAAATCTTCTTGGTGGCCGAGGCCAGTGCGGCCTCAACCGCACCGAACACGACATCGCGCTCCACGCTCTTCTCGCGCGAGATCGCGTCCACCAGCATCAACATTTCGCGGTTCATTGCTTGAGACCTCCGTCAACCTTGTCTTGGCCGGGCGCCACCTCGGTGGGCTCGCCCGCTTGTTTCTTCGCCGGTACTTTCTTCGGCTTGATGACGCCCCGCTGGCCGGGCTTGCGATCGGGCGCCGGCTCGCCGCCGCGCCCCTTGAAACTGAAAGCCGGCACCAAGCGCGCCTCGCGCACCTCGTCCAGCGTGAAGTCCAGCGCCTGCTCGGCCGTGCCGTCATCGAACACCAGGCGCCAGGCCTGGTCGCTCGTCGATTCCGGCTGGGCGCCGACGACGCCGCGGTATTTCTTGCGCCCCTGGAAGGGCAGCTTCAACGTGATGTCGATTTCCTGACCGGCAAAACGGACGTAATGCGCGGCATTTTTCAACGGTCGGTCCAACCCCGGCGAGGAAACTTCCAGCCGCGCATAGTCGAAGGCCTCGACTTCCAGCACATACTGCAACTGGCGCGTGACTTTCTCGCAGTCGTCCACCGTGATCAGCTCGCCAGCGGCCGCCTCGGACGCCAGCTTGTCAATCGTGACGCGCAGCAATCCGCCGGCACTGCGTTCGCAGTCCACGAGTTCGTAACCGAGGCCGGTCACGGTCGTTTCCACAGCGGTTTGCCAACTCATTCGGTATTGCGGTCTTAGCGTCGAAAAGAAATCGAAAAAGCAAAAAAAATGGGCTGGATGAATCCGCCCACTCGTTCACCGGATATCGCGCACCGGGGGATGTCGTCCGGTGCCCGTTGGGAAACCCCTGTCGGGATCTCTCATTTCTGGTGAAGCTCGGATTGTACTGTGCAAGTCCCGTGCCGGCAAGCCACCGTCCCCTAGACATGCCAGAATCGCGGGCTCTTTCAGACCTCACAGGAGACCAGAATGGGCTTTCTCGCCGGCAAGCGGCTGCTGATCACGGGCGTGCTGTCCAACCGCTCCATCGCCTACGGCATTGCCCGCGCCTGCCATCGCGAAGGGGCCGAGCTGGCCTTCAGCTACCAGGGAGAGCGCTTCAAGGAGCGCATCAGCGAATTCGCCGCCGAATTCGGCTCCAGCCTGGTCTATGACTGCGACGTCACCAGCGATGAGCAGATGCAGGCCCTGTTCGACCAGTTGGGCGAGGTCTGGCCGGAATTCGACGGCTTGGTCCACTCCATCGGTTTTGCGCCACGCGACGCCATCGCCGGCAACTTCCTCGATGGCATGACGCGCGAGAACTTCCGCATCGCGCACGACATCTCGTCCTACAGCTTCCCCGCCATGGCAAAGCTGGCTGCGCCGCGCCTGCGTCAAGGCGCCTCGCTGCTGACCCTGAGCTACCTGGGCGCCGAACGCTTCGTGCCCAACTACAACACCATGGGCCTGGCCAAGGCCAGCCTGGAGGCCAGCGTGCGCTACCTCGCACACGCCCTGGGCGAGAAGGGCGTACGCGTCAACGGCATTTCGGCAGGCCCGATCAAGACGCTCGCAGCCTCGGGCATCAAGGATTTCGGCAAGCTGCTGAGCCAGTTCGCCGCTGCCGCACCCATCCGCCGCAACGTGACCATCGAGGACGTGGGCAATGCAGCGGCCTTCCTGCTGTCGGACCTGGCCGGCGGCGTCAGCGCCGAGATCCTCTACGTAGACGGCGGCTTCAGCCACGTCGCGCTGGCGAGCGAGTAAGCGGGCCCCAGCCCCCCCCCTCGCCTCAACAGGACAACAAGGCGCCTCGAGCGTCCGCTCCGACACTCCAGCACACGCGCCGCCGGGCGCCTGCGCGGAATGCCCCGCAACGCCAGTTGCGGGGCATTTGCACTTGTGGGCGCACGGGCAGGAGGCATCGAGAGCAGGTGACGCCGCCTCCGCCTCGCCATACGAGCCGACCGACTCTGCGCATGGCCCGCCGGCCCGCCCCGGCAAAAGCACGAAGCGCCCTGGATTTGCCCCAGGGCGCTTCACATCTTGTTCAGGAGTCCGCGTCAGCCGTTGCGACACGGCTCGACGCGCAGCCCCTGCTTCACTGCTTCACGCAGTCCACGTAGTAGTGACCGCGGCCGGTCTCCTCATCCACCTCGTGGACGAGACCGTGAACGTCGGTGGCGAAGCCGGGGAACTTGGCATTGAAGCTGCGGGTGAACTTCAAGTAGTCGACGATCTTCTTGTTGAAGCGCTCGCCCGGAACCAGCAGCGGGATGCCGGGCGGGTACGGCGTCAACAGTGAGGTCGTGATGCGCCCTTCCAGCTCGTCGATGCCCACACGCTCGGTCTTGCGCTGCGCGATGTGGGCGTAGGCGTCGGTGGGTGTCATGGCCGGCTGCAGGTTGGACAAATACATGTCCGTCGTCAGCCGCGCGATGTCGCCCTCGGCATAGGCTTGGTGGATGCTCTGGCACAGGTCGCGCAGGCCCATGCGCTCGTACTTCGGGAACTGGGCACAGAACTCCGGCAGGATGCGCCACAGCGGCGCGTTCTTGTCGTAGTCGTCCTTGAACTGCTGCAGCGCAGTCAGCAGCGTGTTCCAGCGGCCCTTGGTGATGCCGATGGTGAACATGATGAAGAACGAATACAGCCCCGTCTTCTCCACCACAACGCCGTGCTCGACGAGGAACTTCGTGACAACCGAGGCAGGGATGCCCGTCGCGGCGAAACGGCCTTCCATGTCCAGCCCGGGCGTGATGATGGTGGACTTGATCGGGTCCAGCATGTTGAAGCCTTCGGCCAGTGCGCCGAAGCCATGCCAGTCTTCGTCGGCATGCAGCATCCAGTCGGCCGACACCGGCTCGCCCCCCTCCTGCTCGCGCAGGAAGTCCGGCCCCCAGACCTTGAACCACCAGTCATCGCCGTAATCGCCCTCCACCTTGCGCATTGCACGGCGGAAATCCAGCGACTCACGGATGCTCTCTTCCACCAGCGCGGTGCCGCCAGGCGGCTCCATCATGGCCGCGGCCACGTCGCAGCTCGCGATGATGGAGTACTGCGGACTGGTGCTGGTGTGCATCAGGTAGGCCTCGTTGAAGAGGTGCTTGTCGAGCTTGACGCTCTGCGAGTCCTGCACCAGCACCTGCGAGGCCTGCGAGATGCCGGCCAGCAGCTTGTGCGTGGATTGCGTTGCGTAGACCATCGCCTCCTTGGGGCGCGGACGGTTCTTGCCCATGGCGTGGAACTGGCCGTAAAAGTCGTGGAAGGCCGCATGCGGCAGCCAGGCCTCGTCAAAGTGCAGCGTCGGGATGTAGCCGTCGAGCTTCTTCTTGATGGTCTCGGTGTTGTAGAGGACACCGTCGTAGGTGCTCTGCGTCAGCGTGACGATGGCGGGCTTGACCGTGGCCGGATCGACATGCGCCAACAACGGGTTGGCAGCAATCTTGGCGCGGATGGTCTCCGGGCTGAACTCGCTCTCGGGGATGGGGCCGATGATGCCGTAGTGATTGCGCGTGGGCGTCAGGAACACGGGAATGGCACCGCACATGATGATGGCGTGCAGGTTGCTCTTGTGGCAGTTGCGGTCGATGACGACCACGTCGCCCGGCGCCACCGTGTGGTGCCACACCATCTTGTTGGACGTGGACGTGCCGTTGGTGACGAAGAAGCAGTGGTCGGCATTGAAGATGCGTGCCGCGTTCTTCTCGCTGGCCGCGACCGGGCCGGTGTGGTCCAGCAACTGGCCCAGCTCCTCCACGGCGTTGCAGACGTCGGCACGCAACATGTTCTCGCCGAAGAACTGGTGGAACATCTGGCCCACAGGGCTCTTCAGGAAGGCCACGCCGCCGGAGTGGCCCGGGCAGTGCCAGGAGTAGGAGCCGTCGGCCGCATAGTCCATCAGCGCCTTGAAGAAGGGCGGCGCCAGGCCGTCCAGGTAGCTCTTGGCCTCGCGGATGATGTGGCGGGCCACGAACTCCGGCGTGTCCTCGAACATGTGGATGAAGCCATGGAGCTCACGCAGCACATCGTTGGGCAGGTGCTGGCTGGTACGTGTCTCGCCGTACACGTAGATGGGGATGTCCGGGTTGCGGAAGCGGATCTCGCCGATGAACTTGCGCAGGTTCAGCACGGCCGGGTCGAGGTCGGGCCCGGTGTTCGTGAACTCCTCGTCGTCGATGGACAGGATGAAGGCCGAGGCACGGCTTTGCTGCTGGGCGAACTGCGACAGGTCGCCGTAGCTCGTCACGCCCAGGACTTCCATGCCCTCTTTCTGGATGGCCTCGGCCAGCGCGCGGATGCCCAGGCCCGAGGTGTTCTCGGAGCGATAGTCCTCATCGATGATGACGATGGGAAAGTGAAAACGGATCATCGGCGGCCTCCAGCGGGCGGGCATCAAAAAACGAAGCGGCGAAGTGTAGGGCCGCAGCGTGTCCCGACCATGTCTTCATGGCCTCCGTGCCGCCCTACACTGCCCTTTCAACAAGGACCGGGGAGACAGGATGGACTGGAGCTGGAGCACCTACTGGTGGATAGCCGCGGGCGTGCTGGTCGCCGCGGAGCTGGCCACGGGCACCTTCTACCTGCTGATGCTGGCACTGGGCGCCGCGGCCGGCGCGCTGGCGGCCCATCTCGGGCTGGGCGTTCCTGGCCAGATGCTGGTCGCTGCCGTCGTGGGCGGGGCTGCCACGATCGCCTGGTATCTGCGCCGGCGCAGCCGGGGGGAGCCCACGCCGGCGGCCAGCAATCCCGACGTGAACCTGGACATCGGCCAGACCGTGCACGTCGAGGCCTGGTCGGACGAAGGCACTACCCAGGTGCAGTACCGTGGTGCGGCCTGGGCCGCCCGCTACATCGGCCAGGCACCGGCCGCGGGCGGCCGGCATGTGATCCGCGCCATCGAAGGCAGCAGCCTGCTGCTGGACCGCTGACCGTCATACCCGTCAACCCAGCTTGAGAAGCCCCATGGAAATCGCACTCGTCATCCTCGTCATTGCCGCCATCTTCGTGGTCCGCTCGATCAAGGTCGTTCCCCAGCAGCATGCCTGGGTGGTCGAGCGCCTGGGGCGTTATCACGCCACGCTGACGCCGGGCCTGAACTTCCTCGTGCCCTTCGTCGACCGGCTGGCCTACCGGCACTCGCTGAAGGAGATCCCGCTGGACGTGCCCAGCCAGGTCTGCATCACCAAGGACAACACGCAGCTGACCGTCGACGGCATCCTCTACTTCCAGGTGACCGACCCGATGCGGGCCAGCTATGGCGCGAGCAACTATGTGGTGGCGATCACGCAGCTGGCGCAGACCACGCTGCGCTCCGTCATCGGCCGCATGGAGCTGGACCGGACCTTCGAGGAACGCGACGTCATCAACAGCTCGGTCGTTCAGGCGCTGGACGAGGCCGCGCTGAATTGGGGCGTCAAGGTGCTGCGCTACGAGATCAAGGACCTGACCCCGCCGCCGGCCATCCTGCACTCCATGCAGGCCCAGATCACGGCAGAGCGCGAGAAGCGCGCACTGATCGCGGCGTCTGAAGGCCGGCGTCAGGAGCAGATCAACATCGCCACCGGCGAGCGCGAGGCAGCCATCGCCAAGTCCGAGGGCCAGAAGCAGGCCGAAATCAACAAGGCGCAGGGCGAGGCGGCGGCCATCACGGCAGTTGCCGATGCGACGTCGGACGCGATCCGCAAGATCGCCGCAGCCATCGAGCAGCCCGGTGGTGGACAGGCCGTGCAGTTGAAGGTCGCCGAGAAGGCCGTCGACGCCTACGCCCAGCTTGCGCAGAAGAACAACACGATGATCGTGCCGGGCAACATGACGGAGGTCGCCGGCCTGATCGGCACGGCGATGGCGCTGCTCAAGGGCGGCGCCAAGCCCTGAGAGCCCAGCGCAAAAAAACCCGCGAGGGCCCTAGGGCGGTCGCGGGTAGAAGACGTTCGGGGGGCGCCGAACGAAAGCGATGGAGGTGTCGCTTTTCTGAGGATCTCCTAGGGATCGAAATCAGTTGCCCGTGATCGGGAAGCCCAGCAGTTCTGCGACAACTTCCCAGAAAGAATAATTTGCCATTTGTGCCATCCATCAGCGGTGTTGAGATGGCATCCAGTGTGTCCAAGCACTGGAAAACAGAGAACTACAAACCCTGGTAGGGGTCGAGCACCGTCAGAGCAGTCCCAGCTCCATGGCTTTCAGCACGGCCTGATGCTTGGTCGACACGTCGAGCAGCTTGAACAACTGCTTCATGTGGTAATTGACCGTGTTCTCGCTGATGCCCAGCAGGCTCCCGACGACCCAGGCGCTCTTGCCTTCCATCGTCAGCCTCAGGATCTCGAGCTGCCGCGGCGGCAGCTTCACCTGTGGCAGCACCGCCTTCCGGGAAACCAGCAACCGCCCCGCGGCATCCTGGGCGTGAACGGCAAGCAGCTGCAGGTCGGCAATGATCCGGTTGAGCTTGATCGGATCCTTGGGCAGGGGAGATTCCCGGTCCACGCCGAGCAGCAGCCGGCGATATCCGGGCATCTGCACGCCGACGGCGACGCCCGTCCGATAGCCGAACGGCGCATACATCTCCCACAGCTCGCCCGCGCCGGCATCGACGTAGAAGTCCTGGTCGTAAATCAGTGGCTTGGTCAGCTGCGTCAAACGCTGATGCACGGGATCGCGCTTGGCGTATTCGTTGTCTCTGGAAATCTCCAGAAACGCGTCGGGCGTGTTGCCCACTGCAACGTATTCCGTCTTTGCACCGGGACCCCGGTGCTCGATGGCCAGCATCCCGACCACCAGACCGAAATCCAGGTCGTTTGCGAAATCGATCAGCCCACGCCTGAATGACGCGAGATCCTCCGCTTGACTGACTTGCTCGTACCGCTGCAGGTTCATGCGCTACTAGGGTTGGTAGGAGCAGCTCGGCCCGGGTGAACGCAAACTGCAAACCATCCAAATGAGAGGAGTCCCGAATGCAGATGGCAGCTTGGCAACTGATGGCCTGCGAGACGGTCGTCAAGACTGTAAACGAGTTCGAATTGGCAACTCATGAGCTGCGACAAGTCGGAAGTAGTGTCAGAGTGCACGATGCACGCTCCGGACTACGTTCTGGACAGGAGGTCTGGGCCACGCCGAACGACGGCGACCCCATCCACATCGCCTGGGAGTGGACCGAGATCCAGCCCGACGTCGTCGCGCTGTTCGACCCCATGAACATCCTGTGCAATGTCGCGCTGATAGACGGACAGGGCCACACACTGGCCCGTTCACGACGCATGCTGCACCTGAACAACGTCATCCACCAACTGGACTGGCGTGATGCGCTGAGCTGGTGCTGCAAAAATCGAGCGCAGAGCTTGCAGGCATGAGCCGAGCAATGCGCTATGATGGCGGGCTTGCAGGAGAGGTGGATGAGCGGTTTAAGTCGCACGCCTGGAAAGCGTGTGTGGGTTAATAGCCCACCGCGGGTTCGAATCCCGCCCTCTCCGCCAGAACACACTTCCCAGGAAGCCCAAAGCCGTCCCAGAGACGGCTTTTTTTCGTCCGTTTCATAGGTAAAACTGGCGCCAAGCTGGACCAGAACGCCGAGTGGAGCCTGGCCCGGCGCTACATGCAGCTCGAAGGGCTGCAGGCCCTCGGTGGTACTGCCCCGACTCGACCGGCCGCGGTGGCACGCTGAGCCCCCCCCGCGCGCCAGCCTTTGCGGGCTCTGGACTTACGGCAAGCGCCGGGACATCCCCCGTCAAGCGCCCCTTCGAACCCGAGACTGCAAGGGGCTCCACGCAAAACCAGCAGACCGGCTCTCAGAAGACTCGCCCCGACTGTCCTTGCTGATGCGTGCCTTCGCTACTTGGCCACCGAGAGGCTGAAAGCCACCTGGTGGCCAGGAAAGCCGGCGACGCGGATGACCGTATCGTAGGTCTGGCCTGGCACAAAGCGCTCGTCGAGGGTGACCTGGCCAAGCACCACCACATGGCTACCCGGTGCGACCACCGTGTCGGCTGGCCGGAACACGAGGCTGTCAGCATCGACGGTTTCCCCACCGCGACTGCTCCAGGGCTGGGACTCGATGCGGGCGTTGACGGCCTCGGCGTTGGGGTTGTCGATACGGAACTGGAAGCCCACAGTCTCGCCGGGCTCTCCGCGCAGGGCCTGGGCGTGGGCGGTGCTGGTGGGCTTTGAGGCGTCCTCCGGCGTGCCTTCCCCCTTGGCCATGGCAGCCACGGCGCCCCAGTACTCGGTGCTGCCTCGCGAGAGTTCCTTGACGTACTCGAACTGCAGCTTCGCCAGATCGCCAAGCAGTGCACGCGCGTCGGGCTTGCTCGCGCGCAGGGGGTCGCGGGCAGCCTGGGCGGCTTCCTTGAACGCGCCGCCTGCCCCCACGATGAGCTGCACGTTGGCCTTGAAGCTGGTGTCCAGCAGACGCTTGAGTTCATCGACCAGCATCGCGATCAGCCCACCTGCGGTTGCTGTGGTTCCCGGGTTCCCGGCACTGGCTGGTTGCCCCGTATGCTGGGGGCGCAGGAATCTACGCACTGCCAGTGCCGGTACCACTTCAGCTCCGTGATGTGCTGCGGCAACTCGCCCTGACTCACGTCGAGCGTGGCGGTGACCGGGCTCGCCAGCCTGAGTCTGAGCTTGACGCATTGCTCGTAGGCACCTCGGATCAGCAGCTCGCCCGTGTAGATCTCGCCGGCCTTGAGGCCATCGGTGGACGGCACGGTCACGTGGACAGCCACCGCCTCGCCCGGTGAAAGCAGGCTCCCCGCGGGTTGCACCTCCACCTTCGCCGGGCCAATACTGCCGGCAGCAAAGCTGAAGTCGCGAGCCTGCTTGCTGGTGTTCCTCACGTTGATGACGGCTCGCTGGGGCTCGCCGCCGCAGGCCTCCCAGTCGATCTCAGCAACGCAGCGGGGCGGACAGTCCTGAGTCGGCACGGTGCAGCAGTCATTGCCGGAAGTGGCGAGATCCGTGAGGCTCGAGGTGAGACTGGACGGCACGATGTCGCCGGCCAGCTTGAGGCCGCGGCGCAACAGGTCCACGTATTGCGTGGTGGCCGTGTTCACCAGGCCGGGCAGGTCCGTGAGCAGGCCGTCCAGGCCTTGCCGAACGGTTCCGTTTGAGAGATGGCGGACGGTTGCTTGGCTCATGATCAAACCCTTTCTTCGTCAGCTCCGCGACTTGCGTGCTGCGGGGGTGGCAGGCACGGACGCGGGCACAGGCACGACGGGCTCGTCGGAACCCGGTGCATCCACTTCGATCTCGACCGGATACTGCGCGCCGCCGAGTGTGAAGCTGCCCATGTACAGGCCATGCCGCGCCAGCTTGGCCGGCAGCTCGAAGCCCAGCTCGGTCTCCACCGAATCACCTGCGGCGAGCTGCTTGCCAGCGGCCGCGTTGAAGAGGACCTTGGGCGCGTCGACCTCGCTAGCACCCAGCATCTGCGCGAAGAGGTCCAGTGCGGCCTGATGCCCCTTGGAGCCGGCCTGCGCCATCGCGACGTGGAACATCTGCTCAAACCCCTGTGCCTGCGAGACCGCCAGCAGCGCCACTCGCGGCACCGAAAAGGGCACGTTGCCGAGGTTGGTGAGCACCGCTGGCACCGGCACTTGAGCACCAGGCCTGCCGTGGATGCGAAAGCTCTGTGGGTACAGCGCCACCTCGCGGTGCTCCAGCACGCGGATCAGCACATCGCGCGCTTCCTCGCCAACGATCGCCTCGGCGCGGATATCACCAGGCGGCGTGCGAGGGTCGAGCTGCACGGACGCCCGCGCATGCGCCGTCACGCCGGGCGGCACCCGCAGGCCAAGCGTCAGCTGCAGCTCCCGACCGTCCTGGGTACGCAGCAGCGTGTTCTTGATCTTGAGTGCCTCTGCGCTGCGGTTGCTCATGCGCACAAGCCCGCTGAGCAGCGACGGTGCGCCGATCAGCACGATGCGCTCGCCGGAAAGTGTCTCGGCCATGGCGTTCCCCTCAGGCACAGCCCGTCTCGGCGCGGCGAGGCACGTAGGGCTCGATGATCACCATGTTCTCGCCGCAAAGCGACAGGTCCAGCAGCTTCAGCCCCAGCAGCTTGAGACAGACGTGCGTGTTCATCGGCATGGATACCCGCGTCGGTTTGATGCCCACGTCGGCATCCAGCCGGATGGTAGGCAGCTCCTTGACAGCCATCTCCAGCCGTATCGTGGGCAGTTGCGTGACAGCGATGCTCAGCGAGGGGATCTCCTTGATCGCCATATTGACCTGGGGCATCTCCTTGATGTGAATGTTGTCCAGGTCCATGTCCGCGCCGCCGTGCAACGTGATGTCGTAGGCCTTCGGGATCGTCACACCACCCATGGTTGGCTCCGGTTGGTCAGTGGAGGGCTGCCGGTGGGCAGCCCGCTAGCTCCGCAAGGCGCACCACCAGCTCGCCGATGCGCGCATCGGGCGTGGACGCGCCGGCCGCGATGCCCACGTCCAGCGGCTGCTTGTGTGGCCACCAGTCCCGCGCGTTCGCGATACGGCCTGCAGCGCGGTCCCAGTGCTGCAGTGACTGTGTGCTCTCCAGGCACTCGGCACCCTCGACGTGAAAGGCGGCGAGGCCCCGCGACAAGGCCAGATCCAGCAGATGGCCGGTGTTGGCGCTGTTGTAGCCGCCGATGACCAGCAGCAGGTCCAGCGGTTCGCCGAGTAGGCCCACCAGCGCGTCCTGCCGGTCCTGCGTGGCCGAACACACCGTGTCGGCAAGGCGCACGCGGGCTGCTGCGCCCTCCGCACCGTAACGCTCTTCATAGGCGCGGCGCAGCAGCTCCTGCACGGCCAGGGTTTCGCTCGCGAGCATGGTCGTCTGGTTGGCGATGCCGATGCGCTCCAAGTCGTGATGCGCATTGAAGCCCGGCGACACAGCGCCAGCGAAGCGCCGCTGCAGTTCGTCGGCGCTGCACAGGCCGCGCACAAAGCGCGCCACCTGCGCCGCATCGTCCAGCCCCCGAACCACCATCCAGGCCCCAGGCGCATCGATCTGGTGCGGCATGAATGGATCGTCCTGCCGCGTGCGACTGACGGTGGCGCGAGTCTCCTGGTGCCTGGGGGCGCCGTGGATGACGCTTGTGTATCCGTCGCGGGCGTACTCGCGCACGCGCTTCCACACCAGCATCACCTCGCCGCAGACGGCATCGACGATCTGCACGCCGCGCTGGCGCAGCGCTTCCAGCAGCCCGGCCTCCACGCCAAAGGCGGGCAGCAACACCACGTCATCAGGCCCAAGGTCCTGAACTGCCAGCGTACCGGCGTACTGGCCGTCCAGGTACTGGTAGCCCAACGCCTGCAAGCGGCGGTTCACGGCCGGGTTGTGGACGATCTCGTCAGTGAGGAACAACCGCGCAGACGGGAAACGTTCGCGCGTTTCGAAGGCCAGCTGGATGGCACGCTCCACGCCGTGGCACTGACCGAAGCTGTGCGGCAGCCGGACGGTGAGCGGCCCCATCTCAAGGACGAAGTCCCGGGCACGGATGCGATCGATGACCTGGCTGGCGAAGGCGCGCTCGATGTCCGGCTGAACGACAAGCTTCAACCCGAACGAGGTACGGCGGAACGCCCGCGTGTCCACTCCGGCCATGGTGCCAAATTCTTAGGCGAGAACTCGGGAGCGTCAAGGTTGGAGAGGATGCGCCTCTAGGGGGCTGCGAGCCATCTGAACCGCGGCCGGAACAGCTTGCCGCAATGCACCGAAAACGGCGCGCTGCCCATCCAGCGCTGCACAGCGAGGGCACTCGCCAGGCCAGCTTTGGTCGAACTCGGCCCACAGCGCTTGCAGGCCGGCGTGGCGGGTGCCAAACGAGAGCGCGTGCAGCACCAACTCGTGGAAGGCCAGCAAGTCGTGCAACTGGGCACGAACAAACAAGCGCCCATCGGCCACGGTGGTGTCGAGCAGCGCGCGGCCGTTCATGACGTCGCGCAAGGTATCGGCAGTGGTGCGCACGTGGGGCAGCTCATCCGGTGCGGCGGGCTCGATGCACACCGTCAACGGCTCGCCTGCATCGGCATGCAGCGACAGACGGGCTTCGTCCAGCACCAGCACCGCGCGGCGGCCGGCGACGACACGGCTCAGCTGACGCGCACTGCCCTCTTGAGCCAGCAGCAGTTGCACCAGGCGCTGCAACCACGCAATGAGCTGGACCTCGGCGAGGGTGGGCGGCCTCATCGCGTGTACTCCGCATAGGCCTGACCTCGGGCATCCTGCACGTGGCCGTCCAGGCGCAAGGTGATCGCAGCCGCGCCGCTGGCCTCGCTGATGCGCGTGTGTACCGGCTGCCGTTCATCGGGCACCACGATCTGCAGGTGGGTGTCGAAACTGAGCTGCAGCCGCAGGCTGTCGCGCTCATCGGCGGCCAGCACGGTAAGCGACACCGGCGCGCGCTCCGGACAGTCAGCCAGCAGCGTGGCCATGGTACCGGGCAACCGGGCCGGCAGCACGCTTCGCTCGGACCATGCCCAGCGCAGCGTCACCGCTGGACCGAGAAACACTTTGCGCAGCTCCCGCCCCACGATGACGAAGACGTACGGCAGGCCGTGGCGGCTGTGCGCGCGATCGGTACGCAGGTCGACCACCACCGTAACGGCGGGCCCGTCCGGCGAGGCCGCGTGGGCCACAGCCCACTCCCAGCCGAAGTCTTCGCCCCAGCGGAAGCGCCCGAAGTTGTGGTCCTGGTAGCAGAACCAATCGTGCGTGACGGAGGTGCCCTTGCCGCAGGCCCACAGCTCTCCCTTGGCGACCAGCCGAGGCACCAGACCCCAGCCGATGAAGCCGCTTCCGAAGGACGATCCTTCCGTCACCAGCATCGCAGTGCTGTCCGGACGTGCCTCTAAGGCCAGGCCGATGTCCAGTCCAGCAGGCTGCAGGCGCAGGCGCCACACCTGCTCCTGCAGCGTCAGTTCCACCTCGTCGCCGCGGATGACCAACGGGCGCGGGCGCAGCATGCCCGGCAGCCACGGCACACTGCGGCTGGCGCCATGCACGCGCGGCGGATCCTCCGCCTTGCCCGGCACGTGGATCACCAGCGTGCATTGCAGCTCGGCCCGGCCGCCGCCCCCAGCGAGGCTCACGTTGGCCAGAGCTCGCCAGCCGCTGGCCGGGTGCATCAGCACGAAGTGATACCAGTCCTTCCAGTTGGGCGGTGCCGATTCCGGCTGCGGCGGGATGCGCAGCATCTGGACGCGCTCGAACAGCTCGTCTCGCAGCGCTGGGGTCATGGCGATCAGCGGCCCAGCGGGCCGCGCTCACCGAGCACGTCATCGGGCGGGGGGCGCGGCACCTCAGGCTCTGTCGGTGGCGGCTCGGGTGCACGCGCGGCAATCTGCTCGAGCACCAGCGCGATGCGGGGCGACAGCGTCCACAGCCCCAGCAGAAGGTTGGCGAACCAGCGGTCGGCCTGCGTGCCGAGCGTGCCAGCGAAGGCGTGAAGCTGGGCGTCGGCCATGCGCATGTCCGGCGCGGGCGCATCGCCGCCTTCGACATCGGTGTCCGCCAGGCCCAGCAACCAGCGCTCCCAGATGTGCAGCAACTGCCCCTGCCCCACCTGTCCACCCAGCGCAGCGTTGAGCCCCGACGTGGCGGCCAGGCCCGACAGCACCCAGCGTGGAGCCTGGGCTGACGCGAAGGCCACCACGCCGTTCTTGAAGAAGCGGGTGCGGCCAAGCCGCTCCAGCAGTTGCTTGCCTTCGGGGGATTCGCCACGGGCGGCGCCGGCCTGGCAAACCGCCACCAACAACTCGGCCACGAGCCAGCGCGCCGGCAACATGTCCAGGCCCGCGAGGCCCGCCACCAGGCTGTAGCTCGCCTGCGCCGAGGCGCCGAAGTCACCGCCGCCCGCCTTGGGGCCTTCGTCACCCAACGGCAGCGAGACCGACAGCGGGCACTCCAGTGCGGGCAAAGGCGTGTCGCCGGTTTCCTCCAGCACCGTCAACGTGATGGGCACGGCTTCTTCGCTGACTCCGGGAAAACGCAGCGCGCTGGTAAGGCGGCTGCCGCCCTTGAGGTGCAACGGCACGCGCACCGTAATCGTCTGGCGCACCTCGGCGCCCTGCAGCAGGTAAACGTAGTCCGGCTCGATACGGGGCGCAGACGGCAGGATCTGCCCGTCGCTTGCCACCCACTCGTCCACGGTGGGACGCAGCAGCACGGCGGCCATCATTCGATTGCTCAGCTTCAGGCGCAGCGCCACGGCCATGCCGGGATGAGCCTCAAGATCGACGCGGGGAATGGCGGGCATGGCGACGATGGGAGGAGAGTCGTCAGAGGTTACGGTAAATGACGTAGTTCACCAACTCGCGCAGGAAGCGCCCATCAGCGACATCGCACGTCCAGGCTTCATCGACTCGCAGCGGCGTGGCGGACGAAAAGAATGCCAGCGCCGCCAGCAGTTCTGCGGCCAAGTCGGCATGTGCACGGGCCACCTGCCAGCCGTGCTCGATGCTGCCGCAGCGCTTCATCTCCTCGAACACCATTACCGCCTGCTGCGGCGACTTGCTCTCGCGCGGCGTGGCGAGCACGCTCAGGATCTCGTCGGCCCTGGGGCTCACGCGCAGCACGTGATTGAGCATCAGCGTGCGCTTGCCCTCGTAGATGTCTCCGTGGATCTCCTTGCCGTAAGCCTCGGTCTCGCCTACCAGGTTGAGCAAGTCGTCCTGGATCTGGAACGCGATGCCGATGGCAGCGCCGAAGCTCGTGACTGCCTCCATGGCCGGCGCCAGCTCCGCGTCGCGCCCCAGCGGCCAGCCGACGATGAGCCCGGCGCGCAGCGGCGTGATGAATGAGTACCAGCAGGTCTTCTTCGTGCACATGGCGAAGTAGTCTTCATCGGCGAGCGCGGGCACGTTGTCGCTCACCCAGTCCAGCTCCATGGCCTGCCCCTCGGCCGACTGCCGCGCCATCAGCTCGATCTCGTGCAGCAGGTGCAACGCCTTGGCCACACCCACGACGGCGAGGTTCTCCAGCAGCAGACCTACCGACATGACATTGGTGGCATCGCCCGCGTTGATGGCACGAGCCACGCCCACTCGACGGTGCAGTGTTTCAGCACCCCGGCGGTTCTCAGAGCCGTCCTCGATGTCGTCGTGGATCAGGAAGGCGTTGTGATAGAACTCCAGCGCCGTGGCCACAGTGAGCGCCGATTCGCCGTGCGCCCCTACTGCTCGCGCGGCGCTGATGCACATGGCTGGGCGTAGCATCTTGCCCTGGCGGAAAGGGTAGTCGCGCAACAACTCGTACAGCGCGCCGTAGGCACCGGGCTCGGCGGCGCGGGCGTCAAGGTAGCCGCCGATCGTCTGTGCAATGGCCGCGCGCACGCCCGACAGGGCGTCGTTGATGATGGATGCGTCGTAGGGAGCCTTGCCGGCAGCCATCGCGCAGCCGTTCAGGTGCTGGCGACCGTGATGCCGATGCCGGGCAGCGCCTCCACCCAGTACACGTCGGCGAAGCCGGCCTGCCGGAACAGCGCCTGGAACTCCGCGCCAGTTCGGTGCTGCACGAATCCGGGATCGGCCAGCTTGGCCCAAGGGTGACTCATGTCGTTGAACCACTTGGGACCCGGGTCGGCCACGAAGGCCATGCCGCCGGGCTTGAGCACACGGCGCCAGGCCCTCACCGCCGCGGCGCCATCGGGGTAGTGATGGAAGGCCAGGCAGCAGCTGATCGCGTCGAAGTAGCCCTCGAAGATCGCCGGCGGGTCGCCGACGTCGGCCTGCACGAAGGCCATGTTGGTGATTCCGGCCTGGCGCGCGTTGCGCCAGGAGGTTTCCACCATGCCGCGCGAAAGATCAGCGGCTACGACCTCGCCTTCGGGCACCAGCCTGGCCAGCGCAAGCGCCTCGATGCCCGGCCCGCAGGACGGGTCCAGGATGCGCGCATCGGGCACGAGGTGCGGCAGCAGCATGCCCAGCAGCTCATCGAAGACGGGCTGCGAGAACGGTTTTACGGCCTGCTCGTAGTCGTCACTGCAATGGTCGAACTCGACGACCGAGTCGTAGTGCCCAGGCGTCTGGGCCAGCAGTTGCGGCGCGTCCAGCCGTTTGCTCAGCTCCGGACCGCCGCCCGGCAGCTTGCGCGGCGGCGGCGGCTCGCCCAGCACGTTGGGCCGGTAAAGCCCCAGGCTCTTCAACATGAGAGCCGGCCGGAAGACGTAATGGCTCCAGGACCACAGCCCATACGTCAGCGTGGGCCCCAGCACATGCCTTTGGACGTCGAAGGATTCGCTCATGCCACTTCCGCTTGAGATCGAATTCCGATCATGCGCGCATTGCGGCACGGACCGCAAGCCGCGCGGGCCGTCAGGCGCGCACGATCGGCCTGTCAATCCCACGACAAGCACCTGTCCAGAGACCACACGCCCTACCCCGCCACCCCGACCTCCAAGCCTTCACTCTCACACTGCTCGAAGTGGCATTGCGCTGCACCGTCTCGGTCATCTGCCGGGATGCATGCAGGTAGAACTGTGTGCCCGCCGGGGCGCGGCGTTCAAGGCAGACCTGAACGCCCAATGCCGATCAAGCCCATCACGACGCCGCGGACACGAAGCCTGAGCTCACCGCTCCTTCTAGGCCCTGGGAACCGTCAGGCCGGCTTGCCGGAGATCCCGGTGGCCATGCGCATGAAGCCGTCGAAGGCACGATCCGAAAGGAGGTTCCGCATGAAGATCATCGGCTTGGCACCGAAGCCAACCGCATAGCGGGTCTTCGGACGGCGCGCCTTGACAGCCTCGGCAATGGTGCTGGCGACCAGCTCGGGAAGCGACTGGCGCTTGCGGCTGGCTGCGCCGACCATGGACTCGGCCATCGGCTGCGCTTGAGGGGCGTAGGCTCCGTTGCCTGAGACTTCAATCAACTTGTCCGCGGCGATGCCGGCCCACTCAGTCCTGATGCCTCCGGGCTCGACGACCACTACGTCGATGCCAAACGGCTGAACCTCCATGCGCAGGCAGTCGCTGATGGCCTCAAGGGCGAACTTCGTCCCGTGATACCAGGCGCCCAGCGGCGTGTGAATCTTGCCGCCCATCGACGTGATGTTGACAATGGTGCCAGCGCGGCTGCGACGCATGTGCGGCAACACCAGTTGGATCAGGCGGACCGCACCGAAGACGTTGACCTCGAACTGGGCGCGCGCCTCGTTGATCGACACATCCTCCACCGCGCCATAGGAGCCGTAGCCGGCGTTGTTGACCAGCACGTCGATGCGGCCAGACAGGGAAATGATCCTGTCGACACAGGCTCGCATCGAGGCATCGTCGGTCACGTCCAGCGCCAGGACGGTGATCCCGGCCTTTGCCAGATCGCGCATGCGTTCCACGCGCCGTGCCGCCGCATACACGGTGTAGCCAAGACTATTGAGCTTGACGGCGGTAGCGGCGCCGATGCCGGAAGACGCGCCGGTCACGAGAGCAACTTTGGAGTTCATGGCAGGAATCGTGGGCAGAGAGTTGAGGGGCGTGGCGGCCCCGATTGGCTCGCCTTGTGTGCCATCAACTCTAGGAAACCAGGGCCGGTGCAGCCCTGGCGATCCACGCCACCTGCCAGGCAAACGGCGCCAACTGTTCGACCGTCGGCGCCAACCTCAGTGGTCTGCCTGGACGCGCGCCCTGAGGGCCTTGAGCGTCCCATACGGCGTGTCCACCACTGCCTGGTTGGCCAGCCAGCTTGGGATGGCACCGCCCGGGGAGGCATGCATCTGGTAGCTCACGCCGACCCCATCGGCATTGGAAACCAGGCGCCACTGGCCCTCCGCCAAGGGAATGCGCACCCTGCCCTCGCGCAACGGGACGAGATTCGGAACGGCTTCGACACTGACGACTACGACCCCATCGGCGGGACGCGAATAGCCGAAGCGGTAGACGCCATCACGGTTCGACACAGGCCACGGAGCCTTGTTCTCGAGGTAGTGGTATTGCTCGGTGTCGCTCGACTTCAGCAAGTCGGAAGTGATGACGTCGGGCATCCACTTGCGAAAGGCGCCGGCGTCTCGCAGCGCCAGAACGACGTGCTCCAGCTTCGCTCTGACTTGCACTTCACCCCGGAACTCGCGCAAAGGCGAGTCCGCAACCGACCGCACATAGACCTGGATGCCGTCGGCGTCCTTGGCAAGGTTCCATGCGTCTTGTGCAGATGCTGAATTGCCCGCGAACAGGCCGGCCGCGATCAGAACGGCTATCGAAGATCTCATGATGTTCATGCGCAGTCGATGCGAAGTGCAGAGGCCATGAACTTAGTGGCGAAGCCGTCTTCGTCCACTCGCCCGATGCGCCACCAGCACAGCAATCGATACCGACGAGGTCCTGGTCGGAGACCGTCATGTCGCCAACCGCCACTGCACCGCGCCAACGCCTACATCAGGGCGGCAAGGATGCCGTAGTCACGGTGCTCGCGACTTCAGGATCACCTTCCCGCGAGAGGGCGCGTCGCGGCAGGGCTGCATGCATGGCTCCGCGTATGGCGGCCAATGCGCCGGTCGCGGCTTCGTATCCACGCCTCCTGGCGGCTTCCCGGCCCGATGCATCACTCATCCCGGCTGGAGCGATGACGGGCGCGATCAGCACATCGGCCAGACCAGTCTCCCGGCTGACAACAGGCAACTCTGCACCTGAGCCACCCTGAGCCACATGGACACCTTCGAGGCGCACCTCCACGATGCGCTGCGCCTGGCGGTTCGGCTCTCGTCGCGGGCGTCCTATTCGAGCGTTCAAGCCGGTTGATAGACCTGGTAGTCCGTGTACCCCTCAGCGCCGCCGCCAAAGCTTCGTGATCGATCCGCCTTCTCGAGCGGCCAGCCATTGCGCAACCGCTCCACCAAATCCGGATTCGCGATGAAGGGTTCGCCAAACGCGGCAAGGTCAATGAGCCCCTCCTGGATGCAGCGCTCAGCATGCGCACGAGTCATGCCGCCGGCAAGGATCAGCGTACCGCGATAGCGCAGCCGAAACTGCGGCAGGAAACTGGCCGGAATGGGCGTGCTGCCGCGCGACTGCTGGTCCATCAGGTGGACGTAGGCCAAGTTGAACTTCGATAGCTCGTCGGCCAGATGCAGGTACGTCTTATCGACGTCGTCGTACAGCCCCATGTCAAACAGACCGCCGTAGGGTGACAGGCGCACCGCAGTGCGATCGGCGCCAATTCTGTCGGCAACCGCAGCCACGGTCTCCAACAGGAAGCGGGAGCGATTTTCTATTGTGTCGCTGCGGTACTCGTCGGTTCGGTCGTTGACCAGCGGGTTCAAGAACTGCTCGATGAGGTAGCCGTTTGCTCCATGGAGCTCGATACCGTCGAAGCCGGCTTCGATGGCTCGCTCGGCGGCCACGGCGAAGTCTCGGATGACTCCCCGGACTTCGGCCGTACTCAACGCGCGCGGTGCGGACACGTCGACCGGACCTGCGCTGCCATCGGCGAGGAAACCCCAAGCCTGAGAGGCTTTTGCAATCTGCGCTGTCGAGCTGACCGGGGCGATCCCGCCTGGCTGGTTGGACACATGGGACACGCGGCCCACGTGCCACAACTGGGTGAAGATTGCGCCGCCTTGCGCATGCACGGCCTGTGTGACCGCTCGCCAGCCAGCGACCTGGGCCGACGTGTACAAGCCCGGAATGAAAACGAATCCTTCGGCCGTCTTCGAGATGGGCGTGCCCTCGGTGATGATCAATCCGGCACCGGCCCGCTGTTGGTAGTACAGCGCGTTCAGCGCATTCGGGATGCCGTCCGGGTTGCGTGCCCGGGTCATCGGCGCCATCACGATGCGATTGCGCAAGTGCAATACACCGAGGTCATAGGGTTCAAACAAGTCGTTCATGGGTAAGCCGCGCGCCAGTAGCTCTTGTCCGATGGCCGATCAGTTGGCCTTCGCAGGCTGGCTGCTGAGCCGAATTCGCCACAGGTCGTAGCGCTCGCTCCCGGCCTTCACTGCGCCAGCGAAATGCCGATTGAGCTGACTGGCGGTGAGGACGAGGTAGCCGTCAGGCGTGATTGCCGGGGTGTCGGGCCAGAAGATCCCATCGTTCGTCGCGAGGACCGTCATGGCGCGCGTCGACGGATCGAAGCGAACAATGCCGTTGCGGGTGACATCGGTGATGTAGAGCTGGCCCCGGGCGTCGGTGACTATGCCATCCGTGTTGCCGCCGACGTCGCCGATGGTGCGGACTTTGGAAGCAAGCGTCTTCTCGCTCGCCGCTGCGCTGCGGAGCACGTCGGTCGAGATCGAGAAGGCGTGGGTCCCTGTGGTGACGGTCCAGTACAGCGTGCGTGCATCCGGCGACAGCGCGATGCCGTTGATGCCCAGCGTCAGCGGATTGCCGCTCCACACTTCCTCTCCGTGAGAGACAACTTTCACCTGCGGCTCAGGCAGCACGGAGGGGTGACGGTTCAAGACGCGGCGGCTTGCGCCGGTCTCGAAATCCGCCACGATGATGCCAGCCTGATTGTTCGGTGCGCTGCGCAGGCCGCTGTCGGAGATATAGGCAATCTTGCGAGATTCGTCGACTGCGATGTCGTTGAGGAAGCTGCCCTTTCGGTCTGCCACCGCGTCCAGCGGGATGCGCTTGACGACACGACCGCTGCTCAGCTCATAGATGACGATCTTCTGCCCACCGACAGGTGCTTCGGCCTCGCCTGCGACAAAGCCCATGTCCAGGGCCCAAAGCCAACCGTTTCGGTGATCGACGTAGAAGCCCAGCACGTTGCGCAGGCTGGTTTCCGGCGATGCGACTACGGAATTGCCAGGCTCGGAAGGAAAGGCTGTGAGGCGAGCAGGACCATCGGCGCTTGTCGTGTCGAGGATGCTCAAGGTGGCCGGCGCATCGGCTGCGATCAATCGAGGCGTGCTCACGAAGGCGCGTCCCTTGGCATCGAAATGAATGCCGGCGATGGGTGCATTCGCGGAGTTAGCGAATGGCCTTTGTGCGGCAGTGTCCGTATTCCAGGTCACGCCGGCATAGCTGCGCCAGCGTTCGAGAGTCGCGTTCTCCGCGCTCCAGGCGGATTGAACCAGGGCGACAGCCATGGATGCGGCGACCAGCGCGCGCTTCGTCGTTCGGAAGGTGTTCATGAGCTTCTTTGGGGGTGTGAGGTTGAACATCAGCGATCAGAGAATTGAGCGGTAGCTACCGCCTTCAACACGCACGGCTGCGCCGTTGGATGCAGCGCCCAGAGGACTCGCGAGCAAAGCCACCATGGCGGCGATTTCGTCGGCCTCGATCATTCGGGCGATCAGCGAGCTGGACCGGTGCTCGGCAAAGAAGTGCGCCTCGATCTCCGCGTCACTCATGCCCGCCTGCGGTGCTGTCTGGCGCAGGAAATCGACGATCCCTTCCGAGCGGGTTGCTGCCGGCAGCACGCTGTTGACGGTCACTCGGGTGCCCTTGGTCAGCTCGGCAAGGCCGCGAGCCACAGCAAGTTGCGCAGACTTGCTGACGCCGTAATGGATCATGTCCGGCGGCGTGAAGGCAGCGACTTCGCTGGAAACAAAGATGACGCGCCCCCAGTTGCACGACAGCATTCGCGGGAAATAGTGGCGGGAGAGCCGAACGCCGGACATCACGTTGACATCGAGCATCGCGGCCCAGTCCTCATCCGTGATGTCGGCGAAGGCCTTCGCTTCGTAGAAGCCGAGGTTGTTCACCAGGATGTCGGTGTCGGGCAAAGTCGACACAAGCTGCGCAGCGCCGCCGGCCTGGGCAAGGTCGACGCAGATCCCACGCAGCAAAGCTTGTGGGGCGACCGCACGGATGCTCGCCATCGCCAAGTCGAGCTTGTCCTGCGTTCGTCCGGTCATGGTGACAGCGACACCCTCTTCAGCGAGCGTGCGTGCGATGGCAAGTCCAATACCGGCGGTTGCGCCCGTGACCAGGGCTGACTTGCCTTGCAATTGAAGGTCCATAGATGGCTTTCGTGTGATGGCCCACCCACCGGGCGGTGGGCTGGCCAGTGTGACTTGGGGAGTTCGGAGCGGCGCTGAGCGCCTGTCAGGCCACGGTGAGCAGCTCGCGCACGGCCGCGCCGACGCCACCTGCCGACTGCGGGTTCTGGCCCGTCACGAGGCGCCCGTCGACAACGACGTTTGCGGTCCAGTCTGCGGCGGGCTGATGGAGTGCGCCGCGCTCGGTGAGCGTGCTGGCCAACAGGAACGGCACCACCTTCCCGAGCTTGACGGCGTGCTCTTCGCTGTCGGTGAATGCGGCGATCTTCTTGCCTGCGACGAGCGGCGTGCCGTCGCTGAGTGTCGCGTTCACGAGTGCCGCGGGACCGTGGCACACGGCTGAGACGACGCCACCGGCTTCGTAGATCGAGCGGATGGTCTTGGGGACGGCTTCATCGAAGGGGAAGTCCCACATCGCGCCGTGGCCGCCGGCGAAGAAGATGGCCGAGTAGTTCGTCGGCTCGACGTCTGCCAGGCGCTTGGTATGGGCGACCTTGGCCCGAAACGCCGCGTCGTTCCAGTAACGAGCATTGATGGCGTCGTTGAGATCCAGCCCATCGACGGGCGGCTCACCGCCCTGGATGGACGCGAATTCGACCGGCAGTTGGGCCTTGTCCAGCTCTGCCAGCGGGTGGGTGACTTCGCCGAGGTAGTAGCCGGTGGGCTCACCGGTGCTTCCTTTGACGCCGTGGCTCGTGAGCACAAACAGCACGGGCTTGATCGGAGTGGGCTTTGCGGTGGTCATCTGGCGGCTCTCGCTTGAAGTTCAGTGCCTCCACTCTATTAATGCCTTATAAGGAGATAAACTTGCTGTCAAGAAAATGATTAGTTCTCTAGAGGATTAAATGGCGCGCAACTTTGAATATCTGGGCGACGTCGAGGTCTTCCTGGCCGTGATGGAGCATGGGTCGTTCTCTGCGGCCGCGGCGGCGCTGGCGACGACGGCGTCAGTGCTTAGTCGAGCGGTGGCACGTTTGGAGGCGCGGCTTGGGCAGCAGCTGATGCGCCGGACGACTCGGCGCATTGGTCTGACAGAGGCCGGGCGGCGCTATCTGGACCAAGCGCGGGGCGCTTTCGAGCTCCTGAAGGATGCGGAGCAAGAGGCCCAGTCTCGAAGCGCGGCTCTGAGCGGCCGCGTGCGCATCAGCGCACCGACGACGTTTGGCCACTTCCGCATACCGGCGTTGCTGAGGCCCTTCCTGCTGCAGCACCCACAGGTACGCCTGGAGCTGAACATCACTAGGGCCTGTTAACACAAACGCAATCCGTCAGCGATCAGAGCGAAGCTGATGAAGGCGGTGAACATGATGTCGAGCTTCTCGAAGCGGGAGAAGATTCGGCGATAGCCCTTGAGGCGGCGGAACAGGCGCTCGACTTCATTGCGGCGCTTGTACATCTCGCGGTCGTACTCCCAGGGCTCGATGCGCGTGCTCAGGGGCGGCACGACAGGGATGAACCCCAGGTCGAGTGCGAGCTGCCGAGTTTCGTTGCCCTCGTAGGCGCGATCCATCAACAGATGCAAAGGCCGATTGGGCGCACCGAGCCGCTTCAGCAGAGCTCGCCCCTCGGGAGCATCGTGCGCCTGCCCTGGTGACAGCGAGAAGGTTATGGCCGTGCGCGCGTCCGCCGCGACGAGATGGATTTTGGTGTTCCACCCACCACGGGATTTGCCGATAGCTTGCGGACCGTTTTTTTTGGCGCGCCGGTGCCATCGGGGTGCACCTTGACGCTGGTGCTGTCCAGCGACACCGCTTCAATCTTGATCTGCACGATCTGCGCCTGCTGCAATTGCTCGAAGGTCCGGTCCAAAACGCCCGACTTTGCCCAGCGGCTCATGCGCGTGTAGATCGTATGCCAGTTGCCGAAGCGCTTGGGCAAGCCGCGCCATTTGCAGCCGTGCTCAGCAACGTAAAGGATGGCATTCAACACCTGCAGATTCGACAGGCTGACGTTGCCGCGTTGCAGCGGCAAGCAGTGCTCGATCTGCGCGAATTGGGCTGCTGTGATCTCCATGCACTCACTGTCGCAGCCCAATTGCTTTGGTGCAATTAGTGTTAACAGGCCCTAATCGGAATGTCGATCTGGTGGCAGAGGGGTTCGATATGGCCATCCGCCTCGGCCAATTGCCCGACAGCGGACTTGTCGCGCGGAAGCTGGAGGATGCCGAACTTCGGCTCGTCGCTTCGCCTGACTATCTCAAACGCGCCGGGACCCCGCAGACCCTTGACGATTTGAGTAGGCATGTCTGCCTACCCTTTGTTCTCCCGCGCACGGGCAAGCATGGGCTCTGGTCGTTCCGCTCAGGCGGGGAGGACATCGAATGGCAGCCGAGCTCAGTCCTTGAGGTTTCGGATGACGTCCTTGGAACGGTCTCATTGGCTGAGCAGGGAATTGGCATCTGCCAAACCTATGACTTCATCGTGCATGAGCACCTGAATCGAGGAAGTCTGGTCGAACTCCTGCCTCAACTGGGTGGGCGCACAAGGCCGTTCTCGCTTGTGTACGCCCCTCATCGGCATCAGTCTGCAGCGGCACGTGTCCTGGTTGAAGCGCTTGTCAGCTCCGCATGAGAGGGGGCGAACACGCCGCACTTCTGGCGCGTGTCGATGGCTATGAGACTTGCGTCACTTGGACGGCGCAGAGGGCGTTCGCCGCAAAAATCCACTCGACAAGTTTGCGTTTGTCGTCGTCCGTTGACGAACTGACAAGACACCTTCCGAGGGTGTCGCCGTACACGCCAGCTTGCGAGACGGATGGAATGGCCAGGGCTGCGAGCAAGACGCAGATTGCGGTGGAACGTGTCGACACAGATGATTCCTGCCTGATTGGATGGCCCATGCGCTATCCCAGCCGAAGGGAAAACGCCTGAGCTGTGGCTTGGCGAGCATAACCAGCCCAAACACCGCCGGCAGTAGGCTCGCAAGCACGTGGCGGCTCAATCCAGACAACGGCGGAACCAGCCGTAGACATGCGGACTGCTCCGCCCGGCGGCACGGCAGCGTGGCCCCAAGAGGCACGCGAGCACGAGGTCGGTACGGCGGCGAATCTGGCACAGGGGCAGGCGTCGCGCCTGCGGATCAGCAACCGCCCTTGACACCCAGCTTGCGCAGGATGATCTCCAGAGGGCACCAACGTGTGATGGCGCTCTGTAGCAGGTTCGCGCCCACGAAGGCCGTGAACGCCAGCCACCAAGTGCTGACGAAGACGGGGCTGCCAGGCACGCCCAACAGCAGGGAAACCAGGATGAAACTGCCTGCGAACAGACGGACGACTTGCCAGGAACTCATGGTGCACTCCTTGCTTCGGATGGCGTGGATGAGGGAGGCTGGTGGCGATACGCCACGAAGTACAGCAGGGGAATGACGACCAATGTCAGCAACGTGCTGACCAGGATGCCGAAGATCAGTGAGATGGCCAGTCCGTTGAAGATCGGGTCGTCAAGGATGAAGAAGGCCCCCAGCATGGCGGCCAGGCCCGTGAGCACGATCGGTTGGGCACGCGTGGCGGCGGAGTGCACCACGGCTTGCTTCAGCGGCCGGCCTTGCGAGATCTCCAGCCGGATGAAGTCCACCAGCAAGATTGAATTGCGCACGATGATGCCGGCCAGCGCGATCATCCCGATCATGCTGGTGGCGGTGAACTGCGCCCCCAGCAGCGCGTGCCCTGGCATCACCCCCACCAGCGTCAGTGGGATCGGCGCCATGATGATGAGCGGCGTGAGGTACGAACCGAACTGCGCGACGACCAACAAGTAGATCAGCACCAGTCCAACCGCGTAGGCGGCGCCCATGTCGCGGAAGGTCTCATAGGTCACCTGCCATTCGCCGTCCCACTTCAGCGTGTATTCGCGCCAGCCATCGCTGGGCGGCTGGATGAAGGCTTCCTGCAGCGTGCCGCCGCCGGGCGTGGCCAGGCGCATGAGCTCTGCGCGCATCTTGAACATGCCGTACAGCGGGCTATCCAGCGCGCCGGCCATGTCACCAACGACGAAGTGCACCGGCAGCCCATCCTTGTGATGAATCGGCTGCTCGCGCAGGCCATCACTCACCGTGACCAACTCCCGCAGCGGCACCAGTACGCCGGCAGCGCTTCGCACACCCAGTTGCAGCAATGCACCCAGGTCGCCGTGCCGCTCCGCTGGCAGTTGCAGCCAGGCGCTGGCCGGATACTTGCTGCCATCGTGCAGCCAGGTGGTGGCCTCCCCGCCCAAGCCAGCGGCCAGTGTGGCCACGATAGCCGACTGCGGTACGCCGAGCAGTGCGGCCTTGCTGCGGTCCACGCGCAGCAGCTTCTTGGGTGCGGTGGCAATGCCGGAATCATCCACATCGACGACGCCGGGCGTGCGCTCAAACACGCGCCGCACATCGGCGGCCACCTGGCGACGGCCGTCGGCGTCCGGGCCGTAGATCTCTGCCACCAGCGGCGCCAGCACCGGTGGCCCCGGCGGCACTTCCACCACCTTCACATTGGCGCCGTGACGGCGGCCAATCTCCTGCAGCGCCGGCCGCAGCCGCGTAGCGATGGCGTGGCTCTGCGCGCTGCGGCGGTGCTTGTCCACCAAGTTGACCTGAAGGTCGCCCACCTCGCCTCCGGCGCGCAGGTAGTACTGCCGCACCAGGCCGTTGAAGTTGATCGGCGCAGCCGTGCCGGCATAGGCTTGGTAGTCGATCACTTCGGGCTGCTGGGCCACGTAGGCACCCAGCTCGCGCAGTACGGCGGCCGTGCGCTCAAGCGGCGTGCCGGCAGGCATGTCAACGATGACCTGGAACTCCGACTTGTTGTCGAAAGGCAGCATCTTCAGCACCACGAGGCCGATGGCCGGCAGCGCCAACGACAGGGCGATAAGCCCAGCCACGCCGGCCGCCAGCCAGCGGCGATGGCGATCCCCGGTGGCATCGTCCAGCAGTGGCCGGAACACGCGCTCGAACAGCGGTCCCAGCTTCGCACCCAGGCCGTACCCTACCTTGGCTGCGTGGCCCGTACGCTTGAGCCACAACCGCGCCAGCCAGGGCGTGACGATGAACGCAATGGCCAGCGACAGCAGCATGCCCATGCTGGCATTGATGGGGATGGGACTCATGTAGGGGCCCATCAGGCCCGAGACGAAGGCCATGGGCAGCAACGCCGCGCTGACGGTCAGCGTGGCCAGGATGGTGGGTCCACCCACCTCGTCGACCGCACCAGGAATGAGCTCGCGCAGCGACTTGCTCGGATGGAGCGCCATGTGACGATGGATGTTCTCGACGACGACGATGGCGTCATCCACCAGGATGCCGATGGAGAAGATCAACGCGAACAGTGACACACGGTTCAGCGTAAAGCCCCAGGCCCAAGACGCGAACAGCGTGACGGTCAGCGTCAAGACGACCGCACTGCCGACGATGGCTGCCTCGCGCCGGCCCAACGCCAGAAACACCAGCGCCACGACGGAGGCCGTCGCAAACGCCAGCTTCTGGATCAGCTTCATCGCCTTGTCATTGGCAGTGGCACCGTAGTTGCGCGTCTCGGTCACGTCAACGCCTTGCGGAATCAGCGTATTGCGCAGTTCTCCTACGCGGCGTAGCACCGCATCGGCCACTTCGATGGCGTTCTCGCCGGGTTTCTTCGTGATGGCGATGGTGACGGCCGCCTGCTCGGTGGCATTTGTGCCAGCCGTGCCGTACCACACGTAGCGCTGCGCGGGCAGCGGGCCATCCACGACCTGGGCCACGTCGCCCAGGAACACCGGGCGTGCGTTTCGGACCCCGACCACCAGTTGCGCCAGCTCGCGGGCGTCATTCAGAAACGGACCGGCCTCCACGTCAATGGCGCGGTCGCCCTGGAGCAGTTGGCCGGCCGACGCGCCAGCATTGGTCGACTGCAGTGCTTGCCGCAGCTCCGCCACGCCGATGCCTGCCACGGCCAGGCGCGCAGGATCCAGCTCCACGCGGATGGCACGTCCCGGTCCGCCGAGCGTGGCCACCTCTCGCGTGCCCGGCACACGCTTGAGGTCCGCCTCCAAGCTGTGGGCGATGCGCTCCAAATCAAAGGCACCGATCTGTAGGTCCTGCGCGTGCAGCGCCAGCGTCACGATGGGCACATCGTCAATGCCCTTGGGCTTGATCAACGGTGCGGCCACGCCCAGATTGGTGGGCAGCCAGTCCGCGTTCGCGCGCACCGTGTCGTGCAGCCGCACCAATGCCTCTGTGCGCGGAACCCCCACCTTGAACTGCACCGTCAAAACCGCCACCCCGGGGCGGGACACGCTCATCACGTGCTCCACGCCGGCCATCTGCGACAGCACCTGCTCCGCGGGCGTGGCCACCATCTGCTCCACATCCCGAACGCTGGCACCGGGAAAGCCCACGATGACGTTGGCCATCGTGACGTTGATCTGCGGCTCCTCTTCGCGCGGCGTCACGAGCACGGCGAACGCGCCAAGCAGCAGTGCAACCAAGGCCAGCAGCGGCGTGATCTGCGCCGACTGGAAGAAGCGGGCTATGCGGCCTGAGATGCCGAGCTCCATCACGGCCTCCGTGCGGCGGCCTGCGGATCCAGCGCAATGCGCTCACCGCGGGTGAGGCCCGAGAGCACCTCGGTCTGCTCCCCGACAACAGGCCCGACGCGCACCTGGCGCAGCAGTGCCCGGCCGTCAGAGCCCACCACGTAGACCGCCTTCAGCTCCGCTCGCTGCACCAGCGCCTTGCTGGGTATCAGCAGCCGAGCGGCCGCGGCGTCGGCGCCAGGTAGCCAGGCGCGGGCGAAGCTGCCGGGAGCGGCCACGCTGCCAGCCGGCAGCGCGATGCGCACGGTCACCGTATGTGTGGCTGGGTCGGCAGCAGGCAGCACCTCCCAACGGGCCGCGGCCAGCCGCTGACCACCGACCTCCAGGCTCACCGCCTCTGCCTGGGCCGCGCGCAAGCGCGTCACGCCAGACTCCGGGACGGCCACCGCCACGCGAAGCGCGGCGGGGTCATACAGCGTGAGCAACGGACGACCGGGCATGGCCATGTCGCCGGGCATCACGCTGACTTCGCTGACGATGGCGTCATATGGCGCCTTGATGAGGAAGTAGCTCGTCTCGGTGCGGGCAGCCAGCGCAGCGGCCTGCTGGGCCTGGGCTTGGGCTGTGGCGGTCTTGTACTGCGCTTCAGCGCGCTCCAGCGCGGCCTGGCTGATGTAGCGGCGCTCGGCCAGTTGCTGTTGACGCTGGAACTCCAGCGTCGCCGCCTCCTGCGCGGCACGCGCGGCCTGTACCTGCGCGGCCGCGGCACCGGCCTGCTGCTCGGCAGCTCGCGCGTCAAGACGCGCCAACAGCTGGCCGGCCCGCACATGGTCGCCCACCTTCACCAACAACGCGAGAACCGCACCGGGAACCTGGGCCGACACGACCGTCTGCCGTACGGCTTCAACCGTACCGTCCTGCGCTCCCGTGGGCAATGTGGCGCCAGACGAGACGGTCCAGGTGGACAGCTCGCCGGCGGCAAGGGCCGATTGGGGGTTCAGCCCGATAAGGATCGCCATCGCGGCGATAGGCGGGAAGGTGGTCCAACGGGACATGTTCATTCCTGTGTGTGACTTCTGTATATCGTTATTCTATTATTTAGCTACATAGCTAACAAGTCAACGACGATGGTGAGCAACACTGAAGCGCCCTCCACGATCGGGCATGATGGCGCCGTTGACGTTCCAGGCTGCCCCGTGATGAAGGATCTACCCGAAGAAGCGCTGCATCAGGTGGCGGCCTATTTCCAGGCGCTGTCCGAACCCACGCGGCTGCAAATCCTCAACCTGCTGCGCCAGGGCGAACTCAACGTGGGCGAACTCGCGCAGGCCTGCGGCTTCACATCAGCCAACATCTCACGCCACCTTGCAGTGCTCATGCAGCAAGGACTGGTCTCGCGCGAGGCGCGCGGCTCGGCGGTTTACTACAGCATCGGCGATGACTCCGTCTATGCGCTGTGCGACCTTGTCTGCGGCAACATAGGCCGGCATATGGAACGGGCAGCAGCCCAGCGCAGCAGCTTTCTGAAGGGCAGCAAGACCGCCCGCCGCTCCGGCTGAGCGGCTTGCCTGGTGCCGCTCAGCGCCACTCCCCCGACTCAACGCGCCTCAGCTAAACCCTGCAGCGCCGTCATCAAGAACCGGGCGTGGCGGTCTGCCAGGTGGTAGTAGACGCGCTTGCCGGCCCGCCTTGTGGCCACAAGCCCGTATCGACGCAGCACGGTCAGTTGCTGGGACAGTGTTGGCTGAAGGATGCACAACTGCCGCTCCAACTCACCCACGCAGAGTTCTTCACGCTGCAACGCCGTCAACAGACAGAGGCGATCCCGATTGCCAAGCGCCTTGAACAATCCCGCGGCAAGCTCCAATGGATCGTGAGGGGCCTCAGTCGCTTCCTGGCGGTGGGTCATGGTGCAGTTTCGCTGGCCGATCAAGCGTAACCACGTCGACCGATGGGAGCTTGCGGCAGATCAAGGCGGCGGCGCTGACGCCGTCCTGCAATAGGCCTCATCACCACTGACGAAGGAGAACGTCATGTCCGTCTTCAAGGATCTTCTGAGCAGCGACTCTGGCCTGATGAGCTTGGCCGTACTCACATTCATGCTCGGCATGGGCGGCTTCTTCATCCGCTACTTCCTGCGGCATATGCGCGAAGACGAACGCCGCTCCAGCAACGACCAACGACCGTTGACCTGAACACCGATGAATGGCTGAGCTCGCGCTATTCGAGAGTGGCGCATCATCGCCAACCTCTCGTGGGGGCGAACTCGGCCCCTGGACGAAGTCGGGACCTCGACGCAGCCCTTGGTGACCGAGGTCCAGGGGCCCTATGACCGCACGGACTCCACGCCTGCCTCAGGTAGCTGCGCCCCTCCCCGGGGCAGCAGGACTACGCTACCGATGCGATGGGCCGCTGGCGATCCGGCAAAGTCCTGTCGTCAGGGCCTGGCGTAGAGCGCGACGCCAGCCAGCCCCAGCGCCCCCAGGCAGGCCCAACCAGAGAACAAGACTCGCCAAACGCGATGCTGCGGCACGAATCCCACGCCGCGCACGAAACCGGCGCTCATCGCCCAGAAGACCAACATCGCCAGGCCATGGTCAGCACGTCCATCCACACGCGCAAAGACCAGTGGATAGACCGTGGCAGCCAGCATCAGCGCGCCCGCCGCGAGGAGGCACGGCCAATGCACGCGAGTCGAGGCCTGAGGGGTCACAACTCGTCAGCCCGGCCGCGCGAGGCGCGACGCTCGTCGGCCATCTCGCCCCACATCGCGTTCATGACGGCCAGCAGCACGGCAAAGCCGACGCCGAGGATCCAGGCGAAATACCACATGGCAGACCCCTTCAGTAGGCAGTGTGTTCGTTGGCGCGGATCTGCTCCACGGTGACCTTGCCGCGCATGACGCGATAGGCCCAGCCGGTGTAGAACACGATCAGCGGCATAAAAAGGACCGTCGCGCCCAGCATCAGCGCCAGCGTCATTGGGCTGGAGACACTGTCCCAGACCGTCAGGCTCGCACTGGGCATGCTGGACGATGGCATCACGAACGGGAACATCGCAGCACCGGCCGTACCGATGATGCCCAACAACGCGAGCGACGACGCGACAAACGCCGACAGTGTGTGACGGGCACCAGCCAGCAGAGCCGCCAGCAGCGCGCCGACGATAGCGAGCCCGGGCAGCACCCACAGCGCCGGGACAAGACGGTAGTTCGACCACCAGCCATCAGCGCTGCGCACAACGACCTTGGCCAGCGGGTCGGGCATCGCATTGGGATCTGGCGCCTGCGCCATCGCAAAGCCGTCGATGCCACCGAAGCGCAGCCACAGACCCGCCGCCACGAAAGACAGCACGGCGACCAACGCCGCAACGCGCGCAGCCGCGACCGCCCGTGTCTGGATGACACCCTCGGTGCGGTGCGCCAGGTAGACGCCCCCATGCATCGTGATCATGGCGCTGCTTACCACGCCGGCGAGCAGCGCGAAGGGGTTGAGCAACTGCCAGAAACTCCCCGAGTAAGTGCTGACGAGGTAGTCGTCGAACTGGAAGGGCACACCCTGCAGCAGGTTGCCGAATGCCACGCCGAAGATCAACGGCGGCACGGCCCCACCCAAGAACAAGCCCCAATCCCAGGTACTTCGCCAGCGCGGGTCGTGGATCTTGCTCCGGTAGTCAAATCCGACAGGCCGGAAGAACAGCGCCCAGAGCACGGCGAGCATCGCCCAGTAGAAGCCGCTGAAGGCCGTCGCGTAGACCAGGGGCCAGGCTGCGAAGATGGCACCGCCGGCCGTGATGAACCAGACTTGGTTGCCGTCCCAGTGCGGACCGACGGTGTTGATGACGACGCGGCGCTCCTCGTCATTGCGGCCGGCGAAAGGCAGCAGCGTGCCAACGCCCATGTCATGGCCGTCCATGATGGCAAAGCCGACGAGCAGCACGCCCACAAGCAGCCACCAGATGATCTTCAGGGTTGCATAGTCGATCACGACTTCTCCTCAGGCATGGACAGGTTCGAGGTCGTAGCGGCCGGTTCCCAAGGATCCCGGCCCCTGGCGGGCGAACTTCTGCATCAGGTAGACCTCAACGATGAGCAGCACCGTGTAAAAGCCCACAAAGCCGGCCAGGGAGCCGTACAGGCTCTCTGCGCTGATCGTGGAGACACTCATGTGCGTGGGCAGCACACCGTAGATCGTCCAGGGCTGGCGACCGTACTCGGCGACGAACCAGCCCAGCTCACAGGCGATCCATGGAGCGGGTAGCATCCACAGTGCCCACTTCAGCAGCCAGGGCCTGCGTGCGCAGTCGCCCTTCAGCGTGGACCAGAACGACAACGCGAAGAGCGCCAGCATCAGCATTCCAAGGCCCACCATGGCGCGGAAGCTCCAGAACATCGGTGCCACGCGCGGCACGGTGTCATGCACGGCGCGCTCGATGATCTCGGGCGTGGCCTGACGCACGTCGATCACGTACTTCTTCAGCAGCAGGCCAAAGCCCAAGTCGGCCTTGTGTCGCTCGAAGACCTGTAGCGCGACTGGATCGTCGCGATGGGTGCGCAAGGCCTCCAGCGCCGTAACGGCAACGATGCCGCGCTGGATGCGCTCGCGGTTCTTCGCCTTGATGTCCCGGATGCCGGGAATCTCCTTGCTGACGCTGCGCGTGCCGATCAAGCCCATCACGTAGGGGATCTCCACCGACCAGTCGTTCTTCTGCGCGGCCTCATTGGGCCAGGCAACGACGTTGAAGCTGGCCGGCGCCGCCTCGGTCTCCCACATGGCCTCGATGGCGGCCATCTTGGTCTGCTGCGCTTCGCCCACCGTGTAGCCCGACTCGTCACCGAGCACGATGACGCTCAGTACACTGGCCAGGCCGAAGGCCGATGCGACGCGAAAGCTCCGCTTGGCGAACTCCACGTCCCGGCCCTTGAGCAGGTACCAGCTGCTGATGGACAGCACGAACATGGCGCCGGTCACGTAGCCAGCCGACACCGTGTGCACAAACTTGGCCTGCGCATCGGGGTTGAAAACCACGGCCCAGAAGTCGCTCATCTCCATGCGCATGGTCTGGTAGCTGAATTCGGCGCCTACCGGGTTTTGCATCCAGCCGTTGGCGATGAGAATCCAGAGCGCCGACAGGTTGGTGCCGATGGCCATCAGCAATGTCACCAGAAGGTGCTGCGGACGGCTCAGGCGGTCCCAGCCGAAGAAGAACAGACCGATGAAGGTCGATTCGAGGAAGAAGGCCATCAGGCCCTCGATAGCGAGCGGCGCGCCAAAGATGTCTCCCACGTAGTGGGAGTAATAGGCCCAGTTCGTGCCGAACTGGAACTCCAGGGTGATGCCCGTGGTCACGCCCAACGCGAAGTTGATGCCGAAGAGCTTGCCCCAGAAACGGGTCATGTCCTTCCAGACCGTCTTGCCGCTCATCACGTAGACCGTCTCCATGATGACGAGCAGCCAGACCATGCCCAGGGTCAGCGGCACGAAGAGAAAGTGGTACATGGCCGTGGCTGCGAACTGCAGCCTCGACAGGTCGACGACGTGTTCCGAGATCAACGGGATCCTCCTTTGTCGGGTGCGGGCACTGCGAGATGTTGAGCAGTGGCGTCAGCGTCAGGACTGACGCGCTGACCGCGCACGAATCCCCACCACAGTCCCGTCAGCACCAACAGCTTGATGACGGCCACCCAGACCATGTGGCGGACCAGTCGGCGTTCGTCATGTGTCATGGCCCATTCATCCCAAGAACCATGCCTGCGCCCCCGCGGCACGACGTTCGACGCTAACCACCTGTCGC
Source organism: Roseateles sp. (assembly GCF_047654805.1). Lineage (GTDB taxonomy): Bacteria > Pseudomonadota > Gammaproteobacteria > Burkholderiales > Burkholderiaceae_C > Pelomonas. The sequence goes on from NZ_JASGIV010000001.1 coordinate 2,874,876, forward strand.
ATCAGGAGATTTGCCGCTTCAGCAGCGTCACATGCGCAGCCACGGCCTGGCGGAGCAGGCTGCCATTGGCAGCGTGGCAGTCGTGCCTGGCAGTCCCGCTGCCAGCTCGGCCAGCCCTTTAAGTTCGGCGACGCCGCCCGATATGCGGGAACAGACTCAACCGGAGCCCTCTGCATGCTGCTCGTCTGCCCCCACTGCGGCACCCGCAACCGCGTCCCCGACGAACGTCTCGCTGAAGACCCGAGCTGTGGCCACTGCGGCCAGCCCGTCGCCCCGCACAGGCCTGCCGCGCTGAGCGACGCCGACCTCGGCCCCTACCTGCAAGGCACCGAAGCGCCGGTGGTCGTCGACTTCTGGGCGACCTGGTGCGGCCCTTGCCGCTCCTACGCGCCGCATTTCGAACAACTCGCAGCGGCGCGGCCCGAGCTGCGCTTCGTGAAGGTGGACAGCGACGCTGCCCCGCGCAGTAGTGCCTCGCTGCAAATCCGCAGCATCCCGACGACGCTGCTGTTCGTTGGCGGACGCGAAGTCGCTCGCCAGAGCGGGGCGATGTCAGCCGCCCAGCTCAGCGCCTGGATCGATAGCGCCCTGCCCTGACGTCAGCTCAGACCGAGCGCCTTGAGTCGCCGATAGAAGGTTCGTTCACTCAGGCCCAACTGCGCGGCCATCTCGCGCCGACTCAGCCGGCCGTCCGCGACGAGACGACGAATCTCACCATCCTGGTCTGAGCTGAGCTGCTGGGATGACACGGCCGGTGCAGGCTGCGCAAGCGGTTGCAGCCCCTGCAGCCACTCGGGCAGGTGCTCGGGTCGCACGACACCGTCGTCGGCGAACAGCCTGGCACGCTCCAGCACATTGCGCAGCTCCCTGATGTTGCCGGGCCAGTCATGCGCCTGCAGTCGCGCCATCGCCGCGGGCTGGACGACGATCCGCTGTGCACCCTTGGCGCCGCGCTGCAGGAATGTGTCGACCAGCAACGGGATGTCGCTCGCCCGCTGGCGCAGCGGCGGCAGGACGATGGGGAAAGTGGCGATGCGGTAATAGAGGTCCTGGCGGAATTTCCCTTCCGCAACCATCTGCTGCAGCGGCTTGTGCGTCGCTGCAACGAGGCGGAAGTCGGCCTGTTGCGTGTCGGTGGCGCCGACGCGCCGGAAGGTCCCGGACTCGATCAGCCGCAGCAGCTTGACCTGCATGCCCAGCGGCACGTCGCCGATCTCATCGAGGAAGAGCGTGCCGCCCGCGGCCGTCTCCACCAGTCCCGGCTTGCGGTGCTGGGCGCCCGTGAACGCCCCCTTCTCGTAGCCGAACAGCTCGCTCTCGAACAGGGTCTCGGGCAGGCCCGAGCAGTCGACGACGACGAAGGGGCCGTCGTGGCGGTCGCTGACCTCGTGCACGGCACGAGCAAACAACTCCTTGCCAGTGCCGGACTCGCCGAGCAGCAGTACGGGCAGGCGGGACCGGGCCACACGTTGTACTGCCTCCAGCGCGGTGTTGAAGGTCGCCGAGCGGCCGACCAGACCGTCCTGGCTGGCGCGGGCGGAGGCATGCTTTACCGTTGCCAGCCGCTCGACATAGGCCACCGCATGGCCGTCGCCATCGAGGATGGGGCGCAGCTCCACATCCACGTGCTCGGGGCCGCGCGGCGTGTGGTGGATGTGCAGCACGCGGTCGGGGCCTTTGAGCTCGAAGGCGCGCTTCATGGGGCAGTGCTCGCCGGCCTGGTCGCAAGGCAGCTCGTAGCGGTGCGACACGCGGTAGCACTTGTGGCCCAGATAGGGCCGATCGGCGGTGCCGAACTGGCGCTGGTAGGCAGTGTTGGCGGCAAGGATGTTGTAGTCCGGGTCCAGCACGATCATGGGCTGGGCCTCATGCTCCAGATAGGACACCAGGGCCTGGACCTGGGGAGTGCTGACGCTGTCAGTGACGGCGGACATTGGGCTGCTGTGATCAGGTGAAACTGCCATCTTCCACCAAGAGGCTGCTGGCAGGCCAACCCAATGGTTGACGACCTCGCCCTCGTTGACGAACCGGCCGACGGCTTCTGCCGTCTGCCACTCACGTTTGGCACCGCCGGCGAAGAAGGGGCAGCGTGGCCGAACACAGCAGCTCATGCAGCGCCCTCAGCACCAGCAGCGCCCGCTTGGTTTGGCCGGGGGCGACTTCACTACCGTTGGCGCGACACAGGCATTGTCATCGGCTGCAACGTGTCGTCTGGCTGCCTGCGCCCCCACCTCCAGTCGCGCCACTGCCAGGACGCTCCTGGGACCGGATGCCCCACATCCGCCGGCAATCTTTGGGGTTGAGCCGTCGATGCAAGGCGGCAAGTCCGCCTGCGCTTGGGTCCCCGTTCTGAAGTCACTTCTGACATGGGTCCATTGGGGCAGTAGGTGGGGAGAGAATCGCTGCCCAGACCGCCCCTGGGTCGGCGAGACAGCCTGTCCCGATCTGCAGCTGGGGCCGGCAGATGCCCATGACCGACACTCGATACACGACCTTGCCGCAATGGCCCAACGCATATCCGGCCAGCGGTGCCGGTGCCACCCTGAAACTCCTCAACGAGGACTTCATCGTGACCGAACTGCCCCTGCAGCTCCCCTCCGGCGAGGGCGAACACATCTGGCTGGACATCGAGAAAAACGGTGCCAACACCGCATTCGTCGCCCAACAACTGGCCGAAGCCACCAACGTGAATGAAAGGGACGTTGGCTATGCCGGCCTCAAGGACCGCCACGCCATCACCCGTCAGTGGTTCAGCATCTATCTGCCGAAGGGTGAGACGCCCGACCTGACCCTGCTCCGGCACCCGGAATTCAGCGTGCTGCGTCAGAGCCGCCACGTGAAGAAGCTGCGCCCCGGAGATCTGCAGGGCAACCGATTCCGCATCGTGCTGCGTGACGTGACGGGCGACCGCGACACCATTGAGGCCAATCTCAAGGCCGTTGCGTCACATGGCGTGCCCAACTACTTCGGCGCCCAGCGCTTCGGCCACGACGGCGGCAACGTCGAGCAGGGTCGAGCCATGCTGGCGCGCGAAATCCGCGTGCGCAACCCGAAGAAAAAGGGCATCTACCTGTCGGCGGTACGCTCTTTCGTCTTCAACGAGGTGCTGGCGCTGCGCATTCATCAGGGCCTCTGGGGCAAGACACTGGCCGGCGACGTGATGGACGAGGCCGGCCGGCCCACGGGACCACTCTGGGGACGGGGCCGCGTGATCACGACCGATCAAGCGAGGGCCCTGGAAAACGGAGTGGCTGAACGTCATGCGGCCTTGTGCGACGGCATGGAACACGCCGGACTGGATCAGGAGCGCCGCTCCCTTGTGGCAAGCCCGGCGGAAATGTCATGGGAATGGCAGCAAGCCGATCAACTGGTCCTCACGTTCTCCTTGCCCGCCGGAAACTACGCCACTTCCGTTCTGAACGAGATCCTCCGCACCACAGAGCCCGACAGGCATTCGGAAAACGAGCCCGCGGCCGTCGAATGAGGAGGGGCTGCGTCATGGCTGTCCGTACCGCGGCTGAGGAGTATCTGGCGCTTGCCACGCTCAACCTCGTGCAGTGCATCGCCTTCGTCGGATCTACTGCAACGGTCGTGCAGCTGCGCGTCCGGGCCAGGTCGAGGTGGCGGCGCCAGACGCTCACGGATCACAGGTCCGGATGTCCGCTGAAATCATGCCCCGCATGACCACGTTGCACCTCGCGCTGTTGCCAGGCGGTTGGCTGCCTGCTGGCTTGGCCATCCGCGACGGCGGGGCTTCGGTTCCCAAATCGGTGTCCCCCTGAGCGAGCCTAGAGGCCGCTTCAAACGCGGACGACCGGCAGGACTGGCAGCCGACTTCATCGACCTTTTCGACCGTCGCGAGGCGCGCATCAATCCCTTGCTGATCGCGCTGGAGGGCAACACACGATCAATTCCGACCCACGCCGCGATGCAAGCCCAGGTGCGTCCTGAACGGGCAAAACGGCCCCGAAAGGGGCTCAAGACGCCGCGCCGAGACGTCTTGCGCGCCAATCGGCGCTCAGGCGCCGTCAAAGTGCCAAGAACCGCGATCGAGGCGCATGATCTCGCCCATAGATCAGCACGTCCCTAGTGATAGTCGTCTTCGAGCTGATGGCGGACGGCCAACACGGTCACCGTTCCGGCATTCTCAACTTCAAACAGCGCCACGTAGCCACTGCCTGCAAAGGGAATGATCATCTCGCGCAGGAACGGATCAGCCTCGGCCTTGCGATAGATGAACGGCGAGCGCTTCAGGTTCTCCAGCGCGTCGGTAATGGCTGCAAGTGCACGATCCGCCTGCGCGAGGTCCTCCAGCACCGTGGCGCGCTCCAGCAGATGCTCATACATGCGCCACAGATCGTCCCGCGCCTGCGCGGTGAACCGGACCTCGAAGCTCACGCGCGTGCTTTCCTCGGCGCCTTCCCAGCCAGCGCGGCCTTGGCCTTGTCCAGCTTTCCGCCCAGTTCCGCCAGCACGGCCTCAGCGCTTACGTAGACCCCCGTCCGCTTCGCTTCGTCACGGGAAGCCAACCCGCGGGCGATGAACTCCGTTCTCACACGGCGTCGCTCGATGGTCTCGCGGACTGCTCCCTCGATGAAGCTCGACAGCGACTCTCCCTCGGCGAGGACGCTCTCGGCGGCCTCGCGCAACTCAGGGTCGACACGCAGGGATGGCAGGGACGCTGATTTCATGGCGGAGCCGGTTTGCGTTGCAATTGCGATGCATTGTAGACACCCTCGGGATGCGCTGCATCTGGCCATGCCGCGGCGTGGCCACGAGCGATCTCCGGCCGCCGCACCCTCAGAAGACCCGGGGCTGCGTGCCCCCCCCCTGGTTCAACACGAGCGACGAGACAGTGCGCTGGCCTCGCGGCAGAGTCCAGCGCAGCAAGTCGGCTCAGCGCTTCAGTTCGCGCATGCCCTCCGCAAGCATCCACGTCGCACGGTTCAGGCTCACACCACGGTCGATGCTCTGCACGCCGCGGTTATGCATCCGATTCCCCTGCACCTGCACCTGCACCGTGCGACCCGGAGGCCCACCGCGGTCGACCCGGATGTCCTGTACGCCCGTGAGCCAATTGGGCATAGCGTCCTTCGAACTCAACTGGCGAAGTACGCTGCCGGAGGCAGCAGTACTGTCTCGGGCCTGCAGCCGCTGCCCCAAAGGCGTTGCCACGCTGTTGGACGTACTGCCGCGGCTGTGGGCGGATGCGGGCGGATCGACGTCGATAGCCATCACGCTGACGGTGAGGCGGCGTTGGCCCGACCTCGATAGCTTGTGGGCCACGGCAGCGCAAATCTGCCGCTTGATGATCGGGCTATGCACTCCGGTTTTCTGGGGCAACCTCAGTCAACGGACGTCGTTGGACGCCAGGAAGCAAAAAAACCCGTCTCCACTAGGGAAAACGGGCTTTTTCTAGTTCTTTATGGGACTTCAAAAGACGTCCCGGAACTGATCTTTGGCGGAGTCGGAGGGATTCGAACCCTCGATGCAGGTTTTGCCCACATACTCCCTTAGCAGGGGAGCACCTTCGGCCACTCGGTCACGACTCCAGCACAGCCGCGCATTCTATACCAACGCGGAGCACTCTCGGAGATAAATCAGGCGGCAGCCGCTTCCTGGTCCAGATCGAAAGCCTTGTGCAGCGCGCGCACAGCCAGTTCCATGTACTTCTCGTCGATGACGACGCTGGTCTTGATCTCGCTGGTGGAGATCATCTGGATGTTGATGCCCTCTTCGCTCAGCGCGCGGAACATCTTGCTGGCCACACCCACGTGCGAGCGCATGCCGATGCCGACGATGGAAACCTTGCAGATCTTCGGATCACCGGCAACCTTGGCCGCGTTGGTGGCCGGGCCGACGGTGTTCTGCAGCAGATCCATCGTGCGCGCATAGTCGTTGCGGTGCACGGTGAAGGAGAAGTCGGTCTTGCCGTCCTGCGAGACGTTCTGGATGATGACGTCGATGTCGATGTTGGCCTCGGCAACCGGGCCCAGGATCTGGAAGGCGATGCCGGGCTTGTCGGGCACGCCGAGCAGCGTCACCTTGGCCTCGTCACGGTTGAAGGCAATGCCCGAAACGACGGCTTGTTCCATGTTTTCGTCCTCTTCAAAACTGATCAGGGTGCCGGACTTGGCTTCTTCGTTGATGTCGATGTCCCAGGGCGTGAAGCTGGACAGCACGCGCAGCGGCACCTTGTACTTGCCGGCGAATTCCACCGAGCGGATCTGCAGGATCTTGGAGCCCAGCGACGCCATCTCCAGCATCTCTTCGAAGCTGATGGTGTGCAGCCTGCGCGCCTCGGGAACGATGCGCGGGTCGGTGGTGTAGACGCCGTCGACGTCCGTATAGATCAGGCACTCGTCGGCCTTCATCGCGGCGGCGATCGCCACGGCCGAGGTGTCGGAGCCACCGCGACCCAGCGTCGTGATGTTGTTGTCGGCATCGATGCCCTGGAAGCCCGCGATGACGACGACCTTGCCGGCCGCAAGATCCTCGCGCACGCGCTTGTCGTCGATGCTCTCGATGCGGGCCTTGGTGTAGGACGAGTCGGTGGCCACCGGCACCTGCCAGCCCGTGTAGCTGACCGAAGCCACGCCTTCAGCCTGCAGCGCGATGGCCAGCAGGCCTACCGAGACCTGTTCGCCGGTGGCGGCGATCATGTCCAGCTCGCGGTTGACTTCAGGGCTCATGCTGGCCGGCGACAACTCCTTGGCCAGGCCGAGCAGCCGGTTGGTTTCGCCGCTCATCGCCGAGGGCACGACCACCATCTGGTGGCCGGCGCGCACCCATTTGGCGACGCGCTTGGCCACGTTGCGGATGCGATCGGTGGACCCCATCGAGGTGCCGCCGTACTTGTGGACGATCAGAGCCATGTGTTTGAGCGAAGGCTGAGGACGGAGCTGCCAGGACGGCATGCTCGCAAACCCCTGATTTTATGCGGCCGCCCCGCCCTCGCCTTCGCTCTGCGGCAAGGCTGCGTCCTCCAGCCAGCGCAAAGCAAGCTTGGGCTCATCTTGATTGGCGAAGGCACGCGCATCCATGCCCAGGCCGGCGACGGCGAGCAAGCGCTGCTGCGCATCGAGCAGCAGCGGCCCTCCACGCCGCCACGGCGGCAGGCCAGCTTCCTGGCAGGCCTTCTTCAGGCTGCGGGGAACGGAAGCCGGCGCACGCTGGAACTGCTCCGCACCGCTGCGCCCTTGCTGGATCAACCGGGCGAGGCGCTGCGGAGCGATGCCCTGTTGCGCCGGCTCGACGAGCCAGGCACCACGCCAGGCCGCCTGGGGATAGCAGCCCGGGCGGCTGAAGTCGACTTCGGACCGAGCGGCTGGCTCGGGCGGCAACGGCGCCCAGAACAACCCATCACGCCACGCATGCAACTCGCCGTGAGGCGCCGGCCAGGACAACGTGGCCCCAGGCCGCCATTCGGTCAGCAGGCGCTGGACGAGGCTGGCAGGCGCAGCGGTGTGCGCCGACAGCCAGGCGCGCAGCGCATTGCTGGCGCGCGCGGGCGACAGGCCCGCCAATGCAGCCAGGTCCAGGCGCTCCGCAGTTGCCAGCCACGCCAGGTCCTGTGCCGCGACTTCGATGGACAGCGCATCGGCCTGTTGCGCCCAACGCGCAGCCTGAGCCAGCCCCGCCTCGGCCGACGCGAACGCCGGCCAAAGGGCCTGGCGCAGCCGGTTGCGGGCAAAGCGCATGTCGTCGTTGCTGGGATCCTCGATCCACTGCAGACCATGCTGCACGGCATAAGCGTGGATGGCTTCGCGCGGATGGTCCAGCCAGGGACGGGCCCAGCACAGCCCGGCCCGCCACTGGGTCCTGGGCATGCCGGAAAGGCCGGCGCTGCCGGCGCCCCGCAGGGCCTGCAGCAAAAAGGTCTCGGCCTGGTCGCGACGATGATGAGCCAGCAGCAGCAGATCCGCCCCCGCCTCCATCGCCATGTCGTGCAAGGCGCGATGGCGCCCCCCTCGGGCCCAGGCCTCGATGCTCTCGCCCGCCCCAGGCTTGCCACCCAGGCAGGTGCACACGAACCCGGCCCCCAGGTCCCGGGCCATGCTCTCGCAATGCGTCGCCCAGTCGTCGGCCTGTGCCTGAAGGCCATGGTGAACGTGCAGCGCCACGACACGCTGCCCCGTGGCCGCACGGGTGGCGGCGTGCAGCAGCGCCGTGGAATCCATGCCGCCGCTGAAGGCGACCGCTACGGCATCGCGGGTGGGATCAACGGTTCTTGGTGTCGCCGAATCGGCCATAGGCCTGCAGGCGCTCGTAGCGACGGTCCAGCAGCTCGCCGGTCCTCAGGTCGCTGACCTGGCGCAGCGCGTCGGACAGCGCCCGCTTCAGGTTGGAGGCCATCTGCTTGGCGTCCCGGTGGGCGCCGCCCACGGGTTCGTTGACGATCTTGTCGATCAGGCCCAGGGCCTTGAGCCTGTGGGCCGTGATGCCCAACGCCTCGGCGGCATCGGAGGCCCGTTCGCTGCTCTTCCACAGGATGGAGGCACAACCCTCGGGCGAGATGACCGAGTAGGCCGCGAACTGCAGCATCAGCACCTGGTCGGCCACGCCTATGGCCAGCGCACCGCCGGAGCCGCCTTCGCCGATGACGGTGGCGATGATGGGAACTTCAAGCTGGGCCATCTCGAGGATGTTGCGGCCGATGGCCTCGCTCTGGCTTCGCTCCTCGGCACCGATGCCCGGATAGGCCCCCATGGTGTCGATGAAGGTGAAGACGGGCAGGCCGAACTTCTCCGCCAGCTTCATCAGCCGCAGCGCCTTGCGGTAGCCCTCGGGGCGCGGCATGCCGAAGTTGCGCAGCGTGCGTTCCTTGGCATCGCTGCCACGCTGGTGGCCGATGACCATGCAGGCTTGGCCGTTGAAGCGCGCGATGCCTCCCACGATGGCCGCATCGTCCGCGAAGTGGCGATCACCATGCAGTTCCTGGAACTCGGTGAAGACTTCCGAACAGTAGTCCAGCGTCTGCGGCCGCTGCGGATGGCGGGCGATCTGGTAGACCTGCCAGGGCGCGACGTTGGAATAGACCTCTTTGGTCAGCTGCAGGCTCTTCTTGGAGAGGCGATCGATCTCCTCGGAGATGTCGACGGCCGACTCGCTCTGCACATAGCGCAGCTCTTCGATCTTGGTCTCGAGCTCCGCGATAGGTTGCTCGAATTCCAGAAAATGTTTTTTGCTCATCAGTAATCCACCGGTAGGGGATCCAGGCTGCGCCAAATGTACCAAACCGCTACCGAGCGGAAAGGCGCCCAGGCGTCGCCGACTTCGCGGGCCTCGGCTCGTGACACGGGCTCGCCGGAAAAGTAGTTCACGCTGATGCCCTTCAGCAAACCGATGTCGTCCAGCGGCATGACATTGGGGCGCATCAGGTGAAAAATCAAGAACATCTCGGCCGTCCAGCGACCGATGCCACGGATGGCAACCAGCTCTTCGATGATGGCTTCGTCGTCCATTTGCGCCCATTGGCGCACATGTACCTGGCCAGAGTCGAAATGTTCGGCCAAGTCGCGCAGGTACTCGACCTTGCGGGCCGACAGGCCGGCCGCGCGCTGCTCGTCCACGCCCAGGGCCAGCACGGCCGCCGGCTGGAACTTCGGCGCCAGCGCGACCCAGCGGTTCCAGACCGATTGCGCCGCCTTGACCGAGATCTGCTGGCCGACGATGGAGCGGGCCAGCGTCGCGAAGGCATCACCGCGGCTCTGCAGGCGTGCCTCACCGAACTGCGGGATGAGCTTCCTCATGACCCGGTCGCGCTTGACCAGGTGCTTGCAGGCCTCATCCCAATAGCCCGGCGTGACCTCGACAGGGGGCTTCAACGCCATCAGCTCTTCACCCAGGTCGTTCCGCCGGCGCCATCCTTCAACGTGATGCCCTTGGCCGACAGCTCGGCCCGGATCGCGTCGGCGCCAGCAAAGTCCCTGGCCGCCTTGGCTGCAGCACGCGCGGCGATGCGTTCCTCGATCCAAGCCGCATCGTCACCGGAGCCCCCCTGCAGATAGGCGCGCGGATCCTGCTGCAGGATGCCCAGCACGCCGGCCAGGGCCTTGAGCAGGCCAGCCCGCTGCGGCGAGCGGTCGCGGTTGACCTCGTTGACGAGATCGAACAGCACGGCCACGGCGCCGGGCGTGCCGAAGTCCTCGTCCATGGCCGTCTTGAAGGCCGCGGCGCTGGGCTCGCTCCAGTCGATGTCGACGACTGCCGGCGGCACGGCGTCCAGCGCCGTGTAGAGCCGCGTCAGTGCCGTGCGGGCGTCCTCCAGGTGCGAATCGCTGAAGTTGAAGGGCCTGCGATAGTGCGTGCGCAGCATGAAGAAGCGCAGCGTCTCGCCGTCGAACTTCTGCAGCACATCGCGGATGGTGAAGAAGTTGCCCAGGCTCTTGGACATCTTCTCGCCGTCGACGTTGAGAAAGCCGTTGTGCAGCCAGTACTTGGCAAAGTCGTAGCCGGCGCCCTGGCTCTGGGCGATCTCGTTCTCGTGATGGGGAAACTGCAGGTCGGCGCCACCACCGTGGATATCGAAGCTCTCGCCCAGCAGCGCGCAGCTCATCGCCGAGCACTCGATATGCCAGCCGGGGCGCCCCTCGCCGAAGGGCGCGGCCCACTTCGCGTCGACCGGCTCGTCGGCCTTGGCGGCTTTCCACAGCACGAAGTCCAGCGGGTCGAGCTTGCCGTCGTCCACCGCCACCCGTTCGCCAGCCCGCAGGTCGTCGACGCTCTTGCCGCTGAGCTTGCCGTAGCCCTCGAACTTGCGCACCGCATAGTTCACGTCGCCGCCTTCGGCGCGGTAGGCCAGCCCCCGACCTTCCAGGCGTTCGATCAGCGACAGCATCTGCGGCACGTATTCGGTCGCACGCGGCTCGTGGTCGGGGCGCAGCAGGCCCACGGCGGCGAAGTCCTCGTGCATCGCTGCGGACATCTCCTGCGTCAGCTGGCGGATGGTGATGCCGCGTTCGACGGCACGCTTGATGATCTTGTCGTCGATGTCGGTGATGTTGCGCACATAGGTGACGGCATAGCCGCTCGCGCGCAGCCAGCGGTAGATGACGTCGAACGCCATGTTCATGCGCAGGTGCCCCATGTGGCACAAGTCGTAGACCGTGATGCCGCACACATACATGCGCACCTGGCCAGGCACGAGCGGCTGAAAGTCTTCGAGGGTGCGGCTGAGGGAGTTGTGGACGCGCAGGGGCATGAGACGGAAACCAGGGGCAACAGCCACCAACAAGAAGCCCCGCACCGGGTTCGGCCAGGCGGGGCTCATAGAATGAAATCAGTATAGCGGCCGCCCCTGACGCCGCCTCCAGCTACAACCCTCATGCGCCTGCTTCTCCCCACCCTAGCGCTGCTCGCAGCGCTGGCCGCCGTGCCGGCCCGCGCCGATGACCTCGCCAGCGCCCAGCGCCTGTGGCTGGCCGGCCAGAAGACCCAAGCCGTCGAGCAGGTCGAGCAGGCCCTCACCCGCACGCCGGACGATCTCCAACTGCGCTTCGCCCTCGGCGTGATGCGTATGGAACTGGGCGACCGCGCCAAGGCACTGGCCATCTTCATGCGATTGACCCAGGACTTCCCCGACCTGGCCGACCCCTACAACAACCTCGCCGTCCTGCACGCCGCTGCCGGCGAGCTCGACGAAGCCAAGACGGCCCTGGAGCAGGCGCTGCGCCTGCAGCCCGACCATGCCCAGGCCCAGGAGAACCTCGGCGACGTGCTGACCCGCCTGGCCCTGCGCGCCTACCAGCGCGCGCAGAAGGCGGCACTGGCGCCCAGCGACGCCCTGGCCAGCAAGATCAGCCGCACGTTGGCGCTGACCAACGATCTCACCAAGCCCCGCTAAGCCCGCATGACCAAGACCGTCTTTTTGCACGCCACGCTGCTCACCGCCCTGCTGGCCGCTACCGGCGCTTCGGCGCAGACCGTGAAGCTGCAGACCACCGAAGGCGACATCCGCATCGAGCTCAATGCCGAGAAGGCGCCGAAGTCAGTCGCCAACTTCCTGCAGTACGTGAAGGCCGGCCACTACAACGGCGTCATCTTCCACCGCGTGATCCAGAACTTCATGATCCAGACCGGCGGCTATGACGCCAAGCTGAACCAGCGGCCAACCAAGCCGCCCATCCCGCTGGAGTCAGACAACGGCCTGTCCAATCTGCGCGGCACGGTCGCGATGGCGCGCACCAACGACCCGAACTCGGCCACGTCGCAGTTCTTCATCAACGTCGTCGACAACATCCTCCTCGACGCCGATGTCGGCCGCATCGGCACCGGCTATGCCGTCTTCGGCCAGGTCGTCGAGGGCATGGACGTCGTCGACAAGATTCGCGCCGTCGACACGAAGGCCCAGGGCGTCCACCAGAACCTGCCCGTCAAACCCATCTTCATCACCAAGGCTCTCGTCGAGCCCGTCAAAAAATGAGCCAAGTCAAGTTCACCACCAACCACGGCGACATCCTCATCGAGCTGGATGCCGCCAAGGCCCCCCTGTCCGCCGCCAATTTCCTGAACTACGTTCGCAACGGCCACTACGATGGCACGATCTTCCACCGCGTCATCAAGGGCTTCATGATCCAGGGTGGGGGCTTCGATGCCGGCATGAGCCAAAAGCCCACCGAGGCCGCGATCCAGAACGAGGCCAACAACGGCTTGAAGAACGCCAAGTACACACTGGCCATGGCGCGGACGAACGCACCGCATTCCGCCACGGCCCAGTTCTTCATCAACACGGTCGACAACGGCTTCCTGGACTTCAAGTCCGAGTCGCCCTCGGGCTGGGGCTATGCAGTCTTCGGCAAGGTCATCGAGGGTCAGGACATCGTCGACAAGATCGAGAAGGTGCGCACCGGCCGCTCCGGCGGCCATGCCGACGTGCCGGTCGAAGCGGTCGTGATCGAGAAAGCCGCGGAAGTTTGATTCCACGCCTCGCGGCGCCGGCGCACTGGCAGCAGATCGACCTGCTGTCCGACCTGCACCTCGGGCCGGACACGCCGGGCACGCTGGCCCGGCTTGAGCGGCACCTGGCCGGTACTTCCGCGCACGCGGTGCTGCTGCTCGGTGACATCTTCGAGGTCTGGGTGGGCGACGATGCCCGCTTCGAACCCTTCGAGGCGGGTGTTGCGGCGATGTTGCACGCCGCATCCGAGCGGCTTGATCTCTTCTTCATGCACGGCAACCGCGATTTCCTCGTCAGCGCCGACATGATGGCCGCCTGCGGCATGACCGCCCTACCCGACCCCACCGTGCTCGACGCCTTCGGCCGGCACTGGCTGCTCGTGCACGGGGACGCCCAATGCCTCGATGACACGGCATACCAGGCCTTTCGCCGCCAGGTGCGCTCTCCCGAATGGCAGGCCCAGGTGCTGGCGCAGCCGCTGCAGGCTCGCCAGGCGCTGGGGCGCCAGATGCGTGCGGGCAGCCGCGCCGCACAGGCCGCGCAACTGATGGCCACGGACCTCGACACCGAGGCCTGCCGCGCGCTGCTGCGCGAGGCGGGCGCGACGACGATGATCCATGGCCACACTCACCGCCCCGCCGAGCACGACCTGGGCGACGGCATGGAGCGCATCGTGCTGTCCGACTGGGACTTCGACACGACGCCGCCGCGCGGCGACGTCGTCCGCCTGTCGGCCGCCGGCCTCGAGCGCCTGTCACCGTGATCCTGAAAGCCCTGAGCCGATGGCGCGAGCGGCGCGCCACCCGCCGCCATGCCATCCCCGACGAGCTGTGGCAGCTCACGCTGCTGCGCTATCCGTTCCTGTCGGCACGCAGCGCTGACGATCTCGCCGAGCTGCGCCGCCTGTGCAGCCTCTTCCTGTCGACCAAGGAATTCCATGGTGTCGACGGCTTCGAAGTGACGGACGAAGTCGCGGTGGCCGTCGCGGCCCAGGCCTGCCTGCCGGTGCTGAGGCTGGGCCTGGGCTGGTACGAAGGCTTCGTCGGCATCGTCATGCACGCGGGCGAGGTGGTCGCACAACGACGCTTTGAGGATGAGGACGGCGTCGTCCACGAGTACGACGAGGAACTGGCCGGCGAGGCGATGGAAGGCGGCCCGCTGATGCTCAGCTGGAACGCGATCGCCGTCAGCAACGACCCGGCGCAGTTTGGCGTCGACGAGGTCTTCAACGTCGTCATCCACGAGTTCGCCCACGTCATCGACATGCGCGACGGCTTGGCCGACGGGGTGCCGCCGCTGGGCGGTGCACAGGAGCGCGACCGCTGGATTGCGGTGATCGACGCCGAATGGGAGCGCTTTTGCGCGCGCGTCGACGCGGGCGAGGCCACGCTGATCGACCCTTACGGCGCCGAAGCCGTCGAGGAGTTCTTCGCCGTCGCCGTCGAGGCCTTTTTCGTTGCGCCGGCCACGATGCGAACCGAGGAGCCGGCGATGTATGAGTTGCTCGCCGGCTTCTTCGGGCAGGACCCGGCAGCGAGCTGACTCAGTTCGCTGCGAATCGCGTCAGCGCCTGCTTGAGCGCGGGCACGATGACATCCGAGGAATAGCGCTCGACGACGATCTCCCGTCCCCTGCGGCCGCTAGCCTGGGCAAGGCCGGGACTCTCCAGTAGCGTCGTGAGGGCATCAACCCAGTCGTCCACGCTGCTGGCCCCCAGGCCGCACTCGCCAGCAGCGAGCACATCGGCATTCATCCCGACTGGCGTGGCCACCACGGGAATGCCGCAGGCCATGTAGGTCAGCATCTTGAAGCTGCATTTGCCGCGGTCCCAGGGCGTGTCCATCAACGGCATGATGCCCACGCTCATGCCCTGGATAGCACTCACCTCGTTGTCCGGCGACCAGGGGATGAACTCGATGCGGTCAGCGGGAATGCCCCGGAATGCGGGCGGCCTGTCGGACACGATCCGCAGGCGCGCGCGTGGGAATCGCTGCAGCACGGCCGCGAAGGCCGACTCGATCGGCAGGAAGTACTCGTAGCCACCACTCGTGCCGGACCAGCCGATCACCAAGTCCTCGACGGGCGCCGCCGGCACGAATCTTCGAGTATCGACCGCCGTGGGGATGATGGTGACGTTCGGGTTCCACTGGCCAAACGCCTCGGCAATATAGGTATTGCCGCAGATGATGCCGGAACACAGCCGGGCCAGTCTGGGTGCGAATCGGCCCTGACGATAGAGCCAGATGGCGTCATCCACATCAAGCACCCGTGGACGCCGGGTCAGCGGCTCCAGCGTGACGAATTTGGAAAGCATTTCCCGCTGCAGCAGCGTGACATCAAACCGATGCGACTGCGCGATGGCCGGCAAGCGGGACGCCAACGTCGCCATACCCCAAAGCGGCCGCACCAGCTTGCTTCGGGGCGGGTACATCCCCAACGGAGCGGGGAACTCCGTCAGATCGACATCGACAGCACGCAGCGCGGCAATATGCTGCCGGATTCTGAAGCGTGCACCAGGGACTCTCGAACCTCCGGTAAATGCAGCAACTCTAAGCAATTATCATTTCCATTCGGAATCAGAGTCTCTTGAAAACAAATTCATTGCACCCCAGCCGCCCGCCGACGGTGCGCAACCTCTCCAGCTGAAAGTCCCGCTGCTTGTAGAAGTCGAAGATCTCTTCCGGCTTGGCCACCTCGAAGGGAAAGCCTCCCAGCCAGTCGCGCAGATCGTGCCAGGGGTTCATGCCTCGTCCATAGCGCTGGCCACGCAGCAGCCTGAGCAGCACGCTAGGCAGCATCGGGTAGATGGCATGGACGGCGAAGATCAGCGGCCGGGTGATCTTCAGCTTGTTGTAGGCCCGCTTGATGCTGGTCCAGTAAGTCGTCGCAAAGGGCTGGTAATTGTAGAGGGCGATGAAGAAGGTGCTCCCCTGCCGGGTCGGCAGCGTCGCATTCTCGAGCGCCCGCCACATATGGCCGGTGTGATGCAGCACCCCCCAGGAGTAGACGATGTCGAACTTGCCAAGGCCGCGAACATAGTCCGCATCCAGGATCGACCCCGTCTCGACCCGCCACTGCGCATCATCTGCAAAGAACCTGTTCTTCAGCTCCTGCGTACAGGCCACGGATTGCGGGTCGTAGTCAAACGAAGTAACCACAGCCCCCAGGCGCCGCGCCGCGAGGGAGAAAAGCCCACTGCCGCTTCCTATATCGAGGAATGTCCGCCCGCTCAGATCCGAAACCCCGAGCATCTTCTTCAAACTATCTTCCGCTTCCTGAATCTTCTTTTCATCGAGAGTTTTCAGGAATCTGGCCCAGTTGGCGCCGAACTCGTAGCGGTCGCCCGATTTCAGTTCGTGCGCATGTGAAGGACCGGAGGTTTGCGAAGCCATAGCCTTGAAAATTTCTGGAATTAGGGTGCCAAGCATCCTAGCGTTTCCACTTCATTTCCACCCAGTGAATCATCCCCAACGAAGAAGCGGCCCGTGGGCCGCTTTCTTTACTAGTTCACCGGAGGTTCAGGCCGTCGCGGGCTCGGCCTTGGGCTTGCCATCCCTGCTGGGCTTCGCGTTGGGCTGGATGTCCAGCACCGTCTCGCCCTTGTCGTCCACATCCACGCTGAGGCGGCCACCGTCCACCAGGCGGCCGAACAGCAGTTCGTCCGCCAGGGCGCGGCGGATGGTGTCCTGGATCAGGCGCTGCATCGGCCGCGCGCCCATCAGCGGATCGAAGCCTTTCTTGGCGAGTTGCTTGCGCAACGCGTCGGAGAAGCTGACTTCGACCTTCTTCTCCTGCAACTGGCTTTCCAGCTGCAGCAGGAACTTGTCGACCACGCGCAGGATGATCTCCTCGTCCAGCGGGCGGAAGGACACGATGGCATCCAGGCGATTGCGGAACTCCGGCGTGAACAGGCGCTTGATGTCGGCCATCTCGTCGCCCTGCTGGCGCTGGGTCGTGAAGCCGATGGTGGACTTGTTCAGCGCCTCCGCGCCAGCGTTCGTCGTCATGATGATGATGACGTTGCGGAAGTCGGCCTTGCGCCCGTTGTTGTCGGTCAGCGTACCGTGGTCCATGACCTGCAGCAGCACGTTGAAGACGTCAGGGTGGGCCTTCTCGATCTCGTCCAGCAGCAGCACGGCGTGCGGCTTCTTCGTGACGGCCTCGGTCAGCAGGCCGCCCTGGTCGAAGCCCACGTAGCCCGGAGGCGCGCCGATCAGGCGGCTCACGGCGTGACGCTCCATGTACTCCGACATGTCGAAGCGGATCAGCTCGATGCCCAGGATGTAGGCGAGTTGCTTGGCGACTTCGGTCTTGCCGACGCCCGTGGGGCCACTGAACAGGAAGCTGCCGATGGGCTTGTCCGGCCGCCCCAGGCCGGAGCGCGCCATCTTGATGGCGGCAGCCAGGGCATCGATGGCGGGATCCTGTCCGAACACGACGCTCTTCAGGTCGCGGTCCAGGGTTTTGAGCTTGCTGCGGTCGTCGCTGTTGACCGAGGCAGGCGGGATGCGCGCGATCTTGGCGACGATGTCCTCCACCTCGGCACGGGTGATGGTCTTCTTCTGCTTGCTCTTGGGCAGGATGCGCTGCGCGGCGCCGGCCTCGTCAATGACGTCGATGGCCTTGTCGGGCAGATGGCGGTCGTTGATGTACTTGGCCGACAGCTCGGCCGCCGCCTGCAGCGCGCCCAGCGCGTACTTCACGGAGTGGTGCTCCTCAAAGCGACTCTTCAGGCCTTTCAGGATCTCAATGGTCTGCTCGACCGAGGGCTCGGCCACATCCACCTTCTGGAACCGGCGGGACAGCGCCGCATCCTTCTCGAAGATACCGCGGTACTCGGTGAACGTCGTCGCACCGATGCACTTCATCGCGCCGCTAGACAGGGCCGGCTTGAGCAGGTTGCTCGCGTCCAGCGTCCCGCCCGACGCCGCTCCGGCACCGATCAGCGTGTGGATCTCGTCGATGAAGAGGACGGCGTTGGGCTGTTCCTTGAGCGCCTTGAGCACCGCCTTGAGGCGTTGCTCGAAATCGCCGCGGTACTTGGTACCAGCCAGCAGCGCACCCATGTCCAGCGAGTAGACGATGGCGTCAGCCAGCACTTCGGGAACCTCGCCCTCGGTGATGCGCCAAGCCAGGCCCTCGGCAATGGCGGTCTTGCCGACTCCAGCCTCGCCCACCAGCAGCGGGTTGTTCTTGCGGCGGCGGCACAGCACCTGCACCACGCGTTCGACCTCGGCCTCGCGACCGATCAACGGGTCGATCTTGCCGTCCTTGGCCTGCTGGTTCAGGTTCTGGGTGAACTGCTCCAGCGGCGATGCCTTGGCGGCACCGCCCTCGCCCTCCTCGCGCTCGCCCTCCTGAGCGCCAGGCCCCTGGCCCTCGGGATTCTTCGGCGGCTCGGGGTCGGTCTTCTTGATGCCATGGGCGATGAAGTTGACGACGTCCAGGCGCGTGACGCCTTGCTGGTGCAGGTAGTAGACGGCGTGCGAGTCCTTCTCGCCGAAGATGGCCACCAGCACGTTCGCGCCGGTCACCTCCTTCTTGCCGCTGCCGGTGCTCTGCACGTGCATGATGGCGCGCTGGATGACGCGCTGGAAGCCCAGCGTGGGCTGGGTATCCACCTCGTCACTGCCGCCCACCATGGGCGTGTTTTCCTTGATGAACTGCGTCAGGCTCTTGCGCAGGTCATCCAGGTTGGCGGCGCAGGCACGCAGCACCTCCGCGGCGCTGGGGTTGTCGAGCAACGCGAGCAGCAGGTGCTCGACGGTGATGAATTCGTGCCGCTGCTGGCGCGCCTCGACGAACGCCATGTGCAAACTGACTTCAAGCTCTTGCGCAATCATGCGGCCTCCATAATGCACTGCAGGGGGTGGCCAGCTCGCCGGGAGGCGGCCGAAACCAGCTCCACCTTGGTCGCGGCGACGTCCTTGGTGAAGACACCGCAGACCCCGCGACCCTCGTGGTGGATTTTGAGCATGATCTGCGTCGCCGTATCGAGGTCGTGCCGGAAAAATTCCTGCAGAACCATGACTACAAACTCCATCGGCGTGAAATCGTCGTTCAACAGCAGGACCTGATAGAGCCGCGGGGGCTCGGTCTTCTGCGTCTGACGCTCGACGACGACCGCACCCTCGCCCTCATCCCGGCCCGGCTTCAGGGGCGGCGTGGGCGGAGGCGGGACCGACTGGTTTCGCGGTGAAAAAACGGACAGCACAGGCATGGATCGATTCTATCGACGGGGGTTATCTCCCCGCCGACCGCGGGCAGTTGGCGGCGATGGCCGTTTTTGCAAGCCGCCCCAGGGTGAACCCGGGCGGGAAGGTCCCGAATTGACGCTGATTTTTGCGCTACCAAAATCCGTGTCCGCCTCCACCGGGAGGTGCCACAACAATGGAGACAAAACGATGGCACTGGGCAAAGTCAAGTGGTTCAACGATGCCAAGGGCTTTGGGTTCATCGAGCCGGACGCCGGCGGCGATGATGTTTTCGCCCACTTCTCGGCGATCCAGATGGAAGGCTTCCGGACGCTGAAGCAGGGCAGCCAGGTGCAGTTCGAGCTGGTGCAAGGCCCCAAAGGCCAACTGGCGCAGAACATCACCCCCATGGAGGCCGCCGCCCGCGCCGCCGAGCAGCAGCAGCCACTGGCCTCCTGAGATACGCCACCCACCAGCCCCGTGAGCCAGCCGGCCACGGGGCTTTGTCTTGCGCGCCCGGCAGGCGTCGGGCCGCCCCCGGCGACACCTCGTCAGCAAACTGCTGGAGCGGCTTGCTAGAGTTCATGCCCTGCGTGCCGGCGCGCTGCCGCTTTGCGCCGCACGGATTGCACCTTTACCGGAAGATTTCATGACTGCCGACAAGACCCAGATCGTTTACACCCTGACCGATGAAGCGCCTCGCCTGGCCACGGCCTCGCTTCTGCCCGTCGTCAAGGCCTTCGCGGCGCAGGCTGGGATCGATGTCGTCACCAGCGACATCTCGGTGGCCGGCCGCATCCTGGGCCAGTTCCCGGAGCTGCTGAGCGAAGGGCAGCGTGTGACGGACAACCTCGCAGCCCTGGGCAAGCTGACGCTCAAGCCCGAGGCCAACATCATCAAGCTGCCCAACATCAGCGCCTCGGTGGCCCAACTGAAGGCAGCCATCAAGGAACTGCAGGACAAGGGCTACAAGATCCCCGACTTCCCCGAGAAGCCCGAGACCGACGAGCAAAAGGACATCCGCGCCCGCTACAACAAGTGCATCGGCTCGGCCGTCAACCCGGTGCTGCGTGAAGGCAACTCCGACCGCCGCGCGCCCAAGGCCGTCAAGGAATACGCCCGCAAGAACCCGCACCGCATGGACGAGTGGAGCCAGGCCTCGCGCTCGCACGTCTCACACATGCACGCGGGCGACTTCTATCACGGTGAAAAGTCGCTGACGCTGGACCGCGCCCGCGACGTGAAGATGGAACTCATCACCAAGAGCGGCAAGACCGTCGTGCTCAAGCCCAAGGTCTCGCTGCTGGACCGTGAGGTCATCGACTCCATGTTCATGAGCAAGAAGGCCCTGCTGGCCTTCTACGAAAAGGAGATCGAGGACGCGCGCAAGACCGGGGTGATGTTCTCGCTGCACGTCAAGGCCACGATGATGAAGGTGTCCCACCCCATCGTGTTCGGCCACTGCGTGAAGATCTTCTACAAGGAGGCCTTCGAGAAGCACGCCAAGCTGTTCGACGAGCTGGGCGTCAATGTCAACAACGGCATGGTGGACCTCTACACCAAGATCGCCACCCTGCCCGCGTCCAAGCAAGAAGAGATCAAGCGCGACCTGCACGCCTGCCACGAGCATCGCCCGGAGCTCGCCATGGTGGACTCGGCCAAGGGAATCACCAACTTCCACTCGCCCAACGACATCATCGTCGACGCCTCCATGCCGGCCATGATCCGCAGCGGCGGCAAGATGTACGGTGCCGATGGCCGCCTCAAGGACGTGAAGGCGGTGATGCCCGAGTCGACCTTCGCCCGCATCTACCAGGAGATGATCAACTTCTGCAAGTGGCACGGCGCGTTCGACCCGCGCACCATGGGTACGGTGCCCAACGTCGGCCTGATGGCCCAGCAGGCCGAGGAATATGGCTCGCACGACAAGACCTTCGAGATCACCGAAGACGGCGTGGCCAACATCACCGACCTTGAAACGGGCGAAGTGTTGCTGAGCCAGAACGTCGAGCAGGGCGACATCTGGCGCATGTGCCAGGTCAAGGACGCCGCCATCCGCGACTGGGTGAAGCTGGCCGTCAACCGTGCCCGCAACTCCGGCATGCCGGTGGTCTTCTGGCTCGACAGCTACCGCCCGCACGAGGCGCAGCTGATCCGCAAGGTCAAGATGTACCTGCACGAGCATGACACCAACGGCCTGGACATCCAGATCATGAGCCAGGTGCGCGCGATGCGCTACACGCTGGAACGCGTCATCCGCGGCCTGGACACCATCAGCGCCACGGGCAACATCCTGCGCGACTACCTGACGGACCTCTTCCCCATCATGGAGCTGGGCACCTCGGCCAAGATGCTGTCCATCGTGCCTCTGATGGCGGGTGGCGGCATGTACGAGACGGGTGCCGGCGGCTCGGCGCCCAAGCATGTGCAGCAGTTGGTGGAGGAGAACCACCTGCGCTGGGATTCGCTGGGCGAATTCCTGGCCCTGGCCGTGAGCCTGGAGGACCTGGGACTCAAGAACAACAACGCCAAGGCCAAGGTGCTGGCCAAGACGCTGGATGCCGCCACCGGCAAGCTGCTGGACAACGGCAAGGGCCCCAGCCCCAAGACCGGCGAGATCGACAACCGTGGCAGCCACTTCTACCTGACGCTGTACTGGGCCCAGGAGCTGGCCGCGCAGACCGAGGACGCCGAGCTGGCCGCACGCTTCAAGCCGGTGGCCGCCGCACTGACCGGCAGCGAAGCCAAGATCGCTGACGAGCTCAAGGCCGTGCAGGGCAAGCCCACCGACATCGGTGGCTACTTCCTGCCGGACGTGGCCAAGCTGGACAAGGTGATGCGCCCGAGCGCGACCTTCAACGCCGCACTGGCGTCGCTGGCCTGACGAAGTCCGTCACCGCAAGCACACGGGGGCGCTCAGGCGCCCCTTTTTGTTGCTCGCGGGCAGCGGGCCAGCCGCCGCGCCGCCGGCCACTGGCCCGCGAATCCTGCGGGTGGCTCTTCGCCGGTCCGGCCGTGGTGCTTTCGGGCGATGGCGGGGGCGCCGAGTTTCAGGAGACTGCGAGTCCGCGGTCGTCGAGGCCGCCTCGCACCGCGAGCACAGGCGCCGCGGGTGCATCCGTGAAACCAATGCCCTAGGAGCATCTCGATGACCCGTCCCTTCCAACAGCTGGCCACCCTCGCCCTGACGGCCGGCCTGCTGATCGCCTCCCTGGCCACGCCCACCACTGCCGACGCGGCCACGGTGACGGTGAACTTCAGCATCACCAGCACCAACGCAAGCGCTGACTTCTACACCATCGGCACCACGGGCCACGGAAGCTTCAGCTTCGACGACACCCTGATGCCGGCAGGCGGCACAGGCCAGGTCGGCAATCTGGTCATGGGCTTGCCCACGCAGGCCCTGAGCTTCGAGTGGTTTGGCACGCAGTTCGACGCAGGCAATGCCAGCATCGCCACCCTGCGCTTCGCGCAGGGTCAACTGGTCGACTGGACGCTGGGGGGGCGCTACAGCGCCCCGACCTGCGGACTGCTGCGCTATGGCTGCGTATACAGCGCGGGAGCCGAAGCCGACTTCATGCTCTCGGCATCCAGCGGCGGCCCGTTGAACGATGGCGTGCATGCCGGCATTGGCTCCGGCTACGGCACGGTATCCTGGTCGGTGCAGGCCGCCCCCGTGCCGGAGCCGACGGTGCCGGCCCTGCTGGCCCTGGGGCTGCTGTTCATCTGCTGGCGCCGGCGCAACGCGCAGTGATCGCGCGAGGCCGGCGCAGCGGCCTCACATGCAGTCGATCATGACCTGGCCAAAGCCGGAGCACGACACCTGCGTCGCACCGTCCATCAGCCGTGCGAAATCGTAGGTGACCTTCTTGCTCAGGATGGCCTTTTCCATGCTGGAGATGATGAGGTCGGCCGCCTCGGTCCAGCCCATGTGGCGCAGCATCATCTCGGCCGACAGGATCTCGGAGCCGGGGTTCACGTAGTCCTTGCCGGCGTACTTCGGTGCAGTGCCGTGCGTGGCCTCGAACATGGCGATGGAATCACTCATGTTGGCGCCCGGCGCAATGCCGATGCCACCCACCTGCGCGGCCAGCGCGTCGGAGACGTAGTCGCCGTTGAGGTTCAGCGTCGCGATGACGCTGTACTCGGCAGGACGCAGGATGATCTGCTGCAGGAAGGCGTCGGCGATGCTGTCCTTGATGGTGATGTCCTTGCCCGTCTTCGGGTTCTTGAACCGGCACCAAGGACCGCCATCGATGGGCTCGGCGCCGAATTCCTTCTGCGCCAGCGCATAGGCCCAGTCACGAAAGGCGCCTTCCGTGAACTTCATGATGTTGCCCTTGTGCACGATGGTTACGCTGGGCTTGTTGTTGTCGATCGCGTACTGGATAGCCTTGCGCACCAGGCGCTCGGTGCCCTCGCGCGAGACGGGCTTGACGCCAATGCCGGAGGTCTCGGGGAAGCGGATCTTCGTGACGCCCATCTCCCGCTGCAGGAACTCGATGAGCTTCTTCGCCTTGTCGCTCTCGGCCTCGTACTCGATGCCGGCGTAGATGTCCTCCGAGTTCTCGCGGAAGATGACCATGTCGACCTTGTGCGGCTCCTTCACGGGGCTGGGCACGCCGTCAAAGTACTGCACCGGGCGCAGGCAGACGTAGAGATCCAGCTCCTGGCGCAGCGCGACGTTGAGCGAGCGGATGCCCCCGCCCACTGGCGTGGTCAGCGGCCCCTTGATGGAGACCACGTACTCCTTGAGCACCTGCAGCGTCTCCGCAGGCAGCCAGACATCGGGGCCGTAGACCCTCGTGCTCTTCTCGCCGGCGAATATCTCCATCCAGTGGATCTTGCGCCGGCCGCCATAGGACTTGGCCACGGCCGCATCCACCACCTTCAGCATGACCGGCGTGATGTCCAGGCCGGTGCCGTCCCCTTCGATGTAGGGAATGATCGGCTGATCGGGCACGTTGAGCGAGAAGTCGGCATTGACCGTGATCTTCTGGCCGCCTTCGGGCACCGTGATGTGTTGGTACATGGCTGGGGGCTTTCACAAAGAGACGAGAGAGGGAAAACGAAACGCGGCGATTTTGCCGCGTCAGCAGGCCAGCATGACCTTCTGCCAAACCCCATGGCCCAAGGCCCAGGCCGCCCCCAGCACCAGCGCCAGGCCGGCCAGTCGCAGGGCCAGCATCTCTCCACGCGCGCCACGCCTGAGCAGCCGCGCCCGCCACAGCGGCGCCACGACCAGGCCCGGGGTGCTGGCCAGCGCGAAGCCGGCCATGGTCGCCGCCCCCCCGGCCACCGAGCCGGACAGGCCCGCCAGCAGCAGCGCCGCGTGCAGCAGCCCGCAGGGCATGATGACCCAGGCCATGCCGGTGGCGAAGGCATGGCTCGGCTTGGGGCGCCAGGTCACGGCACCCAGCCAGACCGGCATGCGGCCGCGCACGAGCAGCGTCAGCCCCAGCAGCAGCAAGGCCGCCTGCAGCAGCGCCCAGGCTGGCTGCAATAGCGCAGCGCTCTGCGAAGCCCGGGCCAGTGCCTCGGCCGATGCCGCCACGATGGCGCCGCCAGCCGTATAGCCGAGCACCCGCCCGGCGAGCAGCTTCACCGGCCGCTTGCCACCGGCCAGTGCGCAGGGCGCACTGCACATTGCCGCGCAGTGCGGCATGCCGGCCAGGCCCATCAGCGCGGCGGAGGCGATCAGCGCGGCATCCACCCGGCGACCCTCAGAGGATCTTTGAGAAGCGCTCGCGGCTGGCGTCGGTCTGGCAGTAGCGGTCGAACACCATCGCCACGGCGCGGACGAAATACCAGCCCAGCGGCGTAAGCTGGATGGCGCCCGGCTCGATGACGACGAGGCCCTGCTCCGCGAGCGGAACAAGTCGCTCCAGCTCGGCCGCGAAGTAGCGGGGGACGTCGACGAGGTAGGACGCCGCGATGGACTCGAATTCAAGTCGCCCCTGGCACATCAGCGCCATGATGACCGCGCGGCGCAGCAGGTCGTCGCGCGTCAGCGCGAGGCCGCGCTGGATGGGCAACTGGCGCTGGCGCAGCGCGTCGTCGTACTCGATCAGCGTCTTGGCGTTCTGCGCATAGGTCGGGCCTACGCGGCTGATGGCCGACACACCCAGGCCCACGAGGTCGCAGTCGGGCTGGGTGGAATAGCCCTGGAAGTTGCGGTGCAGCAACCCCTGGCGCTTGGCGACGGCCAGCGGGTCGTCGGGCAGCGCGAAATGGTCCATGCCGATGTAGGCGTAGCCCTCGCCGAGCAGCGCGCTGATCGCGCCTGACAGCATGGCCAGCTTGTCGCCCGCTGGCGGCAGCAGTTCGGCCACGATACGGCGCTGCGGCTTGAAACGCTGCGGCAGGTGGGCGTAGGCGTACATCGCGACGCGGTCCGGCCGCAGCTCGGCGACCTGGGCGATGGTGCGCGCGAATGAAGCCGGCGTCTGCAGCGGCAGGCCGTAGATGAGGTCCACGCTGATGGACGCGAAGCCCAGCTCGCGCGCCGCGCTCATCAGCGCCGCAACGGATTCCAGCGGCTGCACGCGGTGCACGGCCTTTTGCACGGCGGGGTCGAAGTCCTGCACGCCGAAGGACAGGCGGTTGAAGCCCAGGCCGCGCAGATGCGCCAGCCTCCCGGCGTCCACCGTGCGCGGGTCCACCTCGATGGACAGCTCGGCGCCAGGCAGCAGCTTGAAGCGACGGCGCAGCGCATCCATCAGCTGCGTCAGCTCCGCGTCCGACAGGAAGGTCGGCGAGCCGCCCCCCAGGTGCAGCTGCGACACCGGCGCCGGCCCCCCCACGGCCTCGGCAACCAGATCCATCTCCACTTCCAGCGCCGCCAGGTAGGGCGCGGCCCGCTCATGGTGCTTGGTGATGATCTTGTTGCAAGCGCAGTAGTAGCAGAGCTGCTCGCAGAATGGGATGTGCACGTAGATCGACAGCGGCTGCACCGTGCCGCGCTGGCGCAGCGCCTGGAGGTGCTGGGGCGCCTGGTGGGCCTCGACGAAACGATCGGCCGTGGGATAGGACGTGTAGCGCGGCCCGGCCACGTCGTGGCGGCGCAGCAGGTCGGCATCGATGGGGCGGTCTGTGACAGCGGGCATGCTGCCACTTTGCCGGCGCGAACAGGGCCGGGCGTTGATCCAGGTCAAGGCCGCTGCGCGTGCCGCCGCAAACAATGCATTTCATGCTGACCACACTGCCTCGTGCCATGAGCGTGCCGATCACTCCCGACATGCCGGGGCAACCCAGTTCCGCCACGCTCGAGCCGCTGCGCGTGGCATGCGCCAGCTGCAACCTGCGCGAACTCTGCCTGCCCGTGGGCCTGAACCCTGGCGAACTGCAGAGGCTGGACGGACTGGTGGAGAAGCGCCGCAGCGTGCCGCGTGGCGACCACCTGTTTCGCAACGGCGACCGCTTTGAAGCGCTGTACGCGGTGCGCACCGGCTTCTTCAAGACCTGCGTCGGCAGCGAGGATGGCCGCGACCAGGTCACCGGCTTCCAGATGGCCGGCGAACTGCTGGGGCTGGACGGCATCAGCAGCGACCACCACCACTGTGACGCCGTCGCGCTGGAAGACTCCTCCGTCTGCGTGATCCAGTACCGCGACCTGGAGGAGTTGTCGCGCGAGTTCACCGTGCTGCAGCATCAGTTCCACAAGATCATGAGCCGCGAGATCGTGCGCGACCACGGTGTCATGCTGCTGCTGGGAAACATGCGCGCCGAGGAGCGCCTCGCGGCCTTCCTGCTGAACCTGACGCAGCGCCTGCAGGCGCGCGGTTTCTCCTCATCGAGCCTGGTGCTGCGCATGACGCGCGAGGAGATCGGCAGCTACCTTGGGCTGAAGCTCGAGACCGTCAGCCGCACCTTCTCCAAGTTCCAGGAAGATGGGCTGATGGAGGTCAAGCAACGCCAACTGCGCATCCTTGATCAAGCGGGGCTGCAGGCCCTGGTCAACAACAGCCACTGCTGAAACCACAGCCCCGGCCCTCCCCTCGACCTCCGGCCAATGTCGGGGCCGGGCGTTCGGCCCGCACGCTCGACCTGCATTAAAAAGGCAAAAGCCTCGCCGGCTTGCGCAGGCGAGGCTTGGGACATGGGAGAAGGGTCAGCCGACCTTGATCTCGTTGCGCACTTCCTTCACGCCCGGCACGGCCTGGGCAAGCTTGATGGCCTTCTGAGCCAGTTCGGCGCTGGGCGCGGCTCCCTTCACGACGATGACGCCGCCGCCTGCGCTGCTGACGGTCAGCGGCAGGGCCTGCAGATCCTTGTCCTGCTGCAGAGCGGCGGAAGCCTGGGCTGCGATGGCGGCGTCGTCGCTGGCCTGCGCTGACTGCTGGGCGGGTGCGGTGGCGGGCTCAGCGGCGAAAGAGGCGGTGGCGGCGGTCGCCATCAGGACGGCGGACAGCAGACGGGCGACGGTGGATGCTTGTTGCATGCGGATCTCCTGAAGATGCGTGAATCAAACGCGGTGCCGGGGCGGCACCACGAACGGACATAGCGCAAAGGCTGTGCCAGTTCCGGATTCCTCTTTCCGATCAATCACTTGAGGCACGGGACATGGTCAGGCGAGGCGCCAATGGCCGAGCAACACATGTTTTTTGTCGCCAGGCGGCGACAGCTGCGGGACGCAAAGACCTAAGTCCCTGATTTGCCTGACAGTTTTTTGTCGCCGCAATCCGACGCCGCAAGCCGCCTGTCTCATCGGTCACCTCCGGCAGGCAACGCGCGATGTCAAAGATGAAGTGCTCACCCCGGCCAGCGGCCAGGAACTTCGCCAGCTCGGGCGGCAACTCGGGACGGTAACGCGCGTAGGCCGCCTCCTGGTCAAGCCAGTTCTCCCGTCGGATCAGTCATGCCGCCGCCCCGCATTGGCGCCAATGCAAACGACAAGCCGCTGCACGACGTCAGGGGTCGGTACGAAACAGCTGTGGGTCCAGCCCGTGCTTTTGCATCAGGCGGTAGAACTCGGTGCGGTTGCGGTCGGCCAGGCGCGCCGCTTCGGCGACATGGCCGGACGTGAGATTGAGCAACTGGTTAAGGTAGTCACGCTCGAAACGCTGCTTGGCATGCTGGTAGTTCAACACCTCGGCCACTGGCATCTGCAGCGCGCGCTGCACCTGGGCCAGCGGGACCAGCGCCGCCGTGGCCAGCACGCAGACCTGCTCGACAACGTTGTAGAGCTGGCGCACGTTGCCTGGCCAGGGCGCCGTCACCAGCGCCTCCATCGCATCGGGCGCGAAGCCCTTGACCGGCTTGCGGTGCCGCTCCGCCAGCGCCAGCAGGAAGTGCTGGGCCAGCAGCGCAATATCCTCGCGCCGCTCGGCCAGTGGCGGCAGCCTGAGTTTGACGACATTGAGCCGATAGAAGAGATCGGGGCGGAACTGCCCCTCGGCCATCGCCAGCTCCAGGTCCCGGTGGGTGGCGGACAGCACGCGCACGTCGACCGCCACCGTCTCGTTGCTGCCCACCGGCCTCAGCACGCGCTCCTGCAGCACTCGCAGCAGCTTGACCTGCAGTGCCAGCGGCATGTCGCCAATCTCGTCGAGGAAGACCGTGCCGCCCTGTGCAGCCGGGATCAACCCCTGGCGATGGCCTTGCGCGCCGGTGAACGCACCTTTCACGTGGCCGAACAGTTCGGATTCCAGCAGCGCCTCGGGAATGGCCGCGCAGTTGACCGCCACGAAGGGCCTCTGCGCGCGCGGGCTGGCGTTGTGGATGGCACGGGCCAGCAGTTCCTTGCCCGTACCGCTGTCGCCCGAGATCAGCACGCTGGCGTCGGTGGCCGCCACCAGCCGCGCCTCGGCGAGCACCTCGGCCATGCGCGGGCTGCGGCTGATGATCTCGCTGCGCCAGGCACCGTCGCCGTCGAAGGCCGCCGGACCGGGCGCGTTGACGAGCAGCGCGCGGTGGATCTTGGCCATCAGCTCCTGGCCGTCGAAGGGTTTGGTCAGGTAGGCATGGGCACCGCGCGTCGTGGCCTCGACCGCGTCCGGAATGCTGCCATGGGCAGTGAGCAGGATGACAGGCAGCGACGGGTGACGGGCGCGCACCTCGTCGAACAGCGCCAGGCCGTCCATGCCCGGCAGGCGCACGTCGGTGATGACGAGGGATGGCAGACGTACGGCCAGGTGGGCCAGCGCAGCCTCGGCGCTGGAGACGGCCTGCACAGCGTGGCCGGCGGCGCTGAGCCGCATCGTCATCAGGCGCAGCAGGTCGGCGTCATCGTCAACCAGCAGGATGGTGGCTTGTGTAGTCATGCCAGGCCTCGTTTCAGTGATTCATCCGGCTTTCGGCCGAAGGCTGGGCCCGCCACGGGCCAGAGGCCCGTGGCCTTACGTGGGCACAGGCAATCCACAGGGACTGCCGGTGCCCGAGGCTCCCAGGCCGACCTGCACGGGGCGGCTTGCAGCGCGGCAGGACGGCTGGTCGAAGGGTTCATCGCTTCACCGGCAGGGTCTGCTCGATGACCTTGAGCGCCTCCAGCTTCTCGTTGAGCTGTTCGTTGCGGCGCTGGCTGTCGCGCAGCTGCTGGGTCAGCTTGTCGACGTTGTCCTGCAGCCGGCGCTGCTCGGCCAGACGCGCGGCCAGTAGGGTCGCCAGAGGCTTGAGAGGTTCCGCCTGGGGCTCGGTCGCATTGGCGGCGAGCTCCAGCTGAGCTGTGGCCTGGGCCAGTTCGGCACCGCCGCGCCCCTGGCTCATTGCCAGGGCCTTGCGCAGATCCTCCGCATAGACCAGGACGGCTTGCAGCTCGTCGGTCTGTTGCGGTGGTGGTGGCGGTGCGGGACAGACCGGCGCAGGTGACGGCGGGGCTGGCTCGGGTGCCGGCGGCGGGGTCTGGCAGCCCGCAAGGAGCAGCAGCAGGGCAAGTACAGGCAGTCGTCGCTCAAGTCGCATGGGGAATCTCAATCCGGAAATGGGCGCCACGCTCGGCGGGTAGCAGGCGACAACTGCCGCCATGCGCCTGCACGATCTCGCGCACGATGGACAGGCCGATGCCGCTGCCGCGGCGTGCGCCGGGCGCCTGGTTTCGGCCCTGGTAGAAGGGGTCAAAGATGCGTTCGGCATCCTCGGTCGCGACGCCGGGGCCGCCGTCCACGCAGTCGATGCGGACCTTGCCCTCGCCCTGCCCCAGCGCCAGCGTGATGCGTCCGCCCGGCGGGCTGAAGCGCACCGCGTTGACGAGCAGGTTGGCCAGCACGACGCCCAGCTTCTCACCATCGACGACGGCGACACAGGGCGGGGCCTCGACGCGCACATCCAACCCGCGCGCCTGCCACAGCAGCCGCTGGTCGTCGACGATGCGGGCCAGCAGCGCCGGCAGGTCGGTGGCGCGGCGCTGCAGTTGCTGCGAGTCCGACGCCAGCGTCTGGTAGCGCAGCAAGTCCTCGATCTGGCGCTGCAAGGCCATGCTGTTGTCGCCGAGGATGCGCACGATCTCGGTCTGGTCGGCCGTCAGCGGCCCGGCGACTCCGTCGCGCAGCAGCGCCGCGCCTTCGCGGATGGAAGCCATGGGCGTCTTCAGCTCGTGCGAGATGTGACGCACGAAGCGCGTCTTGTCGGACTCCAACGTCGCCAGCCGCTGGCGCAGCCATTCCAGCTGGCGGCCGAGCCGGCGCAGGTCGGCCGGGCCGCCGACGGCGATGGGTTCATCAAAGCGGTTGTCGCCCATCCGGCCGATGACGGCCTCCACATGGGCCAGTGGCCGCAGCAGCCAGTGGCCGAAGCCAAGCGCAAGCAGGCCGGCCAACGCGATCGCCCCGAGCACCAGACCGCTAATGAGGTTGCGCTGCTGCTCCAGCTCCGCGAGGACGGCGTCACTGCGGCGGTCCATGGCCTGCTGGCTGTGCTCGGTCAGCAGCTCGTTGAGGCGGTGCAGGCGGGCGAACAGCGGAGTCAGCCGCTTCAAAGCCGCGCCGCGGGCCCGCGCAGGGCCTTGCAGCACCTCCCAGGCGGCACCGGCCTGGGTCACCCATTCAGCCAGCAAGGGCTGCGAGACCGCATCACCCATCAGCTCGGCCAGCACCGCCTGTGTCGCGCGGGCATCCGCCCAGGCGCCCTGGTAGCGCTCGCGCAGGCTGGAGTCGTCCAGCACGAGAAACTGGCGCGCGCTGCGCTCCATGGCCACGGTTCGCTCGGCCAGGCGCTGCACCTGCGCCGTCAGGGCCGCGGCGTCCTGCGAGGCCTGACGCCCCTGCAGCGCGACATGCTCCAGAGCGAACATCGCCTGTGCCGCCGCACCGCCCAGCACCGCGGTGATGAGCAGGAAGGCCGCCAGCAGACACTGGTGGAAGGACAGGCCGCGCAACTTGCCCCCACGCGGACGCTGCCAGGCCGAGTCGTGGGAAGACATGGACGCGGTCGTGGCGGTCGGCAAAGTGGCTGCGGCGAAGTTGGGTGGGGGCATCGGACTGAGGGTGCGCGCGGGCGCGCCGCATCCTAGGGGGACAGGCGCGCGCGCTGCGTAGGAGCAGGCCGCCTTTGCATCCGCCCCAACCCGGCGCCACCCTGCTCGGGCGCGTCGATGCTGCGGCGCAGCATCCAAGGCGTAGGATGGCCCCATGCGTCCCCAAGTCCTCATCATCGGCTGCGGTTTCGGCGGCCTGGAGGCGGCGCGCGCCCTGCGTGCCGCCGATGTCGACATCACCGTCGTCGACAAGACCAACCACCACCTCTTCCAGCCCCTGCTCTACCAGGTGGCCACGGCGGGGCTGTCGGCGCCGTCCATCGCGGCGCCCATACGCCACCTGTTCCGGCGCCAGCCCAATGTGACGACGCTGCTGGGCGAGGTCATCGCCATCGATGCGCAGGGCAGGACGGCCACCCTGAAGGATGGTGCCCTGCTGCGCTGGGACTACCTCATCGTCGCCGCAGGCGCCACGCACAGCTACTTCGGCCGCGACGAATGGGCCGGCTTCGCGCCGGGGCTGAAGACGCTGCAGGACGCCTTCGAGATCCGTCGCCGCGTGCTGCTGGCGTTCGAGGCTGCCGAGCGGGAAGACGACGAGGTCAAGCGCAAGGCGCTGCTGCAGTTCGTCGTCGTGGGCGGCGGGCCGACCGGCGTCGAGCTGGCCGGCACCTTCGCCGAGATCGCCCGCCACACGCTGCCTGGTGAATTCCGCCGCATCGATCCGCGGCAAGCCCGCGTGCTGCTGGTGGAAGGAAGCCCCCGCGTGCTGCAGGCCATGCCCGAGTCCTTGAGCGAGCGCGCCCGCGAGCAGCTGACGGCCCTGGGCGTGGAGGTGAAGCTGGGCGCCCGCGTCACCGGCATCGATGCCGAAGGGCTGGACCTCACGACCGCCACAGGCGCCGAGCGGCTGCACAGCCGCTGCATCGTCTGGGCCGCTGGCGTGGCCGCCTCGCCGCTGGGCCGCGCTTTGGCGGACGCCACAGGCTGCGCGCAGGACCGTGCGGGCCGCGTGGTCGTCGAGCCCAACCTGAGCCTGAAGGACTTCCCCCGCATCCAGGTCATCGGCGACCTCGCCGCCGCGCGCAGCCATGTTCCGGGGCGCGAGCCCAGACCGGTGCCGGGCGTCTCGCCTGGCGCCAAGCAGATGGGCCGCTGCGCCGCGGCCAACATACGCCGCCAGTTGGCCGGCACGCCGACCCAACCCTTTCGCTACCGCGACTACGGCAACCTCGCCACCATAGGCCGCAACAGCGCCGTCGTGGACCTGGGCACCCCGGTCGGGGCGCTGCGCTTCTCAGGCTATCCGGCCTGGCTGTTCTGGCTGTTCGCGCACGTCTACTTCCTGATCGGCTTCCGCAACCGCTTCGTGGTGCTGCTGGACTGGGCCTGGGCCTACTGGACCCACGATCGGCACGCGCGCGTCGTGGCGACGGCTAGCGAGGCCAGCCCGGCGCACGACGCGCAGGCTTGACATCGTCCGCCGGCAGGCTGGCCAGCAGCAGCGTCAGGCTGGCGCCAAGCGCCGTGACGCCCCAGAAGATCAGGAAGCTAACCGTATAGACCGCCTGCGCCGGGAGATCAAGCGGGGCGGCACCGAACCATCGCAGGTCGCCGGGATCCACCACGGCAAACACCAGCAGCTCCATCACGCCGGCCGCAAGAAAGGACGACCAGGCCACCGCCATCGCGAAGCGCGCGATGCGCGAGGGGCCGGGCCCGCCGTTCACCGCTGGACCCCGGTCGCGCCCGTGGCGGCGTGATTGCGGCCCAGCATGGCCGGCACGTCACCGGACTGAGAGCGCACGTCAGCTGGCTCGGCATCGTCCGCGGCGCGCTGCGCCGTGGGGTGCAGGTCCAGCGGCGGATCGGGATGCTTGATGGCAAGCGCAAGCGTCAGGAGGCTCGCGACGACGACGGTGGCCGGGCCTCCGACCACCAGCCACACCATGGGCTCACGCCAGGCGGAATCGGGTTTGACTGCGGACATGGGGTTCTCCTCGCCGTCAGCGCGGCAGCACGAAAGTAGATTTCTCGACAACGCTCTCGCCCGAGCCGGCGCCGACACGGCTGATCCGCCAGCGCATGGGATGGGCACCCGGTTTGAGCTGGCCTGCGCTGTCCGGCGGCATGCGCAGGGCTACCGCCACCCAGCGGGCCTCCGCCGGCCCCAGATCCACGGTGGTGGCCTGAGCCAGCACCAGCCCTGGCAGACCTTCGGCCTCGATGCGGTACCGCTGCGGCGACTCGGTCGCATTCATGACCTGCAGCCGGTAGACGTTCTCCACCCAGCCATCCTCGACGAGGCGGGCCAGCGAAGCGCGGTCGCGCACCACGTCGACACGAAAGCCGTGCCGCGACGCCAGACTCCACAGCAGCGCCGAGCAGATGACCAGCAGCACGCCCGTGTAGATCAGCACGCGCGGCCGCAGCACGCGGCGCCAGCGCTGAGCGCGGCTCAACCGCTGTTCCAGGCCGTTCTCGGTATCGAAGCGGATCAGGCCTCGCGGCGTGGCCATCTTGTCCATGACGCCGTTGCAGACGTCGACGCAGGCGGCGCAGCTGATGCACTCGTACTGCAGGCCGTCGCGGATGTCGATGCCGGTGGGGCAGACCTGCACGCACAAGCCACAGTCGATGCAGTCGCCCAGCGGCGCGGCGCGCTCCTCGCCCTTCTTGCCACGCTTGGCATTGTTGCCGCGCGGCTCGCCGCGCACCGGGTCGTAGCTGACTATGAGGGTATCGCGGTCGAACATCGCGCTCTGAAAGCGCGCGTAGGGGCACATGTACTTGCAGACCTGCTCGCGCATGTATCCGGCGTTGCCATAGGTGGCGAACCCGTAGAACAACACCCAGAAGGTCTCCCAGGGCCCAAGGCCCAGGGCGAACACCTCGCGGCCCAGCGTGTGGATGGGCGTGAAGTAGCCAACGAAGGTGAAGCCTGTCCACAGTCCCAGCGCGATCCAGACGAGCTGCTTGCCGCTCTTGCGCCAGAGCTTGTCGAAAGACCAGGGCGCCTTGGCCAGCCGCAGCCGCGCGTTGCGGTCGCCTTCGAACCAGTGCTCAACCCGCATGAAGATCTCGGTGTAGACCGTCTGCGGGCAGGCGAACCCGCACCACAGCCGTCCAGCGACGGCAGTGAACAGGAACAACCCGAAGGCCGAGATCATCAGCAGGGCCGTGAGGTACACGAAGTCCTGCGGATACAGCACCAGGCCGAAGATATAGAAGCGCCGCGCCTCCAGGTCGAAGAGCACGGCCTGACGGTCGCCCCAGTCCAGCCAGGGCAGGCCGTAGAACACCAGTTGCGTCAGGGCGACGAAGGCCCAGCGCCAGCGGGCGTAGAAGCCATCCACCGCGCGCGGATGGATCTTGTCTTCCGAACGGTAGAGCCGGATGACCTGGGTGGCGTCACCCGGGCCGGGCGCGGTGGGATCTGGCATCTGACTCAGCGGGCGGTGGCAACGCTCTGTGATTGCGAAAGACCCCAGACATAGGACGCCAGCACGCGGATCTGTTCGGGCGTCAGGCGCTCGCCGTGGGCCGGCATCACATTGTGCTTGCCGTTGTTGACCATGGCCATGACGGCGGCCTCACCCCAGCCGTGCAGCCAGATCTTGTCGCTCAGGTTGGGCGCCCCCAGGGCTGGGTTGCCCTGGCCGCCAGGACCGTGGCAGGCCGCGCAGACGACGAACTTGGGCTTGCCGAGCTGGGCATACAGCGGGTTGTGCGGGCTGCCCGAGAGCGACAGCACGTAATGGGCGACGTTGCGCACGTCGTCGCTGGTGCCAACCGCTGCGGCCATGGGCGGCATGTTGCCCTCGCGACCCTTGGTGATGGTCTCGGTGATGGCCTCGGGCGTACCGCCCCACAGCCAGTCGTTGTCGGTCAGGTTGGGGAAGCCCTTGGAGCCCTTGGCATCGGCGCCGTGGCATTGCGCGCAGTTGTTGGCGAACAGTCGCTCACCGATGGTGTGGGCCTTGGGATCCTTGGCCAGTTGCTCGGGCGACAGGTCGGCGAAGGCGGCGTAGACCGGCGCCATGGCGGCACGCGCCTTGGCGGTGTCGGCCGCGTGCTCGCCCAGGCTGGTCCAACCCAGCTTGCCCGCCTGACTGCCCAGGCCCGGGTACAGAGCCAGATAGATGCCGGAGAAGACGATGGTCAGCACGAACAGGCCCATCCACCAGGCCGGCAGCGGGTTGTTCAGTTCACGCAGGTCTTCGTCCCAGACGTGGCCCGTCGTGTTGTCACTGGCCATGACCTGACGGCGGCTCGCAATGATGAGCAGGATGCCGCAGGCAATGAGGCCGCCGATGGTGGCGACGGCGATGAAGAGGGACCAGCCGCTGCTGAAGAAGTCGCTCATTGCTCACCTCCTTCGAAGGGCAGGTGGGCGGCGTCGTCGAAGCGGCCGCGCCAGGCCCAGGCGATGATGCCGAGGAAGACGGCCAGCGACACCAGGGTCACGGCCACACGGAGTTCGTTGATGCCCATGATGCGGGCTCCTTACTTGTTCGCGGTGCCGAGCACCTGCAGATAGGCCACCAGCGCGTCGAGCTCTGTCTTGCCCTTCACGTCCTCGGCCGAGGCTTTCACCTCGTCCTCGGTGTAGGGCACGCCCAGCGTGCGCATTGCCGCCAAGCGGACCGGCATGCCGGCCGCGTCCACGGGCGACTTCTCAAGCCACGGGTAGGCCGGCATGTTGGACTCGGGGACCAGGTCGCGGGGGTTGGTCAGGTGGATGCGGTGCCAGTCGTCGCTGTACTTGCCGCCAACGCGGGCAAGGTCGGGACCGGTGCGCTTGCTCCCCCACTGGAAGGGGTGGTCATAGACGAACTCGCCCGCAGTGGAGTACTTGCCGTATCGCAGCGTCTCGGCTGCGAGCGGGCGGATCATCTGCGAGTGGCAGTTGTAGCAGCCCTCGCGCAGGTAGATGTCGCGGCCCGCCAGTTGCAGTGCCGTGTAGGGCTTGAGGCCGGGCGCGGCCTGCGTCGTGGAGCGCTGGAAGAACAGCGGGACGATCTCGACGACACCGCCGACCAGCACGGTCAGCAGCACCAGCACGATCATCAGCAGGTTGCTGGTCTCGATGCGCTGGTGGCCGGAGACGGCTTGGGTGTTGTTGCTCATGGAATCTCCTTCAGGCGTGGGCCAGCGCGGCGGTGGGGATGCGCACGGGCTGCGGCTTGCCGGCCTGCACGGTCTTGATGACGTTCCAGCTCATGATCAACATGCCGCCCAGGTAGAGCAGGCCGCCGCCCAGGCGGATCACGTAGAAGGGCCAGGTCGCCTTGACGCTCTCCACGAAGGTGTAGACCAGCGTGCCGTCGGGGTTGACCGCGCGCCACATCAGGCCCTGCATGACGCCGGCGATCCACATCGCGGCGATGTAGAGCACGATGCCCAGCGTCGCGACCCAGAAGTGCAGCTCGATGGCGCGCTTGGAGTACATCTCCGTGCGGCCGTACATGCGCGGGATCAGGTGGTAGAGCGAGCCCATGGAGATCAGGCCCACCCAGCCCAACGCACCACTGTGCACGTGGCCCACCGTCCAGTCGGTGTAATGCGACAGTGCGTTCACCGTCTTGATCGACATCATCGGGCCCTCGAAGGTCGACATGCCGTAGAACGACAGCGCGACGATGAGGAACTTCAGGATGGGGTCATCACGCAGCTTGTGCCATGCACCAGACAGCGTCATCACGCCGTTGATCATGCCGCCCCAGCTGGGCGCCAGCAGCACCAGGCTGAAGATCATGCCCACGCTCTGCGCCCAGTCCGGCAGCGCCGTGTAGTGCAGGTGGTGGGGGCCTGCCCACATGTAGGTGAAGATCAGCGCCCAGAAGTGGACGATGGACAGGCGATAGCTGTAGACGGGCCGCTCGGCCTGCTTGGGGATGTAGTAGTACATCATCCCGAGGAAGCCAGCGGTCAGGAAGAAGCCCACCGCGTTATGGCCGTACCACCACTGCACCATGGCGTCCTGCACGCCGGCGTAGGCGGAGTAGCTCTTGGTGAGGCTGACCGGGATCTCGGCGCTGTTGACGATGTGCAGCAGTGCCACGGCGATGATGAAAGCGCCGAAGAACCAGTTCGCCACGTAGATGTGGCGGATCTTGCGGACGCCCACGGTGCCGAAGAACACCACCGCGTACGCCACCCAGACCACGGCGATCAGGATGTCGATCGGCCATTCGAGCTCGGCGTATTCCTTGCCGGTCGTGTAGCCCATGGGCAGGGACAGGGCTGCCAGCACGATGACCAGTTGCCAGCCCCAGAACGTGAACCAGGCCAGCTTGGGCAGGAAGAGTGCCGTCTGGCCGGTGCGCTGCACCACGTGGTAGCTGGTCGCAAACAGCGCGCAGCCGCCGAAGGCGAAGATGACGGCGTTGGTGTGCAGCGGTCGCAGGCGCCCGTAGCTCAGCCAGGGGATGCCCAGGTTGAGGTCAGGCCAGGCCAGTTGGGCGGCAATGATGACCCCCACCAGCATGCCCACCACGCCCCACAGCACGGCGGCCAGCGCAAATGCGCGTACCGGTCCGTCCTCGTATGCCGCCCCGGTGGCCAGGGCTTGTTCGTTCGCCATCGCGACTCCTTCAGTCTGATGCGAACCATTCTTCGTGGGGACGGGCCTAGGTGCCTTGATCCTCGTCAAGCAGGATGCGTTCACCCTCCCTGGAGAGGTCCTCGAGTTGCCCGGAGTTCACAGCCCAGCCGAACACGGCCACGATGAGCAGCACGAGCACCACCGAGAAGGGGATGAGGAGGTACAAGATGTCCATGGCTGGTTCAGCCTCGGTTAAGCCGTTGGGCGTTGAGCACCACGAACAGCGAGCTGCTCGCCATGCCAATGCCCGCAGCCAGCGGCGGCAGCCAGCCGGCCAGCGCCAGCGGCACGCAGGCCAGGTTGTAGAGCGCCGACCAGGCCAGGTTCTGGCGCAGCACGCGGCGGGTCTTGTGCGCCAGCACCAGGGCCTGCGGCAGCGCCATCAGCCGGTTCGAGACCAACAGTGCATCCGCGGCACTGCGCGCCAGCATTGCGCCCTGCCCCATCGCGACTCGCACGTCGGCCGCTGCCAGCACCGGCGCGTCGTTGATGCCGTCGCCCACCATCAGAACGCGCTCGCCATCAGCCTGCCAGCCGCGCAGCGCGGCCAGCTTGGATTCGGGCGTCGCGCCCCCAAGCCAGTCTGCGATGCCCAGCTGCACAGCCATGCGCGCGACGGCCGCAGGCTGGTCGCCCGACAGTAGGCGCACGCGCTGGCCTTGAGCCTGCAGCGCTGCCACGGCCTCGGCAGCGTCGGCCCGTGGTGCCTCGGCCAGGTCCAGCCACAGCACGCGGTCACCACCGCCCTCGGGACCAAACGCAAGCCGCGCCGCAGCGTCGGGCCGCTCGCTGACCCAGGCCGGCGCGCCCAGGCGCCATAGCTGCCCGCTCGCGTCGCGGGCCTCAACGCCCCGGCCCGCCACCTCGCGCACGTCGACCCAGACGCCACCGCTGCTGCCGTCGGACAGGGCTTGCGCATGCGGGTGACGGGACAGGCCGGCCAGGCTGCGCGCCGAGGCCAGCAGTGCGTCCGCCTCGCCACCCTCGGTCCACCAGCGGCGCAGCTGCAGGCGATCCTCACTGAGCGTGCCGGTCTTGTCGAAGACGACAGTGTCCACCGCGCACAGCCGCTCCAGCGCCGACAGGTCCGCCAGCAGCAGGCCGCGTCGCGCCAGTGCGCCACTGGCCGTCAGCCAGGCGGCGGGTGCGGCCAACGTCAGCGCACAGGGGCAGGTCACGATGAGCACGGCGACGGCCACGGCGACCGCGCGCGCGGGCTCGATCCACCACCAAGCCAGGCCCGCGGCCAGCGCCAGCAGCAGCACGGTGGCCGTGAAGCCGGCCGCCACGCGGTCCAGCACGCCGCTGGACAGTGGCCGCTGGCTCTGCG
Organism: Roseateles sp.; assembly: GCF_047654805.1. Taxonomy (GTDB): domain Bacteria; phylum Pseudomonadota; class Gammaproteobacteria; order Burkholderiales; family Burkholderiaceae_C; genus Pelomonas. The sequence goes on from NZ_JASGIV010000001.1 coordinate 2,914,314, forward strand.
CCTGCCGCATCAGCCTCACGATGCCCTGGGCTGTCGTGTCGGCGCCCACGCGCTTCACGTCGACCACCAACACACCGTCCATGTTCAGGCTACCGGCCACCACCGCGTCACCCGTGACCTTGACCACCGGCACGGACTCGCCAGTCAGCAACGCCTCGTTGACCCAGCCCTGCCCCTCGACGATACGGCCATCCGCCGCGAAGGCCTCGCCCGCAGCCACGCGGATGCGGTCACCCGGGCGCAGCGCCTCGGGCGGCACACGCTCAGTCGTGCCGTCGTCGCGCAGCCGCTCGGCAGCCGTCGGCAGCGCGCCGGCCACGGCCTCCAATGCCTCGGCGGCACGATGGCGCGCACCTAGCTCGAACCAGCGCGCCAGCAGCAGCAGCGCGATGAACATCGTCAGAGAATCGAAGTAGACCTCATGCCCCAGGGGACCGGTCGGATCGAACAGTGCCCCACTGCTGGCAATGAAGGTGACGGCGATGCCGATGGCTACCGGCACGTCCATACCCAGTCGCCGGGCGCGCAGCTGTCGCCAAGCGCCACTGAAGAAGGGGCCGGCCGCGAACGCCATCACGGGCAACGTCATCACCCAGCTGCCCCAGCGCAACAGCTGGTCCAGGTCGGGCGACAGCTCACCCGCCTGCGCCACGTAGGCGGGCGTAGCCAGCATCATGACCTGCATCATCAGGAAGCCGGCAACGAACAGCCGCCACAGCGCCTGGCGGCTCTCCTGGCGGCGCAGTTCGCGCGCGGGGGCGGCGACGTCCGGCGTGGCCCGGTAACCGACGGACTGCAGCGCGGCCAGCACATCGGCCAGTGCGACGCGGGACGGCTGCCAGCGCAGCGCGAGGCGTGCCGACGCGGCATTGACGCTGGCCCCCTCCACGCCCGGCAGCTTCAGCAGGGCCGCTTCGATGATGCCGGAGCAGGCCGCGCAATGCATGCCAGCCACCTGGAACTGCGACAGCGCCGCCCCGGCCGGGCCATCGGGCCAGGCCGTGAAAGGGGCAAGGAGCCTGGCGTCGGCATCGGCCGCGCGCAGGCCAGGGGGCGTAGCGCTCACGCCGTCAATCTAGCCCGCCCATCCGGCAGGGTGCATGACCTGAATCAAGGCGTTTGCAATCTTCCCTGAAGCCCCGCCCATCGACCTGCCGGCGGGAACACATATTGCGTGTGCTCCTGCGCCTGCAGCTTTTCAGGAGGCCCTGCTCATGTCGGATCTTTCGATACCCGTGGACGCGTCCACCACGCAGTTCTCCCACGTCAAGCCCGGGGACACCCCCTGGCGCAGCGACGGCCTGAGGGACTTCTTCCTCTACCGCGACCTCGGCGTGGCCGCTGCCACCGGCGGGCGCGTCATCGCGCACCTTGTGAAGGCAAACATGGCCCCTGAAAAGGGCACGGGATGGCACCGTCATGAGGCGGACTTCCAGATCGTCCTGATGACCAAGGGTTGGGCCAAGTTCATGTATGGCGACCAGGTGACGCTGGTGGAGGCCGGCGACTGCGTGCACCAGCGACCCGGCATCGTCCACTACCTCTTCGACTACTCTGCGGACATGGAGTACCTGGAAATCGTCTCGCCCGCGAACTTCGGCACGGTGGACATGCCGGCACCCTGTGAGGTGCCGACGCCCTCTTCCTGGGCCTGATCGGCCCGCGGGCCCGCTCAGAAATCCATGTCCAGTTGCTCGATCTCGTCCGGCTCCTGCCGGGCGGCGTCGGTCCACGCCCGCAACTCCGGCATGGCGGCAATGCTCCGGCAGTAGGCCAGGCAAGCCGGATTCAACGGCACGTCGTAGGTCAGGAAGCGTGTGACCACAGGCGCGAAGATCGCGTCGGCCGCGCCGCGTCGCGTGCCGAACAGGTAGGGGCCGCCATAGCGGGCCAGGCATTCAGTCCAGATCTCGCTGATGCGCTCGATGTCAGGGCGGGCGCCGGCCCATATCTTGTGGCGAGGGAAATGGCCCTTGAGATTCATGGGCAGCGAAGCACGCAGGTTGGCGAAGCCCGAGTTCATCTCGCCGCAGACCGCACGAGCATGGGCCCGGGCCACGCGGTCGACCGGCCACAGCCCGGCCTTGGGGAAGGTCTCAGCCAGGTACTCGGCAATGGCCAGCGTGTTCCACACCGTCACGCCGTCGTGGCGCAGGCAGGGCACGAGGATGGACGGCGCCAGCAGCAGCAGTTCCTTGCGCGCATCCGCGTCGTCGGGCGGCAGCATGAGCTCCTCGAAGTCCAGGCCGGCGAAGCGGGCCAGCAGCCAGCCGCGCAGCGACCATGACGAGTAGTTCTTGCTGCTCAGCGTCAGCGTGGCGGCAGGCTTGGGCGCAGCCTTGGACTTGCGCGCCGGCGCGGCTTTGACGGGCCTGCGGGCTGCGGGCTTGCTTGGCGTGGCAACAGGCATGGGCGTCTCCTCGGCAGTCTGGACAGCCGCATCGACGCAAGGCCCATGCCATGCTGGCGCGCTACTTGCGTTGCCCACACCATCCCGGCCTTGCAGGAGCTGCCATGTACCCCGCCTACCAGGCCCACGTTGATCTGATGTGGCCGCTGCGTGCAGCGACACGCCTGTCCCTGCCCCTGCTGCAGCAGCCCGGCATCGCCGAAGCCGGCTGGCTGCCGGCCCGCCAGCTGTCGGCGGCAGGCCGGCTCTTCGAGTTGGCCCAGATCACCCACACCCGCCCGCCGTGGCGCATCGGCGAGATCGTCAATGGCGACGAGCGCTGGCCCATCACCGAAGAGGCCACGCTGACGACGCCTTTCGCCACGCTGCTGCGCTTTCGCCGGGATGGCGCGCCCTCCGCGCCCAAGGTGCTGGTGGTGGCACCGATGTCCGGTCACTTCGCGACGCTGCTGCGCGACACGGTGCGCACGCTGCTGCAGGACCATGACGTCTACGTGACCGACTGGCACAACGTGCGCGACGTGCCGCTGGCCGCCGGCCGCTTCGGGCTGGACGAGTACACGGCGCACCTGATGGATTTCCTCGCCGCCATCGGCCCACAGGCCCATGTGGTGGCCGTCTGCCAGCCCTGCGTCAGCGCGCTGGCGGCCGTCGCGCTGATGGCGGAGGAGGACCATCCCGCCACGCCCGCCAGCCTGACGCTGATGGCCGGCCCCATCGACTGCCGCGTCAGTCCCACGGAGGTCAACAGGCTGGCGACCAGCCGGCCCATCGAATGGTTCCGCAAGAACCTGATCAGCCACGTGCCCTGGCAACACCCGGGTGCGGGTCGGCGCGTCTACCCGGGCTTCGTGCAGTTGTCCGCGTTCATGAGCATGAACAAGGACAGGCACACGAACGCCTTCAAGGACTATTACAAGCACCTCGTCGCCGATGAGTTCGACAAGGCCGAGGTCACGCGCATGTTCTACGAGGAATACCTGGCCGTGGCCGACCTCGCAGCAGAGTTCTACCTGGAGACGGTCGAGCGCGTGTTCCAGACCTACGACCTGCCACGCGGCGAGATGCTGTTCAGGGGCCGACGCGTGAACCCGGCAGCCATACGCCGCACGGCCCTGCTGACCATAGAGGGCGAGCGCGACGATATCTGCTCGGTCGGCCAGACACTGGCGGCCCAGGACCTGGCCAGCAGCCTGAAGGCCTACATGCGCACCCACTACATCCAGCCCAACGTGGGCCACTACGGCGTGTTCAGCGGGCGACGCTGGCAGCGTCAGGTGTACCCGCTGGTCCGCCACGTCATTCAGGTCTCCCAGTAAAAAGCAAAGGCCGGCTGTTGCCGGCCTTTGCTGAGGAGCGGAGCGCTCAGGCGAAGTTGGCTTCGGCGAACTGCCAGTTCACGAGATTGCTCAGGAAGGTCTCGACGAACTTGGGGCGCAGGTTGCGATAGTCGATGTAGTAGGCGTGCTCCCACACGTCGACGGTCAGCAGCGCCTTGTCGGCGCTGGTCAGCGGCGTGCCGGCAGCGCCGGTGTTGACGATGTCGACCGTGCCATCGGGCTTCTTGACCAGCCAGGTCCAGCCCGAGCCGAAGTTGCCGACTGCGCTCTTCACGAAGGCTTCCTTGAAGGCGGCATAGCTGCCCCACTTGGCGTTGATGGCCGCGGCCAGCGCGCCGGTCGGCTCGCCGCCACCCTGCGGCTTCATGCAGTTCCAGAAGAACGTGTGATTCCAGATCTGGGCGGCGTTGTTGTAGATACCGCCGGAGCTCTTCTTGACGATCTCTTCCAGCGTCAGGGCCTCGAACTCCGTGCCCTTTTGCAGGTTGTTGAGGTTCACGACATAGGCGTTGTGGTGCTTGCCGTGGTGGAACTCAAGCGTCTCCTTGCTGTAGTGCGGGGCCAGCGAGTCGATTGCGTAGGGCAGCGGGGGCAGCGTGTGTTCCATGGTGTGAACCTCAAAGTGTTGGGGGGAAGGGAAACGCGGCGGATTGTAGGGAGCGTCAATCACCCTTGCGGCAAAGGCCGTACCCGCAGGACCTGCATGTCGGCGGCACCGTCCGCCAGCACGGTGCGCACCTCGCGCCCAGGCTGCAGGGTCTGCACGGACGTGATCGCGCCGCCCTGCCCGTCGTCCAGCCAGGCATAGCCCCGGGCGAGAACATGCTGGGGATCGAGGGCCTGCAGGCGGGCCTCCAGCGCATCGAGCCTGGTCCGCTGGCGGGTCAGGATGTCGCGATGGGCGCGCGCGTGGCGCTGCTCCAGGTGGAGCAGCCGCTGCCCCTGCATTTCGACGCGGCGTCGGGGCGCCGCGGCAGCCCGCTGGGCCAGCAGCTCGAGCAGCCGGCGCTGCCGCGCCAGTGCGTCGCTGGGCCGGGACAGGCGCAGCGCCAACCGGTCCAGGCGCTGGGCCAGGGTCTGCAGGCGGTGGTCGGTGCGCAACGCGAGGCTGCGCTCGAGGCTGGCGAGTTGCTGCAGCAGCCCCTCGCGCGACGGCGCGGCCAGCTCGGCGGCAGCGGTAGGCGTGGGCGCGCGCAGGTCGGCCGCCAGGTCACACAGCGTCACGTCGGTCTCGTGGCCCACGCCACAGACGACGGGCAGGGCAGACGACACCACGGCCCGCACGACGCGCTCGTCGTTGAAGGCCCAAAGATCCTCCAGCGAGCCGCCGCCGCGCACCAGCAGCAGCACGTCCACCTCGGCTCGCGCGTTGGCAGTCTGCAAGGCTCGCACGAGGGCTGGCGGTGCCTCCGCACCCTGCACGGGACTGGGGTAGACGACGACCTCGACCTGCGGCGCGCGGCGCGCCAGCGCGGTCAGCACGTCGTGCAGGGCCGCGCCCGCCGCCGACGTGACGACTCCGATGCGCCTCGGGTGGCTGGGCAATGCGCGCTTGGCCTGCGCGTCGAACAGGCCCTCAGCCGCGAGCCGAGCGCGCAGCTTCAGGAACTGCTCGTACAAAGTGCCCGCGCCCGCCCGGCGCATGGCTTCGACGACGAACTGCAGCTCGCCGCGAGGCTCGTAGACGGCCACGCGGCCTCGCAGCTCGACCAACAGTCCCTCCCCTGGCGCGAAGTCCAGCAGGGCCGCCGCGCGGCGGAACATCGCGCAGCGCAGGCTGGCGGCCTGGCCGTCGGCATCCTTCAGTCCGAAATAGCAGTGGCCGCTGGCGGCGCGCGTGAAGCCGCTGATCTCCCCGCCCACGACGACGACCGAAAAGCGCTCGGCCAGACTCTGGCTCACCGCCTCCAGCAGGCCAGCCACGCCCCAGACACGTCGGCCCGATGCGGCCTCGCGAGGCTCAATCACGCGCAAACCCAATACCGGCGCGGGCCGGGAAGTCCACAGCCGCGCCGGCACTGGGCTGGCGGGCGATTCCGGTGCATGGCGCCTGTCACGGCGCCGTCACGAGCACATAAGGCCTTGTTTTTCAATTCGATTTCCGCTGCTCAAACTTGAGGCAAGTTGTCCAAGGCCTTGATTTGACGGCCTCCGCCGGCCTGCACCCCGGTCTTGCCCACAAAGTTGTCCACAGCAACGGTGGATTGTGAAGAGGTCCGGGCCGGGGTCGGGAACTGGGCTGAGGCCGGCAAGCCTGGGGCCATAATCCCGCGCACTTTCCCGGCCGGTCAACGGCCGTTTTTGCGGCCGGCCAGCGGCCGCCTTCTCGACGGGGACGACCTTGTTTTCGATCATACAAGCCGCCGGTTGGCCAATCTGGCCCTTGCTCCTGTGCTCCGTGGTGGCCCTGGCCCTGATCATCGAGCGTCTGTCCAGCCTGCGTGCCAGCCGCATCATGCCGCCGCGGCTGCTGGACGACGTGCTCAACGTCAGCGCCCAGCAACTGCCGGCGCCCGACATGGTCGACCGCCTGGCCGAGAACTCCATCCTGGGCGAGGTGCTGGCCTCCGGCCTGCGCGCCGTGACCGCTGAGCCGCAGATGCCTGAGGGCAAGCTGCGCCAGGTGTTCGAGTTCGCCGGCCGCCGCGCCGTGCACCAGCTCGAGCGCTACATGAACACACTGGGCACCATCGCCACGGCCGCACCACTGCTGGGCCTGATGGGCACGGTGGTTGGCATGATCGAGATTTTCGGCAGCCAGACGCCCGGCGGCGGCAACCCCGCCCAGCTGGCGCACGGCATCTCCATCGCGCTCTACAACACCGCCTTCGGCCTGATGATCGCCATCCCGGCGCTGATCGCGCACCGCTATTTCCGCGGCAAGATCGAGGAGTACGTGCTGGAGCTCGAAGCTGCCGCTGACCGCCTGCTGGGTCAGTTGCGCCGCTACACGGCCTGAACGCCAAGGATTGCAAGCCATGCGCTTTCGCCCCCCGCACAGCGAACCGCCGGAGATCAACCTGATCCCCTTCATCGACGTGCTGTTGGTGATCCTGATCTTCCTGATGTTGTCGACGACGTACTCCAAGTTCACCGAGTTGCAGATCACCCTGCCCTCGGCCGACGCGGAGAAGCTCAAGGACAGGCCGCAGGAGGTCATCGTCGGCATCGCCGCCGATGGCCGCTTCGTCGTCAATCGCCAGGCCGTGGAGGGCCGCTCGGTCGACATCTTGATCGGCGCGCTGCGCCAAGCCTCGGGCGGCAACACGGAGGCCTCGCTGATCATCTCCGCCGACGCCGCCACGCCGCATCAGGCGGTCATCAACGTGATGGACGCCGCGCGCCGCGTCGGCCTGACGCGTGTCACTTTCGCCGCGCAGACCGACGCTCGCTGACCGCCTGCAGGAGCAGTGGCTGGCGGGCGGGGCGATGTCCGCTGCGCTGTTGCCGCTGAGCGGCCTGTACCGGGCATTGCTGGCGCTGCGCGCCCTGGCCTACCGCACCGGCCTCAAGCGGGTCGAGGCGCTGCCCGTGCCGGTCATCGTCGTGGGCAACTGGATCGTCGGCGGCGCCGGCAAGACCCCCACCACGCTGGCCCTGTTGGCGCTGCTGCGCGAGCGCGGGCTGCGCGCTGGTGTCATCTCGCGCGGCTACGGCCGCGACGGCGACGCCGTGCGCCTCGTCACCCGGGTGTCGACGGCGCGCGAGGTGGGAGACGAGCCGCTGCTCATCCACCTGCGCAGCGGCGCGCCGGTGGCCGTGGGCCGCGACCGGGTCGCCGCGGCCCGCGCGCTGCTGGCTGCCGAGCCAGGTCTGCAATTGCTGGTCAGCGACGACGGCCTGCAGCACTGGCGGCTGCCACGGAACCTGAGCCTGCTGGTCTTCGACGAACGCGGCCTGGGCAACGGTCGACTGCTGCCCGCAGGGCCCCTGCGCCAGCCTCCGCGGCCGCTCGCGGCAGACCAGCTCGTCGTCTACAACGCACCGCGGGCCAGTACCGCCCTGCCCGGCTTCATCGCCGAACGCCGGCTGGCCGGCGCCGTGACGCTGGCCGACTGGTGGGCTGGACGGCCGGCCCGCATGGACACGCTGCTGGCACTGCGCGGCAGGCCCGGGTTGCGCGCCGTCGCCGGCATTGCCAGGCCGCAGCGCTTCTTCGACATGCTGGCCGGCCTGGGTCTTTCCTTCGACACGCTGGCCCTGCCCGACCACGCCGACTTCGCCGAGCTGCCCTGGCCAGCCGATGCCGCCGGCATCCTGCTGACCGAGAAGGACGCCGTGAAACTGCCGCCAGAGCGCGTCGGCACCCTGCCCGTGTGGGTCGTGGCGCTAGACTTCGCGCCCGGCTCCGGCTTTGCCGCCGCGCTCGACAAACACTTGCAAAAACTCTTCGCTCCCGCCTGATGGATCCACGCCTCATCGAAATGCTGGTCTGCCCGCTGTGCAAGGGGCCGCTGACGCTGCTGCGCGAGGGTGCCGGGCTGGAACTGCCGGCGCTGGCCTGCCGCGCCGACCGCCTGGCCTTCCCCATCCGCGACGGCATCCCGCTGATGCTGGAGAGCGAGGCCAAGCCCTGGGATCCCGACACGGCCAGCGCCCCCGTGCCGCTCACGCCACTGGCGCCGTGAGCTTCACGGTCATCATCCCGGCGCGGTTGGCGTCGACCCGCCTGCCCAACAAGCCGTTGGCAGACATCGCCGGCCTGCCCATGATCGTGCGCGTCGCCCGGCGTGCGGCCCAGTCGGGCGCGAGCCGGATCGTCGTGGCCACCGATGCCCAGGAGGTCGCAGCCGCCTGCGCAGCCCATGGCGTGCAGGCGCTCATGACACGGGCCGACCACCCATCCGGCAGCGACAGGCTGGCCGAGGCCATCGAGCAGTTGGGGCTTGCGGACGAGGCCGCCGTCGTCAACGTGCAGGGCGACGAGCCCTTGATCGCGCCAGCCATGATTGATGCCTGCGCCGCGACGCTGGCCGCCCAGCCCGATTGCGTGATGGCCACTGTCGCGCATGCGCTGACCGACCCTTCCGAGTTCGCGAACCCCAATGTCGTCAAGCTCGTCACCGACAAGGCTGGGCGGGCACTGTATTTCTCGCGCGCGCCCATCGCATGGTGGCGCGACGGTGCCGGCCAACCCAACCAGGCGCTACGCCACGTTGGCCTCTACGCCTACCGTGCCGGCTTCCTGCGCCGCTTCCCCACGCTGGCCGTCAGTCCGCTGGAGCAGATCGAGTCGCTGGAGCAGTTGCGTGTGCTCTGGCACGGCGAGCGCATCGCGGTGCACTTGAGCGCCGAGCGGCCGGGGCCGGGCGTCGACACGCCCGAGGACCTGGAGCGCGTGCGGCTGCTGCTGCAGGCCTGATCCCCGGACCGCAGCGTCAGGCCTGCGAAAGTCCGCATGCGATACTTGCCCGCTGAGCTGAGGCGGGGTTCTTAACGGTCCCTCTTCACGCACGAATAGGACGAGGAGACCCATGCGACTGATCCTTCTTGGCGCCCCCGGCGCCGGCAAAGGCACCCAAGCTGCCTTCATCTGCAAGCAATTCGGCATTCCGCAGATCTCCACCGGCGACATGCTGCGCGCCGCCATCAAGGCCGGCACGCCGCTTGGTCTGGCGGCCAAGGCCGTCATGGACTCGGGCGCCCTGGTCAGCGACGACATCATCATCGGCCTCGTCAAGGAACGCATCGCGCAGGCCGATTGCGCCAAGGGCTTCCTGTTCGACGGGTTCCCGCGCACCATCCCGCAGGCGGACGCGATGAAGGCCGCCGGCGTGAAGCTGGACTACGTGCTTGAGATCGACGTGCCCTTCGACGCCATCATTGAGCGCATGAGCGGCCGTCGCGTGCATGTGGCCTCTGGCCGCACCTACCATGTCAAGTTCAACCCGCCCAAGCTCGCTGGCAAGGACGACGAGACCGGCGAGGAGCTGATCCAGCGCGAGGACGACAAGGAAGAAACCGTGCGCAAGCGCCTGGACGTCTACCAGGCCCAGACGCGCCCGCTGGTCGACTACTACTCGCAATGGGCCGCCACCGGCGACGCCAGCGCGCCCAAGTACCGCCGCATCGAGGGCGTCGGTTCGGTGGATGACATCATGAAGAAGGCATTGGCCGCGCTGGCCTGAGCACAGCTTCTCAGCGAACAAAGCCGCGGCGCAGCAGCCCCGCGGCTTTTTTGTCGTCCACAATTGACGTTTACGTCAACCAATCAACCCAGGAGATCCTCATCATGGAAATCGCAGGCAAGGTGTTCATCGTCACCGGCGGCGCCTCGGGCCTCGGCGAAGGCACGGCCCGCATGCTGGCCGCCCACGGCGCCAAGGTCGTCATCGCCGACCTGCAGGCCGAACGCGGCCAACAGGTCGCGGCCGAGATCGGCGGCGTCTTCGTCAAGTGCGACGTCAGCCAGGAGGCCGATGGCCAAGCGGCCGTGGCCGCTGCAACGGGCCTGGGCAAGCTGGCGGGCCTCGTCAACTGCGCCGGCATTGCGCCGGCCATCAAGACGGTCGGCAAGGACGGTGCCCATCCGCTGGCAGCCTTCAGCAAGACCATCACGGTCAACCTGATCGGCAGTTTCAACATGATTCGCCTTGCCGCCGAGGCAATGGCCAGGAACGAACCCGAGCCCACCGGTGAGCGTGGCGTGCTGATCTCGACGGCCTCGGTCGCCGCCTACGACGGCCAGATCGGCCAGGCGGCCTACGCCGCGTCCAAGGGAGGCGTGGTGGGCATGACGCTGCCCATCGCCCGCGACCTGGCCCGCAACGGCATCCGCAACATGACCATCGCCCCCGGCATCTTCGGCACGCCCATGCTGTTCGGCATGCCGCAGGAGGTGCAGGATGCGCTGGCTGCCAGCGTGCCCTTCCCCAGCCGGCTGGGCAGGCCGGAGGACTACGCCAAGCTGGTGCATCAGATCGTCACCAACGACATGCTCAACGGCGAAGTGATCCGCCTGGACGGCGCGATCCGCATGGCGCCGAAGTGATTCGCCAACGCTGAGCCGAAAGTGAAACGGGCCTGGATTCACCAGGCCCGTTCCGTTTCAATCTCAGCTCTGCCGACAACCCGGCGGCCGCCATGGAACTGGCATTGCCAGGCCATCAGCGGCCCCTTGAGGGGCCGGCGCAGCCGTCAGGTGGTCAACGCTTGCGCGACTGGATGATCCACAGTCGAGCCAGATCGGCCGCGCCGTCCGTGCCCTTGACGCTCTTCCAAGCGGCCTGGGCCTTGGCCGTCTCACCAGCCAGCATGTGGGCAAGGCCGAGGTAGAGCTTAGCGTCCTCGGGGCGCTTCAGGTTGCCCTTGGCGATGCCCTGCTCGATCTGCTCGATGCCCTTCTTGGCGTTACCGCCGAAGGCATTGGCCAGGCCCAGGGTCACGAAGGCGTTGCCGTCCTTGGCATCGCTGGCGGCCTTCTCGTTGGTCGCTGCGGAAGCCTTGGCCTCGCCGATCTTCTTGACCATCAGGTCGGCCAGGCGCTTGTGGCGGGCACCTTCGGCACCCTGGCCCAGCACGTTGGCGGCAAAGCCCTTGTCGACGACCTGCTTGCCCTCCTCCGGATAGCCGGCCTGGGCCGCAAGCTGTGCCATCTCCATGTAGTCCTCGGCACCGCGCGACATGTTTCCGGTGGCAAGGCGCAGGCGGTAGAGGTCGAGCTGGAAGCGGTTGCTGTCGAAGCTCTTTTTCTGCGGCAGGCTGCCCAGGATCTGGGCCCAGAGCTTGGGATCTGGGTAGAAGTTCAGCAGCTTCTCGGTCGCGACCGCCTCGGCATTCGCGTCACCCTTCTTCTGGGCCGCGAACAGCAGCAGGTTGAGCTTGTCCTTGGACGGGGCACGGCCGGCGCGCTCGTCAGCGGCGATCTCGTCCAGCGTGTCCTTGATGGTGGCCGTCATGTCGCCGGACAGGAACTGGGCGTTCTGCTGCACCTGCTTCATGGTGGGGCTGTTGCCGCCTTCCTTGAAGTAGCGCTGCGCCCAGTTCAGGGCCTTGGCGTTGTCACGGTTGCGCAGATAGGTGCCGGCGATGGCTTCCATGTACTGCAGCTGCTGGGCTTGCGACAGCTTGCCGGCTCCCTTCAGCACGTCGAAGGAGCGGGCCATCGTGTCGGGCTCGTTGGCGCCCATCGCGGCGGAGAAACGCACGCCTTCGATCGCATTGTTCTCGCCCGCGGTACGGCCACCCACGGCCTCGGCCTCGCGCAGCTTGGCCAGCGCTTCCTTGTACTTGCCGGCCTTGACGAACTTGCTGGCCTCGGTCAGCGGTGTGCCGACTTCCTTGCGCACGCTGTCCTGGGCGACGGCCTGGCTGAAGCCGAACTCGGCACCGGGCGCGCCATTCAGGGACAGGGCCAGGGCGCCAACGGCGACAGCCACCATGGTTTTCAAAGTCTTCAACTTGCTCTCCTGCAAAGCAAAAACGCGCCGCCCTTTCGGGCAGCGCGCATCACAGTATCGGTGTCAGCGGTCCCGAGGTCACGTCACTTGACGTATTGCTCGTTACCGACCATGCCCATCTTCTTGACGCTGTTGCGCTGGGCCGAGGCCATCACAGCAGCAACGACACCGTAGTCCACCAGCTTGTTCGGCTTGATGTGGATTTCCGGCTGATCGCTGATGGTCATGGCGCCGATCTCCTGCATCTTGGCGTTGACCGCGTCCAGGTTAGGCAGCGCGTTCTCGTCCCAGTAGATCGTGCCGTCAAAGTCGATCATCACCGTGTGCACGACCGGGTCCTGCTGCGGCGGATTCGAGCTAGGCGGCGGCATGTCCAGGTTGATCGTATGCAGTTGGATCGGGATGGTGATGATCAGCATCACCAGCAGCACCAGCATCACGTCAATCAGCGGCGTCGTGTTGACGTCCATCATGACTTCGGGTTCGCTGCCTCCCGAAGAACTTCCAACATTCATTCCCATGCTTGACTCCTGGGATCAGCCGCCACGAGCCGGCGGCTCGGTGACGAAGTTGATCTTCATGATGCCCGCGCGCTGGCAGGCGAAGATCACGCGACCGACCGACTCGTAGCGCGACTTGTCGTCGCCGCGGATATGCACCTCGGGCTGCGGGTTCTTGACCGATTCCTTGCCAAGGCGCTGTACCAGCTCCTCCATGTCGGGAATCAGCTTGGTGCCCCAGTAGACGTCGCCGTCCTTGCTGACCGAGAGTTCGATGTTCTCCGGCTTGGTGACGCGGATGATGTTGGTTTCCTTCGGCAGGTTCACCGCGATCGATTGCGTCACCACCGGCACGGTGATGAGGAAGATGATCAGCATCACCAACATCACGTCCACGAGGGGCGTGGTGTTGATGGTCGAGACCACCTCGTCCTCGCCGGAGGAGGATCCGACGTTCATGCCCATTGCATTGGCTCCTGTACGAGCTTCAGCTCAGGGTTTAGCGCTTGGCGACGGCGCGGTTGCCCATCAGCACGCCGTGCAGGTCGCCAGCGAACGAGCGGACCAGGGCCATGACGGTCTTGTTGCGGTTGACCAGCCAGTTGTAACCCAGCACGGCCGGCACGGCGACGACCAGGCCGATGGCGGTCATGATCAGCGCAGCGCCCACGGGGCCGGCAACCTTGTCGATGGAAGCCTGGCCGGCCACACCGATGGCGGTCAGCGCGTTCAGGATGCCCCACACGGTACCGAACAGGCCGATGAAGGGAGCGGTCGAACCGACGGTAGCCAGGAAGCCCAGGCCGGCCGAGATCTTGGTGTTGACGTCGGCAACGGCACGGTCAACGTTCATCGTGACCCAGCTGCTGTGGTCGATGTTCTCGGTCAGGGCGCCTTCATGGTGCTCCGAAGCCTCGATGGCGGTGGTGGCGATGTAGCGGAAGGCACTTTCTTCCTTCAGGGCCTTGACGCCGTCAGCCAGGCTGGCCTTCTTGAAGAAGGAGGCGCGGACTTCCTTGGCTTCGGATTGCAGCTTGCTGGTGTCCCACAGGCGGACTACCAGGATGTACCAGGAGCCCATGGACATGATGGCCAGGATGAACAGCACGACCTGGTCGACGACGTTGCCGTGGGCAACGATGTTGGCCAGGCTGTAGGGGTTGTCTTGCTTGGCGGGCGCGGCGGCAGCGGCAGGAGCTTGAGCAGCGGCGTCTTCAACCACGGCGGCCGAGGCGGCGTCGGCCGGCTTCTGATCTTGCGCGTGGGCGGGCGAAACAGCCAGGGTCGCGGCCATGGCGATGGCGGCAAGGAAGCCGGTGATGCGAGAAATCATGGAGTCAACTCCTAGGGAAAGATTCTGGTTTATGCGGTTCTGAATGCGCCCTACTGGCGCCGGATTCGAAGCGGGTCTTATTCGATCTTGAACTGGAACTCCTGCTCGAACACGTGATCGCCCGGGCATTCATAGGTCTCACGCAGGGTCGCCTCGATGGCCTGGACCAAGGCACGTTGCGCCTTGCGATCCACACCGCCACGCAGCGAGGTGATTTCGACGGCCGTCACACGGCCTGCCTTGACGGTGGCCACAGCCTTGTAGAGGGCTTCGCCACTCCAGTTGACCGACGGCATTTCCGGCTTGCCCATCTTGGTGCAAACCATGCCAGCGGTGATCTTGGCCGGGCGCGGCGCCGGCGCCGGCGCAGCGGGCGCCGGCGCCGGAGCGGGACGAATCTCAGCCACGGCCGGCGGAGCGACCTGGGTGGACTGGATCGCCGGGGCCGGCGGCGCCGGTGCAGTCACCTGAAACTCGGGCGGCGGCACGAAGGGCGGCGGCGGGGCCTTGAGATCCGGCGGCGGCGGCACCACCTTCTCGGGCGGCGGCGGCGGCTTGACCTTCTCTTCAATGACCTTGACGTCGATAGGGCCGGTGACCTTCTTGACGATATCGCGCGCCAGGCCGCTGGCCAGTGCATAGATGGCGACGACGTGGATCAGGACCACGATACCGAAGCCCGTGAACCGGGACGCGCCCTGCTTCTCCTGCGCAAAATTCATGCGCGCTCCTTCTTGCAACTACAAATCACAGTCAATGACTTCTTCTCTGGAAGCGGCCACCGCCACGGCGGAAGTTGCGCTCCTGCCGTCAACTGGTCCCCGAAGGGCGTGCATTCTAGATCGCGGAGGGAACGAATCCGCCTCGTCGAAAACACGCAGTCCGGCCGGGTGTGTAAAGCAGCTTTACACCTGCTCGAGCCAAAAAAAACGCCCGGTGGCACAGAGCCGTCGGGCATACGTTTCATCGCCACGAACCAGGTGCAGCAAACCGCACCTCCGGCCAAACCTGGCCACGCGTCATCTTAGCCCCCGGGTTTCCGGCTACTGCCTGGGGCTAACCCGGGCAAGAGGAACAGGGTGATTACATGCATCCGGTCACAAATGAGCGCAGCTCAGGCCGCGATCAGCCAGCCCGTGATGGCGTTGCGCTGCCCCTGGGCAAAGGGAGGCACGTAGGAGACGAAGTGGGTCTGCGGTACCGCAAACACCGACAACGAGTTGAAATGCGGGAAGAAGCTCTCGCTCACGCTGCCGTCGCGGTCGCTGAAATTCAGCAGCCCTCCCCAGTCGGGTCGCCACTGCCGGGTCAGATTGATGACGTAGGCCAGTCGCCGCTCCTCCACGTCAACGTGGTCGTCGTGGGCAAGCAGGAAGCTCCCTGGCGCATACATGGTGGCCTGTGCATACACACGATTGATCTCCTGGATGCCAGTGATGCCGCGCATCACCGACAGGAACGCTTCATCGGCCATCCAGCGGATGAACCGAGCCAGCAGCCCGGTATCACCCCGGTGCAGCTCATCAGCCAGGGAGTGGGTATAGAAGGAGAACTGGAACTGGCGGCGCGCGACCTCGACGATGCCATCCGTCAGATAGGACCGCTGGGCGGCATCAAGGCCGCGGAGCTGCTCTCCCGTCAGTCGCCTGTCCCCCTGGGCGTCGCGGTAGCACAGGCTCCAGTCGATGGCCTCGACGGCGCGAGCCAGGGCATCGGCCACGTCCGGCTTGAAGAAATCGCGGATCAGCAAGCGGCGATCGCGCCCGAACTCCGCGTTGAGCCGACGCAGGTCGAGGGCCGGATTGAGGTAGTCCATGGGTAGGCGGGACACAAGCAAGCACAAGCGGCAGGCCCGCAGGCCTGCCGGATTGCGTTGAACCAGTGAGGATCAGAACTTGAGATTGGCGCGCACGTAGAAGCTGCGCCCCTTGACGTCGGCGTAGGTCGGGTCGAAACCGACCTGGAAATAGTCCTCCTGGACCGTCACCGGCGGCTTCTTGTCGAGCAGGTTCAGCACGCCAGCCGTCAGCACCAGATTCTTGATGCCCTTGTACTGCCCCTGCAGGCTCCACAGATCGTACTTGGGCACATGATGCACCTCGTCGTAGTCCTGATAGCCGCTCTGGCGGAAGTAGCGCACGCCAGCCGCCCAGGCGCTGGTGTCCCAGTCGAGGCTGATGTTCTGCTTGACCCGAACCACCGGACCGCCGCGCAGATACTTGCCCAGGTTGTCTTCGACCTCGCCGGTCACGACGTTGGTCTCGCTGCTCTTGGTGACGACCGTGGCCTCCCAGGCCGGCGTGAACGTGCCGACGTCGGTGCGCACGCGGTACTTGGCCGACAGGTCGAAACCTTGCGCCGTCGCCTGGCCAACGTTCTCGAGCGAGGCTTTGACGTAGTCGAGATAGCCCTGGGCGTTCTTGATCAGGCGGCTGGCGTAGACAGACGAACTGGTCGTCGGGCCGGTTTGGTTCTTGTACCAGTCCTTCAAGATGTCGTCCCCGGACAGCGCCTTGATGCCATCGGTGATCTTGATGCTGAAGTAGCCGACCTCCAGCGAGAGGTCTTTCATCGGCTCGAACACTACGCCGAACGAGGCCGTCTTGGACTTCTCGGGCTTGAGGTTGCGGTTGCTGTTGTTCTGCACCGTCAGCTGCGTGTCGCAGTAGTTGGTGTTGGGCTTGCTGGCGCAGCCCACCAGGGTGTTGTAGTACGGATCGTTGAAGTTGCCGCCCGTGTTCGTCAGCGACGACGGGGCGTAGAGGTTGTCCAGCGCCGGGGCGCGGAAGCCCTTGCCGTAGGAGCCGCGCACGAGCAGCTCCTTCATCGGTGTCCAGCGCAGGCCGACCTTGGGGCTGGTGGAGGACAGGTTGGGCGAGCTGAAGGAACCGTCGCGCGACGAGCCCGACGCGCCGGTGTAGCGGTCGGCGCGCACGGCCGCATTCAGCTCGAGGTTCTTGATGACGGGCAGGTTCATCTCGGCATACACACCCAGGGTCTTGCGCTCGCCGTTGACCTTGCCGGCCGTGCCGGAACCGCCGACGATGTCGCCCGAGCCGGCGATCTCGGAGTAGCCGTCGAGGTACTTTTCCTTGCGCAGGTCCAGCCCGGCGGCCAGCGCAGCATTGCCGCCCGGCAGCGCAAACAGCTCCCGCGACAGCGAAAAGTCGAACGCGTCGAGGGTCGTCTTGGACGCACGATTGTTGCCGTGCAGTTCGGCCTCCTTCAACAGCGCGAGGCCGGTGGCATCGTTGGGACCGAAGGGGTTGACGTTGCCGGTCTTCAGCACACGCACCAGCTGCGTGTCGGAGAAGTTGCCGGTCAGAAAGTCCTCGCTGGCCTTGGACTGGGCACGCATCAGGCCGACCTTGTAGTCCCAACCTGCCAGCACCCCTTCCGCGCCGACCAGCGCGCGGGTCATGTCGTTGGTGACCTTGGTCAGGCGCTGGCCGCCATCGACGATACGCCAGGCGATGACGAGGTCGCCGCGGTAGCCCTTGCTGGACGACGCGTCCACGGCAGCAGTGGGGTAGTACTTGCCGCCAGCGGGATAGTAGTAGTCATCACGGCCCGAAGTGCTGGACGGAGTCTGCGATGAACCCAGGATGATCTCGTTCCTGGAGTAGGACAGCTCGGCAAACAGCAGGTGGTCGGCGCTCAGCTCGGCCGTGCCTCGCAGCAGGCCCCCGATACGGGTGGACGCCGGCACGATGTCGATCTTGCTGGTGTAGTCGTAGCGGCAGTTGGACCCACCAGGGAAGCTGTCAGGCGGCGCGCAGTTCGGGAAACCGGCAACGCCGGGAATGTAGGCCCCGGTCTGGGCGTTGTAGGCATTCGCCGGGAAGGTGTTACCCGAGGACTTGACGACGCCCAGGTCAGGACGGTTGCCGGTCTTGGCGAAGTCGCGGTCCGCCGCGTGAATGACGTCGTACTCCTGGAAGCTGAACGTCCCCAGTACGTTGAACTTGTCCTTGGACAGGTCGCCGAAGCCGATGCCCCCCTGGGCCGATGCGATCTTGCCGCCGACATGCTGGGGCTGCTCGTAGCCGGCCGTCACTTCGCCGCCGCGGAAGTCCTTGCGCGTGATGAAGTTGATGACGCCGCCGATGGCGTCGGAGCCATAGGTCGACGAGGCGCCGTCGCGCAGGATCTCGATGCGCTCGATGGCAGCAAGCGGGATGGCATTCAGGTCGACACCCGCGCCGGCGAAGGGATAGATCGCCAGACGACGGCCGTTCAGCAGCACCAGCGTGCGCTCGCGGCCCAGGCCGCGCAGCGACGCACCTGTCTGGCCGGTGGCGTTGGAGTCGCCGATGGACTCGCCCAGCGAACGGCCACCACCATTGTTCGAGCTGAGTCGATCCACCAGCTCCTGCACATTCGACGCGCCGGACTTGTCGATGGACTCGCGCGTCACGACGGTCAGCGGCACGGCCGTTTCAGCGTCGATGCGCTTGATGCTGGAGCCGGTGATCTCGATGCGCTCGAGTTTCTGTGCATCCTGGGCCATCGCACTGGTCGCGGCCAACGCCAGGACGGCACTCGTGATGGTGGTCTTCTTGAACATGGGGACTCCTTGAAGATGGTGGACCCGCCGTGTTTCTCCGGCGGTGCAGGCCCGGGTAGGGCCGATGCCTTGATCTGAGCGATCGGCTCAGATCTGAGGTGCCGAAAGTTTGTGCGGGCGCAACATTGCGGCAGCCCAAGGAAAGCCCTCTAGGCAAGCAAAATGCCCATCTAAGTTATTGATTCAAAAGGGAATGAGACCTCTCACCCCCCTAGAGTCACCCCTCACGCCGTTGCCGGCGCGCGACGAGGCTACGAGGCGGGTACGAGCAATCGCGGCACCGCCGCGAGCAGAGCTTTCGTGAAGCCTTCGCGAGGCTGTCCGAAAACCTCGCTACAGCCTCCCCGTTCGACGATCCGGCCCGCCTGCATGACCGCGATGTCGTCGGCGATGTACTCCACGACGCCGATGTTGTGCGTGATGAAGAGATAGGCAAGGCCCTGCTCGCGCTGCAGTTCGCGCAGCAGGTTCAGGATCTGGGCCTGCACTGACACGTCCAGCGCCGAGGTGGGCTCGTCGCAGACGATGAGCCTGGGCTCGACGGCCAGCGCACGGGCGATCGCGATGCGCTGGCGCTGGCCGCCGGAGAACTCGTGGGGCCAGCGCTGCAAGGCGTCACGGCGCAGGCCGACCTGGTCCACCAGCGCCTGCAGGCGAGCTTGGCGCTGGCCAGCGTCCAACTCGGGGCGCAGTGCAATCAGGCCCTCCTCAAGCACGTCGGCGACGCGCATGCGCGGGTTCAGCGACGCGAAGGGGTCCTGGAAGATGATCTGGATATGGCGCCGCGCCTGCAGCAGGGCCTGGCCGTGCAGCTTGAACAGGTCTTGCCCCTCGAAGAGGGCCTGGCCGCTGATGCGAGCCTGGCGGCGCAGCAACTGCGCGATGGCCTTGCCCGAGGTCGTCTTGCCACAGCCAGACTCCCCCACCAGGGCCAGCGTGCGGCCGGACTGCAACTGGAAGGAGATGCCGTCGACGGCATCGAAGTGGCGCGGCCCACTGTGCAGCAGTGGCGTTTTCAGCATGAAGCGCACGCGCAGATCGCGCACGTCCAGCAGCGGCTCGCCCGGCGCCAGCGGCGCAGGCGCAGAGTCCCTGGCCGAGGCCGGTGCGCGCGGCAACGCATCGCCGGGCTGGCTGTAGAGCAGGCAGCGCACCTGATGCTGCGGACCTTCGTCGGTCAGCTCCGGCGGCGTGCCAGCGCAATGGCGCATGACCTTGTCGCAGCGTGGCGCGAAGCGGCAGCCCGCGAAGGCCTGCCACAGCGGCGGCACGGTGCCGGCGATGGCCGCCAGCGGCTGGCCGCGTCGCCTGGCATCCGGCAGCGCCTGCAGCAGCAGCCTCGCATAGGGGTGCCTGGGCGCCGCAAAGAACTCGGCTGCCGGCGCGACCTCGATGATCTGCCCCGCATACATCAGCGCCACCCTGTGGGCCATGCCGCTGACGACGGCCAGATCGTGCGTGATCAGCAGCACGCCCAACTGGCGTTCGCGCTGCAGATCACGGATCAGGTCCAGGATCTGCGCCTGGATGGTCACGTCCAGCGCCGTCGTGGGCTCGTCGGCGACCAGATAGTCCGGCTCGGCGGCCAGAGCGATGGCGATCATCACGCGTTGCTTCTGGCCACCCGAGAGGCGGAATGGGTAGTCGTCGATCCGGCGCTCGGGCTCGGGGATACCCACCCGCGCCAACCAGTCGATGGCCTTGGCACGCGCCGCCTTGCCACGCAGCTTGGTGTGGGCCTCGATGGCCTCGACGATCTGGTCACCGACACGCATGACCGGGTTCAGGCTGGTCGACGGCTCCTGGAAGATCATCGAAATGCGGCTACCCCGCACATCGCGCATACGCCCCTCGGGCAGGGCCAGCAGATCCTGCCCGTCCAGCCGCACGGCGCCACCAGCCACACGGCCGTTCTCGGGCAGCAGTCGCATCAACGCCAACGCCGTCATGCTCTTGCCGCAACCGCTCTCCCCCACCAGCGCGAAGGTTTCGCCGCGCGACAGGGCGAGCCGCATGCCTGCAATGGCCTTCACGAGACCGGCGTCGGCATCCAGCTCCACCTGGAGATCTGCGATCTCAAGCATCCGCGGCCGCCTTCCTGCGCGGGAAGATGCGCGGCCGGACCGAGCGCGCCTTGGGGTCGAAGGCGTCGCGCACGCCGTCGGCGAACAGGTTGGCAGCCAGCACCAGCCCCACCATGAAACCGAAGGCTGCCGCGAAACTCCACCAGACCACCGGATCACGTGACATCTCGGCGCGCGCGAGATTGATCATGCTGCCGAAGCTGTTCATCAGGGGGTCCACGCCAACGCCGATGTAGGTCAACACGGCCTCGTAGAGGATGAGTTCGGAGAAGCTCAGCACCACCGTGATCAGCACCAGGTGCATGACGTTGGGCACGATGTGACGAGCCATGATGCGCAGGTCGCCCACGCCGAAGGCCGTGGCGGCCTGAACATAGTCCAGCTCGCGCAGCTTCAGCGTCTCGGCACGCACCAGGCGGCACAGCCCGGCCCAGCCGGTCAGGCCGAGGATGAGGCAGAGCATCAGCATCTTCACGTCCGAGCGCTCTGCCGCTGTCTCGAACAACTCCGGGTTCTTGTCGAAGAACACCTGCACCATCAACACGCAGGCCGCAATCAGCAGCACGTTGGGCACCGAGCTGAGCGTCGTGTAGACGTACTGAATGGCTTCATCCACCCAGCCCTTGTAGTAGCCGGCCAGCACACCCAGCAGCAGCGCCAACGGCAGCGTCGCCAGCGTGGACAGCGCGCCGATGACGAAGGCTGTGCGCACGCTCTTGAGCGCCTGCACCAGCACATCGTTTCCAGTGCGGTCCGTGCCGAACACGTGGTAATGCGGCATCAGCGCGATGACCGGGCCGGCCAGCAAGAGGATGACGGCCAGCGTGAGCAGGATGGCGCGCAACGGGTAGAGCGTGCGGTCGGCCGCCAGATCGGCCAGTGCATGCCGCCAACCGTCGTGCTGCCGGGCCAGGCCTGCCGCGGTCAGCGCAACCAGCGCCACGGCCAGTGCCAGGCCGCCCAGCAAACCAACGCCAGCGCGGGTCGCGACGTCCGCGGTCCACTGCATAGCCGGGTCCGCCAGATGGGCGCCGCCGAACTGCAGGCGCGGGTAGGCACGATGCACCTCACCATTCGCGCCAACGCTGCTCTCCTTGTTGAAGCCATGCGTGCCCAGCGGCAGCGAGTAGCTGACCTCGCGCATGGCGATCTGGCGTTGCAGCAGCAGGTCCAGCACGGACAACGTGCGCGTGTCGTAAACCGTGCTGCCGTCCGTCGTCGGTAGCGCGCGGCGCAGGTGCAGGCTGTCCACCAGCGTGACGAGCAGGAAAAGCCCCATGACGACGCCGGCGCAGGCCGCGACCGGGTCGCGCAGCACGCGGCGCCAAGTCGCACGCAGATGGACCTGGGCCTTCACGCGCCAGACGTAGGCCAGCACGGCAGCAGTCAGCAGCCACAGCGCCAGGTCGGTCCACAGGAGGACGAACTTCATTGCAGCCGCACCCTGGGATCCACCCACGTGTAAGCGATGTCGATCAGCGCATTGCTCGCGATGTAGAGCAGCGCGCCGAGAAAAACCATCGTGCGCACGATGGCGAAGTCCTGGCCCGTGATGGCCTCGATGACGAAGGCGCCCAGGCCCGGGATGCCGAAGAAGCTCTCGAACACCAGACTGCCCAGGAAGACATAGGGCAGGTAGCTGCCGGCGCTGGTGATGATGGGGATGAGCGCATTGCGCAGCACATGCCGACTCAGCACTCGCCCCTCGGACAGGCCCTTTGCGCGCGCGGTACGCACATAGTCCTTGCCCATCTCCTCCAGGAACATCGCGCGGTACAGGCGCGCCTCGCCGCCCAGCCGGCTCAGCAGCGACAGGAGAATGGGCAAGGCGAGGAACTTGATGGCATCCAGCCCCGGCGCAAAGCCGTTCATCGGCACCAGCTTGAGCACGCGGGCAAACAGGAACTGGCCCACGATGATGTAGAACAGGCTGCTGATCGACAACATCAGCACGCACAGCACGACGCCCCAGAAGTCGATGCGGCTGTGCCTGAAGAACACCAGCAGCAGTGCAAAGGCGACGCTGACGATGACTTGCAGGATGAATAGGGGCAGCGCCAGCTGCAGGCTCACACCCATGCGCACCTTGATCTCGTGGCCGATGTTGACGGCTTGGCGCGCATCACTCCTGCCGAAGTCCAGCGCGAACAGGCTGACCGAACGCTCCCACAGGATGGTGTGCGTCACGCGCTCCGTACCGACCTTGCTGGCGTCGTAGTAGAGCGGCTTGTCATAGCCGCGCTCGACTTTCCACTTGTCGATTTGCTCCTGTGTCACGCGCTTGCCACCGATGTTCAGCCGCGCCATGTCGTCGGGCGTGTTGACCGAGAAGAACAGGACGAAGGTGAAGAGGTTGACACCGACAAGGATGGCCAGGCCATAGCCCAGGCGACGCAGCACGAAACCAAGCATCAGCGCGCCCCTTTCGCGACGGGCGCCAGCGCCGTGGCGGCCTCGCGGGCGCGCCAGGCGCGCCGCGTCGCGAAAAGAACGGCCAGCGCCCCGGCCGCCAGCGCCAGCAGCGGCCACCAGACCGGGCGGTTCCACGCAGCGATGCTGCGCGCGCGCTCGTCCACGTCCACGCGCAGCCAGCGCGCACGGTCGCGCACAACAACGCCCGGCTTGCCGTTGTGTACCCAGCGCTGGAAGGCCAGGCCGGAATAGCTCCAGTAGCCCCACGCCCAGGGCGCATCCTGGCGCGCAATGTCGTTCATCTGCGCCATCACGGCGGCCTTCTCGGGCCCGTCCTCCAGCGACTGCAGCTTGCGGTAGAGGCGATCGAACTCAGGGCTGGCGTAGTTGGCCGTGTTCTCGCCCTCGTGCAGGCTCTTGCTGTTGGGACCATAGAGCAGGAACAGGAAGTTCTCGGCATCCGGGTAGTCGGCGAACCAGCCCCACCAGAAGATCTGGTGCTTGCCCTTGAGGATCTTCTCCTGGAACTGGTTGAAATCGGTTGCGCGGATGTCCAGCTGTATTCCGAGCTTGGCGAACTGACGCACCATCCAGTCGTTCTCGGCCTTGAGCTCGGGCGTGATGACGCGCTGGAAGTCGTAGTTCAGCACCAGCGGCTTGTCGGTCTTCGCGTCGCGGCCGCCGGGATAGCCGGCCTCGACCATCAGCTGCAGCGCGTCCTCGATGGGCCGCCGCACTGGCTTGCCGTTGACGAGACGGTGGGTGACCGGGTTGTACTCACCGGGCTGGCCCTCCTTGGAGCCGAACACACCGGGAGGAATAGGTCCCTGCGCCGCGTCGCCACCCTTGTCGCGGAAAATGCGGCCATAGCCCTCCTCCCAGTCGATGGCGATGGAGATGGCCTGGCGCAGCGCCCGGTTGCGCCGCTGCTGCTCTGGCGTGTCGCCCTTGCCGATGACCGGGTCCAGCCAGTTGAAGCCCAGATACCAGTTGCTGATGTCGGTAGCCATCGGCAGTTGGAAGCCGCGCTGCTCGAAGAATGCATGCACATCGTCCGAGTCGTCGCGATCCACGGCGAGGTTGACACCCCAGTCGGCGCGGTCCATCTCGGGCAGGTCCAGATAGCCCTGCTTGAAGAGCTCCTTGATGGGCACCTTTTCCTTGACGTTGGTGGCGACAATCTTGTCCACAAAGGGGACCCGCTTGCCACAGTCGGCAAGCAGTCCGGCCTCGGCGTCACCGGGGCTGCCGTCGCAGGGGTAGGTCTCGACGCGGTAGTTGGGGTTGCGGCTCATCACGTGCCGACGGTCCTGCACGTACTCCGTCATCATGAAGGGGCCGCTGCCCACCGGCCACTGGTTCCAGGTCAACGAGTTGGCGGCCATGCCGGGCTGGGAGTAAAAGGCGTCCACCTCCCAGGGAATGGCCGACACGAAGGCCGTGGCCAGCCAGTACTGCCACTGCGGATAGCGGCCCTTCAGGCGGATACGCAGCAGGTGATCATTCACCGCCTCGGCGCCGGCCAGCGGCCAGCGGCGCAGGTCCAGAAAGGGCTTGTCAGCCAGGTTCTCGGGCAGTCCTGCCAACTGCTTGTCGCTCTCACGCTTGAGCAGTGCCATGTAGTCGCGCAGGCCCAGTACATGCTCGGAGAACACCGCCGCCACTGGTGCCTCGATGCGCGGGCTGGCATGGCGTTTGAGCGCGTAGACGAAGTCCTCGGCCACCACCTCGCGCGTGCCCAGATGGTCGAACTCGAAGGGGCTACGCTTGTCGCCCAGCTCGCCGGGCCTGAGGTGGTGGTAGCGGTAATGCCCCGCCGCGTCCGTGGCGAAGGCCGGATGCGGCGCCCATTTCAGGCCCGCGCGGATGGGGATGTCGTAGACCGCCTGCGCGATCTGCTCATCGGGCGCATCGTCGGGCAGGCGACGGCCTTGGGCGTCCAGAAAGTACGGCTTGGCCAGCTCGGAGGCGGCTCGCGGGATCAGCGTGTAGGGGCGCTTGAGCGGGTGATAACCGTAGGGCGGCTCGGTGATTTCGTAGGTATAGGTGCTCTCGGGGGCCGTGTAGGAGGACGTGGGGTCCAGGTAACGCGGCGAGCGCTCGGCGAAAGCCATGTAGAGCGTGTTTTCCCGCTCGGCGCCATGGGGATAGGGGCTGTTGTTGCAGCCGGCCAGCAGGGCAAGCGCCAGCGCGCCCAGACTCTGCCCGATCCACCCCCTGCCGATTCCCGCCACCGAAGCACCCTCAAAACACGACGCCCCGGCGGAGCCGGGGCGGTGGCAGGAATCATAGACGGACAACCCGCCTGGACAGCGCAGCGAAGGCGCTGTGGAAACCCGGGGTGTCTTCAGTGATGGTGATGGTGGCCGTGGGCCAGCCGCGCGTCCGACTGCCACCCCAGGATGGCCTCGCGGCCCTGCACGTACAACTCGACCGTCGCCCCCACCGGCAGGCAGACCTTGGTGCGCACATGGCCAAAGGGCAGGCCGGTGAGCACCGGCGTCTTGGTACGGCCGCGCAGCGCAGCGACTGCATCCTTGATGCCATAGCCACGGTCAAGCGGGGACTTGGCTGCGCCGCTGAAGTCGCCCAGCAGCACGGCCGCCTGCGCGTCGATGACCCCAGCCTGCTGCAGCTGCAGCAGCATGCGCTCAACACGGTAGGGATGCTCGTTGATGTCTTCCAGGAACAGGATGCCGCCTTTGACCTTGGGCCAGTGCGGCGTGCCCAGCAGCGAGCAAAGCACCGTCAGGTTGCCGCCCCACAGTCGTCCGCGCGCCTCCAGGCCGTCGAAGTCGGCGGTCGGCGCCCGAAAGCCAACAGCCTCCAGCGCGCCGCTCATGGCTTCCAGGAAACAGTCGCGCGTGACCTCGTCGACGCCGCCATCCGCATCGCTGCGGCCGAAGTCATCGCAGGCCAGCGGGCCGGACCACATGGCCAGGCCCTTGTGGCGGGCGATGAAGCCGTTTTGCAGCGCGGTCAGATCGCTGTACCCCACCCAGCGCGTGCCGTGCTCGACGCTGTGCGCGATGCGGCCCCAATCGATCTGATCCAGCAGCCGGGTCAGGCCGTAGCCGCCGCGCGTGGCCAGCGCCACCGACGGCGCCGCGTCAGCAATGCGATGCAGGGCCGCGAGGCGGGTCGCGTCGTCACCGGCAAAACGCTGGTGCCTGGACAGCGCGTCAGCATCGATGCTGACCTCGAAACCCAGTTGCGCCAGCCGCTTGGCGGCACGCTTCAGGTTCTCGGCCTTGGCGACGGCGCCGGCCGGCGTGAACAACGTGAGGGATGACATCAGGATTCGTCCAGGTGCGTGGCTTCGCCGGTCGGGATCAGGCCCTGACCTGATTCGGCATTGCGTGCGCGGCGCGCACGCGCGGCCTCGCGGCGCTCGTTGAAGAAGTCCCGCAGCAACTGGGCTGCGGGCTCGGCCATCAGCCCACCTTCTATGCGCGTATGGTGGTTGAGCTGCGCGTGGCCGAACAGGTCGATGACGGAGCCGGCCACTCCCGTCTTGGGATCACGCGCGGCGAACACGACGCGCTTGAAGCGCGCATGCATCAACGCCATCGCACACATCGCGCAAGGCTCCAATGTCACGTAGAGCTCGCACTCCGGCAGCCGGTAGTTCTCCAGCAACGTGGCGGCGTGGCGCAACGCGACGATCTCGGCATGGGCCGTCGGGTCATGCGTCGTGATGGGGCGGTTGTAGCCGGTGGCAATGACTTGTGGCCCCTCGGGCGTGGAACGCGTGATGACGGCCCCCACCGGCACCTCGCCCACCAGCCAGGCGTTGTGGGCCTGGTCCAGCGCAAGACGCATCGCGTACTCGTCGGCGGGCGTGAAGAGGGGCTCGGTCATCAGGGCCGGCAGTTTACCCATGGCATGCTCTCGCCAATGACCACCCTGGCCGTCCACCCTCTCGGCGAAGCGGCGCTGTGCTGCACATTGCCGCCGCCCGCGTCACTGGCGCAGCAGCAGCGTTTCTGGCAGTTGGCCGCCGATCTCGCCAAAGTGGCCGGCGTGCAGGGGCTGGTCCCGGGCATGAACAACCTGACGCTGCTCTTCGACCCCTTGCAGACCGAGGTCGCCGACCTGGAGGACACCGTCCGCGCACTATGGGGCCGGCCTCTGCGCGCCCACCGGCTCGGCCGCCGGATCGACATCCCGGTCCGCTATGGCGGCGTGGACGGCCCCGACCTCGCCAACGTCGCCGCACACTGCGGCCTGTCGACCGACGAGGTGGTGCGCCGCCACACCGCAGCGGAGTACGTCGTCTACTTCATCGGCTTTCAGCCCGGCTTCGCCTACCTCGGCGGCCTGGACGAGTCCCTGCACACGCCACGCCGTGCCGAGCCGCGCGTGGGCGTGCCTGCTGGCAGCGTCGGCATAGGTGGTGCTCAGACGGGCATCTATCCGCTGGCCACGCCCGGGGGCTGGCAGCTCATCGGCCGTACGGCCTTGTCCCTGTTCGCCCCCCTGTCCGAGCCGCCGACGCTACTGGCGCCCGGCGACCGGGTGCGCTTCGTGCCCGAGCCCACAGACCGGGTTGCCATGACCGAGCTGCCATGATCGAAGTGATGCGGGCCGGTCCGCTGACCACCGTGCAGGATCTCGGCCGCGAGGCCTGGCGCGACCGCGGCATCAGCCGCTGTGGGGCGCTCGACGACTTGGCGCTGATCCACGGCAATCTGCTCGTGGGCAACCCACCCGACGCCGCCGGACTGGAGTTCACGCTAGGCCCCGCCACGCTGCGCTTCGATGCAGACTGCTGCATCGCCGTCACCGGCACCGATTCCGATGCCCTGCTGGACGGCCGCGCGCTGCGGCCCGGGTGGCGCCAGCCTGTGCTGGCCGGCCAGACGCTGAGGATTGCCGCGCCACATGGGCGCATGCGCAGCTACCTGGCCATTTCGGGCGGCATCGCCGTCGAACCGGTGCTGGGCTCGCGCAGTACCGACCTCAAGGCGGGCTTTGGCGGGCTGAATGGCCGGGCGCTGCGCGACGGCGACCGGCTGCCCGTGCAGCCAGCACCATCCACCGACCTGCCCTCGCGCCGCATCGGCCTGGCGCCGCCTGACTGGGACGCCACCGTGCGCGCGCTACCCGGGCCTGAGCACGACGACTTCCCAGCCACCGCGCGCGCAGCGTTCTGGGCCACCGACTGGCGGCTGACACCACAGAGCAACCGCATGGGCTATCGCTTCGCCGGCCCCGAGTTGCAGCGCGCGCACGGCGGCGAGCTGGCCTCGCATGGCGTGCTGCCGGGCGTGGTCCAGGTACCTCCGGCTGGCCAGCCCATCGTGCTGCTGGCCGATGCACAGACCACCGGCGGCTATCCCAAGATCGCCGTCGTCATCCGCGCCGACCTGTGGAAGCTCGCACAGCTGCGCCTGGGCGCCACACTGCGCTTCATACCCTGCGGCGTGGATGAGGCCGTCGCGGCGCTGCGCGAGCGCCAGGCCAGGCTGGACCAACTGAGGACTGCCTTATGCATGTCGATCTGAATGCCGACCTCGGCGAAGGCGCGCCCGACGACGCCGAACTGCTGACCCTCGTCAGTTCCGCCAACATCGCCTGTGGCTGGCATGCGGGCGATGCGCGGCTGATGCAATCCACCGTTGTCGCAGCGCTGGCGCGCGGCGTTGCGCTGGGCGCCCACCCGAGCTACCCCGACCGCGAGCACTTCGGCCGCCGCGAGATGCAGCTGGACCCGGCCGACGTACGTGCCGACCTGATCTACCAGATCGGTGCGCTGGACGCGTTAGTACGCGCGGCCGGGGGGCGGCTGCATCACGTCAAGCCCCATGGCGCCCTCTATAACCAGGCCGCGCGCAATCCGGCACTGGCCGACGCCGTTGCCACGGCCGTGCGCGCTGTCGACTCCGGCCTCGCCTTGTACGGTCTGGCCGGCAGCGAACTGCTCCGGGCGGCCGAACGTGCCGGCCTGCGCGCGGTGGCCGAGGTGTTCGCCGACCGCGGCTACCGAGCCGACGGCAGCCTGGTACCGCGCAGCCAGCCCGGCGCCCTCGTCGACGATGTCGACGAGGCCGTCGCCCGCACGCTGCGCATGGTGCGCGACGGCGTCGTCATCGCCGTCTCCGGCGAGACCGTCCCGCTGCAGGCCCAGACCCTTTGCCTGCACGGCGACGGCCCGCACGCCCTCACCTTCGCCCACGCCATACACAAAGCCCTCACCGACGCCGGCGTCGAGCTGCGCACCTGAACATGCAAGATGCCTCCCTCTGGCCACTGATCGGCGTCGCCGTCGTCATCATCGGCTTCGTGCTGCGATTCAACCCGGTGCTGGTCGTCACGGCGGCAGGCATCGCCACGGGCCTTGCGGCCAGGCTTCCGCTGGACCTCATCCTCGCCAAGCTCGGCAGCGGCTTCGTGAAGACACGCAACCTGCCGCTGACGCTGCTGCTGCCCCTGGCCGTCATCGGCCTGCTGGAACGCCACGGCCTGCGCGAGCGTGCCCAGGCCTGGATCGCCGACATCCGCTCAGCCACTGCGGGCCGGCTGCTGGTGGTCTACCTGTTCGTCCGCGAGGGCGCCGCAGCGCTGGGCCTGACGCTGCTGGGCGGCCACGCGCCCATGGTGCGACCGCTGGTGGCGCCGATGACCGAGGCCGCCGCGGAGAAAGTCCACGGTCCGCTGCCGCAAGCGGTGCGCGACCGCTGCAAGGCCATGGCCGCAGCGACGGACAACGTGGGCCTGTTCTTCGGCGAGGACATCTTCGTTGCCTTCGGCTCCATCGTGCTGATGCAGACCTTCCTGGCCGAGAACGGCATCGTCACAGACCCGCTGCACATCGCGCTGTGGGGCATCCCGACGGCCATCGCCGCCTTCCTCATCCACGCAGCGCGCCTGATCCACCTGGATCATCGCCTGCCCCGGGACATCGCCCACGCCTGCGCCAGGGAGGAGAAATGACGCCCCCATCGCTGCTCAATCTCGACCAGTTCACGCTGCTGGTGGGCCTGGCGCTGGCCGCCATTGCAGCGCTGACCTGGCGCGACCGCAGCAATCCGCGGCGCTGGACCAGTGGCTTGTTCTGGGGCCTGTACGCCGTCATCTACCTCGCAGGCGACTGGCTGCCGCCGATCAGTGCCGGCCTCATCGTCGTCGCGCTCGCGGCACTGGGCGGCCTGGGCGGCGTCGGCATCGGCAGACACGCGCTTCGCGAGCCGGTTGAGCGCCAAGCCAGCGCGAGCCGGCATGGCAACAGGCTCTTCCTGCCCATCCTCGCCATTTCCACGCTGGCGCTGGTGGGCAGCCTGACGCTGAAGGAGGTGCATGTCGGCAGCCTGCTACTGATCGAAACCCGGCACCTGACGCTGGTCTGCGTGGGCCTGGGATCCCTCGTTGGCCTTGTAGCCGCCCTGCGCATGACGCGCGAGCGCCCGGTTCAAGCCCTGCACGAGTCGCGCCGGCTGCTGGAGACGATGGGACCGGCCGTCATCCTGCCGCAGATGCTGGCGACGCTCGGCCTGCTCTTCACGGATGCCGGCGTAGGCAAGGCTGTGGCCAGCATCGCGACGACCACGTTGCCTGTCGACAACCCGTGGATGGCCGTCGTCGCCTATGGGCTGGGAATGGCGCTGTTCACGATGGTGATGGGCAATGCCTTCGCGGCCTTCCCGGTCATGACCGCGGGCATAGGCATTCCCATCTTGCTGGGCATGCACCATGGCAACCCTGCGGTGATGGCAGCCATCGGCATGTTCTGTGGCTATTGCGGCACGTTGATGACGCCCATGGCCGCCAACTTCAACATCATCCCAGCCGCGCTGCTGGAGCTCAAGGACAGGAACGCCGTCATCCGTGCACAGTGGCCCACGGCCTTGGCCGTGTTGGGCGTCAACCTCGTGCTGCTGAAACTCCTCATGTTTTGATGCAGGACGAACTCTTCGGCGGCGAACTGCCCGCCAAACGCCCGCGCGGCGTGCTGCCCATGCGGCCCGCGCCCGAGGACCTGGCGCTAGCCGCCGCGCTGTCGCCCCATGTGCACCTGGGCACATCGACCTGGAGCTACCCCGGATGGCAAGGTCTGGTCTGGACCGGCCGGCACGGCGAGGCCACGCTGTCCAAGACCGGCCTCCCCGCCTACGCTGCACATCCGCTGCTGCGCGCCGTAGGCATCGACCGCGGCTTCTACCGGCCGCTGGCAGCAGCGGAGTTCCAGCGCCATGCCGAACAAGTGCCGGCGGGCTTCCGTTTCACGGTGAAGGCGCCCAGCCTCGTGACGGACTCACTACTGCGCAGCGAGGACGGCCGCGGCCAGCAGCCCAACCCGCTGTTCCTGGACCCCACGACGGCACTGCAGGACTTCATAGCCCCGGCTTACGAGGGCCTGGGCCGGACGATAGGTGCCCTGGTCTTCCAGCTCAGTCCCCTGCCCGCCCAGCGGCTGGCACGCATGAATGAGCAGTTCGACCTGCTACATGCGCTGCTGCTAGGCCTGCCAAAACCGCCGGCCGGCGTCATCGCCGTGGAGGTGCGCGACGCGGCATGGCTGACGGCCGATCTCGTCGCATTGCTGCGCGACGCCGGTGCGCGCTACTGCCTGGGCCTGCACCCCAAGCTGCCACCGGTCTCGGAGCAGTTACCGCTGCTGCGCGCGCTGTGGCCCGGACCTTTGGTGGTGCGCTGGAACCTGAATCGCCTGCACGGCCCCTATGGCTATGAAGATGCCGAGAAGCGTTACGGGGAATTCAACAAGATGCTGGACCCCGACCCGGACACCCGCGCCGAGTTGGCGCGTGTCATTCGCGGCACGGCGGGTGCGGGCCAGGATGCCTTCGTCACCATATCCAACAAGGCGGAAGGCTCCGCGCCGCTGAGCGTACGGGCATTGGCCCAGGCCGTCATCGACGGCTGACGCGACGCCTGGGCGGTGCCTCGCCCACCGGCCCGGCCGGCGGCAGATTGCCACCCTCGGCCTCCCAACGGCCGACGTCGTCGCGATGCTGACGGCGCTCGTGGCGCACGCGGCGCTGCCGCTGACTGCGGCCCATATGCTGGAGCAGTTTCAAAGCCAGGGCCGAAGTGGCGATGAGTGCGATCAGGGGCTTGATGATCATGGCCGAATCTCCTTGCACGGACGGTTCATGATGGCAATGCTCAGCCGACGCCGCGGTCGGCAGGAAGCGGCACCGCTTGTAGGAGCGGGCCTCAGGCCTGCAACGGCCAACGCGCAATGACGTCGTGTCGCGTCAGGCCCTGGGGGCTCTTCACCAGCACGAACTCGCTGGCGATCCATCCGCGCAGCGCGATCTCCCACGCGGGCGCGGCGCGCTTGTCGTAGCGCAGCGTCAAGTGCGGCTCGTAGTCGCGCTCCGGCGCCGCCAGCCCGTGGGCAACCAGGCGCTGGAGCAGGGCGTCGCGCAGCTCGCGAACGGCCTCCAGGCCCTGGCCACCGGTTAGTACGAAAGGGTGCTTGGCTGCACGCTCACCACCCCAGCTCATGAAGCGGTCGAAGCCCAGGTCGAAGGCCGGCCAAGACAGCTCGCCGGCGGCCCGGCTGGCCAGCTCGACGACTCGTTCGTCGGGCTCACCATCGAAATAGCCGAAGTAATGCAGCGTGATGTGGAAGATGCGGCTGGGCCGCAGCCGGGCCTGCAGACCGCGCGCCTCGTGCTCGACTGTGACGACGCGGGCGATGCGCTCGGCCGTCTCCTCGTCCGGCCGCAGTGCGAAGAAGAGCTTGTGGCCGGGCACAGGCCCCGGCCTCAGTTCGTCGCGGCCGACGCGGCCTCGGCTGCACGCCGGGCCGCATCATCGATGCTGCTCTGCACCTGCTGGCCGACGGCCTGGGGCTGCGGCACCGTCGTGCCGGCGGCGGAAGCGCCTGCCGCTGGCGGCTTCAGCGCCGTGGCCTGTTTCTTGGCCAGCGTCAGCACGATGGCCGCAACGACGACGAGGGCGAGGAGGCTGAAAGCTGCGCGCATGCCAAGTACTTGGGAGTGTGACGGGCGGAGTGAGCATAGCCGTCGGCACGCGCGTCAACAAACTTGATCTTGCGCAAGGCAATACCGGGCGGACCGCCCTAGCCTGCCCCCCGCAACCAGAGACCAAGGAGACTCCGATGCTTGAGCGACTGCTGCTGCTCGCCACCCTTGCCACTGGGGTAGTGGCGAGCGCACCTGCGCACAGCGCCCCGACCGGCAGCAATCTGCCGGTCGTCCGCGCCCAGTTGACCAGCCCGCCCCTTGTGCCGCCGCCCACAGCGCGCAAGTCGCCGGCCAAGGTCATCGTCGAGCTGGAGGTTATCGAGAAGGAGATGTCCATCTCCGAGGGTGTCAGCTACACCTTCTGGACCTTCGGAGGCACCGTGCCCGGCAGCTTCATTCGCGTGCGCCAGGGCGACACCGTGGAGTTCCACCTGAAGAACCACCCGAACAGCAAGATGCCGCACAACATCGACCTGCACGGCGTGACCGGTCCGGGCGGCGGTGCTGCCTCCAGCTTCACGGCACCGGGCCACGAATCGCAGTTCACGTTCAAGGCGCTCAACGAAGGCATCTACGTCTACCACTGCGCGACGGCACCCGTGGGCATGCACGTGGCCAACGGCATGTACGGCCTCATCCTCGTCGAACCGCCCCAGGGCTTGCCCAAGGTGGACCATGAGTACTACGTCATGCAGGGCGACTTCTACACGACGGGCAAATACCGCGAGAAGGGCCTGCAGCCCTTCGACATGGAGAAGGCCATCGACGAGCGTCCGACCTATGTGCTGTTCAACGGCGCCGAAGGCGCCCTGACCGGCGAGCGCGCGATGACGGCCAAGACCGGCGAAACCGTGCGCATGTTCGTCGGCAACGGTGGGCCCAACCTGGTGTCAAGCTTCCACGTCATCGGCGCCATCTTCGACAACGTGCGCTTCGAGGGGGGCACGCTGGCACAAAAGAACGTGCAGACGACGCTGATCCCCGCTGGCGGTGCCGCCATCGTGGACTTCAAGACCAAGGTTCCCGGCAGCTACGTGCTGGTGGATCACTCCATCTTCCGCGCGTTCAACAAGGGAGCCCTTGCCATCCTGAAGGTCGACGGCCCCGAGGACAAGGCGATCTACTCGGGCAAGGAAGTCGATTCGGTCTACCTCGGTGACCGCGCCGCCCCCAACCTGAAGGCCGTGGCCACAGCAACGCAGGCCGCCGCCACCGGCACGCTGACGCCGCAGGATCAGATCGCTGCTGGGCGCGAGCTTTTCGCCGGCACCTGCTCGGTCTGTCACCAGGCCAACGGCGCGGGTCTGGCCGGCGTGTTCCCGCCGCTGGCCAAATCCGACTGGCTGGGCCAGGATCCAAAGCGCGCCATCGATGTCGTGCTGCACGGCCTGTCCGGCAAGGTCAAGGTCAACGGCAAGGAATACGACTCCGTCATGCCGCCCATGAACCAGCTCAACGATGACGAGGTTGCCAACATCCTGACCTATGTGTTGAACAGCTGGGGCAACCCGGGCGGCAGCATCTCGGCCGCGGAAGTCAAGAAGCAACGCTCGGCCAAGCCCGCCTCGGCCAACCAGGCAGGCCATTGATGGGCGTCGCCACCGCGCTGATCGGGCTAGCCGGTGCGGCCTATGTGGCGCTGCCGGCCGGCACGCTGAACAGCGTGCTGGCTCGTGATACCGACCGCGAGCCGACGCAGGTGGCCGCCTTCAAGCTGCGCGAGACGCCTGTCACCCGCGCGGAGTTCCGCCGCTTCCTCGCCAGCCACCCCGAGTGGAAGCCCGGCCGGGCGCCAGCGGTGTTCGCGGGCGCCGGCTACTTGCAGCATGAGCTGGACGACGCCTCGGCGCCGGTGACCGAGGTCAGCTGGTTTGCGGCTCAGGCGTACTGCGAAGCCGAGGGCGGGAGGCTGCCGACCTGGTACGAATGGGAGTATGCAGCGGCTGCCGACCCGACGCGAATCGATGCGCGCGACGACCCCGCCTGGCTCGCCCGCATCCTCGGCTGGTACGCGCGGCCCGCCAGCGGGCCGCTGCCGGCGGTGGGCGGCCAGGCCAATGTCTATGGCGTGCGCGACCTGCACGGCCTGGTGTGGGAATGGGTGGACGATTTCAACGCCCTGCTCGTCAATGCGGACAGCCGCAGCGCCGGTGACCCCGACCGGCTCAAGTTCTGCGGTGCCGGCGCCATCGACCTGCAGGACCGCCGCAACTATGCGGTGCTGATGCGCATCGCCCTGCTTTCATCGCTCAGCGCCGCCGATAGCACCGGCAGCCTGGGCTTTCGCTGTGCACAGGAGATCCCGCGATGAAACGACTGCTCGCCTGCGCCTGGCTATGGCTCGCAAGCTTGGCCGTCGCCCTGCCTGGAGACTCCGTCTACCAGCTCGACGCCACGCTCACCGACCAGCGCGGTCGTACCGTCAAGCTCGATATCGCACGCGGCCAGCCGGTGCTGGTCAGCATGTTCTACACATCCTGCCAGTTCGTCTGCCCCATGCTCATCGACGCCGCACGCGACACGCAAGCCGAGCTGAGCGAGACGGAGCGCAAGCGCGTCAAGGTACTGCTGATCAGCTTCGACCCCGCACGCGACACACCCGCCAAGCTGGAGAGCTTGGCCAGGGAGCGCAGCCTGGACGCCTCCCAGTGGACGCTGGCCCGCACTGATCCCGCCACCGTACGCAAGATCGCCGCGCTGCTCAAGTTCCAGTACCGCGCCCTGCCCGATGGCGAGTTCAATCACAGTGCGGAGCTCATCCTGCTCGACGGCGAAGGTCGCATCGCGGCGCGGACCGCCATGCTGGCAGGCGCTGACTCCCGGGTCGTCGGCGCGATCCGCCGGCAACTCACCGCGCCAGCCAAGCCTTGAATCCGTCGCGGCGCGGCCTGCGCGAGCCACGCTTCCCGCGCTACGCGAGCATCGCTGCAAACCCGTCAGCCGCGGGCAGGCCCGGCAACAGCGCACATTCGCTGTCCCCCTGCGCGCACGACCACCAGAAGCTGCCACCGGCCAGGCGCTGCTGCAAGGCCGCAGCAGCCAGTCCACGGACGACACCAGCCAGCGCCGCGCCCTGCGCCACCGCGTACGCCTCGCGTCCGGCCGCGGCGGGCAGCGCTCGCGTCACGACAGGCAGCGCACCCGGCCAGGGCGGCAGCGCTTCCAGCGCAGCCTCGAAGGACTCCAGCGTCGCGCCGGGTGCCAACGTCGCCAGCGCTGCGTCCACCAACTGTGCCCACCACAGGTCGAGATGGTCCAGCGAGATGCGATCGGCCGGCGGCGCCGCCCTCGGCTGAGCAACCAGCAGCGGGAAATAGCGACCGACGTTGTCGCAACTGGGCATCAGCACGCCGAACCACCAGCGCTGGTCCATGACGCCAGGCGCCCAGGCGAAGCGCCACGCTGGCGCGGCGAGGTAGCGTGACAGCCACTGCTCGCCCAGTGCGCGCTGGCTGCCCAGCACGCACTCGGCCAGCCACCGGTCGCAGGCCACCACACAGTCCGCTGCCAACCTGCGCGATGCGAAGTCACCCAACATCGCAAGCTTCCCGTACCAACCTGGGGCGTCGTCAGTCATGCGCGCACCCGGTGCATTCGACGCGACGGCAAGATCTGCGGCACAGCCTCATGTCAAAGCCCGTTCGGGCATGAGAAGCCGTGTAGCTCCTTCATGCGGAAAGGGTGACGCACGCTGGCGGCCGTCACGTCAAAGCTGACCTTGCGGCCATCGAAGTCGAAGATTGCTCGGAATTTCTCCGGCGCGCTGCCGGACTGGATGCTGACACGGTCGACGCGGTCGAACAGCCGCAACAGTGCCCAAGGCCCCTCGGCGGCGAGCGCGCTGCCGCTCATGGGTTCGACGCTGGCGCGCACCAGGTTGCTGCCGCGCGGCCCCGGCCAGCGCACAGTCTGCAGCAGTTGAGGGCCGTGTTCGTACTTGACGATCATGCCGTCAACGTCGAGCTGGAACTGGCGGATCTGCGGATCCATCTCCACAGGCTTGAACGTGAGCTGCATGCCCGGCACGTTGCCGCCAGCAAAGAACGCCTCGCGGATGGCCTGCGCGTTCTGGAACTGCGGCAGGCTGCCCACATCGCGGCCCAGTGGCGTACCGTCCACAGGACGGAAGCTCCATGGCCGGGTACTGGTGTCGATGTAGGCGGCGAGCTTCTGCTGCATCGCGTCGAAACGCCCGCCGGGGCCGAACAACTGTGCGAAGTCGGTAGGCGTCACGTCGCGCGTGGACGAGGGATCGAGCGGATAGCGCCCGCGTGCGGCCTGCATGCAGAACTCGCCGACCTGCGAGCGCACCTCCCGCGCCAGCGTCTCGCGCAGTTGCGCCGAGGTGGCGTGTGCGCTGGCGTCACCCAGCGTGTTGAGCAGCGAGCGCACCGGCTCAGGCATGCCGGCGGCATCCGCCTTCATCTGCGTGGGCAAGGGGCTGGGCGGTGGTGCGGCGCCGCCGGCGGCGGCCTGCTTGGCTGTGATCAACACGACCTGCAGTTGTCCTAGCTGCTCCACCGTGGCCTGGATGGGTGGCTTGCCACCCTCGGGCGCCGTGACGACGCGGCGCAGCGAGGCGAACTCGTCGTCAACGATGCTCTCCATGCGCTCTCCGGGCGCCCCCAGTGTCGCGGGCTTGGTGCCGAACTTGCCCAGCACCCGGTCCCGCAACGCCCGGGCCTGGTTCTCGGCGGCGAGGCGGGCGGTGCCAAGCGCGTCCTGGCCGGCCAGCAAGGTGGTCTCGCGAGAGATGGCTTTCATCAGCGGCACCAGCGGGTTGTCCGCTGCGGACAGGAAACGCACACGCTCGATGGCGGCATCGGTCGAGGTGATGGGGCGCAGCCGGACGCTGGCGATCAGGTCTTTCCAGCGGTCGCGGTAGTCCAGCAGGTACAGGCGCCGCACGTCATTGACGAGGCGGTCCTCTCCCGGCAGCCCCGGTGCGCCAGACGGCAGGCCCAGCACCCAGGTCTTCTCGCCAGCCAGTTGTGCGGTCGCGTCGCCCACGACTTTCTGGAAGCCATCGTAGTAACCCCGATAGGTGTAGAGGCCGGAGACGCCCCGCGTCAGCGGCTGGCCATTCACGCGCTCGAACACCAGTTCTGCATTGGGCCCGGCCGCCTTGGCGACGGTGAACTCAGGGAACTCCTCACCCAGGCCGCGCTGGCGAATGCGGTTGTAGACGCGCTCCGGCAACGGCACGGCGGCGAGCTGCCTGCGCACCAGTTCAACGAGCGCCTTGTCTTGCTCCAGCGGCGACACCGCTGGCCCCTGGGCCAGCAAGGCCGCGAGATGGCGGCTCAGTGCGGCGCGCTCCGCGGGGGCCTGATCACGGCCCGGGCCGGCGTCCCAGTCGGCTTCGACCTGCTGGCGCAGCGCCTCCGCGTCGAAGTGCTGCAGGTCGTAGGTCATCAGATAGGACTTCAGCGCCTCGTACTGCGATTCCGGATGTTCGCCGGTCTTGAGCTGACGCTCGAAGCCCAAGGCCAGCCGCGGCAGCACGGCGTCGCGCAGCATGCGTTCGTAGGCTGTGCGGGCCGCGCCGTCCAGCTTGCGCCCCTGGTACAGGCCGAAGCCCTGCGACAGCGGCGGCGACTGCGGATCCCCCCCAGCCTCGGCAAGGCTGCGCGTCGCGTCCAGCGCCTGCAGCAGCGGGTTGAGGTCAGGGTCGGCACGATTGGGGGTCTGCTGCACGAGGCGGCGCACCTCCTCGACGCGCGACGCCACGGCTTCGATGTAGGCCCCGTTGCTGCGCCAGCTGACGAACCAGGCGCCCAGCGCCAGCACCGAGAGCGCCCCGATGGCCGCATACCCGGCGCCGGCCAGCAGGCCGCGCCGGCGCTCCCAGGCCCTGCGCGTGCCGGCCAGCCCCTGCTCGGCGAACACCACCTCGCCAAGCAGCCGCTCCAGGAAGTAGCTGCGCCCGCTGGCGCGCTGGGGCGGCAGCACGGCCTGCTCCATGCGGTAGCGCCGCGCGACGGCGCCCAGCACGCGGTCGATAGGTGTGCCCTCCTGGGTACCACTGACGAAATAGACGCCGCGAAGCATCGGGTCCGCCTCGAAGGCCGAGGGGGCGAAGACACGTTGCACCCAGTCTGCCACCGGTGCCTTCAGGCTGGCGAACTGTGCCGGGAAGCCGTAAATACGGGCCCGGCGCTGCGGGTCGGGTTCTGCCTGCAGACGGTCGATCAGGCCCTCGTCAAGACGCGCCAGCAGCGCATCGAACTCCGGCCCAAGCGCCTGCGCGAACGCCTGCGGCTGCATGTTGAAGGTGAAGCCCCAGGGCGCGGCACGCAACTCCTTGTCGATGCCGGCAAAGTAGTCACCGAAGCCAGCCAGCAAGTCGCACTTGGTAACCAGCACGTAGAGGGGCAGCCGGATGCCGAGCTGCTCGTGCAGCTCCTGCACGCGCGCCCGCACGAGCTGGGCGTGCCGCTGACGCTCCGCCTCGCCGCGAGCCAGCAGATCGGTGGCCGACACGACCACCAGCACGCCGTTGAGCGGCTGCCGCGGGCGCGAGCGCTTCAACAGCGCCATGAAGCCGGCCCAGGTGGCGCGGTCATTGGCCTGGTCGCTGTCCTGGGTGGTGAAGCGGCCGGCGGTGTCGATCAGCACGGCCTGGTCCGCAAACCACCAATCGCACTGACGGGTGCCCCCAACGCCGCGCACCGCCTGGTCACCCAGGTCCTCTGCGAGCGGGAAGCGCAGCCCCGCATTGCGCAGCGCGGTCGTCTTGCCAGCACCGGGCGCGCCGATGATGAGGTACCACGGCAGCTCATACAAGTACTGCCCGTCCAGCCGGGCCGTCAGGCGCCGCCACCAGCCACCACCCGCGGCCGCGCCGAAGCGCTGCTGACGCAAGCTGCCCAGCGCGCCCTCGAAGCGCTGGCGCACCGCCAGCATGTCGGGGCTCTCGACGGCCTCCCCGCCGGGAGGTGCAGCAGCGAGCTGCTCGATCACCCTGGCATTGCCACGCCGTGCCTGCCACCAGCGCCAGCCCAGCAGCGCCACGACAACCAGCAAGATGATGCCGGTCACGATCCAGCAAGCCCGTGCCGTGTCCAGCGGATGCCATTCCCCCACGGCCACCTGCGGCCCGACCAGCCAGACCCCGGCGAGCAGCGCCAGCACCAGCAGCAACAGCAGGGTCCAGCGGTTGAAGATCCAGGCCAGCAGCTTGCGGATCATGGCGCCTCTCGTCGCGTCTCGTGCAACCGCGTCAACGGGATGCCGCAGCGCCCGACGGCGGAGCGAACAGCGTGACCTCGACGCGTCGGTTCAATGCCCGGTGCGCCTCGCCGTCGTTGGCGGCCACCGGCTCGCCGTCGGCACGCCCCTCGGCACGCACGCGTTCGGCCGGCAGGCCGGCGTCGATGAACAGGCTGCGCACCGCGCGCGCGCGCTCCTCCGACAGGTGCCAGTTGGACGGGAAGCGCGCAGTGCGGATGGGCGTGTTGTCGGTATGCCCGGTTACCAGCACGCTACCGCCCACGCGCACCAGGGCCGCGGCGATGCGTTGCATCAGCGCCTCACGGTCGGGCTGCAGACTGGCGCTGGCTGGCGCGAACAGGCCGTCGCCTCGGATCGTGATGATGCTGCGGTCCACCTCGTCGCGCACCGCCACCAGCTGAGCCTTGATGTCGGGCTGGAGGAACACCGCCAGCCGCGGTTGCGGTGCCGGTTGGCTGACGGTGGCAACGGGCGGCGGCAGGCGCAGCGACTGGATGCGCGCGTACACCGGATCGGCACGCTCGGCGAGCGACTTCACGAAGAATGCATAAGCCGCTCCAAGCAGCAATACCGCCAGCGTGGCACTCAGCAACAACGGCAGCCAGGACAGCGCCCGACGCTGCAACGCCGGCTGGCCTTGCCAGTGCTGGGCCAACGCCGCCGGGTAGGCACCGCGCTGCTGACGGATGATCTGCGCCAGCTTGGCGCGCACCGCCTCGAGCTGCACGGCGCCGTTGTCGATGACGCGGTAGCGCCCTTCGAATCCCAGCGCCAGCGCGGCATAGATCAGCTCAAGCAAGTCCAGGTTGGCGGCCGGGTTGGTAGCCAGCCAGGCCATCAGCTGGAACAGCTTCTCACCGCCAAAGGCCTCGTTGTGGAACTCTGCCAGCAGGCTGTGGCGGGCCCAGACGCCTGCGCTGCCCCAGGGCGTGTCAGCAGCGGCCTCGTCGAGCAAGGTGCACAGCACATAGCGCGCCGCCATCACGCGCTCAGGCGCGATGCCCTGCCGCTGGGCTGCTGTGACGAAGTCGCGGATGCCCTGCGCCAGGCTGGCGCGCAGCGCCGCCGGGTCAGACATTCGTTGGCTGGCGCGCAGCGGCGGCACCAGCAGCAGCAGGCGGTTGGCCAGCGCCAGCAGCGGGTTCAGGCCATGATCAGGTGGCGCATCTTCTTCGGGTGCCTGGGGCGGCGCGGCCTCGGTGCCTGGCCCGGCGGCCCAACCACCGGGCCGCGGGCGCACGAACGTAGTCGGCTCCAGCGAGGCGAAGGGGTCAGTGAAGGAGGACGGATCGGTCGCCATTGATGCCACCGTTCATGCACCCTGGCGCAGCGCCCAGAGCTCCAGCTCCAGGCCGGGGAAGTCACCCGCGACATGCAGCACGATGCTGCCGCTTCGCTCGAACTGTTTCCAGAGCTCGCCCTGACGTTCAACCTCGAAGTAGCTGCTACCTGCGTGATAGGGCAACTGACGCGGCGCCACCGGCAACGCGTGCATCGCAATACCCGGCAGCTGCAGGTTCACGATGTCCTTGATGCGGTCTGCCGGCCCCAGCTTGGCCTGCGCCGGGAAACGCTGGCGCAACTGCTCGGCGGGCAGTTGCGAGCGCACCGCCAGCACGAAGCCGGCGCTGCGTAGCAACTCGCCATCCTGGACGACTGCCGTGTGCACGCCGCGGTTGCGGTCCTTCAACTCGATCTGGACCGCATGGCGTTCGATAACGGCGGACAGGTAGTCCCGCAGATCGCGCACCACGGGCAAGAAGACGTTCTGCAGGTCGTCGTGACGGTAAATGGGGTACTCGGGTGGGTGGCGCTCCGGGCTCGACAACGTGGCCAGTTCGCCAGCCAACTGCAGCAGCGCAGTAAACACAGACCAGGGATGGACACTGGGCGCGCCAGCGTACTGGCGCAGCAGCGGCTCGGCACGGTTCAGGATCTGCAGCGTCAGGAAATCCGCCACCTCAGACACACCGTGGCCCAGTTGCCCCATGCCCGCGGCAAGTTCGCGCGCGCGCTGCTGCACCAGGCCGTGCAGCAGGGCCGCGGTGGCCGACAGCTGGGCACTGGCATCGATGCGCGTCTGAGGCGCGATGTAGCCACGATCTAGCACCACCGTACCGTCACCACGCCGCTCCAGCACGCGCGCGACGCCGAGCACTGCATAGGCATCGCTGGCGTCGCGCTGACGCACCAGCCGGAAGTTGACCGCGCCGAGCTGCACGGGCTCGGGGTCGTCGGCGGCGTTGGCGGCGTCGCGCAGCTCGGCATCGACGACGCTGTAGCGCAGCGGCGATCCGCCGCTGGGTGTGGTGCCGAAGTCCACCTCGGTCGCTCCCG
The DNA here is from genome assembly GCF_047654805.1 of Roseateles sp. Lineage (GTDB taxonomy): Bacteria > Pseudomonadota > Gammaproteobacteria > Burkholderiales > Burkholderiaceae_C > Pelomonas. Next base: position 2,956,885 of record NZ_JASGIV010000001.1, read on the forward strand.
TACGGGCCAGCGGCGCAACCAGGCAGACCAGCTCGCCGTTCAAGTCCGGCGGCACGTCCAGCGGCGGCGCAAGCGCGTCGGCGTCCGGCATCGAGAAGGCAGTACCGTCAGGCAGCACGCCGCTGGCACGCAGCAACGCGAGCCGGCCCAGGGCGAGCTGGGATTCGTCGATGACCAGAACGCCGAAGCCCCAGGCGTAATCACCGGCGGCGCGGACGCGAGCATCCAGCAGCTGCTCGATGAAGCGGCTCTCCTGCTGGAAATGATGCGGCTGCAGGAACATGCCCTGCGACCAGATCACCCGATGGCGCGCGGTCATTGCACGACGGCCGTGATCGCCAGCGAGTCGGCGCGGATACTCAACGCCTGCGTCTTGTTGGGCCGTACCGGCACGACGGCGCGCCAGGTGGCCCGATCGAGGTCACGGTAGATCGCCACTACGCCTAGAAAGCGCGTCTCGGGGTTCAGTTGCCTTTCGTACGGCCGCTTTTCACCTGGCTGCAAGGTGATCTCGTCGCGCGCCACCAGGTCGGTGGCCAGCAGCGCACGGTCGCCCTCGTAGAGAGACATGAAGTCGGCCTTCGTGAACACCGAGTCGGCACGCAGTTCGTAGATCCGCAGCCGCAGCGGCGAAGGCCGCTGGGACACGCTTGGATTGAGCGCGTCGACCGCCTGGATGTCACCCTTGACGCGCGTCGGCGACGCGGGAAGCAGCGAGCCGCAGCCGGCCAGCATGAGCAGCGCGCCGGCCACGACGACCGCGCGCCGCGGCCTTGAAAAATGTCTTTTCACTCGCGGCTCCAAGATAGGCAGCGAGGATAAGCAGCACCGATTCGACGGCGGCGTGACTTAGGTAATCCGCCGCTCCGTGGCCGGCGCAAGATACGCCGGCATATCAAACCGTCGAATCACTCGCAATAGTCATCGCAGGGATGCACTGATCGGCACCGAGGCACTATCCTCGCCTTCCATCCACCACGAGGACGGTCTGCATGACGGCGCGCTTGGTCCTGCTCGTTGACGATCACGAACTCGTGCGCATCGGCGTCAAGACGACCTATGCCGACCTCAACGGCGAGGCCATCGACTGGATCGAGGCATCGGCACTGGAGGATGCCATCCGCATCTATGGCGAGCGCAACGACATCGAAGCCGTCCTGCTGGACCTGAACCTGGCCGACTGCAAGGGCCTGCAAGGCCTGCGGATGTTCCTCGAAGCCCATCCCAAGGCGCGCGTCGCGGTCTTCAGCGGCACGCAGGACGAGTTCGTAATTCGCCAGGCACGCGCGCTGGGTGCCGTCGGCTACGTTGCCAAGGGCGCTCTTGCCGCCCAGATGCGCGACACGCTCAACGCCCTGCTGTGGCCGCACGGCTTGCCGGGCTCGCATGCCATCGGCAGCACGGCGACGGCATTTCCGCGCATGCCCCCGTCGGCCATGTACGACCGCGTGTCCGAGCTCGGGCCGCGTCATCTGGAGATCCTTGAACTCGTACTCTCAGGGTGCACGAACCAGGAGATCAGCAACTCGACCCAGCTGTCCCTGGGTACGGTGAAGAACTACGTGTCCTCGCTGCTACTGGCGCTGGACGTGCGATCGCGCTCGCATCTGATCAGCCTGTTCCGATGAGCGCCAGCGCCGCACCGCGCGGCCGTCATGTCGCCGTTGATGGCTCGGCCAGCGAGGCTGCAGCGGCCGAGCTCGGCGAACGTCGCAGCGTCACACGCCGCTTGAGCGACGCTGCGCGGCGCAGCGCTCTGGCCCAGGCGCGTGGCATGGCGCTGCTGTGGGGTGGCCATGGGCTCGCCGCGGCCCTCATGCTGGCCATGGCCGGCGCAGGCGGCTCGCAACAGGCTCTCTGGCTGGCGACTGCAGCCGCGTGCGCAACAGTCATGCTCTTGTGGCGACACCCAAAAGACAAGGCCACGCACCCCGGTCTGTTCGTCGCCGCAGTCAATGCGGGCGCCGTGCTGCAAGCGCTCGCATGCTGGCTGGCCCCGCCTGCCACCCCGGGGTTGGCGCTCATGGCCGTCGCCACGAGCGTCGGTACGGCCATGCTACTGGCCACCTGGCCCGCTACCGTCTGGGCGGCGGCCGGCGTCGCCCCATGGCTGGCCTGCGTCAGCCCGGCTCTTGGCGGCAGCACGGCTTCTGCCGTGGCGACGGCGGCGACCTCCAGCGCCCTGGCATTGGCCGCCTGCATGTTGCGCCGCCGTGCCTGGCTGTCGACGGCGCGCGCGATCGTCGAGCAGGTCGACCGCCTGCGCCAGCTCGAAGGCGAACGCGACCGCGCCTGGCGGCATAACCAGGAGAAGAGCCGCTTTCTCGCCATCGCCAGCCACGACCTGCGCCAGCCAGTGCATGCACTGGGCCTGTTCGCGGCCTCGTTGCACAAGCGCCTGGCCACCTCGGCGGACGAGCCGCTGGCGCGCAACCTGGTGCGTGCCGTTGACGCCCTGGAACGCTCCTTCAACGCCATGCTCGACGTCTCCAAGCTGGACGCTGGCGCACTGGTGCCGCATCTGCAGACGTTTGCGCTACGCGACCTGTTCCGCCGGCTGCACATGCAGTACGCCGGCCAGGCCGAGCTGGCTGGGCTGGGGTTGCGTTTCTCGCCCGGCGGCAAGGCGGTCACCAGCGACCCGCAACTGCTGGAGCGGATCGTCGGCAATCTGGTGCAGAACGCCCTCAAGTACACCACCCAGGGCGGCGTCGTCGTGGTCGCCCGCAGCACGGCCGAGCGTATCAACATCGAGGTCTGGGACACCGGCAGCGGCATCGCACCCGCGGACCTGCCGCGCATCTTTGAAGAGTTCTATCAGGTCGGCCGCGCACAGCGCGACCGGGCCCACGGGCTGGGCATGGGCCTGGCCATCGTCAAGCGGCTGGCGGCGCTGCTGCAGCACCGGTTGGAGGTTGTGTCCCAACCGGGGCGCGGCACGCTGTTCCGCGTCGGCGTGCCCATAGGCGGGCTGCCGGGCATCCAGGACGAGCTGGCCCCGGCAGACACCCAGCCCATGGCCATCGACCGGCCTCTAGTGGTGCTGGTTGTGGATGACGAGGAGGCTATACGAGAAGGCGTGCGCCTGCTGCTGCTGGAGTGGGGCTACCAGCCCGTGACCGCGGCCGACGCCGACGAGGCCGAGCGCGCCGTGCAGGCCCTGGACGGCCACGTGGACCTGGTGCTGTCGGACCTGCACCTCGGCGACGGCGCCGATGGCGTGGACGTCATCGCAGCGGTGCGCAGGCTGTGCGGCCCCGAGCTGCCTGCCATCCTCATTACTGGGGATACCGGCCACGAGCAGTTGCAACGCATTGCGTCGGCAGGTGCCGTGCTGCTGTTCAAGCCCGTGCCCCCGCGACAGCTCTTCAATGCGCTGCAGGCTGCGCTCGCCTGAGCGTCCCAGCCGGGCGCGGAGATGACTTTCGACCACTGTAAAGCGCGCAGCCTCGCCCCTAGAGTGCGCCGATCCCATCAGCATGGCGACAAGCCGCGCGCTCGATGTCTTCCCAAGCAACGCTGGACCTGGAAACGCTGTGGAGCCCGCTCAGTGCGGATGCCCCCGGCGGCGCCGATCTCGAGTACGACCCCCAGTTCGTCGCCCTGGAGCTGGCGGGCGCGGGCAAGCCCGAGCGCCAGTACGGCGAAACCGTCTACCCCGCCGAGCCACCTGACTGGCCGCAAGTCCATGAGCTGGCGCAGCAACTGAGCGCGCGCACGCGCGACCTGCGCGTCGCCGTCTGGCTGGTACGCAGCCGCGCCAGGCTGTTCGGTCTACCGGGCGCCGCACAGGCCCTGCTGCTGACGGCTGGCCTGCTGGAGCGGCTCTGGGATGGCGTTCACCCGCAGCTGGATACCCATGACGGCAACGATCCGACCATGCGCGTCAGCGCGCTGGCCCCCCTGGGCGCTGGCGGTCCCGTACTGACCGACCTGCGCGCCGCCGCGCTCGCGCCCGTGCGCGGCAGCCTGACACTGCGCGAGCTGGAAATCGGCCTGGGCTTGGACGATCCCTGGCCCGGCGAAGCCCGGCCCACCGAGACCGGTGCGCTGCAAGCCCTGTCAGGCCTGCTGTCCGAGCATCCCGAAGCCGGCGCCGCAATCACCGACGCGGCCCGCGCCGTGAGCCAGATTGCAGCGACGCTCGAGTCGCGCATCGCCGCGGGCAACGGCCTCGACTTTGCACCGCTCACGCGCCTGCTGGAACATGCCGGCCAGGCCCTGCGCAGGACCACAGGCGCCGTCACCGAGGCTGAAGCAGTTGCACCTGCCGCGGCGCCAGACGGCGTCGCAGGTGCTCCGGCCCGCAGCCGCGCCGACGTCATCCGCCAGCTCGAGCAGATCTGTCAGTGGATAGAAAGCCACGAGCCCAGCAACCCCGCGCCGCTGTTGATCCGCCGCGCGCAGCGGCTGATGGACAAGAGCTTCATCGAGATCATCCGCGACCTCGCGCCCGACGGCCTAGGCCAGGTCGAGCGCATCGCGGGTCCCGAAACCACCGCCTGACCTCACCGGAGATCGCCATGGCCACCAGCAGCCAGAAGTTCATCGCCCGCAACCGCGCACCACGAGTGCAGATCGAGTACGACGTCGAGCTCTATGGCGCCGAAAAGAAGGTGCAGCTGCCCTTCGTGATGGGCGTGATGTCCGACCTCTCAGGCAAGCCCAGCGAGCCACTGCCACCGGTGGCCGACCGCAAGTTCATGGAGATCGACGTCGACAACTTTGATGCGCGGATGAAGGCGACCAAGCCGCGCGTGGCCTTCCAGGTGCCCAACCTGCTGACGGGCGAAGGCAACCTCGCGGTGGACATCACTTTCGAGAGCATGGACGACTTCTCGCCCGCCGCCGTCGCGGCCAAGGTCGATGGCCTGAAACAGCTGCTCGAAGCACGCCAGCAGCTCGCCAACCTCATCACTTACATGGACGGCAAGACGGGTGCCGAGGAACTGATCGCCAAGGTCATCAAGGATGAAGCCCTGCTCAAGTCGCTCGCCGCCGCCAAGTCCGGCGAAGCGAGCTGAGTCGCGCCGCACCTACCGCCCACACCGAGGTCAATATGGTTGAAACCGCCACCTCCACCGAAGCCCTGCAAGGTCTCACCCTTGAGGGCAACGAGTTCGCGTCGCTGCTCAACAAGGAGTTCAAGCCCAAGAGCGACGAGGCCAAGTCGGCCGTCGAGCAGGCCGTGCTCACGCTGGCCCAGCAGGCGCTGTCCGGCACGAAGCTGATTGGCAGCGATGTGATCGTCTCCATCGAGGCCATGATCGCCGAACTGGACCGCAAGCTCTCCGAGCAGACGAACAGGGTGCTGCACCATGCCGACTTCCAGCAGCTTGAAGGCGCCTGGCGCGGTCTGCATCACCTCGTCAACAACACCGAGACCGATGAAAACCTGAAGATCAAGGTCTTCAATATCACCAAAAGCGAACTCGGCAAGACGCTCAAGCGCTACAAGGGTACTGCCTGGGACCAGAGCCCCGTCTTCAAGAAGGTCTACACCGAAGAGTACGACCAGTTCGGCGGCCATCCCTTTGGCTGCCTGGTCGGAGACTACTACTTCGACCATTCAGCACCCGACACCGAGCTGCTGGGCGAGATGGCCAAGATCGCTGCCGCATCGCACGCACCCTTCATCTCCGCGGCGTCGCCCACCATCATGCAGATGGGCTCATGGCAGGAGCTTGCCAACCCGCGCGACCTGACCAAGATCTTCTCGACGCCCGAGTACGCCGCCTGGCGCTCGCTGCGCGACGCCGAAGACTCGCGCTACATCGGCCTGGCGATGCCACGCTTCCTTGCACGCCTGCCCTACGGCGCCAAGACCAACCCCGTCGAGGAGTTCAACTTCGAGGAGGACACCGCTGGCGGCGACCACCAAAAGTACACCTGGGCGAACTCGGCCTACACCATGGCCGTCAACATCAACCGCTCCTACAAACTCTACGGCTGGGGCACCAGCATCCGCGGCGTCGAGTCGGGGGGCGCGGTCGAGGGGCTGCCAGCGCACACCTTCCCGACCGACGATGGCGGCGTGGACATGAAGTGCCCCACCGAGATCGCGATCAGCGACCGGCGCGAGGCCGAACTGGCCAAGAACGGCTTCATGCCCTTGCTGCACCGCAAGAACAGCGACTTCGCCGCCTTCATCGGTGCGCAGTCGCTGCAAAAGCCTGCCGAGTACACCGACGCCGACGCGACCGCCAACGCCAACCTCTCGGCGCGGTTGCCGTACCTGTTCGCATGCTGCCGATTCGCCCACTATCTGAAGTGCATCGTGCGCGACAAGATCGGATCGTTCAAGGAACGCGACTCGATGGAGAAGTACCTGAACAACTGGATCATGAATTACGTGGACGGCGACCCCGCCAACTCCTCGGACGCCGTGAAAGCGCAGAAGCCTCTCGCGGCAGCCGAGGTCCACGTCGAGGATGTGCCCGGCAATCCTGGCTACTACACCTCCAAGTTCTTCCTGCGGCCGCACTACCAGCTCGAAGGGCTGACCGTGTCGCTGCGACTCGTCTCCAAGCTGCCTTCACAGAAGCAGTAGGCCCCGTGGTCGTCCCGGACGGCGACCGATAACCCTCTCAGGAGCATTCCCTCATGGCTACTATCGACACACATCTGAAGCTCGACGGCGTTGACGGCGAATCGACCCACAAGGATCACAAGGGCGAGATCGAACTGCTCTCCTGGAGCTGGGGCGTCTCCAATGCCACCACCGCCACGTCGGGCGGCGGCAGCGGCAAGGGCAAGGCAACGCCGGGCGACCTGGCGTTCACCCACTTCTACGACAAGGCCTCGCCGGTACTTGCCAAGAAGTGCGCTCAGGGCGTGCACTTCAAGGAAGCCGTCATCACTGCACGCAAGTCGGGCGAGGGCCAGAAGGACTTCCTGAAGGTCACCATGAAGGAGGTCTTCATCACGGCGGCTTCACCGTCGGGCTCCGCCGGAGGCGACATCCTCGAGTCCATCACGATGAGCTACGGCTCCATCGACTTCGCCTACAAGCCTCAGGACGAAAAGGGCGGCCTGGGCGGCGAGGTGAAGTTCGCATGGAACGTCAAGACCACCGAGATCACCTGAGCGCCAGCACGGGAGTCATGCCATGCCGCTGAACCTGCAGCAGATCGGCGCCGCCGCGGCCGGCGGCGGAGGCGACGTTTTCCTGAGCGTGCAGACCAAGCGCGCCGGCAAGGTCAAGGGCGAGGCCTCAGGCAGCCGAGAAGGCGAGATCGAGGTCACCGCCTGGCAATGGGGCATGGCCGCTGGCACGGCGATCGACAGCGCCCAGGCCAGCGCCCGGCGCAGCTACAGCGCACTCACGGTGCACAAGCGCATCGACAGCGCCACCACCGCGCTGATGTCGGCGCTGGCCACCAACGATGAGGTCAAGGAGGCGGTACTGACGATGCGTCGCTCCGGCGGCGACCAGCAGGACTACTTCATCATCACGCTGAAGAACGCCCGCATCAGCTCGTTGCAGCACTCAAGTGACGCCACTGGAGAAACGCTCGAGACGGTGACCCTCGCCTTCGCCAAGGTGCAGGTCGAGTACCGTCCTCAGCAGGCCAGCGGCTTGCGCGCCGGTAGCCAGGTCTTCAGCGACGAACTGCTGCCTACCTGACATGCCCACAGCACAAGAGCTGCTCGTCGCTGCCGACCCCGCGGGTGCGCTGGGCGCCTTGCAACAGCAAGTGCGCGCCAACGCCGCCGACGCACGGCTGCGCATCTTCCTGTTCCAGCTGCTGGCCGTGCTGGGTCAATGGCAGCGGGCACTCGACCAACTCAAGGTCTGCGGCGAACTCGACGCCGGAACACTGGCGATGGTCAACACCTACGCGCCCGCACTGCAATGCGAGGCGGTGCGCGAGGCGGTATTCGAGGGCCGCGCCCTGCCCCACGTCTTCGGCCCGCCAGCGGCCTGGGTCGCGCAACTGGCGCAGGCCATGCAGCTCCAGGCGCAGGGGCATCCCGAACAGGCATCGGCCGCGCGAACCGCCGCGCTGGAGCAGGCACCGGCCAGCCGCGGCACGCTCGATGGCCGACGTTTCGAGTGGATCGCCGACGCAGACTCCCGCCTCGGCCCAGTGCTTGAAGTCATCATCAATGGCCGTTACGGCTGGCTACCCTTTGCCCACGTTGGCGAGTTGCTCATCGAGCCGGTATCCGACCTGCGCGACTTGGTCTGGGCGCCGGCCCAGCTCAGCTTCGCCAACGGCGCGCAGACTGTCGCGCTGATTCCGGCGCGATATGCCGGTACGGCAGCCTGCACCGATGGCGCACTGCAACTTGCACGCCGCACCGACTGGCTCGAGCTCGGCGCTGGCCAGGACCAGTACTGCGGGCTGGGCCAGCGCGTGCTCGCCACCGACACCGCCGAGATCGGCCTGCTCGAAGCGCGCCACCTCGTCCTGGACGGCACCTGAGCCGGGCACTATGGCCGGCCCCGACCTCCGCGACCGCCTGCAGCCCGCGCTGCTCGACCGCCTCACCGACGAGGCGCCTGAGTTGCGAAACGAGCCCGAAGACCAGCGGGTGATGAGCAAGGCCCAGTTGCGCCAGGCGGTGCTACGCGACCTGGCCTGGCTCTTCAACGCGACGCAGCCGCCTGGCAATGATCAGCCGCCCGCGGTCGCTGCCAGCGTCCTCAACTTCGGCCTTCCTCCGCTGGCCGGGCAGCGCGTCTCACGGCTTGACGTGCACGCGCTGGAGCGCACCATTGCGCAGGCGGTGCGTCGCTTCGAACCACGCATCCTGCCTGACACGCTGTCTGTGCGTGCCGTCGAGACTGGCAGCGTGCTCGACAGCCACAACATGATCGAATTCGAGATCCGCGGTTGGCTGTGGGCCCAACCTGTGCCGCTGGAGGTACTGCTGCGCACCCACATGGACCTTGAAGCGGGGCTGGTCGAAGTCAGCGACGCCTCGTCAGCCCCGCTGCCGCGTTCGGGCAACCGGTAGGGAGAGACGATGGACGCCCGCCTTGCCCGGCTCTACCAGGACGAGCTAACGCATCTGTTCGAGTCCGGCCAGGAGTTCGCGCGCGAGCACCCCAAGATCGCCGGCCGTCTGGGGATGGAGGGCATGGAAGTCGCCGACCCGTATGTCGAGCGCCTGCTCGAGGGCTTCGCCTTCCTCGCCGCGCGGGTGCGGCTCAAGCTGGATGCCGAGCAGCCGCGGCTGATCGCGCAACTGCTGGAGTCCATGTATCCCAACTTTCTCGCACCCCTGCCGGCCATGATGGTGGCGCGGCTGGCCGTCGACACCGCGGACCCCAACCTGGCCCAGGGGCAGGTGATGCCGCGCGGCAGCAGCCTGCTGTCAACCCTGCCGCGCGGCCAGCAGACGCTGTGCGAGTTCCGCACGGCGATGGCCGTGCAGCTGTGGCCGATCCAGATCGAGCAAGTGCAGTATTTCAGCCACGCGCCGGATCTGGGCCTGACACGTTGGCCTGCGGCTCGCGCAACCCGCGGCGGTCTGCGTATCCGGCTCAAGGCTGGCGGCGGCCTGCGCTTCGACCAGATCGCGCTCGATGCGTTGCGGCTGTATATCAGCGCCCCCGACGACGTGGCCTTCCGGCTGCACGAACTGGTCCTCGGCACCGCGCTGGGCAGCCTCGTTGCCCACCAGGGCGGGGGCGAGATCTCGTCGCGATGGCGTGGGCCCGACAGCGTGCGGCCCGTGGGCTTTGCAGATGATGAGGCCCTGCTACCCGACTCCCTGCGCGGCTTCTCCGGCCACCGGCTGTTGCAGGAAGTTGCGGCGCTGCCGCAGCGCCTGCTCTTCTTCGAGGTTGCCGACCTCGCGCCGAGGCTGGCCGCCGTGGCTGCCAGTGAGGTAGATATTGCGCTCCTTTTCGAGCGCGGCGACGCAGCGCTCGAAGCGCTGGTGGACGCGAAGAGCTTGGCGCTGCACTGCACGCCAGCCATCAATCTCTTCCCCAAGCGGCTCGACCGCATCGCGCCGGGCCACGACCAGTGGGAGTACCACGTCGTCCCCGACCGCACACGGCCCATGGACTATGAGGTGCACAGCATCGAACGCCTGCAAGGCCATGGCGTCGCAAGCGAAGGCGTGCTGGACTTCCGGCCGCTCTACCACTGGCGCCACGACAGCCGGCCCGGGTCTCATGGCTACTACACACTGCGTCGCGAGCCGCGCCTGCCGTCGGAGAAGCAGCGCCTGCAGGGCGCCCGCGTGCCGTCCTACCTGGGCGAGGAGGTGTTCCTGTCGCTCGTCGATCCGGGTCACGGCCCGTTCCGAGAGACGCTGCGCCAGCTCTCGGTCAACGCCTGGGTTACTAACCGCGACCTGCCAGCACTGCTGCCGCAGGGCGAGGCCGGCGGCGCGACAGCCTGGCGGCTGGAAGTGCCCGGCCCGGTATCCGCCGTGCACTGTCTGCGAGGACCAACGCGCCCCGTCTCGCGCCGCCCCACGGGCGACATCGGCTGGCAGCTCATCGCCCAGCTGGCGCGCAACCACGCCGGACTGGGTGATGACGCCGAAGAAAACGCAGCCTCGCTGCGCGAACTGTTGCGCCTGCACGGGCCGGCCCATGACGTGAGCTGGGCACGTCAGGCCGACGGCATCCGCGCGCTACGTGCACGGCCTACCGTGCGCCGCCTCCCTTTCAAGGGGCCGCTGACCTTTGCCAGCGGCACCGCACTCGACCTTGAAGTGGACGAGCAGGCATTCCAGGGGGCCAGCGCCTTCTTGCTGAGCAGCGCCATCGAGGCCTGGTTCGCGCGCCATGTGGCCGTCAACAGCTTCGTGCAACTGACGCTGAGCAGCGCGCAGCGCGGCCGCATGATGAGCTGGCCGCCGCGCGCCGGCACACAGGCGCGGCTGTGAGCGCGAGCCCCGCCCCCAGTCCATCCGCTGCGCTGGAGCGGCTGCTCGTCGACGTGCAGGCCCAGCCATGGGCACATGACTTCTTCGCGCTGCTGCGCCGCATCGACGCGCTGCGGCCTGCTGCACCGCGAACTGGCGAGGCGTTGCGCCCGTCCCAGGAGGCGCTGCGCCTGGCCCACCCCCCGGAACTGGACTTCGCACCGGCACCGGTTGCACGCCTGGAGCGGCGCGCCGATGGTGTGCCGCGACTGGCGGTGCGCTTCCTCGGCTTGCTAGGACCTCAGGGGCCCATGCCGCTGCACTTCACCGAGTATGTGCGGGAGCGCGTCCACCAGCACGGCGACCGTGCGGCGGCACATTTCCTCGACCTCTTCCACCACCGCATGCTGGGCCTGTTCTACCGCGCCTGGGCGCAGGCCCAGCCGGTGGTGCAGCATGATCGCCCAGGCGCAGATCGCTATCTGGTCTGGCTGGGCGCGGCGGCCGGCCTGCCGCCGGCACCGCCCGCCCTGGCCGCACCGGCACTGGCCTACCAGGCCGGCCTGCTGTCCGGACGCAGCCGCCACGCGGAGGCGCTGGTCAAGGTGCTGGGCCAGTACTTCGATGTGCCGGTCGGCGTGACGCCCCACGCCGGCCACTGGCTCTCGCTGCCGGCCGAGGACCGTTCGCGTCTGGGCTATGCGCGCAACCGCGCCGAGGCTGCGGCGCGCGACCCTGCCGCGCAGCTGGGCGCCAGCGCTACCGCCGGCTCGCGCGTCTGGGACCGCCAGTTCCGCTTCCGACTGCGGCTGGGGCCCCTGCCTCTGGCGCGCCACGACAGCTTCCTGCCGGGCGGCTCAGCCTGGAAGCCCCTGCTCGAATGGGTGCGGCTGCTGGCCGGCGCGGAGCTGAGCTGGGAACTGGAACTCACCCTGGCCGACCCGCAGCGCCCCGAGCCTCGCCTGGGCGCGCGCCGCAACGGCCTGGCCGGCGCGAGGCTGGGCGTCGCGTGCTGGCTGACCGGCCGCGGCGACGCACCGCAACGGCCTGTGCGCCCGCTGCGTATCCGTCCCGGCACCTGTTTTCTGCAACGCGAGTGCCAGCCAACAGCCCCTGGACCGGAGACCTGACCATGCCCGACATCTCCCGCACCGCATCGTTCGGCAAGCTGTCGCCTGTCGCATACAAGGCCATCGAAGGTGCCACCGTGTTTTGCAAGCTGCGAGGCAACCCTTTCGTCGAGCTGCAGCACTGGATGGTGCAAATCCTCAACGCGCCTGACAGCGACCTGCACCGCATCGTGCGCCACTACGAGCTGGACGGGTCGGCACTTGCGGCCGACCTCACACAGGCATTGGACCGGCTGCCGCGCGGCGCGGCCTCCATCAGCGATATCTCCAGCTTCGTCGACACCGCGGTCGAGCGCGCCTGGGTCTATGCCTCGCTGATGTTCGGCGAGCGCCAGGCGCGCACCGGCCATGTGCTGATCGGCATGCTGAAGACCGCCTCGCTGCGCGGTGCCCTGCTGGCAATCTCGCGGCAGTTTGAGCGCATCAACGTCGACGACCTCTGCAGCCGCTTCGCAACGTTGCTGGCGCAGTCGCCCGAGGCCGCCAGCGCGGCCAGTGAGACCGGGGCGGCACCTGGCGAGGCCAGCGACGCCATCCCCCCCGCGGCCATGGGTAGGCAAGAGGCGCTCAAGCGCTTCACCACCGACCTGACCGCACAGGCCCGTGGCGGCACCATGGACCCCATCGTCGGCCGCGACGACGAGATCCGCCAGGTTGTCGACATCCTGATGCGGCGGCGCCAGAACAACCCCATCCTGGTCGGCGAGGCGGGCGTGGGCAAGACTGCTGTCGTTGAAGGATTTGCGCAGCGCATCGCGCGCGGTGACGTGCCGCCGGCACTGAAGGACGTGGCACTGCTGGCACTGGATGTGGGCCTGCTGCAGGCCGGCGCCAGCATGAAGGGCGAGTTCGAGCAGCGGCTGCGATCTGTCATCGACGAGGTGCAGGCATCCGAGAAGCCCCTCATCCTGTTCATCGATGAGACCCACACGCTGGTCGGCGCCGGCGGTGCTGCCGGAACCGGCGACGCCGCCAACCTGCTCAAGCCCGCGCTAGCGCGCGGCCAGCTGCGCACCATAGGCGCCACCACCTTCGCCGAGTACAAGAAGCACATCGAGAAGGACCCCGCCCTGACACGGCGCTTCCAGGCCGTGCAGGTGGACGAGCCCGGCGAGGCTCAGGCCACGCTGATGATGCGCGGAGTAGCCAGCACGATGGAGAAGCACCATCGCGTGCAGATCCTCGACGAGGCGTTGGAGGCCGCCGTCAGGCTCAGCCACCGCTACATCCCGGCGCGGCAGTTGCCCGACAAAAGCGTCAGCCTACTAGACACCGCTTGCGCACGCGTGGCCGTCAGCCTGCACGCGACACCGGCCGAAGTGGACGACAGCATGAAGCGCATCGAGGCGCTGGAGACGGAAAACGCCATCATCGGCCGCGAGGCCGCCATCGGCATCGACACCACACAGCGGCAGCAGGCGGTGGACCAGGCGCTGGCCGACGAGCACCAGCGGCTGGATGCGCTGCAGGCGCGCTGGCAGGCAGAGAAGGCGCTGGTAGACAAGCTGCTGGCATTGCGCGCGCAGCTGCGCGGCGGCGCCGCGCCCGTGGAAGGCACCGGCAGCGCCCTCGAGGCCAGGGCCGCCGAGGGCACCGAGGCTGGGCTGGACGCCGACCAGCGCGCCGCCGCACTGGCCGAGCTGAAGTCGGTGCAGGCCGAGCTGACCGCCCTACAGGGCGAGAGCCCGCTGATCCTGCCGACAGTGGACCAGCAGGCCGTCGCCAGCGTCGTTGCCGACTGGACCGGCATCCCGGTCGGCCGCATGGCAGCCAACGAGATCGAGACCGTACTCCAGTTGCCAGCCATCCTGGCGCGGCGCGTGATCGGCCAGGACCACGCGATGGAGATGATCGCCAAGCGCATCCAGACCAGCCGCGCCGGGCTTGACAACCCGGGCAAGCCCATCGGCGTATTCATGCTGGCCGGCACTTCAGGCGTCGGCAAGACCGAAACCGCGCTGGCTCTGGCCGAGGCGCTGTACGGCGGCGAGCACAACCTCATCACGATCAACATGAGCGAGTACCAGGAGGCACACACCGTTTCGTCCCTGAAGGGCGCGCCGCCGGGCTACGTGGGCTACGGCGAGGGCGGTGTGCTGACAGAAGCTGTGCGGCGAAAGCCTTACAGCGTGGTGCTGCTGGACGAGGTCGAGAAGGCCCACCCGGACGTGCACGAGATCTTCTTCCAGGTCTTCGACAAGGGCTTCATGGAAGACGGCGAAGGCCGCTTCATTGACTTCAAGAACACGCTGATCATCCTGACAACCAACGCCGGCACCGAACTCATCGCGGGGCTGTGCAAGGACCCTGAGCTGATGCCTGACGCCGAGGCCATGGCCAAGGCACTGCGCGAACCGCTGCTGAAGGTGTTCCCACCGGCCCTATTGGGCCGGTTGGTAGCCGTGCCTTACTACCCGCTATCGGACGCGATGCTGGCCAGCATCGTGCGGCTGCAGCTGGGACGCATCGCCAAGCGGGTGCAGGGACGCTACAAGGTACCGTTCGAAGTCCGTGACGAGGTGGTGGAACTTGTTGTCTCGCGCTGTACGGAGAGCGAGTCCGGCGGGCGCATGATCGACGCCATACTGACCAACACCATGCTGCCCGACATCTCACGCGAGTTCCTGAACCGCATGCTCGAAGGCCGCCCCATCGAGCGCGTGACGGTCGGCGTTCAGGACGGCGGCTTCAGCTATGAGTTCTGAGGTTGCCGAAGCACTGCTCGAACAGGCCATCGCGCACCTGCGTCATGAGCACCTGTCCGAAGCCGAGACGCTGCTTGAGGAGGCGTTGCGGATGGCACCCGGCCAGCCTGATGCACTGCACTTCCTGGGCGTGCTGCGCCACGCCCAGGGGCGCAGCACTGAAAGCCTGGCGCTGATCGAGCAGGCCATCCAGGCCATGCCCGGCGAGCCCGGCCCATGGAACAACCTCGGCAACGTGCTGGTCGAATGCCGGCGACTGGATGAGGCCGAGCGTGCCTACCGCCGCAGCGCCGAGCTGGCCCGGGACGGGCCCGGCGGCGCCGAGGCGCTGAACAATCTCGGCACCGTGCAACGCATGCGCGGGCAATGGGCAGCGTCCGAGGCCAGTTGCCGCGCGGCCGTAGCGGCTCGGCCCGAGCTGGCCGGGGCCTGGTACAACCTGTCGCTCGCACTGATGGGCCAGGATCGCATCCACGACGCACTGCTGGCCAACAGCCACGCGATCACGTTGTCGCCGCGCCACCT
Organism: Roseateles sp.; assembly: GCF_047654805.1. Taxonomy (GTDB): domain Bacteria; phylum Pseudomonadota; class Gammaproteobacteria; order Burkholderiales; family Burkholderiaceae_C; genus Pelomonas. The sequence continues at coordinate 2,972,078 of NZ_JASGIV010000001.1, forward strand.
GACGGCGCGCGACCAGTTCATCCGCGCGCTGCTGCTGCAGGGGGAGCGCGAGCAGGCCACCACGCTGTACCGCGAATGGCTGGCCGAGGATCCCGACAACCCGGTCGTGCAGCACCAGCTCGCAGCCTGCCTCGGCCAAGCCCCGCCGCAACGCGCCAGCGATGCCTATGTCGAAAAGGTGTTCGACAGCTTCGCGAAAAGCTTTGACGCCAAGCTTCAGTCACTGCACTACCGTGCCCCCGAGCTGGTCACGCAGGCACTGCGTGCCGCGGCCGGTGAACCCCGCGCGATGCTGGACATCGCCGATGTCGGCTGTGGCACCGGGCTGTGCGGCCCGCTGCTCAGGCCATTCGCACGCCGGCTCGCCGGCTGCGACCTGTCGGTGGGCATGCTGCGCCAGGCCCGCCCCCGCGGCGTCTACGACCTGCTGCACAAGGCCGAGCTGGTTTACTACCTCGACACCCAGCCTGGAACCTTCGACGTCATCGTATCGGCCGACACGCTGTGCTATTTCGGCCCGCTGGAAGCGGTGTTCGCCGCCGCGCGCCGCGCGCTGCGGCCGGGCGGCTGGCTGGTGTTCACCGTCGAGTCCGCAGCCGGCACACGGCCGCATGCGCTTCAGCCCAATGGTCGCTACGTGCATGACCGGGAATACTTGGGCCGGGCCCTGAACGACGCCGGTTTCTCTGCGCCGACGATCTCTCCCGAGGTGCTGCGCCTGGAAGCCGGGTTGCCGGTCGATGGCTGGCTGGTCAGCGCGGCTGCGGCTGCGGCCTGCCGCTGACGACGAAGTACTGCGTCAAACCCGGTCGGTGGCGCACACCGGGCGCATCCGGCACCGGCGGCCAGCGCCAACGTCGCCTGGCCAGCAGCCGCACGCGCCAGTCCACGCCCCCGATGAAGCGGAAGCGGACGCCATCGGGCGGCTCGACGGCCAGGTCCGAGAAGGTGCCCGTCGAATAGGGGGCGTCGAGGGTGGCCGAGTCCAGCAGCCGGCCGTCCATATCGAGCAGGTGCAGCGACAGCGACTCCTCGTAGGGACGGTCATCGGTCATGAACAGCAGCAGGCGGTCGTCGAAGCGCAACGCCGCCTCGAGCACGGCGCCGCGCACGTGCCAGCCCGTGCGGCGCCCGGCAAGCACGAGCTCGGCCTGCGGCAGCGCATCGTCCGGGACATCCAGGCGCGCGATCTCCACGTCAGCCGCCGTCTTGATCTGCATCGCGCTACCAGAAGAAATCGATGCCGAAAGCGGCCAGCGCGCCGCCGACGAAGGCTCCGGCCGTCACGCAGACCGGCGCACCAGGCCCGCAGGCCAGGCCCGCGAGCGCGCCCCCCGCGATGCCGCCGGCGATGCTGCCCCCAGTAACGGCGACCTCACGCTTGGCGGTATCGAGCTTGTTGTCAGCCGTTGCGACTTGGTAGATCGATAGCGCCAGCGACAGCACGATCAAGCCCCGTCCGGCACGCGAGGCACCGCGCATCCAGGCCGTGACGCGCGGGTTGGCCCGTCCTGCCGCGGCGACGATCTCGGCGTACACCGCCTCCTTCTGTGCCGCGCTTAGCGCATTGAAGTCGGCTCCGGATCCATGCAGCTTGACCGTGTAGCGGGCAATCAGCTCGTTGAGCGTCAGTCCCTCGCTCTTGAGCCACTCGGCGAATGCGCGTCCGACCGGCGTGCTGCGGACGCGCATGATCTCCATGACCGAGTGACGCAGGCCATGCGCCCGCTCGGCGGCCTGACGCCAACTGATGCGGCCTGCAGCGGCCTGCGCTGCGAGTTCATCGGCCGCAGCGCGCACCTGACGCGCATAGGCCAGCCGGGTCGCGCCGTCGATCGCGCCGTGGGCACCCATGTTGGCGATCTCGGCCTCCAGCGCCTGCCGGGCACCGTCGAACAGGCGTCGGTCGTCGCCAGCTGGCGCCGGCGTGGCGATTCGCGCGAGCGTGCTCGCGTTGACCACGGCCCGGTTCTCGCCCGCGCCAGTGGGGCCTGGGGTAGTTGCGGCGCCGCCCATCTTTGGAATCCTCCGGCAATGCGACCCCCAAGGCTAGCCCATACGGACGGACCCGACACGCCTTCGCATGACTTTCGGCGCTGTCGCCGCCGGCCCGCGTCCACGACCATGCCCGGGCGCGTCGATACGCGAAACCACCCATGGCATCGCCCACGCCCTTCTCCATCAAGACGCCACTGCCTGCGCAGGATCTGCGCTTCGAGGCCATGACGCACACTGCAGGATTGAGTGCGCTGGAAGAGATGCAGCTCGCCCTGCTCAGCCCCAAGGCCGACATCGAACCCGAGAAGCTGCTTGGCAAGCCCATCGACCTGTCGGTGCGGCTGCGGGAGGGTGGCAAGCGCCATTTCTGCGGCATCGTCACGCGTTTCTCGGTAGGGCATCACAGCCACGGAGCGTTCAGCTACCAGGCCACCGTGCGTCCCTGGCTCTGGCTGCTAACGCGTCGTGCCGACTGCCGCATCTTCCAGGAACAGACCGTGCCTGAGATCGTCGAGGCCGTCTTCAAGGACTACGGCGGCCAGGCCAGCTACCACTTCAACCTGCTGCGTAGCTATCGCAAGCGCGTCTACTGCGTGCAGTACCGCGAGACCGACTTCAACTTTGTCGCCCGGCTTCTGGAAGACGAAGGCATCTATTGGTACTTCGAGCATGGCGAAGGCCAGCACAAGCTGATCCTGGTGGATGCCCCCAGTTCGCATGACCCCATTGCTGGCGACAGAACTCTGCCCTTCTACGGCAACGAAGGCCAGTTGCCACCTGATCTGGACTACGTCTGCGACTGGCAGGCCGCGCGAGCCGTCAAGTCCGGGTCTACCGCGCTGCGCAGCTATGACTTCGAGCGCCCGGCGATGACGCTGGAGGTCACGCAGAAGAGTCCTCGCGAGCATGACTTCGCTGCACTGGAGCTGTATGACTTCCAGGGCGACTACGTCCAGAAGTCCGACGGCCAGCAGATGGTTGACGACCGCCTGGACGAGCAGCAGTGCCGCTTCGACCAGAGCACCGGTCAATGCGTCTCGCATGCAATGGCACCGGGCCGCAGCTTCACGCTGGCACGCCACCCTCGCGAGGACATGAATGCCGACTACCTATGCACGCAGATCCGGCTCAGTGCAAGCGACCAGGCCGGCGAGGCTGGAGGCGGGCCTGGCGGCCTGCAATGCAGCTTCGAGGCGATCCCGGCGGACCAGACCTACCGACCGCCACGCCGCACGCCCAAGCCCTTCGTGCAGGGACCACAGACGGCAGTCGTGGTCGGCCCGGCGGGCGACGAGATCTTCACCGACAAGTACGGCCGCGTGAAGGTCCAGTTCCATTGGGACCGCCTGGGCAACAAGGACGAGAAGAGTTCCTGCTGGGTACGCGTCTGCAGTCCCTGGGCGGGCAAGAGCTTCGGCTTCGTGCAGCTGCCGCGCATCGGCCAGGAGGTAGTGATCGACTTCCTTGAGGGCGACCCTGACCAGCCGCTGGTGACGGGCCGCGTATACAACGCCGACCAGATGCCCCCGTGGGATCTGCCGGCCAACGCGACGCAGAGCGGCGTGCTCACCCGCAGCAGCAAGGGTGGTGCCTACGGCAACGCGAACGCACTGCGCTTCGAGGACAAGAAAGGCAGCGAGCAGGTCTGGCTGCATGCCGAGAAGAACCAGGACATCGAGGTCGAGAACGACGAGACCCATTGGGTGGGCCATGACCGCAAGAAGACCGTCGATCACGACGAAACCACGCTGGTCAAGCACGACCGCACTGAGACCGTCGACAACAACGAGACCATCACAGTCCACGGCCAGCGCACCGAGACCGTGGACAAGAACGAGACCATCACCATCCACCAGAATCGCACGGAGACGGTGGACCAGAACGAGCACATCACGATAGGCGTCAACCGCACCGAGAGCGTGGGCGCGAACGAGACCATCACGATAGGCAGCAGTCGCAGCATCAGCGTCGGTGCCAGCGAGACCGCGACGGTTGCGTTGCAGCGCACGCACTCCGTGGGCGTCAACGAGACCATCGCCATCGGCGCCGCGCAGGAAGTGGTCATCGGCGCAGCGCAGACCGTTGCGGTTGGTGCGGCGCAAAGCATCAGCGTCGGTGCCAATCAGAGCACGAGCGTGGGGGCCAACCAGAGCACCGACGTCGGCAGCAACCGCTCGATCAGCGTCGGCGGCGATCAATCAACGACCGTCGGCAAGGGGCGCAATGCCAGTGTCTCGAAGGACGACAGCCTCAAGGTTGGCAAGAACCTCGTTATCGACGCCGGAGACTCGGTGACGATCAAGACGGGCAGCGCCAGCATCACGATGAAGAAGGACGGAACCATCCAGATCAAGGGCAAGGACATCACGCTGCAGGGATCGGGAAAGATCAACGTCAAGGCGGACAGCGACGTGGTGGTCAAGGGCTCCAAGGTCGGTATCAACTGAGGACGCCAGCGATGGATCGAGCCACCGACCCCTTCATCCCGCTCGTCGAAACGGCGGTGGACGACTTCGACGCCCTCGAACGGCGCGACATGAGCAGCAGCCTGCACATGTCGCCCGCGATGCCCTATGCGGCACCCGCGATCGCTCGCCTGCGTGGCTTCGACCTGCTCGAGCAGCCACTGATCCATGCGCTCGCGGCCCATCCGGGAGAAGTGCTGGCCTGCCGCAGCACCGTGGTGCTGCGCCAGGCAATGGTCGGTCGCGACGTGCTCGTCTTGTTCGAAGGTGGCGACACGCGAAAGCCCATCATCGTCGGCCTGATCGAGCCGGCTGCGCTGCAGCCGGCGGCACCGAGCCCATCAACAATCCAAGTGGATGGTTCGGAGCGCCAGCTCATCGAGGCCGAACGCGAGATCGTGCTGCGCTGCGGCGACGCCAGCATCACGCTCACGCGTGCCGGCAAGGTCATCATCAAGGGCAACTACGTCTTGAGCCGCTCCACCGGCTACAACAAGATCAAAGGTGCCGCCGTCGACATCAACTGACGCGGCGATGTGGCAGGTCGACAACCGCACACCCTTCGCCGCCGAGCGCGGCTGGTTGCGTGACCGCGACGGCGCCGAGATCTGGGTCGTTGCGGTGAAGGCCACGTTTGACATCCGCCCTGACGGCACGACCGAGATCGCCAAGGAGCAGCCGGCGGTGCTGCGCCTGCCCGAACACTTCGGCGAGCCGGGGAAAAGCAGCATCAAGTACGACGCAGACCTGGTGCTCACGAAGAAGACCACCGACGTCATCGTCGTCGGCCACGCTTACCCGCCAGCAGGAGCGACGGTGACGCACGCCGATGTCGGCTTCAAGGTCGGCCCGGTGCAGAAGGTGCTGCGCGTCTTCGGTGATCGGCGCTGGCGCGCCATGGGCATGAGTGCGCCCGAGCCGTTCGAGAAGATGCCCATCATCTACGAACGCGCCTACGGCGGCACGGACCTGGCCTCCAAGACGCCAGAGAAGGACTGGGAGTGGCGCAACCCGGTCGGCGCAGGCTTTGCGACGAGCGGCAGCCATGCGAACGGTCTGGCGCTGCCGAACATCGAAGATCCGAAGCGCCTGATCGGCAGTTGGAGTGACCGGCCCGCCCCTGCCGGCTTTGGCGTGGTCGCGAGTCATTGGCAGCCGCGCGTCGGCTTTGCCGGCACGTACGACGACCACTGGATGAAGACACGCCAGCCGCTGCTGGCCGAAGATCTTGACGACCGCTATTTCCAGTGCGCGCCCGCCGACCAGCAGGCACCCGAGTTCCTGCGCGGCGGCGAGCCCGCGGTGCTGCTCAAGCTCACGCCTGGTGGCGAGCTGCGATTCACGCTGCCGAAACTCCACCTTGGTTTCGAGACCCGCTTCTACGACGGTGGCCGCCAGGTGCACCAGAACCGCAGGCTGCACACCGTGATCCTGGAGCCCGACTTTCCACGCGTCTCGCTCGTCTGGCACAGCGCCCTGCCCTGCCACTTCAAGGTGCAGAAGTTGGAACGTACTGTCGTTACCTTGAAGACCGACCTCAGCACTGGTGCGCCGCGCGCTGAACGGATCAACTTCGAACTGGCCTGAACGTGGCGAGCATGAACGACGCTGCGCTGATCATCAGCCTGGGTGCCACCACAGCGGTGGGCCAGGACGCCTGGGCCAGCGCAGCTGCGGTTCGCGCGGGCGTCAGCGGCTTCACGCAGCACCCCTACATGATCGACACCGCGGGCGAACCGATGCGGGCCGCCATCGCGCCGTGGATCGACATCACCGTGCAAGGCATCGACCGTTTCGAGGCCCTGCTTTTCCCTGCAATCGATGAGGCCCTGGCGACGCCCCTTCAAGCGTCCGTAGACGCCGGGCGTTGGGCAATTGCGTTGGGGCTGCCCAGTTCCCGACCGGGGTTGCCGGAGAACATTGGCCCCGAACTTCTCAAGCGAGTCAAGCGCCGCTACGCCAAACTGTTCAGCGCTGCGGCGGCCTTCAACGCCGGGCATGCCGCGGGGCTGTTCGCGCTGCAGGCCGCATGCGCCAAGCTGAGCCAAGGCGACCTGGACGCCTGCATCGTCGCCGGTGTCGACAGCTGGATAGAACCTGAGACGCTTGAGTGGCTCGAATCCTGCGACCAGTTGCACGGCGCCGGAGCGCTCAACAACGCCTGGGGCTTCATCCCCGGCGAAGCCGGCTCAGCACTGCTGCTCGTGCGTGCCGCCGTCGCGAACTCTTTGAAGCAACCCGCACTGGCTTCGGTGCTCGGGGTGGGGCTGGCGAACGAGCCGAATCGGATCATGACCAACACGATCTGCATCGGTAAAGGGCTCACTGACGCATTCCGCGGCGCGCTGGCCTCGCTGCCAATGGGCGGGGCGAGGGTCAGTGACACCTACTGCGACATGAATGGCGAGCCATACCGGTCCGACGAGTTCGGCTTCACGGCGTTGCGAACGAAGGAGCATTTCGCGTCGGTCTCTCACTTCACTGCGCCGGCCGACTGTTGGGGAGACGTTGGTGCAGCGGGCTCGCCGCTGCACTTGGCCCTGGCCTGCGCCGCAGCCGAGAAGGGCTACGCAAGTGGGCCTACGGCATTGGTATGGGCCAGCGCCACGACCGGTGAGCGCGCTGCGGCGCTGATTGCGTGCAGCGCACCGGGCACCCGGCGCGTGATGAGGAGCTGAGCAATGTCCGTCACCGTCAAGGTCAACGGCACCGCAAACTCTTTAGTGCACAAAGGCAGCAATGGCATCTCGACCGCCACGATCCCCGATGTGTGCAAGACACCCTCACCCGGCGGACCGGTACCAATCCCGTACCCCAACATCAGTCAGTCGGCCACCCTAGACAAGGGCACCACGACCGTCAAAGCAGACGGCGGCATGATGATCGCCATCAAAGGCAGCGAATTCTCGCTATCCAACGGCGACAACGCTGGCGTGGCAGGTGGCGTCAAGTCATCTACCTTCATGAAGGAGAGTACCTGGATCCTGTACTCGTTCGACGTCAAGATGGATGGGAGCAATGCCTGCCGATTGACGGACAAGAAGTTTCAAAATCACGAGAACACGGCCGACATGGCTGGAGAGATCCAGGCGATCGTCGCGTGGCGCATGGCGCAACTCCAGGAGATCGCATGTGAATGCAACGAAGAGATCAAGGACAAGAACGCTGACGGCACCGACAACGAGAGGAGCTGCCAGTTTCTTGGCGTCCTGAAACACAAGTGTTGCGAGGCCAAGATCCGGGATCACACGAGGCAAGGCTCGAAGTCCGGAGTCAAGGGCGAGACGGGCTACTCGGCCACCGGCACCCCGCCCACGGAGCTGAAAGGCCCCAGGGGTACTGCTGCACCGGCAGATTCCAGCTGGCCTGACGCCATCATCACCGACGGAAAAGGCAACCCACTGAAAGTCGTGGACTTCAAGTTCCAATGCCAACGCGGCGACTCGGATGGGTGGCGTGAGCAAGGGTGGACAAAATACAGCGGCGCCAAAGGGTCCAAGTTTCTTTCGCAGGAACACAAGTACAAGGACCTGAGCAAGCGGCTTGGCATCGACCCGAACCAGCAGTCGCAAGCACCTGAGCTCATCACCAACGAGGATTGCTAGCCGATGGACCTGTCTACTCTGGCCGTGCTCCACGCAGGCAAACTCGTTGCCCTACCCACCATCAGCATCTGCGTCTACTTCTCGAAGCCGGCTCACGAAATCGCGCGACCGATTTGTGATGCGATGAACGCCTACGAAGACCTCGTCGGCCGCGACAAGCTGAATCAATACTCGGCAAACAGCGGAGAGTGGCGTGCGCTGGCAAGAAAAAAGCTCGAGAAGGACATGGCCAAGCTCCGGGACTATCCGAGCGACGTTCTCGGGTTCATCTTTGAATACAACTCCGATGACGTGATCGGCCGACCCGGATCCTACGGAGCCTACATCCACATCATTGAGAAGTTCCTGGAGTCGGAGCCACTCGCAACCAACTTTTTCCGGCTGGATTTCGACATCAGTTTCATCCAGCCTGACACGGTTGACCGTTTCGTCCGCTGGTACGGCGACCTCCTTGAGAAGTTGCCGTTTCACAGCAGCCATGCGGGGTACGCTTACAAGCGCTTGGACTGCTCCAAGGACAAAGCAGCGACCGGCGTGGACAGAAAGATCTCCAGGTACTACGGGTTCGATCCAGGCTACGAGCCGCTGCGTGACATGATGGCGGGACGTACCGGCAATCCGCAGTGGCTCAATGCTTTCGACATGACCCTGGTGGAACAACTGGGAGGCGAGGCACGCATCGCCAAGGCACTGCCAGAAAGCAGGCTGACAAAGCTGAAGAACGGCTTGTTGGTTCAAGGGGCGCCCATGCCACCCGTCGGCGATATCAATCGTCGTGCGCCCGACATCGGATCGATTCCAGAGATCGCCAGGCTCTTCAAGCCGCTGCGGACCCCTGTGTCGGCATTCAGAGGTCCCGTGAACGCGCAGGAATGGCTGGCTCGATACGACGAGTTGGAGAATCGACCATGGCGCCCATCGACGTGAGTGCGCGGCCATTCACTTGCGCCTATTTGCCTGCGCAAGACCCCAATGAGACACGCATCGAATTCAGCTTTCGATCCCTGGACAGCGGTTCGAGCAAAAAGGTGGCAAGCGACATCGCGGCGTTGATGACGTCGGTAGCAATCGTGGGAAGACGTGGCGGATTCAGCGGTGAGCAGTTCCATCCGAGGGAATCCAGCGTCATCCTCAATGGGCACCGGAACCTGGCTGGCGACCAGTTTCACTGGTCATTTGCGCACATGAATGTCGGCGACGGACTGATCCTCACCCTGGAGAACCTAGCCCACGGATTGCATTGCCGCAACAGCCATTTGGAGGGCGTGAGGATCTGGACGGCATTCAGCGACCAGGGCCACGGTCCGGCCACTCGGGAGGTGAAGGTCTATCAGCCATTGCCCTACGAGTACAAATTGGACGTGAGGTCGCCGACCGTCGTCGTTGACGTTGAATTTGTTGACCGACAGGACGCGGAGCGCTGGCAGCCATGCCGAGATGAGTTCGACGCGTGGTATTTGGTCGCGGCCGCTGCAGGATTCTCGGACGAGGAATTTCGCCCGTCGGAAGAGGTCGCGATCGTGCTGGAGAACGAACTGCAGATCACTTCCATCGGGATGCAGGTGGTCTACGGGCGCTCGCGGGTTGGCAGGTCTGGCTTCCAGGTGCTCACGAACATGCTGACTAGCTTTCACTACGGGCTCGGCGGGTTGGCGCTCGTTGAAATCACCTGACGGGAGCCCATCAACTTGGCCTGGCCCTTGCGCCGCTGAGCGTGCTGATGCCAAGCCAGCCACCTCGGGTTTGCTCCAACGCATGCGGCACCGCTGATCATCGCGCTCGGTGGGCGTGGCCCTTTTATCGAGAGGTGCGGAACTGGCGCTGCCGATGCCGGACTGGCGTGCACCGCAGCGCAACGAGGGCCCGGAGGGCCATCACCTGACGACGCCCGCGTGACCTTCGGCCATTGTTGCCCTCGCCGTGCAGAGCCAGCATCGCCGGGCTTTCCGCCACCAGCGCCATGCCCACCGCCGCCAACGCCGACGTCTTCGCCCAGCCTCACTGGCGTGTCATCGCCTGCGGCTTCGACACCGAACGATGGTTCAACGACGGCCAGGCCGTCGGCACCGGCGGGATCGCCAATCCACAGCCCGAGCGGCTGCCCGGCGGCCAGTACTACTACCGTTTCGCCAGCAGCACCGCATCGCGTGAATCGCAGTTGGGCGGCGGCTGGTGGATCGACTTCGAGAGCTTCAACACCATCCGCCGCTTCGCCACCGACAACGACTACAGCTTGCGCGAAGCGGCGCGCTTGATGCTGGCCCTGCCCTATGCCTGGACCCGCGTGGACCGCCTCGTACGCGCACTCCTGCGCGAGCCCCTGCGCGCCTACGCGGGCGCTGGCAAGCCGGCCCAGGGCGCGGACCAGGGCGCCGACCGCGGTACCGCATGGATTCCCACTCAGCATGTGCGCGTGCGCCAACTCTATGTGCCGGGTCTGTTCATTCGCGGTCACAGGCCGCAGCTGTACGAAACCGTGTTCGACCAACCTGTGCAGTTGACAGCGCTCTAGCTCTGAGCCTCGCATGAACTCAAGCGACGACGAGCCAACCCAGCTGATCCCACGCCAGCCCGACGCGCCCCAGGGGAGCGAGGACCGGACTCTCGTGCTGCCGCCCGGCACGCTGCCCAGCGCTGCGCCCGAGGTCGCTGACAGCACCATCCACACCGGCACGCCCGCGACCCTTCACCCTCTGACTTCGCCCTCCACCAGCGGCCTGCCGGGACTGCCGCGAGGCAGCGTGGTCGGAGCTGGCGGCGAGACGGTGCGCCAGGTGGGCCGCTACATGGTGCAGTCGCGCCTGGGCCGCGGCGGCATGGCGACCGTCTACAAGGCGCTCGACCCGTCGATAGGCCGCGCGGTGGCGATCAAGTTCCTGCATGCCTCGCTGGCCGAAGACGAGGAATGCCGAGTGCGCTTTCTGCGCGAGGCGCGCGCCGCTGGCGGCCTATCGCACCCGAACATCGTCATCGTCCATGACGTAGGCGAGATCGAAGGTCGCCCCTACATGGCGATGGAGCTGATCGAAGGCCAACCGCTCTCCGACCTGCTGGACAAGCAGACCCCGTTGGCTGTTCGCGATGCGGTCATCATGGGCATGCAGCTCGCTCGCGCGCTGGGGTATGCGCACGAGCGCGGCATCGTCCACCGCGACATCAAACCCAGCAACATCATGGTGCTGGCCGACGGTAGAACGGTGAAGGTAGCCGACTTTGGCATCGCCCACATGGATGACGGTGCCAACCAGCGCACCCAGGTCGGAGAGGTACTGGGGACACCGCAGTACATGTCACCCGAGCAGACGCGCGGCGAAAAGCTCGACGGCCGCTCCGACCTGTTCTCCGCCGGCGTCGTGCTGTATCAGATGCTGACCGGCAGGCGCCCCTTCGCCGGTGACAACCTGGTAGCGCTAGCCGGCAAGATCGCCAACGACGCACCGGCCCCACTGGCCAAGGCGCGGCCCGACGCACCGGCCTCGCTGCGGCGCGTGGTTGACCGCTGTCTGGCCAAGCGACCCGAGCAGCGCTTCCAGAACGGCAAAGAGCTGGCCGACGCACTCGCCAAGGTGCTGGCCGAAATCGATGAGGCTGCACGCGAGCGCAGCGGGCCGCGCATCGTCTCGCTGCGCGTGCGCTGGGCGCTGGCGATGGCACTGGTCGTCGCCGTAGTGATGGGCATCACCGCGACGGTGGTCGCTCAGCGCCAGTACGCGGCTCTGATGGACCAGGCACTGCAGTACGGCAGCTCGCAAGCCCGCTTCATCGCGCGTCAGTACGCCGACAAGGCGCTCAATGACGAATGGGAGGTCATCGACGTGGCACTGCAGGACATGATGCAGACTCGCGACTTCGAGCGCATCGTCGTCATGGATGCCAATGGCACGACGCGGGCAGCCAGCAACGCGGCGCTGGTCGGCAAGCCCTACAACGTCGCCGGCACGGAACTGCTGAGCCGCTTCGCTGGCGGTGCACATGCGGTGCGCTACCAGGCAAGCGGCGAATCGGTACTGGGCTTCGAGGCGCCCATCACCTTCCAGGACAAGCTGGTCGGCCGCGTCGCCCTGGGCATCGCCGAGAAGCCGCTGACGCAGGTGGCGCGGCTGTCCATCGCCTTGATGGGGCTGTTGCTGCTCGTCACGGTGCTGGCCGTCGCCGTCGCGATGTACTTCCTGATGGACTGGATCGCCAAGCCGGTCAAGCTGGTCAGCGAGTCTATGGCCGAGATCGGCCAGGGCCTTTTCGCCACTCGCATCGCGGAAACACGCAACGACGAGTTCGGCCAACTGTTCTCTGCCTTCGACGCCATGGCAGCCGCGTTGCAGGCTCGGCTGACGCCCGCAGAGCCCGTGGCGGCCATGCCCGCCGATCCGCCCCCCGAGCCGCCCCTCGAGGCGAAGCCCGGCGGCTGACGCCATGCCGCCAGGCAACAGGCCCCGCACGCCGCTTGCCGCATTCGCCGCGGCACTGCTGACTCTGCTCGGCGCATGCAGCACGCCCAACCCGCCGGCCATGCCGCCAGCCCCCCCCCCGACGATCGCGGCACCGGCTGATGCCGGCCCGCAGGGTCAGGTGGTCGGCCGCAGTGAACGCCTGCTGGTCTACGTGCCGCGCGCCGGCGACACGCTGGCCGACATCGCAGTCCGCCACCTCGGAAGCGCCGAGCGTGCTTGGCAGATCGCCGAGGCCAATGGCGACGTCTGGCAGCCCGTGCCGGGCCAGCCGCTGGTGGTGCCGTTGGCCTGGCCCCGCACGCTGGGCGTCGGCAGCGACGGCGTGCAGGCCGTGCCCATCCTCTGCTACCACCGTTTCGGCGGCCCGCCGACCCGCATGAACATAACCGCCGCACGCTTCGAGGCGCAGATGCAGTGGTTGGCGACCCACCAATACCAGGTCGTACGCCTGTCGGACTTTGCGCAGTTCCTGGCCGGCCGACGCGCGCTCCCCAGACGTTCGGTCGTCATCACCATCGATGACGGCTACGAATCTGTCTACCGGCAGGCGTTCCCCGTGCTGCGCAAGTACGGTTTTCCGGCGACGCTGTTCGTCTACAGCGACTTCGTCGGCTCTCGCGATGGCCTGTCTTGGCAGCAGATGGAGGAGATGCAGCGCTCCGGGCTGATCGACGTGCAGGCGCATTCCAAGTCGCACCGCAACCTGGTCGATCGGCTCAGCAGCGAGAACGAGAGCGCGTACCGCCAGCGCATCGACATGGAACTGCGCCAGCCGCGGACGCTTATCGAGAAGAATCTCGGCGCCGCCGGGGCCCGCGTGACGCAATACGCCTACCCCTACGGCGACGCCAACGAGGCCGTGCTCAACGCCATGCGGCGCGATGGCAGCTGGGCCCTGGGGCTGACGGTCGACCCTGGCGGCAACCCCTTCTACGCCGCGCCGCTGCTGCTCAGGCGCACCATGGTCTACGGCGATCAGGATCTCGACGAGTTCCGGGCCCGCGTGCAATTGCGCGCACCGGCGCGACAGGGCGCGGTCGAGCCGTGACAGCGCGCACGCAACGTCGGCGGGGCGTGCCGCCAGCAGGCAGCCTGGCAGTCACTTTGCTGCTGGCGGCCTGCGCCGCGCCCCCACCGCAGACGGCACCGACGCCCGTCGCAGCGCCGCCTGTTGCCGTCCGCGCGCCCAGTCCGGAGGCTGCGCTGGACGCTTTCAGCCGCCGCCATCGCGAGGCGGCTCGGGCCGCGGAGCAGCAGTCCCGCTGGCTTGATGCCGTGTGGGGCTGGGACGTGGTGCTGGCACTGGAGCCCGACGACCGCGAAGCACTGGCACGACGGGCAGCCGCCGCCAGCGCGGCCGACAAGGCGGCCAGCGACAGGTTGCAGCAGGCCCGATCCGCCCAGCAGCGCGGCGACACGGATGCGGCCGTGCAGCTGTACCTCGAGACGTTGGCACATCGCCCCGACGATCCATCGGCCGCCACCGCGCTGCGCGAGATTGAAGCCGCCCGGGCGCCACGGCGCAATGCCGCCGCGGTGGCCGCACGCGCCGCGCCCCGCGCGGTCGCGCGCAACCCCGCCCCCACGCTCCGCAGCACAGCGCCCAGCAGCACCGTCCCCGCCGCCTCCCCCGGCCCACGCAACGAGTTCGAGCATGCCGGACTGCTGGCGCGCCAGGGCGAGTTCGATGCCGCGATCAAGCTGCTCGAACCCCTTGCCTTTGCCCCCGGTGGGGACCGCGAGGCCCGCAGCGCGCTGGCCGACGTGTACTACCGGCAGGCCGCCATGCTGGCCACTAGCGATCCCACGAGCGCGAAGCGGGCCCTGATGCGCTGCCTGCAGCTGGACCCGCGGCACAAGGACGCCGCACTGCTGTGGCGCAAGCTGCGTGACACGGCGCGCTGAAGCTGGACATTGATGCCCCGGCTGCGTCGAGCGCCTCGAACGCAGCAGCCCTCGTTTCTAGATGGCCCTCAGCACTTGCCGTTGAGCTTCTTCAGTGACTGCATCGCGCGTTCGCGCTCGGCCTGGGCGGGGCCGTTGGAGGGGTCGAGCTTGAGTACTTCGTCCCAGTGACGGATCGCGCAGCAGACGTCCTGACGAACCATGCAGACCCGTGCTGCCCGCGACGCCTTGTTGATCGCCGCCTTGGTCTGCTGGGCCTGCGCCCTTGCCTGCACCTCGGGATCAACCGGTGGCGGCACCGGCGTTGCAACTTGCGGTGCCGCAGCTACCGGCGCTGGCGCCGCAGCGGGCGCCGCGAGCGCAGGCCGGGGCTTGCCTGGCAGCTTGATGGACTGCCCAAGCGGCAACTGGCGCGGCACCTTGATGCCGTTGTAGCGTGCCAACCCATAAAAGGCGTCACGCTCGCCGAGTTGCCGCTGCGCAATGACCGCCAGCGTGTCACCAGGCTTCACGACGTAGGAGAAGGAGTCGCGACCGAACAGCACGACCGGGTCTTCCTGGATCTGGCGTTGCAGATACTGCGCCGCTCGGTTGCCCGGGTCGGCACGCAGCACACGGTCCAGCTCGCCCAGCGCCGCTTCTTCATGCCCCTGGTCGAGCAGGTTGCGCACGCTCTCCAGAGCGGCGCGCACCTCCTCGGCCGACATCGGCACCGCGGGAGCTGGCGCCGGCGCCGCCTCGGGGGCAGGCGCGGACGCCGGTACCGCTGCGACGACCGGCGCCGCCGGCCGTCCCGCCGCGGCCGGTGGGCGGACTTCCGCACAGGCACTCAACAGCGCCACACCAAGGGTGACGGCAAGCCGAGCCTCTTTGCACACGGTTTTCACGCCACGCATTCTGCCGAGCACCGGGCCGGCACGCGAGGGTCACATTGGCGGAACGGATATGACTTTGGGCGCTGGCCGCGCACCGGCCAGGCGGCTAGCTTCGCCGAGCCATCTGTCGCCCGCTCCGTGCCCGCCCTACCCCACCCCAATGCCGCCCAGCACGTGATCCCGGTCGTCGTGCAGCAGCATGCCGAGGAGTCGGCCATGCTGCGCCACGTCCGCAGCGCCATGGTGCGTGCGCCGCATGTGCGGCTGCTGGAGCTGGGCCGGCTCGACGAGCGCATCACCGCCCACCTGGACGGCCTGTGCGTGGCCGGCGCCTACGGCACCGAGCGCTGCGTCTCGGCGCTGGAAACGCCCGGCCCGGGCGAGGTGTTCGCGCTGGCGGTACGCGCGCTCGAAGGCCGCGACAACCGCGCCTGGCATCACGTGCTCGCGCTAACGTCGGCGCTGCCGGCAGCTCGGCGTGGCGCTGCCTCGGCACTGGGTTGGGTGTCTCCTTCCACGCTGCAAGGCGTCGTTCGCGAGCTGCTCGGGGCGCGCTCCACCCACGAGCGCGAGCTGGGCCTGACGGCTTGCCGCATGCACGGCGTGGACCCGGGTGGGGCGCTACAGGCCGCGCTGGGCGATGCCGATGCCAACCTGCGCGCCGCCGCGCTGCGCTGCGCCGGCGAGTTGGGCCGCCTCGGTCTGCTGGATGCCGCACGCGCCGCCATCACCGACGATCAGCCTGACGTCGTGTTCTGGGCCGCCTGGGCAGCCTGCCTGCTCGGTGATCGCCATGTGTCGTTGCAGGTACTGGGCGCTGCAGCGCAGCAACCTTCGCCGTTGGCGCCGCGCGCCCTGGCTCTCGCGCTGCTGGCCAGCCCATTCGAGCAGGCTCGCGAGCTGGCACGTCGCCTGTCCGCGCCCCACGGGCCGGCGCGCGCCCGGCGTGCGTTGCGCGTGATCGGCCTGCTGGGCGACGCGCGCTTCCTGCCCTGGCTGATCGAGAACATGCAGGAGCCGGCGACGATGCGGCTGGCCGGCGAATCCTTCAGCTGGATCACCGGCGCCGACCTCGTTCGACAGGGGCTGGAGACATTGACGCCGCCGCAGCTGCCAGAGCACCCCAGCGACGATCCCGAGGACGACGACGTATCGCTCGACGAGGACGACAGCCTGCCCTGGCCCGATGCTGCCCGGCTGCGCGCCTGGTGGCAGGAGCAGGCCAGCCTGCAGACTGCTGCGGCGGCCGGAACGCGACTTTTCGCCGGCTCACCCTGTGGTTTGGCAGTTGCCGAAGAAGTACTGCGCGAGGGCACGCAGCGCATGCGCGCGCTGGCGGCGCTGTGGCGCTGCGTGCTGCAACCGGGTCAGGCGCTGTTCCAGATCGCCGCGCCCGCACGGCGCCAACGCCGCCGGCTCCCGGCAACCAACGTGCCATGAACCCGGCCTGGCTGTTCCCGTTGTTGGCGCTGGCCTTCGCGGCCGCAGCCTTGCTGAAGCGCTGGCACAGCGGTGCATGGCGCGGCGCCGCCTCCACCTGGTTGCTGATGGCGCTGATCTTCGGTGGCATCGGCCTCTGGCTGAACCGCGGCGCGTGACTTTGGTTCGTTGCCGCTGGCCGGCAGCAGCGCCAGCATGCGGCGCGGTGCCGGCCCCTGGCGCCA
Organism: Roseateles sp.; assembly: GCF_047654805.1. Taxonomy (GTDB): domain Bacteria; phylum Pseudomonadota; class Gammaproteobacteria; order Burkholderiales; family Burkholderiaceae_C; genus Pelomonas. Next base: position 2,989,041 of record NZ_JASGIV010000001.1, read on the forward strand.
CCCGCCAAGGCACAAACCCCTCATGTCAATCACGCTCGTCGCTGTCTCGCTCAACGAGCAGCCGCTCTCGCAGCCGATCACGGCCAGCTTTGACGCGCGCGGTGGCACCATCGGCCGCGCCGACCACAACACCATGGCACTGCCTGACCCCGAGCGCCACATCTCGCGCCGTCAGGCGGAGGTCGTACCCGCTCAGCGTGGCTACCTGATCCGCAACGTCGGCGGTGCAAATCCCATCGTCGTCTCTGGCCGCACGCTGGCTCAGGGCGAATCCGCGCCGCTGGGGCTGGACGACATGGTCCGCATCGGTGGCTACCTGCTCAAAGTGCAGGCCGGTGCCGAGCTCGACCCTTCGACGGTGGTGTTGCCGCCGGTGCTCGGCCATCCGATCTCGCCGCGTGCACCCGCTGCTCAGCCTACAACCGCAGGAAGCAACCCCTTCGCCGACCTGCTCCCGCCCACTACCAGCCCCGGCCGCTCGCGCGCCCCCTTCGCCGACCTGATGCCGCCCCCGGCAGGCCTGGCGCCCCAACCACCCGCCTTCTCAGCACCAGCGCAAGCCACGCGGCCGCTGCTGCCTGACGACTTCGACCCCTTCGCGCCCACACCGCCACCACAGCGGCGCCCCGACATGCCCGCGGCGGCCCCGCACGACCCCTTCGCCGGCCTGCTGCCAGGCAGCGCGGGGGGCAGCATCGACGACCTCATCAACGCGCAGCGTCAGGCAGCCCCAGCCGGAACGGACCCACTGGCCGACTTCATGGCCGGCCTCGGCGCTCCACCCTCCATCGCAGGCACAGGAGAGCTGCCGGTCGATCCCCTGGCGCTGTTCGGCGCCGCTGCACCGCTCCCCACGGCGGGCGCACCGCAACCGGACGACTTGCCTGCGATCCATGCCCCATTCGCGCTGCCGCGGGTCGCGGCGCCATTGCCGGCTCCTGCCCCCCTGACCCAGCCCGCCCCGGCGCCGGCGAGTGCCAACCCGGCCGACACTGCCGCGCTATGGAGCGCCTTCTGCGACGGCGCAGGCATCGAGCTGCCGCTAGCGCCCGCCGAGGCTGCCGAGCGCATGCAACTCGTCGGCCGGCTGCTGCGCAGCGCCATAGACGGTAGCCTGCAGCTGATGCAGGTGCGCGCCAGCACCAAGCACGAGCTGCGCGCCGAAGTCACCGTGATCCGGCAGCGCGACAACAACCCGCTGAAGTTCTCGCCCGACGGCAAATCAGGGCTGGAGCAGCTGCTGCAACCACCACTGCGCGGCTTCCTACCCGGCCCGGCTGCGATGGACGACGCGATGCAGGATCTCGTTGGCCACGCCATTGGCACCGTGGCCGGCATGCGCGCGGCGGTAGAAGGCATGCTCAGCCGCTTCGCACCCGATGCACTGGAAACGAAGCTCGTCGGTGGCTCCATGCTCGACAACCTGCTACCCATGAACCGCAAGGCGCGGCTGTGGGACTTGTACGTGCAGCGCCACCGCGCCATCCTCGAAGAAGCGCAGGAGGACTTCCACACGCTGTTTGGCCGGGCCTTCCTCGCGGCCTACGACCAGCAGGTGGAGCGCCTGAGGCGCGAGCACAAGGCCCCTTGAGGGCACTGCAATGAGCGTCGCCACGAGTCATTCCAAGCAAGCTCGCTCCCGCGTGTCGGGAGAGCCCGTAGGGCTGGAGGCGCAACCGTGAGCGGTCGCATCCGTCTGGCCTGCTGTAGCGAGCAGGGGGCGCGCACCTACAACGAAGACACGCTCGCCCATGGCGCGGCGCGCTACGGCCACTACGCAGTACTGGCCGACGGCGCCGGCGGCCATCGCCGCGGTGGCGAAGCCTCGCTGCGGGCCGTGGCCTGCCTGGAACGCCTGCTACGCGACGACACCGTTGCCTTCTCGCCGGCCAACCTGACGCAGATCGTGCGGCTCGCACACTCCGAGCTGCTGCACCACCAGGGCTCCGACAGTCCCGAGGCGCGCATGCATTCCACCGTTGTCGCACTCTGGATCTCCGATGACGAACGCCATGCACTGTGGACCCATGTCGGCGACTCGCGCCTGTACCGGCTGCGCCGCGGTCGCGTGGACATCGTCACCACCGATGACAGTGTCGTGCAACAGATGCTGCTGGCCGGTCTCATCAGCGCCGAGCAGGTACGCAGCCATCCGCAGAAGAATCAGTTGCTGGCGGCGCTGGGCATGGAAGGCGACATCGAGCCTCACACGGTGGCACGGCCGGTCGAACTGCAGGACGGCGACGCCTTCCTTCTGTGCAGCGACGGCTGGTGGGAGGGTTTCAGCGACGACGATCTAGCTGCCAGCCTGGAACGCGCCCTTGCGCCGCAGGACTGGCTGGCCGACATGCGCAGTCAGATCGCAGCCCGCGCCAAGCCGCGCCAGGACAACTACAGCGCCATCGCAGTCTGGGTGGGAGACCCGGGCGAGATCCCCCTATACGGCGATGAGGACACGCGGCCACGCCTACCCTCGACCTGAGCGGAGCCACCGCCCTAACCGGGCGTCTCACCCAGCCCCAGCGCGGCGCTCCGATGCAGCGCGCTCATGGTCGGGTTCAGGCTGATTCTGTTGAAAAACCCGATGGCAATCTGAGCCTGCTGACCTAAGTTCTTGCATCGCGGCGGCGGAGGGCAAGCAGATGATGGGTCAGAGCGGCGGCACGCAGGACAGACTCTTCTACAGCTTCAACCTCGACGACCATATACCGCACGACCATCTGCTCAGGGGTATAGACCGCTACTTCGACCTCGGCGACCTTCGCCAACAGCTCGCCCCGTTCTACAGCCACACCGGCCGCCCCTCGATTGATCCGGAGCTGATGATCAGGATGCTGCTCATTGGCTACTGCTTCGGCATTCGATCCGAGCGCAAGCTGTGCGAGGAAGTGCACTTGAACCTGGCCTATCGCTGGTTCTGCCGGCTTGACCTTGAAGACCCGATTCCCGATCACTCGACCTTCTCGAAGAACCGTCACGGGCGCTTCCGTCAGAGCGACGCCTTCCGCTTGGTATTCGAGAGCGTTTTGCGCCGCTGCATGTATGAGGGCCTGGTGCGCGGCGAGGGGTTTGCCGTGGACGCCAGCGTGATCAAGGCCGATGCCAGTCGTGCCCGTGGCGTGCCTGGCGCCGAGGCAATGAAGTGGCGCGATGACGGCACCAGCACACGCGCCGTGCGCGAGTACATCGAGGCGCTGCAGGCCGCGAATCCTGCCACCGACGATGAGCCATCGCCGCCACTTCCACCCAAGAAGGTCTCATTGACGGATCCCGCCGCGCAATGGACGGCCGCGCCTGCTGGCCCAGCGTTCTTCGCGTACTCGACCAACTACCTCATCGATCTGGCGGCGGGCGTCATCGTGGACGTCGAGGCCACGCCTGCGCTTCGACCTCATGAGCTGAAGGCAACGAAGGCCATGGTCGACCGCGTCGAGCGCCGCTTCGGCCTCAAGCCAAGGCGATTGGTGGGAGACATGGCCTATGGCATCGCACCGATGCTCAGCTGGATGGTCAAGGACAAGGGCATCGAGCCGCATGTGCCTGTGTGGGACAAGACCGGTCGCAAGGATGGAACGCTCTCCAGTTCGGAGTTCCAGTGGATCGCCCAGCGCAACGAGTACCTCTGCCCAGAGGGTCATGAGCTTCGCTGCGACCGGCGCACTTTCACGGTGGAGCGCGACCGAGTGACCAAGGCGGACACCGTGATCTACAGGGCAAGCCAACATGACTGCGCACAGTGCCCTCGCAAGCAGCAGTGCTGTCCAAACACGCCGATGCGCAAGATTGCGCGCAGCGTCCATGAAGATGCACGCGATGTCGCCCGTCAATTGACGGACACGCCGAAGTACCGTCAGTCCCGCAGAGAGCGCAAGAAGGTCGAGATGCTGTTCGCCCACCTCAAGCGGATCCTCAAGCTCGACCGACTACGGCTGCGAGGGCTTACAGGGGCACGCGATGAGTTCTTGCTGGCCGCCACGGTTCAGAACCTGCGGCGAATGGTCAAGCGACTGGGAAGTCAGGATTCGGTACCGGCCTGAAGGGCCGGACGGGGCCGCCTCGGTCTCAACATCACCACGCTCCAGCGTCTCGGGCGTCCTCGGCATGGTCTCGGCGCCGCGGATCAAACGAGTTCTTCAACAGAATCGGCTGGGTGCCGTCATTGGTAGTTTGCGTCCGAGAGTCGGCAAAGTGCCATAAAGCCGCAGCTTGAGATCGGCCACAAGCGGCCTCGCAGCGGAAGCGGCCAACTCGGGGTGGGTGTCCCGTCACTTCCGTCGGGGCCGCCAAGCGCAGAAACCGATGAAACGTCGTTTGGGTGGGATGAGCTGCATCACGCTGGCGAAACCGGGCACTACGCTTTGATCCCTTTCTGCATTGGAGCCGTTTTGAGCCGAACCCGAAGCTTTCTCGCCGGCATGACTGCCTGCGCCACAATCCTCGCCGCCGTCACGCTTCTGACGGGCGCCAAGGCGCCGCCGACCAAGTTCGAAGAGATCGACGTTGGCCGCATCAACATCCGGGAGCCCGATGGCCAACTGCGCATGGTCATCTCCAACCGCGAGCAGTTCCCCGGCACACCGTGGAAGGGTGCCGAACAGCCAAGACCCGATCGACGCACCATGGCGGGCATGCTCTTCATCAACGATGAAGGCACGGAGAACGGCGGGCTGATCCAGAAGGGAGCCATCGGTGCAGACGGCAAGGTGAATGCCGGCCTCAGCCTGACATTCGACCGTTTCCGGACAGACCAGGTGCTCCAACTGCTTCATGCTGAACAGGATGGGCGTGTACGCACCGAGTTCGCGATCAACGACGAAGCGGATCCGCTCAAGCTGGATCTGCCGCAACGCAAGGAATTGATGCGCGAGATCTCGACCCGGCCGATCGAGGAGCGCCGTGCCGAGATGGCAAAGCTGCGGGCAGAGGGCTTGCTGCCGCAGAACCGAGTGCGCATCGGGACGACGGCCGACCGCGCATCAGCCTTGCAATTGAGCGATGCACAGGGTCGGCCTCGGCTGTTGCTGCTCGTCACTGCGGATGGCAAGCCGAGCATTCAGATGCTCGATGACAAGGGCCAGGTCGCGCGGACGATCTCGCTTGATACAGCGCTGTAGGCTGACTAGTGGCTGCCTGGCGGGTAGCGGCTTCTTTTAGCAGAGTCAGTTTCGGCTTTGTGCACATTGCTGCCGTACGGACGTTGGCCGCGACCGGCAGCAACCGCCGGCGGAGCTGTCGGTCGCAACGGAGTGTCGGCAGCAAACTGAATCGGATTTCCGGAAAAACCAAGGCATCTACGACCGTCCAACAGCACTTTCTCGCCGGCCTGTCCGCAACAAACACACTCCACCGCCTGAGAGACTCGCGCTTGCCCGGAATCGAACTGGATGGCGAGATGGGAAAGCAGAGCGCGCCGCCACGCTTCGTTGATCAGTCAGTCCGCCCACCTGTTGTCTGTGACCGCTGCGCCAGCAGGCGCTTGCGCACCGCGTAGATGTTGTTGCGCAGCGCGTAAAGCTCTTCGGCGTAGGACAGCGGCACCGCAATGCGGTGTGTGACCCGGTCCAACTCGTCCAGCTCGTCCAGCAAAGCGTCGCGTTCGCCTGTGCCGGCTTCCAACCTTGCTTCCACCTCACGCAGCCGCGCATACCAGCGGAACACGCGCGAGCGCACGCGAAAGGTGTAGAGCGGCGGCACGACACGTGACAGCGGCAGCATCAGCACCAACAAGCCGCCAACCACCAGCCACATGCGTTCCAGCAGATTGCCGGCCCAGAAGGGCAGGTAGCGTGCCCAGCCCGGCGGCGTGCCATTGATCGCGCGGTCGCCCTCGGCGCTGACCGGCAGCTCGCTGGTGCGGGTGTTGGGAAAGTCGCGCGCGCCATTGAACCAGCCGGCCTCGCTGTGCTGGCTCAAGGCCGCCTGTGCGAACAACTGGCGCAGCGCGGGGTGCGTCTGCTCGCGCGCCAGCAATGCGGTGGTGGTGGCGAGCAGCGGCACGTCGTGGGGCGGGAAATCCGCCGCCAAATCCACCACGCCGCGCGGCAGCCTCACAGTGGACAGGAACGGCAGGTGGCGCGAATAGGCCTCGTTTTGCTCGAAGGCCATCAGCGCAATCGTGGGGTCGCGCAGCAGCGTTCGAATCAAGCCTGCCTGTGGCGCCGAGATCAGTACCGCGGCGTCCAGCCTGCCCTGGCGCAGGGCCGCGCCGGCGGCGTCGGGAGCCAGATTGAACAGCCGCAGATCGGTCGGCTTCAGCTGATTCAGCGCCAACAGCTTTTCAACAATTTGCGGCACACCACTCCCGTCCTGATCCACGTTGACTCGCAAGCCGCGCAGCTGGGCCAGGCCCTGCAGCTCGCCGCCGGGCTGACGACGCGCGATGCCCAGATCGCGGCGATAGAAGATCCAGATCGGCTCGTAGAACAGGCTGCCCAGCGAGACGATGCCGGCCTCGGTATCGGCCGCAGGATCGGCCATGCCGCCGCGTACGAAGCCCACATCTGCCGTACCCGCACGCAGATGGGCCAGATCGTCCTGCGCACCTTCACTGGCAATCAGTTCCACCCGGATGCGCTCTCGCGCCAGCACCTTCGCGTAGCCCTCACCGAATCCGGCGTAGGCACTTCCGGCCGGACCAGTGGCCAGCCTCACCTGGCGCGGTGGCTGTGGATCCAGCCACCAGTAGGCCGCTACCAGCAGGCCTCCGCCTAGCAGCAGCAGAGGGCCTATCGAGACCATCATGTCGCGCAGCGTCTGCAGCAACAGGCGTAGGCTGCGGGCGGCACGCCATTGCTGAATCGGGCTCATGGTGTGCCGTCCTGAGCGTGCAAGGTCTGGAGCTGCGTGTTGCTGCTTCGCTCACACTCCTGAGCACCTGCATCAACAGTGGCCGCAAGGGTGAGCATGATCGTGATGCCGAGGCATCGCATGGACTGGGCCTTTGCCGGTGGAGAACGGCTCATCGTATTCGAGGCGTAATGGCCGGACTGTTCCGCCTGCCTTCGCTGGACCGGCCGTACACCAGGGGCGGGCGGCCCTATGGTTTCGATGCCTCTGTCGGAAGGGACGTGACCACGACCGGACGGGTCGACAACGCGCTCGCGGCCAATTGCGACTTGCCCTCCTTCAACGCCACGCTGTCGGACAGGATGCTGACCGCCTCATTCAAGAGGACATCGTTGACGGATTTCCTTGTCTTCTCCAGGGCAAGATCCTTGCTCAACTTGCGTTCGTTGAACTGCAAGCCATCGTCTGCCAACTCCCCCCCGGCAGCCGCGCCCTCGGTGCCCAACATGGCTGTCAGGCGGGCTTCCATTGCGGCCCGCTCCTTGCGCCGTACCGTTTCGTTGAGTGAAATCACATTGGCCTTGCGCCGCTCTCGTGCCTTGGCAATGTCCTCCAGCAGACCTTGGTATTCATGGTCGCGCTGAACGCGGCTCTCATGCCACGCCAGTAAGCGCGGAAGCTGCGCCGTGATGTCACCCACAGCGGCATAGTCGGCCGCCTTGACATGGGCCCACGGCAAGGCGTTTTCGTAGCTCGATTCACCGAACAAGGTGGCGTTGTCGCTTTGCAAGTAGCCGATGTCCGGTGTCACGCCGCGCAATTGCGTTGTGCTGCCGTTCACGCGGAAGAATTGCGCCACAGTCATCTTCAACTCGCCATAGGTCGGACTGACATTGCGAGCGACCTGATCGAGGCTGGCCACGGTCTGGACCGTTCCTTTGCCAAAGCTCTGCTCGCCGATGATCAGGCCGCGACCGTAGTCTTGGATCGCTGCCGCGAAGATTTCCGACGCTGACGCGGAGGCCCTGTTGATCAGCACGCCCATCGGCCCACCCCATGCCAAGTCGGTGCTGACGTTTTCCCCAACGCTGACCTCCCCTTTGGCATTGCGCGTCTGAACCACCGGCACCTTCCCGACGAACAGGCCCGTCAGACCGATGGCCTCCCGCAGAGAACCACCGCCGTTATTGCGCAGATCCATCAAGACTGCGTCGACTTTCTGGGCCTTCAGATCCACCAGCAGCTTGGCCACGTCGCCGCCTGCGCTCCGGTATTCCTTGTCGCCCTTGCGAAGGGCATCAACATCCTCGTAGAACGAAGGCAAGGTGATCACGCCGATCAAGCGCTTGCCCTCACCCGTCGTCACTGAATAGACCTTGGCCTTGGCGGCGCTGTCCTGGATCTTGATCGTGTTGCGGACCAGGACGACCGTCTTGCTCGGCGCATCGGGCCCCTTGTCGGCGGGCAGGACATCCAGGCGCACCGTCGACCCGACTGCGCCACGAATCAGAGCCACCGTGTCGTCCAGACGCCAGCCGACGACGTCGTCCATCGCGCGGGTCGCGCCTTGCGCGACGCCCACGATACGGTCTCCCACCTGCAGTTGCCCAGAGAGGCTTGCTGGCCCACCCGCGACCAGTTCGCGGATAGTGGCGTAACCATCGATGTCGGTCAAAACGGCGCCAATGCCTGCCAGCGACAGCCGCATTGCGATGTCGAAGTTGGCTGCTGCGCGCGGGCCCAGGTAGTTGGTATGGGGCTCGATCGCCATCGTGTAGGCATTCATGAACGCTTCGAAGGCGTCCGCGCCCGTGATCTTGCCCAGGCGCTTGGAGGCGCTGTCGTAGCGCTTGTCGAGGACTTTCGCGATGGCCTCGTCGTCCTGACCTGCGAGCTTGAGTCGTAGCCAATCGTTCTTCACACGCTTGCGCCACAGGTCACGCGCGTCTGCCTCAGTCGCAGGCCAAGCCTGGTCCTTGCGATCGATCATCAGCGTCTCGTCGCTGGCGAAATCGAACCCCTCGCGCAGCAAGCTGCGGGCATAGGCCATTCGCTCAACGACCCGGCGTTCGTACAAGTTGAAAATCTCGAACGGCGCGCGCAGATCCTCACTCAGGATCGCGTCGTCAAGCCGGGACCTTTCGACGCCAATGCGGTCGATGTCGGATTGCAGAAAGTAGCTCTTCTCGGGGTCGAGCGCTCTCAGGTACTGGTCGAATACCTTGCTCGACAACGCATCGTCGAGCGGGACGGCCTTGTAGTGATACCGTGAAAGCAGTTCTGCGGCCAGGCGGGCGGCCTTGGCTTCCTGAACCGCCGGCTTAAGTAGGGGTGGGTAAGCAAGCTCCGAATCCGCCGCGGCGCCTTGCGCCGCGACCACCAGGGCCAGAAAAAACCCAATCAGTTGTTGTTTCAATCTCGCTCCACCGCGGGTGAACAGAAAACCTGTCTGTGGCAAGTCGCATTTCGAGTCCATGATCGTCGCACGTCAACGACGACGCTGCCGCCGCCGCGTCGGTGTGCAAGGCCACGAAGATGTCGAGCGCTTGGCGCGACAGAAGCCTACGTGCGGGTTGCGCCCAGGCCAGAAGAGCTGCCGATGCCTGAAAAGCCGCATGAGATCAGCTGACTCTGTTGAAATTCAAGTGGGCTGCCGGGCGTGAGGGTTGATCGCGCGGATATCGAGCTTGCCCGCGATCAGGAAGATTACGGTCCTGAGGGTCGATATCCTCACGAAACCCCGAACGCGACGCTTGGGGGCTGGAGCAGCCCGTTGATGGTCTCGAGGAATCCGTTGGTCTGGCGAGTCTGCGTCCACGACAGGATGCCCTCCAGGTGACGGCACACCAGGCCTGCACCGTGGCGCCGCGGCACGGAGAGGATCGGCAGTATCGACCGCACCAGCGTGCAATGTCGCGGACAGGAACGCTCTTTCGCATCGATTGCGTGGGCTCCGCCATGCGCGCCTCTTTGAACCACTGGGCGGCGAATTCACCAAACGTCTGCGCGTTAGCCAGACGGCGCTTCCCGCGCTGCTTCTCGACTGCCGGCGACCTGCCCTCACCCACGGCGCGCCTGGCACCCGTCGATTTCTCTCGGGCGGCAGCCCACGAAAGGCCATCGCGGCCATGGTGTCCAAGAGTCAGCGTCTCCCGTCGTCCGCTGACTCGATAGTCGCGCCGAAATGAGATCGCTCCGGCCGGGCTGATGACGACGTACATGGCGTCTCGGTCCGCGACCTTGAAGGACTTGACGCGAGGCTTGAGATTGAGAAACGCGGTGTCCGTGAGCATCTAGATGGCAGTTGATCGGGCAGCCCCCTGCCGCCCGCACCCAAGGCCGGCTGTCGGGATGTGAAGGGGGATCCAAGGACTTCGCGCTGCAAACCGGAGCCAATACCGGATCGTCGCAGCGCAGATGTTGCCGCCTTGGCGAGGAGCAACTCGACGCCCGCAGAGCGGCCTTCCGTCGCTGGCTCGCTCAAATGGGTGCTTGCAATGTTTTTATTATTCCATCAAACTGGAATCATGGAATGCATGGAAGTCATCAAGAGCTTCGCCGCGCTGGCACAGCCGCTACGGCTGCAGGTATTCCGCGCCCTCGTGGTGGTCGGCGAACCCGGTCTGACACCGGGCGCGATCCAGGAAGCACTCGGCGTCGCGCCCGCCACGCTGTCGTTCCACCTGAAGGAGCTGGTCAATGCCGGTCTCGTCACCCAGGAGCGTGCCGGCCGCAACCTGATCTATCGCGCGCACTACGAGCAGATGAACTCGCTACTCGCCTACCTGACCCAGAACTGCTGCCTGGGCGAAGCATGCGTCGTCGAGAGCAGTTCGGCTTCCTGCGGCTTCTGACTGAACCCCCCATGCTCGACAACACCTTCAACGCCCTGTTCATCTGCGCCGGCGACTCGGCCCGTTCCGTCATGGCCGAGGGCCTGATGAGCGGCCTGGGCGAGCGGCGCTTCAAGGCCCACTCCGCTGGCAGCCACTCCAATAGCACGGTCAACTCGATGGCCCTTCAGGCACTGGCCGCGTTGCACGCCTCAACTGACGGAGTCCGCAGCAAGAGCTGGGATGAGTTCGCCGGCGCTGGCTCGCCCATCATGGACTTCGTGTTCACCGTCCGTGACTCGGCGGCGGGCGAGCCCTGTCCCCTGTGGCCTTGCCAGCCAATGAAGGCCCGCTGGGGCGTGCCCGACGCTGGCCATGTGGGAGGAACGGAGGGCCGCGAAACCGCGGGCCTTCCTCGACGCGGACAGCCCCCTCAAGCGCCGCATCGAACTGCTGCTGCCGCTGCCCATCACCAAGCTTGAACCCCTGACAGATCGGCACCCGCTGAGCTCTCCCATGACGACTCACGTTCTCATCCTCTGCACGCACAACTCCGCTCGCAGCATCCTCAGCGAGGGCATGCTCAACCACTGGGCCAAGAAGCTCGGCAAGGACGTGCAGGCCCATAGCGCCGGCAGCGCTCCGAGCGGCCGCATCAACCCGTTCGCCGTTGAAGCGCTGCAGAACGCCGGCGTTGACGCCAGCGCCTACTACAGCAAGAGCTGGGACCAGTTCAGCCAGGACGGTGCGCCGCCGCTGTCCGTTGTCATCACGGTCTGTGACAGCGCCGCTGCCGAGCAGTGCCCGGTGTTCTTCGGCGCAAATCGGGATGGAGGCCAGCCGGTGAAAGTGCATTGGGGCTATCCGGACCCGTCCAACGCTGAGGGTGGCGACGAGGGCAAGCGGCGCGCTTTCGAGCTGACTCGCCAGGCCATCGGCTTCCGCATGCTGCAGCTCCTGCAGTTGCCGTTGGAAGACCTGAGCAAGGCCGAGATGCAGCAGGCACTGGCCGGCATCTGTAGGAGCTGAGCATGAGTCTGTCCCGCAAACTCCTGGCCGAAGGCCTGGGCACGGCACTGCTGATGGCCGTCGTCATCGGCTCCGGCGTCATGGCCGAGCGCCTCTCGGGTGGCAACGTCGCTATCGCGCTGCTGGCCAACACGCTGGCCACGGTCGGTGGCCTCTACATCCTCATCGAGGTCTTCGGGCCTACCAGCGGCGCACACTTCAACCCCGCCGTCAGCGCCGTCATGGCCTGGCGCGGCGAGCTGCCGGTAGCCGCACTGGCGCCCTACGTCGCAGTCCAGCTCGTCGGCGCCATGCTGGGCGCCTGGCTGGCCCACGCAATGTTCGACATGAGCATCCTGCAGTTCTCCACCAAGATGCGCAGCGGCGCCGGCCAGTGGATCGCCGAGGGCGTGGCGACCTTCGGGCTGCTGCTGGTCATCCTGCGCGCGCCGGGCTCGCGCGTGGCCGCGATGGTCGCAGCCTACATCGGCGCGGCCTACTGGTTCACAGCATCCACGTCCTTCGCCAACCCGGCTGCTGTGTTCGGTCGGATGTTCAGCGACAGCTTCGCCGGCATTGCGCCGTCCAGCGCACCGGGGTTCGTCATCGCCGAGCTGCTCGGCGCCGCCTTCGCCATAGGCGTGCACCAGGTACTGTCGCGCCAGGCTCCGAGCGAGATTCCCCCCCAAGTCCGCCCATCATGTCTGACCGTCTCTTTCCCGACGCCACCTTTCCGGCGCTCAGTGCCGCATTACTCGATGTACCGATCCAGGAGCGCCTGGTCGTGCCGGTGCCGTCTCGGCACCGGCCGCGCATCCTGATGCTGTACGGTTCCCTGCGCGAGCGGTCCTACAGCCGGCTGTTGACCTTCGAGGCGGCCCGTCTGCTGGAGGCCATGGGTGCAGAGATACGAATCTTTGACCCTAGCGGGCTCCCGTTGCCCGATGACGCGCCAGACACTCACCCCAAGGTACAAGAGCTGCGCCAGCTCGCCGCCTGGTCCGAGGGCATGGTCTGGACATCGCCCGAACGGCATGGCGCCATGACGGGCATCATGAAGGCCCAGATTGACTGGATTCCGCTGTCGTCAGGCTCAGTGCGGCCCACGCAGGGTAAGACGCTGGCGGTGATGCAGGTGTCGGGCGGGTCGCAGTCGTTCAACGCCGTGAACCAGATGCGAGTGCTCGGGCGCTGGATGCGGATGCTGACGATCCCCAACCAGTCGTCGGTGGCGAAGGCCTTCGCCGAGTTCACCGACGAGGGTCGCATGAAGCCGTCGTCGTTCTATGACCGCGTGGTGGACGTGATGGAGGAGCTGTTCAAGTTCACGCTGCTGACGCGCGACCTCAATCCCTACCTGCTGAGCCGCTATAGCGAGCGAAAGGAAAGCACGGCGGAGCTAGGCCGGCGCGTCGACTTGGACGCGGCGGTCGGCGCGGCCTCCTGTGGCTGTAGCCCCGCCAACTGCGCGTCGAAGGCAACACCTGCAGCCGTGCCAGTCGTCGTGGCCGAGACATCGGCGCAACCAGCGCGCCGCCGCAACTGAGGATGGCCAACGGCCGGTTGCACGTCGTAGCCGCACTGGGCATCGTCCAGACCATTGCCTGGGCGTCGTCGTACTACCTGCCGGCGCTGCTGGCCAGACCCATGGCGCGCGAGCTGGGCCTGGCCGAACCCACGGTGTTCGCAGCCTTCTCAGCGGCGCTGGTCATTTCCGCGCTCGTGGGCCCACATGCAGGCCGGTTCATCGACCGCTGGGGCGGTCGTCCAGTGTTGGTGACCACCAGCGCAGTGTTCGCGCTGGGGCTCGCGATGATGGCGCTGTCCACCGGGCCCATGAGCTTGTTCGCGGCCTGGCTGGTGATGGGCGTCGCGATGGGCGGCGGCCTCTATGAGGCGGCGTTCGCGTCGCTCGTGCGCCTGTATGGGCACGAGGCACGCGGCGCCATCACGGGCATCACGCTGATCGCTGGCTTCGCCAGCACCGTGGGATGGCCGCTGACGGCGCTGCTGGAGCATGCCTGGGGCTGGCGCGGCGCCTGCGCTTGCTGGGCGACGCTGCACCTGTTGGTGGGCCTGCCGCTGAATGCTGGGTTGCCCAGAGTTGGCCCAGCTGCCACGGCCGCCCTTGGGGATATGGCTATCAAATCTGAGTCGCCAGTTGACGGCCCGCCGCTCAGAACCGCAGTGCTGCTGGCCTGGGTGTTTGCTGTCACCTGGTTCATCAGTACCGCCATGGCCGCGCACCTGCCTCACCTTCTGGGCGCCATGGGCGCCGCGCCAGGCGCAGTCGTCGCCATCGGCGCGCTGGTCGGGCCGGCCCAGGTGGCAGGGCGGCTGCTGGAGTTCGGGCTCCTGAGACGCATGCACCCTTTGCAGTCAGCGCGGGTCGCGACTCTCATGCATCCGCTCGGTGCCGCGCTGCTGGCCGTGCTGGGTGCGCCGGCCGCAGCGTCCTTCGCACTGCTACACGGTGCTGGCAACGGCATCCTGACCATCGCCAAGGGCACCCTGCCACTAGCGCTCTTCGGGCCGGCGGGCTACGGGCATCGGCAGGGGCTGCTGATGATGCCGGCGCGGCTCGCGCAGGCACTGTCACCGTGGCTGTTCGGTCTGATACTGAGCCGCTTCGGCACTACTGCGCTGTGGTTCTCGGCGGGCGTCGGGCTCACTGCCCTGGTGGCGCTGCTTCTGATCCGTGTCGAATCGGCGCGCCGCGCAGGAGGCGAACTGCCCAGCGACGCTTGAAAGCAAAGGCCGGCGCATAGCACAGGCCCCAGTCTCAGTTCAGAGAGAACTTGCAGCCAGCACAGCAGCGCGTGACGCGGCAGGCGATGTGGCCGGCTCAACCCGCGGCCGGAAACTCATCTATTTGTTGATTTCAAAAGGGGCTTTCAGCCCCTCACTCCCACTCGATCATCAAAAAGACGCCCAAACCCGCGTAGTCCTGCATCCAAAGTCTCGGCCTAACTCACAGGCCAGTGTGAAGCTGTGAGCCATCGCGTCAGCCCTCCCCATCATCCGCCGCCTGCAACCCGTGCCAGCGCTTCCTCAAGCGCCTGGCGGTCTGCCGCGCGCTTGTCTGCCGTGCGCTGCGCGAGGTTGTGCAGCTTGCGCCGCACACCCGGCAACTCCGCCGCATGCGCAAGCCCGATCAGGCCGAAGTCCGGCTGCTCGTTCTCCACGGAGCACAGGAACGCACACGACGGCTCATCCAGCCACGCTGCCACACGCGACAACAGGCGCTCGCGGCTTTCCAGCAAGGCTCCGACCTCAACGGGCTCGGTCGTCATGCCTTTGAAATGCGCCTCAAAAGTGGCCTCGAAATCGGCAGGCGCGCGCGGCGCCAGCATCTCCCACGCCGGTTTGGGGCTGCAAGTCAGGTACACGAGGAAGGTGCGCCAGAGCATCTCATCCGCCCGTTCATCGTTCAGCAGCAAGCCCACATCGAAAAGATCGCGCGGATGCTGCCGCGACAGCGCCGCCGCGAGCTTGCCGGCATAGAGGTCGGCGAAATCCAGCACCTGCACCTCGGCGAAGCCGAATGCGTCCGCCACCCGCGGGCGCACCACCATTCTGCGCACCGGATGCACCGTGCCGCGCATCACCGGCGTCGTCTCGATCTGCACGCGCGCGCGGCCGCGGCTAGCCACCAGCCGCGTGACCGTCCCTGCGCCCTCGCCCACCGAGGTCTGCACCTGCAGTTGCAACGGGCGGGCGCGCAGCACGTCTGCCAATCGCCCAAGGGCTTCGGCAATCAGCTTCGCATCCTCGGCATAGTCGTGGACAGGCAGCCAGGCCAGATCGATATCCACCGACAAGCGCGGCAGGTCGTGCTCGAAGAGGTTGATGGCCGTGCCGCCCTTGAGCGCAAAGTGCGGCTCCTGCGCGAGCACCGGCAGGACATCGACCAGCAGCCGCACCCGGTCGGTGTAGCGCCGATCCCAATGGTCAAGCCAGGTGCTAATCGAGGTCCCCCGGCAGGGTGATCTGGTAAGTCGGATGCAAGCGCCCGCCGGGCACCAGCGCGCGCTTGCCCCGGCCCAGTTCAACCCCATCGAGGGGTACGTGAGACAGCCACGCATGCTTGTGGCGTTCGGCCAGGGCCAGGAACAGCCGCTTCGCCTTGATGCTGTGGCAGTGGCGCAGCATCAGACCGACACGCTGCGGCCGCAGCGTCGTCATCGCCTGCATCAGCGCATCAGCCTCATAGACCAGCGCCGCATCCGACACGCCATCGCACAGCTCCAGCATGGCCCGCTCGGGCGTGGAGCACACCAGTGCCGACTCGGCACCCGAGTCCATCCGATGCCACGCCAGCCCCTGCCCGGCCAGCACGGACTCGGATACCTCGGCCGTGAACGACACGGCAGGCAGATCGAACGGCCCCTTGCCCAGGAACGCGAAGCGCTCCTGCAGCGGCAGCTTGCTCATCCAGCCTGGCGGCCGCTCCGGCCCATAGAGGGTAATCGTCCCGGCATCGCCCAGGCGCAGGTAGTGCTCGTGCCCCTGCAGGGTCAGCCCGAAGCGCCCCCCTACATGCAGCGGCATCCGCTCTCCGGCTTGCAGGCTGCGCACCACACCATCCCACTGCAGACGCCCGCCTTGGCGCAGGTACACACCACGGGCCGGCGAAACTAGCCAGCCACTGCCCACATAGCGTGCGACGAGGCTGTTCGAGTAGCCGTGCGCCCGTAGCCAACGACTGGAAACCAGGCGCGTGTCGCCCAGATCGGCCAAGAGGCGGTTCAGCTTTCCTGCATTTTGGTCACCCATAGTGCTCAAAATACAGCTTTCTCGAACCCATACCAAGTCTCGATAGTTCGTCAAACTGGAAATTCGATCACTTAAAGTGATCTTTTTGCAACAACAATAAACCACCCGCCGTCCATCGGCGGAACGTTCCAAGAGGATCTGCATGCGATCCCCCTGTTACACGGTCGCACTCAGTACCGGCACCACCACGTTCCGGGTCGTACCGGGACGGCAACACAAACCGGGTGACCGCAACATCGGATTCATCCCATCGAGGTTCATGCGGGCTCATCTAAAACAAGGACTGCCAAACTTGCGCGCCGCCGGAGCGCCTGATGGCCCTTGAGCACCACCTCTTTCCATCCAAAAGCCGGTCGGTTGTCAGCGCCCTGACGGTATTCGGGGGTAGCTCCGATCCAGAGCTGACGGTATCAACAACAGCTTCCCCGGAGGAACTGACGGTATCGGCGTCAGGGCCGCTCCCACATCTTGGCGGTACCCGCGGTCGAAGCGTCCTGGCACCCCGGTCTGATACCGTCAAGTCAGTGCCATGTTGCGCCATCAAGCGCCACGGAAGTCCACCGACGCAACCCAACGACTGTTTGCGTTCGCCTAGACCCCAATGAGCGTCTTGGCCGTGGGCAACATCTCTTCCAAGATGGCCCGCAGCGCATCCGCATCAGCCTTCGTGATGGGAGGCAGCGGCGCGCGATACGTCACCCGATTGCGGACATCGTGCAGTCTGCTGAGAACGCTCAGCTTGGGGACATCAAGCTTAAGGTCGACCGCCACCCGCTTGATGGCCGTCGCACGGTGACTGCCCGTATCGGCCGGCCGCACCTCGTAGAACTCGAGCACGGCCATGACGACACTGAACATCCCCTCATACGCGAGGAAGAACCTGGCCGAGTCCGGCATGGTGAGCTTGGCAGCAGCCGCCATGTCGTCAGCCGTCCGCAGGAACTGGGCAATGGAGTCCTTGTTGGACACCGCCTCCTTGAAGCTGCCAGTCTTCAGGAGTCCGTCGTACTCAGGTGGTCTCGGCACGTATCGCCTCCATCAAGTCAACGCGCGGCCCCTTCTTGATGGCAGCCAGCACCGGGTCATCAGCGGCCCACTCCTGAGGCGAATAGACGTTCACGTGAACTGAACGCCCCAGTTCACTTTGAACTGCGTCGAGCAGCGGAGAGACGTCGAACAAGTCGACATCACCCACGACAGCCACGTCGATGTCGCTCTCGCTGGTGTCGGTACCTGAGGCCACCGAGCCGAAGACGAATGCCTCCGTCAGTCGGCTTGCAATCGGAGCGAGGACCTTGGCCAGCGGTTCAGTCAGCCCAACCGTCTTCAGCACCATCTGCCGGAGCTCGGGATAGAGCACGAACTGTGGATTGGCGGACAACCTGCGTTGGTTGCCGACCTTTCGCTCGCGCAGGAGACCGGAATCAACCCATCGCTTGAGTACGGTGCTCCCTGCCCCCCTGCTGCTGCCCATGTGCTTCAGCAGTTCAAGGGTCCCAAAGTCTTGGTCCGGGCGAACCAACACCAGGCTCATCAACCGCTGCTCGGACTTGGACAGGAAGGCGTCAAGAGGCCGCATGACATTTTCCTAAATTGGGAATGAATGTACTCATTTAAGGAACCAACGTCAAGCGGCCTACCAACCCCGCCCTGCGGGAGGCGCATTACCTCTATCAGATCAACAACTTACGGCCACTTAGACCTCGATTTCACGTCCACTTGCAGCGGCAAGGACCGAATCCAAGCTGTTGATTTGTATAGGACTTTTAGACCCCTCACTCCCACTCGATTGTCAACCTAACCGACCACCTACTGGGATAAATGGAGAAAAGCGCCCTCCCCAGTTCGCTCGATACCGTCTGAGACGCCGGCGAATCAGGTTCGCTTGCACGGATCCCAAATCGTCCCCCACCGTCTCACCCCAAACTGCCTCCAGTTGGGAGTACGTCCTAACAGTAGCAGAACCGCCCGAGACCGCAAAATTGACGGTATCAGGAGTTCAAAAACCGAGCCGTTTGACGGTATCAACGACGGTATCGGCTCGGATCAACCGAAGGGGATGCGTGGGGACTCGCTGCTGTGGATGCTGTCATGGCCGCGCTCTGTGAGTTGCCCGGACGCTCATCGCGGCTGCTCTTGTTGAGACTGCGCGCGGCCATGCCAAAGGAAGAATGCCAGCACGACGGCGAGGACCACGGCCTGGGCGGCAAGGCCGATGGTCGAGGGGTACACCCCCAGCAGCTCAAACCGAGGAGCCGTCAGCGCGCTCGGTGCAATCCAGCCTGCCTCCTGCAGCGCGGCCACACCCTTGCCCGTCAGCACCACGGCGAGCACCGCAACCAGCCACGAACTGGCAGAGAAGAACTTGCCGATGGGCAGCCGGGCGCTGAAGCGCAGCAGCAGGACGGTGATGGCCATCAGGCAGACGACGCCCGTCGCCAACCCGGCCAGGATGGCGTGGTCGTTGCCCTGGCCCCAGAGCGCCGCGTAGAACAGGATGGTTTCAAAGACCTCGCGATACACCGCGATGAAGGCCAGGCCGAACATGAAGAACGCCGACTTGCGGTTCAGCGCCGCAGACATGCGTTCACGCAGGTAGGTCTGCCACTGGCCGGCGACGCTCTTCTGGTGCATCCAGACGCCGACGCTCACGAGCACGGCCGCAGCGAAGAGGCTCGATAGCCCTTCCGTCACTTCCCGGTTCGCGCCGCTGATGGTGACGAGATACGTCGCCGCACCCCACGTCGCCGCGCCCGCGAGGAGCGCTGTCACCCACCCTGCGTGCACGTAGGCCAGGACATCTGGGCGTTCCGCCTTGCGCAGGAAAGCAATCATGGCGACGACAACCAGGAGGGCTTCAAGGCCTTCGCGCAACAGGATGGTGAGGCTGCCCAGGAAGGCGGCCGTTGCGTCCGCCCGCGAGTCTGCAAGCACCTGGTCGCCCAGCGTGAAGAGCCGCTCAACATCGGCTGCAGCTGCGGCCACCTGGTCAACCGGGGCTTTGTCCGAGATGCGCGAACGGTAGAGGCTCATCCCCACTTCAATCTGGTTCTTCAGCGATCCGTCCTTGGCCGCGAGCGCCTGCTCGTAAGGCTCGACACCGTCCAGGTAGGACGACAGGGCCAGGTCCTGCGCCTTCTTCAGGTCGCCGGCCTTGTAAGCCGCCAGGCTGTCCTCAAGCTGCTTGCGCGCGAGCGTCAAGCCACCTGTGGGTGCCTGGTTCAGCACCTCCGGGCTTGCATGCAGATAGGCCATGACCGCACTCGCGTCCTTGGCGCCCAGCGCCTCGACCAGGTCGTTCTGCGTCAGGCCCACGAAGCGGTCGAGATTGGAGATGGCGGCTTTCGCCTTCCCGCCTTCCGCCCAGACTTTCTTGCCTTGCTCGACCTCGCTGCCGTCATGCGCGAAGGTGCCCAGGTAGGTGGCCACTGCCCATCGGTCCTCTTCGGAGAGCTGACTGAACGCGGGCATCGCTGTACCGGCGATGCCTTGCGACACCGCCTGGTAGAGGGCAAAGAGGCTGCGCTGGCTTGCGCGCTCCTTGTCGGTGAAGGCGATGGGTGTTGGGTCCAACGATTTCCCAACGGGCCCGTCGCCGTTGCCGGTCGCGCCATGGCAGCTGGCGCAGTTCTGCGCGTAGACCTTCTCACCGAGCTTGACGTCGGGGACAGTCGAGGGCGCCAGCGGCACGGGGTATGCGGCGATGAGGTGTTTGGCCAGCGCCTTCGACAGCGTGCCAACTTTGCCCGCGTCGGCACGGGCCGCGATGGCCGCCTCAAGTTCAGCGGCCTGGGCAACCAGCGCCGCCTGCTCGGTCTTGGCTTCCAGCGCGGTGATCTTGGTTCGCGCCGTCAGCGCGAACTCCTTCATCTCGTCGTACTCGGACTGTGAGACCACCTTGCCATCCTGGACGGCACCGGCGTAGTCGACGGCCAAGTAGTCAAGGATTTGCCAGACGCGCTTCACGTCGGCTTCAGACGCCTGCAACACCCCGGAGAAGAGGAACGCGGCGAGGACGGCGAGCATCTTGGCGCTGCGATGGACGGACTTAGTGAGACTCATTTCGGTTCTTGTGCAAAAAGATGGCCCGCGCATTGCGGGCCCATGTAGCCGTGGGACTCAGCGCGTGCTTTTCAGCAGACGCAGGCCGTTGAAAATCACCAGCAGGCTGGCGCCCATGTCGGCAAAGACCGTCATACCTGTGCTCCTCTTCCGCGCCAGCGAGTTGTACCGCAACATCAGGGACCGAGCGCATGAGGGCGCGCTACCGAAGCTCAAACTCGCGCTGGCCCGGCCGAGCTTGCTGGTGCTGGATGACTTCCGCATCGGGGAGATCGACCCGCTATCCAGCCAGTTCGTGCTGGAGCTGGTGGACGGGCGCATGCGCACGGGATCGCTGCTCATCAGGAGCCAGTACCCCACCGAGAAGTGGCACGCATTCTTCCCTGACCCGACTGTTGCCGATGCTGTGCTGGACCGCATCGTGCACAAGGCGCATCGCGTCAACCTCAAGGGCGAGTCGATGCGCAAGGTGATGGCGAAGAAGATGTTCCAGGCCGTCTAGGACCACCAGCACGCTGGAACACCTGACCAAGTCGCTGGACTTGGTGCCCAACGCCCCGGACTGCGTGCACGCATCGCCGGACTGGCGCGCGTGGAAGTCGCGCTGGACCAGCTGCTCAGCAGCCGCCGGAACGGCTGCTCAAGAGAGGCTGGATCGGGTGCTCAAGTGGGACTGGAATATGCACGCGCACAGAAAGGTCAACCTCGAGCACGGCGCTTGCGCCACCAAATCACCACGCCGGTCACCACGAGCATGGCCACTGCTAGCCCCATCGCGCTCATGAACAGCTTCATCGGCAGGCCCCACACCAACGCCATGTGCAGGCTTGTTAGCCAGGTGCGGACGGTGTCCCCGGCCGCGCCGCCCGTGGGCAGCCAGGTGGCACGCAAGGCGCCGGTGTCGCCGTCAAAGTACACCTGCGTGTAGCCGCCACGCTCGCGCAGGTCGAGGCTGCTGTGCACGTCGTAGCGGTACAGCCCGTGCGTGGCGAGGTAGAGCAGCGAGTCCTCGTGGTGGACGACGAAGCCCAGGCGCTGCGCCTGTTCGGCCATCAGCTCACGGCCTCGCTCGCGTGCCTGCGGCCAATCGAGCGCGGGCGCCTGCCGCGGCGACGCGAGCCTCGACGCCGACTTCTCGTCGGGTTGGTGCGCAAACATCGCCCGCATCACCGGGTTATAGACCTCGGTCAGGTTGAAGGCCACGCTGCTCCAGGCCAGCACGAACAGCATGGCCCAGACCCACAGCCCACCGGCGCGGTGCAGGTCGAAGTTGAGCTTGTAGGCACCGCCGGTCCAGCGTACGCGCCACGACGGCCGCCAACGCGTCCACCAAGACTTGCCAGCCCTGGCCACGCCTTGCCGGGCACGGGCCGGAAAGGTCAGGTAGGCGCCGATGAAGCAGTCCAGCGTCCACATCAACGCGATCACGCCGAAGGCATAGGTGCCGACCACGCCGAGCGCCAGTTGCTGATGCAAGCGGTAGATAAAGGGCATCAGGTTGCTGAACCCCTGCGACACATCGCCCCACTTGCGCGAGCCGAGGACACCACCGGTGTAGGGATCGACGAAGAACTGGTCGTCGGCGGTGTCCGTCTGCGCCTCGACGAAGAACTGCAGCGACTGCCCCGGCACGGCATGCAAGGGCAGATATGGCATTACGGCACCCGGATGGCGTGCAAGGAACTGTTCGCGCAGCAGCACGGGGTCCAGCATCGGCACGCCCTCACCGGGCAGGCTCACACGGAACAGCTGCGGGCTGATCGCGACTTCCAGCTCGTCGTACCAAGCCAGCAGGCTGCCCGTCAGCCCGGCCAGCAGCAGGAAGCCCGCAATGACCAGCCCCACCCAGCGATGCACGAGTACCAGGACTGGCCGAATCACATCTTCATCCGCAGGATCAGTTGCATCAGACGCCGGTTGCCGACGCCGATCTGGCCGGTCGCCGTTCCGCCGTCCTGCGCACTCGTGTAGTAGGTCTTGTCGAACAGGTTCTCGACGTTGAAGTCCAGCGACAGCTTCGGGCTGAACGCGTAGCCCAACCCGGCGTCCACGCGCGTGTAGGCGGGCAGCTGGTAGGTGTTGCCGCTGTTGGCCTGCCTCTCAGCCACCCGCATGACGCCTAGCCGGGTGCTCAGCGGCGACAGGCCGAACGCGGCCCACTTGTAGCTCGCGAACGCGCTGGCCTGAAGCCGGGGCACGTTGGGATAGCGATTGCCGGCGTAGCCGTCGCCGCTCTCCAGGATCTTCGGTGCCATCAGCGAGACGCCGCCGCTGAGCTGCAGGTTCGGCGATACCTGCCCGACCAGCTCGGACTCCAGGCCGCGCATGCGCACCTTGCCGTAGAGCATGAGGTATTTGCAGTCCACGGGGTCGATGGGGTCGCACACGGTCTGGTGGTCCTGCGTGATCTGGAACAGCGAGTTCGTCCAGAGCACCTGGCCGTCGAACAGCGAGGTCTTCACGCCAGCCTCGAGGGACTGCGCGCGCAAAGGATCGATCTGCGTCCCCACCCTGTCGGCGCCGGCCTGCGGCACGAAAGAGTTGCCGTAGCCGGCGAACACGGTCACGCGTTCCGTCACATCGAAGGACGAGGCGAGCCGCCAGGACGTCAGCTGGTTCGAGACCGTCGGGTGATAGCTGGGCGGCGTGCCGTCCAACGTCTCGCTGACGGCGAAGCCGTCGTAGTGGTCGCGGCGCAGGCTGAAGACCGTTCGCCATGCGGGCGTCCAGCGCGCCAGCCACTGCGCGAAGCCCGACTTCAGGTCGCTGCCCCGCCTGAAGTCGCCGCTCAGGTAGGTGTCGATCACGTTGATCGTCTGGTGGTTGGTCGGCGCGAACAGGTCGATGCTGTTGAGGTTGTCCCAGTACACGTGGTCGCCGGCCTGGCTGACGAACGCGTCCCGGCTGCGGTTTCTGCTGAGGCCGACGTTGACCGTGCTTTCCACCTTGCCAATCTTGAAGTCGCCCTGCAGCGTTAGCTCGGCCGTACGGGCCTCAAGATGACTCCTGTCATGGGAGATGTAGATAGGCACCGCGGTCGTGCCGTTCCACGAGAGGCCATCGGTGGCGTAGATCCCACTGGTGTCGTTGTTGCGGATGGCGTCGGTGACCTGGTCCTCCTTCATGCGCTGCAGGCGCAGCTTGGCCCGCCAGCCGGGAACGATCTGGTGCGTCCAGTCGAGGTCGAACCGCTGGCTGGTGGCCGGCATGCTGTCGCCCGCCTGATGGATGCTCCAGTCCCTACCGGCGAAGCCATCCTTGAAACCGGCTCCGCGGACGTAGATCGTGCCGCGGTCCAGCGGGTCATTGGTCTTCAGGTGTTCGTACTCCAGCGTCACGTGGCTGCCGGGTGCGTAGTCCCAGTTCAGCGAGGGCGCGACAACATCCTGCGGCCGGTTCGTGCGGCCGGGGCGCCAGGCGGCCAGCTCGTTGTGCGCGGCAATCAGCCGGTACTGCAAGTCGGGCGCCGCGGCGATGGGGCCGGTCACATCCACGCCGAGCGTGCGGTAGCCGTGATCCCCCAAGCCCACCCGCCCCTCGGCGGCGAACTCCCTCTGGGGCCGCTTGGTGATGAAGTTGATGAAGCCACCGGGATCGGAGACGCTGGCCTCCACGCCCGCTGGCCCCTTGACGATTTCAACGCGCTCGATGTTGTCCAGCGAACGGTATTGCCCGCGCGTGACGGCCTGCCGCATGCCGTTGAAGTAGGTGCCCGTGACGCCCACTGCGGCGGCCCCGAGCGGAAACCCACGAATCGTGACCCGCTCGGACGGCGACCCCACGTTGTCAGCTGTCGTCAGGCCCGGGACGTAGTTCAGGATGTCCGTGAAGCGAGTGGCGCCGGTGTCCCTGAGGAAGTCGCTGGTCACGACGCTGACCACCGCCGGCGTCTCCTGCTGCGACAGTCCCGGCGCGATCGCGTCGCTGCTTTCGGCGCGGTAGCCGAGTTGGGCCGGTGCGGCGTTGGCCCGCACCCTCACGAGGGGCAGCACGGTGTCAGCCGGCGCATCGGCCTTTGCTGCGGCAACCGGGGCCAGCAAGTAGCCCGTCACGGTCTTGCCCGTGGCGTCGTACTGGACAACGCCGGCGAGGCCATGCCCGCTCAGCAGTCGCTGCAAGGCCTCGGCCGCGCTGAAGCTGCCCGCCAGCGCCGCCGCCCGCTTGCCCTGCACCAGCGCCGGGTCGAAGGACAAGGTGATGCCGGCCTGCCGCGCAAAGTTGTTCAGCGCATCTTCCAGTGCGCCGGCCGGCACGTTGAACGTCTTGCGCACGGCATCGGACGCGGGCTGCTGCGCCAGGGCCTGGTGTGCGGGCAGCGCCAGCCCGAGCGCGAGGCCCAGCGCCCATGCGCGCGCAATTGCAGTTCGGGTGAAGGGCTGGTGCCGATGGGCTCGCATGGGTGGGGGTTCCTGTGTCGATGGAGGGTGATTTGCCCCTCTTGCCGAACAAGCCCGTCCAAACCCGTAATGCACCCCGAAAAAAACTTGAGGGCGCGGCAAACGATCAGCGACCCACGACGACCTGGCCGACCGCACCTTGGTTTTCGATAGCCACGGGCAGTGTGCGCGCCAGCATCGCAAGAGCCCGGTCCACCGGCTCCGGCCCGTCGAGCTGGAACACGCCCGACACGCGCAGCGCCGCCACGGAGGGGTCGCAGCGCAGCGGCATGGCCCGGTGCCGGCCCAGTTCCGCGGTGAAGGCGTCCAGGCGCATCTGCTTCGCCACCAGCACGCCTTCGGTCCACGCCGTGGCGTCCTGGTCGGTCAGGGCCAGACGCCTGGGCGCGGAGCCGTCCGCGGGGATGAGCAGCGTGTCGCCCGGTTCGGCAACGGTCACGGACGCACCGGACGTCGGATGCACGGCCACGCGGCCCTCGGTGACCTGCAGCCGGGTGGCGATGCCTTCGGAGCCCGCATCGAACACCCGCACGTCGAAGCGCGTGCCCAAGGCCTCGAGGTGAGCCGCAGGCGTTTCGACCCAGAACGCGCGGCGGCCGGCGAACGAATCCGCGTCGGCGCCCGTGCTGATGAACACCTCGCCGCGCTGCAGCACCACGCGGCGGCGCAACAGCGAGAAGCGCAGTTCCACCTCGGTGCCGCTGTTGAGTGCCAGGCTGCCGCCATCGCGCATGGCGACGCGGCGGCGCTCGCCGGCGCGTGTGGCGTACTGCGCGCCCTGCAGCCACGGCGCGCCGCCCAGCCACCGCGCCGCAAAGCTGCCCAGGCCGAGCGTCAGCACGCCCCAGCCAAGCACGCCGATTGCACGGCGGCGGCTCTTGCCCTGGCGGCGAAGGCGCTCAGCGGCCACGAGCGTGTCCTGCGCCAGGCGCCTTTCGCTGTCGATGGCAGCGCCGTGAAACGTCTGCTCGACGGCCTGCACCCGCTGCCAGGCCTGCTCGTGCGCGGCGTGCTCGGAACGCCACTGCTCGCAGGCGCTCCGGTCCTGCGCAGTGGCCGTGCCGGATGCCAGCCGTACGGCCCAGGCGATGGCTTCTTCCAGCGTGCGGTCGCCGGCTGCGGTGGCTTCCATCACACGTCAGCGCTGGCGAGCGCAGCCTGCATAGCCAAGCAGTGACGCAACGCGCTGGCCATGTACTTCTCGACCGAGCTGAGGCTCATGCCCATCTGCCGGGCGATGTCGGCATAGGCCAGGCCTTCGAGTCGCGACAGCAGGAAGGCCGCGCGCGCCCTGGGCGCCAGGCCATCCAGCAACGTGTCGATGCGCTCCAGCGTCTGCAGCAGCATCAGCCGTTCTTCGGGAGACGGGTGCAGCGCCGGTGGCATCAGCGCCAGCGTGTCCAGGTAGGCGCGCTCCAGCGCCTGACGGCGCACGTGGTCCACCATCAGGCCATGCGCCGCCGTCGTCAGCCAGGCACGCGGCTCGCGCAAGGTCTGCGTCTGCAGCGGCTTGCCCAGCAACCGCAGGAAGGTGTCGTGCGCCAGATCGGCCGCGTCCGCCGGGTTCAGCAGCTTGCGGCGCAGCCAGCCGCACAGCCAGGCGTGATGGTCCCGGTAGATAGCTTGCAGTTGCTTGGGCGCTTGGGCATCGGATGCGGTGGCGAGCACGGTTGAAACGGGGGCCAAGAGAGACCTCACTGGGCAAGGTGGCGAGCAGCGGTCCTGCGCCGAAAACGGAATGCCGCATTCTCTCGCTAAAATGAGAATGATTCTCATTTATTGCAATACTGGACTCGCACGACATGGGCGCCGCTGCATTGCCTGGGCAGGCCATTGCCGACCTCTACAACGGCCACCAGGGCTGGCTGAGAGCCTGGCTGCAACGCCGGCTGGGTTGCACGCACCAGGCCGCTGACCTGGCCCATGACACCTTCGTGCGTCTGCTGGCACGCCCGCGTGAGATCGATGCCGGCCGTGACCCGCGCGCCTACCTCAGCACCATCGCGCACGGCCTGGTTGTCGACCATTGGCGCCGCCAGGCCATCGAGCGCGCGTGGCTGGAGACGCTGGCCACCCAGCCCGAGCCCTGCGCACCGTCGGCAGAACACTGCGCGAGCATCGTCCAGACGCTGACGCAGGTCGCGGCGCTGCTGGATCAACTGCCCGAGAAGCCCCGCCGGGCCTTCATCCTGGCGCAACTGCATGGCGCCACGTATGCCGAGATCGGTGCCACGCTCGGCGTGTCGGAGCGCATGGTCAAGAAGTACATGGCTCAGGCCATGCTGCTCTGCCTGATGGCCGACCCAGGCCCGGTCTGATCGAACACCGCCATGTCCCACGCCCGCCAAGACCTCGACCACGACACGCTGCGCCAGGCCGCCGAGTGGTTCGCCGTGCTGGGCGCTGGCGATGCGGGCGATGGCGAACGGGCGCGGTGGCAGGCCTGGCTCGCCGAGCGGCCCGAGCACGGGCGCGCATGGCAGCGCGTGGAGGCGATCAGCGCGCAGC
Source organism: Roseateles sp. (assembly GCF_047654805.1). GTDB lineage: Bacteria > Pseudomonadota > Gammaproteobacteria > Burkholderiales > Burkholderiaceae_C > Pelomonas. The sequence continues at coordinate 3,016,411 of NZ_JASGIV010000001.1, forward strand.
TCGACCTGCCCGTCGAAGAGCGGGCCGCCGCCGACTCCGCACTGGCCGCCGCACACCACGTGGCGCGCCGGCGGCAGGCCCTCAAGGCGCTGGCGCTGCTGGGCGTGTCCGTCAGCGCGGGCTGGGCCGCCTGGAAGAGCCCGTCCGGCCAGTCGATGCTGGCCGGCCTCGGTGCCGACTACCGCACGGCCACGGGAGAAACGGCGGAGTTCACGTTGGCCGACGGCAGCCGCCTGTGGCTGGACACGGCCAGCGCCGCCGATGTCGACCTGGGCCCGGCGCTGCGCCGCATCGTGCTGCAGGCTGGGCGGATATTGGTGGAGACCGCCTCGGGAATGTCGCAGGCACCGCTGGTGGTCAATACCGCGCAAGGCCGCCTGCACGCCCTCGGCACCCGTTTCTGCGTCCAGCAGTTCGCTGCCGCCACGGAGGTCGCCGTGTATGCCGGGCGGGTCGAAGCACGGCCCGGCGACACAGGCGCCGGGAGCCGCGTCGTCCAGGCGGGTGAATGGCTGCGCTTCACGTCCGCCAGCATCGGCACGCCGCAACCAGCGATGACCGGCGGCGAGGCCTGGGTGCGTGGCGTACTGCTGGCGGACAACCTGCCGCTGCCGGCCTTCCTCGAAGAACTGGCGCGCTACCGCCACGGCCTGCTGCGCTGCGATCCGGCAGTCGCACACCTGCGCGTGGCCGGCGGCTACCCGCTGCGCGACCCGGACCGCGCGTTGTCCATGCTCGAGGCCGCGTTGCCGATCAAGGTGCGGCGGCGTCTGCCCGGCTGGGTGGTCATCGAGGCACGCTGACGGCGAGAGCCGCTGCAGCGCGGTTCCCTTTTTCTCGTCTCGTTCGGACTGGGAACAACAAGCCCTTCATCCGACTGACGAGACTCCCCATGACCGACCGCTGCTCGCTCCCCACCGCCACCGTCCGCCGCCCACAACACCGCCACGCGCCCTTGGCCCTGGCCGCGCTGCTCGCCGTGGCCGGCGCGTCTGCCACGCTGGTGTTCGCGCCACCGGCCTACGCCGCCGAGACGACCGCCGCCTTCGACATCCCTGCAGGTGCCCTCAACGCGGCCCTGCATCGCTTCATTGCCCAATCCGGCGTGTTCGTCGCCGCCAACGGCGCGCTCACCGAAGGCCACAACAGCGCCGGGCTGCAAGGTCGCCATGCACCTGCCGATGCCCTCGAGCGGCTGCTCACCGGGACGGGGTTGGAAGCGGTGCGCCAATCCAACGGCAGCTTCGTGCTGAAGCAGCGGCCGCCCGCGCCTGCCCGCCCCGACACCGGCGCCTCGGCGCCAGAGAACATGCTGCCGCTGGTGCGGGTGAAGGCCGGGCCCGAACGTGAGCGGCCCCTCGGGCCGGTCGCCGGCTACGTCGCCAGCCGCACTGCCACGGCCACCAAGACCGACACCGCGCTGCTCGAAGTGCCGCAGTCGATCTCGGTCATCGGCAGGGAGGAGATGGACGCGCATGGTGCGCAAGACATCATGGCCGCCATCCGCTACACGCCCGGCGTGAGCGTCAACGCCTACGGCCCGGACAACCGCGGGTGGGAAGACATCATGCTGCGCGGCTTTTCGTCCTATTACGCCAGCTACCGCGACGGGCTGGCGCAAACGCCGTTCGGCATCGTGTATGCGTTGACGGAGCCTTACGGGCTGGAGCGGGTCGAAGTGCTGCGCGGTCCGGCGTCCATGACGTTCGGCCAAGGAGATGCCGGCGGCATCATCAACCGCGTCAGCAAGCAAGCCACGGGCGATTCGCTCCGCGAGGTCGAGGTCCAGTTCGGCAGTCACCAGCGCAAGCAGTTGGCGGTCGACCTGGCGAACACGACCACCGCCGACGAGCCCTGGGCCTTCCGCGTGGTCGCCGTCGGCCTGGACAGCGATGACCAGGACCGCTATCCGGACGGCCATCCGCTGAATCGCACCCGCGCCTACCTCGCACCCTCGCTGCGGTGGCAGCCCGACACGGCGACCTCGTTGACCCTGTTCGGCGAATTCATCCACAACCGCTCGCCCGAGGACCCGTACTACATCGGCGCCGACTACGTCCTCACGTCCGTCAAGATGGGCGACTACAGCTTCAGCCGGCTGACGCAGGATCAAACCTCCGTCGGCTACCGCTTCGAGCACCGCTTCGACGCCAACTGGACCGTGCGCCAGGTGGCGCGGCACAGCCGCATCGAGCTCGACCGCCGCGTGGTCTGGGTCGACTCGCTGCTGGACGACGGCCACACCGTTTCCCGAGTGACGCGCACCTGGAACGACTCGGCGACCCAGACCGGCCTGGACACGAACGTGCAGGGCAAGCTGCGCAGCGGCTCGGCCGAGCACACGCTGCTGTTCGGCATCGACTGGAACAACCTGCGCGGCAACGCGCTGCGCCGCATCGGCACGGCGCCGGACCTGGACTTGCTCGCGCCGGTGTACGGCCAGCAGATCTCCATGCCGCAGGAGTTGCTGGCCGACTACAGCCAGCACACCCGACAGCTGGGTATCTATGCGCAGGACCAAAGCAAGTTCGGCGACCGCTGGGTCGTCACGCTCGGCGGGCGGCAGGATGAGGTCAGGACCGTCACGGAAGACCGCGCCAACGCGGCCTCCACGGTGGAACGCGCGCATGCCTTCAGCGGCCGCGGCGGCGTCACCTACCTGCTTGGCAACGGCTGGGCGCCGTACCTGAGCTATGCGGAATCTTTCCTGCCCAACAGCGGCGTGGACGGGAACAACCAACCCTTCAAGCCCAGCCGGGGCAAGCAAGTGGAGGTCGGCATCAAGTACCAGCCCGAAGGCTCCCGCACCTACTTCGCCGCCGCCGTGTTCGACCTGCGCAAGACCAATGTCGTGACCTACGACAACGTCACCTTCGACGCCCGGCAGATCGGCAGGCAGCGCTCACGCGGCCTGGAACTGGAGGTCAAGACCGAGCTATCACGGGACTTGAGCGCCACCGCCTCTTACACCCGAACGCAGATGAAGGTGCTTGAAAGCGCGGACAGCACCGAAGTGGGCAAGGCACCGCCGGGACAGCCCAGGCAGGCCGCCTCGGCCTGGCTCGACTACAACCTGGGCGTCGGCTTCGGCATTTCGGGTGGCGTTAACTACGTGGGCCGACGACCGAACGACGAAGCGAACAGCACCAGCGAGCCCGGCTTCACGCTGCTCGACGCCGCCATCCGCTACGAAGCCGGCGCCTGGCGGCTGGCGCTCAACGTGAGCAACCTGCTCGACAAGAAGTACTTCGGCATCTGCTACCACGGGGAGTGCTATCGAGGCCAGGACCGGGCCGTGACGATCTCGGCCCGATACAGGTTCTGACGACCTTGCAGCGGGCTTGCTCGGCTGCGTTGGCATTGCCGAATTGGCTGGAGATTCAAGCACGACCTTGCCTACTCACCGGCGCGCCATCGACTTGCTGCGGGCACCCTGTTTTCTTCGCCAGATGACGACGCCAGTGACTGAAAGCGCCGCCACGGCCAGCCCCAGCATGCAGACGAAGAGCTTCATGGGAGCACCCCACAGCGCGGCTCGATGCAGGCTGGTCAGCCATGTGCGGACGGTGTCTGCGCCGGCAGCGCCGGTCGGCAGCCACACGCCCTTGAGCGTGCCCGTGTCGGCATCGAACAGCACACTGGTGGCGCCGCTTCGGTCACGGATGTCGCGACTGCTCCTCACGTCGTAGCGGTAGGTCCCACGGACGGGATCGAAGGCCAACCCGTCCTCTGCATGCACTGCAAAGCTTCCTGATCGGGCCTGCTCGGCCAACAGGCGCCGCCCGATCTCACGAGCCTGTCCAAAATCGATGGCCGGGTTGAGCAGCGGCGCATCCAATGTGGGCAGCGACGTCTCATCGCGCTGGCGAGCGAGCACCGTATCCATCACCGGGTCGTAGACCTCGGAAAGGTTGAAGGCCACGCTACTCCAGGCCATGACCAGCAGCGCGGCCCACATCCAAAGCCCCCCAGCACGGTGCAGATCGAAGTTCATCTTGTAGCTGCCACCACCCCAGCGCACCTTCCAGTTCGCCCACCAGCGGGCGGCCCTGGATGCCTGGCCCGGCACGCCGCGCGCCGGCGCAGGGAACGTGAGGTAGGCGCCCACGAAGCAGTCCAATGTCCAGAGCAGCGCCACGATCCCGAAGACGTAGTTTCCGAAGACACCCAACGCGAGCTGGTGGTGCAGGCGGTACACGAAGGGCATGAAGTTCTTCAGCCCCTGGGAGATGTCACCCCATCGGCGCTCGCCCAGTACCTCGCCCGTGTAGGGGTCGACGAACACCTGATCGTTGGGCAACTCGGCTTGTGCGCCGGCGTCCGTCCGCGGCTCCACGGAAAACTGCATTGAACGTCCCGCTTCGACATTCAGCGGCAGATACGGCACGACCACATCCGGGCGACTTGCGAGCAAGCGCTCGCGCAGCACGACGGGATCGAGCATCGATGCATTCGTGGCTGGTGGGGCAACCACGAAAAGCTGCGGATTGATGGCGGCCTCCAGTGCGTCGGTCCACGCCATCAGGCTGCCGGTCAAGCCGGCGACGAGCAGAAACCCCGCCATGACCAAGCCCACCCAACGGTGCAGGCGTGCCAGCACCGGGCGAAGCCGGGCGAGCGAAGGCACGCGCTTCATGGCCGTCATGACATGGGCTGCGCAGTGCGCGACTTACCAACGGTATTGCGCCGTCAGCAGCACCTTGCGCGGATCGCCGTAATTGCAATAGCCATCGCCGCATTCGGCGAAGTACGTCCTGTCGGCAAGATTCTTGAGGTTCAACGCATATCGCCAGCTGCCGCGCTCGTAGCTCAGGCCCGCATCGAACACCGTGAAGGCGGGCACGATGTAGGACGCATTGGCGGCCGCCGTGTCGCCGACGTAGCGCATGCCCAAGCCGAGGCGCAACCCCGGCAGGCTCCAGCCTGCGAACTGGTAGTCGGCCCAGACCGACATCTGGTTGTACGGCGTGTTGGGCTGTCGCTGCCCGACAGCTTCAGGCTGAACTGCACTGGCCTGAACGGTGCGTGCGTCGGTGTAGGTGTAAGAGGCGATGACCCGCAGGTCGCGCGTGACATCGGTTCTTGCTTCCAGCTCCACACCGCGGGACCGGACCTTGCCTGTCTGGATCGAGAAGTTGTCGGGATCCACCGGGTCCGGCACCTGCAGGTGACTCTGCGTCAACTGGTACAGCGAGGCCGACAGCAAGGTATTGCTGCCCGACGGCTGCCAGCGCAGACCGACCTCGTACTGCTCGCCATGCGTCGGCTTGAAGCGATTGCCCTGCCGGTCCTTGTCGCCAACGGGCTCGAACGACTGACTGAAGCTGACGAAGGGCGCCAGCCCGTTGTCGGCCAGATAGACCAGTCCGGCGCGGCCGGTGGTGGCGCTGCTGCGCTCGCCGCTCCAGGCCTCGTCGAAATAGTCGCTCTGGTCGATCTTGACGCTGTCGTGCCGCACGCCCAGCAGCAGCACCCAGCGCTTGTCCATCTTGATCTGGTCCTGCAGATAGACGCCCAGCGCGCGGGTCTTCTGCTTGTAGCCGTCCTTGCCATCGTCACCATGGGGCTGCGCGCCGTAGGCCGGCTTGTAGATGTCGATGGGGTCGATGAGTTGGTAGTAGCGCGTGCGCTTGTTGTCGCTGCTGTTGCCGTCCACGCCCACCACCAACTCGTGGGCCAGCGGGCCGGTGCTGAACCTGGTTTGCAGATTGCTGTCCAGCGTCCAGGACGAGACCTTCTCCATGCGCCTGGCGTAATAGCGCGTCAGCGTGCGCAGGTCGGGTTGCAGGGTGTCGCGGCCGGCGTAGTGCCAGGCCATGTCCACATCCGAGCGCCGCAACGTGAAGTTGAAAGAGCTCTGCTCGGACAAGGCCTGCTCCAGCAGCAGCGTGGCCGACGTCTGCGTGTCTTCATGCAGGTCGCCGGGTTCGCCGATGTTGCGTTCGCGCGGCGCGCGGCCATTCGGATTGGGCAGCAGCGTGGTCTCGGGAGGTAGGCCCCATTGGCGGTTGTGCCTGCTGTGCTGGTACTGGGTCAGCAAGGTGATCCGGGTGGTGCCGGACGGCTTCCAGGCGAAGGCCGGCGCCACGTAGACGCGATCGTCGGCAACGTCGTCGATGAAGGTGTCGCTGCCGCGGCCCAGCAAGGTCAAGCGATACGACAGGCGGTCATCGTCGGCCAGTTTGCCGCCCAGGTCGGCCGTGGCCTGCCGGCGGTTGTAGTTGCCGATTTCCAGCCCGACCTCATGCAGGCTGTCACTGGACGGACGCTTGGTCACCAGGTTGATCAAGCCACCGGGCTCTGCCGAGCCGTACAGCAACGAGGCCGCGCCGCGCAGGATGTCGACCCGCTCCAGCCCATAAGGTTCCTGCGTGCCGGTGAACGTGTTGCCCGACGAGCGCAGGCCGTCGCGGCGGATGCTCGAGTTGTCGATGGTGAAGCCGCGCAGCGTCAGGTTGTCGGTGTCGCGGTAGCCGTTGCTTTGTGTGCCGACGCCGGGCGTGTAGCCGACGACGTCACGCAGGCTGCGGGAGCCCTGAGCCTCTATCTGGTCGCTCGTGACGACCGAGATCGATTGCGGCGTCTCGATGAGCGGCGTGTCCGTCTTGGTCGCCGTGGCGCTGCGCCTGGCCACGTAGCCCGTGATCGGCCCGGCCGCGGTTTGTGCGTCCGGCGCCGCCTGCACCCTGACCATGGGGAGCACCGATTCCATCGGCGCTTCCCGTTGCGACACCGGCTCGACACGCTTCACCAGCGCGTAGCCGCCGGTGGGCTTGGCCTCGGCCGCCAGGCCCGTGCCTTGCAGCAGCACAGGCAGGGCCTCGGCCACGCTGAAGCTGCCACGCAAGCCGCGGCTGTACAGGCCTGCCGTGGTATCGGTGGGGAATGACAACAGGATGCCCGCCTCGCGGCCAAAGCGGTTGAGCGCGGCTTCCAGAGGCCCGGCGGGAATGTCGTAGGCCCTGCGGGCCGACGCTGCCGGCTGGATCGTCTCGGCGGCCAGCGCAGCCACCGGCCAGGCCGAAGCGGCGACCACCCCAGCGGCAAGGACGTGGCCGATGGCCATCGCCAGCGATGTGCGGCCAACCCGCGGCGCCTGCTCCTGGCCTGATGAATGCTGCGTCTGCTGGGCGCGTGTCCCCATGGTCGATCCTTTTTGCGAGAGTTGGAAAGTGCTGTTCACCCTCCATGTCCCGCGAGAATCGAAAACAGACCAGCTTTGCGTAAAAAATTTTCTGGCCCGGGCTCGCTAGCCGCGCGCCGGCCGCACCATGACCCAGTAGCGCGTGAGGTAGTGGATCTCCACAGGCAGCGTGAGGCGCAGGGTGTCGAGGATGCGGCCGGTATCGGCCAAGGGATAGCTGCCGGAGACGCGCAGCCCGGCCACGGCCGCGTCGCAACTCATGTGGCCGGGCCTGTGGCGGCCGAGTTCGGCAAGAAAGGCCTGCAAGGACATGCCACTGGCGACCAGCATGCCGTCGGCCCAGGCCGTATCGTCATCGTTCGCCGGGACTGACTCGCCGACGGCCGTACGCGTGAAGCGGGCACGCTCACCCGCTCGGAGCAACCGTCCCTGCCCGGCCTGTGCCGCCGTCGGGCGGATGGAAACCGCGCCCTCGAAGACATCGACACGGCTCGCACCGGCGTGCTGGCGCACGGCGAAACGCGTGCCCACGGGCCTCAGTTCGCCCTCGGCGGTCTCCACGATGAAAGGGCGGCCTGTCCTGTCCTTACCCGTGGTGACCAGCATCTCGCCGCCCACCAGACGCACCCGCCGCTCGCTGTCGGTGAATCGCACATTGATGGCGCTGTCAGTGTTCAACACCACGGCCGTACCGTCGGCCAGGGTGACGGTGCGCCGCTCGCCCACGCCGGTGCGCTCGTCGGCCACCCATTCACGCCACGGCGTGCGCTCTTGCGCGACCCAGGCTGCCCCGCCCGTGAACATCAGGACAGCCAGCGTCCTGACGGCATCCCGGCGCTTGCGCGAACGCGGTGGCGCCAGCGCCGCTTGCGCGACGGCCGACGCGACCGGGGATTCCATGCCCCGCAGCGTCCCGAACACCTGGCCGTTCACCGCCTCGATGCGCTGCCAGGCTCGCTCGTTGTCTGGGTGCTCGGCCCGCCATTGCTGCAATTCCCGGCGCCGCCGCATGCCATCGGCGTCACCGGCATCGTCCGACTGCAGCTCGACCAGCCACTCGACCGCACGGCGAGCCACCGACGGTGGAACGCCGGCGGCGCCACCGGCATCGAACAAGGTCTCGGGATTCGCGCTCATCCACTAGGCCCCGATCAGTCCAGCGTCAAAGCGAAATAGCACTGCGCGCCCGCTCGCACCAAATGGCGCTTGACCGTGCTGACGGAAATGCCGAGCTCGGCCGCAATCTCGGCCTGGCCCATGCCGTCCAGCTGCGCCATCAGGAAGGCGCGCTTGGCCTGCGCTGGCAGCCCCTCCAACAGGCGATCGATCTGGATCAGCGTTTCCAGCAGAACGGCACGCTCTTCGGGTGACGGCGCCAAGGCCTGTGGCGCCTGCGCCAGGGCCTCGAGGTAGGCCTTCTCGATCTGCTCGCGGCGCCAGTGGTTGGCCAGCACGCGCTGCGCCACGGTGGTCAGGAAGGCACGCGGCTCCTGAAGAACGACCGGCTCTTCCCGCGCCAGCAGGCGCAGGAACGTGTCGTGCGACAAGTCCGCCGCACGGTGCGAGCAGCCAATCTTCTTGCGCAACCAGCCCAACAGCCAACCGTGATGGTCGCTGTAGAGCGCGCCCACCTGGCCGCGAAATGCATCGTGCGCGGAAGACGACTGCGGGACTGGCTGGACCGCTGCCATGACGCTTTTCATCCGAAGGACTAGATCCTCGATTAATGCAAATGGGAATTATTCTCATTATAGCTATTGGCGGCGCTTGCGCTCCGCCTCATGCCGAAATGCCATTGGTTGCCCTTCTTGGTCTGGTGCATCTCGGGGTCCCGCTCGCCGTCCTTGTTCTTCGTCGAACTCGGCGCGGCAATGATGGTGGCGTCCACCACCGTGCCGGTCTTGAGCATCAAGCCCTGCTGGGCCAGGCCCGTATTGATGGCGGCCAGCAACTGCGGCGTCAGCTGGTGCTTCTCCAGCAGGTGACGAAAGCGCGGGATCGTGGTCTCGTCCGGCATCCGCGCGGCGCAATCCAGACCGGCAAACCGGCGGTATAGCGGCCGCTCGTGCAGTTCCTCTTCCATGGCCGGATCACTCAGGTTCCACCAAAGCTGCAGGCAGTGGATGCGCAGCATCGTTTCGATGGGGAACGGCGGTCGACCACCCAACGCCTGATGCGCGCCTCGTGCGTGCGGCTGAATCAGCGCCACCAGTTGCGCCCACGGCACCACCTGGTTCATCTCGTCCAGGAAGATTTCCTTGCGGGTCTTCTTGGGCAGCGGGTCAAGTCCGAGCGTGATCTGATCCATGTCAAGCATCGTCGCCGACGCTCACCCCTCGCTCCAGTCGGATTCACGAGAGGTATTGCAGATCGTCCTTAGACGTTGATAAGCAAGCAATACCGTGCCGATTCACACGCGGCGCGGTACTCCGGTAGATGATCCGAACCGTTCCGTGAAAACGGTAAATGATCCGACGCAATATCGATGATGGAGATACCGTCAACCGTACCGTCAATCTCTGCTGGTTTGCGCCTCAGGCGAGCGGTACGAACTCCATAGAAATCAACAACTTAGCGCCAATTGATGACTAGTTTCAGATCATCAATCCGTTTTGTAAGCTGTTGATTTAAAAGGGGATTTTCAGACCCCTCACTCCCACTCGATCGTCGCGGGCGGCTTGCTCGAAACGTCGTAAGTCACTCGGTTGATGCCGCGCACCTCGTTGATGATGCGGCCCGAAGTGCGCTTGAGCAGCGAGTACGGCAGCTCGGCCCAGTCAGCCGTCATGAAGTCGCTGGTCTGCACGGCGCGCAGGGCCACGACGTAGTCGTACGTGCGACCGTCGCCCATGACGCCCACACTTTTCACCGGCAAGAACACGGCGAAGGCCTGCGAGGTCAGCGCGTACCAGCTCTTGCCGGTGGCTGGATCGATGGTGTTGCGCAGTTCCTCGATGAAGATCGCATCCGCGCGGCGCAGCAGATCGGCAAAGTCCTTCTTGATCTCGCCAAGGATGCGCACGCCCAGGCCCGGGCCCGGGAAGGGGTGGCGGTAGACCATGTCGGCCGGCAGGCCCAAGGCCACGCCGAGCGCGCGTACCTCGTCCTTGAACAGCTCGCGCAAAGGCTCCAGCAGCTTCAGACCCAGCGTCTCCGGCAGGCCGCCGACGTTGTGGTGGCTCTTGATGGTTGTGGCCTTCTTGGTCTTGGTACCGCCGCTCTCCACCACATCGGGGTAGATGGTGCCCTGGGCCAACCACTTGGCGTTCTTCAGCTTCTTCGCCTCAGCCTGGAAGACTTCCACGAACTCGGCGCCGATGATCTTGCGCTTGCGTTCGGGGTCGGTCACGCCGGCCAGCTTGCCGAGGAACTGCTCGCTGGCGTCCACATGCACGACCTTGGCATGCAGACGGCCGGCGAACATGTCCATGACCATCTTGCCCTCGTTCAGGCGCAGCAGGCCGTGATCGACAAAGACGCAGGTGAGCTGGTCACCGATGGCGCGGTGGATCAGCGCCGCAGCGACGCTGGAATCCACGCCGCCGGACAGGCCCAGGATGACTTCCTCGTCACCGACCTGCTCTCGGATCCTGGCTACGGCCTCGTCGATGTAGCTGCCCATCTGCCAGTCGCCCTGGCAGCCGGCGATGTCACGCACGAATCGAGTCAGGATGGCAGCGCCCTGCAACGTGTGCGTGACCTCGGGGTGGAACTGGAAAGCGTAGAGCTTGCGCGCCTCGTCGGCCATGCCGGCGATGGGGCAACTGGGCGTGGAAGCCATCAACTTGAAGCCCGGCGGCAGCACGGTGACCTTGTCGCCATGGCTCATCCAGACCTTCAGCATGCCGTGCTTCTCGGGCGTCTCGAAGTCCTGGATGCCCTCCAACAGCGCGGTATGGCCATGTGCCCTCACTTCGGCGTAACCGAACTCGCGGTGGTCGCTCCACTCGACCTTGCCACCCAGCTGGACTGCCATGGTCTGCATGCCGTAGCAGATGCCCAGCACCGGCACACCCAGCTCCCACACCGCCAGGGGTGCGCGCAGCTCGTGGTCTTCGTAGGTGGACGCGTGGCTGCCGCTCAGGATGATGGCCTTGGGCGCGAAGCTGCGCACGAAGTCGTCGGACACGTCGTTCGGGTGGATCTCGCAGTAAACGGCTGCCTCGCGCACACGGCGCGCGATGAGCTGGGTGACCTGGGAGCCGAAGTCGAGGATGAGGACTTTGTCGTGTTGCATGGTGTTCTCAGACAGGTTGCAAGGCGGGGCGCTGGCGGCGGAAGAAGCGGTAGGCGACGACCAGCCCGATCAGCTGCAGGGCGGCGCAGGTATAGAACGGCAGGCCCATCAGCGGATCACTCGCCGGCCGGTGCGATACCCAGCCCAGCAACGTCAGGCCGATGACGGGCGCGATGACGGCCATCAGGCTGTTCAGCGAGGAGACGGCACCCATGGCCCGCCCCTGGTGGGTGGGCCCGGCGGCGTTGGAGATGATGCTCTGAACGGCCGCCGCCGCGACGCCGCCCAGCAGGTTGAAGAGGATGACGGCGTACATCATCCAGCCCTCGGTGGCCAGGCCCCAGCCGAGATAGGCCAGCGACGCCGAGCCCATGCCGATGAGGGCAAGGCGGGGCGGGCTGAAGCGTGCCAGCAGCGGCTTGAGCAGCACGCCCTGGCTGATCACGGACACGACGCCCACGGCGAAAAGCGACCAGCTCACCTCCAGCGGACCCCAGCCGAACTTGAACTTGGTGTAGAGCACCCACGTCATGTGCAACATGAACTGGGCCAGCGATGCCAGCGCGATCACCAGCACCAGGGGGCCGACACCCTTGAGCGCCGCCAGGCCGCGCAGTGCCGACACCGGGTTTGCCTTTTTCCAGTCGAACGCCGTGCGCCTGTCCCTGGGCAGGGACTCGGGCAGCACGAAGAAGCCGTAGCACCAGTTCAGCACAGCCATGCAGCCGGCGGCGATGAAGGGCCAGTGCACGTCGTAGTGACCCAGCCAGCCGCCGATCACCGGCCCGAGGATGAAGCCGACGCCGAACATCGCGCCGAGCTGGCCGAAGCGACGGGCGCGGTCCGAGGCCGGCGTGATATCGGCCACATAGGCGTTGGCGATGGCCACATTGGCCTGCATTGCACCCGAGAACAGGCGCACGACGACCAGCATCCACAGCGCCGTGGCCATGGCCGTCACGAAGAAGCTGAGCGCCAACCCCATGAAGCCGATCAGCAGCACGGGCCGGCGGCCGAATCGGTCCGACAGCGCACCGAGGACGGGCGCGCCCAGGAAGTTGGCGACGCCGAACGCCATGGTCACCAGCAGGAAGGCCGACGTCTGCGCGTCGTTGCCCTGGGTGAAAGTGCCCACTATGTGCGGCAGCACCGGCACCATCAGCCCGATGGAGATCATGTCGATCAGCACGGCGACCATGATGAAGCCCATGGCGGGGGCGCGTTGCGGTGTGGGGCTCAAATGGGGCTCGTCGCGTTTGCAGAAAAGAGAAACGGGGCGAACTGACGTCGCCCCGTTGTCACCATCATCAGCTCATTCGCTGCGGTAGTTGGGTGCTTCCTTGGTGATCTGCACGTCGTGGACATGGCTCTCGCGCATGCCCGCCGTCGTGATCTCGACAAACTCGGCCTTGTTCTGCATGTCGGCGATGGTGCCGCATCCGCAGTAGTGCATCGATGCCTTCAGGCCACCGGCCATCTGGAAGATGACCTGCACGACCGAGCCCTTGTAGGGCACCTGGCCCTCAATGCCTTCCGGCACCAGCTTGGACGTATTGGGGTTGTTGGCCGAGGTGTCCTGGAAGTAGCGGTCCGCGCTGCCCTTGGCCATGGCGCCCATGGAGCCCATACCACGGTAGCTCTTGAAGGTGCGGCCCTGGTAGAGGATGGTCTCGCCGGGAGCTTCTTCGGTGCCGGCAAAGGCACCGCCCATCATGACGCAGTCCGCGCCGGCCGCGATGGCCTTGGCGACGTCTCCAGAGTAGCGGATGCCGCCATCGGCGATGACGGGCACGCCGGTGCCCTTGAGGGCCGTGACGACGTTGTCGATGGCCGTGATCTGCGGCACCCCGACGCCCGCGACGATGCGCGTCGTGCAGATGGAGCCGGGGCCAATCCCCACCTTGACGCCGTCCGCACCGGCCTCGACGAGGGCCAGCGCCGCCGCGCCAGTGGCGATGTTGCCGCCAATTACGTCCACTTGGGGATGGGCCTGCTTGACCCAGCGCACGCGCTCCAGCACGCCGGCGCTGTGACCGTGGGCGGTGTCCACGATGATGGCGTCGACGCCAGCGCGCACCAGCAGTTCGACGCGCTGCTCGGTGTCTTCGCCGAAGCCGACGGCAGCACCGACACGCAGCTTGCCGTGGCTATCGCGGGCCGCGTTGGGGAAGCTGGTCTGCTTCGTGATGTCCTTGACCGTCATCAGGCCACGCAGTTCGAAGGCGTCGTTGACGACCACGACGCGCTCCAGCTTGTGCTTGTGCATCAGCGCCTTGGCTTCGTTCAGCGAAGCGCCTTCCCGGACCGTGACGAGACGGTCAGCCGGCGTCATGATCTCTCGCACCTTGGCATCCATGCGCGTCTCGAAGCGCAGGTCGCGGCCGGTGACGATACCAACGACGCGCTTGCCCTCGACGACCGGGAAACCGGAGAAGCCGTGCAGCTTCGTCAGCTCGACGGCATCGCGCACGGTAGCGTCCGGCGTGATGGTCAGTGGTTCACGCACGACGCCGCTCTCGTAGCGCTTGACCCGGGCCACCTCGCGCGCCTGGGCTTCCGCCGACAGGTTCTTGTGCACGATACCGATGCCACCTTCCTGAGCGATGGCGATCGCAAGGCGTGCCTCGGTCACGGTATCCATCGCGGCGGACACCAGCGGCAGGTTCAGGGGGATGTTGCGCGACAGACGGGTCGCAAGGCTGGTGTCGCGAGGCAACACCTGGGAGAACGCTGGCACCAACAATACATCGTCGAAGGTGAGCGCTTTGCCGAGAAGGCGCATGAGGAAAGCTCCAGACGCAAAGCGGCATTATACGGAGGGTCGCACGGCTACACTGACCGCATGCTCCGCAAAGCCCTTCGCCAAGCCCTCCTCGCCGTGCTCTGCCTCGCCATCGCCGGCGCCGCTCAGGCGCAGTGGAAATGGCGCGACGCCAAGGGCAACGTGCAGTACAGCGACATGCCGCCGCCAGCGGGCACGCCCGAGAAGGACGTTCTACAGCGCCCCAGCAACGCCAGGGCGGTTGTGATCGTCTCGCCGCCCGGGGCCCCGGCCAGCGCCGCATCCGCACCCAAGCCGGCCGCCAGCGCCCCCACCAAGGCAGAGCTCGAAGCCGCTGCGCGCCAGAAAAAGGAACAGGACGGCGAGGCCGCCAAGCAGAAGGAAGAGGAGCGGCGCATCGCCGCCCAGCGGCGCGACAACTGCGCCCGCGCCCAGTCCAACCTGCGCGACCTGCAAAGCGGCACCAGACTGACTCGGACCAATGAGAAGGGCGAGCGCATCTTCATGGACGAAGCACAGATGGCCGGCGAGATCGGCCGCGCCCGCGACGTCATCACCAGCGAGTGCAGGTAGGCCCGCCCTACTCGCTTCGCGACTTCGGCCTGTGCCTTGACACGATGCGCTCGCCGCGCTTGGCATAGCGCAAGCGCCGAGCCTCCTTGGGATCGACGGTCAGGGGACGGTAGACCTCGATGCGGTCCCGCTCGCGCAACGGCGTGCTGAGCGGCCGCACGCGCCCCCAGATACCGACGCGCAGCTGATCGAGCGGCTGCTCCTGTGCCGCCATGAAGTCGGCGCAGCTCCGCAGCGCCGACTCGACTGAACAGCCTTCGTCCACGTCCAGCCACCGCTGCCGAACATCGCCGGCCTGCGGACTCCAGACCAGTTCAACGCGGGCCATACAGGCTCTCGGCACGCAGCACGAAGCTGTCGACGAAGGTGTTGGCGATGCGGTCGAAAACAGGGCTGACCACGGCTTCCAGCGCACCGCTGCTGAAGGCATAGCTCAGCTCGAAGGCGACCTTGCAGGCAGCCGCTTCGCCGTCGGCGCCGGGCTTGTTCAAGGGCAGCAGTTGCCACAGCCCCTCGAGGTGAGAGAAGGGGCCATCCACCAGCTCCATGCGCACGCTGCGGCCTTCCTCGTTGCGGTTACGCGTCGTGAAGGCATGGCGGACTCCGGCGTAGGCGAGGTGCAGCCGGGCCGTGACCGTGTCGCCATCGCGCGCCAGCACCTCGACCTTGTTGCACCAGGGCAGGAACTCGGGATAGTGCTCAACCGCGGTGACCAGCTCGTACATCTCCCGCGGCGTGTACCAGAGCAGAACGGACTTTTTGACCTGCTTCATAGAATGCCGGGATTGTAAGAAGGGCCTCGGGCCCCACATCGCTGTCCATGTCCATCGCAGAGAACCGCCGCGCCCGCTACGACTACCACATCGAGGAACAGTTCGAGGCCGGCGTGGTGCTGTCCGGCTGGGAGATCAAGGCCATACGCGCGGGCCAGGTGCAACTGACCGACGGCTACGTGATGATCAAAGATGGGGAGCTGTTCCTGATCGGCTGCCGCATCAATGCACTGCGCAGTGCCTCCACCCACGTCAACCCCGAGGCCGACCGCACCAAGAAGCTCCTGATGCACAAGGCTGAGATCAGGCGACTGGTCGGCAAGGTCGAGCAGCGCGGCTTCACGCTGGTGCCGCTGAACCTGCACTACAAGGGCGGCCGCGTGAAGGCCGACATCGCACTCGCCAAGGGCAAGGCCCAGCACGACAAGCGCGAAACCGAGAAGAAGCGCGACTGGGAGCGCGAGAAGGGTCAGATCATGCGCCACAAGGTCTCCAGCAAGGGCTGAGATGGGCAGAGGGCGCGCAGAAGCCCCAGGCAAGACCTCCCGGCGGCCGGCAGCTGCACGCGACACCCGCCGGCAACCATGAAGCAGCACATGCGCCAGCAACCGGATCGGGCAGACGAGCGGCCCTCGCGTCGTAGCGATTGAGGATGGGCCTGGGCCGCCGTCGGCCAAGAATCCCAGGCATTGCGCGCGACGCGCAATGCTGCGTCGCGGCTCGCTGCCGGTAGCGACGCAAGCCCCGACACCGGGCAGCACAGGGGCCGCCATGCGCATCCGCCAAATCCTGCTTGCCACCACCCTGCTGCTCGCCGCAGCCCTGCCCGCCACCGCCCAGGACAAGCCCTACAAGGAGGGTACGGTCTGGTCGGTGTCCTTCATCAAGGTCAAGCCGGGCATGTTCGACGTCTACATGCGCGACCTCGCCTCGGCTCGCAAGCAGCTGATGGCCGAAGCCAAGAAGCAGGGGCTCATCGTGTCCGAGAAGATGTTGTCCGGTTCCTCAATGGGTCAGGGCGACTGGGACCTGATGCTGATGGTTGAGTACAAGAACTGGGCCGCCTTCGACGGCCTGAGCGACAAGTTCGACGCCATCGCGCTGAAGACCGTCGGCACCGAGGAGAAGCAGGTTCAGATGATGGTCAAGCGCACCGAGGTGCGCGAGATCGTCGGAGACAAGGTCTTCCAGGAAATCTCGTTCAAGTGACGTCGGCCAGCACGCCCAGCGCCTGCTCGATGTCGGCCCC
Organism: Roseateles sp.; assembly: GCF_047654805.1. Taxonomy (GTDB): domain Bacteria; phylum Pseudomonadota; class Gammaproteobacteria; order Burkholderiales; family Burkholderiaceae_C; genus Pelomonas. The sequence goes on from NZ_JASGIV010000001.1 coordinate 3,033,169, forward strand.
GAGGTCGGCGACGTCCTCAAGGCCAATCGCGAAGCGCACCAGCGTGCCACCATCGAAGGGCAGAGGCAGGTCGCGGCTGCGGCTCATGTCGTAGGGCACGGCCAGGCTCATCGGACCTGCCCAGGAATAACCGATGCCGAAGAGCTGCAATGCATCGACGAAAGCGTCCACCTGCGCCGGGCTGTACCGGGGCTTGAAGACGGCCGAGAACAGGCAGGCCGCCCCCGCGCCACCGACGGCCAGCCAGCTCTCGTGTCCAGGCGAGTCCGGCAGTGCTGGGTGGAAGACACGTGCGACCTCGGGCCTGCCGGCCATCCAACTCGCGAGCTGGCGCGTGGCACGGTCCTGCGCCGCATAGCGCAGAGGCATCGTCGGCAGGCCGCGCAGCACGAGCTCCACGTCGTTCTGGCCCAGGCCGTAGCCCAGGTGCTCGTGGGCATGGTTGAGGCGGTCGTGCAGTCTTCGGTCGCGGGTGCAGACCGAACCCATCAGCACGTCGGCGCCGCCGCTGGGGTACTTGGTCAATGCCTGCATGACGATGTCCGCACCCAGCCCCGGATGCGTCCCGGGAGCCGGCTCGAAGCCGTTGAACGCGAGGCCTGCGCCCCAGGTGTTGTCCAGAGCCGTCGTGATGCCGCGCGCACGGCAGGCGGCCAGCGTGCCCAGCAGATCGGGAAACTCCAGCGTGATCGAGCCTGCAGCCTCCAGCCAGACGAGTTTGGTGTTCTCGCGCAGCTCCGGCACCCTCAGCGGGTCGTAGAAGCGATGCGTGACGCCCCACTGTGGCAGCCAGGACTCGGTCAGGTAGCGGTTCTGGCCGTAGACGTTGTCAGGCACCAGCACCTCGTCGCCCGGTCGAAGAATGGCCAGCGACGGCAGCGTCACCGCCGCCAGGCCGCTGGGCACGAGCAAGCAGTGCTCGGCGTGCTCCAGCGTCGCCAGGCGCGCGGCCAGCGTGTAGCTGGTAGGCGTGCCGTGCAGGCCATAGCGGTAGCTCAGTCCGTCCCGGGGCCGCGGCTTGTGCAGATCGGCCGTATCCTTGAACAGCACGGTCGAGGCCTTGGCCACCGGCACCGGCACCGCGTCCCAGCCCTCGGGGGCGCGATAGGGGTGGTGGATCAGCTCGGTGCTCGGGGCGCGCTTGTTCATCAGACGAGGCTCGCGACGAGGTCGTGCCCATCGGCCGCCACGACGCGGGCGCGCACGAAGTCGCCCACCTTCATCGTCTTGCTGGCCTTCTCGGGCGGGAGAATCTTCACGGTGCCATCGATCTCGGGCGCATCGGCGTAGGAGCGCCCCACCCCACCCTTGCGACCCAGGGCAGGCGCGGAGTCGACGAGCACCTGTAGCGTCTGGCCCACCCGGCTTTGCAGCTTGGCGGCCGACACGGCTTCAGCCACGGCCATGAAGCGCGCGCGGCGCTCCTCGCGCAGCTCGTCGGGCAAGGCTCCCGCGATGTCGTTGGCGCTGGCACCCTCGACCGGCGAGTAGGCGAAGCAGCCGGCGCGGTCGATCCTGGCCTCGGTCATGAAGTCCAGCAGGTGCTGGAACTCTGCCTCGGTTTCGCCAGGGAACCCGGCGATGAAGGTGGAGCGGATCACGAGCTCCGGACAACTCTCGCGCCAGCGCAGGATGCGTTCCATGTTCTTCTCGCCGTTGGCCGGGCGCTTCATGCGCTTGAGCACGTCGGGATGAGAATGCTGGAACGGCACGTCCAGGTACGGCAGCACGAGGCCCTCGGCCATCAGCGGCAGCACCTCGTCCACATGCGGGTAGGGGTAGACGTAGTGCAGACGCACCCAGGCGCCATAGGGCTTGGCGATCTCGCCGAGCCGGGCGACAAGGTCCAGCATCTTTGTCTTGACCGGCTTGCCATCCCAGAAGCCGGTGCGGTATTTCACGTCCACGCCATAGGCCGAGGTGTCCTGGCTGATGACCAGCAGCTCCTTGACGCCGCTCTCGAACAGCGCCCTCGCCTCGTTCAGCACGTCGCCGATGGGGCGCGACACCAGATCGCCGCGCATGCTGGGAATGATGCAGAACGAACAGCGGTGGTTGCACCCCTCGCTGATCTTCAGGTAGGCATAGTGCTTGGGCGTCAGCTTGATGCCATAGCTGGGCACCAGATCGACGAAGGGGTCATGGGGCTTGGGCACGTGGGTGTGCACCGCGTCCATCACCTCCTGCGTGGCATGCGGGCCAGTCACGGCAAGCACGCTCGGGTGGATCTCGCGCACCAGGCTGCCCGCATCACTGCTGGCATGGCCGGACTTGGCACCCAGGCATCCGGTCACGATGACCTTGCCGTTCTCGGCCAGCGCCTCGCCGATGGTGTCCAGGCTTTCCTTGACGGCATCGTCGATGAAGCCGCAGGTATTGACGATCACCAGGTCGGCGCCGGCGAAGGTCTTGGAGGTCTCGTAGCCTTCGGCCCGGAGCTGGGTCAGGATCAGCTCGGAATCGGTCAGCGCTTTTGGGCAGCCCAGGCTGACGAAACCAATCTTGGGCGCCTTAGCGGCTTCGGCAACGTCGTATGTTGTTGTTTCCATTGGGATTTCGCCGAGAGACCTGGCTAATTGAGCGGGGCAGCATTCTACGATGGAGCCGATTTCACCCAAGGCGCTGACCGCCTTTCGGCCACGCAACGCTGCGCACTCGTCTAGCGAACTTACAGGGTGGACTGCGGCAGATCGTGCACACCCACTCGTCCGCCGTTTGGTTGGCAGCTGCCGTTCGCGCCACGACCGAAGAAGGGCGCTATTGCCCGAAGGGGACGCCGAAGTCTACGGATTCACGGCCGTGAAGCAGACACGGGCACACGCGAGTCAGCCAAGGCTGACGCAGTCGATCTTTGGAACGGTGGGGGCGTTCTCGGCGACGCGGCGCCGATCTACTTCTTGGTGCCGAACGGGAACATCGCGCCCGCCTGCTTGAGCTGCTCCTGCCACTGATTCATCAGCGTCTTGGACTGCTCGGCGTAGCCCCCCATCAGACCGGTCCACGCGTCCGGCGTGAAGGGGCTGCCCGGCGTCTGCTCGGTGAAGCGCTGCTGCATGTCCGCGAAGGCCTGCATCTGGCGCTCAAGCAGCCCGCCCATGACGCCCTGCATCGCATGGCCATAAAAGCGGATGATCTGCGCCAGCGAGGCGGTCGAGAACATCGGCACCCCGCCGGTCTCCTCCTCCAGGATGATCTGCAGCAGGATGGAGCGTGTCAGGTCTTCCTGGGTCTTGGCGTCGTGCACCTCGAAGTCGACCCCCTCCAGCACCATGCGCTTCACATCGGCCAGCGTGATGTAGCTGCTGGTCTGCGTGTCATACAAACGGCGGTTGGGATACTTCTTGAGGATGCGCAGCCCGGGCTTGGCGGGCGCATCGGCAGCGGGCTGTTCGGTAGTGGATGCCGGCTTCTTGCGGGCGGTCGCCATGCGGGAAATCTCCTGTGCGGTGCAGCAAATTCTAGGCAGGCGTTCGATGGTGTTGCGGACGGGTTTACCTGGGGCCGCAGTCAGAACAGTTCGGAGCCACCGTAGCTCGCAGCTTCCATCTCGCCAGCCTCCACGAGAGCCTGATAGTCGCACACCCGGTTGCGGCCCGTGCGCTTGGCTTGGTAGAGGGCGCGGTCGGCCCAGCTCAGCACCTGTTGCGGCAGGTCGCCAGGATCGGCAATGCTGAATCCGATGCTGACCGTCACTTGTCCCACCTGTGGGAAGCCGTGCTGCTCGACAGACTCGCGCAGCCGCTCCAGGATGGCCGCCGCATCCTCGCGCGTGGCCGCCGAGAACAGCGCAACGAACTCCTCGCCGCCGTAGCGGAAAAGCAGGTCGGAGCTGCGCAGCTCCGCCGCCATCACGCGCGAGACCAGCAGCAGCACCTCGTCTCCAACGACATGGCCGAAGCCGTCATTGATGTTCTTGAAATGATCCACGTCGATGACGGCCATCCAATGCGCATGCGTCGCGGTCGGCGTGCGGCGCGGATCTGCGGTGCCGACGGGGTCGGTCGAGCGCGACAGGATGGTCCAGATGCGCTCGAAACTGCTCTCCAGCGCCTGGCGGTTCAGCAGACCGGTCAGCCGGTCGCGCTGGCTGACGTCCAGCAGGTCGTAGTAGTTCGCGAACACCTCCAGCACGCCCTTGATGATGGCGTCCTCGGTCAGCGTCACCTCACGGTCACGGCTGAAAACAAAGTAACCGCAGATCTCCCGCCCGCCGTACAGCGGATAGGCGATCAACAGGTCTTCGCTCTGCGCGCGCCGGCGGGTGCAGGGCTTGGACAGCAGGCGTACGTTATCCAGCAACTGCCGCACGTCGCTGGCGATGCTGCTGGAGTTGAAGATTTCCTCGGTGCGCTCCACGAGCCGCGCGACACCGTCGGGCTCGACGATGCGCGACAAGTGATGATGCAGCACTCGCGTGGACATGGCGAGGTCGTCGATACGGTAGAGGGAGGAATCCAGGACGCCAAGCATGGGGCACAGCGTCTTCAGCAGACTTTGCTCCAGCAAGGCCGTGTCGCGGATGGAGGTCATCTTGCCCAGCTTGTGCAGCAGGCCCGGGATTTGCACTTTGGTCGTCTCGTTAGCGGCGGTCATGGTCTTCTGAAACTGCGGGAGTCCGACCCATCCTAGACCCGGCAACGCCCGGCGACCAACAAGATGCCGTCTGCCTCCTTCACCGGCACGCGCGCAATGCGCATGCCAAAGTGAAAAGCCCCTGGTTCGCGTGAACCAGGGGCCTTCAACATCTTCAGAAAATTTGGTAGGCGCGATTGGATTCGAACCAACGACCCCCACCATGTCAAGGTGGTGCTCTAACCAACTGAGCTACGCGCCTGAAGAGCTGCGCACTATAGCATGGATTTTTGCGACTCGTCCAGATTCACTTCCGACGCGCTGAACGCACCCCAGAGATGGCGCACAGCTCGCGCAGGACCTTGGTCAGTTTGGATGCATCCGACAGCTCCAGCGTGAAGCTCATCCACGCCGTGTCGCCGCCGCCGGCCTTGGGCCTTGCGGCGCCGGGCTTCATCGACTGCGTGTTGACGGCGACGACGTTCATCTTCTCCTTCGCGAAGACTTCGAGCACATCGCGCAACAGGCCCTGGCGGTCGCCGGCCTCGACCAGGACGTCGACTGGATAGACCGGTGCGCCCTTGCCCGCAGGTTCACCCCCGCCCCATTCGACGGCGATGACGCGCTCAGGCGAGCGCCGCTTCATCTCGGCCAGGTTGCTGCAGTCGCTGCGATGGATGGCCACGCCCTTGCCACGCGTGACGAAGCCCTGGATGGCGTCCGGCGGCGCGGGCCGGCAGCAGCGCGACAGGGTCGTCAGCAGCGAGTCGATGCCGACAACGAGCACGCCGCCCTTGCCGGCCGCGCTCGGCCCCCGCGTGTGCCTCTGCGCCAGCAGTTCGTTCTCGTCGGCGACCGGCTCGGGTGGGCGCAGCAGCAGCTCGATGTTGCGCAGCGAGTACTCGTCCTTGCCAACCACTTCGAACAGCGCATCGGCCCCCTTGAAGCCCAGCCTGGCAGCCAACTCGTCGAGCTTGAGCGCCGTCTTGCCTTCGCGCTGCAGCAGCTTCTCGACCAACTCGCGCCCCTTGGCGATGGTCTGCGTCTGCTGCAATGCGTTGAACCAGGCCCGCACCTTGGCGCGCGAACGCTGACTCTGCAGGTAGCCCAGCTCGGGGTTGAGCCAATCCAGTGACGGCCCGCCCTCCTTGATGGAGATGATCTCCACCGTCTGGCCGCTGTGCAGCGGCGTGTTCAACGGCAGCATCTGGCCGTCGATGCGAGCACCGCGGCAGCGATGGCCGAGGTCGGTATGCACCGCGTATGCGAAGTCCACCGGCGTCGCGCCGGCTGCCAGCTCGACGACGGTGGCCTGCGGCGTGAAGACGTAGATGCGGTCATCGAAGGATGGCCCGCCTTCTGCAGTGTCGCGCTCCCAGGCCAGCAACTGGTTCAGCACGGCCTTGCGCGCACGCGCCACCTGCTCCTCAAACTCGCCTGCGGCGCTGACGCCAGCGTAGCCCTTCGCGCCGGCCTCCTTGTAGGCCCAGTGCGCCGCCACGCCATGCTCGGCATGCTCGTGCATCTCGCGGGTGCGAATCTGCACCTCCATCGCCCGGCCATCGGCACCCAGCACGACGGTGTGCAGGGACTGGTAGCCGTTGGGCTTGGGCTTGGCGATGTAGTCGTCGAACTCGCCCGGCACCGGGGTGTAGATCTCATGCAGCCGCGCCAGGGCCGCATAGCAATCCGCCACGCTGGCAACGATGACACGCAGCGCCCGCAGATCGAAGACGCGGTCCAGCGATAGATCCTTGCCCTGCATCTTCTTGTGGATGCTGTAGAGATGCTTGGGCCGGCCCTGCACCTCGGCGGCGATGCCCTGGGAATAAAGGTCGGCCTGCAGGGCCGCACGAGCGGCCTCCACGCGTTGCTCACGCTCGACACGGGTCTCGAGCAAGGCCTTGGCCAGCGCCCGATAGGCCTCGGGCTCGCGGAAGCGGAAGGCCAGATCCTCCAGTTCCCACTTGATCTGCCAGATGCCAAGGCGGTTGGCCAGCGGCGCGAACACTGCCTGCGATTCGTCCGCGAGCTCCGGCGGGCATGGCTGCTTGGCGGCTGCGTACCAGCGCAGCGACTGCAGCCTCGAGGCCAGCCGCAGCAACACCACGCGCAGGTCGCGCGAGAAAGCAAGCAGCATCTTGCGCACACGCTCGGTCTGCTCGGCGCGCTGGTCCGACTTCTTGTCGGCCTGCACCTTGGCGTCGCGGGTGGCGCGCTGCAACTGCACGAGGCGGCGCGTGTGCATGACGAGGCTGGCGTAGCTCTCGCCAAAGGCCTTGGCGACGACTTCCTCGGGCTTGTTGAGGAAATCGGCCGCATAGACCAGGTAAGCCGCCGCCTGCAGTTCCTGGGCCGCACCAACGCCATGCAGGATGGCCGCAACGCCGTCTGCATGGGCCAGCGCGTTCTCGCCGGTATCAAGCGCTTCGCCGCCGATCAGCGGCTCGGCAAAGGCACGGGCACGCACCACTTCGGCATTGGAATGCGCGGCGCCGGCATCCAGCAGGGCGACGATGGGCGCGGTAGCCGAACCCTCGGGCATCAAGCCGGTCTTCATGAACTGAGAAAGTCCCTCACGATGGAGATCTGGTCGCCGTGAACCAGTGTCGGCGCATGGCCTACACCCGGCAGCTCGACGAGGCGGGCATTCGGTCCACGCTGTGTCATCGCGCGGGCCGTCTCGGCGCTGAGCAGGTCACTGTCGGCGCCACGGATCAGCAGCGTCGGGCAGCGCAGCCCGTCATAGGCGGCCCAAAGCAGCGCCTCGCCGGCGGCAGCCAGCTCGGGTGTCACGGCAGAGAAAGGCAAGGCGATGGCGGGGTCATAGCGCAGCTTGCAGCCGCCCCCGTCCTCCTCCAGGAACAACGGCGCCGACAAAGCCATCCACTCCTCGTCGGTGTGCGGGCCAAATCCCGCAGAAATGGTTCGCAGATAGGCAGCCCCCTCGTCCAATGACGCGAAGCGCTGCACCTTGCCCAGGTAGCTGCCGATACGCTGTAGCGCATCGAAGCGGACCGCCGGGCCGACATCATTGAGCACCAGGCGGCGGATGGGGCTCACCCCGCCCTCGGGCCGCGGCAGGGCAGCCAGGCTCAGGCCGATCAGCCCTCCCATGGACGTGCCCACCCAGTCCACTTGCTCCACGTCCAGGCGGGCCAGCAAGGCCACCATGTCCGAGATGTAGCTTGGCAACTGGTAGCCGGCGGGCTGGCGCAGCCAGTCCGAACGGCCACGGCCGACAACGTCCGGGCAGATAACGCGATAGCGCTCGCTCATTGCGCTGGCCAGCGCGTCGAAATCCCGCCCCTGGCGCGACAGGCCATGCGCGCAGACCAGCACCGGCGCGTCGGCGCTCGGGCCGGCCCACTCCCAGTAGGCCATGCGGTGCAGACCGGTGGCGTCCAGACAGTTGACGAAACGCAAGGTGGGCTGGGTCATGGTTCAATCCTTTGAAGTCATCCTAGCAACCAAGAAGGATCCCTCCATGTTGAAAGGCAAGACCGCCCTTGTTACGGGCTCCACCAGCGGTATCGGGCTGGGCATCGCTTTGGCACTGGCGCGCGAAGGCGCCAATGTCATCCTGAATGGTTTCGGCGACGCCGAAGGCCCCAAGGCCGAGGTGGCGGCACTTGGCGTCAAGGTCGGGTACCACGGCGCCGACATGAGCAAGCCGGACGACATCGCGGCCATGGTGGCCTATGCCAATGCCGAGTTCGGCGGCATCGATGTGCTCGTCAACAACGCCGGCATCCAGCACGTCGCGCCGGTCCAGGACTTCCCCGTCGAGAAGTGGGACGCGATCATCGCGATCAACCTGACCTCGGCCTTCCACACGACCCGCCTGGCCCTCCCCGGCATGCTCAGCCGGGGCTGGGGCCGCATCGTCAACGTCGCGTCGGCCCACGGTCTGGTCGCGTCGGCGCAGAAATCGGCCTATGTGGCGGCCAAGCACGGACTGGTGGGCTTCACCAAGAGCGTCGCGCTGGAGACGGCGACCGCGCCGGTCACCGTCAACGCCATCTGCCCCGGCTGGGTGCTGACGCCGCTGGTGCAGAAGCAGGTCGACGCGCTTGCCGCGCGCGAGGGCGTGGACAACGACGAGGCCAAGCGCCGCCTGCTGGCGGAGAAGCAACCCTCGCTGCAGTTCACCACACCCGAGGAGCTTGGCGCGCTGACCGTCTTCCTGTGCTCGGATGCCGCGATCAACGTGCGCGGCCAGGCCTGGGCAATGGACGGCGGCTGGACCGCCGTCTGACGCCCGGCTACTTCGTGAGCTGAACCGAGCCGCTGACGCTGACCGTGACGGTGGCCTTGCCGGCCTCCGTCGGCAGCGCGGCATCGGCCATCTCGGTCTTCATGCGGGCCATTGCCATCATCGGCCGCGGCGCCGACGCCTCGTCGCCGGAGATGTTGATCTCGCCGACGACGTAGCTGCCGTAGCCGAACTGCTTGGCATAGTCCGCCGCCTTGGCACGATAGCGGGCGATGGCCTGGGCCGTGATGTCGGCCTCGGCCTTCTCGCGCGTCTCGCGCGAGAGGCTGTAGCCGACCCGGGCAATGCTCAGCGTGTTGATGCGACCGCTCAGCTGCGCGATGGCGGACGCATCCCTGCCCTCCACCAGCAGCTCCGCGCTGCCCTGCCAGCCATTCATCTTGCCGGTCTTGGGATCGTGGCGGGGGTAGAGCGAGAAGCCGCCCGTCTGCACGTCCACCTGTCCCGGCTTGGCCACCTTGCGCGCTTCAGCCAACGCCGCGTCCAGCGCCTGCTTCAGTGCCGTCTGCACACCGGCCGCGTCTGGGCCTTCGCGCGTGGTCGAGAAACTGACGCCGAGCACGTCGCGCTGAACCTCGGCACTGGCGCTGGCTGACAGGCTCAGCCGCTCACGCGGCGCCTCGGCTGCAGCATGGGCAGAGCACACCAGGGCAAGGATGGGAAGAACGAGGAATGAGCGCATAAGGAACTCTGCAGCAAGAAGGAAAAGCCCAGCTTACCCGGGGCGGCTGGCAACGAGCTGTAACGGCTGCGCGATGTCCTACAAGGCGGATCTGAAAACCTGCTCACAATGTCGTTGTTACAAATTCAGGACACGCGATGAACAGCGCCGCGACACCCCGCCCCAACCGCATCCTCGTCGTCGACGACGACGCCCGCATCCGTGATCTGCTCCGGCGCTACCTGACCCAGGAAGGTTTCGAGGTGCTGCTCGCCGAGGACAGCCGCGCGCTCAACAAGCAATTGACCCGCGAGACCGTCGACCTCATCGTGTTGGACCTGATGCTGCCCGGCGAGGACGGCCTGACCATCTGCCGACGCCTGCGCGCCGCCAACGACAGCACGCCGATCATCATGCTGACCGCCAAGGTCGAGGACGTTGACCGCATCGTCGGCCTGGAAGTGGGGGCGGATGACTACCTCGCCAAGCCCTTCAACCCGCGCGAACTGCTGGCCCGCATCAACGCCGTGCTGCGCCGCCGCCCGCCGCCGGAGGCGCCGGGTGCGCCGAGCAAGGAACCGATGACGGTCAGCTTCGGCCCCTTCGAGTTCGACCTCGCGCTGCGCCGCCTGACCAAGAACGGCGAGCAACTGCCACTGACGACCGGCGAGTTCTCCATGCTCAAGACGCTGGTGCGCCACCCACGCCAGCCCCTGTCCCGCGACAAGCTCGCCCAGCTCGCCCGCGGCCGCGAATTCGAGCCCTTCGACCGCAGCCTGGACGTGCAAATCTCTCGGCTGCGCAAGATGCTTGAGGCCGACCCGGCCCAGCCGCGCTACATCCAGACTGTGTGGGGCGTGGGCTACGTCTTCGTGCCGGACGAGAACACTTGACGCATAAGCTCTAGGGCATGCCTCGCCCTCACCTCGCGCTGAATCTCTTCTGGCGCACGTTTGCCTGGCTGGCCCTGCTGCTGGCCGGCGCGGTGCTGGCCTGGCAGTACACGTTCAAGTTGCTGGAAGCCCAGCCGCGTGCGCTGGAGTCAGCCGAGCAACTGGCTGGCCTCGTCAAGCTCAGCCGCATCGCGCTGGAGCACACCGACCCCATCAACCGCGTCGCCGTCATCAGCACCATGTCGCGCGGCGACACGGTGCAGGTGCGCGTGGCCGAGACCAGCGACCGCTGGCTGCCCTACGACACCAGCCCTTTCGCCAAACAGCTCGCCGCCGAGCTGCGCAGCACGTTGGGCCCCGACACCGTCATCGCCCGCAGCGTCAACGACACGCCCGGCCTGTGGGTGCGCTACATCGTCGGCGAAGACGCCTTCTGGCTAAAGACCTCGCTCGCGCCGCTATCCATCACGATGTCCAGCAACTGGTGGTGGGTGCTGATCGCGCTGCTGGCCACCGTCGTCGGCTCGGCGCTGATTGCCCGCCTCATCAACCAGCCGCTGCGCGAGCTGGCTGAGGCCGCCGGCCGCATCCGCGACGGCGAGTACGACTCGCGGCTGGACGAGACGACGATGACCAGCGAGATCCGCGAGGTCAACATGGGCTTCAACCGCATGGCCCGCGAGCTGGCCAAGCTGGAGGAGGACCGCGCCGTCATGCTGGCCGGTATCTCGCACGACCTGCGCACGCCGCTGGCGCGGCTGCGGCTGGAGACGGAGATGAGCGTCAGCGACGAGCAGGCGCGCCATTTCATGGCCCAAGACATCGACCAGCTCGACGCCATCATCAGCAAGTTCATGGACTACGCGCGGCCCAACGAGACGCAACTGCGCGAAACCCGGCTCGTCGACATCGTCGAACGGGAGGTGCAGGGGTTCCGCGACCCGGACCAGATCCGCTTCCAGGTACTGGTCGGCAAGGCGATCAAGGTCTTCGTCGACGACACCGAGCTAGGCCGCGTGCTGCTCAACCTCTTCGAGAACGCGCGCCGGTATGGCCATGAACCCGGCGAACCCGCGCGCGTGGATGTGAGCGCAACGCGCGTCGGCTCGTGGGTCGAGCTGCGTGTGCGTGACCACGGCCCCGGTGTTCCGCCAGACCGGCTGCAGCGCCTGACAACGCCCTTCTACCGTGGTGACGCCGCGCGCACCGCAGCCAGTGGCGCCGGCCTCGGACTAGCCATCGTCGATAAATCCGTGCAGCGCCTCGGCGGGACGCTGTCCATCAGCAACGCGCCCGGAGGCGGACTCGTCACCCTCCTCAAGCTGCGAGCCATCTGACATGCGGCCCGCTGCCTGCCTGCGCCGGGCCGGCCCACTGCTGCTCACCTTCACACTGGGCGTCCGCGCACAGACGCTGGACGTACTGGTCTATCCCAACCCTGGCGTCGTCGAAGCACCAGCCGGTGTCCAGCCCCACGGCCCGGGCGTGGCGCTGCTGGAACGCCTCTCCGGGATCAGCGGAGTGACGCTGCGCGTGCAGGCCATGCCGGTCGCACGGGCGCAACAGATGATCAGCACCCAACCAGGCCATTGCGCCGCGGGTGTACCACGCACGCCTGAACGCGAGGCTGCCTTCCGCTGGGCCGGCCTGATGGCCAGCGGCGCGCTGATGCTCTACGGCCGCACCGACGAAGCACACGCGGTGGCAAGCGCCAAGGACCTGCGCGGCCGCGTCGTCGCGGCGCAGCGCGAGTCCCGGCCACTGGATTGGCTGCGCGAGCATGGCCTAAAGGCCTACGAGGTGAACGACACCGCCACCGGCCTGCGCATGCTGCAGGCTGGTCGCGTGGACTTCTGGCTCGTCAACGACCTGGCCGCCCGCCGCGCCATCCAGCACAGCGACGCCCCCCGCCCAAGCCCCTGCATAGCTTCGGTCAGATCGACCTCCACCTCGCCTGCCATCGCGACGTGCCCGCAGCCACGGCCGACCGCCTGCGCCTCGGCCTGGAGCAGATGCGCCGAAATGGCGAGCTGGCCGAGTTCGGCCTGCGTTAAGCAGCGCCAGGCGCGCTCAGCCCGCTGAGGCAAGCAAGCAGACTGCCCGCGCCTCGATGGCCCGCCCCTCGCCCACAGGCCCCATCTTCTCGGCTGTCTTGGCCTTCACATTGAGCTGAGCCACATCCACGCCCAGCGCCGCGGCCAGGCGAGTGCGCATCGCCAAGATGTGCGGAGCCATCTTGGGCGCCTGGGCGACGATGGTGCTGTCCAGGTTGACGAGCTCCCAGCCCGCCTCGCGCACGCGGCGGTAGGCCTCGGCCAGCAGCACCATCGAATCCGCCCCCTTGAACTGCTCGGAGGTATCGGGAAAGAGCTTGCCGATATCGCCCAAGGCGGCGGCACCCAGCAGCGCATCGGTGATGGCGTGCGCCAGCGCATCGGCGTCCGAGTGACCCAGGAGGCCGTGCGTGTGGGGAATAGTGATGCCGCCGAGGATCAGCGGCCGGCCGGTGACGAGCTGGTGGGTGTCCCAACCCTCGCCGATTCGAAATGGCGCAAGACTCATGCGGCGATTGTCGCCGCGCAGGACACCCCTGCCGTCCGAGGCTCGCCATGGCCGGCCCCGAGCCGGAACGCCTCGCCAGAGCGGACCTGCCCGGGAACTGGGCCGGGCAGGCAGTCTGTCTGTGCACACGGCCTGAACCTATGAATGGCCGCTGGCCTGCCCGGAGCTCGGCCCGCAAGCGCCACGCACTGCTGCTATGGTGCTGCCCGCCATGAAACGCCTCGTCCCTGCCTGCCTGCTGTGCCTGCTGGTCATCGCCCAGACCGCCTTCGCGCAGGCCCAGCGCCCCAAGATCGGCCTGGTGCTGTCCGGCGGCGGCGCCCGCGGCCTGGCCCACATCGGCGTGCTGCGTGTGCTGGAAGAGATGCAGGTGCCGGTGGACCTCATTGTCGGCACCAGCATGGGTGCCGTCGTCGGCGGGGCCTATGCCGCGGGCCGCAGCGTCGATGAGCTGGAGACGCTGGTCAAGAGCGCCAACTGGAACGCCATCCTGGCCGACCGCCCGGCGCGCGATCGCCTGTCCGTGCGCCGCCGCGAGGACGACGAGCGCCTGCCCTCGCGCATCGAGTTCGGGTTCAACCTGGAGCGCGGCGCCATGCTGCCCGGCGGCGCCGCGGCCAACGGGCAGCTGGAGGCGACGCTGTCCTCGCTGCTGCCCGCCACGCGCACCGACGACCCGCTGCGCCGGCTGCCCATCCCGTTCCGTGCCGTCGCCACCGACCTGCTCTCCGGCGCGATGCTGGACCAGGCCGACACCCCACTCTTCGAGGCCCTGCGCGCATCCATGGCCGTTCCCGGCGTGTTTGCGCCGCTGCGCGTCAACGGCCGGCCGCGTGTGGACGGAGGGCTGGTACGTAACCTGCCGGTCGACATCGCGCGACAGCTCGGCGCCGACATCGTCATCGCCGTCAACGTCGGCACACCGTTGCTGGAGGACCGTGAGATCACCAGCGCCGTCATGGTGGCCAACCAGATGCTGCAGATCCTGACCGAGCAGAACGTGCAACGCTCGCTGCGCGAGCTCAAGCCCCAGGACATCATCATCGACCCGGATCTGCCGGGCATGGGCTTCATGGACTTCCAGCGCGCCGACGAGGCCATGGCCACCGGGCGACGCGCCGCACTGGCGGCCGGCGAGCGTCTGGCCGCCCTGGCCGCCCCCGTGGCCCAGGCCGCTCTGCAGGCCCGCCGCCTGGGGCAGCCCGAAGCCGCATTGGGTGCGCTACCGCTGGCAGCACTGAAGTTCAGCGGCGCCCAGCGCGTCAACCCCGAGGCGCTGCGTGCCGAGCTGGCACTGCAGCCGGGCGACACCGTGGGCCGCGCGGAGCTGAACCGCGCGGTCGAGCGCCTGGACGGCTTGGGCGACTTTGAACGCATCGAGACCGACGTCGACGACCACGACGGCCGGCGCAGTGTCGAGTTCCGGCTGACGGAGGCCGACTGGGCCGCCAGCCGTGTGCGCCTGGGCCTGGAGCTCTACAGCAATTTTGCTGATGCCAGCAGCTACTCCCTGGTTGCCATGCACGTCGCGAACTGGCTCAACGCCTGGGGCGCCGAGGTGCGCAGCATCGTGCGCATCGGCTCAACGCGCGGCCTCAACACCGAGTTCTACCAGCCGCTAGGGCCGGGATCCCGCTGGTTCGCGAGCGCCAAGCTGGCCTACACGGCCGGCAACAACGACGTCTTCGACCAGGGCCAGCGTGCGCTACGCCTGTCCAGCAGCCTGACCAGTGCGCAGTTGGAACTGGGCTACCGCGTCGCCGGCCTGGGCGACCTGCGCTTCGGTGTGGGCCGCCTGCGCGCCAACGACGAGGTCGTGCTGCCCGTCGTTCCCGAGAACGGCCGGCGCTCGCAGTCCTACGGCCAGCAATACCTGGAGCTGCACACCGACACGCTGGACTCGCTGGCTTTTCCCAGCCGCGGCCAGTGGACGACGGCCCGTATCGAATGGCTGCATCCACGCGGCGAGCCCAGGGTCATCAACGCATCGTTGCTGGGCCTGTCGGCCTTCCGCTTGGGCGAATGGGCCGGCCAGCTCTACGGCGAGTTTGCCCACGCCGAGCGAGGCCAGACGCGTTCGCTGGGCGGCTACCTGCGCCTGTCAGGTACTCCGGACGGCTCGCTGGTGGGCGAGAACATGGCACTGACCCGCATCGTCATGGCGCGGCGCATCGGCGAGATGCCTGTGGGCCTGGGTGGCGCAGTGCGTATCGGCTTCTCGCTGGAGACCGGTGCGGTCGGGGGAGGCGCAGGACTCAAACTCTCCAACCTGCCACGCAGTGGCTGGCGCCAGGCTGCCAGCGGCTTCCTCAGCGTGGACACACGCTTCGGACCCTTTTTCCTGGCGCTTGGCACGACGCGCGGCGGCGACACCTCGGCCTATCTGCTTCTGGGACCGACCTGGTAGCGTACGGAGCGCAAGCACGGAAGAACGCTCAGTGGCAGCAGCCCCTGCTGCGCCATCTCGGCGTCGAACCTGATCAACTGGCCGAACCGTCAGATCAGGTCAAGGCGCTGGCTCGCCAGCCCGGGAGCAGGATCGAAGCCATCAAGACCTATCGGCAGCAGACGGGGGCCGGCCTCAGGGAATCGAAGGCGGTCGTCGACAAGCTGGTCATGGAGTCGGGCTTCGTCGACTAGGTTCGGCTACGCAGCCAGAGCGCAGCAAGCTCGAAATCCTCGGGCCAGGTCACCTTGAAGTTGGCCATGGACGCACGCACCAGCCGCGGCGCCTGGCCCAGGGCCTCGACGGCGCTGGCCTCGTCGGTCGCATCCGCGCCCATTGCCACCAAGGCCCTCTCCACCAGACCGAGGCGGAACATCTGCGGCGTCTGCGCGGCCCACTTGTCGCGGCGGTCCACGGTGGCTGCGACTCGGCCGTCGGCATCGCCCGCCTTGAGCGTGTCGGCGATGGGCTGTGCCAGCAGTCCTCCGACTGCATCCTGTTCGCAGGCCTCGATGAGCGCCTCCACCCATTCGGGCCGCAACAAGCAGCGCGCCGCATCGTGCACGAGCACCCAGTCGTCGTCAGCCGCGCCGCGGCGGCGCAGCTCCACGAGGCCACCCAGGACGCTCTCGGCACGGCTGGCGCCGCCCACACGCGCCGCCCAGCCGGTGTAGCCCGGCAGCGCTTCCTCGAACCGGACATCGGCAGGCGACAGCACCACCAGCGTCTGCGCCAGACGCGGCACGCCAGCCAGCGCAGCCAGCGTGTGAGCCAGCATGGGGCGCCCGGCGATCTCGACGTATTGCTTGGGGATGCCGGCGCCAGAGCGCTCGCCGATGCCGGCGGCCGGCACCAGGGCGAAGCAGCGTGGGATGGATTTCATCCGCGCATTAGAGCAACAGGTAGTCCACCGGCTGCAGCGCCGGTGGCGGCGACGGGTCACCCAGTGCCTCGCGCAGATCGATCTCTATGCCTCGGCAGATCGCATCCAGCGCCAGATCGTTGGCCTGGATGCCGAACGGCTCCTCGATCTCGTCGCCCAGCGCGTCAAGCCCGAAGAAGGTGTACGCGACGATGGCGACGACCAGCGGCGTCATCAGCCCGATAGCGTCGACGATGCCGAAGGGCAGCAAAAAGCAGTAGAGGTAGGCCGTGCGGTGAAGCAGCAGCGCATAGGAGAACGGCAGCGGCGTGTTCTTGATGCGCTCACAGCTGGCGGCCGCCGCGGTCAGCGCCGACAGCGTGGCATCCATCTGCACCTCACGCAGGCTGTCGAGCTGGCCGGCACGGCGGCACTGAGCAAGGTCAGCACCCATCGCCATCATCAGCGCGGCCGGCCGGTTTCGCACGCGTCCCAGCACCTCGTGTTCGGCCGGCAGGATCAGTCCTTCCAGCGCGGCCGGGTCTGCGGGCTGGTCGCGCAGCAACTGCTTGAGGCTGACGCAGAAGGCGAGCGCACGCAGCACCAGGCGCACGCGCACGTCGGCCAAGTCGCGCGGGTCGGCAATGGGCGCCGGCAGGTCGATCAGGTTCAGGGCCTGGCGAGCCAGGTTGCGCGAACGCAGCAGCAACTCGCCCCAAAGCTTTCGAGCCTCCCAGAAGCGGTCGTAGCAGGCACTGTTGCGGAATCCCAGGAAGATGGCCAGCGGCAGCCCCATCAGCGTGAACGGGATGGTGGAGACCAGCACGGCGTTGTGGCTGGCCAGCGCACGGTGCGCCACAGTGACCAGTACCGCCAGCAGAATGTTGGCCAGCAGCACGCCGCGGATGCGGCTCAGGATAGAGCCGCGCAGCACGAAGAAGAGCTGCAGGGCGGAGGGACGCTCGCGGACGATCATGGCCGCATTGTCGGCGGCTGGCCGCTTCGCCCTGCGCCGTTCAGGTGTCGTGCCCGGGATTCTGGCGCGCGAGACGCCTCAGCAAGCCGGGCCAGGCCAGCTCGGCACCACTGCCACGCATGACTTTCTCGCCCGCGGCGCGTATGCCGGTCAGGATGGGTGCGGGAATGCGGATCAGCTCTCCGCCACCGGCCTGCGCGGCAACCTGGATCTCGCAGGCACGCTGCAGCATGAACATCTTCAGGAAGGTGTCGGCCGCGCTGTGGCCCAACGTCAGCAGTCCGTGGTTGCGCAGCATCATCAGCGACGTCCGACCCAGGTCGGCCACCAACCGCGCCTTCTCGTCGGGGTTGAGCGCCACGCCCTCGTAGTCGTGATAGCTCAGCGAGGCCAGCGGGAACAGGCTGTGCTGCGAGATGGGCAGGAGTCCTTCGCGCTGCGCGCTGACAGCCACGCCTGCCACTGTGTGAAGGTGCATGACAAAGTGGGCGTCCTCACGCGCCTCATGCACCGCGCTGTGGATGATGAAGCCGGCCGGGTTGACGTTGTAGTCGCTGGGCGCGACCTTCTCGCCCGCGCCATCTACCTTCACGAGGCTGCTGGCCGTGATCTCCTCGAACATCATTCCGTAGGGGTTGATGAGGAAATGGTGCTCAGGGCCGGGTACGCGCGCCGAGATGTGAGTGAAGATCAGGTCGTCCCAGCCTTGCAGCGCGGCGAGCCGATACAGCGCCGCAAGGTCGCAGCGAACGGCCCATTCCTCGGGACCGATGGGGGCGGGTTGGGCCATGGTGTCTCCTGGAGTTGTGGAACGAGAATAGTCCCCGTCCCTGACGCGCGGTGTCGCCTCCGCGGCTGCGGGGACAATCGCGATGTCATGCTGATCCCCGACCTCCGCCGGCGCCTGCGTGCGCTGGGCGCCAACCCCGCCCATGAATCCCGCGTGCTGCGCCAATGGGTGCAGTGCTTGCCACTGGATGCAGGCAGGCGCCCGCTGCAGGGTTTCCTGCCGAAGGCACTGATGGATGCCCTGCCCGGCCTGATGGCCGAGCTGGACGGTCTCGTCACGCTGCGCAGCGAGCATGCGGGCGACGATGGCGAGTCGGCCCGGCTGCTGCTGGGCCTCGCCGACGGCCAGACGGTGGAGACCGTGCTGCTGCCACGCGAAGGCGTCTGCGTATCCAGCCAGGTCGGCTGCGCCGTGGGCTGCCAGTTCTGCATGACGGGCACCGAAGGGCTGATCCGCCAGGTGGGCGGCGCGGAAATCGTCGCCCAGGTCGTCATGGCCCGGCGCAAGAACCCGAGGCTGCGCAAGGTCGTTTTCATGGGCATGGGTGAGCCCTCGCACAATCTCGCCAACGTGCTCGATGCAATCACCCTGCTGGGCCGCGAGGGCGGCTTCGCGCACAAGCAGCTGGTGTTCTCGACGGTGGGGGACGAGCGCGCCTTCACGGCACTGGGCCAGGCCGAGGTAAAACCCGCCCTGGCTTTGTCGCTGCATACGACGGACGCCGCAAAGCGCGAACGCCTGCTGCCACGTGCACCGCGGCTGACGCCGGAGAGCCTCGTCGAGGCCGCCGATGCCTACGGCCGCGCCAGTGGCTACCCGGTGCAGTACCAGTGGACGCTGATGGACGGTGTCAACGACGGGCCAGAGGAGCTGGACGGCATCGTGCGCCTTCTCCACGGTCGCTACGGCCTGCTGAACATGATCCCCTTCAACAGCGCACCCGGCCTGCCCTTCTCGCGGCCCGGCTGGGAGCGTTCCCGGGCCATCGCCGCCGAGCTCTGCAGCCGCGGCGTGCTGACCAAGCTGCGCGACTCGGCCGGCCAGGACGTCGAGGGTGGCTGCGGCCAGTTGCGCGCCCGCGAGGCCGTGGGCCGGCCCGTCCGCGTGGTGAGGATTCACGCCTGATCAGGGCAAAGCCACCGCAATTGGCGACAGGCATCTCCCTGCGCGCCCCGCAGAATGCAACCGCCGCATCGACGATGCGAGAAGACATCCCGGAGGAGACATGATTCAGCTTCGACTGCGGGCCTCGCGCCTGCGCATGGCCACCCTGATCGCCGGCTCGGCCCTGTGCCTGCAGGCCGGTGCCGCCACGACGGTGCACAAGTTCGAGCCCACGGCCCAACTGGGCGGCAGCGCGCTGCTGCTCAACGGCAAGGGCACGCGGGTACGGCTGGTTTTCAAGGCCTACGACATGGCCCTGTACACCACCAAGCGCGCCACCACGCCAGCAGAGCTGCTGGCTCTGACCGGCCCCAAGCGTCTACAGTTCACGGCACTGCGCGAGCTGCAAGGCACCGACCTGGGCCGGCTTTTCCTGCGTGGCATGAGCGACAACACGCCCAGCCAGCAGATGACCCGCCACACGCTGGCAACGACCCGCCTCATCGAGATCTTCTCTGGCAAGCCCAAGCTGGCCCCCGGCGACACCTTCGCAATGGACTTCGTGCCGGGCAAAGGCACTCAGTTCTACATCCAGGGGCAACCCCAGGGCGAACCTGTCGGCGACGACGAGTTCTTCACGCTGGTGCTGCGCATCTGGTTCGGTGATTCGCCCGCCGACACGCAGCTGCGCGACGCGCTGCTGGACGGCGGAAAGGACTGAAGTGCGGCCAAGGATGGGCTTTGAGGCCCATCCGACGCGCAAGGAGGGTCATCAGGACAGCAAGCCGGAGGGATGAGGCGCGTCCCAGCTCCAGCCGCCCCCTCAGCCTCGCTGCGCCGCCCGTTGCCTGAAGGCCAGGACCGCCAGGCCCAGCGCCAGCATCAGCACCGTGGCCGGCTCCGGCACGGCACTGATGCCCGTATAGACACCGTCAAAGGACGCGGTGGCGTGCTGCCCGTTGACGGTCAGGCCCGCCAGCAGGCTCTGGAAGCTGGCCTCGCCGAGCTGGTTGCCGCTGAAGCGCAGGGCGTAGTTGCCGTTGCCGACGACACTCAGCGTCGCACCGGCGGCGACGTCGCCCAGCGCACCGAAGCTAAGCGTCGAGCTGCCGAGGTCGATTGCCGAGCTGGCGCTAAGTACCAGCTCGGCGAAGCTCTGCTCGCCACCCAGCACCAGTTGGCCACCAGCCAGCTCCAGGGCACCGGCCGCGTCCAGGCGCTGGGCCCCGGCCAGCTCCAGCACCGCGCCGCTGGCAATGACGGTCTTGCCGTTGACGTGGTTCTCGCCGCTCAGCACGACGCGGCCACTGGCGATCCGCACGACGGCGAAGTTCGACAGCGACGAAGCGTAGGCGAAGCTCTCGCCCGCGCCCGGATCGATGCGCAGGGCGTTGGCTCCGCCCGAACCGCCATCAATGCTGCCCAGTACCTGGGCCTGGCCGCCGGCAAGCGTGACGCTGTTCTGGCCGCTGCCCAACTGGATGGCCTTGCCGCTTGCACTGCCGTCGATGAGGCCGTGATTGACGATCGTCGTCGCGTAGTCGTTCGTGACGACAAGGGCCGCGCTGCCCGCGCCCCCCGCCAGCGTCGCGCCGGCATCGTTCTGGATGCTGACCGTGCGGCCACTGCCGTTCAGGCCGCCGGCATAGATGGCGGCATCGCTCTGGCCTCGGATGACGCCACCGGCCTGGTTGACGACGACGGCGTTCGCATAGATGGCTTCGCGTTGGCCAGCGTTCACGCCACTGGTGATGTCGTTGCCCACCAGCGAGACGCCGCGGCCCACCGCGTTGGTATTGCCCGCGGCCACCAGGCCTTCGATAAGGCCGGCATTGGTGATGCTGCCGCCCCCCACCGAAATGGCCTCGCTGTAGGCAAGGCCCGAGGCCACTGCACTGAAGGAGTTGGCCGAGCGAATGATGCCGGTGGCCGTGTTGGTAAGCATCACGACGCCGTCGACGTCCACGCCATCGCCATCGCCCGTGACGCCCCGGCCTACGATGGTGCCGGCGTTGTGGACGGTCACGACCTGCAGGCCGTTGAAGCCATCCAGGTTAAGGCCCGAACCGTTGTTGCCCTGGATGATTCCGCCGGCCTGGTTGGCGATCGACATGGTGTGCGTCAACAGGGCCGTGTCCTGGCCGCCGGTGATGCCATGGCGGCCGCCCTGCACCAGGCCGGCGTTGACGACCTGGATGCCAGAGTTGGCCTGACCGTCGATGCCGTCGCTGCTGGAGCCTGTCGTCGTGATCGACTGGATGGTGCCCCCGTTGTTGACGACCCCGTTGACACCCGGTCTCACCGCATCGGCCTCGTACGACTTCATCAGCGCACCGACGTAGTTGTTGACGATGTTGCTGCCGCTAGCGATGGCATTGAAGTCCACGACCTGGTTGCCCGCCGCCGACGCATTCAGCGAGATCATCTGCCCGTAGTTGTGCAGCACCACGCTGGCAGGGCTCTTGTTCATCTGGATGACGTCGCCGTCAGCTGCCTGCAGCAACGCTGTCGCGCTGCCGGTGCTGCCGTTGGTGATGACGAGGCCGCTCACGCCGGTGTTGTCGCGGATGACTCGGCCGCTGCCGGTCTGCGTGATGCTGCCGAGGTTCGTCAGACTGGCGCTGTTGCCGGTGACCGTCACCGCGACCGTGGACCCCGACACGGTCAGAGATCCGCCGGCAGCCACGTTGCCGGTCTGCGACGCGCCCAGGCTCTGTGCCGTACTGGACGAACCTGTGATCGAGAAGCTGGCAGCCTGGGCGGACAGTTGCACCGCGGCCAGGCAGGCCAGCGCAATGGGGTGCCAGCGGCGGGCGCAAGCGATCGGGGCGGAACGAAGCATCATGGTGGGCGCGGGGACAGGTAAAAGCCCGTCACGTTATCGACGCGCCCCGCCGCCGTGCACCACGCAACCGGGGCCCTGTGGCGGGCTCCGATTTCATCGCCGTGTCACATCGGCGGCTCAGGTGCCGCGGTAGGCATCGGCGTCCAGCCCGAGACGGCGGATGCGGTCATGCAGCGTCTTGCGCGCAAGGCCCAGGCGTTCACCGGCCTTGGCGATATTGCCGCCACTCTCCCGCAACGCCTGCACGATCCATTGGCGCTCCACCGATGCCAGGGCCTCGTCCAACGGCGCCTGCGGCAGGGCCGCGGGCTCGGCGCTCGCGGAAGGCAGCGCAGGCGGTGCCGCCTCGGTCAGCAGGCCCAACACCCAGCGCTCGGCGAAGTTGCGCAGCTCACGCACATTGCCCGGCCAGTCACGCGCCTGCCAGGCGGCGAGCTGGGCGCTGCTCCAGGCCGGCACCGTGCGCTGCAGACGCTCGCCGGCCTGAGCGCAGAAATGGCTCAATAGCACAGGGATGTCCTCGCGACGCTGGCGCAGAGGTGGCAACACGACGCTGGCCACATCCAGGCGGTAGAACAAGTCCTCGCGAAAGCGGCCGTCCTTTGCCATGTCCAGCAGGTCGACCTTGGTCGCCGCGACGATGCGGCAGGCCAGCGGCTGGGCCGTATTGGCTCCCAGCCGCTCCACGCTGCGCTCCTGCAGCACGCGCAGCATCTTCACCTGCAGCGCCATCGGCATGGACTCGATCTCATCAAGGAAGACCGTGCCGTCGCCCGCGAACTCCAGCTTGCCGATGCGACGCTTGTTGGCTCCCGTGTAGGCGCCAGCCTCAGCGCCAAAGATCTCGGACTCGAACACGCTTTCTGGCAATGCGCCACAGTTGATCGCAACGAAAGGCCCACGCGAGCCGCTGGCCGCATGCAGCGCGCGGGCCACGACCTCCTTGCCGGTACCGGTCTCGCCGTGGATCAGCACGTCCACGCGCGCAGGCCCCAGCGTAGTGATCAGCGTGCGAACCTGCTCCATTGCGGCGCTGGCGCCGAGCAGCCCGTCAGCCGGCCCGCCGCCCAGCTGCGCCTTCAGCCTGCGGTTCTCCAGCACCAGCCGGCGCTGGGCCAGCGCACGACGCACCACCTCCACCAGATGCTCGGCAGAGAACGGCTTCTCGATGAAGTCCCAGGCGCCATCCCGCATCGCCTCCACGGCCATGCCGATGTCGCCGTGACCGGTGACGAGGATGACGGGCAGCTCGTGGTCCTGCTCACGCAGCGAGTGCAGCAGCACGAGGCCGCTGTCGCCGGGCAGTTGCACGTCGCAGACGACCACGCCGGCGAATCCCGGTTGCAACCAGGCCCGCGCGGCCTCGGCCGAATCGACGGACTGAACCTGCAGGCCGGCAAGACGCAGGCTCTGCGTGGTGGCCAGGCGGACATGCTCGTCGTCCTCGACGAGCAGCACATCAACAGGTTCGGTCCAAGCCATCGTGGAATTGTCGGGGGATCCTGCAATCAAGCGAGAGGAAGCCTGAGCGTGAACTGTGCGCCGCCGCCCTCGCGATTGCCGCCTTGCAGCGAGCCACCCAGTGCGTTGGCGATGGAGGCGGAGATAGACAGGCCCAGGCCCAGCCCCTCGCCGCGGCGCTTGGTGGTGAAGAAGGGTTCGAAGAGGCGGGCCTGCACGTCGTCGCTCAGGCCCGGGCCATCGTCGGTCACGCGCAGCAGCGCCTGGCCGGCAGCAGCATCAACCTCGGCCTGCAGCGTGACCGTGCCGCCGCCCTGCTCCGCGCTCGCATCGATGCCGTTGCGCAGCAGGTTGACGAGCACCTGCTCCACGCGTACCTGCTGGCCCAGCACGGCAAGGCCTTCTGGCACCTGTGGGCACGCCAGAGTCACGCGCTGGCGGCGTGCCTCAGCGCCGACGAGGGCAACCGCGGCCTGGAAGGCGGTCGCCACCTGCACAGGCTGCACGCGCAACTCGTCGCGCCGCGCAAACCCCTTGAGCTGGGCCACGATGGCGGCGATGCGCTGTGTGAGGCTGTCGATCGCCTCCAGGTTGCCCACGGCATCGGCCTGCATGCCGCGCTCCAGGAAGACACGGGCGTTGTCGTTCAGCGCCCGCAGCGCCGCCAGTGGTTGGTTGATCTCGTGCGTGATGCTGGCGGCCATCTGACCCAGCACGGCCAGCTTGCCGGCTTGCACCAGCTCGTCCTGGGTCGCGCGCAGCGTGCGTTCGATGCGATGCAGTTCGTCCACGCGTGCCTGCAATTCCTGCGTGCGCTCGGCGATGCGCGCCTCAAGGCTGTCGTAGGCGGCACGCAGCTCGCCCTGAGCAGCCAGACGCTCACGGGCGCGGCGGCGGCGCAGCTGCAGGTAGGCCAGCAGCAGCAGCAGCGACACCCAACCCAGCGCCGCGGCCCAGGCGCGGCCGGCGGCGATCTGCTCGGCGCCACGGATCTCGGTGAAGGACAGCAATGTCCAGCCCCGGCCTTCGACGGGCAGCTCGGTGACCAGCGCGCGCAGTCGGGCGGAGGCCGTGGCCACGCGTTCCACGCGCAAATCGTCCGACACACGCGAGGGCTCTCGCGCCAGCGAGGCCAGCGGCAGGTCGCCATACTGCTGTGTCTCGTGCAGCTCGGCGCGTGCAGCGGCGGTCAGGGGGCGCAGCGTGCGGTACTTCCACTCGGGACGGCTGGCGAGGAAAACAACACCGCGCGCATCGGCCAGCATCAGGTCGCCAGCGCTACGGGCCCAGTTGGATTCCATCTCGTCGAGGGACACTTTCAACACGACAACACCCGCGGCCTGACCGAGGCGGTGCGCGATGAAGTAGCCGGGCGTACCGGTCGTGGACCCCCGGGCATAGAAATGCCCGCCACCGCTGGCCATCGCATCGCGGAAGTAGGGCCGGTAGGCGTAGTTCTGCCCCACGAACGTCTGGTTGTCGCGCCAGTTGCTGGAGGCCAGCGTCAGGCCTTTCGCGTCGATGAGGAAGATGGCCGCCGCAGCGGCGTCCCGCGCCACGTCGACGAGCAGCGCGTTGACCTCCGCCACACGGACCTGGGAGGTCGGCTGCGCCAGCAGCCCGGCCAGCGCCGGGTGGCGGGCCAGCACCTGGGGCACGGCCTCGTACTTGTCGAGCGCACCGGTGAGCTCGTGCGCGACGAAACGCAGGTGGCGCTGGGCGTCGTCCTGGGTCTGGGCGAGGGCCAGGTCGAGCGACAGCCGCCACGCGCCGTAGGCCACCGCGGCACCACCCAGCATCACGCCCAGCAGCAGCGCAAGGCTGCGCCGCCAACGGCGAGCGGCGGCGGAGTCCTCAGTGTTGGGCGGCTTCGGCATCGATCCTCGAATGCCGGCGCGTGTCACGCATCAACAGGTAGACGAGCAGCGAGCAGGCGATCACTGCGGTAGCGTACCAATAGAAGCCACTCTCCATGCCTTGCTGCTTGAACCACAGCGCGATGTACTCGGCACTGCCGCCGAACACCGACACGGCGATGGCATAGGGCACGCCCACGCCGGTGGCACGGATGGAGGCCGGGAAGAGCTCGGCCTTCACGACCGCGTTGATGGAGGTGTAGCCGCTGACGATGAGCCAGGCGCAGGCGATCAAACCGAAGGCCTCCCACGGGCCTTGGGCGTGGCGGATAGCCGTCAGCAACGGCACCGTGAACAGCGTGCCCAGGATGGCGAAGCCCAGCAGCAGGGGCTTGCGGCCGATCTTGTCCGACAGCGCCCCGTACAGTGGCTGCAGCAACGCCGCGAACACCAGGCTGGCGGCGGAGACGGCCGTGGTCTGCGCATCCGTCAGCCCTACCGACAGCTTCAGGAACTTTTGCATGTAGGTGGTGTAGACGTAAAAGGCCAGCGTGCCCCCCATGGTCAAGCCAATGACGATCAGGCATTCCCGCGGGTGCTGCATCAGCAGCTTGAAGCCGCCCATGCGGTCCTTCCCCTGCTTGCGCTGCTTCTCGAAGGCCTGAGTCTCGGGCAGATCAGAACGCATGATCAACGCGACGATGGCCAGGCCCGCACCGATGAAGAACGGGATGCGCCAGCCCCAGGCCTTGAGCTCCGCCGTGTCGAGCACGAAGTTCTGCAGCACCAGCAACACGACCAGCGCCGTCAGCTGGCCACCGATCAGCGTCACGTACTGGAAGCTGGAATAGAAGCCGCGATGCTTGGACGTGGCCATCTCGGAAAGGTAGGTCGCGCTGGAACCGTATTCACCGCCAAGGCTCAGGCCTTGCAGCAATCGTGCGATCAGCAGGATGGCCGGTGCCCAGACGCCCACCGCAGCGTAGGTGGGCGAACAGGCAATCAGCAGCGAGCCACCGCACATCAGCATCACCGAGGTCATCAACGCCAGGCGGCGGCCATGGCGGTCGCCGATGTAGCCGAACAGCAGCCCGCCAATGGGGCGCACGAAGAAGCCCAGCGCAAAGATGGCTGCGGTGGACATGGACTGCGCCACCGGGTCGCTGGACGGGAAGAACGCCGACGAGAAGTACAGCGAAAAGGCTGCGTAGCAGTAGAAGTCGTACCACTCGACGAGGTTGCCGATGGAGCCGACGAAGATGGCCTTGACGCGCTTAAGCTCGATGTGGTCGGTCGCAGCGCCCGGCTTCGCCGCCGAAGTCGTGGGATGGATCGCAGACATGCTGTCTCCTGGGTTTGTGTGCCCCAGGATGAGCAGCTTGCGTGCCAACTTCGTGCATCGTGCAGCCCCAGGCTGGCGCGGCGGATTTCGGCCGGATTCGGCGACTTTCCGCCACTACCGACCGGTCGGTTGCCGCCGCTGGCGACATTCCGCCGTTAAAAGCGCAGGTCGACCCGGGCCATGTCGAAGCGCGTACCGTCGCCGTCGCGCCTCACACTGACGACGCGGAAATTCTTGGCCGTGCCAACGCGGTACTCGTAGTCGCCGGGCTTGGGCTCGTTGCCTTCGCAACTGAGCTTGTCGGAGTCCTTTGGTTGTTTCACGCGGGCAGCCGGGTCGCGACAATCCAGCACGTCGCCATAGCGGCCCAGCGCCTTGGCGTAGAAGCCGGCCACGCGCTCGGGCGCCGCAGCGGAGCGGAATTTCATGGCATCCACCTTGAGCCCGAACTTGCCGGCCCATGCGCCCAGCGTGACGGAGGCTCTGTCGCCGCCGCCTTCCTCGAATGGCACGGCACCGGCGTAGACCGGCAAGCCCACGTCGGCGGCCTCCGTGCGGCTGTGGCCCTCGACGCCCAGGCTGAAGTCGCTGTCGCCAGCAGAGGCGGTGGATGCAGCCAGCACGAGGGTCAGTGCAGCGACGCTGCAGCGCTTGGTCATGTCGATCTCCTGAGCGTTGGTGTCAGGGCATGACGGTACGCAGCGCCACGCCCGGCCGCCACGCGGACGCGACAGGCTGCGATGCGGCGGGGACAGGCTGCACCTCCCGCCGACGGCCGCTTCAACCAGCCTTGCGCCTGGCCACCCAGTCCTGCACCAGCTCGCGCAGCACCGGCAGCGGCACCTGGCCGGCCGTCAGCACGACGCGGTGGAAGCCCTTGACGTCGAACTTCGGCCCAAGTGCCGCCTGGGCTTCGGCCCGCAGCTGGGTGATCTCCAACTGGCCGATCTTGTAGCCCAGTGCCTGGCCGGGCCAGACGATGTAGCGCTCGACTTCGGAGATGACGTCGCTCTCGGCCATGGACGAGTTGTCCAGCATGTACTGGATGGCACGCTCGCGCGTCCAGCCCTTGGCATGCAAGCCGGTGTCCACGACCAGACGCATCGCACGCAACTGCTCGTCCGACAGGCGGCCGTACCACTGGTAGGGGTCTGTGAACAGGCCCAATTCCTTGCCCAGGCTCTCGGCGTACAGCGCCCAGCCCTCCACATAGGCCGTGTAGTGGCTGCCGTAGCGGCGGAACTTGGGCAGTGCCTTGTCCTCCTGAGCGATGGAGATCTGGAAGTGATGCCCCGGCGAGGCCTCGTGCAGCGACAGCGTCTCCATGCCGAAGATCGGCTGGGCCTTCAGGTTGAAGGTGTTGACGTAAAAGACACCTGGGCGAGAGCCGTCACTGGACGGGCTCTGGTAGGAGCCTCCCGCGGCGCTCTCGGCGCGGAAAGCCTCGACCTCGCGCACCTCGTAGTCGGCCTTTGGAGCGATGTCGAACAGCTTGGGCGTCAGACCGTTGATTCTCTTTTGCAGCTCGCGGTAGCCTGCCAGCAGGTCCTCCGGTTTGCTGAAGTAAAACTTCGGATCGTCCTGCAGGTACTTGAAGAAGGCCTTCAAGTCGCCCTGATAGCCCACCTGACGACGCACGGACTCCATCTCCCCGAGGATGCGCGCGACCTCCTTCAGGCCGATCTCGTGGATCTCGTCGGGTGTCAGCGCCACGGTGGTCGACTGCCGCACGCGCTGCGCGTACCAGGCCTTGCCATCGGGCAGTGCCGACCAGGCCGTGCTGGTGCGCGCCTTGGGTGTGTACTCGTCGCGCACGAAGGCCAGCAGCCGGGCATAGGCTGGCAGCACCCCGGTGGACAGCAACTCGCGCATTGCTGCTGTGATGCGCTCGCGGTCCGCGGCCGGCACGGCCTCAGGGAAGGTCTTGATCGGGCCCCAGAACAGACTCTTCTCTGGATCGGTCACCGCCAGCGCTGCCAGCTGCGGCAGCACCTTCTCCATAACAGCCCTGGGCTGGGTCACGCCGGCCTTGAGGCCGTCGCGCATGTTGGCGATGGTGCCATCGAGCAAGGGCACGGCCAGGGTAAGACGCTTGAGCCAGTCGTCGTAGTCCTTGGTCGTCTTGAAGGGCTGGATGGACTGGCCGGTGCCCATCTGGGCCAGGAAGCTGGGCAGGCCGCCAATCTGGCTGATGGGTTGCATCCAGTCCGGAAAGCGCTCACCGGCCAGGTCCTGCTCCAGGTCGAGCTTGAGGATGCTGTAGGAGACACGGTCCTTGGGATCAAGCTTGTCCTTCCTGAAGGCTGACAGGCCCTTCAGCGTCTGCTTCAGCTCGCGTCTGGCCTGGGCACGATAGGCCGCAGTCGTGGTGTCGACAAGGCGATCGTTGTAGCGCGGATCGCCCAACGAGGTGGCCAGTACCGGCTGGCGCTGCAGGGTCAACTCCCACTGGGCGTCAAGCCACCGGTGGAAGCGTTCGCTCTCTGTCGGCGTGGCCCAAACGGGCAGGCTCGCGGCAAGCAGGCTCAGGGCAAGACGACGGCGCATGAGTTCTCCAGTTAGGAAGTGCGCATGCTAGCCATGACCCTGACGAACAGCCAAAGGGCATGGCTTCCATAGAATTCCCCCAAGCCCCGCTTCGGGGCTGTTGTCGTTTGTAGGTCCGCATGACGCTCCCCTCGCTGCCGGTCATCCAGCCGGGCAAGAAATTCACCCATTCCCGTCCCATCGGCTCGGCCGATGCCCTGCTGCTCGCGCGCTTCGTGCAGCAGCAGCGTGACGCCGGCCGGCTGGCCGCCATCTTCACGGCCGAGCCTGGCGACACACAGCGATTGGAGGACGAGCTGAAGTTCTTCGCGCCGGAGCTGAAGGTGGCCGTTTTCCCGGACTGGGAGACCCTGCCCTACGACAGCTTCAGCCCGCATCAGGACCTGATCTCCGAGCGGCTGGCCACGCTATGGGAGCTCCTGCAGGCGAAGAAGAGTAAGAGCATCGACGTCGTGTTGATGCCGGCCGCGACGGCGCTGACGCGACTGGCGCCGCCAAGTTTCCTGGCCGCTACGACGTTCAACTTCAGGCAGAAGCAGCGGCTCGACGAAGCCTCGCTGCGCGCGCAGCTCACCTTGGCCGGCTACACAAATGTCAGCCAGGTGGTTCAGCCTGGTGAGTACGCTGTGCGCGGCGGCCTGATCGACCTGTTTCCCATGGGCTCAAACGTGCCCTACCGCGTCGACCTGTTCGGCGACGAGGTGGACTCCATCCGCGTCTTCGACCCGGACAGTCAGCGCAGCCTCTATCCGGTGCCCGACGTGCGCCTGCTTCCCGGCCGCGAGTTCCCGATGGACGAGGCCGCGCGCAAGGCCTTCCGCAACCGCTGGCGGGAGAAGATGGACGGCGACCCAAGCAAGTCACGCCTCTACCGCGACATCGGCGATGGCATCGCATCCGGCGGCATCGAGTACTACCTACCCATCTTCTTTGAGCAGACCGCCACGGTGTTCGATTACCTGGGTGCCGAGGCTGGGCTGGCGCTGCATGGAGAGGTCGATGAGGCTATCCAGCGCTTCTGGACCGACACCAAGGAGCGCCATCGCTTCCTGCAGCACGATCCCGAGCGGCCGTTGCTGCCGCCCGCAGACATCTTCCTGACGACGGAAGACTTCTTTGGCCTGACGCACCCGCATGCGGTGCTGTCCGTGCGTGGAAGCGAGCCAGTGGACTTCGCGCGGCCGCTGCCTGACGTCAGTGTCGAGCGAGGTGTGCAGGAGCCGCTGGCGCGGCTGGAGGCACATCTCAAGAACACACCGCACCGCGTGCTGCTGCTGGCCGAAAGCGAAGGTCGGCGCGAGAGCCTGCTGGAGCAACTGCGCGACCACAAGATCGATCCACCGTCCGTAGCCAACCTGGCCGATTTCTGGGAAGGCGACGAAAAGTACGCCATCACGGCAGCGCCGCTGGCCGCCGGCTTCTTCTGGAACGACCCGGCGCGGCCTCTGCAGCTCATCACCGAGACCGAGCTGTTCGCGACGACGCCCACGACGCGGCGCCGCCGCAAGCAGGAACAGGTCAGCGACGTCAATGCGCTGATCAAGGACTTGTCCGAGCTGAAGGTTGGTGACCCGGTCGTGCACATCAACCACGGTATCGGCCGCTACCAGGGCCTCGTCAACATCGACCTGGGCGACGGTCAGAAGAGCGAGTTCCTGCACCTGGAGTACGCGGACAAGGCGACGCTGTATGTCCCGGTCGCGCAACTGCACCTTATCGGCCGCTACACCGGGGTTTCGGCTGAGGAGGCTCCGCTGCACAAACTGGGCAGCGGACAGTGGGAGAAGGCCAAGCGCAAGGCCGCGGAGCAGGTGCGCGATACGGCCGCCGAGCTGCTGAACCTTTACGCGCGCCGCGCGGCGCGCGAGGGGCATGCGTTCAGGTACTCGGGCCACGACTACGAGGCCTTTGCAGCAAGCTTCGGCTTCGAGGAGACGCCCGACCAGCGCGCCGCAATCCACGCAGTCATCCAGGACATGATCAGCCCCAAGCCGATGGACCGCCTGGTCTGCGGCGACGTCGGCTTCGGCAAGACAGAGGTGGCACTGCGCGCGGCCTTCGTCGCCGTGATGGGTGGCAAGCAGGTCGCAATCCTGGCGCCGACGACGCTGCTGGCCGAGCAGCACTACCAAAACATCGCCGACCGCTTCGGCGCCTGGCCGGTCAAGGTCGCGGAGATGAGCCGCTTCCGCTCGGCAAAGGAGATCAAGGCTGCGATGGAAGGCATCGCCGACGGCAGCATCGACATCGTCGTCGGCACGCACAAGCTGCTGTCCGCCGAGGTCAAGTTCAACCGGCTGGGCCTGCTGGTCATCGACGAGGAACACCGCTTCGGCGTGCGCCACAAGGAGGCGATGAAGGCCATGCGCGCCGAGGTCGACGTGCTGACCTTGACGGCCACGCCCATCCCGCGCACGCTGGGCATGGCACTTGAGGGGCTGCGGGACCTCAGCGTCATCGCCACCGCGCCGCAGCGCCGGCTGGCGATCAAGACCTTCGTACGTGCCGAGAGCAGCGGCACGATACGAGAGGCCGTGCTGCGTGAGCTGAAACGCGGTGGTCAGGTCTACTTCCTTCACAACGAGGTGGAGACCATCGAGAACCGGCGCCAGAAGCTGGAGGAGCTTCTGCCCGAGGCACGTATCGTCGTCGCCCACGGCCAGATGCCCGAACGCGAGCTGGAGCGCGTCATGCGCGAGTTCGTGCAGGGCAAGCACAACCTGCTGCTGTGCTCCACCATCATCGAGACGGGCATCGACGTTCCCAGCGCCAACACCATCGTCATCAGCCGCGCCGACAAGTTCGGCCTCGCGCAGCTGCACCAGCTGCGTGGCCGCGTGGGCCGCAGCCATCACCAAGCCTACGCCTACCTCATGGTGCCGGACATCCAGGGCCTGACGAAGCAGGCCACACAGCGGCTGGATGCAATCCAGGCAATGGAGGAGTTGGGCTCGGGCTTCTATCTGGCGATGCACGACCTGGAAATCCGCGGTGCAGGCGAAGTGCTGGGCGACAACCAGAGCGGCAACATGATGGAGATCGGCTTCCAGCTCTACAACGACATGCTGAACGAGGCGGTGCGCGCGCTGAAGTCCGGCCGCGAACCCGACCTGCTTTCGCCCACTGGCGCGTTCTCCACCAACACCGAGATCAACCTGCACGCACCCGCGCTGCTGCCCGACGCCTACTGCGGCGACGTGCAGGTACGGCTGAGCCTGTACAAGCGCCTGGCCACGGCCGAGAAGCCGGAGCAGATCGATGCAATGCTTGAGGAGATCACCGACCGCTTCGGCAAGTTGCCGACGCAGGGCCAGACGCTGTTCGACCTGCACCGGCTTCGAGTGCTGGCCAAGCCCTACGGCGTCGTCAAGGTCGATGCGACGCCCGGCATCATCAACATCAACTTCCGCCCGAATCCGCCCATCGATCCCATGCGCGTCATTGAGCTGGTGCAGAAGAACCGCAACATCAAGCTGGTCGGCAACGAGAAGCTGCGCGTGGAGAAGGCGCTGTCCAGCCCGCAGGATCGCGCGCAGGCCGTGCGCGAGGTGCTCAGACTGCTGGGCCAGCCGGTGAAGGCAGCCTAGCCGCGCTGCGGTGGGTCGTGGGCGGTCGTCATCGGGATAATGGACCGCAGTCCCGCTTCACTCCCGCACCCCGTGACTTCCACCGCTTCCGCCGGCCTCGTCGTCAACGCCGGCCCCACCCTGCCACCGCTGGCCTTCTTCAAGCTCGCCGCCTTCGACATGGACTCGACGCTGATCGGCATCGAGTGCATCGACGAGATCGCCACGCTGGCAGGCAAGGGCCAGGAAGTGGCGGCCATCACCGAAGCTGCGATGCGCGGTGAGATCAGCGACTTCAAGGACAGCCTGCGCCGCCGCCTCGCGCTGCTAGCAGGCACGCCGGCGAGCGTGCTGGACCGGGTGCTGGCCGAGCGGCTGACCTTCAACCCCGGAGCGCGCGAGCTGTGTGCGGCAATGAAGGCAGCTGGACTGAAGCTGGTACTGGTGTCCGGTGGCTTCACGTTCTTCACACGCTACGTCGCGGCCGAACTGGGCATGGACTTCGTGCGCAGCAACGAACTGGAGATCGTCGATAGTGTGTTGACCGGCCGCCTCGTCATGCAGGACTGGGGCGACATCTGCGATGGCGAGCAGAAGCGATTGATGCTGCGGGACTGCTGCGCGCGCATTGGCTGCTCCACCGAACAGGCCATGGCCGTAGGCGATGGCGCCAACGACCTGCCCATGATGGGCGCAGCAGGCCTGTCGGTGGCCTATCACGCCAAGCCCAGGGTGCGCGAGCAGGCCATGGTGGCCATCAACGAGGGCGGGTTGGACCGGTTACTGGAGGTCGTCAGGCCATGAGGCCGGCGGCGGTGCTGCTGGCCTGCGCCCTGCCCTGGCAGGCGCAGGCCGCGGAACCGCCGCTTCGCTTCATCGCACCGCTGAACCATGCGATGCCCTTCGGGGGCTTCGAGCATGGCCGTCTTGTGGCGGGCATCGTCAAGGACATCAGCGACAACCTAGCCACCCGCCTGGGCCGCACGATCGAATACCTGCCGGTGCCGCCGCGTCGCGTCTCTCAGGTGCTGGCGGCCGGCGGGGCCGATGGCGTCTGCTACGTCGCACGCGACTGGATAGATGGCGACTTTCACTGGAGCCCGCCGGTGCTGGAACATGCGGGCGTGGTGGCGGCCCACCCGCAGGCGCCGGCGGTCGGCAGCCTGCAGAAGCTGGCCGGCGTGCCGCTCGGCACCGTGTACGCCTACCGCTACCCGCAGTTCGAGCAGACGCTGGGCGCACGGTTCGTGCGGGACGACGCCCCCAGCATGCTGATCAACCTGCGCAAGCTGGCGGCCCATCGCGTGGATTACGCGCTGACCGAGAAGATCACGCTGGAGTACCACAACAAGCTGCACCCCGGAGACGGCCTGACGGCCGCGCTGCAGACTACCCGCTATCGCACGCACTGCGCCTTCACGCTGGTGCGCGAGCTGCCCCTGGAACGGCTGGACCAGGCCGTCAGGGACATGGTGCGCGACGGCAGCGTCGAGCGCATCCTCGCGCGCTACCGCTGACCGCCGCGCGGCCTGCTCAGCGCTTCGCCAAGCGTCGCCGCGCCAGGCCGCCGACGGTAGCCAGGCCAGCCAGCATCAGCGCGTAGCTCCCGGGCTCCGGAACCGCGGTTACTGCCAGCACATCGGACACGATAGGCGCCGAGGTCGACGAGGCGACCGTCGTCCAGTTCGATGCCACTGCGAGCGCAGCCTGCAGCTCGGCCATCGACGTGTAGGGCGCGTCGCCCGTGCTCGTCTGCGCAGTGAATTGCGTGTAGCGGGTGTCCACGCTGCCACGGAACTCGCGCACCTGGATGCCGCTCAGCCCTGTCGCAGCGAAGGGATTGTCGGACGTCGGGTAGGGCGCCGCGCGGTTGCTGATCGCGCCAAGGAAGGTAATGGCGCCCGGCTGGTAGTTGGTCGCGTACGAAGCGGCTTGGTAGGCATAGAGGACATCGCCACCGCTGGAGATGTTCGACGTGTTGCCGTTCAGGTTAGTCACCGTGCCGTTGGGCGTGCCGCCCGCCGCGCCGGACTTCGAGGTGTACTGGCCGCTGACACCCGTGCCGAGCAGTGCGACCGATGTGCCGGCCACCACGTCGGCGCTGGCCGTCCAGGACCAGAAGGTTTCTGGCGCCGTCGAGAACACGCCGCTGGACGTGGGGGTCTGCAGCACATTGGTGTCGGTGAAGTAGATCGTCGTGCCGGCGCTGATGTCGACAAAGGTCACGAAGGACCAGCCGCCCACCGTGGTGTTGACGTTGAGGCCGGTGAAGGCGAAGTCACCGTTGCTCAGCGCCGTGCCGGCGCCCTGCGCGCTGCCGATGGACGTGGCGGCCAGGACGGCCAGGGTCAGGAACTTGTTCATGGTTTGTCTCCTTGCGATGGTCGTGGGGAGGAATCAGCGCGCGCGCCGGCGGGCAATGGCAACGACCAGCAGGCCGCCCAGGGCCAGCACGGCGCTGGCCGGCTCGGGCACCGCCGCGGCCAGCACGAGGTTGTCGATGGCGATGCCGTAGTAGCTGTCGCGGTTCGTCAACGTGAAGCCGGCAATGTCGGCCGCGCCACCGATGCGGGAGAAGGCGTAGAAGCCGTCGCTGCGGCCACTGAGACTGACGGCCTCGATGAGGCTGCCGTCGTCGCGGTACAGGCTCAGCGTGATCACGCCGCCATCGGCGTCGCGCAGCTGCAGGCCCAGGGCAGAGACGGGCGACGCGAAGCGGGCCGAGATCGCGCCAAAGCCGAAGGGGTCGCTGCCATCCGTGTTCTGCGGGCCAACGCCAGCTAGCGCCGCGCCATCGGCATCGCCATAGTGGAAGGCACCCAGGTTGGCTCCCTGCGCCCCGGCCAACAGCGTCAGCCCCGCACTGGGACTGCCGAAGCTGAGATCGTCGAACCAGTCCTGTGCGATGGCGCCTGGGCGAGGCGCCTTCGCCACGGCCAGCTCCTGGCCGGCGAAGCGCTCGCCGAACAGCACGCCACCGCTGCTGAGCAGGCCGTCGATCAGCACTGCGTCGAAGGGGCTCGCGACGAGTTCGCTGAACGTGACCGTGGTCGTGGCCGTCAACGAACCATAGGCAACCTCCTGGGTCGCCCCGGCCCAGGCCTGCCCGAGAGAGAGGCCGCCGCCCAGCAGGGCAGCGAGGAGTTGGCGTTTGAACTTCATGGTTGTCTCCTTGTGCATCAGCGGCCACCGCCGACGATGGTCACGTTGTCGAAATCGGCCGTGACGACGGCGCTGTTGCTGCCCGAGGACAGCGCCAGGCCGACGTAGAGCGTCGTGCCGGTCACGCTGAGGTTGGTCTTCTCGGCCCAGGTCACGCCGTCGGCGGACGCGGCCGAGTACACGGCGTTGCCACGGCGCTGCATACGCACCCAGACGGGTGGCGTCGAGCTCGCGAAGCCGCTTAGGTTGGAGCGGTTGTTGCCGTTGGTGGCCGCGCGGATCTCGCCGGTGGAGGAATAGCGCGCAGTCCAGGCGTAGACCGGCGTGCCGCTGACGCCATCGGCTGCAACGATGCCGGCTCGCGCCGAATCGGCACTGCCCCCCTGATTGACAAGGCGGGCCGTGAACGTGAAGTCGCCCGTCAACGCCGCGTACTTGAAATTGAAGGTGTAGGGGCTGCCGGAGTTGATGACGCCAGCGCCGGACAGTGTGTAGGTGCCGGTCTCCTGCACGTACGCAGCCGCAGGCACGGCCACGGTGACCAGCGGGCTCAGCACCGACTCGCCGCCACCGTCACTGCAGGGCAGCGTCACCGTGCAGGCCGTGCCGGGGATCAGCGGCGGCGGATTGGGCACGGGCACGGGCGCGGGGGCCGGACTCGGGGAAGGCGATGGCGAGGGAGACGGCGAAGGCGACGGACTGGGCGCCGGTGAGCCGGGCAGCGGAGCCGGTGCCGGGCCCTGCGTCGCGAACAGGCCCAGGCGGCCGGCACCGGAGCTGGTGCGGATGGCATCGCGAATGGTGTCGGCGCCCCGCAGCGTGTACGCGTAGGGCGGCACCCAGTTCTGCTTCACGGGCAGGCTGTCGCAGCCTTGCAGCTCGACGTCGATGACCGAGGTCATCGCCTTGCCGTCGTCGCCCTTGTCGCTGATGAAGCGGTGGCCGCTGCTGCGGAAGCTGATCGCATCCTTGCCGCCGGCCAGCTTGCCGCAGACCTCCTTGGGCTTGAGGCCGGTGAACTCGTAGAAGTTGTTCTCCGAGATCACGTCTGACTGGTAGCGCACATCCAGGCCGGAACCGAACTTGCGATCGCTGTCGCTGGTCGTCGTGCTGCCGGCGACGAGGTTGTTGTACATGTGCAGCTGGCCGAAGCGCACCAGCGGCAGGCGGCTGTAGGCATGGTCCCACCAGTTGCCGGTCAGCGTGACGTGCAGGCGGCCGGCATCACTCCAGGCGCGACCGGAGTCGCCGTTGCCGACAAGACTGTTCTTGTGGTGCTTGGTGAAGATGCTGTTGGAGACGGTGACGTAGTCGCTGCCGCGCACGATGTCGAGCGCACCGTCGTGGCGGGTGTCGCTGGCGAGCGACTCGGGCGTGTCGCCGTCGCTGATGGTCACGTGGTCGAACCAGATCTGCTGACCGCGCGTGATGGTCACGCCGTCCATGTAGGCGTTGTCGCTGTCCTCCGGGTTCACGTCCCAGGGCGTGTCGATGGCGAGGTTGCGCACGATGATGTTGCGCGTCCAGGTCGGGTAGAGCTCCGGGTCCTTGCCGGCAGCGACCCAGGCCTTGAAATCGGCCTCCGGGCTCCCGCCTGGCGTCAGCGCGGCTTCGATGCCGATCAGGATCTGCGTACCGGTGATGCGGGCCGGCCGGCCGTTGCTATCGTTGATGCCCACCAGCGTCGTGTTGGACGGGATGGAGAACGAACCGCCATTCTTCTGGTCCAGGAAGCCCGTGTACTCCTCGAACACCGTGTTGTTGTCGCGCCAGCGAAAGTCGATGTGGCCGACGATGCGGATGATCTTGGGCTGGTTCTTCGCTTCTCGCAGCGCAGCCAGCAGTTGCTCCTTGTTGAAGACCGTGTAGACACGGTCGGCCGCCGCCGACGAGCCGCCGGTGACCAGCACCTTGCCGGCACGCGACTGGCCGTGCCAGCCGATGTCAGGTGCGGTCTCGCGCTCGAAGCCCAGCACGCCGTTGGTCGGGTCGACGGTAGCGAACTGCCAGGCTGGCAACCTGGGTGCGGCGCGGTAGTTGCTCGGGTTGTGCAGTCCGCTGATGGTGCTCGGCGCGGCATAGGTGCGCGTGCCGACGTCGAACAGCAGCGGTGCCGTCGTGTCGGTGAGGCTGACGGCATCGATGACGGGCGCCGGTGCCGGCGTGATCGGGCGCGGGTCGCGCGCGGCCTGGATCCGGGCCGTGGCGGTATCGGCAGCGCTCGCACCGCTGGCATCGAGCCGACCGGCCGTGGCTTGCTCACTGGACTGGAGGGTGGCGAAGTTCGCGGCATTCTCCTGGCCGCCACCGCAGGCCAGCAGGCCGAGCGAGATGGACGACGCCAGCAGGCCGCGCCTGGGCATTCTTGAAGTCATGGCATGTCTCCGGGCGCGCCTTGGTGACGCGCGATTTGTGTGTATGCATGCCGTCCCCTCGCAAGGCCCTGGATCACGGGCAGGCGCGAGCCCGCCCGGCCCCCGATCCGTCAGGGATCGGGCGCACAACGCTTCAGCAGTCGGGGACGGGGAATCGGCGGCAGGCCGAGGTGGCACTGATCGCCCTCGCGGCACCGGCTCGCTCGAGCGTCAGCAGGGTGAGCGGGCGCAACAGGCGCGCCGCACTGCGTCGGCCATCACAACCCCGGCCACCCGGTGGCGGCCGGTCGACGGCTGTGGTTTGGCGAACAGTTGGAACAGTGTTTCGTTTTTTGGACCGCTGGTCAACGCCGGGCAATCCCGGGGGGCACCGATCCGCGGGGCGGGGCGAACCCGGCGGCAACGTTGTCCGTCCGCCGAACCCGCCGACCCTTATTTCAGGGATGTCGAAAAGATTGACAGCCCATCGAAAGAAATTCCCTTGAAATTCAATTTCTCTTTTTGCGACAGTGACTTACAAGTAATGGCATGGATGCTGCTTAGTGACCCTCGGAAATTTCATTGCAACCTTTTCAAGAAAGTCACCGATGAGCAAGCTCCTCACCTCCATCGCCTGCGCCGCCGCCCTGATGGCCGCCGGCAGTGCGAACGCCTATCTCGTCTATACCGGCATCGACAACAACGGCAATGCCGGCGCTCAGGTGGCGTCCACGAACTCGACCGCTGCGGAGAACAGCTTCAAGAGCAACCTCACCGGCGTCGGCACCGAGAACTTCGAGTCGCGCTCCGGCTCTGCCCCGCTGGCCCTGGACTTCGGCGCTGCCGGCACCGCCACGCTGAATGGCGCTGGCTCTGTGGCAACCAATGCCGTTGGCGCGACGAACGGCGCCGGCCGCTACTCGGTGCCCGGTGGCACTCGCTACTGGGAAGTGTCTGCTGGCGGCGGCAACCCCTTCCAAGTGGACTTCAGCAACTCCCTGGCCGCATTCGGCTTCTACGGTATCGACCTGGGCGACTTCGGCGGCACGCTGAAGCTTGAGCTGTCGAACAACGGTAGCGTGGTCTCCACGCTGGACGTTCCCACCGCGGCGCTGAGCGTCGCTGACGGCAGCATCCTGTACTTCGGCCTGATCGCCGAGAACGCTGCCGAGGAATTCAACAGCATCCGCTTCCTGTCGACCGTTGGCACGGGCGACTTCTTCGCCTTCGACAGCTTCACGATTGGCACCAAGGAACAAGTGGTGCGCACGCTGCCCGAGCCGACCAGCCTGGCGCTCGTCGCTTCCACGCTGCTGGGCCTGGGCCTGGTGCGTCGCCGCCGCACCTGAGCCGCACTCTTGAGTGCCAAAACGGCGGCCTGCGGGCCGCCGTTTTCTTTGGGCAGTCTCAGCCGCCGGGCGGTCCCTGCAGAACCCTCACCTGCTGGCCGCCAAAGTCCACCACCTGGCCGGCGCGGATCTTGGCGGTCTTGCGCAGTTCGACCTGCCCATCGACTCTCGCCTCGCCCGCCGCGATCGCCAGCCGTGCCCGGCCACCGCTCTCGGCCAGCCCCATGGCCTTGAGCAGCTTGTCGAGCTCGATGAACTCGCCGCGCAGCGTCAGCTCAAGCATGACGCGCCCTCGCCGCCTCTCGGATGGCGGTCAGCGTGCTGCGGGAGGTACTGACGTCGCTGGACAGACGCAGGTGCAACAGCGCCGGCCGCCCGGCCGCGATGGCCGCGTCCAGTGCCGGACCGACCTCATCTGTGCTTTCCGCCCTGAAGGCTGCGAAGCCGAAGGCCTCGGCAAGCCTGGCGAAGTCGGGATTGAATAGATCGCTGCCCGACACGCGGCCAGGGTACTCGCGCTCCTGGTGCATCCGGATGGTGCCGTAGGTGCCGTTATCGACGACGACCACCAGCAGTTTCTTCGCACCGTAGCCAGTGGCCGTCGCCAGCTCCTGCCCGGTCATCAAGAAATCACCGTCACCGGCAATGTTGACGACCCAGCGCTCCTCCTGCAGCAGAGCGGCCGCCACTGCGGCGGGTACGCCGTAGCCCATCGCACCCGAGGTCGGCGCAAGCTGGCTGCGGCCTTCGCGGTGCAGCGTCGTGTAGCGGTGAAACCGATGCAGCCAGCCGCTGTAGTTGCCAGCCCCGTTTGTGAAGATGGTACCGGCGGGCAGCTTCGCGTCGATGAGCCTGACGACCTCGGCCATGTCCAGCGGGCTGACCGGCGTGGGCACGAGGTTGGCCTCGTAGTCCGCATGAGCGGCATCGGTCCAGGCGCGCCAGGAGATGTCCTCCGGCGGAGCGAGCGTGGCCAGGGCAGGCGCGGCCGTGCTCATGCTGGCGTTGACCAGCAGCTCGGCCGTGTAGACGCGGCCCAGTTCCTCCGCGCCAGCATGGATGTGGATCAGCTGCTGCGTCGGGCGCGGCGCCTGCAGCAGTGTGTAGCCTCCGGTCGTCATCTCACCCAGGCGCGGGCCGACGGCGAGGATGAGGTCGGCCTCCTTCACTCGCGCGGCGAGCTTGGGATTGATGCCTATGCCCACGTCGCCGGCATACAGCGGGTGACGGTTGTCGAACAGGTCCTGGAAGCGGAAGGCACAGCCCACCGGCAGGTGCCAGGCCTCGGCAAAGGCCTGCAGCGCAGCAGTGGACTGGGGCGTCCAGCCACCGCCGCCCGCGATGACCAGCGGCTTCTTTGCAGTGGCCAGGCGCTCGCGCAGTTCGGCCAGTGCGGCGGGCGTCGGTGCTGCTTCGGCGGGACGCACCGGCGGCAGCACCGGGGCGGTGATGGGCTTGGTCAGCATGTCCTCGGGCAACACCAGGACGACCGGGCCGGGACGCCCCTGCGTTGCCGTGTGGAAGGCGCGCGCCACGTATTCGGGCAGGCGCTCGGCATCCTGCACCTCGCCCACCCACTTGGCCATGCCCAGGGTGCCGGGGCCGAACATCTGGCGGTAGTCCACCTCCTGGAAGGCCTCGCGGTCGCGCTGGTCGCTGGCGACCTGGCCAATGAACAGAATCATCGGCGTCGAATCCTGGAAGGCCGTGTGCAGACCGATGCTGGCGTTGGTCGCACCCGGCCCGCGGGTCACGAAGCAAATGCCAGGGCGGCCGGTCAGCTTGCCTTGGGCCTCGGCCATGAAGGCCGCACCGCCCTCCTGACGGCAGGCGACGAAGCGGATCTTGCCGGCATGCTCGTGGAAACCGTCGAGCACGGCGAGGTAGCTCTCGCCCGGCACGCCGAAGGCGGTCTCGATGCCCTGGGCGATCAGTGCCTCGACCAAGGCGTGGCCGGCGAGGCGGGCAGCTTCAGGTTGTCTAGTCATGCGAGGACTTTAGCTGCCGACGTGCACGGCGGCGCGGCGGCGGCGATGCCATTCGACGGGGCGCCCATGAGAAAAGTTGCTGGCCCCTAGGACGCCACGACCTCTTCACGCGCGCTGGCGAAAAGGTCCCATACCGCCATGAACATCGCCGCGATCGCCGGGCCGATGACGAAGCCGTTGATGCCGAAAACGGCCATGCCGCCGATGGTGGAGATCAGCACCAGATAGTCGGGCATCTGCGTGTCCTTGCCCACGAGGATGGGGCGCAGCACGTTGTCGACCAGGCCGATCACCAGCACGCCATAGGCGATAAGGGCCACGCCCTGCCAGATGGCGCCCGTGACGAGGAAGTAGATGGCCACCGGCAACCAGATCAACCCCGCGCCTATGGCGGGCAGCAGTGACAGGAAGGCCATCAGGACCGCCCAGAGCAACGCGCCCTTGATGCCAAAGAACCAGAACGCCAGCCCGCCCAAAGCACCTTGCGTGGCAGCCACCAGGATGTTGCCCTTGACGGTGGCTCGGATCACGGTGATGAACTTCGCAGCCAGGTGCTTGCGATGATCCGGCGCCAGTGGCACTGCAGTGCGGATGCGACGGCTCAACTGCGCGCCGTCGCGCAGCAGGAAGAACGCGAGATACAGCATCACGAAGAAGCCGATGACGAAGTCCAGCGCGTTCTGCCCCATGCTGTAGACATAGGTCGCGATCATCTGGCTGCCTCGCGCGATGGCATCGGCGATGCGCGTCTGCAGCTCGTTGAAGTCCGTCAGCCCGAAATGCTCCAGCAGGTCATGCGCCCAACTGGGCAGCGCGGCGATGACCTGCTCGAAGTAGCGGGCAAAGTTCGTCTCGCCAGACTGCATGCGCTGGTACAGCGCGGCCCCCTCCTTCACCAGCGTTCCCGCCAAAAGGATCAGCGGCAGCACGACCATCAGCACCACCAGCAGCAGCGTCGCAAGCGCGGCCAGCGTGCGCCGCTGCCTCCATTTGCGCAGCAGCCAGTTGTAGACCGGCATGAAGACGATGGAGATCACCGCGCCCCAGAACACCGCGCCACCGAAGGGCAGCAGGATCCACACGAAAGCCAGGCTGGCCGCGACCAGCAGCGCCAGGAAGGCGTTGTTTTCCAGGGCTGGCGAGGTGACGAAGTTCTTGAATCTCATCGGGGCGCGACCGGTCGGCCCAAGAGTGGGCGGTGTCGCGCATGCTAGGCCACTGCGGCGCTCAGGCCGCGACCGCGGCGGCAACTTTGCGGCGCATCAAGCCGATGCCGACGAGGCCGGCCGACGCGATGCCCAACATCAGCGCCGCCGCGGAGCCGGCGAACACGCCGCGCGGCATGCCGTGATCCAGGATGGCACCGAACACCGGTGCGGCCACCGCGAAGCCGATGTCCAGGCCCGAATACACCGTGCCATAGACCCGTCCCGTAGCGCCGGGAGGCGCGGCGCGCTTGATCAACATGTCGCGCGACGGGCCGGCCAACCCCGTGCCGAAGCCAGCCAGCGCAGCCACTGTGGCCGCCAGGCTGCCCGGCAGCCAGCCGGTGGCCGTCAGCAGCAGCAGCGCCGCCGCAAAAGCCATGGCCCAGGCGATGGTGCGCTCCAAACGCTCGGCCCTGGCGACAAGGAAGCCGCCGCAGACCATGCCCGCCGCGCCCGCCAGCATGTAGCCGGTCACGACATAGGCCGTCAGCGCCAGGGGCAGTCCGTAGATCTGGTGCAGGGCCGGGCTGGCGAAGCTCTGGATGGCCGACAGGGCCGCCGTGGTCCAGAAGAAGAATGAGAAGCACAGCCACACCGACGGCAGCCTCAGGAAGGCCAAGGGGTGCTCGGCCCCGGCACCGGCGGCCGGCTTTGCGTGGCCCCACGAGCCCTGACGGTCGTCAATGGCGGCGCGCTGCCAGAACAGCAAGCCAATGACGGCCAGCGCGACCAGGGCGGTACCGACGTAGGCGAAACGCCAGTTGCCGGTGGCCTCGGCGATGCCGATGGAGAACACCGGCGCAACTGCCCAGCCGAGGTTGCCGCTGATGCCATGCACCGAGAACGCATGCCCCAGGCGAGGCTGCGAGACACGCTTGTTCAGGATGGTGAAGTCTGCTGGGTGGAAGGGCGCATTGCCCACACCCGCCAGCGCCGCGGCCAGCATCAGCCCGCCAAAGCCCTGAGCCAGGCCAGCGGCCACGGATGCGAGGAAGAAGCTGGCCATCGCGGCGAACAGGACCGGCCGCGCACCGATGCGGTCGACGATGAAACCCGACAGCGCCTGGCCCGCACCCGAGATGACGAAGAAGGTCGTCACCAGCAGCCCCAACTCCGAGTAGCTGAGCCCGAAGGCCTGGATGAAGGCCGGGAACAGGGGTGGCAGCAGCATGTGGAAGAAGTGCGAGCTGCCGTGGGCGGCGCCGATGGTGGAGATCGTCGCGATGTCCCGTCGGCGCTGGTGCCCCGAGTCGAGCGCTGAAGCGAGTGCAGTGTTCATCAACCTCATTTTGGTGAGACACGGACCGGCGAAGTTGCGATGATTCGTCAAGTTTTATTGAAATCACGCCATGACCGGACGCCGCAGCTTCCCTGCCTTCTCGCCCGAGCGTTTCGCGCCCACGCCCGAGCGTCCGCTGAGAGCCAAGTCGCGCCTGCTGGAACACCTGGCCGACATCCAGCCCCA
Organism: Roseateles sp.; assembly: GCF_047654805.1. Taxonomy (GTDB): domain Bacteria; phylum Pseudomonadota; class Gammaproteobacteria; order Burkholderiales; family Burkholderiaceae_C; genus Pelomonas. Next base: position 3,077,454 of record NZ_JASGIV010000001.1, read on the forward strand.
CCGCCACGACTGGGCCCAGTTGGTCTTCTCGATGACGGGCGCCGTGCGCGTGAGCACCGAGGCGTCGACCTACATCGTGCCGCCGTCGCGCGCAGTCTGGATTCCGCCCGGCATCGTCCATGCGGTGACAGCCATCGAGCAATGCGACCTGCGCACCCTGTATCTCGGCCCCTCGCTACTGGCTGGGGACGCCTGGCAGGTGGGTCGGGTGCTGGAGGTGTCGCCGCTGCTGCGAGAGCTGGTGCTGGCGCTGCCCGCCATACCCGACCCCGCGCCACCCGAGAGCGACGAAGACACCGAGCGCCGCCGCGGCATTGAAGCGCTCATCCTGATGGAACTGCGGCGCGCCCGGCCCCTGGCCCTTGGCGTCTCGCTACCGCAGGACGCCCGGCTGCGCAAGCTCTGCGAGGCCATGCTGCGCGAACCCGGCCGCCACGCAGGCCTGGAGGAATGGGCGGCTGAAGCCGGCGCCAGCCCGCGCACGCTGAGCCGCCTGTTCCGGGAGCAACTCGGCACGAGCTTCGCCCAATGGCGCTCGCAGTTGCTGCTTGCCCATGCGCTAACCCTGGCCGCGCGAGGCCGGCCAATGAGTCATATCGCATCCGAGCTGGGCTATGCCAGCGCCAGTGCCTTCACGGCCATGGTCACGCGCACTGTCGGCATGCCGCCCCGCCGGTTCTTCGACCACGCATGAAACCTGCGCCGCAACACTTACGGACATCAATCATCAACATTACGCCATCCCTAGATTGTCGGATTTCTTGACAATCGACAGCTAACAGCAAGATTCGAATTTCCTTAAGCCACTGTCATCAAAAGGTTTTTCCGGCGACCACCCCGGATGGTCCAGTTATTGCAGCTTGGCAGTACCACTCCCAAAAAGGTCTGACCCAATGCAGAAACTGATCCGAGCCGCCATCGCCGCAGGCGCGCCTCTCCTGACGACCGCCGCCATGGCAGCCCCTGTGTCGCTGGGCACCATCGAACACCTCTATGGCAGCAGCGCGAACCACCAGGCGGCGAGCGTCATGAGCGTGTTCCACCCCGGGGGCAACTGCGACACGCTCAATGCCGGCTCGATCACGGTCAAGGCAACGGCTTCGAACACCTGCAACCGGTTTGCGGACGTCTTCGATTTCTCCGGCATCAACTTCGACACCATCGACCACTTCAAGGTGACCCTCGATTTTTCGGGCGCCAAGGACCAGAAAGGCGGCTTTCTGAACCTGTTCACCGAAAGCTGGAGCGTCCGCGGCGGCTTCGACTACGTCACCTCCGGCATCGTCTTCGGCACCCTCGATGCGAACGGGCTGCAGACCATCACGTTCAACAACACCCGGTCGAATTTCGGCGACATCCTCAGCAAGGAGAACTTCGTGCTGTCCTTCAGCACCGACCAAGGTTCGGCGATGCGGTTCAACCTGGCCTCGGCGAAGATCGAGATTTTCGGCACCCCCACCGTCGCTGCAGAGCTGCCCGAACCCGCCTCCGCGGCGCTGGTCGGTCTGTCCCTGCTTGCCTTGGGCGGTGTCCGGCGCGCGCAGAAGAAGCACGGAAGCTGATCTCCGCCCCGCAGCACGCCTGGAAGCCCCGCTTGTCGGGGCTCTTTTCTTTGACAACGACTGATCCCGGCACAGGGGGTCATGCGCATCAACGGGCGCGAAGCCCAGCCTCCGCCCTTGACCGTGACGGCCGCTCAGCGGTAGCGCTGCATCAGCCGGGCCAATTCACCGCGCTCGACCACGGCGCGCAACGCGAGCCGCAGGCGCTCTGCCGGCAGCACAGTCTTGCCGCCCAGCAGGCAATGCGTCACCGTCGAGCTCACCACCTGCCGGACCCGCAAGACCTCGGAAGGCGGGCGGTCCCGGTTGTATCGAGCCAGCACAAGCCGGTCCACGATGGCCGCGTCTGTGCGGCCACGTGCCAGCTTGTCCAGCAAAGCCTGCTGGGTTCCGGCGTCCTCGCGCACCAGATGCCCTGAATCAAACAGCGGCCCCAGCTCCGGGTAGCGGTAGCCCAGCACCGTGCCCACACGCAGGCCACGCTGGGCTGCAAGGTCCAGCGGCCCGGCCGACCCCTGGGGGCCAGACGCCAGCACGTCCTCCAACACCAGCATCGGCGGCCCGATGCGTTTGGCGGACAAGGACTGAGCCATCCACTTGGGGCTCATCATGCACATCAGGTCGGCATCGCCAGCCTGCAGCGCAGGCTGGGTGCGCTTAGGTGGGAGCATCAGGTACTCGGACCGCGCGCCGGCCGCCTGCGCCACTGCCTCCATGAGATCGAAAGCCAGGCCACCAACGGGCCGGCCGTCCCGCGTCTCCAGATAGGGCGGCGCCCAGTCCTCGCCGACGATGAAGTGCAGCACCGGCCGCCCACCCACTGCATCGGCCGCCGAAACAGCCGGCGCGAAGCCGAGCGCGCCAAAGATCGCCAGCTGCGCGCTCCACCTCCAGCCGGCCCGACAATCCGGATACTTCACCATCGACCCAGTGTAGGGAGACCGGCTGCCCCCAGCCCGGCAAAACTTCCCGAGACCGCCTAGCATTTCCCGAAGCAGCACCGAGATCCTGATCAGCATGGAATCACAGTTGTTCGACTACACGCAGCAGGACGCCTCCGGCACCTGCTCCACCGCTCACGCGTGGGCCAAGGTTCCGGCGCCGTTGACAGCGCCCGAGCGCAGCGCGCTGGCCGAGCGCGCCAAGACGCTGCTGCGCAAGCACAACGCCGTCCTTGTCGCCCACTACTACGTGGACGGCGCGCTGCAGGACCTGGCGCTGGAGACTGGCGGCATCGTGTCCGATTCGCTGGAGATGGCCCGCTTCGGCCGCGACCACGCCGCGCAGACGCTGGTCGTCGCCGGCGTGCGCTTCATGGGCGAGACGGCCAAGATCCTCAGCCCCGAGAAGCGCGTGCTGATGCCCGACCTCGACGCGACCTGCTCATTGGACCTCGGTTGCCCCGCCGACGATTTCGAGGCCTTCTGCAACGCCCACCCCGATCGTCAGGTCGTCGTCTACGCCAACACCAGCGCCGCCGTGAAGGCGCGCGCCGACTGGATGGTGACCAGTTCCTGCGCGCTGGAGATCGTGGCCGACCTGCACGCCAGGGGCCAGAAGATCCTCTGGGCGCCCGACCGCCACCTGGGCCGCTACATCCAGGAGCAGACCGGCGCCGACATGCTGATGTGGAACGGCGCCTGCATCGTGCACGACGAGTTCAAGGGGCTGGAGCTGGAGCTGCTGCGCAAGGAGCACCCGGGCGCGCGGATCCTGGTGCACCCAGAATCACCCAAGAGCGTCGTCGAGCAGGCCGACGTCGTTGGCTCCACATCGGCGCTGATCAAGGCCGTCGTCGAAGGCAGTGCGCCCGCCTATATCGTCGCGACCGACAACGGCATCCTGCACCGCATGCGCCAGTTGGCGCCGGGCAAGACGCTCATCGAGGCGCCGACGGCAGGCAACAGCGCGACGTGCAAGAGCTGCGCTCACTGTCCCTGGATGGCCATGAACGGCCTGGCCAACCTGGTGGACTGCCTGGAAGGTGGCCAGCCGGAGATCCATGTCGCCGAACCCATCCGCGTGAAGGCCCAGGGCTGCATCACGCGCATGCTGGATTTCGTCGCTGCGAGAAAGAAGCCCGCAACTGAGCCTGCGACGGGGCTGGTTCCCGGTATCGGGGCTGCCTGATGAGGCTATAAATCCGGCATCCCTTCAGGAAAGCCGCCATGCACGCCGACTTCAGCTCCCTCTACAACCACCACGAGCGCGAGGTCTTCGCGGCGGTCCTGGATGCGTCCAAGGACTTTCCCGACATTGCGGCCAGCAACGACCTGTTGTGCGACGTGGCCTGCGTCGCGCTGAACCGGCTGCCACCGCGCTACATCCGCCACGCCGTGGACTTCAGCTTCTACCTGACCCAGCACGAGCGCGCGGAGATCGACACTGCCATCCTGGAGGCCGTTGGGTACGCTTTCAACTTCGTGCAGGCCAGGACGACACTGAGGGCGCGTAAGTAAATCGGCTCATGCCCGTCGCCTTGCATGGCGGCGACGCTTCGTCATGCGTCGGACAGGCCCCGGGGCCTGCTCTTGGTCCCGACTCAGCGCCGCCGCCGCTCGCTGATCAGTACCGTCGGAAAGCTCACCGGCAGCGTCTGCGGATAGTCGCGGCTGTAGTGCAGGCCGCGGCTTTCGTGGCGCATTAGTGCCGAGCGCACGATGAGCTCGGCGCAATCCACCAGGTTGCGCAGCTCCAGCAGGTCGCGCGTGACACGGAAGTTGGCGTAGTAGTCATCGATCTCGCTCCTCAGCAGCGCGATGCGATGCAGGGCCCGCTCCAGCCGCTTGGTGGTGCGAACGATGCCGACATAGTTCCACATCAGCAGGCGCAGCTCGTCCCAGTTGTGTGCGATGACGACCTGCTCGTCGGCGTTTTCAACCTGGCTCTCGTCCCAGGCGGGCAGCGGCGCCGCCTCCTGCACCGCCTGATCCAAGATGTCGGCCGCGCAGGTCTGGCCCAGCACCACACATTCCAGCAGCGAGTTGCTGGCCAGGCGGTTGGCGCCGTGCAGGCCGGTGTAGCCGGTCTCGCCAACGGCATACAGACCCGGCAGGTCGCAACGGCCCGATAGGTCCGTCACCGCGCCGCCGCACGTGAAGTGCACAGCCGGCACGACGGGGATGGGCTGCCTCGCGATGTCGATGCCCAGTTTCAGGCAGCGGGCATGGATGGTCGGGAAATGCTCGATGAGGAAGGCCTCGCCCAGATGCGTGGCATCCAGCCATACATGGTCCAAGCCGTGCTTCTTCATCTCGAAGTCGATGGCCCGGGCGACGATGTCGCGCGGAGCGAGCTCCATGCGCTCGTCGTGGGCAGCCATGAAGCGCGTACCGTCAGGCAATTTGAGATGCCCGCCCTCGCCACGCAGCGCCTCGGTGATGAGGAAGCTGCGCTCCTGCGGGTGATAAAGGCAGGTCGGATGAAACTGGATGAACTCCATATTCGCGACCCTGCAGCCAGCCCGCCAGGCCATCGCAATGCCGTCGCCCGTGGACGTATCAGGGTTGGTCGTATAGCGGTAGACCTTGCCCGCGCCACCAGTGGCCAGCACCACGGCCCGCGCGGCCAGCGTCTCGACGCGCTGGGCATCGATGTCCAGCGCATAGACGCCATAGACGCGCGGCACTCCCTTGTCGACGTCCTCGCGCTGCACATGGCGCGAGGTGATCAGGTCAAGCGCCATCCAGCGCTCGCGCAGCGTGATGTTCGGATGCCTACGGGCGACCGCCAGCAACTGGTCATGGATGGCCTTGCCAGTGGCATCGGCCGCGTGGGCGATGCGCCGCACCGCGTGGCCACCCTCGCGCGTCAGATGCAGGCCCATGGGGCCGCTGTCATCGGGCGTGAACGGCACACCCTGCTCCACCAGCCAGCCCACTGCGGCGGCGCTGCGCTCCGCGATGAAGCGGGCTGCCGCCTCGTCGACGAGGCCGGCACCGGCGTCCTGGGTGTCTCGCACATGGCTTTCGATGGAGTCATCGCTGCCCAGCACACCCACGATGCCACCCTGGGCCCATGCCGTCGCGGCCTCGGTCAGTTCGCGCTTGGCGAGGATGACGACGGGCACGCTGTCCGCCAGGTGCAGGGCCACGGTGAGACCGGCCAGGCCGGCGCCGATGATGACGACGGGGGCGTCTTGGGGAGCAGCTGTCATGGCGGTGCATTGTCCCGCAGGGGCGCCATCCGCCCGACGTCGTGAGGATTGCCAAAGTGTGCAGCCTGTCTACGTGGATGCTTGGCCTATGCTGCGCGCGCCGTATACAAGAACCCAACGGCATGGGAGGACTCTTGGAAACTTGGAAACGTTGCTCGGGCGCCATCCTCAGCCTTCTGCTGGGCACCTGCATTGCACGGGCCGCCCCACCACCAGCAGAGGCCTTCTTCAAGGATCCGGCCATCGTCGAGGCGGTACTTTCGCCCTCCGGTCGCAAGCTGGCCGTGCGCAGCTCGTTCGGCGGCAGCCGCATCGGCCTCGGCGTGTTCGACCTCGAGCCTGGCGGCAAGGCGACGCGCGCCGCCCAGTTCTCGGACGTCGATGTTTCGCACGCCTATTGGGTCAACGACGACCGCCTTGTTTTCAGCGTCACGGACCTGTCCGAAGGCAGTGGCCGCCCCAATGGCGCACCGGGCCTGTTCGCAATCAACCCCGACGGCAGCAAGCTGCGCCAGCTGGTACGGCGCCAGGGACGACCCTTCGTCACCAACGGCAACGCCCGCGACGAGCGATTGCTGGACTGGAACCACCGCCTGCTTAGCGTGCCGAGGCCGCAGCCGGGCGCAGTCAACGAGGAAGTGCTGATGGTCGAGTTCACGCCTGACGAGCGCCGCCTGGAAAGGCCGCTGTGGCTGAACACGCGTACCGGCCGCACGCGATCGACCGGCGTGGACGTTCCGGCCGACACAGTGGGCTGGTTTGCCGACGGTCGCGGCGAGCTCCGCGTCGCCATGACCCGGCGTGACGGCCGCAGAAGTGCACTTTGGCGAGCCCCGGGTCGGCAGGACTGGCAACTGCTGTACGAAAGCGACCTGCTCAATGCGCCCTTCGGCATCAACGCCGTGGACGATGCCGGCCAGCTCTATGTGACGCGCGCGCAGGGGCCGGAGGGCGAGACCGTGCTGAGCCTGTACGACTTCGAGGCCCGCGCGCCGTCCAAGAAGGCGCTGGTCGTCGCACCGGGCTTCGATTTCAACGGCCGCGTGCTCAACGACGCCGAGGGCTCCGCCCTGGGCGTTCGTGTCGTCGCCGACGGCGAGACCACAGTCTGGCAGAACGCCGCCATGAAAGCGCTTCAGCAACAGGCAGACGAACGGCTGCCGGGTCGCATCAACAGCATCAGTTGCCGGCGCTGTGCCCAGCCCGACATGGTGGCGCTGGTCCGCTCGTACGGTGACAGCGACCCTGGCCAGTTCTGGCTCTACCAAGCCAAGCCGCCCGATGGCGAAGCGGCCTGGCGGGCCGTCGGCCGTGCACGCAACGAGATCAAGCCGGCCGAGATGGCGAAGATGGAGTTGCACCGCATCAAGGCCCGTGACGGTCGCGACCTGCCCGTCTGGATCACTCGCAACCCCGCCGCCACAGGGCCGCTGCCCGCCGTCGTCCTCGTGCACGGTGGTCCCTGGGTGCGCGGCAATGTCTGGGGCTGGCATGCCACCGCGCAGTTCCTGGCCTCGCGCGGCTACGCCGTCGTCGAGCCGGAGTTCCGCGGCAGTGCCGGCTACGGCCGCGCACACTTTCGCGCCGGCTTCAGGCAGTTCGGCCAAGCCATGCAGGACGACGTCGCCGATGCATTGCGCTGGGCGCAGAGCCAGCGCATCGCCAGCGACAAGGCCTGCATAGCAGGCGCCAGCTACGGCGGCTACAGCACGCTGATGGGCCTGATCAAGGATCCCGAGCTCTACCGCTGCGGCGTCGCCTGGGTGGCCGTCACCGATCTGGATCTGTACGTGGCCGGCTCATGGTGGGTGCGCGACGACATCCCTGACTGGGGCCGGCAGTTCCAGCTCCGCGACATGGTGGGTGATCCGGAGAAGGACGCAGCCATGATCGCCGCCAACTCGCCCGTCAAGCAGGCCGCCCGCATCAAGGCGCCCGTGCTGCTGGCCTTCGGCGAGGCCGACCTGCGCGTACCGTTGGCCCACGGCGAGCGCATGCGCAAGGCCTTGCGCGAGGCGGGCAACGAGCCCGTCTGGGTCAGCTACCCGGGTGAGGGCCATGGCTTCGCCGTCGTGAAGAACCGTGTGGACTTTGCCGAGCGAATGGAGGCCTTCCTGGCCAAGCATCTTCAGCCCTGAACGCCGTTGCCATGGCGCCGCCATTCCGGCGGTTTCCACAAATGGGCAAGCCGCATGGCCCAGGTGCTCTCCCGAGCCATGTCGCGGAACATGGCCCGCCACTCATGCGCGTTCAGCCAGAACAGGTTATGAGTGGGAAAGGGATGCTCCAGCCCGTAGTCCACCGGTTCCTCCTCCGGCACGAAGCTGCCGAACAGCCGGTCGAAGACGATGAGCATGCCGCCGAAGTTCTTGTCGATGTACTGCGGATTGCGGCCGTGGTGGGCGCGATGGTGCGAGGGTGTGTTGAAGATGTACTCGAACCATGCCGGCATCTTGTCGACCCAGGTGGTGTGCACGAAGAACTGGTAGCCAAGGTTGAGCGACAGCGCGAACAGTACCCAGCGCGGCTCAAAGCCCAGCCAAACAGCCGGCAGGTAGAACAGCCAGTTGCCGGCGATGGGGTAGAACCAACTCTGGCGCAGTGCCGTGCCGAAGTTCATCTTCTCCGAGCCGTGGTGTACGACGTGCGCGCACCAGAACCAGCGGATGCGGTGGCTGGCGCGGTGAAAGCCGTAATAGAGGAACTCGACCAGCAGGAACAGGCCCACGAAGCGCCAGGGCGTCACGTCGATGGTGAACAGCCGGTGGTCGTAGACCCAGCCCATGGCCGGCAGCACCAGCACCACGAGCAGCACCAGGTCGGCCACCAAGTAGCTGCCGCCGCTGTTCAGGCTGTCGAAGGTGTCGCGGAAGTCGAACACGCCGGTGCGCCGGAATCGCCATGCCTCCATGGCAATGAAGACGGCGAACAGGGGTGACAGCATGACCAGCGTCAGGTCGCGCCAGTCGCCGTGGCGGTGATAGAGGTCGAGCAGCCAGTCCATGCCCGGATGATGCGACTTCGGCGCCGCGCCGGCCCTCCGGCCAACCCCAGGGTTTTCTACAGATTGCACCGGCGCTGGGGTGATCCCGCAGGATCTGTTCGGCGGGCCTGCCGCATGATGCACCTCCCATGCATGACGCTGCGCCCGTGATCACTGCCGCCCCAGGCGCCGTCGTCATTGACGGCGTCCCCGCCCATGGCCGTCACGCCGGCCGCATAGACCGTATCGACTGGAGTGTCCTGAGCGGACGCCGCTCCTGGCTATGGCGCCGGCTGCACCACAAGCGCTGGCACTACGTGGGTCTGGGCAACGAAAAGGTCTTCATCGGCGTTGCCATCGTTGACGTCGGCTGGCTCTGCACAGCCTTCGCCTACCTCTTCGACCGCCACCGGCGCACCCTGCTGGCCGACTGGAGCCAGGACGGCCTGCCCGGCCTGCAGGCTGGCGTGTCGGACGCACCGCTGGCTGGTGCGCGGGCCTGGTTCCGCGGTCCGCGCGCAAGGCTCTCGCTGCGCCATGTGGTCGGCGACCGGCTGCGGTTGGAGGTCGCCACGCAGGCCCTGCGCCTGGAGGCCGAGCTGGAACTGGCCGCCATGGCCCCTCCGCTGCTTGCCATCGGCCCCATCGCCGGTGGGCTGGCCCATGCGACACAGAAGACCACCGCCCTGCCCGTGCGTGGTTGGGCCGATGCAGGCACCGGACGCTTCGACCTCGACGACGCCTGGGCCGCGGTGGACGCCTCCAACGGCCTGCTCGCACGCGACACCGCCTGGCGCTGGGCCAGCGCCCATCGACCCGACATCGGCTTCAACCTGCAGCAGGGCTATCTTGGCGGCCAGGAGAACCTGCTGTGGATGGACGGCCATCCTGTCGCGCTGGGTGCCGCCCGCTTCGAGTTCGACGCCGCGCGGCCGCTGGCCCCCTGGCGCGTGAGCACTGACGACGGGCTGCTGGACCTCGTCTTCACGCCCGAGGGCGCGCGAGCGGCTGACAAGAACTACGGCTTCGCGGCCAGCCGCTACGTTCAGCCCATCGGCACTTTCGCGGGGACGCTGCGTTGCACCCCGCACGCCGAGCCGCGAAGCGTGAAAGATCTGCTCGGCGTGACGGAAGACCATCGCTCGCTGTGGTGATCCGCGCCTAAAGTGGCCGGCCCTCCGTCCTCACCCAAGTGCGACACGACCTGAGCAATCCCAGCCTTCTCGCCGGCGGCATCGCGCTAACGCTGGCGGCCCTCGTGGGCATTGAACTCCTGCCCGCGCGCACCATGGATCTGGCCGCACCCGGCGCGGCCAACGGCCCGTACCTGGTCACCGCGAACGGTCGACAGGACAGCAGCACAGTGCGATGGCTGGATGCCGGGCGGCTGCGCCTGCTCTGCAACTACCCCTCGCCACAGCCCTACATGGGATGCGGCCTGACCTTCGTGCTGACGGACAAGGATCCCACTCGGGGGCGCGACCTGAGCCTCTTCGACACCATCGAGCTCGATCTGGACTATCAAGGTCCCGCGCCCTTCGTGCGCCTGGCCATCCGCAACTTCGACCCCCGCTTTGCCAAGCTTGAGGACGCCAACAGCGCACGCTTCCACTCGGTCAACCTGAGGCCGCGTGATATCGACAGGCCGGTGATGGTGGACCTGAGCGAGCTCACCGTGCCCGAATGGTGGATTCACCAGTACGACCTGGCACGGGAGTACAACCGGCCGAGCCTGGAGAACGCGAACTCGCTATCCATCGACCTGCCCTTCCTCCAGCCCGGACAAACGCACGAGATGCAACTGCGCCGCCTGGTGCTGAAAGGGCAGTGGATCGGCCGCGACCGCGTCTACCTTGGCATCCTGTGCGGCTGGCTGCTGGGCGCCAGCTTTGTCGTACTGCGCGGCTGGGGCCAACTGCGCCAGAGCAACAACCGCCAGCAGCGCGAGATCGACGCACTGACGGTGCGCACGCGCCAGTTGCGCATTGAGCAGGAACAGCTGCGCCGCCTTGCCACCATCGACGAGCTGACCGGCGTGCTGAACCGTCGCGGCCTGGAACAGGCGCTGGACGACCTCGAGGAGGCCGCCTGCGGCATGACCCTGGTGCTGTTGGACGTTGACCACTTCAAACGCGTCAACGACCGCCATGGTCACGACTGCGGCGACGAAGTGCTCAAGCGCGTCGCGGCAGTCGTTGCGGCCAACCTGCGCGGCAGCGACGTGTTTGGCCGTTGGGGCGGCGAGGAGTTCCTGATCGCGTGCCAGGGCACGCGCGTGCGCGACGCCGCTCGTCTGGCCGAGAAGATGCGCGAGCGCGTGCGACAGAGCGAAATCGGCCTTGCCGGCGGCGTCCGCATCGCCGTGACGGCCAGTTTCGGCGTGGCGCTGGCGCCGCCTGGCGGCTCGGCGGCGGATGCCCTCAAGCGCGCCGACGCAGCCCTCTACCGCGCCAAGGAAGCAGGCCGCAACCGCGTCGAGACGGACCGCACGTTGCAAAGCGACTCACCGACCACCGTTTGAGTGCGTCCGGCGGCGAGCACGGCTTCGTGGACAACTGAACGAAGTGGACTACGCACGACGCGTCGAGGCCTTCCTGGCCAAGCACCTGCCGACTCACTGACCGCAGCGCGGGCCGCCACGCCCGCCCGGCCCGTCAGTGCACCACCCGCCCGAACGAGAACTCGCCGCCCTCGACGTTCACCGGAATCACGTCCTTGGGACCGAACCGGCCTTCCAGGATGAGCTTGGACAACGGGTTCTCCACGCGCTGCTGGATGGCACGCTTCAGCGGCCGGGCGCCGAAGACCGGGTCGAAGCCGACCTTGGCCAACTCGTCCAGCGCCGCGTCGGACACGTCCAACTTCATCTCCAGCTTGTCCAGGCGTGCCTCGAGCTGGCGCAGCTGGATCCTGGCGATGGACTTGATGTGTCCGGCGCCGAGGGCGTGGAAGATGACGGTCTCGTCGATGCGGTTCAGGAACTCGGGCCGGAAGTGGCTCTTGACCTCGCCCCACACCGCGTCACGGATGACCTCGTCCTTCTCGCCGGACAGCGCCATGATGTGCTGGGACCCGAGGTTGGACGTCATCACGATGACGGTGTTCTTGAAGTCCACGGTACGGCCCTGGCCGTCCGTGAGACGTCCATCGTCCAGCACCTGCAGCAGCACGTTGAACACGTCCGGGTGCGCCTTCTCGACCTCGTCCAGCAACAGCACCGAATAGGGCTTGCGCCGCACGGCTTCCGTCAGCGTGCCGCCCTCCTCGTAGCCCACGTAGCCCGGCGGCGCGCCGATCAGACGCGAGACGGAGTGCTTCTCCATGAACTCGCTCATGTCGATGCGAACCATGTGGTCTTCGCTGTCGAACAGGAAGCCTGCAAGCGCCTTGCACAGCTCGGTCTTGCCGACACCCGTGGGGCCGAGGAACAGGAAGCTGCCCAGCGGCCGGTTGGGATCGGACAGGCCAGCGCGCGAACGGCGGATGGCGTCGGACACGGCCTGGATGGCCTCGTCCTGGCCGATGACGCGTTCATGCAGCTTGGCTTCCATCTGCAGCAGCTTCTCGCGCTCACCCTGCATTAACTTGGACACCGGGATGCCCGTGGCGCGCGCGACGACCTCGGCGATCTCCTCCGCGCCCACCAGCGTACGAAGCAGCTGAGGCTTGTTGGAGCCAGCCTTACCGGCCTCCTTGGCCTGGGCCTCCTTGAGCTGCTTCTCCAGCTCGGGCAGACGGCCGTACTGCAACTCGGCGACCTTGTTGAAGTCCCCCTTGCGCTTGAGCTCCTCGATCTGCTGACGGCTGCGGTCGATCTCTTCCTTCACATGGGCCGAGCCCTGGGCCTGCGCCTTCTCGGCGGTCCAGATCTCCTCGAGGTCTTCGTACTCGCGCTGCAGCTTCTGCAGTTCGTCCTCGATCAGCGTGAAGCGCTTTTGCGAGCCCTCGTCCTTCTCCTTGCGCACGGCCTCGCGCTCGATCTTCAGCTGGATCATGCGGCGGTCGAGACGATCCATCGCCTCGGGCTTGGAGTCGATCTCGATCTTGATCTTTGCGGCAGCCTCGTCGATAAGGTCGATGGCCTTGTCGGGCAGGAAGCGGTCGGTGATGTAGCGATGGCTCAGTTCGGCCGCGGCGACGATGGCCGGGTCGGTGATCTCCACGCCATGGTGAACCTCGTACTTTTCCTGCAGTCCGCGCAGGATTGCGATAGTCGCCTCCACGCTGGGCTCGTCGACCAGCACCTTCTGGAATCGGCGCTCCAGCGCGGCATCCTTTTCGACGTACTTGCGGTACTCGTCCAGCGTCGTCGCGCCGATGCAGTGCAGCTCGCCACGCGCTAGCGCGGGCTTGAGCATATTGCCGGCGTCGATGGCACCCTCGGCCTTGCCTGCCCCGACCATGGTGTGGATCTCGTCGATGAACAGGATGGTCTGGCCCTCGTCCTGGGCCACCTCCTTGAGCACTCCCTTGAGGCGCTCCTCGAAGTCGCCGCGGTACTTGGCGCCGGCCAGCAGCAAGGCCATGTCCAGCACCAGCACGCGCTTGTTGCGCAGGGAGTCCGGCACCTCGCCGTTGACGATGCGCTGGGCCAGGCCCTCGACGATGGCCGTCTTGCCCACGCCCGGCTCGCCGATCAGCACTGGGTTGTTCTTGCTGCGGCGCTGCAACACCTGGATGGCACGACGGATTTCCTCGTCGCGGCCGATGACCGGGTCCAGCTTGCCCTGGCGGGCGCGCTCGGTCAGGTCCAGCGTGTACTTCTTCAGCGCCTCGCGCTGGCCCTCGGCCTCGGCGTTGTCCACGGTCTGGCCGCCGCGCACCGCCTCGATGGCAGCCTCCAGCGCCTTGCGCGTCAGGCCGTGGCCTCGCACGACGCCGGCCAGGTCGGTCTTGGCATCGGCCAACGCCAGCAGGAACATCTCGCTGGCGATGAACTGGTCGCCACGCTTGTTGGCCTCCTTCTCGGCAGCCTGCAGCAGCGCGACGAGATCGCGGCCGGCCTGCACCGTCTGGCCTGCACCGCTGACCTGGGGAAGGCCGGCCATCAGGCCGTCCAGCGCGGTCAGCAGGGACTTGGCCTTGACGCCGGCGCGCTCCAGCAGCGCTCGCGGACCCTCGTCCTGGGCCAGCATGGCAGCCAGCACGTGGACGGGCTCGATGTAGGGGTTGTCGCGGGCCAGGGCCAGGCTCTGGGCCTCGCCCAGGGCCTCCTGGAAGCGGGTGGTGAACTTGTCGGCACGCATGGGGTGATTCCTCCGGTTGCGAAGCCAAGTGGGCGCCCGGTGGCGCTTTTCAAGTTGTCCTAGATCAACGCCTGCACGAGTTTCATGCCCACCCAGGCGGCCAGCAGCGATCCCGCCACATGGGCCAGCGTGTGGGCCAGCGCCATGCCCAGCTGGCCATGCTTGAGCAGCGCAAGCGACTCCCCGGAAAACGCCGAGAACGTCGTCAGGCCGCCCAGGAAACCGGTCACCAGCAGCAGCTTCAGCAACTCGTTGGGCTGGCGGCCGAACCATTCCATCGCCACGCCGATCAGCAGGCCGCCAACGAGATTGACCAGCAGCGTTCCGAGCGGGAAACCCACCCAGCGCGCGTTGAACATGACGCCGGCTTGCCAGCGCGCCAGCGCCCCCAGCGCGGCCCCCACCCCAACGGCCAGGGCGTTCAAGAGGCGTTCCCCGCGGCGATACCCCAGCGCGCCAGCGCCTCGTCGTCCGCCACCCGGGCATCCACCCAGTGCGCACCGTCCGGCGTGTGCTCCTTCTTCCAGAACGGCGCCTGGGTCTTCAGGTAGTCCATCAGAAATTCGCAGGCCTGGAAGGCCTGCCCCCGGTGCGCGCTGGTGACCAGCACCGCCACGATCTGGTCGCGCGCCTGCAGCAGGCCAACGCGGTGGATGACGCGGGCAGCACGAATGTCGAAACGGTTGAAGGCCTCATCCACCATCGCCTCGATGGCCGCCTCGGTCATGCCCGGGTAGTGCTCCAGCTCCATCGCCGACACGGCAGCGCCGCTACCGTGCTCGCGCACCGTGCCGACAAAGGCCACGGCGGCACCCACGCCGCCATCCGCAGCACGCAGTGCGGTCATTTCTGCGCCGACGTCGAAGTCCCCGGGCTGGATGCAAACTCTGCTCATGTCACGGATTCTCACCTTGGGTCGCGGTGAGATTCACCTGTTTGAGCATCGAAGTGAGCCCGCGCCGCCCGATACTTGCAGTCATTTCTCTCACCCAGCCAGGAATTGACATGGCCCTGATGGATTTCATCAAGAAACAGTTCATAGACGTCATCCAGTGGACGGAAGACAGCGACGGCACGCTGTCCTACCGCTTTCCGATGGCCGGCATGGAAATCCAGAACGGCGGCCAGTTGGTGGTGCGCGAATCCCAGGTCGCCGTGTTCGTCAATGAAGGCCAGGTCGCCGATGTTTTTGGCCCCGGCACCCATAAGCTGACGACGCAGACGCTGCCGGTCCTGACCTACCTGAAGAACTGGGACAAGCTCTTCGAGTCGCCTTTCAAGAGCGACGTCTACTTTTTCAGCACCCGCCAGCAGATCGACCAGCGCTGGGGCACCAGCCAGCCGATCTCCATCCGCGACAAGGACTTCGGCGCCGTACGCCTGCGTGCTTTCGGCAACTACGCCTATCGCATCCAGGACCCCAAGACCTTCCACAGCCAGATCTCCGGCACCCGCGAGCGCTACACCGTGCAGGATCTCGAAGGTCAGTTGCGCGGCCTGATGCTGCAGCACATCAGTGACGCCGTGGCCGGCAGTGGCACGCCGTTCCTGGACCTGGCGGCCAACCAGATCGAGTTCGCCGCCGCGCTGAAGAACGCCACTGCGACCTCTTTCGCCGCACTGGGCCTGGAGCTGCTGTCGGTGACGATGCAGAACGTCTCCCTGCCCGAGGAGCTGCAGAAGATCCTCGACCAGCGCATCGGCATGGGCATCATCGGACAGAACATGGGCCAGTTCATGCAGTACCAGGCCGCCCAGGCCCTGCCCGAGATGGCCAAGGGCGCCGCCGGTGGCGGCAGCGGCATAGCGGGCGAGGCCATCGGCCTGGGCGCTGGCGTGGCCCTGGGCCAGACGCTGGCCCAGACGCTGGGCCAGGGCCTGGCCGGCGTCGGCACCGCAGCACCCGCGCCGACGGCCAGCAAGCCCGACGACATCGTTGCCCTGCTGGAAAAGCTCGGTGACCTCAAGGCCAAGGGCATCCTGACCGACGAGGAATTCGCCGCCAAAAAAGCGGACCTCCTGAAGAAGCTTGGCTGAACAGGCCCAGCGCCGCTGGCGCGCTTCGTGCCCTAACTGCGGCGCGCCGGTCGAGTTCGCCAGCGCGGCATCAAGCAGCGCCGTGTGCGGCTTTTGCCGTAGCACGCTGCTGCGTGACGGCGAGACCCTGAGTCGCATCGGCCAAAGCGCCGAAATCTTCGAAGACTACTCGCCGCTGCAGCTGGGGACCACAGGCCGCTGGATGGGCAGCGGCTTTGCCGTCGTCGGCCGCGTCCAGCGCGGCTCCGAGCTGGGCAACTGGAACGAGTGGCACCTGCTTTTCGAGGCTGGCGAACAGCAACGCGTGGGTTGGCTCAGCGAGGACAACGGCCAGTTCGTGCTCAGCCTGGAGGCGCCGCTCGCCGAGACACCGCCGCAGGACCCGCAGCCCGGGCTGCCGCTGACGCTGGCGGGCCAGCGCTGGCAGGTGGCAGCCGTCGTGCAGGCCGCGGTGAGAGCGGCCGAGGGCGAGCTGCCCCGCCTGCCACAGCCTGGCCGGGTCGTCGAGCTTCGCAACGCCCAGGACGAGGTCGGCACGCTGGAATACGGCGCGGACGGGCCACCGGCCTGGTCGGTCGGCCGCGGCGTTCAGCTCGCGGACCTGGCCCTGCAGGGCCTGCGCACGACGGTCGAGGGCGAGTCCATCTCCGAAGCGAAGTTCAAGGGCCGATCCATCGCCTGCCCCAGCTGCGGCGCGCCATTGCAGCCCAAGCTCAGCGAGACCAAGAGCATGGTCTGCGCCCAGTGCCAGGCCGTCGTCGACCTGCCGGAGGGCGACGCCAAGGCGCTGGGCTTCACGGCCCAGAGTCCGGGCCTGCCGCCGCTGATCCCGCTGGGCCGCACCGGCACACTGACAGTGGCCGGCGACAAGCCCGAGTCCTGGCAGGTGGTCGGCTACCAGGAGCGGTGCGACCTCCCCGAGGACGGCGACGACGAGCAGAGCTTCTGGCGCGAGTACCTGCTCTACAACCGGCTGGCGGGCTTCGCATTCTTGGTCGACACGAGCGAGGGCTGGAGCCTGGTGCGCACGTTGACCGGAGCCCCCACCTCCGGCCGCGACACCGGGGTCACCTGGCAGGACCGCGCCTACACGCAGCGCTGGGTCTACCAGGCCAAGACGACGCGCGTGCTGGGCGAGTTCTACTGGCCCGTGCGGCTGGAAGACCGCGTGCGCATCGCCGACTACGTCACCCGCGACGGCCAGTACCTGCTGAGCCGCGAGCAGCAAGGCCCAGAGATCACCTGGAGCGGCGGCCGTCCCATACCGGCCGATACGGTGCAAAAGGCCTTCGGCCTGGTGGCTCCGGCGGCGCTGTTCGGCCGCGACGCCTCGGCCTTCAAGAACAGTGGCGGCACGCTGCTGCGCAACATCGTCATCGGCCTCTTCCTCATCGTGCTGCTGTTCGCGCTGCTGCGCGCCTGCTCCAGCGACGACTGTGAGGGGTACAAGAACAGCTTCGGCGAGAACAGCAACGAATACCGCCAGTGCCGCGCCAACGCCCGCGGCAGCGGCGCCTACATCGGCAACAGCGGCGGCAGCTACGGCGGCTACAGCAGCGGCGGCGGCGGCCACAAGTAAGAAGGAGCGATCAACATGACCCTCGACTGGCTCAGGCCCGAAATCGTCCTCGGCTCGATGATGTACGCCGTCATCGGCGTCGTCATCTTCTGGGTGTCGTTCATCATCGTGGACAAGATCACCCCCTACAAGCTGTGGGAGGAGATCGTCGAGCACAAGAACGTGGCGCTGGCCATCGTCGTCGGTGCGATGTGCCTGTCCATCGGCCACATCGTCGCGGCAGCCATCCATGGCTGAGGCGGCCACGACGCCAGGCGCCCCGTGAGCGCCCACAATTTCGCTGCACTGACGGGTAATGCCCACGAAGACTGGACGCTGTTCGCCGTGTGCTTTCACGACAAGCCCGACACCGGCGAGCTGCGCCGCCTGCTGCTGCAGGCCCATCTCGAATGGGTGGCCGCCCACGAGGGCCTGCTGCGCGCAGCAGGCTCGCTGCGCGAGTCGCCCGAGGCGACACCGGTCGGCGGGCTGTGGGTCGTACGCGCGCCCGACAGGGCCGCGGTCGAGGCGCTGATCGCCACAGACCCCTTCACGACCGGCGGCTTGCGCGAGCGCTGGGACATCTTCTACTGGAGCAAGGCCCTGCCCCAGCCGATGTCCTTCTAGACTGCCCGCCATCCCACTTCGTCCGCACGCCATGCCTCTGCCGGCACCCACCCGCCGTCTCGTCCTGCAAACCCTGCTCTGCGCCAGCGCTGCGCCGGCCCTGGCCGCCGATGCCAAGCCCGAAGTCGCCATCGTGCTGGCCAGGCTGGAGGTCACCACGGGCCAGGTGAGCGCGGTCACCCGCATCACGCACGCCAAGGGTGCCAGCTTCCAGCCGTCCTTCACACGCGACGGCGGTGCGGTGCTCTACGCCTCTGACCGCAGCGGATCCAGCAACATTTATCGCTACAACATCGCCAACGGCGAGACCACGGCGCTGACGAACACGCCGCACAACCTCTACTCTCCCACGCCACTGCCCGACGGCAGTGGCTTCTCCGCCATTCGCGTTGTCGACGCCGACCCGAACTACGGCATCGAGAGCAAGCAGCCTTCGCTGTGGCGCTTCGGCTGGGACGGCCAGGCCATCGCCCCTGTGGTGCCCGTGATGCGGGTCGGCTACCACGCTTGGCTCGACGAGCAGCGCCTGGCACTCTTCATCGTCGACGACGTGGCGCAGCGCAACGCCCACAAGGCCGTGCTGTTCAACCGTGCCACCGGCACGGCCACACCGCTGTCAGCCAGGCCCGGCCGCTCGCTGGGGCGCACGCCTGACGGCAGGCGCGCCAGCTTCGTCGACCAGACGGATCCCGCACATTGGCGCATCTGCGCGATGGGCGAAGACGATGCCGCACCGCAGGTGCTGGTGGAAACGCCCGTTGGTCCCGAAGGCGAGAAGGATCCCAACCGCAGTCAGTACTTCGCCTGGCTGCCCGATGGTTCGCTGCTGATGGCACGTGGCCAGTTGCTGCTGCGCTGGGACGGCCAGGCGGGCGGCGGCTTTCAGCCCCTTGCCGAGCTGGCGGGCCTTGGAGGATCCATCCGCAACATCACCGCCAGCCCTGACGGCAAACGCCTGGCCTTCTCGGTGCTGCTCGCCGCGGCCCAACCGTGAGCGAGAAGGCCCGTACGCGCGCCTCGCTGGCCGAGCTGCTGCTGCTCGCAAGCGTCTTCGTCATCGCCGCCTGTGGTCTGGTCTACGAGCTGGCCGCAGGCGCGCTCGCGAGCTACCTGCTCGGCGACTCGGTGCTGCAGTTCTCCACCGTCATCGGCGTGTACCTGTTCGCGATGGGACTAGGGTCCTGGCTGTCGCGCTTCGTCGAGCGGCAGATCGTGGGTGTGTTCCTGCAAGTGGAGCTGCTGGTGGGCGTCGTGGGCGGCCTGATGCCCGCGGCGCTGTTCGCCGTGCACAGCCTGCTACCGCCGGGCGAGGCCGCGCCGTTCCGAGTGCTGCTCTACGCGCTGGTGCTGCTGGTCGGCACGCTGGTGGGACTGGAGATCCCGCTGGTGATGCGCATCCTCAAGCGCCACTTCAGCGCCCGCTACGGCCTCAAGGACCTGGTCTCCCAGGTGCTGACCTTCGACTACCTCGGTGCCCTGCTCGTTGCGCTGGCATTTCCTCTCGTGCTGGTGCCGCAGCTGGGCCTGGTGCGCACCGGCGTCGCCTTCGGCCTGCTGAACGTCGCTGTGGCGATCTGGGCGCTGTGGATCTTCCGCGCCGAGCTGCGCGCCAAGCCCGCCCACATCGCCGCCTGCGTACTGTCGGCGGCGCTGTTGCTCGCAGCCCTGGCCGGAGCCGACCGGCTGACGACCTGGGCCGAGGACCGTTTCTATGGGGAGCAGATCGTCTTCAAGCAGAGCAGCGCCTACCAGCGCATCGTCGTCACCGACGGCCATGCCGGTACGAGGCTGTTCCTGAATGGCAACCTGCAGTTCCACTCCAGGGACGAATACCGTTACCACGAGGCGCTGGTACAGCCGGCGATGGCGGCGCACGGCGCGCCCAAACGCGTACTGGTGCTGGGTGGCGGCGACGGCATGGCCGTGCGCGAGGTCCTGAAGTACCCCAGCGTCGAGCAGGTCACCCTCGTCGAGCTGGACCCGCTGATGACGACGCTGTTCCGCGACAACGCCAGGCTGTCGGCGCTGAATGGGCATTCGCTGTCATCGCCAAAGCTGAGCATCGTCAATGCCGACGCCTTCGGCTGGCTGGAGCGGCAGCGCGAGACCTTCGACGTCATCGTCATCGACTTCCCCGATCCGTCCAACTTCGCACTGGGCAAGCTCTACACGGCCAGCTTCTACGAGCTGGTGGACCAGCACCTCGCCGCGTCCGGCTACGCGGTCGTGCAGACCACGTCCCCGTTGATCGCGCGGCGCAGCTTCTGGACAGTCGTCACGACCATCGAGGCCGCCGGGCTGACCGCGACGCCCTACCACGCCCATGTACCGTCCTTCGGCGAATGGGGCTTTGTGCTCGCGTCGCGACGACCCTTCAGGCTGCCCACGGAATTCCCCCCTGGCCTGCGCTTCATCAGCCCCGGCAGCCTGCCGGCCCTGCTCGATTTCCCGCCCGACATGGCCCGCGTGCCGACCGAGGTAAACCGGCTGTCCAATCAGGTGCTGGTGCAGGAGTTCGAGGCCGAGTGGGGCCGGGTGCACTGATGCTGAAGCGGCGCGAGCTGCTGCTGGCCGGGCTGGCCAGCGCCGGCTGCACCCCCGATGCTCCTTCGCTCCAGGGCGGCTGGGTCGGCACGCATCCGGAACGCGGCCATCGACTTCGCGGCGCGCTCCCGGCGGCCGGTGGGCCAGCGAGGAAGGCCAGCGTCATCATCGTCGGTGCCGGCATCGCCGGTCTGGCCTGCGCCAGGGAGCTGGTGCGCCGCGGCGTCGACGACATCGCCCTGCTGGACCTCGAGGACCAGGCCGGCGGCAACAGCCGCAGCCACCGGTTGGACGGCTCGCCCTGCCCGCTGGGCGCCCACTACCTGCCGCTGCCCGGCGACGAGGCGCGGGAGGTCAGCGAGCTGCTGCACGAGCTGGGCCTGGCCCGCTCCCGCCTCGGCCGCACCGAATGGAACGATCGCCAGCTCTGCCACAGCCCGCAGGAACGCCTCTTCATTGACGGTGAATGGCATGAGAGCCTGCTGCCGCCCGCCGATGACGCCGCGACGCGTGAGCAGTACCGCCGCTTCGCCGACCTCGTCGCGCAGGCCCAGCGCGAGGCTGGCTTTGCGATGCCCACGCGGCGCGCGCCCTGGACTGCAGCCCACGCCGCGCTGGACGCCCAGACCTTCGCCGCCTGGCTGGACCGTGCAGGCCTGGACAGCGCGCGACTGCGCTGGTACCTGGACTACTGCTGCCGCGACGATTTCGGCGCCGACGCGAGCGGCGTCTCGGCCTGGGCCGGACTGCACTACTTTGCCAGCCGCCACGGTTTCCACGCGCCGGGCGACGAGACGGCCGAGCGCGAGCCGGTGCTGACATGGGCCGAAGGCAATGGCTGGCTCAGCGCACGCATGGCCGAGCCACTGCGCGAACGCATCCACCTGGGCCGCAGCGTGCTGCGCGTGACGGAAGGCCGGCACGGCGTCGATCTGCAGGCCTGGAACGAGGCCACCGGTGCGCCGGAGCGCTGGCAGGCCCGTGCGGTCGTGCTGGCCGTGCCGATCTTCATCGCCGCCCGCCTGCTGGCGCCAGCTCCCGATGCGCTTCGCATCGCGGCCGGCCGGCTGAGCTACGCGCCCTGGCTGACGGCCAACCTGCTGCTGCGCGAGCCGCTGCTGACACGTCCCGGCGCCCCACCGGCCTGGGACAACGTCCGCTACGGCACTACGGCGCTGGGCTATGTCGACGCCCGCCACCAGTCGCTGGACCCGACGCCACGCCCGCCGCTGCTGACGGCCTATCTGGCGCTGCCCACCACCCAGCGATCCAGCCTGCTCAGCCAGCCCTGGCAGCACTGGGTCCGCGTCGTCGGCGACGAGCTGGCGCAGATCCACCCCGATCTTCCGGCCAAGCTGGTGCGTGCCGACCTGTGCCGATTCGGCCACGCGATGAGCATCCCGACGCCGGGGCTGCGCAGCTCCGAGGCGCTGGCCGCACTGGGCAGGGCCCGGGGCCGTGTCGTCTTCGCGCATGCCGATCTGGCCAGCTACTCGGTGTTCGAGGAAGCCTACACGGCCGGCGTCGCGGCCGCGACGCTGCTCAGCCTCTGAGCAGCTGCTGCAGGTTCGACTCGGCCGGCGCAAAGAGATCGACCAGGGTGGCCATCAACCGCTCGGCCTTGGCGCTGTTGTCGCCACCGTAGTTGCAGACATAGACGTCCAGCGTCACCGCACCCAGCTCGGGCCAGGTATGTACGGCCAGGTGGGACTCGGCAAGCAGCACGACGCCGGTAATGCCGCCCTGTCCATCCGCTGGGCCGAAGCGGTGCATCAGCTCCGCCACGCCCTGCAGCCCCGCCGCGGCAACGGCCTCGCGGCACGCGCTGCCCAGGGCGTCCGCTTCCGTCATGAGGGCCTGCGCGGGATCAACCCCGCGCAGATCGGCGGTCAGGTGGAGGCCGCGCAAGTCAACCGCCTGTGACTGGCGGAAAGAAGGCCAGTTCGTCGCCGTCCTTCAGGACAGCCGACTCGGCGCACATCTTCTGGTTCAGCGCCGCACGCACCGCCCGGCCACGGGCCAGCACCTCGGCATGGACGCCTCCACGCGTCTGCAACACCTCGCGCGCCACACCCACCGTGCTGCCCTCCGGCAGGGCAAGAGCCTCGCCGGCACCAAGCTTCTCGCGCAAAGACGCGAAGAAGCGCAGTTCAACGGTGATCGTCACGACAACAGCTCCGAGAACGGGATGAAGCGCACCGTGTCGCCGGCCTTGAAGGCATGCCCCGGCGGGTTGTCCAGCAGGCCATCGGCCCAGAAGGCAGAGGTCAGCACGCCGCTGCTCTGGTTGCCGAACAGGGCCAGACCGTTCGCATCGTCCAGGCTCACGCGCAGGAATTCGCGGCGCTTGTCAGGCCTCGGCCAATCGAAGCCGGCCGCAATGCGGTAGCCCCGTGGCGCCAGGTAGGTTGCCCCCTGCAGCTTCAGCAGGAAGGGCCGCACCAGCACCAGGAACGTCACGAGGCTGGATACCGGATTGCCCGGGAGGCCGATGAAGTGGGCAGCGCCGACACGACCATGGGCGAACGGTTTGCCAGGCTTGATGGCGATGGCCCACAGGTCCAGATGCCCCTCGGCCTGCACAGCGGGCCGCAGGTGGTCCTCCTCACCGACGGAGACGCCGCCGGAGGTCAGGATGACATCGGCCCGTGCAGCTGCCTCGCGCAGCGCGGCGCGGGTGGCCTCCAACCTGTCCGGCACGATGCCGAGGTCGATCACCTCACAGCCCAGCCCCTCCAGCAGCGCACGCAGCGTGAAACGGTTGGAGTTGTAGATCGCTCCGGGCGGCAGCGGCTCGCCCGGCATGACGAGCTCGTCGCCAGTGGAGAACAGGGCCACACGCGGGCGGCGGGTCACGGTCAGCTCAGCGGCACCCGCCGTGGCCGCAAGGCCCAGGGCCACGGCGTCCAGCCGAGTTCCGGCGGGAAGCACGACGTTCCCGGCCTTCAGGTCCTCGCCGCGCAGACGGACGTGCTGGCCCGGCGTCACGGGCTGGGTCGCGCGCACGCGGCCGTCCAGCAGCTCGGTGTGCTCCTGCATGACGACAGCGTCAGCGCCTGGAGGCAACTGGGCACCGGTGAAGATACGCGCGGCCTCGCCGACAGCGAGCGGCTGGGGCAGGCTGCCGGCCGGGACACGCTGGGTCACGGGCAGGGCGGCAGCCGCGTCCGCGGCGCGCACGGCGTAGCCGTCCATGGCCGAGTTGTCCGCCGGCGGCACATCCACGGGGGAGATCAGGTCAGTCGCCAGCACCCTGCCGCGGGCGGCCATGGCGGGCATGGTCTCGCAATCGGCCAACGGAAGGGCCTGCGCCAACAGCGCGACCAGCGCGTCGTCAAGCGGGGTCAGGGAGGGCTTCTTCGGTGCTTCAGACATGGGCGTGAATGTAGGCCTTCACCTGGCCCACATCGGCCGGCATGACCTTCACGCGCTTGGGGAGTTGCTCTATACCTTCCAGCCCCGCGGGCCGGGGCGGTTCCTGGCCCAGGGCCTCGTGGATGGTGGCCGCGAACTTGGCCGGCAGCGCCGTCTCCAGCACAAGCATGGTCACGGCAGGGTCGCATTTCTCCAGCGCGACCTTGAGGCCGTCGGCGGTGTGCGGGTCGATGACGACACCATGCTCCGCATGGCAGCGGCGAATGGTCGCGACGCGGTCGGCATGCGTGCTGCGGCCGGAGAGGAAGCCGAAGCCGGCGATGTCCGCATGCTCGCCAGCCGTCAGCTCGAAGGCTGGCGCCGTGAAGTGCTGTTTCACGCGGGCACCGTCTCGGCCCAGCAGGTCGAACACGAAGCGCTCGAAGTTGCTGGCCTTGGAGATATCCATCGACGGGCTGGAGGTCTCGTGCGTGTCGGCCGTGCCCCGCGGGCGGTAGGCGCCAGTGCGGAAGAACTCGTCCAGCACGTCGTTCTCATTCGTCGCGACGACCAGCCTGGCGATGGGCAGGCCCATCTGGCGGGCCACGTGGCCGGCGCAGACGTTGCCGAAGTTGCCCGACGGCACCGTGAAGCTGACCTTCTCGTCGTTTGACTTCGTGGCCTGGAAATAGCCGGCAAAGTAGTAGACGACCTGGGCCAGCAGCCGGGCCCAGTTGATGGAATTGACGGTGCCGATGCGGTGCTCGCGCTTGAAAGCCAGGTCGTTGGAAACGGCCTTGACGATGTCCTGGCAATCGTCGAACACACCCTCGATGGCGATGTTGTGGATGTTGGCGTCCTGAAGGCTGAACATCTGCGCCTGCTGGAAGGGGCTCATGCGGCCGTTCGGGCTGAGCATGAAGACGGACACGCCCTTCTTGCCACGCATGGCGTACTCGGCGGCGCTGCCGGTGTCGCCCGACGTGGCGCCCAGGATGTTGAGCGTCTCACCGCGGCGGCCCAGCTCGTACTCGAACAGCGCGCCCAACAACTGCATGGCCATGTCCTTGAAGGCCAGCGTGGGGCCGTTGGACAGTCCTTCAAGGGCGATGTGCTCGCCCAGCCAGGTGATGGGCACGATCGCCTCGGTGCCAAAGACTTCGGCCGTGTAGACCTTGCGGGTGATGGCACGCAGGTCTGCGGCAGGGATGTCGTCGATATAGAGGGACAGGATCTCGAAGGCCAGGTCGGCGTAGGCCAGGCCACGCCAGCGCGCCAGCATGGCGGCATCGACCCGGGGGTAGGCCTTGGGCAGGTAGAGGCCTCCGTCCGGCGCAAGGCCTTCCAGCAGGATGTCGGAGAAGCCGCGTTCGGCCTGGTCGCCGCGAGTGCTGATGTACTTCACGCCAGTTCTTCCTTGCGGAGCTTGACGATGGGGGCGAGGACGGTGGGCAGGCCCTGCATCTTGGCCAGCGCCTCGTTCATGCGCCCCTCGATGGTGTCGTGAGTCAGGATGATGAGGTCGGTCTGGCGCTCGCCCTCTGCGGACTCCCGCTGCAGCACGGCGTCGATGGAGATGTCGTGCTCGGCAAGGATGGTGGTGATGCGCGACAGCACGCCCGGCTGGTCGGCCACGACCAAGCGCAGGTAGAAGGCCGTGTGCACCTCGGCCATCTCGAGGATCGGCGTGTCGCTGATGGCGTCGGGCTGGAAGGCCAGGTGGGGCACGCGGTGGTCCGGGTCGGCCGTGGCCAGGCGGGTCACGTCCACCAAGTCGGCAACGACGGCCGAAGCCGTGGGCTCGGCACCGGCGCCCTTGCCGTAGTACAGCGTCGTGCCGACGGCATCGGCCTGCACGACGACGGCATTCATCGCACCCTCGACGTTGGCGATCAGGCGCGTGGACGGGATCAGCGTGGGATGCACGCGCAGCTCGATGCCGCCGCCCCCGCCCGCGTCCGTGCGGCGCCGCGTGATGCCCAGCAGCTTGATGCGGTAGCCGAGTTGCTCCGCGTACTTGATGTCCGTTGCCTGCAGGCTGGAGATGCCCTCCACATGGGCCTTGTCGAATTGCACCGGCACTCCAAAAGCGATGGCGCTCATCAGCGTCAGCTTGTGGGCCGCGTCCACGCCCTCGATGTCAAAGGTCGGATCGCTCTCGGCATAGCCCAGGCGCTGGGCCTCCTTCAACACGGTAGCGAAGTCCAGGCCCTTGCCGCGCATCTCGGACAGGATGAAGTTGGTGGTGCCGTTGATGATGCCTGCGATCCACTCAATGCGATTGGCCGTCAGGCCTTCGCGCAGCGCCTTGATGATGGGGATGCCGCCGGCTACGGCCGCCTCGAAGGCGACGACGACGCCCTTCTCGCGGGCAGCCTCGAAGATCTCCGTGCCGTGCAGCGCCAGCAGCGCCTTGTTAGCCGTGACGACGTGCTTGCCGTTGGCGATGGCCTGCAACACCAGCGTCCGCGCGGGCTCGATACCGCCGATCAGCTCGACGACGATGTCGATCGCCGGATTGTTGACCAGCTCCCTGGCATCGGCGACGACAGGAACGGAGTCGCCCACAACGGCCTGGTAGGCCTTGGCACGCTCGGCGTTGCGGGCCGCCACCATCGCGATCTCGATGCCCCGGCCGGCACGGCCGCGAATCTCGACCTGGTTGCGCTGCAAGACGTGGAAGGTGCCGGCACCGACGGTGCCGAGGCCGATCAGGCCGACTTGGATCGCTTTCATTGCAGGGCTCTCAGGACAAACAACTCAGGAGGAATGGCGGCGGCGGTAGCCGCCCAGGAAACGTTCGATGCGGCCGACGGCCTCGCGGAGGTCGTCGACGCTGGGCAGGAAGACCAGGCGGAAATGGTCATGGTCGGGCCAGTTGAAGCCGGTACCCTGCACGATGAGCACCTTCTCCTCGGCCAGCAGCTCATAGGCGAACTGCTGGTCATCGGCGATGGGATACAGCTTGGGGTCCAGGCGCGGGAACATGTAGAGCGCGGCCTTGGGCTTGACGACACTGACCCCGGGAATCTGCGTCAGCAGCTCGTACGCAAGGTCGCGCTGGTGGCACAGCCGCCCGGTCGGAGCGACGAGGTCGCGGATGCTCTGGTAGCCGCCCAGCGCCGTCTGGATCGCCAACTGGCCCGGCGTGTTGGAGCACAGGCGCAGTGAGGCCAGCATGTTCAGGCCCTCGATGTAGTCGCGGGCATGGCGCTTCTCGCCACTGAGAATCATCCAGCCGGCCCGGTAGCCGCAGCTGCGGTAGTTCTTGGACAGACCGTTGAAGGTCACGAACAGCACGTCATCGGCCAGGGACGCCATGCTGGTGTGCACGTTGCCGTCGTACAGCGTCTTGTCGTAGATCTCGTCTGCAAAGACCACCAGCTGGTGCTTGCGGGCGATCTCGATGATGCCCAGCAGCAGGTCGGTCGGGTACAGCGCGCCGGTCGGATTGTTGGGGTTGCAGACCATGATGCCGCGGGTCCGCGGCGTGATCTTGGCTTCGATATCTTCCAGGTCGGGCAGCCAGCCGGCGCCCTCGTCGCAGCGGTAGTGCACCGGACGACCACCCGACAGGCCCACGACGGCCGTGTAGAGCGGGAAGTCGGGGCTGGGAATGAGGATCTCGTCGCCGTCGTTGACCAGCGCGTTGATGGCCATCTGGATCAGCTCGGAGGCGCCGTTGCCCAGGTAGACATCGTCGACCGTGACGCCCCTGATGCCCTTCTCCTGCGTGTAGTGCACGACCGCCTTGCGCGGCGCGAACAGTCCTTTGCTGTCGGTGTAGCCGCCAGCGTCGCCGAGATTGCGGATCATGTCTTGCACGATCTCGTCCGGCGGTGTCAGCCCGAACACGGCCGTGTTGCCGATGTTCAGCTTGATGATCTTCTGGCCCTCTTCCTCCATCTGGCGTGCCTTGTCCAGCACGGGGCCGCGGATGTCGTAGCTGACGCTGGCGAGCTTGCTGGACTTGGCGATGGGCTTCACGGGGGCTCCGGTGCAGCGATTGCTGCGGTGCAAGAAGGGGCGGAAAGGTCGATCTCGGAGTTTAAGCAAGCCCAGGCACGCGGCCCGCCGTTCTGGGCGACACTGCGGCGCGCTTTTCGCCCCATTTCCGATGAAGTTCCAGCTCGACGAGCCGCAAGGCGGCAACAGCATCTCCCGCCATGACACCCAGGGCGTCTGGGTCAATGGCCAACCCCACACAGCCAGCGTCCTGGTGCCCTGGAAGGGGGAAGTCGTCGCCTGGCCGCCTTCGCGCTTCGAGGAACTTCAAGCTGCGCATTTCGAAGCAATCAAGGCACTGAACCCGGAGCTGGTCGTCTTCGGCAGTGGCGCACGGCTGCGATTCCCGAATCCAGCGCTGTGGCGGGGGCTGGTCGAAGCGCGCATCGGCTTCGAGGTCATGGACCTGGCTGCGGCCTGTCGCACCTACAACGTGCTGGCCAGCGAGGGCCGCAACGTTCTGGCAGCATTGCTCATCGAGGGATGACCTCGACCGGCGGGAGGCTGGGGCGAGGCTTTATAATCACGGGCTATTGCTTGCGGGCGCCCGCGTAGATTGCTTCCGTGAAAGGCTTCACAGAGCGATCACGAACCGGGGACCCCGCGGGCCCAACTTGCCGCACCCCCCAATGACGCCTGCGCTCAACAAACCCCTGCCGGAAATTGAGGCTCAAGCCACCGGCGGCGTGAAGTTCACTGCCAACGCCTTCCTGGGCAAGTCGGTCGTGCTGTATTTCTACCCGAAAGACAACACGCCCGGTTGT
Organism: Roseateles sp.; assembly: GCF_047654805.1. Taxonomy (GTDB): domain Bacteria; phylum Pseudomonadota; class Gammaproteobacteria; order Burkholderiales; family Burkholderiaceae_C; genus Pelomonas. The sequence continues at coordinate 3,106,290 of NZ_JASGIV010000001.1, forward strand.
ACCACCGAGGCGATGCAATTCCGCGATCGCCACAAGGACTTCGTGAAAGCCGGCGCGGTGGTGCTCGGTGTCTCGCGCGACAACATGGCCTCGCACGAGAAGTTCAAGCAAGCCCTGGAGCTGCCCTTCGAGCTGATCGCCGACACGGAAGAGAAGCTCTGCCACATGTTCGGCGTCGTCAAGAACAAGATCATGTATGGCAAGAAGGTCAAGGGCATCGAACGCTCCACCTTCCTGATCAGCCCGACTGGCATCCTGGTGGGCGAATGGCGCGGCATCAAGGTCGCCGGCCATGTCGACGAGGTCCTCAAGGCCGTCAAGGGCCTGAAGAAGGAAGCCGCCTGAAACGCGTTGTGTGTTGACATCGTGGAGCCCCGCGGCATGTGCATAATCAGCCCATGCCCCGGGTCGAAATCTTGTCTCAGACTGCAAAGCCGCACTCATCCTGTGCGGCTTTTTGCTTTCTGGCGCCTGGTTCGCATGGGGTTCACTTCCCGTCGATACGCCGTACATGCCACTGCCTAAGCCTCCTGCACAACGCGCCAGCCGCCTCGATGCCACTGCTTACTCGGCCACTCTGACCCCCAGCAAACCTCGCGCGACACCGCCGGTCGTCGCACCTACCGCCCCGGTCGCGGCCCCGACAGCCGAAGTGCTGCGCCTCCCCACCCCTGCCTCCAGCCCAAGTTCGAAACCAGTCGCCAGGCCGGCCCTCCCCACTAAGGCCGCAAGCAAGGCGCCGGCCAAGTCGGCTGCGCCCAAAGCCAGGCGCACGCGCAAGCCGACCGAGGCTGCCAAGCTCTTCGTGCTGGACACCAACGTGCTGATGCACGACCCGATGTCGCTGTTCCGTTTCGAGGAGCACGACGTCTTCCTGCCCATGATCACGCTGGAAGAGCTGGACGGGCACAAGAAGGGCATGACCGAGGTTGCACGCAACGTGCGCCAGGTCAGCCGCGAGCTGGACCAGCTCGCGGCCAGCCTGCAAAGCAGCAGCGTCGAAGAGATGTCCAAGGGCCTGCCACTGGCCGCCACCGGCCACCGGGAAGCCGAGGGCAAGCTCTTCTTCCAGACCGGGCTCATCGACACGCCGCTGCCGCAAGGCCTGCCCCAGGGCAAGGCGGACAACCAGATCCTCGGCGTCGTCCAGGCACTGAAGGGCCTGCACCCGGGCCGCGAGGTCGTGCTGGTGTCCAAGGACATCAACATGCGCATCAAGGCCCGTGCGCTGGGCCTGCCGGCGGAGGACTACCGCAACGACAAGACGCTGGAAGACTCCGACCTGCTCTACACCGGCGTCCAGGCCCTGCCCTCGGACTTCTGGGAGCGCCATGGGAAGACCATGGAAAGCTGGCAACAGGGCGGCACCACCTTCTACCGCATCAGCGGGCCGCTGGTGCCCACGCTACTGGTCAACGAGCTGGTCTACCTGGAAGCGCCCGGGGCGACGCCGCTGTACGCCAAGGTCACCGAGATCACCGGCAAGACGGCCGTGCTCAAGACGCTGAAGGACTACGGCCATCAGAAGCATTCCGTCTGGGGCGTGGCTGCGCGCAATCGCGAGCAGAACTTCGCGCTCAACCTTCTGATGGACCCGGAGTGCGACTTCGTCACGCTGACCGGCACGGCCGGCACCGGCAAGACGCTGATGACGCTGGCTGCCGGCCTGTCCCAGGTGCTGGATGAGCGTCGCTACAGCGAGATCATCGTGACCCGCGTGACCGTGCCCGTCGGCGAGGACATCGGCTTCCTGCCTGGCACCGAGGAGGAAAAGATGGGGCCCTGGATGGGCGCGCTGGACGACAACCTCGAGGTGCTGGCCAAGGGTGACTCCACCGCTGGCGAATGGGGCCGCGCGGCCACCAACGACCTGGTGCGCAGCAAGATCAAGATCAAGAGCCTGAACTTCATGCGCGGGCGCACCTTCCTGAACAAGTTCGTCATCATTGACGAGGCTCAGAACCTGACGCCCAAGCAGATGAAGACGCTGATCACGCGTGCCGGCCCCGGCACGAAGATCGTCTGCCTGGGTAACCTGGCGCAGATCGACACGCCCTACCTCACCGAGGGCAGCTCGGGCCTGACGTTTGCGGTGGACCGTTTCAAGGGCTGGGCCCACAGCGGCCATGTGACTCTGGCACGCGGCGAACGGTCGCGCCTGGCCGACTTCGCGTCCGAAGTGCTCTGAGCCAGCTGCCTGCCTGGCGGCTGGGCGTGAACCCGAGCGGCCCCTTCACCGGGGCCGCTTTCATGGCTCAGCGGTTCAGCAGGCCGCCCAGCATGCCGGCGATGTCGCCCAGGCCGCCGGCACCGCCTTGCGGCAACTGGCCCTGCGGCGTCAGCCGATCGACGATCTGCGGCAGCAACTGGCTGAGCTGTTCCCCCGCCTCGGCGTGCGATACGCCTGCCTGCTGCGCCAACTGGCCCAGCAAACCGCCCGCGCCACCCAATGCGTTGCCAAGCTGACCGCCAGAGACCGGCAGGTTGGCGCCGGTCGAAATCCAGCTCTGCACCTGCTCGCCCAGTCCGCCGGCCTGCAACTGCTGCAGCAGCCCGGCCAGGCCGCCCTGGGCCGAACCGTTGGCAAGCAGGCCGGCAATCAACGCCGGCCAGTTGGGCTGGCCGCCCTGCTGGCCTGCGCCGCCCAGGGCTTGTGTGGCGGCACCGAGCACTTGATCCAGAAGTCCCATTGCGATCTCCAGTGAAATGACCTGATGGCAGTCTAGGGAAAAAGGCAGCGCACGCCAGCATGGGAGCGCTATCAACCACAATATCCATGCCACTTCCCCTCGTATCGCCATGATCTATCGCTCCCTCGGCCGCACCGGCTGGAACATCTCTGCCATCGCCTTCGGCGCCTGGGCCATTGGCGGCACCTGGGGCCGCACCGACGATGTCACTGCGATGGCAGCCCTGCATCGCGCGCTCGACCGCGGCGTGAATTTCTTCGACACGGCCGACGTCTACGGTGACGGGCACAGCGAGCGCCTGCTGGCCCGGCTGAGGCGCGAGCGGCCGGGCGACGCCTTCCACATCGCCACCAAGGCCGGCCGGCGCCTGGACCCGCATGTGGCGGATGGCTACCGCGACCTGCGGCCCTTCATCGAGCGCAGCCTGAAGAACCTGGAAGTCGAGGCGCTGGATCTGCTGCAGTTGCACTGCCCACCCAGCGCCGTCTATGCCATGCCCGAGGTCTTCAGCGCGCTGGACGAGCTGGTGCGCGAGGGCAAGCTACGCCACTATGGCGTCAGCGTCGAGCGCATCGACGAGGCCATGGCGGCTCTGAAGTTCCCCGGTGTGCAGTCGGTGCAGATCATCTTCAACCTGTTCCGCCAGCGACCCGCCGAAGCCTTCCTGCCCGCCGCGCAGGCCGCCCAGGTCGGGGTGCTGGCACGGCTGCCACTGTCCAGTGGCATGCTCAGCGGCAAGTTCGCGCGCGACAGCCGCTTCGACGCCGACGACCACCGCGGCTTCAACCGCCAGGGTCAGGCCTTCGACAAGGGCGAGACCTTTTCAGGCGTGGACTACGAGCAAGGCCTGGCCGCCGTCGAGGAACTGCGCAGCCTGCTGCCACCGGGCGTGAGCATGGCCCGGCTGGCGCTGCGCTGGATCCTGATGTCCGAAGCCGTCACGGCCGCCATACCCGGCGGCCGCACACCGACCCAGGTGGACGAGAACGTCAGCGCCGCGGACCTCGCCGCCCTGCCCCCGTCACTGATGCTGGCCCTGGCTGACCTCTACCGGTGCCGCATCGCGCCGCAGGTGCACGAGCTCTGGTGATCACTCGCCGCGCTGCACGGCCGTGGAGAAGCGCCTTACCGCTCCGTCGGCGGCCACGGCCCGGCGGCCCGCTGCGATGAGCCGGTCGATCTGTTCGGCCGGCAGCTTGAGCCGCGTCGGGATCAGGTTGAGCGCCTGCTCCTCAGCCTCTGGCAGGTCGGCGAAGCTGATCTGGGTGACGCTGAACTTGATGTCCTCGCACTGCCAGTCGGGATTGGCAGCTCGCAGCGCGGCCTTGCGTTCGTCGCTGAGGCTGCAACGGTAGGTCACCAGGTCGCGCTCCCAGTTGCGCACCATAGGCACGAAGCTCGAGTAGCTCATGCGCATGGTGCTCTCGATGGCCGTGTCGACGGCGCCGGACGCGATCTCCACTCCCGAGGGCCCCGCCACCTCGCGGGCCCAGTCCGCGCTAGGCCCCTGGCCAGCGTCGACGACGATGAAGAGCAGGCGGCGCATCGTGGTGGCGTCCTGCTCGGGGATCGGACCGTAGGGCGTGTTCAGCAGCACGCGGCTTTGCAGGATGGCCACCAGGCCCAGGTTGTCCGTCAGTCCGCCATCGACCAGTTTCAAATAGCGGCCCGCCCTGGGATCGGCGTTGTCGCGGAACAGCCGGGCAAGCGCCAGGCGCAGGCGGTACTGATCGTCGCGCTCGTCCCGTCGCACGGCCAGTCCGGGTGGCAACTGAACCTGGCAGGCCTCTGGAAAGCGCTCCACCACCACCGGCGCGAAGAACAGCGGCACGGCCATGGAAGCGGCGACAGCCTCGGAGACGGGATAGCTCGCGAGGTCGCTGCACAGCGCGTCGAACGTGCGCTCGTGGAAAGGAAAGGCCAGCCGGTACTGCACATTGCTGGCGCTGATCCACACCACGGGCCGCGAACGCCTGAACATGTCAGCGAAGGTGGCCCCCTTGAAGACGTCCTTCTCCAGCCAGTCGTTGAAGTCGCTGCGGTCGTTCAGCCCGCCGGCGAACAGGCGGCGCAGGTTGTTGGGGTTGAGCAGGTTGAATCGCAGACCCGCCTCGCCGTCACGCAGCAGCACTTTCTCGCGAAACTCGCGCAGACCCTCGGCGCCGTGCAGGCCGAAATAGGCCGAGGTCAACGACCCGCCCGACACGCTGGTGATGAAGCTGACGTCGTCGAGCAGGTTGTGTCCCGGCGTGGATGCCTGCTCGCGCAGCCCCTCCAGAACCCCGTAGGCGAAGGCCGAGGCCCGCAGGCCGCCACCCGAAAAGCTCAGTGCGACGAGGGTGTCCTTGCCCATCGCCTTGGGGTCGTGCTGCGGCACCTGCTGGGCTGCCGGCTTGTTGCGCGGCGGATTCATGGGCGCACCGGCACAGGCGGTCAGCAGCAGGCAGGTGCAAAACAGCAGCAGGGCACGCATCGGGCGTTTCTCGGACGTGACGGACGGGGCGGACCCGCGCATTCTGCCGATGCTGCCAGCCCCTGGCAGGCAGCCGCCGGACAATCCGGCCATGCAGCAGCCGCCCCGCTGGATCGCCCACCTCGACATGGACGCCTTTTATGCGTCCGTCGAGTTGCTGCGCTATCCGCAACTGCGGGGCGAGGCGGTCGTCATCGGCGGGCGGCGGGCGGATGCGCCGCAGCAGCTGGAGGACGGCTCCTGGCGATACTCGAGGCTGCGCGACTACACCGGCCGCGGCGTCGTCACCACGAGCACCTATGCCGCCCGGGATCTGGGCGTGTTTTCGGCCATGGGACTCATGAAGGCCGCGCTGCGCGCGCCCGACGCCATCCTGCTCCCGGCTGACTTCGAGTCCTACCGGAGGTACTCGCGCCTGTTCAAGGCGGCGGTGGCCGAGGTGGCCCCCGTCATCGAGGACCGCGGCATCGACGAGATCTACATCGACCTCACCGACGTGCCCGGAGTGCGTGACGCCGTGGGCCACGATCCGTTGGGCGGCGTAAAGGCGGTGGCGCGCGAGATCAAGAACTCGGTAGGCCGCGCGACCGGCCTGACCTGCTCCATCGGCATTACGCCCAACAAGCTGCTCAGCAAGATCGCCAGCGAACTAGACAAGCCCGACGGCATCACCGTGCTGACACTGGACGACATCCCGCGGCAGATCTGGCCACTGGCAGTGCGCAAGATCAATGGCATCGGCCCCAAGGCCGGCGAGAAGCTCATCAAGCTGGGGCTGGAGACCGTGGGCGACATCGCTGCTGCCGCGCCCGAATGGCTGGTGGAACAGTTCGGCGAGACCTATGGCAGCTGGCTGCACGCGGCCTCGCACGGACGCGACAACCGCGCCGTCGTGACGCACAGCGAGCCAGTCTCCATCAGCCGCGAGACCACCTTCGAGCGCGATCTGCACGCCGTGCATGACAAGGCGCTACTGGGCGGCATCATGGACGAGCTGTGCGAAAGCCTGGCCCGCGACCTCGCCCGCAAACGCTACGCAGGCAAGACGGTGGGCATCAAGCTGCGCTTCGAGGGCTTCGTCACCGTGACGCGCGACCAGACGCTGAAAACCCCCATCACCGGGGCCTCTGACATCCGTCACGCCGTGGGCCTGTGCCTCAAGCGCGTCAAGTTCGACAAGCGGCTGCGGCTGATGGGCGTGCGCATCGGCAACCTCGTGCACGCCAGCGAGGTGCCCCCGCCGGTGCCGGCCGTCGAGAAGGCCAAGACCCCCGAGCGAGAGAATCTCTCGCTCTTCTGATGTGTTCGCCCGCCTCCCCCCCGACCTGGACCTACACCGTCTCGGTCCGCAGCCTCTGCGAGTTCACCGCCAAGCATGGTGACCTGGACCGGCGCTTCACCCCTTCGGCCACGGCGCTGGAGGGCCAGGCTGGCCAGTTGGCCGTGCTGGCACGTCGCTCGCCCGGCTACGAAACCGAGCTGCCGCTGGAAGGCCGGCACGGTCAGCTGCGAGTGCGTGGTCGCGCCGATGGCTATGAAGCAGACGTGAACCGGCTGGAAGAGATCAAGACCATCCGCGGCCCGGTCGAGCTCATCCCCGAGAACCGCCATGCGCTGCACTGGGCCCAGCTGGAAACCTATGGCGCCCTGATCGCTGCCGACCGTGGCCTGGCCGCGCTGGAACTGGCCCTGGTCTATGTGGACGCCGACACCCAGCACGAGACGGTGCTGCGCCGGACGCTGACGGCAGCCACGCTGCGGGCCGGCTTCGAGGCCCGCTGCGCGCAGTTCGAGGCCTGGGCCGAGCAGGAGGCGGCCCACCGCGCCGCGCGCGATGCGGCGCTGAGCCAGTTGCCCTTCCCGATGGGCGAGCTGCGGCCGGGTCAGCGCCTGCTGGCACGGGCCGTCTATCGCGCCGCCGCCAACGGGCGCTGCCTGCTGGCCCAGGCGCCAACCGGCATCGGCAAGACGCTAGGCACCCTCTACCCGCTGCTGCGTGCCATGCCGGCCCAGGGGCTGGACAAGATCGGCTACATGACCTGCAAGGGGACCGCGCGCCTGACCGCGCTGGACGCGCTGCAGACCGTACGCGACGCCAGCCCCGGCCTGCCCCTGCGCGTACTGACGCTCGTGGCCAAGGAACAGTCCTGCGAACACCCCGACAAAGCCTGCCATGGCGCCGCCTGTCCACTGGCCAGCGGCTTCTACGACCGCCTTGCCGCGGCAAGACAGGAAGCGGTCAGCGCCACCTGGCTGGACCCTGCCACCCAGCGCCGCATCGCGTTGAGGCACGACATCTGTCCCTACTACCTCGGCCAGGAGCTGCTGCGCTGGGCCGACATCGTCGTCGGCGACGTGCACCACGCCTTCGACCCCCATGGCCAGCTCTACGGCCTGGCCCAGTCCCAGGGATGGAAACTGGCCCTGCTGGTCGATGAGGCACACAACCTCGTCGACCGCACGCGCGACATGTACAGCGCCCAACTCAGCCTTTCACGCGTGCGCGAGGCTCTTGCCGCCGCGCCGACGGGCCTGCGCGCGCCGCTGCGCCGTCTCGCCGCCGAACTCGGCGACCTGGGCCATGCCCAGGCAGGCGACTACGAGGCCCTGGCCGAGGTGCCCGACGACCTCGCCGAGGCTCTGCAGCGCGTCAACGCCACCCTTGGCGAGCATGTGCAGAACCATCCGCTCGACGTCGGCCCCATGCTGCAGTTCTATTTCGAGGTGCTTGGGCTGCAGCGGCTGCTGGACCGCTTCGACACGCATTCGCTGTGCGACCTGCAGCGCGGCGCCATCGAACGCCAGCTCTCGCCACCGGATGCACCGGTCAATCTCTCCCTGCTGGAGGATGACAGCCGCGACGTGCTGCTGTCCATCCGCAACATCGTCCCTGGCGCCTTCTTGAAGGAGCGCTTCGAGGGCTGTCACAGCGTCACGCTGTTCTCGGCAACGCTTGGCCCGCCCGACTACCCTCGCGACCTGCTGGGCCTGCCCGACGACACCGCATGGATCGACGTGCCCGCGCCCTTCCCCCCCGAGCACCTCAATGTGCGCGTGGCTGGCCTTTCCACCCGCTTCGACCACCGCCAGGCCTCGCTGAACACGCTGGTGGACTTGCTCGCCACACAGTTCGCCGAACACCCCGGCAACTACCTCGCCTTCTTCAGCAGCTTCGACTACCTGCAGCAGGCCTCACAGCGGTTGGCCCTGCGCCACCCCGAGGTGCCGCAATGGAGCCAGGCCCGGGCCATGGGCGATGCCGCGCGGCGCGCCTTCCTCGACCGCTTCGTGGAAGGCGGCCGCGGCATTGGTTTCGCCGTGCTGGGCGGTGCCTTCGCCGAGGGTGTGGACCTGCCCGGCACCCGCCTCATCGGCGCCTTCATCGCCACGCTGGGCCTGCCGCCGGTGTCACCACTGCAGGAGCGCGTGCGCGAACGGCTGGACACGATGTTCGGTGCCGACCACGGCTACGCCGACCTCGTTCCCGGCCTGCAAAAGGTCGTACAAGCGGCAGGTCGCGTACTGCGCTCGGTGGATGACCGGGGCTGGGTCTGGCTGCTGGATCAGCGCTACCGCCGCCCAGAAGTGCGGGCGCTGCTGCCCGCCTGGTGGCAGATCCGGTGAGACATTTTCTGCCAGACTGAATCCAAACGCCCCCGCCGCACGCTCCAAGGAATCACCATTCACCGTTTTCCCGGAGTCGCCCATGTTCTTCGACCACATCGAGGTCATCAGCCCGCTACTGATCCCCATCCTTGCCCTGCTGATTCCCATCGTCGCCATCGTCGCCCACTACATGGGCAAGGCCCATGGCGAACGCCAGCGCCACGAGACCATCCGCGAGCTGGCCCGGGCCGGCCAGCCCATCCCGCCCGAACTGCTGGCCGACCTGCAGGACAGCGACTGGCAGCGCGCCCGCCGCGACCAGGCCAACCCCAACCGCATCCTGGTACCCGCCCTCATCAATATCGGCCTGGGCCTGGGTCTGATGGGCATGTTCTCCACGATGATGCCGGGCGCCTGGCTCTGGAGCATCGGCCTGCTGCCGCTGTTCATCGGCGTCGGGCTGGCGCTGTACTGGGCCGTCGAGCGCAAGCAGCCGCCGCAGCCGTGACCTCTGGCGTCCCCGCCACGACAGCCGAGCAGGAGGCCCGACTGGTGGGCCGTGCGGCGACCGGAGACCGGGCGGCCTTTGCCACGCTGGTACAGGCCCACCAGGGTTATCTGCGCAAGCTGCTTGGACGCGTCTGCCGCGGCGACCAGGCCCGCGCCGACGATCTTGCCCAGGAAGCCTTCGTGCGTGCCTGGCGCGCCTTGCCCCAGTTCCGCGGGGAGGCGCGCTTTCGCACCTGGCTGACGCGGCTGGCCTACTCCGCGCTGTCCGCCGAACGACCGGCCCTGCCGACGGTGGACGACATTGCGCCCGCCCACGACGCGCATGACGACTTCGCCCCTGGCACCGACTGGCGCATCGACCTCGACCGGGCGCTGGCCGAGCTGAGCGAAGCCCAGCGCCATGCGCTGCTGCTGTGCTATGGCGCCGACCTCAGCCATGCCGAGGCGGCCCAGGTGCTGGGCTGGCCGTTGGGCACGGTCAAGACCCAGCTGCTGCGCGCCAAGGCCAGATTGCGCACGCAACTGAGTGCATGGGAACCCACGCCATGAATGAATGCGACGACGACATGTCCTTTGACGATACGCTGCGACAGCAGCTCCAAGGCGGCGGCGAGCCCAACGATGCCGGATTCAGCCTGCGCGTGATGGCCAAGCTGCCAGCACAGGTGGCACCGCGGCAGTACCGCGGGGCCCGCTGGGTCAGGCGGTCGCAATGGGCAGCCATCAGCCTGGCGGCCTACGGTGCCGCGACACTGCTTGCCGGTGCTGGCGGCCCGCTGGACCTGCCGCATGGGCTGGCAGCAGTGACGTTGCTGGGGCTGCTGATCTTCTGGTCGGTACCAAGCCGATGGAACCGAGCCTGAGGCAGGCCCTAGCTCGGCATCGAATCGATACCCAGATCCTGCCGCCGCCTCTTCGGCAGCTTCGCTGCCACCAGTTCGTGCGAACGCTTCACCAGCGCCTTCAGCTCCGCCAGCGGCAAAGCCTTGGCGTCCTCCACCGCCACCCACTGATACCTCGCCGCATAGGGTGCAGGCTTGAAGCCAGGCACGCCTGTCAGCTCCAGGAACCGGTGCGCATCCACCTTGAAGCTGCAATGCGTCCAGGGCCCTGGATGCGGTCCGCCGACAAAGAACATCTTGCCACCAACGCTGGCGACCCAGTCGGCACCCCATTTGATGTCCTGGGTGGCGCCCGGCAATGCCATGGCGGATTCGGCGAGGGCGGCAAAGCTCATGCAGGAGGGGGCCGGGCGGCCAGATGGGTAACCCATTCTGCCCAGGCCACGGCTGGCCCGCATGGAATGCCATTCGCCAACTTTTTCACGCCGGAGGCAGGCATCCCGACCATTCGGCGGGCCATGGCGGACTGCACGGCGGCACTGCCAGAGAATCTCCCGGTACGACTCGTAGAGCCCGGCGCCTCGCGCCCGTCACGACCTGCTTGCCGGATGAACTCCCCAGACCTGGGCGTCGAACCAAGCCCGCCCGCCGCAATGCCAGCGATCAACCCGCTACAGCATGGACTGGCACTGTTCCAGGCCTCGCCGCCAGACCACGCGCGTGCCGCCAGCTGGTTCCGTGCCGCGGCCGATGCCGGCGACGCCGATGGCCTGGCCATGCTTGGGCTGTGCCAGCTCGAAGGGCTGGGCCTGCCGGCCGATCCGGTGCAGGCGCGCTCGCTGCTGGAGCTGGCGGCGGCACGTGGCAGCGCCATCGGGCATTTCCAGCTCGGACGGACCCTGCTGACCGCCCGTGGCGGCCCCGGCGACGAGGAACGCGGTCTGTGGGCCTACGTGGCGGCAGCAGCCAAGGGGCATGCCGAAGCGTCCTTCAATCTCGCCAACTGCCTGCATGCCGGTGTCGGCTGCCTGCCGGACCGCCTCGCCGCCAAGGCCCTCTACCTGCGCAGCCGCGCACTGGGCTGCCCACTGCGCCCGCAGGGCGTGCTGGTGCAGCGGCGCGAGCTGAAGGCGGTGCGCACGCTGGCCCAGCGCTTCGCCGACCCGGACCGGCTGCTCTACCTGGTGCGCGAGCGTCAGCAGGAGCTGGCCCTGGTGCAGGCAATTGCGCAGCCCCGGCCTCGCGACCGCCGCGGCGTCACCGAAACCAGGCTCAAGCCCTGGCGGCTGGCCGCGGGCGTCGTCGCGGCCATGGCTGGAACGCTGGGGCAATACTTGCGTCCCGCGTCCGGCGATGCCGGCCCGACGACGATCAACTTCTGATGTCCGACCGCCCCATCCGACTGCCCTCGCTCGATGCGCTGCTGGCCTTCGACGCCGTCGCGCGCGCAGGAAGCTTCGAAGCCGCGGCAGCTGAACTTGCCCTGAGTGCCAGCGCCGTGGCCAAGCGGGTGGCCGGGCTGGAGGAGCGACTTGACCGGGCCCTATTCCTGCGCCAGGCGACCAAGGGCCTGAGCCTGACGCCCGCTGGCCACGAGTACTTGCCGCAGGTGCGTCAGGCCCTGGCGCTGCTGCAAGCCATGCCGCTGCATCAGCGCGCCGGCCCGCGTCGCGAGCTGCTGCGGGTCACGTCCACGCCCACCTTTGCTCGCCAGTTGCTGGTGCCCGCCCTGCCCGGCTTCACGGCGTCTCATCCTCAGGTCGAGCTGGAGCTGACGCTGTCGGTACCGCTACTCGACGAGGGCGACGCCGGAGCCGACCTGGAGATCAGGCACGGCGCGGTTCCGGACGATATCGCCGCAGATGCGGTGCTGCTGCGGGACCGCCTGACGCCGCTGGCCGCGCCGGCGCTGCTGGCCCGCCACCCAGCCCTGCGCGCGCCGGCCGACCTGCTCGCCCTACCACTGCTGCGCACGCCGCTGCAGCCCTGGGCACCTTGGCTGCGCGCAGCCGGCCTGCCGGATGTGCCCGAGCCCGAGGCTGGCCCGCGTTTCGTGGACCTGGGGCTGACGCTGGCCGCCGCGCTGGCCGGACAGGGCGTGGCGCTGGCCCGGCTCAGCCTGGCCCGCCACGAGCTGGCCGAAGGCCGCCTCGTGCAGCCCTTCGCGCTGGCCGTGCCCGCCGAGCGTCACTACGGTCTGGTGCGCCACCGCGCCAGCCCGGCGGCCGAGGCGTTCGCCGAATGGCTGCACGAGCACTGCCGGGCGGTGGAAACGGCCTAGGCGGAAAACTGTTCCCGCCCGGGCCGAGGTTTTTTCCGGCGCGGCAGGTGCTGCACGGGCCTAGCATCGCGGCCTGACCAAAACCGCTGCCGCACCGCCATGCCCGTCATCACCTGCATCGAAGACCTGCGCCAACTCGCCGAGAAGAGGGTGCCGCGCATGTTCTACGACTATGCCGACTCCGGCTCCTGGACGGAGACGACCTACCGCGCCAACGAGAGCGACTTCCAGACCATCAAGCTGCGCCAGCGTGTGGCGGTCAACATGGAAGGCCGCAGCACGGCCGTGAAGATGATCGGCCAGGACGCCAAGATGCCCGTGGCCATCGCGCCCGTGGGCCTGACCGGCATGCAGCACGCCGACGGCGAGATCCACGCCGCGCGCGCGGCCGAGAAGTTCGGCATCCCGTTCACGCTATCGACGATGAGCATCTGTTCCATCGAGGACATCGCCGAGCACACCTCGGCGCCGTTCTGGTTCCAGCTCTACATGATGCGCGACCGTGACGCGATGGCGCGCATGATCGACCGCTGCAAGGCCGCCAAGTGCTCGGCGCTGGTGCTGACGCTGGACCTGCAGGTCATCGGCCAGCGCCACAAGGACCTGAAGAACGGCCTCACCGCGCCGCCGCGGCCCACGCTGGGCAACATCATCAATCTGGCGACCAAGCCGCGCTGGTGCCTGGGCATGGCGGCGACCCGCCGCCATACGTTTCGCAACCTGGTGGGGCATGTGAAGGGGGTCAGCGACATGCGCTCGCTGTCGGCCTGGACCAACGAGCAGTTTGACCCACGCCTGTCCTGGGCTGACATCGCCTGGGTCAAGGAGCAGTGGGGAGGCAAGCTGATCCTGAAGGGCATCATGGATGCGGAGGATGCCAAGCTGGCCGTGCAGGCAGGCGCCGACGCCATCGTCGTCAGCAATCACGGCGGGCGGCAGCTGGACGGAGCCCCCAGCAGCATCCACGCGCTGCCTGCCATCGTGGCCGAGGTGGGCTCGCAGATCGAGGTCTGGATGGACGGCGGCATCCGTTCAGGCCAGGATGTGCTCAAGGCCTGGGCCCTGGGTGCCAAGGGCACCATGATCGGTCGCGCGATGGCCTACGGCCTGGGCGCGATGGGCGAAGAAGGCGTGGCCAAGGCCTTGGCCATCCTGCACAAGGAACTGGACGTGACCATGGCCTTCTGCGGCCACACGCAACTCGCCAACGTGACGCGCGACATCCTGGTGCCGGGCACCTTCCCGACGGCCTGAGCCGCCGGACGGTCGGCATCCGCGAAAACCGCCGCTTGCCCGAGCGGGCGGCACGCCGCTAGGCTGCGCGCCATGCATGCACTCCGATCCGTACGTAGGGCCGTTCTCGCCGTTGCCGCCCTGCCATTGCTGGCCGCCGCTCAGCACGCCATCCCTGCCGCGGCCGCCCTTGACGCCGAAGCCTCGCGCCTGATGGCCGCCACGCAGGCTCGCGGGCTGGCCGTGGCGGTCATCGACGCTGGCCGGGTCGTGCACGTGCGGGCCTACGGCGAGCGCAACGCAGCCGGCCTGCCCCTGCTCACGGACACGGTCATGTACGGCGCGTCACTGACCAAGGCCGCCTTCGCCTACACCGTCCTGCAGCTGGTGGAGGAGGGCCTGCTGGACCTGGACCGGCCGCTCGCGGCCTACCTTGCCCAGCCGCTGCCCGACTACCCCGACGACCGACGCTACGGCCCCTGGTCGGGCCTGGCTGGCGACGAGCGCTGGCGGCGCCTGACGGCACGCATGCTGCTGACGCACAGCAGCGGCTTCGCCAACTTCGCCTTCCTGGAGCCGGACGGCAAACTGCACATGCATTTCGACCCCGGCACGCGCTACGCCTACTCCGGCGAAGGGCTCATCCTGCTTCAATTCGTGCTGGAGCGCGGCCTGGGGCTGGAGCTGGGCGCGGAGATGCAGCGCCGTGTGTTCGATCGATTCGGCATGCTGCGCACCAGCATGACGTGGCGTGCCGACTTCGCCACCAACCTGGCCGATGGCTGGAAGGACGATGGCAGCGTGGAGCCCCACGACCCGCGCGGAAGGGTGCGCGCAGCAGGCTCCATGGACACCACCATTGCCGACATGGCAAAGCTGGCCTCGGCCATCATCAACGGCGAGGGCCTGTCCGCCAAGGGTGCAACCGCACTGAGCACGCCTGGCCTGCCGATCACGACAGCCTCTCAGTTTCCGACCTTCCAGCCCGAACTGCCACTGGTTGAACGGCGCACTGACCTTGCCGCCGGCCTGGGCGTCGTCACCTTCCTCGGCCCGCAGGGACCGGGGTACTACAAGGGCGGCCACAACGACAGCACCGGCAACACCTGGGTCTGCATCAAACCGAAGAAGCGCTGCGTCGTCATCCTCGCCAACGACGTGCGCGCCGAACGCGCATTCCCGGCGCTCGTGCGCTTCATCCTGGGCGAGACGGGTGTGCCGTGGCGCTGGGAGTACGGCGGCCTGACGTTCGTGGACTGAGTCAGGGCTCAGCGGCCGGGCGCCTCTTCGTCAAGCCGGGCGTGGTAGCCCGTGGCACCCTGCTTCCAGTACGCTGCGACCTTCATGGCCTCCTTGGGATGCCCCTTCTCGCGCAGCAGGATGTCGCGCAGCGAGGCCATCAGCTGTGCCTCACCGGCACACCAGACGAAGCCGTCGCCCGACGGCAGCGCCAGCTCCCGCAGCGCCTGTGCCAGCGCCCCGGGCGTGGCGGCGACGCGCGGCGCAGCCGACGTGCCTGCAGGCCATGCCGGCGCATCCGGCATCAACAGCAGTACCTGCACCCGGGCGCCGGCAGGCAGCTCCTCCAGGCGGCGCGCGATCGCCGGCCAGGCGCTGTCGTCGCCCACCAGCAAGTGCCAGTCATAGTCCATCGGAATGACCATCGAACCACGCGGCCCGGCCACCGTCAGCGTCTGGCCCGGCTGCGCCTGGGCGGCCCATTCAGTGAACGGGCCTTCGCCGTGCAGCGCGAACTCCAGCACCAGCTCGCCCCGCGCGGTGTCGAAAGCCCGGGGCGTGTAGTCCCGCATCAGCAGGCCGCCGGCGCCATCGGGCAGCATCAGCTTGACGTGGTCGTCGAAGGAGGCGGACGCGAACGTACGCAGCGAGTCCCCCTGCACGGTGACCGCCACGAAACGCTCGCCGCGGCGCTCGACGCGAACGACGCGCAGCTCGCGGCGTTGAAGTTCATAGCGCACGCGCTGGATGCGGCGCCGGGGTTCGACGTCAGTGTCAATGCTCATGGGGGCGCTCTCGGCGTTGATGGTTGATAATGTCATCCATCATGAGTAATAAAGTTGACATTGTCAACAATAAGGCCGGCAATGCCAGTACGGCCGCCGAGGTCTTCGAGACCATCCACACGCTGATGCACCTGTTCCGTGGCCAGCAGTTCCGCGCGCTGCGCGATGGGCCCACGGCCATCACGCACATGGAGGCCAAGGCGCTGGCCTTCTTCGCCCGCCACCCGGGCGCAACGCCCAGCGAGCTGGTGGCGCGCAGTGGCCGCGACAAGGCGCAGATCGCGCGGCTCATCGCCGGGCTGAAGGAACGTGGCCTGTTGCTGGCCGAAGTCGACCCCTCGGACCGCCGCGTGCAGCGCCTGCACCTGTCACCTGAGAGCGCGAAGGCGCAGGAGGCGGTACGGGTCCAAGGCGACCGGCTCGCAAAGGCGGCAATGCGCGGGCTTAGCGCCACCGAGTGCGAACAGCTGCTGGAGCTGCTGGCGCGGGTGCGCGCCAACCTCGACGCGGACGGCTGAGCCAGGCTCAGGCGCTGCCGCGCGCCCCCCAGATGATGACGGCCATGCCGACGAAGCAGATCGCCACGCCAAGCCAGTCCGTCACCGTGGGCCTGACCTTGTCCACCACCATCAGCCAGACCATGGCGACGCCGATGTAGACGCCGCCGTAAGCTGCGTAGACCCGGCCGGCAGCCGTGGGATGCAAGGACAGCAACCAGGCGAACAACGCCAAGCTGGCCGCGCCGGGCAGCAGCAGCCACGCCGAGCCCCCCTGGCGCAACCATAGCCAGGGCAGATAGCAGCCGACGATCTCCGCCAGCGCCGTCAGCACGAAGAGGCCGAAAGTCCTGATCAGGTCCACGGCAACCTCAGGCTCGCCGCGGCCGGTTGCGCAGCGGCTTCAGCAACTCACCCAGCGCGTTGTGGTCGATCTCGTACATCAGCGCCAGCAGCCGGCCGATCTCTCCCTTGGGAAAGCCCTCTCGCGCAAACCACGCCAGGTAGTTGCCTGGCAGGTCGGCGATCAGCGCGCCCTGATGCTTGCCGAAGGGCATCTCGGTCGACACGAGTTTGAGCAGGTCTTCGGGATTCATGCGCCCTCAGAGCCATCCCAGGCGCTTGAAGCGCCAGTACAGCGCCCCGCTGACCAGTGCGATCGCGCCCAGCGCCATGGGGTAGCCGAAGGCCCACTTCAACTCCGGCATCTTCTCGAAGTTCATGCCCCAGATGCCGGCCAGTGCCGTAGAGGCCGCGAAGATGGCAGCCCAGGCCGCCAGTCGCTTGGTGACCAGGGATTCATCGATGGTCACCAGCGTCAGGTTCACCTGAGTGGCAGCGATGATGGTTTCGCGCGCAGCGTCGATGCTGGCCTGGATGCGCAGCAGGTGGTCGTAGACATCGCGGAAGTAGTCCTGCATGGCCTTGCAGACCACCGGCACGCGCCCGCCGTGCAGCTTGGCCGACACCTCCAGCAGCGGCGTGACCGCATGGCGCAGGACGGCCAGGCGCTGCTTCAGGCTGAACAGCTGCTGCACCACGGCTTGGCGGTCCTGCCTGGGCTGGAACATCGTCGCCTCGAGCGCCTCCAGTTCGGCCTCGACGGCATCCATGTGCGGGAAGTAGCGGTCCACAACCGCGTCCATCAGCGCATAGAAGACAAAGCCCGGGCCCTGGCGCAGCAGGTCGGGTTCGCGCTCGGCGCGGCCGCGCACGCCCAGGAAGCCCTGCACGCTGCGATGGCGGACCGACACGATGAAGCGCGGGCCGACGAAGACATGCACTTCACCCACGTCCAGTCCGTCCGGGCCGGCCTCCAGCAGGTGCATGGCGGCGAACAGCATGTCGCCGTACTCCTCGAGCTTGGGACGCTGGTGCCCCTTGCGGGCATCCTCGACGGCCAGTGGCGGCAGGTCCAGCTCGCGCTGCAACTGGTCCAGCTCCTCATCGCTGGGATCGCGCAACGCGATCCAGACGAAGCCGCTCTGCCGCTCCAGCGCCTCGGAGACACCCTCCAGGCCCGGCTCGGCCACGATGCGGCCATCCTCGTACACGGCGCTGTTGATCAGCATGGCAGCCGCGGTCTCAGGACTTGGGCAGCGCGAGCTGGGCGAGGTCGATGCCGCGTTCACGGGCGATGGCCTCCAGCACCGGCAGCAGCGGGCCCAGCTTCTCATCCAGCGCATCCCGCACCGTGTCGACGACGACCTGCGTGCTGCGCTCGATCTCGATGTGCACCGCGTCGCCCACCTGCTTGTCGCCGAAGGTGGTCATGCGCAGCGTCTCGGGGATGAGCCAGACCTCGAACCAGCCCGAACCGTCGCGCTCGCGCTGGGCCTCGGCAACGGTCAGGCTGCAGCCATTGACGCCAACGTAGCCCTTGGCAAAGACGTAGCGCATCCAAGGCGCGGGCAGCGCGAAACGGATGACGTGGTTGTTGTCGGGCTGGCGCACCTCGGCGATGCGCGCCGACACGTCCACATGCCCCGATAGCGGATGCCCACCGATCTCGACGCCCTCCCGCGCAGCCCGCTCCACGTTCAGGCCAGAACCCGGCTTCAGCCCCCCCAGCGTGGTGAGGTTCAAGGTCTGGGCCATCACGTCGAAGCTGGCAAAGCCGGGTGCCGGCCGCTCGGTGACGGTCAGGCAAACACCGTCGCAGGACACGCTGGCGCCAATGGCCAGCTCGTCGTCGAAGCCCTGCGGGAACTTCAGGTGCAACGTATGCAGGCCCTCGCGGGCCTCGATGGACTCGATGCGGGCCACGCCCTGGACGATGCCGGTGAACATCAGCGGCCTCCCTTCGAAGCGAAGGCATCAGCCGAGAAGCCCACCGTCAGGCTGCCATCGGCCCAGCGCACCACGGGGCGCTTGATGACGCTGGGCTCGGCAAGCATCAGCGCGGTGGCCGAGGCGTCGTCCACCACGGCCGCCTTGACCGCGTCGTCCAGCTTGCGCCAGGTAGTGCCGGTGCGGTTGATGAGCTTGTCGCGACCCAGGGCCTTGAGCCAGGCTGGCAGCTCAGCAACCGGGACACCCTGCTTCTTGAAATCGTGGAATGCGACCTCCAGGTCCTGGCCGGCCAGCCAGGCGCGGGCCTTCTTGACGGTGTCGCAGTTGGGGATGCCGTAGACGGTGATCATGGCCGCCACCGTACCATGAGCCCATGATCGACTGGCTGGACGAGGGTTCCCTGGAATTCCCGCCGAGCGCACGCGCGCTCGGCCCCGAGACGGACGCGCCGGGCCTGCTGGCCGCCGGCGGCGCGCTGACGCCGCAGCGGCTGGCCGCAGCCTACCGCCGCGGCATCTTCCCCTGGTACGGCCCCGGCCAGCCGCCTCTGTGGTGGGCGCCCGACCCGCGCATGGTGCTGCAGACGGCCGACTTCAAGTTGTCGCGCTCGCTGCGCAAGACCGTACAGCGCTTTGCGGCGACGCCCGGCTGCGAAATCCGCGTCGACTCCGACCGCGCTGCCGTGCTGCGCGCCTGCGCCGACGCACCACGCGACGGCCAGGCCGGCACCTGGATAGTCCCCGAACTGCAGGCTGCCTACCTGGCTTGGCCAGCAATGCACAGCGTCGAGACCTGGGTGGACGGAGAACTGGTCGGCGGCCTGTATGGCGTCAACCTCGGGCGTATGTTCTATGGCGAATCGATGTTCATGCGCCGCACAGACGCATCCAAGATCGCGCTTTGCGCGCTGGTCTGCCTGTGCCGCGGCTTCGGCATCCCCTGGATCGACTGCCAGCAGAACACCCGGCACCTGGCCTCGCTGGGCGCCGCCGAAGTGCCCAGAAGCGCATTCGAAGCCCATCTAGCCGCCCATGTGGCAGCGCCCACGCCGGGGCCGTGGACCTATCATCCGGGCCATTGGCACCGGCTGCTGACCCCAACGTGACCCATCCCAAAGAACTGCCCCTCGCGCAGATCCAGTTCTATGCCACGGCCGCCTACCCGTGCAGCTATGTCACGGGTCGCCAGGCACGTTCTCAGGTCGCCACGCCCAGCCACCTGATCCATGCCGACGCCTACTCCAACCTCGTCGCAGCGGGCTTCCGGCGCAGTGGCCTGTTCACCTACCGCCCGTACTGCGACCAGTGCCGCGCCTGCATCGCGCTGCGCGTGCCGGTGGAGCGCTTCGAGACCAGCCGCGCCCAGCGCCGTGCCTGGAAGGCCCATCGCCACCTGCAGGCCAAGGTCATGCGGCTGGGCTATTCGCCCGAGCACTACGCCCTGTACCTGCGCTACCAGGCCGGCCGACACTCGGGCGGTGGCATGGACCACGACAGCGTGGACCAGTACACCCAGTTCCTGCTTCAGTCGCGCATCAACTCCCGCCTGGTCGAGTTCCGCGAGCCCATGCCCGACGGCAGCATGCCGCTACGCATGGTGTCCATCCTGGACATCCTCAGCGACGGCCTGTCGGCGGTCTACACCTTCTATGACCCTGACGTGTTGGGCAGCCTGGGCACCTACGGCGTGCTGTGGCAGATCCAGCAGGCCAAGGAGCTGAAGCTCAGCCATCTATACCTGGGCTACTGGATCGAGGAGAGCCCCAAGATGGCCTACAAGGCCGGGTTCAGGCCGCACCAGATCCTGCAAAACGGCGTCTGGACCGACGCAGCCTGAGCGCGGCACGTTCGCCGAAGGCTGCATTCCCACGAGCGCCAGCCGATCAATCGCATTGGCATGCAGCCATCCGGACAAGCCTTGCCCAGGAGCTCGGCGAGCTGCCGTGGACACCCAATTAAACGGTCAGTTAGTATCCAGCCGGAAAGGCATCGATGGCCTTTCGAGCTTGCGGCAATCCGCTCGGGCGACCCAGGACATCTGAATCCGGGCGTCCAGCATCCCATTGCAAGACAACACCAGGGAGGTGTCCTGATGCTCAGAAGTCTGCTGGCTGCGGCCGCGATCGTGCTGCCCTTGGCCGCGTCGGCCCAGGACGCCACGCAACCAGGGCAGACCATTGCCCTCATCTCGACGCTCGGCGACCAGCTCAGCATCGTCAAGCAGCGAGGCAAGCGCGCCAGCAACGTGGACGACTTCTCGCGCCGCACGCTGCAGGTGGACCCGCAGCTGCTGAACATGGCCGTGCTGCGCGGCCTGGACACCGCGCTGGCGGCGGAGGAGCCTTCCTCGCGGCGCATCATGCTGCGCTGGAGCGCCAACCCCGGGCTCCAGGAGCAGTTGAAAGATGCCTCTTTCGAAGCCCGGGATGTGCTGATACTCGATGCCCTGCGCGAGCGTCTGGCCCAGATACCACAGCGCGCCGAGTGGGATCGCATCGAGGCCATCCTGCCGCGCTATGCCTGGGAGACACGCGAGGGCATGCCCAACCGGCTCGGTGGCATCGGTATCTACGTCAAGCCCACCGGCAATCAGTGGGAACTGCTCGACGAGGACGGCATCGATCGCAAGCAGGAGTATGCGGACCCGGACCAGACCACCATCAATCCACGCACTGGCGAGCAGCAAAAGGACAAGGCCTACGTGGCGCCATTCATCTCATTCGAGCGCGTGACGCTGGACGCCAAGACCTTGGCCATCGTCGCCCGCAAGCCGCAGTTCACGCACACCAAGTTCAGCGACCCAAAGTCCAACTCCATCGATGTGGTCGAGCAGGTCTCGCCTGCCGAGATCGTCACGCAACTCAATGCACTCGTTGAGCAGGCAGCCTACCGTTCGGTGCGCGGCTCGGTGGAGGTCGGCCCGGTGAAGAAGGTATCGAGGTGAGCGAGCCGGGCACGGCGGTCGATCGTGCATCCCGAGGATTTCAGGCCTGCCCTTGACACTCCGTCGGGACGGTCCACAAAGACGGCGAGTGGGAGCGTCCCGTCTTCTTTCGCGGGTCGCTACCGCCGCATGCATGGCGCCTTAAACCAGCACCTCGACGCAGGCCGGGTGCCCCAGGAAGCCCTCGGGGCTGGCGCTGCGGCCGTATGCACCGCTCTGGTAGACCACTGCCAGGTCTCCCACCTCGCCTCGGGCCATGTCCATGCGGTCGGCCAGCAGGTCCAGCGGCGTGCATAGCGGGCCGACGACGCTGGCAGGTTCGGTCGCCGCCTCGCGGCGGCCTTGCGGCTCGACCGAGGCGGGATAGTTCTTGCGCAGCACCTGGCCGAAGTTGCCGGAGGCTGACAGATGGTGGTGCAGGCCCCCGTCCGCCACCAGGAAGACCTGGCCGCGCGAAAGCTTGCGGTCGACGATGCGACTGACGTAGATGCCGGCCTCACCGACGAAGTAGCGGCCCAGCTCGATGACCAGCTTGGCAGCCGGGAGATCGGTCTTGGCGCGGGCCTGCAGCGCCGCAAGGTTGTCGGCGATGGGCGCCAGCTCCAGCCTCGTCTCGCCAGGGAAATAGGGAATGCCGAAACCACCGCCCAGGTTCAGGAACTTGACCGGCGCTGGCGCCGATTCGGCCAGGCGCAGCGCCAGCTCGTAGCTCTTGAGCTGGGCCTCGCAGATGGCCTCGGCCTTGAGGTTCTGCGAGCCTGCAAACAGGTGAAAGCCCTCGAAGGCGAGGCCATCTCCGGCCAGCCGCCCCACTTCGGCCAGCACCTCGGGCAGCACTTCGGCGTCGATACCGAACTGCTTGGGGCCGCCGCTCATGCGCATGCCCGAGCCCTTGAGCTCGAAGTCAGGGTTCACGCGCAGCGCGACGCGGGCCGGCAAGCCCAGGCGCTGCGATGCCCGCGCCAACGGCGCCAGCTCGCGCACCGATTCGACGTTGACAAGCACACCTGCCGCGACGGCCTGGCCCAGCTCGATGTCGCGCTTGCCCGGTCCGGCGAAGCTGATCTCGTGTGGGTCCGCGCCTGCATTCAGCGCTACCTGCAGCTCGCCGGCCGACGCCACATCGATGCCGTCCACCAGTCCGGCCATCAATTGCACCAGCGCAGGCATGGGGTTGGCCTTCATCGCGTAGTGCAGCTCGACACCCTGCGGCAACGCCGTGCGCAGCTCCGCGACACGCGTCTTCAGCAGCACGCGGTCGTAGGCATAGAACGGCGTCTGGCCCACTCGCTCGGCCAGCACCGACAGCCGCTGGCCGCCGACCAGCAGCTCGCCGTGCGCATCGCGGGGAAACAGGACGGGCGCGTGCTCCAGCGCACGCTTGACGGTGGGGGTATCGCTCATGCGGCGCTCATGCGGCGTTGTGCTCGACCCATTCGGTCGAGAGGGTCTTGCGGTCTATCTTGCCGTTGGGGTTGCGCGGCAGCGCGCCGCTGCGCGGGGCGATGCCGTGCGGCACCATGTAGGCCGGCATGCGTGCCTTGCAAGCGGCGGTCAGCGCCGCCAGGTCCAGCTCGGCGACACCTTCTGGCGGCGTGGCGATGACCTGGATGGCCTGGCCCAGCGTGTCATGGTCGACGCCGAAGGCCACGCATTCACCCACCAGGCCGGTGGCGTACAACACTTCCTCCACCTCGGTAGGGCTGACCCGGTAGCCCGAGGTCTTCATCATCTCGTCGCGGCGGCCGACGAAGTAGAGGAAGCCCTCCGCATCACGCCTCACCGTGTCGCCAGAGAACACGGCGAACTCAGGTAGCTGCAGGCCGCCTTCGCGCCCCCCCACGCCCATCGGCAATGGCTTGTAGCGCTCGGCCGTCTTCTCGGCATCGTTCCAGTAGCCAAGGCCGACCAGGGCACCGCGGTGCACCAGCTCGCCAGGCTCGTCCGGCGCGCATTCGCTGCCGTCCTCGCGCAGCACCAGGATCTCGGCATTGGGGATGGCCTTGCCGATGGAATCCGGTCGACGGTCCACCTCGGCGGGCGGCAGATAGGTGGAGCGGAAGGCCTCCGTCAGGCCGTACATCAGGAATGGTTTGGCCGACGGCACCTTGGCTCGCAGCAGGTCCAGCGTCGCGCGCGGCATGCGGCCACCGGTATTGGCGAAGTAGCGCAGATGCTGGTCGATGGCCGCAGGCCATTCGAGCTGGGTCAACTGGATGTAGAGCGGCGGCACGGCCGTCAGGCCCGTGACCTTCTCGCGCTCCATGGCCTTGAGCACGTCCTTTGGCAGCAGGTAGTTCAGCAGCACGACGCGCGCGCCGCTATGGAAGGCGGTGGTGAGCTGGCTGAAGCCGGCGTCGAAGGACAGCGGCAGTGCGGCCAGCAGCGTGTCGCTGGCACGGTTGTCCAGGTAGGTGGCCACGCTCTTGCCGCCGGCCACCATGTTGCGGTGGGACAGCACCACTCCCTTGGGCCGGCCGGTGGAGCCCGAGGTGTACAGGATGGCCGTCATGTCCGTGTCGATGACGCGGTGGCCGGCACGGGCAGGACTGGCCAGCAGCGCGGCCCAGTCGTGCACCGGCACCGGCGCCGAGCCTGTGCCGTGGGTCAACACCACGTGCCGCAGCGATGGGCACCGCGTGAGCACTTCACCTAGCTGGGCCAGGCGCTCGGGCGAGGTGACCAGCACCCGCACGTCGCAGTCGCGCAGGATGAAGCCGACCTGATCGGGCTTGAGCAGCGGGTTCAGCGGCACGAACACGCCGCCCGCGGCAGGCGCGCCGAAGCTGGCAACGACGGTCTCGAAGCGTTTCTCCAGATAGATCGCGACCCGCTCGCCACGGGCCAGGCCGAGATCCATCAGGCCACTGGCCAAGCCCCGTACGGCGGCGTCCAGCTCTCCATAACTGAGCGTTGCCGCGCCGTAGGTCAGGGCCGGGGCGTCCGGCGTGCGCTCGGCGGCAACAGCCACCAGCTCGTTCAGCAGGATTGATTCGGGCATGAAGCTCTGGGGTTGAGGACGGGCACGAAGAGTGAAAAAAGTATCTCATGCGCCCCCGAGGCCAAGGGGTGCGCTCCCCGGAGGCGAGGGGGCGGCCCGCTAAACTGCGCCGCTGCATTTTCGGACGCTAGACCCCATGGACAACGCCCAGGTCCTCAGCCATGTGCTGAGGCTTCTCGACGACGTGCTGAGCCTGAATGGCCGCGCCCAGACGTTCACGCGCGACACCGCCCTGCTGGGCGCCCTGCCCGAGCTGGACTCGATGGCCGTCGTCAGCCTCATCACCGCGCTGGAAGAACAGCTCGGCCTGGTCGTCGATGACGACGACATCGACGGCGACACCTTCGCCACCGTCGGTTCGCTGGCGGACTTCGTGGCCGCCCACCTGGGTTGATCCCTCGCCCCGACGTCTTCTTCCTGCCCGCCGCCGGCGGCGAGCAGCGCCTTTGCGTGTTCCATGCGCCGTCTTCGGCGTTTGAGGGCACCCCGCGCGGCAAGCTGCTCTACCTGCACCCGTTCGCGGAGGAGATGAACAAGTCGCGCCGCATGGCCGCCCTGGCCTGCCGTGCCCTCGTCGAAGCCGGCTACGCGGTGCTGCAGATCGACCTGCGCGGCTGCGGCGACTCCTCCGCCGACTTCGGCGAGGCCAGCTGGGATGACTGGCTGGCCGACGTGCGCCTGGGGCTGGACTGGCTGGACACCCAGGTACCCGACGCCCCGCTGTGGCTGTGGGGCCTGCGAGCGGGCTGCCTGCTGGCCACCGAAACGCTTAAAACTCTGAACAGGCCGGCCCACCTGCTGCTGGTGCAGCCGCCAGCCTCCGGCAAGCCGTTGCTGCAGCAGTTCCTGCGGCTCAAGCTGGCCGCTGATCTGGCCGAGGGCGGTGGCGGCAAGGGGCTGATGGCCGAGATGCGCGCCGCCTTGAGCCGCGGCGAAGCCGTCGAGGCCGCCGGCTACATGCTGAGCTCCGCGTTGGCGCTCGGCCTGGAAGGCGCGACGTTGACCCCGCCGTCCAGCCCTCAACCAGACAGCCGGGTCATCTGGCTGGAGCTGAGCTCACGCCCGGACGCCGAATGGACGCCTGTGGCCCAGCAGGCGCAAAAGCGCTGGAGCGACGCCGGCCTGCCTCCCACGGCCGAGTTGCTGCACGGCCCGGCTTTCTGGCAGACCACCGAGGTCGAGGAGGCGCCGGCGCTGATCGAGGCGCTGCAGCGGCTGTTCGGCACCGCAGATGCCCATCGGGAAGCATCCTGACATGACGCCCATCCGTGAAGACGCCCTGCTGTTCGACTGCGAGGGCCAGGCCCTGCCCGGCATCCTCAGCGGCCCCGGCGTCGGCCAGGCCGCCAGCGGCATCGGCGTGATCGTCGTCGTCGGCGGCCCCCAGTACCGCGCAGGCAGCCATCGGCAGTTCGTGCTGCTTGCGCGGGCGCTGGCGGCAAGCGGCCACCACTGCCTGCGCTTCGACTACCGCGGCATGGGTGACGGCCAGGGCCCGGTTCGCGATTTCGAATCAACCCGCGAGGACATCGGCGCCGCCATCGCGGCGCTGCGCCGCCAGGTGCCGGAGCTGCGCCGGGTCGTACTCTGGGGCCTGTGCGATGGCGCCTCCGCCAGCCTGCTGCATCTGTTGCAAGGCCAGACCGGCGTCGACGGCCTGTGCCTGCTCAACCCCTGGGTCCGCTCGGACGACAGCCTGGCCAAGACCCAGGTCAAGCATTACTACACGCAGCGTCTGAGGCAGAAGGAGTTCTGGCTGAAGCTGCTGCGCGGTGGCACCGGGCTGGCAGCGCTGCGTGAATTCCTCGCCAAGCTGCGCACCGCGGCGACCCGCCCGACCAAGGCCACCGCCGGCTCGGCTGCCTACCAGGATCGCATGGCCGCTGCCTGGCGCGCCTTTCCCGGCCCCATCCTGTTGCTGCTCAGCGGCGATGACTACGTGGCCAAGGAATTTCAGGATCACGTAGCGGCCCATGCTGCCTGGGCCGGCCTGCTCGACCGGCCGGGCCTGACCCGACACGACCTGCCCGGCGTCGACCACACCTTCTCGTCAGCCGATTGGCGCGCCAAGGCCGAAACGCTGTGCCTCGCCTGGCTGGACCGCGCATTCGCGCAGCCGAACCCGAGCGAAGCACGATGAGCGGCACCACCCATTGCCAATGGACGCTGCACCCGCTGCAGCGTGGCCTGGGCGAGCATGCCGCGGCATGGGACACCCTGCGGCGCCGGCTGTTCGCGGCCAACGCGATGCTGGACAGCCAGTTCGTCGACGGACTGCTCGCGAACTTCGGCGAGGGCAACGAAGTGTTGGCCATGCTGCACCAGGACGGCCAGACCGAGGGCATGTGCCTGCTGCAGCGCAAGTCGCCGCTCGTGTGGTGCAGCTTCCAGCCCTCGCAGGCCCAGATTGGCCTGACCTTGCTGAAGGATGCGGCATCGCTGCCGGCGTTGATCCGCGCGCTGCCTGGCTGGGCGATGGAGCTGGACCTGCTCTGCAACGACCCGGATTTCGGCGACCTGGCCACGTCCACCTTCGCCGACACCCACACGATCGACCACTGCCTGACGATGCACGTCGAGCTGGTCGGGAGCTTCCAGGACTACTGGCGTGCCCGCCCGAAGAAACTGGCGCAGAACCTCGACCGCTACCGCCGTCGCGCCGAGGCCGAAGGCGTGCAGCAGCACCTGCGCATCGTCACCGACGCAGCGGACATGGAGGCCGTCGTCGCGCGCTATGCCCTGCTCGAAGTCGAGGGCTGGAAGGGACGGCGCGGAACGGCCGTCGGCAGCTCGCCGGACCAGTTGCGCTTCTACCAGCAGCTGATGGGCCGGCTCGCCGAGCAAGGGCTGGCCATCGCCTGGGAGCTGTGGTTCAACGATCAGCTGGTGGCCTCTCGCCTGGCGATCCGAGAAGGCAGCACGATCACGATGCTGAAGACGACCTACCTGGAGAGTGCCGCGGCCTACTCGCCGGGACGGGAGTTGCTGCGCCGGGCTGTCGAGCATTGCTTCGAGCTGGCGCCTGGCGGCCGAATCGAGTTCTACACCGACGCCACCGAGGACCAGTTGCGCTGGGCCAGCGGCCATCGCTGGATCCGCCACGTGGCCTTCTATCGCACGCCGGTGGCACGCATGGCGGCCACGGGTGCGCGCCTCGGCCGCCGCAGGCTGAAGGGTGATGACGACAGCGCCGGCAGCCAGGACTTCAAGGTCCAGGTCTATCGGCATCCGCGGGAGTTCCCCCCCCAGGTGCAGGAGTTCTTCGCCGAGTCGGAAGTGATCGACACCCAGTTCGGCGCCGACTGGTATCGCAACCTCATCGACACCGTCTTCCCCGAACACCCTGGCGTACGCTTCTATGTGCTGCTGCGTGAGGGACGTCCCCTGGCCGCGCTGCCACTGATCGCCGACCGCGGCCGGCTAGGCTGGGAGCTGCGATCGCTGAGCAACTACTACACGGCGCTCTATGCGCCGCCGCTCAGCGCCAACCCCAAGTGCCGTCACGTGGCCCGGCTGATCAAGGCCGTGCACCGGGACCATCCGGGCCTGGTGTCGATGAAACTGTATCCGCTGTCGACCGACGCGACCTCTTTCCGTACGCTGCAATGCGCGCTGAATCGGGCGAATCTCGCCTGTTTCGCCTACTTCGGCTTTGGCAACTGGCACATGCGGGTACGCCAGGACTGGGCCAGCTACCTCCAAGGGCTTGACGGCCGGCAGCGCAGCACGATCACGCGCATGGGCAAGAAGTTCGCGGCCGAGGGCGGGCGGCTGGAAATCATCTCCGGCAAGGACGACGTCGAACGCGGCATCCAGGCCTATCAGCAGGTGTACGCCGCCAGCTGGAAGCAGCCAGAGCCCTACCAGGCCTTCATCCCCGGCCTGATTCAGCTCTGCGCAGAGCGTGGATGGCTGCGCCTGGGGGTGGCCTGGCACGGCGACAAACCGGTCGCCGCGCAACTCTGGATCATCGCCAATGGCAAGGCCGACATCTACAAGCTCGCCTATGACGAAGCCTACAAGGCCTACTCGCCCGGCACGCTGCTCACGGCAATGCTGATGCAGCAGGCAATGGACGTCGATCGCGCAGGCGAAATCGACTACCTGATCGGCGATGATCCCTACAAGAAGACCTGGATGTCCTCACGCCGGGAGCGCTGGGGTCTGGTGGCTTACAACCCCTTCAGCCTGGGCGGGGCCATCGGCCTCGCTCGGGAACTCCTCGGGCGGACGATCCACCTGCTGATGCCAGCCACCGCTCCCGCCACCCCCGTCAAGAAATAGTCTTGGAAGGCACAGGGCCATGACACGAGATTCAGCACTCCAGCAGCAACCGTTTTCCCTGATGGCGCGGCTTGGCGCCGGGCTGGTGCTCGCCGCTGTGGCAAGCCTTGCTTCAGCTCAGACGCTCCCCGCTGCATGCGGCACGCTCAGGCAGTCGTGGGGACCGTTCGACTATCGACCGGAACGATATATCCCAGAGACAACATACCGCTCTCACGCAGCCCTTTTGGCGATCGTTGAACATGCGCACTTCACGCCCGAAGTCGAAAACCTGATCCGTGGCAAGACAGGCGCGCTTCCCGGTGGTGACCTCTCCTACACACTGGGCGTGTTTCCGAATCACCATCGCGCCCTGATCGCCGTCTCGACCCTTGCACTCAAGCTGAAGTCGCCTCAACCGCCAGAGACACGCTTCTCCGTCGATTGTTATTTCCGTCGCGCGATGGCATTCCGGCCGGACGACCCCATGGTCCGGATGGTCTACGCCAACTACCTGATCCAGCTTGGCGAAAAGGCTGACGCCGAGCAGCAGATCGATGCGGTGGCCGCGACGAATCCCGACGGTCCCCTGACGCTGAGGAACATCGCGCTGCTGTACTTCGACGCGAAGAACTACGACAAGTCGCTGCAGTTCGTGCACAAGGCTGCCGCGACCGGACTGAACGTCGACATCATCAAGTCCAAGCTGCAGCAGGCCGGGCAGTGGAAGGATGCACCGCCAACGGCCGCCGACAAGCCGGCGAGCACCCCTGGTGCTGAGCCGAGCGCGGAACCGCAGCGCCGCGACTGAGGCCAGGATGAACAAACTCAACTTGACCGTCCTATATGGCGGCAACTCCGGCGAGCACGAGGTCTCCCGCCGCTCTGCCGCCTCCGTGCTGCGCCACCTTGACCGGGATCGTTATGCCGTGACCGCCATCGGCATCGACCGCAGCGGCGGCTGGCATCTCCAGCACGAGCCGGTCTTCGAGACACTGGCCAACGGTGATCTGGCGCTGGTCATCGCGCCGTCGGAGCATCCTGTAGCGCTGGTTCCAGCTGCAGGCCTCTGGCACGGCGGTGTCCGCCTGGCCGTCGATTGCGTCTTCCCGGTGCTCCATGGCACCCATTGCGAGGACGGTCAGTTGCAGGGTGCGCTCGACACCGCAGGACTGCCCTATGTCGGCGCCGGCGTGTTGGGCAGCAGCGCGGCCATGGACAAGGCCATCACGAAATCCCTGTGGCGGGATGCCGGCCTGCCCGTCGTCGACTTCCGCGTGGTCGATGCCCACACCAGCCCGGATGTCCTGGCCGAAGCCCTGAAGGCGTTTGGCTGGCCGTTGTTCGTCAAGCCCTGCAGTGCTGGTTCGTCGCTGGGTGCGTCACGGGCCGGCACGCCCCAGGAACTCCAGACTGCGCTGGCGGAAGCACTGCGGCACGACAGGCGAGCCCTGATCGAGCCGTGCCTCGACGTACGCGAACTCGAATGCTCGGTGCTGGGCAACGGTGAGATCACGGTGTTCCCGCCTGGTGAGATCGTGCCCAATGCGTCCCACTCGTTCTACGACTACGAGGCGAAGTACGCCGACCCCGATGGCGCCAGTCTGCATGCCGTGGCCCAGGTCGATGCCACTTTGCGGCAGTCGATCATGGACATCGCGCGCGCGGCCTATGCCGCAGTGCGCTGCGAAGGCCTGGGACGGGTCGATTTCTTCCTCGACAAGAAGACCGGCCAACTGTTCCTGAATGAAATCAACACCTTGCCGGGCTTTACAAGTATCAGCATGTATCCGCGCATGTGCCAGGCCGGCGGGCTTGGGTATGCTGAGCTTCTGGACCGCCTGGTAGCGCTGGCCATGGAGCGCGGTCCCGCGATCAGAGCCTGACGACCGTAGCCTCGGCTTACCGGGCTTGCCTGTCATTGCCGTCGCTTACATCGGCGCCAAGGGAGACCTCTTAACCTTGACGGGTTTTGCGGTATCGAGGGCTCGGACCGCTCTCTTGATTCTTGACGCCGCTGAATGACTACTCTCGATCGCCGCCACTTCCTGCTGACCGTTGCCTCCGTTCCAGGATCGGCCCTGACCGCCTGCGGCGGCGGCAGTTCCGAGGTGCCAGGGACCATCTCCACGCCTGCCTCGCCCTCCCCTTCGGCTTCTGGCGTCGTCGATACGCCCGCGGCGCCCACCACCCCCGCCACGCCGGAGGTGCCGCAGCCCAGCAACACGACCGGACAGCTGAACCTGGCAGGGCCGGCAGGCGGCCTCGAACGCTCGCTCTCCGGTCTCTTCACGGTCACCTGCTCGGTGCCGGTAGGTAGCAAGGTGCGCATCACGCCGAGCGACGGTGCCGGCGGGCAGTTCTGGTCGTCCACCAGCCAGCCGGGCGACTACGGCTCGGTCTACCTCACCGCCGCAACGCCCACCGCAACCTTCCTCTATGCCCCGTCGTCTGCGGGAGCCAAGTCGATCACGCTGACAAACAATGGCGGGCTGGCGAATCCGACGGCATATGCCTACGAAGCGACCGCAGCCACGCCTGGTTCGGCCACACCGTTCAGACTCGTCCGTGGCGGCGTCACGGTTGGCCGCTATGCAACGCTCCAGCAGGTCAAGGACCAGGGCGGCTGGCAATCCGGCGACGTGGTCAAGGTCACCGGCGGTACCTACGTGGTGTTCAACACCACCGACCCGGGCAACACGACACTGGTCACCAACACTGGCGGCGTGCAGACCGGCGTCCTGGTCGATACGACGATCGAGTGGGAAACGCCCGGCCAGCCCATGGTGCTGGACTACAGCCGCTACTGGCAGATCGGCATGCTCAGCGGTGGTCAGCCCCAGTTGCTGACGATGGGGCAGTCATGCCGCAATCTAACCGTCCGGGGCCTGCACTTCCGCGGTGCCCGTTCGCCCATGGGCGAAAGCCGCCTCGGGGCCGCGATCTGGACCACGGTCAGTACGGCGAACAGCACGTATCCGGCAGCAACGCTGACCGTCGAGTACTGCAAGTTCTGGCAGTGCATTGACGGCATCCACACGCAGGAGACCCACTACGGCCTGAGCAACTACATCCGCTACTGCGTTTTCGAGGACAACAGCGACCCACAAGGGCTGCGCCACGACATCTACACCGGCCGCAACGCATTGACCTACGTGCTGGGATGCAGTTTCCGCAAGACGCCCGGCCAGGGCTACCCACAAGCAGGCATGGGGCATGCCATCAAGTCACGCTGCCGCGCGACGACGGTGCTGGCCTGCATGCTCGACGTTCAGATGTTTGCAGACGGCACGGGTGGCTGCGCCCAGAACATCAACACACCCAACGGCGGCGTGGTCGTGATCGCCGGAAACGTCATCAACCACTACGGTTCGCTGAGCAACAGCAACGACGGCAACTGCCTGCGCTACGGTGACGACCAGCACACGAAGACGGTGGACACGAACCCCGACCCTTCGTTGACCGTGCATTCATTGCTGCTGGCACAGAATACGCTGCGCAAGTACAACGGTCGCCCGGCCGACGGTAGCGACAAAGCGCTGATTAGCATCTACCCGACTGGCGTCGCAACGACGCTGCTCAGCGGCGCCGGGAGCCAGATCCCGGTGACGACGGTGGTGCGAAACAACATCGTCGCCTCCGACACCCCGCGGGCGGCCAGCTTCGTGAGTCAGTACCCTGCCAATACCGAGGTCTCGGTATCGGTTTTGGCGAACAACGGCGAGTACACGGGCGCCCAGATTGCCGGCTCGCCGGCCGTCAACGACGCGCCGTTTGAATGGGCGGGTGATTTCACGCCACCCGCGCCGCGCACGGACAGCCAACGCGGCGCGCGCACGCGCTATCTGCCTGGCTGGCTGCCAACGACGGCCTGGCAATGGAAGGAAATCCCCGGTACTGTCTGGGCGGACTACATCCGGGATGACGGCAACGGTGTCGCCCCCAAGGTCACCAGCGTCGACCCTGGCCCGAGCAAGACCTACCTGGCCACCTGGGAGTACTCCGGGCCGACCTACAGCCGCAAGAACCACGAGATCTGGATGTTCGGCGGGGGACACGCCGGCAGCACCATCAACATCCTCACGCGCTGGAACCTGCACAAGGAGAAACCTGACGTCGAGATGGTCAGCGCACCCACGCCAGAATCCGTGCGCAGGGCATGGGTATTCGGTGGCAAATTGCTGACCACCGCTTACTTCCCGGCCGACGGCAAGCCCTATTCGCCACACTCGTACTGGAACAACATGTACTCGGACGCCCGGGACGAGTTCATCAGCTTTGGCATCGCAGCGATCGCGACCTCGACCGACGGGGCGAACCTAACGGCAGGAACCGCCTCCTTCCACGACATCGCCGGCCACCCGCGGTCGGGCCAGTGGCGTCCGGCCAAGTACTACGCCGACATCCCGACCTACCCGGACGGTTCATTCGAATACTACGGCCCGCGCGCGATGTCGCAGGACGGCATGGTCGTCTACTACTGGCCTCAAGGCCAGGGCATGAAGAAATACAGCTTTGCTACCAACACGCACACCCACGTCGGCGGCACCATGAGCATGCCCAGCTCACGGCTGGCGATCAGCGGTGATGGCAAGCTTACCTTGCACGTCGGGCAAGACAGCAGCGCCGGCTGGGTCGTTCAGAGCTGCGACCTCGCGACCGGGCAGCGCAGCAATGTCACCGTCGGCGGCGATGCGATTCCTGCCGACTTGCAATGCTATGGCGTGGAATGGGTGGAGCCCTTGGGGGCCTACGTCACGATGTGGATTACTGCAGGCGCCTTCAACAACGATTCGATCAAGACCGACCCCAATATTGCCACGGTCGTAATCGCAACGCTCCGACTCTCCGGGCCAGCCTCGGCTACCGCGACCGTGAGGCAGACGAAGGGGCAGGCGCCGACTAAGTGCAACAGCGTGCGGGGAATGTTCTATGACCCCAACTACGGCTGCATGATCGTCGCCACATCGCCAACAAAGCCGCTGATGGCTATCAAGGTAGCCTGAGCCTCAGCGCACCGGCTCGGCTGAAGTCGTGCGGGGTTCAACCGGCCGCCGGTAGTTCGTAGCGCCCGGCGGACGCCCGGGCGTAGCGCGCATAGACAAGCGCAGCCTTCAGCGCATAGTCGTAATTGGCCAGGCCCAACCGCCAGGCCAGATGCATCAGTCTGAGCACAGGCTTGTTCAGCACCTCGGCCGGGAAGCTGCTATCCGCCAGCATTGCGCGGGTACGCTCGTCCAGGTCCTGACGCAACCGCTTCTGCTGCGCCGCGCTCGCCGGGGTATTCCACTGGTCCGGCACATCGGCCGGTACGGGCACAGGGCTTGGCACATGGCCCGGATAGGCCTGCCAGGGCACCTCCAGCACGGTTCCGTCGAACAGCCCCAACCAGCGCACGTAAAACCCGTGGTACAGGCAGGGGTCGGCCGGCAGTGCAGTGAGGTACTCCATGAGCTCACTGTCGTAGAACGGCAGCTGGAACTCGAGACGGTGCTGGTCGATGGTCTCGAAATGATTGACCAGATGGCGTCTCGGACCGTTGAGGTTCAGGAAGATGTAGAGCGCGCGCACCGGGTCGGTCTGGCGCTGGGCCTGCATCTCCTGCTTCAGCACAGCCGCGAGATGGCCGTCGAAGCGGCTAGCGACGTCGGGCTTTAGGATGCGGGTGAGCAGGCTCTTGCTCTGCTGGTTCAGGAAGGTCTGGATACCACCATCCCAGTCACCGGCGCGCAGTTGCCGGACGATCTCTGGACTGATGTAGACATGGCCGAGGCCCACGCTGCCGCCCTCCCCGGTCCAGACCACATGCGGACGATCAGCATCCCGCGCCTTGCGGGCGGTCGAGGCTGCCCACGTCTGCGCCATCACCGCCGACCAGTTCGGGCCGGGCTCGGTCGGCAGCTCGTAGTGCACCGCCCCGCATTTTTCGGCGTACTGTTTCGCGAAGACCTGGTCCTGTGTACCCGCAAGGGAGTAGTTGAAGGTGTAGGTGTGCACCTGCTCAGCGCGCAACGCGGCAACGACGACGCGCGAGTCCAGACCACCGCTGAGATAGGCGAAAGTCGTCCTATCGCCATGCAGGCGCCGGCGCATGGCGCGCTGAAAAAGGCGGTAGGCCTCGACCCGAGCCTGTTCCTCTGGTACGTCAATCGGCTGGACGGAACTCCATTCGAAGTAGCGGCTGGACGTCACGCCGTCCGGGCGGATGCTCAGCACCTCGCAAGGCAGGAGCATCTTGATACCAGCGTAAGGCGTCCCCGGACCGAAGGGATAGCCGAAGCCGGTAATCTCGGCCAGCGCCTGGACGTCGGCGGCCTTGGGCAGCACCTCCAGTGCTTCCAGGATGCGCAGCGCACTTGAAAAATAGACGAAATCGCCATGAACGGCGTAGTACAGCGTACGCAGGCCCAGACGGTCAGCGATCAGATGTCCCGTCGCACGGGCAGGATCGTAGAAGGCTGCGCAGAAGGTCCCTGCACTATGCCGTAGCGCACTGAAATCATCGCGCTCCCATTGGCCATGCAACGCCAGCAAATGCTGATCCCGCGTCTCTCCACTGGCGAGGCCATCAGCCATCAACGGCTCACCGGCCATGACTGATACCGCACCCTCGTCGCTGCGGTGATGGGCCGGTTGACCGAAGGCACCGATATCTACCTTCACCAGATAAGCACTGCCCAATGCGTACTCGATCCGCTGGTCCTCGGGCGATCGGGAAATGGTTTTTCGCAAGGCCTCGCAAGTCGAAGCGGGAATCGCGCCCCCAACACGACGACTGAAGACTCCGGCAAGAATTGTCATTCCATATCCTTGAGATGCGTTGGATTCGAAGCTGGTGCGGCCACGTTTTCGTTGATGTTCAGGCGCGCTGCCGAACCAGTCGCACGGCCTTCGATACTAACCGGCGCGGGCCTCCGGCCCAATTCTTGGCACGCCGAATCAACCGAATCCATCGAATGGATGGCAGTTTGATGCCATGCATCTGCGCCAGCTTTATATTGTCAGCCGCAAATGGATCAGACTCCATCCGTTCGATTTGACGCTCTATATATTCGGTACGCTTTTCCCGGTACAAATCCAGCCGAAAAATCTTGTCGAACGATTCCAGGTTTCCTGACACATCCAAGGTCAACAGGGTTCGCAAACACTTGTCGCAAACGGAGCAATTCTCCCATGCCTCGACGTGATCGACACAGACGTTCAGATATCGCGTGACAGGTTCATAATTCAAGACGTGCAACACCTTCTCTGACCGGGTGTAAGCGGTGCCATCGGAAACCAGTTCAACCGACTCCGTGGAAAGCAATGGGAGCAGCAGCGGGTCGCAATACGCCCCAATGTCCTTATTCTTATAGAACGCAGAGCGCTCCAGCATGCCGGAGTAATTCATCCCCGCCGACGAATAGTAATATTTCGAGTAATGCTTCTGGAGCAAGAGCACTACCGCCGCAGCCTTGAGTGAATGCGAATACGAGTGCCACCAATGGTGAAAGAAATGCAGATTCGTATCCACATCCAGAAAATCCAGCCCCACCTCTTCAGCGAACTTGCTCAACGCTGCATAACGGGTTTGAAATTTTGCTCTGGTGAACTCCGTCGAACCATGTTGAAGCCAATCACCGTTCGAACCCACATTGAAAAACGTCAGCGAGCTCACCTTGTGCGCCGGCCGCCCCTCTAGCACGTATCTATCATAAATAGTGCAAAAGGAATCAACGCCCGCCGAGAATCCAGTTCCCACACCCGCGCCACCGTAGATTTCCTTGGATTCCGAAACTGCGGATATCTTGATCTTCTTGAGCGAATCAGAAAACCCCTGCAACAGCGGGATCGCATAATTGTTCAGATTGAACAGCAGACGCTGCGAGACACATCCCTCGACGACGATATCCTCTCCATACAGCATCGCGGGATAGAGCATCGCCACAAGAAAAGCATCCAAGCGATCAACGCACACGTAGGACACAAACTCCTTGCGCACGGAGAACCAGAGTTCCTGCTCTCCATAGTGAGTGCTGTCAACAGTCGCCGATGCGATTACTCGACCATCGGACTCGATTAGCTTGAAGTCTCGGATATACATTGCATCTGCCAAATTATCACGAACGAATGCCTCGATCAAGCCTTTGATCCGCGCAATCCTCGCAAGAAACCAAGCACCTCTTTCAGGCCCTCGTGATTGGCCAGGCGACTCAACAAGATGTAGACAACCGCCCCCAAGAGAATGAGGCAAGGCAGCCTAAACAACGCACCCAGGGCATCTCCAATCAGCAATCGAGCGCCATGGATGGCCAGCAGCATGCCAAGGGCTGGGAGCAAGGAATGCCCCATCGAGCGGAGTATGGCAAAGCGTTCCATAGGTAAACCTGCGCCACCGCGAAACGCGATCTGCAGGAATAATATGGGAGAAACAAGCAGCCAGGACAAGCTAAGCCCCGCCCCGCCCCACAACCAGGAACCAGCAAAAAACAGGATGGGGCCGACCACCACGGCCCAAATAGCATTTGTCAATATGAATTCCGCACGCCCAATGCCTTGGTTCGCAACCTGAATGAAGTTGGCGACCATCCGTAGAGGCATGACGAGAGCAATCACTTGCAACGTCAGCAGCGCAGGCATCCATTTTTCACCCAGGATCACCGAGATGATCTCCGAGGAGAGTCCTGACAGCCCCCAAAGGATGGGCATCGTGACAAAACCCAGAATGCGAGCACCCAACAACATGTTTTCCGCAACTCGCCCAGGGTCGCTCTGCATAGACGAAAAAGCCGGGAATGCGACTTGATTCACCAGCGCAGATATTCTCTGATTGGGCAGCGATGCCAAGTGCATTGCAATGGTGTAGAACCCCAAGAATTCAGTGCCGATTATTTTCGCGCATATCAAGATGTCCGCTTGAAGGAACAGCATGCCCAGCACCTGGGCCAGCGTCAAACTCCCCCCGAACTTGAGCAGCGGCCACATGCCGTCCAGAGCGAAATTGGGTCGTTTGAAATAGGGTGACACCAAATTCAGTCCAACCGTCCGACACAACTGCCCGAGCAGCGAGCCGACGACCAGCGCCCAAACGCCA
Organism: Roseateles sp.; assembly: GCF_047654805.1. Classification (GTDB taxonomy): domain Bacteria; phylum Pseudomonadota; class Gammaproteobacteria; order Burkholderiales; family Burkholderiaceae_C; genus Pelomonas. Next base: position 3,144,018 of record NZ_JASGIV010000001.1, read on the forward strand.
AGGCCGCGGAATGCCAGAAAAAGCGTCACAACCCCGGTAAACACAGCCGCACCGAGATCGAGCAGTGAACGGAATTTGAACTCCATCTGCCGCTGCAACAGCGAATTGGGCACAACCGCAAACGCCGCGAGAACAAATTGCAGGGACAAGGCCTGCACGACAGGCACCACGCGCGCATCTTCATAGAAGCGGCCGATCAGCGGCGCCGCCAGGATCAGCAGCGCGGCCAACAGGAAATGCACCGAGAGCACGACGGCGAAGACCCTGCGAACCAACGTATCGTCCAACTCCGGCTTCTGGACAATTGCCGCACCCAACCCCAACTCCGAAAACATGTTCAGCAGCGAGACGAAGACCGTCGCCATCGCCAGCAGCCCGTAGTCGGCAGGCGACAGGATGCGGATGACGATGAGCGTGATCGACCAGGTGATCAGCTGGCTGGTCAATCGGGCACCGGCCGTCCAGCGAAAGCCGGACAGGGCCTGATTGCGAAGGCTCATGTGCGCAGGCGCGCTTGCTGCAGCATCAGCGCATCCAGGAAGTACTTCGTCGCCCAGTTCGGATAGCCTGACCGCATGTAAGCCCCCAGGATCGGGAACGACCCTGCGATCGCACCGACGCAGCCCGGATCCTCCGAGCGCAGCGACTGCAGCGCCTTCAGGTAGTCCACCAGCTTGTCGGCAGCATCGGCGTAGCGGGCCTCACCCAAGTGCCCTGCGAGCCTATAGCAGACGATGGCAAGCTGGGCCGAACCGGTCAAGCAGGACGACAGGCCCGCCGGCTCCCAATCGGCATAGAAGCGCCCGGGCAGATAGCCCGATGCCTGCATGTTGGGCAGCAGCGCGTCGAGCGTACGGCGCACCGCGTCCACAAAATCGGAGCGGCCAGCCGCCAGACCCACTTCCAGCACACCCTGCAGCGTGTAGCCGATGGTGTGGGTCAACGGCGCATCCGAGCGGGTCAGGCAGTTGTGCGCGAACCAGCCATTGGCCTGCTGCTGACGCAGTGCGGCCTCGATGGAGCGGATCGCGGCCTGCTTGTAGCGCTCCTCGCCACTGATCTCGCCGAAACGGTAGATCGCCCAGGCGCACAGGCAGGTGTAGGTCTTGATCTCACCTCGGCTGACGAAGGCGCCGTTGGTCTTGTAGTAGCCCTGCTCATCGAGGTCATCGACCAGCCAGTCGGCAGCACGGCGGGCGGCCTCGAGGATGCGCGGTTCGCCGGAATGAACATAGGCAGAGCACCAGCCATCCAGCACCATGCCGGTGTTGAAGGCGGCTGCCGTTTGTCGCTCAGGCGGGCAGACGGGCCCGCCCTGCACCGCGCCGGTCGGCATCTGCACGTCGACCTCCCAGTGGGCCATGCGCATCGCGGCGTCCGCCACGGCTGTGTCGCCACCGGACTTCGCGTAGGCCAATAGCGACGTGATGATGTAGCCAGTGGTCTCGGGATAGGAAACACGCCAGCCCGATCCGGCACCGCCGTCGTCGCAGGGGAAGTAACCAAGAGCCACGCCGCCGTCCGGGCTGGAGGACTGTCCGCGCAGGATCCAGTCGACTGCAGCGCGGGCGCGCTGCTCGTTCTCGCCCCTGATCGGCATGACGGCGTCAGTGGCGAAGCGCCACAGGCCGCGGCCGACCTCGCCGCGGAACGCGTCGCGCCCCGGCGCCCACAGCGCCCTCACCTCCGCCATGAAGTGGGAGGCCGCCCAGTAGGTGGTCTTGAGACTGCCCTTGTAGTAGGTGTCCTTGATGATGCGGGCAATGGTGCCGAGTCTCAATCTGAGCCCCTTAGATCATGGTTTGTCCACCGGTGACGTAGACATTGACGCCCGTCATGAAGGCGCTGTCCTCACCGGCCAGGTAGGCCACGCTGTTGGCCACGTCGGCCGGCGTGGCGATGCGCTTGAGCGGCGTGCGGGCCGCCTCCATCTTGAAGATGCGCTCGTGGTAATGCTCAGTCATCTCGGTACGGGTCAGCCCCGGCGAGACCATGTTGACCCGGACTGCATCCTCAGCCCACTCGGCCGCCATCGCCTTGGACAGGCCCAGCAGCGCTGTCTTGGCACTGACGTAGTCAGCCAGACCCGTCGCCGGCACGCCGCCGACCACCTGCGACAGCAGGTTGACGATGGCACCACCGCCGGCTGCCTTCATCAACGGGTGCACGCTCTGGCAGGTGTTCAGCACCGCCTTGAGCTGGTAGTCCAGGTGCGCCTCGAAATCGGCCCAGCGCAGCTCAGCGATGGGTCGGTTGGCGAACTCGCCGACTGCCGAATTGACCAGCACCGTCGGCGCGCCCAGTGTCTGGACGATGCGCGACGTCATCGCAGTCACCTGGGCTGCGTCGCGCACGTCAGCCTGGAAGGCCACCGCAACGCCACCTGCATCGACGATCTCGCGCACGACGGCTTCAGCGCGGTCGGCGCTGCGGAAGTAGTTGACCGCCACCGCATAGCCGCGGCGGGCGAGCGTGCGGGCGATCTCGGCCCCCATGCCGCGCGATGCACCAGTCACCAGCGCGACGCGGCGCGCGCCCCCCTCCGCCGGCACCACAGTCGCACCGGTAGCGGCGGCCGGCGCGGCCTCGCGGACCTGGTCGCGCACCTTGACCTTGGCCGTGCCCATGACGACGACCTTGTCGTCGGCGCTGCGAATCTCGGTGTTCAGAACCAGCGTGCTGGTCGCCTCGCTCTTGGCCGTCACCTTGGCGATCGCTCGGATGGGTTCATCGACCAGCACGGGACGGCGGAAGGTCAGGTCCTGGCCCATGTAGAGCGCATGCTTTCCTGGCACCCGCATGCCGACCAACTGTGAGAACAGCGAGGCGAGCAGGATGCCGTGGACCACATTGCGGCCGAACTCGGTGCCCGCCGCGTAGTCGGGGTCCACGTGCAACGGGCTGTGGTCGCCACTGACTGCAGCAAAGGCCCGTACGTCCTGGGCGCTGAAACTGCGCTCGACCTCGAAGACCTGGCCGATGGCGATGTCGGCGAAGCCAAGCTCGTCAGCCCTGGGCAGGCTGCTCACAGTTTGGCCCCAAGCACGCCGACGATATCGAAGTAGGAACGCATCATCTCGAATTCAGCCGGATCGAGCGAAACCGAGAACTCGTCCTCCAGCGCCAGCACCAGGCTGATGTGGTTGGCCGAGTCCCAGCCCGGCGTGTTGTCCATCGAGGTGTCGTCGTTGATTTTGTCGGCGTCGAGGTTCAGCACGACGGCCATCACCTCCTTGATGGTCTGCTCGACATTCTTGGACATTCATGGGCTCCGATTGAGAAAACGTTGCGGACGGGTTCTGCGGCGCGACGTCAGCCACCGCGATCAAACCAGTCCGGGAAGGGGATGGCGGCCTCGCGCAGCTCCAGCACCCAGCGGCTGTTGCCCGCCTCGTCCTCGGACTGCTTGGCGAAGCCATGGCGTTCGAACAGGTCGCGCGCCGGCATGTTCTTGGCGGTCGGCCGCAGCTGGCCGCTCAGCCGGCTCAGACCCCGTGCCGCCGCCGCCTCGCACAGCTGAGCCAGCATCGCTGTCTCGACGGTACGGCCTATGACGCGGCAGCTGAGCAAGAAGGTGTCGATCTCCAACTGCTCACCCTGTGCCTGGGCCATCATGATGCCGACGATACCGTTGTCGCCGAAGCGGTCTCGCACGCCCACGGTCAGCAGTTCCCAGTCGGCGGCGCCCATGCGCCCAGCCACATCGGCCTCGGAGTAGCGGAAGGTCGTCGTGTTGAACTGGTTGGTCTTCTGCGTCAGCTGCGCGGTGCGAGCCAGCGAGGCGGCATCCACTGGCAGCACGCTGAGCTCCATGGCCAGGCTGCGGTAGTAGTCCTCGATGCTGCCGCTCTCCGCACGCATGCTCTCGGCTTGCGCGCGCTGCTGATACAGCGCGCCGCGGCGGCGGTCCTCGTCCGAAAGGCCCAGGGTATCGAACAGGCCTTCCTCGAGCAAAGCGTCGACGTAGGCCTCGGGCCGCTTGGGCAACTGGATCACGGTGACCATGGGCAGCTCGCGCCGCACCTGCTCGCACTCGACCGGGTTGTCGTCGACGAAGACCATGTGCTCCAGGCCGATGCTGAGCTGCTTGGCGATGCGCTTCAGCGATTCAGCCTTGGGCTCCCAGTGCACCTGCGAAGCGGCGAAGTGCTCGGGCTTGAGCTGCATGAAGGGATGCTGGGCGAACACCGCGTCCACGTCGGCTGCGTTGTTCTTGCTGGCCAGCGCCAGGATCACGCCGCGCTGCGACAGCGTGCGCACCGCGCGCTGGAATTCGACGAAGGCGCTGCCAGGGTAATTGGCGCCGAGCTGGATGCCGTCGAGACCGTCCTCACCGATCACGCCGCCCCACATCGTGTTGTCGAGGTCCAGTACCAGGCACTTCTTGCTCATCCCGTTGAGCGCGCGCGCGTACTTCATGTACTCGCGGGTCAGTGCACCCAGCATCGCCGCGGAGATGGGCGCCTTGGCGTAGAGCCGCATGCGTGCGTCGTACCACTGGCGCACGCCGTGCTGGGCCACCAGCGCTGCATAGTCCAACACATAGGCGTCGACGACGCCGGCCAGGCCATCGGACAGCTCACGATTGAACGTGGCCAATGCTGCCTGCTGCGACTGCACAAGCCGCAGGTCGGCGATGCCGGCAGCACGGTGCAGCGGCTGGGCCAGGTTGTGCACCAGCAGCGGCTTGCCATGTCGCTCGCGGAACTGGCGCGCCAGCTCGACGACTTCCTGGCGGCAGCGCTGCGCCGCGTCAGCCAACACAGGGCTGGCCGGGTCGATGGACATGAAGTCACCGTACAGCTCGGGCAACCAGTCCTCGCCCTCGACCGCCAGGATGGTCAAGTCGGGCGCAAAGGCGTAGAGCCCGCTGGCCGGGTTGAGCACCTCCTGGCGCACTTGGCCGAAGCCGGGCTGGTAGATCTCGATGCGCAGGCCGTTGGCGAAGCCCTGAGCGACCAGCGCATCATGGATGAACTCGATGGAGAACGACGAGAGCAATGCGACTTTCAGCGGCTTGAGGCCGCCATCGGCGCCCAGGCCATCGGCAAGCTGGCGCACCAGGCGCTGGTTCAACACGCTGGCCTGCTCGTTCAGCAGCAAGCGCGCCGACTCGACGGCGGCCGACAGCCGCCCCTCAGCCAGATGGGCCTTCAGCTCACCACGGCGGTCGGGGGCCGTCGCCGCGCCACGTGCGGGCTCAGTCATAGCAGTAAACACCTTGTTGAATCATCTCGCCGACCGCCTTCTCGACGCCTGAGGCCTGCAGCACGGCGATTCGCAGCCGGCCGATGCGCCCCTCACGCCAGGCGCCGAGGCGCTTCAGGTGAGGGACGAGCTTGTGCAGGTTGCGACGCTTCGAGAGCGCTGGCGCGTAAAGCCGCGTGCGCGTCTCCAGAAGTTCCGCCTGCATGTTCTTGGAGACGAGGGTGAACACCTCTTCAGTGAACGGACTCTCGGGAAACCTGGCCTCGAAGAGCTCTTCGAGGTAGTGATAGAAGGTCAGCACCGAGATATCCGTGCCGAGAAGCAGGATCTTGCCGTCACGCCGGAGCAGCGCCTCGAAGGGGCTGCCGCGGCCGCAAGGCGTCGTGCTGAGGTGGTGCCCCTGAGCGGCCTCCGCCGCGCCCTGCCCCCAGCAGGCGACGGCATGGGTCGGGTGGACGCTGCGCACGACACCGGCCGTGCGGCGGAACAGCTCGCTGACCAAGCCCATGCGCGAAGGCGAGCGCCGCGCGTCGAACACCTGGCCGCTGCGCGCAAAATCGATCGCCGAGCCGGTGAACCCCATCGTGGGCATCAGCAGCAGGCCCTCGGCGCCGACGGCGGCCTGCAGCGCCTGGATCACGTCGTTGGGCTTGCCCTGAAAACCCTCGAAGGCGTCGAATGAACTGTGCACCAGCACGACGTCTCCACGCGCCAGGCCCAACTGCGCGAGGCGTGCCTGCAGCGCCTGCGCGTCGAAGGCGAAAAACCGGCCGAAAATGGCTCGCCTCAGAGACCGGGCACGGGTCTTGACGGCACTCTTCAGACTCTTCATTCTGGACATCCGGACACTGTAACGACAGGCCCGGCGCCGCCGAAGCGGCACCCGTGCGGGCTCGGTCGTTTTCACCGCAAGACTACTCATCTGCGGGGGATAAATCGCTATCGCGCAGTCTCAGCGCAGCAACCCGGCGGCATGGGCCAGCCGCTCGGCGGCCAGCACCTGGGCCACCCCCACGGCCAGACTGGTGGACGAGGCGGGCCGCGCCGTTCCCCAGGTCGAGCGGAATTGCACCCGTCGCAGGTAGAGGCTACTGAGCTGGCTGGCGCTGGTGGCGATCAGGACGGGCCGCCGGGCGACCCGGCGAAAGGTCGCCACGATCTCGGCGATGGACGTGGGTCGTTCGGCAGCGATGATGCGCATGCGGTCGGCGCCGGGCGCCAGGCTTTGCAGCGAGTCAATGATCAGCTCGGCAGCATCTTCCGCCGTGATGTAGTCACGCACGGTGTCGAAAGGCACAAAGATCTGGATAGGCCGGTTGCGCACGATGCTGCGCGCCATGTGGGAGATCAGCCCCTGCCGTTTGCCACGGGCCTGGCCGGTGCCATACAGCGTGGAGATGCGGGCAGTCAACGCAGCCACTGGCAGCCCGCGGCCGCAGAAGTCGGTCAGCAGCCCCTCCTGCGCCAGCTTGGCCTCGGCATAGGGTGTCGTAGGAGCAATATCGCAGTTCTCGTCGATGACGTCCGCGCGTAGCCCGGCGTAGATGGCACCTGCAGAGCTGGCGAGCGCGATGCGCCCAGGCCTTGCAGCCGACAAGCCGCTGTCGGACACAACCTTGAGCAGTTCGCCCCATGCCAGCGTCTCGTTGGCCAGCTCAGCTGCCGTGCTCCCCATGGCACCCACGCCAGCAGCCCAATAGAGGTTCCAGGCATCAGCATGCAGCGCTCGCTGCTCGAACTCGGCGACGGCCGCGCGAATCTGCCCGGCCAGGCGCTCCGGTTCGGTCCAGCTGAAGCGTTCGCTGGGCAGGAAGCGCTCGCCCCCCCGCGCCTGCAGGCTGCGGACCAGCGCCGCGCCCAGCAAACCACCGCCGCCGATCACCCAGTCGAGCGTCATCCTGGCGGTGCCGCGCGCGTCGGCTTGGTGGCGACCACATACAGCGGCTTGCCCATCACGATGCCCATGGTGACCGCCATGTACTCGGCGATGACACCCAGCGCGGTGAGGATGCACCCCGAGAAGAAGGCCACGACGATCAGCAGCGAGGTCCAGCCCTGCACGGGCACGTCGCCCATCAGCTTGAGGAACAGCGCGTACAACGCGATCAGCACGGCGAAGGCGACGGAGCTGAAGCCCATCAGCGTGATCAACCTCAGTGGCCGCGTACCGGTGGTGAAGATGAGGTTCCAGAAATGCCCGAGCAGCTTCCAATAGGTGTAGCCTGAGGGGCGGTCCATCTCCTGGCGCAGCGCCAGCGGGCAATGACCGATACGCCCGGTGATCCAGAACAGGCCGACGTCAAGATAGACGCCGTTGCCGCAGTAGGCTGCCAGTGTGCGTGCGATCTCGCCGTCGAGCAGCCGGAAACTGTTGAAGCGGCCGATGGCACGGTTTCCCAGCACCTTGCCCGTGATCGCCTTGGCCGTGCGGCTGGCCGCGTTGCGCAGCCAGCCGTGGGGTGGCGGATTGGTTGGCTGGCAGTAAACGAGCTGAAAAGCGCCAGCCAGCGCCGTATCAAGCATCTGTCCGATGTCCCGCGGATCTTGCTGGCCGTCCTCGTCCAGCGTAACCACCCATTCGCCCGTGGCGCTGGCCATGCCGGCCAGCGTGGCCGCGTGCTGCCCGTAGTTGCGCGACAGCCAGACCGGCCGCACGAACGGATGCTCGGCCGCCAGTCGCTCGATCACCAGGTCGGACCGATCGGGGCCGCAGTCATGCACAAGCAGCAGCTCATTGACGATGAGACGGTGCCCGTCCGGGGTGCGGGTCTCCTGCGTCAGCGGAAGGATCTCCTTCACCAGGGTCTCGAGCGTGCTTTCCCCCCGGTAGACGGGGACGACGAGAGAGATTCGATGCAGGGTGGATTCCACGGATGCCATGGGTTTCTGGTTTTCGGGAGTTGCTATCGGGCGCCCGGTCGTTGCGCCGCAGTCCGCGCGGAAAAGGCGAAGTGGCGGGATCCCAGGTAGGAAATGATGGCATAGGGCACCATGCCCAGCACATGGGCGCCGTAGTCGTTGACGCCCAGCGCGATCAGTCCCAGTACACAGGCCAGATTGACCACGTAGGCGACGCCCTGGATCAACAGGAACGCCGGTAGCGAACGCACCACCGACCCCGTGTGACGGAAGGTCCAGCGGCGGTTGAGGTTGTAGCCGTTGATCAGCCCTAGCACGTAGCCCAACGCGTTGGCCGGCGCATCGGCCAGCCCCCAGAAATACTTGGTCGCAAAGATGACCGCCAGGGTGACGCCCGTATTGGTGAGTCCAACGATGATGAACTTGACCAGGGTGGTCGACTGGGACTGGGACACGTCAACTCCTCAGGACCGAGACAGCAGCCGCTGGACTGTCACGAGCGCGGCGGGCAAGGCGAGCACCAGCACCATCATATGAGCGCGTACTTCCTCGTAATTGGTCAGCAGCAGGTGGATCAGGCTCATCGCCAGCGCGAACAGCAGCGACATCGCGACGAAGCGGGGCTGGCCGCGCCAGCCGAACAGCGCCAGCACCAGCGGCAGCGCATGGACCAGCAGCGGCGGATAACCCAGCGCCATGCTCTTCAGCTTGGCCCAGTTGCTGCCAAGCTGCTCCAGCACGCCGGACAACGCGAAGCGTGAGGCCTCCGCCGGGTCGCCGAACAAGCGTCCCAGGACCATGCTGGTGCCTACGACCAGTCCTGCCAGTATTAGTGACTCGACCACCAGCCGCTGGCGCCCTTCGCGCCGGAGATGGGTCGCGAAGTAGAGCGCGGGCAGCAGTACGGTGTCGAACTTGACGATCACGCTCAGCACTAGCCCGACGGCCAGCAGGCCGAAGCGCCGGTCCGCGATCAGCCCCAAAAGCACGATCCACAGGAAAAGCTGGAGGCGATCCCACGGGTGAAAGAGCTGGAAGAAATAGGTCAACGGCAGGACCGCGCTGAAGTACAGCACCCCCACCAGGGCCATCGTGCTGGAGGCCCATCGCCGCAGGTAGGCGAACAATGCCACCAGGGAGAGCATGAGGAAGACAGTGTCGATCAGCTTGTAGACGGCTCCGATCCGAAGGCCCGTGGCCTCACGCACCGCCTCGGCCAGATAGACCACGCCGACGCGTTTTTGCACTGACAGCGCGCCCCACTCTGCCCAGGTCCTGCCCCCCGGCGGATGGTTGTCCAGGATCGCCTGATGCAGCACCGCACGCTGCTCCTCGATCTGCTTGCCGTAGATGGTGGCGTCGCCCACCCACCCCTGCAGCGCCAGACTGATGGAAGCGAGGAGCCAGAGCAGCGCCGCCCTGGCCCACACGCCTTCCAGCCTTGCGCCCATGTCAGGCCCTGCCCGCGCCGCGGACCTGCTCAAGCAGCTCCGCCATCGCCTCGGAGCGGCCGCGACGGGAGGCTGCTCGCACTGCCTCGGGCAATGGCAGGACCGCGTCGCCGGCGCGCCAGCGCCGCACAAGAGCCGGCAGCGCCGCCTCGATCGCCTCGACCGAGTTGATGGAGACAATGTCAGGCAGCCCCGCGCCCCGGAGCACGCCAGCGGTATCGCCAACCGGGTCAGTCAGGCCGAGGATGGGGCGGCCGGCGCGCAGGTACTCGTAGACCTTGGCCGGGATCTGCGCGTTGCAGTTCGAGGCCTGCATGACCAGCAGCGCATCGACCGAAGTCATCTCAGCCAGCGCTTCGCGATACGGCACCGCAGGACTGATCTCGATGAAATCGCTAGCCCCATGCTTGGTGGCCAAATCGCGAAGCAACTGCTCATGGACCGCTGCGCGGAAGCGCACGCGCAGCTCGGCAGGCATCAGGCGGCCGCTGCGCTGCAGATTGCCCAGGGCGGTGAAGAACTGGGTAGGGTCGCGCTCGGATGCGTAGACGATGCCACTGTGCAGCAGCACCAGCGGCCTGTCTCCAAACGCACCATGGCTCGCGCCGCCGGCCGGCTTGACGCTGGCAAAGCTCTCCTCGTCGTAGCCGTTCTCGAGCACGACGATGCGCCCGGCAGCTTCGGGGTAGCGCTCCTGGTACATCCGAGCCGCACCGGGTGTCGTGAACACGCAGCGGCTCGCATGCCGCATCGCCGCCTGCTCGATCTCGTGGAAGGACTTCCAGGTGAGCGGATCGGCCGGGTAGCCATCGTGCGCCATCGGGTCGCGGAAATCGGCAACCCAGGGGATACCGGTCTTGCGATGGAGCGCTGCGCCGATCACATGGGCGCTGGCGATGGGATAGGTGGACCAGATCACGTCGGGGCGGAATTCGCGGATCAGCTGCATGCCCTGACGCACACCGTCGAACTTCCAACTGATCCAGCGATCCGGACGCGCCATCCAGCCGAAATAACGCCCCCCCATCTGTAAGTGGCGGGCCGTGTCGAGCGCGAAGGCGCGCCGCACGGGCGTTCCGGCAGGAACCTCCGCCAGCAGGTCGTCGCTGGTCCGCTCATAGGCCCGCGGATGAGTGCTCAGCACCGCCGTCTGCCATCCGAACTCGGGCAGTTGCTGCACGAAACGCAGGGTGCGCTGGATCCCGCTGCTGCCGGCCAGCGGCGGGAAATGGTAGGCAATCATCAACACGCGCGTCATGCGGCTTCCGTCTCTTGGCTGCGGGTTTCGCTCTTGTCCAGTTGCTCGCGATACAGCGCAGCGACGGCCTCTGCGTTGAGTGCCCAGGTGAAGCGGTCACGGATCAGGGCATGGCCCGCTTCCGAGAGCCGTCGGCACAGCGCCGGATCGTCCATCAGCCGGATGATGGCCAGCTCGATCTCGGACACCGAGCGCGGCGGGATGATGAGCGCCGTGTCCCCGTCGCTGACCACGTCCCCGACACCCCCAACGCGCGTGAAGATGCTGGGCGCGCCGACGAACAGCGATTCGAACAGCACCGTCGGCGTCCCCTCCGAGTGCGAAGGCAGGATGAAGGCATCGGCAAAACGCATCCAGACCTTGACCCGGTCATGCGCCACCGCGCCGACCAGGACAACGTGGTCCTGCAGCCCGTGCTCGGCCAGATAGTCGGCGACGTAACTACCCAGTTGGTTGTCGCCGACGAGGAACAGGCGCAGCCGCTTGCGGCCCTGGCGGACGAGGTTGCGCACGGCCTCCAACAGCTCCTTCACGCCCTTGACCTCCTTCAGGTAGGCGACGAAGACCAGGTTCCAGGTGTCCGGATGCTGCTGCTTCAGCGCGGCAACCTGCGCGAGATCGTCGGGCTGCAGCGAAAACCGCGCCGGGTTGACGCCATTGCTGATGTAGCGACTGCGCTCTGCAATCCGCCCCTGGGTGTATTCCAGCCCCAATCCATGGCCTTCGCTGCTGACAAAGATGTTGAAGTCAGCGCCGTCGAGGCTGGCGCGCACGCGCTCGAAGCAGGCCTGGTTGTAGCGCGGCGCGTCGATGATGCAGGTGCGATGGATGGTGTGCACCACCTTGACGTCGGGGAACAGCTCGTCGCGGCAGCGGTTGGCCGCGTGGCCGCAGGGGTAGGTGGCATGGGCATGGATGACGTCGAAGCGCCATTCCCGCCGCAATGCCTGCAGCCGCGCCCGGATCGCGCGGAACATCCAGTCTCCGACATGCTCGAACAACTTGTGCGCCGGCAGGGTCAGGTAGCGTGGGTGGTAGACCGGATGGCCTGCATGCACGTCCTCCTCGGGCACCGCGGCCAGTGCCCGGTACGAGGACTTCAGGTAGCGGATCGGGAACGGCGTCTTGGGTAGCGGCTGCATCACCCGGACGTCAACGCCGAGCGCACGCAGCGCTTCAGCCTGTTCGAACACGAACGTGCCGGAGACGGGGTTCTCCGCGTTCGGATACCAGAGGCTGAGGAACAAGACTTTTGTAGGCTGCATCGGTCAGCGCCCGGCGGCGGACAAGAGGCGTTGATAGAGCGCACCGTAGCGATCAAGAAAGCTGCGGTTGTCGTACTCGGCGCGCACGCGCTCGGCATTCTCGCGCCCGATGCGCCCAACAAGCTCCCGATCAAGCGCCAGACGCCGCAGGTGCTCGGCCAGACCCTGGTCGTCGTCGCTACGGAAGAACAGCGCGTTGCGCCCCTCATGCAACCAGCAGCGGTTGCCGTCGATGTCCGAGGCCACGATGGGCACGCCGCAGGCCATGGCTTCGAGGATCGAGTTGCTCATGCCTTCGGAGAACGAGGTGTTGGCGAACACGTCGAAGCGGCGATACCAGTCCTGCGGACGATCGGTCTCGCCGACGAACTGCACGCAGGAGGCGGCGGGGCCGCTCTCGGCCTGGCGGCGGATTTCGTCCCAAAGCGGGCCGTGGCCGACCAGCACCAGGCGCTTCTTCAATGCCGGTTCGGCCGCGTGCAGGCGCTCGAAGGCTCTCAACAAACAAGGCAGGTTCTTGATGCCGTCGAAGCGAGCCACCGTGCCGATGACGAAATCAGCGTCAGGATCTCGCACCTGGTCCGGCGGCGCGAAGCGGGTCAGGTCGACACCATTGGGCAGGCAGACGATGTGCTCCCCGCCGAGCCGCCAGCGCCGGCCGACGTCGGCGGCAATCGATTCGTTGACCGCCACCACCCGGGTGGCGAGCCGGGCCAACCCCGCGGCCAGCAGGTCACGCTTCCAGCTGATGCCTTCGCGGTCGATGTCGTTGCGGCCATGTTCTCCATGCAGGACCACCGGCGCGCCGCCCAGGCGACCGGCCAGAACACCGTAGAACATCGTGGCCCAGTTGTGGCTGTGCACGACGTCAAACCGCTGCTCACGAATGTAGCCCGCCAGTTCCCGCAGCCGGCGCCACTGGAAGCCAGGCTGCATTGGGAAGTAGCGATGGCGATCCGCCGGCCATGGCAAGGCCTGACCCTCGACCGGATAGAAGCTGAGCGCGTGGACCTCGTATTGCTCGGGATCCAGACCGGAACCGAGCCGCAGGACCCGCCGCTCGGCGCCGCCGATTCCCAGCGCGCGCAGCAGGTGCAACACACGAATCCTCCGTGGCGTCATGTCACCGCGCGCTGAAACGCTCTTTCTCGGGTCGTCAAAGGAGCCGGGATGCTATCACCGGCCCTCGGCCCAGCTGTCCCCGAAACAAGGCGTTCGTCACGGTCACGCCAGCAAGTTCCGCACGGGCAACGGCGCCAACTGCGACTTCCGCAACAACACCATGGCGACCACCGCAAAACCGGTGCCGGCAGCGCCGGCCGACAGCCGCCTTAGGCGACACTCCCGCCTGCGCGGCACGGCAGTCCAGGTGCCGCCTACCGACGGAGCTGCCGACGCCGGAAGGCCGAAGCCACTCCCCATGGATGCTGCCGCGGAGCCCGATCCGCCTGCACCCCCTGTTCTGATTTCCGACGTCCTGCCAAACGTCTCCAAGCCATGCCTGAACAAGACTCGTCGTTCGCACTGGGCTCGCCCCGCTTCTCCGACACCCGCCTGGCGTCTCTCGCTGCCGACCAGGGCGTGCTCGCCGCCTGGAAGCAGGCCTTCTCGCAGGGGCGTTCACCGGCCGATGTGCTGAGCGGCGTGACGGGGCGTTTCGCGGTGGCCGTGCAACTGGCAGACGGGCGCTGCGTGCTTGCGGTAGACCGTTTCTCCATTGACAGCCTGTGCTACCGACTCGATGGAGGCCAGCTCCGTTTCGCGCCGCGCGCCGATGCCCTGGCAGACAGCAGCCGGACGCTGGACCCGCAGGCGATCTTCGACTACCTGTACTTCCATGTGATTCCGTCGCCCCGGACAATCTTTCAGGGGGTGCAACGGCTGCCTGCCGGCCACGTGGCGGTGTTCGAGAGCGGGCAGCTGCGGATCGAACCGTACTGGGTGCCGACCTTTTCCGAGGACAGCCGCGAGTCCTTCGCCGTGCTGGCCGAGGAATTCCGCGGCGTGCTGCGAAATGCCGTGGCCGGGCAACTGGATGGCAGCAAGGCTGCCTGCTTCCTGAGTGGCGGCACCGACAGCTCGACCGTGGCCGGGATGATCGGCCTGGTAGGCGAGCGCCCCGCAGCGAGCTACTCGATCGGCTTCGACGCCGAGGGCTATGACGAGATGGAGTACGCGCGCCTGGCGGCGCGTCACTTCAAGACGGACCATCATGAGTACTACGTGTCGCCCGCCGACCTGGTCGCCAGCATCCCGACAGTGGCCGCGCACTACGACCAGCCGTTCGGCAACTCCTCCGCCCTGCCCGCCTACTACTGCGCCAAGATGGCGAAGGACGATGGCGTCACCCACATATTGGCGGGCGACGGTGGCGACGAGCTGTTCGGCGGCAACACCCGGTACGCCAAACAGACCGTGTTCGACTGGTACGGCCGCATCCCCGGGTCCTTGCGCCGCGGCCTGCTGGAGCCGCTCAGCGACCTCGGAGCGATCAAGCAGATCCCGCTGATCAAAAAGGGCGCCAGCTATGTGAACCAAGCCAAGGTGCCGATGCCGGACCGGCTGATGACCTACAATCTGCTGTTCCATCTGGGCCTGCAGGACGTGCTGACACCGCAGATGCTGGCGGCGGTGGACATCGACGGGCCGGCACAGCAGCAGCGCGCGCTCTGGCCGCAGGCCAGGACCGGCGACCTGGTCAACCGGATGCTGGCCTTCGACTGGCGCTACACGCTGGCGGACTGCGACCTGCCCAAGGTCGTCGGCACCACCGGCCTCGCCGGGTTGAGCGTCGGTTTCCCCATGCTGGACGACGCCCTGCTAGCCTTCTCGGAGAAGCTCCGCCCCGATTTCAAGCTGAAGGGCCTGCGCCTGCGCTGGTTCTTCAAGGAGGCGCTGCGCGACTTCCTGCCGGACGAGATCATCACCAAGAAGAAGCAAGGGTTCGGTCTCCCTTTCGGCGTTTGGACGGCACGACATGATGGGTTGAAGGCGCTGGCCGGCCGGTCGTTGCACGGCCTGGCGGACCGCGGCATCGTGCGCCGCGAGTTCGTCGAGAGCCTGCTGAACGAACGGCTCAGCCAGCACGCCGGCTATTTCGGCGAAATGATCTGGATCCTGATGATGCTGGAGCAGTGGCTCGCCGCCAAGGCGCCAAACTACCGCCTGGCCTGAACCATGGCGGCCTGCGCCCGGCCTCAGCCGCGGCGCAGGTTGGCAAGCAGCCGCCAGCCGAATCGTGCCGGCGAGCGATCCCAGGGCGTGAAGCGGCGGATCTGCATCAGGTCGTCGCCACTTCGCGTCGTTCCCCATTCGGTACTGACGGCCGCATCGAAGCCCAACCCGCGAACCAGCTCGGCATTGGCAGGCGAATAGTCTTCGCCGGGCTTGCCGTTCGGATAGGCGAACAGGCCGACGCGTTCGCCCAGCAACTGCTCCAGCCACTCCTTGCTGCCGAGCACTTCGGCACGCGCGTCAGCCTCGTCGAGCGACGCCAGGATGGGGTGCGACAGCGTGTGCGCGCCGATCTGCATGCCGGCACGATGCAACTCGACCACCTGGGCCGAACTCATCATCAGATCGGTGGGCAGCTCGACACCGGCCCTCTCGGCAATCAACTCACACAGTTCTAGGCGTCGCGCCACAGGCTGGTACTTGACCTGGCGGATCAGCGCTTGCGCGGCCTGCCGCTTCTGCTGGGCGCTGCCCAGCGGATAACGGCCCAATTCCAGGGCCTCTAGATCCAGTTCCGACAAGAGGCAAGCACGCACAGTCTCGATCAGGCTGTCGTTCCACATGCGGCCGCCGTCGAGGAAGCCGGTGGAGATGAAGAATGCGGCACTGAGGCCGTGGCGCTGCAGGATGGGCAGCGCGACCTCCCGGTTGTCCGCATAGCCATCGTCGAAGGTGATGCACAGCGGCCGGCTGGGCAGGATGCCATCGCGAAGCCGGTGCGCGGCCTCGTCCAGCGGCAGCACGTTGAACCATCGCTTGAGGCTGGCGCACAGCGCGTCGAAGCGCTCGGCGTGCATCTCATCCGGAAAGATCGAGTCGGGCTGGGGTGTGACGCGATGGAACATCAGCACCGACAGGCGGGCCCTGGGTCCGGCCGGTGAGGCGAGCGAGAGCAGGCTCTTGAGCAGCATCAGCCCGCCCTCGCCTGCATGGACTTCTTCTGCTTCTCAGCCTCGACCCGCGCCGCCTCGCGGGCCTCCTCGACCCAGGCCTTGCGATCCAGCCAGCGTCGCCCGAGGATGACCAGCACCATCACGTTGTATGGCAGGTCGTAATACGAGAGGCTCAGGAAAGCGCCGCCAACGGCGTAGCCAGCCAGGCTCACCTGCGCCATCGCACCCAGCGGCGCCAGCCAGGCCGACTCGGGCTGCTTGGCCGCGTCGATGCGCAGCCGGCCAGCCGTGCGCCAGGTGAGGATCCACATCAGCAGGAAGAGGAACAGGCCAATGAAGCCGTGCTCGCCCAGCACCATGAAGTAAATGCTGTGCGCGGCCCTGCAATCCGTGGGGATGGGCGAATAGCGGACGCAGACGTCGGGAATGGACACCATGAACCCGGCACCGAACAGGTTGTCCTTGGCGATGTTCCAGGCCATCATCCAGGCGTTCAGGCGCTGGTTGGCCGAATCATCCTGGTCATAGGTGCGGATGGTGTGCATGCGCTCGGTCCAGTGGTCCGGCATCAGCATGACCGCCATCAGGCCCAGCACCACCATGACCAGACCGACCTGCAGACGGTTGTTCCCGCGCCACCACATGACAGTCGCCATCGCGGCGATCGCCAGCAGCGCGCCGCGCGACTGACTGCCCAGCGCTGCGGCGGCGCACAGCAGCATGGAGACAAGCAAGGCCCGCTTGAGCCAGACCTTGTCCGTGGTCATCTGCAGGAAGCGCATCAGGGGAATGGTGATGACCAGCGCCAGCGCCACCTCGTTGTTGCCACCGATGTAGGTTCCCTCCGGGCCCCATACACGGTAGGCGCCGCCCGTGGCAATGGTGAACAGACCACCCTTGACACCGTAGAAGCCGATCGAGCCAACCAGCACCCAGGCCAGGGCCATGATGTGCTTGCGCGAGTACAGCACCACCAGCGCGACGAGGATCATCAGGTCGATCTTCATCACACGGTTCCAGAGTGCGTAGCTCTCCTGGAAGGCGTAGGAGAACGGCAGCGTGATGCACATCCAGGCCATGAACAGCATCAGCACGCGGCTCTCGCGGGTGGTGGAGAAGTCGCGCTTGTCCGACGTAATCACCAGTCCCAGCAGCACCGAACCCGCCATCGCGGCCGCCACTGGCATGCTGGACAGGCGCCAGCTGAAGGTGTGGGGGTTCATCAGGCTGACCCAGGTCCAGCCAAGGATGCCGACCCAGGGATGCCGGATGCCATACAGCACCAGCACCAGGATGGGCAGGCCGATGATCAGGGCACTCATGACGCCGCCCCAGCGCCTTTCGTCAGTCCGGCATTCATCAGCCCCGCGACACGACGGGCGTGCTGCTCCCAGGTCAGCTGCTTGTCGGCAATGACGTCGCGCGCGGCGCTCGCGATGCGCGCGCTCAACGCCTGATCGGTGGCCAGCGTTTCCAGGGCCTTCTCTATGCCCTGCGGATCGGCCGGGTCATAGAGCCAGGCGTTGACGCCATGGCTCAGGATCTCGTGATGGTTTGGCTGGTCCGGAGCAACGATGGTCTTGGACAGCGCCAGGTACTCGAACAGGCACAGCGGCGATGCATAGGGCACCAGGGCCGTCTGCAAGGCGATGTCGAAGGCCATCGACAGCTCGGGCACCCGCGCCCGCGGAACCGCGCCGGTGAAGCTGAGACGATCGGCCACCTTCAGATCGGCCGCGCAGCGTTCGATCTCGGCGCGAGCCGGCCCATCGCCGATGACCAGCAGATGCACGTTGCGTTCGACAGGCTGGCGGGCGATCCAGGCGACGATACGGTCAAGGCGGTCCCACTCGCGCACGAAGCCGGTGAAACCGATGACCAATCGCCCCTCGAGGCCCAACGACCGCTTGGCCTCCTCGGCGGTCGGGAGGTTGCGGTAATGGGCCTCGTTGATCCCGTTCGGAATCACCTGGATACGCCGCCGATCGACGCCGACAGACACGAGATGCTGGGCCAGCACTTCAGTGACGGGCAGCACCCAGTCGGCCCGCCGCCAGACATAGGCCTCAAGCCGCTTGGCCAGGCCCGGCAGCGCCAGCCCGCCGTACTCGGCGCGCTCGATCGCCATCGGCGCATTGACCTCGAGGATCAGCGGCAGGCCGAAACGCTTCTTGGCCCAGATGCCAGCGAGCAGGAAGAGGTTGTATCGCTCGTAGATGCCGTCGGGCCGGCGTTCGCGGATGCTGTGCACGAGCCGGCGGTAGGCCACCAGCGAGTAGGCGACCTCGGCCAGTTCGTAGAGCGGCTTGGGCAGCAGGGCCTTGAGCCGTCCCACCCAGCCGGCGCTGCCGCCGCCGCCGCCATCCTGCCCACCCACAGAGGGCGCGCATTCCCAGACCTCATGGCCGTTGGCCCGCAGCCCGCCGATCATCTCCTCGATGTGGGTGGACTGGCCGTCGCGCGATGCGGTGCGGTGGTGATAGAGGATCTTCATCTGGCTATCGGCCGCCTGTCACTGCTGGGGCGCCGCATGGCGCATGAACGCATCGAACATCAGCAGCGACCAGATCGGCACGCTGTGGTCGCGCGCGCCGGACTCGTGCTGCTCGATGATGGACTGGATGGTCTTGCGTTCGAACCAGCCGGTGGCCGCCATGCGTTCTCCCAGCAGCGCATCGCGGACGCGCTGCCGCAGCGGGCCACGGAACCAGCGGGCCAGTGGCACGGCGAAGCCCTGCTTGGGACGATACAGCACGTCGTTCGGCAGGTGCGGCTCCATCGCCTTCTTCAGAAGGTACTTGCCTTCGGCGCCCTGCAATTTGAGCGAGGACGGCAGGCGAGCCATCCACTCGACCAGTTCGTGGTCCATCAGCGGCTCCCGAACCTCCAGCGAATGCGCCATCGCAGCGCGGTCGACCTTGGTGTTGATGTCGTCCACCAGATAGGTCTTCATGTCGATGTACTGGATCAGCGCCAATGCGTCGTCGGTGTCCGCCTTCCCGGCATGCCGGCGGAAGACCTCGATCGCGCTATAGCCCCCCAGTTCAGCCTTGAAGGCCGGCGTGAACAGTTGGCTGCGCAAGGGCTCGCGAACCTGGGACATCGTGTGGAAATAGGCCTCGACCGAGTCGCGCGCCTGCGCCTCGAAGGTGGTTTTGGCGCGCAGGAAGCGCGGCGCCCAGTCGGCCTTGGGATACCAGCGCCCCAGCGGGCCGAAGACGGCACGTCGCAGTCCAAGCGGCAGCGCAGCGCGTGCTTTCTCTTCCATCAGATGGAGCCGGTAGCGGCGGTAGCCGCCGAAGGTCTCATCGCCGCCGTCGCCCGACAGCGCCACCGTGACGTGCTTGCGCGCCAACTGACAGACGCGGTAGGTCGGAATCGCCGAGCTGTCGTTGTAGGGCTCGTCGTAAAGGCGCGCCAGCGTGTCGATGAGATCGAAGTCGTCGCTGCCGACGACCTCCAGCCTGTGGTTGGTACGGTAGCGGTCAGCCACCAACTGGGCAAAGGCGGATTCGTTGTAAGCCGGTTCGTCAAAGCCGATCGAGCAGGTGTTGACCGGTGTATCCGACTCGCCCGCCATCAGCGCCACAACGCTGCTGCTGTCAACTCCACCGGAGAGGAACGCGCCGAGCGGCACCTCGGCGATCATCCGCAGGCGTACAGACTCTCGGAGCCGTCGCACCAGTTCCTCTTCTGCTTCCGGCAGCGTGATCGACTGTTCAAGCGTGAAGCGGACATCCCAGTACGGTTTGGGCGTCGGCACAGGCTGGCCGCGGCGAATCAGCAGGCAGTGCCCCGCTGGCAGCTTGCGTGCCTGCTTGAAAATCGTGCGAGGCTCGGCAACATAGCCCAACGCAAAGTATTCCTCGATCGCTTGCGGGTCGAGATCGCGGCGCAGGTCACCTTGCGCGAGCAAAGTCTTCAGCTCCGATCCGAACACAAGACGACCGTCGTCCAGCAGGGCATAGTGCAGCGGCTTCACGCCCATGCGGTCGCGAGCCAGGAACAGCGTCTGCCGGTTCCTGTCCCACAGCGCGAACGCGAACATGCCGCGAAAGCGCTGCAGGCAGTCCTCGCCCCAGGACTCCCAGGCATGCACGATGACTTCGGTGTCGCTCTTCGTGTGGAAGACGTGGCCAAGCGCCTGCAACTCGGGGATCAGCGACTGATAGTTGTAGATCTCGCCGTTGAAGACCACGACTACCGAACCGTCCTCATTGAAGAGGGGCTGCTGGCCGGTGGCGATATCGATGATCGAGAGCCGCCGGTGCCCGAACCCCACGCCCGGCTCGAGATGAATCGAGCCCTCGTCGGGGCCACGGTGCCACTGGGCATTGTTCATGCGCTCCAGTTGCCCGGCATCGATCTCGCGAGCGCCGAGGGTATCCACGATGCCTGTGATGCCGCACATGGGTCAGGTTCCTCCGGAAGCTGTTCTAGCAGGGAAGCGGTCAGAGCCTCTCCTGCGGGCGATGGGCCTCAGAGACGCCAAACCCGATAGCCCGCGCCTGCCAGCGCACCCGCATCGAAGCAGGCCTTGACGTCAATGAACGCCCCGCCCTTGACCAGCTTCTTCCCGATGTCGGCGATCGACAGCGCGGCGTACTCCCGGTGCGATACGGCAGCGACGATGGCGTCGGCCTGTGGCAGATCCTCAAAAGGCATCAGGCGCACACCGTACTCGTGCATGGCCTCCTCGGCCTCGGCCTGCGCGTCGGTGACGAAGATCTCGACGCCATAGGTCTTGAGTTCGTTGATGATGTCGATGACCTTGGAGTTGCGCAGGTCGCCGCAGTTCTCCTTGAAGGTCAGGCCCAGCACGTTCACGCGCGCGCCCTTGACGGGGCTGCCGCCGGCGATCATCTGCTTGATGGTCTGCTCGGCGATGAACTTGCCCATGCCGTCGTTGATGCGCCGGCCGGCCAGGATGACCTGCGGGTGGTAGCCCAGCATGTCGGCCTTGTGGGTCAGGTAGTACGGGTCCACGCCGATGCAGTGACCACCCACCAGGCCCGGCTTGAACTTCAGGAAGTTCCACTTCGTGCCGGCCGCCTCCAGGACCTCGGAGGTGTCGATGCCCAGCTTGTCGAAGATGATGGACAGCTCGTTCATCAGCGCGATGTTGAGGTCGCGCTGCGTGTTCTCGATCACCTTGGCGGCTTCAGCGGTCTTGATGCTGGACGCGCGGTGCACGCCAGGGATGATGATCTTCTCGTAGACCTGGGCAACCTTCTCCAGCGTCTCGGGCGTGTCACCAGAGACGATCTTCAGGATCTTGGTCAGCGTGTGTTCCTTGTCGCCCGGGTTGATGCGCTCGGGGCTGTAGCCGACGAAGAAGTCCTGCTTCCACTTCATGCCCGACTCACGCTCCAGCACGGGGATGCAGACCTCCTCGGTCGCGCCGGGATAGACGGTGCTCTCGTAGACGACGATGGCGCCCTTCTTCATGTGACGGCCGACGCTGGTGCTGGAGCCGATCAACGGGCGGAAGTCGGGGATGTGGGCTTCGTCTACCGGTGTGGGGACCGCCACGATGATGACGTCAGCCTCGGCGAGCATCTTGGGGTCGTCGGTGTAGACCGCGTGCTTGGCCGCCTGGACCTCCTCGTCGGTCAGCTCGCGACTCGGATCGGTGCCGCGCTGGCAGGCTTCCACCTTGTTCTTGGCAATGTCGAAGCCGATGGTTCGGATCTGCTTGCCAAACTCCACGACCAGGGGAAGGCCCACATAACCGAGGCCGATGACTGCGAGCGTATTCATGGATCGTTTCTCGTTGCTGTGAATTCTTGGAGAGCGCGGATTGTCACCGCTGCCGCGCCAGATCGCGGTCGCGGACGTCCCGCAAAGCAGTGTCCAGCCGGGCCCAATGCGTGTGCAGGAAGTCGCGCAGTAGCTCGTCGTCGGCCCCCGCGGCGGCTTTGTGCGCGTAGACGATGATCACGGCCCCGTCGTCGCCGTGGCCCTGCAAGGTCTGCCAGGCTCCGTAGAGCTTGGCCTGCCAGTCGCTGGTGAAGGGTCGGCCGTTGACCCAGTAGATTTGCCAGACCCTCAGCCGCGGAACCAGCCCGTCGGTACCGACGATCTGGCTCAGGGCCTGGCCGCGCAATTCCGCGGTGCGCCAGGCCTGTCCACCAGCCTCGCCACGGCCAGCGGCCGTGCGCGACCAATCCCTGTCGTCTTCATCGTCGACGAGTGCGTTCGCGGACGTGACCAACTGGCTGCCGTAGCGTTGGTCGCGGTAGTAGCCGATGTAGACACCCACCGCCGCACCACCCGTGGAAGGCTCCAGGCGGCCATGCAGCGATGCTGCCGGATGCTGGAAATGGGGCTGCCAACTGCTCAGCGGCTCGGCCACCCAAGTCCAGCCCGGCAGCTCAGGCGCCGCCAACTGCGGCTTGCCATGGGCGCCGGCACGTTCAGCCTGGATCCGCATAGCCGTCGGCAGCGCCACGAGCAGCAGTGCTGCGACCAGCGTCGTTGCCAGGCGACCGGTCGCCAACTCGCCACCCGCACCGAGGGACGCCGACGGCGCCGGCTCACGATCGGCATCGGCCCATCGTGCGCCGATCATGAACATCGCCAGCATGATGATGCCGAAGAAGACCCAGCCGTAGATGATGTGGTCCACACCCACGGCCAGCTTGTTGCCGGACAGATGGCCCACCATGACGATCATGTAGGCCCGCAGCCAGTTCGCGACCAGCGGTGTCACGATGGCCACGCCAACGAAAGCCCAGCGCTTGCGATTGCTGCGGTAGTTCAGGTAGGCAAACAAGGTACCCACCATCACCGAGGCCATCAGATAGCGGATGCCGCTGCAAGCCTGCACGACGGACCAGGAGCCCGACGGGATGATGAACTGCAGCGCCTCGCGAAAAACCGGGATGCCGGTGGCACGCAGTGCGACGACCGTGAAATCGGCCGTACGCTCCATCAGCCAGGGCGTCAGGAAGTCGCCGAAGGGCACGGCAAAGAACAGGAAGCCCAGCGGGAAGGCCATGCGGCCGGCCACGGCCGTACCCAGCAGTGCCGGTACCAGGACGACGCCCATGCCCAGCAGCGCGAACTGGGTGGCCGCATTGGCGGCGGCCAGATCGCCTGCCAGCCACAGCAAGCCCAGCGGCAGCAGGGCCAGCAGCCACCACGACGCCGGGCGTGGCGTCATCGACGCGAGGTCCACCCGCATGCGCCAGACCAGCCATGCCGAGATGGGCGGCACCACCCAGGCGTGGGCATAGGTCTCGGAGCGGTTCCAGATCTCGACCATGGCGGCGCCGGTCGAAAAATAGAGGATCACCAGCAGCCCCCAGGCCAGGGCCAGACCGAGCAGCGGCAACCGCCAGGGCTTGGGCAGATGGATCACGCAGCCTCCAGATGCCGGTCCAGGCCAGCCAAGTGAGCATCCCAGCTGTAGGCGCCGAGCACGAAGTCGCGCGCGCCTCGGCCTGCAGCATGGGCGGCCTCGCGGTCGCCCAGCAGGCTACTCAAACGCTCGACGTACTCGCTCTCGACGTCAGCGGGCTGCAGGCCGGCCTGGGCCGTGCTGGTGATCGCACGCACACAGGTAGCGGCCGCGACGACGGGCCGCGCCATGGCCATGGCCTCCAGCACCTTGTTCTGGATGCCGCGGGCCAGCCGCAGCGGCGCAACGACGGCCGAAGCGTGCTGCAGGAAGGGACGGACGTCCGGCACCGTGCCGGTCACGTTGACCGCGTCGCCGGCCAGCGCCTGCACCGCCGGCGTCGGGCTGCGGCCGACAATGTGAAAACGTAGCGCCGGGAAGCGCTCGCGCAGCGCAGGCAGGATGGCATTCACGAACCAGGTCACGGCGTCGACGTTGGGCCAGTAGTCCATGGCTCCAGTGAACACCAGCGGAAGCTCACCGGCCTCGAAAGGACTGGCGCGGGACGCATCCGGCGTGAAGAAGTCGGCGTCGACACCGTTGCCCAGCGCCGCCAGGCGCAGATCCCGGCCGGGACTCAGCTCGCGGAACAGAGCCACCTCGTTGTCGGTGACGAAGAAGCTGCAGGCGGCTGCGGCCGCCACGCGCTGCTCGAAACCGAGCAGCTTGTCGAACTCGCGACGGTACAGCCAGGACATGGGCCAGGCATGCTCCGGTGCATAGTCCCGCCATTTCGCGGAGTCCACGTCGACGAAGTCCACCAGCGTCTTCACGCCACGCAGGCCTCGGGTGTACTGGGCCATCACGCCACTGAAGACGACGACCGCATCGAAGCCCACGCGGGCAGCGGTCTCATCTACCCAGGCCTGCAGTCCGGCGTCGCGGTAGTAGGGCAGGCTCAGCGCCTCGCCACTGAGCAGCCCGCGCAGGCTCAGCAATTTGGCCGAGCGCGGGTTCAGGGGTGCGATGTGCAGGCTCTTGCACAGCTCACGCACGCGTGGCACGTGCTGCTCGTCGTCCGGGTCGTCGATGAAGCTGCCAAGATGGACCTCGTGCCGCGCCGCCAGATGTTTGAGCAGGTGGTAGGAGCGCACCTTGTCGCCCTTGTTGGGAGGGTAAGGCAGGCGGTGGACGAGGAAAAGAAGCTTCAAGCGGTGCCTCAGCCCAGGTTCTTGACGATGAACGGCCCCAGCCAGTTCGCCACGCCAATGGGCAGCTTGCGCCACGCCTTGATCATCAGCTGGTACTTGGGGTTGTTCGGGTTGTTCTGTGGAATCGCGTCGCGCTTGAACAGCCGGTACTCGTAGCTCAGCGGCTGCGGCTCGAAGCCCCAGTTCTTCTTGAAAGCATAGGGGCCAGTGCCTTGTTTGCTGCGGCCGTAGTCGAAGACCTTGAGACCTCGCGCGCAGGCACGGCGCATTAGCTCCCAGTACTTGAAGTCGTTGGCGGCGAGGTCGCGCGCGGCCTCGTCGTCGCCCGCGTAGTAGGGCAGGCATTCATCGCGGAAGTAGAACGTCAGCACCGAGGACAGCGGCTTGCCGTCCGGCGCGGTGACGGTCAGCACCTCGGCGTCCGGGCCGAACTCGTCCAGCAGCGCCTGGAAGTACTTCCTGGGCATGGCCGGCGTGCCGTGGCGATGTACGTTGTCGGCATAGAGGTCGAAGAAGCGGTCGACGCCGGCATCGATGTCTGCACGGAGCTCGTTCTTGATGCCCTTGCGCACCATGGCCCGCTGCTTGCGCGGGATGGCCAGCATGTTGGCCTCCTCGTCAGGCAGGATCTCCTTGCGGAAGGTCACGTAGAGATCCTGTCGCGGCCAGTCGGCGTGTCGCGTGGGTCCGAGGTTACGGTACTCCAGGTGCTCGGCGCCCTGCCCTCGTGCAATCCTCTCGGCCTCGGCTTCGAGTGCCGCGGCAGCCTCGTCGTTCAGCGCCGCCACACCGCCATAGACGCCGAAGGGCAGGCTGGAGACGGAATGGCCAAACAACCGGCTCTTGACCTCGGCCAGTGGCAGCACACCCTCGATGACACCTTCGCGCTCGGCATAGAGGAAGAAACCCTGGTGGCCGAACACCGACTCGATGATGCGCAACCAGCCACTGCGGTGAAAGAAGGTGGCCTGCGGGTGCGCGAAGACGAATTCGTCCCAGCGCGCGGACACGGGCTTGTCTTGCGCGGCCAAGCGCGCAATGCGAAGGGGGGGCGTCATTCAGGCCGGGCTCAGCGTAGGCGCCGGAGCGCACGGGCTGGCCTCTCGGCCGAGGAAGATCTCGTCCATGCGTCCCCAGCGGAAGTCTTCCAGCAATCGCGCGATGCGGCCGTGGGTGCGGGAGATGTTGACGTAGTGGCGAAAGCGCGTCTTGGCGTTGATGCCGGGGATGCGCGGCTGGTCGGCGTCGATCTCCCAGGGGTGGAAGTAGAAGACTGCGGCCTCGCCGTCGACCTCGTTGACACGGCGGATCATCCAGCGCGACAGCGCGTAGGGCAGCAGCCGGAAGTAGCCGCCACCACTGCTGGGCAAGTTGCGCGAGCCCATGCGCACGGTTGTCACGGGAATCTCCAGCAGGCCCTCGCGCACCGGGTAGGCGAAGCGCGGCGAGTCGGGCATGCCGTAGTGGTCATGGGCGATGGGGTAGACGCTGCTGGAGTAGCGATAGCCCGCCTCGCGCAGCGTGTCGAACGCCCAGAGGTTGCCCTTGCCAATGGAAAAGCTCGGCGCGCGGTAGCCGACGACGGGCACGCCGCCCAGGTCCTCCAGCAGCGCCTTGGCACGGCTGATGTCGTCCAGGAACGCCGCCGGGCTGAGGTCGCTGGCACGCTCGTGGCCGTAGCCGTGACTGGCCAGCTCGTGGCCGCCGGCCACGATGGCCTTCACGACCTGCGGATAGCGCTCGGCGATCCAGCCCAGCGTGAAGAAGGTGGCCTTGACCTGCTTCTCGGCCAGCAGCGCGAGGATGCGCTCGATGTTGCGCTCCACGCGGCATTCGAGGCCGTTCCAATCGTCGCGGCGGATGTAGGGCGCGAAGGCCGAGACCTGGAAGTAGTCCTCCACGTCGATGCTCATCGCGTTGCGCAGGGCCGGCGTCTTGGTGGGCATCAGCATGGCTGCACCGCCCAGCCGCGCAAAGGCGCTGCGCCCCCTTCGGGGGGCCGTGAACGAAGTGAGCGTGGGGGCATCATTCGTACCTCAATGCTGTTTGACGGCATCCACCAGCTTCTGCAACAGCGCCAGCGTCTGCAGGTTGATGCGCTCCAGGCGCATCATGCTGCGCTCCAGGCGCTGCAAGCGATCGGTGTGGTGATCCGCACTCAAGGCCGCGATCTCGGAGGACAACCCCTCCACCTCAGTGACGCTCATCTTCAGCTTGGCCACATCCAGCGCACCCGGTGTGCTGTCCAGCATGCCCGGACGGCTGTCGGGCAGCTTGGCGGGCATGCTGTCCAGGGGGCTGGCATCACCGTGGCGCGGTGTTTCGCTCTCCTGGGCGATGTCGCGCAACACCTCCTTCACGTCGGCCAGAGTCAGGTGCGAACGGCCCTGCATGAAGCCCAGCAGCAGCAGGCGGTCACACAACCGGTTGATGCGGCGCGGGATACCGTTGCTGGCCTTGTGGATGGCGGGAAAGGCGTCGTGGTCGAAGGTGGGCTTGCCTGTGGAGCCTGCACACTTCAGGCGATGCTCCATGTAGCGCTGCGTCTCGTCCTCATCGAGCGGACCGATGTGGCAGGTGGCCGCGACGCGCTGACGGAACTGCTCCATCTCAGGCTTTTGCAGGATGCCGCGGAACTCGGGCTGGCCCACGAGGAAGGTCTGCAGCAGCGACTGGTTGCTGAACTGGAAGTTGGACAGCATGCGCAATTCCTCAACCGCGCGCGGCGTCAGGTTCTGCGCCTCGTCGACGATGAGCAGGCAGCGCTTGCCCTGTGTGACCTGGTTGACGAAGAAGGCCTCCAGCGTCATCAGCAGCTCGGACTTGGGCGCATCTTTCACGCGCACGCCGAAGGCGGCACCGACCATGCGCAGCGTGTCCTCGGCGTCGAGCTGGGTCGTCACGACGTTGCCGATGACGACGTTGCTTCGGTTCAGGCTATCCAGCAAGCCACGCAGCAGCGTGGTCTTGCCGGCGCCGATCTCACCGGTGATGACAATGAAGCCGTCGTTGCGCAACACGCCATAGTCCAGGTAGGCCTTGGCCCGGCGATGCTGCTTGCTGCCGTAGTAGAAGTTCGGGTCCGGGCTGAGCTGGAAAGGCTTGCTGCTCAGGCCGTAGAAGGCTTCGTACATATCAGAACTGTTGGGTCAGCGTGGCGTATGCCGCATTCTCGGAGTACGACATGACGCCTTCGAAGCGGCTGTGGCGAGCACCGAGTTGCACGCTCAGCCGAGAGCCGAGACGGCTGCTCCAGTTGGCAATCAGGCTGGTCAGCTGCGTATGCCGGCCAGCGTCGCCCAGACTCTGCTGGCGCGACGCCGTCAGCGAAAGGCTGGTCACCGGGGTGAGCTGATAGCTGCCCGACAGCGAATAGGAGCGCTGCTCGATCCTTGCGTTGTCGGCCAGGTCGCCCTGGTTGAGGTTGTCGCCAACGCGGCTCGTGACGGAGCGGCTGGCGCTCGCCGTGATGTTGCTGCGCACACCCTGCAGCGTGAAGCTGAACATCTGGGCATGCAGTTGGCTCGGGCCCGTGGACAGGAAACCCAGTGCGAGCGGTGCGTCCGGCGACATGCCCTGCGACAGCAGATAGGCGCGCACCAGCGTGTCGCGCTTGACCGGATCCGGCTCTACGGATGCGAACAGCAGGAAGAACAGGTCGTAATTGGTCCGCACCCCACCCATCGAGCCGGTATTGCCCAGCGTGACATTGCGCGAGTCGGAGAGGCGCCAGACCGAGTTCCGCATGCGATGCTCGAAACTCAGGCCGTAGCTGTCGCCATAGCTGTGGCGCTGCCAGTTGCCGTTCACCCGCGTGCGCGGCGTAGGCGTCCAGTCGGCCGTCACACCACCCGTGAACCCGTCATTCCCGCTACCGCTTCGGCTGAGGTAGTCGCTGCGCTCCTGACCGGCATTGACGCTGAAGGCCCAGTCCGTGCCGAGGCGATAGCTCAGCCCCGCCACGGCAGAACTGTTGTTGTTGGACAGCGCATCCTTGGAGTGGAAGCGCTGTGTGTTGAACATCAGGTACCAGCCCAGCGCACCCGGCGCCAGTTGGGCGATGCGCAGCGACCCACCACTGCCCCGGCTGTCCCCAAGGCTGCTGCCGCGCACTTCGGTGATCGAGAAGTTGCCACGCAGATCCAGGCTGGCCAGACCGCCCAGCTGTCCGCGCAATGCCGGCACTACGCTCAAGGAACCGGTCTCGCGTCGGTTCGTGTCGCCCAGCGCGGCCACGCCGCCCTGCGAGGTCAACGTGGGCGCCGCCTGCACGCCGAATGCCGATGCGTTCTGCTGGCCAATGCTCGCCTGCGCACTGACGGAGAAGGTGCCAGGAATGATCTCGGCCTGGCCGTTCGCCGTCAGCGCGTTCTGCAGCTGCGAGCCATAGCTCGTCTTCAGGTAGGTGATGCCGTTGAGCGAATAGTCCAGGGTGCCGCGCAGCATGCCGGTATTGCGCACGATGCTGATGCCCGGCGATACCGTCGTGATCAGTGCGGCGTCCTTGTCGTTCTCGCTGAGGCGGAGGTTGTCCGTCCAGCTCTGCGAGACGCTGATGCGCGGTTTGATGGCACTACCACCACCACCACCACCACCACCATCGCCTTGCTGGGCATGGGCCGCTATCGCGACGACAGCGAGGGCCAGGGGTAGATGGCGCGACTCAGGTCGGAGCCGAGTCATTGCTGCCATAGCCGTACCCGTATCCGTAGCCGTATCCGTAGCCATACCCGTAGCCATAGCCGCCGGCAGCGTTGGGGCTGGCCTGGTTGAGCAACATCATCTTGACCGGGCAGGTCTCGATCGCGGCAAGAGCTTGCTGGACAGCGCTCTGCGCCGTCTTCTCGGCGTGGACGACGATGATGATCTGCCCCATGTGCGAAGCCAGCACGCGCGACTCAGTCGTCAGCAGCAGCGGCGGCGAGTCGAAGATGATGATCCGGTCCGGATAGCGCTTGGCCATGGTGTCGAGCAGATGGCTCATGGCGTCGCTGGCCAGCAGCTCCGTCGCGCGCGGGTGCGGGGTACCGCTGGGCAGGATGGTCAGCTTTTCGACGTTGGTGCGCAGCAGCACCTCGGACATCTCGACGCGATCCTCCAGCACGTCGAGCAGGCCGGGCCCCTGGGGCAGGCCCAGCATCCGCAGCACAGACGGGCGCGCCACGTCGGCGTCGACCAGCATGACGGTGTTGTCGAGCTCGGCGGCGATGCTCAATGCCAGATTGATGGAGGTGAAGCTCTTGCCTTCGCCAGCCAGGGCGCTGGTCACCATCAGCAGATTGGCATGGTTGATCGTCGCCGCGCCCTTGCCCATCGCGTTCTTGATCAACGGGCGCTTGATGACCCGGTACTGGTCGCCGGTCTGCGAGCGCGGCGCATGAGGCATCAAAAAGCCCTGCGCCGCCAGCGCGACCACATCGAGCTCGACACGTTTGGACGAGGCGTGGGGGCCGTCGTCCTGGATCGAAATGCCGACGGCACCGGGTTTCGCGGCGACGACGGGCGAGGCCTCCACCGGAGCTGCCACGATGGGAGAGGCCATCGTGGGCTCGACCGCAGGTTGTGCCTGCTCGTCACCCGGGAGCACAACACCGGCCTGGCGAAGTTGCTCGAGCCGCTGTGCGGCCTGTTCAATCAGGCTTGTCATGTCAAACCACCTGCCGGCTCAGTTGCACAGCCAAGACCGTCAATGCGACGGCAAACATCACCAGCAGTCCACCGGCACCCGCAGAGAACCGGATCAGGTCGACACGCTGGCGGGCACGGTCCGCATCGGTCACGAGACGGGTCACCACGCCGAGGATTGGCAACTCCACCCGGGTGCGCAGGTCATTCGCGTCGTGGAAGACCGGGCGCAACTGACTGGCGGCGAACGTCGTGAACAGGCCGACACCCAGGGCAGCGGCCATCGCACCTGCCAGCAGCAGCAGCCGATTGGGCGCCACGGGCTTGGGATTGGCGCGCGGCGGGTCAATGACCCGGAAGTCCGCGATGCCCGAAGCGACATCGAGCTCGCCCGAGATCGAGGCCTGCTCGCGGCGCTGAACGAGCTCTTCGTAGTTGCGCTTGTGGATCGCGTAGTCGCGGTTCAACTGGGCCGCCTCGGCTTCGACCTGAGGCGCCGTCTTCATGGCAGCAAGGGCCTGTGCGTAGCGACTGGAGTACTCGTCAACCCGCGCACGCAGCGACGCCACCTGAACCTCGGACATTGCGAGGACCCGAACCATCTCCTGCATCGCAATGCTGCCGCCCGACGGGCCGGTCGCCGCGGGCATGTTGATCGCCGACTTGCGCAACTCGGCGATCTCCTTCTTCCTCTGCTCCTCGAGATCCTTGATGAGCTTGCGCGTCGTGACGATGTCCGGATGTTGGTCGGTATAGCGCTGCAGCAGCGCATCGAGGTTGCGACGTTGGTCGGCCAACCGGGCGTCCAGTTCCGGCGTGCTGACGTTGGCATTGGATTCCTGCATCAGACTCTGGGCCGTGGTCGGCGAGCTGGAGCGCCCTTTCTCGGCGTCGAGCTGGGCCTTGGCTGCATCACGTGCGTTGACGGCCTCGCGATACTGCAGCCGTGCACTCTCGAGCTGCGCGCCGAGCTCCGCCAGGCGTGCCGCGGAATCCTTGCCGTCGCCTGCCGCGTTGGACAGGTTCTTCAGACGGAATTCCTTCAGCCGCGTCTCGGCTTCTTCAAGCTTGGCCTCGTAGGCCTTGATCTGCTCATTGATGAAAGTCGTCGCCGTCGACGTGCCCTGGCGCGTCTGGCCAAGGCTGGACTCGACGAAAATCGACACCAGCGCCTGTACCACGCGCTTGGCCGTCTCGGGATCGCTGTCGCGATAGCCGAGGATGTAGAGGTTGTCGCGACCACTGCTCTGGATGGACAGGTTGCCAGTCACCGCCTCGATGGTGGCTTCCTGCTGGGCCTTCGACTGGCTCTTCAAGTCCAGGTCGGCCATGCGCACGAGCTTTTCGACATTGGGCCGACTGATCAGCGTGCGGCTCAGCATCGTCACCTGCTGCTCGACATTGGGCTGGACGGCCAGGCCCGACATCAGCGGCTTCAGCATGGACTGGGTGTCCACATAGATGCGGGCACTGGCCTCGTAGCGATCCGGCAGCGCGAACACCACCACGGCTCCGACCACGCCAGCCACCCAGGCCACGATCAAGCCCACCCAACGGTATTTCCACATCCGCCGAGCGATGATCAGCAGCTGACCCATCAACAATTCCATCGGAAACAGTCTCGGTTAAAGCGATCGCAAAGATGTCAGCGGGCACCTGGCCCGCCATCCGCAACTCAGAACAGGCTCTGGGGAATGATCAAGATGTCGCCCGGGCGCATCTCCACATTGGCCGACACGTCCCCACGCTTGATCAGATCCTTCAAGCGCACGGAATACTGCTTGTTGCCTTCGGCCGTGCGCAGGATGGTGGCGCTATTGCCCGACGCGAAATCCGTCAACCCGCCCACCGCGATCATCACGTCCAGCAGCGTCATCTTCTGCTTGTAAGGCAGGAACTGCGGCCTGGCAGCTTCGCCAACGACACGAATCTGCTCGCTGTAAGGACCGACGAAACTTGTCACGATCACGGTGACAACCGGATCCCGGACATATTTGCTCAACTGCTGCTCGACATCACGCGCCACCTGCACCGACGTCTTGCCCTGGACGACCATCTCGTCCACCAGCGGGGCGGCAATCTTGCCGTCAGGTCGCACAGGCACAGCCATCGACAGCTCAGGGTTGCGCCAGACCTGAATGCTCAGGTTGTCGCCAGCACCAATGACGTAGCTGTAATCATCACTCGCCACCTGGGCGGGCGCCGCCGGATGCTGGGTTGACGCGCAACCGGCCAGCCCGACGGTTGCCGACACGGCCAGCAGGGCCATTGCCCCCGAAGCCCAGGCCCGCAGCCGTGCCTGAACACCGCCGGCCGACATCAGTTGCGCATCGCTGCGATTCGAAGCATGAATGGTGTCCAAGGCAAATCCTCTGTGGGTCTGGTCGTCGGAAAGACCGAGGCGCGAACAGGAAGCACGCCAGATTGGGAGCGCCGCATGATGCCATAGGCTCACCCGCGCCCAGGTAGCTGAATCGGGGGGTATGCCCCGCCTGCGGCGTGCAATTTCACACCCGCAGCGCGTTTACCGACACTAGAACTCAGCGCGGCTTCGCGCGCCCTTCCAGCAAAGGCCGGATCAGCAGCAACATGATCTGCTGGATCGGATTGGCGTTGCCAAACGGACGCCAGGTGAACTTGATTTTCTGGTGGTAGGCATCGAACTGCATGGCCCATGGCGCCGGTCGCAGGTCCCCACGCCCGAGCAGCACCTTCAATACCGAAACACCCATGACCCCTGCACACAGATCGCAGGACATCATGGTCGACGGGCCGCGCCGCTCCTGGAAATTCACCGCATGCGGCGCGACGAGATAGTCACGCTGCAGCATTGCGGGCGAAAGGCCCGCAATGAACCTTGCGTATTGCTCATTCTCACTACGTCCCTCGACCCTGAAATAATTCTCGAAACTCATGGCCCCGGGCTTGAAATACAGGAAGGAAACGCCCATACCCAGCGGCGCCGCCGTCAGCGCTGGGATACCTTTTTCATAACAGGCCTGAAATAGCTTGCGCCGCACCGGCAGCGCAAAGAAATCAATGCCATCAACATAGACGTCGACATCGCTCAGGAATTCGTCGATATTCGCGTCAGTTACACCTTCGGAGAATATACGGACGTCAACTTCCGGATTGATGTCCCGCGCCATTTCAGCCAGAACCTGCGCCTTAGGACGATCGAGTGTCGACATGAAGGCGCCGACCTGGCGATTCATGTTGTGGACGCCAAATTCGTCGAAGTCCGCGATGCTGAAACGACTCATGCCCAACCGGCACAGCGTCAGCAGATGGGCGCCCCCGACGCCACCCAAGCCGGCAATCGCGACGCGCGCGGAGCGAAGTTTTTCCTGCTCGGCCTCGGTCACCCAGCCGATGTTCCTGGAAAATGCCCGCCCATAGTCGAAAGTCGAAGCTTGGCTCAAGTTCCCCCCTTTGCGCCGGGCAGAGTCATCATCAAGGCACGCCGAAGCAGAGACGCCCCGCACCTGCCATCATCAATACAAGAAAGGCCGCAAACTATGGATTCACGAGCTGCCATCCTGCAGATCCTGGATTTTGCACGATGGGCCCCCAGCGGGGACAACACGCAGCCTTGGCGATTCGAAATCATCGACTCCAACCATGTCGCCGTCCATGGATTCGACACCCGGGATCACTGCGTCTATGACCTGGACGGACACCCCAGCCAGATCGCCATAGGCGCCCTGATCGAAACAGCCGCCATCGCCGCCAGCCACCACCAGCTTCGCATGCAAGCGAAGCGACGCACGGACTCGCCAGAAACGCGGCCGGTGTTTGATCTCGAGTTTTCGGCCGCCCCCGACATGGTCGCCGACCCCCTTGCATCCTGCATCAAGACCCGCAGCGTGCAGCGCAGGCCGCTGAAGACACAACCCCTGACACCCCAGCAGAAGCAGGCACTGGCGGCCGCCATCGGCCCCGACTACGCAATCCAGTGGCTGGAGAGCGGCGGCGAGCGGCTGAAGGTTGCCAAGATGCTGTTTCATTCGGCCAAGATCCGGCTGGTCACACCCGAGGCCTATCAGGTCCACAAGGACATCATCGAGTGGCAGACACAGTTCAGCGAGGACCGAGTGCCGGACCAGGCCCTCGGCACCGACCCGATGACGACCCGGCTGATGCGTTTCGTGATGCAGAGCTGGAGCCGGGTGGAGCTGTTCAATCGCTTCTTCGCAGGCACCTGGGCCCCGCGCATCCAGCTGGACTTCCTGCCAGGCGTAGCCTGCGCAGCTCATTTCCTGCTACTCGCCAAGAACACCGCGAACACGATCGATGACTACGTCGCAGCGGGCCGCGCGATGCAGCGCTTCTGGCTGACAGCCACCCAGCAAGGCCTGCTACTACAACCCGAGGTCACGCCACTGGTCTTCACTCGCTACGCGCGTGCGGGCATGAACTTCTCGAGCAAGCCCGGCGCGCAGAAGATGGCACAGCAACTCGACCAGCGCTTCGTCGGTGTGGTCGGTGAGCACGCGGCAACCCATGCCGTCTTCATGGGCCGCGTCGGCCACGGTCGGCAGCCTGAGTCGCGCTCGCTGCGGCGACCGCTTGAGAGCCTGCTGATTTCAGGGCCTGCGTAATGACCACCCTCGAACGCCCGCTCCGGATCGCACTCTTCGCCGAGGCAGTGACACTGGCACATGTGGCGCGCCCGATCGCGCTTGCCCGCGCCATCGCACCCCGGGGGCACAAGCTCATGCTGGCCTGCGACCCACGATACGCAGCCTTCACGGCCGATGGCCCCTGGCAGCGCGAAGACATACGCAGCATTCCCGGCGCACAGTTCAACGAAGCACTGGCCAAGGGCACGCCGGTCTACGATCTCGACACACTGGATGCCTATGTCAGAGAAGACCTCCGGCTGCTTGAGGCATTCAAGCCAGACCTGGTCGTCGGCGACTTCAGGCTGTCGCTGTCGGTCAGTGCGCGACTGGCGGGCGTGCCATACATGGCAATCACCAATGCCTACTGGATGCCACAGTACGAAGGCGGGTATGCACTGCCGGTGATTCCGCTGAGCCGCATGCTTCCACTTCCGCTAGCAGCCGCGCTGTTTCACACGTTTCGGCCACTCGCTTTCATTGCCCATTGCCGGCCGATGAACCAGTTGCGCAAGCGCTACAAGCTGCC
Organism: Roseateles sp.; assembly: GCF_047654805.1. GTDB lineage: Bacteria > Pseudomonadota > Gammaproteobacteria > Burkholderiales > Burkholderiaceae_C > Pelomonas. The sequence goes on from NZ_JASGIV010000001.1 coordinate 3,179,515, forward strand.
CACCCTGGGCAACAACCTGCGACGCGCATACACCGATGCCGACCACCGACTGATTCCGGACCTGGCGTCGCTTTACCCCGTTGGCGGGCCGAGCAGCACCCACACCTACATCGGCCCGCTGTCGTGGTCGCCTGCGCTGCGAACGCCAGACTGGTGGGATGCACCGGCCGGCAAGGAGATGGGGGGCGTGTACGTCACCCTGGGAAGCTCAGGCAATACATCGCTGCTGCCGTTGATCCTCGAGGCGCTGAAAGACTTGCCGGTACTCGTGCTGGTGTCGACGGCTGGCGCGCCGGCACCATCGAATGCTCCGGCAAATGCTAGGCTGGCAAGCTATCTGCCAGGCGACGCAGCCGCGCAGCGCTCGCGGCTGATGATCAGCAATGGCGGCAGCCTCAGCACCCAGCAGGCATTGGCAGCCGGCATCCCTACGCTGGGCATTGCCAGCAACATGGACCAGTTCCTGAACATGGCACCGGTCGAGGCCGCTGGTGCAGGCATCACGCTGCGCGCCGACCGGCTGAGCCAAGGTGCCATACGACACGCCGCTCAGACGCTGCTGTATTCCAGCGCCGCCACCCTCGCCGCCCGGGAACTCGCTCTGCAGCTTCAGTCAGCCGCCAACGGCGTCGGCGCAGCTTTCGATGGTGTCGCCACCCGGCTGCTGGCGTCACGAAGCTAGCCTTCCGCCAGGGCTCATCAAGCCAGATCGGCAAAAAAAACGCCCCGAAGGTCGGGGCGTTTTCCTGCATCCGGCTTACGCCGGATCCGCTTTGCTTACTTGCGGCGGCGAGCCACGAAGCCAACACCAGCCAGTGCCAGGCCAACCAGGGCCAGCGAAGCCGGCTCAGGAACAGCAGCCGAGAAGGTCTGGTTCGCGTCAGCCTGGAACACAACTTGGCCGGCACCGACGTTGACACCGTCAACCGAGCTCGGGGCAGTGAAGTTGGTCACCGAAGAGCCCAGTTGCAGCGTGGAGGTCACGTTCGTGCTGACCATGTCAGGCGTGATGTAGGCCGAGTTCGTGTAGGTCACGACACCGGTCAGAGCAGCCTGGCCACCCGTCAGCGTGTTGAACAGCGTGGTCGAGCCAGCGTCGAAGGTACCCGACAGGATCTTCGTGCCGTCGCCAAAACCGCTCCAGGCCGAACCATTGGCCTTGGCATTGGCAGCCAGATCGTAGTAGACGTCGAACGTACCGCCGGTCACCTGGAACGTGCACTCCGTGGCGCTGGCGCAGCTGACAACCTTCTCGGTGAAGGTGGCCACCACGGTGTACTCGTAGGCATTCACATTCTTCTTCAGGCCGTTGGCAGTGGTGTCCAGATTGCCGAACTGCTCAATCGGCTGACCGCCAGTGTCGGTCACGGAGACCGCCCAACCGACGTAGTTCAGCGTGAAGGTCGAACCCGGGACACCCGTGAAGCCCGAGGTCCATGCACCGGAGCCCGAAGCCCAGTCGAAACCACCGAACGGGGTGTACGTGCCATCCACGTTCGTGATGCTCGGATCGGCAAATGCCGCGCCGCTGAAAAGGGTCGCGCCAGCCATCGAGAGCGCGGCAGCCATCTTCTTGAAGTTCATGTCAACTCTCCTAAAACGTTACGAGCGCGCGACCTTCGCACGGTCTTGCCAACCATTAAGCAGCCTCCGTGCCAGCGTTGATAAACACCTGTCGCACAACGATTTTTCTGGAGTTCAACACTGCCGGACGCGTCTCACGCGGCAAAGTGTCAAGTTTTCCGACAAGCCGACTAGAGCGCCTGCATCAGCTTCTTCACCTCGGCCTGCTGAGGGAAGCTGTCACCCAATGAAGCCAGACGCTGCAGTTGCTCCCGAGCAGGAGCCTTCTGGCCGGCGCTGACGTAGTACTGCGCCAGGTGGAAGCGATGCATGGCATGGTCCGGCGCGCGGTCGACCGCCTTCTTCTGGATCTCGATGGCCTTGTCTATGCGGCCTGCCGTCGCCAGGACCTGCGCCAGCGTGTCCATGTAATCAGCGTTGTCAGGAGCCAGCTTGGTTGCCTTTTCCGCGTACCCCATGGCGTTCGGGTCCTTGCTGCGATTCAGCAGCCAGGCGACGTTGTTTGCCGCGTTCGCGTTGTCTGGCTGCAGCTTCAGGACCGCCATGTAGCGCTCCAGTGCAAGGTCGTAGTTCAGCAGCAGCAGCGTCGCGTCAGCGGAATAGATCAGAAACTTCAGGTCCTTCGGATGCTCGGACAGCCAGTCCGACTCGAACTGCTTGGCTTCCGATTGCTTGCCCGCACCGATCAGCACGCGGTGCAGCTTGATCGCGATATCCACTTGCGACAGCAGTTTCAACGCGGCACGGTAGTTCTGCGTCGCACCGGCCCAGTCTCGCTGCACGGCCGAGATGTCACCCATGATGGAGTACACCAACGGATCATTGGGATACAAGGCCTTCATTGCATTGGCAAGCCGACGAGCTTCTGCAAAGTTCCCGACCGCAAGCTCATTGGAAATCAGCGCCCGCTGCGCGGGCTGGTACCCCGGCTTCAGCTTCAACGCGCGTTCCATCGTCTGCTTGGAAGCCGCCCTGTCCCCACGCGCCGCATAGGTCTGCGCCAGCAGTACCAGCGGCTCGGGAGCATCAGGCTGCAGGGCGACCAGCTTCTTGTAGGAGGTGATGGCCTGGTTGTAATCGCCCGACATGGCCTGGACGCCAGCCAGATGTCGAAGCACGTTGGTGTCGTGCGGTAGCGCGGTAGCAGCCTCGGTGGCAGCAGCCAGCGCAGCCTTGACCTCCTGGCGGCGCAGTTGCAACTCGATCAATGCCAGGCGCGGCCGCGGCTCGCTGGGCATCTGCTTGATCAGCTTCTCCAGCGCAGCAACGAGCTCTTCCTTGTTGGCGCCTGTCTGGTCCCGCAGACCGATCAAGGCCATGTTGGCGACAAGGCTCTTGGGATTGGCGGCCAGCACCTTCTGGAAGCGGTCTATCGCCACCTGGGGCTGCTTGGCCTCCATGTCCAGCGCAGCCAGGCTGGCAGCTGCCGGAAAGTAGGCAGGATCGCGCTTCAGAGCCGCCTCGAAGGCTTCGATCGCCTTGCTCCGATTGCCTCGAGCCAATTCAATGCGCCCGCGAAGATTGCTTGGCCCTGCACCGCCCGGTGTCTTGCGTTCGAGCGTCTCAACCGCCTTCAGCGCCTGGGCCCAGTCTCCTTGCCTCATGAAGGTCGACACCAAAGCCAGGTCAGCCACGGGGCTGCTGTCCGACGCCGACAAGGTGGTCAAGGCAGCAACGCCCTGCTCCACCCGGCCCTTGCCGATATCCACCAGCGCCAGCGCCACCCGGCTGGGCGCGTTGTCGGGGCTGAGCTTGGCAATCTGGGCGAATGCCGCCTCGGCACGCGGGGCATCACCGGCCTGCAGGTAGGCCTCGGCAGCAACGCTCAACGCGCCCACGCTGCGCCCCTCGACAAGCAGGGGCTGCAGGACGTTCAGCGCCTTGGCGGAGTCGCCGGCACGCAGCAGCGTCTGAGCCAGCAGCACGCGCGCCTTCTCGAAGTCTGGCGCGGCATGGACGGTCTTGCCGAGATAGTCCTCGGCCTCCAGCAACGCACCGCGCCTAAAGGCGACGACACCCGCCAGATGCAGGACCCGAACATCCTCCGGTGCCGTCTTCAGCAGGGCCTGGATGTTGTCGCGCGCGGCATCGAGATCATTGCGCTCGAGCGACAGCAGCACCGTCAACAGCTGCATCTGGCCCGCTGCGCCACGCACGCCGCGCAGCGCCTCGATTTCAGCCTTGGCGCCATCAAGGTCCTTCTTCGCCAGCAACAGGTGGAAGGTGCCCACATGGGCCAGCACATGCTTCTTGTCCAGCGCGAGCGCCTTCTGGTAGGCCTGCATCGCCTCGTCCGCCCTGCCCTGAAGGCCCAACAGGTCGCCCTTGACCTGCCAGCCATCGGGGCTCTGCGGTGACTTCGCGAGCATCGCCTCGACCGCCTCCAGCCCAGCAGCTGGCCCGGACGAAGCAGCGAGCAGGCGGACGCGAATCAGTTGCGCCCGCGGAGCGCTTGCATCGGCGGCCACGGCCGCGTTGGCGAACTCCAACGCCTTCGCGGCATTGCCGGTGGCGCTGTAGGCGATGGCCAGCGAGGCCTGCAGGTCGGCTTGCGCGGCGCCCGAGGCGAGCTTCACGTTCGCGAACTCCGAGATCACCTTGGCGAACTGTCCCTGCCCGAGCATCGCCTGTGCAATCAACGATTCAAGCCTGTCATCTTGGAGGCCTAGCTCCTTGGCCTTGTTGAGCTCGGTCAGGGAACCACGCGCATCGCCCCCCAGCAGCAGCGCCTCACCGAGCAGAACCCGCGCTTCGGCCATCGACGGATTGGCCTGCAAGGCATTCTTCAACTGGATCACGGCACCGGCATCATTCTTCTTGGCCAGATCGGCCTTGGCGTCCGCCAGGTACTGATCTGCCGACTTGCCGAAACACCCAACCAGCAAGACGCTCGAGAGCGCCAACCCGGCTGCGCGCCGACGTTTCGCACCGATTACAGATGACGAAGCTTTATTCATGTGATCAGCAATCAAGAGAATGTGCAGCACGGATTGACGCTGCGTTGAACTGACCGAGAGCGGTCAGTGCGAGGTCGGCCTGAGCCTTTCCAGCGCATCCGGGTGAGTCTCGAAGGAGTGGTTCACCAGCCTGTCGATCACCGCATACAAAGGCTTGATCAACGGCCGCAGATTGCCCACAACCTTGCTCGAACTGAGCAAGGAGGGCACGCGAATGCCACGATGCTCAATCTCACCGCCGACTGGATGAATGTCAAAACCGAGGCGGGCGAAGTGACTGGCCAGACGAGGCTCCGTCAGCACGAACACGTTCTCGACGCTGAGCCGCCGCGCTGCTGCGGCGGCGCCGAGGTACAGGCTCATCGGAATGAATGGGAAGCGAGGCTGGCCGCCTCTGGATTCGAAATCCTGCTCGCCAACGGAGACGGGCTTGTCGGACTCACCCTGGCGCTGACGAAACTCGCTCATCACAGCCAACCGTGAGACCTCGCCAACGTCATTCCGCGGCAGTTGCGCAGGATCCAGCAGATCGCGGTTGATCACGTCACGGCAGCTGATCTCGAACGGCAAAGGATATGAAGGTTGCTCCGGTCGGGCCAGCACCAGACGCGAACAGCCCACGAGGTCGCCGGAGCCGCGCTTGCGAAGCAGGCAATGGACCGAATGACGATCGTAGTCATCCGTTTCGAGGCCATCGCTGCGCACTGCTTCCCACCCCAGCTCGCGGCAGTACACGTCATGCCGGATCCGGTACACCATCTCGACACTGGGCGCATCCAGGGCCAACGAGAACTCGAACAGTTCCTCGAATCGATGGCCAAGGTTTCCGCTTGAAGTCGATGGATTCACAAAATTACCTCGAAGTACGCTGATCGTATCAAGGTGCTGCTTGAATGCCGCACAGACTCACGACTATCGGCCCGCATTGCCAGCCTCCGAAAGGAAGCTGCGTACATTGCGAACCGGGATCGCGTAGCTGATGCCGCTGGGAGCAGTCAAGGCCGATTCGTGGGATGCCTTGATCGCCACCATACTGACGACGCCGACCACTTCACCCGTGGCGACGTTGATCACCGGGCCGCCACTGTTGCCGGGGTAGGCGGTCGCATCGAGCTGGAGCACTTCGAAGCTGCCCTGGCGCAACTGGCGCACGGCCCTCTCGTTCAAGCCTTGAGGTCCCGACGCTGGCTGCACGATCGCCGTCCGCGCCGACACGATGCCGCGATGCGTCACGTGCGAGAAGCCCAGGGCTCCACCAATCGGGAAGCCGATCAGCGCAATCATCTCGCCCTCGGCAGCCTCCTGTTCTGCTAGGCGCAGGGTTGGGAGCGGCCTGCCGTCGTCGATCTGCAATAGAGCGAGATCCTGGGATGCATCGACCTTCGCGATGCGCGCCCCGCGCAACACCCAGCCACCCTCGGACGTCCATGCCTGTATCGCCACGCTGCGGTCGATGCGCCCCGTCTCCAGCGGCGGCAGCACATGGGCATTGGTGATGACTTGCATGCCGTCGCCGACCGCAAAACCGGTACCGCGAAATCCAAAGCGCGGTGCGTCCAACAACCCGTAGCTGCCCACCAAGACGACTGCCGGCTTGGATCGGGAGATCAAGCCAGGCAGCGTGGCGTCCCCCCAGGCCAATCGAGGGCTGATCAGGCCAAATGCCGCAATGGCCAGCAGCACTGAGGCCGTCCAGGCGCGGCAAATGCGGTAGAGGTCGGAACGCGCGCACCCAGGCAGAACGTGCGACACCCAGCGCATGCCGTGGCTCACCCGATGGCAAAGACTCGCTTGCTTGATCTGCATGGGGCTCAGGCGTTGTTGCGATGCCCTACCCTAAGGCAAGGTCGACATGACGAAATCCTGCGACGGCACGATAGCCTGGCAATCAAGTCTCGAACGCCGTGCCCTCATTTGATCTGCAACCGGTTCATGAGGTCATACAGCGTCGGACGGCTGATGCCAAGCAGCTCGGCGGCGCGAACGATGTTGCCATCGGTGCGAGCCAGTGCTGTGATGACCGCCTGACGCTCGGCGTTCTCCCGCACGGTACGCAGATCCAGCGTCGTGCTGTCGTCAGCCGGCGAAGGCGTCGCGCGCAGGCCAAGGTCCAGCGCGGCGATGCGATCGTCCTCGCACATGATCACGGCTCGCTTGAGCATGTTCTGCAGTTCGCGGACATTGCCGGGCCATCGATGCGCCTCAAGGGCACGCACGGCGTCGTCGGCTAGTGTCGGCACGGGGCGGCGCATCTCGGTGGCGAAACGGCGCGCAAAGGCATGCGACAGCAGCACGGGGTCTCCGACACGCTCGCGCAACGGCGGGATCTCGACAACGATCTCGGCAAGACGGTAGTAGAGGTCCTCACGAAAACGTCCGTCGGCGATGCGGGCCTTCAGGTCCTGGTGAGTTGCGCCGACGACGCGCACATCCATCGGGATTTCCTGGCGGCCGCCCACTCGCTCGATGACCCGCTCCTGCAGAAAGCGCAGCAGCTTGGCCTGCAAAGGCATGGGCAGGTCGCCGATCTCGTCCAGCATCAACGTGCCGCCGTTGGCCGTCTCAATCTTGCCGACGGTGGACTTGGTCGCACCGGTGAAGGCCCCTTTCTCGTAGCCGAAGAGCTCACTCTCCAGCAGCGTCTCGGGGATGGCGGCGCAGTTGATGGCGACAAAGCGGCCCTTGCGCTTGGAGGCGTCGTGCAGCCCCTGGGCCAGCACCTCCTTGCCTGTGCCGCTTTCACCCAGCAGCAGCACCGTGGCGTCGCTGGGCGCCACCTTCTCGATCATGCGGCAAACGCGCTGCATGCCGGGATCACGTGTGACAAGGCCGGAGAACACGTCGCTGCTCTGCTGCATCTGCAACCGGCGGTTCTCCTGCTGCAGCTCGTACAGGCGATAGGCGCGCTCCACGGTCAGGGCCAGCACATCGGGATCCACCGGCTTAGCGAGGAAGTCGTACGCGCCCATCCGGATGGCCCGCAGTGCGTTCTCCTGGTCGTTCTGCCCGGTCAGCACGATGACCTTGACCGAAGGGTCGAGTTCCAGCAGCTTCTCAAGGCATTTGAAGCCCTCGGAGACCGAGTCCCGATCCGGTGGCAGGCCGAGGTCCATCGTGACGACGGCCGGGCTGCTGCGGCGGAACTGCAGCACGGCGCTGGCGACGTCATCCGCCGTGACCGACTCGAAGCGATCCAGCGACCACTTGAGCTGCTTCTGCAGTGCGAGATCGTCCTCGACGATCAGCAGCGGGGCGTGACGAGGCGCACTCATTGGGCGTCAAGCGCAGCCAGCGGTGCGTCAGCCTGCGCATGAAACAAGGGCAGCAGCAGGGTGACGGTGGTCCCCCGGTTCAGTTCGCTCTGCACGCTGATCTTGCCTCCCAGTTCATGCACGTATTGATAGCTCTCGTGGGCGCCAATGCCCATGCCGCTGGCCTTGGTGGTCTGAAACGGCTTGAAGAGTCGATTCTGGATGAAATCCTCGCTCATCCCGCAGCCGTTGTCCTCCACGCGAACGCGGGCCTGGCTGCCCTGTGCGTCCAGTCGCAGGCACACGCAGCCACTGGCAGGCGTGGCGTCGAACGCGTTCTGCACGACATGCCCCAGCACCCGTTCCACGCGTTCCGCGTGGCCTCGCGTGCTGACGCCGGCCTGAAGCTCCAGCTCCAGCGTCCGGCCCTTGCTGGATGCGGCGGTCGCGAGCCGTCTGGCGATCTGCTCCAGGTCGACGCCGCTGGTCACGCCATGGGGTTTGTCCCCCTCCCGTAGCTGCAACATCAACTGGCGCATCTTCTCGAGCGAGTTCTCGACCGTGTCCAGCATGTCCTGCTGAAACTCGGGGTTGTCGCGCAGCCGCTTGGCGTTCTTCATCATCAGCGACAGCTGCGTGACGATGTTCTTCAGGTCATGCACGACGAATGCCGACATGCGGTTGAAGGCATCGAACTTGCGAGCCTCCAGCAAGGCCTCCGTCGCCTGGACCTGATCCAGATAGCCTGAAGCCTGACTGGCCGCAGTGCGCAGCAGGTCTCGCACCTCCCAGTTCAGCTCGACGACAGCGCGCGGCCGGCCCAGTACGACGAAGCCGATCAGCGCATCGCGCACGAGCAGCGGCACCAGCAACCAGCACCGCGGCTCATCGATCAGCCAGGCGGGCAGCTCCAGGTCGGGGTAGGCATCATGCCTTGCGCGCCACTCCTCCAGATCGATGATCCAGGCTCGCTCCTTCCAGAATCTGGCCAGCGCCCCGTCGCGGGCTTCGCTCCCGGCGTGGGCGGGCAGGTTCCAGCGCGCGGCCTGCAGGAAATCGCCTCCGGCAGCACGCTGCATCCACAGCATGCCACTCGGGCTCTCGACCAGGTTGGCCAAGGCGCGCACGACGGTCTCGGCGGTGTGTTGGGGCTCCGCGCTACCGGACAGCAACTGCGTGAAGCGCAGCCACTCCTCCCGGTAGTCGTAGCGGTAGCTGAAGAAGTTCTTGCTGATGTACACCCGCAGCCGCGAACGCATCGAGCCGGACGCCACCAGCAGGGCCAGCGCCAGCAGCGCGACGAAGACCAGGGCCACGGACAAGGCCCTGCCCCAATCCCCACCGGTATAGCGCACGTAGTAGCCGACGCCGGCCACCATCAGAAGATAGCCGCCAACAAGCAACAGCGTTGCCGAATGAAAGACCGCCGCACGCGACACATGCAGCTTGTCCAGCCAATCGGCGTGCCGGCGCGATGCCACGTAGAGCAGCGGAACCGCCGCAGCGTGCACGAGCGAGCGCACGCTGATGGCCGCATCGTCAAAGTGCTGGAACAGCGCTGCCTGGGAACTGATGAAGAGATCGAACAAGAAGATGGCGCCTAGGCCGAGGCAGACCGGCTTGGCATTCCAACGAGCGTCTCCCGCCGAATTGCGCAGCATCTGCTCGACGAGAACCAGACCCAGCACGGCGGCGCCAAGCGCCGCAAGTGCCTGCGGGCGCGCAAGCTCCTCTGCGGGCAGGTTCTCTGCTGACATGATCAACCAGAGCTGGGCCAGTACCGCAAAGCCGGCCAGCGGACGCATCCAGCCCAGGCCGCCGCCTCGTCGCCGCGGCAGCAAAAGCAGTATGAAGGCGAACCAGAACCCGAACCGCAACAGATCCAGGGTAGGAGTGATCCAGGTCGGCAGGTGGTCAGACCAATGCCGCAGGCCATCCGCGAGGGCGACCCCCGCCCAGATCGAACTGGCGGCCAGGGCCGCAAGGAAAACGAGGGCCAGACCCGTGATCGGCATGCTGCCTCGCAGCAGCCTCTGCGCAAAGTGGAGCGCGAACAGGCCGTACGCCAAAGCACAGATCAGATCGCCCAGGTTGCTCAGGGAGAGCATGGGCGTGAGCCCGTCGATCATGGCGCCCGGGGCGGAGTCCAGTTCGGCAGCAACAGGCATGCGCAATTCAAGCATGCCTCAGCGACCTTGGGCACCGGCGCTTGCGCCCAAGCAACCCGAAGTCAGCGGGCGCCCTTGCCCGTCACAACGACAGCCACCGTCTCCAGCATGATCAGCAGATCCAGGAAGAGCGAGTGGTTCTTGACGTAGTAGAGGTCGTACTGCAGCTTCTCGACCGAATCCTCGATCGTCGAGCCGTACTCATAGCGCACCTGGGCCCACCCGGTGACGCCAGGCTTCACGCTGTGGCGAACGGCGTAGTAGGGGATCTTGCTGATCAGTTCATCGACGAAGAACTGCCGTTCGGGGCGCGGCCCCACCATGCTCATCTCACCCACCAGCACGTTGAACAGTTGGGGCAGTTCATCGATGCGCACCTTGCGGATGAAACGACCGATGCGGGTCACCCGGTCGTCATTCTTGGTCGCCCAGCGCGGCTTGCCATCCTTCTCGGCATCGGTCCGCATGCTGCGGAACTTGACAACGTTGAAGGGAACGCCGTTCAAGCCCACTCGCTCCTGGCGATACAGCACCGGGCCACGCGATTCAATACGGATGGCCAACGCCGTGATCAGCATGATGGGCCAGGTCAGGGCGAGGATCAGCGTCGCGAAGACGATGTCGCAGACGCGCTTGATCGCCGCGCGCAGCATTCCCTGGCTGAAACCGTCGCCGAACACCAGCCAACCGGCGTTCACGTGCTTGATGTTGATCTGGGCGAGCGTCTTCTCGAAGTGCGTGGCGATGTCGACAACGCGCACTCCAGACAGCTTGCAGTCCAGCAGTTGGCGCAGCGGCATGCTGCCGCCGCGACGCTCGCTCAACGCAACGACGATCTCATCAACGTTGTGCTTCAGCGCCGCTTCCGTCAGATTGGCCCCGTCGTTGATGATCTCGCCAGGCGGCACTTCGGGCTGGTCCTCGTTCGGGCCTGCATAGAAACCGACGATCTGCGCATGCGGATCAGATGCGCGCAGCGTGTTGCCCACCGTGCGGGCGGCCACGCCGGTGCCGAAGATCAGGATGCGGCTGCGCATGCGAGCCTGGGTGCCCGAGTGGGCGGCGTAGACGCGATGCACCATCACGGCCGCGACGGCGACCATGGCAACCAGGGTCAGCAGGTCGCGATGGCTGGTGTTCGAAGGCACCAGGCTGAAGATGGCATAGGCCAGCGGCAGACCGAACAGCAACCCGAACAGCGCTCGCGCGCAGGACTCGGTGATGGAGCGGTTGTGCACATGCTGGTAGAAGCCCGTGGCCGAATTGATCACGAACATGCAGCCGGCAAGGGACAGGCCGTGCGAAGCGGCAAAGGGCAGCACCGTCTGCGCAGACTCGCCTTGGCTGAGGACGACGGCGATGACGGCAAACACGATCAGGCCGAGATCGAAGAAGACCTGAAGCAAGGTCTGCTTGTGCAGGTAATGGTTGAATATTCGAATCATTGACGTCCCCCGATCATTACTGCCTGCGCTCCCGCATCTGCATTCCGACTAACGAAACTCGAACTAATATCGATATTCCATTGATTTCGCACGCAGGCCGCCTGTCGCATCACCGACCCTGCAGCCAACGGTCGCAGACCACCTGGGAGATCGCTTGGCCGGCCTATGGAAGTCCCTGACTTGACGTCGCGACGGACATGCCCGACCACCCCTTGATCGCGCCGGCATCATGCCTCCGGCCCCCAGGCTTGAAAGCCCCCCGTTTAGAGGGTGCTTGACCCTTGAATCCGCGTCGTGACGCAGCTGCTGCGCGGTCCGCCGGAGCGGTCTTTTTCACAACGGGCGGCAGTAGAACCGAAAGCCGGCGGCAGCACCATGCGCGCCTGGCGCCGAACTCCGCAAAACGTGCGAAACGCACAGGCACTCCGCTGGCACGCGATGAAACGGGGTTTGCAAAAGATCGCGTGATGCGAAGGCAGGGAGTTTTGCCGCTCCACAGATACTGGGGTCGCCCCATGCCGAATGGGTAGTATTCACGATACAGCCGCCGCCGATGTCGCAGACCCCGTCGTTTTGTCGTCTATATAACGTGCAGTCCAATTGCGATCCGGATTGCGCGTGCGATCTGAAAAGACAAAGACCTGCCCAGGCAGGTCTTTGGCAATAAAAAAACGCCCGCGGAGCGGGCGTTCTTGGTCGGCAGGGCCGCAGATCAGCGCACGACGGCGAGTTGCTCGCGCGTACCACCCTTGTAGGTGTACAGGGTCAGCGCGCCGTTCTTGATGTCACCCTTCTCGTCGAAGGAGATCGTGCCGGTCACGCCCTTGTAGCCATTCGTCTTGGCCAGCGCAGGCAGGTACTTCGCCGGATCAGCAGAGTTGGCACGCTTCATGGCGTCGACCATCACATTGACGGCGTCGTAGACATACGGCGCATAGATCTGCACGTCCACGTTGAACTTGGACTTGAACTTGGCGCGGAAGTCGTCCATCGACTTCTTGGCCTCGCCCTCGACGCCGCCGGCCTCGGCGCAGACAACCTGGCCGTCACCCATGGTGCCGGCGGCCAGCTTGGGCAGCTCGCCCGTGCAGATGCCGTCGCCGCCCATGAACTTGGCCTCGATGCCCAGTTGCTTCATCTGGCGCAGCATCGGGCCGGCCACGGCGTCCATGCCGCCGAAGAAGACGACGTCGGGCTTCTTGGCTTTCAGGGAGGTCAGGATGGCGGTGAAGTCCGTGGCCTTGTCGTTCGTGAACTCGCGGCCGACGACCTTGCCGCCAGCGCCCTTGACGCCCTTCTCGAACTCGTCGGCGACGCCCTGGCCATAGGCGGTGCGGTCATCGATGACGGCGATGGACTTGCCCTTCAGTTGGTTGACCGAATACTTGCCCAGCGTGCCACCCAGGTGCACGTCATCGGCAACGACACGGAAGGTCGTCTTGTAGCCGTTGCGGGTGAACTTGGGGTTGGTGGCCGACGGCGAGATCTGCGGGATGCCGGCATCGCTGTAGACCTTGGAGGCAGGGATAGAGGTGCCGGAGTTCAGATGGCCCACGACGCCGTTCACCTTGGAGTCCACCAGCTTCTGGGCTGCGGCGGTGCCTTGCTTCGGATCGCCGGCGTCGTCTTCGGCCAGCAGTTCGAACTTGGCCTTCTTGCCGCCGATCATGACGCCCTTGGCGTTCAGTTCCTCGATGGCGAGACGGGCCCCCAACTCGTTGTCCTTGCCGAGGTGGGCGATCGCGCCGCTGGTCGGGCCGACGTGACCGATTTTGACGATCAGGTCCTGCGACATGGCGGCGCCGCTGAGCAGTGCTGCCACTGCACCAACCACGATATTCAGCTTGATTTGCATGGATCAACTCCAGTTTGGAAGAGAGAGGAACACACAGAGAACGTTGAGTTTTCAACCAAATGAACATACCCCAAATCCAGGGGGCTCTCATTCGGGAAAGCGTGGACGCTAAGTTGTCAACCTGCTGCTGAGAAGTGGTCCAGCTTGGCTCCTGCTTGCTGGTAGACGCGATAGCGTGCGCGCCCGGCTTGAACGCGCGCGGGCTCCTGTCCGATGACCTCCAGCACGCGCTCGAAATCCAAGGCATCGCCCGGCATCCCGTCGCACAGGTTCAACAACAGCCCGCGGTGTGGCAGGCGCGCCGCATCGTCGACCAGCAGCACCTCGCCCGGCGCGGGCGGCGTTGCGCCGTCCCAGCGTCGGTGCGGGATGAACTCGGCGGCATCAAAGCTCCACAGCAGCGCGTCCAGGCGCGCCGCCTCTGCCTCAGCCACGCAGACCCCCACCGGCCTGCCCGTCGCGAGAGCGCGGCGGATCAGCCGGCAGGCGTAGTGCAGCGGGTCCGCCGCGTCGCTGTAGAAGCTGACCTGGACGGCCACAGCTTACTTGGCGTGGCTCAGCACGAAGTGCGTCAACAGACCCACAGGCCGGCCGGTGGCACCCTTGGCCGCACCGCCCTTCCAGGCCGTACCGGCGATGTCGAGGTGGCCCCAGCGGTACTTGCTCGCGAAGCGCTGCAGGAACTTGGCAGCCGTGATGGAGCCGCCCGCACGGCCGGCGATGTTGGCCACGTCGGCGAAGTTGCTCTTCAGGCCTTCGGCGTAGTCGTCGTCCAGCGGCATGCGCCAGCAGGGATCGAGCGCGGCGTCGCCAGCCGCAGTCAGCGAGGCCGCGAGTTCGTCGTCGCTGGCATACATGCCGCTGCGCACGCCGCCCAGCGCGATGACGCAGGCGCCGGTCAGCGTCGCCACGTCGACGACGACGGCCGGCTTGAAGCGCTCGGCGTAGGTGAGCGCATCGCAGAGGATGAGCCGGCCTTCGGCATCGGTGTTCAGGATCTCGATGGTCTGACCCGACATGGAGGTGACCACGTCGCCCGGCTTCACCGCATGGCCGCTGGGCATGTTCTCGCAGGCGGCCACGATCATGACGAGGTTGAGCTTCGGGCGGAGTTCGGCCACCGCACGCAGCGTGCCAATGACGCTGGCAGCGCCGCCCATATCGAACTTCATCTCGTCCATCTCGGCACCTGGCTTCAGCGAAATGCCACCGGTGTCGAAGGTGATGCCCTTGCCCACAAGCACGACCGGCGCCACAGTCTTTGCCGCGCCCTCGTAGCGGGCTACGATGAAGCGAAGCGGCTCGTCAGACCCTTGAGCCACGGCCAGGAAGCTGCCCATACCAAGCTTCTCGACAGCCTTGCGGTCCAGCACCTCGACCTTCAGGCCATGGGTCTTGCCCAGGCCCTGGACGACCTGGCCCAGATAGGTCGGCGTCGCATAGTTGGCGGGACGGTTGGCGCATTCGCGCGCCAGCTCGATGCCGGAGGCGATGGCCTCACCACGCGCCAGGCCGGCCTTCGCCGCCTTCTGCTCCGACTTGCCCACCAGCAGAGCCAGCTTGGCGAGCTTGGGGGCGGCCGGCGCGCTGGGCTTGGTGTGGCGGTAGAGATAGACAGCGTCCGCACCGGCCAGCGCGGTCTGCTCGGCCAGCGACTCGGCACCAGCCTCGAAACCGACGAACGCCACCGCCGCGCTGGCGGCGCCGCGCGACTTGATCTGGGCCAGGCCCGCAGCCAGCGCCGAGCGTGCCGCCACCAGCGTCGTCTTGCCGCTGGCGGCCAGCACGAGACGCGGCGCCTTGATGCCCTCGGCCTGGGTCAGCGTCAGAGCCTGGCCGGCCTTCAGCGCGAAGTCACCGAGCTTGATCGCCGCCTGCACCTGCTTGGCGACGGCGGCATCCAGACCCTTGGGCACAGCCTCGCCACCAAGGATGACGATCAGGGCATCAGCGCCGACTCCCGCGAGCGAATCCAGCTCAGCGGTTTGAATCTTGAAGTCCATAATGACTAGAAGTAGATAGAAGTGTTTTTGATGTTATTCGATTCATCGACGCGATCCGAACTGGCCAGGAGCTTCGGCGTCACGCTGGTGGTCATCTTGACCATCATGCTCACGTCGACGCTGATCCGCACGCTGGGCCAGGCTGCAGGTGGCAACGTCGCGCCGCAGGACGTCGTGCTGCTGATGGGCTACGCCACCATCGCCCACCTGGCGACCATGCTCATCCTGTCGCTGTTCGTCGCTGTCGTCCTCACGCTTGGCCGCATCTACCGCGAGTCCGAGATGACGATCTGGTTCGCCAGCGGCGTCCCGCTGTCGCGTTTCATGCGGCCGGTGCTGCGCATGGCTTGGCCGGTGCTGTTGGCCGTCGTCGTGCTGGAACTCCTAGTCTGGCCATGGGGCAACCAGAACAGCGCCGAGTTGCGGGACCGCTACCAAAAGCGCGGCGACTTGTCGCGCGTCGCGCCAGGCCAGTTCCAGACCTCGCGGGACGGCAGCCGCGTCTTTTTCATAGAGCGCGACGGAGATGACGCAGCGACCGGCCGCAATGTCTTCATCCTGGCCAACCAGCATGAGCGCGAGTCGGTGACAACCTCGGCTCGCGGCCGCCTGGAGATGGAAGGCGACGACCGCCTCCTCGTGCTCGACCACGGTCAGCGCAACGAGACGCAGCTGAAGACCGGCGAAAAGAGCCTGGCCCGCTTTCAGCAGTACAAGGTGATGACGGACACCCAGGTGCTGGCCAACGCTAACCAGCTGCCGCCCAAGGCCATGCCAACACTGGAACTGCTGCGCGCGCCGACGCCCAAGAACCAGGGCGAGCTGGCCTGGCGGCTGGGGCTGATCCTCGGCGGCGTCAACATGACGCTGCTGGGCATCGGCCTGTCGGCCAGCAACCCACGCCGCGCGAGCAACTGGAATCTGCTGTTCGCGCTGCTGGCCTTCATCGTCTACTTCAACCTGATCAACCTGTCGCAGTCCTGGGTTGGCAACGGCCGGGCGAGCCTGCCCAGAGCGCTGATCGCCGTGCACGGCAGCGCCTTGTGCCTGGCACTGGCCGTCATCTGGTTGCGCGACAACGCCAACCGCTTCTGCCTGCGTCGGCGCCTGACGGGAGCCCCTGCATGAGGACGGTGCGACGTTTGCTCTACAAGGACATCGTCGGCTCGGTAGTGCTCGTCGCGCTGGCCTTCCTGTCGCTGTTCTTCTTCATCGACTTCGTCGACGAACTGGACCGCATGGCCCGCATCGGCGTCGGCGCCGGCAAGGCCGCGCTGCTCGCGGCGATGGAGCTGCCCGGCCACTTCTATGAGCTCTTCCCCATCGCAGTGCTGATCGGCGCCATCATCGCGCTGGCCCGACTCGCGCAAAGCAGCGAGTTCACCATCCTGCGCACCGGCGGCCTCGGCCCGGCACGCGCGCTGGCGCTGCTGGCAGGGCTGGCCGCCGTGTTTGCAGTGCTGACGTTCGTCATTGGCGACTACGTGGCACCGCAGTTCGAGCGCGAGGGCGACGACCTGCGCGCCCGCTTCAGCCACGATGCCGGCCCGGTCAACCGCGGCGCCTGGCTGAAGGACCACCGGAAGGTCGACGGCCAGGAGCGCAGCTACTCCGTCAAGGTCGGTCGCGTCGGCAGCAGCGGCGCACTGGAGGATGTGCGCATCTTCGAGTTCGACCCCGAAGGCCGGCTGATGTCGCGAACCGAGGCCGAGAAGGCCGACGTCGATGCCAGCGGGCTCTGGCATCTGCAGGCGGTCAGACGTTCGGTCTGGAATCCCGGCGCACCCGCCGGGGCCAGCCCTGTGGGCGAGGTCGTCGTCAGCGAGCAGCAACTCGACAAGCTGGATTGGCAGAGCTCGCTGCACGCCGGCGTCATCGCGGCCGCCGTGCTGCCCGCCATGTCGATGTCGACGCTGGAGCTCTACCGCTACACCGAACACTTGTCGGCCCAGGAGCAGTCGGCCCAGGCCCACAACATCCAGTTCTGGCGCAAAGCCTTCTACCCCTTCGCCTGCTTCGTCATGGTGGCGCTGGCCCTGCCCTTCGCCTACCTGCACGGGCGTTCTGGCGGCATCAGCATCAAGGTCTTCGGCGGCATCATGCTGGGTATCAGCTTCGTGCTGCTCAACAACGTGGCCGGCCACTTGGGGCTGTTGAAGAACTGGACGCCCTGGGTGGTGGCAGCCACGCCCAGCCTGCTCTATCTCGGGCTATCGATGGCAGCCTTCACCTGGCTGGTCAGATACCGCTGATGGACGGACTGCTGCTCTTCGCCCACGGCGCGCGTGACCCAGCTTGGGCACGGCCATTCGAGCTCGTCGCGGAGCGCCTGCGCGCCGCGCGCCCTCAGACGCCGCTGGCCATGGCCTATCTCGAGTTCATGTCCCCCGGCATCGAAGAAGCCGCCGAAGCGCTGGCCGCTCAGGGCTGCACGCGCGTGCACGTGCTGCCGCTCTTCCTCGGCACGGGCGGCCATGTGCGCCGTGACGTTCAGCCCCTGCTCGATGGCCTGCGCCAGCGCCATGGCAATGCCGTCGAATGGCTGCTGCACCCTCCCCTCGGCGAGCACGAGGCCGTGCTTCAGGCCATGTGCGACGCCTGCCTGCTCACACTGACATGAACCTCCACCAATTCCGCTTCGTCCAGGAAGCCGCCCGCCGCAACCTCAACCTGACCGAGACGGCCAAGGCGCTGTTCACGTCACAGCCAGGCGTGTCCAAGGCCATCCTCGAACTGGAAGAGGAACTGGGCGTGGACATCTTCTCGCGCCACGGCAAGCGGCTGCGGCGCATCACCGAACCTGGCCAGCAGGTGTTGGCCTGTATCGAGATCATCCTGCGCGAGGTGGGCAACCTCAAGCGCATTGGCGAGGAGTACTCACGCCAGGACAGCGGCACCTTCTCCATCGCCACCACGCACACCCAGGCGCGCTACGTACTACCCACGCCCGTGGCCCAGCTGCGCAAGAACCTGCCGCAGCTACGCATCAGCCTGCACCAGGGCAGCCCTGATCAGGTCGCCAAGATGCTGCTCGACGAGACCGCCGACCTCGGCCTTGCGACTGAATCACTGGCCCAATACCCGGAGCTTGTCACCCTGCCCTGCTATGAGTGGCAGCACGTGATGGTGGTGCCGCGCGACCACCCGCTGGCCAGCGCCGAGCGAATCAGCCTGGAGCAACTGGCCGGCGAACCGCTCGTGTCCTACCACCCCAGCTTCACGGGCCGCACCCGCATCGACAAGGCCTTTGCCTCGCGCCACCTGACCCCCAACATCGTGCTGGAGGCCATCGACTCCGACGTCATCAAGACCTATGTGCGGCTGGGCATGGGCGTGGGCATCGTGGCCGAGATGGCTATGCGCGAGGAGCCCGCAGGCAGCGACCTCGTTGCACGGCCGCTGGGTACGCTGCTGGGCAGCAACGTGACCCGCATCGCCTTCAAGCGTGGCGCCTACCTGCGCAACTACGTATACAGCTTCGCCGAGCTGTTGTCCGAGCGGCTGAGCCGCAAGCTCATCGAGAAGGCCATGAACGGCGACTCGACCGACTTCGGTCTCTAAGTCGGGCGGGGGCAGTGCCGCGGCCTCTCCCCCAGCACACAGGGCCCTCAGGACTGGGTGTCACTGGGTACCTGCGAATCTGCCCGTTCGGGGCCAGATCGGGCCCGACAGGGGTAGTCGACAAGCACGTCGGGGGCAGCTGGGGCGGCCGCCGAACCGTCAGCCGCCGGGCTCCGCATCCATTGGCAGCATCAGGTCCACCTCATCGCTGCGCAGCCCGGCCTCGAAGAGATCACGAGCCACGCCGAAGAGCATCAGCAAATCGCGAAAGGCCGGCAGCTCGAAGCGGGGCACCCCCGGGCCGCCCCCCTGCGCCAGCAATCGCTGCAACATCCTCATGGTGGCCTCTGGATCGGGCCAGAGCACCTGCAGGTGCGCGATGACGCTGGGGCAACCATCCAGCCGGCGCCCTTGCGACAGCGTCTGCGCCCACTGCGGCGCAGGCGCGCCAAAGCGCTGCTCGTACAGCCGCGCCTGTTCGGCGAAAACCTCGGCATCACCCCCTTGCTGGCTGAGCTCCATCAGCAGCAGATGAGGCATGGCTCCAGCGTGGCCACGAGCCGTCCGCGCGGCCAACAGGTCCGCTGCCGCCTCGTGCTGGCCCAGCAACTGCAGGAAATCGACCTGCTGCTGAAGGTCCAGCAGTTCATCGGCGATGGTCAGTTCGCTGGACAGCAGCGGCGCGGCTGCGGCTTGCGCCGGCAGCGGCTGCGTGGCGGCCTGCACAGGCGGCGCAGCGTGCTCGAGCGGCGGCGCCGGCGGCCAGGGCATGGGCCGAGGCTGGGGGCGTGTGATCTGGTGCGGGCTGTCTTCCGGCAAAGGCACGGTCGCGCCTGCAACGGCAGGCGCAATGCCAGGCACCGGCGCGACGCTCGGCAGGCCAGCGCCTTCGGCCGCATGCAGGGCACGCCAGTAGGCCAGCTCGCTGCGCGCACGCTGGTCGCGCCAGCGGCTGATGTAGAAGGCCGCGGCGCCCGCAAACAGGCTCATGGCCAGCGTCAGCACCCACGTCATGGGATCCCGGTAGGGCGAGGTCCGCGCACTGCGCACGGCGGCCGGCGCGGGCACGGCGGCCGACGCGGCGGGCCGCACCTGCGCCGGGATGGCCGCGGAGGCGGCCTGCGCCTCGGCCTGTTGGCGCGCCAGCAGCTCCGTACGCAACTGAGCGACAGTCTCCTCAAGCTGGCTGATCTGGGCCTCGAGGTCTGGCGGCGGCGAGTTCTCCGGCGTGCTGGCCGCCGGCTTCTCAGGCCGGGATGGTGCCGCGGCCAGCACCTCGGGGCGGTCCAGCGTGAGACGAGGTCCTGCCGGCCGCGGCTTGACTCGCTGGTGCGGCTTGGGCGGCGCAGGGGGCGCGTCGGTCTGCGGCCGAGGCGGTACCACCTCCGCGATAGCGGGCTGCGGCACGAACACGGATATCGGCGGCAGGGGCTGCGACGCGGCCACCACCTGGGTCGGCGGGTCGACGAAGACGTTGAACTCGCGCGTCAGACGCAGCGGGCAGCCCAGGGCCAGCGTGATGCGCAGCGTGGGCTCGTCGATGCGAGCCTGGCTCTGCAGGCGGATGTACTGCTGCCCAGGCTCTCCCTCGATGCGCAGCTGCAGCAGCCCGGCCGGCACGCGCGCCTCGCCCGCAGACACCTCGGCGCGCAGGCAGGAGTCGGTGAGCTGCTCACCCTCCGCCAATGCCAGAGGGACGCTGACATCCAGCGGCTTGCCGAGCGCCGAATGGAGGTTCGGCCGGCCCACGCCGAGCGCCTCGGCTTCCTCAGGAGGCAGGGCGAGCAGCAGTGCCAAGGCGGGTGTGAGGGCACCCAGCAACGTCGGGCGCAGGGCCGTGATGGGCATTGACTGCAGGCAGCTGGCGATGCGGTTGAACGAGGGGTTGGAGACAGCGCGGATCACTCTAGCATGGGGGCATCCACCGCCGCCCCCGTCTTCCGGGGGGCCACGGACGGCACAATGCGCCAAGCCATGAACGCACTCAGCCTCACCCCCGCCGAACGCCAGCAGATCGACCAGGGCGCCTGGTTCGCCAAGCTGTCCGAGCCCCTGCGCAACGACATCCTGCAGCGAGCCTTCGTGCGCCGTCTGGCGGACGAGACCATGCTGTCCCATCGCGGCGAGCCTGCGGAAGAATGGTGCGGTGTCGCCAAGGGCGCGGTGCGAGTCAGCTCCGTGTCGCTCGCGGGCAAGCAGATCTCGCTGACCTATGTCGAGCCGGGCACCTGGTTCGGTGACATTGCCCTCTTCGATGGCCTGCCCCGCACCCACGACGCCTATGCCCATGGCGACACCACGCTGCTGTGCGTGCGCAAGTCCGATTTCCGCGCGCTGCTGCAGGCCCATTCCGAGCTCTACGACGCACTGCTGCGCCTGAACTGCCGCCGCCTGCGCCTGATGTTCGACATGATCGAGGACCTCAACACCCGGCCGCTCGCGGCTCGGCTGGCAAAGCAGGTGCTGTTGCTGGCTCGCTCCTACGGCGTGCAGGAAGGCCAGGGCGACGAGGCCGTGACCCGCATCGGACTGCAGCTCGCCCAGGAAGACCTGGCCCAGTTGCTCGGAGCCTCGCGCCAGCGCGTCAACCAGGAGTTGAAGGCCTTCGAGCGCGAGGGCGCCGTGCGCGTGGAGCCCACCCGGCTGGTTGTGGTCAGCCGCGACAAGCTGCTCGCCGCCGCTGCGCGTTGAAATTGGCGCACAGGAGACACCCCAGCCAACCCCTGCCTCTCACAATGGAAGGTTCGCGCCCCACAAGACAACGCATCGAGCGACGACCTCCATGGAAGCATTCACCGGCACCCGTCCCCTGGCCCAAACGCTGGACACCGCAGCGCTGGAAGCTTGGCTGTCCGCCCATGTCGGCGGTTTCGCCGGGCCGCTGAGCCTCGAGCAGTTCAAGGGCGGGCAGTCCAACCCGACCTATCTGCTGAAGACGCCGGGCGCCCAGTACGTGATGCGTAGCAAGCCCGCCCCTGTGGCCAAGCTGCTGCCGTCGGCCCATGCCATCGAGCGGGAATTCCAGGTCATGGGCGCACTGGCAGGCACCGACGTGCCCGTGCCAGCCATGCTGGCACTGTGCGAGGACGAGGCCGTCATCGGCCGCGCCTTCTACGTCATGGAGTTCATGCCTGGCCGCGTGCTGTGGGACCAGAGCCTGCCCGGCTTGGGCAACGCCGAGCGCGCAGCCCTGTATGACGAGATGAACCGCGTCATCGCGGCGCTGCACCAGGTGGACTTCAAGGCCCGCGGCCTGGAGAGCTATGGCAAGCCGGGCAACTACTTCGAGCGTCAGATCGGCCGCTGGAGCAAGCAGTATCTGGCCTCCGTTACCGACCCGAATCCGGCCATGGACGCTCTGCTGGGATGGCTGCCGGCTCACATCCCGGCATCGGCGCGCGACGAGAGCGAGATCAGCATCGTCCACGGCGACTACCGCATGGACAACGTCGTCTTTCACCCCACCGAGCCGCGGATCATCGCCGTGCTGGACTGGGAGCTGTCCACGCTGGGCCATCCGCTGGCGGACTTCAGCTACCACTGCATGAGCTGGCACATCAAGACATCAGGCGCGGCGCGCGGCCTGGGTGGCAAGAACCTGGCCGAGCTCGGCATCCCCAGCGAGCGCGAGTACGTGCAGCGCTACTGCGAGCGCACCGGCCGCGCCGACGCGAACGCTGTCATGGCCGACTGGAACTTCTACATGGCCTACAACATGTTCCGCATCGCGGCGATCGTGCAGGGCATCGCCAAGCGAGTGGTGGACGGTACCGCCTCCAGCGCCCAGGCCCGGGAGACCGCTGCAAGCGCCAGGCCGCTGGCCGAGCTGGCTTGGAGCTTCGCGCAGAAGGCCTGACGGCCGCCTCGCCTCAGTAAACGTCGCCGGGGCGCGTCGAAGGCGTGAAGGCGATGGATGTCGTGGTCGGCCAGGCGCCAGCGTCGGCCACCCGACCGTTCAGGCGCATCGCCGCGCGCGCCGCGCATTCGAGCAAACGCACCAGGCCCTGCAACTTGGGCAGATCGGCCTCTCCCATCTCCGTGCGCAAATAGATGTTGCCGCGCATGCACATCAGCACGAAGGGATGACCTTCAGGCAACAAGTCCTGGCTGGCCTGCACCAGTGCCTCGCCCAGTTCACCCTCGATCCAGGCACCGGTCAGGTCCTTGGTCACGCCGACGATGCCATAGCGCTGGCGCAGGATCTGGGACGAGGCGTTGTTGAACTTGGGGAACATCACCAGCCAGCGCATTTCCTCTGGCGTATCGGTGTCAACGCGGGTCTTGAGCGTATCGGTGTAAGCCTCGAAAACGGCTCGCTCGAGGTTCTCCATCAACGTGCGGCACAGCACCATGAACTGCAGGTCTGGATGCAGCCCCACTTCGCAGCGCATGCGCAGCTCGGTACCGGGCAGATAGCTGCGCTGGGACAGCCCCCATTCAATGCGCAGCGGGCCCGGGACGGCCTGCCGGGCCTCGACGAGGAAGCCCAGGCCGTCACGCGTTTGCGTGAACTCGGCGCCGCGCGCCTCGGCCCAGTCCTGGATCGAGCGCCAGCGCGCTGCGTTGGCGCGCGCCACGAGCCAGTGCTTGACTTGCTTTACCACCATGAGTCGTGAGAATCGGCCTAATTGCTGACGGAGTCGACGAATGATCGAAGTGTATTCATGGCCCACGCCCAACGGCCACAAGGTGCACATCATGCTGGAGGAGTGCGGCCTCGCCTACCGGGTGCATCCCGTGGACATCGGCGCCGGCGAGCAGTTCGCACCCGGTTTTCTCGCCATCAGCCCCAACAACAAGATTCCCGCCATCACCGACCCCGATGGCCCGGGCGGCAGGCCGATCTCGCTGTTCGAGAGCGGCGCCATCCTGCTCTACCTTTCCGGCAAGACGGGTCAGCTCCTGCCGGCCGACGTAGCGGCGAAGTATGAGGTGTTGCAGTGGCTGATGTTCCAGATGGGCAGCGTTGGCCCCATGCTGGGCCAGGCCCACCACTTCCGAATCTATGCACCCGACAAGCTGCCCTATGCCATCCAGCGCTACACCAACGAGGCCCGGCGGCTCTACGGCGTCATCAATAAGCGGCTGGCCCATTCCACCTACATCGGCGGGCGCGACTACTCCATCGCCGACATCGCGGTCTTCCCCTGGCTGCGCTCCTGGAAGAACCAGGGAGTGGAGATGGTCGATTACCCACATCTGAAGGGCTGGTTCGACGAGATCGCCATGCGCCCGGCCGTGCAGCGCGGCGTCGCGGTGTTGGCCGGCGCACGCAAACCACTCACGGACGACAAGGCGCGCGACGTGCTGTTCGGCCAGCGCCAACTCGAACAGCGCTAGGCCGGCACCAGGCGGAGCTCGCAATACGCAGGCGGCAGGCCTTGCGTGGCAAGGATCAGCGGCTCGCCGGTAATGGCGGTGGCCGGCACATACATGGCATTGCCGCGGGCATGCGCCAGCGCACGCGCCGCGGGCTGGCGGGCAAACGCCAGGACGTCCGGCGCCCCAAGCCCCAGCGAGGCCGCACCCATTGCCGGATCGGCATGAACGCGCAGCTCTGCGACCGGGCCGCACGACCGGGGAAGGTGCAGTCCCAGCCGCCCCTCCGCGTCGCTCGCCCCCTCATGCGCACGGCCCTCGCGATCGATCAGCCTGACGCGGGCCCAGGCCGCAGGCGCGCCGTCAGCCTCCCAGACCAGCAGGCCATAGACACTCGTCGCGCCCGGCGGCGCGCGGCGCGCTGGCGCCCCGAAAAGGCCTACACGGACCAGCCGCGAGCTGCCCAGCACGGTGCCGCCGATGATCTGGCCTACCGGCCGCGCCGACAGCGGCCAGGGTAGGCTCAGGGGCTGGAAGCGCTGCTGCTCGTCACGCACCACAACGTCGGCAAACGCCTGCACCTGCGGCTCGCGCCATCGCTCAGGCAGATTCGGCCAGAGGTGCAGGCCGGCCGGCGTGACAGACGAGCGTCCCAACAGCCGGCCGCCATGGCGCAGCACGAGACTGCATCGCAGGCCGGTCACGACGGGCTTGCCACTGGCCGCATCGACGAAAGCCAGCGAATCGCCCGCCGGCAGCGGCAACGGCTCTCGCAGCGACTCGTGCCGCGTCATCACAAGCATGGCCCGTCCTCCCCGCCCCGCAATCGGCGGCGAGCCGATCCTAGGAAGCCGAGGCTGAAGCGGTCACCCTGCGTGTTAGGGGCGCACGCCTGGCGGCTGCATGGCCATGCCGGCCGAGCGGCGCGCGAGATAGGTCTGCAGCGCCAGCAACTCGGCGCTGTCCCAGTCCCAGACGGTGGCGCGCACACCGCTCAGGCAGCCGCGCAAGCGGCGCTGCAGGCTGCCCAGCGACTGCCATTCCAGGCGATAGACCGGGTAGTCGTCGACATGGGCCTGGGGAATCAGGCTGCCGCCCAGCCGCAGGCCCGCGCGCTCGTCGTGGCATTGGGCGCAGGACAGGTTAAGCGCACCGATGCGCGTCGTGTAGAGGCGCTGGCCGCGGACAGCGGCCTCATCCAGTTCGATGCCGCGCTGAGGCAGCAGCGGCAGGCCGCGCGACTGCTGCGCCACCAGCGCGGCTAGCGCGAGCAGTGGCTCTGCTTCGGGCTTCCAGGCCGGCTGATGCTGGTGGCGCACGCGGCAGCGCTGGATGCGACCGGGCAGATCGAGGATGCCCTGGTCCCAGTCCGGGTAGCGCGCCGCCGCGCCGCGCAGCCGCTCAGGCTCGCCATGGCAGCTGGCGCAGGAGCGGGAGCCTTCCCTCCACTGCTCGCGGCCCAGGGCCAGCGCGAGCTGGGCCGGATGCTGGTCGTCGTCGGCCTGCAGCGTGCGCAGGGCCGGGCTCATGGTGTCTCGGCCGGAACGGCGGGAGTCGGGCTCGGCGGCATTCGCAGCCAGTGCCAGTACGAGCAGCAGCCAGGCTTTCATGCAACGCTCAGCGGGCGCGTCTCATGATGCTCGAAGCCGTTGTCACCGCGCCAGACGAAGCTCAGTTGGCCGGACTTGCCGGCCCGCAGCCAAAACGCCAGGTAGGGGTTGGCCGAGACGGCGGCATACAGGTCGGCAGCGAAAACGAGTTCGCCGTCCAACCGGCACTCGAAGCGGCGCACAAGGTCGCGCGGCAGGCGGATGCCCTCGTCGCTGCTCCGATAGCCCGTCTCCATCGCATGGGCCACGGTGGCGCGCACCTCGAAGGCCTCGCCGGCCTTGACGCCGACGGGCATGGTGATGACGGCGCGGGTGGCCATCACGGCTCCACGCAGGCGGCCAGCGTCACGACGACGTCCACCCCCGCCTGCCAGCAGCGCCCATCCCCCGCCTTGGCGACGGCCACGATGCGCTGGCTACGCGCCAGGCGCATGCGCGTACTGAACTCGGGTCTGGGGCTGTCCGCCGCCAAGGTGACGTGCACGACCTCGGGCTCTGGGTTGAGCGGCGTGAAAAGCGCCAGGCCCGTGACCGCCTCGCTCGCGGCGACCCGCACCGGCACCGCATTGCCGTTCTCCACCAGCTCGGCGATCTCGATCCTCAGCGCGCCGGCCTCGGGTTCCCGGCCAGCCCAGGCGCGAATGGCGGCGCGCATACCCTCCTCCGTCGCCCTCGCCTCGGGCAACATCGCAAGCGCGGGAGCTGCCATGACGAACTCTCGCCGCTTCATCGCTTTGCCAACGTGCCGAGGTAGGCCACGATGTCGTCGAGCTGCTGCTCCGTCAGCACCGCCCTGCCTGCCCAGGCCGGCGCCACGTCTCGCAGGCCGTCTGTCGCGCGGAACGGCGGCATGACGGTTGCCGGGTTGAAACGGCGCATGTCGGCGATGCGCGAGCGCAGCTCCTTGGGCGATAGCGCCGCCACCGTCTCCAGCGGTGGTGCGAGATTGCCCTGGTTCGCATCGCCTGCACTGTGCAGCGCATGGCAGAGCAGGCACAGGCTCTGCGTGCGATCCTCCACCAGCGCCCGGCCACGCTCGATGTCGCCGGCCTGCGCGCCGGTCATCAGCACAAGCGCCATCAGCGCGCGCATCACACCAGCTTGTGCCTGGACAAGGGCAGGTCGCGGATGCGCTTGCCCGTCGCCACGAAGATCGCGTTCAGCACGGCCGGAGCGGCGACGGCGATGGTTGGCTCACCAACGCCGCCCCAGAATCCGCCCGACGGCATGCAGATCGTCTCGACGGCCGGCATGTGCTCCATCTTGACGACGGGGTAGGTATCGAAGTTCTGCTGCTCGACGCGGCCGTCCTTGAGGGTGATCTCGCCGAACAGCGCCGCTGACAGGCCATAGACGAAGCTGCCCTCGACCTGGGCAGCGATCTGCTGCGGGTTGACGGCGTGACCGGGGTCGGTGGCTGCGACGATGCGGTGGATCTTGAGATCGCCCTGCTTGCTGACCGACACCTCGGCGCAGGCCGCCACGTAGCTGCCGAAGCCCATGATCTGGGCCAGGCCCAGATGACGGCCTCTGGCCCGGGGCTTGCCCCAGCCAGCTTTGGCAGCAACCGCGTTCAGTACGGCCAGGTGCTTGGGCGAGTTGGCCAGCAGCTCGCGGCGCAGCTCCAGCGGGTCGCGCTTGGCAGCGTGCGCAACCTCGTCGATGAAGCACTCCAGGTAGATGGCGTTTTGGTTCAGGTTCACGCCACGCCAGAAGCCAGGCGGCACCGGTGGGTTGCGCATCGCATGGTCGATGAGCAGATGGGGCACAGCGTAGCCCAGCGCGCCTTCTGCGCCGCCGGCGCTGAGGCCCTGGAACACGGCCGGGTCCTTGCCGTCACGGATGTTCTGCGGAAAGATGCCAGCGATGATGCTCTGCCCCGAGATGCGCATGTGCAGGGCCGTCAGCTTGCCCCCCGCGTCCAGGCCCGCCGTCAGCTTGCACTGCGTGACCGGGTGGTAGCGGCCATGCGTCATGTCCTCTTCGCGGCTCCAGATCAGCTTGACCGGCGTGCCGGGCAGCTCCTTGGCGATGGCCACGGCCTGACGCACCCAGTCATGCACCGCGCCGCGCCGACCGAAGCCGCCGCCCAGATGCAGCTTGTAGACCTCGCATTGCGACGGCGGCAGGCCCGAGGCTTCCGCCGCCGCCGCCAGGGCAGCCTCGCCGTTCTGCGTCGGCGTCCAGACCTCGCAGCGCTCCGGCGTCCCGGTTTTTGCGAGGGTGATCAAGGCCGTCGCGTTCATCACCTCCATCGTTGCGTGATTCTGGTGCGGCGTGCTGTACACGGCCTCGACCTTCTTCGCCGCACCGGCCAATGTCGCGGCCACATCGCCCTGCGTGCTGCCGACGACGGCATCGGGCGCGTCAAGGCCGGCCTTCAGCGTCGCAGCCACATCGGCACTGCTCAGCTTCGCGTTGGGACCCTCGTCCCAGACGATGGGCAGGGCCTCCAGCGCGGTCTTGGCCCGCCACCATGTGTCGGCCACGACAGCCACGGCCGTGTCGCCAACCCTGACCACCTTCTTCACGCCGGGGCGGCTCTCGATGGCTAGCGCATCAAAGCTCTTGAGCTTGCCACCAAACACCGGACAGTCCTTGATGGCCGCGTTCAGCATGCCGGGCAATTGCAGGTCCATGCCGTAGACCAGTGACCCGTCTAACTTGGCGCGGGTGTCCAGCCGCTTCAATGGCCGGCCGGCCAGCTGCCAATCCTTCACCGGCTTGAGCTGGATGTCGGCCGGCGCAGCCAGCTTGGCGGCCTCGGCGGCAAGCTGGCCATAGCTCAGGCGCTTGCCCGCATGTATCACCCATCCCGAGGCCGTCGAGCATTCAACGACCGACACGTTCCACTGATTGGCCGCCGCCTGGATCAGCATCGCCCTCGCCAGCGCGCCCCCCTTGCGCACATACTCGTGTGACTCGCGCACACCGCGGCTGCCGCCTGTGCTCATGCTGCCCCAGGCGCGGTTGCGAGCCAGATTCTGGCCCGGTGTCGGATATTCGGTCTTTACCTTGCTCCAGTCGCATTCCAGCTCCTCGGCGACGAGCTGGGCCAGGCCGGTCAGCGTGCCCTGCCCCATCTCGGAGCGAGCAATGCGGATGACGGTGGTCTCATCCGGCAACACTTGCACCCAGGCATTCAGCTCTGGCGGAGCATCGCCCTGGGCGAGGGCGGGCACATGGAAGCCGACCATCAGGCCACCGGCCGCAGCGCCGGTGGTGTGCAGGAAGGCTCGACGCGACAGCACGGCGCTCATGCCTGGCCTCCTTCGATGACGATTGGAATCTGCCGGCGCTGAACTTGGCCGGCGGCAAGGTGGATGGCCGCGCGGACCCGGTTGTAGGTGCCGCAGCGGCAGATGTTGGTCATGGCCGAATCGATGTCGGCATCGGTCGGCTTGGGGTTGCTCTTCAGCAGCGCCGCGGCGGCCATCAGCATGCCGCTCTGGCAGAAGCCGCACTGCGGCACGTCCAGCGCGTCCCATGCCTTCTGCAGTGGATGCGATGCATCGGGAGCCAGACCTTCGATCGTGGTGATCTTCTGCGCCGACGTCAGTGCTGAGGCCGGCATCACGCAGCTGCGCACCGGCGCGCCATCGATATGCACGGTACAGGCACCACACTGCGCGACGCCGCAACCGTACTTGGTGCCTGTGAGGCTGAGCTGCTCGCGCAGCACCCAAAGCAGCGGCGTGTCGGCTTCCGCCTCGAACTGCATCCGCTTGCCATTGATCGTCAACTCCGCCATGCCTGCCACTCCCACTCCGCCACCGTTGGCGGGCGCGGGCAGCCTAGCAGGATCGACGCAGCAGTGGCAGAAGAAACCGCCGAAGCCCGGCCGTCAGCCTCCCAGGTCGCGCCAGCCCCGTGCCGCCATGCAGCGCTTGTGTGCGCTAACCGCCTCCGCGGCGGTCTGAATGCCTTGCTTGTCCGCGAGACCGCCCAGCTGGCTGAGCCGGCCGACGCGCTCGGCATCCTTGTCGCAAGCAACCTTGTCCGACTCCAAATCAGCAGCCGGATTCTGCGAATTGACCCAACGGGGCGCAGCGCAAGCACTCAGGGCGATGCACAGCAGCAGCAGCAGGACTCTCATGAATGGTCGAGAAGAGACTTTGACCATCCATGCTAGCGCGCTCTGCAGCGCAGCTCGCGACGGCATCCGGCGCAATGTCCAAAAGAAACCCCGGCGCGAGGCCGGGGCTGAAAATCCGCCCGCCACTCACGCGGCAGGCGCCTGCTCAGGGAGGAATAGCAGGGGGCGTTGCGCCCACTGTGAATTTACGCCTCCGGACGGCGCCCCCGTGTAGGACAGCAGGCCGATTTCACGGCCGGCCCGCGTGAGAAATCTCATGAGCCAAATCCTACCGATGTATCGGTCTGTGAGAGTCCAACCCGGCGAAGGGCGCAATCCCTAGACTCGCGGCCGCGCAATTGGCGCTGAGGATGCAGTACATGGTCCCTACCGTTGAAGTGCGGCGCGCAGCAGCGCCGCAAAATGATTTCGCCCCCCCGCCGCTGGATCTGGACAGTGGCTTCGGTGGGCTCGAAGGCGATGCCCTCGAACTCGTCGAACGCCGCTACGGCGACCGCGGCCTGACCGTGACACGCGAACGCTACAACAGTCGCAGCCAGGACGGCGACATCGTCTGCACGGCGCGCGATGGCGATGCGATAGTGGGTACGCTGTCCGTGCGTTTCGATGGTGCGGGCGGGCTGCATGCGGACCAGTTGTTCAAGGCGGAGCTGGACGAATGGCGGACCGACGGCGTCAGGCTCTGCGAGTTCGGCGGTCTGGCCGTGGACAAGCATTCCCATGATCCGAAGCGCGTGCTGACGCAGATCTTCCACCTCGGCTACCTGCACGCCCACCGCCGCGCGCGCTGCGAGCGCCTGGTCGTGGAGGTCAACCCGCGCCACGTCGGCTTCTACCGCCGCTGTCTGGGCTTGATCCCGATGAGCGCAGCACGCCACAACCCGCGTGTGCAGGCACCGGCCGTGTTGATGAGCATAGACTTCGCCACCGTGCGCGAGCAGATTTCGCTCTGGGGCGGGCAGCCCGAACTCTCGACCGCGACGCGCAGCCTCTACCCGCTGTTCTGGGACGCGGCCACCGAGGCGACCATGCTGGCTAGGCTCCCCTGACGCGAGTCATCTCGCTCACCGGCCCGGGCCGGCAGCCGCGCAGAGCGGAAACGCCGGCCGGAACCTGGCGCCAATGCTCGGTGTCGCCACCGGCGGCCTTGCCGCAGAACGCGTGTCGAATGCAGCCGCCAGGCGGGGCCCGAACAGCGGGTCCGTCACGATGGCCACGAGGACGTGCCCCGCGTCATCGCAGCCGCGGATCTGCCCCGGGACGGATTCGAACACCCAGTGGTCAATCCGCGGCGCCTGATCCCACGAACGGCGCGTAGCCTCAAACATGGAACTGACGGACATCGAAGTTCGTCTCCTCCCAGTCCGACCAGCTCATCTCCCCGGCCTCGATGCCAGCAAGGAACTCGTCTTCGGGCGGCGCCTCGGCGGCGGCAACGTGCAGGGCCGTCACGCGACGAATGGCGTCGCGCAACTGCAGGACGGACGCCTGGGCCAGGGCGGCAAGTTGGATGGTCATGGCTTCTCCTTGGGGATGAAGCCAGTCTCGGCGTCGCTCGACACAGGGAACATCGCCCTTTGGAGGCATCGGCGGGGGAGGCCAGGGCCGCCATCCCCCCGCCTCCCCCCAAAGGGGGATGACAACAAGGAGAACGCCCAGCTCAAAAGCCGGATTCCTGACGGATCCGCCAACTTGGCCTGCCGGGTCGCAGAATCAGGCCTCAAGTTCTGCGCGGGATTGCCGATAGACGCGAAATGGACATTGCCAACTCCACAAGCGTCAACGTTGCCTCGAGGTATGCCCAGGCGGATACGGCCGACGCCGTGAACATTCTGGTGCTGCGCAAGGCGATCGACGTCCAGGCCGCTGGTGCCCTGGCCCTGCTCAGCGCACTGCCGCAACAGCCGGCACTGGCGACCGAGGGCACCCTGGGACGCCACGTAAACACCTACGCCTGACCGCGACGACGGGTGGATTGAGCGACTCACAGCCCGTGGGGCCTGAGCAGCGTCCGCCTGACCGCTGGGCAATTCGCGGCCGATCCGCAAGCTCCCAGGCGTTTCCCGGCAGTCCGCCACCAGTTTCACGGAGCTCGAAGCAGCTCAGAGCCGCAAAAGTTCCCCGGCTACCGCGCCCCCTCGGAGCCGACCGGTCAACGCGCTGGCGCTGGATAGGGTTTCCCAAGGTCCCAGCGTGACTGCCAGTGCGCCACATACCTGCGTGCGACCTCCGGCATGTCACGAATGACGACCACATTCTCCGAGTTCAGCGTCTCAGCGGAAGGCGCATAGTTGAACGACCCGGTCTGCACGATGCTGCCATCCACGATGATGGTCTTGTCGTGGTGGATATGGAAATGGTCGTTGGTCCTCAACTCGACCCCGCCGCGCGAGACCAGGTCCATGGCAGTCTTGCTGGTCTTGTTCAGGTTGCGCTTCTTGTCGACGACGACGCGCACTTGCACGCCTCGCGCCCGGGCATCGACCAGCGCCTGTGCAATGTCGGAGGCCTGAAAGGCGTAGGCGAGCACCTGGATGCTGACCGTTGCGCTGGCAACGGTCTCAAGCACCAGTTGCCGGGCCGACCCTTCTGGCGAGAAGCCCACCTCAATGCTGGGCTGGGCTTGAGCCAGAGTGCAGACACCGATCAGGGCCGCGAGTGCTATGCAGCGAAACGTCTTCATGGTCTGTGCGCCAGGTTGTGCTTTGAGCCAAGCCTGATCAAGCAGGCACGTCAAGCCCAGGGCCGATAAGGACTGGACCAGGAGCGGCCGTGGCCAACTCCCCGACGTGATGTAGGCGGCGACGCCGGGTCTGCCCGTACACGGCTCCCAGTATCACCAGATCGTGAAGCCATCGCTGTAATGGCCTGCCCACCAGGAATCGAACCCGGAACCTGCGGCTTAGAAGGCCGCTGCTCTATCCAGTTGAGCTATGGGCAGGCGGAAACCCGATTATCAAATCAGCACGTTGATGATGGCGTTGCCGATGCCCATCAGCGCGGCGCCGGAAATGAGGCCGGCGCAGATCGGCTCCATCCCCTCGACCCAGACGCGGTGGCCCTGCGTGCCAGGCGTCTTGTGCTTGCGGCCCATGATGAAGAAGATCAACGCACCGACGAACATCGCCAGCACGGATTCAGGCGGCAGCACGACGCCCAGGCCGGTAGCCACGGCGGAGAGCTGGAAGCGGCCCTTGGTCTTGATGCGGGCGATCTCCATCGCCACGGCAGCCAGCGCCGCCACTCCCATCGAAATCAGCGCCGACGTCGGCAGGCCCTTAAGGCCCTTGGCGATGATGTCGGCCACACCCTTCCACTGCAGGGCTGCAGGCATAGCGAACTGGTCGGTCACGATGGTGGCGACGCTGCGCACGCCGCTGGCGTCCGGCTGCAGGAAGAGGAGGAAGAACAGCGGCACGCAGGTCAGCACGCCGGCCAGGTTGCCGATGATGTGGCCCACGGCCTGGTGGCGCGGCTTGCCTCCCAGCATGTAGCCAGGCTTGATGTCAGACAGCAAGTTGGCCGCGTTGGACGCGATCTCGCTGGTCATGGCCGCCGGCAACAGGTTGGAGCCGGGGTTTGTCCGGTCGATGGCGCCCATCGTGAACTGGGTGATCTTGGACAGCGAGCCCGTGGGCGTCCAGGACGTCAGCGCCATGGAGTTGGTGCAGATGATGGTCAGCACGAAGATCAGCGGCAGCGACACCAGGGCCAGCCAGAAGGGCACGTCGAAGAAGACATGGGTCAGGTAGCTGCCCAGCACGCTGAAGACCGGCACGCCGACGTAGCTGATCCACAGCGGCACTTCGATGTCCTTGAGCAGATCCTTGCCGGCGGCGACCGTCGACGTGGCCTTGCGCTTGAAGGCGCTGGTGAATATCTCTGGCTTGGCCAGCAGCCCAACCAGGGCGCCTACCACCATCATCGTGACGCCCCACCATAGCGACCACTGGTTGACGATCTCGGCGCGGTTCAGCGGGATCGGCACGCCGTTGGCGCCGAGGCGCGGCGCGATGTCGCCGGCCTGGATCATCAGTGGCGCGAGCACGACGAAGTTGATGAAGGCGCCCAGGAAGCAACTGGTCGCCACCGCGATTCCCATCAGACCGCCGACGCCCAGCATGGCTGCGTCCAGCGTGACGCGCAGGCCCAGTTGACGGATATCGGTGCCAAGGATGCTGGGGATAAAGCCCTGCGCCTTGGCGGCCCAGGTGTAGTAATAGCTGTCCAGGCGTTCGTGCAGATACCAGGGCTCGGCCATGCCGGCCCACTTGTCCAGCATCAGGACCTTGAACTGCACCAACTTCATCCAGCCGTCGCTGACGATGGCCTGGTAGAGCGCCGTGAAGCCGCCGACCACGCCCAGCAGCTTGGCCTTGAAGACGCCCTCGTCACCGGCACCGTGATAGAGCGAATCCAGCACCACGCCGCAAGCCCGCCCTTCCGGGAAGGGGGCCTGGTCTTCGTTGATGAAGCGGCGCTTCAGCGGGAAGGCCAACAGCACGCCGATCAGCGCGACGACGAAGATCCAGATGACCAGTTGCCACCATGGCGGGATGATGCCGGTGACCAGCATGTAGGCAGCCAGACTGGAGAACAGCGGCGTGGCCACGTAGCCTGCCGCGGTCGCGATGGACTGCGTGCAGTTGTTCTCGAGGATGGTGTAGTCCTGCGCGAAGCCGCCAGCATGCAGGGCGCGAAACAGCGCAAAGGCAAGAATCACAGAGGTCAGGCCCACACCGATGGCAATGCCGGTCTTGGCGCCGATGTACAGGCCGGTGGCCGACAGGATGCCGCCGAGCAGGAAACCTGTGAAGCCTGAGCGCAGCGTCAACTGGGCCATGTCGCCGCGGAAGACGTTCTTGAACCACCACTCGTCCTTTTGGGCGCGGGTCCAGGTGGCGATCTGCTCGTCGGTCAGGTGTTGGAGTGCCATGGAGTCTCGGGTGGCGCTTATGGCGCCGCCAGGGTTAAAGCAAACCGCGCATTGTCGACGAAGCCGCCCCCCTCTCCCCAAGGGGATGCCCCGAGGCGCAGGAGGGGGCCGTATGTGTCAGCCATGACGCATAGCGGAAATTTTTGCTTCACCCCACACGCAAAGAATGGTCCGGCACCTCGACGAACGCTCCGACCCGAACAAGAACAAACCCTTCCTCCATGCGATACCGCTCCCCAAGGACGCCAGGTGCCCTGCTGCCGCCCCTGTTGGTGCTTGCCCTGGCATTGCCCGGCTGCGCCGACCTGGCGCCTACATACCAGCGCCCCGCGCCCGCCGTACCCGACGCATCCGCCAGCGCACCAGCCATTGATGCTGCCACGGTCGGTCGTGCCGACTTTTTCACCGACGCGCGGTTGCGCGCCACCGTCGAGCTGGCGCTGGTCAACAACCGTGACCTGCGAGTGGCTGCATTGAACGTACAGCGCGCCCGGGCGCAGTTCGGCATCCAGAGCGCTGCGCAGGAACCCTCCGTCAGCGCCGGCGCTGCCACCGCGCGTACCAACCGGGGCGACAGCGCATCGGTCACGCTGCAGCTGTCTGCCTTCGAGCTGGACCTGTTCGGCCGTGTGCGCAACCTTGGCGAGGCCGCGCTGCAAGGCTGGCTGGCCAGCGAGGCTGGCCGGCGCAGCACCCAGATCAGCCTGGTGGCGGAGACCGCCCAGGCCTGGCTCAACCTCGCCGCCGACTTGGAGCGTCAGCAACTGGCTCGCCTGACGCTGGACAGCCGCCGTGCCAGCTTGGCTTTGGACGAGCGCCGCCACGGGCTTGGCGCAATCTCCGGCCTGACGCTGGCGCAGTCGCGAACGCAGGCCGAGTCGGCCCGGCTCGACGTGGCCGCCTACGCCAGCCTGGTCGAGCAGGACCGTCATGCACTAGAAATGCTGCTGGGTACCGCGTTGCCAGCAGAGCTCGCACCCGAGGCCGGGAAGCCCCCAGCCGAGGCCAGCCGGCTGGTCGAGCTGCCGGCTGGAGTGCCTTCCGAGCTGCTGCAGCGCCGCCCAGACGTGCTGCAGGCCGAGCACCAACTGCGCGCCAGCGTCGCCAGCATCGGCGTGGCGCGCGCGGCGCAGTTCCCGCGTATCAGCCTGACCGCCGCAGCCGGCACGGCCAGCGAGCAACTGTCGGGTCTGTTCAGGGCGGGTAGCGGCAGTTGGTCGTTCGGCCCGTCGCTGAGCCTGCCGCTGTTCGACGGCGGGGCCAACGCGGCTGCGGTGGAGAGTGCCCGGCTGGACCGCGACATCGCGCTGGCGCAGTACGACAAGGCAGTGCAGACCGCCTTCCGCGAGGTGGCCGACGCGCTGTCGGTGCGTGCCGCGCTGGCCGAGCGGCTGGCTGCCCAGCAAGCCGTGCTGGCCAGCGCCGAGCGCCAGTTGGCGCTGGCTGAAGCCCAGCACCGCGCCGGCAGCACCGGCCAGCTCGAACTGCTGGACGCGCGTCGCACCCTCTATGCCGCCCAGCTGGCGCTGATCGCGCTACGGCTCACCGAACAAGGCAACCGCCTCGCGCTCTACAAGGTGCTCGGCGGCGGCTGGCAAGCATGACGAAGAACGACTCCATGAAGAAATGGCTACGCCCCGGCCGGCTGATCGCGCTGGCCCTCCTGCTGCTGATCGGCGGCTTCACCGTCAAGCGGCTGTGGTTCACAGCCCCGCCGCCACCTGCCGTCGCGACCGCCCCGGTCACGGTGTCCGATCTGGAGGACAGCGTGCTGGCCACCGGCACCATCGGTGCTTTCAAGCAGGTCAGCGTCGGAGCCCAGGTGACCGGCGAGGTCAAGAAGCTGCACGTGGCGCTGGGGGACAAGGTGCGTCAGGGGCAGTTGATCGCCGAAATCGACGCCCTGCCCCAGCAAAACAGCCTACGTAACAGCCAGGCCGCACTGCAGAGTGCCCAGGCCCAGCTGCACGCCAAGCAGGCAGCGCTGAAGCAGGCAGAGCTGGTTGCCTCGCGGCTGCGGGGACTGGTGGCCGCGGACGCCGGTGCGCGCGCAGACCTTGAATCCGCCGAGGCCACGCTCGCCACCGCCCGCGCCGAGGTGGCGGCGCAGCAGGCGCAGATCGCACAGGCGCAGGTCGCCGTCGACGCCGCCCAGGTCAACCTCGGCTACACCCGCGTCACGGCGCCCATGGACGGGGTGGTCGTCGCAGTCGTCACCGAGCAGGGGCAGACCGTCAACGCCAACCAGTCGGCGCCCACCATCATCAAGCTGGCTCGGCTGGACCTCATGACGGTCAAGGCACAAATCTCCGAAGCCGACGTGCCGCGGGTCAAGCCCGGCATGCCGGTCTACTTCAACCTGCTCGGCGAGCCCGACCGGCGCTATGAAGTCAAGCTGCGCGCCATCGAACCCGGCCCCACCACCATCGCCACTGACACGACCACCGGCAGCAGCACCTCCACCAGCACCACCAGTGCCATCTACTACAACGGCATCTTTGATGTGCCCAACCCAGAGGAGCGGCTGCGCATCAACATGACGGCACAGTCCAGCATCGTGCTGGCGCGCGTCGAGAAGGCACTGACGCTGCCCAGCGCCGCGCTCGGTGCGCGCGCCGGCGGCGACCGCTACCGGGTGCGCGTGCTTGAACAGGGCCGTGTCGCCGAACGCGTCGTGCGCATCGGCCTGAACAACCGCGTACGCGCTCAGGTGCTCGAGGGGCTGAAAGAGGGCGAGCAGGTCGTCACCAGCGAAGCCGGCCCGGCCGGCGGCGCCAGCGCCGGCAACCAGCGCCGCGGCCCACCGCCGTTCTGACGCCATGGCATTCCTTGAGGTACGCGGTCTGACCCGCGAATTCCCCGCCGGCGAGGGCCATGTCGCAGTGCTCAGCGACGTCGACCTCGACATCGAGGCCGGCGAGATGGTGGCCATCATGGGCCCCTCGGGCTCAGGCAAGTCCACGCTGATGAACATCCTCGGCTGCCTTGACCGCCCCACGCGCGGCAGCTATCGCGTCGACGGCCAGGAGACCGGCACGATGGCGCCCGACGCGCTCGCGCGGCTGCGGCGCGAGCACTTCGGCTTTATCTTCCAGCGCTACCAGCTACTGGGCGACCTGGGCGCGGTCGGCAACGTCGAGATCCCGGCCATCTACGCGGGCGCCGCCGCCAGCGCGCGGCGCGAACGCGCGCACCGGCTGCTGGCCCGGCTTGGCCTGTCCGAGCGGCTCGCCCACCGGCCGGGCCAGCTCTCCGGCGGCCAGCAGCAGCGGGTGTCCATCGCCCGCGCACTGATGAACGGCGGCGATGTGATCCTGGCCGACGAACCCACCGGCGCGCTGGACCAGGCCAGCGGTCGCGAGGTCATGAAGATCCTCGAAGAGCTGCACTCCGATGGCCACACCGTCATCCTCGTGACCCACGACGCGCAGGTCGCCGCGCACGCCCAGCGCGTCATCGAGATCAGCGATGGCCGCATCGTCGCGGACCGTCGCCGCGCCGATGCCCGACCGCCCGCGCAGCTACAGCGGCCCACGCCTGCGCGGGCAGGCGGCGCGCTCGCAGCACTGGCCGCTCGGCTGGGCGAGGCCACGCGCATGGCCTGGCGAGCCATGGTCAGCCACCGCCTGCGCACGCTGCTGACCATGCTGGGCATCATCATCGGCATCGCCTCGGTGGTGTCGGTGGTGGCCTTGGGCGAAGGCTCGCGCCAGCGCATCCTGGCCGACATCAGCGCCATGGGCACGAACACCATCAACGTGATGCCCGGCAGCGGATTTGGCGACCGCCGCGCTGGAGCCGTGCGCACGCTGCGCGCCGGCGATGCCGACGCACTGGCCCAGCTCGACTACGTCGATAGCGTGACGCCCAGCATTGCCGTCAATGCCGGGCTGCGCTACCGCAGCATCGACGTGTCGGCCAGCGTCAGTGGCGTGGGCGAGCAGTTCTTCCGCGTGCGCGGCTACACCTTCGCGACCGGCCAGGGCTTCGACACCGATGCGGTGCGGCTACGCGCTCAGGAGGCCGTCATCGACGACAACGCGCGCAAGACCCTGTTCCCCAACAGCGAGAACGCGCTCGGCGAAGTCATCCTGCTGGGAACGCTGCCGGTGCGCATCGTCGGCGTAACGGCCAAGAAGAGCAGCGCCTTCGGCAACGACGACGCGATCAACATCTGGATCCCGTACACAACCGCAATGAACCGCGTCAACGGTCAGGACTACCTGCAAAGCGTGACGGTGCGCATCAGCGACAGCATCGACAGCAGCGTGGCCGAGCAAGGTATCAAGCGGCTGCTGATCCAGCGCCATGGCAAGGAAGACTTCTTCCTGATGAACACCGACAGCATTCGTCAGACCATCGAGCAGACGACGGCGACCATCACGCTGTTGATTTCGTCGATCGCGCTGATCTCGCTACTGGTGGGCGGCATCGGCGTGATGAACATCATGCTGGTATCGGTGACCGAGCGCACGCAGGAGATTGGCGTACGCATGGCGGTGGGCGCGCGGCAAAACGACATCCTGCGCCAGTTCCTGATCGAGGCGGTGCTGGTCTGCCTGATCGGCGGCGCAATGGGCGTCGCGCTGGCGCTGGGCGGTGGGCTGCTCTTCGACAAGCTCGCCGGCGGCAGCTTCAGCATGAGCTTCTCCGCCACCGCCGTACTGGGCGCCTTCGGCGTGTCCACGCTGATCGGCATGGTCTTCGGCTTCCTGCCGGCCCGCAGCGCGGCGCGGCTGGACCCGGTGGAGGCACTGGCTCGCAGTTGAGTCGTGCTCCAAGGCTGCCATCCAGGGCGGCCACAATGCATCGCACGATGGTGGCAAGGCCAGCGCACCAGGGCGCTGGCCGGATCGCCCGTCAGATCGCCGGAGAAGGCCATGGCCACGATGGATGCCGAGAGGCTTTTCGCCTCTGCAAAGGTTCGCGAAGCACGGATCATGTCCGACGCGTACTCGCGGACTCTGTCCGCCTTGGCCCCGGCCAACTTCCTGCTGGTCGCAGGAGCTGCGCTGCTGTCACTGGTCGCTGGCGCCACAGTGCTGGCCGGCACGCTGTCAGCCATGCACATTGGCGTGATCGCCCTGCTGAGCAGCGCCCTCACCACGATTCACTCCAAGCTCGGCTGCGAACGCTATCAGGCCGAATGCCACCAAATGCAGAGCTGGTACAAGGGCATTGCCCAGGACTATGAGAACCTCAGCCTGCTCGACGATGGCGACGAGCTGCACGAACGCCTCGGGCAGCTCAATGACCAGCTGGCCAGCGCCATGAAGGGCGCATCCGCAGAACCTTTTGCCTGGGCGCTACGCAAAGCTCAGGGATCGGCACCACACTGAGCACTCCTGCCCGGCAAGACGGTAGCGGTCGTGACGGTTGATCCGTCAGAGGGTTTTTCGTCCGTTAGAGAAACGGCCCAGACGCCGAAACGTCTAGGCCGTTGGTTGAATTGGTCGGGGCGGCGGGATTCGAACTCGCGACCCTCTGCTCCCAAAGCAGATGCGCTACCAGGCTGCGCTACGCCCCGATCAAGCCAAGTATTCTAACCGACAGGAATGAAGCGGCCAGTTCCGCTGATCAGCGCGGCCCGCACCGGCTCGCCGGGCTGCAGCGCTTGCACCGCCGCAACGTAGCCGCGCATCTGCTCAAGGTAGGCCGTCTCACGCTCTGGCGTAGCACCGAGCTTGTAGTCGAGCACCCACCAAATGCCATCGCGGCGCTGCACGAGGCGGTCGATTCGCTGGTCATCGCCGCCCTTTCCCACTGCCACTTCGTTGCCCGCCCAAAGCAGCTCGGCCGGGTCGAAGAAGGCCCGGCAGTCGGGGCTGGCAAGGATGGCCCTCGTGGCCAGGGCCAGTTGCTCACGTGACCTGGCATCGAGGCCGAAGGCCTGCGCCGCCGCCGCCATCAGCACATCCAGCTGCTGGGCTTGGCCGGGCGCCGAAACCCATTCCAGCACACGGTGCAGAGCCTCGCCAATCTTCGCTTGGCGGGCATCGCGGGCCGCCGCATCGCGCACCGGAGCGACGGGGGGCGGCAGCCAGAGCGGCAGCGCCGCGAGCAGCGGCGCGGCGCTTTCGTTGCGTGCGCCGGCGGCCAGCGCGAACGGCCAGGGGCGCGCCAGCGGTTGCAACCGATCCCACCAGCTGGTGGCGTGGCTGCGGCCTGGTGTGTGGCTCAGCACCAGCGCACGGCGCGCTCGTGTCAGCGCAACGTAGAGGCCGTTGAGCTCCTCGCGCTCGCGCTCTCGGCGCTCCTCGTCGACCAGCGCCTGCAGTGACGGCGGCGGCTTGGCCTCCGAGGCCAGGAACGCCGCGCGCCGCGGCGCCGGTTGACCCACCGGCCAGTCCAGCAGCAGTCCCAGCGTCTCGGCCTTGGGCGGTGCGGCATCGGCATCGAGCAGGAACACCACGTCGGCCTCCAGGCCCTTGGCGCCGTGGATGGTCAGCAATTGCACGGCATCCGGCGCCGCAGCGGGCACGAACTTGACGGGCCGGCTCTTGAGCGCTCGTACGAAGCCGTAGAGCTGTGCATAGCGGCCACCGTCCAGCTCCAATGCCGCATGCAGCAAGGCCTGCACGCCCTGCAGGCGGACCGCCGCATCGGCCGCGGGCACGGCGGCGGCAATGCGCTGCAGCAGTTCGCCTTCGTTGACGATGCGGTCCAACAACTCGTGCGGCGTGCTCTTCCGCGCCTGGCCTGCCCAGTCGCGCAGCAGTCCTTGCGCGCGCGCCAGCGCCGGCCCTGGGGACTCGAGGCCTTGCAACGCCGCCCACCAACTGCGCCGTTCAGCCGGTGGCCTGCCCAACCATTCGGCCGTACCGGCAGCCTCGGCCAGCACCAGCAAGTCGGCCTCGGTCACGCCGAACAGCGGGCTGCGCAGCGCATGCGCCAGCGACAGGTCGTGGCCGGGAGAGGCCAGTGCATCCAGCAGGGCCAGCAGGTCGGCCACGTCGGGCAGCTCGGCCAGCGGCTGCTCCTCGGGCGCAGCATGCGGCACGCCGGCCGCGGTCAGCGCCGCGCTGAGCTGGCGCAGCGGGTCGCGCTTGCGGGCCAGCACGAAAATGTCGCCCGGCTTGAGTTCAGGCCGCTCGCGCAGCAGGCCCAGGATGGCCGCGCAGACTCGGTCGCACTCGGGCGCACGCCGGCTAACCTCGGCCTCGTGGCGGGCCTCGGTCAAGCTGGGACGCCAGCGCAGCGGATCGGCATCCTCCATGTCCGGCTGCGCCGGGACTTCCGCGTCCAGCGCCCACAGGCCGGCCAGGTCGCCGGCCTCAGCCACCTCGGTCGTATGGGTTCGGAAGCCCGCATAGGTCCCGGCACGCTGGGCGGCATCGAAGGTCGCGTTGACGGCCTCCAGCACCTCCGGCGCGTTCCGCCGCGTATGGTCGCAGGCCAGGCGCACGCCGGCCAGTCCCTGGCAGACGAAGTCCTGCGCTGCGGCAAAGACGCGCGGGTCGGCGCGACGGAAGCGGTAGATGCTCTGCTTGGGGTCGCCGACGATGAAGACCGAGAGCGCCGCGCCGGCACCCGCACCCGCGTAGGCCTGCAGCCAGCCGTGTAGGGCCTGCCATTGCAACGGACTGGTGTCCTGGAACTCGTCTATGAGCAGGTGGCGCACCTGGGCGTCCAGGCGCTGCTGCACCCAGCCGGCGGTCTGGGCGTCGGCCAGCAGCGCCAGCGCCCCACGCTCCAGGTCGTTCATGTCCACCAGGCCACGTTCACGCTTCAGCGCCTCGAAGGCGCCGACCAGCAACAGGGCCAGTCGGCGCATTGCGGCGTGCTCGTCGGCGGCGCGTTGCTGGGCC
This sequence comes from Roseateles sp., assembly GCF_047654805.1. Taxonomy (GTDB): domain Bacteria; phylum Pseudomonadota; class Gammaproteobacteria; order Burkholderiales; family Burkholderiaceae_C; genus Pelomonas. Next base: position 3,222,108 of record NZ_JASGIV010000001.1, read on the forward strand.
TGTGCTGCGCGCAGGCGTTGCAGTTCCTCGCACAGCTCGTCCAGGTCCGGGTTGTCGACGCCAAGCTTGCGCGGCTCGCCCTTCTGCGTGAAGAGCGCGGCAAAGCATGCATCGAAGTCCTCGGCCCGCGCGAGCAGCGAAGCGGCATCCTGCGCCTTCTTGCCCTTGGCCTGGCCCAGTTGGCGGGCCAGGTCCTTCAAGGGCTGCAACAGGAGCTCGAAGAATCGCTCGGGCGTGGTGCCCAGCAGCTCCTGCGCACCGGGCAGACTGGTTTCCAGCACTTCGGCGCCTTCTGCCAACCGCAACTCCACGCGCTTGGCGAAGGCGCCCAGCAGCCACTCGCGCAGGTTGTGGCGGCCGCGCGACTGCGTCAGCGCCTGGAAGTCGGCCCGCAGCGCCTCGTCCGCCAGCACGGCGACATGGAAGCGCCGCCACAGCGCGGGCATCAGTTCCTCTTCGTCCTCGATCAGCTGCAGTTCGGGCGCGAGCCCGAGCTCCTGCAGGAAGGCCAGCGGCGCCGCGCGCAGCAACTGCGAGAACCAGCCATGGAAGGTGCGCACCTCCACGGCACGTCCCGCTCGAAGCAGCTCGGACTGCAACCCGGCCAGCCGGGGTCGCAAAGTGACTGCGTCTTCAGCCGCGATGCCGCGCTGGCGCAGCGCCTCGAGCTGCACGGCGGCGTCCGCCTGCGCGAACTCGGCCAGCCATTCGGCCAGACGTTGGCGCATCTCGCCCGCGGCCTTGCGCGTGAACGTGATGGCGACGATCTGCTGCGGCTCTGCGCCCGCCAGCAGCGCACGCAGGATGCGCGACACCAGCATCCAGGTTTTGCCCGCGCCCGCGCAGGCCTCGACGACGATGCTGCGCGCCGGGTCACAGGCGAGCGCGTAGAACTGCTCGCGCGGGATGCGCCGGCCATCGCCCCAGTAGGCGAGTTCGGTGCCGCTCATGCCGCGCTCCAGTCGTCCTTGCGGCACAGGCCGCGCGCCTCGCAGTAGTCGCAGACCTTGCCTTCGCCCAGAGCGGGCAATGGGGCACCGTCGTGCATGGCGCCCAGATCAGCCTGCAAGCCCTCGCGCAGCAGGAGCGCCGTGTCGCCGACGTCCTCGTGAGGCAGCAGTGCGATGCCTTTGCCGTCGTCCAGTACCAGATAGGCCGCGCGCAACCCCGGCTCCGCGCCGCTGAGCAACGCATAGGTGGCAAGCTGGGTGTCCTCCAGCCTGGCCGTGACCCTTTCCTTCAACCCCTTGGCATCGCCGGTCTTGTAGTCCAGCAGCCAAGTCCGGCCGGCCTCCTCGTCGATACGGTCGATGCGACCTTTGATGACCAGGGATTCAAGCGGCGACGCGAAGGGCCTGCATTCCCGATCGACCTCGCCGGCAACGAAGTGTTGCCCCCCAGCCTCGGTCTCCGCCAGCCAGGCCAGGTACAGCGGCCTCAGCCTCTCGAAGGCCGCAGCGAAGGGCAGGAAGTCGGCCGCGTCGAGCGATGCCAACTCGGCGGCCGCAGCGGCGCCCAGCGCCGCGTCGTCATCCTCACCGTCGCGTGACTCATGGAAGCGCTTCAGCACTGCATGCAGCCAGGTGCCGTAGTCGCGCTTGGTGGCCTCCTGCTCCAGTTCGTCGGCCTCGCGCAGGCCCAGCAGCATGCGGCTGAAGAACTGATACGGACAGTTGCGCAGCGCATCGATGGCGCTGGCGCTCAAGGCGGCCGGCAGGCGGCCGCCTGCCTCGGCCGCAGCCCGCCCCTGCGGCCGGGGCTGGGGGATCAGCGGCTCGCGCGCGTCGTCCCAGGGAGGCATCACCCGGCCCGCCTTGGCTGCTGCGCCGACCAGGCGCTCCAGCAGCGGGCTGGGTGGCAGTGGCTCGGCGCCAGCGAAGGCGCAGCGCATCAGGGTCAGGACCGGCGCACGCAGCAGTTGCGCAAAACCGAAGCTCTCGGCTTCACGACGTTCAAGCAGGCTGGGCAGCCCCAGGGCTGCCGCATCGGCGTCAGCCAGCAGGCCGGCCTGGGGGTTGACGGGCCCCAGCGTGGCGGCATCCGCGCCGGGCAGCACGATGGCGCCAAAGGGCCTAAGCATGGCACGGGCCACTGGCGTAATGACGACCTCAACCGCGCCCGGTTCATCGACGGACTTGAACTGTGCAGCTTCCAGCGTGTCATCCACCCAGGCCAGGAACTCCGCTGGCCCCAGCCGCGTCTGCGCCAGCGCCGCCTCGTGGGCACTGCCGGCCCAGGGGTTGCGCGAAATCCACAGCGTCTCCAGCAATGCCTCGCCGCCCTCGACCTCCGTCAGCGGCGCCAGGCCGTTAAGCACCTGGCCCAGGGCCACGAGCCAGCCCCCTAGCGAGCGCGCACCGCCGGCCAGCGGTTCGAGCTGGCGGCATGCCTTATGCCACGTCTCGCCCAGCGCCGGCGGCAGCGTCGCCGCGTCGAGCTGCGCCGCCTGGCGCCAGCCGAAACGGCGGCAGCGGGCTTCCAGTCCAGCCACGTCCCAACCTTGGGCCAGGGCGGATTTCATCCACGCCAGCCAGTCATCCAACGCACCGCCGGCCAGGGCCGCGCGCAGCAGCGCCATGAGGGCCGCAGCGGCGGGCGTTGTCGCCAGCGTCCAGCCGGTCTCATCATGCACCGGCACGCCCTGGCGGGCCAGCAACGCACGTACGCGACGGATGACGACGCGGTCCTGCGCCAGTAGCGCCACCGGTCGACGGCCGGCGTTGAGGTGCTGGATGACCGCAGTGGCGGCCTGCCCGGCCAGGGCTTCGAAATCAGGCGCGACAGCTTCCTCCACCCGCGCCGCGGGCGTGAAGCCAGCCCAGGCCTGGTCGAGGTCCAGATCGGCATCCAGGCACAGGGCCGGCACATCACCCGCCAGTAGCGCCTGGGCCAGCGGATCGGGCCCGCCGGCCCGCAGCCAGATCCAGGCGCTGGGGCGCAGCGCGAACAAGGTGTCGGTGGCGGGCCGGCGCTCGTCGGACGCCACCCACGCGAGCGCGACCTGGGCGAGTGCACGCTCCAACAAGCCGGGGCCGGTGTCCAGCCCGGCCAGGCGCAGACGGGCGACGTCGAGGAAGGCGGCACGCTGCTCGGGCGGCACTTGGGCGGCCGCCCGGGCCAGCGCCTGCGCCGTATCGACGAGGCGTGCCAGGGCCACGCGGTAGTCACGCGGGTTGCCGCGCTTGAGCGGCTGCACCCAGCTCTGGCCCGCCAGCAGGCGGTCGGCCGTGAAGGCGTCGATGGTGGCGTCGCCTGAGAGCTGGTCCGGAGATGCCAGGGCGGTCGGGCCCAGGGCCGAAGCAAGGCTGTGACTGGTCGTGATGCGCGGCATCCAGCCGCCCTGGGCCAGGAAGGCGCGTCGCGCCGGTGCGAGCTGCTGGGCAAAGGGCAGCAGCAGCACGGCGTCACGCAGCGGAGCACCCTGCCCGGCCAGCCAGTCCGCACAGTTGCCGGCGATGCGGCGCCAGAAGGCCGCGATGTCTTCTCCGGGCGCAAGGCCCAGGCTGATTACTTGCAATCCGGGCCTCCCGCCCTCAGGTGTGCCACCGCTTCGGTCACCCTCGTGACCGTCCGGTCAAAAGGGGCTATGTCACAATGATTTTGCCTATTCGGACGGCCCCACCCGCGGTGACCGCCAACCCTTTGAGGCCAAGGAACCCTCCCATGAGTAGCGAATTGATCAAGCATGTTTCCGACGCGTCCTTCGACGCCGACGTGATCCAGTCCGGCAAGCCGGTGCTGGTGGACTACTGGGCCGAATGGTGCGGCCCCTGCAAGATGATCGCGCCCATCCTGGACGAGGTCGCGACCGGCTACGGCGACAAGCTGCAGATCGCCAAGATGAACGTGGACGAGAACCGCGAGGTGCCCGCCAAGTTCGGCATCCGCGGCATCCCGACGCTGATGCTGTTCAAGGACGGCCAGCTCGCCGCCACCAAGGTCGGTGCCCTCTCCAAGGCCCAGTTGACCGCATTCCTCGACGCGAATCTATAATCGCGTCCAACTGCTGCAGTGCTCACGGCGCTCCCCGCGCGGTCACTGCAGCAGCCAAAGCCAACACGCCCCGGGCGCACTGATCACGAATCGGACACCCAGCCAGCGTGGACTCGGCTCCCCCTCCCACCACTTTGTTGTTGAATTCGCGCCGTTCGCCGTTTGAACGGTAGCCATTCGATCCTGTTCCGGGGCGGCCGTGATACCGCCGCAAGCGCCTTGGCTGGCGCCGCGGCCCCTGACGGGTGTTCACCCATGCATCTTTCCGAACTCAAAGCCCTTCACGTCTCCGCCCTCATCCAGATGGGCGAGGAGCTGGAGATCGACAACGTCACCCGCCTGCGCAAGCAGGAACTGATGTTTGCCATCATGAAGAAGCGCGCCAAAGCCGGCGAGCAGGTCTTCGGTGATGGCGTGCTCGAGGTGCTGCCGGACGGCTTCGGCTTCCTGCGCTCCATTGAAGCCAGCTACATGGCCTCCACGGACGACATCTACCTGTCGCCCAGCCAGATCCGCCGCTTCAACCTGCACACCGGCGACCTCGTCGAGGGCGAGGTGCGTGTGCCCAAGGACGGCGAACGCTACTTTGCTCTCGTGAAGGTCGACCGCGTCAACAACCAGACGCCGGAGGAGAGCAAGAACAAGATCATGTTCGAGAACCTGACTCCCTTGTTCCCCAAGGAGCAGTTCAAGCTCGAGCGAGAGGGTTTCAAGGGCGAGGAGAACATCACCGGCCGCATCATCGACCTGATCGCACCCATCGGCAAAGGCCAGCGTGCACTGATCGTGTCGCAGCCCAAGACCGGCAAGACCGAGATGATGAAGAGCCTGGCGCATGCGCTGGTGGCCAACCATCCGGACTGCCACCTCATCGTGCTGCTTGTCGACGAGCGCCCAGAGGAAGTGACCGAGATGCTGCGCACCGTGCGCGGCGAGGTCATCTCCTCCACCTTCGACGAGCCCGCCGCCCGCCACGTGCAGGTGGCCGAGATGGTGATCGAGCGCGCCAAGCGTCTGGTGGAGCTGAAGAAGGACGTGATCATCCTGCTGGACTCGATCACCCGCCTGGCTCGCGCCTACAACAACGTGCTGCCCAGCTCCGGCAAGGTGCTGACCGGCGGCGTGGACGCCAACGCGCTGCAGCGCCCCAAGCGCTTCTTCGGCGCGGCGCGCAACATCGAGGAAGGCGGCTCGCTGACCATCATCGGCACGGCGCTGATCGACACCGGCTCCAAGATGGACGAGGTCATCTACGAGGAGTTCAAGGGCACCGGCAATTGCGAAATCCACTTGGATCGCCGCATGGCCGAGAAGCGCGTCTACCCATCCATCCTGATCAACAAGTCCGGCACCCGCCGTGAAGAGTTGCTGCTCAAGCCCGAGATCCTGCAAAAGAGCTGGATCCTGCGCAAGCTGCTCTACAACATGGACGAGATCGAGGCGATGGAGTTCATCCTCGACAAGATGAAGGCATCGAAGAACAACCTGGACTTCTTCGACATGATGCGGCGCGGCGGGTAACTTCAGCCCAAGCTAGCCAAACTGCAGGGAAGCCCGCTACAATCGCGGGTTTTCCGCCCCAGAACACCCGGAAAGTGCGTCGCAGCGTGTGGCGTGGCTCCCGACCTAAGCCAAGAGGTTCCCATGAAAGAAGGCATTCACCCCAACTACCGCGACGTCGTCTTCGTCGACCTGTCCAACGGTTTCCAGTTCGTGACGCGTTCCACCGTCCAGACCAAGGAAACGATTGAACTCGACGGCAAGACCATGCCCCTGGTGAAGCTGGAAACCACCAGCGAATCGCACCCCTTCTACACGGGCACGCAGAAGAGCGTGGACAACCTGGGCGGCCGCGTCGAGAAGTTCCGCAACAAGTTCGCTCATCTCAAGAAGTAATTCGTCGAGGCGGTCTCGCACCGCTTCCGAAAGCAAGGGCAGCCTCGGCTGCCCTTTGTCATTTCTGCAGCTTGGGACGCCCCCCTTCATTTCTGCGGCATGATCCCGCCACTTCAAGAATCCGCCTGCGAGTGAATCTCCCCACCCCCGCCATCGTCGCCGAGCGCGGCGTCGAGCGCCTACCGCGCCTGGCGCTGGTCCTGTTGTGCGCGGCCTATGTGCTGCCTGGGATCTTCGGCCGCGGCCCTTGGCGCAATGCCGACCTGACGGCCTTCGGCTTCATGGCCAGCATCGCCGAAGGGCGAGCCCCCTGGTGGCAGCCCGCCATCGCGGGCATTCCGGCCGAAGGCGGTCCTCTGCCCTATTGGCTGGGTGCGCTGGCCATCAAGGCTCTGCCCTTTCTCGACGAGCCCGTCGCCGCCCGCCTGCCCTATGCGCTGGTGCTGGTGGGCGTGCTGGTGGCGGTCTGGTACACCTGTTTCCACCTGGCCCGCACCGAAGCCGCCCAGCCCGTCGCCTTCGCCTTCGGCGGTGAAGCCCAGGCTGTGGACTACGCCCGCGCCCTCGCCGACGGTGCATTGCTGGCGCTGATGGCCTCGCTGGGCCTGCTGCAACTGGGCCACGAGACCACGCCGGAGCTGCTGCAACTGCTGGCCGTGTCCGGTTACCTCTACGGTCTGGCGGCCGCGCCCTTCAAGCCCGGTCGCTCGCGCGCCGCCGTTCTGATCGCTCTGCCGGTGCTTGCCGCCAGTGGCGCGCCTACGGTGGCCTGTGCACTGGGTCTGCTGGGAGTGCTGCTCAACCACCGCTCCAGCTATGCCGAGGCCAAGGCGCAACGTGCCTGGCTGCTGGGCGCGCTGACGCTGGCTGTGTTGGCGGCCTGGGCTTTCGACGGCTGGGCATGGCGCGTGCGACCGGGCCTGCAGCTCGGCTCTCTCTCGAGCCTGCTGGCCTGGTTCTGCTGGCCCTCCGGACCGCTTGCGCTGTGGACACTGTGGCGCTGGCGGCGCCACGGCCTGCGCCGCCACATCACGGTACCGGCGATCGCGCTGTTGGTGCCGCTGGCAGCCTGCATCACCATGGACGGCTCGGAGCGTGCACTACTGCTGGCCCTGCCGTCGCTGGCCATCCTGGCTGCATTCGCGCTGCCGACGCTGAGCCGCGGCTTCTCGGCCGCAGTGGACTGGTTCTCGGTGTTCTTCTTTAGCGCAGCGGCGCTGTTCTTCTGGCTCTACTACCTGTCCATGCACACCGGCTGGCCGCCGCGCCCGCTGGCCAATCTGCGCCGGCTCGCCGAGGGCTTCGAGCCGGAGTTCAGTGTCGCCGCGCTGGTGTTCGCCATCGCAGCGACGCTGGCCTGGCTGGCCCTGGTGCGCTGGCGTACCGCGCGACACCGGCACGCACTATGGAAGAGCCTGGCCCTGCCGGCCGGTGGCGTTGCCCTGGGCTGGCTGCTGGTCATGAGCCTGCTGCTGCCGCCGCTGGACTACGCGCGCAGTCTGTCGCCGCTGGTGGCGAGACTGAAGCCCCACATGCCGGCGAGCGCCAGTTGCCTGGCCGCACCGGGACAGAACCTGGCGACGCTGGCCGCGCTGGAGTGGCATGGTGGCTGGCAGGTGCAAGGGCGCGGCTCGCTGGGCGCTTCTGAATGCAGCCACGCCGTTGTCAGCGCGGGCCAGGCCACGCCGTCGGGCTGGCGCGTGGTCGCACAGGTCAAGCGACCGACGGACCGCAGCGGCGGCGCCGGGCTCGTCCTGCTCCAACGTCAGTGATCTGACAGCACGGCCGCGTTGAACGCGGCTTCGTCGCCCAGCGCCGAGTCGCTCGCGTGACGTACTCGAGCGGCGGGGAAGACCAGGCGGAAGCGAGAGCCCTTGCCCACTTCGCTCTGGATCATCAACTCGCCGCCGTGGCGCTGCATGACGTGCTTGACGATGGACAGCCCCAGGCCAGTACCGCCGGTCTCCCGCGAACGACTGCCGTCGACGCGATAGAAGCGCTCGGTGAGGCGCGGGATGTGCTCGCGCGCAATACCCAGGCCCGTATCGATGACCGTCAGCTCGCCGCTGCCGTCCTCCAGCAGCCGCCAGGCCACCTCGACCTCGCCGCCATCCGGCGTGTAGCGCACGGCGTTGGTGACGAGATTGGCAATGGCGCTCAGAAGCTCGCTCTCGATGCCGGCCAACTCGACGCCGGTACCAGGCGCCAGATGCAGGCGATGACGGCCGGCCGACAAGGCCTCGGCGTCGGCGGCGACGCGACGCAGCAGGCCGTCCAGACCCACCCAGCGATCCGGCGCCGGGCGCGGGCTGCCCTCGAGCTGTGACAGCGCCAGCAGGTCGGCCACCAGGGTCTGCATGCGATCCGTCTGCTGCGTCATCAGCACGATGACACGCTCACGCTCGACCGCCGTCAGCGGCAGCGTGTGCATGGTCTCGATGAAGCCTGCCAACACGGTAAGCGGCGTCCGGATCTCGTGCGAGACATTGGCGACGAAATCGCGGCGCATTGCCTCATTGCGCACGCGTTCGGTGATGTCAAGCGACAACACCAGGCGCATGCTCTCGCCGTACTCGCGCACGATGATCGACAGCGTACCCGGGCCGCGCCCGTTGCCCAGCACCAGCGGCTCGGCATAGCTGCCGGCCTGCAGGTAGGCGACGAAGGCCGGTGCGCGCACGAGATTGGTGATGCGCTGGCGCAAGTCACGCTGCGGATCCAGTGCGAAATGGTCGGCCGCGACGCGGTTGCACCACACGATCTGCTCGTGCGAGTCCAGCATCAGCACGCCATTGGGCGAGGCCTCGATGGCGGACAGGAACTGCTCGAGTTCCAACCGGCCGCGTGCCAGCGCACGATCGCGATCACGCATTGCGCGCTCGACGCGGTAGCCCAACTCGCCCCACAGCCCGGTGTCACGCGGCGCGTTGTCGAGCTGGTTGCCGCGCAGCCAGTTCAGCAGCCGGTTGCCGCGTACGGCGTCGACAACCAGCACCAGCAGCACACCGGAGGCCACGCCAAGCCCCAGGCTCAAGCTCTCGATACCCGTGGCCGAATGCACGACTGCGCCGACGACAAACCCGAACAGCGCGGCCCCGAGGGCCATCAGCAGTCGAGACAACAACCAGGTCATGAGGCCGGACGTGGGTTCAGGCGGAAAGAGCGCTGCTCTGTTGCGTCAGCCGGTAGCCGGCGCCGCGGACGGTCTCGATCATGCGCGCGCACTGCACGCGCTCCAGCGCTTCCCGCAGACGCTTGACATGGACGTCGATGGTGCGCTCCTCGATGAAGACGTGATCGCCCCAGACTCGGTCCAGCAGCTGCGAGCGGCTGTGCACGCGCTCGGGGTGCGTCATCAGGAAGTGCAGCAGGCGGAATTCGGTAGGGCCCAGCTTGACCTCGGCGCCATCGCGGCTGACCCGGCGCGTGCCGGGGTCCAGCAGCAGCGGGCCGACCTCGACCGCACTGTCCAGCGCCTCGGGCGCCTTGCGGCGCAGCACCGCACGAATGCGTGCCAGCAGCTCGTTGGTCGAGAAGGGCTTGGTGACGTAGTCGTCGGCACCTGCATCCAGGCCGGCAATCTTGTCGCCCTCCTCGGCGCGCGCCGTCAGCATGATGATGGGCAATTCTTTGGTGCGCGCCGTGCCGCGCCACTGGCGTGCCAGAGCCACGCCGCTCTGGCCGGGCAGCATCCAGTCCAGCACGACGAGGTCGGGCAGCACGCGGTCCACTTCGTACTGGGCCTGCGTGGCGCTGGCAGCCAGCGTGACCTCGAAGCCAGCGTGACGCAGATTGATGGAGATGAGCTCGGCAATCGCCGACTCGTCCTCCACAACCAAAACTCGACTCATAAGAGTGCTCTTTCGAAAGTAGTGCCTTGCCGGGAAACTGCCATCGAGCCGGCATTGCCGGGCCAATGGCAGCCCCCTCTTGAGGGGCCAGCGAAGCCTGTAGGGGATGGTCTATCGAACCATGGTCTCGACGGTCTCCGGCGAGTTGTGCCGGACGTCCTGGCCCTTGACCACGTAGATGATGACCTCGGCCAGGTTCTTGGCGTGGTCGCCGACGCGCTCGATGGCCTTGGCGACGAAGACGAGGTCGATGGACGAAGAAATGGTGCGCGGGTCTTCCATCATGTAGGTGATGAGCTTGCGCAGCAGGCCGTCGAATTCCTTGTCGATCTCGTCGTCGTGCTTGAGCACATCCAGGGCCCGCTCCACGTCCAGGCGGGCGAATGCGTCCAGCGCCTTACGCAGTTGGCTGGTGGCCAGTTCGGCCTCGTAGGCCAGATCGGACATCGGCAGCCGCATGCGGCTGGAGATACCGCTGGAGACCAGGCGCTGCACGGTGCGCGCGATGCGCGCGGCTTCGTCGCCGACGCGCTCCAGGTTGGCGATGCTCTTGCTGATGGCGATCAGCAGCCGCAGGTCGCGTGCCGTGGGCTGGCGCCGCGCGATGATGCTGGAGAGATCACGATCAATCTCCACTTCCATCGCGTTGACACGACTTTCCTTGTCCAGCACTTCATCAGCCGAATCGGCGCTGAAGTCCACCAGGGCCTGCACGGCCTGCGCCACTTGGGCCTCGACGAGGCCGCCCATTTCGAGCACGCGGGTCGAGATGCCGCTGAGCTCGGCATCGAACTGGGTCGAGAGATGCTTGTCCACCATACCGTTCTCCTAGCGGGTCAGCCGAAACGGCCCGTGATGTAGTCTTCCGTGTCCTTGCGCTTGGGCTTCATGAAGAGCTCCGCCGTTGGGCCGAACTCGATCAGGTCACCCAGGTACATGTAGGCCGTGTAGTCCGAGCAGCGTGCGGCCTGCTGCATGTTGTGGGTCACGATGGCCACGGTGTAGTCGCTCTTGAGCTCGTGGATGAGCTCCTCGATCTTGCCGGTGGAGATGGGATCCAGCGCCGAGCAGGGCTCGTCGAGCAGCAATACCTCGGGCTTGATGGCGATACCACGCGCGATGCAAAGGCGCTGCTGCTGGCCACCAGAAAGGCCGGCGCCGCTCTGGCTGAGCTTGTCCTTCACTTCGGTCCAGAGAGCGGCCTTCTTCAGCGCCCACTCCACACGCTCGTCCATCTCCACGCGCGGCAGCGTCTCGAACAGGCGCACGCCGAAGGCGATGTTGTCGTAGATGGACATCGGGAACGGCGTGGGCTTCTGGAACACCATGCCAACCTTGGCACGGATCAGGGAAACATCGTCCTTGCTGGACAGGATGTTCTCGCCGTCCAGCAGGATCTCGCCTTCGGCGCGCTGCTCGGGATAAAGCTCGAACATGCGGTTCAGCGTGCGCAGCAGCGTTGACTTGCCGCAGCCCGACGGGCCGATGAAGGCGGTGACCTTCTTCTCGGGGATGTCGAGGTTGATGTTCTTCAGCGCGTGGAAACCGCCGTAGTAGAAGTTCAGGTTGCGCACCGACAGCTTGGCGCGCTCACCCACGGGCGTTTCGATCTTGGCGTCCATGGTGGGTCCTTAGTGTTTGTTCTTGAAGAGCACGCGTGCCAGGATGTTCAGCAGCAGCACGCCAACCGTGATCAGGAAGACGCCGGCCCAGGCCAGCTTCTGCCAGTTCTCATAGGGGCTCATCGCGAACTTGAAGATGGTGACGGGCAGGCTCGCCATGGGCGAGCTGAGGTCGCTGGTCCAGAACTGGTTGGACAGGGCCGTGAACAGCAGCGGCGCGGTCTCGCCGGACACGCGTGCCAGGGCCAGCAGGATGCCGGTGATGACGCCGGCGCTCGCAGCCTTGAGCGTGACGGACAGGATGACCTTCCACTTGGGCGTGCCCAGGGCATAGGCCGCCTCGCGCAGTGCGTTGGGTACCAGGCTCAGCATGTTCTCCGTCGTGCGGATGACGACGGGGATGACCAGCAGCGCCAGGGCCAGCGAACCGGCCAGGCCCGAGAAGCTCTTCAGCTTGGCAACGACGACGGCATAGACGAACAGGCCGACGACGATGGAAGGCGCGGACAACAGAATGTCGTTGATGAAGCGCACCGCGGCGCCCAGCCAGTTCTTCTGGCCGTACTCCGCCAGGTAGACGCCAGCCAGAATGCCGATTGGCGTACCCACCAGCGTGGCCAGGCCCACCATCACGAAGCTGCCGAACAGCGCATTCGCCAAACCACCGCCCTCACCTTGTGGCGGCGGCGTCATCTGCGTGAACGTGGCCAGGCTGAGGCCGCCGATGCCGAGGTAGATGGTCTCGAACAGGATCCAGATCAGCCAGAAGACCCCGAAGGCCATGGCCCCGAGCGACAGCGTCAGCGCGATGGCGTTGGTGCGCTTGCGCTTGTTGTGCATCGCCAGGCGGCGTGCGTCGAGGGTGGTGCTCATGAACGGGCTCCTTCGTTCTTCTTCAGCCGCGCCAGCAGAAGCTTGGAGATGGACAGCACGACGAAGGTGATCAGGAACAGCACCAGGCCGAGATACATGAGCGAGGCCTGGTGCAGGCCTTCGCCGGCCTCCGCGAACTCGTTGGCCAGCGTCGAGGTGATGCTGTTGGCCGCCTCGAAGACGGACAGCGAGTTGAGTTGGTTCATGTTGCCGATGACGAAGGTGACTGCCATCGTCTCGCCCAGCGCACGGCCCAGCCCCAGCATGATGCCGCCGACCACGCCGGTCTTGGTGTAGGGCAGCACGACGCGGGAGACAACCTCCCAGGTCGTCGCACCCAGTCCGTACGCGGACTCCTTCAGCATGGGTGGAGTGACCTCGAAGACGTCACGCATCACCGAGGCGATGAAGGGGATGATCATGATGGCCAGGATGATGCCGGCCGACAAGATGCCGATGCCCACCGGGGGACCAGAAACGAGCGAGCCCAGCACCGGCACGCCGCCCAGCAGCGCCTGCAGCGGCTGCTGCACGAAGGTGGCCAGGATGGGACCGAAGACAAGCAGGCCCCACATGCCGTAGACGATGGACGGCACTGCGGCCAGCAGCTCGATGGCGATGCCCAGAGGGCGCTTGAGCCAGCTGGGCGAGAGTTCAGTCAGGAAAATGGCAATGCCAAAGCTGACCGGCACGGCGATGACCAGCGCGATGAAGGAACTGGCCAGCGTGCCGTAGATCATCACCAGTCCGCCGAACTTCTCCTGGACCGGATCCCATTCCGCACTGGTGAGGAAACCCAGGCCGAAGGCCTTCAGCGCCGGCGCGGCACCAACGACGAGGGCACCGATGATGCCGACCATCAGGGCCAGCGTCAGCCAGGCGGCCCCCTGGGACAGGGCGGCAAAGAGCGCATCGGCCCAGGGGGCGACGCGGCGGCGGGGAGGCTGCGGCTTCATCGAATGCGGCTGCGGCTCGCTTCGATCTGCGCCGGCGCCGTCGGCGGGGAGTATGGCTGCCAAGGAACCTCCGGAAGGTCTGGTCAGGGGTTGTGGGCGCCTTCGATGCAGCAAAGCCCGGCCTTGGCCGGGCTCACATCACTGCTGCGAATGGCGCGCGGCTTTCACTTGAAGGCGACGGGCTTGCCGGCAGTGTCCTTGATGTGGTCGGCCCACTGCTTGCGCACCAGGTCCTTCACGTTCGCGGGCAGCGGCACGTAGTCCAGTTCGTCGGCGGCCTTGTCCCCGTTGGCATAGGCCCAGTCAAAGAACTTCAGGGCGGCGGCAGCTTGAGCGGCCTTGTCCTGCGACTTGTACATCAGGATGTAAGTCGGGTTGGTCAGCGGCCATGCGGCCTTGCCGGGCTGGTCGGTCGTGATCTGGTAGAAGGTCTTGTTCCAGTCGGCGCCAGCAGCGGCGGCCTTGAAGGCCTCGTCGCTGGGGTTGACCCACTGGCCGTCGCGGTTCTTCAGCTGGACGTAGGTCATCTTGTTCTGCTTCACATAGGCGTACTCGACGTAGCCGATGGAGTTGGGCAGACGTTGCACGAAGGCGGCGACGCCCTCGTTACCCTTGCCGGCCGTGCCGGTCAGCCACTTGACCGTCGTGCCCTCGCCAACCTGGCTCTTCCAGGGTTCGCTAACCTTGGACAGGTAGTTCGTGAAGATGAAGGTCGTGCCGGAACCATCAGCACGGGCCACCGGAGCAATGGCCGCGTCAGGCAGCGCGACGCCGGGGTTCAACGACGCGATGGCCGCATCGCTCCACTTCGTGATCTTGCCGAGGTAGATATCGGCCAGCACAGGGCCAGTCAGCTTCAGTTGCCCCGGGGCGATGCCCTTGACGTTGATGACAGGTACCACGCCGCCGATGACGGTCGGGAACTGCAGCAGGCCGTCCTTGGCCAGGTCCTCGTCCTTCAACGGCATGTCGGATGCGCCGAAGTCGACCGTCTTGGCCTTGATCTGCTTGATGCCGGCACCGGAGCCCACCGACTGATAGTTGATGCGAGCACCGCTGGCCTTGTTGTAGGCGTCGGCCCACTTGGCGTAGATGGGGGCCGGGAACGTGGCGCCGGCACCAGTCACGTCCTGGGCGAATGCCATCTGGGCACCGAACAGACCGACGACGAGGGCGAGGGACTTGCTGACCTGGACAAACTTCATCTGAGACACCTTCCGCATGGCGGTTTTGACGATGACCGGCATCCTAGGGATCCAATGTGACGATTCGGTGACCTTCGATTCATCAATCCGGACATTGGAGCGCGTCAATGCGCCGCTGGGAAGGAGTCGGCACCGCTTTGTGACAGTCGTCATCCGGCGTTCACGCAAATGCCATATTGCGCTTCTGGAGGCCAAATGGCCCGACCCATGTCCAAGACAGCCTTCGATCCCGCCCCCCAGCTCAAGGCCATGCTGGGCTTTCGCGTAGCACATACGCAGAAATGCCCCGCAACTGACGTTGCGGGGCATCGTGCCCAGCCGCCCAGCGGCGCGTCAGAGTATCGACACGGGCTTCGCGGCAGGCTTTTTGCCGGGCGCTGGCTGGCGTCAGGCCGTCACGGCCTCGGCCAGACGCTGGGCGCAGCGCTGAGCCATGGCGGCGTCTGACGCCTCAACCATCACGCGAAGCAGCGGCTCCGTGCCGGAGGCGCGGATCAGCACGCGGCCGCGGTCGCCGAGTTCGGCCGACACGGCAGCCTGCTCCTCGGCCAGGCGAGCACTGGCTTTCCAGTCCTGGCCTGCCCGCAGGCGCACGTTGATCAGGGTCTGCGGGAACAGGTCCACACCCTGCAGTTGCTCGGCGAGGCTGCGGCCGCTGCGGCAGACCGACTGCAGCACCAGCAGCGCGCTGACGATGCCGTCGCCCGTGGTGTGCTTGTCCAGCGCCAACAGATGGCCGGAGCCCTCGCCACCGAGCTGCCAGCCGCGCGCGGCCAGCTCTTCCAGCACATAGCGGTCGCCGACCTTGGCGCGCACGAACTCGACGTCGCGGGAGCGCAGCGCCAGCTCCACGGCCATGTTGGTCATCAACGTGCCGACGGCACCCGGCACCCGCAGGCCTTGTCCAAGCCGGTCGGCCACCATCACGTAGAGGAGCTCGTCGCCGTTGTAGAGGCGCCCCTGGGCATCAACCAGCTGCAGCCGGTCTGCATCTCCGTCCAGCGCCACGCCATAGTCCGCGCCCTGGGCCTTTACCGCCTCGACCAGCGCGCCCGGCGAAGTCGCACCGAAACCGGCATTGATGTTGAAGCCATCGGGCTTGCAGCCGATGGCAACAACTTCAGCGCCCAATTCGTGGAACACATCGGGCGCGACGTGGTACGCCGCGCCGTGGGCCGCATCGACGACGATCTTCAACCCCTTGAGCGTCAGGTCCGAGCCGAAGCTGTTCTTGCAGAACTCGATATAGCGCCCGCGCGCGTCTTCCAGGCGCTTGGCGCGGCCCAGACTGGCGGAGTCCACCCACTGTGGCGCTTCTTCCAGCGCGGCCTCGACGGCCAGCTCCCACGCATCCGGCAGCTTCTCACCTTTGGCGGAGAAGAACTTGATGCCGTTGTCGGCAAAAGGGTTGTGAGAAGCGCTGATGACGACGCCGAGATCCTGACGCAGCGCGCGCGTCAGGTACGCGACGCCAGGAGTCGGCAGCGGGCCGGTCAGCAGCACGTTGACGCCGGCAGAAGCGAAGCCGGCTTCCAGCGCGGATTCGATCATGTAGCCGGAGATGCGGGTGTCCTTGCCGATCAGCACCGTCGGGCGCTTGGAAGTCTTGCGCAGCACACGGCCTACCGCATGGCCCAGACGCAGCATGAAGTCCGGCGTGATGGGCTCCTGCCCCACCGTGCCTCGAATGCCGTCGGTTCCGAAATACTTGCGGCTCATCAAGCGTCTTCCTTTTGTGCAGTAGGCGGAATTGTCGCTGCATCGACCGCGGCCCAGACCTTGAGTGCGTCCACCGTGGCAGGGACATCGTGCACGCGAATCACGCGAGCGCCGGCACTGGCGGCCCGCAGCGCGGCTGCCACGCTGGCGGCCAGGCGCTCACCCACCGGCCGACCGGTGATGTCGCCCAGCGTGCGCTTGCGTGACCAGCCCACCAGCAGCGGGTAACCCAGCTTGGCCAGGCATTGCTGACCGGCGAGCAGCCTGAGGTTGTGCTCGGCGGCCTTGGCGAAGCCGTAGCCGGGATCCAGGGCGATGCACTCGGCCGGGATGCCCGAGTCGAGCGCGGCCTGGGCGCGCTGGGACAGGAAGGCGGACACTTCGGCGACGACATCGCCATAGACGGCCAACTCCATCATGGACGCCGGCTCGCCGCGCATGTGCATCAGGCATACGCCCGCGCCGCTGCCCGCCACGGCCGCAAGCGCACCGGGCATCTGCAGGGCCTGCACGTCATTGATGATGTCCGCACCGTTTTCAAGCGCACGGCGCATGACCTCGGGCTTGAAGGTGTCGACCGAGACCGGCACGCCCAACGTCACGGCAGCGGCCAGTACGTCGGCGATGCGCGCCCATTCGCTGTCGGCATCCACACGTGGCGCGCCGGGGCGCGTGGACTCGCCGCCGATGTCCAGGATGTCCGCGCCGTCCGCGACAAGTCGTTCGCAATGTGCGATGGCCGCGCGAGTGTCGTCATGCCGACCTCCGTCCGAGAAGGAGTCGGGCGTCACGTTGACGATGCCCATCACGCGCGGGCGGCTGAGGTCGATGCGGAAACGGCGGGTCTGCCAATGCATGGTGCTGAATGAAAAAGGCCCGACTTGCTAGTCGGGCCTGCTCGTGGGGCGGCCTGTCAGGCCGCGGCAGGAGCACCGTCGGTGCTGACCGGGGGAGTGCCGCCGGCCGGACCGCTTGGGGTCGTCGGCTTGTCATCCGGTGCACGCGGGGGACGGCCCGCCATGATGTCCAGGACTTGGTCGCGATCGATGGTTTCCCACTTCATCAGCGCCTCCGTCATGGTCTCCACCTTGTCACGGTTGTCCTCGAGGATCTTCTGCGCGACGGCGTACTGCTCGTCGAGGATGCGGCGCATCTCGGCATCGACCTTCTGTTGCGTGCTTTCGCTGATGTTTGCCGTCTTGGTCATGCTGCGACCAAGGAAGACTTCACCCTCGTTCTCAGCGTAGACCATCGGGCCGAGCAGGTCGCTCATGCCATAGCGGGTGACCATGTCGCGGGCGATGCGGGTCGCACGCTCGTAGTCATTGGATGCACCGGTCGAGATGTCGTGGACGAACAGATCCTCGGCGATGCGGCCGCCGAACAGGATGCTGATCTCGTTGAGCATCTGCTTGTAGTACTTGCTGTACTGGTCGCGTTCTGGCAGTTGCCACGTCACACCGAGCGCGCGGCCACGCGGCATGATCGTCACCTTGTGGACCGGATCGGTGCCGGGCAGGCATTCCGCGACGATGGCATGGCCGGACTCGTGATACGCAGTCGCACGCTTCTCTTCCTCGGTCATGACCATGCTCTTGCGCTCGGGGCCCATGTAGAGCTTGTCCTTGGCGCGCTCGAAGTCGATCATCTCGACGAGGCGACCACCGCGGCGGGCAGCAAACAGCGCGGCCTCGTTGACGAGGTTGGCCAGATCGGCACCGCTCATGCCGGGCGTGCCGCGGGCCAAGATGGACGCGTTGACGTCTTGCCCGATGGGCACCTTGCGCATGTGGACGTTCAGGATCTGCTCGCGGCCACGGATGTCCGGCAGCGTGACGTAGACCTGGCGGTCGAAGCGGCCGGGACGCAGCAGGGCCGGGTCCAGGATGTCGGGGCGGTTGGTGGCGGCGATGACGATGACGCCCAGGTTGGTGTCGAAGCCGTCCATCTCGACGAGCATCTGGTTGAGCGTCTGCTCGCGCTCGTCGTTGCCGCCACCCAGGCCGGCGCCACGATGGCGACCCACAGCGTCGATTTCGTCGATGAAGATGATGCAGGGGGCGCTCTTCTTGGCCTGCTCGAACATGTCGCGCACGCGGGCGGCACCGACACCGACGAACATTTCTACGAAGTCGGAGCCCGAGATCGTGAAGAAGGGAACCTTTGCCTCGCCAGCGATGGACTTGGCCAGCAGCGTCTTGCCGGTACCCGGGGGGCCGACCATCAGCACGCCACGCGGGATCCGCCCGCCCAGCTTCTGGAACTTCTGCGGGTCCTTCAGGAAGTCGACCAGCTCCTTCACCTCTTCCTTGGCTTCATCGCAGCCGGCCACGTCGGCGAAGGTGATGGTGTTGTTGTTCTCGTCCAGCATGCGGGCTTTGGATTTGCCGAAGCTGAACGCCCCGCCTTTGCCGCCGCCTTGCATCTGGCGCATGAAATAGACCCAGACGCCGATCAGCAACAGCATGGGCGTCCAGTTGATCAGCATGCTGACCAGGAAGCTCTGCTCCTCACGAGGCTTGATATCGAACTTGACGCCGTTGTTGCGCAAGTCGCCGACAAGGCCGCGGTCCTGATAGGTGGCCAACGTACGGATCTTGTTGCCTTCGGTGTCTTCGGCGTAGATGTCGCCGGTGATGCCATCGGGCAGCGTCGCCGACTTGATCCGGTGCGCCTGGACCAGGTCCAGGAACTCGGAATACGTGACCTGCTTGCCCGGTGCGGTGGTGCCGCCGAACTGCTTGACGACCGTGAACAGCACCAGGGCGATCACGATCCAGACGGCGAACTTAGAAAACCATTGATTGTTCACTGCGACTCCTTGGCCCCGATGGCCCAGCGCGGGTTTCAGGACAGTGGGGGCGATTTTAGTTGAGGCAAGGGGGCAACCCCTGTAATCAGCGGTTTTTCAATCCCAGGCCGACCAAGAATGTCTCGGAAGACCGCTCCCGAGAGGCCTTGGGCTTGACCACCTTGACGGTCTTGAACTGGGCTCGAAACAGCTGCACAAGCTCGTTGTAGCCGCTGCCGTGGAAGACCTTGGCCACCAGCGCCCCCTCTGGCTTGAGGTGCTTGCCGGCGAAATCGACCGCCAGCTCGATAAGGTTGGAGATGCGAGCGGCATCCGTCGATGAAATGCCCGACAGGTTGGGCGCCATGTCCGAGACGACGACATCCACGGGCCTGCCGGCCAGCGCCGCTTCCAGCTGCGCCAGCACCGAGTCCTCCTGGAAATCGCCCTGGATGAATTGCACGCCCTCTATGGGCTCGAAGTCCAACAGGTCCAGCGCGATGATGGTGCCGTTGAGCTGGCCCACCGCCGCCCCGCCCTGCCCCGCTTCCTTGGGCGCAAACTTGCGGCGCAGGTATTGGCTCCAGGCGCCCGGGGTGGCGCCGAGGTCCACCACCACCTGGCCGGGACGGATCAGTTTGAGCTCCTCATCGATCTCCTTGAGCTTGTAGGCCGCCCGCGAGCGGTAGCCGTCCTTCTGCGCCTGCTGCACATAGGGATCCGACACGTGGTTGTTCAGCCACGCCTTGTTCAGCTTCTTGCTTTTGGTTTGAGTTTTCATGCCTACGGGATAATACGGGGATGCCTCAAATCAACCTCACCCCCGCCCAGCGCAAGGACAAGCGTGCCGATGCCCACCATCTCGACCCGGTCGTGATGATCGGCGGCGAGGGCCTGACGCCTGCCGTCGTGAAGGAAACCGACGCTGCACTGAAGTCTCATGGGCTCATCAAGGTGCGCGTGCTCGGCGACGACCGCGCGGCCCGCGAGGAAATGTTCGCGCAGCTCTGCGATGAGCTGAACGCGGCCCCCATCCAGCACATCGGCAAGCTTCTGGTGCTGTGGCGGCCCATGCCCGAGAAGGCAAAGACCGAGCGCGAGAACGCGATGCCCGGCCCGCGCGTCGTCAAGATCGTCAAGTTCTCCAAGAGCGGCAATGGCCGCCCTCAGATCAACAAGGTCAAGGTCATGGGCAACGAACGCGTGACGCAGGGTGGCGAGATCAAGCGCATCAAGAAGCGCAACAAGACGACCAGCGTCAAGAAGTCCTTCGCGGACTGAGCTGACTGACCCACGCCAGCGCCAGCACGGCCAGGCCTTTCACGCCGAAGAACGCCAGCGACACGCCGTGCAACGCCGCGAACGACGCGACGCCATGGCCCGCTTTCGCGTCGGCCATCATGGGCTGCAGGCCATAGTAGCCGGCGACGGTGCAGAACAGCGCCACAGACGGCAGCAACAGCCGGGCCGAGAACACATGGCTAACGCCACCGGCCTCGACCTCGTCTCGTGACAGGCGTCGCTCGACCAGCATCAGCACCAACGCGATGGCTAGGCTGATGGGGGCCTCCATCGCGAACACCCGCGCCACGTAGGCACCTGCCTGGGCGCGCTCCAACACGGCGAAGGCGCTCGGCGTGGCAACGAAGGCAATGCACAGCAAAAGGCCGCCCCAAAGGGCGGCCAGCAGGGCTTGGAGCCGGGCGAACATCACTCGTAGCGGACTTCGATGATCTCGTAGCGGCGCACGCCGCCCGGGGCCTGCACCTCGGCCACATCGCCGGCTTCCTTGCCGATCAGCGCGCGGGCAATGGGCGAGCCCACCGAGATCCGGCCCAGCTTGATATCGGCCTCATCATCGCCGGTGATCTGGTAGGTCACGGCCTTGCCGCTGTCCTCGTCCTCGAGGTCCACAGTGGCGCCGAACACCACGCGGCCACCGGCATCCAGAGAGGCCGGATCAATGATCTGAGCGGCCGCGAGCTTGCCCTCGATCTCGAGGATACGACCTTCGATGAAGCCCTGCTTGTCCTTTGCCGCGTCGTATTCGGCGTTCTCGCTCAGGTCACCCTGGGCGCGTGCCTCGGCAATCGCCTGAACGACGGCATGACGCTCGACGGTCTTGAGGCGGTGCAGCTCGGCCTTGAGCGCCTCGGCGCCGCGCTTGGTCAGGGGAATGGTGGTCATGTCAAAACTCTGTGGCAAAAAGAGTTCCGCCGCTGCAGCCCGGATGTCCAGGCTACGGCGGCGGAATCAGTAAATGCGAAGTTTAAGCCAGCTCGGCGTGCAGTTCCTGCAGGGATTGCACGAGCAGCCCGTCCTGGTGTTTCATGCCTTCCACGGCAGCTTCGCAGCCCGCCATCGTCGTGTAGTAGGTGACACGGTTGGCGAGGGCCGCCTGACGGATGTAGCGGCTGTCGGCGATGGCCGTGCGGGTCTCGTCCACCGTCGTGAAGACGAGCTGGATGTCACCGCCCTTGAGGGCGTCGACGATGTGCGGGCGACCGTCCTTGATCTTGTTGATCAGCTTGACCGGCACGCCGGCCTCCGCAATAGCGGCGGCGGTACCCTTGGTCGCAACGATGCCGAAGCCCAGCTCGTGCAAATCCTTGGCGATTGCGACGGCGCGAGCCTTGTCGTTGTTCTTGACCGTGATCAACACATTGCCCTGGCGCGGCAGGCGCGAGCCGGCGCCGATCTGGCTCTTCAGCATGGCTTCGCCGAAGGTACGGGCGGCACCCATGACCTCGCCGGTCGAACGCATCTCGGGGCTGAGGATGGGGTCCACGCCCGGGAACTTGTTGAACGGGAAAACGGCTTCCTTGACGCTGTAGTACGGGGGCACGACCTCACGCGGCTGCCTGCCGCTGCGGTCCTTCTGGTCCTTCAGCTTCACGCCGGCCATGCAGCGCGCGGCCACCTTGGCGAGTTGCTGGCCCGTGGCCTTGCTGACGTAAGGCACGGTACGCGACGCGCGCGGGTTCACTTCCAGCACATAGATCGTGCAGTGCTCCAGGCCCTTGGCAACGTCGCCCTGGATTGCGAACTGCACATTCATCAGGCCGACGACCTTCAGCGCCTTGGCCATGGCCGCCGTCTGGCGGCGCAGCTCATCCTGCACGTCGGCCGCCAGTGTGTACGGCGGCAGCGAGCAGGCCGAGTCTCCGGAGTGGATGCCGGCCGCCTCGATGTGCTCCATGATGCCGCCGATCATCGTGTCGGTGCCGTCGGAGATGCAGTCCACGTCGACCTCGACGGCATCTTGCAGGAAGTGGTCCAGCAGCACCGGCGACTTCTCGGACACGCGCACCGCTTCACGCATGTAGCGCTCCAGATCCTTGTCACCGTGCACGATCTCCATCGCTCGGCCGCCCAGCACGTAGCTGGGACGCACGACCAGCGGGTAGCCGATCTCGTTGGCCAGCGTGACCGCCTGCTCTTCGGTGCGTGCAGTGCGGTTGGGCGGCTGCTTCAGGCCCAGCTCATGCAGCAACTTCTGGAAGCGCTCACGATCCTCGGCGATGTCGATGGAATCCGGTGTCGTGCCAATGATGGGCACGCCAGCGCGCTCCAGGTCCAGCGCCAGCTTCAGCGGCGTCTGGCCGCCGTACTGCACGATGACGCCAGCCGGCCTTTCCTTGTCGACGATCTCTAGCACATCCTCCAGCGTGACGGGCTCAAAGTAGAGGCGGTCGCTGGTGTCGTAGTCGGTGGAGACGGTCTCGGGGTTGCAGTTGACCATCAACGTTTCGTAGCCATCCTCGCGCATGGCAAGCGCGGCGTGCACACAGCAGTAGTCAAACTCGATGCCCTGACCGATGCGGTTCGGGCCACCGCCCAGCACCATGATCTTCTTCTTGCCGGTCGGGTTGGCCTCGCACTCGGCGCCCTCGCCTTCGTACGTGGAGTACATATAGGCGGTCTGCGTCGAGAACTCAGCGGCGCAGGTATCCACGCGCTTGTAGACCGGACGCACATTCAATGCGTGGCGGCGGGCGCGGACTTCGTGCTGGTTGGTGCCCAGCAACTTGGCCAGGCGCTTGTCCGAGAAACCCTTGGTCTTCAGCAGACGCAGCTCGGGCTCGGTGACGGACTCGATGCTGCGGCCCTTCAGGTCTCCCTCGATCTGGATCAACTGCTCGATCTGAGCCAAGAACCACGGGTCCACCGCGGTCTCCTCGAAGATCTCGTCCAGCGTCATGCCGATGCGAAAGGCATCGGCCAGGAACAGGATGCGCTCGGGGCCGGCTTCGCCAATCTCCTGCACGATCTCTTCGCGGTCGCTGCTGCGCTCCGTCAGGCCGTCGATGCCGGTCTCCAGGCCGCGCAGCGCCTTCTGGAACGACTCCTGGAAGGTACGGCCCATGGCCATCACCTCACCGACGGACTTCATCTGCGTCGTCAGGCGCGAGTCGGCCATCGGGAACTTCTCGAAGGCAAAGCGCGGGATCTTGGTGACGACGTAGTCGATGCTGGGCTCGAAGGACGCTGGCGTGGCACCGCCGGTGATGTCGTTCTTCAACTCGTCCAGCGTGTAGCCGACGGCCAGCTTGGCCGCGACCTTGGCGATGGGAAAGCCCGTGGCCTTGGACGCCAATGCGGATGAGCGCGACACGCGCGGGTTCATCTCGATGACGATCATGCGGCCGTTCTTCGGATTGATCGAGAACTGCACGTTGGAGCCACCGGTGTCCACGCCGATCTCGCGCAGCACAGCCAGCGACGCATTGCGCAGCAGCTGGTACTCCTTGTCGGACAGCGTCTGCGAAGGCGCCACAGTGATGGAGTCACCAGTGTGGATGCCCATCGGGTCCAGATTCTCGATGGAGCAGACAATGATGCAGTTGTCCGCCTTGTCGCGGACGACCTCCATCTCGTACTCCTTCCAGCCGATCAGGCTCTCCTCGATGAGCAGCTCATTGGTCGGCGACAGGTCCAGGCCGCGCTTGCAGATGGTCTCGAACTCTTCCGGGTTGTAGGCGATGCCGCCACCGGTGCCGCCCAGCGTGAAGCTGGGGCGGATGACCATCGGGAAGCCGCTGCCGCCGATCTCGGCGTGGATGCGCTTCTGCACCCCCCAGGCCTCCTCAAGCGTATGCGCGATGCCCGACTTGGCCGAGTCCAGACCGATCTTGGTCATCGCATCCTTGAACTTCAGGCGGTCCTCGGCCTTCTCGATGGCGACCTCGTTGGCGCCGATCATCTCGACGTTGTACTTGGCCAGCACACCGTGTTTGTGCAGGTCCAGCGCACAGTTCAGCGCGGTCTGGCCACCCATGGTCGGCAGCACGGCATCGGGGCGCTCCTTGGCGATGATCTTTTCGACCACCTGCCAGGTGATGGGCTCGATGTACGTGACATCGGCCGTGTCCGGGTCCGTCATGATGGTTGCCGGGTTGCTGTTCACCAGGATGACCTTGTAGCCCTCCTCGCGCAGCGCCTTGCAGGCCTGGGCGCCCGAGTAGTCGAACTCGCAGGCCTGGCCGATGATGATCGGGCCGGCGCCGATGATGAGGATGCTTTTTAGGTCTGTACGTTTCGGCATGGCGGTCTGCTTAGAGAGTGGCGGTCGCGAGCTTGGCCCCGAACCCAACGAAAAGTGCGCCGACGCTGGCGTTGGCCGTGCTGGAAAGACGGCGGCGCGCGCGGAAAGCCGCGGCCAGGCGGGCACCCGCAAAGATCAGCGTCGAGAGATAGATGAAGCTGAGCACCTGGATGATGGTGCCCAGGATCAGGAAGGTGAGCGCCGGATGCGGATAGGCCGGATCGACGAACTGGATGAAAAAGGACAGCAAGAAGGCGATGGCCTTGGGGTTCAGCAAGCTGACGACCAGTGCCTTGCGGAAGGGCTGGCTGGCGTCCACGACGCGCGGCGCGTCATCGGCCTTGGCCTCGCCGCGCCAGGTGCTCAGCGCACCGCGCAGCAGCTGGATGCCGATCCAGCCAAGATAGGCTGCCCCGACCATTTTCACGACAAAGAAGATCTGCGGGCTAGCCATCAGCAGCGAGGCCCCGCCGGCGGCCGCGGCCGTCATCAGCACCGTGTCACCCACGAACACGCCGCACGCTGCCGTATAGCCAGCCCGTACACCCCGTTGGGCGGCGACGGACAACACGTACAGCGAATTCGGCCCCGGCAGCAAGATGATGAAGATCGCTGCCGCGAGGTAGGTGCCGAGGTCGGTGATGCCAAACATGCGAGGCTCCCGAGTTCCGATTTAGGCCTTGCTCATCAGGCCAATGAAACGGTCGAACAGGTATGCAATGTCGTGCGGGCCAGGGCTGGCTTCGGGGTGTCCCTGAAAGCTGAAGGCCGGCTTGTCGGTGCGGGCGATGCCCTGCAGCGTGCCGTCAAACATGCTGATGTGCGTGGCGCGCAGGTGGCCCGGCAACGTGTCGGGATCAACCGCGAAACCGTGGTTCTGGCTGGTGATGCCAACGCGACCGCTGTCCAGGTCCTTGACCGGGTGGTTGGCGCCATGGTGGCCGAACTTCATCTTGAAGGTCTTGGCGCCACTGGCCAGTGCCAGGATCTGGTGACCCAGGCAGATGCCAAAGACGGGGATACCGGACTCGATCAACTGGGCCGTGGCCTTGATCGCATAGTCGCAGGGCTCCGGGTCGCCAGGGCCGTTGGACAGGAAAACGCCATCCGGCTCGAGGTCGAATACGGCGCTGGAAGGCGTCTGCGCGGGCACGACGCTGACCTTGCAGCCACGTTCGGCCAGCATGCGCAGAATGTTGTTCTTGACACCGAAGTCATAGGCGACGACGTGGAACCGGGGCGCGGTCTGCTGGCCGTAGCCGCTGCCGAGCTTCCATTCAGTCTCGGTCCATACCTCGCTCTCGGCACGGCTGACCACCTTGGCCAGGTCCAGGCCGGCCATGGACGGCGCGGCCTTAGCGGCGGCGACGGCAGTGTCAATGTGGGACTGCGTCAGCGCTTCACCCGCGGGCAGCGCCAGGATGCAGCCGTTTTGCGCGCCATGGGTACGCAAAACGCGCGTCAAACGACGCGTGTCCAGCCCAGCTATGGCCACCGTGCCCTGCTCCCGCAGGTAGGCGTCCAGCGTCTTGCCGGAGCGAAAGTTGGACGCGCGAATGGGCAGGTCCTTGATGACCAGACCGGCAGCGAACACCTTGGACGCTTCCACGTCCTCTTCGCTGACGCCATAGCTGCCGATATGCGGATATGTCAGGGTGACGATCTGCTTGCAGTAGCTGGGGTCGGTCAGAATTTCCTGGTAGCCGGTCAGCGCGGTGTTGAACACCACTTCGCCGACGGTCTGGCCGGTGGCACCGATGGACTGGCCTCGGAACACCGTCCCATCCGCCAGAGCCAAGATTGCTTGAGGGGGATGGAGCAGGTCAGTCAGCACAAGGGTCTCCGCAAGTGGGGCGCCTGCCCAGCATCGATCCGTCCCAAGACGGATCAACTTGAAGAAACCAGAGCGGTTTTGTGCCGGGCAGCGTGGGGTTCAGGTAAACCTATCGAGTATAGCCGACAAGGGTTAGTACCGAGCCTTCGCGACCCTGGCGTGCCCCCTCAAAGTGCCGCGATGCCCGCCTTGGCGATCTCGGCGTCCTCGCTGGACTTGACACCGCTCACGCCCACCGCGCCCACGCACTGCCCGTCGACAAGGATGGGCACGCCGCCCTCCAGCATGCCATGCATGCCTGGCACGCTGAGGAAGGACTGGCGGCCACCATTGATCATGTCCTCGTAGACCTTGGATTCGCGCCGCCCCAGTGCCGACGTGTGGGCCTTGGCAGGCGCAAACAGCGCAGAACTTGGCGATGCACCGTCCAGGCGCTGCAGCCACAGCAGATGGCCGCCAGCGTCGACGATCGCGATGGACACGGCCCAGCCCTTGCTGGTCGCGTGAGCTTCGGCGGCGGCGGCGATGCGCTTGACGTCTTGGAGTTCGAGTTGAGCTTGCTGTTTCATGGTCTTGCTTTCCCAGGTACAGGCCCCAATGTAGCCGTCCGGTACCGCCCTAGAATCCCTGCGGTTTCCATTCGTCTCCCGGAGGATCGTCATGAACGAAAGCTTGCAAACCCAATACGGCCATGCCGGGATGGGTCTGGCCGCCGACCGTCAGCGCGTGCTGCGCAATACCTACTGGCTGCTGGCCCTGTCCCTCGTGCCGACCGTGCTGGGCGCCTGGGTCGGCGTTGCCACCGGCCTGTTCCAGCTGATGAGCCCCGGCATCAGCATGATCGTGTTCTTCGTCGGCGCATTCGGTCTGATGTTCGTCATCGAGAAGACCAAGGAGTCCGCCACCGGCGTCGCCGCGCTGCTGGCCTTCACGTTCTTCATGGGCCTGATGCTCTCACGGCTGATCGGCTACGTGCTCGGCTTCAAGAACGGCACCTCACTGGTCATGACCGCCTTCGGCGGCACGGCAGCGGTGTTCTTCACGATGGCCACGCTGGCCACCGTCATCAAGCGCGACCTGTCCGGCATGGGCAAGTTCCTGACGGTCGGCGCCGTCGTGCTGTTCGTCGCCTGCATCGCGAACTTCTTCCTGCAGTCGTCGGCACTGATGCTGACCATCCTGGTGCTGATGCTGGGCGTGTTCTCGGCCTTCATGCTCTACGACATCAAGCGCGTGGTCGACGGCGGCGAGACCAACTACATCTCCGCCACGCTGGCCATCTACATGGACCTCTACAACGTGTTCCAGAGCCTGCTGTCGCTGCTGGGCATCTTCGGCGGCGACCGCGACTGACGCACCCCCCCCCATGACAAAGGCGGCCTGCAGGGCCGCCTTTGTTTTTGCCCAAGATACTGAGCCGAAGATGGAAAAATCCTCTTCGAATCAACAATTTATCGTTCATTCCAGAAGAAAGTGGAAGGCTACCCGGCAGGACGCGACGGGCGCATCCACGAGGCTGTGACCGCTGCGTTCACAGGAACTGGATTTGCCTGTGTGCCTACCTGTTTGTAGTCCTGCCGCCGTAGGAATTTCAGTTCTCTCGAAGCCTTGTGCCCCGCCAACTCCGGTGCAAGCGGGAATGCAGTTGGGCCACGTCGCCGCGGTCCCTGCGGGCGCACAGGCCTGCGCCTCGCCCGGGCAGCGGGCTCAGCCAGAGCATCCCGATTTCTAGGCACGACGGAGCCGCGACGGCTTTGCGGCCATCGGCGACTTGCCACCTCCTGCCTACTTGGCCGGCACATAGTTGCGCAGCACGAAGGGCGCGCTGAACCACATCGGCTGGCCCACCTGACCCACATGGGCCGACAGCATCACCGTGCCTGCCGCCTGGTCGGCCTGGGCCGTGCCGTTCAGCACCACGGGTTCTAGCTTGCTGGTCAGCGTCGCCACGCCGGACAGCAGGGCCGTGTAGGGCGCTGCGTTCAGTTGCAGCGAGACAGGCACGCTGACCTTGGCCTTGGCGTCGTCCGTATCTAGCCGCATCCAGATCAGCACCTGCAGCTTGTCACCCTTGCGGATGTCGCCGGTGATGGGGGCGATCACGCCGTTGTCCCAGGGGTTGGTGCGCTTGCCCTGCAGATCGACGCGCAGACAGGTCTTGCCCGAAGCCTCGCAGGGCACTTGCTGTGTGGACTGGCCTTCGCCATAGACCGACCAGGCACTGACCTTGGGCGCATTGATCAGGTGATCCAGCGCCGGGTCAGCGCTGCGCGCCACCGCCTGGGGCCCTGCGCCCGTCACCGGCACGAGGGCGTTCAGGATGGGCTTCACCCAACCGTCCGCCTTCATGTCCCAGGCGACGAAGTCGGAATCGAACTGCCAGTAGCTCCAGCCGAAGCCACGCGCCTCGGCGGCCCGGGCGACCGCCGCGGTCCAGCCCACGCGCTGCGCCATGCCGGCAGTCTCGAGCGCACCGAACTCGCCTAGCAGAATGGGCCGGCCCGCACGCAGGGCCCAGGCCTTGACGCGGTCGAAGTCCTGCTTGAGCTTGTCCAGCTCCGCGGCCGTACCCCAGGTCACGCCGGACAGCTTCTGGAACTGCGGCGTCCACGACGCGCCCTGGTGGGTGAACTCCATCGGCGTGTAGTAGTGAAAGGTGACAACCAGGTTGCGGTCGGCCTCGGGCAGCTTCAGGCTGTCGAGATGGTCCAGCGAATTCCAGAACCTGGGGCCGACGACAACGCGGCGCCGGGGATTGGTCTCACGGATGATGGCCAGGTTCTCGGCCAGCATGTCGTTCCAGACCGCATCGGCCGCGCCATTGGGCTCATTCAGGATCTCGAACAGCACCGCATCGGGCGCATCCTTGTAGCGCGGCGCGACCTGGCGCCAAAAAGCCTTGAGCCGCGCACGGCACAGGTCGATCTCCTTGGCACAGTCGTTGAAATTGTGCTGGTCGAGGATGACCTGCAAGCCGGCATTCAGCGCCGCGGCCGTCATCTCGTCCAGCGTCTTCAGCCAGGCGGCCGACAGCCGCCCTTGCGCGTCCATGTGCTCGAAGGCATGCAGATTCAGCCGGACATGGTCGAAGCCGCCATCTCGGATGGCCTGCATGTGTCGCGGCTGAAAGCGCGCCTTGGCGGGCTCGCTCCACAACGGGTCATAGCCCAGGGCATTGACGCCTCGCTTGAGCGCCAGCGGCGGCAGATCCACCGCCTGGGCAAGTGAAACAGGCGCCAGGCCCAGGGCCAGGCAGGCAACGCCCAACAGGCGTGGGAGTGGGTTGCGAATCAGCATGGCCGGCCTCTTGTCTCCAAATGAACTAAACACTTTTTGTTTACTCATTTTGTCGACATCGGCCTGGCGCCGATTCCGGACTAACACGGAGGCCGGAAAGCAAAAGATCCGGCCCTCTGCATTGCGGCAGGCCGGATCTGGCTCGTCCGAGCCGGGCGATCAGCGTTCGAAAACGGCGATGCTCTCCACGTGTGCCGTGTGCGGGAACATGTTGACCGCGCTCGCGGCCGTGCAGCGGTAGCCGGCCACATTGACCAGCAGGCCTGCGTCGCGCGCCAGCGTCGCCGGGTTACAGCTGACGTAGACGATGCGCCTGGGGGGCACCCAGCCCGGCGCGAGCGAGGGGTCCTGGGCGATGTCGGCCACCGCCTTGGCCAGCGCGAAGGCGCCCTCGCGCGGCGGGTCGATCAGCCAGCGGTCGGCCGTACCATCCAGGGCCAGCAGCTCGGGTGTCATCTCGAACAGGTTGCGGGCCACGAAGCTCGTCTTGTGCGCCAGGCCATTGGCCTTGGCGTTCTCGCGCGAGCGCTGCACCAGCGTCTCGCTGCCCTCGATGCCCAGCACCTCGCGCGCCTGTGTGGCAAGCGGCAGCGTGAAGTTGCCCAGGCCGCAGAACCAGTCGATGACGCGGTCGCCCTTGTGCACCGCCAGCAAGCGCAGTGCGCGCCCCACCAGCGACGCGTTGATATGCGGATTGACCTGGGTAAAGTCCGTCGGCTTGAACGGCATGCGGATGCCGAACTCTGGCAACGCATAGGCCAGCTCGGCGCCACCTGCATCAAGCAGCTTCACGGTGTCCGGCCCCTTGGGCTGCAACCACCACTGCACGCCGTGCTTCGCGGCGAACTCGCGCAGCATCGCCACGTCGCCATCCGGCAGCGGGTTCAGGTGACGTAGCACGAGGGCGATGACCTCGTCGCCCATGGCCAGCTCGATCTGCGGCAGCCGGTCACGCTCGGCCATGGCCGCGATCAGCTCGCGCAGCGGCATCAGCAGGTCACTGACGACGGGAGGCACGACCTTGCAGACCTGCATGTCTGCCACGTAGCGGCTCTTGCGCTCGTGAAAGCCTATCAGTACCACGCCCTTCTTTTGCACGTAGCGCACCGAGAAGCGGGCGCGGTAGCGATAGCCCCACGTCGGCCCCTCGATGGGACGTAGCAGCACCTCGGGCTTGACCTTGCCCAGGTGCCAGAGCTGGTCTTCCACCACGCGCTGCTTGATGGCCACCTGCGCGCCCGCATGCAGGTGCTGCATCTTGCAGCCGCCGCATGCACCGGGATGCAGGCCGAAATGCGGGCAGCCCGGTGTCACGCGGAGCGGGCTTTCCTTCTTGATTTCGGTGAGCTGGCCCTGCTCCCAGTTGTTCTTGCGGCGCGAGATCTGCGCCTTCACCACTTCACCCGGCAAGGCTCCATCGATGAAGACCACCTTGCCCTCGACGTTGTGCGCCACGCCCTGCGCCTCAAGTTCGATGCTCTCGACCTTGAGCCAATCCGTTGTCTGAGTCATCCCCGGATTATCCGAGGCTCGTGCAAGAGATCAGAAGATCGAATCCCGGTCCACGCCGTGACGCATCATGTTGCGCTTCAGCTTGGCCAGCGCCTCGATCTGGATCTGACGGATGCGCTCGCGTGTCAGCTTCAGGCGGATGGCCAGCACGTCCAGTGTCTCGGGCTCACGATCCGACAGGCCGTAGCGGCCCGACAGCACCTCGCGCTCCCGGTCGTTCAGGCTGGCCAGACCATGCTGCAGCAACTCCTCGACTTCGTGCGAAAGACGCAGGCCCATGGGGTCGATGGCCTGGTCGTCGGCGACGAGATCCAGCATGGACTCGCCCCCCTCGCCATTGCGGTCCACCGGCGAATCGAGGGAGCTGGGCAGCTCGGCATAGGCCAGCAGCTCCGCCACTTCGTCGACCGGCCGCCCCAGCGCCTGGGCCACATCCTCGGCGCGCACACGCCCTTCCGACCCGTTGGCGCTTTGGAGGGCTTCCAGCGCACGACGCGCCTTCAGCACCTGGTTCAGCTCGCGCACGATGTGCACCGGCAGCCGCACCAGCCTGGCCTGGTGCATCAGCGCACGTTCTATGCTCTGGCGTATCCACCAGCTCGAGTAGGTCGAGAAGCGGAAGCCGCGCTCCGGCTCGAACTTGCTGATCGCGTGCATCAGGCCGAGGTTGCCCTCCTCGATGAGATCGCTCATCGGCAGGCCCCGGCCCAGGTAGTTCTTGGCGATGCTGACAACCAGGCGCAGGTTGTGCTCGATCATGGCCTGACGGGCCTCGAAGTCGCCCGAGCGCGCGGCCTGGGCGGTGTCGAACTCCTGCTGCGGCGTCAGCAGCGGCGTGCGCCGGATGTCGCGCAGATAGGCCTGCAGCGCGTTGCCCAGTTCGACCTCGTCGCCCGTGGCACGCAGCATCTGCCCTTCTTCATCGGGCGCCTCGGGGCCCGGGTCGGGATCGCCACCGTTGCCGTTCAGCGCCGACAACATGACGCCAGGTTCGTGGCTGACGCCCTCGTGGCCGTTGGATTTGGACACAGCGCGTTTCATGGCAGGTTCGCTGGCCCAGTGGTGCGGTCCTGCCTGCCGCGTCCTCAGCGCGCCGGCAGCAGCTTGGCCGGGTCGACAGGCTTGCCGAGCTTGCGCACTTCGAAGTGCAGCTTGACGGTGTCACTCTCGGTGGAGCCCATCTCGGCGATCCTCTGACCCTTGCGTACGACTTGGTCCTGCTCGACCAGCATCGCCCGGTTGTGGGCATACGCAGTCAGGTAGGTGTTGTTGTGCTTGATGATGACCAAGTTGCCGTAGCCGCGCAAGCCCGAACCGGCGTAAACGACGCGTCCATCGGCGACGGCCAGCACCGGGTCACCCGCCTTGCCCGCGAAGTCCAGGCCCTTGTTGCGCTGCTCGTCGAAACCGGCGCTGACCGGATGCGCAACGGGCCAGCCCCAGGCCAGTCCATCATCGTCGGACGACGCGGCAGCCGTAGCGGGCGAAGCAGCGCCGGCGTTCGTAGGCGCACTGGCGGCTGCCACCGGAGGCTTGCTGTCCAGCGGTCTCGATTCGACCTTGGGCGCACTGGCGATGGGCTTGGCCGTCACGGCGCTCGCATCCACGCCTGGCGGCACGACGCGCAGCACCTGACCGACTTCGATTCGATTGGGGTTGTCGAGGTTGTTCCACTTCGCGATGTCGCGCCAGCCCTGGCCGTTGTCCAGCGCGATGCGGATCAGCGCATCTCCCGGCTTGACGGTGTAGTAGCCGGGTTTGCCTGCGTTCTCGGCGCCGGGCGGCGGCTTGACCTCGGCCGCTGCGGGAGCAGAGGCCGCGGGAGCCGGCGCCGAAGCCGCCGGCTTGGGAGGCAGCGGGTTGCGGTCCTCGACCGGGGCTTGATGCAGCGAAGTGCCGCAGGCGCTGAGCAGCAGCGAGGTGGTGACGACGAGTAGAAGGCGCAGGCTATAGGGCATCGTGTGGCTGGAGCACGTTGGAGGCCGACCCGATTGTGTGGCGCGGTGCGCCGTCGGCCTCGTCAGACGACGCCAGATTTTAGGGGGACGAAGAGCACGGCCTCATGTTCGCTCCGAACCCAGCGTCCGACACCACCCTCGACGACGTGGTCGAGCACGACCAGTACCTGCCCGCGGCCGCTGGACACGGTCGGGGCTATGAGGCGCCCCCCAGGCGCGAGCTGCTCCAGCCAGGCTTGCGGAATATCCTCGCCACCGGCGGCCGCGATGATGCTGTCGAAGGGGCCGCTGGCCGAGTGGCCGACGCGGCCATCACCCCATACCAGGCGCGGCACTGCATGGGGCCTGGGCAAGGTCACACGCTGCAGATTGAGCCTGGCCTTCTCGTGCAGGCCCTGCAGGCGCTCGATGGAGGTGACGTGGCGCGCCAGCAGCGCGATGACTGCGGCCTGGTAGCCGCAGCCCGTGCCGATCTCCAGCACCCGGCCCAGCGCGCTGCGCTGGCGAGCCCCGGCGCCAGCCATCAGCAGGCCCAGCATGTGGGCGACGACAGAAGGCTTGGAAATCGTCTGTCCATGGCCGATGGGCAGTGCCGTGTCCTCGTAGGCCTGGGCAGCCAGTGCGCTGTCGACGAACTCGTGGCGCGGCACGCTGGCCATCGCGGCCAGTACTCGCTCGTCGAACTTGCCCTCGGCACGCAGCCGGGCCACCATGCGCTCACGCACGGCGCCGCTGTCCAACCCTGTGCCGCTTGGCCGCGCCAGCCGGGCTGCGTCGGCCGTGGCCTGACGCAGATGACGCTGCGGCATCAGCAGCTCGCGCTGGGGAGAGGCGGCCGACTTCAGGCTGGCGGGAAAACGCTTTGGGGTGCTCATGCCAGTGCCACCCGGCCGCCCGCGGGCGCTCCAGCGAGCGTAGGGGTGATCATGTCGTCAAAGACCCAGGCGTTGCGCCCAGTTGCCAAGGGACGCATGCTCCGTCAAGTCCACCTGCAGCGGCGTGATCGACACTTGGCCGTTCGCTGTGGCATGGAAGTCCGTGCCCTCGCCAGCATCCCTGGCGTCGCCCGCCGGGCCGATCCAGTAGATGGTTTCGCCGCGCGGGTTGACCTGCTGGATGATGCCCTCGCTGGCATGTCGCCGCCCCAGGCGGGTCACGCGGCGCGGCAGTTTGTCGGCATCGGCACGATTGGGGATGTTGACGTTGAGCAGGAAGCCTTGGCCCAGACCACCGGCAATGACCTGCTCCACGACGCTGCGCGCCGCGCGAGCCGCGGCCTCAAGTTCGCCCCAGCCCTTCTCCGCCTGCGAGAAGGCGATTGACGGGATGCCGAACAAATAGCCCTCGGTCGCTGCAGCAACGGTGCCGGAGTACAGCGTGTCGTCACCCATGTTGGCGCCGTTGTTGATGCCCGAGAGCACCAGGTCGGGCCGGTAACCCAGCAGGCCGGTCAGCGCCAGGTGGACGCCATCGGACGGCGTGCCGCTGACGTAGCGGAAGCCGTTGGCGGCACGATAGACGTTCAGCGGCCGGTTCAGGGTCAGCGAATTGGAGGTGCCGCTGGCGTTCTGCTCGGGGGCGATGACCTCGATCTCGCCCAGGCCCTCACAAGCTTTCACGAGAGCCGCGAGGCCGGGAGCAAGGTAGCCGTCGTCGTTGGAAATCAGGATGCGCATGGTTGCCAATTGTAGGGAGAGCGTCACCTGCGAGACCGGGTGTAACCACCTTGATTCCTATCATGGCCGTTTCAGGAAATCGGAGACGACGATGAAAGCATGGCTGTGCGAAAACCCGGTAGGCGTCGAAGCGCTGCAATGGCGCGAACTGCCGGCGCCGGCACTGCCGGCGGGGCACCTGCGCGTGCAGATCAAGGCCGCCAGCCTGAACTTCCCTGACCTGCTCATCGTGCAGAACAAATATCAGATGAAACCAGCCCTGCCCTTCGTGCCGGGCACGGAGTTCTCCGGTGTCGTCAGCGAGGTGGGCGATGGCGTCAGGGGCTTTGCCGTGGGCCAGCGTGTCGCGGCCTTCGGCGGTCTAGGCGGCTTCGCCACCGAAGTCTGCATTCCGGCCGTGCTGGCCATGCCGCTGCCCGAAGGCTTCGCCTTCGAGGACGCCGCGGCCTTCATCTGCACCTACGCCACCAGCCACCACGCGCTGATGGACCGCGCCGCACTGCAGTCCGGCGAGACGGTCCTCATCCTTGGGGCAGCGGGTGGCGTTGGCACCGCGGCGCTGCAGATCGCCAAGGCCGCCGGTGCGCGCGTCATCGCCGCGGCCGGCAGTGATGCCAAATGCGAGGCCTGCAAGGCGCTGGGCGCGGACGCAGTCATCAACTACACCACGCAGAACCTGCGCGACGAACTGAAGGCCCTGACCGAGGGCAAGGGGCCAGACGTGATCTACGACCCCGTCGGCGGCGATCTGGCCGAGGCCGCCTTCCGCTCCATCGCCTGGCGCGGCCGGTACCTCGTCATCGGCTTTGCACAGGGGCAGATCCCGGCGCTGCCGCTCAACCTGGCCCTGCTCAAGGGCGCCTCCCTCGTCGGCGTGTTCTGGGGCGAGTTCGCCAAACGCGAGCCCGGCCGCAACGCCAAGATGCTGGGTGAGTTGGCCGCCTGGTACGCCGCGGGCAAGATCAAGCCGGTGCTGGACCGAGTGCTGCCCATGGCGGAACTGCCTGCAGCGTTCGCTCGCATGGCGGCTCGCGAGGTTGTCGGCAAGTTGGTTCTTACCAATCCTTGAAGCCTGAAACGGGGGCTTAGGCCGGGGTGTCAGGCCCGGGTCTGCACGGGGCGGTGCGCTACATTCAGCGGTCGAATCGACAGCCGCCGCCCGCCCCGCGCCATGACCGTCAAAGTTCTCATCATCGAAGACAACCCCGTTGCCCGCAGCTTCCTGTGCCGCGTGGTTCGAGAGAGCTTCAGCGATGCCATGGAGATCACCGAGGTCGGCGACCTCGAGAACGCCCGCCGCCAGGTGGCCAAGCTGTCTGCCGGCAACCCGGAGGTCGGCTTCAAGCTCATCCTGGTGGACCTCGAACTGCCCGACGGCAATGGCATGGAGTTCCTGACCGAACTGACAGGCTCGACGGCCATCAAGATCGTCACGACGCTCTACTCGGACGATGACCACCTGTTCCCGGCCCTGCAATGCGGTGCCGATGGCTATTTGCTCAAGGAAGACCGCTTCGAGGTGCTGGTGGAGGAGTTGCAGCGCATCGTGCGCGGCCAGCCGCCACTGTCGCCGGCCATCGCGCGCCGGTTGCTGTCGCACTTCCGGCCCAGCTCCAGTGACAGCGGCGCGATGCCGTTGAACTCCGGCTTCGGCGCGCTTTCGACGTCGCAGGCGTCTTTCGCCAACAGTCGTGGCGTGGCGCTGGACCCTCCTCCCGAGTGGGAACGCCTGACGCCACGTGAGAGCGAGGTGCTGACCTATCTGAGCAAGGGTTTCACGATCAAGGAGATCGCGAACCTGATGGGTATCAAGTGGTTCACCGTCAACGACCACATCAAGTCCATCTACAAGAAGCTTAATGTCAGCAGCCGCGCCGAAGCGGCCGTGCTGGCGTCAAAGCAGGGCCTGGTCTAACCAGCGCCGATTTGCCTGTGAGGGCAACGATTTAGCCCCTTCTGGGGCTTCTTGTTTCTGCGCTACCAATGTCTGCCGCCCCAAATTAACACCCCGGGGAACTTCCACTGACAGCCTAGATCGGCCGTTTGCAAGAGCCGCCCGCTATTGGGCGAGATATCCGACGCAGCATTCTGGTGAAAAGGCGCCGTCGCTTCTGCGGGCGACCCAATCCGTTTCAGAGACTCCAGCAAGCGTGGTCATTGGTAGAACGGAAATGAAAAATGGGCCCGAAGGCCCATTTTTGCTTACTACTTGGCGGAGAGGGAGGGATTCGAACCCTCGGTACGGGGATACCGTACGCCTGATTTCGAGTCAGGTACATTCGACCACTCTGCCACCTCTCCTGATTCGGTGCGCTGGTGCGAAGCCGATCATTATAGCCAGCTTTTTTGCGCCGCTGAAGCTCAGCTTCGCAACGTGTCGATGCCACCCATGTAGGGCCGCAGCGCTTCGGGCACGGTGATGCTGCCATCGGCGTTCTGGTAGTTCTCCAGCACCGCCACCAATGTGCGGCCCACAGCGAGGCCCGAGCCATTCAGCGTGTGCACCAGCTCGTTCTTGCCCTGAGCATTCTTGAAGCGCGCCTTCATGCGACGGGCCTGGAAGGCGCCCATGTTCGAGCAGGAGCTGATCTCGCGGTAGGTGTTCTGCGCCGGCAGCCAAACCTCCAGGTCGTAGGTCTTGGTGGCGCCGAAGCCCATGTCACCCGAACACAGCAGCATGGTGCGGTAAGGCAGGCCCAGCTTCTGCAAGACGGCCTCAGCGTGACCCGTCATCTCCTCCAGTGCCGCCATGCTGTGTTCTGGCTGCTCGATGCGCACCATCTCGACCTTGTCGAACTGGTGCTGGCGAATCATGCCGCGCGTGTCGCGACCGGCCGAACCGGCCTCCGAGCGGAAGCAAGGACTGTGGGCTGTCAGCTTGACGGGCAGATCCTCCGCCTTTAGCACGCTGTCGCGCACCGTGTTGGTCAGCGAGATTTCCGATGTCGAGATCAGGTACTGCTCGGGGTGTTCCGAATCACCGCCACGAAGCACCCAGAACATGTCTTCCTTGAACTTGGGTAACTGGCCCGTGCCCTCGAGGATCTCTCGGTTGACGATATAGGGCGTATAGCACTCGGTATAGCCATGCTCCGTCGTCTGCACGTCGAGCATGAACTGGGCAAGGGCCCGATGCAACCGGGCGACAGGGCCTTTGAGGAAGCTGAAACGCGAACCCGATAGCTTGGCGCCGGTTTCGAAGTCCAGGCCCAGCGACGCGCCGAGGTCGACATGGTCCTTGACGTCGAACTCGAACGCGCGCGGCTGGCCCCAGCGGCGCACCTCGACGTTCCCGGCCTCATCGCTGCCCGCCGGTACGCTGGCGTCGGGCAGGTTGGGCACCCCCATCAGCATCTCGTTGAGTTCATGCTGAATGGCATCCAGGCGCTCGGCGCCAGCCTTCAGCTCGTCCGCGATGCCGCCGACCTCGGCCATCAGCGCCGAAGCGTCTTCGCCCTTGCCCTTGGCCATGCCGATCTGCTTGGACAGCGCATTGCGGCGCGCCTGCAGCTCCTCGGTGCGGGTCTGCACGGCCTTGCGCTCAGCTTCGAGCGCCTTGAAGCGCTCCACGTCGAGGAAGGGCTGGGGGGTCTTGCGTATGTTCAGACGCTCGATGACGGCATCGAGGTCTTTGCGCAGTTGGGTGATGTCGAGCATGGATGAAAACCTTGGGGAATCGGATGCGAAAACGGCGCCGATGTCACAGCGCCGCCGGATGCGTGAGGCATCGGCGTCAAGACAATGAACGCGTCACCTCGGCCATGGACTTGTCGCCCAGCCCCATGGGCAGTGGGAAGTGCACGTTCTCTTCGACGCCCGGCAGGCTGCGCACCGTCGTCGCGCCGAACTCGCGCAGCCGGCTGATGACAGCCTGCACCAGCACGTCGGGCGCCGAGGCGCCGGCCGTTAGGCCCACACGCGGGCGGTCTTGTAGCCACTCGGCCTTCAAGTCTTCAGCAGCATCGACCATGAAGCCCGGCGTGCCCAGGCGCTCGGCCAGCTCGCGCAGCCGGTTGCTGTTGGAACTGGTGGGGCTACCGACGACGATGACCACGTCCACCTGCGGCGCCAGCAGCTTGACCGCGTCCTGGCGGTTCTGGGTGGCGTAGCAGATGTCCTGCTTCTTGGGTTCGCGCACCTGCGGGAAGACGCGCTTCACCTCGGCCAGGATCTGGGCAGCATCATCAACGCTCAGCGTGGTCTGCGTGACGACGGCGAGCTTGGCGGGATCCCTCACGCGCACCTTGGCGACATCTTCGACGTCCTCCACCAGGAAGATGCCTTCAGACAGCTGGCCCATGGTGCCCTCGACCTCGGGATGGCCTTTGTGGCCGATCATGACGAACTCGTAGCCCTCGCGGTGCAGCTTGGCCACCTCGACGTGGACCTTCGTCACCAACGGGCAGGTTGCATCGAAGACATTGAAGCCACGGGCTGCGGCCTCGCGGCGCACCTCCTGGCTGACGCCATGGGCACTAAACACCAGCGTCGCTCCGGCCGGCACCTCGGCCAGATCCTCGATAAAGATGGCGCCGCGCGACTTCAGGTCGTTGACGACGTAGGTGTTGTGGACGATCTCGTGGCGCACGTAGATGGGCGCGCCGAACTTGAGCAACGCCCGCTCGACGATCTCGATGGCGCGGTCCACACCGGCACAGAAGCCGCGCGGCTCGGCCAGCAGCACTTCCTGGAGTTGCTGGGCAGCACTCATCACAGCACCCCGATCACTTGCACTTCGAAGCTCACCGGCTGACCGGCGAGCGGATGGTTGAAATCGAACAGCAGCGCCTCCTCGCCCAGCTCGCGCACGACGCCGGCATAGCCACCCTGCCCGTCCGGGCCGGGGAACTGCACGACGTCGCCGACGTTGTAGACCTCATCCGGATCGCCCAGTTGACGCAGCAGTGTCAGCTTCACGCGCTGCAACAGCTCGGGGTTGCGATCGCCGAAGGCTTCGCCGGGTGCCAGCTGGAAGCGCTCGTGCGCTCCCTCGGCCAGTCCGAGCAGGCGCGCTTCGATGGCCGGCGACAGCTGGCCGGCACCCAACGACAGCGTCGCGGGCTTGTCGCCGAAGGTGTTGACGATGTCGGCGCCGTCCGGGCCCGAGAGCCGGTAATGCAACGTAAGGAAAGAGCCGGCCTGGATGGGGTTCATTCGAGAGAGGTCTGGGAGCGCTTGGCTAGACTGCCGATTTTATGCCGCTGACCCATCTGCCCCCGGACGCCCGCCCGCGCGAGAAGCTGCTCGCCCGCGGACCGCAGGCGTTGGCGGACGCCGAGCTGCTGGCCCTGCTGCTGCGTACCGGCATCCAGGGCATGCCGGTGCTGCATCTGGCGCAGAGCCTGCTGGACCGGTTCGGTGGCTGGGCCGGACTACTGGCTGCCGACGTGCAGGACCTGGCCCAGGTCAGAGGCCTGGGGCCGGCGAAACGCGCTGAGATCGCCGCCGTGCTGGAAATCGCACGCCGCTCGCTGAACCAGCAGTTGGCCGAGAAACCGGCGCTGAACGACGTCGACGCGGTCAAGACCTATCTGCGCCTGCATCTGGGCGGCCTGGACCACGAAGTGTTCGCCGTGCTGTTCCTGGACGCGCAGTTGCGGCTGATCGCCATGGAGACGCTGTTCCAGGGTTCTCTGACCTCGACCACCGTACACCCGCGCGAAGTCGTCAAGCGCGCGCTGGCCCTGGGTGCCGGCGCGACCATCCTGGCCCACAACCACCCCAGTGGCGTCGCCGAGCCCTCCAAGGCCGATGAACAGTTGACGCGCCAACTCAGCCAGGCACTGGCCCTGGTGGACGTGCGCGTCGTCGACCACCTCGTTGTCGGCGCCGGCGAGGTCGTCTCCTTTGCCGAGCGGGGCCTGCTGTGAGCAAGCCAGCGGCGGTACGCAGCCTCGCCGACCTCAAGCCGCTCGCGCGCGAGCTCGCCGCCGCGCGGCTGGCGGTCGAACTGGAGCGTGAGCACCGCGCCGCAGCGCTGCGGCTGGCGGAGCAGGAACGGCGCGCCTTCGAGCTCAGCGTAGGGCCCGTGACGCCGCTGCGCCGCGTCGACCGAGTGCTGCACGAGCGCGAACAGCCCGCACCGGAACCCCGCCAACGCGAGGCGGACGAACGCGCCGTGCTGTTGCAGGCCCTGTCGGACGAGATCGATGTCGAGTCGCTGCTGGACACCGACGAGACGCTGAGCTTTCGGCGCGAAGGCATCAGCCTCGAGGTCGTGCGCAAGCTGCGTCGCGGCCATTGGGCCCTGCAAGCCCAGCTCGACCTGCATGGGCTGCGCCGCGACGCGGCGCGGGAGGCCCTGGGCCTCTTCGTCCACGACAGCGCACGACGCGGCCTGCGATGCGTGCGCGTCGTGCACGGAAAGGGTCACGGCTCTCCAGGCCGAGAGCCGGTACTCAAGGGGCGGGTGCGACGCTGGCTCGTACAGAAGAGCGAAGTGCTGGCCTTTGTGCAGGCGCGCGCCAGCGACGGCGGCGCCGGCGCCCTCATCGTGCTGTTGAACGGAACGGTCTGACACACGGCTGACGGCAAATGCCGCCAGCTCGGTGCGTCGCGCGGCAGACACGCGGTTCAACGCCATTGACCGGGCCCGTTAGGCCAGAGTAGTCTGGGCGCAAGCCGCCACCTGCGCGACATCCGGTTTCCCAGCCCCGACGAGGAGAGAACCCATGTCCCACACCTTTTCTGATCGTGCGCCTCAGCCCAAGAGCTATGTCGGCATCGGCCTGGTCGTTGCCCTGCACGTCGCAGGCATCTGGGCGCTGAGTGCGGGGCTGATCAAGGCGCCACCCAGGCCCCCTGAAGTCGCCACGTTCAAGCCGCTGCCGCCTGACGTCGTTACCGATCCGCCACCGCCGCAACGACATCCCGAAAAGCCGACACTGCGCGACCCTCAGGTGCCCCTGGTCCAACCGCCGATATTTGACGTCTTCCCTCCGCAGGAAGCACCTACCGGCGGTATCACGACGGCGCGCGGAGAGCCGATGCCTAGCACTCCTGGCCCGGCCACACCCAGCGTCGCGCTGCCGCAGCAAAGCATCGACAGGACGCAGGTCCAGCTCCCGGGCGCGGTCTGTTCCGTGATGCCCCGCCCCGAGGTCCCTGCTGTCAACTGGAGCGGCGAAGCGGTGCTGCAAGTGATTGCCACGGTACGCGGCGGCCGCGTCGTCGGCACGGACTTGCGCGTGACCCAGGGCGCCATGGATGGCAAGACAAGGCGCTCACTGCAGCGCTCAGTGGAATCCGCCCTTGCCGGCTACCAGTGCCAGGGTGATGCGATGTTCCAACAGGAGTTCGCGTTCAGGATCGACTAGGGCCTGTTAACACTAATTGCACCAAAGCAATTGGGCTGCGACAGTGAGTGCATGGAGATCACAGCAGCCCAATTCGCGCAGATCGAGCACTGCTTGCCGCTGCAACGCGGCAATGTCAGCCTGTCGAATCTGCAGGTGTTGAATGCCATCCTTTACGTTGCTGAGCACGGCTGCAAATGGCGCGGCTTGCCCAAGCGCTTCGGCAACTGGCATACGATCTACACGCGCATGAGCCGCTGGGCAAAGTCGGGCGTTTTGGACCGGACCTTCGAGCAATTGCAGCAGGCGCAGATCGTGCAGATCAAGATTGAAGCGGTGTCGCTGGACAGCACCAGCGTCAAGGTGCACCCCGATGGCACCGGCGCGCCAAAAAAAACGGTCCGCAAGCTATCGGCAAATCCCGTGGTGGGTGGAACACCAAAATCCATCTCGTCGCGGCGGACGCGCGCACGGCCATAACCTTCTCGCTGTCACCAGGGCAGGCGCACGATGCTCCCGAGGGGCGAGCTCTGCTGAAGCGGCTCGGTGCGCCCAATCGGCCTTTGCATCTGTTGATGGATCGCGCCTACGAGGGCAACGAAACTCGGCAGCTCGCACTCGACCTGGGGTTCATCCCTGTCGTGCCGCCCCTGAGCAGTGAGCGTCCAGCCGCTCCACCTTGACTCAGTCTGGAAGCGGGGCTATCTCGCCGCAGCTGCGGATCCGACGAAGGCGACGCACTCCACGAGGTTGAGAGTGGCCAGTACCAAGTACTTCTCAGCCTCGGTACGCACGGCCCACAGGTCGTGGTCGCCGAGATAGCCGTAGGCGAATGCAAGCAGATTGCGCTCGGGATGCTCGTCACAGAACTTCTGGACGATCTGGGCGACCAACTCAGGCGGCAGCCCCTCGTTGAAGCGCGCACGGGCAGTCAGGCGCTGTAGGCATCCCTCCTGGATGTCCTCGGTGACGACGGGCCACTGGTGACCGCTGAGCTTCATCGCCTGGAACGTGACGAGCAGGACGTGAATCGCCACATCCAACTGCGCCATGGCCACGCCCATGCGCGGCAGCACCAGGATCGACGCGAGCAACGTGGGCTGCTTCACGAAGATCTCATCGGTGAGCGCCACCTTCTGCTCCAGGCTCATCCGCTGGACGGCACGCTGGGCCTGCACGATCACGGGCAAGTTGATCCGTTCCATTGTCAGGTGGGCCGCCAGCGGTGCGGCAGCAGTTCTTCGAGGCGGTGGCTCGGGTGTGAGTGGATGCGCGCCAGCACATCGCGCAGATAGGCCCACGGATCCAGGCCGTTGAGTTTGGCCGACTGCACCAGGCTCATCACCACCGCAGCGCGCTGGCCGGCCAACGCGCTGCCGGCGAACAGCCAGTTCTTCGCTCCAAGCTTCCAGGGCTTGATCTGCCGCTCGATGAGGTTGTTGTCGATGACCACGGCCCCGTCGTCCAGGTGTAGCGTGAGTGCCGGCCAGGCGTTCAGGCTGTAGTCGATCGCCTCGGCGATCTTGCTGCCATCGAGCACCTGCGTGCGCTGCAGCTTCAGCCACACCTGGAGCTCCTCCCACAGCGGCCGACTCACCGCCTGGCGTGCCTGGCGGCGCTCGTCGTGGGACATCTCGCCGAAGGCGCCTTCGGCACGGTAGATCCGTGCCCAGCGCTGCATGGCCTCGGCGGCCACGGCGCTGGCACTGTGCTCACCGCGGCTGAGCTCCTCGAAGCGACGACGGGCATGCGCGGCACATGCCGCCGACTTGCGCTGCGGGTAAAGCTTGCCGTCCAGCACGGCGTTGTAGCCCCCATACTGGTCCGTGATCAGAGTGCCGTTCCAGGCGGGTTCCGGCGCAGGTGGCCCCTTGCCACCGAGGAAGGCGAGCGGGTACTGCGATCCTCGACCCAGGCAGAACTCGTAGATCACGCCCGGGTGCGGGTCGTGATGGCTGCGTGCCCATGCCCAGACATAGGCCTTCTTCGTCTTGCCGGCACCAGGGTCCAGCAGTGGCACCGGCGTCTCGTCGGCATGCAGCACCCGGCAGCTCAGGATGAAGGCTCGGTGCAGCTCGTACAGCGGCTCCAGGCTCGCGCCGCCAGCGCCGCCCCAACTGGCCAGCGTAGAGCGCGGCGTGTGCACGCCGGAGCGCGCGTTGATCGGCTCTTGCCGGTAGTACGGCAGGTGGTCGACGAAGCGGCTGATCAGCGTGTGGGCCACTAGCCCGGCCGCCGGGATGCCGCCGTCGACGACGTCGGGCTCGGCCGGTTCCTGGCGGAGCACCTGGCAGCACCGGCACACCCACTTGCCGTAGATGTGCCGGTGGACGAAGAACTTCGCCGGGACGATGTCCAGCTTCTCGCTGACGTCCTCGCCGATGCGCTGCATGGGCTGGCCGCAGTCGGAGTTCGGGCAGGTGGTGTCCTCGGGCTCGTGGCGGTGCTCCACGCGCTCCAGATGTTCGGGCAGCGCCTGGCGCCGCGGTTTGCGCGGGGGTGCCTTGGGCGTCTTAGGCGCCTCGGGCAGGCCGCGCTGCAGTTCGGCCAACTTCGCCTGCAGGCTGGCTTCGTCCTCGGCAAGGGCTTCAGCGAACAGCAGTCGCTGTGCAGCGGTCATGGCCTCGGTCTTGGCGTCGAACTGCCAGCGGCGCAACCGGGCAATCTCGAAGTTGAGCTTGTCGATCT
Source organism: Roseateles sp. (assembly GCF_047654805.1). Taxonomy (GTDB): domain Bacteria; phylum Pseudomonadota; class Gammaproteobacteria; order Burkholderiales; family Burkholderiaceae_C; genus Pelomonas. Next base: position 3,266,819 of record NZ_JASGIV010000001.1, read on the forward strand.
TGGCTTGCGCCAGCGTGAGCTCCCGGCCACGGTGGGCCAGTTCCTGCGCATCGACCCGCGCTTGTTGCTGCAGCCGCTCAATCAGCGCGAGCACCTCGGCGGGCAGGCTCGTCAGATCAGGGGTGGGGGCAACTGCACTGGGCATGCGCAGCATGGTGCCGCATCGAACATCGGCCTGCCATTGGCACTTGCGCTGTCAACCGCCGCAGCGCCTCAGGTGCGGCGGATCGTGGCCAGTTCACCCAGCCGCTGCCAGGGCAGTCCGAGGGTCAGTGCTTCGAATTGCTGTGCGCTCAGCTGCAAGGCCGGTGCCGGCGAGCCCGCCTCGGCGGCGTGCCAAACGAAGCGGCCGGCATGCAGGCGACGCGTGGCGCACCACACGCCGAAGCCGTCATGCACGAGCAGCTTCAGGCGGCTGGCCCGTGCATTGGCAAACAGGTAGCCGTGGTGGGCGCGTGCCTCGCCGAGTGTGTTGACCACCACTGACAGCAACCGATCGGCACCGGCGCGCATGTCCTGCGGCCGACTGCACAGCCAAAGGGCGTCGATCCTGATCATGCGCCAGTCAGTCCTTCAGGGTCACGGCAACCAACTCGCGCAGCCACGCGGCGCACGCTGCGGCCTGTGTCGACGGCCAACGCACGCTCAGCCGCGTCGCGCCGCGGTTGAGCTCGATGTGGATGTCCGGGGAATTGACCGACTCAATCTCGGCGTGCCCAGCGCCGGCCGACACTGCAGGAGCCACTTCGACGGGAATGAACTGCAGCGACGCAGCCGTCGCCACGGCGGCGACCGGCTGCTTGCCGGCTATTGTTCGGGGCGCAGCCATCCCGGTGCGCTTGATGCCGCGCCCCACCAGCCACTTACGCAGAAGGTTGACGTTGAGGCCGTGTGCCAGCGCGATGGCCGCCACCGAGGCGCCAGGCTGCTGGCACTCGGCAAGAACCTGCGCCTTGAACTCGGCGCTGTGCACGCGCCTCTGGGATCTGGGTTGCATAGGTGCCCACCTATTGGAATTGGTGGGCACCATCGTCATGGGCGTATCCCCACAGTTCAAGATGGGGCGGCCAGACGCTCACCCTGAGCACGCGCATCGAGCCCTGGGAGTACGACCGCGAGATGTACAAGCGCCGCAATGAAGTCGAGCGCCTGTTCCGCCGCCTCAAGGGCTATCGCCGAATCTTCTCCCGCTTCGAGAAGCTCGACATCATGTTCACCGCCTTCATCAGCTTCGCTCTGATCGCTGACGGATTGCGTTTGTGTTAACAGGCCCTAGACGTTGCGCATCCAGTCAGCCGTGCCGGCGAAGGACTCGGCCAAGCGGGCCTGCAGGGCCGGGTCCACCCCGGTCTCCTGCATGGCCTGTGCCATGCAGGCGAGCCATTCGTCGCGCTCAGCGATGCCGATGCGAAAGGGCAAATGCCGCGCCCGCAGCCGCGGGTGGCCGAAACGGCGAATGTAGTGATCCGGCCCGCCCAGCCAGCCGCACAGAAACCAAAACAGTTTGTCGCGCGCCGACTCCAGCGAGTTGCCATGAGCCGCCCGCAGTCGGGCGTAGCCCGGCTCCAGGTCCATCAGATCGTAGAAGCGGTCGACGAGTTCGCGCACGCCGACCTCGCCGCCCATCCACTCGAAGGCCGTTGCAGGAGTTGGTTCAGCCAAGGAGCTTGGAGGCAAGTGCCTTGATGGCCTGGGCGGCATCGCAGCCCGGGTAGTGTTCCAGCATCAGTTGGCGCTTGAGCACGGCTTGTCGCACAGCCAGGTCAGCCTTGACCTCGCCGAACAGCTCCAGCCGAAAGCTCTGCCCCGGCGTCGGGCCGACGAAGCGCTGCAGAACCTGCTGCAGTTGCCCGCAAATCAGCCTGCCCTCCCCAACGCGGTTGGCCTGGTTGACGACCAGGCCGATATGGCGGCGCTCCTGTTGCGTGGCCAGCACCTTGATGGTGGCGTATGCATCGGTCAGCGACGTGGGCTCGGGGGTGGCGACGACGAGGACATCCTCGGCCATCGAGATGGCGAACAACACGACGTCGGAGATGCCAGCGCCGGTATCGAGCAGCACCCAGTCGAAGCGCGGCTTGACGAGGTCGATGATGTGCAGCAGCTTGTCCCGCACATCTGGTGTCAGGCGCGAATACTCCACCATGCCTGAACCAGCAAGCAGCACCGAGAAGCCGCCAGGCGCGGGAAGGATGGCCTGCTCCAGCGTAGCCTTCTCGGTGAAGACGTCGTGCAGTGTCAGCTTGGGGTGCAGGTTCAGCACCACGTCGAGGTTGGCGAGGCCGAGATCGGCATCCAGCACCAGCACCTTTTGGCCACGCGCGGCCAGGGCCGCAGCCAGATTGGCGGTGACGAAGGTCTTGCCGACGCCGCCCTTGCCGCTTGTGACGGCCAGGGTGCGGGCGCCAGAGCGCGGCGGACGGGGGGCAGCAGGATCGTTTGTCATGCTCATGGCAGGTCCTGTTGCGTGTCGAGGTTCAGGGAGGCGAACAACATGCCCCTTTCTTCGGCGCTGACCAGGGAGTCGACCTGGGGTTCGAGGCAGGCGCGGTTGCGGCCCTCGGCCTTGGCGCGGTACAGCTGGCGGTCGGCGCGCTCCATCCAAAGCAGCGGCGATGAACGCACCCACTGCGGTGCAAAAGCGCCGCCGAGGCTGATGGTGACGCCCAGCAAGCGCCCCGGACCAACTTCGATGTCGAGTTCCGAGACTCGCTCGCGCACGCGCTCTGCGACAGCCAGTCCTACATGCGGGGCGCAGTTGGGCAGGATGATTGCGAACTCCTCGCCGCCCACCCGGGCGACGAGATCCATGGGCCTGACGGCCTGCTCGATGGCACGAGCCACGGCACAAATGACCTGGTCGCCGGCGCCATGGCCATGGGTATCGTTGACAGCCTTGAAGTGATCGATGTCCAGCATCAGCAGCAGGGCTGCTTCGTCCGACCGGGCCACGCGATCGACCTCGCGAGCCAGGGCCATCTCGAAGCTGCGGCGGTTGGCCAGCCCGGTCAGTGCATCCCTGCTGGAGAGGTCGCACAGCGCGTCCAGCACGGCCTGCAGCCAGGCAGTCGTCATCGGTGCCTCGTCCGGCAGCAACGCCCCGGCCTGCTGCAGCAGCTGCAGGGCCTGGTCCAGAACGAGCACCTGGGCGTCGATCAGGCGAGGGGCGGGCAAACGATGTTCCAAAGGTGGTGCGAACTGCTGGATTGTGGTTTCAGGGCAGTCTAGCAGCGCGCTTCCCATGTCCAGGTCGTGAAACAGGCACGTTCCCGTGAGCTGTTTGCACTATGCTGGGCTGCGTCAGGGCCGTACAACTGCCCCTGCGGTGGAAAATCGATGCGCCACCGCTAGAACCGCTGCGAGCACCCACCAATCTGTTTCCGACATGCCCGCACCCGACCTCGCCTCCGGCACCGATTCCCTTGATCACGAGTTCAGCTTCAGCAAGGCCGACTTCGACCGTGTGCGCGAGCTGATCTACAAGCATGCCGGCATAAGCCTGCATGACGGCAAGCACGCGATGGTCTACAGCCGTCTGTCGCGTCGCTTGCGCGAAACCGGCCACAAAAGCTTCGCGAGCTATCTCCAATGGCTGGAAGCATCCACCGGCGCAGCCGGGACGGCCGAATGGCAGGAGTTCGTCAACTGCCTGACGACCAACCTGACCTCGTTCTTCCGCGAAGATCACCATTTCCATGCGCTCAAGGACGATCTCAAGCCCTTCGTGGGCAAGCCCGTTCGCATCTGGTGCTGTGCCGCCTCGACCGGTGAAGAGCCGTACTCCATCCTGATGACCTGCGGCGAGGCCCTGGGGCCTAGCGCCTCGGTGCAACTCGTCGCCAGCGACATCGACACCCAGGTGCTGGCCACGGCCAAGCGCGCTGTCTACAACGCAGATGCTCGCGGCCTGGATGCCACGCGGCTTAAGAACTTCTTCATGCGCGGCACCGGTGCCAATGCCGGCAAGATCCGCGTCAAGCCCGAGCTGCAGCGCTGGGTGGAGTTCCGCCCGCTGAATCTGATGGACACGCAGTGGCAGCTCGGCGATCCCTTCCACATGGTGTTCTGCCGCAACGTGATGATCTATTTCGATGCGGCTACCCAACGCAAGGTGCTTGAGCGCATCCACCGCGTCATGCGCCCCGGCGGGCTGCTCTTCGTGGGGCATTCCGAGAACTTCACCGAATCGCGCGACCTGTTCAAGCTGCGCGGCAAAACCATCTACGAGAGGGTCTGACCATGAGCACGCCTCTCGCCACTGCCAGCACGATCGGCAACCCCGCCGCGCTGGCCAGGGTCAACCAGCTCAAGGCCCAGCCGCGCAAGCAGGGCGAAGCCTCGTTTTTCTTCTACGACGCCCACTTCAAGAACGCCGCCGTCAAGATTCTGCCGGGCGAGTACTTCGTCGACACCGAGGACCTGCTCGTGATGACGACGCTGGGCTCCTGCATCGCCGCCTGCCTATGGGACCGCGTCGCCCGGGTCGGCGGCATGAATCACTTCATGCTGCCCGAAGGCAATGGCGACTCGGGACGCTATGGCTCCTACGCAATGGAATTGCTAATCAACGAGATGATGAAGCGCGGCGCCAGCAAGGCGCGCATGGAAGCCAAGATCTTCGGCGGCGGCGCCGTCATCTCTGGCATGAACTCGCTCAACGTCGGCGAGCGCAACACCAACTTCGTCATCGACTACCTGAAGCTTGAGCGCATCCCCATCGTGTCCAAGGACGTCCTTGACGTCTATCCGCGCAAGGTCTGCTTCCTGCCCGCCAGCGGCAAGGCCATGATCAAACGCCTGGCATCGACGAATACTGACGCGCTGGTCCAGCAGGACCGCGCAGCCATCCAGAAGGTGCAGCCGGTCGCGAGCAGCGGCGGCTCCATCGACTTGTTCTGAGGAGACACCCATGCCCAAGACCAGGGTCGTGGTGGTGGACGATTCGGCGCTCGTGCGCTCTATCCTGACCGAGATCATCAACCGCCAGCCCGACATGGAGTGCATAGGCGCGGCGTCAGACCCGCTGGTCGCACGCGAGATGATCCGCAACCTGAACCCCGACGTCATTACGCTGGACGTCGAGATGCCGCGCATGGACGGTCTGGACTTCCTGTCGCGCCTGATGCGGCTGCGGCCCATGCCCGTCGTGATGGTGTCCACGCTGACCGAGCGCGGTGCCGAGGTCACGCTGAAGGCGCTGGAGTTGGGCGCCATCGACTTCGTCGCCAAGCCCAAGATCGGCGTGGCCGACGGCATCCGTCTGCTGGCTCAGGACATCACCGACAAGATCCGGATCGCCTCCAAGGCGCATATCCGTCGCCATGTGGCGCCGGCGCCGGGAACGGCTGCGCCGGCACCGGCCAAGCCTGTGACCATGGCCAGCCTGGGCCGGGCATCCACGGAGAAGATCATCTTCATCGGCGCTTCCACCGGTGGCACCGAAGCGACCAAGGACGTGCTGCTCAACCTGCCGGCCGACAGCCCCGCGGTCGTCATCACGCAGCACATGCCACCCGGCTTCACGAAGAGCTACGCGGCGCGGCTGGACGGCCTGTGCAAGATCCGCGTGAAGGAAGCACAGGACGGCGAGCGCATCCTGCCCGGACACGGCTACATCGCACCGGGCGGCATGCACCTGACCGTGGAGCGCAGCGGTGCGAACTACATCGCCCGCGTGCAAGACGGCGAGCCCATCAACCGCCACAAGCCCTCAGTGGAGGCCTTGTTCCTGTCCGCCGCCAAGGTCGTCGGCCCCAATGCCATCGGCATCATGCTGACCGGCATGGGCGCCGACGGAGCCCGCGCCATGAAGGTCATGAAGGACGCCGGCTCCTACAACTACTGCCAGGACGAGGCCAGCTGCGTGGTCTTCGGCATGCCCCGCGAGGCTATCGCGGCCGGCGCGGCGGACGAGGTGCTGCCACTGAACCAGATTGCGGGCAAGGTGCTGGAGCGACTGCGCGCCACCTCCGGCATGTCTCTCAACCGCGTCTGACCGGCCTCAACGGCGGCTTGCGCTGGCCGCCGCATCTGCCTTGGCGAGCAAGGTTGCGCGGTTGCGTGCCGCTGCCAGGCGCTCCCCGGCAACGACCGGCGTGAACCCGTCCAGCGACTTGGGCGTCGCCGGCACCCAGGCCGTCTGCATCGGGCGTTCGGCCTTGCCGGTGATGACGACCCGGGCTGAATGGTCGGCTGCGGCGTCCTTCAGGTCGGCGTTCGAATCCGTGAAGGCTCGCGCGCTCACCGCGGCCAGCACCAGCGCGGTAACCAACGGAAACAGGGCAATCTTGTGAAGCGGCATATTCATGTGGACTCCTTGAATGCTGGTTATGCTATTCATCCAAAAGAGCGCCAAAAAGCGCTTTTTTCTGCACTGATTGGTTTGAATGGCTAACCAGATGGCTTCACTCGACCGATTTCCACTCCACTATCTCGTCGCATTCCGTGCCGCGGCCCACACGGAGAACTTGCGTGCGGCAGCCGAGAGCTTGCACCTGACGCACAGCGCGGTCAGCCAGCAGATCCGCGGCCTGGAGGCACAGCTCGGCTTCGAGCTCTTCACGCGCCAGGGCCGCCGGCTGTCGCTGAACCCCGCCGGCCAGGCCCTGCAGCGCGCTGTCAGCAAAGTCTTCGCCGAGCTGCAGGCCGGATTGCTGGCAGCCAGCCAGGCACACAACAACGCGGCACAGATGCTGCGCGTGACGTCCCTACCCTCCTTCGCCCAGCGTTGGTTGATGCCGAGGCTGTCACGATGGCAGGCGCTGCAGCCTTGCATCACGCTGGATCTGCACACGAGCCAGCAGGTGGTCGACCTGGAGCGGGATGGCTACCAGATCGGCCTGCGCGTGGGCCGCGGGCCATGGCATGGCCTCGTCAACGAACGCCTCTTCCACTCGCCGCTGATCGCCGTCGCCGCGCCGGCGCTGGCGCATCGCCTGATGGGCCAGCCGCTGTCCGCCCTCGCCTCGCAGCCATTGCTGGACGATGTGGACGTCTGGCGCGAGTGGTTCGCACTGGCCGGCCTCCCAGTAGCGCCGGTCGTCGTTGCCAGCTTCAACGACGCTGGCGTGCTGCTGCAAGCCGCAGAGCAGGGCATGGGCGTGGCGTTAGCGCGCGAATTGATGGCCGGTGATGCACTGCTGGATGGACGCCTTGTGCGCGTGGCTGCGCAGGAGCTGGATCTGGAGGCCGGCCGCGACTATCACGTCGTCTATCCCGAGGCGCTGCGCGACGACCCCGCGGTGCGCGCCTTTTGTGACTGGCTCCACGCCGAGATCGCAGCCCTTCAGCAAAGGCTCACAGAAACAGCTGCTGCAAGTCGCTGAGGAAGTCGAAGCCGCGCTCGGTGGGCTGGATGCGGGCCGGGTCGGCCATCAGTAGGCCACGGCCACGGGCGGTTTCAAGGCCGCTGGCAATGGCGGACAGCGGCAGACCGGTTCGCTCCAGGAACTGCGTGATGGTGACGCCCTCCTTGAGCCGCAGCGCGTTCAGCATGAACTCGAACGGCAGGTCCTTGCGCGCCACCTCCTGCTCGTTGCTGACCTTGTTCGCCTGCGCCATGAAGGCCGCTGGCTCACGCCAGCGCACCTGGCGCAGCACACGATTCGGAAAGCTGAGCTTGCTGTGCGCGCCGGCACCGATACCGAGGTAGTCGCCGAACTGCCAGTAGTTCAGGTTGTGCTGGCAACGGTGGCCCTCGCGGGCATAGGCAGACACCTCATAGCGCGACAGGCCCGTGGTGCCGGTCTTCTCGGTGATCAGGTCCAGCATGTCGCTGGCAAGGTCGGGGTCGGGCAGGCCCGCGGGTGTGCGCGTCGCGAACACCGTGTTGGGCTCGATGGTCAGGTGGTAGATCGACAGGTGTGGCGGACGGAAGGCAAGCGCCGCGTCGAGCTCGCGGGCCAGATCGTCCAGCGTCTGGCCCGGCAGCGCGTACATCAGGTCGAGGTTGAAGGTCTCGAACGACTCGGCCGCCTCTGCCAGCGCTTCTCGAGCTTGCGTCGAGCTGTGCACGCGGCCCAGTGTCTTCAGCTGCGCGTCATCGAAGCTCTGCACACCCACCGACAGCCGCGTGACGCCGGCCTGGCGAAAGCCCTTGAAGCGCTCGCGCTCGAAGGTGCCGGGGTTCGCTTCCAGCGTGATCTCGCAGCCTGGCTCCAGCGGCAGGCGGGCGCGGACATCGGAGATCAGTTGCGCGATCTGCTCTGGGTTGAACAGGCTAGGCGTGCCACCGCCAATGAAGATGCTGACGACCGGTCGCCCCCAGACCAGCGGCAGCGCGGCCTCAAGATCGGCCCGCAGTGCGGCGAGATAGGCCTCGGCCGTGTCGGTCGCCAGCGCGCCACCCTTGACCTCGTGCGAGTTGAAGTCGCAGTAGGGGCACTTGCGCAGGCACCAGGGAAGATGCACGTAGAGGGCAAGCGGCGGCAGCGCGGGCAGTTGCAACGTGCCCGGGCGCATCAGATGGACGAGATCGGCCATGGCGTCAGCCGAGGTGCCAGACCTCGCGGAACTGGGCGATCAGTTGCGCGGCCGCCAGCGCGCGGTGGCTGTGGCGGTTCTTGACCTCAGCGCCCAGGCTGGCGACGGTCCGGCCCAGGGACGGGATGTGCATCAGCGGGTCGTAGCCAAAGCCGCCCTCGCCGTTGGGCGCCGTCAGGATCTCGCCACCCCAGCGCCCCATCGCGATCAGCGGCTCTGGGTCGTCGGCGCTGCGCACGGCCACCAGCGCGCAGACGAAGCGCGCACGGCGATCGGCCAGGCCGGCCATCTCGCGCAGGAGGCGAGCGTTGTTGGCCGCGTCGCTCTTCTCGCCACCGGCATCCAGCGCGTAGCGTGCCGAGCGCACGCCGGGCGCTCCGCCCAGCGCGTCCACGCTCAGGCCCGAGTCGTCGGCCAGCGCCGGCAAGCCGCTCAGCTTCGCGGCATGGCGGGCCTTGGCCAGCGCGTTCTCGGCGAAGGTCAGATAGGGCTCCTCGGCCTCCGGAATGCCAAGGCTGCCCTGGGTCAGCAACTCTATGCCCATCGGCACGAACAAGGCCTGCAGCTCGACGAGCTTCTTCGCGTTGTTGGAGGCGAGGACCAGCTTCATATCCGTACCTCGCCCAGCGGGTGCGTCGGGCCATCCCCGACGGAGCTGGCCGCTTGCTCGGCGCGGCCCGGCGCTGAGTGGCCCGTCATGCTGACTTCTGCAGGGCAATCAGCTCGCGGATGCCCTTGTCGGCCAGGTCCAGCAGCGCGTTCATCTCCTCGCGCGTGAAGACCACACCCTCGGCCGTACCCTGCAGCTCGACGAAACCGCCGTTGCCGGTCATGACGACGTTCATGTCGGTATCGCAGGCGGAGTCCTCGATGTACTCGAGGTCCAGCAGCGCCGTGCCATCGACGATGCCGACCGAGATGGCCGCAACCGAGTCCTTGATCGGCGACTTCGCGATCCGGCCGTCGGCCAGCAGCCGGTTGACCGCATCGGTCGCGGCCACGAACGCGCCGGTGATGGCCGCCGTGCGCGTACCGCCATCGGCCTGCAGCACATCGCAGTCCAGCGTGATTGTGCGTTCGCCCAAGGCGGCCAGATCGAAGACAGCGCGCAGCGAGCGCCCGATGAGGCGCTGGATCTCCTGCGTGCGCCCGCTCTGCTTGCCCTTGGCCGCCTCACGGTCGCTGCGAGTATGGGTGGCGCGCGGCAGCATGCCGTACTCGGCCGTCACCCAGCCCTCGCCCGAGCCGCGCTTGTGCGGCGGCACGCGCTCCTCGACGGAGGCCGTGCACAGCACACGCGTCGCACCGAACTCGATCAGGACCGAACCCTCGGCATGCACGGTGAAACCGCGGGTGATGCGCACCGGGCGCAATTGATTGGCGGCGCGGCCTGCGCTGCGCATGAAGGTCTGTGTCATGGAGAAATGAAAGTTAGCGGCGATTGGCGGCGGCGCGCACCCGGATGGCTTCGTTGATCTCGCGCACCGAGCGCTCGATTTCCTCCTCATCCATGGCGGCGACGAGGTCGGCGTCCAGCGCGCCTTGTATGGTGGATGCGAAGCCAGAATTGCCCAGACTCTGCGTCGTGTCGCCACTGGGCTCCCCTTCGCCTTCCCACTCGACGGCAAGGACGGTGACGTTGTCGCTGCGTGCGCCACCGCGACGCAGGGCCTGCTCGACCAGTTCGGGCACGGCCTCGGAGATGGGCTGGTCGGCCAGATGCTGGACGATCTCGTCGTCGTCCACGCTTCCCCACAAGCCGTCGGAGCACAACAGCAGGCGATCCGCAGGTTCCAGCACCAACGGTCCCTGCCCGTCCACCATAGGCCGACCGGGGCTGCCCAGGCAGGTAAAGAGGACGTTGCGGTTGAAAGGTTCGCCGCCGCGCGAGACGCGCCCCAGTGCTTCCTGCAGCTCGGAGTACGAGTGGTCACGCGTGCGGGCAATCAGCTTGGACGAGCGTACGAGATACAGGCGCGAGTCGCCGCAGTGCGCCCACCAGGCCTGGTTGCCCTGCAGGATGCAGGCCACGACCGTCGTGCGCGGAGTGTCGGAGAGCCCCTTGCTGGCGGCGTAGCGCAGCAACTGCTGGTGGGCCACGATGATGGCTTCCTGCAGGAAACGCTGGGGATCCGTGATGACGGGCCGCGCTTCCTGCTGGAACAGTGCCGCCAACGTCTGCAGCGCAATCTGGGCCGCGACCTCGCCTTCGGGATGACCGCCCATGCCGTCGGCCAGCGCAAACAGGCCCGCCTCCCGCGTAAAGCAGTAGCCCATGCGGTCTTCATTGGTCTCGCGGCCTCCGCGGCGGCTGACCTGGAAGACGTTGAACCTCAAGCCTTCGCTCCGGACTTGAGGTTCTCGAGCTGCAGCTTGAGGCGCTCGCTGAAGGACAGCTTGGTGTAGCGACGCTCGGTCTCGCGGGCCAGTTCCTTCTGGAGAGCAAACACGCTCTGCGGACGCGACAGCGGGTCCAGCGACATGCACCACTCGGTCACTTCGAGCAGGTTGTCGGAGTAGACATTTCGCAGCCGCGACAGGCTCAGGGACAGGCGGTCCTTCTCCAGCCGCTGCGGTGCGTCATTGGGCGGATAGCCCTGCATGCAAGCGTAGATACAGGCGCCGATGGCATAGATGTCGGTCCACGGGCCGAGCGAGCCATCGCGGCGGTACATCTCCGGCGCGGCGAAGCCCGGCGTGTACATCGGGCGGATGAAGTTGCCTTCCTTGCTCAGCACCTCGCGCGCGGCGCCGAAGTCCAGCAGCACGGCCTTGTTGTCGTTGGTGATGAAAACATTGGCCGGCTTGATGTCCAGGTGCAGCATCTTGTGCTGGTGCACGATGCGCAGGCCGCGCAGGATCTCGTCGAACAGGCTGCGGATGGTGGACTCGCGGAACACCTTGTCGCGCTTCATGTCACGCGCGGTCACGATGAAGTCCTGCAGCGTGTCGCCCTGCAGGTAGTTCATAACCATGTAGACGGTTTCGTTCTCGCGCAGGAAATTCAGCACCGACACGACGCTGGGGTGCGAGATTTGCGCGAGCGAGCGTCCCTCCTCGAAGAAGCTCTTCAGCCCCAACCGATACAGCGGCTGCTTTTCGGGCTTGACGCGAGGGGTTAGCTCGCCCGGCGAGCGCTCGGCCAGCGACGAGGGCAGATACTCCTTGAGCGCGACCAGATGGTGGTCGGGGTCCTCGGCGAGGTAGACCACGCCGAATCCGCCCGCCGCCAGTCGCTTGATGATCTGGTAGCCCCCAACCACCGTGCCTGCGGGCAAGGGCGCCGGCTTCGGCTTGGACATAATCGCGCTTGAGTCTCTTAGTTAACGTCTGTTCTGCGAGTGCGAAATGCCAGTCTACAGCATGACCGGGTACGCCAATTCCCTGGCCCAACCCCCTAAAGCCGAGGACGGCAACACTTCCATACAAGCCTCCGTCAGCGTCGAACTGCGGTCGGTGAACGGCCGTTTCCTTGACCTATCCATGCGCATGCCCGAGGAGCTGCGGGGGTTGGAGCCCCAACTGCGCGAACTCATCGCGGCCCGTTTCAAGCGGGGCAAGATCGAGCTGCGCATCAATACCCAGCGCGAGGCCGAAGGTGGCTGGCCCCAGCCTCAGCCGGAGCAGCTCAACCGCCTGGCCAACCTCGAGGCCAAGGTTCGTGCCTGGATGCCTCAGGCCGCGCCGCTGTCCGTCCATGAAGCGCTGAACTGGTGCAAGAGCGGCTCGGCCGTGCCAGCACAGCTCGACGTAGCCACCCTGGAGGCGGCCCAGGCCTGCGTGCAGGGCCTGGCCGAAGCCCGCGAGCGTGAGGGCGAGAAGCTGGTCACCATCCTGGCCGAGCGCATCAAGCGCCTGCGGCAACTGGCCGACGAGGCAGAGCCACTGCTGCCGGCCGTCGTCGCCCGCCAGCAGCAGCGCTTTCTGGAGCGCTGGCAGGAAGCCCTGGCCTCCACAGGCGCCACCAGCAGCGTGCCCCAGGAGGCATTGCAGGAGCGCGCGCTGAACGAGGCCGCAGCGTTCGCCATTCGCATCGACGTGGCCGAGGAGCTGGCACGGCTGCGGGCCCATCTCGACGAGCTGACGCGACTGCTGAAGAAGGGCGGCGAGCTCGGCAAGCGGCTGGATTTCCTGATCCAGGAGCTGCATCGCGAAGCCAACACGCTGGGCTCCAAATCCGCCGCACTGGAGCTGACGAACATCTCGGTCGAGATGAAGGTCGCCATCGAGCAGATGCGCGAACAGGTGCAAAACATTGAATGAACGTCTCACCGCGTCTCAAACCGTCCCGTAGTTCGATGTTCGGCGCCAACCTCCGACGGTAGTCAATTTCACGGCGTCCCAGCCCGTCTCACTGAAGCGCACGCGGTCAGTGGGGTGAACTGTCGGTAGCATGCCCCGGCGCAGAGCCCCTCACGCGGCGCTCGGTAGGCATGCCACCGCACGGCGCCCGATTCGCCGCCGATTTTCAGTAGCGCTTCGCAAGCCGGCATGGCAACCGGCTCCCTGAAGCACAACCATCTCTTGGGGTAGTTCACCGGCAGAGTTGCTCGGTTCAGATTCCCGTAGCCCGCGCGGAGGGTCGCCCCATCGATCCCCCAACGGAGGTTCCATGGGAATAACACCAAAGCCAGTTTCTGATCTCTTGCTCAAGTCCTGGCTGAGCGCCGGGCCCGTCGACCGATCCGTCGGTGACGGCCTGATGTTCGTGGCCTCCGAGGCGAGCGCCCGTGTCGGCAAAGCGTCATGGATCCTGCGGTACCGCTTCGGCAGTCGCCAGAAGGAGAAGGTGCTCGGCCGCCACCCCGAGATCACGCTACGGACTGCCCGCGAGTTGGCGCTGCGCTACCGTGCGCAGATCCAACAGGGCGTGGACGTCGCAGTACAGAAGCGCCTGGAGAAGCTTCGCATCAGCGACGCCCACAACGTCGAGAGCCTCGCCCGCGCCTGGTACGAACGTGACATCGCGCCGAAGTACAAACGCCCGGAGGTCGTCGAGCACACGATTCGGCGCCACATCAAGCCGGTGATCGGCAAGTTGCCGGTCGAGGTCGTCCGACCCGTGCACATCGACGAGGTGCTGACCCGCATCGTCGCGGGCGGTGCGCCAACCGTCGCCAACGACGTGCGGCGATACCTGCTGCGGATGACGGTCATCGCTGCAGATCTGACGCTCACCGCCGACATCTCGAAGCACCTGAGGAGAACCACTGCTTCGCTCGCCCTCGACACCGTTGCGCAGGCCCGAGCAGGTTGGGCGGTGCCCCGGCGAGTCCGCCTGTAGGTCAGGCGGCAGCACTCCTGTTTTCGATCCACAGCCGAATGTCTTCGGCTCGCCAAGCAGTGACACGGTATGTCAGCTTCACGGGCGCCGGAAAGGCCCCGACCGCAACTTGACGCCACAGCGTCGACTTCGAAATCGGAATGAAGGAGAGAACCTGTGCCTGCCTGACAAAGCCGGTCTGCGGCAAGGTGGGGACGGGTGTAGACAAGGAAACGCGGGCCGGAGCCTTGGGGAAAGAAGTAGTCATCGCGCCATTCTGCAGATCACCTGAGGGGCATCTCGTGCGCCGGCCGTGGCAGAGGCCGCAGGGCTTGCTCGTTACGACCTCAGCGGGACTCGCTGTCCCACGGCTTGATCGCAGCGAGGCAACACTTGGCGCTTGACGCGTGCGCGGCGTCAAGCTATAAATCATTAACGAATGAGTTAATGATTGAATCCAGATGTCCCTCGACAAGGTCTTCGAAGCCCTGGCTTCCGGCCCGCGACGACAGATCCTCGCCTACCTCTCCGAGGCTGAGCTCAGCACGTCGCAGCTGGCCGAGCGCTTTTCGATGAGCGCGCCGGCGATCTCTCGCCACCTCTCGGTGCTGGAGAACGCCGGCCTGGTGAGCAGCGAGCGACAAGGCCAGTTCGTGATGTACCGACTCAACCGCGACAACCTCGTCAACAACCTCACGGGCTTCGCGTTCGAGTTGTGCCCCGTCGGCCGGCCGCTGAAGCGCGAGTCCCGGGAAGTCGCGAAGAAGCGGCGCAAGCAGGCCTGATCCAGCTCGAGGAGAGAGACATGACCGAACTCCCCGCCAGCCTGAGCCACCACCGCGCCCAGGCCGACGATGTCGACAGCGTCGTACGCGGCGAGGTGCGCTACGCCCCGGTGAAGTCGCTGTGGCTCGCCGGCATGGCCGGCGCGGCGCTCGTGGGCGGTATCCTCACGTTCACTTGGGCTGCCTTCCTGGTCTTCCTTGCAACGACGGGCACGGTCCTGCTGCTCGGGCATTCGCTCGGCAGCCACCGCAAGCTCATCCACGACAGCTACCAGTGCCCGAAGTGGCTGGAGTACGCGCTGGTCTACTTTGGCGTGCAGGTGGGCCTCGCCGGACCCTTGGGCCTGCTGCGCCAGCATGAGTTGCGCGACTATGCGCAGCGGCTGCCCGATTGCCATGACTACCTTCGCCACGGCAGCTCGTTCTGGCGCGATGCCTGGTGGCAGCTCCACTGCGAGCTGCGCCTGCAGAACCCGCCACGACTGACGATCGAGCCGGGCATCGCCGCCGACCGGTTTTACCGATTCGTCGAGCGCACCTGGATGGTTCAGCAACTGCCTCCCGCCATGCTGCTCTACGCGCTGGGAGGCTGGGGCTTCGTGTTTTGGGGCACCTGCGCCCGCGTCACCGCCGGCGTGGTCGGCCACTGGCTGATCGGCTACTTCGCCCACAACCGCGGCGCCATGCACTACGAGGTGCACAACGCCGCGGTGCAGGGCCGCAACATCCGCTTCACGTCGCTGCTGACGATGGGCGAGTCGTGGCACAACAACCACCACGCCTTTCCTGGCTCGGCCCGCCTCGGGCTGTTTGCCGGCGAGTGGGATCCGGGTTGGTGGATGCTGATGGTGCTGCGCAAGCTCGGGCTGGTCTGGGCAATCCGACTGCCCGCGGCGCTTCCGGAGCGTGCAGAACTGCAGGCCTGCGATGAAGCCGGCTCCGTTGAACTTGAGCGTCGGCGCGACCGGGCACCGCGGTCGGGCGCGAGTATCGGCATGCGTCACGTCCTGCGTCTGTGTTGGAAAGGCACGATTCAAGGAGACCAGCCGGTCACGATGGAAGGTCCAGCGGCGACGCTGCCAGCCACCCTCGTTCGCCGCATCGTTGGCCCGCGCGTCGAGTTCCACGAGAACGCCGCAGCCGCGCGCTTGGTGCTGCACGTCGGCCAGCGCCAGGTTCGAGGCCTGCCCGCACTGTGCGTGTCGCTCAGCCTGCGCGCGCCTGCGCTACGCCGCCTCGCACTCTGTGTCGCGCCGCTGGCCGTCGCCTTCGAATCGACGCGCGAGGCCTTCGATGTCGCCTGACGCGTCGGCCACAGGCAGCGCCGGTCCGGAGCGTGAGATCCTGCTCGTCTACGACGAGGAGTGCCCCTTGTGCGATGCCTATTGCCGCATGGTCCGCGTTCGTGAATCGGTCGGAGCGCTGCGACTCGTCAATGCGCGCGGCGCGGGCGGCGTGATGGACGAGATCACGCGCCAGGGCATGGACATCGACCAAGGCATGGTGCTCAAGGTCGATGACGTTCTCTACTACGGCGCCGACGCCATCTGCGCGCTGTCGCTGATGAGCAGTGGCTCGGGCCTGTTCAACCGGACGAACCACTGGATCTTCCGCTCCAAGGCGCGAGCGCGGGTGCTCTACCCGCTGCTTCGTGAGGGCCGGAACCTGCTGCTGAAGCTCCTGCGCAAGGCGAAGATCAACAACCTCAGGCTGCAGGGCAATCAGCGGTTCTAGTGGCGCCGACGGGCCGTTCGGCGGCTTTGATTTGGGGAAACCGCAAGATTTGCTGTACAGCAAATTTGCGAGCCTGTCAGAGCTCTTGTGGCGAGCCGCGGGCTACGTATGTTCGTCAGGTCTTTGCATATGACGGAAGAACGGAACATCCAGAAGGCCTGCCGCGCTCTCGCACGCGGAACTGTTCGCTCCTTCGCCACAGCAACATCCGCCGAGCCGATATGTTGCATAATTTCGTCGATTAAAATCTTTTGACGACAAAACGGAACGTCCATGTCGGCCCTGTCCCACCCTCAGCGTATCCTCGATCTCGCCCGCGAGAGGGGAATGGTGCGCGCCGCCGACCTGCAGGTCCTGGGCGCTCCGCGGATGGCCCTGACCAGGCTTACCACCAGCGGGCAGCTGGAACGAGTCGGTCGCGGCCTCTATCGCCTGCCGAACGAGAGCATGTCGGAACATGAGGGTCTGGCGTCCATCGCCGTCAAGGTGCCGCAGGCGGTGTTCTGTCTGCTCACGGCGCTGCAGTTCCACGAGCTGACGACCCAGCTCCCCCGCCGGGTCTGGATCGCCATGCCGCGCGGCAGCCATGCGCCTCGCATCGACCATCCGCCGATCAAGATGGTCCAGTTCACGGGCGCAGGCTACTCAGAGGGCATCGAGCTCTTCGAGCGCGATCGGGTGCAACTGCGCGTCTACAGCGTCGCCAAGACCGTGGCCGACTGCTTCAAGCACCGCAACAAGATCGGCCTGGACGTGGCCCTGGAAGCCCTGAAGGACGCCCTGGCCCAGAAGAAAGCCTCCATCGAGGACCTGTGGCACTACGCCAAGGTCTGCCGCGTCGCCAATGTGCTGCGCCCCTACCTAGAGGCCACAACGTGAGCAAAGACCTGGCGGCTTCGGTGCGAGCACGACTGCTGAACCTGGCCAAGGCAGAGGGTTCGGACTTCAATGGCGTGCTGGTTCGGTACGCGCTGGAGCGCTTGCTGTACCGCATGAGCCGCTCCCCGCACGCCGACAACTTTCTGCTCAAGGGCGCGCTGCTGTTCACGCTCTGGTACGACATGCCTCACCGCCCTACGCGCGACGTGGACCTGCTGGGCTTCGGCGCCAGCGACCTCGCATCCATCGAGCGGACATTCCGAGAGATCGCTGCCATCGCGGCAGACGACGGGATCGTGTTCGATCCCGCGACTGTCAATGCTCAGGAGATCCGCAAGGACGCCGGCTATGCCGGGGCTCGTGTCATCCTCGCTGCCGAGTTGGCTCGGGCGAAATGCAAGGTCCAGGTCGACATCGGATTCGGCGACGCGGTGACACCAGCGCCGATATCTGCCGTCTACCCCGTGTTGATCGCGGACTTCCCTGCGCCGCAACTGCGCACCTACCCGGTCTACAGCGTCATCGCCGAGAAGCTTCACGCCATCGCCTTGCTGGGCATGACGAACAGTCGCTTGAAGGACTACCTTGACCTCTCGGTGATGCTCGATCGAGGGACGGTCGATCCGAGCACGCTGGCGACCGCTATCGCGGCCACCTTCAACCGCCGGGGCACGGCGGTACCCGCAGACCTGCCCATCGGCCTGAGCGACGAGTTTGCAAACGACCCGACGCGCAACGCCATCTGGCACGCCTTCCTGAAGAAGAACGAGTTGCCTTCGATGCAGTTGCCTGACGTCGTGAAGAGCGTGGCTGGCAAGCTGCGGCCCGTATTGGATCAAGCGCGGCGGCTCTATGAACAGGCGCGCTGATGCGGCCACATCCGACGAACTCTGGCGACGACAGCATCTATGGCGAGAAGGCGCCGCTGGTACACATTCACGGCGTTTCGTTGAGACGGTCAACGCCAAATAGAGTCTCCTCGCGTGTCACCAAAGCTCAGCTTCGATGCGAGGTAATTCGTTGGGTTAATGACTGCTCTGAGATCCGGATTCCATTGGCATCAACGACTTGGCCTCGACCACGAGGTTCAGGTGCAGAACATTGAGTAGGTTTTCGGGGCGCTCCAGCACACGCTCAAAGAATCAATAACTGACTGATCTATAAGGACTTTCTTGCCCCAGGCCGCCCAGGGCGTCGCGATGAAGCACACGCATCCTGTAGGGCTTGTTGTGGGGTCTTTCAGGATGTGGCGCTTTTGGGCCATCTCCCAGAAGAAAGCCCCCACAGCTTCATGGAGGCTAGAACTTCCCGAGCACGTTGAGGAAAACGCCCCGACTGCGGTAGCCCAGGTCGGTCAGGTCGTCCGAGAAGTCGGTGAAGTTGTAGCCCAGGCCGACCTTGAAGTTCTCGTTGACGTGGTAATAACCGGCCGTCAACCAACCGCTGCGGCGCTGACCCAGCTCGCCTGAGCGCAACGTGCGCGCTTCGAGCAGCCAGTCGTAGTGGCGCAGCACCTTCCAATCAACGCGGGCGACAAGCAACTGCGCCCCGGCCTTGACCCAGGGGGCCGAGTCGTCGCGGCTGTTGCGCAGTTCGCCGACGCGCCAGGCCGCCTTGCCTCCCACCGTCCAACGTGCGTTGATCTCGTAGGTCGCATCCACTGCTGCTACCTGGCTGCGCTGCTGGTAGTCGATACCCAGCGTGCTGACCGCCGGCAGCGCCGCCCCGTCTACTGACACTTGCGCCGGAGACGACAGGTCATACAGATAGGTGTACTTGACCAGCATGTTCAGCTTGTCATTGCTGGCCGGCCGGAATGCATAGCCCAGCGTGGCTTCGGTGTACTTGGCCGAGGTGAGCGCGCTGGACGCGCCGGCGCCGCTGACGTCACTATCCGCCCAGTTGAGCTTGCCCATCCAGCGCGCGTCGTCGCCATCTTGCAGCGTGAACGAGTTTTTCAGCAGCCAACTGCGACGGCTGTCGCTGCCCTGACCATTGCGAGTCGCATCGCGCCGGAACTCGGCTCCGCCCATGTACTTCAGGCCCGGCTTGACGTAGCCGACGCTCAGGCCGACCGCATTGCGCCGCATCTCGCCCGCATTCTCAGCCTCGATGCGGCCGTTCTCGGTCGTCAGCCCCAGCGTCCAATGATCGTCGGGCGCGTATTGCACGCCGTAGGCATGGGTCAGTCCTGCCTGCGTGCCAGTACTCTGCTTGTGCTCGGTGTAGACGCTCAAGCCGTCGGCCAGGCGCGACTTCACGCCGCCCACCAGCGCGCCACCGCGCGCCAACGAGGCCTCGTCGGTACGGCCGGTATCGCGGGCGTAAGTGACGTAGACGTTGGAGCGGTCGTCGTACTGATAGTCAATGCCCGCCTTGCCAGCCGCACCGCCATCGCCGCCGGAGGCTTCGCCACGCAGCGCGAGCTTGTCCGTCACGCGGTAGCGACCACCGACGCCGAGGCGATCATTTTCCAGCCGCGTGCCGGTGCGACCCAGCGTCTTCTGACCGAAACCGTAGATGCCCCAGTCCGCACCATCGCTGTAGTCGACCTGTACCGATGCATCAGTGCGCTCGCCCTGGACGACACCCGAGGTCGGCAGCAAAGGCGAGGTGTTCAGCGCATCGCTGCTCTTGCGATCGCTGCGCACAGCCGCAGCCAGACTCCAGTGCTCATCAAGCTTGGTGCTGGCCTGCACCTCACCCACGTCGGTGTTGTAGCCATTGACCTCGTTCTTGCGATCGGCCTTCACGCGCAGCTCGCTCCCATCGCCGAGCGGCAGCGTCGCGGTGGCGCCTATCTGCTTGGTTTCATTGGCCGCGACCTGGCCGGGGGCCGAAAAACCTGCCTCGCGCTGCTGCGCGTACGCGCCAACCTGGCCCTGCCCTGCCAGCCCCAGGTCCTTCAGGTCCGCCTGTCCCTCGACACGCCACGCATTCGCCCCGCCCGTGCCGGCCGGCAACTGGTTGGCCGCAAAGCCGAACCCACCGTCCACCGATAGCTGCGAGCCGATGCCCGGACCGTCGCTGTGCGCGGCTTCCACGCGCAGCGTCGTGCTTTCGCTCCTGCGCAGCAGCAGGTCCAGGCCTCCAAGCTTCTGGTCGGCGCCCATCTGGCGCTGCTTCAACGCGGTAAGGCCCAGGCGCACGCCATCGCCGGCCCACCAGGCCAGGCGGCCGCCGACGGCCAGCGTGTCGAGGTCGGCAGCAGTGGGCGCGTACTCGTAGTCCACCACCAGGTAGACCGGCTGGCCACTGAGGCCAGCCGCACGCACCAGCGCGCCGTTGTCGGCCGTGCTTGGCAGGGGCGCGCTGAGCAGCACCCGGCCCTGCAGGTAGTCAACCTCGTACTCACTGCCAGGCACAAGTGCGCGGCGCTGCAGTACCAGACCGGAGTCGCGGTCCCGGACCTCCATCACGACGCGCTCCGCGCCGCGGCTCAGGTCCTGGTTACGCAGGTAGTACAGCGAGCCACCGGTGCCGCGGAATTCCTCATGCGCAGCCAATGTTCCGGGCTCCGCCACAAAGGTATCCACACGCAGTTGCGCGTCGCCGAAACTCGTCGTTGCCTCGCTGACGAAGCGGCCCTGCAAGCCATAGAGGCCGCGATTGAACTGGGCCAGCGTGTTGTCCTGCCCCAGGCTGAGCTTGAAGTTGCCCCACAGCGCATGCGAGCGGCCGTCGTCGACCCGCAAGTACATGCGCCCCTGCGTAGGGGCGTCCTCGATACTGGTTGAGTCGTCTCCGAAGGTGCCCCAGCTATCGACCGGGTCGATGCGGCGAAACAGCGAAGTTGGATCCTTCCGGTCGAAGTTGCGGAACAGCTCCTTGAGCGGGCGCTCCTCGGTGTCCAGGCTACCGGTCAGCGTCCAGCGCTCATCCAACCGGCCCTTGCCGTAGAAGGCGATTCGACCTTCGGTCCAGGTGTCGCCGTTGTAGCGGTTGCTGTCGCTCGTGACGAGGGCCGCCGGCCCGGTGGTGCGGTTGCGGCCGACGGTCAGGTCGGCCTGGCCGACAAAGAACCAGTCGTGCTTGGGGAGCTCGAAGTCGCGGCGGTAGATTCGTTCAGCGCCTTCCTTCGGCGTGACGACGACCTCTCCTGTCTGCACCTGGCGCGGCGCGAGCTGCTGTGTGACGAAGCGGCCATTGGCATCCACCGGCACGTCAAAGCCCAGCGCACGCACGCGGTCACCAGCCCCCAGGCCCGAACCATGCACAGTCACTGTGCCGCCCTGGATAGGGATGTTGACAATGGCCAGGCGTGATTCGCCGTACTCATGAAGCAGGCGCTGCTCGGGCATGGCTTCGCTGGCGGCAGGCTGCTCGGGGCGATGCTGCTGCGCCAGCGACAGCGCATAGTCCTCGGTCTCGTCGAAGCGGCCGTCCTTGTCGTAGACACGCACGCGCCAGAGCAACTTGCGTTGCGCCAGCGCATCGCCACCCCAAGCGGCCGGCGCCGTCCAGGCGGCGCGCAGCTGTGCGTCCAACGGCAGCGTCGCCAGTGGCCGCGGGCGTCCCTCGCCGTCGGCCGTGAACAGCAACAACTCGGCGCGCTGCTGGTATAGGCGGTAGTTGCTGTGCGCAGCGAAGCTCACTGTGTCACCAGGAACGACAGTGGTAGGCCAGGCGGCTCCGGCGAGGCGGCGCGGCTGCGAGAGGTTGTCGTACTGCAGTCTGATCTGGTCATGCTCCAGCTTTACGTCGATGCAACGCTGCCGATCGGCGCTGCCACCGCTGCCGACCAACGGCTGGCCATCCAGCGTCAGGCGCACTGGCGCGTCAGGGTCATAGCTGCTCAACATGCTGCACGCGGTCGGGTCGATCAGCGTGGTCTTGGTGGCGGTCGTGATCTTGTCCGGCAGCGACTCCGTCCAGTAGACCTTGACCTCGACGCGGCGGTTGGCGGCCCAGTTGGCACGGTCTTCACGCGGCGTTGCGATGGGCTCGTCCGGGCCGCGCGAGTCGGCCGTGTAGGCACTTGATGGCAGGCCCAGCTGCTGCGTGAGGTAGCGGCCGACCTGGTTCGCACGCGCCAAGCCCAGCGCCTGGTTGTCCGGGAAGCGCGAGCGCAAGTAAGGCGCAATACGCTGCACGTCGGTGTGGCCGATGATTTCGAAGCGCAGATCGGAGTGGCGACGTACCTGGGCCGCGATGGCGTCCAGCCGCGCTCGGTCCTCGGGTTTAAGC
Source organism: Roseateles sp. (assembly GCF_047654805.1). Taxonomy (GTDB): domain Bacteria; phylum Pseudomonadota; class Gammaproteobacteria; order Burkholderiales; family Burkholderiaceae_C; genus Pelomonas. Next base: position 3,289,148 of record NZ_JASGIV010000001.1, read on the forward strand.
AGATCCTCGCCCGAGTCGAATCGCGACGTCTGCGCATCGCTGCGGTTGGCCGTGCCGCCCGGTTCGGTGTGCTTCTCCTCGTGCTTCAGCACATTCAGCGCACGCGGATCGCCTAGCAAGAACGTCAGCTTGGGCAACTCGCGCTCACTGCTCTGCGGGAGTTTGTGTTCGCCGGTGATCTCGAACGCGCGGCGGTCCTCCAGGCAGCGGTCACTGAAGCGGCCGCGCGCGTCGCCCGTGCAGGATGCCGGCTCTGCCGCAAAGATCGGCGCAGCAAGCATGCATGCCGTGGCCGCCGCGCTCGCAAGTGCTGCGCGGCGGAAGGCGGGTCGTCGGGTCATGGTCAGCTCGGTGGTGTGGTGCAGGTGGCTCATGTCGGTCTCCTGCATCACTTGTTGACAACGGCGGTCTGCATCTCGATCTCGACATCGAGATCGAACAGCGCGAGCTCACGCGAGCGGCCCAGCTCGGCCCAACGCTTCAGTACCTCCGACTTGATCGCTGCGACCCGGCTCTCTCCCAGAGTTACGGACTCGCCGGTCGCCGGGCGGTAACTCAGGCGCAACACAGAGGGCCTCTCTGGCAGAACGGCCAACGCACGGGTCAGCACGTCCTGGTGCTGAGGCCGCAGCGCGTTGCCACCCGGCTCGAAGGCATCGCTGCGCAGCTCCAGGCGCACAACGCGGTGCACCGTGGCTCCGAAGTCGATCTTCAGCACCTTGCCGCGGGTGGCCCGCCCGGCAGCCGGGTTCTCGGTCGTCACCCGGTAGCCCGACGGCAACGTACGCTCATCCAGCTTCAGCACGAAGTTGCTGCCGGTTCCATCCTTTGGCACCGCCGCGCAGGCGATGTGGTAGCGCCCCCTCGTGTCGGTCGTGACCAGTTGGCCATTGACCGTCGCGACGCGCACGCCGGCCAAGCCTGGCTCACCCTGGTCTTGCAACCCATTGGCGTTCCGGTCGTCCCAGACCTTGCCTATCAGGTCGGTGCAGTCCAGCATCGCGTCGGGCACGACGCGCACGGCCGCCGTCGCCGTGTTGGACACTTCGCGGCCCTGCGCACCTTGCTGGGCGACGACGCTGTTGACGTACTGGCCTTCGCCAACGCCCAGGCCCACACCCAGCACCATGGAGATGCGCTTGCTCTCGCCAGCCGCAAAGTTAAGCGACAACGTCAGCACGCGTCCCTGGATGCTCGGCTGCGCCGCCACGACAGGACCGCCCGGCAGCGTCTGCACAGTCAACGATCCTTCAAGGTACTTGAAACCCGGAGGCAACGTGTCCTGCAGCGTTACGTTGCCGATTGCGACGGAGCCGGCATTGCGCGCAGTGATCACGTATGGCACTGGCTCGCCCTTGCGGACGTTGAGCTTCGTCGTGCTCTTGCGCAGCTCGATGCTCCCCGCGGCAGCCAGCTTGTCGAGCGGAATGTGGTTGTTCACCACCTGGCGGGACACTGCCCCGCCCGTCAGCCAGGTCATGAAGTAAGGATCGACCTGGCCGGACACCGGCTCGGCCGGCTTGCTGACGACGCAAGCTTCGCCGCCCTTCTTCGGGCCGGACACACCGGTCGCCGAGCAGCTCACCACGTCAAGCGGCGCCTTGGCGGGCGGGTATGTCGCCGAAGGCATGTAGCCGGCCGGCGGCGTGATGCCCACCTGGTAGCTCCCGGCCGGTGCACCGGGCAGCAGGAAGAACTGGTAGCGGCCGTCGGCAGCGGTGGTGACCGTGCCCTGGCCGTTGAGCAGATGCTTGGCCGGATCGAAGCCCGCCGGGCCGGCAATGCTGACTTGCGCACCTGCCACGGGCTCGGCCGTCACGCTGTCAAACACCACCCCACCCGGGTCGAGCGGCAGATCTTGGCGGATCACGTCCTGGCCTGCGGTGATGGTGACCGGGATCGATATGCGCGGCGGCATGCCGGACACCGTCGGGAAGGGCCCGCCCACACCATTGAGCACCGGGTCTGTCGGCCATTCACCGCCGACCAACTGACCCTGCGGGTCGCGAAAACGGAGCTGGTAGTTGCCTGGCGTCAGGTTGTCGAAACGGTAGCCGCCATCGCCGCCTGTCGTGCGGTTGTCGATCACCGCGCCTTGAGCAGGCGGGCAGCCGGTGCTGCCGTCGGGGCAAGCGACGAGTTCCACCGTCCAGCCGCCCTGGGGTTTTTCGCTGGCGCCGAACTGGCGGTCGTGGTCTGTGTCCCACCAAACGCTACCCGTCAGTGACGAGGGTTTGTTGAGCCGCTCGAAGAAGTCGTACTCGACGCCTCCCTCGGTCGTCGTGAGCGCAACCAGGATCTGGCGCGGTGCCGGCACCGAGCCGCCGAGCGAGCCCGGCACTTCGCCAACGTGAGTACTGTCCGGTACCGGCTGTTGCGTCAGCGTATAGCCCGTACCGCCGCTCATCGGCAGGTCGTCAAACCGATAACGGCCTTGCCCATCGGTCGTCGTCACGCGCGTGACCGGATGGCCGTCGGCATCCATTCCGCTCAACGTGATGACAACGCCCGGCAGTGGTAGATCGCCTCTGTCTTTCTTGGTGTTGCCATCGACGTCGTTGATGACATGGCCTGTCAGCGAAGCGCCGCGCTCGCCGAAGTCATAGCCCTCGCCCACGCCACCGGGAAACACGATGTGCCCGGTGCGGTCGCTGCCGTCGGCTTGGCCAACGGTCTGCCCGCCGATACGACCCACGGCGTCGCGGCCATCGGCATAGCTCTTGGGCTGGGTTTCGGTGATGGCATACCCTGCCGCGTCGGACGGCAGCAGACCGTCGAAGCTGTAACGTCCCTGCGCGTCCGTCGTCACAGTGAGGTTCACGGCCTGGCCGCTCGCCGTACGGCCCGTCAGCGTCAGCGTGACGCCCGGAATGGGTGCCTCACCGGCGTCGCGCTGACCGTTGTCGTTGCGATCCACATAGACCTGGCCGGCGATCTGGCCGCCGCGCTCACCAAAGTCGTAGTCCACACCCTGCTCTTCCGACGCAAGCTGGATATCGCCGAACCGGTCGTTCGTGCCGCCGGGGTTTGCCGTGCCGCGCGCAACGCCGTCCACAGTGCCGAGGTGCTCGGCGCCGTCGGCCATGCCGGCCGGCTGGGTTTCGTCGAGCTGATAGCGGCCCGGCAGCAGGCCGTTCCAAGCGAACGCACCGTTGGCGTCGGTCGCCTGCGTGAGACTCACGTTGCGGCCGTAGAGGTCCGTACCGCTGAGCATGACATTCACGCCCGGCACCAACGCCTCTCCGGCATCAAGCTGGCCGTTGGCCGGCGCGGTGTCGATGTAGACATGGCCGCTCAATGCCGAGGGGCGCACCGAGGCAAAGTTGTTCTGTGCCGAGCCGGCGCCCGCGCTACCCAGCACGATGTTCTGGATCACGGGAGCGTCCGAGCCGAGCGGACCGGTGGTGACGCCGCTGCCGCTGGTCGGCACCGTGCCCGGGGTCGAGCCTGTCCCCGTCACCGAACCAGCATGGGTCAGCCCGGGCAGATAGCCGGCGGGGCGGGTCTCCGTGAGGGTGTAACGGCCTTCGGCCACGTTGGCGAATACATAGTCACCGTTGGCATCGGTCGTCATCGTGCGGTTGACCGGGTTGCCATTGCCGTCGGTACCCGTGAGCGTGATCGTCACGCCCGGAATACCGGGCTCCCGTGCCACGGCACCTTGCTGCCCGTCGCCATCGCGGTCGTAAAAGCTGCGGCCCTGGATGCGACTGCCAAGAAGCTCGCCGAACAGGTAGTCGCCCAGCCAGGCAGGTGGGTTCACAGCGGGAACCACAATGCCACTGATGACGTTGCCACTCGGCTGAGCTTCGCCCGGCTGGCCGTTGGCATGGGCCTTGCCCGGTGCATAGTTCGCCGGCTGGGTTTCCGTGATGGTGTACCCAGCCGCATCAGACGGCAGCACCTGCGAAAACTCGTAGTAGCCGGCCCCGCCAGCCGTCGGTTGAGCAAGCAGACTCACTGGCGTGCCATTGAACGCGCGGCCGGTCAGTGTCAGCGTGACGCCCGGAATGCCGGCATCGGTCAGCGCCGGCAAGCCGTCGTTGTTCGGGTCCTCGAACACGTGCACCGTGATGCGTGTGACGAATTCGCCGAAGTTGTAGCCGGTGGCTGCGGCGCCAGAGCCGAGCACGACACCGCTGATGACGTCATTGATGCTCGCGTTGCCGCCTGCGCTACCAACTGTCTCCGCGCCGTCCGCAAAACTCTCCGGCTGCGTCTCGGCCACGCCGTAGATGCCAGGACGCAAGTTGTCGAAGACGTAGCCGCCGGCTGCGGCGGTAGTGGTGCTGAGACTCACCGTGTTGCCGAGGTCGTCGGTACCGGTCAGCTTCACGGCCACGCCCCCGATGGGCTCCTCGTTGGCTGAGTAGACGCCATTACGATCCGCATCCAAGTAGACGCGGCCTGCTAGCGACGCTGCGCGCACCTCGCCGAAGTTGTTGTTGATGGAGAACCCGCCACCGGCCAGCACGATGGCCTGGATGGTGTTGGCCGTGCTGCCATTGGGGCCGCTCAGGACGCCAGCGCCGCTGGTGGGCACCGTGCCTGCTGTGGAGCCTGCGCCCGTGACGCTGCCGGCGCGCGTGATGCCGGGTTGATACCCGGCCGGCTGCGTCTCAACGACGGTGTAGCTGCCGGCCGGCACGGTGAAGCTCCAGTTGCCGTTGACGTCGGTGGTTGTGGTCTGGTTGACCGGGCCGCTGATCGCGATTTGCACGCCAGCGATGCCTGGCTCGCCCGCGTCGGGCTGCCCGTTGCCGTTCAGGTCTTCGTAGACGCGCCCCGACACGGACAGGCTCATCACCGTCACTGAGCCGCTGCTGTGGTTGTTGCCACCATTGGGGTCGGTGCCACCGTTGGTGTCTCCGGAGCCATTGGTGACGAAGTGCGCCGTGTTGGTCAGTACGCTGTTGGCGGCCGGCATCCCGACCACCTGCACCGGGATGCGCACCGTCGCCGTTGCACCTGACGGCATGCTGCTAACCGCGCAGCTGACGACCGTGCCGCCAGCAACGCCCGTGCAGGTCGGCGCGGCGGGAGTGAACAGGCCCGAGGTCACGGTGAAAACCGGCGCGCCGGCGAGCTGCAGGTTGGCAGGCAGCGTGTCTGTGAAGCTGTCGTTGTCGGCGGACTGTGGACCGTTGTTGCGCAACTCAACCAGCCAGTCAAAGGCCTGGGCCTGCCCCACTGCACTGACGGGCGTGGCTGTGCCGGCCTGCACAGCCGTCTTGCTGATCACCTCGACGTCGGCCTTGTTGCGGAATGTGGTCGGCTCTGCTGCGGTGTTATTGGCCTGAGGGTTGTCGAACGCATCCAACGCCGCATTGACGAAACGCACGCTGGCGGTGTTGGTGTAAGTGCCCTTGCTGGCACCGATGAGGCGCACCCGGATCTGCACCGAGTTGGGCTCGCCGGTAGCCGCGGCACCGGTCCCTCCCAGCACAGGGATCGTGCAGCTCAGGCTGCCGCCCGCCTGACCCACAGTCACGCCACTGGTGTCACAGCTGACACCAACGGGCAGCGGACCGACGATGGCATCGAAGGTCGGAGCCCCCACGGCGTTAGACAGCGTGTCAGTGAGCCGTACGTTCTCGGCAGTCGACGCAGCGTTGTTAGTGACGGTCAGCAGGTACACGACAGCGTCACCCACGTTGGCGGGATCGATGTCGTCAGTGTTGTTGACGATCAGGTCATACGTTGGCGAACTCAGCGCAGTGGCCTCACTGGCCGTGTTGTTGGCCGCTCCGCCCGCCACCTCAGGGGTGGTCGTGGAGATCACCACGCTGTTGGTGACGCTGCCCGGACCGCCAAGTGCGGCGGCCAGCGCTGCGATTGCACGCACCTGGACTGTCACCGTCTGCTGCGATCCGCGCGCGAGGGAGGCCCAGCTGCAGACGATGCTGTTGTTGCCTGGACCGGTAGTGCTGCCAACCGCAGGTTGGGTCGGGCAACTGCCGCCGCCGCTGGCGGTCGCAGCCGACACAAGCACAAGTCCGGCCGGCAGCGTGTCGGTGACCATGACGTTGTACGCCTGGCTCGCGCTGGTCGCAGCTGGATTGCTGGCAGTGATGGTGTAGGTCAACAACTGCCCGACAGCCGCAGGGTCGGGGTTGTCTGCCTTGGCCACGGCCACGTCGGTGCGAGCCGTCAGGTAGGCAGTGGCCGTCGCGGAGGTGTTGTTGGCGAGGTTGGGGTCGGCCTCGGCTTGCGACAGCGCGAAGGCCGAGTTGGTCGACGTGAAGTCGTCGTTCGCGGCGGTGCCATCGCCATGCGGACGCACAGTCAACTGAATGCGGGGACAGTCCGCCCCGGCGGTACAGATCGGCAGCGTCGCGATCGTGCAGTTGCTGCCACTGAGCGAGACACCCGATCCGGTTGTGGTCAGCGTGCAGGCTCCCATCGTGGCCGCGCCGGCAACGACACTGACACCATACTGGCTGGCGTTGGCATTGAACACGTCATTCAGCGTGTCGGTGACGACGACGCCGGTGGCAGGCTGTGGCCCGGCGTTCACGACCTCGATCTCCCAGACGATGGGCTGGCCCGCCAACTGACGGTTGCCGGGCGAGTCACCGACGCCAACGACGCGCTTGAGCACCGAAACATCGGCCTGGTTGCCGCCCGCTTGGGGGTTGACGCCGACGCTGGCGCAGTTGTTGGCGTTGTCTGGATCAGCGGGCACATTGCTGCCGCTGACGCACATCGTGTTGGTCACGGAGCCACCGGCCACCGTGACCTGAGCGTTCAGAGTCACGTTGCTCGTTGTCGCATTGACGGCCAGCGCAACGTTGCTGCTATTGCAGGTGATGGTCAGCGGCCCCGTCTGCGGGAAGACCGCACCTGCTGACGAAATGCAGGTGAAGCCGGCAGGCTGCGTAATGCTGTTGATCTGCAGATTGGCTGGCACGGTATCCGTCAGCGTGATCGTGCCGCTGGACGGAATGGCGCTCGGGCCGAGGTTGGTAGTGCTGATCGTGTAGTTGAACGGCTGATTGACCGGCACTGCAGCCTGTGGCCAGCTCTTGGCCTTGTTTGCGCGCAGATCGGAAGACGGGTCGATGACGGTGGTGTTTACCGAGCCCTGGGCGGGCGTCACGCCAGTAGCGCCGACGGTTGCCGTGTTGATGATGCCGGGGCCGCTGGTCAGCGCCTGCACGGCCGCCGTGATGCTGCCCAGGGACGCGTTCGCGCCGGCACCGGCCGGGCTGGGCCGAGTACAGGTCAACGTGCCGCCCGCAGCCGGGCAGGTGCTCGAAGCCGTGCAGCTCCAGCCGCCGCTCGAGAAGGTTGCGCTGACCGGACAGAAGTTGGCGGGCAGCGGGTCGCTCAGTTGCAGATTGCTCGGCGCATCGCCGCTGTAGCGCACAGCGAACTGGAAGTTGAAGCCCTGCCCAGTCTGCACCGGGTCCGCGACCGACTTGGTTTTGGTGACGGCCAGGCTGCTGCCCGGCGTGACGCTGGTGTTTACCGAGGTGGTGTTGTTGCTCGTGTCGCCGTCGCCGACGCCGCCCCCTGCCGCCACGTCGGCGGTGTGGGTGAGGGTCGAACCACCGCCGACACCGATGATGCCGTTGAGCGTCACGCTCGACGAAGCACCGATCCCAAGGTTGCCGATCGAACAGCTGACAGTGCTGCCAGCCACCGAGCAGCCGCCCGGCAGCGTGCCCAGCACCAACCCGGGGGGCACGCTGTAGTGCAGCGTGGACGCAGGCGAGGCGTAGGGCCCGGCATTGGCAACCGTCAGCTGGATGTTCAGCGTGCTGCCGGCCGCGGCGGTGGCCGGGGTGTTGATGGCGATGGACAGATCGGCGCCGACGTTGACCGTCGTCGTCTCGCTCTGCGTGGCGCCGCCGACCGGCGTGGCCGACACGGTCATCGTGCCCGCGGCCGTCGAGGTCACCCGGACCGGCACCTGCACGACGCCCATTGCCGGGATGTTGATGCCGGTGCAGGTCACCGTGCCCGGGCCCGCCTGCCCCACCGCCATGCCACCGCAGCTCACCCCGCCAGGCAGGCTGCCCATGCCGGCGTAGCGGCCGTTGGCCGGGATATCCACGTTCAGCGTGACGCCCGATTGCGGGCTGCCCCCCGCGTCGGCGACACCGATCTGGTAGGTCACCGTACCGCCTGCCGGCACCGGGTCCGGGCTGTCTGGCATGCCCGTGATCTGCAGCTGCGCCTGGGCACCGCCGGCTGCAGCCAGGGCGAGGATGGCCAGGATTCGAGAAAACACGCGGTGTGGGCTCATGGGGTCAGGGCAAGGTCAGCACTTGCAGATCGAGCGTCATGGGGCGGCTGGCGCCCGCTGTCGAGGACGGGCGGGCGCGGCGGCAGGATGCGGAAGTCAGGCCGCTGCGGTCACGTCGACCGGGTGGTGTCGCCGTCGGCAAACAGCCAGCGCCCGATCAGCGCCGCGGCCACCGCACCGGCCAGCGGGGCCAGCCAGAACAGCCACAGCTGCTCCAGCGCAGCACCGCCCGCGAACAGCGCGACGCCGCTGCTGCGCGCCGGGTTGACCGAGGTGTTGGTGACGGGGATGCTGACCAGGTGGATCAGCGTCAGCGCCAGGCCGATGGCCAGCGGCGCGAGGGCCGTGGCGGCCCGGGCCGACGTGGCGCCCAGGATGACCAGCAGGAAGCCACCGGTCAGCACGCCTTCGACCAGCGCGGCGGCGCCGAGGCCGTAGCCGCCCGGCGAACGGGCACCGTAGCCGTTGGTCGCAAAGCCGCTGGCGACGAGGTCAAACCCCGGCTTGCCCGTGGCGATGCAGGCCAGCACGGCCGCGCCGGCCACGGCGCCAAGCAACTGCGCGGTGACATAGGGCACAACACGGGTCGCCGGAAAGCGGCCGGCGACGCACAGCCCCGCCGTGACGGCCGGGTTGAAGTGGCCGCCCGACACCGGGCCCACGGCGTAGGCCATGGTCAGCACGGTCAGGCCGAAGGCCAGCGAAACGCCGAGCAGGCCGATGCCCAGCCCGGGAAACGCCGCGGCGATCACGGCGCTGCCGCACCCACCAAGAACCAACCAGAACGTGCCGAGAAACTCGGCCATGAGCGCCTTCATCCATGCCTTTCGCCAGGCCCTCAACGGCCTTCGTGCGGGCACTGTGTCAGCGAGGCCTGGATGCCCCTAACGCCGATGACAATCGTTGACAGTTGGCGCTGCGGCGCGCTGCCGTCATGCGTCCCGGTCGCCGGGGTCGACAGCAGCCGGCAGGTCCATGAAGAAGCGGTTGCCCGCCGGCAGCGCCTCCCAGCCTGCCCGGCCGTCATGGCGGCGGGCGACGGCGTCCACCAGCGCCAGGCCCAGGCCCACGCCACCGCCGGAACTGCCGTCGCGCTGGCGGAAGTGCTCGAACAGGCCGGCCGCGAGCGCCGCGGCGACGGGCGTTCCCTCGCTGTCCACGGCCAGCCGCCAGCCGTCCGGCTGCGGCAACAGCGTGCAGCGCACGGGTGCCTGGGGGCGGCCGTACTTCAGCGCGTTGTCTATCAGGTTGCCGAGGGCGCGGCGCAGCATCGCACCGTCGGCCTCGGCCAGGCAGGGCTCGGGCGGCAGCTCGCAGGTCAGGCGCACATCGCGCTGCCGGGCCGCGTCCCAGGCGAGGTCGACAGCCTCGGTCGCGACGTCGCGCAGGTCCAGCAGTTCGCGCGCATCGGGCTCCGGCGCCTGCGCGCGCGCCAGGTGCAGATAGCCCTCGGCCATCTCCAGCGCGGCGCGCAACTGGGCCTCGATGCGCCCGAGCAGCGGGTCGCCACGCTCGCCGCCGTGCAGCGCGATCAGCGCCAACGCCCCCGACAGCGGCGCGCGCAAGTCGTGGGACAGGAAGTTCACCGCCTCCTCGCGCTGCGCCTCCAGCGTGGCCAGGCGCTGTGCGGCGGCCTGCAGCGAATGGATGCGGCGGTCCAGCCCGTCGCCGCGCCGGGCTTCGGACAGCGCGGCGGCCCGGCCATGCAGCCGCGCTCCCATGCGACGGAACTCGTCGTCCAAGAACCGCATCGCGGTCTCCAGGCGCCGCCAGCTCCACAGGGGATAGGCCGCCAGCACACCGATCAACGCGGCAGCCGGCCCCCAGCGCACACCGACCTGCAGCAGCCCCCAAGCCAGCATCACCACCAGCGGCAGCATCAGCAGGGTCAGCGCCAGCCCGATGCGCGGCGACCCCCAGCGCAGCCCGACCAGCACCAGCGCGAGCGGCAGCACGGCCAGCGCCGCGCTCTGAGCGGCCGTTAGCGGAGACAGCGTCCAGCCCTCCCGCAGCGCGATGAAGGCCTGGGCATGGGTCTCGACGCCGGACATCAACACCTGCCCGCTGTTGAGCGGCGTCGGGTTCATGTCGGCCAGGCCCGGCGACGTGGCGCCGACGAAGACGATGGCCCCGCGCAATTGCTCCGGCGGCACCCGGCCGCGCAGCACATCGACGTAGGAGTAGTGCCGAACCGTGCCCGCCGGCCCGGCAAAGCGCACCAGGAAATGCGCGTCGCGACGCCAGCCGGTGTCGGCATGGACGTCGGTGCCGGCGGATGGCCGGCCACGGGCATCGACGCCACCTGCGGCCAGCCCGGCCGCCGCCGGATCGCTCAGGCGCAACACCGCCAGCGCGAAGTACTCCCACGCCAGCGCGCCAAAGCCCTCGCGCAGATAGAGACCGCGCACCACGCCGTCGGCGTCCAGATCGGTATGGACATGGCCCAGGCCCGCCGCCGCGGCAGCCAACGGCGCGACCGGCAGCGCTACCAGCGCGCCGTTCGCCGTCGGTGACATGTGCAGGGGCAGCACGACACGCCCCTGGCCACGCATCGCGCGGGCGAGGGCGGGGTCGCCGGTGGGGTCGGGCTCCGACAGGATCAGGTCCATCCCCACGGCGCTGACGCGGGCCTGCGTCAGGCGCTCCAGCAGCTCGGCGTGCAGCTCGCGCCGCCAGGGCCAGCGGCCCAGCGCCGCGAGGCTGGTGTCGTCGATGGCGATGATGACGACATCCTGCGGCACGGCCTGCTTGCTGAGGCGCAGCAGGCGGTCGGAGATCAAATCATCGACGGCGCCCAGGCCGTTGATGGCACCGAGCACCGCCACGGCCGCACAGACGCCGATCCATCCGAGATAGCGCCTCCAGTGCCCGGCGAGGCCCGGCATCAAGGCCTCGAGGATTCCAGCGTCCCGCCGCTGCCGACATGCACCGGCCGGCCATCCGATGCACACCATTGGGCCTGCGCCTCCACTTTGCGCGGCGCGCCGAACTCGGAGGGACGGCCCATCGCGTCGATGGCGCCGATGCGCAGATAGGCCGGCTCACAGTCGTTGAGGGTCTCCAGCGACAGGCGCGGTTCGGCGAGTTCGACGTCCAGCATCGGCTTCTCGAAGCGCACCTCGCGCGCGATCTGGGCGCGATAGCGCAGGCCCGGCAGCCCGGCCCAGTGCACGCCGGCCGCGTTGACGACCATGTCCTCGGCCTGCGGCGGCGACGGCAGCGCGCGGATCTCGAAGCTGCGCACGTCGCTGTAGGGCCCGCGCTCCAGCCGCCCGCCCTCGTCCGGCGCCAACGCCGCCACGCGCCAATGCAGCACGGCGAGCGGCAGTTGCTTCAACTCGAAGCTGCAGCGCGGCGCGTCCTGGGCCACCAGCACGGAGCCAAAGTCGGCCTGGTCCGCCACCTGCAACCGGTAGCCGCTGGCGCCGGGCACCTCGGTGCAGCGGAAGGCCTGCACGCCGGGCGACCGCAACTCGTGCTGGCGCGGCTGCTGCGCCAACGGTGCGACCGGACGTGCCTTGATGCGCAGCGACAGCGTCCGCTCGAGCCCGAGCAGGCCCACGTCGTCGACCGCACGCACGCGCAATGCGTAGCGGCCGTCGGCCAGTGCCTCGGGCAGGTGGAGCACCGTGCCCTGCTCGACCTGCAGCACCCGGGTGAAGGCCTCGTCCTCGGCAAGCTCGAACCGCAGCGCGGCAACGCCGGGCGGCAACGCCCAGCGCACGGCCGCAGGCAGGGCCTCGATGGGCCCGCCTGAGGCGTCAAGCGCAGGCGGCAGATCGGGCAGCGGGGGCAGCGGCCGCAACTGCGGCAACTGGCCCGCACAGACCAGAGCGCCCTGCCCCATCGAAACGGGCAGCGTGGACGACGCCCCGGCCGCGCCGCCCTGCGCCAGCGAGCTCACGCCGACCTGGCCTTCGATGACATCCGCCGTCACGCAGCCGCTCGCGTTCCCCGTCGCGACGCCAAAGCGCGTGCCCCGCACGCCGGCCACGGACAGCGGCGTCTTCACCCTGAACTGCGAGCCGCGCGGCTGCGGGGCGACGCGCAGGTCCAGCCGCCCCTGGTCGAGCTGAATCAGCGTGTTGCGCGCCCCCTCGCCCTTGCCAGCCTGCGGCAGCTCGCGAAGCCGCACGACGCGGGCGACGCTGTTGGACTGCAACTGCAGCAGCGAGCCATCCAGCAGCTGCAGGCTGACAAAACCGAGCGCCGGCACGCGCAGCATGTCCGCCTCTGCGACCAGGTCGCCGATGGCCACCGCGCGGCCATCCAGCGTCACGCCACCGCGCACATAGGCCACCGCAGCGCTCACGGGACTGCCCTTCATCAACGCGATGGGCAGCAGCAGCTGCTGGCCGGGTTGAAGCCGGTCCGGCTGCCGCAGGCGGTTCAGCCGCGCCACTGCGCGCCATTGGCGTGGGTCCTCCAGCTGGGTCTGCGCGATCCGGTAGAGCGAATCGCCTGGCAGCACACGGTAGCTCACGGTCTCCTGTGCGGCGGCGGCACCCGCGGCCAACACCAGCCCCACCCACAGCGGGGCGCTGAAACGGGGGGCCTTCATGCGCCCGACGCGGGTTCGAGACCAGGCGCGTCGACCTCTTCCAGCCGGTAGCCATGGCCATAGACCGAGCTGAGGCGCATGCCATTCTCGGGTCGCAGGCGCAGCTTGCTGCGGATGGCGGAGATGTGGGTGTCGACGGTGCGCGTCGCCAGGCCCGGTTCCAGGCCCCAAACCCGGGACATCAGGTATTCGCGCGACAGCAGGCGGCCAAGTTTCTGGAACATGCAAAGTGCCAAATCAAATTCGCGCGGCTTGAGGTCGACGACTTCGTCGTCGACGTAGAAAGTGCGCGACGCAGCCTGCCAGCTGAAGCGGCCAACCCGCTGCAATGCAGTCTGCTGAGGGTAGGAACGGCGCAGCAACGCGAGCAGCCGCGCCTTGAGCTCGCCGGGCCGCACCGGCTTGGCGATGAAGTCGTCAACGCCGGCCAGCAGCGCCGTGACGATGTCGCGCTCATCGCTGCGATGGGTCACCATCATGATGGGCATGCGCTCACCTTCGCGCCGCAGCTGGCGCGCCAGCTCCACGCCCGACAGGCCGGGCAGTTGCCAGTCCAGCAGCAGCAGGTCGAAGCCCTGCCGCATCTGCGGCTGCAGCAGCGGCGTGGCTTCAGCGAAGGCCTCGCAACGGTAGCCCACATCCTCGCCCAGCCTGGCGAGCAACTGCGTCTGCTGGAGGTCGTCGTCCACGACGGCAATGCGCATGCTCAAGACTCCAGCTTCCGCGCCGGCAACGGCAGGTCGGCGGCCGGCATCGATTGCCGACGCATGGTTTCGAAACGGTGCAGGAAGCAATTCGCGCCGACTTCGCATGCGGGCGCATCGGCCATCGCCCGCTCGGTGACGCGCGCAGGAGGGCCTTGACGAGAGCGCCCGCTGGCGCCAGCTCGCGGGTGGTGGGGCGCCACGAGGCCGGTGGGCGGAGCAACCGACCACCAGGCCGTCATTGCGAGCGCCGCGCCCTTGCGCCCGTGCTCGCGCCGCGGCCAGCGGACACCCGCGAGCAACTCGCCCATGCGGGTGAAATCCTCAGCCGGCGCCGCTCCCCACGTCTGCAGGCCCAACGTCTCCTGAAAGCAGCGCATCGGCGCGGAAATCCTCTTCGTTCTCAACGACGGCAATGCGCCAGATGCGCGGATTATGTTTGCTTTGCTGCGCGACGCATTTTCCAATGCGTAAAGCGCTCGCCATCGCCGGGCACGTGACCGACCTTCCCAGGAGCTTCTGACGTGCGTCGCCGCCGCCTGGGCTGCAGTGAGCGGCCACGCGACTCCGGCATCATTTTTGCAGCCCCTCCCGGGGCTGAAGCCCGGGTCGGAAGGATGTTCCGCCCGGGGGGCAGGCCTTCGACGACGTCAAGGCCTTCTCGCCAGGCCGGCGTCAGGACGCAGACGCGGAGGCCGGCGTTGCAGCCGGCGGCGTGGCACGCTGGCGCATCTGCTGCTTGAACGCCTCGCAGGGGTCGCCACGACCGGTGGGGGCGGCGGTCTGCCAGACGTAGGTGTAGGGCTGCCCCGCGGACTGGGCGCCGCCGTCCGTGAAGCCCAGGCTGACCACGCGCGCGGCCGGCTGCTGCTGGTGCGCCAGCTGCGCCACGCCGTAGTCGTCGCGCACGTGGCCGTTGCCGGCCAGCAGCACGGCTGGCCTGCCGTAGCTGCCGGCGGCCTGCTGCAGCGTGCTCCACATGGCCGCGTCGCGCACGCGCTGGGCCCAGCGCATGGCCACCAGGCGCTCGCCGGCCAGCATGCCGCAATGGCCCTTGACGAGGTCGGCGTCCAGCGCGGCGCGGCCCGCGTCGCCCAGCGGTGCCGCACGCAGCAGCGGCGCCAGGTCGACCGGCAGCGCGGCCTCGCCCTCGCGCGCAACCTGGCGGGCCTGGTCGCGCGGCGCGTTGCCGCCCAGCAGCACATGCCCCGGCGCGGCGGCCGGCGCGAACAGCGCCTCGTGCAACGGCCAGCGCCAGCCCTTGGCGTCGAAACCGGCGGCCTCCAGGCGGGGCAGCAACTCGGCGCCGGGCTGCACCGCCAGGCCACGCGTCATGTGCTCGGCGACGACGGGCACACCCGCGCCCAGCGAGCGCAGCAGCTCGCCGCGGCGCTGGTGGTGCACGGCGTTGTCGTGCTGCTCGCCCAGCAGCACGTAGTCGCTGGCGCGCAGCCGCGCCAGCAGTTCGGCACGCCCCAGTTCCCGGCCGGTGGCGACCTCGACGATGCGTTCGCCCTCCGGCACGTCGGCAGGCGGGGTGGCGGTCTGAGCGCAGCCGGCCAGGACGGCCGCCGCCAGCGCGGACAGGGTGATGCGGGTCATTGCGCAGCCTCCGGCACGTAGATGATGGAGCCGTCCTTCATGCGGTAGGCAACACCGGCCTTCTCGCCGTCGCCGCTGCCCACCGCGCCGCTGGACTTGTAGCGTTCGATCTTCTCGCCCTTCTTGACGACGATCTCCATGCTGGGCTTGCCGGCATCGGTGATGACGGTCACGTCCTGCTTGCTGAACGGGTTCAGCATCGGGTTCTGCGCCACCGTGATCAGCAGCGCGGCGATGACGACGAGGAAGATGTCGATGAGGTTGACGACCGACAGGATGGGGTCGTCGCTCTCGGACTCATGCAGCAGCTTCAGCGCCATGGCTCAGGCCTCCTTGGCCGCGCGCTGCTGCGCGATCTGCAGGATTTCCTCGGCCAGCCAACGGCGGCGCACGTTGACGACCCAGAAGGTGATGGACGCGGCGATCAGTGCCAGGATGACGGCCGAGAACGCGACCGTGAGGTTCTGGGACACGGCGGCCAGGTTGCCGTCGGACAGCGAGCGCAGCGCCGGGCCCATCGGGATCATCGTGGCCACCAGCCCGAGCATGGGCGTCACTCGGCTGGCCAGGCGCTCGCCTTCCATCAGCTTGTGGGCGCGCAGGTCCAGCTCGTCTTCCGTCAGGCCGCCCGGGCCGGCGGCGCGGTGCGCCGCCAGCAGCGGCCGGCCACTGCTGCCGTCGCGCCGGCGCCAGGCCTGCATGAGGAAGGCGCCCAGCACCCAGAAGGCGTACAGGAACAGGATGGCGATGAGGGCCAGCGTGGGCAGCAGGAAGAGCTGCGCCACCGTGTACATGCTGTTTTCGATCAGGGAGGACATGGTTTTCGTCTTGTGGATGTGATGTTTGAATCAGGTCGGCATGGCGTCGCGGCGCCAGGCGCGCCAGCCACCGCCGGCCATGGCCAGCAGCAGCGCGCCCAGCACGGCCAGCGTGGAGGCCAGCACGGTGGGTGGCAGCGGCGGCGCCTGCACCTTTTCGAGCTTCATGCCCTGCACGGGCGGCGGCGGGGGCGGAGGTGCCGGCGTCGGCTGGGCCTGCGCGGCAGCGGCGGCCGCCGCGGGCACCGGCGGGGCCACGTTGAGCCCGTAGCCGGCACCGACGAACTGGTTGAAGGCCTGGTTGTCGGTCTTCACGTCGTAGCGGCGCGCCAGCTCGCGCCAGCGTTGCTTCAGCTCGGCGACGCTCTTGGCGTCGGCCTTCCACTGGCCCTGGCGCGCGGCCTCCAGCATGCGTTCGATGCTCTGCGCCAGCGCGTGCGGGTTCTGGCCCTCGAACCAACGCTTCAGCCCCAGGTTGTGCTTGTCGCGCACGTAGACGTCCATGAACTCCTGCCACTGGTCGTCGCGCACGATCTCGCGGGCGACCGACTGCCAGCCGGCGAAATTGTTGATCCCGTCCAGCACCTGCAGCGTGCCCGAGTAGCCCTCCTTCATGAGCCCGGCGACGTAGCCGGGGTGGAAGTTGCGCGTCGCCAGTTCCTTGGCCAGGAAGCTCGCCGCGCCCTCGACCTTGCTGCCGCCGGGGTTGCGCAGGTTGGACACGTACAGCTCCGGCGCCTTGCCGTCCAGGTGGCGCACGGCCAGGCCGATGCCGCCCAGGTACTGGAAGGGGTCGTCCGTCGTCAGCATGCCGTAGAGGTTGGAGCTGCGCGCCAGCACGGCGCCCTCGGTGCCACGCAGGTGCTCGGCATACAGGTTGAGCTGGCCAGCCTTGCCACCGCCGGCCACGCCGCGCGCACCCCACTCGGCCTCGTCGGGGCCATAGGCGAACTGCATGCGCGACAGGTACAGCTCGGCGAGCTTGCGGTCGCCCTCGGCCTGCGTCTTCCAGGTGTCGGTCGCCAGCGCGGCGTCGTCCAGGCCGGTGCCGTAGCGGCCCGACTCGGACGAGAAGATGCGCGTCTGCCCGGCGCGCTCGGCGGCGGCGGTGTCCACGCCGCGGGCGCGCAGCTGCTGCGCGATGCGCTGCGCGTTGGCGGCCACCGGGTTGTCGCTCTCGCCCTTGGCCTCGGCGGCCAGCCGGACGGCCTTGGCGAGCTGGCGCATCACGTTGGGGAAATGGTCGCGGTACAGGCCGGTGGCCGACAGCACGATGTCCACGCGCGGGCGGCCCAGCTGGGCGCGCGGGATCAGCTTCACGTCGCTGACGCGGCCGCCGCTGTCCCACACCGGTTCCACGCCCATCGCCCACAGCGCCTGCGCCTCGAGCAGGCCGAAGTGGCGCATGGTCTCCACCGACCACAGCGTGAACGTCAGCTTCTGCGGGAACTTGCCGTTCTTGTCGCGGTGCACCTGGATGAGCTGGTCCATTGCCTCCTTGCCGGCCTCCCAGGCGGCCTTGGTAGGCACGCGCGAGGGATCGAAGCCATAGAGGTTGCGGCCGGTGGGCAGCGTGTCGGGGTTCTTGATGGGGTCGCCGCCGTAGCTGGTGGGGATGTAGCGCCCGGCCAGCGCGTTCAGCAGGCCCTGCGTCTCGCTCTGCCCGCCCAGGCTGTCGTACCACTGGCGCGCCAGCGCGACCTTGGCGCGCGCTGCCTCGGGCATCTTGGCGACAGCGGCGTCCTGGCTCTTGTCGCCCTGCAGCAGCGCCTGCAGCTTGCGGAACGGGCTGGATTCGGCGAGCCGGGTCCAGTCTCCCACCAGCATCTCGTCGGCCTCCTCGCCGGGGCCGGCCATGCCCTCCCAGAACTCCTTGCCCAACATCATCAGCACGGTCGCCACGCGCAGCCGCTCCTCCGGCCCCTGGCCGAAGGTGTGCAGGCCCTGCGGCTGCACGCTGCGGGCGATCTCGTGGAGGTGGTCATGCGCCGCGGTCACGAAGGCGGGGAACTCGGTCGCGATGCGCGCGTCGCTCCAGCCCATGTCGGCGGCGATGCGCTCCTTCTTCACCCTGGCGAGGAAGTCGGCCTTGATCTTCTCCTTGACGCCGCCCTCCTCTTGCGCGAGCCAGTGATGCAGCAGGTCGTGGATCTCGGTCAGCGCCGCATGCAGGCCGGCCGGCGCGAACGGCGGCGTCTGGTGGCTGATGATGGTCGCGCGGCCGCGGCGGCGCGCCTGCGTGGCCTCGCCGACGTTGTCGACGATGTAGGGGTAGACCACCGGCACGTCGCCGACGGCCAGCATGGGGTAGTCATGGCTGGCGGACAGGCCCCGTTCCTTGCCGGGCAGCCACTCCTGGCTGCCGTGCGTGCCGTAGTGCACCAGCGCGTCGGCGGCGAAGGTCTGGCGCGCCCACAGATAGGTGGCCAGGTAGTAGTGCGACGGCGCCGCGCTGCTGGAGTGGTACAGCGCCCTCTCCTTGTCGCCGCCGCGCTCGCCGCGGCCGGGCTGCGGCAGCAGCGTGACGTTGCCCAGCTGCAGCCGCGGGATCACGAAGAAGCGCTCGCCGCCCTGGTTCAGCACCATGGACGACTTCTCCGGCTCGCCCCAGGCTTCGCGCAGCTGCTGCTGCACGGTGGCGGGCAGGCCGGCAAGCCAGCGTTTGTAGTCCGCCAGCGGCAGGCGGCCGGCCAGTCCTTCGCGCACCAGGTCGCGCAGCACGTCCTGGTTCTGCGGCGGCTCGTAGGCGGGCTTGAGCAGGCGCTGCAGCAGCAGCGTCAGCGGCTTCTCATCCTGCACCTCGGTGCGGTAGCCGGCGGCCTGCAGCGCGGCCAGCGTGCTGACGAAGCTGCGCGGCAGGTTCATGAAGGACGCGCTGAGGTTCTTCTCGCCGGCGGGGTAGTTCCAGAAGAACACCGCGACGCGGCGCTCGGCGGCGGCCTTGCGCTGCAGCCGGGCCAGGTTCAGCGCCTTGCCCGCGACGGCGGCGCTCTGCGCGGCGATGGGCCCGACCTGCTCGTCGCCCTTGCGCGTGGCCGCGGCGATCTGGATGTCGGTGATACCCGCGTACTCGGCCTGCGCCAGGTAGAAGGGTACGTCCATCAGCTGCACGCCCTGCGGGTCTGCCGCCCAGTCGGCAGCGTCACCGCGGCGATAGGCCATGGCCTGGATAACCGGGATTCCCAGGGCCTCGAACTCCTGGCGGCGCGCCTCCGGAGCCAGCGTGATCTGCGTGTTGATCAGAACATCGGCCACCGGCCGCCCGTCCAGCATGACCATGCGCCGAATCGAGTCGGCATCCAGCACCGGGCTGTAGAAGGGCCACGCGACCGCGCCCCCCTTCTCCACGCGGTCGATCAGGTCGTCCAGGAAGGCAGTCTGCTCGGCCGAAATGCTCTGCTGATGGAACGCGATCGCGATGACAGGCGGGCGTTTCGCGGGGTCCGCCTCCAGAGCCCGGGCCTTGAGGAAGGCGGCCGGCGTAGGCAACACCACTTCCGGGAGTTGCGGGTGATAGAGCGCTGCCGGCGGGAAGCGTAGCGGCTCAGGCAGCTTCGCCCAGTCCCGATTGCCCGCGAGGTGACTCTGCAGCGCCTGCAGGAAGGACTGGGTGTTGGTCCGGCCACCATTCACATAGTAGGCATGCAGCCGCTGCACGAAGGCATCGTTCAGGTGACCGCTCTTGGCGCTGGCGGTCTGCAACCAGACATGGGGCTTGGCCGCCAGCGCAGGCAGCGCTGCCCCAAGGCGCTGGCGCACATAGTCCTCGATGTGCTGGCGCGGCGCATCGATGAGCACCAAATCAGCTCCGGCCCACAGCCCCGGATCTACATCGCTGGACAGCTTCTCTGCGAAGCGCGCTTCGATCTGCAGACCCAGTGGCTCCGCCGCACGGGCCATGGTGACGAACTTGCCAGGCGCCACCGGGCTGGCGGCGATGAACAGCACCGTGGGCCTTTTGCCATCGGCAAGGGCTGTGCTGCCGCACAGCAGTGCGAGGCAGGCGAGGAAAAAGTTGATCAGAATTCGCATCGATCGCTGGCGCCGCTGTGGACGCGCGGCTGGCTGGCTACTGGACGAGGAATACCGCCGCGGCAGGCCACGGCGGCGTCGGAACACTCAGAACTGGTAGCGCACGCTGGCGCTGACGTTGCGACCCGGCTGCGTGTAGGCATCCAGGCCCACGGCGGTCGGTGCGACGCCGCGGGTGTCCGACCACAGCCAGTACTTCACGTCGCCGATGTTGCTGATGCCCGCATTCAGGCTCCACTGTTTGCCGATCTCGACCCAGGCCGACAGGTCACCCACCAAGAAGCCCTTGGGCGTGTAGTTGGAAGCCGGTGCGGGATTGCGACGTTGGCTCTTCATTCCCGTCAGCGTCAGCTCGACACCCCAGGCGCCTTGCTGCTCGTAGCGCACGCCCAGAACCCCCTTGTCTGGATCGATGGTGTCCAGCGGCGTCTTGACGCCGTCGGCACTTTCACTGTCTCCCTTGGTGTGGGCAAAGCTCGCACTGAGCGTCCAGTTCGGCAGGAAGGCCCACGCGCCGCTGAGTTCGTAGCCGCTGATGCTGGCCTTGTTCAGGTTGACCGACTGGTACGTGATCGTGTTGGACGGCATGCCCGGCTCCAGCGGCACGGTGGTCGTCGCGGTCACGTTGGTATTGGACGCAATGAAGTCCTTGTAGCGCCCCTTGAACAACGCGACGCTGTAGCGAAGCGTGTCGCTGCGGCCGCGCAGGCCCAGCTCGAAGGAATCGCTCGTCTCAGGCTTGAGATTGGCGTTGCCGATGGAGCGGTACGGCGTGGATGCCGTAAGGTTGGTCACGCCGCCATTGACCTGCGAGGGCGTCGGCGCACGGAAACCGTGCGAGTACTGCCCGAAGACGCGCAGCAGCGGCGTGTACGTCCACACGACGCCCAGCTTGGGCGACAGCGCCTGATCACTCAGCGTCGCGGGGTCGACCTTGTTGTTGATGGTGTAAAGCGGGTCGCCACGACGCGGATCCAGCTTGAAGCTGTCCAGCCGCAGGCCCGGCGTCACGCTGAAGCTACCCAGCGTGACCTCGTCCTGGATGAAGGCGCCGAGCAGTCGGTAGTCGGTGTCGGGGAAGCTCTTGTTGACGACGAAGGCGCTGGAACCGGTGGTGATCAGGGCACCGTTGAGGTAGTTGGCACCATCCTTCAGCGACGTGACCCGCGCTTCGGAAGCGTCCACGCCGTAGACGATCCGCTGGTTGGACAGATAGGTCTCCATCTGCACCGAGCCGCCCACCAGGCGCTCGGCATAGTAGGCATCGCGCGAGCGGGTATTCCAGGCGGTCGTGTTGGTACGGGCCTCGTAGCCGTACTGCCGGTTCTTGGCGTCTTGCCAATAGACGTTGGCCAGCACGCGCTGGAACAACGGATTGCGCGAGTCGACGAACTCATAGTCCACCTTGGCCATCGAGCGCGTGATGTGTTCGGACGCGTCCACGCGCGTCGTCGTCAGGTAGGACGGGTCGTTGAACAGCGTATAGACATCGGTGACGACGTCGCGCTCGATGTGTTCCAGCGAAAGCTTGAATTGCTGGCGGTTGTCGAGCTTGTAGATCAGCTTGCCCAGCACGTAGTCCGACGAGATGTCCTGCGGGTTGCCAACCGTGCGGGTGCGGTCCTTGGATTCGTTGTCACCACGGGTGTCGGCCTCATGGCCCCTTCGCATGCTGGCCAGCAGCAGCCCTTCGAACTGCTCACCGCGGAAGGCGTAGCTCGGCACGACGGTCGTCGAGTTGTCGACAGAGGAGTAGCCCAGTTTCAGCGCCGCCTGCGAGGTCTTGCCCTTGGGCACCAGATCCACCGGGTCTTTGGTTGCAAAGCTCACGGCGCCTGCCAACCCGTCGCTGCCGTAGGACGTGGACGCCGCACCGCGCAGGATTTCCACGCGCTTGAACGCCTCGACATCGATGTAGTCGGCTCGCCCAGTCACGACGGGACCGCTGGCATAGATGGCCGGCAGGCGCACACCGTCGGTCTGCAGCAACACCTGGTTGCCTTCCAAGCCGCGGATGTTGATGCCTTCGTTGCCACCACGACCGTTGGCATAGAACGCCGCCGAGCTGCGGTTGGGCTGCGATCGGACGGAGACGCCCACTTCGTGGCGCAGCATGTCCTTCACGTCGCCGGCCTGCTTGCGTTCGATGTCGGTCGCGGTCAGCGACGTGACCGTTGCGGCGACCTCGTCCTCAGAGGTCTCGATGCGCGTGGCCGATACGACCACCTTGGGCAGCACAGGGAGCGTGCCGAGTGCCTGGGACTGAGCCGAGGATGCAGCCGGCGCGGTCTGCGCGCCGGCCGAGGGGGCCAGCGCTGCGATGGCAAGGGCCAGCGGATGGAGAGCCGTCAAGCGGACGGGGCTGGCGGCGGAGAAGAGGCGGGCCATGAGGGGTTCCTGTGGGTAGCCGGTGCGCGAGCTCCTTCGCTGCCACGGGCGGGCCTGGCCGGCGGCCATCGACAGGACAAGGCACATGACGGACAGCTGTTGCCGCCCCCTCTTCCCAACGACGGCCGCGCGGCGAAACCGGCTCGAGGCAGCGGCAGCGCTGCGATACATGAGCGGACTTCGTGTTGTTCTGTGCAGGACCGGCATGGCCGGCCCGTGCGCGGGCTTGCTGTCACGTAGCGTGGGCCTCCCGCGGCGCGACCCCTAAAGTGTAAATGCAAATCGTTCGCATTCGTAGTCAAATTTTTACTTGACCGTCGAGCGGAGCCTGCGCCGACTGCTGGCGTCTATTGCCGTACCTGGAGAGTCGTCGTCGGGCAAGGCTCTGCCCGCGACCGTCGCTGACTCAGCGAGTCGATCGCCAAAGGTCAAGTGGTACCGATTCATGCCGCCAGACCGTCGCCGGCGCGGTTGCTGAACAAGGGCGTCACGGCGACGCCCACCGCACCGGTCATTGGCCGATGCAAGGCGTCGACAAGCTGGCGGCCGTGCCGCTGCGCCAGAACGGCATGCTCACAGCCACCCTGCGCAGTACCAACAAACGCTTCAGTCGCCCAGCTTCTCGAGCGTGACCTCGAAGCGGGCACCGCCCGCCGCTAGGTTCTGAGCGCGCAGCGTGCCGCCGTGCTGCTCCACGATGCCATAGCTGATCGACAGCCCGAGGCCTGTTCCCTTTCCGACTGCCTTGGTCGTGAAGAAGGGTTCGAAGATGCGGGACAGGTCATCCTGCGAGATTCCAGGGCCGTTGTCCTCGATACGCAGGTGGACCTGCGCGCCTTGCTCCTCGATCTCGATGCGCAGCTCGGGAGTCCGCGTCGACTGCTCGGCCATGGCGTCGAGCGCGTTCTGGAGCAGGTTCATGACAACCTGCTGCAACTGGCCCGCATTCCCCTTCACCAGGCGTGGTGAGCCGGGCTGCCAATACAGCTTCAGGTCGCGCGGTGTGCCCTTGCTCACCCACAACACAGCGCGATCGACGACCTGGTTGAGGTCGATCTCTTGCCGGGTCTCCGGGTCCACCGCCGAAAACCGCTTCAATCCGTTGACGATGTCGGCCGTGCGCTGCGCGCCTTCGAGAGTACCCTCCAGCAGCGACGGCAGATCGTCCAGGATGTGCGCCACCCGCAGCTTGGCACGCATGGCCTGTAGTTCGGCCGGCGTACGGCCATCGTGCACTGCGCCCAGGTAGTCGCGCAACCGCTCGCTGTAGCGGACCAGCGCATGCACATTACCTAGAACGAAGCTGATCGGGTTGTTCAGCTCGTGCGCCACGCCGGCCACCAGTCGTCCCAGCGAGGCCATCTTCTCGGAATGAAGCAGTTGCTGCTGGGTTCGCTTGAGCGCCTCGTGCGCCGTACGCAACTCCTGATAGGCGCGACGGATCTCGGCCGTCGGGCGTGCCACCAGCACGGTACCCACGCGCCGCTGCGATGCCGCGAAGCGCGGCGTGCAGTTGGCATCCACGGGCACGCTGTCGCCACCGGCGCCACGCAGGTTCAGCTCGACGGATTCGCCGCGTCTCGTGGGACTGCGATTGGCCATCACGGCACGCGCCGCGGCCACGCTGGCCTCGTCTGCAAGCAGGTCGTAGAGAGAGGTACCGCGCAGCTGCTGATCACTGCGGCCCACGAGATCGCACAGCGCGGTGTTGGTCTCCTCGATCAGGCCCTGCGCATCGCAGACCACCAGCACGTCCGACATCGCCGACAGCACGCTGAAGATGAACTGCTGCGACTGCTCCAGCTCGGCGTTCTTCTTCTCCAGCTCGATCTCGTCATGCACCAGCTGCGAGTAGACCTCGTCCATCTTCTGGATCACGTCCACCCAGGCCGCGTCGTCCAGGCCCTGCGGCGGTACGGGCGGGCCGGTATCTATGGGGGGACGCTGGGGCATGGTGGTCAATGCACCGTGCAGACCATGCACGGGTCGAAGGAGCGCACGATGTGCTGCACGGCCACGGGAGTGTCTTCGCCCTCGCGGACCGGTGCGCCGACCAGTGCTTGCTCCAGCGCGCCGGGCGTGCCTGCGGCGTCACGAGGCGAGAAATTCCAACTCGTTGGCGCCACGATCTGGTAATTGGCGATGCGGCCGTCGCGCACTTCGACCCAGTGCCCCAGGCTGCCCCGAGCGGCCTCGCTCAGGCCCATGCCTTCGCCGCCGTCGGGCAGCCGCACTTCGTGGCAATAGGGCTGCTGCGGCTGCAACGCCTGCAGCCAGCCCTCAATGCGCGGCACAACGCGCGCCAGCTCGAGCACGCGGGCCAGCACGCGCGTGAACACGGTGCCGCCATGGCGGCGCGCGGCGTCCAGCACCAGCGGGTGGCCGGCCGCCAACTGCCGGGCGATGGCGCCAGTCTCGACGACCTGCCCGGCCAGCCGCGGCGCCTTGTTCCAGGTGTAGGCGCCGGGCTTGTCGGCGTCGGGCTCGGTCAGGCCCTCGGCCGGATGCCGCGGGCCGCCAGCGTCGGACAGCCAGGCATGCGTGGCGTCCTCGCGGATGGCGGCCGTGTCTACCGGCTGCAGTTGCTGCAGCGCGGCGTCCCACACGCCGGCGGCAAAGGCATGGCCGCCGCCGGGCTGCGGGTAGGCGCCATAGCTCAGGTAGCGGCCCGGACCGGGGCCCAGCGCGGCCAGCGCGGGGTCCAGCATGGCGCTCAGGAACAGCCGGAAGTCGCCGCGGGTGGGCTGCTGCGCATGCCAGGCCCACAGCGCGGCCTCGTCGGCCAAGGCCTCGAAGGCCTCCAGCGCGGTACCGCCGAACAACTCACGCTCCAGGAAGCCGCGGAACTCGCGCACGCGCGCCAGCAGCCGCGTGCGCTCGGCCGGCTCCACGGCACGCGACGAGCCGCCCGGCTCCAGGCTCTGCGTGTGCGGCCACTTGCCGGCCAGCGTGCCCAGCAGCTCGAACCAGCGCGCCCGCGCGGCGATGGCCTTGCGCACCTGCTCGCCGCGGTCGGGCAGGAAGCGCGCCACCGCGTCCTCGTGCCAGGGCCGGCCAACGTAGGCGGCGCGCGCGAAGTCCGGCATGAAGAACAGGTAGAAGTGGGTCAGGTGGTCGGCCAGGTTCTCGATGGCCAGGATGGTGTTGGTGACGTGGCGGCCGTTGGGCGGCATGGCCACGCCGGCCAGGTCGGCCAGCGCATGCGCCGCCGCGACCGACTGCGACACGGAGCAGATGCCGCAGATGCGCGGCACGAACACCAGCGCGTCGTGCGGCGCCTTGCCCTGCAGGATCTGCTCGAAGCCGCGGTACATGGGCGAGTTCACATGCGCCGCGCGCACCTGGCCGTCGGCGATGTCGAGGGTGACCTCCAGGTCGCCCTCGACGCGGTTGAACGGTCCGACGATCAGCCGTGCCATGCCGTCACTTCAGTCGCGTCCGCCGGATGGCCGGCGTGACGACGCGGTGGTCCGCCGTCGCATTGACCTTCACCCGCTTTGGCGTTGCCGACTTGGACAGCGAGGCCAGCGCGACGAACCAGGCCTTGGGCATGTCCGTGGGCAGGCCGATGGGGATGCCCGCGATCTTGGGCGTCTCGTGGAACGGGTGGCCCGGCTCCTGGAAGCCCGGCTCCGTGCAGGCGATGCAGGCATAGCCACCGCGTGTGCAGGAGCCCTCGCCATTCCACAGCCGGGTGTTGCAGTCGGCATGCACCTGCGTGCCCTTGCAACCCATGTGCTCCATCATGCAGCCCAGGTCCGAGGGCTTCTCGGCACTGGCCTTGAACTCATAGAACTCGTTGCGCGTGCAGCCGTGGTGCACCAGTTGGTCGGCATACAGTCGCGGCCGGCCCAGCGCGTCCAGCGACTCGGCGCCCAGTTCGCCCGCGGCCAGCGCCATCAGCGTGTCGACGACCCAGCCCGGGTGCGTGGGGCAGCCCGCCACGTTGACGACCGGCAGCCCCTGCCGGGACCGGAACGCGGCGCCCAGCAGGCCGCCGATGCGCTCGTCCTCGTACTGCAGGCCGCAGGCGTCCGTCGGGTTGGCACCACCGGCCGTGACGCCGCCCCAGGCCGCGCAACTGCCAATGGCCGCCACGACGCCTGCGTGCGCGGCCAGGCGCTGCACCCAGTGGATCATCGGCAGGCCGGTGCCGGCCAGCACATGGAAGCGGCCGGTGCCATTGGGGCCACGCAGCAGCGAGCCTTCCACGCACAGCGCGTCCAGCCGCACGCGGCCTTCCAGCACGTCGTTCAGCAGCGCGATGACATCGCCGCCGCTCTCCAGCGACAGCGACGGATGCCACAGCAGGTGGATGCCCGCGTCGCGCAGCTGGCCATGGAAATCGGTCGTGTCGGCGCACAGCAGCGACATGCTGCAGCCGCCGCAGCCGCCGGACTGCAGCCACAACACGTTGAAGGATTCGCGTTCGGTCGCCATGTCAGTCGTCCATTGCGCATGCGCCATACCCCCGACGCACGACGTCGGGATTCTGCGGGCCGAACGCCGGGCCGCTCCCAAGCCGGCTCGCGCGGGCGATGTGCTCGCGGCTCGATGCCGCGAGCATCGCCGTCCCCTCGGGGGACCGACCGGGTGGGCCTGCGTTCAGCAGGGCAAGACTGGGCGAGAGGCTCACCGTCAGTCCTCCAGCCCGAAGCGCTTCATCTTGCCGCGCAGGCCCACGCGCGACAGGCCCAGCTCCAGCGCCGCTCGGGTCTTGTTCCAGCGCTGGCGCAGCAGCGTCTCGCGCAGCAGCATGGCTTCCACGGCGTCCAGCCGCTCGACCAGCGTGCCGCTGGACGGCAGCGCCAGCGCCTGCGCCTGCACGCTGAGCCCGGCCTGGCCCTGCAGCACGCGCGACGAGAACGCGGCGGCGGCGATCTCGCTGCTGTCGCTCAGCGCCACGGCCCGCGAGATCTCGTTGCGCAACTCGCGGATGTTGCCGGGCCAGGGGTAGGCCAGCAGCGCGGCCAGCGCGTCATCGCCCAGCGTCGCCTGCGCATGACCCAACGCCGGTGCCACGTCGGCCAGCACGCGCCGGGCGATGGGCGCGATGTCGCCCCCGCGCTCGCGCAGCGGCGGCAAGGTCAGCGTGACGCAGGCGATGCGGTAGTACAGGTCCTCGCGGAACAGGCCGTCGCGCACGCGCTGCTCCAGGTCGCGGTGGGTCGCGGCGATGACGCGCACGTCCACCGGCACCACGCGCGTGGCGCCCACGGGCCGCACCTCGCCCTCCTGCAGCACGCGCAGCAGGCGCAGCTGGAAGGCCGGCGAGGTCTCGCCGATCTCGTCCAGGAAGACGGTGCCGCCGTCGGCCCGCTGGAACAGCCCCACATGGTCCTCGAAGGCACCGGTGAAGGCGCCCCGCTTGTGGCCGAACAGCTCGGACTCCAGCAGCGTGTCCGTCAGCGCGGCGCAGTTCTCCACGACGAAGGCGCCGGCCGCGCGCGGGCTGGCGTAGTGCATCGCGCGCGCCAGCAACTCCTTGCCGGTGCCGGACTCGCCCTGCACCAACACGCTCAGGTCCACGCGCGCCATGCGCTCCGCCAGCGCGCAGACGGCGTCCATGGGGCTGCCGGGCAGGCGCTCGATGCGGTCGAAATCGAAGGTGGCGCGGGCACGCTCCAGCTTGCGCTCGGCGCGCTGGCGTAGCACCGGCGTGCTGGTGCGCAACTCCAGGTCCAGCCGGTGCATGTCGCGCTGCAGCGTGCGCGCCTCGGCGGCGTTGCGCACCGTGCCCAGAAGATGCTCGGGGATCCAGGGCTTGAGGATGTACTGGTAGATGCCGGCGTCGTTAATGCCGGCGATGATGTCCTCGGAGTCGGTGTAGCCCGAGATGACGATGCGCACCGTGTCCGGCCAGCGCTCGCGCACCTCCTTCAGGAAGGCCACGCCGGTGACGCCGGGCATGCGCTGGTCGCACAGGATGACGCTGACGTCCTGACGCTCCATGTGCACACGCGCCTCGTCGGCGCCGCTGGCGGTGAGCACGGTGAAGTCCTCGTCCAGCGTGCGGCGCATCGCATCCTGCGAGCGTACCTCGTCGTCGACCACCAGCACGCGCGGCAGCTCCATCGTAGCGCTCATGTCAGTCCTTGCCGCCGCGGTGCACGGCCAGGTGTCGTGGCGTCCAGGCCTGCGGCAGCTTGTGGACGAAGTGATAGCGGGCCACGTGGTAGCTGGGATCGAAGCCGTAGAAATTGCGGTGCATGCGGGAGAGTTCGTCCTGGCGGTACGCGGCGAGCGGGCGGCGCGCCTCGTCGGCACTCCGCGCGGCCCGCTTTTCGGCGACGCGCCGCGCCAGATTGTGCGACACCGCCAGGGCCAGCGCGTCGGCCACGGCCCGATCCTCGAAGGCCGCCGGGTCCACGTCGACGCAGCGGTCGATCAGCCCCAAGCGGGCGGCCTCCGCCGCGCCCAGCGGCAGCCGCCGCTGCATCAGCGCCTGTGCGCCGCCAAGCCCCAGCCGGCGCGGCAGCAGATAGGTCCAGTACTCCGAGCCGTAGAGGTTGCCCATGTTCTTGTAATGCGGGTTCAGCACCACGCCGCGGTGCGCCCAGACCTCGTCGGCGGCCAGAGCGAGAAAGGCGCCGCCGGCGCCGGCATTGCCGCGCAGCGCCGCCACCGCCAGTCGGTCGGTCGTCGTGATCAGTTCCAGCGCCACGTCGTCCATCGCGTTGATGTTGCGCC
This sequence comes from Roseateles sp., assembly GCF_047654805.1. GTDB lineage: Bacteria > Pseudomonadota > Gammaproteobacteria > Burkholderiales > Burkholderiaceae_C > Pelomonas. Next base: position 3,318,194 of record NZ_JASGIV010000001.1, read on the forward strand.
AGGACTCGTCGGCGGCGCTGTCGTCCGGCCGGTGCGCGGCCGCCTCGATGCAGTTGAGGTGGATGCCGTTGCTGAAGAAGTCCGACCCGCCCAGCAGCAGCAGCACCTGGGTATCGCGTGCCTTCACCTCGCGCAGCGCCGCCAGCAGCCGCTGGCACTGCGCGGTGGACATCGCACCGTTGTGGAAGTCGAAGGACAGGCAACCCACCCGCGCGCCTACCGGTCCCAGCTCGCGGTAGCGCAGCTCGCCCCATTCATCGTCGGGGCGCTCCAGCGGCGCGGGCAGCTCGGGCAGCCGCTGCGCCTGCGCAGCGAAGGCCAGCGCAGCGGGCAGCTTGAACGGCGCGCCATCGCCGCAGGCCTGGGCAGCACGGGCCTGGCCTAGCCACACCGCGCCGTCGACCGTGCGGCGCAGCAGCGCGCCATCGCGCCGGGCCAGCAGTTCACCCGGCGCGGCCGGTGGCAGCGTGGCCAGCACCGCCGCGCTCGCCGCGTGGCCATCGCAGAGGTGGCAGGGCTGGCCGAACAACGCGTCGGCCACGCCGGGCTGGCCATCGGCGCTGCGCAGCTTGGCGAGCACGCGGGCGGTGCCATCCCGCGGCCAGTCGATGCGCCGCTCGGACTGCGGCATCGCCGGCCGCCAGGTGCCCGCCGCCGGCGCTGCCGCGGGTGCCACGGCAGCGCCGGCGGCGAAGCGCGCCACTGCGCGCAGCACCGCATGCACCGCGGCTTCGGCCACCTCGCGGCGGTACAGACTGCTCTTGGCGGCCTCGCGCATCGCCACGCGGGCATGGTCCCAGACCGGGCCGGCATCGAACTCCGCATTGGCCTGCAACACCGTGACGCCCCAGTCCTCTCGGCCCGCCAGCACGGCCCAGTCCAGCGCCGCAGGGCCGCGGTCACCCGGCGGGCCGGGGTGGACGACGAGGCACGGCAGCCGCGCCCACACGGACTCGGGAATGCGCCGCTTCAGGAAGGGCGCGATGAGCAGCTGCGGCCCGAACAGCTCGACCGCCTCCTCGGTGACACGGTCGGCGATGTCAAACTCGACGGACAGCTCATGCCCCAGCGCGCCCAGCTCGACGAACAGCCGCTGCGTCAGGCTGTTGAAGCCGTGGCACAGCAGCAGGATACGCAGGGCCATGTCAGCAGATGCGCGGCAGCTGCTCGCCGCTGAGCCAGTCGACGACGCGGCGGCCACCGAAGCGCGTCGCCATCTGCACGAAGTGGTGCGGGTCCTCGGTGACGCTGCCGATGCGCACGGCGCCCACACCGCGCGGATGGGCGCGCATGGCCGCCAGCACCGCCTCGGCCGCCTCGGGTGCGCAGGCGGCAACCAGCTTGCCCTCGTTGGCGACGTAGAGCGGGTCCAGCCCCAGCAGCTCACAGGCCGCGTCCACCTGCGGTAGCACGGGGATGGCCGCCTCGTCCAGCAGCATGCCGACGCGGGACTGGCGCGCGATCTCGTTCAGCGTCGTCGCCAGGCCGCCGCGCGTCGGATCACGCAGCACGCGCACGCCGCCCGGTGCCGCGTCCAGCATGGCCGCCACCAGTGTGTGCAGGGCTGCCGAGTCGGAGGCGATGGTGGTCTCGAACTCCAGCGACTCGCGCTTCGACAGCACGGCCACGCCATGGTCGCCTATCGTGCCGGACAGCAGCAGCACGTCGCCGGGGCGGGCATTGGCACCGCCCACGTCGATGCCCGGCGGCACCACGCCCAGGCCCGTGGTGCTGATGAAGACGCCGTCGCCCTTGCCCTTCTCCACCACCTTGGTGTCTCCGGTGACCACCGGCACACCAGCCTCGCGCGAGGCCGCCGCCATCGAATCGACGATGCGCTTCAGGTCGGCCAGCGGGAAGCCCTCCTCCAGGATGAAGCTCGCCGTCAGGTACAGCGGGCGGGCGCCGCACATCGCCACGTCGTTGATGGTGCCGTGCACGCTCAGCGCACCGAGGTCGCCGCCCGGGAAGAACAGCGGCGACACCACGTGGGCATCGGTCGCCATCACGAGCCGGTGGCCGGCCGGGATCTCCAGCTCGGCGCCATCGTTGCCCTGGCGCAGCCAGTCGTTGTCGAAGGCCGCCATGAACAGTTCCTCGATCAGCTGCGCCGCCGCGCGGCCGCCCGCGCCGTGGCCCATGTCGACGCGGCCGTGCTTGATGTCCAGGGGCCGGGTGTAGTCCTTGCGGGTTGTCATGCGACCGCCTCCACGCGGACAGGAATGTCTCGGAACCGTCCATAGGAATAGTGTGCCGCGCAGGCGCCTTCCGACGACACCATGCAGGAGCCGACCGGGTTCTCCGGCGTACACACCGTGCCGAAGATCTTGCAGTCGGTCGGCTTCTTCACGCCGCGCAGGATGGCACCGCATTCGCAAGCCTTGTTGTCGGCCACCGACCGGTAGCCCAGCTCGAAGCGGCGCTCGGCGTCGAAGGCCGCGAAGGCGGACCGGATCTTCAGCGCGCTGTACGGCACCTCGCCCAGGCCGCGCCACTCGAAGCTGGGGCGCAGCTCAAACACCTCGGACACCAGCGCCTGCGCGGTGGCGTTGCCCTCGGGCGTGACGGCGCGGGTGAACTCGTTCTCGACCTCGGCACGCCCGTCGTTGACCTGGCGCACCAGCATCAGCACCGCCTGCATCACGTCCAGCGGCTCGAAGCCTGCGATCACTACCGGCTTGCGGTACTCCTGCGCGAAGTGGTCGTAGGGCGCCGAGCCGATCACGATGCTCACGTGCGCCGGGCCGATGAAGCCGTCGATGGGCACGGTGCCGTACTGGCGCACCTCGGGGCTTTCGAGGATGTGGGTGATGGCCGACGGCGTCAGCACGTGGCAGCACAGCACGCTGAAGTTGGCCAGTCCCTCGCGCTGGGCAGTGCGTATCGCCAGCGCCGTGGGCGGCGTGGTGGTCTCGAAGCCGATGGCGAAAAACACCACCTCGCGCTGCGGGTTCTGGCGCGCGATCTGCAGCGCATCGGCCGCCGAATACACCATGCGGATGTCGCCGCCACGCGCCTTGGCCTTCACCAGCGACAAGCCGTCGGACGCCGGCACGCGCATGGTGTCGCCATACGTGCAGACGATGGCGCCGCGCTCCAGCGAGAGCCGGATGGCGAGGTCGATGCGGCCGATGGGCAGCACACAGACGGGGCAGCCCGGACCGTGCACCATGCGCACGTTGGCCGGCAGCAGCTCGGCCACGCCGTAGCGCGAGATCGCGTGCGTGTGGCCGCCGCAGAACTCCATGAAGCTGTACTGCCGGTCCGGCAGGGCCTCGGCCTGCAGCCGGTCGGCGATCTTGCGGGCGATGTCGCCATCGCGGAACTCGTCGATGTATTTCATGTCATTGGCCCTGGCTGGCGGAGAGCTCGCCGAACATGCGCAGCGTGCGCTCGGCCTCCTCGGGGTCGATCTGGCCGATGGCGTGGCCCACGTGCACGATCACGTAATCGCCGACCTCGGCGTCAGGCACCAGCGCGATGGAGATTTCCTTGCGGATGCCGCCCAGCTCGACGAGCGCCTGCGCGCCGGGGCGGATCTCGATGAGGCGGGTGGGGATGGCTAGGCACATCGGGAGCTTTCGAGGGAGGACGCCGGCCGCGGCGCGGCCAGCTGGTGCGCGGCCACCCAGGCCTGGCCCAGCGCCAGGCCGGCATCGCCGCAGTTCGTGGAGCGCGGCGTCAGCACGCGCAGGCCCTGCGACACGAGCCGGCTGACGAGGTGGGACGTGAGCACCGCATTGAAGAAGCAGCCACCGCCCAGGCAGACGGTGCGACAGCCGGCCTCGCGCGCGGCGGCCGCGGCCCAGTCGGCCAGCGAGCGGGCCAGCGACACGTGGAACCAGGCCGCCGCCTCGGCCACGCCGGCGGGCGGCGTGTCGAGCAGGCGGACCAGCAGCGGGCGCAGGTCCAGGCACTGCAACGCCGTCGGCTCGACCAGGCTGTCGCAGGGCTCCACGGGCCGCTGCGCCCAGTGCTGCGCAGCCAGCGTCTGCAGCGCGACGGCGGCCTCGGCCTCGTGGGCCTGGCGCACGCTGAGGCCCAATGCGCCGGCCGCGGCGTCGAACCAGCGGCCGGCGCTGCTGGTAACCGGGCAGTTCAGCTGCGCCGCCAGCATGCGCTGCACGCCGCGGGCGGCCGCCGCGCCGACGACGGGCGCGAAGCGGGCCTCGATGCCGTCGCCCTGCCCCAGCGCCTGCATGGCGGCGGCGGCCATGCGCCAGGGCTCGCGCGCGGCCACGTCGCCGCCGGGCAGCCGCAGCGGCCACAAGCCGCCGAGGCGCCGCCAGTCGGTGGGCGACACCCACAGCAGCTCGCCGCCCCAGGCCGTACCGTCCGTGCCCAGGCCCACGCCATCCAGCGCCAGGCCGATGACCGGCTCGACGACGTCGTGGTCCGCCATGACGACGCCGATGTGGGCATGGTGGTGCTGCACGGCGACGGCCGGCACGCCCCACTCGGCGGCCAAGGCCTGCGCCAGGCGGGTGCTGAAGAAGTCGGGGTGCAGGTCATGCGCCACGGCCGCGATGGGCCGGGGCGACTGCGCGGCCAGCCGGCGCACGGAGGCGTCCAGCGCGCGGCAGGCCTCGGGGTCGCCCAGGTCGCCGTGCACCGGCGACCAATGCGCACGGCCGTCGGCCAGCAGGCAGGCCGCGTTCTTCAGCCAGGCACCGCAGGCCAGCACCGGCGGCAGTTCGGTGGTCATGGCGCTCAGCCCTTGAGGCCGGCGCGTGCCTCGGCCAGTTCGGCCTCCAGCGCGGCCACGCGGGCACGCAGCGCGGCCTGGCCGTCGTCCGGTGCGGCGCGCTGCAGCAGCCAGGACAGCCAGGCGTCCATGCCTTCGCCGGTGGTGGCCGAGAGCTGGATGACCTCCAGCGCCGGGTTCACCTGGCGGGCCGCGGCGATGCAGCGGTCCACGTCGAAGCGCAGATGCGGCAGCAGGTCGATCTTGTTGAGCAGCATCAGCTCGGAGGCCGCGAACATGTCGGGGTACTTCAGCGGCTTGTCCTCGCCCTCGGTCACCGACAGCACGACGACCTTGGCGGCCTCGCCCAGGTCCCACAGCGCCGGGCAGACGAGGTTGCCGACGTTCTCGATGAAGAGCAGGCTGCCGGCCGCCTCGCCGTGCCCGTGATGGTGGTGATCGTGCTCGTGATGATGGTGGTGCAACTGCGCGAAGGCTTCTGCCACCATGGGCGCGTCGAGGTGGCAGCCCTTGCCGGTGTTCACCTGGATGGCCGGCGCACCGGTGGCGCGGATGCGGTCGGCGTCGAAGCTGGTCTGCTGGTCGCCCTCGATGACGGCGGTGTCGACGTGGGGCGCACGGGCCTTCAGCGCCTCGATGGTGGCGCACAGCAGCGTCGTCTTGCCGGAGCCGGGGCTGGACAGCAGGTTGAGCGCCGTCACGCCATGAGCCTCGAAGTGGCGGCGGTTGCCCTGCGCGATGCGGCGGTTCTCGCCCAGGATGTCGGCCTCCAGCTTGACGGTGCGCGCCTGGCTCATGCCGGGCACGGACACGCGCGCCGCGCCCGCACCGAAGTGCAGGTCGCCATGCCTGGGGTCCACGTGGACATGGCCATGGTCATGCCCGTGATCGTGCCCATGAGCATGGGCATGGCCCTCGACCTTCACCGCGCCATCGCCGCTGTCGGCGCATCCGCAAACGACACACATGTCTGTCTCCTCATTCGTCTTCAACCAGCAGGTCCACCACGCGCAGCTCGGTCCCACCGGTGGGCTGCAACTGGTGGCTTGCACATTCGGGGCAAGGGTCGCCGCGGCGGGCCAGCGGCACGGTCGCGGCGCAGGGCAGGCACCAGGCCTGGCCCTCGGGTTCGTCGATGGCGATGTCGGCACCTTGCAGCACCGTGCCCGGCGCGATGGCCTCCAGCGCGAAGCGCAGCGCGCGCACCTCCACGCCGGCCAGCCGGCCGGCCTCCAGCCGCAGGCCCGTCACGCGCCGGAAACCCTCGCGCCGCGCGGCATCCTCGACCAGCTTGAGGATGCCGCCAGCCAGGCTGGCCTCATGCATGAACGTTCTCCTGCTCCAGGGCTTGCAGCTCCACTTCGAAGCGCACGCAGGGATCGTAAGCGGCCATCAGGGCCGCGATGCGGTGCTGCGCCTCCAAGTCCCGGGTCGGCGCCAGGCCTTCGAGCGCACGCGCGACGGCGCCCTCGGCATGGAAGTTCCATTCGGTGGGCGCCAGCACGCGGTAGCCGGCCACGACCCCGTCCAGGCACGCGTAGTGCACCAACAGGCCGCGCGCCATCTCCACCCAGGCCAGGCCCTCCCCCGCGGCGATGGGCTGCGCGCCGAAGCTCAGCCAGCCGCCGCCGTGGCCCGGCGCGTCGGGCAGCGTCAGCCGCACCAGCTCCGCCAGGCGTGCGCCCAGGCGCTGCCAGGGCGTCGCCGGTAGCGCCCTGGCGGCGTCGTTCAGGCGCGTCCAGCTGCCGGTCTCGGCACAATCGTCCTGCCAGCGCGGCCGGCGCGTGAAGCCGGCATCCTCGGACAGGCTGCGCGCCAGCTGGCGCAGCGACACCGCGCCGGCATGCGCATGCAGCGGCTCGGCCGCAGCGACGGGCCAGTCGGCCGCCGGGCGGGCCTCGCGCACCAGGCGCTGCAGCCAGCCGCTGCCAGCTGCGCTCCATTCCGCCCACCAGCCGGGCTCGCGGTTCCAGCGTTCCAGCCAGTCCTGCGCCGGCATGGCCAGCAGCTGCCGCTCCAGCCAGCGCCGCGTGTCCGGCAGCGGGGCGTCCGCGCCGCGCAGCGCGGGGCAGGCGCGCAGCGACTTCAGCGCCGACGCGGCGATGGCATCGCGCGACGCGGGCAGGGCCAGCGCAGCGGGCCAGTCCAACCCGATGCGGCGCACGTGCTCGCACAACGTCTCGCACTGAAGCGAGCGCTCGGCGCCGGGCATGCCCGGGGAGGTCTTGCCCGCGGCTGCGTCCAGCGCCATCCGCGCGCACAGCCGGTGCGCATGGCCGCACAGGCTGAACAGGCTGCCCAGCATGCCGGGCACGTCGCCGGCAGGCTTGCCGCGCACCAGCGCCTCCGCCAGGTCGGGGCGGCGGTTCTCCACGCTGCGCGGGCGGGCCTGGCCCGGCCGCAGCCGCAGCACGCCGGTCAATGCGTCGATCATGTGCGTCCCTCCACGGCGGAGCGGCCGAACAGGAAGCCGCGGCGCGCATTCGACACCGGCGCCGCCACGGGTCGCAGCTCGGCCAGCACGGCCGCGGCGGTGGCACGGGCCTGGGTCTGGCTGGCGTACTCGAACATCGGCGAGGCCAGCGAGCAGGCTTCGTAGGCGCCGAAGCCGGGCTCGTGCGCGGTGATGAACTCGAAACCGAGGCCCCCCACCTCGCGCGCACGCATCTGCCCCACGCCGCCCTCGACGGCCTGCAGCGGCAGCCACACCAGGTTCATGAACCAGGGCGTCAGCAGCACGCCCACGGCGGCTGGCGCGCCGCCCGGCTCGACAGCCACCGGTTCGAAGCCCACGGCCTCCACCCGCAGCGCGGGGTTCAGCACCGGCACACCCGCCATGCGGGTGCCCTCGATGTGGCGGAACAGCGCCTCCAGCGCCTGCACGCGCGCGGCCAGCCCGTTCATGGGTGCACCCTTCGGCCTGCAGCCTGTCCCGCCAAGCGGCAGCAAGCTTGCTTGGGACGGCCCGGCGCGGCGCTCATGACGCCAGCACCATGAACTGGTCCGCGTCGCCGTCGCATTGCGGGCAGTGCCACCAGGCCGGCAGGCTGGTGAAGGCGGTGCCGGGCGGCACCTGCCAGACCTCGTCGCCCAGCGCCGGGTCGTAGACCCACCAGCAGATCTTGCATTCCAGCCGCGCGTCGGCCGGCAGCCGCGCAACGTCACCCAGATAGCTGCCCTCGAAGCTCATCCCTGCTCCACCCACGCCAGCACTTCCTGCAGGCGCTCGTGAGAGTCCTGCAAGTCCTCAATGGCGGCCTGGGCCACCTCGGGGAGCTCGCTGACCTCAACAGCATTGAGGATCACCAGGTCCTGCGAGTTGTAATAGACGACGCGCCAGGTGTTCGGCCTGCAGGTGTTGGTGATGCGGCAGTTGCCGTAGCCGCGTGACAGGATCAGCACGCGGCCGGTGCCGAGGTGGTGGTCCAGGAAGCCGATGTCTTCCATGGACACGGGCAGCAGCGTGAGGTTGACCACATGCGCCGGCTGGCCGTGGCGCCAGATGCGCCAGTGGTCCTCGATCTCCGCCAGCAGCGCGGGCGCGTTCTGCACGTTGGGCGGCAGCCCGCCCTGCCAGCGTGGCACCTCGGCCACGACGTCCTCGCGGGCCGCCTGCTTGAGCACCTCCGGGATGTGGCCCAGCTCGATGATGTCGGACACCACACGGCCGTTGGCCGTCGTCACGACGCGCCAGACGCCGGCGAACACGGCCTCCTGCACCCGCACCTCACGCTGCTCGTCGCCAGACGGCTGCACGACGGCGCTGACCTCGCCCTCGCCCAGCACTTGGTTGACCAGCGTCAGGTCTGCCTCGGCCAGTCCGGTCAGGTCCACCACGCGGTTGCCGCCGCCCTGGCAGACCACACCGAGCTGGGCCAGCGTGTCGCGCAACGCCTCGTGGGCCTGGTGGCGGGCGGCCATCTGCTCGGGCTCGGGCAGCAGCGGCGCGCGGAAGGTCTCCATGCCCTGGGGCATGGGCATGTATTCCAGTGTCTCGTCCTCGGCCTGGCTGCCGGGGCCGATGCTGCGCACGGGGATGGGGAAGTCTTTCATGTCGTGTCCGTTCCGGATCAGTGGCAGCCGCCGTCGGCAGGCGTGGCGCTGACGAGCGGGATACCGATGGTGGGCGGGCGCGAGACGGGCGCGGCGAGCGCGGCCTCGGTCTTGCGCAGGAAGTCGTCCCAGTCGTGCATGCCCGGCAGCGTGGTGACGTACTCGCCATCGCGCAGGAACAGCAGCGTGGGCCAGCGCTGCGAGCCGAAGCGGCGGGCCAGCGCTTCCTCCTGGTGGCGCTGCACGATGCCCACCGCGAAACGGCCGGGCAGGCTGCGCTGCAGCTCGGGCAGCACGACGGCCACGTCCTGGCCTTCGGGAAAGCGCACCGCGTCGCCGGCGAACAGCACCACACGGTCGCCGCCCTGCGCGGCCCAGGCGTCGATGGTGTCGGCATCCACCCAGGTGGCGCCGCAGACGTCGACGAGGCGCGCGACGAGCGGCGAGGTGTCGGGCAGGGTCTTGGGCGCCTGCACGGGCAGGCTGACCCGGGCTTCGGTGGAGGATTCAGCGGTCATGGGGTGGGCTCCGGTGTGTCTTGTCGGGTGGGGTTGCCGGCCAGTGCCAGCAGTTCGTCGCGGCTCAGCCGCGAGGGCAGCGCAAAGCCGGCATCCGCACCGCCGCCCTCGCCGGCCTGCACGGCAGCCAGCAGGTCCAGCGTGGCGTCCACCTCGCGCGCCCGCTCCGCGCTGATGTGCTCGTGCGCGCTGTCGATGAAGACCAGCAGCCAGTCGCCCGGCGCGGGGTCGCCGACCAGCGCCGTGCGCACGCGGCGGCGCTCGCCGCGGCCTTCGCACAGCGCGTGGCCAGGCTCCAGAGCCAGGACCTGCATGGGAATGCCGATGCACATGGTCAGGCGCCTTCCGCGGTGGGCATGAAGCGCGCGTCGCCGGTGCGGCAGGCGCTGTCTTCGGGCGGCCGCTGCGATTCATAGCGGCCTAGGGCCAGCTCGGAGAAGGTCACCGTCTCGACATCGCTGAGCGGCCGCTGGCGCGGCGCGGGCTGCGCCCCCCAGCGCCGCAGCGTGTCCACGCCCAGCGCCAGCGCGTCCTCCATCGCCTGCTTCACCACCGGCCGCAGGCTGCCGCCGTAGTCGTCGATCTCCTCGGGTTGGCAGCCAATCAGCAGCACCTCGCTGGGGTACTGCTCGGTCAGCACGGCCAGCATCAGCACCTCCTGGAAGCCGGTCTGGTGCAGGCTCATCTTCTTGGCGCCCATGAAACGCGGCACGTCGTCGTTCGCGACGAGCTTGAGCTCGCCGGGCGCGAGGCCGTAGTCGATGGCGTCGAAGATCAGCAGCCGGTCGGCCTGCTGCACATGCTGCACGAGGTAGAGGCCTTGGGTGCCGCCGTCGATGAGCTGCACGTGCGGCGCGAACTCGTAGCGCTGCTGCAGCGCCTCGATGCAGCGCACGCCGAAGCCCTCGTCGGCCCACAGCACGTTGCCGATGCCGAGGACGCAGATGGTTTCGGCGCTGTCACCCTTGGGGTGACAGGCGCTGTCGGACGGAATGGGGCGCATGGGGTCCATGACGAAACGATTCAGGGTTGGAGGGAGGGGCGCGACTGCGCGCGCATCTGCTTCCAGGCGTGGAAGCTGTCCCAGGCGGACTGCATGGCCAGCAGGAAGGCGGCGTCGCTGCCGAACACGAGGGCGCAGCGCAGCGCTGTGTCGGGCGACACCCCGCGCTGGCCATGGACGATCTCGTGCAGGCGGCGGCGCGACATGCCTAGGCGCCGCGCGGCGTCGCTCTGGTTGATCGCCAGCGGCGCCAGGTAGTGCCGCTGCAGGAAACGCCCCGGGTGCGGTGGCAGGCGCACCGGAACACCCGCGGGCGGCTGCCGCAGGTAGTTCCCGGTGCGCTGCACGAGGTTCATGCCACCCTCAGTCCTTGAAGGTGCGGTGGCCGGAGATCATGGTGCTGACCACGCTGGAGCGGCCCATGATGTCCTCGCGGATGGCCGCGTAGACGTGCAGGATCACGAAGATGATCAGCGCCCACATGCCCAGGTGGTGCCAGGTGTGCACGTCCTGCGACTGGCCGAACAGCGGGATCACCCAGCCGAACAGCTTGTCCTGCCACGAGCCCATCTGCGCACCTTCCGCATACAGCGCGAAGCCGGTGACGATCATGAACACCGTCAGCACGAAGAAGCCGAAGAACATCGCGAAGCGCGCCAGCGGGTTGTGGCCCACGTAGCGCCCCGGGCGCGAGCTGAGGAAGGCATACCACTTCACCATGCCCCAGACCTCGACCCAGTAGTCGCGCCGGAACAGCGGCACCCAGAACAGCTCGCGGGCGTGGTGGTTACCCACCACGGCCCAGTACAGCCGGCCGAGGATGCCCACGGCCAGCAGGTAGCCGGCGGCGAAGTGGGCGAAGCGGATGTAGCCCATCAGGTAGTTCGCGCTGGCCTCGCCCGGCTGCGTGGGCAACGGCGAGCCGATGAAGTAGCCGGTGATGGCCAGCACGGTGATGGCCAGCGCATTGATCCAGTGCCAGATGCGCACCGGCGCTTCGTAGACGTAGACCGACTTGATGGAGCGGGCCTCGGCGACGGTGTGCTCGTCGTCGGCCGCATCGTGGCCCAGGCCGTGATGGGTCGTGGTGTTGGACATGGCGGTGGCCTCCTGCGGCGGCCGGCTCAGAGCCGCCCGGCCAACATGGCCAGGCCGCTGGCACCGACGAAGCCCGCCGTGGCGCGCCAGGCCCAGGCGCGGCTGCGCTGCAGCCAGCCGCCGGCAGCAAGGCCCACGCCGTGCAACAGCGCCGACGCCACCATGAAGCCCACCGCATAGCCCGCGAAGGACTGGCCCGGAGCCAGCTCTGCGCCGTGCGCCATGCCGTGCATCGCCGCGGCCATGCCGACCAGGGCCAGCCCGGCCGGCACCGGCAGCCGTGCCGCCGGGTGACGGGCCGCGATCATCAGCGCGCCCAGCGCGACGACGGAAACGGCCACGGCGGCCTCCAGGCCGGGCAGCATCAGCCCGAACTGCGGCAGCGCCGCGCCCAGCAGCAGCATCACGAGGAAGACGGCCGGGCCGGCCAGGCGGCGGCCGGCCGGTAGCGCAGCGGCCGACCACACGCCCACGGCCGCCATGGCCAGCAGGTGGTCGAAGCCGGAGAAGGGATGGGCGAAGCCCTCCACGAGGCCCTGGGCATCATGCCCCGGGTGGGCCTGGGCGGCGCCCGCCGCCAGTAGGGCCAGCGCGGCGATGCCACCGCGGCGGACGAGGATCTTGGTGTCGTGCATGTCGTTGTCTCCGGGTCTTGTCGTCGGGTTCAGCGCACCTTGACGCTGGTGAGCTCTTGGCCGTCGGGGCTCATCACATGCGTGGAGCAGGCCAGGCAGGGGTCGAAGGAGTGGAGCGTGCGCAGGATCTCCACCGGCTGCTCCGGGTTGACCATGGGCGTGTTCATCAGGCTGGCCTCGAAGGCGCCGATCTGGCCCTTGGTGTCGCGCGGCGAGCCGTTCCAGGTGGTGGGCACCACGCACTGGTAGTTCTCGATGCGGCCGTCCTTGATCTTGATCCAGTGGCCCAAGGCGCCGCGCGGCGCGGCCACCGTGCCCACGCCCTTGGCCTCCTTGGGCCAGGTGGACGGGTCCCACTTCTCGACGTTGGCGGTGGCCGTGTCGCCGGCCTTGATGTTGGCGATCATCTCCTTGTAGTCGTCCAGCATCATTTCGCCGCAGTACTGCGACTCCAGCGCGCGGGCCAGCGTGCGGCCGATGGTGGTGGGCAGCAGCTGCTTGGCCGTGTAATCGGTCGTCGGCAGCCCCAGGGCCTTGGGGAAGTCGGTGTTGATGATGCGGGCCGAGCTCTCGATCTGCTCCTTCACGCGCTGCGAGTACTTGTGGCCCTTGAGCGCATGGGCATAGCCCAGGATGTAGCGCGACAGCGGGCCCACCTCCACCGCATGGCCGCGCCAGCGCGGCGACTTGATCCAGGAGTACTTGGCGCTCTCGTCCAGCTCCTTGATGTCGGTGCGCGTGCCCTTGGTCTTGTCGCCCAGCACGTAGTTGGGCTCGGTGACGCCGTCCCAGGGATGCAGGCCGCGCGACTCGTCCGCGTACTTGTACCAACTGTGCGGCACGAACTCCTGCACCTGCTCGGGGTCGCGCGGGTCGACCGGGTGGATCTCGTCCCAGTTGCCGTTCAGGATGGCGCCGCCCGGCAGCTGCTGGGTATCGTGCTGGCCCATCACCTTCTCGTAGGTGCCGTAGTCCATCACGTTTGTGGCCGCCAGGCCGCCGCCGTGCAGCCAGCCGGCCTGCTTGTAGATGGTGCCGATGGCCAGCACGTCCGGGATATAGACGTTGTTGTTGAACTCGATCATTTCCCGGATGCGGGCCTCGACAAAGTTCAGGCGCTCCATCGTGATGGGGGCACCGACCGCACCGTTGCCGTCGATGTTGATGGCGCACGGCACGCCGCCCACCAGGTAGTTGGGGTGCGGGTTCTTGCCGCCGAAGATGGTATGCACCTTCACCCATTCCTTCTGCAGGTCCAGCGCCTCCAGGTAGTGGGTCACCGCCATCAGGTTGGCCTCGGGCGGCAGCACATAGGCCTTGCTGCCCCAGTAGCCGTTCATGAAGGGGCCGAGCTGGCCGCTCTCGACGAACTTCTTCAGCCGGTTCTGGATGTCGCGGAAGTAGCCCGGCGACGACAGCGGATGCGACGGCGACACCGTCTGCTGCAGCTCGCTCGTCTTCTTGGGGTCGGCCTTCAGCGCCGAGACGACGTCCACCCAGTCCAGCGCATGCAGGTGGTAGAAGTGCACAGCGTGATCGTGCACCTGCAGCGTCTTGGCCATGATCTCGCGGATCAGGTAGGCGTTCTTGGGGATGGTGATGCCCAGCGCGTCTTCCACCGCGCGCACCGAGGTCAGCGCATGGCAGCCCGTGCAGACGCCGCAAATTCGCTCGACGAAGGCCCAGGCGTCGCGCGGGTCGCGGCCCTTCAGGATGACCTCCAGCCCGCGCCACATCGTGCCGGTGGAGACGGCGTTGCGGATCACGTTGTTGCTGTCGACGTTGACCTCGCAGCGCATGTGGCCCTCGATGCGGGTCACCGGATCGACGACGATGCGCCGCCCGGTGTTGTCCATCTTGAAGCCTTGAGTTTCGTAAGCACCCATGAGTCGTCTCGCTCTCAGACCTTGCTGGTCGTGTCGTTGTTCTGTTCGCGTGTCTGCTCGCGTTTTTGCGAGGCGCGCTTGATGACCGACGCGGCGGCATGCGCCACGGCGGCGGCGCCCACCACGCCCGCGGCCGCACCACCCACCTGGTCGGCGTTGGCCTCGATGCCGAACTGGTGGATGTCGGTCAGGCGGTTGTAGAACGAGCCCTTGTCCCAGAAGCCGTCTTCCGAACAGCCGATGCAGCCGTGGCCGGCCTTGATCGGGAAGCTGGTGCCCTCGTTCCACTGCACGGTGGAGCAGGCGTTGTACGTGGTCGGCCCCTTGCAGCCGACCTTGTACAGGCAGTAGCCCTTGCGCGCGGACTCGTCGTCGAAATGCTCGACGAACTGGCCGGCGTCGAAGTGGGGCCGGCGATAACACTTGTCGTGGATGCGCTGGCTGTAGAACATCTTCGGGCGGCCCTGGCGGTCCAGCTCGGGGATGCGGTCGAAGGTCAGCATGTAGGTGATGACGCCCGTCATCACCTCGGCGATGGGCGGGCAGCCCGGCACCTTGATGATGGGCTTGTCGAAGATCACCTTGTGCACTGGCGTGGCCTGCGTCGGGTTGGGCTTGGCCGCCTGCACGCAGCCCCAGCTCGCGCAGCTGCCCCAGCTGATGATGGCCTTGGCGTCCTTGGCGACGTGCTTGAGCTGCTCGATAAAGGGCTTGCCGCCGATGATGCAGCTCATGCCATCCTGGTTGAGCGGCGGGTTGCCCTCCACGGCCAGGATGTAGTTGCCCTTGTACTTCGTCATGATCTCTTCGAGGATGGCCTCGGCCTGGTGGCCGGCAGCGGCCATCAGCGTGTCGTCGTAGTCCAGCGAGATCATCGAAAGCACCACGTCCTTGGCGAGCGGGTGCGCGGAGCGGATGAAGGACTCGGAGCAGCAGGTGCATTCCAGGCCGTGCAGCCACAGCACCGGCGTGCGCGGCTTGGTCTCCATCGCGTGGGCGATCTGCGGCACGAAGGCCGGGCCGAGACCCAGCGACGTGGCAGTGAGCGAGCAGTACTTCAGCAGGCTGCGGCGCGAGATGCCTTGCCGGCGCATGACCTCGTAGAAGGTTTCCATCTGGGCTTGTCTCCTTGGCCTCTGTTGGGTGTTGTCGGGTGCCGCCCCTCGGCGGATGAATCAGTGCATACAAGTCGCGCGCCAGCCCTGCGCCGCCCAGGGAAAACACCGAACGAGGCTTGCAAGCCCTTGATCTGGCTCAAGAAAAATAGGGGGGCCGGCGAAGCGCCGCGCCTCCGATGCAAACAGCGCTTCCAGAGGCACGGGCGCAATGGAAGCCACGCTTTCAGTCGAGATGCCAGACGCCGATGGCCGCCTGCAGCCGTGCCGTCTCCTGCCGGGCCGCCGCGCTGGCCGCCACGCTGTCGCCCGCCAGCGTCGCGTTGAGCCGGGTCGAGCCGTCCAGCGCCCGCAGCCGCTCGTTGATCTGCTGCACGCCCTCGGACTGGGCCTGGGCGGCCTGGCGGATCTGCGCCACCAGCCCGCCCAGCGCACGGATGCGCTGCGCGGCGCCATCGACCTTGGCGGCCATGTCATGCGCCAGCCGCAGGCCGGCCTCGGTCTTGTCGCGCGATTCGCCGCTCAGCGCGCGGATCTCCTGCGCCGCATCGCCGCTGCCGCGCGCCAGCGCACGCACCTCGGCCGCGACGACAGCGAACGTGCGACCCAGCTCCCTGTCGCGGCTGGCCGCCGCGGCGGCATTCAAGGCCAGAATGCCGGTCTGCACCGAGATCGCGTCGATGCGGCCGCTGATCTCGGCGATGCGCTCGCCGAAGGCCGAGATGTCCTGCATGGAGGCCTGCAGCGTGCGCGCGATGGCGCAGGCGTCTTCCGTTTCCGCGATGGCCAGCTGCGACGTCTCGTGCGCCCCGCGCGCCGACTCAGCCGTGCCGGTGCTCAGCGCGTCGATGGCCGCGGTGTGCCGGGCAGCGTCGCCGACGTTGCCCGACTGCTCGGCCGAGCGCTCCGCCAGCCGCTCCGCGCCGTCGGCCAGGCCCGCCACCTGCGCGCCGACCTGCGCGGCATGGTCGTGCGCGTCGCGCAGCACGGCCGCCATCTTGGCGACGAGCTGGTTCAGCGCGCGGTTCAGGTCGCGCAGCTCGCCGGCGCGCGGGCTGTCGTCGAAGGGGCGGTGGATGTCGCCGCCGGCAATGGCCGTGGCCGCGCTGCACGACGCGCGCAGGGGCTTCACGATGCGGCCCTGGAAGTAGACGGCGATGGCACCCGAGGCCAGGATGCCCAGCAGCCCGCTGGCGATGGCCCAGGGCCGCCAGCCGCCCCAGGCGGCCAGCAGCGCCACTGCGAGCCGAGGCGCGAGCGCGCCGGCCACCAGCGCCGCGAAAAGCAGCGCCAGCAGCCCGGCCGAGCCCTGCACGCGTCGCTGCACGGGCAGGTCCAGCGGGTTGCGCAGCGCGTGCAGCCAGGTGGCCCAGCCGGTCTCGACGATGCGGCCCTGGCGGATCTGGTGCTGCACGCCGCCACCCGACTGCCACGCGCGGTAGACGGCGTCCGCGCGCTCGACCTCCTGCGCCGAGGGCGGCAGCTGGATGGAGGTGTAGCCCAGCGCCTCGTCGCCGCGCCGCGCCGGGATGACGTTGGCCTGCACCCAGTAGTCGCCGCCGTCCCGGTGGCGGTTGCGGATCAGCCCCGTCCACGGCTGGCCGCGCCGCAGCGAGGCCCACAGGTCAGCAAACACGCGCGAGGGCATGTCCGGGTGGCGCACCACGCTGTGCGGCGCGCCAACGACCTGCTCGATGGCCAGGCCGGAGGCGCGCTGGAAAGAGGAGTTGGCGTAGGTGATGCGGCCCTGCGCATCTGTGACGGTGACGATGGGTGCGCCGCCCGCGCCGGCGGCCGCGGGGTGCGGTAGGTGGGGCACGAGGATGTCTCCGGATCTGCTTGTTGTGAGCAGCCGCCATGCAAGCTCTGCGCCCGCGCCGCCGCGCCGGGGCCACCTGCCGCCATCGGTCACACCCATGCCGGGGCGGCCTCGCAACCGGAAGGCGCGCTTCCAGCCGCCCTGCCCCGCCAAGCCCCCTTCAGTGCGCCGTGGCGAGATGCCGGCGCAGCCGGCGCAGGTTGACCACCACGGCCAACGCGACGAACGGCACCGTGGCGCCGACAACCCAGGCCTCGTTGGCGCCCACGGCCTTGGCCAGCGGCTTGAGGGCGTAGGCCGCCAGGCCCACGCCGTAGTAGGTCATCGCGATGACGGACAACCCTTCCACCATCTCCTGCAGGCGCAGCTGCAGGCCCTGGCGGCGGTCCAGCGAGGCCAGCAGCGACTGGTTCTGGCGCTCGCGTTCGACCTCGGAGCGCGTCTGCAGCAGCTGCGCGGCACGGGCGATGCGCTTGGACAGCTCGGCCTGCCTGGCCGCCGTCGCGGCGCAGCTCTCGATGGCGGGGCGGAAGCGCCGGTCCAGGAACTCTGACAGCGGCTGCAGCCCCGGCACCACGGCTTCCCGCAGCTCGGCCATGCGGCGGTCCACGATGCCGCCGTAGGCCCGCGTCGCCGAGAAGCGCGCACCGTGGTCGGCCAGCGCGTGCTCCACGCGGGCAGCCAGCGCCACCAGCTCGTTCAGCAGCGCCTCGTCGCCGTCCGCCGCGCTGCGGAAGCGCTCCATCAGCGAGGCAAGTTCCTCCTCCTCCGCGCCCAGCTCGCCCATGCGGCGCGCAGCCAGCGGCAGGCTCAGCAGCGCCATCATGCGGTAGGTGTCGATCTCGACCAGGCGCTGCGCGGTGCGGCCGGCGCGGCGGCGGTTCAGCGCGTGGTCGAACACCAGGAAGCGGGTCACACCGTCGACGGCGCGCAGGTCCGTCACCACCGTGGCCGCGCCGTCGGCGATGCGGTTGCCCACCACCAGCTCGTTGCCGAACAGCGGCGCCACCTCGCGCACATGCGGCGGCTCGCCCGCGCAGGGCAACAGCGCCACCAGCGTGGCGGCCACCATCTCGCCGGGCAGCCGCGCCAGCCAGCCCTCGGGCAGTGCGGCCAGCCAGGCGGTGTCGAAGGCCTCGCCCAGCGCTGCCGGGCCGCTTTCGGCGAACACGCTGAAGCTGAAGAACTCGGTGTGCCGTTCCCACTTGATGCGCAGCCCGCGCCACTGCAGGCGCAGGTGGGTGGCGCCCCGGGCATCGGCGGCGGCGGCGTCCAGCTCGGCGAGGTGGGCCAGGCATTGCGCGTCCTGCGCGGCATCGACGCGCAGCGTGGCGACGGACAGCACGCAGCCCGGCGACGACAGCGTCTCGAAAGGACGCGCGTGCAGCTCGTCGGCAAGCCGCTGGCGCTGCGGCAGTTCGGGAGGAAGGGTCAGGGATCGCGGGACAGGCAGGGTGTTCATGCCCGCGCTTTTTGCACTTTGCGTGCCTGCGCCGTTCTGGAGCGTGCCGGCCGCGTGGCCGGGGCCGCGCAGGCCGGGCCGGTGCGCAGTTGCTCAAGGATGAGACGCTGCCCGTCGTCCGCCAGGAACTGCTTGAAGGCGGACGCCACCTGCGGCAACCGGCGTGTGGCCAGGTGCATCGCGTACCACTCGCGCTCCAGCGGGTTGCCGGCCATGGGCAGCAGCGCCAGCAGGCCGGCTTGCAGCTCCAGGCCGCAGGTGTGCAACGACAGGAAGGCCGCGCCGAACCCGGCCGCGCACATCTGCTTGATGGCCTCGTTGCTGGACATCTCGGAACCGATGCGCAACGGCAGGCCGGCGTCCTTGTGCAGCCGCTCCAACGTCGTACGCGTGCCCGAGCCGCGCTCGCGCACGAGCAGGTTGGCACCGGCCAGGTCGGCCAGCGTCAGGTCGCGCCTGCTCATCAGCGGATGCCGCGGCGATGCGAGGAAAGCCATCGGGTGCTTGGCAAAGGCCACGGCCGTCGTTTTCAGCTCGCCGGGAGGGCGCCCCATGATGGCGATGTCCACCTCCTGAGCCCCCAGCATGGCGACGATCTCGTCGCGGTTGCCTACGCGCAACTTGACCTTGACGTGCGGATGCTCGGCCGCGAACGCCACCAGCAGCGGGGGCAGCAGGTACTCGGCCGTCGTCACCGCGCCCACGCGCAGCGTGCCCGAGAACACGCCGCGCTGCGCCGCCATCTCGTCGCCGGCCTCGCGCCAAAGGTCGAGGATGCGCGCCGCGTAGTCGGCCATCACCTCGCCTGCCGCGCTGAGCCGGACGCCACGCCCCTCCCGCTCAAGCAACGGTGCGCCAGCACTTTCTTCCAGCAGCTTTAGCTGAATGGACACGGCCGGCTGCGTCAAGTGCAGCTCCCCCGCAGCACGCGAAACGCTACCCAGGCGAGCCACAGCATGAAAGGCGGCGAGCTGACGGAATGTGGCGTTCTTAAGCATCAGCAAAAGCAAATCATTTAAGAAAAAGAATTAACTATTACGAATGTATTCCGATCTCTACATTCGCGTCCATCGCCACCGTCACCGAGCAAGGAGAGTGCCCATGGGCAATATGTCAGAAGCCACGCAGATCACCGACGCCAAGAAGCGCTATTCAGCCGGCGTCCTGAAGTACGCCCAGATGGGCTACTGGGACGCGGACTATGTGCCCAAGGAGACCGACATCCTGGCGTTGTTCCGCATCACGCCGCAGGACGGCGTGGATCCCATCGAGGCCGCCGCAGCCGTGGCCGGCGAGTCCAGCACCGCAACCTGGACGGTGGTCTGGACCGACCGATTGACTGCCTGCGACATGTACCGAGCCAAGGCCTACCGCGTCGACCCCGTACCCAACAACCCGGGTCAGTACTTTTGCTACGTCGCCTATGACCTCAGCCTGTTCGAGGAAGGCTCCATCACCAACGTCGCAGCGTCCGTCATCGGCAACGTGTTCAGCTTCAAGCCGTTGAAGGCCGCGCGACTGGAGGACATGAAGTTCCCGGTCGCCTATGTGAAGACCTTCGCCGGCCCGCCGACCGGCATCGTCGTGGAGCGCGAGCGGCTGGACAAGTTCGGCCGCCCATTGCTGGGCGCCACGACGAAGCCCAAGTTGGGCCTGTCGGGCCGCAACTACGGCCGCGTCGTCTACGAGGGCCTGAAGGGCGGCCTGGACTTCATGAAGGACGACGAGAACATCAACTCGCAGCCCTTCATGCACTGGCGCGACCGCTTCCTGTTCGTCATGGACGCCGTCAACAAGGCCAGCGCCGCCACCGGCGAGGTGAAGGGCAGCTACCTCAACGTGACGGCCGGCACGATGGAGGAGATGTACCGCCGCGCCGAGTTCGCCAAGTCGCTGGGCTCGGTCATCATCATGGTGGACCTGGTCGTCGGCTACACGGGCATCCAGAGCCTGAGCCACTGGTGCCGGCAGAACGACATGATCCTGCACCTGCACCGCGCTGGCCACGGCACCTACACGCGCCAGAAGAACCATGGCGTCAGCTTCCGTGTCATCGCGAAGTGGATGCGGCTGGCGGGCGTGGACCACATCCACGCGGGAACGGCGGTGGGCAAGCTGGAAGGCGACCCGCTGACCGTGCAGGGCTACTACAACATCTGCCGCGACACGCAGACGGCCGTCGACCTGCCGCGCGGCGTCTACTTCGAGCAGGACTGGGGCGCGATCAAGAAGGTCATGCCGGTCGCGTCCGGCGGCATCCATGCCGGCCAGATGCACCAGCTCATCGATCTCTTCGGCGACGACGTGGTGCTGCAGTTCGGCGGCGGCACCATCGGCCATCCGCAAGGCATCCAGGCCGGCGCCACCGCCAACCGCGTGGCACTCGAAGCCATGGTGCTGGCCCGCAACGAAGGCCGCGACATCGCCAACGAAGGCCCGCAGATCCTGCGCGACGCCGCCCGCTGGTGCAGCCCGCTGGCCGCCGCCCTCGAGACCTGGGGCGACATCACCTTCAACTACACGTCGACCGACACGTCGGACTACGTGACCACGCCTTCCGTGGCCTGAACAGGAGCGAGCACACCATGCGAATCACCCAAGGCACCTTCTCCTTCCTGCCCGACCTGAGCGACGCGCAGATCGTCAAGCAGATCGACTGCTGCCTCGCCAAGGGCTGGGCCATCGGCATCGAGTACACGGACGACCCGCACCCCCGCAACACCTACTGGGAGATGTTCGGCAACCCGATGTTCGACATCGGCGACGCGGCCGGCGTGATGCTGGAGCTCAAGAGCTGCCGCAAGAGCTTCCCCAGCCACTACATCCGCCTGACGGCGTTCGACTCCACGCATGGCACGGAGTCGGTGGTGCTGTCCTTCATCGTCAACCGGCCCGCGGCCGAGCCGGGCTTCCGGCTGATCCGCACCGAGGAGCCGGGCCGCACGCTGCGCTATTCGATCGAGAGCTACTCGGTGCAGCGCGCCTCGGAAGGCCAACGCTACTGAGGCCGCGGACATGAGCGCCCTGCCCACGCCATCGCCCGCCCAGACGCCGGCCGCGCTGCTCGAAGCCTCGGGCGTGCGCGACGTGCTGGACCAGCTCGACCGCGAGCTGGTCGGCCTCGCGCCGGTCAAGGGGCGCATCCGCGACATCGCGGCGCTGCTGCTCATCGACAAGCTGCGCGCCGAGCAGGGCCTGCAGGCAACAAAGCCGTCGCTGCACATGTGCTTCACCGGCAACCCCGGCACCGGCAAGACGACGGTGGCGCTACGCATGGCGGCCGTGCTCAAGCAGCTGGGCTATGTGCGCAAAGGCCACCTGGTGGCCGTCACGCGTGACGACCTGGTGGGCCAGTTCATCGGCCACACGGCACCCAAGACGCGCGAGATCGTCAAGAAGGCGATGGGCGGCGTGCTCTTCATCGACGAGGCCTACTACCTCTACAAGCCCGAGAACGAGCGCGACTACGGCCAGGAGTCCATCGAGATCCTGCTGCAGGTCATGGAGAACCACCGCGATGACCTCGTCGTCATCCTGGCCGGCTACCGCGACCGCATGGAGACCTTCTTCTCCAGCAACCCGGGCATGGCCTCGCGCATCGCCCACCACATCGACTTCCCCGACTACAGCGAGCCCGAGCTGATGCAGATCGCGCAGCTGATGCTTGAGCAGCTCAACTACCGCTTCGACGAAGCGGCTTCGCCGGCCTTCGCGCGCTACGTGGGCCTGCGCCGCGAGCAGCCCCACTTCGCCAACGCGCGCTCCATCCGCAACGCGCTGGACCGCATCCGCTTGCGCCACGCCACGCGGCTGTTCACGGCCGACACGGCGCTGACGCGCGAGCAGCTCTGCACGCTGCAGGCCGAGGACGTGCTCGCCAGCCGCGTGTTCACCGCGCCGGAGGTCAGCCATGGCGATTGAGGCCCTCATCTTCGACGTCGACGGCACGCTGGCCGACACCGAGGAGGCCCACCGCGTGGCTTTCAACCTGGCCTTCGAGCGCCACCGCCTGGGCTGGACCTGGAGCCGCACCGACTACCGCCAGCTGCTGGAGGTGACCGGCGGCAAGGAGCGCATCGCCAGCTACATCGACATGCTGCCGGTGTCCGCCGCCGAGCGAACCCGCCTGCACGGCCTGGTGCCCGCGCTACATGCCGAGAAGACGCGCTTCTACACCGCCGTCGTCCAGGAGGGCGGCGTGCCGCT
Organism: Roseateles sp.; assembly: GCF_047654805.1. GTDB lineage: Bacteria > Pseudomonadota > Gammaproteobacteria > Burkholderiales > Burkholderiaceae_C > Pelomonas. The sequence goes on from NZ_JASGIV010000001.1 coordinate 3,340,694, forward strand.
GCGCGACGGCGTGGCCCGGCTCATCCACGAGGCGCTGGACCACGGCTGCCGGCTGGCCATCGCCAGCACCACCACCGCCGTCAACATCCATGCGCTGCTCACCTCGACGCTGGGGTCCCGCGGGCTGGACCTGTTTGCCGTGATCGCCTGCGGCGACCAGGTGCGCGCCAAGAAGCCAGCACCCGACATCTACCGCCTGGCACTGGCCACGCTGGGCCTGCAGCCCGAGCAGGCGCTGGCGCTGGAGGACTCCGTCAACGGCCTGCGCGCCGCCACCGGCGCCGGCCTGTGGACGCTGGTGACGCCCACCTTCTGGACCCAAGGCGATGACTTCGCCGCGGCCGGCCTTGTGCTGCCCGGTCTGGGTGAACCCCAGGCGCCCTTGGACGGCGAACCTGGCTGCCTGCTGAAGACGGCCGGCTGGCTGTGCTTCGAGGAACTGTGCGCGCTCGCCAGCCCACCTCCACCCCTGAACACCGTCCAGGCCCTGTACCGAGGCCTCACCTCATGAACGCAATCGCCACCGCGCACCCGCTGCGCATCGCACCCAGTCTGTTGTCCGCCGACTTCTCGCGGTTGGGCGAGGAGGTCCGCGCCGTCATCGAGGCCGGCGCCGACCTCATCCACTTTGACGTGATGGACAACCACTACGTGCCCAACCTGACCGTGGGGCCCATGGTGTGCCAGGCCATCAAGCCGCACTGCCGCACGGCCGACGGCCGGCCTGTGCCCATCGACGTGCACCTGATGGTGCAGCCGGTGGACGCGCTGATCCCCATGTTCGCCGAGGCCGGCGCTGACCTCATCACCTTCCACCCCGAAGCCAGCCTGCACGTGGACCGCAGCCTGCAGCTGATCCGCTCTCTGGGCATGAAGGCCGGCCTGGTGCTGAACCCGGCCACGCCGCTGCACATCATCGACCATGTCATGGACCGGCTGGACCTCGTGCTGCTGATGTCGGTGAACCCCGGCTTTGGCGGCCAGGCCTTCATCGAAAGCACGCTGCCCAAGATCGAGCTGCTGCGCCGGCGCATCGACGCCACCGGGCGCGACATCTGGCTGGAGGTGGACGGCGGCGTGAACGGGCGCAACATCCGCCGCGTCGTGGCCGCTGGCGCCGACACCGTGGTGGCCGGCTCGGCTGTGTTCACGGGTGGCGACTACCGCCGCAGCATCGCCGCGCTGCGCGGCGAGGCCGAGGGAGGCCCGCGATGAGCGCCCCCATCGCCGCCATCGCCTTCGACCTGGACGGCACGCTGATCGACAGCGCCGCCGGTGTCGCGCTGGCGCTCAACACCGCGCTGGCCGCGGCCGGGCTGGGCAGCTTCGCGCTGCCCACCGTGCGCGGCTGGATAGGCGACGGGCCGGACGCGCTGATCCAGCGGGCGCTGCGCGCCTCGGCCCTGGACGGTGTCAACCCCGCGACGCTCGCGTGGCGGCTGCGCCGCGACTTCGACGCAGCCACGCTGCAGGACCCCGCCGTGCAGGGCGATGCCTACCCGGGCATGGCGGAGCTGCTGCACGAACTGTCGGACGTCTACCCGCTCGCGGTGGTCACCAACAAGCCCACGCCGCTGGCACGGGCCGTGCTGGATGCCGCGGGGCTGCTGGGCCATTTCGCGGCCGTGCACGGCGCCGACACCCCGGCGCAGCGCAAGCCTTCGCCGCTGCTGATCCAGCAGGCCGTGCAGCGGCTGGACATGCAGGCAGCGGCGCTGCTGATGGTGGGCGATGGTCCACACGACCTGCAGGCCGCGCGCGCCGCCGGCTGCCGCGCGGCCTGGGTGAGCTGGGGCTACGGCGAGGCGCCGGCCCTGTTCACCGCGGACACCTGGCGGCTGGATGCCCCACGCGAACTGATCGCCCGGCTGCGCCCGCCCGAGACGGCCCCTGGCCGTGCACCGATTCATTGAGAAGACAGGAGACCGCGATGCCCACCGGAGGACGTTCCACCCTCACCCAGTTCCTCATCGAGGAGCGACGCCGCCACCCCGACGCCACCGGCGACCTCAACGCGCTGATCACCGACGTGTCGCTGGCCTGCAAGGCCATCGCCCGCAAGGTGGCCTACGGTGCGCTGGCCGGCGTGCTGGGCAGCGCCGGGACGGACAACGTGCAAGGCGAGGACCAGAAGACCCTGGACGTGCTGGCCAACGACATGTTCCTGCGCGCCAGCGAATGGGGCGGTCACGTCGCTGGCATGTTGTCCGAGGAGATGGAAGCGCCCTATGCGCTGCCGCCCCAGCACCCGCGCGGCAAGTACCTGCTGCTGTTCGACCCGCTGGACGGCTCGTCCAACATCGACGTCAACGTGTCGGTGGGCAGCATCTTCTCGGTGCTGCGCGCCGAGACGCCGGGCGCGGACCCGCAGCCGCAGGACTTCCTGCAGCCCGGCAGCACCCAGGTCTGCGCCGGCTACGCGATCTACGGCCCCTCCACCATGCTGGTGCTGACGCTGGGCCGCGGCACGCATGCCTTCACGCTGGACCCGCAGCTGGGCGAGTGGGTGCTCAGCCACCGCGACCTGCAGGTGCCCGAAAGAACTCGCGAGTTCGCGATCAACGCCTCCAACAGCCGCTTCTGGGAACCCGCCGTGAAGCGCTACGTGGACGAGTGCACGGCCGGCAAGGCCGGGCCGCGCGGCGACGACTTCAACATGCGCTGGATCGCCTCGCTGGTGGCCGAGACGCACCGCATCCTGATGCGCGGCGGCGTCTTCCTCTACCCGCGCGACACCAAGGACCCGGCCCGTGCCGGCCGGCTGCGCCTGCTCTACGAAGCCAGCCCCATCTCCTTCCTGGTCGAGCAGGCCGGCGGCCGAGCCAGCACCGGTCGCGGCCGGTTGATGGACGTGCAGCCCGACACGCTGCACCAGCGCATCGGCTTCGTGTTCGGCTCGGCGCAGGAGGTGGCGCGCATCGAGAAGTACCACGCCGAGGAGCCCGGCCAGAGCTACGACTCGCCGCTGTTCGGCAAGCGCGGCCTGTTCGCTGCCAACGCCTGAGCGCGCGCTGCCCATCGCACGGGCGCCTTCGCGGCGCCGGCCCAACCGCATCCGAAAACGAACGGGGAACCCCATGTCCGCCAAACATCCCATCATCGCCATCACCGGGTCGTCCGGCGCGGGCACCACGTCGGTGACGCGCACCTTCGAGAACATCTTCCGCCGCGAAGACGTGGCCGCCGCCATCATCGAGGGCGACAGCTTCCACCGCTATGACCGCCAGGCCATGAAGGTCGCGATGGCCGAGGCCGAGCAGCAGGACAACCCGCACTTCAGCCACTTCGGCGAGAGCGCCAATCTGTTCGACGAACTGCAGGATCTGTTCCGCAGCTATGGCGAGACCGGCAGCGGCCAGAGCCGCAAATACCTGCACAACGACGAGGAGGCCCGGCCCTACCAGCAGCCGCCCGGCACCTTCACGGCCTGGGAGCCGCTGCCGCCCAGCGACCTGCTGTTCTACGAGGGCCTGCACGGCGGCGTGACGACGGACAAGGTGGACGTGGCGCGCTTCGTGGACCTGCTGATCGGCGTCGTGCCGGTCATCAACCTGGAATGGATCCAGAAGATCCACCGCGACCGCAGCACGCGCGGCTACTCCACCGAGGCGGTCACCGACGTGATCCTGCGCCGCATGCACGAGTACGTGCACTACATCTGCCCGCAGTTCACGCGCACGCACATCAACTTCCAGCGCGTGCCGGTGGTGGACACCTCCGACCCTTTCATCGCCCGCACCATCCCCACCGCCGACGAGAGCCTGGTGGTGATCCGCTTCGCCAACCCGCGCGGCTTCGACTTCCCCTACCTGCTCAGCATGCTGCACGACTCGTGGATGTCGCGCGCCAACACGCTGGTGGTGCCGGGCGGCAAGATGGAACTGGCCATGCAGCTGATCTTCACGCCCATGATCCTGCGGCTGGTGGAGCGCCGTCGCAACCTGCTGGCCGCGGCATGAGGTCAGGCATGAAGAACACCTACGCCCAAGCCTCCCGCGCCACCTGCGCCAACGCGCTGCGCGTGCTCGCCATCGACGCCGTGCAGGCCGCCAACTCCGGCCACCCCGGCATGCCCATGGGCATGGCCGACATCGCCGAGGCGCTGTGGCGCCACCACCTGCGCCACGACCCGGCCGACCCGGCCTGGCTGGACCGCGACCGCTTCGTGCTGTCCAACGGCCACGGCTCCATGCTGCTGTACGCGCTGCTGCACCTGAGCGGCTACGACCTGCCCATGGACGAGCTGCGGCGCTTCCGCCAGCTGCACTCCCGCACGCCCGGCCACCCCGAGCTGGGCATGACGCCCGGCGTGGAAACCACCACCGGCCCACTGGGCCAGGGCATCGCCAACGCGGTGGGCATGGCGTTGGCGGAGAAACTGCTCGCCGACGAGTTCAACCGCCCCGGCCACGCCGTGGTGGACCACCGCACCTACGCCTTCCTGGGCGACGGCTGCCTGATGGAAGGCATCAGCCACGAGGCCTGCTCCCTGGCCGGCACCTGGCGGCTGAACAAGCTGGTGGCCTTCTACGACGACAACGGTATCTCCATTGACGGCGACGTGAAGGGCTGGTTCGGCGATGACACGCCCGGCCGCTTCGAGGCCTACGGCTGGACGGTGCTGCGCGACGTCGACGGCCATGACTTCGAAGCGCTGGACCGCGCCATCGCCGCCGCCCACAGGTCCGACAGGCCCGTGCTGGTGTGCTGCCGCACGACCATAGGCCAGGGTTCGCCCAACCGCGCCGGCACGGCCAAGGCCCATGGCGAGCCGCTGGGCAAGGACGAGATCGCGCTGACCCGTGCTGCGCTGGGCTGGACGGCCCCGCCCTTCGAGGTGCCGGAAGACGTGCAGGCCGCTTGGTCCGCCCGCGAACGCGGCGCGGCGCTGAGCGGCGCCTGGCGGCAGCGATTCACCGAGTACACCCTCGCCTACCCCGACCTGGCCCGCGAGCTGCTGCGCCGCCATGACCGCGGCGCGCCACTGGCGCCGGAGACCGAGGAGGCGCTGGCGCTGGCCTGCGCCAACGCCGAGGCCAGGGCCGCCGCGGTCGCCTCCCGCAAGGCGTCGCAGGACGCGCTGCAGGAAGTCGCTCCCGCCATGCCCGAGCTGCTGGGCGGCTCGGCCGACCTCACCGGCTCCAACCTCACCGACTGGAAGGGGCACCGCCCGCTCAAGGGGGCCGGCACCGGCAACCACGTGCACTACGGCGTGCGCGAGTTCGGCATGGCGGCCATCATGAACGGCGTGGCGCTGCACGGCGGCTACCGGCCTTTTGGCGGCACCTTTCTCGCTTTCTCCGACTACGCCCGCAACGGCGTGCGCATGTCGGCGCTGATGAAGCTGCCGGTCGTGTACGTCTACACCCACGACTCCATCGGCCTGGGCGAGGACGGCCCGACGCACCAGCCGGTGGAGCACGCCTCCAGCCTGCGGCTGATCCCCGGCGTGGACGTCTGGCGTCCGGCGGATGCGACCGAGACCGCCGTGGCCTGGCGCGAATCGCTGCGCCGCGCGGACGGGCCGAGCTGCCTGCTGCTGTCGCGCCAGGCGCTGCCGCACGCCGGCGACGGCCGTCCGCGGCTAGACGACATCGCCCGCGGCGCCTATGTGCTGCGCCGCCCCGAGGGCGAGCGGGTGGTGCTGATCGCCAGCGGCTCCGAGGTGGGCGTGGCGCTGGCGACGGCGGCGCTGCTGGCCGAGGCCGGCATCCCGGCCCGTGTCGTGTCCGTGCCCTGCCTGGACGTGTTCGAGCGGCAAGACGCCAGCTGGCGTCGCGACGTCATCCCGCGCCACCTGCCGCGCCTGGCCGTCGAGGCCGGCAGCACCAGCCTGTGGTGGAAGCACGTGGGCGAAGACGGTGATGTCGTCGGCATCGACCGTTTCGGCGAATCGGCCCCGGCGGGCGAGCTGTTCCCGCTGTTCGGTATCACCGCCGACGCGGTGGCCAGCCGCGCGCGGGCGCTGCTGCGCCCGGCAGCCTGAATCCCCTCAATCAAAACACGAGAGACATCCCCTTGACCACTCGCATCGCCATCAACGGCTATGGCCGCATCGGCCGCAACGTGCTTCGCGCCCTGTTCGAAACGCAGCGCACCGACGACGTCCAGATCGTCGCCATCAACGACCTGGGCGATGCCCGCGTCAACGCCCACCTGACCCGCCACGACACGACACATGGCCGCTTCGGCTTGCCCGTCGCCGTCGATGGTGACCACCTGGTGGTGGATGGCCGGCGCATCCGCGTCACCTCCATTCGCAACCCGGCCGAGTTGCCTTGGAAGGACATGGGCGTGGACATCGTCCTGGAATGCACCGGCCTGTTCACGAGCAAGGCCAAGGCCGGTGCCCACCTGGCCGCTGGTGCGAGGAAGGTGTTGATCAGCGCGCCCGGCGGTGCCGACGTGGACGCCACCATCGTCTACGGCGTCAACCACGGCGTGCTGCGCGCCGATCACACCGTCGTCTCCAACGCCTCCTGCACCACCAACTGCCTGGCACCGGTGGCCCAGGTGCTGCACGCCGGGCTGGGCATCGCGCACGGGCTGATGACCACCGTGCACAGCGTCACCAACGACCAGGTGCTGACTGACGTCTACCACGAGGACCTGCGCCGCGCCCGCTCGGCCACGCAGTCCATGATCCCCACCAAGACGGGCGCCGCCGCCGCGGTGGGCCTGGTGCTGCCCGAGCTGGCCGGCCGGCTCGATGGCTTCGCGGTGCGGGTGCCGACCATCAACGTTTCGCTGGTGGACCTGGTGTTCACCGCGCAGCGCGACACCACGGTGGAGGAGGTCAACGCGCTGGTGCGCCAAGCTGCGGCGGCCGGCCCGTTGAAGGACATTCTGGGCTGGAGCGACGAGCCGCTGGTGTCAGTGGACTTCAACCACGACGCCCGCTCCAGCGTATTCGACGCCAGCTGCACCAAGGTCGCCGGCGGCCGGCTCGTCAAGGTCTGCGCGTGGTACGACAACGAGTGGGGCTTCTCCAACCGCATGGTCGACACGGCGCTGGCCATGTCCCGCGCTTGAGGGCCGACGACATGGCCTTCAAGACCCTGGACCAGATCAACCTGCGCGGCCAGCGCGTGTTCATCCGCTGCGACCTCAACGTGCCGCTGGACGCCGCCGGCCGCATCGCCGACGACACCCGTATCCGCGCCAGCCTCGACGGCATACGCCACGCCATGCAGCAGGGTGGGCGGGTGATGGTGACCTCGCACCTGGGCCGCCCAGCCGAAGGCGCACTCGATGCCAGCGACTCGCTGCGGCCCGTCGCGCAACGTCTCGCGCAGCTGCTGGGTGTGCCGGTGCCGCTGATCGACAACTGGCTGGAGGTGCCTTTCGGCGTGCAGCCCGGCGGCGTCGTGATGCTGGAGAACTGCCGCGCACACGTCGGCGAAAAGGCCAATTCGCCCGAACTGGCCCAGCGCATGGCCGCGCTGTGCGACGTCTACGTGAACGACGCCTTCGGCACCGCCCACCGCGCGGAAGCCACGACCGAGGCGCTGGCCCGGCTGGCTCGCGAAGCCTGCGCCGGCCCGCTGATGGCGTCGGAGCTGTTGGCGCTGAGCCGTGCGCTGGCCGCACCGGAGCGCCCCATGGCGGCCATCGTCGGTGGCTCCAAGGTGTCGACCAAGCTGGCCATCCTCAACGCGCTGGCACAGCGGGTGGAGCTGCTGGTGGTGGGCGGTGGCATGGCCAACACCTTCCTGCTGGCTGCCGGTCAGCCTGTCGGCAAATCGTTGTGCGAGCCCACCATGGTGGACGCCGCCCGCGAGGTGGTGGCCACGCTGAAGGCCCGCGGCGCGCGCCTCTTCCTGCCCACCGACGTGGTGGTGGCCGACGAGGTCTCCGAGACCGCCCTGCCCGCCATCAAGGCCGTGGCCCAGGTGGCCGGCAACGACCTCATCCTCGACTTCGGTCCACAGTCCATGCGCCGCCTAGTCGACGAGCTGCAGGCATGCAAGACCATCGTCTGGAACGGGCCTCTCGGCGTGTTCGAGATCGAGAAGTTCTCGCACGGCACGCGCATGCTGGCCACGGCCATCGCCGGGGCCAGCGCCTACTCGATCGCCGGCGGCGGCGACACCGTAGCCGCCGTCAACCAGTTCGACGTGGCGGCCCGCATCGACTACGTGTCCACGGCCGGGGGCGCCTTCCTGGAGTTCCTGGAAGGCAAGACTCTTCCCGCCGTTCGCGCGCTTGAAGACCGCGCCCACTGATTCCAACCCCGACAGGAGTTCCCCATGGCCATGATTTCCCTGCGCCGGCTGCTAGACCACGCCGCCGAGCACCGCTACGGCGTGCCCGCCTTCAACGTCAACAACCTGGAGCAGATCCAGGCCATCATGCAGGCCGCGCAGAAGACCGACAGCCCGGTCATCCTGCAGGCCTCGGCCGGCGCGCGCAAGTACGCCGGCGAGCCCTTCCTGCGCAAGATGGTGGAGGCCGCGGCCGAGATGTACCCCGAGCTGCCCATCGTGCTGCACCAGGACCACGGTGCCAGCCCCGCAGTGTGCATGCAGTCCATACGCTCCGGCTTCACCAGCGTGATGATGGACGGCTCGCTGAGGGAGGATGCCAAGACGCCGGCGAGCTACGACTACAACGTCGACGTCACACGTCGCGTCGTCGAGATCGCCCATGCGGTGGGCGTGTCCGTGGAAGGCGAACTGGGCTGCCTGGGCTCGCTGGAGTCCGGCACCGCCGGCGAGGAGGACGGCGTGGGCGCCGAAGGCATGCTGACGCACGAGCAGATGCTGACCGACCCCGAGCAGGCCGCCGACTTCGTCGCGAAGACGGGCGTGGACGCGCTGGCCATCGCCATCGGCACCTCGCACGGCGCCTACAAGTTCAGCCGCAAGCCCACGGGCGACATCCTCGCCATCGATCGCATCAAGCAGATCCATGCACGCATCCCCAACACCCATCTCGTCATGCACGGGTCCTCGTCCGTGCCGCAGGAGTGGCTGGCCGTCATCCGCGAGCACGGCGGCGACATCAAGGAGACCTACGGCGTGCCGGTGGAGGAGATCCAGGAGGGCATCCGCCACGGCGTGCGCAAGATCAACATCGACACCGACATCCGCCTAGCCATGACTGGCGCGATGCGGCGCGCGATGGCGCACAAGCCTGACGAGTTCGACCCGCGGCGCTTCCTGAGCGCGGCGCTGGTCGCGGCCCGCGACCTGTGCGCCGACCGCTTCGAGGCGTTCGGATGCGCCGGCATGGCGTCCAGGCTGCAGGGCCGCCAGGCCGCCCGTTGAGCCTCGCGCCGGGGCCGAACCACGCCCCCCCGACCCGGCGCCTGGCTCAGTACTCGTCCCGCTCCGCGCCGACGTAGCCGGGCGCCAGATTCTCGAACTTGGTGTGCATGCGCTGGAACGCGAGCTTCACCGTGCCCACCGGGCCATTACGCTGTTTCGCAATAATGATCTCGGCAACACCGGGCTCTTTGCACTCATCCTTCGTGTAGTACTCGTCCCGGTAGATGAACATGATGATGTCCGCGTCCTGCTCGATGGCGCCGGACTCGCGCAGGTCGGACATCATGGGCCGCTTGTCGGGCCGCTGCTCCACCGAGCGGTTCAGCTGCGACAGCGCGATGACGGGGCAGCGCAGCTCCTTGGCCAGCGCCTTCAGGCCCCGCGAGATCTCGCCCAGCACGGTCGCGCGGTTCTCCTCGCTGCCGCCGCCGTTGCCGCTCATCAGCTGCAGGTAGTCGATGACGATCAACCCAAGCTGGCCGCTGATGCGCGCCTGCCGCCGCGCGCGGGCGCGCACCTCACTGGGCGAGAGGCCGGGGCTTTCGTCGATGTAGATGGCGGCCTTGCCGAGCTTGTCGACGGCCTCGGACAGGCGGCTCCATTCGTCGTCCTTGAGCTGGCCGGTGCGCAGGTGGCTCTGGTCGATGCGGCCGATGGAGCCCACCATCCGCAGCGCCAGCTGCGCAGCGCCCATTTCCATCGAGTAGATGACGACGGGCAGGCCCTCGTTGATGGCCACGTTCTCGGCGATGTTGACCGCAAACGCGGTCTTGCCCATGGAGGGGCGCGCGGCCAGCACGATGAGATCGCCAGGCTGCAGGCCGGCCGTCTGCTTGTCGAGGTCGTAGAAGCCGGTGCGCACGCCGGTCACGTCCTGATGCCCGGCTTCGGCCAGTTCGTTGACGCGGTCGATCAGCGCGATGACCAGCCGGTCCATGCTCTGGAAGCCCTGCTGGCTGCGCGAGCCTTCCTCGCCGATCTTGAAGATCTTGCCCTCGGCCTCGTCCAGGATCTGCGTGACGGCCTTGCCCTGCGGGTTCATCGCGGCGGTGGCAATCTCGTCGGAGGTAGCCACCAGCTTGCGCAGGATGGCGCGCTCGCGGACGATCTCGGCGTAGCGGCGCAGGTTGGCAGCGCTGGGCACGCTCTGCGCCAGCGCGTTCAGGTAGGCCAGGCCGCCGCACTCCTCGGCACGGCCCAGCGAGGTCAGCTCGTCGAAGACGGTCACCACGTCGGCCGGCTTGCCGGCGTTGACGAGTTTGCCGATGGCCGCGAACACATGCTTGTGCTCGAAGCGGTAGAAGTCGCTCTCGGTCAGCAGGTCGGCAGCCTTGTCCCAGGCCGAGTTGTCAATCAGCAGGCCGCCGAGCACGCTCTGCTCAGCCTCGACCGAGTGCGGTGGCACGCGTAGCCGCGCGACCTCGTCGTCTTGCGATGCGGCGGAAGAGGAGGCGGGAAAGATCGCGGACATGCCTGTGGATAAAGCTGTGAACGGACTGGGAGCAACCGGTGGGCGGCGCGGGAAAACTCGGGCCGGAAAAACCGAAGGCCGAAACCCGGAGGGTATCGGCCTTCTTTCGATGTTGCGGTGACTCGGTGCCAGCGCACATCAGGGGAAGCGAGCTTCCCGTTTTTGCTTACTCGGCTTCCGGAACCACGTGGACGGTGATCTCGACGACCACGTCCGTGTGGGCCACGACGTTCACCGGGAACTCGCCGACGGTCTTCAGCGGACCGTTGGGCAGGCGCACTTGCGACTTGGCGATGGCCGAACCCGCCTTGGTCAGCGCGTCGGCCACGTCGGCGTTGGTGACGGAGCCGAACAGGCGGCCGTCCACACCGGCCTTCTGGGCGATGCGCACGGTTTTGCCGGCGATAGCTTCACCCAGCTTCTGGGCTTCGGCCAGCTTGGCTGCGGCGGCCTTTTCGAGTTCGGCGCGCTTGGCTTCAAATTCCTTGATCGCGGCTTCGGTCGCACGGCGGGCGGCCTTGGTCGGGATCAGGAAATTGCGGGCATAACCGTCCTTGACCTTGACGACGTCGCCGAGGTTGCCAAGGTTGGCCACTTTTTCGAGCAGGATCACTTGCATGTCGTCAGCTCCTTAGACCTTGTGCTGGTCGCTGTACGGCAGCAGGGCCAGAAAGCGCGCGCGCTTGATGGCAACCGTCAGCTGACGCTGGAAGAAGGCGCGCGTGCCGGTCAGGCGAGCGGGCGTGATCTTGCCGTTTTCGGCGACAAAGTCGCGCAGCGTGTCGATGTCCTTGTAGTCGATCTGCTCGACACCGGCGACGGTGAAGCGGCAGAAACGCTTGCGGCGGAACAGCAGCGACTGTTGGTTGCGCTTGGGCTTCTTGTCCTTGGAGAAGCGACCTTTACCACGGGGCGGGGGCATAGTGGACCTCTGTTAAATCTATCCGGATTCAAAAACTTCCAGGTTCCGCGGCTGCGGGCTCTATCACGGTGACGTGGGCGATGAAGCCCCGACCGTTGCGCTGGTGGGTCAGGAAGCCGCGGAAGACCGCATGGCCACCAACTCCCAGCGCCTGCAATTGCTTGGCCACTTCGCCCACCGCCACCGCCTTGATCTCCAGGGAGACCTTGCGCGGCTTGCCGGCTTCGATGACTTCGGACTCGGCCTTCAGGCTTGCGTCCAGGGCCATCAGCCCGGCGGGGGTGTAGCGAACTTGTCCGAGTTGCTGGATCTGTGCCTGCAGGTGAAGCTGGTTCACGCGAAAGGCACGCTGCTCGAGAAACCTGGTTCTTTAGCGATGACCTGTGCTCAGGCCGCTTCTTGCTGCGGCGCCTTGCGGGCTTCTTCGCGCTCGACGGCCTTCATCATGACCGAGGGGGTCGTGATGGCCTTGTCCTGGACCACGGTGAGGTGGCGCAGCACGGCGTCGTTGAAGCGGAAGCCGGTCTCGAGCTCAGCCAGGACTTCCTTGCTGCACTCGATGTTCAGGCACAGGTAGTGGGCCTTGGCGAGCTTCTGGATCAGGTAAGCCATCTGGCGACGGCCCCAGTCCTCGACCCGGTGCACGACACCGCCACCGGCGGTGATCAGGCCCTTGTAGCGCTCCAGCATGGCCGGAACCTGTTCGCTTTGATCCGGATGGATCAGCAGAACGATTTCGTAGTGACGCATGTGTACTCCTTGTGGATTCCAGCCCGGCAGGGTTGCCGTGCTGTGGAAGCCGCGCCACGGCGTCGACACGTGGTTGCGGCAAGGGGGAACCTGGGATTCTAGCCTGGGAAGGACGATCTGCCAAATCCGGGCGGTCTCAGGGCTGCTGGGGGCTGCGCAGTGCGTCGACGAAGTCGCGCTGCCGCGGGCTAGGCGCCGCCGTCATCAGGCTGACCATCACCAACGCCAGCACCCCGGCCGGCACGCCGAACAGGCCGGCCGCGGCCGGCTGTATGCCCCAGATCGTCGAGGCCGGCCCCGGCAGGCCGCTCAAGGCCCTGAGCCCTGGGTGGGCCATCGCGAGGTAGATCAGGCAGACGCCCAACCCGGTCAGCATGCCGGCCAGAGCACCGGCGCGGTTGGCCCGGCGCCAGAACACCCCGGCCACCAGGGCCGGGAAGAAGGTGGAGCCCGAGATGGAGAAGGCGGCAGTGACGACGGCCAGGATGTCGGCCGGTCGACTGGACGCAATCGCCGCGGCCGCCAGGGCCGCGGCCAGCAGCAGGGCCTTGGACAGCGTCACCCGCCGCGTGCGCGAGGCCTCCGGGTTGATGGCCTTGTAGTAGCAGTCGTGGGAGAGAGCGCTGGAGATGGCCAGCAGCAGCCCGTCGGCCGTGGACAGCGCGGCCGCCAGCCCACCGGCGGCGACCATGCCGGAGATGACGTAGGGCAGCCCGCCCAGTTCCGGCATCACCAGCATCACCAGATCAGGATGCAGGCGCAGTTCGCCCAGCTGCAGCCGGCCGTCGCCGTTCAGGTCAACAGCAGACAGCAGCGCCGGATCGACCCGCTGCCACTGGCGTATCCAGGCTGGCAACTGGTCAAAGGCCGTGCCGACCAAGCCATTGAAAACCTCGGTCTTGACCATCACCGCCAGGGCAGGTGCCGTCAGGTAGAGCAGGCAGATGAAGACCAGCGACCACGCGACCGACTCGCGCGCCGCGGCCACGGACGGGGTCGTGTAGTAGCGCGTCAGCAGATGTGGCAGGCCAGCCGTGCCCACCATCAGGCACAGGGCCAGCGCGATGAAGTTGCGCCGGGCCTCGCTGGCTTGCTCGCGTTCGGCCGGGCCGCCATCGGGGTTGCCGGCGAACGGCTGGGTGTGCGACACCAGGCCCGACAGCGGCTGGGCCTGCTGGGCTTCGCTCGCCTGCTCGCGCCGCCAGCGCTCCTCGGCCTCGGCGGAGGTGCGCGGCAAGGACGCACGCTGCTTCTCTGCGACCTGGATCTGGGCCAGCGGCGCGTTCGCCGCCTTCAGCGCGGCCACGCTCGCGGCCGCCCTCGCCTGCTCGTCGGCCAGCGCCTTGGGCACGTCAGCCAGGCGCGCCGTCGCGGCATCGGCACGCTGCTGGTGAATGGCACGCACCTGCAGCTCGCCTGGGTCGTAGATCAGCTCGCGCTCGCGCTCGGCCAGTTGATGTAGTTGCTGGCCATAGACCAGTTGGGGCAGCGGCCAGCCCGTCTGCTTCACGCTCAGCCAGATGACCGGAACCAGATAGGCCAGGATCATGATGATGTACTGGGCAACCTGCGTCCACGTGACCGCTCGCATGCCGCCGAGGAAGGAGCAGACCAGCACGCCGCCCAGGCCAACGAAGACGCCGACCTCGAAACCCAGGCCCGTGAGCCGCGTCGTGATGAGGCCGACGCCGTACAGCTGCGCGACCAGGTACACGAAAGACACGAGGATGGCTGCCGACGCTCCGACGAGACGCAGGAGGCGGCTCTCGAAGCGCTCGGCAAGGAAGTCGGCCAGCGTGAACTGGCCGAAGCGGCGCAGATAGGGTGCGATGCACAGCGCCACGAGGCAGAAGCCGCCCGTCCAGCCCAGCACATAGGCTAGGCCGGCGTAGCCGCTCACATACAGTGTGCCGGCCAGGCCGATGAAACTGGCCGCGCTCATCCAGTCGGCACTGGCGGCCATGCCGTTATAGAGCGGCGGCACGCGGCGGCCGGCGACGAAATACTCGGCCGGGTCCGTCGTGCGGCAGAGGATGCCGATGACGGCGTAGACGAGCACCGTCGCGCCGAGAAAGGAGTAGCCGATCCAGACCTTGGGTAGGCCACGCTGTTCGGCCAGGCCAAGGGCGATCACGAAGGCGATGAAGCTCAGCGCGAACAGGACGTAGCGGCGATGGAGATGACGGGCAGGCACGGCCGCGATCATGGCAACAAAAAGCCCGGATCCCCCTGCGGAGAACCCGGGCCGATCAGCAAGGACGCCGGTCTACTTGGCAGCCAGACGCTGCCAGGTGTCGATGACGGTGTCGGGGTTCAGCGAGATGGACACGATGCCCTCCTCGGCCAGCCACTCGGCAAAGTCCGGATGGTCGCTGGGGCCCTGGCCGCAGATGCCGATGTACTTGCCGGTGGCGCGGCAGGCACGGATGGCCCGCGAGATCATGGCCTTGACGGCCGGGTCGCGCTCATCGAAGTCGCCGGCCAGCTGCTCCAGGCCGGAATCGCGGTCCAGGCCCAGCGTCAGCTGCGTCAGGTCGTTGGAGCCGATGGACATGCCATCGAAATGCTCGAGGAACTGCTCAGCCAGGATGGCATTGCTGGGCACCTCGCACATCATGATCAGGCGCAGGCCGTCGGTGCCGCCGGCCGCAGCGCGCTTCAGGCCCCTCTCGGCCAGCATGGCGACAACCTTCTCGGCCTGCCTCACGGTTCGCACGAAGGGCACCATGATCTCGACGTTGGTCAGGCCCATATCCTTGCGCACGCGCTTCAGCGCCTCGCACTCCATCGCAAAGGCGTCCTGGAACTCCCCGCTGATGTAGCGCGATGCACCGCGGAAACCCAGCATGGGGTTCTCTTCGTCCGGCTCGTAGCGGGTACCGCCGATGAGCTTGCGGTACTCGTTGCTCTTGAAGTCCGATAGGCGAACGATGACCGGCCGCGGGTAGAAGGCGGCGGCGATGGTCGCGATGCCCTCGGCCAGCTTGTCCACATAGAAGGCGCGCGGGGAGGCGTGGCCGCGCGCCACCGACTCGACGGCCTTCTTCAGCTCGGCGTCGATGTTGGGATAGTCCAGGATGGCCTTGGGATGGACGCCGATGTTGTTGTTGATGATGAACTCCAGCCGGGCCAGGCCCACGCCGCCGGAAGGCATCTGCGCGAAGTTGAAGGCCAACTGCGGGTTGCCGACGTTCATCATGATCTTGATGGGGCAGTACGGCAGCTCGCCGCGGTGCACCTCGCTGACCTCGGTCTCCAGCAGGCCGTCATAGATGTAGCCGGTGTCGCCTTCCGAGCAGGCCACCGTGACCAGTTGCCCGTCCTTGAGCTTGTCCGTCGCGTCGCCACAGCCCACCACGGCCGGGATGCCCAGCTCGCGGGCGATGATGGCGGCGTGGCAGGTGCGACCGCCACGGTTCGTGACGATGGCACTGGCGCGCTTCATGACCGGCTCCCAGTTCGGGTCGGTCATGTCGGTGACGAGCACATCCCCCGGCTGCACGCGCTCCATCTCGGCGACGCTATCGACCAAGCGCACGGGGCCGGTGCCGATCTTCTGGCCGATCGCGCGGCCCTCGGCCAGCACGGCGCTATGCGCCTTGAGCTTGTAGTGGTGCTCAACCTGGCCGGCCTGCTGGCTCTTCACCGTCTCCGGGCGGGCCTGCAGGATGTAGAGCTTGCCGTCCTCGCCATCACGCCCCCACTCAATGTCCATCGCGCGGCCGTAGTGCTGCTCGATGATCAGCGCGTACTGCGCCAGTTCCGTGACCTCGGCGTCGTTCAGCGAGTAGCGGTTGCGGTGTTCGGGCAGCGTATCCACCGTCTTCACCAGCTTGCCGCTGGCGGCCTTTTCCTCGGGCGACGCGAACTCCATGCGGATCAGCTTGGAGCCCAGGTTGCGACGGATGATTGCCAGCTTGCCGGCCTTCAGCGCGGGCTTGTGCACGTAGAACTCGTCTGGGTTCACGGCACCCTGTACCACCGTCTCGCCCAGTCCGTAGCTGGACGTGATGAAAACTGCGTCTGGGAAGCCGCTCTCGGTGTCGATAGTGAACATGACGCCGGCCGAGCCAAGGTCGGAACGCACCATGCGCTGCACACCCGCCGACAGCGCCACGTCGCCATGAGCAAAGCCCTTGTGAACACGGTAGCTAATGGCACGGTCGTTATAGAGCGAGGCAAACACCTCGCGCATCTTGTGCAGCACCTCTTCGATGCCATGCACGTTCAGGAAGGTCTCCTGCTGGCCAGCGAATGAGGCGTCGGGCAGGTCCTCGGCCGTGGCGGACGAACGCACGGCGAAGGACACGCCGGGGTTGTCGGCAGTCAACCGCGCGAAAGCCTGGCGCACGCCGGCTTCCAAGTCAGCCGGGAAGGGCTGGCTCTCGATCCAGCTGCGGATCTCCGCGCCGGCCTCGGCCAGCGCGCGGACATCGTCGGTGTTGAGCGTGGCTAGACGCGCCGCGATGCGCGCATCCAGGCCCTCGTGCTTGAGGAACTGTCGGAAGGCATGTGCCGTGGTGGCGAAACCTCCGGGGACGCGCACGCCGCTTGCAGCGAGCTGCGAGATCATTTCGCCGAGGCTGGCGTTCTTGCCGCCAACTGCCTCGACATCGGTCATCCTCAGGTTCTCAAACGGTACGACCAGGGCGGTCGCCTCGAACAGGGTGGACATGAAAAAACTCCGGGAGGTTGAAAAACCGGTGCCGTCGCATCGTCCGGGCCCAATGCCGAGCTCGTGGGCTCAAGGCAGGCGCAGCTCCATCCATTTCTGAATTCTTCTTGGAGGGCGGGAGCGCGCATGAGGGCTGATCGCGAGGAATTGGGACGGATTCTAGGGGCTGCGTACCGGCGTGTAACCGTCCGCTGTGCACAATTACCCGGGTGATTACCGAACCCGCTCCCGAAGTCAATAGGCATTTCCTGGACCACGTGATTCAAACGGCCGAGGCGCGGCCGGTCGAGGCGATCGAAGACATCGTCAGCCAGAGCGGCATCAAGCTACTCGCCAAGGGCTCCCAGGTCGATGAGAGGGTGCGAGAGCGCCTACTGATGCACAAGCTGCAGAAGCCGCTGGAGGACTGCATCCGGATCA
The DNA here is from genome assembly GCF_047654805.1 of Roseateles sp. Taxonomy (GTDB): domain Bacteria; phylum Pseudomonadota; class Gammaproteobacteria; order Burkholderiales; family Burkholderiaceae_C; genus Pelomonas. The sequence goes on from NZ_JASGIV010000001.1 coordinate 3,358,201, forward strand.
CCGAGGGCGTGATGCCAGGAAGCTTCGGCCCCATCGGCGAGGCACTGTTCGAGCAGTACCCCCTGCTCAAGGCCATCTGCGCCCACGACCTCTACCCCGCAGCGCCGACGACGCTGGCCACGCTCAAGCTCAGCAACCCGGTGCAGTCGCTGCTCACGGTCTACGCCGAGTACCAGGGCGACCGCCTCAAGCACACGGTGGGTGTCGCCATGCTGACATTGGCGCTGTCGCGCCGCCTGTTGCCCGGAGAGCCCGATCGCCACCGTATGCTGGCGCTGGCCGGCCTGCTGCATGACATCGGCGAGCTCTACATAGAGCCTCAGTACATGCGCCCCGGCACCCCGCTGGGGCCGCAGGAATGGCGACACGTTGCCTCGCACCCCGTCATCGGCGAACGCGTGCTGCGCAACATGCCCGGCGCCGGCAGGGAGGTAGCCAGTGCCGTACTCCACCACCACGAGCGGCTTGACGGCTTCGGCTACCCCAGGGGCGTGCAGGGCGCCGACCTGCCCCTGAATGGCCAGATCCTCGCCGCCGCCGAATGGCTGATGGCCCTGATCGAGAACAGCGGGACGCCGCTGACGCGTGCCAGCGTGGCCACCAAGCTCATCCCTGGCGAGTTCAGCCGCGAACTCACCGAAGCCATCACGCTTGCTGCGCAGGCCGACGCGCCGGCCGCTGAGGCGGTCGTCGATCCGGTGCCGCTGGAGTCGGCCATTCCGCGCGTCGTCGCCATCGTCGCCACGCTGGAACGCTTCCGCGAGACCCGCCCCTGGATCGACGAGCGCATCGCCGTGGCACCTCCCAGCCAGCGCGCCGTCCTCGAGGCAGCCCTGCAACGCCTGCAACGCATCCGGACGGCCTTCTCCAGCACCGGCCTGGACGCCCATGAGCCCGACGCCCTCGTCACCGCGCTGGCCGAGCAGCGCGACGCCGATTTGCAGGTCGAGCTGATGACGGTCGTCGGCGAGCTCGAATGGCGACTGCGTGAACTGGAGCGCGAGTCCCTGCTGCGGGCCGGCATGCTGCCTGACCAGGATGGTGCCGTCATGCGCGAGTTGCTGGCCAGGCTCAAGGCCGAGGCCTGAGCCCCCCTGCTGGCTATCATGGCAACGCCCCCAGAACCGACCGGAGTCGCTGCCATGAACGCCAGAACCGTCTACTTCGTCTCCGACGGCACGGGCATCACCGCCGAGACCTTCGGCAACTCCATCCTCGCGCAGTTCTCCATCAAGGCCCGCCACGTGCGTCGGCCCTTCATCGACTCTGCCGACAAGGCCCATGCCGTCGTCGCCGAGATCAACGAGGCCGGCGAAAAAGAAGGTCAGCGGCCTATCGTCTTCGCCACCCTCGTCGACCGCGATGTGCTCAAGGTCGTGCGAGAGCACTGCCAGGGCCGGGTGATGGACATGTTCGGCACCTTCATCGAGCCGCTGGAAGACGAGTTCGGCATCAAGAGCAATCACCGCGTCGGCCGCTTCTCCGACGTGGCCGAGAGCCAGGAGTACCACGACCGCATCGAGGCCATCAACTTCTCTCTCGCTCACGACGATGGTCAGTCGTCCAAGAATCTCGACACGGCCGACGTCATACTGGTCGGTGTATCGCGTTGTGGCAAGACGCCCACATCGCTCTACCTGGCAATGCAACATGGCATCAAGGCAGCCAACTACCCACTGATCCCCGAGGATTTCGAGCGCCGCAAGCTGCCGGCACCGCTGTTGCCGCACAAGCGCAAGTGCTTTGGCCTGACCATCGACCCCGAGCGCCTGGCCTCCATTCGCAACGAGCGCCGTCCTGGCAGCAAGTACGCCGACACGCTGAACTGCCGCTACGAGGTCAACGAGGCGGAGGCCATGATGAAGCGCGAGGGTATCGCCTGGCTGTCGTCCACGCACAAGTCCATCGAAGAGATCGCGACCACCATCCTGCGCGACATCCGGCCGGACCGCCTGATGTACTGAAGCAGGCCCAATGCCCGCTTCCGCACTCGCCCTGGTCCTTGCCGCCGCCCTCCTTCACGCCGTCTGGAACCTCGCCGCCAAGAAATGGGGCGGAGGTACGCACTTTGTCTTCAGCTGCGCCCTCGGCGTGGTCGTGCTGTGGCTGCCCGCCGTGCTGTGGGTGGGGCTGGACGAGTTGCCGCGCTGGTCGATGCTGGCCTGGGGCTTCGTGGCGGCCAGCGCCGTAGTCCACCTGGCCTATTTCAACTGCCTGATCGCCGGATATCGGGCCAGCGACCTGACCGTGGTCTACCCGGTCGCTCGCGGTAGCGGACCTCTACTGTCGGCGCTGGCCGCCGTCACGCTGCTCGACGAACACCTGGGCGTCCACGGCGCGCTGGGTCTGGCGGGCGTCGTCGGAGGTATCTTGCTGATCACCATGGGTCCGCGACTCATCGGCCGCGACATGGCTCATGACGCCGAGGCCGCGCGGCGACGCCGCATGGGCGTCTGGTGGGGCGCCGCCACCGGCGCGCTGATCGCCGGCTACACGCTGCTGGATGGCTATGCCGTCAAGATGCTGGCCGTGTCGCCGCTGATGCTGGACTACTTCGGCAACGTCCTGCGAGTGCCGCTGCAGTTGCCCACGCTGCTGCGGCAGCCGCACAGCTTCTGGCCCGAACTCCGCAGGTCCTGGCGCGGCGTGCTCGCCGTCGCGGGCCTGGGGCCGCTGGCCTACATCCTCGTGCTGATGGCCATACGCGAAGCGCCACTATCGCGCGTAGCACCGGCGCGTGAGGTGTCCATGCTGTTCGCGGCCCTGCTGGGCGGCCAGCTTCTGGGTGAAGGCGAGCGCGGCTGGCGGCTGGCGGGCGCCGCGTTGATCGGTATCGGGGTCGTCTCGCTGGCTCTCTGAGCACAGAGCCTCAAGGAACCGGTGCCGTGCCCTCGCTGGTCGCTGCCTGCGCCAGCGCGCGCTCGAAAGCGTTGCGGCCCGGCGTGTCGACGAAGACGCAGCGCTTCTGATGACGCTTGCAGTGGTCCTTCACGCGCCAATAGGCATCGTGGCTGATGCAGCCGGTCTGGCAAATGACGAGATCGGCCGCTGCAAGCTGCGGCTCCAGCTGCGCAGGCCGGTGCTCGCTGCCGCCGTCGTGGTGCAGGAACTGTGCACCACAGCCCTCCACCGCCTGGCGGTACTGCGGCACACTGCCACCACGCCCACCGACGCAGAGCACAACGCGGTTCAGCAGCGTCGCGGCCTCGACGGCCTCGGCCTCCTCCAGTGGTGCAGGCAACTCCAAACGGGGTGCTGCCGCCACCACGGGCGCTCGCGCCACGAGCCGATTCACCTCGCGCTGCAGCGCCTGATTGCGCTCCACCTGTTCGGCAAGACGTTCGCGCAGCGCCTCGCGTTCCGGCAGGTCGGGGCGGGCGGCCTGAAGTTGCTGAAGCTGCTCCTGCGCCTGGGCCAACTGGGTCTGCAGGCCGATGTACTGAGCACGCTGCTGCATGCGCTCCTGCTCCCAGGCCTGCTGCTCTCGGGTGCGCTCCGCGCTCCAGGCAGTCACCCGCCGCTGCACCTCGGCATAGTCGCGTGCGAGCGCCTGGTGCTCCGCGACCAGGTCGCGATGGCGGGCCAGGTCCACACGCTGCGCGGCGCCCAGTTGGTGCTGCAGCATGTGCACCTGGCCCAGCACGCGCATCTCCAACCATTCGTCGCAACGGGCATGCGTCAGCGTCGCCCACAACGCCCCGGCAATGGCCTCGCCGTGCACCGCACGCGCGCGCCACCAGGCCATCAGGTCGTCGCGGCACTTTGCTTGGGCGGCACTGCGCACGTCCAGCGTGAAGCGCTGCTCCAGGTCCTTCTGCAAGGCCTCCGCCACCGCATTGCGCCGTGCGGCAGCTGTGACGAGGCTGCAGTGCAGCGTGTAGTCGTCCTCGTCGCCCTGCAGCACGAGCAGCTTCTTGGCTAGCACGCGCACACGCTCCAGCGGCACGCAGACGCCGACGACGGGGCAATGCGCATGGCTGCCCAGTTCCCACAGACGACGACGGCGCGAGCCGGTGGTGGGCGGCACAGCCGCACGAGCGGCGCAACAGGCTTCAGCCATTTGATGAGGTCTCCAAGACAATGCGGACGGGGAACTTCACCCAGCTGCCGATGGGCTGCGCGCCGCGCTGGACCGGACGGATGGGATGGCGACGGGCCCGCACGTCGACGCCGTCTTGTGCGACGAGCGCAAGCACAGACCGGTTCGACGCCGTTGACCCGACGCGCGGAGCATGCTTGGCAGGGGCGCAACGACAGTCTTCAGCACGGGAACTCCGGTAGGAGGCGCGGGCTGGCGACGGCTGGCTTGCGCGAGGTATCGAAACGCGGGAACTACTTGGTCAGGATCAGCTTGCCCTGCGATGTGACACGCAGGCGGTAGACCTGCTGTTGGTGGTCGATGAACAGCTCACCGCCGTGGCCAAGCAGCGTGGCACTGTCGATGCGGCGCTGGCCGGCTTCCATGGTGGATACAGCGGCACGCGCGGGCTGTTTGGCCGCGAGCATCGATGGCGGCTTGGGCGTGGAGTCATCGAACATGCACCTACTGTAATGAGAATCATTCTCGATTGCAAGCGATGGCTATCAGCTGATGTGCGCGGGGCCGCAGCCCGCCCTGAAGGGCACATGCATGCACGCGTATCCGAGCCCAAGGGGGCTGCACCCAGCGCGCAGGCCCTCCCACGGCCTGCTACCGAAGAGGCGACTCAGGCCCTTTGGCGTTCGCTCTCGTAAAGGCAGATGGCCGCCGCCGCCGCCACGTTCAGCGACTCCTCGCCGCCCGGCTGCGGAATGCCGACTGTCAGAGCACAGCGCGCCATCAGCTCCGCCGACACGCCCCGGCCCTCATGGCCCATGACCCAGGCGCAGGGTGACGGCAGCTTGATGCGATGCAGCACATGTTCGGTATGAGAGCTGGTGGCGATCAGCGGCACCACCAGGGTGGAAAGGTCTTCGGCCCCCAGGCCTTCAACGAGACTCAAGCCGAAATGCGCCCCCTGGCCCGCGCGCAGCACCTTGGGCGACCAAAGCGCCGCCGTGCCCTTCAGCGCCAGCACCTGACGCACGCCGAAGGCGGCCGCGCTGCGCAGGATGGCGCCCACATTCCCCGCGTCCTGCAGCCGGTCCAGCACGACACTGGCTGCATTGGGGGTCAGGGTGGATGCCGCAGGCAGCATGAGTTCCGCGCCGATCTGCGCTGGAGATTCCAGACCGCTCAGCCCTTTGAACAGACCGGCCGGCACGACGAGGACGCGCGGCGCGGATTCCACCAGCGCGGCCAGCGTCGCTTCCTGCATCGCGGCCTCGGTCAGCACGACCAGCGCAGGTCGCCAGCCGCGCTGCAGCGCCGCACGCAGCAGATGGTCGCCCTCGATCCATACACTGCCTGTCTTTCGGTACCCGCCGGGCTCGGTGGCGAGCTTGCGCAGCCGCACAAGGGCCGGGTTGTCGCGGGAGGTGACGTGCAGGATCTGGGCACTCATCTGAGGTTCTCCCGCACCGGCGAGAACGAGCGCCTGTGCCAGGGGCTGGCGCCATGCTCGCGCAGCGCGGCCAGGTGTTCCGGTGTGCCGTAGCCCTTGTGCGTGGCAAAGCCATATTGCGGATGGCTTGCGTGCATCTGCTCGCAAAACAGGTCGCGCGCGACCTTGGCCAGGATGCTGGCAGCCGAGATGGCTTGCACGGTGGCGTCGCCCTTCACGATGGCCTCGGCTGGCACAGCCAGTACCGGCAGGCGGTTGCCGTCGACGCGCACGAGGGCCGGCTTGAGGCGCAGGCCGTTCACGGCACGTTGCATGGCCAACATGGTGGCCTGCAGGATGTTGATGCGGTCGATCTCCTCGGTCGTCGCCTGAGCGATGCAGCAGCACAGTGCCTTGGCGCGGATCTCGTCGTACAGGCGTGCACGCCGGGCCGCTGTCAGCACCTTGGAGTCGGCCAGGCCGGCGATGGGCTGCAAGTCATCGAGGATGACGGCCGCCGCGAAGACGGGCCCTGCCAGCGGCCCGCGGCCAGCCTCGTCCACGCCAGCGACGAGGCCGGGTGGCGTCCAGTCCAAGGCGCCCTGCTCAGGCGCCGATAAGCGTCGCAATGGCATCGCTGGCGCGCCGTGCGGTGTCCTGCCGCAACAGCTCGTGAAGTTGGATGAATCGCTCATGCAGGACCGCACGGCGTGGCGCGTCGGCCAGCAAGCCCTCGGCCTCTCGAGCAAGATTCTCGGGCGTACAGTCCTGCTGGATCAACTCGGGAACGAGGAAGTCGCGTGCCAGGATGTTGGGCAGGCTGACCCACGGCAGCAGGCCTCGACCCTTCATGCGCCACCAGTTCAGTGCGTTCATTCGGTAGGCAACGACCATGGGGCGCTTGAACAGCGCCGCCTCGAGCGTGGCCGTGCCGCTGGCCACCAACGTCAGGTCGCAGGCTGCCAGCGCCGCGTGGGACTGTCCGTCGACGAGCTGAATGTCCACGCCGCCCAGCAGAGGCTCCACCAGGGCGCGCAAGCCTGGCACGATGGGGATCACGAAGCGGCGGCCCGGCCTGGCCAGCAGCCGGGCCGCGCCGATGAGCGCCGGCGCGATGTAGTTGATCTCGCTCCTGCGGCTGCCGGGCAACAGCGCGATGACGGTATCGTCCTCCGGCAGCATCAGCGCCGCACGGGCCGCAACGCGCGGCACCTCCATGGGGATGGCGTCTGCGAGCGGATGGCCGACGTAGGTCGCGCCGATGTCGGCCTGGCGCAGGATCTCGGGCTCGAACGGGAACAGGCACAGCACATGGTCGGCCGCTGCCTTGATCTTCACGATGCGCTCGGGACGCCAGGCCCAGATGGACGGGCAGACGAAGTGAACCGTCTTGATGCCGGCCTCGCGCAGCCGGGTCTCCAGGCCGAAATTGAAGTCGGGCGCATCCACGCCGATGAAAACGTCGGGGCGGCTCGAGATGAGTCGCGTGCCGAGCTGCCGACGGATGGACAGCAGCTCGCGCAGGTTCATCAGCGCGTCCACGTAGCCGAAGATGGACAACTTGCTGTGCGGCCACCAAGTCTCGAAGCCCTGGGCAATCATCTTGGGCCCGCCTATGCCCTGGGACGTCAGCCCGGGCCAGCGCGCACGCAAGCCCTGGAGCAGCAGGCTGGCCAGCAGATCGCCGCTGGCCTCGCCGGCCACGAATCCGAAGCGTGGCGCGGATCCAGTCATTCAGCTCAGCGAACGATGCCGCGAGTAGACGCTGCGAGGAACGACAGCATGTTGTCGATGTCGCCATCGGCGGCACCACCGTCCGCGCCGCGCAGCGCCGCGATGGCGGCCTTGGCCTCGTCCAGCGTGTGGCCGCTTCGGTAGAGCAGCTTGTAGATCTGACGGATGACGGCGATGCGCTCGGCGCTGAAGTCGCGGCGCTTCAAGCCCACGACGTTGACGGCACGCGCGGCCAACGGATTGCCGTCCACCGTCATGAAGGGCGGCACGTCCTGTGCCACGTGGGCCTGGAAGCCGATCATCGCGTGGTCGCCGATGCGCATGCGCTGCAGGATGCCAGTGAGACCACCGATGGTGACCCAGTCCCCCACCTGCACATGGCCGGCCAGCGTCGCATTGTTGGCCAGCACGCATTCATTGCCGATGACGACGTCGTGGGCCAGATGGCAGTAGGCCATGATCCAGTTGTCGTTGCCGACCGTCGTCTCGCCGCGATCCTGCACCGTGCCCACATTCAGCGTGCAGAACTCGCGGATGGTGTTGCGGTCGCCGATGACCAGCGTGGTGGGTTCGCCAGCGTACTTCTTGTCCTGGTTGGCAGCGCCGATGGAGCTGAACTGGAAAAAGGTGTTGTCGCGCCCGATGGAGGTGTGCCCCTCGATGACGACATGCGGGCCGACCTTGGTGCCGGCGCCGATCTTCACGTGCGGGCCGATCAGCGTGTAGGCGCCGACCTCGACGCTGCTGTCCAGCTGCGCGCCGGGATCGACGATGGCGGTGGGATGGATGGCCATCTGCAGCGCGGGGTCAGGCCTCGATGCGGCGCATCGTGCACATCAGTTCGGCTTCGGCGGCCACCTGGTCACCCACCAGGGCCTTTGCCGCGAACTTGTATATACCGGCCTTGGCGCGGCCCAGCGTCACCTCCAGCACGAGCTGGTCGCCCGGTTCCACCGGACGCTTGAAGCGCGCCCCATCAATGCCGGCGAAATAGACCACCGACTTCTCGTCCAGCACCATGTCCATGCTGCGAAGGGCCAGCAGCGTCGCAGCCTGGGCCATAGCTTCCAGGATCAGCACGCCGGGCATCACCGGTCGGTGCGGGAAGTGGCCGAGGAAGAAGGGCTCGTTGATGGAGACGTTCTTGATGGCGCGGATACGCTCGCCCTTCACAAGCTCCACCACGCGATCCACCAGCAGGATGGGATAGCGATGCGGCAGGCGCGTCAGGATTTCATGGATGTCCATCGTGATCGGGGTCGTCGTCTCAGTCATTTCTTTTCCAGGTCGCGCACGCGTTCACGCAGGGTCGAGAGCTGGCGCAGCGTGGCCGCGTTCTTTTGCCAGCTCGAATTCTCTTCGAAGGGATAGGGGCCGCTGTAGACACCCGGCGCGCTGATGCTGCGTGTCACAGTCGTCGCAGCCGAGATATGCACGCCGTCCACGATGGTCAGGTGGCCAATGATGTTGGCGGCCCCGCCGATGGTGCAGTTGGCGCCGATGCGGGTCGAGCCCGCCACCGCCGCACAGCCGGCCATGGCCGTGTTGCGGCCGATGTGCACGTTGTGCGCGATCTGGATCAGATTGTCGAGCTTGACACCGTCCTCAATGACGGTGTCGCTCAGTGCGCCCCTGTCGATGCAGGTGTTGGCGCCGATCTCGACGTCGTCGCCGATGCTGACGTTGCCCAACTGCTCGATCTTCACGTAGCCGGTCTTGCTCGGTGCAAAGCCGAAGCCGTCGGCGCCGATGACGACGCCGCTGTGCACGATGCCACGCGCGCCGATGCGACAGCCGTGGCCGAGCACGACGCGGGCGCTAAGCCGCGTGTGCTCACCCACCACCGCGCCACGCTCGACGACGGTGTGCGCGCCGATGCGCGCATGATCGCCGACGGTGGCGCCGGCCTCGACGACGGCCAGCGGACCGATCGCCACGCCCTGTCCCAGTTGTGCATCCGGCGACACGATGGCGCTCGGATGCACGCCGACCTCGACTAGCGGGCGCATGCGCGCTGCCCACCACTGCGTGAGGCGGGCAAAGTACAGGTAGGGGTCGGGCGTGACGATTGCTGCGCCACGAGCCGCTGCCACGTCCGCCAGCGCAGGCGCGACGATGACACAGGCGGCCGCCGTCGTGGCCAACTGCGCCTGGTAGCGGGGATTGGCCAGGAAGCTGATGCTATGCGCACCCGCTTCGTCCAGGGGCGCGATGCCGGCGATGCGGATATCGGCGCCACCAAGCAAATCGCCGCCCAAGGCGGCGATCAGTTCGGAGAGCGCGACAGGAGTCGAGCTCATGGGGAGCCCGGCTTACTTCTGCGCGTTCAGCGCGTCGATCACCTTCTTGGTGATGTCCACGCGGGCGCTGAAGTGGATGGCGTCCTGCAGGATCAGATCGTACTTCTCGGCGTCGAAGATCTGCTTGATCACGCGGTTGGCCTTCTCGACCACGGCGGACAGTTCTTCGTTCTTGCGCTGAGTCAGATCTTCCTGCCATTCGCGGCGCTTGCGCTGCAGGTCGCGTTCCTGCTCGACCACGTCGCGTTGGCGGCGGTTGCGCTCGTTCTCGGACAGCGTGGGCGCGTCCTTCTCGAGCTTCTCGGCGGCGCCGCGCAGCTTGGTTTCCAGATCGCGCAGGTCCTTCTCGCGCTTGCCGAACTCGGCCTCCAGCTTGGCCTGTGCGGTCTTGGCCAGGTTGGCCTCACGCAGCACGCGCTCGCTGTTGACGTAGCCGATCTTCAGTTCCTGGGCTTGCACGGCCGAAACGGCCACCATCATCGAAGCGGCCAGAGCCACCGATTGCAAGAGCTTGCTCATCATCAGAATGCAGTCCCGATCTGGAATTGGAATTTCTCGATTCTATCCGTGCGTTCCTTGCGGATAGGTTTGCCATAACTCAAGCGCAGCGGCCCCATGGGCGAGATCCACGAAAGGCCGATGCCGGCCGACACGCGGACAGTGTCAAAACTGACCTTCTCGGCCAAACCCGAGCCCCAAACGTTACCGGCATCCATGAAGCCGAAAATGCGGAAGCTCTTGTCGTTACCGCTGCCCGGCACCGGCAGGTAGAGCTCGGCATTGGTGTTGAAACGCTTGCTGCCACCGCTGTAGGAGCCGGTCACGTCCACGGGGCCCAGTGAGCCTGCTTCGAAGACCCGCACCGAACCAAGGCCGCCACCGTAGAAGTTCTTGAAGATCGGGTAGGGCTTGCCGCCCAGGCCCACACCCCATCCCAGCTCGCTGTTAATGCCCAGCGTGATCTTGTTGGTGATCTCGAAGTACTGCTGGTATTGCAGGTTGATACGGGCGTACTGGGCATCACCAAATGGACTGGCCTCGATGTTGACGCGCTGATAGCGGCCCTTCATCGGCGTGATGACGCTGTCGCGGCTGTCACGCTGCCAGCCGATGGTCAGCGGCACGGAATTGCTGCGTTGACCGAACTGGTTGGCGAACAGGAAGTAGCTGTTGGGCAGGCCCTTGGACGTCGTGATGTTGGTCTGCTCGTAGCCGATGCCGAAGAAGACCGTGTCCACTTCGGAGAAGGGCACGCCGAACCGGATCGCGCCACCCTTGGTGACGTATTGGTACTCCTCGCCCAGCGTGTTGATAGGCTTGGTGGTGCGGTAGAACAGGTCAATGGCGCGCGACACGCCGTCAACCGTGAAGTACGGGTCCACGGTGCTGATCTGCAGCTGGCGACCGGTACTGGCCGTCGCCACATCGATGCCAAGGTAGTTACCGGAGCCGAAGACGTTGTCCTGGCGGATGGAGCCGGTGAAGGAGAGCTTGGTCTGGCTGGAGTAGCCAGCACCAACGGTGATGGCACCGGTTGGACGTTCGACAACGGTCAGGATCACGTCGACCTGGTCCTGGGCACCCGGCACCTCCTGGGTGTCGATATTGACTTCCTTGTCCTTGAAGTAGCCCAGACGTTCGACACGGTCACGCGAGGCCTTGATCTTCTGGCCGTCGTACCAGGCCGCCTCGAACTGGCGGAACTCGCGGCGGATGACCTCGTCGCGCGTGCGCGAATTGCCGGACACGATGACCTTGCGCACGTAGACGCGGCGCTGCGGCTCGGCAACGAACGTGACGACGACCTGGCCGGTCTCGCGATTGATCTCGGGCTTGCTGTCGACGCGGGCGAAGGCATAGCCGTAGGTGCCGAACAGGTCGCTGAAGGCCCGCGTGGTCGTCGCGACGGCCTCGCCCTGATAGGCCTGGCCGGGCTTGAGGTAAACCAGGTGCTTGAAGTCTTCCTCGCGACCCAGGTAATCGCCCTCGAGCTTGATGCCGGTCACCGTGTAGGGCTGGCCTTCGCTGACGGTGATGGCGATGCTGATGCTCTGCTTGTCCGGAGAGATGGTCACCTGCGTGGAGGTGACGTTGAACTCGAGGTAGCCGCGGTTCAGGTAGTAGCTGCGGATGGTTTCCAGGTCCGCGTTCAGCTTTGCGCGCGAGTAGCGGTCGGTCTTGGTGTACCAGGTCAGCCAGCCGGTCGTCGTCTGCTCCAGCAGGCCCAGCAGCGTGCTCTCAGAGAACACCTTGGAGCCAAGGATGCGGATCTCCGCAATCTTGGCCGGCTCGCCCTCGGTCACGTTGAAGCTGACGTTGACGCGGTTGCGCTCGATAGGGGTGATGGTCGTCGTTACCTCGGCGCCATAGAGGCTGCGCGTGAGGTACTGACGCTTGAGCTCCTGCTCAGCACGGTCGGCCAGCGCCTTGTCGAAGGGTTTGCCTTCGCCGATGCCGACGTCCTTCAGCGACTTGGACAGCGCCTCGGTGTCGAATTCCTTCAGGCCGACGAAGTTGACGTTGGCGATGATGGGGCGCTCGTCGATGATGACGACGACGGCGCTGCCATCGATGCTGATGCGCACGTCCTTGAACAGCCCGGTGGCGAACAGCGCGCGCAGCGCGGCGGCGCCCTTTTCATCGTTGTAGGTGTCGCCGATGCGGAAAGGCAGCGACGCGAACACGGTACCAGGGTCGGTGCGCTGCAGGCCTTCGACGCGGATGTCCTTCAGGACAAAGGGGTCGACCGCCCAGGCTGCGCCCGACTGGAACATCCCCACGAGAGCCAAAGCCAGGAGTGAGGGGCGATGCTTCGCTCCCGAACTGAAAGAAAAGGACATGGGGAACGGAGAGTTTCAGTGCCAGCCCGCGAAACGGGCGACGTCGTTGGAAAGGGCCAAGGCCATCATCAGCATCAGGATCAGCGCACCAGCGCGCTGCAGTTGCCGTTGCCACCATTCGGAGACGGGGCGGCCACTCAGACCCTCGAAAAGATGATACATGAGGTGCCCGCCGTCGAGCATAGGCAGCGGCAGCAGGTTCAGCACCGCGAGGCTAAGTGAGATCTTGGCGAGGAAATCGAGATAGGGCGCGAGGCCCGCCTGGGCCGACTGGCCGGCGTAGTCAGCGATGGTCAGCGGCCCGCTGAGGTTCTTGACCGAGGCTTCGCCGATCAGCATGCGGCCCAGCAGCCGCACCGTCGTGGCGGCCATGTCCCAGCTCTGCTCGACACCACGCCACAGGCCGTCGAACAGGCCGTAGCTGACAAACACACGCTCGGGCGCCGCACCGATACCGATCTCGAGCCTTGCCACACGCTGTCCGGCGTCATCGACCAGACGCGGCGTGGCCTCCAGCTCGACGATCTGGCCGCCACGGTCGACGCGCCAGGCCATGGTGTGTGGGTGCTCGCCGTCGTGTGCGCGGCGGATGGCGTCACGCAAGTAGCCGGCGTCGGGCACGGCCTGGCCATCGATGGACAGCACGCGGTCACCCGCCTGCAGGCCGGCCGCCGCACCCGCGCCGCCGGTGCCGACCTGGCGGATCAACGGCTCCGTCATCGGCGCCAGGCCGATGTCGTTGAACAGCCGGGCATCGGGCGCCCGACCAGCCAATCGTTCTGTCTCCAGGTGGACGCTGCGCGAGCCATGTCCCTGGGCGCCCGTGACCGACAGATGAAGCGACTCACCCAGCGCCTGAGCGCGCACGATGGCGGACTGCAGCTCTGGCAGGGAGGCCACGTCCTGCCACTGCTGGCCGTCGGGAGACACGGCACGCACCCAGTCGCCGGCATGCAGGCCGGCGCGCTCGGCCAGGGAGCCAGCAGGCGGCGTGCCGAGCACGGCCTTGGGCACTTCGCTGCCCAGCCAGGCTACGGCGGCGAACAACACCACGGCCAGCACCCAGTTGGCCGCCGGGCCCGCTGCGACGATGGCCGCACGCTGGCGCAACGGGCGCTGATTGAAGGCCTGCTCGCGCTCATGCGGCGAGACGATGCCGTCACGCTCGTCGAGCATGCGCACGTAGCCCCCCAGCGGCAGCGCACTCAGCGTGAACTCGGTACCGTCACGGCCGACACGACGCCACAGCACGCGGCCAAAGCCGATGGAGAAGCGCAGCACCTTCACCCCGCAGGCGCGCGCGACGCGGTAGTGTCCCCATTCATGGACCGCGATCAGCAGGGCAAGCGCGGCGAGGAAGGCGATGAGCGTGGTCACGGCAGTCGGGCAGCCAGTTTCAGGGCGTGCTCGCGGGCACGCGCGTCGAGATCCAGCAGCGCCTCGATGCTGCCGCAGTCTCCAGGCTGAACGTCGGCCAGACACTGCGAGTTGACCGCATGGATGCGATCGAAGCGCAGGCGACCACTCAAGAAGGCATCGACGGCGATCTCGTTGGCCGCGTTCAACACCGTGGTGCTGCCCTCGGGGGCTTTGAGCGCCTGCCAGGACAGGTGCAACCCAGGGAAGCGCCCGGCGTCGGCCTCCTCGAACGTGAGGCTGGGCGTGGTCAGCAGATCGAGTCGGCTGGCACCCGAGGTGATGCGCTCGGGGAAGGACAGGCCGTAGGCAATGGGCACCCGCATGTCCGGCGTGCCGAGCTGGGCCAGCACCGACTGGTCACGACAGACCACCATCGAGTGGATGATGCTCTGCGGATGGATGATGACCTTGATCTGGTCTGGCGTCAGGTTGAACAGCCAGCGCGCCTCGATGACCTCCAGCGCCTTGTTCATCATCGTGGCCGAGTCCACCGAGATCTTGCGGCCCATCACCCAGTTGGGATGAGCGCAAGCCTGGTCTGGCGTCACGTCGGCCAACGTCCCGGGATCTCGGCTGCGAAAGGGACCGCCCGAGGCCGTCAGCACGATGTGGTCGATACGATCATGCCACGTGGCCCGATGCTCGGGCAGGCACTGGAAGATGGCTGAATGCTCGCTGTCAATGGGCAGCAGCGTGGCCCCCCCCTCCTCCACCGCATGCATGAACAGCGCGCCACCGACGACGATGGCTTCCTTGTTGGCCAGCAAGAGGCGCTTGCCGGCCCGGGCCGCAGCGATGGCCGGCGCCAGGCCGGCGGCACCGACGATGGCCGCCATGACGGTGTCGATGTCCGGGTGCGCAGAGATGTCGGCCAGCGCCTGCGCGCCGTCAAGCACCTCTGTGGCACTGCCTGCCTCACGCAGCAGTGTGCGCAGCCTGGCGGCAGCCTCGCGCCCGGGCATGACGGCAAATCGGGGCCGCCAGTGCAGGCACTGGGCCAGCAGTTCGTCGACGCGGCTCATCGCGCTCAACGCAACGACTTCATACCTCTCCGGGTGGCGAGAGATGACATCCAGCGTGTTGACGCCGATGGAGCCGGTGGAGCCCAGCACGCAGACGCGTTGGCGGCGGTTCATAGACTGATCAGGGCAAGGGCCAGTGGAAAGACCGGCAGCAGCGCGTCGATGCGGTCCAGCACGCCGCCGTGACCGGGCAGCAGGCCGCTGCTGTCCTTGGCACCGACAGCGCGCTTGACGAGGGACTCGAACAGGTCGCCGACGACGCTCATCGCGGCCAGGAAGACCAGTGCCAGCAGGGACACCCACCCGTGACGCTGTACAAGCAGCGTGTAGAGGCTGGGGGAATCCACAGGCAGCCTCACATCGATGACATGCACCCACGCGAAGCCCAGCAGGATGACGCCGGCCAGGCCGCTCCAGACGCCCTCCCAGCTCTTGCCTGGGCTGATGGCCGGCGCGAGCTTGCGCTTGCCGAAGGCGCGACCACCGAAGTAGGCGGCAATGTCCGCCATCCAAACTAGGCAGAACACCGACAAGATGAAGTTGATGCCATGCACCTTGGCCTGCGCAATGGCCAGCCAGGCCCCCCACAGCAGCAGGGCACCCAAGGCCAGCCGGACACCGCGCGCAACGCGCGGCCAGCCGGCCGGGCCCGCGCGCAACGCGAAGGCGCCGCCCAGTACCCAGACCAGGCTGGCCAACGACCAGATCCAGACTGGTGGCGCATTCAGGCCGCCGATCAGCAGCGTCCAGACGCAAGCCAGCGCCAGCGCAACGCCGGCCGCGATCGCACCGGAGCCGGGTAGACCATTGAGCCTCGCCCACTCCCAACCAGCCGCACCCATCATGGCGACGGTCACCCAAGCAAAGGGCCAGGGCGATGATTGGAAGAGCACCGGCAACAGGATCGCCAGCAACACGATGGCGGTGATGACTCGGGTTCTGAGCATGGGGGACCCCGTCAGGCCGCAGCCGATTCCTTGACGCCACCGAAGCGGCGGTCGCGCTCGTGGAAAGCCGCGATGGCCGCATCGAGCTCGCGGTCACCGAACTCCGGCCACAGGCAGTCCGAGAACACGAACTCGGTGTAGGCCGCCTGCCAGAGCAGGAAGTTGCTGATGCGCACCTCGCCTCCAGTGCGGATGAAGAGGTCGGGGTCTGGCGCATAGCTCATGGCCATGAACTCAGACAGCCTGGCCTCGGTCAGCTCGTGCGCCGGCACACCGGCTTCGATGGCCTTGCGGCATGCCTGCACGATGTCCCAGCGGCCGCCGTAGTTGAAGGCGACGTTGAGCGTCAGCTTGCTGTTGTGCGCCGTCGTGGTCTCAGCCTCGTTCCAGGCATTGCGCAGCTTATCGGACACAGCATCGCGATCACCGACGATGCGGATGCGCACGCCCATCGCGCCCATCTTGGCGAGGTAACGGCTGACGGCGGCCAACACCAGGCCCATCAAGCCAGAGACTTCGTCGCTGGGGCGCTTCCAGTTCTCGCTGGAGAAGGCGAAGACAGTCAGGTGCTCGATGTCGCGGGCGATACAGGCCTGCACGACCTTGACCAGCGTGTCCACACCCGCCTTGTGGCCGAAGAAGCGCGGCAGGAAGCGCTTCTTGGCCCAGCGGCCGTTGCCATCCATGACGATGGCGACATGGCGCGGAGGCGCCGGACGGTCTTGCGTCACTTCAGGCCGCGCGCTCAAACCGCCAGGATCTCGGCTTCCTTGGCCGAGATCAGTTTGTCGATCTCGGAGATCACGCGGTCGGTGAGCTTCTGCACTTCGTCCAGGCTGCGGCGCTCGTCGTCCTCGCCGATTTCCTTATCCTTCAACAGCTTCTTTGCCTGTTCGTTGGCGTCGCGGCGCAGGTTGCGCACGGCCACCTTGGCATCCTCGCCGGCGTTGCGCACGACCTTGGTCAGGTCCTTGCGCCGCTCCTCAGTCAGCGGCGGCATCGGCACGCGGATCAAGTCACCCTGGCTCGCGGGGTTCAGGCCAAGGTCGCTCTCGCGGATGGCCTTCTCAATCTTGGCGCCCATGCCCTTTTCCCAGGGCTGGACGGAGATGGTGCGGGCATCCAGCAGTGTCACATTGGCCACCTGCGAGATGGGCACCATGGAGCCGTAGTAGTCGACGCTGACCTGATCGAGGATGCCAGGGTGGGCGCGACCGGTGCGAATCTTGTGCAGTTCGCCCTTCAGCGACTCGACGGACTTGGCCATCTTGGCTTCGGCGTTCTTCTTGATGTCTGCAGTGCTCATGATCTCTGTCGTCTCGGTTGGTTCGTCTTCAAACGTGGACCAGCGTGCCCTCGTCCTCGCCCTGCACGACGCGCTTGAGCGCGCCGGGCTTGAAGATGCTGAAGACCTTGATCGGCAGCTTCTGGTCACGGCACAACGCAAAGGCTGCGCCATCCATCACCTGCAGGTTGCGGGTGATGGCCTCGTCGAAGCTGATGCGCGAGTAGCGCGTCGCCTCGGGATTCTTCTTGGGGTCGGCCGTGTAGACGCCGTCGACCTTGGTGGCCTTCAACACAATCTCGGCACCAATCTCTGCGCCACGCAGCGCGGCGGCGGTGTCCGTCGTGAAGAAGGGGTTTCCCGTGCCAGCAGCGAAGACAACGACCTTGCCCTCTTCGAGGTATTGCAGCGCCTTTGGGCGCACGTAAGGCTCGACGACCTGCTCGATGCCGATGGCCGACATCACGCGCGCCGTCATTCCTTCCTGGCGCATCGTGTCGGCCAGGGCCAGCGAGTTCATCACCGTGGCCAGCATGCCCATGTAGTCGGCCGTTGCGCGATCCATGCCGACCGAGCCGCCAGCCACGCCGCGGAAGATGTTGCCGCCACCGATGACGACCGCCACCTCGATGCCCATCTGCGTCACTTCACGGACTTCCTGCACCATGCGGACAATGGTCGCGCGGTTGATGCCATAGGCGTCGTCGCCCATCAGGGCCTCGCCGGAGAGTTTGAGCAGGATGCGCTTGTACGCGGGCATGGTGTCCTCAATGAATGGGGGCCGCTGATGGCCCAGAAGTTTAAAGGGCGCCAACTTGGCGCCCTTTCATTTCGCAAGAGTCTTTACTGACCCTTTGCAGCCGCCACCTGGGCAGCCACTTCGGCCGCGAAGTCGTCGACCTTCTTCTCGATGCCCTCACCCACGACGTAGAGCGTGAAGCCCTTGACGGTGGTGCTGACCGACTTCAGGTGGGCGCCCACCGTCTGCTTGCCGTCGGCGGCCTTCACGAAGACCTGGTCCAGCAGCGAGACCTCCTTCAGGAACTTCTGCACCGAGCCCTCAACCATCTTGGCGACGATGTCGGCCGGCTTGCCGGACTCGGCAGCCTTCTCGGTAGCGATCTTGCGCTCCTTCTCGACCAGCTCGGCCGAGACGTCGACGCCCGACAGGGCGGCCGGCTTCATGGCTGCGATGTGCATGGCCACGTCCTTGGCAGCGACATCGTCACCCTCGAACTCGACGACCACGCCGATGCGGGTGCCATGCAGGTAGGTAGCAAGCTTGCTGCCGACGTAGCGCTGGAAACGGCGGATCGTCATGTTCTCGCCGATCTTGCCGATCAGGCCCTTGCGCACGTCTTCCACGGTCGGGCCGAAGCCTTCCTGCGACAGGGGCAGGGCCGAGAGGGCGGCCACGTCGGCCGGGTTGTGCTCGGCCACCAGGCCGGCCAGGGCATTCACGAAGGCCAGGAAGGCATCGTTCTTCGAGACGAAGTCGGTCTCGCAGTTCACTTCGATCATTGCACCGTTGCCATTCACGACGGCAGCAGCGACCACACCTTCGGCGGTGATACGCGAGGCGGCCTTGCCGGCCTTGTTGCCCAGCTTGACGCGCAGGATCTCTTCAGCACGGGCCAGGTCGCCGTCGGCCTCGGTCAGCGCCTTCTTGCACTCCATCATCGGGGCGTCGGTGCGGGCACGCAGTTCGCCCACCATGCTTGCGGTGATAGCAGCCATTTCTCTTCTCCAGATCTCGTTTAGAAAAAGGGGCCGTGACGGCCCCTTTCAATGCAGGATGGAAGGGGCTTTAGGCCTCTTCGGAAACCTCGACGAACTCGTCGCCGGCCGGGGCGACGGCCGCCAGCACGTCGGCGGTGGCGTTGGCCTTGCCTTCGAGCACGGCGTCGGCCACGGCGCGGGCGTACAGGGCCACGGCCTTGGCGGAGTCGTCGTTGCCGGGAATGACGTAGTCGATGCCTTCGGGCGAGTGGTTGGTGTCAACCACGCCGATAACGGGGATGCCCAGCTTCTTGGCTTCCGCCACGGCAATCTTGTGATAGCCGACGTCGATGACGAAGATTGCGTCGGGCAGCGCGGTCATGTCCTGGATGCCGCCGATGTTCTTTTCCAGCTTGGCGATGTCGCGCTGGAACAGCAGGGCTTCCTTCTTGATCGCGGGCTGGGTGCCAGCCTCGACCTGGGCCTGCATGTCCTTCAGGTTCTTGAGGGAGGTCTTGACCGTCTTGAAGTTGGTCATCATGCCACCCAGCCAACGAGAGTCGACGTAAGGCATGCCGGCGCGCTGAGCTTCAGCGGCGATGAACTCGCGGGCCTGGCGCTTCGTACCGATCATCAGGATCGTGCCGCGCTTGGCAGCCAGCGAGCGCACGAACTTCATCGCATCGTTGAACGCGGGCAGCGTCTTCTCGAGGTTGATGATGTGGATCTTGTTGCGATGGCCGTAGATATACGGGGCCATCTTGGGGTTCCAGAAGCGGGTTTGGTGGCCGAAATGGACGCCGGCTTCCAGCATCTCGCGCATCGTGACAGACATGGGTCTTACTCCGAAGGTTGTGTCTAAAATCCGGCCCGAATTGCGTTGCAGCGCCTGGAAACACGTGTTTCGAGACTGCCGCAAGCCGCAACACCTTAGCGTGGCCGGTTTGCGATTTGTTGCAACGAGTGGCCGCCAATGCCCGATTTGGCATGTGACCGCTACACCCCTCACAACCGTTTTTGCCGACAAAAGCAGCTGCAAGCGCTACCCCCTCCGGCAAAACCCGCAGAGTATACACAACCCATGGCCCTCTACTGCCGACGCCGCGCCGACGCGGTCGCCAGCCCGTCCTTCGCGACTACCCGCCAGGTGCCCGCGTGAGCCGCAGCGTTGCGGTGGTGGGAGCCGGCCTCGCCGGCGTCACGACGGCCTACGAACTGGCTGCGCTGGGCTTCAAGGTGCAGGTCTTCGAACGCGGCGGCAGCGTCGCCGAGCAGGCCAGCTTCGCCAGCAGCGCCCTGCTCTCGCCCTTCGTACCCGGCCTGGCCGATGCCGGCGCGCCAGCACCGCTGGGCTTTCGCTTCCGTCGCTGGCGCGCCGGCCGCAAGGGTGGCGACGCCGCCAGCCAACTCGCTGCACTGAGCCAACTGAGCCTGGCGCGCACCACCGAGCTGCGCCGCGAGCTGGGGCTGGAGGATGAAGCCAGTGACGGCCTGCTCGTCGCGCTCACCGATGCCAAGCACGTTGCCACAGCCGAGGCCCGGCTTGAAGGCTGGCAGGCCCTGGGGCTGCAGGTGGAACTCATCGAGGCCGGCGAAGCCCGCCTGCGCGAACCGGGCCTGAGCGCCGACGCTTCGCTGGCCGCTGCGCTGGCCCTGCCCCATGGCGGCGCGGGCAATGCACGCCTGTTCGCGCAGCAACTGCGCCTGCAAGCTCAACGCCTGGATGTGGAGTTCCGGTTCCACACCACCGTGCGCGCCATCTCCGCCGATGGCGTGGGCCTCACGATGCGCCACGAGTACACGCCGCCCGCCGAAGCGCCAACGCGGAGCGCCGAGCGCGACGCTGGCGACACCGTGCCTCAGCCCACCGGCCCGCAGGACGCACGCTTCGATGCCATCGTGCTCTGCAATGGCCTGGATGCCCCACCCCTGCTGGGCCAGCGCCTGCCGCTGTCGGCTCGGCACGAAGCCTCCGTCACGGCGCCGCTACGGCTACTGGAAGCCCACCCCGAGCTAGGCCCCAAGGCTGGCTGGGTAGATCCCTCCCGCGGCCTCACCGTGGCGCGCACCGGCCAACGCGTGCGCGTGAGCGGGGGCCTCGCCGTCACTGACACCCGCACCAAGGTCAACCCCGATTTCGAAGCCTTGCATCGCGGCCTGCAACACTGGTTCCCAGGCTCGGTGCTGCATCAGCAGGTGCAGCAAGGCCAAGCTCGCCGCGCGATGAGCGCCGATGGCCTCCCGGTGCTGGGCGCCAGCAGCAAGCCCGGCCTGTGGCTCAACCTCTCGCTCGGTGGCCAGGGCTGGGGGCTTGCCTGTGGCAGCGCCCAGGTGCTGGCCCAGCAGATCGCCGGGCTGACGCCAGCCCAGGACATTGCCGAGCTTGGCCCGCAAAGACTGGCCTAAGCTCCCGGGCATGCGCCCGCTGCTGCCCACCACCACCACGCTGCCCCTGTTCGACGTCGCCGCCAGCCGGCGCATCGAGGCGCGCGCTCTTGTCCGTTCGCCCGACCTCATGGAGCGGGCCGGCCTGGCCATCGCCAAGCTGGCGCTGGCGCTGCGACGTGGGGAAGGCCCGGTCTGGGTGGCATGCGGCCCCGGCAACAACGGTGGCGACGGCCGAGTGGCGGCACGATGGCTGGGACTGCATGGCACGCCCGTCCACATCGGCCATGACGCACCACAGCACCCCGCCATCGTCATCGACGCGCTGCTCGGCCTCGGGCTGAACCGCGCCCCAGCCGCCAGCCTGCGGGCCGCGATGGCGGCGATGCAGACCTGCGGCGCCCCCATCCTTGCCGTCGACCTGCCCAGCGGCCTGCTCGCCGACACCGGCCAGCCCGCCGGCGGACACGCCGTGCGCGCCAACCACACGCTCGCTCTGCTGACCCTCAAGCCTGGCCTCTTCACGGGTGAGGGCCGGGCGCACTGCGGGCGGATCTGGTTCGACGATCTCGGCATTGCGCCGGACGAGCCGCCGACCGCCGATCTGCTGGGCCCGCCCCCCCAGCCCGGACGCAGCCCGACCAGCCACAAGGGCAGCCACGGGCAGGTGTTGGTAGTCGGTGGCGCGCCCGGCATGCAGGGCGCCGCACGACTGGCCGCCCGGGCAGCACTGGCCAGCGGCGCGGGCCGGGTCTATGTGGACCTGCTCGGCCGACTGGCCACCGAACCCGCCGACCCCGGCCGGCCTGAACTGATGTGCGGCATGCCGGACGAACTGCCGCAAGCCGTGGGCGTCATCGGCTGCGGGGCCGGCCCAGGCATCGCGAGCGCGCTGCCAACCCTGCTCCCGCAGTTGCCGCGCGCCGTTATCGACGCCGACGCGCTGAACGCCATAGCCTCGGACGCCGGATTGCAGGTGCTGCTGCGCGGCCGGCCACCGGGTTCGACGCTGCTGACGCCACATCCTCTGGAGGCCGCGCGGCTCCTGGGCCGTGACATCGCCAGCTTGCAGGACGACCGCTTGGCCGCAGCACGTGAGCTGGCCGCACGCTTCGCCTGCAGCGTCGTGCTGAAGGGCTCGGGCACCATCGTCGCCTCCCCTGGCCAGCGGCTGGCCGTCTGCGCCAGCGGCGGGCCCGCGCTGGCCACGGCCGGCAGCGGCGACGTGCTCGCCGGCTGGCTGGGAGGCTTGTGGGCCCAGCAGCCAACTGCCGGCGCACATGCCATTGCCTGCGCAGGCGTAGACGCCCACGGCCGCGCGGGCGAGAGCGGCCACGTGCTGCGCGCCGGCGACCTCATAGAGCGCCTGGCCGCGCGGCACTGAGGCCGCGACTCATCGGCGTTTTCGCGGCGCAGCCTTGGCGGTCGTCTTCTTTGACGCTTTGCTGGCCGCACGCTTGGCGGCCTGCTGAGTGGCCTTGACCGGATGCAGGGACGCGATGACCTCTTTGCGACTCTTCTTCACATCGCGGTCGGTCTGCCGCACATCCTCAAGCTTCTCAACGGCAGTCTTGGGCGCACGTTTCTTGGCCACGACCTTGCCCGAAGGCTTGGCTGCGCCGCTGCGGCCACCGATCCGCTGCTCCTCGCCGTCACGCACGAGGCGGAAGTCGATGCGACGGCCATCCAGGTCCACGCGACTGACCTGCACCTGCACACGCGCGCCTGTCGCGTAGCGGATGCCGGTGCGCTCGCCACGCAACTCCTGGCGGACCTCATCGAAGCGGTAGTACTCGCCGCCCAGCTCGGTGATGTGGACCAGACCTTCGACGTAGAGCGCATCGAGCTGCACGAAGAGCCCGAAGGACGTGACCGCACTAACGGTACCAGCGAACTCCTCGCCGAGCCGGTCACGCATGTAGCGGCACTTCAGCCAGGCCTCGACGTCGCGGCTGGCCTCGTCTGCACGGCGCTCGTTGGCGCTGCAGTGTGCACCGACGACTTCCCAGCGCTCGGCCTCGTTGCGCGCCTCAGCAGGGTTTGGCGGCGCCGCACGACCGGGGCGCTTGGGCGCCTGGGGCACGTTCATCTTGGCCGCGTCCAGCGTGTAACGCTTGCCGGTCAACAACCCCTTGATGACGCGATGGACGAGCAGGTCGGGATAGCGCCGAATCGGGCTGGTGAAATGGGTGTAGGCCGGATAGGCCAGGCCGAAGTGACCAGAGTTGGTGCCGGTATAGATGGCCTGCTGCATGGAGCGCAGCAGCATGGTGTGGATCTGCTGGGCATCGGGGCGATCCTTGGTAGCCTCGGCAAGTTTCTGGAACTCGCGCGGCGTCGGATCGTCGGAGATGCCCATACCGATGCCCAAAGAGCGAAGGTAGGCCTGCAGCGTCTGGCGCTTCTCGGGAGTCGGCCCTTCGTGCACCCGGTAGAGCGAAGGGTGCTTGGCGCCCTGGATGAAATCCGCCGAACAGGTGTTGGCAGCCAGCATGGCCTCCTCGATCAGCCGGTGCGCATCGTTGCGCGTACGCGGGATGATCTTCTCGATGCGGCCGTTGTCGTCGCAGACGATCTGCGTCTCGGTGGTCTCGAAGTCGATGGCTCCGCGACGATGGCGTTCGGCCAGCAGCGCGCGGTAGACCTCATGCAGATGCAACAGGTGCGGCACCAACTCGCCGCGCTTGGCGGCTTCGGGGCCATGGGTATTGGCAAGGATGGCCGCCACCTCGGTGTAGGTGAAGCGCGCATGCGAGCAGATCACCGCCGGATAGAACTGGTAGGCCGTGACCGCACCGTCGGTGGACACGAGCATGTCGCAGACCATGCTCAGCCTGTCCTCATAGGGGTTCAGAGAACACAGCCCGTTGGACAGCTTCTCCGGCAGCATGGGGATGACACGGCGCGGGAAGTAGACCGAAGTGGCGCGCTCGTAGGCATCGGCGTCCAGCGGCTCGCCGGGCTTAACGTAGTGCGAAACGTCGGCGATTGCCACCAGCAATCGCCAGCCCTCGAAGGCCTTCTTTCCGCGCCCCTGCTTGAAGGGCTCACAGTAGACGGCGTCGTCGAAGTCGCGCGCATCCTCGCCGTCGATAGTGACCAGGGGCACGTCGCGCAGGTCGACGCGATGCTTCAGGTCAGCGGCGCGCAGCTTCTCCGGGAGCTTGGCGCTCTGCGCCAGAGTGTCGGGACTGAAGCGATGCGGCACGTCGTACTTGCGCACGGCGATCTCGATCTCCATGCCGGGATCATCAATCTCGCCCAGCACCTCGACGACGCGCCCCACGGGTTGCGAGTACAGCGACGGCGGCTCGGTCAGCTCCACCGCCACCACCTGTCCGGCCGTCGCGTTGGCAATGCCGTTCTTGGGTATGAGGATGTCCTGCCCCATGCGCCGGTCCTCGGGCGCAACAAGCCAGACACCGGATTCGAGCAACAGGCGGCCTATGAGGGGACGCTTCTTGCGCTCGAGGATCTCCAACACTCGCCCCTCGGGACGACCGCGTTTGTCGAAGCGCACGACACGCACGCGCAGGCGGTCGCCGTGCATGACTGCATGCATTTCCTGCGACGAAAGGTAGACGTCGGCCGAACCGTCGTCAGGGATCAGGAAGCCGTGGCCATCACGGTGCCCCTGCAACGTACCCTCAACCTCGCCCAGCAGGCCTGCGCCTTCACTAGAAGGCGATGTAGTTGTGTTCTTCAAGTTTTTGATGATATAGTCTCTGTTTTCCTGAAACGGCCCAGGACTTCACAGGAAGTTTTGAGCACCTTGCCCAGGTGGCGGAATTGGTAGACGCACTAGTTTCAGGTACTAGCGGGTAACTCCGTGGAGGTTCGAGTCCTCTCCTGGGCACCAAAACAAAAGCAAAAAGGCCGACGCGAAAGCGCCGGCCTTTTTGCTTTTGGCGCCCACGAGAGGACGCGCGTCGCCGTGGACGGAGGACAAGCCCTGCCACCCTGCCACCCTGCCACCCTGCCACCCTGCCACCCTGCCGCTTGCCCGACGCCTCGACGAAAGACCCGTGCGGACGGGCACAAATACGTCCTCCGGGTCCACGGGGCGCGGACGAATCCCCGACGATGCACCCTCGACGGGTGCATCGTCGAGTGGTGGCACAAACCGAGCTTCTTTCGATCCGCGCCACAAGCCGCATCCTCAAACGACGAACTTCTTCGCCAGTTGCTCCGGCCCCATACCGTCGTATTCCTCGAATGGCTGATGGATCCATGGCGAGGTTTCCAGCATCTCGACATAGTAGTCCGGCGTGTAGGCCGACACCTTCTTGGTCCAGATGACCGCCGAGCGCAACTCTGTGATGGCCGGCATGCCGCGCAGTCGCTCCACGACAGCCTTCAGCGTGACACCCGAGTCCGCCAGGTCATCCACCAGCAGCACGCGGCCCGCCAGTTCGCCCTTGGGCATGGTGATGTACTTGGCCATGTCCAGGCGCCCCTGGATGGTGCCGGCCTCGGCACGATATGAACTGGTGGACATGATGCCCAGCGGCTTGTCGAACACGCGCGACAGCACGTCGCCCGGGCGCATGCCGCCACGGGCCAGGCAGAGGATCTGGTCGAACTGCCAGCCCGAGGCGTGCACCTTGAGTGCCAGACGCTCCGTCAGCAGGTGGTACTCGTCCCAGGACACGTAGAGGTGTTTGCCGTCGTCGGTCAGCATGTTGGGGCGTCTCCGTGATGAGAGGTTGAATAGGTTTAGGCGGAATAGGGATGACGCAGCACGATGGTGTGCTCACGGTCGGGTCCGGTGGAGACCATGTCAATGGGCGCACCGATGACCTCTTCCACACGCTTCAGGTAGTTGCGCGCATTGGCAGGCAGCACGTCCCAGGACGTCGCACCAAACGTCGTCTCGGTCCAGCCGGGGAAGGTCTCGTAGACGGGCGTACAAGCCTCGATCTCATCGGCGTCCAGTGGCAAGATGTCCAGCGTCTTGCCGTCCAGCTCGTAGCCCACGCACATCTTGATCTCGGCGAGCCCGTCCAGCACGTCCAGCTTGGTCAGGCACAGACCCGTGATGCCGTTGATGATGATGGAACGCTTCAGCGCTGCTGCATCCAGCCAGCCACAGCGGCGCGCGCGCCCCGTGACGGTGCCACGTTCCTGGCCAACGGTGGAGAGGTGGTAGCCGACGGTGTCGGGCTTCTCCCAGTCCAGCTCAGTCGGGAATGGTCCCGAGCCCACGCGCGTCGTGTATGCCTTGGTGATGCCAAGCATGTAGTGCAGCAGCTGCGGGCCGACGCCAGCACCGGCAGCCGCATTGCCGGCCACACAGTTGCTGGACGTGACGTAGGGATACGTGCCGTGGTCGATGTCCAGCAGCGTGCCCTGGGCGCCCTCGAACAGGATGTTCTGGCCGGCCAGGTGGGCCTTGTGGATCATGTAGCCCACGTCTGCGAGCATGGGCTTGATCTGCTCGGCCATCTTCATGGCCTGTTCGAAGATGGGTTCGAAAGCCAGTTCCTCAGCCTTCAGATAGCCCTTGAGCACGTAGTTGTGCAGCTCCAGCAACTCGCGCAGCTTCTTCGCGAAGCGCTCAGGATGCTTCAGGTCCTGGGCGCGCAGCGCCCGGCGCGCCACCTTGTCTTCGTAGGCCGGACCAATGCCCTTGCCGGTGGTGCCGATCTTGCCACTGCCGCTGTTCTCCCGCAGTTGCTCGCGCGCCTTGTCCACTGCCACGTGGAAAGGCAGGATCAGCGGGCAGCTCTCGCTGATGAAGAGGCGCGAACGCACCTCCACGCCGGCAGCCTCCAGGCGCTCGATCTCGGACAGCAGGTGGGTGGGGTCCAGCACTACGCCGTTGCCGATGAAGCACGGGACGCCATCGCGCATGATGCCACTCGGGATGAGCTGCAGCGCCGTCTTCACGCCCTTGATGACCAGCGTGTGGCCTGCGTTGTGGCCGCCCTGGAAGCGCGCCACGCCATGTGCATGGTCGGTCATCCAGTCCACCACCTTGCCCTTGCCCTCGTCACCCCACTGGGTGCCCACGACGACCACATTGCGTCCACGCGCGGTTTGGCTTTGCATTTGGTTTGCCTGCATTTGGAAGAAGAGTTTGCGGGCGCCGCTCACAGAGAGCGGACTTCCCAGCCAGCGTGGCCGCGAACCAGTTCGCGGTCACAGTCGAATTCGTCGGCCTCGGCCTCGTGGCCCGGCAGCACGCATACCACCGTCTCACCTTTCTCGCGCCACTCGCGCACGGCCTGGCGCAGCGAGGCGTCCTCGCCCCAAGGCGCGCGGATGGCCGCGCGCAGCGGCGTTGGCGCCACCAGCCCCACCAACGTCTTCAGGTCCAGGCTGAAGCCAACCGCCGGGCGGCGGCGGCCAAACACGGCGCCCACCTCGTCGTAGCGGCCACCGCGCAGCACGGCGTCGGAGCAGCCCTCGGCGTAGGCCGCGAAGCGGATGCCGGTGTAGTACGCGTAGCCCTGCAGATCGGCCAGATCGAAGCCCAGGCTGACCTCGGGGTGGACGGCAGCGAGCTGCCCGGCCAACCAGGCCAAGTCCGCCAGGGCTGCCTTCACGAGCGGGTGATCAGGCAAGCGGCGCGCTGCCTCGTCCAGCACCTCGCGTCCGCCAAACAGGCCGGGCAGTGCCATGAGCGCGTCGCGCGTCGGCAAAGGCATGTCGACCGTGAGATCGGCCAGCACGGCCATGTCCTTGGCTGCCAGCGCCGCCGTCAGCGCGGCCAGGGCCTCTGACGACAGGGGCGTGCCGTCGAGCACGCCCTGCAGCAGCCGAGCATCGCCCAGGTCCAGCATGACCCTGAAGAGGCCTGCGCGGCGTAGCGCGTCCAGCGCCAGATCCTGCACCTCCAGGTCGGCCTCCAGGCCGGCATGACCATAGATCTCGACACCGAACTGCAGCGGCTCGCGGCTGGTATTGAGGCCGTCGGGGCGCGTGTGCGCTACAGGGCCGCAGTAGCACAGCCGCGTCACGCCCCGGCGGTTCAGCAGATGAGCGTCAATGCGCGCGACCTGCGGCGTCGTGTCGGCGCGCAGACCCAGGCTGCGGCCGGACAACTGGTCGACCAGCTTGAAGAGCTTGATCTCGGAATCGCTCCCGGTACCCGATAGCAGGGAATCCAGATGCTCCAGGAGCGGAGGGATGACCAGCTCGCAGCCATAGCTGCGGGCCATGTCGAGCAACTCTCTACGCAGCTCTTCGATGCGGCGAGCCTGCGAGGGCAGGACATCGGCGATGTGCTCGGGCAGCAGCCAAGCAGAGGACATGGGCGCAGGCAAGGCGGTTAAAAACGGCATTGTACCGGCGCCCTCCCCGGCCCGACCCCGCCAGCGTTCGGATCAGCGCAACCAGAGCAATCCGAGCAGCCCCAGCAGAATGCTGGCCAGTCCGATAAAACGGATCTGGCCATCACTCATGGCAAGGATACGGCTGAAGACCTCGCGCCAGCGGGCCGGGCTGATCAGGGGCATCAGCCCCTCGATGATCATCACCAGCGCAAGCGCGGTCAGCAGCTCGTTCACTTACTTGCGCGCAGGCGCGGCGCTCCCAGAGCCGGAGCCCCGCATGGCCTTGAAGAAGTCGCTACCCGGGTCGACGACCATCACGTCGCTCTTCTTGTTGAAGCTCGCGCGGTAAGCCTCCAGCGAGCGGTAGAACTGGGCGAACTGAGCATCGCGGCCGAAGGCTTCGGCGTACAGCGCGGAGGCCTTGGCGTCGCCCTCGCCCTTGATCTTCTGCGCGTCGCGGTACGCCTCGGCAACGATGACCTCGCGCTGGCGGTCAGCGTCGGCTTTGATCTTTTCGCCCTCGGCGATACCCGTGGAGCGTGCTTCGGCAGCCACACGCTTGCGCTCAGAGTCCATACGGCGATAAACCGACTCCGTGATGCTGGAGGCGAAGTCCACTCGCTTGATCCGTACGTCGACCACCTCGATGCCGAACTGCTTGGCCTCGTCGGCCAGGCGCTTGCGAACGTCGTTCATGACCTTCTCGCGCTCGGTCGCCAGCACGGCGATGACGGTGCGTTTGGTCACCTCCTCGTTGAAGGCAGCCTGCACGACGGGCGCGAGGCGATTCTCGACGTTGCGAATGTCAGCACCGCTGTTGCGGATGAACTGGCGCGGCTCGGTAATGCGCCACTTAATGAGCCAATCGATGACGAGACTCTTCTTCTCGGCCGTGAAGATGGGGCGGGATTCAGGGCTGTCCAGCGTCTGCACGCGTCGATCCAGCAGCACGACGTTTTGCAACGGCGGTGGCAGCTTGAATTTCAGGCCCGGCTCGGTGATGACTTCCTTGATCTCACCCAGTGCGTAGACGGCGGCGAACTGGCGCTGGTCGACGATGAAAAGCATCGAGGACAGCAGCATCAGGACGACCAGTGCACCGGCGAGGAAGGCGGCAATACGGTTCATTCGGAAATCCTCGGTCAGCGGCCGTCGCGGCTGCGCTGGTTGTCACGGCTGCGCAGGTCATTGGAGCCCGGCAGCGTCTGCGCGTCGGGCAAGGCGCTGGAGGGCTGCGGCGGCGACACCGTCACCGTACCCGAGCTACCCTGCTGCAACAGCTTGTCGAGCGGCAGGTAAAGCAGGTTGGACCCCGACTTGTTGTCCACCATGACCTTGCTGACGTTGCTGTAGACCTGCTGCATCGCGTCGATGTAGATGCGATCGCGCGTGACCTGAGGCGCCTTCTGATACTCGGTCAGCACGCTCTTGAAGCGCTGCGCATCACCGTCGGCAGTTGCGATGACACGAGCCTTGTAACCCTCGGCCTGCTCGCGCAGCTTGGCGGCATCGCCTTGGGCGCGCGGGATCACATCGTTGGCATAGGCCTGGGCCTCGTTCTTGGTCTGCTCGCGGTTCTGCCCTGCCTTGAACGCATCCTCGAACGCGGCCTGCACCTGCTCGGGCGGCTGCACGCTCTGCACGTTGACATTCTTGATCTGGATGCCGGCCTTCAGGCGATCCAGTTGGGACTGGATGGACTTGACCAGGTCGGCCGCGATGGCGTCGCGTTGCTCGTACAGCACCGAATCCATCGCGCTCTTGCCGACGATCTCACGCACCGCAGATTCCGCGGCCAGCACCACGGCTTGCTCGGGATCACGATTTTCGAACAGGAAGTCCTTCAGGTCACGGATGGTGAACTGCACCGTGAAGCGGATGTCGACGATGTTCTCATCCTGCGTCAGCATGGACGAGTCGCGCAGGCCGGTGGCGGGCACGATAGAACTGCGCCCAACCTCGACCTGGCGCAGTTGCGAGACCGGCTGCACCTCATGCGCCTGGAAGGGATAGGGCAGACGCCACTGGAAGCCGGCCTCCACCGTCTTGCTGTACTTGCCAAAGGACGTGACAACGCCCTGCTGCCCCTCTTGCACGATGAAGAAGCCGCTGGCCAGCCAGCCCAGCACCACCACGATGGCGATGAGCCCGATACCGATGCCTGCGCCCTTCATGTCAGGCGCGCCGCCGGAGCCGGCGGGCCCGGACGGCCCACCGGACTTGCCGCCGAACATGCCCGAGAGCTTGCGGTTGAAGTCGCGCCAGAGCTCGTCGAGGTCGGGCGGGCCGTCGTTGCGGCCGTTGTTCAGCAGCCGGCCTGCGGCGCGGGCCACGGGCGTCAGCAGGCGCTGGGCCCACGGGCTGCGGGGCTGGGAGTGTGGAATGCTGCTCATGCCTGGGAGGAGTCTGAGGAAGGATGCTCGTCGAAATCCGGTGACTGCGACGGATCAACGTCGAAACGTGGGTCCCGCTCGTCGGGAATCAAGGGCTGGGTCTGCATGGCCGTCGCAATCAGCTGGCGCAGCTCGTTCAGGCCGCTGCCGTCAATGGCACTGACGAAAACGCGCGGCGTGGGTGCCGTGCTGCCGTTGGCCCGGAGCACGGCGTCGACGACCTCGCGCGGGCGCTGGTCGTCCGGCAACAGATCCTGCTTGTTGTAGACCAGGATCTGCGGTACGCCACCCGCTCCGATTTCTTCGAGAACGCGCTCGACCTCGACCATCTGCTCGTCCAGCACCGGGCTGGCGGCGTCCACCACGTGCAGCAACAGGTCGGCGTCAGCCGCCTCCTGCAGCGTTGCGCGGAAGGCCTCGACCAGCTTGTGCGGCAGGTCTCGTATGAAGCCCACGGTGTCCGACAGCGACACGCTGGCCGCCGCCTGCTCCAGGTAGAGCGATCGCGTCGTCGTGTCCAGCGTCGCGAACAGCTGGTTGGCCGCATAGGCACGCGCCTTGGTCATCGCGTTGAACAGCGTGCTCTTGCCCGCGTTCGTGTAGCCGACCAGGGAGACCTTGAACACGCCGTTGCGCGAGCGCGAGCGGCGCTGGGTGCTGCGCTGGCGCTGCACCTGCTTCAGGCGCTCCTTGGTCTTCTTGATGCGGTCGTCGATCATGCGACGGTCCAGCTCGATCTGAGCTTCGCCGGGGCCGCCGCGCATGCCGATGCCGCCGCTTTGCCGCTCCAGATGGCTCCAACGCCGCACCAAGCGCGTGGCCAGGTACTGCAACCGGGCGAGCTCGACCTGCAGCTTGCCCTCATGGCTCTGCGCACGGGCGGCGAAGATCTCAAGGATCAGCGCCGTACGGTCGGCCACCGGCACACCCAGCACACGCTCAAGGTTGCGCTGTTGCGCCGGCGAGATGGCCTGATCGAAGAGCACCGTGTGGGCCTGGTGGGCCTGTACAAGCAGCTTGATCTCGTCGGCCTTGCCGGAGCCAACGAACAGCGCTGCGTCGGGTGCCTGGCGGCGCGCAATGATCTTGGCCACCGGCGTATCGCCAGCGGATTCGGCCAGCAACGCCAGTTCGTCCAGGCTCTCATCGAAACCCTGGGCTACGCGGTGACGGCCGAAATCGACACCCACAAGAATGGCGCGCGCCGCCTCGGGGGGCGGCGTCGCGTCGTTGGCAACGGTCGAAGACAAGGGTCTGGGGATCAGGCGTCCGCCGGAGCGTCGCCAGCGTGGAAGTTGACCGCACGGCCCGGCACGACGGTGGAGATCGCGTGCTTGTAGACCATTTGCGTCACGGTGTTGCGCAGCAGCACGACGTACTGGTCAAAGGATTCGATATGGCCCTGAAGCTTGATGCCGTTGACCAGGTAGATCGAGACCGGCACATGCTCTTTGCGGAGCAGGTTCAAAAAGGGGTCCTGCAAAAGTTGGCCTTTGTTGCTCATCGGTATGCTCCGAGTTATCGGGGGAAGGGACTACGGGTTGGACCTTAACACAGGGTTTTGCCCCACCCGGCAGTCACCTAGGTCTTTTCGTCGAAGGGATTCTTCGAAGAACGCAGTTCAATCTTCAGCGGAGTGCCGACCAGCTTGTAGTGGGCGCGAATGCGGCCCTCCAGGTAGCGTTTGTAAACCTCCGTGACCCCATCCAGCGCATTGCCATGGATGACGACAATCGGCGGGTTCTGACCGCCCTGGTGGGCGTACCGCAGCTTGGGACGCGACACGCCGGACCGCTTGGGCTGCTGATGCTCCACGGCCTCCTGGATGAGGCGGGTCAGCACCGGCGTAGTCATCTTGCGGTAGGCCGAAGCGTAGGCGTCAGCCATCGCGTTCCACAGCGCAGCCAAGCCCTGGCGCTTGAGCGCAGAGATCTGGTGCAGCGGCGCGAATTTCAGGAAGGCCAAGCGCTGCTCAATCTGGCGCTTAAGCGTCTCGCGCTGGTAACTGTCGACCGCATCCCATTTGTTGACGGCCAGCACGACGGCGCGCCCGCTGTCCAGGATGTAGCCGGCGATGTGGGCGTCCTGGTCGGTCACGCCCTGGGTAGCGTCCAGCAGCAGCAGCACGACGTGGGCGTCAGCGATGGCCTGCAGCGTCTTGACGACCGAGAACTTCTCGATGGCCTCGAACACCCTGCCCTTGCGACGCAGGCCAGCCGTGTCGATGAGCTTGAACTTCTGGCCGTTGCGCTCGAAATCCACAGCGATGGCATCACGAGTGGTGCCCGGCATGTCGAAGGCGACAAGGCGCTCCTCTCCCAGCCAGGTGTTGATCAGAGTGCTTTTGCCCACATTGGGGCGACCGGCCACGGCAAGGCGGATGACGCCATCTTCAGGCGCGTTCTCGTCGCGCTCAGTGGCGTCGAAAGGCTCCAGCACCGCGTCCAGCAGACTGCGAATGCCCTGGCCGTGGGCAGAGGAGATCGGATGCGGCTCGCCCATGCCCAGTTCATGGAACTCGGCCAACAGCGGCGAGTCCGGCATGCCCTCAGCCTTGTTGACGGCAAGGTGTACGCGCTTGTTGACGCTGCGCAGGTAGCGTGCGATTTCACTGTCGTGTGCCGACAGACCTAGGCGAATGTCGACGACGAAGATGACCGCGTCGGCCTCGGCGACGGCCTGCTTTGTCTGCTTGGCCATCTCCTTGACGATGCCGGTGGTGCTGTCGGGTTCGAAGCCGCCGGTGTCAATGACGATAAATTCGCGGTCGCCCAGACGTCCGTCGCCGTAGTGGCGGTCGCGAGTCAGGCCTGCGAAGTCGGCCACGATGGCATCGCGCGTCTTCGTCAGGCGATTGAACAGCGTCGACTTGCCCACGTTGGGGCGACCGACCAGGGCAATGACCGGTTTCATTCCGCCTTGATCGCAAACAGGCCGCCGCTCTTCGTGGCGACCAGGGCAGTATCGCCCAGCAGCGCGATGGCGACGATCGGCGAGCCATCGGTGGCCAAACGCGAGCGGGTCTTGCCGGTGTCGCGGTCCAGCAGGTGGACCTGGCCCTCAAAGTCGCCGATCAGCACCTGCTTGGCCGACAGTACTGGCTCTGACAGCTTGCGCAGCTGGAACTGGTCGGCCGACCAGACCAGGTCACCGTTGGACAGCCTCCAGGCCGACAGGCGGTCCGACGCATCGCCCGCGACGACGACCTGGTCATCTGCACCGATGCCGTTGGTACCGCCGACGACACGATTCCACAGTGTGCTACCGCGCTCGGCATTTATGCAGCCGACCGAGGACTGGAAGGCGCGCGCGCAGACCAGTTCACCCTGGCGTACGGCGGGACCAACGAGGTCGGCGAGGCGTTCGACTTCGTTGGTGCCCCGCGGCGTCGCCACGCTGGCCTCCCAACGCAGGCTACCCTTGAGCGGGTCCACGCCGGCAAGGCGCGACCCCTGCCCCACGACCAGCGTGTCCTTGTATGCCAGCAGCACGCCGGCCTTGGCCAGCGTTAGCGGCTCGCCGGGACGCTTGAGTTCCCAGATCTTGCGTCCATCCAACGCATCGAAGGCCAGCACTTGGCGGTCCAGCGTCAGCGCGAAGACGCGCTCCCCAGCCACCAACGGCGCGGCCACGACCGGCGTCGGCAGCGCCTTCTTCCAGGCCACCTTGCCTGCGTCGAGCACGACCAATTCGTTGTCGCGGTTAACGACGGCGGCAAAGCGCCCGTCGCTGCCGATGCCGGCCAGAAGCTTTGCCCCCGCATCGCCGCGCCACAGCTCGCGGCCATCCGCGGCCGACAGTGCGCGCACGGTGCCGTCACTGGATGCGACCACGAAGCGGTCACCCGGCGTCGCGATGCTGAGCGGGAAGTTGATGTTGTCGCCTTTGGCACTCCAGACGATGCGGCCCGATGCCGGGCCTGACAAGGTCTCCAGCACGGCTGGCTTGTTCTTGTCATTGCCGAACCAGGAGTTCCACGTCGAACTGATCGTGGAGCAGCCCGCCAGCGAAGCCGCCAGCACGGAGATCAGGATAGTGCGCTTCATTGCGGGGCTCCCGTGGTGTCGACGACGGTCGGCACGCCCAGAGTCGAGAGCTTGGCCTCGACGACGCGACGGTAGTCCTGCGCCTTATCCAGCGCGGCAAGCGCCTTCTGGTACTCGGCCTTGGCCGCGTCACGCTTGTCCTGCAGCAGCAGCAGGTCGCCACGGCGGTCGGCGACGAGACCAGCGAAATCGCTGGCCTTGATCGCATCCAGCGTCTTGGCGGCCTCGTCGTAGGCCTTGGCATCGAGCTGTAGGCCGGCCAGGCGCAGGCGGGCGACGTCGCGGTAGGGGCCGCCATCGGCGCCATGCTCGGCCACCCAGGCTAGGCTCTGCTTGGCATCGTCGACCTTGTCCTTGTCCAGTTGCAGCTTGGCGACTTGCAAGCTGGCCTGGGTGGCGTAGGCGGTACTGCCGAAACGAGCCTTCAGGTCACCGGCAGCGCCGGCTGCCTTGTCCAGGTCCTGGGCGGTGAGCGCACGGTCGAACTCTTCGTACATCGCAGCAGCCTGTGCGGCCTGGTCGCGCTGGTACCAGTTCCAGCCCTGCCAGGCGGCAAAGGCAGCCAGCACGGCGGTCAATGCCCAGGTGACGAGATTGCCCCAGCGCTTCCAGAACGCCTTGAGCTGTTCGAGTTGTTCTTGTTCTTCGAGGTCGAGATGCGATGCCATGAGAGGAATACAGCGAGTGCGGGCAGGGCCCGGGATTATGCGGTGCGCAATTCGGCCGCCCAGGCGACCACATCGGCGAGCGAACGAGCGACCTGCTCGCCGCTCTTTTCGTTGTCAGACCGCAGGGGTTTGATGGCCACCTCGCCGCGCGCCAATTCGTCGGCGCCGAACACCAGCGCATAACGCGCACCGGATCCATCGGCCTTCTTGAACTGCGACTTGAACGAGCCGCCGCCCGCATGCATCTGCACGCTGACGCCAGCGGCACGCAAGGCCTCAAGTGCGGGCAGGATGCGTGGCAGCTCGGCTGGGTCGGGCACGATGGCATAGACGTCGGGGGCCGCAGCGGGAGACTGCAGGCCCAGCGTTTCCAGCAGCAGCAGCAGCCGCTCCAGGCCCATGCCAAAGCCAACAGCCGGCGTGGGCTTGCCACCCAGTTGCTCGACGAGGCCGTCATAGCGACCTCCAGCGCAGACCGTACCTTGCGCGCCCAGCTTGTCGGTGACCCACTCGAAGACGGTGAGGTTGTAGTAGTCCAAGCCACGCACCAAGCGCGGGTTGATGCGGTAGGCCAGGCCTACCGCATCCAGCAGCGCCTTCACACCGCTGAAATGAGCCAGCGAGGCTTCGCCAAGGAAGTCCAGCAGCTTCGGCGCGCCCTCGGCCATGGCCTGCATAGCAGGGTTCTTGGTGTCCAGCACACGCAGTGGGTTGCTGTACATGCGGCGCTGAGCCTCCTCGTCCAGCACATTCTTGTGCTGCTCCAGGTAGCCAATCAGCGCGGCGCGGTGCGCGGCTCGCTCATCAGGCTGGCCCAGGCAGTTGATCTCCAGCGAGACGTCCTCGCCTTCCTTCAGGCCCAGCTCGCGCCACAGCGCGCGGGCCAGCAGAATGACCTCGGCATCCACGTCCGGGCCGGCGAAGCCCAGCGCCTCGATGCCCATCTGGTGGAACTGGCGGTAGCGACCCTTCTGCGGCTTCTCGCGGCGGAACATCGGGCCGACGTAGTACAGCCGGCGTGGGCTATCGCGCAGGTAGCTGTGCTCGATCATTGCGCGCACGACACCGGCCGTGCCTTCCGGTCGCAACGCCAGATGCTCGGCCTGGCCGTGCTTGTCGGCGCGGTCCTCGAAGGCGTACATCTCCTTCTCGACGATGTCCGTCACCTCGCCGATGCCGCGCACGAACAGCGCCGTCGGCTCGACGATGGGCACCCGCACGTTCTGGTAGCCGTAGCGCTGCAGCACGCCGCGCATCGTGGCTTCGAGCGACTCCCAGCGCGCCGACTCGGGCGGCAGGATGTCATTCATGCCCTTCACCGCCTGCAGCGGCTGGACTTTCTTGGTCTCGCTCATGGATTCCGTGTTCAGGCCGTAGCCGTGGCGCCGAAGCGCTTCTCGATGTAGTTCTCGACCAGCGCGTGGAACTCCTGCGCGATGTTGTCACCGCGCAGCGTCACGGCCTTCTCGCCGTCAATGAAGACAGGCGCCGCCGGCGCCTCGCCGGTGCCGGGCAGGCTGATGCCGATATCGGCATGCTTGCTCTCGCCCGGGCCGTTGACGATGCAACCCATGACTGCCACCTTCATCTCCTCGACACCTGGGTACTTGCTGCGCCAGACAGGCATCTGCAGACGCAGGAAGTCGTCGATCTGCTTGGCCAGTTCCTGGAAGGTCGTGCTGGTGGTACGGCCACAACCCGGGCATGCGGTAACGCTGGGATTGAAGTGCCGCAGGCCCAGCGCCTGCAGGATTTCCAGCGCGACAACGACCTCCTGCGTACGCGACTCGCCCGGTTGGGGCGTCAGGCTGACGCGGATGGTGTCGCCGATCCCCTCCTGCGCCAGGATACCCAGCGCGACAGACGACGCGACGGTGCCCTTGGTGCCCATGCCGGCTTCGGTCAGGCCCAGGTGCAGCGCGTAGTCGCAGCGGCGGGCCAGCTCACGGTAGACCGAGATCAGGTCCTGCACGCCGCTGACCTTGCAGCTGATGATGATGTTGTCGGGGTTCATCCCCAGCTCGCGGGCATAGGCCGCCGAGGTCAGCGCCGACTCGACCAGCGCCTGATACATGACCGGCTTGGCGTCCCAGGGCTGCGCGCGGCGCGCATTCTCGTCCATGAACTGTGCGAGCAGTTCCTGGTCCAGGCTGCCCCAGTTGACTCCGATGCGCACGACCTTGTCGTACTTCATCGCCGCCTCGATCATCTGGGCGAACTGCCTATCCTTCTTCTCGCCCTTGCCGACGTTGCCAGGGTTAATGCGGTACTTGGACAACGCCTGAGCCATGGCCGGGTACTCGGTCAGCAGGCGGTGGCCGTTGTAGTGAAAGTCGCCCACGAGTGGCACATCGATGCCCATCCGGTCAAGCTGCTCGCGGATGTATGGCACCTGCTCGGCGGCCTCCGGCGTGTTCACCGTGATGCGCACCATCTCGGAGCCCGCGACGGCAAGCTCCTTGACCTGGATGGCAGTCCCTATGGCATCTACCGTATCGGTGTTGGTCATGGACTGCACACGCACCGGCGCGTCGCCGCCGACCGTGACGACGCGGCTGCCCCAGACCACGCGAGCCTGACGGCTCTTGCGCGGCGCGGGGGCGGCCTCGGGAATGATCCATTCGCTCATCAATTCAACTCCAGACGGGCGACGTTGTCCTTGCCGCGCGCGGCCAGATCGACGGCAGCTCCCCGCCATTCGATCCGAGTGCCGCTCACGTTGCCGACGCGCACCTTGTAGGGCGCCGCGCCGCTGTATTCCTGCTGTTCGCCCTCGCGCAGCACGCGCGACAGCAGCAACTGACCCTGGGCGTCGATCACCTCGATCCAGGTATCGGCCGTGGCCACGACGCGCAACGCGCTGCCCGGCGCGACTGCCACAGCCGTCTTCACGGGCACTGATGCTGCCACCGGCGCGGGCGCAGCCGCAGGCGGCGGAACGACATCTCGCACCTGCAGCGGCGCAGAGGCAATCGGCGCGGGCACGGAAGCCGGAGCAGGCGCGGAGGCCTCGGCCTCCGAAGCAGCCGGCGCCGCCACGAACTCGACGGGCGCATTGGCTGTCGCCACGACGCCGGACGCCGGAAAGGCCGGAGCACTGGCCACGGGCCCACGCTCATTCACCCAACCTGCAGGTACCCAATACACGGCCGCAGCGGCCACCAAAATCAGCAGCAGGCCCCATACAACCGGTCGCGCCAGCACGGCCAGGGCACCACCATCGATGGGGCCGCCGGCACCGCGCTCCCGGAAGGGCTGATTGAGGCCAGGACGCACGTCGAAGTCCTGCTCGCTGGTGCGCGGAAGCAGGGCCAGCACCGGCGCCGGATCGACCTTGAGCGCACGGCACATGGCCGTTGCCAGCGCACGGGCGAACGTGGCATCGGGCAGCAGGTCGTAGCGATCGGCCTCCAGGGCCTCCAGCTTTGCCTGCGGCACCTTGAGCATCACAGCCAGCGCCGCGATGTGCAGGCCCCGCTGCTGACGCGCATTCCTGAGCCAGGCACCGGCGGTGGCTGCGGGGTTGGCACGTCCCTCGGAAATGGGTTCCATCGTCTTGTCGTTCTTGTCGTGTGCCGCGAGCGGCTTACTCGTCGTAGCGGCCGGCATCCAGGAACTGGGTTTCGGGCGCTTGGGGATACTTGCGACGCAGCTGCAGGGCGAGATCGTCCACCATGGCGACGTCGCCCAGCTTGCGTTCGATGCGCAGCTGCAGCCAAAGGCTCTGCGCGTTCACCTGCTCAGGCTGGGCATTGACGCGCTTCACATAAAAGCGTGCGCGATCCAGTTCGCGGTTGCGGAACAGGACCTCGGACAGGTTCACCGCAATGGCGGGGTTGCCCGGGTCGAGCTCGAAGGCGCGCGACAGCGTCTTCTCGGCCACCAGCAACCGACCCGCACGAGCCTCGCAGACGCCTTTGGCCAGCAGGGTACGGGCGGGAGCACGGTAGGTGGGCTGGGCCAGCGCCTGGTCGAACAGCGAGTCGGCCGTGGGCCAACGTTGCTGCTGGCACATGAACCAGCCGTAGTTGTGCAGCGTGTCGGAGTCGTTCGGGTAGACGACCAGCGCGCGGCGGAAGGCGTCCTCCGCCAGCGCGGTATCGCCCATGGCAGCGTAGATC
The DNA here is from genome assembly GCF_047654805.1 of Roseateles sp. GTDB lineage: Bacteria > Pseudomonadota > Gammaproteobacteria > Burkholderiales > Burkholderiaceae_C > Pelomonas. Next base: position 3,397,819 of record NZ_JASGIV010000001.1, read on the forward strand.
AGGCCGCGCAGGTTCACCGCCTCGCGCATGTCAGGTTTGGCTTGCAGCGCGAGCTTGAGCTCGTCCAGCGCAGTCGTGAACTGGCCGCGCGAGAAATAGCCCTGGGCCAGTTCCAACCGAATGCCAGCGCGTCGGTCGGCATCCGTCTGATCGGAATCGGTCTTGATCTCGCGGTCAGCGGCGGGCCCGGTGCCGGCACAAGCGCAGAGCAGGGCGGCGGTCAGAACGATCAGCAATCGCTTCATCAAATCCTCGGCGTTAGAACGTCATGTGGATTTGGCCACCGTCACCGGGGCCCTGACCATGCGGATATGCGCGCGGGTGCGGTCCTGAACCTCGCCGGCGAGCTGGCCGCAGGCAGCGTCGATGTCGTCGCCACGGGTCTTGCGCACGGTCGTCACGATACCGGCCTGGATCAACACCTCAGCGAAGGCCTGCACACGGGCATTGGTGCTGCGCACCAGGCCCGATGCGGGGAAGGGGTTGAAGGGGATCAGGTTGATCTTGCAGTTGACCCGCCCCTTGAGCAGCTTCACCAGTTCCCTCGCCTGTTCAGGCGAATCGTTCACTTCCTGGAGCATGCAGTACTCGAAGGTGATGAAGTCGCGCGGCGCCTTCTCGAGGTAACGGTTGCAGGCGTCCAGCAACTCGGCGACCGGGTACTTCTTGTTCAGCGGCACGAGCTGGTCGCGCAGCGGGTCGGTCGGCGCATGCAAGCTGACGGCCAGCGCCACCGGGCAGTCCTCACGCAGCCGGTCGATCATCGGCACGACACCCGAGGTCGACACCGTCACGCGGCGGCGGGAGAGGCCATAGCCATGGTCGTCCAACATGGTCTTGAGCGAAGGCACGAGCTGGTCATAGTTCTGCAGCGGCTCGCCCATACCCATCATCACCACGTTGGAGATGACGCGTTCGTCCGTATTCAGACGCTTGCGCAGGGAGTGCTCGGCAAACCAGAGCTGTGCCGTGATCTCGGCCGTCGTCAGGTTGCGGCTGAAGCCCTGGTGACCCGTGGAGCAGAAACGGCAGCCGACGGCGCAGCCGGCCTGACTGGAGATGCATAGCGTGCCGCGATCGTCCTCGGGGATGAAGACCGCCTCGACAGCATTGCCTGCGCCGACATCGAACAGCCACTTGATGGTGCCATCCGCCGACACATGTTCCGAGATCACCGGCAGCGCAGTGATCTGGGCACGGCCCTTGAGCTTGTCGCGCAAGGACTTGGCAAGGTCGGACATCTGCTCGAAGTCCGACGCGCCCTTTTGGTGGATCCAGCGGAAAAGCTGAGTCGCACGGAATTTCTTTTCGCCCAGTTGCTCGCAGTAGGCGGCCAAGCCTGGCAGATCGAATCCGAGTAGGTTGACCGCGTCCATGCGAGCCTCTGAAACGGGGGGCATGCCCCCTTTGGGGATTACCGGCCGGCGTAGACGTTCATGCCGGGAAAGAAGAACGCGACTTCGACGGCCGCGGTTTCAGCAGCGTCGGAGCCGTGCACGGCGTTGGCGTCGATGCTGTCGGCGAAGTCGGCACGGATGGTGCCCTTCTCGGCCTTCTTCGGGTCGGTGGCACCCATCAGGTCACGGTTCTTCAGGATGGCGCCTTCGCCTTGCAGGGCCTGGATCATCACCGGGCCGGAAATCATGAAGTTGACCAGGTCGTTGAAGAACGGACGTGCCTTATGAACGGCGTAGAACTGCTCGGCCTCGACGCGCGACAGGTGCACCATCTTGGCGGCAACAACCTTCAGACCGGCGGCTTCGAAGCGGGCGTAGATCTGGCCGATGACGTTCTTCGCCACGGCATCGGGCTTGATGATGGACAGGGTGGTTTCGATCGCCATGGGATTCTCCTGATGGGGCGTATTGGACAAAGCCTGTAATTGTAGCGGGCAGGGATGTCCCTAATCAGGTCAAGCAGCCCGCTCCAGGGTCCGGGCCTGCGGCCCAGACCCCGAATCAGCGGTGCCGACCGCCGAAACCACCACCCGAGCGGCCACCACCGCCCCCTTTGCCACCCCGCCCGCCCCCCCCGCCGCCCCTGCGCAGGAAGGCGTCGCCGCCGATATAGCCGACCGAGGTCTGCATAGGATCGGGCTCACGCGGACCATTGCCCTTGTTGCCGCCCTTGGCGGGCCTGTTGCCCCCCTGCTGGCCACTGCCGCCAGCGCCGAAGCCCTGCGGGATGCCGCGCTTGCCGCCCGTCGCATGGCGACGGTCGAAGGTCTGCTCCAGCGGGTTGATGTGATGCGGGATGAAGTCATCGTCCTCATCGTCGTCGTCACGGCGCTGGGCCCGCTCCTCGCGGGGCGGACGCTGCTGCTGCGCCTCGGGCGGGCGACTGGGACGCGGCCCGACGCCGCCATGACGGTCGTCAGAACGGCGCTTGTTGCGGTCCTTCTTGTTCCCTTGGCCCTGCTGCTGGCCCTGGCCCTGGCCTTGCTGTTGCTGGCCCTGGCCAGCGTTGGCGCCGTGGCCGGCCAGGCGGCGGATGACGCGCACGTCGTCGTCTCCCAGCTCCACCCAGACGCCGCGCTTCAGGCCGCGCGGCAATACGACAGTACCGTAGCGGATACGGATCAGGCGGCTGACCACCATTCCGACGGCCTCGAAGAGCTTGCGCACCTCGCGGTTGCGGCCTTCGGTGATTACCACACGGTACCAGCGGTTGGCGCCTTCGCCGCCACCGTCCTCGATGCTCTTGAATGAGGCCGTCTGGCCATCGACGCTGACGCCATCCAGCAGCTTCGCGCGCTGCTCATCGCTTAGCGAGCCCAGCACGCGCGCAGCGTACTCACGCTCAACACCGAAGCGCGGATGCATTAGCTGGTTGGCCAACTCGCCGGAGTTAGTGAACAGCAGCAGGCCTTCGGTGTTGATGTCCAGGCGTCCCACCGATTGCCACTTCTGGCCCTGCACGCGCGGCAGCGTGCGGAAGACGGTAGGGCGGCCTTCGGGGTCATTGAAGGTCGAGACCTCACCAGTAGGCTTGTGATAGGCCAGGATGCGCGGGTTGGGCGGCGAGATGCGCACGCGCACCGGCTTACCGTTGACGCGTACCTGATCGCCGAATGAAATGCGCTGGCCGACATGGGCCACCTCGCCGTTCACCTCGATCTTGCCGTCGGCGATCCACTCCTCGATGTCGCGGCGCGAGCCGATGCCGGCCTGGGCCAGCACCTTCTGCAGCTTGGGCGCGTCGGCATCCGGCGCTAGCACGCGTTTGGTCTCGCCCTCGCCCTCCTCGGCGACGCCCTCCGCCGCTTCCGGCCTGACGGCAAGCACGGGCAGCTCAGCGTCAGGCACCTCAGACTCGGCGTCCAGGCTGCCCGACAGCACATCAGCGAAGCGCGCCCCCGCGGCCTCAACCAGTTCAGGGGGCAGCGCCTGCCCCGGCTGCTCCCCGCCACCGGCCGCCTGCGTAGCGGCCTGGCGCTCGGCTCGCTCCTTGCGGTTGCGGCGGCGGTTGCGGCTGCGGCCGCCACGCTCACCGTCTTCGCCCTCGTCACCCTCGCCCTCGTCACCCTCGCCGCCATCGCCGTCAGACGCTGCCGCCGGCACCTCGTCGCCCAGCGTGAAGAGGGGTGCGGGCTCGGCCAAGGGCACCGGCACCTCGGCAGCCTCCACCACGACGTCCTCGACCGGCGCCGCAGCTGCAGCCGTCTTGCGCGGCGCACGCTTGCGTGCTGGCGTAGGCGCGCCCTCCACAACCGCGGCTTCGGGCGTGGCAGCAACCTCCTCGGTCACTGCCTCAGCCTTGCGGCGCGTGCGTTTCACCGGCACGGCGACCTCGGCCGCCGCCTCAGGCACGGCATCGGCTGCGGCCTTGGCCGTCGTACGGCGGCGCTTGGGCGCGGCGGGCGCCTCCGCGTCAGCGGCAGGAGGCAGGGGATTGTCTTGATCGGCAGCGTCGTTCATGCGGATTCGGGCTGGGGTTGCGGGGGCGGATCTTGGGGGTCGGGATTGGGAAGGGCAGGCGTGCCGTCATCGCCGAACAGGCTCAACGACGGCGCGGGCACGTCGGCCGGCTGTGCCTCGGCCTCGGCCGGCGCCTCGACTGCAGGCGCTGCCTCTTCGGCGGCCTCCAGCAGTTGGCCCTGCAGGGCCTCGAAGGCCGGCGGCTCGCTACCGACTTCCAGTGCCGGCAGCTGCTCCAGGCTGACCAGGCCCAGGTCGTCCAGGAAGGCCTTGGTCGTCGCGTACAACGCCGGACGACCGGGGGTTTCGCGGTGACCGATGGCCTCGATCCAGCCGCGGTCCTCCAACTGCTTGACGATCTGGCTGGCGACGACGACACCGCGGATGTCCTCGATATCGCCACGCGTGACGGGCTGGCGGTAGGCAATGATGGCCAGCGTCTCGAGCACCGCCCGCGAATAGCGCGGCGGCTTCTCGGGGTGCAGCCGGTCGAGGTACTCGCGCAGCTCGGGGCGGCTCTGGAAACGCCAGCCCGAAGCCAGCGCAACCAGCTCCACGCCCTTGCCCTCCCAGTCGCGGCCCAGCTCGTCGAGCAGGCCGCGCACGGTATCGGCACCGAGCTCGTCGGCGAACAGGCTGCGCAACTCGCGCAGCGTCAGCGGCTGCGAGGCACAGATCAGCGCGGTCTCAAGGACGCGCTTGGCATCCTGGGTATTCATGAACTCAACTTCGCACCCTCAATGGGCAGAGCTCTGGCGTTGTGACCCCGGTCTGGGCGCACATCAGGCGCTCACCAGAGGGCTGGGGCGGGTCCGGCACCGGCCTTCAAACGGCCGAGTGCGCAGCATGGGTTGGCGGCTTCCGGGTGGACTGCGATCCCGCGACGGGCTCCCGTCCCCACATCGTCTTTTGACGCCGGGCACGGTGCTCAGGCGCACCAACTGGATCGCATTGTAGCCTCGTCAGCCCGGCAGCTCGCCGGCCCCGATCCCGGCCCAGGCTGCGGCCATGTCCGCGGGCAGCGCCGCACGCAGCGACAGGGCCTCGCCCGTGACCGGGTGCGTGAAGCCCAGACGCGCCGCATGCAGGGCCTGACGCGAGAGGCCGAGCGCTGGCGCACCACCGTACAGCGCATCCGCCAGCAGGGGGTGGCCGCGGTGCGTCAGGTGGACACGGATCTGGTGGGTGCGGCCGGTGTGCAGCACGCAATGCACAGCGCTGACCGCCCGCCCCTGCACGTCGCCGACGCCGAGCGGAAAGACGTCGGTACGCGCCGGCTTGCCCAGGTTGGCAGGCGCAACGGCCATCTTCACCCGCGAGACCGGGTCCCGCCGCAGGGCCACCTCCACCGTAAATGCCTCCTCGACACGCCCCCAGGCCAGGGCAAGGTATTCGCGGTGCACCTCACGGGCGGCGATCTGGCGCGTCAGCGCGGTAACTGCCTCCAGCGTCTTGCCGACCACCATCAGGCCACTGGTGTCCTTGTCCAGCCGGTGCACGATTCCGGCACGCGGCAGACCGGCGCTGGACGGGTGGTGGGCCAGCAGGCCGTTCATCAGCGTGCCCGACCAGTTGCCCGGCGCGGGGTGAACAACGAGTCCGGCCCGCTTGTTGATGACGGCCAGATGCTGGTCCTCGAAAACGAAATCCAGCTCCATCGCCTCGGCGCGGAAGGCACGACTCTCGTCCGTAGGCAGCAGCTCGACCTCGACGCGCTGACCGGCACGCAGCTTGTGGGCCGCCTTCTGCAGCGGCCGCCCATCCACCGTCACGCACCCGCGCTCGATGAGGGACTGCAGGTGGTTGCGCGAGAACTCTGGCGCCAAGCCGGTCAACCAGCGATCAATACGCTCGCCATGGCCGGCGGCATCGACTTCAGCGCCTCGCCGTTCGACCTCGTCACCCCCGTCGGCCTCCTGCTCGAAGTCCTCCTGACCCCCCACCCTATACTCCGCGTCCATTGTTCCCCGTGACCGGCCGGCAGCATCGCCGTCGACTCCAGACATGTTTGTTGAGAAATTCAAGGCCGGCCGCATCGCCGCCGGCGCCGTCCTGATGGCGTTCGCGCTTGGCATGAGCGGCTGCGGCTCCACGGCCAAGGAGGATCCGAACTCCCAAGCGGCGCTGGACAAATTGTATGCAGACGCCAAGGACGACCTGAGCTCCGGTAGTTACGACCGCGCCATCAAGTCGCTGGAGAGGATCGAAGGCCGAGCGGCCGGCACGACCATGGGCCAGCAGGCCACGCTAGATGTGGCTTGGGCCTACTACAAGACCAGCGAGCGCGCCCAGGCAATCGCCACGCTGGACCGCTTCATCAAGCTCAATCCGTCTAGCCCCGCGATGGACTACGCCCTCTACATGAAGGGCATCGTCAACTTCAACGAGGACCTGGGCCTGTTCGGGCGCCTGGCCAATCAGGACGTCGCAGAGCGCGATCAGCAGGCCTCGCGCGAAGCCCTGCTGGCCTTCCGACAGCTCGTCGAGCAGTTTCCCGAGTCCAAGTACGCCGCCGAGGCGACGACGCGCATCAACTTCATCACGAATACGCTGGCAGCCTACGAGATCCACGTGGCGCGCTACTACTTCAACCGCAAGGCCTACGTCGCCGCGGCCAACCGCGCGCAGAGCGCCGTGGCTGAGTTCCAGCACGCGCCCGGCATTGAAGAAGGCCTGTTCATCATGAGCGAGAGCTATGACAAGCTGGGCCTGACCCAGCTGCGTGACGATGCCCGCCGAGTGCTGGACCAGAACTTCCCCAGCAGCGTCTACGCCTCCGGCAACTCGGCCAAACGCAAGCCCTGGTGGCAGCTCTGGTGATTTGAATCGAACGGGCCGCTCAGGCCCGTTCTGCATTTAGGCGCTGCAGCCAGGCCAGCGCCTCGGTCTCGTTGGTCACCGGCGTCATCGGCGGCAATGCCGCACGCAGGCGGCGGCCGTAATTCATGCCAGCCATGCGTGGGTCGCACACCACGAGCAGGCCACGGTCGGTCTCGGTGCGAATCAGCCGACCGGCACCCTGCTTCAGCGCGATCGCCGCTTCCGCGACGAAATACTCTGCGAACGCGTTACGCCCCTGGGCCTCCAGCCGTTGCACTCGCGCCTCGACAAGCGGATCGTTGGGCGGCGGGAAGGGAAGCTTGTCGATGAGCACGCATTGCAGCGCGTCGCCCGGCACGTCGATGCCCTCCCAGAAACTGGCCGAGCCGACGAGCACGGCCGCCGGGTTGTCCACGAAGCGCTGCAGCAGCACGCGCTTCGGGGCTGCCCCTTGCTGGAGCACGGAGATGGTGTCGCCCGCCTCCTCAAAGCGCTCGCGCAGCGCGTCCGCCACCGTCTGCAGGTTGCGCAGCGTGGTCGTCAGCACGAAAGTACGGCCACCCAGTGCCCGCGCCATGCGCGAAGCCAGCAACGCGACGCTAGCGGGGTGACTAGGCTCACTGGGCTTGGGAAACCCGCGCGGCACGTAAAGGCGTGCGTTCGCCGGGTAGTCGAAGGGACTGCCGACGCGCAGCACCTTGGCATTCGTCAGGCCGGCGGGTTCGGTGAACCAGGTCAGGCCCTCGTCGTCGCCTAGCGTGGCAGAGGTGAACACCCAGGCCTTGGGGGGGCCTTCCAGCTGCTGCTGCATCGCATCACGGATGTCGAGCGGCGACTCGACCAGACGCGCCGAATGCGGGCTGATGTCGATCCAGCGCACGTCGCCCGGGTCGGGGTCGACGGCGAAGGCCTTCGCCAGATCGCGCAGTTCCTGGGCTCGTTCGCACAGGCGCGCAAAGTCCGGAGCTGCCTCGCGCACAGCCGTCAGCGCCTCCAGCGCGGCGGCTACGGCGGCCTCAACACCGCCCAGTGCGATCGAGAAGCCCGGCTGGCCCGCGCGCTCCTTCCAGCCCAGCTTGAGCGTACCGCGCAGCTCACGGCCGGCCGTCGCGAGAGGGCCGGCTGCAGCAAGACGCAGCTCGCGCGCCGCCCTCTCCACCCCGCCATGCAGCCCCTGCCAATCCTGCACACCACGCGCATGAGCTAGCCCCTGCGCCAGCAGGTCACGGGCAAAGTCGATCAGGGCCGCTGTGCCAAGCAGCGTACCGAGGAACTGCACGCCGGCCTCTGCAAGCTGGTGGGCCTCGTCGAAGATGGCGATCTCTACGCTGGGCAGCAATTCGGCGACGCCACTATCGCGCAGCGTCACGTCGGCGAAAAAGAGATGGTGGTTGACGACGACAACATCCGCCTCCATCGCCTCGCGGCGCGCCTTCACGACGTAGCAGGCCTTCCAGTCGGGGCATTCCTGGCCCAGGCAGTTCTCGCGGCTTGAACTGACGATGGGGATGATTGGCGAGCGCTCGTCCAGCCCGTCAATCTCGGCGAAGTCGCCTGTAACCGTGCCAAGGGCCCAACGCTCAATGCGCGCCAGCGACAACGCCGTGCGGCGGTCCGGGAACTCTCCGGACACACGCGCCTCCCTCATGCGATGCAGGCACAGATAGCTGCTGCGCCCCTTGAGCAGCGCGAGACGCACCGGCATCTGCAGCGTCTTCGTCAGCCGCGGCAGATCGCGCAGGAAGAGCTGGTCCTGCAGGCTCTTGGTGGCCGTGCTGATCAACGCCCGGCTGCCGGCCAGCAGCGTCGGCACGAGGTAGGCGAAGGTCTTGCCGACGCCCGTGCCGGCCTCGACGACCAGGGCCTCGCGACGGCTCAGCACGCGGGCTACGGCGCGGCTCATTTGCAGTTGGGGCTCGCGCGGCTTGTAGCCCGGGTCCAGGCGCGCCAGCGGGCCGTCGGCATCGAAAGCGGCAACGACAGCCTGTTCGAGTTCGTCGACGGCGGGCGGGGCGGGAGGGGTGGCCTTATCGAGAGCGTCGAGCCAGTCGTCCAGATCAGGCGGGTTCATCGGGCTCGTTGGCGGCCTCCAGCCGGGCAATCATGTCTCGCAGGGCAAGGCGGCGTTTCTTCAGCCGCTGCAGCGCCAGTTCGTCCACCGGTTGCTGCTCGACGAGGCGATCAATCATCGCGTCGAGATCGGCATGCTCCATACGCAACTCGATGAGCCGCCGCGACACCGAGTGAAGTTGTTCATCCATCCGAAAGGTTTCTAGGGCGGGTTGCAACGGGCCGGAAGCTCGCCGCCAAGTATAGTTTTCGGCATGCCGCCTCCCACCGCCGTCGGATTCCGACTCAACGCCGCCACCGGCACCCATCGTGGGGACCGGGCCTACCAGCAAGACCAGGTGGCCGTCCTTGCCCATCCGCGCGTCGCGGGCTGCATGATGGGCATCGTGGCCGACGGCATGGGCGGCAAGAGCGGCGGCCGCAAGGCGGCCGACCAGGTCGTGCTGACCGCGCAACAGCTGTTCGAGCGCTACTCGCCCGAGGACGAATCACCGGCGGAACTGCTCAGCCAGATCGTGGCCGAAGCGCACCTGATGATCAAGCTGACGGCCATCTCCGCCGAGGAAGAGCCTCACAGCACCATCGCCAGCTTCGTTGTCACCGGCGACCGCTGCGCGCACTGGATCCATTCCGGCGATTCGCGCATTTACTGGTTCCGTGGCGCCCGGCTGGTGAAGCGCTCGATGGACCACTCCTATGTACAGCGCCTTGTCGACGAAGGCCAACTGAACGAAGCCGAGGCCAGCTCACATCCGCAGAGCAACCTGCTGACGGCCTGCCTGGGTACGGTGCAAGACCCGTCATCTACCTCGGAACGGTTCGAAGGCCTGGAGGTCGGCGACACGCTGATGTGCTGCAGCGATGGGCTGTGGCACTACTTCACTGCGCAGGAACTGGGCAGCGTGCTCTACAGCCTGCCACCGCGCGAAGCAGCCGAATTGCTGGTAAGCAAGGCTCGCCAACGGGCGCGCGGGGGCGGCGACAACCTGTCCATCGCCATCGTCAAGCTCGAGAACCTCGACTGAGCTGCCACCAGGCAGCGCGCCCGCCGACATAGCGCGACACGAAACGCATCACTTCGGCATCGATGCCGCCGACGCACCGGGCAGCGGCAGTGGGGCCGCTAACGGCTTGGTGCGGTTCTTTTCCTTGGCCGCATGAGCTGCCACCCGCTGCTGCTGCTGCAGCTCGCGCTCCCGCGCGCGTTCGCGGCGCCTAGCGGCTACGGCATCGGCCTTCTGATCGGCCTGCTGCCGCACTTGTGCGGCCTGCTCGGGGCTTTGTGCACGGACCGGATGCGATGCGGGTGTCGACGGCGGGTGCGCCGCGACGACTCGCTCGTGGCGTTGCCCCTCGTCCTGGGCCGCAACCTGCTCCCGCTCGCGCACCCGCTGCGCCTGGGCCTCGGCGCGCTGGCGGCGCTCCTCAGCTGCAAGTTCGTGCTCGCGCCGGACCAGCGGCACCAGCGCATCGTGACGGCGCTGGCGCAGGTCGTCGAGACAGGCCGAGACGCTGAAGCGCTGTTCGCATTCAACCTGCTCGCGAGCAAAACGCTGCTCGATCGCGGCCCGCTGAGCCGCAACCTCGACACGAGTTGCAGGCTGGGCCCCGGCGGCGGCCGCAACGAGCAAGAGAATGACGGCGAATGGCTTCATGTCAACGAAGTATCGACCTCGCGGCGCGCCAGGGCCAGGTACTCCGCTGAACGCATCTCCTGCAGCCGCGACACGGTACGAGGGAACTCATGGGCCAGCGGGCCTTCCGTGTAGAGAGCCTCGGCAGGCACGGCGGCCGATATGATGAGCTTGACGCGGCGGTCGTAGAGCACGTCCACCAACCAGGTGAAGCGACGCGCCTCGCTGGCGAGGCGCACCGGCATCTCGGGCACTTCGGACAGGATGACGGTGTGGAACTGGCTGGCCAGCTCCAGGTAGTCGTTCTGCGACCGCGGCCCCCCACAAAGGGTGGCGAAATCGAACCAGACGACACCGCCAGCGCGTCTGCGCGCGTAGAGGGCGCGGTGCTCGATCATTAGCTTGCGATCCTCGTCTTGCGCCTCGGCCAGAGACTCGAAGGCCCGCGTAAGCGCGGCCTCGGTCTCGCCGTTGAGTGGCGTCAGATAGAGGTTCATGTCCTCCAGCGTACGGCGCCGGTAGTCGGTGCCGGCATCGACATTGATGACCTCGAGATTGGCCTTCAACAGCTCGATGGCCGGCAGGATGCGGTCACGGTGCAGGCCGTTCGGATACAGCTCGTCAGGATGGAAGTTGGAGGTCGTGACGATGGAGACGCGGTTGCGGAACAGTGCGTCCAGCAGCCGATGCAGGATCATCGCGTCCGTCACGTCGGCGACGTGGAACTCGTCGAAGCAGATCAGGCGGAAGCGCCGCGCAATGCGCTTGCCCAGTTCCTCCAGCGGGTCGGCGATGCCTTTGAGCTCCTGCAGTTCGCGGTGCACCTCCCGCATGAACTCATGGAAGTGCAGCCGCGTCTTGCGTGTCAGTGGCACGGCCTGGAAGAAGCAGTCCATCAGGAAGCTCTTGCCACGGCCCACGCCGCCGTACATGTAGACGCCGCGCGGGATGGGCGGACGCACCAGCAGCTTGGTCACTGCATTGCTGCGGCGGGCCTTGTAGGCCTCCCATTCATCCTGGCAGCGCTGCAGGGCTTGAATGGCCCGCAGTTGCGCCGCATCGGCAGTGAAGCCGCGTTCGGCGAGGGTCTGTTGGTAGAGGTCGGTGACTGATGTCATCAGAAAAAAAGGGCGACTGCTCGGCCGCCCCTTTCATCATGCCGCTTTGATCAGAAGTTCAGCGTGCGCTTGTCCACGGCCAGGGCTGCTTCCTTCGTCGACTCGGACAGTGACGGATGGGCGTGGCAGATGCGGGCGATGTCCTCGGCCGAAGCCTTGAACGCCATCGCCATCGTCGCCTCGGCGATAAGCTCGGAAGCCATCGGACCAATGATGTGCACGCCCAGAATCTCGTCGGTCGCGGCATCGGCCAGGATCTTGACGAAACCCGATGTGTCGCCCAAAGCGCGCGCGCGGCCGTTGGCCAGGAACGGGAACTGGCCGGCCTTGTAGGCCTTGCCCTCCGTCTTGAGCTGCTGCTCGGTCTTGCCGACCTGTGCAATCTCGGGGCTGGTGTAGATCACCGACGGGATGATGTCGAAGTCCACATGGCCGTGTTGGCCGGCGATGCGCTCTGCAACCGCGACGCCCTCTTCCTCGGCCTTGTGCGCCAGCATCGGGCCACGCACGACGTCGCCGATGGCCCACACGTTGGGCAGGTTGGTCTTGCAGTCGTGGTCCACCTCAATGGCGCCACGGCCATCCAGCTTCAGACCCACGGCCTCCGCGTTCAGGCCGATGGTGTTGGGCACGCGACCGATGGAGACGATGAGCTTGTCGCATTCCAGCTTCTGCTCGCCGCCCTTGGCGTCGGTGTAGTTGACGACAACGCCCTTCTTGCTCGTCTTCACATCGCCGATCTTGACACCCAGTTCGATGGCCAGGCCCTGCTTCTTGAACAGCTTGGCGGCTTCCTTGGCGACCGACTCGTCGACGGCAGGCAGGAAGGCCGGCATGGCTTCCAGCACGACCACCTCCGCCCCCAGGCGACGCCAAACCGAACCCAGCTCCAGGCCAATGACGCCGGAGCCGATGACGCCCAGCTTCTTGGGCGTTGCGGGAATGCGCAGCGCGCCATCGTTGGACAGCACCAGCTCCTCGTCGAACGGCAGGCCCGGCAGCGCGCGGGCGTTGGAGCCGGTCGCGACGACGACGTGCTTGGCGGTGATGGTTTCCTCGCCGGCCTTCAGTTCATAACCACCGTCCTTGGCAGCGACGAAGCTGCCGCGCCCGTGGAAGAACGTCACCTTGTTCTTCTTGAACAGGTACAGGATGCCATCGTTGTTCTGCTTCACGACGCCGTCCTTGCGGCCCAGCATCTTGGCAACGTCTATGCCGACGTCACCGGTGCTGATGCCGTGGTCGGCGAAGTGCAGCCTGGCATGCTCGAAGTGCTCGCTGGACTGCAGCAGCGCCTTGGACGGGATGCAACCGACGTTGGTGCAGGTGCCGCCAGGCGCTGGACCGCCCTTGTCGTTCTTCCACTCGTCGATGCAGGCCGCATTGAAACCCAGTTGGGCGGCACGGATCGCGGCGATGTAGCCGCCGGGGCCGCCGCCAATGACGACGACGTCGAATTGCTTGGTGCTCATGCTGATCGGGTCCTTGGATTAGATGTCGAACAGCAGACGCGACGGGTCTTCCAGCGCATCCTTCATGGCCACCAGGCCCAGCACGGCTTCGCGGCCGTCGATGATGCGATGGTCATACGACATAGCCAGGTAGTTCATCGGACGGATGACGATCTGGCCGTTCTCGACGACAGCACGGTCCTTGGTCGCGTGCACGCCCAGGATGGCCGACTGCGGCGGATTGATGATGGGCGTCGACAGCATGGAGCCGAAGGTGCCGCCGTTCGAGATCGAGAACGTTCCGCCGGTCATCTCATCGATGCCGAGCTTGCCTTCCTGGGCCTTCTTGCCGAACTCGGCGATCTTCTTTTCGATGTCGGCGAAGCTCATCTGGTCGGCATTGCGCAGGATGGGCACGACCAGGCCGCGCGGCGAACCGACGGCGATGCCGATGTCGAAGTAGCCGTGGTAGACGATGTCGTTGCCGTCAACCGACGCGTTCAGCACAGGGTACTTCTTCAACGCATGCACGGCGGCCTTGACGAAGAAGCTCATGAAGCCCAGCTTGGTGCCGTGCTCCTTCGTGAAGCTGTCCTGGAACTTCTTGCGCAGTTCCATGACCGGCGCCATGTTGACTTCGTTGAAGGTCGTCAGGATGGCATTGGTGGACTGCGACTGCAGCAGGCGCTCGGCGATGCGGACCCGCAGGCGCGTCATCGGAACGCGCTGCTCGGGGCGGTCGCCCAGGTTCTGGGCCTGCGGTGCGGCCACGGCGGGCAGCGGCTTGGCGACGGCGGGCGCAGCGGGCACGACCAGCGGCGCAGCTGCCGGCTTGGCACCAGCAGCCAGGGCATCGCCCTTGGTCACGCGGCCGTCCTTGCCCGAGCCGGCGACGTCGGTGGCAGCAAGGCCCTTCTCGGCCAGGATCTTGGCCGCGGCGGGCATGGCCACATCACCCTTGTTGACGGCAGCGGTGGAGGCTGCAGCAGGCGCCGCGGCCGGAGTCGCGGCGGGCGCTGCGGCCCCGGCTTTACCCTCGGTATCGATCTTGGCCAGCAGCTCCTGGCTGACGACCGTGGCGCCGTCGGCCTTGATGATTTCGCTCAGCACGCCGGCAGCGGGTGCAGGCACTTCCAGCACAACCTTGTCGGTCTCGATCTCGACGAGAGTCTCGTCAATGGCAACGGCTTCGCCGGGCTTCTTTTTCCAGGTCAGCAGCGTGCCTTCGGAAACGGATTCGGAGAACTGGGGAACTTGGACGTCAACGATGGCCATGGTGGGCTCCGTGTCTTGTATTTGGGGTGTTGTGGCGCAGGCGCAAGCGAGCGCAGCACCATGGATGGTGCTGCGCGGCTACGGTCTTATTTGGTGAGGATGAAGCCCTTGAGCTTGGCGAAGGCCTGATCCAACAGGGCTTTCTGCTGCTCCTGGTGCAAATGGGCGTAACCACAGGCGGGGCTGGCGCTGGCCGGACGGCCGGCGTAGCCGAGTTTCTGGCCCTCGGTCATGTTCTCGTGCACGTAGTGCTGCACGAAGAACCAGGCGCCCTGGTTCTGCGGTTCATCCTGGCACCAGACGATGTCCGTGGCGTTCGGGTACTTCTTGAGCTCGGCCGCGAAGGCCTTGTGCGGGAAGGGATAGAGCTGCTCGACACGAACGATGGCCGTATCGTGCGACTTCTTCTCCTCGCGCTTGCGCACCAAGTCGTAATAGACCTTGCCTGAGCAGACGATGACGCGCTTGACCTTGTCGGCCACGATGCTCTCGTCGTGCTCGCCAATGACGGTCTTGAACTCGCCCTTGGTGAAGTCGGCCAGCGGGGACGTGGCGTCCTTCGCGCGCAGCAGGCTCTTGGGAGTCATGATGACCAGCGGCTTGCGGAACATGCGCAGCATCTGGCGACGCAGCACGTGGAAGATCTGCGCGGCCGTCGTCGGCTGCACGATCTGCATGTTGTTGTCCGCGGCCAGCTGCATGAAGCGCTCCAGACGGGCGGAGCTGTGCTCGGGCCCCTGGCCTTCGTAGCCGTGCGGCAGCATCATCACCAGGCCGTTGGCGCGGCCCCATTTCACTTCGCCGGAGGCGATGAACTGGTCGATGACAACCTGGGCGCCGTTGACGAAGTCGCCGAACTGGGCCTCCCAGATGGTCAGCGTGTTGGGCTCGGCCGCGGCATAGCCGTATTCGAAGCCCAGTACCGCCTCTTCCGACAGGATGGAGTCGATGACGACGAAGGGAGCTTGGCCCTCGCCGACGTTCTGCAGAGGAACGTAGGCGCCTTCGTCCCAGTTCGAGCGGTTCTGATCGTGCAGCACGGCGTGGCGGTGCGTGAAGGTGCCCCGGCCGGCATCCTCACCCGACAGGCGCACCGGATAGCCTGAGGCCACCAGCGACGCGAACGCCATGTGCTCGCCCATGCCCCAGTCGACGTTGATCTCGCCGCGGCCCATCGCGGCGCGGTCGCCGTAGAGCTTGCTGACGAGGTTGTGCGCCGCGAAGTCCTTGGGTAGCGTCGTGATCTTCTCGGCCAGGCGCTTCCACTCGGCGCCGGGGATTGCGGTATCGCAACTGTCCGTCCACTTCTTGCCCAGGAAGGGCGACCAGTCGGTGGCGAACTTGCTCTTGAAGTTGGTCAGGACCGGGTCCACCGTGTGACGCCCCTCGTCCATCGCGGCACGGTAGGCTTTGACCATTTCGTCGGGACCTTCGGCGGTCAGCACGCCCTGCGCCACCAGCTTGTCGGCGTAGACCTTGCGCGTACCGGGGTGGGCGGCGATCTTCTTGTACATCAGCGGCTGGGTCAGGGCCGGCGTGTCCTGCTCGTTGTGGCCCAGCTTGCGGAAGCAGACGATGTCCAGCACCACGTCCTTCTTGAACTCGGCGCGGTAGTCCATGCACAGCTCCATGGCCCACACGACGGCCTCAGGGTCGTCGCCGTTCACGTGCAGCACCGGAGCCTCGATCATCTTGACGACGTCGGAGCAGTACCAGGTGGAGCGCAGGTCACGCGGGTCGCTGGTGGTGAAGCCAATCTGGTTGTTGATGACGATGTGCACCGTGCCGCCCGTACGGTAGCCGCGGGTCTGGGCCATCGCCAGCGTTTCCTGCACAACGCCCTGGCCACCAAAGGCCGCGTCGCCGTGCACCAGCACCGGCAACACCTGCGCACCATCCTTGTCGCCGCGGCGGTCCTGGCGGGCACGCACGCTGCCCTCCACCACCGGGTTGACGATCTCCAGGTGGGAGGGGTTGAACGCCAGGCTCAGGTGCACCGGGCCACCCGACGTGGAAACGTCGGAGCTGAAACCCTGGTGGTACTTCACGTCGCCGGCCGGCAAGTCCTCGGCGGCCTTGTGCTCGAATTCTGCGAACAGATCGGCCGGCATCTTGCCCAGCGTGTTGACCAGCACATTGAGACGGCCACGGTGCGCCATGCCGATGACAATTTCCTGCACTCCGCGCTCGCCGCCGTGCTGGATCAGTTCGTCCATCGCGGCGATGAAGCTCTCGCCACCTTCGAGCGAGAAGCGCTTCTGGCCCACGTACTTGGTGTGCAGATAGCGCTCAAGGCCCTCGGCCGCGGTCAGCCGCTCCAGGATGTGCTTCTTCTTCTCGGAACCAAAGCTGGGCTTGCCACGCGCCTTCTCCAAGCGCTCCTGCCACCAACGCTTCTCGCCGGGGTCGGAGCCGTGCATGAATTCGGAGCCGATGCTGCCACAGTAGGTCTCGCGCAAGGCCTGCACGATCTGGCGCAGCGTCATGGTCTCGCCACCAAAATAGCTGTTCACGGCGCTGAACGAGATGTCCATGTCGGACTCGGTCAGGTCGTAGAACGCAGGATCGAGCTCGGGAATCTTGGGGCGCTCGGCGCGCTTGAGCGGGTCAAGCTCGGCCCAGCGGTTACCGAGGAAGCGATAAGCCGCGATCAGCGACTGGACATGGACCTGCTTGCGGGCGACGGCAAGGTCGGCGCTGCTGGCCTTGTTGGCAAAGGCGTTGGCCTTGGCACGTTGAGCGAAAGATTCGATGACCGGTGCATGGGCCACATCGCGGGCCTCGCTGCCGTCGACCGCCGGCACGTGCTGGAGCGCATCGAAATAAGCGCGCCAGTTGTCGGGGACGGAACCCGGGTTGTCGAGGTAGGCCTCGTACATCTCCTCCACGTACGGCGCGTTGCCACCGAACAGGTAAGAGTTGGCCTCGTATTGCTGCATCATCTTTCGCTCACCTCATGCCCCGGTTTCCAGGGAGTTGGCTGGTTGAAGAACCTTCCGCGACACGGCTCGACCGATTGGCGGATTGCGACCCACCTCGCTGTTGCCAGCAAAGGGACGGGAAGGACCGGGAACCTGTTCTGCTGCTTGCAAAGCCTGCCGCCCCCGCGGGGTGCGGACTTTCCGAGTAACAGACCGGTTCCATCTCAGGAGGCGAACTCTAGCACCAAGGGTTTGCCCGACAAGTCTTGATGGGCGTCAGAAAGTTGACGGAAAAGTAAACTCCATATCCGCGACAGCCCCGCCATTGAATGGCTGCGCACAGGCTGGACCGCACGCATCGGCCAGCCCAAGGGACATTCAGGAGATCCCATGCAAGTTCAGGTCGTCGACTACCGCGCGCCCGATGCGGCCGAGAAGTTCACCCGTTCCCTGCACGAAACCGGCTTCGGCGTGCTGACCAACCACCCCATCCGCCAGGCCCTTGTCGAGAAGATCTACGCCGACTGGCTGTCCTTCTTCAACGGCGAGGCCAAGCACGGTTTCGCGTTCTCTAAAGAGACCCAGGATGGCTATTTCTCGACCGAGATCTCCGAAACCGCGAAGGGTTTCAAGCAGAAGGACATCAAGGAGTACTTCCATATCTACCCTTGGGGCCGCATCCCGCCGCAACTGAAGGAAGATGCGCTCGCCTACTACCGCGAGGCCAACGCGCTGGCCGAGGAACTGCTGGGCTGGGTAGAGCGCTACACGCCGCCCGAGATAGCGGTCAAGTACCGCGAGCCGCTGTCCAACATGATCAAGGGCAGCACCAAGACGCTGCTGCGCGTGCTGCGCTACCCGCCGCTGACTGGCCAGGAGCCTGAAGGATCCCTGCGCGCCGCGCCGCATGGCGACATCAACCTGCTCACCATCCTGCCTGCCGCCAACGAGCCTGGCCTGCAGGTGCTGGGCAAGGACGACGCCTGGCACGATGTGCCCTGCGACTTCGGCACGCTGACCATCAACATCGGCGACATGCTGCAGGAAGCCTCCGAAGGCTACTACCCATCGACCCAGCACCGCGTCGTCAACCCCACCGGTGAAGGCGCGAGGAAGAGCCGCGTATCCCTGCCGCTGTTCCTGCATCCGCGCGACGACGTGATCCTGAGCGACCGCTATACCGCGAACAGCTACCTCGACGAACGCCTGCGCGAGCTGGGCGTGAAGACCTGAACCTCATCATCGAGATCCACCCCGAAGCGCCGCCCAAGCCGGCGCCCGGGGCACCCTGCAACGGCTGCGGTGTCTGCTGCCTGGTCGAGCCCTGCCCGCTGGGCGCCGTGCTGAGCCGGCGCATCAAGGGAGCCTGCGTCGCGCTGCGCTGGGAGGGCGAGCGCTATGTCTGCGGCGTGCTGACGTCGCAACCCCGTGGCATCCGAGGCTGGCTGGTGCGGCGCTGGATCGCGGCCGGCGCCGGTTGCGATTGCTCACTGGAACTTGGGGACAAGCCCTAGGCGCCTACCCGAGGCACGCGACTACATTTTTTGGCTTCCGCCGCCCCAAGGAAGCTGCATGAAATCCGCCCTCCGACTGCTGCCCCTGTTCGCCGCGCTGGCGTTGTCCACGGCCATGGCCGCCCCGCTGCGCTGGGCCGCGCAGAACGACATCCTGACGCTGGACCCGCATTCGCAGGACCACAATGTCTCCAACTCCATCGGCACCCACATCTACGAAGGCCTCACAAGGCTGAGCAAAGAATACCGGCCGGAGCCGTCACTCGCCACCAGGTGGACCTACATCTCCCAAACCCAGGTGCGCTTTGACCTACGCAAGGGTGTGAAGTTCCACGACGGCTCCCCGTTTACGGCGGACGATGTGGTCTTCAGCTTCGGCCGCATCACGCAACCCCAGGGCACCAAGCAGACCTATGTGTCCGGCATCAAGGAGGTCAGGAAGATCGACGACCACACGGTCGACTTCCTCCTCGAGGCCCCTACGCCGATGCTGCTGCAGAACATCATCAGCTTCCCCATCATGAGCAAGGCCTGGTCGGTGAAGAACAACGCCACCAACACCCAGGACTACAAGGCCAAGGAAGAGAACTACGCCTCACGCAACGCCAACGGCACAGGCCCCTACAAGCTGGTGAGTTGGCAGCCCGATCAGGCCGTGAAGATGGTGGCCAACAGGGACTGGTGGGACAAAAACCCGGGCAATGTCACGGAGCTCAGCTATCTGCCGATCAAGTCCGCACCGACGCGCGTGGCGGCCCTGCTGTCAGGCGACGTGGACATCGTCACCGACCTGCCTCCGCAGGACTTCTTCAGGCTCAAGGAGGCCGGCAAGGTCAAGCTGCTGGAAGGCCCGGAAATTCGGACCATCTTCTTCGTCATGGACGAGGGCAGTGACGAGTTGCGCGAGTCCAGCGTGAAAGGCAAGAACCCCTTCAAGGACAAGCGCGTGCGCGAAGCGATGAACCTGGCGCTGGACCGCGAGGCCATCAAGCGCAGCATCATGCGCGGCCTGTCCGTACCGGCGGCGCTGATGATTCCGCCGGGCGTCAATGGCTACGACGCAGCGTTGGACGCGCCGGTCAAGCCCGACCTCGACAAGGCCCGCAAGCTGCTCGCCGAGGCCGGCTACCCGCAGGGCTTCGAGGTACCGCTGCATTGCCCCAACAACCGCTACGTGAACGACGAACAGGTCTGCCAGGCGGCCGTGTCCATGTGGGCCAAAGTGGGCGTCAAGGTGCGCCTCATCGCGGCGCCATTCGCCACGCACAGCCAAACCTTCCAGCGTGGCGAGTCGCCCTTCTACATGCTGGGCTGGGGCGTCTCCACCTACGACGCGCTGTACGGCATGCAGGCCTGGGGCCATACCCGCACCAATGGCGCCGACGGCAACTTCAACTTCGGCAAGGTCAGTGACGCGACGTTGGACGGCCTGATCCAGAAGATCAAGTTCGAGCCGGACGCGCCCAAGCGAAACGCCCTCATCAAGGAGGCGCTGCTGCGCATTCGCGACGAATCGCTGTTTATCCCCATCCACCATCAGATCAGGCCGTGGGCTATGAAGCCGGGTGTCGAGACGATCCATCGCTCCAACGACTACTTCGAAGCCCGATACACCACCATCAAATGAAATCCATCACCCCCCTCGCTGCGACCCTGCTGCTCGCTTCGACCACCAGCCTTACATGCGCCAACACCCTGCGCTGGGCCGCGCAGAACGACATCCAGACGCTGGACCCGCATTCGCAGAACCACTCCGCCACGTCGACGATCACGGGCTACGTCTACGAAGGATTGACTCGCTACACCGAGAAGTTCGAGGTCGAGCCAGCGTTGGCGGCGAAATGGACCTACGTCACCCCCACCCAGCTGCGCTTTGACCTGCGCCGTGGCGTGAAATTCCACGATGGAACACCTTTCACGGCCGACGATGTCCTCTTCAGCCTCCAGCGCATCAGGCACCCAGCCAGCAACATGATCATCTACGCCTCCGGCATCAAGGAGGTGAAGAAGATCGACGATTTCACGGTCGACCTCCTCCTCGACGGCCCCAGTCCGGTCCTCACGCGCAACCTGACCTACGTGCGCATCCTCAGCAGGTCCTGGGCGACCAAGAACCGCTCTGAGAATCCGCAGGACTTCAAGGCCAAAGAGGATACCTACGCCTCACGCAACGCGATGGGCACTGGGCCTTTCAAGGTTACTGGCTGGACACCCGACCAGAAGCTCACCATGGTGGCCAACAAGGACTGGTGGGACAAGCCAAAGGGCAACATCAGCGAGGTGACCTACCTGCCGATCAAGTCCGACGCCACACGTGTGGCGGCTCTGCTGTCGGGCGCGCTGGACCTACTGACCGACCTGCCCCCACAGGACGTGGCCAAGCTCAAGGCTGACCCTCGCCTCAAGGTCATCGACGGGCCGGAGAACCGCACCATCTTCTTCGCGCTGGACATCGGCAGCGACGAGATCAGGGGTTCGAGCGTCAAGGGCAGGAACCCCTTCAAGGACAGACGGGTGCGTGAGGCCATGTCGCTGGCCATCGACCGCGAGGCCATCCGGCGCAGCCTAATGCGCGGCCTGTCCATCCCGGCGGCCATCATGGTCGCGCCGGTGGCCTACGGCTGGTCGGCGGACCTGGACACGGTGGCCAAGCCCGACATCAGCCGCGCCAAGCAGTTGCTGGCGGATGCCGGCTACGCCGATGGATTCGACGTGCCCCTGGCCTGCCCCAACGACCGTTACGTCAACGACGAGGAGATCTGCCAGGCTGTGGTGTCGATGTGGGCGCGCGTAGGCATCAAGACCAAGCTGACGACACAGCCCATGACACAGCATTCGGCGGCGATGCAGCGCTACGAACTGCCGCTCTACCTGTACGGCTGGGGCGTGACGACCTTCGACGCGCAATACACGCTGCAGGACATCGTCCATACCAAGACCGGTGGCGCTGACGGCAAGGGCAATTTTTCGCGCGTCAGCGATGTCAAGGTGGACGCGCTGGTGCAGCAGATGAAAGTAGAGATCGACGTACCCAGGCGCCTGGCGCTGATGCAAGAGGCGCTCAAACGCACGCGCGACGAAGTCCTCTTCATCCCCATTCACCACCAGGTGCGCCCCTGGGCAATGAAGGCTGGGTTGACAATCCCGCACTCGGCCAACGATGCCCCCCAGGCCAAGTGGGCGACGATGAAGTGATGGAATGATGCGGGGTTCATGAAGCCCCCCGTCATCAACTTCTCCACCCTGCAGGCGACCGTCGAGGTCGCCGCCACGCTCGCATTCGCACTCTCGGGCCTGCTGGCCGGCGCGCGCAAGCAACTCGACGTCGTTGGGCTATGCGTCGTCGCAGGACTTTCGGCATTCGGCGGTGGCACGCTGCGTGACGTGCTGCTGGACCGCCGACCCTTTTTCTGGGTCGAGCATGCGGACTGGCTGTGGGTGCTCATGGGGCTTTGCCTTGCGGCCATGCTGCTGATGCGGCGCCGCCACCTAGCGCTGACTGAGCGCGCCATCCAGTGGCCCGACGCTCTCGGCCTGGGCCTGTTCACCGCCAACGGCACGCTGGTTGCACTTGACGCCGGCATGCCTGCCATCGTGGCCGTGCTGATGGGTGTCATCACCGCCGTGTTCGGCGGCGTGCTGCGCGACATCGTCTGCAATGAGATCCCCGCGGCCTTCCACGACCACCGCCCCTATGCGCTGTGCAGCTTCGTCGGCGGCTGGGTGCTGGTAGCGACGGTGGCACTCGACTGGCCGCAGTGGGCCACGATCAGCGCGGCCGCCGCGACGGCAATGTTGCTGCGCGGCTTGGCTCTGTGGGCGGGCTGGACGCTGCCAGCCTGGCGCATCAACAAGCGCTGAACGGCCGTCGCGAAACGCGACGCCCCCTAGCTTCGACACTGCTCCTCTCCTTTGTGGAGGTGGCGGAGCGACCTGCCGCCTAAATTGGATTTCACCGATCCGGAGATGCGCCCGCATCAGCCCATCGGTGGGCCGCACTCGCTTTCGGTCGAGCTCTCGACGCGGCCTCTGCATAGGAGATCAGCATGAGCAAGCCAGTGCTTGAAGTCGTCGCCCTCAAGGAAAGCCTCGAGGAACAGCTGCTGAAGCGACCGGGCGTCACCGCGGTGGACGTTGGGTTCAAGTACGTCGGCGGCCAACGCACCGACGAAGTCGCGATCCGTGTAATGGTGGCGCAAAAGAAGAGCGACTTGCCGGCCGCGGAACGGGTGCCCGACCATTTCGATGGCGTCAAGACAGACGTCATCGAGCGCCGTTACTTCTTGCATGACGCGATGAAGAACAAGAAGCGCGAAAGCGAGATCGGCCTGCAGGCGGACGCCACCAACTACGACCCGGTCAAGGGCGGCATCAGCATTGGCCCCTGCCGCGCCGTCGGCGGCTTCGTCTTCGTGGGCACGCTGGGCGCCATCGTTAAGGACAACGCCAGCGGCAACCCGCTGCTGCTGTCCAACTTCCATGTCATGTGCATAGACAACGGCTGGCATGCAGGCGACACCATGGCTCAGCCCGGTCGCGTGGATGGCGGGCAGTGCCCGGCCAACGTGGTTGGCGCGCTGCAACGCGCGGCGTTGACAGCCAAGGTCGACTGCGCGGTCTCCTCGCTGTCAGGGCGAGGCTACTCCTGCGAGATCGTCGACATCGGCAAGGTCGCCGGCACCGCCACGGCTACGCTGAACATGCCAGTGCGCAAGCGCGGCCGCACGACCGGACTGACCTACGGGTTTGTGGACAGCATCAGCCTGTCGGTCAACATCGACTACGGCAACGGCATCGGCGTGAAGACGCTGACCAACCAGATCGGCATCCGCCCCGACACCACCCACAACACCGCCTTCGGTGACCACGGCGACTCAGGCTCGGCCGTGGTGGACGGCACGGTACACGTGGTGGGCCTGCACTTTGCTGGCAGCAGCGACGGGCACGGCATCGCCAACCAAATCGCCGACGTGCTGTCGGCCCTGAACGTCAGCATGTGCACGGCTACCTCCAAGGCCCTTATCAAGGACTTCAAGGATCACAAGCACGAGAAGGTCGAAGTCAAGGAGCACAAGATCGAGAAGCTCGAGCACAAGGAACTCAAGATCGAGAAGCTGGAGCACAAGGAACTGAAGTTCGAGAAGAGAGTGCCCGAACTGCCGCCGGGCAAGATCATCGTGGAAGGGCCGACCTTCCCGACACAGCCCGGCGACCCCGCCTTCCCGGGCCTGCCAGGCCAACCGGGCGCAGGCATGCAGGGCGCACTGGCCGGCGCCGCGCCGAAGCTCACCGACAAGCCTCTGGAAAAGATCAAGCCGGAGATCAAGGACTTCAAGCAGGAGTCCAAGGATCACAAGGACTCCAAAGATCACAAGGAGATCAAGGAACACAAGGATCACAAGGACGCCAAGGACAACCCCGATCACAAGCAGTTCAAGGATGCCAAGGATCACAAGGACCAGAAGGAACACAAGGAGCTCAAGGACCACCACAAGGAGTTCAAGATCGAGAAGCTGGAGTTCGAGAAGCCGCCAGCCACGGAGAACATCGATCCCAAGCTGCTTGTCGAGACCGGCCCGCAACTACCGCCGGGCATCGATCCCGCAGGGCCGGGCGGTGGCCTGGAGCAACGCATGGCGCAACTAGAGGCCATCGTGGCGAGCCTCTCCACCTTCATCTCGCCCGAGCTGAGGCCCGACCTAGGCAGCGGTGCGCTGACGAACGAACAGGACGGCTGCAAGGGCTGCTAGGCCCGGCAAGCCACGGCACGGCTGCGCCCCCATGTGGCTGGTTCTCTGTGACGCCCATGATGCGGCCGCTGCATGGGCCGCCCGGCAACTGAGTGCTTGCGGCCTGCAGCCGCTGGAGGTCCTCAGCGCCGACCAACTGGCGCTGAGCGACTTCCAGGAACACCGTCTCGAAGGCCGCCACGGCTGGACTTTGCGCCTGCGTACCGAGGCGGGCCTGCAAGTCGACGGCGCTTCGCTGCAGGGCGTTCTGAACCGCCTGTACACGGTGCCCATAGCCCACTGGCGGCAAGCACCGGAGGCTGATCAGGCCTATGTACAGCAGGAGCTGGTGGCCTTCTTCCTCAGCTGGCTGCACGCGCTGCGCTGCCCAGTGATCAACCGGCCGACGCCCCAGGGCCTATGCGGCCCATGGCGCATGGAATCCGAATGGGCCTGGCTCGCGCGCCGGGCTGGGCTGCCGGTGGCAACCTACCGCCAGACCTCGCGCGACCGCATCGATGAAGCGCGCGGTGTGCGTCGGCTGGTGCCTCAGGGCGCGCTCGTCGGCACCGCTCTGGTGACGTGCGGGCGCACCTTCGGGCTGGCCCTGCCGCCGACTGTTTCCGAGGCCTGCCTGCGTCTGGCCGAACTGAGCGGCACCTCGCTGTTGGGCATCGACTTCGTGGGCCATGAGCAGCAAGCCTGGTCGTTCGCCGGCGCCAGCCCGACACCAGACCTGCGGCTGGGCGGCGAGGCCTTGATCGCAACGCTGATGGACGCCCTGACGCGCCACCGGGAGGCTGCGTGATCCTGTTGTGCGGGATCCCCTCCGAGTCGCCACTGGCTCTGGTCGGCGAGGCGCTGGACCGCCTCGGCGCGCCCTATCGCTGGTTCAACCAGCGCCATTTCGAGCACACCGAGATGGCCTTCGAGCTCGATGACGCGGGCCTGAGCGGTTGGCTGGAGATCGATGGCGAAGGCATCGCGCTGGATGGCGTGCGAGGCGTCTACTCGCGACTCATGGACCACGCTCGCCTGCCCGAGCTGAAGGGCGAGCCGCCCGACTCGCCACTGACCCGGCATTGCAACGCACTGCACGACACGCTGATCCGCTGGACCGAGATCAGCACGGCCCGCGTGGTGAATCGCATCGCGGCCATGGGGTCGAACTCCTCCAAACCCTATCAGGCGCAGTTGATCCGCGAACACGGTTTCGAGGTTCCGGCCTCGCTGATCACCACCGATCCCCGCGCGGTGCTGGCGTTTCGAGAACAGCACGGCCGCATCATCTACAAGTCCATCAGCGGTGTGCGCTCCATCGTGCAGACCTTCGACGAGAAGGACCTGGCCCGGCTGGCCTCGGTTCGCTGGTGCCCTACGCAGTTCCAGGCCTATGTGCCTGGCACCGACGTGCGCGTGCACGTGGTGGGTCAGCGCGTGTTTGCGACCCGCATCGAGTCCGACGCAGTGGACTATCGCTACGCCAGGAGCCAGGTCGGCGAAGCCGCCCGCCTGAAGGCCACGGAGCTCAGCGACGAGTTATCGCAGCGCTGCGTGGCCCTCACCCGCGCATTGGGCCTGGAGTTCTCAGGCATCGACCTGCGACTGACGCCGGACGAACAGGTGTTCTGCTTCGAGGTGAATCCGTGCCCAGGCTACAGCTATTTCGAAGCCAACAGCGGGCAGGCCATCTCCATGGCCGTGGCCAACCACCTGGCCTGGAACGACTGAAGGCGCAGCGTCCGCTATTGCAGCCCGAAGCGCCGCTCGATCACCTCGACGCGCACGCCTTCGACACTTGCCGGAAGCGCTGGCGCGGCGGCAAGCGAGGCGACATAGACGCGGATCACGAACTCCGCCGCATGCTGGCCGAGATCCACCCCCGTCACCCCGGGGAGCGCGAGCACTCCCGTCTCGAAACGGGCCTTGATCTGCAAGGCTTGCTCTTCAGTGACGAGGGCGCCCATGACGATGCTCCGCAATGATTGCAAGAGTCAAATATGTCGCACGACGAGCCGTTGTCAACTCTCGCCGCAGCCAATCGGCCACGTGATCTCAGTGCGAATGCACCGAGCGCAGGTGCGAGCCGGGTGCGGGCGGCGTTCCCTCCTGCGCAGCGGCAGCCAAGCCGCTGAGGATGCCGCACTGTTCAACACTTTGCGCCGCTGCGCAGCGCTGGCGCAGTTCCTTGAGCTGCTTCTCCAGCGCTCGCAGCTCGCGGATACGCCGCGACACATGACCTATGTGCGCGTCCAGCAGCGCATTCACGTCGCCACAGTCGCCTCCCGGCGCATCCTTGACCCGCAGCAGCACGCGCACCTCGTCCAGCGACATGTCCAGACCCCTGCAATAGCGGATGAACTGCAACCGCTCCAGGTGACCAGGCTCGTAGACCCGGAAGCCCCCCTGCGTGCGTCCCGGCGCGGGCAACAGGCCCTCGCGCTCGTAGTAACGGATGGTGTCGACGGCGGTGGCCGAGGCGGTTGCGAGGTCTCCGATCTTCATAACGGGCTTCCGGCTGGTGTCGGGTCTCAGTTTAGGCCCTTGACTCTGGAGCTGCTCCAGGGATTCCAATAGCCGCATGAGTTCTCACGACCACGCCCATGCCGGGCATTCGCACGCCGGCCACGACCATCACGACCACGCTCACGCGCCGGCAACTGCACCCAGTTGCTGCGACGGCGGTGGTGCCTCTGCGACAGCCCCGCTGCCGGCATCCGCCGGAGGGTTGCTGCTACGCATCCCGGCGATGGACTGCCCTACGGAGGAAGGTCAGATCCGCCGTGCGCTCGAGGGCTTCCCAGACGTGCGCCGCCTGCACTTCGACCTTCCCGCCCGTGCGCTTACGGTGGATGCGCCGCCGGCCTCGTGGGCAGCTGTGACGGCCGCCATCGCCAGGGCAGGCTTCAAGACCGAGACGCTGTCTGCTCCCCCTGCCTCCGAGGACACGGCCCAGGCCAGGCGCAAGGAACTAGTCCGCCTGGTGGCCGCGCTGGTCGTCGCCACCGGCGCCGAACTCCTGCACTTCCTAGCCCCCGACGGCACCCTCTGGCACCTCGCCGGCATGGCAGTCGCTGCGCTAGCCATCGCGCTATCGGGCCTGTCGGTGTTCGGCAAGGGTCTGTCGTCTCTGACACGCGGCCAGCTCAACATCAACGCGCTGATGTCGGTCGCCGTCATCGGCGCCTTCGTCATCGGCCAGTGGCCCGAAGCCGCCATGGTGATGGCGCTGTACTCACTCGCGGAACTGATCGAGGCCCGCTCGGTGGAGCGGGCGCGCAACGCCATCACCGGGTTGCTTGCACTGTCACCCGAGCAGGCCGAGGTGCGTCAGCCCGATGGCCGCTGGGCCCGCCTGGAGGCCAGGGCCGTAACCGTAGGCGCCATCGTGCGCGTGAAACCAGGCGAGCGCTTCGCGCTTGACGGTCGGGTAACGGCCGGCCAGGGCGCCGTGGACCAGTCGCCCGTCACAGGCGAGAGCATCCCGGTCGACAAGGCCCCCGGCGACGCAGTCTTCGCCGGCACCATCAACCAGAGCGGTGCGCTGGAGTTCGAGGTCACCCGGCCGGCCGGCGACACGGTGCTGGCCGGCATCATCCACGCCGTCGAGGCCGCGCAGGGCCAGCGCGCACCGACGCAGCGCTTTGTCGACCGCTTCGCCGCCGTCTACACGCCCGCCGTCTTCGTGCTGGCGCTTGCCGTGGCCGTGGGCACCCCGCTGCTGCTGGGCTGGCCCTGGCTCACCGGCATCTACAAGGCGCTGGTGCTGCTTGTCATCGCCTGCCCCTGCGCGCTGGTGATCTCCACGCCAGTCACCGTCGTCAGCGGGCTGGCGGCCGCGGCGAGGCAGGGCATCCTGATCAAGGGTGGCGTGCATCTGGAAGAGGCTCGCAAGCTCAAGGTGCTGGCGCTGGACAAGACTGGCACGCTCACTGAGGGGCGCCCCCGCCTCGTCGCGCAGCAAGTGCTGGTTACCGGCCAGGACGCGGCCCTGGTAGTGCAGCTTGCGCACAGCCTCGCGGCGCGCTCGGACCATCCGGTCTCCCAGGCCATCGCCGCCGGGCTGCCGGCCGACGCGCTGCCGGTGCAGAACTTCGGTGCGGACCTGGGACGCGGCGTGCACGGCCGCATCGCTGAGCAGGATCTGGTCCTAGGCAACCACCGCTGGATCCATGAGCGCGGTCAGTGCTCGCCCGAGCTGGAGACACTGATGCAGGAGCACGAAGCGCAGGGCCGTACCGTGTCGCTTCTGGCCGGCGCCGACCGTGTGCTAGCCCTATTCGCCGTGGCCGACCGTCCGCGTGCCACCAGCCGCGAAGCCGTGGCCGAGCTGCAGGCCTTGGGCGTACATCCCGTCATGCTGACGGGCGACAACCCATCCACCGCCCGGGCCATTGCCAGCCAGGTGGGCATCGCCGACGTGCGCGCTGAACTGTTGCCACAGGACAAGCAGCAGGCCGTCGGCGCCCTGAGCGCGCAAGGACCGGTGGGCATGGTGGGCGACGGCGTCAATGACGCACCCAGCCTGGCCGCTGCGGCCGTTGGCTTCTCCATGGGTGCCGCAGGCACCGACACGGCCAAGGAGGCAGCGGACGTGCTCATCATGAACGACGACCTGCGCAGGCTGCCCGAGGTCATCCGCCTGTCGCGGCGCACCTACGCCGTGCTGTGGCAGAACATCTCGCTGGCGCTGGGCATCAAGGCAGTGTTCTTCGCGCTGGCCGTGTTCGGCAGCGCGACGATGTGGATGGCCGTATTCGCGGACATGGGCGCCAGCCTGCTGGTGGTGTTCAACGGTCTGCGGCTGCTGCGCGGCGTGGCGCGCTGAGCCACCGGTCGGTCGGGCTTGCGTTTCCCTCCCTCCGCTGTCGATTCGTCGCAGGCAGGTCGCCCGGCGGGTGCACCGCCGGCACAGTCCGGGGCATTGCAACCCACCGAGTGCCTCCGCCATGACTTCTACCATCCCCCTCTGGCCCTTCGCCATCCTCGCTGTCCTGGTGATCCTGGGCTATCGCCAGTCCCGCGACCGCGTGATCCAGCCTGGCACGCTCGCCAAGGTAGCGCTGGCCATGCTTGCCCTGTCCCTGTACGGCGTGACCGCTGCCTTCGGCGCCCACGTCGTCCCGGTACTCGCCTGGGCGGCTGGTTTCGCCGCTGCGGTCTTCGTTGCCGGCCCGGTCTTCGCGCCGCGCGGCCTGGTTCGCGAAGGCCAGGCCGTGCGCGTGCCAGGCAGTTGGCTGCCGCTGGGCCTGATGGTCGGCATCTTCGCGGCCAAGTTCGTGCTTGGCTACGCCACCGGCGTCGACGCACACGTGGTCCACGAGGTCTGGTTCATTGCTGCGGCGAGCGCGGTGTTCGGGCTTCTCAGTGGCGCCTTTGCCGCGCGCGCTACCGCAGTGCGCCGCTTCGTGCGCACCGTGCCCGCCGCTTGAGACGGTGCCCACGAACGCCAACGGCCGCCCTAGGGCGGCCGTTGTCCTTTCAGGGCGATGCCTTCAGCTCACAGCGCCAGACGCGCCCGTGCCGCCGCGTACTCGCGCTTCAGTCGTCCGATCAGCTCCGCCGCCGGCACAACCTGCTTGACGGCGCCTATGCCCTGACCACTGCCCCAGATGTCCTTCCAGGCCTTGGCCGCGCCGCCGCCGAAGTTCATCTTGCTGGGGTCGCTCTCCGGAAGGTTCTCGGGGTCCAGGCCCGCCGCCACGACCGAGCCGCGCAGGTAGTTTCCGTGCACGCCGGTAAAAAGGTTGCTGTAGACGATGTCGTCGCTGTTACTGGCGACGATCATCTGTTTGTACTCGTCGCTGGCGCGTGCCTCAGCGGTAGCAATGAAAGCCGAGCCGATGTAGGCCAGGTCCGCGCCCATGGCCTGCGCGGCAAGGATGGCATCACCCGTGCCCATGGAGCCCGACAGCGCCAGCGGGCCGTCGAACCACTCTCGGATCTCGTGGACAAGGGCGAACGGGCTCTTCACGCCAGCATGGCCGCCAGCGCCGGCAGCCACGGCGATGAGGCCATCGGCCCCCTTCTCGATGGCCTTTTTCGCGAACTTGTTGTTGATGATGTCGTGCAGAACGATACCGCCCCAGGCGTGCACGGCCTGGTTCACGTCCTCGCGCGCGCCCAGACTCGTGATGATGATGGGCACCTTGTACTTGGCGCAGACCTGCATGTCGTGCTCGAGCCGCTCGTTGCTCTTGTGCACGATCTGGTTGATCGCGAACGGCGCGGCCGGGCGGTCCGGGTTTGCACGGTTCCAGGCTGCCAGCGTCTCGGTGATTTCGGCCAGCCATTCGTCGAGCAATTCGGCGGGGCGGGCATTCAGCGCCGGCATGGAGCCGACGATGCCGGACTTGCACTGCTCGATGACGAGCTTGGGGTTGCTGATGATGAACAGCGGCGAGCCGATGACCGGCAGCGGCAGGTTCTTCAGGATGGGAGGCAGGGCCAAAACAGTCTCCGTCAAAAAGCTTCGAGGCTCAGTTCAGTGACGCTGTCGGCACCATCCACGATGGCAGCCCGCAGCGACGCGGTACGCGGCAGGATGTGCTCGGCGTAGAAGCGCGCCGTCGTGATCTTCGCGGCCATGAATTCCTTGTCAGTCGCCAACGCGTCTTCCGCGGCGATCAGCGCACGGGACAGTTGCCAGCCCGCGACGAGATTGCCCGCCAGCATCAGGTAGGGCACAGAGCCGGCATAGGCGGCATTCGGGTTGCCCTTGGCTTTAGCCGCGATGAAGTCCACCACGGCGAGGAAGTCCTCGCGCGAGGCGCGCAGGCCCTTCAGCACCGCACGGGCGGCGGCACTGTCGCGCTTGGCGAGTTCGCCTTCCGTCACTTCGATCTGGCCGGCGATGCCGCGCGCCAGTTGCCCCCCATCGCGCGCCGTCTTGCGTCCGACAAGATCGTTGGCCTGGATGGCCGTGGTGCCCTCGTAGATGGTCAGGATCTTGGCGTCACGGTAGTACTGTGCCGCACCGGTCTCCTCGATGAAGCCCATACCACCATGCACCTGCACGCCCAAGGACGTGACCTCCAGGCTCATCTCGGTGCTGTAGCCCTTCACCAGCGGCACCATGAAGTCGTAGAAGGCCTGGTTCTGCTTGCGGGCCTCCGCATCGGGATGGTGATGGGCCGCGTCGAAAGCAGCAGCCGCGGTGCTCGCCATCGCGCGGCAGCCCTCGGTCAGCGAGCGCATGGTCATCAGCATGCGACGCACGTCGGGGTGATGGATGATGGCCGCACTGCCTGCCACCGAGCCGTCCACGGGACGTGACTGCACACGGTCCTTCGCATAGGCCACGGCCTTCTGGTAGGCACGATCGGCGATGGCAATACCTTGCAGGCCCACGCCGTAGCGGGCCGCATTCATCATGATGAACATGTACTCCAGGCCACGGTTCTCCTGGCCGATCAGCGTGCCGATGGCGCCGCCATGGTCGCCGAACTGCAGCACGGCCGTGGGGCTGGCCTTGATGCCCATCTTGTGCTCGATGGACACGCAATGCGCGTCGTTGCGTGCGCCCAGCGAGCCATCCGCGTTGACGAGGAACTTTGGCACCAGGAACAGGCTGATGCCCTTCACGCCCTCCGGTGCGCCGGCGACGCGAGCCAGCACAAGGTGGACGATGTTCTCGGCCATGTCGTGCTCTCCGTAGGTAATGAAGATCTTGGTGCCGAAGATCTTGTACGTACCGTCAGGCTGCGGCTCGGCGCGGGTGCGCACGAGTGCCAGATCCGAGCCCGCCTGGGGTTCGGTCAGGTTCATCGTGCCCGTCCACGAGCCGTCCAGCAGCTTGGGGATGAAGACGTTGCGCTGCTCGTCGCTCCCCGCGGTCAGCAGCGCCTCTACGGCGCCGTCGGTCAGCAGCGGGCACAGCGCGAAGCTCATGTTGGCCGACTGCAGCATTTCGTTGCAGGCCGCGGCGATGGTCTTGGGCGCCCCCTGGCCGCCGAACTCGGTCGGATGCACGAGCCCCTGCCATCCGCCCTCGGCGTAAGCACGGAAGGCCTCCTTGAAGCCGGGCGTCGTGGTGACGACGCCGTCTCTCCAGCTCGACGGGTTCTTGTCACCTTCGAAGTTCAGCGGTGCAATGACGTCCTGCGTCAGCTTGGCGCACTCCTCCAGCACGGCGCCAGCGGTGTCCAGGCCGAAATCGGCGAAGGCGGGAATTTGCTCGGCCAGCGTCTCCAGGCCGGCAAGGTGCCGGATGTTGAAGAGCATGTCCTTAACGGGGGCTTGGTAACTCATTTGTTCCTCCAGACGGAGACAAAAAGGGCGCCGCGACGACTGTGGTCGGGGCGCCCGAGTGCGTTTGGCAGGGGCAGGTTTACAGCGCGTTGACGAGTTCCGGCACGGCCGTGAACAGGTCGGCTTCGAGGCCGTAGTCAGCCACCGAGAAGATCGGGGCTTCCGGATCCTTGTTGATGGCGACGATCACCTTGGAGTCCTTCATGCCGGCCAGATGCTGGATGGCGCCGGAGATACCGGCCGCGATGTAGAGCTGGGGGGCCACGATCTTGCCGGTCTGGCCCACCTGCCAGTCGTTGGGGGCATAGCCCGCATCGACGGCGGCGCGCGAAGCACCCAGGGCAGCGCCGAGCTTGTCCGCCAGCGGCGTCAGCACTTCCATGAACTTCTCGTTGGAGCCCAGCGCACGGCCGCCGGACACGATGATCTTGGCGGCAGTCAGCTCGGGGCGGTCGCTCTTGGTGACCTCACGGCCGACGAAGCTGCTCTTGCCCGAGTCAGTCGCAGTCGCTGCCGATTCGACGGGAGCCGAGCCGCCCGAGCTGGCAGCCGGGTCGAAGCCGGTCGTGCGCACGGTGATGACCTTCACGGCGTCGGCGCTCTGCACTGTAGCGATGGCGTTGCCGGCGTAGATGGGGCGTTCGAAGGTGTCGCCGCTGACCACCTTTGTGATGTCGCTCACCTGGGCCACGTCCAGCAGGGCAGCGACGCGCGGCGCGACGTTCTTGCCCGCGGCGGTTGCCGGGAACAGGATGTGGCTGTAGCCCGAAGCCAGCGCAACCACCTGCGCAGCGACGTTCTCGGCCAGGCCTTCAGCCAGCGCGGCGGCATCGGCGTGCAGCACCTTGGCGACGCCGGCGATCTGGCCCGCAGCGGCAGCGGCGGCCGCAGCGTTGTGACCGGCGACCAGCACGTGCACGTCACCACCCAAGGCGGCGGCGGCGGTGACGGTGTTCAGGGTGGCGCCCTTGATCAAGGCGTTGTCGTGTTCGGCAATGACGAGTGCGGTCATCTCAAAGTCTCCAGATTCGGGGCAGCGGTCAGATGACCTTGGCTTCGGTCTTCAGCTTCGTCACCAGCGTGGCGACGTCCGGCACCTTGACGCCGGCGCCGCGCTTGGGCGGCTCGCTGACCTTCAACGTCTTGATGCGCGGCGCCACGTCCACGCCCAGGTCCGCCGGCTTGACGATGTCGAGCTGCTTCTTCTTGGCCTTCATGATGTTGGGCAGCGTCACGTAGCGCGGCTCGTTCAGGCGCAGGTCGGTCGTCACGACGGCCGGCAGGCTCAGGGCCACCGTCTCGAGGCCACCGTCCACTTCGCGCGTCACGTTGACCTTGTCGCCGGCCACTTCAACCTTCGAGGCGAAGGTGCCCTGCGGCATGCCGGTCAGCGCGGCCAGCATCTGGCCGGTCTGGTTGCAATCGTCGTCGATGGCCTGCTTGCCCAGGATGACCAGGCTCGGCCCCTCCTTGTCGACCAGCGCCTTCAACAACTTGGCGACAGCCAGCGGCTGCAGCTCCGCGTCGGTCTCCACCAGGATGGCACGGTCGGCGCCGATGGCCATGGCGGTTCGCAGGGTCTCCTGGCATTGCGCGACGCCGCAGGACACAGCGATCACCTCGCCGCCCTCGCCCAGGGCGCCCTTCTCCTTCAGCCGCACGGCCTCTTCGACTGCGATCTCGTCGAAGGGGTTCATCGACATCTTCACGTTGGCGATATCCACGCCCGTGCCGTCGCTCTTCACGCGCACCTTGACGTTGTAGTCGACCACGCGTTTGACAGGGACCAAGACCTTCATCGAAAACTCCAGCTCGAATTGACGTAAACGTTAATTTGATTCTACGGGCCGCTGCCGGCGGAGCCACGTACAAAAAAGCACGATCGTTCGATTCTAGCCAGGAGGCGGTCCGCGTCGGACGAAGTCTTTTGGAGAGGCCTCTCGAACAGCGACGCTAGACTGTTCGCGCCCATGCAGACCGACTCCTCTTCACGCCGGGAAATCGGCGTCTTCGACTCCGGCGTCGGTGGCTTCACAGTGTTGCGCGAGCTGCGTGCCCTGCTGCCCACCGCACGCCTGCGCTACCTGGCTGATGCCGCCTACGCCCCCTACGGCAGCCGTAGCCCCGAGGACATCCGCGCCCGCAGCCTCGCGATCACGGAGCACCTGATCGATCGGGGCGCGGGCCTCATCGTCATCGCCTGCAACACGGCAACGGCGCACGCCATCGACGCACTGCGCGAGCGCTGGCCCGCCCTGCCGTTCGTTGGCACCGAGCCCGGCATCAAGCCAGCCGTCGCGATGTCGCGCAACGGCCGCATAGGGCTGCTGGCCACGCCGGCCACCGCATCGAGCGCCCGACTACGCGCGCTGATAGCCCGTCACGCGGGCGGCCGCGAAGTGGTGGTCCAGGGCTGCCCAGGCATCGTCGATCACATTGAGGCGGGCGATGTCGACAGCACTGAGTTGCGCTTACTGGTCGAGCATCACTGTGCAGCACTGCGCACAGCCGGCGTCGACACAGCCCTGCTTGGCTGTACGCACTACCCCTTGATCGAACCGCTTTGGCAGGCGGCCCTCGGGGCCGATGTGAAGCTACTGCGCATCGAGACGGCCGTGGCGCGGCGCGCGGCCGAGCTGTGGACGCCCACGCCTGGCCAACCCAGCCTGGAAATCGAAACCAGCGGCGATCCCGCCGCGCTGCAAGCCTGGATCGCCCGGGTACTGGGCTGGGGCGAGCTCGACGTCCGGGCCTGCTGCGCCCGCAAGGAGCCTGCATGAACATTGGAGAAGCTGCCGCCGCTTCGGGCGTGTCCGCCAAGATGATGCGCCACTATGAGAGCGTGGCGCTGCTGCCACCGGCCAACCGTACCGAGTCCGGCTATCGGCAGTACACCGACAAGGACGTCCACACGCTGCGCTTCATTCGCCGCGCGCGCGACCTGGGCTTCTCCATCGATGAGATACGCGACCTGCTGAGCCTCTGGCAGGACCGCGGGCGCTCCAGCCGGCAGGTCAAGGCGCTTGCCCAGCTGCACCTGGAGGACCTTCAGACGAAGATCAACGAGATCCAGGCCATGAAGACGGCCCTGGAGCATCTCGTGCACTGCTGCCACGGCGACGAGCGGCCTGATTGCCCGATCCTGCGAGGGCTTGAGTCCGGAAGCGCCCAAGGCGCACGGGCATCGGGCTCCTCCACGCTGCAGGCGCGCAAGCCCGCCGGCCACGAAGGCCATCGCTGAAAGGCGACGGTGATCGGAAAAACGTGGTGCCCCGGGCCGGACTCGAACCGGCATGCCGCGATGAAGCGGCGACGGATTTTCTTACCCCTTCGGCTTTCGCCGCCGCGCTGCCGCGTTTGGAGTCTGGAATGCGCCTTGGCCATAGCGCTGTCGCCAGCCGCCTTAGGCCCCCGCCGTCCACTCTCTACACCTTCCTCGCTGGCGAGGCTTGGCTCGGCGTTACCTCGGCCGGCTGGCCAGGGGATTCGCCGACTTTGACGGGATTCACGCCGGCCGTTTCCGCACCGGGTGCTCAAATTTCATCAAGTCCGCTGTGTCTACCGATTTCACCACCGGGGCACGCCGGCAGTTTAAGGGAAGCGAAGAGCTGCTTCATTGCACAAAGCGGACCGGAAAAGAAAACGGGAGATCCGACGAATCGGATCTCCCGTGAAGCCTGGAGCGGGATAAGAGGCTCGAACTCTCGACCTATACCTTGGCAAGGTATCGCTCTACCAACTGAGCTAATCCCGCATCGGACGGGCCTTGCGGCACGCCGTGGCGTAAACACTGGAGCGGGTAACGAGGCTCGAACTCGTGACCTCAACCTTGGCAAGGTTGCGCTCTACCAACTGAGCTACACCCGCATGAGTGCTATTTGGAGGCGCGATCCGGAGTCGAACCGGACTAACCGGATTTGCAATCCGGGGCATAACCGCTTTGCTATCGCGCCGCCGTAAACCCGATCAAAGCCGTTGGTGCGACTTTGACGAAAAAGGGAAGCCGGGGCTTCCCTTCGAAATACATGGAGCGGGATAAGAGGCTCGAACTCTCGACCTATACCTTGGCAAGGTATCGCTCTACCAACTGAGCTAATCCCGCTT
Source organism: Roseateles sp. (assembly GCF_047654805.1). Lineage (GTDB taxonomy): Bacteria > Pseudomonadota > Gammaproteobacteria > Burkholderiales > Burkholderiaceae_C > Pelomonas. The sequence goes on from NZ_JASGIV010000001.1 coordinate 3,434,622, forward strand.
TGTTTCACCAGACATTCAGCGCTTGCGTTGCTTGTCTAGCGAAGCTGGCATTGTAATCCATTTTTTGGTCGGATGACAAGCCAGTCGCACACTCAATGCGGCACGACCGTGCTCTTGGCCGCGCCCTCCTCCGGCTTCGCCGCGCTGACGGGCACTTCCTCGTCCGGCAGCGGCGTCGGCACGGACTCCAGAGCAACCTCCAGCACACGTTCGATCCAGCGCACAGGCACGATCTCCAGCTGGTTCTTCACGTTCTCCGGGATGTCCTGCAGGTCCTTGACGTTCTCTTCCGGGATCATCACGGTCTTGATGCCGCCGCGGTGGGCCGCGAGCAGCTTCTCCTTCAGGCCTCCAATCGCCGTGACCTCGCCACGCAGCGTGATCTCGCCGGTCATGGCGACATCAGCGCGCACCGGGATGCCAGTAAGCGCCGACACGAAGGCCGTCGTCATCGCGGCACCCGCGCTCGGACCGTCCTTGGGCGTGGCGCCATCGGGTACGTGCACGTGCACGTCGCGCTTCTCGAAGACCTCGTCCTTGATGCCCAGCCGACGGGCTCGCGAACGCACAACGGTGCGCGCTGCCTCGACGGACTCCTTCATCACGTCACCCAGTGAACCCGTACGGATGATGTTGCCCTTGCCCGGCATCGCAGTGGCTTCGATGGTCAGCAGGTCGCCGCCCACCTCGGTCCACGCAAGGCCAACCACCTGGCCGACCTGATTCTTCTTCTCCGCACGGCCAAAGTCGTACTTGCGCACACCCAAGAAGTCGTGGAGGTTGTCCTCGGTGACTACCACCTTGCCCTCGTAGGTCTTGAGCTGGATGCCCTTGACCACCTTGCGACAGATCTTGGACATCTCGCGCTCAAGCGAGCGCACGCCAGCTTCCCGCGTGTAGTAGCGGATGACGCCACGGACGGCCGACTCGGTGACCTCCAATTCCTCGTCCAGCACGCCGTTGTTCTTGCGCTGCTTGGGCAACAGGTAAGTCTGGGCGATGTTGACCTTCTCGTCCTCCGTGTAGCCCGACAGGCGAATGACCTCCATGCGGTCCAGCAGGGCCGGCGGGATGTTCATCGAGTTGGAGGTGGCGACGAACATCACGTCCGAGAGGTCAAAGTCGACCTCGACGTAGTGGTCGCCGAAGGTGTGGTTCTGCTCGGGGTCCAACACCTCAAGCAGCGCCGACGACGGATCGCCGCGGAAATCCATACCCAGCTTGTCGATCTCGTCGAGCAGGAACAGCGGATTGCGCACGCCCACCTTGGACAGCGACTGCAACACCTTACCCGGCATGGAGCCGATGTAAGTGCGGCGGTGGCCACGGATCTCGGCCTCGTCACGCACACCGCCCAGCGCCATGCGGATGAACTTGCGGCCGGTGGCGCGCGCCACGCTCTGGCCGAGCGAGGTCTTGCCCACGCCCGGAGGGCCGACCAGGCACAGGATGGGAGCCTTGACCTTGTCCACGCGCTGCTGCACCGCAAGGTACTCAAGGATGCGGTCCTTGACCTTCTCAAGGCCGTAGTGGTCTTCGTTCAGCACATCCTCGGCATTCTTGAGGTCGTGCTTGATCTTGGTCTTCTTGCTCCAGGGCAGATTGACCAGCGTATCGATGTAGTTGCGCACGACCGTGGCTTCGGCAGACATGGGCGACATCAGCTTGAGCTTCTTCAGCTCCGCGTCGGCCTTCTTGCGCGCCTCCTTGGGCATCTTGGCGGCGAGGATCTTCTTCTCGAGTTCCTCCATGTCGGCGCCTTCTTCGCCGTCACCCAGCTCCTTCTGGATCGCCTTGACCTGCTCGTTCAAGTAGTACTCGCGCTGGCTCTTCTCCATCTGGCGCTTGACTCGGCCACGGATGCGCTTCTCCACCTGCAGGATGTCAACTTCGTGCTCCAGCAGGTCCAGCAGCTTTTCAAGGCGCTTGGCCACATCGGCCAGATCGAGCACGGCCTGCTTGGCGTCGAGCTTGAGCGGCAGGTGGGCAGCGATGGTGTCGGCCAGGCGGCCGGGATCGTCAATGCCGCCGATGGACGTGAGGATCTCGGGCGGGATCTTCTTGTTGAGCTTGACGTACTGGTCGAACTGCTGCGTCACAGCGCGGCGCAGGGCCTCGACTTCGGGCGCGTGCTCGGTCTCGGGCGGGATGGGCGTGACTTCGGCGACGAAGTGCTCACCCGGCTCGGTGATGGACTGGGTCGTGGCGCGCTGCAAGCCCTCGACCAGCACCTTCACGGTACCGTCAGGCAGCTTCAGCATCTGCAGGATGCTGGAGACGCAGCCGACCTCGAACATGTCCTCGGGCTTGGGCTCGTCCTTGCCGGCGGCCTTCTGGGCGACCAGCATGATCTGGCGGCCGGCCTCCATCGCGGCTTCCAGCGCCTTGATGGACTTGGGGCGCCCGACGAACAGCGGGATGACCATGTGCGGGAACACGACCACGTCACGCAGCGGCAGCAGCGGCAGCGTGATCGGATCGGCGGGGAGGATGGGGTGTCCGGACATGAAGACCTCTCTTTCTCAGGCCGATATCGGGCCTGAGAGGGCGATTGCAAGCGGATGGGAAGGCGTGTGGCTCAGGCGCTGGCCTTGGCTTGCTCGCGATAGACCAGCAAGGGGCGCGAAGACGCGTCCTCGATGTTGTGCTCGTCCAGGACGACCTTCTCCACGCCGTCGAGCGCGGGCAGGTCGAACATGGTGTCGATGAGCGATTGCTCCATGATGGACCGCAGGCCGCGAGCACCGGTCTTGCGGGCCAGCGCCTTGCGGGCGATGGCGGCCAGAGCCGGCTTGCGGATCTCCAGCTCGACGCCGTCCATCTCGAACAGCTGCTGGTACTGCTTGACCAGCGCGTTCTTGGGTTCGGTCAGGATCTGCACCAGCGCGTCCTCGGTCAGCTCGCCCAGCGTCGCGACGACCGGCAGGCGGCCCACCAACTCGGGGATGAGGCCGAACTTGATGATGTCCTCGGGCTCGCACTCGCGGAACACCTCGCCGACCTTCTTGTCGCTCTTGCTGCGCACCGTGGCACCGAAGCCGATGCCCGACTTCTCGCTGCGGTTCTGGATGACTTTCTCTAGGCCGTCGAAGGCGCCGCCGCAGATGAACAAGATGTTGGTCGTGTCGATCTGCAGGAAGTCCTGGTTGGGGTGCTTGCGCCCGCCCTGCGGGGGCACCGAAGCCATCGTGCCCTCCACCAGCTTGAGCAGCGCCTGCTGCACTCCTTCACCCGACACGTCGCGGGTGATGGAGGGGTTGTCCGCCTTGCGCGAGATTTTGTCGATCTCGTCGATGTAGACGATGCCTCGCTGCGCGCGCTCGACGTCGTAATTGCAGTTCTGCAGCAGCTTCTGGATGATGTTCTCGACGTCCTCGCCGACGTAGCCGGCCTCGGTCAGCGTCGTCGCGTCGGCGATCACGAACGGCACATTCAGCAAACGCGCCAGCGTCTGCGCCAGCAGCGTCTTGCCCGAGCCCGTCGGGCCGATTAGCAGGATGTTGCTCTTGGAGAGCTCGACCGATTCCTTGGTCGTGCTCATGTGGCGCAGGCGCTTGTAGTGGTTGTAGACAGCCACGGCCAGCGTGCGCTTGGCCACGTCCTGCCCGATGACGTACTGATCCAGGCTGGCCTTGATCTCGCTGGGCACGGGCAGGTCGGACTTGCCGGCTCGCGCAGCCGGCGCTGGCGCCGGGATCTCGTCACGGACGATGTCGTTGCACAGCTCGATGCACTCGTCACAGATGAAGACGGACGGGCCGGCAATCAGCTTCTTGACCTCGTGCTGGCTCTTGCCGCAGAACGAGCAGTACAAAACTTTTTCGCTGGAGTTGCCTTTTTTGTCGGCCATGGGTCTGCTCGGAAATGCCAGGGAACAGGCGGGTGCCTGAATGATGATAGACCAAACGATCTCGGGGCCCTTGTGGGGATAAGGGCCCCGATTCCGCTGCGAATCCGGGGGCGGTTACGCCCCCTCACAACTCAGGGCCGATGTTCCAGCACCTGGTCGATCAAGCCGTAGCTCTGCGCCTCGGCGGCTGACATGAAATAGTCGCGCTCGGTATCCGACTGGATTTTCTCCAGCGTCTGGCCGCTGCGCTCGGCCAGGATGCGATTCAGGGTCTCGCGAGTCTTCAGGATTTCACGCGCATGGATTTCAATATCCGTGGCCTGACCCTGCGCACCGCCAAGCGGCTGATGGATCATGACCTTGGCGTTGGGCAGCGCGAAACGCTTGCCCTTGGCGCCGGCAGAAAGCAGGAAGGCGCCCATGCTGGCCGCCATGCCCATGCACAAGGTCGAGACCTCGGGTTTGATGAACTGCATGGTGTCGAAGATGGACATGCCGGCCGACACGCTGCCGCCGGGGCTGTTGATGTAGAGCGAGATGTCCTTGTCGGGGTTCTCGCTCTCCAGGAACAGCAGCTGGGCGACGACCAGGTTAGCCACCGCGTCGTTGACGGGGCCGACCAGGAAGACGATGCGCTCGCGCAGCAGGCGCGAGTAGATGTCGTAGGCGCGCTCGCCACGGCCGGACTGTTCGATGACCATGGGGACCAGCCCCAGGTTACTGGTGTCGAGAGCGCTCATTCAGATCCTTGAAGACAAAGCGGTAACAGCTGTTATGGGGACGGATTATGGCCACGCAAGTAAAAAAGGCGCCGGCCTTGCGGCACGGCGCCTTCGTGAGGCGAAGGACTCTCAGTTGCCCTGGGCCATCAGTTCGTCGAAAGGCAGGGCCTTGTCAGACACCTTGGCCGTCGACAGCACGAAGTCCGTGACATTGTTCTCAACCACGACAGCTTCCACTTCGGCCATGCGCTCGCGGTCGCTCAGGTACCAGCGCATCACTTCGGCAGGCTTCTCGTAGCTCTGCGACAGCTCTTCGATATGGGCCTGCAGCTGGGCCGGCTTGGCCTGCAGGTTGTTGGCGCGCACCAGCTCGGCAACGACCAGACCCAGGCGCACGCGGCGCTCAGCTTGCGGCTTGAACAGGTCAGCGGGGATTTCAGCCTTGTCGGCATCCTTGACGCCGCGCTTCTTCAGGTCTTCTCGAGCCTGGCCGACCATGCGCTCGGCCTCGCCCTGCACCAGCGCGTTGGGCACATCGAGCTCGGACGCAGCGACCAGGGCATCCATGACGGCACCCTTGTTGCGGGCCAGCACGCGGAACTTCACTTCGCGCTCGAGGTTCTTCTTGATGTCGGCACGCAGCGCGTCGACCGAAGCATCCTTGATGCCCAGCGACTTGGCGAACGCCTCGTTCACTTCCGGCAGGTGCTGGGCTTCGATCTTCTTCACCGTGACGAGGAAGTCGGCTTCCTTGCCGGCCACGTCCTTGCCATGGTAGTCCTCGGGGAACTGCAGCGGGAAGGTCTTGCTCTCGCCGGCCTTCATGCCACGCACGGCAGCGTCGAACTGCTCCAGCATCTGGCCTTCGCCGATCAGGAACTGGAAGCCTTCGGCCTTGCCGCCCTGGAAGGGCTCGCCGTCGATCTTGCCTTCGAAGTCGATCGTGACGCGGTCGCCCGCCTGGGCCACGTCGGCGGCCGGGCGCTGGGCGAAGGTGCGGCGCTGCTTGCGCAGGATCTCGACGGTCTTGTCGATGGCCTCGTCCGTTACGTCGCTGGTGACGCGCTCGACTTCGGCGGCGGCCAGGTCGCCGATCTTGACTTCGGGGTAGACCTCGAAGGTTGCATCGAACGCCATCTGGCCCTCGGGCGCCTCGTTCTTCTGCTCGATGCGGGGCATGCCGGCCACGCGCAGTTGGGCTTCGTTCGCCGCGCTGTTGAAGGCGGCGCCCAGCTTGTCGTTGACGACTTCGTACTGCACCGAGTAGCCGTAGCGCTGGGCCACGACGTTCATCGGCACCTTGCCGGGACGGAAGCCGTCGGCCTTGACGGTACGGGCCAGCTTCTTCAGGCGGGCTTCGACTTCGCTGTTGATGTCAGCGGCCGCGACGTGCAGGGTGATGCGGCGTTCCAGCTTTTCAAGGGTTTCGACGGTGACGGCCATGATGGACTCGGGAACAGTTGAAGGACAGTGGTGGTGCGCGGGGCCGGACTCGAACCGGCACGCCCGTGAAGGCGTCAGGACCTAAACCTGGTGCGTCTACCAATTTCGCCACCCGCGCGGGTCTTGCTTGGATTGCTGTTTGCTGCCGTTCGGCATGGTGCAGCAACCCTGTAGGCGATTCGGCAAACCGGCGATTGTAGCGATCTCCCGCGGTTTGCCCGCCGCCCCTTGTGCGCGGGGCGGCAAAACCCTGACGAACAGGGTCAGAGCTGGCTGCCGACTTCCTCGTGCAGTTGGCTGTGCATGCGGCTGTGCTCCTCGGGCCGCTGCACGCGGAACCAGGCCGCGTACATGGCCGGCAGCGCCAGCAGTGTCAGCACGGTGGCGACGATGAGGCCGCCCATGATGGCCACGGCCATCGGCCCCCAGAACACGCTGCGCGACAGCGGGATCATGGCCAGCACCGCAGCAGCAGCGGTCAGCACGATGGGCCGGAAGCGTCTTACGGCCGACTCGACGATGGCCGACCAGTCCGGCACGCCGCGGGCGCGATCCTGCTCGATCTGGTCGATCAGGATGACCGAGTTGCGCATGATCATGCCCATCAGCGCAATCACCCCCAGCAGCGCCACGAAGCCAAACGGCCGGTTCAGTAGCAACAACGCCATCGCCACGCCGGCAATGCCCAGCGGACCGGTCAGGAAGACCAGCATCGCACGGCTGAAGCTCTGCAGCTGCAGCATCAGCAGCGTGAAGGTGATGAACAGCATCACCGGCACGCCGGCCGCGATGGAGCCCTGGCCCTTGCTGCTCTCCTCCACCGCGCCTGCGATCTGGATGCCGTAGCCCGTGGGCATCTGCTTCTGCAGTTCATCCAGCTTGGGCCAGACCTCCTTGGTGACCGTCGCCCCTTGCAGTCCTTCAGCGACATCGCCCTGCACGGTGACTGCGTAGTTGCGCCCCTCGCGCCACATCACGCCGGGCTCCCAGGCGAACTCAACGCGTGCGATCTGCGTCAGAGGAATGGCGCGCCCCGTGCTGGTGGGCACGTAGGCATTGCCGATGTCGGTGATGACCGCGCGCTCGTCCTCGGGCTGGCGCAGCACGATGTCAATGAGCTTGTCGGCCTCGCGGTACTGACCGATGACGGTACCCGACAGCAGCGTGCGCGCGGACTGCGCCAGCCCCTGACTGGTGACGCCCAGCGCCCTCGCCTTGTCCTGGTCCACGTTCAGGCGCAGAGTCTTGACGTTCTCGTTCCAGTTGTCGTTGACGCCTCGCATGTTGGGGCTGGCGCGCAGGATGTCCTTGGCCTTGTCGGCCCAGTCGCGAACCACCTTGGGGTCGGCGCCCGTGACGCGGAACTGCACCGGGTATTGCACCGGCGGCCCGTTGGGCAGCAACTTGACCCGACCGCGCGCTTCCGGGAACTCTTCCGCCAGCACCGCCGGCAGGCGCTTGCGCAGCTCCTCGCGCTCGGCGAGCCCCTTGGGCAGCAGGATGGACTGCGTCACGTTCGATGCCGGGAAGATGGTGTCCAGCGGCAGGTAGAAGCGCGGCACGCCGGAGCCCACCCAGCTCGTGACCGTGGCGATGCCAGGCTCCTTGAGCATGCGGGCCTCGAAGCGCTTGGCCAGTGCCTCAGTCTCCTGGATCGTGGAGCCCTCGGGCAGCGTGAGATCCACCAGCACCTCGGGACGGCTGGAGTCCGGGAAGAACTGCTGCTGCACCCGGCCCATGCCAACCACGCCGAGTCCGAAAACGAGCAGTGTCAGGCCGATGGTCTTCCAGCGGTTCTCCACGCACCATCGCACCAGGTTGCGGAAGCGGTTGTAGAAGGGGGTGTCGAAGAGTTCGTGCGTCTCACCCTCGGCCGCCGGCCGGCTCTTGAGGAGCAGCGCGCCCAGGTAGGGCACGAAATAGACCGACGCCACCCAGGAGATCACCAGCGCCGCCGCAGTGACGGCAAAGATCGCGAACGTGTACTCACCGGTTGTCGACTTCGCCAGGCCGATGGGCAGGAAACCCACCGCCGTGATCAGTGTGCCCGTCAACATGGGCATGGCCGTCACGTCGTAGGCGTAAGTGGCGGCGTGCATCTTGTCATAGCCCTCTTCGAGCTTGCGCACCATCATCTCGACGGCAATGATGGCGTCGTCCACCAGCAGACCCAACGCGATGATCAGTGAGCCCAGCGAGATCTTGTGCAGGCCCACGCCCCAATAGAACATCGCAACGAAGGTGATGGCCAGCACCAGCGGGATGGTGATGGCGACAACGAGTCCGGGCCAGATGTCGATGCGCAACGGCCGGGTGTGCAGCCCCAGCGAGATGAAGCTGACTGCAAGCACGATGACGACGGCCTCGATCAGCACATGCACGAACTCGCCGACCGAGGTCGTGACAGCCTTGGGCTGATCTTGGATCTGCTCCAGGTGGATGCCCGCGGGCAGGTCCCGTTCTATGCCCTTGAATGCAGCGTTCAAGGCCTTGCCCATCGCGATGATGTCACCGCCCTTGGCCATCGAGACCCCCAGCGCCAGCACTTCCTTGCCCTGATGACGCACCGTGGTGGTGGGCGGGTCGACGTAGGCACGCTTGATCTCCGCGATGTCGCCCAGGCGCAGCTGGCTGGCCGCGCCTGTCTGTGGGTTGACCGCTCGTATCGGCAGCTCGGCCAGCGCCTGGGTGGACGTGAACTGCCCCTGCACGCGGATCTGGAAGTTGGCGCTGCCGGCATTTAGCACGCCCGCACCCTCGACCGCGTTTTGCGCGCCGATCTGGTTGATGACCTGGCTGAAGTCCAGCCCCAGTTGGGCCAGGCGCTTCTGCGAAACCTCGACGAAGAGCTTCTCGGGCTGGATGCCCATGATCTCCACCTTGGCCACGTCCTTGACCTGCAGCAGCGCCTGGCGCACGCGGTCAGCATGCTCGCGCAATTCCTCGCGGCTGAAGCCGTCGCTGGAGAGCGCATAGATGGAGCCGTAGACGTCGCCGAACTCGTCGTTGAACAGCGGACCCAGCACGCCCTGCGGAAGTGTGGCCCGCATGTCGCCGACCTTCTTACGCACCTGATACCAGATCTCGGCCACCTCCTTGGGTGGCGTGCTGTCCTTGAGCTGGAAGATGGTGATGGACTCGCCGGGCTTCGTGGACGAGCGGATCTTGTCCGCGTAGTTCACCTCCTGCAGCGTCTTCTCGATCTTGTCCGTGACCTGATCGGCCATCTGCTGTGCCGTGGCGCCCGGCCAGAAGGCCTGGATGACCATCACACGGAAGGTGAATGGCGGGTCCTCGTCCTGGCCGAGCTGGAAGTAGGCGGCGAAGCCCATCAGCATCAGCACCACCATCAAGTAGCGCGTCAGTGCCGGATGCTCCAGCGCCCAGCGCGAGACGTTGAACCCGCCGACGTAGGGTTGCTTGGTGATCGGGGAACTGTTCATCGTGCGGCCCCGGCTCAGCGCGACGCCGCTGGAGCTGGCGCATCACCCATCGTGCGTGGCGGCACGTAGCGCTTGACCTTCTGCCCCGGGTTGAGCACGTGCACGCCGGCGACGACGACCTCCTGGCCCGGGCTCAGCCCGCCAGCGATGACAACCTCGTTGCCTTCGGCGCCACCCACCTGCACAGGCACCGGCTTGACCGTCATGGATGCGCCATCCAACGCCCAGACAGACGTCTTGCCCCCTTGCTGCAGCACTGCAGCCAGCGGCAGCTTGATGACGCCCGACTGCTGAGGCAGATCCAGCACGACGGTGGCAGACTGGCCCAGCCGCACGTCCAGCTTGCCGGCATCGGCCTTGAGGAGAAATGTGCGCGTTACCGGGTCCGCCGCCGCAGCGGCCTCGCGCAACGTCAGCGGCCAGGTCTTGTCGCTGCCCCACAGCCGCGCCTTCAGCGCACCGGGCTGGGCGGCTGCAGCCCTCACGCGGGCGATCTGATCCTCGGGCACCGAAAAGACGATGTCGCGCGGACCGTCCAGCGCCACAGTCACCACCGGCGTGCCGGCAGCCAGTACCTGGCCCGGCTCGGCAAGGATACCGGTGACGACCCCCGGGCCATCGGCCACGAGCTGGGCGTAGCCGGCCTGGTTGCCCTGAACGTCAGCCTGGGCCTTGGCCTGCTCCAACTGGGCCTGTGCTGCCTTGAACGCCGAATCGCGGCGTTCAAGCTCGGCGGCGCTGATGAAGCCCTGGCGCTGCAAGTCGACGAAGCGCTTGTAGTCCGCCCCAGCCTGATCACGGTTGGTGCGCGCAGCGGCCACGCCGGCGGCGGCAGCGGCTTGGGCCAGCCGCAGATCCTGCGCGTCGATACGGGCCAGCACCTGGCCCGCCTTGACGGTGTCGCCCAGATTCACCGCCCGATTCAACAGTTTGCCGCTGACGCGAAAGGACAGGCGCGACTCGATGCGCGGCTTCACCTCGGCCGCATACTCATGGCTGGCGCTCGCCATGCCGGTGCTGACGAGCTGGGTGCGTACCGCCCGCTCCGGCTCGGGCGCGGCGGGCTGCTTCCCACAGCCCGACACCAGTGCCGAAAGCAGTGTCGCCAGCAGCAGGGGCGACGCGAGACGCAGAAGATGGGGCATGCAGACCTCGGCAGGGGTGAGTCGGCCGGGAGAACACTTTAATGACCGGCGGGTCAGTAATGTATTCAGAGCCTGTGACAACTGTCAAACCTCGCAGAATTTCGCTGTTACGTCGGGGCTTTGCAAGCGGAACTTGAGAAAAAGCTTGAGCGTCGACCACTACGAGAACTTTCCCGTCGCTTCCGTGCTGTGCCCGCCCGCGTTGCGGCCGGCAGTCGTCGCCGTCTATCACTTCGCGCGCACGGCCGACGACCTGGCCGATGAGGGCGATGCCAGCACCGCCGAGCGTGTCCGGGCGCTGCGCGACTATCGCGCCGATCTGGCCGCCACTGTGGCCGGCCAGCCCCCCTCTTCGCAATGGATGCACGTCTATGCCCCTCTGGCAAGAGAGATGCACCGCCTGCAGCCGGCGCTACTGCACGACCTGCTTGACGCCTTCGAGCAGGACCTCAGCCCCCCGGGCTACCGCGACCGCGAGCAGCTGCTGGACTATTGCCGCCGCTCGGCCAACCCGGTCGGCCGGTTGCTGCTGGGCCTGTACGGTGTCGACGACCCAAGCTCGCTGCGCCGCTCGGACGCAATCTGCTCAGCACTCCAGTTGATCAACTTCTGGCAGGACTTCAGCCGCGACGGCCCCAACGGCCGGCTCTATGTGCCGCAGGCTGACCTCGACCGGCACGGCGTCGGGGCCGAAGAGGTGCTGGCTTGCCGAGACAGCCCAGCCGCCCGCGCGCTGATCAAAGACCTCTGCACCTGGGCCGGTGGATTGATGCGGGAGGGTGCCCCGCTAGCCCTTGCATTGCCCGGCCGCGCCGGCTGGGAGCTGCGCTTGGTCGTCCAGGGCGGCCTACTCATCCTCGACAAGATCGCTGCTCGCAATCACGACAGCCTGCTACACCGCCCCGCACTCAGGGTTTGGGACCTCCCTCGGCTGGCCTGGCGCGCCCTGACAATGCGGGCCGCACCATGAGCCCAGAGCAATACGTCCAGGAGAAAGCCGCCGCGAGCGGTTCGAGCTTCTATTACGCCTTCCTGTTCCTGCCGCCACCCCGGCGCGCGGCGATCACAGCCTTCTATGCCTTCTGCCGCGAGGTGGACGACGTCGTCGACGAGACCCACGACGCCGGCGTCGCCGCGACCAAGCTGGCCTGGTGGCGCAAGGAGGTGGCCGGCGCCTGCGCCGGCCAGCCCAGCCACCCGGTCATGAAGGCACTGATGCCCCATGTGCAGGCCTTCGACATCCGCGCAGAGCATCTGAACGCCGTCATCGAAGGCTGCGAGATGGACTTGCAGCAGACGCGCTACCTGGACTTTCCCGGCCTGGCGCGCTACTGCCACCTGGTGGCCGGCGTGGTCGGCGAGGTGGCGAGCGGCATATTTGGCCGCACGCAGCCGCAGACCGTCGAGTACGCCCACAAGCTGGGCCTGGCTATGCAGCTGACCAACATCTTGCGCGACGTCGGTGACGACGCGCGGCGCGGCCGCATCTACATTCCCGTGAACGAGCTGCAGCAGTTCGGCGTCAAAGCCAGCGAGATCCTGCTGCGAACCAAGCCCTGGGGCTACAGCGAGCGCTTCACGGCGCTGATGCAGTTCCAGGCCCAGCGCGCGCACCGGCTCTACGACGAAGCACTGGCGCTTCTGCCCGAGGCTGACCGCAGCACCCAGAAGCCGGGGCTGATGATGGCAAACATCTACCGCGCGCTGCTGGTCGAGATCGAGCATGAGGGCTTCCAGGTGCTGCACCAGCGCATCGCGCTGACGCCGGTACGCAAGCTCTGGATCGCGATGAAAACCAATTGGCGCGGCAAGTGAGCCGCGTCGCCATCGTCGGCGGCGGCTGGGCCGGCATCGCGGCCGCCGTCAAGCTGGCCGATGCGGGCCACAACATCACCGTTTTCGAGATGGCCCCGCAGCTGGGCGGCCGCGCACGTAGCGTGGCGGGCCAGGATCCCGCCTGGCCCCACGACAACGGCCAGCACATCCTGATTGGCGCCTACCGCGACAGCCTGGCGTTGATGCAACGCCTGGGCGCTGAGCCGTGCGAGGCGCTGGCGCGCCTGCCGCTTGCCCTGCCCTACCCAGGTGAACCTGGCCTGCGTTTGCCGCCGGGCTCGCCGCTGGTCAGCTTCACGCGCGGCGTGCTCGCCCACCATGGCTGGCCGCTTTCGGCCCGGCTGGGGCTGTTGAATGCCGCAGCGGGCTGGCTGGCGCGCGGCTTTCGCTGTGACGCGGCCCTAAGCGTCGCAGACCTGTGCGCGGGCCTCGCTGCGGCCGTGAAGCGCGACCTCGTGGAACCGTTGTGCATCGCCGCGCTGAACACCCCAGCGCCCAAGGCCAGCGCGCAGGTCTTCCTGCGCGTGCTCAAGGATGCCCTCTTCAGCGGAGCCGGCGGGGCAGACCTGCTGTTGCCGAGGCGGCCGCTGTCTGATCTGCTGGCCGGGCCGGCCGCCACGTGGCTCGGGCCTCGACTGCGCCTGGGCTACCGGGTGCAGGAGATTGCACCCGGCTGGCGCGTCGACGGCGAGTCCTTCGATGGCGTTGTTCTCGCCTGCACCAGCACCGAGGCCGCCCGGCTGACCGCGGACCTCGCGCCGGACTGGTCGGCCACGGCCAGCGCGCTGGGATTCGAGCCCATCATCACCGTCTACCTGAACAGCCCTGGTAGCAGGCTGCCCGCACCCATGCTGGCGCTGCGCGACGGACCGGACGCACCGGCCCAGTTCGTCTTCGACCAGGGCCAGCTCGGTGGCGCACCGGGCCGCTTCGCCTTCGTCGTCAGCGGCGCGGCGCCCTGGGTAGCGCGGGGCGGCTGCGCGGAGGCCGTGCAGGCCCAGGCGCGGCGCGAGCTGCACTGGGCCACCCCCCCCGTCATCGACAGGATGCTGACCGAAAAGCGCGCCACATTCGCCTGCACGCCGGGCCTGGTGCGGCCGCCCCACCGCATCGCGCCGGGGCTGTTCGCAGCCGGCGACTACGTCCTGGGGCCCTACCCTGCCACGCTCGAAGGCGCCGTGCGCGCCGGCCTTGCAGCCGCTCAGGGCATTGGCACCGGCGCGAACGGCGCAGCCAGCGGCTCGCCGACGAAGACGCCCTGAGCTGGCCAGGCAACGCTGTGCCAGTAGGCCTCCAGCGCGCTGACGCCCTGAGCATAGGCCTGGATAAGGATTTGCGGATGCGGAAACTTCTGCAGGTGGTTGCAAGGCTCGCTGACCGTGCCGTAGGTGGCCGTCGCGCCCGCGTCGATCCAGTCGAGGATGTTCATCTGCCCCTCACCAGCCGGCCGGTCAAGCTGGCCGCCGAACGAGGTCAGGTGGTCGGCCAGCGCACCGGGCAACCATTCACCGCCCAACGGCGCAGGCACGCGAGCCAGGCCGGTCTCGTAGACGAGGGTGCGGCGCATGGCAGGCAATGCCTCGCTCTTCACGCGTACGACCTCGAAGCCGGGCGCGCCCGGCACCGGGCCAGCCGGTGGAAACAGGCGCTCGCGGACGTTGCGAGCGGTGTCAGGCGTTGTCACGAGATAGGCCACGGCCGCCTCGGGCACGATCGTGGCCAGCCGATGGTCGGCAGCGATGCCGCGCTCGATCATGGCCATGGCCGCAGGTACAGAGCGGGCCGCCAGCTGCATCGTCGGCCGCACGCCGATGACCAGCCAGGGCCGGGCGCCGAAGTAACTCGCGTAGGGGTTGGTACGCGTGGCAGCACAGGTGTTCGAACACAGATCGGGTTGCAGGCCCAGCCCGAGGGCGCTGGTCAGTGAATTGCAGCCAACGGCATAGGGCTGCACCCAGGCCAGGGCAAGGCCGTTGACGTTCTCGGGCATGTGGCTACGCAGCGCCTGGTCCAGCGTCGCGAATTCCTCCTGCGTAAGGCTGGGCCTCACGGGCAGTTGGACGCGCAGGATCTGCTCGGCTGGAATGCCGCGTCGCTTGGCGTAGTACTCGCCGATGGTGACCGAGTAGGGGTCGGCCGTATTGATGACCAGGCCCAGTTCATGAGCCGTGATACGCCCGTACAGCCGCGGCGCGCGCGCCCAGCGCGCCTCCCCCCCCCCACTCGCCGCAGGTACCGGTTCGGCCGCCTGGACCGCGCCCACGCAGGCCAGCAGGAGCCCCGCCAGGATTTGCCATCTGCTGAAGCACGCTTTCGCCATACAAAACACCCGCAATCTCCCCCACAATGAGGCCATGAAATCCAAAGAGGCCCAGCAGACCCCGGCCATCCAGGTGCTTGAGCGCATGTTCGCGCTGCTGGACGTGCTGGCCGGCCACCAGGACCCGGTGTCGCTGAAGGCCTTGTCCGAGGCCACGGGCCTGCACCCGTCGACGGCTCACCGCATTCTCAATGACCTGACCCTGGGCCGCTTCGTCGACAGGCCAGAAGCGGGCAGCTATCGGCTGGGCATGCGCATGCTGGAGCTGGGCAACCTCGTCAAGGCAAGACTGGATGTGCGCGACGCGGCGCTGCCGGCCATGCGCGAACTGCACAAGTTCACCCACCAGCCGGTCAATCTGTCGGTTCGCCAGGGTGATGAGATCGTCTACATCGAGCGGACCTACTCCGAGCGCTCGGGCATGCAAGTCGTGCGCGCCGTCGGTGGCCGCGCGCCTTTGCATCTCACATCAGTGGGCAAGCTCTTCCTGGCTGGCGACGACAGTCCGCGCGTGCGCGCCTATGCGACGCGCACCGGCCTGTCCGGCCACACCCGCAACAGTCTCACCGACATCGGTGCGCTGGAACGGGAACTGGCCATGGTGCGCCAGCGCGGCATCGCTCGCGACGACGAGGAACTGGAACTGGGCGTGCGCTGCATGGCCGCCGGCATTTACGACGACCAGGCCAAGCTGGTGGCCGGGCTATCCATCTCGGCGCCAGCCGACCGGCTGGAGGAAAGCTGGGTGGTGCGTCTGAAGGAGACGGCGGCGCAGATCTCCGCGGCGCTGGGCCACCGCGCCTGACCTTCTCCGCAAAAGCAGACGCGGCGCCGAGGCGCCGCGTTTTTATTGCCGGGTCGGTCGCTCAGAGCTTGGTGGACACCGCCGCGTTGTCGCCCTGGCTGGCCAGCCACTTGCGCATGCGCTCGGCGTCGGCGATCCGAGATGCCTTGCCGCTGGAATCCAGGAACACCATGATGAGTTTGCGGCCGGCCATACTGGCCTGCATGACCAGACACTTGCCGGCCTCATTGATGAAGCCCGTCTTCTGCAAGCCGATATCCCACAGCGGGTTGGACAGCAGGCCGTTGGTGGAGCGGAACTGCACCAAGCGCTTGCCCAGGGCCACGCGGGCCTCGCGCGACGTCGACAGGTCGCGCAGCAGCGTCACCTGGCTGGTCGTGTTGACAAGCTTGGCCAAGTCGGCCGCGCTACTCTGGTTGCGGCTGGATAGGCCAGTGGGTTCAACGTAGTGCGTGTCGACCATGCCCAGGCTCTGGGCTTTTGCATTCATCGCCGCCACGAAAGCCTCCAGCCCGCCCGGGTAGCTGCGGCCCAGTGCGTGGGCGGCACGGTTCTCGCTCGCCATCAGCGCCAGATGCAGCATGTCGCCACGTGTCAGCGTCGTACCGACAGCCAGGCGCGACCGGGTGTTCTTCTCCGTGTCGATGTCGTCGGTGGTGACCGTGATCTTCTCGTCCAGCGACAGGCCGGCCTCCACCACGACCAGGGCAGTCATCAACTTGGTGATGGAGGCGATGGGCAGCACCGCCTGCGGGTTCTTGGAGAACAGCACCTCGTTGGTGTCCTGATCCAGCACGTAGGCCACGCTTGACTTCAGCGACAGCGGGTCGTCCACGTCGTGCAGGCCGGCCACCTGTCCGAAGGTCGGCACCGCCGGAACAACCGGAGCAGCCTTGCGCACGACGACGGACTTGACCTTGCGGGTCTGCGTCGGCGTGGCCTTGGTCTTGGATTTGCTGACCGTGGCGGCCTCGGCAGCCCCCATGGATAGCAGGGCGAGGCTCAAAAAGGCGGCGGCAAAAGTCTTCAACGGAATCCCCAACGGCTAGGCAGCAGTGTAAATGAAGCCAAAACTCCTGACAAGATAAGAACTTAAGTGAGATACCTCAAGTGAATTCCTGTCCTGACACTTCGAACGGGGCGTTCCAGGCTCGCCACCGGCACTTTCGCTTTGCAGCGCAATCCAAACGCATGGAAGTAGGCCTTGGCTGACAGATCCCTGCCATCGGGTTGGCCCCGGATGCCAAGGATTCCCGCCTGACCACCCCATCCACCGCGGACATGGGCTCCATGGGCTGCGATTCTGCGGTCGCCCCGAGCGATCCCGCGCGGGAGCAACAAGGCTTTTCCGCGCCAGATTCCTCATCCAGCCGGAAACGCTTGTAACCGCCGCGCCCGGCGTCACGGCGCCTGCAGGCCGACCAGCAGGGGTTCAGCCCTGTGCCGCCACTCGCTCCGTCTTGCTCTGCAACTTGTTCAGCGCGCTGAGATACGCCTTGGCGGAGGCCACCACGATGTCAGGATCGGCGCCCACGCCATTGACCACACGTCCAGCATGCTGCAGCCGCACGGTCACCTCGCCCTGCGACTCGGTGCTGCCACCGGTGATGGCGTTGACCGAATACAGAACCATTTCCGCTCCCGATTCGACGACCGATTCGATGGCGCGCAGCGTGGCGTCCACCGGGCCGTTGCCGTCGCTCTCTGCGCGGTGCTCTTGGTGGCCGACGGCAAAGACGATGGCGGCATGCGGGCGCTCGCCAGTCTCGGAGCGCTGGGCCAGCGATAGCAGGCGGTAGTGCTCGGCATCGTTGACGACTGACTCGTCCATGACGAGCGCGACGATGTCCTCATCAAAGATCTCGTTCTTGCGATCGGCCAGATCCTTGAAGCGCTGAAAGGCCGCATTGACCTCGGCCTCGCTCTCCAGCTGGATGCCCAGCTCCTGCAGACGCTGCTTGAAAGCGTTGCGGCCCGACAGCTTGCCCAGCACGATCTTGTTGGCCGCCCAGCCCACATCCTCCGCGCGCATGATCTCGTAGGTGTCGCGCGCCTTCAGCACGCCGTCCTGATGGATGCCGCTGGCGTGTGCGAAGGCATTGGCGCCAACGACGGCCTTGTTGGGCTGCACGACAAAACCGGTCGTCTGCGATACCAGCTTGGAGGCCGGCACGATCTGCGACGTCTCAATGCCGACGTCCAGGCCAAAATAGTCGCGCCGGGTCTTGACGGCCATGACGACTTCTTCGAGCGAACAGTTGCCGGCACGTTCGCCCAGGCCGTTGATCGTGCACTCGATCTGCCGCGCACCGCCGATCTTCACGCCGGCCAGAGAATTGGCGACCGCCATGCCCAGGTCGTTGTGGCAGTGCACGCTCCAGATGGCCTTGTCGCTGTTGGGTACCTTCTCGCGCAGACGATGGATGAAGTCGCCGTACAGCTCGGGGATGCCGTAACCCACCGTGTCGGGGATGTTGATGGTGCCGGCGCCCTCGTTGATGACGGACTCGCAGACGCGAGCCAGGAAGTCGATGTCGGAGCGGTAGCCATCCTCGGGCGAGAACTCGATGTCGCCGCACAGGTTGCGTGCGAAGCGCACGGCCAGCGTAGCCTGCTCCAGCACCTGTTCGCGGGTCATGCGCAGCTTCTTCTCCATGTGGAGCTCGCTGGTAGCGATGAAGGTGTGGATCCGCGCACGCTCGGCCGGCGCCAGAGCCTCGGCGGCACGCGAGATGTCGCGGTCGTTGGCCCGGGCCAGGGAGCAGACGGTGCTGTCCCTGACCGCTGCGGCGATGGCCTTGACGGCCTCGAAGTCGCCATTGCTGGATGCCGCGAAGCCGGCCTCGATGACGTCCACCCTCATGCGCTCGAGCTGGCGGGCAATGCGCAGCTTCTCCTCGCGCGTCAACGACGCGCCGGGCGACTGTTCGCCATCACGCAGCGTGGTGTCGAAGATGATGAGCTTGTCGGTCATCGGACATTTTCCTCTCGTGTTTGCTGCACCGCCACCGGTGCGCGCGACAGGCCGGACAGGATGGCCTGCATGGATGCTCGCACGATGCTGCCATCAATGCCCACGCCATGACGGGTCACGTCGCCGACTCGCAGCTCCAGGTAAGCCACGGCACGGGCATCGGCACCGCTACCGATCGCGTGCTCGTGGTAGTCCAGCACGCGCACCTCTTGGCCCAGGCGAGTCGACAGCGCGTTGACAAATGCATCGATGGGGCCATTGCCCTCTCCCTGCACATGACCCATCCAGCCGCCCAGAACCACCTCGGCCGACAGCCGCATCGCGCCGCCCGTCACCTCTGTCATCTGCGGCTGCACGACGGAGGCCTCCGCGTTACCGATGCCGTACTCACGCTCGAAGATGGCATAGATGTCGGCCGCAGTCAGCTCCTTGCCGGCGTCGTCCATGACGCGTTGCACGACCTGGCTGAACTCGATCTGGAGGCGGCGCGGCAGCTCCAGGCCGTACTCGGCCTCCAACAGGTAGGCGATGCCGCCCTTGCCGGACTGGCTGTTCACGCGAATGACGGCGTCGTAGCTGCGGCCCAGGTCCTTGGGATCGACGGGGAGATAAGGCATGTCCCAGAGGTCGCCCTCCTGACGTGCCGCGAAGGCCTTCTTGATCGCGTCCTGATGCGAACCAGAGAAGGAGGTATAGACGAGGTCGCCCACATAGGGGTGGCGTGGGTGGACCGGGATCTGCGTGCAGTGCTCGACACAGCGGCGTACCTCGTCGATGTCGGAGAAGTCCAGCTGCGGATCCACACCCTGGGTGTAGAGGTTGAGCGCGATGTTGACGACGTCGACGTTGCCGGTGCGCTCGCCGTTGCCGAACAGGCAGCCCTCGACGCGGTCGGCGCCCGCCATCAACGCGACCTCGCCGGCCGCCGTGCCCGTGCCGCGGTCATTGTGCGGGTGGACGGACAGCACGATGCTGTCGCGGCGCGCCAGGTTGCGGTGCATCCACTCGATCATGTCCGCGAAGACGTTGGGCGTGCTGTGCTCAACTGTGGACGGCAGGTTGATGATGCACTTGCGCTCAGGCGTGGGCTCCCACACCGCGGTCACCGCGTCGACCACGCGCTTGCTGAAGGTCAGTTCGGTGCCGGAGAACATTTCGGGCGAGTACTCAAAACGCCAGTCCGTGCCCGGCCGCGAAGCGGCGAGCTCCTTGATCTGACGAGCGTGAGAGCTGGCCAGCTCGACGATGCCGTCCTCGTCCGTCCCCAGCACGACGCGGCGCATGATGGGCGCAACGGCGTTGTAGATGTGGACGATGACGCGTTTGGCGCCATCCAGCGACTCGAAGGTGCGCTCGATCAGATGGGAGCGCGCCTGCGTCAGCACCTGGATGGTGACGTCATCGGGAATGTGGCCACCATCGATGAGCAGGCGGATGAAATCGAACTCGGTTTGCGATGCCGACGGGAAGCCGACCTCGATCTCCTTGAAGCCGATCTTCACAAGTTGCTGGAACATGCGCAGCTTGCGCGGGATGTCCATGGGCTCGATGAGCGCCTGGTTGCCATCGCGCAGGTCGGTGCTCAGCCAGATCGGCGCACGGGTCAGCACGGCGTCGGGCCAGGTGCGGTCCGGCAGGGCGACGGGGGCGAAGGGGCGGTACTTGATCTGCGGTTGCTTCAACATGGTCATTCCATCCGTTGGGGTGGTGCAACCTGCAGCATCAGAAAACAAGAACGGCCCGCTGCGGTTGCATACGGGCCGTTGGTGTCAGTTTGAGCTTATGTGCGGTGCGAGCGTATAGGCGCGGCTGACTAGCGAACCCGTGGTTCCTCTAGGGCTAGTAGCAGGCTAATTCGCGTGGCGCGGCTCATGGGGCAGGAATCTAGCACGAAAGGCTATTGATGCAAGCCTCGTTCGTCCGGCTCGTCGGTACTCGTGGAGATGACGCTGACGGGCTTGCCCTTGGCCTTGCGCCACGCATAGATGACGTAGCCCGACAGGCCGTAGACGCAGAAGGCACCGAAGAGAACGCGCGACGGGTCGAGTGCCGCCAGGCCGATGCCGAGCATGATGACAACCAGCACGACGAAGGGCACGGAGCGCCTCCTGTCAAAGACTTTGAAGCTGTAGAACGGAGCATTCGTCACCATCGAAAGGCCGGCGAACAGCGTCACGCCGTAGGCCGCCCAGGCCACCCAACTGCCGGGCTGCACGCCGGTGTAGGCCGCCTGATCCACCACGGCCCAGATGAAACCGATCACCAACGCCGCCGCAGCCGGGCTGGGCAAGCCCTGGAAGAAACGCTTGTCGACGACGCCGATGTTGACGTTGAAACGCGCCAGGCGAAGCGCAGCGCCCGCGATATAGACAAAGGCCGGGATCCAGCCTGGCTTTCCCATGTCCTTCAGCGCCCACATATAGACGATGAGGGCTGGAGCGGCGCCGAAGGCCACCATGTCGGACAGACTGTCCATCTGCTCGCCAAAAGCCGACTGCGTATTGGTCATGCGCG
This sequence comes from Roseateles sp., assembly GCF_047654805.1. GTDB lineage: Bacteria > Pseudomonadota > Gammaproteobacteria > Burkholderiales > Burkholderiaceae_C > Pelomonas. The sequence goes on from NZ_JASGIV010000001.1 coordinate 3,455,674, forward strand.
CGACGCGGCCGTCCAGGCTGTCGAGGATGGCAGCAGCGAAGATGGCCACGCAGGCCACCTCGAAGCGACCATTCATGGCCATGACGATGGCGTAGAAGGCGCTGAAGAGCGCGCCCAGCGTGATGGCGTTGGGCAGCGCGTAAATGCCTTTGCGGCGGGGGCGGACGGCGAGGCTGGGCTCGTCGTCCTCGGAGGGCTCAGGAGTCATGGGCGGCAGGATAGCTCAGCGCCTTGCGGCGACGCCGCCTGATTGCTGACACCTCCCGGCGAATCACGCGCCTAGCATCGTTGAACGCGACATGAATGCGACAAGGAGGCCGCCATGAAGCTCGTCGAAGTTCGCACCTACCGCCTCAAGCCCGGCTGTGCCAAGCGCTTCATCGCCGCTGTCCAGGCGGCTCTGCCGCTGGTGCACGCCAGCGGCATGGATATCGTTGCCTTTGGCCGCTCGGATCACGAGCACGAGAGCTTCTTCCTGATTCGCGCCTTCGAAGGCCGCGAGCAACTGGCCGCGCAGCAGGACGCGTTCTACGGCTCCGCCGCCTGGCACCAAGGCCCGCGTGCCGAACTGGTCGACTGCCTGGACACCTACCTCAACACGCTACTGTGGCTGCCCGAAGCGGCTGTCGATGCGCTGCGCTCCAATCACCAGCCACGAGCACAGATCCGTTGGGCCGCTGCCTCCTGGCCGCGGATGGCCTCTACGCCCGCGCCCTGGCCGAGCTCAGGGCTGGCCGCAAGACCGGCCACTGGATCTGGTACGTGCTGCCGCAGTTGCGCGGCCTGGGGCGCAGCCCGATGGCCCAGGCCTACGGGATTGCCGGTCGCGCGAAGGCCGAGGCCTGCCCGCCCATTCGCTGCGGGTGGATGGCTGCGCGAGCGCGCGGGTCGTGCTCACGCACCAAGACCGCCCAGCGGCCAGCGTCCTGGGCGACGTCGATGCGCTGAAGTTCTGTTCTTGCCCGACGCATCTTCGATGCGGTATCTACTTCGCCGGCCAGCCTCTTCCACCAGGCACTGCAACGCTTGTGCGGCGGCAGGCCGGACGCGACAACGCTGGCTCCACTGCTTTGAAATCGGCATAGGGGGCCTCCTTGAGGAGGCGCCCCTGCCACACCACCTGGCATGCGGGTCCGCACCAGGCGGTTCGAGAGCTTGAGGTCAGGAGAGTCGGGGCAGGCCAAGTCGGTCGAACGACGCAATGTCCAGGACCGCATTGAGTCCCTTTGCGCTGTTACGCCACCAGCGTCGGCTGTTGGCCGCTACACGGTGAGCAACATCAGCGCGGGCGCCCAGCGCCAGCAGTTCCCGATACATAGTCGTTCCGCGTTTCCAGTGCTTAAGCTGTAGGGCCCTCAGCCGGTGGCGTAGCCATTCGTCCAGCTCGCGCCAGACGGTTGGTGTTTGCGCCATCCCGAAGTACGCCTTCCAACCCAGTAGATAGGGCCGCAGCCCTTGCACCACCTGCGCCATGCTGCGCCCGCCTGAGCGGCCGGTGAGTTGCCGGATGCGCGCTTTGAAGTTGTTCAGGGCCTTGTGAACCACTTTGCATTTCACCTCGCGCCCCTTAGCCACCCACAGCGTGTAGCCCAGGAATTTGCGTCCGAAGACGCTGCAGACCGCGCTCTTGGCTTCGTTGATCTGAAGCTTCAGCTTGCCGTACAGCTTCCTGAGCCACGCCATCACCCGCTCGCCGGCCTTCACGCTGCCCACATAGACGTTGGCGTCGTCGGCATAGCGCGCGAAGCTGTAGCCCCGCGCCTCCAGTGCCTTGTCCACCTCGTCGAGCAGCACATTGGCCAGCAGCGGACTCAGTGGCCCGCCTTGCGGCGTGCCCTGGTCTCGATCCACCTTGACCCCGCCCTCCATGATCCCGGCGTTCAGGTACGCGCGGATGAGCCGCAGCACGGCCATATCCGGGATGCGTTTCTTGAGCCGGTCCATCAGGATGTCGTGGTTCACCCGGTCGAAGAACTTCGCCAGGTCTACGTCCACCACCACGCGCTTGCCGGACTGGACATACGCCCGCGTGCCCGGCGTCACCGCGTCGTGCGCTCGCCGGCCCGGGCGGAACCCGTGGCTGTGGTCGCTGAAGCTGGGGTCGATCAGCGGTTGCAGCACTTGCAGCAGTGCCTGCTGGATCAACCGGTCCGTCACCGTCGGGATGCCCAGCTCGCGCTGGCTGCCGTCCGGTTTGGGGATCATCACCCGCCGTACCGGCGATGGCCGGTATCGCCCCGCCAGCAGCTCTTGGCGGATCTGCGGCCACTTCGTTTGCAGCAGGCGCTGGGTGTGCTCAATGTCGAGCCCGTCCACGCCCGCTGCGCCCTTGTTGGCCTTGACCCGCTTCCAGGCCGCTTGCAGGTTCTCTCTCGTCAGCGCCGCTTCCAGCAGGGTGCCAGCCCCCACCGTCTGCTTTGCCGACCCTGTGCCCTGGTGTTCATGGGACGGGCCGCAGGCTTCGTCACTGGCAGGATCACGCCCGGCTTCACCGTGCGCTACGCCTACCCGCCCGGACGCTGCCGGCATCTGACGCATGGCCTTTGGCATTCCCACGTCCTTGGTCACTCACTCCCGTTCGGTCCTTCGCCTCTCGCTGGCGGCCTCGGCGGCCCCGCTACCCAGCTACTACGACCTCTGCTGAGACCTCGCTCCGGCAGCGCCGTCGGCCTTTCAGCCATAAGGCGAGGCGTCCCCAGGTAAGGCACGCGCTCCTTCACCGCACAACCGCCGCATCTACGCCGCCTCGCCTTGATCACGAGAGCTTCGCGGTTTTCAGCCCGCTCGCCCTGCTCGGCAGCGCCTTCTATGCGGTTCTTGTTCATCGGCTCGCGGTTTGCGCTCCACGCTTCCTTCCCACGCTCGGTCGCCCTCACGCAGTTGCGCTTCGCTTCGTTCGTCGTGATCAACTTACGACGGGACTTGCACCCGTAGGAGTGCGCCCATGCTGGGCGCACTGAAGAAAAGGCCGGCCCCTCACGGCGCCGGCCTTCTGCTGTTCGGCTTGCGCCAATCAGTTCTTCGCCTTGTCGACCAGCTTGTTGGCCTTGATCCAGGGCATCATTTCGCGCAGCTTCTCACCGACCTGCTCGATGGGATGCTCGGCGGTCAGGCGGCGGCGGCTGATCAGCGTCGGCGCGCCGGCCTTGTTTTCCAGGATGAAGCTCTTTGCGTACTCGCCGGTCTGGATGTCCTTCAGGCACTGACGCATCGCGTTCTTGGTATCTTCGGTGACGACACGCGGACCGGTCACGTACTCGCCGTACTCGGCGTTGTTCGAGATCGAGTAGTTCATGTTCGCGATGCCGCCTTCGTAGATCAGATCCACGATGAGCTTGAGCTCGTGCAGGCACTCGAAGTAGGCCATCTCGGGGGCGTAGCCAGCCTCCGTCAGCGTCTCGAAGCCAGCCTTGATCAGCTCGACGGCGCCGCCACACAGCACGGCCTGCTCGCCGAACAGGTCGGTCTCGGTCTCTTCACGGAACGAAGTCTGGATGATGCCGGCCTTGCCGCCGCCGTTGGCCGCGGCATAGCTCAGCGCCAGATCGCGCGCCTTGCCGGTCTTGTCGGCATAGACGGCGATCAGGTGGGGCACGCCGCCACCCTGCTTGTAGGTGTTGCGCACCGTGTGACCCGGTGCCTTGGGGGCCACCATCCAGACGTCCAGGTCCTCGCGCGGCTGGACCTGGCCGTAGTGCACGTTGAAGCCGTGAGCGAACGCCAGCGAGGCGCCGTTCTTGATGTTGGGCTCAACTTCCTTCTTGTAGACGTCGGCGATCTGCTCGTCGGGCAGCAGGATCATGACCACGTCGGCCGCCTTCACGGCCTCGGCGATCTCGGCGACCTTCAGGCCTGCGCCTTCGGCCTTGGACCAGGATGCGCCGCCGCGACGAAGCGCGACGGTGACCTTGCAGCCGCTGTCATTCAGGTTCTGCGCGTGGGCGTGGCCTTGTGAGCCGTAGCCGATGATGGTGACGTTCTTGCCCTTGATCAGGCTGAGATCGGCGTCCTTGTCGTAGTAGACGTTCATGATGGGTCGCTCCAGGAAAAAACTGTGTGTTGGGGGGTGTGAAGACGGATCAGACGCGCAGGATGCGCTCGCCGCGGCCGATTCCGCTGGCGCCCGTGCGGACGGTTTCAAGGATGGCGGCGCGGTCGATCGCATCGATGAAGGCGTCGAGCTTGCCGGCATCGCCGGTCAGCTCGATCGTGTAGGTCTTCTCGGTCACGTCGATGACGCGGCCGCGGAAGATGTCTGCGGTGCGCTTGATCTCCTCGCGCTCCTTGCCGACGGCTCGGACCTTGATGAGCATCAGCTCGCGCTCGGTGTAGTTGCCCTCAGTCAGATCCACGACCTTGACGACCTCGATGAGGCGGTTGAGGTGCTTGGTGATCTGCTCGATTACTTCATCGGATCCGGTGGTCACGATGGTCATGCGCGACAGCGACGCGTCTTCCGTCGGCGCCACGGTCAGGCTCTCGATGTTGTAGCCCCGGGCGGAGAACAGGGCCACGACGCGCGACAGTGCGCCGGGCTCGTTCTCGATGAGCAATGCAATGATGTGTTTCATGAGATGTCGTCCTTCGCGCTCTTCAGTGGCCGTGGCGGTAACCACGACACCTTGGCAGCGGGTTCGAATCGTTGAAGAGAAACTACCGTTTTCGGCTGCATTCGCCTTCCGCCGTCGGCCTCGATGCGCGCGGTAACGTGCACCAAAGCCTGCGGCTTCAGCCGACTACAGGTCTTCCGAGCCCAGCAGCATTTCCGAAATGCCCTTGCCCGCCTTGACCATCGGCCAGACGTTCTCGGTTGGATCGGTACGGATATCGAGGAACACGGTGCGATCCTTCAGGCGCATAGCTTCCTTCAGCGCGCCTTCCACGTCACCCGGCTTCTCGACCAGGATGCCGACGTGGCCATAGGCTTCGGCCAACTTCACGAAGTTGGGCAGAGCATCCATGTAGCTGTGCGAGTAGCGGCCCTCGTAGTCGAGCTCCTGCCACTGGCGCACCATGCCCAGGTAACGGTTGTTCAGCGAGACTATCTTGACCGGCGTCTTGTACTGGAAGCAGGTCGACAGCTCCTGGATGCACATCTGAATGCTGCCTTCGCCAGTAATGCAGAACACGTCCGCCTCCGGCTTCGCCAGCTTGATGCCCATCGCATAGGGCAGCCCCACGCCCATGGTGCCCAGGCCGCCGGAGTTGATCCAGCGGCGCGGCTCGTCGAACTTGTAGTACTGCGCAGCCCACATCTGGTGCTGGCCGACGTCGGACGTGATGTAGGTATCGCGCCCACGAGTCAGCTGCCAGAGCTTGTCGACGACCATCTGCGGCTTGATGACCTCGTCGGAGTCCTTGTAGACCAGGCAGTCGCGGCGGCGCCATTCGTTGATCTGGCTCCACCATGCGTTGACGGCATTCACATCGGGCTTGGACTGGGCCTCCTTCAGCTGGGCGATCAGCTCCTGCAGCACGTCCTTCACGTCGCCCACGATGGGGATATCAACGCGCACACGCTTGGAGATCGACGAGGGGTCGATGTCCACGTGGATGATCTTGCGCTCCACCTGGGCAAAGTGCCTAGGGTTGCCAATGACACGGTCGTCAAAACGTGCACCCACGGCCAGCAGCACGTCGCAGTGCTGCATGGTCATGTTGGCCTCGTAGGTGCCGTGCATGCCCAGCATGCCCAGGAAGCGCGGATCGGTACCGGGCATCGCACCCAGGCCCATCAGCGTATTGGTGCAGGGGAAGCCCAGCAGGTCAACCAGTTGACGCAGTTCAGCCGCGGCTTCGCCGAGGATGACACCACCGCCGGTGTAGATGTAGGGCCGCTTGGCCTGCAGCAGCAGTTGCACGGCCTTGCGGATCTGGCCGCTGTGCCCCTTCTTGACCGGGTTGTAGGAGCGCATCTCAATGCGCTCCGGGTAGCTGAAGGTCGTCTTGGCCAACGACACATCCTTGGGGATGTCTACCACGACCGGCCCGGGACGGCCGGTGCGGGCGATGTGGAAGGCCTTCTTCAGCGTCAACGCCAGGTCGCGCACATCCTTGACGAGGAAGTTGTGCTTGACGATGGGGCGGGTGATGCCGACCGTGTCGCATTCCTGGAACGCATCCAGGCCGATCGCTGGCGTGGGAACCTGACCCGTGATGATGACCATCGGGATCGAGTCCATGTAGGCGGTCGCGATGCCGGTGATGGCATTCGTCACGCCGGGGCCCGAGGTGACCAGCGCCACCCCGACCTCGCCGGTTGCACGGGCGAAGCCGTCGGCAGCGTGAACGGCGGCCTGCTCATGGCGCACCAGCACATGCTGGATGCTCTCCTGCTTGTACAGGGCGTCGTAGATGTAGAGCACCGCGCCGCCGGGATAGCCCCAGAGGTGGCGCACCCCTTCGGCCTGCAGGCAGCGAACGAGGATCTCGGAGCCGTTGAGCTCCGCGGTGGGGGAATTGGAGGGGGAGGATTGCGGCCGCGCCAGGGCGGCGCGCTTGATTTCCGCGGCAGACATGTCCATTTTCGAACCTCTGTGAATTTCTCTAACGAAAAACCATTGGTGCTCCTCTTCTCGCCCTCGTGAGGCGGATTCGGAACCTGCGCAGTCAACCGGTGGGCCCCAGTCGGGCGGCCACGGAGAGAGCATTGACTCTTTGTGCGAACCGGTATTATGCCGAGCAAAATCGCCTGAGCCTTCGTATCAGGCGAATGCCATAATCCGCGTTGCAGCCCGGATCCGCCTTCCGCCTTGGCCACCGACAAAGAACTCAACGATTTCCTGCGCACTGTGGACCGTCGCGCCTTCAAGCGCACGGCCTACCTTGTTCGCGATGACGATGCCGCGCTGGACATCGTGCAGGACGCCATGATCAAGCTGGCCGAGAACTATTTCGATCGCCCAGCAGCAGAGCTTCCCCTGCTGTTCCAGCGCATCCTGTCGAACGCGACGATGGATCATTTCCGTCGCCAGAAGACCCGCAATGCCGTCATGACGAACATGTCGGACTTCGAGGGCGGCGACGGTGACGGTGATTTCGATCTGCTTGAGATCCTGGAAACCCGGGACGGCGCCCTAGGCGCTGCGAGCACGGCCGACGAAGTCAGCCGGGCGCAGATCTTGCAGCGCATCGAGGCGGAAGTCGAGCAATTGCCAGCGCGTCAACGCGAAGCCTTCCTGCTGCGTTACTGGGAGGAACTGGATGTAGCCGAGACCGCCTCCGTGATGGGCTGCTCGGAGGGCAGCGTGAAGACGCACTGCTCCCGAGCGGTTCATGCATTGGCGAAAGCGCTCAAGGCCAAGGGGATCACGCTATGAAGTCGCCGAATTTTTCCGTCAGGTCCGCCGAGCTGGACGCACGCCTTGATGCAAGTGTCAAGCGCTTCAGCCTGCGCGTTGCTGCAAGCCTGACCGAGCGCGGCGACGCGCTGTCCCACGACGTGACCGAGCGTCTACGCTTCGCCCGCGAGCAGGCGCTCGCCCGCGCCGCGCAGGCTCGCGCCAGTGCTGTCGCGAAAGCCAAGCCGCAGATGGCTGCCAGCCCTGTCGTGGTGCAGAACGGCTCCACATTGGCGCTGGGCGGGCCGTTCGGCCCCATGGGCGGCAAGCAAGGTCGTAGCGGCGGCCTCTGGGCCATGCTGATCTCTGCATTCCCGGTGCTGCTGCTGCTGGCCGGCCTGCTGCTGATGCAGCAAGGCCAGGAGAACGAGCAGATTGCTGCGGCTGCCGAGGTGGACACCGCGCTGCTGAGCGACAGCCTGCCCCCCGCCGCGTTCACTGACCCGGGCTTCTCGGAATTCTTGCGAGATGCGGAAGAATGACCGGATGCCCATGATTCGAGCCGCGTCGACGCTGCCCGCCCTCTTCCGTCTCTCGGTGGCCCTGCTGCTCAGCGCAGCGGGGTTTTCTGCTTTTGCGCAGGAAGGGGAAGCGGCCTCAGCGCCTGAGGTCGCCGCCAGCGCCGTCGTACCGCCCCCGCAGCCCACGCCACCCGCCGCCAAGCCGCACCCGAGGACCAAGCCAGTGCCCCCCTCGGCGCTCAGCACGCCGCCCGCCAACTGGAGCGACCTGACTGCCAAGCAGCAGGTGCTGCTGGCGCCACTTGAACGCGACTGGTCCGAGATTTCCGACACGCAGCGCAGCAAGTGGCTGAGTGCCACCCCGACACTGGCGACGATGTCCGGTGAAGAGATCAAGCGCGTGCACGACCGCATCCGCGACTGGACCTTTCTGAGCGGATCGGAGCGCCTGAACGCCCGCATCAGCTTCCAGGTTTCCAGGCAGTTGACCCCCGAGCAGAGGCAGGCTCGCTGGGAGGCCTACCAGGCTCTTCCCGCCGATGAACGCAAGGCACTGGCCGACAAAGCCATGGCCCGCCGTCAGGCGCTGGCCGAGGCGCCCGCGAGGGCAGCTGTGCCACCGACGACCCAGCCCAAGTCCCGCATCGCCCCCACGCCGCCGCGGCTGATGCCGCCAGCATTGGTGACCAGCACTCTGGTTCAGGCCAAACCCGGCGCAACAACGGTGCTCATCACGCGGGAACTCGCCCAGCCTCGAGGCCACACGACCGGTCCCGTCAGGCTATCCGACCCCAAGCTGCTAGACCCGCACACGCTGCTGCCCCTGAAGAAGGCGCCGCCCGCCTCCACGCCGCAGCCATGACGGCGCACGCCCGGATGGAAGCCGCGCCCCCAGGCCTGGCGCGGCGATTCGCAGCCTTTCTGTACGAGGGCGTGCTGCTCTTTGGCGTGCTGTTTGCCGCCGGCATCGTCATCTCCGTGTTGATGCGTCGAGTGGATGCAGTACGCGATCCCATCGGAGGCATCTTCCTTTTCATCGTGCTCGGCCTGTACTTCGTGCGCTTCTGGACGCGGACGGGCCAGACACTGGCGATGAAGACTTGGCACTTGCGCGTGGTGGACATCTCCGGTCAACCTCTGGGTGTGGGCCGCGCGGTGTTGCGCTACCTGCTGGCCTACCTGTGGTTCCTGCCTGCGCTTGTGAGCGCATGGGCGGCAGGCCTGCACAGTGGGGCAGCCATATTCGGCAGCGTGGTTGCCGGCGTGCTCGCCTATCTGCTGATCGCGCGGCTGCATCCGCAGCGACAATTCCTGCACGACGCGATCTGCGGCTCGCGTGTCATCACCCAGCTCCCGCAGCGCCCATGAGCAACCCCCACAAGGGCCGCACCGGCCTGGACCGCATCATCCACGCCGCCGGCTATTCGTGGGCCGGCCTCAAGGCCGCTTACACGGGCGAAAGCGCCTTTCGCCAGGAAACCTGGCTGTGCATCATCGCCGCGCCGCTCACGTTCTGGCTCGCCAAGACCTGGGAGCAGGCTGCGCTGCTGCTGGGCTCGCTGCTGCTGGTACTGATCGTCGAGCTGCTGAACTCCGCCGTCGAAGCGGTCGTGGATCGCGTCTCATTCGAACGGCACGAGCTGTCCAAGCGGGCCAAGGACATCGCCAGCGCCGCCGTGCTAATGGCCCTGGTGCTGGCCGGCGGCATCTGGGCCGCAGCCGTCTGGCAGCACCTGCGCTGATACGACGCCGCTGCCCTGCCGGAGACCTCGGGGGCTGCAATGGCCAAGCATCGGTTTTTTGCGAGGCATTCGCGGGGGTATCCGCTGTACATCCGCAAGGCCGAAGCCAAGGGTTGCGCCAGGCAGGATGTCGACCAATTCATCCGATGCCGACGGGCCGCGACCAGGACGGGCTGGAGCGCCGGATCGCGCAGGCCTGCGACTTCAAGACATCCTTTGATCAAGCCCCCGCACGAAATCCGGCCAGAACACGGTATGCGGCGTCCGGGTGAACGACATCGACGACCCGCTGATGCAGAAGACCCGCTACTTGAACAAACAGCTGGTCGATGAACTGACCAAGGGAAAGGCGAGGGAGAACATCCTGAAGTCGCCCATCGCCGGCTGACCGGCCTGGGCCGGCACTGGAAGGGCTTCAGACGGCGGCTTCGTCCGTCTCGCCTGTGCGGATGCGGATGACCTGCTCGACCGGCACGACGAAGATCTTGCCGTCGCCGATCTTGCCGGTCTTGGCAGCTTTCAGGATGGCATCGATGCAGCGGTCGACCTCGTCGTCCTTCACGACCACCTCCACCTTGACCTTGGGCAGGAAGTCGACGACGTACTCAGCACCACGGTACAGCTCGGTATGCCCCTTCTGTCGGCCGAAGCCCTTGACTTCGGTGACCGTCAGCCCCGAGGCGCCCACTTCGGCCAGCGCCTCGCGCACCTCGTCGAGCTTGAAGGGTTTGATGATGGCGGTGATCTGCTTCATGACGGGCTCCGGTTGACTGGTCCGAGTTTACGCACGGAATTTCGACGTGATGGGGTAACGCCAGTCCCGGCCGAAGCCGCGATGGGTGATGCGTATACCCACCGGTGCCTGACGACGCTTGTATTCGTTGATCTTGATCAGCCGGGTGACGCGCTCCACGTCCTCGGGCTTGAAACCGGCCGCAACAATTTCGGCGATGGACTGGTCTTGCTCCATGTAGCGGGCCAGGATCGCATCTAGCACCGAATACGGCGGCAGGCTGTCCTCGTCCTTCTGATCGGGGCGCAGTTCTGCCGAGGGCGGGCGGGTGATGATGCGCTCGGGAATGATCTCGCCCCCCTGGGCATTGCGCCAACGCGCGAGGCGGAAAACCAGGGTCTTGGCCACGTCCTTGATGACAGCAAAGCCGCCGGCCATATCGCCATACAGCGTGCAATAACCGGTAGCCATCTCGCTCTTGTTGCCCGTTGTGAGCACGATGCTGCCGAACTTGTTGGACAGTGCCATCAGAAGCGTGCCACGGATGCGTGCCTGGATGTTCTCCTCGGTCGCATCCAGGGGCAGCCCCTGGAACTCGCCGGCCAATGCCTCGTTGAAGGCATCGAACATGGGCACGATGCTCATTTCGTCATAGCGCACGTTGAGGCGCTCAGCCATGTCGCGGGCGTCTATCCAGGAGATATCGGCCGTGTAGGGCGAGGGCATCATCACCGCCCGGACCTTGTCGGCGCCCAGTGCGTCCACGGCGATGGCTAGCACCAGGGCCGAATCAATGCCACCGGACAGGCCCAGGATGGCTCCTGGGAAGCCGTTCTTGCCGAGGTAATCGCGCACCCCGACCACGAGGGCCTGCCAGACCTGGGCCTCCATCTCGAGCTCGGCCGCAACACACCCCCTCAAGCGGCGCGCCGCGTCGACCTCGATGACTGCCAGTGCCTCCTCAAACATCGGCGCCCGCGCGGCCAGCGTGCCGTCGGCCTGCACGGCGAAGGAGGCACCATCGAAGACCATCTCGTCCTGCCCGCCGACGAGATGGGCATAGACCAACGGCAGGCCAGAGGCACGGGCCCGCTCGGACATGCGGGTCTCCCGCTCCTCGACCTTGCCAACGTGGAAGGGCGAGGCGTTGATGACGCAGAGCAGCTCGGCGCCTGCGCTTTGGGCGGCGGCGGCCGGCTCGTCGAACCAGGCGTCCTCGCAGATCAGCAGGCCGACCTTGAGACCACGCACGTCAAAGACGACCGGCCCAAGCCCTGCGTCGCGCCCCGAGTAGAAGTAGCGGCGCTCGTCGAAAACCTGGTAATTGGGCAGCTCGCGCTTGGCATAGGTCTGTGCCACACGCCCGCCGACCAGCACCGAGGCCGCGTTCAGGCAGGGTGGCAACGACCAGCTTCGCTCGCGCACGACGCCATCATCACGCGCCAACGGGTGGCCGACGACAACCTGCAGCCCCGCGCATCCCGCCAGCTCGGTGGCGATGCGGCGCAGTTGCTCGTCGCAGCCCGCCAGGAAGGCCGGACGCAGCAGCAAGTCCTCGGGTGGATAGCCGCACAGTGCCAGCTCGGGCGTAACGAGGAGATCAACCCCAGTCGCGTGCGCTGCGCGCGCTTGGGCAATGATGCGGTCCGCATTGCCCGCCAGATCACCGACGACGACGTTCATCTGGGCCAGGGCAATCTTCAGGGGCGAGGGCATGGGCGACAGCAATTCAGATCACGAGACCGGCATTGTCATTCGGGTGGACGACTCGCCCGAAGCGTTACCCGAAAGCCACTGGGATGCCCTGCTCTCCGCCCAGGCTCGACCCACGCCCTTCATGCGCCTGGCCTACCTGCGTGCCCTGCACTCCAGCGGCAGCGCCGTCACGACCACCGGCTGGCAACCGCAGTTCGTCTCGCTGTGGCGCGGCGACACGCTGCTGGCGGCCTGCCCGGCTTGGCTGAAGTCGCACAGCTATGGCGAATACGTGTTCGATTGGGCCTGGGCCGAGGCCTACCACCGTCATGGACTGAGCTACTACCCCAAGCTGTTGGTGGCCGTGCCCTTCACGCCAGTGCCGGGCAGCAGGCTGCTGGCCGTGGACGGCCAGGCGCGGGCAATGTTGGCCCAGGCCTTGCGTGCACTGACTCGGGAGACCGAGGCCTCGTCACTGCACGTGCTGTTCGGTGACGATGCTGATCAGGCGGCGCTGGCTGCCGCCGGCTGCATGGCCCGCAGCGGCGTGCAGTTCCACTGGACTGCCGACGGCGACGCCGACTTCACTGACTTTCTCGCCCGGCTGCAGCGCGACAAGCGCAAGAAGATCCAGCAGGAGCAGCGCCGTGTGCGCGACGCGGGCATCGTCTTCGAAGCCCGACTCGGCTGCGACATCGGGCCCGAAGACTGGGACTACTTCTACCGCTGCTACTGCCAGACCTACCGCGAGCACCGCAGCACGCCATACCTCAGCCGCGACTTCTTCACTCGCATGGCCGGCGACATGCCCGGGCATTGGTTGATGTTCACGGCACTGCGCAGAACCGGCGAGGGCCGTGAGCGCGTCGCCGCCTCCCTGATCGCGCTGGACCCCGAACGCCGCGCAGCCTTCGGCCGCTACTGGGGCGCGACCGAGCACATCCCCAACCTGCACTTCGACGCCTGCTACTACCAGCCGCTGGCCTGGTGCATCGCCCACCGCTACGAGCGCTTCGAAGGTGGCGCCCAGGGCGAGCACAAGATGGCCCGCGGCCTCATGCCTACGCCGACCGCATCAAGCCACTGGCTTGCCCACCCGTCCTTCGCTGACGCGGTAGGAGATTTCCTGGTCCGCGAGGGCGAGGCGATGTCGGGCTACATCGACGAACTGGGCGAACACGTTCCCTTCAAAACAAGAAACGCCGCGGATGCGGCGTCTTGAGTGGGGAGCGGGGACCGTTCAGGCCTTGTAGTTGGCCATGCCCTCGGTGATCTCGCGCTTGGCGGCGTCCACGCCTTCCCAGCCCTTGACCTTGACCCACTTGCCCTTCTCCAGATCCTTGTAATGCTCGAAGAAGTGCTGGATGGCCGCACGGCGGGCGGGGTTCACGTCCTCGATCTTCTGCCAGTGGTCGTACATCGGCAGGATCTTGCTAGTCGGCACGGCAAGCAGCTTGGCATCGCCGCCGGCCTCGTCGTCCATCATCAGCACGCCTAGCGGGCGGCAGGTCACGACGACGCCTGGCGTCAGCGCGAAGGGGGTGATGACCAGCACGTCCACCGGGTCCCCGTCATCGGCCAGCGTCCTGGGGATATAGCCGTAGTTGCAGGGGTAGTACATCGGCGTGGTCAGGAAGCGGTCGACGAACAACGCGCCCGACTCCTTGTCGACCTCGTACTTGATCGGGTCAGCATTCATCGGGATTTCGATGATGACATTGAACTCGTCGGGCGCCTTGGCGCCGGGGGTCACGTTGTGCAGGCTCATGGTCGTCGTTCTAGGGGTCAAGGAAAACCCGCATTCTAGTTTTATGGGTAAACGCTCCCCTTACACGCCGAGGCCCGCCCTTAAGCTCCGCCGCGCAGGCCCCCGCAGCCCGCGTGGGCCCACAAAGATCACACGCACCTGAGGAGACGAATACATGTCGACGGAGATGGCGCTGTATTTCGCGCTGGCTTGTGGCCTCGCGGCCGTTCTTTATGGCTTCATTCAACGAAGCTGGATCCTGAGTCAGGACGCGGGCAATGCCCGCATGCAGGAGATTGCTGCGGCGATCCAGCAGGGTGCCGCCGCCTACCTGGGCCGGCAATACCGCACTATCGGCATGGTCGGCGTCGTGCTGGCCATCGCCATCGCGGTATCGGGCCTGGGGCGGACGACGGCCATCGGCTTCGTCGTGGGTGCGGTGCTCTCTGGCATCTGCGGCTTCATCGGCATGAACATCTCGGTGCGCGCCAACGTGCGCACCGCACAGGCGGCTTCCAAGGGCATCGGCCCGGCGCTGGACGTGGCCTTCAAGGGCGGCGCCATTACCGGCATGCTGGTGGTGGGCCTAGGCCTGCTGGGCGTGGGAGGCTTCTACCTGGCCATCGGCGGCGGGCATGACAGCGCGGCGCTGAAGCCCATGCTCGGCCTGGCGTTCGGCTCCTCCCTGATCTCCATCTTCGCCCGCCTGGGCGGCGGCATCTTCACCAAAGGCGCCGACGTGGGCGCCGACCTGGTCGGCAAGGTGGAGGCTGGCATCCCCGAAGACGATCCGCGCAACCCGGCCGTCATCGCCGACAACGTGGGCGACAACGTCGGCGACTGCGCCGGCATGGCGGCCGACCTGTTCGAGACCTACGCCGTCACGCTGATCGCTGCGATGGCACTAGGTGCGCTGATGGTCACGGGTTCCAGCGCCATGGCTGGCGTGGTCTATCCGCTGGCCCTCGGCGGCGTGTCCATCATCGCCTCCATCATCGGCTGCTTCTTCGTGAAGGCCAGCCCCGGCATGAAGAACGTGATGCCGGCGCTGTACAAGGGCCTGATCGTGGCCGGCGTGCTGAGCCTGATCGCCTTCTTCTTCGTCACCCGGGCCATGTTCCCCGGCACCATCGAACTGGCCGGCGGCGCCACGACCAACGCGATGGCCCTGTTCGGCGCATGTGCCGTGGGCCTGGTGCTGACGGCCGCCATGGTCTGGATCACCGAGTACTACACCGGCACCCAGTACCACCCTGTGCAGCACGTGGCGCAGGCCTCCACCACCGGCCATGGCACCAACGTCATCGCCGGTCTTGGCGTGTCGATGAAGTCGACCGCATGGCCGGTGCTGTTCGTCTGTGCAGCCATCTATTCGGCCTACATGATGGCCGGCTTGTACGGCATCGCAGTTGCCGCAACCTCCATGCTGAGCATGGCCGGCATCATCGTGGCGCTGGACGCCTACGGCCCCATCACCGACAACGCTGGCGGCATCGCGGAGATGAGTGAGCTGCCCGATAGCGTGCGCGACGTCACCGACCCGCTCGACGCCGTGGGCAACACCACCAAGGCCGTTACCAAGGGTTATGCCATCGGCTCGGCAGGTCTGGCTGCACTGGTGCTGTTCGCCGACTACACGCACGCGCTGGAGTCACGCGGCATGCACGTGCGATTCGACTTGTCGGACCACTACGTCATCCTGGGCCTGTTCATCGGTGGCCTGATTCCCTATCTGTTCGGCGCCATGGCGATGGAGGCCGTCGGCCGCGCGGCAGGCGCTGTGGTTGTCGAGGTGCGCAAGCAATTCGCCGACGGCGCCATCATGGCCGGCCAACGCAAGCCGGACTACAGCGCCGCCGTAGACATGCTGACCACCGCGGCCATCAAGGAAATGATCGTGCCGTCGCTGCTGCCGGTGGCCGCGCCCATCATCGTGGGCATGGTGCTGGGCCCGGCGGCGCTGGGCGGCTTGCTGATGGGCACCATCGTGACCGGCCTGTTCGTGGGCATTTCCATGTGCACGGGCGGAGGCGCATGGGACAACGCCAAGAAGCTGATCGAGGAAGGCTTCAAGGATGACAAGGGCGTGGAGCACCGCAAGGGCAGCGAGGCGCACAAGGCAGCCGTCACAGGCGACACGGTGGGGGACCCCTACAAGGACACCGCCGGCCCAGCCGTGAACCCGCTGATCAAGATCATCAACATCGTGGCGCTGTTGATCGTGCCATTGCTGCCCATGGCGGCCGGGAGCCAGGCGCCGACGCCGACCCAGGCCAGCGCCACTGCGGCGATACCGGCCGACGCTGCTGCCAGCATGAGCGAGGCTCCGGCCTCGGCAGCATCTCAGCCATAACCGGGTAAATCCGGTACTCAACGGCCCGGGAAGTCGGACTTCCCGGGCCGTTTCCGCATCTGGCGCAGGCAGAATTGCGCTCCATGGCGAGCATGGCGATCACGAGGCACGAGCTGACGCGACGGCGCGAACAACTGCAGGACCTGCAGCGCTACCTCGCGGTGCTAGAGGCCGACCACGACGGAGCTCGCGCCAAGCTGCTGGGTTTTCGCCAACGCTACCTCGAAGCCCTCGGCCCGCTGATGCGCGAACTCGATGAGCTGGAGGACCAGCTGCACCAGGCCACGGCGCTGTTGTCCGAAGCACTGAGGCGCCAGGGCGTGGAAGCCCCGGTGTCGACCTCGCCGCGGGCCAAGGCTTGGCCCGACGTCCCCGCCCTGCCGAATGCGACGCCGCTGCCGCCCGAACCGACGGGCCCGACGACCGATCTGCCGCCCCCCAGCCTGAAGACGCTGTACCGGCGTGCGGCCATGCGCTTTCACCCCGACTTGGCGCCTTCCGGTCCGGAACGCGAAGTCTGCGAGCAGCGCATGATGATCGTCAACGACGCCTATGCCAGCGGCGACCGCTCAAGGTTGGAAGCATTGCTGCTCGCTGCCGGGGAGTTGCCTGAGAAGGTCATTGGCGGTCCCGCCGATGCCGTCCGGGCCTGGCTGGGCCTGTGCGAGCACATGGTGCAAGGCCGCATCCGCGTCGTCCAGGCACAGACGGCCATGCTGCAAGCCCAGCAGATGCACGAGCTGCGCATCGCCGTCGAACGGGCCGAAGCGGGCGGTATGCGCCCGCTGGACATCATGGCCGCGCGGCTGCGCGCGCAGATTGCCGAGCGTCGCCAGGAGCTTTACATCGGCGAACGCGTAGGTGGCGATGTAGGGCTGGCGGCGGATTTCCTGCGCAAGCGCCATCAGCGCCTGGCTTGAGCGCCGCGCTCGCTTGCCGTCACTGTTCGCCGTTGGTGACCTCTGGGTCGTCGCTCGGGTAGAGGGTCTTGACGGTGCCGCGATCGGAGAAAATCAGGACCACGCCCTTGGTCACGGTCGACGTCGTGGGCATGCTCACGCTGACCGCACCGGACACGGCAGCGCTGAAGTTGTGGTCAGTCATCACGGCTTCATGGCCCAAGGTCTTGTAGGCGGCACCGAGCAAAGCCAGTTCGGAGCCGTCGGCCTCCGCAATCTCGCAGGCCGAGTCCGTCGGCTGAATCACCAGTCGACTGCCCGTCACGGGATCCTTGCCCTGCGGATCCTTGAAATAGCTGCAGGCCGCATACAGGCCATTGGTCTGGGCTTTGACGTAGTAGGTCGTGGTCATGGCTGGAAAGTTGAGTGACGACAGCCACGAAAGCTAACAGCTGTTTCCAGCAGCACTGCAACGATCAAGGGCTCGATGCTGGCCTCTCGCGGAAATTCGCCACATCTCGGCGCACGCCGTCAGGCTCGCAGGCGGCCGCGCCCTGCCAGACGGCGGTCACCAGCGGGTCGGCCGAGACCAGGTCGCGCAACAGGTCCAGGTCGGCCCGCACCAGCTCGCAGCTACGTCGGTCCGGCCTAGAAGCACCGGTGGCACCACGCAGGAGCGCGTCATCGATCTTGGCCAGCGCCCGGGCCAGGCGGAGCTGCCCGGGGCGGGAAGCGAGGGCCTCGCGCAGACGCCCCCTCACTTCTTCGACCTGTGCGAGCGCCGTCGCTCGGGTCGCCGGCGAGGCTGCCGTCAGTGTCAGCAGTGCCCAGCGGGCACGATCGGGCAGACGGCGCACCTTTGCGGCAGCGCCGCCGGCCTGCTCAAGCTGATCTAGCTGATGTCCCAGCGCGGGCAGCAACGACTGCAACTGCGCCACAGGTGGCGGAGCCACTTCCAGAGCCAAGAGTCGCGTGATCAGGGCTTCACTGGGCCAGACGCGGTTGGTCGCATCCCGCGCGATCAGTTCGGCAAACCGGGCCTGCGCCACGCGCAGGGCTTCGGTCGCCTCGGCAGGCCGGCCCAGCGCGGACAGGGTTTCGGCCAGCCAACGGTTCAGAATGGCTTCCCGGTTCGCGGCCGGGGCATCTGCCGGCCGGGCGCGACGCTGGGGCGCCAGCACGTCCAGAGCCTCCCGGAAGGTCGCCAACGCCGGCTCCAACTCGCCTCGCCACAACCTGGCCTGCCCTAGCCAACTGAGGCTGCCAGCCAGGTCGGACAGCGCCTGGTCGCGCTTGTCGCCAGGCATGGCAGGCAGGGCGCGGCGCTTCAGGCCGATGGACTCCTCGAACGCCCGGGCAGCGTCCGCCAGTCGCCCCCCCTCCAGCGCCAAGACACCCAGGTTGGTATGCGCGTAGGACAGCTCCATCATGGCCTCTTGGTCCTCCGGGGCCTGCACCAGCCACGCCTGACTGAATCCCCGATAGTCTTCCCAGGCCTTCTGGGCCGCGCCGAACTCGCGCTGCAAGCTGTGGACCTGCCCGATCCAGAAGGCTGCCGCACCCTGCGCCTTGCGCCAGGCCGCCGTCAGCCCAGCATCTGGTGGCTCGCCGGCCAGCAGTTGCCGCGCCGCATTCAGCGGCTCAAGCGCCGCCGCTAGCTCACGGCGGGTGACGCGGACTTCGCCTACGACTGTCAAGGCCTTGGCGCGGTTCAGGCGCTCGCCGGCCTGCGCTGGTGCGTCCGCAGCCAGGTGGTTGAGCGCGCGGCTGCCGATGCTGTCCAACAGCTCCAGGCGGCCAATGGGTCTCAACTTGTCGGCGAACTCGCCCAACATGAAGCTCAGCAAATCTTCCGCCTGCAGTCGACGCGCCTGGGCCTGCTGCTCCGCGGCTTCGGCCCGTCGCGCCTGGATCACGCTGACGGCCGTCAGTCCCAGCAGCACGACCACAGAGAGGGAACCGGCCGCCACGGCCCAGCGGTTCCGTCTCACGAAACGTCCCAGTACATAGAGTCCGCTGTCCGGCCGCGCGCCAATGGGCTCGTGGGCCAGCCAGCGCTGCAGATCGTCCGCCAAGGCCTGGGCATTGACGTAGCGCTCGGCCGGCTGCTTCTTCAGCGCCTTGGCAACGATGGTGTCCAGGTCGCCACGCAGTTGGCGTGCCTGTCGGGTCAACTGGGGGTCATCGCCCTGCCGTGCCGCTTCCGAAAGCCGGCGCGGCACCTGCTCGACGACGGCTTTGAGCAGATCCAGCCGCATCTGCGTGTCTGCAGCCGTCGGGTGACCGCCGCCCAGCAACTGGTAGAACAACACGCCCAGCGCATAGACGTCGGTCGCCGTCGTCACTTCCGACTGCTGCACCTGTTCCGGTGCGGCGTACTGCGGCGTGTAAGCATGGCCTGCCAGTTGCGTCAGCTCGGTATGCGCAGCGCCCTGCCCTGCGTCATCCAGCAGCTTGGCAATACCAAAGTCCAGCAGCTTCACCTCGCCATTGCGGGTGACCAAGATGTTGCTGGGCTTGAGGTCACGGTGCAGGATGAGGTGGGCATGCGCATGGCCGACGGCGGCCAGTACGTCGAGGAAGAGACGCACCCGGGCTTCGATATCCAAACCCTGCTCGCGGCAGTAGGCATCGATGGGCTGGCCGTCCACATACTCCAACACCAGATAGGGCTGCCCCTGCTGGACGCCAGCATCCAGCAGCCGCGCGATATGTGGATGGGACAGGCGCGCAAGGATCTGCCCCTCGCGTGCAAACCGGCCGGCGTCACCCGCGGCGAACAGCCCGGCACGCAGGAACTTCACCGCCACGCGGCCCTCGAAGCGGCCGTCCGCGCGCTGCGCCGTCCAGACGCTGCCCATGCCACCCTGGCCAAGCTCGCGCTCCAGCTGGTAGGGGCCAATCGCCATGCCCGCCGTCACGACGCCCTCGTCGAGCTGCAGGGCCTCGGCCACCGGACGCTCCAGGAAGCCCTCGTCGCTCAACGCTTGCTCCTGCGTCAGCAAGGCGCGCAACTCGGCGGCCAGCGCCGCGTCCTGGGCAGCCAGCGCGTCCAGGTGCAGCGCCCGATCGGCGGCATCCAGGTCCAGTAGGTCATCCAGCAGCGGGCTAAGGGCCAGCCAGCGTTCCTTGTTCGGTGGTGTCATGTCTTCAGGCTCATCGCGAGGAACAGCCTGGCCTTCTGCCAGTCGCGCTGCACGGTGCGCTCGGTGACACCCAAGGCCTGGGCGATCTCCTGCTCCAGCATGCCGCCGAAGTAGCGCATCTCCACGACCTGGGCCAGGCGAGGCTCCAGCGCCGCCAACTCGTCCAGCGCCTCGTGGACGCGCAGCACGTGATCCTCGTCCTGAGGCGCCAGCTCGGCAACGATCGTGTTCAGGGTCAGCGCCTGCACGCCGCCGCCGCGCCGCTCGGCCCGCCGCGCCCGCACGAGGTCGATGACCACGCTGCGCATGGCCCGCGCGATATAGGCCAGAAAGTGGTGACGGTCCGGGAAATCGACGCCTGGGATGCGGTCCAGGCGCATCCAGGCCTCATGCACCAGGGCCTGGGTGTCCAGCAGGGTGAGCTCCCCAGAGCGGCGCATATGGCTGCCCGCCAGTCGCCGCAGGTCTGCGTACAGCCTGGCCGCGACCTGGTCCGCCGCGGCCCTGTCGCCGGCCTGGGCTGCCCTCAGCAGTTGGGTGATCTCTTGCACTGGACGCACTCTAACGGCCATCACCGGCAGGGCGGACATGGCAAACGCGTCCCGGCACGTGTCTCGGAACTTTTTTTCTTCCCCAATGTCGGGTTGGCACGCGCGGCTCCGTTCCACCAATTGAAGGCCTGTGTGGCCAATGCTTTTGGAACAGCCATGTCCGTCACCTATCTCAATCCACAAGATGCCTTCTCCAGCGACCGCGACAGCTACACGCCGGGGCTGCCGCGGGTGGAATCGCTGCCCGAGCTTGCATCCCATCTGTCGCGAAGGCTGGCCCGCTGCCGGCGCGCCGGTGAGCAGTTGGCCATGTTGTGGATTGAACTCGAACCGTTGCCCTCGCCAGCCGCCGAGGTCGGTGACGTGACAGAAGAGCTCATGCGCATGGCAAGCCTGCGTGTACGCAACAGGGTGCGCAGCACCGATGAGGTGATCCAGGTCGGGGAGCAAGGCTTCGCGGTTCTGTTGCCTGGCGCAGGCAACATGGCCGCCGAGATCGTGGCTCTCAGGCTCAGGCAGACCCTCGCGGGCACCTACGAGCTCGAGGGTCAGCTAACCTACCTGGCAGTGGCCGCAGGCCAGGCCGTGTTCCCGGAAGGGGGCTCCACGGGTACCGAGCTGACCCAGACCGCGCAACGCAACCTGGCGATGCAGCAGGGGGCTTGAGCTCTGCGGCAGGCTGACGCGGGGCAGTCCACGGGGTTCGCTGGGACCTGCGACCTCCCTCGTCCTACACCTCCAGCCATTCCTTGCGGATGTAGGCATTGGCGCGCAGTTCGGCCGGGCTGCCCTCAAAGACGATGCGGCCATGGCCCATCACGTAGCAGCGCTCAGAGATCTCCAGTGCGATGGCCAGCTTCTGCTCGACCAGCAGCACGGCGATGCCACGCTCCTTCAGCGCCTTCAGGTATTCGGCCACCAGCTCGACGATCTTGGGGGCCAACCCCTCAGTGGGTTCGTCGATCATGATGAGGTCGGGGTCACCCATCAGCGTGCGACAGAGCGTAAGCATCTGCTGCTCACCTCCAGAGAGCACACCGGCCTCTGTGTGCTGACGTTCCTTGAGCCGCGGGAACATGCGGTACATGTCGTCGAAGCTCCAGCGCGGATTCTTGTTTCTGGTCTTTTCGCCCAGCATCAGGTTCTGGTGCACCGTCAGCTTGGGAAAAATATCCCGGTTCTCTGGCACATAGCCCAGGCCCATGTGGGCGATCTCGTAGGCCTCGCGACCCACCAGCTCCTGCCCGCCCCAGAGCACCGAGCCCTTGGCATCGACCTGGCCCATGATGGTCTTGACAGTCGTCGAGCGGCCAGCGCCGTTGCGGCCCAGCAGGCTGACGATCTCGCCCGGCCTGACCTCCATGCTCACGCCGTGCAGCACATGGCTCTTGCCATAGAAGGCGTGGACGTTGTCCAGCTTGAGGAGTCGCCCTGTCATGATTGCCCCTCGCCTTGCAGGCAAGCCACGCGTTCCCCCAACGGGGCTCGCGTCGGCTCGGAAACGGCCCAGCTCTCGGCGCTCATGCCGCTGCCGCCTGCTGTTCGGCCAGCACCGAGCCGAGGTAGGCCTCCTGCACACGTGCGTTCGCGCGCACCGCATCAGGCGTGTCGAAGGCGATGACCTCGCCATAAACCAGCACGGCGATCTTGTCGGCCAGACCGAACACGACGCCCATGTCGTGCTCCACGGTCAGCAGCGTCTTGCCCACGGTCACGTCGCGGATCAGCTGGATGAACCGTTTGGTCTCGCTCTTGCTCATGCCGGCCGTGGGCTCGTCCAGGAGGATGACGCTAGAGCCGCCGGCGATGGTGATGCCAATCTCCAGCGCCCTCGCCTCGGCATAGGTGAGGTTCATGGCCAGCACGTCGCGGCGCTTGTCGAGCTTGATCATCTCGAGGATGTGCTCGGCGCGGTCGTTGGCATCGTCCAGGTCGGCGAGGAATTTCCAGAACGCGTAGCGGTGGCCAAGGCTCCACAACACTGCGCAGCGGATGTTCTCGAACACCGACAGCCGCGTGAACAGGTTGGACACCTGGAAGCTGCGCGACAGGCCTTGCCTGTTGATCTCGAAGGGCTTGCGGCCGTCAATGCGCTGGCCATGCAGGTGAATCTCGCCCGAGGTCGGCGCGAAACGGCCACTGATCAGGTTGAACAGCGTGCTTTTTCCTGCGCCATTGGGTCCGATGATGGCAATACGCTCGCCGGCCTGAACGGCCAGGTTGGCGCCGCGGATGATCTCGCTCTTGCCGAAGCTCTTGCGCACATCGCGCAATTCAAGCGCAAAGCTCACAGCGCTTCCCTCCGCTTGATTTCCTTCTCGATGTCTTCCTGGATTTCGCCCCACTCGTGCACGTACTGGCGGCGTACGAGCTCGAACAGCGCGGCCCCCACGACGATCAGGAAGCCCGCGCCAAACCAGGCATCCAGGCCGGCGCTGTTCAGCGTCGCACCCATGAAGCGCAGCTCCGGGCCGAGGGCCTCATTGAGTTGGCGGTGATAGACCATCTCGATCATCGTCGCCGCGCCCACCAGGGCGGCCAGGGCCGTGCCCGCCAGCGCGAGATAGGACGTCCAGAGCTGCTTCAGCTTGCCAAAGGCCGCCACGCGCAGGTTCATCAGGATCAAGCTGGCGAAGCCCCCCGGCGCATACATGACCATGAAGAGGAAGATGAGGCCCAGGTACAGCAGCCAGGCCTTGGTCAACTCCGACAGCAGCACGCCGCAGAACACCATCAGCACCGCACCGATGATGGGGCCGAAGAAAAAGGTCGCTCCGCCCAGGAAGGTGAACAGCAGGTAGGCACCGGAGCGCGTCGCGTGCAGCACCTCGCCGTTGACGATCTCGGTGTTGATTGCGCCCAGCCCGCCCGCGACGCCGGCGAAGAAACCGGAGATCGTGAACGCCATGAAGCGCACCCAGTGCGTGTTGTAGCCGACGAACTCGACGCGCTCCGGGTTGTCGCGCACGGCGTTGAGCATGCGCCCCAGCGGTGTGCGCGTCAGCGCAAACATAGCCGCCGTGCAGATGAAGCAGTAGACGGCGACAAGGTAGTAGACCTGGATCTGCGGTCCGAACGTGATACCCAGCACCGGCTGGCCGATAACCCGGTTGCTGGACACTCCGCCCTCACCGCCCGAGAACTCCGGCAGCATCAGCGCCAGCGCGAAGACCAGTTCGCCAATGCCTAGCGTGATCATCGCGAACGGCGTGCCAGCCTTCTTCGTGGACACATAGCCCAGCAGCGCCGCGCACACTAGGCCCGCGACACCGCCGATGAGTGGGATCAGGCTGACGGGCAGGCCCAGCGTGCCGGCCCCCGCCATGTTCAACGCATGAATGGCGAGGAAGGCACCCATGCCGCTGTACACGGCATGACCGAAGCTCAGCATCCCTCCCTGCCCCAGCAGGATGTTGTAGGCCAGGCAGGCTATGACGCCAATACCCATCTGGGTAAGCATGGTCTGGGCCAGCCCGCTGGTCCAGATGCGCGGCGCCACCAGCAGGGCCAAGGCGAACAGCCCCCAGATGAACCAACGCCCGACGTTGAGCGGCTTGAAGTGGAATTCCTTGGCCTTCATCAGTCCTCCCGGGTCCCCAAGAGGCCCTTGGGCCGGAAGATCAGGATCAGCACCATCAGCAAGTAGGGCAGGATCTGGGCAACGTCCTTCAGCGCCAGGCGCAACACCGGGTAGCCGGGCGTGTCAGGCGTTACGGTTATGCCCAGGGATGTCAGCGCCGAGGCGAGCGAGGCATCCACCGTCAGCGGAAGCGTCTGCAGCAGGCCGATGACCAGCGAGCCGACGAAGGCGCCAGCCAGTGAACCGATGCCGCCCACCACCACGACCACGAAGATGATGGAGCCGACGATGACCGCCATGTTGGGCTCGGTCACGAAGGTGATGCCGCCAATGACGCCGGCGAGCGCCGCTAGCGCGCAGCCACTGCCGAACACCAGCATCAGCACGCGTGGCACGTTGTGCCCGAGCGCCTCGACCATCTCCGGATGAGTCAGCGAGGCCTGGATGACCAGACCCACGCGGGTGCGCGTCAGCAGCAGCCATAGGCCCATCAACATCAGCAACGCGACCAGCATCATGAAGGCGCGCGTCAGCGGGAAGGTGGAACACAGCGCCGCCGTGCACAGTTCCGGTGCTGCCTTGCCGAGCGCAAAGGACAGGCCCTGCGTCGGCGAAGAAATGATGGTGAAGGCCGAGCCCTGCAACGCCTCCGGCGGAGTGAAGGGCACGGCCGTGCGGCCCCACACCAGTTGCACCAGCTCCAGGATCACGTAGGACAAGCCGAATGTAATCAGCAGCTCCGGCACATGACCGAACTTGTGCACGCGGCGCAGCGCCAGCCGCTCGAACGCCGCGCCCATCATCCCGACGATGAGCGGCGCCAACAGCAACGCCGGCCAGAAGCCGACGATGCCCACCAGCGAGTAGGCGACGTAGGCACCCACCATGTAGAAGCTCGCATGCGCGAAGTTCAACACGCCCATCATGCTGAAGATCAGCGTCAGGCCCGAGCTGAGCATGAACAGCAGCAGTCCGGACGACAGGCCGTTCAGCAGGTTGATGAAGACTTGATCCAAGGCGGGGCCGGTGAAGGGGTTGGCCAGGAGATCGCGCCGCCCGTCAAGGGCGGCGCGATCGGGTCAGGGGCAGCGGCGGTCAGCCAGGCCGCTTCATCTGGCAGGACGTCGGCGTCGACGAAACGTAGCTCTCGAACTGCTTCACCGGCGCCAGCGTCATGCCCGTCTTCTCGGGGCTGTAGGGGTACTTCGCGTCGGCTTTCTGCCATACCGAGATGAACAGGGCCTGCTGCAGCTGGTGGTCGGCCTTGCGCATGGTCACTTCGCCGTTGAAGCTCTTGACCGTCAGGCCTTCAAGCGCCGCGGCGACCTTGACCGGATCGGTGGACTTGGCGTTGGCCATGGCTTGGCTCAGCATCGTGTAGATGTGATACACGCTGAGCGTGTACATGTCGTCACCGAACTTCTTGTTGAACTCCTCGACGTTCTTCTGCGACTCGCCACCCATGTTGTAGTGGCTGTATGCCACCTGAAAGACGCGGCCCGCGCCACCGGTACCCAGCGCCGTGGGCGTGCCGGTCACGCCGGTGTAGTACGTGAAGAACTTGCCGTTGTAGCCGGCCTCGTTGGCAGCCTTGACGAGCAGGGCCAGGTCCGATCCCCAATTGCCCGTGATGACGGTGTCGGCGCCGCTCGCCTTGATCTTGGCCACGTAGGGCGCGAAGTCACGCACCTGCGCCAGTGGGTGCAGGTCCTCGCCGACGATCTGGATGTCAGGGCGCTTGCGTGCCAGCGTCTCCTTGGCGTACTTGGCGACCTGGTGGCCGTGGGCGTAGTTCTGGTTCAGCAGGAAGACCTTCTTGACGTCGGGCTGGTCCTTGATGAAGGAGGACATTGCTTCCATCTTCATGGACGTGTCGGCATCAAAGCGGAAGTGCCAGTAGCTGCACTTGCTGTTGGTCAGGTCGGGGTCTACCGCCGAATAGTTCAGGTAGACGATCTCCTTGCCGGGGTTGCGCTCGTTGTGCTTTTGCACTGCATCGGCCAGCGCCAGCGCGACGCTGGAGCCGTTGCCCTGCATAACGTAGCGGATGCCCTGATCGGCCGCGGCCTTCAGCAGGTTCAGGGACTCGGCCGGGCTCAACTTGTTGTCGAAGGGCACGACCTCGAACTTCACGCCAGCCGGGTTGCTCTTGTTGAACTTCTCACCGAGGAATTGGAAGGTCTTGACCTGGTTCTGGCCCACCGGCCCCATCAGGCCGGAGAGTGCGTCAATGTAGGCCAGCTTGACCGTCTCGCCCTTCTGCGCCTGGGCTGCACCGGCGGTCAGCGCGAGTGCCGCGGCAGCCGCCAGCGCGATGCGCGAGGGGAAGCGGGCCGAAGTGATGTCGAACATGCTTGTCTCCTGGGTGGTGGTTCTGGTGTAGACGGAAGTTAATGCAGCCGGGCCGCGCCCCGGTCCCGGGCTTTCCCGCGCCGTTCAGGCGGTGGGTAGCTTGTGGTTCAGAAACTGGTCGCGCAGCTTGAGCTTCTGCACTTTGCCTGTGGCCGTGTGCGGAATCTCGGCAACGAAAGCCACGTCGTCGGGGATCTGCCACTTCGCGATGCGCCCCTCGTAGAAAGCAAGCAGTTCCTCGCGCGTCAGCGCCGCATCGGGCTTCTTCACAACGACCAGCAACGGCCTCTCGTCCCATTTGGGATGCTTGGCCGCAATGACGGCAGCCTCATGCACGGCCGGATGGGCCATCGCGATGTTCTCGAGGTCGATGGAGCTGATCCATTCGCCGCCGGACTTGATGACGTCCTTGCTGCGATCGGTGATCTGCATGAAACCGTCTGCGTCGATCGTGGCCACGTCGCCGGTGGGAAACCAGCCCGGCTCGCCGTCCACGCTGACCAGCGGCGACTCGTCGTGATTGAAGTACTTCGAGATGACCCAGTGGCCGCGCACGACCAGATTGCCGGAGGCCTGCCCGTCCCAGGGCAGCGAGCGGCCGTCGTCGTCGATGATGGCCATGTCCACGCCGTAGATGACGCGGCCCTGTTTTTCCAGCAGGCGCTGCTGCTGCTCGTGCGGAAGGCCCAGCTGACGCGTCGTCAACTTGGACAGCGTGCCCAGAGGCGACATCTCCGTCATGCCCCAGGCATGGATGACCTCCACGCCGAAGTCCTCCTGCAACGACTTCATCATCGCTGGCGGGCAGGCCGAGCCGCCAATGACCGTGCGCTTGAAGGTGGAGAACTTGAGGCTGTTGGCCTTGACATGGTTCAACAGGCCCAGCCACACGGTGGGCACACCAGCACTGAAAGACACCTTCTCATGCTCGAACAGCTCGTACAGGCTCTTGCCGTCAAGGTGCGGCCCTGGCAGCACCAGCTTGAAGCCCACAAGCGCGGCGCTGTACGGCAGCCCCCACGCGTTGACGTGGAACATGGGCACGACAGGCAGCACCACGTCGCGGCTGGAGCAGTCCATCGCATCCGGCAAGGCCGCCGCATAGGCATGCAGCACCGTCGAGCGATGGCTGTAGACGGCCCCCTTGGGGTTGCCCGTGGTGCCGGAGGTATAGCAGATGCTGGATGCGGTGTTCTCGTCGAACCGCGGCCACTCGTAGTGGCCGTCCTCGGCGTCCAGCAGGTCGTCAAAACACAGCAAGCCGGGGATGCCCGTGGCGGCCGGCATGTGGGCGCGCGAGGTCATCAGCACGAAGTGCTGGACGCTTTTCAGCAGCGGCGCGACCTTCTCGACCAGCGGCAGGAAAGTCGCGTCGAAACAGAGGACGCGGTCCGCCGCGTCGTTTGCGATCCAGACGATCTGCTCGGGGAACAGGCGCGGATTGATCGTGTGGCACACCAGGCCGGAACCCGAGGTGCCGTAGTAAATCTCAAGATGGCGGTGGCCGTTCCAGGCCAGCGTGCCGACGCGATCGCCGGGTTGCATCCCCAGACGCGCAAAGGCCTGCGCGGCCTGGCGCGAGCGGCGCGCCACTTCGCGCCAGTTACTGCGGTGCAGGTCGCCCTCGACCCGCTTGCTGACGATCTCGGTCTCGCCCGAATGCCGCTCGGCGTGCTTCAGCAACGACGAGATCAGCAGCGGGTCCGACATCATTCGGCCCATCAATGCCATGGTTGTCTCCTGGCGGTCTTATCGACCCAGTCTAGCCCCCACCCCGAACCCCAACCGTCACAACGGTGACCCTCGCCCCCCGGGGAAACACCCAGGCCAGCGAGGCCAAACACCCCGTCACTAAACTGCCGCAATGGACTCGCTCACCGGCCTCGCCTGGACCAACCGCTTCGCCGACCTGGGACCCGACTTCTTCACTGAACTGCCGGCCCAGGGCCTGCCCGACCCGCACTGGGTGGCGCAAAGCCCCGATTGCGCGCAGTTGCTGGGTTTGCCCGCCGACTGGACCGCACGGCCCGGCGCGCTGGCCGCCATGTCTGGCAACGCCCCTTGGCCCGGCATGCGGCCGTTGGCCAGCGTCTATAGCGGCCACCAGTTCGGCGTCTGGGCAGGTCAGCTCGGCGATGGCCGCGCGCTTTGGCTGGGCGAGGTCGACACGCCCGCCGGCCCGCAGGAGCTGCAGCTCAAGGGTGCCGGCCTGACCCCCTACTCCCGCCGCGGCGATGGTCGTGCCGTGCTGCGGTCGTCCATCCGAGAGTTCTTGTGTTCTGAAGCCATGGCTGCCTTGGGCGTGCCCACGACAAGGGCCCTGTGCATCACCGGCTCACGTCTGCCGGTCATCCGCGAGACCGTGGAAACGGCAGCCGTCGTGACACGCGTCGCGCCCAGCTTCATCCGCTTCGGCCATTTCGAGCATTTCGCCCATCACGACCAACTCGACGCGCTGCGCCGACTGGCGAACTGGTTCATCGCCCATCACGCGCCCGAATGCGCCGACGCGCCCGAGCCGGCCGTCGCGCTGCTTCGCAAGGTGTCGCTGCAGACGGCCGACCTGATCGCCCACTGGCAGTCCGTCGGCTTCTGCCACGGCGTCATGAATACCGACAACATGTCCATGCTGGGCCTGACACTGGACTACGGCCCTTTCGGCTTCATGGACGGCTTCGACCCCGGACACGTCTGCAATCACAGTGACGACCGCGGCCGCTACGCCTATGCACGCCAGCCGGCCGTCGCGTTCTGGAATCTTCACGCGCTCGCCCAGGCCCTGCTGCCGCTGTTGCCCATCGAGACCGAGAAGGACGCCGAATCCTCCACCGAGCGGCTGCTGGAGGCCGTCGAGGGCTACCGCGAGCGCTTCGCAAGTCAGATGCTGGTCCGTCTACGCGCCAAGCTGGGCCTCGAAGGCGAGGACACCGGCGACCAGGCCCTGGCCGACGACTTCCTGAAGTTGATGGCGGCCTCGCGCGCCGACTTCACGCAGAGCTTCCGCCGCCTGTCATGTGCCATCACCGCGCCTGGGCCGTTGCGCGACCTCTTCATCGACCGTGAGGCGGTGGATGCCTGGCTGACGCGCTGGCGCGCCCGCACCACGGTTGGCGCAGAGGCTCGCATGCTGGCCGTCAATCCGGCCGTCGTGCTGCGCAACCACCTCGCAGAGGGTGCGATCCGCGCGGCCCAAGACGGTGACTTCGGTGAAATCGCGCGGTTGCTGAAAGTTCTGGGCCGTCCGTTCGACGAACCGGAACTCCCCCGCGACGCGGCCCTGCCGCCCGACTGGGCCTCCACCCTCGAAGTCTCTTGCTCATCATGACCGACAAGCCTCACCCCAGCTATCCCGTCCAGAAGACCGATGCCGAGTGGCGCGAGCTGCTCGACCCCATGCAGTACCAGGTCGCCCGCCACGCTGCCACCGAGCGCGCATTCACCGGCAAGTACTGGGACCATTTCCAGCCCGGCCATTACAACTGCATCGGCTGTGGCACACCGCTTTTTGAGGCTGATACCAAGTTCGACGCCGGCTGTGGCTGGCCCAGCTATTGGGCTCCGGTCAACAGCGAGGTTGTCGAGCGCGTGGTGGACCACAGCCACGGCATGGTGCGCGTGGAGGTGCGCTGCAACCGCTGCGGCTCCCACCTGGGCCATGTCTTCCCGGACGGCCCTGAGCCAACGGGCGAGCGTTTCTGCATCAACTCGGCCGCCATTGATTTCGTCAAGGACAATCCGGGCGCATGAAGTTATTGCTCGACTTTCTCCCGCTGATCCTGTTCTTCGTCGCCTTCAAAGGCGCCGAAGGCCACCCCGATGCCGCGGCCGCATTCGCAACGCAACATTTCGGCTTCCTGGTCCAGGGCGGCATCGTCGGTCCGCAGGAAGCGCCCGTGCTGCTGGCCACCGTCGTCGTCATGATCGCCACGCTGGCCCAAGCGGCCATCCTCAAGTTGCGCGGCAAGAAGATTGACCTGATGCTGTGGATCAGCCTCGCCCTCGTCGTTGTACTGGGCGGTGCCACAGTCTGGTTCCACAACGAGACTTTCATCAAGTGGAAACCCACGGGGCTGCACTGGGCGATGGCGCTGACGTTGTGGATCTCGCAAGCCTGGTTCGGCAAGAACCTGATCCAGGCCATGCTGGGCGCTGAGCTGCGCCTCCCCGACGCCGTCTGGCTGCGCCTGAACCGTGCCTGGGTACTGTTCTTCGCCGCAATGGGGGTGGCCAACCTCTATGTGGCCTACCACTTCACGACCTCGGCCTGGGCCAACTTCAAGGTCTTTGGCGTCACCGGCCTCATCGTGCTGTTCACGCTGGCTCAAGGCCTCTACCTCGGCAAGCACCTGCCACCGGAAGAGGATGGCAAGCTGTGAGCATCGCGCAGGAGATCGAGCGCCGGCTGCGCGCCGAACTGGCACCGACCGAACTGAGCATTCGCGATGACAGCGCTCAGCACGCCGGCCATGCCGGCGCCCGCGAGGGGGGGCACTTTCACGTGGCTGTCGTGTCAGATCGCTTTACGGGACTGCAACGACTGGCCCGTCACCGCCTCGTTTATCATTGCCTGTCCGACCTGATGCAGCGCGGTATCCACGCGCTGGCCATCGACGCCCGCACCCCGGGTGAACGCTGAGCCGGGTCGGGCGTGATCGAACCGCGCGCCCCGTACCGGGCGCGATTTTTTTAGCCTGATTCACATCCCACCCATGAAGAAGTTTGCGCTTGCCGCCGTCGTCGCGGCCACCATCACGGCCCTCCTGCCGGCTGCCGCAACCGCGCAGAACATCACCACCGTCAACGGCAAGCCCGTTCCCAAGGCGCGTGTCGAGGCGCTGATCCAGCAGGTCACCAAGAGCGGCCAGCAGCAGCGCTCGCCCGAACTGGAAGCCCAGATCAAGGACGAGGTGGTACGTCGCGAGATCTTCATGCAAGAGGCAGAGAAGCGCGGCATCCCGCAAAGCGCCGACTACAAGGCCCAGATGGAACTGGCCCGTCAGATGCTGCTGATCCGCGCGCTGATGGAAGACGCAAAGGCAAAGAACCCTGTCACCGATGCGGATGCCCAGGCCGAGTACGACAAGTTCAAGGCTGCTAACAGCGGCAACGAATACCGAGCCCGCCACATCCTGGTCGAGAAGGAAGAGGACGCCAAGGCCCTGATCGCCCAGATCAAGGCCGGCGCCAGCTTCGAAGAACTGGCCAAGAAGAACTCCAAGGACACCGGCTCCGCGGCCAACGGCGGCGATCTGGACTTCGCCAACCCGAACAACTTCGTGCCCGAGTTCAGCAAGGCCATGGTTGCGCTGGAAAAGGGCCAGATCACGGAAGAGCCGGTAAAGAGCCAGTTCGGCTATCACATCATCAAGCTCGAAGACACCCGTCCGGCCACCTTCCCGGCCTTCGACGACGTCAAGGCGCAGATCAAGCAGCGCATCGAGCAACAGAAGATGATCGACTTCCAGGAAAGCCTGATCAAGAAGGCCAAGACGGACTACAGCTTCAACAAGTAATCCTCTGTCGCCGCAACGAAGAGCCCGCCATTTTCTGGCGGGCTTTAATGAGATGGTCACCCCCATCTCCGTGTTTGCCCCGAACACCCCGGTGACATAAGTTGCCGGGGTGTTCTTCTATGTGGCGGAGGTCATCATGGACTCTGTGACGCTGGTCGGCATCGACCTGGGCAAGCATTCGTTTCACCTGCACGGCCAGGACCGCAAGGGCCTGGCCGTGTTCCGCAGGAAGCTCAACCGCAAGCAGTTGGTCGAGTTCTTCGCCAAGTTCCATCCCTGCACGGCCGTGATGGAGGCCTGCGCCGGCGCGCACTACCTGGCGCGCAAGTTCATCGCGATGGGTCACGAGGTCAAGCTGATCTCGCCCCAGTACGTGCGTCCGTTCGTGAAGGGCAACAAGAACGACTTCATCGACGCCGAGGCGATCTGCGAGGCCGCCTCGCGGCCCACCATGCGCTTTGTCGTCCCCAAGACCGAGGCACAGCAGACGCTGTCCATGCTGCACCGTGTGCGTGAGTCACTGGTTCACGATCGCACCAAGACCGCCAACCAGATGCACGGCTTCCTGCTGGAGTTCGGCATTGGTCTGCCTGTCGGCTTCGCCGTTATCAAGCGGCTGCCGGCGCTGTTGGCCGAGCATGAGGATCTCCCGCCACAGTTCGTGTCAGTGTTGGAGCGTCTTCACGAGCACTTCAAGTACCTCGACGGGCGGATCGCCGAAGTCGAGAAGCAACTGAGCCAGCAAGTTCACGAGGACGACCTGGGCCAGCGGCTCATGACGCTGCCGGGCGTGGGGCCCATCACCGCCAGCGTGCTGGCCGCCAAGATGGGCGACGGGCATCAGTTCGCCAGCAGTCGCGACTTCGCGGCCTCGCTCGGGCTGGTGCCGCGCCAGTACAGCACCGGCGGCAAGGCCACGCTGCTGGGCATCAGCAAACGCGGCGACAAGAACATGCGACGGCTGCTCGTGCAGTGCGCCCGGGTCTTCATGCTGTGCATGCATAAACACCCGAGCCCGCTGGCCGACTGGGTGCACGCGCTGCTCACGCGCCGTCACTCCAACGTCGTTGCCTGCGCGCTGGCTAACAAGCTCGCGCGCATGGCCTGGGCGCTGGCGCGCGGGCACTCGGTCTATGAGCCGGGCAAGTTGCGACCAGAACCGGCAGCCGCCTGAACTCCAGCTCCCTTCTGCTCTTCAACCCCAACCGGGGCACCCAACAGGTTTTGCGACCGCTGTAGCAGTGATGACGTGAACGGCCCATTCGGCCTGGCAGGCATCCAGATCGTAAAAACGGCGACCAACGCCGAGGCTTTTTTAAGGACTGCCAGGTGCGACTCTCATCGTGGCGCAGGGATCAACGATCCCTATCCAGACGCCGGATAGATTTACGCAAACCATCTTCACCTCAACCTGCATTCAGCCCTTGCAAAAACGGGGGTGACCATAGATTTTATGCCGCGAGGCGGCCGGCCTCGATGCGAAGCTGGCGCTCGCAGCGCGCGGCGATCTCGCGGTCGTGGGTGACCAGCACCAACGTCGTGCCGGCTTCTCGGTTGAGCTCGAACATCAGCGCCATCACCGCCGCACCTGTCGCGAAGTCCAGGCTGCCGGTCGGCTCGTCGGCCAAGAGCAGCGCCGGACGCTGCACGAAAGCACGTGCCAGCGCCACACGCTGCTGCTCGCCGCCCGACAGAACGCGCGGGTAGTGGGAGAGGCGCTCGCCGAGGCCCACGCGGGCCAGCATGGCAGCGGCCTGGTCGCGGGCATCACGCTCACCACGCAGCTCCAGCGGCAGCATGACGTTCTCCAACGCCGTCAGGTTGGGCAGCAGCTGGAAGCTCTGGAATACGAAGCCAAGTTCGCGCGCTCGCACCGCAGCGCGCTCATCCTCGTCCAGCGTGAACAGGTCCTGGCCACGCAACTTCACGGTGCCCCCGCTGGGCGTATCCAACCCCGCGAGGATGGCCAGCAGAGTGCTCTTGCCCGAGCCCGAAGCGCCGACGATGGCGACCGACTCCTGGGCGGCCAACGTGAAGCTGATGTCATGCAGAATCGTTAGCTCTCCGGTCGCGTCGCTCACGCGCTTGGTGATCTGATCAACTTGTACAAGGGTTTCGGGCATGTCGGGACTACGGCGGCGATGGGTGTTGGCGCACTTTAGCCTGGGGGTGATCGCCGGCTGGACGTCAGGGGCAGTCACTCCGGCGAGCGCAGCGGCGGAAGCCCCCGTCATCCTCGTGGTCGGCGACAGTCTTTCGGCCGAGTACGGCCTCAAGGCGGGTACGGGCTGGGTGGCGCTGCTGCAGTCGCGGCTGGCCGAGCAGAAGAAGCCGCACCGCGTCGTCAACGCGAGCATCAGCGGCGACACGACCTCAGGCGGTCGCAGCCGGCTGCCGGTGGCCCTACGCACGCACAAGCCAGCCGTTGTCATCCTGGAGTTGGGCGGCAACGACGCACTGCGCGGCCTGCCGCTATCCAGCACGCGCGACAACCTGTTGACCATGGCGCGTGCGGCGCAACAGGCCGGTGCCAAGGTCATCGTCATCGGCATGCAGGTGCCGCCTAACTACGGCAACAGCTATGCGCGCGACTTCGAGAGCCTGTTCGCCGACGTGGCCAAGCAGGCCCAGGCTGGCCTAGTACCCTTCCTGCTCAAAGGCGTGGCCGACCGCGCTGATGCGATGGACTGGTTTCAGCCCGACCGCATCCATCCATTAGCCAAGGCGCATCCACGCATGCTGGACAACGTCTGGCCCGCCCTGAGGCCACTGCTCGGCTAGGACCGCAAGGCTCAGCGTTCGGCCTGCCGCTCATTGGGTCGCGCATCGTTCTGCGGACGGTCCCGGCGCACCGGCACGCCATCCTGACGGCCCCGCTGCGGACCTTCATCGCGCTGCTGGACGCGAGGAGGCTGCGGCGCCTGAGGCATCTGCACGCGCGGCCCTTCCACCTGACGTTGCGGCTCGGGCTGAGGCATGCGGCGCTGCTGTTCCTCACGACGCTGTTGCTGCTCCTCGCGACGCTGCAGTTCTTCGCGACGCTGCTGGATGTCCCTCTGCTGCGCCTCACGCTGCTGCTGTTGCTGCGCCTCACGCTGCTGCTGTTGCTGCGCCTCACGCTGCTGCTGTTGCTGCGCCTCGCGTTGCTGCTGCGCGCGCCAGGGAATGTTGTCCCCGCCACGTTGCGGCTGCTGCTCGGAGCCTGGTCGCATCTGAGGCACCTGGGGCACCTGAGGTTGCGGGACGACAGTCGGCGCCGCCGGCTGAACCGCAGTAGGCAGCGGCGCCTGCGGTTCGGGACCGCGTTGATCGCGGCGCACCGGCAGCTGGCCATCGCTGCGCCAGCCTGCACCAGCATCGGGACCACGTGGCGCACGGCGCGGCAGGTCGGACTCGGCCGGGCGCGTCGGCGCGGCGGGCAGCACGGCGGCCAGATCGTTGCGGCCGGGAGCGACGGGCAGCGGGCGGGCCCATCCGGGCTCACCCTTACGGTCAGGGCCGCGCACCGGCATGGGCTGGATGGCTGCACCCGGGGAGGGCAGCATGCTGACAGCCGTGGGTACGTCACGGTAACGGTGGGGTCGCTGCACGGTCACCGGATCGCGCAGGTCGCGCGGGTCGTTGATGCGGTTCACATAGCGCGGGCTGTGATGGTATGCCGGCACATAGACCTCGCGCGGCGCCAGTGGATACCAGCCGAAGCGGGGCGGCGGTGGGCGACTGCCGATGCTGATGCCCACGCTGACGGCGCCGCCGCCCACCCAGCCCACCAGGGCCGGCGCATAGACGGGGCGATGGACATAGGGCCCCGGCGCCCAACACCAGCGCCCGCCCCAGTTGACCCAACGGCCGTAGTGGAATGGCGCAAAGCCCCAGGGCGCGTCATCCACCCAGGTCCAGCCCCACAGGCGCGACCAGGCCCAGTGGCCGTACCGGTAGGGTGCCCAGTCGGCGACGACCAGCGTGGTCGGCACCCACACGGCGCCGTAGTCGGGCGCGGTTTCCCAGCGGCCGTAGCGGTCCAGATCCTCGGCGCCAGTCATCTCAGGCGAAACATAGCGGGCCGAACCGGCGTACTGGCGGTCGCCCTCCTCGCGGTTTTCCGCCAGCACCCAGTCGCCAAAGCCGTCGCTGTACAGCGGCGAGCGCTCTGCGCGCGGGCCATCAGGCCACCACAGCTCCACCTGCTCGCCGGTGCCCAGTGACACCGGTGAAGCGCCGCGCGCCCATTCAAAGCGCATGCGGCCCTGCCAGACATAGAGCTTGCTGCCACGGTCCAACTGCTCGACGCGATAGAGGCCTTCTCGTTCCGGCTGGGCCGTGCCCTCACGGGTGCGCAGGCGGGTTTCGGCAGCGTTCTGCGCCGAGCGCAGACGCAGCGCCACGTCCCCGCGGTCAAGCTGCAACAGCGTCTGGCCTTCGTCGAGCTGGCTCAGCTCCAGGTCGCTGCGCTCGTCCACCCAGACCGTCGTCGAGCCCACACGCAGGCTGACGCGGGCACGGTCATCGGTACGCAGGCGATCGCCCTCTCCTACCGTCTGGTTGCGGCTGATGCGTGTCCATTCGCGGCTGTCCTGGTCGAACAGCCAGGCGTCACCGACAACGCTGACGACGCGGGCGGCACGTGTCGGCGGGTCGCGGTCGCCGTCCTGGGCGCGGGCGCCTGGGGCGATCGCGACCAACAGGGTCAGCGCAAGGATTCGCCAGGCGCGGCGATTCAGGACGAGCTTGGGGGCGACGGACGTGGCCATGGGCTTGGGGCTCCTTTGCGGCTCCCTAACGCGCAGTCGCCGCAACCGGTGCACGACACTTACAAACGTTTCAATCATCAGCATTCGCATCCAGCTCAGGGAACAACACCGACGTGAAGCCAAAGCGCGTGAAGTCCCGGACCCGCATCGGGTAGAGGATGCCGTCCAGATGGTCGCATTCATGCTGGACGACGCGAGCATGGAAGCCCTCGGCGACGCGGTCTATTGGAACGCCGTCGGCATCGAATCCCGTGTAGCGGATGCACTCGTCGCGATCGACGACGCCTCGCAGCCCCGGCACAGACAAGCAGCCCTCCCAGCCCTCGCTGCGTCCGCCGTCCAGCACCTCGATGACAGGGTTGATCAGCACGGTGGGCGGCACCGGCGGGGCATCCGGATAGCGCACGTTCTTCGTGTAGCCGAAGATGACCAGACGCAGGTCCACGCCGATCTGCGGCGCCGCGAGGCCCGCACCACTGGCAGCGGCCATGGTCTCGAACATATCGGCGATCAAGGTCTTGAGCTCGGGCGTGCCGAACTCGATGACCGGCTTGGCAACGCGCAGCAAGCGCGGGTCGCCCATCTTCAGAATCTCATGCACCGCCACAGCGGCCTCCTTAGGCTATCGTGAGCGGCGATTCTAGGAAGCCCCTCTTTCCATGCTTGATTTCATCGAAGACCTCGGTCACGGCATCTACGCCATCGACACCGGCTTCCAGCGCCCACGCTTCGACGCGGCCTTCCTGATGGTGGAAGACGGCCGCGCAGCTTTCATCGACACGGGCACCAACCATGCGGTGCCTCGCCTGCTGGCGGCGCTGAACGCGCTGGGCCTGGCTCCAGACGCGGTCGACTGGGTCATCCCGACTCACGTGCACCTCGACCACGCCGGCGGCGTGGGCCTGCTGATGGAGGCGCTGCCCAACGCCAGGGCCCTGGTCCATCCGCGCGGCTTGCGCCACATGGTGGACCCCAAGGCGTTGTGGCTGGGGGCGCTGGCTGTCTACGGTGAAGCAGAGATGCAGCGCAGCTACGGCAAGCTGGTTCCCGTACCGGCCGAGCGCGCGGAGGCGACACATGACGAGCAGGTCATCCACCTGGCCAGCCGGCCGCTGCGGGTCATCGACAGCCCCGGCCATGCCAAGCATCATCATGCGATCTGGGATGAACGCAGCCGCAGCTGGTTCACCGGCGACACCTTCGGCTTGTCTTACCGCGCCTTCGACGTCGGAGGCCGCGCCTGGATCCTGCCGACCAGCACGCCGGTGCAGTTCGAGCCCGAGGCGCTGAAGGCCACGGTCTCCCGCCTGCTGGCCGCCGAGCCGCGGGCCATGCTGGTCACACACTATGGCCGCATCGGCGGCAGCGTGGAGGAGGTGCGCCGCCTCGCCAAGCTGCTGCTGGATCAGGTGGACGAGATGGTCGCGCTGGCCGAATCGCTGCGCACGGCGCCCCACCGCCATGAACGACTCAAGACAGGCCTGCTGGCAAGCTACCTGGCCCGGCTGCATACGCATGGCCACCCGGGTGGCGCCGAGGCCGCCGACTGGCTAGCCCTGGATGCCGAGCTCAACGCGCAGGGTCTTGAAGTGATGCTGGACCGCGCAGCCCGCTGACAGGGCGGAGCGCCCCGCCGCGGTGCACCGCACCGCACCGCGGCAGTGCCGCAGCGTTGCGGCGCGGTGGCCCTCCCAGGAGCGAACCAACTGCAGCGCGGGCATGCGTCTTGCGACGTGCTGCCTGAGGCGCCGCGCTGGAGCGGCCCTCTGCTCCCCAAGCATCGCCAAAGGCGGCGAACCTCATCTCCCGGCCCCGACCGAGCAGACCGCTGCTCTCGGGGCCTTCTTCATTGTTGGCTCCGGCCTGGCCTGCATGGCCCGGCCGCCGCAGCCTGCCTCGCTCGAACAGACATGCACATCGTCCTCATCGGCCACGGAATGGTGGGCCAGAAGTTTCTCGAATCCCTGGCTGAAAGCGCCGCTGGCGCCGACATCAGGGTGACCGTGCTGTGCGAGGAGCCGCGCGCGGCCTATGACCGCGTGCACCTGTCCGAGTTCTTCGCCGGCAAATCGGCCGAAGCACTGTCGCTCGTCCCACCAGGTTTCTTCGAGACCACCGGCTTCAAGCTGCGCCTGGCCACCCGGGCCGTTGCCATCGAGCGCCGCAACCACACGGTGACGACGGCCGATGGCGAGGTCATCCCCTATGACAAGCTGGTGCTGGCGACGGGGTCCGTCCCCTTCGTACCGGTCGTGCCGGGTCGCGAGCGTCTGCATTGCCACGTCTACCGCACCATCGAGGACCTGGAGGCCATGCAGGCCAGCGGCAAGGTCTCCAAGAGCGGCGTCGTCATCGGCGGCGGCCTGCTGGGGTTGGAATGCGCCAAGGCGCTGCGCGACATGGGTCTGCAGACCCATGTCGTCGAGTTCGCGCCGCGGCTGATGGCCGTGCAGATCGACGAGACCGGCGGCCGAGTGCTGCGCGAAAAGATTGAGGCACTGGGCGTTCGGGTGCACACCCAGCGCAACACCGTCGAGATCACCGACGGTGCCAGCGCCCGCCACAGGCTCGTCTTCACCGACGGCAGTTGGCTGGAGACCGACATGCTGGTGTTCTCCGCCGGCATCCGTCCGCGCGACGAGATTGCCCGCCAGTGCGTGCTGGCCACGGGTCCGCGCGGCGGCGTCGTCATCGACGACCATTGCCGCACCAGCGACCGCAACGTCTATGCCATCGGCGAATGCGCGGCCTGGAACGAGCAGACCTACGGCCTCGTCGCACCAGGCTACGACATGGCTCGCGTGGCCGCACGCCATATCGCGGGTGACGCCAGTGCAGCCTTCGCCGGCGCCGACCTCAGTACCAAGCTCAAACTGATGGGCGTGGATGTGGCCAGCATCGGCGACGCGCATGGAAAGACTGCACGGTGCCGCAGCTACCAGTATGTGGACGAGCGCAAGCAGGTCTACAAGAAGATCGTCGTCAGCGAGAACGGCTCAACGCTGCTGGGCGCCGTCCTGGTGGGCGACGCGGCCGAGTACGGCACGCTGCAACAGATGGCGCTCAACAGCATCAAGCTGCCGGTCGACCCCGAGTTCCTTATCCTGCCCAGCAGCGACGGCAAGGCCAAGGCTGGCGTCGGTCCCGACACCCTGCCGGACAGCGCCCAGCTGTGCTCCTGCAACAACGTCACCAAGGGTCAGATTTGCGCGGCCGTCGGCGAGGGATGCACGACGATGAGCGAGATCAAGGCCTGCACCAAGGCGGGCGCTACGTGCGGCGGCTGCGTGCCACTTGTCACGCAGGTCATGAAGCTGGAGATGTCCAAGCGCGGCCTAGCCGTCAGCAACCACCTTTGCGAGCATTTCCAGCAATCGCGCCAGGAGCTGTACCACCTGATCCGGGTCGGAGGCATCAAGACCTTCAGCGACCTGCTGGTCAAGCATGGCAAGGGCCTGGGCTGCGACATCTGCAAGCCCGCGGTCGCCAGCATCTTCGCGTCTTGCTGGAACGACTTCGTGCTCAAGCCCGAGCTGGCAGCACTGCAGGACAGCAACGACTACTACTTGGGCAACATCCAGAAGGACGGCAGCTACTCCGTCGTGCCGCGCATGCCGGGTGGCGAGGTGACACCCGACGGCCTCATCGCTGTGGGTCAGGTGGCCAAGAAATACGGCCTGTATACCAAGATCACCGGCGGCGCCCGCGTCGACATGTTCGGCGCCCGCATCGAGCAGTTGCCGCTGATCTGGGAGGAGCTGATCGCCGCCGGCTTCGAAAGCGGCCATGCCTACGGCAAGTCGCTGCGCACGGTGAAGAGCTGCGTGGGCAGCACGTGGTGCCG
Organism: Roseateles sp.; assembly: GCF_047654805.1. GTDB lineage: Bacteria > Pseudomonadota > Gammaproteobacteria > Burkholderiales > Burkholderiaceae_C > Pelomonas. The sequence goes on from NZ_JASGIV010000001.1 coordinate 3,496,381, forward strand.
GTATGGCGTGGACGACTCGGTGGGCCTGGCCGTCGAGATCGAGAACCGATACAAGGGCCTGCGTGCGCCGCACAAGATCAAGTTCGGCGTCTCCGGCTGCACACGCGAGTGCGCCGAGGCGCAGGGCAAGGACGTCGGCATCATCGCCACCGACAAGGGCTGGAACCTCTACGTCTGCGGCAATGGGGGCATGAAGCCTCGCCACGCCGAACTGATCGCCAGCGACCTCGGCAAGGAGGAGCTGCTCAAGCTCATCGACCGCTTCCTGATGTTCTACGTGCGCACGGCAGACCGCCTGCAGCGCACCAGCACCTGGCGCGAGGCCCTCGAAGGCGGACTGGACTATCTGAGGGATGTGATCGTCCACGACAGCCTGGGCCTCGGGGCCGAGCTGGAGGCGCAAATGCAGGCCCTGGTGGACAGCTACCAGTGTGAATGGAAGACGGCCGTCACGACTCCTCAGGTGCGCCAGCGTTTCCGCTCCTTCGTCAACAGCGAGACCCCCGACGAACGGATCGTCTTCGTGCAGGAGCGCGGGCAGATCCGTCCTGCGCGCCCGGACGAGCGCGCCGAGGAGCGCCTCGAGGCCACCGCCTGATCAAGGAGCTGATATGACCTACATCCCCATCTGCGCCGTCGACGAGATCCTGCCCGACACCGGCGTGGCCGCCCGTATCGGCGACCGGCACGTGGCCGTGTTCCGCGTCGGCGCGGGCTGCTTCCATGCCATCGACAATATCGACCCGCGCTCCGGCGCCAGCGTGCTGGCGCGCGGTCTGGTCGGAAATCTGGGCGAACGCGTCGTCGTCGCTTCGCCTCTCTACAAGAACCATTTCGACCTCAACACCGGCGAGTGCATAGAGGCTCCCGAGCAGTCTGTGCGCACCCATATGGTGCACATACGGGACGGCCGCGTGCTCGTCGCTCTGGGCTGACCGGGCTGCGCCCGGCTCAGACGTCCAGGCCCAGTTCCTGGATCTTGCGCGTGATCGTGTTGCGGCCAATGCCGAGCTTCTGCGCAGCCTCTATGCGGCGGCCGCGAGTGATGTCCAGCGCGGTCAGAATGAGCTGGGCCTCGAAGCGCTTGGTCAGCGCGTCCCAAACGTCCGCCTCGCCAGCGGCCAGCCGGGCACGGGCGTCGGCGGCCATCTCGGCCAGCCAGCCCTCACCACTGCTGGTACTGGCCGGCGCACTGACGGGTGGCGCCACGACGACACCAGGCTGGGTCGGCATCGCGCCGGTCATCGCCGTGGTGGAAGGCGCCGGCACATAGCCGGGCTGTAGTTCGTCCGGCAAGTCCTTAGGTTCAATGACCTGGCTGGGTGCCATCACGCTCAGCCAGTGGCAGATGTTCTCCAGCTGGCGGACGTTGCCGGGGAAGTCGAAGTGGGCCAACACGGCCAGCGCGGCATCGGACAGGCGCTTGGGCTCGACACCCAGCTCCGTCGCGCTGCGCTGCAGGAAGTGGCGGGCCAGCGCGGGCACATCCTCGCGGCGCTCGCGCAACGGCGGCAGGCGCAGGCGGATGACGTTGAGGCGGTGGAACAAGTCCTCGCGGAACACGCCCTGGCGCACACGCTCTTCCAGGTTCTGATGCGTGGCGGCGATAACTCGCACGTTGCTGCGCAGCGGGCTATGGCCGCCGACGCGGTAGAACTGACCATCTGACAGCACGCGCAACAGCCGCGTTTGCAGCTCGAACGGCATGTCACCGATTTCATCGAGGAACAGCGTGCCACCGTCGGCCTGCTCGAAGCGGCCGCGTCGCGAGGCCTGGGCTCCTGTGAAGGCACCGCGTTCGTGGCCGAAGAGTTCGCTCTCCAGCAGATCCTTGGGGATGGCAGCCGTGTTGATGGCGACGAAAGGCCCCTCGCCACGCGGGCTGTGCTTGTGCAGCGCGCGGGCGACCAGCTCCTTACCCGAGCCACTCTCGCCCGTGATCATCACGGTGACGTTGCTCTGCGACAGCCGGCCGATGGCACGGAAGACGTCCTGCATGGCTGGCGCCTGGCCAAGCATCTCTGGCACCTGAGCCGCAGCCTCCTGGTCACCGGCCTCGCGCTGGCTCTCCTCCTGCGCGCGGCGGATCAGCTCGACGGCGCGCGGCAGGTCGAAGGGCTTGGGCAGGTACTCGAACGCGCCGCCCTGGAAGGCCGAAACCGCGCTGTCGAGGTCGGAGTAGGCCGTCATGATGATGACGGGCAGGGCCGGCAGCCGTGCCTTGACTTTGGCCAGCAGCTCCAGCCCCGAGCCACCCGGCATGCGGATGTCCGACACCAGCACCTGCGGGGAGTCGTCGTCCAGCGCGGCGAGCATGTCGCGCGCATTGCTGAAGCTGCGCACCGGCAGCCCCTCGCGGGCCAGGGCCTTCTCGAGCACGAAGCGGATCGAGTGGTCGTCGTCAACAACCCAGATGGATTTCATGAGGTTCCTCAGCCCGTCCCGTCGGCTTGTGGCCTCAAGGCAAGGGCAGCGTGATTCGGAAATTCGTCAGGCCCGGCTCGCTCTCGCAGTCGATCATGCCCTGGTGCTGTTGGGCGATCGTCTGCGCGAGCGTGAGTCCGAGGCCGGAGCCGCCCTCCCGCCCTGAAACCAGGGGAAAGAAGATGCGATCCCGGATCTCGGCAGGGACGCCGGGACCGTTGTCCTCGATATGCAATTCCAATGCCAAGCGCCAGCGCTGCTTGCCGATGGTGACCTGCCGGGCGACACGCGTGCGCAGCACGATCTGTGCGTCACCGGCCGTGATGCGCGAACCCAGCACCTGAGCGGCGTTCTGCACGATGTTCAGCACCATCTGGATCAACTGCTCGCGGTCGCCACGAAAGTCGGGCAGCGATGTGTCGTAGTCGCGCGTGATGGTCAGGCCCTTGGGGTGCTCGATGAGCACTAGCGCCCTCACCCGCTCGCAGATCTCGTGGATGTTGACGTCGCCGACGACATGGGCACGCCGGTGCGGCGCCAGCAGCCGGTCGACCAGGCTCTGCAGTCGGTCCACCTCGTGAACGATGACCTGGGTGTATTCGGTCAGCTCGGCGCTTCCGTCCTGCAGCTCCAGCGCCAGCAGCTGAGCCGCGCCACGGATGCCACCCAGCGGGTTCTTGATCTCGTGGGCGAGGTTGCGGGTCAGCTCCTTGGTAGCCTGCACCTGGTCGAGATTGCGCTCGTCGCGGTCCTGGCGTGCCTGCTGCGCGATCTCGATGAGCTCGACGAGCACGCGCGGCGCTCCATCCTCACCCGCATCCATCTGCGACACGATGACGTGCACCGGCAGCCCATCCTCATGGGCCCACGAGCCGCGGCGCAGCAACGCGTCGAAGCGGCTGCTGGAGTAGTGGTTGGCAGCGACACCGGCCAGTGTCTCGGTCAGACGCTGGGCATCGGCGAACCAGTCCGGCAACTGGGCCTTCTGCACCGTGCGACGCGACAGCCGCATGCCGTTCTCGAAGGCCGCATTGGCGAACAGGCATTCGCCATCGGCACTGACGACGACGACCATGGTGGCCAGCAGGTCCAGGCCTGCAAACTCGGCCGGCAACAGGGAGGTATCAGTCATGGCGCACGCTGGTGCGTGCGCCAGCGGTCAGGGAAGCTTGGAGATTTCGCGCTTGAGCGCCTGGACATCAGCCTCGTAGCGGGCGATGTTGTCCTTGAGTTCGGCCATGCGGTCCAGATACTTCTGGTAGTTGCGCTCGTCACCACGCCGCTCGCTCTGGCCGCTGCTGAAGTCCCGCTGCGCGTTCGCCAGCCGTTCCTCGGCCTGACGCAACTCGGCCTGCAACACCTGGCGACGCTCGTCGTCACGTGCACGCTGCTGGCCGGCCTCGACACGACCATCACCACTGCGAGCCCCCTCCCCGGCGGGCGCCGCCGCCGCGCTGGTGCGCGGCTTGGGCGCCTGCAGGACGGTGATGGGCGTGCCTTCGATCGTGCGGCACCCCTTCTCGCTGGCTTCCTTGGCGGACAGCGCATCTGTGTAGAGCACCGGCGGGCCGGGGCAACGGTAGACCGTGCCCTGGGCTTGAGCACCCAGGCTGGCCAGAACGAACAACGGTGCCAGCAGTCGATTCAGCATGCGGGGATTGTGGCCCAGACACGGCAACAAAAAAGGGGCCGCGCGGGCGGCCCCTTTCCAGGGATGGCCAGGCAGCGGTGATGCTGCCCATCGCCATCACAGGGCGTAGTACATGTCGAACTCGACCGGGTGGGTCGCCATGCGGAAGCGGGTCACTTCCTGCATCTTCAGCTCGATGTAGGCATCGATGTAGGAATCCGTGAACACGCCACCCTTGGTCAGGAAGGCACGGTCCTTGTCCAGGTACTCCAGCGCCTGGTCGAGGCTGTGGCAGACGGTCGGGATCTTCGCGTCTTCCTCGGGCGGCAGATGGTAGAGGTCCTTGGTGGCGGCTTCGCCCGGGTGAATCTTGTTCTCCACGCCGTCCAGGCCAGCCATCAACAGCGCGCTAAAGGCCAGATAGGGGTTGGCAGAGGGATCCGGGAAGCGCGCCTCGACGCGGCGGCCCTTCGGGTTGGCCACGTAGGGGATGCGGATAGAGGCCGAGCGGTTCTTGGCAGAGTAGGCCAGCTTGACCGGGGCTTCGAAGCCGGGCACCAGGCGCTTGTAGCTGTTGGTGCCGGGGTTGGTGATGGCGTTCAGGGCGCGGGCGTGCTTGATGATCCCGCCGATGTAGTACAGCGCGAATTCGCTCAGACCGGCGTAGCCGTCGCCGGCGAACAGGTTCTTGCCGTCCTTCCACACGGACTGGTGCACGTGCATGCCGGAGCCGTTGTCACCGACCAGGGGCTTGGGCATGAAGGTCGCGGTCTTGCCGTAGGCATGGGCGACGTTTTGAACGATGTACTTCTGCAGCTGCGTCCAGTCCGCGCGCTGGACCAGCGAGCTGAACTTGGTGCCGATTTCCATCTGGCCTGCATTGGCCACTTCGTGGTGATGCACTTCGACCGGAATGCCCATCTGTTCAAGGATCAGGCACATCTCCGAACGCATGTCCTGGCCGCTGTCGACCGGCGGCACGGGGAAGTAGCCGCCCTTGACGGTGGGACGGTAGCCGCTGTTGCCGTGCTCGTATTCCTTGGAGGAGTTCCAGGCGCCTTCTTCCGATTCGATCTTGAAGAACGAGCCGGACATCTCGTTGCCCCAACGCACGCTGTCAAAGATGAAGAACTCGGGTTCCGGGCCGAAGTAGGCGGTGTCGCCCAGACCGGAGGCCTTCAGGTAGGCCTCGGCACGCTTGGCCAGCGAGCGGGGATCGCGCTCGTAGGCCTTGCCATCGGCAGGGTCGACGACGTCGCACGACAGGATCAGCGTCGGCTCTTCAAAGAAGGGGTCGATGTTGGCCGTGTTGGGATCGGGCATCAGCAGCATGTCCGAGGCCTCGATGCCCTTCCAGCCGGCGATCGAGGAGCCGTCGAAGGCGTGACCCGACGCGAACTTGTCTTCGTCAAAGTGCGAGACGGGCACGGAAACGTGCTGCTCCTTGCCACGGGTATCGGTGAAGCGGAAGTCGACGAACTTGACTTCGTTCTCCTTCACCATGTTCATCACGTCGGCGACGGTCTTGGCCATCAAAAGCTCCTAGCGGGATCGAGGGTGGATTGCCGCCGCCAGCACACGCGCGCCAGCGGCCACAGGGGATTCAAAGCAGGTTGCATGCCAGATGCACCGACATGGGTTGTCGCCCGCAACTGCGGACATTATGTGGCGCTGCCCGTGACGGTGCGAACACTATCGCACCATCTCGGTGCTTATTGATGCACCATGATGGATCACGCCCTGTTTCAGGGCGTCATAGGCCGGGGCAAGCAGTTCCGGGTGTCCCTTGACACCCAACTCGATGCATCGGCCCCAGCGCGGATGATCAACGCTGGGCAGGCTGAAGACTTTGATGCCGGCGAACTCGGCCTCGATGGCCTCCATAAGCGGTGTCAGGCTGGCTTCCATGGCGCCCTGCACGATCAGCGAGCGCTCCGTGACGCCGACCTGACGGTGCAACTGCGGGTAGCGATCCAATACCCAGGCCATCATTGGGTGCGCCATGACGGGAAAGCCGGGCACGAAGTGCACATGACCGACGCTGAAGCCTGGGATCTTGTTGTAGGGGTTGGGAACAAGGGCGGCGCCTTCTGGGAAGACGCCCATCTGGAAACGACGCAGCGTGTCCGGGTGGTCCGCATCGGCCATCACGCCCTGCTCTGCCGCCATCTGCTGCACACGCTGCCAGATCAGCTCGCGCGCATCAGGGTGCAGCGCGAGCGGCCGGCCCAGTGCGGCCGCGGCGGCCTGGCGGGTGTGGTCGTCGGGCGTGGCGCCGATGCCGCCGCAGCTGACCACGAGGTCGCCGCTGGCGAAGGCCTCGCGTAGCCGTGCCGTCAGCAGCTCCCGGTCATCGCCCAGGTACTGCGCCCATGCGAGCTGCATGCCACGCAGGGACAACAGCTCGATGAACTTGCCTAGATGCGAGTCCTGGCGCTTGGCCGAAAGGATCTCGTCGCCAATGATGAAGAGACCCACCTGCATGGTTCAGACTTCCATGACAACGGCCGACTCCGCCACCGGCTCAGCAGCGCGCCTGGCCTGCAGCGCGGCGAGCGCGTAATGCGTGAACCAGGCCGTGGAGAAGGCGAACACCAGCGTGTAAAGCCAGATCGCCAGCAGCACGACGAAGGGCGCGAGCACGATGGTCAGCGCACTGACGGCCCAGATCAGCGACGGCGCGGCGCCGAGATAGCCGCAGATGACGCCCATGGTCAGCATGGGGATGCGGTGCTCTCTCAGCAGCGTGCGGCGCTCGTCGGCCGAGGCGTGCTCGGCCAGCACGTCGAAGCCGAAGACGCGGTAGGCCAGCCAGCCCCAGATCAACGGCGGCAGCACCATGACCAGCGGCGGGATCAACCACAGAGGCATGGACAGAAGAATGAGCACCAGCGCGATCACCGTGGCGCCCAGCGAGGTCGCGATGCTCTGCAGCAGCGTACCGCCGCGCTTCCTCTCCAGCAGCGTGAAGCGCCGTTGCGCGACCAGGCCCACGATGGCAGGCGTCATGCACAAAGCCACCAGCAGCAGGCTCAGCACGACGACGACGGGCAGCACGCCGGCCAGCACCACCAGCGCCGATAGCGCGCTGCGAAAAGACTGCAGGCCCATGGTGTCCAGCCACTGCAGCAAACTCTCGATGAGCAGCCAGCTTTCCAGCGTCGCGCGCACACCGGCGACAGCGCCCTCCCAGAAGAAGTACATGAAGCCGAACACCAGTACACCGGCGATCAGTAGCGGCAGCAGCGACAGCGCGATCACGCGCGGGTGCAGGCAGTAGGCGGCGGCGCGCCAGAAAGAGTCGGCCAGACCTTGCATCAAGCGGGCTTTCGGAAAGAAGTGGCCAGCCGCCTCATCCCCAGCCACTGCTGGCGCCAGAAGCCGCGGCCGTAGTCGCGACCGCCCTCCTCAGGCAACTGGTCACGCACGCCGGTCGCATCGAAGCGGTTCTCGAAATTGGCCGTGCCGAACAGCATGTCCCACAGCGGCAGCAGCACGCCGAAGTTATGCCCGCCCAGCGTGCCACGGCCGCCGGATTCGTGGCCTATGCCAATGCTGTGGTGCAGACGGTGGAAGCGCGGGCTGATCAGTAGCCGCTCGCCGAATCGGCCGAAACTGATGCGGGCGTTCGCATGCTGCAGGCTTTCGTGCAGCTGGGTGACGACGACGATGGCGACGAATTGCCCCGGCTCGACGCCGATGAAGCGCGCCAGCAGCGCGAAGGCGGTGGCGAGGATGACGTCGTCGAGCAGGTGGACTCGGTTGTCGCTCCACATCGTCATCTGGCGCTGGCTGTGGTGCAGGCTGTGCAGGGCCCACCACCAGTTGAACTGGTGCTGTGCGCGGTGCAGCCAGTAGTTCACGAAGTCGAAGACGACGAGATAGAGCAGAAAGCTCACCCACGCGATGTCGGTCACACCGGGCCACACGGCGTCCAGTTGCCAGGTTGGCAGACCCGCCAGGCGCAGCTGGCCGGCGATGCCGTCCCACAGCGGCTGGACGCTAAAGAACATCACCAGCCGCACCAGGCCCAGGCGGTGGATCAGCGTGTAAAGAACATCGGTGCGCACGGCCGCACGGTCTGTCACTGGTTCGACCGGCCAGCGGCGCTCCAGCAGACCGATGCCCAGCAGGATGATGGCGATCTGCAACAAGCCCAGAAGCAGCCAGCCGGTCGCGTCGAAAGCATCCTCCAGAAGGTTGCCCAGCCCCATGCCAAAAACCAACGGCTGCACGACGGCCTCGTACAGGGCCAGCTGCAGGCTGTCAAAGGTGTTGGAAATCCAGTCGATCACGGCTTGGCGAACAACGGCGCGTAGCGGGGATGCTCGCGCAACGGTGCGAAGCATAGGCCGCGTTGCTCCAGACCGGTCAGCAGCGGCTCCAGCACCGCCGGCGCCCAGGGGTCTTGGCGCTCCCAGATGCCCAGGTGGGCCAGCAGGATGTCGCCCGGCCGGATGTCACGCAGCGCCTTCTCCAGCAACTGGGCGTTCGGATGGCTCTGGCTGGGCAGCTCGTCACCGAGGAAGCCCGCACGGCTCCAGCCCACGTGCGTGAAGCCGCAGGCCTTGGCCGCGTTCAGCAGCGCCGGTGACGTGCGCCCGGCCGGCGCACGGAAGATCGGCCCCAGTGGCTTGCCGGTCATTGCCGTGAAGCGCGTGCCGACCTTGTGCAGGCTCTCGCAGTACTGTTCGGCCGTTAGTTCGCGCACGACCGGAGGGTTGATGCCGGCCTGAGTGCGGAACTTGAAGCGGGTGACTTTGCTATCCACATCCGGCAGGTCCTGCAAGAAGACATCGTGGTCCCAGGTGTGGGCACCGAAGTCATGGCCCTCGGCGACCCGCTCGCGCCACCAAGGCGCCCAACTGTCGTCCAGTGTCGTGCCACCTGTCTTGGTCGGCTCGCTGGCAAGGAAGAAGGTGGCGCGCGCGTTGTGCTTTTTCAGCGTGTCGGCGATCAGCGGGGCCACACCCATGTGGCCGGTGTCGAAAGTGAGGTAGACCGGCTTCTCGCAAGCGGCCGATGCATGAACACAGGCCGTGGCCGCCGTTGCCACGAGCGCAAGGGACAACCACTTCATAGCCGGGGTTGATGGTCCAGCGTCCAGATGCCATGCGGCGATTTGCCCACCTTGACCTGGCGCACGACCTTACGCGTGACCGTGTCCACCTGCGTGAGCTTGCCGGCCCAGCGCGACGTGAACAGCAGCGTGCGGCCATCGGTCAGCAGCTCCATGTCGTCGGGGCCGGCCGGGCCGGGGAACTGGTCGACAACGGCAAGCGTCGTCAGGTCGATCTTGCTGATGGTGTTGGCCGCGCGGTTGCTGACCAGCACATGTCGCTTGTCGCCCCAAGCTCGGAAGGAATGGGCACCGTCGCCGGTCTGGATGCGCTTGGCCAGCCTGGGCGCTGCACCGCTGACGTCCCATACTTCGACGAAGCGGTCACCCGTCAGGCCCACCAGCAAGAAGCGGTCATCCGGCGACAGGTAGATGTCGGCCGGCATCTTGCCGACCGGCTGCTTCCATTTGACGGCCTGCGTCGCCAGGTCGATGGCCAGCAGCTCGTCGCTGTCCTGCAGGCTGACATAAAGCGTCGTGCTCTTGGTGTCGATGTTCAGATGGCTGGGCGTCCTGGGAGCCGGGATGCGCTTGACCAGTTGCAGCGGCTCGGCTGCCACGCTGCCCTGCCAGCGGTAGAGATCAACACGGTCCAGCCGGTTAGACGCGGTGACGAACCACTTCATGTCCGGGGAGAAACGCAGGTGGTAGGGGTCGGAGATGCCACGCACCACGCGCTGCACTTCGGCCGTGCGCGGGTCGATGAAGGTCAGCGAATCGCCCAGCGCATTCGCGACGATCAGCGACCTCTCGTCGGGTGACAGGTAAAGGTGGTGGGGCTCCTTGCCGGTGGGAATGCGCTTGACGACGGTAAAGCTGACCGGGTCGACGACTGCGATGTCTGCCGCCAGGGAATTGAGCACGAAGATCGGCGGACGCGTCGGCTGGGCCTGAGCCCCCAGTGCCACCAGCCATCCCAAGGCCAACGCCCAACTGCGCAACATTCCAGCACTCCAAGAAAAAGGGCGGCTCCATGCCGCCCTGACTGTCTCGGCTCTGAGTTTACCCGGGGGGGGGCTGCTCAGACTCTGCGCCAGGTCAAGCCGAACTCAGTCGTCATCGCCCCCCAGCACACCGCCCAGGAGGCCGCCGGCGGCGAAGCCGCCCAGCACCGAGCCCTCCTCTCTGCGGCCACCGTTCTGCGGCGCCGCGGCGAAGATGCGGGAGGCCAGGCGCGAGAACGGCAGGCTCTGCAGCCAGACCTCGCCGGGGCCGGTCAGCTTGGCCAGGAACAGCCCTTCTCCGCCGAACAGGGCCGTCTTGATCTTGCCCACATACTGGATCTCGAAGTCCACGCCGGGCGTGTATGCCACCACGCAACCCGTGTCCACCAACAGAGTCTGCCCCGGCTGCAGCGTGCGCCTCACCACCGTGCCACCGGCATGCACAAAGGCCAGGCCGTCGCCCTCGAGCTTCTGCATGATGAAGCCCTCGCCACCAAAGAAGCCGGTGGACAGCTTGCGCTGGAACGCGATGCCCAGCGACACGCCACGCGCGGCACACAGGAAGGCATCCTTCTGGCAGATCAGTGTGCCGCCGAGCGCCGCCAATTCCATGGGCAGGATCTTGCCCGGATAGGGCGCGGCGAACGCCACGCGCAGCTTGCTGCTCGCTTGGTTGGTGTAGATGGTCGTGAATAGCGACTCGCCGGTGACCAGCCGCTTGCCCGCGCCGAGCAACTTGCCAAAGAAGCCACCCTGGTTGGCCGAGCCATCGCCGAACACGGTGTCCATGCTGATGCCGGCGTCCATGAACATCATCGAGCCTGCCTCGCCGATGGCTGCCTCGCCGGGGTCGAGCTCAACCTCGACGAACTGCATCTCCGCGCCCTTGATCTCGTAGTCCACCACATCCATCGCCATGCAACCGCTCCTGTCAGGGAAAACGGGCCGCATGATAGCTACGGTGGGTTTAACGATCTTAAATTTCTCTATTGACAGAAATTTCCGTCGAAGTACGCTATCAATCATGGAACTCACTGACATCGGCCGCCGCTTCATCGTCCACTGGGGCGAGATGGGATCCAACTGGGGTGTGAATCGCAGCGTGGCGCAGATCCACGCGCTGCTCTACGCGCACGGCCAGCCTCTGCATGCAGAGGAGATCGCCGACACGCTGTCCCTGGCGCGCTCCAACGTCAGCAACAGCCTCAAGGAACTGCTGAACTGGCGATTGATCCGCGTGACCCATCTGCTGGGTGACCGGCGCGACTACTACGAAACGTCGGGCGACGTGTGGGAGCTGTTCCGCACCATCGTGCGCGAGCGCAAGGAGCGTGAGTTCGACCCGACCGTGGCACTTTTGCGCGAGTTGTCGGCCGATCCGCGGCTAGCCGCCGAGCCACCGGCGATGCAGGACCGGCTGCGCAGCACGCTGGACTTCATGCAGACGCTCGGCAGTTGGAGCGACGAGATGCTGCGGCTCACGCCTGCCACGCTGGAGAAGATCCTGCGGCTGGGTGCGCAGGTGCAGCGTTTCGTGCGGCCGGGTGACAGCAGTGAGCACGCGGTGACGGCCGCCGTCTTTCCGGCCACGCCGCCGATTCCTCCCATGGGATAGCACCGACGAAATGCGAGGCCCAGCCAACGGGCCTCTTTTTTTGCCAGCGATTTTCACTACAGACAGAAATAACTGCCATGAATGCAAACAAAAGCGTCCATACGGTCTACTACGACGGCGCCTGCCGGCTGTGCCGCGGCGAGATGGAGTTGCTGATGCAACGCAACGCCGCGGGCCTGCTGGCCTTCGTCGACATTGCCGCACCAGGCTTCGACCCCACGCTGCTCGGCCCGGATCTCGACGCGATGTCGAGCCTCATGCACGTCCGCACACCCAATGGCACCTGGCTCGTTGGCATCCCCGCCTTCGAGGTCATCTACGCCGCCACCGGCTTCACCCGCGTGGCACGTTGGCTGCGCAGGCCGTGGGTCGCCCGCTTCGCCGCCCGCGCCTATCCATGGGTCGTGCGCAACCGCTACCGGCTGCCCCATGCGCTGGTGCACGGCTTTCTGCGTGCGCAGGACCGCGCCCATCCCCTGCCCTGCACCGACGGCAGTTGCAGCCTGCGCTGAGGCACCTGCCCTTTCAACCCAAGGAGAGCACCATGTCGGAACTGAACTTCACCGTCACCCTCATCATCGCCATCGTCGGCCCCATCGTCGCGATCAGCTACCTTCGGCCCATCCTGATCCCCGTGCTGAACTCGATGTGCCCCGAGCCCTTGCCTGGCGCGGCCGGCGCGCAGTTCTGGGTGCGCAGTGCCTACGTGCTGGCCGTGGCAGGCACACTGGTGCTGGCCCTGGTGTTCGGCGAGTTCACCGGCGAGCCGCTGACTGCCATCCATCGCGCACTGCTGCTGACGGCGGCAGGCTGCTTCGTCAGCATCGCAACCATCGCGCAGCGTGTCTGGGCGCCCGTGCAGCGGCGCATGGTCGCCACCGAACACCCTGATGGCCGGCGCCTGGATTGAGCCATGAAGGTCCTCGTCATCGGTGCAGGCGGCTTCATCGGCCGCCACATCTGCGCGACGCTCGCCAAGGCCGGGCATGAGGCGGTGCGGGCCAGCTTGAGGCCCTTCACTGCCTGGGAACGTCCAGGAGCCTGGAAGCCCCTGCTGGCGGGCGTGGACGGTGCTGTCTACGCGGCGGGCTGCCTGCGCGACCAGGCCGGCAGCGCCCTCGATCTGCTGGACCTGCTGCACCACCGCGCTCCGTTCGCCCTGGCGCGCGCCTGCGACACCGAGGGCGTTGCTCGCCTCGTGCATTTCTCGGCGCTGTGCGGCGGAATCAGCGCCTATGCGCGCAGCAAGCATGCGGGAGAGGTCGCGCTTGCCGGACGCGCCTTCATCGTGCGGCCCAGCCTCGTTATCGGGCCAGGTGGCGTCAGCAGTCACATGCTGGAGCTCCTGAGCCGCCTGCCCTGGCTGCCCCTGCCTGCCAGCGTGGCGCGCTGCCGGGTACAGCCCATCCGCGCGCAAGACCTGGCCGCCGGCATCGTCGCCGCGCTCACCTCGCCCACGCCCGCCGCCTCGTGGACGGCCATGGGTCCCGAAGCCGCGACGGTGGCGGACTGGATCGCTCGTCGCCGTGCCGCACGCGGCAGCTCTCGCTCAACCGCTCACGGGCGCCTGGCTCGCCCACACCGCGGGTTGGCTGCTGACGACGCCGTGGTTGCTGCTATCCGTCGCGCTTTCCGTGCTGGCGGGCGGCTGCTTGCTGCCGGTGCTGTGGCTGCAATGCCGGATGGCTCGCGAAATCGAGGCCGCCCGCGCAAAGCGTCGGCAGCCAGGCGCTATGTACCGTCGCTGGCAGGTCGCATGGGAGCGCCTGGGAGCGCCTGGGCTACCCGGCCTTCGCGACCATGCTGGGGATGTGCTGCCTGATGGTGAACAAGCCTCCGCTGTGGGCCTGAGCCCGCTTGGACAGCGCGAGCATTGCGGCAAAAAAGCCGATCCCTTGCGGAATCGGCTTGGCAGGCGGGAGGTTCCGCAGGCGATCAACCCATGTGCAGGCCGCCGTTGCAGGAGAAGTCAGCACCGGTCGTGAAGCCGCTGTCGTCCCCGGCCAGCCAGGTGACGACAGAGCCGATCTCTTCCGGAGTGCCCAGGCGCTTCACCGGGATGGTCGCGACGATCTTGTCCAGGATCTCGGGCTTGATGGCCTTGACCATGTCGGTGCCGATGTAGCCGGGGCTCACGGTGTTGACCGTCACGCCCTTGCTTGCCAACTCCTGGGCCAACGCCATCGTGAAACCATGCATGCCGGCCTTGGCGGCCGAGTAGTTGGTCTGGCCGGCCTGTCCCTTCTCGCCGTTGACGGAGCTGATCTGGATGATGCGGCCCCAGCCCTTCTCGACCATGCCCGGCACGACCTGCTTGGTCACGTTGAACATGGAGTTCAGGTTGGTGTCGATGACGGCCTTCCAGTCCTCGGGCGTCATCTTCAGGAACATGCGGTCCTTGGTGATACCGGCGTTGTTGACGAGGACGTCTATGGCACCGTGTTCGCTGATGGCCTTGGTGAAAGCCTCCACCGTCGAGCCCCAGTCGGCCACGTTGCCGACCGAAGCGTGGAACGTGAAGCCCAGGGCCTTCTGCTCATCCAGCCACTTCTGGTAGTCGCGGCTGGGGCCGCAACCGGCGATGACCTTGAAGCCCGCCTTGGCCAGCTTCTGGCAGATGGCGGTGCCGATGCCGCCCATGCCGCCGGTCACGTAGGCAATCTTTTGGCTCATTGGATGTCTCCTGTCGTGGTGGGTGATAGTTTTCTCAGCGCTCGACGGTCAGGGCCACGCCCATGCCACCGCCGATGCACAGCGACGCGATGCCCTTCTTGGCGTCGCGCTTGACCATTTCATGCAGCAGCGTGACGAGCACGCGGCAGCCGCTAGCGCCGATGGGGTGGCCCAGCGCGATGGCGCCGCCGTTGACGTTGACCTTGCTGGTATCCCAACCCATCTCGTTGTGCACGGCGCAGGCCTGGGCCGCGAATGCCTCGTTGATCTCCAGCAGGTCCAGGTCGGAGGGCTTCCAACCGGCGCGCTCCAGCGCCTTGCGCGCAGCGGGAACCGGACCCATGCCCATGTAGGCCGGGTCCAGGCCGGCCGAGGCGTAGGAGGCGATGCGCGCCAACGGCGTCAGGCCCAGGGCCGCGGCCTTGGCGGCCGTCATGACCACCACACCGGCCGCGCCGTCATTCAGGCCCGAGGCATTGCCAGCGGTCACGCTGCCGGCCTTGTCGAAGGCGGGACGCAGGCCGGCCAGGGCCTCGGCGTTGGATTTGCGGTTGATGAACTCGTCGGCCGAGAAGACGATGGGGTCCCCCTTCTTCTGCGGGATCGTGAAGGGCACGATCTCGTCCTTGAAGCGGCCGGCGTCCTGGGCCGCAGCGGCCTTCTGCTGGCTGGCCAGAGCGAGTGCATCCTGCTGCTCGCGGGTGATGCCGTACTTCTTGGCGACGTTCTCGGCGGTGATGCCCATGTGGTACTGGTTGTACACGTCCCACAGGCCGTCAACGATCATGGTGTCGATCATCTTCCAGTCGCCCATGCGCTGGCCGTCACGCGAGTTGGGCAGCACGTGGGGGCTCAGGCTCATGCTCTCCTGGCCGCCGGCGATGATGATCTCGCTGTCGCCATCGCGGATGGCCTGCGCGGCAAGCATTACGGCCTTCAGGCCCGAACCGCAGACTTTGTTGATAGTCATGGCCGGCACCGCCTGGGGCAGGCCAGACTTGATGACGGCTTGTCGGGCCGGGTTCTGGCCCACGCCGGCCGTCAACACCTGGCCGAGGATGACCTCGCCGATCTGGTCACCCGCCAGGCCGGTGCGACGAAGCAGGTCCTGGATGACAGCGGAGCCCAGCTCGCTGGCGGGCGTCTTGGCGAGCGTGCCGCCGAACTTGCCGATGGCGGTACGGGCCGCGGCGACGATGACGATGTCTTGCTGACTCATGGTGAGGTCTCCTTCAGGCTTTGACTTTGACGTAGCGACCGGGCGCGGGCTCGATCGCCTTGAACTTGCGGCTGCCCGGCGCCTTGGGCGCGGGCTTGCGTGGGCCTGCATGCGAGGCCAGCCAGGCGGACCAGTCGGTCCACCAACTGCCCGGATGCTCGGTCGCGCTCTTCAGCCATGCCTCGGGGTCGGCGGGCAGCGCCGCGCTCCTGGCGATCCAGTGGCTGCGCTTGCCTTTGGCCGGCGGGTTGATGACACCCGCGATGTGGCCCGAGGCGCCCATGACGAAGCGCTTCTTGCCATTGAGGATCTGCGTGTTCCGGTAGGCGGCCTGCCAGGGCACGATGTGGTCCTCGCGGGAGCCGTAGACGTAGACCGGGGCCTCGATGGCACCCAGGTCCAGCGTCTCGCCGCAGACGGTCAGTCGGCCCGGCTGCTTCAGTTCGTTCTGCAGATAGGTGTGGCGCAGGTACCAGCAGTACATCGGCCCGGGCAGGTTGGTCGAGTCACCGTTCCAGTACAGCAGGTCGAAGGCCGGCGGCGCCTCGCCCTTGAGATAGTTGCCGACTACGTAGTTCCAGACCAGGTCGTTGGGGCGCAGGAAGCTGAAGGTCGTAGCCAGCTCCTGGCCATGCAACAGTTGCGGGCCCTGCGGCGCCTCGGCGCCCAACGTGGCTTCACGCAGCCGAACGGAAGCCTCGTCGACGAAAATGTCCAGGATGCCGTTGTCGGCAAAGTCCAGCAGCGTGGTCAGCAGAGTGAGGCTGGCTGCCGCCTGCTCGCCGCGGGCGGCCAGCACTGCGAGCGCCGTCGCGAGGATGGTGCCGCCTACACAGAAGCCCAGCGCGTTGATCTGCTCCTGACCGGAGATCTCCTGCACGACACGGATGGCCTGGACGGCCCCGTGCTCGATGTAATCGTCCCAGCCCAGGTGCTTGACCGAATCGTCAGGGTTGCGCCAGCTGACGACGAAGACGCGGTGCCCCTCGGAGACGGCATAGCGGATCAACGAGTTGTCCGGCTGCAGGTCGAGGATGTAGAACTTGTTGATGCAGGGCGGCACCAGCAGGAAGGGTCGGGCATGCACCGTCTTCGTCAGCGGCGCGTACTCGATGAGCTGGAACAGCTCATTCTCAAACACGATGCTGCCGGCCGTCGTCGCGACGTTCTTGCCTACCTCGAAGGCGCTTTCGTCGGTCTGCGACACATGGCCGCGTTGCACGTCGCCCCACAGATGCTGCAGGCCTCGGGCAAGAGTCTCGCCGTGGCTGTCCAGGGCCAGTTTCTGCGCCTCGGGGTTCAGGGCCAGGAAGTTGCTTGGCGAGGCTGCATCGACGAACTGCTGCACGGCGAAGCGAATGCGTGCCTTGGTCTTGTCGTCGGCCTCCACCTGCTCGGCCATCCTGCCCAGCGTGCGGCCATTGAGCAGGTAGAGCTGGGTCATGAAGCTGGCAGCCGGGCTGGCCCGCCATTCGGGCGCGGCGAAGCGGCGGTCGCCGACGGCCGGAGCCTCGCCCTGTCCCAGCGAGGCGTTCCACAGGGCCGTAGCCTGCTTCAGGTAGTCGGCCTGAAGTTCGGCCAGCGCCGTCGGCGAGATCTGCGGCAGATGCGCCATCTGCTGCATCAGCTCCGCGAAGGGCTGCGCCTCCATCCCGGGCGGCGCGTCGTTCTTCTTGCGAGTGGCCATGTCTTCCTCGGATCTCCCGCCGCGGCGGCGTTGTCTCGGTCCGTTGCAATAAGCTTGCCACATTCCGCCGAACCAGTTTTGTAACCGCAGGCGCTGACGCGCCAATGACACGAAGCCGCCATGTACCTCGTTGCGATCGCCTGGGCCTATGTGGCGCTGATGATGGCTGCCGCCGAAGCCACGAGCCCGCAGGGCACGCTGCTCGGCGCCTTCGTCACACTGATGCTCTACGGCGTCCTTCCCCTGGGCCTGTTGCTCTACATCCTCGGCACGCCAGGCCGCAAACGGCGCCGGCGCGCAGCCGAACTAGCGGCCGAATCCCCGTCCGAGGGCGATGCAGGCGGCCATACGGCCGCGAGGCCGACCGAGCGCCTCGCCCCGGAACGAGAAGAAGCGTGAATCATCGGTCAGCGTGCACCAGGCCCCGCCGCTGATTTGAGTGACATTGACCGAGGTCAATCGCTCCCGGGCCAGTGCACCCAGGTCGGCGCGCCAACGCGGCCCGGGGTTGGGACGGTAGAGGAAGCCCGGCTGGTCGTGCGCCAGCGGTTCACGACCGAAGGCCTGCACCACCTCAGGCCCCACCTCGAAGGCCTCGGGGCCGATGCAGGCGCCCAGCCAGGCCTTCACGTCGCGCGGCTCGCAGGCCGCGGCGGCGCAGAGTTCGGCCACCGTGTTCTCCAGCACACCGGCCGCCAGGCCGCGCCAGCCCGCGTGCGCACCTGCCACGCCGCCGGGCGCGCTGAACAACACGGGCAGACAATCGGCGACGAGGATGGCCACGGCAAGGTTCGGGTCGGTCGACACCGCCGCGTCCGCTCGCGGGGCGTTGTCGTCATGCCAATCGGCAAGCAGGCGAACGACGTCGGCGCCATGGACCTGGTCGAGGAAGATGGGCCGCGCGCCCAGCAGCTCAGCCAGCCCCGCACGGTTCTCCCGCACCTGTCCGGGATCACCCGCCTTGCGGCCGAAGTTGAGACCGCGCGTCGTCATGAAGGCCGTCACGCCCGGCCCCAGCTCGTCGCGGCCGGGTCGCAGCCAGCCCGCGTCAGGCTGCATCGGGGCAAACGCTGGGATGCGTGTTCGCGAACGCCGGGTGGGCCAGGCAGGCAGCATTCACGCGCATCACCGTGGGGTAATCCTCCAGCGGACATTCGAAGCGCTGGGCGTTGTAGACCTGAGGCACCAGCAGGCAATCGGCCAAACCCGGAGCGTCGCCGAAGCTGAACCGCCCGGCTGTCCTTGCCAGCCGCTGCTCGACGACGGCCAGGCCCGTCGCGACCCAATGGCGGTACCAGCGGTCCACCGTCTCCTGCTCCTGGCCGAGGTCGTTCTTCAGGTAGCGCAGCACGCGCAGGTTGTTGATGGGGTGGATGTCGCAGCCGATGTCCTGGGCCAGCGCCCTCACTTGCGCCCGCTCGACCGCGTCGCGCGGCAACAGCGGCGGCTCCGGGTGGGTCTCGTCCAGGTACTCGAGGATGGCCATGGACTGGCTCAGCCAGCGTCCGTCGTCCAACACCAGAGCGGGCACCAGATGCGACACCTGCTGGTTGGCGAAGGGCTCGGCGAACTGCTCGTTCTTCTGCAGATGGATGGACGCGTAGTCGTAGTCCAGGCCCTTGAGCGCGAGGCCAATCCGCACGCGCCAGGAGGCCGAGGAACGGAAGTAGTTGTAGAGCTTCATGGCCTGCGATTTTGCGCCTCTAAACTGGCCCCATGCCCTTCCCGATCCGCTTCAAGCACTGCCCCAACTGCGGCGCCGCCGTGGACTACCGCATTCCCGCGGACGACAACCGCGAGCGCGCCGTCTGCCCGGCCTGCGCGAGCATCCACTACCAGAACCCGCTGAACGTGGTGGGCACACTGCCGGTGCTGGAGGAAGATGGCCGCGTGCTGCTGTGCCGCCGCGCCATCGAGCCGCGCCACGGCCTGTGGACGCTGCCGGCCGGCTTCATGGAGCTGGGGGAGACGACGGCGCAAGGCGCGCTGCGCGAAACGCAGGAGGAGGCCGGCGCGCAGATCGAACTGCTGCCGCTCTACAGCCTCCTCAACGTCGTCAAGGTCGGACAAGTGCATCTGTTCTACCGTGCGCGACTCCTTTCCAGCCGCTTCGAGCCTGGGCCCGAATCACTGGAGGCGCGCCTGTTCGCCGAGGAGGAGGTGCCCTGGGACAGCATCGCCTTCCGGACAACGCGCGAGACACTGGCCCGCTTTTTCGATGACCGTCGTGCCGGCAGACCCTTCGAGCTCTTCAGCATGGATCTGCAATGAGTCATTCGAAGGTCTTGCCGGTCGTCGCGCTGATCATCAAGCCCTGCCACCTGAGCCCCGAGCAGCGCCAGTTGCCCTAGGCCAGGTGGAACGAGATCTTCGGCCCCGCCTATCGCTCGCCGCACGGATCATCATGTCGACGACGGCCGTGACGCTCGTGGCGCTAAAACTTGCGCCCTGAGGTCGACATTCCCTGATCGGGGACGCATCATCGACGGCATCCGTCGACGGGAGTGGAACGGGCATGACGACGCGACGTGTGTGGTGCAAGGCCGGACTGGGCTGGATGGCCGGCCTTGGGCTGGTGCGGCCGGCCCGAGCGACGCCGCTGCGCGCTGTCGGCTCGCAGTTCGCACGCATCTTCGAGGGCGCCGAAGGCCAGGCTCCGAGGGGCCTGGCGGTGGACCTCCTGGGCCAGCTCTTCGGCGACGGCGTGCGCTGCGAATGGGTGCCCTGGTCGCGCGCGCAACTGATGCTTGAGCAGGGCGAAGCCGATATCCTCATCGGCCCCTACCGCACACCCGAACGCGAGGCCCGCATGCTGTTCAGCGTGAGAGCCTTCTACTCGGACGCCATGGTGTGGTACGCGCGCCGTGGCGAAGAGACACGCTGGACAGGCGAATTCGCCGAACTGGCACAGACGCCTGTGGCTGCTGTGCGCGGCTGGGCCTATGGCAGCCGCTTCGAGCGCATGAAGACCTCCTTGAACCAACTGACCTGGGTGCAAAACGTCGACGCCGGCCTGCAGATGCTGACCAAGCGTCGGGTCGAACTCTTCGCAGCCAATGACCGGAACTGTCTGCCCGTGCTGCAACGCCTGCATGTGGCCGACGCCGTTGCACGCTGTTCGCCGCCACTGGATGTGCTGCACGGCCACATGGCCTTCGCGCGCAGCGCCGCGGGCGAGTCGCTGTCGCAGCGCTACGACCAGGCCTTCGAGCAGTGGCTGCGCACCGCTCCGGCGGGCGACCTCTATCGCCGCTGGGGCGTGGACAGGCCCGTCACGGCGCTGTAGGGTTTCAGCCGAGGCTGACGAGCAGGGCCGCCTGGAGGATGCTGCGACGCTTGACCTGGCGGCTTGCGTCGCCGTCCAGCGCCTCCGCCAAAGCCGCGGTGGGATGCCCCGGCATGGCCAAGCCGGCAAAGACAGGGATGCCCGCGCCGCGGGCGATGCGCCGCACCAGGTCGGTCGGCAGGTGCTGGCATTCCACCGCATCGTAGAGCTGACCCAGCATGCGGGCCGTGGCGTCGATCTGCGGCTCGCTGCTGGTCTCGTCCAGCCCGGATTGCACGAAGGATACGTGGGCGCCAAGCGCCTTGGCTGCCTGGATGAACTCGACCGCGCCTTCGTCGGCGCAATCGGGCGACAGTAGCGCCAGCTGCTTGCCCGCCATCAACTGCCGGGCGGACGCGTCCGCCCGAGCGAGAACCCGGGCATGCCGCAACAGGGCGGCTGCCTCGACGGGGCTTGACAAGTCGGCGCCGACGGCACCCTCGCGGTCTGCGGAACACATGGCTCGGCAGCGTAGCGAAGCGGAATGTGCGGGCCTTGATGAAAGTCAACCCGGCGGAATCTCCTTTGTTGTGGGCCATCCGTCACCATTGGTTCACACAGTGTTACGCAGCGCGACCGAGCGATGCCGCGCATTGCTCATGCGTTGGCAGGCCGTCCCTAGCATGCCTGCATCCAACGCGCCCCCCCCAGGAGAAACGCATGCAAGCCCTGACCTCGCAGCCCGCCGCGCAACAACTCGCCCCCCGCGCTCCCGCCCGCCCGGTCGCCTCGGAGGGCCGATGCGAAGCACATGCCGACGAGGGGCAGCGCATTGCCGACACGCTCAAGCTGATCGCCACCGTGCTGGCGCCCAAGCGCCGCATCGTGCATGCAGGCGAGGTCATCTACCGGGCCGGCGAACGCTTCAACCAGCTGCACATCCTGAACTCGGGCTTCTTCAAGCTCATCAGCATGTCCAGCGATGGCCGCGAACAGGTCGTTGGCCTGCGCTTTCGCGGCGACTGGCTGGGCTTCAGCGCTATCGCCCAGGGCAGCTATGGCTGCGATGCCATCGCCCTGGACACCGCCGAGGTCTGGACAGTGCGCTACGACGCGCTACTGCAGTCCTGCGCCGAGCACCCCGCGCTGATGGCCGTCGTCCACGAGGCCATGAGTCGCGAGATGATGCGCGACCGCGATTCGCTGATGGCCATCTGCACGCTTCCGGCCGATGCCCGCGTGGCGACCTTCCTGCATTACTGGGCCGATGCCCTGGCTGCTCGCGGCCTCAGGGCAGACCAATTCAGCCTGCGCCTGACGCGCGCCGAGATCGGCAACTACCTGGGACTGACACTGGAAACCGTCAGCCGCGTACTGTCCCGCCTTGCGCGAGCCGAGCTGATCGCCTTCAACGAGAAAAGCCGCCGGGACATCTGCATCCCCGACTTCCCGGCACTGGCCGCCTATGTGGAAGGCCGCGATGTGCGGGCCGGCCTGCACTGACGTGCATCGCCGATCGCAGCGACGGGGGAGGCAACGTTGAATCCAGCGGGGAGCCGCAATCCAGAAACCGACACGGACAACGATGGAGGATCTGCTGGAGCCGGCCTGCGGCGGTGGCTGACCGCCCCGCTGACACTTGCCCTGGCCTACGCGGCCTTGGGGCTCGCATGGATTCTTCTGTCTGACCGGCTGCTGCAGTCGATCACCACCGATACAGAGACGCTTGCGGCCCTGGCCCGCGGCAAGGGCATGGCTTTCGTACTGGTGACCAGCGGGCTGATCTACCTGGTGGCCGTGCGCCGGCAGCGCGCACACAGCGACGCACCGCCCCCGCAGGACCGCTCGGCCAGCCTGATGTGGGTGTTCGCGCTGCTGTGCGCAGCTGTCGTCATCGCCAGCCTCGTCAGCTACTCCAGCTCGGCCCAGGAAGCCTACGAGCAGCATGTCGGCCAGTTGCGCCGGGAGGCCCAGCTCAGGGCGGACCTTGCCAGCGGCTGGGCGGAGCGCAGCATGCAGGAGGCCAGACAGCTCGCCGCCGACCCGACGCTGCGCGCCAGCCTGCAGCGCTGGCGCCGCCACCCGGACGACGCTGCTGCAGGCCAGTTGCATCGACAGCTCCAGATGCTGCCGGCCTCAGGCCGCTACACGGGTGCACTGCTACTTGACGAGCATGCCCAACCACTGCTGGGCGCTGTGGACGATGGCGTGCCGGGCCTCGATCCGGCGCTGACCGAGGCCGCTCTCGCCGCCCTGCGGCGTGGGCGCGTCACGCACAGCGACTTCCAGGCCCGGGCGGACGATCCGGCAAGCCTGCGCTTCGACCTCTTCATCCCGCTGCAGGACGACCAGGGGCGGCCCGATGCCGTCCTGGTGCTGCGCGCAGCACCGCGCCGTACGCTGCTACCACAACTGATGGCGGGCTCGGCCGTCGGCAGCCCAGAGACGCTGCTGCTGCGTCCTGACGCGCAAGGCCTTCTGGCACTGGGCCTGGATGCCTCCGACGCACCCGTCATGCACCCCAGCGGCGCTAGCGCGCCATTGCAGGCCTCGCTTGCGTCACTGGCTTCCAACCCTGGCCTCGCAGGCCGGGTGCTTCCCGGCCTCGCCCATGGCCGCGAGAACACGGCTGCCGTGGCCATGGCGCTGCCGGATTCCGGCTGGTACGTCGCGGTGCAACTGCCCCGCAGCAAGCTGCAAGGCGACGGCGCCGCATCCGGCGCAGCGACCCTGTCCCTCGTCAACGTGCTGGCTGTACTCGCCACAGGCGCCGTGGTCTATGCTGCACTGCGCCGCCGTGAGCTGCAAGTGGCCTCCCGCCGGGCGGCCGACCTGCAGGAGAAGGAGCGTGCCTGGAAGATCGCAGAAGTGATCGCCAACAGCTCAACCGACGTCATCTTCGCCAAGGACCTGCAGGGTCGCTACCTGCTCGCCAACGGCGAGATGTGCCGTCTGCTCGGACGCAGCCCTGAGCAGCTGATCGGCTCGGAAGCGCGGGGCCTGTTCCCCATCGAGCAGGTACGCAGATTCCTTGATGACGACAGCGCCGCGCTGAACTCGGCGACGCCGGTCAGCTTTGAAACCCGCTACACAACGCCCCATGGAGAGCGCGTTGACGCCTGCACGCGGGGGCGACTGGTCGATAGCGACGGCCGCGTCATCGGCGTCTACGGCGTCTCCAGCGATGTCACCGCGCGGCGCGCGCTGCAGCAACGCATGCGCCAGTGGAGCACGGCCTTCGAGGACATGCGCGATGGCGTCATCGTCACGGACGCCCAGGGGCGCATCCAGTCGGTCAACCGCGCATTCACGGAGATCACGGGCTACCTGGCAGAGGAGGCCATAGGCACCGGCATGAAGCTGCTGCAGTCCGGTCGCCACGGCAAGGCCTTCTACGAGCAGATGTGGGCCATGATCAACCAGACCGGTCACTGGCAAGGCGAGATTTGGAACCGGCGCAAGAATGGCCAGATCTTCCCAGAGTGGCTGACTATACGCGCCATGCGCGACGAACACGGCCCAGTGACCCACTACGTCGGCGTGTTCACGGACGTCAGCCGAATCAAGGACAGCGAGGCTCAGGCCGAATGGCTGTTCCACCATGATCCCCTGACGCGGCTGCCCAACCGGGCGCAGCTGCAGCGCCGGCTTGAACAGGTACTGGCGCGCGCGCGCCGCCGCGAGGCCCGGCCGGCGCTGCTCGTGATCGCGCTAGACGGCTTCAAGACCGTCAACGACAGCCTGGGCCACCCGGCCGGTGACGAGCTGCTCGTCTGCGTGGCTGAACGCTTGCAGGCCCTGCTGCGCCAGAAGGATTTCATCGGGCGGCTGGGCGGCGATGAGTTCCTCGTCATCCTGGAGAACGGCGCCGATTCAAAAGACGTCGGCGAACGTGCCCACGAGCTGCTGTCTGCGGTGTCCGAGCCAGTCGCGCTGACCGGCGACCAGGACGCCTACCTCACAGCCAGCATCGGCATCTGCGTTTGTGCCGAAGCAGAGGACGCCACCGCCGTGGAGCTGCTGCGCAATGCCGATGCGGCCATGCACCGCGCGAAGGAACTGGGCCGCAACCGGTTCTGCTTCTACACCGGCGACATGCACGCCAGCGCCATGGCCAAGCTGGAGGTGGAGGCGGCACTGAGCCGGGCCATCGAGCGTGACGAGCTTCTGCTGCACTATCAGCCCAAGGTGGATGCGCGCAGCGGCCAGATCGTCGGCGCCGAAGCCCTGCTGCGCTGGCAGCGCGGCGACGCTGGCCTCGTGCCGCCCGGCCAGTTCATCCCTCTTGCCGAGCAGAGCAGCCTGATCCTGGAGATCGGCGCCTGGGTCATCGACTCGGCGTGCAGCCAGATCCGGGCCTGGATGGATGCGGGGCAGCCCGTCGTACGCATCGCCGTCAACGTGGCGGCGCGGCAGTTCGCCGCGGGCGACCTCGACATCGTCGTCGCCAATGCGCTGTTGCGCCACGGCGTGGCGGCACAGCACCTGGAACTCGAGCTCACCGAGGGAATGCTGATGACCAATCCTCAAGCCGGCACGGCCACGCTGCAGCGCCTGCGGGACCTTGGCGTCAAGATCTCGCTGGACGACTTCGGCACCGGCTATTCGAGCCTGGCCTATCTGCAGCAGTTCCCCATCGACACGCTGAAGATCGACCAGTCCTTCGTGCGCCGCATCGGTGAAGTCCCCGACGGCGCGGCCCTTGTCGACGCCATCATCGGTCTGGCTCACCGCCTGCGCCTGCGCGTGGTGGCGGAGGGCGTCGAAACCCCCGCGCAGCGAGAGCACCTGCTGCGCCAGCATTGCGACGAGATGCAGGGCTATCACTTCGGCCGCCCGGCTCCCGCAGAGGCACTGCAGGCAATGCTGGCAGCCTCAGCTCCCGCCTGACAGCGCCCGGGCGATGGCCTGGGCCAGTTCGGCCCGTGAATAGGGCTTCTGCAGCAATTCCCAGCCAGCAGGGGCGTTCTGGTCAGCCTCCAGCAGCTCGGCCGAGAAGCCTGACATCAGCAGGACGGCCAGGCGCGGCAGCCGCTGCTGAGCCTGGCTGGCCAGCACGGTGCCGCGCATGCCTGCGCCCAGTGCGATGTCTGTAAGCAACAGGTCGAAGCCGGCATCCTCGGTGAGCAGCAGCAGGGCCTGCTCGCCGCTCGCGCAGGCCGTCACGTCGCAACCCAGTGCGTCCAGGAATTGCCGGGCCACCGCCCGCACTTCGGCATCGTCCTCCACCATCAGCACCTTGAGGCCTGGCAGCAGCTCACCGCCCTGGCCGACGGGTTCGTCACGGATCAGCTGCGGGTCCCAGGGCCTGGGCAGATAGAGCGAGATCGTCGTGCCGGCGCCGGGCGCCGAATCGATGGTCACCGCCCCGCGCGACTGCTTGGCGAAGCCGTATACCGTACTCAGGCCCAGGCCCGTGCCACGCCCGACCTGTTTGGTCGTGAAGAAAGGCTCGAAGGCGCGTTCCCTGACCTCTTCCGGCATGCCCGTGCCGGTGTCCGTGATGGCGATGCGCAAGAAGCGCTCGTCCTGAGCGCTGGGGTCGTCGACCTCGCGCCGCACCTGAGCCGGCAGTGCGCCTGCCGGTCCGGCGCTGAAGCGCAGCGAGCCACCGTCAGGCATTGCATCACGCGCGTTGATGGCAATGTTGAGCAGCGCAGACTCCAGCTGGCCCGGGTCTGCCAGCACCGCCAACGGGGCGGCCGGGTTGCCCGCCAACTCCACGCCGATCGCGATGCGCTGGTCCAGGGTGCGGCGCAGCATGTCCGCTAGCGAGTGCAGCAGCGCTCCAACGTCCACCGCGGCAGGCTGCAGCACCTGGCGCCGCGAAAAGGCAAGCAGCTTGCCGGTCAGCTCAGCGCCGCGCCGCGCCGCGCGCGTCGCGGCGCTGACGAGTTGCTGACCGAACTCATGGTCGGCCAGCACAGGCAGTTCCTCCAGCACCTGCAGGTTTCCCTGGATGACGGTGAGCAGGTTGTTGAAGTCATGGGCGATACCACCGGTGAGCTGCCCCACGCTCTCCAGCCGCTGCGCGTGGTTGAGCGCCTCCTCGCTTTGGGCCCGCTGCAGACAGGTCGCCAGCAGGTTGGCCATGGACTGCAGGAAGCGAATATCGTCGTCGCCGAAGTGCCCGGCGGCGCACGAGCGCACACACAGTACGCCCGTTACGCGCCCGCGATCGGACAGTGGAACAGCCAGCAGGCTGACCATGCCGGCGTCGAGATCGGCCTGCGGCACCTCAAAGCGGTCCTCGCGCGCAAGGTCGGCCACGACCAGGGGCTGGCCATGCGCCAGCACATGGCCAGCCGACGTGCGCGGGTCGGTCGGCAGCCGAGTGTCCAGCGGCAGCGAGGCGACATCGCCAAAGCGGCTGACGACACGCAACTGCAGCCGGTCAGGCTCCAGCAGCAGCACGCTGGAGAACTCGGCCTCCAGGGCCTGGGCGGCGAGCTCGGGAACTCGCATCAACAGCTTCTGGGGGTCGCGCTCGTCGACGGCCAGGCGCCCCAACTCGGCCAGGTGCTCACTGTGGCGCGCACGCTGCAGGGCCTGCCTGACGCGCGGATAGGCGCCGATGTCGCGGATGGCCGCCACCACGTACGGCAGACCGTGGCTCTGCAGTGGACTCAGTGCGATCTCCACCATCACCTCGCTACCATCTCGGCGCTTGGCCACCAACTCCATCTGCGTTCCCATGGGACGCGGACGCGGAGCCAGGCCGTAAGCCTTGCGGTAGGAGGCGTGGCGGGGACGGATGCTGTCGGGCACCAGCGCATCCACGGCAGTCCCGATGAGCTCGCCGGACGCATAACCCAGCAGCGCCTCGGCGGCGGGATTGGCCAGCACGATCTGCCCTTCAGCATCCACCAGCAGCAGGCCGTCCGCCGCCGCAGAGAACAGCGAGCGGTAGACGCCCAGGTCGTCCACGACCTGCGGCGTCGGCTCTGGGGCGCGGAGGCCGTCCATTCAGGAAACCGGCTCCACCGGCGGGATGAAGATGTAGCCGGCGCCGCGCACCGACTTGATGATCTGGGGGTTCTCCGCGCTCACCTCCAGCTTCTTGCGCAGGCGGCCGACCTGCACGTCGATGGTGCGGTCGAACGGCGCCGCCTCGCGGCCGCGCGTGTGCTCCAGCAGGAAGTCGCGCGACAGCACGCGCCCGGCGTGCTGGGCCAGCGCTGCTAGCAGCTCGAACTCGCCCGTCGTGAGCCTCACCTCGGCGCCGGCGGGGTCGTCCAGGCGCCGGGCGGCCAGGTCCAGCCGCCAGCCCAGGAAGCCCAGGCAAGGCCCCCCGGAAATCGTAGTCGCGGCGGGAGGGGACAGTGCAGCGACAGCAGGCGGCGTGGGCTCGATACGCCGCAGCACGGCCTTGATGCGGGCCACCAGTTCGCGCAGGTCGAAGGGCTTGGTGACGTAGTCGTCGGCTCCCACCTCCAGGCCCACGACCTTATCCACCGCGTCACCGCGGCCGGTAATGATGACCAGGCCGCAGCGCCAGTGTTCACGCAGCTGGCGCGCGATGGCGAAGCCATCCTCGCCGGGCAGCCCAAGATCCAGCAGCACCAGCTCGGGCGGGTCTGCGGGCATGAGCTCCATCAGGGCACGCCCCGAGTGCAGCTGCGTGGTTCTGAAGCCATGCGTGCCGAGGTAGTGGGCAAGCAGCTCGGTGATGGCGAATTCGTCGTCGACTACGGCAATGTGCTGGATCGTCACGGCGTCGGCGCGTCAGCTTCGTTGGGGACCGGCAGCCATTCTTGCACCGATCCGTGACACCGGCCGAAGGACTGCCGGGCGGCCTCGCCGCGGGAGCCTACCGCCCTCCCAGCACCCGCGCCGGCAGCATGACGATAGCCCGCAGCAGGCCGAACGCGCCGTCGACCGCGATGCCCAGCAGCCTGAATGGCAGCGTGATCAGCCAGACCAGCGGCCACAGCACCAAGGCCAGCAGTGCCAGCGGCCAGCAGATCACGAACAGAATGCACCAGAGCAGGAAACCGAACATCGCGAAACTCCTTACTTGGCCGGCAG
Organism: Roseateles sp.; assembly: GCF_047654805.1. Taxonomy (GTDB): domain Bacteria; phylum Pseudomonadota; class Gammaproteobacteria; order Burkholderiales; family Burkholderiaceae_C; genus Pelomonas. Next base: position 3,524,985 of record NZ_JASGIV010000001.1, read on the forward strand.
GCTCACGCCCGGCTTCAGGTGCTTGTCCAGAAACTCAACCATGCGGCGGTTGGCCTCGATCTGGTTCTTCTTCTTCGAGAAGCCATGACCCTCGTCGTCGAACACCAGGTAGTCCACCGGCACGTTGTTCTTCCGCACCGCTGCGACGATGTCGTCGCTTTCCGGCTTGATGACGCGCGGATCGTTCGCGCCCTGGATGACCATCAAGGGCTTCCTGATCTCCTTGGCGTGGAAGAGCGGCGAAGTGGCCATCAGGAATTCGCGATCCTTCACCGGGTCGCCGATCTCCTGGTACAACGCTTGGCGAAAGCTTTCCCAGTACGGCGGGATGCTCTCCAGCGTACGGATCCAGTTGGCAACGCCAAAGATGTCGATGCCGACCTTGAAGGCCTCGGGGCGAAAGGCCATGGCGGACAGCACCATGTAGCCGCCATAGCTGCCACCGACGATGCCGATGCGCTCGGGGTCGATGACGCCGGTGCCGGCGAGAAAGGTCTTGGCCTCGATGCAATCCCACAGCGGCTCGCGGCCATGCTTGCCGTCGTCGGCCGTGAAGAAGCTCTTGCCGTAGCCCGAGCTGCCGCGGTTGTTGATGCCCAGCACCGCATAGCCGTTGTTGACGAAGTACTGCATGAGCGCCGAGTAGCCCCGCATGGTCTGGCCGCCGGGGCCGCCGTGCACCCAGACAATCGCCGGCACCTTGTTCGTCGGCGAGGCCTCTTTCGGAAGCATATAGACGGACGGAATGACCATGCCGTCGAAGCTCTTGAAGCGGACGATGCTCGCATCCACCAGCTCACTGGCATCGATGTCCTTGGACAGGCTCTGGGTCAGTTGCCGGGGCGCCGCGCTGGAGCCCACGTCGGCGACGAAGAGGTTGCTGGGCGAGCGGTCGCCGTTCACGTAGAAGGCCATACGCTTTCCGCTGGCCGAGAAACGCACGCCCCGCACTTCGCCGCCAGGCAGTTTGGGCAGCGCGATGGGCTGGCCATCGCGGTACAGGCGCAGTGCGATGCTGGCGTCGGCATTGATGCCGGTGACACGATGGCGGCCGTCCTTGGAGAAGGCCGTGTAGGCGACGTCCCAGTCGGCCTTCTCGACCTCGCGGGTCGCTCCGCTGGCGATGTCGTAGGCGACGACGCGGGTGAACTCGCCGCCGTCGTTGCTTGTCATCAGCAGCGCTTTGCTGTCCGGCGTGAAGTCCTGCGGCGCGTACTGAGCCACGCCTGTGTGCTTGGTGATGTGCTTGATCTCGCCGCTCTTCAGATCAGCAAGATGCACGTCGGAGTCGGCGGTGGTGTTGACCTTGGCCAATGCCAGCCAGCGGCCGTCGCGACTGATGTCGGCGACTTCCCAGCCGGCCTCGTTCTTGAAGACCAGCGTACGGGCATAGGTCTTGGCGTCGAAGCGGTAGAGATCAAAGAAGCGTGGATCGCGCTCATTGGTCGAGACGTAGAAAGCCGCGTCGTCGCCGCTCCAGCCCATGAAGTTGGCCTTGAGCTTGTCACCCGGCGTCAGGTCTCGTTCGCTGCCGTCCAGCTCGCGCACATAAAGGTGATTGAGTTCGTTGCCCGCCTGATCGCGGGTATAGAGGATCCGGTCATCACTGGGGAAGAAACCGACGGCGTAGTGACTGTCGGTCTTGGAATTCGTCAGCTGCTCCGGCTTGCCGCCGCCCACGGGCATGGCATAGACGTTGAAGATGCCGGTCTCGTTGCTGTGGAAGAGGATGCGGCTCTCATCGGCCGAAAAACTGGCGCCACCGATGTTCACGGTGGCCATGAACTGTTCAATGGTGTAGCGCTTGGCCGGCTTGGACGCCTTGGTGGCGGCGGCCGGCTTGGCGGCGGCCGGCTTGTCGGCGGCGGTGGCGGTTCCCGCCAGCAGGGCGAGCGTTGCGACGACAGTCAGCAGGGGGCGGCTCATGGAGTCTCCATATCAACAGGTGATTGGACTCTAGCCAGCTCGATCGCTCCCCCCATCGCGGTTGTGACGAAGCGCCGGATTCGCGGGACAGGCGGTTCATGGCAGCGCTGGGCCGCCCCTGAGCCGCCTTGCGCTATCGCGAGCAGGCTGACTTACGGCCCGACCTGAGGTGCCGTCATTTCATGGAACGGCCGGCGACATAGCAGGCGGCGAGATTGCGCTCGTCGGCCAGCGTCATCCAGGCGAAGACACGCTCGTGCAGTTCGCGGGCAGCAGCATCGCGCGCCTCGGCCACGGGGCCTTGGGCCCAGTCCCAGACGCAGAGGTCAGCCGTCTGCCCCACCGACAGGCCTCCGATCTCGCCACCCAGCTGCAGCGCCTCTGCCGCCCCACGCGTAGCCGCGTGCAATGCCGACCAAGCCGTCATCCGCTCGCCGCGCAAGGCCTGCACCTTGTAGGCGTCACCCATGTTGCGCGGCAGGCACAGCGAGGTGCCGCCGCCCACGTCCGAAGCCAGGCTGACGTTGAACATGGCGCCGGACCACTCGAACAGCCCGCTGCCGAGGAAGAGGTTGCTCGACGGACAGTGGGCAATCTGGGCGCCACGGTCCCCAATGACGACACGGTCGCGCGGATCCAGATAGATGCCGTGCGCCAGCACCGAGCGTGGGTGCACCAGGCCAGCGTCGTCGTAGACATCAAGATAGCTGCGCGCCTGCGGGAAGAGCTCGCCCACCCAGGCCACCTCGGCGCGGTTCTCGGCCAGGTGGGTCTGCATGTAGAGGCTGGCGTCAGACCGGCACAGGGCACCAGCCATCGCGAGCTGTGCAGGCGTGCTCGTCGGCGCAAAGCGCACTGTCACGGCATAGGCCAAGCGATCACGGCCGTGGAAGCGGCTGATGAGGTCGACGCAGTCTCTCTCGGCATTGACGACGTCATCGCGCAGTCCATCCGGTGCATGGCGGTCCATCAGCACCTTGCCTGTGACCAGCCGCATGCCGCGTGCCGCGGCGCTCTCGAACAACGCCTCGGCTGAAACCTTGTGCACCGTCGGGAAGACCACGGCTGAAGTGGTACCGCTGGTCAGCAACGCATCCAGGAACACCTCGGCGCCCGCGCGGCTACGCGCCGGGTCGGCAAAGGCGCATTCGCTGGGGAATGTGTAGCGCTTCAGCCAGTCCAGCAACTCGGTGCCGTAGGAGCCGATGACCTCAAGTTGAGGGCAGTGCACGTGGGTATCGATGAAACCTGGCAGCACCAACCGGCCGGCATGGTCCTTGCGCTCCCAGCTCTCGTCCGGCTCGGCAGCCTGCCGGCCAACGATGCGGCCGTCCTCGATCAACAACCAGTGATCGCGGTCGAAGCGCACAGCTGGCGACTCCGTGTCACCCCAGCGTGGTGCGGCCGTGAAATCCAGCAGATCACCCCGCAAAGCCCATCGGCGCTGACTGTTGGCGAATTTTTCCTGGTTAGTAAAACTCATATGGCAATTCTGAGGCAAGGTTCGACAATCAGGTGCAGCATGAATACCCGACCCATCCGCTTTTTCCACCGTGGCGACGTCGTCGAGGTGGCCGACCTGCCCCCGACGACGACGGTGCTGCAGTACCTGCGCGAGCACGCCGGCTGCACCGGCACCAAGGAGGGCTGCGCCGAGGGAGACTGCGGTGCCTGCACTGTCATCCAGGGCGAGCTGGGCACCGATGGCGAGTTGGTGCTGTGCAACGTCAATGCCTGCACGCAGTTCCTGCCGACTCTGGACGGCCGCATGCTGCTGACCGTGGAAGATCTGGGCGGCCCCGAGATCCCCAACCCCGCGCAGCAGGCGCTGGTGGACTGCCATGGCTCGCAGTGCGGCTTCTGCACACCTGGCTTCGTCATGAGCCTGACAGCCTGCTACGAGGCCCACCAGGCCGCGGGCACCAAGCCCACTCGCCAGCAACTGGCCGATGCGCTGGCCGGCAACCTGTGTCGCTGCACCGGCTACCGACCCATCCTGGATGCTGGCGAACGGATGTTCGACGGCCCCGTTCGCTGCCTGGACCGCGCTCCCATCGCCGCGGCGCTGCAGGCCCTGGCCGCCGACGCGCCGCTGGACTACGTCCACGGCAGCGCCCGCTTCCATGCGCCGCGGACCATCGCCGAGCTGGCCCGGCTACGCGAAGCCCATCCCCAAGCGACGTTGCTGGCCGGCTCGACCGACGTCGGTCTGTGGGTCAACAAGCAGTTCCGCGACCTGGGGGACGTCATCTACACCGGCCGCGTCGCGGCACTGCGCGAGATCCACGAGGAAGGCGGCTGGCTGTGGATAGGCTCCGCCGCCACACTGGAAGACAGCTGGGCCGCACTAGCCACCGCAGTGCCGCGACTGCGTGAGCTGTGGCTGCGCTTCGCGTCGCCACCAGTGCGCCACGCCGGTACGCTGGGCGGCAACATCGCCAACGGATCGCCCATCGGCGATGGCGCGCCGGCGCTGATCGCGCTAGACGCTGACGTCATCCTGCGCCGCGGCGCACAGCAACGCCGGCTGAAGCTCCAGGACTTCTATCTGGACTACATGAAGAAGGACTTGCAGCCCGGCGAGTTCGTCGAGGCCTTGCATGTTCCGCTGCCGACAGGCGACTGGCAGTTCAGCGCACACAAGATCGCCAAACGCCACGACAGCGACATCTCGGCCGTCTGCGCCGTGCTGGCCCTGCGCGTCGATGCCGGCATCGTGCACGAGGCCCGCTTCGCCTTCGGCGGTATGGCCGCGATCGTCAAGCGTGCTGCTGCCGCCGAAGCCGCAGTCGTCGGTCATCCCTGGAGCGAGACCACCGCGCTGGCCGCCGCAGCCGCCCTGCCGCAGGACTTCACGCCCATGACCGACATGCGCGCGTCGAGCGCGTACCGGCTCAAGGTAGCGCAGAACCTGTTCATCAAGCTGTGGCTGGAAACCGACGGCGCCGCGCCCATCGGCATCTGGCCCTCACTGCAGGAGGTGCCGGCATGAACAAGCCCGAAGCCCTGCCAGCGCTGCATCCCGTCGTTGGCCGCTCGACGCCGCACGAGTCAGCCCACCTTCATGTCAGTGGCGCAGCGCCCTATACGGACGATCTGCCCGAGCCCGCCGGTACGCTGCATGCGGCGCTGGGCCTGTCGCCCATCGCGCACGGCAGGCTGCTGGGCATCGACCTTGAGCACATCCGGCGCATGCCCGGCGTCATCGCGGTGCTCAGCGCGGCCGACATCCCCGCCGAGAACAACTGCGGCCCGTTGCTGCATGACGACCCCATCCTTGCCGCCGGCGAATTGCGCTACGTCGGCCAGCCCGTGTTCGCAGTCGTCGCGACGAACCGTGAAATGGCCCGTCGCGCAGCGGCGCTGGCCAAGCAGGCAATCCAGGCGGAGCCGTTGCCGCCTGTACTGACTGCGCTCGATGCCCATGCAAAGGGCCAGTATGTTCTGCCGCCCATGCACCTGACGCGCGGTGAGCCGGGCGAGCACTTGGCCAATGCGCCGCAGCGGCTGCAGGGCAGCTGGAGCCTGGGCGGCCAGGAGCAGTTCTATCTGGAAGGCCAGATCAGCCTGGCCGTGCCGCAGGAGGGCGGCGAAGGCTTGCTGGTGCACTGCTCCACGCAACACCCCAGCGAGATGCAGCAGCTGGTGGCCCATTGCCTGGGCTGGCACGCGCACCGCGTGGCCGTGCAGTGTCGGCGCATGGGCGGAGGCTTCGGCGGCAAGGAATCACAGTCCGCGCTGTTCGCCTGCGTCGCGGCCATCGCCGCGCTGAAGCTGAAGAGGCCCGTCAAGCTGCGCGTGGACCGTGATGACGACTTCCTCGTCACCGGCCGCCGACACGGCTTCGACTACCGCTGGGACGTGGGCTTCGACGCCGACGGTCGCATCCTTGCCGCCGAGATCGACCTGATCTCCAACGCCGGCCATAGCGCCGACCTGTCCGCGCCGGTCATGGCCCGCGCGCTGTGCCACTTCGATAACGCCTACTGGCTGCCCCATGTGGCCATGCATGGTTTCTGCGCCAGGACCAATACGCAGAGCAACACCGCCTTCCGTGGCTTCGGGGGTCCGCAGGGCGCCATCGCCGTCGAGATGATCTTGGACGGCATCGCACGCCGGTTGGGGCTGGACCCGGCCGAGGTGCGCCAACGCAATTTCTACTCAGCAGGACGGGATATGACTCCCTATGGCCAGCGGGTCGAGGAGTTGCACGCCCAACCGCTGACGGCGCAACTGCTGGCCAGCAGCCGCTACGCCGAACGCCGCGCCGAGATTTCCGCCTTCAACGCCAGCAGCCCGGTGCTGAAGAGAGGCCTGGCGTTCACGCCGGTCAAGTTCGGCATCTCATTCAATGTGGCCCACCTGAACCAGGCCGGCGCGCTGGTGCATGTCTACACCGACGGCTCCGTGCTCGTGAACCACGGCGGCACGGAGATGGGCCAGGGGCTGAACACCAAGGTGGCTCAGGTTGTCGCTCATGAATTGGGCCTGCCGCTGGCATCGGTACGCTGCTCGGCCACCGACACCAGCAAGGTCGCCAACACCTCGGCCACGGCGGCATCCACCGGCAGCGACCTGAACGGCAAGGCCGCACAGGATGCGGCACGCAAGATCAGGCAGCGACTCGCCGGCCTCGCGGCCGAGCGCTTCGGCTGCGAGGCCGAGCTGGTCGCTTTCGAAGCCGGCCAGGTCAGCGGAGGTGGCCAGAGCGTCGCCTTCGGCGACCTCGTTGCAGCGGCCTACCTGAAGCGCATCCAGTTGTGGAGCGACGGCTTCTATGCCACGCCCGGCCTGCACTGGGACAAGACCAGGCTGCAAGGCCACCCGTTCTATTACTACGCCTGGGGCGGTGCTGTCTGCGAGGCCCTGGTTGACACGCTGACCGGCGAAAGCCGCATCGTCCGCGCCGACATCCTGCACGACGTGGGCCAGAGTCTGAATCCCGCCATAGACATCGGCCAGATCGAAGGCGGCTTCATCCAGGGCATGGGCTGGCTGACGATGGAGGAGTTGGTCTGGCACCCGGTGACAGGCTTGCTGACGACGCACGCTCCGAGCACCTACAAGATCCCGACGGCCAACGACTGCCCACCCGAATTCCGCACCGAGCTCTTCGGCATCGCCAACACCAGCGAAACCATCCACCGCAGCAAGGCCGTGGGCGAGCCTCCACTGCTGCTGGGTTTCGCGGCGCTGCTTGCGATCAAGGATGCCTGCGCGGCCTGCGGGCCGCAGCGCTGCGACCCGTCGCTGCAAGCTCCGGCAACGGCGGAGGCGGTGCTGCGCGCAATAGACTCTGTGCGATGAAACTCGCCGTCTGCACTACCGCCCTGCTGCTGGCCCTCACGGGCTGCGCCACCGTCAAGCCGCCCTCCCCACAGATCGTCAGCGTCGATGCCTGGGGCGGCACTTCGTCCGGCACTCTGGCGCCGGCGCAGCAGATCAGCAAGATCACCCTCCATCACCAGGGTGAGATCTGGAAGGACGGAACGGACGTTGCGGCCTATCTGCGCCGGCTGCAGCAGTGGTCACGAAACACCAAGCACTGGGCCGACATCCCCTACCACTATGTCATCGCGCCGGATGGCCGCATCTACGCGGCACGGCCGCTGGCACAGGCCGGCGACACCAATACCGAGTACGACCCGCGCGGCCATGCTTTGGTCATGCTCCTGGGCAACTTCGAGGAGCAGCAACCCACGCCAGGGCAGCTGGACGCTGCCGTCGAGCTGACCGCATGGCTGGCGCGCGAGCACCGGCTGGGCGTGAACGCCATCGCCAGCCACAAGGACTTCAGCAAGCAGACGGTGTGCCCGGGCAAGAACTTCTACGACGCCTACTTGGCGACGGGCTGGTTCAAGGCCGAGGTCGGCAAGCGCCTGTAGTCAGCGCGGCTTCTGCGTCGCGACGACGACGGCTTGCGTGCGCGACGTGACGCCAAGCGCCTTAAGCACTGCGGCGACATGGTCCTTCACAGTCTCCACACTGACGCCCAGTTCACGCGCAATCAACTTGTTGGACAGGCCCTGCGTCAGCAGATGCAGCACATGCTTCTGGCGCGGCGTCAGCGGCAGATCCGCCCAGTCGGACACTCGAGCGGCCAACTCTGCGGGCCTGGGCGCCTCGTCGGCGCGCGGCTTCAATGGCGGGACATAGGTACCGCCGGCCAGCACTAGGTGAAGGGCCTGCACCAACGTGTTCAGGTCGCTTCGCTCGGGCACATAGCCCATCGCGCCGGCACCCAGCGCCTGAAGAGCCTCCTCGGTATCGTCGCTGCCGGATATGACGACCACCGGCAACAGCAGATGCTCGCGATGGATCTCCTGCAGCAGTTCGAAGCCGCCGTCCATATGCAGATCCAGCAGCACCAGGCGGGGAATGTCCTGCGCCAGCGCGGCGCGCGCGGCAGCAACGCTGTCCACGCCTTGCACCCGGGCGCCGACGAAATGCTGTTCGACCAGGCCGGTGAGTGCCGCGCGCACCATCGGAAAAGCATCGACCAGCAAAATCCGCATCACACCCCTCTCGTTACGGTCATCAATGATAGTCAACGCAGCGCGGCGGCCAGCAGCGGCTTGGCCCAGGCGGGCACGCCGCGCAGCGGCGCATGCGCCACGACGCGACCGCCCTGCATCTGCAGCAACAGCGCGGGCTGGGGCCGGCGGCCGGCGCGCGGGTCAGCCTCGAAGCTGTTGTCGTAGATACGCAGGCTGGCGAGGTACGGCATCAGCTTGACGAGATTGCTGCGGCTGGCGTCGAAGCGCTCGCGTACCTTGGCCTCTGGAATGTCATGCCCACCTGCCGCCACGCGAGTGGCGATGCGGCGCAGGTGCAACTCGGGCGCGGCCAGCCCGGCGAACCAGAGGTGCACCTCGGCTCCGGCCCGCGCACCCTCCAGCAACAGCTTCGCGATGCTGGCGCCGCCCAGCGTCGTCTCGAAGGCATAGGTCAGCCCCTCGGCCAGCGCCCGCTCCAGCCCGCGCCTGCCCAGGGTCCAGGCGAGGCCGTTGGCTTGTTCAGCCGACAGCACTGGCTGCTGCTCGCGCAAGCGGGCGGCGATGATGTCAGGGTTGAAGAACTCGGCGCCGCTGGACTGGATCGCCGCACCGCCCAGCGAACTCTTGCCGGCGCCGTTGACGCCGGCAAGCACGAAAAGCCTGGCGGGCAAGGTTCAGGCCGCCTTGCGCCGGGAGCGTTTAGCAGCTCTCGCTGCGGCGTGGCCGATGGCCTCCGGCGCCATGGCAAACGCATCCGACAGCGCATCGCCCTGCCCCTGCATGCGCGCCAGCATCGCGTCGAACTCGCCGCCGAGCGCACCGAGATCGGGCTCCGCCGCGCGCTGCAGCTCTCGGTAGCGCTCGACTGACATCAGGACATAGGCTGGCTGATCATGCTTGGTGATCAGCACCGCGCCATGGGCAGCCACGGCACGGCCCACCTTCTGGATGCCGGCCACGAGCTGCGTGGCCGACACGCTGGGCAGTTGGTCGGCGATGGCTGGCTCAAGGATGACGGACATGGGCGACATTCAGACATCGGAATGTCGATATTTTGCCTATTTTATGGAAAATAGGAAGTTAATGGGCCTCCTCCCAGTTGGCACCCACACCCACCTCGGCCAGCAGTGGCACCTTGAACTCGGCGACGCCCGCCATCAGCCGCGGCACCTCGGTACGCATCCAATCCAGCTCGGCCTCGGGCACCTCGAACACGAGTTCGTCATGCACCTGCATGATGATGCTCGATTGCTTGGCCGAACGATCCAGTTCCGCCTGCACGGCCAGCATCGCCAGCTTGATGAGGTCGGCGGCCGTGCCCTGCATGGGCGCGTTGATGGCCTGGCGCTCGGCGCCGGCGCGCCGCGGCCCGTTGCCGCCGCGGATCTCGGGCAGGTAGATGCGCCGGCCGAACAGCGTCTCCACATAGCCCAGCTCCGCCGCGCGCGCCTTGGTCTCGTCCATATAGCGCTTCACGCCGGCGAAGCGGGTGAAGTAGCGGTCGATGTAGTCCTTGGCCGCCTTCTGCTCGATGCCCAGCGCGGCGGCCAGGCCGAAAGCGCCCATGCCGTAGATGAGACCGAAATTGATGGTCTTGGCATAGCGGCGCTGCTCGGACGACACCTCGTCGAGCGGGACGCCGAACACTTCGGAGGCCGTGGCGCGGTGAACGTCCTGGCCCTCCTGGAAAGCCTTGAGCAGGCCCGGGTCCTCGCTGATGTGGGCCATGATGCGCAGTTCGATCTGCGAGTAGTCGGCGCTGACGATGCGGCAACCCTCGGGCGCCACGAAGGCTTCGCGCACGCGCCGCCCCTCGGCCGTGCGGATGGGAATGTTCTGCAGATTAGGCTCGTTGCTGGACAAACGCCCCGTGACGGCCACGGCCTGCGCGTAGTTGGTGTGCACGCGGCCAGTATGGGCGTTGATCTGCAGCGGCAGCTTGTCGGTGTAGGTACTCTTGAGCTTGGCGAGGCCACGGTACTCGAGGATCTTGGCCGGCAGCGGGAAGTCCGCAGCCAGCTCGGTCAGCACCTCCTCGTCGGTGGACGGCGCGCCGGTGGCCGTCTTCTTGACGACCGGCAGGCCCAGCTTTGTGAACAGGATGTCGCCGATCTGCTTGGGCGAGCCGATGTTGAACGGCTGCCCGGCGATGTCATAGCACTGCTGCTCCAAAGAGATCAGGCGCTGTCCGATCTCGTGGCTCTGCAGCTTGAGCTTGTCAGCGTCTATCAGCACACCATGGCGCTCGATACGGGCCAGCAGCTCGGCCGTGGGCATCTCGATGTCGCTGTAGATACGCATGAGGCCCGCATCGGCCTCGATCTGTGGCCACAGTACCTGGTGCAGGTGCAGGCACATCTCGGAATCCTCGCCAGAGTAGGTCGTGGCCTTGGCCACGTCCACCTGCGCGAACGGGATCTGGTGCACGCCTTTGCCGCACAGATCCTCGTAGCTCAGGCCCTGGCGGCCAAGGTGACGCTCGGCCAAAGCCTCCAGGTTGTGGGTCTTGTGAGCCTCAAGCACGTAGCTTTCCAACAGCGTGTCGTGCTGCACGCCGGCAAGGGCGATGCCGTGGTTGGCGAAGACATGGCGGTCGTACTTCAGGTTCTGCCCGATCTTGCTGGCGGAGGCATCCTCCAGCCAAGGCCTGAGTCGTTCCAACACCGCATCGAAAGGCAGCTGCTCGGGCGCATCGGGGCCGCTGTGGTGCAAAGGGATGTAGGCAGCCTCGCCAGGCTTGTCGGCAAAGGAAATTCCCACGATGGCTGCGGCCATGGGGTCGAGCGAATCGGTCTCGGTGTCCAGTGCACACAACGGCGCCGCGCGCAGCCGGGCGATCCAGGCGTCCAGCTGCTCGAACGTGAGGATGGTGTCGTACTGGCGGGCGATGTCGACGGCCGGCGCGGGCGACACCGCGTCGAACAGGCCGGGAGCGGCCGCGGCAACTGCCTTCGGCCGGGGCGCCGGGGTTTCGCCCGTCAGCTCTTTCAACCAGGTCTTGAAGCCGTTGCGCGTGTAGAAGGCGGCCAACGCCTCCTTGTCGAGCTCGCGCAAGGCCAGCGGCTCCAGTGTCGGCCAGCCGGATATGTGCCCGCCCAGGTCGCAGTCCAGCTTCACGGTGACCAGCTTGCGCCCCATGGGCAGCCAGTCCAGCGCGGCGCGCAGGTTCTCCCCTGCCTTGCCCTTGACCATGGGCGCGGCAGCAATGACGCCGTCCAGCGAGCCATGCTCGGCAATCCACTTGGCTGCCGTCTTGGGACCTACACCGGTCACGCCCGGCACGTTGTCCACCGTGTCACCCATCAGCGTCAGGTAGTCGATGATGCGCTGCGGCGCCACGCCGAACTTGGTCAGCACGCCCGCCTCGTCCAGGCGTTCGTTACTCATGGTGTTGATGAGCTCCACATCGGCGCTCACCAACTGGGCCAGGTCCTTGTCGCCGGTGGACACGATGACGCGATGGCCCTGCTCCACCGCCACACGGGCCAGCGTACCGATGGCGTCGTCGGCCTCGATGCCAGGCACCATCAGCACCGGCCAGCCCAGCAGCCCGACGACCTCGTGGATGGGCTCGATCTGCGCACGCAGCTCCGGCGGCATGGGTGCACGCTGTGCCTTGTACTCGGGGTACCAGTCGTCCCGGAAGGTCTTGCCCGGCGCGTCGAACACGCAGACGGCGTGCTCGGCGCCGATGTCGTTGCGCAGCTTCTTCAGCATGGCCACCATGCCATGCACCGCCCCGGTGGGCTGGCCCTCAGGCCCGCGCAGGTCGGGCATGGCGTGGAAGGCACGATAGAGATAGCTGGAGCCGTCAACCAGCAGCAGGATGGGTTTACTCATGAGAGAGATTCTCGGCCAGCCCGCCACCTAGAATCGGCAGCATCATGCTTCGCCCCACCACCCTCCTGCTGCTGACCGCCTTGGCGACCGGCGCCCTGGCCGAACCACCTCCAGAACCGAAGGTCGAGCGCACCGTATCCGAGGACGATCAGGTGCGCATCGAGGAACTGAAGGTGCGCGGCGAGGCCAAGAAGGTCACGGTGAAGAACAAGGTCACCAAGGCGCCGGACTACGAAATCGTCGTCAACGACGCAGGCCGCGAATCGGCCGGCGGCACGGGCACTGGCATGCCCAAGAGCGGCTCGGGCACGCGGGTCTGGCGAGTCCTCAACTTCTGATCGCGCGCGGCCTGGCGGCCGCCCCTTCCATGGCCGTTTTCACCGAAGTCAGCCCCGCACAGGCCCAGGCCCTGCTGGATCATCTCCACCTGGGGCAGCTTGCCTCGCTGCGCGGCATAGGCGCGGGCATCGAGAACACCAACTACTTCGTCGACTGCACTCAGGCCGACGGGCATCTGCACCGCTACGTACTGACGCTGTTCGAGCGCCTGACGGCGGAACAGTTGCCTTTCTACCTGCGGCTGATGCAACACCTGGCCCAGTGTGGCGTACCCGTACCCGAGCCGCATGCCGATGCCGGCGGCGAGATCCTCTTCGAGGTGGCGGGCAAGCCCGCAGCCATCGTCGACCGGCTGCATGGCGGCCACCAACTGGCTCCCGACGCATTCCACTGCCAGCAGGTCGGCGCGACGCTGGCCCGCATGCACCTCGCCGGTCGGGACTTCGCCCTGCACCAACCCAACTTACGCGGCCTGGCCTGGTGGCGCGAAGTCACGCCACAGCTCCTGCCTTTTCTGGATGCGTCCGAGACCGAGCTGCTGCAGAGCGAGCTGGCCTACCAGGAACAACTGGCCGCTTCGCCCCGCTATGCCGACCTGCTGAAGCATCACTCCGGACCCATCCACGCCGACCTGTTCCGCGACAACGTCATGTTCGAGCCGGGCGAGGGTCCCGGCCGTGAGCGGTTGACCGGCTTCTTCGACTTCTACTTCGCCGGCTGCGACACCTGGTTGTTCGATCTGGCGGTCTGCCTGAACGACTGGTGCATCGACCTGACCGACGGCCGCCTTATCGAGGAACGCGCCGCCGTCTTCGTCTCGTCCTACGAGAGCGTGAGGCCGCTGTCCGGCGCCGAGCACCGGCTGCTGCCTGCCCTGCTGCGCGCGGCAGCGCTGCGCTTCTGGCTGTCGCGGCTGTATGACCTGCACCTGCCGCGCGAAGCCAGCCTGCTCAAGGCCCACGACCCCCGCCACTTCGAACGGGTGCTGCGCGAGCGCATTGCCAACCCCTGGCATGCCATGCCTGAGAGGACCGACGCATGAGCACGACGATGCAACTGCACCTCCAGAACGTACCGGCGCGCAACGGCCGGCTCTGGATACGCCACGGCTTCAAGGTCTTCCAGCGCCAGCCTCTGGCGCTGGCAGGGCTGTTCGGCCTGTTCCTGTTCGCGGGCTTTGTGGCCATGCTGATCCCCGGAGTCGGCCTGCTGCTGACCATGGCCTCGCTGCCTCTGCTGTCGCTGGGTTTCATGCTGGCCACGCACCTCGTGCTGCAGAAGAAGATGCCGACGGCCGGCGTCTTCGTCGCACCGCTCAAGCTGACCGCCGAGCGGCGGCGCAGCCAACTGCTGCTGTGCCTGGGCTATGCCGGCGCCATGCTGGTCATCGGCCTGCTGGCTGACTGGATCGATGGCGGCAGCACCCGCGACCTGCAGAAGCTGATCGCCGACAACGCCGACAACGCCAACAGCGAGGCCATCGCCAACGCGGCCACCGATCCGCGCCTGTTCTGGGGCCTGGCTACGCGCATGGGCCTGATGGGACTGCTGGCAGTGCCTTACTGGCATGCGCCGGCGCTGGTGCACTGGGGCGGCCAAGGTGTGGCACAGGCCCTCTTCTCCAGCACGCTGGCGCTGTGGCGCAACAAGGCCGCGTTCGCGCTCAACATGCTGCTGTGGGGTGGCCTGCTAATGGGCGTGGCCGGCGCCGTCAGCCTGGTGTTCGCGCTCATCGGCCTGGCCCAGGTCACACCCATCGTGCTGATGGCCGTGGGCCTGATGCTCTCGACGGTGTTCTACGCCTCGCTGTACTTCAGCTTCGTCGACTGTTTCATGTTCGGCGCACCGCAGGACGTGCTCGACAGCGACAACTGATACCCGACCGCCCCGGGTTTTCACGAGGGCGACATGCAAGCCTCCTAGATTGCTGCGGTCTTCACCGCACGGGCAGTCTGCCGCTTCCATGTCCCAATCCAACGCTCTCCCCCGCCGCCAAGCCCTGAAGTTCCTGGGCGTCCCCCTGATGCTGCCGCTGGGCGGCACCGCTCTCGGCGGGCTGCTGACCGCCTGCGGCGGCGGCAGCGACGACAGCACGCCCGCGGCGAGCTTCGCTTCCGCCAGCTTCGTGCCCATGGCCGCGCCCAGCCTCGCCGCACCGGCCGACATGGCCAAGACGCTAGTCAACTCGACATTGATGGTCAAGTACAGCGACGACAGCACGCAGGGCTTCTCGCTGGCCTATGCCCCCTTCTTCACGACCGGCGACCTCGTCTCCGACGGCAAGGGCGGCACCCTGCTGGCGGGCGGCTATGTCGACTTCGCCGGCAAGCCCATCGTCGACACCACCGTGGCCGGCAAGGAGCGCCAGTTCTTCAGCGACTCGCCGGACGGCACCTCCCTGCTCAAGCTCGACAACCCCACCGTGACCGGTATCAAGGGCAAGGCCGTTTTCGCCGTCGTGCAGTTCGAATACACGACCTGGGCTCAGGACGGCAAGACCGACATGTACGGAAAGCTGCCCTCGCCCATCGCCGTGCTGACGCTTGACCAGGACCAGACCAGCGGCAAGCTCTCACTGGTGAAGTACCACAACGTGGACACCGCACCGGCCATGGGTCTGTGGATCACCTGCGGCTCCAGCCTGTCGCCCTGGGGTACCCACCTCTCCAGCGAGGAGTACGAGCCCGACGCGTTCACGATCGCGTCCAACACCATGTTCAAGGCCTACAGCCAGAACCTGTTCGGCGACGCCAGCAAGGCCAACCCCTACCACTATGGTCACCTGCCCGAGGTGACCGTCAACCCCGACGGCACCGGCACCATCAAGAAGCACTATTGCCTGGGTCGCATCTCGCATGAGCTGATCCAGGTCATGCCCGACAACCGCACCGCCATCATGGGCGACGACGCGACCAATGGCGGCTTCTTCATGTTCGTGGCCGACAAGGAGAAGGACCTCTCCGCCGGCACCCTGTACGTGGCCAGGTTCGGCGCCGGCTTCTCGCTCGACACAACCGCGGCCGGCGCGGCCATCAACTGGATCAAGCTCGGCTCCGCCACCAGCGCGGAGATCAAGGCGCTGGCCGACACGCTGAAGGCCACAGACATCATGGACGTGGCCACCACCGACCCGGCCGACGCGACTTACACCAAGATCTGGTTCAGCGGCAAGCCGCAGTGGGTCCGGGTGAAGGCCGGCATGGACAAGGCCGCCGCCTTCCTGGAGACGCACCGCTACGCCGCGCTAAAAGGTGGCTCCATGGCCTTCACGAAGATGGAGGGCACCACCGTCAACGTGAAGGACAAGGTCGCCTACTCCGCGCTGCAGAACATGCAGAGCTCCATGGTGCGCGGCAACGCGGCCTGGAACGAGGCCTACAGCATCACCATCGAGAAGGCGCTCAACGCCGGTGGCGTGCTGGCCCATACGCTGAGCACGGGGCAAAAGGACACGGCCGGCACGGCCATCAACAGCGACTGGGTGCCCTCGCTGACCAAGACGCTGCTGATCGGCGAAGACCTCGCCTCGGCCGACGCGCTGGGCAACCTCTGCAATGCCGACAAGGTCGCCGCGCCGGACAACCTGAAGTTCTCGGAGAAGCTGCGTACCCTCTTCATCGGTGAGGACAGCGGCTACCACGTCAACAACTTCGTCTGGGCCTACAACGTCGATACCAAGGTGCTGAGTCGCCTCGTGTCCATGCCCTCCGGCGCCGAAGCCACCGGCCTGGGTGTGGTAGACGACCTCAACGGCTGGACCTACATCACAAGCAACTTCCAGCATGCCGGCGACTGGGGCACGCCCCTGCACAACGTCGTCAAGGCCACGCTGGACCCGCTGGTGCGTGCCAACTTCAAGGACCGCTTCGGCGCCCAGGTGGGCTATCTGACCGGCGCCGTCAGCAGCATCACGCTGGCCAAGAAGCCGGTCTAGCGCCTCGGGATTGAGTACGTACCGGTCGCGTGGGCGACCGGTTCGTCCTCACCTTCGGAATAGATATAGACCTCACCCACGGCGAGAGCCTTGCCCAACTTCAGCAGCCGGCAGCGCGCCACGACGCGCCTGTCGGCCCGCGGCTTGCGCAGGAAGTTGATGGACAGGTTGGTCGTCACGGCCAGTGGCACGATGCCAATATGCGCTAGGATGGCGATGTACAGCGCCACGTCGGCCAACGTCATCATGACCGGGCCCGACACCGTACCACCCGGTCGCAGCTCACGCTCGCCCACTGGGTGGGTGACGACGACACTGCCGTCCTCGTCTAGCTCCTCCAGCGTGCATCGGTTCTGCGGGAACTCGGTCTGCAAGAAGGCGGCGAGCTCGGCCTGCGAGGGACGGGGGTCGGTCATAGCGATTTGCAAGGATTTGCGTAGAGGTCGACGGCGAGCCTAGCACCGCAGCAGAATCGGCCCATGGAACTTGCTGACAGGGGATTCACGGGCTCCATCCCCCAGCTCTACGAGCGTTACATGGTGCCGCTGATCTTCGAACCCTACGCGGTCGATCTGGCGGCGCGCGCCGCAGCGCTGCAACCGGGCACGGTGCTGGAGATCGCCGCCGGAACCGGCGCGCTGACGCGCCGCCTGGCGGCCGAGCTGCCACCACGCACCCACATCGTCGCCAGCGACCTGAACGCCACCATGCTGGACATGGCCACCGCACTCCTCACTGCCCGACCAGTGCAGTGGCAGGTCGCCGACGCCATGGAGCTACCCTTCGCCGACGCGGGCTTCGACCTGGTGGTATGCCAGTTCGGCGCCATGTTCTTCCCCGACAAGGCGCGGGCCTATGCTGAGATCCGGCGTGTGCTGAAGCCGGGTGGGTGCTTCGTCTTCAACGTCTGGGACCACATCGACAGCAACGAGCTGGCGCGGGCCGTCATGGACGCGCTCGCCCAGGCCTTCCCGGACAACCCACCACGCTTCATCGCCCGCATTCCGCACGGCTATCACGACATCGAGCAACTGCGGGCTGACCTCGCCCAGGGCGGCTTCGAGCACGACGCGGACATCATCACGCTGCCGCTGCGCGCGCGCGCCGAGTCGCCGTCCGGTCCAGCCCTCGGCTTCTGCCAGGGCACGCCGCTGCGCGGCGAGATCGAGGCTCGCGCGCCCGGGCGGCTGCCGGAGCTCACGGCCCACGTCGCCCAGGCCATAGGCGAGCGCTTCGGCGTCGGTGCCATCGACACGCTGATGCAGGCCCACGTCATCATCGTCGGCCGCTGAAAACACGCCACCGCAGGCGGTGTGCGCCCACCGAAGGCCTGCCTGCACGGGCGATGCTGCGAGCAGTCCCGTCTCCTCGGGGCCGAGTCCTCACGGCCCAGACTCGCCCGCGCTCAGCGGCGCGAGGCTGGGGGAGCAGTCAATCGACTGGCGTGAGCTTGGCTACTGACAGCGCCAGCCATTTCGTGCCATGACGGCCGAAGTTCACCTGAGCGCGTGCATCCGTACCCGAGCCCTCCAGCGTCAGCAGCACGCCCTCGCCAAACTTGTTGTGGAACACGCCCTTGCCGACGCGCAGGCCGCCGTGCTCCTCGGAGACCTTCTGCCGCATGCTGGCCGGCACCGGTGGTTCCACCCAGGCTGCCTTCTCCACGCGACCCGCACCCACCATGCCCTTGAGCCCCGTGCCGCGCTCCCAGGCCTGCTGGTATTCGCGCGCATAGCCCGAGCCGAAGCCCTGATTGCGCGGCGTGAGCCACTTCAGCGCCTCCTCGGGCAGCTCATCGAAGAAGCGGCTCTTGACGTGGTAACGCGTCTGGCCATGCAGCATGCGCGTCTGGCAAAAGCTGAGCGACAGCCTCTTGCGCGCCCGCGTGATGGCCACATACATCAGCCGGCGCTCTTCTTCGAGCCCGTCATGGTCGGACATCGCGTTCTCGTGCGGAAACAGGCCCTCTTCCAGGCCCGTTATGAAGACCGCGTCAAACTCCAGACCCTTGGCTGAGTGGACCGTCATCAACTGCACGGCATCCTGGCCGGCCTGGGCCTGATTGTCACCCGCCTCCAGCGATGCATGCGTCAGGAAGGCCACCAGCGGCGACATGATTTCGCCGGTCTCTGCATCAGGCACCGCGCCGGGCGAGCCCGTGGACTGAACGCTGGGAGCCACCTCGTCCACCGGCAGGCCCACAGCGTTCTTGCCGAAGCCCTCCTGCATGACGAAAGCCTCGGCTGCGTTGACCAGTTCGTCCAGGTTCTCCAGCCGCTCGGCACCGTCTTTGTCAGTACGGTAGAAATCCAGCAGCCCCGAGGTCTCCAGCACCTGCTCGATGATCTCGCGCAGCGTCATGCCCTGTGTCAGGTTTCGCGTCGAGTCGACGAGGTTCGTGAACGCCAGCAGGTTGGCACCACCCTTGCCAGGAATCGCACCCACGCTCTGGTAGAGGCTGCGGCCCGAAGCCTTGGCGGCATCCTGCAGGTTCTCCAGCGTCTTGGCGCCAATGCCGCGAGTGGGGAAGTTGACGACGCGCAGGAAGCTGGTGTCGTCATTGGGGTTCTCCAAGAGGCGCAGATAGGCCAGCGCATGCTTGACCTCGGCGCGCTCGAAGAAGCGCAGGCCGCCATAGACGCGGTAAGGGATGCCCGAGTTGAACAGCGCCGACTCAATGACGCGCGACTGCGCATTGCTGCGGTACAGGACGGCAATCTCCTGTCGGTCCAGCCCGCCTCGGTGGAGCTGCTGGATCTCCTCTATCAGCCACTGCGCCTCGGCGAAGTCGCTGGGTGCCTCCTGCACGCGAATCGGCTCGCCCAGGCCTGCGTCGGTGCGCAGCGTCTTGCCAAGACGCTGGCTGTTGCGACTGATCAGCTCGTTGGCAGCGTCCAGGATATGGCCGAAGCTGCGGTAGTTCTGCTCCAGCTTGATGACCTTCTTGACACGGTACTCGCGCTCGAAGTCCGCCATGTTGCCGACGCGCGCGCCGCGAAAGGCATAGATGCTCTGGTCGTCGTCGCCCACGGCCAGGAGGCTCTGACCGGTACCCGCGCCCGGCGGGGCGAACATCTTCAGCCACGCGTACTGCAGCTTGTTGGTGTCCTGGAACTCGTCGACGAGGATGTGGCGGAAGCGGTGCTGGTAGTGCTCGCGCACAGCCGGGTTGTCTCGCAACAGCTCATAGCTGCGCAGCATCAGCTCAGCGAAGTCGACCACGCCCTCGCGCTGGCACTGGTCCTCGTAGTTTGCGTAGATCTCAACCAGCTTGCGCGTCTGCTCGTCTCGCTGCTCCACGTCGCCCGGGCGCAAGGCCTCTTCCTTGCAGCCCGCAATGAACCAGCCGACCTGCTTTGGTACGAAGCGCTCCTCGTCGAGATTCATCGCCTTGATGACGCGCTTGACGGCGGAGGTGGTGTCGCTGGCATCCAGGATCTGGAAGGCCTGCGGCAGGTGGGCCAGTTTCCAGTGCGCACGCAAGAAGCGGTTGCACAGGCCATGGAAGGTGCCTATCCACATGCCGCGCACGTTGAAGGGCAGCATGGTGGAGAGCCTTGTGAGCATCTCCTTGGCGGCCTTGTTCGTGAACGTGACGGCCATGATGCCGCCAGGGCTGACCTGGCCTGTCTGCAGCAGCCAGGCGATGCGGGTAGTCAGCACTCGGGTCTTGCCCGAGCCGGCGCCAGCCAGGATCAGCGCGGGTTCAGGAGCCGCCGTGACGGCGGCAAGTTGCTCGGAGTTGAGATGCTGGAGAAGGGGACTGTGCAGTGCAGCAGCGTCTGGCGCAGGGGTCATCACCGCATTTTAAAGAGCCCCCCTCCCCGTCCGGTTTCGTTACCGCGGACCGGGCTTTACTTGGTGGAAACCCTAGATTTCATGGCAGCATGGTTGCGTGATCGCCCCGTTAACGGCGTGCGCCACAGTGATTCATCCCCAACGCTGGTCGTTGGGGTTTTTTCTTGCATTCAGGAGTAACCCCATGTTTCGAACCCTTGCCGTCGCAGCCGCTGCCATCGCCCTCGCCTCCCCGCTGGCTGTTCATGCCCAAGACAAGCAGGACGGCCTGTGGCACGGCGACGCGAGCCTTGGCGGCGCCCTGTCCAGCGGTAACAACGACAGCATGACGCTGTCCGTCAACGCGAACACCAGCCGCGCCACCACCCAGGACAAGATCAGCCTCTACGGCATCGGCAACTACGGCCGCACCAAGGTGGACGGCGTGAAGACCACCTCTGCCGACCTGCTCCGCCTGGGCGGCCGCTACGACTTCAACCTGAGCCCTGACTGGTTCGCATTCGGCGCAGCAGAAGGCGAGACCGACAAGGCCGGCGCCGGCGTGCGCGACCGCTACAGCCTGAACGGCGGCATGGGCTATCACGTAGTGCGCGACGAGCGCAACACCTTCGACCTGTTCGGCGGCGTGGGTTACACCGACACCAGCTTCATCGACGGCACGTCCGACAGGGGTGCGCAGGCCCTGCTGGGCGAGGAGTCCAAGCACAAGCTGACCGACACGACCTCGTTCAACCAGCGGCTGACCTACCACCCCAAGAGCGGCGACCTCGGCACCCGCGTGAACCTCGACGCCGGCCTGTCGACGCAGATCAGCGGCGGCTGGACGCTCAATACCGGCTTGTCGAGCCGCTACAACAGCGAAGTCCCGGAAGGCCTGAAGAAGACCGAGAACCTGCTGACCGTCGGGTTCGGCTACAAGTTCTGACACACCTCGTTGGCAATGGCGGCAGGGGCTACCTCCGCCGCACCTTGCCGGCCCGCCCGGCCTTGGACCATTCATAGGCTTCGCCGTCGGGCGTCCTGCCGCCTTCCACTGCCGCCACGCCGGGCTGGCCCACGTGGTCTTCCAGCTCGGTAGAGATGCTGACGTGGCGATGACCTTGCCTGCGCCGATCCTCCGCGCAAGCCAGGGCCTGCGTCAGCTCCGCACTGCCGAAGAACTGGCAGGCCGGACCTGCCGACTCGCCCTCGCCTTCCAGCCAATACACCACGATGCCCAAGCGGCTTCTCCATTGCGACGAAGTCCGCAGCGTAGCCGTCCCGCCAAATGATTGCCAAAAGCAATCATTTTTCCGATGATGGGCCGCATGAACACCTCAGCCCTTGCACAAGACGTTCGTGCCTTCAACCGTTTCTACACGCGTCGCATCGGCGTGCTCGCACCCACGCTGTCGGGCAGCGACTTCAGCCTGCCCGAGGCGCGCGTGCTGTGGGAGCTGGCCCATCACGCACCACTGAGCGCAGCGGCACTCAGCAAGCGCCTGCAGCTCGACGCCGGCTATCTGAGTCGCCTGCTGCGCAGCCTCAAGGCCCGCGGCCTGCTGGCCGGGCAGGCGCACCCGAGCGATGGTCGCCAGACCCTGCTCAAGCTCAACCCCGCTGGCAAGAAGGCCTTCGCGCCGCTGGACCGCGACAGCCAGGCCGAGACGGAGGCGTTGCTCGCGCCGCTATCCGCCCCGCAGCGCGAGGCGCTGGTCGGCGCGATGTCGAGCATCCAGGCGCTGCTTGAGCCCGATGTGCAGTCGCCCGTCGAACTGCGCCCTCAGCAACCCGGCGACCTGGGCTGGATCATCGAGCGCCACGGCGCCGTCTACGCGGCCGAGTACGGCTTGGACGCTCGCTTCGAGGCTCTGGTGGCCCGTATCTGCGCGGACTTCGTCGACCGCTTCAAGCCTGGACGCGAGTCCTGCTGGATTGCCGCGCGCGGCCCGGAGCGGCTGGGCAGCGTCATGCTCGTGCAGGCCCGCGACGAGGCCAGTGGCCACGCGCACCCTGGCGTCGCGCAGCTCCGTCTGCTGCTGCTGCAGCCTCATGCCCGCGGCCTGGGTGTGGGCAAACGCCTGGTGCGCCAATGCACCGATTTCTCGCGCGCAGCCGGCTACCGGCGCATCGTGCTGTGGACGCAGAACGCACTGACCTCTGCACGGGCCATCTACGCAGCCGAGGGCTATCGGCTCGTCAGCAGCGAGGCTGTCAAGAGCTTCGGCCAGGCGGTCGTCAGCGAGCGCTGGGAACTGAAGCTCTAGGCAGCCGCCGCACCATTGCCGTGCATCGAGCCTTCCCTCCGCACCCATGCGGGGCTGGCGGCCAACGA
Source organism: Roseateles sp. (assembly GCF_047654805.1). Lineage (GTDB taxonomy): Bacteria > Pseudomonadota > Gammaproteobacteria > Burkholderiales > Burkholderiaceae_C > Pelomonas. The sequence goes on from NZ_JASGIV010000001.1 coordinate 3,547,633, forward strand.
TGGTCCCGCCCGGCCGTGACGTGCTTCTCGTCCCGAGGCACCTTCCCGCTGGCATGCGAATTGCGCCGCCCCCGCGCATGACAAGCCTTCCGGACGCCAGCGCGCAGACCGTTTCCGCCCCTCCCGGCGCACGGCGGCTGCGTGCTGTCGATGGGGCCGCCCGCCATCCGGAGCTCGAGCGCGCCGCTGGTTTCGGCCAGTGGTGGCACGACCCACAGACCGGGCTGAGCCTGCTGTCCCCAGTCGCCGCCGAGTACCTTGAGGTGCCCGGCACCACGAGCGCCAACCTCGACGCCTGCTTCAGCCATGTGGTGGACGACGACCTGCCGGCGCTGACCAGGCTGTGGAGCGGCACACAGGCACCGCAACCGCTGGACGTCAGAGTCATCGGCCTCGCCCGCGGCATGCGCTGGCTGCGCGTGACGCCGCTGCCGCCCGACCCCGCGCGGCCTTGCTGGCGCCACGGCCTGCTGCAGGACGTCACAGCCCTCACCCACGCGGCCGTGCGCGAGCGCCTGGGCTATGCGCTGACCGAGTACCTGATCGGCACCCACACGCTGGAGGACGCGATCACCAACGTCATCCAGCTCATCTGCAGCAACCTTGGCTGGGAGTGGGGGGCCTACTGGCGCATGGAAGCCGGCGACGACGCTGGCGGGCAGCTACGCTGCAGGCAGTCCTGGCACGCGCCGGACAGTGAGCTCGACGCCTTCAGCACCGTCAGCGCGGCGCTGAGCATGGCGCCGGGCGAGGGCCTGGTCGGCCGTGTCTGGGCCACGGGCCAGGCCGAATGGGTCGAGGACATGAGCACCGACCCGCGCTTCTTGCGTCGAGGTGGCGCGCAGGCCTGCGGACTGTGGTCAGGCTATGTCTTCCCGGTCACTTACGTGTCGGACAACGGTGAGCACCATCGCCCCGGCGTGCTGGAGTTCTACAGCAGCCTGGCCCGCCAACCCGAGGCCCAGTTGCCCAAGGTGTCAGCGACCATCGGCGCGCTGATTGCACAGACCGCCCAGAGGCTGGAGACCGAGGCCGTCATCCATCGCCTGGCCCAGGTCGACGAGATGACCGAGCTGGACAACCGCTCGCATTTCTACGTCCAGCTCAACCGCCACTGCGCGCAGAGCCACCGGCTGGGCCGGCGCTTCGCGCTGATGTTCATCGACCTGGATCGCTTCAAGCCGATCAACGACGCCTTCGGCCACGAGGCCGGTAACGCACTGCTGCAAGAGTTCGCCCGACGGCTGCGCGATCTGGCACCGCCACCAGCTCGAGTCGGCCGCCTGGGCGGTGACGAGTTCGCCGTGCTGGTGCCCGACAGCGGTGACGGACAGGCACTGGCAGCCCTCGTCGACGCCATCCTCGCCGCCGCGACCCGGCCGTTCGCCTACGAGGGCGTAGCACTGACCGTGTCGGCCAGCATCGGCGTCAGCCGCTTCCCTGACAACGGTCAGACCGGGCCCGAGCTGCTGCGTAGCGCCGACGCGGCCATGTACCGCGTGAAGCAGAACGGCCGCAACGGAAGCAACGTCTTCTCGACCAGCAGCCCTGACACCCTGGCCCAGCAGCGCACCCGGCTGGCCCGGCGCCTGGCCATCGAGACCGAGCTGCACGAAGCGTTGCAGACGCAGCAGCTGCGCCTGGTCTATCAGCCGATCGTCGACATCGCCTCGGGCGCACTGCACGGCGCGGAGGCCCTGCTGCGCTGGACCAAACCCGACGGCAGCAGCGTGCCGCCCGACATCTTCATTCCCATCGCCGAGCAGAGCGACCTCATCGTCGATATCGGCCGCTGGGTACTGGGCCAGGCCCTGCGCGACCTGGCCTCGCTGAAGGGCGGCGCGCTGCAGCGGCTCAAGGTCCACGTCAACATGGCCGCGTCCGAGTTCACAAGCAGCGAACTACCCGGCATGATCCAGGCCATGTCAGCTGGGCTGACGGTGCCGCCTTCGCAGGTCGTTCTGGAGCTCACCGAGGGCATGCTGATGCGCCAGCCCGAGCAGGTCCGCCGCGTCATGCACCAGCTGCGCGAGATCGGCTTCGAGATCTCTCTGGACGACTTCGGCATGGGTCACTCCTCGCTGGCCATGCTGAAGAGCCTGCCCATCACCTCGCTGAAGATTGACCGCAGCTTCGTGCACGACCTACCCACCGGCGAGCGCGATCGCGCCATCGCACGGACCATCGTCGACCTTGGCCGTCATCTGCAGCTTGAGGTCATCGCCGAGGGCATCGAGAGTCCGGCACAGCTGGAAGTGTTGAAGGACTGCGGCTGCGGCTATGGTCAGGGGTGGCTGCTGGGGCGGCCGTTGCCGCTGGTTGAACTGGTCGAGGCCTTCCCTGATGGCCGTTCGCGCAAGCCGAACGGCTAGAGTGCCGGGCATGGACAGCTCCATGCCCTGCCCCTGCGGCCACCCCGCCTCCTACGACCGCTGCTGCGGCGCACTGCACCGCGCCTTCGACGCCGGCCGGGGCCTGGCGGCGCCCACGCCAGAGGCCCTGATGCGCTCGCGCTACTCGGCCTTCGTGCGGGACCAGCGCCCCTACCTGCTCGCCAGCTGGCATGTCAGCACACGCCCCACCGAACTGGAGCCGCCCGAGCCCGGCCTGAAGTGGCTGGGGCTGGACGTCAGGCGCGCCGCCCTGCAGGACGCGGACCACGGCACGGTGGAATTCGTCGCGCGCAGCAAACTCGGCGGTCGGGCGCACCGGCTGCATGAGGTCAGCCGCTTCGTGCGCGAGAACGGCGAGTGGTTCTACGTCGACGGTGACCTGAACAATTGACTCTGTCCCTGCTTCACGAGGACGAGCACCTCGTCGCCATCGACAAGCCGCCGGGGCTGCTCGTGCATCGAACCCAGCTCGCGGCTCACGAGGACGAGGCGGCGCTGCAGCGGCTTCGTGACCAGCTCCGCCGGCCGGTCTGGCCCGTGCACCGGCTGGATCGCGGCACCTCCGGTGTGCTGCTGTTCGCGCTGTCGCCGGAGGTGGCTTCGCTGCTGGGCGCGATGTTCGAGCAGGGGCAGATGCACAAACGATACCTGGCGCTGGTGCGCGGCTGGCCTGGCGACGAACAGGGCCTCATCGACCATCCACTCGCCCGCGACCCCGAGCTGCCATCGACCGGCCAGCCGCTGCTGGAGGCACAGACGCACTGGCGCGTGCTGGAGCGCCTCGAGTGGCCGATCGCTACCGACCCGCGCCACGCGACGACCCGTGTCGCGCTGCTGGAGGCCGAGCCGCTGCAGGGGCGCCGTCACCAGATCCGCCGACACCTCAAGCACATTGCCCATCCCATCCTCGGTGATGCGACGCATGGCAAGGGTCCGCTGAACCGCGCCGTGGCGGCTTTCCTTGGCACGCAGCGACTTTGGCTGCATGCCCACCGGCTGGCATTCGAGCACCCGCTATTGGGCACGAGCTTGGCGCTGGAGGCGCCGCCGGGCGCAGCGTGGGCGCTCAGTCCGCCCGCGTCCGGAACACGCTGACCTCGTCGGCCAGCCGCTGGGCCTGGTCGCGCAGGCTCTCTGCCGCAGCTGCAGACTGCTCGACCAGGGCGGCATTCTGCTGGGTCACCTGATCGAGCTGGCCCACGGTCTGGTTGACACGGCCTATACCTTCGCTTTGCTCCCCCGCCGAGCGCGCGATTTCGCCGATCAACTCAGCAACCTGCTGCGCTGCGCCCTCGATTTCTCGCATCGCATCGCCGGCCTGGCCCACGAGGCCAGAACCGGCCGCCACCTGCTCGCCGGATGCCGCGATCAACCCCTTGATATCGCGCGCCGCTGCGGCCGAACGCTGCGCCAAGTCGCGCACCTCGGAAGCCACGACAGCAAAACCCTTGCCCTGCTCGCCGGCTCGCGCCGCCTCGACGGCGGCGTTCAACGCCAAGATGTTGGTCTGGAAGGCGATGGAGTCGATCAGGCCGGTGATGTCCGCGATGCGCGCGGCAGCCGCGTTGATGGCATCCATCGTCGCGACCACCTGCTGCACCACTCCGGAGCCGCGCGAGGCGGACCCCGCCGCGTCGCTGGCCAGGGCGTGGGCGCGGTGGGCGGAATCAGCAGTCTGGCCCAGGGCCCTGGTCAGCGTATCCATCGAGGAGGCAGTGGCCTGCAGGCTGGCTGCCGTCTGCTCCGTCCGCACGGAAAGATCCTGGTTGCCGGCGGCGATCTCGGCGCTAGCACCATCGATGCTCCTGGCTGCGGCCTGCACCTGGCGCACGACGCCGTGGATGCGCTCCACCGCACCGCGCAGCAGTCCGGCCGCACCCTTCGTGTCGCTGGTGTGCTGGGTATCAAGGTTGATGCGCTCGTGGGCCGTCAGGTGTTCGACCATACGCACCAGGGCCGCCTGCTCGGTCGCCCGCCGATACATCTGCACGGCGATCAGCACCTCGAAACCGGTCTGCGCCACAACGTAGCCGGCATGCACCAGGACGCGTGGGAAGCCGGGGTCGGTCAGGCAATACACGCCCACGCCAGCGGCCTGCAGGCGGTCGAACAGCACGTGATGCACGGCGATGACCACCGCCCCCGTCAGCACTGGCGCCCAGTGCCGATAGGCGAGCAGGAAGGCCAGCGTGACAAAGACGCCGAAGTGGAACTCGATCATGCCCCGAGCCAGCTGGATGTGCAGGGCCACCATGCCCATCGCCGCCATAGCCATGGTCTGCGCCGCCAACGCCGTGCCGCCGGCAGCCAGATGTGCGACGCAGGCGACGCCAAACAACACCACGCTCGCCACAAGTGCCAGGCCGAAACCGTCGAAGTACCACCCCAGGCCCAAGGCGAGGGCAGCGTACAGACCCATGCAGGCGAGCATGAGCCGATCCGCCTCGCGCCAGGATTCCTGCCGCGAGCTTTGGTGGCGGTCGACGCTAGGCCCGGCCTGGCTCCAGGTGGCTTGCAGGGATCCCGATCGCATGGCTGTCTCCTTGTTGTAGCTGTCCCGACGACGCTAGGTCCTGTGCACGGCGAGGCAACGGGCGGCAGACCGGCCCGACGGCCGCAGTTGCCAACTCAGCGCTTCGGTGCCACGCCCAGCCAGCGCGCACGAATGCTCTGCAGCTCGCCGCTGGCTTCCAGGCGCTGGATGGCGCGGTTGAAGGCGCGCAGGTCGGCCTCGGTCAGGGACCTGCGGCTGAGCTTGTAGGTCACAGGATCGCGCAGCAGCGTGATGGGCAGCTCGATGAGAGGCATGTCGACGGCGCGCGCAGCGAAGACAATGGCGACGCTGTCGCCCAGCAGCACGTCGCCGCGCCCCCGCTGCATGAGCTGCACGCCCCTACCGTACTCCTCGAACCAGGTCAGCAGGCCGCGCGCTGCGAAGTCGTTGATGATGGGTACGCTGGCCGGCCCGCGATGCGTGACCAGGCGCCGCCTGGCGCGCAGCAACTCATCCAGCGAACGCACGTCCAGGCGAGCCTCCTCGGCGCGCATGAAGACACCCAGCACCTCGTCCCGGTAGGGCCGTGTGTACCAGGCGGCATCGGCGCGGTTGGGCGTCGCGGCGACGAGCAGGTCCAGTTCACCGGCAAGCAGCATGGGCAGGCGGCGGTTGCGCGGCACCTCGCGCACGTACGTCACGCGGCAACCCGCTTCCCGGGCGACGGCGGCCAACAGCTCGGTCTCCAGGCCCGTGTGCCGGCCATCAGCCATGAAGGAATACGGCCGCCAGTCCTCGTACGGCACGCGCAACGTCCGTGTACAGGCCGCCTGGGCCAGCAGCGGCACGAACAGCATCAGCGCGGGCAGCAATCGTCGGAGCATTCCTGTCATCCAATCCGCATCGTGGCGCCCGCGACATATGGGGGCGGTCGACGGGGCTGGACGGCGACCGGCTGAGGATAGCCCGAGGCCTGGTCCGACAAGGTCGGTCGCCCGATGACGCTAGGCTGCGCGTGATCAGCCACGGGAGAGTCCCACGATGAAGATCGATAGCCAACCCTACCGGGTGACGCCGGGCCAGAAGGTCAAACTCAAGCAATGGCCCACGGCCGTCGCGCCGCTATACAGCGATAAGGCCGACTACGAAGCCCAGCTTGCTGGCCACATCGGGCGTCTCAGCGAGCTGCAGAACCTGCTGTACGCCCACAATCGCTATGCCCTGCTGCTGATCTTCCAGGCCATGGATGCGGCAGGCAAGGACGGCGTCATCAAGCACGTGATGTCGGGCGTGAACCCGCAGGGCTGCCAGGTGTTCAGCTTCAAGCATCCGAGCGCCCAGGAGCTGGACCACGACTTCCTGTGGCGCACGACGCAGTGCTTGCCCGAGCGCGGGCGCATAGGCATCTTCAACCGTTCTTACTACGAGGAGGTGCTGATCGTGCGCGTGCATCCCGAGATCCTGGCGGCCCAATCGCTGCCCAAGGAAGCCGCGCGGGCGCCGAAGATCTGGCCGGAACGCTTCGAATCCATCAACGGCCTGGAGCGGCACCTGCACCTGAACGGTACCCGCGTGGTGAAGTTCTTCCTGCACCTGTCCAAGGAGGAGCAGCGCCAGCGCTTCCTCGCGCGGCTGGACGATCCGGCCAAGAACTGGAAGTTCACCGCCGACGACCTCAGCGAGCGCGAGCACTGGCCCGACTACATGAAGGCCTACGGCGAGATGCTGGGCGCCACCAGCAGTGAACATTCACCCTGGCACGTCGTACCCGCAGACGACAAGCGCAACGCGCGGCTCATCGTTTCGCAGGTCATCCTGGAAACCCTGGGCGCGCTGAAGATGCGCTACCCCGAGCCGGGCTGCAGCGCGCCTGAACTGGCGGCAATACGCAAGAAGCTCAGCCGAACTTGACGGCGTAGATGGGTGGCAAGTGGGCCGAGACGGTCTGCCAGCTGTCACCCGCGTCGCCGCTGGTCCAGAGGCCGCCGGTCGTCGAGCCCATCACCAGTTGCTCGCCGCGGTCGTCCACTGCCAGGGCATGGCGGAAGACCAAGTCGTAGCAATGCTGCTGCGGCAGTCCCGCCCGCAGCACGTCGAAGGTCTGCCCGCCATCGCGGGTGCGGGTCACGCACAGGGCGCCGTCGACAGGGACGCGCCGCTCATCCTTGACGGCTGGAACGAACCACGCCGTCTGCGGGTCGGCAGGATGGGCTGCAACCGCAAACCCGAAGCTCGAGGGCTGGGCGTGGGCCTCGACCCAGGTGGCGCCGTTGTCCTCGGAGCGGAAGATGCCACAGTGGTGCTGGCACCAGAGCACGTCCGGGACATCGCGGCAGCGGGCGATCAGATGGGGATCCTGCGAGTTCTCATCACCCGCCAGCTCAGGCGGCATGAAGTCTGCGCGCATGCCCTTGGCGCGCAGGCCCCAGGTCTGGCCACCGTCGGTGGTGCGCCAGGCGCCACCGCAGGAGACGCCGATGAGCAGCTCGTCCGGCCTGACGGGATGGGGGCAGATGGAATGCAGCGCAGGCGCAGGGTTTCCGCCGCCCATCCATTGCACGCGGCGCGGGTCCTGCCAGAGCGTCTCGTCCAGTTGCCAGGACTCGCCCCGGTCGCGGCTGACGAACAGCCCGCCCGGCACGCTGCCGCACCAGATGGCGTCTGCGGAGCGCTCCAGCGCGAACACCTGATCCAGCTTCCACGCCGGCCCTTCCGACTCGGGCGGCTGCGGCGGGAAGCTGGGTGCCGTCACCTCACGCCAGTTGCGGCCGGCGTCGTCGCTGGCATGCAGCTTGGCCCCGAAGTGGCCAAGGTTGAGGCCCGCAAGCATGTATCCCGAGTCGTCGGGCGGCAGCAGCATGGTGACGGGATCGGCCAGGAAGCTGACGTTCTCGATCTGCCAGCCACCCGTACGGCGGCGCAGCTCGAACAGTCCCTTTCGGGTTGCGGCCCAGGCGCGGTCATTCATGGTTCAACCTCCGGACAAAGCTTGCAGGACATGGATGCGGCTGTCGGACCGCAAAGGGTCGCTCAGGCCACGCGGGTCGCGTGCCCGCCGGCCGTCAATGAAGACAGCCACGTTGACACGCAGATGGCCCTGCTCGTCGAGGATGTAGCCGCGCAAACGCGGCTGGGCAGCAAAAGCGGCTTCCAACGCCTCGCGGAGCGTGTAGGCCTCACACCGGCAGGACGGCGCATCGACGAAACGACACAGCTGGGGGGTGAATTCGACAAGGGCCATGGAAGGACGACGAACGAGCCTGGGGTCATTCGACGAGGACGCCCCTACGACAGCACCCGGAGTAACCCTTAACGACAATGCGGGACATGAACTCCGGCATCCTCTTTGCCCTCGGCGCCTATCTGAGCTGGGGACTGTTCCCGCTTTACTTCCGCCAGATCGCCACCATCCCGGCGCTGCAAATCGTCGCCCACCGCACGCTGTGGTCGCTGGTCTTCGTCGCCGTCGTGCTGCTGGCGACGGGTCATCTGAAGTGGTTGCGCGACGTGAGTGCCGCGACATGGCGCCGCTTCGGGCTATCCGCCGCGCTGATCGCGGTCAACTGGCTGACCTATGTCTGGGCCGTGGGCCACGGCCACGTGCTGGACGCCAGCCTGGGCTATTTCATCAATCCGCTGGTCAACGTGGCGCTGGGCTTTGCGGTGCTGCACGAGCGCCCCCGGCCAATGCAGTGGATGGCTGTCGGGCTGGCGGCCTTCGGCGTCGTCTGGCTGACGGTGGCGGCCGGCCGCCTGCCATGGGTGGCCTTGGTGCTGGCGGTGAGCTTCGGCCTGTACGGCTTGATGCGCAAGACCGCCGCGCTCGGCGCCATCGAAGGGTTGACGCTGGAAACGCTGATCCTCGCACCGCTGGCCGCGGGTGGGCTGCTCTGGTGGAGCCAGGATGGCAGCATGGCCGGGCAGACAGCAGCGGACTGGGCCTGGCTGATCGGCACCGGCCCCGTCACTGCCGGCAGCCTGCTGCTGTTCGCTGCCGGCGCGCGGCGAATCCCGCTGGCGACGCTGGGCATCGTGCAGTACGCATCACCGACGCTGCAGTTCCTGCTGGGCGTGTTCCTGTTCAAGGAGCCAATGGACGCTAGCCGCCTTGTCGCCTTCGGCTTCATCTGGGGCGCGTTGGCCGCCTACAGTGCAGAGGGCCTTTGGCAGGCCCGCCGCGCGCTGACCGTCAAGCCGCTCTGACCCCTTCTAAACTCCGACCATGCAGCTCAACATCGTCGTTTATTCCAAGTCCGCCTGCCCCCAGTGCGATACCGTCAAGAGCCTGCTCAAGGCCAAAGGCCTGAGCTTCGATGAAATCAAGATCGACGACGAGGCCCAGCGCCTGGCCTTCTACGAGAAGTGCGGCCCCAGCGTGCGGCAGATGCCCCAGGTCTTCATCAACGACCAGCGCGTGGGCGGCGTGGCCGGGTTGCAGGCGGCGTTTACGCAGCTGAAGCTGTGAAGCCCGCGCTGCTGCACTGCTGCCTGGGGTTTCACTCAACTGCCCGGCGCTGATGCCGCCGCAGCGTCCCGGCGGCGATACCAGTCCCGGGTGGCCACATTGAGGCGGCTGCGATCCAGCTGCCAGACGCCCAGAGGGCCGTGCACGATGTCCAGATCGTGGATGGAGCCGGGCTCGAACTGGCTCCAGTACTCGCGCACCTGATTCAGAGTCACTGCCGGCGGGCCAGGCTCCACGGGCTGGAGCTGCGCACCGCTGACCAACCGGTAGGGTGTTGGCGCGGGACCGCGGGACAACCACTGGTCAGCCCGCATGGCGATACCGGGAAGGGCGATGCCCAGGGCCACCACTCCCAGCACGCTGAGCGCCAACGACTCTCTGGCCGGCACCTTGCGCCGCACCAGCACGGGATAAAGCAGCAGTCCCAGTGGCGCCGTCAGCATGCCGACCAGATGCAGGCTGCGCGGCCGGAGCAATTGATGCTCAGTGATGGCGATATCGGTGAGTGCGCCGACAAGCAGTGCCAACGCCGCCACGACGACGGCAAGCGCCGTGGGATGCTTCTCAAACGCGAAATCGTCAAGGGCCGAAGCCTCGAGCGGTTGCCGCGGCAACAGTGCGCGCAGAAGGTCCGCCGTCGCCTCGCGCGAGGCGGAAGCGTTCATCCCTGTGTCTGCCGCGACCATGATCGCGTCGGGTCCCGCGCCCAGTTCCAGCCAATGCAGGTTGGCCGAGCGCAAGCCCGTGTTGCCCCGCCAGCGCACGGATGCCGGCGCCTTGGGCACTACGCGTTCCAGACGCTCTCCGTCGGGGCGCACTGCCACAACCCTCAGCACCTCACCTTGGTCAATCAGCAGCCCTTTGGCCTCGAAGCCGAATAAGCGCATCCGTCGCGAGAAGAAGGGCAGGCGCGCCAGATTGACACGAAACCAGCGCTGCTGCGGCGCGAAGCCCGGCTGCAGTTCGTTCAACAGCGCGTTCTGCAGCTTCTTCGCGCGACGCTCGCGCAGGAACATCACGACCAAGATCCCCAGCAGCAGGCTGTACAGCACCAGCTGTGCGATCAGCAATGCGAGCTTCATCTGGCCTCCCCGCGCGCCGCTTTCCGGTCGCTGAGAGGCAGTGTAGGCGGCTACGGCGTTAGCGCGAGCGCATCAGCTGCGCATCAGGAAGTCGAACGCGCCCAGAGCCGCCTTCGCACCGTCGCCGGCCGCAATGATGATCTGCTTGAATGGCACGGTCGTCACATCGCCCGCGGCGAACACGCCGGGCACCGACGTGGCTCCCTTGGTGTCCACGATGATCTCGCCGTGCTTGCTCAGCTCCACCGTGCCGCGCAGCCATTCGGTGTTGGGCACCAGGCCGATCTGCACGAAGCAGCCATCCACATCGACTCGCCGGCCTTCGCCCGACACGCGGTCGATGTAGTTCAGGCCGTCGAGCTTGCCGTTCTTGCCAGTGAACTCGGTGGTCTGCGCATTGGTGAGGATGGTGACGTTGGGCAGGCTCCTGAGCTTGGTGACCAGCACGGCATCGGCGCGCAGCTCGGCGCCGAACTCAATCAACGTCACGTGCCTGACGATACCGGCCAGATCGATGGCCGCCTCGACGCCAGAGTTGCCGCCGCCGATGACCGCGACCGGCTTGCCCTTGAACAGCGGGCCGTCGCAGTGCGGGCAATAGGCTACGCCCTTGTTCTTGTACTCGGCTTCGCCCGGCACGCCCACATTGCGCCAGCGCGCGCCCGTGGACAGGATGACGGTCTTGCCCTTGAGCTTGGCTCCGTTGGCCAACTCCACCTCGATGAGGCCGCCAGGCTGGGCCGCTGGCGTCAGCTTCTCGGCTCGCTGCAGGTTGTGAATGTCGACCTGGTAGTCCTTGACATGGCCTTCCAAAGCAGCGGCGAACTTGGGACCGTCGGTCACGGAGACGGAGATGTAGTTCTCGATGCCCAGCGTGTCGTTGACCTGGCCACCAAAGCGCTCTGCCGCGACACCCGTGCGTATGCCCTTGCGCGCCGCGTACACGGCCGCTGCAGCGCCAGCAGGGCCGCCGCCGATGATGAGCATGTCGTAGGGGGCCTCGGCGTCCAGCTTCTTGGCGTCACGCGCTGCCGAGCCGGTGTCGAGCTTGGCAACGATCTCCTCGAGCGACATGCGGCCAGAGGCGAAGGGCTGGCCGTTGAGCCACACGGCCGGCACGGCCATGATCTCGCGCGACTCGACTTCTCCCTGGAACAGGCCGCCATCGATGACCGTCGTGCGGATGCGCGGGTTGACGATGGACATCAGCGACAGCGCCTGCACCACGTCCGGGCAGTTGTGGCAGGTCAGGCTCATGTAGATCTCGAAGTCGAAATCGCCGTCGAGCGCCTTCACGGCATCGATCTGGGCGGCCTCGATCTTCGGGGGATGACCGCCCGTCCACAGCAGCGCCAGCACCAACGATGTGAACTCATGGCCCAGCGGGATGGCAGCGAAGCGCAGGCTCTGCTCGGTGCCCGTGCGGCGCAGCAGGAAGGAAGGCGTACGGGCGTCGACACCATCGGTGCGCAGCGAGATCTTGTCGCACATGCCGGCGATCTCTTCCAGCAGTTCGCGCATCTCGCCACTGGACGCGGAGTTGTCCAGCGAGGCAACGATTTCGAAGGGGAGCTTGACGTGGTCCAGGTAACCCTGGAGCTGGGTCTTCAGCGCGGTGTCCAACATGGTGACTTCCTTTCAGTGAGGCGTGGCGTGGCGGGCCACTGCTGAAAGGGTCCCCAGGTCAGAGGCGACGAGGAGGCCCTTTCAGCAGAACCTGTGCGATTCTGCGGAGGGAAGGAGCCCTCCCGGGCTCCTTGCGAACAGCATGCGGCGGCTTAGATCTTGCCGACCAGGTCCAGCGACGGAGCGATGGTCTTGGCGCCTTCGTTCCACTTGGCCGGGCAGACCTGGCCGGGGTTCTTGGCGGTGTACTGGGCGGCCTTCAGCTTGCGCAGCGTTTCCTTGACGTCGCGGGCGATCTCGTTGGAGTGCACTTCGGCCGTCTTGATGACACCCTCGGGGTTGATGACGAAGGTGCCGCGCAGCGCCAGGCCTTCCTCGGGAATGTGCACGCCAAAGGCGTTGGTCAGCGTATGCGTCGGGTCACCCACCAGCGGGAACTTGGCCTTGCCGACGGCCGGCGACGTCTCATGCCACACCTTGTGCGAGAAGTGCGTGTCGGTCGTGACGATGTAGACCTCGGTCTCCAGCTTCTGGAACTCGGCGTAGTTGTCGGCCGCGTCCTCGACTTCGGTGGGGCAGTTGAAGGTGAAGGCGGCCGGCATGAAGATCAGCACGGACCACTTGCCCTTGAGGGATTCTTCGGTGACGGTGACGAACTTGCCGTTGTGGAAGGCTTCGGTCTTGAAGGGCTGGACTTGGGTGTTGATCAGGGACATGGTGAGAAAGCTCCAGTGGGGGCTGGGGTTGATGGGATAGCCATGACTATATCGAACTCGATTAATCGGTTGAAAACATTAATCAAATGGGCGATATTGAGCCAGCCTATCGGCCCGGACGTCGCCGGGGCTGCCTCAGCCCAGGGCCGCAGCTAGGGCGTCGACGACCTGGTCCTGCTGGGCCTCGGTGAGGTCGGCACTCATGGGCAGGCTCAGCACCTGCGCGGCAGCTGCGATGCTGTGCGGGCAGGCGTCTGGCACGGCGTAGTGCGCGTAGGCCGGCTGGTGGTGCAGCGGCCGGGGATAGTGCACGGCCGTTGGAACGCCAGCCTGCTTCAGCCGCGCCTGCACCGCTTCCCGTCCGTCCACGAACACGGTGTACTGCGCCCACACGCAGTCGCGGTCGCTCCTCACGTCAAGCAGCCGCAGGCCCGGCGCGGCTGCCCGTAGCTTGCGCTTGTAGGCCTCGCCCAAGGCCAGCCGCCGCCGGATCTCCCACTCGAATCGGTCCAGCTTGCCCAGCACCACGGCGCATTGCAGCGTGTCCATGCGCCCACCCACTCCCAGCCGCGTGTGCAGGTAGCGCTGGCTCTGGCCGTGGGTCCGGATCTCGCGGCAGGCCTTGGCCAGTACTTCGTCGCTGGTGAAGATGGCACCGCCATCGCCATAGCAGCCCAGCGGCTTGCTGGGGAAGAAGCTGGTGCAGCCGAAGGTGGAGAGATTGCAGCTCTTGCGGCCTTTGTACGTGGCCCCGAAGCTCTGGGCGGCGTCCTCGATGACAGCCAGGCCATGCCGGTCCGCAATGGCGTTGATGGCGTCCATGTCCGCCACCTGGCCATAGAGACTGACCGGCATGATGGCCCTGGTGCGGGCCGTGATGGCTGCCTCGATCAGCTCCGCATCGAGATTGGCCGTTTCCGGCTCGATGTCCACGAACACCGGCACGCCGCCGGCAAGCACGATCATCTCAGCCGTGGCCGCGAAGGTGAAGGGACTGGTGATGACCTCGTCGCCGGGCCTCAGGTCCAGCGCCATCAGGCAGATCAGGAGCGCCTCAGTGCCGCTGGCCACGCTGATGCAGTGCGTGGCGCCGGTGTAGGCAGTCAGCGCCTCCTCCATCTCCCTGACCTCTGGACCAAGGATGTACTGGCCGTGGTCCAGCACCTTCTGGATACGGGCATTGATGTTGTCGCGCAGTGCCGCGTACTGGCTCTTGAGGTCAATGAAATCCATTCAGATCAGCTCGAGTTGGTCGCCGTGCAGGCGGTAGCGATCCCCCGTGTGGGGGCAAACGGCCTCGACAGGTTCGGCACTGGCCACGGGTAGCTCCAGGCGCTCGCCGAAGCGGCTCATCCAGCCGATCTGGCGGGCCGGCACACCCACCAGCAGCGCGAAGTCGGGCACATCGCGATTGACGACGGCGCCGGCACCGATGAAGGCATGGCGGCCGATGGTGGTGCCGCAAACTATCGTTGAATTGGCGCCCAGCGTTGCTCCCTGCTTCACCAGCGTGCGGCGGTACTCGTCCTTGCGCGCAACGGCCGAGCGCGGGTTGTAGACGTTGGTGAACACCATGCTGGGGCCGCAGAAGACGTCGTCCTCCAGCGACACGGCGTCGTAGACGGAGACGTTGTTCTGGATCTTGACGTTGTCGCCGATGACGACGTCGTTGCCGACATAGACGTTCTGGCCAAAGGAGCAGCGCTCGCCGATGCGCGCGCCCGCGCTGATGTGCACGAAGTGCCAGACACGGCAGCCGTCGCCGAGCTGCGCACCCTCGTCGACGATGGCGCTGGGATGGATAGTGATGGCCATCAGTAGCTCAGCGGCAGGTTGACGCGGCGGCCGTCCCGGGCGCTCATGTACATCGCGATCAGCAGTTCGAGGGACTTCAGGCCCTCACGGCCGTCGGTCTCGGGCTGGGCCTCGCCGCGCAGCGTCCTGATGACGTTGTCGTAGTAGAGCGGATGACCGAAGCCGTAGACGGAGGTGGTCTGGTAGCTGGCGTCCTTGATGAGGGCGTCCATCTCGTGCCCCGTATCAAACTCCCAGTGCTGGATCTCGTTGACGGCCAGGCCGGCCACACGTACCGAGCCCTTCTCGCCCAGCAGCGTGATGGAGCCTTCAAGGTTCTTTGGGTAGGTCAGCATGCTGACGTTGACTGTGCCCATTGCACCGTTGCGCCATTTCAGCGCCGCCACGCCGCTGTCCTCGACCTCGATGTTGCGCGCCAGCGTGCCGGTGTAGGCCATCACGCTCTCAACGGGCCCGACGATCCAGTCCAGCAGGTCGATGTAGTGGCTGGCCTGGTTCATGAAGGCGCCGCCGTCGAATTCCCACGTGCCACGCCACGCGGCACTGTCGTAATAGCTCTGCGGCCGGGTCCAAAACACATTGACGGCCACGTTGTAGAGCCGGCCGAAGCGGCCCTCGGCGACCGCGCGCTTCAAGAGCTGCAGCGTCGGGTTGCGGCGGTTCTGCTTGACGACGAAGAGGCGCACACCGGCATCGTCGCAGGCCTTGACCATGGCCAACCCATCCTGCCAGCGCGTGGCCATGGGCTTCTCCGTCATCACGTGCACGCCAGCAGCGGCGGCCTCGATGGCCTGGCGCGGATGCAAGCCGCTGGGCGTCGTCAGCACCACGCAGTCGGCCTGCAGCTCGGCCTGCGCCGCCAGCAACTCGGTCAGCGACGCGAAACCGGGCGCGCCAGTCCTGGCCACGGCAGCCTTCAGCGCGGCGGGGTCGGTGTCGCACACGGCCACCAGCGCTGCCCGCTCGGCGTGGCGCTCGACGGCCTGGATGTGGTTCTGCGCGATGCGGCCACAGCCGATCAGCGCGAAGCGGACCTGACGGCCGGTGACGGGGGAACGATTGGACGGCATGGGCGAAGCGGGCGACGGGAGACCCGCATTGTCCTGCGAGCTCAGGTCTCCAGCGCCAGCAGCTCTTCCACCGTCTGACGGCGGCGGATCAGCCGGGTCGCGTCGCCATCCACCAGCACCTCGGCCGCCAGCGGCCGGCTGTTGTAGTTACTGGACATGGATGCGCCATAGGCCCCGGCATCGTGGATGACCAGCAGGTCGCCCACCGCCGCCGGCGCCAGCTCGCGCGTCAGCACCTCGCCACCAGGCCCCTGGGTGAACACGTCGCCGGACTCGCATAGCGGACCAGCCACGACGGTAGGTTGCACGGGGCCGGTGGCGCCGATGAGCGTCATAGCATGGAAGGCGCCATACATCGCCGGGCGCATCAGCTCGTTGAAGCCGGCGTCCACGAGAACGAAGCGGTTGGCACCGGCGCTCTTCACCGCCCTCACCTCGGCCAGCAGCACCGCGCTTTCGGCGACGAGGTAGCGGCCGGGTTCAAGCTCCAGCGTCAGAGCATGCCCAACCAGGGCCTGTGCCTCGCGGCGCGCGGTGTCCCAGAGGCCGAAGTAGTGCTCCACGTCGATGCGCGCATCCCCTTCGCGATAGGGAATGGACAGGCCCCCGCCGGCCGAGATCGCACGCAGGTCATGCCCCGCTGCAACGGTCTCGCGCACCAACCCCACCATGGCCTGACCCACCTGCGCAAGGTGGCCATAGTCGACGCCGGAGCCGATGTGCATGTGCAGGCCTTCGAGGTGCAGGCCATGACGGCGGATGGCGGCGAGCGCTGCCCCCAGGTCGGCATGCCAGATGCCGTGCTTGCTGTGCTCGCCACCAGTGTTGGTCTTGTGGCTGTGGCCATGGCCGAAGCCGGGATTGATGCGCAGCCACACCGGGTGGCCCGGCGAGGCGATGCCAAGCTGCTCCAGCATGTCGACGGAGCCGGCATTGACGGGGATCCGGTACTCGACGACCGTGGACAGCGTCGCATGGTCAAGCAGGTCGGCCGTGAAGACGATCTCGTCGCCTCCCGGCACATAGCCAGCGGCCAGCGCGCGCAGGATCTCCCCACGAGACACCGCGTCGACCTTGACGCCTTCGGTGCGCAGCAGCCGAAGGATGTGGATGTTGGAACAGGCCTTCTGCGCGAAACGCACGACATCGAAGCGCTTCAGCGAGGCGGCGCGCTCGCGGATGGTCGCGGCGTCATAGACCCACAGCGGCGTGCCGTGCTCGGCAGCGAGGCGCTTCAGGCGGGCGGGGGTCAGGGCGATGGGCAGAGGCTTGGTCATGTCTTGCAGGATGCCCTGCGCCATCCATTCAATCAAATTGAAATTTGTTCATGGATAATTCAATTCTGATATGGATATCCAGCACCGCCACATCGAAGTCTTCCGGGCAGTCATGACGGCCGGCAGTGTCACCGGCGCGGCAGCGCTGCTGCACACGTCGCAGCCCACGCTGTCGCGCGACCTGGCGCGGCTGGAGCAACTGCTCGGCTACGCCCTCTTCGAGCGCGAACGCGGCCGGCTCAAGGCCACCGCACGGGCGCGGGTGTTGTTCGACGAGGTGGAGCGCAGCTTCCAGGGCCTGGCCCGCGTCATCGAGCGGGCCCAGGCGCTGGGGCGCGACGAGGATGCAGAGCTGACGGTGCTGAGCCTGCCGGCGCTGAGCCATGCACTGCTGCCGGGCGCGCTGGCTGCGCTGCTGGGCGCACATCCCGAGGCGCGCGTCGACATCACGCCGGCCGAGCCACCGCTGCTGGACGCATGGATCAGCGAGCAGCGCTTCGACCTGGGCCTGGCCGAGCAGGCGACGCCACTGCCGGGCGTGCACATTGAGCCGGTGCTGGAGGCCGACGAGGTCGCCGTGCTGCCGCCCGGCCATGCGCTGGCGTCGGCCGGGCCGCTGGCGCTGCAGGCCTTCGCAGGCCAGGACTTCATCAGCCTGGCCGCGGACGACCCCTACCGGCGCGAAATCGATGCGCGCTTCGACGCCGCCGGCATCGCCCGGCGGCTGCGCGTACAGACGCACAGCGCGGTCGCCGTGTGCGAGCTGGTCCGAGCCGGGCTGGGCGTGGCCATCGTCAACCCGCTGACGGCCGCGGCCTGCGCCAGCTCTGGCCTGGTCGTACGGCCGTTGACGGTGTCAATTCCCTACCGGGTCAGCGCCCTTATTCCCTTGCATCGACCCGCGCAGCCGCTGGTCGACTCCCTGCTCAACGCGCTGCGTTCGAACGCACCACGGTCGGCTTCGCGCCAAAGCGCTTGACGATGCTGGCCTCGATGCCGGCAGCATCCAGGCCACACAGGCTCATCAGCTTGGCCGGATCACCGTGCTCGATGAACTCGTCGGGTAGCCCCAGCTGCAGCACCGGCAGGCTGAGCCCGGCGGCGTTCAGCGCCTCGGTGACGGCGCTGCCGGCACCGCCCATCACGCAGCCGTCCTCGATGGTGACGATGGCATCGTGCGTACGCGCCAGCTCCGCGACGAGGTCCACGTCCAGCGGCTTCACGAAGCGCATATTGGCGACCGTCGCATCCAGCCGCTCCGCCGCCTCCAGCGCGGGGTACAGCAACGTGCCGAAGGCCAGGATCGCGATCCCATGTCCCTTGCGGCGCACCTCGCCCTTGCCCCACGGCTGGACCGTCATGGCCTTCGCCGGCGTGACGCCCACGCCCGCACCGCGCGGGTAACGCACCGTCACCGGGCCGTCATGCATGAAGCCTGTGTACAGGGCCTGGCGGCATTCATCCTCGTCGGCCGGCGTCAACACGGCCATGTTGGGAACGCAGCGCGTGTAGGCGATGTCGTAGTTGCCGGCATGTGTCGCGCCATCGGCACCGACCAAGCCGGCACGGTCCAGCGCGAACAGCACTGGCAGGTTCTGGATGGCCACGTCATGGACCATCTGGTCGTAGGCCCGCTGCAGGAAGGTCGAGTAGATCGCAACGACCGGCTTCATGCCCTCGCAGGCCAGGCCGGCGGCGAAAGTGACCGAATGCTGCTCGGCGATGCCGACGTCGTGGTAGCGCTGCGGGAAGCGCTTGTGGAACTCCACCATGCCCGAGCCCTCGCGCATCGCGGGGGTGATACCCACCAGACGCGAATCAGCCTCAGCCATGTCGCACAGCCAGTCGCCGAAGACCTGGGTGAAGGTCGTCTTGGGTGGCGTGGCCGGCTTGACGAAGCCCACGGCCGGGTCGAACTTGCCGGACGCGGCGTGGTACTTGACCGGGTCGGCCTCCGCCAGCTTGTAGCCGGCCCCCTTCTTGGTGACGATGTGCAGGAACTGCGGGCCCTTCTTGTCACGCAAGTTCTCAAGTGTCGGGATCAGCGATTCCAGGTCGTGGCCATCGATGGGACCCACGTAGTTGAAGCCGAACTCCTCGAAGATGGTGCCCGGCACGACCATGCCCTTGGTGTGCTCCTCGAACTTGCGCGCGAACTCGTACAGCGGCGTGTTCTTCAGCACGCTCTTGGCGCCCTCCCGCGCGGCGGCATAGAAGCTGCCGCTCATCAGGCGGGCCAGATACTTGTTCAGCGCACCGACCGGCGGGCTGATGGACATGTCGTTGTCGTTCAGGATGACCAGAACGTCGCCCAGCAGGCCGCCGTGGGCCACGCCAGCGTTGTTCAGCGCCTCGAAGGCCATGCCGGCCGTCATCGAGCCATCGCCGATGATGGCCACGGCCTTGCGGCTCTCGCCCTTGAGCTTGGCAGCCATGGCCATGCCGTGGGCTGCAGAAATGCTGGTGGACGAGTGGCCGGTACCGAAGGTGTCGTAGGGGCTCTCGTCACGGCGCGGGAAGCCGCTGATACCGCCAAGCTGGCGCAGGCCAGACATGCGGTCGCGGCGGCCCGTCAGCACCTTGTGCGGATAGGTCTGGTGGCCCACGTCCCACACCAGCCGGTCTTCCGGCGTGTTGAACACATAGTGCAGCGCGACGGTGAGCTCGACAGTGCCGAGGTTGGAGCCGAGATGGCCGCCCGTCTTGGAGACGCTCTCCAGCACGTAGGCGCGCACCTCGTCGGCGAGACGCCGGAGTTCGGTGCGCGGCAGGCGACGCAGGTCGGCCGGGCTGTCGATGCTGTTCAGCAGGGTGTAGTCCATGGCTAAGGCCTGGGTTCTGGGTGGATCTCAGTTGTCCCGCTCGACGACCGAGTCGGCCAGCAGGCTCAGGTGGCTCACGTCGGCCAGGCCGCTCGCGGCCAGCGCCGCCTTGGCCTCGGCCCGCAGCGCCTGGGCCAAGGCTCGCGCGGCGTCCAGGCCCAGCACGCTGACATAGGTCGGCTTGTTGGCATCCTGGTCCTTGCCGGCCGTCTTGCCCAGCACTTGGGAGTCCTGGGTCACGTCGAGGATGTCGTCGACGACCTGGAAGGCCAGCCCCAGGGCAGCTCCATAGTCGGACAGCGACTTCGTCCCCTGTGCCGAAGCAGGGCCACAGGCAGCGCCCATCATGACGCTAGCCTGCAGCAGCACACCGGTCTTGCGGCGATGCATGTCGCGCAGCGTGCATTCGTCCAGTTGCTTGCCGATGCTGGCCAGGTCAATGGCCTGGCCGCCGGCCATGCCATCGTGGCCGGCCGAACGTGCCAGCAGCGAGCACAGCCGGGCCTGCAACGCCGGGGCAATGCCTGTATCGGGTGTAAGCACCTCGAAGGCCAACGCCTGCATCGCGTCCCCGGCCAGCATGGCCTGCGCCTCACCGAAGGCAACATGCGTGGTCGGCTTGCCGCGGCGCATGACGTCGTCGTCCATGCAGGGCATGTCGTCGTGCACCAGTGAATAGGCGTGGATGAGCTCGACGGCGCAAGCCGCCCGCATGGCTGCAAAACTGTCGCCGCCCACGGCCGCGCAGCTCGCCAGCACCAGCAGGGGGCGCAGCCGCTTGCCGCCGCCTAGCACGGCATAGCGCATCGCCTCGCCCAACCCGGCGGGCGCGCCGGCTGGCACCAGGTCGTCCAGAGACGCCTCGAAGGCGCTCAACGACGCCTGGGTCCAGCGCTCAAAGTCTTGTGCATTCAAGATTCCGGGCCCTCCCAGGCCTTCAGTTCGGCGCCGTCCAACAGCTTGACCTGCTGCTCCACCGCCTGCAGCCGGCCACGGCACAGTGCCAGCAGCTCCGCGCCGCGCTTGTAGCTGTGTAGGAGCTGGTCCAGCGGCAACTGCTGCCCCTCCATCGCCGCCACCAGACGCTCCAGCTCGTCGAGCGCCTGCTCGTAGCTGAGGTCGTTGCCATCGGCATCGGCTGCCTTGGTGCGGGAAGAGGTCTTTGTCATTTCAAAACGCGAAACGGCAATTGTAGTCAGCGGGCTTCCCAAGACCGGCAGACACAGAGGTAACTGTCCGCAGCGCAGCAACAGTGCATGCGTAGAATCCCGCACCTCTCGCCTGAGCGCGCACACGCGCCCCGGGCTCCCTTTCGACACCTAGCAACCTGGCCGACTCGGCACCCCCGAGATGCGCCGGAGGGACGCAGCACCCCTACTCTCGCCTGAAAGACCCGCCTGGATCATGTCCGACCTGAGCCTTCCCGTCTCGGCGCTGAAACGCAGCCAGACCCAGCTCCCGGTGAGCGCCTATTTCGATACCGATCTGTTCCAGCGTGAACAGGCCAGCATCTTTCAGCGAGGCCCCCGCTACGTCGGCCATGCCTTGTCGGTCCCCGAAATCGGGGACCACTACGCCCTAGCGCAGGAGGGTGAAGGCCGGGCGCTGGTGCGTTCCGCCCAGGGCATCGAGCTGATCTCCAACGTCTGCCGGCATCGCCAGGCGGTCATGTTGCGCGGGCGCGGCAATACGCAGTCCAATATCGTCTGCCCGCTGCACCGTTGGACCTACTCGCACCAAGGCAAACTGATCGGCGCGCCGCACTTCAGCGAAGACCCCTGCCTGGACCTGAACCGCTACCCGTTGCACGAATGGAACGGCCTGCTATTCGAGGACAACGGCCATGACGTCGCAGCCGAGCTGAGCAGGCTAGGCCCTCGCGCCCAGTTGGACTTCGGTGGCTTCGTGCTCGACAAGGTCCAGGTCCACGAGTGCAACTACAACTGGAAGACCTTCATCGAGGTCTATCTGGAGGATTACCACGTTGGCCCGTTCCACCCCGGCCTGAGCGGCTTCGTCACCTGTGACGACCTAGCCTGGGAGTTCGGCAAGCACCATTCGGTGCAGACCGTGGGCGTGCAACAGGAACTGGAGCGCCCGGGCTCGCCGGTCTACCAGCGCTGGCACGACCAGTTGCTGAAGTACCGCGAGGGCCGCCCGCCCGAGGCCGGCGCGATCTGGCTGACCTACTACCCGCACATCATGGTCGAGTGGTACCCGCACGTGCTGGTGGTCTCCACGCTGCATCCGCAGGGCCCGCAGAAGACGCTCAACCTCGTCGAGTTCTACTACCCCGAAGAGATCGCCGCCTTCGAACGCGATTTCGTCGAGGCCCATCAGGCTGCCTACATGGAGACTTGCGTGGAGGACGACGAGATCGCCGAGCGCATGGACGCTGGTCGCAAGGCCTTGATGATGCGCGGCGACGACGAGGCAGGCCCCTACCAAAGCCCGATGGAAGATGGCATGCAGCACTTCCACGAGTGGTACCGCAACGAGATCGGCACCCCCCTCTGATGCCGGCGTCGGTGCTCATGGTCCTGGCGACGCTGCTGTTCGCCACCATGGGCGTCTGCGTCAAGCTGGCCAGCGAGTTCTATGCGGCCAGCGAGATCGTCATGTACCGAGGCCTGGTCGGCGCGATCATGATGGCCCTGCTGTCACACCGCCAGGGGCTAAGCCTCAAGACCCGCCTGCCCGGCATGCATGTCTGGCGCAGCATCTCCGGCGTCACCTCGCTGTGCCTGTGGTTCTATGCCATCAGCCACCTGCCCCTGGCCACCGCGATGACGCTGAACTACATGTCCTCGGTCTGGATGGCCCTGTTCCTGCTGGGCGGTGCCGTGCTGATGGGTGCGCAGCGCCTGGACTGGCGGTTGATGGCCTCGGTACTACTGGGCTTCGTTGGCGTCGCTCTGATCCTGCGGCCCACGCTGGATCAGCAGCAGCTCTGGCACGGCCTGGCCGGTCTGCTGTCGGGCATGATCGCTGCGATGGCCTATCTGCAAGTCACGGCGCTGGGTCGAGCGGGCGAGCCCGAGCTGCGCGTCGTCTTCTATTTCTCAGTCGGCGGCTGCGTCGCCGGTGCCGTCATCACGGGCCTGACCCAGGGTGGCCTGCAGCCCCATACGCTATGGGGTGCAGCCCTGCTTCTGGCGGTCGGCGTGCTGGCCACCACCGCCCAGGTCTGCCTGACGAGGGCCTATTCCATTGGCCGGCCGCTGGTAAACGCCTGCCTGCAGTACCTGGGCATAGTCTTCTCCTTCATCTACGGCATGCTGCTGTTCAAGGATCCGCTGACCTGGCAGGCAAGCCTCGGCATGCTGCTCATCATCGGCGCCGGCCTGGCCGCCACGCTGCTGCGCAGCCGGGTGGCACCGCCGGCAAAGGACAGCCAGTTCAACCCCGCGGAGTCATGAAGGCCCTCGTCCAGCCGCTCACCGCCGAACACGGTGCGCCAGCACAGCCCCCCATGGGAGCGACGATGCGTGCGGCATTGAGCCGCAAACACATCGCGCGGGTATCGCCAACGCTGAATGGATCGCCGCCATGAAACCCTTCACCACGCTACTTTCCGCCACCGAACTGCGCACACTGCGCGACCCGCTGATCATCGAGTGCAGCTTCGACCTCGTGGACACCGATGCCGGCGAGCGCGCCTACGCCGCCGGCCACATCCCCGGCGCCTTCTACCTGCACCTGGATCGCGACCTCTGCGGCGCCAAGACCGCTGCCGACGGCGCCTTCCGCGGCCGCCATCCGCTGCCGGAGCGCGCGGACTTCGCCGCGCTGATGCGCAGCCTGGGCCTGGTCGCCGACCGCCAGGTCGTCGCCTACGACCGCCAGGGCGGCCCCTATGCCGCTCACCTGTGGTGGATGCTGCGCTGGCTGGGTCATGCGCAAGTCGCCGTGCTGGACGGCGCCTGGGATGGCGACATGACCGCAGAGGTACCCCCTGCGGTGCCTACAGACTGGCAGCCCGGCCAGTCGCTGGTCGGACAGATCAGCACCGCCGAGCTGCTCAAGAAGCTCGGCAACATCCGCCTGATCGACGCCCGCGCTGGCGAACGCTTTCGCGGCGAGGTCGAGCCCCTGGACAAGGCTGCCGGCCACATCCCCGGTGCCAGCAACCGTTTCTTCAAGGACAACCTAGGCGCGGAAGGCCGCTTCAAGCCGGCGGCTCAGCTGCACGCCGAGTTCCAACCCCTGCTGGCACCCTTTGCGGCGGACTCGGTGATCCATCAGTGCGGCTCGGGCGTGACGGCCTGCCACAACCTGCTGGCGATGGCCCATGCCGGCTTGGGCGACGGCCTGCTGTACCCGGGCTCCTGGAGCGAATGGTCGTCCGACCCGGCCCGCCCGATCGCCCAAGGATGAGCAACGGCTTGATCTCCGACAAACCCTCCAGCGCCTGATGGGCCACACTGGAGCCCTCCCCAACGATTGGAGGATCGAATGTTCAAGCGCATCCTCGTCCCCACGGACGGCTCCGACATCACCGCCAACGCGGTCAACACCGCCATCCAGCTCGCCAAGGTCCATGGCGCCCAGTTGCTGACTCTCAGCGTCATGGAGCCTTTCCCCTACAGCGCGGTCTCGGAAATCCAGCCCGTTCCGCCGCAGGAGTTCATCGACGCCCAGCAGCGCGTCGCCACCCAGCGCGTCGAGGCCGTCAGCGCCGCGGCTGCGGCTCAGGGCCTGGCGTGCAAGGGCCACACCGTCGAGGCGCTGCATGCGTGGGAAGCCATCATCGACCACGCCAAGACCGAGGGAGTCGATCTCATCGTCATGGCCTCCCACGGCCGCCGCGGCGTCGCGGCCCTGTTGCTGGGCAGCGAGACGCAGAAAGTGCTGACGCACACGGACCTGCCGGTGCTGATCGTCAAGTGATCTCTCTCGGCGCCTGATGCCGGCCGGCGACCGCCGGTTCCGCTCAGCCGCTCACTGAAGGCCGCCACCGCGGCAGCAGGCGGCCGAGTGGAAACCCCCTCTTGAGCCCCGAAACCATGGCTTGAGATGGGTGGCATGTTCAGCTTCTTCCATCCCCGGCCCGTCACCGACTCCCGGCCTGTCGCCGAGCAATCAGTCCGCTTGAGCCGTCCCACCCCACCGTCGCTGGTGGTGGTAGTCGCCGCGAAGGCCGCCCCTCACAGTCCGGGGCCCCCTTCGACGGCGCCTGGGACGGCACCCGGGCATCCAACCGAGGTGGGCATCCAGTCAGAAGGCGGAGTTCCTTGGCCTCAGCCGCCTCGAGCCTGACGGCCCGCGGCACAC
This sequence comes from Roseateles sp., assembly GCF_047654805.1. Lineage (GTDB taxonomy): Bacteria > Pseudomonadota > Gammaproteobacteria > Burkholderiales > Burkholderiaceae_C > Pelomonas. Next base: position 3,572,667 of record NZ_JASGIV010000001.1, read on the forward strand.
TGCGGCTGAGGCCGCGCGTCAGTGTGCGCCGTGCAGCATCATCGACACGGTGAAGGCCGCGCCCAGCCCTACGGCCAGCCAGGCCACCTGGGCCAGCGTCTCGCGCCAGGCCAGGCGCTGCTGCAGCTGCGGCAGCAAGTCAGCCACTGAGATGTAGATGAAGCTGCTGGACGCCAGCACCAGCAAATACGGTAGAACGCCCTCGAAACTGCCAATCAGAAAGTAGCCCAGCACGCCGCCGACGACCGAGGCCATGCCCGAGATCGCGTTGAAGAGCAGTGCCTTGGCGCGCGACAGGCCGGCGTTCAGCAGCACGATGTAGTCGCCCACCTCCTGCGGGATCTCGTGGGCCACGATGGCCAGCGCCGTCGCGAAACCCAGCCTCGTGTCGGCCAGGAAGGCCGCCGCGATGATGGCGCCGTCGCAGAAGTTGTGGATGCTGTCGCCCACCAGCACGGTCAGCCCGCCACGCCCTGCCTGCTCGGCGTCGAAGTGGTGGTGATGGTGGTGACCGTCACCCTCGTGGTGGTGCACGTGGCGATACAGCTCCACCTTCTCCAGCAGCCAGAAGAACAGCAGGCCCGCAAGCAGTACGGCGAACAGCGTCTGAGGCTGGGCCGTCTGGCTCTCGAAGGCCTCGGGGAGCACATTCAGGAGCGAAGTGCCCAGCAAGATGCCGGCCGACAGACTGACGAGGCTCTTCACGAGACGGGTCAGCACGCCGACGGTCAAGCTGGCGGCGACGAGCACCGACAGCAGCCCGCCTGCGAAGGTGGCGAGCACGATGTAGAGAAGGGTCATGGGATAGGGCAAAAGCAACGGGCCACAGCCTTGGACTGCGGCCCGGACCCATTCAGCCTAGCAGAGCTGTCAAGCGACGCCGTTCTTCTTGAACCAAGCCAGGCATCTGGCCCAGCCATCTTCGGCGGCCGCCTTGCGGTAGCTGGGCCGGTAGTCGGCATGGAAGGCATGTGGCGTATCGGGATAGACGACGAACTCGCACTGGGTGTTGCCGGCAGCCTTGAGGGCGGCCTCAAGCTGGGTCAGCGTCTCGACCGGAATGCCGCCGTCCGCGGCACCGTACAGCGCCAGCACCGGTGCCTTGATGCTGGCAGCACGTTCGATGATGGTCTTGTCGCCGGCATGGTAATTGCGCGCCACCGGGCCATACCAGGCCACCGCCGCCGCCAACCTTGGGTTGTGGGCCGCATACGACCAGGCCGTGCGCCCGCCCCAGCAAAAGCCCGTGATGCCGAGCTTGGCGGTGTCGCCGCCGTGAGCCGCAGCCCAGGCGACGGCGGCATCGAGGTCACCATTGACCTGGGCATCGGACGCCTTGGCGACGACCTCGCTGATGAGCTTGGGGATGTCGGTAAAGGCGCCGGCGTTGCCGTGGCGCACGAAGAGCTCGGGCGCGATGGCCATATAGCCCTGCCTGGCCAGCCGCCGGCAGACGTCGGCAATGTGCTCATGCACGCCGAAGATCTCGCTGGCCACCAGCACGACGGGCAGGTTCTTGCCGCCTGCGGGCGCGGCGCGGTAGGCCGGCATCTGGAAGTCGCCCACCGGGATGCTGACACCGCCGGCTACCAGGCCGGCCGCGTCGGTGCTGATCGTCTGCGCAGCCACCGGCAGAACGGCGGCCGCAAAACCGCTGCCCACCGTTGTTTGCACAAAGCTGCGACGACTGAAGTCGCGGGACGGCGCGAGGCTGTCGATCTCGTCTTTCAACATGGACTCTCCCGGGCGGGTGGTTACGAAAGGGCGTCAAATTTTGCCCCGACAATCCCGCCCATGACGCAGCGTCCCGACTCCGCGAACAGCCTTTGGGCCTCCATCGACATCGGCTCCAACAGCTTCCGCCTCGAGTTGGCCCGCCTGACTGGCGAACGCTACCAGCGGGTCAGCTACATCAAGGAAAGCGTGCGCCTGGGCGCCGGCCTCGATGCGCAGGGCATGTTGACCGAGGAGGCCATGCAGCGCGGCCTGGCCTGCCTGAAAGGCTTTGGCGAACAGCTCGTTGGCATCCCGCCCGAGCGCATACGTGCCGTCGCGACGCAGACTCTGCGCGAGGCACGCAATCGCAACGCGTTCCTGGCCCGCGCGCAGGCGGTTCTGGGCCATCCCGTCGAAGTCATCGCCGGCCGCGAAGAAGCACGCATGATCTTCGCTGGCGTCGCGCGCCTGCAGCCGTCCAACAAGCCCCGCCTCGTCATCGACATCGGCGGGCGTTCCACCGAGATGATCCTCGGTCGCGGCCGCAAGCCTCTGCTGGCCGAGTCCTTCGGCGTCGGCAGTGTGGGCCTGTCTCTGCGCTTCTTTGCCGAGGGCCTCTACACCGCCGAGGCGTTCCGCGCCGCCCAGGTCGCGGCTGGCGCCGAGCTCGAGGAGGCGTTGACGCTGTTCCGCCCCGAGCTCTGGCAGGAGGCGCTGGGCTCGTCGGGCACTGTGGGCGCTGTGTCGCAGATCCTCGCGGCCAGCGGCCAGACCGATGGCCGCGTCACGCCGGCCGCGCTGCGCTGGTGCATCGAGCAGTGCCTCGCCGCCGGCTCGCAGGACAAGCTGCAGCTGCCCGGCCTGAAGGACGACAGGCGCCCCGTCGTCGCCGGCGGCCTGTGCATCCTCTACACGCTGCTGACCCAGTTCGGCATCGCCGAGCTGCGGGCCACCAAGGGCGCGCTGCGCCAGGGTGTCATCTTCGACCTCGCCGAGCGCCTGCAGCCCAGTGGCGCCCGCGACCCGCGCGGCGCATCGGTCACAGAGCTGCAGCTGCGCTTCGGCGTCGACGTCGGCCAGGCAGAGCGCGTGGCTGCCCAGGGCGAGCGGCTCTACCGGCATCTCGCGCCCAAGCCTGCGGCCGAGCTACTGCGCGAGCTGCGCTGGGCAGCGGCCCTGCACGAGATCGGCATGCTGGTCTCCCACCATGACCACCACCGCCACAGCGCCTACCTGATCGCCCATGTGGACGCGCCGGGCTTCTCGACCAACCAGCTGCAGCGTCTGGCCACGCTGGCGCTGGGGCAGCGCGGCGGCCTGCGCAAGCTGGAGTCTCAGCTCGCGGATCCGGCGCTGCTTGAGCAGGTCGTCGCGCTGCGCCTGGCCGTCATCCTCTGCCATGCACGCACGCCGGTGCAGGGCAGCGGTCCGGTGCTGCAGCGCGAAGGCAGGCAGCTGACGCTGCACTGCCCCAAGAACTGGACCGAAGGCCAGGCACGCACGCGCTTCCTGCTGAAGGAAGAGGCCGAGGCCTGGGCCCGCACCGGCCTGCTGGAGCTCATGCTGGCCTGAGGCTTACGCGCCCGTCAGAGTGCGTCCGGGCCTTGCACGGCGTGCAGCGTCACCTCAGGTTCGCCGTCGCGCTGGCGCCAGCGCAGCCACCAGACGGCGCCCTTCTTGACGGCCCATTCCTGCTCGACACCGGCCAGCAGTTGCGCTGCCAGGCGCCCCAGCGTCGGCTGATGGCCGCAGATCAGCACGGGCTCGCTGGCCCTGGGCCAGCGACTGGCATCGATGAGGGCTTCAATGGGTGCGTCGGGTGCGATGGCCGGCACGACACGGACCTCACGCCCCAGGGCTTCGGCCGTCTGGCGACAACGCAGTGCAGGGCTGACGAGCACGCGCGTTGACGCCGCCAGCCGGTGGTTTAGCCACCCCGCCATGCGCCTGGCCTGGCGCTCGCCCTTGGGCGTCAGCGCACGCTGCAGATCATCCTGGCCGGCAGCGATGACTTCGGCTTCGGCATGGCGCCAGAGGATCAGATCCATCTCCGCGCCTCTACTCAGAATAGCGCCGCATGAGCGCCTGCTGGGCGCTGACGCCGCCGTTGGGGTCGACCCGCGTCGAACGGCCGTCAGGGCCGAGCTGCCAGGCATCCAAGGTGTCGTGCAGATAGGGCTGCAGCGCCTCGTCGATGACACGCTGGCGTAGCCTGGGATCCAGCACCGGCCAGGCCACCTCGATACGACGGAACATGTTGCGGCTCATCCAGTCGGCGCTGGACAGGAACAGCGCTTCGCCGTCGTCCGTGGCCGTCGCTTCGGCCCATCGGAAATAGCAGACGCGCGAATGCTCCAGGAAGCGTCCCACGACCGAGCGCACGACGATGTTGTCGCTGACGCCAGGCAGGCCGGGTGGCAGCATGCAGGCGCCGCGCACGATGAGGTCAATCCTGGCACCGGCCTGGGCGGTGCGCAGCAGGCCGTGGATGAGTTCTGCGTCGGTCAGCGCGTTGATCTTCACGACGACGCGCGCGCCCTTGTAGCCGGCCAGCGCTGCCGCCTCGACATGGGCAAGCAGCTCCAGCATGCGGCTGTGCATGTTAAAGGGCGCCAGCAGCATGCGCCTCGGCGCCTTGAACTTGCCGAGCGACGCAAGCTGGCGAAACACCGAGTCGGCGTCGGCCGTCAGGTCGGCATCGGCCGTCAGCAGGCCGAGGTCGGTGTACAGCCGTGCCGTCTTGGGGTTGTAGTTGCCGGTCGACACGTGGGCATAGCGACGCAACTTACCGTTCTCGCGGCGCATGACCAGCAGCAGCTTTGCATGGGTCTTGTAGCCGACGATGCCGTATACCACCTGCGCACCAACGGCCTCCAGCCGCTCGGCCCAGTTGATGTTGGCTTCCTCGTCAAAGCGCGCCTTCAGCTCCACGACGGCCATCACCTCCTTGCCGCGCCTCGCAGCCTCGATGAGCAGATCCATCAGCTCCGACTTGGCGCCGGTGCGGTAGATGGTCTGCTTGATGGCCAGCACATCGGGGTCCGCCACCGCCTCACGCAGCATCTGCACGACAGGCTCGAAGCTCTCGAATGGATGGTGCAGCAGCACGTCACCCTTCTTGAGCCGCTCAAAGATTGACTTGTGGCGCGGCAGCCGCCCCGCCGGCCAGGCCGGCTCAAAGGGTCTGAAACGCAACTCAGGAGCATCCGTCTGGTCGATGAGCTCGTTCAGGCGTACGAGATTGACCGGCCCGTTGACGCGGTACAGCGCCGCGGCGGGAAGGCCGAACTGCTCCAGCAGGAACTCCGACAACTCGGCCGGACAGGTGTTGACAACCTCCAACCGCACCGCACGACCGAAGTGGCGCGTCGTCAGCCCCGAGCGCAACGCGTGGCGCAAGTTGGCGATCTCCTCCTCGTCCACCTCCAGGTCGGAGTCCCGCGTAACGCGAAACTGCGAGAAGGCCTCCACCTTGCGGCCCGGGAACAGTTCCTCCAGGTGGGCGCGGATGACGCTGGTCAGCAGCACGTAGGCCTGGCGGTTGTCGCTGAGGTTGGCGGGCAGCTTGATGACGCGCGGGAGCACGCGCGGCACCTTGACGATGGCGATGCGGTTGTCGCGACCAAAGGCGTCCTTGCCCGACAGCCGGGCGATGAAGTGCAGCGACTTGTTTGCCACCTGCGGGAAGGGATGGGCTGGGTCCAGCCCCACCGGCACCAGCAGCGGTCGCACCTCGCGCTCGAAGAACTTGGCCACCCAGCGCCGCTGCAGCTCGTCGCGGTCGGCATGGTTGAGGATGACGATGCGCTCACGGTTCAGCAGCGGCGTCAACTGCTCGTTGAAGACGTGGTACTGCTCGTCGATCAGCGTGTGCGCCGCGCGGCCGACGCGGTCGACGTCCTGGCCCGTCACGGTGCTGAGCGGGTCGCGCGCAGCCTCCAGCATGTCGGCGAAGCGCACCTCGAAGAACTCGTCCAGGTTGCTCGACACGATGCAGATGTAGCGCAGCCGCTCCAGCAGCGGCACGTCCTCGCGCTGGGCCTGGGCGAGGACGCGTCGGTTGAACTCGAGGATGGCCTGTTCGCGATTGAGCAGCTTCAACGGGGTCGGGTCGGTCATGAAGAAAAGTGTATGAAGCTTGTGTGACAACGCGTTGAAGCTGGAAATGGCGGTTGGGAGTCCCCGCTACGCGGCCCGCTGCGCCAGGCCGGTCGATGCGCCGGGCGGCTGTCTCCAGGTTCGACACCCCGGGATAATCCGGTCCATGCATCTGATGATTCCCCATGCCGGCGCGCTGGACGAAGCCGCGCGGCATGCCTTCGGGGCCCTGCCTCTGCCGAACCTGACGGCACAACTGGCCCGCCTCAGTCCCGCCGAGACCTGGGGGAGTGACGAGTTCTCGCCCCACCCACCACACCATCTTGCGCTGGCCGCGCTGCATGGGCAGTTGCAGCCCAGCGCGGCCGCCTGGAGTCTGGACGCCGACGCCACGCTGGCCTGGGCGCTAATGACACCTGTGCATCTGGCCGTCGGCACAGACGGCGTCGACGTGCTGCCCCCGGCAGCGCTGAGCCTGTCTGAATCCGACGCAGCCCGCTTCGCTGCCGTGCTGCAGGAGCTCTGGCCCGAGAACGAAGGCTGGCAATGGCGGCTGCTGGACGCGACACGCTGGACCATCGGTCACGCGACGGCGCTGGAGGGCTTGAGCGCTGCCAGCATCGAGCGCGCCGCCGGCCGCCCCATCGAGCCTTGGTTGCCCGATAGCCGCGTGCTGCGCCGCTGGCAGAACGAAGCCCAGATGCTTCTGCACGGGCATGCGCTCAATATGGAGCGCGAGGCGCGCGGCGAGCACGCGATCAACTCGGTGTGGATAGGCGACATCGGCCGCTCGAACGGCCAACCGCTCGATGTGAGCGTGGACGCGCGCCTGACCGAGCCGCTGCTGAACGGCGATCTTGCCGCCTGGGCTGAGGCCTGGCAGCGCCTGGACGCCGGTCCGCTGGCTGGCGAGCTGACCAGCCTGACACTCTGCGGCGAACGCTTCGCGCGCCGCTTCACGACACAGCCGCTGTCGTTGCTGGAAAGGCTCAAACGCCGCCTGAAGACCCCCGACGTGGCCGCCATTCTGGAGGCCCTGTGAACTCCCCGCGCCTGATCGAACGCGACGTGCCACCGCGCATGGCCTGGGCGCTGGAGCAGTCAGGCGTCGCGCCGCTGCTGGCCCGGCTGCTGGCCGCGCGTGGCGTGAGTGATGCCGCCGAGCTGGACGAGAGCGTGGCCCATTTGCTGCCGCCGGCCGGCCCCCATGGATTGAAGGGCCTGCCCGAGGCTGCGCGGCTGCTGGCCGACACGATCCATTCCGGCGGCCGCCTCGTCATCGTGGCCGATTACGACTGCGACGGAGCCACCGCCTGCGCCGTCATGCTGCGCGGCCTGTGCTTGCTTGGGGCGCGCTCCGACCAGGTGGGCTATGTCGTCCCCGACCGCGCCGTACACGGCTATGGCCTGACACCCACGATCGTGGACCTCGCGCTGGAGCAGCAACCCGCCCTGCTTGTCACGGTAGACAACGGCATTGCCAGCCTCGCCGGGGTGGCCCACGCCCGCGCGCACGGCCTGAAGGTGCTGGTGACCGACCACCACCTGCCCGCCCTCGTGGACGGCGCCGTCGTCGTCCCCGAGGCAGACGCCATCGTCAACCCCAACCAACCGGGCTGTACCTTCTCCAGCAAGTCCCTGGCCGGCGTGGGCGTAGCCTTCTACGTGTTGCTGGGGCTGCGCGCCGAGCTGCGATCGCGCGGTGCCCTGCCCAACCCGGAGCCGAGGCTGGATGGCCTGTTGGACCTGGTGGCACTTGGCACCGTGGCAGACGTCGTCAAGCTCGACGCCAACAACCGCCGTCTCGTCGCGCAAGGCCTCAAGCGCATGCGCAGCGGCCGCGCCCAGCCAGGCGTGATGGCGCTGTTCAGCGCCTCCAAGCGTGACGCCAGCAAGGCGCAGGGCTTCGACCTCGGCTTTGCCCTGGGCCCGCGCATCAATGCCGCCGGCCGGCTGGCCGACATGACGCTTGGCATAGAGACGCTGACGACCGACGATCCCGAGCGCGCGCTCGAGCTCGCCACCCAGCTCGACGCCATCAACCGCGAGCGCCGAGAGATCGAGAGCGGCATGCGCGAGATGGCCGAGGCGCGGCTGGACAGCCTCGTCGCAGCGCTGGAGGGTGCACTGCCACCGGCCGTCGCGCTGTTCGACGCCGATTTCCACGAAGGGGTGGTGGGCATCGTCGCCTCGCGCATCAAGGATCGCGTGCACCGTCCCACCTTCGTGTTCGCACGCGGCGCGGACGGGCAGCTCAAGGGCTCGGGCCGCTCCATCCCGGGCTTCCACCTGCGCGACGCGCTGGATCTGGTCGCCAAGCGCGAGCCCGAGTTGCTGGCGAAGTTCGGCGGCCATGCGATGGCCGCAGGCGCCACCCTGGCCGTGGACGACATGAACCGCTTCGCGCTCGCCCTGGCCCGCGTCGCCGAGGAATGGCTGAACGACCAGGACCTGACCCGCACACTGCGCCACGACGGCGCCCTCCCCGCTGAGGCCGCGACGCCCGAGACCGCTCGGCTGCTGGATGCCCAGGTCTGGGGCCAGGGCTTCGAGCCGCCCGTGTTCTGCAACCGCTTCGAACTGATCTCGCAGCGGCTGGTGGGCGAGAAACACCTGAAGCTGCGCCTGCGCCATGCCGGCCGCCTCGTCGACGCGATCTGGTTCAACCATATCGACATGCTGCCGGAGCAGGTCACGCTGGCCTATCGCCTGAGCCTGGACGAATGGCAGGGCCAGCAGCGCATCCAGTACATCATCGAGGCCGCGCAGGCGTGACGGAGTTGGCAGGCCCGCCAGGCCCGCCGCCACCAGTCACCGGAATGTCACAGGTGCTTCCAAGAATCCGCGCCGCCAGCCCGGATGTCCCGGGCCGGCGCGCCGACCCGGAGCCCCTCATGCGCGCCAGCGCGCCCGATCCCCTTGCCGACGCCCTCGATCGACTGATCGAACAGCGCAGCTTCGACATCCACTTCCAACCCCTGGTCGCCATCGACCGTGCCGAGATCTACGGTTTCGAGGCGCTGACCCGCGCGCCGGCCGACGGCCCCCTGCATTCGCCGCTGGTGCTGTTCGAGGCCGCCGCCCGCCTGGGTCGGCTCGTCGAGCTGGAGCATCTCATCATCCGGCGCGCGATCCAACGCTTCAAGGCCCTTGGGCTGCCGGGCCTGCTCTTCCTCAACGTCACCGCCGACACGCTGATCGGCGCGCGCGAGCATGCCGGGCTGCTGGCCGGAGAACTGGGCGAGCTGGGCCTGCCGACCTCCCGCGTCGTCATCGAGCTGACCGAGACCCGCCCCATCGAGGATCTCGCCCAACTGGACGACGCGCTGCAGGCGCTGCGCGAGCGGGGCTTCCGCGTCGCGCTGGACGACCTTGGCGAGGGATTTGCCAGCTTGCGTCGCTGGATGGAGATGCGGCCGGATTTCGTCAAGATCGACCGGCACTTCATCGACGGCATCGCCCAAGAGCCGCTGAAGCAGCAGTTCGTGCGCTCCATCGTCGAGATGGCTGCCACCAGTGGCTGCGAAGTCGTCGCCGAAGGCCTGGAGCAAGAGCCCGACCTCGAGGTACTGCGCCGCCTGGGCCTCACCATCTGCCAGGGCTATCTGTTCGCCCGCCCGAGTGCCACGCCGCGCGCGTCCCTGAGCGCGCAGTGGAGCGGCCGGCTGGCCGCCGTGGGCCAGCCGCGCCTGCTGCAGAACGACCTCGCACTCCCGTTGGCCCAGGGCGCTATCACCAGCGCCGGCCAGCTCGCCCGCCGCGGCCTGACCGTCACCGCCTCCACCAACTGCCGCAGCATCATCGACCTCTTCCATGCTGACGAGCAACTGCTGGCCATCCCGGTGCTGGACGACCAGCAACGCCCCATCGGCGTGCTGCGCTCCCTGCATGTGCTCAAGCGCAGCACGGAGCGCTATTTCATGGACATTTTCGAGAAGCACAGCTGCGCCGAGCTGATGGATCCCAGCCCGTTGGTCGTCGACGTCGCCACGCCGCTGCGCGCCATGAGCGATGCACTGGCCAACCTGGATGAGCGTCTGCTGATCGACGGCTTCATCGTCACGCGCGACGGCACCTACTTCGGCTCCGGCCGCAGCTCCGACCTGCTCAAGGCCGTGTCCGACCTGCAGGTGCACGCGGCCCGCTACGCCAACCCGCTAACGCTGCTGCCCGGTAACGTACCCATAGACAACCATCTCGACGGCCTCATCGAGGCCGGCGAGACCTTCGTCGCCGTGGTCTGGGACATCGATCACTTCAAACCCTTCAACGATGTCTATGGCTACCGTATCGGCGACGACATCATCCGTCTTGCCGCTCGTGTACTGACCCAGGCCGCCGACCCGCAGGTCGATTTCGTCGGCCACATCGGCGGCGACGACTTCGTCATGGTGCTCAGCAGCACCGACTGGGAAGGCCGCCTGGAGCGCATCTGCAAGGCTTTCGACACCGGCGTGCGCAGCTTCTTTTCCGCCGAGCACCTGGCGGCCGGCGGCTACGAGACGCTGAACCGCCAGAACCAGCCCAGCTTCCACCCCCTGCCAACGATCTCGGCCGGCGCCGTACTGCATCTTCCGGGTCATTTCGAGAACGCGCGGGCTCTGAGCGCCGCGCTGGCAGAGCCCAAGCGCGTGGCCAAGGGCCGCGCTGGCGGCAGCCGCTTCTTCGTCGACCGCCGCCAGCCCCAGCCGCTGCTGCTGATGGCGCAGCACTGGTGACGTAACCATTGCCAACCATCTGATGATGGCGGGCTGACACAATCAAGGCGTGAACCTCGCCACCACGCTCAACGCCGACCTGCATTGCCACTCGGTCGTCTCAGACGGCACGCTGACGCCCGAAGCTCTGGCCGGGCGCGCCAAGGCCGCGGGGGTGGAGCTGTGGTCGCTGACGGACCACGATGAGATCGGTGGCCAGCAACGCGCCATTGACGCCGCCCGGACACTGGGCCTGCCCTACCTGACCGGCACCGAGATCTCGGTGACCTTCGCCGGCCGCGTCGTCCACATCGTCGGACTGGGCTTCGACCACAATGCCTCCGAGATGATCGAAGGCCTGCGCGCAACGCGCGGCGGCCGCGAATCGCGCGCCCGCGAGATGGCAGCCAGCCTGGCCCAGGCTGGCATCACAGGGGCCTTCGAGGGCGCACTGAAGTACGTCGGCAACCCGGAACTGATCTCGCGCACCCATTTCGCGCGCTTCCTCGTCGACGGTGGTTTCTGCGCGGACGTACCCGAAGTCTTCCGCCGCTTCCTGACTGACGGCAAGCCCGGCTTCGTGCCGCACCGCTGGGCGGCACTGAAAGACGCGGTGGGCTGGATCACCCGAGCTGGCGGCATCGCCGTCATCGCCCACCCGGGCCGCTACGACTTCACACCTATCGAGGAGTACGCGCTGATCACCGAATTCATGGCCCACGGCGGGCGTGGCATCGAGGTGGTCACAGGCAGCCACACGGCGGCAGAGTTCACACGCTACGCCGACGTAGCACTGGAATTCGGGCTGCTGGCCTCACGCGGCTCGGACTTCCATTCACCCGAGGAAAGCCGCGTCGACCTCGGCGCGCTGCCCCCGCTGGCAGGCCGGCTGGCGCCGGTGTGGGCGGCGCTCGCCGAGCGGATTCACCACTGATGGCCCAGCTCTTCGAAGTCCACCCCGACAACCCGCAGCCGCGCTTCCTGCGCCAGTGCGTACAGATGCTGCAGGCCGGTGGGATCGGCGCCATCCCGACTGACTCCAGCTACGCCTTCGTCTGCCGGCTGGATGACAAGGCTGCCGCCGAGGCGCTGCGTCGTGTACGTGGCGTGGACGAGAAGCACCACCTGACGCTGCTGTGCCGCGACCTGTCCGAGCTGGCCAACTACGCGATGGTGGACAACCGCCAGTACCGCCTGCTCAAGCTCGCCACGCCCGGCGCCTACACTTTCATCCTGCCGGCCACGAAGGAAGTGCCGCGCCGCCTGTCCCACCCCAGCCGCCGCACCATCGGCCTGCGCGTGCCCGACCACAAGGTCACCCAGGAGCTGCTGGCGCTGTTCGGCGAGCCGCTGCTTTCCACCACGCTGATCCCACCCGGCGACAGCGAGCCGATGAACGATGCCGCCGCCGTCAGCGAACGCCTGGACCGGCAGTTGCAGTTCGTGCTGGACGCAGGCGCCTGCCCTGCCCAGCCGACCACCGTGCTGGACCTGAGCCAGGGCGACGAGCCCGTCCTGGTACGCCAGGGCCGGGGCGAGCTGGCCAGACTAGGCCTGCAGCTGGACTCACCGTAGCGCGGCAGTCCGGCTCGGGGGCTGTGGGGGCCGGTTTGCAGGACCAGCGCACTCCAAGTCATCCACGCCGCAAACACCGGCCACGCCTTCAAGACTCCCAGCCGCCGCCCAACGCAAGAAACAGCTGCACCTGCTCATCCACCAGCGCAGCTTCGCTGCCGGCCAGTGCGGCTTCACTGTCGGCCAGTGCTCGCTCAGCATCCAGCGCGTCCAGGTAGCCGACCTTGCCCCCCTGATAAAGGCGGCGCGCCTGTGCAGCCACTGTGGCGGCCTCGTCGCGAGCAGCCTGCAGCGCGGCACGTCGGTCCAGCTCGCGGGCGTAGACATTGAGCGCGCTCTCGGTCTCCCGCAGCGCCGTCAGCACCGTGCCGTCAAAGCGCGCCAACGCAACCCGCGCTCCGGCTTCGGCCTGCGCGATGCGGGCATCGACTACGCCGGTATCGGGCAGGCTCCAGGAAATCAGCGGCCCCAGGCTCCAGGCCAGGGTGTCGCGACGCGCGAAGCCGTCCAGCGCGCCGGCCGACGCTACCGACAGGCCCAAGTTGACCTTCGGGTAGCGATCGGCGATCTGCACACCGATGCGCGCGGTAGCCGCGGCCAGCTCGCGCTCGGCCTGACGGATGTCGGGCCGGCGGCGCAACAGCGCCGCGCCGTCGCCCACGGGTATGGCAGTGGCCGCCAGCTGCGGCGGCACACTGCAGCCCGCCAGCTCCTGCGGAAAAGACTCGGGCAGCCGTCCGCTGAGCGTGGCCAGCCGGTACAGCGCACCTTGGCGCTGGGCCTGCAGCGGCGGTAGTGCAGCGCGCAGTTGCTCGGCCTGGCGGCGCGCTCGCGCCGCGTCGATCGCTCCGACGCGGCCGGCCGCGCGCATGCGTTCGGTCAACGCCACCGCCTCCTCCTGCAGCGCCAGCGAGTGCTCGGCGCTGCGCAGGCGCAACCCGGTGGCACAGGTCTCGGCATAGGCCCGCGCCACGCCGGCTGCCACTTGCACGCGTACCAGGTCGCGCGCCGCCTCGGCGGCGGCGCTGCCGGCCACGGCCGCTTCGAGCGCACGCTGCAATTGGCCGAACGGGTCCATCTGATAGGACAGGCCCAGGCTGGCGCTGTAGTGGAAGGCGTTGGGCGGCTCGTAGCTCGGCCTCAGCATTGACAGGCCCGAGGCATGCCCAAAGGACGGGCCACCACCCACGCCCAGCGTAGGCCTGCGTCCACCGGCCACCTCATCCTCGATCGCACGCACCCGCTCCAAATTGGCCACGGCCTGGCGCAGGTCGGTGTTGCCCTCAAGCGCCTCCTGCACCAGCGCGTCGAGCTGGGTATCGCCATAGAGGCGCCACCAGTGAGCCGGCAGCGGAGCACTGGTGAAGATCGCCGGCTGCGCCTGCTGGAATCCGGTCGCGGCCTCGGTCCGCAGCGCCAGCGCTTGTCCGGGCACACGGTAGTCAGGGCCTACAGGGGCCGTGCTGCATCCCGCCACGACCGCCGCTAGGCCCAGCATCAGCGCCAGTCGCGGCAGTGGCCGGCTCACGAAGCCTGCTCCTGCGCCAGCACCTGCACGCTGACAGTCTGGCCTGCCACCAGGTGCGTGCCGGTCGGCAACGGATCCAGACGCACGCGTACCGGCACGCGCTGCGGAAGCCGCACCCAGTTGAAGCTGGGGTTGACGCTGGGCAGCAGGTTTGTGCCGGTAGTGCGATCGCGGTCGGCGATGCCGGCCGCCAGACTCTCGACCCGTCCGCCCAATGCGGCGCCGCCCATCGGCGTGACCGCAACCCGGTCGCCCACATGGATGCGCGCCAGCTTGGTCTCCTCGAAATAGCCCTCGACATAGAGCGAACCGGCGTCCACCAGGGCCAGCACCGGATGGCCGGCGCTGGCGTAGGCTCCCTGGCGGAGGTCGAGATTGGTCACAAGACCGGCGCTGGGCGCTCGCACCGAGGCGCGTTCCAGGTTCAGGCGTGCTGCGTCCAGCGCCACCTCGGCCTGGGCCAGAGCTGCCTCGGCCTGTTCAGCGCGAGTGCGGGTCTGCTCACGCGCCTCCTGTGAAACGAGGCCGCCCAACTCGATGTTGCGGACACTCTCGCGGCGCGCCTGCGCCAAGGCTAGGCGCTGCGCACCCAGCTGAGCCTGGGCCTGGCGCAATGCCAGCCGGAAGCGCACGCGATCCACCTCGAACAGCAGGGCGCCCGCCGTCACTTGCTGGTTGTCCCGGATTGGCACTGCGGTGACCAGGCCGGAAACGTCGGGGGCGATCTGCACGACGTTGGCGCGCACCCTGCCGTCGCGGGTCCAGGGCGAGACCTCGTAGCGCTCCCACAGGCGCAGGCCAGCCCAGATGGCGCCGGCCACGGCCACGAGGGTCACGGCCACCGGCAATAGCCGCTGCGGGGAAGGAAGGGACAACTTGCGGATTTGCATGGCGATACTTCAGCTCAGCAGGAGGGCGGCGCTACTGCTGATGCCGTAGAGCAGCAGCAGGTAGAGCGCCATGTCGAACAGGGCCGGGTGCCAGACCCAGCGATACAGGCCGGCAGCGGCCAGCAGGCGGCGTGCGCCCCACAGTGCGAGCAGAGCCAGGCCGGCGAGCGGCATCAGCCAGGGCAGGTAGAGCCCCAGCACGTCGATCGCACCGATCACGGGACACTCCTTTCGGTGCAGGTGGTTGCGCCGGCCAGCGGCTCGGCATCGGGAAACAGGTGGCGGCGCAGGCCCACCAGAGCGCCGACCGCTGCGTCGGCCGAGGCCGCCAGCGCGCCGCGCAGCAGTTCATCCAGACGCGCCAGCAAGGCTTGCGGCGGACGAGCGTGGCGCGGTAGCAGCGTGGCCAGTTCGTCGAGCAGACCTTGCAGCGCAGGCTGCGCGGTACCCGGCAGGGCGGTACGGGCGCGCTGCAGTGCCAACAGGTCTGCGCCCAGGCGCAGATCGCGCAGCGCGTCGTCGGTGGGGACGCCCTCGACCGAACCGCCGGACTGCGCGACACGCGGCGCCAACAGGGCGACGCGGTCCAGCATGCGCAAGCCGTAGGCCTGCCCCTCGCGCTCGGCCACGCGCGGCGCACGCGCCAGCTCAGCCAGCTCGCGCCAGGTGGCACGCTGGATGCGTCTCGCGCTCCAGTCGGCCCCTACCGAGCGCAGCAGCCGCGTGGTCCGCGCCGCGACCAGGATGCCGACCACCTGCCCCAGCATCGAGTTCAGGAAACTCACCAGATCGGCCTGCGCCGTGTCATGCATCGCCAGCGCGCCGACCACACCGAACAAGAGCGGCAGGGCCTGCCCCATCGTCGCCGGCCGCGCCACAAGGGCGCCCAGCGGCAGCACGAGTGGGGCGCACACCAAGGCCAGCGTGGCGAAGTCCTGCACCAATGGCAACAGCACCAGCAGGTAGAGGGCGGCGATCGGAATGGACCACAGCGTCCACTTCATGAAGCCGTGGATGGCCGGTACCGGATCATCCATGCCCGCGAAGAAGCTGCAGAAGATTGCGGCCATCATCGCAGCGGCAGACCCCATGGGCCAGCCGGTCAGGATCCAGAAGGCGCAGCACAGCCCGATGGCCACGGCCGCGGCCAGGGCCGACCAGGCCGCCATGCCGGCGTCCAGATGCAGCACCGCACCACGCGCCGGACGCACACTGGCTGCCTGTGGGCGCCCGCCCTGCATACCGGCGTCTATCCCAGCGCGCAGCGCCTGGCCCTGCTGCCAACCAAGCAGCAGCTCGTCCAGCCGCGCCGCCAATGCGATGCGCAGCGCCCGGCCCCAGTCGTCGCCGGCAAAGGCGCCGGACGGCAACGCGGCGATCGCGGCGCGAAGCACCGGCTCCCGAGTCCGCCGCTCCGGTTCGGCCTGTTGCAGCCAGTCGCCCAGCGCCGCCAGCAGCGTGTCCACGTCCGCCGGCAAGCCATTGCCCTCGTGCTGCCGCAGCGCCTCCAGCCGGTCCTCGGCGGCAGCCAGGGTCTGGGTCAATGCGGCAATGCGATCCTGCAACGCATGCACCGAGTCACCGCTCCAGCGCAGAGCGCTGGTGTCGTAGGGAATGTGGGTTGACAGCAGGCGCAGCTGGGTGATGTCACCGGCGACGCGACGCCGATCAGCCTGCAGCGGTGCGGCCGCCCCCCCGCGGCCCTGCAGCAGGTCGCCGAGCCAGCGGCGTGTGTCACCCAGGCTGCGATCCACCAGGCCCAGTAC
The DNA here is from genome assembly GCF_047654805.1 of Roseateles sp. Taxonomy (GTDB): domain Bacteria; phylum Pseudomonadota; class Gammaproteobacteria; order Burkholderiales; family Burkholderiaceae_C; genus Pelomonas. The sequence continues at coordinate 3,588,937 of NZ_JASGIV010000001.1, forward strand.
GCTGGCGCTCAACCCGGTCGGCAGTACCAGGCTGTGCACCAGAGTGGCGGCCAGTATGCCCAGGCCGATCTCCTCGACCCGCGCGACCGCGGTGTCGAAGATCTGCAGCGGCTGATCCACCGCAGGGAAACCGATCAGCGCTGCGGTGTAGCCGGCCAGCATGAAGGCGTAGGCGCGCGGCGTGCGGTCTTGCAGCGAGCAGAACAGGCACAGCGCTACCCACAGCGCCAGCGCCAGGCTCAGCAGCTCCGGCGCGTTGGCCAGGCCCGGCACCAACAATACGGCAGCGACGCTACCGACCCCGGTGCCCAGCAGCCGGAACATGGCCTTGGAGCGCACTGCACCGGCCAGGGGATGCGCCACCACGTAAGTGGTCATCAGCGCCCAGAAGGGGCGCGGCTGGCCAGCCCAACTGGCCAGGAACATGGCCAGCATCGCGGCAGCGAAGCACTTGGCCGAGAACAGCAGCTCTGCGGGCGTGAAGCGCGGCAGCTCGGGCAGCTTCATTGGCACACGTCATCCGGCAACGGCGGGACCACCGGCTGCGGGCAGTTCAGGCGACCTTGCATCACGGTGAACACGCGCAGGCAGGCTTGCAGGTCGGCGTCGCTCACGCCCTCGTAGAGCTCCTCGCGCATCGTCCGCAGGGTCCCCTCGATCTGCGCGCAGGCGTCGGCACCGGCCTCGGTCAGGTGCATGGTCTTGGCGCGGCGATCGGCCGAGTCTTCGCGCCGCTCGACGAAACCGCCGGCCACCAACTGGTCGAGCGATCGCGCCAGCGAAGGCCCCTCGATGCCCAGCAACTCGGCCAGCACGCCCTGGCGCATGCCCTCGCCATGGCGGCCGATCATCACCAGCGGCCAAGCCATGGACTGCGACAGGCCTACATGGGCCACCGCCTGGTTGGCCGCGGCACGGTAGGCACGGTCCAGGATTGACAGGCTCACGCCAAGGGTCATCAGCGCGAGCTCGCGTGCGGTACGGGTCAGTGCTCGGGGGGGATTCATCGGCGAGGTCATTATATTAGCAAGCTTGCTATTTAATACAATTGGACATCGGAACCGGACGCGATGCAAGCCTTGCACGCACAGCCGCGATCCGATCGCAGGGAGCGCAGCTCATCCAGCGTTCTTGCAGTTCATCCGGCGCGGCCGGCGCTTGATCGCAGCACCCTGGAAGCGAACGGCCTCATTGCCGAAACTGACTCCATCGAACAAGCAATCACGCGGTTCGAAGCCCACCGAACGGAGTCCATCATGAGCAAGCAAATCACCTTCTTCGCCACCGTCGCTGCCCTGGCCTTCTCGGCCGCCGCCCATGCCGCCCCGCGCGATGTCGTCAAGCTGGAGCGAGTCGTCGTCACCGGCAAGGCCACCCGCGAAGTTGCTCAACTGCCCCGCGTCGTCGTGACCGGCCACGCCCAGCGCGAAGTTGCCCAACTGCCGCGCGTCGTCGTCGTCGGCTACAGCGAAGCCACGCTGCAGCGCCAAACCCTGGCCGCTGCCAAGTCCACGACCAAGCACGCCTGATCCGGCATCGTCAGAACATGCGAATGACGCCTTTTTCTACCGCCGCCGAGCCGAGTCGCCAGCGCTGCTGAGTCAGCGTTGCCGACTCGGTTCGGCCTGTTCCAGGATGTCGAGGATTCGGGCCCGGTCGAAGCCGAGTACCGTGCGGCCGCGCACGACCAGCGTGGGCGTTCCCATGCCGCCCAGTGCCTGGTAGTCGGCCAGGCATTGAGCATTGCGTTCGATGAAGCACTCGTCGAACGCAATGCCTTCCTGCGTCATCCAGCGCTGTGCTGCCATGCACCAGCCGCAGGTCTCGGACGAGATCATGCGGATGTCACCTGGCTGCACCTGCCGGGCCAGCCGATCGGCATCTCCGGCCGCGACATGACCGCGCCAGGCCCAGGAAGCCGCAGCGGTCAGCGCGACGACGACGATCAGCGAGCGCGGTGGCAGTTGCATGCCCCGCATGCTAGACGGACCTCAGTACACCTCGGGCACGATCAGATTGTCCGGCACCGGGTGGCGGATGTAGTCCTCGCGGCGTTCGCGCGCGGGCAGCTGGATGTCGGCATGCTGCACCTCCTGGTAGGGCATCTGCGACAGCAAGTGGCTGATGCAGTTCAGCCGCGCCCGTTTCTTGTCGTCCGCAGGCACCACCCACCAGGGCGACTCCGGGATGTGGGTGCGCTCCAGCATCACCTCCTTGGCCTTGGTGTACTCCTCCCAGCGGCGGCGCGACTCCAGGTCCATGGGGCTGAGCTTCCACTGTTTGAGCGGGTCGTGGATGCGGCTCATGAAGCGGATGCGCTGCTCGTCGTCGCTGATCGAGAACCAGTACTTGATGAGCTGGATCCCCGAGCGCTGCAGCATCCGCTCGAACTCGGGAGCGGAACGGAAGAACTCCTCGTACTGCTCATCCGTGCAAAAGCCCATCACGCGCTCGACGCCGGCGCGGTTGTACCAGCTGCGATCGAACAGCACGATCTCGCCGGCTGCCGGCAGGTGTGACACGTAGCGCTGGAAATACCATTGCGTGCGCTCACGGTCGTTGGGTGCCGGCAGCGCGGCCACGCGGCACACGCGCGGGTTCAGCCGCTGCGTGATGCGCTTGATGACACCGCCTTTGCCCGCCGCGTCACGCCCCTCGAACAGGATGACAACCTTGTGGCCAGTGTGCTGCACCCAGTCCTGCAGCTTGACCAGCTCGCTCTGCAACCGGAACAGCTCGCGGAAATAGCGCCGGCGCTCCAGGGCCGCGTCGGCCAGCGCATCGCCCTGCGTCACGCCATAGTCGCGATCCTCGAGCTCGAGCTCCAGCTCTTCGTCGAAATCGTCCTGCAGGTCGCGGTGAATACGCTTCACCAGTTCGTCTTCGATATGGCTCACGAGAGGCTCCCGGCCGCGAAGGCGGCCCTGGCCGCCAGCCTAGGCCAGCGACATTGCGGGGCTGTGACAAGCCTGCACTTGACGACATCGTTTACAGGCGTAATCATTGCTATCGTTTACGAATGTAATCATGAAAAGCACCACATCCCCTATCAGCGACGCAGAAGCCCAGATCATGCGACAGCTCTGGCAGCGCGCCCCACAGGCCGCCGACGAGATCGCCGCGGCGCTCGGGCCGCAGCAGGGCTGGCAGCTCGCTACCGTGAAGACGTTGCTGAACCGGCTGCTGAAGAAAGGCGCCGTGACCGCCGAGCGAGAGGGCCGACGCTTCCTGTACGCGCCCGCCGTCCCGGAGGACGCCTGGGTAGCGGACACCGGCCTGTCGCTGATCGACCGCCTGTTCGGTGGGCGGCTTGCGCCGCTGGTGACGCAGTTCGCGTCGGAGCGCGAGCTGAAGCCCGCCGACATCGAGGCGCTGCGCGCGATGCTGGCGCGCTACGAAGACAAAACCTGACACCAGCCCCTGGAGACCCCGAATGAGTTCGATGCTGTCGACCCTGATGTTCCAGACGTTGGCCGTCAGCGCCGCCGTGGCCATGGCGGCGCTGCTGCGCCGGCCGCTCGCACGTGCCTTCGACGCCCGCGCCGCCTACCTGCTGTGGCTGTGCGTACCAGTCGCGCTGATCGTCGCGCCGTTGCCGTCGCCGCTGCACCTCAGCGAGCCGCAGCGGGCCGCGCTGCAGGAGTGGGTCACACCGACACAGGCCCGCGCGGCCGCCATGGCACTGCCAGTGCCGCCTGAGGCGGCCCCGACTTGGCCGCAACGAACCGTCGCCGGCTGGGCCACCGGAGCGCTGCTGATGGCACTGATGCTGGGACTGCGGCAGCACCGCTTCGGTCGGCAACTGCGCGCAGTACCGGACTGCACGCACTTGCAGCTCCCCGCCGGTGCCAGCGCCTGCGTCGTTGGCGTGCTGCCGGCGCGGCTGGCGCTGCCGGCCGACTTCGAGCAGCGCTTCAGTGCCGAAGAGCGCGAGCTGATCCTGGCCCACGAAGGCGTGCATCTGCGCCGCCAAGACAACCTGTGGAACCTGCTGGCCACGCTGTGCTACTGCCTGCAATGGTTCAATCCGCTGTGCTGGTGGGCCTGGCGCCGCATGCGCGCCGACCAGGAACTGGCCTGCGACGCCGTCGTGCTCATCGAGCGCAATGTCGCCGCCGACCTGGGCCGTTACGCACAGGCCCTTATCCGCTCTCACGACCAGGCCAACCGAGCGCTGCTGCCCACGCTGACCAGCTCATGGAGCTCGCGCAGCGGACTGGTGGAACGCGTCGCGCAACTGCAGGCGCATGCCGCTCGGCGAGGGCAGCCGCGGCGCGACCCCGCTGTCATCGCCGCGCTGGTGTTGGCGACGGCAGGCGCCGTGTCGGCCACGGCTGCGACGCAGTCCGGCGGCAAGCCACCCAACTGGTTGGAGCAGCTCGCAGACCCGTTGCCCGCCGACCTCGGCGACCACCCCGAGCCCACCATACTGCGCTGGCGCATGGTCGCCCGCGAAGGCAACGGCAGCATGCGGCACTCCACGAAGTCCATGCCGCTGATGCCTGGCCATTTGCCCGCCAGCACGAAGTCGCGCTACGTCGAGTCCAACAAGAGTGGCCCGCAATGGTGCCTCGAGGTCACCGGCACACGCTCCGCGGACGGAAGTTGGCGCTCCATCGGCCAGTTGCTGGACAGCAGTTGCAGGCAAGCGCTCGATGAACCGGCGCCGCTCGCCGCGGACGGCAGCGTGCGCACGTTCAACGGCCGCCTGCCCGACGGCCGACCACTTGTCGTCGAGCTGTCCGCAGAACGCTTTGCGCTACCACCGCAGATGGTTTGGGTGGACGTCGGCATCGACCACAATCTGACGGCGGTGTCATCGCCCGGCATGCGCCTGCTGGGCGAACAGGGCACGCGCATGAGCATCCAAACCCATCCAAAACCGGAAGACAAGGCGGAGGCACTGGCCGTCGACATCGTCGTGACCACAGAAGGTGATGATCGCGCCCGGCTCAAGACTCGGCTGCTGGTGGGCGAACCGCGACGCCTGCTGGCTGAGCCGGAGGTCGTCACACGCTGGGGTGAGCCCGCGACGATCATCTGGCAGGACCCGGCCGGTGAGCAGCGCGTCGAGCTGCGGCTGACGCCGTATCACGGCAACGGCAAGCCCTAACGCCGGGACCCGAGCGCGGGCCGCTACAGTCGCGCCCTCTCCCCCCTCCCCCCGTCTTACGATGAGCCTTGCCGACGTGCGCTCGGCGCTGAATGCCGAGCTATCGGCCACGCCCGAGTACTACGACTTCAAGGTGCTTCAGACCGAGCGCGACGGTCCGCTGTGGCGCGTCACTCTGGAGTCCGGCTATGTGTTCGCCGAAGGCCAGCAGCCTGGCACGGCGTCGGCACAGGCGCTTCTTGACGACAGCCTGGACGGTGCTTCTGCCTGGTGGGGCGCGCCGGCAAAGGGCGGCGCCAGCGTGCTGGCCGTACTTGCGGAGGAAGACCAGTTGGTGCTGCAGAACGCGAGCAGCCCGCCGCCGCCAGCCGGACACCTGATTCGCCTGTACCCGACCCGCTTCCTGAACGCCGTCGCCGACGCTTGGTGGGACACGCCCTGGGCCGAGCAGGCGCTGGCCTGCCTGCCCGACCTCCCCGCTCCTCGGCCGCTGAGCGGCGGCACAGCGCTGACGGGCGAGCCCTTCCGCTGGCTGCGCCCGGCACAGCGCGCGGCACTGGCCCTGACGGGCTTCAGCAGCGCCTTCCTGTGGGGGCCACCGGGCACCGGCAAGACGACGACGCTGGGGGTTCTGCTCGCCGAGTACCTTGACCGCCATCCCCACGCCCGCGTGCTGCTGCTGTCCACCACCAACCACGCTGTGGATCTGGCCACACTGGCCGTCGACAAGGCGCTGCACAAGGGCCGACGCGGGCATTGCCGGGCGCAGGTGCAGCGGCTGGGCACCCGCTTCGACGCGGCCGCCTACGAGGGCCGCGAGCACCTGCTGCCCTCGCAGGACCGAGACCTCATCACACGCCTGGCACGCACCGAGGCCGCTCGACCATCGACTCGGGATGCCACCGCGCTAAAGGCCTGGGCCGACCGCGTCGCGGCCTTGCGCGACGAGCTGCGCAGCGCCTCGCTGAAGGTGCTGCGGCGCTGCCGTCTGGCCAGCATGACGACTACACGCGCCGCCTTCACGTTGAGGACGCTGCGCGAGCTGGTTCCAGACAGCGAGCCGCCCTTCGACCTGCTGGTGTTCGACGAGGCCAGCCAGGTCAGCCTCGCTCATGCCCTGGCACTGATGCCGCTGGGCCGCGCCCGGCTGTTCGCGGGCGACCCGCAGCAGCTATCGCCAGTGGTTCGCAGCGACGACCGGCTTGCGCACCGCTGGCTTGGCCGCTCGGCGTTCGCCGAAATGCCGCGCGCCGGTGCGTCTGTGGCGCTACTGGACGAGCAGTCGCGCATGGCAGCGCCCATAGGCGACCTCGTCAGCCAGCTGTTCTACGACGGTGCGCTGCGCGTTGCTGCCGATGCGCGTGCATCGGCCGACTGGCAGGCCGCCCGGCACCGTGCGCTGCGCGACATTGGGCCGGATACGCAGGTGCATGTGCACCGGGTTGCACGGGACGGTGGCTGGTCTGCGCATGAGCGTGGGCCGGTGCGGCGCGAGTCGGCCGAAGCCATTGCGTCGCTGGTCGCCGACGCCCTGGACAGCGGCGACTGGCGACCCGATGAGCTGATCGTGCTGACGCCGTTTCGCGCGCAGCGGGCACTGATACGCCAATGCCTGCGCGCCCGCGGCGTGCCGGATGCGCTGCGCGTCAGCACCGTGCACCGCGCCCAGGGCAGCGAGGCGCCCGCTGTGCTGTTCGACCCGGCAGACGGCGCACAGCCCTTCTTGCAAGGCGAGGAGGCGCAGCACCTGCTCAACGTGGCACTGAGTCGCGCGCAGGCCAAGCTGATACTGTTCGTGTCGCCAGCGGATGCCACGGGAGCGCTGCTGGCACCACTGATGCGCAAGCTGCGGCTCGCGGCAGACGGGCGGGCCGCGCAGCCGCTGCTGGAGCTGGCGCGCCACCCTGACTTCCCCGCCAACGCCGTTGGCCGGCGCGTGACTGCGGGGCGCCACAGCGGCGAGGTATCGCGCGCGAGCCCGGACGGGCAGCAGTTCTGGCTCGTCAACGCCAGCACCGGCGCCGAGCAGCTGTTCGATACCGGGTTCTGGCAGCGCCGGGCACGCGGCGGCTGATCCGCCCCGACGCCACCACGCCCGGGCCGCCTCAGCTCACCAGGCGGTTTGCAGCCGGGCCAGCTTGCCGGTCACGTCGGTCCAGGCTGCATGGTCGGCCGGTGGGGCCTTGGATGCCGTGATGGGGAGCCAGCCTGGCGCTCGCGCAAGCTGCGCATTGAGCGCCACGAAGGGCGCTTGCTCCGGCGTCACCTCGTTGGCCCCGACGATGGCGCCCACGGGGCATTGCGGCACGCACACCGAGCAGTCGATGCATTGCTCGGGGTCGATGACGAGGAAGTTCGGGCCTTCGACAAAGCAGTCCATCGGACAGACGCTGACACAGTCTGTGTACTTGCACTTGATGCAGGGCTCGGTGACGACAAAAGGCATGGAAGTTCGGCACGGCCGGCCCCGAGGGGTGCCGCGCGCGCCTGGCGGCGCATCTGGATTCAGCTGGGAAGGCGGTAGTTTGCCGGGCCGAACAGATCGATGCCGCATTCCAGCTGCTCCACCCAATCGATGAACTCGCCGACCGCCGCACCCACCATGGGCGAGCCGTGCTGGGGCGCAATCATCTGGATGTCGAGCTGGCGCACCATGGACGCCCACAGGCGCAGCACCTTGTTGCTGACCATGTAGCGACGGTGAAAGCCCTCCATGCGCGGGATGTGTGCGGCCAGCGACGTGACGGGCTGCTCCGGGTTGAGGCTTGCACCCAACGAAGCGCCAAGGTCGCCGGAGAACAGGACGCGGCTGACTGGGTCGTAGAACTGGAAGTTGCCTTCGGCGTGCAGGAAGTGCGCTGGCAACGCCCACAGTTCGAAGCGATCGGCGCCAGCGCCCAGTTGCAGGCGCTCGCCAGCGTCGGGCATGCCGATGATGCGGCCGGCCGTCTTGCCAGGCTTGCAGAAGTGTGGCGCGAAGCGCTCCCAGACGCGGGAGATGTAGACAGGAGCCTCGGTCGCCGTCATCCAGCGGTCCAGTGACGCGATGATGTCCGGATCGGCGTGTGACGCCAGGATCGCGGCCAGCTTGTGCGGCGCAAAGAACGCCGACATGCCGAGATAGAGCTCGTTGTAGGCAATGTTGCCGCCGGGGTCCAGGATGGCCCCGGTGTCACCATTCACGAGCAGGAACTGGTTGGCCTGGACCGCCTCGCCCCCCTCCTCGCCAAGGCGGCAGAACATGACGCAGACATGCCGCCCCTGGCGGAACAACTCGATCGACACGTTGGCGGTTCCCTCTTTGGAAGAACCGGCAGGCTAGCGCCGCCACCCGTGCGGCGGCTTGTCAATGATCAAGGCAAGGGCATTCAGCCCGCGGGATTCTTCAGACCGCCGCGGTGACGACGATCTCAACTTTCCACTCCGGGCGTGCCAGGCCGGCAATGACAGTGGCGCGAGGCGGTGTGTGGCCGGCGGACACCCAGGCGTCCCAGGCGGCATTCATGCCGGGGAAGTCGGCACGATCGGCCAGGAAGATCTGCGCCATCAGGATGCGGCTCTTGTCGGTGCCGGCGCGCGCCAGCAGCTTGTCGATGGCGGCAAGTACCTGGGCCGTCTGGCCGGTGATATCCGCACCAGCATCCTCGGGCACCTGGCCAGCGAGATAGGCCACGCCGTTGTAGACGGCCATCTCCGACAGGCGGGCACCGATATCGAAGCGTTCAACGGGGTTGGAGGTGGTCATGCTTTCTTCCGGGTCTTGATGGATTTGACAGGGGGGGCTGCTGCCTTCTGGCCCAGCCGGCTTTCGGTGCCGGCCAGCAGCTTCTTGATGTTGGCCTGGTGGCGCCACACCAGCAGCAGGCCCATGATGATGAGGGCCAGCGCGGTGGGGCCGGCTTCCCAAATGAGCAACTGATACATCGGCGCGAAGGCGGCCGACACGATGGCAGCCAGCGAGGAGTAGCGGCTGAACCAGGCAATGATGGCCCAGGTCGCCAGCGTCGCAACCCCTAGCAGGGGGTTGAGCGCGAAGATGACGCCGGCCGCCGTGGCCACGCCCTTGCCGCCCTGGAAGCGGAAGAAGACGGGCCACAGGTGGCCGAGGAATGCGGCCAGGCCCACCATCGCGGCCGTGCCCTCTTCCAGCCCGAAGCGCGGGCCCCAGATCAGCACGGCCAACACAGGGAGGTAGCCCTTGAGCGCGTCGAACACCAGCGTCAGGATGGCCGCGGCCTTGTTGCCCGAGCGCAGCACGTTGGTGGCACCGGGGTTGCCGGAGCCGTAGCTGCGCGGGTCCGACAGGCCCATCGCACGGCTGACGAGGACGGCGAAGGACAACGAGCCTACGAGGTAGCCGGCGACAGCGGCGAGCAGGGGGAGGAGGGTCTCTTGCATGCCCGTCATTGTGCGTTGGTCGCCCGGCTGCTTCGCCACTGACGCCCCCGGGTAAGTCCCCGAGGGAGGTTGCCTGCATTGGAAAAGGCCCCGCATCGCGGGGCCTGGTTCAACCAGCGCGGCGTGCAGTCAGAAACGGCGGCGGCGGGCGGCACCGAGGCCGAGCAGCGCTGCGCCGACAAGCAGCATCGCTGCGGGTTCGGGCACCGTGTTGCCCCCTCCAGGCTCGCCGATGCTCGCGCCCGCCAGGCACAGGCGGTCGACGCGGTTGCCCTCGTCGAGGAAGAGACAGCCCTTGGTGTCAACGGCGACATAGTCGCCACGGTCGGCACCGAACGGCGAGGAGCCTGTGGCCAGCGTGATCATCGTGCTGGTACCGAAGTCCCACATGTCGACGTCACCGTTGTTATTGTTGATGATCAGGTTGCCGTTGAGCGCGCCTCCGATGATCATGCCGGTGCCGTCCGCACTGTTGCCAGGCACGCTGATGAACGGGCCGACCGCGGCGCCCGTGGCGATGTTGTAGCCCTGGATGCCGCCGGACTGCTCGAGATAGGCAGTCAGACCGTCGGGGGAGACCGTCACGCCGTCGCCAAAGGCGCCGTTGATGAGGCGGTAGCTGCCGGCACCGCCGGCCGCCAGCGGGTCGATATCGATCAGGCCCGAACCGCTGGTCGCGATGATGTGCCCATTGGGCGCGCCCCACATGCCGAGGTAGGGGCCAGGTGTCACGCCCGTCAGCACGTGATCGATGGTGCCGTCGTTCTTGAACTGGACGAAGCGTCCCGAGTCAGCCCCGTAGGCCAGGCCGCCAGCTCGGGCATAGGCCGCAGTGAACGACGAACTGCTTGCCGAGCCCAGGGCGGTGCCCGGCGCCTGGCCGTCGGCATTGTTGAAGACGTAGCGCGTACCGCTGACGGACACCAGCACGTTGCCGCTGCCGCTCACGGCGACACCGAAGGGGCCGTTGCAACAGCCCCCACCGGTGACGGAGCTGAAGTCCGCAAAAGTCGTCAGCGAAAAGCCGTTGGAGGTACCCGCAGCGGTCAGCGTCAGACTAGCCTGGGCTGGGGTCGAGAGGGCGATAGCAGCGGCGGCAAAGCCCCAGATCGCCGCAACACGAGTGAAGGATCTCATGGCGTCTCCTTGGTGAACTGGTCACGACCGCTCCCAAGCATTTTTCAAGCCATGCGCCATAAATGATTGATTTATATCGAATCTATTGCAAACAAACCCAATAAATGACACATCATGTAATTTTCGTCGACAGCGAGCGGTCTAGGCGGCAAGCGCGCAATGGACTGGCCGGGCACCCAGCAGATCGACGAGCACCTTTGGCTCGATGCCGACCAAGTAGCCGCGCCGGCCGCCGTTGATGCAGATCCTCTCCAGTGCCAGGATGCTGGCCTCGACGAATACCGGCATCGCCTTGCGCACGCCGAACGGCGACGTGCCGCCAACTTGGTAGCCGCTGTGGCGCTGGGCGACATCGGGCTTGCAGGGTTCGATCTTCTTGCAGGGAATCTGCCGCGCCAGCTCCTTCAGGCTGACCGTGCAGTCGCCATGCATCAGCACGATCAGCGGATCCGCCTTCTCGTCCTGCATGACCAGCGTCTTCACGACGGCATGCTCGTCCACGCCCAGCTGCTTGGACGATTCCGACGTGCCGCCGTGCTCCACGTAGTCATAGACATGCTCCGTGAACGCGACGCCAGCGCGCTTCAGGGCTTGGGTCGCGGGGGTCTCGCTGACGTGGCTGCTCTTCTTGCTCATCCCCTGATTCTCGGGGACGGGCCATATCGTTGTTTCGCGATCGACAATTATTGTTTTACAGTAAGTTTTTCTTGTTTTACGACGGACGCCATGCCTGATTCCTTTTCCGCCGAGGGCCTGCGGCGCATCCGCCGCCTCGCCTGGATCGTGCGGCTGCTCAGCCTACTGGGCGTCGTCGTCATTGGCACTCTGCCATTCATCTTCTGGGCCCAGCCCGACTGGGTGGCCGAAGTTGCCGCCCGTACCTGGAACCTCGGCAAGCTGCAGATCGACCTCGGCTCACGGCTGTGGGGTCTGGCGGCCTCGCTGCTGCCCACGTCGGTCAGCCTGTTCGCGTTGTGGCAGATGTGGGCGCTGTTCGGCTGCTTCGCCCAGGGCGAGCTGCTGGCACGCCGCCCCGCCCAGCACCTGCGCCGGCTGGGGCTGGGCCTGTGCGCGCTGGCGGCCGCCCAGCCGCTGGGCCACACGCTGGGCATCCTCGCCGTGACGTGGGGCAACCCCAAGGGCGAGCGACAGCTGTGGTTCGGCCTGACGTCGGACCACTACCTGGCACTGCTCTTCGGACTGCTGCTGCTGGCCCTTGCGCAGGTGCTCTCCGAAGCCGCTCGTGTCGCCGACGAGAACGCCGAGTTCATCTAGAGCTTTCGATGCCCATCGTCGTCACCCTCGACGTCATGCTCGCGCGCCGCAAGATGCGCTCGCGCGAGCTGGCCGAGCACATAGGAATCACGGAGGCCAACCTGTCGCTGCTCAAGAGCGGCAAAGTGCGCGGCGTGCGCTTCGACACCCTGTCGCGCATCTGCGAAGCCCTGCAATGCCAGCCCGGCGACCTGCTCGCCTGGGAGCCCGGCCCCGAGCCTCCCAACGACCCCACCTGAGACTCATGCGAATCCTGCTCGCCTGCCTGCTGGCCGCGGCCTCGGCCGCCCACGCTCAGACCGAAGTGCTGCCCGCCGTAAAAACGGAGCTCAAGCGCGACAAGGGCGTCATGCCCTATGCGCGCATCAACGACTTCCTCGCCAAGCTCGGCAAGCATGGCGAGGGCCTGTTCCGCATGGATTTCCGGGTCGACGCGGACAAGACCACCCTCGCGCTGCAGGACGTGCGCATGGTTGTACGTAGCGACGAGGCCGACCACCCCATCCAGCTCGACGCCGAGGGGCGCTTTGACCTGCCACTGCTGACCGAGGCCGAGGCCAGGTCCGCAGACCTGGCCACCAACGCCGGCCAGGGCAAGCTGGCCGTGCGCGGCAGCGTCGAGCTGACGACGCCGCCAGAGCAACTGACGCTAGCCAAGGTGCGCCAGATCATGCGCGTGGCCCGCACGCTGCGTGAAGAGTTACTGCCCTGGTACCTGCGCTGGCTCTTTCCGCGCATCCAGGCGGTACGCATCTGCAGCGCCACGCCCAACTGGGAGCTGGAGTGGCGCGAGAACGGGCAGCTGCTAGGCCTGCCTCTGCCCGTGGCCGCCGGCGAGCCCGACCCCGACGCCACCAAAGGCGCGAAAGGCGCAAAAGGCCGGCCCTGCGCGCTGCTGACCGGCCAGGAGAACTGGCCCGACGCGGCCCGCCTGGTGTCGCCGGCTGGCACCAAGCTCAGTGTGAAGTTCTAGGCATGGTGGACCACCGCTGGATCGCACGTATCGCCGTCGCGGCCCTGCACGCAGGGTTGCTCGCGCTGCTGTGGCTGCATCGTCCACCGCCGCTGGAGGACGCCGGCAAACGACGGTTGACGACGGTGCGCCTCGTGCAGCCTCGGCAGTTACCGCCTCCGCCCGAACCGCCGGCCACCCTTGCGCCGCGCTTGCCGTCGCCCGATCTACCCATACCGGCTCCGCCTGTTTTCAGCACGGAAACACCCTCGCCCGTCGCAGTCAGCCCGGCAACCGCCGCCCCCCCAACGCCCGCCGCCGCTGCCGAGCCGCCCCGGACCACGCTGCGTCTGACGCTGCCGCCCGGCTATGCAGCGTCCGCCAGCACCCGCAGCGCCGCGCTGAACGATCCGCGCAGCAACACCCGGCGCCTCACGCTGGAGGACCGGATCGCGAATGCCGCCGCCGTCACCGCGGACTGGGTGGAGGAGCGCACCAGCGATGGTCGCATGCGCAGGCGCCGAGGCGACACCTGTGTGGAGACCGAGGAGTCCCGCATCGCCACCATCGACCGCTTCAACGAGAACGTCGCGCCGCGCGCGGTCAAGATGACGGGCAAGCCCTACAAATGCTGATGGGCACTCCGGCTTAGCGCAGCTTGCGGATCGACATGCGATGAGTGATGCGGGCCACCGGTTGCTCGCGAAGCTGAGATGGCACGGTCACAATCACCTCGACATCGACGTCCTGCCGCTCGCCGGTGGAGAGGGCCTGCTCGCATGCAGCGTAGATCTCCCGGCCCTGGGCGCAGCTGAAATGCGCGGTACCGGTCAGCTTCTTGAAATACTCCGAGCTGGCAGCCCTGACCAGGGGCACGACGCGATGACCCGTCTCCGGCATGAACTTCATCGCGAACAGCCCCGCGGCGGCATCGGCACCGGTGGCGATGGCCCCGAAGAACATGCCGTTGAACGGGCTGCGCGTGCGGCGCGACAGCGCGATGCTCAGCGTCACGCTGTCGTCGGAAAGTGCCACCAGCCTGAGCCCCGCGTAGCGCATCATCGGCGTCGCCGCGACGCCGAGCCGAAACAGCAATCGCGTCCGCCAGGGCTCTGGCAGGCATTTCGCAAGCTGGGTCGCGATCATGGACGTCTCCTTGGTCCACTTGAACGCATGGCATTTCATGCCAATGCCTGTGGCGGCGCAACGCTCAGCTAGACGGCGGTGCAGCAAGCTCCTGCTCGCGCTGGCGCAGCACGCGACGCTGCACCTTGCCGGTGGTCGTCATCGGCAGCGCGTCGATGAACTCGATCTCCTTGGGGTACTCATAGGGTGCCAGCCGCTCCTTCACATGGGCTTGCAGAGCCCCGACCAGCGCCGCGTCGCCCGCATGGCCCTCGGCCAGCACGACGTAGGCCTTCACGACAGCGCCGCGCTCCGCGTCAGGCTTGGGCACCACGGCCGCGTTGGCCACGGCAGGGTGCTTGAGCAGGCAGTTCTCGATCTCGCCTGGACCGATGCGGTAGCCGGCGCTCTTGAAGACGTCGTCGGCGCGGCCCTCGTACCGGAGCGTGCCGTCGGCGTCCATGCGCGCGAGGTCGCCGGTGCGGCACCAGCTGTCCGCCGGGTCGCCAGTGAACTTGGCGCGAGTCGCAGCCACGTTGTTCCAGTAGCCGAGGAAGAACACCGGGTCGGGCTGGCCGTGGCGGTCGCGAGCGTGCACGGCCACCTCGCCGATGTCGCCAGGCATGCACTCCTGGCCTTCGTCGTCGATGACGGCCACGCGATGACCTGGATAGGCGCGGCCCATGCAGCCCGGCTTGGCCGGCCACAACGCCTGGCAGTTGCCGACGACGTAGTTCATCTCAGTCTGGCCAAACATCTCATTGACCGGAACGCCCAGGGCGTCCCGGCACCAGGCGAAAACGGCGTCACCCACCGCCTCGCCAGCGCTCATCAACGCGCGCAGCCGTAGCCCGTGGCGCTGCGGCCGGGGCTCGGCCTTCATCATGGCCTTGAGCGCGGTGGGGAACAGGAAGCTGTGCGTGACACCGTAGGCCGCCATCAGCTCGAAGGCCTTGGCCGCCGAGAAGCGGCCCTGCCAGGCGACGATGGGCCGGCCGAAGTACAGCGTGGGCAGCAGCGCATCCATCAGCCCTCCCGTCCAGGCCCAGTCTGCCGGACTCCAGAAGACCGCGTCGCTGGGCTTGCTCGCGTCGAATGGATCGAAGCCGAACCAGTCCTGGCTCGCGACGAAGCCGCTCAGGTTGCCCACAAGCGCCCGCTGGGGAATCAATGCGCCTTTGGGCTGGCCCGTCGTGCCGCTGGTGTAGATCAGGATGGCCGGATCGCCGGCCTTGGTACCTACCGGCTTGAAACGAGCCTCCTCGGCTTGCAGGGCCTGCATCCATGACAGCTCGTCACAGTCCACCGGGCACTGGCCGACGACGAGGATGCGCCGCAGCGCCGTGCAGCGCGCCTTCACCTCACGCAGCGCCGGCAGCGCCTCGCAGGCGGCGATGGCCAGCACGGCGCCGCTGTCCTGCAGCCGGTACTCCAGCGCCTCGGCGCCAAACAGCATGGACAGCGGCATCGCGACCGCGCCGATCTGCTGGATGGCGATGTGGGCGACAGCCGTCTCGAAGCGCTGCGGCAGCACGATGGCCACTCGGTGGCCACGGCGCACGCCCTGGCCCAGCAGCGCGTTGGACAGGCGATTCGCGGCGCGCTGCAGCTGGGCATAGCTGTAGGTTGCGCGGCAGCCGCTCTCGCTATCGAAATGGATGGCCGGGGCCTTGGGCGTGTCGCGCGCCCAGCGGCCACAGCAGGCCTCGGCGATGTTGAAGTCCTCGGGCACCTGCCAGCGGAAAGCGGCGTGCAGCTGCTGGTAACGGTCTTCCGCCATGGGCCACCCCGATCGGGACAAGGGGGCGAATGCTAGCCAGCCCGGTCGGGACCGGCCTAATGGATTGCCCGGAGCCGACGCCGGGCTGTCAGCTCAGAGCCCCAGCCAGGCGGAGGGTGACCACATGCTGGGCCGGTCACCGTCGCTGTAGCGCTCCAGGGCATCGCCCGTCAGCCGGCAGATGCGCCATTCAGGCATGACCGTGGCGCCCAGCTTCTCATAGAAGCGGATGGCGTCTTCGTTCCAGTTCAGCACCGTCCAGTCGAAACGTCCATAGCCGCGCTCGCAGGCCAGTTGGGCCAGGTGCACCAGCAGCGAGCGCCCCAGGCCGCTGCGACGGTGGGCCGGACGCACGTACAGGTCCTCCAGGTACAGCCCCGGCTTGGCCAAGAAGGTCGAGAAGTTGGTGTAGTACAGCGCGAACGCGACCACCTCGCCGTCGACTTCGCCGAGCATGCATTCCGCAACCGGGTCATCGCCGAACAGGTGCGGGGCCAGCTTGTCGGGCGTCACCTCGAGCAGATGGGTCAGATGCTCGAACTCCGCGAGTTCGCCGATGAGCTGGACGATGGCGGGCAGATCGCGCGGCTCGGCGGCGCGCAGGGTGGGACGTGAGGGCATGGCAACCATTGTCGACGGACTGCGTTGTCCTACAGTGCGTATATGCCCGATGTCTACATCCCGCGCCGCACCCTTAGCAGCGAGTTCCTGGCCCTGCGCGGCCTGCGCCACCACATGCTGCGCTGGGGTCAGCCCTTGCCTGGCCGCCCGCCGCTGGTCATGGTGCATGGCTGGATGGACGTCGGCGCCTCCTTTCAGTTCGTCGTCGACGCGCTGGGCGACGATCGCGAGGTCATCGCACTGGACTGGCGCGGCTTCGGCCTGAGCGAAACGACGGGCGCCGACTGCTACTGGTTCCCCGACTACCTCGGCGATCTGGATGCCCTTCTGGATGCGCTGAGTCCCACGGCACCTGTGGACCTGCTGGGCCACAGCATGGGTGGCAACGTAGTGATGAGTTATGCCGGCGTACGCCCGCAGCGGGTGCGGCGCCTGATCAACCTCGAAGGCTTCGGCATGCCTGACACCGCGGCGGCCGCGGCGCCCGAACGCCTGGCCAGGTGGCTGGACGAGCTGAAGGAGCCGCCATCGCTGCGCCCCTATGCGACGCTGGCCGACGTGGCCGAGCGGCTGATGAAGAACAACCCCCGCCTGCCCGCGGCGAAGGCGGCCTGGCTGGCACGGCACTGGGCGCGTGAAACGCCCGAGGGCTTCCAGCTCAACGCCGACCCCGCACACAAACTGGCCAACCCGGTGCTCTACCGCAAGGCCGAGGTGCTGGCCTGCTGGCAGCGCATCGCCGCGCCGACGCTCTGGGTCGAAGGCAGCGACGACCAGTTGACGCGCTTCTGGGGCACGCGCTATCCGCGCGACGACTTCGAGGCCCGGCTGAGCCTGGTGCCGGCCCTGGAGCGCGCCGTGCTGCCGGACGCCGGCCACATGCTGCATCACGATCAGCCAGAAGCGCTGGCGGCACTGCTGGAACCATTCCTGGCCGGCGCATGAGGCGGCCCTTTCTGGCGCTTGTGCTGGCACTGGCCCCGGCCGTCGGCCAGGCCGGCTGCACGCGCGATCTCAGCGTCGGCATCTCCGAGCTGGGATTTGGAGCCTATCTGCAGGACGGCAAATGGCGCGGACTGGCGCCCGACCTGGTCGCCGAACTGGCGCGGCGCAGCGGCTGCCACGTCAAGTTCGTATCCCGTCCCCGAGCCCGCCTGCTGCTTGAGTTCGAGAGGGGCCAGCTCGACCTCATCACGTCGGCCATGCGGGCCGAAGAGCGCGACCGCGTCGGGCAGTTCCTGCCATATGCCTATGCCACGATGGACCTCATCTTCGTCGGGGACTCGCCACCTCGCTCGCTCGAGGCGCTGCGCCGGCGGCCCGATCTCAAGCTTGGCATCGTGCGCGGCGTGCGGCTGGGCCGGCTCAAGGACGGCGTGGACGCCCTGCTCGCCGCGCGTCAGGCCGAGTACTCGCCGGACTACGACAATCTCGCCGCCAAGCTGTCGGCCGGGCGGCTGCAGGCGGCCATCATCCCCAGCGTGATTCACGCCAAGCTGCGCCGAGACGGCTTGTTGCCGGCCCACGCCGTGACCGTTGACCTGCCGGAAAACTCGCCGGAAGCCATCGGCCTGTACCTGCACCGCGCCAACATCCCGCAGGTGGACCAGCAGCAGTTGCAACGCCACCTGGAAGCGATGCGCCGAGAGGGATGGGTGCAAGCCAGCTACGTCCGTTACGTGGGCGAGGCCGAGACGCGGCGGCTGTTCAGGAGCGAGGCTCGTTGAACTCCCGCTCCAGCCGGTTCATGCGCCAGGCGTAGACGACGACGATGGCGCAAAAGCCCAGCAGCGCCCCCTGTGAGGCCAGCCAGAAGGCCAGCGGCCAGCCGAAGACCTCGACGCTGAGCTCGCGCGCGAAGAACACCGGTGCGAAGCCGACAACACCCCAGGCCAGCAGCAGCCAGGCGGTGAGGCGCCGGGTACGGCGCCAGTAATCGACGGGGGCGGAAGCTGCCATGGCGTCATTCTGGCCCATGAGAAAATCGCCGTTTTCCAAAGAAGCCCGTCATGGACATCGAACACATCAACCAAATCGGCAACTCACTCGCCGACCTCTCAGCGCGCACCGACGCGCTAAGGGGGTATCTTTGACTTCGATCGCAAGGCACTGCGCCTGAACGAGGTCAATGCGTCGCTCGAGAACCCCACCGTCTGGAACGACCCCAAGCGTGCCCAAGAGCTGGGCAAGGAGAAGCGCGCGCTGGAAGCCGTGGTCGACACCATCACGATGTTGACCAGTTCGCTGGCCGACAACGGCGAACTCTTCGAGATGAGCCGTGAGGAAGGCGACGAGGCCGGCATGCTGGCCATCGAGGAGGACGCGGGAAAGCTGCGCGAGAAGATCGAGGAACTTGAGTTCCGCCGCATGTTCAACAACCCGGCTGACCCGAGCAACTGCTTCATCGACATCCAGGCCGGCGCCGGCGGTACCGAGGCCTGCGACTGGGCCGGCATGCTGCTGCGCCAGTACCTGAAGTACTGCGAGCGCAAGGGTTTCAAGGCGACGCTTGAAGACGAGACACCCGGCGACGTGGCCGGCATCAAGAGCGCCACCATCAAGGTCGAGGGTGAGTACGCGTTCGGCTTGCTGCGCACCGAGACCGGCGTGCACCGCCTGGTGCGCAAGAGCCCGTTCGACTCGTCCGGCGGCCGCCACACGTCGTTCGCATCGCTGTTCGTCTACCCGGAAGTCGACGACTCCATCGAGATCGACATCAACCCAGCCGATGTTCGCACCGACACGTTCCGCGCGTCCGGTGCCGGCGGCCAGCACATCAACAAGACCGACTCGGCCGTGCGCCTCACGCACATTCCGACCGGCATCGTCGTGCAATGCCAGGACGGCCGCAGCCAGCACAGCAACCGCGACGTCGCCTGGCGCCGCCTGCGCTCGCGGCTGTACGACCATGAGATGAAGAAGCGCATGGAAGAACAGCAGAAGCTGGAGGACACCAAGACCGACGTCGGTTGGGGCCACCAGATTCGCAGTTACGTGCTAGACCAGAGCCGCATCAAGGACCTGCGCACCAACTACGAAACGTCGGCGACGCAGAAGGTGCTGGACGGCGACCTCGACCCCTTCATCACCGAGTCCCTCAAGCAAGGCGTCTGACGCCTCCGGGCCGCTGCGGCGGCCCTTTCTTTTTCCTCACCCCAAGGAAGCCCCTCATGCGTGAAGGCACCGCCCCCCTGATCCAGCGCCTGGACTACCAGCAGCCGGCGTTCTGGATTCGCAAGGTCGACCTGAACTTCGACCTCGACCCGGCCAAGACCATCGTCACGAGCAAGATGCAGGTCGAGCGAAACACCGCCGTGCCGCACGGCCCGCTGCGTCTGCATGGCGAGGAACTGAATCTGTTGCGCGTGCTGATCGACGGCAGCAGCGTGTCATTCCGCCAGGAAGGCCACGAGCTCATCATCGACAACGCCCCGGACGCGGACTTCTCGCTCGAAATCCGCAACACCACCTGCCCCGACAAGAACACGGCGCTGTCGGGCCTCTACACGTCGGGCGGCAGCTTCTTCACGCAATGCGAGGCTGAGGGCTTTCGCCGCATCACCTACTTCCTGGACCGCCCGGACGTGATGGCCGTCTACACGGTCACGCTGCGCGCCGACAAGGCCCGCTTCCCCATCCTGCTGGCCAATGGCAACCTGGTGGACAGCGGCGACCTGGACAACGGGCGGCACTTCGCGGTCTGGAACGACCCCTTCCCCAAGCCCAGCTATTTGTTCGCCGTCGTGGCGGGCGACCTGGTCGCCCGCGAGCAACGCATCCGCACGCGGGCCGGCAAGGACCATCTGCTGCAGGTCTATGTGCGTCGCGGCGACCTGGAGAAGACCGAGCACGCGATGAACAGCCTCATCGCCTCCATCGTCTGGGACGAGGCCCGCTTCGGCCTGCCGCTGGACCTGGAGCGCTTCATGGTCGTCGGCGTATCCGACTTCAACATGGGCGCGATGGAGAACAAGGGCTTGAACATCTTCAACACGTCGGCGCTGCTTGCCTCGCCGGCGACTGCGACGGACGTGGATTTCGCGCGCATCGAGTCCATCGTTGCGCACGAGTACTTCCATAACTGGACCGGCAACCGCGTCACTTGCCGCGACTGGTTCCAGCTGTCGCTGAAAGAGGGTCTGACCGTCTTCCGCGACCAGGAGTTCTCGATGGACATGGCCGGCACGCCCAGTGCCCGCGCCGTGTGCCGCATCCAGGACGTGCGCCAGCTGCGTGCGATGCAGTTCCCCGAGGACAGCGGCGCCATGGCCCATCCGGTGCGCCCCGACAGCTACAGCGAGATCAACAACTTCTACACGGCCACCGTCTACGAGAAGGGCTCGGAAGTCGTCCGCATGTACCAGACGCTGGTCGGCCGCAAGGGCTTCGAGGCCGGCATGAAGCTGTACTTCGAGCGCCATGATGGCCAGGCCGTCACCTGCGACGACTTCGCGCAGGCGATCGCCGACGCCAACCCCGGCTCTGCACTGACCACGCGGCTGGATGCGTTCAAGCGCTGGTACTCGCAGGCCGGCACGCCGCGCGTTAGCGCCCGAGGTGAGCACGACGCCACCGCGCGCACCTTCACGCTGCGCTTCACGCAGCAGACACCCGCAACGCCCGGCCAGCCAACCAAGCTCCCCCAGGTCATCCCCGTCGTCATGGGCCTGCTGGACCGCCACGGCGTCGCACTGGCGCTGAATGCCAACGGTGACACCGAGCAGGTGCTGGTGCTGGACCAGGCCGAGCAGACCTTCGTGTTTGAGAACATCGACAGCGAGCCCGTGCCATCGCTGCTGCGCGGCTTCTCGGCGCCAGTGGTGCTGGACGACGCGCTGTCCGATGCCGCGCTGCTGGTGCTGATGCGCCACGACAGCGATCCCTTCAACCGCTGGGAAGCCGGCCAGCGCCTGGCGCTGAACCGCATCCTGCACGCGCTGCGTGCCGGCCAGCCGCTGCAGCTCAGCCCCGCCTTCATCGACGCGATGCGCGGCGTGCTGACGCACCCGGACCTCGATCCTGCCTTCAAGGAGCTGGCGCTGACGCTGCCAGGCGAGAGCTACATCGCCGAGCAGTTGGACGTCGTGGACCCGCAGGCTATCCACGCCGCCGTGCTGGCAGCGCAGGCCCAGCTCGCCAGCGCGCTGCGCGACGACTGGGCCGCAGCCTTTGAGGCGCACCAGGTCAAAGGCGGCTACACGTCCGACCCGATCTCGGCCGGCAAGCGCGCGTTGGCCAACCTGGCGTTGTCCATGCTCGTGCTGGACGCCCAGTCGAGCGGCGACGCCGTGTGGCCCGGCAAGGCCTACCAGCGCTTCAAGGACGCCTCCAACATGACCGACCGCATGGGTGCACTGGCCGCGCTCGTGAACGCCAACGCCGAGCTGGCCGCGCCGGCGCTGGAGCGCTTCCACGCGCTCTTCAAGGATGATGCGCTGGTCATCGACAAGTGGTTCTCGCTGCAGGCCCGCGCCCCCGAGGGCGAGGGCCGCGTGTTCGCCCGTGTAAAGGCGCTTACCAAGCACGCCGACTTCACGCTGAAGAACCCAAACCGCGCACGCAGCCTGCTGGCCTCACTGTGCATGTTCAACCCGGCTGCATTCCACCGCAGTGACGCGGCCGGCTACGTGTTCTGGGCCGACCAGGTGCTGGCCATCGACGCCATCAACCCGCAGCTCGCCAGCCGCATCGCTCGAGCGATGGACCGCTGGGCCGTGCTGGCCGATCCCTACCGCACGGCCGCCTGCGAGGCCGTGGCCCGCGTGGCCGCCAAGCCCGACCTGTCGCCCGACGTGCGCGAGATCGTCGAGCGCGCACTCGCCTCGGGGAACTGAGCCATGGCGCGCCAGACTAGCCTGACCCAGTACCTCATCGAGCAGCAGCGCCAGCACGGGCACATCCCGCAGGAGCTGCGCCTGCTGATCGAGGTTGTTGCGCGTGCCTGCAAGCGCATCGCCATCGCCGTCAACAAGGGGGCGCTTGGGGACGTGCTGGGCACTGCCGGCAGCGAGAACGTGCAAGGTGAGGTGCAGAAGAAGCTCGACATCATCGCCAACGAGGTGCTGATCGAAGCCAATGAATGGGGCGGCCATCTCGCCGCCATGGCCAGCGAGGAAATGGACGGCATCTACGTCGTTCCCAACCGCTACCCTCAAGGCGAGTACCTGCTGCTGTTCGATCCCCTGGACGGCTCCAGCAACATCGACGTCAATGTGTCCATCGGCACCATCTTCAGCGTGCTGCGCAAGGTGGGCCATGCACGGGGCGTGTCGGAGGAGGACTTCCTGCAGCCCGGTAAGCAGCAGGCTGCTGCAGGCTACTGTGTCTACGGTCCGCAAAGCATGCTGGTGCTGACGGTGGGTGATGGCGTCGCGATGTTCACACTGGACCGCGAGACAGGCTCTTGGGTGCTGACGCAGGACCAGGTGCGCATTCCCGAGGACACCAAGGAATTCGCGATCAACATGTCCAACATGCGCCACTGGGCGCCGCCGGTGCGCCGCTACATCGACGAATGCCTGGCAGGCTCTACCGGCCCCAGGACCAAGGACTTCAACATGCGCTGGGTGGCCAGCATGGTGGCCGACGTGCACCGCATCCTCACGCGTGGCGGCGTGTTCATGTACCCCTGGGATCAGCGCGAGCCCGACAAGCCCGGCAAGCTGCGCCTGCTCTACGAAGCCAACCCCATGTCCTTCCTGATCGAGCAGGCGGGCGGCGCGGCGACCAATGGCGTCGAGCGCATCATGGATCTGAAGCCGGGCAAGCTGCACGAGCGCGTTGCCGTTGCGCTGGGCTCTCGGAACGAGGTGGAACGATTCACCGCCTACCATCTGGAAGAGAAGCAAAAATAGAAGCTATAATGGCGGGCTTGACGCACAACACGTCATGGCCGGCATAGCTCAGTTGGTAGAGCAGCGCATTCGTAATGCGAAGGTCGGGGGTTCGACTCCTCTTGCCGGCACCAAACAAATCAAAGGGTCGACGCCTGAAGGCGTCGACCCTTTGTGCTTTGCGGCGGACCTTGAATGGGTACGTCGCCGCGCAGGAATCCTCTGCCTAGCCTTGCTCGGCAAGGAAGATCTCTACACGGCGGTTGGCCGCGCGGCCGGCCTCTGTGTCGTTGCTCGCTACCGGTTCATGCGAACCGCGCCCGGTGACGCTGACCCTTGAGGTGGAAACACCTCGCGAGGCCAGGTAGTCGCGCACCGCGACCGCCCGTTCGCGTGACAACGGATCGTTGATCGCATCACTGCCGGTGCTGTCGGTATGGCCGACGATGGTCACGCGGACGTTCGGGTCGAGGTTGCGCCCGACCTCGTCGAGCACCGGGCGCATCTGCGGCTTGATGTCGGCACGGCCGGTATCAAAGGACACATCGCTCGGCACGTTGAGCTTTAGGCGGTTGTCATCGGTGCGCGCAACTTCCACGCCCGTGCCTTGGCTGGCCTGGGCCAGCGCCTTGCGCTTGTCCTCCATGTGCTTGGACCACAGGTTGCCGGCCACGGCACCGACAGCGCCGCCAATGACGGCCCCTCGCCCGGCACTACCGCCCGTCACCGAGCCAAGGATGGCACCTGCCACCGCTCCGGCGCCGGCGCCCTTGGCCGTCCCCTGCTCACGCTCACTCATGGACGAGCAGCCGGCCACCAGCACGGCCGCGGTGACAAGGACTGCAGTGGCAGTGCGGCGCTGCGTGGGAATGAATGGATTAGTGAAACGCATGGCAAACCTCTTTGCGGGAAATTCTTGTCAAGCGGCAGGCATCGTCCGACTCGGCGTCAGGGCTTGCGGCTGCTGGTGCGAGCATCCTTGAAGGCTTCGCGGGCATCGCCCACGGCCTTCTGGACCTTGCCTTCGACCTGGGTCGCGGCGCCCTTGAGTTGCTGCTCGGTGTTCCCGGTGGCCTCACCCAGCTTGCGCTGGGCCTTGCCGGCCATCTCCTTAACACTGCCCTTGATCTGGTCGCTGTTCATGGCTCTGCTCCTTTGCTGCTGCCCTCGCGGCGGTATGCCCGAGAGGCCGATGCCAGCCTAAGGGTGGGACTGGGAACGCATCGCCAGTCTGGACCGGTACTGGCAGTCGGCCAAGTCCTACGTGCCAAGACCGGGTCGCGCCCCCGGCATTGCTGCTCCTCCTACGGCCGCACCGGATCCCGTCCGCTGCCTGGCGCCGCCAGCATCGACCAAGCTTCGCTCACGTCCCCACCCAGGAGACCCGCATGGGCAAGCAACTTCCAGCACGGCGGTCCGCCACCGCAGACACCCCAGGAGCCAGGCGATGACGACTGGAACCCTAGGCTCCTCCCCATCCCGCTCCTTGGCCGCCAGTCCCGGCGCCACGGCCCACGAGCAATTCCTGAACGAGTTGCAGTTGGAGCGGCCACGCCGCCCCGGCGGCAGCGCCATGGGTCGGCTCATGAAGCGCAGCCGCACACGTACCGCCGGCATCCGCTTCGAGTGGGTGCTACGAACCATAGGCCCTGTGCTACGCGTCGTCGCGACCTGGACTGACCGGTTTGGCCAGCCGCACCACACCTCGTTCTCGGTGCAGTGCAACGGCCTGGAAGGTGCGCTGGACCGGGCCATTGCGTCACGCATCTCCTGCGGCGCACCGTTACCCGACCGCGAGGATCTGCTAAAGCGCCTGCGCGGTGAATTCGCCACCGCACCTTATGTAGCTGACCGCATGGCTACCCACACGCCAGGTCGGACAGCACCGGCCAGCCTGTTCACACAGAAGGCCGCCAGCGAATGCCGCTGACCCCTGGCCCGCCCCTCAGGGCAGCTTGGCGAGCATGGATGCCTCAGTCGCCTCGTCCCAGAACAGCGGATAGAGGCAGCGCGCCGTGGACAGCCTGTCGGCACGGCCCGCCCAGAGGGATATCTGCTCGCGGATGGTCTCGAAATCGATGCTCATCAGCACGGCCGGAGCATTCACGCGCGGGTTGTGGCGCGCCGTCGTGTACGGCAGCAATCCCAGCCAACGACGGTAGAAGGCAACATGCCGAGGATTCACCTCGATGACCAGGCGCTGACAGCGTGCACGCCGGTAGGCGTGGAGATAGCCGAGATGGAAGATTTGCGCCAGCAGCGCTCGCGACTCCGGCGCGTTGCGATCCACGGCCAAACTACCGAACTCGCAGAGTTTGATGCCCGCGGCCCGCCATTCGGCCAGTTCCGCCTCGAACAGCAGGTCTGTGTGCAGGCCACCCACACCATCGAAGCGCACTGACATGGTGCCAACCGTCCGGTCGCCGTTTCGCGCCGTGCAAACGATGTCACCATCTTCATTGCGGCTGTTGAAACGCTCCCGCGTGAGAGCAAGGCCACGATCCCCGTAGCGACGCTCGACCAATTCGTAGGCATCGCCTTCCAGAGTGCCGAAGTCGCTGTCCAGCTCCAGCGGCGGGCCGCCATGGGGGGTCAGCGGGGTACGGCGGCTCTCTTCAAAAATCGGGATCATCGACTGCGTCCTTGGTACCCAACGCACCAAGCCGCGGAGTCTAGGGAATGAATCGACATAAATTGGTGAGGCTCACAGACCGATACAACTGAAATATTGCCCATTTTCGGGTTTACATGTCACCCAAAAAGGCGACAACACTGCTCTCAAAAGCTGCCGGCTGCTCGATGGGACCGAGGTGCGATGCTTCATCCAGCAAGCATAGCCGTGAGCGCGGAATGGAGGCCGCCAGGGCAGCAACGCGCTCGGGCAGCACGCCTCCATCCAGCGCGCCGCCGATGACCAGGGTCGCCCCCGCCCAGCCGGCAAGGGCACCGCGCAGGTCGGCATCGCGTACTGCTGCGCAGGCCTGGACGTAGGCGGCTGGATCCTGGGCCAGCAGGACGTCGCGCAGCAGGGTTTCGATGTCGGGGCGCGTGGCGCGCAGCGCCGGGTTCAGGTAGCGCGCCAGCGCCGCCTCCGTAACGCCCCCCATGCCCTGCCCGCGCACCGCGTCGATACGTTGGCTGAAAACGACTCGCGCCGCCTCGGGGTAATGCGAATCGCAGTGCGCCAGCACCAGTCCGCGCAGCAGGTTGGGTCGCGTCGCCGCGAGTTGCTGGGCCACGAGCCCGCCCAGGGACAGGCCGACCATGACGACGGGGCCGCAGCCCCATTCGGTGACGAGGCGGGCAGCGTCCTCGGCCAACTCGGCCAGGCCCCAGTCGGCGCGGGGGTTGGGCGAGCGCCCATGGCCGCGCAGGTCGTATCGCAGCGTCGGATGGCCAAGGGCAGCCAGGCGGCCGGCCAGGCCCTGCCAGATGGCTTCGCTCAGGCCAAGCGGGTGGGCCAGCAGCACCGGCACCTTGTCGCCCTCCCCTTGCAGCGTCACGGCAAGCTGGGGGCGGCTGAAGGTCGTGTGGTGGCGCGGGCGCGCGGCCGGCATCAGCGGCGCCGCCTCGGGCTTGATGCCCAGTTCCGCCAGCAGCGACATCGTGCGCTTGAAGGCGGTATTGGCGGCCGGCACGCCGGCATAGATGCCCCCCTGGATCAGCACCTCGCGCACGGTCTCGGGCGGCAAGCCGGCGGCCAGCGCCGCACGGCAATGCAGGTCGAACTCCTCCCAGCGGCCCTGCGCCATGGTGAAGGCGAGAACGAGCAGGCGGCGCGTCGCGGTGGGCAGGCCGGGGCGGTTCCAGACGGCATCCCAGGCGTAGCGGGTGATGAGGTCCTGGAAGTCGGCATTGAAGCTGGTCGAGTCCAGCGTTGCACGGCGCACCCATACGTCGCCCAGCACCTCGCGGCGGCGCGCGAGGCCGTGGTCGAAGTCGTCGCGGCGCTCGTCGTCAGTCAGCACGGGCATGTGATTCTCCCTGCGCATGGGCCCGAGGGTTGCGGTCATCGGTTGAGCATACCGGGGCTCTCCAAGAAAAAGGCCACGCATCGCGTGGCCTCGAATGGTGTCGAAGTGCCCCGCGTCAGGCGGCGTACTTGCCGACAAGGCGGTTCATGTTGGTCATCGAAAGGCGATGCATCTCGATCAGCGCGATGAGACCGTTGCGATGCAGCTCCAGCACCTTGGCGTCGGGCAGCTCGGCGTACTTCTTCTCGTCGAGCGCCAGGAAGCCCTCGACGTCAAACTTCTCGCCATTGGGCAGCGTGGCCTCAAAGCGCATGTCCTGCAGCAGCTCCATGTCGACGAGCAGGTTGCAGATCAGGCGGGTGCGCTCGGCTTCCTGCTCGAAGTTCTCAAGGAAGGCCTTGGCGTTCAGCAGGAACTCCGTCGGCTCGCCGTCCTTGAACAGCGCTTCGCCCTTGGCCTCGTTGAAGGCCTGCCACTTGCTGTCGTAGCAGACAGCCAGATTGTTGGCGTTGTCGTCCAGGCGAGCCATCATGAACGGATAGCGACGCACATAGGCGGGCACGTAGTTACCCGTCCACTTCTCGCCTTCAACGAAGAGGTTGGAGCCGGCACGCAGCCCCAACACGGCCAGCGGCGCCACGACGGGCTTGGCTTCCGTGGCGCCGTTGCCAGCGCGCACGAAGACGATGGGGTACTCCTTGCATGCATCCGCGAACTCGACGGCGGCCAGGAAGACCGAGTTCTGGTCGGCGACGCGACCGACGATGGACTGATCGGTGTCCAGCTTCAGGTTCTTGTGGACTTCGCGGTCCAGCGGCAGCAGTTCGCCGTACATCGGGGGGTTGCTCATGTTTCTTTCTCTCCAGGTTCGGCCAGGCGACTGACCAGCACTTTGTCCACACGCTTGCCGTCGAGGTCCACGACCTCGAATCTCCACGCGTCCCACTCCACCACATCGGTCGTGCGCGGCAAGCGCCCCAGCAGCAGCATGATCATGCCGGCCAGGGTGTTGTAGCGCCCACGGTCCTCCTCGGGCAGTTCCTTCAGCTCCAGGCGGTCCTTCAGCTCGGGCACCGGGATCAGGCCATCGATCAGCCAGCTCCCGTCCTCGCGCTGCACCGCCCAGGCATCGCCATCGCTGGGAGCGTTGAACTC
This sequence comes from Roseateles sp., assembly GCF_047654805.1. Classification (GTDB taxonomy): domain Bacteria; phylum Pseudomonadota; class Gammaproteobacteria; order Burkholderiales; family Burkholderiaceae_C; genus Pelomonas. Next base: position 3,617,300 of record NZ_JASGIV010000001.1, read on the forward strand.
CCCGGCGATGGCTTCAAGCACGTCACGCACGGCAATGACGCCCTGCACCTCGCCGTATTCGTCGACGACGAACACCAGCGGCGCGTCCGAGACGCGGAAATGTTCCAGCAGCTCCATGCCCGACAGCGTCTCGGGCACGAATAGCGGCGGCTCCAGGCCCGCCGTCAGGTCCAGAGGCCGCCCTTCCAGCATGCCCGCCAGCAGCGCCGGCGCGCTCGCCACGCCCAGCACGTCTGTCAGGCCGCCGCGGCACACGGGATAGCGGCTGAAGCCGTGCTCGCGCAGCATCGCCAGCACCTCTGCCGGCGTCGCGTCCACGTCCAGCCAGGCAATCTCGGCGCGCGGGATCATCATGGAGCCGATCTGGCGCTCGTCGAGGCGAAACACGTTGCGCACCATCTGGTGTTCGTGCTCCTCGATGACGCCGGCATCAAGCCCCTCTTCCAGGCTGGCCGCGATTTCTTCTTCCGTCACCCCGCGCGCACCCTTGTTGCGCAGGCCCAGCAAGCTCAACGTGGCCTCCGTCGAGATGCTCAGCGTGCGCACCAGCGGGCGCGCGATGATGGAGATGAATGTCATCGTCGGCGCCACCAGTCGCGCCACGGTCTCCGGATAGATCTGGCCGATGCGCTTGGGCACCAGCTCGCCGAAGACGATGGTCAGCAGCGTGATGATGACCACCACCAGCGCGGTTGCCGCGATCTGCGTGGCATTGGGGTTCAGCGCGAACGTGGCGCTCAGCCACGCCGACAGCGGGCCCGAGAAGGCCGCGTCGCCAACGATGCCGTTGAGCACGCCGATGCCGGTGATGCCGATCTGCACGGTCGACAGGAACTTGGTCGGGTTGTCGTGCAGGTCCATCGCGGCCTGCGCGCCCCCCTCGCCGCTTTCCACCATCACCTGCAGCCGCGCCTTGCGGCTGGCGGTGAGCGCCATCTCCGACATCGCGAACAAGCCGTTGAGAAGGATCAGGAAGAGAACGAGAGCGGTATCCATCGAAGGCGCCAGATCAAGGGAAAACCCGGATCGGCGCGGGGTCAAAAACGAAGCCCGGGAGACTATCAGAAGGCCAGGCCCCGGCCCATCGTGCGATCCCTCGCTCGGGGGCCGGGACAATCACGCCATGAATTATCTGATCGGCGATGTCCAGGGCTGCTGCGACGCCCTGGAGCGGCTGCTGCAACGCCTGGACTTCTCCCCGTCTCGCGACCGCCTCTGGCTGCTGGGCGACCTCGTCAACCGCGGACCGGCCTCGCTGGCTACGCTGCGCCGCCTCGCAGGCCTTGGGGATGCAGCGACCTGCCTTCTCGGCAACCACGACCTGCACCTGCTGGCCGCCCATCATGGAGTGCGCCACGCCCACCGCGGCGACACGCTGGACGACATCCTCGCCGCACCCGACCGGTCCACGCTGCTGGACTGGCTGCGCCAGCAGCGCATGGCCGTCTTCGAGGCGGGCTGGCTGATGGTGCATGCAGGCGTGGCGCCGCAGTGGAGCCGTGGCGACACCCTGACGCTGGCCGGCGAGGTGGAGGCGGTACTGCGCGGGCCGGATCTGCCCGACTTCCTGCGCGCCATGTACGGCAACGAGCCGGCGCGCTGGGATCCGGGCCTCAGCGGCACTGCACGGCTGCGCTTCACCGTCAATGCACTCACAAGGCTGCGTTTTTGCAGCGCTGACGGTGAGATGGATTTCAAGACCAAGGACGGCGCCGGCGCCGCGCCAGCGGGCTTCATGCCTTGGTTCGAGGTGCCGGGCCGGCGGACCGACGACACACCGATCGCTTTCGGCCACTGGTCCACGCTCGGACTCCTGGACCGCTCAAACCTGCTGGGACTGGACACAGGCTGTGTTTGGGGTGGCCGCCTGACGGCGGCGCGTGTGGACGGCACGCAGCGCGAGATCATCCAGGTCGACTGCAAGCAGGCGCAGCAGCCGGGCAACTGAGCCGGCGCCCCGTAGAATGCGCGCCCTGAGGAAGCGTGGGAGAGTGGTTTAATCCAGCGGTCTTGAAAACCGCCGAAGGTGTGAGCCTTCCGTGAGTTCGAATCTCACCGCTTCCGCCAGCTCGCCGTGAGTCGGTCCATTGCTTTTGCGGCCTGAAGCATTGACTTGCACCAGGTGCAAGTCTTAAGTTCATTTCGCAGGTGCAAACCTTAATTTCAGCAGCCTCCGCCAGGAGGCTGTTTTGCTTTCCACATATCAGCGGCCAACCTTCACCCAGGCCAGCTCCAGCCAGTTGTCTGGCCTGTGCACGGCCGTGACGTTCGCGCGTGCCGCCCAGGGCACCACCTGCCGGTGCAGCGGAATGACGTTGACCTGCTCCCGCAACTCGGCCAGCGCGCCGCGAACGAGCTGCTCGCGCTTCCTCTCGTCCGGCTCGACGCTGGACTGCGCCGCCAGCGCATCGGCGCGGTCGTTGCGGAAACCACCGAAGTTGTAATTGCCCACACCCTTGTCGCCACGAGTGCGGTACAGCGGCGTGAGGATGCTCTCGGCGTCCGTCACCGACCCGCCCCAACCGTACATGTAGAGGCTGGTGTCGTACTTCTCCAGCTTGGGGAAGTAGAGGACGCGAGGCATGGCGTTGACCTTGACCCTGACCTTCAGCTGCGCCCACATCGACGCCAGCGCAGTGCAAATCTCCTCGTCGTTGATGTAGCGGTTGTTGGGACAGTCCAGCGTCACCTCGAAACCGTTGGCGTAGCCAGCGTCGGCCATCAGCTTCCTGGAGCCGGCCAGGTCGTACGGCAGACGGGTCTGCAGCGCCTGGTCGTCAAAGGATGCGATGCCGGACGGCGTCAGCGCGCCGGTGGGCACCGACAGGCCACTCATCAGCTTGCTCCTGATCGCCTCGATGTCGATAGCCTGGTAGAGCGCGCGGCGCACCCGTTGGTCCTTGAAGGGGTTCTTGTCGCCCGGCACCTTGCCGTAGAGCAGCTTGTCGCGCGACTGGTCCATGCCGATGAAGACGAGGCGGTTCTCCGGCCCCTCGATGACCTTGATGCCGGCCGTGTTGCGCAGGCGCGAGATGTCACGCGGCGCGGGGTCGAGCACGAAGTCGATCTCGCCTGACACCAACGCGGCCAGCCGCGTCGCGTCGGTGGCGATGGGCGTATAGACGACCTCCTGCACGTTGCCCTCGAACTTTCCCCACCAGTTCGGATTGCGCTTCAACACGGTCCTGATGCCCGGCTGTCGGCTGGCCAGCATGAAGGGGCCAGTACCGTTGGCGTTCAGCGCTGTGAAGCTCTCCTCCTTGTTCTTGAAGTCCAGCGGCTTGGTGGCGCGATGGGTCTCACACCACTTGCGGCTCATGATCCAGAGCTGGTCAATGTGCTGCAGGAAGATGGGGTTGAAGGTGTTCAGCTGGAAGTCCACCGTCAGGTCGTCGATGCGCCTGGGTACACCGACGGCGTTGGCCCAGACGGCGATCTGCGAAGTTGGCTCCTTGGCACGCTGCACCGAGAAGACGACGTCGTCGGCCGTCAGCGGCGTGCCGTCGTGGAACTTGACGCCCTGGCGCAGTTTGAAGCGCCAGGTCAGCGGGCCGGTCTGTGCCCAGGAGGCCGCCAGGCCTGGCACCAGGGTCAACTTGGCATCGCGGTTGGTCAGCCGCTCGTAGATCTGGCCGTTGACCATGTTGGTCAGGCTCTCGTTCTGCGAGTCCGGGTCCATGGTCTGCGGATCGCCCTGGCTGGCCCAGCGCAGGGTCTGCGCCGAGGCACCGCAAGCGAGCGCCAGCAGGGCCACGCCAATCCATCGTTTCATCACTCTTCTCCCAACTGCAGGGCCCGCAGTTTAGGAGGGGCGGAAAAGCCCTTGCGTCAGCGCCTGGCGTTGGGGTTCCAGAGCTCGTCGAGGCGCCCGAAGTTCCAGTTCTCGGGTGGCTCGCGGCCGGCGATGCGATCGCTGGTACCAGAGGCCGCCAAGTCCAGCAGCTCCACCGGAATAGGCATGCCGGACTTCGTCGAGAAGAAGACCTTGACGCGTGGCGCGACGAGGGAGGCCGGGTTCTGCTCCACGACTACGGCCAAACGGCCGGACTGCAGCCGCACCAGAGTGCCGGTCGGGTAGATGCCCACGCTCTTGACGAAGGCCTGGAAGATGATGGGGTCGAACTGCCCCTTCCACTGCGCCATGCGCTGCAATGATCCGGCCGGATCCCAGGCCGTCTTGTAGGGGCGCGTGGATGTGATGGCGTCATAGACGTCGCAGACAGCGCCCATGCGCGCCATCAGGCTGATCTGCTCGCCGGCCAGCTTGTGCGGATACCCGGTGCCATCGATCTTCTCGTGATGATGTAGGCAGACGTCCAGCGCCGCCGGCGGTACCTTGACGCCATCCTTCAGCAACTCCCAGCCGCGCTCGGGATGGCTGCGCATCACCTTGAACTCCGCATCGGTTAGTGCGCCGGGCTTGTTGAGCACCTCCAGCGGCATCTGCATCTTGCCGACGTCGTGCAGCAGCCCCGCCAGACCCGCCTCTCGGGCCTGCTCGTCGGGCAGGCCCATGTGGCGGGCCAAGGCCACCATCAGGCCGCAGACGGCAACCGAATGCATGTAGGTGTAGTCATCCCTGGTCTTGAGCCGGGCCAGACTCAGGAAGGCCGAGGGGTTGCGCGCGAGGGACGAAGCGATCTCGCCAACGATGGGCAGGCAGACCTCGGTATCGATGGCCTTGCCCAGCCGCGCCTCGTTGAACAACGCCGTGACGGCCAGCCTCGAGCGGTTCAACACCTGCGACGCTCGGCTGAGTTCATCCTCAAGGCTAGTCCGCGGCTCGGGCTGCACCGGCGCCGGCGGGGGCAAGGGCACTGCGACGACCTCAACCTTCGGCGCCTCGGCCGGCACCTCGACCGGCGCAGGGGCCGGCGGCGCGACATCGCATCCCTTGCTGATGTCGATCCAGACAGCCGGCACGCCACTGGCCTTCAACGCCGCCAGGTCGGCCGGGTCAGCCAGGACGAACCTCGTCTTCCAGAACGGGTGAGACAGCCAGGAGCCCTCCAATGACTGGAGAAACATCCCTAATGTCGCTTCTGAGGCTGGAATCTTCTTGAGCATGGCCCTCACCGCGGGCCGAGTATCACCGCGGGGCCGGCCTCCGCGCGTGCAGCAATGCACACCCCGTCCGTCCCAAAAAGAAGAAAAGCCGCCCCGGGGGCGGCTTTGGCTGCTGGCGACTGGCGCTCAGCGGAACTTGCCCTGCGGCACTGTCGCCATCTCGGTCGGCAGCGAGCCGATGTAGGCGGCGATGGCCTTCAGCTCGGCATTGCTGAACTGCTTGACCTGACCGGCCATGACGCCGTTGCTGCGGCCGACATTGTTGTTGTTCTCAGTCTTGTAGGACTTCAGCGCGACGCTCAAATAGTCGGCGTGCTGGCCAGCAAGCTTGGGATAGCTGGGGTCGATGGGCTTGCTGAAGTTGGCACCATGGCAGGACACGCAGGCGCCCTTGGTCAGCAACTCGGCGACGTTGGCCGGCGCGGCCGGGACGCTGTCGGGCACGGCCGGCAGCTTGGCCTGCTGTTCGTAGAAGGCGGCGATGTCGTTCATGTCCTGCTCGCTCAGCGAACCAGCGATGCCGCGCATCGTCGGGTGCTTGCGGTCGCCCTTGGCGTAGGCCTGCAGGGCCGTGACGATGTACTTGGCGTTCTGGCCCGCAATCATCGGCACCTTGTGGATCTCGGGGAAGCTGGCCTGATAGCCGGCGATGCCATGGCAGCCGATGCACATGGCGATCTTCTTCTCGCCGGCCTTCACATCCTGGGCCTGGGCGGCAAAGGCGCCAAAGGCAGCGGCCAGGGCGAGCGAGATCTGCAGCAGTTTTTTCATGGTCCCAAGTGGTCTCGTGTTGGTGTCGTGTTCTTGAGCGGCGGCGATTATAGGAGGCCTCCTATACTGATCCGGCCTCGTTCAAGCCCCGGTTTTCCCCATGAAATTCCAAGGTTCCGACCAGTACGTCGCCACCGCCGACCTGATGCTCGCGGTCAACGCCGCAGCCACGCTGCAGCGCCCCCTGCTGATCAAGGGCGAGCCTGGCACCGGCAAAACCATGCTGGCTGAAGAGGTCGCGTCGGCCCTCGGGATGCCGCTGCTGCAGTGGCATATCAAGAGCACGACCAAGGCCCAGCAGGGCCTGTATGAATATGACGCCGTCAGCCGGCTGCGCGACAGCCAGCTCGCCGGCATCGAGGGCAGCGAGCGCGTTAGGAACATCGAGAACTACATCGTCAAGGGCGTGCTGTGGCAGGCATTCGAGGCCGACCAGCCCGTGGTGCTGCTCATCGACGAGATCGACAAGGCCGACATCGAGTTCCCAAACGACCTGCTGCGCGAGATCGACCGCATGGAGTTCTACGTCTACGAGACGCGCCAGCTCGTCAAGGCCAGGCACCGTCCGCTGGTCTTCATCACGTCCAACAACGAGAAAGAACTGCCCGACGCGTTCCTGCGCCGCTGCTTCTTCCACTACATCAAGTTCCCCGACGCCGAGACGATGCGCAAGATCGTCGACGTGCACTTCCCGACGCTGAAGCAAGACCTGCTGGCCGCTGCACTCAAGAATTTCTACGACGTGCGCAACCTGCCGGGACTGAAGAAGAAGCCCAGCACCTCAGAGCTGATCGACTGGCTCAAGCTGCTGCTGGCCGAGGACGTGCCAGTTGGCGCGCTGCAGGCCAAGGACGAGAAGGTCAGCATCCCGCCCCTGGTCGGTGCGCTGCTCAAGAACGAACAGGACCTGACCCTGTTCGAAAAGCTGGTCTTCATGCAGAAGAACAACCGATGACGAAATCCCCACGCCCGCATAAGCTCATCGCCCCCCGAGGGGGCACCCCGTGGCTCCGGACGGCCGGGCGCCACTGATGGCTCAGGACTTCGATCGCGCGATGCGCGAGGCCCTGGCCGACGCCGTCGGCTTCGTCGCCGGTGCACTGGCAGGCTGGTGGCTGGGCCGGCAGTTCGGCATCGACTTCATCAGCAGCACCGACTGGAATGCGCAGCAGATGGCGGGCCTCGTGCTCATCGTCGCCGGCTGTGGCGTGGGGCGCTTCGTCGCCCGCAAACTGATGCTGAGGAACAAGCCATGAAACCCGTCCTGCCCGTCACGCTGGCCACTCCCCCCGTCTGCCTGGTGCCGCTCACCCTGGAGCATGTGCCCGGCCTGCAGGCGGCCGCGGCCGACGGCGAGCTTTGGAACCTGCGCTTCACCAGCGTACCGGCGCCCGACGAAACCGTCGCCTACGTCGAGGCGGCCCTGGCTGGCCAGTCCGCCGGCCACCGCCTGCCTTTCGCGGTGCTAGACGAGGCAAGCGGCGAGGTGCTGGGCACCACCAGCTACCACGACATCGTGCCCGCCGTGGAACGCGTCGAGATCGGCTACACCTGGTATGCCAAGCGCGCGCAACGCACGGCCGTCAACACGACGGCCAAGCTGCTGTTGCTGACGCATGCCTTCGAGACGCTGGGCGCCCGACTCGTGGGCTGGCGCACCGACAACTTCAACCACGCCTCCCAGCGCGCCATCGAGCGTCTGGGCGCCAAGCGCGACGGCGTGCTACGCCACCACTGGCCGCGCCGTGACGGCACGGTGCGCGACACCGTCATGTACAGCCTGACCGCGGGCGAATGGCCCGAAGTCAAGGCCCACCTCAACTGGCAGCTCACCCGGCCAAGATAAGCTCCCTTCGCGCCTGGCACGCAGGTACACATACCAAGACGAGAACAACATGAAGACAGGGAAGAAGACGCAGCCGTTCGATGTCAACGCCCTCTGGGCCCTCGATCGGATCGGCGAACCCAGCCTCAGCCCCGACGGCGCCCAGGCGGCGGCTGGCGTCACCCGCTACTCGATGGAAACCAACAAGGCGCAGAGCAGCCTGTGGTTGTTCTCGACGCTCGGCGGCGAGCCGCGCCGCCTGACCGAAGCCGGCGAAAAGGATGGCAACCCGCAGTGGAGCCCGCGCGGCGACCTGATTGCCTTCACGGCCAAGCGCGAGCAGGCCGGCCCCAATGGTCGAGCGCTGGACGAGGAGCCCCAGCTCTACGTCATCCCGCCGGACGGCGGCGAGGCGCGACGCGTGGGCCTGGTGCCCACTGGCGTCGAGTCCTTCAAGTGGTTCCCGGACGGGCGGCGCATCGCCTTCGTCTCCTGGGTCTGGCCCAACTGCAAGGCCGCCGAGCAGGGCGCAGCGCAAAAGGACTTCAAGGCCCGCAAGGAGAGTGCCTACGTCACCGACGAGTCGCTCTACCGCTTCTGGGACCACAACATCCCAATGGGCCGCGTGCCGCGCCTGCATGTGATGGACGTGGAAACGGGCAAGGCACGCGACCTGTTCGAAGGCACGGCCTGGGAGCTGAGCCGCGCCGAGCCGGATGCCAACAGCTTCGACATCGCGCCGGACGGTCGCCGAATCGCCTTCGCCTTCGACCCGGGTGCCGAGAAGAAGCTGGACAACCGCTATGCGCTGGCCCAGATCGACGTGCGCACCCGCCGCGTCGACGTGCTGCTGCAGGACGCCGACTGGGACTTCGCCGCGCCGCGCTACAGCCATGGCGGCGCCCACCTCGCCTTCCTGGCCAGCCACCAGGCGCGGGGCCACAACCAGCCCAATCGACTGGCCGTACTGGACCGGCAGGGCCGCTGGGCCGTCTTCAGCGAGGAATGGGACCACGAGGTTAGCGCGCCGCTGCGCTGGACCGTGGACGACCAAAGCCTGCTCTTCGCCGCCGAGGAACGCGGCCGCCGCCACCTGTGGCAGTTCGCGCTAGGCGAACGGCTTGCCGAACCCGTCTTCGAGGGCGGCCATGTCGGCAGCTTCGCCTGTGCCGCCGACCTCGTCGTCGTCAACCACGACAGCGTGCAATTTCCGCCGCGCCTGTCGGTGCTTGGCGAGGATGGGCTGCACCGCATTGAGGCGCTGAACGACGAGCGCCTGGGGGCCCACACCTTCGGCCGCCATGAAGAGGTGACGATCACCGGCGCACGCGGCGACGACGTGCAGATGTGGCTGATCTACCCACCCGGCTTCGATGCCAAGAAGAAGTGGCCGGTCATGCACGTCATCCACGGCGGCCCGCACACTGCCTTCGGCGACAGCTGGCACTGGCGCTGGAACCACCAGGCATTCGCGGCGCAGGGCTACGTCGTCGCCTGCGTGAACTACCACGGCTCGTCGAGCTTCGGGCACGAGTTCCTGGACTGCATCACCGGCCGATGGGGCGAGTACGAACTGCAGGACGTGGAGGCCGGCACCGACTGGCTGCTGAAGAAGTCCTGGGTGGACAGGAAGCGCATCGTCGCCACGGGCGGCAGCTACGGCGGCTACATGGTCGCCTGGATGAACGGCCATGTGAAACCCGGCCGCTACCAGGCCTACGTCTGCCACGCCGGTTGCTACGACTGGCAGGCCATGTACGCCGACGACGCCTACAGCTGGCACCGCAAGGAGCTTGGCGCGGCCTACTGGGACGATCCGGCCCGCGTCGCCGCGCAGAGCCCGCACGCGTTCGCAAAGAGCTTCCGCACGCCCACGCTGGTCATCCACGGCGCGATGGACTACCGCGTACCCGACGCCCAGGGCCTGGCCCACTACAACACGCTCAAGTCGCTGGGCGTGCCGTCCCGCCTCGTCTGGTTCCCGGACGAGAACCACTGGGTGCTGAAACCGCGCAACAGTCGGCTCTGGTACGGCGAATTCTTCGACTGGCTGGCTCGCCACGCGCCGGCGCGGCGCTAACCCCTGCACACAAGCGCGCCACCGTCAGCCTTTCATAATCGGCACGCCATGCTGATCCAGTTCTTCTACACGCTACGCGCCGCCAGGCTCAAGGTGACGGTGCCTGAGTACCTGACGCTGCTCGAGGCGCTGCGCGTCGGCGTCATCGGTGGCCCGGACAGCGACGGCGTGGCCTCCATCGACGACTTCTACCATCTGGCCCGCACCAGCCTGGTCAAGGACGAGACCCAGTACGACAAGTTCGATCGCGCCTTCGCCGCCTACTTCAAGGGCGTGGAGATGCTGACTGACTTCACGACCGACGTGCCGCTGGAATGGCTGCGCAAGCAACTCGAACTGGAGTTGACGCCCGAACAGAAGGCCGCCATTGAGAAGATGGGCTGGGATGAACTGATGGAGACGCTGAAAAAGCGCTTCGAGGAGCAGAAGGAACGTCATGAAGGCGGCAACCGCTGGATAGGCACCGGTGGCACCAGCCCCTTCGGCAATTCGGGCTACAACCCGCAGGGCATACGCATAGGCGGCAAGGGCGGCGGCAAAAGCGCCGTCAAGGTCTGGGAACAGCGCGCCTACCGCGACTATGACGACACGCTGGAGTTGGGTACGCGCAACATCAAGGTCGCGCTGCGACGCCTGCGCCGCTTCGCGCGCGAGGGATCGGAACTTGAGCTGGACCTGGACGGCACCATCCACGGCACGGCTGCCAATGCCGGGCTGCTGGACATCCGCATGCAGCCCGAGCGCCACAACAAGGTCAAGGTGCTGCTTCTGATGGACGTGGGCGGCACGATGGATGAGCACATCCACCGCGTCGAGGAGCTGTTCTCCGCCTGCAAGAGCGAATTCAAGCACCTGGAGTTCTACTACTTCCACAACTGCGTCTATGACTTCGTCTGGAAGAACAACCGCCGCCGCTTCGCCGAAAAGCTCAGCACCTTCGACCTGATCCGCAAGTACAACCGCGACTACAAGCTCATCTTCGTCGGCGACGCGACGATGAGCCCCTATGAGATCCTGCAGGTCGGTGGCAGCGTCGAGTACAACAATGACGAGGCCGGCGCCGAATGGCTGCAGCGCCTCACCCACGCCTTCCCCAAGTACGCGTGGATCAACCCCGAGCCGCAAGGCGTTTGGCAGTACCGGCAGAGCATCGCGCTGATCCAGCAGCTGATGCAGCAGCGCATGTTCCCGCTGACCCTCTCCGGACTGGAAGGCGCCATGCGGCTGCTGAGCAAGTAATGGCGCGTCTGCTCGCGCTGCTGTTCGCGGCGCTGCTGAGCGCCTGCGCTACCCAGACCCCGCCGCCAGCCGCCGCGCCGGCCCCCGACATCCCTGCCGACGCGCCCGCCGTCTACAGCCTGGACATCCGCGTCGACGATGACCGCGACGGCAGCCTGCGCGCGCTGCTGCAGCAGAACCTAGACCTCGCCCGCTACCGAGCCAGCGAGGCCGCACTGAGCCGCGTCGAGCTGGCGCGGCTGGCGGCGGCCGCACCGTCGCAGGCGCAGGCGCTGCTGGAAACCGAAGGCCACTTCAACGCCACCGCCGAGGTGGAGCGCGACGCCGAGGACGGTACTCGCCTGCGACTTAATGTCCATCCGGGGCCGCTCACCCGCGTGGGTAAGCTGGAGCTGGAGTTCACCGAGGGTTTGGCCGAAGACGATGCCAAGGCCTTGCGCGAAGTCCTGCGCGGGCTGTGGCCGCTGAAGAGCGGCAGCGCGTTCACTCAGTCGCAATGGGCCGCTGGCAAGAGCGAGCTGCTGCTGCGCGCGCGCACCGGCGGCTTCCCGCTGGCGCGCTGGGCCGACACCGCAGCCCGCGTCGACCCTGACGAGCACAGCGCCGAGCTCCGCCTCGTGCTGGCCAGCGGCAACCGCGCCCGGCTCGGCACTCTGCACATCGAAGGACTCAAGCGCCAGGACCGCCGGACCATCGAACGCCTGGCCGGCTTCGACAACGGCGACGCCTACACCGAGCAAAAGCTGGCCGAATTCCAGGAGCGCCTGGCCAAGACCCAGCTCTTCGATGCCGTGCGCGTGCAGTTGCAGTCCGAGACCCTGGACCCGGATGGCAGCAACCCCGTGCTGGTCACAGTCACCGAGTCGGCGCTGCAGCAGGCCACCGTCGCGGTTGGCTACCACAGCAACACCGGCCAGAGCATCAGCGTCGAGCACCTGCACCGTCGCCCCTTCGACCTCCCCGTGCGCGCGCGCACCAAGCTTCAGCTCAGCCGTGACCTGCGCGGTGCCGAGCTAGAACTCAGCTCGCATCCCCAGCCCGACCTGCACCGCAACATCGCCGCGATGCAGTTCGAGCAGGACCGCTCGGGCGATACCGTCGCCACCAACCTGGGCCTGCGGCTGGGTCGGCTGTACGAATCGACCAACGACGAGCGGCTCAGCTACGTCGAGCTGCTGCGCGCCCGTGAAACCACGGGCGCGCAGGTCAACACCAATCTCGCCCTCTCCATCAATCAGCAGTGGATACGCCGCCGCCTGGACAGCACCCTGCTGCCCACCGACGGCCACCAGGCCCTGGCCCTGGTCGGCCTGGGTTATGCGAAGGGCGGCGGCACCGACGACAGCGGCCCCTTCGGCCGCATGCAGCTCAAGCTGGGCGTCTATAAGCCGCTCGGTGCCAGTTGGTACGGTTCGGCGCGCGCCGAGGTGGCGCAGGTGGTTGCGCACGACCGCGTGGGCGTACCCGAGAAGCTACTCTTCCTGGCCGGCGGTGACGAGTCGGTGCGAGGCTACGCCTACCGGAGCCTCGGCGTGGAACGCAACGGCCTGACTGTGGGTGGCCGCGTGCTGGCCACCGGCAGCCTCGAGGTGGCGCGCCCCTTCACGATGAGCATGCCCAGCCTCTGGGGCGCGCTCTTCATCGACGCCGGCAACGCCGCCTCGCGCTGGGCCGACTACCGCCCCGTCGTCGGCTACGGCGCCGGTGTACGCTGGCGCAGCCCCGTCGGCCCGCTGCGCGTTGATCTCGCTCGCGCGCAGGAGACCGGCAAGTGGCGGTTGCACTTTTCAGTGGGGATCGCCCTGTGAGGCGCAGCCTTCGCGTCCTGCGCGCCGGCCTGATCGTGCTGGCCCTGGTGCTGGTGCTGCTGGCCGGTTTCGTCGCGTGGCTGCTGCATCGTCCTGCCGGCGGTGCATGGCTGCTAGCCCACCTGCCCGGCGTACAGATCGAGGCTCCCGAGGGCTCGTTGATGGGCGACTTCAGCGCCCGCCGCCTGCTGCTGAGCTGGGCCGGCGGCGAGGCCGAATTGCGTGGCCTGCGCTGGCAGGGCCTGGGGCTCAATGCCAGCGACGGCCTGCTGCTGGCACGCGAGCTGGCCATCGACGAGATCAACATCCGCAGCCAGTCCAGCGACACGCCGCTCGCCGCACCGCCCGACTTGACACTGCCGCTGGGTGTAAACATCGCCAGTTTGCGCGTGGGCCGACTGAGCTGGTCTCCGCAGCAGACGCCGCTGCTGGACCTGGAAGCCCAGCTCGATCTGCCCCGACGCGGCACACACCACGTCCAGATCAAGGCCGCGCGCTGGCAACACCTGACACTCGCCGGTGAGGCCCGCATCGGAAGCGCCGCGCCGCTGCAGACCGACGCGGCGTTGCGCGTGGCGCAGGCCGAGGCGACCGAGCTGCCGTGGAGGGCGGTCGCCGCCGTCACAGGCCCGCTGGCCCGGCTCAAGGCGAAGGCTGAACTGGAAGCAGCCCACCAGACGCTGAAGGCTGACGGCGAGATCCAGCCTTTCGCGCCCTGGCCCGTCAATGCGCTGCAACTGCAGGCTGACCGGCTGGACCTGGCAGCCCTCGCACCCGGCTTGCCGCGCACGGCGCTGAGCGGCACGGCACGACTCAAGGCGCCGGCCCTGAATGCCGAGGCCACGCTGCAGGCCGAGTTGCGCAACGGCGCCGCCGGCCGCTGGGATCAAGGCGCACTGCCAGTCAACCGCCTGGTGCTGGCATTGGCCGGCCGCCCCGACCAGCCCACCAGCCTGCGCCTCACGGCCCTGGATGCCGAGCTGACCGGCGGCGCGCGCGTGCAGGGCAAGGGGCAGCACGAGGCAGACGGGCGCTGGCAGCTCGACGCGCGCGTGCAAGGACTGCGTCCCGAGACGCTGGACGCGCGCGCCACGCCGGCCCGCCTGGACGGTCCGTTCAGCCTGGCCGGCAGCAAGACCGGCCCGCTCAGCGCCCGGCTCGATCTCGGCGGCACGCTGGAGAGGCGGCCGCTTCGCATCAAGGCCCAGGTCCAGGGCGAGGGCAGCCAATGGCGGATCGAGGAGGCCCGCCTCACCAGCGGCGACGCGACGCTGCAGGTCAGCGGCCGCGTCGACACGACTGGCACCGCGCAGTTCACGGCCCAGGTGCGCCAGTTCGACCCTCACCTGCTGTGGCGCGGTGCGCCGGGCTCCGCCTGGGCCAGGCTGCCCGGCCCGACGCGTCTGAACGCCGATGCAGATGCCGGCGTACGCGGCAGGACGCTGGCCGCGCTCACCGGCAGCGTCGACGTCCGACTGCTGCCCGGCCAGTTTTCCGGCCTCGTCCTTGACGGTCACGCCACGCTGAAGCGTGAGCGCGCGAACGACGCCGCAGTGTTTGATGTGGACCTTCGCCTCGGCGGCAGCCGCGTGCAGGCTGGCGGCCAAGCCCGGCCCGAAGCCGTCTCCGGCACCGCCACGCTGAAGGCTGGCGCGTTGGCGGAGCTGAATCCGCTGCTGGCCCTTTTCGGCCAGCCGCCCGTCGCCGGCCAGGGCGATGCCGATGGCAGCTTCCAGCTCATCCGCGGCGTCAAGAGCTGGGAAGCTGGTGGCAGCGGACGGCTGACGCTGGTCTCGGCACGCGCCCAGGGCGTCTCCGTCGCCAGTGCCAAGGCGCGCTGGGAACTGCCGCTGCCCGGCGCAGACGGCGATGGCCCGGTCGCGTTCTCGCTGGACGTCGGCCAGCTGCGTCACCCACAGGCCCAGTTCACCAGCCTGAAGCTCGATCTGCAGGGGCGGCGCAGCTCGCATGAGCTGAAGGCCCAGCTGAACGGCAGGATTGCGCGCGATGCGCAAGACCTGACTCTCGATGCCCAGTTGCAGGCCCACGGCCGCTGGGACGCCCAGGGCTGGGCGGGCCGCATCGCCCGAATCGCCGTCGGCCCGCTACGGCCCAACACGCCAGCGTTGCTGGCTGCCAGCGACATCGGCCTGCGCTGGGCCAGCGACGGCCCTCGCCTGCAAGCCGAGCCGGGCCGCGCCGAGATCGGCGGCGCCTTCGTGCGCTGGCAGACACTGAGCTGGACTGGCGGCGAGCACCCCGTGGCCCGCGCGGATCTGCAGCTGGAAGACCTGGCCGTGGCTCCGCTGCTGGCGCGCTGGCAGCCCGACTTCGGTTGGAGCGGTGACCTGCGCATGACTGGCCGTGCCAGCCTGCTGCTGAACGAGCGCATGACGGCCGAGCTGCTCATCGAACGCCAGGGCGGTGACCTGCGCGTGACCGACGAATTCGGCCAGCGGGCACTGGGCCTGACCGACCTGCGCCTGGCGGTCAACGTACAGGATGGCATCTGGCGCTTCGCACAGGGCATCGCCGGCAAGGAGCTGGGCAGCTTCGGCGGCGCGCTGGCGCTGCGGCCCGCCCAAATGTGGCCTGACGCATCGACACCGCTGGAAGGCGTACTGCAGGCCAATGTCGCCGACCTCGGCACCTGGGGCAGTTGGGTGCCGGCCGGCTGGCGCCTGGGCGGGCGCGCGGCAGCCACGCTGCTGCTCGCCGGCCGCGTGGGCGCCCCCGACCTGACCGGCCGCGCCGAGGGCGAGAACATCGCGCTGCGCCATCTGCTGTACGGCGTGGACGTGACCGAGGGCCGCTTCACGTTGGACCTCAAGGGCCAGCACGCCGAGCTCTCGAAGCTGGAGGCCCGCGGCGGCGACGGCTGGCTGCGCGCAAGCGGCAGCGCCGAACTGGGCGCCCAGCCCAGCGCCCACATCCGGCTGACGGCCGACAAGCTGCGCGTGCTGTCGCGCGTGGACCGTCGCGTCGTCGCCAGCGGCGAAGCCACGCTGGGCCTTGATGTCAAGGGCCTGAAGGTTGACGGCAAGCTGCGTGCCGACGAAGGCCTGTTTGACTTCAGCCGCAGTGATGCACCGGCGCTGGCAGACGACGTGACTGTGGTGCGCGGCGCGCGTGGCGAAGGCGACGGCGCACCCGTCGCGCCACCCGCACCCAAAGCTGTGCGCAACAGCAGCGTCAACATCGCGCTGGATTTCGGCCGCGACTTCAAGGTGCGTGGCCGCGGCCTGGCGACGACTCTGCGCGGCCAGCTCCAGCTCAGCCAGAACAACGGCCCGCTGCGCATGACAGGCAACCTCACCGCCGACGGTGGCCAGTACGCGGCCTACGGCCAGAAGCTGGACATAGAGCGCGGTGACATCCGCTTCAGCGGCGCCTACGACAACCCGGCGCTGGATCTGCTGGCCGTTCGCCCCAACCTCGACGTGCGCGTCGGAGTCTCAGTCGGCGGCACGGCATTGGCTCCGCGCGTGAGCCTGTATTCCCAGCCGGAAATGAGCGATACCGACAAGCTCTCCTGGCTGCTGCTGGGCCGCGGCCCCGATGGCCTGGGGCGCACGGACACCGCGCTGCTGCAGCGTGCCGCACTGGCCCTGCTCAGCGGCGAGGGCGAAGGTCCCACGGGCAAGGTGCTGCGCAACCTCGGCCTGGACGAACTCTCGCTGGCGCAAAGCGACGACGACACCCGCGCCACCATCGTGCGCCTGGGCAAGCAGCTCTCCAGGCGCTGGTACGTGGGTTACGAGCGCAGCCTGAACGCGACGACGGGGTCGTGGCAGCTCATCTACCGCATCGCGCAGCGCTTCACGCTGCGTGCCCAAGGCGGCGACGACAACGCCCTGGACCTGATTTGGCAATGGAAATGGGATTGAGCTGGCACCGCGCCGAGCCATTCAGACGCAGCAGCGGCAATCGGAGGCCATGGGGCCACGCAACGCCCATGGCATAACAACGACCGACGACAACGCATGCGTGCTGTCTGAGGCGGTATGGCAGACGCACTGAGGAAGACATGTTGCGGCAGCGCTGCGGGCGACTCCCCGGTACGCCGGCCCTGATGTCACGCCATCTGTAGGACGACGCCGCCTTGTGAAAGCCTGCACCCTCAGTGCGCGCCAGCCCCCTCCTACACGCGGACGCGATGACCGGGCCCCGCGCCGTCCCGACCCGCCTACACGAAACCCGGCACGCAACGCCCAAAGTTGGATCAACAGCCCCGCGCTGCCTGACCCCGATGGAGGTTCATCATGACCCAGTTCCGGCCCCTCATCCAGGAATACGCCGAGCCCCCCGTGGCGGCAGAACTTCTGCCTGCACATGCGCCCAGGACCACGCTGGCGGAGGCCAGGTCCGCCGCGGTCGGGCCTACCCATCTGCTGCACTTCGAGCCATTGGGCACCATCGGCGCTGGGCTGGACATTCCCTGTGACCCACAGGGCCGCGTTGGCATCGATGCGCTGGGCGAACGGCTGCGCAACGACTACTTCTTCGCGCGCACGCTGATCGGCCGCCTGTTCGCACGGCCGACCGTACGAGCCGCCCTGCCGCTGATGCACGCCTGACGGAACCGGCGCTGTCCTACAGCCCCGGCGCGACGCGCCCGACAAGTCCTGTCACATCAATCTCCGAGGATGTCGGCCATGTCGAATGCCGCCCCGCCTTCACCCCCAGCCTCGTCCGCGCCGCTGCTGCCGGTAGCTGACGACCAGCACATCGCCGCAGAGCTGGACGTCGCACTGAGCACACCGCTGACGCTGGTCGTCAACGCCCAGCTCGAAGTCGCAGGCGCCGAGCAAAGCAGCGTGGACCTGGCCCTGGTCATTCCACGCTCGCAATGTCGCGGCGAACGCCCGCACCTGACGGCTCTGCTGGAGGCTGCCCAGGCAGCCGTCGCACGCGCCACCCGGGGCGGCACCCGCCACCAGCCGCGCCGCGTACTGACACGTGTAGCCGGCCAGCCCCATCTGATCCCGCTGTTCGAACCGGCCTGAGCGCCGCCACCGCCGCCTGGGTGATGCAGTTCACCCAGCACAGCCCAAAGCTGGTCAACGGCCGCGTTATCGGCCGAACTCCGTGGCATCTGCAGGCCAAGAATTTCCTCACCACTTCAGGAGATTCCAGCCATGATGCAGATCAAGCCCCCCACCGCCACGAACCCGCTGGCCACCACGTCGCAGCCGGCTAGGCCGACCCCCGCCAACGACAAGCCCGGCGAGTTCTCGCAGCTGCTGAAGTCCGCGCAAGCCAGCACGCCGCCCACCCCCTCGACCTCCCACGGCCAGGGCTGAGGCCATGCCGACGCTTGCAACGCTGACCGGTGGCGACCTCCCGGCCGATACCAGCGCACGCCGTGCGACGGCTGCCGCGCCGGCCCGGCGGGGCTGCGTCCAACCGCTGGGCAAGGCGTCGGTCTCCATTCCATCCATCGGCGTCACCGTGAGCTTCACGCCACAGGCACTGAAGGCGGTGGCCGGCCTCGCCCACACCGCCGTCAAACTGGGCACCGGCGGCGCTGAGCTCATTGGCGATGCAGCCCAAGCCGCCTCCGATGCTGTGGGCACCGTGGCGGACAGCGGTGTCAAGGCCGCGATCGTTGGCGGTGCGCTGCTGGGCCTGCTGTGATGCCCGCCGTGCACTGCTTCAAGCCCGCGGTGCTGCTCGCCGCAACGCTGCTACTCGGAGGCTGCTCCACGCTAGCGCCGATGGCGACCTGGGAGCTTCTCAAGCTCGGCAGCAACGCCGCCATGGCTTCCCAGACACCCAAGCCCATCAACACCGTCCATCACGGCGATGCGCCGGTGAAGGATGTCTGCGTCGAATACAACCGCGACATGCCACTGGACGAGCTCGTGCCGGCGCTGCAGGCCGAGCTCAAGACCCAGGGCGTGGACAGCCGGGTCTACGACGTCGGCTCCGGGCAGCTCGCCTGCGCCTACTGGCTTCGTTATGCCGGCAGCATTGAATGGGCTGTACCGCCGCTCGGCCAAGAGCACCGCGCCTACCTGAGCGCCGCCGCCCTGAGCCTGCACCGCGCCGACGGCCGGCTGCTGTCCAGCAGCGCCTATGCCGGCGACTCGGGCCTGGGCCGCTGGGCCAGCACGCGCAAGAAGATCGCCCCGGTCGTCAAGGCGCTGATCACCGGCTTCGAAACCTGAGCCTTCAATCCCATGACCAAACCGACTCTTCGCGTCCTTGGCGCCGCCGTGCTCTGCACCCTGCTCGCCGCCTGCGCATCCGCACCGCCCAGCATCGTCAACGGCCCGCTGATTGCAGCACCGCAGCCGGCGCCCATGTTCCTGGAGCAGCCCCGCACAGGCGCCATCTTCCAGCCGCACATGGGCAACACGACGCTGTTCTCCAGCGAGCGACGGCCCCGCGCCATCGGCGACACGATGAAGGTCGACATCGCCGAAAACATCCGCGCCATCCAGAAGCAAAGTGGCGAGACCAGCCGCGAAAGCAAGCTGGCCGCGAAGGGCCCCGGCGGTGCGAAAGCCGGAACTGCACTGGCGTCGCTGATCAACGTCGACGCGAGTGCCTCCGGCAGCGATTCCTTCAAGGGCTCGGGCAATGCCGAGACCTCCAACAGCTTCAACGCCCAATTGGCCGTCACCGTCATCAACGTGCTGCCCAACGGCAACCTTTTGGTGGCCGGCGAACGCAGCATGGGCCTGAACGGCGGCGTCAGCACGCTGCGTTTCTCGGGCATCGTCAATCCACGCGACATCGGCCCCGGCAACGTCGTGGCGTCGCGCGACGTCGTCAACGCCAGCCTGGAGAACGCTGCCCGCGGCGACGTCTCGGACGCGGCTTCGCGGAGCTGGCTGCAGCGGGTGCTGGCGCGCAGCCTCTCGATCTGGTGAGTCAAGCCGGTTAGCCGGGCGCCCGACCGCCCATCTCCATCGATCGCCCTCACGCGACTCCGCCTACAAACCGAAGCCGCCGGGACGCGTGCGCCTGCCCGGCCGAAGAGAAGATCCGCGATGAAGAACAGACGCAACCAAGCGCCGCCCGACACCACCGACAGCTGGCTGTCCACCGGCCAATTGAAGACCTACCGCCGCGGCCAGCGCATCATCGAGGCCGGTAGCCCGCAGGGTGACTGGGTCGCCATCAGCCGTGGCGCCGCCTACCTCGTCTCGCAGGTAGCCCCCGGCACGCGTGTCGCCGTAGCCGCGCTGTGGCTGGGCGACGTCATCGGCGGCGAGTCCCCGCTGGGCAAGCTGGCCGCGCGCTACGACGTGACTGCGCTGGTGGACGTGACCACCATCAACATCCCTCTGGAGCAGATCCAGGGCGACGGCACACCGCCCCGGGCCGCCGAGACTGGCGAGCTTTACAACGCCACCGCAAGCCGGCTGCACGGCCAGATCAGCATGCGGCTCGCGGGCAACGGCCTGCAGCGCCTTGTCAGCGTCATGGCAACGCTGGCCACGGCGTTGGCGCCGGACCAGCGCGCCCGCCACGCCGACCGCCTCGCACTGCCCATCTCGCAGGCCTGCATCGGCCAGCTCTCGGGCCTGTCGCGGCGCCAGACCTGGATCTACCTCGGCCAGCTCGGCCGGCATGGCTGGATCGTCACGTCGCGCAGCAAGGTCACGCTGGAAGGCCTGAGCGCCTGGCTCGCACTGATGGGCGAGGTCGATGCCGCCGGCATCGAATGCATCGCCACGCTGCAACGATGTGACGCCACGCTGCTGCGCCTGAGTGCCCGCGCGCTGGGGCAGCCCTAGTCCCATGCGAGAATGCGCGCCGTTTTGCCCCACGGCGCCACGCGCCCACTGGGGCGGGATCTCTCCGTAGTTCAATGGATAGAACGGCCGCCTCCTAAGCGGCAGATACAGGTTCGATTCCTGTCGGAGGGACCAGACGCGCAATTCCGGCCGACCTGCGCATTTTTCCCTTGCCTCAGCACAGTGCAGCGCAAGAATCGCACCTCGCCTCTATCGAGGAATCACCGAGGAGCCTGTGATGCCCGCACCCGCCCCCCGTCGCGCCCTGGGCGCCTTTCTGCTGCTGGGAGCCACGACCAGCTGGGCGGCAGACGGCGAGATCACGCTGCCGGTGAAGGAGGCTTGGTTCGAAGGCCAGATCGTGCACTACGTCAGCACTGACATCTCCGACCCCGGCATCGCCAGCAAGCAGGGCATCAACTACGTGCCAGCGCTGGCCGACACACTAAGACCTGGCATGCCGGTGGAGCGGGCCTACAAGTTCCCGGGCGACGAGCAGGCCACGGTGCTACCGTCCATCCCTCGCCCCGTAGGCGGTGGCAATGCGGACGCGACCTACAGCCCGCTGTGGGTGTTGGTCATGGTGCGCTGGAAGCCCGGCGTCACGCCACATACGCTGACCTCCGAGGAGGCCGTGCTGGCAGCCCAGGACAAGGGTGAAGTCGAGCTGACCCGCACCAAGATCGTCGCCAACTGGCCCGTCGTGCGCGCGCGCGGCGCGGCCCTGCAGGGCGTGCGCTAGTCCGGTCGGCGCAGGGCTGCATCCCGGGCTTGCACCAGACTTGCCAGCGGCTGACAGGGCGCCGTGACGGCCTCGCCCGAGGCCGTTGGGCGCCTGTCAGGCAGCTAGAGTGGCCCGACCGCCCAGCACGGGCGGTTTGCCGGCCCGCAGTTCAGGGCATCCCATGCCCCTCACCCACCGCTGCGCCGCCCGACCACCCGCCGCCTTGGCTTTGTGCATCGCGCTGACCTGCATCGACGCGCAAGCCGGCGGCAGCCTTTTGTTGCTGGATCCTCCGCCGACGCAGCCGACCTGGTCTGGAGGGCTATCGGTGCGCGGCTGGCCGCGGGCGCCGGGCAGCGCTCGCCAGCGCGAGGCGTTGCTGCCGGCGCTGGACTACGAATCGCCCAGCGGCATCTTCGCCGCCACCGACGCCGGACTGGGCTGGAACCTGGCTCCACAGCTGCTAGACAGCGATGCCGCCAAGGACTGGCAACTGGGTGCCCGGCTGTGGCCCCAGTCCGGGCGTTCGCGGCGCGAGTCGCCACCGGGAATCGACCGCCTGGGCTCCAGGCTCATCACCCAGCTCTTCGCCAATGCGCAGGTCACGCCGGCACTGCTGCTGCAGTCAGGCCTGTCCTGGGGCAGCGGTCGCCACCACAATGGCGACCAGCTCGAACTGGGTGTCACCTCCGGCATCCCCATAGGCCGGGAGCTGCTGGGCATCAGTCTGGCGGCAACCTACGCCGATGCCGCGCACCTGCGCGGCAGCTTTGGCATCGGGCCGAGCGAGTCCCGGGCCAGCGGCCTGCCGGAGTTCCACCCGCACAGCGGCTGGCAGGACTGGAGCATCGCGCTGAGTGCCGAGCACAAGTTCTCGGACGACTGGTCCGTCAACGGCCAGTGGTTGCACACCCGCCTGATCGGTCAGGCCGCCGCTTCGCCGCTGACGCACAGCCGTGACCAGCCGTCCTTCATCCTCAGCCTCTGGCACCGTTTCTGAGGCACCAAGGCATGCACGCTGTCCTGCTCTACGCCCTGCCCGTGTTCGGGCTGTGCATGCTGGCCGAATGGGCCTGGGGCCGCTGGCGCGGCCGCGACGGCTATGGCCTTGCCGACACACTCGGCAGCCTCAGCCAGGGCCTGCTGAGCCAGGCAGTGGCCGTCGTCACGCCACTGTTCCAGACCGGCCTCTACGCCTCGGTCCATGCCCGGCTGGCGCTACTGCCGGGAACGCTCTGGCATGGTGCCTTCGGCATCGTGGCCAGCGTCGTCATGTATGACTTCTGCGACTACTGGCTGCATCGCACCAGTCATGAGAGCGCCCTGTTCTGGGCCGCCCACGCGGTGCACCACCAGAGCGAGCATTTCAACCTCAGCACCGCGCTGCGCCAGGAAAGCCTGTACTCGGTGATGGGTGCACCCTTCTTCCTGCCCATGGCACTGCTGGGCGTGCCGACGGCACAGTACGCGCTGGCCGGCCTCGTCGTCCTTTTCTACCAGTTCTGGATCCATACAGAGCACATAGGCCGCCTGGGCTGGCTGGACCGCGTGTTCTCCACGCCCTCCAACCACCGCGTCCACCACGCCGTGAATCCTGGTTACCTGGACCGCAACTACGGTGCCGTCCTGGTCGTCTGGGACCGCCTCTTCGGCAGCTTCGCCGAAGAGACCGAGCCCTGTGTCTACGGCACCGTCAAACCTCTGGCGAGCTGGAATCCCCTGGCCGCGGTAGGCCAGTTCTACGGCGAGCTTTGGCGGCGCGCGCGCGCCACGCCACGTTTGGCCGACAAGCTGCGCGTGCTGGTCAAGTCGCCCGGCTGGCTGCCACCGGACGTGGCGCCGCAAGACCCGCCCATTCAGGCCCGCCTGGCGCAGCCTCGCTTCAATCCGCCCGCGCCGCGTCGGGCTCGCCTCGCGGCAGTCGCCCTGTTCGCGCTGACGGCGGCCGGCTGCGGCGCCTGGCTGTGGCGCGCCGACGATCTCGGTGCCCTTGCCAACCTGGCAGCGGCCGGCTTGCTCACCGCCGGGTTGTGGGCGACCGGCGCGCTGCTGTCACGGCCCGCATAAGCATCCCCTTTTTCCTTCGTTCCGCGAGGAAGCGGCCGTCCCTATCGTTGTGGCCTGAACCGATCCAGGCCACCATGCACATCACCAGCCTCTCCGCCAGCCCAAGCGAACGCTCGCGTTCCGCCTGGCTCACGCAGTTCGCGCTGACGCGCCTGGAAGGCCGCGACACTCGCCGCGACGACATCCTTGTGCGCGACCTGCCCGCCACGGCGCTGCTGGCGGCCGACGTGCAGGACCCCGAGATCGCCGCCGCCGTACAGGCCGTCGAGCAGGCAGACTTCGTCATCGTCGGCACCCCCATCTACAAGGCCGCATACAGCGGTCTGCTCAAGGTCTTCCTCGACCTGCTGCCCCCGGATGCGCTGCGGGAGAAGCTCGTGCTGCCCCTGGCCACCGGCGGCAGCCCGGCGCATTTCCTGGCGCTCGACTACGCCCTCAAGCCCGTGCTGTCGGCGCTGGGCGCACGTCACGTGCTGGACGGCGTGTTCGCCACAGACGCGCAGCTGCGCCGTCACGAAGCAGGCGGCTTCGTGCCCGAGCCCGACCTGATCGCCCGCTTGGACCGCGCGCTGGCGCCCCTGGCGGTGCACACGCCGCGAATGCGGGCACAGCAGGAATCCGCACTCAGCTGTTGACGCCGCCGGCCGTCTTACTCGCAACACCACCACTTGTCTCCTCGCCACCCTGACCGGGATCGGCGACTTCATCCCGGCGCTCGGGCGCTGATCGGGTGCGCCCGAGTGTCGGGATCTTTTTGCACAGGACATCCCATGCTCTTTCGCTCCCTGCTCCGCTGGACCGCCCTGCCCCTGTTGACGGCCTTGAGCCTGCATGCCGCCGCCCAGACGAACACGCTGCGCATCGGCTTCCAGAAATCGGCCAGCCTGCTGACGCTGCAAAAGTCCAGCGGCTCGCTGGAAAAACGTCTCGGTGCCCTGGGCGTCAGCGTCAAATGGGTGGAGTTCCCCGCCGGCCCGCAACTGCTGGAAGGCTTGAACGTCGGCGCCGTCGACGTCGGCTTCGTCGGCGAGGCGCCGCCCATCTTTGCGCAGGCCGCCGGCGCCAAATTCGTCTACATCGGCTACGACCCTGCCGCCCCCGAGGCTGAAGCCATCGTCGTGCCCAAGGATTCGGCCATCAAGTCGGTCGCCGAGCTGAAGGGCCGCAAGGTCGCGCTGAACAAGGGCAGCAACGTCCACTACCTGCTCGTGAAGGCGCTGGAGAAGCAGGGCCTGAAGTACGGCGACATCCAGCCCGTCTACCTGCCGCCGGCCGATGCGCGTGCCGCCTTCGAGCGCGGTGCGGTGGACGCCTGGGTGATCTGGGATCCCTTCCTTGCCGCCGTCGAGAAGCAAAGCGGTGCCCGCGTCCTGCAGGACGGCCGCGGCCTCGTCAACAACTACTCCTACTACTTGGCAGAGCGCGGCTACGCCGAGAAGCAGCCAAGGATCATCCAGGCGCTGTTCGAAGACACCCAGGCCCAGGCCAGCGCGCTGAAGGCAAACCTCAAAGCTGCGGCAGCCGTGATCGCGCCGCTGCAGGGGCTGGAGCCCGAGGTCGTCGAGAAGAGCCTGTCGCGCTATCAGTTCGGCGTGAAGCCGCTGACCGCCTCCGTCGCGGCCGAGCAGCAAAAGATCGCCGACACCTTCCACGCGCTGGGACTGATCCCCAAGCCCATCCGCGTGGCCGACGCACTGCCCGGCACCGCCACCGTCGCGCAAGGCCTGCGATGAGCACGCAAACCACGCGGCGCGCCGCGGTTGCCATCCTCGCGACGACTGCGGCAGTCTGGACCCGCGCTCAGACACCGCAACAACTTCGCATCGGTTTCCAGAAGGGCTCCTTCAACCTCGCGCTGCTGAAGAGCTACGGCCTGCTTGAGCAGCGCCTGCCCGGCGCCAGGGTTCAATGGACCGAGTTCCCCGCCGGCCCGCAGCTGCTGGAAGCGCTCGCGCTTGGCAGCGTGGACCTGGGCGCCACCGGCGACGCGCCGCCCGTGTTCGCGCAGGCGGCCGGCAAGGACGTCGTCTATGTTGGGGCCGAGCCGCCCAAACCCGACAGCTCGGCCGTTCTCGTCAAGCCCGATTCGTCGCTGAAGACGCTGGCCGACCTGAAAGGGCGCCGCATCGCGTTTCAGAAGGGCAGCAGCGCACACTTCCTGACCGTGCAGGCCGTGCGACGCGCCGGCCTGAGTTGGGCAGACGTCCAGCCCGTATACCTGCCTCCGGCCGAGGCACGTGCCGCCTTCGAGCGTGGCTCCGTGGACGCCTGGGCCGTGTGGGACCCCTACTACGCGGCGGCCGAGATCAGCGGCGAGCTGCGGGCGCTGGCAACCAGCCGCGGGTTGACCAACAACAACACCTTCTACCTCGCATCGCACGCACTGAGCCGGCAGCCAGCACTGCTGAAGACGCTATTCCAGGTGCTGACCGAGACCGATGCCCGCGTGCAAGCAGACCGCCGCGACGCGGTGCAACGCTATGCCGAGTTCGCAGGCCTGCCGGTGGCCACTGTGCAGCGCATGGTCGAGCGCCGCGGTGCCGCGCCCGTCGGCCCGCTGACGGCCCAGCTCGTCAGCGAGCAGCAGCAGGTCGCCGACGCCTTCGCCGAGCTCGGGCTGATTCCCCGTCCCATCCGCGTCGTCGACGCTCTCGCACAGGTCAAGGCATGAAGATCTTCTGGTTCATCCCCACCCACGGCGACAGCCGCTACCTCGGCACATCGCGGGGCGCGCGCGTGGCCGACCACTCCTACTTCAAGCAGATCGCCATCGCAGCGGACAGCCTGGGCTACGAGGGCGTGCTCATCCCGACCGGCCAGTCCTGCGAGGACTCTTGGCTGGTCGCTGCCAGCCTCATCGACGCCACCCGGCGACTGAAGTTCCTCGTCGCACTGCGGCCGGGACTGGTGGCACCAACGCAAAGCGCCCGCATGGCCGCCACGCTGGATCGTCTCTCAGGCGGGCGCCTGCTCGTCAACCTCGTCACCGGCGGCGACGCGAACGAGCTGGCCGGCGATGGCCAGTTCCTCGACCACGCGGAGCGCTACGCACAGTCGGCCGAGTTCATCCGCATCTGGCGCGAGGTCATCGAGCGATCGCACGAGGCTCGGCCCTTCGACTTCGACGGCGAGCACCTCAGCGTCAAGGGCGCCAAGCTGCTGTTCCCGCCGGTGCAGGCGCCCCACCCGCCCGTCTTCTTCGGCGGCTCGTCCGGCCCGGCGCACGACCTGGCCGCGGAGCAGGCGGACACCTACCTGACCTGGGGCGAGCCGCCCGCCGAGGTGGCGAAGAAGGTGGCCGACGTGCGCGAGCGCGCCGCGGCCCAGGGCCGTAGGCTGCAGTACGGCATCCGACTGCACGTCATCGTGCGCGAAACCGAGGATCAGGCCTGGGCCGCCGCAGCTGAGCTGGTCTCGCAACTGGACGAAGCCACCGTCGCCGCAGCCCAGGCGCGTTTCAGCAGCATGGATTCGGTGGGCCAGCGTCGAATGGCCGAACTGCATCGCGGCAGGTTCAATCGCGCCAACGTGCGCGAAGGCCTGGAGATCTCGCCCAACCTGTGGGCCGGCGTGGGCCTGGTGCGCGGAGGCGCCGGCACGGCGCTGGTGGGCGATCCACGACAGGTGGCCGATCGCATCAAGGAGTATGCCGAGCTGGGCCTCGAGCACTTCATCCTCAGCGGCTATCCACACCTGGACGAAGCCCACCGCTTTGCGGAGCTGGTGTTCCCGTTGCTGCCGCTGCCGTTGCGCGAGAAGCTCACCGGCCCCGCGGGCGAGCTTATGGCGCACGGCCTGGTGCCCAAGCAAGCCGCAGCGAGCTGAGCATGCTGCGCCAGCGCCTCACCCCCTGGCTGCTGCCTGCGGCCATCTTCGTGGCCTGGGAACTGGCCTCACGCAGTGGCGTGCTGTCCGCGCGCATCCTGCCCGAGCCTGCTGCCGTGCTGGCCGCGTTTTGGCAGTTGCTGCGCTCCGGCGAACTGGCTCACCATGTGGCGGTCAGCACGGTGCGGGCCTTCTCGGCGCTGGCACTGGGCGGCGGCCTGGGCCTGCTGCTGGGCCTGCTGACAGGCACCTGGCGCCGCGCCGAAGCACTGCTGGACACGACGCTGCAGATGCTGCGCAACATCCCCGCTCTGGCGCTGATTCCGCTGGTCATCCTTTGGTTCGGCATCGACGAGGTGGCCAAGCTGGTGCTGGTGGCTGTGGGCGTGTTCTTCCCCGTCTACCTGAACACCTTCCACGGCATCCGCAACGTGGACCGCGACCTCATCGAGATGGCACGCAGCTACGGCCTGCGGGGTTGGCAGTTGTACCGCCAAGTCATCCTTCCCGGCGCGCTGCCGTCCATCCTCGTAGGCCTGCGCTTCTCGCTGGGGCTGATGTGGGTGCTGCTCATCGTCGCCGAGACGTTGTCGGCGCAGGCCGGCATCGGCTACCTGACAATGAACGCCCGCGAGTTCCTGCAGACCGACATCGTGCTGGTGGGCATCCTGCTGTACGCGCTGCTGGGCAAGCTGGCCGACGTCGTCGCCCGCGCGCTCGAGCGTGCCTGGCTGCCCTGGCACAAGGGCTATGCCGACCAAGGAGCATGAGCATGTGGCTGACGGAGTTCGACGCCCCCGTGCTGCCGCGTGAGGCCGCGACCGATACCACCGCTGAGGCCGCCATCGAGGCCGCTCCAGTGGCGCGCGCCTGCCCACCAGGCCTGGCGCTGACCCTGCGCGGCGTGGACAAATCTTTCGGCAGCCGCCACGTGCTGCAGGGGTTGGACCTGAACGTCGCCGCCGGCGAGTTCGTCGCGCTTGTGGGTCGCAGCGGCTGCGGCAAGAGCACGCTGCTGCGCCTCATTGCCGGCCTGGACGTCCCCAGCGCCGGCCGCGTCGAGGCCGGTGCCGCACACGAGCGCAGGCTGATGTTTCAGGACGCCCGGCTGCTGCCTTGGAAGCGCGTCGTCGACAACGTCGCGCTGGGGCTGGACGGCGTCGGCGCCAGGGTGCGTGCGATGGAGGCGCTGGCCCAGGTAGGACTGGCCGGCCGCGGCGACGACTGGCCGTCCACGCTCTCCGGTGGCCAGCGCCAGCGCGTGGCCCTGGCCCGCGCGCTGGTCCATCGCCCGCGCCTGCTGCTGCTGGACGAGCCGCTGGGAGCGCTGGATGCGCTGACCCGACTGGAGATGCACCGCCTGATCGAGCAGCTGTGGCGCCGCCACGGCTTCACTGCTTTGCTGGTCACCCACGATGTCGGCGAGGCCGTCGCGCTGGCCGACCGCGTGCTGCTGATCGACCGCGGGGGCATCGCGCTGGACGCGGGCGTTGCCCTGCCCCGCCCGCGTTCGCGGGCAGCCGCCGGCTTCGCGGAGCTGGAGGACCGGGTGCTGCGCCACATCCTCGCTCCACCCGTGCAGGCCTGAGCGCCAAGCGCATGCGGCACACTGCCGCATGCGACTCCCACTCCTCAGCCTCATCCTCGCTGCCGGCTTGCTGGCCGGCTGCGCCCATCAGCCCCCCGTCCTGGCGCCGCAGCCTCTGGCCGATGCCGGCGCGGCCATCGAGCGCTTCATCGCGCAGCGCCAGCTTCCCGGCGCCGCACTGTGGATCGAGCGCGCCGGCCAGGGCAGCTACCACCGCGCCTACGGCCAGCGCGCCGTCGATCCGGCGCCCGAGCCGCTGGACGAGACCACCGTCTTCGACGCCGCGTCGCTGACCAAGCCTGTCGTCACGGCCACACTGGTGCAGCTGCTGCGCGAGCGCGGCCAGCTCGACGTGGAGGCACCTCTGCAACGCTACCTGCCCGACTGCGGCGGCGTCGACAAGGCTGGCATCACGCTGCGCCATCTGCTGACGCACAGCTCCGGACTGCCCTCGGGCCTGCCGCGCAGCGGCCCAACGGGCGACTGGACCGGCCAGGCCGGGGCCGAGCGCACCGCCTGCGCCCTGGCGCCGACGGCAGCTCCCGGCACGCTGTTCCGCTATTCGGACGTGAACTTCATCCTGCTGGGTCGCATCATCGAGCGCCAGGCTGGCATGCCGCTGGAGCGCTTCGCTGAGCAGGCCTTGTTCAAGCCGTTAGGCATGGCCGACAGCGGCTACCTGCCGCTGCAGCGCATCGCTGCAGCTCGCATCGCGCCCACGGAACGTCAGCCGGACGGCCATGTGCTGCGCGGCGAAGTGCATGACCCGACGGCGCGCCGCATGGGCGGCGTGGCCGGCCATGCCGGCCTCTTCACGACAACGGCGGACCTGGCCCGTTTCGCTCGCATGCTGCTGGCCGGCGGCGTAGCCGAGGACGGTCGCCGACTGCTGTCGCCAGCGAGCGTGGCACTGCTGACGACGCCTCAGTCGCCGCCCGAACTCGCGGAGAAGCGCGGCATGGGCTGGGACATCGCTTCGCCCTACGCACGCCCGCGCGGCAGCCTCTACTCGGACACCAGCTACGGCCACACCGGCTTCACCGGCTGCGTGCTGTGGCTGGACCCGACGAGCCGCAGCTTCTACGTGCTGCTGTCCAACCGCGTCCACCCGGCGGCCGGCACCAACGTGTTGCCGCTGTACGGCGAGCTGGGCACGCTGGCCGCGAAGGCAGTCGGTATCGCGCCAGCGCGCTAAGTCAGCTCAGGCCTTGGCCGCCAGCGAACCCGGGTAGGTCAGGGAACTCGAATTCGCCGACACCGAGAACACGACGCTGGTCGTTGCCGTCTGCTGCATCAGCGAGGTGTAGAGCGACATCACGCCACCCGAAGTCTTGGACAGCTTGGCGGCCTGCGAGATGGCAGCGTTTTGCTGGATGGTGGTGGATAGCTTCAGCGCGTCTCGCGCCTGGGTAGCGATGCGAGACGCGAAACTGGGTTGGCTGGTGTCGGCCTTCAGGAAGGCCTTGGCAGCCGCCCGGTCGGCATCGGAGCCCTTGAACTCGACACTGCCGTCGCTCTTCACCGCGAACTCCATGGTCCCCTCCAGCTTGACGCCGGCCTTCGCCATGGCCGCGCGCAGCTCGGTGGCAAGTGCTTGCTGCGCCGTCTCCAGGCTGCGCGCCGCTGTCGCCGACTTGACCGTGCCAGCAGCGCGGTCAAGCGCGGCCTGCGGCAGCACGGTGGCGCCAGAGGTCTTGCCAGCCGTCTTGGCGTTCGTCGCCGCGCTGTCGAAGCCCTGGGCCGACAGATAGCTGAGCAGGGGGTTGTTGATGCTGGAGACCATGGCCGGCATCTTGCAGCCACGGCGCCGGCCCGAACGGCGCAACTGCGCCCCATTTCCCCTGCTCCTCTAGGCACCCACGGCCCGTGGCACCATGCCGGCCCATGACCCTTCACGTCGCCTGCCTGTGCGCCGCCTGGTGCCGCACCTGCGAGTCCTACAAACAAGTCTTCGAAGCCGCCTGCGCCGAGCTGCCGCAGCCCGGCCTGCGTGTGCACTGGATCGACATCGAGGATGAGGCCGAGCTGGTCGGCGACCTCGACATCGAAACTTTCCCGACGCTGCTGATCGCCGACGACGACCACGTGCGCTTCGCTGGCCCGCTGACCCCCCAGCCCGAGACGCTCAGGCGCGTTCTGCGCGCCCATCTGGCCGATGCCCGCGCCGCTAGCGTGGCGCCCGGCATCGACGTGCTGGCGCAGCGGCTGCGCAGCCTGCTCTGACTTTGCAACAGTCGTAGGACAGGACCGACAGGCACACGCGCCCCATGCCGCTGTGACGCCTGGGTGGCGGCGCAGACAGTGCTTGCATGATCGCGCCCCGCTCCACCACCGCCGAGCTGACACCTGCAGGCGCCGCGCAGGCCTTCGTTCGCCTCGCCAGCGGCCCGGAGGCTGCGGCGGCGCCCGTACGCGCGGTGCAGTTCGGCGCGGACCGCTTTGCCGAGCATGGCCGCAGCCTCGCCACCGCCCAGCGCGTGGACGACCCACGCAGCCAGCCCCGCCCCTTCTCGCCCAGGCTGCGCAGCAACTTGCAGGTCTGGGCCGCGGCGCTGGACGTGCTGTCGCACGAAGGGCTGCAGGCCGACATCGACCCGGCCCATGCCTGGCTGCTGGACAACGCGCGCATCGTTCAGCAGCAGCTTGACGAGGTACTGCATGACCTACCGCGCAGCTACTTCCAGCGCCTGCCGCGCCTCGCCGACGAGCCACTGCAAGGTCTGCCGCGCGTCTACGGCGTCGCTTGGGCCTGGGTAGCGCACGCCGACAGCTCGCTGGAGCTGGCGCTGCTGCACCACTTCCTGAGGGGCCACCATGAGGTCCAGGCGTTGACGCTGCGCGAGCTGTGGGCGCTGCCGTCCACGCTGCGCGTGGTGCTGGTGGAGAACCTGCGCCGCCTGGCCGAACGTGCCGCCTGGCGTCACCTTGCGCGCCGCGTGGCCCAGCGTCTGTTCGAGGCCCTGCCTCACCTGGACGCCGCAGCCGTGCATGCCCAGCTGCAGCACTGGCAGGCGGTCTGGCCAAAGGATCCGGCCATTGCCGCGCTGGCAATGCGCCTGCATGAGCGGCTGACCGACCGTGCGCTAGGCCTGCCCGGCGAGCGCGACGCCGATGGCTCCGCCTGGGCCGCGGCGAATGCCTGGTTGGCCGAAGTGCTGCCCGACCCCGCTCACGCGCAGACCACCGAACAGGCCGAGAGCGCGGCCGACCACCAGAGCATCCGCAACGCCATCGGCAGTCTGCGCAACCTCGGTGCAGCCGACTGGGCCGGACTTTTCGAGGCCGTGCACCCGACGCTGCGGGCCCTGGGACACATCGACGTCTACCGGCAGGAACACGAGGCCACGCGCGGCCGCGTCATGCACGCCATGGAGGCGCTGACGGAGCGCCATGGCGTGACCGAAGCCGATGTGGCCCAGGTGCTGCGCCGGCTCTGCAACGACCCGGCCTGGCCCGAGGAGGCCGAGGAGCGCGCGCCGCTGCACTGGCTGGCCGGCCCGGGCTACGCTCGGCTGCTGGCCGAGCTGCACCTCAGGCTCACCGGCCGCGAGCGTCTCGCCACCACACTGCGTCGCCATCGCGTCGGCATCTACCTGGCCTGCCTGGCAGCGCTGCTCGGCGTCACCCTGTTCGGCGTGCTGCTACTGGGCCTGCCACATGGCGCCGGCTGGCCCATGGCCGTGGCCGCCGTGCTGCTGTCGTTGCTGCCGGCGAGCGAGGCAGTCGTCGCGCTAGCCAACCGCCTCGTCAGCGAGAGCGCCGCACCGTCCCGCCTGCCACGCCTGAGCTGGCCACAAGGCATCCCGCCCGCGGCGCGCAGCCTCGTGGTCATTCCCTGCCTGCTCACACGCGCCCGGGGCATCACGGCGCTGCTGGCTCAGCTGGAGCGCCACCATCTCGCCAATCTGGAGGACGAGGCGCAGTTCGCACTGCTCAGCGACTGGGCCGACGCCAAGGCCCAGCACCAGCCACAAGACGAGGCCTTGCTTGCCCACGCACGCGCCGGCATTGAGGTACTGAACCAGCGTCACGGGCAAGCCTGCGACGGACGACCGCGCTTCCTGCTTCTGCACCGCGAGCGGCGCTGGAGCGAGTCCGAGCAGCGCTGGATAGGCTGGGAGCGCAAGCGCGGCAAGACAGAGGCGCTGACCGTGCTGCTGGCGGACCTGCCAGCGCCGCCCGGGCTGCCGCCCGACCGCTTTGTCGATCTCGGCTCGCTGTCCACGCCCGCGCCCGGCATCCGCCACCTCATTACGCTGGACGCCGACACCGCGCTGCCGCCGGGCGCGCTGCGCGAACTGGTCGCCATCGCCGCTCACCCGTTGAACCGGCCACGACTGGGCACCTCGGCCAGCGGCGCCGTCACCGTCGTGCGCGGGCACGGCATGTTGCAGCCGCGCGTGGCTACGCCGCTGGCCACCGCCGCCGGCAGCTCGACGGTGCACGGCACCGGCTTTCACAGCTTGTTCGCCGGCCAGCCTGGGCTGGACCCCTACAGCGCTGCCAGCTCAGAGGTCTACCAGGACTTGTTCGACGAGGGCAGCGCCACCGGCAAAGGTCTGATCGACGTGCAGGCCGCAGCCCGGGTGCTGGCTCATCGCCTGCCCGAGGGCCAGGTGCTCAGCCACGACCTGCTGGAGGGCTCGCTGATGCGCTGCGCCGGCGTCAGCGACGTGGTGCTGGTGGAGCCTGCGCCCATGCACGCAGACGTTGCCGCCTCGCGCATCCATCGCTGGACGCGCGGCGACTGGCAGCTGCTGCCCTTCCTCGCGAACCCGCGGCGCTGGGGTCTGCATGGCATCCACGTGTGGAAGATGCTGGACAACCTGCGCCGCTCCCTCGTCGCGCCGGCCGCACTGGTGCTGCTGCTGACCTCCTGGGTGGGCGTGGGCTTGACGCCGGCCTATGCGCTGGGTCTGGTCGCCGCGGCCTTCGGCGGCGGACCGCTAATGGGCGCGCTCGCGGCCAGCGCGCCAGCGCGGGACCGCATTTCACTGCCGCGCTTCTACCGCCAGGCGGCGATCGAACTAGGCCGCGCCATCGGCGGCGTCGTCTGGCACCTGGCCATGCTGCCGGCATCCACCTGGCTCAGTCTGGACGCCATCGTCCGCGCGCTTTGGCGCCAGAGTGTCAGCCACCAGCACCTGCTGGAATGGACCACCGCCGACGCCGCCGAGGCTGCGGCGCACACCGGATGGCTGCCGCTATGGCGCCAGCACCGACGCCTCACCATCGCCAGCGGCGTGCTGGCGGTGCTGCTGATGACGCTGGCCCTGATCGGCTGGCGGGTGGACTGGGACATGGCCCTGCCGCTGCTCGCCGCGTGGGCACTGTCTCCGCTGTGGATAGGCCTGGCCAGTCGGCCGCGCACGCGGCCGCGCCGCGAGGCCATAGACGACGACGAGCGCCAGTACCTGCTGGGCGTCGGACGCGACACCTGGCGCTGGTTCGAGCGCTGGGTCACGGCCGAGGACCACGACCTGCCGCCTGACAACGTGCAATTCGACCCCGACTTCACCGTCGCCCACCGTACCTCGCCCACCAACATCGGCCTCTACCTGTTGTCGGCCTGTTGCGCGCGCGAGTTCGGCTGGCTACACGACGTGGGCCTGGCCGAGCGCATCCAGCGCACGCTGGACACGCTGGAGCGCCTGCCTCGCCATCGCGGTCACTTCTACAACTGGCTGGACACCCGGCGTCTGGCCGTGCTGGATCCGCCCTATGTCTCCAGCGTGGACAGCGGCAACCTTTGCGCCCACTTGCTGGTCGTGGCGGCAGCCTGTGAGGGCTTCGCGCGCGGCGGCGAGGGCATGCCACCGCCGCCGGCCGTGGCCGAGGCGCTCAACGCCGTCGCCGCCCGCGCCCGCGCGATTGCATTGGCCCACGACTTCGGCTGGCTCTACGACCCGCAGCGCCGCCTGTTGCACATCGGCGCCGTTGTTGGCGTGGGCACCGAGCCCGGCACCGAGCGCCTGGACCAGAACCACTACGACCTGCTCGCCTCCGAGGCTCGCCTGGCCAGCCTCGTCGCCATCGCAAAGGGCGACATCCCGCCGGCGCACTGGGGCGCGCTGGGCCGGCCCTTCTTCTCGCGCGGTCACGTGACGGGCCTCAAGAGCTGGTCGGGCTCGATGTTCGAGATGCTCATGCCCTCGCTGGTGCTGGACGAGCCGTCCGGCAGTGCGCTGGCGGAGGCGGCACGCGCAGCGGTGATGGAACAGATCCGCGCCGGCCGCACGGCAGGCCTGCCCTGGGGCGTGTCTGAGAGCGCTTATGCGCGGCGCGACCAGAGCTTGGCCTACCAGTACGGCCCGCAGGGTGTGGCCAGCCTGGCCCTGCGCGATACGCCGACAGACGAGATGGTCGTCGCGCCCTATGCCAGCCTGATGGCGACCATGGTGATGCCGCGCGCAGCGGTGGCGAACCTGCGCTCGCTGCAGGCCCTGGGCGCCCGCCATGACGGCGGCTTCATGGAGGCGCTGGACTACACGCAGGCCCGCCAGCCCGAGGCCACCGACGCTCCGGCCCAATCCGGGCGGCGCTTCCAGCGCATAGGCACGACGATGGCCCACCACCACGGCATGTCGCTGGTCGCGTTGACCGAGGTACTGTGCGGCGGTGCGCCGCAGCGCTGGGCCGACGCCGAGCCGCGGCTGTGCGCTGTGCGATGGCTGCTGCACGAGCGCGCGCCGCACAAGGTCGCGCCGCTGCGCGACCCACCGCCGAAGCCCGCGCGCAGCGCGCCGCGCCGCACCCGCATCTCCCTGGTGGTGCCCGAGTTGCGCGGCCGCGCACTGCCGGCCACCGCCTGGCTGGGCCATGGCAAGCTCTGCGCCATGCTGCGCGAGCACGGTAGCGGCACGCTGGTTTGGGGCGAGCCCGGTTCGCAGGTACTGGTGAGCCGTTGGCGCGACGACCTCGCCCAGGACCTGCTGGGCCATCATCTGCACTTGCGCGACCTGGACCTGCGCTGGAATGGCAGCCCGGAGCAAAGCCCTTGGCGCTCGCTGACGCTGCGACCCACGCCCGGCCCGCAGTGGCGCTACGGCTGCCGGCTGCACCCGGCCAGCGCACAGTTCAGCGCCGAGGGCGAGGAGCTGCAGGCCCATACTGAAGCCTGGGTGGCGGTTGAAGACGATGTCGAGCTGCGCCGCATCACTCTGCGCAACCTGGCCCGTCGCCCACGCCGGCTGGCGCTGGTGTCCAGCTTCGAGCCGGTGCTGGCACCGGCCAAGGCCGACCTGGCGCACCCTGCATTCGGCAAGCTCTTCCTGCAGGTTCGCTGGGAACCGGAGCAGCAGGCCCTGCACTGGCAGCGCCTGCCGCGCGGCCCCAACGAGCAGGCCGTGCACGCGGTGCATGCGTTGGTGGGCGTGGAGCTGGACGGCGGTGCGTGCCTGGAGCGGCTGCGCGCCAGCGCCGACCGCTCCCATTGGCTGGCTCGCGGCGGCACGCCCGGGCAGCCGGGCGGTGTCATTGCCCACGCCGGCCTGCAAGCGCTGCTCAGTGACGACGCAACCGGCCTCGACACCAAGGCCGGCCCGCTGGACACAGGCAATGACCCGATCTCGCTGCTGCACCTGGTGTTGACGCTGCCACCCGGTGCACGCGTCACGCTGACTCTGGCCACCGCCGCAGCCCGCGAGCCGCAAACCCTCGACCATCTGCTCGACAAGCTGCGCCAGCCCGCGCTTCGCGAGCGTGCACTCACGCTGGCCCACACCATGGCCGGCGTGCGCACCCAGGGCGCGATCCTGGCGCCCGGCGCCTGGCGCGCCGGCCTGATGCTGCAGACTCTGCTGACCTCGCAGGCCGCACGCGACCCTGTGCCCATGCCCGAGACCGGCTTCGAGCGCGACGCGCTGTGGCGCCACGGCATCTCGGGCGACGACCCCATCGTGCTGGTCCGCGTGGCCGACGCGACCGGTGTTGCCATGGTGCGCGAGCTGTGCGCGCTACTGCAGGCACAGGGCAGCCCGCTGCCGGTAGACGTCGTCGTGCTGGACGCCGAACCGCCGTCCTATCTGGCGCCGGTGTCGCGCGCGCTGCACTCGCTGGCGGAGCAGCAACTGCAGGGCCGCTGCCGCGTGCACGTACTGGCAGACGAGAACGTGGGGGCGGACACGCGCTTCGCGCTCAACCTGTTGGCACGCGTGCGCTGGTTTGCCGACGGCCGACCACTGGCCCAGCAGCTGGAGAGGCTGGGCCAAAGCCATGAGCAGTCCGCCAAGATACGCCGCAGCGCGGGCGCGACCCTGGCGATCAGCCTCGTCGCGCCGCCGGGAGCGAGCACGCCGGACAGTCGCTTCGATGCCGGCAGCGGCGCATGCTGCTTCGAGATCCACGCTGGCGCCCAGCCGCCGCGGCCGTGGATCAACGTCATTGCCAACGAAGAGTTCGGCTGCCAAGTGTCCGAGCGCGGCAGCGGCATGGCCTGGGCCGGCAACAGCCGGCTGCACCAGATCACGCCCTGGTCCAACGACGCGCTGCTGGACTCTCCTGGCGAATGGCTGATCCTGCACTGCCTGGCCAGCGGCAAGGCCTGGCTGCTAGGCCGTGCCGGTGTCAGCCAGGTCCTCACCCACGTGCCTGGCGCCACGGCCATGGCCTTCCAGCTGCCTGGCATGGTGGTACGACTGCGCTGGACGGTGGACGCAGTGAGCGCCGTCAGGCAATGTCAGGTGGAGCTGCACGCCTCACCCGGCCGACCGCCGCGGCCCATGCGTCTGCTGGCCGCAGCGCAATGGCAGCTGGGCATGGACGGTGGAGCCCGCCGCAGCGTCGTCACGCGACTGGAAGCGCCGCAAGGCGACGGCCCGCAGCTGGCGCTGGCGACGCAGGCCGACGGCCTCAATGGCTTCGGCGGACACACTGCCTGGCTGGCCGTGCGCCCCGCCCGCGATGACGACCTGACCGCCGCACAAATCGATACGCTGGCCAGCGACGAGGCACTGTGGCCCTGGCCGGGGGACGCAGGATTTACGCCCGACCTGAATCGCCCGCGCCCCTGGGCGGCGGTCATCGAGGCCAGCGCCGACCGCCGCCTGCTGTTCGACGACGAGGGCCGTCTCGTCATGCCGCATGCGCTGGACGGCCAAGCCGGCCTCGCCACCGACCCCGCCGCGCTGCTGGCCGTACCGCTGCGCCTGGAGGCCGGCCATGCGTGGCACGGCACCGTGCTGCTGGGCCATGCGCCAAGCCTGGCCGCCGCGCGCGAACAGGCCTTCGAAGCGTGGCGGGTCGACCCGCTGCAGCGGCTGGCCGCGCAGCGCCAGGTGTGGCGTGACCTGAGCGCGCCGGTGCAGGTGCAAACGCCCGATCCGGCTTTCGACGCGCTAGTAAACCACTGGCTGCCGGCCCAGGTGCTGAGCTGCCGCATCTGGGCCCGCGCCGGCTTCTACCAGGCGGGCGGCGCCTTCGGCTTTCGCGACCAGCTGCAGGACGCCATGGCGCTGGTGCAGCACGCGCCCGAGCGGCTGGCGGCGCAGATCCGCCTGCACGCCGCACGCCAGTTCCCGCCCGGCGACGTGCAGCACTGGTGGCATGAGCCGGCCGGGGCGGGCGTGCGCACGCATTTCGCCGACGACCGGCTGTGGCTGGCGCTGGCCCTGGCGCTATACGTGGAGCGCACCGGCGACACGGCACTGGCCGGCGAGCCCCTGCCATTCCTGCAGGGACGCCCCGTCCCCGAGGGCCAGGAAGACATCTACGAGGTGCCTGCGGTCAGCGACGAGTCGGCATCCATCTACGAGCATGCGGCCCGAGCCGTCGACGTCAGCCTGCCCGTCGGCTCCCACGGCCTGCCACTGTTCGGCAGTGGCGACTGGAACGACGGCATGAACCGCGTCGGCGCCGAGGGCCGCGGCGAGTCGGTGTGGATGGGCTTCTTCCTGTGCGCCGTCATCGACGCACTGCGCCCGCTGGCGCTGGCGCGTGGCGAGTCGGCCCGCGCCGCGCGCTGGCAGCAGGCCCGCGAGAGGCTGGCTGCCGCGCTGGACACGCACGCCTGGGACGGCCGCTGGTACCGCCGCGGCTGGTTCGACGATGGCAGCATCCTCGGCACGCACGCCGACGACGAATGTCGCATCGACCTCATCGTGCAGGCCTGGGCCGTGCTGACCGACGTGGCCCGGCCCGAGCGCGCGAAACAGGCACTGGACAGCGCATGGCGCGAACTGCACGACCGCGACGCCCACCTGCTGCGCCTGCTGTGGCCACCGCTCAAGGAACACCAGCCGCCGGCCGGCTACATCCAGGCCTACCCCGGCGGCGTGCGCGAGAACGGCGGCCAGTACAACCACGGAGCCACCTGGGCGCTGATGGCCAGCGCGCGGCTGGGCCAGACCGAACGCGCATGGGCAGCCTTCACCGCCATCAGCCCGGCGCATCGCGGCGCGCACGGCGCAGCCTACGGGCTGGAGCCCTTCGCGGTAGCGGGCGACATCGAGGCCGCCTCGGCGCATGCGGGTCGCGGCGGCTGGAGCTGGTACACGGGCGCGGCCGGTTGGCTGCTGCGCGCAGCTATCGAGTCGATGTGCGGCGTGACGCTGGCAGACGGCCAGTTGCGCATTCAGCCTTGCCTGCCGCCGCACTGGCCGCAGGCCCGCGTGCGGCTGCTGACCGGGGGCCGGCGCATCAATGTGCTCGTGCAGCGCGCGCCGCCCGGTGCCGGCACGGCCCCACCGAGCGGCTGGCGCGTACTCGTGCCAGGCAGCACGCTGGCGCTGGGTGAGGTGCAGGGCGACGAGCTGCGGTTGTGGGTGCCGGTCACCGAAGCGGCGTCAGCGCGCGCACCAGTATCGGCGGCGGTGCGGTGAGCATCCAGAAGAAGGCGACCCTGGGACCGCCGTCGCTCGCTCGGGAATAGAGGGTTCGAAAAGAGACAGCTCGAAAAAAGTGCTCAGACCGTCAGGCTCAGCACCACGACCATCAACACGGTGCCCATAACGACGGTCGTGAACACGCGGTCGCTGATGGCCGCGTCCAGCGCCTCCAGCGAGCACAGCATGCGCAGCCTGCGGTCGGACAGCGTACGGCATTGGCGCAGGTGGACATCCAGGCTGTCGAGATGCTGGCGCAGCAGATGGTCGGTGACGCGAGACATAAGACCCTCCTCCGAGACTTTGCCTTCAACTCTAGACATGGGGGAGCTCTGTTGCATTCGGACACCGCGGGGCCGGTCTGTAGGGCGTGTCCGACAGAACGCGCCCGCCAAGAGCTGCCGGGGGCTGCGATGAGGCACCATGCGCGCATGTGGATCCGCCTGTTGCCGCGACTGCTGTTGCCCCTCCTAACGGCATGGTTTGTCAGTACGACCCACGCTGCGCCGACATTGCAGGTTGGCTCCAAGCGCTTCACGGAGAGCTATCTGCTGGGCGAGATCGTCACGCAGACCTTGATCGCCCAGGGCGTCGCCGCCGAGCACCGCCAGGGCCTGGGCAACACGGCCATCCTGGCAGCAGCGCTGCGACAGGGCCAGATCGACATCTACCCGGAATACACCGGCACCATAGTGCGCGAGCTGCTCAAGCGCGATTCGCCCGCCGATGCGCAGGCGCCGCTGGCACAGCTCAACACCTGGTTGCAGCCACTGGGCCTGAAGGCCGCCGTGCCACTGGGTTTCAACAACAGCTATGCGCTGGCCATGCGAGAAGCGGACGCGGCACGACTGGGTATCGCGACGATCTCAGAACTGGCGGCCAGCGTAACCCGGCTCAGGCCCGGCCTGTCGCACGAGTTCCTGGCCCGCGCGGACGGCTGGCCCGCGCTGCGGCGCGCCTACAGCCTAGGGCTCGATCCAGGCAGCGGCCTCGATCACGGCCTGGCCTACACCGCGCTGGCCGCCGGCCAGGTCGACCTGATCGACGTCTACACGACCGACGCCCAGTTGGCCCGTCAGCCGGTCCGCGTGCTGCGCGACGACCGCAGCTTCTTCCCGCGCTACGACGCCGTGCTGCTGATGCGCGCAGCGGTGGATGAGCGACCGCTGCTGGGCCTGACCGGGCGGCTCCCGCCGGTCCAGATGACGCGCCTGAACGCCGCTGCAGAACTGGACGGCCAGCCCTTCGCCGACGTGGCGCGCAGCTTTGTGCGCGCAGACGCGGTCGGCACCGGCCGCCAGGGCTTGATGGCGCGGCTGCTGGCACCTGACCTTGCCGGGCTGCTCGCCCAGCACCTGGCCCTGGTGCTGGCATCGCTGGCTCTTGCCATCGCCGTGGCCGTGCCACTGGGTATCGCAGCCCATCGACTGCCGCGCCTGGCGGCGCCGGTCATGGCCGTGACGGGAATGCTGCAGACGCTGCCGTCGCTGGCGCTGCTGGCCTTCCTGATCGCCCTCGTCGGCCGCATCGGCTTCGCACCGGCACTGCTGGCCCTGTTCGTCTACGCGCTGCTGCCCATCGTGCGCAACACGCACACCGGTCTGCAGGCCGTGCCCCCCGGCCTGACCGGGGCGGCGCTGGCGCTGGGCCTGACGCGCGGCCAGACGCTGCGCGCCGTCGAGCTGCCGCTGGCGCTGCCGACGCTGATGGCGGGCGTGAAGACCGCGGCCGTCACCAACGTGGGCACGGCCACCGTGGCGGCCTTCGTCGGCGCGGGCGGCCTGGGCGAGCGCATCGTGGCAGGCCTGGCCGTCAACGACACCACGTTGATGCTGGCCGGCGCCCTGCCCGCCGCAGCCCTGGCCATCGTCGTGCAGCTGCTCTTCGATGCACTGGAATGGCGCGTCGCGCACAATGGGAGCGGCGAATCCAGGGACGCAGGGGCATGAACACCAGGGTGACATCGGGCTTGTGGGCGGTTGGCTTGCTGGCGGCGACGGCGGCAGCCGAGGCCGGTTGCTCCCGCACCATTGAGGTGCCGATGGCGCCCGTCGGCCTCAGCGTCAGCTTCGACGGTGACCGCAGTGGTGGCATCTATCCGACGCTGCTGCGCGAGATCGGCACGGCCGCGGGCTGCGAATTCCAGATCCAGCGCGTGCCGCGCGCCCGGTTGCAGAAGATGTTCGAGTCCGGCCAGGCAGACCTGCTGATGCCGGCCTCGGCTTCGCCGTCGCGCGATCGCGATGGCGAGTTCGTGCCGCTGATCCAGGTGCGCGCCAGCCTGGTGACGCTGGCACGCGAAGGGCCGGTACCGCGTTCGCTGGCCGAGCTGATCGGGCAGCCGGACCTCAAGCTCGCCGTCGTGCGCGGCTTCAACTTCGGGCCGGCCTACGAGAGCGCCGTGGCGGCGCTGCGCCAGCAAAAGCGGCTCGTCGAGGAGTCCAACGTCGCCGGCGTCGCCCGCGCGCTACGCCAGGGCCTGGCCCATGGCACGGTCATGACGGCGTCCATCTTCATCGGAACGCTGGTCCAGGAGACAGAGCTTGCACCGCTGGTCAAGCAGATGCGCGTCGAGCCGCTGGACGAACTGGGTTGGTCGGAAAGCGGCGTCTACATGTCGCGCCACTCGCTGAGCGAGGCCGACCGCCGCCAGCTCCGCCAGCACTTTGTGCAGGTGGCCAGGTCCGGTCGGGTCTGGCAACTGCTCAACGACAACCATCCGCCCGGCAGCCTCGGCAGCAGCATCCGGCCGCTGCCCTAGGGGCACAGCCAAGAGGCCATCGTCATCCGGATTGGGGATTCGCGGCCCACGGCGAACGCCTAAGGTGAACGGTCGACTTTGACCGTCACGGAGCCTTGCCATGTGCATTGCCAAGAGCGTCGGGCTGGCTGCCCGAAATGACGTCGCGGACGTCCGCATCGTTCAGGTCCTGCTCAACCTGAACGCCGAGGCTTGGAGCGGCGTGGCGCTCAAGCAGCTCAGCGTCGACGGGCAGATCGGCCCCAACACCATAGACGCGATCCGGGACTTCGAGACGCGCGCCATGGGCCTGCCCGAGTCCGACGGCCTGGTGACTCCCGGCGACGCCACGATGGCCCGGCTGCTGGCTGGGCTGCCGCCTGGCCCGACGAAGGAGAAGCTGGGCATCGTGATGCCACGCGCGATGCCCAGGCGCATCGACCTGTACTACGAACCGCTGGTCAAGGGCATGACGCGCTACGGCATCGACAGCCCCCTGCAGATCGCCCACTTCATCGCCCAGCTCGCGCACGAGTCGGGCTCGCTGCTGTACGCCGAGGAGCTGGCCGACGGCAGCGCCTACAACGGCCGCACCGACCTGGGCAACAACGAACCCGGCGACGGCCCGCGTTTTAAGGGCAGAGGACTGATCCAGCTGACCGGGCGCAACAACTATCGGGACTACAGCCGCTTCACCGGCGTCGACTACGTGAGTGATCCCACCCGACTGGCACTGGACGCTTTCGCCTGCGTCGACGTGGCGTGCTGGTTCTGGCAGTCGCGCAAGATCGGCCCGCTGGCCGAGGCCGACGACGCGCGGGCGGTCACCAAGCGGATCAATGGCGGCTACAACGGGCTCGACGATCGCCTGGAGCACCTCGCGCGGGCGAAGGCACTGCTGGGACTTTGACGGCCTGCCGCTTCACTGTCGCGTTTCACCGCGGCATTTCAGCGCTGCATGCCCCAGCGCCTGACGGTCACCCGCTCGACCACGTCGAAGACGAAGCGCTCGACCAACCAGCCGATCAACACAACGGTCGCAAGGCCCGCGAAAACCCGGTCCGTCATAAGCTCGTTACGGCTTTGGAAGATATACCAGCCCAGCCCGCCACGGCCCGAGGAGGCGCCAAAGAACAGCTCCGCCGCGATCAGCGTGCGCCAAGCGAAGGCCCAGCCGATACGCAGGCCCGACAAGATGGCAGGCAGCGCCGACGGCACGAGGATCTGCAGCACGTAACGCAGGCCACGCAGGCCGTAGTTGCGGCCAGCCATTCGCAGCGTCTCAGGCACGCCCTGGAAGCCCGACAGCGTGGCCAGCGCCAGCGGCCACAACACCGCGTGCACCAGCACGAAGACGAGGCTACTGGCGCCCAGGCCGAACCACAGCAGAGCCAGCGGCAGCAGCGCAATCGCTGGCAGCGGGTTGAAGAGCGACGTCAGCGTGACCAGCACGTCGCGGCCCGGCTGCGTGGCGACGGCCAGCGCCGACAGTGTCAACGCGAGCAAGACGCCAAGCGCATAGCCCTGCAGCAGCAGCGTCATGGACACGGCGGTGCGCGCGAGCAATTCGCCGTTGCGCAGGTCTTCCCACCAGGCATGCACGGCCTGCACGAAGCCGGGCAGCAACAGGTCGTTGCCGGCCCAGCGGGCGGCGACCTCCCAGGCCAGTGCGATCAACGCCAGCACGACGAGCTGGCGCACGCCGTCGCTCTGCCACAGACGCTGCACTGCCCCCAGAGGCGCGTCGACAGGTCGCGCAGGCAGAGGCGGCAGCTCGCGTTCGAACTCCGGGCGCGGACGAGATGCGCTCATAGCTCGAACAGCAGCCTGTGGATGCGCTGCTGCTGCGCCTGGAAGGCGGCGCTGCCCGAGTTGGCGAAATCGAAGCCGCTGGCATCCAGCTCGGCCCGGACACGGCCCGGATGCGGCGACAGCAGCAGGACGCGGCTGCCCACCAGCAGCGCTTCCTCGATGGAATGGGTAACGAAGAGAAGCGTGAAGCGCAGCTCGGCCCAGAGTCTCAGCAGCTCCTCCTGCAGGCTGCGTCGGGTCAGCGCATCCAGCGCGGCGAAGGGTTCGTCCATCAACAGCACGCGCGGCCGCATCACCAGCGCACGGGCAATGGCCACGCGCTGCTTCATGCCGCCGCTGAGCTGGTGCGGGTAGGCATCGGCCGCACGGCTCAGGCCCACGGTGGCCAGCGCGTGCGCAGCGCGCTCCCGGGCCTCGTCACGCCCGCACTGGCGCGACGCGATCAACCCGAAGGCCACGTTGTCCAGCACGCGCTTCCACGGCGGCAGT
This sequence comes from Roseateles sp., assembly GCF_047654805.1. Taxonomy (GTDB): domain Bacteria; phylum Pseudomonadota; class Gammaproteobacteria; order Burkholderiales; family Burkholderiaceae_C; genus Pelomonas. The sequence goes on from NZ_JASGIV010000001.1 coordinate 3,661,903, forward strand.
TGGTCGAACTCCTGGAACACCACGACCCGATCCGGCCCGGGTTCACGCACAGGCACGCCCTGCAGCAGGATCTCCCCCGAGCGCGGCGGCAAGAAGCCGGCCACGGCCTTGAGCAGCGAGCTCTTGCCGCAACCCGACGCGCCGAGCAGCACGTAGCGGTCCCCCTCCAGCACATCGAAGCCGACCTCGTGCGTCGCCCGCGCCGTGCGGTTCTCGCTGCGGTACTCCAGCGTCAGGTCGCGCACCTGCAGCAACGGCAGGGCCGCCGCTGCCAGCGCCTGCTGTTCCTGCCAACCTGTGGCAACCACGTTCAGCTCCCGCCCGCGAGATGTGCGTCGTCGAAGAAGTAGTCCCGCACCGACGCCGGCTTGTTCTTGATGGCGCCGACACGGTGCATGAAGTCCGCCAGCGCGAAAGTGTTCTGCGGCGTCAGCTTGAACTCCACTTCCGGGTTGCGGATGATCTTCAGCAGAAGCGCGCGTTCGACCTTGCTCTTGTTGGTCCGCTGATAGATGTCCGCCGCCCTTTCTGGGTCGGCCTTCACCAGCCGGGCCGCTTCCGCGAGCGCGTCGACGAAGGCCCGGTAGGTCTTCGGGTTGTCCCTGCGGAATTTCTCGGTCGCGTACAGCACCGTCGCCGACGCCGGGCCGCCCAGCACGTCGTAGCTCTTCAGCACGACGTGGGCCTGCGGGTTGCCCGCCAGCACCTGCTCCTGAAAGGGCGGGTTGCCGAAATGGGCGTTGACCTCGGTGCCACCCTTGATGAGTGCCGCCGTGGCCTCGGGATGCGGCAGCGCGACCTGCAGCTTGTCGAGCCGGTTGAACTGCGCATCGCCCCACTGCTTGGCGGAGGCCAACTGCAGGATGCGCGACTGCACCGACACACCGGTGGCGGGCGTCGCGATGCGGTCCTTGTCGCCAAAGTCGGCAATGGTCTTGACGCCAGGGTTGGTGCTGACGAGGTAGTAGGGGAAGTTGCCCAGCGACGCGACGCCGCGCACGTTCTGCTTGCCCTGCGTGCGGTCCCAGATCGTCAGCAGCGGACCAACGCCGGCACCGGCGATGTCGATGCCACCGCTCAGCAAGGCCTCGTTGACGGCTGCGCCGCCGGAGAGCTCGATGAACTCGACCTGCACGTCGGGCAGGCCCTGGGCTTTGCCAGCTTTCTGGATCAGGCCCTGGTCCTTGGCCACGTCCAGCAGCAGATAGACGATGCCGAACTGCTCGGCGATGCGGATGCGTCCCTCGGCATGGGCTGTCAGGGGTGATGCGATGAGGGCGGCGAGCGCCAGGCGGCGCAGGGTCTTGGACATGGTCATGATCAGAAAGGCCTATCGCCCTCGATGGTGGTTCGGTGCATGCGGCGGCGCAGTTCGGGCGGGCAGCCAGCGGCGAGGTGGGTGACGGATCGGTTGTCCCAGAACACCATGTCGTGCGGCTGCCAGCGGTGGCGGTACTGCAGTTCGGGCCGCGTGCCGTAGACAAACAGCTCGGCCAGCAGCGCACTGCTCTCGTCCTCGGGCAGGTCGACGATGCGGGTCGTGAAATGCTCGCTGACGAACAGCGCCAGGCGCCCGGTCTCGGGGTGGACGCGAACCACCGGCTGCACGACGGGCTTGACCTTCGTGAGCTGCTCGTCGCTGAGCTTGGGTCGCCAGGGGTTGCGCTCGCGCAGTTCCTCGTACTTGGCGAGATAGGAATGCTCGGCGCGCAGCTTGCGCACGCGCTGCTTCAGCTCGGGCGGCAACGCGATCCAGGCGGCATGCTGGTCGGCGAACAGGGTGTCGCCACCCTCTGCCGGCAGCTCCTGGGCCAGCAGCATGGAGCCGAGGCTCGGCGTCGCCTTGTACGACAGATCCGAATGCCAGAAGTGGCCCGCATCGCCCAGGCCAATGGGCTCGCCGTTCTCGACGATGTTAGAGACGATGAGGATCTCCGGGTGCCCCTTGAGCTGGAACTGGTGCAGCACATGGATCTGCAGCGGGCCGAAGCGGCGGCTGAAGGCGATCTGCTGCTCAGGCGTGATGCGCTGGTCGCGAAAGACCAGCACGTGGTGGTCCAGGTGCGCCCGGTGGATACGGCGGAAGTCCGCCTCATCCAGCGGCTGGTTCAGGTCCAGGCCCACAACCTCGGCAGCAAAGCTGCCGGGCAGCGGACGGACCTCGATGCGGGTCAGCGTGTCGGTGCCCATGGCATCAGGCCCTGGCCAGGCGGCGCACTACCGATACGAGATGGTCGATCTCGTCACACGTGTTGTAGAACGCGAACGACGGCCGCACTGTCGCCTCCACGCCAAAGCGGCGCAGGATGGGCTGGGCGCAGTGGTGGCCCGAGCGCACCGCGATGCCCTCCTCCGCCAGTGCCTGGCCCACGGCCGCAGTTTCGTGCCCGGCCAGCACGAAGCTCAGCACGCTCGCTTTTTCAGCCGCGGTGCCGATCAGGCGCACGCCCGGGATAGGGCGGATGGCCTCTGTCGCATAGGCCAGCAGCTCATGCTCGTAGCGGGCGATGGATGCCAGGCCAACGCGCGAGACGTAGTCCAGCGCGGCGCCTAGACCCGCAGCGTCAGCAATGTTGCCCGTGCCGGCCTCGAAGCGCGCTGGTGCCGGCTGGAACACGGTGCGCTCGAAGGTCACGTCGGCAATCATGTTGCCCCCTCCCTGCCAGGGCGGGATGGCGTCCAGCACTTCCTTGCGGCCCACGACAGCACCGATGCCGGTGGGGCCGAAGATCTTGTGTCCGCTGAAGATGAAGAAGTCGCAGCCGATGGCCTGCACGTCCACCGCGAGGTGCGAGACCGACTGTGCGCCGTCCACCAGCGTCGTGACGCCCCGCCGTTGCGCAAGCGCCACCAGCTCCTGCACCGGCACGACCGTGCCGAGAGCGTTGCTGACCTGGGTGACCGCAAGCAGCCTGGTGCGCGGATTGATCAGCTTCTGCACCTCGGACAGAATGATCTGGCCGGTGTCATCCACGGGAATCACTCGCAGGTGCGCGCCCTTGCGGGCAGCCAGTTGCTGCCAGGGCACGATGTTGGCGTGGTGCTCCAGGTGGGAGACGACGATCTCGTCGCCCTCGCCCACATGCTGCTCGCCCCAGGTGTTGGCGACGAGGTTGATGGCCTCGGTGGCACCGCGCACGAAGACGACCTCCTCAGACGAGCGCGCGTTGACGAACTGGGCCACGGTCCTGCGCGCCGCCTCGTAGGCGTCCGTCGCACGTGCCGCCAGCGTGTGGGCGGCACGGTGGATGTTGCTGTTCTCGTGCTCGTAGAAGTAGCTGAGCCGGTCGATGACGGCCCTGGGCTTTTGCGTTGTGGCCGCGTTGTCGAACCACACCAGTTGCCGGCCGTTGACGCGCTCCTGCAGGATGGGGAAGTCGCGCCGGATGGCGTTCACGTCAAAAGGTACGCGCTGGCGTTGCACCTGGTGCTTGTTCGGCAGCTCGCCAGCGTGGTGGCCAGCGGGGCCGGGGTGACGCGGCAGGTCCAGCACGTAAAGGGGCTGCTGCGATGTGGCGAACGGCTCCAGGAAGTAGTAGCCCGAGGGCACGGTCGTGCGTTGCGGCGGCGCGATCTGCTGCGGCACGCCGAGCAGCTGGCTGCCGGCACGACCGTCCACGCCAGGCACGCTGGCCAGAAGCACGTCGGGCACGCCGTTGCCGGCCTCGGCATGCGGCGCCCGCGCGACCGACGGGCGCAGCAGCGCGGCGGCCTGGTCCGGGCCGGCCGGCACGAGATTCAGGCCTGGAGCCGCGGCGCCGAAGCCGCCAAACTGCGTCGTGCTGGATTGGGGCAGCGGCCCACCTGGGAGACCTGGCGGCAGGGGGTTGGCCGGCACGTTCAGGCCGCCGGCGGACTGCACGGGCTGCGCCGACGGCAGCGTACCGGCGTTCAGGCTCCCGAACAGTTCGTTGGCCAGCCGGCCGAGTGCCGCGACGTCGAACGGGCTTTCCGCCACGTCAACGGTAGGTGTCAGGGTACTCATGGTATTTGCCGACTTCCACGTCTTCGAGCACCGCAAGCGCGTCGTCGCTGTGGACCGCGAGCGAGCAGTAGAGGCTGATCAGGTAGGAGGCGATCGCGTTGCGGTTGATGCCCATGAAGCGCACCGACAGCCCCGGGCCCTGCTCGCCCGGCAGGCCAGGCTGGTACAGACCCACGACGCCCTGGCGCTTGTCGCCCACGCGCAGCAGCAGGATGCTGGTCTTGCCGTCGTTGACGGGCACCTTGTCGCTCGGGATCAGCGGGATCCCGCGCCACGTCAGGAACTGGCTGCCGAACAGACTGATGGTGGGCGGCGGTACGCCGCGGCGCGTGCATTCCCGGCCGAAGGCGGCGATGCCCAGCGGATGGGTCAGGAAGAAGGCCGGCTCCTTCCAGACCCTGCTGAGCAGGTCATCTAGGTCGTCAGGCGTGGGCGCGCCGGTCAGCGTGGAGATGCGCTGTTCGTCCGCGACGTTGGCCAGCAGGCCGTAGTCGGGGTTGTTGATGAGCTCTGACTCCTGGCGCTCCTTGATCGTCTCGATGACGATGCGCAGCTGCTCCTTGATCTGGTCGTGCGGACTGCTGTAGAGGTCGGACACGCGGGTATGCACGTCGAGGACCGTCGCGACCGCGTTCAAGAAGTACTCGCGCGGCGCAGCGTCGTAGTCGGCGAAGGTGACGGGCAGCTCGGCTTCGTCGCGCTTGGCACAGGCCACCTTGACGGCCTCGGGGTCGGCCACCTTGTTGAGGCGGTAGATGCCTGCTTCCACCGGAATCCACTGCAGCAGGTGCGTCAGCCAGCGCGGCGTGATGGTGGAGAGTTGCGGGACTGTTTTTGTCGCATTGGCCAGCTGCCGCGCTGCGGCATCGCCGAGCGCGAGTTGGTTGAGGTCAGCCATGGAAGAAGAGGCTCCGGGTGGTGGTGGGGTGGGTTGAGATGAAGCGGGTCACGCGGCCAGCGCCTGGACGCTGGATGCCGAGTCGGCCTGCGAGTCGGCTTGGGAATCAGCCTGGGAGATGCGACTTCCCGGCGGCAGGCTGCGCGTCAACCAGACATTGCCGCCGATGACCGAGCCGCGGCCGATGGTGATGCGGCCCAGCACCGTCGCGCCGGCGTAGATGACGACCTCGTCCTCGACGATTGGGTGGCGCGGCTGGCCCTTGCGGGCATGGCCTGCCTCGTCGGTCGGGATGCTCTTGGCACCGAGCGTGACGTTCTGGTAGATGCGCACGCTACGACCGAGGATGGCTGTCTCGCCGATGACGACACCGGTGCCATGGTCGATGAAACAGCCTGCACCGATCCTCGCACCGGGGTGGATGTCAATACCGGTCTGCGCATGAGCCAGTTCGGAGATGACGCGTGCGATCAGCGGCAGGCCGAGCCCGTAGAGCTCGTGCGCGAGGCGGTGGCTGATCAGCGCATGCAGCCCCGGATAGCACAGCAGCACTTCGTCGACGCTGCGTGCCGCCGGGTCGCCCTGGAAGGCGGCTGTGACGTCGCTGTCCAGCAGCTCACGAACGGCGGGAAGACGGCGTGCGAAAGCCGAGACACTGTCTGCGGCAGCCGACTCCGGCGGCAACTCGACGCCGGCCAGGCGTGCCCCGTGGCGCAGCTCGAGAGCCACCTGCTGGCGCAGCCGTCCGAGGGCGGCACCCAGTGTGTGGCCGACGTAGTAGTCCTCATCTTCGGGCTGCAGGTCGGGCGGGCCCAGGCGCATCGGGAACAAAGCGCCGGCCAGCTGCTGCACGATGTCGGCAAGGAGTTCGCGCGACGGCAGCTCCCGCCCCCCATCGCCCCAGCGCCGGTGCTCTTCGCGCCAGCGGCGGCGCGCACCGCGCAAGGCCTCGACGATGCCCTGCAGCTCCTCGGTCGCAGCACTCATCAGTCCTGCACCCAGGGCAGACTGTGGAAACGCCAGCCGTTGAAGTGGCCGCGCTGCTGGTGGTCGTCGCTGTCGCCTTCAAATCCTTCCTGCACATTGAAGACGTTGACGAGGCCGGCCTTGGTCGCGGCTTCCGCCGCCAGGGCCGAGCGCTTGCCGCTGCGGCATAGCAGCAGCACGGGCAGTTCGTTGCCCGACTTGGCTCCGACCCTGGCATCCAGTTCTTTGGCAAAGCGCGGATTGCGGTTCAACGCCGTGCCGGTGGCCCAGGCCACGTGCAGGCTGCCGGGCACATGGCCCACGAAATGGCGCTCCTCGGCACTGCGTACATCCACGAGGACCGCGCGGCCGGCCTGGACCAGGATCCAGGCCTCACGCGGCGTCAGGCTGCCGGCGAAGGGCAAGCCGGCGGCCTGGGCCGCCTCACGGGCAAGCGCCAGGACTTCGGGTTCTTCGAGAACTGAGGTGCTCATGTCGGGTCTCATGCGAAAACCGAGCAAGGCTAGGACCGGCGGGTTCTGCAGCAAACGAAGCAAAACATGAACGGTTATGCGCTTTGCAAACAAGCGCAGCCACACAGTGCGTCATCGCTGACGACGGGAGGCCGGGAAGCAGGAGCGGCCACCGCTGAGTCGGGCCGCGAAGCCCTCAAGAGATCGAGCAATTCGGCAGGACTTCGGGCGGCAGACCGCCTTGATCAACGGCAAGATGCGATGAACAGCCCCTTGATCACGGCACCGGAACCTCAAGGTCCGCCGTCACGGTGCACGCACATCTGCATGCCGAGCACGCGGCGCAGAACTCGGCGGAGCACCGGCGGCCGGCCTTGCCTGAAGTTCGCGTCCTCGGACAGGCCGGCCTTCACGCCCACTCAGCCGTCGGTCGCCGAAGGGTTGTTCGCGTCGCGAACGAACTCGAACGGATCGACGTCGATCATGAATTGCGTCAGCACAGCTCATCCGTCTCTGTTACGGTTGAGGTAGCGATTGTCAGGAGTCAGCGATGAACACCTCCCTGATCAGCGAACGCGACCCCGAGGACCAGCCGCTTTGCCGCTCCTACGTGTCCGTCCTCTTCAACCCGATCTCGGCACGGGTGAGCGGCAAAGCCGACACGCATCCCATGCCAATGCTCTGGGCGATTGGCGTGCTCTACGACGGCCAGCCCGACTACCTTGGATCCTGGGTTGCTTCCGGCCCCAAGGACTCGCAATGGCTTGCCATCGCTGAAGACCTTAAGGCCCGCGGTGTCGAACGGATCCGATTCATCATTGGCCCGTCCCCCACCGAAATGCAGGCCGCAGTGACGGCCCGCTGCTGTACGGGCAACTGGCACTGCACAGCCCTGCCCATCTCGCGTATGGCCATCGCCCCTTCCGTCATCGACGCCCTCCTACCCGGCCACCGACCGTACATCGAGCGAGTGCTCGAGGTTGCGACCCCGCTGGGGGCCCGCCTCAAACGGGCGCTCGCACGCCACGGCAGCTTTGCCAGCGCCGCAGCCGCCGCAGCGCTGCTCCGTCAATCCACGAAGCGGTACATCAACGCCAAATGGCCGGAACCGGAGACAGTACCGGCACCACCGCTCAGAGCGCAGCACGCCACCACGGGCTGACTCCCGCGACCATGGTCATGAACCTCCAGGCGGCCCTCACCAGCATTCACGCCGCCCTACGACGCCGCGGCGCTGCAGTCCTTTTGGACCTGGCTCATCGTTGCACGGACTGCCTTGCCCGTCAGTGGAGAACCGGTAGTCATGCGGGCCGCTCTACACCTGAGTTACCCGACGAGGCACTAGGCGCCTGAGGGATTTACCCGCATCGCTTGGAACAACAAAAAACCCCTTAAGCGTTGATTCCTAAGGGGTTTTTTACTTCCCAGGATGCCCCGGGACGTTGAATTGGTGGGCCCTGTAGGATTCGAACCTACGACCAACGGATTAAGAGTCCGCTGCTCTACCAACTGAGCTAAGAGCCCTTGATTCAGCCTGGATGACCTTGCTGAGCCAATGATTATAGCGTGGATTCTATTGAATCAGCGCCAAAAATTCTGGTGGGATGTGCAGGATTCGAACCTGCGACCAACGGATTAAAAGTCCGCTGCTCTACCGACTGAGCTAACATCCCGCGTCAAGCAGAGCCTGCCATTGTAGGCATGTTTTTATTGACTCTGCAAGAAGTTTTTGAATTCTTGGCATCCAAGGCATCAGGACGGCTTGCGGGACAGGTGCAAGCGCTGGAGTTCGGCCGCTGCACACAGGCCGAAGGTCGCCGTGACGGTGACGCTGGAGCCGTAGCCATGGCAGTTCAGGCTGCCGTCGATGTCGCAGGCCTCACCCTCCGCCTGCTGAGGCAGATGGACAGGCTCGCGCGAGTAGACACAGGCGACCCCCATTTTTCCCGCACGCGGTGCGCCATGCTGCTTGCGAAGGCGCTGGCGCAGAGAGGCCAGCAGCGGGTCGTGTGTGGCCGCGCCGAGATCGTCGAGCTCCACGCGGTGCGGCTCACGCTTGCCGCCGGCCGCGCCGACGGTGACGAAGGGCAGGCCGCGCTCGCGGGCCCAAGCCGCCAGCGTGGCCTTGGCACGCACCTGATCGCAGCAATCGACGAGCCCGTCGAACGCCGCGTCGCCAACGAGTGCCGGCCAGTTGCCTGGCTCCACGAACTCCTCGATGACGCGCACGTCGCAGCCGGGGTGGATGTCGGCGACGCGATTCTTCAGCGCCTGCGCCTTGGCCATGCCGACGGTGGAGCCGAGCGCCTGGATCTGCCGGTTGATGTTGGATTCGGAGACCTGGTCGAGGTCGATCAGCGTCAGCGAGGCCACCCCGCTGCGCGCGAGCGCTTCGACGGCCCAGGAACCGACGCCGCCCAGCCCCACGACCGCGAAGCGTGCGGCCCGCAGTCGTTGGTAGGCGGCGTCCCCATGCAGGCGCCGCAGGCCGCCGAAGCGGCGCTCCAGATCAGCTTCGAGCTGATCCATCACTTCAAGGCGCGCAGGCGTTCCTTGCCGGCTTGCGCGGCTTCGGTGCTGGGGTAGGCCTTGATGAGGTCTTCGAGGCTGCGGCGCGCGCCCTTGCTGTCCTTCAGTTCGATCTGGCAGTTGGCCAGCGCGAGCAGGGCTTCGCCTGCGCGCGGATGGTCCGCGTTGCCGGCGATGAAGGCCCGGAACGTCGCGATGGCGTCCTTGTAGTCGCGCTTGCCGTACTGGGCGTTGCCAAGCCAGAAGCGCACCGAATCGGTGTAGCCACTGGCGGGGTAGCGCTTCAGGAATGCATTGAGCGCGCCGACTGCCTCGGGAAAGTCGCCGCGGCGCACGAGGCCGATGGCGGCCTCGTACTGGCTGCGCTCATCCGGGCTGACCTGGAACTCGCGACCATCAAGGCTGACCTTCTGCGGTTCAAGCGGCTTGAGGCGTGCTTCGACGGACTGCGACTGATCGGTGAGCTTGCGCTGCGTGTCGGCCAGGTCGCGAGCGAGTTGCTCGTTGGCACCGCGCAGCTTGGCAATCTCGGCGCGCAGGGCGTCGATCTGGCCATTCAGGTCCAGGATGCTGCGGCGCAGCGGCTGCAGCTGATCCTGGATGAGGGCGTTGAGCTGCTCGGCGCGCTGCTTGGCAGCGTCCTCGTTGGCCTGCACCTTGGTGCGCAGTTCGAGGATGGCCTTGCGGGCTTCGTCATCCTCGAACAGGCCCGCCTGGGCGGGCTGCATGAAGGCCGCTCCCACGGCGATCGCCGTGAGCGACAGTCGCAGAACGCGCATCACTGTCACTTGTCCTTGAGCTCGACGCGGCGGTTCTTGGCCCAGGCTTCTTCACCGCTGCCTTGCACGGCCGGGCGCTCCTTGCCGAAGCTGACGGCTTCGACCTGGTTGGCACCGACGCCCAGCAGGGTCAGCGACTTGGCGACGGCTTCGGCACGGCGCTGGCCGAGGGCCAGGTTGTACTCGCGGCCGCCACGCTCGTCGGTGTGGCCTTCCAGGTTCAGGGCGGCCTTCTTGTTGGCGTTCAGGCGCTTGGCATGCAGCTCGACCAGCGGGCGATACTCTTCCTTGACAACGTCGCTATCGAAGTCGAAGTAGACGACGCGCTTGTCCTTGACGTCCTGGGTGTACTGGCTGAACAGATCCACCGTCGGCACGGCCGTCTGGGCCGGCTGGGCCGGTTGCTGCGGCGGGGTCACCGCCGGCGGCGTGGGCTGGCGCGTCTCGACCGGCGCGGGCTCGTCCAGCTTGACGGCGGAGCCGCAACCGGCCAGGGCGGCGGCGGCAATCAGGGTGAGCGCATAGCGGGTCAGTTTCATTCGAATGTTCTCCACAACGGACGGGGGGCAAGGGATTGGGGGCCTGCACCGTCGACGGCGCGGGCGCTGCATTGTCCAACAAGGGACGGGGTGTCAAGTTACTAACGCGTAAAAGGACCCCAGGTCGGCTCGCGCACCTCAACCAAAGTGACCAGCAGCGGTGTCTTGATCTTGCCGTCCAACGTCGTCGTCATCAGCACTTCCTTGCCGCCGGCACGGCTGGCGTAGACGATGAGCTTGCCGTTGGGCGAGAAGGCAGGACTCTCGTCGTCGTTGGCGTCGCTGATCTGCTGGGACTGGCCCGTGCCGAGATCCATGACGCTGAGACGGAAGGCCCCGCCGGTCCGCGTGATGTAGGCCAGCGTGCGGCCGTCCGGACTGACGGCCGGGCTGATGTTGTAGTTGCCGCTGAAGCTGACTCGCTCGGCCGTGCCACCGTCCGCCGGCATGCGGTATATCTGCGGGCCACCGCCACGATCGCTGACAAAGTAGATCTTGCTGCCGTCAGGCGAGTAGCAGGCCTCGGTATCGATGGCGCTGCTGCGTGCCAGGCGGCGCAGGCCGGAACCGTCACGGTTGATGACGAAGAGCTGCGTGCCTCCCTCTCGCGACAGGCTGAGCACGAGCCGCTGGCCGTCGGGCGACCAGGCCGGCGCACTGTTGGTCCCCTTGAAGTCGGCCAGCACGCGTCGCTGGCCGGTCAGCACGTCCTGGATGCGCACTGTGGCCTTGCGGCTCTCGAAACTCACGTAGGCCAGCTCGCGGCCATTGGGCGCCCAGGCCGGCGAGATGATGGGCTCGGGGCTGGTCAGCGCGACCTTGGCGCCCTCGCCGTCCGCGTCTGCAACGACGAGGCTGTAGCGCGGGCCGGCCTTGGTGACATAGGCCATGCGCGTCGCGAAGACACCACGCTCACCTGTCAGCTTCTCGTAGATGGTGTCGGCGATCCGGTGGGCCGCCAGGCGCGCATCGTCGGGATGAACCGCATGGGCCTCGCCGACCAGTTCGGTACCCTTAACGACGTCCCAGAGCTTGAAACGAATGTCGAGCCGGCCATCGGCCAGACGCGTGACCGAGCCGGCCGCGAGGGCATCGGCCTGGCGGGCGCGCCAGTCAGGCCAGGCCGGGCTGCTGGTCTCGCTCAAGGCTCCGGGCGCATCGACGCTACGGAACAGGCCGCTGCGCTCGAGATCGGCGCGCACGATGGCGGCGATGGGCTGAGGCGACCTGGACTCGTCGCGGAAGTCGACGATGCCGACCGGAATGCGGGTGCCGCCAACGCCGGCGATGTCGATGCGGACCTGGGCAAGCACGGGGCCTGCACCCAGCGAGGCAAGGGCCGCAAGGCTGCGGCGGCGGGAAACGAGTTCGAGCATGACGCGCGATTCTGCCGCAGGCAGGCCGTGGTCACGTCAGACAAGGCCGCGTTGCGCCGCGGCTATGCCCTCAAAGCAGCACGATGTCGTAATGCTCGGTCTGATTGGTGGGCTCGGCCGTCAGCGAGATGGGCTTGCCGATGAAGTCGGACAGTCCGGCGAGATGCGCACTTTCCTCGTCGAGCAGCATCTCTACGACGTTGGCGGCCGCGACGACGCGGAACTCCCTCGGCGAGAACTGGCGCGCCTCACGCAGGATCTCGCGCAGGATGTCGTAGCAGACCGAGCGCGCCGTCTTCACCTGGCCGCGGCCCTCGCACGTCGGACAGGGCTCACAGAGCATGCGCGCCAGCGACTCGCGCGTACGCTTGCGCGTCATCTCCACCAGGCCCAGTTGCGTGAAGCCCCCGACGGTGACCTTGGTGCGGTCCCGGGCCAGTTGCTTCTTGAACTCGGCCAGCACGGCAGCCTTGTGCTCCTCGCGCGTCATGTCGATGAAGTCGACGATGATGATCCCACCAAGGTTGCGCAGCCTGAGCTGGCGCGCTATCGACCCCGCCGCCTCCAGGTTGGTCTTGAAGATGGTGTCATCGAAGTTCTTGGCACCGACGAAGCCCCCGGTGTTGACGTCGATGGTCGTCATTGCCTCGGTCTGGTCGAACACCAGCGAGCCGCCGGACTTCAGCTCCACCTTGCGCGCCAGTGCGCGCGCGATCTCGGCATCGACGTTGCAAAGATCGAAGATGGGCCGCTCGCCTCGGTAATGCTCCAACTTGGCCGTCGCGGCCGGCATGAAGGTCTCGCCAAACTGCCGCAGCACGTCGTACTGCATCTTGGAATCAATGCGGATGGAGCCGGTGCGCTCGCTCGTCAGGTCGCGCAGCACACGTTCGACGAGGCTCAGGTCCTGGTGGAGCAGGCTGGCGGGGGGCGTGCTGAGCGCGCCCGAGCGGATCTGCTGCCAAGTCTTGCGCAGGTAGGCGATGTCAGCGGCCAACTCCTCGTCGCTCGCATCCTCGGCGTTGGTGCGCAGGATGAAACCGCCGCCCCCGCCCTGCTCCTTGGTCCCCACCAGCGCCACCATCCGCGCACGTAGCGCCTCGCGTGTCTCGGGTGAACCGATCTTCTGACTGATGCCGATGTGCTCGTCCTGCGGCAGATAGACCAGCATGCGGCCGGCGATGCTGATCTGGCTGGACAGACGTGCGCCCTTGGTGCCTATGGGGTCCTTGATGACCTGCACCGTCAGCGGCTGGCCCTCGAAGACCAGGCGCTCGATGGGCGTGGGCGGCATGTCCGGACCATGGGCGCTTTGATGCCTGCCGTGGCCGAACTGGGATGCGCTGTGCAGGTCTGCCACGTGCAGAAAGGCGGCACGCTCCAGGCCAATGTCGATGAAGGCCGACTGCATGCCCGGCAACACGCGCACGACCTTGCCAAGGTAGACGTTGCCGACCAGGCCTCGCTCGAGCGTGCGCTCCAGGTGGAGTTCCTGCACGGCGCCGTTCTCGACGACCGCGACGCGAGTCTCCTGAGGAGACCAGTTGATGAGGATGTCTTCGGTGGGCATGCCCCGAGTCTATCGAGGCCACCTCGTCCTGGCGCCGAGTTGCGCCGGACCACTCAGGCGATCGCCTTGCGGCGGCGCACCAGCCAGCCGATGACGCCCACGCCGGCCAACAGCATCGCGTAAGTGGATGGCTCCGGCACGGCACCGACTTCCAGCACGTTGAGCCAGACCTGGTTGGTATGGCTGTAGTCGATGGCGTACTGGAACCCAACGCCGAAGCCGACCGTGGTCACGCTGCCGAAGACGCCGTTCAGTGGCCCCGTGCTGCTCATCAGCAAGTAGGACTCGCCGTCGTTCAAAACGCAGGCGAAGCAGCTAAGTGCCAAGGTGCTGCCACCGATGCCGGCGGTGCCGTTGACCTGCAGCATGTCGCTCAGCGATGCGGACGTGAGGCGGATGTCTAGTACGCCCATCGCACCTTGCTGCAGGTTGCCCTGAAGCGTCAGCGTCCCGGTGGACGCCGCGGCGCCTGGCGCGATGTGGCCGTTGTTCGTCAGCATGCCGTCGACCTGGATGCTGGCCACACCCATCAGCGTGCCTGTGTTGACGAAGTTGTCGGGCAGGCGCAGCGTGCCGATCTGCGATTCCAGCGTGCCGGCGTTCTGCAGAGCGGTGTTGGACAGGTCGCTGGTGCCGGTGCCGCCGGTCTTCACGATACGGCCGTTGTTGATGACCTCGCCGCCGCCGTAAATGCCGGCGTCGTTGGCGAACTCATAGCGGCCGTTGTTGGAGAGCGCGCCGGCACCGTAGACGTAGAGAGCGTCCGTGGCCAAGGTCCGGCCGGACAGCGCAAGGCCCGAGGCGTACTTGTAGCCGCCGCCCTCGACCGACAGCGCGCCGCCGCTGCTCTGCCATTGACCTGCCATCGTGCCGCTCGTCCAATGCGCGCCGCCTGTCGCCACGACGTTGTTGGCCGTGACCGTACCGCTGCCCGAGAGGTAGAGGTTGCCGGCCGTGGACAGCGCCCCGCTGAACGTGGCGCCACTCACGACGACCACCTGGCCAGCCCCGGTGACGGCACTGCCGCTTTGGAAGACCGGGCTGCCGTTGAAGACGATGCGACCAGCTTGCGCATCGACGACTCCGCCTGCGCCGTTGGTGAATCCATTGACCGTGACGTAGCTGTCGCCCGTGCCCCCCACCTTGGCTAGCGTGCCGTTGTTGACGAAGCTGTTCGAGCCGCCGTTGGCGTAGAGCGCCGCGTCGTTGGCGAACTCGTAGCGGCCGTTATTGACGAGCGAGGTACCGTCGTTGAAGTACAGGCTGTCGACGGCCGTCATCGTGCCGGCGTTGGTCAGCGAGCCGCCCACATACTTGTAGCCGCCGCCCGCCACATGCAACGTGCTGCCGCTGGCCGTCTGCCAGGTGCCGGCCAGCGTGCCGCTGGTCCAGTGCACGTCGCCGGTTGCGGTGACGTTGTTGGCCGTGACGGTGCCTCCGGCGAGGTAGAGGTTGTTGGCCGTCGCGAGGGCCCCGTTGAACGTAGCGCCATCGACGATGGCGACCTGGCCCGCGCCTGTGATGACGCTGCCGCTGGCGAAGGTCGGCGCGCGGTTGAAGACGATGCGCCCGGTTTGTACGTCGACGATGCCGCCTGTCGCATTGGTGAAGCTGGTGACGGTGACGTAGCTATCGCCTGAGCCTCCCACCTTGGCCAGCGTGCCGTTGTTGACGAAGCTGTTCGAGCCGCCGTTGGCGTAGAGCGCCGCGTCGTTGGCGAACTCGTAGCGGCCGTTATTGACGAGCGAGGTACCGTCGTTGAAGTACAGGCTGTCGACGGCCGTCATCGTGCCGGCGTTGGTCAGCGTGCCGCCCACATACTTGTAGCCGCCGCCCGCCACGTGCAACGTGCTGCCACTGGCCGTCTGCCAGGTGCCGGCCAGCGTGCCGCTGGTCCAGTGCACGTCGCCGGTTGCGGTGACGTTGTTGGCCGTGACGGTGCCTCCGGCGAGGTAGAGGTTGTTGGCCGTCGCGAGGGCCCCGTTGAACGTAGCGCCATCGACGATGGCGACCTGGCCCGCGCCTGTGATGACGCTGCCGCTGGCGAAGGTCGGCGCGCGGTTGAAGACGATGCGCCCGGTTTGTACGTCGACGATGCCGCCTGTCGCATTGGTGAAGCTGGTGACGGTGACGTAGCTATCGCCTGAGCCTCCCACCTTGGCCAGCGTGCCGTTGTTGACGAAGCTGTTCGAGCCGCCGTTGGCGTAGAGCGCCGCGTCGTTGGCGAACTCGTAGCGGCCGTTATTGACGAGCGAGGTACCGTCGTTGAAGTACAGGCTGTCGACGGCCGTCATCGTGCCGGCGTTGGTCAGCGAGCCGCCCACATACTTGTAGCCGCCGCCCGCCACATGCAACGTGCTGCCGCTGGCCGTCTGCCAGGTGCCGGCCAGCGTGCCGCTGGTCCAGTGCACGTCGCCGGTCGCCACGACGTTGTTGGCGTTGAAGGTTCCACCCGACAGGTAGAGGTTGTTGGCCGTGGATAGCGCGCCACTGAAGGTAGCGCCGTTTGTGATGGACACCTGGCCGGCGCCTGCGATGACCGAGCCGTCGTTGAGGACCGCCCCGTTGTTGAAGACGATGCGCCCTGTCTGAGCATCGATGATGCCGCCCGCGCCGTTGGTGAACCCATTGATGCCGATGGTGCTGTCACCCGTGCCACCCGCCTTGACCAGCACGCCGTTGTTGACGAAGTAGTTCGCCCCGCCATTGCTGACGAGACCCGCGTCGTTGTCAAACCGGTAGGCGCCGGTGTTGGTCAGCGTCTGTCCGTCGTTGAAGTACAGGTTGTCGGTTGCGGCCATGGCACCGCCGTTGGTGATCGCGCCGGCCACGTACTTGTAGCCTCCGCCCAAGACGTTGACGGTCGAGCCGGAAGCCGTCTGCCACTGGCCGGCCATCGAGCCACTCATCCACTGCACGGTACCGCTCGCAAGGCGTGCCGGCGTGCCCGCGTTGCCGGTATAGGTGCCACCGGCCAGCACCAGACTGCCGTCCGACGAGAAGCTGCCGGCAAAGCTCGCGCCGCCAGCGATCAGCACCTGGCCCGGCCCGGTAAAGCTGCTGCCGGCATTGAAGCTGCCGCTGCTGTTGAAGACGATGCGCCCAGTCTGCGCGTTGACGTTGCCGCCATTGCTGACGAAACCGCTGATGTTGATGGTGCTGTCGCCCGTACCACCGATCTTGGAGAGCGTGCCGGTGTTGACGAGCACGCCGGACGTACCGTTGTCGTACAGGCTGGCATCGCTGCCGAACCGGAAGGCTCCGGCGTTGTTGAGCGTGTTGCCGCCCACGAAGTAGAGGCTGTCCGTGGCATCGATGACGGCACCGGCCTGCGCGGTGAGCAGCAGGTCGAGATACTTGTAACCGCCGGGACTGATGCTCAGTGTGTCGCCGCTGAGCAGCGTCGTTGCGCAGCCCGAGCCGCTGTAGTTTCCTGCCGTGAAAGTGCACGGCGCAGACGATGCCAGTTGCGGCAGGCCGGCCATGGCCAGCAGCGCGGCGGCGCTGAGCGCGCGCAGGCGAAGATCGGCAGGGTGACGGCGGCCGGCACGTGCCGGAGCGATCAGGGGGTAGGCGTGCATGGCGTCTGCTCCAGGGGCTGAAGGCGGATGGACCCGCCACCACGACAGATCCCTGCTTCTGAACACGCAGCCGCCTCCACCGACCCGCCACTTTCAGCACCCCCGAAACGCGGGGGATGGCTGGCGCGGGGGGCCGGTGTTTGTCGCCTGCGCCGATCCGCCCCCGGCTGCTAGAGTGGCCCGCCATGGATGCCCCGGTCACCTCCTTGCTGCACAACGCCAGCCGGGGCGATGCCGCGGCAGGCGAGCGAGTGTTCGCACTGATGTACCGCGAACTGCAAGGCCTGGCCCGTGCGCGGCTCGCCCGCGCGCCGCGCGTGACCGCCGCCGACACCGGCGCCCTGGTACATGAGTGCTGGCTGCGCATGCAGTCGCTGGGCGAGCAGCACTTTGCCGACCGCTCCCATTTTCTGGCCTACGCCGCGCGTGCGATGCGATCCATCGTCACCGACATGGCGCGGCGGCGTGCGGCCGAACGCCGCGGCGGCCAGGTGGAACACCTGACGCTGGACACTGCCGCGGCCAATGCCGTCGCTGACGCGCCCGAGGACCTGATCGCGCTGGACGATGCCCTGGAGGAGCTCACCAAGCTGGACGCCCGCATGGCCCGCGTCGTCGAGATGCGCTTCTTCGCCGGCCTGTCGGAATCCGAGATTGCCAGCGCGCTGCAGGTGTCACTGCGCACCGTGCAGCGCGACTGGGAACGCGCGCGCGCCTTCCTGACCCTCGCCCTCAAGCCTTGAGCATGGCGGTTTTGGCAGCCGGATTGCGTATTCCCAGCCATGAGCGCCCAGTTCCCCATCCGCGCCGAAGACTGGCCCGAGGTCTCGCGCCTTTTTGATGAAGCCAGCGACTTGCCGCTGGAAGACCGCGCCACTTTCCTCGCCCGACTGGACGCCGAGCAGCCAGGACTGTCGACGCAGGTGCGCGCGCTGCTGGAAAGCAGCGCCGAGCGCGAGACGGGCGGCTGGCTGGAGCGTGGGCCGCGTCTGGCCGGCAGCGCCCGCGAGGCGGGCAGCGAACTCAGGGCCGGCGACACCGTCGGCAGGTATCGGCTACGGGCCCGCTGCGGCACGGGCGGCATGGGCGAGGTCTGGCAAGCCGAGGCGCTGGAAGGTCCGGCTCGTCGCGTCGCGCTGAAGCTGCCTCTTTGGCACCGCCCCGGCAGCGCCGCTGCCGAGCGCTTCGCCCGCGAGGGGCAGATTCTCGCTACGCTGGACCACCCGCACATCGCCCGCCTGTACGACGCTGGCACGGCCGTCGACGGCACGCCCTATCTCGCGATGGAATGGATCGAGGGCGAGCCGCTGATCGTCTGGTGCGATGCGCACCGGCTAGGCCTGCCGGAGCGGCTTGCCCTCTTCCAGCAGGTGCTGGACGCCGTCGCCTACGCGCACGCCCGGCTGGTGCTGCACCGCGACCTCAAGCCCGCCCACCTGCTCGTTTCGCCCGAGGGCCAGATCAAACTGCTGGATTTCGGCATCGCCAAACTACTGGACGGCGGCAGCGCCCCCGCCGACGCCACCGAGCTGACCCGCGCCGCCGGCCGCGTGATGACCACTGCATACGCATCGCCCGAACAGGTGCGCGGCGAGGCGTTGACGACGGCGGCCGACCTGTACGCACTGGGCGTCGTGCTATTCGAGTTGCTGACCGGCCACCGCCCTTATGCGCCACGGCTGAACACGCCTGCCCAGCTAGAGACAGCGATCGCTGAGGGCCAGTTGATGCGCGCCGCCGATGCGCCAGCCGACGCCGACGCGCAGGTGCGCAACTGCACTCGCCGCGCACTGGTCAAGGAGTTGCGCGGCGACCTCGGCGCAGTGCTCGACAAGGCGCTGCGGCTGGAGCCCGCCGCGCGCTATGCCAGCGCCGAGGCCTTCTCCGCCGACCTGGCGCGCCAGCTCAATGGCCACCCGGTGCTGGCCGCGCCGACCAGCCGCTGGCAACGCGCCTGGAAGTTCACGCGCCGCCACCGCGTCGGCATAGGCTTGGGCACGCTGGCCGTCAGCAGCCTCATGGCCGTGACAACCGCCGCTCTGTGGCAGGCACGCGAGGCGCAGGCCCAGCGCGCCAAGGCCGAGGCGTCGCTGGCAACGACCGAACACTTCTCGTTCTTTCTCGGCGATTTGCTGGGCGATGCGCTCGCCGCAAGCAGCAACGAGCCGCCTGCGGCCGTCGTGGCCCGCGCCGAGCGAATGGCCCGCAGCGAGTTTGCCGATGACCCAGAGACCCTGTCCCGCGTGCTACAGGCTGTGGGCCAGCATCACGGCGGCATCGGTGAGTCCGAACAGGCCGCCAAGCTCTACGAAGAAGCAGCCAAGCTGACGAAGGACCGCCAGCAGCTGCAGGCCATCGACTGCGCGCTGGGCATGATGTACCAGCGCCTGGGCCGGCACGACGAGGCACTGGTGCTGCTCAGGCGCGTGGCCGACGACCCGTCGGCCGAGCCGTTGTCGCGCGCCAATTGCGCATCCTACGAAGCCACCGTGCTGCTCAACGATGGCGACCTGGACGGCGCGCTGCGGGCGGCCGACGACGCCACGGCCTACTGGCAGTCCATGCGGCGGCCAACGCTGCAGTTTGAGGCGCCACTGCTGGTGCTGAAGGCCAGTATCCTGATGTACACGCCGCGCGTGGCCGAGGCGGATGCCCTCTTCGCGCGGGCCGCTGCCTCCATGAAGAAGCTGGGCCGCGACCAGGGCATGTCCTATGTCGCAACGCTGAACAACTGGGCGCTGGCCAACTTCCTGGCCGGCCAACTGCCCGCCGCACGCGAGCGCCACGACGACACGCTGGCGCTGGCCAGGCTGAACGCCGGCGCGCAGGGTGTGTCGCCCATCAATCTCCTGAATGCAGCAACCGACCGGTTGGAGTTCGGCCTGTACCCAGAGGCGCTGGACTTCTACAACCAGACGCTTGCCGCTGCGCAGACCTGGAAGAGCCCGGGCTTCGCGGCCAGCGCGCAATGCCTGGGCGCGCTGGCGCTGCTGCGACTGGGCCACCACGCTGACGCGCAGGCGCGCCTGGCTACGGGTCGCGCGCTGAAGCTGACCGACAGCCCGGGTGACCGCATAGCGACCGGCAACTGCAGCAGTGTCAACGCGCAGTTCGCGCTGGCGCGCGGTGACGCCACCGCGGCGCTCAAGGCCTTCGACCAAGCGCTGGACAACAAGTCTCTGCGCGACGCCACCCGCGCCCATCTGCTGCAGTGGCGCTCACGCGCGCAACTGGCGGCCGGCAACGCCGACGCGGCCAAGGCCGATGCCGAAGGGTCGCTGAAGATCGCCCGGCAGCTGCAGGGCGCGCAGCCCGCCTCCTTCCGCACCGCGCTGGCGCTGGATGCACTGGCCCGCATCACCGGCAATGCGGTCACTCGCCAGCAGGCCGACGCGGCGCTGGCGGCCAGCGTCGCACCGACGCACTGGCTCAGGCGCTAGAGCTTGAAGCCGAACTGGTTTAGCAGCTGCGCCGTCTCAAACAGCGGCAGACCCATGATGCCGCTGTAGCTGCCGGAGATCGTCGAGATCCACGCAGCAGCGTCGCTCTGGATGGCGTATCCACCGGCCTTGCCGAACGGTTCGCGGCTGGCGACGTAGCGCTCCACCTGCACGCAGGTCAGCGGCGCAAACACCACCTGCGACACATTCAGTGCGACGGCACGATGTGTGGCGTCGGACACCGCCACGGCCGTGATGACGCGATGCGTGCGACCGGATAACAGTCTCAACATGCGACGCGCGTCAGCGTCGTCCACGGGCTTGCCGAGGATGAGCTCGTCCACGGCCACCGTGGTGTCCGCACAGAGGATGGGCGCCGGTGGCAGCACACGCCTCGCCAGCCGCGCCAATGCGGCATCGAGCTTGGCGGCCGTGACGCGGGCGCAGTAGGCCTCAGGCTGTTCGCCGGCAAGGACCGCCTCCAGCGCCTCCGCGTCCTCGTCGGCGCCTGGCAGCAGCAGCTCGTGCCGCACGCCGATCTGCTCCAGCAACTGGCGGCGGCGCGGACTTTGGGAAGCCAGGTAGACGAACCTACTCACGGTGATATGGATGCCCTGTCGTGACGGTCCACGCCCGGTAGAGGCCTTCCGCCAGCAGCACGCGTGCGAAGGCGTGGGGAAGAGTCAGGTCGGACAGGCGCAGCGTCTCGTCGGCCGTGGCCTTCAGCGCGGGGTGCAGCCCGTCCGGCCCGCCGATGATGAGCGCCGCGTCACGCCCCTCCCCCATCCACAGCCTGAGCCGCTCGGCAAGCTGGACGGAAGTGCGGCGCTCGCCGCGCTCGTCCAGGATGATGCGGCGCACGCCTTTGGGCAACGCAGCTTCGATGCGCGCTGCCTCGGCGGCCATCAGCTGCTCGGCGGTCTTGCTGCCGCGCGTCTCGGCCTTGACGGCCTTGAGCTCAAGCTTCAGCTCCGGCGGGAAGCGCTTGGCGAAATCCTCGTAGGCCGCATCGGCCCAGGCCGGCTGGCGCTGGCCCACGGCGACAAGCAGCAGGCGCATCAGGCCTTCTTGGCGGCGGTCTTCTTGGCCGGTGCCTTCTTGGCCGCCGTCTTCAGGGGCGCGGGCCTCTTGGCGGCGGCTTTGGTGGCGGTTTTGGCGGGGGCCTTAGCGATGGTCTTGGCCGGCGCGGCCTTCTTCGCCGCCGGCTTGGCCGCACCGACCTTGATGGTCTTGGCCGCCGGCGTCTTGCTACCGACGACTCGGCTCACGCCCTTCTTCGCGGGCACGGGCTTCTTCGCTGCCGGCGCCTTCTTGGCAGGTGCCGCAGCCTTCTTGGCAGGCGTGGCCTTCTTGGTAGGGGCCGGCTCCTCGGAGGCTTTCACGAGCTTGACCTCGGCGCTGCCGAGCTTGAGCTTGACGGGCTTGTCACCCCAGATCTCTTCGAGGTGGTAGTAGTCGCGGATGGCGGGCTGCATCACGTGAACGACGGCAGCGCCGCAGTCCACGATGATCCATTCGCCGTTGTCCTCGCCCTCGGTACGCATGACCTGCATACCACGACCCTTGACGGTCTCGCGCACACTGGAGGCCAGGGCCTTGGTCTGCCGGTTACTCGTGCCGGACGCGATGATGACGCGCTCGAACAACGGCGACAGATGCTCGGTGTTGAACACGACGATGTTCTGAGCCTTCACGTCTTCGAGGCCATCGACGATGGCGCGTTGCAGCTTGCGGATATCCATTCAGTGCTTCTTCTCGTAGAGGCGGTGCGAGGCAATATAGCTCGCGACCTCGGCGCCCACCATGGGGCTGATGTCCTCGCCACGGGCGACGGCGTCGCGCACGGCTGTGGACGAAAGGGGCATGTCGGGCAGGGGCAGCACCTGCAGGCGGTGCTCCGGCAAGCCCGGCGGCGCGACAACGGCCTCGCCGGCGCGGGGCACGACGACCAGCGTCGCCAGCGCCACGACGGTCTCGACCTGGTACCAGGTCGGCAGCCGTGCGTACTGGTCCTGGCCGATCAGGAACATCAACTCGGAGCCAGGGGTCTGGGCAGCGAACTCGCGCAGCGTGTCCGCCGTGAAGCTGGGGCCGCGCCGGTGCAGCTCGCGCTCGTCGAGCACGAAGCGCGGTTCGTCGGCGATGAGGCGCTGGACCATGCCTGCGCGGTGCACGGCAGGGGCCATGACCTGGTCAGGCTTCTGCCATTGACGACCGGCGGGCAGCCAGACGAGACGGTCCGGCGCCAGCGCGTCCAGCACGAATCGGGCAAAAGCCAGATGGCCCAGGTGAGGCGGGTCGAAGCTTCCGCCGAACAGAGCGAGCTTCACAACCACAGCCCCGTCGGCGTCTCGTCGGCCCAGTCGCGCGGGCGCAGGAAGTCCGTGTACAGCCGCGCCTCGGGTGTGCCCGGCTCCGGCGCCCAGTCGTAGCGCCACTTCACCTGCGGCGGCATGGACATCAGGATGGACTCCGTGCGCCCGCCGGACTGCAGGCCGAACAGGGTGCCGCGGTCCCAGACGAGGTTGAACTCAACGTAGCGCCCGCGGCGGTAAGCCTGAAAGTCGCGCTCCCGCTCGCCATAGGCATAGCCCTGGCGGCGCTCGACGATCGGCAGATAGGCCGTGAGGAATGCATCGCCGACCGACTGGATCAACGCGAAGCCGGCATCGAAGCCCCCCTCGGCGAAGTCGTCGAAGAAGATGCCACCGACGCCCCGCGGCTCGTTGCGGTGCTTCAGGAAGAAGTAGTCGTCGCACCATGCCTTGAACTTAGGATGTAGCCCTGCGCCGTGAGGCACCAGTGCGTCGCGGCAGACGCGGTGAAAGTGATGGGCGTCGCGTTCGTAGCCGTAGTAGGGCGTCAGATCCATGCCGCCACCGAACCAGGTCACCGCGGGCGCCCCTGCCGGCAGGGCCGCGAACATGCGCACGTTCATGTGCACCGTCGGCACGAAAGGGTTGTGCGGATGCAGTACCAGCGACACGCCCATGGCCTCAAAGGGAGCACCGGCCAGTTCCGGGCGATGCTGAGTGGCCGAGGGTGGCAGTACACGGCCCTTCACGTGCGAGAAGTTCACACCACCGCGCTCGAAGACCGAGCCGCCCTCGATGAGACGGGACAGGCCATCGCCTTCAAGCCGGCCACCGGGCTCGCGGCTCCAGCCATCGCTGAGGAAGGCATTGCCGTCGGCCGCCTCGAGGGCGGCGACGATGCGCTGTTGCAGGTCGAGCAGATAGTCGCGGACGGCTAGGGTGTTCATGAACGCGGGCGCATGGGCTGGATCGGGCTGGCAAGCTCGGGACGCTTGCCGGCACGCGGGCCGAGGTAGGCAGCAAAGGCGGCGAAATCCGCCTGGACGTCACCGGTCAGCTTGACGAAGCGGGTCAGCGAGACCACACGCTGACGGAAATCGAAATAGCACAGCCCCACTGGCACACCGGCCTGCACGGCCACCTGATAGGCACCCGTGCGCCAGCCGCTGGTCAGCGAGCGGGTGCCCTCCGGCGCGACCGCCAGCCAGAAGCGTTCACCACGCGCGGCGGCAGCCTGCATCTGCCGCACCGTGTCGTTGACGATGCCGTGGTGGCTGCTGCGATCCACCGCCACGCCGCCGATCCACCGCACCCAGCGGCCCAGCAGCGGCACCTTGAAGAGGCTGTCCTTTCCCCAGAAGCGCAGTTGCAGGCCCAGTGTCCACTTGGCAAGCACGCCGACGACGAAGTCCCAGTTGGACGTGTGCGGATAGACGAGTATGACGCCCTGCTCCGCCGGCAACCCCGGTGCATCCACCGTCCAGCCGAACATGCGCAGCAGTCCACGGGCCAGGCGGCTCTGCCGGCCGTGTGGATGCAGCGGCCCGGCGAGGACGGCGGGAGTCTGGATCAACGCTTGATGGCCCGGTGGCCGATGTCAGAACGGTACTGGCGGCCGGCGAACTGGATGGCCGAGGCCACATCGTAGGCACGCTGCGCCGCCGTGCGCACGGATTCGCCCAGGGCCGTCACGCAGAGCACACGGCCGCCGCTTGTCACTAGGCGGCCGTCGGCCATCGCCGTGCCGGCGTGGAAAACCATGGTCTCGTCCTCGTCGGCGGGCAGGCCGGTGATGGCGTCGCCCTTGCGCGGATGCAGCGGATAGCCCTCGGCGGCGAGCACGACACCGAGCGCCACGCGACGGTCCCATTGCAGCTCGACCTGATCCAACGTGCCGTCCGTGGCGTGCATCAGCAGCTCAAAGAGATCGCTCTTGAGCCTCATCATGATGGGCTGGGTCTCGGGGTCACCCATGCGGGTGTTGAACTCGACGGTACGCGGCTGGCCCTGGTCGTCGATCATCAGCCCGGCATAGAGGAAGCCGGTGAACGGATGGCCGTCCTTGGCCATGCCAGCGATGGTCGGCTGGATGATCTCGTGCATGACCTTGGCATGCACGTTGGGCGTCACGACCGGCGCTGGGGAGTAGGCACCCATGCCGCCGGTATTGGGGCCCTGGTCGTTGTCGAGCAGGCGCTTGTGGTCCTGACTGGTGGCCAGTGACACCACATGCTTGCCGTCGCAGACGACGATGAAGCTGGCCTCCTCACCGGCGAGGAAGTCCTCGATGACGACGCGCGCGCCGCCCTCGTTGTGCGTCACGCCGAGCTTGTTGTCCTCCAGGATCCAGGAGATGGCCTCATGGGCCTCGTCCAGCGTCATCGCGACGACAACGCCCTTGCCCGCCGCCAGGCCGTCGGCCTTGATGACGATGGGTGCACCGCGACCGTCCACGTAGGCGTGGGCGGCGGCCGGGTCGGAGAAGGTCTCGTACGCTGCCGTTGGGATGCCATGGCGCTTCATGAAGTCCTTGGCGAAGGCCTTGGAGCTTTCAAGCTGGGCCGCAGCCTTCGTGGGGCCGAAGATGCGCAGGCCGCGGGCACGGAACTCGTCGACGACGCCAGCGGCCAGTGCCGCTTCGGGGCCGACGACGGTCAGCGTGATCTTCTGCTCGATGGCGAAGTCGGCCAGTGCCTTCACGTCCGTGAGAGGCACGTTTTCCAGCCGCTCGTCGCGCGCCGTGCCGCCGTTGCCGGGCGCCACGAAAACCTGGCTGACGCGCTCGCCCTGGGCCAGCTTCCAGGCCAGCGCGTGTTCGCGGCCGCCATTGCCAATGACAAGGACCTTCATCAGCCGAGTTCCGCGTTGTGATAGACCGCCTGGACGTCGTCGAGGTCTTCGAGCACGTCCAGCAACTTTTGCATGCGCTCGGCGTCCTCGCCAGTGACCTCGATCGGGTTCTCGGCCCGCATAGTCACCTCGGACAACTCAGGCACCAGTCCAGCAGCCTCGAGTGCGGCCTTGACGGTTTCGTAGTCAGCAGGCGCAGTCAGCACCTCGATGGCGCCATCGTCGTCCGTGACGACGTCCTCGGCGCCAGCATCCAGCGCCACTTCCATGACCTTGTCTTCCGACGTACCGGGCGCAAAGATCAGCTGGCCGCAGTGCTTGAACTGGAAGGCTACGGAGCCTTCGGTGCCCAGGTTGCCACCGTACTTGCTGAAGGCATGCCGCACCTCGGCCACGGTGCGGACGCGGTTGTCCGTCATCGTGTCCAGCATGACAGCCGCACCGCCGATGCCATAGCCCTCGTAGCGGATTTCCTCATAGGTCAGCCCATCGATGTTGCCGCTGGCCTTGTCGATGTTGTACTTGATGCGGTCGGCCGGCATGTTGGCGGCCTTGGCCTTGTCGACGGCCAGCCGCAAGCGCGGGTTGTCCTTGATGTCGGGGCCGCCCTGGCGCGCAGCGACCGTGATCTCACGGATGATGCGCGTCCAGATCTTGCCGCGTTTCTCGTCCTGGCGGCCTTTGCGGTGTTGGATGTTGGCCCATTTGGAATGTCCGGCCATAAGGTTTGGCTCCCGGCGGCTGAAGGTCAGCGGCCTGATTTATCGTTGGCAGAAGTGCGATTTTAGAGGAGCGCCTCCGGCATCATGACTACCGACCCCATCCTGCTGGCCCGCCACGGCGAGACCGAGTGCCTGCTGCTGCCCGCGCTGGCCAACCGCCACGGCCTCATCACCGGCGCCACCGGCACCGGCAAGACCATCAGCCTGCAGAAGCTGGCGGAGAGCTTTTCCAGGCTCGGCGTGCCCGTTTTCATGGCCGACGTGAAGGGCGACTTGACCGGCATCAGCCAGGCCGGCAATCCCAGCGAAAAGCTGCTGGCCACGCTCAAGGACCGAGGCATCGAAGCCCCCGAGAAGCTGGCATGCCCGACCACGTTGTGGGATGTCTTCGGCGAGCAGGGTCACCCGGTACGTGCCACCGTATCCGACATGGGGCCGCTGCTGCTGGCCCGCATGCTGGCGCTGAACGAGACCCAGGCCGGCGTGCTCCAGATGGTGTTCAAGATCGCCGACGACAACGGCCTGCTGCTGCTGGACCTGAAGGACCTGCGCGCCATGCTGCAGTACGTGGGTGACAACGCCAGCCAGTTCACGACGCAGTACGGCAACGTCTCGGCCGCCAGCGTCGGCGCGATCCAGCGCGGCCTGCTGCAGATCGAGGCCCAGGGCGGTGACAAGTTCTTCGGCGAACCCATGCTCAACATCGCCGACTTCATGCAGTCCGAGGGTGGGCTGGGCGTCATCAACGTGCTGGCCGCCGACAAGCTGATGAATTCGCCACGGCTGTACGCGACCTTCCTGCTGTGGATGCTGTCCGAGTTGTTCGAGCAGTTGCCCGAGGTAGGCGACCTGGACAAGCCGAAGCTGGTGTTCTTCTTCGACGAGGCCCACCTGTTGTTCAAGGATGCCCCCGACGCGCTGATCGAGCGCATCGAGCTGGTAGTGCGCCTGGTTCGCTCCAAGGGCGTGGGCGTCTATTTCGTGACGCAGAACCCGTTGGACATTCCCGACGCCGTGCTGGGCCAGCTCGGCAACCGGGTGCAGCATGCGCTGCGCGCCTTCACGCCGCGCGACCAGAAGGCCGTCAAGAGCGCCGCCGACACCATGCGAGCCAAGCCTGGCCTGGACATCGCCGCCGCCATCACCGAGCTGGCCGTAGGCGAAGCCCTCGTGAGCCTGCTCGACGAGAAAGGCCGGCCCAGCATCACGGAGCGGGTCTTCGTGCTGCCGCCGGGCAGCCAGATCGGCCCCATCACGCCGGCCCAGCGCCAGGCGCTGATCGCGAACTCGCTGGTGGCGGGCGTCTACGAGAAGCAGCTCGACCGGGAATCCGCCTACGAGAAGCTTACCGGCAAGCCTGCCGCGGCGCCTGCAAGCGGCGGCATGGCGGCCGAGGCCGGGTCGGTGTTCAAGGGTGGCCCGGCCTCCCCCCCGCCGGCGGAGCCCTCCGGCGGAGGCATGCTGGACGGCCTCAAGGACGTCCTCTTCGGCACCACCGGCCCGCGCGGCGGCCGCCACCCCGGGCTGGCCGAGAAAGCGGCCCAGTCAGCCGTGCGCAGCATGGGCTCGGCCGTGGGGCGCGAGATCATCCGTGGCGTACTTGGCAGCATCCTCGGAGGAAACAGCAGCCGCCGGCGCTGATCCCGTCGACGCGGCCAGACCGTTCATGCAGACTCGCGGTGCCCGACAAGGCAACCAGAAGGGGATGGCATGAATGCTCTGAAGCAATTGCGCATCGGCAGCCGGCTCGGCATCGCTTTCGCGGTGGTGCTGGCGCTCATGCTGATCGTGGCTACGGTCAGTGTGCGCGGCATCTTCCGCGTCGCTGCCGGGCTGGAGACGGTCTACCGTGACCGCACCGTGCCGCTGGCCCAGTTGGGCGAGCTGAACAACCTCTCCACGCGCAACCGCCTCATCATCGTCGAGATGCTGCGCGCGCCGGGCTTCGACGAGATCAAGCGCCGCAGCGATGAGCTCGCCGCCAATCTCAAGCGCGGCCAGGCGGTGCTGGACCAGTACCTGTCCACCCACCTGACCGACGAGGAGAAGGCCCTGGCCCAGCGCTTCACCGCCACGCGCAAGGCCTACATTGACGAGGGACTGCTGCCCGTCAGCGCGGCGCTGTCAACCGGCGGCATGAGCACCGCCCTGCAGATCTACGAGGAAAAGACGCTGCCGCTGGCCACCCGAGCGCGCGAGCTATCGGACCAGCTCGTCAAGCTGCAGATCGACGAGGCCGCCGCCGAGTACCAGCGCGGCCAGGAGACCCGCGGCACGGCGGTCGCGGCGACCGTGCTGCTCACCGCCATTGCCCTGCTGCTAGGCAGCGGCCTGGCCTGGCTCATCACCCGCTCCATCACCGAACCGGTGCGACGGGCTGTCGGGTTTGCCCAGGCAGTGGCCGGGGGCGACCTGACCACGGCCATCACCGCCGATGGGCGCGACGAGATCGCGACGCTGCTGGGCGCCATGAGCCAGATGAACGAGGGTTTGGTCAACATCGTGCGCCAGGTACGCCACGGCGCGGATTCCATACTTACCGGCGCTGGCGAGATTGCCAGCGGCAACGCAGACCTGTCACAGCGCACCGAGGAGCAGGCCGCCAACCTTGAGCAGACGGCCGCTTCCATGGAGGAGATGAACGCCACGGTGCGGCAGAACGCGGACACGGCGCAGACCGCCTCCCAGCTCGCCGAGTCGGCCAGCGGCGTCGCTGTCCGCGGCGGCGAGGTCGTGCAGAAAGTCATCGCGACCATGGGCGACATCTCGGCCAGCTCGCGCAAGATCGCCGACATCATCGGCACCATTGACGGCATTGCCTTCCAGACCAACATCCTTGCACTGAACGCGGCTGTCGAGGCTGCGCGCGCTGGCGAGCAAGGTCGGGGCTTCGCCGTGGTGGCAGGCGAGGTGCGTGCCCTGGCCCAGCGCAGCGCGCAGGCCGCGCGGGAGATCAAGGCGCTGATCGGCCAGAGCGTGGACAACGTCGATGCAGGCTCGCGCCTCGTCGGCGACGCCGGCACGACGATGACAGAGATCGTCTCCCAGGTCAGGCGCGTGGCCGATCTGATCGGCGAGATCGGCTCCGCCACGCAGGAGCAGACCACCGGCATCGGCCAGGTCAGCGAGGCGGTGTCACAGCTGGACAAGGTCACGCAGCAGAACGCGGCGCTGGTTGAGCAGGCCGCAGCCGCTGCGGACAGCCTGCGCAGCCAGGCCCAGCGCATGAACGAGTTGGTTGGCGTGTTCAGGATCGCTGCCACCGGCCACTGACGACCACCCTCCTCCACTGACGCCACTCCCGCCCCATCCGTCGCAGCCGCCTGGCGCCACGCAGGCCGGGGCATCATGCTGCTCCCATGAGCACCCGCACCGACTCGACCGGCGAATGGCGCACGCAGATCTTCGGCACGGTCGCGATCTGTACCGTCGTGGGCCTGCTGAATTTCGTGATCCGCGGCGGCGAGCTGGGCATGGGCATGCTGTACTCGTTTGCCATCGGCACGCAGATCTCGGTCTACATCTCGCTGCTGCACAACGGCCTGGACCGGCTGCTGCGCCTGTGGCGTGGCGAGGCCGCTGCGCCGCCCAGCCCCTGGATTGGCTGGGGCTGGATGATGCCTTGCATCCTGATCGGGTCGGTGGCCGGCTACGTGGGTGGACAGTGGCTGGCGGACCTCATCAGCGGCAACCGCTCCGTCCCGCCATGGCAGCTGTCGGACCGCCGCGTGTCCCTGTCCATCGGCTTCACGCTGCTGGTGTCGCTGGTGGCCTCGATGTTCTTCTACGCCGCGTACAAGCTCAACACCGCACGGCTGGCCCAGGCCGAGGCGCAGCGCCAGGCGGCCGAGGCGCGGCTCACGCTGCTGCAAAGCCAGCTGGAGCCGCACATGCTGTTCAACACGCTGGCCCACCTGCGCGTGCTCATCAAGCTCAGTCCAGACGAAGCGCAGCGGATGCTCGATCGCCTCATCGACTACCTGCGCGCCACACTGCAGGCCAGCCGAGCCACCGAGCACGCACTCGCCGAGGAGTTCGAACGCCTGTCGGACTACCTGGCGCTGATGCAGTTGCGCATGGGCGAGAGGCTGCGCGTGGCGCTGGAGCTACCCGGAGACTTGGCAGGCATCGCCATCCCGCCGCTACTGCTGCAGCCGCTCGTGGAAAACGCTGTCAAGCACGGGCTGGAGCCGCATGTGGATGGCGGCGAGCTGCGCGTGACGGCGCGGCGCGAGGCCCACCGTCTGGTACTGGAGGTCCTTGACAGCGGCGCGGGGTTGGGCGCGGCCAGCGAGCTGACCATCGTGGGCACCGGCTTCGGCCTTGCACAGGTGCGCGAACGCCTGGCCCGGCACTACGGCGACGGCGCTGGCGTCACACTGGCGCCTCGCCCCGGCGGCGGCAGCGTCGCGCGCATCGAGATTCCGACATCGGCATGACACGCTCGCAATCGTCGAGCCCACGGCACGCCCAAGAGGCGCTCACATGACCCCCACCGCCCTCATCGCTGAAGACGAACCCCTGCTGGCCGCCAACCTGCGCGCCGAACTGGCTGTCACCTGGCCCTCGCTGGAGATCGTGGCCCAGGCCGGCGGCGGCATCGCCGCCGTCGAGTTGGCCCTGCAGCACCGGCCACGGTTGTGCTTCCTGGACATCCGCATGCCCGGAATGACAGGGCTGGAGGCCGCGCAGGCCATCACGGAGGACTGGCCCGGCGACGCTGGCGTCCTACCCCTGTTCATCTTCGTGACGGCCTACGACCAGTACGCACTGCAGGCGTTCGACGCCGCCGCAGCCGACTACCTGCTCAAGCCCGTCACGCCAGAGCGCCTGGCCCAGTGCGTGCAGCGCCTACAGGCAAGGCTGGCCCAGCCTGTAGCCGAGGACGCCACGCTGGCCTCGCTGCGCCGACTGCTGGCGCAGGCCGCCACGCCCGTGCCGCGGTTGCGCCACCTGCAGGCAACCGTGGGCGACGCCATCGAGCTGGTCGCGGTGGAAGACATCGTCTACCTGGAAGCTGCCGACAAGTACGTGCGCGCCGTCACGGCACAGCGCGATTACTGGGTGCGCGCGCCGCTGCGCGAGCTGCTGCCGCAGCTCGACGGCGAGCGCTTCTGGCAGGTGCATCGCTCCACGGTGGTTCAGATCGACGCCGTGGCCCGCGCTCAGCGCCAGGAGAATGGCACCGTGGTGCTGGCGCTGCGCCAGCGGCCTGAGACGCTGACCGTCAGCCGGGTGCACGCCCATCGCTTCAAGGCGTTATAGCGAGGTAGCGGCACAAGCACGAAAACCGTATAAACGGTTTTTACGCCGATGAGCCGCGACCGCAAACCAACCCCCTGTCCCGAGCGCGCCAGGCTCGTGCGCGACGGCTTCACCATGCCCGAGGACGACTACGCCTTGCTCAAGGCGCTCAAGTCGCGGCTGCACGAGGTGGGCCGCGAAGCCAAGAAGAGCGAACTGCTGCGCGCCGGCCTGAGGGCGCTAGCCGAGATGGATGCCCCATCTCTGGCCGCGGCCCTGGACCGGCTGGCCCCCGTCAAGACCGGGCGGCCGCGCAAATCAGGCTAGGGCGCGTGCCGAGGAGACCCCTATGAGTGACGCGACCTACTGGTGGCATCTGCTCTGCGCCATCGCCGGCCTCAACCTCATCGCCTGGACGGCCTCCACCGCCTGGCTGCACCGCCACCGGCCCGACGGCACGACCTGGCCCCACCAGCGCCTGCAGCTACTGCTTTCGGCGCTCTATGTTCTGGGTTGCGGCTACCGCTCCGTGCTGCCGGTCTTCGACGTGCCGCGCGTCGTCATGGTCGATTCATGGGCCTCCAGCGTGATCGTAGGACGCACGGTGGCGACGTTGGCGGAATTGAGCTTCGCTGCGCAATGGGCGCTGCTGCTGCGCGGCGCGGCACTCGCGACCGGGCACCGCGCCAGCCTGTGGCTGTCGCACGCCGTGCTGCCGCTGATCGCGCTGGCCGAACTCCACTCTTGGTACGCCGTACTGACGACGCGCAACATTGGCCACGTCGTGGAGGAGGCGCTGTGGGGCACGGTCGCACTGCTCAGCGTGATGGCGCTGCTCGCGCTGTGGCCTCGCGCCACGGTGCGCGCGAAACGCTGGCTGGGTCTGGCCATCGCGGCCGGTGCTCTTTATGCAGCCTACATGTTCGCGGTGGACGTGCCCATGTACTGGGCACGCTGGCTGGCGGACGAGGCCGCCGGCCGAGCCTATCCCAGCCTCGCCGCCGGTATGGCAGACGCGGCTCACCGCTGGCATGTATCGCATGATTGGGCCCACTGGCGCAGCGAGGTGGTCTGGATGACGCTGTACTTCAGCGTCGCGGTGTGGATCAGCATCGGCCTGGCCCATGTACGACTGCCGCTGCGGCCGCGTCCGCCGGCTCCGTAAAATCGACGCTTTCCTGCCGGGCCAGGCTCTTGCCTTGGCCCGGTTGCCGTTTCTCAGAAGCCCCCGATGAGCCAAAACTCCCCCGCGGCCGCCCCGGCGACCAACTTCCTGCGCCAGCGTATCGAGCACGACCTCGAGACCGGTGCGTTCGCTGGCCGCCATTTCGCTGGCACCCCTGGCGACGCAGCCCACCATGGCGCCGGCCCGCTGGACGAGGCACGCGTCCGCACCCGCTTCCCGCCCGAGCCCAACGGCTACCTGCACATCGGTCATGCCAAGAGCATCTGCCTGAACTTTGGCCTGGCCCGCGACTACGGTGGCGCCTGCCACCTGCGCTTCGACGACACCAACCCCGAGAAGGAGGAGCTGGAATACGTCGACGCCATCAAGGAGATGGTGCAGTGGCTGGGCTGGAGCTGGGGTGACAACCTCTACGAGGCCAGCAGCTACTTCGACTTCATGTACGCTGCCGCCGAGGCGCTAGTCAACGCCGGCCATGCGTACGTGGACGAGCAGAGCGCGGACGAGATGCGCGCCAATCGCGGCGACTTCGGCAAACCGGGCACCAACAGCCCATTCCGCGACCGCACGCCGGCCGAGAACCTGGCACGGCTGCGCGAGATGCGCGATGGCAAGCACGCCGATGGCACCATGGTGCTGCGCGCCAAGATCGACATGGCGTCGCCCAACATCAATCTGCGCGACCCGACGCTGTACCGCATCAAGCATGCGGAACACCATGCCACGGGCAGCAAATGGTGCATCTACCCGATGTACACCTACGCCCACCCCATCGAGGACGCGCTGGAGCGCATCACGCACAGCATCTGCACGCTGGAGTTCGAGGATCAGCGCCCCTTCTATGACTGGCTGCTGGAACACCTCGCCGACCTCAGCCTGCTGGCCCGGCCGCTGCCGCAGCAGATCGAGTTCGGCCGGCTGAACCTGAACTACGTTGTCACGAGCAAGCGCAAGCTGCGCCAGCTCGTCGAAGAGAAGCATGTCGGCGGCTGGGACGACCCGCGCATGCCAACGCTGGTTGGCCTGCGCCGCCGCGGCTTCACGCCCGAGAGCATCCGCGCGATGGTGGAGGCCACCGGCGCCAGCAAGCAAAACGCGTGGATCGACGACACCGTGCTGGATCAGGCGCTACGCGCCGACCTAGAGCCGCAGGCGCCCCGCGCCTTCGCCGTGCTGCAGCCGCTCAAGCTCAAGTTGACCAACTACGCGGAGGTCTTCGGCAGCGCGGAGCACCGCGAGCCCTGTGAAGTTGCCGCCCACCCGCACAAGCCCGAGCTGGGCCTGCGCAGGTTCTCGCTCGGCCCCGAGCTGTGGATCGAGACCGAGGACTTCATGGAAACGCCGGTGAAGGGCTACTTCCGGCTCTTCCCGGGCAACAAGGTGCGGCTGAAGGCTGGCTACGTCATCGAATGCACCGGGGCCGAAAAGGATGTTGCCGGCAACGTGACGGCGGTGCTGGCAACGGTCATCCCCGACACCAAGAGCGGCACGCCTGGTGCGGACTCGGTCAAGGTCAAGGGCGTGATCGGCTGGGTGGGCGCGCATGAGGCCGTTGCCGCCGAGGTACGGCTGTACGAGCGTCTGTTCGCCGAACCCCAGCCGGATGCCGGCGGGCGCGACTTCATCGAGTTCCTGAACCCGAACTCGCTGCGCGTCGTACAGGGCTTTGTCGAACCATCGCTGGCGGACGCCCCGGCGGACGCGCGCTGGCAGTTTGAGCGCCACGGCTACTTCGTGACCGACCGCATCGACCACCGTTCCGGCAAGCCGGTGTTCAACAAGATCACCGGACTGAAAGACAGCTTCACCAAATAGGGCAGCAACGAGCACTGAGGAGGCCGGCCATCGTGGCCCGCCGCCATGACGCTTGCTGGCGCTAGACGCGGCGGATGGTGGGGCTGGCGTAGTCACGCCCAACGACGGCACGGGCGAACAGGTAGTTCTGCAGCGCCTTCTCGCTCAGCGCATCCAGCCGCACACCACCACGCGCGTCACAAGGGAAAGCGAGCGCACGGCCGGCCTGGTACAGGGATTCGAACCGGAGCTCATAGCCATCGCAGATCAGGGGCATGGGACGTGAGTTCATGGGGCACCTCGTCATGTCCTCAGACTAGGCGCCATGTCCGGTCCTGCACGGGAAAAGTTCTCGAATCGCCCCTTCACCCCCCGTGGTTGACCGGCGCGCCGCCCAGGAAGTCACGCCGATCAGCGCAGTGCCCGCAGTACGTCGATCTGGAAGGGCCGGTCATTCATCTCGACGACAGCCGGGCTGGGCACACTCAGCGTCATCAGCCGACGCTGGCCCAGGTTGAGCAGCCCCAGCGAGGGCTGCAGATGCTGTCGCAGCAAGGCCTGCAGCGAACCGTCAGCGAAGGCCAGGCGCAGGCCGCGCCCGATGCGTTCGATGGCGGCCTGGTTCCCCGGGTGGGTGTAGATGTACTGCGGCAGGTCATAAGCCAGCAACAGGCTGTCGTCCAGCGCCAGTCCCTTGAGGCCGGCATGGGCCTGCCACTCTTGCCCCACCTCCAGCACGCTGCGGCAGAACAGGTCGGCACGACCCAGTGCCACCATCTGGAACAGGCCCTCGTAGCCGTTGATCTCAGCCACCGTGAAGCCGTTGGCGCGCAAGATGTCGGCATCCGCCCAGCCCCTCCCCTGCACATGGCGCAGCCGTGCGACGGCGCCCAAAGTGTCGGCCTTGCGGACGAGATCGCGGTGGGGGGCATGCACGAAGCAGATCCGGTAACGGTTCACCCCGAGGTGGATGGGGAAGAGTACCGGCACCAGGCCCGCGGCGCGGCCGGCGTCCGGGCCGGCCACGAGCATGAAATTGGGCACCGCCTGCTGGGCCGCTTCCAGCAGCGCGCGCCGCTTGTTCATTGGCGCCGACAGCTGCAGCCGGTAGGGGCCGTCGCTGACGCGCGTCTTGTCGAGGGCCAGTTGCACTGCGTCACGGATGTAGGCGTTGCGCAGGTCGGTCTCGCTGTCCGGGGCGCGCAGAGTGATCGTCAACTCCTGCGCACAGGCCGGCCCGGCCGCCGCAGTCAGCAGCCCGATCATCCCCTGAAGCCAACAACGTCTGTGCAGCATGGACGAGACCCGAGTGACCGCGAATGTAGCCGCGCCACGAAGACTGCAGGGCGGCGGGTTTATCCCCAAAAGGGCTTCAATCCGCCAGATCGGCCAGCCGCCGGACCTTGACCTTGCGGCCCTTGAGCTTGCCCAGCGACAGCCGGCGCACGGCCTCCTGCGCGATGCCCCGCTCCACCGCCACGTAGCTGTGGAAGTCGGTCACGTTGATCTTGCCGATCTGCGTGCCTGCAAAGCCGGCCTCGCCGGTCAGCGCGCCGAGGATGTCACCGGGACGGATCTTCTCCTTGCGACCACCCAGGATCTGCAGCGTGTCCATGGCAGGCAGTAGCGGGCCGCCGGGCGCATCGCGCAAATCGTCCAGCGGCTGCCACTTGAATGGCTCGCCCTGCAGTTGCTCGATGCGGCCGATGCGCCCCATCTCGTCCAGGCTGGCCAGGCTCAACGCCAGCCCATCTGCCCCGGCACGGCCGGTGCGGCCGATGCGATGGACGTGCTGCTCGACGTCGGCGCTGATGTCGACGTTGATGACACAAGCCAGGTTGGCAATGTCCAGGCCGCGCGCGGCCACATCGGTGGCGGCCAGCACGGAGGCGCTGCGGTTGGCGAACTGAATCAGTACCTGGTCGCGGTCACGCTGCTCCAGGTCACCGTGCAGCGACAGCGCGATGAAGCCCTGTGCCACCAGCACGGCCTCCAGGTCACGGCATTGCTGCTTGGTATTGCAGAAGGCGATCGTCGATTCGGGCCGGAAGGCGCGCAGCAGGCGCGGCACGGCATCAAGGCGCTCGGCATCCGTCACCTCGTAAGCGATCTGGCGAATGGTCGACGCAGCGGCACTCGTCGCGCCCGCGACCCTCACCGTCCGCGGATCGCGCATGAACTTCTGCGCGATGTCCTTCACGCCTTCGGGGAACGTGGCCGAGAACAGCAGCGTCTGCCGGTTGGCGGGCGCTCGCTTTGCGACGGCCTTGATGTCGTCCAGGAAACCCATGTCCAGCATGCGGTCGGCTTCGTCCAGGACCAGAGTGTTGAGCGCTGCGAGGTCCAGCGAGCCACGCTCCAGATGATCGATGAGGCGGCCCGGCGTGCCCACCGCGATGTGGGCGCCGAAGGACAGGCTCTCCATCTGAGGCCGCATCGGGCTGCCACCGCACAGGCTCAGCACCTTGATGTTGTCCGCGGCACGGGCCAGGCGGCGAATCTCCTGCGTGACCTGGTCGGCCAGCTCGCGGGTGGGGCACAGTACCAAGGCCTGCACACGCGGCAGATCGGCCTTCAGGCGGTGCAGCAGCGCAATGGCGAAGGCGGCCGTCTTGCCGGAGCCGGTCTGCGCTTCGCCGATGACGTCCTGCCCGGCCAGCGCCAGCGGCAGGCTGGCGGCCTGGATGGGCGTCATCCGGGCATAGCCGAGCTGGTCGAGATTGGCCAGCATCGCGGCGCTGAGGGGCAGGTTGGAAAAAGCGGAATCGGTCATCACGCGATTGTCGAGGCTGTGACTTCTTGCGCAGAACCAGTCATTGGAGAGTTAGGAATTGCAATTCCTCACACTTCACGGGGTTCCGCTCAATAGCATGCCGCTCGCCCCTCCTGTCGTCCTGCCGTCCTGCACCATGCCCGCCGATTCGCCCACGCCGCCCCAACCCTCACAGCGCCGCCTGCTCAGCGGCGCGGGCGGCACCCGCAGCGGCGGCGGGAACACGCGCACACGTACCGGCAGCAAGACTGGTGCGGACGCTGTCACAGCCACTACGACCCTCAGCCAGCCACAACCGCAGGCTGCCACCGCCCCAGCCAAGGAAAGCCTGCCGCGTTGGGCCAAGGGCGTCGTCATTGGCGGCGTGCTGCTGGCTGTCGGCATGCCGGCATCGGTGCTCCTTTCCCGATCGATGCTGGTGCAGGGCATGCTGCAGGAGCAGAGCACCTCCACCGCCGCACTGGTCTGCACATCGGCGGAGGGGCGGGCGAACGACGACTCCAGCGTGTTTGGCTGGCTGTTCGGCGGCTCCCATGTACGGTGCAGCCAATGGGAGACTCGCGAGGCTCGCCAGCAGCGTGAACGGGAGCAGTACGAGGCCAACTACCTCGCGCGCCAGCGTGCCAAGCAGGGTTACTAGGGCTCAACCGCCCGCGCGCTTCACCGTCCAGCCCTCGGGTCTGGCCTTCAGCCAGGCCACGAGCTTGTCGGCGTGGTCGCCCTGGATCTCCACGACGCCGTCTTTCACCGTGCCGCCGCTGCCGCAGGCGGCCTTGAGCTGCTTGCCAAGGGTGGCGAGTGCCGCGTCGTCCAGCGGCAGGCCGCGGACGAGGGTGACACCCTTGCCCTTGCGGCCGGCCGTCTCGCGGCTCACACGCACGATGCCATCACCTGCAAGGCGCGCCTTGGCCTTGCAGGCGCATTGCGCGACCGGTTGGCCGCAGCCCGGGCAGGCGCGGCCGAAATCCGTCGAATAGACCAGTGTCATGGCCGCACTGTAGTGGCCCGCGCCTGGAGGCGCCTCAGCAGGCCCCTCAGGAGCGCTGGCGGGTGCGCCGGCGCAGGCCCGCCAGCAGGGCCGCACCGCCCAGCCACAGCAGCGTGGTGGCTGGTTCGGGCACCGCCGTGATCTGCGTGACGAAGTAGGCGTGCCCAGTGTGGCCGGTAGCCCAATTCGCCTCGTAGGCCCAGATCGCGCTGGCTTGCGCGGAAAC
This sequence comes from Roseateles sp., assembly GCF_047654805.1. GTDB lineage: Bacteria > Pseudomonadota > Gammaproteobacteria > Burkholderiales > Burkholderiaceae_C > Pelomonas. The sequence continues at coordinate 3,700,137 of NZ_JASGIV010000001.1, forward strand.
ACCAGCGAACTGCCCCCAGATCTGCAAGCCCGGCTGGTTTAACCCCATGGACACTGGCGCCTGGGTGGCGGCAGCGAAACTGGCCTCGGAGACCTTCCAGTTCACGGTGTCGGTCGTGAGGCTGGTCTGGCCGTTGGCGAAGCGCAGGCTGCCCCCGCTGAGGGTGAAGTCGGCCAGTAGCATCGCCGGCCCGCCAAAAGCATTGTCGGCATCGATCAGCAGGTAGACGGACTGGCCGGGCTGCAGCGTGATGGAGGCACTGCCCAATGCCGACCAGCCGCTAGTCTTGTCGAAGGCCGCCGAGCCGGGGTTGCCCAGCTCGGTAGCGATGTAGAGCTTGAAGAAGTCGTCGGCAGTGCCATTGACCGTCAGCGTGTCGGCGAACGCCGCAGGGCCGGCGGCAAGGGCTGCGGCCGTGGCTGTGAGCGTCAGGGCCTGGGCAAGGCGTTGCATCTGGGTCTCCTTGAGCTGCAGGGCATGCTAGCCAGCACGGCAGTCCGATGACAGCCCTCCACGCCCCCGCCTCGGGCGACGCCCTGCCCCTGCATCCCGGGGGGGCTTCAATGTCCGGTTTTCAGGTGTCGCTCAAAGAAGGCGTCCATCGTGCGGTACAGGTGCAGCCGCGATGCGCGGCCGGCGATGCCATGGGCCTTGCCGGGGTAGATCTGCAGGTCAAAGGTCTTGCCCGCAGTCTGCAAGGCCTCAACGAGACGCAGCGTGTGCTCGAACAGCACGTTGTCGTCGGCGGTGCCATGGACCAACAGCAACGGCCCTGCCAGCAGCGCGGCGCGCGACGGCAGGTTCGCGCTGACGTAGCTCGCCGCCCGGGCGCCCGAAGCTGCGGCATCGGGCAGACCGAGATAGCGCTCGGTGTAGGCGGTGTCGTAGAGCGCCCAGTCCGTCACCGGCGCAACGGCCACGGCGGCAGCGAAGGGCGTGTCGGCGTCCAGCATCGCACGCGCGGCGAGGAAGCCGCCATAGCTCCAGCCGAAGAAGCCGATGCGGGACGGGTCCACGCCAGGCACCCGGCCGGGCAGTTGGCGCACCGCGGCGAACAGATCGGCCACCTCCACATTGCCGAAGGCGGCCTGGTGGGCACGCGTGAACTCCCGATCGCGGTGCGCCATGCCGCGTGTGTCCAGCGTCATCACGCCGTAGCCGTGCTGCTGCCAGTAGGCGATCAGCGGCATGTCTCGGCCCCAACCCCAGTTCACGGTAGACGCACCCGGCCCGCCGTAGGCCAACACGATGACAGGATGCAGTCCTTCGCGACCGTCCTGCGCGGGAAAGAAGAAGGCGTTCAGCGGCGTGCGGCCATCAGCAGCCGTCAGCTCCAGCGACTGTGGCGTGTTCGTATACGACTTGAGCTGCGGATCAGGCGCGTCGCCGGCCAGGGCGATGACGGTACCCTGCCCCAGGCTGCGCAGTTCCAGCTGTGGTGGCTGTCCCCAGGCGGAGCGCGTCACGAGCAGCCGGCCACAAGCGCTGTCGGCCTTGGCGTCGCGCCACTGGCGCGGTGCGGCGCCCGGAACGGGCTGGGCCTTGCCGCCGCCCAGCGACATGACGAACAGCTCCTGGCTCTTGCCCAGGTCGCCCGCCGCCGCGAAGACCACGCCACGCTCGCCTACGCAGACAGCATGCGCGACGGCCTCCGGCTGCTGGGTCAGCGGCGTGCGCGCGCCGCTGGCACGGTCGACCAGCAAGAGCTGGCGACGGCCCGAAGCCTCGCTGGACCAGAGCAGACCACGCGGTGTCTCGATGAGGTCGTCGTGCACCTCTACCCAGGCCGCATCGCTCTCTGCGGTGATGTTGTGCGGAGCCGAGCCCGCCTGGAACTCGGTCAGCACCAGCCGCTTCTGGTCACGCGTGAACCATTGCAGCCAGGGCGTGCCGTCGGCAAACCAGCCGGCGCGCGCGATGTACTCGGCTCCGTCCTTGCCAGAGCGGGGCAGCGCCAGCTCACGGCGCTGGCCACTGGCGGCGTCGATGACGAAGGCCGTGACCAGGGCGTTCGCCTCGCCGGCCGCCGGGTAGCGCTGCGCGGTCATCGTGGTGCGATCCGCGAAGATCTGTGCGCGAGTCTTGATCGCGACGCCAGCCTCATCTACACGCAGGGCCAGCAACGACTTGCCGTCCCTGGACCACCAGTAGCCGCGCTGGCGCGACAGCTCCTCGGCCGCGATGAACTCGGCAAGACCCCAGCCAAGTGTCTCGCTGCCGTCCGTCGTCAGCTGGCGTGGCCGGGCGCCCGCCGTCAGCGCAAGCACGAAGAGATTGCCGCCCTGCACATAGGCCAGCGTCTTTCCGTCGGGCGCACAGCGCGGGTCCTGCTTGGGAGCGCCAGCGTCCAGCGCCAGTTTCTGCGCCTGCGGGCCCGCGGCACCCAGGCGCACCACGTACAGGTCGCCGGACAGCGGGAACAGCAGCGCGCTGTCGTCGCTGCCGCACCATTGATAACCGGTGATGCCGCGCTGGCTGATGCGCTGACGCTCCAGCGCCATCTTCTCGGCCTCGCTGAGCTTTTGCTCAACGCCACCCAGCAGGTCTGCGGCCGCCACGAGCTTGCGCGGCTCGCCGCCGGCCGCCGGTTGGGCCCAGAGTTCCAGCACCTCACTGTCGGCCTGCGACGGGCGCAGGAAGCTCACCCATCGCCCGCCCGGCGAAACTTCTGCCTGGCGGGGCAGGCGACCGGCGAGGGGTGGGTCGGCGGTGATGCGTTCCAGGCTGAGGACGGGGACTTGAGCCAACGCAGCGCTTGTGGCGCAGGCAGCTGCCAGCAGGGACAGGAGCAGTTTCATCTCTAGATGCTAGCTGCGGCCCGGGGAGCCATCGCCCGGCGACCTTCGATAGACGCATTCCGAACAAGCACATGCACCAAGGGCATGTGCTTCGTTCCTATCATGAGGGTCCGCTAACGCCATGCACGGAGCCGCCATCATGTCCCTTCGAATCAACGACATCGCCCCAGACTTCACCGCCCAGACCACTCAGGGCGAGATCAGGTTCCACGACTGGATCGGCGACAAGTGGGCCATCCTGTTCTCCCACCCCAAGGACTTCACGCCGGTGTGCACGACCGAGCTGGGCTACATGGCCAAGATCGAGCCCGAGTTCACCCGGCGCAACGCCAAGCTGATTGGCCTGTCCGTGGATCCCGTGGACAACCACCACCGCTGGGCCGCCGACATCGAGGAGACGCAGGGCCATCTGCCCAAGTACCCCATGATCGGCGACCACGACCTCAATGTCGCCAAGCTCTACAACATGCTGCCGGCCGACGAAGCTGGCTCCTCCGACGGCCGCACCGCTGCGACCAATGCGACCGTGCGCTCGGTCTTCGTCATCGGCCCGGACAAGAAGATCAAGCTGATGCTGACCTACCCGATGACGACGGGCCGCAACTTCGACGAGATCCTGCGCGTGCTGGACTCCCTGCAGCTGACGGCCAAGCACAAGGTGGCTACGCCGGTGAACTGGAAGCAGGGCGAGGACGTCATCATCGCCGGTTCAGTGTCGGACGAGGACGCCAAGACGCTGTTCCCGCAGGGCTGGAAGGCGCCCAAGCCCTATCTGCGCATCACCAAGCAGCCCAGCTGATCAGCCCGAACGGGGCGGCTTGGCCGCCGCATCGCGCTCCCAGGGCGGCACGCCGCCGATCTTCTCGGCCATGAAGTCGATGAATGCCGTCACGCGCGCCGGCACCAGCCGGCGCTGCGGCATCACCGCGTGGATGCCGGTCTCGGGCAACCGGCAGTCCGGCAATACGACGACCAGCCGCCCAGCGCGCAGGTCGCCGGCCACGTGCCAGGTCGAGTGGATGGCGATGCCCATGCCGGCCACGGCCGCGTCGCGCAGCACTTCGCCCTGGCTGCTCTCCAACGGCCCATCCACCTTCACGGCGAGCTCGCGGCCACGCCTGTCCTTCATCCGCCACACGTCCGCCCGGCCCTGGCTGCCGACGAGGACGAGACAGTCATGGGCGGCCAGTTCCTCCGGCCGCGCAGGGCTGCCGCGCCGACGCAGATAGTCGGGTGACGCGCACAGCACGCGGCGGTTCGCGGCCAGGCGCCGCGCGACCAGGCTGGAGTCCTCCATCGCGCCGATGCGCAGGGCTAGGTCGAAACCAGCCGTCACGAGGTCATGCATCTGGTCAGACAGGTCCACGCTGAGCCGCAGCTGCGGGTGGCGCCGCATGAATTCCGGCAGCACCGGTGACACGTAGTGCCGCGCGAAGGTGGCCGACGTCGTGAGCCGCAGTGTGCCGCCGACGCCGGTGCCAGCCTGGCGCAGGCCCGACATCAACGTCTGCAGGTCGTCCACCAGCGGGCGGCCCTGCTCGGCCAGCGCCAAGCCCTCGTCCGTCGGCGTGAGGCTGCGCGTGGTGCGGTGGAACAGGCGCACGCCAAGCGACTGCTCCAGCGCCCGCAGCCGCTGGCTGGCCACGGCCACCGAAAGGTCCAGGCTGCGCGCCGCCGCGCTGATGGAGCCGGCGTCAAACACACGCAGGAACAGGTTCAAGTCATCGACACGACTCATGCCTTGCACCTCGTTTATCAATGATTGTTTGAATGTGATTGAGCATTTCGGTGGTTTTTACATCGAATGCAAATTCCTAAGCTGGCGGCCGACGTTCCACTTCCGCTACGAAATCCCACCATGCACACCCCTTTGGCTGCCACTGCGGCGCCTCCCTCCACACCCGCCCGGCGCCCCTGGGCGCTCTACGCGCTCACCGTCGGCGCCTTCGGCATCGGCACCACTGAATTCGTCATCATGGGCCTGCTACTGCAGCTAGCCGCCGATCTGCAGGTCAGCATCGCTGCGGCCGGGCTGCTGATCTCGGGCTATGCGCTGGGAGTGTTCGTCGGCGCGCCGCTGCTGACGGCCGCCACCAGCCGCGTGCCCCGCAAGACCGCGCTGCTGGCGCTGATGGCCATCTTCACGCTGGGCAACCTGGCCTGCGCACTGGCACCCAGCTACTGGGTGCTGATGGCCGCACGTGTCGTCACGTCGCTGGCGCATGGCACCTTCTTCGGTGTAGGCGCCGTCGTCGCCACCAGCGTAGTGCCGGCCGACCGCAAGGCCTCGGCCATCTCGACGATGTTCACAGGGCTGACTGTGGCAACGCTGCTGGGCGTACCGGCGGGTGCATGGCTGGGCCTGCACCACGGCTGGCGTGCGACCTTCTGGGCCGTCAGCGCCATCGGCCTCGTCGCCATGGCCGTCATCGCATTGTTCGTATCAGCGCGCGAGGCCGGCGCCGGCAGTGCAGTCTCGATGCGCGAGGAGTTCAAGGTGCTGCGCCGCCCGCAGGTGCTGCTGGGCCTGGCGGCCACGGTGCTCGGCTTTGCCGGCGTCTTCGTCGTCTTCACCTATGTGCAACCGCTGCTGACCCGGGTCAGCGGCTTCGGCGATTCCGGCGTGTCGGCCATCCTGCTCGTGTTCGGCGTCGGCATGATCCTTGGCAACCTCGTTGGCGGACGCTTCGGCGACCGCGCACCGGTTCGCACACTGCTCGGCTCGCTGGCCGCGCTGGCCGGCGTGCTGGCACTGATGGGGTTCGTCATGGAAAGCCAGCCGGCAGCCGTGCTCTTCATCGGCCTGCTCGGCGCGGCCGGGTTCGCCACCGTAGCACCGCTGCAGTTGCGCGTGCTGAGCAAGGCCGAGGGCGCGGGGCAGAGCATGGCATCCAGCCTGAACATCGCGGCCTTCAACCTAGGCAACGCGCTGGGTGCGTGGCTGGGCGGCGCGGTCATCGACCACGGTCTGGGACTTGCCCGGCTGCCCTGGGTCGCCACGCTGCTGACCGTGGGCGGCCTGGCCGTAGCCTGGGTCAGCGTGCGGCTGGAGCGTGGCGACGCCTCGCGGCCCGCCGCCGCGCTGCCGGCTGGCTGCTGACCGCCTCTCGGCCGCCAGCCCCATAAACTGCCCGGCATGATGGACATGCGGGCCTATCTGGAAGCGACACCCTTGGGCGGCCGGCTGGCGCCGGCCGAGCTGCAGGAACTGCAGGCCCTGGCCGTGGAACGCAGCTTCGCCCGCGGTGCCCATCTCGTGGCGGTGGGGGCCGTGCCCACGCACTGGATCGGCGTCATCGAAGGCCTGGTATCCCTGTCTGTGACCCATGCCGATGGCGACCAGACGATGCTGGACGCCGTAGGCGATGGCGGCTGGTTCGGCGAAGGCACGCTGCTGAAGGGCCTGTCCTGGCAATTCGACGCGGTGGCCTTGCGCAGGACACGCGCGGTGCTGATCCCCGTCTCCCAATTCCGGTGCCTGCGCGACACCAGCCTGGGCTTCAACCACTACCTGCAGGACCTGCTGAACGCGCGCCTTGGCGCGCTGATCGGCACGGCCATCTGCGCGCGGCACGCGCCGCTGGAAGCGCGTGTCGCCCGGGCGGTGGCCGATCTGGCGCAGCGCTCGCCACCTGGCGACGCGCTGTTGCGGCTCTCCCAGGCGGAGGTCGCGCTGCTGGCGGGCACGTCGAGGCAGCGCGCCAATGTCGCGCTCAAGCGACTGGCCGAGCAGGGGCTGGTCGACGTGGTGCGCGGCGGCCTCAAGGTCCGCGACCTCGAACGCCTGACGGCAGCTAGCGCCGCGGAAACAATCGCCTAGCTGCCGTCAGGCGGGGCAAAGAGCCGCTGCGCCAGCTCGTCGGCTGCATTGACGGTGCGCAGCTCGGCATAGGCGAGCTCCGCTTCAGGGTAGGCGCGCTTCAGGTAGTGCAACCACTGCTTGAGCCGGCCACCCTGGTGCCGTGGAGCGACGGTGGCGCGCACCTGAGCGAAGAACAGCTCCATCAGCGGCAGCAGCTGGACCCAAGGCAGGCTCTCGCCGCGCTCGCCGGCAACGCGCAGCGCCAGGCCAGGGTCGGCCACCATGCCGCGGCCGAGCATCAGATGTTCGCAACCGCTGCGCTCGCGCGCCAGCTCGGCATGCTCCACGGTCCAGATCTCGCCGTTGGCAATGATCGTGATCGGCACGGCCTCGCGCACTTCGGCAATACGCTCCCAATAGGCTGGGGGCTTGTAGCCGTCCGCCTTGGTACGGGCATGCACGACGATTTCCTGCGCACCTGCAGCAAAGATGGCGCGCGCCACGTCCAGCGTCTTGCTGGTGTCCATGTAGCCCAGGCGCATCTTGGCCGAGACCATCACGTCGGCCGGCACCGCGCGACGCACGGCGGACACGATCTCGTGGATGAGCTCGGGCTCGTCCAGCAGCACGGCGCCGCCACGGTGGCGGTTCACGCACTTGGCCGGACAGCCGAAGTTCAGGTCTATGCCCTCGGGCCTGAGCTGCGCCAGGCGGGCGGCGTTCTCGGCCAGGCAGTTCACATCCGAGCCCAGCAACTGTGGATGCACCGGTACGCCGGCCGCCGTGCGACCACCGTTGCGCAGCTCCGGCACGATGCGCGTGAAGACCCGGCTGGGCAGTAGCTGGTCAGTCACGCGGATGAACTCGGACACGCAGCGGTCCACGCCGCCCACGCGGGTCAGAACGTCGCGCAGGATGTGGTCCAGCAAGCCCTCCATCGGAGCGAGCAGGATCACTGGGGATTCTCCATGTTCATCAGGTACAGGCGCAGGTCAAACTCGAGCTGGAAGTACTCGGGCTCCATGTGCTGGCAGAGTTGGTAGAAGGCCTTGTTGTGGTCCAGCTCACGCAGATGCGCCAGCTCGTGCACGACGATCATGCGCAGCAATGCCGCCGGCGCCTCCTTGAACAGCGTGGCGACGCGGATCTCGCGGCGCATCCTCAGCTTGGCCCCCTGCACCTGGGTGCGGCGGGTGTGCGTGCCCAGGGCCTGCTGCAGCACGCGCAGCTTGGCGTCGTAGCCGACGAAGTTCAGCGGACCGGCGTTGCGCAGGTGGCGGGCCTTCAGTTCCTGCACGTAGTCGAACAACGCCGTGTCGCTGCGCACCGCATGGCGGTCGGGCAGACGACGGGCGAGGTGATCGGCCAAGCGGCCATCCAGGCGCAGCTGTTCGGCCTGCTGGATGAGTTCGGGGGGATAGCCGGCAAGGTAGCGAGCGGCGAGCATGTGGTCGGGCAGAGAAGGCGCGGCGGCACGAATGCCGCCATGCCGGGAGCGAGGTCAGGCGGACAGCGCCTGGAGGCTGTCCAGGCTGGCTATTGTCGCGAGACAGGCGCGCGCCACCTCCAGGCCCTTGGTGGAGAAGTGCTCGGCGAAGAAGCGCTTGTGCTCGCCGTGCTCGTGGAAGTTGTGAGGCGTGAGCACCGCGGAGAACACCGGCACGTCAGTGTCCAGCTGCACCCGCATCAGAGCGTCGATGACGGCCTGGCCGACGAAATCGTGACGGTAGATGCCGCCATCCACGACAAGACCGCAGGCGATGACGGCGTCGAACTGTCCGGTGCGCGCGAGGCGCTGGGCTTGCAGCGGGATTTCGAAGGCGCCTGGTACGTCGATGACGGTGACCTGCTCGGCCGGGATTCGGCAGCGGTCGAACTCATGGCGGATGGCCGACACGGCCACCCCGACGATGTCCTTGTGCCAGCTGGCGGCCAGGATGGCCACGCGTGGCAGGCGGGAGAGGTTGAAGTGGGGATTGAGGGGCTGATTCATGGTGTCCTCGAGACAGACGGTTTTCCAGAATCAGGGCAAGCGCACGCAGCGACATCGCCTCCCATGCCCGAGGGGTGCGCTGCCGCGACGCGATCTCTTTCATCCGGACTATGACCGTCGGCCCTGGCCTCTCACCAGGTCTGCTGACCCTTCGCCGGCAAGGCAGCGAAGGCGCTCGCGGGCTCGTGCTTGCGCACATACCGCCGGTGGGGAATTCCGCCCCGCCCTGAGAACGCTGTCGGCCATGGGCGTGGTCGCCCGGGCCGGCAGACGCATGCTAGCGGGCAGCCGGCATGATGGCGGTCATGTCTGAGACATTCCGAGTGACGCTGCTGCCTAGCGGCGAGACCTTTGCCGCCGCAGCAGATCAGACTCTGCTGCTGGCCGGCCTTGCGGCCGGCATAGCCCTGCCCTGGTCCTGTCGTACGGGCACCTGCCGCACCTGCATCTCGCGCCTGCTCGAAGGCCGCATCGAGCACCGCATTCCCTGGCCGGGCCTGTCCCCGGAAGAGAAGGCGGACGGGTTCGTCCTGCCGTGTGTCGCCGAAGCACGCAGCGATGTCACCCTCAATTGCGGGCCATGACCAGCTTGTTCCCACCTTGGGTCAGCGTGACCGAGGCCGGCCTGCCGTCCTCCGTGCCGAAGTCCAGCTGTGCCCCGACCTGAGGCACATGGGCACGGCGCGGCGTGCTGGCCATCAACTCGAAGGCAGGCTGGCCCGGCGCCTGGCCCTGCAGCCGGCCCTGGGCATCAACGAAGACCCTGATCGCGAACTGGGGCGAGCTGTACTCGCCCACCAGCGCCTGCTTCTGCTCGGCGCCTAGCGTGATGAAGGCGAGCTCCGGCGGCAGCTCGCCAGCGCGTGTCCAGCGCTCCGCATCGCTCTCCCCGTTGTTGAAGAGGCGCAGTGCCGTCACCCGGCCGTCTGCGCCGCGCTCGAGCTGCAGCTCGGTCAGGGAGGCGGCGAAGGCGAAACGATCCTCGCCGACCGGCGTCAGCGCCATGACGCCGCCGCCCGCGCGCTGACTCTGCAACACGCCATCCTTCAGCCGCAGGGTCCGGGTCTGCTTGTCCTCGCGTGCGTAGACGCCTTCGGCGGCCTTGAGCTGTTCCGCCGGCACGGCCACCGGGGGCCGTTCGACGAAGGGCTCGCCGATGGCGAACGCGGCCAGCTTGCGAGACACCAGGTCCATCGCGAAGCCGGGGCCATCGCTGTTGCGCAGCACGACGATGGTGGTCTGGCTCTGGGGCAGATAGCTCAGCAGCGACGTGAAGCCATGGATGCCGCCGCCGTGCGACAGCATGGGGAAGCCGCGCAAGGTGCCGGTGCCGATGCCGAAGCCGTAGTGATTGGACTTGGCCGCACCCTCGGGTGTGACCATGCCCTGGTAGCCGGCCTGGCTGATGAGCTTGCCGCCGTGCAGGGCCTGGTTCCAGCGCCACAGACCCTCGGTGTTGGCGATCAGCGCGCCTGCCGCATGCGGTTGCGTCATGCTGAGCAGGCCGGCCGGCGCCACCTCGCGCTGACCATTCAGCGTATAGCCCTGGGCCATACCCTTGAAGAGCCTGTCGCCGGCCTGGAAATGAACGCTGGTGATCTGCGCCGGCTTCAGTAGCAGCTCGTCGATGGACTGATGCCAGCTCTTGCCCGAGATGGCCTCGACAACGGCGCCCAGCAGCACATAGCCTGAATTGTTGTAGGCCCACTTCTCGCCCGGTGCGAAGTCGATCGGCTGGTCCTTGAACTCCTTGATCAGCTCTGCCGTACCCAGGTCGCGCCGGATCGGGTTGTGCATGTAGCCCGGAAGCCCGGTGTAGCTTTTGACGCCGGACGTGTGGTTGAGCAGCTGCCGCAGCGTGATGCGGCCACCGTTGGGATAGTCAGGCAGGAACCTGGACAGCGGATCGTCGAGCCCGGCCTTGCCGTCGTCGATCTGCCGGAGCAGCGCGGCGGCCGCGAACTGCTTGGTGACGGAGCCGATGCGCATCAGCTGGTCGGCCTGCATGGGCACGCCCAGCTCGATGCTGGCCATGCCGCGAGCACCCTTGTAGAGCAACTGGTCGCCGCGTGCGACGAGGACGGCGACTCCGGGGCCATCGCGATTGAGCTTCTGCTCGTCCAGCAGCTTGTCCGCGTAGGCGGCCATGGCGGCGGGCGTGGCGGGCTGGCCGGCATGCGCCGAGACGACGAGCAGTGTCAGCAGGACGGTGACGGGTAGCTGGGAGTAGCGCATGAATGCAGAACCGAAAAAGGGGACGACGCGCAGCATCGCGGCACCGTCTTGCCAGGGCAAGCGGCAGTCCGACGGACTGCACGATTGAATGCATGGGCTGCATCCCTGCAATCCACAGCGCCTGTGGACAACCCCGTGAACAGGCTGCGGGCGGACGTCGCAAGTGCCTGTCATTCAGGCCTTTTCTTAATCTGCCTCAGTTTCGGGCAGGGGTGTCGCTTGGGACAATCTCTCCATGCATCGCACGATCTTCACGACCCCCGGGGTCAACACCTTGCTGCGAGGCCTCTCCCTCGCCTGGCTGAAGCTGGCAGGCTGGACCGTTCAGGGCTCGCTGGTACCCGAGGCGCGTAAGAGCGTCTTTATCGCCGCCCCGCACACCAGCAACTGGGACCTGCCCTACACACTGTTCGCCGCTTTCGCACTGCGTCTGACGCCTTACTGGATGGGCAAGGCCTCCATCTTCAGGTTTCCATTCGGCGGGCTGATGCGCTATCTCGGCGGCATCCCGGTGGATCGCAGCAAGTCCAGCAACCTCGTCGCCGCGTCTGCCGAGGCACTGCAACTCGCCGACGGCCCGGTGCAACTCATCGTGCCGCCCGAGGGGACGCGCAGCAAGACCATCTACTGGAAGACCGGTTTCTATTGGATTGCCGTCACGGCCAAGCTGCCCATCGTCATGGCCTACATGGACTATCGTGCCAAGCTCGTAGGGCTCGGCCCACTATTCACTCCAACTGGCGACGTGGAGGCAGACATGGCCGAGATCAAGCGCTACTACGCGCAGTTCAAGGGCAAGAACTCGGACCAGTTCACGCACGAATGAACACGTCCAAAGATCCGCTGCACGGCATGACGCTGGAAGCCATCGTGACAGCCCTCGTCGAGCACTTCGGCTGGCCGGAACTAGGCCGGCGCGTCGCCATCAAGTGCTTCCAGCTCGACCCGAGCGTGGCGTCGAGCCTGAAGTTCCTGCGCAAGACCCCGTGGGCGCGCACCAAGGTAGAGGGCCTGTACCTCTTCATGCGGCGTGAGCAGGCCCGCGCCACGCAAACACGCGCTTAGCGGCCGCCAGGCTCCGGTAGTTCGATCTTCACCTCGAGCACCTCCAGGTCGCCCTGGCGCTCCATGTGAACCTTGATGTCGTCAGGGTTGATGGAGACGTACTTGCTGATGACGGCCACCAGCTCTCTTTGCAGCTGAGGCAGGTAGTCGGGGCTGCTGCTGCGGCCGTTGCGCTCATGCGCCAGGATGAGCTGCAGCCGCTCCTTGGCGACGCTGGCCGAGCTCTTCTTTTCGCCGAGGAAGAAGTTCAGGAATCCCATCGCGAGGCTCCCTTCACTTGGCGCCGAAGACGCGCTTGAACCAGCTCTGCTTCACAGCTTCCGTGAAGCGCATGGGCTTGTCCTCACCGAGGAAGCGCGCGACGACGTCCTTGTAGGCCTCTGCGACATCGCTGCCCTGCATGTGAATGGCCGGCAGCCCCTGATTGGAGGCCTGCAGCACGCTCTCGCTCTCGGGGATGACGCCGATCAGCGGCGTACGCAGGATCTCGTGGATGTCGTCCAGGCTAAGCATCTGCCCACCTTCCACGCGATTGGGGTTGTAGCGCGTGATGAGCAGGTGCTCCTTCACAGGCTCGCCGCCCTCGATGGCTCGCTTGGTCTTGCTGGACAGCATGCCGAGGATGCGGTCGCTATCGCGCACCGAAGAGACCTCGGGGTTGGTCACCACCAGTGCCTCGTCGGCATAGTGCATGGCCATCAGCGCACCGGTCTCGATGCCAGCCGGAGAGTCGCAGATGATGAAGTCGAACTCCATCTCCTTGAGCTCACCCAGCACACGCTCCACCCCCTCCTGCTTCAGCGCATCCTTGTCGCGCGTCTGCGAGGCAGCCAGGATGTAGAGCTTGTCGAGTTGCTTGTCCTTGATGAGGGCCTGCGTGAGCTTGATCTCGTCGTTGACGACGTTGATCAGGTCGTACACGACGCGACGCTCGACGCCCATGATGAGATCGAGGTTGCGCAGGCCCACGTCAAAGTCGATGACGCAGGTCTTGAAACCGCGCATCGCGAGGCCGGTGGCGAAGCTCGCGCTGGTGGTGGTCTTGCCGACCCCGCCCTTGCCGGAGGTGACGACGACGATCTTGGTGGTCATCTGGGCTTTCCTGTTCGTTCAGTTCGATTCAATGGGCGATTCAGAAGGCGAGAGGCTGCATCAACAGTTTCTCGCCTTCGAGCAGGACCTGGGCGGGCTTGCCAGCCACGTCGGCTGGCAGCGGGTTCTCGGTCGTGCGGTAGATGCCGGCGATGGCCAGCAGTTCCGCCTCCAGGCTGTGGGCGTAGATACGCGCCGACGTGTCGCCGCGGGCGCCAGCGATGGCCTTGCCGCGCAGTGGTGCGTAGACATGCACACTGCCGTCGGCGATGACCTCGGCGCCATGGTTCACCAGGGCCAAAACGACGAGGTCACCGCCTTTGGCGTAGACGCGCTGGCCGGAACGCAGTGGCTTGTCGACGACCAGCGTTGGCGCGGGCGCCGCGGGCTTCTCGACGATCTTCTCGACAACGACCTCACGCACCACCTCGGCAGGTACCGGCGCCGAAGCCGCGCGTTCTGCGGCCGGCTCGTCGGCCGCGTCAGCCAAGCCGAGTTCGTGCGCCAGGGCGAGTTCCTCCGCGGTCGCACCGGCAATGGCCACCGGCTGCAACTGGCTGGCGCGCAGCAGCTCGACGATGGCGCGCAGATCCACGGGTGCGGGCCCATCCAGTGCCAGCGGCGTCTGGCCTTCGACGGTAGGTGTGGCCACCGCGCGGGGAACGCCGCTAAGGTCGATGACGACGGGCTCATGTTCGAAGCCACCAGCGCCAGCCCGCTCGGCCCAGTCGGCGGCCAACTCGCTCATGTCGGCACTGTGCAGCACCAGGCCCAGCAGGCTGAAGCGGCGCGACTTCAACTCGAAAGTGCCGGTGCGCGAAGCACTCTTGCGCCCGCCGCCCTCCCGCGTGAATTCCGCCTTCGATTCCCCCATGTGACCCGTTGCCGCCTCTTCAAAAGGCCGGGAGTTTAGCCGCCGGCCTCATGCACCCCTCTTGGGGCTGCCCCCAAACTCAGCGCCTCAAAAACGGGCAAGGTAGCCAGGGAGACAGCCGATCAAGCACTTAGCGGCGCTGTCGTCAGCCGGCCCACAGACTTGTCCACAGCAGGCGTGGACAAACACGATGGCGATGTCATCCAGACCCGTGACATCCGTCCGCCGCGGCTTGACTTATCCCCAAATCTGGTAGGCGTCAAGCGTTTTGGACCCTCAGCGTTGAAACCGCCCTCATCTTTGCGCCATAGCACCTAAGTGATTGATTCATATAGGTCGCCTGAGGTTGCTTAAAAATTCAGCAACCTAAGCGGAGCCGCATCACACAAGGGCTTGGCTGCGATGGGGGCAGGTTCTCCACAAAGTTTTCCACAGACTCGGTGGATAGCTTATGGAAGTGTTACGGATCAGTGACTTAGAGGTGGTCTTTGAGGCGCTCTGTAGCTTTCAGTGCCAAGTGGGGGCGCGTGTCGGCCGGGCCTGCGGGTTACATTGGACGATGCCCGCGTGTGCGGGCGCCGCAGGAGACCGCACTTGGCCACACCGAACTACAGCTACGAGAAGCGCCAGCGCGAACTGGCCAAGAAACGCAAGGCCGAGGAGAAGCGCCAACGCAAGCTCAACGGCAAGCCGGCCGACGACAGCACCCCCGCAGAGCCTGATTCCCTGGCCCAGCCCGAAGCCGGGGACGCCGGCCCCGCCGAGCCGCAAACCTAAAATCCACCGTTTCCCTCGCTCCGCCGCCCTGTCTCCATGACCCGCCAGCTTTTCGTCACCACCGCCCTGCCCTATGCGAACGCCGGTTTCCACATCGGCCACATCATGGAGTACACCCAGGCCGACATCTGGGTTCGCTACCAGCGCATGGCGGGCTCGCAGGTGCACTTCGTCTGCGCGGATGACGCCCATGGCGCGCCCATCATGATCGCGGCCCAGAAAGCCGGGAAGACACCTCAGGACTTCGTCGCGGCGATAGCCGCCGGCCGCAAGCAGTATCTCGACGGCTTCCACGTCAGCTTCGACAACTGGCACTCCACCGACGGGGCGGAGAACCATGAGCTGTCCAAGGCCGTGTACCTGGCGCTGCGCCAGAACGAACTGATCACGACCAAGACCATCGAGCAGTTCTTCGACCCGGACAAGGCCATGTTCCTGCCGGACCGGTTCATCAAGGGCGAATGCCCCAAGTGCGGCGCAAAGGACCAGTACGGCGACTCCTGCGAAGTCTGTGGCGCCGTCTACGCGCCCACCGAGTTGAAGAACCCCTACTCGGTGCTGTCGGGCGCGACGCCGGTGCTCAGGACCAGCGAACACTACTTCTTCAAGCTGAGCGACCCGCGTTGCGTGGAATTCCTGACTCGATGGACCCAGGAGACCGGCCGCTTGCAGCCCGAGGTGCTGAACAAGATCCGCGAGTGGTTCGCGACCGACGAGGACGGCAACAACAAGCTCAGCGACTGGGACATCAGCCGCGACGCGCCCTACTTCGGCATCGAGATCCCCGACGCGCCGGGCAAGTACTTCTACGTCTGGCTGGATGCGCCAGTCGGCTACCTGGCCTCTTTGAAGAACTACTTCGGCAAGATCGGCAAGGACTTCGATGCCTTCATCGCCGACCCGACCGTGGAGCAGGTCCACTTCATCGGCAAGGACATCGTCTACTTCCACACGCTGTTCTGGCCCGCGATGTTGCACTTCAGCGGGCGCAAGACACCCAACCACGTCTTCGTACACGGCTTCATGACCGTCAACGGCGGCGAGAAGATGAGCAAGAGCCGTGGCACCGGCCTCGATCCCCTCAAGTACCTCGGCCTTGGCCTGAACGCCGAATGGCTGCGCTACTACATCGCCGCCAAGCTCAACGCCAAGGTCGAGGACATCGACTTCAACCCCGAGGACTTCGTCGCACGCGTCAACAGCGACCTGGTCGGCAAGTACGTCAACATCGCCTCGCGCGCGGCCGGTTTCCTGAGCAAACGCTTCGGCGGTACGCTCAGCGCCGACCTGGGCGTCGAAGGTTCCGCGCTGCTCGAGACGCTGCGGGCACACAGCGCTGCCATTGCCGATCTCTACGAGACCCGCGAGTTCGGCAAGGCCCTGCGCGAGATCATGGCACTGGCCGACAAGGTCAACGAGTACGTCGATCAGCACAAGCCCTGGGAGTTGGCCAAGCAGGACGGCATGGATGCCGCGCTGCACGACGTATGTAGCGTCTGCATCGAGGCGTTCCGCCTGTTGACGATCTACCTGAAGCCCGTGCTGCCGGCCCTCGGCGCGCAGGTCGAAGCCTTCCTGAAGATCGAGCCGCTGCAATGGCGCGACAGTGCCCGCGCACTGGGCGCCCACCAGATCGGCACCTACCAGCATCTGATGCAGCGCGTAGACCTTGCCAAGGTGGAACAGCTCTTCGAAGCTCCGCCAGCGCCCAAGGTCCAGCCCGGTGGCGAGGACATCGCCGCCGAGATCAAGATCGACGACTTCGCCAAGGTCGACTTGCGCATCGCGAAGATCGTCAAGGC
This sequence comes from Roseateles sp., assembly GCF_047654805.1. Lineage (GTDB taxonomy): Bacteria > Pseudomonadota > Gammaproteobacteria > Burkholderiales > Burkholderiaceae_C > Pelomonas. The sequence goes on from NZ_JASGIV010000001.1 coordinate 3,716,575, forward strand.
CGAGCATGTCGAAGGCTCCGACAAGTTGCTGCGCCTGACGCTGGACGCAGGCGAAGGCAAGACCCGCAACGTCTTCAGCGGCATCAAGAGCGCCTACAGGCCCGAGGACCTGGAAGGCAAGCTGACCGTGCTGGTCGCCAACCTCGCGCCACGCAAGATGAAGTTCGGCATCAGCGAGGGCATGGTGCTAGCTGCCAGCCATGCAGATGAAGGAGCCCACCCCGGCATCTTCGTGCTGGAGCCCCAGCCCGGCGCCCAGCCCGGCATGCGGGTGCGCTGACGCCTCGCGGCCCCGAGAATCGGGCTCGTCGCAGCCCTTTCCCCGCGAGCCGCCATGCCCCACCACTACGCACGTCGACTGCTGGCAAGCGAACGTACCGCCGAGGGCAATGCCCACCTCGGCTGGATGCTGGCCTTCGTGGCCGGCGCCACCAACGCCGGCGGATTCCTGGCCGTGCAGCAGTACACGTCGCACATGACCGGAATGGTCTCGGCCGCGGCCGATGGCCTCGTGCTGGGTCAGACCCAGGCCCTGGCCACGGCCGTCGGCGCACTGCTGTCCTTTGGCGCCGGAGCGGCCTGCACCGCGTTGCTCGTCAACTTCGGCCGCCAGCGCCAGGCGCACAGCGTTTTTGCGTTGCCGCTGCTGCTGGAGGCGGCCTGCCTGCTGCTCTTCGGCCTGCTGGGCGCCTGGCTGACGGGACTGCGAGCCCTCTTCATCCCCGCGGCAGTCGCGGTGCTGTGCTTCACGATGGGCCTGCAGAACGCGCTGATCACCAAGGTCTCGCGCGCCGAGATCCGCACCACCCACGTCACCGGCATCGTCACGGACCTGGGCATTGAGCTGGGCCGCAGGCTCTGCGGCGCTGGCGCCAATGCCACCCGGCTGCGCCTGCTCGGCGGGCTGCTGCTGGCCTTCGCCGTGGGCGGCCTGGCGGGAGCCTGGGCCTTCAAGACCATGGGCTATGCCGCGACGCTGCCGCTGGCCCTGCTGCTGGCCCTGCTCGGCGGCGTGCCGGCACTGGATGACCTGGACCGGCTGCGCGCCCGATAAAATCCCGTGATTCGTTTGCGAGATCCCGTCATGCCGCTGTTCTGGAAGCCCTACAAATCCGAAGTCACCCAATTCATCGACCAGCTCAAGGCCCAGCGCCCGACGCTGGAGGCCGAGCAGCGCGCCGGCCGCGCGTTGCTGTGGGACCGCGAGCAGGACCGCACCGCCCAGGTCGGGTTCAACGAGGCCCGCGTGCCGCAAAAGCCCTACGTCTATCAGACCGATAGCAAGTAAGCCACCTGCCGGCGCCGGCTGGCGAGTCGCTGAGCTGCACCGTCGATGACCACGGTCACGGACGACACCCCCGAGATTTCTTCGGATCTGCCCGACGCGGTGGATACCGTGGCCGTCGCCCGCCTGTACGGCGAGCCGCTGTTCCAGCTGCCGCTGGATCTCTACATCCCGCCGGACGCACTGGAGGTCTTCCTCGAAGCCTTCCAGGGCCCGCTGGACCTTCTGCTGTACCTGATCCGCAAGCAGAACTTCAACATCCTCGACATCCCGCTGGCCGATGTGACGCGCCAGTACCTGAGCTATGTCGAGCAGATCCGCAAGCACAACCTCGAGCTGGCCAGTGAATACTTGCTGATGGCTGCGATGCTGATCGAGATCAAGTCTCGCATGCTGCTGCCGCCCAAGAAGACCGAGGACGGCAAGGAGGCCGAGGACCCGCGTGCCGAACTGGTACGTCGCCTGCTGGAGTACGAGCAGATGAAGCTCGCTGCCGCGCGGTTGGACCGGCTGCCGCTGCTGGGCCGCGACTTCCTGCGTGCGCAGGTGCACATCGAACAGTCGCTCACGCCGCGCTTCCCCGACGTCAACACCGACGACCTGCGCGAAGCCTGGCTGGACATCCTCAAGCGCGCCAAGCTCAACCAGCACCACAAGATCAGCCGAGAGCAGCTGTCGGTGCGCGAGCACATGAGCATCGTGCTGCGCCGGCTGCAAGGCCAGCGCTTCGTCGAGTTCGAGAGACTCTTCGACGTCGACAAGGGCCAGGCCGTCCTCGTCGTCACCTTCATCGCGATGCTGGAGCTCGCCAAGGAACGCCTGCTGGAGATCACGCAGGCCGAGGCATTCGCGCCGATCTACGTGCGGCTGGCCTACGCGCCGGCCTGAACAGGCTGGGCCGGCTCAGCGCCCGCGCAGCTTCTGCACAGCCATCACGCCGACCAGCACTAGGGCGCCGGCCACGACGCCCACCCCTGCGTTCGCGCCGTTCTCTAAAAGCGCGGCCACCAGCCATGCACGGCCCTCGGCCAGATGCGCAATCGCATGATGCAGCGGCGCGATGCCGTGCACCAGGATGCCGCCACCAACCAGGAACATGGCCGCCGTACCCAACACGGACAGCGTCTTCATCAGCCGAGGCGCGGCGGCCAGCAGAAATCTACCGACGGCCTGCGCGGCCGCGCCCGCGCGCCGCGATAGCCACAGCCCCGCGTCATCCATCTTCACGATGCCTGCCACCAGCCCGTAGACGCCCACCGTCATCGCGACGGCCACGGCCACCAGCACGGCAAGCTGTGTCTGCAGCGGCTGGCTGGCCACCGTACCAAGCGCGATGACGATGATCTCGGCGGACAGAATGAAGTCGGTGCGTATCGCGCCCTTGATCTTGTCGCGCTCAAAGCTCGCCATGTCGACCTGGGGGTCGGCAATGGCCTTCACCCGTTCCTCATGGCGGGATTGGTCCTCCTCGGCCGCGTGCAGGTACTTGTGCGCCAACTTCTCGAAGCCCTCGAAGCACAGGAAGGCGCCGCCCAGCATCAGCAGCGGCGTGATGGCCCAGGGCGCGAATGCCGAGATGGCCAGCGCCGCCGGTACCAGGATGGCCTTATTCAGCAGCGAACCCACTGCGACGGCCCAGACGACGGGCAGCTCACGGTCGGCCTGGACGCCGGTGACCTGCTGGGCATTAAGGGCCAGGTCGTCCCCAAGCACGCCTGCGGTCTTCTTGGCGGCGACCTTGGTCATCGTCGCCACATCGTCGAGGAGGGTGGCAATGTCGTCGAGCAGAACGAGCAGGCTGGAGGCCATGGTGAGGGCGGTCGTTGGAACGGCCGCGATGCTATCCGGCTACGTCACCGGTAATGCCGAGCCAGGCTTTCCGCGACGCACACCGGCTTCGCCCCCCCCTCGGCCTCGATCGCCACCTCGACGGTCAGCTGCATCGCGCCACCGGCCACGGCATCCATTGCCAGCAGCCTGAAGCCCGCGCGCAGCCGGCTGCCCACCGGAACTGGCGCGGTGAAACGCACCTTGTTAAGGCCATAGTTGACGACCATGCGCGTCTCGCGCACCGCGAAGCCGGTTTCGAAGAAGTGGGGAATCAGCGACAGAGTCAGGAAGCCGTGAGCGATAGGTTCGCCGAAGGGGCCCGCCTTGGCACGTTCTGGGTCGACATGGATCCACTGACGGTCCTCGGTGGCCTCGGCGAAGGCGTTGACGCGGGCCTGGTCAACCGTGATCCAGTCGCTGTAGCCCAGGGGCTGGCCGATCAGTGCTTGCAGGTCGGCGAGTGTCTCGAAGATGCGCATTCGGGTGGACCAGATGGGAGCTTGTCGTACGCTCACGTTAATCTAGGTCGCCATGCCAGACAGTAGCCCCCGCGACATCCTCGTCCTCGCCGCCCACCCGGACCTGGCCCGCTCCAATGCCACCCGAGCCCTGCTCGACGCTCTGCACGCCTCGCCGGCGGCTGGCCGCGTCGAACTGCGCGACCTCTACCGCCTCTACCCGGATTTCCACATCCACGTCGACTCCGAGCAGAGCGCACTTGCCACTGCACGGCTGATCGTCATGCTGCACCCGATCTACTGGTACAGCATGCCGGCGCTGCAGAAACTCTGGCTGGACGAGGTGCTGCGCCTGGGCTGGGCCTACGGCCCGGGTGGTACGGCGCTCAGCGGCAAGGACTTCTGGCTCGTCACGTCCACCGGCGGGGGCATGCCGAGCTACGCTCCCGGCGGCCACAACCACCACCGCATGGAAGAGTTCCTGCTGCCCTACGAACAGTCCGTCAAGACCTGCGGCATGCGCTATCTGCCTCCTCAGGTCCTGCATGCCGCGCATCGTGCCAGCGACGCCGAGATCGATGCCCATGCGCGGCTGTTCGTGGAACGCCTGACGCGCTATCCCGAATGGAGCCAGTCACTGGCAGTATCGGCGGTTGGGGATGAGCGCGAGGTACCGCTGGACGAGCGACCGCCACTGTTTTCGCCGCTGGACGCTGGAGACGCCGAATGAGCCACGGCCAATGGCTGCTGCTACCCCTGACCCTGCTGGCCGCCGCTGTGCTAGCCGTGCCGCTGGCGCGCTACCTGCGGCTGGGCGCCATCCTGGGCTACCTCGTCGCCGGCCTGCTGGTCGGACCCGCCGTGCTGGGGCTGATCCCCGAGTCCAACTCCATCCCGGAGGTAGCGGAACTGGGCGTCGTGATGATGCTTTTCCTTGTAGGCCTGGAGCTGGAGCCCCGACGGCTGTGGGCGATGCGCCGGCCCATCTTCGGCTGGGGCAGCGTGCAGCTGCTGGGCTGCGCGGCGGCGCTGACGGCCGTGGGCATCGCGACGGGCCATGCCTGGCGGCAGTCGCTGGTCGTGGGACTCGCACTGGCGATGTCGTCGACCGCCGTCGCCCTGGCCGTGCTGGCCGAGCGCAACCTCGGGCGCACGACGGCCGGCGAGAGCATCCTGTCCGTCGCACTGCTGCAGGACATCGCCGCCATCCCGGTGCTGGCGTTGGTGCCGGTGCTGGCGCTCAGCGGCGCGCACGGCGAAGGCGACGGCCGTACCTGGTTGGCCGCGGCCAAAGCGGTGGGCGCTATCGTCACCATCATCTTCGGCGGCCGGCTGCTGCTGCGCCCCGCGCTGCGCTGGATCGCGCGCAGCAAGACGCCCGAGATCTTCACGGCCGCCGCGCTGCTGCTGGTGCTAGGTACGGCAGCACTGATGCAGCTGGTGGGCCTGTCCATGGCGCTGGGCGCATTCCTCGCTGGCGTACTGCTGGCCGAGAGCGAATACCGACGCGAGCTGGAGACCGACCTGGAGCCTTTCAAGGGCCTGCTGATGGGCCTGTTCTTCATCGCCGTGGGCATGGGGCTGGACCTGCGCGCGGTCGCCGCCCAGCCGCTACTGGTGCTGACCACGCTGCTTGCGCTGCTGGCCTGCAAGACAGTTGTGCTGGTCGCAATGGCCCGGCTGATGAAGATCCCGCTCGCCGAGCGGCCGGCCTTCGTCATCCTGCTGGCTCCGGGCGGCGAATTCGGCTTGGTCGTCTTCCAGCTCGCGCAGGGCGAAGGCATGCTCAGCGGTGCGCAGAATTCGGCGCTGGTGGCCGCCATCGCCCTGTCACTGGCGCTGACGCCGCTGCTGCTGACACTGGGCGACCGCCTGATGTCGCGCAAGCTTACACGGCTGGGTCAGCACAAGAAGCGGGCCGAGGCCCCACCCACGCCGTCGCCGATCATCCTGGCCGGCTGCGGCCGCTACGGCCAGATCATCGGCCGGCTGTTGCGCGCCAACGGGCTGCAGGCCACCGCACTGGACCACGACGCTGAGGCCATCGAGAGCCTGCGACGCTTCGGCTGGACGGTCTACTACGGCGACGCCACCCGGCTGGACCTTCTGCGCAGCGCCGGCGCCGAGACCGCGCGCATCCTCGTCATCGCCATAGACGACATCGGCCAAAGCATCGAAATCGTCCGCCTGGCACGCCAGCATTTCCCGCAGCTCACTATCGTTGCGCGAGCCCGCAACGTACAGCACTACTACCAGCTGCGCGAGCTGGGCGTAACCCACGTCGAACGAGAGACCTTCGAGTCGGCGCTGCTCAGCGCCCGCACGGTGTTGGCGCTCAGCGGCATGGAACCCGCCGCCGCGCGCCGCCAGGCCATGCGCTTTCGGCGCCACAACATTGAGCTACTGGAGAGCATGGTGCCGCTCCAGCGCGACGAGAACGCACTGATCGCCGCCGCCAAACGCGGTCTGCAGCAGTTCGAGGAGCTGATTGCCGCGGAGCGCGCTGCCGAAAGCTACTACCGCGGCAAGCGCACCAGTTGGGACGGCAAGCAAGACGCTGAACCCCACGCCTGAATGTCAGGACCCAGGCGGCGACAATCGCGCCATGTTCGCTCCGTCCCAGCTCGAAGTCCGGCGCTTCTTCTGCGCCACCTACCGCAAATGGCGCGACGGCGCGCCGCTGATCCCGATGGAGGCCATCGCCGCGGACTGGATCGCAGAGCATCCCGAATACCACGACGAACTTGCCGACGAGGGTGCCGCGCTGGAAAAGGTCTACACGGTGGAGGAGGGTCGCACCAACCCATTCCTACACCTGTCCATGCACCTGACGATCACGGAACAACACGCCATCGACCAACCCTCGGGCATACGCCAGGCCGTGGACCTGCTGGCCGCCCGGCGCAACTCCCGTCACGAGGCTCACCACGTGGCCATGGAGGCCCTGGGCGAGATGATCTGGGCGTCGCAGCGCAGCGGGCTGCCGCCGGACGGCCACACCTACTTGGACAAGGTACGTCAGGCAGCCACCCGCTGAACGGGCGACGGATGCAAAAAAGCCACCCGCGGGTGGCTTTTTCAATGGCGGTGGCCGTCAGGCCTGGAAGCTGCCGCCCAGGCTGCGGCGCTCGGCCTTGCCGCCGGCCCCATACAGGCCGGTGGGCTCGCTCGGGATCAGCACATCCAGCGCGCGGTCCAACGAGGCATTGCCGCGGGCGAGGGTTTCTCGCTGGGCAGCCAGCAGGCCACCGGCGCGCACCAGTCGGTTGCGCAAAGCGGGCGGCACACTGCCGGTACGGGCGGCTTCGCTGAAGCTCTGCACGGCGCGGGCCAGGTGCTGGTGCAGCTCGGCCGCATGCTGCTCGATGGCGGAGGCATCGCGACGCGCCAGGGCGTCGCCCAGTTGGTTCAGCGCCGCCTCGACGGCCAGCAGGGGCTGTTCGAGTTCGGGGCCGAGCGGAGTGGACGAGACGGTGGCAGTCATGGATTCAGTGCTTGTTGGCGCGCGCGCTCACCAATTCTTGCGCATTTGCGACCAGTTTGTCCGCGATGGCGTTCGCGTTGACCGTGAACTTGCCCTCACTGATCGCCTTGGAGATGCGTTCGACCTTGGCGGCGTCGAAGCTGCCGTCATCGCCACCCGAGCTGGCGGCGAGCTTGGCGGTGCTGGAAAGTGCGACCTGAGTGCTGGCCGCCGGTGTGGACGTCTGGCGAACGATGTCGTTGGTGCCGGAGACCTCGGGCTTGCGCGCGGCGGGACGCTGCTCGACCTTGGCCGGGCCGGCGCTTCCTTCAGGGCTGTTACCGATTTTCATGAGCTTCTCCAGGGTGCGGGGACGGGCCCCGCTGGGGGCATTGCGAGGGAGTTTCCTCCTGTATCGGCCCCTGACCCGGGAACTTGAGCGGGAACTGGCGGTTTTTTCCACCCAGTTCCGGCGATTCGTGGCGCTTTGCTCACAGCGCAAGCTCCACCCGGCGCTCGGCGACAGCTCGACCGCTGACCACGCGGCCACTCTCGAAGCGAACGCGCACCTCCTGGCCCTCGATGCCCGCGGACATGGCCTGGGCCTCCGCGGCCACCGCAAACCCCGCTCCGACAGCCAGCACCTGCACCGTTTCGCCGGCCGCAAACCACTGGCGGGACTTCAGCGCCGGTGCCCGCACTGCCTCGGCGGCTGCCAGCGGGCGCGCCAGGGTACGGCCGACCAATTGGGCCGGATCGGTGAAAACGGCGCCTGGCTCGGCGGCAATGTCGATATCGGCCATCGCCAGCTGCTCCTGAGACAGGTTCACGCCAGCGGGCAGCGGGCCGCTGGCCACGACGGCGCGGCCGAAGACGGCCACCCGTACCGGCAGGGTCACGTTCCAGCGCGCAGTGCCGTCAGTGCAGCGCAGGCCGATGCGGCTCCTGCCCCAGACGGCCATGCCGGGCGGCAGATAGGGCTGGACCTGTCGGCAGGGCGCCAAGCGCAGGCGTGCATCCAGCGCACCGATCTCGACGGAAACACGGGTGTTGGGCGGCGCGGTGGCGCTGGCGGCCGTCTCGGCCAGAACGCGCACACGCTCCAGCAGCGCCGGGTCGAGCACGGTCTGCGCCCGGGGCGCACCGGCGGCGAGCAGGCAGACGAGGAGCAGGGCGACACGCAGCATGGTCGCCACTCTAGGGACGGGATCCCCTTCCCTAGGCCCGAATTGAGCTGCTTTGCCCCCGCTAATCCCGCTCATGTTTTCGGTGCCGGTTCAGACAATTTGCGCAAGGAGCCATCCCGGCTTCACCCCTCGACAGAGGCCCGCTGATGTTGAACCGAATCACCGACACGCTGAATTTCCAGACCCAGGCGCTGACGCTGCGGGCGGAGCGTCAGCGCCTGCTCGCCAGCAACATCGCGAATGCCGACACGCCGGGCTACCAGGCCCGTGACATCAACTTCGCCAAGGCGCTGCGCGAAGCCACTGGTGAGATCGGCACGCCCGGCGCGCTGCAGGCAACGCAGCGCGGCCACCTGACTCCGCTGGCCGGCGCGCGCGGCGAAAGCGGCAAGGACTATGCGCTGCAGTCCCAGACCAGCCTGGACAGCAATGGCGTCGACATGGACCGCGAGCGCGCCAGCTTCGCAGACAACTCGGTGAAGTACGAAGCGACTCTGCGCTTCATCAATGGCTCGGTGCGCACGGCGCTGGACGCGATGAAGTCGCACAACCAAGCCTGAGCGGGAGTAGGCGGCCATGTCGATGTTTCAGATCTTCAACGTCTCTGGCAGCGCGGTCAGCGCGCAGAGCCAGCGGCTCAACGTGGTGGCCAGCAACCTGGCCAACGCCGATACGGTGGCAGGCCCGGACGGCCAAGCCTACAAGGCGCGCCAGGTCGTCTTCCAGACCCAGCTGATGGGCGCGGGCAACGACAGCGGCAATGCCGGCGTGCGCGTGACCAATGTGACCGAGGACCAGACACCGGGCCGCCGCGTGCACGATCCCAAGCATCCGCAGGCCGACGCCGACGGCTACGTGACCTACTCCAACGTGAACCCGGTAGAAGAGATGGTCAACATGATCTCGGCCTCACGCTCCTACCAGAACAACATCGAAGTCATGAGCACGGCCAAGAGCCTGCTGCTCAAGACGCTGCAACTGGGCCAGTCCTGAGCCTGAGGTAAGTCATGGACGTCTCCGCCATCAACAGCACCGCCTCGTCGAACACGACCGCGGCGAAGAACGCAGCCGACACGCAGGACCGCTTCCTGAAGCTGCTCGTCGCGCAGATGAACAACCAGGATCCGCTCAACCCCATGGACAACGCCCAGGTGACGAGCCAGATGGCGCAGATCCAGCAGGTCACATCGCTGTCCACGCTGGACACCAGCATCAAGAACCTGGGTCTGCAGCTGGGCCAGATGCAGGCCATGCAGTCCATCTCTCTGGTGGGCCGCGAGGTCAGCGTGCCGGGCAACCAGATCCAGGTCGTCAACGGCGTGGCCGGTGCCAGCTACGAGCTGGACGGCGCGGCCCAGACCGTCAAGCTGGAGATTCTCGGCCCGGCCGGCAACGTCATCGACACGCAGCAGCTCGGCGCCCAGGGTTCTGGACGCCAGACCTTCACGTGGAACGCCAACAACCTCGTCGCCGAGGGCACAGAAGTGAAGTACCGCATCACCGCCCTCAACGGCACGGCAGCGGTCAACTCGACGACCTACGCCCACGACAAGGTCAGCGCGGTCTACAGCGACAGCGGCAACCTGATGCTCGAGCTCGAGCGCCTGGGTCCCGTGAACTACGCCACCGTCTCGTCCGTCAACTGACGCATCCCCTTCACCCCGCACGACAGCAAGGACTCCCCCATGAGCTTCCAGCAAGGCCTCTCCGGGCTCAACTCCGCATCCAGGAACCTCGACGTCATCGGCAACAACATTGCCAACTCGGGCACCTACGGCGCCAAGAGCTCCCGGGCCGAGTTCGCCGATGTCTACGCGGCCTCGCTGAACGGCGCCGGCACGAACCAGATCGGCATCGGCACCAGCCTGCAGACGGTGGCCCAGCAGTTCAGCCAAGGCAACATCACCACGACCGAGAACCCGATGGACCTCGCCATCAATGGCGGCGGCTTCTTCCAGCTCAGCGACGGCACAAACCCGATCCGCTACAGCCGCAACGGCCAGTTCAAGGTCAGCAAGGACGGCTTCGTGGTCAACAACGACGGCCTCAAGCTGATGGGCTATCCGGCCAACGGTGCCGGCGTCATCCAGCCTGGCACGGCCCAGCCGCTGCAGTTGCCCACGGGCGGCATCCCGCCGGCAGTGACCACCAGCCTGAATATGGAGTTCAACCTCGACTCGCGGTTGAAGACGACGTCCCCCGCCGCCGGTGGCACGGGCATCGACCTGCAGGACTCGACCACCTACAACAACGCCACGTCCATGACCGTCTACGACGCCAAGGGCCAGGACGTGGCCGTCACCTTCTATTTCCAGAAGGGCGCTACCGCCGCCAACGGCGCCGACACCTGGTACATCTACGCAACGGCCAACGGCACCCCCTTCAGCACCGATGCCAGCGGCGCCCCGATCACGTTGGATGCCAACGGCAACCCGACCACGCCCTACACGACCATCACCTTCCCGCCGTCGGGCGGTGCACCCGACAGCATCGCCGGTTCGACCACCACGCCGCCCGGCGCCATCACGATGGACATCCCCGCAGGCGTCAGCAGCCGGGGCAACTCGACGCTGCCCATCGCCGGCATCCAGCTCGACCTGACCAAGATCAGCGAGAACGGCAGCAGCTTCGCCGTGACCGCATTGACCCAGGACGGCTATGCGCCGGGCCAGCTCACCGGCATCCAGGTCGCTAACGACGGCACGGTGCTGGCCCGTTACTCCAACGGCCAGAGCAAGCCGGCCGGCCAGGTCGAGCTGGCCAACTTCCGCAACCCGCAGGGCCTGCAGGCGCTTGGCGGCAACATGTGGATCCGCACCGTCGCGTCGGGCGACGCCGTCGTCGGCGTGCCGGGCGACGGCAACATGGGTGCACTGCAGTCCGGTGCGCTGGAGGAAAGCAACGTCGACATCACGGCCGAACTGGTCAACATGGTCACCGCACAGCGCGCCTATCAGGCCAACGCGCAGACCATCAAGACGCAGGACCAGGTCATGCAGACCATCGTCAACCTCCGTTGATGACACGCGACTGAAGACGAGGACGCGCGATGGACCGCATGATCTACCTCTCGATGGCCGGCGCCAAGGCGGCCATGCAGCGGCAGGACGTGCTCTCGCACAACCTCGCCAACGTCACGACCAACGGCTTTCGCGCCGAGCTGCAGGCTTTCCGCGCAGTGCCAGTGCGCGGCGATGGCGCCTCCACTCGCGCCTATGCACTGGAAACCACCATCGGCTACAACGACGCCCAGGGGCCGCTGACGCCCACGGGCCGCAACCTCGACGTGGCCATGCAGGGCCAGGCCTGGCTGGCCGTTCAGGCCAACGACGGCACCGAGGCCTACACCCGCGCCGGTTCGCTGGACGTGAATGCCGAGGGCCTGCTAGTCATGCGCAACGGCATGCCGGTGTTGGGCGATGGCGGCCCGATCAACATTCCACCCAACAGCGAAGTGGCCATCGGCGGCGACGGCACCGTCAGCGTCAAGTCGCCCAACCAGAAGCCGACGACTGTGGGCCGCCTCAAGCTCGTCACGCCGGAGGCTCAGACCCAGCTCACGCGAGGCGATGACGGCCTGTTTCGCGCCGCCGATGGCGACCTACCGGCCGACCCGGCCGCGCGGCTGCAGGACGGTGCACTGGAAGGCTCCAACGTCAGCCCGGTCGAGACCATGGTCGCCATGATCGCCGCCGGCCGCCAGTTCGAGCAGCAGATGAAGCTGCTGCAGATTGCCCAGACCCAAGGCCAGCAATCGGCCAAGCTGCTCGGAAGCACCTAAGGAATCCCCGCCATGATGCGCTCGCTCTGGATCGCCAAGACCGGCATGGAAGCCCAGCAGACCCAGCTGGACAACATCTCGCACAACCTCGCCAACGTCGCCACCAACGGCTACAAGCGCTCCCACGCCGTCTTCGAAGACCTGATCTACCAGAACATGCGCCAAAGCGGCGCCAACAGCACCGAGCAGACCGTGCTGCCTACCGGCCTGCAGGTTGGTCTGGGTGTGCGGCCCGTCGCCACTGCACGCATCTACACGCAAGGCAACCTTCAGCAGACCAGCAACAACCTGGACCTCGCCATCAAGGGCGATGGCTTCTTCCAGATCCAGATGCCCGACGGCACGACGGCCTACACTCGCGACGGCTCCTTCCAGCTCGACGCCAACGGCCAGATGGTCACGAGCAATGGCTACACCGTGCTGCCCGGTGTCACCATCCCGCCCAACGCCCAGAGCCTGACCATCGGCAACGACGGCACCGTCAGCGTGACGTTGCCCGGCCAGGCCGCGCCGCAAAGCGTGGGCCAACTCCAGCTCGCCACCTTCGTGAACCCGGCCGGCCTTGACCCCAAGGGCCAGAACCTGTTCACAGAGACGGCGGCCAGCGGCACACCCAACACAGGCGCTCCCAGCAGCAACGGCATCGGCGCGCTGCAGCAGGGTTTCGTCGAGACGTCCAACGTCAACGTCGTCGAGGAACTGGTGCAGATGATCCAGACCCAGCGTGCCTACGAGCTGAACTCCAAAGCCGTGCAGACCTCTGACCAGATGCTGCAGAAGCTCGCCCAGATCTAAGGCAGCCCGCCATGAAGAAGTTCTTCGCCCTGCTCGCCCTTCCGGTCCTCCCCGCGCTGCTCGCCGGCTGCGCGACGCCCTACCCCGAGCCCCAGGTCGAGTTGGCCCACACTCCGGTCGTCAACCTGCCGCCAGTGCAGGCGATGGCACCGACCAACGGCGCCATCTACCAGGGTGCCAGCTACAGGCCGCTGTTCGAGGACCAACGCGCCCGCCTGGTCGGCGACACGCTGACGGTCAACATCATCGAGAAGGTGTCGGCCACACAAACCAGCACCAGCGAGCTGAGCAAGTCCGGCAGCCTGTCGGCAGGCGTGAGTGCACTGCCCCTGGTCTCGTCCAACTCCTTCGGCCGCGCCAGCGCCGGCGCCACTTCCAGCAATGACAACAAGGGCAAGGGCAGCAACCAGAACACCAACGAGTTCACTGGCGCCATCACGGCCGTCGTGACAGCCGTGCTGCCCAACGGCCACCTGATGATCAGCGGCGAAAAGCAGATCGGCGTGAACCGCAACGTCGACGTGCTGCGCTTTTCCGGCCAGGTAGACCCGCGCGCCATCGGCCAGGGAAACTCCGTGGCATCCACCGCAGTAGCCAACGTGCGCATCGAGCAACGCGGTCGCGGCGCCACCGCCGACGCCCACGCGGTAGGCTGGCTGTCGCGCTTCTTCCTCAACATCGCGCCGAGCTGACGCACCCCTGCCGGCTTCGCCGCCGCCTCAGGTGGCTGTCGCAGGCAGCCTGCCTGGTGTAGCCGGGACCACGGCGCAGTTGAGCCGTCCCATCAATGGGCTGGTGCTAGGTTCAATCAGCTTTGCTGAGCAGGTAGTCAACCGCCAGGTTGGCCAGGGCTCTGACACCCACCTCAAGCCCGCGCTCGTCGACGATGAAGCGCGGCGAGTGGTTGGAGTAGGCCTTGCTGGGCTCGACGTCGGGCGGCGTCACGCCGACGAAGAAGAACAGGCCCGGGATCAGGCGCTGAAAGAAGGAGAAGTCCTCGGCCCCGGTCGCCTTGGGCACCACCTCGATGCCCATAGGCCGCGGGCCGGTGCTGGCGACCCGGGTCAGCGTGGGCAGCATCTGCTCGGTCAGCACAGGATCGTTGCGCGTGACCGGATAGTTCTTGGTGATGCAGACCTTGCATGTTGCACGCGAAGCCGCCGAGATACCCTCGGCCAGTTGCGTCACACGCTCGTGGATGGCGTCCCGCATGCTCTCGTCGAAGCTGCGAATCGTGCCGCGCATCTCCACCGAGTCCGGGATGATGTTCTCGCGCACCCCGCCCTTGATGGCACCGATGGTGACCACGGCGGGCTCGCGGTTCAAGTCCAACGTGCGGCTGACGATGGTCTGCAGGCCCAGCACGATCTGCGCCGAGGTAACGATGGGGTCCACGCCCAGCCATGGCGCGGCACCATGCGTCTGCTTTCCCTGGACGGTGATGCGCAGCTTGTCCGAACTCGCCATCGTCGGCCCCGGCCGGTAGCCGATGACACCTGCTGGCTGACGCGAGGTAACGTGCAGACCAAAGATGGCGCCAGGCGTCGGGTTCTCCAGTGCGCCCTCCTTGATCATCAGCGCGGCACCGCCCTCCTCGCCCTCGGGCGGCATTTCCTCGGCGGGCTGGAAGAGGAATTTCACTGTGCCGGGAAGATCGGCGCGCAAGCTGGCCAGGATGCTGGCCACGCCCATCAGGATGGCGACGTGGCAGTCGTGCCCGCAGGCATGCATGACGCCCACATCCTCCCCGTTCCAGACAGCGCGGACCTGCGATGCAAAGGGCAGTTCGACCTCTTCGGTAACGGGCAGAGCGTCCATGTCGGCACGCAGCGCCACGACGGCGCCCTCCCGGCCACCGCGCAGGGTGCCAACGACACCAGTGTGGGCCACGCCGGTCCGGACCTCGTCAAAGCCCAGACTGCGCAGATGCTTGGCGACGATCGCCGCGGTGCGGAACTCGCGGTTGCCCAGTTCAGGGTGCTCATGCAGGTCGCGCCGCCATGCGATGACCTGGGGCTCCAGAGCCGCCGTCAGCGCGGCGATGCGTTCGCTCAGGGGAAGCTGCGGACTCATCGGGCCATGGTAGGCCGCGATGGCGGGCCTGTGGGCCACGGCGTCTCAGTTGCCCAACAGGCGGCGTAACCGACGTTTCAAGTCCAGCCACTGCTTGCCGCGCGAGCGGTCGATGCGCTTCACATCAATCAGCGAGAAGCCACCGCACCCAGTCAGCGTGTGCAGGCCAGCGGTGTGGCTCTCGCTGACGAGGTCGCCGGTCAGCCGCTCCGTGCCGGCCTCGATGTCCACACGCTGCGGCGTCAGCACGGGGAAACGCAGCAACCGCGTGGCACCGCCATAGCTGGTCGAGCTGTCCTGGACGGGTAGGGTCAGCACGCCGTCGCGTCCGACGAATGGCCGACCGCCCGGGCGCGCGCCCTCGCGGTTCACGCGCACGGGATTGGCGGGCAGTGCTGTCCATGGGCCGGTCAGCGCGGGAGCGTGGGCGATGTGAAGTTCACGCTGGTCGCGCGCCCCGGGGCCGACCAACGTGTAGAACATCCACCAGCGCCCCTGGTGCTCGATCACGGACGCATCTGCCCCCGGCACGCCATCAATCAGCGCGCACTCGCGCGTCCAGCGATCCAGCGAGGCGTCGAGCGCGCGGTAAAGGGCAACTTCCCCTGCCTGGTAGGTTTCCGGCACCATCCATGTCTCGCCCTGGTGCTCGAAGACCTGGGGGTAGGACAAGTGGAAGGGTTTGTCCAACACCGTCGTCCGGCCACGCCAGGCCAGATCGGCCAACGCAAACTCGTGACGCTCGATGTTCGCGCGCTTGTACCGGTAGTCGAACGCCTCGACGAAGACGTGCAGGGCGTCGCCCCGCACCAGACCGAAGGGGTCGGCCAGATAGCGCCAGCGGCCCGCGTCGGGCAGCCAGGTAATGCTGTCACGCGCGGCTCTGAGCCTGCCGGCGTCTACGTCCTGGATGGAAAGCGGAACGATGCCGACCTGCCAGAAGTCGGTGCGCGGCCTTTTGATCATCCGGCAATGATCGCCTCGTCCTCATCCTCGAAGGTCTTGGCCCGGGTGGCCTGGCGCAGCAGCACGTCGCGATAGAAACCCAGCGTACGGGCCACAGCATTGGCGCGGTCGTAGGCAGCAGTTGCGTATGTAACGACGCGCTGCCGGGCACAAAGCGGGCGCAGCCGGTCGATTTCTTCGGCGATGGCCCGGCCCAGCGCATCGGCGTTGCCGACCGGAACGAGGCGAGCCGGCTGGCCGGCCAACATTTCCAGGGGCCCCTGCGTGGCCGTGGACAGTACCGGGCGCCCGGCCCTCATGGCTTCCAGGATGGCCAGCGGGAAGGCCTCCTCGCGGGACGGGGAGACGAAGAGGTCGAATGCGTTCAGGGACTGGTCGACATCGCTGCGGAAGCCCAGCAGCCGGATGCGCGGGTCCCCTGCCACCATGCCCTTCAGCATGGCTTCGTCCGGCCCCTCGCCAAGGATGGCGAGCACGGCATCGGCCGGGGCGTGTGTCTTGAAGCCGGCGATCAGCAGGTCCATGCCCTTGCTGGAGTGCAGGCGGCCGACGCTGCCAACCAGCAACTGCTCGGGCGTCAGGCCCAGTTCGGCGCGCAGGTCGGTATGGCGAGCGGCTGCCGCTGCATCACGTTCCGGCGCCCAGTTGTAGATGACGCTGGCCAACGCAGCACCGCCGGGCAGGCTGTCACGCTGGGCGCGGTTTACACAGACGAGGCCGTCCAGGCGAGCATGATGGTGGGCCTTGTAGCCGACGTGCAGCGTGCCGATGCGCGCCGATCGGCGAACATGGGCAACCGCCTTGCAGGCCGGACCCAGATGGCCATGGCAGACGTCTGCGCCAAGACGGCGCGCGAGCGCCGCGACACGCCAGCCACGCAGCAGCGGCAGGCTCAGCCCATGAAAGCGCACGCCCGGTGCCAGCGCGGCAGCCACCGCCGAGTTGGCCGAACCGATGACGTGGACACGGTGGCCAAGCGCAGCCTGGGCGTTGGCGAGGTCGATGCAATGCCGCTCGCCGCCCGCGATGCGGGACGAAAACACGACATGAACCAGGGTCAGCGGTTCGAAAGGCAGTGGCATGGCAGGTCTGGGAGGCGAAGGCAACTCGGAAAAGTATTTGAAACTTTACCGAACTACACATTCAGAAACCTGTCATCAAATCCGGGCCCGACCTGCCGTTAACCCTGAAATTGCAGTCAAAGTCGGTCAAATTTCATCTAATGCATTCATAACGCGAAGTTATGCCACCTCGAACAACATTCGCGCGCCATTGCCCGCACCCCAAAGGTGCAAGGGATCGGGATTGACAGAATCGCATGACCCGCGGCCGAAAGGCTGAGTACAAGCTTGCGGATCGCCGTCGGAGCACCCCGGCCAGAAGGCGGCGGGCGGGCGCCGCGACCTGCCACAGCCCAGAAAAGCAGGGCAGTCCGCGTCCTTTTCACTGGCTTGGCAAGCTCAAGCGTCCGCAGAATCTGCCGAGTGAAGTCCCTGCAAGCCCTCCTCCTCTGCCTGGCCGTCGTGCTGGCGCCCCTGGCGCCGCCGGCTCAGGCCGCCCGCATCAAGGAAGTCGCCTCGGTGGCCGGCGTGCGCTCCAACCCACTGACGGGCTACGGCCTGGTCGTGGGCCTGGACGGGACGGGCGACCAGACCACGCAGGCCCCCTTCACCGGCCAGAGCCTCACTGCCATGCTGCAGCAATTCGGCGTGCTGTTGCCCCAGGGCGTGACCATGCAGCCACGCAACATCGCCGCGGTCATGGTGACGACTTCGCTGCCGCCTTTCGCCCAGCCCGGCCAGCAGCTGGACATCAATGTGTCGTCCATAGGCAATGCCAAGAGCCTACGCGGCGGCACGTTGATCGCCACGCCACTGCGCGGTGCGGACGGACAGGTCTACGCCATCGCCCAGGGCAACCTGGTCGTCGGGGGCGCTGGCGCGTCGGCGGGCGGCTCGAAGGTGCAGATCAACCACCTCAGCGCCGGCCGCATCCCGGCGGGCGCCCTCGTCGAACGCTCGGTGCCGACGCCCCTTGCCCAGGGCGAGAGCATCCAGCTCGACCTCAACAGCAGCGACTTCGCCACCGCCCGCGCCGTGGCCCAGGCCATCAACAAGGCCAAGGGCAGCGGCGTCGCCCAGGCACTGGACGGCCGCGTCGTGCGGGTGCGCGCGCCGGCCGCGCCGGATGAGCGCGTCGCCTTCCTTGCCGACGTCGAGAACCTCGCAGTCGACATGGCCACGCCGGCCGCCCGCGTCGTCATCAACGCGCGCACTGGCTCCATCGTCATGAACCAGGCCGTCACGCTGTCGTCCTGCGCCGTGGCTCACGGCAGCCTGTCGGTGACCATCAGCTCCACCCCCGTCATCAGCCAACCCAATGCGCTGTCCGGCGGGCAAACCACCGTGGCCGAAAAGGCTGACATCTCCATTCGCCAGGAACCCGGCAGCTTGATCCAGCTGCCCGCCGGCGCGAGGCTGTCGGATGTCGTCAAGGCGCTGAACTCGCTGGGCGCCACACCCCAGGACCTGCTCGCCATCCTGCAGGCCATGAAGAGCGCAGGCGCCCTGAATGCCGAGCTCGAGGTGATCTGATGGCCTCGTCGTCCTTCCAGTCCATATCCGGCCAGAGCCTGGGCAGCCTCGATTCCCTGAATGGACTGAAGGCCCAGGCTTCGCGCGACCCCAAGGCCACCATCCGCGAGACGGCTAAGCAGTTCGAGGCGCTCTTCATGCAGGAAGTCATGAAGAGCATGCGCGCATCCACGCTGTCCAGCGGCATGCTGGACAACAGCGCCACCCAGCTCGGCACCGAAATGCTGGACACCCAGTTTGCCGGCAAGATGGCAGGCCTGCCCGGCGGCCTGTCGGACGCCATCCAGCGCCAGTTGCAACGCCAGATGGGCGTGCAGGACCTGTCGCCCGAGAGCGTCAAGAAAGCCAGCCAGACGACTCTGGCCCAGGCCCTGCCGGCGCTGGCCACAAAGGGCATCCCCAGCCACGTGCAGAGCTTCATCCAGCAGCACGACGCCGCCGCCCGCTCGGCGTCTGCCGCCAGCGGCATCCCCGCCAGCTTCATGGTGGCGCAGGCGGCCCATGAGAGTGGCTGGGGCCGGCGCGAGATCACCGGCGCGGACGGTACCAAGAGCCACAACGTCTTCGGCATCAAGGCCACGCCGGGCTGGACGGGCAAGACCGTCGACGTGAAGACTACCGAGGTCATCAACGGCCAGGCCGTCAAGGTGACGGCCAAGTTCCGCGCCTACGGCAGCTACGACGAGGCCTTCAAGGACTATGCCCGGCTGATCAGCAGCAACGACCGCTACGCCAAGGTTGTGGCCCAGGCTCAGAACGGCAATGCCGCCGGCTTCGCACAGGGGCTGCAGCAGGCGGGCTACGCCACCGACCCGGCCTATGCCAGCAAGCTTGCCAAGGTCATCGACACCACGCAGCGCGTCCAGCGCAGCCTGGCATGAGGAAGGATTGAGCCATGCCCAGCCTGCTCTCCCTCGGCGCGCGCGCCATGTTCGCAAACCAGGCGGCGCTGCAGACCGTCGGCAACAACATCGCCAACGCGAACACGCCTGGCTATTCGCGCCAGTCGGTGGTGCTCACGACGGCGCCGGGGCAGTACACCGGCGCGGGCTTCTTCGGTCGCGGCGTGGACGTGCAGACCATCGAGCGGGCGCATGACCAGTTCCTGACGCGCCAGGCTGCGGCCACCAAGTCCACCGCTGCAGGCGATGCCACCCGTGCCGACCTGTTGACCCGGCTGGGCAAGCTGCTGCCGCTGGGCACTGAAGGCCTGGGCTATGCCGCCAGCCAATTCCTCAACGCCATGCAGGACGTGGCCAGCCGCCCCAGCGACCCTTCGGCCCGCCAGGTCGTTCTGGGCCGCGCCGGCGACCTCGCCGCGCGCTTTCGCGATGCCGGCGGCCAGATCGAGGCCATGCAGGCCGGCATCGTCGGCGACCTGCGCAGCGGCGTGCAGAAGGTCAACGACCTAGCCCAGCAGATCGCGCGCATCAACGACCAGATCGCCTCTAACCGTGGCAGCGGCCACGAACCCAACGACCTGCTCGACCAGCGCGAACAGCTTGTCTCTCAGCTCAGCGAACTCGTCTCCGTCACCACCGTCGCGGCCGACGATGGCACCCTGGGCGTCTTCATCGGCGGCGGCCAGCGTCTGGTGCTGGGCAACTCGGCCACCTCGCTGGAAGTGGTGCCCGACGCCTATGACCCCACCCGCGCCGTGCTGACCATGCGCGAGGGCAACTTGCAGCGCCCCATGGACGAGTCCGTCTTGACCGGCGGCACGCTGGCCGCGATGCTGCGCGTGCAAAACCGCGATCTCGTGGACGCGCGCAACATGCTGGGCCAGCTCGCCGCCGCCATCGGCACGCGGGTCAACGAGCAGAACGCACTGGGGCTGGACCTGTCCAACCCGCCGGGCATGGGGGCCAACATCTTCAGTGTGGCTGCCCCACGCGTGCTGCCCGCTGCCAGCAACCCCAGCGCTGCACTGCCCCAGGTCAGCATCACCGACGCCACCCAGCTCCAGGCCAGCAGCTACCTCATCAAGGTCACGGCCGGCGGCTACGAGATCACACAGTTGCCCGACGGCAAGGCCATTCCCTTCGTCGACGGTGACGAGGTGGACGGCGTCACGATCAGCTTCCCCGGCACACCCGCGCCGCAGGTCGGCGACCGCTTCCTCGTCGAACCGGTCGGCATGGCAGCCACGGGCATGAAGCTGGTGCTGGAATCACCTAACGGCATCGCGGCTGCGTCGCCGCTCACGGCCACCAGCAACGTTGCCAACACCGGCACGCTTGGCATCCAGAGCATCTATGCCGTCAACGGTACCTTCAGCGCCAGCACTGCGGCGCAGCTGCCGCTGACCCTCACCTTCGGCACAGCCAACGCGGACGGCAGCGTCAACTACAGCCTCTCCAACGGCCAGACCGGCGTCTGGCGCGCCGGCCAACCCATTGGCAACGACCTCCCGCCGGGCATTGACCTCGGCTTCCAGCTCAACACTACCGGGGTCCCGCGCACCGGCGACAGCCTCACCATCGACCCCACCAAGTACACCGACACCAACAACGGCAACGCCAAGGCCTTCCTGGACCTGCAGACCGAGACCTTCATCGGCCGCCAGCAGCAGCGCGACGCCAGCGGCGCCCTGGTGCTGGACGCCAACGGCAACCCGGTGACGACGGCTGGTGCCACCATCACCGACGCCTACGCCGCCGACATCAGCGACATCGGCGCCCGCACCCAGAGCGCCACCTATCTCAGCAGCGTCTCGGCTGGGGTGGCTAGCAGCGCCGAGCAGGCACGCTCCAGCGTGGCCGGCGTCAACCTGGACGAGGAAGCCGCCCGGCTCATGCAGTTTCAGCAGGGCTACCAGGCCGCCGCCCGCGTGCTGCAGACCGCACAGTCGCTGTTCGACGAACTGCTGCGCCTGGCCAACTGACAGGAAAATCCGCCGTGAGAGTCTCCACCGCCAACCTCTACGAAGCCTCCATCAGCAACCTGCAGCGCCGCCAGACCGCGCTGCAGACGCAGCAGCAGCAGCTGACGTCCGGCAAGCGCGTGCTCAGCGCAAGCGACGACCCCACTGGCGCAGCCCGCGCCGAGCGCGCCCTGGCCACCGTTGGCCGCGTCGACGCCAACCAGCGCTCGCTCGAAGCCAGCCGCAACAGCATGACGTTGGCCGAGTCCGCCCTGGGCGACGCCGGGGAGCTTCTGCAGCAGGCCCGCGAGACGATGGCAAGCGCAGGCAATGCCAGCTACACCGACGCCGAGCGCGCCTCCCTGGCACAAAAGCTCAAGGGCCTGCGCGACCAGTTGCTCGCCATTGCCAACCGTACCGACGGCGCGGGAGGCTACGTCTTCGGCGGCCAAGGCTCGGCCCAGCCACCCTTCCTCGACCGCAGCGGCGGCGTGACGTACGTCGGCGTGCCCGGCCAGATCCAGAGCGGCAACCTCGAGGACTTCCCGCTGACGCTGGACGGCCGCGGCGCCTGGGAAAGCGCGCCCAGCGGGAACGGCTTCTTCGTCACCGCCGCCGGTACCAACCCCACCAGTACGCCGCCCGGCGCCGCCGCCCAGGGCTGGATCGACAGCGGCTCCGTCTCAGACCCGTCCAAGCTGACCGGGCTGGCCTACAGCATCGCCATCAGCGGCACCGCACCATCGCAGACGTACACCATCACCCCTGCACCCGTCGACGGCACACCCGACACAGGCACCTTCACGTCCGGCAAGGCGCTGGAGTTCGACGGCATGAGCATGACCATCTCCGGTGCGCCCGTGAATGGCGACAACTTCTCCCTCACCCCATCGACCGATTCGCTGAAGGTGTTCGACGTGATGGACCGCGCCATCAACGAGCTTCTGACACCGAACCGGGGCGGCGCCCAGATCACCCAGGCCAACAACAACGCCCTGCGCGATATCGACGCCGTCATGACCCGGCTGCAGAGTGGGCGCAGCCAGGCCGGCGAGGTGCTCAACAAGCTCGACGGCAGCGAAAGCCGCATGTCTGCTCTCAAGCTCTACTCGCAGCAAGAGCAGAGCGCCGCCACCGACCTGGACATGACCCAGGCCATCTCCGAATTCAGCAATCAGCAGACCGGCTACCAGGCAGCGCTCCAAACCTACGCCATGGTCCAGCGCATGTCGCTGTTCCAGTACATCAACGGCTGATCGCCGGCCTCCGAGCCGGCGCTGCCGGCAGGCGTCGGCGTGAAGCAGTCACGATTTGCCGGAATTTGCGTCGGGTGGTCGTGGCAGACTGCCGCATTCACCGTCCCCGCGCTGCGCCATGCCCGACAACATCCCCGCCGCTCTCGATCACGCCATCCTGCCCGGCGTCGCCCTCGGGTATGCCCCAGTCATCGACCGCCAGCGCGCCATCACCACCACAAGGCTGACCCTGGTGCCGCTGCGGGCGGACGCCCGGACGGACCACGCCGAACTGCTCGGCGCACTCGCCGCCACCTGGCCCCAGGGCGGAGCCGTCATCAGCCCCCAGGGCGAGGCCCTGCTGACTGCCCTGCTGGCCCAGCCGCCTGCAGCGCCCACGCAGATCGAGATTCCGGCCTTCATCGCCGCCGACCCGGCTCATGCCGACGGTATCGCCGCGCTCAAGGCCGCCGGCCACAGCGGCCTGCTCAAGGGCCTGCCCAACGCGCCTCTGCCTCCCGCCGTCGCAGCGGTCTTCAAGCAGGTCGTACTCGAACCGGGCCAGGCCGCGCCTGCGGGCGTCGCCCTCGTCCATGCCGGCGTGCGCGGCGCCGAGGCCATCGAATCCAGCTTCCAGGCCGGCGCCCAGAGCGTCATCGGCTGGCCCATGGAGGGTGTCTACGATGCCGCCCCGGGCACGGGCAAGACCGACATCGCCGCCGATCTGCAGGTCATCGTCGAGCTGATGGCCCGCGTGGACGAGGGTGAGGATGTCGAGCGCCTGGAGCAGACTCTCAAGCGCGACCCAAGCCTGGCCTTCAAGCTGCTGCGCTACATGAACTCAGCGGCCTTCGGCCTGCCGGTGGAAGTGTCCAGCTTCCGCCACGCCATCATGCTGCTCGGCTATGCACGCCTGCGGCGCTGGCTCGCCCTGCTGCTCACCACCGCCAGCAAGGACCACAGCATGCGCCCCATCATGTACGGCGCCTTGCGCCGCGGGCTGCTGATGGAGGAGCTCGCCGCCGGCATGGAAGAGCGCGAGATGCGTGACGAGATGTTCATCTGCGGCCTGTTCTCGCTGCTGGACCACATGCTCAAGCAGCCCTTCGAGAAGTTGCTGCAGAGCATTCCCGTGCCAGAACGGGTACGCCAGGCCCTCGTCGAAGGCAGTGGCCCCTTCCTGCCCTATCTGGACCTGGTGCGCGCCATCGAGTCCGAGAGCGTGTTCGACTACCGCGATCGCGCCGACGCGCTGATGCTGGGCGCCGGCGAGGTCAACGCCTGCGTGCTGCGGGCGCTGCACAAGGCGGCCCAGCTCGAATGAGCGGCGCCGGCTTCGCGTGATGTCGGCGGGCCAGCCTGCGTCGGACGGCTGAACCATGTTCGGCCCGTCCGCCTCCACTGCGCTGCTCGACCTCGTCGGCGATCCGGTGCTGACGCTGCGAGCCGACCTGTCCGTGCTGCGCGCAAATCCGGCTGCACGCGAATGGCTGGGCAGCGACGCTGCCGAAGGCTGGCGGCTGCTGCGCAACGCGGCCGGCGCCCGCCTCGAGACCTGGCTGCGCGACGCAACACTGGCCATAGACGCAGGCCGCGCGCCGCCGATCGCACCGCCGCTCAAGCTCGCCGACGGCCAGCGCGCCACGCTGCGCCTGCTGCGCGAGCGTCCCAACTGGCTGCTGCTCGCCCGTCTCAGCGCGGCCGACCCGGGCGAGCCGCCACTGGCCGAATGGCTGGCCCTGTCGCCTCTGCCAGCCATGCTGGCCGATGTCGCCAGCGGCACCGTGCTTCGCCACAACACAGCCTTTGCCGCCCTCTACACCGGTTCACCGCGCCACCTCAACGACTTGCCCGACCTGCTGCAGGCGCTGCTGGGCTGGCATCGTGGCGCGCCGCTGCCGGCGCTGGCGGCCCAACGCGCACAGGACGGCCCCCTCGTCACCGAGGCCGAGTTCATCGATCCCCAAGGCCAGCAGCGCTGGCTGGGGGCGCGGCTGCGGCTGTGGCGCCACAACGGCCGTACGCTGCTGCTGGCGGTGCTCGAGGATCAGAGCCCCCTGCACGAACGCGACCTCGCGCACCAGCAGCTGGACGCGCTGATGGACACCGCCGCTGTCGGCCTGGCGACCTTCCAGCCCGAGGCCGGATGGCTCAAGGCCCATCGAAAGGGCTCGCCCTTCAAGACGGGCGCCAAGCAGCCGGTGGGCTCTCTGCAGGGTATCAACCGCGAGATCGTCGAGCCCGCCTCCCTGCCCGAGTTCGAGCGCCTGCAGCGCGCACTAAAACGGGGCGACGCCGTCGAGGTGCGCTATGCCGTACGCCATCCAGAACTGGGCCGGCGCTGGCTGCTGACACGCGTTGCGCCAGGGCTGCTGGCCGGAGGGCGGCGCTCCACCTCGGTCGTCACGCTGGACGTCACGGCCCAGGCCCAGGCTGAGAATGCACTGCTGCTGCGTGCCGAAAGCGAGCGCGCCGTGCTGGACTCTGTACTGGTAGGTATCGTCACCGTCGGGCCGAACGGCATCGAGTGGATGAACCGCTCGGCACGTCGCATGTTCGGCTGCGAGCTGGAGGATGTGCGCGGCAAGCCCATGGGCGTGCTGGCGCCCGACGACGACGAGCACGCCTTCCACGCAGAGCCCAGCACCGACGTGTTCGAATGCAGGCTTCGTGGCCGCGACGGTCGCGCGTTCTGGGTGATCGGCAATGCCGTGCAGACGCCGCGCGAAGACGGTGGCACCCAGCTGACCTACGCGCTGCTCGACATCGACCGGCGCCGCCAGGCCGAGGCCCAGAGCCGCATGGCCCAGGCGTCGCTGGCCCGCATCATCGAAGGCGCGCCACTGGCCATCACGTTGCACGAAGCCCAGAGCTTGCGCATCGTCAAGCTCAACCAGGCTGCCGCGGCGCTGGCTGGCCGGCCCGAGGCCACGCTGCTGGGCGGAACGCCGGCCCAGCTTTTCGGCGCTGAGCAGGGAGCTCAGGTCGTAGCCGACATGCGCGAGGCCCTGGAGTCGCAGGCCGTCGTGCAGCGCGAGTACCACGTGCCGACCGGCCCTGTCACGCGCATCTGGGACGCGCGGCTGCTGCATCTGGCCGGCGTCGGTGACAGTGACGCCAACGGGCCCGAGCTGCTCTTGCTGGTGGCCAGTGACGTGACCGAACAGCGCGCCGCCGAGCAGGCCCGGCTGCAGGCCGCCATCTCGCAGCGCGAACTGCTGGTGCGCGAGGTGCACCACCGCATCAAGAACAACCTGCAGGGTGTGGCGGGCCTGCTGCAGCAGATCGCCGCGCGCCGACCCGAGGTCGCGCCGGTACTGAAGGAGGCCGTCGGCCAGGTGCAGGCCATCGCCCAGGTCTATGGCCTGCAGGTAGGTGCCAGCGGGCCGCTGCTGCTCAAGCGCGTCTTCGACGCCATCGTCGGCTCGGTTCAGCGCATGCAGGGCCGCGTCATCACCACCGCCGCCGAAGGTGGCGCGCTGATGGAAGACTGGTGCCTGCCCGAGGCTGAGGCCATTCCCATCGCGCTCAGCCTCAACGAGCTGCTGGGCAACGCGCTGCGCCACAGCAATGAAGCCCAGGTGCGCTGCCAGCTCATCTGCGACATGGCGGGTGTGACCGTCGAGATCGTCAACCCCGGCCGCCTGCCCCAGGGGTTCGCCCTGCAGAACGTAAAGAGCGGCGTCTCCGGCCTGGGCCTAGTGCGCGCGCTGCTGCCGCGGCGCAGCGCCATCCTCAGCCTGGAGCAGCAGGACGGGGACGTCGTCTGCCGGCTGGAACTGATTCCGCCCAGCGTGGTTCACAATCCGGGCACAAGAGCAAGTTTCTGAGGGGCGCGGTGAGCAAGGGCAAGATCCTGGTCGTCGACGACGACAGACTGGTGCTGGCAACGCTGAGCTACGGGCTCACGCAGGCCGGATTCGAGGTCATCGATGCCGACAACGGCGACGACGCCATCCTGCTCGCCCGTGAACACCGGCCCGAGCTGGCCTTGCTCGACATCCGCATGGAAGGCCTGACTGGCTTCGATGTGGCTGCCTACCTGCGCGAGTTCCTGCAGACGCCCTTCATGTTCCTGTCCGCCTTCACGGACGAGGCCACGGTGGCCAAGGTCAAGGAACTGGGCGCGGTGGCCTATCTCGTCAAGCCGCTGGACATCTCGCAAATCGTGCCCGCCGTCGAGGCCGCCTTTGCGCGTTCGACCACACCAGCCGCCCCCGCTCCAGCAGTCCCGGCTTTCGAGAGCCCCTCGGAGCTGCCGTCGCTGGAAGTCACGGCGCTGGCCGTCGGCGTGCTGATGCACCGCTACTCGCTGCCGCGCGACGAGGCGCTGGCCCGCCTGATGAGCTTGGCCGCGGCCGATAGCCACAGCCTGCCAGAGCAAGCGCGGCGCATCGTTGACGCCGTTGAGCTGCTGGCTCGCCCCGGGCAACGCTGAGTCACCCTAGCGACATGGCCGTAGTGCCCGACTGCGGACATAGCGCCGGGGCCTGCCATGGCCCTACGGCCTTCGAGAGGCACGAGGCGCCCTCTCTGGCGAGAGGCCTGAGGCTCAATGCTGCAAGCATCGATACCCCCTCGACCGCCCTGCCTCCCCGCGTTCAGCGGGAAGGACCCGGCGGCGAGCTTCAGCCCAACGTGAAATAGAAGCGCGCACCTTCGCCCACGGCCGACTCCGCCCAGATGTCGCCGCCGTGTCGGCGGATGATGCGGCGCACGAGTGCCAGGCCCACGCCCGTGCCCTGGAAATCGCTAGCACTGTGCAGGCGCTGGAACACACCGAACAGGCGTTCCGCGAAGCGCATGTCGAAGCCGGCGCCGTTGTCTGACACCACGAAAACGCGCCGCCCGTCCTGCTGCACGCTACCGAACCCGATCTCCGTGCGATCTGTCTTGGCGCTGTACTTCCAGGCATTGCCAAGCAGGTTCTCCAACACCATGCGCAGCAGCGTCGGATCGCCCTGTACCGTCAGGCCAGGTTCGATGTCCAGCAACAGCTCGCGCTGCGGAGCCGTGCGCTGGAGCTCCTCGATCACATAGCCGGCCTGCTGCGAAAGATTGACAGGCTGGCTGACCAGCGGTCGCGTCGACAGCTGGCTCAGGGAAAGCAGCGCATCGATCATGCTGTTCATGCGCGCCGCGGCGCTCATGACGCGATCTAGGTGGTCATTGCCAACGCGGTCCAGCCGCGCGCCGTAGTCTTCCTTCAGGATGCGTGCGAAGCCCTCGACGACGCGCAGCGGCGCGCGCAGGTCGTGCGAGACCGTGTAGCTGAAGGACTCGTGCTCGGCGGCAAGGTCGGGCTGGGCTTGCGCCTGTGCCGGCGCAGCTGCCTCCTCCTCCTCCGGCCGAGCCGTACCGAGATAGCCGGCGAAGTGCCCTTGGGAATCGATGCAGGGCAGCCCGCGCAGCCGCCATGGCGCCCCACCATCCGCCGCTGCAAGCTGCAGCTCGGCGAAAGGCTGGTGGGCATCGAGCCGCTCACGCAGCTGGGCTGCGGGTGCAGCGGGCTCGAAACGCTCCCACAGCTGCTGGGTGCTCGCTCCAGCCCCCACCCAGCTCGACGACGGCGCACCTTGTGGCGCCTGCCATCGCACGAGCCGGTGATGGGCATCCGTGGCCCATTGCCAGTCGCGCTGCAACTGGGCCTGCATCAGCAGTTGCTGGCGTGCCTCGCGCAGCGGCTCGGCCAGGCGTTGGCGGGTCAGACGCACGCCCGCGTGCCAGCCCAGTGCTGCCGCGACAAGCACCATGACACCCGTGAAGAAGGCCGTCAGTACGAGGGCCGCGTGCACGAGGCCGACCTCGCCACCCCAGACGCGCACCAGCGCCAACACCACCAGGCAACCCAGCACGAGCAGCAACATCGCCACCGCGGCCAGACCCAGCACCAGCAGTCGCATCGGCAGTCGTCGCTCCTGGCGGCGCGACGTGAGCGCGCTGTCCTCGCTGAGGCTGTTCATGCAGGGCATTGTAGGCAGCGCATCCACGACCAAGGAGCAGGTCGCCCCCGACATGCCGCGATGTCAATAAGCACCATGAGCGCTGCGGAATGTGTGCATTCCTTCGCAATTGGTACCCCTCCCACCCGAGATACATTTAGGCGTGCCGAGTCCCCAGACCCCGCAGATCCGCCCATGACCGCCCCAAATCCCGCAGTGCTGCTCGATCCCGAGGCGATACGTCGCCTGCGGGAGCTCGACCCGAGCGGCGGCAACAAGCTGCTGGAGCGCGTCGTGAGCGCCTTCTCCAATTCACTGGACCGTTTGCTGCCCGACCTTGCCCGCGCTCGCGAAGGCGACACCCTGGACCTGGCCGTCGTACGACACGTCAGCCACACGCTCAAGTCCTCGTCCGCCAGCCTCGGCGCCGCCGCGCTGTCGGCGCGTTGCGCCGACATCGAAACCATGGCCCGCGACGGCCATGCCCAGGGCTTGTCCGAGCAGTTGGACGCTATGCTCCAAGACATCCAACAGGTACGCACGGCCCTGGCCGCGCTGCTCTGACACAAGCACCTCATGCTGCCCACCGGTCAAGCCCTCGACGACCTGCCTCCGCGCCCGCGCGTGCTGCTGGTGGATGACGACGAGGTCAATCTGCTGTTGACCGCCGCGGCGCTACGCGAGCGCGGCTTCGAGGTCACCGAGGCTGCCACTGGCAGCGAGGCTCTGGGCCTGCTCTCCACCCGCACGCCCGATGTCGTGGTGCTGGACGCGCTGATGCCTGAGCTCGACGGCTTCGAGACATGCGCACTGCTGCGCGCCACGCCGGGTTTCGAGTCCCTGCCCGTGCTGATGCTGACCGGCCTGGACGACGAAGCCTCCATCAACCGGGCCTACCAGGCCGGCGCGACGGACTTCTTCGTCAAGTCGCCGCAATGGAGCCTGCTGGACGGCCGGCTGCGCTACCTGCTGCGCAGCTCCCGCACGCGCCACGAGCTGGAGCGCAGCAAGGCCAAGCTGGCCCGAGCTCAGGATCTGGCCCGCATGGGCAGCTTCGAGTGGTGGCGCGAGGCACCTGCCAGCTTCGCCATCTCTGCCGAAGGCCTGCGCGTGTTCGGCCGCGGCCCGCAGGACCGGCTCGACTTCATCGGCGTCATGCGCATGGTGCCGGCGGACGACCGTCATGTCTTCCTCCGCCTGCTACGCGACGTCATCGCCCACACCTCGGTACTGGTCACCGACTTGCCGCTGACCCTGCCCGACGGCCGCCAGCGCGTCGTGCATATCGAGGCCGAGCCCGAGTTCAACGAGCAGGGCGGCGTCAGCGGCTATACCGGCATCCTGCAGGACGTAACCGACCGTCGCCAGGCCGAAGACCGCATCCGCCAGCTGGCGCATTTCGATGCGCTAACCGGCCTGCCGAATCGCCGCCAGTTGATCTACCGCGTGGAACGTGCCATCGAGAGCGCCCGCCGCGGTGGGCACGAGGTAGGCCTGCTGCTGATCGACCTAGACCGATTCAAAGTCATCAACGACACGCTGGGCCATGCAGCCGGCGACGAACTGCTCGTCGAGGTCGGCCGCCGCCTGCGCGCCTGCGTGCGCCATTCGGACCAGATCCTCGAAGGCGTGCTCGACGGCCTGGGCAATCGCAGCCATCGAGGTCTGGAGGCTGTCGGCCGCCTGGGTGGCGACGAATTCGTAGCCCTGCTGCCCGAGGTGACCGACGAGCGCGACGCCGAGCGCGTCGCTCAACGTGTGCTGGATGCACTGCGCGAGCCCATCTTCGTCGGCGGCCAGGAATGCTTCGTCACGGCCAGCGTGGGCATCGCGCTGTACCCGCGCGACGGCCAGACCATGGCTGACCTGCTGCGCAACTCCGACGTGGCAATGTACGCCGTCAAGAGCCAGGGCCGCAACGCATCGGCCGTCTACTCACCGCAGCTGGCTGGCCACGGCAAGCAAAAGCTGGAGCTGGAAAGCGCGTTGCACAAGGCACTGGAGCGCAACGAGATCGTGCTGCACTACCAGCCCAAGATCGACGTGCGCGCCGCCCGAATGGTCGGTGCCGAGGCACTGATGCGCTGGCAACGCGGCAACGTGCTCGTGCCGCCGGCCGACTTCATTCCGCTGGCCGAAGAGACAGGTCTCATCGTGCCGCTGTCTGAGTGGGCGCTGAAGGAAGCCGCCCGCCAGGCGAAGCTGTGGTCGCTGCAGTTCGGCTTCTCGGACTCCATCGCCGTCAACCTCCCCAGCCGGCTGTTTGAGCGTACCGATCTCGTCGAGCACATCCACCAGTGCGTCAGCGCCTATGGCGTGCCGCACCGGTCCATCCAGCTCGAGATCACTGAGAACAACCTGATGAAGGACCTGCAGAACGTCATCCCGTCTCTGCACCGCCTGAACGAAGTCGGCGTGGAGATCTCCATCGACGACTTCGGCACCGGTTACTCGTCCCTCGCCTACCTGACCACGCTGCCTATCTCGGAGGTGAAGATCGACCGCACTTTCGTGCGCGATCTGGGCATCACGCCGCAAAGCTCCGCCGTCGTCACTGCCATCATCGCGCTGGCGCGGGCTCTGGGCCTGCGCGTCATCGCGGAGGGTGTTGAGACGCTGCGCCAGATGGAAGTGCTGCACCGCCTGGGCTGCTCGCAGATGCAGGGCTTTCTTTTCAGCAAGCCGCTGCCGGCAGATGAACTGGAGCGCTGGATCGCCCAGACCGTGCTGCCGCGCAAGGCCCCCTGGATCACGCAGGCCGACGGCCCCGGCGACCTGGTTTCGCGTGGACAGGGCTGACATGGCGCCGCCCCCACGCCCGCTGCGCCCACTACCGCCCGCGGCAACCTGCCGGCGCCTTCGTGGAGCCGGGCAGCACTGAAATGCGTTCACAACTGCCACCAGCCCAACTGGCCAAGGCCGCGCTGCAGCGCCTGGCCCAGGCGCGACTGGAACCCACTCCGGAAAACTACGCGCGCGCCTACGCCATCGAGGCCGGCAGCGAGCCCGCGGCCGTGGCCAACGGGACCGTGCCCGAACGTGTCCAGCAGCTGATGTCCAGGCTCATCAGCCTCGCCCTGCCCAGCGGCAGCATGCGTCAGGAGTTGCAGGCCGCCTTGCGCGAGCAGCGCCTGGACGAGCTGCAGCGCCAGGTCGACAAGCTGCTCGACGTGGCCGGCCCCGCAGCCCAGGCCGAAGCTCTGGCCCAGGCCATTGAGCGCCTCGTGCGCGGCCTCGAGCGCGGCAGCAAACACTGGACGCTGGCCCGCAAGAAGGACGGCATCTCCCGCGCGCTGGAGCTGAGCCGCAGCGACAGCAGCAAACTCGCCAAGCGGCTTACCCAGCTCGCCGCGAGCTGGGACAAGGATAGCGACGGCAGCGACGTCGAGACCGAGGAGGGCGGCACGCCCAGCCAGTTGTTCGCTGACAGCGCCTTTGCCGAAACCGGCTTCCGGGACAGCACCGGCTTTGGCGAGGCATCGCGCCTGGGTGAAGCATCCCGCCTTGGCGATCTGAGTAGCGGCAGCCTGCGTGAAAGCCTGCCGTCGGCCGACAACCGCGTGCACTGGACCGCCGTCAGCGGCGAGCTGACCGGCACGGTACGCCATGCGTTGCGCTCGCCGCAGACCGAGGCGACACCGGCAGACGCCCTGATGCGCGAGCTGGAGGCCGCCCAGGCCGAGCTCCAGGACCAGGGCGCCAGCCCCGAGCGAGTCACACAGATGGCCGCACTGTGCCTGCGCGCCCGCCATCTGCTGGACCACCGCCGCCATCTCTTCGACGAGCTCGGAAGCCTGTGCCGCGAGCTGGGTGCCAGCCTCGTGGACCTGGCGGAGGACGATTCCTGGGCCCGCGGCCAGGTCGAAGCGATGAACAACACGCTGGCCC
Source organism: Roseateles sp. (assembly GCF_047654805.1). GTDB lineage: Bacteria > Pseudomonadota > Gammaproteobacteria > Burkholderiales > Burkholderiaceae_C > Pelomonas. The sequence continues at coordinate 3,748,935 of NZ_JASGIV010000001.1, forward strand.
AGGGTTTGTCCGGCCGTGGCGTGCGTACCGTCTCGGAGCTGCTGGCCGGTACCCGCGAGCGCCAGCGCACGCTGCGCGAGGAGCGGTCGAAAGCACGCGACGCGTTGAAGGGCCTGATTCAGCGCATGCTGTCCGAGTTGGGCGAGCTGGGCCAGCACACGGATCGCTTCCAAAGCAGCGTGGGCCGCTACGCCGAGGCCATCGAACACGCCGACTCGCTAGAAAGCCTGGCCGGCACGGTGCGAGAGATGGTCGAGGAGACCCGCAGCGTGAAGGGTCTGGTGGCGCAGACACAGGCACGGCTGACGTTGGAGCATGACCGCGCAGCCGCGCTGACACAGCGCGTGGACGAGCTCGAAGGCGAGCTGCGCCGGCTGTCCAACGAGGTCCACACCGATCAACTGACACAGGTCGCCAACCGACGCGGCCTCATTCAGGCCTTCGGCATCGAACAGGCCAAGGCCGAGCGCGAGTCAACTCGCATGGCGCTCGCACTGCTGGACATAGACAATTTCAAGAAGCTCAACGACGGCCTGGGCCACCACGCTGGCGATATCGCGTTGAAGTCACTGGCCGAACGCACCCAGGCCTCCCTGCGCCCCGGCGACATGGTGGCGCGATACGGTGGTGAGGAGTTCGTGCTGATGCTGCCCAACACGCCGCTGGACGAGGCCCAACAGGTGCTGGTGCGCCTGCAGCGCTCATTGTCCAGCGCCTTGTTCAAGCACGAGGGCAAGGACGTCTTCGTGACCTTCTCGGCCGGCGTCACGCTCTACCGCCCCGGCGAGACGCTGGAGGCCGCGCTGGACCGTGCCGACGTGGCCCTCTACGAGGCCAAGCACACGGGCAAGAACAGGGCCTGCGTGGCCGAGTGAGTCGCGGCGCGCGCCGTGCTCAGAAGTTGAACGCCAGGCGCAGCCCGCCCCAGTGGCGTCCCGCCACGACGATGGGTGCTGTCGCCTCCTTCAGCACGACGAAGCGCCCGCCCCCCATGTCGCGGCGGTAAGTCTGCAGCAAGAAGGGGCGTTGGTTGCGTGCCGAGGCCAGACCAGTGCGGTCGTTGAAGATGCGACGGTAGCGGCTGTTTGCCGTGTTCCAGACAGTGTCGCCTGAGCGCTGCGGCTGGCAGTACTTGCGGTTGTGCGTGGCGATGTAACCATTGCGGTCTGCCGCGATGCAGAACACCACCCTGTCGCTGAAGGCCAGCACCTTCTCCTGCACGGCCGGGAAAAGCTTGTCCGTCAGCGGGCAGAAGCGTGTCGTGTGCTGCTGCGGGGCAGTGCCTTCAATGGGACGGTAACTCTCGTCGAAGAGATCGGCCTGCGAGATACGGCCATCGCGCACGGCCGCCTCCAGCAGTCCAGCGATCTCGGCCGCGGCCTGCTCGGCGGCGCGGATGAACGGCATGTCATCGACCTCGACGCCGCTCTCGGCGATCTGCTCGACCAGGTCCTCCGCCATGCGCAGAAACCGGTCACTGCCATCGAAGGCGACCTTGAGCCCATGCGAGGCCTCGGACACCTCCCGCTCCAGCTCGTGGGCACGCTCGTTGAGCAGCCCCATCTGCTGGCCACTCTGGGCCGCCGATGCAGCGATGCGCTGCACGTCCTCCTCGACTTCGTGGAAGGCGGAGTGGATGGCGCTGGGCTTCTCTCCGTCCTGCGTCAGCTCGGCGCTGAAGCGGTCAATGCGCTCCTGCAATGTGGCGATGGCACTGACGATGGCCTTGGACGACGCCTCCACCTGGCCAGCCAGCGCCTTGACTGCTTCGGCCACGACGGCAAAGCCGCGGCCAGCGTCGCCCGCATGCTTGGCCTCGACGGCGGCGTTGAAGGCCACCAGCCGGGTCTGCAGGGAAATCTTCGTGATCTCGGCGGCCGCGTCGGACACCTGGGCCAATGTGGACGCCATGCCTGTGACCTCGCCGCCGACGACACCCAGCGCCCCGCGTGCACGCTGCACGGCGGCAGCGCTCTGCGCGGTGGCCGCTGCGATGGCCGCCTGTGCCTGGCCAATCTGATGGAGCTGCTGGGCCAGGGCCTGCATGGCCTGACCTTGAACCTGAACGATGCGCTGGGTGTCCTCCAGGGCACCCCGCACCTCAGCGGCGTCCTTGCCGACCGTGGAGATGGACCGTGCGAGCCGCTTGACGACGTTCAGCGCGGCACCATCCTCACGGCGCGCGGGCTCTTCGCGAGAGACTGCGGAGGTCGTGCCTCCACTCTTGGGCCACCTGAACATGCGTTGTCCCCTGCTTGTCAGCCAGGGCTCGGCAAGATATGGCCCCGGTGTTACCAGTCACGCAGCTTAACGCGCAACCTTGCAATCGACTGACTGTGCAACTGGCAGACGCGCGACTCCGTGACCTTGAGCACGGCTGCGATCTCCTTGAGGTTCATGTCGTGCTCGTAGTACATGCTCATCACGAACTGCTCACGCTCCGGCAGGTTCTTGATGGCTTCCACCAGCGCCTGGCGCATGCGATGGTCCTGCAACTGGGCCACCGGATTACTCGCCTCGTCGGCCACGTGGCGATCGAGATAGTCGTCATCGCCATCGTCTCCCGACATGTCTTCCAGGTACACCAGCTGCGTGCCACGCACCTTGCCCAGAAGCTCCTGATACTCAGCCAGGGGCAGGCCCATCTCAGCGGCGATCTCGGTCTCGCTGGGCGCACGGCCCAGGCGCTGCTCGACCTTGTGCACGGCGACCTCGATCTCGCGCTGCTGGCGGCGCGTGCCGCGGCTCATCCAGTCGCCACCGCGCAGTTCGTCCAGCATCGCACCGCGGATTCGCTGGGTGGCGAAGGTCTCGAACTGCACACCCTGCTCGGCGTCGAAGCGCGACAGCGCGTCAGTCAGCCCGATCAGCCCGACCTGGATCAGGTCGTCCACCTCCACGTTGGCCGGCAGCTTGGCAATCATCTGGTGCGCCAGGCGTCGGACCAGCGGGCTGTACTGCTTGATCAGCGTGCTGTTGTCGAGGCGGCCTTTTGGCGTGTACATGACGGACTCCGGCGGAATCAATGTGCAGCGATGAACGGGGTAGACACCTTGCGCGCCGGACGCAGCGGGGTCGCGTCGGAGGCGGCATCGACGGCCGCCCCGGGAGGTGCCGCGAGCAGGAGCTCGCGAGCCAGGTGGCGCAGCTCGGGTGCTAGCGGCGCGCGTTGCGAGGCCCGGGGGTCCAGGCAGGCCCAGTCGCGCAGCACCGCGCCGAGGAAGCCGTCGGCGCAGGAATGGAGCTGTTGCGCGATGCGAGTGGCCACGCGCAGCTGGGGATGGCAGGCCATCAGCAGACTGTAGACCATCAGGCCGGCTCGTTGGGTGAGCCATTTCATTCCGGCATAGGCCTCGGTGACGCTCGCCGGGTCGGTGTCGGCCAGCAGCAGCGGGCGTACCTCGCGCAACGCGACGACGCGGGCCAGCTCGGCCGCGCTGGCATGCAGCAGGATAACGTCGGCTCCCGGCGCAGCCTCAACCACAGCTTCCAGGAAGGCGGCCGCCGAGCCCTGGGCGTTGATATGGCGCAGAGGCAGGCCGCGCGCGGCGAGGTAGGACACCTTGGGCGACAGGCGCTCGATGCAGTTGGACAGGTCCACCTGCGCCAGCTCCGAGGGCTGCGGCGAATGCACGCCGGCATCCACCACCAGGGTATGCAGGCCGAGCTCCGCAAAGGCGGCGCACAGACCTTCGAGCAAGGCTCCGGCGCCCACCACGCGCGGATTGCTGACGACAGGGACGAAACGGGTCTTGGAGGCGGCAAAAAGGCGGCGCAGCCCGTGAGCCTGGTCTTGCATCATGGTTGCCCCTCATCCAGGGAATGCTCGTACTGGTCCCCTGCGACGACGACGCCTGCGGCATGGAGCCGCAAGCACATCGCCACGACGGGCCGACTTGGAAGCGGCCCGGTGCCCTGCCCGCGCTTCGGCACACACATGGCCGCCGGCATCAGTGGACGGCCCTCATGCCATCGGTCAGAGGGGCACCGGCGAAGATCAGGTTCACGTCGGCGTTGTCCATGCGCCAGGCGCCCGAAGCTGCGCTCTTCAGCGCGCGCTGCACGAGGGCGGCGGCAGGCAGACGGTGCCAGTCTTCAGGCACGCGCTGGCCGTTGGCCACGCCCAGCACCTTGAGCCTGTGCCGGATCATGGTGTCAAGCGCAGGTGCCAGCTTGACGGCTTCGTCGATCTTGCTGAGCACCACGCCTTCGCAGGCGGCACCCTTCCAGGCATTGACGACGTCCTCGATGGTCTCGCCCTGCTGGGCTGCATTGATGACCAGCAGCTTCTTGATGCTGGGATGGGCAAGCATTTCCAGCAGCTCCTGCGTGCGGCTGTCGCGCTGGGCCATGCCGGCGGTGTCGATCAGGATGAGCTTCTTGCTGGACAGCAGGTCCAGCAGGTCATCCAGCGAGGCCCGGTCGTGGGCGGTGTGCACTGGCACGCCGAGGATGCGGCCGTAGGCACGCAGTTGCTCGTGGGCGCCGATACGGTAGGCATCCAGCGTGATAAGGCCCAGTTGGCCAGCGCCGTGCTTGGTGGCGAAATGGGCGGCCAGCTTGGCCGTCGTTGTGGTCTTGCCGACGCCGGTGGAGCCGATCAGCGCATAGACGCCGCCGCGGTCCTCGATGGCGGGCGCGGCCTCGTCGGTCTGCAAGTTGCGCGACAGCACATGGGCAGCCCAGGCGGTCTCGTCGGCGAACTCGCCGGGCTTGAAGTCGGAAGGGCAGCTCTCGGCCAGCTTGCGCACCAGCGCGGGCGAGAAACCCAGCTCCAGCAGCTTCTGCGTCAGGCGCGCCTGCACGGGCTGGCGCTGCAGTTTCTCCATAAAGGCCAACGAGGAGAAACGCTCCTCGATGAGGCCGCGCATCTGGCGCAGCTCGTCAGCCATGTCCATCTGGCTGCGCTGGCTGGCGCTCGGTTGGCCGGGCAGCGGCAACGGCTCCATCGCCGACACGTCGCTGAGCTGCGGCACAGCACGCTGCGTGCCAACGGAGGGCAGGCGGATCTCGTCGCGCAACACGGGCGGCGAGGGACGCACCGCACGGGGCTCGTGCGGGACGGGCTGCACGGGCGCGCTCGCACGCCTTGGCGCCAGGGCAGCCATTGCCTCGGCGGCACGGCGCTCGCGCTGCAGGCGAACGGCGTCAAGGGTCGGCGCCGGTGCTTGCGTCGGCGGCGGCGCAACCTGCCGGACGGGGTCGGGTTGACCGGTCATCTCGGCTTGGCGGCGGCGCAGCACGCGCTCGCGGACGTAGTCCTGGAAGTTCAGCGTGCTCATCGCCAGTTGCTGGACGTCGCCCGCCACCTCGGGCGCGCCAAAGCTGGGCTCCTGGCGCAGCGTGCGCTCGGCGAAGCTGGCCCTGGCGGAAGGCTGGGGCTGTTGCGGCGCAGCCTGCATCCGCTCCACCGAGCGGGGGGCGGTGGCGGCCAACTGCTCGATCTGGCCCATGCCTTCCGGTGCCATGGCCAAAACCTCGACGCCCTCGGGCACGTTCTTGTTGGACAGCACCACCGCGTCGGGGCCGAAGGCCTGCTTGACCAGGGCGAGCGCCTCGCGGGAGGTTCGGGCCGTGAATTTGCGAACGTTCATGCTGTGCCTCCGATGATGGAGCCGATGCGGATGGTGTGGGTTTCAGGGATCTCGCTGTGGCCGAGTACCTTGAGTCGGGGCGCCGCGCGCTTGAGCAGACGAGCCATTGGCGCCCGGATCAGGTCGGGAACCAGCAGCGTGGCGGGCAGGCCGCGGTCTTCCTGCTTCTGGGCCGTCTCGGCGGCGCTGCGGGCCAGCGTGTCGGCCACGCCAGGGTCCAGCGCTGCTCCATGCGGCGAATTGAGCGCCTGCATGACGAGGCGCTCCAGCTCGGGTTCCAGCGCGATGACGTCCAGCTCCTTGGTGGAACCGTAGATCTGCTGCACGATGGCCGGTGCGATGTGGGTGCGGATGCGGCGCGCCAGTTCCTGCGGGTCGGTGACTGTCGCGGCGTTCTCGGCCAGGCATTCGACGATGGATCGCATGTCGCGGACGTGCACGCCCTCCTCCAGCAGAAGCTGGAGGACGCGTTGCAGGGTGGCGATGCTGACCATCTTGGGAATTACGTCTTCGATCAATTGCGGCGCCTGCTTGGTGAGGTGTTCCACCAGCGATTGCGTCTCCACGCGACCCAGGAGCTTGGCCGCGTGCACTTGCATCAAGTGTGAAAGGTGGGTGGCCACGACGGTCGAGCAATCAACCACCGTAAACCCGCTCATTTGGGCCATCTCCTTCTGGCGTTCCTCGATCCACACCGCCGGCAGGCCGAAGGCGGGGTCGGTGGTCGCGGTGCCGATGAGCTTCTGCGTCGCGTGGCCGGGGTTGATGGCCAGCCACATGCCCGGGAAGGCCTCTGCTTCGCCGACCACGGCGCCGCGCAGCGAGATGCGGTACTGGCTGGGGCGCAGCTCCAGGTTGTCACGGATGTGCACCGGCGGCGGCAGGAAGCCCACCTCCTGCGCGAACTTGCGGCGCACGCCCTTGATACGGGAGAGCAGGTCGCCCTCCTTGGTCTTGTCTACCAGAGTGATCAGGCGGTAGCCGACCTCCAGGCCCAGCGTGTCGACCGGCACCAGGTCTTCCCAACTGGCCTCGCCGGAACCCTCGGTGCTGGGCATGATCGGCTTGACCGCCTTGGCCGCCTCCTGGGCTTGCTCCCTGGATCGCAGCCAGTAGGCCAGGTAGCCCATGCCACCCGCGATCAGCAGGAAGACGACGTGGGGCATGCCGGGAATCAGCCCCAGCGCGCCAATGACGGCCGCCGTGATCGCGATGCTCTTGGCCGAGCCGAAGACCTGGTTGCCGATCTGGCTGCCGATGTCCTTGTCCGTGCCCACGCGCGACACCACCATCGCCGCGGCCACCGAGATCAGCAGCGCCGGGATCTGGGCCACCAGTGCATCGCCCACTGCCAGGAGGATGTAGCTGTCGGCCGCCTGGCCGGCGGTAAGGCCGTGCTGGGCCACGCCGATGATGAAACCACCGACGATGTTGATGGCCAGGATCAGCATGCCGGCGATGGCGTCGCCGCGCACAAACTTGCTGGCACCGTCCATGGAGCCGAAGAAGTCGGCCTCGTCCGAGAGCTCGGCGCGGCGGCGCTTGGCCTCGGCCTCGTTGATGAGGCCGGCGTTCAGGTCGGCGTCCACCGCCATCTGCTTGCCGGGCATGGCATCCAGCGTGAAGCGCGCCCCGACCTCGGCGATCCGCTCCGCGCCCTTGGTCACCACGATGAAGTTGATGACGACGAGGATGGCGAACACGATCAGGCCCACCGCGAAGTTGCCGCCGATCAGAAAGTGGCCGAAAGCCTCAATGACCTTGCCGGCGGCGCCGGTGCCAGTGTGCCCCTCCAGCAGCACCACGCGCGTGGACGCCACGTTCAGCGACAGGCGCATCAGCGTGGTCAGCAGCAGCACGGTCGGGAAGGCCGCGAAGTCCAGCGGCTTGATCATGTGCGCTGCCACCATCATCACCATCACCGCCATCGCGATATTGAAGGTGAACAGCAGATCCAGCGCGAAAGGCGGAAGCGGCAGCACCATCATGGACAGCACCATCAGCACCGCGATGGGCGCCCCCAGCGCGGCAATGATGCCGGCGCGCGGGCCCAACAGGCCCTGCAGCTTCTGGATCAAGGGGTTCATTCAGCGAAATCCTGGTCAGGCTCGGGCGCCCAGCCCGGCTTGTTGTGCGGATCGAGTTCGGGCGGCACGTGCGGCTTGGGCACGTCGGGTCGCGCTGCCGTGCGCGAGCTCATCGCCGCGCGCAGTTGGTAGACGTAGGCCAGCACCTGGGCCACGGCGCCGAACAGCGCGGCAGGGATCTCCTCGTCGAGCTTGGCATGGGCGTAGAGCGCGCGGGCCAGCACCGGCTGCTGCAGTACAGGGACCTTGCTCTCCTTGGCCAGGTCGCGGATCTTCATCGCCAGCAGGTCAGCGCCCTTGGCCACGACCTTGGGCGCGCCCATCTTGCCCTCGTCGTACTTGAGCGCGACTGCATAGTGGGTCGGATTCATTACCACCAGGTCAGCCTGCGGCACGGCGGCCAGCATGCGGCGGCGGGCCATCTCGCGCATCTTGGCGCGCACCTTGGCCTTGACCTCGAGGTTGCCTTCGACCTCCTTGAGCTCCTGCTTGACCTCCTCGCGCGTCATGCGCAGGCGGCGCAGCCAGAGCTGGCGCTGCAACGGCACATCGATGGCGGCGAACACCGCAAGCGCGACAGCCAGAAGCGCGAGTCCGCCCATCAGTTGCTGGCCCGCGTAAGCCAGCGCCGACGGCAGCGGCACGGACATGATGCCCACGTAGGCCGCCAGGCGGTTCTTCAGCACCATCGCACCGACGATGCCCAGCACCAACGCCAGCAGCACGGCCTTCAGCGCCGTGCCCAGGCCCTGGCCAGTGAATAGGCGCTTGAGGCCGCCCAGCGGATTCAGGTGGGAGAACTTCGGAGCCAGCGGCTTCATCGTCCAGTTCCAGCCGCTGGCGAGGTTGCTGGCGACACCCGCCAGCACCAGCACGGCAGCGACTGGGCCCATGACCAGGGCGAAAGCCAGCACCATGTCGATGAGCCGTTCACCCATGAAACCAGGCCGCGCCAGCAGGCTGGCGTCGAAACGTAGCGCAGTGGCCAGCGTCTGGCGCAGCTTTTCCACGATGGGCGGCCCGCCCACGATCAGCACGGCGCCGCCGGCAACCATCATCACGAAGTGAGGCAGGTCGCGCGAGCGCGGCATCTGGCCCTCGGCCCGGGATCTCTCGATCTTCTTGGCCGATGCTGGCAGGTTGCGGTCTTGTGCGTCTTGGTCGGCCATGGCGGTTCTACAGCGCTGGACCGAATTGTTCGAGGCCGCCTCGCAAACTTGAGCGGGAAAAGCAGGGTGCTTGCCCGGCTTATCTCCCCCATGCCAGCGCCATCACCCAAAAAGCAAAGGCCGGCGCAAAGGCCGGCCTTGTCGACAGGAGGTGATAGGGCTTATGCCCGGCGATCAAGCCGCAGGGATTTCACCCGACCCGGACTCAGAAGCCCAGGCTGGCGAGCAGGTCGTCGACCTCGCCCTGGTTGGAGACCACGTCGGTGCGGCCCTCCGGATTCACGACCGGACCCTGCAAGATGTTAGGGTCGACCTTCTCGCGCTGCTCCGGCGGCACGACCTGCACTAGCAGCTTGACGAGGCTGTCCTCGAGGTCGTTGGCCAGCGTGACGACCTTGGCAACGACCTGGCCGGTCAGGTCATGGAAGTCCTGGGCCAGCATGATGTCCGTCAGGTGGGCATCGATGCTGGCAGTGCGGTTCTCGACGTCCTTGACGAAGTTCAGCACCGCACCGCTTGCGACGGCACGCACTGGATCGGCCACGATGGCGGCGGCCATGTCGTTAGCGGCCTTGCTGATGCCTGCGTGCTCGATCTTGGCCTGGTCGACCGAGTTCAGCACCTTCTCGGCAGCTGCCGCCGTCTTCGTCGCGATGTAGTTCAGGCGACTGCGTGCATCGGGCAGACCGTCGGTGGCCACCTGCAGCTTGGGCATGACGCCCAGGCGCTGCATGGTGTCGTGCAGCGTGCGGGTGATGGTTCCAAGCTGCTGGAAGACCTCGGGCGAGACCAGCAGCGGCTCAGAAGCCTTGGCCAGTTGGTCCAACTGTTCCATCGACATGAGAGTCCCCCTGTAATCAGGCCGCCGCGGCCAGCTTCTGCATGATCTTCAGGACTTTTTCTTCCAGCGTGGCCTTGGTGAAAGGCTTGACGATGTAGCCCGCGGCACCCGACTGAGCGGCCAGCACGATGTCCTCCTTGCGGGCCTCGGCGGTCACCATCAGCACCGGCAGGTGCTTGAGGTTGGGGTCTTCCTTGATGGCCTTCAGCAGCTCAAAGCCCGTCATGTTGGGCATGTTGATGTCGCTGACGACGAAGTCGAACTTGGCGCCCTTGAGCATGCTCAGCGCCTCGACGCCGTCCTCGGCTTCCTCGCAGTTGTTGTAGCCGATCTCCTTGAGCAGGCCGCGCACTATGCGGCGCATGGTGGAGAAGTCGTCAACGACCAGGAATTTCATGTCAGCGCTCATGGCGATCCTCTCTCGGGGCAGGCGGGGATTTCAGGGGTCAGCCCGCAGTCTAGTTTCTAGCGAGCCGGCGCCGGCATTTGAGTTTGCGGCATTTTGCCGCTGCGAGGCACTTCCGTGACGCTGGCCCCGGGCGCTGGCGCGTCGCCCACCTCCGCGGGCACCCCATCGGCCTCCGGCTCGTCGGCAACGTTCTTCAGCACGGCATCCTCGGCATCGCGGTTCATGACGATGATGCTGATGCGCCGGTTCAGTGCACCATTGGGGTCCTTGGGGTCCAGCAGCTTGCTGGCGGCCAGGCCCTGTACGCGAAGCATGCGTGCTTCCGACAGGCCGCCAGCGACCAGCTCGCGGCGCGAGGCGTTCGCGCGATCCGCCGACAGCTCCCAGTTGCTGTAGCCCTTGTCGCCGCTGGAGAACGGCTGAGCATCGGTATGGCCCTCCACCGTCAGACGGTTGGGCACCTCGGTCAGCACGCTGCCCAGTTCGCGCAGCAACTCGCGCATGTAAGGCTTCACGACGGCGCTGCCGCTGTCGAACATGGGACGGTTGCCCTCGTCGACGATCTGGATGCGCAGGCCTTCCTTGGTCATGTCCAGCCGGATCTGGCCGCCCAGTGCCGCCAGCTTGGGGTTCTCGGCCAGCACCTGCTCGACCTTGGCCTTGAGCTGCTCAAGCCGCGCACGCTCGGCCTTGCGCTGCTCTTCCTTCAGCGCGCGCAGCGTGTAGGTCGAGCGCCGGGCCAGGCTGTCGCCCTCCTTGACCTGGCCGGTCTCGCGCGTCAGATCCTTGCCGCCGCCGCGCACCACACTGGACGAATCGCCCGAGCCCGAACCGCCCAGCATGGCGACGCGCAACGGCGACTGGAAGAACTCGGCGATACCCTTCTTGTCGCCCTCGGTCGTCGAGCCGAGCAGCCACATCAGCAGGAAGAAGGCCATCATGGCCGTGACGAAGTCGGCGTAGGCGATCTTCCACGCGCCGCCGTGCGCCGCGTGGCCGCCCTTCTTCACCTTCTTGATGATGATGGGCTGTAGCTTCTTGGCATCCCCCGCCATGTCAGACCTTCGTCGTCACTTCTTCTTGACGTGGCCTTCCAGCTCGGTGAAGCTGGGGCGATCGCCGGAGAACAGCACCTTGCGGCCGAACTCGATGGCCACCTGCGGTGCATAGCCCTGCATGCTGGCCAAGAGTGTCGTCTTGATGCACTGGAACTCCTTGCCGGCGTCCTCGACCTTTTGCTCGAGCAAGCCCGCCAGCGGCTCGGCAAAGCCGTAGGCCAGCAAGATGCCTAGGAAGGTACCGACCAGTGCCGAACCGATCATGCCGCCCAGCACGGCAGGCGGCTGGCCCACCGAGCCCATGGTGTTCACGACGCCCAGCACGGCTGCCACGATGCCGAAGGCCGGCAGGCCGCCGGCGATGCGTTGCAGCGCCGCCACGGCGGCGTGCTCTTCCTGGTGGTGAGTCTCGATCTCGCTGTCCATCAGCGACTCAATCTCGTGCGCATTGAGGTTGCCCGACACCATCATGCGCAGGTAATCGGTGATGAATTCCGTCACGTGGTGGTCGTTGCCTACCGTCGGGTACTTCTGGAACAGCGGACTGGAATGGGGGTCCTCGACATCCTTCTCGATGGACATCAGGCCCTCCTTGCGGGCCTTCTGCAAGATGTCGTACATCAGCGCCAGCAGTTCCATGTAGCGCGCCTTGCTGTACTTGCTGCCCTTGAAACAGCGGCCCAGGCCGGCTGCCGTGGCCTTGACGACCTTCATCTGGTTGTTGGCCAGGAAGGCGCCCATGGCTGCGCCGAAGATGGTGATCATCTCGAAGGGCAGCGCGTGCAGGATGACGCCGATGTTCCCGCCGTGAGCGATGAACACGCCGAAGATGCAGGCCATGGAAATGGCCCAGCCGATGATGACGAACATGCGTGGAAGCTTTGGAGGTGTTCAGGCCATATCGGCCCGATGCCGGGGGGCTTGAGAAAGTATGCCGCGCCGGCCCTGCCTTGAACGCGTCAATTGGCGGTCTTTGACGCGGCATTCCGCCCAGGGCGGTAAAGCCACACGTTCTGGCCACCCGGCAGTTGCCAGCTCGCCACCGGCAGCTGCTCCGGTACCGCGAAGTCCAGGCTGACCAGCCAGGCCTCGGGCGCCAGCTCCGCACAGGCCTTGTCCCAGACGCGCTGCATGGATTCTGGCCGCTGGAACACATAGACCATGGCAAAGGGGGCCCAGTCGTCCGCCCACAGGTCACCCCGCCGCACCCGGGCGCCAGCGGCGCGCCAGCGAGCCAGCAGGGCCAGCGGCCGGCTCCATTCAACGCCCTCCACGCTGGCCCTCGGATAAACGCCTAGGAGTTCACGCAGGCCATCGCCAGCGCCACAACCAGCGTCCAGCACGCGCGCGCCGGACGGCAGCGGTGCATGTCCGGGAAGTGCCGTCAGTGCGCCGCGCGGCGTCGGGAAGACGGGGGCTTCGCTCCAGGCACGACGCGGATACAACCACCACAGCAGGGCCAGCGCCAGCAGCCATCCACCGCTCCAGATCCAGCCTCCGCCCCCGGGCCGCCAGCCCAGGAGCAGCACCGATACCGGGAAGCCCAGGGCCGCGATCAGCCGACGCCAGCGCTGGCGGTACAAGAGAGCCAGCGCCACACCCACCGCCGCCCCGGCGGCGAGTGCCACATCCGAGCCCAGCCCGCGCAGCGAAAGGTGGGCGAGCCAGGCCGCCAGCCAGACGAGCAGGGCCGACAGCGGCCAGGTGGTGGCGACGCTCACGGCCAGGGATGGGCGGCGCGCAGCGCAGCGGCTTCGGTCGCACGGTCGGTGCCTTCAAGTACCACCGCCAGGTTGTGCGCGGCGAGAAAGCTGCCGCGGCCGGCCACGGCGCCCACCTGATCGGGGCGCTCACCCAGCTCAAGGCAGCGTCGCCAGGCGGCCTCGGCCATGGGCAGAAGTTCGCCGGCCTGCTCGGGCCGCGTAGCGGCCAGATCCAGCAGCAGGTCACCCAGCGCGAAGAAGAAGTCGGGCGACTCGGAACCGGCCTCCATCTGCGTCTGCGCGAAATCCACGGCGTCAGCATGCCGCCCCAGGCATTTGAGGACGAACAGGCGGCGCGCCACCAGGTCCAGCCACCACGGCGCGGCAGCCGCGCCCGGCAAGCCGCTGGCACGCTCGAAAGCGGCTTCCGCGGCCGAGTGCTCGTCGTAGACGGCGCAGTCCTTGCCGAGCTGGTAGCAAAGATAGGCGTCCTCAGGCGACTGCGCCAGCGCCTGCTCCAGCAACTGGCGGTTGCGCCCGCGCTTGTGAGCCAGGCGCTCGGCGACGTAGCCGTCATGCCCCACCACCAGCGGCAGCCGGCGCACGGACAGGTTGTGCTGGGGCTGCTCGTGCACAAGGCCCGCATAGCGCACGGAGCCCGGCAGCACGCGACTCAACCAGGTGATGGCCTCGGCCTGCTGGCCCGGCGACGGGTCGAAGCGGTCGCGCAGCTGCACCGCGCCAACGAAATCGGGAGGCGTTGCGCGCAGGGCCTGCAAGGTCTCGCCGCCGGTCATGAGCCATTCGTCCGCGTCCAGCACCAGGTGCCAGTCGGCAGGGGCCAGCGCCAGCGCATGGTTTCGGGCAGCGGAGAAGTCGTCGCACCAGGCGAAGTGCTCGACGCGGGCGCCATGCGCGCGGGCGATCCGGGCGGTTTCGTCGCGCGAGCCGGTGTCCAGCACCAGCATCTCGTCCACCCAGGCGCGCGCGCTGTCCAGCAGGCGCGCGATGCGCGGCGCCTCGTCGCGGGCGATGACGACGAGGGCGGTGCGGTAGCGGGTGACGCTCACGCGCTCAGTGCATCTGGATGCCGCCAGCGGCCTTGCCCTTGCCGGCGCGCGCCGGAGGATTGCACAGGCCGCAGACGAAGTGGCGGGAGATCTCGTGCGGGTGGGTCACGAATTGCCCGTTGCACTTGGAACAACGGGTCAGCGTGAGCATGCCGTTGTCGACGAACTTCACGAGGCGCCAGGCGCGCGTGACCGACAACATGGCCTCAAGGCCCTGGGCCGTCGTCTGCTCCTGATAGAGCTGGTAGGCCTTGATGACGGTGTCAATCTCGTCCATCTCCGCAGCCTTGTTCAGATACTCGTGGATGTTCAGGAAGAGACTGGCGTGAATATTGGGCTGCCAGGTCATGAACCAGTCGGTCGAGAACGGCAGTTGCCCCTTGGACGGCGACTTGCCGCTCACTTCCTTATAGAGGCGCAGCAAACGCTCGTAGGACAGGTCGGTTTCGGATTCCAGCACCTGCAGGCGGGCACCGAGGTGGATCAGCTGAACGGCACGCTCGATCTGCTTGGCTTCGGTGAGGATGCTCTTGACGCGCATGGTGTGCTCCGGAATCTGTGAACTTTTTGGCAGCGAAGGATCGCAGGGTCAGGCGTGTTCGTGGCGGCCGGCCATCAGGATGGAGGCATGCAGACGGGACACGCTCTCGTTCGCGCCGGGCTTGCTGTGGTTGGTCAGCAGGCCCCACACCAGGTCGTCGCTCATGCGGAAGGCGCACAGCAACGTGTTGCCGGAGGCGACCTTCATGATCTGCGCCGGACTCAGCGTGCCGATCAGCGTGGCCGTGTCCTCGCTGATGCCCAGGCGGTAGAGCGCCTGCTCGCGGTCCGCACGGATCAGGCTCTGGGCCAGCATCAGATATGACAGGTTGGCTTCGCGGATCTCGTTGAGGATTTGCTCGGTGTTCATCGTCGGCTCCTTGCTGGTTCAGCGTGGAACGAATTCTGAAGAGCCGAGATGCAGCGCAACATCGTCCCAATTCCACGTTTCGCGTCAGGGTTGCGTCCCGAGGTTGTCAGGCAAATTCCTACAGTGCTGCTGCGGGGCCGCACAATAAGAGAAGCGGCCGAGAAACAGGCATGCAAAACCGGGCTACGACCCGGTTTCGCCGTTTTTGGCTAGCCCTATTCTCGCGATCGTTTGTCACCCGGCGCGCTGCCGGCACGCCCCTGAGTTCGGCCGCACACCGAGAGGACCCCTCTTGAGAAGGAGTTAGTTGCCCATGTCGCAAGGCCCTGCCCCCACGGCAATCCCCCACGCCGATGCCCTGGCTCAGCAGATCGCCGCCGCGCTGGCACCGGTCGAGGCTTCGGGGCTGGACGCGCGCGTCGCAGCGCTGGAAGCCAGCAATGCCGAACTGATCGCGTCCATCGGCGAGTTGGTGGACAACATCGTCCAGTTGCGCAACGAGGACGTCCACGTGCTGGACCAGCGCGGCCAGGCGCAGGCCAAGCAGCTCGAGGAGTTGCAGGCCGCGCTCAACCTGGAACGCAGCAGCCGCGACCTGGCAGAGGTGTCGCGCATGCACCCCAAGGAGCGCATCGTCGTCTTCGTGGGCGGTACCTATTTCGGCAACAACGTGAAGTACGCCTGGCTGGCCGCGTTGGCCCAGGCCGAGGCGCTGAGGGCCGAATGCTGGTTCCTGCCCATGGACGCCAGGCAAGCCGAGTTGGTGGCGCAGACCGGCGGCTGCTGCTTCCCGGCCAACCCGGCCGAATGGACGGCCGCACACCTGCACACTGCACTGGCCGCCGCCGTGGCCGTCATCGACGACCACCTGCTGAATAGCAACCCTTACGCTGCCGCGCTGCTGGCCGGCGCTCGCCAGATGCAGCTGTGGCACGGCGTATCGATCAAGGAAATCGGCTTGCGCAACCTCGCCGGGCTGGCGAGCATGTCACCCCACTTCGCCAGAGTGCTGCGCACCTGCGGTGACTTCAGCCAGCTGATCGGCACCTCGGCAACGCAGGAGGCCGAGTTCCGCCGCTGGTTCGGATTCCGGCAGTACGCTCCCATCGGCTACCCGCGCAATGACGTGCTGCTGCGCGAACCCACTGCACACGATCTGCTCAATGTGGACATGGACGTCTACCAGCGCGCGGCGGGGTATCGCCAGCGCGGCAAGCGGGTCTATCTCTACGCCCCGACCTTCCGCGATGGCAACCATGGCTGGATGATGGATGCCGGCCTTCCCGAGCTGGCCGCCGGCATCAGTGCGGCGGGCGATCTGCTCATAGTCAACCTGCACCCGGTTGAGCAGCCGCTGGTGCCCAAGCTGGCGGAGGTGCTTCCGCTGGTCAGCTTCGTGCGCTCGCGCAGTGACGCCTACCCACTGCTGCGCCTGGCCACGACGTTGATCACGGACTACTCGTCCATCATGTTCGACTACCTGCTGCTGGACCGCCCCGTGCTCCTGTTCCGCCCGGACCACGTGGCCTACACGACAAAGTCGCGCCAGCTCTTCGACGCCAAGCTCGCGACACCGCCCGGCACCGTGGCAGGCACCGTGGGCGAGCTGCTGAAGCTCGTCAAGACGCAGAAGGAAGGCGCTGGCGGCGCCCAGGCTCGCCACGCGCTGAGGGACGCGCTGCACGACCACACGGACGGTGATGCAGGCCAGCGCCTGCTCGCGCTGATAGCCCAGGAGTTGGACACTGCGCTGGAGGCCCGTCGATGAGCTCTGCCCTGACCACGGCCATCACATACGGCACCTACGACCTATTCCACATTGGCCATGTCAACCTGTTCCGCCGCATCAAGGAGCGATGGGACCGGTTGATCGTGGCCGTCTCCACCGACGAGTTCAACGCGCTGAAGGGCAAGCAGTCGGCCGTGCCCTTCGCCGATCGCATCGAGCTGGTGCGCGCCTGCCGCTACGTGGACCTTGCCATCCCCGAGACCTGCTGGGAGCAGAAGGCTGACGACATCCGCCGCCATCAAGTGCAAGCCTTTGTGATGGGGGACGACTGGCTGGGAAAATTCGACGAGCTCAAGGCCTTGTGCGAGGTGGTGTACCTGCCTCGCACCGAAGGCGTGTCGAGTTCAGAGCTGAAGCAATACATCCGGGCCTAGCCATGCCAGGCCTCGGAACCCCCTGTTAGTACATTGCGGCTTGGCTGAGAGACCACCGCGCGAGCCGGTTTTTTCATGGATCACACCCTGTTTGCCCCCATCGACCCCGACCTGCCAGGCCTGCTGCGCCAACTGCACAAGCAGCTGATCCAGGGCGGGCCTAGGGCGTTGCAGGCCGACGCGCTGCAGGCCATCGGCCCGGCACGCTGGCTGGCTGCGCCCGCACTGGTCGGCGCGGTGGCGATCGGCGGCGTCGACCTCGCGCACGCGCTGCTCACCGCAGCGGCCCCCGGCGCCACGCAGGCCCAGCGCGTCGAGGCGCTGCGTCTGGCGCTGACCGGCCTGCTCGACGCGCCGGCCGGTGCCGCGGAGGACTACACCGCGCGTGCAGCGCAATGGCTAGTCCAGGGGTTCGGCCTGGATGACGACATCGCCACGTTGCAGGAGCGGCTGCGGGCTGAGTTCCTGGTGGCTCACGGGCCGACCGAACAACTGGCTGAAGCAGTGCGCGTAACCTTCCGCGTGAAGCGCTGGGCGGCGGCGCTGCGTGGACTGGAGCGGCTGCGCGAGGCCCTGCCAAACGGCTTCCCCCGCAACGCCTATGGCCTGGCGTCCGTTTGCCTGCACCACCTGGGCCGCTACGCGGAGGCGGACCGATGGGTGGCCGAGGGCCTGGGCGCCGACGCCAGGCTGCTGGCCGTGCCTCCCGTGCAGACGGAGGCCGAGCTGCTGCGCCGCTGGGGCGACAAGGCTGCCACGCCTGTGGTCACCATCATGTGCCACACCTACAACCACGAGCGCTACATCGAAACGGCGATTCGCAGCTTCCTGGCCCAGGACTGCGACTACCCCTTCGAGATCGTGATCCACGACGACGCTTCCACCGACGGCACGGCCGACATCATCCGAGCCTGGCAGCAGCGCTACCCGAACATCATCCGCCCCATCCTGCAAACACAGAACCAGCTGTCCCAGGAAAGCCGGCGGCCGTTTGACTTTGCACTGGCAGCCTCCCGGGGCGAGTTCATCGCCTGCTGCGAGGGCGACGACTACTGGATAGAGCCGCGCAAGCTGCAGCGCCAGGTCTCGCTTTTGATCGCGAACCCGGACCTCTCCTGCACCGCGCACAACTACTACCTGTTCCACGAGGCCGGTGCGGCGGTGCGGCTGTGGTCAGCCGGCGGGCGTGACTTCCGCCTCTCGCGGCAACAACTGATGTCCGTGGAAATGCTGGTCTGGGGGCTTTCGCTGGTGTTCCGCAAGACATTCAACAAGCTGCCGCCGGAGCGCTCGCTGAGCGCGTTCGGCGATCAGTTCCTCATCTCCTACCTCGGCACGTTCGGGGCCTGCGCCTATCTGGACACGATGGTCGGTGCCGTGCGGCGCGTGAACGAGTTCAGCGCCTGGATGCCGCTGCCCGACGCCGAGAAGGAAAAGCGCCGCGTCAAGACCTGGGTGGCGATCCTGCGCCTGCAGGAGCGACTGGGCAACGCAGAGGCTGCGGCCGCCATGCTGGCCAAGATCAACGGCTCCAAGCTCGACGATCAGGTCCGGCAGAGGCTGCTGGATGAATCCCGGGCGGATCAGGTCGCGGAAGCGTCCTGATACGGCATCACATGACCGACACCGCACAGCGCCTGCTCGACCTGCGGCACAGCACCAACCATCCGCTGTCGCTGCGCTACAGCGAGGTGTTCAGCCAGGCCCTGCTGGAAGGGCGGTTCGAGCATGGCCGCACGCTCGCCCTGTCCCTGGCGCAGGCGACGCCGTTCGTCGACGCCGCTCGCAGCGCCCTGGCGCACGGGCTGGACCGGACCGACACCCTCGACGCCATGAGCGCCGTGCTGCGGACCTACTATCAGACCGTGCAGGCCTGCAACGCGGCCCAATGGCTGGACGTCTCGCCAGACTCCGCCCTGGCCGCCCAGCCGCCCTGGGCGGCGGTACTGCCCTGGCGGGCCCGCACGGTCGCCTCCTATCGCCAGGTCCACGAGGAAGCGGCGCTTGTCGAGAACCGCTCGGTCGGCTGGGACGTCGGGATCTCGGAGGGCTGGCTTCCCTGTGGCCCCGTCAGCGAAAGAAAGATCCGCATCGAGGCCGAACGCATTCTGCGTGTGCTCCGGCTCATCAAGGAGAACGGGTACATCCGCTCCGACGAGCCGGACGGCGATATCCGCGTCACCGCACTCGTCGACGAAACCCACGCCTGGCGGTGGCTGGTCACGGCCGGCAGCCACCGGGCGGCCGCCGTGGCTGCGCTGGGCTACGAGTCCATCCCTGTGCGGGTCAACCTGGTCATCAGCCGTGGTGACGCACCGTTCTGGAAACATGTCGTCGAAGGCCTGTTCTCCCTCAACGAGGCGCTTGCCGTGTTCGACCGCATTTTTCACGGGCATCCCAACCGGGTCGCCCAGGGCTGGCTTGCCGCCACCCGTTCTTGAAGGAAATCGAATGTCCATCAGCCAAGAAGACGCGCTGCAGTTGAAGGCCATCCTGGCTCGTCACGCCCGGGAAGGCGATCACAGCGGCTATCGCGCCCTGCCGGAACGCTTCAACGCGCCGCTGGCCGGTACGCCCGACGAGAGCCAGTACCGTTACTACGAGCGCGAGCGCTTCGCCTTCTTCACGCGCCATGTGGACTTCAGCGGCAAGCGCTGCCTGGACATCGGCTGCAATCACGGCTACTTCCTCTTTAGCCTGCTCGACGCCGGCGCACGTCAGGTCGCGGGCTACGAGGGCCAGACGACCTGCGGCGAATTCGTCGAAACCGCCATCGCCAAGTCCCGTTGCCAGGACCAGTTCTCGTTCTTCAACGAGTACTACCAGTTCGGCGACGATCCGCAGCGCTATGACGTGGGCCTGCTGCTCAATGTCTTGCACCACCTGGGCGGCGTCTATGGCCCTGGCGAGCTCGGCATGGCCGAGGCAAAGCGCGAGTTCCTGGACCAGCTCAACCGGATGAGCACTCAGGTGGGAACACTCATTTTTCAGTTGGGCTTCAACTGGAAGGGTGACCCGAAGCGCGGCCTGTTCCCGCACGGCACCAAGTCCGAGATGATCGACTTCATCCGCGCAGGCACCAACGGGCACTGGCAGATCGAGCAGATCGGCATCGCCGAAAAGGGTGCCGACGGGCGCGTCAGCTACCAGGCTCCCAGCGACCGCAACATTGCGCGGGACGACTCGCTGGGCGAGTTCCTGAACCGGCCGCTATTCATCCTGCGGTCCCAACGGTTCTCTGCCGCATGAGCGCCCTGCCACGCATCAGGATGCCCGTGGAGCGCCTCAACGCGCTGCTGCAGGCACAACGACACATTGGCCCGTCGGTCGACTTCGACGTCCTGAAGGAGCTGGGCTTCTTCATCGTCCGCAACGCGTTGCCAGCCGAGGTCTGCGCCCGATACAAGGGGGAATACGACCGCTACAAGGCCAGCAAGGACTTCGACCGCACGCCGTTCCACCTGACCGAGGTCAAGTTCGATCTTCAGCACCCGCTGGCAGGCATCCTGAAGGAGCCTGCCTTCCTGGCATTGGCCACCCGGTTCTTCGGCGGCGACGTGGGGCTGTACAACATCCGCATAGTGAAGAAGGACGCTACCGACGTCGCGCCCGTCTTCCTGCATCAGGACATTGGCTATCACCATGGGTCGTTCCAGCGCTATTCGTTCTTCGTGCCGCTGACCGAATGCAACCAGACCAACGGCGGCCTGACCTTCTTCCCCGGCACGCACAAGTTCGGCTTCCTCGGCGATGCCGGCGGCCTGCATGACGTGGCGCCCGCGGAGCTGCTGCGCCCGACACCGTCGGTCCTTCCGGGGGACGTGATCGTCATGGACTCGGCGCTGTGGCATCGCTCAGGCCCTAACGAGACCCAGGCGGAGCGCGTCTACTACGACCTCCACATCAATCACGCGGACGATCCCGCCAGCCAGTACCCCATCTGCGGAGGACGCGAGGTGAACGACTGGTCGATCAGCTACGACCCCGACTTCCTGTTCGAGAACTCGCGCACGCAGCGGCTGCGTGCGCTCTACAAACAGCTTGAAGCACTGCAGGCCCAGTCCGCGGACTGAGGGCAAACCACCAAGGAACCCCGATGCCCGCCTCCCCGCCGATCTACGTCACCCAGCCCGATCTGCCGCCGCTGGAGACGTTCCTGCCCTATCTGCAGCAGATCTGGGACAGCCGTGCGCTCACCAACGGCGGCAGCTTCCATCGTCAGTTCGAGCAGGCGCTTGCGGAGTACCTTGGTGTGCCCCACGTCTCGCTGTTCACGAATGGCACGCTCGCCCTGGTGACGGCGCTGCAGTCGCTGCGCATCGCTGGCGAGGTGATCACGACGCCCTACTCCTTCGTGGCGACTGCACACTCGCTGATGTGGAACGGCATCAAGCCGGTGTTCGCCGACATCGACCCGGTGACGCTGAACATCGATCCGGCCAAGATCGAAGCGCTGATCACGCCCCAGACGACCGCCATCATGCCGGTGCACTGCTATGGCACCCCCTGCGACGTGGACGCGATCCAACGCATCGCCGACGACTACAACCTCAAGGTCATCTACGACGCCGCCCATGCCTTCGGCATCCGCCGCCAGGACGGCGGTAGCGTGCTGACGCACGGCGACCTTTCGGTGCTGAGCTTCCACGCCACCAAGGTGTTCAACACCTTCGAGGGCGGTGCCATCATCAGCCCCGATGCGCGCAGCAAGCAGCGCATCGACCACCTGAAGAACTTCGGCTTCGTCAACGAGACCACCGTGGTGGCCACTGGCATCAACGGCAAGATGAGCGAGTTCAACGCCGCACTGGGCCTGCTGCAGTTGCAGCACGTCGGCCGCGCAATCGAGCGCCGCGCCGAGGTGGAGCGGCGCTACCGGGAGCATCTGGCCGACGTGCCCGGCCTGTCCATGCTGCAGGAGCCTGCCGGAGTGACCCGCAACCATTCCTACTTCCCAGTGATGGTTGGGCCAGGCTTCCCGGTCGCCCGCGACGCCCTGTACCAGCGCCTGCGCGACGCCGGCATCCTGGTACGACGCTACTTCTATCCGCTGATCTCGGAATTCTCGATGTACCGCAGCCTGCCTTCGGCGCGCCCGGACCTGTTGCCGGTGGCCCACGAGGCTGCGCGACAGGTGCTGTGCCTGCCTATCTACCCGGCACTGACGCAGGCCGATCAGGACCGGGTAATCGATCTCATCAAGGGCTGAGCCCCACCACGCGGCATCGGACGGCATGGCAGAGCAATCGACGCGCAGAACCCCGCAGGTGGCGCCGCCGGCAGGCGACACTGCGGCCGCGCGTTCAGCGCGGTTCGGCCAGCGCTGCGCTCAGCCGCTTGAAGAACCCGGCGTACGGGCCCAGCCGCGACGCGCGGGCGAGCCTGAGCGGGTCGTCGCAGGCCGCGATGAGCCCGGACAGGCTGCGGTAGCTGAACGCGCTGCCCTCCATCGTCACGGCCACGGGCCGCACGCCGCCGGCCAGGATACCGGCCAGTTGCTGCTCAAACAGCCGCTGGCAGGTCGCCAGGGACTGGTGCATCACGTCGGCGAATCCGGCGTCCGCGCCGATGTCGAAATCCAGCTGCGCAACCACCGGGCCTGTGTCGACCTTCTGTCCCGGCAGCAATTCATGCAGCGTGGCCCCATAACGAGCCTCGCCACGGCAAAGGGCGGCGAAGATGCAGACTTCGGCGATGCCGCGGTAGCGCTGCACCAGCCCGTTGTGGATGTTGAAGAAGCGAGGGCCGCAGCGCAGCAGCTCATCCGGGAGCAAATGGGCGTTGTTGATCGAAAACACGACGCCATCCGCCGTCTGTACCAGCAATGCAGGCAGGTCCTCGCCGGGCCGCTCGCCGGCAGTCACCTTCACGCCCCGTCTTTCGAGGCGCTTGCCGGTGGCGTCGCCGGGCGGGCAGTACACACCGTCGACCCGATGGCCGGCATGCAGCGCAAAGTCGACCGCCTGGTAACACAGGGCGCCAGAACCGATGAAGAACATGATGGATGGAGGAGATTGGCGATGCTGCGATACGAGGAGGGCCGGCGCGGCCCGCAGGCGTCGATTCTCTGATTGAAAGCCCGACAGGACATGCAAAGCAATGTGCTTGAGTACTTCGAGACCGGTGCCCGGCTCTCGAATCCCGACAAGGTGGCGCTGGTGGATGGCGACTCGCGCTACACCTTCAGCCAGCTGGAACGGCACGCCAAGAATTTCGCCGCTGCCATCCTGGCCCGCACCCAGGCGCTGAACAGGCCTGTGGCGGTGTTCCTGCCCAAGTGTGCCCAGACCGTGTTCGCCGACCTCGGCATCGTCTACAGCGGCAACTGCTATGCCAACCTGGACGTCAAGTCGCCGCCGGAGCGGCTCAAGGCCATACTCGGCAACCTGGGTGCCGAGCTGGTCGTCACCCATGCTCAGCTGGCGCCGCTGCTGGCCAACGCTGGCGTACCGGCCGAGCGCCTGCTGCTGGTCGATACCGTCGCGGGCGATGCACCGCGCTGGGACCAGGCCGCATTGGACGCCCGCCTGGCGCAGGTGATCGACACCGACCCGCTTTGCATCATCCACACCTCAGGGTCGACCGGTGTTCCCAAGGGCGTCGCGTTGAATCACAGGTCCACCATCGACTTCATGGACTGGGCCTTCGATCGCTTGGGGCTGGGTGGCGAGGAAACCATCGGTAGCCTCTCGCCGTTGTACTTCGACATCTATACGCTGGAGCTCTGGCTCAGCCTGGCCAAGGGCGCGACGCTGGTGCTGCTGCAGGAACAGCTTGCCGCCTTCCCGGCCAAGCTGCTTTCCTACCTGGCCCAGGAATCGGTCAGCTTCATCTTCTGGGTGCCGACCGTCATGGTCAACATCGCCAACCAGGGCCTGCTGGAGAAGATCCCGCAGCCGGCGCTGCGCAAGGTGCTGTTCGCCGGCGAGGTCTTCCCGACCAAACCGCTCAACCACTGGCGCCGCCAGTTGCCGCAGGCGATGTTCGTCAACCTGTACGGCCCGATCGAGATCACGGTGGACTGCACTTACTTCATCGTCGACCGGGACATGGCCGACGACGAGAAGCTGCCCATCGGCTTCCCCTGCCGCAACACCGACGTGCTGATCGTCAACGAGGACAACCGCCCCGCCCAGGTCAACGAACATGGGGAGCTGTGCGTCCGCGGCTCCTCGCTGGCGCTGGGCTACTGGAACAACCCCGAGCGCACGGCGCAGGCCTTCGTGCAGAACCCGCTGCATTCGCACTATCCGGAGCTGGTCTACCGCACGGGGGACCTGGTGTACCGCAACGAGCGCGGCGAGATCATGTTCGTCGGCCGCAAGGACTACCAGATCAAGCACCAGGGCTACCGCATCGAGCTGGGCGAGATCGAGCACGCCGCGCTGCAAGTGCCTGGCATCCGCCATGCCTGCGTGGTCTACGACGCCCCCAACAAGGACATCGTGCTGTATTTCGAGTCTGAGCAGGACATCGGCGCTGCCGAGATCCGCCGCGAGCTGGGCCTGCGCGTGCCGAAGTACATGCTGCCCACCCTGATCGAACGCGTCGAACACATGCCGCGCAATCCGAACGGCAAGATCGACCGCCTGGCACTGTCGGCCGGCCACGCCCGCCACGGCGCCTGAGCCACGTCCACCCTCACGAGCGCACCGACATGAGCACGCTGAACGAAGTCCTGCAAAGCATCCGTCCCGAATCCGACTTCACGCAGTCCACCGACTTCCTGGAAGACGGCCTGCTTGATTCGTTCGACATGGTGGCCCTGGTCGCCGGCCTGGACAAGATTTACGGGATTTCCATTGACGGCCTCGACATCGTCCCCGAGAACTTCAGGAACGCCGAGGCCATCACGGCGCTCCTGACGAAGTACGGAGTGCCTCGATGAAGCTGACATTCAAGGGCAAACGCATCTCGGGACTGCTGACGGTCGTGCCTCGGCACGAGCAGTCCTTCGTGGAAGACATGAAGCAGTTCAACTTCCCCGAGGCGCGCTCGCGCAAGCTGATGGAGGTCATGGGGTACGACAAGCACCGCCTGGTCGCGGACGGCGTGTGCGTGTCGGATCTCGCGGTGGCAGGCCTGCAGCACCTGTTCGACAAGGGTGCGCTCGGCCGCGACGACTTCGATGCGCTGATCCTGGTGACGCAGACACCGGACCACCCCATGCCGCCCACCAGCAACGTCATCCAGGGGCGGCTCCAGCTCAAGGACGACTTGTTCTGCCTGGACATCAACCAGGGCTGTGCAGGCTTCGTCGTCGGCCTGATGCAGGCCTTTCTACTGCTGGAGCAGCCCGCCATCCGCAAGGTGGTGCTGGTGAACGCCGATGTCGTCAGCCGCAAGACCTCGCCCAAGGACCGCAACAGCTACCCGCTGATCGGCGACGCTGCCTCCATCACCGTCGTCGAGCGCGGGGACTCGGCCGGCGCCATCCACGCCAACATCAAGATGGACGGCACGCGCCGCGAGGCGCTGATGATCCCAGCTGGCGGCATGCGGCTGCCGCATTCGGAACAGACCGCGGTGCTGGAGGACGTCGGCGACAACAACCTGCGTGCCCAGGACCACCTGCGCATGGACGGCTCAGCCGTGTTCAACTTTGTCCAGGTCGAAGTTCCGCCCATGGTGACGAGCCTGCTGGAGCAGGCCGGCATCGACGCCGACGCCGTGGACTGGTTCCTTTTCCACCAGCCCAACCGCTTCATGCTGCAGAAGCTGGCCGACAAGATCGGCATCCCGCACGACAAGGTGCCCATGAACGTGGTCGAGAAGTACGGCAACAGCAGTGGCGTGACCATTCCGATGGCCATCGTCGAGAACCTGAAGAACGAATTGGTCGCGCGCAGCTTCCAGGTCTGCCTTGCAGGCTTCGGCGTGGGCCTGACCTGGGGCTCCATGCTGATGCGCCTGGGTGAGCTGCAATTTTGCGAGATGCTTGAGTACTGAGCAGACGAAACAACCAGAAGTGAAGAGGATCGACCTATGGACAAGTTTTATGAGGATCTGGCGGAGCTGCTCGAAGTGGACACCATCGATCCGGCGCAGCCGCTTGACGCTTACGAGAACTGGGATTCACTGACCGTCATTTCCGTCATCGCCTCGCTCGACTCCGACTACGGCGTGAACATGACGGCCAAGGACATCTCGGCCTTCGTCACGGCCGGCCAGCTGTTCGAGGAAGTCCAGCGCAGGAAGACCAAATAGGCATGTCCCATCCTTTCGACCTGTCGCAACGCCGCGTCCTGGTGACCGGGGCGGCATCCGGCATCGGCCTGGCCACCAGCCTGCGCGTGGCTGCCATGGGCGCACGAGTGCTGGCCTTCGATCGCGACGAAGACGGCCTGGCGGCGCTGCTGGAACGACTGCCCGGCGCAGGGCATGCTTCGCATGTCCTGGACTTGCGCGAGGTCGAGGAGATCCCGGCGGCGATGGTCGCCTGCGCAGACCAAGAGGGCTCGCTGTCGGGCCTGGTGCATGCAGCGGGGATCTCGTCGGTGTCGCCTACCCGACTGCTGTCGCCGAAGAACTACCGCGACGTGCTGGCCGTCAACACCGAGGCGGCGCTCGCCCTGGTGCGCGGCTTCCAGAACCGCAAGGTCTGCGCGGAGGCCGGAGGCTCGGTGGTGCTGATTGCTTCCGTCATGGCGCTGGTGGGGTCAGTGGGCGCCACCGCCTATTCGATGTCCAAGGCCGCGCTGACCGGTCTGGCCAAGTCCGCGGCGCTGGAATTCGCACCGCGTGGCATCCGCATCAACTGCGTCGCCCCAGGCTTCGTGAAGACCCAGATGTACGACAAGGTAGCCTCCTCATGGGACGCAGCGCAGCGCGAGCAGATCGAGCGCGCCCATCCACTGGGCCTGGGTGAGCCGGACGACGTGGCCAACGCCATCGCCTTCCTGCTGGCCGACGCCAGCCGCTGGATCACAGGGAGCACCCTGGTGTGCGACGGCGGATACACGGCAGCCTGATCAAGCAGGGCTCCAAGACAATGACCCAAGAACTCTGCACGCTGGTGACCGGCGCTTCCTCGGGCCTGGGCCGCGAGACGGCAATCCGCCTGTCCCGCCTTGGCCCCGTGCTGCTGCATGGGCGCGATCAGGCGCGCTTGGAGGAGACCCGCGCCCTGTGCGCCCAACCCGAGCGGCACCGGCTGTGGCTGAACGACCTGGCGGATGTCGACGCCATCGAGGCAAGCCTGCTGCAGGCGCTTGCAGGGCAAGGCCTGCAGGTGGCGCGCTTCGTGCATTGTGCTGGCGTGCTGCAGGTCGGCCCGCTGCGCCTGCTCGATCGGGCGGCCATCGAGCGCACCATGAACGTCAACTTCCTGTCGGCGGTGGAGATCACTCGGCTGCTGGTGCGCAAGAAAGTCAATGAAAAGGCTCTGAGTGGCGTGGTATTCGTCTCCAGCACAGCCAGCCAGTTCGGGGCCAAGGGCTTCGGCATCTACTGTGCCAGCAAGAGTGCACTGGACGGCTACATGCGGGCGCTGGCCGTCGAGTTGGCGCCTGCCGTGCGAGTGAATGCGGTGCTACCGGGCGCGGTACGAACCGCCATGACCGAGCACATGTTCAGCGACCCCGACGTGGTCGAGCGCATGCGGCGGGACTACCCGCTTGGCGTAGGCGAGCAGGCCGACATCGCCTCGGCGGTGGAGTTCCTGCTCTCCGACCAGGCGCGCTGGATCACCGGCCAGCAGTTGGTGGTCGACGGTGGTCGCACGGTCAACATCAGCGGCTGAACGCCATGGCGACCTCCAACCTCGTCATCGTCAATGCCGGCAATTTCGGACGCGAGGTCCACGTCTGGGCCCGGCAGGCGATACAGGCCGGCGCGCCCTGGCGCATCAAGGGCTTCCTGGACAGCCGCAGGGACATCCTCGACGGCTTCGACTATGGTTCCCCAATCCTGGCGGCCCCCGAGGACTATCGCCCCGAGCCTGGCGACGTTTTCCTGTGCGCGGTCGGGGAACCGCAAGGCAAGCGCAGGTACACGGCCATGCTCGAGGAGCGCGGCGCGGAGTTCACCTCGCTGATCCACCCGACTGCGCTGGTCGGCCACAACGTGCGCATCGGCTCGGGCGCCATCATCTGCCCCATGACACAGCTGTCCTGCGACATCGAGCTGGGTCGGCACGTGGTGTTCGGCACGCTAAGTTCCGGCGCGCACGACGTCCGCATCGGCAGCTACAGCCAGATCTCCGGCGGCTGCCAGATCAACGGGCATGCAGCGCTGGGCGAAGGCGTCTTCCTGGGTGCCAGCGCCACCGTGCTGCCCAGGGCGCGGGTGGAAGACTGGTCCTATGTCGGCGCGGGCAGTGTGGTGCTAAAGCGCGTGAAGACCCGCACCAAGGTGTTCGGCAACCCAGCGGTGCAGATCGGCGTGCTCGATTGAGCGAGCCGGCCCGCGACCGCCCCGGCCCCGCTCAGCGCGTCGAGCAGTCCTGCGAGGGCCGCCACCGCAGCCGCCCGTCGCGCACCTGAATCTCCACCTTGGCGGCCCGCGCCTCGTCCAGCTTCTCCCAGAACTGCTGCGCGTCAGCGCCGACCAGGCCTGGACCTTCGGCCGGCGGCAGAAGCGGCAACGCGCGCAGGCGTTGGCAGATGCGCTCCAGCGTGAGCGTGGGCGCTCCGGTGCAGATGCGGTTCATCAGCCCGGCGTGATTGAGGTCGTCGAACTTCTCGATCACGACATCCAGCCGACGGCATTGCCGCAGGCGGCGCAGCACCATCGAGAGCGCCTCGCGGTCCGCACTCCATGCACCACAGGCGTAGTACAGCGGCACCTGCTCCCAGGCCTCCACCGGCCAGGCATCCAGGCTGGCGTGACGATCGGCTCCCCACAGTTCGGCACGCTCCTTGGGCCGGAAAGCGGCCCAGAGGTCCAAATCGGTCTGCGGATTGAAGACGACGGCCTGCCAGCCGAAGCTCAGCGCGAACTTGAGCGCAGCGTGCCCACCCATGCTGCCGTACCAGCAGCACACGTCAGCAGCTGCGAAGTGCGCGGCTACGCGCTCTCTCAGCAAGGCCTGCACGCGCTCGAAGCTGGCGTCGCTGTACCAGTTCTTGTCTGGGCAGCGCACGAACATCAAGTGGCGGTCCTTCAAGGCGCCTTGCAGGGCAGCGACTTCGGTGAAGCCGAAGTACGTGGCCATGCAGGAGAAGACGATGAACACGCCGCGCGCGCCGGGCCGTTCGAACCAGAGATAGTCCTCCCCATGCCCCTGCTGCCAGGCTGGGCGCAGCAGGGTCTGCAGCGGCTCGGCCAGGGCCGCTTGCGCCAGGGGGGCATAGCGGGCATCGGCCAGCAGGCCGCGCCAGAGCGGCTGAGCAAGGTCCGCTTGCTGGCGGCGATAGGGTGAGCCTGGCTCCAGCTGTCCGTCCGTGTAGAGCGTTGCCAACTGCAGCACGGCAGTGCGCTGCTCTGCTGCCTTGCCTCGCTGGGCCAAGGCCTGCCAGCCGGCCTCCTCCTCGCGCCAGTCGCACCCCGGCTGCGGCGCCTTCGGCGGCAAACACCGGCTCAGGCGAGTTCGCAAGGCGTCGTCAGACATATACCGGCGCGCCTGCGTCAACGCCAGCAATTCGGATTCGGCGTCGCCACGAGCCGCATGCCAGCTCGCGCTGGCGCGCCAGATCCAGGCGAGCGCTGAGGGTGCAAAGGCCTGACGATGCAACAGCTCACGCAACAACGGCACCGCGTCGCCGCCACCTTCGATCAACGCGTAGGCCTTGTCGAGAATGGTCAGGAGCTGCAAGGCCTGGGGTGCCGGCGATGCCGGTGGCACCACTGGCTCGCCTAGCGCCGCGACATGCGCTGCCAAGGCCTGCAGACGCTGGCGCGGGATTTCGCGGCTCATGGCCTGCTGCAGCACCTGCAGGACTGCCACGCCGCCCCAGCGGGCCGGCTGCAGCCAGCCGGCCTGCAGCCCGGGAGCCAGCTGTAGCGGCGGACAGCGCTGCACATCGGCCGCGCCGAAGGCGCTGCCGTCCAGCCAGGCACGCACCCGGTCCGCGCGCAGCCGGTGGCCTTCGCCGGCCTGCAGCAGCCGGGCCAGGATCCCGGTGGCGACCTCTTCTGCATCGGCGGCCAGCGCCAGCTCGAAGCGCAGGGCCAGAGCCTGCGGCATGACTGACGGATCGATGGCTTGCGCCTGCGCCAGCGCCCGCTCCAGCCGCGCCGCCCGTGAAGGCTCGAGTTGCCGGGGGGCCTGGGCCAGCTCCGCACGCGCAGCCTGCAGCAACAGGCCCGCTCCATGGCCGGCCGGGGCCGCGAGTGGATCCAGGCCGTGGTGGTTCAGCAGGACAGGCGTCAGGGTCGTCTGGACATCGAAGTCGCCTTGACCGCACAGATGCTCGATCAACTCGGGGGCGGACCACTCCTGCCGCAGCGGGCGCAGCGCGTCCGCGTAGCGGCCGTCCAGGCAGGCCGCCACGCGTTCGACCTCACCTTCCGGCAGCACCGACACGCAGGACCACAAGGCCTGCCACAGCGCCAGACGCTCTGCGCCATCGAGCGCGGCATCCAGGTGCGGCAGCAAGCGGCGCAGCACCGCCGGCGACGGCCGGGATTGAGCCAGGCGCGAGAAATAGTCTGCATAGGCCTCCCGGTGCGCAAAGGGCGGTGGAGCCTCGTCCCCGCGCGACTCCGGGGGCGTGCCATGTAGCAGTTCAGAGGCGCCGCCCGGAGCCAGGGCGCCATCTTCCTGCGGCAACCTCTGGCCCGGCCCCCAGCTTGCCGACTTCACGCCGGAGAAGGGTTGCAAGGCGGCAGCCAGGGCCTGGTCAAGGCCGTCCAGCGCCGCCAGCGTGGGCTGCGGTGCGGGGCGCCCCCCCGCCAACAGAGCGCGCAGCGCGTCGCACGCAACTCTCACCCCCGCATGGCCGGAAACAGCGGCCTCCACGGAGACCAACGCCTCCGGCAGGATGCTGCGGATGCTGCTCGACTCCCTGTCCACCAGGTGGACCAGCGCCTCGCGGATAGTGGCCGCCAGCTCCAGGGCATGCGCCCTCACGTCAGCCGACATCGCAGCGTTCACGGACAGGCTCCTTCTTTCGGACTTCTCATCGGTCGGTAGATCAGCCGGCTGCGGGCAGGGCCTGCGGCGCCTGGCCCGCCTGCCGGCATGCCCACATACGCTCGTACAGCGCCTCCAGGTCGCGTGCGAAGCGCGGGGCGTCGTACAACGGCGAGGTGTCGCGCGCCTGCGCGAGCCGGACGCGCAGCGCCGCCAGGCGGGCCCGGTCGGCCGCCAGCGAGCACACGAGCTCGACATAGGCCTGAGGCGTGTCACACACCAGCTCAGCCAGGTCGACGGCGCGCAGCAGGCTCTCGCTGACGCGGCCGGCGAAGGTGTCGCCGCGCAACGCCACGACAGGCACGCCGGCCCACAGCGCATCGCTGGTGGTGGTGTGGCCGTTGCAGGGCCAGCTGTCCAGCGCGAGGTCGGCGGAGCCCAGGCGGCGCAGATGCTCGGACATCTGCGCGTATGGCATGCAGACGAGGCGCTCGGGCGCCACGCCACGGGCCTGCACCTCGCGACGCAGCTCCGCATCGGGGGCATCGCCCCCAGTCAGCTGCCATAGCACGGCACCGGGCACGCGACGCAGGATCTCCGCCCAGGCGTCGAACAGCGATGGATTCAGCTTGCCGACCTGGTTGGCGCTGAGCAGCACCAGCGCGTCGTCAGCCAGGCCCAGCTCCCACCGCGCCGGCGGAGCCGCACGGCCGCGCGAGGCGTCGTTCGGCTGGTAGCAGTGCGGCATCTGTGCGATCTTCTCGCTGTACCCGGGCGCGTCGGCAAGCGGCGTGACGATGGGGTCGCCGATGACG
Source organism: Roseateles sp. (assembly GCF_047654805.1). Classification (GTDB taxonomy): domain Bacteria; phylum Pseudomonadota; class Gammaproteobacteria; order Burkholderiales; family Burkholderiaceae_C; genus Pelomonas. Next base: position 3,780,768 of record NZ_JASGIV010000001.1, read on the forward strand.
TAGTCCACTTGCGGTGCACCGCAGGTGCCGGGAAAGCCCAGCCAGGCTACCTGCACGGGCGCGGGCCGGTAGGCCAGCATGGCCAGACGGCTGCCGGCCGTGTGGCCCTTCAGATCGACCAGGATGTCTACGCCCAGCTCGCGCACGCGGCGGGCCATGTCGGGCAGGCTCAAACGGCCCATCTCCTCGAACCGGTCGCCGGCACGCATCAAGCGCTGGCGCAACGCGGAGCCGTCGTCGCCACCATGGGACAGCAGGCTGACTTCGAAACGCTCGCGGTCGTGGTGTTCGAGCACCTGAGTGATGAGCGACGCCGTGGCATGGCCATGGAAATCGTTGGACAGATAGGCCACGTGCAGGCGCCGGCCCTCCCTGGGCCTGACCGCGGGCACCGGCCAGGGCTCGATGTTGCGGCTCTGGCTAAGCGCCGCCAGCCGGGCTGCCGCGAGCATCTGCGCCTGCGTGTGCGGCAGCATCACCAGAGCGAACGGCGGCACGTAGTGGGTCGCCCGGGGAGGCCCCGACAGCGAATCCAGCAGCCCTTGGCAGCGGACGTCGTAGTCACTCCAGCGGCAGGCCATCTGCTCCAGGTGGTTCAGGTAGGCCAGTGCGCCGATGCTCTCGGGATAGAGGGTATGGACGGTTCGAAAGCACTCGGCGGCTTCCGCGTGCAGCTTCAGTGCATAGAAGGCGAACCCCAGCTGCATGTGCGCCTGTCCGTCGTCCAGACGCAGCGCTATCGCGCGCAGCAGCGGAGCCACCGCCTCCTGCGAGCGGTTCAGGTTGTTGAGGGCCGTCCCCATCAACCGAAGCAGTTGTGGACTCTGGTCCCGCAACGACTCGGGCAGCTTGGCCCCCAACGCCAGCGCGCGAGGTGAGTCGTGCGTATCCAGGGCCGCCTTCACTGCCTCCTCGGTAGCGTCCCGCGCCAGGGAGTCGTCAGCGCCGGCATATTGTTGCGCCCGCTCGGCGGCGCGCAAGCCCTCGTCCGGCCGGTCCGCCGCCTGGCAGGCCTGCGCCAGCGTCAGCCACAGCGTGGCATCGCGCGGCCGCAGCTTGAGCACCCGCTCGAGCAAAGGGATGGCTTCGCCCCACTGCCTCGCCACCAGCAGGGGACGGGCGCGCTGGAGCAGCTTCAACGAGGTCTGGTCGGCGTGGGGCATGGGCAGCGGCACTCTATCGGCAAGGGTGCGCCAGACTTTAGGGCCCGTGCGCTCGGGTCATCCCTTGAATTGGCAGGAGCCGGAGCGGGACTTCCATCCTTTCCCGCCAATCGCCGGAACTGACCGGTTCGAGGTGCGTTGTTCAATAAATCACAGGTCTTGACAAAAGACCCTCAAGAAACTTCTGCCGCAATCCGATAGCCCATCCAACGAGTCCGGAAACGGATTCGTGATTCGGTCCAGTTCCCTTCGGCGCTGTTGCCGGGACTCTCTAGATTGCTAAAGGAAGGCACACCATGCCCCAGATCATCAATACCAACCTGCTGTCGCTGAACGCCCAGCGCAACACCTCCACGTCGCAGTCGTCGCTGGCCGTCTCCATGCAGCGCCTGTCCTCCGGCCTGCGCGTGAACTCCGCCAAGGACGACGCGGCCGGTCTCGGCATCTCGGAACGACTGAACGCGCAGATCCGCGGCTCCAACGTCGCCATCCGCAACGCCAACGACGGCATCTCGCTGGCCCAGACCGCCGACGGCGCGCTCGCCAAGGTCACCGACTCGCTGCAGCGCATGCGCGAACTGGCCGTCCAGGCCCGCAACGCCACCAACACCAGCGCCGACAAGGACTCCCTGAACAAGGAGTTCGGCGAACTGGCCAAGGAAATCCAGCGCGTGCTGGGCGGCACCACCTTCAACGGCAAGCACATCCTGGGCGCCGACGCCAAGACGCAGACCTTCCAGGTCGGCGCCAACACCACGGGCGACGACACCATCGACGTCGGCATGACGAACATGAAGACGGCCACCGACATCACCGCCGTCACTTCCGGCGTGGCGATCGACGGCACCACCAGCTTCTCCGCCATCGGCTCCGTCATCGACAACCTCGACACGGCCATCAACACCATCAACAACCAGCGCGCCATCCTGGGCGCCACCCAGAACCGCTTCGACGCCGTCATCTCCAACCTGCAGATCGCCGTCGAGAACCAGAGCGCCGCCAAGAGCCGCATCACCGATGCCGACTTCGCCCAGGAAACGGCCAACCTCAGCCGCGCCCAGATCCTGCAGCAGGCCGGCACCGCGATGATCGCCCAGGCCAACCAGTTGCCCTCACAGGTACTGTCGCTGCTGCGGTAAATCCGCCAGCTCAGCAGCACCCCGCGGCCACCCGCGGGGTGCTCTTCCTGATCGGGCGTGAAGAAATTCCTCAAGCCGGGCCTGCCCCCGGACGATAAGCCTCTCAACGGGTTCGCGATGCCATCGGGAACCACGTAGGTCAAGACGCTCATCGTCAAGGAAAGGAACCCGTCATGCCCCAGATCATCAACACCAATCTCCAGTCGCTGAACGCCCAGCGCAACACCTCCGCCTCGCAGTCCTCGCTGGCGATCTCCATGCAGCGCCTGTCCTCCGGCCTGCGCGTGAACTCCGCCAAGGACGACGCAGCCGGCCTCGGCATCGCCGAGCGCATGAACGCGCAGATCCGCGGCTCCAACGTCGCCATCCGCAACGCCAACGACGGCATCTCGCTGGCCCAGACCGCCGACGGCGCGCTCGCCAAGGTCACCGACTCGCTGCAGCGCATGCGCGAACTGGCCGTCCAGGCCCGCAACGCCACCAACACCAGCGCCGACAAGGACTCCCTGAACAAGGAGTTCGGCGAACTGGCCAAGGAAATCCAGCGCGTGCTGGGCGGCACCACCTTCAACGGCAAGCACATCCTGGGCGCCGACGCCAAGACGCAGACCTTCCAGGTCGGCGCCAACACCACGGGCGACGACACCATCGACGTCGGCATGACGAACATGAAGACGGCCACCGACATCACCGCCGTCACTTCCGGCGTGGCGATCGACGGCACCACCAGCTTCTCCGCCATCGGCTCCGTCATCGACAACCTCGACACGGCCATCAACACCATCAACAACCAGCGCGCCATCCTGGGTGCCACCCAGAACCGCTTCGACGCCGTCATCTCCAACCTGCAGACCGCCGTCGAGAACCAGAGCGCCGCGCGCAGCCGCATCACCGATGCCGACTTCGCCTCTGAAACGGCCAACCTCAGCCGCGCCCAGATCCTGCAGCAGGCCGGCACCGCCATGATCGCCCAGGCCAACCAGCTGCCACAGCAGGTGCTGTCGCTGCTGCGCAGCTAACCCTAGGCAGCAGCACCACCCGCGCCACGCCGCAGCCATCAGGCTGGCGGCGTGGCGTTCTTGATTGGGCGTGGTTTCACCCCTTGATCAGGCTTTAGACGGCTGGAGGCCCTCGCAGAATTCGCTCCATACAGAGTCTGGCAATCCGCAACGCCGGCTCGCCGACCTGACTCTAGGAGTGAGTGATGCCGCAGACCATCAACACAAATCTTCAGTCGCTGAATGCCCAGCGCAACCTGAACGCGTCGCAGTCGTCGCTGGCGATCTCCATGCAGCGCCTGTCCTCCGGCCTGCGCGTCAACTCCGCCAAGGATGACGCCGCCGGCCTGGCCATCGCCGACCGCATGAACACCCAGGTGCGCGGCTCACAGGTCGCCATCCGCAATGCCAATGACGGCATCTCGCTGGCGCAGGTGGCCGATGGCGCCCTGTCCAAGGTCACCGACTCGCTGCAACGCATGCGTGAGCTGGCCGTGCAGGCCCGCAACGCCACCAACACCAGCGCTGACAAGGACTCCCTCGACCAGGAATTCGGCGAACTGGCCAAGGAAATCCAGCGCGTGCTCGGCGGCACCACCTTCAACGGCAAGGCCATCCTTGCGGGAGCCTCCGGAACACAGACCTTCCAGGTCGGCGCCAACACGACCGTCAACGACCAGATCGACATCGGCACGAGCAACATGGCAGCGAACAGCTCCATCACGATCGTCTCGGGAACCAACAACACCGGTCTCAACCGGGCCTCGATCGGCGGCACAGTCAACTTCAGCGCCATCGGCTCGGTGATCAACAACATCGACGCGGCGCTCACCACCATCACCAGCCAGCGCGCCGTGCTGGGCGCGGCCCAGAACCGCTTCGACGCCGTCATCTCGAACCTGCAGGTGGCCGTGGAAAACCAAAGCGCCGCGCGCAGCCGCATCATGGACGCCGACTTCGCAGCGGAAACGGCCAATCTCAGCCGCGCCCAGATCCTGCAGCAGGCGGGCACCGCCATGGTCGCCCAGGCCAACCAGTTGCCACAGCAGGTGCTCTCCCTGCTGAAGGGTTAAGGCCGGACCGGGCAGCTCCGGCTGCGCCACCGCCAATAAATTCACACACGGAACCCTAAAGTTCCCGAAAATCCGGCCGATGTCCCTCTGGACTATCGGCCTTTTTACACTTGGCAGCCATGGCAACCATCTCATCAACCGGACTTGGTAGCGGAATCGACGTCGATTCACTGATCAGCAAGCTGATGTCGTTGCAGCAGCAGCCGATCAATGACATCACGAAGAAGAGCACCGGCCTGCAGACCCAGCTCTCAGTCTACGGGCAGGTGAAGAGCGCGCTGTCGACACTGCGCGACGCCTCCGCCAAGCTGACGAATCCGAGCACTTGGAGCAGCGTGAAGACCACGTCCTCCGACACCTCCGCCGTGACCGTCGCCGCCTCCGGCACGCCGGCCACCGGCAGCCTGAGCGTGGAAGTGACACAACTGGCCTCGGCGCAGTCCATCGCCATGGCCAGCAGCGTGGCCAGCACCAGCGCCACCATCGGCCAGGGCAAACTGACCATCCAGCTGGGCACCTGGGCCACCGACGCCAACAACAACCCCACGGGTTTCACCGCAAAGTCCGGCAGCTCGGCGGTGAACATCACCGTCAACAGCGGCGACAAGCTCACCGACATCCGCGACAAGATCAACGCCGCCAACGGCGGCGTGACGGCTTCCATCATCCAGGACGCCACCGGCGCGCGCCTGACGATCACATCCAAGAACAGCGGCGAGACCAACGGTTTTCGCATCCAGGCCGAGCCCGGCCCCGAGGACACGGGCGGCCTGGCCAAGCTGGCCTATGACCCCGTGAACCTGCCCAACGGCATGACGCTGGCGCTGCGCGCCGTCAACGCCCGCGCCCTGGTCAACGGACTGCCCGTCAGCTCCGAGACCAACGCGCTGAACAGCACCATCGACGGGCTCAACATCCTGCTGCTCAAGGTCACCCCGCCGGTGAACCTGAGCATCGCCTCCGACACCGACGCCATCCGCAAGGCCATCACCGACTTCACGGCTGCCTACAACGCCATCAACACGATGCTGCGCACGCAGACGAAGTACGACTCTGCCACCAAGACGGCCGGGACGCTGCAGGGCGACTCCACCGCCAACTCGCTGGCCTCGCAGTTGCGCAGCATCGTCGGCGGGAACACCACGCTGGGCGGCAGCCTGACGCGCATGGCCGACCTGGGGCTGGATCCAGGCAAGGACGGCAACCTGGCCGCCGGCGGCACCAAGCTGGACACCGCGCTCAACAGCAAGATGGCTGAGCTCAAGGCCTTCTTCATGGGCGTCGACAAGAACAGCGACGCCAACAACGGTTTCGCCACCAAGCTGCGTGGCTTCATCGACGGAGTGCTGGGCACCGATGGCAGCATCTCCAACCGCAGCACCGGCATCCAGAGCCAGATCGACCGCAACAGCAAGCGCATCGACGAGCTCAACGACCGTAACGACGCCATGGAGAAGCGGATTCGCGCCCAGTACTCCGCGCTGGACACGACGATGAGCAAGTACAGCGGCCTGAGCACCTATCTGACCCAGCAGTTGGCGCAGATGAACAAGAGCAGCTGACAAGGCCGCCGGCCCGGCTGCTGCAGCGGCGGTTTCCCTCCCGGGAACCGCCGCTTTGTCTTTTGGCCGGTAATCCAGCACACGCGACGGGGCAAAACGGACCAATTCGAGGCTTCACAGGGCTCAAGTCCGCGTCGCGGACGCCGAAAAGATAGTCAACACGACGCCATCCGCTCCCCATGTACGGCCAAACCTCCTCCCCGTTCGCCGCCCGCGGCGCCAACACCTACTCCAAGGTTGGTCTGGAGACCGACGTGCTGGGCGCCAACCCGCACCGCCTGGTCGCCCTCCTGTTCGACGGCGCCAACGACGCCATGGGCCTGGCCATCCAGGCCATCCGCAACCGCGACGTCGAGCTCAAGACCCGCAGCCTGCAGCGTGCCGTACGCATCTTCGACGAAGGTCTGCGCGCCGCGCTGGACCCGAAGGGCGGCCAGGTGGCCACCGACCTGCGCGACCTCTACGCCTACATCTGCGTCCGGCTGACTCAGGCCAACCTGCGCAGCGACGTCGCCGCCATCGAGGAATGCCGGCAACTGCTCGCCCCCGTGCGAGAAGCCTGGCAGGGCATTGCCGCCTCGCCGGCTGCGGCGCCGGTCGCCTCCCCGCACGCGGCCTGAGCCCGCCGGTCTCCCATTCTCCCGCTCGCCATGAATGCCGACCTTTTGAATTACTACGAAGCCATCGAGAAGGCCAGCGCCGACATGCTGACGGCTGCCCGCACCGGCAACTGGGACGAAGTCGTCAAGCTCGAAGGCGCCTGCGTGCTGCTGATCTCCCAGCTCAAGGCCGCCGCCAACCACAGCCAGCTTGCCAGCGGCGAGTCCCAGCTGAAGACGCGCATCATGCAGCGCATCCTGCTCAATGACGCCGAGATCCGCCACCTCGCCGAGCCCTGGCTCGAAGACCTTGGCCAGGCAATGCAGGGCAAGAGCCGACTGGTCCACTGACCAGCCCCGCCCCGGCACGGCACCCGCGCCGGGGCGACTACCATCGCGGGCATGACCGCCCCTGAAGCCACCCCGGAGGAACTGCGCGTCACCTCCACGGCCGAGATCACGGCCTATCTGCAACAGCTGCAGCGCGAGGGCGCCGGCCTGCTGCTCGCCGGTCCGCCGGGCCAGAGCCTGCCCAGCCGCATCGTCGCCCTCGATGCCGACGCCGACCTCATAGGCCTGGAGATAGGCACCGATCCCGAGGGCATCAGCGAGTCGCTGGTGGCGCAAGGCGAGATCACCGCCGTCGCCTATCTCGGCACCATCAAGCTGCAGTTCGAGGTCGAGGCCCCCGTCCTGGTCAGCGGCGAGCAGGGCACCGTGCTGCGCGGCACGCTGCCGACACGGCTCTACCGCTTCCAGCGCCGCCAGTCCTTCCGAGTGCAGCCCGCAGGCAGCGCCTATCCGCGTGTCATCGTGCCGGGCGGCGCCGAGCACGGCCGCGCGCTGCGGGTGCTCGACATCAGCATCGGTGGCCTGGCCCTGGCCCTGCCGCCCGACTTTCCCGTCCTGGAGCCTGGTCGGATCGCCGAGGGCCTGGTCCTGGAGCTGGATCGCATCAGTGCGCTGCGCATCACGCTGCTGCCCCACCACGCCAGCCCCATCAGCGGCGACGCCAGCGGCACGCTGCAGCTGGGCTGCTCCTTCGTCGAGCTGGATGCCAATGCCGGGCGCTCGCTGCAGGTCTACGTGGACCAGACGCAGAAGCGTCGCCGCCTGCTCAAGCTCGACCCATGAGATGCCGCGACGGCCGAGGCTTCACGTTAATCGAAGTGGTCTTCGTTCTGGCCGTGCTAGCCATCATCTTGTCGGCCGCGGTGCCCAGCTACACCAGCTATCTGGCCCGCCAGCGCCTGCGCCACGTGGCTGAACTGCTGGAGCTTGACTTGCGGCGCGCCCGCACGCTGAGCGTCGACGAAGGGCGCGATATCCACGTCAGCTTCGGCAGCGGCCCCCAATGGTGTTGGGGCGCCAGCCGCACCGCGCCCTGCGACTGCGCAACCGGCCTGCCACGCTGCGAGCTGGGCAGCATCACCTACCGCGAGCACAAGGGCATGCTGTTGCAGGCGGGCCAGGGCGTCACTTTCCAGGCCGGCATGGGCCGGGCGCTGGGTTGGACGCGCATCGGCATCTCCAACGACCGCAACCAGCAATTGCGCATCGACCTGAACCCTCTGGGCCGGCCGCAGATCTGCGGCAACGACGCGCGCCGGAACGAAGCCTGCTGAGCTGCTCCCGCAGGCCCCGGCCTCCGCCGCTGCCCGGGCTGCGCCTGGGTACAACCAGCCACAAGCACTGGTCGCGCCTGCCCCGGATCCCCAGGACCTGGACGCGGAGCGGACTCAGACCTGCATGTTCATGATGTCGGAGTAGGCGGCCACCAGCCGGTTGCGCACCTGCAGCGTCGCCTGGAAGCCGATCTGGGCCTTTTGCATTGCGACCATGGTCTCTTCAAGGCTGACAGTCGGGTTGTCCAGCTGCACCTCGCGCTGCAACCGGGCCGCCTCCTGCTGCTGGGCGCTGACGCTCTTGAGCGCCTGCGTCATCGCATCGCCAAAGCTGGCGCCGCCAGTGGCAGCCGGCTTGGACGCCAGGGGCGTGCCGTTGACCGCCAGACCCGCGCGGGCGGCGGCCTGGGCAAAGTCGAAGGGGCGCAGCTTCATCTCCATGGGGCAGCACTGTGGCAGCAAGTCACGGGTGCGAAGCGCGGAGATGCGCTGCCCGCGTCGGCCACTTCGGCGCTTTCTTGAGGGGGCGGCCACGAATAATTTGCGCCATCGGCCGATTCCCGGCCTTCCCTGCCGTCTCGCCTTCCGATGGACAACGCCCTGAGCGCCCCCGCAGCAGCCGCCCCGGTGATGATCGCCCCGGCCGACGACACGCCGCCCAACTTCGTGCAGCGCCTGAACGGCTTGCCGTTGCGCAGCAAGCTGACCATGGGTGCCGGCCTGCTGGCGCTGGCGGGTGCCGTGCTGGCCATCACCCTGTGGTCGGCTCAGGGCGACTACCGCCCCCTTTTCACCGGCCTTGCCGACAAGGACGGCGGCGCCGTCATCGGCCAGCTGTCCGCGATGCAGGTGCCCTACAAGCACGAGGCCGGCGGCACCATCCTGGTCCCCGCTGGCCAGGTCTACGAGCTGCGCATGAAGCTTGCCGCCCAAGGCCTGCCCAAGGGCGGCACCGGCAATGCGGTGGGCTTCGAGCTGCTCGACAAGTCCTCCATCGGTCAGACCCAGTTCAACGAGCGCCTGAACTTCCAGCGGGCACTGGAGGGCGAGCTAACACGCACCATCACCGCCATGTCCGACGTGGCCGACGCCCGCGTGCACCTGGCCATGCCGCAGCAAAACGGCTTCTTCCGCGAACAGCAAAAACCCAGCGCGTCCGTGATGCTGACCCTGAGGGGCGGCCGCACGCTGGACCGCGCACAGATCGCCGGCATCGTCCACCTCGTCTCCAGCAGCGTGCCCGAGCTCAACCCCAAGGCCGTCAGTGTGCTGGACCAGACCGGTGCGCTTCTCTCCCAGACCGGCGCCGACCCCGCCACAGGCCTGGACGGCCAGCAACTGCAGTACAAGCAGCAGATCGAGGCCAGCTACAACAAGCGCATCTTCGATCTGCTGGAACCGGTTGTGGGCCGCGACAACCTGCGCTCCACCGTCACCGCCGACGTGGACTTCTCGCAAACGGAAGCCACCGCCGAGGAATACCGCCCCAACCAGGGTCCCAACACCCAGTCCGCGGTGCGTGGCAGCAGCACCAGCGAATCCAACAATGCCAACGCCGCCATGCCCACCGGCGTGCCCGGCGCGGCCACCAACCAGCCGCCCGTGCCCGCCACGGCGCCTATCAACGGCGCCAGCGCGCCATTGCAGGCCGCTCAGGGTGGTGCCGGCAACAACAGCAGCCGACGCGAACAGGTCACCAACTACGAGCTGGACAAGACCGTGCGCGTCACGCGTGGGGCCGTCGGCAACGTCAAGCGCCTGAACGCGGCAATCGTCGTCAACCACCGCGCGGTGACCGATGCCAAGGGCAAGACCACCCAGCAGCCGGTGCCGGCCGAGGAGGTCACGCGCCTGACCGACCTGGTCAAGGAGGCCATGGGCTTCAACGCCGAGCGGGGCGACTCCGTCAAGGTCATCAGCGCCCCCTTCATCGTCGACAAGACCGAGCCCGTCGATACACCGTTCTGGAAGCAACCGTGGGTGCTGGACATCGCCCGCAGCGCCATCGTGCCGCTGGCCTTCGTGATCATCGCGCTGATCGCCGTCTTCGGCATGATCCGCCCCGCCATCAAGGCCGCCGCCGCTCCGCCGCCGGCCGAGGAGAAGCCAGAGACGGTGGACGAAGTTGTCGATGACGCAGAAGTGCTGCCTGGCGCCGACGGCATGCCGAGGCTGGAAGCTCCGCTGCACAATGAAAAGCTCGACCGTGCCCGTGCCATGGCTCGCGAGAATCCGATCGCGGTTGCCAGCATCGTGCGCGATTGGATGGACGGCCAAGCGGCGTGACAATGACGCACCATGGACGATAAGGGCACCGAAAGCGCTGCAATCCTGCTGATGTCGCTGGGCGAAGAGGAAGCCAGCGAGGTCTTCAAGCACCTGACACCCAAGGAAGTGCAGGCGCTGGGCGAGACCATTGCCAAGCTCAAGGTCATCAAGCGCGCCCAGGTCGAGGAAGTGCTGGACAAGTTCGACCAGGTGGCCGACGCCCACAGCACCCTCGTCACCGACACCGATGAATACGTGCGCGCCGTGCTGCGCAAGGCGCTGGGCGAGGACAAGGCCAACCTGCTGCTGGAGCGCATCCTGCAGGGCGGCGACGTGTCCTCCATCGAAAGCCTGAAGTGGATGGACGCCAGCTCAGTTGCCGAGCTGCTGCGCAACGAGCACCCGCAGATCATCGCGGCCATCCTGGCCCACCTGGACTTCGACCAGACCAGCTCGGTGCTCAAGCTCTTCCCCGAACGCGGCCGCAACGAGGTGCTGATCCGCATTGCGACGCTGGACGGCATCCAGCCCACCGCGCTGAAGGACCTCAACGAGGTCATGAGCCAGATCCTGGCCGGTGGCGAGCGCATGAAGAAGAGCTCGCTGGGGGGTGCCAAGACGGCTGCCGAGATCATCAACATGATGGGCTCCAGCGTCGAAGCCTCTGTGCTGGACTACATCCGCGAGGCCGACTCTGACCTGGCGCAGAAGATCATGGACAACATGTTCACGTTCGACGACGTGAACAAGATCGACGACCGGGGCATCCAGGCCATGCTCAAGGAAGTGCAGAGCGAGAGCCTCATCGTCGCCCTCAAGGGCGCCAGCGCCGACCTGCGCGAGAAGATCTTCCGCAACATGTCCACTCGCGCCGCCGAGGCGCTGCGTGAGGACCTGGAAAGCCGCGGCCCGGTGCGGCTTTCCGAGGTCGAGGCCGAGCAGAAGGAAATGCTCAAGATCGTGCGCCGCCTCGTCGACGAGGGCCAGATCGTGCTGGCCGGTGGCGGCGACGACCAGTTCGTCTAGGCATGAAGCCCCTCATCCGACCGGCTCGCTGGTCTGCCTTGCAGATCGCGCTGCGCCTCCCGCCGCAGTCCTTGGGCCGGCACATACGGCACGCTGGCTGCCATGTGTGCGGCCTTGCTCCCCGAGGGAGCGGCGATGCGCGGCGCTAACGCGCGCGCAGAATCTTGAGCCATATGGTCACCAGACAACCGCCCCGGCAAGTGCCCCCCCCCCGAACGCCGCGAAGGCGAGCGCCGAGGCAGCTATGCCCGCTTCATTCCTGGCGAGGAAGTCCAGGGGGCCAAGGCCTGGAACCTGGACAATCTGGGCGACACCGCGCCCTCGCCCTTCGCGCCCATGCGCCCGGGCGCCCAACCGCCCGCCCCCGCCTCGGCGGCTCCCGTGGAGCCGCCTCCGCCGCCCGAGCCCAGCGTACAGGAGCAACTGCACGCCGCACGCCAGGGCGGCTACCAGGACGGCTATCGCGACGGCATGGCCGCGCTGGATGCCTTCAAGCAGAGCTTTGCACAGCAGATGAGCCGGCAGATCGGCGTGCTGGTGCAGGGCTTCGACGGCGAAATGCGCTCACTGGAGGACGAGATGGCCGAGGCCATCTCCCGCATCGCCGTCGAACTAGCCCGCCAGGTCGTGCGCAGCGAGCTGGCGCAGCGCCCCGAGCTGATCGCCCGCGTCGCCCACGACGCAGTGGAGGCCCTGCAGCTTTCGGCACGCCACGTGCGCGTGCGCGTCCACCCGGACGACTTTCCCCTGGTGCAGGGCGGCGCCGGCCAAGAGCTGCAGGCCCGGGAGGCCCAGCTCATCCCGGACACCGAGGTTGCGCGCGGGGGCGTCAAGGTCGACGCCGACATCGCCAGCGTGGACGCGACGATCGAGGCTCGCTGGCTGCAGGCCGTCTCGGCCATCGGCCAGCAGTCGATCTGGGAAGACCGGCGGCAGGACGCCGAATGAGCACGCCGCGCGTAGACCGCTGGCAGCGCTACCTGGCCGACCTGGAGACCCTGGCCGGCAACGCCGCGCCGCTGGAATCCCAGGGCAAGCTGGTGCGCGTGGCCGGCCTCGTGCTGGAGGCAACCGGCATCAAGGTGCCGCTGGGCTCGGTATGCCGCATCCAGATGCCCAGCAGCGGCAACAGCCCCCGCCGCGGCGCCGCTCCGGTGAACGCCGAGGTCGTCGGCTTCTCTGGCGACCGCGCCTACCTGATGCCCACCGACGAAGTGCAAGGCCTGTCCAGCGGCGCCACCGTCGTGCCCCGCCACCTGCCGCCACTGGCTCCACAGCTGGGCCAACCGCTGCATCCCTGGCGCCGTGGCGAGGACCGTGGCCTGCACCTGCCTATGGGTGACGGCCTGCTCGGCCGCGTCGTCGACCCCCACGGACATCCTCTGGATCGTGGTGGCGAGCTCAGCAACATCCACAACGAACCCATGGTGCGGCGCCCCATCAACGCGATGGACCGCGACCCGGTGCGCACGCCGCTGGACACCGGCGTGCGTGCGATCAACGCGATGCTGACCGTGGGCCGCGGCCAGCGCCTGGGGCTATTCGCCGGCACCGGCGTCGGCAAGTCGGTGCTGCTGGGCATGATGGCCCGCTACACCCAGGCCGACGTCATCGTCGTCGGCCTGATCGGCGAGCGCGGGCGTGAGGTCAAGGAGTTCATCGAGGACATCCTCGGCGAGCAGGGCCTGCGCCGCAGCGTCGTCGTCGCCGCCCCCGCCGACGCACCGCCGCTGATGCGCATGCAGGGCGCCCACTACGCCACGGCCATCGCTGAATACTTCCGCGACCAGGGGCGCCACGTGCTGTTGCTGATGGACTCGCTGACCCGCTACGCGATGGCGCAGCGAGAAATCGCGCTCGCCATCGGCGAGCCGCCCGCCACCAAGGGCTACCCGCCCAGTTGCTTCGCCAAGCTGCCCCAGTTGGTGGAGCGCAGCGGCAACGGTCTGCCAGGCGAGGGCTCCATCACGGCCTTCTACACGGTGCTGACCGAGGGCGACGACCCGCAGGACCCCATCGCCGACGCTGCGCGTGGCATCCTGGACGGCCACATCGTGCTCAGCCGCGAACTGGCCGAGGCCGGCCATTACCCCGCCATCGACATCGAACGCTCGATTTCCCGGGTGATGACCAGTGTTGCACCGCAAAACCAGGTCGATTCCGCCCGTCGATTCCGCCAACTTCTGGCGAAATACAACAAGGCCCGCGACCTGATCCAGCTTGGCGCCTATGCCCCGGGCAGCGACCCCGAGCTGGACTTGGCCGTTCGCCTGCATGCCGACATGACGCGGCTGCTGCAGCAGGACATGCACAGCCCGGCACTTCTTCACGCCAGCGTCAGCCAATTGCAGGCCGTGGTCCAGGGCGCCTAAACCTTGGGGCGGCGCCCGCCGATATTGTCTTGGTGCCGGACCACTGATCCGTCGCCGCGCTGGAGTTTTGAATGAGTGCATCCGCCAATGACACCCTGGGCCTGCTGCTGGAACGCGCGGAAGGCGAGCGCGACGCCGCCGCCCAGGCCCTGCATGCCGCCAGCGCCCAGGCCCAGGCCGCTCGCGCTCAGCACGGCGAGCTGTCCGGCTACCGGCAGGATTACCAGCAACGCTGGACCCAAAGCTTCGCCCAGGGCACGACGATGAGCATCGTCGGCTGCTACCGCAGCTTCGGCCAACGCTTGGACCAGGCGGTAGATACCCAGGGCCATGTTGCCCAGCACGCCGACCAGCGCCAGGAACGCGCCCGCGAAGCCCTGCGCCAGGCGGAGCTGCGCGTCGCGGCACTGCGCCAGCTGATCGCCCGCCGCCAGGCCGAGGCAGACAAGGTCGCCCAGCGTCGCGAGCAGCGCGCCAGCGACGAGTTCGCCGCCCGCGCCCACCTGCGCCGCTCGGCCCACGCCTGAGGAGGTTTCAATGCTCGGCAGCGCCCAGTACGTCACGCCCAAGCCAGCCGCCATGCCCCCCGCCGCCCAGCCCGCCCAGCCGGGCTCGGGTTCGGCCGGAGGCCCCAGCTTCGCCCATTTCCTGAACGACCAACCCGACCCGCAACCTGCCCACGCCGACCCGGTGCCCAGCGCTCCCGACGCGGCCAGGGAGTCCGCCGCCGCCAACGCGGCGCAGGTTCGCCGCAAGGAGGGCAACGCGTCGTCCGCCAAGCCCGCCGCGCCAGCCCAGGGCCGCGCGCCCGACACGGCCGCAACTCCAGCCAAAGACACCAAAGTCAGCGACGACGCTAGCGAGCCCTCCGGCACGGCGGACGACGCCGACCAGGACGACCAGACGTCGGGGCTGAACGAGTTCACCCAGCTCATCGGCCTGACCGCGCCCGCACAGCCGGCCGTGCAGGCGCAGGCGGCCGCGACGGCCTCGCCCGCTGCAGCCGATGCCGATGCCGACGCCGATCGCAGGCATACCGTCAAGGGAGCACGCACGGGCCGCGCGGTCGATGAACCCGTCGCCGACGAAACCTCCCGCGACGCAGCTGCCGCGACACCATCCGAACGCCGCCCCGCTGAAGCCGCCGCACGCGCTGCCGACGCATCCCGCGCCAAGGGCGTCGAGCTCGCCGCCGACAAGGCTGCAGCCGCGCGCAGCACCCGCAGCGACGCGCTGCAAGCCGCAGGTCCCACCGCCACGCCTGCGGCCGCTGCCCCGCGAGCCGCGGCATCGCCCGACGCCCAGCCCAACAGCTTTGCTGCCGTGCTGGCCCAGAACCAGCAGGTCCAGCCGCTGGCTGCCGCGGCGCCTGGCGCCCCTTCTGCCGCCGCCAGCGCCCGGGTGCATGCCGCACTGCAAAGCGGTGCCTTCGCGCCGGAACTTGGGGCTCGTGTCAGTCTGCTGGCAGTGAATGGCGTGCAGCAGGCAGAACTGCAGCTAAATCCGGCGGACATGGGGCCGGTGGCCGTCCAGATCGTCGTCGACGGCGCGCAGGCCCAGGTCTCCTTCCACGCCGCCCAGGCCGAGACGCGTCAGGCGCTGCAACAAAGCCTGCCCGACTTGGCCGCCGCGCTCCAGGGCCAGGGCCTGACGCTGGCGGGCGGTGGCGTCTTCCAGCAGTCCTCCCAGGACACGCGGGAGGGAGGATCCCAGGCCGGCAGCGACGACGGGCGCGGCTCCCATAGCGCCGGCGCGAGTGCCGGCGGCGTGGATGGCGGTGGCGCGGCAGCGCAGCCTGCCCGCCGCGCCGTGGGCCTGCTCGACACATTTGCCTGAGGCTGAAGCGGAAATAGCCACGCCTGGCCCGAGCTAATCGACGCTTGCCCGGCAGGGTCAGCGTCAATAATCGGGCGCAATGGTGCTCATGGGCGGCGATGGCCGGCTTGGGCGAAGGACGTCTCAAGGAGTTCTCATGGCGACTGCGCCGGCTGCCGAAACCGCCGCACCCTCCGGGGGCGGCAGCAAGAAGCTGATCATCATCCTGGCTGCCGTGCTCGTGCTGGTGCTGCTGGGCGGCGGCGCGGCCCTGATGCTGCTGAAGAAGAAGGCCTCGGCGGAGGACGGCGAGGACGGCGAGGCCGTCGAGGCGCCCGTCAAGGCCAAAGCCAAGGCCAAGCCCGACCATCCACCGACCTTCGTGCCGCTGGACCCGTTCACGGTCAACCTGGCCGACAAGGACGTGGACCGCTTCGCCCAGGTCGGCGTGACGCTGGAGGTCGAGGATCCAAAGTTCGCCGATCAGGTCAAGGCCTACATGCCCGCTATCCGCAGCAACGTGCTGATGGTGCTGTCGCACAAGACCGCCGGCGAGCTGCTGACCCGTGAGGGCAAGGAACAGCTCGCCAAGGAAATCATGCGCGAATCGGTGCGCCCCATGGGCATCGAGCTCGACGACGAGGACGAGGCCGCCGACGACACCCCTAAGAAGAAAAAGAAGAAGCGCAAGGCCGCGGTGGAAAGCCCCGTGACACAGGTCCTGTTCTCCAACTTCATCGTCCAGTAGGCCTGGTTCCGCCATGAATCAGCAGATCCTTTCCCAAGACGAAGTCGATGCACTGCTCCAGGGCATCACCGGCGAGAGCCAGAAGCTCGAGCAGGAGGAGGAGCAGGTTGGCGGCATCCGCGAGTACAACCTCGCGAGCCAGGAGCGCATCGTCCGTGGGCGCATGCCCACGATGGAGATCATCAACGAGCGGTTCGCGCGCAACATCCGTGTGGGCCTGTTCAATTTCATCCGCAAGAGTCCCGAGGTCGCCATCGGCGGCATCAAGGTGCAAAAGTACAGCGCCTTCCTTCGCGAGATCGTCGTCCCGACCAACTTCAACATCGTCTCGGTGAAGCCTTTGCGCGGCAGCGGACTGATCGTCTGCGACCCGACGCTGGTGTTCGCCGTCATCGATTCCCTGTTCGGAGGCATCGGCAAGTTCCACGCCCGTATCGAGGGCCGGGACTTCTCCCCCACCGAACAGCGCGTCATCACCCGCATCGTCGAGGTCGTCACGACCGAGTACGCCAAGGCCTGGAAAGGCGTCTACCCACTGGAGCTGGAGTACCAGCGGTCGGAGATGCAGCCCCAGTTCGCCAACATCGCCACGCCCAGCGAGATCGTCGTGTCGACCTCGTTCACGCTGGAGATCGGCGAGACAAGCGGCACCATCTATTTCTGCATCCCCTACTCGACGCTGGAACCCATCCGCGACGTGCTGTACTCGACTACGGTGGGTGACTCCTCGGAGCCCGACCGGCGCTGGATCAACCTGCTGAAGACGCAGATCCAGGCCGCCGAGGTGGAGCTTGTCGCCGAGCTGGGCACGGCGCCGGCCACCGTCGAGCAGTTGCTGGCCTTCAAGCCGGGCGACTTCATCGAGCTGGATCTCGACCCCATGATCCAGACCAAGGTGGACGGCGTGCCCGTGTTCCAGTGCCATTACGGCACATCCAACGGTCGCTACGCCCTCAAGATCGACAAGATGCTGACCGGCTCGCAGGAGAGCTGGTTGGGAGCCAAACATGAGCCCTGATTCCCCCAGTCAAGAAGAACAGGACGCAATGGCGGCCGAATGGGCTGCAGCCCTGGCCGAGGCCTCGTCCGCACCCGCCGCGGCCACTGAGGTGGTTGCCGAGGTCGCGCCCGAGCAGGTGTCCACGCCCAGCTTCGCCAACTTCACGCCGACGACGGCAGGAGGGCCGGCAGGCGACATCAACATGATCCTGGACATCCCCGTCCAGCTGACTGTGGAACTGGGCCGCACCCGCATCCCCATCAAGAACATCCTGCAACTTGCCCAGGGCTCGGTCGTGGAGCTCGATGCGCTGGCCGGCGAGCCCATGGACGTGCTGGTCAACGGCTATCTGATCGCCCAGGGCGAGGTGGTGGTCGTGAACGACAAGTTCGGCATCCGGCTGACCGACATCGTGACGCCTTCTGAGCGTATGCGCCGACTCAGCAAGGCCGCATGAAGACCCCACCGGCCGGGCCCGCGGCGCCTGCCGTATCGGCGGTCCCTGGACAACTGCGGGTTTGTCTCGGCATTTAGGGAGTTCGACGCCAGCATTCCGTCCGGAGAATGCCGAGGCATGAATGCCACTGGTCTGCTCCCCTTTCTCTGGTTCCTCGTCATCATCGCGCTGATCCCGGTCGCGCTGTGGCTGCTAAAGCGCACGCCCTACGGGCGCGCACTGGGTGGTTCCGCCACGGGCAGCGTACTGCGCGTCGTGACCCAGTTGCCCACCGCGCCCAACCAGCGCCTGCTGGTCGTGGAGGTCGGCCAGGGCGAGGACCGCCGCTGGCTGGTGCTGGGCGCAACGCCGCACAACATCACCACGCTGCACGTCATGCCGCCGCAGGCCGAGCCGCCCGCGCCAGCAAGCTTCGCCAAGCTGCTGGGCAAGGAGCGTGGCGATGCGACCTAAGTTACTGCTGGCCGGGGCCCTGGGCCTGCTGACAGCTGGCAGCGTGCTGGCCCAGGGCCAGACGCCGCCAGCCACCTTGCCGCTGCTGGTCGGCCAAGGCGCTGGCGGGAGCTTCTCGGTGCCCATCCAGACGCTGCTGTTCTTCACGGCGCTGGGTTTCCTGCCCGCGGTCATCCTGATGATGACGGCATTCACGCGCATCGTCATCGTGCTGAGCCTGATGCGCCAGGCCCTGGGCACGCAGGCTGCGCCGCCGAATCAGGTCATCGTGGGCCTGTCGCTGTTCCTGACCTTCTTCGTCATGAGCCCGACGCTGGACAAGGTCTACGCCGACGCGTGGCAACCCTACAGCGCAGGGCAGATCCAGTTCGACGAGGCGCTCAAGCGCGCCGAGGTGCCGATGCGCGGCTTCATGCTCAAGCAGACCCGCCAAGCCGACGTGGCCCTGTTCTCTCGCCTGGCCAAGCTGGATGCCAGCGTCAAGCCCGAAGACGTGCCCTTCAAGGTGCTGGTACCAGCCTTCGTGACGAGCGAGCTCAAGAGTGCATTCCAGATCGCCTTCCTGGTGTTCATCCCCTTCCTGGTCATCGACATGATCGTCGGCAGCGTGCTGATGAGCCTGGGCATGATGATGCTGTCGCCCGTCCTCGTCGCCCTGCCCTTCAAGCTGATGCTGTTCGTGCTGGCGGACGGCTGGAACCTGCTGCTCGGCTCACTCGCCGCCTCGTTCGTCACCTGACGAACTCGCCGGATACCCCGCCCAAGCCGCGCCAGTAGCCCTGCACCCCATCGACTGAGAATCATGGACGCCCAACAAGTCTTCACCTTCGGCCAGCAAGGCCTGTACATCCTGATGCTGGTGGCCGCGCCGGTGCTCATCGTCGTCCTGTTGGTCGGCGTCACAATCAGCATCATCCAGGCGGCAACGCAGATCAACGAGGCGACGCTGTCCTTCGTGCCAAAGGTCATCGCAGCCATCCTGACGCTGCTCGTCGCCGGGCCGTGGATGATGACGGAGCTGGTCGAGTACATCCAGCGCACGCTGCAGTCGATCCCTTCCGTCGTAGGCTGACGCAGCCACCCATGTTCAGCATCACCGAGGCCCAGTTGCTGGCGTGGTTGAACCCGCTGCTCTGGCCTTTCATCCGCACGCTGGCGCTGTTTGCCGGCATGCCCATCTTCAGCCAGCGCAACGTGCCGCTTCGCCTGCGCGTGGGCCTGGCGCTGTTCATCTCGCTCGCGGCCCAACCATCGCTGCCGGATATCCCGCCGACACCACTGGACTCGCTGCCGCTGCTAACGCTGCTGATTGCCCAGCAGTTGCTGATCGGCCTGTCCATGGGCTTCGCTGTGCGCATCGTCTTCGCCGCGCTGGAGTTCGCGGGCGAGGTCATCGGACTGCAGATGGGGCTGAACTTCGCCGGCTTCTTCGACCCGAGCACCGGCTCCCAAGGCACGGCCAGTGGCCGCTTCTTCGGCAGCATGGTGGCGTTCCTGTTCATCGCGATCAACGGTCACCTGCTGCTGATCAATGCTCTGATACAGAGTTTTCACGCCTTCCCTGTGGGCGGTGAGCCCTTCGCCTTCCTGCGCCTGGCCTCGCCGCAGCAGTGGGGCGCCGAGATCTTCAGCATCGGGCTGTGGATCGCGCTGCCACTGATCACGATGCTGCTGTTCGTCAACCTCGTGCTTGGTGTCATCTCGCGCGTCGCGCCACAGATCAGCGTCTTCTCCGTCGGCTTTCCACTGACGGTGAGCGTGGGCTTGATCGGCATGGTGGCCACGCTTCCGCTGATGCAGACACCATTCATGGTGGCGCTGGAGCGGCTGCTGGCAGCATTCAGCTGATTCCCAGCCTGACGGCGCGCGGGGAATCTTCTTCGCGCGGTTGCCGTCATCCACAGCCGGCAATTGGGTTCCCGCTCTAGGTGCGAAGCCGTCGGCGTCCGGCGTGGCCGGCTGCCCATCTCCCCTGTTTCATCAAACGTACGCGCGGGGGTCCTGCCCAGACGCTTTTGCTGACGCTCATGCGCCCCCCGCTGCTGGTCGAATGTCAAGTGATGACGGAAGCGGCAGCTCGGTGCGCAGGTCGCGAATGATTCAGTTCAGCCCGAAGCCTGCGCAATCCGATTGAACAGCGGGCTCAAAGCCTCGCTGCCGGCTTGCACTATTCGAGCGGGTCTTCCCTAACTTCTCATTTGCTGGCCTTCTACTTGCACACGGACGGCTACCATCCGCCCCGCTCCGGATCGTCCCCTTGCTCGCCAATGACCACGTTCCCCGCCCTGACGGCTCTTTGTGCTGCTCTCGCATTCGTACCGCCCACTTTTGCCCAGGAGCAGCCCCTCACCAAGAAGGCCAACGAGAACGCCGAAGCCAAGACGGATGAGAAGGTCGACGCCAAGACCCAGAAGCTTGATCGCGTGGACGTTTCGGGTGGCGCCAGCGACGATGAGGCGCGACGCGCCTCCACCGCAGCCAAGATGGTGATCGGGCGCGAGGAATTGCTGCGTTACGGGGACAGCTCGATCAGTGAGCTGATGAAGCGCCTGCCCGGGGTAACCACAGGTGGCGTGGCCGGCCGAGGGGGCGACATCCGCATGCGCGGCTTGGCCGGCGGCTATACGCAGATCCTCGTCAACGGCGATCGCATGCCTCCTGGCATGTCGCTGGAGACTCTGCCACCCGAGCAGGTCGAGCGCATCGAGGTTCTGCGCGCGCCGACTGCGGAGTTCGGTGCGCGCGCCATCGCCGGCACGATCAACATCGTGCTGCGCCAAGCGCCACCCAGGCTGGTCAACGAACTTCGCCTGGGGTTGTCCACCGAGAACGGCCACGTGCGGCCGAGCTTCAACTGGAGTCGCAACGACAAGCTCGACGACAAGGGAGCGACAACATACAACATCACGGTCAACGCGCAGCAATCCAACTTCAACAACGAAGGGCGCGGCCGCAGCAAGGTCCATGACCTGCAAAGCGGCCAAGACAGCGTGATCGACAGCCGGAACAGCAACGAGAACCGGAACCGCTCGCTAAACCTTAACGGGCGCCTGCAATGGAAGCCTTCCAACCGCGAGCTGTTGGCGTTTGCGCCCTTTCTGAGCATTGGCAATGGGGATGGACAAGGAGATTTCGAGCGCACGCAGACGCCCGAGCCACTACCCAATGACCCCCTGGCGCGCTTCGATCGATCGAGCAATCGTTCCAAGAACCGGTACAGCGGAGGTGGCCTCAGCGGCCAGTGGAACACGGGCGTCGGCAAGGAGGGGAAGCTCGAATCCAGCGCAATGCTGGGCCGATTCAGCAGCAACTTCAGCGCCGAGACCCAGGAGTTCAAGAACACGCAGTTGGTCCAATCCCGCCTGGACGGTGGCGATTCGCGCAATGGGAACTGGAGCCTGCGCAGCAAGCTCTCTCAACCCGTAATGGAGGAGCACAGCATCGTTGCCGGAGTGGAGACAGAGGGCCGGCGCATGCGGCAACAGCGGCACTGCGTGGAAGACGGTGCGTCTTGCGACTACCTGCTCGACTTCGGCGACCAGCTCGACGCCGGCAGCCGCCGGCTCGCCCTCTACGCCCAAGACGACTGGAGCGTCGGCAAGCAGTGGTCTTTCTATGCCGGGTTGCGCTGGGAAGCGATCACAACAGAGAGCACAGCCAAGAGCTACGCCGTGAGCAACACCTCGCGCGTGCTGACGCCATTGTTCCACGCGCTCTACAAGTTCAGTGACGACCCAAAGAAGAGCCGCGACCAGATCCGGCTGAGCCTGACGCGCAGCTATCGCTCGCCCGAGCTCAACGACATGATCTCCCGAACCTATGTGAACTCGCTCTACCCCTGCCCCACTAGCCAGCGCTGCCAGGAGACGAACGAGTTCATCTACTCGGACTACGCCGGCAATCCGCAACTCCAACCGGAGCTCGCGACCGGGCTGGATCTTGCATACGAGCAGTACCTCAGCAAAGGCGGCGTGCTCAGCGCCAACATCTTCGTACGCCGCATCAGCAATCTCGTTCGGCGGCTGACCGAGAAGGAAACGGGGCTGGAATGGTCAGACGCACCGCGCTGGGTCTCGCGGCCGCGCAACATTGGTTCGGCGCTCAGCAGCGGCCTGGAGCTGGAAGCCAAGTTCCGTCTGGACCAATTCGTAGACGGCGCACTGCCGATCAATGTGCGCAGCAACCTTAGCCTCTACAAGTCATCGGTCGACGGCATTCCTGGCCCGCACAACCGGCTGGCCCAGCAACCCCGCTTCACCGCCAATCTGGGTGGCGACTACCGCCTCAAGAGCCTGCCGCTGAGCCTCGGCGCCAGCCTGAACTACACACCGGTGAACACACTGCAGACGACGCGCGAGGCGGCCACGCGCTCGTCAAGGAAGCAGGTTCTGGATGGCTACGCAAGCTGGAATTTCGACACCAACACGGTGCTGCGCCTATCAGCCACCAATCTTGCGTCGCAGAGCTACAGCAACGACACCTTCACCATGGCGCCTGAGAAGACCGTAGCCTCGCAGAACTGGGGTCGGACATACACGGTGTGGTCGCTGAGACTGGAAATGAAGCTCTGAGCACTTCGCCGTCGAACCTTCTGGCAACGGCAAAGTGCTTACCACCCGGGCCTCGCCCCTGCCCTTCATCAGGCTTCCCGCAGCGCCGTAGTCACCGGTAGCGACGCCGCCCGCACCGCGGGGAACAGCCCGCCGACGAACCCGATGGCCAGCGCCCACTTGATGCCCTCCCACAGCAGCCCTGGCGACACGGCCAGGTTGAAGCTCAGCTTGCCGACCGAGCCGGCCGCCATCGTCGATGCCTCGAACCCGTTGAAGAGCAGCCAGGCCACGGAGCCGCCGATGACCCCCCCGATCAGGGCCAGCAGCGTTGTCTCCAGCATCACCGCGACCACCACCGGCAGGCCGCGAAACCCGATGGCGCGCAGCGTGGCGATCTCACGCGCCCGAGCTGCCACGGCTGCGAACATCGTGTTCAGCGCACCGAACACCGCGCCCACGGCCATGATGGAGCCCACCGTGATGCCGATGATGCGCAGGATCTTGGTCATCTGTTCGCCCTGCTTCGAGAAGAAGGCCAGCGTCGTGCTGGCCTTGACCTTGAGCTGGGGATTCGCTTCAAGGGCTTCGCTGAACGCCTTGATGGCGGCCGGGTTCTCGAGCTTCACCGTCGCCGAGTTGCGACCGCTGCCGCGCTTGTAGCTGTCGTTGACGACGTTGGCATCGGCCCAGAGTTCGGACTCCATGGAGTCGCCCGATGCAAAGATGCCGACGATGGTCCAGGGCTGGTTGCCCAGTTTCAGCGTTGCACCGAGCTTGAGCCCGTCGAACTGCCGCACCGCACCCTTGCCGACGATGATCTCGCGAAGGCCCGGCTGGAAGCTCCTGCCTTCGACGATCTTGGCGTTGGGCCGTACGGTGAACGCCGCCTCGCTGATACCGCGCACCTGGGCGCTGCCGGTGTCCCCCGTCTGGCTGCCCTTGATCGGCAGGTTGGCCGCAACCACGGTTTCGGCCGAGATGATGGGCTCGCCCTTCGCGTTGCGGGCGATACCGGGCGCCTGCTCGATCTGCACGATGTCCTCACGGCTCAGCGACGACGACACCTCGTTGGCCGAGGCGCCGCGCATGACGATGGCGGTGTCATCGCTGCCCGAGTTGCGCAGCGTCTGCGCATAACCTTCGGCCATGGCCAGCAGGGCCACCAGCACGCCGACGACGCCAGCGATGCCCACGACGATGACGGCCGAGGAGCCCAGGCGCTGTGCCAGCGTGCTGATGCCCACCGAGGCGACGGAGCGGGTCTGCATGCCGGAGCGGAAAAGGAACAGCCACGCAGCCAGCACTACCGCCGCAGCGACGGCCCCCTGCCAGGGCAGCAGGATCCAGCCGACGAGCAGAAGGAGCGTCAACAGGACGAGTCCGGTGTTTTTCAAGAACTTCATCTCATGCCCTCCCGGCAAGTGCGTCGGTGATGTTTACGCGCATGGCGCGCAGCGCCGGCAAAGCGCCCACGAGCAGTCCGAAAAGCAGCGCCAGCCCGACGCCGATCAACCAGCTCGTCAAGCCCGCCGCCGGCAGGTTCAGGGCACCGCCGCTGCCGGCGGACACCGCCGGCCCGATCACACTGGCCAGGAACAGCCCGACGGCGCCGCCGATCAGCAGCAGCAGCACCGACTCGGCCAGCACCATGGCCAGCACGCTCTCACTCGAGAAGCCCAGCGTCTTCAGCACCGCGATCTCGCCAGTGCGCTCGCGCACCGCCTGCATCATCGTGTTGCCGGCCAGCAGCAGCAGCGTGAAGAACACAGCACCCATGATGGAGGTGACGATGAGGTTGATGTCGGCCAGTTGCCGCATCCAGGCCGACATGGCGGCCTGCTCGGTCAGCGTGCGGGTCTCATGATCGGAGTTGGCGGAGATCTCGTCGATGGCCTTGAGTACGCGGTCGGCCTGGTTGACGTCCTTCACGCGCGTCACGTACCAGCCTGCCTGGCCCTGATTCCACGGCGTGGTGTCGTCGAAGTACTTCCAGTTCAGCAGGAACATCTGGTCGTACCAGGCACCGCTCTTCTTGTCGGCCACGTGGATGAAGCCGACGATCTTGAAGGGCCAGTTCTGGCTGCCGCTGCGGTCCGGGAAGATGGTGGACTGCATCGGAATCTGGTCGCCCACCTTCCAGCCGAACTTCTTGGCCAGGCCCTCGCCGACGAGGGCGCCGTCCTTGGTCTCGGCGAAGGCCTTGCGGTGCTCGGCCGAGACCTCCATCTCCGGGTACACATCCAGGTAGTTGGGCGAGACGGCGAAGCTGAAGACCTGGTTCTCGGGCTTCTGGTAGGCGCCACCAAACCAGTTGGCGAAGGCCACGTCCTTGACACCGTCGATCTGCGAGATGCGCGCGCCCAGGGACATGGGCAGCAGCTGGATGAAGCTGAGCTTGGCGCCCGTTTGCAGACGCTGCGCGCCATTGGCACTCTTGCCGGCCTGGTCGAAGCCGACGCGCACCGCGTCCAGCAGGCCAAACAGCAGGAAGGCCGTAATGATGGACACGAGGGTCAGGAATGTCCGCCCCTTGCGCCTGAACAGCGCGGCCCAGATCAGGTGGAGGTATTTCATGAGGCCTCCCTTAGGCGTGCGCCTCGGCTTCAGTCACCAGCGTGCCCTTGTCGAGATGCAGCGTGTGACTGGCGCGGGCGGCGGCACGCGGGTCGTGGGTGACCATGACGATGGTCTTGCCGTGTTCGCGATTGAGCGCCTGCAGCAGTGTCAGCACGTCCTCGGCGGACTGGCGGTCCAAGTCGCCGGTAGGCTCGTCGCAGACCAGCAGCGTGGGGTCGGAAACGATGGCCCGTGCGATGGACACGCGCTGCTGCTGGCCACCCGACAGCTCGGTGGGTTTGTGCGAGGCGCGGTCGGCAAGGCCCACAAGCTGCAGCGCGATGGCCGCGCGCTTCTTACGCTCGGCCGCCGAGAGCTTGGTCAGCAGCAACGGCAGCTCGACGTTCTTCTGCGCCGACAGCGTGGGCATCAGGTTGTAGAACTGGAACACGAAGCCGACGCGGGAGGCGCGCCATTTCGCGAGCGCGCCGCCAGCGAGCTTGTCGATGCGCTCGCCACCCACGCTGATCGAGCCGCCACTGGGGGCATCCAGGCCACCCATCAGGTTGAGCAGCGTCGTCTTGCCCGACCCCGAGGGGCCCATCAACGCGAGGAAGTCACCCTGTTGCACGTCGAGGTGGATGCTGTGCAGCACCTCCACCTTCTGCTTGCCGCGGGTGTAGACCTTGGACAGGTCGCGGATCTCGATCAATGCGCTCATGCTCTCAGTCCTTGCTCACGATGTTGGAACCCTGCTTCAACTCGGCCGGCGGCGAGACGACGACTGTCTCTCCCGCCTTCAGCCCGCCGGTGGCCAGCTTGAACTTGCCGACATCGGCGCCCAATTGCACGGCACGCTGCTCGGCACGTCCGTCTTGGACGACGAACACCGCCGACACGCCCTCGCGCTGCACGACGGCATCGGGCGGCAGCAGCACGCCCGGCACCGGCTTGACCTCAGCCTTGGGCTTGGTCGCCAGGAAGCTCACGCGCACGCCCATGTCGGGCACGACACGGTCGTCCTTCTGCTCCAGCGCAACGCGCACCTTGACCGTGGCCTTGCCACGGTCGGCACTCGGGATGACGGCCACCACATGGGCCGGGATCTTCCAGTCCGGATAGGCGTCTAGCACGGCCTCGCAGGGCATGTCGGGCTTGACCTGGGCGATGTACGCCTCATTGACGTCGACGTTCACTTCCAGCGAGTCCATGTCGACGATGGTGCCTACGCCAGTGCGAGTGAAGCCGCCGCCGGCCGAAAGCGGCGAGATGATTTCGCCCACCTGGGCCGCCCGCGCCGTGACGACGCCATCGAAGGGTGCGCGCACAGTGGCGTAGTCGAAGTTGACGCGCGCCTGCCGGGCCTGTGCCTGGGCTGCCTCGATCTGGCGTTGCGCGGCCTCCATCTGGGCGGAAACGGTCTTCACGGCCGTGGCGGCCTGCTCGCGGGACTGGCGTGTCGTCATGCCGCTGGCGGCAAGCTCGGCCTGGCGACGCTCGTCGGCCTGGCTTTGCGCGAGCTGGGCGCGCAACTGGCCCAGGTTGGCCTCGGCTGTGCGGATCTGGGCCTCGGCGGCCGCGAGGCCGGCCTTCAGCCCGGTGTCGTCAAGCCGCGCCAGCACCTGGCCCTTCTTGACCTTGAAGCCCTCGTCGATGAGCACCTCGGTCAGCGTGCCGGTCATCTGGGCCGAGACGGTAGCCATGCGGCGCGCCGTCACGTAGCCGGTGGCCTGCAGCACCGCATCGGCCGCCGCCCCCTGACCGTTTGCGCGCACGGTGGCCGTCTGCACGGCGACGGCCTTGTTGCCCGCCACGAACCACCAAGCCGCGCCGCCCGCCAGGGCCAGCACGACCAGGCCAGCCACGCCGCCCCATACCCACTTGGGAGGGCCGCCGCCCTGGTCCTCACGATGCGCACCGTCGATGCGCAACTCCTTCAGCAATCCGGTATCGATGACACGCCCCTGAAAGTCTCGCTCGCCAGACCTCGTCGGCCCTCGAACGCAACGGCCTCACGGCCACCCACTTGGAACCCGGCGCGCATTGTGCAGTGGCTGCTGCCACAGGGTGTCATCAATCGATGAACGGCAGCCTGCGCTGGCGAATCGACAGCCAGGGCCGATGAACGGCGACGGTACGGGTCAGCTGGCGACCAGGCCGTTACGGATGGCGTAGACCGTCAGCTCGGAATTGTTCGTCAGGCCCAGCTTCTCCAGCACTCGGGCACGGTACACACTGACAGTCTTGGGGCTGAGCATCAGCTCCTCGGCAATGTCCGAAAGGCGCTTGCCCGAGGCGATCATGACCAGGGTCTGCAGCTCGCGGTCGGAGAGCTTGTGATGGGCCTGCTCGGTGACCGGCGCGGTCAGGCTCTCCACCAGCATCTGCGCGATCTCGGGCGTCACATACTTGCGCCCCTGGGCCACCGTGCGCACGGCCTGCACAAGACTGGCCGGGTCGCCGCCCTTGTTGACGTAGCCATAAGCCCCCGCCTTCAGCGCGCGAATGGCGTACTGGTCCTCGGGGTACATGGAGACGACGAGGGTGCGCACCGGGTTGCCCTCTTCCTTGAGCACATGCAGCACGTCAAGGCCCGAGCGGCCCGGCATGTTGATGTCCAACACGAGGACGTCGCATGGGCCGTCCTTGCCCTGGGCACCGCCCAGCTGATGCAGCAGGCCGCGCAGCTCGGTGTAGTCACCGGCCTCACCGATGACTTCGATGTCCTGGGCATCTGCCAGCGTGTCGCGGATGCCACGGCGGATCAGGCCGTGGTCGTCGCAAAGGATGACGCGGATCACACGCGCCCCCAGATGGAGCGACCGTCGTCGTCCTTGTCGAAGTCGGTTGCGTCGTCCAGGGCATCAATGGCGTCCTGGGCCAACGGCACCGTCAGGATGAGGCTCGTACCACCACCCGGCGGACTGGAGAGATCGAGCCAACCGCCCACGGTGGCCGCCCGCTCGTGCAGACCACGGATGCCGAAAGACCGCTCTTTGGCCAAGTCCTGAGTTCCCATGCCTCGGCCGTTGTCGCGGATTTCCAGCGTCAGCACGCCGGAATCCAGGCTGAGCTCGATGTCGACCCGGGTCGCTAGGGCGTGCTTGGTCACATTCGTCAGCGCTTCCTGGGCCGTGCGGTAGGCCACCAGCGGCACGCCCGGCGGCAGCGCCAGGCGCTCATCGCCAACACGCAGGCCAGCCTCGATGCCCGTGCGGCGCTCGAAGCGAGCCGTCATCCACTGCAGCGCAGCCACCAGTCCCTGCTCCAGGATGGCGGGCCTCAGGTTGTGCATGATGCGCTGGCTGGCATCGATGGCAGCGTTGACGGTCTCCAGTGCAGCGCTGACTCGCTGCCGGACTTCCGGCGTCTGGGCGTGACGGTCTATCCAGGCCAGGTCGAACTTGATGGCCGTCAGCGAGCCGCCGACATCGTCATGGATCTCTCTAGCGATGGCTGCTCGCTCCAGCTCCACGCTGGTCTGCAGGTGGCCCGCCAGCGCATGCAGCCGCTGCTTGGATTTGACAAGCTCATGGTCGGCCGCAACCCGTGCGCGCTCGTTCTCGGCCGCATCGACCGCGTGCAGCAGGGCCGGCGCCAGGCGGTTCAGGTTGTTCTTCAGCAGGTAGTCGGACGCGCCATCACGCATCGCACCGACCGCGATGTCCTCGCCGATCTCGCCCGAGACGAGGATGAACGGCACCATCAGCCGCCGAGCCTTCAGCGCCTCCAGCACGTCCAGGCCCGAGTAGCCCGGCAGGTTGTAGTCGGAGACGATGGCATCCCAGGGCCGCTCCAGGGCCGCCAGCACCGCAGGCAGCGCGTCCAGCCGCTCAAGCTCCACCTTCAGCCCGGCACGGGCGAGCTGGGCCGAGATGAGTTGGTGGTCGAGTTCGGAATCCTCGACATGCAGCACGCGCAGGACCCGGGAGGCCTGCTCCAGACCAGAAATCGTCATGGGGGCGCAGTATGCCGCGCGCCGGGACCAATGGCTGGCGCCACACTCAACGCGGTTCAGAGCGGTAATACCGCGCGTTCTCCCGACATCTCCTCGTCGACAGGTGTCGAAAAAGGGGTGAACATGCCATGATGCATTTGCCCTGAGAGTATCCACAGGGCTTTGGGACACAAAAGCAAGCATCCCCTCGCGGAGCCACGATGCAGTCAGAACCTTCCACCGCCGCCGATTTCGATGGAGCCGTGGCCGCCATGCCGCTGCTGGCGGCCGCGGAATTGCAAGATCACCTGCTGACGGTGACGCACGACCTTGAGCGCCTGCAGCGACTGCTGGACGACGCCGGCGAAGCCCTGTCCTCGCATTTCTTCAGCGCCTCCAGCCAAGCCATGAGCCTGCTCAGCAGCAGTGACGGCACTCCGGCCTCGGAAGGCCTCAAGCAGATCATGCAGGACATCGCCGGCGCCATCACGGCGCTGCAATTCCAGGACATGGCCACCCAGCTCATCGCCCACACCAGCCAGCGTCTGCGCAACTGTTCGGACCAACTGGCCCGCGACACTTTCGGCATGGATGACGAGGACGGCGCGGCCGTCGTCGAGATCGCGCCGCTGCGCCCCAACCCGGTCACGCAAGACGAGATGGACGCCGGCTCCATCGAACTCTTCTAATTTCCCCGCAATCTCAGCCCCCTGGCAACACGTCCCCCTCGGAGAAAACTCAATGCACTCAATCCTCGCTGTCGACGACTCGGCCTCGATGCGCCAGATGGTGGCCTTCACGCTCAAGAACGCCGGCTTCAACGTGGTGGAAGCAGTGGACGGACAGGACGCCTGGGAAAAATCCGGCCAACGGGACTTCGACCTCGTGCTGACCGACCAGAACATGCCGCGCATGGACGGTATCAGCCTGACCAAGAAGCTGCGCGAGAACCCCAAGTTCAAGACCACGCCCATCCTGATCCTGACCACCGAGTCCAGCGACACGATGAAGCAGGCGGGCCGCGCTGCCGGCGCGACCGGCTGGCTCGTCAAGCCTTTCGACCCGGCCAAGCTGATCGAAGTGATCGGCAAGGTCATCCGCTGAAGTCAGGTCCAAAGGGAGCATTGCCATGGGTGACATGACCACCGAAGGCGCCAGCATCAGTGCTGGCATCGACCTCAGCCAGTTCTACCAGGTCTTCTTCGAAGAGGCTGGCGAGAACCTCGACAACATGGAGCAGTTGCTGCTCAACGTGAACGTCGAGGCCGCCGACGATGAAGAGCTGAACGCCATCTTCCGCTGCGCCCACTCCATCAAGGGCGGTGCAGCGACCTTCGGCTTCTCCGACGTCGCCGAGCTGACCCACCAGATGGAGACGCTGCTGGACAAGCTGCGCCGCCACGAACTGCAGCCCAACGCTGCCATGGTGGACGTGCTGCTGCAGTCCGGCGACGCTCTGCGCGCACAACTGGGCCGCCACCAGGGCTCCGGCGCCGACCCCGTCGACACGACCGACCTGTTGACCAACATCAAGGCCTTCGTCGAAGGCGGCGGCGCTGCACCTGCCACGGCTGCTCCTGCGCCGGCACCCGTTGCTGCAGCCGCCGCACCGGCGCCGACACCGGCCGCTGCCGCGCCCGCCGCGGCCGCCACGACCGCCACCCGGCTGCTGGAGCTGCAGGTCGGCCCGCTGACGGACCTGAGCCTGGCCGACAACCTGGTCGAGCTGTTCAAGGAAATCACCGACCTCGGCACCATCGAACCTCTGGACGCTGGACAGGGCTCCGACGGCATGCGCCGCTTCAAGGTGCTGACCAGCTCCACTGACAACGACCTGCTGGACCTGTTCACCTTCCACGTTGCCCGCGAGCAGGTCAAGCTGATGCCGCTCGGCCCTGGCTTCGGCTTCCACGAAGGCGCACCCGGCGCGCCGCCGGCCGAACCGCCGTCCACCGACCCCGGCTACGGCTTCTTCGACAATGCCCCCGGCGTGCCGGCCAGCGCCACCGCGTCCGCAGCGGAAGAAGCCAAGCCCGCCGCCGCCATCGTGCCGGCCCGCGCGGCCACGCCGGCCCGCACCGACGCCAAGCCTGCCGGCGGCGGCCTGGACCAGACCACGCTGCGCGTCTCCATCGAGAAGGTGGATCAGCTCATCAACCTGGTCGGTGAGCTCGTCATCACCCAGGCCATGCTGGCCCAGAACAGCCGCGAGCTGGACCCGGCGCTTTACCAGCAGCTCACCAGCGGCCTGGCCGACCTTGAGCGCAACACGCGTGACCTGCAGGAATCGGTAATGTCGATCCGGATGATTCCGATGTCGACGGTGTTCAACCGCTTCCCGCGCATGCTGCGCGACCTGGCTGCCAAGCTGGGCAAGAAGGTCGAGCTGGTCACGCAGGGCGAGGCCACCGAGCTGGACAAGAGCCTGGTCGAGAAGATCACCGACCCGCTGACCCACCTGGTGCGCAACAGCTGCGACCACGGCATCGAGATGCCGGCGGACCGCCTTGCCCGCGGCAAGCCCGAGCAGGGCACGATCACGCTGGTGGCCTCCCACCAGGGCGGCAGCATCGTCATCGAGGTGCGCGACGATGGCCGTGGCCTGAACCGCGAGAAGCTGATCAAGAAGGCCCGCGAGAAGGGCATCGACGCGCCGGACACGATGACCGACGCCGAGTGCTGGAACCTGATCTTCGCGCCCGGCTTCTCCACAGCCGATGTCGTCACCGACGTGTCGGGCCGCGGCGTGGGCATGGACGTCGTGAAGAAGAACATCACGTCCCTGGGTGGCACCGTCGAGATCGACTCCGCCGAGGGCTATGGCATGAAGGTGTCCGTGCGCCTGCCGCTGACGCTGGCCATCATGGACGGCATGAGCGTGGGCGTAGGCGACGAGTGCTACATCCTCCCGCTGTCGAGCGTGGTCGAGTCCTTCCAGGTTCAGGCTGACACGATCAAGACGGTTGCCGGCTCGGGCCGCGTCGTCGAGGTGCGTGACGAGTACATGCCGGTCATCGAGCTGGAGAAGGTCTTCGACGTACCGCGCTTCGATTTCGAGCACGTCAGCTCCATCATGGTCGTCGTGGAAGCCGAAGGCGGCCGCGTCGCGCTGCTGGTGGACGAGTTGCTCGGCCAGCAGCAGGTCGTCGTGAAGAACCTCGAAGCGAACTACCGCAAGGTCAGCGACGTGTCGGGCGCCACCATCATGGGTGACGGCCGCGTCGCACTGATCCTGGACGTCGGCAGCCTGGTGCGCCGCTCGCGCCACTAAACAATCCAACCCAAATAGAGAGGTCCATATGGAAGCCAGCAACGTTCCCGCCCTGCGCCAGCAAGGCGCCGTCACGGCCCAGTCCGCAGGCCCCAAGAGCGGCGAATACCTGACCTTCCGGCTCGGCTCGGAGGAGTACGGCATCGACATCCTGAAGGTGCAGGAGATCCGCTCCTACGAAGCCCCCACGCGCATCGCCAACGCGCCGGATTTCATCAAGGGCGTCGTCAACCTGCGCGGCGTCATCGTCCCCATCGTTGATCTGCGCCTGAAGCTGGGCTGCCCCAGCGCCGAGTACAACAGCTTCACGGTCGTCATCGTGCTGAACGTGAAGAACCGCGTCGTTGGCGCTGTGGTGGACTCGGTGTCAGACGTTCTTGAGCTGAGCCGCGACGCGATCAAGCCCGCGCCCGAGCTGAACACCTCTTCGGTGGACACGAGCTTCATCACCGGCATCGGCTCGGTGGCCGAGCGCATGCTGATCCTGATGGACATCGAAGGCCTGATGAGCAGCGCCGAGATGGGCCTGATGGACGCTGCCATCGCAGCCTGACCGACACCATCAAGAAGCAAAAAGGGCGGCCTGCGGGCCGCCCTTTTTTGTGGTGCGCGCTAAAGCGTCAGACGCGCTCGGACACCCAGCCCACCACGCTCTGCAGGGCCGCGGCCACGCCAGCTGGCTGCGTGCCGCCAGCCATGGCCAGGTCAGGCTTGCCGCCCCCCTTGCCGCCCACCTGTTGGGCGACGAAGTTGACCAGCTCGCCGGCCTTCACCTTGGCCGTGCTGTCCGACGTCACGCCGGCCGCCAGCTGCACCTTGTCGCCGTCCACGGCAGCCAGCACGATGGCCGCGGTCTTGAGCTTGTCCTTGAGCTTGTCCATGGTCTCGCGCAGCGTCTTCGCGTCGGCGCCCTCCAGCCTGGCGGCCAGCACCTTGAGGCCCTTCACGTCCACGGCCTGTGCCAGCAGCTCGTCGCCCTGGGCTGATGCCAGCTTGCTCTTGGCTGCGGTCAGTTCCTTCTCCAGCTGACGCACCTGCTCCAGCACGGCATGCAGGCGCGAACCCAGCTCGTGCGGCGTGGTCTTGAGCGTCATCGCAGCGCCTTGCACCGTGGTCTCCAGCGACTGTAGATAGGTCAGCGCGTTGTCGCCGGTGACGGCCTCGACGCGGCGGATGCCGGCCGCGACGCCAGACTCCGCGACGATCTTGAACAGGCCGATGTCGCCCGTGGCCTTCACGTGCGTGCCGCCGCACAGCTCCTTGGAGGAGCCGATGCTGAGCACGCGCACCGTGTCGCCGTACTTCTCCCCGAACAGCATCATGGCGCCCGACTTCTGCGCGTCGTCCAGCGCCATGACCTGCGCTGTGGCACCGGCGTTCGCCAGGATCTCGGCATTGACCAGCGACTCGATCTCTCGGATCTCCTCGGCCGTCAGCGGCGCGTTGTGCGCGAAGTCGAAGCGGGTGCGTTCGGCGTTCACCAGCGAGCCCTTTTGCTGCACGTGCGCGCCCAGAACCTCGCGCAAAGCCTTGTGCATCAGGTGGGTGGCACTGTGGTTGCGCACCGTCTTGGCCCGACGTTCGGCGTCCACGCGGGCGGCGAAGACGTCTCCGACCTTGACCGAGCCTTCGGTCACGCGGCCATGATGACCGAAGACATCGGCCTGGATCTTGACCGTGTCCTCAACGATGACGCGCGTGGCACCGTTGCGCAACTCTCCGGCATCGCCGACCTGACCGCCGCTTTCGGCATAGAAAGGCGTGTTGTCCAGAACGACGACGACGTCATCGCCGGCCTGGGCCTCGGCAACTGGAGCGCCGTCGACATAGACGGCCGTGACCTTGGCAGCCTCGCAGACGAGGTGCTCGTAGCCATGGAAGCTGGTAGGCACACCGCTATACGCCAGGCCCTGGGCCATCTTGAACTTGCCGGCAGCGCGAGCGCGGTTCTTCTGCTCTTCCAGCAGCTCGTTGAAGCGCGCCTCGTCCACCGCCACGCCGCGCTCCCGGCAGACGTCGGCGGTCAGATCGACCGGGAAGCCATAGGTGTCATGCAGCTTGAAGGCGGTGTCGCCGTCGACGTTGCCCCCCTTGGCGAGGGCAGCCTCGAGGATCTCCATGCCCGTGGCGATGGTCTGGAAGAAGCGCTCCTCTTCCTGCTTCAGCACGTCGGTGACGCGGCCTTGAGCCTGGCGCAGCTCGGGGTAGGCATCACCCATCTCGGCCGAAAGGGCCGCCACCAGCTTGTGGAAGAAAGGCGTGCGGGCGCCCAGCTTGTAGCCGTGGCGGATGGCGCGGCGGGCGATGCGGCGCAGCACATAGCCGCGGCCGGCGTTGCCGGGAATGACGCCGTCGACGACGGTGAACGAGCACGCGCGGATGTGGTCGGCAATGACCTTCAGGCTCGGGCTGTCCTTGTCGCAGTCGCTGCCGCCCGCGGCGTCCACCGCTGACTTGGCCGCCGCGAGCAGATTCACGAAGGTATCGATCTCGTAGTTGCTATGCACGTGCTGCAGCACGGCGGCCAGGCGCTCCAGGCCCATGCCGGTATCCACGCTGGGCTTGGGCAGCGGGTGCATGACCCCGTCTTCCGTGCGGTTGAACTGCATGAAGACGTTGTTCCAGATCTCGATATAGCGGTCACCGTCTTCGTCCGGGCTGCCCGGGGGGCCTCCGGCGACCTCGGGGCCGTGGTCGTAGAAGATCTCGGTGCAGGGGCCGCAGGGGCCGGTATCGCCCATCATCCAGAAGTTGTCGGACATGTAGCGCGCGCCCTTGTTGTCGCCGATGCGCACGATGCGCTCGGCGGGCACGCCGACCTGCTTGTTCCAGATGTCGTAGGCCTCGTCGTCCTCCGCATAGACGGTGACCCAGAGCTTGTCGGCCGGGAGCTTGAAGTGGACAGTCAACAGCTCCCAGGCGTAGGCGATGGCATCCTTCTTGAAATAGTCGCCAAAGCTGAAGTTGCCCAGCATCTCGAAGAAGGTGTGGTGCCGCGCCGTGTAGCCCACGTTGTCCAGGTCGTTGTGCTTGCCACCCGCGCGGATGCACTTCTGGCTCGTGGTCGCGCGGCTGTAGGGGCGCTTGTCGAAGCCCAGGAAGACGTCCTTGAACTGGTTCATGCCCGCGTTCGTGAACAGCAGCGTCGGGTCGTCGCCTGGCACCACGGGGCTGGAGGCGACGATCTGGTGGCCTTTCGACTCGAAGAACTTCAGAAAGGTCTGGCGGATCTCGGCGGCTTTCATCCCGGGGGCTTTCTGGAAAAGGTCAGTGACAAAGAGGAGCGATTGTAGAGAGGGGGCTTTACGTGCCGCGGGTAGAGTGATGTTCAAACCCCTCTGGAGAATCCCCGATGGACCCGAACTCCCCGCTGGCGGCGCTCGACGACGCCAGCCTGCTGCGCAGCCAGGCGCTGATCAACGGCGAGTGGGTGGCTGGCGCCGCCAGCTTCGCCGTGACCGACCCGGCCACTGGCCAGGAGCTGGCCCAGGTGCCCAACCTGGGCCGCACCGATGCCGACACAGCCATCGCCGCGGCAGTCAATGCGCTGAATGCCTGGCGCGGCAAGCCGGCCAAGGAGCGCGCAGCCGTGCTGCTGCGCTGGCAGCAATTGCTGATCAAGCACGCCGATGACCTAGCCCGGCTGATGACGGCCGAACAGGGCAAGCCGCTGGCCGAGGCGCGCGGCGAAGTCGTCTACGGCGCCAGCTTCCTGGACTGGTTCGCCGAGGAGGGCAAGCGCGTCTACGGCGAGACCATCCCGACGACGGACCCGAGCAAGCGCTATCTGGTTGTCAAGCAGGCCGTGGGCGTCTGCGCAGCCATCACGCCCTGGAATTTCCCGCTGGCCATGATCACGCGCAAGGTCGCACCGGCGCTGGCCGCCGGCTGCACCGTCATCATCAAGCCAGCCGAGGCCACGCCGCTGACGGCGCTGGCCGTTGCCGAACTCGCACAGCGCGCCGGTATGCCATCCGGCGTGCTGAACGTGCTGACCGCCGATGCGGCGCAGTCCGTCGAGATCGGCAAGCTGCTGTGCGAGAGCGACGTCGTGCGCCACTTGTCCTTTACCGGCTCCACCGAGGTGGGTCGCATCCTGATGGCCCAGTGCGCGCCGACGATCAAGAAGCTCAGCCTGGAGCTGGGCGGCAACGCGCCCTTCATCGTCTTTGACGACGCCGACCTGGACTCGGCTGTGGACGGGGCTCTGGCCAGCAAGTACCGCAACGCCGGCCAGACCTGCGTCTGCGCCAACCGCATCTACGTGCAGGCGGGCGTCTACGACGCCTTCCTGGAGAAATTCGCGGCCAAGGTCGCAGGCCTGAAGACCGGCAACGGCTTCGAGGCCGGCATCAACGTCGGCCCACTAATTGACGACCAGGCCTTGCAGAAGGTGGAGACCCACGTGGCAGACGCCATCGCGCTCGGCGCCAAGCTGCTGACCGGCGGCAAGCGCATCGAGACGGCGGGCGGCAACTTCTTCGAGCCCACGCTGCTGGCTGACGCGACGTCGGAGATGCTGTGCTCGCGGGAAGAGACTTTCGGCCCGGTGGCGCCGGTGTTCAAGTTCCAGACCGAAGAGGACGCAATCCGGCTCGCCAACTCGACCGAGTTCGGCCTGGCCAGCTACTTCTACAGCCGCGACATCGGCCGAATCTTCCGCGTCGGCGAAGCGCTGGAGTACGGCATGGTGGGCATCAACACCGGCCTGATCTCGACGGCCGAGGTGCCGTTCGGTGGTGTCAAGCAGTCGGGCCTGGGCCGCGAGGGAGGGCGCCAGGGCATCGAGGACTACATCGAGGTGAAGTACCTCTGCCTGGGCGATATCCAGAAGTAGCCCTGCGCCAAACGCCCTCGTCCAAGCGGGTCGCGCAACAAAAAAGGGGCCCACGCTGTGGGCCCCTCGCTTTGGCCGAGCTCGTGAAGCGGCTCGGCCATTTCCTGCTCGTCGTTAGAACTCGTAGCGGCCCGTCACCTGCATGGCCCACGACGATTCGCCGCGGGTCTGCTTGTTGATGAAGTCCTGCGGATCGTTGACCGAGTAGATCATCTTGCCCGTGGCCGAGTCGATACCGGCGTAGCGAACGAAGGTGCGGCTGTTGCCTGCACCGAACGGTGCTTCGTCGATGCGGCCCCAACGCTTGTTGATCAGGTTGCCGAAGTTCAGGATGTCCAGCGTCAGCACGCCCTTGTTGTTGTTGAACAGGCCCGGCACCTCCTGGCTCACGCGCACGTCGAAGCTGTTCGTGAACTTGGAGTAGGCGGAGTTGCGGCCCACCACGCCGCCCTTGAACTTGCGCAGGCCCGGCTCGCTGTCGACGATGGACCAGAACTTGGCTTCTGCCTGGGCAGCCGTGCTCTGCTGGTAGGCACTCAGCGCAGCAGCGTTGGTGATGGTGGAGCCAGTGTTGGGCAGGCGGAACAGCACCTCGCCGGAGCCGGGGCCCTTCGGGATGTACAGCAGGTCGTTGCCGGACACACCGTCGCCGTTCATGTCGTTGGCGAAGACCCAGCTGTACGGACGGCCATCGCGACCCTCATAGACCACGCCGAAGCTGGTCTTGTACTTGCCGAAGAACGCCTTCGAGAAATTCATCTGGGCGTTGAAGCGGTTGCGGATCAGCGAAGCCGAGTTCGCGGCCACTTCCTCGTTCGGGTTGAAGATGGAACGGTTCAGCCAGTTCGAGTTCGAGGTCGAGGAGGTCAGCGGGCTGACTTCCGTGGCGCTGGTGCGGGTGTAGGCCACGCCCCAGCCGAAGCCGTTGCGCGTGGGAGCGCTCAGCGACAGGGTCAGCGCGTTGCCGCTGCCCTTCTTCGTGTTCTCGACGACGGTCACCGTGCCATAGGACAGGTTGCTGAGAGCCTTGTTGCTCAGGCAGCCGGTCGGGTTGCTGTCGTTGCCGCCGGCAAAGCACAGCGGGTTGCTGCCGCCGGCGTTGTAGAACATGTCGCGACCGTCGACGGGCGAGGTGCGGGTGGCAGCGCCCAGGTTCAGGTGCTTGTAGTACAGGCCGTCATTGACCTTGGTGTGCAGCAGCTCGGCACCGGCCACCAGGCCGTACCAGGGCAGTTCGCCGTCCCAGGCCAGGTTCATCTTCCAGACCGAGGGCTGGCTGGTATTGGGGCCGATGAAGTCGACGTTGGCAGCCGGCGGCGTACCGGTCACGATCGGCTGTGCGCCGGTGTTGGGCGTGAACTGGATGGTGGAGCAAGGCGTCGTCGTCGCGCTGCAGCTGAAGTTGGCGGTGGTGACGCCGGTGTTCTGGTAGGGGTTGGTCAGCCAGACCGAAGCTGCCGAGCCCATGAACAGACCGAAGCCGCCGCGGACCTGCGACTTGCGCTTGTCCACCGGATCCAGCGCATAGTTGAAGCCGAAGCGCGGCTGCACCAACTTCTCGCCGTCCAGCGTGCGGGTGTTGTCGTAGCCGAAGCCGCCCGACTGGCGCGTATTCGTGGCCGGGTTGCCCGCGATCATGGGGCTGGACGCCGCAGCGTTGGCCTTGGGACGGTCGCCCGTGCTGAGCATGTCGACTCGGATGCCGCCGGTCAGGGTCAGGCGCTTGTTGACATTCCAGGTGTCCTGAATGAACACACCGACGTTGCTCAGCGTCCAGTTGGCGGCACCGTCAGTCAGCGTGTTGCCGGCCAGGGGCAGTTGCACCGTATAGGACGTGACCTGGCTGTTCTGCCACATCGCGACCGGGTCGGTGCCGCTGAAGGTGTACGTGCCCTTGGTGTTCTGCAGGAAGGCGTTGAAGATCTCGTTGCGTTGCAGGTCGGCACCGGCCTTGATCTCATGATCATCAAGCATCAGGTTGCCGGCGAAGTACGCGTCCAGCGTCTTGGTCTTCAGGCTGTTGAAGTGGCGGCTTTGCTCGGTGCCGAAGCGCAGCGTGCGGTTGCCAGTGGCAGTACCGGTCGGGGCCGGCGTCGTCCAGACCAGGCTGATCTGCGGCAGGTCGCTGTTGTTCTTCGGGTCGCTCGCGTAGTCGCGCTTGGAGACCTTCAGCTCGGTGGAGAAGGTGTCCGTCCATTCGGAGAACAACTGCCCCACCAGCGTCTCCAGCGTCTTGTCCTGGCTGTACCAGTGCGAGGACATGGTCAGGATGTTGGCACTGAAGCCCGGGAAGATCGGGTTGCTTTCCTCCGACTTCGTGTAGCGCAGGTTGGCCTTGTGCTTGTCGGAGATGTTCCAGTCGAGCTTGAGCAGCGTGTCCTTGGCAACCAGCTGCACGCCGGTGGGGATCGCCATGCTGCCGATGTCGATCTTGTAGATGTCGGAGGCCACCTTCTGGGCAGCAGCGATCTGCTCGTTGGTGATGCCGACGTTGGCTTGCGCGCTGCCCACCGGGCCGAAGCTCGGGGCGTTGCGGCTGCTCTTCAGCTCTTCGTAGCTGGCGAAGAAGAACAGCTTGTCCTTGATGATCGGGCCGCCGAGGGTGAAGCCCTTCAGGTCTTCCTTGAAGGCCGGCGACTTGAACGTCGTGCCTGCCTGGCGATTGAAGCGGTCGCCCGCCATGTTGGCGTCGCGGTAGACGTAGTAGACGCTGCCCTTGAACTCGTTCGTGCCGGACTTGGTCACCGCGTTGATGTTCGCGCCGGTATAGCCCTGCTGGGTGACGTCGTAGTTGGAAATGTTGACCTGCACCGCCTGGATGGCGTCGATCGAGATCGGCTGCTTGAGCGTCGGCAGGCCGTTGGACTCCAGGCCGAATGTGTCGTTGACGCGCACGCCGTCGATGGTGACGGAGTTGAAGCGGGCGTTCTGGCCGGCGGCGGAGATGTCGCCACGTTCCTTGTCGGTCTGCGACAGGCGCGGGTCCGTGCGGGCATAGTCGGCCAGGCTGCGGCTGATGGACGCGAAGTTGTCCAGGTCGGCGCGGCTCAGGTTGGTGCCCGAACCCATGGCGGTGCTGGCGAACTTGCTGTTCGCGGCGGCACTGCCCGTGACGACCACGGCTTCGAGTTGGTTGGCGCCCAGCGCCACGTCGAAGTTGGTGGTTTCGGCCAGCTGCAGGTAGACGTCGTCACGGACGCTGCGGTCGGAACCCTTGCTCACCGTGATGGTGTAGGGACCGCCCACGCGCAGGCCGCGGGCACCGTAGCGGCCTTCGGCGTCGGTCACCTGCGTGTTCGAGGAACCGGACTCCCGGTGCACGATGGTCACCGTAGCGCCGGCCACCGGCTTGCCATCCGTGGCCGTGACACGACCGGCGACAGCCGCCGTCGTGTTCTGCGCCATCGCGGGTGCTGCGGCCACGATGGCCACGGCGGCGCAGAGCGCCGATAGCGGGAACCCAGATCCAAACCTGTTGCTCATCCCAATCACTCCTGTTGTGCGCGCAGGGCGCGGCTGATGTCGAAAAATGGTCACGGAAACGTCATGAAGCGCTTCCCGTGGTCGCGCCGCCCGGCCCTGCAGAGGGGCGGGGCGCGACGGTGAACAGAATTGTCATGACTTTCTGTGACAGAACTTTACGGGTAAGTCAGAAGTGGCCATTTTTCGACACGCAGCCCAGGCCGAAGCACCGGGGCGGTGCGTCGCTCGCTCGCGACAGTGCACATCGAACACCCCTCCATCTGGGGGCGTCAAACGCCGAAGTCCTCCAGCGCAACCCAAAATGCACCATATTGGTGCATTTCTTTCAACAATGTAAACATTGAGAGCCCATGTGGTCTTGTCGCGAAACCGCGACAAACTCGGGCAACAAACCCACTTCTAAGATCGCGCCCTTCTTCAAGCCCTCCCCGCCATGGTCCACACACCCTCCTACCGCCTCGGTGCCGGCCTGCTGCTCGGCGTCCTGCTGCTCGCCGGATGCGCGACCCAGCAGTCCCCCAGGACGGCCGAGCTGACGCTGTTCTCCATCAACGACTTCCACGGCAACATCCAGCCCGCCCAGCCCACGCCGCTGATGCCTCGCGTGGCCGACCCGGCTACCGGTGAGGTCAAGGCGCAGCCCGCAGGTGGCGTGGCCCACCTGGCCACGGCGATGGCGACGCTGCGCGCCAAGTACCCCGACTCCATCGTCATTGCCGGCGGTGACCTGATCGGCGCGTCACCACTGATCTCCAGCCTGCTGCGTGACGAACCGACGCTCGCGGCGCTGTCGCAACTCGACATCTCAGCCAGCGCGCTGGGCAACCACGAGCTCGACGCCGGGCTGCCCGAACTGCTTCGCAAGGCGCGCGGTGAATGCGCGCCGACGGAATGCCTCTGGCCTGGCTTCAAAGGCCCCGGCTTCCCCTATCTGGGCGCCAATGTGCTGGATGCCAACACCGGCAAGCCGCTGCTGCCCACGCACGTGATGAAGCAGTCGGCCGGCTTTAAGGTTGGCATCGCCGGCGTCGCGACGCTGGACACCCCCCACGTCATCGTTGCCCGCGCGATCAAGGGCATTCGCTTCGCTGACGAGGCCGACACCCTGAACGCACTTGTGCCCCAGCTCAAGGCCGAAGGCGCCCAGGTGCTCGTGGCCGTCATGCATGAAGGCGGCGTGCAAGGCCCTGGCAGCAGCGCCAACGACCCGACATACGCCTGTCCGACGCTGACCGGACGCGTGCTGGACATCGCCAAGCGGCTGGATCCGGCCTACGCCATCATCATCGGCGGCCACACCCACCAAGCCTACACCTGCAAGATCAATGGCCGCCTCGTCGTGCAGGGTGGCAGCTACGGTGGCTGGATCACCGAGACCCACCTCAAGCTCGACGCTGCGGGCCGCGTGCTGGACGCCCAGGCCGTCAACCACCCGGTGCTGCAGTCCGTCTATGCGCCCAACCCGGCTCTGGCCAACCTGGTGGCCCAGGCCGCTGCCCTCACCCAGGCGGCGCGCAACAAGCCGGTCGCCACGCTACCGCGCGGCGCAACACGTCATGCCAAGGAGCCGAACGGCGACTCATGGCTGGGCAACCTGATCGCCGACAGCCAGCTTCTCTACGCCCGCAAGCAGGGCCCCGCCGACATTGCCTTCATGAACCCGGGCGGCATCCGCGCCGACCTGACCGTCGAGCCCGGCAAGGCCACGACGATGAGCGACCTGCTGGCCATTCAGCCTTTCGGTAACGACATCGTCGCGCTGACGCTGACCGGGCAGCAGCTATGGGACATCCTGCAGCGCCAATTGCCCAAGGGCGACGCCGCGCCGCGCATGCTGCAGCCCTCGTCCACGCTGCGCTACCACTGGAGCAAGGGTGCCGACGGCGTGGCTCAGCTCGGCGAAATCCTCGTCGACGGCCAGCCACTGAACCGCACCCGGGACTACCGCGTCATCGTCAACAACTTCCTGTCGGAAG
Organism: Roseateles sp.; assembly: GCF_047654805.1. Taxonomy (GTDB): domain Bacteria; phylum Pseudomonadota; class Gammaproteobacteria; order Burkholderiales; family Burkholderiaceae_C; genus Pelomonas. Next base: position 3,823,679 of record NZ_JASGIV010000001.1, read on the forward strand.
GCGGCGACGCCCAGGCCGGCTTCAAGCATGGCCGCGATCGCGCGGTGCTCGGCACCGACATCGACGCTCTCGTCGAGCTGCTGCGCGACGCCCCGCAAGCCGTCACGCAGGCCGCTCCCGGCCGCATCGTGCGGGACTGAAACAGCTATGCGGGCACCCTAGGGCAAACCTGTAACTTCTTGTAGCTACCCCATCCCGACACGCTGAGACACCCGTCCTAGACTCGAAGCGCCCGGCCTGTCCGCCGGGCGCCAGCGGGTCGGGAGAGCGATGGCGGCGTGGGAGAAACAAGATGGCGCGGACGGCCCACCTCGGGCCGGAGCGCTGGCCGCGAGCGCCGACGACGGCCCGCCGGCCAGCCCGCTCATCCGCGAGGTCATCGCCCACCTCCCCTGCGGCCTGGCCGTCTTCGATGCCGAGCGCCGCCTGCTCGTGCATAACGCCGAATTCGAGCGCCTGCTGAATGTGCCGGCCTCGCTGTTCGAAGAGCCGCTGCTGCGCTTCGACGACCTCGTCTTCTTCTTCGCAGCTCGCGGCGACTACGGCCAAGGCGAGCAGACCCGCGCCGCCGTCGAGGCTGCCCTAGCCCTCGGCCGCGAGCAGCGCGCCAGTCGCCTCGAGACCTATCGAACGGGCGACCGCATCATCGAGGCCCGCACTGCGCCGCTGCCAGAGAACTCCTCTGTTCCGGGCGGCCTCGTGCTGACGTGTCTGGACCTCACGCCGCAGGCCCAGGCACGCCTCGCCGCCGAACGCGCCTCGCAGGCCAAGACGCGCTTCCTGGCCAACATGAGCCACGAGATCCGCACGCCGATGAACGCCGTGCTGGGCATGCTGCGGCTGCTGCAGAAGACCCCCCTGGACGCTCGCCAACGAGACTACGCCGTCAAGAGCGAGGGCGCCGCGCGCGGCCTGCTCGGCCTGCTCAACGACGTGCTGGACTTCTCCAAGATCGAGGCCGGCCGCCTCAGCCTGGACCCGCATCCAACACGGCTGGACGAACTGCTGCGCGACCTCTCCGTCATCCTGGCCGCGAACGTCGACAAGCGTGGGCTGGAACTGCTTTTCGACCTTGACCCCGGCTTACCACCCATCATCGTCGCCGATGCGCTGCGCCTGCAGCAGGTCCTCATCAACCTGGCGGGCAACGCCATCAAGTTCACCCAGACCGGCGAGGTGGTGCTCCGCATCACCCAGGCCGCGCGGACCGCAGGCAACATCGTGCTGGACTTCGTCGTGCGCGATACCGGGATCGGCATCCCGCCCGAGCAGCAGCAGCGCATTTTCTCCGGCTTCAGCCAGGCCGAGGCATCGACGGCGCGGCGCTTCGGCGGCACCGGCCTGGGGCTGGCCATAAGCCGCCGCCTCGTACGCCTGATGGGAGGCGACATCCACGTCGAAAGCACGCCCGGCGTGGGCAGCCGCTTCAGCTTCACACTGAGCTTCCCCTTGCCTGCTGACGAGAACGTGCCAGCGCCGCGCCTTGCCAGGGAAACCTTGAAGACGCTCGTCATTGACGACCACGCCGAAGCACGCCGCATCATCGGCGCGCTGGCCTCCTCGCTGGGCTGGCAAGTCAGGCTGGCTGCCGGCGGCGCCGAAGCGCTGGACCTCGTCGCCGACGACCCACCGGAGGTCGTGCTGCTGGACTGGGTCATGCCGGGCATTGACGGCTGGCAGGCTGCCGTGCGGCTGCGCCAGTGCCTCGGCCCAGCGCCGCTGATCCTGATGATCACCAGCCATGACCGAGAACGCCTCTCCCAGCGCAGCGCAGCCGAGCAGGCCCTGCTCGACGGCTTTCTCGTCAAGCCCGTCACGGCGGCGTTGCTGGAGCAGGCCGTCGTCGCAGCTCGACACGCGCGCTGCGGCGCCGGCACGCCGCCCGAGCCTGTGCCGCAGCGCCTCGCCGATCTCAGCTTGCTGCTCGTCGAAGACAACCCCGGCAATCAGCAGGTCACCCGCGAACTCCTGGAGCTCGAGGGCGCCACCGTCACGCTGGCCGCGGACGGCAGGCAGGCCCTGACACTGCTCGCCCAGACACGCGGCCGGCGCGGCTTCGACGCCGTCCTGATGGACGTGCAGATGCCCGTGATGGACGGCACGACGGCAACCCGGCTCATCCGCCGCCAACTCGGCCTGACCCTGCCCATCATTGCGATGACCGCCGCCGCCCTCGACTCCGAGCGGCAGGCATGCCTGGACGCCGGCATGGACGAGCACATGGGCAAACCCTTCGACCCCGACACCCTGGTGGCCGTGTTGCGGCGCCGCTGCGGAGCCGCACCGCTCCGGGAGCACGCCGCCGCTGTTGAGTTGCCGCCGGCACTGCTCTCTGACGCGGGCCGCGCCGGCATCGCCCTGGCCGAGGCGCTTGCGCGCATGTCGGGCCGCGTCGAGCTGTTCGAGCGCACGCTGGCCGCCCTGCACGAACAGGACCGCAAGCTTGCCCAGGCTCTCGCCAAGGGCGGCCGCAGCGCTACCCGCGGCCTGCACGGCTACCGCGGCCTGGCCGCCATGCTCGGAGCCAGCGAACTGGCCGCCCTGGCGGCCGAGGGCGAGCACGCCGCCCGGGCCGACACCGACTGGCACCGCCGCTTCCTCGCGCGCCGCGAGGCCGACCTCGCCGCGCTGGACCGCCTTGCCGCCACCCTGCAGGCACGCCATGCTCCGCACGATGGCCCGCCGGTCGCACCCGCTGCGCCGGGCACGTTCGCGCATCAGTTGGACGCCTTCGTCGCGCTGCTGGACGGCGCCGACCTCGAAGCACTGGACGCACACGAGGCCCTGCATCCCGTGCTGCCGCCCGACATCGCAGCGCCGCTGTCCGCCGCCATGGCCACACTCGACTTCCCCACCGCGCTGGACCTGTGCCGGCAACTGCGCGCCACGCTTGAGGTCCAGGCATGATGCAGCTCTCCCTGCCCGGCCTGACGCCTCTGCAGCCAGGCCAGGCCTCGCCAGGTCGCCGCCCTCGCCTGCTCATCGTCGACGACCAGCCTGTCAACATCCAGGCGCTGCACCGCGTCTTCGCCGCCGACTGCCAGGTGCTGATGGCCACCAACGGCGCCAGCGCGCTGCAGCTCTGCCGCGAGCGCCAGCCAGACCTCGTGCTGCTGGATGTACAGATGCCCGGCATGGACGGCCACGAACTCTGCGCTGAGCTCAAGGCTGACCCGCAGCTGCGCTCCATCCCCGTCATCTTCGTCACCGCGCAGACGCAGCCCGAGGAAGAGACCCGCGCACTGGACTCCGGCGCAGCCGACTTCATCACCAAGCCCTTCAACCCGACCGTCGTGCGCGCCCGCGTGCGCACCCAGCTCACGATCAAGGCACAGTCCGACTTGCTGCGCGAGCTGGCCTTCGTCGACGGCCTGACCGGTGTCCACAACCGTCGCCACTTCGATGAGCGCTTCAACGCCGAGGGACGACGCGCCCAGCGCACCCGCACGCCACTGGCCATTGCGCTGGCCGATGTCGATCATTTCAAGCGCTACAACGACGCGCTGGGCCATCTCGCGGGCGACGACTGCCTGAGGCGCGTCGCGGCAGCGCTCAAGGCCTGCCTACGGCGGCCCACCGACCTGCTGGCCCGCTACGGCGGCGAAGAGTTCGTCTGCCTGTTGCCGGACACCGACCTGGCGGGTGCCATCGGCGTGGCGCAGTTGATGGAGGACACCGTGCGCGCGCTCGCGCTGCCGCATCCGGGCGTGGAGGGCTGCGTGACGATCAGCCTTGGCGTGTCAGCCGGAACGCAGTCGCAGGGGCTGGTCGAAGCGGCGGACCGGGCGCTATACCTCGCCAAGGCAGCGGGGCGCGGGCGGGTGAGCTGGGTGGCGGACTGACAGCGCGGATTGCCTGCATCAGTACTGCCTCGCACCCGGCCTGCCACCACCGGAAACGGCCCGCGAGGGCCGTTGGCGTTTGGAGCGGGTGATGGGAATCGAACCCACGTATCGAGCTTGGGAAGCTAGCGTTCTACCATTGAACTACACCCGCAACGCTTGTCATTCTAGGTGCGGTTTGGCAATGGCGGCATCCATCGCGTAGATCCGCACCATCGCCAACGGACATGCTCGCTGCGGCGGTGGATGACGGTGGAACCGGACCCTGACCACAGGAAAGCTATCTTGTGAACCAAGCGGCTGCCACTTCATCCACGCAGCAGCCGCCCGGAGACTCGGCCTCCCAACAAAAAAAAGGAGACCGCATGATCCCCCCGAAAGATGAGTCAGGCCTCGCCGGCCTCGACCAAGCGAGCCCCGCACCGCGCCAAGCCCCCGCGACAGCCGTGATCACCCAGCCGCCTTCGCCCAGCCTCAGTCGCCGCGGCCTCGTGCTGGCCGGCCTGGGCGGCCTGGGCGTCACCGCCTGCGGTGGCGGCGACGGCGGCCTGCCGGCGATTGTCACGCCGACGCCATCCACGCCCCCGCCCCCGCCCCCGCCCCCGCCGCCGGCATCGGCAGGGCCGAGCTCCATCACCGAGATCCACTACCGCTCGACCGCGCTCAATGACGAGAGCTGGGTCAAGATCTACCTGCCCCCGGGTTACGCGACGTCAGGCCTGCGCTACCCGGTCGTCTACATGCTGCATGGCCGGGGCGACACGTTGTCCGCCTGGGGGCGCAATCAGGCGATGTTCGATGAGCTGATCGCGGCCGGCACCATCCCGGCCTTCATCGGCGTCATGCCGGATGCGCCGTCCAGCAACCGCGGCGGCTACTACGTCGACTCGGCCTACACCAGCAGCACACTGCCGGGCGCCAAGGTCGAGACCGCGTTCATCACCGAACTGCTGCCCTACATCGACGCGAACTACCGCACACTCCCACAACGCGAGGCACGCGCGCTGGCGGGCTACTCGATGGGCGCCTATGGCGCCTTGCGCTATGCCCTGGCCTACCCCGAGCAGTTCAGTGCCAGCATCGTCATGAGCCCGGCCATCTACACGCCGCTGCCGCCCGCGGGCTCCAGCACGCGCGAGTTCGGCGCCTTCGGGAGCGGCAACACCCTGTTCGTCGACGAGATCTACCGCAGCAAGACCTATCCGGCCCTGCTACCAACCTTCGCGGCCAAGAAGCTGCCCCTGAACCTGTTCATCTCCGCGGGAGACGACGAGTGGAAGGAGAGCAACCCGGCTGAGGCGATGAACGACATCGACATGGAGGCGCACCTGCTGTTCAACCGCGTCTCCCGCGTGGCGTCCATCAAGGCCGAGCTGCGCATCCTGAATGGCGACCATGACTGGCCCGTCTGGCAGGCGACGCTGCGCGAGGCTCTGCCCTTCATCTTCAAGGGCATGAGCAAGCCGGCCTGAGCGAGCGCTTCGCCACGGGCCGCTGCGCCGGCCTGTGGCGTGTTCGCGGCATTGGCTGAATGGCGGCCAACCCCGTTGCGCGCCGCTAAAGTCACGCGCATGAAGTCCCCAGCCCTGCCCGCCCAGCGTCCCCCCTCCACCCTGGCCGTCGCATGGCGCCAACTGCTGCGGGACTGGCGAGCCGGCGAGCTGCGCCTGCTGATGCTCGCCGTGGCCCTGGCCGTAGCCGCGCTGTGCGCGGTGGCTTTCCTGTCGGACCGGCTGGACCAGGGCCTGCGCCGCGATGCGGCCCAGTTGCTGGGCGGGGACGCCGTCGTGGCCAGCGACCAGCCTACGCCCCAGGCGCTGATCGACCTGGCACGCGAGCAGAAGCTGACGATGGTGCGCAGCGCGACCTTCCCGAGCATGGCGCGCGCGACTGAAGCCCAGGGCGGCGAGAGCCGGCTCGTCGCCGTCAAGGCGGTCAGTGCCGGCTATCCGCTGCGTGGCCGCATCGCGCTGCGCGAGGCCCTGCCCGGCCGTGGTGACGCGCCAGCGGCCGGGGAGGTCTGGGTGGACCCGGCCGTGGCCGACGGCCTGGGCCTGAAGCTCGGTGACCCGCTGCTCCTGGGCGACAGCCAGCTCCAGGTCGGTGCCCTCATCGAAACCGAGCCCGACCGCGGCGCCGGCTTCATGAATTTCGCGCCGCGCGTCATGCTGGCCGAGAGTGACCTCGCCGCCACCCAGTTGGTACAACCGGCCAGCCGCATCACCTACCGCATGGCCCTTGTGCCCGGGGCGGGCGCTGCGCCGGATGCCGTGCGGCGCTTCGTCACGGCGGCGGAGCAGCTCGTCGAGAAGGACAAGCTGCGCGGCGTGCGCCTGGAGTCGCTGGAGTCCGGCCGGCCCGAGATGCGCCAGACGCTAGACCGCGCGGCGCGCTTCCTGCGATTGGTGGCGATGCTGTCGGCCCTGCTCGCGGCGGTCGCCGTGGCGCTGGCGGCGCGCGACTTCGCGGCACGCCACCTGGACGCTTGCGCCATGCTGCGCGTGCTGGGCCAGCCGCAGCGGCGCATCGCCTGGGCCTACGGGCTGGAGTTCCTGCTGGCCGGCCTGGGTGCCAGTCTGGCGGGCGTGGTGGTGGGCCTGGGCCTGCACCAGGTTTTCGTATCGCTGCTGGCTGGCCTGGTCAACGTGAGCCTGCCTCCGCCCAGCGTCTGGCCGGCATTGCTGGGTCTGGGGCTGGGGCTGTCGCTGCTGCTGGGCTTCGGCCTGCCGCCTGTGCTGCAGCTGGCAGCCGTGCCGCCGCTGCGCGTGATCCGCCGCGACCTGGGCGCACCCAAGGCCGGCTCGCTGCTGGTGCTGGGCGCGGGTGTGGCTGGCCTGGCCGCCATCCTCGTGGTACTGGCCGGCGACCTGATGCTTGGCGGCATCGCGGCGGCGGGCTTTGGCGGCGCGGTGCTGCTGTTCGCAGGTCTGGCCTGGGCCGCGGTGAGGCTGCTGCGGCGGGTCGTGCCAAGCAACGTCAGCGGCGCGGGCGTGCCGCGCTGGCTGCTGCTGGCGACGCGCCAGGTCGCTGCGCGGCCTGGCTTTGCCGTCATGCAGGTCGCGTCGCTGGCCGTGGGCCTGCTGGCGCTGGCGCTGCTGGTGCTGTTGCGCACCGACCTGATCTCCAGCTGGCGCCAGGCCACGCCGGCGTCGGCGCCCGACCGCTTTGTCATCAACATCCAGCCCGACCAGACCGAGTCCTTCCGCAAGACGCTGGCCGGGGCTGGCGTGCAGGACTACGACTGGTACCCCATGATTCGTGGCCGGCTGACGACGATCAACGGCGAGGCCGTGCAGGGTCGGCGCTTCGCCGAGGAGCGCGCCCAGCGCCTGGCCGAGCGCGAGTTCAACCTCAGCCACACGGCCGAGCAGCCAGCGCACAACCAGATCGTGGCCGGCCGCTGGGATGACGCTAAACCGGGCGAGATGGGCATGAGCGTGGAGGAAGGACTCGCGCAGACGCTGGGGCTCAAGCTCGGCGACACGCTGGCCTTCGACATCGCCGGCCAGCCGGTGCAGGGTCGCGTCACCAGCCTGCGCAAGGTCGACTGGTCATCGATGCGGGTCAACTTCTTCGTGCTGTTCGAAGCCGCGGAGCTACCCGACCTGCCGTCCACGCAGATCGCCGCCTACCGCAACCCACCGGCCGCCAAGCTTGACCGCGAGCTGGCCCGGCAGTTCCCCAACCTGACCGTCATCGACGTGTCGGCCCAGCTCAACCAGGTGCAGGGCGTGCTGAACCAGGTCATCCAGGCCGTGCAGTTCCTGTTCGGTTTCACGCTGGCGACCGGCCTGGTCGTGCTGCTGGCCGCCGTGGGGAGCACCCGAGAAGCGCGCACGCGAGAGTTCGCGCTGATGCGCGCCTTGGGGGCCCCCTCCTCGCTGCTGGCCCAGGTGCAGCGCGCCGAACTGCTGGGCGTGGGCGCGCTGGCCGGCTTCTTGGCCGGCGCGGTGGCGCTGGTGCTGGCAGCACTGCTGGCGCGCTTCGTCTTCCAGTTTGACTGGCAGCTCAAGCCGTGGGTGCCGCTGGCCAGTGCCGTGGTAGGGGCGCTGCTGGCCTGGAGCGCCGGCTGGTGGAGTCTGCGAGGCGTGCTGCAGCGACCTGTCGTGCAGACGCTGCGCGAGGCACAGGCCGAATGAACGACGCAGGCGGCACGTCCGCCCGCGCGATCGGCCGCTACCTGGCTCTCTCGGCGGGCATTACCGCTGTCTACCTGCTGCTGGGCCGGCTGGGCCTGCTGATGGTGCTGCCGCCCTACGAGGTGGCACCCATCTACCCTGCCGCGGGCTGGGGCCTGGCGGTGCTGCTGGTGCTGGGCTTGCGCTACCTGCCGGCCGTGGCCCTGGGCTCCTTCATCGTGCAGGCCGCCATGCTCGGCAACCTCAGCACCCAAGTGCTGCCGCTGGCCGCAGGGATCGCGCTGGGCGCCGCAGCTCAGGGCGCCGTCGGCACGCTGCTGATCCGGCGCTGGTGCGGCCGGCCGCTGGTGCTGGCCTCGCCACGCGAGGTGGGCGGCTATCTGGGGGCGGTCACGCTGGCAGGGCTGCTCAGCCCGAGCTGCGCGACGCTGGTGCTTGCAGCCACCGACACCATCGCCACCGCACAGATGGGCATCGTCTGGATGGTGTGGTGGACGGGTGACCTGATGGGCGTGCTGATCGCCACGCCCATCACGCTGGCGCTGATCGGCAAGCCGCGCAACGCCTGGGCGACGCGCCGCCTGAGCGTGGGACTGCCCATGCTGCTGACGACGCTGCTCGTGGGCATGGGCGTGGCCGCCACGGTCGAGTGGGACCGCCAGCGCAACCGCGCCGATTTCACGCGCGATGCAACCAGTGCGGCCCAGGCCCTCGCCGGCCGCCTGCGCGAACCGCTGCTGGCGCTCGAGGGCCTGCACGGCATGGTCAAGCTCAAGCCCCTGCCGACGCGGGTCGAGTTCGCCCGCGCCACCAGCGGCTTTCTGACGGAGGACAGCCCGCTGATCGCTTTGGGGCTGGCGCAACGCGTCACACGCGCTGACGTCGAGCGCTTCAACGCCGCGGCTGCGGCCGACGCGTTCCCCGGCGGCTTCCAGGCCCGAGACCGACTGCGTGCCGGCGACCTGCGCCCACCGGTGGACGAAGACATGGTGGCCATCCGCCTCATCGAGCCGCTGTCGCGCAATGCCGGCGCGCTGGGCATCAACGTGCGCACGGTTCCCGGCGCGCGCGCCGCCGTCGAGAAAGCCGCTGCGACGGGGCAGCCAACGGCCTCGGCGGGCATACAGCTGTCACAGGACAAGGAAGCCGCCGTCGGTGTCGTCATCTACCAGCCGCTCTACCGCGGCCAGGCACAGCGCGGCGAGGATGGGCTCGAAGGCGTCGTCTTCGCGACGCTGCGGCCCGACTTGCTGCTTTCGCGGCTGTCCGCGAGCTGGCCCGAGCATCTGGGCGCCTGCCTCGTCGACTTGGAGCCGGACGCCCTGTACCCACGGCTGGCCGGCCGCCTCGGCTGCGACGCCGTGCAGCGCGGCGGCGACTCAGCACTGCCGCTGGTCAAGATGCCGCTGGAGTTCGGCGGCCGCCGCTGGGAAGTCCGCATCTACGACCTGCCCGGGCTGGCCCAGGCACCAGGTCGCAGCTGGGCCTTCGCGCTGGTGGGCCTGCTGGCCACCGCCATGGTCGGCGCGCTGCTGCTGCTGATGTCGGGACGCACCCAGCACGTAGAAGCCCTCGTGAGGGAGCGTACGGCGGCACTGGAGCGAGAGGTCGCCAGCCGCGCCCAGGGCGAACGCGCGCTGAGCCAGAGCGAGCGGCGCTTTCACAGCATTTTTGAGACGGCACCCATAGGCATCGCCTTTACCGACCTGAACGGCGGCTTCCAGGAGGTCAACGCGTACTTCAGCAATCTCGTCGGCTACTCTGCCGAGGCGCTGGCGACCCGGCGCTCCATCGAGCTGACCCATGCCGATGACCGCCGCGAGGACATCCGCCTGGCGCGCCGGCTGATGCGCGGCGAAATCCCGTTCTACCGACGCCTGAAGCGCTATGTAAGGCCTGACGGCAGCGTCATCCACGTGCGCACCATCGTCAGCCTGCTGCGTGGCACGGACGGCCGGCCGCACCGGATGGTGGGCATCGTCGAGGACATCACCGACCAGTTGCGCATCGAGGAGCTGGATCGCGCCCGGGAGGCGGCCGAGGCCGCCAACCAGGCCAAGAACGAGTTCCTTTCGCGCATGAGCCACGAGCTGCGCACGCCGATGAACGCCATCCTTGGCTTCACCCAGCTGATGCAGATGGACGCCGGCGAGCCCCTGCCGCCAGGCCAGCGCGGCCGCGCCCAGCAGATCGCCCAGGCAGGTTGGCATCTGCTGGAGATGATCAACGACACATTGGACCTGTCGCGCATCGAAGCCGGCTCGCTGCGGCTGGAGATGGCGGCACTGGAGCTGCCTCCCCTGCTGGCCCGCGCGCTGGCCCTGGTGCAGGGCCAGGCGACGGAGCGCGGCCTGGCCATCACCCAGCGCATCGACACAGGCGCAATGAACCTGATCGGCGATCCGACACGGGTCACGCAGATCCTGACCAACCTGCTCAGCAACGCGGTCAAGTACAACCACCCCGGCGGCCGAATCGACATTGAGGCCGGGAGCCCGGCGCCGGGCTGGGTCGAGATCGCCGTGCACGACACCGGCATGGGACTGACGGAGGAGCAGCGCGCCGCCCTGTTCCAGCCCTTCAACCGCCTTGGCCGTGAGCGCACTGGCCTGGCAGGCACCGGTATCGGCCTGGTCATCAGCCAGCGACTGGCCGAGATGATGGGCGGCAGCCTGCGCGCCGAGGCCGTGGATCCCACGGGAGGCGCTGGCGCCTGCTTCGTGCTGCGGCTGGCCGCCGCCGGCACCGCGGCAGCCAGGACCGGCGACGGGTTCGAAGCACCCGACGAACCCTCCCGGCCACGCGCCGTGCCGAGACAGCACCTGCTCTATGTCGAGGACAACGAGCTCAACGCCGAGGTCATGCGGGGCATCCTGGAGCAACGCCCCGGCATTGAGCTGGAAGTGGCCGGCACGGTCGACGCCGGCCTGCGCGCCCTGCACGAGCGTCCGCCGGCCCTGCTGCTGCTCGACTGGCAGTTGCCCGATGGCGACGGCCTGATGCTGTTGAGACGGCTGCACGAGCGCGGCGGACCATTGCCGCCGGTCATCGTCGTGTCGGCCAACGCCCAGCCGGAACAGATCGCCGCTGCCCAGGTGGCCGGCGCCCGGCACTATCTGACCAAGCCGCTGGACGTGCGTGAAGTGCTGGCCCTGATCGATGAATTGTTGGCGACGGGCGGGGGGGCGGAGCGGGCAGAATGAAGGCCTAGCCTTCCAACACAACGCCGTTCCCGATGAGTTCCACCGACCTCGTTCCCAGCACCGGCGCCCAGGCCGTGCAGGCCTTGGCACATGCCGATGGCCGCCAGTTCCTGACCTTCCGCATCGGTGAGGAGGAGTACGGCCTGGACATCCTGCGCGTGCAGGAGATCCGGTCCTATGAGCCGCCCACTCGGGTGGCCAATGCGCCCGCCTTCGTCAAGGGCGTCGTCAACCTGCGCGGGGTCATCGTTCCCATCCTGGACCTGCGCCTGCGCCTCGGCCAGGCCGGCGAGTACAACGCCTTCACCGTCGTCGTCGTGCTGAACGTGGCTGGCCGGGTGGTCGGCATCGTCGTGGACTCGGTGTCCGACGTGCTGGAGCTGGGCGCCGAGGAGATCAAGCCCCGCCCCGAGGTACCGGCCGCAATGGACGCCCGCTTCATCACCGGCCTGGGCAAGATTGGCGAACGCATGCTGATCCTGCTGGACATCGAGGCCATGATCACCAGCCCGGATTTCGGCTTGGTGGACTGAGACAGGCCGGAAACTGGTCGCTGCGATCCGCCCGGAACCGGCTGGGTTCAAGCCATCAAGCGGGCGCCCGCCCAAGGCAAGTTAGTGTTCGCCAACTGCTTCAACCGCGGCAACACTGCTTTTCATCAGCGACATCGTCATCCTTAGCACTCGCTGGATTGGAGTGCTAATATCTTTTCCGCCGCGGCACTTCCACGCCGCGGGTTCGAAGGATTCAAGACGATGTCCGCTTCTTCTGCCATTGCCGTCCGCGACCCCTGGGCCCTGGTGCCCTCGCTGGGCAATCTGGACGCCTACATCTCCGCCGTCAACCGCCTGCCGCTGCTGACAGCGGAGGAGGAGAGCTCTGCCGCGCGCAGCCTGCGCGACAAGGGCGACCTGGAGGCTGCCGGCCGCATGGTGCTGTCGCACCTGCGCCTGGTGGTGTCCATCTCGCGCCAGTACGTGGGCTACGGCCTGCCGCAGGGCGACCTGATCCAGGAAGGCAACGTGGGCCTAATGAAGGCCGTCAAGCGCTTCGACCCGGACCAGGGCGTGCGCCTGGTCAGCTACGCCATGCACTGGATCAAGGCCGAGATCCACGAGTACATCCTGAAGAACTGGCGCATGGTCAAGGTCGCGACGACCAAGGCTCAGCGCAAGCTGTTCTTCAACCTGCGCTCGATGAAGCATCAGCTGAAGGCCGAACAAGCCGAGGGCCAGACGCACCGCAACACGCTGAGCGAGGCCGAAGTGGCCCATGTGGCCCGTGAGCTCAATGTCAAGCGCGAGGAAGTGCTGGAGATGGAAACCCGCCTGTCGGGCGGCGACGTCGCACTGGAGCCCCAGACCGACGACGACGGCGAGAGCTTCGCCCCCATCGCCTACCTGGCCGACGAAAGCCATGAGCCGACTCGCGTCATCGAGGCCCGCTCGCGCGACCATATGGCTGGCGACGGCATCCAACGCGCGCTGGAAGTGCTGGACCCGCGCAGCCGCCGCATCGTCGAAGAGCGCTGGCTGAAGGTGAACGACGACGCCTCGGGCGGCATGACGCTGCACGAGCTGGCGGCCGAGTACGGCGTGTCGGCCGAGCGCATCCGCCAGATCGAGGTCGCGGCGATGAAGAAGATGAAGAAGGCGCTGACAGAAGCGGCCTGATCCTCTCATCTCCAGCAAAGGGCCTGCTTGCAGGCCCTTTTTTCATCTGGGCGATACCGCGCTTGCACCCGGGCCTTCCCGGCGACGCGCCGACGCCGACTGTCAGTTCGTGGCCGGAACTGCCGGCCCCTTGAGGACGTCCTGAAACACCGCGCTGCTGCCATCGACGCCGACAGCGGCCGGCAGCCCGATCAGTTGGCGCAGGAGCGGGTAGATGTCCACGTTGTCGAAGTCCGGCAGCACCCGGCCTGCCGCGAAGGCGGGGCCCGTCGCGATGAACAGGGCATTCATCTCCGGCGCCATGTTGTCATAGCCGTGGTTGCCACCGGAGGCAGGCTGTCGCGGCGCGCTGGCCTGGATCAGCCAGCCGGGTTGGGCCAGGCACAGGATGGGTGGTACACGCGGATTCGCACCGTAATGGAAGCGCGCCGGGATGTCGGCCTTGCGCCAGCACTGCATGTGCTCGTGCGGTGCGAGCAAGGCCCGCTCCACGTCCGCGGCAGCGCCGGGCCGCGGAGCGAGGCTCGCAAAGGGGCCTGTCTCCACCAAGTGGTAGCGCTCGGGATCGGCCAGCGTGTCCAGCGCGATCGTGCGCTCGCTGCTGGTCGCAGCCATGCCGTGGTCGGCCACGATGACGAGATTGGCTGGCTGGCCCAGGGCCTTCAACCCGGCCACGAGCACGCCGATCGCCTTGTCGACCTCGGCCACCGCCTGCGTGGTCTGTGCGCTGTCGGGGCCATGGTGATGACCGGCCGTGTCGACCTTGTCGAAATACAGCGTCACGAAGCTGGGCCGGATCTCCTCGGGCCGACGCAGCCAGTCCAGCACCATGTTCACCCGCTGAGAGTCGTTCACGGCCTTGTTGTAGGGCACCCAGTCCGAGGGCCGCATGCCCGCGGGCTCCGGACGCTCCACCTCGCCGGACATCCCACCGATCGCGACGTTGGCGCCCGGCCAGAACATCGCGGCAGTACGGATGCCAGCCCTCTCCGCATCCACCCACAGCGGCGACGCCGCGCTCCACCACCAGGGGTCGTCAGTGGCCATGGTGAAGACCGCCCTGTGCTCGGGCGACTCCATCCGGTTTCCAACGATGCCGTGGCGATCCGGGCGCAGGCCCGTCACCAGCGTCCAGTGGTTGGGAAATGTCTTGGAGGGAAAGGACGGGTGCATGACCCCCGTGACGCCGCCGGCCGCCAGCCGCGACAGCGTGGGCGTGGCGCCGCGACGGAGGTAGTCCTCGCGGAAGCCGTCGATGGAGACCAGGAGGGTCACGGGCTGCCGCCCGGCCGTGGCGCGCGATAGCGGCGGCGGCTCCGGCTCCGAAGCGGCGCACCCCGCCAGCGCGAGGACGGCTGCCACCAGCACGCCGGCAAGGGTGGTGGCGGCCCGGGGTCCCACGCGACTGGAGTCTGGACTGACCATGCGGGCGCTCAGCTCTTCTTCTCGGCAAGCAACAGCTTGATGTCGTCCGCCAGCGCCTGGGCACCCGAGCCGTAGCGGGCGTAGACCCGCACGCGTCCTTCGGTGTCGAAGATGAAGCTCGCAGCCGTGTGATCCATGGTGTAGGTCTCGGGCGTCTTGCCCGGCACCTTGGCGTAGAAGACCTTGAACTCCTTGGCCGCGGCCTGCGTCTGCTCAGCGCTGCCGCGCAGCGCGACAAAGCTGGGGTCGAAGCTGGCCATGTAGGCCTTCAGCAACTGGCCGGTGTCGCGCTCAGGGTCGATGGTCACGAAGACACCCTGTACCTTGTCTCCGTCATCACCCAGTGAGCGCTTGACCTCGGCCACCTCCGCCATGGTGGTCGGGCAGACGTCCGGACACTGCGTGTACCCGAAGAACACCACCAGCACCTTGCCCTTGAAGTCGGCCAGCGAGCGGGCGCGGCCGTCCTGGTCTGTGAGGTTGAGCTGCCTGGCGTACTCGGCGCCCGTCAGCTCTATCCCCTTGAAGGCCGGCTTGTCGGGGGCGGACTTCTGGCAGGCAGCTAGGGGCAGCGCGGCCAGGGCCGCCAGGGCGAAACGTCGAGTGCTCATGCGATGTAGTGGTCGATCAGGAGGGCCGCAAACAGCAGCGACAGATGCCAGATGGAGAACCAGAAGGTCCGCCGCGCCAGCATCTCCGAGTAGGCGCGCCACAGCCGGAAGGCATAGCCGCAGAAGCCCAGGCCCAGAATCACGGCGCTGGCGAGGTAGAACCAGCCGCTCATGCCGGTCAGGAAAGGCAGCAGCGTCGCCGCGAAAAGCACCCAGGTGTAGAGCAGGATCTGCAGTCGCGTGTAGTCGTTGCCATGGGTCACCGGCAGCATTGGCAGGCCGGCACGGGCGTAATCCTCGGCGCGGTACAGCGCCAGCGCCCAGAAGTGCGGCGGCGTCCACAGGAAGATGATGAGGCACAGCAGCCAGGGCTCGGGGCCCAGCTCGCCACGCAGCGCCGCCCAGCCCAGCACGGGCGGCATGGCACCTGAAGCACCACCGATGACGATGTTCTGTGGCGTCATCGGCTTCAGCACGACGGTGTAGATGACCGCATAGCCAACGAACGTGGCGAAGGTCAGCCACATCGTCAGCACGTTGACGTAGACGCCCAGGATGGCCATGCCGATGCCGCACAGCAGGGCCGAGAAGGCCAGCGTCTGCGGGCGGCTCAGCTCGCCCTTGGCGGTCGCCCGCCAGGCGGTGCGCTTCATGCGCGCATCGATGCCATCCTCGATGAGGCAGTTGAAGGCCGCGGCCGCGCCTGCCACCAGCCAGATACCGACGATGGCCGCAAGCATGGTCATCGCCTGGCCCGGGTCGGGCAGGCCGGGCACGGCAAGGGCCATGCCGATGGCGGCACAGAAGACGATGAGCTGGACGACCTTGGGCTTGGTCAGCTGGTAGAACTGCTGCCAGCGCGGGCTGTGCACGAAGGCACTGGCGGTGGATGTGGAGGCCATGGTCAGGGGTGGGCGCGCTGCAGGCGCGCGAGCAGGGTGGTGAGCAGGCCCAGCAGCACGGCTGCGCCGGCGGTGTGGGCCAGGGCCGCGAAGATGGGCCAGTCGAGCACGACGTTGGACAGGCCGGATGCCAGCTGCCAGCCGGCGGCGGCGAGCAAGGCCTTGGCCCAGCCCGGCGCCCGCGCGCGCAGCAGCCAGGCCAGCACGATGACGGCAGCGAAGACGACGAGAGCGCCAAGGCGATGGGCCATGTGGATGGCGGCCAGCGCCTCGAAGCCAAGGTAGTTGCCGTCGGCTCGCTGCCCGAGCTCGCGCCAGAGCTGGAAGCCCTGGGCGAAGTCGAGGTGAGGCCACCACTGGCCGCCGTGGCAGGTCGGGAACTCGTCGCAGGCCAGCACCGCGTAGTTGGTACTGACCCAGCCGCCGAGGGCGACCTGGGCCATGGCCAGCACGAGGACAGCGGCGACAGCGAGCTGCAGCCCGGACCGGGCGGGGATGGGGCGCGGCCGATACGCCTCGTGCTGCCAGGCCAGCAGCATCAGCAGGCCCAGGCCGAACAGCAGGTGCAGCGTTACGATGGCCGGGAACAGCTTCATCGTGACGGTCAATGCGCCGAAGGCGCCCTGCACGCAGACCCACAGAAAAGTCAGCGTCGGCAGCCAAGCCGAGGGCGCCGTCTCGCCGGACGAGCGCTTGAGCCGCCAGGCCAGCACCGTCATGACGAGGATGAGCAGCCCCACCCCACTGGCCAGGTAGCGGTGCACCATCTCGATCCAGGCCTTGCCGTGGGTCACCGGGCCGGTGGGCATCGCAGTCTGCGCCGCCTCGATATGGTGGCGGGCACCGACCGGGCTGGCCGCGCTGTAGCAGCCAGGCCAGTCGGGGCAACCCAGCCCTGAATCGGTCAAGCGCGTGAACGCTCCGAAGACGATGAGGTCGAAGGTCAGGAACAGGGTCAGCAGCGTCAGCGCGCGCAGCCGCGCCGCCGGCGTGCCGGCGCGCGAGCGCTGACGCCACCACAGCAGCGGGCCGAGGGCGACGGCGCCGCCGATGGCGGCGACCTGCCCGAGGGGAAGCAGCACCTCGTTCATCGCCAACTCAGCGGCCCGGCTTGTCCCAGCCGGCGCTGGCCTTGAGCAGCTTGTCGAGGTCGGCCTTGAACTTCTTGGGATCCGGGTCGGCGGGTGCGCGCAGCATCCAGCGGCCCATGGGATCGACGACGTAGAAGTGGTCGCTGAGCGCCTTGCCCGGCGCCGGCCGCAGCCATGCCGCGAGACGGTCCTCTGGCACGTGCAGGACGTTGACCTCGACGCCTTTCTGTCCCACCGCCTCCAGCACCTTCTCTCGCGGCGTGCCGTCATCGGGGATGAGCCAGAGCTTGTCGACACGGGCACGCTCCTTGCCCAGCATCTCGCGCAACTGGCGCTGCACATAGAGCTGGCGCTCGCAGGCCTGGCCGCAATCGGCGGGCTGGACGACGGCCAGCAGCCACTGGCCACGCAGCGATTCGGCCGGGACCGCGTGTCCCTGCAGGTCGGTCATCGGAAGGTCGGCCGGCATGTCGACGGTGGGTGCGATCAGCTCGCCATAGGCCGAGCCACTGGGCTTGACCACGTAGAACGTGAAGTACGACGCGATGACCGGCGCCGCGCAGATGGCCAGCACCATCAGCATCTTCCAGCGGCCGGCGCGCTGCTGCGGGCTACCGGCAAGTGCACGCGGGTCGGGCAGGCTGTGCACCGCGAAGCTCAGCGGTTCAGGGCTGCTGGCGGTGGCGGAGCCGGGGGCGGATGAGTTGGAACCAGACATAAAGAAGCAGGATCAGCGCGCAGAGCGCGAACCATTGGAAGGCGTAGCCATAGTGTTTGTGCAGGCCCAGATCCGGCACCGGCCAGTGGCGCAGCAGGCCATCATCCGCCGCACCGACGGTCTGCACGACGGTCAGCGGCAGCAGCCGGAGCCCGGACTCGGCGGCCAGGGCCGCAGCATCCAGATTCTGCCGGATCACACCCGATGCGCCTTCGCCCAGCTCGTAAAGCCGCGACGGCGATGCGGCCAGGCGGCCGAAGACCTCCACCTCCCCGGCCGGCGTGGCCAGCGGCGGCAGGCGGCTGCGGTCGGACGGGTCGCGCGGCACCCAGCCTCGCTGCACGAGGATGGCTTCATCGCGGCCACTGAGGCGCAGCGGCGTGACGACGTAAAAGCCAGCGCGGCCGTCCATGGGCCGGTTGTCCAGCCAGACGCTGCGCTCGGCGACCCAACGGCCGTGCAGAGCGACGCTCCGGTGCAGTTGCTGAGCGCCGTCCAGGTCTGCGTTGGCAAGAGCGGGCCGGGCAGCCTCGGCATCGATGGCAGCCTGCAGGGCCAGCTTCTGCTGTGCGCGGTCGAGCTGCCACAGCCCCAGGCGCGCCGTCAGTGCGCATCCCAGCAGCACAGCTCCCAGCAGCAGCCAGCGCCTGGCTTTCATACCGCCACCCCGCGCGGATAATTCGTCGCCATGAAATTCGTGTTCCTGATCGCCTTCATCGGCATCCTCGGCGCGCTGGCCGCGGCCGGCTTCTTCATGCTGCGCAAGGGCCGCGGCGACAGCAAGCGCAGCCCCAACATGGCTCGCGCGCTGGCCCTGCGGGTGGCGCTATCGGTGGCACTGTTCCTCATCATCCTGCTGAGCTGGAAGCTGGGCTGGATACAGCCCACGGGGCTGCCGGTACGGTCCTGAGTGGATCAAAAAAAAGCGCCGCGACTGCGGCGCTTTTGTCTTGCGGGGTCGACCGCGTCACATCCAGTAGACGACGACGTACAGGCCCAGCCAGACGACGTCGACGAAGTGCCAGTACCAGGCGGCGCCCTCGAAGCCGAAGTGGCGGTCCGCGGTGAAGTGGCCCTTCATCAGACGGATCGTGATGAACAGCAGCATCAGCGCACCCACGCAGACGTGGAAGCCGTGGAAGCCGGTCAGCAGGAAGAACGTGGAACCGAAGATGCCAGAGCTGAGCTTGAGGTTGAGATCCGCGTAGGCGTGGTGGTACTCATAGGCCTGGAAGCCGAGGAAGGTGATCCCCAGCAGCACGGTGATCCACATCCAGGCGATGGTCTTGGCGCGGTTGCCGGCGATCAGCGCGTGGTGGGCGATGGTCAGCGTGACGCCCGAGGTCAGCAGCAGTGCGGTATTGATCGTCGGGATGGGCCATGGGCCCATGGTGCTGAAGGCCTCGACGGTACCGCCCGGCGCGGCAGTGAAGCCGGGCGCGGTGCTGGGCCAGATGGCCTTGAAGTCCGGCCACAGCAGCGAGTTCTCCAGGCTGCCCAGCGAGGGCACCGAAAAGACGCGCGCCCAGTACAGCGCGCCGAAGAATGCAGCAAAGAACATCACCTCGGAGAAGATGAACCAGCCCATGCTCCAGCGGAAGGAGAGGTCGATGCGGTCGCTGTAGAGGCCGCCCTCGCTCTCGCCGATGGCGTCGCGGAACCACTGCTGCAGCACGAAGGCCCACAGGGCCAGGCCGCCGAACAGCGAGTACATGCCCCAGCCATGGCCATTGACCCACTGGCCGGCACCAAGGATGACGAAGAACAGGCCGGTGGCGGCCATCACCGGATGCCGCGAAGGTGCGGGGACGAAGTAGTACGGGGTCTTGCCCGGGGTTGTCGCTGCCGACATGTCGTTCTCCTAGTTCTCGCTCGTTCTAAACCTTGTCGCGGCCACGCTTCAGGCCGCCACACCGCTGCCGACGACCCAGCGGATCAGCAGCACCAGCATCAATACAAACAGGGCGGCGCCAATCAGGCCCGCGATGATGACGTGCACCGGATTGAGCTTGGCCATGTCGCTCTCACGGTCCTTGCCCCGGCGCACGCCGAAGAAACCCCAAGCCACGGCCGAGATCGTCTGCAGCGGCGAAGCCTTGCGGCCCACGGCTTCCTTCAGATCCTTGCCGGCCTCGCTCACAACGCGGCTCCCGCACCCTTTGGCGCCTCGCCGAGCTTGACCCCACCCTTGCCCGCCACCTCGAAGAACGTGTAGGACAACGTGATGGTCTTCACGTCCTTGGGCAGCTTGGGGTCAATGACGAACACGACCGGCCACTGCTTGGTCTCGCCCGGCTTGAGCGTGTATTCATTGAAGCAGAAGCACTCCAGCTTGTTGAAGTGCGCGCTGGCCTGCATCGGCGCATAGCTCGGGATGGCCTGGGCAGCCATGGTGCGGTCCTGCTTGTTGCGGAACTCGTACATGACCTGGCTCAGTTCGCCCGGATGGACCGTCATATGGCGAACGGCGGGCTTGAAGTCCCAGGGGCCACGAGCATTGGTATCGAATTCCACCGTGATCTCGCGGCTGTAGTCGACCTGACCGTTGCCGTTCGCGATGCCCTTGTCGGCCAGCAGCGTCTGCCGCTCTGACAACGAGAGCACGTTGATCCCCAGCGCCTCGCAGATCGCCTTGTAGAGCGGCACCAGCGCATAGCCGAAGCCGAACATCAACGCGACGATGAGCGCCAGCTTCATGAGGAGCTGGCGGTTGTCTCGGTGAAGCGCGGCGAGGAAGCGCATCTCAGTGGGCGAACAGCACCATCTTGGCGATGAAGCCGAAACCGAAGGCCAGGGCCACCGTCAGCAGGATCAGGCCCAGCCGACGATTGCTCTTACGCTGCTCGGGCGTCACGACCGGGCTCCTCAGCCGACGATCTTGGTGGCCGAAGCGTCCAGCTTGGGCGGCTCTTCGAAGGTATGGAAGGGGGCCGGCGACGGCACTTCCCATTCCAGGCCTTCGGCGGCTTCCCAAGGCTTCTGCGGAGCCTTCTCACCCTTGCCGCGCATCATGGGCACGACGACGAAGAGGAAGAAGTAGACCTGCATCAAACCGAAGCCGAATGCGCCCACCGAGGCGATCTGGTTGAAGTCGGTGAACTGCATTGGGTAGTCGGCATAGCGACGCGGCATGCCGGCCAGGCCGAGGAAATGCATCGGGAAGAAGGTGATGTTGAAGAAGATCAGCGAGCCCCAGAAGTGGATCTTGCCGCGCGTCTCCGAATACATCACGCCGGTCCACTTCGGACCCCAGTAGTACACACCGGCAAACAGGGCGTACAGCGAGCCGGCCACGAGCACGTAGTGGAAGTGGGCGACGACGTAGTAGGTGTCCTGGATCTGGATGTCGATGGGAGCCATCGCACAGATCAGGCCGGTGAAGCCACCCATCGTGAACACGAAGATGAAGCCCACGGCCCACAGCATGGGCGTCTCGAAAGTCATCGAGCCACGCCACATCGTGGCCAGCCAGTTGAAGATCTTCACGCCCGTCGGCACCGCGATCAGCATGGTCGCGTACATGAAGAACAGCTGGCCCGTCACCGGCATGCCGGTGGCGAACATATGGTGAGCCCAGACAATGAAGGACAGGATGGCAATGGAAGCCGTGGCGTACACCATGGAGGCATAGCCGAACAGGCGCTTGCGGGCGAAGGCCGGCACGATCTGGCTGATGATGCCGAAGGCCGGCAAGATCATGATGTAGACCTCGGGGTGGCCGAAGAACCAGAAGATGTGCTGGTACATGACCGGGTCGCCGCCGCCCGCCGGGTTAAAGAAGGCGGTGCCGAAGTGGCGGTCGGTCAGCGTCATCGTGATGGCGCCTGCCAGCACCGGCATCACCGCGATCAGCAGGTAGGCGGTGATCAGCCAGGTCCAGGCGAACATCGGCATCTTCATCAGCGTCATGCCGGGGGCGCGCATGTTGAGGATGGTCACGATGATGTTGATCGAGCCCATGATGGACGAGGCACCCAGGATGTGCATCGCGAAGATGCCTGCATCCATGGAGGGGCCCATCTGCAGCGTCAGTGGCGCGTAGAGCGTCCAGCCGGCGGCGGGTGCACCACCGGGCATGAAGAAGCTGGCGACCAGCATGATGGCCGCGGGGATCATCAGCCAGAAGCTGAAGTTGTTCATCCGCGCGAAGGCCATGTCACTGGCACCGATCTGCAGCGGGATCATCCAGTTCGCGAAGCCGACGAAGGCCGGCATGATCGCGCCGAACACCATGATCAGACCATGCATGGTCGTGAACTGGTTGAACAGCTCCGGGTTGAAGAACTGCAGGCCCGGCTTGAACAGCTCGGCGCGGATGCACAGCGCCAGGATGCCGCCAATCATCAGCATCGTGAAGCTGAACAGCAGGTACAGCGTGCCGATGTCCTTGTGGTTGGTCGCGAAGACCCAGCGGCGCCAGCCGGTGGGCGCGTGATGGTCATGGTGATCGTCGTGGGCGTGGTCGCCAGCATGGCCACCGTGAACGCCGTGGGGGGGGAGCACTGCACTCATGTGATTTCCTCTGATTCGGCGTTCGGAATTACTTTCGGGCGGCGACCACTTCGGCCGGCTGCACCGTCTGGCCCGTCTTGTTGGACCAGCTGTTCTTCGTGTACGTGACCAGCGCGGCGATGTCGGTGTCGCTCAGCTGCTTCCAGGCAGGCATGCCCTTGTCCATGCGGCCATTCAGCACGACCTGGATCTGCTCCAGATGGTTCTCTGCCAGCACGACGGGCGATTTGTCCAGGGGCTTGATGGGGCCGGCGCCGGTGCCGTCGGCCTTGTGGCAGACCGCACAGTTGGCGGCATAGACCTTCTCGCCGCGGGCGATCAGGGCGGCCTGCTCCCAGACCTTGCTCGGATCGTCAGCCTTGGCGGCCATTTCCTTGTGCTTGCCCTCGACCCACTTGGTGTAGTCCTCGGCGGACACGACCTTGACGTGGATGGGCATGTAGGCGTGCTCCTTGCCGCACAGCTCCGCGCACTGGCCATAGTAGTCGCCGATCTTCTCGGCCTTGAACCAGGTGTCGCGCACGAAACCGGGGATGGCATCCTGCTTGACGCCGAAGGCCGGCACCATCCAGGCGTGGATGACGTCGTTGGCCGTCGTGATGATGCGGACCTTCTTGTCCACCGGCACCACCAGCGGGTTGTCCACCTTGAGCAGGTAGTTGTCGACCGGTGCGGGGTTGCCGGAGTTGGACGCTTCGCGCTGCTCGGTGTCCAGCGTGGCCAGGAAGCCAATGCCCTCGCCTTCGCCCTTCAGGTAGTCGTAGCCCCACTTCCACTGGTAACCGGTAGCCTTGATGGTCACGTCGGCGTTGGTGGTGTCCTTCATCGCGACGACGACCTTGGTGGCCGGCAGGGCCATGCCGATGACGATGAGGAAGGGCACCACCGTCCAGGCGATCTCGACGGCCACGCTCTCGTGGAAATTGGCTGACACCGCGCCCTTTGACTTGCGGTGCTTGAAGATGGAATAGAACATCACACCGAACACCGCGACGAAGATCGCCAGGCAGATGATCAGCATGAAGTTGTGCAACCACATCTGGTCACGGGCGATGTTGGTCACCGGTTCGTGCAGATTGAGCTGATTGACGCCAGGGCCACCCTTGAGATCGTTCACCGCCAGGGCCGGACCCGCTGCCAGGGCCATCGCCGCCGCGGCCCAACGGCCCCAAGCGCGTGAGGCGCTCTGCACTCGTGCGTTCATCATCGTCATGGTTGTCACTTGGTTCTTAGAGGTGCGGGGCTTGCAATCCGGCCATATAGCCTGATTTGCGACGCAAGTTCCGTGAGGTGGACCGGATTTATGCCCAGCCCTTGATGCGGCGCAAGAGTTTAGCCCAGGCATATCCCGCCCCAGACCCGTGCCAGCCCCGGGGAATCACCCACTCCTGGTGCAGATCAGCCCGGTTCGCGACCCTTGCGCAGCGAGGCGCGCATGGCGTCGACGGACACATGGGTCTCGGCCGCAACAGTCAGCCGCGGCGCGGCCTTGAAGGCATGGCCGAAGACCAGCTCCAGTGTCAGCGCCAGGCGCCCTTCGGCATCGCGCAGCGTATCCAGCTCCGCCATCAGCCGCTGCCTCCAGCCGCGGCCGCGCAGGCCGCCAAAGCGCGTCGGCGCAAGATTGCCCCCCAGCGCGCGCAGGTCGGCCAACAGACTATCGGGGCTGGCCCAGGTCAGGCGCAGGCGCTGCTGGTCCATGACGGGGTCGGCAAAGCCGGCCTTCAGCACGAGGTCGCCGATGTCATGCATGTCCCACCAGTCCGGCGCCGGTCGGCCCCAGCCGTTGCGGGCGTACAGCGCGCGCAGCTCGACGAAGCTGTCCGGCCCCAAGCAGGAGAACATCACGAAGCCGCCCACGGCGATGCTGGCCTGCCAGGCCTCCAGCAGCGCAGGCAGGTCGATGCAGGCATGCAGAGCCATGTTGGACCAGACCAGGTCCACCTCGGGCCTGGCGGGCAGCACCTCGACCTGACCCATGGACGCGCCGCGCAGCCTGCGCCACCAGTTCAGCGAGCGGGCCTCGGCGGCACGCGCTGCCAGCAGGGCGTCGGTCTCGTGCCACAGCATCTGGGCATCAGGGTAGGCAAGCCGCAACAGCTCCGCACTGGCGCCCAGCGCCGGCGCGGCATCGAGCACCCGGCCCGGCCGGAGCTTGATGTAGCCCAGGCGCTCGGCCATGCGCCCCGCCACCTCGGCATGCAGCCAGGGGGGCTGGTCGGCCCTGGAGAGGCGCCGGGCCTGATGCTGCAGCGCAGCCGCATCAAGATCCTGGGGCCGCGGCCCCTTGTTTGAAGTAGGGGGCGGCGCCGGCTCGTTCATGGGCTGCTCAGTATATTGAGACGATGCCAGAGCGCCGGCTGCCCGCCATCAAGCCCGCACTGATCGGGAAGGTGTTGCTGCGCTGCGCCGGCCAGTGCACCGTCTGTCGTGCCTGGAGCCACCAGGCCGTCTGCGAAAGCTGCCTGGCCCTTTATGCCCGCCCGCAGCCGCGTTGCTGGACCTGCGCGGCCCGCCTGCCGCTGGAGCTCCTCGGCCGGCCACAACCGCAATGCGGGCGCTGTCTGCGCGAAGCACCGCCCCTGGACCGCACTGTCGCCGCGCTGGACTACTGCTTCCCCTGGGACGGCCTGCTTCAACAACTCAAGCACCACCAGGCACTGGACCTGCGCGAGAGCCTGCTCGAGCGGCTGAACACCGCGCTGACCGCGGCCGAGGTCGATGCGCCGGACTGGCTGCTGCCCGTGCCGATGTCCCCCGAACGCCTGCGCGTGCGCGGCTACAACCAGTCGAATGAACTGGCCCGCGCGCTGGCGCGACGGCGCGACCTTCGCTGCAAACCCGAGATGCTGCTGCGTGTTAGGCATTCCCCCGCCCAGGCCGGGCTGGAGCTGGAAGCGCGCGCAGCCAATGTGCGCGGCGCTTTCGCCATAGAGCCTCGCCATGCGGCCCGCCTGCGCGGCACCAGTGTGGCGCTGCTGGACGATGTGATGACAAGCGGTGCCACGCTGTTCGAGCTGGCTGGCGTGCTGCTGCAGGGCGGGGTCATGAGCGTGCAGGCCTGGGTCGTCGCGCGCACCCCAGAACCTGAGGGCACATGAGGGCGGCGGATACTCCCGGACATGTTCAACATCGTCCTTGTCCAGCCGGAGATACCGCCCAACACCGGCAATGTGATCCGGCTCGCGGCCAACACCGGCAGCAGCCTGCACCTGATCGAACCGCTGGGTTTCTCCATGGAGGACCGGTTGCTGCAGCGTGCCGGCCTGGACTATCACGAGTACGCCCGCGTGCACCGACATGCCGATTGGGCTGCATTCCTCATGACCGAGTCTCCCGACGCGGCGCGCATGTTCGCCTTCACGACGCGCGGCAGCCGGCCCTTTGGCGAGGTTGCCTGGCTGCCGGGCGACTGGCTGGTCTTTGGCAGCGAGACGGCCGGACTGGCGCCGACGCTGCGCGAGAGCTTCCCCACCGCACAGCGCGTGCGCCTGCCGATGCGTGAGGGCCAGCGCAGCCTCAACCTGAGCAACAGCGTCGCGGTGGCCGTCTTCGAGGCCTGGCGACAGAACGATTACGCAGGCGGGACGTAGGCAAGCCCTTCGGCCAGGGCACACCTTGGACGGCACCCCATGGGCCCGTCGCTCAGCCCGACGGCTCTATTCCGCCCGCGCGTCACGGCCCATCAAACGGGCAATCGCCTCCGTCACGCGCAGCTGGCCTTCCAGCAAGGCCACCATGGCCTCGGTGATAGGCATCTCGACACCTGCCTCGCGCGCGCGCGCCAGCACCGTGGGGGCGCTGTAGACACCTTCGGCCACGTGGCCCAGCTGGGCCAGGATCTGTGGCAGGGCCAAGCCTTGCGCCAGCATCAGGCCGACGCGGCGGTTGCGCGACAGATCGCCGGTAGCCGTCAGCACCAGGTCACCAAGGCCCGAAAGGCCCATGAAGGTCTCGGCCCGAGCGCCCAGCGCCTGACCGAGGCGCAGCATCTCGGCCAAGCCACGCGTGATCAGGGCGGCGCGCGCATTCAGGCCCGGCGCATCCGGCGCGACGCCCGACAGGCCATCACAGACACCCACCGCGATGGCCATGACGTTCTTGACCGCGCCACCAACCTCGACGCCGACTGGGTCGGTAGAGGTATAGACACGAAGTCTGTCGCCGTGGAAAGCATCAACGGCTGCCTGCGCTAGGCCGGCATCCTCGCTGGCCGCGACCAGCGCCGTCGGCCTTCCAGCGGCCACCTCCTGCGCAAAGCTGGGGCCTGACAGCACGCCCACGCGCAGTGCCGGCTGCAGCTCGCGGGCGATCTCGTGACCCAGCCGCCCCGTTCCGGCCTCGAAGCCCTTGCACAGCCACAGCACGCGGTGCGTGGACGGCAGAGTGGCCAGAGTCTCGCGAAGACCGGACATCGGCGTGGCAACAATGGTCAGGCCCTGGGCGCAATGGCCGATCGCGGCGTCGCGGTCGGCACTCAGGTTCAGAGCAGCCGGCAGTTCGCTGTCCGGCAGATAGGCCGCATTGCGACGGTCAGCGCGCATCCGCTTGATGGCGGCACCGTCGCGCCCCCACAGCAGCACCTCATGGCCTGCGTTGGCAGCCTGGATGGCCAGGGCCGTGCCCCAGGCGCCGGCGCCGAGCACGCTGATCTTCATCATCGTCATGCGTGGGAGTGTCCACCAAGTAAAACGCCCCGCATGGGGCGGGGCGTCGTCAAGAGGGGCGCTACTTTCAGTTGACCGCCTGGCCGCCCTGCGCCGCGAGCTGCGCCTGCTGGGCTTCGAACATGGCCTGGAAGTTCACTTCCGTCAGCAGCACGGGCGGGAAGCCGGCGCGCGTGCAGACATCGGAGACGATGGCGCGCAGGTAGGGGTAGACCATCTGCGGGCAGACAATGCCCAAGATGCCTTCGACCTGATCCTGCGGCACATTGCGGATCTCGAAGATACCTGCCTGCTTGGCCTCGACCAGGAACAGCGTCTTGTCGCCGACCTTGGTATTGACGGTGGCCGTGACGCAGACCTCGAAGATGCCGTCGGTGACGTTCTCGGCAGACAGTGCCAGGTTGATGTCGACCTGCGGCTGCTGCTGCTCCAGGAGGATATGCGGCGCGTTGGGCTGCTCCAGCGACAGATCCTTCAGGTACATGCGCTGGATCTGGAACACGGGTGTGCCTTCGGGGGCGGCTTGGATCTCGTCGGCCATGGGACTCTTTCTAGCGGAGCGTCAAACAAAAGCCCGCAGGCGGCATGCTGCGGGCGGTAGGCGGATTATGGGCGAGGGCCCGTGACAGACCGCCCGGGGCTTGCCCGGGCTTGAAATCAGGCCGACTGGAGCAAGGGCAGCAAGCCGCCCCGCTGATCCAGCGCAATCAGGTCGTCGCACCCCCCGACATGGGTGTCGCCGATGAAGATCTGCGGCACGGTGCGGCGGCCGGTCTTGTCCATCATGGCCTGGCGTTCGGTCGGGTTCAGGTCGACTCGGATCTCGTCGATCTGCTCCACGCCGCGCTGCTTCAGCAGCATCTTGGCGCGGACGCAGAAAGGGCAGACCAGGGTCGTATACATCTTGACGGAAGCCATTCACCAATCCTCTCGGAAGCCTTGCGAAAGCCCGCTCAGGCGGACTTCTCGACCGGCAGATTGGCGTCGCGCCAGGCCTTCAGGCCACCTGCCAGCACGCGGGCCTTCTCGTAGCCCAGCTTGCGCAGCATGCCAGCAGCGCGCCCGGCGCGTGCGCCGGTCGGGCACACCAACACCAGCGGCAGGGCCTTGTTGCTGGGCAAGGACTTGTGGCTCTCGATCTGGCCGAAGGGGATGTTGCGCGCACCAGCGGCGTGGCACTTGGCGAACTCCTCGGGCTCGCTGACATCGATGAGCACGCCCTTCTCACGGTTGATCAGTTGCACCGCCTCGGCGGGACCGACAGCAGCACCTCGTGAGCCCGACACCAGCAGGGGCCAGAGCAGCATGCCGCCGGACACGACTGCGGCGACGAGCAAAAACCAGTTCTCGATCAGGAAGTTCAAGCAAGCATCCCGTGTAATTCAACGAAGCCGCTGATTATCGCCGGGTCGGATAATCCGCCGCTTCCCACCACCTGCGCGCCTCTTGCCCATGTACAAGCTCGTCCTCATCCGCCACGGCGAATCGACCTGGAACCTGGAAAACCGCTTCACCGGCTGGACCGATGTGGACCTGACCCCCACCGGCGTGGAGCAGGCCAAGACGGCCGGGCGGCTGCTGAAGGAAGCGGGCTACGACTTCGACATCGCCTACACCTCGGTGCTCAAGCGCGCCGTCTGGACGCTGTGGCACTGCCTGGACCAGATGGAGCGCACGTGGCTGCCGGTGCGCCACGCCTGGCGCCTGAACGAGCGCCACTACGGCGCGCTGCAGGGGCTCAACAAGGCCGACATGGCCAAGCAGTACGGCGACGAGCAGGTGCTGATCTGGCGCCGCAGCTACGACACGCCGCCGCCGGCGCTGGAAGCGGGCGACCCGCGCAGCGAGCGCGGCGATCGCCGCTACGCCGGCCTGAAGGACGGCGAGGTGCCGCTGACCGAATGCCTGAAGGACACCGTCGCCCGCGTGCTGCCCTTCTGGAACGAGACCATTGCACCGACCATCAAGAGCGGCCAGCGGGTGCTGATCGCCGCCCACGGCAACAGCATCCGTGCGCTGGTCAAATATCTGGACGGTATCGCCGATGACGCTATCGTAGGCGTCAACATCCCCAACGGCATCCCGCTGGTCTACGAGCTGGACGCCGACCTCAAGCCCATCAAGAGCTACTACCTGGGCGACGCCGAAGCGGCCGCCAAGGCCGCCGCCGCTGTCGCGGCCCAGGGCAAGGCCTGATCTACCGCTGACTGGACCTCGTCGACACCGACCCACCCGGGCTGGCGCCGCAACAGCGTGACGGTAGGCCCCCATGGCGCCCAGCGGTCGGCGTCGACCGGTCCCCAGATGCTCAGCAGCCGCGCGCCAACGCCCGCGGTCATGTGCGCCGGCCCCGTGTCGTTGGCCACCACGACGCCGGCCAGTTGCAGCAGCGCGTTGTAGTCCCCAAGGGCCACACCTTCGAGGCGGGTAGCAGCGGGATAAAGGTCCCGGGCGCCCTGCACTTCCGCAGGCCCCGGCACGATGACGACACGGCGCCCAGCCGCATGCAGTTTGCGCACGAACTCCGGGAAGGCAGGCCAGCTGCGATCGAGGAATTCCACGCGCCCATTGGCGAATGGGCAGATCAGCACGAAACGGCCAGGCGCTATGCCCTGTGCCGCCAGCAGTGCCCGGGCCCGCTCGCGCTGCGCCTCGCTGACCCGCAGGCCGATGCTCTCGGGCGGCTCGGCCTCGATGCCAAGGAAGTCGCAGGCCAGCTCCCAGTATTCCTGCAGCGCATGCCGGCCCTCGCGGCGCGCGTGGGCACGCCGCAGCAACCCGCTGCGGCCTTCACCGGCATGCCCTTCTGAATGCAATCCGGCCAGGCGCCCATCCAACGCGGCCGAGAACGCATAGGGCAGCAGCAGCGTGTTCGAGCGCCCGTCGAAGCCCGGATCCTCTGCCACCAGGCGCCGTCGCAACTCGCGCAACTGCGCGACGCGCTCGCGCAGGCCGGCGGGCCGGACATGCACCGGCCAGCCCTCGGCCTCCAGCAGGCTGCGCGCCCAGCCCTTGCCCACCAGCTCCAGCCGATGGCCATGTTCCTGCAGCAGCCGCAGCGCAGGCAGGCTCAACACCGTGTCGCCGACGAAATTGCGCAGGCGAACAATCAATGGCCGGGCTTTTATCATCAGCGAATCGTCAAAATGGTGTGAGATTCTCGCGCCCCATGATCTCCCTTCCCACCTCCGCCGACGTCATCGCCGCACACGATCAGGCTCTCGCCGAGCCCCCCGTGGCGGCCGAGACAACAGACCTGGCCGGCTGCATTGCCGCCAACCACTTTCACAACCGCAGCCTCTGGGCCCAGGAAGACCTGGCGCGCCGTACGCTGGCGGTCGACGCAGAGATAGTCGCCAACAAGCGCGCCATTGACCGCCACAACCAGGCCCGCAACGATGCCGTCGAACGCATCGACGAGTTCTTGCTCGGCGCGCTGCGCCTTGTCGACCCCGAGACGCTTGCCAGTCCCCTACCCCGCTCGACCGTGCAGGGCGGAGTGCGGCTGAACAGCGAGACCGCCGGCTCCATGCTGGACCGCATCTCCATCCTGGGCCTGAAAATCGCCGCGATGCGCGAGCAGACGTTGCGCGGCGACGTCGACGATGCGCATCGCCGGCTCTGCACCGAGCGGCTGCAGCAGCTGACGCAGCAGCGCACCGACCTGGGTCACTGCTATGACGAACTGCTGGCCGACGCCCGCGCCGGCCGGGCCTATTTCAAGGTCTACCGCCAGTTCAAGATGTACAACGACCCGCGCCTGAATCCGGCCCTGGTGGCTGAGTCCACTTGATCCCGCCCCGCTTCGCTGCCAACCTGGACTGGCTCTATCCGGAGCTGGCCTACCTCGACCGCATCGCCGCCGCGCGTGCCGACGGCTTCGGCCGCGTCGAGATGCTGTTGGCCCACCAGCAGGAGCGCGCGGCGCTGCTCGCGCAACTGGACGGTCTGCCCGTAGCATTGCTCAACGCGCCAGCGGGAGACTGGGCAGGGGGCGAGCGTGGCCTGGCCGCCCTGCCTGGGCGGGAAGCCGAATTCCGCGACCACTGCCTGCGCGGCTTCGAGCTTGCCGGGCAGGTCGGCGCGCCCGTCGTGCACCTGATGTCGGGCATCGCCGAGGACGGCGTCAGGACGCGTGCCACCTGGCTCGCCAACCTTGCCTGGGCGGCCGAGCACGCGCCCGCGGGTTTGACACTGACCATCGAACCCATCAACCGCCGCGACATGTCCGGCTATTTCCTGCACCGGCAGGCCCAGGCGCTGGAACTGCTGGCCGCGCTGGGGTCGCCGTGCGTGAAGCTGCAACTGGACCTCTACCACTGCCGTATGGCCGAAGACGGCGAATCGCTGACCCACCTTGTCCGGGCGCTGGACCTGGACCTGCTGGGACACGTGCAAATCGCGGGCGTCAAGGGCCGACACGAACCCGAGGCGAACGAGTACGCGGCCGAACTCGCGCTGCTCGACGAGCGCGGCTGGCGCGGCACCATCGGCCTGGAGTACCGGCCGCGCGGCGACACGCGAGCCGGGCTGGCCTGGCTGGGCTGATCTCGCTCAGGTCCCGCCCCGCTGCCGACGCCACAGCCAGTAGGACTTCAGTACCGACACCGCCGCCGCAGCCAGCGCCGTTCCGCAGATGGCACCGGCCTGCCATTGCGGCGGCAGCGGCGACATCGACAGTGCCACCAGCAGCAAGCCTGCCACGACGAAGACCTTCCCGGCGAAGCGGTGTGTCTGGTCCCAGACCCGCTCGTTGTCCAGCGTCCAAGGCGTGCGGATGCCGACGGTGTAGTTGGAGCGCAGCTTGCCCAGCACATTGCCCATGAAGACGAACAGGCCACCCATCAGCAACATGGGCAGCCGGGGCGCGGGGCCGGACAGGCCGAGCGACATCGCCACGACCTGGGCCTGCACCAGCGCCAGCAACAGCGTGATCGCCAGCCAGATCGTTGCCAGCGCCTTGCCGGACTTGCGCAAGTTGTCGCCGCGCGGGTCCAGCTGCGGCAGCACCCATTGGAGGGCGAGCAGACCGAGGGCCAGCACGGGCAGCATGAAGAGCCCCAGCCCGGCCGCAGCCCAGCCGTCGGCCTCGCCCTGCGCGTTGAAGTGCACCGGCACCTGGGAGCCCTCGGGCAGCTGCAAGAAGACCCAGGCGCCTGCCAAGGCCATGGCGGCGATCAGCGCGATCTGGATACGGGTGCCGAAACGTTCAAGCATGGGAGCTTCCTGCCTTGTGTGGAGATGGTGTTTTCGCCTTGACCTCGCCAATGCCGAAGACTTCGGCGAAGCCCAGCAGGGCCTCCTCCAGCGTCGACACGTTGAGCCGGTAAGTGATGGTGGTGCCACTGCGGTCGGAGCTCACGAGGTCGGCCTCCCGCAGCACGGCGAAGTGGCCCGACAGCGTCGGCTTGGACAATTCGAAGCAAGCGGCCAGCTCGCCGGCAGTCATCTCCCGCTCGCGCAACAGCTGCAGGATGCGCCGCCGCGTCGGGTCGCTCAGTGCCTTGAAGACCTTGTCCATGATTCGCTATTTTGCCAATTAGCAAAATATTAGCACCCCCGGAGGTGAAGCGTTCCGGGGTGCCTGTCCCGCGCGTCAGCGCCTGGGCGCAAACGCCTGTGGATAGCGCCGCCCGTACCAGTCCCTGACCTGCTCGTGGTCGAGCCGAAGGAAGGGTCCCAGCCCAGGGACGACAAGCAACAGCGCGCCGCTGGCCAGGAAACCCGCTGCCATGCCGAGGTAGACGGCGTCGACAGGCCAGCGCGTCAGCAACACGCCCGCGAACGCCGGCGCCAGGGTGGCCGCCAACTGGGCCAGCGTCAGCTGCACCGCCGCCATGCGCGCGCGAAACAGCTCCGGTATCGCGAGCGTCCGGTGGGTCTGACCCACCAGCTGCGTGACTGACATACACAAACCCATCAGCGTGAAACAGGCAACCAACACCAACGGCCGGGCGCTGCACCCCACGACGGCCACGGCGCCTGCGCAGGCGCCTATCGCGGCGGCGATCGCGCGCACGCGATCCAGCCTGCGGATTAGCGCGTCCGCCAGGCCCGCAACGCCGGCCATCACCCCAAGGGACAGCGCAGCGTGGCAAGCGCCCAGCCAGCCGCCGGACAGGCCCAGGGCCTGCAGCCGCAATGGCAGCAGCAGGCCAGTAGCCGGCAGCAAGAACACCATCATCAGGGCACCCGTCAAGGTCCACCAGCGGTCGACGGGAACACCCCATTTGGCGCGCAGGCCGGCACCCACGTCGCCCAGCCAGCCGGCAGACGCGGCGGTGACCGGTACTCGCCCGGGTCGCTCCAGCCGCAACGCCGCGCCCGCGGCGAGCAGCGCCAGCAGCAGAGCCCCTGCCGAGGCCACGGCGATGCCGGCCAGCGCCAGCAAGACACCGCCCGCTGCAGGGCCCAGCAACCCGCCCAGCGCCTGGGCCCCGCGCCGCAGCCGAATCACCTCGGGCAGGCGGGCCCCATCCACCAGCTCGGGCAGCAAGCTGGCCTGAGCCGGCAACAACGCCGCGCCGGCCAGCGCCGACAAGACTCCGGACAGACACAGCAACGGCCATTTGTAGGCCTCGATGCACGCCAGCACCATCAGCGCCAACGCCTCGACCAGCAGCACGGCGCGCGCCCCCTGCACCACACGATGCTTGGGCCAGCGGTCGCCAAGCGGCGACAGCAGCGGCAGCGCCACCAGCGCACAGGCTGCCGTGACCATGCCGTAGCGCGCCAGGTCGGCCGCGCCGCCGGCACTTGCGATCCACCAGGCCAGCGTGGTCTGGGTACACGCGGTAGCCAACAGCCCGGCCGTCTCACCAACCAGGAGCTTGCGCACGGCGGACGGGCAATGGCGCAGGGCGTCAACGAAGGAAGTCATGCTTGGAAGGCCTGGAAATATCGGGCGTCAGGACTCTAGGCAGGGCTGTCCGGCCATGGCAGGCCCAGAGGCCGCCCGAGGCAATGGATACAGGCCGATGCTGTATCCATCGCTGATACCCCTTCGTGCATCGATACGGCCGGGGCGACTGTCGATATCGTTCGGCCCCTTGCAACTTTTGCCGCGTTGCCCTCATCGCCTCAACCGTGACCTCTCGCCCACCGCTCTACCTGGCGCTCGCCAACGAGCTGATTCATACCCTGCGCGCAGGCCGCTACCGCCCCGGCGATCAGCTGCCCTCGGTGCGCGAGCTGTGCCAGACCCACTGCATGAGCTTGGCCACCGTGACCCATGCCCTACATCGCCTGGAGGACGCTGGTTGGATCGAGGCCCGGCCCCGGCGCGGCTTCTTCGTGCGCGCCGCCGCGACCGGCCCGCTGAGTCAGCCGCCGCCCGCAGCGCCCGCGCTGCAGTTGGAAGACAGGCGGCGGCGGTTGATGGCGTTGGCCGCCTCACGGGAGGGCCAGCTGTCGCTGAGCCATCTCGCGCTGGCGCCGTCGTTGTTGCCGCTAGCCGCGCTGCGCCGCGAGATGGCCGCCTGCCTGCGGACCGGGGTTGACGCGCTGGGGTCGGGGAGCGTCTTCGGCAGCCAGACCTTGCGCGAGCAGTTCGCCGCTCGGCTGGATCGCCGCGGCGTGCGAGCCAATGCCGAAGACCTGGTCCTGACGCAGGGTGATGGCGAATCCCTGCAACTGTGCCTGGGCCTGCTGGCGCGCCCCGGCGACCGCGTCGCGGTCGCGTCACCAGGTTCGCTGCGGATGCTGGAAGTGGTGACCGCCCTGGGCCTGCTGCCCGTCGAACTTCCCATGCCGCTGGCCGGTGACGCCCTGACAGCATGGCTGGCGCGCGAGCGGCCCACCGTCTGCGTGATCGACCTGGGACTGCTCGCTGCGGCAGCCGGGCCCATGCACGACGCCGACAAGCAGGCTCTGGTGACCCTGTTGAAGGTCCACGGCGTCGCAATCATTGAGCTCGACCTGATGGGCGAGCTGCATCGCGGCGCAGAGCAAGGACGCCCGCTGAAGTCCTTCGATGCCGAGGACGGCGTCATCTACTGCACCAGCCTAGCCTGCGTCACCGGCCCGGGCTTCAGTCTGGGCTGCGTCGCCAGCGGACGCCACCGCCTGCGGCTGCGCGCGGCGCGCTCGGTGCACGGCGAGCTGATCCCGCTGCTGACCGATCGAGTGCTCGCTTCCTTCCTCGCAGGGCCTGCCTTCGATGCCCATCTGCGCCGGCTGCGATCGCGATTGCGCCAGCAGGTGGCGGCCTGGATCCGGGCCGCGAGGCAGCATTTCCCGCCAGGAACGCGCGTGTCTGCCGGCGATGCAGGCTATGTACTTTGGGTGGAGCTGCCCGCTGGGCTGGACACGTCGGCGCTGCTGGCACAGGTCCAGGCCGACGGCTACGGCTTCGTGCCGGGAGGCGTCTTCAGCCTGTCGGGGCGCTTCGATCACTGCCTGCGCCTGACAGCAGCGCATCCGCTGGAGGGGGTGCGCGCGGCCGGGCTGCGGCGCCTGGGCGAGGCAGCCTGCCGGATGCTGGCCGGCGCTAGCCCAGCCTAGCCGCGATCAAAGCCCGCAGCGCCTCTGCCAACGCACGGCGATCCCGGCCCTCGGTCGCGACGGCATCCAGCACCTGCACCTCTATGCCCAGCCCCTGGGCCGACGCGATGCGCCACAGGCTCTGAGCCAGCGTCATGTCGCCAATGAAGCGGGCCGACGGGCTGAAACGCTCGCCGGGCTCATACCAACGCAGCACGACGGGCAACACGGGCACGTTGGTGGTGACGGCAGCCTGGAGCAGGTTGGCATGAAAGGGCAGCAGCCCCGGACCTGCGCCGGTCGTGCCTTCAGGGAAGACCGCCACGCAGTCGCCGTTCTTAAGCGCCTCGGCCGTCTGATGGACGACGCGCAGTGCATCGCGCTTGCTGGCACGCTCGATGAAGAGCGTGCCAGCACCGTCCACCAGCGTGCCGATCAGGGGCCAGTGCTTCACGTCAGCCTTGGACACGAAACGCGCCTGCGGCAACACGGCATGGACGCCGGCGATGTCCAGCCAGGACACATGGTTGGCCACCAGCAGATGACCGGCCGGCGATGCCTGGCCCGAGACCTTGAGCTCGATGCCAAGGATGCGCAGCGTCTTCACCGACCACCAGCGGATGCGCTCATGGCGCCGCGCTGGCGTCATGCGGCCGAAGTGCCGGCTCACGATCCAAAGGCCGTGCAGCACATGGGGCGCGAGGCGCGCGAGGCGCCACAACGCTCTCATCCTGCTTCGTAGGCTATGTGGCC
This sequence comes from Roseateles sp., assembly GCF_047654805.1. Classification (GTDB taxonomy): domain Bacteria; phylum Pseudomonadota; class Gammaproteobacteria; order Burkholderiales; family Burkholderiaceae_C; genus Pelomonas. The sequence continues at coordinate 3,859,696 of NZ_JASGIV010000001.1, forward strand.
CGCCACCAGCGTGCAGCGTACCCGCGCCGGCAGCTCGAACCCGCTGGAGGCGAAGGCAAAGGGTGTGTGCTTGCCCTGACTGGCCAGCACCTCAGGCGTGACGGCCCAGCTCGCATCGGCGTCAAACACACAGACATCGGCCACCCCCCCCTCCACCAGGCGGCCGGCACTGGCTGACAGCGATCCCAAGGCGCCGCCCAGCACTCGCACCGGTTCGGCCGTGACGACGGCCAGCGCGCGCTGCAGCGGCAGCTGCGCGTCCCGCGCCCAGCGCAGCGCCATACTGAGCAAAAGCTCCAGGCCCGTGGCTCCCGGCGTGGCCTCGGCGAAGGGGACGGCCTTCTCGTCGCTAGTCACAGGCATGTGGTCGGACACCAGCGCATCCAGCGTGCCATCGGCCAGGCCGGCGCGCAGCGCATCGCGGTCACGGCCCTGTCGCAGCGGCGGCGTGAGCCGCATTGCGGAGTCGAAGTAGCCAATGTCGACGTCGCTGAGGTGGAGGGAGTTGATGGACACGTCGGCCGTGACAGGCAGGCCGTCCCGCTTGGCAGCACGCACCAACTCCACGCCTGCAGCGCTGCTGATGCGGCACAGGTGCACCCGCGCGCCGGTGGCACGCACCAGCTCGAAGATTGTGTGCAGGGCCACGGTCTCGGCGCTGACCGGCACGCCGGACAGACCGAGCCGCGTCGCCACGGCACCGCTGGCGGCCACGCCGCCGCCCAGCCAGGCGTCCTGCGGGCGCAGCCAGACGGTGTAGCCATAGGTCGCGGCGTACTGCAGCGCGCGACTCAGCACCAACGTGTCCTTGATCGGCACCTCGGCCTGCGAAAAGCCGATGCAGCCGGCCTCGGTCAGCTCGGCCATCTCAGTCAGCGCCGCCCCTTGCAGCTGGCGCGTCAATGCGCCCAGCGGGAACAGCCGGCAGCGGCTGAGCTTGCGGGCGCGAAACTTCAGCATCTCCACGAGCCCCGGCTCGTCAAGGACGGGGTCAGTGTCGGGGGGGCAGACCAGGCTGGTCACACCGCCAGCCGCAGCAGCCGCCAGTTCGCTTTCCAGCAGGCCTTCATGCTCATGCCCAGGCTCGCGCAGGCGGGCGCACAAGTCGACGAGACCCGGGGCGACGATGAGGCCGGTGGCGTCCACCGTGCGCTCGGCGCCAAAATCGCTCACGTCGCCGAGGTGCACGATTCGGCCGTTGGCAATGGCAAGGTCGCCGATGCGGTCGAGGCTGGAGGCCGGGTCGATCAGCCGGCCGCCCTTGATGAGGATCTTCATGCTTCGTTCCCTGCGAGGATGGCCATGACAGCCATTCGGACAGCGATGCCGAATGTCACTTGAGGAAGGATGACGCTGCTCTTGCCGTCTGCCACTTCGGATGCAATCTCCACGCCGCGGTTGATGGGCCCCGGATGCATGACGATGGCGTCAGGCCTCGCCAGTGCGAGCTTGTCCGGAGTCAGGCCGAAATGCTTGAAGAACTCGCCGCTGCTCGGGAGCATGCCGCCGTTCATGCGCTCGTTCTGCAGGCGCAGCATGATGACCACGTCGGCGTCCTTCACGCCCTCCGCCATGTCGTGGCAGACACGCACGCCCATGTCGCGCAGGTCGCCCGGCACCAGCGTCTTGGGACCAACAGCGCGGATCTCTGCCACGCCAAGGATGTTGAGCGCGTGAATGTCGCTGCGGGCAACGCGCGAGTGCACGATGTCGCCAACGATCGCCACTGTGAGGTTGCGAAAGTCCTTCTTGAAGTGCCGGATCGTGTACATGTCCAGCAACCCCTGCGTCGGATGCGCATGGCGGCCGTCGCCGGCGTTCACCACGTGCACATGCGGCGCGCAGTGCTGGGCGATGAGGTGGGGCGCGCCGCTCTCGCTGTGGCGTACGACGAACATGTCGGCGTGCATGGCGCTGAGATTGGCCACCGTGTCCAGCAACGTCTCGCCTTTGGCGGTGGAGGAGCGCGCGATGTCCAGATTGATGACGTCCGCTGACAGACGCTTGGCCGCGATCTCGAAGGTGGTGCGGGTGCGGGTGCTGTTCTCGAAGAACAGGTTGAACACCGACTTGCCGCGCAACAGCGGCACCTTCTTGACCTCGCGGTCGTTGACGGACAGGAAGCTGCCGGCCGTGTCCAGGATCTGCTCGATGACCGCACGCGGCAGCCCTTCGATGGACAGCAGGTGGATGAGCTCTCCGTGCTTGTTCAGCTGGGGGTTTCGTTTGCTGAGCATCACTTCACCTCGAACGTGAATCGTCGGTCTTCGCCGCGGACCAAGCGCAGGCTCTGGTCCGGCTTGAGCGTGACACGGGCCGCGGAGAAGGCCGGCTCAATGGGCAGCTCACGCCCGCCACGGTCCACCAGTACGGCCAGCTGAACGCGCGCCGGACGACCGAAATCGAACAGCTCGTTGATGACTGCACGCGTGGTGCGGCCGGTGTAGAGCACGTCGTCGATCAACAGGATGTCGCGACCGTTCACATCGAACGGCAGCGTCGTGTGGTCGGCCTTCGCGAGGCCACGCGAGCCGAAGTCGTCGCGGTGCAGCGCGCTGGAGATGACGCCGGACGCGACGCCGAGGTCAGTCGCCAGCCGCTCGGCCAACCACGCGCCGCCACTCCAGATGCCGACTAGGGCGGTGTCGGGTGTCAGCAGCCGCTGCACCCCTTTCTTGAGCTCGAGGTACAGGGCCTCGGCATCGAGCAGCAGTTCACTCATGGGTGTTCTCGAAAAAACTGTTCCAGGATCAGTGCGGCGGCCGCAGCGTCCACGTCGCGCGCGCCTTCGGCCTCGGCCTCGACGCTGGTGTAACGCTCATCCACCTCGAAGACCGGCAGGTGGTAGCGCCCGGAGAGCCGACGGCCGAAGTTCTGCGCCTTGGCCGTCATCTCGTGCGGCGCACCGTCGGGGTGGCGCGGCACGCCAATGACGAGAGCGTCGGGCTGCCAGGTCTTGATGAGGTCGGCGATGGCATCGAAATCGCCCCCCTTGATCGTGACGCGCGGCTCGGCCGAGCCGAGCAGCCGCGTGCCACTGGCCACGCCGATGCGGCGCAGGCCAAAGTCGAAAGCAAGAAAGGATTGAAGGCGGGGCGCGTCAGCCATGATGGCCATCACGCATGCCCCGCGTCCGCACTGAGCATGCGCGGGTCGATGCCCAGCAGACCCAGGGCTTTCTCGTAGCGAAGCTCCACCGGAGTGTCGAAGATGATGGCCGGCGAAGCGTCCACCGTCAGCCAGCCGTTGCGACCGATTTCTTCTTCCAACTGGCCGGCTGCCCAGCCGCTGTAACCCAGCGTGACGAGCAGCTTCTTGGGGCCGGCGCCATTGGACAGGGCTTCCAGCACGTCGCGGCTGGTGGTCATCTCCAGGCCCCCAGGCACGGCGAGCGTGGCGTTGTAGTGCCCCCCCTGCTCGTCAAGCGGCTCGTGCAGTACGAAACCGCGATCGGTCTGCACCGGGCCACCATAGAAGACCGGGCTGTCCGCCAGCGGCTCTGCCGGCGGGCTCAGCTCCACCTTTTCGAACAGATGGCCGAGCGTCAACGAAATGGGTTTGTTGATGACCAGGCCCAGGGCGCCGTTGTCGTTGTGCTCGCAGAGGTAAACCACCGTACCGGCAAAAGCCTCGTCGGCCATGCCGGGCATGGCGATGAGGAACTGGTTGGTCAGGACAATCCGGTCGGCGGGCATGAAGAGCATTTTATTCTGCGGGTATGAAACCCTCCGCCGACCTCGTCGACCGGGCCCTCGTCTGGTTCCGCCGCGACCTGCGGGCGGACGATCAGGCCGCGCTTTACAGGGCGCTGCGAGGCGCCAGGCAAGTGTTCTGCGCCTTCGTGCTGGACCGCGACATCCTGGACGCCCTGCCCCGTGCGGATCGCCGCGTGGAGTTCATCCTCGGCGCACTGCGGGAACTGGACCTGGACTTGCGCAAGCTTGGCGGCGCGCTGATCGTCCGTCACGGCTACGCCGTTGACGAAATCCCGCGCCTGGCAGCAGAGCTGGGCGTCCAGGCCGTGTTCACCAACCACGATGACGAGCCACAGGCCTTGAAGCGCGACGCCCGTGTGGCCGGGCTGCTGCGGGGCTTCAACGTCGAGCTGCACAGCTTCAAGGACCATGTCGTCTTCGAGCGCCGCGAGGTCATGACGGCCACGGGCGGGCCGTACAGCGTGTTCACGCCCTACAAGAACGCCTGGCTGCGCAAGGTCGACGGGTTCTACCTGAGCAGCTATCCCGTCGAGCGGCATGCACAGGCACTGGCGACGAGCGACTTGGCCAGGGGCGTACCGGCACTGCAGGACATCGGCTTCGAGCCAGCCGGCTTGACAGGGCACATCGGCCTGGGCAGCCGCGGTGCAGAGGCGCTGCTGGACGATTTCCTCGATCGCATCGACGCATACGACGCCAGGCGCGACTTCCCGGCCCTCAAGGGACCGAGCTATCTGAGCGTGCACCTGCGTTTCGGTACCGTATCCATTCGCCGCCTTGCCCGCATCGCCCATCAGCGCATGCAAGGCGGCGACCATGGCGCCGAAGTGTGGCTGTCGGAGCTCATCTGGCGCGACTTCTATCACCAGGTCATGCACCACCACCCGCACGCGATGGAGGCTTCGTTCCGGCCTGAGTACGACACCATCCGCTGGGACACGGGCCCACAGGCCGACGCCCTCTTCCAGGCATGGTGCGATGGCCGCACCGGCTTCCCGCTGGTGGATGCGGCCATGCGCCAGCTCGGCCAGACCGGCTACATGCACAACCGCCTGCGCATGGTCACGGCCAGCTTCCTGAGCAAGGACCTTGGGCTGGACTGGCGCCGCGGCGAGGCCTGGTTCGCCCGGCAGCTGCTGGACTTCGATCTGGCCGCAAACAACGGCGGCTGGCAGTGGGCCAGCAGCAGCGGCTGCGATGCTCAGCCCTACTTCCGCATCTTCAACCCCACCGCGCAGAGCGAGAAGTTCGACGCCGACGGGCGCTTCATCCGCCGCTACTGCCCCGAGCTGGCAACCCTGGATGGCAAGGCCATCCACGCCCCCTGGGAGCGTGCACCGCTAGCGATGCAGGGCGTGGACTACCCGCGCCCCGTCGTCGACCACGCCATGGCTCGGGATCGGACACTGGCGCGCTACGCCGTCGTCAAGAGCCGCAAGGTGTAGTGCTGCGGCCCCAGAGGATCGCTAGGATCTGCCGTCATGCTCAACCGCATCGACGAAGAGATCACCTTCCGAAAGCTCGAGATCCTGCTCGCCTTCATGGAGAGCGGCAGTCTGGCGCGCGCAGCGGAACGGCTGGGCATCAGCGCAGTCAGCGTGCACCGTGCGCTGCATTCGCTGGAAACAGGTACACGTTGCAGCCTGTTCCGCTTGGAAGGCCGCAACCTCCAGCCCAATGACGCTGCCCACACGCTGGCCGACGTGGCCCGCGAGGTGTTGCAGGCGATGGCACACGGAATCCGCGCCACGCGTGAGATCGCGGGCTACGCGGCGGACCGCATCCGCATCGGCTCACTCTACTCGCTGACAAGCGTCACAGTGCCGGCGCTGCTGATGGGCCTGCGGCTACGCCGCCCGGACGTGCAGACCGAGTTGGTGATGGGCTCCAACCAAGACCTGCGGCGAAAGCTGCGCGAGGGTGCACTCGACGCAACGGTCATGGGGCAGCCCGAAGAGGCGCCCGACGTGGAATCGCAATTGCTGTTCGAGGACGAGATCTACTTCGCCGCGCCCGTTGACTCGCCGCATGCGCAGTTGCGGGAGATCGACCTGAGTGCCTTCGCCGACGAGCGCTTCGTGTCGCTGAACGAGGGCTATGTCACGCACGACCGCTTCGTCGACGCCTTCCGCGTGGCGGGCTTCGAGCCGAACGTGGTGATGACCACCAACGACATCTTCTCGCTGATGAACTTGGTAGGCGGCGGCATCGGCTGCACGCTGCTGCCGGGGCGCATCCGCAGCGTGTTGCCGCGCAATGTGACCCTGGTGCCGCTGCATCCGCACTACGAGATGCGGCAGAAGATCAGCGTCTGCTTCCTGCGCACCCGTGAGCGCGACCCGAATCTGCTGTCGCTGCTGGCTGCCTGCCGCAGCCATGCCGAAGAACTCAAGGGTTAACCCACGATCGTTTCGCGCGGCGTAAACGTCGTCACGCCAGGTTGATTGATCCACGGAGGAGGCGCTCCCACACTGCGCCGCATACCGCCAACCTAGGCGGAACTCTGGAGACAAGTCATGACCCTGACACGACGCCAATGGATCGCCGCCACGGCCAGCGCAACCGCGGCTACTGGTTGGACCGGCGCCTTCGCCCAGGCCGGCGGCCTGAAGATCTCACACCAGTTTCCAGGAGGCTCGCTGACGGAAGGCGACTTCCGCGATCGTCTGTGCCGCAAGTTCGCGGCCGAGGTCGAGAGGCGCACGAGTGGCGCGCTGAAAGCCTCCGTCTACCCTGGCTCATCGCTGATGAAGACCAACGCGCAGTTTTCGGCGCTGCGCAAGGGCGCTCTGGACATGAGCCTGGTGCCGCTGTCGTATGCCGGCGGCGAGGTGGCCGAGACGAACGCAGGGCTTATGCCGGCCCTGGTGCCCAGCTACGAGCAGGGTGCGGCCTGGAAGACGGGCGAGGTTGGCAAGTTACTGTCCAAGGTGCTCGACGACAAGGGCGTACTCATTGTCAGCTGGGTCTGGCAGGCCGGCGGCGTTGCCAGCCGCGCACGGCCGCTGGTGACCCCAGCCGATGCCAAGGGCCTGAAGGTGCGCGGCGGCAGCCGCGAGATGGACATGATGCTCAAGCAAGCCGGTGCCTCCGTCATCACGCTGCCATCCAACGAAATCTACGCCGCAATGCAGACCGGTGCGATGGATGCGGCCATGACCTCTTCCACCAGCTTTATCTCCTTCAAGTTGGAGGAGATCGCCAAGCATCTGACCTCTGGGCGCCAACGCACCTATTGGTTCATGCTCGAACCGTTAATGATCTCCAAGGAGGTGTTCAACAAGCTACCCAAAGCTCAGCAGGACATCGTCATGGCTGTCGGCGCCGAGATGGAGATCTATGCCCGCGACGCTGCCAAAGCCGATGACCAGACCGCCGCGGAAATCTACGCCAAGGCCGGCGCCAAGGTCTACGACATGGACGAGCCAACACTGAAGAAGTGGCAGGTCATCGCCCGTGATACCGCGTGGAAGGATTTTGGCGAAAAGAACGAGTCTTGCGCGGCCATCCTCAAGGCCGCGCAGAAGCTGCTCTGAACTGCCATGAGCCACGGATTCGAAATGAAGCCGGCAGTGGCCGGCGTTGACCCCGATACGCCCCGGCTGCTGCTGCCACTGGCGCGGCTGCTGCACACCGTCAACCGGGCCATGGTCGTGCTCGGAATGCTGGCCCTGCTCGTGGCGTCCTGCGTACTGACCTACAGCGTCGTATCAAGATACCTCATGAAGGCATCCACTGATTGGCAGGACGAAGCTGCGGTGTTCTGCCTCGTCGGTGCTACCTTCCTGTGCGGCGCCTTCGTTCAGTCGTTGCGCGGCCACGTGGGCATCGAGGCAATCGCCGGCATGCTGCCACGCTCGTTGAATGGTCTGCGAATGGCGCTGGTAGACCTGATGTGCACGGCCTTCTGCGCCTTCTTCTCCTGGAAGTCCTGGACGCTGTTCCACGAGGCCTGGATGGAAGGCCAGACCACATCGTCCTCCTGGGCGCCGCCGCTCTGGATCCCCTACGGCCTGATGGCCTTGGGCATGTCGCTGCTAAGCCTGCAACTGCTCGTCCAACTCGCTGCCCGCATCAACGGGCTGTTCAAGCACAACACCCCTGGAGTAGCTGCATGAGCATGCTCGTCCTCGGTTCCCTGTTCGGCGTCGTCACACTGCTGTTCATGTTCTCGGGCGCGCCGATCGCGTTCGCTCTCGGCAGCGTCGCGGTACTTTTCATGGCCATCTTCATGCCTGCGTCGGCGCTCGACACAGTCACGCAGAACGTCTACGAGGAGATGGCCAGCATCACACTGCTCTCCATTCCACTCTTCATCCTCAAGGGGGCGGCCATCGGCAAGTCCCGCGCGGGGCAGGACCTCTACGCCGCCATGCATGTCTGGATGGGCCGCATCCCTGGTGGCCTGGGCATCGCCAACGTATTCGCCTGCGCTCTGTTCGCGGCGATGGCCGGCTCCAGCCCGGCCACTTGCTCGGCCATCGGCAGCGCCGGCATCCCTGAAATGCGCAAGCGCGGCTACTCGCCAGGCTTCGCAGCCGGCATCATCGCAGCTGGCGGCACGCTGGGCATTCTGCTTCCGCCGTCCATCACGATGATCCTGTACGCGGTGGCCGCGGAGCAGTCACTCGGCCGGCTCTTCCTGGCTGGCATCGTGCCGGGCGTGCTGCTGGTGGCGCTGTTCGCTATCTACGCCGCCATGCGCTACCGAAAGGAGCACGCGTTGGCCGAGGCCGAGTTCAGGCGCACCGGCACCGCCTCAGCGCTGCTGGCCCAGGAGTCCTTCACGAGCCGCCAGAAGTTCGAGATGCTGCCGCGCGTCGTGCCTTTCGTACTGTTGCTGATCGGTGTCATGGTGGCACTCTACGGCGGCTTCGCGACACCGTCAGAGACGGCCGGTCTGGGCGCGCTGCTGGCGCTGCTGCTAATTGCCACGATCTACGGCGTCTGGCGGCCGAGGGATGTGGCCCCCATCCTCACGTCGACGCTGAAGGAGTCGACGATGCTCATGTTCATCATCGGCATGTCGCTGCTGTTCTCCTACGTGATGAGCTATCTGCACATCAGCCAGGCAGCGGCAGAGTGGATAGTCGGCATGGCACTGTCCAAGTGGGTGCTGCTAGCCGCAGTGCTCCTGATGGTGATCCTGCTGGGGTTCTTCCTGCCCCCCGTCAGCATCATCCTGATGACGGCGCCCATCATCTTGCCGCCCCTCAAAGCCGCCGGCTTCGATTTGATCTGGTTCGGCATCCTGATGACCATCGTCATGGAGACAGGTCTCATCCACCCGCCGGTGGGGCTGAACATCTTCGTCATCAAGAACATCGCGCCCGACATCGAGCTGCGCGAAATCATCTGGGGCGTACTGCCGTTCGTCGTGCTGATGCTGCTGGCAGTGCTGCTGATCTGCGTCTTCCCAGGTATCGCCACCTTGCTGCCGGACGCCGTCATGGGCGCCGTCGTCAAGCCTCACTGAGGAGCCATTGATGAACGCTCCCGCCTGGAACCTGCGTGACCGCCAGCGCCGCGAACGCCTGTCACGCGCCGCCGAGGCTCTCGGTGGCCGGCTGCAGGGCCGGCACGTCGACACGGACGCCGCTGTGTGCCTGCTTGAAGCCGTGCTCCAGCCCGGCGATCGCGTCTGCCTGGAGGGCAACAATCAGAAGCAGGCCGACTTCCTCGCTCAGGCCCTGACGCAGGTGGACCCACAGCACGTGCACGATCTGCACATGGTTCAGTCAGTGCTGGCGCTGCCCGAGCATCTGGACGTGTTCGACAGCGGCATCGCCAAACGGCTGGACTTTTCATTCTCCGGCCCGCAGGGCGGACGGTTGGCCAGGTTGGTGAGCAGCGGTGGCATCGAGATCGGTGCCATCCACACCTACCTCGAGCTCTTTGCCCGCTACTTCGTCGACCTGACGCCCAAGGTCGCGCTGGTGGCCGCGCATGCGGCCGATGCGCAAGGCAACCTCTACACCGGGCCCAACACCGAGGACACGCCTGCCATTGTCGAGGCCACGGCCTTCTCAGGTGGCATCGTCATCGCCCAGATCAACGAGATCGTGCCAGGGAGCACATCGCTACCGCGCATCGACATTCCGGCCGATTGGGTGGACTTCGTCGTCCAGGCGCCCAAGCCCAACCTCATCGAGCCACTGTTCACGCGCGACCCGGCGCAGATCAGCGAGATTCAGGTTCTGATGGCCATGATGGCTATCAAAGGCATCTATGCCGAGTACGGCGTACAGCGTCTCAACCACGGCATCGGCTTCGATACTGCGGCGATCGAACTGCTGCTACCGACCTACGCCGAGTCTCTCGGTCTCAAGGGCAAGATCTGCAAGCACTGGGCGCTGAATCCGCACCCCGCACTGATCCCCGCCATCGAGGCCGGCTGGGTGGAGTCCATCCATTCCTTCGGCTCCGAGCTGGGCATGGAGGACTACATCCGTGCGCGCAGCGACGTTTTCTTTACCGGCGCCGACGGCAGCCTGCGCAGCAACCGCGCCTTCTGCCAGGCGGCAGGTCACTATGCCTGCGATCTATTCATCGGCTCCACGCTGCAGATCGACTTGCATGGCAACTCCTCCACCGCGACGCTCGGCCGCATCACTGGCTTTGGAGGGGCGCCCAACATGGGCGCCGACGCCCGTGGTCGGCGGCACGCCAGCCCCGCCTGGCTAAAGGCTGGCGCCGAGGCGCGCGCCGGCCGCAGCGGTGCCAGCGGTACGCCACGGGGCCAGAAGCTCGTCGTGCAGATGGTGGAGACCTTCCGCGAGCACATGCAGCCAGCCTTCGTCGAGCGTCTGGACGCCTGGACGCTGCAGCAGCAGGCCGGTATGGACCTGCCGCCCATCATGATCTACGGCGACGACGTGACCCACATCCTGACCGAGGAGGGTATCGCCAACCTGTTGCTGTGTCGGAGCGATGAGGAGCGCGAGCAGGCCATCCGCGGCGTGGCCGGCTATACAGCCGTGGGACTGGCACGAGACACGCGCGTGGTGGAGGACCTGCGCGACCGCGGCGTCATCCGCCGACCGGCCGACCTTGGCATCAACCCGCGTGAAGCCACGCGCAACCTGTTGGCCGCCCGCAGCATGCGCGATCTCGTTCGCGCCTCGCACAACCTCTACAGCCCACCCAGGCGGTTCCGCAACTGGTGAGAGGCCGAGCATGAATCAACCCGCTATCGAAACCCTGGACTACGCGCTGGCCGGCACACGCCCCGCTGGCGCATTTGCGCCCGTACTGGTCGGCGTCGTCGGATCTGGCAACCTTGAAGTGCTGCTGGAACCCGCGCCCGGCAGCGACTGCCGCGTCCACATCGAGACCTCGGCACGCGGCTTCGCCCCGATCTGGGCCGCTGTCGTGCGCGACTTCCACAACCGCCACCAACTGGCCGGCGTGCAGCTGTCCATCCATGACATGGGCGCCACGCCCGCAGTCGTCAGCCTTCGGCTCGACCAAGCCGCGCAGGAGCTGCAACCATGATCTCCTTTGCCGAATGCTCGGCCCGCGAGCGACTGACCCAGCTCGTCGACACCGGGAGCTTCCATGAATGGCTGCCGCCCGCGCAACGATTCACCAGCCCTCACCTCGCGCAGTTGGGCCTGCCTGCGGCTTTCGACGACGGCGTGGCTGTCGGCCGCGCAACGCTGGGCGGCCATGAGGTCTTTGTCGCCGCCCAGGAGGGTGAGTTCATGGGCGGCGGCGTCGGTGAAGTGCACGGCGCCAAGCTCGTAGGCCTGTTCAAGCGCGCACTGCGCGATAGACCGAAGGCCGTACTGCTGTTGGTCGAGTCCGGCGGAGTGCGGCTGCACGAGGCCAACGCCGGGTTGATAGCCGTGTCCGAGGTGATGCGTGCGCTGCTTGACGCGCGCGCGGCCGGCATTCCCGTCATCGTACTGATCGGTGGTGCCAACGGCTGCTTCGGCGGCATGGGCATCGTCGCGCGCTGCGCCGATCAGGTCGTCATGAGCGACATCGGCCGCCTGGCCATGTCCGGCCCCGAGGTCATCGAGGCCTCCCACGGTGTCGAGGAATTCGACTCCCGCGACCGCGCACTGGTGTGGCGCACCACCGGAGGCAAGCACCGCTGGCTGTGCGGCGACTGCGACGCCCTGGTCGAAGATGACGTGGCCGAGTTCCGCGCCGCGGCGTTGGCAGCGCTGGACACGACGCGGCCGGTAACCCTAGCGTCGCTCGAAGCCGAACACGCGCTGCTGGCCACCCGGCTGGGCTACGCCGGAGCCGACGCCATCCCGCTGTGGGCCTCGCTGGGCGTGGTGGAAGCCGCCCGCGTACCGGAGCTGGACGCTGCTGCCGTGCGCGGCCTGGGAGTGCACTGATGGACTGGATCTCGCTGGCCGAGCGGCTCTTCGGTGTCAACCACGGCATCAGCCGCGACGGCGACTTCCTGCACGGTACCGTGACGTTCGACGGAGCGCCGCTCGTCATCATCGGAACGACAGCCCACGCCGCCATCGGCGTGCAGTTGGCCCTTGCCCAGGCGCGCGCGGTGCTAGACGTCGTCACCCACCATCCCGGCCGTGCCATCCTGCTGCTGATCGACACGCAGGGGCAGCAGCTGCGCCGCCGTGACGAGTTGCTAGGCATCAATCGTGCAATGGCCCACCTCGGCATGGCCATCGATTTCGCGAGGCGCAGCGGCCACCGCGTCATCGGGCTGGTCTACGACCAGGCGCTGTCCGGCGGCTTCATCACATCCGGCCTCATCGCCGATGCCTGTGACGCTCTGCCAGAGGCGGAGATCCGCGTCATGCGACTGCCCGCGATGGCCCGCGTCACCAAGCTGCCCGAGTCGCTGTTGGCCGAGCTTTCCGAGTCCAACCCGGTGTTCGCGCCCGGCGTGGGCAACTACGTCTCGATGGGCGGCGTACGCCGGCTCTGGCAGGGCGACATGTCGCAGGCTCTGCGCGAGGCGCTGGCCGATGCACCAACACAGGACCGCCGGGCCGAAGACGGTGCCGCCCGCGGCGGCCGGCGCCTGGCCGCCAGCGTCGTGCAGCTTGTGCTCGACGCCGCCTGAGCTGATGACCTCCATGCACCGTCACCAGATCGCCCGGCTGTCAGCCGCCGGCTGGCACCGCCTGCGGGCAGGTGACTGGGATTCCGAGGCGCGCGAATGCCTGGGCTATTGGGCAGGACGCGGCCTGCCGGTCGTTGTCACGCGGCAGCCCGAGCAGTCCAACGACAGCGGCTACATCGCCATGGGCTTGTGCGCGCCTGCCCGGTGGCGGCATCGCCGCCTTGCGCTTCGCGTGGCGCGGACCGAGGTGCTGTTCTTCGACGAGTTCCCATGCCTGGACAAGCTCATCACTCAGCTCCCCCACAGGGCGCGCACGCCGGCCCGCCGGCTCGCAGCGGCCCTAAAGGCCTGCGGCGTCACGGCACGCGTCTACGGCAGCCATGGCTGGCAGCACCTGACTGGGCTCTCTCACGTTCGGGATGGTTCTGATCTGGACGTGTGGGTCAGCATCAGCGGCACGGCTCAAGCCGATGCCGTTGCCGCCGCACTGAATGCGTTCAACTCTCCCTGCCGCCTGGATGGCGAATTGGTCTTCGACGGCGATGCGGCGGTGGCCTGGCGCGAGTGGCTGGCCTGGCGCGACGGTCGCACGCAGGCGCTACTCGTCAAGAGGCTGCGCGGCGCGTCGATGCCGACGTCAATGGAGGTGCCGGCATGAGCGCACACCCACAGCTGGCCGCTGCGGCCCCGTCAGTGCAGGAGATTGGCCGCGCAGCGACGCTTGCGCTCTACGACGAGCTCGCGTTGTCTCCCAAGCCCGGCCTCGTCACGCTGACTGACTGCGGCAGCCACGTCGACATGGACGCGCACACCTTCATGCGCAGCCTTCTCGCGCTGCGTGGCTATTTCGTCCGCATTGCCGGACTGGGCGCTGCTGGGGCACAGTTCGAGGCGCTGGAGCGTTGCGGCATCGCCGCTGAGGCGCACATGCTGACCGCCACCGGCGGCATCAACACGCACCGCGGCGCAATCTTCATGATCGGCCTGCTATGCGCATCGGCTGGCGCGCTGGCGGCAGAGGATCGCCGGCTGACACCTCAGGCACTGCGCGACACGCTGGTGCAGCGCTGGGGTGACGCCCTCGCAGCACGGGCAAAGCAGCCATCGACACTGCCGGGCGGGATCGCGGCACGGCGGCTGGGTCTGCGAAGCGCATCAACAGAGGCGGCGATGGGCTTCCCGACGCTTTTCGAGACCGCCGTGCCGGCGCTGCACATGGCACGCGCCCGCGGCCTGTCAATGCCATGCGCGCAGTTAGACACGCTGTTCGCGGTGATGGCCGTGCTGGATGACAGCAACCTCGCTCACCGCGGAGGCCTTGAAGGGCTGCGCTTCGCCCAGCGCGCGGCGCGCGGCTTCCTGGCTGCAGGTGGCGCGGCTGCGCCTCAAGGCCAAGCAGTCGCCCGAGCCATCGCGGACGAGTTTGTCCGCCGCCGCTTGTCGCCCGGCGGCGCGGCCGACACATTGGCGGCCACCTGTTGGCTGGCTCGCCTAGCCGGATGAGCCTGGCACTGCTGTTCCCAGGCCAGGGTGCCCAGCACCCGCAGATGCTGCGCTGGCTGACGGCGCAGCCCGATGCCCATCCTGCGCTCGACGCTATGGCCGGCGCTCTTGGCAGCGGCTGGCAGCATCGCTTCCACGACCCAACCTGGCTGCATGCGAACCCAGTGGCGCAAGTACTGCTCACGGGTCTTGGCATCGCAGCCTGGCGGGCACTGGCGCCTCACCTGCCGCCCCCCGCCGTCATTGCCGGCTACAGCGTCGGCGAACTCGCCGCCTTCGCTGCGGCCGACGTGTTCGACCTGCCCACCGCCCTCGAACTAGCCAGCGCACGGGCCCGGCTGATGAGCGATAGCGTCGCCGGACAGGACACCGGCCTGCTCGCCGTGCAGGGGCCTCACGCACAACTGGTAGCCGAGACCTCACAGGCACTATCGGTCGCGATCCGCATCAACCAGGAGCGGGTCATCGTCGGCGGCCTGGTGGCTGCGCTGAACGCTTGTTCGGCGCAATGGAGCGCCGCCGGTCTGCGCTGCACGCACCTACCCATCGCGGTGGCATCACACACGCCGTTCATGGCCAGCGCAGCGGCAGCGTTTGCACAAAGGCTCACGGCGGTCGACCTACAACCGGCCCGTACTGCTGTTGTATGCAACTTCAGTGCCTCCGCAGACCGCCGGCCGACGAAGCTGGCCGCGGCCCTTGCTGGACAAATCGCCTGCACCATCCGCTGGGACGACTGTATGGATGTCATCGCCGAACGACGGGTGAAGTGTGTGCTGGAAGTCGGCCCCGGCACCGCGCTGGCGTCGATGTGGCGCGAGCGACATCCCAGCATTCCTGTGCGTTCGGTCGACGAGTTCGACACCATGGTCGGCGTGGTGCGCTGGACGCTGGCACAGCTTGGTTGATCGTGCCGAATGTTGGCAACCGTCGGGCGCTCAGTAGTAGGTCAGCGTGACACTGATGGTATCGGCATAGACGCCCGGCACGGTACTGAGCTGGCGACCGGGGATGCGGCCATAGACATAGAAGTTCTGCGTCGGAGCCAGGCCCAGCAGGTCCAGCGTGACCCCGGCGTTGATGAGTTGGGTCGCGCCGCTGCCATCGCCCCAGACGGTGGTGTAAGAAGCGTCGGTATAGAGGTTGTAGGTCAGCAGGTTGCCACCGCTCTTCATCAGCCGGTTGGCATAGCTGCCGCTGCTGCCCGTGCTGATGGCGATATTGAAGGGGATGAGCAGGCCCACCACGCCTCCGCAGTCGATCTTGATGGTGCCGGTGGTATCAGTGTTGCCAAATGCGAGCGGGTTGTAGGTTCCGAAGGCAACGTTGGTTGTTCCGACCGTACAGGTGCACACCGCCGGCAAGCACAGCGCCCGCGCCTGGCCTGCCAAGGCGAGCAGCGCCAGCAGCGCGAACAGGGAGCGGGTCAGGAGTCTTGTCATGGCGTCACCGGCAGAAGAGCGTGCCCAGGTCGGGCAGATCATCGCTGTCGCGCGTGGGCGGCAGCACGAGTTCGAACTGGCACTGGCCGTCACCCTCGCCCCGCCAACGGACCTGGACGATGTTGCGGCCCGGGGCCAGTGCGGCCACGTAGGCGCGGCCGTTGAGTCCGACGGGGAATTGACGCGACTGGCCCGCAGGCTGCAGCAGCGCTCCAGGTGGAAGCGGAAGACCGGTCATATCGATGAGCGTCAACGTGGCTGAGCGGCCTCGCTGCACCGGGAATTCGATGCGTGCGGCGCTGCGGGCCGCCGGCGTGAGCCTGATCTCCAGTGCCTGCAGCTCGGCGTCCATGGGCAGGTCGGATGCGTCGATGCCGACACGGTTGGACTGATAGCCGCGCAGACCGCTGACGAAGGCGCGGCCGCGTGCGTCGGTCCGGGCGACGAGCTGGTTGTCCTGCAGCACGCGCACGCCCTCATAGCCGCCGACGTCGACGACGGCAATGCCGCCCTCGATGCGTCGCCCTGCGAACAAGCTGCCGTCCAGCCACGCCAGCCCGCCCGAGACGCCAGCGCGGGCCTCGACGTCGCTGCCACGCCGCGCGACGCCACCGCTGAAGATGGCGTGCTCACCCTGCCACTGTGCCTGGGCAAGCTGGCGACGGCTGCTCTCGGCCATCAGCTGGTAGCCCAGACCAGTGCCGAAGGCCGGGTTGCGCTGCAACTGCGCCTGCAGGACGGTTTCGTGGCCACCGCTGGCGCTGGCGCTGGCGCTGGGCTGGCGCTGTACGCCGACACTGGTGCCATGGCGGGCGTCCAGCGCGCGCGACCAGGTCAGGCCAATGCTGCTGCCGCCCCCGCCAGGAGCGAGGTCGCGAAAGACAATGAGGCCGATGTAGCCCAGGCCACCAAAGTCGCGGCTGTAGTTGAGCTGGGCGATCCTGCTTTCGATACTGCCGCCGCGCTGCCGCGCGAAGCTCATGCCGAAGGAATGCCCCGCCCAGGATGTGCCAACGGCGGCTGTCAGCACAGTGCGCGCGGCATTGGCGTCCGTCTGGCCGACCTGGATGAAGCGTGGACTGGCGTGGCGCAGCAGCACGCTGCCACTCCAGTCGCGCGCCTGGCGATCCATGCCGGCGGACAGCATCCAGCCCGTGCCACGCTCGTCGGAACGGCTGGCCACGGCCGAAGCCATGGCCGTGCCGAGGCTGGGCCACAGCAGCCAGCCGGTGGCGCCCGCGGCTTGGCGTCCGCCGCTGGCCTCCAGGCGCAGTTCGCGCGTGAAGCGCTCCGTGATGCCCCGCCTCTGCGTCACACCAGCCAGCAAGCCGCCGTATTGGTTGCTGGCCGATCCGTAGTCCCTGCGCTCGACGCCGATGTCAACGCCCATGGCGGTCAAGCCGGGCTTGAGCAGCGCGGGACTCACGTAGTACGGGGTCACGACGACCTGCTCGCGGCCAAGCAGATCCCGCACGACGGTGCGGATCTCGCCCTGGCCGGTGACGACGGGCAGCTCGCTCAGGTCGAAAGGGCCTGCCTGCAGACGGCTCTGCAGGCGCTGACCGTTGTTGACGTAGACGTCCAGCGTGGAAGGCAGCGCCGCCTCGCCACGCAACGCCGGCAGCGGAAAGCTGAGGAAGCCAGGCTGCAGGGAAAAGTCCGTGCCCCACTGCACGCCGCCATAGCGCAGCGCGCGGCCCCAGGCGCCAGCCTGGCTGATGTTGTCACCCACGCGCAGACGGGTCAGGCGGACGGGGTCATCGAGCTGCCAGCGCGTGTCCAGCCGCACGCCGCGACCCGCGCTGCGCAGCAGCCCGCTGCTGCTGAAGTCGCCCCGTGGGCCGAACAGGCCTGCCTCCCAAAGCGCATCGGCCGCGCTGCGACTGCGCGAGCTGTTCTGCCATTGCGCGTCATAGTTGACGAAGGGCGCCCAGACCGAGGGCTGTGTCACGCGCGGCTTGCTGGCGGCCAAGTCCAGACTCTGGCCGACGAAGGCGGACGCTGGCGCGTCCAGCTCCAACGTCTGGCTGGCTTCGTCGATGCGCCAGCGCAGTGGGCCAGCTGTGGCCAGCAGCACATGGGTCTCGCCGTCGATGACGCGCGGCGCGCCACCGGTGGGCAGGCGCAGATGCATCTCGTCCCAGTTGGACTGCGGAATGGCCAGACCCTCGCTGAGGCGCACGGCGCGAAGCATGCCCTCCTGCGGCACGCCATTGACCTTCAGCGCCAGCAGCAGGGTTTCGCCCCAGTTCACGAGGGAATCGGGGCGTGGTGTCTGCGCGGTAGCCGTGGCGGCGATCAGCAGTGCGGCCAAAGCCGCCAGGCTCCGGCGAATGTCAGGGCTTGGCCCCGGCAGCGTCATTCAGCGCCACCCTCTGCACGCCGTCGTCGGTCCGCACCTGCAACTGCGTGGCCTGCGCGGCAGCCGGTAGGCGGAAAGTGCGCTGTTCGCCGGGGAAGATGACCGAGTTGCTGCCTTGCTGCGTCACCTTGGCCAGCGCCTGGCCACTCTCCCCCTGCAGGCTGAGCTCGGCCACCTTGAGGTGGACGTTGCCGGTGTTGGCCACCTGGGCCAGCAGCTCGCCATTGGCGGCGCGGGTCAGCTTCCACTGCTCACCGCGCTTGACCTGTGCCGGCGCCACGTAGACGGGCACGCGCAGCGCCACGAGCACGCGCACACTACCCGCCACGTTCATGTCGTCCGACGGGCGCGGCATCGGCACCTCTCGCAGCACGATGCGGTAGGTGCCCTCTTCCGCCCGCTCCTGCGGGCGACGCAGGCCCAGCCGCAGCACCTGTGTCTGGCCCGGCTGCACAGTGAAGACGGGCGGGTTGACGATGAGGTCCGTCGTGGGGCCGTCCACGTCCAGCCCGCCGACCCGCAGCCAGGCGATGGCCTCGGCCTGCATCAGCACGGGCTCCTGGCCGTTGTTCATGACCTGCACGGTGGCGCGGTCATTGGCACGATCGAGCTTGACGTTGACGGGAGTCAGCGTCACGTCGGCGGCATGCGCCGTCGTCCACAACCAGGACAGCAGGGGAAGTGCCCAGAGGGCCAGCTGCCGCAGCAATCGTGCAGGACGCATCATCACTAACCTCCTTCAGTAGCTGACTGTGACTGTGACGGTGTCGGTGTAGCTCCCCGGGACGACGTTGGCAAGTGAGGGCAGGCGGCCGTAGATGGTCAGCGTCTGGGCGCTGCCCGTGCCGGTGCCCGCCGAGGTGCTGCTGCTGGCAGTGCCGTCGCCCCAGACGGTGGAACGACCCGTATCGGTGTAGAGCTGGTAGCCCAGCGTGTTGCTGCCGCTCTTCATCTTGCGGGTGCTGAAGTTGGATGCGCCGCCAGCGTTCACGCCGGCGTTCAGCGCGATGGTGTACGGCGTGGTGTTCGTGCACACGACGGTCAACGTGGATGTGGCGTCCAACGGCGTGACGGCGGCCAGAGGGTCGATGCTGGCGCCGAAGTTCAGCGTTGTGCCGGACACCGTGCAGGAGGTGGTAACGGTGGCCTGAACCTGGAAGGTGTTGCTGGCCGTGCCGGCGCTGGCCAGTGCTGGCAGCAGCAGAGCGATCAGGAAGGGCAGCGGCTTGCGAAGCTTCAGGATGGTCATCGACAGGTCTCCGGGGTTGATGGGAAGCACTTGCGAGAGGACCGGCGTAACTTGTTGAGCGCCCCAGCCGTTTCTCGACGAACGTGATCTTCGAATCAGCACCGTTTTTGCAGCAGCGGGCGATGCCGGTATCACGGCAGCGCGATTTCCGTGAGCTCGCGTAGGGCGATTGCCTACACACCGTGGAATCCGTGGCGTAGTTGGCGGCGCGACGACCCTATACGGCCAACTGCGAGCATCTGCGCGGGCGGCGCGGCCGTCAACCGTCGGCGACGATCCCCCCGCGGGGACTCCTCGCCTAATGCCGCGGCACAACGTTGGGCTGCGGGCTGTCGCCGCTCGAGGTGCTCTCGCGCCGACGCGGAATCTCACCGGCTCGTACGCGCGGGCGCCTCTGGCCAGGCTGCGGCCCCTTGCCGGGATTCACAAGGCGCCAAAGGCTGTGGCTTCGGCGAGCGTCAGCAGGCCGCGCGGAGACACCGCGTCTGCAGGAAAGACCGCCATGCCGAGAGCAAGTGCAAGCGTGTACTCCCGGCCGGCGGTGTGGAAGGGCCTGGTCATCAGCGCACCCAGGTGCTGGGCATGGGCAGCCGCCTGCCCGGCCTGGTCCAGGTGAGCCAGCACGAAGGCGAACTGGTCGGTGGCGCTGCGGGCCACGATGTCGGCCTCGCCGCTGGCTTCCCGCAGTCGGTCGGCGACCTGCAGGGCCAGCGCGTCGGAGATGTCGGCCGGCAGCTCCGCCAGACCGGCCAGGCGCAGCACGTAGACCGCCAGGTCGACACCGTCATACGTGGCAGCGCGGGCAGCCTCTCCCAGGCGTTCGCACAGGGCAGAGGCACCGTACAGGCCGGTCAGGCCGTCCCGCAGCACGGCGACGGGCTTCTCTTCCTCCGCGGCATCAGCCTCGGGCAGCAACTCGAGCAGGTCGCCGAACAGAGTCTCCAGCCCGCTGGCTTTGTCGTAGAAGGCGTCGGCGCCAGCGTCCAGGCAGGCACGGCGGTAGGCGTCGTAGTCCTCGCAGGTCAGCACGGCAATGCGGCCGGCGTAACCCGACTGCCGCAGTTCACGAACCAGGCTTAGGCCGGATCCGCTGGCCAGGGACAGATCCATCAGCACGACGTCGGGTGAGGTCCAGCGGATCAGGCCGAAGGCCTGCTGCTGCCCGGCAGCCTCGCCGACGACGCGCATCCCAGGCATGGCTTCCAGTCGGCGCACCAGCAGGCGGCGGATGGAAGTGGAGTCTTCGACGAGGAATATGTTCATGGCCACCATCCTCGTCGCGGCACGTCCCGGGCGGCAGGGGGCGATGCCGCGAGCCCGAGGGCGGCTTTCCCCCGACCTCGCGTAGGTGATTTGCCTACACGGGCGGCCCGGCGGTAGTGATCACCTCCGTCACAGGCCCGTCAAGCCATGCTGGACGCAGTACTTCGTCAGCTCTGTGTTGTTGGCCCAGCCGGCCTTCTCCAAGATGCGCGCACGGTAGCTGCCCACCGTCTTGACCGACAGGTGCATGGCTTGTGCAATCTGCGCCGGCGTGCGGCCCGCGGCGATGAGCAGCATGACACGGTGTTCCTGGGCCGAAAGCTGCTCGTGCGGCAGTGCATCGGGGGCCTTGCCACTAAGTAGGGCGAGCAAGTGGTCGGCCATCGACGAGGTGACATAACGTCCACCCTCAGACAGCCGGCGCAGCGCCACGCGCAGCTCGTCCGCCGCGCGGTCCTTGGGCAAGTAGCCACTGGCGCCCATCTGCATCAGCCGTGCCGCATAGGCGGCCTCGGCGTTGAGGCTCAGCACAAGCAGCGGCACGCCGGGCAGCGCCCGCAGCAGGCGGTTGGCACCCTCAGTGCCCTGGGCGTCGGGCAAGGACAGGTCCAGCGTGATGAGGTCAGGCCGCCCCAGCTTGGCACAGTCCAGCGCCGCCGCGATGCTCGATACCTCATCGATCTCCGCGTGGGGCCACTCCTGGCGTACAAGCTGGACGATGCCCATGCGCATCAGTGGGTGGTCGTCGACGATGAGCACTCTCATAGCCAAGCCTCCCTCTCATCCTCGGCGACCTCGGGCGTCGGAGCTTCCAGCGGCAGCCAGACGCTCACGCGCGTGCCCCCCCCCGGGTCCGGGCCGAAGTCGAATGTGCCGCCGGCCAGTGCGGCGCGCTCGCGCATGCCCCGCAGACCGGAGGCATCGGCGCGCGTGTCGCCAGGTCCTCGGCCGTTGTCGACCACTTCAAGCTCAAAGCCCTCACGCCCGTCCCGCACACGCCGATGGCCGCCCACGCGCAACACCGTCGCGGCGGCGTGCCGCAACACGTTGGTACAAGCCTCCTGCACGATGCGGAACAATGGGTTGGCCTGGCAGGACGCGAGGGCTTCCACGCCGGACAGCTCCAGGGTCGTCGTCAGGCCCGACTGGCGCTGCAGCTTCTGCAGGTAATGACCCAGCGCAGCCTCCAAGCCCAGCTCATCCAGCAACGGAGGCCGCAACGCGGCGGAGATGTTGCGGGCGGCACGTATGGATTCATCTGCCATACCCTGCAGCTCATCCAGCAGCGGCTCCCCATGCGGCGCGAGCTTGGCGCGCAGCGAGATCACCAGCATCTTGATGGCAGTCCCCGCCTGGCCGACCTGATCGTGCACCTCACGCGCGAGACGGCGCCGCTCGACCTCGACGCCCCGGTCCAGCTCAGAGGCAAAGCTACGGATACGCACCAGCGCACGACTCAACGCCTCGGTACGCTGCGCCACCTTTCGCTCCAGGCCGGAGTTGACATTGCGCAGCGCCGACTCTGCACGATCGCGCAGGCGCCGCTCACGCAGCATCAACGCCAGTGCCAGTGCCAGCGTAGCGAGGCCCACGCCGGGCAACAACAACATCAACCGCGTCGTGCGATCTTGAACCTGCTGGGTGACCGCATCGGCCGCGGAGACACGATCTTGCTGCTCACTCGCCAGCCCCTTGATCTCGGCGCGCAACTCGTCCATTACGCGCTTGCCTTCGACATAGGCGCTCAGGTCTCGAGTCATGTCATACCCTGCTACCAGGCGCCGCTCGATGGTGGCCTTGGTCTGCGCCAAGCGACGGTCGATGAGGGCGTCCAGCCGCTGCAGCGCGGCCAGACTGGCACCGGTCACCGCAAGGCTTTGGCGGAGGCCGACGCGCAGCTTGCCCAGTTCGGCCAGCGCGTCGTTGTACGGGCGCAGGAAAGACTGCTGGCCGGTGATGATGAAGCCGCGCTGGCCGGTCTCAACGTCGACCAGCAAGGTGAGCAGCCGCTGGAGATCAGTCTGCACCCGAAGCGCCAAACTTCGTTCGGTGTCTCGCTGCACCAGCGTTCCCAGGCTCTGCGAGGCGCCCACGGCAGTACCGACGAATGCCACGAAGGCCGCCACCAACAGGCTGGACGGAAGCCAGGAATAGCGCATGCTTGCCTTGCAGCAATACCACAACCTGTGGGCCTGCCGATGGCGCCCGCACCGGCGCCTCGCGATCATGGCAAACGGAGCCCACGCCTACCCATACTGGGCCACCCGTGGGCATCTCTAGCACCCATTCCGGGTAACGTCGTTAGGCTATGGCCCCCTGGAGAAAAAATCAAGCCACCCTCCACGGCAGCTGACCATCCCGTTAGGGCCAGATCAGAACAGCTCGACGTCGCTGAGCTGTGCAGCTTCCTGGATGACGCCGCTGGCGACCAGGGCCGCGTAGTTGTGCACCTGATTCCGGCCGTGAGCCTTGGCGTGATAGACGGCCTTGTCGGCGCGTTCGAACGCTGCAGCCGGCGCGTCGCCGGCGCGCACCTCGGTGAAGCCGATGCTGACCGTGATGCGGCCGACCTGCGGAAACACGTAGCGCTCGGTGTTCACGCGCAGCCGCTCGAAGGCCTCGCCGGCGTGAATCTCCTCGTCACAGCGAATCAGCACGACAAACTCCTCGCCGCCGAAGCGGTAGAGCAGGTCGTGGAAACGGAAGGAGCCGCGCATCAGTCGAGACAGCAGCAGCAGCACCTCGTCGCCGATCAGGTGGCCGAACCGGTCGTTGACTGACTTGAAGTGATCGATGTCTATGACGCCCAGTACGTAATGCGGCGTGGCCGTCTCGTGGCGGCGGTCCTCGGCCTCGTGTCTGACCTCGTGCCGGGACGGGATGTCCGACAGAACCTTCAGAAAGCTCTCATCGAAGGTCTTGCGGTTCAGCAGCCCCGTCAGCGTGTCCCGCTCGGAGTAGTCGAGCAGGCCCTGGAAGTTGTGATAAATCCGCAGCACGCTGCTGACCATGCGCTGCGCACCCGTGCCCAGGCGGCGCGTGGAGAGGATCTCGATGACTCCGATGACATCACGCTCGGTCGCGATTGGGAACAGGTAGAGCCACTGCCCGCCCTGCGCCACCTGGGTGACGGCGCGGCTGCGCATGGCCTCCAGGCGCAGCGGATGCGCAGTGGCCAGCGGCAACGCCGTGGGCTTGGCCCACAGCGGGTCGGCCGATGCCACGGCGTCACCTGCACGCAGGTGGGCACGGGTCAGCCAGCGCTCCTCACCAGGCTCACCGACGCAGCGGTAGATGGCTACCGACTCCGGCTCCAGAAGGTCGCGCAAGGCCATGACCAGTGTGACGTCCATGACGTCGCGGTCACGGAACCCGGTCAACTCGGCGAGGTGATCGACAACCTGGGACATGGGATGCTCAGGCCGCCATGGTTCGCTGGGTGTACTGCTGGATCAGGCCGAGGAGATGGTCCTCGTCATAGGGTTTGCCGAGATAGTGGTCCACGCCGAGTTGGGCGGCGTAGTCGCGGTGCTTTTGCGCGATGCGCGATGTGATCATGATGACCGGCAGACCGGCCAGCCGCGAGTCGGCACGCATGTTGCGCACCAGGTCGAAACCGTCCATGCGGGGCATCTCGATGTCGGACAGCACCACTGCGGGCAGCTCGTCGCCGGCCAGCTTTTCCATCGCGTCCAGGCCGTCCTTGGCCAGCACGACGCGCAGGCCGACGCGCTCCAGGAAGCGCTGGGTCACGCGGCGCACAGTCAGCGAATCGTCGACAACCAGCACCAGCGGCGCCTGCTCCGCTTCCGCCACCGGCTCCGTCGGCAGCGGGGCCGACGACTGCACCAGCGCATGGGCTGCGACCAGGCGTGCTCTGGCCTCGACGCCGTACCAGTCGGCCAGCGCCACGACGTTGTAAATCAGTGCCACGTCGCCCGACGCCAGCAGGCTGATGCCCGCCAGACCCGGCACGCGATTGAGCTGCGCGCCGAGGTTCTTGACGACGACTTCCTGATTGCCGACGACCTCGTCCACATGCAAGGCCAGCGAAGCCTGGGCGCTATGCACGAGCACGATGTGGGCATGACGGCCATGGACATGGCCGCGGCCGGCATGGCCGAGCAGGCCACCCAGCCAGTAGAAGGGCATCTCGATTCCGCCATGTTGCAGCTTGCCGGTGGCGTAGGCCTGCTCGACCACCTCGACTGACACACGTTGCACGGAGGCCATCAGGGCCGCTGGCACAGCCACGACCTGGTCCGCACTCTTGAGCAGCACGATCTGCGTCAGCGCCGTCGTCAGCGGCAAGCGCAGCAGGAAACTGGTGCCCTGCCCGGCCGTAGACGTCGTCTCGATGCTGCCGCCCAGCGTGCCGACCTCCGCGCGCACGACATCCATACCGATGCCGCGCCCGCTCAGCTCCGTGACCTGGCTGGCCGTGGAGAAGCCCGGCGCGAAGATCATGCGCTGGAGCTGGGCGTCGTCGGGCTCCGCGTTGGAGGTGATGAGGCCCAGCTGCAGGCCGCGCTCGCGGATGCGGGACAGGTTGAGGCCGGCGCCGTCGTCGGAGAAGTTCAGCAGGACTTCGTTGCCATGCTGGCCGACCTCGATGCGCAGCGTGCCTACAGGATCCTTGCCGGCTGCCGCGCGAACCTCGGGCGTCTCGATGCCGTGAGCCACGCTGTTACGCAGCAGATGCTCGAAGGCACCCGCGGTACGTTCAAGCACCGAGCGGTCCAGCTCGGTCTGGCCGCCAACGATCTCCAACCTGACCTGCTTGCCGCTCTCGCGAGCAGCCTGGCGAACGACACGGTGCATGCGCTCGCCGATGGAGTCGAACTCGACCAGCCGGGTACGCAGCAAATCATCCTGCAGCTCGCGCGTCAGCCGCGACTGGGCGGCCAGCTCGTCTTCTCCGGTCTGCACGTTGCGGCCCAGCGCACGCTGCAGCGTAGCCACGTCGCCGACCGACTCGGCCAGCATGCGCGTCAGTTCCTGGAAGCGCGTGTAGCGGTCGAACTCCAGCGGGTCGAACTCGCGCCCCCCCTGTTGGGCCATCTCCTGCTGGATGTGCATCTGGGCCTCGGCCTGCAGTTCCAGCTCGCGCAGCTGTGCGCGCAGACGCTCCAGGTTGTCATCCAGGTCCAGCAGCGCGCCCTTCATCTGGGCCAGCTCGGACTCCATGCGCGCGCGGCGGATGCTGACCTCGCCGGCCTGTGTGGCCATACGCTCCAGCAGACTGCCGCGTACGCGCACTTGGGCCAAGCCGATGGCCAGGTTGTCGCTGCCAGGGGCAATCTCAGCGCTGTCGGCAAAGCGGCCCCAGTCGATCTCGCGAGCCTGCTCGGCAGGCCTGTCGGTCGTGGCGGGCTGGGCCGGCGGCGCTTCGACCGCCACCACGGGCCGGGCAACCGGAGCAGGCAGCGGTGGCGCGAGCGGGGTGGGCGCTGGCGGCGCCGCGGCAGCAACCGAGAGGCTGCGGCCCAGCTCCTCGAAGGCATGCTCCAGCGCGTCGCCCTCGTGCTGCAACGCCTGGACCTGAGCGTGGTCGGCATTGCCGCCCCGAAGCAAGGCCTCGATGGCCGACTCCAGGTGGTGGGCCTGCTCGCCCAGCCGCATGGCGCCTGCGAGGCGGGCACCGCCCTTGAAAGTGTGCAGCGCGCGCATGCAGGCGTCAGAGCGACCCAACTCGCCCGGATGGGCCAGCCAGTCGCGCAGCGCGCCGTGCAGCTGCTGCAGCAGGTCACGCCCCTCTTCCTCAAAGATCGGATAGAGCTCGGGCTCAATGTTGTCGGGCAGACCGGGCTCGGGCTCGGGCTCGGCAGGCGGTAGCAGACCGGGCTCGGGCTCGGGCTCCACGGCCAGCACCGGCTCGGGCGCGGCCTCGACGACCTCGGGAATTTCGATGGCCTCGGCCATCGGCATCTCGACGACGGCCTCGACGGGCAATCCGTCCAATTCGGCGGCGGCGGTAAGCGACTCCTCCTGCGGCTCGTAGGCGTGCAGGCGAGTGATGACCTCCGGATCATTGGGCTTCAGGAACCCGGCCGCGAACTGGTGCAACAGGCGACGGATGTCGTCGGCGGCGCGCACGAAGAGTTCGGCATCGACCTCCTCGTAGCGCACGGCGCGCTGCGCACGGCCCAGGGTGTGCTCAAGCTCCCGGGCAAGCGCGGACAGGTCCTCGTAGCCAACCGTTGCCGCATTGCCGGCCAACGCATGAGCCAGGGCCTCGCAACTGGGCGGCACCGGCTGGGCCAGCTCGGCCGCCCATTCGGCCAGGCCGACGGAAAGCTTGCGCGACAGCTCGTCGGCCTCGTTCAGGAAGATGTTGAAGAGGGCGATGCTGATGCGCAGCGGGCCGATCACCTTGAAGCCCTCGTCCGGGTCGGCCGGCTCAGGCTCCACTTCAATCGCCGCGGCCTCGTTGTCGACCACCAGCCGGGGCAGCGCCAGCGTCACTTCCTCGGGCCTGGGCGGGATCTCGGCTGGCGGATGATCCGGCAGCGCCACTGGTTCGGGATCGTCCAGATCAAGAATGACGCGGAAATTGGCCAGCGTCTGCTCTTCCTGTGGCTGCGTGGGCAACGGCAGCGGTTCGGTCGGCGCGTGGGTCGGGGCGGAAAGGTCCAGGGTGGGTTCGTCGGCAAACGGCTCCACCGTATCGAGGTCCAGCGTGACCTCAGGCACAGGAAGGCTGGCCTCGGTGCCAGGCACGTCCAGCTCGAGCACGAAGTCGGGCTCGGGCAGCGGAGCCTCCATCACCTCGACTGGCTCGGGCGCGGGCTCGACAGCCTCCGTCACTGGGGCCTCGGCAGGCCAGCCAAGCGGCATGGGCTGGCCCTGCAAGCGCAGGGAATCGGCGCTGCGTCGCAGCGGGTCCGGCAGGCTGTGGCCAGGCTCAGTACCGGCGATCTGCTGGCGCCAGTGGGCGAAATAGTCCAGCGCCTCGGTTGTGAAGCCGATCAGGGCCGCATCGGCCTGCGGGCTGGCCTCGGCGAGGCGGGCGTTGTAGAGCTGTTCACAGGCCCAGGCCCCTTCGCCGAAGTCGTTCAGGCCCACCATGCGGGCACTGCCCTTGAGCGTATGGAAGGCACGACGCACGATGGTGAGCTGGCCGTGGTCGCTCGGCTGCTGGTGCAGCTCTGCAAGCGCGGCACGTGCGTTGGCGATGACTTCGTCGGCCTCCTCCAGGAAGATCTCGCGCATCTCCGGGTCATCAGCGACGCTGGGGGCCGGCGCGGGTGCCTCGACCGCGGGCGCCGCCGCAGGCGCGGGCTCCGACAGGTCGACATCGGGCAGGCTGAGGTCCGGCAGGTCCAAGCTGCCGAAGTCGACATGCAGGGGTTGCGTCGCGTCCATGGCGGACGCGGGGTGAGCCGGCGTCTCGGCATCCAGATCGACGTGGAAGCCACTGGCTTCGAAATCGGGCAGCTCCACGGCCCCTTCTCGGCGGCCCATGACGGCATCCAGCCGGCCGGTGGTCTCGTCGAACTGGAACATGCGCTTTGCCAGTTGGGGCTGGACACTAAGCATGTCGATGAGGAAACCAAGAGCGCCGAGGTTGTTGGCCAGACGCTCGAAGACGTCGCGCGCGCCGGGACGGTTGAAGTCGACCTCGGTATTGGCCAGGCCGTCGATCTCGTCGCGCATGCGCACGGTGGCATGGGCAGCCTGATCCAGGCCCAGCACGCTGAGCACGCCACGCATGGCTTGCAGTTGGCCGGGTACGGGGATCAGCAACTCACGCTGGGTGGGACTGCGGAAGTACTCGTCGCACTGGCGCTCGATCTCCGACAGGCTGGCACGCAGCTCGTGGACGACGCTGCCCAGGGTCTGCCGGTCGGAGACCCGGCGATACAGGTCCTCCATCCAGTCCTCAAGCGGCTCGGCCGCCTGCCCATGGGCGACGGCCTCGACGCGGCGAGCCAGACGGCGCACGCGGTCAGCCTGCTCGGGCTGGTCGAAGGCGGCATCTTCCAGCGCAGCTTCCACGTACAGCAGGCTGGTGGCGACTTCCATCGCCAACGCTGGCGGCGGCGTGGTGCGCGAGCGCAGCGTTGCGACGACTGCGCGTTGCAGCGTCTGGGCCAGCACTTCGCCACTGGGGAAGAGGCGGGTCAGGGAGTCCGCCAGTGCGGCGAACTGCTCGTCCAGGCTGCTCAGCCGATGTTGATCGCCCTCAGCGGCGCTGGACCAGCTCTCCTTGGCCGCCAGCACTCGGCGCTTGGCCTGCGCGACCCAGGCTGGGTCGATACGGCCAAGGCTGGCGTCTTCGTAGTCGCCAGCCTGCTCGTCGCTCAGGCGATAGGCTTCATGGACGGCGGTCAGACGCGGCCCCGCGCCTTGGGTGATGCGGCATTGGGCGCAGAAGAACAGCAGGTCCTGGGCTAGCCGGTCACGCGCAGAGTCAGCCTGGTCGCCCTGGCCGATGACTCGCAGTTCGTGAAGCAGTTTGGACCCCAGGCGCTTGGTGTAGGCATCGCTACCCAGCAGCTTCAATGCCTGGCCCTCGAAGACGGCGGCGGCAAGCTGCCAAAGCGTGCGCGAGGTGCCCGCCGGCAACGCGGCGGCAAGGCCGGCACACAGGCTGGACAGATTGGCCGCATGCGCGGAACTGGGCTCACGCATGTGACGCAGCAGCGCAGCCTCGAAGGGCGCGCGCACGGCCTCGGGCGAGCGCGGCGACACGCCAGCTTCCTGTGGGATGCTGCGCCAGGCCCAGTCGAACTGCCAAAGGTCGGCCGGGTGGACGCGCTCTGCGCCGTTGATCTGCTGCAGGGCGCGATAGCCCGGGTAGAGGGCTAGCGACGAGGTCTTGTTCCCGGCCAGCAGCCGGGCGACATAGGCAAGCAGCGCGAAGTCGGCGCGTTCGATGGCGTCGACCGTGCTGGCCTCAACCTCCAGTGGCCGCTCGGCCAGCCGGGCAACGGCGGTCTCTGCAGCGCGCAGCACGGCCGCACCGGCCGGCAGGCCGACCAGGGACAGCACGCCGCTGACCTGATGCAGTTGCGCCGCCGCCTGCTGCAGCGGCGGGCTGGGCTGGGCATCGGCGCCGAGTGCGGCAAGACGACTGTCGCTGCCGTCGCGCACGAGGCGACGCAGGGTTTTGTGTACCGACTCCAGGGAGCGGCGCAGTTCCTCCTGCACCCAGGCCAGCGGGCTGAGGTCGGCCGGGAGTTCGGAGTCGCGCAGGGAGCTGTCCATGCGATGGGCTTTCTGCTCGGTGCGGTGTGCGGGGGCGCCGGTCAGGCGACCTTGAATCGGGACACTGACGTGCGCAGCGCCTCGGCCGAGCGGGAGAGCTCATGCACCATCTGGGCGGTAGAGCGCGTGCCCTCTGAGGTCTGTTCGGTCACGGCAAAGATGTGCTGGATGTTCGAAGCCACGTCGTTGGCGTGCGCAGCCTCCTGCTGGGCCTGCGAGGAGATGCGCACAATCAGTTGGTCCAGTTGGCGCGACACGCTGTCGATGTCTTCCAGCGCCTTGCCGGCCGCGTCGGACAGCTGCGTGCCCTCCACCACACCGCGTGTCGAGCGCTCCATAGCAGCCACGGCGTCGTGTGTGTCGGTCTGAATGGTCTTGACCAGCGCGGCGATCCGGCGTGTCGCGTCGCCGGAGCGTTCTGCCAAGCGCTGCACCTCTTCCGCCACCACCGAGAAGCCGCGGCCGGCTTCGCCAGCGGACGCGGCCTGGATGGCTGCGTTCAGGGCCAACACGTTGGTCTGCTCGGTAATGTCCGAGATCAGCTCCGTGATCTCGCCAATTTCCTGTGAAGACTCGCCAAGACGCTTGATGCGCTTGGAGGTCTCCTGAATGGAGTCGCGGATCGCGTTCATGCCTGCGATGTTGTTCTGCATCGCGGACAGGCCCTGCTCGGCGGCCTGACGGCTCTGGCGCGCCACCTCGGCGGTCGTTTGCGCCTGAGCGGAAACCTCGGTGATTCGATTCGCCATGCCCAGCACGGCCTCACCAGTCGCGCGAATCTCGTGCAGTTGCTCCTTGGAGGCTGCCAGCAGATCGGTAGAAGTCTGGTCCACCGCACCGGTCGTGTCTGTCACCCGGGCCGCAGTGGCCTGCACTTGGCCAACCAGAGTCCGCAACTCCTCCACCGTGTAGTTCACGGAGTCGGCGATTGCGCCGGTGATGTCTTCCGTCACCGTCGCCTGCTGCGTCAGGTCGCCCTCTGCGACGCTGGCCAGCTCGTTCATCAACCGCAGAATGGCCGCCTGGTTGGCGTCATTCACGCGCTTGGCCTCCTGCTCCTGAGCCTCGGCCTCGCGACGCTGTGCCTCGGCGAGCGCGGCGCGTTCGGACTGGTCGGCCACGAAGAGGCGCAGGAAACCACCCGCACCGACAACCAGAGCCAGCAGTGACAGTGCCAGCAGCAGACTCAAGCCCCAGCCGGCACCGCCGGACTTCTCCAATTCGCCGGCGACCTGCTCCAGGCCTTTGCGCAACGGTTCGGAGTCGTTCAGGATGGCCGTCTGCGCTTCGCGGGCGGACACAAGTCCTTGCAGGTTCCCCAGAATGGCGGAGGCCTGGGTACGGGTCTGCTCGTACTGCTTGAGCAGGGTCTGCAGGCGTTCCTTCAGTTGCGGATCGCGTGCGGCGTTCAGGCGCAGCTCGGGACTACCGCTGATCAGGGCCTCGGTAATGAGCTTGAAGGAGTTCAAGTCCTTGCCGAGCAGGAACACGGCTTCGGGGCTAACACCTTCCTGGGTCAGGAACTCGTTGGCGCTCTTGCCGATGCGCTGGGTCAGCATGACCAACTGCCCCACCGCCGAGACCTCTCCCGCGGACGAACCGATCTGCAACGCCTGGGACGACACCGCTTCGGCGCTCTCCAGCAGGTCGCTGGACTGGCGGTTGATGGCGCGCAGCGCCTGGCCCACCTGGGTCAGGATCTTTTCCTGAGCCTGCACGACCTTACCATTCTTCTCGGCGCGTTCGACCAGCGGTGTCAGCGACTCTAGCGTCGGCTGCACTGCGGCCGGCGCGATAGTCAGGTCGCCTTCGCCGGTGCGCAGGTTGTTGACGACACCGCTCAACGTGCTGACCGACTCGCGAAGCTCAGCGAAGGCTGTCGGGTTGCCGACCAGTGCCGCGGACACGGACTTGGCCATGCGCTGCGAATGCATCAGCGCCTGGCCGGAGGCGCGCACCTGGGCGGCGCTGCGGTTGGACGACACCAGCACCAGGCTGACGGAGACTGCGGTGCCGATGAAGCCCAGGGCCACGAGTGCAGTCAGCACTTGCTGGCGGTGGCGGCCGAAGAACTCGCCCAGCTTCCCGGCGCCGGGAGCAGCCGGGGGCGGCAGTTGGGTGGGGTCGGCCGCCTGCGTCGTCGGCGCGAAGCCCATCGTGTTGCTGGGAGGAAACTCGCTGATCGGGCCTGGCTCGGATGGCAGGGCCTGCGAAATGATCGATGGCATCTCCGCACGCGTGGGGATCTCGCCGCCGACGAGGGTGGAGTCGGGATTACGGCTGGCATCGAAGCCGGCGTTAGTGCGCGAATCGATGGTCGTGTCGGCACTTTCCGGCGGCGCCAGCGGCTGCTCATCGGCTTCGGACTTTCCCCTGAATTTGTCCAGCAGGCTCATCTCACCCTCGTCCTTCAGTGTTTGCGATGTCCGCGTTCACGCGCGGCTTGAAGCTTGGAAATGGAGCGCCCATCAAGCGACGATGTGCAAGAAGTTCTCCTGCCGCGACAACGCCTCGAGATCGATCTCTTGCCATTGGCGGCCGGCCTCGTCGCGACGCAGTGCGCCAGCGAAACGCGGCAGCGGCCCCGACGGCTGCTGGGCGGCCAGCGGCAATTGGTCGTCACTCCGCAGACCAGCCAAGCGGTCCACCAACAGCGCACAGTTCAGGTTCAGCTCGCTACCCAGCGACACCAGGCGACTCTGCGCCGGCACGGCACGGCCGGGCGCAGGATCACGCAGGCCGAGATACACAGCCAGGTCGACCACCGTAAACAGGCCGCCACGCAGATTCGCCACGCCGGCCAACCATGGCTTGGCATACGGCACGGGCTTGATGGGCACAGGCGCGAAGATCTCGCTGGCCTGCTTCAACGAAAACAGCAGGCCGACACCGGCACATTCCACCGCCAGCCAGTTCGCTATCAGCGTCTGCTCCCGCGCGGCCTGCATGCGCTCGGCCAGACGCTGCTGAAGCTCGCGGAGTGCCGTCTTGTTCGCCATGTTCAGCCGAGGGCCTTGATCTTGGCCAACAACTCTTCGGCCTTGACGGGCTTGACGACGTAGTCGCTGGCACCCTGGCGCATCCCCCAGACCTTGTCGGTCTCCTGACCCTTGCTCGTGCACATGATGACAGGCACGCCAGCGTAACGCTCGTCGCGCGTGATGGCGCGGGTCAGTTGGAAGCCGTTCTGGCCGGGCATGACGACATCCATCAGGATCAGGTCGGGCTTGCCTTCGGCCAGTCGCTTGAGCGCCTCTTCACCATTCTCGGCCGTACGCACGCTGAAGCCGCGTTTGGTCAGCATCTCCGACAGCACATGGAGTTCGGTCTTGGAATCGTCAACCAGCAGGATGTTGTGAATGCTCATGGCGGGTCTCTCTCGGTAGGCGCTTCTCAGGGCCGGTGCTGCAGCACAGCCTGAAGCAACTGATCCTTGGTGAAGGGCTTGGTCAGGTAGTCCTGCGAGCCCACCATACGGCCGCGGGCCTTGTCGAAGAGACCGTCTTTTGACGACAGCATGATCACCGGCACTCCCGAGAATTGCGGGTTGCGCTTGATGATGGCGCAGGTCTGGTAACCGTCCAGACGCGGCATCAGGATGTCGCAGAACACGAGATCGGGATGGAAGTCGCCCAGCTTGGCCAGCGCATCGAAGCCATCCTCGGCCAGGGCCACCTCGTGACCGCCCTGCTTCAGGAAGATCTCCGCACTGCGGCGGATGGTGTTGCTGTCGTCGATGACCAGGATGCGGGTGGGTCCCGCACCGGAAACTTGCTCGTTCAAACGTCGTCTCCTGGGAACTTCAGCTCGAGGCCAGGCCCGTTCGGCCGCCTGTGAGGCAGGGTCAGATGCGCACCATCTCGAAATCTTCCTTGCGCGCGCCGCAGTCCGGGCAGGTCCAGTTCATGTCGACATCGGCCCAAGCCGTGCCGGGCGCAATGCCATGCTCGGGATCGCCCGTGGCTTCGTCATAGATCCATCCACAGATCAGGCACATCCAGGTACTGGGTTCGCTCACGGTGCTTAGAGTTTGCTCACTACAATCAAATCATTCTAGCCAGGGCCCGAGAGCGCAATGCTGAGGGCAAACGCCTGTGCCCAGGGCCTCGGAAACGCCCTTTTAGCGGCAGACTCCACGCTTTGCGGCAGCTCCTCGGCCGCGCCCGCCATGACTTCCCCATGAGCCCAACACCCCATCCCGCCGACCCAGAGGTCGATGCCCCCCAAGACGAGCAGGAAAGCCCCCCGCCGGCTTGCGTGCTGAGCTTCAACGCCAGTGACGCCTCCGGCGCTGGCGGCCTGGCCGGCGACGTCGCCACCATCGCCGCCATGGGCGCCCACTGCCTGCCCGTGGTCACTGCGGTCGTGCTGCGCGACACCGCCGAGGTCTTCGAACACGAGAACCTCGACGCCGACACCGTCGCCGAACAGGCTCGCCACATCCTGGAGGACGTACCAATCACCGCCTGGAAGGTCGGCTTCCTCGGCAACGCCGAAGCGGTCAGTGCCGTGGCCGAGGTGCTCAGCGACTACCCGGACGTTCCGCTGGTAACCTATCTGCCCTCAGTCGCCTGGATCGACGAGGACGAGCAGCAGAGCTACCTGGACGCACTGCGCGAGCTGGTGCTGCCGCAGACGGCCGTGCTGGTGGGCAACCACAAGACCATGACCGACTTCCTGCTGCCCGACTGGGACAGCGAGCGCAGCCCCTCAGCGCGCGAGTTGGCCGTAGCCGCCGCGCAGGCCGGCGCCCAGCATGTGCTGGTGACCGGCGTGCAACTGCCCAACCAGTACGTGGACAATGTGCTGGCGAACGCGCAAGGGCCCATCACCGGCGAGAAGTTCGAGCGCTTCGAGACCGCCTTCGTCGGTGCCGGCGACACATTGTCGGCAGCGCTGGCAGCGCTGTTGTCGGTGGGCGCCGAGCTGCACTCGGCCGTCAGCGAGGCACTTTCCTTCCTCGACCAGTCGCTGGATGCGGGCTTTCGCCCCGGCATGGGCAACGTCATCCCCGACCGCTTCTTCTGGGCCCTACCAGCGGCGGACGAGGAAGGCGGCGAGCCGCCCGACTTCGAGCCCGACCCCGAACCCGAGCAGCCGCCCAAGACGCCGCGGCGCATGCACTGATCTCCAAATTCCCTTCCCATGGCCAGCAATTCCGAGCTCTTCGAGCGCGCCGCCCGCGTCATCCCCGGCGGTGTGAACTCTCCCGTGCGCGCCTTCCGCGCCGTCGGCGGCACGCCGCGCTTCATCGCCCGAGGCGAGGGCGCCTACATCGTCGATGCCGAAGGCAAGCGTTACATCGACTACATCGGCTCCTGGGGCCCCATGATCCTGGGCCACGGTCACCCGGCCGTGCTGGAGGCCGTGCAGAAGGCCGCTACAGAGGGCTTCTCCTTCGGCGCGCCGACCGAGCGCGAGATCGAGCTGGCCGAAGAGATCCTGAAACTGGTGCCCAGCATGGACCAGGTGCGCCTGGTTAGTTCCGGCACCGAAGCGACCATGAGCGCCATCAGGCTGGCACGCGGCGCCACCGGTCGACACAAGTTCATCAAGTTCGAGGGCTGCTACCACGGTCACACCGACGCGCTGCTTGTGAAGGCCGGCTCGGGCCTGGCCACTTTCGGCCACCCCACCAGCGCAGGCGTCACGCCCGGCTCGGCGGCGGACACACTGGTCCTTGAGTACAACAACGTCGAACAGTTGGAGGCTGCGTTCGCCGAAGCTGGCCACGAACTGGCTTGCGTCATCATCGAGCCCATCGCTGGCAATATGAATTTCGTGCGCGCCTCGGTGCCTTTCATGACCGCGCTACGCCGCCTGTGCACGCAGCATGGCGCTCTGCTTGTGCTGGACGAAGTCATGACGGGCTTCCGCGTCGGCCTGGGCTCGGCGCAGGCTCACTACGCCGGACTGATCCCAGGCTTCGCGCCCGACATCTCGACTTTCGGCAAGGTCATCGGCGGCGGCATGCCGTTGGCAGCCTTCGGCGCCAAGCGCGAGGTCATGCAACACCTGGCGCCGCTGGGCGGTGTCTACCAGGCCGGCACCCTGTCGGGCAATCCGGTGGCCACGGCCTGCGGCCTGGCAACGCTGCGCGAGATCCAGAAGCCCGGCTTCTTCGAGGCACTGTCAGCCAGCACGCGCCAGCTCGTCGATGGCCTGAAGTCCGTCGCCGCCGAGAACGGCGTGCCCTTCAGCGCTGACTGCGAGGGTGGCATGTTTGGCTTCTTCCTTCTGCCGGAGCTGCCGCAAAACTACACGACGGTCATGACGACGGACAAGGAGCGCTTCAACAGCTTCTTCCACGCGATGCTGGATGCCGGCATCTATCTTGCTCCGGCCTTGTACGAGGCAGGATTTGTGTCGGCAGCCCACACTCAGGCCGACATCCACGCCACCCTCGCGGCCGCGCGCACCGCCTTGCGCTGAACCAGAGGCGCTCCTTCGGGAGCGATCCCGACATGCACCTCCACATCCTCGGAATCTGCGGCACCTTCATGGGCGGCTTGGCGGCACTTGCGCGCGAGGCCGGCCACCGCGTGACCGGTTGCGACGCCAACGTCTACCCGCCCATGAGCACGCAGCTCGAGGCGCTAGGCATCGAGCTCATTACCGGCTTCGGCGCGGAGCAGCTTGAGCTCAAGCCGGACGTCTTCGTCATCGGCAACGTCGTCACGCGCGGCGAGCGCTTCCCGCTGATGGAAGCCATCCTCGACGCCGGCCTGCCCTACACCTCCGGCCCGCAATGGTTGGCCGAGCATGTGCTGCAGGGTCGCCATGTGCTTGCGGTGGCCGGCACGCATGGCAAGACGACCACGACATCGATGCTCGCGTGGATCCTGGAGCACGCGGGCCTAATGCCCGGCTTCCTGGTAGGCGGCGTGCCGCAGAACTTCGGCGTGTCGGCGCGCCTCGGCAAGGGTTCGCCCTTCGTCATCGAAGCCGACGAGTACGACACCGCCTTCTTCGACAAGCGCAGCAAGTTCGTGCACTACCGCCCACGCACGGCCATCCTGAACAACCTCGAGCACGACCACGCCGATATCTTCCCGGACCTGGCTGCCATCGAGACACAGTTCCACCACCTTGTGCGTACCGTGCCGGCCAGCGGCCGGTTGGTCGTCAACGCCCGCGAGGAGGCGTTGCAGCGCGTCATTGCGCGCGGCTGCTGGAGCGAGGTGCAGCGCTTCGGCGCCAAGAAGGAAGAGGCCGGCATGCTGCGCGCCCGCGGCGAGCCGCAGTCCTTCGACGTGCTGCGCGGCGGCCTGAAGGTCGCCCGCGTCGAGTGGAGCTTGATCGGCGAGCACAACCAGCTCAACGCGCTAGCGGCCATCGCGGCGGCCGAGCATGTGAGCGTGACGCCCGAGCAGTCCGCCGCCGCGTTGGCCGACTTCCAGAACGTGCGCCGCCGCATGGAACTGCGCGGCGAGGTGGGCGGCGTGAGGGTCTACGACGACTTCGCCCACCACCCGACGGCCATTCGCACCACCATCAACGGGCTGCGTCGCCGCATCGCGCCGGCCGAGCGTATCCTGGCCATCTTCGAGCCGCGCTCCAACACGATGAAACTAGGCACCATGAAGGCGCAGTTGCCCTGGGCCCTGGAAGAGGCCGATCTGGCCTTCTGCAACCAGCAGGGGCTGAGCTGGGACGCAAAGGAGGCGCTAGGCCCCATGGGTGCGCAGGCCTTCGTCGGAGTGGATGTCGATGCGCTAGTGGCCGCCGTCGTCAAGGCCGCAAAGCCTGGCGACCATCTCCTGTGCATGAGCAACGGCGGCTTTGGCGGCATTCACGACAAGCTCTTGAAAGGCTTGGCTGCCCGAGCCTGACGGTCGCGGCCGGCGAGCCGCGGTCAGCCCTTCCCGTACAACACCATCTGCGTGCACCGGAACAGGGCCATCGTCTTGCCGGTCTCTCGATGCGTCACCACCGCATCCCAGACCTGCGTGGTGCGTCCGCCGTGCACCAGCCGCGCCGCACAATCCACCGTGCCGTCACGCGCGGTCCCAAGGAAGTTGGACTTCAACTCCACGGTCGTAAAACCCACGGCGCCCGTCGGCAGATGGGCCATGCAGCCATAGCCGGCACAGCTATCTGCCAACGTGACAACGCTGCCGGCATGCAGGAAACCGTTGGGCGCCATCAGCTGCTGCGTCACCGGCATCTCACCCTGCACCTCGCCGCCCGCATTGCGGGTGACGACGATCCCGAGGTGGTCGGGGAGATAGGGTGAGGGTGCGGGCACGCTGCTCATGGGGCTTCCTTGATCACAAGCCCGCATGCTAGCGAGCATGAAAAAGGCCGACTCAGCGGCCGGCCTTGGGGCTGAAACGGTAGCGTTCAGCTGCGCGTCAGAGATGCCTTCAGCATCGAGTTCAGCATGTCCTGCATCTCGACCACATGGGCCCTGGTCTCGACCGACAGCCCCGGCTTGGCCGCGGCCGCGCGCAGGTCGTTGGCCAGCAGGTTGGCGTGCCAGCGTGCCATCGAGAACGCGTCGGCATAGACGGTCGCACCGTTGGTCGAGCGATTCAGTTGGGCCTGCAAGCGCTTCAGATACTCACGCTGCAGGCTACGGCGCATGCGGTCAATCTCGGCGCCGGTCTTGAGCTCGCTGAAGATCGCACCCTGCAGTGCACCGTAGACCTCGCTGAGCGACACCGCGCCCTTGCGCTGGGCCTCGGGCAGGTAAGCGCCCTGCTCGATAAGGCGGCGAGCCGTGTTGGCAGACATCAGCCGGTCCAGCACGCGCCCCTGCACTGCAGCGACGGCGTCAGGAATGGACAGCGGCAGGCCACGGTCCCACTCGTTGTAGTCCAGCGTCTGCGTGACCAGGAACTCGGGCTTGAACTTGAACGAGTCGCTGGACAACAGGCCGCTGGCGATGAAGCGCAGGGCCTCACGCTGCTGCGCGTTCTCCACCGGCTTGAAGGCCGGGCCGCTGGTGACGCCCGGCACCACGCGCTCGGCATACATGCCGCCGACGTACTTGCTGACGTTGTTGGCCGTCATGCCCATCTGGCGGAAGGACTCGGCGATGGAGCGACGGTTGCGCAACGGGTCGTCACCCACGGCGGCCGGACGCGACTGCACGCGTTCCCACAGCTCCTGGCTGAGCTTGAGGCGCTTCTTGGCATAGGCCAGCGGATCGTCGCCGAGGTCGCGCTGGTTGCTGCGCGGGTCGAAGCCGTCATAGGGGCCACCAACGCCCTGGTCGAAGTCGTCGCCGTAGGCCAGCAGCGGCTCGGTCGAGCGGGCCGCAATACGGGCGAGCTCGGCAGCTTCCTGTTCGGCCGGGATGGGCTTGTAGGCGTACTCGATCGCCCAGTAGTCGTAGGCACCCAGCGTCGTGTTGGTGACGGTGGTCTTGGCCTCGCCCTTGAGCGGCAGGTTGTAGGCGTTGTAGTCCATCACCGAGTTGGAAATGCCGTGGGCGTCGGTGAAGGCCTTGTCCTTCAGCTGGGCTTGAGTGACCGTCGTGGACGACTTGAAGTTGTGCTTGAGGCCCAGCGTATGGCCCACCTCGTGCATGACCACGTCCTTGATGACGGCTTGGGCCAGCGCCTCGGCCTCTGGGCCATCCATGTCCAGGCCGTCGCGCAAGGCCAGCAGATCCAGCGCGAAGCCGAACTCATGGGCCTGGTCGGCCATGTAGCTGCATTGCTGCTCGGTCAGATGCACGCTGCGCTCGCCCATCCAACTGGTGGTGGGCTGCAGGCCGCCGGGCAGCACGTCGTCGGCAGCCAGGCGACGCGAGCCACGGCCGAAGACGTCGCTCATGCCGATATCAGCGTCCAGGATTTCACCGGTGCGCGGATCCTTGTTGCTCGGGCCGATGGCGAAGCCCACGTCGGCGCCGGTGAACCAGCGCACAGACGCGTGCGTCGAGTCCATGTTGTCCCAGTCGGCGTCATCGGGCTGTTGCTTGGCCACGACCGCACCCTTGAAACCGATCTTCTCGAAGGCCTTGTTCCATTCCTCGATGCCGGCCTTGACCGACTCGCGGTACTTAGCAGGGATGTTCTTGTCCATCCAGTAGACGATGGGCTGCACCGGCTCGGACAGGGCAGCGCTCGGGTCCTTCTTCTCCAGGCGCCAGCGCGCGATCATGTGCACGCGCGGGTTGGCCTTGATGTCGTCGCCAAGGTTGCTGTAGCTCTCCATGAAGTGCCCCAGCCGCGGGTCGGCGTGGCGGATCGCGGCGGGCGTTTCCGGCAGCGCACGGAAGTTGTAGACGAAGCTGAAGAACATCGAGCGCGGATCCGGCGTGGCCTGCGGCGGCGTCGGCATCGGCACGGGCGTGGGCACCAGCGAGGGTGCCGGGATACGCGGCGTGGCGAAGTGCACGCGTGAGGTCAGGGTCGAGATCTGGGCGTCGGCACGCGTTGCCTCGATGTAGGAGTTGGCGCGGTCGGGCGCGTAGGGCAGGCGGTAGGCAGCCTCCAGGCGCGTGGAGTAGCCGGGGATATCACCCAGCAGCAGACCGCTGGCATCAACCAGCACCGACTTGCGGTCCGGGTGCTCAGCGCTGGCCACCGGAGTGCCGGCGATCAGGCTAGGCGAGAAGGCCTGCTCGAGCGCCAGCTTGCTGGCGGCGTTGTCGGAGCGGAACTTGGTGTTCAGCGCAATCAGCTGCACCTGATTGCCGACACGGCGCCACTCGGCCAACTCATCACCGAGCATCTGGCTGGCGTACAGGCCACGTTCGCCGATCGAGTTGGCGACGTTGACGCTGAACAGGAAGGGCTTGTTGAAGGCTTCCTTTGGGATCTCGATCCAGACCTTCTCGTCCTTGCGCCATATCGGGAACAGGCCGGGCTGCTCCTTGGCGCCCTTGATGACATCGGCAAATGGCTTGGGGGCGGCTGCGGCAGCGGCGGCAGCGGCGGCAGCAGCGGGGGGCGCGGAAGCGGCGCCGTTGGGCGGGGTCTGGGCTTGAGCGGCCGCGGCGAGCGCGAACAGGATGGCGGTGGCCAGGGCGGTGCGGGGCGTCGGAATCATGGGTAACGGGTCCGAG
Source organism: Roseateles sp. (assembly GCF_047654805.1). GTDB lineage: Bacteria > Pseudomonadota > Gammaproteobacteria > Burkholderiales > Burkholderiaceae_C > Pelomonas. The sequence goes on from NZ_JASGIV010000001.1 coordinate 3,900,513, forward strand.
GAAAGGAAAAGGCAGGGACTGTGGCGGGCGGCGACACTCGCGTCAATTCAAATCCACCCCCGTCGCGGGGGGCACAAAGCTCGGCTCAAAACTTCCGTCATGGAACTCACACATCTGCTCTATTTGCACGGCTTTCGCTCGTCGCCGGCCTCGGCCAAGGCACGCCGCATGGCGGCCTGGGCCGCCGGGCAGCCGGACCTGGTCTTCGCCTGCCCGCAGTTACCACCTTCCCCGCTGGCCGCCATGGACCTTGTGGCAGACATCGTCGCAGGCTGGCCGGCTCAGGGCGCCGCCGTCATCGGCAGCTCGCTGGGCGGCTTCTACGCCACGTCGCTGGCCGAGCAGCGCGCCCGTCGCGGCTGGCGCGTAGTGGTGCTGAACCCGGCCATAGACCCGGCGCGAGACCTGTCGCGCCACATCGGCACGCTGACCGCCTGGCACGACCCCGCACTGCAGTTCGACTTCACGGAACAGCACGTGGCCGAGCTCGCCGGCCTGTCGCCGCCGATGCGACTGACGAACCCGGCGCGCTATTACGCCCTGATCGCCAAGGGCGACGAACTGCTGGACTGGCGCGAGATGCTGGCACGCTACTCCGGCTGCGACGGCGAAGTACTCGAGGGCGGCGACCATGCCCTGACGGACTTCGAGGACCACCTGGCGGGCATCGTCGGGCACTTGCTGGCGTAAGGGACAATCGCCCGCCTATGTTTGTGCTGTTTGATGACGCCGGGAAATTCCTCGCCGGCCGGGTGATGTCCGAGGCCGACGCCTCGCTGCAGGTGGAACTGGACTCGGGCAAGCGGGTCAAGGTGAAGTCCGCCAACGCGCTGCTGAAGTTCGAGCAGCCAGCGCCAGCCATGTTGCTGGCCGAGGCCCGCAAGCTGGCCGACGAGATCGACCTCGATCTCGCCTGGGAATTCGCGCCCGAGGGCGAGTTCGGCTTCGCCGACCTTGCACGGGACTACTTCTCGGCATCAGCCGGCGTCGTGCAGCAGGCCGCTGCCCTCTTTCGCCTCTTCGATGCGCCGCACTATTTCCGCCGCGCGGGCAAAGGCCAGTTCAAGAAGGCGCCCGAGGAGACAGTCAAGGCTGCATTGCTGGGCATCGAGCGCAAGCGCCAGCAGCAGTTGCAGATCGAGGCATGGGCCGAGGAGTTGGCGAAGGGCGCCTGCCCCCAGCCAATTCAGGACCAGATCTACAAGATCCTCTTCAAGCCCGACAAGAACGGCCCCGAGTACAAAGCCGTCGTCGAGGCCAGCAAGCGTTCGCACAAGGCGCCGCTGGACCTGCTGCAGGCAGCCGGCGCCATCACCAGCGCGTACCAGTTCCACTGGAAGCGCTTCCTGTTCGAGAACTTCCCAAAAGGCACAGGCTTCCCGGCCCTTGCCCCGCCCGAGATCAAGGAAGCGCTGCCTCTCGCGCCCGTGCGCGCCTTTTCCGTCGACGACTCGCAGACCACGGAGATCGACGATGCCCTCTCCGTGCAGGGCCTGGGCACCGGCACCGTGATCTTCGGCGTACACATCGCGGCGCCGGGCCTGGCCATCACGCCGGACTCGGCCGTAGACAAGGTGGCACGCGAGCGCCTGTCCACTGTCTACATGCCGGGCTGGAAGATCACAATGCTGCCCGATGACGTCGTGCAGGCCTACACGCTGATCGAAGGTCGCGACTGTCCGGCGGTATCAATCTACTTCACGCTGGACGAGGCGACATTCGAGGTCAAGTCGCGCGAAACCAAACTGGAGCGCGTGCCTATCGCCGCCAACCTGCGTCACGACAAGCTGGACGGCATCGTCACCGATGCCACGCTGTCCGGTGAGGCGTCAGCCGACTACGCCTTCGCGCCCGAGCTGGCCTTTGCCTGGCGTCTGGCCAAGCATTTGAAGGCACAGCGCGAAGTTGTGCGCGGCAAGCCCGAGAACTTCAACCGCCCGGACTACAACTTCCGCCTCGCCGGCGAGCGCATTGAAGCACCTGACGGCAGCGAGTCCATCGAAATCGGCGTGCGCGCCCGCGGCAGTTCGCTGGACCTCATCGTGGCCGAGGCCATGATCATGGCCAACTCCGCCTGGGGCGGCTGGCTGGCCGAGCTGGGCTTGCCCGGCATTTACCGCAGCCAGGCCAGCCTGGCGCCGGGCATCAAGGTACGCATGGGCGTCAAGGCTCTGCCGCATGCAGGCATGGGCGTGGCGCAGTACACCTGGGCCACGTCGCCGCTGCGCCGCTACGTGGACCTAGTGAACCAGTGGCAGATCATTGCCTGCGCCCGCCATGGCAAGACGGCAGCGCTGGCCGCGCCCTTCAAGCCCAAGGATGCGCAGCTGTTCTCTATCATCTCGGGTTTCGAGTCCGCCTACGCAGCCTACAACGGTTTCCAGAACGGCATCGAGCGCTTCTGGACGCTGCGCTGGCTGCAGCAGAACGGCGTCACCGAACTCACTGCCGCCGTCATGAAGGAAGGTCTGGTGCGCGCCGACGAACTGCCGCTGGTCTTCAAGGCCCTGGGCTGCGAGAGCCTGCCGCGCGGCAGCCACGTGAAGGTCCGCATCACCGGCCTCGACGAGATGACGCTGGACGTGCACGCGACACTGATCGAACGCCTGGACGAAGCCGCGGCGGCCGAGGAACCAGACAGCGACGAGGACGAACTCGAAGCCGCTGCGGCCCCTATCGCGCTGGCCATCGACCTGAACGACGGTGCCGGCGAGGCCGAGCCGGCCGCCCCCCTGGGCTGAGATGCGCCGGCCGAGCACGCTACAGATCGCGCTCGCGTTCTCGCTCGGCGTCCATGGGGCGCTGCTGAGCCTGCGCATCGCGGCGCCCGAGGCCTTCAACCGCATCTTCCAGGACACACCGCTGGAGGTCATCCTCGTCAATACACGCTCCAACGAGGCGCCAACCAAGGCGGCGGCCCTGGCTCAGGCCAACCTCGCTGGCGGCGGTAGCCTTGAGGCCGGCCGCGCCACGTCGCCCCTGCCGCCTGCGCGTCACAGCGAGATGGGCGATTCGGCCGAGGCGCAAAGCTCGCAGATCGCCCAGTTGCAGCGTCAGCAGCAGCAGTTGCTGACGCAGGTGAGGCGGGAGCTGGCACTACTGCCGCCGCCCGATCCCAAGCGTGAGAAAAGCGACGCAGCCGAGCGCGCGTTGGCCGAGAAGCGCCGCCAGCTTGTCGAGCTGCTCGCCGAGATCGAGAAGCGAGTCAACGCCGAGAATGCTCGGCCGAAGAAGCGCTACGTCAGCCCGGCCACGCGCGAGGTCGTCTACGCGCAGTACTACGATGGCCTGCGCCGTCGCATCGAAGAGCGCGGCACGCGCGACTTTCCTGAGTCACGTGGCAAGAAGCTCTACGGCGAGCTGACGATGAACATCCACATCGACCACAGGGGCCGCGTCATCGAGACAGAGATCGTGGCCTCCAGCGGCAACGCGACGCTGGACCGACGCGCCGTCGCCATCGTGCAAGCGGCCTCGCCCTTCGGCAATTTCAGCGCCGAGATGCTGCGCGGCGCCGAAGTGCTGGTCATCACCTCACGCTTCAAGTTCACACGCGACGAAGGGCTGGAAGCGACCCTGACCGGACAGAACCCATGACTGATAGATATGCGGTGGTCGGCAACCCCGTCGAGCACAGCCGCTCGCCGGCCATCCACGCAATGTTTGCGGCGCAGACCGGGCAGCGGCTGGCCTATGAACGTCTGCTGGCGCCGCTTGACGGCTTCGAGTCCACGCTGCGCGCCTTTGCGGCAGCGGGCGCGAAGGGCTGCAACATTACGGTGCCCTTCAAGTTCGATGCCTTTGTCCTGGCTGCCAGACGTACCGAGCGCGCGCAGTTGGGCGGTGCCGTCAACACGCTACGCTTCGACGCTGACGGCTGGGCGGGCGACAACACCGACGGCGCCGGCCTAGTCAACGATATCCAGCACAACGCCGGCCGCCCGCTTGCTGGCCTGCAGGTGCTGTTGGTCGGCTCCGGCGGCGCGGCGGCCGGCGTGCTGGGCAGCCTCATCGCGGCACGCCCAGAGCGCATCTGCGTCGTCAACCGCACGGTGGACAAGGCCCAGGCGCTGGTCGCCAACCATGCACATCTCGGTCACACCTCGGGCGTCAGGTTGGCTGCAGCGACGCTGGCCGAGGCGCCCGCGAACCAGGACGTCGTCGTCAACGCCACCAGCACCAGCCTAGCCGGAGCGACCTCGCCGGTGGAGCCCCATGTGTTGGCCCGTGGCGCGCTGGCGCTGGACATGATGTACGGCCCCAAGGCTCAGGGCTTCCTCGACTGGGCGACAGCCCACGGTGCCGAGTCCCGCGATGGACTGGGCATGTTGGTCGAACAGGCCGCGGAAGCCTTCTTCTTCTGGCGCGGCGTGCGCCCCGACACGGCGCCAGTTCTGGCAGCCCTGCGCGCCGAACTGGGGACCACACCGTGACTCGCCACCTCGGCCGGCTACTCGCCGTGCTGCTGCTGGCCGTGCTGTGCCTGCAACTCTGGTTTGCCGGCCGCATCGCATTGATGCGCTTTGTCGCGCCACAGTCGACCAGCTTCCAGCGCAGCGAGGCCTTGCGCCTGCTCGGCGAGAAGCACCAGGTCGCCTGGGCACAGCAATGGGTGGACGACGCCCAGTTGCCTGCCACGCTCAAGCGCGCCGTCATCGCCAGCGAGGATGACTCCTTCGCCGAGCATGGCGGCGTCGATTGGGACGCCCTAAAGGGCGCCTGGAAGAAGAACGAGAAGGCACAGGCCCGCGCGGAGGCGCGCGGCAGAACGGCCAAGGTCATCGGCGGCTCGACGATCACGCAGCAACTGGCCAAGAACCTGTTCCTGTCGGGCGAACGCACGCTGCTGCGCAAGGGCCAGGAACTCGTCCTGACGCTGATGCTCGAAAACCTGCTCGACAAACGCCGCATCCTCGAGATCTACCTGAACAATGTCGAATGGGGTGAAGGCCTGTTCGGCGCTCAGGCCGCGGCACGCCACTACTTCCGCGTCGATGCAGCCCGCCTGGGCACTTTCGAGGCCGCTCGACTGGCGGTGATGCTGCCAGCGCCCAAGCGCTTCGAGCGCCAGCCGGCGTCGGCCTATGTGATGGGCCGAGCCGGCCTCATCGCCGGTCGCATGAACGGCGCCCAGTTGCCATGAGTGGCGCCGAGATCGCCGCCGAGATCGCCGCGATGGCGGCCCGCCTCATCGTCGACGAGGGCATGGACTGGGGCCCCGCCAAGCAGCGCGCCGCCCGAGATCTGGGAGCTCCGCGCGCCGCCCTGCCAGGCAACGACGAGGTTGAGAACGCCGTGCGCGAGCACATCGCCATCTTCCACGCCGACACTCAGCCGGCCGAGTTGCGCGCCTTGCGTGAACTTGCCGCCCAATGGATGGCACGCTTGGCAGAATTTCGCCCCCATCTGGCCGGCGCTGTCTGGCGCGGCACGGCCACGCGCCTGTCCAACGTCCACCTGCAGCTCTACTGCGACGACAGCAAGGCCGCCGAGATCGAGTTGCTCAACCGCGGCTTGAGCTTCGACGTCGCCGAGACTACGGCGGGCCGAGGCCGGCCAGTGGATATGCTCATACTTGACGTCCCCTGCGCCGCCCTGGGCGAGCGGGTGACGCTGTGCCTGACCATCCTGGACTTCGACGACCTGCGAGGCGCCCTCAAGCCCGATTCACGCGGCCAGACCGAGCGCGGCGACCTGGCGGCCCTCCAGACTTTGCTGGACCTCTCCGAATGAGCCCCTTCACTCGCCGCCTACTCTTGACCGGCGCCGGCCTTGGGGCCGCGGCCCTGGGCACTGGCATCGCCTGGCGCCAGCTTCACCCGCCGCAAGCTTCCGCCACTGCGCAGGCCTTCTGGGCACGGCGCTTCCCCGGCCTGGACGGCACAGAACTGGCCGTCGCCCGCTGGCGCGGCCGGCCGCTGCTTGTTAACTTCTGGGCCACCTGGTGCCCGCCCTGCGTGAAGGAACTGCCCGAAATCAACCAGTTCTATAAGGAGGCCAAGGGCCAGGGTTGGCAGGTGCTGGGCCTGGCGGTAGACCAGGCCGAGCCGGTCAAGGCCTTTTTGCAGAAGGCTCCACTGGACTTCGCAGTCGCCCTGGCCGGGCCAGAGGGCCTGGGACTGGTGCGCGAGCTGGGCAATCCGGCCGGCGGCTTGCCGTTTTCCGTGGTCTTCGACGAGACCGGGGAGATCAGTTGGCGCCGTTTGGGTGTCAGCAGCCTGGAAGATCTGAGGCTGCTGATCAAAAACTGAGAATTTCCCTATCCGGCGGGAAATCGGCGCCAAAACGCGTAAAGTTCGCCCTTCCTCAATTTAGTGGCGGCTCTCTAGACCCTAGGTCAGGCGAGTCGCCGCGTGTTTGATGCAAGTTCTCGTCCTGCATGGCCCTAACCTCAACCTGCTCGGCACACGCGAGCCAGAGGTCTACGGCGCGCAGACTCTCGCGCAGATCGATGCCGAACTGGCCACGATCGCCACGGATGCCGGCGCCACGCTGAGCAGCTTCCAGAGCAACCACGAAGGCGCTCTGGTTGACCGCATCCAGGCAGCGCGCAGCGACGGCACGCGCTTCATCATCATCAACCCGGCCGCCTACACGCATACCAGTGTTGCCATCCGCGATGCGCTGGCGGCCGTGTCCCTGCCTTTCATCGAAGTCCATTTGTCCAACATTCACCGCCGAGAGGCCTTCCGCCATCACAGCTATGTGAGCGAGTTGGCGGTGGGTGTCATCTGCGGCCTCGGTGCGAACGGCTACCGCCTCGCACTGAGCCACGCCCTCGAATCGTTGGAAGCCGGTGCCTGACCCCGCGTTGGCGCCGCTTTTTCTTCCCCCCCACAACAACAACATAGCCTGGAGCCACGATGGACCTGCGCAAGCTCAAAACCCTGATCGACCTGGTCTCGGAATCCAACATCTCTGAACTGGAAATCACCGAGGCCGACGGCAAGGTCCGCATCGTCAAGTCCGACCCGGCCGCCGCCGTCGCCGTGCAGCCGGTCTATGCCGCCGCACCGGTCACACCCGTCGCCACCGCCGCAGCGCCGGCCGCCACACCGGTAGCCGCTGCTGCCGCGCCCGCTGCCGCAGCGCCGGTCGAGACCGGCCACATCGTCAAGTCGCCGATGGTCGGCACCTTCTACCGCGCCTCCAGCCCGAACGCCAAGCCGTTCGCGGACGTAGGCCAGGCAGTTAAGGAAGGCGAGGCCATCTGCATCATCGAAGCGATGAAGATCATGAACGAGATCGAGGCCGACAAGACCGGCACGATCACCAAGATCCTGTGCGAAAACGGCCAGGCGGTCGAGTTCGGTCAGCCGCTGTTCGTGATTGAGTAAGGACTTCTGATGTTCAAGAAGGTTCTTATCGCCAACCGAGGCGAGATCGCGTTGCGTATCCAGCGCGCCTGCCGCGAGCTCGGCATCAAGTCCGTCGTCGTCTACTCCGAGGCCGACCGCGACGCCAAGTATGTGCGTCTGGCCGATGAGGCCGTCTGCATCGGCCCGGCGCCTTCGGCCCAGAGCTATCTCAGCATGCCGGCCATCATCGCCACCGCCGAGGTGACCGATGCCGAAGCCATCCACCCCGGCTACGGCTTCCTCAGCGAGAACGCCGACTTTGCCGAGCGCGTGGAGCGAAGCGGCTTCACCTTCATCGGCCCGACGCCCGAGTCCATCCGCATGATGGGCGACAAGGTCTCGGCCAAACAGGCCATGATTCGTGCCGGCGTGCCCTGCGTGCCCGGCTCAGAAGGCGCCCTTCCCGAGGATCCGAAGGAGATCATCAAGATCGCCCGCTCGGTGGGCTACCCGGTCATCATCAAGGCCGCCGGCGGCGGCGGCGGTCGGGGCATGCGCGTGGTGCACACAGAGGCCGCACTCGTGCATGCCGTGCAAACGACGCGCGCCGAGGCAGGTGCAGCTTTCGGCAACCCCGAGGTCTACATGGAGAAGTTCCTGGAGAACCCACGCCACGTGGAGATCCAGGTGCTGGCCGACACCTTCAAGAACGCCGTCTGGCTGGGGGAGCGCGACTGCTCCATGCAGCGCCGTCACCAGAAGATCATCGAGGAGGCACCTGCTCCCGGGATTCCCCGCCGCACCATCGAGAAGGTGGGAGATCGATGCGCCGCCGCATGCAAGAAGATGGGCTATCGCGGCGCCGGCACCTTCGAGTTCCTGTACGAGAACGGCGAGTTCTATTTCATCGAGATGAACACGCGTGTGCAGGTGGAGCACCCGGTCACCGAGCTGGTCACGGGCATCGACATCGTGCAGCAGCAGATTCGCATCGCCGCCGGCGAGAAGCTGCCGTTCACGCAACGTCAGATCGAACTCAAGGGCCACTCCATCGAGTGCCGCATCAACGCGGAAGACCCAGTCAAGTTCACACCGTCGCCTGGCCGCATCACGATGTGGCACGCCCCCGGCGGCCCCGGCGTGCGCGTGGACTCCCACGCCTACACGAACTACTTCGTGCCGCCCAACTACGATTCCATGATCGGCAAGATCATCGTCCACGGCGACACCCGCGAGCAGGCGCTGGCCCGCATGCGCATCGCGCTGAGCGAGACAGTGGTCGAAGGCATCCAGACCAACATCCCGCTGCACCGCGAACTGATGGCTGACGCCAAGTTCATCGAAGGTGGCACCTCCATCCACTACCTCGAAGGCTGGATGGCCGCCCATAAACGCTGATGAGCAACCTGTTTGAGCTTGCCCTGGTCTGCCGCGAGGCCGACGTCGAGATCGTCAGCGATGCGCTGATGGAGATCGACGCGCTCGCGGTGTCGGTGGAAGACGCCGACGCTGACACCGCCGCCGAGCAGGCCTTGTTTGGCGAGCCCGGCATGCCAGCGCCCAAGGCCGGCTGGGAACGCTCGGTCGTCAAGGCCCTCTTTCCCACCGAGCCCGAGGCCACCGAGGCGGCGACGCTGATCCTGGCCCAAGACTGGGCGGCCGACGTGCACATACAGGCTATCCAGGCCGTGCCCGAGCAGGACTGGGTACGGCTGACACAGAGCCAGTTCGCCCCCGTCGAGATCACGCCCGAGTTCTGGATCGTGCCGAGCTGGCATGAGGCGCCGCCGCAGGCGCAGCGCGTCATGCGACTCGATCCGGGCCTGGCCTTCGGTACGGGCACGCATCCGACGACGCGCATGTGCCTACGCTGGATCGCCATGCACGCGCAAGCCTGGCCGCGTGTGCTGGACTACGGCTGCGGCTCTGGCATTCTTGCCATCGGCGCGGCCCTGCACGGCGCCCACGATATCGATGCGGTGGACATCGACCCTGCAGCCATTACCTCGTCGCGCGACAACGCGACGGCCAATGGCGTCACGCTGAACCCCGGCCTGCCCGAGCTGGCCCGGGGCCAGTATCCGCTGGTCATCGCCAACATCCTGGCCACGCCGCTGAAGCTGCTCGCGCCGCTGCTCTGCGCCCATGTCTCGCCGGGCGGCCACCTGATCCTCGCCGGCATCCTCAGCCGCCAAGCCGATGAGCTGAAGGCTGCCTATGCACCGTGGCTGACGCTCGATGTCGGCGACGAAGAGGACGGCTGGATCCTGATGACGGCCAAACGCCCAGCATGAGCCTCGCAACGCGCTGCACCGCCTGCGGCACGATCTTCCGGATCGTCGAGGACCAGCTGCGCGTCTCCGATGGCTGGGTGCGCTGCGGTCGCTGTGCCGAGATCTTCGACGCCCGCGAACTGTTGTTCGACATCGAACGCGACGCACCTCCGCCGTGGCCCTCACAATTCGCGACGGACGAGCCCGAAACTCCTCCGTCCTCCCCACCGCCTCCTCCTCCGGCCCCAGCCTTCGAGCCGTCGCAGCCCTGGATGCCACCGCCCGAGCCCGAACCGCACGCAGAGGCTTTGCCCACAGGCTGGCCGTCGCCGGACATTGCACGGCACGAACCGCGATGGGTCGATGAGGAGCAGAGCGCGGCGGTGTTTCCGCCCACCCATGTTCCCGAGGCAGCCCCAATCACGGCGGCCGAGCCAGCACTCGCACCAGAGCCCGTAGTGCCGGAGTTCATGCGCCGTGCCGAAAGCAGCGCGCGCTGGAGCCGGCCCGGCATCCGCCTGGCTTTGCTTGGCGTGTCGCTGCTGCTAGTCGTGCTGCTTGCCCTGCAGGTCGCGCTGCACTTCCGCCATGCGCTCGCAGCCCTGTATCCACCGCTGCGCGAACCGCTCAGCACCTTATGCGGTATCGCGGGTTGCGAGATCAAGCCTTGGAAGCGCATCGAGGCCTTGAGCATCGACTCCACCTCGCTGAATCCCATCGGCAGTGGCGGCTACAAGCTCAATCTGGCGCTGCGCAACAAGACCGGCGTGGACGTCGCAGCCCCCTCCATCGAGCTGAGCCTGACCGACACCAACGGCGCCCCGCTCGCGCGCCGCGTGCTCGGCCCTGAAGCCATGAGCCCGGCGCTCACACAGATCAATGCCGAGTCGGAGCAGGCCCTGAGCCTGGTCTTCAGCACCGGTGGCCAGCGCATCAGCGGCTACAGCGTCAACATCTTTTATCCCTGAGACGGAACCGCGTGGAGTCCTGAGACTTCAAGGGGCGTGACCAAGCCAGGTCGCGGGGATTCGCGACGGCCCCTCCAGACAAAAAAAACCCGGCACCGAAAGCTCGGGCCGGGTGGTCTGGCGTCACGGGCCGGGCGGAGGACCGCCCGGTCAGCGGGTCAGAAGATCGCCTGATTAGGGCTTGTTGCCGGTCGGGAAGGGCCAGGCAGCTTGCGGGCTCAGTGCCGTCTTGGCAGCCGGAGCGGCAGCGGCGGGCTTCGCAGCAGCGGCAGGCTTTGCGGCAGCGGCGGGCTTCGCAGCAGCCTTCTTGGGCGCAGCGGCCTTCTTCGCAGCAGGCTTGGCAGCGGCCTTCTTGGGCGCAGCAGCCTTCTTCGCAGCAGGCTTGGCAGCAGCCTTCTTAGGCGCAGCAGCCTTCTTAGGCGCAGCAGCCTTCTTGGCCGGAGCGGCCTTCTTGGCGGGCGCAGCCTTCTTGGCCGGAGTGGCCTTCTTGGCCGGAGCGGCCTTCTTGGCCGGAGCGGCCTTCTTGGCCGGAGCGGCCTTCTTGGCCGGAGCCGCCTTCTTAGCCGGAGCTGCCTTCTTGGCCGGAGCGGCCTTCTTGGCCGGAGCGGCCTTCTTGGCCGGAGCGGCCTTCTTGGCCGGAGCGGCCTTCTTGGCCGGAGCGGCCTTCTTGGCCGGAGCGGCCTTCTTGGCCGGAGCGGCCTTCTTGGCCGGAGCCGCCTTCTTAGCCGGAGCCGCCTTCTTGGCCGGAGCGGCCTTCTTGGCGGCAGCCTTCTTCGGTGCGGCCTTGGCCGGGGTCTTTGCAGTTGCCATGGTTTTCTCCTTGATCAAGTGGAAAAGTCACCGCCCCACACGGACCGGTCCGCGTGGATACGGCTATTCACCGTCCGAGAGTCGCTCAGGAGGAACGCCTCGGTACGGTGAATGGGATCGCCATGCAGCCCCGCCACCTCGAGGGTGTTGAAGCGGGTTTCGCTCGGTAACTGCATTGGCCAGGTCTTGATCTTGTTAAGGCTGGGGGGTCAATCCCAGCTCAGTGCCCCACCCGACTGGTACTCGATGACACGGGTCTCGAAGAAGTTGCGTTCCTTCTTCAAGTCGATCATCTCGGACATCCACGGGAAGGGATTTTCTTCGTTGGGGAACAGGGCTTCGAGGCCGATCTGCACCGCACGGCGGTTGGCGATGAAGCGCAGATAGCCCTTGAACATCGAGGCGTTGAGGCCCAGCACGCCGCGCGGCATGGTGTCCTCGGCATAGCGATATTCCAGTTCGACGGCCTTCAGGAACAGCGCCTTGATCTCCGCCTTGAACTCTGCAGTCCACAGGTGCGGATTCTCAAGCTTGATCTGGTTGATCAGGTCGATGCCGAAATTGCAGTGCATCGACTCGTCGCGCAGGATGTACTGGTACTGCTCAGCAGCCCCGGTCATTTTGTTCTGGCGGCCCATCGCCAGGATCTGCGTGAAGCCAACGTAGAAGAACAGGCCTTCCATCAGGCAGGCGAAGACGATCAACGACTTCAGCAGCGTCTGGTCGGTTTCAGGCGTGCCAGTCTTGAAGTCCGGGTTCATGATCGCGTCGATGAACGGGATCAGAAACTCATCCTTGTCGCGGATGGACTGGACTTCGTTGTAGGCATTGAAGATCTCGCTCTCGTCGAGACCCAGCGATTCCACAATGTACTGGTACGCGTGCGTATGGATGGCTTCTTCAAACGCCTGGCGCAGCAGGAACTGGCGGCACTCCGGCGCCGTGATGTGGCGGTAGGTGCCCAACACGATGTTGTTGGCGGCCAGCGAATCGGCAGTGACGAAGAAGCCGAGGTTGCGCTTGATGATGCGGCGCTCGTCCTCGCTCAGGCCGTTGGGATCCTTCCAGAGCGCGATGTCGCGGCTCATGTTCACTTCCTGCGGCATCCAGTGATTGGCGCAGGTGGCGAGGTACTTCTCCCAGGCCCACTTGTACTTGAACGGCACCAGCTGGTTGACGTCGGTCTGGCCGTTGATGATGCGCTTGTCGGCAGCCTTCACGCGACGCGCGGTGGTAGCTTCGCCAGACAGCTGGGGAGCAGGCATCGAGACGCTGGCAGCTTCGCGCGACTGCGTCGCCGAAGGTGTGGCCGCGAGAGGTTTCGCGGTGGGGTTGTCAGTGGACTTCAGGTCTTCGTCCCAATCCAGCATGGTGTGCTTCCTATCGCTTCGAATTATCGGCAGTGCTGTAGCAAATCAACAAGAACCAGCAACTGCTATTTGCATCATTCGCGCAATCTTTGTTGCGCGAGGACATCGAAAACACGCGGCACCAACTTGTCTATACAAGTTGGTGCCGCTGCTTCCATTACTGGCAAGCCTCGCAACCAGGGTCGTCGATGGCGCAGAACTTCATGTCCGTCGCCGGCAACTCGGACTCGACGACAGCGACCGGCGCGGCTGCCGCGGCAGCCACCGGCGCAGCACCCGACGACACCGCGTTGAGCTGGCCCGAGCGAGTGACCGTGCTCTTCTCGGCCTGCGTCGCGCTGATGGTGCGCAGGTAGTAGGTCGTCTTCAGACCGCGCTGCCACGCAAGCTTGTACGTCTCGTCCAGCTTCTTGCCCGAGGCGCCAGCCATGTAGATGTTCAGGCTCTGCGCCTGGTCGATCCACTTCTGGCGGCGCGCACCGGCTTCGATCAGCCACACGGTGTCGACTTCGAAGGCCGTGGCGTACAGCGCCTTGATGTCCTCCGGCACGCGGTCGATACGGCGCAGCGAACCGTCGAAGTGCTTGAGGTCCATGACCATCACGTCGTCCCACAGCCCCAGCGACTTCAGGTCGCGCACCAGCGACTCATTGATCACGGTGAACTCGCCGGACAGGTTGGACTTCACCGACAGGTTGCCGAAGCAGGGCTCGATGGACGCGTCCACGCCGATGATGTTGGAGATAGTGGCCGTCGGCGCGATGGCCACGCAGTTGCTGTTGCGCATGCCGTACGTGGCGATGCGACCGCGCAGCGCGTCCCAGTCCATGGAGGTCGAGCGGTCCACGTCGACGTAGCCGCCGCGGGCGTCGGCGAGCAGGTCTAGCGAGTCAATCGGCAGGATGCCGCGATCCCACAGGGAGCCTTTGTAGGAGGAATAGCGGCCGCGCTCCTCGGCCAGCTCGGTCGAGGCCCAATAGGCGTGGTAGCACACGGCCTCCATCGAACGGTCGGCGAACTCCACGGCGGCCTGCGACGCGTAGGGCGTGCGCAGCGCGTACAGCGCATCCTGGAAACCCATGATGCCCAGACCCACCGGGCGGTGGCGCAAGTTGGAGTCGCGCGCCTTCTTGACGGCGTAATAGTTGATGTCGATGACGTTGTCGAGCATGCGCATCGCCGTACGCACCGTCTTCTTCAGCTTGACCTGGTCGATCTGACCATCCTTCAGATGCTGGGCCAGGTTGACGGAGCCGAGGTTGCAGACAGCAATCTCGCTGTCGTTGGTGTTCAGCGTGATCTCGGTGCACAGGTTGGACGAGTGCACGACGCCGACATGCTGCTGCGGGCTACGCACGTTGCAGGCGTCCTTGAACGTGATCCAGGGATGCCCCGTCTCGAACAGCATGGACAGCATCTTGCGCCACAGGTCCTTTGCGGGCATGCGCTTGAAGAGCTTGAGCTCGCCGCGATCAACCTTGCTCTCGTAGCCGACATACGCCTCTTCGAAGGCCTTACCGAACTTGTCGTGCAGGTCCGGGCAGGTGGACGGGCTGAACAGCGTCCAGTCGCCACCCTCGATGACACGCCGCATGAACAGGTCGGGGATCCAGTTCGCCGTGTTCATGTCGTGCGTACGACGGCGGTCGTCGCCGGTGTTCTTGCGCAGGTCCAGGAACTCTTCGATGTCCAAGTGCCAGGTTTCCAAGTAGGCACAGACGGCGCCTTTGCGCTTGCCACCCTGGTTCACGGCCACGGCCGTGTCGTTCACCACCTTCAGGAAGGGCACGACGCCCTGCGACTTGCCGTTGGTGCCCTTGATGTGCGAGCCCAGCGCGCGCACGGGAGTCCAGTCATTGCCCAGGCCGCCGGCGAACTTTGACAGGAGCGCGTTCTCCTTCAGCGCCTCATAGATGCCGTCGAGGTCGTCGCTGACGGTGGTCAGGTAGCAACTCGACAGCTGCGAGCGGCGCGTGCCGCTGTTGAACAGCGTCGGCGTGCTGGACATGAAGTCAAAGCTGGACAGCACCTCGTAGAACTCGATGGCACGGGCTTCGCGGTCAATTTCGTTCAGCGCCAGGCCCATGGCCACGCGCATGAAGAAGGCCTGCGGCATCTCGATGCGCACATCCTCCACATGCAGGAAGTAGCGGTCATACAGCGTCTGCAGACCCAGATAGTCGAACTGCAGGTCGCGATCGGCCTTCAGCGCGGCACCCAGCCTGGCCAGGTCGTACTGGCCGAGCTTCTCGTCCAGCAACTCGGCCTGGATGCCCTTCTTGATATAGCCGGGGAAGTAGTCGGCGTAACGCGCCTGCATCTCGGCCTGCGTGACCTCGCCACCAACGATCTCGCGACGGATGGTGTGCAGCAGCAGCCGGGCAGTGGCGCGGCTATAGCCCGGATCCTTCTCGATCAGCGTGCGCGCGGCCAGAATGGCTGCCTTGTAGACCTCGTCGATGGCGACGCCGTCATACAGGTTTCGCTGTGTCTCGGCCAGCACGGGCTCTGGTGCTACGTCGGCGCCGAGGTTCTCGCAGGCGGAGGCAATCAGCGATTTCAGAGCGCCCAGATCCAACGGACGGCGCTCGCCGCCATCCACCACCATCAGGGACGGCTCTGCGGCACGGGCAGCTTCGCCCTGCGCGGCGCGCTCCTGCGCGCGGCGCTCGCGGTACAGCACATAGGCGCGCGCCACCTCGTGGTGGCCGCTGCGCATCAGACCCAGTTCGACCTGGTCCTGTACGTCCTCGATATGGAAGGTTCCACCACTCGGGCGCGAACGCAGCAGCGCGCGCACAACGTTCTGCGTCAGTTGCTCCACCGTCTCTCGCACGCTGGCCGAAGCCGCGCCGCTGGTGCCGTGCACAGCCAGGAACGCCTTCATCAACGCGACGGCGATCTTGCTGGGCTCGAACGAGACCACGGCACCGTTGCGGCGAATGATCTGGTAAGCATGGTAGGTCGTCAGCGCGGGAGCGCTGGGGGCTTGCGCGTCGGATCCAAACGCGACCGGGGATGCCGAGGAGAGCGGAGTGAGCGAGGCGGCGGCCTGGCCCGTGGCGGCTTCATGCAGCATGAGGGGATCCTTTATCGAGAAATGACGGGCAAATGCGCAGCAGCAACCCGGAGGTGGGGCGGCGCATCATGCGTTGCTTCAGTGGGGGTGTTTCGTCCCTGCCGCTCCGTTGCCAGGCCGGCATTCCGGCTGGTTCCTCGGGCGCAATGCCGCCGCGGCCAGGCCACGGCGAACAGCGAATCCGAGGGGGTGGTCATGGGATCGACTGGGTCAGCAGGATATCACGAGGGAACACTATATCTATGGCTCGCAGCCCCCTCAAGCACTACCCCTAGTGTCAAACCCTGGCCGGAATCTGTCCCGAGAAACCAGATACACCCGCCTTTGTCCGATCAGATCGGGGCACGAAGCGCACGACCCGCATCACCATTGGGCTGGCGGGGCGCCGCGGGACGCGAGGCCGCGCCAATACTGGGTTTTCAAGGTGGAGCCAGCAGCCAAAGCACTGGATGGACTGGATTCAAGCAGGGCAAATCCCGAGGGCCTGTCATGTGTCGAATCGTGAGTAGCCCTTGCGGCCTTGGTGGCTTTTGCAGGGGGCTGCTTGCTGCACGCAACGGCAAGCCCGATCGATGCCGTTCCACGATGCCAGCCCCGCCCGCCCCCGGGGCCGGGAGGCGGGACGGCTCCTGTGTTTCAGCTATCGCCCGCCGAAATGGCCAGCCGCGCCATGCGGTAGCGGATCTGGCGCAGCGACAGCCCGAGGCTGGCCGCCGCCGCGGTGCGGTTGAAGCGGTGCAACTCCAGTGCACGCAGCAAGATGTTTCGCTCGACCTCGTCGAGATAGCGCGCCAGATCATTGGGAAGCTCTTCCTGCAACACCAGCCCCTCGCCCCCTGGCTCGACGATCAGCGGCGCCTCCAGTGCGGCGAACTGCGACTCGCTCCGGTCTTCATCCAGCAGCGTTTCGGGCAGCCCAAGGTCGTCCGTATCGATCCACTCGCCGCCTGCCAGTGCCAAAGCGCGATGCAGCAGGTTCTCCAGTTCGCGCACGTTGCCGGGGAAGGCGTAGCGCGACAGCGTCTGCAGCGCCGCCGCAGTCAGCCGTGGCGTGGGCGACACGCCCGCGTCCTGAGCAATGCGCGCCAGCACCCGCGCGCCAATCAGCCCCAGGTCCTCCAGCCGCTCGCGCAGCGGCGGCACACGGATCTGAATGACGTTCAGGCGGTAGAACAAGTCCTGCCGGAAACGGCCGGCCGCCACTTCGGCCGCCAGGTCCTTGTGCGTTGCACTCAGGATGCGCACATTCACCGGGCTCTCGGCCGTCGCGCCAACCGGTCGCACCGAACGCTCCTGGATCACGCGCAACAGCTTGCTCTGCATGGCCAGCGGCAGGTCGCCAATCTCGTCGAGGAAGAGCGTGCCACCGTCGGCCGCCTGGAAGAAGCCCTCGCGGTCCTCGTTCGCGCCGGTGAAAGCGCCTTTGCGATAGCCAAAGAACTCTGCCTCCAGCAGGTTCTCGGGGATGGCGCCGCAGTTGACGGCGATGAAGCGTTGTCCAGCACGAGCGCCGTGGTCGTGAATGGCGCGCGCGACCAACTCCTTGCCGGTGCCCGACTCGCCCTGCACCAGCACCGGCGCCATGCTGCGTCCGACCTTGGCGATCAGCGAGCGCACCGCCTGCATGGCCGGCGACTCGCCCACCAGGCGCAGTGCAGAGGCTGGCGCCGCCGCCCGCTTCTCCTCGGCAGCCGGCGCCGGCTCGGGTGCCACGCGCCCAAGCGCCGAGCCGACGACGAGGCGGAACTGGCGCAGGTCGACGGGCTTGGTCAGGTAGTCATAGGCACCAGCCTTGAGTGCCTCCACCGCGTTCTCGGCCGAGCCGAATGCCGTGATGACGATGGCCTTCTCTGGACGGCCCGCCTGCTCCAGCCAGCGCAGCAGTTCCAGGCCCGAGCCATCGGGCAGCTTCATGTCCGTAATGACTGCACTGTAGGTGGCATCACGCAGATGCGCGAGCGCCTCCGCGACCGTGCCGGCACTATCGATCTCATAGCCTTCGCGGAGCAGCGTCAGCTCGTAGAGTGTGCGCAGGTCAGGTTCATCGTCGACGACCAGCAGGCGCGAAGGAGTGGCGTTATTCATGTGCGAAATAGGACGCTGAACTCGTTGGCCGCCGCCTCGGCAGCGCGGCGGTACTCGATGCGCGCGCCGTGGCGCTCGCAAAGCTCGCGGCAAATATAGAGGCCCAGGCCCGAGCCGCGGCTGCGTGTCGAGAAGAAGGGTTCGAAGAGATGTCGCTCGATCTCCATCGGCACCGGCGCACCGGTGCTGCCCACGACGAGTTCCAGCCCGGCGCCCAGGCGTTCCAGCGTGACCCGGATCGCGCCCGGAACCGGATCGGCATGGCGATGCGCGTTGTCCAGCAGGTTGACGAGCACGCGGCGCAGATGCTCGGCGTCGAACTGCCCCTTCAGCCCCGGCGCCGCGACACGGAGCTGGAACCGGCCCTGCGCGCCGGACGCCACGCCGTTGACCTTGGCCCAGTCCTCGCAGGTCTCCTGCACCAGCGCGCTGACGTCAAGACTCAGTGTCGCCGGCTGCACGCTTGGCGCAAGCTCGCCAACGTCATCGACGAGACGCTTGAGCCTTTGCACGTTGGACGCCACCATGCGCGTCAGCTGCTCGGCTCGCATGCCGGCCACATCCTCGGCGATCAGCGCATTCGCCTGCGCGATGGCCGCGAGCGGATTGCGGATCTCGTGCGCGATGCCGGCCGACACGCGCCCCATCGCGGCCAGCTTCTCCTGGCGGGTGCGGGCCAACAGCTCACGGTTGTCCTCGACGAACAGCACGCACAACTCCTCGCTACCCTCGCGTTGACGCGTGAAACGCAGGCGCAGCCGCAGACTGCGGCTGGCGCCACTGTCCAGCGGAAGCGCCACGTCGAGCTCCGTCCCCGCCCTGCCCGTGCTTCCTGCATATGCGCTCTCCAGCGCCTGCACCAGCGGTTGCCAGTCTGCACGGCCACGCAGTTGCCAGCTCAGCTCGCCGCTGGCCGCTCCGAGCAGCGCACGCGACGCCGGGTTCATCGCCCGCACTCGGCCGCGCCGATCAACGACCAGCACCCCCTCCTGCATCTCGTCGATGACCAGCCGGTTCAGCAGCTCCTGCTGGCGCGCCAGCGCCAGGCTGCCACGCGCGGCCTTTTCCTCGCGGGCCAGGCGCGCGCTCAGTTCACCGGCGAGCAGGCTGACGGCGAACAAGCCGCTGCCCACCAGCCCCGCCTGTGTCGTCTTCAAGCCGACGTCCGCGCCCGACAGCACCGACCACGCCGCCGCGCCCAACAGCCCCAGCGTCGCCATCGCCGCAGTCGCCAGCGCCAGAAGGCGCGGGCTCAGCACCGCCGCCATCAGCACCGGCATCACAAAGAGCACGCCGTAGTTCACCCCGCTCGAATCCAGCGCATGCAGCGCTCCGAACAGGATCAAGTCGATGCCGATGGCACTCCACCAGTGTGGGCTGCTGATGCGGGCCAGGCTGCGCGCCGTCGCGCCGCGCTGCAACTGAGGCAGCAGCCATAGCACCACCGCAGCAACGGCGTACGACGCGCTCAGGGCCAACGTCGAGGCAGCGGGCGACGTACCCAATGCCGCCGCGATCAACTGCGCGGCGATCAAGGCCAGGCCCAGCGCCGCGCGCGCCGCGACGAAGGCACGATATAGGCGCCTGAAGCTGGCGCTGCTCTCGGCCGGCTCGGCCGGCGCAGACTCGACGAACCAGCCGCCCTCGCCAGCCAGGCCGCCCACGCTCAAGCCTGGTCCCGGGCTTCGAAGCTGGCCCGGTGCGCGGCGCTGCAGAACACTCCGCCCTTGCCCGGCAGCGCATCATCTGCAGGCAGGTGCACACCGCATTCGGCGCAGCGCAGCATCGCCTTCGGTGCCGCCGACGGCGGTGGCGGCGTACGCGATTCGGGCTCACGCGGCCGCGCGCGCCTGGCGCCCAGCACGAAGAAGAGGCCTCCCAGCAGCAGGAGCAGCAGCAGATACTTCATGCGCCTCCCCCATTGGCGCGCTGCAGGATGACCTCAAGCACGAAGCGCGAGCCGGCGTAGGACAGCAGCAGCAACGCCGCACCGGCATAGAGCCAGCGCGTGGCCCGCCGGCCGCGCCAGCCATAGATGCGCCGGCCGACGAGCAGGCCGGTCAGCACCAGCCACCCCAGCACGGCAAGCAGGTTCTTGTGGTCCCAGTGCCAAGTCGGCGTGAACCACCAGCCCAGGAAGATGGCCAGCGACAGCACGCCAACACCGGCGGCAACAAACTGGAATGTCAGCCGCTCCAACTGCAGCAGCGGCAATCCACCAGGCGCAGCGTGCTTCTGGCGCAGCCGTGCCTCGGCCCGGTTCATCAGCGATGCATGCAGCACGGCCACGCCGAACAGCCCGTAGGACGCCAGCCCCAGCACCCAGTGAAGTGGTGCCCAGGGCGATGCCGCCAGTGGCCGGCTCTCGCCGGGAAAGCCCCAGGCAAGCAGCACCGCCGCCGCGGCCAGCCATGCCAGCACGCGGCGCACGCTGTGCAGTGGCAGGAAACGGCTCTCGATCAGATAGACGGTCAGCACCAGCCAGATCGTCATCGACAGTGCTGGCGCGAATCCGAAGCGCGCGCCGCGTGTCTCCAGGCCATAGCCGCTGATATCGATGAAAAGCGCGGCGAACTGCGCCGTCCAGGCCAGGGCCATAGGCGGTACTGAGCGCAGCGGGCGCCGCGCGACAACCTCGCCCTCCGCGGCGCGGGCGCGCAGCAGCCCCACCCAAACATAGCCCAGCAATGCCAGGGCACTGGCCACCGCCAGCGCTGGGCCTGACCCGGCCGCATTGGCACTGGTGGCGGCGGCACCTCCGGCATCGGCGAGAAGGGCGGGCGATAAACTCATGGCTGCAGTGTACTTTTGGCCTCCGCCGTTCTGCGGGACCGGCCCTTCCCCATCCATGGCTTCCAACCTCACCGACCGCCTGAGTCGCCTCGTGAAGACGATGCGCGGCCAGGCCCGCATCACCGAGAGCAATGTGCAGGACATGCTGCGCGAGGTGCGCATGGCCCTGCTAGAGGCAGACGTGGCGCTGCCCGTGGTCCGCGACTTCATCGCGCGGGTCAAGGAGAAGGCGCTGGGCCAGGAGGTGGTCGGCTCGCTGAACCCAGGCCAGGTGCTGGTCTCGGTCGTGCACAAGGAGCTCGCCGCGACCATGGGTGAAGGCGTGGCCGACATCAACCTGGCCGCCCAGCCTCCCGCCGTGATCTTGATGGCCGGCCTGCAAGGTGCCGGCAAGACAACCACGACGGCCAAGCTGGCCAAGCACCTGATCGAAAAGCGCAAGAAGAAGGTGCTGACGGTCTCTGCCGACGTCTACCGCCCCGCCGCCATTGAGCAGCTGAAGACCGTCACACGCCAGGCCGGCGCCGAATGGTTCGAGTCCACGCCCGACCAGAAGCCACGCGACATCGCTCTGGCCGCACTGGACTATGCGCGTCGCCATTACTTCGACGTACTCCTGGTCGACACGGCCGGCCGCCTGGCCATCGACGAAGCGCTGATGGCCGAGATCAAGGAGCTGCACGCAACCCTGAACCCGGTCGAGACGCTGTTCGTAGTCGACGCCATGCAAGGCCAGGATGCGGTCAACACCGCCAAGGCATTCAAGGAAGCTCTGCCGCTAACGGGCGTGATCCTCACCAAGCTGGACGGCGACTCCCGCGGCGGTGCAGCACTGTCGGTACGGCAGGTCACCGGCGCACCTATCAAGTTCGCTGGCGTGTCCGAGAAGATCGACGGGCTGGAGGTGTTCGATGCCGAGCGGCACGCCGGTCGGGTGCTTGGCATGGGCGACATCGTGGCGCTGGTCGAACAAGTCACACAGAGCGTGGACCTGGCCTCGGCCCAGGCCATGGCCGAGAAGCTCAAGAGCGGCAGCGGCTTCGACCTGAATGACTTCCTGCAGCAGATCGCGCAGATGAAGAAGATGGGGGGGCTCGGCGGCCTGATGGACAAGCTGCCGCAGAACATGATGGGCAACAAGCAGCCCGGCCAGGCCGACATGGACCGCGCTGAGCGCGACATGAAGCGCATGGAAGGCATCCTGCGTGCGATGACCGCCAAGGAGCGCGCCCATCCCTCTCTGCTGATGGACGGCAAGAGCAAGGCCAGCCGCAAGCGCCGCATCGCCGCCGGCGCGGGCGTACAGATCCAGGACGTCAACCGCCTGCTGAATCAGTTCGACCAGATGCAGGGGATGATGAAGAAGATGAAGGGCGGCGGCCTGATGAAGATGATGAAGCGCATGGGCGGCATGAAGGGCCTGCCGGGGATGTAAACCCTGCGCCGCCTAGTGAACCGTAAAGCGGCGCCTGAAGACGATGCGTACCAGGGCCAGGCCACCGAGCATCGCGGCACCCAGTAGCAGGAACATGAACGCATGCGGCGCCACGCCCGGGCCGCGCGCCGCGACAACCAGTGCCGCAATCCCGGCGGTCAGGCAATAGGCAGCCACGTATAGAAATAGCGTCCAACCCAGACGCAAGGCGTTGAAGTTGCCCTGCATGGCCTGCAGGCCCAGCACCAATGGCAGGCCCACCAGCGCGCCCAAAGCCATGAAGGCCAGCTCGCCCCAGGTCGTCGGCGGCTGGCTGGAGGCCGCCGAGGCCAGCGCCATCGGCCCACTGAAGGCGCCGGCCACCATCGCGGCTGCGAGCAGGATGCGGCGGATCAGCATTCCGGCATGCGCCTTACTCCAGCAGTGCCCGCGCGAACTCGCGGGCACTGAATGTTTCCAGGTCTTCCAGCTTCTCGCCCACGCCGATGAAATAGACCGGGACCGGTCTCTCCCGCGCGATGGCGGCCAGCACGCCGCCCTTGGCCGTGCCGTCCAGCTTGGTGACGATCAGGCCGGTCAGGCCCAGGGCCTCGTCGAAGGCCTTGACCTGGTTCAGCGCGTTCTGGCCGGTGTTGCCGTCCACGACCAGCAACACCTCGTGTGGCGCGCCCTCCTGGGCCTTGGCGATGACGCGCCGGATCTTCTTCAGCTCCTCCATCAGGTGCAGTTGCGTCGGCAGCCGGCCCGCGGTGTCGGCAATGACCACGTCGGCGCCGCGCGCCCGACCAGCATTCACCGCGTCGAAGGACACCGCCGCCGGGTCGCCGCCCTCTTGGCTGATGATCTCGACCTTGGCGCGATCGGCCCACACACCCAATTGCTCACGCGCCGCAGCACGGAAGGTGTCGGCCGCAGCCAGTAGCACGCGCTGGTCGGCCTCGGCGAGATGGCGAGTCAGCTTGCCGATGCTGGTGGTCTTGCCGGCACCATTGACGCCCACCACCATCATCACGGTCGGCGTGTGCCGGCCCACCTCCAGGCCCTTTTCCAGCGGCGCCAACAACTGCGCCAATGCCTCCACGAGCAGGCCCCGAACGGCCTGCGGCTCAGTAACCCGGGACTCCTTCACGCGACGCTTCAAGTCGTCGAGCAGGAATTGCGTGGCCTTCACGCCAGCGTCGGCCAGCAGCAGCGCCTCCTCCAGCTCCTCGTAGAGCTGATCATCGATCTTGGCGCCGCTGAAGACGCTGGCGATGCTGCCGCCGGTCTTGCGCAGTCCGGCACGCAGGCGCTCCATCCAGCCCTGACGAGGCGGTGCGGCTGGCGCCTGCACCACGACGGGCGGCTCGGTGACAGGCGGCGCGGAAGTGGCCACCGGCGACGCCTCCACCGATGCCACCACAGGCGGCGCGATCGGCGCAGCTGGCACAGGCGGCGCACTCACGGGAGCCGGTGCGAGGGCCGGCGTTACGGGCACCGGGGCAGGCGCGCGGGCGGGCTTGACCGTCCAACCCTCGGGCAGCAACTCGGGCCCTTCGGCGGGCGCAGGGGCCGGGGCCGACTTCTTGAAGAAACTGAACATGGGCGGCATTTTCGCCGGGTCTTGGCATGTCCCCGTCGGGACCTCGGCAGCGGCCTTTCTCGCAAGCGTTTGATCGATTCGCGCAGACAAACGCGGGGACACTGGTCTCGGATCCACGCACTCCCGGTCTGCCCATGCCTGCTGTCCTGCCACCCACCTTGCCGAACCGCACTGCCATCTGGTTCGCTTCACTGCTGATGTGTGCCGCAGCCGGTGCGCAGGACTTGCCCGGCCAGGCGCCCACTACCCTCGGCGCCACGCAGGCCAAGGCCCCCCTGGCCGCCGCCAAAGGTGAGAAAACCTTCCTGATGTCGGCGTTCATGGCCACTTCGCAGAACAAGCTGAGCCTGTTCTCGTCGGCGGACGGCGTCACCTTCACCTCGCTGGGCTCTGAGGTCTACCAGCCGCCCAAGGACCTGCTGCGCGACCCTTCCATCATCCGCGCGGGCGACGGCCTCTACTACATCGCCTACACGACCAACTGGTCGGGCTCCACCTTCGGCATCGCCAGGTCAGCCGACCTGAGAAGCTGGACGCATGTGGCCGACGTGCCGGTCAAGCTGCCGGGCAGCGATCAGAAAGTCAGCAACGTATGGGCACCCGAGTGGTTCCGCGAGTCCGATGGAAGCTTGAAGCTCATCGTGAGCCTGTCCAAGACGGGCACGCAAGGGCCGTTCGCCGCCTACTCCTTGAAGGCATTGGACGCGAGCTTCACAAGGTTTGCCGAACCCATGCCCATGCGGGGACTAGAGAACAACTACATCGACACCTTCGTTATCCAGCACGAAGGCCGCTACGTCGCGTTCGCGAAGAACGAGACGACCAAGTTCATCGAGCTGGCCACCGCACAGTCGCTCGACGGCCCGTGGACGATCCAGAAGACCGGCGACTGGGCCGGTTGGGGCGGCCCCTCTGAGGGGCAGGCGCTAGTGCCCATCAAGGGCTCGGACGGCAAACCTGGCTGGCGCATCTACTTCGATGACTACATGACGAAGCGCTACTGGTACTCCGACAGCTTCGACGGGCTCCAGACCTGGACGCCCAAGAAGGAGCTAGGCGGCGTGTCGGGCAGCGTGCGCCATTTCACCGTCATCTCCGAAGACACTGCACAGCTGGAACGCGCGGCGGCGCCCAAGACCAAGCCCAGGACCGTCACCTGGGACCGCCACTCGCTGATCATCGATGGCAAGCGCGAGATGATCTTCGGCGGCGAATTCCACCCCTTCCGCCTGCCTTCGCCCGACCTGTGGCGCGACGTGTTGCAGAAAATGAAGGCTTCCGGGCTGAATGCCGTGGCCTTCTATTTCAGCTGGGGATACCACTCCGCCAAGCCCGGCCACTACGACTTCACCGGCATCCGCAACGTCGAGCGCGCGATCCAGATGGCTGAGGAGGAAGGCCTCTACGTCATTGCGCGCATGGGCCCCTATGTCAACGCCGAGTTGACGGCGGGTGGCTTTCCCGGGTGGCTGCTTCGCCAGCGCGTCGAGGCCCGCACCGACGCGGCCGAGTACCAGGCCGCCACCGACGAATGGATGACGCAGATCAACGCCATTCTGGCCCGCCACCAGATCACCAACGGCACCGGCAGCGTCATCGCCTACCAGCTGGAGAACGAGCTGTTCGCGGTGAACCCCAAGAACATCCGCCACATGCAGCACCTGGCGGACAAGGCGCGTGCCGACGGTATCACCGTGCCCCTGTTCCATAACGCCGCGTCGCGGCTACCGGACTGGACGCCGAAGAACTCCACCGCCCCCTTCGCCAACCCAGGCCCGACGGATCTGTACGCCTTCGACGGCTACCCGGGCGGCGTCTGCGACGTGAACGGCACTCCTGGTGCACCTGCGCCTGTGCAGGATTGGGGCATCTACGGCAAGAACTTCCCGAAGGTGGGATCGCTCGCCTCGCCCAATACGCCGGGCTTCGTCGCTGAGATCGGCGCAGGCTGGTTCGACTATTGGGGTAGCAACGGCACCTATGAGTGCACGGCCAAGCGCCAGGGCCCCGGCTACCAGCGCGTGGTCTACGGCGGCAGCCTGATCAACTCGCTGACCATCCACTCCATCTACATGGCCTACGGCGGCACCAGTTGGGGCTGGCTGGGCGGACCGGTTGTCTACACGAGCTATGACTACGGATCGCCCATCAACGAGTCGCGAGTGATGCGCGACAAGGCGCTGGTGCTCAAGCAGATGGGCAGCTTCGTGCAGGCCGCCACGCCCGTGCTGGCGGCAATGGACAAGGGGGAGGTGCTGGACCCCGGGAACGCCAAGGTCAGGCTGTACCACAACGTCAACAACGGATTAGGCAGCCACGTGCTGCTGGCCCAGCACAACCATCTGAGCGGCAGCGAGGCCTTTGGCTTCAAGCTGCAGACGCGCGACGGCAGCTACCAGGTGCCGCAGGCCGGCAAGCTGACACTGACCGGCCAGGATGCCAAGATGCTGCTGGCCAGCTACGCGCTGGAACGCCAGCATCTGGTCTACAGCACCAGCGAGCTTCAGACACAGCTGCAGCAGGGCGCGCGCGACGTGGCGCTGCTGTATGGTCGCGATGGCGACGACGGTGAAACCGTGCTGCGCTATTCGAGCAAGCCGACAGTGAAGCTCCTGCGCGGCAACGCGGACGTGACCTGGGATGCCAAGAGTGGCGACCTGCGCCTGAACTACGTCCACAAGGGCCTCCTTGAAATTCTGGTCACCGGCGGTGGCCGCGCACCGCTCTTGCTGCTGCTGGCCGACGAGAAGACGGGCTGGGAGTTCTGGCGGCTGAAGGCCGGCGGGCAAGCCGTGCTGGTGCGCAGCCCGGCGCTGGTGCGCACCGCCACCGTAAACGGCAGGACGCTGCAGCTGACCGGGGACACGACGCAGACGAGCGGTCTTCGCGCCTGGGCACCCGACGGCGTCAACGCGCTGAGCTTCAATGGCCAGGCCATCCCAGCAGCCACTCGGGACCATAGCCTCGTCGCCAGTGCACCGCTGCCCGGTCCGGATGCCGTCCGGCTGCCCGACCTGGCGCAGACCGTATGGACGCGCCGCTACGACTCGCTGGAGGCAACGCCCGGCTTCGACGACAGCGGCTGGCGCAAGGCCGACGCTGCCGTGTCGGCGGCCAACGTCTACACCGCGCCCGACAAGGGCCAGCCGGTGCTGTCCATGAGCGACTACGGATTCCACCACGGCGACGTCTGGTACCGCGGCCGCTTCACGACCGTCGACACCAAGCCGCTGCAGCTTGAGCTGTTCTTCGGCGGCGGCGGCGCAGGCATGATCCAGGTCTGGGTGGACGGCAGATTCATCGGCCAGCAGGACCACGACACCGGCCGCCCCTTCCCCGAGACGACCGACACCTTCAAGCACCTGCTGAAGGACCTGCCGCCGGGCGAGCACGTCATCGCCGTCGTCGTGCGCAACAACTCGCACAATTGGGACCTGTTCGCCGACGACGTTCACAAGGAGGCCCGGGGCCTGATCTCCGCCTCGCTCAGCCCCAAGGGTGGCCAGCGCTTCGGCACGCCCATCGCCTGGAGGATCCAGGGCAACAAGGGCGGTGAGGACATCGCCGACCTGGTGCGTGGCCCCATGAACAACGGCGGCCTGTTTGGCGAGCGTATGGGCTGGCACCTGCCGGTCGATCCGGCCAATCCACAGGCCGGCTGGGACGCCACCACGCCGGGTGCAGCGCCGCCCGCCCCCGGTACCTACTGGCTGCGCACGAACTTCAAGCTGGACCTTCCGCGAGGCCACGACGTGCAGCTCGGCTTGGCCTTCGGCGACACGAGCAGGCCACGCTCCGAGCGCGAGAACCGCGCGCTGATCTTCGTCAACGGCTGGAACCTCGGCCAGTTCATCGCCCACATCGGTCCGCAGCGGGTCTTCGTGCTGCCGCCGGGCATCCTGAATCCCAATGGCGAGAACACGCTGACGCTGGCCGTCACCACCGATGGGCAGGCCGCCAACGCTTTGGAGGCGATGCGTCTTGTGCCCCTGGCCGTTGCCCGCGGCGGCGTGCCGGTAGAAGCGGTGCCCCAGCCGCGCAACCTCCAACGTTGAACCTGCACGGCACGTGATGACCATGCCACGCCTCGCCACGAAGCCCGTCCGCCCACTGCGGCGTTGGGCGCGAGTCGGCTTGGTAGTGTGGGGCCTGGGTTTCATGCTGTACCTGGCGAACTCGGTGCGGACGCAGGGCGTGGCGCCGGCGCAGTTGCACAGCGACACGCGGGTGCAGGTGCTGTCGTCCGCGGACGCACTGGAGCTGCGCCCCATCGCCAGCTTGCAAGCCCGGGGTCTGATCTTCTTCAGTGGATCCGGCGTCTCAGCCGAGGCCTATGTACCGCTGTTGCGTCCCGTCGCCGAGGCCGGCCATCGCGTGTTCATCGTGCGACTGCCGTGGCGCTTCGCGCCGCTGGAGTCGCACCGCGACGAGGCCATCGCGCAGGCCCGCGCGCTGATCGCCAGTCAACCCGAGGCGACGGGCTGGGTAGCCGCGGGGCACTCGCTGGGCGGCGCCATCGCGGCGCGCTGGCTGCAGTCGCCGCCGCCGGGTGTGACAGCGCTGGTGCTGGTGGGCACCACACACCCCAAGGATCACGACCTGTCAGCCCTGCAACTTCCCGTCACCAAGGTCTACGCCACGAACGACGAGGTTGCACCAGTCCGCCGTGTATTGGGCAATCGCCGCCTGCTGCCGGCCAGCACGCAGTGGCTGGAAATCAAGGGCGGCAACCATTCACAGTTCGGCCACTACGGCCATCAGCTCTTCGACGGTGACGCCACGATCACGCGCGAAGAGCAACAGCTCCTGACCCGCGGTGCCCTCCTCCAGGCGCTGGCCCACATCCCAGCCATGCCAGGCTCCACGACCGACAAACCATGAAGTCCGCCCTGCTCTGCCTCACGCTCGCAATGCCGCTTACCCTGCCGCCGGCCTGGGCGCAGGCGCCTGCCGTCGCGCGCCAGGTGCAGACTCTGGACACCGGCTGGCGATTCAGCAAGACCGACCCTGGCGCAGCCATGCAGCCCGCATTCGACGACAGCGGCTGGCAGGCCGTCCGCGTGCCACACGATTGGAGCCAGCACGAACCCTTGCGCGCCGAGTACGGCAGCGGCAACGGCTACGCCGCGGGCGGCATTGCCTGGTATCGCCGCAGCCTCGCTGTAGGGGCCGAGCACAAGGGCCGCGTCGCGCGCATCACCTTCGACGGCGTCTACGACCATGCCCAGGTCTGGATCAATGGCCAGTACGTGGGCGGGCGGCCCTATGGCTACAGCAGCTTCCAGGTCGAGCTGACGCCCTACCTGAAGTTCGATGGCAGCCCAAATGTGCTGGCCGTGCGCGTGGATCACTCACGTCAGATGGACTCGCGCTACTTCACCGGCTCCGGCATCTATCGCAACGCACGTCTGAGCTTCTCCGACGCGCTGCACATCGCGCCATGGGGTAGCTTCGTGACGACGTCCGCCGTCAGCGCCGCCCGCGCGGACGTCAAGGCCGAGGCCGAACTGATCAACGCCGCACCGGCCGCCCGAGCGTTCACGCTGCGCGCCGAGCTGATCGCGCCGGACGGCCACGTTGTCACCACGCGTGAGGCGCAGGCCCGGCTCTCAGCCGGAGAGCGCAGCACGCTGACCCAGGTGATGTCGGTAGACAAGCCACAACGCTGGTCGCCGGAATCGCCGCAGATGTACACGCTGCGCCAGACCGTGCTGGTGAACGGCCAAGCCGTCGACCAGAACGACACGCCTTTCGGCATCCGCAGCTTTCGCTTCGACGCCGACCAGGGCTTCTTCCTGAACGGCCAAGCGGTGAAGCTCAAGGGCGTGTGCCTTCACCATGACGCCGGCAGCCTGGGAGCGGCCGTCCCCGTGGCTGTGCTGGAGCGCCGCTTGCAGCAGCTGAAAGACATCGGCGTCAACGCCATCCGCACCAGTCACAACCCGCCCGCGCCCGAACTGCTGGACCTGGCCGACCGAATGGGCTTCCTCGTACAGGCCGAGGCCTTCGACGAGTTCACGCCCACCAAGAACAAGTGGATCGAGGGCTGGAACGTCGGCGTTCCGGGCCGCCAGGGCTACGGCGAAGAGTTCGCTGCCTGGGGCGTGCGCGATGTGGAAGACATGGTGAGGCGCGACCGCAACCACCCCAGCATCGTCATGTGGAGCGTGGGCAACGAGGTCGACTACCCCAACGACCCGTTCTCCCACCCCGTGCTGGGCGCAAAGTACCGCCCCACCGCGCCGCCTGCCAGCGACCTGGTGCGCTGGGGCCGGCCGTTGGTGGAGGCCGTGCGCCGCATGGACCCGACGCGGCCAGTCACGGCAGCATTGGCCTCAGTGGAGATGAGCGATGCCGTCGGATTCGCCGACCTCTTCGATGTGGCTGGCTACAACTACCAGGAAGCCCGCTATGCGGCCGACCATGCGAAGTTCCCGCAACGCGTCATCTACGGTAGCGAGAACCGCCACGACTACCGCGCCTGGGCCGTCGTGCGTGACACGCCCTACATCAGCGCCCAGTTCCTGTGGACCGGCTTCGACTACCTCGGCGAGGCTGGTCGCTGGCCGCAGCGCGCGGCAGACTTCGGCCTCTTCGACCTGGCCGGCTTCATGAAGCCGCGGGGCGCCTTCCGCGCCAGCCTATGGAGTGGCAAGCCGGTCGTCTACCTGGCCGCCGCCACGGCGTCGGCCACACAGGTCGCGTCGGCTTCCGGCCAGGGAACGCCACTGCTGGACCAGCAAAAACGCGCCAAGGTCGCCGAGCACTGGAACTGGCCAGCGGGCGAGTCCATGGTCGTATCGGCCTACGCGAACACTCCCGAGGTGCAACTGTGGCTGAACGGCAAGCTCATCGGCACGCAGAAGGCCGCCGACGCCATCGAAGGCATCCTGAGCTGGACGCTGCCCTTCGAGGCGGGCGAGTTGAAGGCCATCGGGCTGAAGGCCGGCAAGCCCGCCGCCGAGTTCAGGCTGCAGACCGCGGGCGCCGCAGCGCGTATCGAGCTACAGCGCGTCGCCCCGGCCCGGGACGGCATCGAGCAGATCGCCTTCTTCGTCGTCGACGCCCGGGGCCGACGCGTGCCGGACGCCGCCCAACGGCTGCGCTTCGATCCCGCCGGTGCGCTGGAGATCCTAGGCATCGGAAACGGCAACCTCGCGGACGTGGATGATCCGCGTGACGCCGAACATGCAGCCTACGAAGGCCGCGGCCTCGCCGTCCTGCGCCGCACCGACAACACCCAACCCGCGCGCCTGCGCGTCAGCGCCCCCGGCCTCGTGCCGGCCGAGCTGTCCTTCTAAGCAGTACCCAGAGACAACGCCATGCCTAACCAAGTCCTCAAGCCCGTCGACTCCTCACGCATCCACCCGCTGCTGGCCCATCACACGGCCCATCTGGGCGCGGACCGCGATGACATCCGCGGCGCCATCGACCGCCTGATCCACAACCTGATCAACATCGAGGACAAGGACGGCAAGTTCCTGTTGCGCCTGGATGATGGCCGCGTACTGGACACCAAAGGCTGGAACGGCTTCGAGTGGACACACGGCGTGGGCCTGTACGGTGTCTACAAGGTTTGGGAGCTAACCGGCGACCCCAAGGCCTGGGACATCATGACCAGCTGGTTCGAGGCGCGCTTCAAGGAAGGCATGCCCAGCCGCAACATCAATACGGTCGCACCCTTCCTGACGCTGGCCAACCTGTTCGACCGCACCGGCGACCGCCGATTCCTGCCCTACATCGACCGCTGGGCCGAGTGGGTCTACAACGAGCTGCCCCGCACCGAGGAAGGTGGCTTCCAGCACATCGTCTACAACAGCGTTAACGACCAGCAGCTGTGGGACGACACGCTGATGATGTCGGTGCTGCCGCTGGCCAAGTTCGGCCTGCTGCTGAATCGCCCGCGCTACATCGAGGAGGCCAAGCGCCAGTTCCTCGTGCACATCAAGTACTTGGCCGACCGCAAGACCGGCCTTTGGTTCCACGGCTGGACCTTCGATGGCCGCCACAACTTTGCCAACGCCCTGTGGGCGCGCGGTAACTCCTGGGTCACCATCGTCATCCCGGAGTTCATCGAGTTGCTGAACTTGCCCGAGGGCGACGCATTCCGCCAGTTCCTCATCACGACGCTCGAGGCACAAGTCAAGGCGCTCAGCACATGCCAGTCGCCATCGGGCCTGTGGCCCACGCTGCTGGACGACCCGACGTCGTATGACGAAGCCGCCGCCTCGGCCGGCTTCGCCTACGGCATCCTCAAGGCCGTCCGCAAGGGCTACATCTCCAAGGACTACGAGGCCTTCGGCGTGAAGGCCGCACTCGCCGTGCGCAGGCACATCAACGATGCCGGCGAGCTGACGCAGGTGAGCTTCGGTACGCCGGTGTTCAACACGCTGCAGGAGTACAAGGACATCCCGCTGACGTCCATGCCGTTCGGCCAGGCGATGGCGCTGCTGGCCATGGGCGAGCTGCTCGTCCGCTTCATCTGAGGCCGACATGCAGCAGAAGAACCTGCACCCCGCGGCCCGCGAGCCGAACTGGATCAACTATTGGGGCTGGGGCAGCGGCGACATGCTTGGCGCTGGTGCCCAGGCCGTCATCACCGGCTGGCTGTTCTATTTCTTCACGACCTTCTGTGGCCTCAGCGCCGTGGAGGCAGGACTGATCCTCGGCCTGCCGCGTCTGCTGGAGGCCATCACCTGCCCACTGATCGGCTATGTGTCCGACAACCTGCGCCACACCTGGGTGGGCCGCAAGATCGGCCGGCGCAAGATCTTCCTGCTCATCACCATCCCGCTGCTGCCCAGCTTCGCGCTGATCTTCCGCACCGGCCACACCTTCTACTACTACCTGTTCGCATTCATCTTCTTCGAGCTGCTGTACACGATGTTTCTCATCCCATGGGAAACGCTGGCGGCCGAGATGACCAAGGACTACAAGGCCAAGGCCAAGTTCGCTGGCGCGCGCATGATCGTGGCGCAGAGCTCGGCCATCCTGGCCTCGTATCTGCCCACGCTTCTGATCAGCCAGTTCGGCGGCAAGGACTCGCCCGACACCTTCTTCTGGATGGCGGCCATCTTCGGCGTGATCTTCTCGGTGGTGGTACTCATCGTTGTGCTGACGAGCTGGGAGCGCCCCTATGGCCCCCGCGAGCAGGCCGTGCTGTCGCAGACCTATGGAGGTGTCAGCCTCAAGGCGGCGCTGAGCCTGCCGGTGAAGATGTTCCGCGACCTCTTCTCCACGCTGAAGATCCGCGCCTTCCGCCAGCACCTGTCCATCTACCTGGGCGGCTACCTGTCGCAGGACATCTTCAACAGCGCCTTTGCCTTCTTCGTCGCGACGGTGTTGATGGGCGCAACGCTCGTCATCTCGCAGCTGATGACAGTCATGTACGTGGCCCAGCTGATTTCGGTGATGGTGGCCATACAGATCGTCATCCGCACCGGCCCGGTGCTGGCCTACCGGCTGGCCGCATCGCTGTTCGGCGTCGCGCTGCTGCTGTACCTGGGCTTCTACATGGTGCGTCCGGAAGGCTTCGCCGAGAGCTTCAACGCGCTGGGCGCGAACCTCTTCGGTGCGCTGGACCCCTCGCGTGACGGCTTCTCCGCCAGCCTGCTGTTCTGGCTGTTCGTGCCAATCGTGCTGGCGGGTCTCGGCCGCGGCACGTTGAACTTCGTGCCCTGGTCGGTCTACAACTATCTGCCCGACGTCGACGAAGCCGTCACCGGCCAGCGCCGCGAGGGCATCTTCGCCGGCGTCATGACGCTGGTTCGCAAGCTGGCCCAGAGCGCCGCCATCATGGCCAGCGGCTGGATCATCGACTGGGGTGGCTACATCAAGACCAAGCCCGGCGAGGTCGTCATGCAAAGCCCCGAAGCCATCCAGACCGTCACCGCGCTGATGGTGGGTGGGCCGCTGCTGATGCTGCTGCTGGGCGCCATCGCCTCCTGGTCGTTCCGGCTCAATGCCAGCACGCACGCGGTGCTGGTGCACGAGGTCGAACGCCTGCGTCATGGCGCCACGAAGGCCGAGAGCGACGAGAACCGTCGCATCGTCGAAGACCTCACCGGCTGGCCCTACGACCGCCTCTGGGGCCGCGGCGGCGGCTCCGCCCCCTCGTCCGAGCTGCCCTCCGTCCAACGCCAGCGCACATGACCGACTTCAGCCGCCGCCACTTCTTCAAGACCGCCGCGCTGCCCGTCAGCGGCCTGGCTGGCCTGTCCACCGCCGCATCCACCGCAGCCGCACCCGCGCCGGTTGCTGTCGCCACCAGCACCACGGACCCGTCCGCGCTGCGCTGGCTGGACGGTTCTGCCCCCGAGCTGATGCTGGGCGCGACGCTGGGCTTGCCCTGGCCGCGCGGCGAGCAGCGCAAGGGTCAGGACTTCCGCGCCGTCGATAGCCAGGGCAAGCCGCTGGCGCTGCAGACCTGGCCGCTGGCCTACTGGCCCGATGGCTCGCTGAAGTGGACGGCGCATGCGCTGCCCGCCGGCGCGGATACCGGCACCGCGCCCAGCATCCGTCCGGGCAAGTCCGCGGCCATGGCCAGCACTAGGGTCAGCGTGAAGGAGCAGGCGGATGCCGTGGAGGTCGACACCGGCGTCATCCGCTGCCGGCTGCCGCGCCAGGGCGCCCGGCTCATCCAGCACATCGAGCGCGACGGCCGGGTGGTGATGGGCAGCTGCACGCTGATCGCGCAGACCGACGACAAGCCCGATGCCGAGCATGGTGCCGTCACCCAGACGGCCTTCGAGAGCCGCACGACCCAGCTCAGCGTCGAGCAGAGCGGTCCTGTGCGCGCCACCATCAAGGTCGAAGGCCTGCACCGCAGCGCCGCCGGCCGCGAGTGGCTGCCGTTCACGGTCCGCTTCTACTTCTACGCTGGCGCCGAGTCCGTGCGCGCAATGCACAGCTTCGTGTTCGACGGAGACGACCAGAAGGACTTCCTGCGCGGCATCGGCCTGCGCTTCGATGTGCCGCTGCGCGACGCGCCCTACGACCGCCACGTGCGTTTCGCGGGCGAGGCCGGTGGCCTGTGGGCCGAGGGTGTGCGCAACCTCACCGGCCTTCGCCGCGAGCCGGGCGCCGCCGTGCGCGAAGCCCAACTGGCCGGCCGTGCAACACCGCCGTTGGAGCAGTGGGGAGCGCAGGTACGCAAGCTACACCACCGCATCCCGACCTGGGGCGACTACACACTGAGCCAGCTTAGCGCCGACGGCTTCCAGATCAAGAAGCGCACCAAGGCCGGCCATGGCTGGATCCCCGCTGCCTTCGGCCGCCGCGCCCCCGGCACCGGCTACATCGGTGGCGCCGGCGGCGGCGTGGTCTTCGGCCTGCGCGACTTCTGGCAGCGCCACCCTGTGCAGCTGGACATCCGCAACGCCCACACCGAAGCAGCCCAGGTCACCGTCTGGATGCACGCCCCCGAGGCGCCGGCCATGGACCTGCGCTTCTATCACGATGGCCTGGGCATGGAAACGCACGAGCAAGAGCTCGAGGGCCTGGAGGTCACGTACGAGGACTACGAGAAAGGCTTCGGCACGCCCGTGGGCATCGCGCGCAGCAGCGAGATCACGCTATGGGCACTGGCCGCCACGCCCACCCGCGAACGCCTCGTGCAGATGGCCGCCGCCGTGCAGACGCCGCCACAGCTTGCCGCCGCGCCGCAGCGCTACCTGCACGCCGGAGTGTTCGGCAAGCTCTGGAGCCTGCCCGACCGCTCCACGCCCACGCGCGTGAAGATCGAGGACCGACTGGACTTCCTGTTCGCCTTCTACGCGCGTGAGGTCGAGCAGCGCCGCTGGTACGGCTTCTGGGACTACGGCGACATCCGTCACACCTACGACGCCGACCGCCACGAATGGCGCTACGACGTGGGCGGCTACGCCTGGGACAACTCGGAGCTGTCGCCCGACCTCTGGCTCTGGTACGCCTACCTGCGATCGGGGCGCGCCGACATCTTCCGCTTCGCCGAAGCCATGGTACGCCACACCGCCGACGTGGACATCTATCACGCCGGCCGCTTCAAGGGCCTGGGCACGCGGCACAACGTGCAGCACTGGGGCTGCAGTGCCAAGCAGGCGCGCATCTCCACGTCGGCCAACCGGCGCTTCTACTACTACCTGACCGCCGACGAACGCATCGGCGACGTCATGCGCGAAGTGCTGGATGTCGACCAGAAGCTTGACGAGGTGGACCCGGTGCGCAAGATCGCCGGCCGCGTGGACAAAGGTCCCTGGCCCGCCCGCATCGGCTTCGGTACCGACTGGGGCTCGCTGGTCGCCAACTTCATGACCGAGTGGGAGCGCACCGGTGATGTTCGCTGGCGCAACAAGCTGCTACGCGGCATGCAGGGCATCGCAGCCATGCCACATGGCTTCTTCACCGGTAGCGGTGGCTACGAACCCACGGGGCCTAACGAAGGCGCGCTGCACAACGTCAGCGGCGACAAGATTAGCGCCAGCCACCTGAGTGCCGTATTCGGCGGCATGGAGATGATGACGGAGCTGGTGGAGCTGATCGACGTACCGGCGTTCAAGCAGGCCTGGGTGCAGTATTGCGACCTCTACAACGCGCCGCGCGAGCAGCAGGTCAAGGTGCTAGGCGCGCCGCACGGCGGCAGCCCGGTGCTGACCGTGGGTCATTCACGCCTGACTGCCTACGCCGCAGCGCAACGGAGGGACGCGACGCTGGCGCAGCGGGCCTGGCGGGAGTTCCTGGCCGATGAGCGCTTCGGCGCCAAGCCACTGAAAACTACGCGCATCACCGGTCCCCAAGTGCTGAACCCGGTGGACGAGGCTGCGTGGATTAGCACCAACGACACCGCCCAATGGGGCCTTGCGGCCATCCAGAACCTGGCCTTGGTGGGCGAGCATCTCAAGGATTGACATGAAGCATCTGCTGCTCTTCGCCGGCCTGCTGGCGGCTCCCGCCTGGGCGGACGGAACCCTGCGTTTCGCCTTCGATGGCAAGCCCGCCGCCGGTGAAGTGGCGGTAGCCGCCGACACTGTCTACAGCCGCGAGCAAGGCCATGGCTTCGAGGCCGATGCGCCACGCAACGCGGCCGGCCAACCCTTCTTTTTCTCGGTGGATGTACCCGAGGGCAACTACCGCGTGACCGCCACATTGGGCGGCCGAGACGCCAGCGATACGACGATCAAGGCGGAGCTCCGACGCCTGCAGCTGAACAGCGTACGGCTGCCCGCCGGCAAGACTGAGACGCACAGCTTCATCGTCAACGTGCGCACCGCCAACATCTCCGCCGTGCCGGGCGTAGAGGCCGGGCGCGTAAAGCTGAAGGAGCGCGAAATCGTCAGCGAGGCTTGGGCGTGGGACCGCCGCCTGACGTTGGAGATCAACGGTGCGCATCCGGCGCTCACCCACCTGCTCATCGAGCCAGTCAAGGTTCCAACGGTCTATCTGCTGGGCGATTCAACGGTAGCCGACCAGTCCGGCGAGCCTTATGCCAGCTGGGGTCAGATGCTGCCCGCGCTGTTCAAGGCCTCCGTCGCCGTATCCAACCATGCCGAGTCGGGCGAAACCTTCCGCGACTCGCTGGCGCGTCGGCGCATCGACAAGATCCTGTCAACCCTGCAGCCCGGTGACACGGTGCTGCTGCAGTTCGGCCACAACGACCAGAAGCAGCAGAAGGACGGCAGCGGCAACGCCCAGACCTACCAAGCCGAGCTGCGGACGCATGTCGAGCGCATCCTGGCGCACGGCGGCGTACCGGTGGTGGTGTCGTCCATGGAGCGCCGCAACTTCGACCCGCAGACGGGCAAGCTCAGGCCCAGCCTGGCCGAGTACGCCAACGCGGCGCGCACCGTGGCCCAGGACATGAAGCTGGCCTTCATCGACTTGAACGCGATGAGCATCCAGTTCTACGAGGCCCTCGGGCCGGAGCGCTCGCAACAGGCGCATCCCTTGAACAACGGCAAGCTGGACAACACCCACCACAACAACTATGGCGCCGCCCAGTTGGCACGTTTGGTGGCGCTGGGCCTGAGGGAAGCCCAGGTGCCCGTGGCCCGCGAGCTGCGCGATGATCTGGGCTCCATAGCCCCCGCCAAGCCGCAGCCGCCGGAGCAGTTCCACGTTGCGGTAAGCCCCGGCTTCACACAACAGCGCCCGCTGGGCGACTGAGCCCATGAAATTCCATGTCCTTGCCGGGGCGCTGGCCTGCGCCGCGCTCACGCACGCCCCCATCACGACGGCGGCTCCCCCCAAAGCCGCCGAGGCCGTCACGGCACAAGGCTTCTCACCCGAGCGCCTCAAGCGCCTGGACGTCGCCATCGACGAGCAGATCGCCGGCAAGCAGTTGGCCGGCGGCGTCATGGTCGTCATGCGCGATGGCAAGCCTGTCGTCTTCAAGGCCTATGGCCAGCAGGACGTCGAGAACGCCAAGGCCATGCGCACGGACACGATCTTCCGCATTGCCTCCATGAGCAAGGCGCTCACTACTGTGGCGGCCATGATGCTCTACGAGGAAGGCCGCTTCCTGCTGAAGGATCCGCTGTCCCGATACTTGCCCGCCTTCGCCAACGTGCAGGTGGCGCTGCCCGGCGGCGGCACCGAGAAGCTGCGCCGTCCACTGACCATCCACGACCTGCTCACGCACACCGCCGGCATGAGCTACGGCGCCGGCCCCGCCAAGGCCGCGTACGACGCCGCCGGCATGAAGGACTGGTACCTGGTCGGCAACGACGAGACGCTGGCCGCATGGACCGACCGTTTTGCCGCCCTGCCCCTACAGAGCCAGCCGGGCGAACAGTTCATCTACGGCTATGCGACCGACGTGCTGGGCCGGCTGGTAGAGGTGGTATCCGGCCAGTCACTGGACAGGTTCATCAAGACGCGCATCACCGACCCGCTGCGCATGCCTGACACCGGCTTTGTCGTGGCGCCAGAGAAGATTGCGCGACTGGCCAACGTCTACGGCTTGGAGGGCGGCCGGATCAAGCTGATGGAGACGTCCGACAAGAGTGACTTCGTCAACGGACCACACAAGCTGATGTCCGGCGGCGCCGGCATGCTGAGTACCGCCAGCGATTACACACGCTTCCTGCAGATGCTGCTCAACAAGGGTGAACTGGACGGCGTGCGCCTGCTCGCGCCTAAGACCGTGGAGCTGATGACTGCCGACCACCTCGCGGACAAGTCCCGCGGCGACGCCGATGGCTTCGGCCTTGGCTTCTGGGTCAACGTGCGACGTGGCGGCTTCAAGGAGCTCGGCAGCGAGGGCGCGTTCGGCTGGGGCAGCGCCTACTTCCCGCAGTACACGGTCGACCCCAAGGAGCGCCTCATCATTCTGCTGATGACGCAACTGCGCCCTGCAGGCAGCTCGACGCTGCATCTGCGCGTGCGCACGCTGACCTACCAGGCCCTCATCAGGTAAGGCCCGCACACGCTGCGCCGGAAGGTTCGGCCCGTGTGCCCCCCACTAGCCATCGCCAATCATGGCGATGCAACGCTCGCGCGATTCCCTGCAGTTATCGCTGCGGCGCGAGATCACTCACGTCCGTGAGCGCTTTCCAAACGCTCATGCGCTTGAGCACACGCGATGAAGCCCCCTGCCTAGAGTCCGCTCCCGGTCGCGGCCACCGCCGTCAACCGTGAAAAACGACACGAAACCAGGAGACTTCATGCACAAGACAAGCACGCGCCTGCGCCTGGCGCGCTGGCTGGCCTCGGGGCTGCTCGCCGCCTCGGCACCGGCCGCTATGGCGGCATTCAGCATCACCACCGTCCACGACAACAGCAACGCGGCGCGTCCGCAGTACGTTATCGACACTGATGCCGGCCTGGTGTTCAAGGTGCGTGCCTGGGACAACGGCTCCAGCACCACGTCCTCCGGCGACCTCTCCAGCATCCTCTACAAAGGCGTGGAGTACGCCGACGCGTCCCGCGGCACGCAGCTG
Source organism: Roseateles sp. (assembly GCF_047654805.1). Classification (GTDB taxonomy): domain Bacteria; phylum Pseudomonadota; class Gammaproteobacteria; order Burkholderiales; family Burkholderiaceae_C; genus Pelomonas. The sequence continues at coordinate 3,940,120 of NZ_JASGIV010000001.1, forward strand.
AACTCGGGTGCGGACTGGCTCTACACCGGCGTCAGCGCCGTGGCCGTGAAGGCAGAGCTGGTAAACGCCAACGGCAGCGTCGTGCCGGCCTCCACCGTGAACAACGGCGTCGTCACGGGCGACGCTTACATCCGCGTCACACTGACCGTGAACAGCACCAAGGGCGGCACGCTGACGCACTACTACGTCGTCAGGAAGGGTGAGTCGAACATCCACATGGGCACTCACTTCACCGAGGAGCCCGACGTGCACGGCCTTGTGCGCTTCATCGCGCGAATCCCAATCGCCAGGCTGCCCAACGGCGGCCCCGCACACGCGGCTGGTGGCCTGGTCAGCTACGGCGGTCAGAGCTACTGGGCCGAAGACCTCCGTGGCACCAGCGGCGCCATCGAAGCCAGCGATGTGTTCGGGTTCGCAGCCACCGACCCGCGCTACGGCCAGTCGCGCTCCAAGCACTACGCCAACCGCCGCCTGAAGGACTGGGAGTTCGTCGGCGGCACGGGCCCAGGTGTTGGTGTCTGGTTCTGGCGCGACAACAACGAGGGCGGCTCCGGCGGCCCGTTCTACCGCAGCCTGCTGCAGCAGATCACCGACACGACCAACGAGTTGACCTACATCGTCAACTACGGCGAAGCACAGACCGAAGCCTTCCGCATGGGCGTGCTGAACACGTACACGATGATCTTCAACGACGGCACGCCGCCTACGTCGAGGCCCGACACCAGCTGGTACGGGCAGGTTGGCATGTTGGGCTATGTGCCGCCCGTGGGCCGCGGCTCGGTCAGTGGCGCCGGCCTGACGGGCCGCATCGCTGGCCTGCCCTACACCGTTGGCTTCGCCAACGCGCAGGCGCAGTACTGGGCAGACGCCGACCCGGTGGACGGACACTTCACGGCTACCGGCATGCTGCCGGGCGTCTACACGATGACTGTCTACAAGGGTGAGCTGGCCGTGCAGACGGGTACGGTGACTGTCACTGCCAACGCCAGCTACGCGCTCAACCCCGTGGCCATCACCGGGGACCCGGAGACAACCCCGGCGCTCTGGCGCATCGGCCATTGGGACGGCACGCCGCAGGAGTTCATCAATGGCGACAAGCTGACCTTCATGCACCCCAGCGACGTGCGCATGGCGTCGTGGAACGTCGGCCCTTACATCGTCGGCAGCTCCACCAACGCCAACTGGCCCGCCTATCAGTGGAAGGACGTCAACAACGGCCTGCAGGTTCGCTTCACGCTCAAGCGCGGTCAGAACGCCGCCCCGCTACGGCTGCGCATCGGCACCACCGCCGACTACAACAGCGCCCGCCCGCAGGTCACCGTCAACAGCTGGACGTCGGGCATCCCGGCCGCCCCGCCCAAGGTCTCGCGCAACCTCACGGTGGGCACCTATCGCGGCTTCAACCGTACCTACACCTTCGACATCCCGGCGGCGCAGTTGGTTGTCGGCACCAACGTGCTCACTATCAACACCGTCAGCGGCACCGCGGGCGCTGCCTTCCTGAGCCCTGCCCTGTCCTTCGACGCGATCGATCTGGTCGCGCTCCCCTGAAGCCCACGCCCGGCCTGCCACGCCGGGCGTGGGAAGGACTGACCGGCCCACGGACGGTGGCAATGCCCGCGACGCCAAGCTGCGGACAGCGCCAGCCCGGGCCGGCTTGGGCCTCCCGGCGCTCGGCCCAGAACACCATTTAGAACACCATCATGATGAAAAACCTTGTTCCTTCTTTGATCAGCCTGCTCGCCGCACCGGCCATGGCCGCCGTCGTGCAGACCACCGGCGCCGGCAGTGCCACGCCCGCAGCCAACTACCTGAGCTACGCCGCCGACTTCGAGGCCAACACCGACCTCGCGAGCCCTTGGTCCGAAGGCGGGCTGCTGTTCAGCCACACGGGCCTGGCCAACGACAACGGCGGCTGCGGCTATGCCGGCGAATTCTGCGTGGACCTGGGCGCTGGCGAGAGCTACAGCCAGTCATTCAGCGGCAACTACTTCGCCGCCACGGGCTTGAATGCCTACCTGTCCATCCGCAGCGCAAGTACCGCGCTGAACGGCATCGAGTTCGCCGTCGACTCCGGTTACGCAAGCATCTTCGTGATGTGGCAGACCTGGCTGGACGGCGTGCTCACGGGCAGCGGCCGCGTGTCGCTGGGCGGCGCCGGCATCGGTGACGTGCTGGCGCTGAGCGATGCGGTCGGTTTCGACGAGGTGCGCGTCTACGCCTTCAACAGCGCCAACGTCACCAGTGGCTACAGCGCTCCGGCCATCGACAGCGTGCGCGCCTTCACGGTGTCGGAGCCGGGCTCGCTGGCGCTGGCCTCGCTGGCAGGGCTGGGAGTCGCTGGTCTGCGCCGCCGCCGCGGCTGAGCCCGGCATCCCGAAACGAATCAGCCGGCGCAAGCCGGCTGTTTCGTTAGGCGTTCAGAACAACCATGGGCTGACGCAGGCCCGCCAACCATCGCGGTAGCCCTGCCACCCCGGCGGGCTCCACACCTGCACCGGCGCCGCACCCGCATCTGGCGCGCGCCCCCAGGCATCCAGCATCCAGGCACCGCAGGTGGTGCCACTGCTGTCGTCCGACACGGTCACGTCGCGCCCTTGCGCCAGCCCGGCCAGCAGGGGGCCGAACCAGGGATTCGCCGTGAAAGCGCCTTCGACGACGACACGGCCACTCGCACCCAGCGCATCCAGGCAATGGTCCGTCATCAGCACGACGTAGAGCGTTGCCAGCGCCGCACGCTCAGCGTCGGTCTGCGGCATGGCGCCAGTCACGCGGCCCACCCGGCCGGCGAACGGCCCACCTGCCTCTGCAAAGCAGGGCAGTGCCATCGTGCCGCGCGCGATCAGCCGCTCGACGTCCTCGGCCACGAACGCGGCCGGCTGCTCGCCGGCGATGGCACCGAACTCGCGGCCACCCATGAAACGCATGCAGGGCACTGCCTCGCCGAAGACGTTGCAGTTGGCCAGCATGTCCTGGGCCTCAACCAGCGGCTTGGTCGCCGAGCCCAGCGCCGCCGCGATAACCCAGGTACCGGTGGACAGCACCGTGCAGGGGCCGCTCTGTTGCAGCGTCAGCAGGTGGCGTAGCAACGAGGCATTGCTGTCATGGATACCGCAGACGATCTCGCAATCGACCGGCAGTCCCGTGTCAGCCGCCAGTTCGGGCCTAAGGACGCCCAGGCGCGCCCAGGCTTCGCGGCGCTCTGGGAAGAGCGGTTCCCAGCCGTGGCGCTCCACCAGGCTGGACCAGCGCCCCGCGTCCGGCCGCCACAGATCAGTGTGACAGCCCAGCGATGTGACCTCGCTGGCCGCGACGCCACAAAGGCGCCAGGCCCAGTACTGGGGGTACATCAGCACATGCCTGGCACGGGAGAACTCGGTGGGGAAGCGTGCCTGTAGCCAGTCCAGCTGACGCCCCAGGTTCAGGCCGGCCGGCAGCAACGGCGACCCGCTCTCGCTGAAGGCAGGCCGCAAAGACTCATAGCGCGTCGCATCGGTGGTATCGCCCGGCACATGCTCGTAGTCCAGCACCGGTAGCACCAGCCCCACCTCGTCGACCAGTGCTGCCGTCGCGCCATGCGTAACCGGCACGATGGCGCTTATGTGCGCCAGCGCCGACAGCTCACGCAACTGGCCCAACATCCAGCCCCACAGCCGCTCCGTGTCGTGGTGGGGGTATGGGCCGACACGGCGCACGGTGTTGGGCGTGCGCACCTCCGCCAGCGTCTTGCCGGCCGCATCGATCAGCGTGAGCTTGGCGTTGGTCTTGCCGATGTCGAGGACGACGGTGCCGGGAACAGCGTTCAAGAGTTCAGCCCCACGCGGCGCCCGTAGGCGCCGGCTTCCAGCACGGCCGCGTAATCATGCGAACTCATGGCCGAGGCCTCCACGACCCGAGGGTCCACTGCTTCGGGCTCCACGGTGATGACTCGCACGCCGTAATGCTCCAGCAGCTGCACGGCACTGTCGGAGGCACCGGTGTCGGTAATGACGGTGGAGACGCGGTTCAGTCCGCACAGCACCAAGCCGGCCTTGCGCTGGAACTTGGAACTGTCGACCAACACGACCAGTTCCTCGGCCTGGCCGATCAGGCGCTTCTCGGCCTGGATCAGCAGCGGGTCGGCTTCCATCAAACCCAGGATGGACAGACCATACACACCCATGAACATCTTGGCCGCGTAGTGGTGCTGGGCCACGTCGTTCTCGAACGGGCTGAGGATGACGTTCTGCTCGCGGTAAACCTTGCCACCCGGCAGGATGATCTCGTTGTCGCTGGTCACGAGCAGGCGCTCGGCCATCAGGAAGGAGTTCGTGAGAATCTTCAGCTGCTTCTCGACGAGAAACTCCGCCATCATGAAAGTGGTGGTCCCACCGTTGATGATGATGGTTTCTCCGTTATTGCACATGGAAGTGGCATAACGGGCAATGGCGCGCTTGGCCGCAGTATTCTGTTGAGCGTTGTTTTGGAATGTTTCGCTGGACAGCGTATAAGATTTTTTCTTCTGCTCCAGCCTTTGCGCTCCGCCGCGGGTTCGCGTCAGCTGATTTTTCGCCGCGAGCCAGGAAATATCCCTGCGCACGGTCGCAGCAGAAGCCGACAACCATTCCATCAGTTGCTGGACGCTGGCGTGTTCGCGCTCGTCCAGCAGTTTGAGCAGACGCTTGTGGCGCTTGTGATTGATCATGTGGATCACCTTCTCGGGCGCCTCGCAGAAGCGGCGGCGACCGTTGTCTCGTACTTATGGGACCCAGCCTCTGGAGGGCGGGCATCGCTTGGCTTGGCAGCCCGGCTGAGGCCGGGTCAGGGCATGCGGCCGGTGTGCGTAGGCGCCAGCCGCCGACGGCACTTCCACTCACGCTCAGAACCGATCAAAGCCTGGGTGAAACGCCGTTCCAAGTGCAGATTACGTCAGCGGCATGACAGCGTCAATCAAAAAACGCTCACGGCCGTGAGCGTTTCGTGAGCGCCGGCACGACCGCCCACGCTTTCGCTCATCCTTTTGATTTACTGCGCAGCCCCCGCGCATGGCGCAGTGTTTCGCTTCACACTGCGTGCCGCTAACCCGCCAGAAGCGGGCCCCGGGACCGCAGGCCGCGACCCTGAGGGCAAATGACAGGCCGAATACAGGCAAGCTGATGACTGCAATTTCCCAAACCACCACGCAAAACCCCATCGTCTCGAAGTGGGACGACGACGTGGCGGCAAAACTGAGCGAACCCGAACTGCTGCTTTATCGCTCCAATCTGCTGGGGTCGGATCTGCGCGTCACGAATTTCGGCGGCGGAAATACCTCGGCCAAGGTCAAGATGCGTGATCACCTGACCGGCGAGGATGTCGAGGTGCTGTGGGTCAAGGGCTCGGGCGGCGACCTGGGATCCATCAAGCTGGATGGTTTCTCCACGCTCTACATGGACAAGCTGAATGCGCTGAAGAAGCGTTATCGCGGCCTGGAGCATGAAGACGAGATGGTGGATTACCTGCCGCACTGCACCTTTAATTTGAATCCGCGCGCGGCCAGTATCGACACCCCCCTGCACGCCTATATTCCGAAGGCGCATGTGGACCACATGCACCCGGACGCCATCATCGCCATCGCCGCCTGCGCCGACAGCAAGCGCCTGACCGAAGTGATCTTCGGTGGCCAACTGGGCTGGCTGCCCTGGCAGCGCCCCGGCTACGACCTGGGTCTGAAGCTCGAGGCCTTGGCCACGTCGCAGCCGAACCTCAAGGGCATCATCCTGGAAGGCCACGGGCTGTTCACCTGGGGTGACACGGCCAAGAGCTGCTACGAGATCACTCTGCAGATGATCCGACTGGCCGAGGAGTGGCTGGGCCAGAACGTCAAGCAACCGGTGTTTGGCGGCGTCAAGACGTCCACCCTGCCCGCCGAGCAGCGCGCCGCGCTGGCCGCCAAGCTGATGCCCGCGCTGCGCGGCCGCATCAGCGCTGGCGAGCGCAAGCTGGGCGATTTCAACGACAGCGCCGCGGTGCTGGAGTTCGTTGCCAGCAACGACCTGGCCAAGCTGGCCGCGCTGGGCACCTCCTGCCCCGACCACTTCCTGCGCACCAAGATCCGCCCGCTGGTGCTGAACTTCGACCCGGCCAAACCTGACGTCGACGCGCTGCTGGCCGGCCTGGACAAGGCCCTGGAGGACTACCGAGCCGACTACGTGGCCTACTACGAGCGCTGCAAGCGCCCGAGCAGCCCTGCCGTGCGTGACGCCAATCCCGTCATCTATCTGATCCCAGGCGTAGGCATGCTGTCCTTCGCCAAGGACAAGGCCACTGCTCGCATCGCCGGTGAGTTCTACATCAACGCCATCAACGTGATGCGCGGCGCCAATGGCGTGGACAAGTACGTCGGCCTGCCCGAACAGGAAGCCTTCGACATCGAGTACTGGCTGCTTGAGGAAGCCAAGCTGCAGCGCATGCCCAAGCCCAAGAGCCTGGCCGGCCGCGTGGCCCTGGTCACCGGCGGTGCCGGCGGCATCGGCCAGGCCGTGGCTCGCCAGTTGCTGCAGGAAGGCGCCTGCGTCATGCTGACCGACATCGATGCCGGTGCACTCGCCGAAGCCCAGGCCAACCTGCTGAAGGTGGCCGGCAAGGACAACATCGCCACTGTGCAGGGCAACATCACGTCTGAAGCCGAAGTGGAAGCCGTGCTTTCGGCCACCGCGCTGCGCTTCGGCGGCCTGGACATCCTCGTCTCCAACGCCGGCATCGCCTCCGCCGCGCCGCTGGAAGACACGACGCTGGAAATCTGGCAACGCAACCAGGACATCCTGGTCACCGGCTATTTCCTGGTCGGCCGCGGCGCCTTCCGCCTGATGAAGCAGCAGAAGATCGGCGGCAGCATGGTTTTCGTCGCCAGCAAGAACGGCCTGGTCGCATCTGCTGGCGCGTCGGCCTACTGCACGGCCAAGGCGGCCGAGATCCACCTGGCCCGCTGCATTGCACTGGAAGGCGCAGCCGTCGGCGTGCGCGTCAACGTCGTCAACCCCGACGCCGTCATCCGCGGCTCGCGCATCTGGGACGGCAAGTGGAAGGAAGAGCGCGCCGCGTCGAACAAGATCGACAGCGACAACATCGAAGAGTTCTACCGCCAGCGCAGCATGCTCAAGCTCAGCGTGCTGCCCGAAGACATTGCCGAGGCGGTGTACTTCCTGGCCAGCGACAAGTCCGGCAAGAGCACGGGCAACGTCCTCAACGTGGACGCTGGCAACGCCGCCGCGTTCACCCGCTGAGAATCGGCGCGAAGGAGACAAGCATGAGCAAGACCATCATCGATACAGCCCAGGTCGAGCAGCACAACACCTCGCAGCGCTCCGCGCTACAGGCCGACTACGACGCGCTGGGCGGAATGCTGTCGCGCCGTGGCGTGGACATCGAGGCCCTGACGGCGAAGGCCCAGACCTTTGCCGTGGCGGTGCCTAGTTGGGGCGCCGGCACCGGCGGAACGCGTTTCGCGCGCTTCCCCGGCAAGGGCGAACCCCGTGATGTGACCGAGAAGCTGGAAGACTGCGCCGTCATCAACCAACTGACTCGCGCCACGCCTGCCGTGTCGCTGCACTTTCCCTGGGACAAGCCAAGCGACCCCAAGGCCCTGCGCCAACAGGCCGACGAGCTGGGGCTGGGCTTCGACGCCGTCAACTCCAACACGTTCCAGGACCAGGTCGGCCAGGCCCATACCTACAAGTTCGGCAGCCTGACCTCGACGAGTCAGGCTTCCCGCGAACAGGCTGTTGCACACAACATCGACTGCATCGAGCTGGGCAAGACGCTGGGTTCCAAGGGTCTCACGGTCTGGGTCGGCGACGGTGCCAACTTCCCTGGCCAGAGCAACCTGCGCGGCGCGCTGGAGCGCTACATCGACAGCGCCAAGGGCATCTACGCCGCGCTGCCGGCCGACTGGCACATGTACATCGAGCACAAGCTGTTCGAGCCGGCGTTCTACTGCAGCGTCATCGCCGACTGGGGTACCAGCTTCGCGGTGGCACAGCAGCTGGGCGACAAGGCCAAGTGCCTGGTGGACCTGGGCCACCACGCGCCCAACACCAATATCGAGATGATCGTGGCGCGCCTGGCGCAGTTCGGCAAGCTGGGTGGCTTCCACTTCAACGACAGCAAGTACGGCGACGACGACCTGGACTCGGGCTCCATCGACCCCTTCCAGCTCTTCCTCGTCTTCAACGAGCTGGCCGACGCCACACTGCGCGACGGCGCGTTCAATCCAGCCTACATGCTGGACCAGTCGCACAACGTGACCGATCCCATCGAAAGCCTGATGAGCAGCGCCGTCGAAGTGCAGCGAGCCTTCGTCCAGGCCGCGCTCGTGGACCGCGCGGCGCTTGCAGGCTTCCAGGAGGCAAACGACGTGCTGCAGGCCGCACAGACGCTGAAGAAGGCTTTCCGCACCGATGTGAGTCCCATCCTTGCGATGGCCCGCCTGCGCTCGGGTGGTGCGATCGATCCCGTCGCGGCGTACCGCGCCAGCGGCTATCGCAACCAGGTGGCGGTGACGCGCCCGCCCAAGGCTGGCGCGAGCGGCTCCGGCATCGTCTGAGGTGGATGCCAAGGCCTTTGGCGCACGCGGTGACGGCATCTCGCTCGACACGCGGGCGCTGCAGGCTGCCATCGACGCCGCGGCGCTGCAGCGCATGGAGCTGCGACTGCCGCCCGGCGTCTATCTCACTGGCGCCCTCTTCCTGAAGAGCGGCATGACGCTGCGGCTCGACCGCGGCGCCACGCTGCTTGGATCCCGCGACCTCGCCGACTACCCCCTACTGCCCACGCGCGTGGCCGGCATCGAGATGCGCTGGCCGGCGGCCCTCGTGAATGTCTACGGCGAACACGACGTAGGCCTCGTCGGCGAGGGCTGCATCGACGGCGACGGCCAGGTGTTCTGGGACAGCTACTGGGCCTTGCGCGCTGCCTACGAGCCGCGCGGCCTGCGCTGGGCATCGGACTACGATGCGCAGCGCCCCCGCCTCGTACAGGTCTTCGAATCGGCACGCATCCGCATCGGCGAGGGTCTGCTGCTGCGTCGCTCAGGCTTCTGGACACTGCACCTGTGCTATTCGGAAGACGTGACCGTCGACGGCGTCACCATCCGCAACAACGACGAGGCCCGCGGTCCGTCAACCGACGGCATCGACATTGACTCCTCGCGTCGCGTGACGATCCGCCACGCCGACATCGCCGTCAACGACGACGCGCTATGCGTCAAGGCCGGCCGCGACGCCGATGGCCTGCGTGTGGCACGCCCCTGCGAGGACATCACCATTAGCGACTGCATCGTCCGCGACGGAGCCGCCGGCCTGACCTTCGGCAGCGAGACCTCAGGTGGATTCCGCCGCGTCACGGCTCAGCGCATCGCGGTGCATGCGCCGGTCCCTGTGGGTCTGCTATTCAAGAGCGCGCCCAGCCGAGGCGGCTTCATCGAGGATGTCTCCATCACGGACCTCGCGCTGCACGATGTCCCCGTCGCAATGCGCGCCACGATGAACTGGAACCCGGCATACAGCCAGTCCCGGATTCCCGACGCCGAACAGCCCCTCGCGCCACGACATTGGCGGGCCTTGGCGCAGCCCGTATCGCGAGAACAGGGACGCACGCGGATCGAAGGCGTGCGCATCCAACGTCTGAGCGCGCGTGGCGCAGACGTGGCTTTCGAGGTCGACGCGACAGCCGAGATGCCGCTGCGCCGATTCGACTTCAGTGCCATCGACATCGAGGCCCGCCGCGGCGGCCACGTACAGGATGTGAGGGCCTGGCAGTTCGACGACTCCTGCCGCCTGCTGCTCGGCTCCCCCATCCAAGTGGGCACAGGCTGCCAGCTCGAGGGCCTCTCGGCCTCGCACTGGCGCGTCGAAGCCAATCTGCTGCGGCGCGATGTGTCGTCCCTGACCATGGCCGAACAGGACGTTCAATAGAACAAGGAGACAAATCGATGAGCGACGAGATTCGCGCCTTCAAGATGCAGTTGAAACCCGGCGTCGTGGCCGAGTACAAGAAGCGCCACGACGAGCTGTGGCCTGAGCTGGCCGAGGCGCTGCGCGGCGCCGGCATCCATGACTACTCCATCTTCCTCGACGAGAGCACGCTGAGCCTGTTCGCAGTGCTCAAGCTCAAGCCTGGCTATCCCATTGCCGAGCTGCCGCTGCAGCCGGTTATGCGCCGCTGGTGGGACTACATGGCCCCGCTGATGGACGTTGAACCCGACAACAAGCCGCGCCAATGGGACCTCCCCTCCGTCTTCCACTTTGCGGGCTGATCCTCAGCCTGCCGCTGACCGCAGCGGCATGGTGTGAAGCGCCACGCAAACTCGAACGGGTCGCCACTGACGACTTCCGAGCCGGCCTCGCACGCTGGCGGTTGGAAGCCGAGGACACTCGCGCCATCGTCACAGCCGAGAACGGCGTGCTGGACATCGCCACGCCCGCCGGTCTGTCGCTGTGGTGGCGCGAGCCGCTGGGCGGCGACTACGCGATCCGCTTCACGGCCGCGGCCCTACCCGCACCGGCCAGCGCCGGGCCGCATGCCGGCCGCATCTCGGACCTCAACATGTTCTGGAATGCGCTGGAGACCGACGGTGGCGAACCCTACCCGCGCAGCGGCAAGTTTGCCGGCTACGACGGGCTGCCGACCTACTACGTCGGCTTCGGCGCCAACGCCAACACGACAACGCGGCTGCGCCTGTACGACGGCAGCCAGCGCCGCTTGCTGGCCGGCTTTGCCGACGCGTCCATCGCCGAGCCGGGCGAGCTACCCATGACGCCTGCGACCCGTCTGCTAACCAACAAACCAATCAGCGTCGAGATTGTTTCGCGTCAACCGACGGCTGCGGACCCGATTCACCTGCGCTGGTCCGCCGACAGCAACGAAGTCTTTACGCGCGCCGACGCCAATCCCCGCCTGCACGGCTACTTCGCGCTGAGGACAACAGCCAGCCGATTGCAGATCAGAGATTTCCAGATCCTCCAATGCCGATGAAACACCTGCTCCCCGCCCTCAGCTTCGCCCTCGCCACCATGATGTCGCTCGCTGCCCGGGCAGCGGAGCCGGTCAAGATTGACATTCAGGTTGACAAGCCCGGCCCGGTCATCGCGCGCCAGATCTACGGTCAGTTTGCCGAGCACCTCGGCGCTGGCATCTATGGCGGCCTGTGGGTAGGACTCGACGCCAAGACCCCCAACGTGCGGGGCTGGCGCAGCGACGTCGTTGGCGCGCTGAAGGCCCTCAAGGTGCCGGTGCTGCGTTGGCCCGGCGGCTGCTTCGCCGATGAATATCACTGGCGCGACGGCATTGGCCCGCAGGGGCAGCGCCCGCCACGTGTCAACACCAGTTGGGGCGGCGTCATCGAGCCCAATGCAGTGGGTACGCACGAGTTCATGGACCTGGCCGAGCAACTGGGCACCGAGGTCTACATCAATGCCAATCTGGGCTCGGGCACCGTGCAGGAGATGGCCGAATGGCTGGAGTACCTGACGGCCGAGGGCGACACGGCGCTGGCCCGCCAACGCCGGGCCAACGGCCGCGAGCAGCCTTGGAAAGTCCAATACTGGGGCATAGGCAACGAAAGTTGGGGCTGTGGCGGTCACATGAAGCCGACCTACTACGCCGACCTCTACAAGCACTGGTCCACTTTCGCCAAAGCACCGCGCGGCAATCGGCCCAAGCTGGTCGCCAGCGGCGGTCAGGAGCTGGAGCTGAACTGGGTGGAGACGCTGAGCGCCGAGATCAAGCAGCGCATGGACGCCGTGACGCACCACCAGTACTCGCTCCCCACGCGTGATTGGAAGAAGAAAGGCTCGGCCGTTGCCTTCCCAGAGAGCGAGTGGATCTCCACGTTGGCCGTTCCGCAGGTCATCGATGGCTACCTCGCCAAGCATCGCGAGATCCTGGACCGCAACGACCCGGCAAAGAAGCTGGCGATCTACTTCGATGAGTGGGGCAGCTGGTACGACCCCGAGCCCGGCACCGACCCAGGCTTCCTGGTCCAGCGCAACACGCTGCGCGACGCGGTTCTGGCGGCGCTGCATTTCCACGTCTTCCACCGCCACGCCGAGCGAGTGAAGATGGCCAACATCGCGCAGATGGTCAATGTGCTGCAGGCCCTGGTCATCACCGACAAGGAACGCATGGTGCTGACCCCCACCTACCACTCGTTCGCGATGCACCTGCCCTTCATGGACGCGACCTCTCTGCCGGTGCAACTGGCCGGGGTGCCCAACTACTCGCTTGGCCAACACAGCATCCCGGCCCTGTCCGCCAGCGCCGCCAAGGGCGCTAACGGCAAGCTGCTGCTCAGCCTCACCAACACCAACCCGAACCAGGACCTGCCACTGCAGTTGGCGGTGGGCGGCAAGGGCGTGCGCGCTGTGAGCGGCCAGTTGCTGACCGCCGCGGCCATGGACGCCGAGAACCGCTTCGATGCTCCCGAGCGCGTCAAGCCACAGCCGTTTCAGGCCCAGGCCAAAGATGGCCGGCTGGCCCTGACGCTACCGGCCAAGTCAGTGCTGGTCGTGGAGGTTCAGCCATGATCCGTCGCCTCACCGCCTTGTTGGCCATGTTGACTCCGCTGGCCCTCGCCGCCGCGCCCGCCGACGCACTGCGCCCGCCGCTGCTGCTGACCGGCCAGCGCGCTGACGTTCAAGACCTGTCCGGCCGCTGGACCTATTCCAAGGACTATTACCGCACGGGCCTGACCGACATCAACGGCTGGGTCGCCAAGTCGCGCATGCAGCGCCACCGCGACGTGGACGTGGCCGCCGCGGAGACCAAGCCTGGTACGGGCTTCTTCGAGTTTGACCTGGACCGTGGCCCGGCCATGGAGATCCCCGGCGCCTGGAACGCTGCCACGCCCGAGCTGCGCTGGTACGACGGTCTGATCTGGTTCCAACGCCGCTTCGACGCTGCAGCCGCAAAGCCTGGCCAGCGGAGCTTCCTGCGCTTCGAGGCCGTCAACTACCGCGCCAATGTCTACCTGAACGGCAAAGAGGTCGGCCGCCACGAAGGTGGCTTCACGCCCTTCGTGCTGGAAGTGACTGACGCGCTGCGCACCAGTGGCAACCGCCTCGTCGTCGGCGTGGACTCGCGCCACGACGCACAGAGCATCCCCGGCGAGATCACCGACTGGGATCTTTACGGCGGCATCACGCGGCCCGTGAAGCTGATCCAGACGCCCGCCACCTTCATCGATGACGCGACACTGCGCCTGACCGACACCGGGCGCCTAGTGGGCAGCCTGCAGCTCAACGGCGCGCAGGCCGCAAATACTTCGGTCAGCGTGCAGATCGAGGGGCTGGGTGTGAAGGCGCAGGCGACGACTGACGTCCGCGGCGAGGCCCACTTCGACATCCCGGCACCGGCCATGCTGAAGCGCTGGTCGCCCGAGTCGCCACAACTCTACGCGGTGCGCTTTTCGGGCGCCGGCGACACGGTAGGCGAGCGCATGGGCTTCCGCACGCTGGCTGTGAAGGGCAGCGAGATCCTGCTGAACGGCAACCCCATCACGCTGCGCGGCGTGTCCATCCATGAGGAAGAGCTGGGCGCCAACCCGGCCCGCCGCCTCAACGACTCGGCGGCCCGTGCACTGCTTAGCGAGGTCAAGCTGGGCCTCAACGGCAACTATGTGCGCCTGTCGCACTACCCGCACTCCGAGACCGTGCTGCGCGCGGCCGACGAGCTGGGTCTGCTGGTTTGGAGCGAGATACCGGTCTACTGGACGGTGGACTGGGACAACCCCGCAGTCCTGCTGAAGGCCCAGCGCCAGCAGGCTGAAACGATATACCGCGACCGCAACCGCGCCGCGCTGGCGCTGTGGAGCGTCGGCAACGAGACGCCGGTGGCCGAGAACCGTACGCGCTTCCACGCCGCGCTTGCCGCCACCGTACGCGCGCTGGACCCCAGCCGCCTCGTCAGCGCCGCGCTGCTCGTGGAGCGCCAGGGCGACACGGTCAGGATCGCCGACCCATTGCTGCCGCACCTGGACGTTATGGCTGTCAACACCTACGCAGGCTGGTACGGCGATGACAAGTTGGAAGACCTGGACCGACTCCAGTGGGCGCTGCCTACGACCAAGCCGCTGCTGGTGTCGGAGTTCGGGGCCGACGCGCTGGCTGGCTACCACGACCTGGGCGAACAGCCCAGGAAATGGAGCGAGGAGTTCCAGGCCGCCTACTACCGCGCGACGCTGTCCATGCTGGCCCGCATCCCCAACCTGCGAGGCATCTCGCCCTGGGTACTGAAAGACTTCCGCTCTCCGCGCCGCGAGCACCCGGTGTTCCAGAACGGCTGGAATCGCAAGGGCCTGATTTCAGAGACCGGCCAACACAAGCTGGCCTTCCGACTGCTCGCCGATCACTACCGCGGCCTGCCACGTTGACACGCGCACTGCTCACCCCTGAGGTCTTCATGACATCGTCCCCGTTCTCGCGCCGCGGATTTCTGCAAACCACGGCACTGACTTCCCTCGCCTCATCCCTGCCCGCCGTGCATGCGGCCACCACCAACCTGCCGGCAGCACCTGCTCAAATCGGCGACACGGTGCTGCGCTGGCTTGACGGCCAGGCACCTGCACGCTTCGAGGGCTCGACGCTCGGCGTACCCTGGCCGCGCGGCCAACTCAGGCTGCCGTCCGGCAAGGCGCCGGAGTTCCGCATCGCCAACCAGCCCGTGCAATCCTGGCCACTGGCCTACTGGCCTGACGGCTCTCTGAAGTGGACGGCGCACGCAGTAGCCGGTGGTGTGCCGGCGGGCGAGCTCAAGCTGGAGAACGGCACGCCCGCGCCGGGCAGCGTGACGGTCAGACAATCAGCCACGCAGATCGTCGTCAGTGCCGGCGACCTGGTGTGGGCCGTGCCAACACGGGGTGAGGCGCTCATCGCCGAAGCCACCCGCGCCGGCCGCGTGACGTTGAAGAATCTCAAGCTCATCGCGCTGCGCCAGGACGGCGCCGACCCGGAGCTGGACGGCAAGGTTGCTCGCCAGTCCTTTGCCAGCAAGGTCAACAAGGTCACCGTCGAGCAGCATGGCCCCGTGCGCGCGGTGATCAAGCTCGACGGCATCCATTCCGCGAATGCCAATGGAAAGGGCCGCGACTGGCTGCCCTTCTCCGTGAGGCTGTACTTCTACGCCGGCACGGAGAGCGTGCGCATAGTGCATAGCTTCGTCTGGGACGGTGACCCCGCCAAGGACTTCATCGCCGGCCTCGGCGTGACGGCCCAGGTGCCCATGACCAACGCGACGCACGACCGCCATATTCGCTTCTCGGGCGAGGGCGTGGGCGTTTGGGGCGAGGCGGTGCGGCCCGTCACCGGCCTGCGTCGAGACCCCGGCCAGGCCTACAAGGACGCCCAGGTCGCCGGCAAGGCGCTGCCAGCACTTTCCGGCATGGACAAGCGCGTTTCGGAGCGGCTGCAGTGGATCCCCGAGTGGAACGACTTCTCGCTGACGCAGGCAAATGCCGATGGCTTCACCGTCGCCAAGCGCACGCAGGCCGGCCAGGCCTGGATAGCCTCCAACGGCGGCAGCCGCACCCACGGTCTGCTCTACGCCGGCGGTGCCGCTGGTGGCGTGGCACTCGGACTGAAGGACTTCTGGCAGCGCGCCCCGGTGCGGCTGGACGTGCGCGGAGCGGCCACCGAACTGGCCGACGTGACCGCCTGGCTTTACTCGCCGTCGGCGCCGGCCATGGACATGCGCTCCTACCGCTCGCCCGGCGACATGGACACGCACGAGAAGCAGATCGAAGGCCTGAACATCACCTACGAGGACTACGAGCCGGGCTGGGACACGTCGGTAGGCGTGGCCCGCACGTCGGAGCTGCAGCTGTGGGTGCTGGGCGCCACGCCCACCCACCAGGCCTTCTCGGACATGGCCCAGCAGGTCGCCCAGCCGGCAAGGCTCGTGCTGTCCCCCCAGCGCATCCACGCCGCGGGTGTGTTTGGTGACTGGGATCCGGCAAGTTCCGGCTCGCCGGCCCGCAGGCTCATCGAAGACCGGATGACGCTGCAGCTGGAGCAATACCTGAAGGAAGTGGAGCAGCACCGCTGGTACGGCTTCTGGAACTACGGCGATGTCATGCATGCCTATGACGCCGATCGCCACATGTGGCGCTACGACATCGGCGGCTATGCCTGGGATAACTCGGAGCTGTCCACCGACCTGTGGCTCTGGTACAGCTATCTGCGCACCGGCCGCGCCGATGTCTTCCGGCTGGCCGAGGCCATGACTCGCCACACCGGCGAGGTGGACGTTTATCACCTTGGTGAATTCAAGGGATTCGGCACCCGCCATGGCGTGCAGCACTGGTCGGACTCGTCCAAGCAGCCTCGCATCTCCAACGCCGCCTACAGACGCTTTTACTTCTACCTGACCGCCGATGAGCGCTGCGGCGATTTGATCCGCGAACTGCTGGACTCTGACTCCGATATCGCCAAGGTGGACATCTCACGCAAGCTCGCCCGCAACGCCGCACCGCCAGAAACCTCTGACCTGCCCGGCGTCGGCTTCGGCACCACCTGGGGTTCGTGGATCGCTGCCTGGCTGACCGAATGGGAGCGCACCGGCGACAAGCGCTGGCGCGACAAGCTGGTCAACGGCATGCAGAGCATTGGTGACATGAAGCGCCGCTGGTTCGCTGGCGGTGCGCCCTACGACGCCAGGACCGGAAAGTTCGCTGGCCCGGGCGATCAGGTCTCGATCTCCCACCTGAACGGCGTGTTTGGTGTCATCGAACTGAGCTCGGAACTGCTGACTCTCGTTGATGTGCCTGCTTACCGCCGCGCCTGGCTGGAGTACTGTCGTTACTACAACGCACCCAAGGCTGACATCGTCGCGCTGCTGGGCAAGGACCCCGGCGGCCGTAGCCTGGGCGACACCGGCTCGCGCATGACGGCCTACGCAGCCTTCCAGGAGCGTGACCGCGCGCTGGCGCTGCGCGCCTGGCGCGAGTTCTTCACGTCGCGCGCCCTGCGCGGCGGCGGAACGGCGCGGCAGATCGGCGGCGTGGACGTCATCCGCCCGCTGATCGAGCAACCCGGCATCAGCACCAACGACTCGGCGCAATGGGGGCTGGCCGCCATCCAGAACCTCGCGCTGATCGGCGACACACTGGACGAGGCCGCGCGAGCCGCCGGCCTAGTGAAAAGCTGAGCCGCATGAGGTCGGTGCAGGGCGCGCCGTTGCTGGTGTTGGCTCGCCCGAGGCCGCCGGCGCCCGCTCGTGCCACTGGCCCAGACCCACGCAGATCCGGCCTATGGTCGCTTCAGCGGTGGCAGCTTGATCGTGCGCGAGGCGCGGGCGCAAAACACCAAGCTGCCAGTGCGGGCCGCCCCTGAACCCCGGACTTGCAGCGCCTCTGCCCGACTTCGAGACGAATGGCTTGATGCCCCCCAGCATGACACCCCATCGCACCGCCCCCTTGCTGCTCGGCCTCGCCTTCGCGCTCACGGCCCAGGCCGCCCGGGAGACCTACAACTTCAACACCGGCTGGCGCGTGCACGTCGGCGACGTGCAGGGGGCCGAGACCCCGGCTTTCGCCGACCAGGCCTGGAAGGCCGTCACACTGCCGCGCGCATGGAATGAGGACGATGCCTTCGCCAAGGACATCGTCGACCACCGCACCGGCATCGCCTGGTACCGCAAGCGCTTCACGCTGCCGGCCGACGTCGCCAACCGCAAGGTCTTCATCGAGTTCGAGGGCGCGCGCCAGGCAGCCGAGGTCTGGGTCAACGGCCAGCGCATGGGCATGCACGAGAACGGCGTCACGGCTTTCGGTTTCGATCTGAGCCATGTCGTGAAGCCTGGTGACAACGTCATCGCCGTTCGCACCGACAACCGCTGGGACTACCGCGAGCGGGCAACCAACCAGCGCTACCAATGGGCCGATCGCAACTTCAACGCGAACTACGGCGGCCTGCCCAAGAACTTGCGCCTGCACGTGACGGACAAGCTCTACCAGACGCTGCCGCTATACAGCAGTCTCGGAACCACAGGCGTCTATGTGCATGCAACCGGCTTCGACATCCAGGCCGGCAAGGCCATCGTCACTGCCGAGGCGCAAGTGCGCAACGAGCACCACGGGCCGCGCCGCTTTGGCTATGAAGTGACTCTGCGCCAGCCCGCCGGACCTGTCGTCGCTGTCATCAAGACACCGACCCACACCCTGGCCGCCGGCGCCACTGCGACCGTGAGCGCCAAGGCACCGGTCACGGGCCTGAGGTTCTGGAGCTGGGGCCACGGCGCCCTCTACGACGTGGAGACAAGGCTGGTCGTCGACGGTAAGCCCGTGGATTCCGTCGTCACGCGCACGGGCTTCCGCCAAACGGCCTTCACCAACGGCATGGTCACGCTGAACGGTCGCGTCATCCAGCTCAAGGGCTACGCACAGCGCACCAGCAATGAATGGCCGGCCATCGGCCTGTCCGTGCCGCCCTGGCTGAGCGACTACAGCAACGGCCAGATGCTGGTCAGCAATGCCAACTTCGTGCGCTGGATGCACACGGCGCCGTGGAAACAGGACGTCGAGTCGCTGGACCGCATTGGCCTGATGCAAGCCATGCCTACGGGGGACTCCGAGGCCGACGTGACCGGCCGGCGCTGGGAACAACGCATGGAGGCCATGCGCGATGCCATCGTCTACTTCCGCAACAACCCGAGCATCCTGATGTACGAGGCGGGCAATCGCGGTGTCAGCCTTGAGCACATGGCCGAGGTGCGTGCGCTACGCGACCGCTTCGACCCGCACGGTGGCCGTGCGGCCGGCAGCCGAGAGATGCTGTCCAAGGCGCTGCAGCACGTTGCGGAGTACGGCGGCGAAATGCTCTATGTCAACAAGAGCGCACGCCGCCCGATGTGGGCCATGGAGTACTCGCGTGACGAAGGTGCCCGCAAGTTCTGGGACGAACTCTCTCCCCCTTTCCATCGCGACGGCGACGGCCCCGAGCACAAGGGTCAACCCGCGCCCACCTACAACCGCAACCAGGACTCGCACGCGCTGGAAGACGTGAGGCGCTGGGTGGACTACTGGCGCGAACGCCCCGGTACAGGCACGCGCGTGTCGTCGGGCGGCGTGAACATCATCTTCAGCGACAGCAACACCCACCACCGCGGCGCCGAGAACTACCGCCGGAGCGGCGAAGTCGATGCGATGCGCATACCCAAGGACGGGTTCTTCGCACACCAGGTGATTTGGGACGGATGGGTGGACGTTGAGAAGCCGCGCGCCCACGTACTTGGCCATTGGAACTACGCGGCCGGCACGGTGAAGACCGTCACCGTCATTTCCAGCGCCGCACGTGTGCAGCTGGCACTGAACGGGAAGCTGGTCGGCACGGTCGAGGCCAGCGAGCCTTTCGTCTTCAACTTCCCCGGCGTGGAATTCGAGCCCGGCGAGCTGCGTGCCATAGGCCTCGACAAAGCCGGCGACAAGGTCTGCGAAGACGTGCGCATCACCGCCGGCGCGCCAGCCGCGCTCAAGCTCACCGTACAGACTCACCCGCAGGGCCTGCAGGCCGACGGTGCGGACCTGGCGCTGGTACAGGTCGAGGTTGTCGACGCAGCCGGCCGTCGAAACCCTGTCGCCCTCGACATGGTGAAGTTCGCACTCGATGGCCCGGCCGAATGGCGCGGTGGCATCGCGCAGGGGCCGGGCAACTATGTGCTATCCAAGGAGCTACCGGTGGAAGGCGGCGTCAACCGCGTGCTGATACGCAGTACGACGGAGGCTGGCGTCGTCAGACTCCGCGCGGAAGGCCATGGCTTGGTGCCAGCGACATTGGAGCTGCACTCGCAGCCCGTGCCCGTCATTGGTGGCCTGAGCACGCGCTTTCCCGCCGACGGCGTGCCCATCCAGTCCACGCGCGGCCCGACGCCCACAACACCATCGTTCACCACCAGCCGCGTCGCCGTGCCCGTGGCCTCCGCCGAGGCCGACAGCGGCATCGCAGCCAACGCCATCGACGACGACGAGAGCACGTCATGGACGAGTGAGTCCGGCAAGAGCAGCATCCACTTCAAGCTGGCCGAGGCCACGACGCTGAGCGAGATCACGATCAAGTTCGGTGGCTGGCGCGAGCGCCAGTACCCGCTCGTCATCCGAGTGGACGGCACCGAGGTCTGGCGTGGCTTGACGGAGCGCAGCCTCGGCTACGTCACGCTGCCGCTGAAAGCCCACCACGGCCAGGTCGTCGGCATCGAGCTGACGGGCGAAGCCAAGGGCGGTGTCGAGACGGCCAAGACCGAAGTCGCCAACCAGAAGATCGTCGACACCGGCGCCGCCCGTCTAGGCCGCAGCGCACTGTCGATCGTCGAAGCGGAGTTCTACAAGCTGCCATGACCACCTCACGCCGCAACTGGCTGCAACTGCAAGCCGCACTGCTGGGCTTCGGCCTGCCATCGACGCCACTGCTCGCAGCCCCACCGGCGCAAGCGCAGGACACCAAGTCCCAGCCCTACCGCCTCTGGTACCGCCGTCCCGCCGATGAGTGGGTGCAGGCCCTCCCCGTCGGCAACGGTCGCCTCGGCGCGATGGTGTTCGGCGGCACGCACACCGAGCGGCTGCAGCTCAACGAAAGCAGCTTCTTCTCCGGTGGCCCGTATGACACGACCAATCCGCGTGCCCGGGAAGGCCTGCCCAAGGTGCGCGAACTCGTCTTCGCCGGCCGTTACGCTGACGCAGAGAAGCTTGCCAACGAGACGCTGCTGGGTGTACCCAACCGGCAGATGACCTATCAGCCGCTGGCCGAGTTGCTGCTGGTCTTCCCCGGGCTGGACGGCGTGCGCGGCTACGAACGCAGCCTGGACCTGGACGAGGCAGTTGCCACCACGAGCTTTCGGGCTGGCAGCGCCACGGTGGTGCGCGAGGTCTACGCCTCCGCGGCCGACCAGCTCCTCGTCGTGCGCCTGGCCGCTGACAAGCCAAGGTGGATCACTGCCGACATCACGCTGACCGCACCGCACCAGAAGACCGGCGGTGGTGAAGGCGACCACACGCTGTGGGTGGCCGGCACCAGTCCCACGGTGCAGGGCATCGAGGGCCGATTGCCGTTCGAATGCAGACTCCAGGTCGTCGCGCGCGGCGGGAAAGTATCCCCGCGCAACGGCGGACTGACCGTTCAGGGCGCCGACGAGGTGTTCATCCTCATCGCCGGCGCCACCGGCTACAAGCGCTTCGACGATGTGTCTGGCGACCCGGCTGCTGCCAACAAGGCAACGCTGGCCGCGGCCGTGGCGCGCGGCCCCGAGACGCTGCGCCAGTCTCACCGGGAAGACCACCAACGACTGTTCCGTCGCGTGGCCCTCGACCTCGGCGCCGGCCCCAACGGCGCGCTACCCACCGATGAGCGCATCGCCCGCTTCGCCGAAGGCCAGGATCCCGGCCTCGCATCCCTCTACCTGCAGTACGGCCGTTACTTGCTGCTGGCCAGTTCGCGGCCCGGAACGCGCTTCCCTGCCAACTTGCAAGGCCTCTGGAACGAGAAGACCAATCCGTCGTGGGGATCCAAGTGGACCATCAACATCAACACGGAGATGAACTACTGGCCGGCCGAGATCGCCAACATCGGCGAGACGGTGGAGCCCTTGATCGCGATGGTGGAGGACCTCGCCATCACCGGCGCCAAGGTAGCCCGCGCGATGTACGACGCGCCGGGCTGGGTCGCCTTCCACAACACCGACGGCTGGCGCGTAGCCGCGCCGACCGACGGCGCCAAGTGGGGACTGTGGCCCATGGGCGGCGTGTGGCTCGTCAACACCCTGTGGCAGAGCTGGCTGTTCCGCCGCGACCCGGCGCTGCTCAAGCGCCTGTATCCGCTGCTCAAGAGTGCCGCCGAGTTCCAGCTCGCCACGCTGGTGAGGGACCCGAAGAGTGGCTTCATGGTCACCAATCCCAGCATCTCGCCAGAGAACAACCATCCCTTCGGCTCGTCACTCGCGGCCGGCCCGGCAATGGACAGCCAGCTACTGCGTGACCTGTTCAGCTACGCCGCCGAGGCCGCGCGCGAACTTCGCACCGACCGACCGTTCGAACGCTCCTGCGTGGCCATGCGCGACCGACTGCCGCCCGACCGCATCGGCGCCGCCGGCCAACTGCAGGAATGGCAGGAGGACTGGGACCTGCAAGCGCCCGAACTGCAGCACCGCCACGTGTCGCACCTCTATGCGCTCTACCCCTCCGAACAGATCACACCGGACGACACGCCGGCCCTGGCCGCTGCCGCGCGCAACGTGATGGAGCGCCGCGGCGACGACACCACCGGCTGGGGCATCGGCTGGCGCATCAACCTGTGGGCGAGGCTCAAGGACGGCGAGCACGCCTACTCCACGCTCAAGCGCCTGCTGCACCCGAGCCGAAGCTACCCCAACTTGTTCGACGCCCACCCGCCCTTCCAGATCGACGGCAACTTCGGCGGTGCAGCCGGCATCGCCGAGATGCTGCTGCAGAGCCAGCGCGGCCGCGTCGAACTGCTGCCGGCGCTGCCGACCGCCTGGCCAACCGGCAGCGTGTCAGGCCTGCGCGCCCGCGGCGGCTTCGAGGTGGCCATGCGCTGGCACGCCGGCGAGGTGCAGTCACTGGCCCTGCGGAGCGACACCGGCGGCAGCACCGAACTGCGCTGGCGTGGCGGCAGACTGCGCCTACGCATTGCCGCTGGCGAGACCGCCCACTTCGAGCGCCAAGGCGGCCAATTGCAACGCAAGGAGACTTCCGCTTGACCTCCCCCCAACCTTTGCGCCGCGGCCTCCTCGCAGCAGGCCTGCTGGCCGCCACGCTGCCCGCCCTTGCACAGGTACCTGCCACCCCACCCGCGCCCCCGTCCTGGCCAAACCCGCTGCTACCGCAACGAGCCGACCCGCAGATCCTTCGCCACGGCGGCTGGTATTACTTGATGGCCACGGTACCTGAATACGACCGATTGGAACTGCGCCGCGCGCGCACCATCGCCGGCCTCGCAAAGGCCGAGGCCAAGATCGTCTGGCGCAAGCACGACAGCGGCCCGATGAGTCGCCACATCTGGGCCCCCGAACTAGCCTTCCTGGACGGACGCTGGTACATCCACTTCAGTGCCGGCGAAGCCAAGGAGCCTTGGAAGATCCGCCTGTGGGTGCTCGAGAACGCCAGCGCAGACCCGATGCAGGGCGAATGGACCGAGCGCGGCCAGGTCAAGACCGCCTGGGAGAGCTTCACACTGGATGCCACCATCTTCGAGCACCGCGGCAAGCGCTACATGGCCTGGGCGCAGAACGATCCGGCGAGCAAGAACCACAGCACCAACATCTACCTCTCGGGCATGAAGAGTGCGACGGAACTGGAAGGCCCGCAGGTGCTCCTCAGCAGGCCCGAATACTCCTGGGAGAAGGTACGCCACATCGTCAACGAGGCACCAGCCGTACTGGTGCACGGGGGCCGCGTCTTCATGGCCTACTCTGCCGCCGGCACCGGCGCCGAGTACTGCCTGGGCCTGATGTGGGCCGACGAGAACGCCGACCTTCTGGATGCGAGAAGCTGGCACAAGTCGCCGGGCCCCGTCTTCAGCAGCAGCCCGGAGAATGCCCAGTACGGCCCAGGGCACAACAGCTTCCTCGTGGAGCCAGACGGCACGGTACTGAACGTCTTCCACGCCCGCAACTACCGCGACATCGTCGGCGACCCTCTGAAGGACACCGGCCGTGCCACGCGTGTGCAGCCACTGCGCATCACCGCGGACGGTATGCCTGACTTCGGCCTCCCCCTGCCAGAGAAACGATGAACGTTATTGCCCTGTCCGCCGGCGAACCCAACGCCTTCGACGGCGCCCCCCCCGACCGCATCTGCCGCCGTCCTACGCGCGCCGAGCTGCACGCCTACCTGTCACATACGCCAGCGCGCGGTCGCGCCCTTGTCTACGCGGGCGGTGGCTACCTGCAGCTGATGCACGACAAGGAAGGCGTGGAGATCGCGCAGTGGCTGAACACGCTCGGGCTGGATGCCTACGTGCTCGTGCACCGCCTGCCCGGCCAGGACGGCCATGCGGCCGACATCGCGCTGCAGGATGGCCTGCTCGCGCTGGACCACCTCGCCACGCTGGCGCCGCTGCCGCTGCTGCACGTGGGCCTATCTTCTGGAGGCCACCTGGCCGGCGTGATGGCCTGCCAGCGCGACAGCGTTGGCGCCGTCATCGCCTACGCACCGATCAACGCCAACCATCGCGACCACAAGTTCCCGGTGGGAAAGCCCGACTTCCCGCCGCCCGAGAAGCAGGCCTTCTACGATGCCTGGCCCATCGGCATCGCGACCGAACCCCACGGCCTGCCGAAATGCCCGGTGTTCCTGGCCTATGCGCTGCATGACCCCATCGTGCCCATCCAGCACGCGCTCAACCTCGTCGTCACTGCGCAGCAGGAGAAGCTGGACGTTGAGGCTCATGTCTTCGCCCAGGCTGAGCACGGCTTCGCGCTGCGTGAGCTGGCGGGCACGCAAGACCAGTGGCCGGCACTGGCGGCGAGGTGGATGCAGGGGCGGCTGCAGCCCTGATCACTTTTGGGTCACGCTGTGGTCTAGGACCTCGGCTTGTCGGCACATCGCGCCTGCACCTCCGCCACCAAGCGTGCCACCTCGGCGGCATCGGCGTCAGGGGGTAGCTTCAGGCCGTCCATCAGTTTGTCGAACGCCACCTTGGACTTGGGATCGGCATCAGTCATGCGGCGCAACTGCTCGGTACGCGCGCCAAGACGCATTCGCTCCAGCTCATTCAGCGCCCCCAGTTCATTGGGCACCAGCAGCCGCGGGTGCATCAAGGCACTTCCCCTGAGGATCGCCTGCGACACCCCATCACAAGCCCAGCTGTCGCGCCGCAACCCGGCAACGACATCCGGCTCCGCCGAAGGATCGAAGCCCGCCCCCAACTCGACGATCAGACTTGCAGCCGCTCCCCGGTGGCCCTCGGCCAAGCTGCGCCGCAGCAGCGGCACCAGTTGCTCACGCGATGCCGCGTCCACTGCCTGGCAAGCGACCAGCTCCTGCTGGGTGTAGGTCAGCAGGGCACGCCCATCGGCCTCGGACTTGTGATGCCAACCCGCTTCGGTCCGCCCATGCAGCCGCTCCAAGGTTGCGCAGGCCTTGATGTGCCGCGCCGCCTCGCCAGCCTTGCCGCGCTGGTCGCTACTGAAGGCGAACTGGATCTCACGCTGCAGGCGGGAAACGTCTGGCAGCGAGTTTGGCGGGGTCGCCATTACCCGTCCGACGCTCTGCGCAGGCCCGGCCAAGACAGCTTCGGCCACGTGCACCACCCCAGAGGCGGGCATCGAGGCCGGCGATGGCGACCACACCGCCCGCTGTGGCGCAAGCCCATCGGCGTCACGCCAGGCACCCGCCACCCAGGTCAGAACACCGACACCCACGACGCAGCACAGCCAGGTCATCATTTGGACCAGAGGTTTCATCGGACTGGGCGCCATTGCAATCGACCGGGACGGCGCACTATGCCCGCCGGCATCGATGCACCATCCGGGTGGTTTCTACCCGACTTCAGCGCCCGCCTGTTCGCCGCGCAAAGTCGCCAATGCCCTCCTTGGTCCGCACGACCCGCTGGATCGTGCCATCCTCGTTGAACGCTAGGTACTCCGCCGCCACATGCCGCTGCGTCTTCGCGCAGGCCGCCCCCGGCGTCTCCAGCCAGCGGTGATAGAACAAGATCCATTGGCCCTTGTACTGCACGATGGAATGGTGGTTGTTGCCGCCCTCCGCTTCCATGATGACGCCGCGATAGGCCCATGGCCCCTTGGGCGTGCGGGCCGTGTAGTAGGTCAGGATGCGGTTGCCCTCGGGCATCGTGAAGTAGTAGAGGCCGTTGCGCTTGAAGACCCAAGGGCCTTCCATCTTGGGCTCATAGCCACCCATGTCCATCTTCTGCAGCCCGCCCTTCACGCTGCGCATGTCCTCGGCCATCTCCACCACGTGGTAGTCGGCGCCAGACGCGTGAACGTAGAGATAGGCGCGCCCGTCGTCGTCGATGAAGAGGGCCGGATCGTTGGCGTAGGGCTTGCGCCACAGCGGCGCACCGATCATGTCTTTGAAGGGGCCGGCGGGCGAGTCGCTTTCGGCAATGCCGATGCCCATCCACTTGGTGCTGTTCCCCGGGTTCTGGCGGTCCTTCACGCCGGTGCCGGCAGGAAAGACGAGGTAGTACTTGCCATTCTTGTACGCGGCGTCCGGTGCCCAGGCATAGTCATCAGCCCATTTCAGGTCCTTGACCGACATCACTGCGCCATGGGCAGTCCAGTTCACGAGGTCGTCGGATGAGAAGGCATGCCAGTCCTTCATATGGAAATCGGCCTGGCATTCCTCGTCGTGCGAGGTATAGAGCCACATCTTGCCGTCGGGCCAGACATGGCCGGAGGGGTCGGCGGTGCGCAGCCCCTGGCCGAGCGCAAGCGGGTTCTGGGCCTGGCAGGCTGTGGTGGCAAGCAGCGCGGCAAGGGCGGTCAAAACGAGCTTCATGATCCCTCCTCAGGAGCGACAAACGCCGGGTTGAAGTTCCGCGCCGTCGAACATCAGGTCGCGCTGACCAGCAATCAGGCGCAGTGGGCCGGCGTCGAGCCTGGGCAGCGTCAGTGTCGCGGTCAGGCGGTTGGCAAGCACGCCCTGGCCCCAGGGCACGTCCTGCATGCCACGCGGCCAACGCAGCGCATGCAGCTGCCCACCGGCGATCAGCTCAGCCTGCCAAGCCTCACCCTGCTGCCGAGGGTAGCTGGGCAGCACATGGACGTGCAGGCAGACTGGGGCGGTCGTGGCATCGGCCTGCAGGCCCAGGACCGCGCCGGGCTGGCGGGCTGCAAGCACGCCAATGCCACGGCCGAGGCCGGAAACCAGGCGCCAGCCTTCAGAGGCGATCACGCGCAATGAGGACGGCGCCTCGGCGGCACCCACGGGGGCCAAGTCGACGGTGGCACTGCCAAGATCGTCCAGCGAATCAGGCGACACGCCGCCCAGGCCGGCGGCCGGCAGCACGGGCGGGAGCATGCGGTAGCTCGTCCACAGCCCGTCGGCCGGCTCTTCGGCCAGGATGCCCGCCCAGCGGCCGGCGTTGTAGCGCGCTGTCAGGGCCTTGAGGCGCAGGTCGGCACGCACGGCCTGGGCGGCTAGGCCGCGTGCAGCGATCGGATCGCGCTCCATCGTCGCGGCGTAGCGCTCCAGCGCGAAGAACCGCTCGTTGGCCAGCGCCGAGGCACGCAGCGGGTACTCGACGAGCTGGTAGAAAGCATCGCGCTGCGCGGCGGCGATTCGCGGGCGCAAGGCATCCAGGCGCACCAAAAGCTGCGCGAAGCGGCCGAGCCGCTCGTTGACGAATGCCGGCGCGAGGCCGCTGCGGCGCGGTTTCTCTCCGGGCAGGTGGTATTGCAGGTGCTCGGGGCGGCGCTCGAAGTTGACGCGGTAGTAGCCGTCCCAGAGATCGGCAATCTCGGCGACACCAAACAGTCGCTCGGCCAGGCCGCGCAGCCAGGCCTGCTGGCCTTGCGCCCGTACGGCGACCGGGTTCCAGGCCAGGTCGAACCAGTGGCTGAGGTTGACCTCGTGCGGCTTGATGTCTCCCGCATTGACGACCCACAGCCGTTGCACTCCGGCGTCGAAGGCACGGCCCATCTCCTCGGCCACCAAGGCCGGCGGCGTCGTGCTCAGCCACAGATAGGACAGTGGAGCGCCGAGGTAGCTCAGGTGGTAGTACACACCGGAGCCACCCTGGCGATTGGCCTGGGCGGCGTCGGGAAACTGGCGCAGGTAGCCGAAGTTGTCGTCTGGCCAGACCAACGTCACATCGTCCGGCAAGGCAAGGCCGGGCAGTAGCGGCAGCACTTCCTTGTAGGGCACGAAGATCTGGGGCACTTGGGTGGGATCACCGACGTGCTGGCGGATGAGCTCGCGCTGGTCGGCCAGCAACTGGTTCAGCAGCGCCTGTTTCTCGGCCACCGTGCTGGCACCCTGCATGCCGGAGTCGTGGATGCCTCGCATGCCCAACGAATAAAGGTTGTCGAAGCGGCCGTTGGTCTTTAGTCGCTCGACCCAGTATTCGCGAACAAGCTGCGGGTGCGTCGCATAGTTGTACTGCTCGTGCGGCGCCCTCCACTCCGACACGTTGTTGCGCAGCAGGGGCTCCGCGTGGGACGAGCCCATGAGGATGCCGTAGCGCTGCGCCAGCTCGGCATTGCGCGGGTTGGCGTTGAAGGCGCCCGATACCTTATGCATGGCCGGCCACAGCGTGTTGGCCTTCAGGCGCAGCAGCAGGCGAAAAACCTGCTCGTAGGTACGCGGCCCTATCGTGCCGGCCTCGGGCTCGAAGGTGTGCGCAGCCCAGGGGAAGAGGCCCCAGTCCTCGTCGTTAATGAAAAGGCCTCGGTACTTCACGGCGGGGCCGTCACGCAGCGGTGCATCGAGCCTCACGTGCAGTGGTCCGCGCTTGAGCGGCGCGACATCGGCCCACCAGTGCCAGGGCGATACGCCCAGCGCCTGGCTAAGCGTGTAGACACCGTAGGCCGTGCCGCGACGGTCGGAGCCGACGACGACGAGTGCAGCCTTGACACCCGGCGTAGGGTCGCGCAGCAACGTGATCTCGAAGCACTCCCAACAACCCTGGAGGCGGCTCAGGTCGAGGCCGGCCGTGTCGATGGCCTTGTGCTTGCCCATCGTGCCGATCCACACCTGCACCGCGCCCTTGCCGCCGACGCTGGCGCGCAGGCCGACGCGCTTGATGTCATCGGCGAGGTCCTGCGCGACGAAGGCCTCCAGCGGATCGGCTCCCGTCGCAGTGATGATCACCGCGCCGTCCAGCGGTACGCTGCCCGGCGAGGCGTTGATGTCGACGGAGAGGCCGGCGTGCGCCGCGCCGGCCACACTCAACAGCCAAGCCAGCAGCATCGCGCGCACGTCAGCGGGCCCTGAAGGCAGATCTCAGATCCGGCGGCGGCGCGTTGCGGTCCACGCTCAGCCAGCCATCCTTGACGGTCAATTCCGCCGACTGGATGACGGTGCGCTGGTGCCAGCGGTCGTCCGTCTTTGCCTCGGGCTCGCCGCTCTGGTGCGTGAAGTAGAAAAGGTAAGCCCGCCCGTCCACGACGGTCACGCCGGGGTGTTGGCCTTTCGCACGATCGGTGGGATGCTGGCCGATGTCGGACAGTAGCCGCGTGGGCTGCTCCTCCCAGGTCAGCGCATCGTCCGAGCGAAGCACCAGCAGGCCCTTCCACAGGTCCGCCACCAGCCACCACTTTCCGGCGAACTGGAATACCGTGGGGCCTTCGCCGGGCAGTTGGCTGACCGGGCCGCGCACGGTCCAGGACTTCATGTCGGCGCTGTCCGCCACCTTGAGCTTGCTGCCGCCCTGCTCGTCCTTGAACCACATGCGCCAGCCGCCCTGCGGCGCGCGGATGACGGAGGCGTCTATGACCCTGGGCGAGCCCAGGTCCACGCGGCCCTCGCATTGCCAGCGGCGCAGGTCGGTGCTGGTCAGATGCTCGATGCGGCGCTCACCCGTCCAGCTCTTGTGCACGCCGGGCACGATGGTGAGCCACAGGTGATAGACGCCGTCGAACTCCTGGATCTCCGGCGCCCACAGCGTGGCGCCAGTGCATTCGGCGGGGAACTTCGCCTCGCCCGCGGCGCGCCAGTGGTTGCCATCGTCCGTCGTTGCGATACCGATGGGCGTGGCGTGCACCCAGCTCACATCCTTGGGATCGTCGAGCCTCAAGGTAGCGCGGCGATTCGTGTAGAACATCTCCCAGCGCCCAAGGCCCCGGTTGAAGACCAGGGACACGTCGGCCGCACCATCCAGCGCGGGGTCGCGGTACAGGGGCCGCGGCGCCGGCTCGACGCTTGCGCAGCCGGCCAGGGCCAGCATCAGGCCCAGCAGGGCAATGGACTTCATGGCGTGGTGATGGGCAGATAGCGCGGCGGCTTCATCGCGGCACCGAGGTGGAAGCTGGTGTGCGGCGGCTGGTTGTAACCCGCGTTCTGCGCGGCAACCTGCACGCGGTACTGCGGGTCGTGCATCAACGTAACGAGGCGGTGCTCGGTTGGAATCGCGGTGGAGAACACCAGCAGCGCGGTGCTGTCCTCGTTGCGCCAGACCACTTCCTCGCGCCAGTCGCCGAACAAGTCGGCCGACAGCACCGGGTTGCCCTTGGTGCCGTTGTTGGACGCCGCGCCGTATGGCTTGCCGTTCAACAGGCTCTCGAACCGGAAGGCCGCGGGGTTCCACTTGTCGATGGCCACGTGGTCTAGCGATTCGCGCAACAGGTCGCCGTCCCACCAGAGGGCGAAGTTGTAGCGATTGGGGTGCCGCTCGCTGATGAGCTTGCCGCTCGCGTTCATCAGACCGCCTACGTTGCCCCAGCATTCGGCGCCGGGGTAAGCAGGGTCGATGTCGAAGCAGACGCCGCGGCCCACGTCAGAGTTGCCGCCGGACATGCTCCACAGCACTTTGCCGGAGGCGGCGTCGTGCATCTCCAGGCCGTGCTCGCCGTAGCAGCGCGGGCTCTCGTGGACCATGAAGATCTGCTGGCCCTCGCGCGACGGATCAAAGGCGCTGACGTGCAGCGCGTCGCCATGACACAGGCCGGTGCTGTAGAGCAGCTTGCCAGTGCTGGCGATGGTGGCCGCGCCGTAGACGATGTCGTCGCGACCGTCGCCATCAACGTCGGCCACCGAGAACCAGTGCGCGCCCTGGCCCGCAGCGGGTTTGCTTGCTGCATCGGCCGCGCTGTCGAACACCCAGCGCTTGTCCAGCTTACCGTCGCGCCAGTCCCAGGCGGCGATGACGGCTCGGGTGTAGTAGCCACGCGAGAACACAGCACTGGGGCGTTGGCCGTCCAGGTAGGCCACGCCAGCCAGGAAGCGGTCCACGCGGTTGCCGTAGGCATCGCCCCAGGCCGATACGTCGCCACGCGGCGGCGCGTAGTCGGCAGTGGCCATCGCTGCACCCGTCTGACCGTTGAAGACGGTTAGGAACTCAGGGCCGGCCAGCACATAGCCAGCCTCGTTGCGGTGGTCGACCGTGCCATCGCCAATGATCCTGCCCTGACCATCCACTGTGCCATCGGCGGTCTTCATCATGACCTCGGCCTTGCCGTCGCCATCGAAGTCGTAGGCCAGGAAGCTGGTGTAGTGGGCGCCGGCGCGGATGTTCGGCCCGAGGTCGATGCGCCACAGCCGCGTACCGTCGAGCTTGTAGGCGTCAAGCAGTGTGTGGCCGGTGTAGCCCTTGTGCGAGTTGTCGTGGGCATTCGTGGGTTGCCACTTGACGATGATCTCGTACTGACCATCGCCATCGAGGTCGGCAGCCGCGCCGTCGTTGACCTCGTAGCGGTAGGCCACGCCGTCGGGCGACACACCACCGTCAGGCTTTTGCAGCGGCACGCGCAGATAGGGCTGGGTCCAAGGCGCCACGGTGCCGGATGCGGGCTGCTCCTTGCCGCCGACGACGGCACGCACGGTGTAAAGGTTGTCGCCACGGCCCTGAGCATCGACAAGGTTGGTCAGCTCCTGCGGCTCGCGGTTGACGCGCCGGCCGTCACGATAGATGTTGAATCGCACGCCGGCCGACTCGGTACCCAGCAGACGCCAGCTGACGAAGACACCAGAGGGCGTGGCCAGTGCCACGACGCCACGGTCCAGTCGCTCCATCTGCTTGGGCGCAAGGGGCTGGGCCTCGACCAGCCCCGCGCGGGCCAGCATCAGGCAGACAACGAAATG
This sequence comes from Roseateles sp., assembly GCF_047654805.1. Lineage (GTDB taxonomy): Bacteria > Pseudomonadota > Gammaproteobacteria > Burkholderiales > Burkholderiaceae_C > Pelomonas. Next base: position 3,971,840 of record NZ_JASGIV010000001.1, read on the forward strand.
GCTTAGCAGTCTCATGGTGTCGATGGCAAAAAAAACGGCCCCAGCGGAGGCGGGGGCCGGCGCGCTGTCAGCGCAACTACTGAGGCCATGCCGGCCCGGAGAAACTTTTCGGAATCGACGTCAGAGCTTGTAGCCCAGCGTCAGGTAGTAGCGGCGGCCCGACCAAGCCAGTTCGTTCGGACGGCTCAGGTCGCCTGCATAGCTCAGCTCGGCCTGGTTGGTCAGGTTCTTGGCCTCGACCGAGAACGTGAGGTTCTTCGTCGCCTTCCACTGGAACTTGGCGTCCAGGTAGCCTGTCTTGTCGCGGAAGTTCGGGTTGCCCGAAACGTCGTTTCCGCCCGTGTAGTACTTGTCGCGATAGGCGTAGGCCAGGCGTGCGTTGAAGTTGCCGTCGTCGTACCACAGGCCCAGGTTGTACGAGTTCTTCGACAGGCCCGGGTAGGGCAGCACCGAGTTGTCCAGCGGGCTGATCAGCTCGTTGCCCTTGGCATAGCTGAAGGCCATGCGGGTGTAGTTGGCGTCCACGCCGAAGCCGCTCAGCCAGCCTGGCAGGAACGACAGCGCAGTGCGGCCCGCCAGCTCGATGCCCTGGGTCTTGGCGCCCTCGCCGTTGATGGCCTGCGTCACGTCAAACAGGCGGCCGTCACCATAGAAATCCACGCTCGGCCGGTAGATACCGGTGCGCACGTAGGTGTCGATCTCGGTGCGGAAGGTGGCCAGGCTGACCTGCGTGTCACGGCTGGGGTAGTACTCCACGCTCAGGTCGTACTTGGTGGCGCGGTAGGGCTTGAGGTCGGGGTTGCCGGCCGTGCAGTCATCCGTGCCGTCACCGCCCCGTGCCGGGTCGCCGCTGCCAGTCGTGCAAGTGACGTTGGGCGCCAGAAGGTTCAGCGCCGGACGCGCCATCACCTTGGCCAGGCCGCCACGAACCAGCAGCTTGCCGTTGATCAGCTGCAGCGTACCGTTCAGGCTAGGCAGCACATCGTTGTAGCTGTTGCTGAGGGAGACAACCTTGTTGCTGATCACGAGGGCAGAGCAACTGGAGACGGTGGCCGGGTTGCAGATGCGGTCTGTCTGGATGCCGGTCGACGTCACGTTGGTGCGGGTGTAGCGCACGCCCACGTTGCCATCCAGCGGCATGCCCAGGATCTCAGTACCCCAGTCCAGGCGCACGTAGCCCGACTTGATCTTCTCGGTGATGTCGAAGGCCGGGATCTGCGAATAGGTCTTGCCGTCGCTGCCGGGCGTCGTGTACAGGTAGTTGTGATTGAAGGCGCTGGTATCAAAGATGCCCGAGGCCGCAGCAGCGGAGTAGCTCGGTGCGGTCCAGTTGGCCGGCAGGCCCGACACGCTGCCATAGCCGCCCATGAAGGTGCCGGGCGACTTCGTGAGGAGCGTGTTGACGATCTCCTGCATGCGAGCGCCGTTCACGTAGGACGTCTTGAAACCGCTGTTGATGTAGGTCTGCGCGTCGTTAGGGCGTTGCGCCGTGCCGGTGTACAGCGGGTCGAAGATGATGGTCTGGTTGACGTTAGCACCGCGAGCGTTGATGTCCACCGCCTCGTCGGTCGCAGTCAGGCTGCCGTTGTTCTGGACCAGGTAGCCGCCGCCGTTGTACTGGCGCGAGCTGGACTCGCGTGCCTGGCCACCAAACCACAGGCTGTGGAAGAAATCGTGGTCGAAGTCGTACTGGAAGTCCAGCTTGCCCTGGCGTTCCTTGTTCTGCGTGGCAGAGGGACGGTACTGCAGCTGAGCCTGCACGTAGGAGCTGGCAGCGTCGGGGCTGTAGCCGCTCGGGAAGCTGAATTGCGGCAGGCGCGAGCCGTCGAGCTTGACGACCAGGCCCGGCGCGTTCTGCGTCAGGACGATGTTGTTGCTCTCGCTCTTGTAGTCGGACTTGGAGTCGCCCAGCAGGCCTTCGATGCGCCAGCCGTTGTTCTTGAACTTGAATCCGGCGGTGGTGTACTTGGACTTGATGTCCAGCGCAAAGTCACGCGCCGAGGTGCTGAAGGCGCCCTGGCCGCCCCGGCCGGCCACGTTCAGGCAGTTGCCAACCGTGTACTGCGTGACGTGGTGGTTCTCCACCACCATGCCGGCCGGCGTCGCGCTGCCGCTGACGTCCGTGCAGGTGCCCGCCGTGGCGACGGTGCCGTTGGCCGCATACACCGGTGCGCTGCCACTCACGGCCAGCCGGTTCACCGCGGTGAAATCGGTGCCGAAGTTCATGTCGTTGAGCTTCTGCGCCTGGGTGTTGACCTGATGGCTGACGTAGGCGTCGAAGTCCTTGGTGAACTTGTACTGCGCCGTCAGCTCAGCGGAGCTGCGCTTGTGGTCGCGCTCCCAGATACCGTAGCGCGAGATGCGCGGTGCGTAGTCAAACCACTGCCGCTCGCAATCATTGCGATTGGTCGTGCCAGTTGCAAAGACATTACAACCAGTTCGCGCCGTCACAGCCGCTGCCGCAGGGTTCAAACTCGTGATGGTCTTCTCGTCCGAGAAATCCCAGTCACGCAGGAAGGTCCAAGAAGTGTTGCGGGCGAAGTCGCCGCGCGTGTGGATGTTGTCGTAGACCAGGTTGGCCATGACGCCCAGCCTGCCGTCAAGGAACTTGTCGGCCAGCAGCAGCGTCGCCCGCGGCTGAGTGCCGCCGCGCAGGCTGCCCTGCTCGGCCGCCAGCGTGCCCGCAATGGTGCGCTTGGTGAAGTCCAGCGGCTTGCGCGTGTTGATGCGCACGGTGCCACCCACACCGCCTTCGGTCAGATCGGCCGTTGAGCCCTTGACGACGTCAATGGAGGCGATCAGCTCGGAGGCCAGCTCGCGCAGCTCGGCGCCACGGCCGGCGCCGCCGTTGGTGCCCAGAACCGACATGCCGTTGATCTCGACGCGGTTCAGGTCGGGTTCGACGCCTCGGATGGACACCTGCGAGCCCTCGCCGAACTCGCGCGACAGCTGCACGCCAGTGATGCGCGACAGCGCCTCGCCGACGTTCTTGTCCGGGAACTGGTCGATGTCCTCGGCGACGATGCTGTCGGTCACCGTGGATGCGTTGCGCTTGCGATCGATGGCGCTCTGGATGGAGCGGCGGATGCCGGTGACGGTGACTGTGTCGAGCTGCTGCGTGCTCTTGTCGGCGGCCTTGGGCTCAGCCTCGGCCTTCTCGGCGGGCTTCTCGGCAGGCGCCGAGGTCTGCTGGGCGTGAGCCTGGCCGGCCAATGCAGCCGAGATGGCCAAGGCCAACGGCGTCCAACGCGAAACCGGCATGCCGCCGTGAATCTTCTTCAGCATTTTGTCTGTCTCCAGAATATCTACCAGGATGGGGCTCCATATGAGCCCTCTTCTTTACTGCCCCGCGGACAGTCTAGGCCGAGGGTTTTACGCCGCGTTCACGTGCCAGCAAAGAATCACGACCGTGATTGCTTCGCCCCCGAGAAAACCCTTGCGCCGCCGGAATTTCGATCACGTTCGTGATTATCCCGGGCCGGTTTCGATCGCCGCCCCCATGAGCCCGCGCTCCCACGAGCGCATCGGTCTGCCATGACACACCCAGCAGTTCGGGCGCTAGGCCGCAGCGGCGATCTGAATGAATATGGGCCGAACCCCTTTTCGCAAAGAGTCCAGCCCAATATTCCGGAATATCAAATACCCCGGACCAAAGTTGCCCTATGAATATCGATATTTCAAAAAACATCAGGGCTTGCGATCCAACCAGGCCTGGGGCACCGGCACGACGCAGATATTCATCTCGCGCCCATCGGCGGACAGCATGGCTGACTGGATCTGGATCTTCCGGCCATCGGGGCTGAAGGTCGGGTGCGGATGGTCGCGCGCCGTCGTCTTGTGGCCCGCCGTCAGCACGATCATCTCGCGGGTCTTGCGGTCGATCAGGTAGAGGCTGCGGCTGAAGTCGTCGCCCACTGCGAAGCGGCCGTCGGGCGAGCCGTGCACGTGCCACAACCCGCTGCCCGATGGGGTCTGACCTGCGATGGTCATTTCCCGAGTTCGCAGGTTGACGATGGCGAGACCCGTCGGCTTCTCGCGCGTACCTGCATCGCCCCATGCCGCGTCCTGCCCCGGGTTGGCACCCTCGACGCCGGTGGCTGCCGGTCGGCTGGGATCGACGACACCAGGGATTGCTCGGTGGCCCATGATGGCCATGGCCACCTCGTCCTTGCCGATGAAGGCCTCATGCGTTACCCACTCATAGGGCGCCTCGGGGTAGAGCGGGCGCAGGCCGGTGCCGTCGCCCTTGACCGTCCAGGTGCGCTGCGGCGACTTTCCGCCCGTCTCCCAGCTGAACACCAGTTCGCCCGGGTTCCAGGTGTTGCTCTGGATGTGACCGATCTGGAAGGGCACCGAGACGACGTGCTGGATCTCGCCCGTCTTCACGTTGATCTTGCCGATGGCATGCGGGCCGGCACCCATGCCACGCGGGCCGAAGGGCGGCTCGATCTTGGTGCCGGCCGGCAGCTTGGCACCCGCGTAGGCCTTGCCCTGGATGCGGAAGTAGAACCACTGGCCGTCGGCATCCAGCGCGTTGTCACCGAAGGCTTCCAGCTCGGCTGGCAGCGTGGCGAAGACGCGCTGGTAGGCGCTGGCGGGCTTCATCGTGCCGGCCTTGCTGTCGGCAAACAGGCGGTCCAGATCCACCTCGACGGCCTGTCTGACCTTGTCGCTGGCAGCGCCGGCCGGATCCTTGCGCAGGAAGTAAAGCTTGTTGCCGCCCGACTGCGCGAGATTGAGCATGCCCTCGTAGCCACCCTCGGTGACCTGCACCATCTCGCCGCTGGCCTCGTTGACGGCGATTGCCTCACCCTTCACACGATTGGAGCGGAACACCAGCCACTGGCCATCGGCCGTCCACTGCGGATGGCTGGGGTAGATCTTGGAATCGCCGCGCGGCTGCGTGGTCAGGAAAGTCAGTGGTGTACCGGTGACGGGGTCGGGCACGATGCGCTTCTCGGAAGGGAAGCGTTGGCCGATCTGGGCCAAGGCGGGCGTCAGCGCGACGAGCAGGGTCAGCAGCAGGGAGGTCTTGCGAAGCGACATGATGGGTGCCTGTATCCAAGTGGCCGCGACTCTAGGACGGGCTCTGTTGCGCGATGTTGCTGGGCGCCAATCGCTCAAGAACTTGCGCCATCTCGCAGTCGCTCCGTGCCGCACCGCTTCTAGCATGCGCGCCATGACTTCCCAGCCAACCCTCGCCCGCCGCGCGCTCGCCGCGCTACTGCTCGCGCTGCCCCTGGCTCCAGCCGTGGCGCAGGAGTTCACCGCCACCACTGACCCGGCGCGTGCGCAGGTCACGCTACCCGAGCCTGCCAGGCCCGAGCTGCCATCGCTGGTCTTCATCGGCGACTCCACGGTGCGCAACGGCCGCGACGACGGCCAGGGCAAGGGTGCCGAAGGCCAGTGGGGATGGGGCAACCCCATCGCAGCCTACTTCGACCTGAACAGGATCAACGTCGTCAACCGCGCCGTGGGCGGACTGTCCAGCCGAACCTATCGCAGCAGCGGCCACTGGGAACGGACCAAGCCCTTCATCAAGAAGGGCGACTGGGTCGTCATGCAGTTTGGGCACAACGACGCCAGCCCCGTCAACGACAACAGCCGAGCCCGCGGCGTGCTGCGCGGCACCGGGCCCGAGAAAGAGGACATCAACAACTTGCTGACTGGCAAGCCCGAGACCGTGTTCACCTACGGCGCCTACCTGCGCGGCTACATCGCCGAGATCCGCGCGCTGGGGGCGACGCCCGTCGTCGCCTCGCCGGTGATCCGCAAGCGCTGGGAGGCCGATGGCTTGAAGGTGACTCGCGCCGGAGGCAACTTCGCGGCCTGGGCTGCAGACGTGGCCAAGCAGGAGAACGTGGCCTTCATCGACCTCAACGAATGGGGTGCGCTGCGCTACGAGGCGCTGGGCAAGGCCGCTGTGGAAAGGCTCTTTCCCGCGGATACGCCGCAGGAGACCGTACACACCAACCTGGCCGGCGCGACGCTAAATGCCCAGCTCGTCGTCGCCGGCCTGATTCAGAACAAGGTGCTGCCCGACGCCGTTTACCTGCGCCGCTTCGCGCCTGATGGCAGCGATGACCGACCGGTCGTCGATGCCCGCAAGGTCAAGGTCGAGGCCCCTCGCGACCAAGGACTCCCCAGCCTCGTGCTGATCGGCGACTCCACCGTGCGCAGCGGCGGCCAGAACGGCGCCTATGGCTGGGGAGAGCGGCTGGCCGCCTTCTTCGACACGCAACGCATCAATGTCGTCAACAACGCAATTGGAGGTCGCAGCAGCCGCACCTTCTTCACAGAAGGCCGCTGGGCCTCGGTGCTGGGGCAGTTGAAGTCCGGCGACACGCTGCTGATCCAGTTCGGCCACAACGATGGCGCCCGCATCGGCGATCCGGCAGGCAAGAATCGCGGCTCGGTCCCCGGCATTGGCCCCGAGACGCAAGAAGACACCCGGCCCGACGGCAGCAAGGAGATCGTGCAGAGCTTCGGCTGGTATCTGGCCCGCTACATCGACGAGGCCCGCGCCAAGGGTGTCAGCGTCGTCGTGCTGTCGCCCATCCCGCACAAGGACCGCTGGAAGCCCGAGCAGCAACGCGACTTCGAGAACTATGCGGCCTGGGGCGAGCAGGTGGCGCGTGCTCGTGGTGCCCAGTTCATCGACCTGACGATGCTCGTGGCGACGGCCTACCGTGCCGTGGGCGCCGAGCGGGTCGATGGCTTCTTCGCCGACGCCCGCACGCACACCAATGACGCCGGCGCCACCTTCAACGCCGCCCAGGTCGTCGAGGGGCTCAAGCAGCTTCCAGGACAGCCGCTGAATGTGTTCCTCCGCCCTGCAGCGCACTGATTCACTAGAACGCTTGCCAGCACCGGAAAAATTCGTTTAGAATAGCGGGCTCAGGCGCTTTAGCTCAGTTGGTTAGAGCGATGGAATCATAATCCACAGGTCCGGGGTTCGAGTCCCTGAAGCGCCACCAAACAGCAAACCCCTGGTAGATCAGTGATCCACCAGGGGTTTTCCGTTTGACGACTCGACGCGCCGTCGAGCTAGGTTCCGCGCATTCCTCCCCGACACGCCGGCAAGCTGATGCGATGGCCCGCCGCGACGCGTCGCCACTCACGGTCACACGGCATCTGCTCGACGATTTCGCTGACCCTGGCGGCCAGTTCGGTATCCGCCCGGCCCATCATGATGCGGCGGCCGAAAGGCGAGCTGTGCGGCAAGGGCTGCAACACCAACCTGTCGGCGCAACCCGACTCAGCCGCCAGCGCCTCAAACATCACGCGGCTCATCTGAGTGAAATCGACGCGACCCAGGCACACTTGGCGCAGCGAGGCCTGTGCACTGCCTGCGGTTTCCTTGACCAGCGAGCCGGCCGCGACCATGCCGTCGAAGCCCTCGTAGCGATAGCCGAGCACGCCACCAAAGCGCAGCCCCTTCAGGTCGTCCAGGCGCTGCACTCGGCCGCGCTGCGCGCCCCTAAAGATCAGCATGTTCTGATCGTCGAACAGGGACGGACTCCAGAGAAACCGCTGCTGGGCCACGTCGTCGACAAACTGCGGCGCCATGAAGAGGGCGAGCCCGACGAACTGCTGCGGGGGATTGAGATGGCGCTTAAGCAGCCGCTCACGCGGCAGGACCGACAACTTGAAGCGATAGCTGCCCTGGAGTTTGCGGTTCAGGTAGTCCACCAACTCCATGTCCAGTCCCCGCCCAGCAGTCGCGATGAAAGGCGGCACGCTGTAGGTGTTGAAGGCGTCGACCTCGATCTCGGCCGACTGGGCGGCGATCGGCAGCGCCATGACCATCTGGGCCAATACGAGCACACCCCGCAGCCTTTCCCTCATAGCCTCCGCCGGTTGTTAGTACGGCCGCATCATTGCGGCATCGAGTCACTATAGGTGGCCGCCATGCGATGACTGTTTGCTCCAGATCAAAGCCGAGGCCGCACGAATGCCACATGCGACGCTGCCCCTTCCTGCAAATCGCCATGGTGAAGACGCGAAAAGCGAATGCTGGCAGAATCCGCAACCCAATCGCCCCTCGCCATCCGTGGCGCAAGTTCGGGCTCAAGCCGTTGATATCGTTGGCTGCATACCGGGGCACCACCGCCCCGGGCGCGCACCGGAGTCCCGTCGGCCCGAGCAGGTCTCGGGCCGTTTTTTTTCGCAGCTCCGCAGCCGCCTTCAGTGGTGGCTGCCCTCGCAGCCACTGGACAAATACCATGTACCGCTGTGTCCTTCCCGTGCTGGGCGTCGCCCTGGCCGCCAGCTGTCTCGTCGCTCAGGCGCAGACACACCGTTTCTTTCCTCCTAGCGCGTTGCGCGGTGAGCTCGTCGTCACGCAGTTCCCGGACGCACTACTGAACGGCAAGCCCGCACGCCTGGCGCCCGGCAGCCGCATCAAGGGCGACACCAACCTCTGGGTACCGCCGGCCGGCCTGACGGGCCAGAAGCTCGTCGTGCACTACACGGTCGAGAGCAGCGGCCTGATCATGGACGTCTGGGTGCTGAATCCCGCCGAGCTCGCCAACAAGCCCTGGCCCACGACCCCCGCCGAATCCGCCACCTGGCAGTTCAATCCCGGCAACCAGACCTGGATCAAGCCATGAGCGACGCGACGACCAAAAAGGTCTATATCAAGACCTTCGGCTGCCAGATGAACGAGTACGACTCGGACAAGATGGCCGACGTGCTGGAAGCCGCCAAGGGCTACACACCCACCGACGACCCCGAGCAGGCCGACCTCATCCTGTTCAACACCTGCTCCGTGCGCGAGAAAGCGCAGGAAAAGGTCTTCAGCGACCTGGGCCGCGTGAAGCATCTGAAGGCGAAGGGCGTCATGATCGGCGTCGGCGGCTGTGTCGCGTCGCAGGAGGGCGCCGCCATCATCGAGCGTGCGCCCTATGTAGACGTCGTCTTCGGCCCGCAGACGCTGCACCGCCTGCCGCAGATGCTGGAGGCACGCCGCGAGCAGCGTCGCCCGCAGGTAGACATCTCTTTCCCCGAGATTGAGAAGTTCGACCACCTGCCGCCAGCCAAGGTCGAAGGTGCGTCGGCCTTCGTGTCCATCATGGAAGGCTGCTCCAAGTACTGCAGCTACTGCGTCGTGCCCTACACACGGGGCGAGGAAGTCTCTCGCCCCTTCGACGACGTGCTGACCGAGATCGCGGGCCTGGCCGACCAGGGCGTCATGGAGATCAACCTGCTGGGCCAGAACGTCAACGCGTATCGAGGCAGGATGGGCGACACCGCGGAGCACGCCGACCTGGCGCTGCTGCTGGAGTACGCGGCCGAGATCCCCGGCATCCAGCGCCTGCGCTTCACCACCAGCCACCCCAACGAGTTCAGCCCCCGCCTCATCGAGGCCTACGGCAAGATCCCACAACTCGTGAACCATCTGCACCTGCCGGTGCAGCACGGCAGTGACCGCATCCTGATGGCCATGAAGCGCGGCTACACGGCACTGGAGTTCAAGAGCATCGTGCGCAAGCTGCGCGCCATCCGCCCCGATCTGCGCTTGGCCAGCGACTTCATCGTCGGCTTCCCCGGCGAGACCGACGATGACCATGCGAAGTTGATGAAGCTGGTGCACGACGTCGGCTTCGACGCGAGCTTCAGCTTCATTTTCAGCCCTCGCCCCGGTACGCCAGCGGCCGCCTTGGAGGACACGACGCCCTACGAGGTCAAGGTCAAGCGGCTGCAGGAATTGCAGGCCGCCATCGAGGCCCACGCGCTGACGATCTCGCAAGGCATGGTGGGCCGCGTGGAGAAAGTGCTGGTCACCGGCAACGCCCGCAAGGACGCGTCCGAGCTGATGGGGCGCACAGAGTGCAACCGCATCGTCAATTTCGCCGGCTCGCCGCGACTGATGGACCAGTTGGTGGACGTACGCATCACGACCGCCTTCGCGCACTCGCTGCGCGGCGAGGTCGTCACGACGGAAGAAGTCCTCAGCGCCTGAAGCTGAGCAGCCACCATTGCGGCAGCGCCACGCCGAGCAGCAGCAAAGCGTAGCCTGCCATCCGGCCGTCACGGCCAAACAGCAGCAAGGCGGCGATCACTGCGGCGCTGCCGCCCGCCGCCCCCCAGCCCCACAGCCGCCGCCACGCCAGAGACTTCGCCTCGCGCCGCCACAGCCCCTTGATCGCCAGCGCCAGCAACGCCGCCAGCCCCCAGGCCGGGGCAAACAGGTTGGCGAGATGCCAGAAAGCGTCGAGCGGGCTCATGCGGACTTGATCGTTGTCAGTGGCGGAAAAGCGGCGAATCCTACAATTCACCCCCATGTCGGTCTTCGCTCTCGGCCTGAACCACCACACCGCCCCGCTGGACCTGCGCGGGCGGTTCGCGTTCACGCTGGAGCAACTGGCGCCTTCGCTGGCAGGTCTGCGCCAGAAGCTGCCCGGCACACCCGAGGCTGCCATCCTGTCCACCTGCAACCGCACCGAGGTCTACGTCGCCGCACCCACAGCCCAGGTGCAGCCAGCCATCGCGTGGCTGGCCCAGGCTGGCGGCGTCGAGGCCGGCGCGCTGCGTGAGCACGCCTACGTCATGCAAGGCAGCGCCGCCGCTCGCCACGCCTTCCGCGTCGCCAGCGGACTGGACTCCATGGTGCTGGGCGAGCCGCAGATCCTCGGCCAGATGAAACAGGCCGTGAAGGAAGCCGAGGCCGCCGGAGCCCTCGGCACGACCCTGCACCAATTGTTCCAGCGCAGCTTCTCGGTGGCCAAGGAAGTGCGCAGCTCCACCGAGATCGGCGCCCACTCCATCAGCATGGCCGCGGCGGCCGTACGCCTGGCCGGCCAGCTGTTCGAGGATCTGGCCCAGACCCGTGTGCTGTTCGTTGGGGCGGGCGAAATGATCGAGCTGACGGCCACTCATTTCGCGGCCCGCACGCCGCGCCACATGGCCGTGGCCAATCGCACGCTGGAGCGCGGCGAGAAGCTGGCTACCCGCTTCGGCGCCGAGGCGCTGCGGCTGTCAGACCTGACCGAGCGTCTGCATGAATTCGACATCGTCGTGTCTTGTACCGCGTCCAGTCTGCCGCTGATCGGCCTGGGCGCCGTCGAGCGCGCGCTGAAGAAGCGCAAACACCGCCCCATGTTCATGGTGGACTTGGCAGTGCCGCGCGACATCGAACCCGAGGTGGCCCAGCTGGACGATGTCTACCTCTACACCGTGGACGAACTTGCCCAGCAGGTCCAGACCGCTGGCGAGAAGCGCCAGGCGGCCGTCGAGCAGGCCGAGGCCATCGTCGAGACCGGGGTGCAGAGCTTCATGCACTGGCTGGACCAGCGCCACACAGTGCCGCTGATCCAGGCCTTGCACCAGCAGACCGACGACTGGCGCGCACTGGAGATCGCCCGCGCCCGAAAGCTGCTGGCCAAGGGCGCGGACGTGGACGAGGTGCTGGACGCCCTGTCTCGAGGCCTCACCCAAAAGCTGCTGCACGGCACGCTGGCCGAGCTGCATGCCAGCGACGGCGAGCAGCGCCTGCATCTGGCTCAGACCGTTTCGCGGCTGTTCCTGCGCGGCAAGCAGTCTTAGCGGCGCTCGCTACCGCCGCCCGGCGCGTCCATCGCGCCTCCTCCCGACTGCCATCCCTTCGCCGCCATGAAAGACTCCCTGCGCCAGCAGTTCGACCGCCTAGGTTTCCGTCTCACCGAGCTCGATGCCCTGCTCGCCGACGGCAGCATCGCTGCCGACATGAAACGCTACCGTACGCTGACCAAGGAGCAGGCGGAGGTCTCCGGACTGGTCGAGCGCTACCGCCGCTACCAGCAGCATGAGGCCGACCTGGCCGCCGCGCAAGAGATGCTGGCCGACCCCGAGATGGCCGAAATGGCGCGCGAGGAGATCGCGGCCAACGAAGCCGCCCTGACCGCACTGGACCAGGATCTGCAGCTCGCGCTCATCCCCAAGGACCCGGACGACGAGCGCAACGCGTTCCTCGAAATCCGCGCCGGCACGGGCGGCGATGAGTCGGCCCTGTTTGCCGGCGACTTGGCGCGCATGTATCTGCGCTTCGCCGAAAGCCAGGGCTGGCGCACTGAGATCCTGTCCGAGAACGAGTCCGACCTGGGCGGCTACAAGGAACTGGTCGCGCGCATCGAGGGCGACGGCGTATATGGCCGTCTGAAGTTCGAGAGCGGCGGCCACCGCGTGCAGCGCGTGCCGGCCACCGAAAGCCAGGGCCGCATCCACACCAGCGCCTGCACGGTTGCCGTGATGCCCGAGCCCGATGAAGCCGAGGAGATCACGCTCAACCCGGCCGACCTGCGCATCGACACCTTCCGTGCCAGCGGAGCCGGCGGCCAGCACGTCAACAAGACCGATTCAGCCATCCGCGTCACACACCTCCCGACAGGGCTCGTCGCCGAATGCCAGGACGACCGCAGCCAGCACCGCAACAAGGCCAAGGCCTTGGCGGTGCTCCAGGCCCGGCTGCGCGACAAGGAGCGCATTGAGCGTGAGGCCAAGGAGGCCGCCACCCGCAAGGGCCTTGTTGGCACCGGCGACCGCAGCGACCGCATCCGCACCTACAACTTCCCGCAAGGCCGCCTCACCGACCATCGCATCAACCTGACGCTGTACAAGCTGGGCCAGATCATGGACGGCGACCTTGGCGACGTCATCCAGGGCCTGCAGGCCGCCCAGGCGGCGGCTCAACTGGCCCAACTGGAGGAGGGCCGGGGATGACGGCCGGCCTGACGGTGGACGAGGCTCTGGCTCTCGCCCGCCAGCTCGGCATCGAACGCGGCGACGCGCAAACGCTGGTCGCGCACCTGACCGGCCAGAGTCGTGCGTGGCTCATCACCCATGGCGATACGCGGGTTCCCGGCGTCGAAGTCGCGCTGCGCCGCCTGGCCGACGGCGAGCCGCTGGCCCATCTGACCGGCTGGCAGCCCTTCCATGGCCTGCTGCTGCAGGTGACGGCGGCCACGTTGATCCCGCGCCCGGACACAGAAGCCCTGGTCGACTGGGCACTGGAGTTGCTCGCTGCCCTGCCCGACGAGCCCGCTGTCGTCGACCTTGGCACCGGCAGCGGCGCCATCGCGCTGGCCATCAAGGCCGCCTGCCCGCGCGCCAGGGTCACCGCCGTCGACCTCAGCGTTGAGGCCCTGGCCGTTGCCCGCGCCAACGGCGAGCGCCTGGGCCTGCCGGTCGACTGGCACCATGGCAGCTGGTTCAAACCCCTGGCAGGCCGGCGCTTCGACCTTGTCGTCAGCAACCCACCCTACATCGCAGGCGACGACCCGCACCTGCCCGCGCTGCGCCACGAGCCCATCACGGCACTGACACCCGGCGGCGATGGTCTGGCAGACCTCAAGGCACTGATCGATGCTGCTCCGCAGCATCTCCTTCCCGACGGCTGGCTACTGCTGGAACATGGCTGGGACCAGGCTGACGCGGTAGCGCAACATCTGGCGCAGCGCGGCTTCGCCGAGGCCTCCCTGCGCCGTGACCTCGCCGGCCGGGCGCGCGCCAGCGGGGGGCGCTGGCAGGACTGAAAGCCGGGCTTGCCAACCCGCGAACGGCTCCCGGGTTTGCGTGATCTTTTGCCCCAAGTTCTTCCTGCACGAGGTGCGCCAGCCGGCGTAGTATCGAATCCCGGTGCCAGTCGTTGCACCGCGCAGGAGACGATCATGACCCGCCTTGCCCGCGCTGTAGTTCTGAGCCTCTCTGCCCTGGTTGCTGCTTCGGCCTGGGCCGATGGCGATGCCTCCCTGCGCTGGCAGGCGCGATTGCAGCTGAACGCCACCGACACCGGCTCCGACGCCACGCCACGCCTGGGCGGTTCCCGCATCCTCAGCGCCAACCTGCTTGGCGACTACTACCTCACCAGTTCAGGCTTCAGCGGCCTGGGCGGTGGCCTGCGCGCCACTGGTGGCTTGCTGCTGGGCCCGCTATCCATGTCGCAAAGCAGCGGTGGCCTGGCCCTGGGCGGCGGCCCCTTCGCCGCCGGCCGGCGCAGCCTGTCGCTGAACACCATGGATGCCTATGCGCTAGAGCCCAGCGCCAACCTGTCCTATGTGGGCATCGGCTACACCGGCCGAGTGCACGGCAGCGGCTTCGCCTTCAGCGCCGACTTCGGCTTGATGTCGGGTTCGTACAGCGGCCTGCGCCTGGGCCGCAGTAACGCCCAGGGCTTCGAGGATGCGATGCGTGACCTGCGCTTCAAGCCCCTGCTTCAGCTGGGCCTGGCCTACAGCTACTAGGTTCAATGCCGCCGCCTCTCGGATAATTGCGGTTTTGCCTTCCCGAGATCTGCAATGAGCGACGTTCAGCAACGCATTGATGACCTGGTCAAGTCCAACCGCGTCATGCTCTTCATGAAGGGCACGGCCCAGTTCCCGATGTGCGGTTTTTCCGGCCGAGCCATCCAGATTCTGAAGGCTGCCGGCGCCGCCGACATCAAGACCTTCAACGTGCTGGAGGACGAGGAAGTGCGCCAGGGCATCAAGGACTATGCCAACTGGCCCACCATTCCCCAGCTCTACATCGGCGGTGAATTCGTCGGTGGATCGGACATCATGATGGAAATGTACGAGTCGGGCGAGCTGCAGCAGGCACTCGCCACCGCGTGACACGCCTCGTCGTCGGGCTAACGGGCGCGACGGGCGCGGCCTACGCGCTGCGCCTGCTGCGTCGTGCACGCGAACTGGGTCTGGAGACCCATCTGATCGCCACCCCCGCCGGCATCTTGAATGCGCACCACGAGCTGGGGCTGGACCGCACAGCGCTGGAAGCAGAGGCAGACCACGCCTACGCCCCCGGCGACATCGGAGCCTGTATCGCTAGCGGCAGTTTCGCGACCGCGGCGATGGTCGTCGCGCCCTGCTCGATGAAATCCCTCGCGGCCATCGCCCATGGCCTTGGCGACAACCTGCTGACCCGCGCCGCCGACGTCACGCTGAAGGAGCGCCGCCGCCTCGTCCTGATGGTGCGCGAGACGCCGCTGAATCTAGCCCACCTGCGCAACATGGTGGCTGTTACGGAGATGGGCGGCATCTGCTTCCCGCCGCTGCCGGCCTTCTATCACCGTCCCAGGACCATCGACGAGATGATCGCCGAGACGGTGGAACGGGTATTGGAACTCGCGGGCGTCGCACAGGCGCAGCCGACGTCCTGGTCCGGGCTGCAGCGTCGGCCAGCCTAACGCACCGCCGGCGACGCTGCGACCTTGGGCCGCAGCCACTGCATCACCTCGAACGCCAGGATGATGGGGCCGGACGCGACCAGCGGCACCAGCAGGTAGAAGATCCGCCAGACGAGCAGTGCGGCCACGACGCCCATGGCCGGCATGTCGGGCAGCAATGCGACGAACACGACTTCCATGACGCCGACGCCGCCCGGCACCTGCGACAGCAGGCTCACGCAAAAGGAAATCAGGAAGGCGCCAAGCACGGTGGCAAAGCCGGGGTTGCCCTCCACGGGCAGCGCGAAGTAAATGATGGCAGCGGCTGCCACCAGTTCTAGCGGGCCTGCGACGATCTGCTGCAGCACGATGCCGGGCTTGGGATAGTGCAGCTGGAAGCGCCCCATGCGCAGCGGCCGCAGGCCGAGGAAGGCTGCACCCACATACAGCGCACACAGCGCCAGCATGCCAAACGCCAGCACCCGCACGCCCGACGGCGAGATCCAGCCCGCAGGCAGGCGGTCCGTCAGCGGCGATGCCAACGTTGGGTCCCAGGCCAATGCGCCGCCCAGCAGCAGCAGTGCACCGAGCCCGAACGTGAACGAGCAGAACGAGATCAGCATCGCGACCTGGCCCTTGCTCAACCCCCGGGCGGCGTAGGCCCGCAGCCGCACCGCGCCGCCGGAAACCACTGAAGCGCCAATGTTGTGTCCCAACGCATAGGCCACGAAGGAGCACAGAAAGCTGAACGCCACCGACACTCGCGTCTGCACGCCGATGTGCCGCAGCGCGATGCGGTCGTACCAGGCGAGCGCCACATAGGCGAGAACAGCGGACAGCGCGGCCAGCGCGTAGCCCCGCGGTGGTATCGACGCCAGCTTCTCGCCGATGACCCGCAGGATGATCTCGGCATCGTTGACAAACCCGTCATTGAGCATGGCGCGAACCAGCGGGTCCGATGCCGCCTCAGCCCTCAGCTTGCCCTCCAGCAGCACCATCGAGAAACCGACCGACGCCAGCGCCAGCAGCGGCCACATCCAGGCCAGCAAATGGTCCGACAGCTTCTTGCGCGTGTTCTCCGTCGTTGCTTCTTCGTGCAAAGAGACCTCCGTGATCACGGGAGAGCTTATCAGCGGCGCAGACGCGTCCCGCGCACGCCGCTGGCAGGCGCGGGACGCGCGCCTGCGGAAGGCTCGCCGGTCAGGGCTTCTGCACCGCGAGGCCGCGCCGTTCCAGCAGCGGCTTGATGTCCGGCTCGTGGCCCACGAGGTTACGGAACAGCTGCATGGCATCCTCGCTGCCGCCGCGAGAGAGCATCTTGGCGCGCAGCTGGTCGCCGTTGGCGCGCTTGAGGCCCCCCTTGGCCTTCAGCCATTCGACCGTGTCGGCGTCGAGCACCTCGCTCCAGATGTAGGCGTAGTAGCCGGCCGAGTAGCCACCCATGATGTGGCTGAAATACGGCAGCTTGTAGCGCGGCGGCACCGGGCCGAAGTCGATGCCCTCCTCCTTCAGCACCTTGGCCTCGAAGTCCACGATGCCTTCGGCGGCCGGGATCTCACCGGCCTTGAGCTGGTGCAGGCGCTGGTCGACGATGGCAGCGGACAGGTAGGAGACCGTCGTGTAGCCCTGGTTGAAGCGCTTCGCGCGCGAGACCTTGTCGAGCAGCTCGCGCGGCATGGGTGCGCCAGTCTTGTAATGCTTGGCGTAGTTGGCCAACACGCTGGGCCAGTCGGCCCAGACCTCGTTGACCTGTGAGGGGTATTCGACGAAGTCGCGTGGCACGCGGGTGAGGCCTGGGTAGCGGCTCTTGTTGAACATGCCGTGCAGTGCATGGCCGAACTCGTGAAACATCGTGTTGACCTCGTCCCAGGTCAGCAGCGTCGGCTCGCCGGCGGGCGGCTTGGGGATGTTGAGGTGGTTGGCGACGACGGGCGACGTGCCCTCCAGCGCGTTCTGGCCGACATAGGCGTTGGCCCAGGCGCCGCCACGCTTGCTGGGGCGGGCATAGAGGTCGGCGATGAAAATGGCTAGCTGCTTGCCATCGGTGTCGAATACGTCGTAGACGCGCACGTCGTCGCGATAGACCGGCAGGTCCATGCGGCGCTTGAAGCTGATGCCGTAGAGCTGATTGGCGGCATAGAACACGCCCTTCTCCAGCACACTGGTCAGCTCCAGATAGGGTTTGAGCTGGCTCTCATCGAAGCCGTACTTGGCAGCGCGCAACTTCTCCGCGTAGTAGCTCCAGTCCCAGGCCTGCAGCGCGAAGCTGGGCAGCTTCTTGGCCGCCTGCTCGCTATCGATGAGCTTCTGCAGTTCCAACGCCTCCAGCCTGGCCGAGGCCATGGCGGCCGGTGCGAGCTGGCGCAGCAGCGCGTTGACGGTGTCGGCCGACTTGGCGGTCTCCTCCTCCAGCACGAACGCCGCGGGCGTCGCATAGCCCAGCAGCGCCGCACGCTCCTGGCGCAGCGTCATCACACGGGACACGATGGCCCGTGCGTCGAACTCGTTGCCCCTTGCACCGCGTGCCACCGATGCGCGGTGCAAGCGCTCGCGCACGGCGCGGTTCTGCAGGTCGGTCTCGAAGGGCTGGATGGTGGTGTTCAGCAGCGCAATCAGGTACTTGCCGTCCAGGCCGCGTTTCTTGGCCGAGTCTGCGGCCGCGGCAATCTGCGCCTGGCTAAGGCCCGCCAATTCCTCAGCACTGTCGACGACGATGGCCGAGTCGTTGACCTCGGCCAGCACAGCCTTGTTGAAGCGCGCAGTCAGCGTCGCCAGCTCGCCGTTGATCGCCTTCATGCGCGTCTTCTGCGCGTCATTCAGTTGCGCGCCGGCGCGCAGCATGTCGCGGCGGTAACGCTCGATGAGGCGCTTGGCTTCGGGGTTGGGCGCAGCAGTGTCGCGTTGCACGTACAGCGCCTCGACGCGGGCGAACAGCTTGGGGTTGAGCAGCACCGCGTCGCGCTGGGCGGCAAGCTTGGCGGCGTAGTCGGTCTGCAGCTGCTGGCGAGCCGGGTTGGCATCGGCCCCCAGCAGGCTGAACAGCAACGTGGTCGCGCGGTTCAGCAGCCGACCGCTCTTCTCCCACGCAACGATGGTGTTGTCGAAAGTCGGCGCTTCGGGGTTGTCGGCGATGACCTGGATCTCTGCGAGCTGCTCGGCCATACCCCGCTCCAGGGCGGGCGCGAAATGCTCGTCGCGCAGCTTGTCGAACTGCGGGTACTGCAGGGGCAGCGGGCTGATGCTCAGCAACGGGTTGTCGCTTGGCTGGGCCTGGGCAGGGCCCACGGCCCCGTGGCCAGGAGGGCGGAAAGAAGCAGGGGCGCGAATCGGCGTGTGGCGGACATGGGGCTGTCTTGTGGACGGAATCGCGCAGGCTACCCTGCCTGCCACGCGATGCCACAAGGCACGCCGGGTAAGCCCTGCAGCTTTACCAGCCGTTCACATCTCGCCAGGCAGCAGCCACTGGCGCCGCGCGCCGAATACCGCGTTCGGATACTCCGGCCTGCCGCGGCTGCCGTTGTAGCGGCCCAGAGCCAGCGCCAGATTGCCACGCTCGACGTCCAGGTAGTGGCGCAGGATCACGCAGCCGAAGCGCAGATTGGTTTGCATGTGGAACAGCCGCGAGGCGTCGCCGTCGCCGATGACTCGCGTCCAGAACGGCATGACCTGCATGTAGCCACGTGCGCCAGCGACGCTGATCGCGTATTTGCGAAAGCCGCTCTCGACCTGGATCAGCCCCAGCACCAGACTGGGCTCCAGGCCCGCACGTTTGGCCTCGTACCAAACCGTCTCGAGAAACTCGATGCGGATCTGCGTCTCGGTCTTGCGCTTCTTCAGCCGCTCGCTCATCGCCGCCAGCCAGCGCAGATAGGCCATGCGAGCCTCCAGCTGATCCGCCTCGAAGCGGGGGCGCGGCGGCGCGCTCTGCGCGATGGCGGCACCCAGCGCCGAACGGATCGAGTCCGCGAGCGGCTCCTCGACCTGGGCGCCTGCCTGCGCCGCCAGCGGCGCGCCGAGCAGGCTCAGCAGCAGAAGCCGGCGCTTCAAAGCTTGAGCAGGCCTTTCAAGTGACCCACCACGTCACCCAAGGCCAGCTTGGTGGCAGCCTCGTCGCGCCGGCCCTGGTATTCGACCTGACCTTCCTTCAGGCCGCGGTCGCCCAGCACTACACGGTGGGGCACGCCGATCAGTTCCCAGTCCGCGAACATCGCGCCCGGGCGCTCGCCACGGTCATCCAGAAGCACGTCCGCGCCCAAGGCTTTCAGATCCTCGTAGAGTTTCTCGGAAGCAGCCTTGACCTCAGCGCTGCGATCCGCACCGATGGGGCAGACGACGACCGTGAACGGCGCGATGGCATCCGGCCAGATGATGCCGCGGGCATCGCTGTTCTGCTCGATGGCCGCGCCCAGGATGCGGGTCACGCCGATGCCGTAGCACCCCATCTCCATCAGCTTGGGTTTGCCGTTCTCGTCCAGGAAGGTGGCGTTCATCGCCGCCGAGTACTTGGTACCGAGATAGAACACATGGCCCACCTCGATGCCGCGCTGGATGGCCAGCAGCCCCTTGCCGTCCGGTGAGGGATCGCCGGCGACGACATTGCGGATGTCGGCCACGACGTCGGGCTCGGGCAGATCGCGACCCCAGTTCACGCCCGTGAAGTGGAAGTCCGCCTCATTTGCACCACAGACGAAGTCGCTCATGACGGCGACGGTGCGGTCGGCGACGATCTTCAGCGGCTGCCTGAGGCCGATGGGGCCGAGGTAGCCCGGCTTGCAGCCGAAATGTGCATCGATTTCGCCGACGGTCGCAAAGCGGAAGCCGCCTTTCAGACCCTCGACCTTGCCGGCCTTGACCTCGTTGAGCTCGTGGTCGCCGCGCACCAGCAGCAGCCAAACCTGGGTCTTGACGATGTTGCCGTCCTTGTCGAGCTCATCCGTGGCCAGCACCAGGGACTTGACCGTCTGCGCCAGCGGCAGGCCCAGCAGCAGCGCGACCTCTTCGCAGGTGGCCTTGCCCGGCGTGGGCGTTTTGGCCAGCGGCTGCAGCGCCTGAGCGCGCGCGGGCAGCAGGGCCACAGCCTCGGCCAACTCGATGTTGGCGGCGTAGTCGCTGGTGGGGCAGTAGACGATGGCGTCTTCGCCGGTATCGGCAATGACCTGGAACTCGTGCGAACGGTCGCCACCGATGGCGCCGGTGTCGGCCGCAACGGCACGGTACTGCAATCCAAAACGGTCAAAGATCTTGCAGTAGGCCGCGTACATGTTGTCGTAGCTGCGGCCCGCGGCCTCGACGTCACGGTCGAAGGAGTAGGCATCCTTCATCGTGAACTCGCGGCCGCGCATCAGTCCGAAGCGGGGGCGACGCTCGTCGCGGAACTTGGTCTGGATGTGATAGAAATTCTTCGGCAGTTGGCGATAGCTGCGCAATTCCTGGCGGGCAATGTCGGTGATGACCTCCTCGCTGGTGGGCTGGACGATGAAGTCGCGGCCATGGCGGTCCTTCAGGCGCAGCAGCTCGGGGCCCATCTTGTCGAAGCGGCCTGTCTCCTGCCACAGCTCGGCGGGCTGGATGACGGGCATCAGGCATTCGACCGCGCCGGCGGCATCCATCTCCTCGCGGATGATCTTCTCGACCTTGCGGATGACCCGCAAACCCATGGGCATGTAGTTGTATATGCCTGCCCCCAGGCGCTTGATCATGCCGGCGCGCATCATCAGCTTGTGACTCACGACCTCCGCATCGGCGGGCGCTTCCTTGAGGGTGGAGATGAAAAACTGGGAGGCTTTCATGGGCGGATGGGAAAAGCGAAGGCCGGGTGAAAACCCGGCCAAGTCACGACAAAACAGGGAGAAATCTTCGGGTTAGCGAGGGCGCTGCCGCAATCGCGGCCCGATGCAATAATCGAACCAACTAGAGATTTGAGGTTGATTATGCTCGACCGTGAAGGCTTCCGCCCCAACGTCGGCATCATCCTGCTCAACCAGCGCAACGAGGTGTTCTGGGGCAAGCGCATCCGGACGCATTCGTGGCAGTTCCCGCAAGGGGGCATCAAGCACGGTGAAACGCCTGAGCAGGCGATGTTCCGAGAGCTCCACGAGGAAGTGGGGCTCACGCCAGAGCATGTGCGCATCATTGCGAGAACACGCGACTGGCTTCGCTACGAAGTGCCCGAGCACTTCATCCGGCGCGATGCGCGGGGCCACTACCGGGGCCAGAAACAGATCTGGTTCCTGCTGCAGTTGGTGGGCCGCGACTGCGACATGAACCTGCGAGCCACTGACCACCCTGAGTTCGACGCTTGGCGTTGGAACGAGTACTGGGTGCCGCTGGAGGCCGTCATCGAGTTCAAGCGCGGTGTCTACGAGATGGCGTTGACGGAGCTGGCCCGGTACCTGCCGCGCATCAACCACCACAACCGCTACCTGCGAGCCGGCATGCGGCCGGCGCACCGCGAACGCAACAGCGGACCCATGCCGCTGGAGACAACCGACGGCGAGCCGCCGGGCTGAGCCCCGCGATCCAGCGCTCCTAGCGGAGCACCAGGTTGTCTCGATGAATGAGCTCGGGCTCCGCCGCGTAGCCAAGCAGCGCCTCAAACTCGCTCGACGGCTTGCGCGCGATCAGCCGGGATTCGGCACCGGAGTAGTTGGCGAGCCCGCGCGCCAGTTCGGTGCCGTCCGGCGCCATCACGGCGATGACGTCCCCACGATGGAAGTCGCCCTGCACCTCCGTGACGCCGATAGGCAGCAGGCTCTTGCCTTCGCCGCGCAGCTTGGTGACGGCGCCCGCGTCGACCCTGACGGCGCCACGCATCTGCAGGTGATCCACCATCCACTGCTTGCGTGCCGCCAGCTTCGGCGTCGCGGCGTGCAGCGCCGTGCCGATGGCCTCCCCGCGCGCCAGCCGCAGCAGCACGTCAGGCTCGCGCCCCCAGGCGATGACGGTGCCCGCGCCGCTGCCCGCCGCACGCTTGGCGGCCAGAATCTTGGTGATCATGCCGCCCCGGCCGAGGCTGGAGCCTGCACCGCCCGCCATGCGCTCCAGCTCTGGATCGCCGGCTTGTGCGTTGTCGATGAAGCGGGCGTTCGGGTCCTTGCGCGGATCGGCCGAGTACAGGCCGCGCTGGTCAGTCAGGATGACGAGCGCATCGGCCTCAACGAGGTTGGCGACGAGTGCGCCCAGCGTGTCGTTATCGCCGAACTTGATCTCGTCGTTGACGACGGTGTCGTTCTCGTTGATGACAGGCAGCACGCGATGGGCCATCAGCGTGAGCAATGTGGAGCGGGCGTTTAGATAGCGCTCGCGATCGGCCAGGTCGGCGTGAGTCAGCAGCACCTGAGCACTGTGCATCCCGTGCGCACTGAGCTGGGTTTCGTACATCTGCGCCAGGCCCATCTGGCCGACGGCCGCTGCGGCCTGCAACTCATGCAGCTCCTTCGGGCGAGTTGCCCAGCCCAGGCGCTTCATGCCCTCGGCGATGGCACCGCTGGACACCATGACCAGCTCACGCCCCTCGGCGGCCAGCACTGCCAGCTGGCGGCTCCAGTTCGCGATCGCTTCAGCATCCACACCCCTGCCCTCGTTGGTGACGAGGCTGGAGCCGACTTTGACGACGATGCGGCGCGCGCTGGACAGCAGACTCATTCGGCAGGGGACTCGAAGCGGATGTCGCGCTCTTCGAGCACTCGCTGCTCGGCGGCGACATGGTCATAGATGGCGTGGATCAGCGGCTGGCAGCCCTCGCGGGTCAACGCCGAGATCTCGAAGACCGGCCCCTTCCAGCGATAGCGCTTGACGAAGTCCTTCACGCGCGCTGCGCGCTCTTCCTCCGGCACCATGTCCAGTTTGTTCAGCACCAGCCAGCGTGGCTTGGCGTGCAGCTCGGGGTCGTACTTCTTCAGCTCGGCGACGATGGCCTTGGCTTCCTTGACTGGGTCGACCTCGGGGTCGAAGGGCGCCAGGTCGACGACGTGCAGCAGCAGCCGCGTGCGCTGCAAGTGGCGCAGGAATTGGTGGCCCAGGCCCGCCCCCTCAGCCGCACCCTCGATGAGGCCGGGAATGTCGGCGACGACGAAACTCTTTTCCGGTCCGACGCGCACGACACCCAGGTTGGGATGCAGTGTCGTGAACGGGTAGTCAGCGATCTTCGGCTTGGCGTTGGACACCGCCGTAATCAGCGTGGACTTACCCGCATTGGGCTGGCCCAGCAGGCCCACGTCGGCCAGGACACGCAACTCCAGGCGCACCTTCTTGACCTCACCCGGCCAGCCGGGAGTCTTCTGGCGCGGAGCGCGGTTGGTCGAGGTCTTGAAATGCAGATTGCCAAAGCCGCCATCGCCACCCTTGCAGATCAGGATGCGCTGCCCCGGCTCCAGCAGCTCACCGACGACGGACTCCGTTTCGAGATCCGTGATGATGGTGCCGACCGGCATGCGCAGCACGATGTCGTCGGCCGCCGCGCCAAAGCAGTCGGAGCCGCGCCCGGCCTCGCCGTTGCGCGCCTCGTGGCGACGTGCGTAGCGGTAGTCGATCAGTGTGTTGAGATTGCGATCAGCCTCGGCCCAGACGCTGCCGCCCTTGCCGCCGTCGCCACCGTCCGGTCCGCCAAAGGGAATGAACTTCTCGCGGCGAAAGCTCGCGCAGCCGGCACCGCCGTTACCGGCGGCGACATCGATGGTGGCTTCGTCAACGAATTTCATGGCGGATTGCCATCGTAATGGCAGGGGTTGCGCCTGGCGCACCGTCGTGTGGCGCGCCAGACTTCAGAAATGACAAAGCCCCGGGTATGCCGGGGCTTGGGTGTCAGGCGATGCGCTCGCCCGCAACGGCTGGCTTAAGCGGCCAGCGGCGTGACGACGACCGTCGAACGGTTCTTCGCACCCTTGACGGTGAAGCTGACATGGCCATCAACCAGCGCAAACAGCGTGTGGTCCTTGCCGATGCCGACGTTCACGCCGGGGTGGAACTTGGTGCCGCGCTGACGCACGATGATCGAGCCTGCGGAGATCAGTTCACCGCCGTAAGCCTTGACGCCCAGCATCTTGGGCTTGGAGTCGCGGCCGTTCCGTGTGGAACCGCCGCCTTTTTTCTGTGCCATGAGTTAGCTCCTAGAAATTAGCGAGAAGAGAGGGATCAGCCGTTGACCGCGCTGATTTCCAGCTCGGTGTAGTTCTGGCGATGGCCTTGGCTCTTCTTGTAGTGCTTGCGACGGCGCATCTTGAAGATGCGAACCTTGTCGTGCTTGCCGTGGCTGACGACCTTGGCGCTGACCGAGGCTCCAGCGACCAGCGGAGCGCCGACCGTCAGACCATCGCCGCTGCCAACTGCCAGCACCTGGTCGAGAGTGACCTCAGCGCCAACTTCCGCGTCGAGCAACTCGACCTTGATCTTTTCGCCAGCAGCAACCTTGTACTGCTTGCCGCCGGTTTTGATGACCGCGTACATGTTCTTCCTTTCGCACCCGAGGTGCATCCACCCGGCTCCAGCAGCTCAGTGCCCGACTTACGCCCTGCACCGCCGCCCTCGTCGGGCCTTTTTGTCGATTTGTGTCCCCTTGCAGCAGGCACACCAAGGCGCACGAACTGCAAAGAGCCCGCGAGTATACCCTGATGTTTGGCCGGCAGGCAATGGCCTGCGACACCGCCCCGCTGCAAGCCTCCCGACACCCGCCAGCAGCCGGCACGAGCCGGCCAGGGGTGGACGCCCTTCCTATAATCCCCGGATCCCTAGCTTGAGAGTCCAGAGTGCGCGTCGAGACTGCCTCGCCCCCATCCCAAGTCGCCGAGGTCCTCGCCCTGCTTGCCGCCGAAATGGCGCAGGTTGACGCCGTCATCGCCAAGCGCCTCAGCTCCGACGTGGCGCTGATCGACCAGATCGCCCACTACATCGTCCATGCGGGCGGCAAGCGCATGCGGCCCAAGCTCGTGCTGCTGTTCGCCAACGCGCTGGGCTTTGATCAAGCTGCGCGCTTCGAGCTGGCGGCCGTCGTCGAGTTCATCCACACGGCCACGCTGCTGCATGACGATGTCGTCGACGAATCCTCGCTGCGCCGCGGCAAGCCGACTGCGAATGCATTGTTCGGCAACGCAGCCAGCGTGCTGGTGGGCGACTTCCTCTACTCGCGCGCCTTCCAGATGATGGTGTCGGTGGACCGCATGCGCGTACTGGAAGTGCTGGCCGAGGCGACCAACGTCATCGCCGAGGGCGAGGTCCTGCAGTTGATGAACATGCACGACCCGGACATCACCGTCGAGAGTTATCTGCGCGTGATCCGCTTCAAGACCGCCAAGCTCTTCGAAGCCAGTGCCCGGCTGGGCGCCGTGCTGGCCAAGGCCACGCCCGAGGTCGAGGAAGCCTGCGCGGCCTATGGCCGCGCGCTCGGCACGGCCTTCCAGCTCATCGACGATGTGCTGGACTACGAGGGTGACGCCCACGAACTCGGCAAGAACATCGGCGACGATCTGCGCGAGGGCAAGACGACGCTGCCGCTGCTGATCGCGATGGAGCGCGCCACGCCCGAACAGCGTGCACTGCTTCGCCACGCCATTGAGGAAGGCGAGCAGGAGAAACTGCAGGAGATCGTTGCCATCGTGCGCTCCACGGGCGCGCTGGAATCGACGCGCGAGGCAGCACGCACGGAGGCCCGGCATGCGGCCGACTGCCTCAAGCTGCTGCCTCCCAACAAGTGGACAGAATCTCTGCTAGAATTCGCAATTCAGTCGGTTGAGCGGCATTCCTGAAGCCGCATAGCAAGACGACATCGGGGTGTAGCTTAGCCTGGTAGAGCGCTACGTTCGGGACGTAGAGGCCGGAGGTTCGAATCCTCTCACCCCGACCAGAAATTTCCTTGAGAATCAACCGCTTACGAAAGTGGATTCCGAGTCTCAAGAACCACTGGTGGCAAATCAGTGGCAGAAGTGGTGTCCTCAGCGCAGCGACACACACCTTACTAAGACCGGGGACTAGACCTGACTCCATTAACTTCATGGAGTTGGCAATGTCCACCATCGAAAACCGGTCTCGTTTCACTGTCTCCGTCGCCAACCCTGGCGACCTCTTCAAGACCTCCCTCACGACAAGAAGCCAGATGCTGTGGCGTGCGCGCAGCAGCTTTGTGAGCAGACACCATCTTCAATCGTCTTTGATCGGCTTTGTTCGACGCCGCCAATGCCGGCTCAGCCGGGGCCGCTAGCTGTCCGCTAGAGGGCGTCTACCTCCTGCTCCCATCGCTTCAACTGCGCTCGGACTCCCTCGAACACAGCGTCTGCAGTTCGCGGAGGAAAGTCCGCCGGCAACCTTGCCTGTATCGCGGCTATCGCCGGCTCCACGCGCTGCGACAGCATCAACATGTCGTCCCATACATTCGCCACCCCCGACTTCTCGGCGGCACCACGCCAATGGCGCGCCTGGATGCCGTGAAGGTTGTAGTGCACGTTCTTGGACCGGATAGCCATTGCCAGTTTGGCTGCTCGCCATGGCACTTGATTGGCGGCGTTTCCGACGACCGGCCAGACGGAGATGACGTCATAGAGCGGGGTCATTCGGTACCGCCCGCCGGGAAGTAGAAAGATGGAGAAGTTCTTGGCATGCCCATCCGTAGCAGCCAAGAGCCAAAAAGCTAACTGCGTGCGCAGGAAGTTGGAGACGTCGGCCTGCGGCGCCTGGCCACCCAGCAGGACTTGGGTGCACCGCACCACGCTCGGTCCACCGTGGCTTTCGTACTTTGCCAAAGGTGGAAGTCCCAAGACCTGGCAGAAGTCTTCCTGCGGCAACCGGGCAATCCAGCGTTGCCCGTCAGTCGGCCTCGTCGCCCAAGCGCGGTCAAAGCGCTCGACCGCCAAGGTCAACTGCTCGCCAAATCGCACCATCTCGGTCTCGGCCACCGGAAGTCCGAGCTCGCGCAGGAACTGGGCGCAGAGCCATTCGTTTTGGACGGAGTGCATGAGGTCTAGCCGACGCCCGCCGACAAGCCCCAAAGGCAGTTTGACGATGTGCGTTGTTGGCGTGGCGCCAAGAGGTCTGCACCATTGGCCGTCCAGACGCAGCAGCGCCGTCTTCTCCTGCGCGCCTGCAAGGGAGACGCGAAAGTCTTCGACATCGTCTTCTCCGCCAATGCCAGAGGTGCTGACGACGCCGCGCAGATGCTGCTCGATGGCCGCATCGCTCATGGGCTCGAACTCGATACGGTCGAAGCCGTTAGGCGCGGTCTCGGGCGGCAGCAACTGGACGGCACCCACACAGTCGCGCCCTATCGCTTGCAGTAATTCGAAGGCGTCGATGGAGTTCGTCTTGAACCGCGCTGCAACGCGCTTGCGAATCTGTTCGCCGTCAGGCAGCAGGTTGTCGAAGTAGTTGGAGACGACGTCCCCCGATACAGTCCTGTCGGGCGTAATGGGCATCGACAAAGACAGAGGACGCACTCGAGGCGAGTTCAGCCAAGCTGCCTCGTAGGTGAAGCGATGGTTTCCTGTACGGCCGCGATGCCATACGCCCACGTGCTCGCCGTTCATCCATACCCAAAGTTTGCTTAGCTTGTCAGCCACGAAGAGCTCTCGCGCGCACGTTGCTCACCACTGCCCTTGGGGAGGGTCTGTTTGGTCGCGAGGCGGGTCCGCAGCCCCTGTATCGGTGAGCGGCGACGTCTTCCGTTTCCGAGGGTCGCTGGCTGCGACATCCATTGGCAGCGTGTGTGCGTCTCGCACGACCAGTTGAGCGTTGAGTACAGCAAGAACCTGAAGCAGTTGGTCGACGCTGACTGACCCAGGATTCGCTTCGATGTCCGCCACTCGCGACTGGCCGACGCCGAGGCGTTTGGCAAGGTCCGACTGAGTCAAACCTCGTGACTTGCGCAGTGAGCGCAAGTACTGTTTGACTTGGCTGGAGAGGGCAACGGGGTAATCCATGCCGTCAGCTTATCGGCTTTGGCCGATATCTGCAAAATATCTGACTTGGCAGATATTTTCAACATATCGCCTTTGGCAGATAACGAGAAGACATCTCCTTAGGCCGATACGCCCTCGGGTCTGCAGCACCGCACCACCTCTGGCCAGCAGGGGTCTCCTCTCATCGACAGGAGCATCTCCTTCGCAGACGTAGCAGCCTTCTTTCGCCTGACCCAGGCTCGACGTCGTCCAAGCCTACGTGGTCGAACCACGCGCCGCAGGTCGGGCTGCCCTCGCAGCAGCAGCGCTGGCCCGGCCATTCGCAGCAGGCAGTACTTGAGCCCGATCAGACCGAGACGGAGATCGAACCAACGAAGCCCTCGCAGTCTGCGAGGGCTCATCATTCTCGGCGCCAGCAAAGGCGATGAGCCTGCTGCGGCGGCCCGTCAGGGCGCCTTGCGCACCAGCGCCTCCAGCGCGCCGATGTCCAGTTGGCGCAGCACCTCGGCCATGGGCGCCTCGAACTCGCCGGTACCACGCACCGACACCATCAGCATCTGCGGTCGGCTCGGCTGCATCCGGTCCCACGGATAGTCGGGGTCCGGGCGCACCAAGGCCGGATAACGGTCGGCCAGGTAAACATCGTCCTGCAGGCCGTTCAGGCCCAGGCGTGCCTGGGCGGCGAGTTCCACTGCGCTCAACCGGCTGCGGTAGGCACGCAGCTTGTCGAGCTGGCGGCCTACGGGGTCGTCGTCCCCCCCCGGCTGCGGCGCCGTGCCGAGGCGGCCTCGATCGCGCGCGTCTCGGCCGCGAGGTTGGCGCGCAGCTCCTGCTCCAGCCGTGTGGCCTGGGCAGGGTCCACACGCCGCATGCCCTCCACCACGCGCTGGATCTGTGCCTCCCTTGCGGCCGGCGCCAGGGCAGCCTGCTGGCTGGCCTGGGCCGCCATGGCCTCGGCGTGGCGCCGCATCAGGTCGCGCTCCGTGAAGTCGAGATAGTCCGCGGTCGTCACGGGCACCCAGGGCAGGCGACCGTCCGCCGTGATGACCAGCATGTGCCCGTCGTAGAGCGGCCGGCCCTGCACCTGATCGGTCGGGAGGATCTCGCGCCAGGCAGACAGCTGCTCGTCGCGCAGCTCAGGCACGGCCGTGGCGAAGAAAGTCTCCGGCTGGTTGACCTGCACGACGATAGAGGCGCGCGGTTCCAGTCGGTCCGCACCCTTGACGAGATCGCAAGGGCCCAGCCACATGGACTCACGGTGGTCGCGAAGCAAGAAGTGGGCGCCGCGGGCCGGTAGCGTCCACTGGCCGGCGATCTGCCAGCTGCTGCGCAGGCGCGAACGCGGGAGCGCCTGCAGAGCCGGCTGGCGGTGCAACTGCGCGTTGAGCCGCTGCAGGGCCTGCTGCAGCGGTGCAACGCTGACATGGCTGCTGGACAGCCGGTCGGCCGTCTGCGGATGGGGTGCGTCGATCCAGCAATCGATCGCGGCTTGAGCGGGCAGCGTGAGCGCCATGCCGGCGAGCACTGCGGCGAGGGTGATGGCGACTCTCATGCCCGCTCCTTCGGTGCCCCAGCGAGATGGCGCAACACGTCGGCACGCGACTGAGCCCATTGAGCAAAGCCCAGCAATCCAGGGTGCAGCGCGCGAGCGACTTCGGGCGCGCGCGCGGCGCAATAGCCCGTCTCCTCGGCCTGCTGGTAGGCGAACATGCGCGCCATCTCCGAAGCGCCGGGGAACGGCTGGCGGCCAAAGGCCTCGGGTGTGATGGCCTCGTGGTAAACCGGCTCGCCCAGCATGCGCGACAGCACGTCGGCCATCTGCGGGCCGCTCAACTGCTCACCGGCCAGGCCGATGCGCTCGCCCACGACCGCCTCGCCCTGCACGAACAGCGCCGCGACACAGTTGCCGATGTCCTCGGCCGCAATGCCGCACAGCCGCGCGCCGCCGAGCGGCAACGGCCATAGCAGGCGGCCGTCCGCCTCGCGCTGCGGGTGCAGGCCGAGATGGATGAAGTTGTCCCAGTAGAACGAAGGCAGCAGATAGGTTGTCGGCAGCGCGCGGAACAGCGCGTCGGCCTGCCCCTTCGCATCCATCTGCGGCACGGCCCACTCCCCGGCACCGGGACCGGGACGCGTGTCCTCCTGGGTGGACCAGATTACATGCCGTACGCGTGCCAGCGCGGCCGCGCTGGCGATCTGCGCGGCCTGGCGCAGCTCGCGTTCGGGGCTGAAGTGCTCCCAGAAGTCGGTGACACCGAACACGCCGTAGGCGCCGTCAAGCGCGGCGCCCAACGTGCCGGGGCGGTCGAGATCGGCCTGCACGACCTCGGCGCCGGCCTGGGCCAGCGCGCGCGCAGCGCGGGCGCCGGGCTGGCGCGTCAGCGCACGCACCGCGAAGCGCCGCCAGGGGTCGCGCAGCAGTGCGCGGGCCAGCCCGCCGCCCTGCGCCCCGGTGGCACCGAATATGGCGATGACGGGGCGCCCATGGTGGACGGCGGCACTCATTGCGGACGCCCCAGCGACCAACTGCGCTCGCCCAGGCCGTCATCCGAACCCTCGATGCGACCGTTGGCTATGACACCCTCGGCGGACCAGACATGGCCGCCCTTGGTGGGTGTGCTGGAGCTGCCGCGCGGACAGGTGACGGAGAGTGAGGAATTCCAGACAGTGCTCAGCACCAGCGCATAGCGCGCCGGGCTGCTGGACTCGTCGACGACGAGCTGCCCGGTGGTGTCGGCCTGCGCCAGCGCGACCCGGGTGGGAGAGACCGCGTGCGTGCAGACAGGATCCGCCATCGAGTAGACGTGGCTGGCATTGCCGCTGGGGCGGTAGACGCGCCGTGTCGCGGTGCTCTGGGCGCCGTCAAGACTCCAGCGCGTGTCGAGCTGGAACTCGTGGCTGACCAGCAGGTCACCGACGAGGGCTTTCAGCGTGCCGACCCAGGCGTCCTCGGCGATGCGGATCCTGGCGCTCAGCACCAGGCGGCGCCCGTTGCTGCTGTTGACGCTCTGGAAGCGCAGCGTGACGGGGTTGGCGGCCGGAGCCTGCGCCGGCGCGGTGTAGACGACGCCAGCCCTGGGCTCGACGGCCAGCGTGCCAAAGCTGGCCGCGGGCGCCGTGCTGCCTTGCAGCGTCCATTGACGCTGAAAGCCGGCCTTGCTGTTCAGCACGGGCACCTGCACATCACGCACGATGGGCAGCGGCACGCACAGGTCGTCCTCGGGCGCCTCGCCACAGGAATCGCTTTGCATCACATAGATGCTGACCGGCACGAAGCGTTGGCTGCCGAGCACACGAACGGCCGTCGCAGCGGGCACCAGCTTGTGGGCCTTCACGCGCACGAACTCGCCCTTAACGCCAGGCACGGTCGCGGCTGCCGCCCGCGCCAACTGGGCGGACGCTCCCGACTGGGTGACCCAGAGAGCGGGAGGCACGCGGACCTGCAGCAGGCGCTGCGCCTCATCGTGGACAGCAAGCGGCAGCAGCCACCAGCTGCCGTCGGTCTGGCGCAGCGCGATGCGATCCTGCAGCACTTCGTCGACATCCTCGTCGGCACCGTAGCGCAGTGACAGCGTCAGCATGCGGGATGGGCGCTCGGGCAGGCTCAAGCTCATGCCCAGCCCATTGCCATCGGGCAGCGGATTGGTGATGGGCTGCAGCACCGCCGTACCGGACTGGCTCAGGCTGCCGGCGGGCAAGTCCAGCTGCACGCTGCCGTCCGCGATCCGGATGCGGCTGGTGGTGGGCGTGACGGGCAGCGCAACACCGTTGCCCACCGTCGCGGGCGCGGCCGTCATCAGCGCGGCCTCGGTGCCGGTGCGCGCGCTGGCCGTGGCCAGCACACGTCCATCAACGCTGCTGAGACGATAGGCATAGGTGGTATCTGCGCTCAGGCCGCCGTCCAGCCACAGGCCTGTGCCGCTGTCGACCTCGGCGACGAAGGTGTAGTCACCATTGTTCCCCTGGCGGCGCTCCAACCGCCACGCACTACCCGCACTGCCGCCGGTCCAGGTGACGGTGCTGTGCTGGGCCGAACCGGACTGCGCCGCCATGCTGGCGCTGGGGCCGGGTGGAGTGGGCGCAGTCGGTGGAGCAGGAGCGGCAGGGATCGCAGGCACGGCGGATTCGCCCCCACCGCCACAGCCGGCGAGGACGAGCAGAGCCGCGCACAGCGGCGCGAAGCGTCGAAGCAAGAACATCGGGACTCCAGGAAGATCGGTCGGTGCCAGCGGGTGGCGTTGACCGACATCTTCGGAACCTGCGGTCCGGCTGGCATCGCTCGGTGGAGCCATCGCGGGACCCGTCGCGGGCCACGGCCTGGCGCTCAGCGACGGTGCCAGTAGGCGGCGGCCTGCGTGCGGCTGTCGACGGCAAGCTTGGTCAGAATGTTGGCGACATGTCGCTTGACGGTGTGCAGACTCAGATCGAGCGCGCGTGCAATCAGCTTGTTGCTCTGGCCCTCGGCCAGCAGCGCCAGCACCTCGCACTCACGCTCCGACAGCAGGCCATCCGCCGGTGCAGGCCGGACTGGCATATCCGTCCCCTGCTGCCAGGCGGCCAGCCGCTGGCGCAGCGCCGCAAGGCTGGCGGCGGGTAGTTGCAGCCGGCCTTCGGTGGCCTGCCACAGCGTCCGCAGCCGGGCGGGTGGCTCCAGCAGCAGCACGCCCCAACCTTCGTCGCGGGCCGCGTCGACCAGCACTTCGTCCAGCCAGGCGGCGGCGGCGTCCGGGTCACCCTGGGCCGCACAGCATGCGGCCAAGCCAAGACGGGCGTCGCCAAGGAAGGCCAGCAGGCTGGCCTGGCGCTGCCGCTCAACTGCGCGCTCCAGATGCCCGCGCGCGGCGGCGAGGTCGTCGCAAAGCAGCGCGTGCAAGCCCTGTACGAGGGCAGCACCGGTATCGAGCACCGGCCACTCGCGAGCGGTGCGCGGCGCGGTCAGCTCCGGCAGCAACGCGGCGAGACCATCGACGTCGCCAGCCCGCCAGTGGATGCGGGCCTGCACGTGCAAGTAAGTGCGCCGCCAGCCGCTGCTGTGGCCGGCAGTCATCGTGTCCTGCACCTGATCCAGGGCGGCGATCGCCTCAGCGGTGCGCCCCTGCACTGCGAGATGCAGGCCGTTCAGGTGCTGGGCGCCTATGGTCAGCATCACGGCGCCCGGCAGGTGGCGCTGCAGCTGCAGCAGCGCCTGCAGCGCCTCGCGGGCTTGCCCGGGTTCGGCATGCCAGAAGTCAAGCCAGGCGCCAAGCGCGGGCACCTGGACTTCGGTTTCGCCGAGGCCGGGGCCGGGCGCGCGAGCCCGGCACAGCCGCTGCAGCCGCTCCATCACAGGGCGCGCGCCTGGCACGCCAATGAAGTGGCCGTAGCCCATGTCCACGATGTTGGGGTAGCGTGCCTCCGGCGCGAGAGTGGCGTTGTCGGCCATCGCGCTGAGGGAGCGCAACAGCGTGGCGGTGTCGCCCCTGGCCAGACCGTTCCAGGAGCCCAGCGAGTCGAAGGCCACCTGCAGCGCGGCGGGCAACCCGGCGCTTGCTGCGGATTGCAGGGCTTCCTGGCAGCGCTGCATGTCCCCCATCGCGTTGTGGCAAGCGCCCAGCATGCCCAGCGCAAGGAAACGGTCGTGACTCCGGTCGTCGCGCTCAAAGGCGTCATGACTGCGCTGGAATTCGTCGCGGGCACGCAGCCAGTCCCAGCGCGACCAGGCGCACAGGCCGCGCAGCAGGGCCACCTCAGCATGCTGCTCGCGCCAGTCGGGCGGCAACTGGTCGAGCCAGCGCTCCAAGCGCTGAGTGCCGCCGACGGCCAGCAGTCCGTCGGCGACACGGCGCAAGCCCGCCAGCGCCTCGGGCCAGCGCTCAGCGGCCAGCCAATGCGGCACGGCGCGTTCGGTGCGCGTCTCGGCGGCCGCAGCACGGGCATGCAACTCAGCCGCCAGGCCGGGCTGGCGGCGGTCCAGCTCGCCGCGCAGGAAGTCGCGGAACAGGTCGTGGAAGCGCAGCACCGGCACGGTCTCGTCCAGCGCGGTGATGAAAAGCTGGCGACCGTAGAGCCCGTCCAGCACGGCGGTCGCATCGGCACGGCCGGTGACGGCCTGGCACAGCGACGGGCTGAGCTCAGGCAGCACGCTGCTGTGCAGCACGAAGTCCTGCAGCGGAACGGGCAACCCGGCCAGTACCTCCTGGGCGAAGTAGTCGAACAGGTGGCGGTGGGCCGCAGGCCCGATCAGCAGCGGCGGTGCGCTGCCATCACCGCGGGCGCCACGGGCGCTGCCCAACATCAGCTGCAGCCCGGCGGCCCAGCCATGGGTGCGGGCCAGCGCAGCGCGTAGCGCGTCATCGGACATGGCCTCCAACCCGCGCAGCTGGCACAACGCCTGGGCGGCATCAAGGTCAAACTGCAGATCCTCGAAACCCAGCTCGACGAGCTCGCCACCGACCCGCCAGCGCGCCAGCGACAACGGCGGTGTCACGCGGCTGCCGATGAAGACGCAAAGCTCCGGGGGGGCACGCGAGAGCAGTGCATCCAGCAACTGCAGCGCTGCAGGGTCAGTCACGTGGTGCAGGTCGTCCAGCACCAGCGCGATGCGGGCTTCGGGACGCGCCCCCAAGGCGTCGATCAGCGGGCCCAGCGCTGTGCGCGCGGCGGGGCTGGCGTCCTGCAGTTGGGCCAGCACGGTGTCGGGCGGCACGGCCCAAGGAAGGTCCAGCGGCGCCAACGCGCCGAACAGCGCAGCGAAGAGGCGGTTGGTGTCGTTGTCTTCGGCGTCAAGCGATACCCAGACGACCTCGCCACCAGGTGCCGCGGCCAGCGCCGCAGAAAGCTGCATGAGCAACGTCGTCTTGCCGAAACCTGCCGGCGCCTGCACCAGCACCAGCCGGGCTTGTGCCGCCAGTGCCAGCGTGCGCGCGAGCAGCGCGGGGCGAGCCACCGCATCCCGCCGGGCACGCGGGATGCGGTATTTGCTGAGCGAGGCTGGCGTCGTCTGGATGTCCATGCGCGGTGGCGGAAGGCGGACAGATTCTAGGAAGCGCCGGCCTGCCCGACATCAGAGCCAGTGACGCATCAGAAGGATGTCGAGGTCGCCACTGCCGCTGGCCTCGCCGGCCTGCAACACGCGCATGGCGGGCACGCGCTCGTCGGGCTGCAAGGCCAACGCGCGGCCGGCATCAGTGCGATTGCCGGCGGCTACGGGTGTAATGCGCACGCCACCAGGACCGAAGCCTTCATCGCGGCTGCCGTCGGCGTTCAGGCGCAGCAGCACGGTGTCGGCGCTGGAACTGTTGCCGGTGTACACCCAGCCCCCCAGCAGCAGCCGGCCGTCGAACTGCCGCACCAGGGCGGTCGCCTCATCCCAGTTGCTGGCGCTGATGGCCGCCACGACGCGGCCGGCCGTGCCGAAGCCCGTGTCCAGGCGGCCGTCGGGCAGCAGGCGCACGACTGCGAAGTCATGGTCGCGGTGACCGGCCAGGATAAGCTCGTTGTCTTCGGTGACAACGACTCCGCGCGCCGCGCCGGTGACGCTGCCGAACAGGCCGCGCACGATGCCGGCCTTGCCGAAGCCGCCATCCAGCGTGCCATCGGCGCGGTAGGCCGCGGCGATGAAGTCGCCCTCGCCGCCGACCGCAACGACGCGCGCAACGCCGGCCACGGTCTGCTGGGCCAGCGCGTAGATCGTCTCGCGGGAGCTGTCGCTGCCGATGGCTGTCAGCACCTTGCCACCGTTGCCGAAGCTGGCGTCGAGGCTGCCATCGGGGTTGTAGCGTGCCAGCGCGAAGTCGCTGCCGTTGGCTCCTTGGTGGCTGTCG
Source organism: Roseateles sp. (assembly GCF_047654805.1). GTDB lineage: Bacteria > Pseudomonadota > Gammaproteobacteria > Burkholderiales > Burkholderiaceae_C > Pelomonas. Next base: position 4,007,662 of record NZ_JASGIV010000001.1, read on the forward strand.
CCGCCGACCACGATCCTGCCGTCAGGAAGCAGCAAGAGGGCATAGGCCTTGTCGGTACCGTTGCCGAAGGAGGTCGTCACGCGGCCGTCGCGGCCGAAGCCCGTGTCCAGCATACCGTCGGGGAGGTAGCGGGCCAGCGCGAAGTCGTAGCCGGTGGCACCCTGATCGCTGCTGCCGGCGACGAGGATCTTGCCGTCGGGCTGCACCGCCACGGCCTGAGCCTCGTCACTGCGCCCGGCGTTGCCGAAGGCTGTGCTGACCTTGCCGCCTTTGCCGAAGCGGGAGTCCAGGCCGCCGTCGCGCAGGTAGCGCACGAGCATGAAATCGGTGCCCGTGGCAGTGCTGAAGACACCGAAACCGGCCACGACGAGCTTGCCATCCGCCTGCACTGCTACACCGCGCACGTAATCGTCCGTGAGACCACCAGGAGCCAGCAGACGGGCGCCGCCGAAGCTGGTGTCGACATCGCCGGCGGCGCCACGCAATGTGAAGGTCAGTGGCAGTGCAGCGCTTGTCACTCCGCCCCCCTTGCCCCTGACGGCCGCGCCCGTGGGCAGGGAGTGCGGTGCATCCGCGGCGGCCTGCAACATCAGCGTGCCCGTGTTGCTGCCCGACTCGACGCGCAGTGCCGCCGCCGTGGCGCCTGCGGGCAACCCCTCGACGAAGATCTGCACTCCTTCGTTGAAACCGGCCTCACGTTGCACGGTGACGGTCAGGGTCACCTGCCCGCCTGGTTGGGTGATGGCGTGGCTGCGATCCAGCGAGACGCTGAACCGCGGCTTGGGCGCTGCGACGGCGGTGGCACCTGCTCCGACACCGTGATCGGCCAATAAGGCCAGGGTGAGCAATACCAGGACAGGACGGAGCCAGGCGGCGAAGCGAGAGTGGGTGGTGGGCATGGGTGGTTGCGTGACGGACTGGCGCGCGGCGTTCCATCACGCCAGCACGGGAGCCGCGGCAGGTTAGCCAGCCGCCGCCATCGCGCCATCGGCCGGAAGAGCCATGGCCGGAACCCGGACGGGCCACGCCCCCCTGCAACGCATCCCCACGGCGCCGAGACCACCAACCCGCGACAAACTTCACGGTGCAAGGGGCGAGCCAGCCCCCCTCTTGGCGGGCCCATGACTGGCACAATCGACGGACTTCGCCCCTTCCGTCGCCGACGCAACTGCCTGTGGAAACCACGCTAGCCGAGCCGCTCCAGTCCGCCCTGTCGGGGGTCGCGCGCATGCTGGTGCACGCCGGCAAGCTGCAGGCAAAGGTCGCCGAGGATCTCGTCAAGCAGGCGCGCGAGAAGAAGACCAGCTTCGTCAACGCGGTGATCGCCAGCGGTCAGGTATCGCCGGCAGATCTGGCGCACACGATGTCGGGCGCGCTGGCGCTGCCGCTGCTGGACCTGGCGGCGATGGACCCGCAGCGCATGCCGCAGAACGTGCTCGACGCGAAGCTGATGCAGCAATATCAGGTCGTCGCGCTCTCCAGGCGCGGCAATCGCCTTCTGGTGGGTGGCGCCGATCCGACCGATCTCGAGGTCATCGAACGCATCAAGTTCGCCACGCAGCTGCAGCCCGAATGGGTCATCGTCGAGCACGACAAGCTGGCCAAACTGCTGAGCAGCGCCGGCGCCAGCGCGACCGAGACGCTGGAGTCCATGGCCGGTGGCGACTTCGATTTCGACATCGCCGAAGAGGAGACCACCCCGCAGCAGGAGTCGACCGAGCTGGCCGACGTCGAGGATGCACCTGTCGTGCGCTTCCTGCAGAAGATGCTGGTGGACGCAATCAACCTGCGCGCCTCCGACTTGCATTTCGAGCCCTACGAATTCCACTATCGAGTGCGCTTCCGCGTCGACGGCGAGCTCCGCGAGATCACGCAGCCGCCCATTGCCATCAAGGACAAGCTGTCCTCGCGCATCAAGGTCATCTCCCGGCTCGACATCGCCGAGCGCCGCGTGCCGCAAGACGGGCGCATGAAGCTGAAGTTCGGCGCCAAGTCCATTGACTTCCGCGTCAGCACACTGCCCACGCTGTTCGGCGAAAAGATCGTTATCCGTATCCTGGACTCGTCATCCGCCAAGCTGGGTATCGATGCGCTGGGCTACGAGAAGATCGAGAAGGAGCGCCTGCTCGCAGCGATCTACCGTCCTTACGGCATGGTCCTGGTGACGGGCCCGACCGGCTCAGGCAAGACGGTGTCGCTCTACACCTGCCTGAATATCCTGAACCAACCTGGCGTCAACATCTCCACCGTCGAAGATCCGGCCGAAATCAACCTACCCGGCATCAACCAGGTCAACGTCAACGACAAGGCGGGGCTGAACTTCTCGGCCGCACTGAAGTCCTTCCTGCGCCAGGATCCGGACATCATCATGGTCGGCGAAATCCGTGACCTGGAGACGGCCGACATCGCCATCAAGGCCGCGCAGACGGGCCACATGGTCATGTCCACGCTGCACACGAATGACGCGCCCAAGACGCTGACGCGGCTGCTGAACATGGGCGTAGCGCCATTCAACATCGCCTCCAGCGTGCTGCTCATCACCGCGCAGCGCCTGGTGCGGCGACTGTGCGAGAACTGCAAACAGCCGGCGGACTACCCTCGCGAGGCCTTGCTCAAGGCCGGCTTCGCCGAAGAGGACTTCGACGGCAGTTGGAAGCCCTACCGTGCCGTGGGCTGCAACAACTGCACGAATGGTTACCGCGGCCGCCTTGGCCTTTACCAAGTGATGCCGATCACCGAGCCCATCCAGCGCATCATCCTGGCCGAGGGAACGGCGATGGACATCGCCGAGCAGGCCAAGAAGGAAGGCGTGCGCGACCTGCGCCAGTCCGGCCTTGTGAAGGTGCGCGGCGGCGTCACGACGCTGGAAGAAGTGCTGTCCGCCACCAACGAATAACCCATCGAGGAGAGCGCATGGCCACCGCCACTGCTGCAGCAAAAGGCATCAAGGACTTCGTCTTCGAATGGGAAGGCAAGGACCGCAACGGCAAGATCGTCAAGGGTGAGCTGCGCGCGGGCGGCGAGGCCATGGTCAGCGCCACGTTGCGCCGCCAAGGCATCCTCGTCAACAAGGTCAAGAAGCGCCGCTCCAGCGGTGGCACCTCGATCAAGCAGAAGGACATCGCAGTCTTCACGCGTCAACTGGCGACCATGATGCGCGCCGGCGTGCCGCTGCTGCAAGCCTTCGACATCGTCGCGCGTGGCGCGACCAACCCGCGCCTGACCCGGCTGCTGAACGACATCCGCCAGGACGTCGAGACCGGCACCAGCCTTTCGTCGGCCTTCCGCAAGCATCCGATGTACTTCGATGCGCTGTACTGCAACCTCGTCGAGGCCGGCGAGTCGGGCGGCATCCTGGAGGCCCTGCTGGACCGGCTGGCCATTTATCAGGAGAAGACGGTCGCGATCAAGAACAAGATCAAGTCGGCGCTGACCTACCCGATCGCCGTCATGGTGGTGGCCTTCATCGTCGTGGCCGTCATCATGATCTTCGTCGTGCCAGCCTTCGAGGACGTGTTCAAGTCCTTCGGCGCCGACCTGCCCGCGCCGACGCTGTTCATCATCGCGCTGTCCAAGTTCTTCGTCAGCTACTGGTGGGCCATCTTTGGCGGCATCGGCGGCGGCGTCTACTTCTTCATCCAGAGCTGGAAGCGTTCCGAGAAGATGCAAAAGCGCATGGACCGGCTGCTGCTGAAGGTGCCGGTGTTCGGCGACCTGATGTACAAGTCGGCCGTCGCGCGCTGGACGCGCACGCTGTCGACCATGTTCGCTGCAGGTGTGCCTCTCGTGGAAGCGCTGGATTCGGTCGGCGGAGCCTCCGGCAATGCGGTGTTCGCGGAAGCAACGGAGCAGATCCAGCGCGACGTGTCCACCGGTGCCGCACTGACGACCTCCATGCAAACCACCGGCATCTTCCCCACCATGGTGCTGCAGATGTCATCCATCGGTGAGGAGTCGGGCTCGCTGGACCACATGCTGGGCAAGGCGGCCGAGTTCTACGAGGACGAGGTGGACGAGGCCGTCAAGGCGCTGTCCAGCCTGATGGAGCCCTTCATCATCGTCATCCTGGGCGGCATCATTGGCGGCATCGTCGTGTCGATGTACCTGCCCATCTTCAAGCTGGGCCAGGTGGTCTGATGCCAGTGGACTACAGCGTCTGGCTGTCGCCCTGGGTTCTCGGCATCTTCGGTCTTTGCATTGGCAGCTTCCTCAACGTCGTCGTACATCGCATCCCGTTGATGCTGGAGCGGCAGTGGCTGCATGAGTCCGCAGCGCAGCTGACCGATGCCACCGTCATGGCGCGCGTTGCCGGCGTGCCGGCTGCGGAGGCCGAGAAGCTCGCCAAGGCGGTCGACGCCTATGGCACCAAGATCGAGGCCCTGCCGCCCTTCGGCATTTCCAGGCCTCGGTCGCGCTGCCCTCACTGCGGCCACCAACTGCGCTGGCATGAGAATCTTCCCCTTGTCGGCTGGCTGCGGCTGGGCGGCAAATGCGCGTCCTGCAAGGCGCCGATCGCCAAGCGCTACCCGCTGGTCGAGCTCGCGACAGGCGTAGCGTTCGCCGCCCTGTCCTGGCGCTTCGGGGCGCAGCCCACGACGCTGCTGTGGTGTGGCTTCGTAGCCGCGCTCATCGCGCTGGCGCTGATCGACTGGGACACCACGCTGCTGCCGGACGCCATCAATCAGCCCCTGCTGTGGGCCGGCCTCGCGGCTGCGCTGATGGGCTGGACCATCCCGCTCGACAAGGCGCTGATCGGTTCACTGGCGGGCTATCTGTCGCTGTGGTCGGTCTACTGGCTGTTCAAGCTGGCCACCGGCAAGGAGGGCATGGGCTACGGCGACTTCAAGCTGCTCGCGGCCCTCGGTGCCTGGCTGGGTTGGCAGATGATCCTGCCCATTGTGCTCGGCGCCTCGGCCATAGGCGCGGTCGTCGGCATCATCATGAAGATGAACGCTGGCCTGCGTGAAGGCCGCTACGTCCCCTTCGGCCCCTTCCTGGCCGGCGGCGGCCTGGTGGTGCTGTTCGCAGGCCAGGCCACGGTGCTGGGCTGGCTCGGCTGGGCCTGACCGGATGAGGGTGGGCCTGACCGGCGGCATCGGCAGCGGCAAGAGCACCGTCGCTGGCCTGCTGGGCCGGGCCGGTGCAGCCATCGTCGACACCGACGCCATCTCGCGCGCCCTCACTCTGCCCGGTGGCGCGGCCATGCCCGCCATCGCCCAAGCCTTCGGCGCGGACTTCGTCGGCGCCGACGGTGCGCTGGACCGGGACCGGATGCGCGCCCTTGCCTTCTCCGACACCGGCGCCAAGCGTCGGCTGGAAGCCATCCTGCATCCGCTGATCACCAACGAGGCACTCGCCCAGGCCGACGCGGCGCGCGCGCCCCTCGTCGTCTTCGACGTGCCGCTGCTGGTCGAGTCCGGTCGCTGGCGCTCGCGGGTCGCACGTGTTCTCGTCGTCGACTGCTCGGTCGAGACCCAGGTCGTGCGTGTGCTGCAGCGCCCGGGCTGGACGATGGAGCGCGTTCAGGGCGCCCTTGCCGCCCAGACCAGCCGGCAGGCCCGCCGCGCTGCGGCCGATGCCGTGCTGCTCAACGACGGCATCTCGCTCGCCGCGCTCGAAATGGAGGCCAGAAGCCTGGCTGCACGCTGGGGCTGTGAAACAATTGCGGCGCCCTGACTGAAGCTGCCGCCGTGGTCCTGTACGAGTACCCGTTCAACGAGAGCATCCGCACGATGCTCCGCCTCGAGCATCTGTTCGACCGTCTCGGCGCCCTGATGGGCCGAGATACTGCGCTTGACCATCATTTCGCGCTGGTCACGCTGTTCGAGATCCTCGACGTCGCCTCGCGTGCCGACCTGAAGAGTGACCTGCTCAAGGAGCTCGAGAAGCACAAGGCCCAGTTCAACGCCTACCGCGGCAGCCCCGGCGTCGATGAAGCCCGCCTGGACGAGGTCGTGACCCGCATCGACGGCGCTTTCCAGCGCTTGAATGCGGTGTCCGGCAAGACCGGTGCGGCGCTGACCGGCAACGACTGGCTCATGAGCATCCGTAGCCGCATCAGCATCCCTGGCGGCACCTGCGAATTCGACTTGCCGGCCTACTACAACTGGCAGCAGATGCTGCCGGCGCGCCGCCGCAAGGATCTGGTGGGCTGGACCCAGACGCTGATGCCGCTGGCAGAAGGGCTGCAGGTGCTGCTGGGCCTGCTGCGTGATTCGGGCACGCCGCACAAGGTCGCCGCCACGGCCGGCCAGTTCCAGCAGAGCCTGCCCGCCGTCCGCGTCTACCAGCTGCTGCGCATGCGCATCGACCCCAGCCTCGGCCTGATCCCGGAGATTTCCGGCCATCGGCTGATGGTGTCCATCCGACTGATGCGCCAGGACGAGGAGGGCCGGCTCAAGCTGGCTCCCGAAGACAGCGGCTTCGAGCTGGCGCTGTGCCAATGAAGACGAACGCGCAGGGCGAACGCATCGTGCGCTGCCCCCAATGCAGCGGCGACAGCGTCTTCGCCTCCAGCAACAAGTGGCGCCCGTTCTGCAGCGAACGCTGTCGCCAGATCGACCTGGGCGCCTGGGCCAGCGAGAGCTTCCGCGTACCGGCCGCGCCGCCGCAGGACCCGGATGAATTCGGGCCTGCCGGCGAGCAGGCCCTGCACTGATCAGGCGCCCAGCAGTCGCCTGGACACCAGCTCGCGCCGTGCTCCGGCGGCATCGATGAACAGAAAGGCCTGCCAATCGCGCGCCAGGGCTGCGTCAACATTGGCCGGGTGGTCATCGATGAAAAGCAGGTCCGAGGGCGGTGCGCCGAAATGCCGCTCCGCCATCGCGAAGATCTCGGCGCCCGGCTTGATCTGCTTGACCCGGCCCGAGAACAGGCCCGACTCGAACCACTCGGTGAGCGGAAAAGTCGCGCTCAAGTGATCGGCATAGGGCTCAGGCATGTTGGACAGGTAGTGCAGCGTATGGCCGGCCGCTCGCAGGTCGCGGATGAGGGCAACCGTCGCCGGGATAGCCGTCAGCTCGTCCGGCACCGCGCGCACGACAGCCTCGACCTCCTCTTTCGGCCAGCCGGTGCGGGCCGAGATGCGGCGCACGACCTCGTCGGCGCCGATCAGTCCCTGGTCGAACATCCCCCAGTCGCCGCCGTAGTTCTGGAAGAACTGCGCGGCCATGTGGGCGCCCTGCTCAAGTGTCTCGACGCGGTGTGGCCAGACGCGCGCCAGGAAGCTGGCCGGGTGCCAGCGGAACACCACACCGCCGAAGTCGAAGACGATCCTCATGCCGTTTTCACGCGGCACTCAGGCGAGTCAACAGGCCTGCCGTCGAACCGTCCAGGCCCGCGGTGTCACCCGACTCAAGGCGTGGTAGCAACTGATTGCACAAGGCCTTACCCAGCTCCACGCCCCACTGGTCGAAGCTGTTGATGCCCCACAGAGCGCCGGTGACAAAGACGCGGTGCTCATAGAGCGCGATCAGCGCGCCCAGCGAACGCGGCGTCAGCGCGTCCAGCACCAACGTCGTGCTCGGGCGGTTGCCTGGGAAACTGCGGTGGCTGGCCAGCACCTCGCGGTCCAGCGTGGCGGAGGCCGTGGGCGCCTTTTCGGTCAACGCTTCGGCAGCGGTCTTGCCCTGCATCAACGCCTGGCTCTGCGCGAGGCAATTGGCGAGCAGCTTGCGATGCTGGTCCGCGAGCCTCTCGACGAGTTCGCCCGATCTTTCAATGCCTTCGCCGTGGTACGGATGCTTCACGGCGATGAATTCGACCGGGATGACGTCCGTACCCTGGTGCAGCATCTGGAAGTAGGCGTGCTGGCCATTGGTGCCCGCCTCCCCCCAGACCACCGGCGACGTACCCAACGCCAGCGGCTGGCCTTCGAGGTCCACGCCCTTGCCGTTGCTCTCCATCTCCAGTTGCTGCAAATAGGCCGGCAGGCGGCGCAACCCCTGGTGGTAGGGCGCCACGCTGCGGCTCGTGAAGCCGTGGAAGTTGCGGTACCAGATGTCAACGAGGCCCAGCAGCACCGGCAGGTTGCGCTCCAGCGGCGCAGCGGCGAAATGCCGGTCCATCGCATGCGCCCCGGCCAGCAGTTCGCGGAAGCTGTCAGCGCCGACGGCGATGGCGATGGGCAGGCCGATGACGGACCACAGCGAATAGCGCCCTCCCACCCAGTCCCAGAAACCGAAGGCCGTATCGATGCCGAAGGCTGCGGCTGCTGCGGTATTGCTGCTGGTCGCGACGAAGTGACGCGCCACGTCCGTGCCGCCCGCGGCCAGGAACCAGGCCTTGGCGGCCTGGGCATTGGCCAGCGTCTCCTGCGTCGTGAAGGTCTTGGATGCGACGACGAACAGCGTGTGCCGCGCATCCAGGCCGGCCAGCACCGGTGCCAGGTCGTGACCGTCCACGTTGGAGACGAAATGCAGCTTCAGGCCGCGGCGGCCGAACGGCTGAAGCGCCTGCACAACCATGGCCGGGCCGAGGTCGCTGCCGCCGATGCCGATGTGGACAACGTCGGTGATCTCACCGCGCTCGCCACGGCGTACGCCCTCGGCAAAGGCCAGCATGGCGTCCAGCGACGCCTGCACCTCGGCATTGAACGGCGCATCGCTGCCCGCAGGCGCGCGCAACGCCGTGTGCAGCACCGCGCGGCCCTCGGTGGTATTGACAGGGTCGCCGCGCAGCAGCGCATCGCGCCGGGCCTCAAGGCCGCAGTCGCGGGCCAGCTTCAGCAGCAGAGCCAGAGTGGGCACGTCAACGCGGTTCTTGGACAGGTCGGCAAAGACCTCGGGCGCCTCCAACGACAACGCGCCGAAGCGGCCGCCGTCCTCGGCGAACGCCTTGCGGATGTCGAAGCCGCGACCTTCGGCCGCGTAGCGGGCTTGCAGCTCGGCCCAGACGGGCGACAGGTCGCAGCGCTTTGCCATGGTCAGGCTTCTTGGATGAGCTTGTCGAGCTTGCCCGCGTCGATGGCGAACAGGCGGATGCCCTCGGCCAACTTCTCGGTCGCCATGGCGTCCTCGTTCAGAGCGAAGCGAAATGCAGCCTCGTCGAGATGGACGGCCGGCACGGCAGCAGCCTTGGCCGGATCGAGCACGCGCTCCAGCTTGGCATCGCTGGCCTGCAGTTGGGCGAGCAGGTCGGGGCTGATGGTCAGCAGGTCGCAACCGGCCAGTGCCTGGATCTGGCCGATGTTGCGGAAGCTCGCACCCATGACTTCGGTCCGAATGCCGTGCTGCTTGAAGTAGGCATAGATCTGCGTCACCGACTTCACCCCAGGGTCGTTGACGCCAGCTTCTCGCACCTCGTCCCAGCTCGCACCTGCCGACTTCTTGTACCAGTCATAGATGCGGCCGACGAACGGCGAGATCAGCTGTACCTTGGCCTCGCCGCAGGCCACGGCCTGGGCGAAGGCGAACAGCAGCGTCAGGTTGCAGTGGATGCCTTCGCGCTCCAGCTCGGCGGCAGCCTGGATGCCCTCCCAGGTGGAGGCCAGCTTGATCAACACGCGCTCGCGTTTGATGCCCGCGGCTTCGTACAGCGCGATGATGCGGCGTGCGCGCGCCAGGCTGCCCACCTTGTCGAAAGACAGCCGCGCGTCCACCTCCGTCGATACGCGGCCCGGGACGACCTTGAGGATCTCCAAGCCGAAGCGCACCAGCACGTGGTCGACGATCTCGTCCAGGGGCTTGCCGCGATGTGCGTTCACGGTCTCCTTCAGCAGCGGCGCATAGTCAGGCGACTGCACGGCCTTCAGGATCAGCGAAGGATTGGTCGTCGCGTCGCGGGGCGCGAACTGGGCGAGCTGCAGGAAGTTGCCGGTGTCGGCGACGACGGTGGTGAAGGCTTTGAGCTGGTCGAGCTGGTTCATGGCATGCGCTCCGGATTGACCCGGCGAAGAAACTGCTGCATAGTATTTCACGAAACTTAGTTACACAACGGTTAGCGCGCATGTCGTGGTGACGGCATTGGCGCTGGCCTGGAGACCCCGCAGATGTCTTTCGATCTCGTGTTCTTTGGCGGTACCGGCGACCTGACCTGGCGCAAGCTGATGCCCGCGCTGTTCCAGGCCTTCCGGCACGGCAAGCTGCCCGAAGGCGGTCGCATTCTCGCCGTCGCACGTGACGAACAGACCGACGAGCGCTACCGCGAATGGCTGAAGGAACGCTTCCGTGAGGTCGAGGCCGGCAAGCGCCCCAGCGACGACGAGTTCGAGCGCTTCGCGGGGCTGATCCAATACCGTCGCATGGATCTGTCCCAGCCCGAGCATTACCAGGGCCTCAAGGACTGGCTGGATGCACGCAACGCCGATACCGTCGTGCTCTACCTCGCGACCAGCCCGCACTTGTTCACCGGCATCTGCCAGCAACTCGGCGCCGTAGGCCTGAACCATGACAAGGTCCGAGTCGTGCTGGAGAAGCCACTGGGCCACGACTTGGCCAGCGCGCAGGAGATCAACCGGACGGTACGCTCGGTGTTCTCCGAACGGCAGGCCTTCCGCATCGACCACTATCTGGGCAAGCCTTCGGTGCAGAACCTGATGGCGCTGCGCTTCGGCAACGCTCTCTTCGAGCCGCTGTGGCGCAGAGAGAGCATCGCCAACATCCAGATCACGCTGGCCGAGCAGTTGGGCGTCGGTACGCGCGGCGCCTTCTACGACGGCACCGGCGCGCTGCGCGACATGATCCAGAACCATGCGCTGCAGCTGCTGACGATGATCGCGATGGAGCCGCCAGCCAGCAATGACGCCGACGCGATCCGCGATGAGAAGCTCAAGGTACTGCGCGCGCTTAAGCCCTTCACACGGGAATCGGTGGGACGCGACGTCGTACGCGGCCAGTACCGCGCCGGCATGTGCGGCGGGCATCCGGTGCCAGGCTATCTGGAAGAGGTCAAGGTGCCGCCGGACAGCCTCTGCGAAACCTTCGTCGCGCTACGCACCGAAGTGGAGAACTGGCGCTGGGCCGGCGTGCCCTTCTACCTGCGCACCGGCAAGCGCCTGGCGGCACGCGACGCACAGATCGTCGTCAACTTCCGCCCCGTGCCGCACCAGATCTTCCCCGGAGCCAGCCTTCCGAATCGCCTCGTCATCAAGCTGCAGCCCGAGGACGGGCTGGAGCTGCAACTGCTCGCGCAGAAGGGCACGGGCCACGGCGAGCAGCTGACGCCGGTGTCGCTGGACTTGGACTTCGACAAGGCCTTCGCGGCGCAGCGCGTGGGCGCCTATGAGCGCCTGCTGCTTGAGGCCATTGCCGGCCGCCTCAACCTGTTCGTGCGCAGCGACGAGCAGGAACAGGCCTGGCGCTGGGTCGAGCCCATCCTTGACGCCTGGGAGGCTGACGGCAACGGCCCGCGCCCCTATGCCGCCGGTTCCTGGGGACCGGCCGCCGCGAGCGCGCTGGTGGCGCGTGATGGCTTCAGCTGGGCGGAGGAGCAATGAGCATCCTTGAGCGCGTCAAGGCGGCTTTGCCGGCACTGCCGCCCGCCGAACAGCGTGTTGCCAAGCTGCTGCTTGCCGATGCGCGCAGCTTCGCCAGCCTGCCAGTCAGCGAGCTGGCGGACCGCTCGCACGTGTCCAAGCCGACGGTGGTTCGCTTCTGTCGCAGCGTTGGCTATGACGGCCTGGCGGACTTCAAGCTCAAGCTGGCCGGCAGCGTCAACGAGGGCGTGCCTTTCGTGCACCGCGCAGTGGACGAGGATGACAAGCCCGCCGACATCATCGTGAAGGTTGTGGACAACGCCGTCGCGGCCCTGCTGCACTACCGCAACGATGCAGCCAGCCACGCCTTCGAGCGCGCCATCGATGCGCTGGCCGATTCGGCCCGCCACGGACGTCGCATCGAGTTCTACGGCGTCGGCAACTCCGGCATCGTCGCCCAGGACGCACAGCACAAGTTCTTCCGACTAGGGGTCAACACGGTGGCCACCAGCGACGGCCATGTGCAGCTGATGAGTGCCACCATGCTGCAGCCGGGAGACTGCGCCGTCATCATCAGCAATTCCGGCCGCAGCCGCGACCTGCTGGACGCGGCGGAGATCGCGCGCAAGAAGGGCGCGACCATCATCATCATCACGGCCAGCGCCTCGCCGCTGGCCCAACTGGCGCTAGGCCCCAGCCAGATCCTGCTGGCAGTGGACCATCCGGAGGACTTTGACCGCTACAGCCCCATGGTGTCGCGGCTGCTGCACCTGATCGCGGTGGACATCCTGACGACGGGCGTTGCACTGCGCCTGGGCCAGCATCTGCGGCCCGTGCTGCAGGAGATCAAGAAGAACCTGCGCGCCAAGCGCTACGCAGGCTGAGCGCTCAGACCGTCGCCGCGGGCTGCCACAGCAGCTCAGCCACGCCGTAGACCCGGGCCAGCTCGCGCAGCTTCTCGGGGGCATCGTTCAGCTTGAGCGTGGCGCCCTGCTCGCCGCACTGGCGCGCGGCCGACAGCAGCAGGCTGAGCGCCGAGGAATCGAAATCCGTCAGCTCGGCAGCCGACAACCGCACCTCGCGGCCGGCCGCTGCCAGCACCTGGGCGGCCTCCGCTCGCAGGGCCGGCGACATCTGTGCCCAGGCGGCGCGGGCGCCATCCATACGCAGCCGCGCCGGCAGCTTCAGCCCGCTCATGACTGTCTCCTTCGCGCTGCGCGCCGTCCCGCCGCGCGAGAGCAAGCCCGTCCAGGCGTCCGTGAGGAACTCATCAGCCCTTGGCCGCCGGTGCACCCGCCGCCTTGGCATTCTTGTCTGCCAGGCTCTTGATCAGGCCGTCGATGCCGTTGGCGCCGATCTCCTGGGCGAAGCTGTTTCGGTACTGGTCCGCCAGCCAGATGCCCAGCACGTTCACGTCGTAGATCTTCCATTCGGCGCCCGCCTTCTCGAGGCGGTAGTCGAGTTGGATGGGGTCGCCCTTGCCACGGATCTCGGTACGCACGACGACCTCTGTGTCGCTCGGCTGGGCGCGCAGCGGCTTCAGGCCAATGGTCTGGTCCTTGACCTGCGTCAGCGCGCCGGCATAGGTGCGCACGAGCAGGGTCTTGAACTCGGCCTGGAGCTTGCCCTGCTGGTCGGGCGTGGCTTGCCGCCAGAAACGACCCACGGCCGAAGCCGTCATGCGCTGGAAGTTGATATGCGGCATCACCTTGGCATCGACCAGGGCGATGATCTTGTTGATGTTGCCGGCCTGGATGTCCTTGTCGGCCTTGACGGCCTCGATGGTCTCCAGCGAAAGCTGGCGGATCAATTGGTCGGGTGCGCTGGCGTCGGCCGCGTGGGCGGCATGCACCATGCCCAGGCTCAGGGTCGCGAGGGTGGCCACGGCGAACGCGCGGCGGCGCAGGGAGGTCAGCAGGGTCATGGTGTCACTTTCTCTGAACAGGGACCGGCACTTAACGCGCCGACCCGGCTATCGGTTCACCGCGTCGCCGCGGAGGCGGGTTCGGCGGGCTTTTTCACAGAGGCCGCAGGCTCCGATGCGGGCGCCTGCGGTGCCGAGGCAGCATCCGCCGGGGCCGAGGCGGCGGCGCCAGGCACCAGCACTTCGACCTCCTCGTCATCATCGAAGCTGCCGCGGCGTTGCAGATAGGCATCGCGGTAAAAGGTGTATTTATCCAGCGCGATGCCCTCCAGCATCTCGCCGGCACGCAGGAAATTGGCTCGGGTGTTGACCAGGTTCAGCCCCGTGATGGCGACCTTCTTGCGGCCATCGTCGAAGAGAACGGCTGGCGAAGCCTGCCAGTCAACCGGCAATGCCAGGGAGTCCCGCACCGACGACGGCCCGAACAGCGGCCAGACGATATAGGCACCCGTGCCCATGCCCCACTTGCCCAGCGTCTTGCCGAAGTCCTGGCTGTTCTTGTCCAGGCCGGCCTCGGTAGCAATGTCCAGCAGGCCTGCAAAGCCGAAGGTGGAGTTGACGGCAAAGCGCATGCCCTGCTCCAGACCGGCCTTGAAGCGCCCCTGCAGCATCAGGTTGACCGCAGACCAGGCGTCGCCAATGTTGCCGAAGAAGTTGTCGATGCCGGTGCGCACGGGCGAAGGCACGATCTCAGAGTAGGCCGTCGCGACCGGCTTGAGCACGTTCTCGTCCAGCTTCTCATTGAAGGCAAAAACCTTGCGATTCCAGGATTCCCAGGGATCCATCCTCTGGCCCTTGGAGCCCATGGCCTTGTCGACGGCGCGCTCGATGCGCGTGCCGACGCCCTTCATGGTCTGGCAACCCGTCAAGCCCAGCGTGAACGCCGCCAGGACCAGGATCCGAAGCAGGCCGATCACGGTTTACCTCCCGCCGGCGCGGTACTGCCCATGTCCGATGCCTTGCTGTTGATGAACTGGCCGATCAGGTTCTCCAGAACGACTGCGCTCTGGGTCTGGCGGATCACGTCGCCGGCGGCCAGGTTCTTCTCGTCGGCACCGGGCTCCAGGCCGATGTACTGCTCGCCCAGCAGGCCAGCGGTCAGGATCTTGGCCGAGCTGTCCTTGGGAAAGAGCGCACCCTTGTTCAGGTTGATCGTGACCTTGGCCTGGAAGGTCTTGTCGTCGAAGGCGATCGACTCCACGCGGCCGATGACGACGCCAGCGCTCTTCACTGCAGCACGCGGCTTCAGCCCGCCGATATTGTCGAAACGTGCCGACACCTGATAGGTCTCGTCGAAGTTCAGGCTCAGCAGATTGCCCGCCTTGAGCGCGAGGAACAACAGCGCCGCGCCACCGATCAGCACGAACAGCCCCACCCACGCGTCATGTCGAGAGGATTGCATCCTTCGTTCTCCTGGCTCCAAGTCAAATCGAAAACATCGTGGCCGTCAGCATGAAGTCCAGCCCCAGCACGGCCAGCGACGACAGCACGACGGTGCGCGTCGTCGCGGCCGACACGCCCTCGGGCGTGGGCTTGCAGGTATAGCCCTGCAGCAGCGCCACAAAGGTGACCGTCACGCCGAAGACAAGACTCTTGATGACGCCGTTGCCGACATCGGCCCAGACCTCCACGCCACCCTGCATCTGCGACCAGAACGCGCCGGCGTCGACGCCGATCAGCGGCACCGCCACCAGCCAGCCGCCGATGATGCCGACGGCCGAGAAGACCGCTGCAAGTAAGGGCATCGCGATGAAGCCCCCCAGGAAACGCGGCGCGAGCACGCGCTGCACCGGATCCACGGCCATCATCTCCATGGCAGTGAGCTGCTCGCCAGCCTTCATCAGGCCAATCTCCGCCGTCAGCGAGGTACCGGCCCGGCCGGCGAACAGCAGCGCCGTGACCACCGGCCCCAGTTCGCGCACCAGGCTCAGCGCCACCAGCATGCCCACGGCCTCGGCCGAACCATAGCGCTGCAGTGTGTAATACCCCTGCAGGGCCAGCACGAAACCGACGAACAGGCCCGACACGCCGATGATCGACAGTGAGCGATTGCCCAGATAGAAGAGCTGCTCACGCACCAGCACAAAGCGCCCCAGCGCCTGGGGCGTACGCGCGAGCAGCGTGAAGAACAGCCGCGTGGCGGCGCCGACGTCGACCAGCGCACCACGCACGCTGGCGCCCACGCTCCTGGCCAGGGCCATCATGGCATCACCCCGAAGTCTTCAGCCACCGGCCGGGCCGGCTGGTGGAAGCGCACCGGCCCATCGGCCTCGGCACCGACAAACTGGCGCACCAGCGGGTCGTCACTGTGGCGCAGTTCGTCCGGCGTGCCCTGGGCCACCACACGGCCGTTGGCGATCATGGCCACCTCGTCGGCGATCCCGAAGGTCTCGTGCAGGTCGTGCGAGACGATGACGCTGGTCAGGCCCAGGGCATCGTTCAGGTCGCGGATCAGCCTTGCGGCGACGCCCAGCGAGATTGGATCCAGGCCGGCGAAGGGCTCGTCGTACAGCACCAGGTCGGGGTCCAGCGCGATGGCACGGGCCAGCGCGACGCGGCGGGCCATGCCACCCGAGACTTCGCTGGGCAGCAGGTCGCGCGCACCACGCAGCCCTACCGCGTTGAGCTTCATCAGCACCAGGTCGCGGATCATGGCTTCGGGCAGGTCGGTGTGCTCGCGCAGCGGGAACGCGACGTTCTCGAACACGCTGAGGTCGGTGAAGAGCGCGCCAAACTGGAAAAGCATGCCCATACGGCGCCGCACGGCGTAGAGCTCCTGCAGGTTCAGCGGTGCCAGGTCCTGGCCATCGAAAAGCACCTGCCCCGAGATCGGCCGCAACTGACGGCCGAGCAGGCGCAGCACGGTCGTCTTGCCGCCACCCGAGGTGCCGATCAGCGCGAGCACCTTGCCACGCTCCAGCTTCAGGTTCACGCCATTCAGGATGACGCGGTCCCCGTAGCCGCAGCTGACGTTGCGCAGTTCGATCAGGGGTGCGGTGGAGTTGGAATTCACGCAGTCGGGCCGAAGCCAGGCGGAAGTAAAGGGCGCCATGATAGGGGAAACACCGATTCAACCAGCCGACCCTCCTGAGAGGCCCCGGAAATGCCGAAAACCGACTGTGACGCCGCGTCGCCCCGCAGAACTTGGGCTGCCCTCCCTCTGTTACGACTGCTTGCAGCGAGTGACACGGGGACACCACCCCAGCATGCCCGAAGCGTGCGCCAGTTCACGGCCGGCGCCCGACGCGCGACCAGCGTGCGCCGCGCCAGGATGAGCGGTAATGCATTGGCGTCGCACGCGCCCAAAATATCTTCATCACCGGATGCCCAAGCCATGCAACGCCATTCCTCTCCCTCCCAAGGCTTCACCCTGATCGAGGTGATGATCACCGTGGTCATCGTCGGCATCCTGGCCGCCGTGGCGCTGCCGCAGTACAAGAACTATGTGACCCGGGGCAAGATCCCAGACGCGACCTCGGCCCTTGCCGCCAAACAGGTCCGGTTGGAGCAGTACTACCAAGACAATCGCACCTACGTCGACGCCGCCGACTGCGGCAACGACTCCACCACGAGCCAGTTCTTCACCTTCTCCTGCAGTGCTTCGTCGGCCAGCGCCTACACGCTGCAAGCGGTGGGCAAGGACACGATGGCGGGCTTCACGTACACGGTCAACCAGTCAAACGCCAAGACCAGCACCATCGTCTCCCCCGCCGGCAGCAGTTGGATCGCCAGCTCCACCAGTTGCTGGATTACGAAAACGGGCGGCATATGCTGAGGTCGCGCGTTGGTGGCTTCACGCTGATCGAGGTCCTCGTGACCCTGAGCATCGCGATTCTGCTGCTTGCCATGGCCGCACCGATGTTCTCCGACTGGATGACCAACAGCCGTATCCGCCTAACGGCCGAATCCATCCAGTCAGGCCTGCAGTTCGCCCGCTCTGAAGCCACTGCTCGCAACGGCCAGGTGCGCTTCCAGCTGACTGACTCACTGACCAGTAGCTGCGCTCTGAGCACCACAGGCACCAACTGGGTAGTAAACGTCGGCACCGCCAATGCTGCCGGCGGCTGCAACGCGGCGGCCGGCGACGCCGCCACAGGCATCCTGATGAAGCGGCCCTCGTCGGAAGGTAGCGGCGGCACCGTCGTGGACGGGAGCAGCAATGCCGGCTTCGACGGCAGCATCGTATTCAACGGGCTGGGCCGCCCCACACCCACCCCCGCCCAAACTCTCAGCATCATGGTGCGCGGCAGCACCATCGAGCAGTGCGCCGAGCAGGGCGGCCCCGTCACCTGCCTCTACATCCAGGTGACGCCGGGTGGCCAGACCCGCATGTGCAACGCCAAGCTCGCCAGCACCGACCCACAGTCCTGCTCCTACGCGCCATGAACCCGACGCCCCGTCCCCCACGCCACCGGCCGCAGCAGGGTTTCATGCTGCTAGAAGTGCTAGCCGCACTGCTCATTTTTGCACTAGGCGTCATGGGCCTCGTTGGCCTGCAAGCCAATGCAGTCAAGCAGGTGGGCGACGCCAAGTACCGCGCCGATGCGGCCATGCTGGCCGAAGACCTCGTCGGCCAGATGCAGGTCGCCAACCGCAGCTACGCGGCGCTCAATGCCGCCTTCAACAGCACCAACGGCACGGCCTACACGGCCTGGCAGACGCGCGTCACTGAGACCCTCCCCGGCGCTGCCGCCTACGACCAGACCGTCACGCTGACCCAAGTCCAGCCCTTGCCCGCGCTGCAGGGCACAAACTCTGCCGGCGCCGTCGTCACGGGCACGGCCACGGGCCTCACCAGCAGCACACAAGTCACGATTACGCTGCGCTGGCTGCCACCGGGCGAGCCAAGTGCGAACGGCTCGCGCCAACTGACGCTGGTCACGCAAATCAAATGAAAACCCTGCGCTTGAAGCCCCATCACAGCCAAGGCCCTCGCGGCTTCAGCCTCATCGAGCTAATGGTCGGCCTCGTCATAGGTTTGCTGGCCGTCATCATCGTCATGCAGGTCTTCCGCGTGTCCGAGGGCATGCGCCGCACGACAAGCGGCAGCGGCGACGCGCAGACAACGGGTGCCGTGGCACTGTCCATGCTGCTGTTCGACCTGCGCCAGGCCGGCCAGGGCCTTGCTACAGCCAACACACTGGGCTGTAGCCTGACGCTGCCCAGTGGCCACTCCGTGGGCAACCTCGGGCCTGTGGTGATCAACTCGGCCAGCGTCGCGACGGGCGATGCCAACACCGACACGCTGCTGGTCGCCTACGGCACGGGCAACGGCTCACCCGAAGGGCAACGCATTAGCGGCCAGACGGGTAGCAACACCTTCAATGTTCCCGCCCCCACAGCCTACAAACTCAACGACTACGTCCTCGCTGCTCCAGAATCGCGCGCCACGCCGTGCGCACTGACGCTGGATCACATCAACGTCGTGCCCGCCAGCACCCTTTCCCTGGCCACCGGTGCAACCGGGATGACCAACGGTGTGCTGTACAACCTGGGTCAGACCGTGCATGTGGCGGCCTACCGTGTCAGCGGCGGGCAGTTAGCCACGTGCAACTACATGACGCAGGACTGCAGCTCCAGCGCCGCCAGCAACTGGGCCACCATCGCCGAAGGCGTGATCAGCCTGCGCGCGCAATACGCCAAGGACACGTCCGTCACGATGGACGCCATCGTCGACGCCGACGGCTACAACCAGACCACGCCCACTGCCTACTGCAGCGGCACCGCCGGCTGGAGCCGCGTGCTGGGCCTGCGCCTCGCGCTGGTGACACGCAGTGGCCAACTCGAAAAAGATACGGTTACCTCGGCCGCGCCGGCCTGGGCGGCCTCCGCCGCCCTACCCATTGATCTGAGCAGCAACACCGACTGGCAGCGCTACCGCTACAGGACCTTCGAAACCACGTTACCGCTGCGCAATATGTCCTGGCCTGGAGTCGTTACGGGATGCTGAACGCCCACCACCCCATCCGCCGCCAGCAAGGCGTTGCGCTGATCCTCGCCGTCATCGTTCTGGTTGCCATGTCGCTGGCCGCCATCGGGCTGATGCGCGGCGTACTCACCGGCAATCGCGTCGCCGCCAATCTGGCCTTCCAACAGTCGGCCAGGCAGTCGTCGGAGACGGGCGCCGAAACTGCCATCGCCTGGCTGGAACAGAAGAGCCGAGAACTGCTCACCGCCGGCCAGACCACCCGTGCCAACAAGCTGTTCCAGAACATCACCGCCGGCGCCGGCGGCGAAACATACAACTACGTCGCCCACCGCGAAGACCCGGACAGTACCGCGAACCAGACCTGGGACGACTTCTGGACAAATTTCCTCGTGCCCAACGGCATGGCCAACACGCTGGCCGTCGACGGTGCGGGCAACACGGTCTCCTTCGTCATTCACCGCCTCTGCAATGCCGTGGGCGACCCCAGCACCGGCATCAACTGCGAAGCCTCGCCCAACGCTCCGCCGTCCAACCAGCCAAACCGCAGCACCGGCCAGGGGGGCGGCGTAAAGCCGGCCGACCCGCAGGTGTACTACCGCATCACCGTCCGCGTGGCAGGGCCGCGCAACGCCATCAGCTTCACCCAGGTCGTCGTTGCGATCTGAGCCCGAGGAGGAACCTGCCATGAAGCGCACCAAGCCCCAACTCACCTCGCTGGCACTGCCTCTGCTGGTATCGCTGAGCGCCACGCAGGCCGGCGCGACCGACTTGGCCAACTCGCCGCTCATCACCGCCGCACCCAACGCCATCCCGGCCAACATCTTCTATGTACTGGACGACTCGGGCTCGATGGCCTGGGACTTCCTGCCCGATCACATTGGCAGCTACTGGGGAGGCAGCAGCGAAACCAGCAGCAGCAAGCAAAACGCCTGCCGGACCACGAGCACGCTGCCCTCGCGCACCAGTAGCGGCAGCGTTGGCGGCAACTGCTGCCAAGGTGCGAGCACGAGTAGCAACAGCAGCGCCTGCTGGACCGGCTCGCCCCCTTTCGGCAAGGCGGGCCATCCGCCTTTCTTGGCTTCTAGCTTCAACGGCATGGCCTACAACCCGGCCGTGCGCTACTTGCCACCGGTCGATGCCAGCGGCAACAGCTACCCCAGCCAGACCACCTGGACGGCGGTACGCAATGACTACTACCAGGTCCAGAACACCGCCACGATCAACCTGACGACCCAGTTCCCGGACCTCGCTTGGTGCACCGACAGCACCTACACCGACTGCCTGCGCAACGGCAACTACGTGCTGCCCGGCACGGTGAACGGCAAGAACTACACCACCGCGTGGATCACCACCGCCTCCGGCACCGGTTTCATCGCCACAGGCAATCCGGACGCCCCAGTGGCGTCCTCCAGCGCCGCACCGCTCGGCCCGCACTACTACGTCATCACCCCTGGCGAGTACTGCACCACCAGCGCGCTGCGCAATTGCCAGGCCACCCAGAACGCCACGTACAACGTGCCCGCTTATGTGCGCTGGTGCGGCTCCGCAGCCGACGCCACGGCCGCCGCACCCGCGACAGGCAACTGCCAGGCCACCCGCACCACCAGCTTCCCGTACGCCCGCTACCCGACCCGCTTCTTCACAGCCGGCACGCCAGGAACGGCGGCACAGCCAGCCACCCCCGCTTCAGTGAGTTTCACCATCACGATGGGCAACGGTTGCGGTACCGTCACCACCGGCTCCGGCAAGAACAAGGTCACGACCACTTACAGCGCCAGCGCAAGTCGCCTGACCGTTGGCGGCACCGACCTATTCGGCGGAATCGCAACGGCCTCGGAAACCCGCGCGAGCAACCTGGCCAGCGACATCGCAGCCCAGATCAACGCCAAGACTGGCACCAACGGCGGCTACACCGCCTCTGCCAGCAGTAGCACGGTCACCATCACGGCACCGGTATCGGCGGGCAATCTGACCTCCACCGCGTCGCTGACCCGTGTCTCCTCAGACGCCTCGGCGACCTGCACCTTCACCCCGACCACTACTTCGGCCTTCTCCGGTTACGCCGCCGCAACGGCCGCCGTTGCTGGAACGCCGGGCACCTTCCCCGGCGGCTTCACGCGCGTCGATATCGTCAGCGGCAACACCTACGCCAAGGCCGCCACCCGCACCGACTGCGCCGGCACCAGTTGCACCTATACCGAGGAGATGACCAACTTCGCGAACTGGTGGGCTTACTACCATACCCGCATGCAGGCCACCAAGTCGGGCATCCTGCGAGCCTTCGCCAGCGTGGGTGGCAACCGGCGGCTGGGTTACATGAGCATCGACAACAACACGGGCTCCGACTTCCTCAACCTCGCCAGTTTCCAGAACAGCACCTCGCCCGCCAGCACACAGCGTACCGACTGGTTCAACAAGATCACCAGCGCCAGGCCCAATAGCGGCACGCCACTGCGCGTGAGTCTGGCCAAGGCTGGGCAGATGTATGCCGGGAAACTCACGTCGATCAACAGCGGCACGGTGAATGATCCGATGCAGTACGCCTGCCAGAGGAACTACACCATCCTCTCAACAGACGGCTTCTGGAACGACAGCTCCAACCCGAAGCAGCTCAACGGCACAACCGACATCGGCGACCAGGATGGCTCGCTGGCCCGCCCAATGCTCGACGGCAGCGGCACGGCCAATACGCTGTCCGACGTGGCAGCCTATTACTACAACACCGACCTGCGCACACCTACCGCCAACAATTGCCAGAGCGGGAACAGCGGCGCCGGCAACCGAGATGTCTGCGGCACGGGCCAGACCTACGAGAAGCAGAACATGGTCACGTTCACGCTGGGCCTGGGTATCTCGGGCTACATGAAGTTCGACCCCAACTACGCGACTCAGACATCGGGCGACTACTTCGCCGTCAAGAACGGCAGCGCAGCAAACCTGTCGGCAGACATCTGCTCCTGGCAGAGCAGCGGGGCCTGCAACTGGCCCGTGCCAATTGCCGACACGCTGACTGCAGTGGATGACCTTTGGCATGCCGCCGTGAACGGTGGCGGTAGCTATTTCAGCGCCAGCGACCCCAGCACCTTCGCCAATGGCCTGATCAGCGCGCTGAACAAGATCGACGCCTATGAAGGTGCCGGCGCCGCCGCCGCCACCAGCAATCCCAACGTCACGACCAGCGACAACTCGATCTATTTGACCGGATTCACCTCGGGCGACTGGACGGGCGAGGTCACTTCTCGAAGCATCGACGTGACCACCGGCAACCTGAGCAGCGCCGCCGCCGCCTGGACGGCCGCGGGCCAGCTCGACGGCAATACCAACCGCACCATCTACATGTTCTCGGCGAGCGCCAGCAACAAGCTCAAGGCCTTCAGCTGGAGCAGCATGAACGCAACCGAGCAGGGCTACTTCTCGCTCGCCGCCCTCAACACCGGCAGCAACGCGTTGAGCCAGTTCTGCACCTCCAACGATCCCACCTGCCTTTCCAGCGCAGCCCAGACCGCCGCGGCCGGCGAGAACCTGGTGAACTACCTCGCCGGCGACCGCAGCAACGAGGGCAGCATCACTGACATGTCCAAGTATTTCCGCGCCCGCGTCCATCTGCTGGGAGACACGGTCAACGCCGAATCCGTGTTCGTGGGTACGGCCTCAGGCTACAACTACCAGGACGCCGGCTACGCTGCCTTCAAAGGCAGTGCCGGCATTGCCAACCGTCAACGCATGCTTTACGTCGGCGCCAACGACGGCATGCTGCACGCCTTCAATGCCGACACCGGCGCCGAGGTCTGGGCCTTTGTGCCCACAGCCGTGCTGCCCAATCTGCCGCAGTTGGCCGACAAGCAATACGCCAACAAGCATCGCTACTTCGTTGATGCGACGCCCATCGTGCAGGACGTCTTTATTGGCGGCCATTGGCGCACCATCCTCGTCGGAGGCTTGGGTGGTGGTGGTCGCGCCTACTACGCACTGGACATCACCGATCCTGGCAACCCCAGCGCGCTGTGGGAGTACACCGACAGCAACCTCGGCTACACCTATGGCACGCCCGAGATTGGCAAGCTGGCCGACGGTACCTGGGCGGTGTTCTTCGGTTCGGGCTACAACAACGTGTCACCCGGCGATGGGGTTGGCCGGCTCTATGTGTTGAACGCCGCCGACGGCACGCTTGTCCGCACCATCAGCACCGGCACCGGCAGCACCAGCACCCCGTCGGGCCTAGCCCAAGTGCGCGCGTGGCTGGCCAACGGAAACCTCGACAACAGCGTGCTACGCGTTTATGCGGGCGACACGTTGGGGAACGTCTGGCGCTTTGATGTGAACGACGATGTCGGCGCTCCTGGCTACGACGCGCAATTGCTCGCTTCGCTGCGCACCGCTGCCGGCATGGGCGGCGTGGTCCAGCCAATCACGACCCGTCCCGAGCTGTACAGCGTCAACGGAGTCGCAATCGTCTACATCGGCACCGGCCGCTTCCTCGGCCAGTCCGACTACAACAATACCGACACGCAGTCCATCTATGCAATCAAGGACGACCTGAGCGCCGCAGCCAACCACGGCAACCCGCGCGATGCATCCGCCCACTTCGTGGTACAGACGCTCGTCGACAGCACCTGCCCCTCCGGCAGTGCCTTCTGCACGGCGGGCAGCCTGGTGCGCAACAACGGCGACCCACAGCCCGTGGACTGGACGGTTAACGGCGGCTGGTACGTGGATCTGCCGCGCAGCGCGGAGCGCGTGAATACGGACCCGCAGATCGTGCTGGGCACGCTGGTGGTCACGTCCAACGTGCTGACCAACAGCGATCCCTGCCAGGTGGGCGGTTTCAGCTTCGTAAACTACTTCGACGCCGCCACAGGACATGCGGTGAGCAACGCCAACGGCCTGGTCAGCGTCTACCTCGGTGACGCACTTTCCACACGTGCGACGGCCTACAGCCTGCCCAATGGCGACGTGGTAGGCGGCTTCCAGCTGGCAAATCGGAAATTCGTAACCAAGAAGGTCCCGCTGAACTCGACCGTGCAGAACACTCGCCGGCTGTCCTGGCGTGATCTGAACACGAACTGAGTGTGGTCGGCAGCGGCATCAACCGCTCACGCGGTCCGCAGCTGCTGGCCCTCACAGCCGCGCTGCTGCTGCACGTCGCCCTGCTCTCCTGGGCCCGGCATCCTGCCGGCATCGCGCCCCCAGGGCACGTGTCGCGCACGCTGACAGTGGAGCTGCGGCGTCCGGCTGCAGCAACGCGGCTGCCGGCCGAACCTGTCCCGGAACCTGCGCCCACGCCTGAACCGTCAGCAACGCCGGTGCCTCTGCCCAATCAAGCAATGGTCGCGGGCGGCGACGCGAGCGCTGTTCGGCTGCTTCCTGAGCAATTGCAGGCCGCATCCCTCGAGCTGGGCTACCCTGATGCACTGCTGCCCGGGGGACAACTGGCGCTGCGCTGGTGGCTGCGCCTGAACCCCGATGGCAGCGTTGCCGCCCTGAGCAGCAACGCAACCACCAATAGCCCGGAGTACTTCGTCAGCGCCGCCGAGCAGGCACTGCAAGCGGCTCGCTTCAACGCGGCATCGCTGGGCCTTCAAACCTTGCCCACGCAACTGTGCCTGGATCTGCGCTATCAGGAGACCGCTGAAGCCGGCGAGCACGTTCAACTGCGACGACTGAATGCGAGATTGAACGAAAGAAGCGGCGCGGCGTCCTGTCTGGGCGCCACGCCGCATTAAGCACTTGCGAGCGACTCGCTCGCGTCAACGCGGCAGCGTCGTCGCCCCCATCAGGTACTCGTCTACCGCACGCGCGGCCTGGCGCCCCTCGCGGATGGCCCAGACCACGAGGCTCTGCCCACGACGCATGTCACCGGCGGCGAAGACCTTGTCGACGTTGGTCTTGTAGGCATTGACACCCTCAGTAGTTGCCTTGCCGTTGCCACGCGCATCCTTGTCGACGCCGAACGCGTCGAGGATGGTTGCGACCGGCGACACGAAGCCCATGGCCAGGAAGGCGATGTCAGCCTTCAGCACCTGCTCGCTACCCTCGACCTCGATCATCTTGCCGCCTTCCCACTTCAGGCGCACGGTCTTCACCCCGGTCAGCTTGCCCTTCTCACCGACGAATTCCTTGGTGGCAATGGCGAACTCGCGCTCGCAACCTTCTTCGTGACTGGACGAGGTGCGCAGCTTGATCGGCCAGTAGGGCCAGGTCAGCGGACGGTCTTCCACTTCGGGCGGTTGTGGCAGCAACTCGAACTGCGTGACGCTCTTGGCTCCATGGCGATTGCTGGTCCCGACGCAGTCGCTGCCTGTATCGCCGCCACCGATGACGATGACATGCTTGCCGTCGGCGCGAATCTGGCCCTTCAGCTTGTCACCGGCGTTGACCTTGTTTTGCTGCGGCAGGAACTCCATCGCGAAATGCACGCCGGCAAGGTCGCGGCCGGGCACGGGCAGGTCACGCGACTGCTCGGCGCCACCGGTCAGGACGATGGCGTCGAACTGAGCCTTCAACTCATCGGCGCTGACCGTCTCCTTGGCCCAGTTGGTGACCTTGCTGCCCTCGGGCAGCGCGGCGACCATGACGCCGGTGCGGAACTCCACGCCCTCGGCCTGCATCTGCTCGACCCGGCGGTCGATGTGGGACTTTTCCATCTTGAAGTCCGGGATGCCATAACGCAGCAGCCCGCCGACGCGGTCGTTCTTCTCGAACACCGTGACGCTATGGCCCACGCGCGCCAGCTGCTGCGCGGCCGCAAGGCCTGCCGGGCCGGCACCAACGACGGCGACCTTCTTGCCCGTCTGCACCCTGGCCGGCTGTGCCTTGACCCAGCCCTCCGCCCAGGCACGGTCGATGATGGCGTGCTCGATGGACTTGATGCCCACCGCGTCGTCGTTGACGTTCAGCGTGCAGGCGGCCTCGCAGGGCGCGGGGCAGATGCGTCCGGTGAACTCGGGAAAGTTGTTCGTGCTGTGCAGCACTGTGATCGCGTGCTTCCAGTCTTCCGGCCGGCCCTTGTAGACCAGATCATTGAAGTCCGGGATCACGTTGTTGACTGGGCAGCCGCTGTTGCAGAACGGCGTGCCGCAATCCATGCAGCGCGCACCCTGCTGCTTCGCCTGGTCCACATTCAGACCAATCACGAATTCCTTGTAGTTCTTGACGCGAGCGACGACGGGCTCGTAGCCCTCTTCAAGACGCTCATATTCCATGAAGCCGGTGACCTTGCCCATGCTTTGACTCCTCAGACCTTGGCTGCTGCAGGCGCCTTGGCCTGAGCGATGGTGGTGGCGGCTTCCTTGGCAGCATTGATCTCGCCCAGGGCCCGGCGGTATTCGTTCGGGAACACCTTGACGAACTTGGCACGCGACTCGGCCCAGTGGTCGAGGATGTCGCGGGCGCGCTGGCTGCCAGTCCAGCGATGATGGTCTTCCAGCAGCTTCTTCAGGATGGCTTCGTCGGTCTGCGGCTCGCGGTCGACGCCATCGACGGCCTTGGTGCGGTGCCAGATCGCCTTGTCGACCCCGGCCTCCTGCTCCTGCGCAGTCATCAGCTTCTCCAGCGACACCATGCTTGTATTGCAACGCTTGGCGAAATGGCCATCCTCGTCATAGACGTAGGCGATGCCACCGCTCATGCCGGCGGCGAAGTTGCGGCCGGTCTTGCCCAGCACGGCGACGGTGCCACCGGTCATGTACTCGCAACCATGGTCGCCGGTGCCTTCGACGACCGCCGTCGCCCCCGACAGCCGCACCGCGAAACGCTCGCCGGCCACGCCGCGGAAGAAGGCCTCGCCGCGCGTCGCACCGTACAACGCGGTGTTGCCGACGATGATGTTCTTCGTCGCGTCGCCACGGAAGTCGATGCTGGGGCGCACCACCACGCGGCCACCGGAGAGCCCCTTGCCGGTGTAGTCGTTGGCATCACCGATCAGGTAGAAGCTGATGCCCTGAGCCAGGAAGGCGCCGAAGCTCTGGCCACCCGTGCCTTCCATCTGGATGAAGATGGTGTGGTCAGGCAGGCCCTCCGGCTTGCGACGGATCAGCTCGCCCGAGAGGCGTGCACCGACGGAGCGGCGCACGTTGGTGACCTCCTGCATGAATTGCACCTTCTCGCCCTTGTCGAAGGCGGGCAGGCACTTCTCGATCAGCTTCACGTCGAGCGCGCGGTCCAGGCCGTGATCCTGCACATCGTTATGAATGCGGGACACGTCGGCCGGCACATTGGGGCGGTGGAAGATGCGGGCGAAGTCCAGGCCCTTGGCCTTCCAGTGCGAGATGGCCTTCTTGGTGTCCAACCAGTCCGAGCGGCCGATCAGTTCGTCGAACTTGCGCACGCCGAGCTGGGCCATGATCTGGCGCGCCTCCTCCGCGACGAAGAAGAAGTAGTTGACGACATGCTCGGGGCGGCCGGTGAACTTCTTGCGCAACACCGGGTCCTGCGTGGCGACGCCCACCGGGCAAGTGTTCAGATGGCACTTGCGCATCATGATGCAGCCCTCGGCGACCAATGGTGCGGTCGCGAAACCGAACTCATCGGCGCCCAGCAGCGCGCCGATGACGACGTCGCGACCGGTCTTCATCTGGCCGTCGGCCTGCACGCGCACTCGGCCACGCAGACGGTTCAGCACCAGCGTCTGTTGCGCTTCGGCGAGGCCGAGCTCCCACGGCGTGCCGCAGTGCTTGATGGAGCTCCAGGGCGAGGCGCCCGTACCGCCGTCGTGGCCGGCGATGACGATGTGGTCGGCCTTGCACTTGGCCACACCGGTAGCCACCGTGCCGACGCCCACTTCGGACACCAGCTTGACCGACACATCAGCCTGCGGATTGACGTTCTTGAGGTCGTGGATGAGCTGGGCCAGGTCCTCGATCGAATAGATGTCGTGGTGGGGTGGAGGGCTGATGAGGCCCACACCGGGCACCGAATGACGCAGGAAGCCGATGTACTCGGACACCTTGCCGCCAGGCAACTGGCCGCCCTCGCCGGGCTTGGCACCCTGTGCCATCTTGATCTGGATCTGGTCGGCGCTGACGAGGTACTCGGTCGTGACACCGAACCGCCCCGAGGCCACCTGCTTGATCTTCGAGCGCAGGCTGTCACCGTCCTTGAGCTCGTAGTCGGTCTCCATGATCTTGTGACCGAGCACGTCGCCGACCTTGCTGCCGCCGACGATCTTGATGCCCTTGAGTTCGTTGCGATAACGGGCCGGGTCCTCGCCGCCCTCGCCCGTGTTGCTCTTGCCGCCAATGCGGTTCATGGCAACGGCCAGCGTGGCGTGGGCCTCGGTGGAAATGGAGCCCAGCGACATCGCGCCGGTGGCGAAGCGCTTGACGATCTCGGCCGCCGATTCGACCTCGTCCAACGGCACGACCTTGGCCGGGTCGAACTTGAACTCGAACAGGCCGCGCAGCGTCATGTGGCGCTTGCTCTGGTCGTTGATGATCTGGGCGTATTCCTTGTAGGTCTCGAACTTGCCGCTGCGCGAGCTGTGCTGCAGCTTGGCGATGGCGTCCGGCGTCCACATGTGCTCCTCGCCACGGGTGCGCCAGGCGTACTCGCCACCGGTCTCCAGCATGCTGTCCAGCAGCGGGTCGTCGCCGAATGCACCTTCGTGCATCCGGATGGCCTCCTCGGCCACCTCAAACACGCCGATGCCGCCGACTTGCGTGGCCGTGCCGCGGAAGTACTTCTCGACGAAGTCCGCCCTCAGGCCGATGGCCTCGAAGATCTGCGCACCGCAGTAGGACATGTAGGTCGAGATGCCCATCTTGGACATGATCTTGGACAGGCCCTTGCCCACTGCCTTGATGTAGTTGTAGCGGGCCTGCTCAGCCGTCAACTTGGCCGGGAGCTCGTCCTTCATGGCCTCAAGCGTTTCGAGGGCCAGATAGGGGTGGACGGCTTCGGCGCCATAGCCGGCCAGCACGGCGAAGTGGTGCACCTCCCGCGCAGTGCCAGTCTCGACGACCAGACCGGCTGTCGTTCGCAGTCCTTCACGTACCAGGTGATGGTGCACCGCCGACAGCGCCAGCAGCGCAGGGATGGCGACGCGGTCCTGGCTCAGGTGGCGGTCCGTGATGATGAGGATGTTGTGGCCAGTCTTGATGGCGTCCACGGCCGAGGCGCACAACGAAGCCAGTTGGGCTTCGACACCGGCACGTCCCCATTCGCGCGGATAGGTGATGTCCAGCTCGCTGGGCTTGAACTTGCCGTTCGTGGGCGCCTCGATGCCACGCAGGCGAGCCATGTCGTCGAAGTCCAGGATGGGCTGGCTGACTTCGAGCCGCATCGGCGGGTTGATCGCGTTGATGTCCAGCAGGTTCGGCTTGGGGCCGATGAAGCTGTTCAGCGACATCACGATGTTCTCGCGGATCGGGTCGATCGGCGGGTTCGTGACCTGCGCGAAGAGCTGCTTGAAGTAGTTGTAGAGCGGCTTGTTCTTGCCCGACAGCACCGCGAGCGGCGAGTCGTTGCCCATGGAACCGATGCCTTCCTCGCCATTCGCGGCCATTGGCGCGAGCAGGAACTTGATGTCCTCCTGCGTGGTGCCAAAGGCCTGCTGCCGGTCCAGCAGCGTCGTCGTGAAGCCAGGACGGGCGCCCTCGGGCACGGCGATGTCATCCAGCTTGACACGGACGTTCTCGATCCACTGTCGGTAGGGGCGCG
This sequence comes from Roseateles sp., assembly GCF_047654805.1. Lineage (GTDB taxonomy): Bacteria > Pseudomonadota > Gammaproteobacteria > Burkholderiales > Burkholderiaceae_C > Pelomonas. Next base: position 4,037,584 of record NZ_JASGIV010000001.1, read on the forward strand.
CATTGGCGAACTGGTTCTTCAGTTCCTCGTCGTCGACGATGCGGCCCTGCTCCAGATCGATGAGGAACATCTTGCCGGGCTGCAGGCGCCACTTCTTGACGATCTTTGCCTCGGGGATGGGCAGCACACCGGATTCGGAAGCCATGACGACGAGGTCGTCGTCCGTGATGCAGTAGCGGGCCGGACGCAGGCCGTTACGGTCAAGCGCGGCACAGACTTGGCGGCCATCGGTGAACGCCATGGCGGCGGGGCCGTCCCAGGGTTCCATCATGGCCGCGTGGTACTCATAGAAGGCGCGGCGGCGCTCATCCATGCCCTCGTGCTGTTCCCAGGCTTCCGGGATCATCATCATCGCGGCATGTGCCAGCGGATAGCCGGACATGGTCAGCAGCTCGATGGCGTTGTCGAAGGTGGCCGTATCGGACTGGTGCTCAAAGCTGATGGGATAGAGCTTCTTCAGATCGTCGCCCAGGACCGGCGACTTCATCACGCCTTCGCGGGCGCGCATCCAGTTGAAGTTGCCCTTGACCGTGTTGATCTCGCCGTTGTGGCAGACCATGCGGTAGGGATGTGCCAGCGGCCACTCGGGGAAGGTGTTGGTCGAGAAGCGTTGGTGGACGAGCGCAATGGCAGAAACGACGCGGTGGTCGGCCAGATCGATGTAGTACTTGCCGACTTGGTCGGCCAGCAGCAGGCCCTTGTAGATGACCGTGCGGCAGCTCATGCTGGGCACGTAGTACTCGCGGCTGTGCGTGAGGTTCAGCGCCTGGATGGCGCTGGAGGCGGTCTTGCGGATGACGTAGAGCTTCCGCTCCAGCGCATCGGGCACGATGATGTCGGGCCCGCGGCCGATGAAGATCTGGCGGATCACCGGCTCCTTCTCGCGCACGGTAGGCGACATGGGCATGTCGCGGTCCACCGGCACGTCGCGCCAGCCGATCAGCACCTGTCCTTCGGCCTTGATGGCGCGGGCAAGCTCCTGTTCGCAGGCCAGGCGGGAGGCATGCTCCTTGGGCAAGAAGATCATGCCCACGCCGTATTCGCCGGGCGGTGGCAGGTTGATGCCCTGCTTGGCCATTTCCTCGCGGTAGTACTCGTCCGGGATCTGGATCAGGATGCCGGCGCCGTCGCCCATCAGCTTGTCGGCGCCCACCGCGCCACGGTGGTCCAGGTTCTCGAGGATCTTCAGGCCCTGCTGGACGATGTTGTGCGCCTTGTGGCCCTTGATGTGCGCCACAAAGCCGAGACCGCAGGCATCTTTTTCCTGGGTCGGCCGATAGAGCCCGTGTTCGGCAAGGTCTTGGATCTCGGACTGAATCTGCGCGGCGTGGCTCATGGCGCCCTCCTGGAACACAACAGGGCGCGAGCGTACTGCAGCGCAGCAAATGCAGCAACTTGATTAAAATGGGGTCGGAGTCAAATTATAAAACAATATGCTCGAATTGGAGGTTAAATGGGGTCATAGTCAATGCACTAGGCTCCGCCAGTCTCAGGCACCGCCTTGCGCGGACGACCGCGCGGTCGCCTGACGACGACATTCCCATGGTCGGCGGCCAATGGCTTCAAGAATGCGTCGCTCCCGATGGGGCGGCCGCGCAAGGCCGCGTCAGTGAACTGAGCCTGTTCCTGCGCCGAGACCCCCTGTCCCATGAACTCGCGATAGGCGTGCTCGCGTTCAAAGGGTGTGTTGCCCATGGACCAATACAGTTCATGCTCCGTGATCAGCGGCTGCCGGCTCATCCCGAGGTGATGTGCCGCACTGGACCATGGCCACTGGTCCGGCTCCGCGCAAAGCCCTGCACGCACCGGGTTGGACTCGATGTATCGCATGCAAGCCAACAGATGTCGCTCGCCCTCGACGATCCCCGCACGAAAGCGCCCTTCCCAGAGTGTGCCGCTGCGCTGGTGCCGGGCATTGAACCAACCGACATAGCGCCGGCCCAGCGCCTGCATTGTGCGGCTGAGGGCTTCCGCTGTCGGAGGCGTCAGCAGCAGATGGACATGGTTGTCCATCAGCACATAGGCATGGACCGCCACACCATAGTGAGTGGCCACCTCGCCCATGACTCCGAGCAGTTGCTGGCGATCTTGGTCGCTTTGGAAGATGGCCTGACGGTTATTCCCGCGCAGGATGATGTGATGGGCCTGACCTGGCAGGATCAGGCGGGGAAGTCTGGCCATGGGAGGCTCTTTCGGTGACGCTCGAGGCGAGACACCCAGGATAATCGACTCCGACCCCAATTTCAGGCATTGCTCAGAACAGACTTTTCCCGGTCAGGCGTTGGTGTTCGCGGATCGCAAACCGGTCCGTCATGCCTGCGATGTAGTCGGCACAAGCCCGTTGACTATCCCCACGGCCTGCGAAGTCGGCGGGCATCTGCGAGGCGTCGGTCGAATAGACCGCGAACAGATCGCGCAGCACCTGCTCGGCCCGCGCACGCGTGGATTGCACCTGTGCATGGCGGTACAGGTTCGCAAACAGGAACCGCTTGAGCGCCGTGCTCTTGGCTCGCATGCCAGCGCTGAAACGCAGCAGAGGTTGGTCGGCATGGCGGACCGCCTCGGGACTGACCAGATCCGCCTCGGCAAGGGCGGCGCGCGTCGCGTCGATGATGTCGTAGACCTGCGCGGACAGCATCCGGCGGATCGTCTCAAACAGCAGGCGCTTGCCAGAAAGGCTGGGGTGGGCATCTAGCGCGGAGCGCCAGTGCTCGCGCACGAGCTCGACCTCCAGCAACTGCTCCAGTTCGATCAACCCCGAGCGCACGCCATCGTCGACATCATGGGCGTTGTAAGCCACCTCGTCTGCCAGATTGCAGAGCTGGGCTTCGAGGCTGGGCTGGCCACCCGTCAGGAAGCGTGTCGCGATACCTCCAGGCTCCACCGCCTCGATCAGCTCGGCATTGCGGCGCGAGCAGTGCTTGAGGATGCCTTCCCGCGTCTCGAAGCAAAGATTCAGCCCGTCGAATTCCGGGTAGCGCTGCTCCAGATGATCGACGACGCGCAAGGATTGCAGGTTGTGTTCGAAGCCGCCATGCGCTCGCATGCAATCGTCGAGTACGTCCTGGCCGGCGTGCCCGAAGGGCGTGTGTCCAAGATCATGGGCAAGAGCCACGGCTTCCACGAGATCCTCGTCCAGGCCCAGGCTGCGCGCGATGGACCGGCCCAGTTGCGCCACCTCAAGCGAATGCGTAAGCCGAGTACGGAATAGGTCACCCTCGTGGTTGAGAAAGACCTGGGTCTTGTAGACCAGCCGACGGAAAGCCGTGCTGTGGATGATGCGGTCGCGGTCACGCTGGAACTCGCTGCGCGTCGGCGCGGCCGGCTCGGTCAGGCGTCGTCCGCGGCTGCGCGTCGGGTCGGCGGCATAGGCCGGACGCGCAACGGGCACTTCAGGCCGCCCCATGTGCAGCAAGCGTTTCGACGATGCGCGAGTCGGGCACTGCGTGCAGGCCGGCCCGACCCAGCTCCTCGATGAGCACAAAGCGGATCGCGCCGGCCTCGGACTTCTTGTCGACCCGCATCAGCGACAAATAGCGCTCGGCGCCCAGCCGCGGCGGCTGCGCGGGCAGGCCGGCGCGCTCGATGAGCACACGCAGCCGTTCGACGAAGGCCGCGGGCATCAGCCCCATGCGGTGGGACAGGTCAGCCGCCAGCACCATGCCGCAGGCCACCGCTTCGCCATGCAACCATGCGCCGTAGCCCAGACCGGCTTCGATCGCATGCCCAATCGTGTGGCCGAAATTCAGGATGGCGCGCAGTCCCTGCTCACGCTCGTCCTGGCCCACGACATCGGCCTTGATCTCGCAACTGCGCCGAACGGCGTAGGCGAGCACGGCTTTGTCCCGAGCCAGTAGCGCATCGAGGTTGTCTTCGATCCAGCACAGGAAGCCGGCATCCGCAATCGGCCCATACTTGATGACCTCGGCAAGACCCGCGCGCAGCTCGCGGTCGGGCAGGCTGTCCAACGTATCCAGATCGGCGACGACGCGCTCGGGCTGGTAGAAGGCACCGAGCATGTTCTTGCCCATCGGATGGTTGATCGCCGTCTTGCCCCCCACCGACGAGTCAACCTGGGCCAGCAGCGTGGTGGGCACCTGCACAAAGGGTACGCCGCGCATGTAGATGGCCGCCGCAAAGCCGGTCATGTCACCGATGACGCCGCCTCCGAGCGCGAACAGCACCGTCTTGCGGTCCAGCGCCTCCCCGAGCAGGTGGTCGCAGATGCGGTTCAGGCTGGCCCAATCCTTGTGCTGCTCACCGTCCGGGAGGACAACAAGGTCGACCCGCGAATAAACAGCCAGCAGCTGCCCCCGCAGCCGCTCGGCGTAGAGCGGTGCAACGGTATCGTTGCTGACAATGACCGCTGTTGCCGCCTTCGGCAGCCCCTGCCAGCTTGCGGCAGCGTCCAGCAGGCCGGATCCGATACGGATCTCGTAGTCTCGGTCGTCGGGGAGCTGGATGCGGACGGTATCGGTGGCAGGCATGCGCCGCAGTGTAAGAGCCGGCCTCCACGGCCGCCCTCCGCGTCCCGTCAAGCCGCCGTCAAAGCGGCTCGGCACCCACGGTCGCGGCGACGCGAGCCGGATCCAGCAGGCCCGCCAGCTCCAACTGCATCAGCGCCATGTTGACCAGGGCGTGCACCGAAGGCCGCGCACTCTCCAGCACATAGTGGGCGCAACGACGGTACAGCGGGTCGCGCTGGTGATGCAGCTCGCGCAGCCTGGCCAGCGGATCGCGCACCTGCAGCAAGGGGCGGGTCGTGTCGTGCCGCAAGCGGCGGAAGATGTCCTCGGGTGTGGAACGCAGATAGAGCACCGTGGCACCACTGTGCAGCAGCTCGCGGTTGCGCTCGCGCAGCACTGCACCACCACCTGTGGCCAACACGCGGTCCCCGGGCCTGGCGATCAGCTCCGCGATGACCTCGGTCTCAAGGTCGCGAAACGCCTCTTCGCCATGACGCTCGAAGAACTGCTTGATGCTGCCCCCAATGCGTTGCTCGATCTCGTGGTCCGAATCGACAAAAGGCACGCCGATCTGGCGTGCCAGTTGTTTGCCGACGGTGGACTTGCCACCGCCGGGCATGCCCACGAGAGCAATGATCAACTCACCTGGGGTCCGTGCAACTGCTGGAGCTGCCATAGGGGCTGACCTGGAAAGCGGGCGGCGGGGATTGCGTCGTGAGGTCACTCGCCGCAACTGGCAGCCAGGCGTAAGTCGACAGGTAGTCGGCGGCACTGGCGGGAGCAGCCAGCGACGGCAGCGCCACCGGCACGCCCAGCGGGTAGTAGGCCGGCGGGCTCAGAACACCGGCCGCGGTGACCGTGATCTTGTACTTGACCCAGCTTCCCAGATCCTTCGTGTACTCCAGCTGCAGCACCGCTACACCATTGGCGTCGGTCTTGGTAGAGCCTACCAGCGTGATCGACACGTCGGACTTGCGCGGATCGAGCTGCTTATTGCCGTTGATGTCCTCACCCACGTCAATGACGCCGTTGCGATTCAGGTCTTCGTTGACGCAGGTCGCAGCCAAGACGCCGGCCGCAGTCCCCGAACCGGTCGTAGCCCCACGCTCCCAGGTCTTGGTCACGTCGTTCCACTCCCACGTGCCCTTTCCATACCCACCAAGGTCCACGGAAGGAGTGATCTGCACGTCAGCCTTCGGGTTGCCAGCGGAATCCACGACCAGCACGGCAAACTTCTTCACATAGGTCATGCCGGAAGAACCATTGGAGATGGTGTTGTCCGTGCCGATGGAAATTGAGACCGGATTGGAAACAATGGTCAGCGTGGTAGTCAGCAGATTGCTCGCCGGGCAGTTGGCGACGGTCTCACTCGAAGTGAAGTCACTGGTCTTCCAGCAGGCTCGAACCGTGACGCCATTCGTCGGGCTGCTGACGGCGCCTGGCTTGTAGGTCGTGGAGGCGGTGCCCGAGGCATCGGACAACACCGAATTTACCCCCGCGCCTATGCTGCCGGTGCCGTTGTCGCCGATCGAGTCGAACAGCACGCGGACGTTGTTGATGGGCGCGTTGCCGCCATCTCGGAAGATGGCGTAGACCGACACCTGGTTGCTGGACGTGGCGGTGTTGACCGACACCACGTTCGCCGACAGGTTCAAGGTCTTGGACACCGGGGCCGTGGCGTTGGGCACCGTCGTCGAGCCGCCTGCAATGGTCACGTTCACCGTGGACTCCACCCCGCCGGCCTTGGCATTGATCTGCAGGTTGCCACCCGGCGTATTGGGCGCCGTGTAGGTGAAGAGATAGCCCCCATTCACATCGGTCGAACCCGACTGGCTGGCCAGGCCATTGTTGCCAGTCACGCTGATTGGAATGCCACGCATCGGATTGCCGTTCACGTCCGACAAGGTGTACTGCACCCTGTTCCCCGCTGCGCCGGCAGTCACCACGGACGGTACTGGGCTGGCCTGCGTGAATTGGCTGCCGGTGACCTGGAACGCCGCCGTGCTGGTCAGGGCGCCACTCGTTGCCGTCACCGTTACCGTGCGGTTGGAATGGTCCGCGCCGATGTTGACCGTGCCGCTGACCTGCCCATTTGTGCCGGTCTGAGTCGAAGACGCGATGACAAACGAGCTTGGGGCGGTGGTCGCAAGAGGAGGCCCGTCGGTCACCGACAACTGAATCGGAATACCGGACAGCGCATTCTGATTGCCATCGATGGCCGTGGCCGTGGCGACCACTTCCTTGCTGCCCGAGTTGTCAATGCTGAACGCGCTCAGGCTCAGCGTCAGGCGAGCGGCTTGCGGATTGCTCGGCGACGAGTTCTGGACAATGTTGAAGGTCACGGACTGCGAAATCGCCCCGGAACTGACCTTCAACGTGACCGGACGCACAGACGCGTCGCTACCCTGTGTCAGAGTGGCAGTCAGCACGCCCGTCGTGGCATCGGTGGCACTGCCGGCCGCCGTCACCACGGCGCCAGCATTGACGGTGAAGCTGACCGGTACGCCACCAACGGCGGCACGGTTGGCGTCGACGGACGTGACCGTGGCCGTGATCGAATCGGATCCTGAGTTAGTCATCGTGTTCTTGCTCAGCACGACAACAAGATCTGCCACAGTCCCGCCTGGGCCGCCGACAACAGGCGAGCCTGCGCCGCCGCCACCGCCGCCGCAGGCCGCAAGGGCTACTGCCAGCACACCACCCAGGAGTGCCCGCGCAGCGCGCCAACTCCAGACATCAAGCTTCGTCATTTCAGTTCGCTCCCATGTGCCGCGAATGCTAGGGCGGCACATCGTCAATAAAGAGTTGTTCAGCGCACCGTCGCGCGTTCGCTGACGACCTTGGGCGTCAGGAAGATCAGCAATTCGGTCTTGGACGTGGTGCGCGTCTTGTTCTTGAACAGATTGCCCAGCAGGGGCACGTCGCCCAGCACCGGCACCTTGTTCACCGTCTCGCCCTCGTCCTGGGTGTAGATGCCGCCGATGACGACGGTGCCGCCGTTCTCGACCAACACTTGCGTCTGAGCGTGCTTGGTGTTGATTGCATAGCCCTGGGGTGTCAGCGTGCCGCGGCTGTCCTTGTTCACGTCCACGTTCAGGATGACACTGCCCTCCGGCGTGATCTGCGGCGTGACCTCCAGCTTGAGGTTTGCCTTGCGGAAGGCAATGGAAGTCGCGCCACTGGCCGTTGCCACCTGGTAGGGCAACTCCTCCCCCTGCTCGATGATTGCCTTGACCTGGTCAGCCGTGATGATGCGCGGGCTGGAAACGATCTTGCCCTTGCCATCGGATTCGAGCGCCGACAGCTCCAGATTCAGGAACCGGTTGGCCGTAGCGCTGAACAGTGACACTGCAAACGTCTGCGCAACCGCGCCGGCGAAGCTGTCCGAAGAAACATTGGCGCCGAGGTTGACGAAGTTCGAATTGTTGTAGGCGCCGGGATTCGCACTGTTCGCCGGCAGCGTAGCCCCAGGCTGGTTGGTCTGGTAGGTGACGCCGTTGTAGTTGTTGCCGAAGGTCACGTAATTGCCGTTACCGACGCTGTAGCCCGGGATGCCCCCCTGCTGCCCACGCAGGTCATTGGCCCCCAGCTTGACGCCCAGCGCCCGCCCGAAGCGGTCGTTGGCCTCCACGATGCGCGCCTCGATCAACACCTGGCGCACCGGGATGTCGATCTTGACGATCATGGCCTGGATCTCTTCGAGCTTGCTCGGGATGTCGGACACGAACAGCTGGTTGGTACGGGTCTCGAAGATGACACTGCCGCGGGTCGACAGGATCCGGGTACCCGATCCCTGTCCACTGCTGCCACTGCCGCCGCCGCTACCACCACCGCCGATGGACTGACCCGTTAGTCCCTTGGCGATCTCCTCGGCCTTGACGTAGTTGAGCTGGAAGGACTGGTTGCGCACAGGCTCGAGCTGGGCAATGGCGGCCTTGGATTCGAGATCGAGCTTCTCCTTGGCGGCGAGTTCATCCTTGGGGGCGATCCAAAGCACGTTGCCGGACTTCTTCAGGCCCAGGCCCTTGGCCTGCATGATGATGTCCAGCGCCTGATCCCAGGGCACGTCCTTCAGGCGCAGCGTGACGCTTCCGGTGACGGTGTCGCTGGTGACAACGTTGAAGTTGGTGAAATCGGCAATGACCTGCAGCAGGGCGCGGACTTCGATGTTCTGGAAGTTCAGCGACAGCTTGTCGCCGGCAAAGCCCGGGCCTTGCGTCAGCTTGTTCGGGTCAATCTTCTGGGGCCTGACCTCCAGTACGAACTGGTTGTCGCTCTGGTAGGCGCTGTGCTCCCAATGGCCCTTGGGCTCGACGACCATGCGCACACGGTCGCCCATCTGCGTGGTCGTGACCATCTGCACCGGCGTACCGAAGTCGACCACGTCGATCTTGCGGCGCAGGTTCTCAGGCAGGCTGGAACGCAGGAACTCGACGACAAGATTCTGGCCCTGTTGCTGGATGTCCACGCCGACCTGATTGCTTGGCAGGTTGACGATCACCCGGCCTGCGCCGTCAGCACCGCGGCGGAAATCGATGTCTCGCAGCGCCTGCGATGTCGAGTTGAGGCTTTGAGCGAAGTGCACAGGCTCACCCTGCGGCTGAGCCTGCACCGGAGCCGCTTCCAGCACGACGACAAGGGCATTGCCCTCCAGCTTGGCCTGGTAGCCGGACGCACTGCGCAGGTTCAGCACGACGCGCGACCGGTCCCCCGCCTGTGCGATGCTGGCCGAGCGCAGATTGCCCTGGTTGATGTCGACCAGGTTGCGCCCGATGCCATTGACGACGCCGGGCAGGTCGATGGCGATGCGCGGCGGCGCCTGGACGGTGAAGCCCGTCGGCACCGCCGACAACGCCTCGCTCAGTTCGATGCGCACGACCTCGACGCCGGCCTGCTGGCTGGAGTTGATCGCGCGTATCTGCGTTTGCGCCCACGCTGCAGGCGAGGCCAGCAGCGCGAGTGCGAATCCCAGCAACCAGCCACGGCCCATCGACTTGCTCTCCTGCGTTGTCCTGTTCATCGTCCCTTCTCCTGTAGCTGGAGGGTACTGGTGCGCTCGATCCACTCGCCCGCAGCGTCCTGGACGACTTCTCGCAACGTGATCTCGGTCTCGCTGATCTTGGTGACGCGGCCGAAGTTCTGGCCGAGATAGTCCCCGGCCTTGACTTGATACAAGAGGTTGTCCACGCGCAACAGCGCATAGCGCCTGCTGTCACGCGTCATGCTGCCTACCATCGACATGGTGTCCAGCGGATAGGCCTCCAGCGGCTCCTTGCGGCGGCTGATCTCGGCCGTCAGCAGCGAGTTGGGCTGGGCCGCCTCCTGCTTGATCGCAACGCTGAGCTTCTGCGGACTGAAAGGGTCCACGCCCGCGCCGGACTCATAGGGCTGAGGCAGGAACTTCTTCGGTGGCAGCAGAGGCGGCACGGTCGCCTTGACCTCCTTGCGCTGCTGCTCCATCCATTGGCGCAGCTCGTCGATGTCACTGCCGCATCCGGCGAGCAGCAAGACGCCCGAGAGCGGGATCAGCAGGCGCTTCATTTCTTCTTGCCTCCGGCCTTGGCGGCTGCTTTGCGCTGCTCGGCCACCTCCGCGGAATCGAGGTAGCGATAGGTGCGCGCCGTCGCCTCCATGGTGAGGGGCCCGTTTGCATCACGCGCGCCGGCAGGCGCCACGACGATGAGGTTGTGCAGCGTGACGATGCGCGACAGGTTGGACACGTCGGCCGCGAAGGCGCCGATGTCGTGGTAGCGGCCCGACACCTTGACGGCGATGGGCAGCTCCGCGTAGTAATCCTTGATCACCACCTGGCCCGGACGGAACAGCTCGAACTGCAGCCCGCGTCCGACGCCTGCGCTGCTGATATCCGACAGCAGGGAATCGATCTCGGCCTTGCCGGGCAGTTGCTTCTCAAGCTGCGTCACGTACTCCTCGACTTGGCTCTTTTGCTTGCGCAGCTCAGGCAGGTTCACGGCCTGCGCCAGCTTGGCCTGGTAGTCCTGGCGTAACCGGGGTTCACGGTTGCGCTCAGCATCGAGGCCGGCCTCGACGTCCGACAGCAGGAAAAAATAGCCCACGCCGATGACGGCCAGCATCACGACCAGGGCAGATGCCAGCTTGGGCGCCAGCGGCCACTGGCCCGGCTCCTTGGGGTTGAGCCCCTGGAACTGGCCCGAGAACTCGGCGAACCAGGCGTTCAGGTCGATCTTGGATAGGGAGGTGGCCATGGTCGGTCAGCTCTTCTTCGGCGCGGAAGCACCCTGGGCGGCGTCGGATGGCGGCGCCTTGATCGAAACCTTCATCGAGAAGTCGAGCAACCTGCGGGCCTCACGCGTATTGGCGGAGACATTGGCCAGCTTGACTTCGATGAGATCGGGCTTGTCCAGCCATTCCGAGCTGCGTGAGACGTTGCGCAGGAACTCCGACACCCGCTCATTCGTCTGTGCAATGCCGTTGACCGTGACGACCTTGCTGTCCTGGCGAATGGCCGTCAGGTAGACCCCCTCGGGGGCCAGCCGGGCCAGATCGTTCAGCAACTGAACGGGCGTATTGCGGTCGGTCTGCAGGTCTTCCACGGCACGCTGACGTGACTTCAGCGAATCAATCTCGGTCTTCAGCTCGGCGATGTCCTTGATCTGAGCTTCCAGCCGGGAGATCTCGTTCTGGATGTATTGGTTGCGTGCCTGCTGCTCCGTCGTCAGGAACTGCAGCAGCAGGAAAATGGCCACGACGACGCCAGCCCCCACCAGGGCCGCCGCGCCCAAGCCGGCAAAAAAGGCCGTCTTGCGCCGCTTGCGCCGCTCTTCGCGGTAGGGCAGCAGGTTGATCAGGATCACTGGAAGAACCTCCGCATCGCGAGGCCACAGGCGGTCAGATAGGACGGCGCCTCACGACGCAGCTTGGACTCGCGCACGGCCGCCCCCAGGGCCATGTCCTCGAAGGGATTGACCACCATGCAGGCAAAGCCGGTCAGATCGGTCACGCGCTCCTTCAGTCCGGGCAGCGTCGCGGTGCCGCCGGCCAGCATCACGTAGTGCACCTTGTGGTGCGGCGTGCTGGTGAAGAAGTACTGCAGCGCCCGGCCGATCTCCTGTGACAGGCTATCGACGAAGGGATTGAGGACGCTGACCTCATAGTCCTCTGGCAGTTCGTTGGCGAGCTTCTTCTGCTCGGCCTCCTCGAATGAGAACCCGTACTGGCGCGAAATGAGTTGCGTCAGCTGCGATCCGCCGAAGGACTGGTCGCGGTCGTAGAGCAGCTCGTCATCGCGCAGCACCTTGAGACTTGTGGTGTCCGCTCCGATCTCGAAGAGAGCCACCAGCGCGTCCTTGCCCTCGTTGGGCAAGGCAGCGATCAGGCGCCCCATGGCCATGCGCGAGGCGTGCGATTCGATATCCAGCACGACGGGGCGCAGGCCGGCCGCTTCGGCCAGGCCCTGCCTATCCTGCACGCGGTCCTTGCGTGACGCGGCAATCAGCACCTCGACATCGCCGACCGAGGTCGGGCTGGGGCCGATGACGCAGAAATCCAGGCTGACCTCATCCAGCGAGAACGGGATGTACTGGTTGGCCTCGGCTTCGACCTGCAGCTCGAGCTCCTCCTCGCGCAGGCCGGCAGGCAGCATGATCTTCTTGGTGATGACGGCCGATTGGGGCATAGCCAGGGCGGCGTCGCGGGTCCTGCTGCCGCTGCGTGCAACGACACGGCGCACGGCATCGGCAACCTCATCGAACTTCTCGATCTGGCCGTCGGCAATCCACCCCTTTTCAAAGGGCTCGCTGGCGAAACGCTCGAGCACGAATTCGCCGCTCTTGGTCTGACTCAGTTCCACCAGCTTGACACTGGAGGAACTGATATCCAGGCCAATCAGCGCGGGGTGCTTGCGACCCAAAAGTGCGTCAAGTATTCCCATGCCCTTTGTTCCCGACACGCGAGTTACGTATCGGACTATTAATAAGTTACTTGAATGCTAGCAGCAAAGCCGTTGACGGCGAACGAAAAAACGGCCCGAGCTGGTAACGCCACGTTGCTAAACATACACGAATCAACGAACTTGCAAGCTCCTGAAAAACACATGGGATGCGGTCGTTTGACACACCATTTGGCACTGCGCTTCGTATACGGATGCGGTCGAACGGTGTTTCCTATAATCCGTCGCCTCGTCCCCACGCGCCCCAGGGCGCGCCCTGCCGGCTCATGAATGACAAGCCCCGATCCGCTGCATCCAGTCCTTCGCCCGCCGGCAAAACGCCCCCTTCCGACAGTACTGCTCGCCTGAGCCCTCGCCTGGGCCGCTGGGCACTGTGGGGCCTGGGCCTGATCGCCGGCGGCATCGCGGCAGTCCTGCTGCTGGTGGCGCTGGCTTTGTCGCTGGCGTATCCCAACCTGCCCGACATCAGCGGGCTGACCGACTACCGCCCAAAACTGCCGATGCGGGTGCTGTCCAGCGACGGCGTGCTGCTGGGCGAGTTCGGCGAGGAGCGCCGCAACTACCTGCCCATCCAGCAGATCCCCAAGGTGATGCAGGAGGCCGTGCTGGCCATCGAGGACTCGCGCTTCTACCAGCATGGCGGCGTGGACTACCTGGGCATCATCCGCGCCGGCCTGGCCAACGTCGGCGAGTCGCGCAGCCAGGGTGCATCGACGATCACGATGCAGGTCGCGCGCAATTTCTACCTGTCGACGGAGAAGACCTTCACGCGCAAGATCTACGAGATCCTGCTGGCCCTGAAGATCGAGTCGGCACTGTCCAAGGAGAAGATCCTCGAGATCTACATGAACCAGATCTTCCTGGGCCATCGTGCGCACGGGTTCGCAGCCGCCAGCGAGATCTACTTCGGCAAGACGCTGGACAAGATCAGCGTCGCCGAGGCCGCCATGCTGGCCGGGCTGCCCAAGGCGCCGTCGGCCTACAACCCGATCAACAACCCCAAACGCGCCACGCTGCGTCAGCAGTACATCATCGAGCGGATGTACGAGACGGGCTACATCACCGAGGAGCAGCGGGACGCGGCCAAGGTGGAGAAGCTGCGCATCCGGCCGGTGGTGGAGTCGGCCTCGCATGCCGAGTTCGTCGCCGAGGCGGCGCGCCAGCTGATCTTCAGCCAGTACGGCGACGAAGCCTATTCGCGCGGTCTCAACGTCTACCTGACGCTCAACAGCGCCGAGCAGAACAGCGCCTATCGCGCGCTGCGCCGCGGCATTCTGGACTATGAGAAGCGCCAGGTTTACCGCGGCCCGGAGGCCTATGCCGACCTGCCCCGGGACACCAAGGAACTGGACTCGCGCATCGCCGAAGCCTTGAGCGACCACCCCGCCAACGACGAACTGCTCGCGGCAGTCGTACTGGATGCTGACCCGAAGAAGGTCACCGCCGTGCTGCAAAGCGGCGAGGCCATCGCCATCACTGGCGACGGCCTCAGGCCGGCCACTTCCGGCCTGTCCGATAAGGGCAACCCCAAGACCCGCATCCGCCGCGGCGCCGTCATTCGTGTCGTCAAGGGCCCCAAGCAGAAGGACGGCAACGAATGGACCATCACGCAATTGCCCGAGGTCGAGGGCGCCTTCGTGTCGCTGGACCCCAAGACTGGCCAGGTGCACGCCATGGTGGGCGGCTTCGACTACGCCAAGAATAAGTTCAACCACGTGACCCAGGCTTGGCGCCAGCCCGGCTCCAGCTTCAAGCCCTTCATTTACTCGGCGGCGCTGGAGAAGGGCTTCACGCCGGCCACCATCGTCAACGATGCACCACTGTTCTTCGACGCTGGCACCACGGGCAGCCAGCCCTGGGAGCCCAAGAACTACGACGGCAAGTTCGAAGGCCCCATGCCGCTGCGCACCGCGCTAGCCAAGTCCAAGAACATGGTATCCATCCGCGTGCTGCACTCCATCGGCGTGAAGTACGCGCAGGACTGGATCACGCGCTTCGGCTTCGAGGCGGAGAAGCACCCCGCCTATCTGACGATGGCGCTGGGAGCCGGCTCGGTGACGCCCATGCAGATGGCCCAGGGTTTCTCGGTGTTCGCCAACGGCGGCTACCGCGTCAACCCGCAACTGATCTCAAGGATCACCGACAACAAGGGCCGTCTGCTCTACGAGGCCTTGCCCGTCGCGCTGACGGACGACGCCCGCGCCATCGAGCCCCGCAATGCCTTCCTGATGAGCAGTCTGCTGCAGGAGGTCACCCGCAGCGGTACGGCGGCGCGTGCACAGGCCACGCTCAAGCGTCCCGATATCTATGGCAAGACGGGCACCACCAACGACTCAATGGACGCCTGGTTCGCCGGCTACCAGAAGGACCTAGTCGCCGTCGTCTGGATAGGCTATGACCAGCCGCGCAAGCTGGGTGACCGCGAGACCGGCGGGGGCCTGAGCTTGCCGGTCTGGATCGAATACATGGGCTTTGCGCTCAAGGGCAAGCCGGTCGACGAGATCACGCCGCCGGAGGGTGTCGTCAACGTCAACGGCGAGTGGTTCTACGAGGAATACACCGCCGGCAACAGCGTGCGCGAGCTGTCCAACGAACCCAACGTGCCAGCCACGAGCAGCGAGGACGAGAAGAAGTCCATCCTGGACCTCTTCAAGCGCTAGCGGCTCAGGCGTTGAACGTCAGAGCCCTGCCGGCCTGCTCGCTGGCGCTGCGCGACAGCCGCAAGCAGAACTCCTGTCCTTCGCGGTCCACCCACTGCGCGCCATCCCACTTGAAGTGATAGCCGCCCGACCGCGCCGCGAGCCAGATCTCCTGCAGCGGCGGCTGGGTGTTGATGACGATCTTGGAGCCGCCCGGCATGCTGAGTTCCAGCAACCCGCCGGTTCGGTGGCTGTCGATGTCGACGATGTCCTCGTCCAGCCAGGCGTCGACCTGCGCCTCGATGCGCGCGAGCAGTGCATGGGCCTTGGCGTGGTATTCGGCGTCGGACAGGGGCATAAACTGGACGGATGAAGAAGACTGCCGCCAGTGTAGGTGGGTGCATCGCCACCCTGCTGATCACCCTTACCGCGCTCGCGGGTTGCGGGCAAAAAGGCCCGCTGACCCTGCCGAAGGCCGCGGAGGCGGCATCGGCCCCCGCCTCGTCGCCGCGCTGATCAGTCCGCCCTGCCCTCCTCCACCGCGTGGCAGGCCACGCGCACGCCGCGGACCTCCAGCAGCGCCGGCCGCTGGGCCTTGCAGCGCTCGTTGGCCAGCGGGCATCGCGGATGGAAGCTGCAGCCGCTGGGCGGGCTCAGCGGGTTGGGGACCTCGCCCTGCACCGGGGTGCGCGCGCGACCCGTCATGTGAATGTCGGGGATCGCATCCAGCAACATGCGCGTGTAAGGGTGGCGCGGCTGCGTGAACAGCGCGGCCTTGTCCGCGACCTCGACGAGACGGCCCAGGTACATGACACCGACTTGGTCGGCCACATGACGCACGACCGCGAGGTTGTGCGAGATGAACAGATAGGTCAGGCCGCGTTCGCGCTGCAGGTCCTTCATGATGTTGAGGACTTGCGCTTGTACCGACACGTCCAGCGCCGACGTTGGCTCGTCGCAAACGAGGAACTCGGGTTGGGTGGCCAGGGCTCGGGCGATGGAGATGCGCTGGCGCTGGCCGCCGGAGAACTGGTGCGGGAATTTCTCGGCGTCGGCTGGGTTAAGGCCGACCGAGCTGAGCAGCTCGCCCACGCGCTTCTTCGCGTCGGCGTCGCCCTTCACGAGGCCATGTTCGCGCAGCGGCTCGGCCACGATGTCCTGCACCTTCCAACGCGGATTCAGCGATGCATAGGGATCCTGAAAGATCATCTGCATGCGCCGACGCAGCTTGAGCGCGTTCGCGCCGGCCAGCGTCCGGGCGATGTCTTCCCCGTCGAAGTGAACCGCGCCGCGCGTCGCGCCGTAAAGCCCCACGAGCAGGCGGGCGACCGTGCTCTTGCCACAGCCGCTTTCGCCGACAAGGGCCAACGTCTGGCCGCGGGCGATGCCGAAGGACACACCATCGACGGCGTGCACGAAGGCCTTAGGCTTGCGCTCGACGACACGGTTCAGCCAGGGCGGCGACACATCGAAGATCTTGGCGAGGTCGCGGACCTCCACGAGGGGGGCGCCGCTCATCGCTGGACCTCCGTAGTGACGGGTCGCCAGCAGGCCGCGTTCGTGGCGCCGACCTGGGCGAGCTCGGGTCGCTCGGTGCGGCAGCGCTCGGTGACGCGCGGGCAGCGCGGGTTGAAGGCGCAGCCCGGCGGAATGGCGGTGAGGCGCGGCATCGCCCCGTCGATCTGCAACAGCCGCTCGCGATCTTCGTCCATGGCGGGGATGGAGCCCATCAACCCGACCGTGTAGGGATGGGCGGGGCGGTGGATGACGTCAGCGACCGGGCCGATCTCGGCGATGCGGCCTGCATACATGACGGCCACGCGGTCGCAGGTCTCGGCGATGACGCCCATGTCGTGGGTGACCAGCATGACAGCCGCTCCCTGCTCGCGGCAGACCTTCTTCAAGAGAGCAATGATCTGCGCCTGGATGGACACGTCCAGCGCGGTGGTCGGCTCGTCTGCGACGATGAGCTTGGGATTTGCCGCGAGCGCCAGGGCGATGACCACGCGCTGGCGCATGCCACCGGAGAACTGGTGCGGGAAATGGTCCACGCGCGCCTCAGGGGCTGGGATGCCGGTGGAGGCCAGCAGCTCGATGGCGCGGACGCGGGCTTGACCCGACGTCAGGTCAAGGTGGGTCGTGATCGTCTCGACGAGCTGCCGCCCCACGGTGTAGAGCGGGTTCAGCGAGGTCAGCGGGTCCTGAAAGACGGCGCCGATCTCGCGGCCGCGGATGCGGCGCAGTTGCTCATAGGGCAGGTTGTCGATACGGCGCCCGGCAAGGCGGATCTCGCCGGCGGCGATGCGGCCGGGCGGATCCAACAGGCCGATGATGGCGGCACCGGTCAGCGACTTGCCGGCACCTGACTCGCCGACGACGCCCAGGATCTCGCCCGGCGCAATGGCGAAGGAGATATCGTCCAGCGCCAGCAGCGTACCGTGACGCGTCGGGAACTCCACCCGCAGGTGGCTGACTTCAAGCAACGGAGCGGTCATCGCAGTCGGGGGTTCAGCGCATCGCGCAACCAGTCGCCCAGCAGGTTCACGCTGAGCGTGATGAGGATCAGCGTCAGGCTCGGCCAGGCGGTGATCCACCATTCGCCCGAGAACAGGTAGTCGTTGCCGTTGCGGATCAGCGTGCCCAGCGAGGGGCTGGTAGCCGGCACGCCGACACCCAGGAATGACAGCGTCGCCTCCGTGATGATGGCCGACGCGATCTGGATGGTGGCCAGCACCAGCACGGGGCCCAGCACATTGGGCAGCACGTGGCGGCGCATGATGCGAAAGCCGCTGACGCCGATGACGCGGGCGGCTTGCACATACTCCTTGTTGCGCTCCACCAGCGTGGAGCCACGTACGGTGCGCGCGTACTGCACCCAACCTGTCAGCGCAATGGCCAGCACCAGGACGACGAAGGCCAGCATGTCGGGCGCATGCGGGAACAGGCTGCGGCCGACACCGCTGATCATCAGCGCGACGAGGATAGACGGGAACGACAGCATCACGTCGCAGATGCGCATGATGAAGGCATCGGTGCGCCCGCCGACAAAACCGGCCAGCAGACCGAGGCTGACGCCGATTAGGATGGACAGCAGCACCGAGGCGATGCCGACAAGCAGCGAGATGCGCGCACCGTACATCAGTGCCGACAGAATGTCGCGGCCCTGCCCATCCGTGCCCAGCCAGTACTTGGGCTCGCCGCCGTCTACCCAGGACGGCGGCTTGAGCGAATCCATCAGCTCCAGCGTCGCCAGGTCGAAGGGATTGTGCGGAGCGATGACCTCGGCGAGCAACGCGCAGACGAAGCAGACCAGCGCAATGAGGGCGGCCATCATCGCGACCGGCGAACTGCGGAAGGAATACCAGACGTCGCCGTCGAAGAACGCCTTCAAGGCCGACGACGAGGTGGTGGGATGAGGGTTGGCGTCGACAGCCATCTTCAGTGGGCCTTGCCTTCGACGCGCAGGCGCGGGTCGACGGCGAAATAGAGCAGATCCACGCCGAGGTTGATGACGACGAAGATCAGGGAGATCAGGCAGAGGTAGGCCGCCATCACGGGGATGTCGGCGAACTGCACAGCCTGGATGAAGAGCAGGCCCATGCCGGGCCATTGGAAGACCTGCTCTGTGATGATGGCAAAGGCAATCAGCGAGCCGAGTTGCAGGCCGGTGATGGTGATGACGGGCACCAGCGTGTTCTTCAACGCGTGGCCGAAGTACACGCTACGGTCCGTCAGGCCGCGGGCACGCGCGAAACGGATGTAGTCGGTGCGCAGCACTTCGAGCATCTCGGCACGTACCAAACGCATGATCAGCGTCAGCTGGAAGGCTGATAGCGTGAAAGCCGGCAAAATGAGATGCAGCAGCCCGTCGCGCGTCAGCAGGCCCGAGGTCCAGGAACCGAAGGCGACGACCTCGCCACGGCCGAAGCTCGGCAGCCATTTGAGCTCGACGGCAAAGATCCAGATCAGCACGATGCCGACGACGAAGTTGGGCAAGCTGACACCGAACAGCGTGCCCGTCATCAGCAGTTGGGCGCTGGCCTTGCCTCGCCGCAGCGCCGCGTAGACGCCCAGCGGAATACCCAAGCCGAGGGCAATCAAGCCGGCAACCAGGGCCAGCTCCAGCGTCGCCGGGAAGCGTTCTGCGATGAGGGTCGAGACCTTGCGCCCCTGCCGAAGGCTGATGCCGAACTCGCCCTGGGCTGCGTTGACCACGAAATGCGCGAACTGCACCGGGAACGGCCGGTCGAGCCCCAGGTCCTTGCGCAATGCGATGCGCTGCTCCTCTGTTGCGTCCTGACCCAGCAGATTGTTGACCGGATCGCCGACGTACTGGAACAGCATGAAGGCGATGAAGGCCACCGCCAGCATGACAACCAGGGCCTGGACCAGGCGGCGAAGAATGAAAACCAGCATGAAGACTCTGAAGCGGGCGCGCCCTTGCGCCGAGCGAAGGCGCGATCATGGCGGCGTCACGCGGGCACAAACGCCAGGGAATGCCCTATGCCCTCTACGTGCGGCGACGCCCCATTGCGCTGAACAAGCCCGGCGCAAGGCCAAATAGAAAACGGGCCGCAAAGCGGCCCGTTCCGGGAAGACGCAGGGTGGCGGGCAAGCCCGCCGCGCAGCATCAGAAGCGGTGACGCAGACCGACCATGGAACCGCCACGCTTGCTGGCGCCATTGGCGAACGTCACAGCGCCGCTGGTGCGGGTGTAGTCGAGCTCCAGGTAGGCGTCGGTGCGCTTGGAGAATGCGTAGTCCAGCACCACGGCGAAGAAGTCGGCCTTGGACGTCGTGTTGGCGTTGGTCGACAGGCCCGATGCCGCAGCCAGTGCAGCGGCGAACGGTGCAGCCAGGTTCTGGGCCGAACCGTAATGCGACTGCTTCGTCAGCCAGGCGTTGGCACCGATATTCAGCTGAGGCGTCAGCTGATAGGTGGCACCGAACATGTACATCGTGCGCTTGTTGATGTCGGTGGAGTTGGCGTTGAACATGTTCAAGCCAAGCAGGCCGCTGGTGTACACGGCGCGCGTGGACGCAGCGACACCAAAGGGGGCCGTCGAAGCAGCCGACGCAGCAAAGGCAGCGGCGCTGGACTGGTTCAGCAGACCGTAGGGGTTGTCAAACTTGTTCTGGCCCCACGAGGCATGCACATAGAGCGGACCATCCGTGTAGGACGCGCCCAGGACGGTAGCCTTGACCTTCTTGCCGGTCTGCTCGGTCGCCTGCAGATAAGCGCCGCCTGCACCCCACTTGCCATCGCTGTAGCGAACCAGGCCGCCGATGGTCTTGTTGGGCTGAACCGCCGCCGAGCCCGACTGGCCCTCGCCAGCACTCACCTGGACTTCCGCGTACACGTTACCCAGTTGGACCAGGTACTTGACCATGTTGTCCTGGCGGGCCGTCATCGCCAGACCGATCTCGGGCTTGTACGCCTCGATGTAGGGCGAATAACGGAAGGAGGCAAACGTCGACGTGTAGAGGTCGAACAGGATGTTGTATTGACGACCCAGGCGGATCTGGCCGAAGTCGTTGGACTGCAGGCCCACCCAGGCCTGGCGCCAGAAATCGGGGTTGCCGCTGACGGCACCCGTGTCGGACTGGAGGCGATGCTCAAGGTTGGCCAGGGCCTTCAGGCCGCCACCCATATCTTCGGTGACATTCACGCCCAGTCGGCTCTGCGACATGCCGCCGGGAACCACGGTCTTGGTGGACGTGCCGGCGTTGGCGTTGGTCGTGTAACGCACTGCGACATCCACGATGCCATACAGGGTCACGCTGGACTGGGCCCAGGCTGCAGAGGTGCTGGCGGCCAGAACGGCAACGGCCAAGGATGCTTTTTTCATCAAGGTTGTCTCCTGCGAAGAAAGGTGAACCGTTCGATTCTCAGCGATGCGCTCTGCCATAACGCGAGGTCTGTTGTTGATTGTCCACAGCGGAATCCCCTGTCGCGCAAGGGACAAGAGCAGACAAAAAAGCCGCCCGAAGGCGGCTTGGCTGAGTCGACAGCGGCCCGAAGGCCGCACTCGATCAGAAGCTGTGCTTGATACCGACGTCGAAGCCGCTGGACTTCTGGCCGCCAGCGGTCGCGGCAGGAGCGCCGGCAACGAGGAACTTGGCAGCGCCCTTGTTGTCGATCTGCGAGAACGTCGTGTACAGCGCGGTGCGCTTCGACAGGTTGTAGGCGTAGCCGATGGCCAGCAGCTTCGCGTCGCCGATCGGGGTGTAACCGGTAACGGCAGTCTCGGCAGCGACGTTGGCCTTGGCGTCCGTGTACGAAGCCATCAGCTGACCCTGGCCCAGAGGAGCCGTAACGGAAGCCGTCCAGATCTTCTGCTCGCGGCCCATGAACTTGCTCTGCGTGTACGACAGCGAGGGACGAGCCACGCCGAAGTCGTAGGCACCGCCGACGGACGTCAGCTTGAACTTGCTGGTGTCAGCTGCGTTGGACGTGCTGGCGTAGGTGCCGGACACGTGCAGCGGACCGTTCTTGTAGCCCAGGCGAACCGACTGGCCCTTGTTGGTGCCAGTGCCTTCGCCGGCCGAGATGTCCACGCCGCCGTAGAAGCCGCTCAGGCCGCCAGGCAGGGAGTAGGAGACCAGATTGTCGGCGCGGCCGAAGGACGTGCCGTTGCCGCTGCCCAGGTTGCTGTAGACGGCGCCGACGCTGCCCAGACCCGTGAAGGTGAAGGGATCGAAGTCTTCGAGGTGCAGGCGCGAAGCGGTCTTGTTGCGACCCAGACGCACTTCACCGAAGTCGCCAGTCAGGCTCACGGTGGCGCGACGGCCCCAGAAGGCGCCGCCGTTGGCAGCAACACCGTTGTCCACGCCGACTTCGGATTCCAGCCAGAAGCCAGCCTTCAGGCCGCCACCGAGGTCTTCCGTACCGCGCACGCCGAAACGGCTGGTGTTCAAGCCGCTGGAATCAAGCTTCTTTTGCTTGAGGCTGCCGGTCTTGACGTACTTCATGTCGGCGTCGATGACGCCGAACAGGGTGACCGAAGATTGCGCGACGGCAGCGCCGCCGGTCAGACCGAGGACGGCCAGGGCAATCAGAGCTTTCTTCATTCGATACTCCTAGTTATTCATCCAAGTCGCCGCTCGCGTGAGGTTCGGCGGCTCACCTCCTGTGAGGAAGTCCGCGTATTCCACCAGAGCTCGGGGTCGTTCGGGAATTCACGGATATGAAATTGTGTGTTGCCGTTGCTGAGTCGCAACGTCACGCCTAATTCACGCCACCTTCATCGAAACATTGCTTAACTGAATGCAATCTGAAACAAGCAATTCCTACGGTCGCCGCCTCAGTTTGGGTGACCGGTTGATCAGTGCGCTGGATGCCGGTCTGCGCACGGTTTTTGTCTCGACACGGGCGGCCAGGCAATCACCTTCGGCAACCCTTCACGACACCGAATTGAGCGCGGAGGAAAAGCAGCAAGCAGCTGCGCTGATGCGTGTCAACCACGTCGGCGAGATCTGCGCCCAGGCGCTGTACGAGTCCCAGGCCCTGTTCAGCCGCAGCGAGTCGCTGCGCAAGCACTTCGAGCAAGCCGCTCAAGAAGAGTTGGATCACCTCGCCTGGACGGCCGACCGCGTCGCTGAGTTGGACGGCCACACCAGCCATCTCGCACCGGTTTGGTGGGTCGGCGCCTTCGCCTGCGGCAGCTTGGCTGGCATGGCGGGCGACAAATGGAGCCTGGGCTTCGTTGTCGAGACGGAACGCCAGGTCGAGGCCCATCTGGCCTCCCACCTGCGCCGCCTGCCCGAGGCAGATACGGCGTCCCGAGCCATCGTCGACCAGATGCGGCGCGAGGAAGCCGAGCACGCCGAAGCGGCCATCTCCGCTGGAGCGCGGTCGTTGCCGCCCCCGATTCCCGACCTGATGCGCGCGGCGGCCAAGGTCATGACGACCGTGGCCCACCGCATCTGATCAGACTTCGGCGATCTCGAACGAGGTGCTGATGGCCGAGGTCTTGGCCAGCATGGCCGTGGCCGAGCAGTATTTCTCGTGGGATAGCGCGACCGCCCGCTCGACGATCTCCGGCTTGAGCGCCTTGCCGGTCACGACGAAATGAAAATGGATGGCCGTGAAGACCTTGGGGTCGCTCGTCGCGCGCTCGGCCTTCAGGACGACCTTGCAGCCGCGTACGTCGTGGCGCCCACGCTTGAGGATCAGCACGACGTCATAGGCCGTGCACCCGCCGGTGCCGGCAAGCACTGTCTCCATGGGCCGCGGCGCCAGGTTGCGCCCCCCGCCATCAGGCGCACCATCCATGGCCAGCACATGGCCGCTGCCGGTCTCCGCGACGAAGCTCATGCCACTCGGGCCTTCGGGGCCAAGCCAACTGACTGTGCATTCCATGGTCATCTAGAGTCAAAGCTCCAATTCGTTCACGAAAAATATTGCAGCGCAGCATAACTCGGCGCTAAACTGCCACCCAAGCGAAAACGTTTTCGCACCGATTGTCTCCTCCACCGCCTCCATGGTGGATTCAACCCGAGCTTGCAAGAGCTCGGGTTTTTTTTCGCCGAAGGCTGGCGTCTCCGCCCACCAAGGGTCTCCCCCTATCATGCGGCGCTGCAACACAGCCAACGGAGCCCCGATGAGCGCCCCCTCGCGCCGCCGTTCTACCGCGTCCCAGGCGACGCCGCCCGCGATGCTGCCACCGGGCAGCAGCTACCTGCAGCGCATCTTGAACGCCCGGGTCTACGAAGTCGCCCGCGAAACCACGCTCAGCCCAGCCGCCAAGCTGTCCAAGCGGCTAGCCAACAAGGTCTGGCTCAAACGCGAGGACGAGCAGGACGTCTTCAGCTTCAAGCTGCGCGGTGCCTACAACAAGATGGCCCACCTCTCGGCCGAGCAGCGCGGCGCCGGCGTCATCTGCGCCTCGGCAGGCAACCACGCCCAGGGCGTGGCGCTGTCGGCCAAGAAGCTGAGCTGCCGCGCCGTCATCGTGATGCCAGTAACCACGCCCCAGGTCAAGATCGACGCAGTGAAGGCGCTCGGCGGCGAAGTGGTGCTGTTCGGGGAGAGCTTCACGGACGCCTACGGCCACGCCAAGGAACTCGAACTCGACCAGGGCCTGACCTTCGTCCACCCCTTCGACGACCCCGACGTCATCGCCGGCCAGGGGACCATTGCGATGGAGCTGCTGCGCCAGCATCCCGGCCCCATCGACGCCATCTTCGTCGCCATCGGCGGCGGTGGACTGATCTCCGGCATCGCGGCCTACGTCAAGGCGTTGCGGCCCGAGATCAAGGTCATCGGCGTGCAGACCACCGACTCCGACGCCATGCTGCGCTCGGTCAAGGCCGGCAAGCGCGTGACGCTCAACGACGTGGGGCTGTTCGCCGACGGCACCGCCGTCAAGCTGGTCGGCGAGGAAACCTTCCGCATCGCCCGCGAGCTGGTGGACGACTACATCGTCGTCGATACCGACGCCGTCTGCGCGGCCATCAAGGACGTCTTCGAGGACACCCGCTCCATCCTGGAACCCTCGGGCGCGATGAGCGTCGCCGCCGTCAAGCAGTATGTCGCCCGTACCGGCGCCAAGGGGCAGAGTCTGGTGGCCATCACCTGCGGCGCCAACATGAACTTCGACCGCCTGCGCTTCGTCGCCGAGCGGGCCGAGGTCGGCGAACAGCGCGAGGCCCTGTTCGCCGTCACCATTCCGGAGGCGCGAGGCAGCTTCAAGCGCTTCTGCGAGCTGTTGGGACCACGCAGCGTCACCGAGTTCAACTACCGGATCGCCGACGCCAAGGTCGCCCACATCTTCGTCGGCATCGCCATCTCCAAGCCCGACGAGGCCGCCAAGCTGGCTCGTACCTTCACGAAGGCAGGTTTCGAAACGCTGGACCTGACCGACAACGAGATGGCCAAGCAACACATCCGCCACATGGTGGGCGGGCGCAGCGAACTGGCTCGTCACGAACGGCTGTATCGCTTCGTCTTCCCGGAGCGGCCGGGCGCACTGATGCGCTTCCTGTCCAGCATGCACCCGGACTGGAACATCAGCCTCTTTCACTATCGCAACCAGGGTGCAGACTACGGCCGTATCCTGGTCGGCATCCAGGTACCCAAGGGTGATGCTGGCGCTCTGCGCGAGTTCCTCGACGGCCTGAACTATCCGTTCGAGGATGAAACCACCAATCCGGTCTACCGCTTGTTCCTGGGTTGAGTTGAAATGCAGGGTCTGACAACGCCTGCACCATGACCGTCGCCCAACAGTCGCTGATCTCCCCCACCGCCAACCCGGAGCTGGAAAAGGCCTTGCGCGACCGCGTCGACCGACGCTCCGCGATCGCCGGCGGTCTCGGCGAACTGGAACCGCTGGCCGTGCGCCTCGGGCTGGTGCAGAACAGCCTGACCCCGCGCTTCCGCGACCCTGTGCTGGGCCTGTTCGCGGCGGACCACGGTATCGTCGTCGATGGCGTCGGCGCCCATTGGGGTCGTCCGACCCGGGATCTGGTGCAGATGGCCCTGCACGCCCAGTTGCCGGTGTCCGTGTTCTCGCGGCTACAAGGTCTGCACCTGACCGTTGTCGACTGCGGTGTCGCCGAGAACCTGCCGCCGCACGCCCGGCTGCTGGCCCGCAAGGTTTCTCACGGCACGCGCAATGCGCGTACCGCCCAGGCCATGAGCCTGGACCAGGCCCACGCCGGCGTGCGCGTCGGCATGGAGATCGCCGACAACCTGCCTGGCAATGTGCTGGCCTGCGCGGCCATGGGTCAGGGCTCGCCGGAATGCGCCGCCCTGGTGCTGGCGCGGCTGTCCGACCAGCCGGTGCGCGACTTCGTTGTCTCCGGCCCCACCATGCGTCAGGACGACCTCATCCACCTGCTCGACGTGCTGCATGGCGCCCTCGCCCGCCATCGCGACGCCAAAGAACCGATGGACGTGCTCGCCGCCTTCGGCGGTCACGAGATCGCCGTCATGGTCGGTGCGATGCTGGTCGCGGCCAGCAAGCGCAGCCTCATCATCGTGGACGGCATCACCGCATGCGCCGCCCTCAAGCTGGCATCGCTAGTCTGCGCGCCGGTCACCGACTATGCGGTGTTCTGCCGCAGCCATGTGCACCGAGGCCTGGACGAGGCCCTGGCGCTATTCCATGCATCGGCCCTGCTGGAACTGGGCATGGACAGCGCTGACGGCACTGGCGCGGCCCTGGCTTGGCCCATGATCCGCGCGGCAGGTGCACTGCTGACCGACCTGCACGAGGTGGCCGAGGCCCGGGTCGCGGCGCGGCCCGACTTCGGCACCAACCTGCCGACGCTGGGTGCTTGACGGGCCTCAGCGCTGCTGTTCCTCGGTTCTGACCGGCGGCGAAGCCGGCATGGCCGGGGGCGCCCCATAGACGGGAGGCATGGTGGCCGGCGTCGGCGCAGTGGCGCGCAACGGCAGCCCCGCAGGAGGAGCGGCGTTCGGATTGCCGCCCAGTACGACAGGCGACGGCGTGGCCGTCGGCAACGACCCAGTCGCTGGCTCAGCCGGCGGGCTGATCTCGAGGATCTGAACAGGCGCCTGGCCGGACAACCCAAGACTGGCGCTGCGGGCATCCACGCGCAGCAGGCGCAACTCGCCATCGACGACCGCGCCCACGCGCACCGTGCGCGCCACGCCATCCACCTCGATCAAGGCTACGCCCTCGCCGGCCTCGGCCGCCCGGGCGCTCTTGGGCGCGACGACCCCCAGCAGACGCAGCCGCGTTGAGGCGGCCACTTCCGGCCCCGCGACGGCATCTGCCGCCGTCGTACCCAGAAGCCGGCTCAAGTCGACCTGTGCAGAACGCGTCTCGCCGGCCGGCAGCACCGATGCCGGCGTGGTCAACGGCCGAGCAAACAGCTGCAGCCCCCAGTAAGCCACCGAGCCGCCGAGCAGCAGCCAAGCCGAAAACGCCATCAATCGAGCAAGCATCGGCCCATTATGATGGCCTGCTCACCGCAGCTTCCGCGCCTCTCGCTCCCAGACATGCGTCGCTCCCCTCTCGCCCGCGCCGTCGCCCGCGGCTTTACGCTGATCGAACTGCTGGTGGTGCTGGTCATCATCGGCGTGCTCGCAGCCCTGGTCGTGCCCAACGTACTGGACCGCGCCGAAGACGCCCGCGTCACCGCCGCCCGCACCGACGTCAACAACCTGATGCAGGCGCTGAAGATGTACAAGCTCGACAACCAGCGCTATCCCAGCGCCGAGCAGGGCCTCGACGCTCTCGTGCACAAGCCCACTGTCGGCACACCACCGCCGAACTGGAAGCCCTACCTCGACAAGCTGCCCAACGACCCCTGGGGTCAGCCTTATCAGTACGCGAACCCCGGCGTGAAGGGCGAGGTCGATGTCTACAGCTTTGGCGCAGATGGTCGCGCCGGTGGCGAGGGTCGTGACGCGGACATCGGTTCCTGGCAGTGAGCCACGTGGCTTCACGCTGATTGAACTGCTGGTCGTGGTGGCGCTGATCGCCATCACGAGCGCGACGATCTCGCTGGCCTTGCGTGACCCCGCCGAGCTGCAGTTGCAGCGCGAGGCCCAGCGCCTGGCAGCGCTGCTGGAGACGGCGCGCGCCGAAAGCCGCGCCTCTGGCCTGGCAGTGCGATGGATCCCCAAAGGCCTCAAGACCGGTGACAACTTCCGCTTCGAGGGCCTGCCCCGCACCCTCCAGTTGCCCACGCGCTGGCTGGGGGAGCCCGTGGCCGTGAGCATCGACAACGCCACCGCTGCCAATCCCGGCCTCACCCTCGGCCCCGAGCCCCTCATCCCGGCCCAGCGCCTGCGCCTGCAACTCGGCAGCCAGCACCTGGTGCTCGGCACCGATGGACTCTCGCCCTTCGACGTCGTCACCCCATGAGCAGGCAGCATGGCTTCACGCTGATCGAGGTGCTGGTCGCCCTCGTCATCGTCGCCATCGCGCTTGGCGCGGGTATCAAGGCCGCGGGCGCGCTGACCCAGAACGCCGAGCGCCTGACCCAGGTCAGCGCCGCACAGTGGTGCGCGGAGAACCAGCTGACCGAGTTACGCCTGACCCAGCAGTTCCCGGACATTGGCGAATCCGCCTTCGGCTGCGAGCAGCTCGGCCGCAGCTATGCCGGCAAACTCAGGGTCAGCCCGACGCCCAACCCGCTGTTCCGCCGCATCGATGCCGACATCACCGACGACCAGGGCCAGCCGGTACTGACGTTGACCACCATCATGGGCAAGTTCTCGTGAGAGCCAGGGGCTTCACGCTGGTCGAGGTACTGGTGGCCCTCGTCGTCATGGCGACGATGGCGGCCATGGCTTGGCGCGGCATTGACGCCCTCGTCCGGAGCCGCGAGATCGCCCAGGCCAACCTCGCCCAGACTGCCCGGCTGCAGACCGTGCTGGCGCAGTGGGAGATCGACCTGCGTGCGCTGCAGGACAGCCACAGCGCCATTCAGCCCCTGGCATTCGATGGTGGCAACCTCGTGCTGACCCGCCAGGCTGCAACGGGCCTGCAGGTCGTCGTGTGGAGCCTGCGCGAGGGCAGTCTGTGGCGCTGGGAAAGCCAGGCCCTGCACACCGTGCAGGATCTGGAGGACCAGCGCCAGCGCGGGTTGCAGCAACTGGCTCAGCGCAACCCTGCACTGCGCGCCTTCGACGGCGTAGCCGCCTGGCAGTTCTACTGCTACTGGGGCAACGCCTGGAGCAACTGCCAATCCACCGGCAGCGCCATCAACAACGCGGGTCCCGTCAGGACAACCAACCCAACGCCGGCCGGGCTGCGCATCGCGGTGCAGTTCGCCGAAGGCAGCGGCCTGAACGGCACATTGACGCGCGAGCTGGAGGTCACGGTCCGATGAGGCGCCTCCAAAGCGGGGCAGCGCTGCTGACCGCAATGATCATCGTCACGTTGATCGCCAGCCTCGCGGCGGGCATGGTCTGGCAGCAGTACCGCGCCGTGCAGATCGAGGCTGCCGACCGCGCCCGCGCCCAGAGCGCCTGGATCCTGCAGGGCGCGCTGGACTGGGCGCGCCTCATCCTGCTGGAGGATGCCAAGCAGAACCGCAACAAACCCGTCGACCACCTTGGCGAGCCCTGGGCCGTGCCGCTGGCGGAGTCCCGGCTGTCCACCTTCCTGGCCGCCGACCGCGCAACCACCAGCGACGACGGCCCAGAGGCCTTCCTGTCGGGCAGCATCGAGGACGCACAGAGCCGCTACAACCTGCGCGCCCTGCTCGGCGGCGCCAAGGTGCCCGAACTCGAACAGCGAACGCTGGAGCGGCTGTGCAGCCAGGTCAATGCGCCGCCCGGCACCGCTACCCTCATCATCTCGGGCATGCGCGAAGCTTTCCCCGCGGCGGCCAGCCAGCCAGACGCCGGCACCCCCAATGCCAACGGCCCGCTGCAACCCGCCGGACTCGACCAGTTGTCCTGGTTCGGCCTGGATGTCGACACCCTTCAGCGCCTGCAGCCCTACGTCGTATTGCTACCCAAGGCCACACCGGTCAACCTGAATACCGCGCCGCGCGAAGTCATCGCAGCGCTGTTCGACGACGTCGATCTGGCCACGGCCGAACGCATCGTGCAGGCTCGCAAGGCCAAGCCGCTGCAGGATGTGGGCAGCGATGCTGCGGCCTATCTGCCGGCCACGGCACTTGCCCAGGCCACCGGCGCCCGTGCGTCGGTGACCTCCTCCTTCTTCGTCGTCACTGGCCGGCTGCGCTTGGACGAGCGCCAGTTGGAACAGCGCTCGCTGATCGAGCGCCGGGACCTGAACATGGTCGTGTTGGCACGTGAGCGCATCACCCAGCTGCTGGATCGCTGATGCCCGCAAACCCGCCAGCCGAGCGCCAGGCCGCCCCTGCCGGGGGCCTGCCGCGGCGTCCCTGGACGGAAGACCTGCCTGTACCCCTCCTAGAATGCGCCGCGCCTAAGCCCTCCCCATGAGCACCCTGCTGCTGTTCCTGCCCCCACGGCCGCGCCTGCGCGCGCCGGGCCGGGCCATGTCCGATTCGGCACGTGCCGACACGCTGCACGAGTACGACTACGTGCTGACGCCCGATGGCCGCGAAGTCGGCGCCGAAGGCCGCGCCGCGGCGACGGCCCTGCCGGCGGCAGACAGCGTCATCGCCGTCATCGCTGAGTCCGACGTCAGTTGGCGCCGCATTGAGCTGCCGCGCGCGGGCCGTCAGATGCGAGCAGCCCTGGCCGGCAAGCTGGAGGAGGCCCTGCTCGACGAACCCGAGGCCCTGCACTTCGCGCTGGAGCCCGATGCGCTGGGCGGCGACAACGCCTGGGTCGCCATCACGTCCAGGCCCTGGCTGGCCGAGCACCTCGCCCGGCTTGAGGCCGCCCAGATCTTCATCGACCGCGTCGCGCCGCTGTCCTGGCCGGACGAACGGACGCGCGGACATTTCTTCGAGGCCCAAGGCGAACGTGAGCAGGCTGGCATCGCACTGCGCTGGAGCCATGTCGAGGGCGTCGCGACGCTGCCGCTGGACGGCGGCCTGGCGCGGCAGCTGTTGCCGTCCGGCCTCGTGCATGTCGCACAGTGGACGGCAACGCCCGCCGTCGCCACCGCCGCCGAGCGCTGGCTGGGCAGCACCGTCACCGTGCAGACGCCTGCCCAACATGCGCTGGCCGTCGTCGACAGCGTCTGGAATCTGCGGCAGTTCGACCTCGCGCCGCGGGCCCGCGGCGTTCGCGCGCTGCGCCTGATCAGCCGTGAGCTGATGCGCAAACCCTGGCGCCCCGCGCGCTACGGCCTCGCCGGCCTGGTGCTGGTGCAGGTGCTGGGCCTCAACCTGTGGGCATGGCAACAGCACCGCGAGCTGGCCGCTCACCGCGAGGCCGTCACAGCGACGCTGACGGGCGCCTTCCCTCAGGTGCGCGCCATCCTCGACGCTCCGGTGCAGATGCAGAAGCAACTGGACCTGCTGCGCGCCAGCGCCGGCAGCGTCGGCGAGCAGGACTTCGAGGCTTTGCTGGCCGCCGCCGCCCAGGCCTGGCCTGGCGACCGCCCGCCCACTGACGCCTTGGCCTTCGAGCCCGGTCGGCTGACCGTGTCGGCCCAAGGCTGGGCGCCTGCCCAGATCGACAACTTCCGCACCCAACTGCGCAGCGAAGGCTGGCAGCTGGACGCCAGCGAAGGCAAGCTGACCATCAGCCGCGCCACGCCGCAAGGACGCATCTGATGGCCAGTTTCCGCAACTCCACCGGCGGCGAAGGGCGCGCCGCCCAGTTCCACCAAGCCAAGGTCAAGGCGCTGTCGCACTGGCAGGCCCTGGGCGAGCGCGAGCGCCTGGTGCTGGGCGGCGTCGGTGCCTTGCTGGGCCTGCTGCTGGCTTGGAGCATCCTGCTCGCGCCTGCACTACGCACGCTGAGGACGGCGCCCACCGAGCTGGAGAAGGTCGAGCTGCAACTGCAGCAGATGCAGGCCCAGGCTCAGGAAGCCCGTGCGCTGCGCGCCGCGCCCGCTGTGCCACCAGCACAAGCCCAGGCAGCACTGAAGGCCTCGGTCGAGCACCTCGGCGCGGCAGCCCGCATGAACCTGGCCGGCGATCGTGCCGTCGTCACGCTGAACGGCGTCACGCCCGAGATGCTGCAAAGCTGGCTGGGCGAGGTTCGCTCGGCTGCGCGTGCCCGTCCCGTCGAGGCCCAGTTGACCCGTGGCCCCAAGGGCTATGCCGGCACGTTGGTGCTCAGTCTGGGGAACAACTGATGGCTTGGTTCAAGAAGAGTACCGGCGCCGCAGCGACCAACGACTCGGTGCTGGGTGACAGCCACGCAGGCGGCCGCGCGGTGCGCCATCTGACTCCCATACGCTGGAGCGTCGCGGGCGCCCTGGTCGGCATCACCGGCGCGCTGATCGCCTTCGCCCCGGCGAGCTGGCTGGCCCGCGCGCTGGCCTCGGCAAGCGGCGAGCATTTCCTCATCGTGGACACACGCGGCAGTGTCTGGAACGGCTCTGGTGTACTGGTGCTGACCGGCGGCGCGGGCAGCCGTGACGCGTCAGCCCTGCCAGGCCGCCTGCATTGGACGATGAGCCTGAAGGGCATGGGCCTGCAACTCGCCGCCCGGCAGGACTGCTGCATCAACGGCGAACTGTTGCTGGGCATCAAGCCCGGCCTGGGTCGGCTCGCGGTCAGTGTCGACACCAAGGCCGACTGGCTGGCCCGCCTGCCGGCCGACCTGTTGTCGGGCCTGGGGACGCCCTGGAACACGCTGCAGCTGAGTGGTTCTCTGCGGCTCTCGGCCCGGGAGCTGAGGCTGGAGTCGGCGCAAGGTCGCTGGCGCCAGTTCGGGGAGCTGCAGCTGGAGCTGCTCAACCTGTCCTCGCGCGTGTCCACCGTGGCCCCGCTGGGCAGCTACCGCCTCAACCTGGCGGCCGACCCGGCCAGTCCAGGTGTCAGCACGTTGCACCTCTCCACGCTGGAAGGCGCACTGCAGCTCTCAGGCATGGGCACGCTGAACGCGGGCGGCAGGAGCCGCTTTACCGGCGAGGCCAGTGCTGCGCCGGGCCGCGAGGAAGCGCTGAACAACTTGCTGAACATCATCGGACGCCGCCAAGGGGCGCGCTCCGTCTTGACGATCGGATGATCATGAATCTCCAACGCACCGCCACGGCCCTCGCCGCAATGTTGCTGGCGACCAGCAGCGCGTTCGCCCAGCCCGACGGCACTACCGTCCAGCGCGGCAAGCAGACCGGCCCCGCCGTCAAGGCCAGCTCGCTCGTCACGCTGAATTTCGTCAACGCCGACATCGAGGCCGTGACCCGTGCCATCGGCGTGATGCTGAACCGCCAGATCATCATCGATCCACGTGTCAAGGGCACGATCACTGTCTATAGCGAGCAGCCTGTGTCGGTGGCCGAGGCCTACCGCAACTACTTGGCCGCGCTGCGCGGCCTGAGCTTCACCGTCGTCGAGGCGGCGGGGTTCCTGAAGGTGCTGCCCGAGCCCGATGCCAAGCTTCAGGCCGGCTCTGTGGCCGTCGAGACCAGCAACGTACGCGGCGACCAGATCCTGACGCAGATCTTCCGCATCCAGCACGAGAACGCCAACAACCTGGTGGCCGTGCTGCGCCCATTGATCAGCCCCAACAACACCATCAACGCCAACCCGGGCAACAACAGCCTCGTCATCACCGACTACGCTGACAACCTGCAGCGCATGGCCAAGATCATCGCGGCCATGGACACGCCGGGCACCAGCGACATCGAGATCGTGCCGCTGAAGCATGCCGTCGCGGCAGACCTCGCGCCACTGGTGCAGCGGCTGGCCGATGGAGGCAGCACCAATGTCGCAGCAGCCGTGCCAGGGCAAAGCAGCAGCGCAGTCAACGTGCTGGTGGATCCGCGCTCCAACGGCCTCATCCTGCGTGCCAGCAACCCCGCCCGCCTGGCGGCCGTGCGGTCCATGGTCGACAAGCTGGACCAGCCCAGTGCCGACGGTGGCAACAACATCCGCGTCGTCTACTTGAAGAATGCCGATGCGGTGAAGCTCGCCACGGTGCTGCGCGCGGCCTTCGGCGCAACGGCATCGGGTAGCAGCAGCACCAGCAGCAATTCACCCGGCACCTCCAGCTTGGCGGGCACCAACGCGCTGGGTGCAACGAACCAGTCGCTGACCGGCACAACGGCGAACGCCAACAGCAACGCCGGCGGCATGAGCTCCGCCGCCGCTACCTCGCCGCTGTCGCAGTCCGCCGGCCCGTCCACCGGTGGCTTCGTGCAGGCCGACCCTTCGACGAATTCGCTGATCATCACGGCGCCTGAGCCGCTTTACCGCCAGGTGCGGGCCGTCATCGAGCAACTCGATGCCCGCCGCGCCCAGGTCTACGTCGAATCGATGATCGTCAAGATCGACAACAGTAAGGCGGGCCAGTTCGGCGTGCAATGGCAGAACCTGATCGGCACCAAGGGTGACCAGGTGGCCG
This sequence comes from Roseateles sp., assembly GCF_047654805.1. Taxonomy (GTDB): domain Bacteria; phylum Pseudomonadota; class Gammaproteobacteria; order Burkholderiales; family Burkholderiaceae_C; genus Pelomonas. The sequence continues at coordinate 4,071,504 of NZ_JASGIV010000001.1, forward strand.
GCCTGAGCGGCACCAACTTCGGCTCCGGCCTGAGCAACATCCTCAACCTCATCGCGGCGGGCTCCGGCAACAGCACGTCCATCGGCACGGCACTGTCGAGCAGCAGCCTGCCCACCGGCTTCAACCTGGGCCTCGTGGGCAAGATTAACGGCACGTACTCGATCGGCGCGCTGGCCAATTTCTTCGAGAGCCAGAGTGGCGCCAACGTACTGTCCACGCCCAACCTCGTCTCACTGGACAACGAGGAGGCTCGCATCGTCATCGGCCAGAACGTGCCCTTCGTGACCGGCTCCTACGCAAGCTCGGGCACGACGACCGGCGGCACGGTCAACCCCTTCACCACGGTGGACCGCAAGGACGTCGGCCTGACGCTGAGGGTCAAGAGCCAGATTGGCGAGGGCGGCACCGTGCGCATGGCTGTCTACCAGGAAAACTCCGCCGTGGTTCCCGGCTCCAACGGCACGACCGGCCCCACCCTGGACAAGAGCGCCATCGAGACCAGCGTGGTCGTCGACGATGGCGAGATCATCGTGCTCGGCGGCCTGCTGAAGGACGAGTACACCGACGGCGACGACGGCGTACCGGGCCTGTCCAAGATCCCGCTGATCGGCAACCTGTTCAGCAGCAAGAACCGCAAGCGCGTGAAGACCAACCTGATGGTATTCCTGCGCCCCGTCGTCATGCGCAGTGCAGACAGCGCGAACCAGCTCACGCTGGATCGCTACCAGAGCATCCGCGCCGTGCAGCAGGGAAGCCTGCCGCAGAAGAGCCTGCTCCTGCCCGACACCGGCGCGCCGCTGCTGCCCGAGCCCAAGGCATCGTCACCGGACAAGGCCATGCCGCAGTCATCGCTGCAACCGCCCGTGCAGCAACAAACGCCACAGTGACGCCCCATGGCCGCGACCCGTCATCCCCTGCCCTATGCCTTCGCGAAGGCCAACTGCGTGCTGCTAGAGGACGACGGCGCAACGCTGACGCTGTGGGCGGCACCTGAGGTCGGCTGGGCCACGCTGTCCGAGGTGCAGCGCGTATACGCCGTGGACCGGCTCGAATCCGAGGCCGCAAACTCGCTGATAGATCGCATCAACGCAGCCTATGCCGGCAGCGAGAGCAGCGCGGCCGTCGTCGTCGGCGAGGTGGAGAGCGCCGTGGATCTGTCGCGCATGATGCAGGACCTGCCCGCCGTGGAGGACTTGCTCGAAGCCGCCAACGATGCACCCATCATCCGCATGCTGAACGCGCTGCTGACGCAGGCAGCCAAGGACGGCGCGAGCGACATCCACATCGAACCCTATGAGCGCAGCAGCTCCGTGCGTTTCCGCGTCGACGGCACGCTGCGCGAGGTAGTGCAGCCGAATCGGGCGCTGCACGCCGCGCTGATCTCGCGGCTGAAGATCATGGCCGAGCTGGACATCGCCGAGAAGCGCCTGCCGCAGGACGGCCGCATCTCGCTGCGCATCGGCGGGCGTGCCATCGACGTGCGCGTGTCCACGCTTCCCTCGGCCCACGGCGAGCGCGCCGTGCTGCGTCTGCTGGACAAGAGCGAGTCCAAGTTCACTCTCGAAGGCCTGGGCATGGACGGCCAGGTGCTCGGCGCCTTCAAGAAGCTGGTGCAGCAGCCTCACGGGATCGTCCTCGTCACCGGCCCCACGGGCTCTGGCAAGACGACCTCGCTATATGCATCGCTGCAGACCGTGGACACCGGCACCACCAACGTATTGACGGTGGAAGATCCCATCGAATACGAGTTGCCCGGCATCGGCCAGACCCAGGTCAACGGCAAGATCGACCTGAGCTTCGCCAAGGCGCTGCGCGCCATCCTGCGCCAGGACCCGGACGTCATCATGATCGGAGAGATCCGTGACTATGAGACCGCGCAGATCGCCATCCAGGCCTCGCTGACCGGCCACCTAGTGCTGGCCACGCTGCACACCAACGATGCTCCCAGCGCCGTCACGCGCCTGACCGACATGGGCGTGGAACCCTTCCTGCTGTCGTCATCGCTCTTGGGCGTGCTGGCCCAGCGCCTGGTGCGCCGGCTGTGCCCGGCGTGCAAGCGCCAGGACGAGCAGGGGCACTGGCATCCCGTGGGCTGCGAGGTCTGCGGCCATACCGGCTACAAGGGTCGCACGGGTGTCTACGAGCTGATGGTGGCTGATGACGCCGTTCGCAGCCTCATCCACAACCGTGCCCCAGAGAGCCAGTTGCAGGCCGCTGCCGCGGCCAACGGCCTGCGGTCAATGCGCGAGGACGGCGAGCGGCTTATTAACGCCGGCGTCACGTCGCTGGAAGAGGTTCTCCGCGTGACGCGGGAATAAGCCGTGCCCGCCTACAAGTACGAAGCCCTCACCGACGCCGGCCGCCAGACCAACGGCCTGATCGAAGCCGACAACCCGCGCGCCGCGCGCGCCGCCGTGCGCGCGCAAGGCTTCACGCCGCTGTCCATTGAGTTGGTGCAGCAGCACGGCACCCAGGAAGGCAGCCGCTTCACCCGCCGCGTATTCGGCCCGACGGCCCTGGCAGTCTGGACACGCCAGCTCGCCGGCCTCGTCGGCTCAGGCCTGCCCATCGAGCGCGCGCTGACGGCGCTCGCCGACGAGAGCGAGGACACCAAGCAGCGTGAGCTCATCAGCCAGCTCAAGGCTGAGGTCAACGCTGGCTCGCCTTTCGCCCGTGCCCTGGCCACGGCGCCGCGCGAGTTCGACGACGTTTTTCGCGGTGTCGTCGCCGCCGGCGAGCAAAGCGGCGCGCTGGGCCAGGTGCTGGAGAAGCTGGCCGACGACCTGGAGGAGCGCCAGGACCTGAAAGCCAAGCTCGTCGGCGCCATGGCCTACCCGGCCATCGTTTCGCTGATCTCCGTGTTCATCGTCATCTTCCTGGTCACCTATGTCGTGCCGCAGATCGCGACGGTGTTCACCAGCTCCAAGCGCACGCTGCCCGCGCTGACCATCGCGATGCTTGCCATCAGCGACTTCGTGCGCGCCTGGGGATGGGCCATGCTGGCCGCACTGGCCGGAGCGGGCGTGGCGCTCCGCTTCGCGCTGAAGGCCCCGGCCTTCCGGCTGCGTTTCGACGCAGGCATCCTGGGCCTGCCGTTGATCGGGCGTCTGGCGCGGGGCTACAACGCGGCGCGCTTCGCCGGCACGCTGGCCATGCTCGCCGGTGCCGGCGTGCCTATCCTGAAGGCACTGCAGGCAGCGGCCGAGACGCTGTCCAACCGTGCCATGCAGGCCGATGCGCTGGATGCGCTGGTGCAAGTGCGTGAGGGCGCACCGCTGGGATCAGCGCTGGCGGGCAAGAAGCGCTTCCCTGGAATCCTGGCCATGTTTGCGCGCCTGGGCGAACAGACCGGCCAGTTGCCCGAGATGCTGGGGCGCGCCGCTCGCCAGTTGGGCGTTGAGGTGCAGCGCCGCTCCATGGCCGCGGCCACACTGCTGGAGCCTCTGCTCATCGTCGCGATGGGCGCGGTGGTGCTGCTGATCGTGCTGGCGGTGCTGCTGCCGATCATTCAGCTCAACACCTGGGTGAAATAGCCCACTGCCGGCTGCGCCGGCCATCAAGGGGCTGATTCCCGATAGATTCGATCCCGCAGGAACACCCTTGTGAGGGGCAGTGCCAGCGGTCCCACGCGGCCTGCAAGGCCCCCGGCTGTCCGGCGTGGCCGGGTCGGCACGAGTCGCTGGATGGGATGCCGCGCCGTGAGCGCGGCACTGCTCAGCTCAGGCGGAACGTCGCAACGACGGTGCTGAGGCGGTTGGCCTGCTCCTTCAGACTCTCGGCGGCGGCGGTGGATTCCTCGACAAGGGCGGCGTTCTGCTGCGTCATCTTGTCAAGCTCGGCCACGGCCTGGTTGATCTGGCCGATGCCCTGGCTCTGCTCGCCGGCAGCCGTACTGATCTCGCCCACGATGTCAGTCACGCGCTGCACGCTGTCGACGATCTCGGTCATGGTCTGGCCCGCATCGCCGACGAGGCGCGAGCCGGCTTCGACCCGGTCGACACTCGCGCCGATCAGCGTCTTTATCTCCTTGGCAGCCTCGGCGCTGCGCTGCGCCAGCGTGCGCACCTCGCCCGCGACAACCGCGAAGCCCCGTCCCTGCTCGCCGGCGCGGGCCGCTTCCACGGCCGCGTTCAGCGCCAGGATGTTGGTCTGGAAGGCGATGCCGTCGATGGTGCCGATGATGTCGCCGATCTTCTGGCTGGACTGATGGATCTCGGTCATCGTGTTGACGACCTCGGCCACAACGCTGCCGCCGCGCCGGGCAACGTCGGCTGCGGAACCGGTCAGTTGGTTGGCCTGGGCGGCCGAATCGGCACTCTGGCGTACGGTGCTGGTCAGCTCCTCCATCGCGCTGGCCGTCTCCTCCAGATTGGAGGCCGTCTGCTCGGTGCGGGCGCTGAGGTCCTGATTGCCGGTCGCGATCTGGGTGCTGGCCGTGGAGATGTTGTCCACGACTACGCGCACTTCCTGCAGCGCGCCGCGCAAGGCCTCGCGCATCGCGTCGATGGCACGCAGCAGCTGGCCGGTCTCGTCATTGCGATAGTGGCGCTGTGGCTCACCGGTCAGGTCCATGTCGGCGATCGAACGGGCCGCGCGCTCGGCCTCGCGCAGCGGGCCGGTGATGCCGCGCGTCAGCACGACGCTCAGCGCAATGCCGGTCAGCAGCGCCAATGCCGTGCACCCCACGAGCAGCCACACGGTGCGCGTGCGCAGCGCCTCGACGCGGCTCGCCGAAGCATCCAATTGCTCGCGCTGGCGGGCCACGAGGTCGGTGACACCGTCCAGGTAACTCTTGGACGTGGGCTCGAACCGCTCCGCGAAGAGCTTGGCCGCGCCTTCCGCGTCACCCGCCTTCTTGGCCTTGCTGACCTCTTCGCGCGCCGCCAGGTAGGTCTTGCGCAGTTCACCGATGCGGGCGAACAACTCCTTTTCCTCGGGGCTGTCCAGCGCCGCTTCGATCAGCTTCTGCAGATCGTTGGTCTGTGCGATGGACGATGCCGTGGCCGGCGCGAAGTACTCGATCAGCGACGCGTCGCTGCTCTTGGCGATGGCAGCAGCGCGCTGCACGCCGGAAGTCGTGTGGCGAAGCCAGTCGGTGGCGGCACGCTCCACCTTCAGGCTGTTGTTCAGCATGTCTTCCACCTCTGAACCCAGCGAGCGCAGCTGCCAGACCGCCACGAGACTGCTGAATACCGAGAGGCCAAGAATGCAGGACAACACCAGCGCGAGCCGGCGGCCGATGGAGCCCGTGCGGGCGATGGGTGTGGATGACATGTAAAGCGCTCCCTTGGCCCGGCCCGCGGCATGCGGACGGATACAAACCCCGCATGTTCAGGGCGCCGCCCCCTGGTTTCCATCTTTCGTCCAGGGTAAACCCTTCGTTAACGCGGATTGCTGCACAGAATCCGCGCCAACGCAGCGGCACGACCCGCCCATATCATCGGCAGCCATGCCAGCCAGCCTCAGTGGTCAACTCGTCGTGGCGATCTCGTCGCGCGCCCTCTTCGATTTCGAGGCCGAGAACCAGGTCTTCGAGGCCGAGGACGATCACGCCTACATGGCGCTGCAACAGCGCCTCCTCGACACGCCCGCCCAGCCCGGCGTGGCCTTCTCGCTGGTGAAGAAGCTCCTGGCCTTCAATGCTGGTGGTGTGCAGCGGGTTGAGGTGGTCGTGCTGTCGCGCAATGACCCCATCTCAGGCCTGCGCGTGTTCCGCTCGGCAGCCCACTACGGCCTCGCGGTGGAGCGCGGCGTGTTCACGCGCGGGGCGGCGCCATGGCGCTATCTGCGGCCGCTGTCGGCCCAGCTCTTCCTGTCAGCCAACGACGCCGACGTGCGGCAGGCGCTGGCGGCCGGCGTTGCCGCAGCGCGTGTGATGCCGCTGTCGCGCCAGGCCTCGGCCGAGCATCCAGATGAACTGCGCATCGCCTTCGACGGCGACGCCGTGCTGTTCTCCGACGAGGCCGAGCAGGTCTACCAGCGCGACGGCCTCGAAGCCTTCCGCGAGCACGAGAGCGAGCGCGCGCACCAGCCATTGCCAGCCGGGCCGTTCAAGCCGGTACTGGAAGCCCTGCACCGGCTGCAGCAGGCACCGGGCATGCGCGTGCGCACGGCCCTGGTCACCGCGCGCAGCGCGCCGGCCCATGAGCGCGCCATCCGCACACTGATGGATTGGCAGATCGAGGTCGACGAGGCGATGTTCCTCGGCGGCCTGGACAAGGGCGAGTTCCTGCGCGAGTTTGAGCCGGACTTCTTCTTCGACGATCAGCCCGGCCACGTCGAGAGCGCTGCAGCCCATGTGCCGGCTGGCCAGGTCGCGGCGGGCATCGCAGCCTGAAAACGCCGACGGCCCCGCGAGGGGCCGTCGAACTAGATCGAAGCGGGGTCCGCTCAGGCGCGGCGACGGCGCGCCATGAAGCCGATGGCGCCGATGCCGGCCAGCAGCATCGCGTAGGTGCTGGGTTCAGGCACCGCAGCCGTGACGCTGAAGCTCAGGTTGTCGATGGCCAGACCATGGTCACTGCCAGCGTCGTTGACGTCGTTCCAGCGGATCCACAGCGTGTCGCCAGCCGCCCAGTTCGTGCTGATCGTGCCGCCCAGGTTGGCGCTCAGGCCAGCCACGTTGCCGTCCACGGCGGCGCCGGAGGCGGTGTTGACGATCGACTTCACGTCGAAGCCGGTGCCGGCATTGATCCAGGTCGTCACGCCTCCAAAGCTGCTGCCGAAACCGTACTGCACGGTCAGCTGTTGCACGGCGGTGTTGCCGCCATTGCGCCACTGCTCGCCGTCATAGTGCAGCGTGAAGCTGTCCAGCGCGGCGCCGCTGTTGTTCGTGAAGGCCAGGGCCAGAGTCGGGTTGGCCACCGTGCCGCTGGCGATGGTGCCCAGCGCGCGGTCGGCGGACAAACCGAAGCTGTAGGCAGCACCGGCGTTGTCGGTGCCGGTGCTGGCGCGGTAGGTGGTCAGCGCGGTCGTGCCGTTGAACAGGCTCCAGCCCGCCAGCGTACCGTCGTTCACCCAGGCGTTGGCCGTGCCGGTGGTCGCCAGACTGTCAAAGGTCTGGCCGTAGGTGAAAGCCGAGCTGCCCACCGACAGGCTGGCATGGGCGGACAGGGCGGCCAGCAGGCCAGCCGAGGCGATCAGGAACTTGGGGGACATGCGTGCGTTCTCCAGGGGCGTGTTGAAGGACAGGAAGAACTTTGACTATCGCGTCAGAATGGGTCAATACGATGAATCCTGCCCCGCGAATCGGGGGTAGCGCCCACCGCTTCGGCCTGCCACGCGACCCCAGCGCCATGACGAATCTCTGCCTCGTCTGGCCACAAGACAATCACGCCTCTTCGAGGAGACCCTGAATGCCACGTTTCCGTCTGGCCGCCCTTTCGGCCACGACCGCTTTGCTTGCTGCCGCGAGCACCGCCGCCTGGGCCGGCGCCGCCGGCTTCTACCGTCAGCCCGCCCTTCAAGGCGAGCAGATCTACCTCGTCGCCGAGGGTGACGTATGGCGCGTCGGCCTGGCCGGCGGCGAGGCCCAGCGGCTGACCACTCACCCGGGCCAGGAAAACCAGCCCGCCGTGTCGCCCGACGGTCGCTGGCTGGCATTCACGGCGCAGTACGACGGCGGCACCGAGATCTACCTGATGCCCGCCACAGGCGGCGTGCCCAAGCGCCTGACCTGGGAAGGCGGCGGCATGCGCGTCTGGGGCTTCACGGCCAAGGACGAAATCCTCTACACCAGCCTTGACGCCCGCCCCGGTTCGCAGCTCTTCGTGTTGGACGTGAAGACCGGCCAGCGCCGCCAGTTGCCCGTAGGCCAGGCCAGCGACGCCGCGCTGAGCGCAGATGGCAAGACCCTGTACTTCACCCGCAGCGGCCTGCGCAGCGACAACGCGCGCCAGTACCGCGGCGGTGCCATCGCACGGCTGTGGGCGCTGGACCTGAACAGCAATGCCGAGGCACGGCCGCTGCTTGCCGAAGGCAACAACGACCGCCGGCCGCTGCCCTATCGCATTGGTGGGGCGGAGCGCATCGCCTTCCTGTCAGACCGCGACGGCACGGTCAACCTCTGGTCGGTCAACGCCCAAGGCGGCGACCTGCGCCAGCACACCACGCACAAGGGATGGGACATCCGCCATGCGTCCATCGACGGCAGCAGCGTCGTCTACGCGCTCGGGGCCGACCTCTACCTCGTCGATCTGGCGCAATCCGCCACGCCACGCAAGCTGGACGTGACACTGGGCGGTGACTTCGACCAGCAGCGCGAGCGCTGGATCAAGAAGCCGCAGGACTTCCTCGTCGACACGGCCTTCGCACCCAACGGCGAGCGTGTGCTGCTGTCAGCCCGGGGCCATCTCGCAACGCAGGGCGTGCAGCAATTGCGCCGTGCGGAGCTGCCGCAACCGGCCGACGGCCGCTGCAAGCAAGCCGAGTTCACCAGCGACAGCAAGAGCGTGCTGGCGTTCTGCGACTTCAGCGGCGAGCAGGAGGTCTGGCGCTTTGCCGCCAACGGCAGCGGCCGGCCCGAGCGCCTCACCAGCGGCGGCGCGATGCAGCGCCGAGCGATGCTGCCGTCGCCGGATGGCAAATGGCTGGCGCATACGGACAAGGAAGGGCGCATCTGGCTCACGGACCTGAAGGCCCCCGCTGGCAAGGGCGCGACGCGCGAGCTCGGCCGTGGCAAGCTGCCCGGCGTGCCCGATCTGCAGGCTTGGAGTCCCGACAGCCAGACGCTGGCCTGGACGCTGCCTCTGCGCAATGCCAACCGCGAGCAGTTGCAACTGCACCATCTGCCCGACGGCCGCACACACACTCTGACCAGCGATCGCTACGAAAGTGGCAGCGCCACGTTCAGCCCCGATGGCCAGTGGCTCTACCTCGCGTCGGCCCGCAACTTCCAGACCACCGGCAACGGTTCTCCCTGGGGTGACCGCAACACGGGGCCCTTCTTCGGCTTCCGCACCAAGCTCTACGCGCTGGCGCTGCAACCGGGCCTGCGCTCGCCGTTCGCGCCCAAGGACGAGCTCGAGTCCGCCACCGAGAAGAAGGCCGAGGAGCAGCGCGCGCAGGACCGCAAGGCCACCGACAAGGAACCGGCCGAACGCAAGCCCGACGACAAGGACAAGAAACCGGAAGACAAGAAGCCGGCCAGGCCGGCCATCGTCTTCGAGGGGCTGGCCGAGCGCCTGTACGAGTTGCCCGTGCCGGCCGGCAACTACCGTGCGCTTCGCGCCGAGAGCAAGCGACTGTGGTTCCTGGACCGTGACTTGGACGGCAAGAGCCAGCTCAGATCCATCGCCATCGACAACCAGGGCGGCTCGGCCGAGATCCTGGCAAGCGACGTGCGCACCTACGACGTCAGCGCCGACGGCAAGAAGTTGATGGTGGTTCGCAACGCCAGCGGCGGTGCAGCGCCGGAGGTGCTCATCGTGGACGCCGCGCCCAAGCTGCCGGCCGAGCTTGGCAAGTCGCAGGTGCGCTGGAGCGACTGGCAGATCGCCACGCAGCCGCGCGCCGAGTGGAAGCAGATGTTCGCCGACGCCTGGCGCATGCACCGCGACCACTTCTACGACAAGGACATGCACGGCGTCGACTGGGCGGCCGTACGCGCCAAGTACGAACCGCTCGTGGACCGCGTGACCGATCGTTTCGAGCTGGCCGAGCTGATGGCCCAAATGGTGGGCGAAGTAAGTGCGCTGCACAGCCAGATCGGCGCGGGTGACACCAGGACCGCGCCTGACGAACCGGGCCTGGCCGGCCTGGGCGGGCGCTTCTCCAAGGCGCCGGACGGCTGGCGCATTGACGCCATCTACGGCCATGAGGCCGAACTGCCGTCCGAGGCGCCACCGCTTGCCGCGGCCAGCGTCAACCTGAAGGTGGGCGACATCATCACAGCCATCAACGGCCGCGCCACCGCCGATGCGCCGCACATCCTGGAACAACTGCGCGGTCAGGCCGGCCGCCAGGTGTTGCTGGACGTGCGGCTGGCCGACGGCAAGACGGTGCAACGCATCGTCACGCCGGTGACGCAGATGCGAGAGAACCAGCTGCGCTACAACGATTGGCGCGTCAGCCGGGCCCGTGCCGTCGAGCAGGCGGCCCAGGGCCGCATCGGCTACGTGCATCTGCGCGCGATGGGGCCGGCTGACATTGCCGACTTCGTGCGCGAGTTCTACGCCGCCAGTGACCGCGACGGCCTCATCATCGACGTGCGCTACAACAACGGCGGCAATATCGACAGCTGGATTCTGGAGAAGCTGCTGCGCCGCGCCTGGGCCTTCTGGCAGCCACGCTCGCCCGCCGGCACGCCGGTCAACCCCAACATGCAAAACGTCTATCGCGGCCACACCGTGGTGCTGATGAACGAGGACACCTACAGCGACGGCGAGACCTTCGCCGAGGGCTTCAAGCGCCTCAAGCTCGGCCCGGTCATCGGCAAGCGCAGCTCGGGTGCGGGCGTGTGGCTGTCGGACCAAAACCGCCTCATCGACAACGGCATCATGCGTGCCGCCGAGACGGGACAGATCGATGCCGAGGGCCGCTTCCTCATCGAGGGCGTGGGCGTGACGCCGGATATCGACGTCGACAACCCGCCACGTGCCACCTTCTTGGGCCAGGACGCGCAGTTGGACGCTGCGATCGCGGAGCTGAAGAAACGCATCGCCGAGCAGCCCGTTCCGGTCGTGAAGCCGGGGCCTTACCTGAGGCCGGTGAAGCCGTGAACCAACAAGGGAGGCCTCGGCCTCCCTTTGTTTTTCGGGGTCATGGCCCAAGCAGCTCCCCGACCGGCTTCAGGTCGTCCACGTGGTCGCACACGGACTTGACGACCAGCAGGATGGGCACGCCCAGCAGCAACCCCCACACGCCCCACAGCCAGCCGAATACCAGTACCGCGACGAACACGGCGACCGGGCTCATCTTGCTGGCACGCCCCGTCCACCAGGGCGTCAGCACGTTGCCGGCCATGGCATGGATGAGCAGTGACACGCCGCCCGCTGCCAGTGCCATCTCCAGCGTGCCGAACTGCACCAGCGCGACGATGGCGGCCCCTCCGCTCAGCACAGCGGCGCCCACATACGGTACGAGGTTGGTGAGCCCCGCGGCCAGGCCCCAGGCACCGGCGTTGGACAGCCCAAGCATCATGAAGGCGAAGCCGGTGCACACGCCCACCACAACGCTCACGCCCAGTTGCACGAGCAGATAGCGCTGAATCTGGTAGGTGATCTCGTCCAGCGTCTCCACGGTCACCTTCTTCTGTGTGAAGCTCTTGCCGGCGAGCTTCACCATCTTGCGCCTGAAGCTGCTGCCCGAAGCGAGGATGAACAGCGCCATCAGCAGCACGATGGACAGCTTGGTCAGGAATGACACAGCCCCCAGCGTGCCCGTCACTAGATAGCTGCGCACGTCGATCGAATGCTCGGGCGGAGTTGCCAGTGGTGGGTTCCTGGCCGGATTGCGCGCCGGCGCGGACCTCGAAGCGCTGGACGGCGCGGGGGCGCCAGACGATGCGCTCGTCGACGCTGCAACGCTGGCGGCGGCCGTCAGATCGTCCGCGGCCAGGCGCACGCGTTCCAGCGTCGACTCACGGCCCGCGATTCGCTGCGAGATCTCCCGCACCCGCTGCGTGACGGCCGGCACGGTGTCGATCAGCGCGTCCACCTGCCCGCCCAGCGCGGAGGCGCCCCAGGACAGCATGCCCACGATGGCGCACAGCAGGGCTGTCGCACCCAACGCGCGCGGCACGCGCAGCCGCTGCAGCCTCGACACCAGAGGCGCCAACGCATAGCTGAGGATGACGCCCGACAGGATGGGCGCCATCACGTCCCGCGACCATTGCAGCGCGTAAAGGCTCAGGATGGTTGCGATGACGGCCAGCGACAGGCCGCGCACATCCACCGGCATGTGCAACATCACGCGTCGCTGCTCGGCCGACACCGGCGGCCCGGGAGGGGCATGCACCTCAGGCGCCACGACCGCCGACGCGTCCCCCGATCGCTCGACGCCCGCGTCACCGCCCGCCACGGGAGAGCCCTCCTGCCCCAACTGAGGATCCGACATTGCCGCCCCCTTGAAGTTGGTTCATTGTGGGAGAGGCAAAACCTCCGTGGACACGGACGGCAAGAAATCGGACACGGCTGACAAGGCGGCTTCCTGCACGCCTTCAGGCGGATCGGGTCATCCGCAGGGCCGACGGACAATCCGCTGCATGCCGCCGCGCCGACAGCCCCGCGATCACCATCACGTCTACGTCGTGCTGTTGTCCGAGCAAGTGTGGAACGAGCCCGCCTTCCGCAAGGCCAACCCCCAGCATGACGTGGTCAAGCCGTGCCTCTACGTAGGCATGACCGGCCTGGACCCCGACCTGCGATTCGACAGGCACATGGCCGGCGTACAGGCCAACCGCTTCGTGCTGAAGTACGGCGTGCGCCTGGTGCCAGAGCTCTACGAGTTCTACAACCCCATGCCATACGGCGCCGCCTGCGAGCTGGAAGTGGAGCTGGCCATCGGGCTGAGGGAGGCGGGCTACGCGGTCTGGCAGGCCTAGCGCCGCCGCGTCGCCTCAGCTCAGCACGACCCGCGCGAACTTGCGCTTGCCGACTTGAAGCACATGCTCACCGGCGTCGAGCTTCAGGCTCTTGTCTGAAATCACCTCGCCCGAGCGGCGCACGCCGCTCTGCTCGATCATGCGCAGACCTTCGCTCGTCGACGCGACGAGGCCGGCCGCCTTCAGCACCTGGGCGATGCCCATGGGCGCGCCACTCAACCGCACTTCCGGAATCTCGTCCGGAATGCCGCCCTTGGCCCTGTTGTTGAAATCGGCCTCGGCCGCATCTGCCGCCGCCGCGCTGTGGAATCGCGCCGTGATCTCCTTGGCCAGCATGACCTTGGCGTCCTTGGGGTTGCGTCCCCCCTCCACCTCGGCCTTGAGTGCAGCAATCTCGACGATGGACTTGAAGGAGAGCAGCTCGAACCACTTCCACATCTGCACATCGCTGATCGACAGGATCTTGGCGAACATGCTGTTGGCCGGCTCCGTGATGCCGACGTAGTTGTTCTTGGACTTGGACATCTTCTCGACGCCGTCCAGCCCCTCCAGCAGCGGCATGGTCAGGATGCACTGCGGCTCCTGGCCGTATTCCTGCTGCAGATGGCGCCCCATCAGCAGATTGAACTTCTGGTCCGTACCGCCCAGCTCCAGGTCGCTTCTCAGCGCGACGGAGTCATACCCCTGCATCAGCGGGTAGAGGAACTCGTGCACCGAGATGGGCGTGTTGCTCTGGAAGCGCTTGGTGAAGTCGTCACGCTCCATCATGCGGGCCACGGTGTACTTGCTGGCCAGCTGGATCATGCCGGCCGCCCCCAGCGGCTCACTCCATTCGGAGTTGTAGCGAATCTCCGTACGCGCCGGGTCCAGCACCAGCTTGGCCTGGGCGTAGTAGGTCTCGGCGTTGGCCAGCACCTGCTCCTTGGTCAGTGGCGGGCGAGTCGCGTTGCGACCCGAGGGGTCGCCAATCAGCGAGGTGAAATCGCCGATCAGAAAGATGACCTCGTGGCCCAGGTCCTGCAGCTGGCGCATCTTGTTCAGCACCACGGTATGGCCGACATGGATGTCCGGCGCCGTCGGATCCAAGCCCAACTTGATGCGCAGGGGCACGCCCGTCGCAGCCGAACGTGCCAGCTTCTTCGTCCATTCGGCCTCGGGCAGCAGCTCGTCGACGCCACGGCGCGTGATGGCCAGGGCCTCAAGAACGGCATCGGTGACGGGAAATTGGGGAGCGTCGGACATGGCGCAGCGCGTTCGGCAACAAGCCGAACGAAAGTGTTAAGTTATTGATCCATCGGGGTAAACCGGCATGCCGGGGAAGACAATGCCGTTAGAATTCACCCTTCGAATCGGGGGTGTTGCTTCAACACAACCGTCAGGATTTTAAGGCCGCCTTGTTGCTGGCCCTCGCGTGGAACCGGCCCAGCCGGGATTGCCCCAGCGACAACCCCGGGATGCCGAGCGTGACCGCAGTCCAGAAACGTCTCCATCAGCTTCAAACGGCGCTGAAAAGCGCCGAAACCTTTGCCGCCAGGCATCCGCGCGCGCTGACCGCCACAGTCGTCGGCACGCTGAGCTGTTTTGCAGTGACCGCCTTCGGCATCGCGCCGCTGGCGCCGGATGCCGCAGAACTGCCCCGTCGCACCCTGGTCGAGACCGTGCCCATGGCCGACATCTCGAGCCAGCTCGACGAACTCGCCAGCCATGCCATCGGCCTGACCCGCGCCGAAGCCACGCGCTCCAGCGACACCCCGGACAGCCTGCTCAAGCGCGCCGGCGCCTTCGACCCGGCTGCCGCCGCATTCCTGCGCACCGACCCGTTGGCCCGCCGCGTCTTCCAGGGCCGCGCCGGCAAGATGGTCCACCTGACAGCCGACGCTTCGGGGCAGGTGCAGAAGATCGTCGTGCGCTTCCCCGCAGAGAAGGTCGAGCAGCAGGGCAGTCATTTCACCCGCCTCACCATCGCCCGCGACGGCGCACGCTTCAGCGCCAGCACCGAGACTGCGCCGCTGCAGGCCCAGGTGGCGCTGGGCAGCGGCACCATCCGCACCTCGCTGTTTGCCGCCACCGACGACGCCAACATCCCCGATGCCATCGCCTCTCAGATGGCCGACATGTTCTCCGGTGACATCGACTTTCACCGCGAGTTGCGCAAGGGCGACCGCTTCAGCATCGTCTACGAAGTACTGACCGCCGACGGGGAGCCTATCCAATGGGATGGCGGTGTCGGCCGCCTGCTGGCCGGGGAGTTCACGAACAACGGCAAGACCTATTCGGCGGTCTATTTCAAGGATAGCGCCAGCGGCAAGGCCAGCTTCTACGGCTTCGATGGCCAGAGCAAGCGCCGTGCCTTCCTGTCCAGCCCGATGGAGTTCTCGCGCATCACGTCCGGCTTCGCGATGCGTTTCCATCCCATCATGCAGACCTGGCGCCAGCACAACGGCGTCGACTACGGTGCACCGACCGGCACGGCTGTGCGCTCCGTGGGCGACGGCACCGTCGAGGTGGCCGGCTGGCAGAACGGTTTCGGCAACGTCGTACAGGTGCGCCACAGCGGCGACCGCAGCACGGTCTACGCCCACCTCAGCAAGATCGACGTAAAGAAGGGCCAGCGCATCGAACAGGGGCAGCGCATCGGCGCTGTCGGCTCGACCGGCTGGGCCACCGGCCCGCATCTGCACTTCGAGTTCCGCGTTGGCGGCCGCCACATGGACCCGCGCGCCATCGCGCGTGCGTCCGAGGCCATCACCTTGCCAGGCTACGCCAGGGCGCAGTTCCAGCAGACCGTCGCCAGCGTCAAAACCCAGCTGGCCGTCGCCGAAACGATGGATGGTGTCTCTGCAGCCGACTGAGCCGCGCCGGCTCTACATCGGGCTGATGTCGGGGACATCCCTCGACGGCGTTGACGGCGTGCTCTTCGACGTCGGCTCGCTGGCCGTCATCGGCCATGTGCACTCCCCCTTTCCCGCGGCGCTGCGCGACGAGCTGCTGGCGCTGAACACCCCTGGGGCCGATGAACTGCATCGCTCCGCACTGGCCGCCAACGCGGTGGCACGCGCCTATGCTGACGTCGTCTCGCAGTTGCTGGAGGCGACCTGCGTCCGGCGCGAGCAAGTAGCCGCCCTGGGCGCCCACGGCCAGACCGTGCGCCACCAGCCCGGCGGCTTCGATGGCTACACGACGCAGTTGCTGAACGGCGCGCTGCTGGCCGAGCAGGCCGGCATCGACGTGGTCTGCGATCTGCGCAGCCGCGACATTGCCGCAGGCGGCCAGGGCGCGCCGCTGGTGCCAGCCTTCCATCGCGCCGTGTTCGGCATGCCGGACTGGGACGCCGCCGCGCTGAACCTCGGCGGCATCAGCAACCTCAGCCTGCTCTTCGCCGACGGCCGTACCGGCGGCTTCGACTGCGGGCCGGCCAACTGCCTGATGGACGGCTGGATCGCCCGCCACCGCGGCCTCGCTTTTGACGCCGACGGTGCCTGGGCCGCCACCGGCCATGTGCTGCCGGATCTGCTGGCCGCGCTGCTGGCCGAGCCCTATTTCCAGTTGCCTGCGCCCAAGAGCACCGGCCGCGACCTTTTCCACCTGGCCTGGCTGGATGCGAAGCTCACGCCCGGGCTCGCCCCCGAGAACGTTCAGGCCACGCTGCTGGAACTCAGCGCCCGTTGCGTGGCGGACGACCTGAAGGCCCAGATGCCAGCCGCACGCACACTCATCGCCTGCGGCGGCGGTGCATTGAACGGTCGGCTGATGCGGCGCCTGGCGGAGCTGTTGCCGAGCGTCACCGTTCAGACCAGCGCGCAGCGCGGCCTACCGGTGGATCAGGTGGAAGCCGCCGCCTTCGCTTGGCTGGCGCATCGTTTCGTCGAGCGACTGCCCGGCAATCTGCCAGCGGTCACTGGCGCCGCCGGACCGCGGCTGCTGGGGGCCCTCCACCCGGCCTAGCCTATCCGGCCTCCACGTTCCGCTCCGTAGCTCCGGCCGCGACGGCACTATCTCGAGCATCAAGCTGCCAGAAGATGCCCGCCGACGCGATGGTGATCAAGGCCATCGTCGCGAAGGTGGCGCGGAAGGACGACAGCGTCTGCGCGCCCTCGCCACCGAAGAAAGCCGTGAACGCCGCCAGCACGGCGCCAGCCGCGGCAACGCCCATCCCCATTGCCAGCATCTGAACCATGGACAACATGCTGTTGCCGCTGCTGGCCATCGCCGGTCCGAGGTCCTTCAGCGTCAACGTGTTCATCGCGGTGAACTGCAGCGAGTTCACCGCGCCGAAGAGAGCCAGTTGCACGATGCGAACAGCGAGTGGCTGGTCCGGCGACGAGAACGCGAAGCTGGCCATCGCAAGGCCCACAAGCAGCGTGTTGACGACCAGCACACGGCGATAGCCATGGCGCGTGATCAGCGGCGTCGTCAGCTTCTTCATTGACATGCTGGCGATGGCAACGGGCAGCATCATCATGCCGGCCTGGGCGGGCGAGTAGCCCATGGTGACCTGCAGCAGCAGTGGAATCAGGAAGGGCATGCAGGAGCTGCCCAGCCGGGAAAACAGATTGCCCAGCAGACCAATGCGCAGCGAGCCGAGCTGGAACAGGTGGGGAGAGAACAGCGGGTCGGGCCGGCGCAGCGCATGCAGCCAATAGGCCGTGAGGCTGGCCAGGCCGAAGATCATCAGCACGAGGACGGACGCCTGACGCAACCCCAGGCCCGAGAGGCCGTCCAGCGCGAGTGACAGCGACACCATGCCAAAGGCCAGCAGCAGATAGCCTGCCAGATCGAAGCGGCCCACCGTCGCGGGCGCGGGCGTCGGCATGTAGCGCAGCGTCGCCAACGCGCCGATGACGCCCACGGGCACGTTGATGAGGAAGATCCAGTGCCATGAGGCCACCTCGACGAGCCAACCGCCCAGCGTAGGGCCGACGAGCGGACCCACGAGGCCGGGAATGGCGACGAAGCTCATCGCCTGCAGGAATCGCTCGCGCGGGAAAGTCCTGAGCACGACGAGCCGGCCCACAGGCAGAAGCAGCGCCCCACCCAGCCCCTGTACGACACGAGCCGTCACGAGCAGGGTCAGGTTGCTCGCGACGGCGCACAGCACTGAGCCCAGCACGAAGAGCAAGATGGCGGCGACATAGATGCGCCGCATGCCGAAGCGGTCGGCCATCCAGCCGGAAGCCGGAATCAACATGGCCATCGTCAGCGAATAGGCGACGACAACGGACTGCATGCGCAGCGGACTCTCGCCAAGGCTGGCCGCCATCGCCGGCAATGCCGTGTTGACGATCGTGGCATCAAGCGTCTGCATGAAGAAACCGACGGCGACCAGCCACAGCAGCAGCTTCAGCGCGCGCTCCTGCTGCGGGTCCGTCGAGGGAGGTGTCGGCTTGGATGTCATGGCTCAAGAAACACAAAAGCCGCCCAGAGGCGGCTTTCGCAAGGTCGTGGGCGACACACGCTCAGACCGAAAAGCTCGATCCGCAGCCGCAGGTGGTGGTCGCGTTCGGGTTCTTGATGACGAACTGGGCGCCCTGGAGGTCTTCCTTGTAGTCGATCTCGGCGCCCATCAGGTACTGCAGGCTCATGGAGTCGATCAGCAGCGTCACACCGTTCTTCTGCATCTGCGTGTCGTCGTCATTGACGGCCTCGTCGAAGGTGAAGCCGTACTGGAAGCCCGAACAGCCCCCACCCTGCACGAAGACACGCAGCTTCAGGTCCGGGTTGCCCTCCTCGGCCACCAGGTCGCGCACCTTATCGGCGGCGCTGTCGGTGAAGACCAGGGGCACAGGGATGTCGGTGGGGGTATCAAGCACGGCGCTCATGGCGGGGCTCCTTGAATCTGTCCAGAAACGAATGTGGGGATTGTCGGCCCAAAAACAAAAGGCCGCATGGAGCGGCCTTTTGACGTCGAAGCGCAGAAATTAACGCTTGGAGAATTGCTTACGACGACGGGCGCCGTGCAGACCGACCTTCTTACGCTCGACTTCACGCGCATCGCGCGTGACGAAGCCGGCACGGCTCAGTTCGGGCTTCAGGGCGGCGTCGTAGTCGATCAGCGCGCGGGTGATGCCCAGGCGCAGGGCGCCGGCCTGGCCGGATTCGCCACCACCATGCACGTTCACCTTGATGTCGAAGGCCTCGCCATTGTTCGTCAGCAGCAGGGGCTGCTTGGCGATCATGATGGAGGTCTGACGACCGAAGTAAGCGTCGATGGCCTTGCCGTTGACGATGATCTGGCCCGTGCCCTTCTTGATGAAGACGCGAGCGACCGACGACTTGCGGCGGCCAGTACCGTAATTCCAGTTTCCGATCATGGCCGTTCCTTAGATCTCGAGAGCCTTGGGCTGCTGAGCGGTGTGCGGGTGCGTGGGACCCGCGTAGACCTTCAGCTTCTTGACCATGGCGTAACCCAGCGGGCCCTTGGGCAGCATGCCCTTGACGGCCTTCTCCAGCGCGCGGCCGGGGTGCTTGGCTTGCATGTCCTTGAACTTCGTGGCGTAGATGCCGCCGGGGAAGCCGCTGTGACGGTAGTACACCTTGTCGGTGGCCTTGTTGCCGGTCACACGGAGCTTGTCGGCATTGACGATGACGATGAAATCACCGGTGTCGACGTGAGGCGTGTAGATGGCCTTGTGCTTGCCGCGCAAACGGAGTGCCACTTCGCTGGCAACACGTCCGAGCACCTTGTCGGTGGCGTCAATCACAAACCACTCGTGCGTCACCTCGGCCGGCTTGGCGCTGAAGGTCTTCATGAGAGTTGCTTTCGCTGCACCGGCCTTCTGATGAGGAAAGCCGGCAATGGATGGCTGAAACTTCGACCGGCCTCGGTGCTGTGTCTGTTGCACAACCTCTCGGCGCAGCGCGCTTTTAGGCGCGCCTCGGCCCTCTTTCCCGCAGCCCTTTAACGGAAAAGCCCATGAGTGTAGCAGCTCGGGCGGTGGTTTGTAAGGCCATGGCGCGTTACTCTTGGCACATCGCCCCGGCCAAATCATGCCCCGAAAGAAGTCCGCCGCCCCCTCAGACCCGCCCGCGAAAGCGGCCGGGGACTGGGATCACGAGCTGTCGGCCTTCGGCCCGGACCCGAACGCGCCTACGCTCTCCCCCGCCGCGCCGGCAGCCACGCCAGAACCAACAGGCCCGCTGGCAGATGCCCGGGCCGCGCTGGAACGCTTGTCGACCTGGGTACCCATCCGCTCTCTGGCCCGCCGCCACCGCCGCCGCATCGCAGAGCATCTGCTGGCGCTCGATGCCCAGGATCGCTACCTGCGCTTCGGCTACCCGGCTTCGGACGAACAGATCCACAAGTACGCCCTGGGCATCGACTTCTCCCGAGACGAAGTACTGGGCATCTTCAACCGCCACTTGCAGTTGACCGCACTGGCTCACCTTGCCTATGGCCAGTCGCTGCCCGGTGAACCAGACCGCACGATGGCCGAATTCGGCGTGTCCGTGCTACCTCAGTCGCGCGGCCGAGGCCTGGGCCGGCGCCTATTCGACACCGCCGCCCTGCATGCGCGCAACCGCGGCATAGACACTCTCTTCATCCACGCCCTGAGCGAGAACCGGCCCATGCTGCGCATCGCCACGGCGGCTGGCGCCATCGTCGAACGTGACGGCGGCGAATCCGCGGCCTGGCTGCGCCTGCCCCCGGACTCCTTCGGCTCCCAGGTCGAGCAGGCCTTGGAGCGGCATCTGGGTGAACTGGACTTCCAGTTCAAGCGCCAGGCCCAGGTGCTGAGTGGATTTGTCGACAGCGTGGCCGAGGTGAAAGCTCATTTCGAATCCCCAGGTCGGGCAGCAAAAGAATAAATGATTGGTCGATGACCTTTTCCCGGACATGCTCCCCCTCAGGCCCGGGGGAATCGGGACTTGCGAGTAATGCCTTTAGGGGACGCTGAGCTACATTGCCCGACCATTGCGCCGAGGATCGGCGTCGCCGCCGAACTCCTCGAGGGACATGCCGTACGCCATCTATTGGATCGCCGCCCTGGCTGTTTGCGTCCTGGGTCTGGCCATCAGCCTGATCTGGGCCCTGCGGCGGCCGGCGTACGCCAATAAAGGGCTTCCGGCAGAGTGGTCACTCACTGCTAGACCGGTTTTCACGACCGACGAACGGCGCGTCTTCCGCCTGCTGCGCGAGGCCCTGCCGCACCACGTCGTGTTGTCCAAGCTGCCGCTGGTGCGCTTCTGCCAGCCGACAGAGGCCAAGGAAGTGCGCTACTGGTTCGACCTGCTGGGCGCCTCGCATGTGACCTTCGCCGTCTGCAGCCCCAACGGCCGCGTGCTGGCCGCCATCGACCTGGAGGGTGAGCGTGGTGTCACGCCGCGCAGCCTGCAGATCAAGCATGCGGTGTTGTCGGCCTGCCGCGTACGCTATCTGCGCTGCGCGATGGACCAGCTCCCCAGCGTCGCCGAACTGCAGCTGCTCGTGCCCCAGGGCAGCAACCCGCGCGGCCCGTTGCCCGCGCCAGCCGCGATGCCGGGCCTGCCGCGACGCCGATCCAGCATGGGCGAGGATGAATTCGGCAGCGACTGGGGCCAGTTCTCCCAGCCCCTGCCGCTTTGGCAGGACGCCAGCGTCTTCGGCGGTGTCGAAGGCTATGGCGAGCGCTATGCACGTGCGCCGATCCAGACCGTGCCGCCCCAGCAGCAGCGACGCCTGTCCGCACGCGACGCTGACGCAGCCCCGCGCTACAACCCGCGCAGCCTGCCCGTGCTGGATGATGCCGACGACGAAGCCATGCTCGACGACATCGTAGGCGTCGTTGTCGACGCACCGCGCTACGCCACCCAGCGCCCCCGCAGGGGTTGAACCGATCCGGCGACACTCGCCGGATGCACCACGCGATCCCTGACCTCAGTTTCGGCGACCTGACGCCGGAGTTCATGCTCGATGCCCTGGACGCGGCCGGCCTGCGCGCCGACGGCCGGCTGCTGCAGCTCAACTCCTTCGAGAACCGCGTGCTGATGCTGCACCTGGAGGACGGCCGCGCAGCCGTCGCCAAGTTTTACCGCCCGGCACGCTGGAGCGATACCCAGATCCTCGAGGAGCACGGCTTCGCCGCCGAGCTCGCCGCAGCCGAGGTGCCCGTCGCCGCACCATGGGCGCTGGCCGGGGGTTCTACCTTGTTCCATCACCAGGGCCAGCGGCTGGCCGTCACGCCGCGTCAGGGAGGCCGCGGACCGGAGCTGGAAGATCCTGAGGTGTTGCGCTGGATAGGCCGGCTGCTGGCGCGCCTGCACAGCGTCGGCCGTAGCAAGCCCTTTGTCGAACGCCTGTCCTGGGCCAGCGCCGCACCGGCCGAGTCAGCGCGCGACTGGCTGATGGCCAACGACGCCATCCCGCCCGAAATCGCACCCGCCTGGGACGACGCTGCGCAGCGCTGCATTGCCGCCATCCAGGGTGCTTTCGACGGCCTGCCCGACCTGCAGCTCACTCGCCTGCACGGCGACTGCCATCCCGGCAACATCCTGTGGACGCCCGACCGCGGCCCGCACTTCGTGGACCTGGACGACGCCGTCGCCGGCCCCGTCGTGCAGGACCTGTGGATGCTGCTGCCGAGTTCAAGCGAAGAGCCCGACGCCGCCCGCTATCTGCTCAACGCCGTGCTGGACGGCTACGAGCAAATCGCCGAGTTCGACGACCGCGAGCTGCGCCTCATCGAGCCGCTACGCACCATGCGCATGATCCATCACAGCGCCTGGCTGGCGCGCCGCTGGGGCGACCCGGCCTTCCCGCTCGCCTTCCCCTGGTTCGGCACGCCCAACTACTGGCTGGACCAGGTCGCCAAGCTGCGCGAGCAGCTCGAGGCGATGAAACCCCGGGACGCGACTCCAACACTCGTACGGGACGAAGACGCCGTGGACTTCGACGGCGACGGCTTCGCCTAACGCCAGTTGGCAGGGGTCTCGTTGGTAGGCACCGTCACGTGGGCACGGGTGGCGTCCAGCGGGCGGATCTCCAGCGTCAGGCCGAACCGCAGGCAGGGGTTCTCGGCGGCGATCGCCGCTGCCTGCTCCAGTGTTTCGGCGACGATGAACCAGTAGCCGCCCACCCATTCCTTGGTCTCCGCAAAGGGGCCGTCGGTGACCAGACCCTGCGCGACGATGCGCGCGCCCTGCTCCAGGCGGCTGCCGGGCTTGAGCCGCCCCTGGGCCAGGCCCTGCTCGTACCAGACATAGAACGCATCGATGGCGGCCTGCACATCCTGCGGGCTGGTCGTTGCATCCCATTGACCGCGGGAGAGCACCAGATAGTCGTTCATCGGCATGGAAAGCTCCTGGGACGGCAGACTTCGAAGGGGCGGGAGGCCTGCAATGCTAGCCACCTCGCCGGTTGATTGGCAGAATATACTGGATAAATACACAGTATTGTGGTCTCATCCAGGCTCCGGTTTTCTCCCTCCGCCACGTCTGCCGTCCGGCCATGCCATCCGCTTTCGCCGCCATTCCAGCCTCCGTTGTGCCGCCCGGCAGTCTCCCGCGGCTTGGCCAGTTGCCACTGGACGACGCTCGCCTGCAGGGCCGGTTGTGGCGCGGCAGCAGCCTGGGCTCCACCGTCGAGGCGGCGCTGCCCAGCGGCTTCGCGGCGCTTGATGCCGAACTGCCCGGCGGTGGCTGGCCGCTGCAGGCCGTCACCGAACTGCTGATGCCGCAATTCGGCGTGTTGGAGTGGCGCCTGCTGGCGCCAGCCCTGCAAAGCTGGTGGGCGGCCCAGGCCGGGCCGGCCATGCTCCCGACCCGCAGGACGCGCGCCGCCGCGCCCGCGCTGCGCTCACTGCTGCTAGTCAATCCGCCACACACGCCGCATCTGCCGGGCCTGCAGGCACTGGGGCTGCCGCCATCGGCACTGATCTGGGTGAAGACCACAACGCCAGCCCAGCAGCTTTGGGCGGCCGAGCAGGCCATCAAGTCGCGCGTGGCCGTGCTGGCCTGGCTTCCCGAGGCGCGGCCTGAGCAGATCCGGCGCTTGCAGGTCTGCGCATTGGGCTCGGATGCACCAGCCTTTGTGGCACGGCCGGAGCGCGCGGCCCAGCAGTCCTCGGCCGCACCGCTGCGCCTCATCGTGCAGCCCGGCGACGCCTGGCAGCTGCAGGTGCATCTGCTCAAACGCCGAGGGCCTGCGCACGAGGGCTGGCTGCAACTCCCCGCCGTGCCGGGTGCGGTCGAACCGCTGCTGACGCAGGCCAAGCGCAAGCCCCAGCCGGCAGCGGCCCCTGCTCCCACGCCAGACAGCCCACCGACGGAGCGCGCCGATGCGCTGGCTCGCACTTTGCAGCACGCCTGATGCGCCCGCCGGTGACATCGACGCCCTGGCCTGGCTGGCACTGAGCTTCACGCCGCGTGTCGCACGGCTGGAGGAGGCGGTCGTTGCGGAGATGTCGGCCAGCCTGCGGCTGTTCCGCGGCGCGCGCGCATTGCGACTGCGACTGCGGGCCGAAGCCGAGCTGGCCGGACTAGCCCTGGGCACCATGGCCTGGGCGCCGACCGCGCTGGCGGCGCTCGCACTGGCACGCTGCCCTGGCACGCCGCAGCCGGATCGGCTCTGCGAGAAGCTGGATGCGTTGCCGCTACAGGCCCTCACTGCTGCGCACGCCCACCATGCCATGCTGGCCCGTCTGGGCTGCCAGCGCCTGGGCGAGCTGCGCAGACTGCCGCGCGCAGCAATCGCCAGGCGCTTCGGCCCTGCGCTGCTGACCGCGCTGGACCAGGCCTACGGCGGCCTGCCCGAGGTGCACGACTGGCTGACGCTGCCCGACCGCTTCGACGCGCGGCTGGAGCTGCCTTGGCGGGTCGAGCATGCGCCGGTGCTGCTGCACTTTGCCGAACAGCTCTTGCGCCAGCTCTGCGCCTTCCTCACCGCGCGCCATGCCGGGGTGCGCACGCTGCGCCTGGCTTGGCAGCACGACGCGATGCGCGCGCGTGACGTGGCCAACAGCGGTGAACTGACCCTGGCCACGGCCGACACGACGCGCGACCTGTGCCGCCTCACGCGCCTGCTTGGCGAGCATCTGTCCCGCACAACGCTGGCCGCTCCGGCAGGCGAAATCAGCCTGAGTGCCGACACCATCCTGCCGCTGCAGGAGCTGAGTGCCGGCCTGCTGCCCGGCGCCGGCGAGCCGCAAGAGCGCACGACGACGAACGCGCTGCTGGAGCGGCTTTCCGCGCGCCTGGACCCTGACCACGTGCTGGAGGGTCGGCTGCACGAGGACCATCGCCTGGACCGCATGCAGAGCTGGCACCCCTGGCCCGCAGACGCCTGCGCGCCGGTCCGCCGCCCGCCGGGGCCGCAGCCCACCTGGCTCATCGAGCCGCCGCAGCCGCTGCGCTGCGACGCACGCGAACAGCCCACCTACTGCGGGCCACTGAGCCGCATCAGTGGCCCGCATCGCATAGAGGCCGGCTGGTGGGAACGTCACGGCCTGCAGACGCGCGACTACTACGTCTACCGCAGCGCCGCGCGGGGACTGCTGTGGGTCTATCGCGAGCGCCTGCCGGATGCGGCGGCAGCCTCATCCGGCTGGTTTCTCCACGGAACGTTCGCATGAGTCCGCCCCTGTCGAACCGTGAGGAACACCAGCATGAGCTGCGCCAGCTCGGCATCGCTTCGGACGCCGACATGCGGCGCGTAGCCGACGCAGCGCCTCTCGGCACCTCGACCGCTGCTGCGTCGCGCACCTCCGGCCGCCACCCCACGCCCCGCGAGCTGCCACGCTACGCCGAGCTGCACTGCCTGACGGCATTCAGTTTCCTGCGCGGCGCGTCCGAACCTCAGGAGCTGGTGGAACGCGCCGTCACGCAAGGCTACGAGGCGCTGGCCATCACCGACGAGTGCTCGCTGGCCGGCGTCGTTCGCGCGCACAAGCAGCTGCGCGAGATGCGAGAAGCGGCCCACCACGAAGCGAAGGCCGAGGCGCGGCTGGCCGGCATCCCCGAAGACGATGTCGAACCGCCACAGCTGATGAAACTGCTGGTCGGCAGCGAGTTCCTCGTCCGCGACGATGCCGGCACGCCACGCTTCAAGCTCGTACTGATTGCACAGAACCTCAACGGTTACGGAAACCTCAGCCAGTTCATCACGCGGCTGCGTCGCGCCAGCCCCGTCAAGGGCGAATACATGCTGCACTGGCGCCAGATCGCACCCGAGAAACTGGACGACTGCCTGGCCCTGCTCGTGCTCCCGCGCGAGGCCGGCGACGCTGAACTGAGCGCCCCTGCGCACTGGCTGCTGCGCCACTTCGCCGGCCGCGCGTGGATTGCCGCCGAACTGATGCGCGAGGCCAGCGACGCGCCATGGCTGCAGCGCCTGCAGGCACTCTCAGAAGAGACGGCTCTGCCCCTCGTCGCGGCCGGCGACGTGCACTTTCATGTGCGCTCACGCAAGGCCTTGCAGGACGTGATGACGGCCACACGGCTCGGCCGCACGGTAGCTCAGTGCGGCTTCGATCTGCAGCCCAATGCGGAGAGGCACCTGCGCAGCCGCTACCGCATCTCGCAGATTCACGCGGCGGCTCTGATGGCCGAGTCACTGAACGTGGCCGCGCGCTGCACGTTCAGGCTCGACGAGATCAGCTATCGCTACCCCAGCGAAGTCGTCCCCCCCGGGCGTACAGCCAACCAGCACCTGCGAGCCCTGACCTACGAAGGCGCCTCCCTGCGCTGGCCCGACGGCCTGCCCGAGAAATGGCGCCATCGCATAGAGCATGAACTCCGTCTGATCGAAGACCTTGGCTATGAGCACTACTTCCTGACCGTCGCCGACACCGTGCAGTTTGCGCGCAGCATCGGCATCCTGTGCCAGGGGCGAGGCTCTGCGGCCAACAGCGTCGTCTGCTACTGCCTGCACGTCACCTCGGTCGATCCCAAAGAGAGCACGCTGCTGTTCGAGCGCTTCATCAGTCGCGAGCGCAACGAGCCGCCGGACATCGACGTCGACTTCGAGCATGAGCGCCGCGAGGAGGTCATACAGCACCTCTACGACAAGTACGGCCGCGACCGTGCCGCGCTCACGGCCGTCGTCATCTGCTACAGGCCCAAGAGCGCGGTCCGAGACGTCGGCAAGGCGCTGGGCTTCAGCGAAGCGCAACTCGACATCATGAGCAAGGACCACAGCGGCTGGCCCGGCCAGGTATTGCCCGAGGACCATCGCGCCGCGCTGCTGCAGCAGCTGGGCCTGCCCGACGATGACCCGCGTCTGCAACAGCTCATCACGCTAGGCCGCCAACTCAATGGCCTGCCGCGCCACCTGAGCCAGCATGTCGGCGGCTTCGTGCTGACCGAGGGACCGCTGGAACGCCTGGTGCCCATAGAGAACGCGACGATGGAGAACCGCAGCGTCATCGAATGGGACAAGGACGACATCGACGAACTGCGCATGATGAAAGTCGATGTGCTGGCACTGGGCATGCTCACGGCCATCAAGCGCTGCTTCGACTTGCTCCAGCCGATACGCGGCAAGGCCTACGAGCTGGCCACCATCCCGCAAGACGACACGGCCACCTACGACATGATTTGCGCGGCCGACACCATCGGCGTCTTCCAGATCGAGAGCCGGGCGCAGATGTCCATGCTGCCACGGCTGCGGCCTCGCAAGTACTACGACCTCGTGGTCGAGGTCGCCATCGTGCGGCCCGGCCCCATCGAGGGCGGCATGGTGCACCCCTACTTGAAGAATCGCTTGCTTCCAAAGAGCGAGATCAAGTACCCCAAGCGTGAACTGGAGGCGGCCCTCGACCGCACCTGCGGGGTACCCATCTTCCAGGAGCAGGTCATGCAGATCGCGATGATCGCGGCCGGCTTTTCCGCCGGGGAGGCCGATGAACTGCGGCGCGCCATGGCCTCATGGAAGCGTCCCGGCGTGCTGGAGAAGTACTACGACAAGGTCATACTCGGCATGCGCAAGAACGGCTACGAAGACGAGTTCGCCGAGCGCATCTTCCGGCAGATCAAGGGCTTTTCCTCCTACGGCTTCCCCGAATCCCACGCCGCCAGCTTCGCACTGCTGACCTACGTTAGTTCCTGGCTCAAGTGCCACGAACCTGCGGCCTTCCTGTGCGCACTGCTGAACTCGCAGCCACTGGGCTTCTACACACCCAGCCAACTCATCCAGGACGCGCGCCGGCACGATGTCGAGGTGCGCGCCATCGACGTGAACCACAGCGACAGGGACAGCACGCTGGAGCCGCGCCCCGGCGAGCGCCAGCCCGCCGTCCGCCTGGGCCTGCGCCTCGTCAGCGGCCTGGGCGACCAAGCAGCCCAGCGCATGGAAGCCGCACGCGCCCGCGATGGCCTCTTCGCCCATCCGCAGGACCTGTCCTATCGCGCACGCCTCACGCAGGCAGACATGCAGCACCTCGCCGCAGCCGATGCCCTCACCTCGCTCGCGGGTCACCGCCGCCAACAGGTCTGGCAGGCCTCGGCGCTACAGGCGATGCCGGAGCTGCTGCAGGGCAGCCTGCTGCCCGAGGACAACCTCGTCCTGCCGGCGGCCGCCGAGGGCGAGGAGGTGCTGTGGGACTACGCCGCCACCGGTCTCACGCTGCGCCGTCACCCGCTGGCACTGCTGCGCCCGCGCCTGGCCAGCCAGGGCTGGCTGACGGCGAAACAGCTCGACCGCGTCAAGAGCGGCCGCCGCGCCAAGGCCTGCGGCATCGTCACCGGCCGGCAGAAGCCTCAGACCGCCAAGGGCACGCTCTTCGTCACGCTGGAAGACGAGACCGGCAACGTGCAGGTCATCGTCTGGAACAAGGTCTACGAGGCACACCGCAGCATCATCCTCGGGGCGCGGCTACTGGCCGTGGAAGGCATCTGGCAGCGCGGAGACGGCGACGTGCGCCACCTGCTGGCGCAGGGCTTCACGAACCTGAATCCGCTTTTGGGGCGGCTGCCGACGGAAAGCCGCGACTTCCGCTAGGTCTCCCACAGACACCCCGACCCGGGGATAACAACACGGTTCGTGCGCTTGCATACTGCCGAAAAACCAGTTCCGACGCAGGAGAGGACCGCGTGACCGAGGACGCCAACGACCATCTTCAGTCAGCCGAACTGGCCATCATCATCCCCACGTTCCGTGAAGCCGGCAACGTCGCCGAGCTCACCCGACGCCTCGTCGCCTGCCTCGCGGGCCTCAGGTGGGAGGCCATCTTCGTGGATGACGACTCCAATGACGGCACCGCTTCGTCGGTTCGCGAGCTGTCCCGCATCCACCCCAACGTCCGCTGCATCCAGCGCATCGGGCGCCGCGGCCTTTCCTCGGCCTGCGTGGAAGGGATGCTCTCCACCAGCGCCCCTTACGTCGCCGTCATGGATGCTGACCTGCAGCACGACGAGGCTCTGCTGCCGGCGATGCTGCGCAAGCTGCAGTCCGACAAGGAGCTCGACATCGTGGTTGGCAGCCGCCATGTCGACGGCGGTTCGCTCGGGGAATGGAGCGAGCAGCGCGCCTCCATCAGCCGGTGGGCAACGCGCCTTAGTCATCTGGTCCTGCCAAAGACCCTGCAGGACCCGATGAGCGGCTTTTTCATGATGCGCAGGGACAGCTTCATGGGCGCCGTGCGCAAGCTCTCAAGCGTAGGCTTCAAGATCCTCGTCGACCTGTTCGCCTCGTCCCCGAAGCCGCTGAAGTTCGCCGAACTGCCCTACACCTTCAGGACCCGACATGCCGGCGAGAGCAAGCTGGATTCCCAGGTTGCCTGGGACTACCTGATGCTGCTTGCCGACAAGACCGTGGGGCATCTCGTCCCGGTGCGCTTTCTCTCGTTCGCGCTGATCGGCGGCCTCGGCGTGTTCCTGCACATGGCGCTGCTCAGCACCTTCCTGTCGCTCATGACGCTGCCATTCAAGCAGGCCCAGGCCGCCGCCACCATCGGCGCGATGGTCTTCAACTACACCATCAACAACGCGATGACGTACCGCGACCGCCGCCGCAGGGGCTGGCGCTGGTGGACCGGTCTGCTGTCGTTCTCCGTGGCCTGCAGCGTGGGCGCCATCGCCAATGTCGGCATCGCCTCATACCTGTTCGATCATCAGAATCACTGGGTCCTGTCCGCCATCAGCGGCATCCTCGTGGGCGCCGTCTGGAACTACGCCATCACCTCGGTCTATACGTGGAAGCGCGCTTGAAGGCCGCCACGGGGAGAGGGCCCGACCGTGCCCTCTGGCTGACCTGGATCGCCGCAGCGGCGCTGGCACTGTGCAGCTTGTCCTACGTTGCATGGCAACAGCTCGGGCCGCTGCGCAATCAAGTGCTGCAGGTCGACGAGCTGTACTTCAGCGCCTGCGCTGCCCGCGGCCTCGTCGAAGGCTGGACGGCCGTGGCGGGCTGCCACGACAACAAGGCCCCGCTGATCTATCTCCTGCATGCAGCACTGCAGCAGCTCGCTTCACCGTATGACGCCGTCGCGCTGAAGGGGCTGGCTGCGATGCTGTTCGCCGGCATCGCAGCCGTGGTGTACCGGCTGGCACGGCGCGCTGCGCCGGAGCAGCCTGCGAGCGCCGGCCTGGCTGCAATCCTGCTGCTCGTCTGCGCTCTAGTGCCGGACCCATCCATGCTCGCCGTCAAGACGGAGCTGCTGGGCGCGGGCTTGCTGCTGCTGGCCCTGCTCTTCACGCCGCAAGCTGGGAGTCCCCTGACATGGCCGCGCGCACTGGCCATCGGTGCTGCGTTTGGCGCTGCGGTGATGAGCAAGCAGACCTTCGGGCTGATGCTCCCCATGTTGCTGTGGGCGACCCTGCGCCCCGGCAACGGGGCCACGTTCGGCCTTCAGGCCCGGCATCTGCTGCTCGTCGGTCTGGGCGCCCTGCTGCCGGCCCTGTTGCTGGCGGGCCTGTACGCCGCCAGCGGCAAGCTGCAGGAGTTCCTCGCGACGACTTTCCTGTACCCCGCCATCTACGGCAGTGCCACGTCAGTTGGTCTGGCCAAGCGCCTGGTCTGGAAGTTCGCGACCGCCAGCGAGTTCCTCCGGCTCGCGCCCATCCATGTCGCGCTGGTGCTCGCCGCCCTCGCAGGGCCGCTACGCGGCAATGTGGGCGCCGGACTCCGGCAGGCACTGCTGCTGGGTGCCGCTGTGGCGCTGCTCATCATGCTGGCATCGCCCATGCTCTTCGACTACCACGCCATCCCGTTCTGGGTGCTGGCCTGTCCACTTGGCGGCGCCATGATCGCCCAAGGCAACGCCGCGGGCGGCCCGGCCCGCGCCCTCGCGTTGGGAGCACTGCTCTGCGCAACGCTGTTCGCACTCGGCTCGGCGCTGCAATCCAACGGCCATTCATCGCAAAAACCGCTGCAAGGCACCGAAGCGATGCAGCCGGCCGCGGGCCGCTACGCCTACGTCCTTGGGATGGCGCCTCAGGTGTATGCGCGGGGCTTCATCCCCGCCTCCAGCATCCAGTTCCCCTGGGCCCTTCCGGGCACGCCCGCCACATGGGCCTATCACCCTCCCGCGCCCGCCAGCCCGGTCTTCAAGACGCTGCATGCCCAGCAGCAGCGCAACCTGGCCCGGCTCTATGCAGATTTCGAGCGCACCCCGCCCGCCTACATCGCCGTCATCGACCGCTACGCCCGCGCGGTCGGCTCGACTCACCCGCATGCGGACGTGCCAGGGTTCGACGAATACCTTGCGCGGCACTGCCACCTCCTCGGCACCCTCAACGACGGCCGCGACAATTCCGGCAAGCTGTTCGCCTGCGACCTTGCGCGCTGAGCACCGTCCAAGCCACAGGGCCTGCAGGGACACTGCCGCCGGGTGTAAGGTCGCGGCGCATCGTCCGACTGCGTGTGCATCATGCTGATCCAATCCTCCTCACCGAACGATCCTGCCCCCAGCGAGATCACCCCGCGCCAGACTTATCTGAGCCGCCGCCAGCTCATGGCCGGCCTCGGCGCCATCGCCGCCTCGCCGCCCCTGCTTGCCCAGTCGGCCTCCGGCAGCGGCAAACTGGCAAGGCTGCCCGCCTCGCCCAGCACGGTGGCTGGCGCAATGGTTCTGGACAAGCCAACCCGGTACGCCGATGCCACCTCGTACAACAACTTCTACGAGTTCGGCACCGACAAGTCCGACCCCGCAGAACGCGCCCACACGCTGAAGCCACGACCCTGGACGGTCGCTGTCGAAGGCGAATGCGCCAAGCCTGGCCACTACGACCTCGACGCG
The DNA here is from genome assembly GCF_047654805.1 of Roseateles sp. Taxonomy (GTDB): domain Bacteria; phylum Pseudomonadota; class Gammaproteobacteria; order Burkholderiales; family Burkholderiaceae_C; genus Pelomonas. The sequence goes on from NZ_JASGIV010000001.1 coordinate 4,103,193, forward strand.
CTGCTCAAGCTGGGGGCCATGGAGGAGCGCATCTACCGCCTGCGCTGTGTCGAGGGCTGGAGCATGGTCATCCCCTGGATCGGCTATTCACTGTCAGAGCTGATCAAGCGGGCCGAGCCCACGTCGAAGGCCAAGTTCGTCGAGTTCACGACTCTGGCAGACCGCGCGCAGATGCCGGGCCTGCGCTCGGCGGTGCTGGACTGGCCCTACGTCGAAGGACTGCGCATGGACGAGGCCATGCACCCGCTGGCGATGCTGACTTTCGGCATGTACGGGGAAGTGCTGCCCAACCAGAACGGCGCGCCGGTGCGCATCGTGCTGCCCTGGAAGTACGGCTTCAAGTCGGCCAAGAGCATCGTCAAGATCCGCTTCGTCGAGAAGCAGCCTCGCAGCAGCTGGGAGCAGGCCGCCCCCCAGGAGTACGGGTTCTACTCCAACGTAAACCCGGGCGTGCCGCACCCCCGCTGGAGCCAGGCCAGCGAACGCCGTATCGGCGAGGATGGCCTGTTCGCGAAGAAGCGGCCCACGCTGATCTTCAACGGCTACGAAGCCCAGGTCGGGCAGCTCTACGCCGGCATGGACCTGCGACGCAACTTCTGATGCGCGGCGCCTTGACCGCCGCGCTGCTGAGCCGCGCCGCCAAGCCGTTGCTGTTCCTGCTGTGCTTGGCGCCGCTGGCCTGGCTGATCTACGGCGCCGCCGCCGACCAGCTCGGCGCCAACCCCGCCGAAGCACTGATCCGCCGCCTGGGTGACTGGACGCTGAGGGGGCTGTGGCTCACTCTGGCCATCACACCGCTGCGCCAGCTGACCGGCCTGGCGGCGCTGGCGCGCTTTCGCCGCATGCTGGGCGTATTCAGCTTCTTCTACGCCAGCCTGCATCTGCTCGCCTACAGCTGGCTGGACATGGGACTGGACTTCGGAGACATCGCCGCCGACATCGCCAAGCGCCCCTTCATCCTGATGGGCTTCTCGGCCTGGCTGCTGATGCTGCCGCTTGCCGCCACCAGCTTCAACAAGGCCATCAAGGCCTTGGGCGCCAGGCGCTGGCAGGCCCTGCACAAGGCCGTCTATGCCGTCGTCGTCATCGCGCTACTGCACTTCATCTGGATGCGCGCCGGCAAGCACAACTTCGTTGAGCCGGCCGTCTACGCCACCTTGCTGGCCCTGCTGCTGGGCTGGAGGCTCTGGCAAAGGCTGCGCGGATAATTTGCGGCTTTGCCATCAGCCGCGCCATGTCCAGTCACACCTCCATCGACGTCGCCATCCTTGGCGGAGGCCCCGCCGGCTGCAGCGCCGCGTCGTGGCTGGGCCAGATGGGCATGACGGCGTTGCTGGTCGAGCGCGAACCGCGCCTGTGCGCGGCGCTCGCGGGCCTGAACTTCGCCCAGGACTGGGTTCTGGGTGAGCCCGCCGCGCGGCTGGCTGCCTTGGGCGAACACTACGCGGCCCAGGCCCAGGCCACACCGGGCCTGACGCTGCGACTCGGCACGCGGGCGGAGTCCGCACGCCACGCGGCGGGCAGCTGGACGCTGCAGTTGGCCACCGGCGAGCACGTGAAGGCTCGTGCGCTGCTCGTTGCCACCGGCCTGCGCCTGCTGCGCCCGGCACGCTATTTCGCCGTGCCGCACGAGCGCGTGCTTGACGCCGCCCAGCTCACCGCACGCCGCGAGACCTTGCCCCCGGGCCGCGCGCTGCTGCTGGGCGCTGGCGACAACGCCGCGGAAAACGCCCTCTTCCTGGCCGAGCGGGGCCATGAAGTGACACTATGGTCACGTGGAAGTTGGCGCGCGCAGATCCATCTGGCCGAGCGCGTCGAGGCCCACCCGCGCATCACCGTGCGCCTGGCAGTTCCGCTGCCGGAGGCCTTGCTGCCCGATGACCACGGCGTCAGCGTCGGCACCGAGCGTTTCGACTTCGTCGCTGCACTACTGGGTTTCGAGCCCGAGCCCTCGGCCTTTGCCTTGTTGGACGAGGCCTCGCGCCAGCGAGCCTTCGTCGCCGGCGACGCCAGCCGCCGCTGGCATCCCTGCGTGCAGACAGCGCTTGCCGACGGCGTGCAGGCCGCCAAGCAGATCGAACTCGCACTGCGCCCGCAGGCCGCCGCCGCGCCGCAGCGCTACAACAACCGCCAGGTCATCCACCTGCAGGGCCTGCGTTTCCGCGCCAACCTCGGCGTGCTGGATTTCGAACGTACCGGCCCGCAGCCCATCCAGGTCGACGCCGAGATCAACCTCGGCGCGCTACCCGTCGTCGCGCGCGACGCCGACATTGGCCATGTACTGGATTACCGCCGTGTGCGCACCGCCATCATCGACGAGTGCACCCAGGAGCACACCGACCTCGTCGAGGCTCTGCTGGGCAAGCTGTGCAACCGCCTGATGAGCCTGCCCGGCGTCGTCGGCGTGCGACTGAAGCTGACCAAGCTTGAGATCTTCCCCGACTGCGAGGTCTCGATCAGCACCGAGTTGGGTGCCTGGTGAGCACCATCCTTGACCTGCAGCAAACCTCGCAACCGAGGTCTTGACGCAAATTAAGGACGCCCTCGGCCGCTGCGCCGAGCATTCGGGTCGTCCATGTCTCACCCGTCCTCCCACGTCAGCTGCTGCGCCAGCCTCCGCCAGACCTTGCTGCAGGGCTGGCAGCAGACGTTCCCGCTGCACTCCTCGCCCTTCCGGCAGATGGCTGCACGCAGTGGCGCCACGCCGCGCGAGCTGTTGAGCCTGTGCCAGGAGCTGCATCGCAACGGCGCGCTCCAGAGCATCCAGCCCTGCTGGGGCGAGGCGCTGCGCCGGGAGCGCTGGCGCCTCGCGTTCATGCCGCCGGGCGACGAAGCGCCCCTGGCCGCTGCACTGGCCGCGCTGCCGGGGTGCTTCCGCATCGAGCGCACCGAGCCCCAGGCCGACATGCCACCGCTGTGGGCCGAGATCGAAGCACTGGACGGAGAGGCCCTGGCCCGCCAGCTGCGGCAGTTGCCAGCGCAGCCCATGGCCCGCCTGCGGCTGCCGTCGGCAGCCGAGCACGCCCAGCCCTGCGATGACCCCGAGATGGCCGGGCATCTCGAAGAAGGACTGGCACTCTGCTCTCGGCCCTTTGCCCAGTGCTCAAGGCAGCTGGGCTGCAGCGAGTCCCGCTTGCTATCCAAGCTGCATGCTTGGCGTCGCGGCGGACAGCTTGCCGGCCTGGCCTTGAAGCCACCGCCCACTCGGGTGCCTCAGCCGGGCCTGCTGGCGTTGTGGCGAGGCACCGAGCCCACGGCCTGCAGCCTGGCCAGGCTGCAGGCGCACAGCGGCGTGGACCGCGTCATCAGCGGCCAGGGCGCGCCGGCCTGGCCGTGGCGACTGGGCCTGGTGTTGCGCGCCGCACCTCAACTGGCCCAGGACCAGCTGCGCGAGATCGTCGGCCACGCCGGCCTGCCGCCGCCCGACGTCAGCGCCCGCCTTTTGATTGACCGGCCGCGCGATCAGGCGCTGCTTTTCCGCACCGACAAACACAACGGCTGAATCCTGCGCGCCGAGCGCCTGCCCCCAAGTCGTCACCTCCGAAGCTGAGGCCGGAGTAAGGAGCGCCTGCCGAAGCAGGCCTGCAGCCCGGCCGCTAGCCCGTGCCAGCTACGTCCTGGACGAAGAGCCGCGAGTCAGGCCGGTGTGCCGACGGGGACGCCCGGCGTCATCAACCGCTCCAGCAGCTGGCGCACGCTTGTGATCTGGCTGCCGAAGGGCAGCCCGCCGCGGCCACGGAAGAACAGGCCCTTGTTCATCTCGCCGCGCAGGGCGGAGGCGAGGCGCTGGTCAATGCAGAACTGGCCCCAACCTTTGAGGCCGTCGCGCAGGCCGCACTGGCTCAGGCAGTCGAAGGCCATGGTGCAACGCTGCTTGAGCTGCGCCACGGCTTGCAGACGCTCTTCGGCCTTGAGGTACTTCTTCAACCACGGCGTCATCACGGCACGGGCGGGCAGGCCGGCCACGCTAGTGAACTCGACGAGATCCTCGTCGCGCGCCTCAGCCAGCACCTGCTTGAAGTTGGGGTGTGCGTCGCATTCCTCCGTCACGACGAAGGCGGTGCCGAGCTGGGCTGCATCAGCGCCCAGGGCCTGTAGGCGCTGGATGTCCTCGCACGAGCGCACGCCGCCGGCGGCGATCAATGGCACCCGCCCCTCCACACCGGCATCGCGCAGATGCTGGCGCACGGCCGGCAGCACGTTCTCGAAGTCGAAGCGTGCGTCGCCCACGTCAGCCACGCGGGCCGCGCCCAGGTGCCCGGCAGCATGTCCGGGGTGCTCGATGACGATGGCGCTCGGGATGCGCTGGCGCCGCTCCCACTTGCGCCACAGCAAGGCCACGCCGCGGGCATCGCTCAGGATGGGTACCAAGGCCGTGTCCGGGTGGTCCTGGGCAAGCTCCGGCAGGTCCAGCGGCAGGCCGGCACCGACGACCAGCGCGTCCACGCCCTCCTGCAGCGCAGTGCGCACCGAAACAGCGTAGTCGCTCACCGCGCGCATCACGTTGACGGCCACCACCCCGCGGCCGCCGGCGATGCCACGGGCCTGGCGGATCTCTCGCGCCAATGCCTCCTGGTTGGCCTGCTCGATGACGGCCTTCTTGTTTTCATCACTGTCGCGCATCTCCTCACTGCGCGCCATGAGGTCGGGATGGTGGCGGCGCAGGTCTACCGAGGCGATGGTGCCCCAGGCGCCCTGCGCCGCGACGCTACCGGCCAGTCGATGCGCCGAGATGCCCACGCCCATGCCCCCCTGCACCACGGGCAGCAACTGGCGACCGGCGAATTGCAGGGGGCGAAGGCCGGCGGCCGCCATGCGTTCGAGGAGCGAGGAAGTAGTCATTGCGTCAGGGATTGAAGGGCAAAGCGTCGATGCTGAGCCGAAGCGCCACGCGGCGCTTTGACCTGGTGCAAGGTCTGGTCGATTCGTCAGCCGCCCAGCACGTGCATGTCCGCGCGTTCAGGTCGCAGCAGACGAAGAGCCTCGCGCTGCTCCGAATAGGCGTCGTTTCGGCCGGCCCAGATCGCCACCAGCCGCTCACGCAGTCCAGACTCGCCGACCTGGGCACCCCGCAGCAGCGGGCGCAGGTCATGGCCCTGGGCCGCGAACAGGCAAGTGAAGAGGCGGCCGTCCGCCGTCAGCCGGGCGCGTGTGCAGTCGCCGCAGAAGGCATGGCTGACGCTGCTGATGAAGCCGATCTCGCCTGCGCCGTCGGCATAGCGCCAGCGCTGGGCCGTCTCGCCGCCGCGAGTGGCGGGCAGCGGCAGCAGTTGCCAACGCGCGGCAATGCGCTCACGCAGCATGTCGCTGGGCAACACCTCGTCCATCCTCCAGCCGTTGTGGCACCCGGCGTCCATGAACTCGATGAAACGCAGCACCATGCCGCTGCCGCGGAAATGTTCAGCCAGCAGCACGGCCTGCGCGTCGTTGACGCCTCGGCGCACCACCATGTTGACCTTGATGCGCTCGAAGCCGGCACGCTGCGCGGCCTCCAGCCCGCGCAGTACTTCGGCCACGGGAAAGTCGACATCATTCATGCGCCGGAACACGGCGTCATCCAGCGCATCCAGGCTGACCGTGACCCGCTTCAGGCCCGCCTCCCGCAATGCCCCGGCCTGGTCCGCCAGCAGGCTGCCGTTGGTGGTGATCGCCAGGTCTGGCGGCTCGCCGTCCAGCGTGCGCAGTGCGGCCAGCTGGCCGATCAGCCGGGCCAGATCGCGGCGCAGCAGCGGCTCGCCGCCGGTCAGGCGCAGCGTACGCACGCCTAGGGCCAGGGCCTGACGCGCGACCTGGGCGATCTCCTCGAAGTTCAGCAGCTGCGACTGCGGCAGGAAGCGGTGGCCAGGGCCGAAGCGGCTGCGCGGCATGCAGTAGCCACAGCGAAAATTGCAGCGATCGGTCAGAGAGATGCGCAGGTCGCGCAAGGGGCGCTGGCGGCGATCGCGCAACGCGCCGTCCGTCGGCCGGGTCGCGCCGACGCGCGGGATCCAAAGCAAAGGGGCGGTCCTCGCATCCATGCGGCGATTCTGGGCGGCAGCCCTGGCCCAGCCCATCCGGCCATGGCATGAGGCCGGGCCTGCAGGCCTAGTCCCTTCGGGCTACCCCGGCCTCCTCCGTCGGAAGCGCCACGGGCGGCCGTGCGGGCTTAGGCTGACGCCATGAACATCGAGCATTTCGACGACCTGCTGGCCATGGCCCGGGCGCAAGCCGAACCGCAGCGCCTGCTGATGGTCTTCACCACCGCGGAGTGCGAACCCGATGCGACGCCCGAACAGCGGGCCGCACATGCGGCCGGCGCCGGCGGCGTTCTGCGGCCGCTGATGTGCGTGGACAAGGATCCCGCCGAGCTGGCCGACTTCGCGGCCCTGTCGGCCGAGGCCCGTCGGGCCGGGCCGGCATGGCAGTTGGTGTTCACCGCCGCGCTGTCCGGCCCCACGAACGGTGGCGAGGTCCAGCGAATGCTGGACCTGCTGGTCAAGCGCGTGGAGGCCGGCGAGTTCGGCGGCCTGCTGCCGTTCAACCCGGCGGGCGAAGCGGTCTTCATCAACTGATCCGCCATGCGTGAGCTGCCCCTGGTCTACGCCTGTTCGGGCTGCTCCAGCGCGGCCCAGCTCGCCAACCACCTGGCCGTGCGCCTGGACCGCGGTGGTGAGGCCGAGATGTCCTGCATTGCCGGAGTGGGTGGTGGCGTGAAGGCGCTGGTGCGAACGGCGCAACGCGCGGCCGAGACGAGCCGGCTCATCCTCGCCATTGATGGCTGCCCGCTGGCCTGCGTGCGAGCATGTCTGGCCCGCGTCGGCGTCGCGACAAGCACGGAGCTTCGCCTGCACGAGCACGGCGTGCGCAAGGTCCAGCACAGCGACTTCGACCCCGCCCAGGCCGAGGCCCTGTTGGCGCTATGCCGCGACCTGCTCAGGTCGCGCGCAGCAGCAGATCCGGCCTGATTGCCCGGGCCTCAGCCAGCAGCGCCGGCGACGGCCAGGCGATTGGCGCATGCAGCGCTCCCGCCTCGTCCGGCAGGCGCGCGAGCTGCAGCACATGACGTGGCACAGCGGCCAACTCGCGCACAAGGTGCAGCAGGTCGGTATCGGTGAACCATGCCGGGTGGACGGTGCTGCGGCATTCGAAGCCCACGTCGCCAGCCTGCAGCAGCGCCAGCGATTCACGCACCGCACGCACGCTGCCGCGCCGGCCGGTGATGCGGTCATGCAGAGCCGCGTCGCCGGGTGCGGCCTTGATGTCCAGCCCCACCCAGTCCAGCCGCGGCAGCAGCGCAGCCAGCCGGCGCGGCGCAAGGCCGGCGGTGTGCAGGCCAACTGCATAGCCCATCGAGCGAAGCTCGTCGAGAGCGTCCGGCAGGGCCGGATCCAGCGAGGGCTCGCCGCCGCTGAAGACAACGCCGTCGAGCCGCCCAAGGCGGCGGGTCAGCCAGTCGCGCAGCGCAGGCCAGCGCGGTCCGGCGCCCCGGCCTCGTGGCTGCAACCCGGGGTTGTGGCAGTAGCCGCAGCGCCAAGGGCAGCCCTGCAGGAAGACTACCGCCGCGAGCCGTCCGGGGAAGTCGACGCTACTGAAGGGCTGCAGGCCGGCGACTGCCAGTGAGTCAGCCGGTGTTTCCGCGCGCGGGCCGGGGACCGGGTTGCTCCCTTGCCGGCCCGCATTGGTGATGTGCCCGCCGGTCGGGACGGCCAGCATCGCCGTTCCCTGGGGGGACTGGCCAAGGCACTTCTCGGTCGAGGGGATCACGGTGCGACGCGTCGCTCCTCGAAGTGCAGGCGCTCGGTGAACTCACCCTGCTTGCCGATATTGAAGGACGCGACCGGGCGGTGGTAGCCCATTACGCGGGTCCAGACCTCGCAGCGCTGGCGCTCCTCTTCGCGCAGCGTGATGTCCTGTTCCTGGCGTTCGATGACAGCGTTCATGGGGATCTCCTTCAGGCAGGTTGGGATTGGGATTCGCGGCGTTTGCGGGCCAGGCGCTCTTCGTCGCACTTGGGGCAGAACTCGTGGTGCCCGGCCATGTAGCCGTGAGTCGGGCAGATCGAGAAGGTCGGCGTCACCGTGACGTACGGCAAGCGGTGGCAGCTCAGCGCGCGCCTGACCAGCTCGCGGCACGCCGCGGCCGAGCTGATGCGCTCGCTCATGTAGAGGTGCAGCACCGTGCCGCCGGTGTACTTGCGCTGCAGCTCCTCCTGACGCTCCAGCGCCTCGAAGGGGTCGTCGGTGAAGCCCACGGGCAGCTGCGAGCTGTTGGTGTAGTAGGGATTGGCGTCGCTGCCGGCCTGCAGGATGCCGGGCCAGCGACGGCGGTCTTCCTTGGCGAAGCGGTAAGTCGTTCCCTCGGCCGGCGTGGCCTCAAGGTTGTAGAGGTGGCCCGTCTGTTCCTGGAACTCCACCATGCGCTCACGCACATGATCCAGCAGCCGCACGGCGAGAGCGTGGCCTGACGCACTCGTGATGTCGTGCCGGCCACGCGTGAAGTTGCGCACCATCTCGTTGATGCCGTTCACGCCCAGCGTCGAGAAGTGATTGCGCAGGGTGCGCAGGTAGCGCCGCGTGTAGGGGAAGAGGCCCTGGTCGATGAGGCGCTGGATCAGCTTGCGCTTGATCTCCAGGCTGTCACGCCCCAGCTCCAGCAGCCGGTCCAGCCGCTCCAGCAGGCCAGGCTCGTCACCGGCATGCAGATGGCCCAGGCGCGCGCAGTTCACCGTGACGACACCTACCGATCCAGTCTGCTCGGCCGAGCCGAACAGACCATTGCCCCGCTTGAGCAGTTCGCGCAGGTCCAGTTGCAACCGGCAGCACATGGAGCGCACCATCTGCGGCTCCAGGTCGGAGTTCAGGAAGTTCTGGAAGTACGGCAGGCCGTAGCGCGCTGTCATCTCGAACAAGGCCTCTGTGTTTGGATGGGTCCAGTCGAAGTCCTTGGTGATGTTGTAGGTCGGGATGGGGAAGGTGAAGACGCGTCCCTTGGCGTCCCCGGCCGTCATCACGTCGATGTAGGCGCGGTTGATCATGTCCATCTCGGCCTGCAACTCGCCGTAGCAGAAGGGCTGTTCCTCGCCAGCGATGACGGGCACCTGCTCGGCAAGGTCCGTCGGGCAGGTCCAGTCGAAGGTGAGGTTGGTAAACGGCGTCTGCGTGCCCCATCGCGAGGGCACGTTTAGGTTGTAGATCAGCTCCTGCAGGCACTGGCGCACTTGCTCGTAGCCGAGGCCGTCCTTGCGGACGTAGGGCGCGAGGTAGGTGTCGAAGCTGGAGAAGGCCTGGGCGCCGGCCCATTCGTTCTGCAGCGTGCCAAGGAAGTTGACGATCTGTCCGACGGCGCTGGAGAGATGCCTGGGCGGCGCGGCCTCGACCTTGCCCGGGACGCCGTTCAGCCCCTCGTGCAGCAGCGTGCGCAAGCTCCAGCCGGCACAGTAGCCGCTGAGCATGTCGAGGTCGTGGATGTGGAGGTCGGCGTCGCGATGGGCCTGCCCCACCTCGGGCGGATAGACATGGTCGAGCCAGTAGTTGGCCACTACCTTGCCCGATACGTTCAGGATCAGCCCGCCCAGGCTCCAGCCCTGGTTGGCATTGGCCTGGATGCGCCAATCCCGCTGCTGAAGGTACTCGTCCATCGTGGCCTGCACGTCGACGAGGGTCTGGCGCGCGTCGCGCAGGCGGCGATGCTGCTCCCGGTAGACGATGTAGGCGCGCAGCGTGCGTCGCCAGCCCGCGCCGAACAGCGTGGATTCGACGGCATCCTGGATCTGCTCTATGCCGGGCAGCGTGCGCGACATCAGCTCGGGCAGAACCCCGTTGTCGGTCAGCCAGAGTGCTTCGTCGTCGCCGAACTCGCCGCTGGCGCGACCGGCGCGCGCCAGGGCCTGGGCAATCTTGCCGGCGTCGAAGGCCTCCAAGCGGCCATCGCGCTTCATCACCTGTTGGGGATAGAGGGTCATTGCGCTACCTATGGTGCATGTAGCACCTCGCAGGCACTACATCTAGTGCGGCGCAGTGTGTCCGCCGGTCGCAGCAGCGTCCTTGAAGCAGATCAAGAAGCCGTCACATCCCACAGCGGCCCGATAGCGTCCAGCGTGTTCTTCAACACCAGGCCATACTCCGTGTCGCCCTCCATGACGAGCGCGCCTTCGAAGAACAGGCGGTCGGCGTCGTCCTCGCCTCGCAGCAGCCGCCACAGCGCGTCGGCGCGGGCGCGCAGGCGCAGGTGCGGCGCTCCTTGCTCGCCGGCGGCCCGAAAGCCGCGCTCGCCCAGACGCAGGCGCACGCGGGCGCCCAGTTCCCGCAACTCGATCTCCACCGTCTGCCCCTGCAAGGCCTGGCGTTGAGACGCGTCCAGGCGCGGCAGCAGCAAGCGGTCCAGCAGCAAGGCTAGCGCCATGGATGGTGGGCGGCTGGGCAGCCGGGCGACGCGCTCACGCCAGTGCGGCGGCAGGCTGGGAAGGGTCACGGAGGTCACGCTGCCTCCGCGAGGCCAGGCTGGCGGCGCGCAAACCCGTCCACCAGGCGGCCAGGCAGCGGCAGTCCGCGCAGTTCGGCCAATGCGTCCTGCGCATCGGCGCCGCGCGCGAACACCGCGTCGAAGAGTTCGACGACGCGCATGAAGTGGGTGCCGCAAGGCGACAGCCTCAGCAGGCCCACGCCAGCATTGCGCAGGGCCACGCCCTGTGCGATCAGGCATTGCAGCGCCGCGCTCTGCGTCTGGACGCCATTGAGCGCGAGGAAATCCTCGCCTTCCCCCGTGCGCAGCAGCAGACCGTCAGCGTCGTCGCGGCAACGGAACTGGCAGTCGTCCTTCTGCAGCCTGTGGTGGCGAGCCGTGAAGCAGCGCGCCGAGAAGGCCAGCGGCAGGCGGCCGAAGCCCCAGACCTCCGTCGTGATCGCCGATGGGGCCGGGTTGACGCATGCCACCGTATCCAGCGGCAGCTCGACCGGCGCCACCCAACGGTCCGCGCCCAGCGCGGCATGCTCGCCCAATGCATCGGCGTTGTAGATGTTCAGGTGCGGCCCCAGCGTGATCGGGCGGCGGCGCAGGCGCGACAGCACCTGCAGCGCAGCGGCATCGCCGGCCTCGACGGGAAACTCGTCCTGCTCGCATACGCGACGCAGCGTGCGAAGCTCGGCCTCGCTCATGATCAGGGCCTGGGTCGCCAGGCGCACATCCTTGCCGGCGGCGCGCAGCTCGCGGGCGATGGCCAGCCAGTCGTCGAACCGGATCTCGTTGCGCCGCGAGCAGACCAGTTCGCCCAACACGATGCCATGCACCGGCGCGTCGGCCAGCTCGGCATAGAAATTCAGCAGCGCCTCGCGCGGCCACCAATACAGCAGTGGCCCTACCGAAAGACCCATCATCGAGAAGCCTCCTTCCTGATTTGCTTCGCCGGGCGCGGGCCAAGGCGTCCCGTCAAGCGGTCGTCGGCCCGTTGATGTCCCATGGGGCAAGGCGCACAGCGCCTCAGGGGACTCATCGCCAGGGCCTGTCATAGGCGCCGAGGGTGTGCTGCTGCCCCTCGGCCCAGCGCGAGAGCTGACCGTCCCACGCCGGCTGCACGCTGTAGCGGCCGCGCCCCTCCTGTGCTGCCCAGGCTGCATCGATGGCGGCGCGCCAGACCTTGGTGACCTCGGCCACGTAGGCAGGGCTGCGCTGGCGCCCCTCGATCTTGATGGCCGCCACGCCAGAATCGATCAGCTGCGGCAGCAGGGCCAGCGTGTTGAGGCTGGTGGGCTCCTCCAGCGCATAGTCGCCCGCCAGCGCACCGACCTCGAAGCGGCCTTTGCACAGCGTCGGGTAACCGCGAGGCTCACCGGGCCGGTAGTGGTCAATCAACACGCCGCCCAGGCGTGCACGCACACCGTCGGGCGCCTCGTCCCAGCGCACCGCGCCCGGTGGCGAGCAGACGCCGGCGGTGTTGGGAGACTGGCCTGTGGCGTAGCTGGACAGCGCGCATCGACCTTCCACCATCACGCAAAGGCTGCCGAAGCCGAAGACCTCCACTGGCACGTTGCAATGCTTGAGCAGTTGTTGCACCTGCTGCAGTGTCAGCACGCGCGGCAGCACGGCACGCTCGATGCCGTAGCGCTGCTGATAGAAGTTGATGGCCTCGTAGTTGGTGGCGGACGCCTGCACCGAGAGATGCAGCCTCAGTTGCGGATGTCGGCGGTGCGCATCGGCCAGCACGGCACTGTCGGCAACGATGAGCGCGTCAGCCCCCAGCTCGGCGGCGTGGTCCACGGCACGCCGCCAGGGCGTGGTCTCACGTGCGTCGGCGAAGGTGTTCAGTGCCATCAGCACCTGGCGGCCCAGGCGGTGCGCCAGCTTCACGCCCTCGCGCACCTGCGCCGCATCGAAGTTCAGGCCGGCGAAGTTTCGCGCGTTGGTGGCGTCCTTCAGGCCCAGATAGACGGCGTCGGCGCCCGCGTCCAGCGCCAGCTGCAATGCGCGCAGCGAACCGGCCGGGCAGACGAGCTGGGGCTTGCATGGCGGTGGGCAGGGCTCGATGGGCATCTCAGCCTCGACCGCCACAGCTGCAGCCGCAACCACCGGGGGCTGGCGTCGCCTGGTCGGCCCCATCCACGAGGCGGCCGACGCGGATGCGCCAGTAGTCGGGCTCGGCCTGCACGACCTGCCAGCTGAAGGCTTCGGGATGGTGGGCACGGAACTGCATCAGCAGGCCGCGCGGCTCATGATCGTTGACCAACTCGAATGACTCCCCTGGCGCGAGCGCATCGAAGCACTGGAAGGCGAGTCGGTGGCGCTGCGGCGGGGCAAGCGGACGAAGATCGTGGATGGGCGTGTTCATGGAGCGTCAGCCTAGGGCTGACCACCCCGACGCGCCTTGACCTGGTTCAAGAGCAGGCTAGCGGCACACCGCTCGGATCCAGGCCGTCCTCCTCGCCGCACAGCCGGTAGGGGCCGGTACCGGCGTTATCGGCGCGCGAGGCCGGCACGAAGGCGCCTACGTCGACATCGAAGACATGCACCTCTCCGTCCTCGATGACGTAGTGCCAGCCGTGCAGCGTCAGCGCGCGCGCCTCGACCTGCTCGCGCACCATGGGGTAGTCCATCAGCCGTTCCAGCTGCAGCACGATGGCGCGTTGCTCGGTGCGGCGCAGCGCCTCGGGACCTGGCTCGGCCACGGGCAGCGCGGCCTCGCGCCCCAGGTCCAGCCAGCGCACGAGGTTCTGCGCGGCGGGAGGCACCTCGCCATACAGCGCGCGGATGGCGCCGCAATGGCTGTGGCCGCAGACGATGATGCGATGCACCTGGAGGTTGAGCACTGCAAACTCGATGGCCGCCGCCGTGCCGTGAAAGCCCTGACTCTGATCGTAGGGCGGCACGAATGCTCCAACGTTGCGCACAAGGAAGAGCTCGCCCGGGCCGGAGCCCGTCAGCAGATATGGCACGAGGCGCGAATCGGAACAGCCGATAAACAGCGTCAGCGGATGCTGGCCGTCGTCGACCAAATGCCGAAACAGCAAACGCTGCTGCGGGAAGGCATCGGTCTGGAAACGGCGCAGGCGCTCAAGCAGCTCGTCGGGCATGGATCTACTGAACGAGCGGAGACGTGGCCTGTTGAAGCTCCACGCCTTGCAGCTGGGCGTCCGCCGCCAGCGTCTGCAGATACTGGCGCAGCGCGCTGATCTGGTGCAGCTGGCGCATGTGCTGCGCCACTGCGTCGCGCACCTGCTCGAAGTCCGGCAATCGGCCCGGCTCGCGCGCGTCGATTGCAGCGATATGCAGGCCGAAGCGGCTGTGCAGCAGGCGTGGCAGCACGCCGATCTCGCTGCGACCGAACAGCTCCTTGGCGAACTCGGGGGCGCAATCATCTGCGGTCAGCCATCCGAGCCGCCCACCATCTGCACCACTTGGGCAGTTGGACAACTCCTTCGCTGCCTCTGTGAACGCAGCCAAATTGCTGGCCCGCAAAGTGATCAGGTGGCTCTCGGCGCGCTGGCGCAGCAGGCCTACGTCGACGCCTGGCGTGACCGCGAACAGCACATGGCGTACCTGCACGCGTTCGCCCTGGGCGTAGTGGCGGGCGTTGGCCTCGTAGTGGCGGCGGCAGGCGGCCTCGTCAGGCTCGGGGCCGGCCAGTTCCTGTGCGATCAACGCCTCGATGGCCCGGCTGGCCGCTGCACTGATGGCGCCCTCCCTCGGCGCGGGATCATCGGCAGCGAGCAAGCCCAATTCCATGGCGCGCTGGCGCAGCAGCTCGGTGCAGGCGCGCTGGCGTAGGGCATCGCCGTCCAGCGTCTCTGCAGCGGTAGCAATCTCGATCTCGTTGACGCTAGCCATGTTCAACCTCGCTTCGGCAGGTTCAGGCGGCGAGAACGCACCACTTGGTAGGGCCTGAACACGTAGAACACCGAGGCCAAACCGCTCCACACGTGCACCAGGCGGCTGAAGGGGAAGAGCAGGAAGATGGTCATGCCCAGCACCATGTGCACCTTGTAGGGCCAGGCCAGCGGTACCAGCCCGCTGGCGTCGGGGTTGAAAGTGACGATGCGCTGCGCCCAGTCGGACAGCACCAGCATGACGGTGCCGTCGGCGTGCGACAGCGAGAACGGCAGCGTGATCAGGCCCAGACTGAGCTGCACCCACAGGATCCACAGGATGGCGAGGTCCGTGCGGTGGCTGGTGAGGCGGATGCGCGGGTCCGTCATGCGGCGCCAGATCAGCATGGACAGGCCGATGAAGCAGGCTGTACCGGCAATGCCACCGGCGACGATGGCAAGCATCTGCTTGTTGGCCGGGCTGATGAAGTGCTCGTAGAGGGCGTGCGGCGTCAGCATGCCGACCGTGTGGCCGACGAAGAGGAAGAGGATCCCTCCATGGAACAGGTTGCTGGCCCATTTCATGCCACGCCGGCGCAGCATTTGCGAGCTGTCACTCTTCCAGGTGTACTGGTCGCGGTCGAAGCGGGCCAGGCTGCCCATCAAGAAGACGGCGAGGCAGATGTAAGGGTAGACGACGAACAGGAAGTTGTGCACGGCGTTCATGCGGATGCTCCCGGTTGATGCGCGGCTGGCTTGCGCACGATGTGGATGGGTTGCGGCTGTTCAGGCCGCGACTGGCCGGCCGACGAGCAGCCACCGAAGGCTTCGGGCTCGGCCCAGACCTCGTCGAGCTCTGGCTCTGGCGGGATGTCGACACGTTCAGCGCGTTCGCCTGCCAGTTCCAGCACAGCGGCCAACACGCTCGCATAGACGCTCTGGCGGCGCTGCAGCGCGCTGAAGATGGCTCGGCCGATATGCGCGACCTCGGCAAGGAAGGCGCGCGCCTCACGGGCCGGCTGAGTGCTGGCGAACTCCAGCACCACGGCTAGGTGGTCGGGCAGCTCGCCGGGCGCAAGGTAGAGGCCAGCACGCTCGTAGGTCTGCTGCAGGTCGATCATGGCCGGACCGCGGTCGCGCGAGTCGCCATGGATGTGCTCAAACAGGTGTAGCGCCGTGCCGCGACCGCGATCGAAGAGGTCGACGAAGTCGGCCTCGACCGTGAACGGATCGGCCTGCTGCAGGCGCTGCAGCAGAGCACACAGCTCTTCCAGGCGGGCGGCCGGTAGCGCGGCCTCGCGCCTGAGGGCCAGCATGAGTTCGGGGATCGCTGCGCGAAACTCGGCATCGGGGTAGCGCAGCAGCGCGGCGAGCACGCGCAGACTGTGCGGGGCGGGCATGGGCTTGGAATTGAACATGGCCGCCTCTCTCAGATCGTCGCCTTGATGGGAATGGTGCGCTTCTTCTCCGAGCCGAACAGGCTGGTCTCGGTGACCCCCTCGGAGCAGCCGTTGCCGAAGCTGAAGCCGCATCCTCCGCGCACGTTGAATGCGTTCTCGGCGTACTCGCGGTGCGTGGTCGGGATGACGAAGCGGTCCTCGTAGTTGGCGATGGCCATCACGCGGTACATCTCTTGCACCTGGGCCTCACTGAGACCCGCTTGATCGAGCACGGTCTGATTCTTCACGCCGTCGACGTGCAGGCCGCGCTGGTAGGCGCGCATGGCCAGCATGCGCTCCAGCGCCGTGACCACGGGCACGGTGTCCCCGGCCGTCAGCAGGTTGGCGAGGTACTGCACCGGGATGCGCAGCTGGTTCACGTCGGGCAGCTCGCCCCCAAACCTCGAATCGGCGCCGAGCTGGCCGGCGTTGGCTGCCGCACTGATGGGCGACAGCGGCGGCACGTACCAGACCATGGGCAGCGTGCGGTACTCGGGGTGCAGCGGCAGGGCCACCTTCCAGTCCACGGCCATGCGGTAGACAGGGCTGTTGCGCGCGGCCTCCAGCCAGCTGTCCGGGATGCCGTCCTTGCGCGCTTGCTTGATGACGGCGGGATCAAAGGGATCGAGGAAGAGGTCGAGCTGGGCCTGGTAGAGGTCCTTGTCATTGGGCGTGGCGGCGGCCTCGGCGATACGGTCAGCGTCGTAGAGCAGCACGCCGAGATACCGGATGCGGCCCACGCAGGTCTCGGAGCACACCGTGGGCTGCCCGGCCTCTATGCGGGGATAGCAGAAGATGCATTTCTCTGCCTTGCCGCTCTTCCAGTTGTAGTAGATCTTCTTGTACGGGCAGCCCGACACGCACATGCGCCAGCCGCGGCACTTGTCCTGGTCGATCAGCACGATGCCGTCTTCCTCGCGCTTGTAGATCGATCCCGAGGGGCAGGACGCGACGCAAGCCGGGTTCAGGCAGTGCTCGCACAGCCTCGGCAGGTACATCATGAAGGTGTTCTCGAACTGCCCGTAGATCTCCTTCTGGACATCGTCGAAGTTCTTGTCCTTGCTGCGCTTGCTGAACTCGCCGCCGAGAATCTCCTCCCAGTTTGGCCCCCACTCGATCTTCTCCATGCGCTGGCCCGTGATGAGGCTGCGCGGCCGCGCGGTGGGCGCCTGCTTCATCTCGGGCGCCGACTGCAGGTGGTCGTAGTCGAAGGTGAAGGGCTCGTAGTAGTCGTCGATCTCCGGCAGATTGGGGTTGGCGAAGATCTTCATCAAGAGCTTCCATTTGCCGCCCTGGCGCGGCTCCAGGCTGCCGTCGGCCTTGCGTATCCAGCCACCGTTCCACTTGTCCTGGTTCTCCCATTCCTTGGGATACCCGATGCCTGGCTTGGTCTCGACGTTGTTGAACCATGCGTACTCAACGCCGGGGCGGCTGGTCCAGACGTTCTTGCAGGTCACCGAGCAGGTATGGCAGCCGATGCACTTGTCCAGGTTCAGCACCATGCCGATCTGTGCGCGAATCTTCATTGCTTGCTCCTCGCGATTCAGGGGTTTTCGCCTTGCGACTGGTAGGCCGCGGCAAGGTGGTCGTCACGCGGGGTGTCGAGCCAGTCAACCTTGTTCATCTTGCGCACCACGACGAACTCGTCGCGATTGGTGCCGATGGTTCCGTAGTAGTTGAAACCGTAGCTGTACTGGGCGTAGCCACCGATCATGTGCGTAGGCTTGGTGACGATGCGCGTCACCGAGTTGTGGATGCCGCCGCGCACGCCGGTGATCTCGCTGCCGGGCGTGTTGATGATCTTTTCCTGCGCGTGGTACATCAGCGTCATGCCGGGGTTCACACGCTGGCTGACGACGGCGCGGGCCGCGATGGCACCGTTGACGTTGAACAGCTCCACCCAGTCGTTGTCTTCGATGCCCGCGCTCCTAGCGTCGTCCTCGCTGAGCCAGATGACGGGTCCACCGCGGTTGAGCGTCAGCATCAGCAGGTTGTCGCTATAGGTGCTGTGGATGCCCCACTTCTGGTGAGGCGTGATGAAGTTCAGCACGATCTCTCGGTTGCCGTTGGGCTTGATGCCCTGGATCTCGCCAGTGGTCTTCAGGTCCACCGGCGGACGGTAGCTCGTGAAGCCTTCGCCGAAGGCGCGCATCCACGGATGGTCTTGATAGAACTGCTGGCGGCCGGTCAACGTGCGCCATGGAATCAGTTCATGAACGTTGGTGTAGCCGGCGTTGTAGGAAACCTTCTCGCTCTCCAGTCCGCTCCAGGTCGGCGAACTGATGATCTTGCGCGGCTGCGCCTGGATGTCGCGGTAGCGGATCTTCTCGTCTTCACGGTGCAGAGCAAGGTGCTCGTGCTCGCGGCCCGTGAACTTGGACAGCGCCTCCCAGGCCTTGACGGCGACATGGCCGTTGGTCTCCGGTGCGAGCTGCAGGATGACCTCGCAGGCATCGATGTCGCTGACGATGCGCGCCCGGCCGGCGCTGTTCACGCCGTTGAGCTCTCCCAGTTGCTCGACCTCGGTCTTGGTGTCCCAGCCTATGCCCTTGCCGCCGTTGCCCAGCTTCTCCATCAGCGGACCCAGCGACGTGAAGCGCTCGTATGTAGCCGGGTAGTCGCGTTCGACGACGGCGATGTTGGGCGCCGTCTTGCCCGGAACGAGTTCGCACTCGCCCTTCTTCCAGTCTTTCACGCCAAAGGGCTGGGCCAGCTCGGCCGGCGTGTCGTGCATCAGCGGCGACATGACGACTTCCTTTTCCACGCCCAAGTGGCCGATGCAGACACGGCTGAAGGCCTTGGCGAATCCCTTGTAGATCTCCCAGTCGGAGCGCGACTGCCAGACCGGGTCCACGGCTGCCGACAGCGGGTGGATGAAGGGATGCATGTCGCTGGTGTTGAGGTCGTTCTTCTCGTACCAGCTGGCGGTGGGCAGGACGATGTCCGAGTAGAGGCAGGTCGTGCTCATGCGGAAGTCCAGCGTCACCAGCAGGTCCAGCTTGCCCTGCGGAGCCTGCGCATGCCAGCGCACCTCTCTCGGCTTGGCATCGTCCACACCCAGATCCTTGCCCTGCACGCCGTTTTCTGTGCCCAGCAGGTGCTTGCAGAAGTACTCATGCCCCTTGCCGCTGGATCCCAGCAGGTTGGAACGCCAGACGAACATGTTGCGCGGCCAGTTCTGTGGCGCGTCGGGATCCTCGCAGCTCATCTGCAGCGAGCCGTCGCGCAGGCCCTGAACCACATAGTCTTTGGGCGCCATGCCCGCGCCGGCGGCGTCGCGGGCGACCTGCAGCGGATTGGTCTTGAGCTGTGGGGCACTGGGCAGCCAGCCCATGCGTTCCGCGCGCACGTTGCAGTCGATCATGCTGCCGTTGAACTCGGCGCGCTCGGCCGCAGTGGCCAGCGGCGACAGCACCTCGTCCACGCCCAGTTTCTCGTAGCGCCATTGGTCAGTGTGGGCATAAAAGAAGCTGGTGCTGTTCTGCTGGCGCGGCGGGCGTACCCAGTCCAGCGCGAAGGCCAGCGCCGTCCAGCCGGTCTGCGGGCGCAGCTTCTCCTGACCCACGTAGTGCGCCCAGCCTCCACCGCTCTGGCCAATGCAACCGCACATCATCAGCAGGTTGATGACACCGCGGTAGTTCATGTCGCAGTGGTACCAGTGGTTCATCGCCGCGCCGATGATGATCATCGACTTGCCGCGGGTCTTGTGCGCGTTCTCGGCAAACTCGCGCGCCACGCGGATGACCTGGGCGCGCGGCACGCCAGTGATGGCCTCCTGCCACGCCGGCGTGTAGGGGGCGTTGTCTTCATAGTCGCGGGCACCGCTGCCGAAGCCGCGGTCAACGCCGTATTGCGCGGCCTGCAGATCGAAGACGGTGGCTACCAGCGCCTCTCCATCCTGCGTCTTCAGCCTGGTGGACGGCACGCGGGCGCGGTGACTGACGCCGTCCTGCTGCGGGTTGGGCGTGAAGTGCTCACTGGCGCTGCCCGCGAAGTAGGGGAAGGCCACTTCGGTAATCTCGTGCAACTGCTCGCCGTCCTCCACGAGCGAGAGCTTGAGTTTGACGTCGCCGTCGGCCTGAGCCTCCTTGGCCTCAAGGTTCCACTTGCCGGCGTCATCGCGACCCTCAGCCCCCCAACGGAAGCCGATGGAGCCGTTGGGCAGCACGAGGCGCCCCGTGGCGTCGAACGCCAGCGTCTTCCACTCGGGGTTGTTGCTCTGGCCCATATGGCCCTGCAGATCGCTCGCGCGCAGATAGCGCGTCGGCACGCGCGTCTTGCGGCCGTCTGACAGGGTCTGCTCCTCCAGCAGCACCAGCAGCGGTAGGTCGGTGTAGCGCCGCGCGTAGTCGTCGAAGTAGGGGCTGCGCTGCTTGAAATAGAACTCGTTGAGGGCGACGTGGCCCATGGCCATCGCCAGCGCCGCATCGGTCCCCTGCTTGGGATGCAGCCACAAGTCGGCCAGCTTGGCGACTTCGGAATAGTCAGGCGTCACCGCTACCGTCTTCGCGCCCTTGTAGCGCACCTCGGTGAAGAAGTGGGCATCTGGCGTACGCGTCTGCGGCACATTGCTGCCCCAGGCGATGATGTAGTTGGAGTTGTACCAGTCGGCCGACTCAGGCACATCGGTCTGCTCACCCCAGATCTGCGGGCTCGCCGGTGGCAGGTCGCAGTACCAGTCGTAGAAGCTCATGCAGACGCCACCGATCAGGCTGAGATAGCGACTGCCGGCGGCGTAGCTGACCATGGACATCGCCGGGATCGGCGAGAAGCCAATGACTCGATCTGGGCCGTGCTGCTTGATGGTGTAGACGTTGGCAGCGGCGATCAGCTCGTTGACCTCGTCCCAGCTGGAGCGCACGAAGCCACCCATACCGCGCACCTGCTGGTAATCGCGCCGCGCTGACTCGTCGCCCTGGATCAGCGCCCAGGCGTCGACGGGGCTCTTGGCCACCGCCAGTGCCTCACGCCAGCGCTTGAGCAGCCGCCCGCGCACCATGGGATATTTCACCCGGTTGGCGCTATAGAGGTACCAGCTGTACGACGCACCACGGGCGCAGCCGCGTGGCTCGTGGTTAGGCAGGTCGGCGCGCGTGCGCGGATAGTCGGTCTGCTGGGTCTCCCAGGAGACGATACCGCCCTTGACGTAGATCTTCCACGAGCAGGAGCCGGTGCAGTTCACGCCGTGCGTGCTGCGCACGATCTTGTCGTGCGCCCAGCGGTTGCGATAGGCATCCTCCCAGGTGCGATCCTCGCCGGTGCTCACGCCGTGGCCACCGGCGAAGACTTCCTTCGGCAGCTGGAAGGCGGTCAGTCGATCCAGAAAGTGGGACATCAGTTTCTCCGTTAACAGGACAGTGGGGCGCTGTGCCGGCCGTAGCACCACCAGCAGATGGCCATGCAGCTCAGGTAGAACGCCAGGAAGCAATAGAGCGCGGCCTGGGGACCGCCGGCCAGCGTGATCGCGCTGCCGAAACTCTTGGGGATGAAGAAGCCGCCGTAGGCGCCTACGGCGGAGCACAGGCCCAACGCGGCGGCGCCATGCGCCTGAGCCTCGCGAAGAGAACCGCGGCCGTGCTGGGCCTCGCGCAGAAAGCCCAGCGGCACCATGCGGAAGGTGCTGCCGTTGGCGATGCCGGCGGCGATGAAGAGCAGCACGAAGCTGGCGGCGAACAGCCACGCGCGCCCTCCGTCGCCCAGGCTGGCCAGCACACCCATGACGCCTAGCGCCAGGCCGCCGAAGCAGGCCAGGCTGACCCGCGCGCCGCCGAAATCGTCAGCCACCCAGCCACCCAGCGGCCGAGCTATCGCACCCACCAGCGGGCCTAGCCACACCAGTTGCTGCGCACCATCGAAGTCAGGGAACTGGCTGCGCAGCAGCAGCGGGCCGGCCGCCGCAAAGCCGATGAAGCTGCCGAAGCTGCCGAGGTAAAGCCAGCTCATCAACCAGCTGTGGCGGTGCGTGAAGAGCTGCGCCTGCTCCGTCATGCCGACGCCGGTCGAAGGCAGGTCGTTCATGCCGAACCAGGCGGCCAGACTGCTTGCCGCTATCAGCGGCAGCCAGACCAGCCCGGCATTGGCCAGCCACAGTCCGTCCCCCTGCGCCGGCACGCCGAAGAGATCCAGGGCAACCACGACCGGCACTGTCCATTGAACGAGGCTCACGCCCAGGTGCGCAAAGCCCGCGCCCAGGCCCAGTGCCATGCCCTGCTCGCGCGCCGGGAAGCACGCACTGATGTGGGCCATGCCACTGGCGAAATTGGCGCCGCCCAGGCCGCACAGCAGGGCCAGGACCACCATCCATTCGTAAGGCGTCGCGGGATCCCGTACGGCCAGCGCGATGCCCGCCGTCGGCAGCAGCAGGCTAGCTGTGGAGAAGGCGGTCCAGCGCCGCCCGCCCACCCAGCGCACGGCGAAGCCGTAGAAGATGCGCAGAGTCGCTCCGCACAGGGCGGGCAGAGCGCTGAGCCAGAACAGCTGGTTGGTGGTGTAGCGGAAGCCCGCCGCCGGTAGATGCACAACCAGCACCGACCACAACATCCACACCGCGAACGACAACGCCAGCGCCGGGATCGCGACGCCGAGGTTGCGCAGCGCCACCGCACGGCCTCGCCGGCCCCAGAAGTCGGGGTCCTCTGGGTTCCAGGGCAGCGGCAGAGGCAGGGGCTTGGACACGAGGTTCATGCTCCGCCGCGGAGATGGTGTCGACCATCCATCGCCGGTCGGGTGGGGCCGGCGCTGAAGGACGAGGCTGGGCCGCATCGGCATCGTTCTTTCGGACGAGGCGAGAGCGGACTCAGGGGTTGCGGACTTCCGCGCCACGACGCAGATAGAACCACCAGTTCAGCACCAGGCAGACCGCGTAGAAGGCGGCAAAGCCGTACATGGCGTACTGCGGCGTGCCGGCCTTGATCTGGTCGCCGATGACGATGGGCGCGATGAATGCACCGTAGGCGGCCACCGCCGAGGTCCAGCCAAGCACGGGACCGGCCTGGGTGCGGTCGAACAGCACGCCGATGGTGCGGAACGTACTGCCGTTGCCGATGCCGCTGGCCGCAAACAGCACGATGAACAGGCCAAGGAACGCCGGGAAGTACTGCTCGGGCGTCGCCGAGCCGTAGGCTTGCATCATCACGTAGCCCACCGCCACCGACGCGGCCACCATGATGGCCGAGATCAACTGCGTGACGATGGAGCCACCGATCTTGTCGGAGATCCAGCCTCCGATTGGCCGCACTGCGGCACCGACGAAGGGGCCGATCCAGGCGTAGGCCAGCACAGTGGGCGCGTTGGGGTTGTGGGCACTGTGCTGCATGACGCCGTTGGCGTCCGGCAGGTGGCTGACACCGAAGATCACTTTCATGGCCAGAGGCAGGGCCATCGAGAAGCCGATGAATGAGCCGAAGGTGACGATGTACAGCGCCGTCAGGCTCCAGGTGTGCTTGTTGCGGAAGATCGCGAACTGCTTGGCAATGTTGTCCTTCATCGTGCCGAAGGCGGCCAGCTTCATGATCAGCAGCGCGGCAACGATGTCCAGCGGGATCGCCACCCACATGCTGATCAGACCCAGCCCGGTGGGCCTGGGCAGGTAGAGATACAGGCCCAGGACTGACGGGATGAAAGCCAGCGTGTAGAGCCAGACGATCTTCGCGAAGGCCAGTGGCGGCGAGCCAGTGTCGGGCGACACCGGCTTCAGGTTGCTCATGCCCCACCAGCACAGCAGGGACAGCGGTACCAGCGACAGCACCCAGGCGAAGCCCGCGTTCTGGATCCAGGTCGGTGTACCCGAGGCAATCTTGCCGAAGATCCAGCCGCTGTCCTTCAGCAGCAGTTCCGGTGCACCGCCGAAGGCGCCGAACAGACCCACGGTCATCACCAGCGGGATGACGATCTGCATCGTCGTCACGCCGAAGTTGCCCAGGCCCGCATTGAGGCCCAGCGCCGTGCCCTGCAGCCGCTTCGGGAAAAAGGTGCTGATG
The DNA here is from genome assembly GCF_047654805.1 of Roseateles sp. GTDB lineage: Bacteria > Pseudomonadota > Gammaproteobacteria > Burkholderiales > Burkholderiaceae_C > Pelomonas. The sequence continues at coordinate 4,126,884 of NZ_JASGIV010000001.1, forward strand.
TTGGACATCGACGACGCGAAGTTGCCACCGCCCACGCCGCACCACAACGCCATCAACTGGAACGCCCACAGCGGCCAGTCCTTGTGTTGCAAGACGATGCCGGTGCCGATCGCCGGCGCAAGCAGCATGGCCGTGGTCAGGAAGATGGTGTTTCGCCCACCCGAGAGGCGAATCAGGAAGGACGCCGGAATGCGCATCGTCGCGCCGGCGATGCCGGCAATGGCCGTCAGCGTGAATAGCTCGGCCTGGCTGAACGGGAAGCCCAGGTTCAGCATCTGCACGGTGATGATGCCCCACATGCCCCAGACGGCGAAGCCGCACAGCAGGGCCGGGATGGAGATCCAGAGGTTGCGGTAGGCGATGCGCTTGCCGGTTGAATTCCAGAATGCCTCGTCCTCGGGGCGCCAGTCCGCGATGTCGTTCTTGCTCATGTGTTGTCCTTAAGGGGATCAGGCGGGTTGGGCGCCACGGCCCATGACATCGGTGCGGCGTACCTCGGTCCAGTACATCCAGATCAACGAGACCCAGACAACGCCGTACATCAGCATGAAAGCGCTGGAGCGGACGCCGGTCAGGTCCAGCAGCGCGCCGAAGAGGATGGGCAGGATGAAGCCGCCGAGACCGCCCGCCAGGCCCACGATGCCGCTGATGGCACCGATGTTCTGCGGGTAGTCGTCACTGATGTACTTGAAGACCGAGGCCTTGCCGAAGGCCCAGGCCACGCCCAGGACGGCCAGCAGTCCGGTGAAGGCATAGACGTTGAGGCCGAGATGGAAGGTCTTGGCGCCATCGAGCGTCATGATGGTGAAGTCGGTCTGCGGATAGCTGAGCAGGAACAGGCAGATCCAGCTCACCCACATGACCCACCATGTGACCTTGTGGGCGCCATACTTGTCCGACAGCACGCCGCCGATGGCGCGCAGCACGCCACCTGGCAGGCTGAAGCAGGCCGCCAGCAACGCCGCGACGCGAATGTCCAGGCCGAACTCGCCGACGTAGTACTGCACCATCCATAACGCCAGCGCCACGTAACCGCCAAAGACGATGCTGTAGTACTGGCAGTACTTCAGCACGCGCGGATCCTTCAGCGCCTTGAGCTGGTCACCGAAGCTGACGTTGCTGGTGACGAGGTGCCTGGGATCGCTGTGACTGAATAGCCAGAACAGCACTACGGTGCCGGCCATGATGGCCGCGTAGACCTGGGGAACCATGGCCCAGCCGAAGCTGACAAGCAGCACCGGAGCGACGAACTTGTTGACGGCCGAACCCGAGTTGCCGGCGCCATAGACGCCCATGGCCATGCCCTGGCGGCTCTTGGGGAACCAGCGCGCGACATAGGGCGTGCCGACAGAGAACGAACCACCCGCCAGACCTACAAAGAGCCCGATGACGAGGAAATGCCAGTACTGCGTGGCATAAGCCATCAGCCAGATGGCCGGTACTGTGACCAGCATCAGCAGGGCCATGACGACGCGGCCGCCATACCGGTCGGTCCAGATGCCCAGTGGCACGCGAACCAGCGAGCCGGTCAGCACCGGCATGGCCGTCAGCAGGCCGAACTCGGTGGCGTTGAGGCCTAGCTGCTTCTTGATCGGGATGCCGATGACGCCGAACATCATCCACACCATGAAGCAGACGGTGAAGGCCAGGGTGCTGACGATCAGGACCGACCAGGCCCTGCGGTCGACGGGGGCTGCGCTCATGCAGAATCCTCCTCAGTGGCGATAAGGAGACTGTCCCGCGCGGCGCCCGCGGCGCCCATTCACCGGAGGATCAGCGTGGCACCGCCCGCCGGGAGGACGATGGCTGATCCAGCCTCGTCCAAAAGAACTAGTTGGGCTGGAGCCGGGCTGAGCACAGAAAGGCGGGCAGGCTTGATGCTTCGCCGTTCGGGCCAGTTGCCGGATCCTCCATCAGGTGCTGACAGGCCCTACGGCTCTTGACACCCGGACTCGCCATCCGAGCCGCGCGCCTCAGAACTGCCCGGCCTCATGCTTGGCGTGATGCTCGGTCCTCGCCGCAAAGAACGCAGTGCCGCCAAGACCAGGACACAAGGGAACGCATTCGCGCCGGCAAAGAGGAAGGCCCGGCCCGTAGGTCCCAAGGGCACGGAGCATCTGCGGCCCCGCCCGGCCCCCGCAGCCAAGTCGTTGATGGGAATCTCAGGAGCGCTGTTGCGTCACCAGCACCGCCGCCTGCACACGCGAGTCCAGGTCCAGCTTGCGCAACAGGTGCTGCACATGGATCTTCACCGTCGTCTCGGCAATGCCCAGCTCCCGAGCGATTTGCTTGTTGGAGTCGCCGCGGGCGATCAACTGGGCGATCTCGCGCTCGCGCGGAGATAGCGCGCCCAGCGGGTCGGGCGGCGGCGGGGCGGCGGCGGCGGCCTCATGGCGGAAGGCCGTGGCCAACTTGCCGGCCATCTCCGCGCTGAAGCTGGAGACACCGCGGGCCGCACGCTCTATGGCCTGGGTCAGCTCATGGTTGTCGGCCGTCTTCAGCAGGTAACCGCAGGCGCCGGCGCGCAACGCAGCGCCAAGGTCGGCTTCCGACTCGCTCATCGTCAGCATCAGCACCTGCGCGCCTGGCGCGGCGGCCTTCAGTGCGGGCAGCGCCTGCACGCCGGTGACGCCCGGCAGGTGGTTGTCCAGCAGGATGACCTGGGGCTTGGTTTCAGCGGCCAGGCGCTCGGCCGCGCCAGCATCGCCGGCCTCGCCGACCACCTGCAGCTGCGACTGCGTCGCCAGCAGCGCGATCAGGCCACGGCGGAAGAGGGTGTGGTCGTCGACGACGAGCACGCGGATGGGGTCAGCGCTCATGGGTTCACCGCTTCGGATTCGGGCAGCGAGATACGCACCAGCGTGCCTCGCCCTGGTTGGGAGTCAAGTGCCACCGCAGCGCCCACCTTGGCCGCACGCTCGCGCATGATGCGCAAGCCAACGTGACTGTCGTCAGGCGCATCGGCTGCCGGATCGAAGCCACAGCCGTCGTCACGCACATCGATCTGCCAGTGCGGCTGATGCATCAGCCGCACCTGCACCTGGCTGGCCTGCGCATGCTTGCGCACGTTGGCCAGCGCCTCCTGTACAACGTGCAGCAACTGCACCTGCACATCGGCCGGCAGCGGCGCACCATGGCCGTCGACCTCCAGCTCCGCCGACACACCACTCTGCAGCCGGAACTTCTGCAGGGTCTGTTGCAGCGCGGGCAACAGGTCGTCGCCGTCTGTACGGGTGCGGAAATGCATCAGCAGCGCCCGCACGTCTGCAGTGCACTCCTTCAGACCCAGCGCCAGCTCGTCGACGAGGCGCACCGCCGCATCAGGTTTTCCGTCCTGCTGTGCATCCTTCAGCAACTGCAGCTGGATCTTCATGAAGGCCAGACTTTGTGCGATGGAGTCGTGCAGCTCGCGGGCCAGCATGCCGCGCTCCTCGGCAACGGCGGCCTCGCGCTGCAGCGCGGCGCTGCGCAGGCCATCCATGGCGCTGGCCAGATGGCTGGCCAAGCTGTCCAGCAGCTCACGATCCGCCTTGCTAGGCCGGGGCACGTCCCGGAACAGCAGGTCCACTTCACCCATCACGCGCCCCTGCACCGTCAGGCCGACGGCCGTCACGGCGACGAAACCGGCCCTGGCGCAGTGCGACGCAGGCTGTGCTCCGGAGGCGATAGGAATCACGCGCGCCTGCGGAGCCGGGGTGCCGCAATGGCAGTCGCCTGGTGCCACGCAGCGCTCAGCGTCCAGCATCGCCGGTGGCAAGCCTTGGGCAGCCAGCAAGACCATGCGCTGCTGACTCGGGTCCAACCAGCGCAGCGCCACGGCGTCGGCGCCGGCCGCCTGGCGCATGCGCTCAGCGAAGCCGACCGCCAGGTCGCGCGGTGATGAGGCTCCGGCGGCAAACGCCGTGGCTTCGTAGAGCGTGGCCAGGCGCTGCTGCTCCAGACGCAAGTCCGCCGTCTTGGCGCGCACCTCGTCCTCCATGCCGCGGTAGACCGCCTCCAGCCGCTGCGCCATGCGGTTGAAACCTCGCGCCAGATCACCGAACTCGTCCTGCGAGTCCTCGGCCACCCGGGCGCCCAGCGTGCCTTGCTCCAGCGCCTGCAGGCCGCGGCGCAGACGGTCGACCGGCGCGAAGACGACCAGGTGCGAGGCGTATAGAAAAATCATGGCCGCCGCGATCGCCAGCCCCACCAGGGCCAACTGCACGCTGGACAGCAACGAGCTCCAGCTCGCCATGCGCGCCTCAACGGCGTCCACGAGGACGTCGATGCGCGCCACCAGCGCCTCGGCCTGTGCGCCGTTGGGCACGGGCAGGCCGTCGGACGAAGCCGTCTTTAGCTGCTGCCAGGCCTCGCGCACACCGCGGTAGGCAAGCAGGGTGGGCTCGTCGCGGGGAAGGAAAAGCGGCCGTGCGGGATCGCCGTCCACCAACAGCTGCAACGAGGCGTCGTAGGCCCTCACCAGCACCCGCAACGGCTCGCCGGTCTCCTGGTGGACCAGGCGCCAGGTCTGCATGCGCAGTCGCCCGGCCTCGTTGACCGCCGCCGCACCGCCTTCGAGCTGCCAGCCTATCCACAGCGTCAGCCCGATGGAGGCAAGCGCGATGCATAGCAGGGCGGCCCCCAGGACGCCGACCTTGGTGGCGAGACGCGCGCGATTCCAGCCCTTGTTCAATTGAATGGTCTCCGTGCGACGCATTCTGGTCAGCGCTCCCGCGGAGGCCTTGACTTCGCGCAAGGTTCGCGGCGAATCACTCCGTTAGCGTCGGCAGCGGGCCGGGCCGCTGGTCGGCGCCGGCCGGCTCGGCTGCATCCAGCCCCCAGTTCATCCAGTCCTCGCCGAACAGCTCACTGGGGTGAGGCGTGGCGACAGAACCGTTGCCACATTGCAGCGCATCAGACGGGCAGTAGCGATCGCAGCCCCAGCAGACACGCCCCGGGTTGGCGGGCCGGATCGGGAACTTCTTGCTCATCCGCCACTCCTAAGCTGCCACCGGCACGCTACGCAGCCGCTGCACAGGCCGCACCATGAAGACGCTGCCATCGCGCCCGTGCTCCAGCAGCAGCGCGCGCACGCGTGCCTGCCAGAGCGCCCCCAGATCAGCCTCCTGACGCATCGTCGCCTTGCCAGCGGACAGCAGCGCGACCAGATGCTCAAGCTCCGGCGGCATGGGCAGCAACGCCGTGTCGACACCCACATCCACCGCGGCATGCGTATCGAGCCGGGTGAAGCGCAACGCCATCATCAGGTCGGGCTTGATGCGGATGAGCCCAGCGCGGCTAAAGCGCCCGCCCAGGCCCTTGAAGCCAGAGCCGCCTGCCGCGCCCGTGAGCATCTGCACCACCGTCGCAATGACGCCGGTACCGCCAGTGCGCGCGTCATCACGGAACTCAACCTTGATGCCGCCGCGCTGCGGCAGGCCGTCCGGGTAGAGCTGTTCCAGCGCCAGCCAGGTGAGCCAGTAGGCCGACGCGACAGCCACGCAGGCGTGGCCGGTCAGCCTCACGGCATCGGCGAAGCCGTACTCAAGTACGCCGTCCTCGGCGCAACCCAGCACACGGGCCAACGGATCCTGCACCCGCAGGCGGGGAACATGGTCGAAGTAGTCGGGCAACTTCATGAGGATGCTTTCTTCAGGTCAGCCAGGACGGCCGTCGACACGTGGTCGAGAAAGAACCGGCCAATAGCGCAGCGCGTACAGGCCGAAGCCGGCCGACCACAACAGAGCCGAGGCCAACGCCGCGTGCACGATCTGGTCCGGCACCGTCAGTGGCAGCAGCACGCGCACCGCAGCAGCGGCGGCAACCAGCAGGTAGCAGGCGACCTCGTAGCGATCCGCCTTCAGCGGCCTGCCGGTGTGGCCTCGCGCGGTACGCGTCATCATCCCGATGACGAGGCCGCCCACCGCGCCCACGGTCAGCGCATGCGTGGCCAGCGACGGCATCAGCCAGCCCAGCTCGGCCATGCCGCGCAGCAGCAGATGGACAGGTACCCACAGATAGGCCAAATGCAGGACCCAAACCAGCGGCACGCGTAGCGTGCGCCAGGGTCGCCAAAGCAGCCAACGCCAGGCCTGTACCACGCCCACTGCCAGTGCAAGCGCCGCCAGCGGCCCGCCCTGCAGACCAAGCGCGTCAGCCGCCAGCAGGGCCAGCACTCCGCCCAGGGCCGCCTTCTCGAGCCCGGGTTGGCGGGTTGCACCAGCTCCCGGTATGCCGTTGTTCGTGAACATCGGGATGACTCGCCCGCCCATGACTGCGAGGATGAAGAGCACCACGTCCAGAGCCACTGGAATGCCGAGCCCGCCTGGCACGGCGACAACCCCCAGTTGCGCCAGGTGCACGAAGCCGGCGGTGACGCCCAGCATCACGAGCAGGCCGATGAAGAAATAGTTGCGGCGGTTGCGCGCCTTCACGAAGGGCACGGCCAGTGCGGCGGCCGCGGCCAGCGGGAAGGCGATGTTGGCCAGGGCGGCAGCCACGCCCCAGGGCGTCAACACCAGCACGCGGGCAGCAACCCAGAGCGCGGCCAGCGCGGCGAGCCGCCAGCCAGTGGGCGTGGGCAGGTTGGTCCAGTTGCGGCCGGCCGTGAACAGGAAGCCGACGATGACAGCCAGAGTGAAGCCGAACAGCATCTCGTGCGCGTGCCAGACAGGGCCACCCAGGTAGGCGTGGCCCAGCAGGCCCGCATACTGCAGCGCCCACAGCGGCACGGATAGCGCCGCGAACGCGCTGGCCAGCAGGTAGAACGGCCTGAAGCCTAGTGCGAACAGGGCGAAGCCCTCAGGTCTGCGCAGCGGAGGTTCTTCAATTCCCAGCAAGGGTGTCATGTCGTGGTTTCCGTTGATCCGGCGCATGCCTGGCGCGCCAGGCGATAGCTGATGCGGCCAGCGTGATCGCGAAAGCCGCGACAGCCAGCGCGTTGCCGGCGGCACCCGCGGCCGTCAGTCGAGGGTCGAGGTGTCCCCCTAGCAACCGCACGGCCAGCGACGCATGCAGCAGCCCGAGCGGCAGATAGAAGGGCCAGCCGAACGCCACCTTCACGCGGGCGACGGCGGGCAGGATGACCGGCGCATGGCCCAGCACCATGCTGAAGACGAAACCCAGCGCCAAAGCATGCAGGGCCATGTCGCGCCAGGGCAGGCCCTGCGCCGTTGCCGCCCAGGCCAGACCGGCAGCAAACAGCCAGGCATAGCCCGTGAGCAGGCACAAGGCCATGTAGCGGCTCAGGCCGGCGGTGCGGACGGTACGGCGCGCAATGTCGAACGTCACGAGCCAGGCAGCCAGCGCCGCCAGCGACAAGCCGTAGAGGCCCCCTCCCCAGCCGGGTGCGAAGCCGGAAAGCAATGCGCCGCAGGCCGCCGCGGCCAGGATTCCCAGCAGCGCCGGGCCGGCTACGGCCTGACGGCGCATCAGCCGCGTCATCTCCAGCCGCTCGGCCGCGATGGTGAAGAGCAGGAAGCAAAACCACAGCGGGACCACCGCACCGGCCAGCACGTCCAGCGCATGGAGCAGGCTGCCTCCGGCCCAGGCCACGGCCCCGGCGAGCAGAAGCAGCGTATGGATGGCCTTCTGGCGCCGCACCACGACGACGTTGACGCACACGAAGGCCAGGGCGGCCGCCGCTGCCAGCCAGGCGGCAACCTGCGGCGCGCGGGCCAGCAGCGCGAGGCCTGCGGCACCGGACGCCAGCGGCCCGGCGAAGGCCACCGCACGCTTGACGGCCACCGCCCGCTCGATGGCGATGACCGTGCCCATGAAGGCGCAGATCATCAAGAAGGCATGGGCCACGACGGTCGCCCCCGCCACAGGCGCGGCGACGCCCGCACGCACCAAACCGCCCGCGATGCCGGCCACCAGGGAGGTCGCAACTAGGCCCGCGAAGGCCAGTCGCGACAGCAGTCCCCATGTGCCCCGCATCGACCGCCCCTACCAGCCCATGAAGGCCTTGGCCCGGTCACTCATGCGGTCGGTCGTCCAAGCCGGCTCCCACACCAGCTCGACGTTGACGGGCAGGCCCTGCGGCACGACCTGGTCCAACTCCATACAGGCGTCGTCGACGATGACGTCCGCCACCGGGCACGCGGCCGAGGTCATGGTCAGGCGCAGGTCCACGCGGTCCGGCAACACGGTCACGCCGTACACAAGGCCCACGTCGACGATGGACATGGCCACTTCCGGGTCCACCACGCGGCGCAGCGCCGCCAGGATAGGCTCCCGCAGCGTTTCAGGCCCTTCATACGGATAGGGCAGCCCGCTCATGCCGGGGCCTCCGTCGGCGCAATGAAGCGCAGCAGCTGTACCAGTTGCTGTCGATTGGCGGTGATGTCGGCCAGCGTGTAGTTGTCAAGCACGGCGTGGAATGCCTCTACCGCCTCCGCCAATACGCCCTTGAGCCGGCACTGGCTGACGATGGCGCAGCGGCTGCCCTGCGGCGAAAAGCACTCAGCCGGCAGAGCTTGCCCCTCGGTGTCACGCACAACCTCGCCGACGCGGATCTGCGCGGCCGGCTTCGCCAGCGTTAGCCCGCCCCCTTTGCCGCGCACCGTGGCGACCCAGCCGCGCTTGGCCAGGTGGTGCACGACTTTGGTCAGGTGGTTGGCCTTGACGTCGTAGGCCGCGCAGATCTCGGCCACGGTGGCGCGCCGATCGGGATCGGCGGCCAGGTACATCAGCACGCGCAGGCTGTAGTCGGTGAAGGCAGTGAGGCGCATGCTTGGCTTTCCTGGGGTTCAACGGCCGCGGGCGGGTGCGGTTCCCGCCGCGGGCAGGTGGTCTGCCACGCGGCGGCGCAGCAGGCAAAGCGCATACACGGCCAGCAAGACGCTACCCGCGGCAAACACGATATCGCCCGGCACACGCAGCCACACCAGAGTCTCCATCAGCTTGGAGTGGATGACCTCCGGCGAGCGTGCATACCACAGGCCCTTGGTGATGCTCTCGTAGGCCTGGTAGATGCCGGCCGGCAGCAGCGACATGAACACCATCATCGCCAGGCCGATGTTCAGGCTCCAGAAGGCGGGCTTGAGGAACTTGTCGGCGTGCAGTGCGCGGTCGTACAGGCCGCGCAGGCAGAACAGCATCAGGCCAATGCCCAGCATGCCGTAGACGCCGAACAGTGCCGCATGGCCGTGGGCCGCCGTCATGTTCAGGCCTTGCACGTAGTACAGCGAGGCTGGCGGATTGATTGCGAAACCCAGCAGGCCGGCACCGACGGTGTTCCAGAAGCCCACGGCGACGAAGCTCAGGATGACCCACTTGTAGGCACCCAGCCAGGCGACGTTCTTCGAGCGGCGATACGTCTGCAGCGCTTCCAGGCCGATCAGCGTCAGCGGCACCACTTCCAGCGCAGAGAACACGGCGCCGACGGCGATCACCGAGGTGGGCGTGCCGGTCCAGTACAGATGGTGCAGCGTGCCCAGGATGCCGCCGAACAGGAAGACGATGGTCTCGGCAACGATGGCGCGGTTGGCCGACGCCGGACGCACCAGGCCGAGGTTAGTAAAGATCAGTGCGACGACCGCGGTGGCAAAGACCTCGAAGAAGCCCTCCACCCACAAATGCACCAGCCACCAGCGCCAGTACTCCACCATCGAGTAGTGGGTGTGTTGCCCCCAGGTCAGCGATGTGGCGTAGAAGCCGCCGATGCAGGTGGCCGACAGGAAGACCATGGCAATGAGGCCGCGAGTCTCAGACGGCTTCTTCAGCGCTGGCCACAATGCACGGCCGAGCAGGAACACCCAGAACAGCAGGCCCACGAACAGCAGGATCTGCCAGAAGCGGCCCATGCTGGTGAACTCCAGCCCCTGGTTGCCGAACCAGAAGCTGAAGTCCACGCCACGGTGCTGCAGCGTGCCCAGCCAGCCGGTGATCGTCGAGCCGAGCACGACGATGATGAGGGCCCAGAACAGCACGTCCACGCCGAGCTTCTGCAGCTTGGGCTCACGGCCCGCCAGAAGCGGCGCCACGTAGAGGCCCGTCGCCAGCCATGCGGTCGCGATCCAGAAGATGCCGATCTGCGTGTGGATGGTGCGGCTGACGGTGTACGGCAGGATCTGTGCCAAGGGGATGCCGAAGAAGGCCTGCCCCTCCACCGCGTAGTGCGCGGTGATGGCGCCCATGGCGATCTGCAACAGCATCAGGCCGATGACGACGAAGAAGTACTTGCGGGTCGCCTTCATCGACGGCGTCGCCCTGGCACCCAGCAGCGGGTCGGCTGCGGGCACTTGCGCGTCTTCTTCGTGGGCGTCGCCCTTGTGCAGCCACAGCATCGCGGCGATGCCGGCCAGCAACAGCACGACGCTCACCATGGACCACATCGCGGCCGAGGTGCTCATCACGTTGCCCACCAGGGGTTCATGCGGCCAGTTGCTGGTGTAGGACAGGCCGGTTTCACCCGGACGGTCCGTCGTGGCGGCCCAGGCCGACCAGAAGAAGAAGGCCGCCAGCGCCTTGCGATGCTCGGCCTCTGGTAGCGCGTTGGCCGTCATCGCGTACTGATCGCGCAGCTTCTCCAGCGCGGGATCGCTGCCGAACAGGCCTTCGTAGTGCGACGCAACATCGCGGATCGCATCGGCGCGGGCAGCCGTGATACGCACGTCGCCGCTGGCGTCGTCATAGGTGTTGCGACGCATCTCATCGCGCACAGACTGGTCCACCGCGGCACGCTGCGCGTCGCCGACGGCCAGACCACCCTGCTGCTGCTCGGCCATGCGACGGGTCTTCAGCGCCAGCGCCTCGCGGTGCAGCCAGTCGGCCGACCAGTCGGGCGCGACGTAGGCTCCGTGCCCCCAGACCGTGCCAAGCTGCTGCCCGCCGGCCGACATCCAGGCCTGCTGGCCGAGCTGGATCTGCTCGCCGGTGAACAGCAGCTCGCCATCCGTGCTGACCACCCGGTTCGGAATGGGCGGCGCCGAGAGGTAGATCTGCCAGCCCAGGTAGCCCAGGGCCCCGAATGACAGGACGAAGATCAGGCCCAGCCAACGCCAGAGCCTCTTGGTGGATTTCATGGTGTTTCCTTCTCGAATGCTCTCGATGGTTGGATCAGGATCCGCCGCAGGCGCCGCAGCAGCGGCCTTCGCCCGGCTCCGCCGGCAGCCTGTCCAGCCGCACTAGCCACAGCCCCGTGCCCGCTGCGCCGACGTTCCAGGTGAACTGCCCCGGCACCGCCTTGCGCAGCCCGGCCAGCAAAGGTGTGGGGTCGACGTCGTCAATCAGTTCCGTCGACTCGCCGGGACCCAAGGCGTTCAGGATCTCGCTGACCCGGCCCGGCCGGGTCTCGCGGGCGAACTCACGCAGGTCGATCAGGGAGGAACAGGTGTTCGGTGCCATGGCGCTTTAAACATGCATTTGTGATGCATGAATATTAGAAGCCGCCCGGGATGCGCCATTTGACGTACATCAAAGTGCCGGAAATAGGCCGCGCCGCCCCCCCTCCCGCGCGGTTTGGGACAATGCCGGCCGTCCTCCCCCGACTGCGAAGTCGCCATCAGCCCCGCGAGGGGCGTGCGTTGAGCCCATGTCCGAAGTCCTTGCCCCCACCTCCACCGCAACGCCCAGCGCCGAAGAGCTGGCGGCCAAGAAGGCCGCGCACGAGATCAACAAGCTCTCCAAGCGCTTGCATCGCCAGGTGGGCCAGGCCATCACCGACTTCAACATGATCGAAGACGGCGACAAGGTCATGGTCTGCCTGTCGGGCGGCAAGGACAGCTACGCGATGCTCGACATCCTGCTCAACCTGCAGCAGCGTGCGCCCATCAAGTTCAGCCTCGTCGCCGTCAACCTCGACCAGAAGCAGCCAGGCTTCCCCGAAGAGGTGCTGCCTAGCTACCTGCGTTCGCGCGGCGTGGACTTCCACATCGAGAACCAGGACACCTATTCCATCGTCAAGAAGCTCGTCCCTGAGGGCAAGACAACCTGCAGCCTGTGCTCGCGCCTGCGCCGCGGCATCCTGTATCGGGTGGCCGGCGAGCTGGGCGCCACCAAGATCGCGCTGGGCCACCACCGCGACGACATGGTCACGACGCTGTTCCTGAACATGTTCTTCGGCAGCCGCATGAAAGGCATGCCGCCCAAGCTGGTCAGCGATGACGGCAAGAACGTCGTCATCCGTCCGCTGGCCTACGTGAAGGAGCCCGACCTTGTGCGCTGGGCTGAACATCGCGAGTTCCCCATCATCCCGTGCAACCTCTGTGGCAGCCAGGAGAACCTGCAACGCGTGCAGGTCAAGGCCATGATCAACGAGTGGGAAAAGCGTTATCCGGGCCGCATCGACAACATCTTCACGGCCATGGGCAACATCGTGCCCTCGCACATGATGGACAAGAAGCTGTTCCCGTTCGAGACCGCGCGCGCGACGGGTCAGGCCGAGCCTGATGGCGACATCGCCTTTGACGACGATGAAAGCTGCGCGACACCTGCAGCAGCTTCAATCATCACGCTGCAACGCTGATTTACACGGGGGCAATCTGGGCAGGTCAGAATCCCTCCATCCCCACGATGGAGGTGTTCCATGAATCGCCGCCTGATCCTTACCACCCTTGCGGCCGCTTCGGTGGTCGCGCTCGCCGGCTGTGCCGGCCCCTACACCGTCTCCGCCGACGTCTCCAGCTACGGCAACTGGCCAGCAGATCGCAAGCCCGGCAGCTACGCCTTCGACCGCCTGCCTTCGCAGCAGCAAAGTGACGAGGCCGCCAAGCGCCAGGCGTCGCTGGAGGACGCCGCCAGGGCCGGACTCGAAAAGGCCGGTTTCAGGCCTGCTGCTGATGCCAAGAGCGCCGACATCCTCGTCACTCTCGGCGCCCGCGTCACAGCCTATGACCCCGTGCCCTGGGACGACCCGCTGTGGTGGCGCTGGCGCGGTCGGCTGTTCGCGCCGCGTTATGGCTACGCCGCCGGCTGGGGAGGCTGGGGCTGGCGTCAAGACCCCTTCTTCGACCGCCGCTACGACCGCGCCGTGGCCGTGCTGATCCGCGACCGCGCCAGCGGCGAGGCCCTGTTCGAGACCCATGCCAGCAACGAGGGCATGACCATGGGCAGCGACGCCGTCATCGGCAGCCTCTTCGACGCTGCCCTGGCAGAGTTCCCCAAGGTCGAGCCCAAGTCGCACCGCGTGTCGGTACAGGCCACACGCTAGCGCCAGACCGGGCAGCCGCCTGCCCATAATCGCGACTTCGTCAAAACGCAGTCGCAAGGGCAGGCATGGCGCTCAACATCGTGATCATGGCGGCGGGCAAGGGCACCCGCATGAAGTCCGCAACGCCCAAGGTGCTGCACAAGCTCGCCGGCCGCTCGCTGCTGGCTCACGTGCTGAAGAGCTGCGAGCAGCTCCCGGCCCAGGCCCGCATCGTCATCACTGGCCACGGCGCCGACCAGGTCGAGGCCGCCGTGCAGGCCCCCGACCTCGCCTTCGTGCGCCAGATGCCACAGCTCGGCACCGGCCATGCCATCCAACAGGTCGTGCCCGCGCTGCAGGGCGAAGGCACGACGCTGATCCTCAACGGCGACGTCCCGCTCATCGAGACGACCACCGCCAAGGCCCTCATCGACGCCTGCGCCGGCCATGCGCTGGTGCTGCTGACGGTGGACCTCTTCGACCCCACCGGCTACGGCCGCATCATCCGCGACCCCGATGACGACGGCGTGCTGGCCATCGTCGAGCACAAGGACGCCACGCCCGAACAGCGCCTCATCCACGAGGGTTACAGCGGCATGATGGCCGCGCCCACCGGCGCGCTCAAGCGCTGGGTCGGCCAGCTGAGCAACGACAACGCCCAGGGCGAGTACTACCTGACCGACGTCGTCGCGATGGCTGTCGCCGAAGGCCTGCCCGTACTGGGCATCAAGGCCCATAGCGAGGTCGAGGTGCTGGGCGTCAACGACCCGGTGCAGTTGGCACAGCTGGAGCGCGCCTTCCAGGCCCAGCAGGCGCAAGACCTGATGCGCGCCGGCGTGCGTCTGGCCGACCCTGCCCGCTTCGACCTGCGTGGCACGCTCACCCACGGCCAGGACGTGGAGATCGATGTGAACTGCGTCTTCGAAGGGCTGGTGGAGCTGGGCGACGGCGTGCGCATCGGCGCCAATTGCATTGTCCGTAACGCCAAGATCGCCACGGGGGCGCGCATCCACGAGTTCACCCACATCGACGGCGAGGCCTCAGGCGTCAGCATCGGCGAGGGTGCGCTGATCGGCCCCTTCGCCCGCCTACGCCCCGGCGCGCAACTAGGCGCCGAGGTCCACATCGGAAACTTCGTGGAGGTCAAGAACTCCACGCTGGCCAAAGGAGCGAAGGCCAACCACCTGGCATATCTCGGTGATGCCACGGTTGGAGAGCGCGTCAACTACGGCGCGGGTGCCATCACCGCCAACTACGACGGCGCCAACAAGCACCGCACCACCATCGCCGACGACGTGCACGTGGGCTCCAACTGCGTGCTCGTCGCGCCGGTCACGCTGGGCAAGGGTGCCACCATCGGCGGTGGATCGACGATCACCAAGGATGTCAACCCCGGCGACCTCGCCGTGGCGCGCGGCAAACAGGTAACCCTGGCCGGCTGGGCCCGCCCGACGAAGAAGCGCTGAATTGGCCGGTTACCGTGACATTGTTCCTGGGATCACCCCGTGGCACCGTTAGGATGCGACCCTGCCCTAATGCCGCAGTACCCATGGCTCACGAACTCGACTTTGCCGCGCTCTCGCTTGACGATGCCGTCCCGGCCGACCTCGGCGCGTTCGAAATCACCGAGGCCCGCCGCAGCCAGGACGAAAAGGACTCACGCAATCGCGCGTTGGAGTTGAAGGCCCAGGCCTGTGACAACGCCGCAGACGCCTGCTGGTACCTGGCCCGCAGCCTCGGTGCCGCCCGCGACCTGCCCCAGAACGGCGAAGCCAGCCTGGAGCTGCTGTTTCAGCTTATCGGCGCGCTGGCTGACCTGCCGGGCGATGTCGCTACCGCCCCGTTGCCCGAGATCGTTGGCGGCCGTGACGACGGCATCACCGAACTCTGCCTGCAACTCGAGGCCGCCCGCGAGGTGACCGAGGACGTACTGATCGGCGCCGAGCTCGCGCCGGCCCGGACGCAGCACTGCCACTGAGCGGTACCGCACACGAGAAAAGGCGCCCCGCGGAGGGCGCCTTTTTCATGGCGGCGCGACGGGCGTCTTCAGCCGCCGCTGCCGGCGACCTTGTCCAGTGACGCCATCGGAGGCAGCGTCAGCCGATTGTCCACCGCCTTGACACCCATCGTGGACGCCGCGACCACCGTAGCACGGTCGCGCGCCTGGACGTCGGGCGCCTGGCCTTCCAGCTTGACGACGCCGTGCTCGGTGCTGACGGCAATGGGGACCGCAGACAACGCCGTGTCGGCGGCCAGCGCCAGGCGTACCTTCACAGTGATGCCGCTGTCCTCGGGGTCCGGCGTGACCGGCGGCGTCTGCTGGGCCACCGGGGGTGTGACTGGCGCAGCCTCGGGAGGAACGACAGGGGCCGGCGTCACGACGGGGGGCGCAAGGGGCTGAAGGGCGGGTTCGCGCAACTGGGCGGGTGGTGGCGAGGCCTGAGCCAACACCTCGGGCTGAGGCGCCAGTGCCTTGGGTGCCGGCGCGGGGGGCGGCGCCGCGCGCACGACGTTCGCTGGCGGCTCGGTCTTGGGCCCCGCTGCCAACGCTACCGGAGGCTCGCTGACGGCCGGCTGGGTGACGGCCGGCTGGATGACGGGCGCCGGCGTCACGGCCGGCATGGGCTCGGACGCAGTCACATCAGGGCCGGCGGCGGGCGGTGCAGCCTGCAGTTGAGCATCCTCCGGTGACGGGCTGGCCTGCCCAACGACCGCAGTCGGTGGCATCGAGGTCTCCGGGCTGGCAAGGTTGCGCGACATCACGACAGCAAGGCCAACCAGCGCGATACCCACCCCTGCGCCGACGATCCATGACGTGGCACCCGAGCGCGGCGCGGCGGTGGCGGTCCGCGCCGCAGCATCGGCAGCCGGCGTGCGCATGGCAGGTGCGGCGGATGTGGTGTGCGGCACCGCGCCCGTCTCCTCGCGCAACAGCGTCCGCGCCGTGAACGGCTTAGCGCCAGCTTTCAGGCCTGGCCTGAGCACCGGCTTTGGCGCATCGGGGCCATGCCCGGGCTCCGTCGTATCGATGTGATCGTAGAAGCCTTCGGCATGCATGGACTTGGGAAACTTCATCACGGCCTCCTGCGTCGGAATCGACGTTTGCGATGAGTCTCATTCTTGGGACGCCGCCCTCCACGCCGTGCCGGCCTGGGCTGCCTTGCCTTGTAGGACAGGGGGCCGCAGCCGTGTGGGTCTGCAAGGCCTAGAAACCGCTCACAGGCAGGGTTGCACCGCGCTGCAGCCAGTTGCGCGGCGAGTAGCGGCTGGAGCCATCGGTCACATGCAGCGTGTAGGCATGGCGCGACTTCTCCGAGCGGTTGGCCGCCGAATAGTGCGGCAGCAGCCCATGGAAGACCACCAGCGAACCGGCCTCGACCTCCAGTGGGATCGCTTGCTTGGAATCGGCCGCCGGCCAGGGCGTCGCATCGACCGGCTCCATCCAGGCCTTGCGCCCCTCGCGCACGAAGCGTTCGCGCAGCACGCCCCGCAGGCCGCGGTGGCCGCCAGGCTCCGTCCACAGGCAGCCGTTCTGCAACGTCGCATCCTCCAGCGCGAACCAGAAGGTCGTCACCGTGACGGGGTCGCTGTCGAAGAAGCTGGCGTCCTGGTGCCAGCGTACTTCGCCGCCAATACCCGGTTGCTTGAAGATGAACATGCTCTGCCAGACCTGCGGCCTCGCGAGGCCGAGGCCGGCGGCCACGCCGCGCAGTGCCTCTCCCTTGGAAAAGGCGCTGAACACCGGATCCAGGTCGTGCATGGCATGGCCTATCTTGTTGATGGCCAGTTCCTTGGGCACGCGAAGCCGGCCCTCCTCGTCGAAGGCTTCCTCCTCGAAGAAGCAGCGCACCTGGTCGCCGCTGTCGAGGAAGTAGTCGTCGACATGGCGCTGCTGCTCCTCGGTCGTGAAGACGGGCCGCTGCTCGCCGGGGTCAAAGGCATCGACCATCTCCAGCGCGCGCCGGCGCAGCGCGGCAATGTCAGAGGCGGGCTTGAAGCCGGGGATGATGAGATAGCCCTGTTCGGCGTAGAGGGCAGCGTGGTCGGTGGCTATCTTCATATGCTTGCGGGAAGGAGTTGTGCGGATTGTGTGGCCGGCGGGGCGCGACCACAGTGCGCCCACCTCAATCCCCGGGAGACCCCGATGAAAGCACTCAAGGTCCTGCTGATCGCCGTCGTCGCGCTGCTGGCCCTGTGCCTTGGCGGCGGGCTGATGTTGTCGCCCAAGTTCACGGTCTCGCGGACGCTGACCATCGCCGCCACGCCGGAAAAGATCTACGCCCTCATCGCCGACCCGCGCGGCTGGAAGCAGTGGAGCGCCTGGAACCGGCGCGACCCGGACATGGCCATAGCGTATAGCGGCTCCGCATCGGGTGCCGGTGCCGTCTGGGCCTGGAAGAGCAAGAGCCAGGGCGATGGCCGAATGACGTTCACCAGCGCTGAGCCGCCCAAGCGTCTGGGCTACGAACTCTTCTTCCCCGATTTCGGTACTACCTCCACCGGCGACTTCCGCCTCGACGCCAACGGCGGCGCCACCCAGGTCACCTGGACCATGAACGGCGACATGGGCTCCAACCCCATCTACCGCTGGATGGGGCTGTTCATGGACAAGATGGTGGGGCCTGACTTCGACGCTGGCCTGACCAACCTCAAGGCCCTGGCAGAGAAGCCTTAACTCGGCTCCCAGACCAGCGCCAACGCCAGCGCCGCTTCGGTGACTGCCTGGCCCAGCGGCGTGGCCGCATCGGGCCGGCGCAGCCGCGGGACACCGCGGGTCAGATCCACGCTGCCGACGACCTGGCCGCCGTGAAGCATCTCGTAGCCCACCGGGCCGGCCGTCGCGAGCGCGGCCCCCTCCAACCGGTGCACCGAGCGCAGGGCCAACGTCAAATCACCGCGTCGATAGCGCCCCTCACGCGTCGCCTGGCCCCATTGCACCGGGCCTTCACCGATCTGCAGTGCGGCGTCCGAGATACCGCGCCAGCGGCATTCCAGCGCCCAGGGCCGAGCAGCCACGACAAGCGCGCCCGCAGACACCTCGATCTGGCGTGCCGTGCAGTCAGCCTCGCTGTCGCCGGCTGGGCCAGACCATGTGTAGCGCAATGGCGCGCGCCCGGTGGCCAGCGCATCGAACAGCGAGAGCCGGTCCGCACCACGGTCATAGCGCACCCGTTGGCCGGCCAGCTCGAACTCGCCGCGCCGACCCCAGCCAGGCTTGCCAAAGGACTCCTCGGGCACGGCAGCCAGCGAGGCCGGCTGCGCCATCCGAGCCTCTCGCACCACGCCACAGCCGGCCAGAAAAGCCAAGAGCGCGGCTCCCGCCGCCCATGAAGATCGCATACGCCACCTGTCCGTCAAGTCCGAGGCAGCACTCTAGAGGGCCGGCATGCGCATGCCAGTTCTCACCCGTGCCTGCCGTCATGCCCGGCAGAGCGGGAAGTTCAGCGTGACTGCGTGGATTCGGACATCAGGGCCAGTGCCAGGGCGGCCTCGGTGACCGCGCGGCCAAGCGGCGTGGCCGGGTCGGGTCGGCGCAGGCGCGGCTGGGGACCGCTGAGGTCCAGGGTCGCAATGACGGTGCCCTGATGCAGCATTTCGTAGCCCACAGCCACGGTCTGCGGCGTGGGGTTGCCATCGTAGAGATGCGCCGAACGCAGACCCACCGTCAACTCGCCGCGGCGGTAGGCACCCTCGCGGCTGAGCTTGCCTCGGCGCATCTGCCCCTCACCAATCTGCAGCATCGCCGCCGGCGCACTGCCCCAGCGGCAGCTCAGCACCCACGGCCTAGCGTCGACCAGACGCGCGTTGGCGCTGCTCTCGGCCGGCGTCCAGCCCTCGCAGACGGCCGCGCTGTCCCCCGCGGGCCCCGTCCAGCTGAAGCGCAGCGGCGTGTGCACGCCGGACGGAAGCGCCTCGAAAAGCGCCAGCCGGTCAGCACCGCGCTCGTAGCGCACGCGCTGGCCATGCAGCGTGAACTCGCCCTGGCGCCCCCAGCTCGGCCGCCCGAAGCTCTCTTCCGCGACCCCGGCCACCGACGTCGGCTGCGCCATGCGTGCCCCGGCGGGCGCCCCGCGTGTGTCGCCCCCCTGCCGGACCGAGGCGCAACCGGCCAGCAGCAGGACGAAGGTGGCGAGGACAAGGGGCGAGCGGCGCATGGCGGACGGGTGCAGTGAAAGGACGATTACTCTAGGGCCACCCCAAGTCGCCTAGAAACTGTTACCGACGTTGCGTCCTGTCGCGCACCATCGCTCCATGCCCTCCATCGCTTCCCACATCGGGCGTCGCGAGCTCCGCGCCGCCGGCCTGTGCTACTTGGCCATCATCGCCCTGGGTCTCTGGAGCGAGCTCTTCGTGCGCGGCCAGCTGGTCGTGGCTGGCGACGCCGCAGCGACGGCGCAGCGCATCGCCGCCCATCCGCAGCTGTGGCGCCTGGGCATCCTGGCCGACCTGCTGATGCAGGTGCTGGACCTGCCGGTCATCGTCGTGCTGTGGCGGCTGCTGCGGCCCGTCAACGAGACACTGGCGCTGACGGCCACCGGCCTCAACCTCGTGCAGACGGCCGTGCTGGTCGGCAACCGCGTGCAGCTGCTTGCACCGCTGGAACTGCTGGCAACCAGCGCCTTCCCGCCGGGCCAGCGCGAGGCGCTGGCGATGTTGGCCGTACATCTGCATGGGCAAGGCTTCGGCATCGGCCTGATCTTCTTCGGCTTCGCCTGTGTCATTCGAGGTGCACTGATCGCGGCGAGCGGCGTACTGCCCCGCCTGCTGGGCGGACTGCTGGTGCTGGCAGGCCTGGCCTATCTGCTCAACAGCTTCGCACTGCTGCTGGCGCCGGACATCGCGAAGTGGCTGTTCCCGACGGTGCTCCTGCCGGCTTTCTTCGGCGAGCTGCTGTTCGCGTTGTGGCTAACGGCCGGCAGGCCGCTCCGCGTGATGGAATAGCGCCGCGCCACTTCAGGAGGCTCCCATGAAACGCGTGACCGGCATCGGCGGCATTTTCTTCAAGTCCGGCGACCCCGCGGCCCTGGCCGAGTGGTACCGCGTCCATCTGGGCGTGGACATCCAACCCTGGGGCGGCGCCGCCTTCAGCTGGGCCACGCCGGATAACCCCAGCGGCGTCGGCACGACAGTCTGGACGGCCTTCAAGGCCGACAGCGAATACTTCGCGCCCAGCACAGCGCCCTTCATGGTGAACTACCGCGTGGCCGACCTGCACGGGCTGATCCAGGCGCTGCGCGCCGAGGGTTGTGAGGTGGTCGGCGAGCCGCAGGACTCGGAATACGGCAAGTTCGGCTGGGTTCTGGACCCCGACGGCAACAAGATCGAGCTGTGGGAGCCGCCGGCCGGCCAGTAGCAGGCCGACGACCGCTCGATCGCCGCTCAATGACCGCGCTGCGGCTCCGAGCTGCCTGCCTCGGGCGCTGAGGCAGCGTCGTCAGCGGCCACGGCGGGCAGGCCGATGCGAGCGATGGCTAGGTCGCCCGCGAACTCCGAATAGAACCAATTGCCGTCCTGCTGGACCAGGCCCTCGGCGGGAGGTTCGATTTGCGTGTTGGGCTGGCCCTTGAGCGCGACGGCCATGGTCGCGGCCCAGACGGGCAGGGCCAGGCCGCCACCGCTCTCGCGTTCACCCAGCGACTTGGGCGTCGGATAACCGATCCACACCGCACCGGCCCGCGTGGCCTGGAAGCCGCAGAACCAGGCATCGACGGCATCGTTGGTGGTGCCCGTCTTGCCGTAGAGGTCCCAGCGGCCCAGCAAGGCGCTAGCGCGCGCAGCCGTGCCCTCGCGAGCGACGGCGGCCAGCAGCTGCGAGGTCATGAAAGCATTGCGCGCGCTGATAGCGGGGCGGGGCTTGGGCGGATCGGCCTTCCAGACGACCTCCCCTTGGGCGTCCTGGACACGCTGGATCAGCCAGCCTGTGGGCAGTTGACCCTGGTTGGCGAAGGCAGCATAGGCCTGAGCCATCTGCAGCGGCGTCACCGAACCGGTGCCCAGTGCGATGGTCAAGTTCAGCGGCTGCTTGGCCTCGTCCAGGCCGAAGCGCCCGGCCCAGGCCCGAGCGCGCTCCGGCCCTAGCGCCTGGGCGACGCGGATGGTGACCATGTTCTTGGACCTGGCCAGGGCCTCGCGCAGCGTCAGCGCCTCCTCGTACTGGCCGTCATAGTTGCGCGGCGTCCAATCCCCCTGCTCGAAGGGCTGGTCACTGACCAGTGTGCCGGCCCAGGCGCCCTGCTCGATCAGCGCCGAGTAGATGAAGGGCTTGAAGGCCGAGCCCGGCTGGCGCCAAGCCTGGGTGGCGGAGTTGAACTGGTTGCGCGTGAAGTCGAAGCCGCCGACCAGAGCGCGGATGGCGCCGGTGACCGGGTCCAGCGTGACGACGGCACCTTCGGCCTGCGGCGTCTGGCTGATCTGCCACTGCTTGCCCGACTCCAACACGCGCAGCACCGCGCCGCGCTTGAGATTCTGGAGTTGTCGCATGGCAGAACCCTTGAGGGTGATGCGCTCGCCGTCACCCAGCACCAGCTGGGCAGTGGTCTTGTCCAGCCCCAGCAGCACGGCGGTGCGCAGCTCGCCGAGGTCGGGATGGGCGTCGAAGGCGGCATCCAGCGCCTCGTCAAGGTCGTCGCCCGCGGGCAGCTCCACGGTCGCCTCCGGGCCGCGGAATGGCTGGCGGCGCTCCAGCTCGAAGAGGGCATGGCGCAGCGCCTCCTGCGCGGCGGCCTGCTCGGCGTAGAGCAGCGTGGTGGTGACAGTCAGGCCCCGGGTGTAGGCATCCTCACCGAAACGGGTCAGCATCTCCTGGCGCACCTGCTCAGCGGCGTGGTCAGCGATGCCGGCCAGGCGCTTGGGGCGCTGAATGTCCAGGGGCTGCTCGCGCGCCGCCTTGGCCTGCTCGGCGGTGATGAGCCCCACAGACGCCAGCCGCTCCAGCACCACTGCCTGACGGCGCTTGGCCCGCCCCAGGTTCTGCACCGGGTTGAAGCCCATCGGGTTCTTGGGCAAGCCCACCAGCAACGCGATCTCGGCTGTGTTGAGCTGGTCCAGCGGCTTGCCGTAGTAGCGCTCGGACGCCGCCGCGAAGCCGTAGGCGCGGTTGCCAAGGAAGATCTGGTTCATGTAGATCTCAAGAATCTGCTCCTTGGTCAGCGCGCGCTCCATCTTGATGGCCAGCAAGGCCTCGACGATCTTGCGCGACCAGCGCTGCTCCTTGCTCAGGTAGGTGTCGCGGGCGAGCTGCTGCGTGATCGTCGACGCACCGTGCAGCGGGCCGCGGTGCGTCAGGTTGCGGAACATCGCGCGCAGGATGCCGCCGAAGTCCAGGCCGGAGTGCTCGTAGAAATCGGCATCTTCCACGGCCAGCAGCGCGTCCTGCAACGGTTTGGGAATGTCCTTCAGCGGCACGAAGCGGCGCCGCTCCGCACCGAACTCACCCAGCAGTTGGCCATCGGCGCTCATCACGCGCAATGGCTGATGCGGCTGGTAGTCGGTCAGCACGTCCAGCGCCGGCAGCTGCTGCCACAGGAACAGCGCAACGATGGCGCCGACGAGGGCCACAACGAGGGGCAGGCCCAGCAGGGCCAGCAACCAGGGGCGGCCCAGCAGGGCCTGAACAAAGGCAGGACGTCGCAGCACGAATCTCTCAGGCTTCTTCGCAGGCCGGCAGCTTAGCGCCCCCGCCGGCTAGGCCGCAGCCTCTGCCGGAAGTCATGGGATCCCTCGCGCCGTCGGCCCCTGCAGCGGCTTCGTCGGACCATCTGCGGGCTTCATCCGGCGACAGGTGACCGGCCGCGCATCGATCTCTAACTTTGCGCCATCGCAAACCCGGAGAACACCATGAAAAAGCTGCTGTCCCTGCTGTTGCTCGCCGCCGCCCCGGCCGCCTTCGCCACCCCCGCCGCCTGCCCCGAGGCCGGCGAGCAGCTGACCGAATACCTGGCCAGTGCCAAGCAGCGCATCGTGCATGAAGGCGAGGTACGTGTGGAGTTCGAGGTCGACTCCGACGGCCGCCCCCGGCTGCTGGCGATGACCGGCTCGCGCCTCTACCGTGCCCCGGTACGCACCGCCATGCAGGCGCTGGAATGTCGCGGCGGCACGCCGCAGCGCTACATCCTTAACATCCGCTTCGCCGACTACGTGCCGTCCTCTGTCGCGGCCGCGCCGACGCAAGCCGGCCAAACTCCACCGATCTCCCCCCGTTGAGCGACCTCCTCCGGATGCCCTCTGCCTCGCGCTTCGCCCCCCTGCACTGGCGCAGCCTCGTGGCGGCGGCCGCGATCAGCCTCGCGCTGGCGCTTGGGCTGCTGCTGTCCGGCATGGTGCGTTGCGCACTATGGATACAGCACGGCGACGGTGCCAACTGCCAGCTCGACTCGACACTGCGTGGAGCCTTCGGCTTGGCGCAGCTGCTGTGGATGCTGTGGCTGGGCGCCGCCCTGACCCAGGGCCTGCTACCGCGCGACCAGCCGACGCGCAATTGGATGCTTGCGCTGCAAATCGTCGGGCTGGCGCTGCTGGGCGCCCTGCTGAACCGCAGGGTGCACGCCCTCGGCACACCAGACGCCCACGTCGGGGCCTACACGGTGCAAATCCTGCTGACCTTCTCGGCCTGCATCTGTCTGGGCCTGGAGTACCGTCAGCGCGGCCGGCGGGGCGAGGCCCGCGCCGAGCGCCTCAGTCGCGCCGAGCAGGATCAGTCCCGCCAGCTCGACGCCGCCCGGGCGGCACTGCTACAGGCCCAGGTAGAACCGCATTTCCTCTTCAACACGCTGGCCCACCTGCGCCGCCTGGCCAGCACTGACGCCGGTGCAGCGCACGCAATGCTGGCCGACCTGCGCCTTTACCTGGCCGCCGCGCTGCCCGAGCTGCGCCAGGCCCAGGCGCCGCTCGCGCGTGAGCTGGAGCTGGTGCGAGCCTTCCTAGCCCTGCACCAGCGCCGCATCGGGCCTGACCGGCTGCGCCTGCACTTCGAGATCGCAACAGGGCTTGACGACGTGGTCGTACCCTCCACCTGCCTACTGACGCTGGCCGAGAACGCCATCAAGCATGGCATCGCACCGCAGGTGGACGGGGGCGACATCCATGTGCGCGCCGGACCGGACCCGAGCGGCCACCGACTGCTGCTGGAGGTCGCCGACACCGGCGCCGGCATGGGCAGCGGCAGCGGCAGCGGCACCGGCCTGGCCACGCTGCGCGCCCGGTTGGCCGCCGCCTACGGCGGCAGCGCGCGGCTGAGCCTGCACCTGAACCAGCCGCGTGGCCTCATCGCCCGCGTGCAGCTGCCATGGCCCTGAACTTCCGGGCCAGTGACGCCGGCTGGATGGTGCTGGTGGGTGCGTGCACGCTGGTGGCCAATGGCACGCCACTGGGCAACGACTTCTCCAGCACCGACATCCTCAACGCGCTGGCCTACAACGTACTGCAGTTCGGAGTGCCGGCCGTGCTGCTGCTGCGCCTGGCCGACGCCCTCGTCGATGCAGGCCGGCTGCCGGCCTGGATAGCCTATCCCGGTGTTGCCGCTGCGACTGTCGTCAGCGGCATCTGGGTCATTGCTCCCGCCCTCTACCCGCTGCTTGGCAAGGCGGACTGGTGGACCTGGGAGAACGACTTTGCGCTGGCCAGCACGACATTGATCTGGCACGGGCTGGGCGTGGCGGTCTATGTGCAGATGCGCTTCTCGCGGCTGGCCCAGGCACGGCTGGCCACGCTGCAGGACGCGGCCACGCAGCGCGAACGGCAGCTCGCGGCCACGCAGCTGCTGGCCCTGCAGGCACGCGTAGACCCGGCCATGCTGTCCGAGCGCCTGGCCGCGATCGACGCAGAGCTGCTGTGCGAGCCGTGGCGCGCGCAACAGCGGCTGGCCGCGCTGATCGAGCTGCTGCGCGCGTTGCAGCCGCACGTGGAGGCCCAGGTGTCGACGCTGGCACGCGAGATCGCCGCGCTGCGCGCCTACGCCAGGCTCGTCAGCACCGACGCGCAGCACACCGAGCGCCTGCATCTCGCCAGCCTGGCCGAGCCCCCGGACTGGCCATTGGCGCCCATGGTGCTGCTTCCGCTGGCGCGCCCGTTGCTGGACGAAGGCACGACGCTGTGGAGCCTGTCGCTGCATGCTGGCGCCGGCAGCGCCGAGCTGCGCCTGCAGGCCCTGGGGCCTGACGCCGAACGCACCCGCCGTGCCGCAGGCAGCGTGCCCGTGGCCGAACTGGCCCGACGGCTTCGCACGGTACATGGCGATGCCGCCTCGCTAACCCTGTTCACCGAAGATATGCCGCTGTTCAGGCTGACCTGGCCCGCATCGACATGACAAGAGTCCTGATTGCCGAAGACGAGGCCCTCCTGGCCGCCGAGATCCGCGAGGAGCTGCTGCGCCAATGGCCGCAGGCACAGATCGTCGGCATGGCGCGGGACGGCCATGAGGCGCTGCGCTTCGTGGAGCAACTGGCGCCACAGGTCTGCTTCCTGGATGTGCAGATGCCGGGCCTCTCGGGCCTGGAGGTGGCCCAGCTCGTGGGCCGCCGCGCCCACGTCGTCTTCATCACGGCCCACGAGCGTTATGCGGTGCAAGCCTTCGACGAAGGTGCCGTCGGATACCTCCTCAAGCCACTGGATCCGGCACGCATGGCCAAGACCCTGCTGCGCCTCAAGGAACGCCTGAGCCTGCCTCCGGCCGACCTCGGCGGTCTGGCTGCGCGCATGGCGCCGGCCGCCGTCGCGGAGCCGCTGCGCTGGATCACGGTGCAGCGTGGCCGGGAGCTGCAACTCATCACGGTTGAGGACGTGGCCTACTTCCGTGCAGACCACAAGTACGTCGCCGTAGTCACGGCCGACTCGGAGGCACTGATCTCGCTGCCTCTGAAGGAGCTGGTCGCGCGTCTTGACGGCGAGCATTTCTGGCAGGTGCATCGCTCCACCATCGTCAATGCGCGAGCCATCAAATCGGTGGGCCGCTCGCTGAGCGGCAAGCTCAGCATCGCGCTGAAGGACAGACCGGAGACGCTGGAGGTCAGCCCCAGCTACGCGCACCGCTTCAAGCAGCTCTGAAGCATCGCAGCAGCTCAGCGCACGCAGCCGTCCACAACCTCGATGAGCCGGTCGCAGCGGCCCGCCAGCTCGGGGTTGTGCGTCACGAAGAGCACGGCCGTGCCGGCCTCGGCGGCGAAACGGCGCAGCAGCGCAAACACGGCCTCGGCGCTCTTGGTGTCGAGATTGCCAGTGGGCTCGTCGGCCAGCAACAGCGGCGGGCGCATGGCCAGGGCGCGCGCCACGGCCACGCGCTGCTGCTGGCCACCCGAGAGCCGGTCGGCCGGCCGGTCGGCGAATTCAGCCAACCCCACGGCCGCCAGCAGTTCGGCGGCCCGTGCTCGCATCGCCTCGTCGGGGAAGCCCTGCTGGCCCAGCATGGGCAGCATGACGTTCTCCAGCGCGCTGAAGGCCGCAATCAGATGGTGGTACTGGAAGACGAAGCCGATGCTGCGTCCGCGCAGCCGCGTCAACGCCGCGTCGTCCAGCGCACCGGTGTCCAGGCCCTGGATGAAGAGCTGGCCCGCGCTGGGCCTGTCCAGCAGGCCCACCAGATTGAGCAGCGTGCTCTTGCCCGAGCCCGACGGGCCCATGACAGCGCAGAACTCGCCCGGCAGCAGCGTAAGGTCGATACCGTGCAGCACTTCGTTCTCCATGGGCGTGCCGGCATTGAAGACTTTGCGGACGCCGACGAGCTGGACGACGGGCTTCGTCATGTCAAACCATGATTCGGTGAGGCCGACGCCGGGCTGCCACGAGCCGGCCTGGACCGCAAGCATGCCGGCGACTCCATGCCGCAAGCATCGCCGTCACTGCAAGTGGCCGGACGCGGCAGGCCAGGGGTGCGCGGCTTCACATCAGCCACGGATAGCCACGACCGGGTCCAGCCGCGCCGCCCTCAGCGCCGGCGCCACGGCAGCTGCCAGTCCGGTCAGCGCGGCCAGCAGCACGGCACTGATGAACAGCGCCGGGTGCAGCTCAAGAAGCCATAGCGGCGTGCCGTCGGGATTGCGCTCCAGCCGCGTCCACAGCAGCAGCGCAAGAGCGCCCAGCACGCTACCGGCCAGCGCACCGCCCAAGCCCAGCAGGCAGCCCTGCAGCAGGAACACGCGCAGCACCCGGCCGCGCGTGACCCCCATCGCGCGCAGGATTCCGATCTCCCGCGAGCGCTGCACCACTGATACAACCAGCACGCCAGCAATGCCGGAGGCCACCGACAGGCCCACGAAGAAGCGGATGGCCGTGTTAGCCGTCGTCTGCGCATTGATGGAGGAAAAGAACTGTGCGTTGCTGCGTATCCAGCTGTCCGCCTCCACGCCGGTGGCCGCCGTGATGCGCTGGGCGACGGCCTCGGCGGCCCAGACATCGACAACGGTGACTTCCAGGCTCGTCGCGCCGCCTGGCAGGCCCATCAGGCTCTGGGCAGTGTGCAGCGCCGCGAAGGTCGTGCGCTGGTTGGCGCCACGGTTGCCCAGGTCGAAGAGGCCTGCGACATTGAGCGTGGTCTGCGCTCCGGAGGGCGCCGTGATCGCTAGCTTGTCGCCTACGGCCACGCCGAGATCGCTTGCCAGGTCGACGCCAATCAGCAGGTCGTTCGGCCCCAGTCGGGCCTCGCCACGAGTGATCTGGTCAGCCAGCGGCACGATGCGGAAGTAGTCGCCCGCGTCGACGCCAATGACCGAGATGGAGCGGCTGGCCGCGCCGCGCGCCAGCAAGGCCGAGCCGCTGACGGTGGGCGTCACGATGGCGATATCGGGCATGGCGCGCAGTTGGTCCTGCACGGCCGGCCACTGATCGATGGAGCGCACTCGCTGCAACGGCGCCTGAACGGTGGCCGCAGCCAGGTCACCCGGGGCGGCCGGCAGCAAACGCGCAGCCTCCTTGGGCGGCAGCAACTGGATGTGGGACTGGCCGGTCAGAACGCGGCGGATGAAATTGCCCTGCAACCCCAGCAGCAGCTCCGACATGAAGACGATGACGGCCACGCCGATAGCAACGCCGCCAACGATGAAGGCCGTCTGCATGCGGCCCTCGCGCAGGAAGCGCAACGCCACGATCCACTCGAAAGGTTGCCAGCGCTTCATGACGCAGCACCTCGCAGGCGTACTCGCTCGCCGTCACGCAGTACGACGCTAGCCGACAGCAGCCGGTCGCCAGGCTGCAAGCCGGCCAGTACCTCGGTCCAGCCTCCGGCGCTTGCGCCGACCTGGATCGCCACGCGCCGCACCCGACCTGCCTCGACACGCAGCACCCAGGGCCCCGCCCCATGGGGCTCGTGCACCGCGTCGCTGGGCACGACCAGGGCCTGCGCACGGCGTGCCACCTCGATGTTGACCGACACCGTCATGTCCTGCCGCAGCTCGGGGGGCGCCTGCGGCACGTCCAGCTTGGCCGTGACGGCGCCAGTCTGCGCGTTGATGCCGGGGTTGACATAGGCCAGCCGGGCCGTGAAGCGCCGCTCGGGGTAGGCCTCGGCGCTGGCCTGTGCCGGCTGGCCCAGCGCGAGATGGCGCAGATTCTTCTCGTCCACCTGCACGACCAGTTGGGTCAGGCCCTCGGGCGACAGCGTCATCAGCGTGCGCCCCGGCACGACCTGCTCGCCAGGCTCCACGGCACGCGCGATCAGCACGCCGGCGGCCGGCGCCACGATGCGTGCATAGCTCTCACGCACATGCGCCGCCTGAAGCGTCGTGCGCGCAGCGTCCAAGCTGGCCTGGGCCAACGCAAAATCGCTGCCGCTGGGCTGCTGGCTGACGGCCTGCTTGACGGCGGCCCGCCACTGCGCCTCGGCCAGATCGCGCACCTTGACAGCATCATCCAGCGCGGCCTGGCCGATGAAGCCCTGGTGGAACAGGTCACTCTGGCGCTGGTGCTGGGTACGCGCGTTATCCAGGCTGACCTGGGCCTGGCGCGCGGCCAGCGCGGCCACTGGCCCCTGCACCTCCACAAGCTGGCGCAACCGCGCCTCCGCCTGGGCGAGTTGAGCCTCAGCGGCGCCCACCGCCGCCCGCAACTCGCGGTCGTCCAACTCGATGAGCAGTTGTCCCTGCGCGACGCGCTGCCCCTCGGCCACGGGAACGGCATTCACGTTGGCGGTGATCTGGGCACCGATGTCGATGCGGTGCGGCGTTTCCACATGGCCGCTAGCGACGATGGTCTGCACGAACTCGGTGCGCGTGGCCGTATAGGCCGTCGCCGCGGTGCCATGCCACCAGCCCCAAAGCGCCGCTGCGGCCAGTGAAAAGCCCGCGCCCGCCGCAACCATCCACTGCTTGGAACTCATGCGCCTCCCGACCTTGCCGGCTCCGATGGCCACCATTGGGCCCCCGGCGGTGCGTTGGCGCCTTGATACTGCGCAACGAAACGACCGGCGCGCCGTCAGCGCGCACGTTCAGCCGCGGCGATGAGGCGGCTGACGCGCGACACCGACAGGCCGATCTGGCCGGCCAACTCCGTCATGGCGATGCCACCTTCGGCGTGCGCCATCCATAGCGCCTGCTCGCGGATGCCACCGGCACGCCTGAGCCACTCGGCAAAGCCGGTGCGCGCCACACGCCGCGGCGCCGCGGCGGCGGCCCGCATGCGAGCGGCAAAGTCGGCGTCGCCCAGGAAGATCTGCTCGCGCAGCCGCCCCGGCCACAGCTGCAGACCGGGGTCAGATGCCACCAGGCGGGCGTAACGCTCACCGGCCAGGCGGTGCTGGGCGGGCGTGGTCGCCGGCCGGCCGAGCAGATGGGTGTGCAGGCCATCCACATCCAGCCAGTCGGGTGCCTCCTCCATGCCGGCCAGCGCACGGAAGCTGGAACCCGGCCAGCCCGCAGCCCCACGGGCCAGGCGCAGGCGTACCGGGTTGAGGTCGATATAGCGGCACGCGTCCAGCAGATAGCGTTCGCGATCGACCAGCACCGCATGGAATCGCCCCTGAAAAAGCGGGCCACGAAAACCGTGGCGAAGCTGGCAATGCTGGGTGTAGACGCCGTTCACGTGCCGCATCAGCTGCGACAGATTGGCGCGGCGCGTGAACAGCAGCAGGTGATAGTGGTCGGGCAGCAAGGCATAGGCCAGTACCTGGGCGTCGAACCGGTGCAGCGCTTGTGCCAGCAGGGCCCGCATCTCGGCGCGGTCGGCTTCATCGACAAAGGCCTGCTGCCCGCGCTCGAACGGGCAGTGCGCGCCGATCAGGTAGACGGCGCCAGCGATCTCCAATCGGGCAGGCCTTGCCATGCACGACGTTAAGTCCGGCCGCCCGGAATGGCAAGATGGCGGTCTGCCGGCCACACACCCGCCCGGCTCGCCCCATGAAGACCCATCAGATCGAAATCCAGAAATTCAAGGCCGCCGCCAACAACGTGCACGGCCAAGTCCTGTTCAAGGTCGACGCGCTCCTGTCGAACCGTGAACCTATCGACGGCATCGAACCAAGCAGTCTGCTCGTGATGACCGAGCAGAACGCCCGCGTGCTGATGGCTTTGCTGAAGGCCCAGATCGCCGAATTTGACAGCAAGAAGCCAAAAAGCCGCCACGGCCGCCACGGCTGAACCCGCAAGCCGGAAAAGGACGCCCATGCAGTACCCCCACTACAACCCAGCTTCCGACAACCGCCCGCTGTCCGACGACGAGGTCAGCGACCTCGACGAACTGCTGGCCGCGCTGCCGACCGATGCGGCCATGAACGCCGAAGCCATGGACGGCTACCTCGCGGGCCTCTTGCTTACGCCGGGGCGGGAGCTTTCCAGCCTGCCCGGACAAACCTGGCTACCGCTCATCTGGGGTGGCGATGGTGCAGTCGACCCGGCTCCCTTCGTCAGCGGCAAGCAACGCAAGAAAGTCATCATGCTGGTGCTGCGCCATCTGCATTCCATCGCCACCGCCTGGACCCAGCGGCCACAAGGCTGGGAGCCCATCTTCAGCTTTGCCGACGGCGAGGACGAAGACACCGAGTACGCCGACGCCGAGGACTGGGCGGCCGGCTTCCTGATGGCCGTAGACCTGGCGCCCGAAGCCTGGGCTCCCTGGTTCGAGCATGCAGACACCGCCGGGCTGCTGGCACCGGTCGCGGCACTGGGCGGCGAGGATGGCGGCCTGCTTGAAGGCTCCGCCGCCGAGCGCGACGAGGCCAGCCGGAGGATTCCTGACGCCATGCTGGCGCTGTGGGCCATCCGTCAAAACGGCGTACGGAAAGCGTAACCATCCCCTCAACGCAGGTGGCCTCCGCCGCCGGTTTGGTTCACACTCGATCCATGCTCCATACGCTACTTGCCGCCACCGGCCTCGCCCTGTGCATCGCCTTGGGCGTGCACATGGCGCTGCCGTACCGCGCGCGCTCCCGGGTGGATGCAGGCCTGGCCCGCATCGTCACCTGGGTGCAGGCGCAGGCAGCCCGTGCGACTCTCTGGCGTCGCCACCAGCGCCAGACGCGCGCCGCAGCGCTGGAGGCCGAGCGCGTCATTCGGCGCGCTCGCGAGTCGGCCCTGCACGATGCGCGCGACAGCCGTATCGACGGTGAGTGGACCGGCAACGTCTACCGCCCCAAGAGCTTCGACAAACCCAAGAAGCCGCACTGAGCGAGGGCCGAGGGTAGTCGCCTGTGCACTGATTGACGACCGCGAGGCGCCCTGCATGCTGGCCGAGGGCATGCGCACCCTACCGGCTCCGCCACCCCAGCAAAGGGTGACTCCAGGCTGCCTGGCAATGCCGGATCAGCAACAGTCGCGGGAAGAGCGCCGGCGGCTGGTGCAGGGACTGTTCATTCGCCAGCCTGCTGAAGCCGCCACATCTCGGCATAGCGGCCATTGGCCGCAAGCAGATCATCATGCCGGCCGCGCTCAACGATGCGCCCCTGCTCCAGTACCAGGATCTCGTGAGCGTCGACGACGGTGGAGAGACGATGTGCGATGACGAGCACCGTCTTGTCCTGGCCCACGGCCTCCAGCTCGGCCTGGATGGCGCGCTCGTTGGTCGAGTCCAACGCTGACGTGGCTTCATCAAAGATGAGGATGGGCGGGTTCTTCAGCAGCGTGCGAGCGATCGCCACGCGCTGCTTCTCGCCACCCGACAGCTTCAAGCCCCGCTCGCCGACCCGGGTTTCATAGCCCAAGGGAGTGGCAGCGATGAAGGCATGAATGTGCGCGGCACGTGCCGCGTCCTCCACCTCCGCCTGGCTCGCCCCGGGGCGGCCGTAGGCGATGTTGTAGGCCACGGTGTCGTTGAAAAGCACGGTGTCCTGGGGCACGATGCCGATGGACTTGCGCAGGCTGGCCTGCGTGACGGCACGGAGATCCTGACCGTCAACACGGATACTGCCCGCATCGACGTCGTAGAAGCGGTAGAGCAGCCGCGCCAGCGTGCTCTTGCCAGAACCGCTGGGGCCGACGACGGCCACCTTCTTCCCTGCCGGGATCTCGAAGCTGACACCATGCAGGATGGGCCGCACTGGGTCGTAGGCGAAGCGCACGTCATCGAAGACGACGCAGGCACCGGCGACCCGCAGCTCGGTCGCACCGGGTGCATCGGCCACCTCGCGTTGGCGGTCGAGCAGTTGGAACAGCTTCTCTATGTCGGTCAGAGCCTGCTTGATCTCTCGGTAGATCACACCGAGGAAGTTCAGCGGGATGTAGAGCTGGATCATGAAGGCGTTGACCATGACGAGGTCGCCCAGGCTCATGTGGCCGTCCACCACGCCCTGTGTGGCCCGCCACAGCATCAGCACCAGGGCCGTCGCGATGATGAGTTGCTGGCCGGTGTTGAGCAGCGACAGCGTCGTCTGGCTCTTGAGCTGGGCCCGGCGCAGCTGCTCCAGGCTCTCGTCGTAACGCGCCGCCTCGAAGCCTTCGTTGTTGAAGTACTTGACGGTCTCGTAGTTCAGCAGCGAATCGATGGCGCGACTGTGCGCGACCGAGTCCAGCTCGTTGAGCGTCTTGCGGAACTTGGTACGCCACTCGGTGACGACGACGGTGAAGCCGATGTAGACCGCCAGCGCCGCGACGGTAATGCCAGCGAACCATGCGTCGAACTTGACGCCCAGCAGCGTCAGCACCAGCACCACCTCGATCAGCGTCGGCACGATGCTGTAGAGCGAATAGCTGATCAGCGAATGCACGGCCCGGGTGCCCCGCTCGATGTCCCGCGTCATGCCTCCGGTCTGGCGCTCCAGGTGGAAGCGCAGGGAGAGCTCGTGCAGGTGGCGGAACACCTGCAGCGAGATGCTACGCGCCGTGCCCTCGGTGGCTTTGGCGAAGATCAGCTCGCGCAACTCGGTGAACAGTGAGGTCGAGAGCCGAAGCGCGCCATAGGCCAGCAGCAGGCCCAGCGGTACGACCAGCAGCGCCTGAGGCGCGCCTGGCTTGAGGTCAAGGCTGTCGACGAGGTGCTTGAGCAGGATCGGCACGCCCACGTTGCTGACCTTGGCGCCCACCATGAAGGCCAGCGCCAGGCCGACGCGCCAGCGGTAGCGCCAGAGGTAGGGCAGCAAGCGCCCCACGGTGCCCCAGTCGCCGCGCGGGGCATTGGGGGCGGAGGCAGGGATCGGGACAGAGGAGGCGCGCATCACCGCATTGTCCGCGCCGGGTTCGGTGGTAGAACCAGCAGACGATGAGCCCAGCCGCAGCTCCCGGCCTGCAAGTGATGGTGGTCGACGACGACACCCTCAACCTGCGCGTCGCCGCGCGGCTGCTGCGCGAGCTGGGCCACCACGGCGTGCTGGTCAACGAGGGCGGCAGGGCCCTGCGCCTGCTGGAGGAGCGGACCTTCGACCTGGTGCTGCTGGACGTCAACATGCCCGGCATGAATGGCCAGGACACGCTGGTAGCGCTGCGCAGGCGCCCCGCAACAGCCCAGCACATGGCGGTGCTGATGGTATCCGGCCACGACGACCCGGGAACACGCGCCCACTTCCTCGCACTGGGCGCCGACGGCTTTCTGACCAAGCCACTGGACAGCGCAGTGCTGGCCGCGGCGCTCGCCCCGTTCACGCGATGAACAGGCGCCGCATCGCCAGGCAGTCCGATATTGAGGCCGAGCTGCGGGCCAGCCGCGCGCAGCTGGCCCGCACCGGCCGGCTCGCGGGCGTGGGTGGCTGGATGCTGGAGCCGCAGCGCGAATGCCTGTTGCTGTCGGATGAATGCCGCCGCATTCTGGGTGCGGCGGCCGGGCCGTCCCTTCCCCTCGCACAGGCTCGCCAGTTCATCCAGGATGAGGACTGGAGGGCGCTGCGCGGCGCCATCGACGCGGCGGCCGCACTGCGGCGCCCCTTCGATTTGCTCGTCCGACAGCGTGCCGACGATGACCAGCCGCGCTGGCTGCGCGTCACTGGCGAGACCGAGACCGTACCGGGGTTGCCGCCGCGCGTCGTCGGCGCGCTGCAGGACGTGACGGCCCTGCTGTTGGCTCAGCGCCGTGCCGAGGAGGGCGAGCACACTCTGCGCTCGGCCATGGAAGCCGTGGACGAGGCATTCGCGCTCTACGGCGCCGATGAGCGGCTGTTGTTCTGCAACGAGCGCTACCGCCGCCTCAGCGGCGCAACCCGCGATGACCGGCTGATCGGCATGAGCTACGAGGCGCTGCTGCGCCAGGCCATGGATCAGGCCGGCTTCTTGCCGGACTCGGGCGACCACGAGTCCTGGGCCACCCGGCAAATCCAGGATTTCCGCGACGGTTTCTCAGATCAGCGCTATCGCTTGAGGGACGGCCGCTGGATACGGGCCGTCAACCGCCTCACCGTCGACGGTCTGCACGTCGTTCTCCGCGTCGACGTCAGCGAGAGCCAACGCCAGATCGAGGCGGCAGGCTCGGCCGCACGCAGCAAGGGTGAGTTCCTGGCCAACATGAGCCACGAAATCCGCACCCCTCTCAACGCAGTACTGGGCATGATGCAGCTACTGGGCCACACCCGACTGGATGCCGAGCAGGCCGGGCTGCTGGCCAAGGCCGACGGTGCAGCACGCCATTTGCTGGACCTGCTCAACAGCATCCTCGACCATGCCAAGGCGGAAGCCGGCAAGCTGACCCTGGACCCGCAGCCCTTCGAGCTCGCACGGCTGCTCGGCGAGCTGCGCACGCTGCTTGCCGCCAACCTCGACGGCAAGCAGCTGGCGCTGACCGTCGAGGCCGACCCGCGCCTGCCGTCTTGGCTGATCGGGGACGCGTTGCGGCTGCAGCAGGTGCTGATCAACCTGGGCGGAAACGCGATCAAGTTCACCGCGCAAGGCCGGGTTGAGCTCCGGCTGCGGCTGCTGGAGGCCACGGCAGGCGCTCTGACGGTGGAGTTCGCGGTCAGCGACACCGGCATCGGCATTGCTCCAGAGCAGCAGGCCGCGGTTTTCGCAGCGTTCAGCCAGGCCGAGGCCTCGACCACGCGCCGCTTCGGCGGCACGGGCCTGGGCCTCGCTATCAGCCACAAACTCGTGCAATTGATGGGCGGCGAGCTGGGTCTGCACAGCGAGCTCGGCCGCGGCAGCCGCTTCTTCTTCACGCTGCGGCTGTCCGCCGCCCGGACACAAGCGCGAACGGCACCACCCGCCTCAGCCGGCGGACCAAGGCTGACGGGGTTGCGCCTGCTGCTGGCCGAGGACAACGCCCTCAACCGCGAGGTCGCGCTCAAGCTGCTGGGTCGCGAAGGTGCGCTGGTGGATTGCGTCCAGGACGGCCTCGAGGTGCTTGCCTCACTGCGACATGCCGACTACGACCTCGTGCTGATGGACATGCAGATGCCCCAGCTCGATGGCCTGCAGGCCACGCGGCGGCTGCGCCAGGATCCGCGCTGGTCCGCCTTGCCGGTGCTGGCGCTGACCGCCAACGCCAGCACCGCCGACCACGCAGCCTGCCTCGCCGCCGGTATGGACGGCCACATCGGCAAGCCCTTTGATCCCGACGCGCTCGCGGCCGCCATCCGGCGGCTATGCGGGCAGGCCGTACTGGATGGCGCCGGCGCGCTTGCACGTCTGGGTGGCGACCGCCGTTTCTACGGCCAGTTGCTGCGCCGGTTTGCCCCTCAAGCCAGGGCACTAGTTGCACGCTTGCGCGGGAGCGGCAGTGACGCCGACGCCGCTCATCAGCTCAAGGGCATGGCCGCCGCCATCGGTGCCCGACGCCTCGCCGCCGCCAGCGCCGAGGCCGAAGCAGGCCGGGAGGGGTGGCACAGGCTGGACGCCGAACTGGAGGCGGTGCTGCAGGCCGCCACCGACTGGCTGCAGGAGCCTGCGCCGGGTCCGGAGTCGCTCGCCGACACCCTGCGCGCGCTGGCAGACAGCTTGGAGCAAGCATCGCTGGACTGCCTGGATCGCTATGACGCGTTTCTGGACAGTTATGGAAACCAGCTTGGCGACGCACTCGCCCCTCTGCGCCGCGCCATGGATGACTTCGACACTCCGACCGCCGCGGCGGCCTGCCGGGCACTATTCACCTCCGTGGCCGCTTCCCATCGGGACCGTTGACGGCTCGGGTCACGTCGCTATGCTGGTTTGCCGCACCCAACTTGCGAGGCCCGCATGCGAAGCAATCTGCCGGTGACCAAGAACAGCTATGCCTTCCCCGCGGACCAGACGCTGATCTCCATCACCGACCTCAAGGGTCGCATCACCTACTGCAACACCAACTTCGTCACCGTCAGCGGCTTCACAAACACCGAGCTGATGGGCCAGCCGCACAACATCGTGCGCCACCCCGACATGCCGGAAGAAGCCTTCCGCGACCTCTGGGCCACCATCGAAGGGGGCTTGCCGTGGACCGCACTGGTGAAGAACCGGCGCAAGAACGGCGACTACTACTGGGTGCGCGCCAACGCCACGCCTGTGCGCGATGGCGATCGCATCGTCGGCTACCTGTCGGTGAGGACCAAGCCCACGGACCAGGAGGTTCGCGACAGCGAGCTGCTCTACGCGAAGATGAACGCCGAGGCTGCCGCCGGCCGGCGCGTGCATGTGCTGCATCGCGGTGAACTGCGCCGCGTCGATCTGGTCGGCCGCTTGCTGCACGCGCTGCGGCCCCAGTTGCGCGGCCAGATCATCTGGCTGACCGCACTGGCTGCCGCGAGCCCTCTGCTGGCGGCCTGGGCCGGTGCGCCGTTGTGGGGTCTGCTGCTGGCCGCGCTGCTCGGTACGGCCGTGGCCAGCGTCGGCCTGCTGGCCTCCGCCGTGTATCCCCTGGGCGACGTCATCGCCATGGCCAACCAGCTGGCCGGCGGCGACCTGACCCGCAACGTCGCCGTGACCGGCCGCGGTGAGATCGGCCGGCTGCAGCTGGCCCTCGCCCAACTCACTGTGTCAGTGCGCACCGTCGTGCGCGACGTACGCCACGAGGTGGCAAACCTGCTGGGCGGCGCGCAGGAGATCGCGTCCGGCAACCAGGACCTGTCAGCCCGCACCGAATCCCAGGCCAGCAGCCTGGAGCAGACGGCGGCGGCGATGGACCAGATCGGCGGCACCGTTCGCCAGACCTCGCAGTTGGCCGGCGAAGGCGCCCAGCTCGCGCGCGACACCGGCTCGGTGGCCCAGCGCAGCCAGGATGCGGTGCATTCCGTTGTCGACACCATGCAGGAGATCGCCGAGTCATCTCGCCGCATCGGTGACATCATCCAGGTCATTGAGGGTGTGGCCTTCCAGACCAACATCCTGGCGCTGAACGCTGCCGTGGAGGCGGCGCGCGCGGGAGAGCAAGGACGTGGCTTCGCCGTCGTGGCCAGCGAGGTGCGCGCACTGGCCCAGCGCACTGCCGGAGCCGCCAAGGAGATCCGTGCACTGATCGAGGAGTCCCGCATCCGCGTGGAAGCGGGTGGCCAGCGCGCTGGCGACGCCAAGCTGCGCATGGACGAGGTGACCGAGGTGGTGGCACGCGTGACCCGCGTGCTGGAGCAGATCGACAGCGCCGCGCGCGAGCAGTCCATCGGTGTCGGCCAGGTGGGCGAGTCGGTGCAGCACCTGGACTCGATCACGCAGCAGAATGCCGCGATGGTGGAGCAGTTGGCGGCCGCCGCCAGCGCGCTGAACAGCCAGGTGGGCCAGGTACACAACGCCATCCGCGTGTTCCGCCTGACCGACAAGGACAAGTCGCTGGCCGAGGTGGACGCCGTGGAATTGCGCAAGCAATCCCGCGACGAGGCATCCCACGTCCCAGCCCCCGCGGCCACCCGCCCGCCGGCGAAGGCCAAGGCCGGACCGCCCGCGACCATTCTCCGCAGGCCGGCCGCGCCACGGTCGGTGGCCGCCCCACCGTCGCCCGTGCAGGCCAGCAACGCGCATGACGATGACTGGCGGAGCTTCTAGGGGACGATCAGCAGGGACAATCCACGCTCGATTGCCCTGCCGTATCCGTCCATGAGCTCTGACGCCTGCCCTCCCTTGCCCTCCAACCCGTCCAGTGGCCAGCGCGAACTGGTGTTGCGCGTCATGCCCATGCCGGCGGACTCAAATGCGAACGGCGACATCTTCGGCGGCTGGATCATGGCCCAGGTGGACATCGCCGGCTCCATCCTGCCGGCGCGCATGTCGCGTGGCCGCGTCGCGACGGTGGCAGTCAACGAGTTCATCTTCAAGCAGCCGGTCTCCATCGGCGACCTGCTGAGCTTCTACGCAACGGTGACTCGCATCGGCCGGACATCCATCACGGTGCACGTGGAGGTGATGGCCGAGCGGGATCCGGAGAACCTGCACATCGTCAAGGTAACCGAGGCCAACCTGACCTACGTGGCCATCGACCGCGAAGGCAAGCCCAGGCCGCTGGCGATCTAGCCTCCGCTGCATCGGGCCGCACGTCCCGGGTACCGGATGCCACTCCGGATATTGCTGCTGCCGGCTGCACGCCTTGCCTGCGGCCTCGCAGGTCTCAGCGCGGCCCGATGCCGCGGTGCGAACAGATGCAATCGGCCAGTGCCTCAGCCCACAGCGCGTAGCCGCGCGGGCCCGGGTGGAAGCCATCTTCGGCCATCAGGCTTGCGGCGTTGCGCTGCATGGCCTCGGGCAGGTAAAGCACGCGGCGCGACGCGTCGCCAGCAACGGACGCCCCGAGCGCCGCGTTGAACTGCGCCGCCTGGCGGCCGAAGAACCAGCGTAGCGGCTGCGGCAGTAGCGGGAACTGCTGCATGGGCGGGGCCGCACAATGCAGGCTCAGGCGCACGCCAGCTCGCTCGACAGCAAGGGCATGGATGCGGTCCAGTGCCGCCAGCGCCCGTGGCGGCGCGACCTGGTCGACGACGTCGTTGACGCCCAGCGAAGTGATCAGCACGTCGGCCGGGGCCACCTCCGCCTTTTCAAACGCAGCCAGCGCCTGTTCGCTGCGATGGCCGCTGCTGGCGATGAGCTGCCAGCCCACTGGCTGGCCAAGTCGGACGGCCAAGGCCTGTGCCAGGCGGCCGGCCAGCGCATC
Source organism: Roseateles sp. (assembly GCF_047654805.1). GTDB lineage: Bacteria > Pseudomonadota > Gammaproteobacteria > Burkholderiales > Burkholderiaceae_C > Pelomonas. The sequence continues at coordinate 4,166,371 of NZ_JASGIV010000001.1, forward strand.
GTCCTGATGCAACGCACCGACGCCGGCAGCGGACGAATCACCCACGATCAGGAGGCGCAGCGCCGACCCATCGGCTGCACGCGGCCCGGCCGCCTCGGGCAGGCGCAGCGCGGTCGCACGCACCTGGCGCCCCTGCATGATCAGCAGAGGCCCCAGCACGATCTTCACCAGCTGAACGCCGAGCCGCCTCAAGTTCCCCGACCTTCTCGGGGGGCGGGCCGGAGGGGATCAAAACCCGGGGGCCTCATGGATTTCAAGAAAACTTGGAGAAATCCGGCGCACGTTTCTGGAAGAAGGCCTGGAAGGCTTCCATCGCCTCGGGGCTTCGCAGGCGCGCGCCGAAGATGCCGGCCTCGCGTGTGATGGCGGCTTTGACGGCATCACGCTGCGCTTCGCGGATCAGCTTCTTGCTGTCGCGCACGGCGCCGGGCGCCAGATGGTTGAAGCGCTCGGCAATGCGGCGCGCATGGTTCAGCACCTCGCTACCTGGAAGCACGCGATTGGCGATGCCGCACTCCACCGCCTGCTCGCCGGTGAAGGGGTCACCCAGCAGCAGCTTCTCGGCTGCACGGCGGTTGCCCATCAGCTGTGGCAGCACGACGCTGGACGCGAACTCGGGCACCAGTCCCAGCGCCACGAAGGGCATGGCCAGGCGCGCATCGTCGGCGACGAAGACGAAATCACAGTGCAGCAGCATCGTCGTGCCGATCCCGATGGCAGCACCCGTGACGGCCGCGACGACGGGCTTGCCGCAGTCCACCAGCGCATGCATGAACTGGAAGGTGGGCGCGTCCTCGCCGCGCGTTGGGCCGGCCATGAAGTCTTCGAGGTCATTGCCCGACGTGAAGATGCCGGGTTGGCCGGTGATCAGCACAGCCCGCACGGCCGGGTCGGCATCCGCCGCGCGCAGCGCGTCGGCCATAGCCTGGTACATGGCCTGGGTGATGGCGTTCTTCTTCTCTGGGCGGGCGATCTCGATAGTCGCGACGCCATTGACGGTGTAGCTCTTGATGGTCATGGCTGGATCCTCAGGCGGTGGCGGTCTTGGCATGGAACTGGGTCCAGTGGTTCGCCAAGTGCATCAAATGGGCTCGCTCGTACTGCGGCTTGGACAGCTCGCCGTAGGCAAAGTGAGGCCGCAGCGTACCGTTGAATTGGGCAAAGGCATCCATCGCCTCCAGCAGCCGGTTCACCGAGTCCCTCAGCGCCTGCGCCCCGTCGAGCGCCGGCGCACCGGGAATGGGCTCTGCGAGGTCATGGCTCATCGCACCACGGGCATTGAAGACGGCGAAGGCCGCCGAGCCGATGCTGGACCGGAACCAGGCGCCCCTGAGCGCCGGAAAGCCCTGCATGGAGAACTCGATGCTCTGGGCCAGGTGCTGCAGCACCTGGCTGAGGTTCCAGGTGCTGCCCTGCACGACCTTGGGCACAAAGAGCAGGTCCAGCACGGCCTGCTGGGCCTGCTTCCAGCTCGCGAAGGTCTCCAGCCGGCCGGTGCAGCCGGCCAGCTGAGTTGCAACGACCGGCGCCGCGAGCAACACCGTCGTGGTCTTGAGCGCGCGGCGGCGGTCCATGGCTTACAGGCGCTCGAAGATGCCTGCTGCGCCTTGGCCTGCGCCCACGCACATGGTCACCATGCCGTACTTGCCACCAGTGCGGCGCAGACCGTGGATGACCGAGGCCGCGCGGATGGCGCCGGTTGCGCCCAGCGGATGACCCAGCGCAATGGCGCCGCCGTTCGGATTGACCTTGGCGCGGTCCAGCTCGATGCCCTTGCTGTCCAGGTCGTTCAGCACGGCCAGGGACTGCGCGGCGAAGGCTTCGTTCAGCTCCACCCAGTCCAAGTCCTTGGCCGAGATGCCGGCCATCTTCAAAGCGGCCGGGATGGCCTCGATGGGGCCGATGCCCATGATTTCGGGCGGTACGCCCTTGACGGCGAAGGACACGAAACGGGCCAGCGGCGTCAGGTTGTAGCGCTTGAGCGCGGCCTCGCTGACGATGATGAGGCCACCCGAGCCGTCGGAAGTCTGCGAGCTGTTGCCGGCGGTGACGCTGCCCTTGGCGGCGAACACGGGCTTCAGCTTGGCCAGGCCTTCCAGGGACGTGTCGGGACGGGCGCCTTCGTCAAGCTTGACGGTACGGGTCTTGGTGTTGATCGTGCCGTCAGCCAGGTTGGGCGTACGCTCGACGACGTCGAACGGCGTCATCTCGGCATCGAAGTAGCCGGCTTGCATGGCGGCGATGGCGCGTTGGTGCGACTGCAGCGAGAACGCATCCTGCGCCTCCCGGCTGATCTTCCATTGCGCGGCGACCTTCTCGGCCGTCAGACCCATGCCGTACGCGATGCCGATGTTCTCATCCTTCTCGAAGATCAGCGGCGACAGGCTGGGCTTGTTGCCTCCCATCGGGATCATGGACATCGATTCGACGCCACCAGCGAACATCACGTCGGCCTCACCGACGCGGATGCGGTCCGCGGCCATCTGCACCGCCGTGATGCCGGACGCACAGTAGCGGTTGATCGTCACGCCGCCCACCGTGGGGCCGAAGCCGGCCAGCACGGATGCGACGCGGGCGATGTTCATTCCCTGCTCGGCCTCGGGGAAAGAGCAGCCGACGATGGCGTCCTCGATGGCTTTGGCCTCGAGGCCGGGGGCCTGCGCGAGAGCCGCCTGCATGACCTTGACGAGCATTTCGTCGGGGCGAGTGTTCTTGAAATAGCCACGCCCGCTCTTGCCGATGGGCAGACGGGTGGCGGCGACGATGTAGGCGTCCTGGACTTGCTTGCTCATGATCTTTCCTTTCAAGCCTGGGGCTTTTCCTTGGGCACCCAGGCCCAGACAAATTCACACTCGATCGGCTCGATGCCGGCTTCGTCGGTCACGATCACGGCGACTTGAACCTCGCCCTTGGTCTCGCTCGCCATCGTGGCGCGCTGGGCCTCGGTGAGATGCGCGGTGGCGACGAGGCCGCCAGTTGCTCGCTTCTTGAAGTTCACCCGCAGCGACTTGCAAAGCGGCAGGCAGTCATCACGCACATTCATGCCGACGACCATGCCAGTGGCGGTCTCGGCGAGCAGCGACATCGCGGCCGCATGCACGCCCTTGATGTGGTTCTGCACTCGGCGCTGGTTCGCAACCCGGATCTCGCTGCGCTCGGAGGTGAGCATGACGAAGTCCAGCGCCGCCGTGCCTGTGAACGGCACGGCGCGGCGCAGCGCGAAGTTGCGCGCGGCGCCGCGCAGCGGGGCGGGCAGACCGTCCAGCTTGGCGAGCGTGCGTTGAAGCCGGTTCATGCCCGTGCTCAGTTGCGCACCGGCTTACCGGTCTGCAACATCCCCATGATGCGTTCCTGCGTCTTGGGGTTGTCCAGCAGCGCGCAGAAGTGCTTGCGCTCCAGTGCCATCAGGTACTCCTCGGTGACAAGGGAACCTGCTTCGACCTCGCCACCGCAGACCACGTCGGCGATCGCCGAGGCAAGGTGGTAGTCATGTGCGCTGACGAAGCCGCCATCGCGCATGTTGGCGACCTGTCCCTTGATCGTCGCGATGCCGCTGCGGCCTGCGACCGGGAACATGGCCTTGTGCGGCGGGCGGTAGCCGGCCTCGGCCATACCCAGCGCGGTAGCGGTGGCCACGTGCAGCAGCTCATCCTTGTGCGGCACGATGACGTCGCTGTCGAGCAAGAAGCCGTTCCTCTTGGCTTCGTGCGCCGAGGTCGCGACCTTGGCCGTGGCCGCGGTCAGGAAGCCATCCTTCAGGAAGGCCAGGATGTCCGCGCCGGCATTGCCGGCGTTCGCCATCTCGGCGGCGCGGCGAGCGATATAGGTCAGCCCACCGCCGCCGGGCACCAGGCCTACGCCCACTTCGACCAGGCCCACGTAGCTCTCGACATGGGCCACACGGCGCGCGCAGTAGACGGCCAGTTCGGCGCCACCACCCAGCGCCAGGCCGCGCATCGCGGCGACGACCGGCACGGACGCATAGCGCATGCGCAGCATCATGTCCTGCAGCTTCTTCTCTTCCGGCGCGATGCCCTTGCTGCCCATCTTCATGAAGACGGGCATCAGGCTTTCCAGGTTCGCGCCGGCCGAGAACACGTCGTCCGGACTCCAGATGACCATGCCCTTGTAGTCCGCCTCGGCGATCTCGACGGCCTTCAGCAGGCCCTCGGTGACGGCCGGGCTGATCAGGTGCAGCTTGGCGGTGATGGAGGCGATGACAACCTTGCCGTCCAGTGTCCAGACGCGCACCTCGTCGTTCTTGAACAGCTCGGTACCCGACTTCAGCGGGTCGGCGGCACCAGTGCCCAGCAGGCTTTCGCGGAAGGCCTGTCGGGCATAGACCGGCAGCTCGCTACGCGGTTTGAACTTGGCCTCCAGAGCACTCCACGATCCCTGTGGCGTGTGCACGCCACCAGCCTCGGCCACGGGGCCTTCCGTCACCCAGGCGGGCAGCGGAGCGCTGGACAGCGCCTTGCCGTCGGCGATGTCAGCGGAGATCCATTCAGCCACCTGCTTCCAGCCGGCGGCCTGCCAGAGCTCGAACGGGCCTTGGCTGCTGCCGAAGCCCCAGCGCATCGCGAAGTCGATCTCGCGCGCGGTGTCGGCCACCGTGTCCAGATGCACTGCAGCGTAATGGAAGCTGTCACGCAGGATGGCCCACAGGAACTGCGCCTGCGGGTTGGTGGATTCGCGCAGCAGCTTCAGGCGGTCTGCTGGCTGCTTCTTCAGCATGCGCGCGACGATCTCGTCGGCCTTCTTGCCCCCGGCCACGTACTCACCCGTCGCGAAATCCAGGCGCAGGATGTCCTTGCCGATCTTCTTGTAGAAGCCGGCGCCGGTCTTCTGCCCCAACGCACCCTTCTCGATCAGGCCTGCCAGCACCTTGGGCGTAGCGTAGGTCGAATAGAACGGATCGTCCTTCAGGTTGTCCTGCATCGTCTTGACGACGTGGGCCATGGTGTCCAGCCCCACCACGTCGGCGGTGCGGAAGGTGCCCGACGACGCTCGTCCCAGCTTCTTGCCGGTCAGGTCGTCGACGACATCCACCGTCAGACCGAACTTTTCGGCCTCGATCATCGTGGCCATCATGCCGGCGATGCCGACGCGATTGGCAACGAAGTTGGGCGTGTCGTGAGCACGCACGACGCTCTTGCCCAACGAGGTGGTCACGAAGGCCTCCAGCTGGTCAAGGATCTCGGGCTGCGTGGTCGGCGTGTTAATCAGCTCCACCAGCGCCATGTAGCGCGGCGGGTTGAAGAAGTGGATGCCGCAGAAGCGCGGCTTGATCTCCTCGGGCAGCACCTCGGAGAGCTTGGTGATGGAAAGCCCCGAAGTGTTGGACGCCACGATCGCATGCGGAGCCACGAAAGGCGCGATCTTGGTATATAGGTCCAGCTTCCAGTCCATGCGCTCGGCGATGGCTTCGATGATGAGGTCGCAGCCCTTGAGCAGCTCCAGATGCTCCTCGTAGTTGGCCTGCTGGATTAGCGCGGCTTCGGAGGCATCGCCCAACGGCGCGGGCTTGAGCTTCTTCAGGTTCTCCACGGCCTTGATCACGATGCCGTTCTTGGGGCCGTCCTTCGAGGGCAGGTCGAACAGCACGACCGGCACCTTGCAGTTGACCAGGTGGGCCGCGATCTGCGCGCCCATCACGCCTGCGCCGAGCACGGCGACCTGGCGGACTTGGAATCGACTCATCTCTTACTCCTTGGGTTCAGTTACTCGACGCGCACCCAGGTCTGGGTGCGGCCGAACAGCGGGGCGCCGATGTAGCCGCGCACTTCGAGGCGCTTGCCGCCGTCGACCGGCTTCAATCGGGTCTTGTAGGTCTTGCCATTGTTGGGATCGAGGATCTCGCCACCGCCCCACACGCCATCACCTTCGGCTTTGACGCCGCGAATGATCTGCAGGCCCAGAACTGGCTTGTCCTTGCGGTCGTCGGTGCACTTGTCGCACTTGGAATCGACCGCTGCCTTGGGGTCCAGCAGCTTGTCGATGCTGCCGACCAGCACACCGCCCTGCTCGCCGATGCGAACCAGTGACTTCTCGGTCTTGCCGTCGTCATCGATGGTCTTCCACAGGCCGACCGGCGTGGTCTGGGCGAAAGCGAGGATCGGTGCCAGCAGGCAGGCTGCGAACAGGGTCTTCATGGGCTTGTCTCCTTGTTATTGCTGAATACGCCGCGTCAGAACAGCGCTTCGTCCATTTCCATCAGCGGGGCCAGGCCCGCCCGGCAGGTGCGGATCAGCGTCGCTGTCTCAGGCAGCAGCTTGGCGAAGTAGAAGCGCGCCGTCGCCAGCTTGGCGGTGTAGAACGGGTCGCCGCTGTCCTTTTTCGCCAGCGCGATCTTGGCAGCCTGGGCAAAGAAGTAGGCGAAGGTCATGTGCCCCACCACACGTAGATAGTCCACGGCGGCGGCGCCCACCTCGTCAGGGTTGCCAAAGGCCTTCATGCCGATTTCCTGCGTCAGCTTGTTGACCTTGTCGCCCAGATCGGCCAGCGGATTCACGAACTCCTGCATGGCCTCGTTGGTGCCCTCTTCTTCGATGAAGGCGGCGATCTTCTTGCCGAACTTCTTCAGCGTGGCTCCGTTGTTAGCGAGCACCTTGCGGCCCAGCAGGTCCAGCGACTGGATGGTGTTGGTGCCCTCGTAGATCATGTTGATGCGGGCGTCGCGCACGTACTGCTCCATCCCCCATTCGTGGATGAAGCCATGGCCGCCGTAGACCTGCATGCAATGCGACGTGGCCAGCCAGCCGTTGTCGGTGATGAAGGCCTTGATGATGGGCGTCAGCAGTGCAACTTCGGCGTCGGCTTCCTTGCGCTCGTCCTCGTCGTCACTCTTCAGCGCCTTGTCCAGCTGCAGCACGGTGTAGCCCTGCAGCATGCGGCCGCCTTCGGCGAAGGCGCGTGCGGTCAGCAGCATCTTGCGCACGTCGGGGTGGACGATGATGGGATCAGCCGGCTTGTCCGGCGCTTTGGGGCCGGACAGGGCGCGCATCTGGATGCGGTCCTTGGCGTAGGTCACGGCGTTCTGGTAGGCCACCTCGGTCAGACCCAGCGACTGGTTGCCCACGCCCAGCCGGGCCGCGTTCATCATGACGAACATCGCGGCCAGGCCCTTGTTGGGCTGGCCCACCAGCGTACCGGTGGCGCCTTCCAGCACGATCTGCGCGGTGGCGTTGCCGTGGATACCCATCTTGTGCTCCAGGCCGGCGCAGAAGATCCCGTTGCGCGAGCCCAAGCTGCCGTCGGCGTTCACGTTGAACTTCGGCACCACGAACAGCGAGATGCCCTTGGAGCCCGCCGGCGCATCTGGCAGGCGCGCCAGCACCAGGTGGATGATGTTCTCGGCCATGTCGTGCTCACCGGCCGAGATGAAGATCTTGGCGCCGGTAATCTTGTAGGTGCCGTCGGCCTGTGGTTCGGCCTTGGTGCGCAACAGGCCCAGGTCCGTGCCGCAGTGTGGCTCGGTCAGGCACATGGTGCCGGTCCACTCACCGCTGGTCAGCTTGGGCAGATAGGTCGCTTTCTGCTCGGCCGTGCCGTGCGCGTGCAACGCCTCGTAGGCGCCGTGGCTCAGCCCGGGGTACATGGTCCAGGCCTGGTTGGCCGAGTTCAGCATTTCGTAGAAGAACTGGTTCACCAGCAACGGCAGGCCCTGGCCGCCGTACTCGGTGTCGCATGACAGCGCCGCCCAACCGGCCTCAACGTACTGTTGGTACGCCTCCTTGAAGCCCTTGGGGGTGGTCACGGCGTGCGTGGCCTTGTCAAGCGTGCAACCCTCGGCGTCGCCACTCAGGTTGATCGGGAAAATCACCTCGGCGGCGAACTTGCCGCCCTCCTCAAGCACCGCGTTGATCGTGTCGGCATCGATGTCGGCATGCGCCGGCAGCATCTTCAGCTCGTCGACGACGTTCAGCAGCTCGTGCATGACGAACTGCATGTCACGCATGGGCGGTTGGTACTGGGGCATCGGTTACTCCTGGGCTACGGGTGGGTGGTGAATCGGTCAGCGCCTGGCGGCGCCGTTCTTGGAAGCAGACCGGCTGCGGTCGATCTCCAGGCCCAGCGGGGTCGCGTAGAACTGGATGGTCCGCTCGAAGCCGTTGCCGGCGCGTGACAGCGCGCCGGGGATGCGCATGAAGCGCGCGTCGTGATGCAGGGACAGGATCAGGCCATGCAGCTCGAAGACGATCTGGTCGACGTCGGCATCGGCCTTCAGGTGGCCTTCGTCGCGGGCCAGCACGATGGCCTTATGCAGCGCCGCATGCCACGCCTTGACCATCCCTACCAGCGCGTCGCGCACGGGACCGGGTCGATCATCGAATTCGACGGCGCCGCTGATGTAGATGCAGCCCGAGTCGACCTCGACCGACACGCGCCGCACCCAGCGTTCGAACATCGCGCGCAGCCTGGGCAGGCCGCGCGGCTCACGGATGGCGGTAAAGAAGACTTCTTCTTCGAACTTGGCGTGATATTCGGTGACGACTGCGATCTGGAGCTCCTCGCGCGAGCCGAAGTGCGCGAACACGCCGGACTTGCTCATGCCGGTCACGTCCGCAAGCGCGCCAATGGACAGTCCTTCCAGGCCCATGTGCGAGGCCAGACCCAGGGCCGCCTCGAGGATGGCGGCGCGGGTCTGCTGACCTTTCTGCAGCGAGCGCGCCACACGCACCGGCTTCGCGGCGCGCAGCGTGGCGGCTTTCTTGGCGGGGACGGGCAGGGTCGACACGGAGCTGGAATAAAACGAACGGTCGTTCTATTTTGCAGGTCGCATCCGTGACAAGGCCAGCATCGCCCTGCGATTTACTAGGGTGATGTACCTAATAGTGCCGCCAACCTGGTGAATACCCCCAGCCCTCGCACGTCCTACGCCTCTGGATGTGGGCGCGCCTGGTCGGATCCCGTGGGACCGGCTGGGGCCGACACGACACTGCGCCCGGCCCAAGCCAACCTGGAAGGCGGATCGAGCCGTCATGCATCCGCGCTTGAGCGCTGGCCCGGTTCTCGCTAGGCTCGCGGCAGGAGGTAAGCCCAGTGGATGTGCTCCAGCTCGATGTCTCCGGCCGCCCCCAGGCCTGGATCACGACGCGCGAAGCGGCGGTGATCTACGCCTGTGACGGCGTCGCCTGGACGCTGGGCGATCCCTGCCAGGTGCTGCGTGGCGGACTGCAGCGTGTGACCGGCCGGCAGTCCCGCATCGAGGTGCATTCGATCATCGCCGTGCGCGGCGCCGTGCCCAGCCGGGCCTGGCGCCAGGCGCCGGCGCTGACCAACAGCAAGCTCTTCGTGCGCGACCGCTTCGTCTGCGCCTACTGCGGCCACCGCCGCCTGCCCGAGGACCTGACGCGCGAACACATCCAGCCCACGTCTCGCGGAGGCCAGGACAGCTGGATGAACTGCATCACCGCCTGCCGCCCCTGCAACGGCCGAAAGGGCAACCGCATGCCGGAAGAGGCGCACATGAGCCTGCTCTACCTGCCCTACGTGCCCAGTCTGCACGAGGACATGATCCTGCGCGGCCGTCGCATCCTGGCCGACCAGATGGAGTTCCTGCTCGCCAGCGTTCCCAGAAGCTCGCGTTTGCACGGTTGACAGGCAACGGTAAAGAGTTGTGCCTTCCGGCATCCAGCCGTCAACGGCGAGACAATCCGGCGCGTTGGGCGGCTGTTCTGCCCCTGGAGACCTTGAATGTCCAAGCTCATGACTTCCCTCACCCTGGCCGCGGCCCTGGTGCTCTCTGCATGCTCGACGACCAGTCCCGACGTGGTTCAGCGCGGTGACGCGCAACGCCTGTCGCAGGTCCAGGACGCGACCGTGCTGTCCTCCCGCCCCGTCACCGTGGACGGCTCGCAGAGCGGCGTCGGCGGCGTGGCCGGCGGCGTGACTGGCGCCATCGCCGGCAGCTCGGTGGGCGGCCGCCGCGAAGGCCAAGTGGTCGGCGTCATCGGCGCTGTAGCCGGCGCCGTCATCGGCAACGCCATCGAGCGTTCTGCCACCCGCGAGGAAGCGCTGGAGATCATCGTCCAGCTGCGCAACGGCGAGCGCCGCGCCATCATCCAGGCCAAGGGCAACGAGAGCTTCAACAGCGGCGACCCAGTCGTCCTCGTAACGACTGGCGGCAAGACACGCGTGACCCGCGCTCCGGCCGTCGCTCCGGCTGCGCCCGGCACCAACGGCTGAGGCGGGATGCGCTGGGGGCGGACAATGGCGGGCTTTGCCCCGCCACTTTCCACCTGCCCATGAGCGAGCCCGACGAACCCCTGTATGAAGCGCGCCTGTGGCGCGACAACGGCTGGACCGCCCAGGTCATCAAGAACGAAGACGACGAAGGCTGGGCCGTCGCCATGTTCAAGGCCGGCGAGAGCGAGCCGGCCCTGGTCGGCCCGTGGACCATGGGGCGCGACAAGAAGAACCCCAAGCCCCTGGACGTCAACGCCTTCAACACTCTGGTGAAGACGGCGTCCGAGGTCATCCGCCGCCACGAGCAGCAACTGCATGCCCAGCTCAACAAGGCGCTCTACGTCGCCCGCGACGGCAACTGGCTGAAGATCACACTGGAGATCGTTCCCTCCGAGGACGATCCCTACGCCTGGCTCGCCGCCTTTGACGCAACCGGCAATGCCATCGCCAAAGTCAAGGTGAGCGCCGACTTCCGGTTTACGCAGCCAGCGGCGGAAGCCTGGGTGGACGCCGACTTCGAGCGCCCGGCAGGCCGCGACTGAAAAGTCCTGTACAGCAGGCTGCGCATCTCGTCAATGGCGTCGCGGGGCGCCGGGGCCTACTGTGGCGGCCTCCTCCACGAGCACCGGCCCCATGCCTGCATTCGAGCTCATTAGCAACCACCTCTGCCCCTACACCCAACGAGCCGCCATCCAGCTCGGCGAGAAGGGTGTCGGCTTCGAGCGCGTCTACATCGACCTGGCCGACAAGCCCGCCTGGTTCCCGGCCCTCTCGCCGCTGGGCAAGGTGCCGGTGCTGCGCCACGGCGAGGCTACCGTCTTCGAGTCGTCAGCGATCGTGGAGTACCTCGAAGAGGTGGCGCCCGGTGCGGCGCTGCTGCCAGTTGGATCGCTGGCGCGCGCCCGGCAGCGGGCATGGGCGGAGTTCGCGTCCGCCGCGGTCGCCGACATCTTCGCCTTTTACTCGGCGCCTGATGCCGCCGCCTTCCAGAGCAAGTGCTCGGACCTCGCCGCGCGATTCAGCGTGCTGGAGCACCAGCTCGGCAACGGGCCGTGGTTCGACGGCGGGCACTTCGGGCTCGCCGATGCCGCATTCGCGCCGCTGTTTCGGCTGTTCGACAGCTTCGACCAGATCGGCGACTTCGGCGTATTCAACGGACTGTCCAGGGTGCATGAATACCGCGACCGCCTGGCGGCCCGAGCCAGTGTGCAGCAGGCCGTCGTGGCCGACTACGGCCCGCGCTTTCATGCCTACCTGGCCGCGCGCGGCTCGCATCTGTCCCGCCTGATGTAGGCGACTCAGCCCTGGCCGGCCAGGCGCGCCGAAGCTGCGCGCAGCTGCTCGGCCAGTGCCTCGCTCGCCCGTCGCACGCGCGCCAGCCGAGCCGTGTCGGGGTGCATCAGCAGCCACAGCGGCTGGGCCAGGCTCGGCAACGGCTCGCCCAGGCGAACGAGGTCGGGCAGCGCTCCACCCACGAAACACGGAAGCACGCCGCAGCCGATGCCGGCCCGCACCGCCTGTGCAGCGCCAAGCAGCGTGTTGGCGCGCAGGCGAATGTCGCCTTCGGACACGTTGCGGGCGATCCAGTTGCCGGGGCCGCTGCAGGCCAGCGTGGCGTCAAAGCCCACCCAGGGCAGGCTTGCGACATCGCTCGCGGCGCCAGCCAGATCAGCGGCGGCGTACACCGCCATCGCGACCTGGCCCACCTGGCGCCCGCTGAGCGTGTCGTCCGGGTGCGCCGTGACGCGCAGCGCGATGTCGGCCTGGCGCTGCGCCAGCGGCACCACCTGGTTGGACACCATCAGGTCGAGTTGCAGGCTCGGGTGGTGCCGGCAGATGGCCGCGAGCATGTCGGGCAGCAGGTACTCGGCGACCGCGTCGGGCGCCGTCAGCCGCACGGTGCCGTCCGCCATTGCGTCTCGGCCCCCTATGCGCTGCTCCAGCGCGTTGATCTCGCCGCGCAGGCGCAGTGCCAGACGCCGCGCCTCCTCGCCCGCCTCGGTGGGGCGCAGCGCGGTGGGCAGGCGGTCGAACAGTCGCGTGCCCAGGCGGCGCTCGATGCGCTGCAGGCGCCGCGACAGCGTGGGGTGGCTGACGTTGAGCTGGACCGCCGCGGCCGACAGCGTTCCCTGCTCGGCGATGGCCAGCACGATGCGCAGGTCATCCCATTGCAGGGCGGACGCGGTCATCGCCGGCTCAGGCAATGGAAAAGCTCAGCCCCGCGCGCGCCTGCAGGCGGCGCACCAACGCCAGACCCATCGCGCTGCCAGGCGTCCACACGCCCCCGGGCGCGGCATCGCGGCCGACGTCCTGCAAGAGGCACAGCGCGGCCTCGCTGATCATCTTGCTCGTCGACCCATAGCCAGGATCACGGTCGCCCTTCACGATGACGCGCAGGGTCTCGCCGCGGGCCGACTTGCCGGTAAACCAGAGCACGTAGTGGCCAGCCTCGCGCGCCGCCCGGTCAGGCCCGTCGCCAGGCTGCGTCAGCACGAAGCGGCGCAGCAGGTGGCGCGTCGGACCGAAACCCAGCGCAAGGTTCTGCAGCCTGGTAAAGCGGGCAAGCGCGATCGCCTTCTTGCGCCCCTTGTCGCCCTGGCCCGGCTTGCCGGTCAGCAGCTTCTCGCTGTAGACAAAGTCCGCACCCCAGGGATGGCCGCGCAGCGCGTTGCTGCGGTGCACGTTCTTCGTGTTGATGGTGGCCATCAGGAATGGGCCGCTCCAGGCGTCGGCCCAGTCGTCGTACTCCGCGTCCTGATCGGCGGGCTGGCGCGGCCCCTTGAAGCCCGGCGTCAGCGCGAAGGGATTGGCCATCAGCTTGATCAGGCCAGGCTCGCGGCGCACGGCTTCGATGGTTTCCATCAGGCTGGCCAGCGTGCCGCCCGAGGCCGCGCCTTTCAAGCGCGCGACACGACCGCGCACCTCGGGCAGTGGCGCCCCGAAGCGCTGCTGTGCCTCGGCCTGCAGATAGACGACGCCCAGGTCGAAGGGGATGGAGTCGAAGCCACAGGAGAACACGATACGGGCACCGCTCTTCGCGGCCAGCGGCGTTAGCTTGTCGATCAAGCGTGCCATCCACAGCGGCTCGCCGCAGAGGTCCACGTAATCGGTGCCGGCTTCAGCGCACGCGGTTACCAGAGGCTCGCCGTGGAGCTGGTAAGGCCCGACTGTCGTTATGGCCACCCGCGTTCGCCTGACCAATGCCTTCAGCGCGGCCGCGTCGCCCGCGTCTGCCTGCACCAGGGCAACGCCAGGCGGCAACTTCAGCTCATCGCGTACCTTGCCAAGCTTGTCGAGGCTTCGCCCCGCAATGGCCCAGCGCGCGCCGGACGCGCCGCTAAGCTGCAAGTACTCTGCGACGAGCCGGCCCGTGAAGCCGGTGGCACCAAAGACGATGAGATCGAATTCCCTGTCGGCCTTCACATCTTGTCCTTCATCGCCAGCCAGTCGCTGCGCAGGAGCGCCAGCGAATGGCAGTCCACGTACTCGCCGGCCACGAAGACGATACCGCGCTGGATGCCCTCGTGTTTGAAGCCGCACTTCTCGGCCACGCGCCGCGACGCGTGGTTGTGCACCGACATGCCGCAGGACAGGCGATTCACCGGCCAGTTCTCGAACAGGTAGTCCACCAGCAGCCCGGCCGCCTCGCTGGTCAGGCCCTGACCGCGCATGGCCACGTCAGCCATGGTCCAGCCGATCTCGCGCGCCGTCGTGTAGCGGGCTGCGGCAAAGTGCACCACGTCACCGATGACGCTGCCGTCCATCAGATGGCAGATCAGCAGTCGCTCGGCGTCCTCGCTGGAGAAGCCACCGTCCTTCCAGCGCTGCTCGATGGTCTTGGGCGGCATCATCCGCGTACCCATGAACTGGCCACGGATCTGTGGATCACCGGCCGTGCGCTTCAGCCAAGGCAGGTCTTCCTCGGTCACGTGGCGAAGTCCGACGCGCTGTCCTCTGAGCATGGTCCGTCCCTGAAAGGAAAGGCCCGGCCGGAGCCGAGCCTGCCGCGAGTGTCGCGCCTCAGAAGTGAATACCGCGCATCATCTGCTGCAGTGCGATGGCTTCCGGTGACAACCCGCCTCCCTTGCCCTTCTCGCCCTTGGCTGCATCGCTGTCCGGGAACATGCGGAACGAGGTGTTCATGACGATCTGAGCAATGCGCGGCGCTGCAGCGTGCAGCATCTCGCCAGAAATTCCCAAGCGGGTGGCGATGCGAACCGGCTTGCTGATGCAGGCCTGGGCAATCATGTCCGCAGCCTCTTCCGGCGACAGCGTGGGCACGTTGTTGTAGATCTTGGTGGGCGCAATCATCGGCGTACGCACCAGCGGCATGTTGATAGTCGTGAACGTGATGCCAGTGTCGGCAAACTCGCTGGAGGCGCATCGCGTCCAGGCGTCCAGTGCGGCTTTGGAAGCTACGTAGGCGCTGAAGCGAGGCGCATTGGTGAGCACGCCGATGGAGCTGATGTTGACAACGTGCCCCTTGCGCTTGGCCACCATCCCGGGCAGCAAGCCCATGGTCACGCGCAGACATCCGAAATAGTTCAGGTCCATCGTGCGCTGGAAGTCGTGGAAGCGGTCGTAGCTGCTTTCGATGGCGCGGCGGATGGAGCGTCCGGCGTTGTTGATGAGGAAGTCAACGCCTCCAAAGTTCTCCGTGCACCACTGAATCAGGTCGGCACAGCCGCTCTCATCGGCGATGTCGCAGGCAAAGGCATGGATCAGCGCCTGCTTGCCGGCCTTGTCCTTGATCTCCTTGACCGCCTCGTCGAGCTTGCTCTGGTCGCGCGCGCAGATCAGCGTGATCGCGCCGGCCTCGGCGAACTTGATGGCGGCGGCCAGGCCGATGCCGGAAGAACCGCCGGTGACCAGCACGACCTTGCCGCCGGTCGCCCCCTTCAGCGATCGGTCGATGAAAAGATCAGGGTCCAGGTGGCGTTCCCAGTAATCCCACAACCGCCACGCGTAGTCGTTCAGGTCGGGGCAGGCGATGCCCGAACCCTTCAGCGCGGCCTCGGTGTCCCGGCAGTCGAAGCGCGTGGGGTAGTTGATGAAGGTGAACATGTCCTCGGGCAGGCCCAGATCCTTCATCACCGCGTTGCGAATGCGGCGCACGGGCGCCAATGCCATCAGGCCCTTCTTGACGCTCTTGGGGATGAAGCCCATCAGCGCCGCGTTGATGAACAGGTTCATCTTGGGCGCGTGCGCGGCCTTGCTGAAGATGTCCAGCACATCTCCAACGCGGTAACCCTTGGGGTCGACGAGGTGGTAGCAGCCATGGCCCTTGCTCACCTTGTGCGAGATGTGGTCCAGCGCGTCAACGACGAAGTCCACCGGCACGATGTTCATGCGGCCGCCTTCCAGGCCGACGCTAGGCATCCAGGGCGGCAGGATCTGGCGCATGCGCTGGATTAGCTTGAACACGTAATAGGGCCCGTCGATCTTGTCCATCTCGCCGGTCTTGGAATCACCAACGACCATGGCGGGGCGGTACACCGTCCAGGGTCGCCGGCACTCCTTGCGCACGAGCTTCTCGCTCTCGTGCTTGGTCATGAAGTACGGATGGTCGAGGTTCTCGGCCTCGTCGAACATGTCCTCCCGGAACACGCCCTCGTACAGCCCCGCCGCGGCGATGGAGCTGACGTGGTGCACATGGCCTGCGTCGATCGCCTGCGCGAACTCCACCATGCTGCGGGTGCCCTCGATGTTGACGGCGACCTGCGACTCCTCATCGGCGGAAAGGTCGTAGACGGCGGCGAGGTGGTAGAGGTGGTCGATCTGACCCTTGAGGCTCTTGATGACGTCGCCAGCCACTCCCAGCTTCTTGCTCGTCAGGTCGCCATAGACGGGGATTGCCCGCGTCTTGGCCACGCCCCAGTAGGCGAGCAGGTCGGGCAGCTTGGCCGAGCTCTCCTCACGCATCAGGAAGTAGACCGTACTACCGCGCCGCGCCAGCAGCTTCTTGACGAGTCGCTTGCCAATGAAGCCGGTGGCGCCGGTGACGAAATACTGCATGCGGGGTCTCCTGATTGTTGGATTGAGAGGCGGTCTCGCTTGATTCTTCACCATCGCCGAAAGCACTCCGCTGCGCACTTTCCCCAGGCGCCATCGTAGAGCGCGCACACTAGGAATCGCTGCGCCGCCGCTGCTGCCGGCCGCTAAAGTGCCGTTACCGACTCGCAAACTCGCAAGGACACCCACTATGGTCAAGAAGCTCCAGAAGATGGCTGACAAGAAGAAGGCCTCGGCTGCCACCGGCTTCCCCGCTGGCCTGCTCGACGGCGCGATGGCACAGAACGTCAAGGACAGCGCCCAGCAGATCTGGGCCGCCGGTCTCGCCTCCTTCGCCAAGGCCCAGGGCGAAGGCTCCAAGGTCTTCGAGGCCCTCGTCTCCGAAGGACTGAAATTGCAGAAGAAGACCCAATCCGCCGCCGAGGAGAAGCTCAGCGCCGTGGCCAGCAAGGTCAGCGGCATGGCGGGCGATGTCGGCTCCAAGGCCGGTCAGCACTGGGACAAGCTGGAAAGCATCTTTGAGCAGCGCGTCGCCAAGGCGCTGAAAAGCCTGGGTGTGCCGTCCGCTGGCGACATCGACAGCCTCATCAAGCGCATCGACAGCCTGGCCGTGACGGCTGGCCTGAGGACCGCCCCGGCAAAGGCGGCCAAGAAGGCCGTCGTCAAGAAGACCGCTGCCGTGAAAAAGGCCGTTGCGAAGAAGGCCCCCGCCGCCAAGAAGGCCGTGGCCAAGGCCGCCGCGCCTGTGCAAGCTGCCGTCAAGAGCGTGGCCAAGAAGGCAGCACCGGCGAGGAAGGCCGCGGCTACGACCGCCAAGAAGGCCACGCCGGCCAGGAAGACGTCAGCCGCCGCCGAAACCAAGGCCGCGCAGGCCTGAGGTTAGCTCCCTCCGACGATGAGCCAACCGAAGAAGATCGGTCTGGCCCTGGCAGGCGGAGGCCCATTGGGCGCCATCTATGAGGTGGGCGCCCTTTGCGCTTTGGAGGAGGCCATCGATGGCCTGGATTTCACTGCCTGCGACGGCTACATCGGCGTCAGCGCGGGAGGCTTCATCGCCGCCGGCCTGGCAAACGGCATGACCCCGCGCCAGCTCTGCGCCGCGTTCATCGAAAACACCGCCGAGGCCCCGGACCGCTTTGACCCCGCCGAGCTGTTGCAGCCGGCCTGGGCAGAGTTCAGCGAACGCCTGCGCCTGCTGCCGGGCCTGCTGGCCGATGCGGCGCGGGAAGTCATGCTGGAGGGCCGTTCCATGCTCGGCGCCGTCGAGCGCCTAGGCCGCATGCTGCCCACGGGTCTGCTTAGTAGCGAACGCTTCGGCGCCGCGCTGGCCCGGGTCTTCTCCGAGCCCGGCCGCAGCAACGATTTCCGTACGCTGCGCCGCCACCTTGTATTGGTGGCAACCGACCTGGACAGCGGCGACGCCGTCCCCTTCGGCACCAAAGGCTGGGATCATGTGCCCATCGCCCAGGCAGTGCAGGCCAGCGCTGCACTGCCCGGGCTGTTCCCTCCCGTCGAGATCGATGGCCGTCACTACGTGGACGGCGCGCTGAAGAAGACGCTGCACGCCTCCGTGCTGCTGGACCGCGGCCTGGACCTGCTGATCTGTCTGAATCCGCTGGTCCCCTATGAAAGCAACCGGCTGTCACCGCGCGACGCACGCTCACGCAAGGCAAGAAAGCTGGCTCACAAGCTTGGCCGCCCCGCCGTGCGCGCGCTGCAGCCGCGCATCCACCGGCTGGTGGACGGCGGTCTGCCGCTGGTGCTGTCACAGACCTTCCGCTCGCTGATCCACTCGCGCCTGGCGCTTGGCCTGAAGGGCTATGAGCGCACACATCCGCGGACAGCCATCATGCTGTTCGAACCCGATCCGCGCGACGCCGAGATCTTCCTGGCCAACACCTTCAGCTACGGCCAGCGCCGCCGCCTCGCGGAACACGCTTACCAGGCCACGCGCGAACTGCTGCGCGAGCGTGCCGCCACGCTCAAGCCGCAATTCGCCCGCGCGGGTCTGAGGCTGCGCGAGGACGTTCTGGCCGACCGCGAAGCCCGCCTGCTGCCCGTGCCGGGCGAGACACGCATGGAGTCCGCGCTGCGTTCGCTGCGTGGTTCACTGAGCGTGCTGGAAGCTAGGCGTCCACCAGTCGCCGCGTGATCGCCGCGCGCAGCGGCGGCAGGTGGCGTGCGATGTCGATGACGGCCCGGCGCAGCGCCAGCACCGGCGCACGGTCGTCGGTGAAGAAGCGCACCAGCGCATTGGTGCCGGCATACAGCGGGCCGGCCGCACGCCGGTGCTCGGCCTCGTAGGCCAGCAAAGCGCCCATCTCGCCTGGGTCACGTGCCGGATCCAGCCGCCGTGACAGCGCCTCGATGCCGTAGAGCCCCAGGTTGTAGCCGTGCGCCGTGACCGGATGCATGCCCACCGCCGCGTCGCCTATCAGGGCCAGCCTGGGCGCAACGAAGCGCTGCGCCCAGACGGCGACGAGCGGGTAGACGTGGCGCGCGCCCACCACGCGCATCGCGCCCAGCTGCCCCTGCGCCGCAGCCTCGATTGCAGCCGCCAGTGCCGCGTCGTCCATCGCTGCGATCTGCGGCAATCGGGTGTTCTCCACGGTCCACACAGCCGAGCTGCAGCGGCCGGTCTTGGGTAGCAGCGCCAGCGTGTGGCCTTCGAGGAAGCACTCTTGCGCCAGGCCTTCGTGGTCGCGCTCGTGCGCGAGTGGCACGAGCAGGGCGCTGCGGCCGAAGTCGTGGTGGCGCGCGGCGATGCCGGCCAAGCGGCGCAGCGGCGAGAAGCGACTGTCGGCCGCGACGACCAGCGGCGCCTCGTGGCGCTCCCCGCAACGCGTCTCAACGACAGCCGCCCCGGCCTCGCGCCGCAAGCCAGTGACCGTGCGCCCGCAACGGACGTCGATGCCGCGTTGCTGCGCTGCAGCCCAGGCCGCTGCGCGGATGCGGTGGTTGGGCGCCAGCCAGCCCAGATCCTGCCCATCCGACTCGAAAGGCAGCGGCGTGCGCGAGCCGCTGGAGCGCACGCTGGCTCGCCGCAGCGGCGCAATCTCACCCAGCCGCTCCCACAGGCCCAGTTGTTCCAGCATGCGGCGCGAGCGGTGGGTCAGCGCGATCTCGCGGCCGTCGTCAGCCGGGGCGGCCAGCACTGCGGCATCGGCCTGCTCCAGCACACGCACGGCGAGGCCGCGGTCATTCAGCGCGCAGGCCAGCGCAAGGCCGGCCGGACCGGCGCCGCAGATCAGGACTTGGGGCGCAGAAGCGGCGGGTTCGGCGGCAAGATCGTTCATGGCTATACAGCCTAGCGCGGCAGGTGGGGCGTCGCCTTGACCCACATCAGCCTGTGCCGCATCAGCCCGGCTCGGGATCGTCCCCTGTCTCCTCCAGCGTCTGCAGCTCGACGAGGCGACGGTACAGCCCGCCGTCCAGGGCCATCAGCGCCTCGTGTGTGCCACGCTCCTGCAGGTGGCCGTGGTTCAGAACGAGGATCTGGTCCGCCGCGCGGATGGTGGATAGGCGATGCGCGATGGCCACCACCGTCACACGGCCGTGTAGCGCGGCCAGCGCCTCACCGACGAGCCGCTCAGTCGCGCTGTCGATGTTGCTGGTGGCCTCGTCCAGGAACAGGATGCGCGGCGCGCCGGCCAACGCCCGTGCCATCGCGAGGAGCTGTTTCTGACCGGTGGAGACGCGCGCGCCGCCTTCGCCCAGTCGCGTGTCATAACCCTGCGGCAGCGCGGCGATGAAGTCATGGGCGCGAGCAGCACGAGCAGCATCCTCGACGTCCTCCTCCGAGATACCTGGCCGGCCCATCGCGATGTTGTCGCGCACGCTGGCCGACATCAGGTAGGGTTCCTGCGGCACCAATCCCACTGCGTCGCGGAAGGCCGCGTCGGGCACTCTCTCCAGCGGCTGTCCGTCCACCGTAATGCGGCCTCGCTGGGCCGTGTAGAAGCGCAGCAGCAGCGACAGCAGCGTACTCTTGCCACTGCCCGTGTGGCCCACGATGCCAATGAAGCTGCCGGCCGGGATGTCAACGTCCACGTCGCGCAGCACTGGCCGCGCCGGGTCGTAGCCGAAGCTCAGGGCCTCGATACGGATGCCGCCCTGTGCGATATCGCGGCCGTCCTGCGCCGGGCCAGGGGCGCCGTCCTCTTCCAGAAGCGTGCGCACGCGGGACGCAGCGACCATGGCCTGCTGCAGCTGGCCGAACTGCATCGTGATCTGGATCAGCGGTTCCACCACGCGGGCGATATAGGCCAGGAAAGCGTACAGCAGGCCGACTTCCAGGCCGGACAGCTCACGCCGGCCGAAGCTGTAGATGACGGTGACCAGCAGCAGCACATTCATCAGGTCCAGCGCCGGGCGCAGCAGCCAGGCATTGGCACGCAGCTCGGCGATGCGCGACAGCCGGTGCTCGGCATTAGTGGTCTCGAATCGCTGGCCGAAGCGGCCGGCCGCGCCACTGGCCTGCAGCACTGCCATGCCGGCCATGCTCTCAGCCATCTGCGCATTGATGTCGCTGCGCAGCTGGCGTGTACGCGCCACCGCCGGTGCAGACAGCTTCTGATAGCCCAGGATGATGACGACCATGGCTGGCACCAGCGTCGCGACGATGAGCATCAGCCGCCAGTCCAGGAAAGCCATCGCGACAAGCGAGCCAGCGACGACGATGGTCGAGTCAAGCATCACATACAGCACCTGACGGTAGAGCTGGTTGACGGACTCGGTGTCATTGGTGACTCGGCTGACGAGCTGGCCCGTGATGGCCTTGTCGAAGAAGGCCATGGGCAGAGCCAGCACATGGGCGTAGACGCGCTCGCGCAGCCGCAGCACAGAGCGCCGCGCGACGCCGGCCATGCGCGACAGCTGGGCGTAGCGTATCCACGACGCGGCCCAGCCAGTCAGCAGCACCAGGGTCAGCAGCGTGGCGATCTCGCCCATGTCATAGCGGCCCGGCAGCAGGTGGTGGTCGATATAGCGTTTGCCGAGAACGGGCGCCAGGACCTCCAGCCCCGCAGCGATGACCAACCACAAGCCGCCCCAAAGCAGGTGATTTTTCTCCGGGCGCGCAGCCTCAAGCAGCAGGCCCACGCTCTGCCACGGCCTCTCGTTCTTTCCGGTAGTCTCAGGCGGCTTCAAGGCTGGCCTCGATCTGTTGATAGCGCCACTGTGAGGCGTACCAGCCACCCAGTGCGAGCAGCTCGGCATGCGCTCCCCGCTCGATGACATGGCCCTGTTTCAGCACGATGACCTCGTCCGCGTCCATCACCGCCGACAGCCGGTGCGCGATGACGATGACGCTGCGGTCCGGCCGCGCGGCGCGCAGCTCGCGCAGATGGTCGAGGATGGCCGTCTCGGTGCCCGTGTCCACGGCTGACAGCGCGTCGTCCAGCACCAGCAGCGGCGCGTCCGACAACAAGGCCCGCGCGATGGCGACGCGCTGGCGCTGGCCGCCGGAGAGCGTGACGCCGCGCTCGCCTACCTCCGTCGCGTAACCCTGGGGCAGTCGTGCGATGTCATCGTGCACAGCCGCAAGCCGCGCCGCGGCTTCGATCTCGTCAGGGCCGGCGTCGGGCCTGGCCAGCGCGATGTTGTCGGCCACGGACGCCGAGAACAGGAAAGGCTCCTGAGGCACCCAAGCGATGTGCCCGCGCAGGATGCCGAGCGGCAGCGCGGGCAGCGCAACACCGCCAAGCGTCAGCCCGCCCGCATCGGGCTCGGACTGACGCAGCAGCAGGCGCACCAGGGTGGATTTTCCCGACCCGGTCGCGCCGACGATGCCAAGCGTTCTGCCCGGCATCAGTGTGAAATCCACCTGCTCGACCGCGGGCCTCTTTGCACCGGGGAAGCTGAACGTCAATGCCTGTGCCTGCAGCGAGGCCTGCGGTGGCAGCATGGCCCTCCCCGCGTCGGCCAGCGTCAGTGGAGCACCCAGCACCGGCGCCAGCCTCCCCCACGCAGCGCGGCCACGCTCCAGCAGCGCGAGCACCCAGCCCGCCGCGAACATGGGCCAGATCAGCTGGCCCAGGTACATCGTGAAGGCGGTGAGCTGGCCGATGCTGATCTCGCCGCGCGCCACCAGCCAGCCGCCCACGGCCAGCGCGATTGCCGTCGCCGCAGACAGCGTCATGCCAACGGCGGGTTCGTAGGCAGCCTCCCAACGCTGCGAGCGAAAGCTCGCCTCGGCCGCACGGTCGGCCAGGCCGCCGAATTGCGCCTTGCTGCGCGACACCAAACCCAGGGCGCGCACGGTGCGCACGCCGGCCAGACTCTCTTGCACCTGCTGGTTGAGATCGCCGAAGCGAGTCAGCGAGTCCTGCGCTGCCTGGTGCAGGTGCTTGGAGATCCACCAGAAGGCCAGCGCCATCAACGGGAAAGGCACGAGTGCCGCGAGGCCCAGGCGCCAGTCGATGGCGATGGTCATCATGGCAAGCACGAGGATCAGCGTCTGCGAGCCATCGAAGCCCGCCAACATGGCCTCGCCGGCCGCCTGCTCGACAGTGTCGATGTCGTTGGTCGCCAGCGCCATCAGGTCACCGGTACGCTGCGACTGGAAATAGGCCGGCCCCTGCAGCGCCAGCCGCGCGAACAGCTGCGTGCGCAGCCGCGCGCCAAGCCTGAACGATGCCTTGAACAAAGTCAGCCTCCAGCCGGCGCGCAGCAGGTAGATGACCAGGCCGGCCGCAACCAGCAAGCCCAGTTGCCGCAGCAGCGCATCGCCCTGCAACCCACCGGCCACGAGGTCATCGACAACATGACCGACCTGGCGCGGGATCCAGACGGTCAGCATCGCGATGCAGCTCAGCATTGCGCCCGCAGCCGCGTAGGCCCTCCAGTGCTCGCGCACGAAGGTGGCGAGCATGCGGGAAAGCGAGGGCGGTGGCGAAGCGGCTGGGGAGGACGGCATGAGGCAGTGGAGTGTCGCCGGCCCGCAGGGTCATTCAGGCCCTGGCTGCACCGTTACATGATCGCCTCAAGGTGGATCCCTGCACTACCGGCCAGGGCCGGCACGGCCAAGACGACGGCCGGCAAGCGGTCCGGCATCAGCACGGCAACGATGCCGCATGCAAGGCCAAGAATCCATGTGAGCCCGTAAACAACCCCTGCAATACGCTGCTCCGCCTCCGAGGGCGTTGTCTTGGGTCCTCTCACGCGCGCCTCCCGGTCTGCGCGCGGGCGCTGGAACCAGTTGAAGCAAAAACAGCCGACAAATGCGAAGGGCGCCATCGCCAACGACCTGCCGAGCCAGCGGACTTCCTCTCCTTCCACCCAGGCGACCACCATGAGCAAAAGGAGCAGGAAGCCACAGAGTGCGACGTAGCGAAGATGATGCTCGCCCGCCGTCATGCCACTACTTGACCTTGCGCCCCGCCAGCCACAGCCCCGCCCAGGTCAGCACGCCATTGAGCAGCAGCAGCTCCAGCCCGATCTGGTAGCCGCCCCATGGCTGGCCGAAGTCCAGCACCGCGCACAACAGCGGCGCAGCGATGCACATCGCGACAAGCACTCGCCCGGACAACGCCTTCGGCGTGAACAGCGCGAACGCGAACAGGCCCAGCAGCGGCCCGTAGGTATAGCCGGCCAGCTTCAGGATCAGGTAGATCATGCTGGCGTTGTCCAGCGCCTTGAAGCCCAGCACCAGGACCAGGAACAGCACCGCGAAGCCCAGGTGCACGCGCTGGCGGGTGCGGGTGTCCTCGCGCGGAATGCGCAGCAGGTCCAGGCAGGTGCTGGCCGTCAATGCCGTCAGCGCGCCATCGGCGCTGGGAAGCAGGGCCGATACCAGGGCCAGCACGAAGACGACCTGCACCCAGGTCGGCAGGTGCTCCATGACCACGGTGGGGAACAGCGCATCGCCGCTGGCAGCGATACCGTGCTGCTGCGCGTACAGGCTCAGCAGCCCCCCCAGCAGCAAGAACGCGGCGATGACCACCAGCATCAGCACGCCCAGAACCAGCAGGTTCTTCTGCGCGTCGCGCAGCTTGGCCACTGACAGGCTCTTCTGCATCATTTCCTGGTCCAGCCCGGTCATCGCGATGGTGATGAACATGCCGGCCAGCAGCGCCTTCAACGAGAAGTCGCGGCTCAGCGGATCGGTGACCCAGATGCGCGAAAGGCCCGCGGCATCCATCTGCTGCAGCGCGTCGGGTTGCCACAGCAGCGCAGTGCAGACGACCAGCCCCGTCAGCATGCCGGCGGTCTGCAGCGTGTCGGTCCAAACCAGCGCCTTCACGCCCCCCTCCACCGTGTAGAGCAGGATCATGACCAGCACCACGGCTGCGCCGACCGCGAAGGGCACACCCAGCGGCGCCATGATCAGCGTGTGCAGCACCTGCACGACAAGGTAGAGCCGCGCGGTGGCACCCAGCGTGCGACTGAGAATGAAGTAGGCCGAGCCCAGCCTCTGCGCGGCCGGCCCCAGGCGCTCTCCCAGCAGGCCATAGATGGACGCCAGCCGAAGCCGGTGGTAGGCCGGCAGCAGCACGAGGGCGATGACGACGTAGCCGATCACGTAACCCAGCGTGACCTGCAGGTAGCTGAAGCCACTGACCGCGACCGAACCCGGCACGCTGACGAATGTGACGCCCGAAAGCGACGTCCCGATCATCCCGAAGGCGACGACAGGCCAGGGACTTTCCCGGCCCCCCACGTAAAAACCCTCAGCCCCGGAACCGTGCGAAACGCACCGCGCCAATACGAGCAGCAGCCCGAAATAGGTGAGAACCCCGATCAAAAGTAGTGCAGGTGACATGGGCCGCGACTATGCCCCAGACCACCCCCGCAAACGCGGTGGATCAAATCGTCATCAAGCATCAATAGGATGCGCGCCGTTCTGGGCAATTTTTACTAACCCGTCATGCAACTCAAACCCCTGGTGTCCTTTCTCGCGGCGGCTTTTGCTGCCCCTGCGGTGCTGGCATCGCCCAGCGGCGTCGTCATCAGCCAGGTATATGGCGGCGGCGGAAACACGGGTGCCGTCTACAAGCAAGACTTCATCGAGATCTTCAACGCCGGCACGGCCCCGGTCTCCATCGGCGGCTGGTCGGTGCAGTACGCCGCCGCCGCCGGTACCAGCTGGCAGGTGACGGCCATCCCCGCGGGCGTGACGCTGCAACCGGGTCAGTACTACCTGGTCCGCGAGGCCGCGGGCACCGGCGGCACGACGGACGTGCCCGCCGACCTGACGACTGGCAGCATCGCGATGTCAGGCACCACCGGCAAGGTGGCCCTGGTCAAGAGCTCGACGGCACTGACGGGCGCGAGCCCTGCCGCCGAGGACCTGGTCGCCTGGGGCCCGACAGCGACGGGCGCCGAGGGGGGCAGCCCCGCGCCCCTGCTGTCCAACACGACCGCCGCGCTGCGCAGCGGTGGAGGCTGCACCGACACCGACAACAACGCCAGCGACTTCAGCGCCGACGCGGTCAACCCGCGCAACACCAGCAGCCCGCTGAACGTCTGTGGCGGTGGCGGCGGCACGCCGATCAACCAGCCCATCGTCCCGAACTGCCCCGACCAGGCGGCCACGGCCGGCACGGCCAGCAGCTTCAGCGTCAGCGCCAGTGATGCCGACAGCCGCGTCAACCTCGCGACCGTCGTCGGCACGCTGCCCAATGGCATCACGCTGGGCAGCTTCACGGCCGCCGCCGCCGAGGGTGCGGCCGCCTCGCAGTCCTTCAACGTGAGCGCCGGTCTGTCCGGCGGCAGCTACACGGTCAACCTGAAGTGGGACAACGACGAAGCCCAGACCGCCTCGTGCAGCTTCAAGGTCAACGTCGCGGGCTACGTGACCATCCCGGTCATCCAGGGTTCCGGCGCCAAGAGCCCCATGGACGGCGCCACGGTCACCACAGGTGGCATCGTCACCAAGCTGATCAACAACGGCTTTTACCTGCAGGACCCGGACGGCGACGGTGACCCGACCACGTCCGACGGCATCTTCGTCTTCACCAGCACCGCGCCCACGGTGGCCGTCGGCGACAAGATCACGCTGTCCGGCAAGGTCGCGGAGTACTCGGTTTCGACAAGCGCGGCCAGCCAGGCCAACCCACTGACCGAGCTGACCACCATCAGCGGCCTCACCGTCATCAGCAGCGGCAACCAACTGCCCCAGCCGGTCGAAGTCAGCCTGGCCGCGCTGGCCAACCAGTCCGACATGGAACGCTACGAAGGCATGCTGGTGCGCATCACCGACACGCTCACCGTCAGCCAGACCAGCTTTGTCGGCACCTGGGGACAGCTGACGCTGTCGGCCGGCGGCCGCACGCTGACACCCACCAACGTGCTGCGACCCGGCCCGGCCGCGCTGGCGCTGCAGGCGGCCAACCTGGCGCGAAGCGTCGTGCTGGATGACAGCCTGTCGACCAAGTTCCCCAACCCCACACCCTACCTCTGGCAAGACGGCACGGTGCGCGCCGGTGATACCGCCGACGGTGTGATCGGCGTCGTGGACTTCGGCCCGTCGACCGATTCGACCTCCGGCCCGCTGTCCTACAAGATTCATCCCACCGCTGCGCCTGTGTTTGCGCGGCCCATCGCCCGCCCGGTCGTACCACCGGCCGTCGGCGGCAACGTGCGTGTTGCCAGCGCCAACGTGCTGAACTTCTTCACAACCTTCGTCGATGGCAACTCCGTGCCGGGAAGCGGCTCCACCTGCCTGGTGAGCTGCCGTGGTGCCAACAACCTCGCCGAGTTCAACCGCCAGCGTACCAAGATCGTTGCCGCGCTGTCCGGGCTGAGCGCCGACGTCGTCGGCCTGATGGAGATCCAGAACAACGGCAACTTCGCAGTGCAGAACCTGGTCGACGGCCTGAACGCTGCGCTGGGTGCCGGCACCTACGCCGCCGTGCCGCTGCCCACCGTCATTTCCGCCGGCGGCTCGGGCACAGGTACCGACGCCATCCGCGTCGCGATGATCTACAAGCCCGCCAAGCTGGCGTTGATCGGCGCGTCCATGGCCGACACCAACTCCATCAACAACCGCCCGACCTTCGCCCAGGGCTTCGTGCTGCCCAACGGCGAGAAGTTCGCCGTGGCGGTCAACCACCTGAAGTCCAAGGGCAGTTGCGGCAGCGGCGCCAATGGTGACACCGGCGACCTGCAGGGTTGCTGGAACCTGCAGCGCCAGCAGCAGGCTCAGCGCCTGCTGGACTGGCTGCCGACCGTCAAGGCCACGGCCGGCACCGACAACGTCGTGATGCTCGGGGACTTCAACGCCTACGCCCAGGAAGACCCCATCCACCTGTTGAAGGGCAACGGCATCGTGGACCTGGTGGGCATGTTCGACCCGGTCGACTACAGCTACGTCTTCGATGCCGGCGCCGGCCGCCTGGACCACGGCCTGGGCACGGCCAGCATCGCCACCAAGGTGACTGGCGCCACCAGTTGGCACATCAACGCCGACGAGCCCGAGTGGATCGACTACAACACCGAGGACAAGGTCGCCGGCAATGACTGGTACCAACCCAACCTGTTCCGCGCTTCCGACCATGACCCGATGCTGATCGGCCTGAACCTCGTCAAGAGCATGGTCGGCACCAACGGTCGCGATGTCATCGTCGGCACCCCCGGTGACGATGTCATCGAGGGCGGTCCAGGCGCCGACACGCTGACCGGCAACGGCGGCCGCGACCAGTTCGTCTACGGCAGCATGCTGGACGCGGGCGACGTCATCACCGACTTCAAGCCGGGCATGGATACGCTGGTGCTGACCAAACTGCTCGCTTCGGTCGGCATCGCCAGCGCCAACCCACTGGCCAGCGGCCACGTCACCTGCACGACCTCGGCCGCCGGCGCCATCATCGGCATCGATGCCGACGGCTCGGCCGGCCCGATCGCCACCAAACCGCTGGTGCAGCTCAAGGGCGTCGCCTGTAACGCCGTCACCGCCGCCAGCTTCAAGTTCTGAACAGCTTCCCGAGGAAATCCATCATGATGATCCGCAAATCCCTGCTGGCCCTCGCGGCCCTGGCCGCGGCAGGTGCGGCCCACGCCGCCACCTACAGCTTCACCGGCAGCTTCGACACCGATCCGGCCACCAGCGTGCTGACCGGCACGTTCTCCTTCGACGACGTCGTGGTCGCCGCAGGTGGCTCCGACGGCAGCTTCGACCTGACGTCGCTGACCATCAGCTTCCAGGGACAGACCTACACGCTGGCCCAGGCGACGGACCCCTATGTGCAGTTCGATGGCGGCCAACTGACCGGCCCCAATGCCTTGTTCACGACGCCATCAGGCGGCGAGCTGGCGTTGCAGTCCTTCTGGGGCTCCAGCGGCTTCACCTACTTCGTCAACAGCACATCCCATATCGGCACACTGAACATCAGCGCCGTGCCCGAGCCCGAAGGCTGGGCGCTGATGCTGGGCGGCTTGGGCGCAGTTGCCCTGATCGCGCGCCGCCGCAAAGCCTGAGCCCCGCCGGAGCAGCCCGCAGCCCCGCACGAGCGGGGCTTTTTAGTAGGTCCTGCCGCCTTTGAACTGAGCGTGCTGGCGGCGCTGCAGCGTGGTGCTGCGCCCCATGGCCTCGAAACTGACCCTGGCATGGGCATGCATGATGGCCATGCCCAGCGCGTCGGCGGCGTCCTTGCCGGGCACGCCGGGCAGGCTCAGCAGCCGTTGCACCATGGCCTGCACTTGCTCCTTCTTGGCCTGGCCGTGGCCGGCCACGGCCTTCTTCATCTGCACCGCGGTGTATTCGCTGACGGCCAGGTCGGCAGAGACCAACGCGGTCAACGCTGCGCCACGGGCTTGCCCCAACAGCAGCGTGGACTGGGGATTCACGTTGACGAAGACGATCTCCACCGCCGCGCACTGCGGCTGGTAGCGCGCGACAACCTCGCGGATGCCGTCGTAGAGGATCTTCAGCCGCCCTGGCAGGTCACCCAACGCGACGCCGCTAGTCTTGATGGTGCCGCTGGCGACATAGGCCAAGCGTGGCCCGTCGGCGTCGATGACGCCGAAGCCTGTGGTCTGCAGACCAGGGTCGATGCCGAGGATGCGCATCAGCGATAGCCCAGCGGCAGTTGGAAGTACCAGCGCGCCGAATGGAAGAACACCGGTGCCGCAAAGCACAGCACGGCGATGCGGTCAAGCAGGCCGACAGCGCCTGTGATTGAGCTGCGATTGCCCCAGTAGCGCGCGCCGGCATCCTTCTTCAGCGCCTTCATGACGAGGCCGCCGAAGCCGGCCGCGCCAGCCGTAACGAAGGCCATGGCCAGTGCCTGGCCAGCCTTGAAGGGCGTGATCCAGAACAGCAGGCCGCCGACCAGCGCGCCCGTCAGTGTGCCTATCCACCAGGCCCTCATCGAGAAACTGCGGCTGATGCGTCGCGCCACCGGCCGGCGGCGCAGCAGGCGGCGCGCGATCTCCTGCGCGATCTGCGCGGCCGCGACCACCATGACAAGGAAGAACAGCAGGAAGGCGCCGCGTCCTGTGTAGCCAGGGAACTCCAGCAGCAGCAGAGCCGGCGCGTGCGACAACCCGTAGACACAGACCATCACGCCCCACTGGATCTTGGCGTTGCGCTCCAGAAAGCGCTGCGGATCGTCGGCCAGTGCGCTGACGATGGGTAGCACCAGAAATCCGTAGACCGGCAGGAAGACGGTGAAGAGATCGAAGAAGCGCGTGCCGCAGATCATGTACTGCACCGGCAGCAACACGAAGAAGGCGACGATGAGGGTGCGATGGTCGCTGCGCTGCGTGTGCACGAGGGTGATGAACTCGCGCAGCGCCAGGAAGGAGAACAGCGCGAACAGCAGCGTGGCGCCCAGCGGACCGGATACCCAGGCGACCCAGAACATGCAAGCGCCGATCCATGCCGCACGCAGGTCGCGGCGCACGCGTGCCCAGGCGAGCTGCGAAGCCAGCCGTGCGTCCTCGTCCTCGCGCTCGCGCAGCGAGTTCAGGAACAGGCCGATGCTCAGCAGCAGCAGCAGGCCGAACAGCACGACGAAGAGCAGGGCCACCTGCTCGCTGGACGTCAGTTGCTTGAGCCAGCCCACCATCAGTCGGACTCCACCACCCGGCCCACCGAGGCGGGGTCGGGCCGCTGCTCCATGACAGCCTCGCGGGCGCGGCAAAGGAAGTCGGCTTTACTCTCACCCTCGCGCAGCTGGATGGGCGCACCGAAGGTGACCGTACACAGGATGGGCACTGGCACGACCTCGCCCTTGGGCATCACGCGCTGGACGTTGTCGATCCATGTCGGGATCAGCGGCACGTGGGGAAACTGCTCGGCCAGATGGTAGATCCCGGACTTGAAGGGCATGGGATTGCCCTTGTTGGAGCGCGTGCCCTCGGGAAAGATGACGAGCGAGTCGCCGTTGGCCAGCGCGTCGGCCAGGGGCTCCAGTGGATCTTCGTCGGGCGTGGCGCGACTGCGACTGACGTAGATGGCGTTGAAGACCTCGGTCGTCAGCCAGCGCTTGAAGGCGCTGGTCGTCCAGTAGTCGCGCGCGGCGATGGCGCGGGTCGAAGCCCTCAGCTCATGCGGAAAAGCTGCCCAGATCAGGACGAGATCGAAATGGCTCTGGTGGTTGGCGATGTAGATACGCTGCTCGGCTTTTGGCGGGCAGCCCTTCCAGTGGCCCTGCGCACCCGTGATGAGCCGGGCGACGAAGGCGAGCAACTGGCCGGTGAAGGCGGCAAGCGTCATGGGCCGGGATTATCGCGGCCCGACGGTGGCAGCCTACCAGTCCTCGACGCCCAGCCCCGTGTCCCGCCCCCCCCAGCCGTCGCCGCTGCCGAACTCGACGTCGCGCCGTGCCAGCTCGTCGGCCGCACTGCTGTCGGCATCGAGGCTGCCGGGGACGAAGCCTCCGCCGCCGGCATCACGGCCCTCGCTCAGCAGCTTCTCTGCCAGCAGGCCGGCCGCGACACCTCCGGCCGCGGCAAGACCCACGCCCATCAGCCCGGAACCGCTCGAAGCGGACGCCGGTGCACTCGCTACGGCGGCGGCCCCGTAAGTCGGCGCGGGAGACGCCGGCTCGGCCGCTTGGCGATGTGCCCAGCCCGCCGCCAGCCAGGCCAGCGCGATCGCGGCCAACATCGCCAGCCACGCGGGCACGCCGGCCCACAGCGCCGCGATCAGCGCCACGCACGGCAGCACGTATCGGGAAAACTTCATGGCAACACTCCTGGCACCTTCATTCGCGCCCTAGACGCAGCGCGCAGGTGACAGTTTGCAACCTGTAGCTGGCGGCAACCCTTCCGGCATCGAGGGCCGATGCCAACCTCGTGAAGACTTCGCGAAGAGGCGCTGCGGCGGTGCTGCTTCCAGCCCACGGTAGGCCTGAGGCCCCGCGGCCACGGTCCGCAGGCGTCAGGCGGCGCCAGCCATTCGCGCCACCACCTCGGGCCGCCGAGCCGCTGCCTGCATCATCTGCGCAGCCTTCTCGCCGATCATCATGGCCGGCGCGTTTGTATTGCCGCTGACCAGCGTGGGCATGATCGACGCGTCCACCACGCGCAGGCCCTGCAGGCCGTGCACGCGCAGCTCGGCGTCGACGACGGCCATCGCGTCGGCTCCCATCCTGCAAGTGCCCACCGGGTGGTAGATGGTGTCGGCACGCCGGCGCAGCAGAGCCTCGATGTCGCTGTCGGAGCGCGTATCGGTGCTCCACATCTCGGTATGCCAGTGCGCCCGCAGCGCCGGCTGGTTCAGCAGCGCGCGGGTGAGCTTGAACCCGGCCACCATCTGCGGCATGTCGTCAGGATGCTGGAAGAACGCCGGGTCGATCAGCGGTGCAGCTCCCGCATCGGGGCCGGCAAGCCGCACGCTGCCGCGGCTCTGCGGCCGCAGCAGGCAGACATGGCAGGACATGCCATGTCCCCAGCGCAGCTTGCGGGCATGGTCTTCCACGGCGGCAACGACGAAATGCAGCTGGATGTCCGGCCGCGACTGCTCGGCGCTGCTGCACAGGAACCCGCCACCCTCGGCGAAATTGCTGGTCAGCATGCCGCGCCGCTCGCCGCGGTAGCGCCGGATAGCGCGCCAGAACGCGCCCCCGCCGCGCAGCGACAGGCCGAAGGTGTCAAGGCTGCGACTGCGCAGACCGAACACGAAGTCGGGGTGGTCCTGCAGGTTGGCGCCAACCCCGGGCAGGTGATGCAGCACTGGAAGGCCGTGAACCTGCAGTTGCTCCGCGTCGCCCACGCCAGACAACATCAGCAACTGGGGCGACTGAATGGCACCGGCCGCCAGCACGACCTCGCGCCGGGCCTGCAGGCGACGCAGCACACCGCCCACCCGGGCCTCGACACCCACCGCGCGGAGCCCCTCGAACAGGATGCGTTGCACCTGCGCCTGCACGGTGATGCGCAGGTTGGACCGGCTCCGGTGCGGCCAGAGGTAGGCGCGCGCGGCACTGCAGCGCTCTCCCCGGTCCTGCGTGACCTGGTAGATGCCTATGCCCTCCTGCGTCTCGCCGTTGAAGTCGGCGTTGACGCGAAGACCAGCCTCGCGGCCAGCCGCCAGCCAGGCCTCGTGCAACGGGTTGTCAGTGCGCAGCTGGCTGACCTTGAGCGGGCCGGCGGTGCCGTGCAGGGGCGAGCCGAAGCTGTCATTGCCCTCGCTCTTGATGAAGAACGGCAGCACGTCGTCCCAGGCCCAGCCAGGGTTGCCGAGAGCGGCCCAGTGGTCATAGTCCTCGCGCTGGCCACGGATGTAGACCATGGCGTTGATGCCCGAAGAGCCACCCAGCATCTTGCCGCGCGGGACATAGCCGCGGCGCCCGCCCAGGCCAGGCTGGGGCACGGTCTCGAAGGCGTAGTTGTGCAACTGGCTGGGCACCATCAGCACGGCGCCAGTGGGCACGGTTCCCAGCCAACCGCTGACGTCGGCGCCGGCCTCCAGCACCAGCACGCGGGTGTCGGGGTCTTCGCTCAGGCGGCCAGCCAGCGCCGAGCCGGACGAGCCACCGCCGATGACGATGACGTCATGGGTCTCGTCGTATCGCTGGGTGTCTTGCATGGCTCAGGCGATGCGCTTGAGCAGCGCAAGGAGTTTCTCGAAGGTCGGGCCATAGGGCGGCTGGAACAGCTTCGTGCCGGCGAAGCGCGACTGGATGAACAGCGGCTTCTCCTTGCTGAAGGTGCGAAAGCCCCATTCGCCGTGGTACGAACCCATGCCGCTGGCGCCGATGCCGCCGAACGGCTGCTCCTCCTGGCCCAGGTGCCACAGGCAGTCGTTGATGGTCACGCCACCGGCGTGCGTCTCGCGCATGACGCGGTCGCGCGCGTCACCATCCGAGCCGAACCAGTACAGCGCCAGCGGCCGGTCGCCGCGGTTGACGTGGGCCAGCGCCTCATCAAGCTGGTCGTAGCCAACAACAGGCAGCAGAGGGCCGAAGATCTCCTCCTGCATGACGGTCGCCTCGGGCGGCACATCCAGCAACAGTGCCGGCACCAGGCGGCGGTCGTCGGGCTGCTCGTCGTGCGTGCGCAGCACGCGCGCCCCGCGCTGGGCCGCGTCGGCGATCAGGCCTTGCAGCCGCGCATGGTGGCGCGGCGTGGCGATGCTGGTGTAGTCGGCGTTGCCGGCGATGCGCGGATACATGCGACGCATCTCGGCCAAGATGCGCTGACTCAGGGGCTCCACCATCTCGCGCGGCACCAGCAGGTAGTCCGGCGCCACGCAGGTCTGGCCGGCGTTGAAGAGCTTGCCGAAGGCCAAGCGCGCTGCGGTCAGGCCGAGATCGCAACTGCGGTCGACGATGGCGGGGGACTTTCCGCCCAGCTCCAGCGTCACCGGCGTCAGATTCCTCGCCGCAGCCTGCGCGACATGGCGCCCCACCGAAGTGGAGCCGGTGAAGAACAGGTGGTCGAACGGCAGTTGCGTGAAGGCCTTGCCAACCTCGGCGTCGCCGGTGATGACCTGCATCTCCTCGGGCCTGAAATGCTCGGCAACGATGCGCGCCATCAGTTCGGCAGTCGAGGGCGTCAGCTCCGACGGCTTGATCAGCACGCGGTTGCCTGCAGCCAGCGCCGCCACGGCCGGCTCCATGGCCAGGTAGTAGGGGTAGTTCCAAGGCGACACGATGCCGACGACGCCCAGCGGCTGGCGCATCAGCACATTGCGGCCGGGCCGGAAGTGCAGTGGCGTCGCGACACGCCTGGGCTTCATCCAGCGGCGCAAATGCCTGAGCGCATGACGGGCTCCGGACTCGACGGTGAAGATGTCCGCCAGCAGCGACTCCTGGCGCGCCCGGTGGCCAAAGTCCTGCGCCATCGCGGTGGCCAGCGCCTCACCGTACTGGCGCGTCATTGCCAGCAGCCTCTGCAGGCGGTCACGGCGCACCTCGTACGAGGGCATGCGCTCGGCCTCGAAGGCGCGGCGCTGCGCCGTCAGCGCCAGATGCAGGCGCTCCTGCAGCGCGATGTCCATGACCTTGTCTCCGGTTCGGGCTCGAATTCTTCGAGGCTAACCGCAAGACCGGGCCTCACCAACCGGAGAGGCCCTGGACTAGAGGAGCGCGTCTAGTCCCGCAGGCGACACGATCTCAGTGCCGGAAGTGGCGCACACCCGTGAGCACCATGGCGATTCCACGCTCGTTGGCGGCAGCGATCACCTCGTCGTCACGCATGGATCCGCCCGGCTGGATGACGCAGGAGGCGCCGGCATCGGCCAGCACGTCCAGGCCGTCGCGGAACGGGAAGAAGGCATCGCTGGCCACCGCCGAGCCCTTCAGGCTCAGGCCGGCGTTGTCGGCCTTGATGGACGCGATGCGGGCCGAATCGATGCGGCTCATCTGGCCTGCACCCACGCCCAGCGTCATGCCACCGCCGCAGAAGACGATGGCATTGCTCTTCACATACTGCGCGACGGTCCAGGCAAACATCAGGTCGTCGATCTGCTGGACCGTGGGCTGCAGCGTCGTGACGATCTTCAGGTCTTCCTTCTTCAGGAAGTGGTTGTCGGCTGTCTGCAGCAGCAGCCCCGAGCCCACGCGCTTGCTGTCGCCGGCATTGCGGCCCTGGTCCCAGGGGCGCGGCCCGCCCGGCGGCAGCGCGATCTGCAACAGGCGCACATTGGCCTTGCCCTTGAAGATCTCCAGCGCATCAGCGCTGAAGCTCGGTGCCATCAACACCTCGACGAACTGCTTGGCGACGAGTTGAGCCGCTGCGCCGTCCACCTCGCGATTGAAGGCGATGATGCCGCCGAAGGCGCTGGTGGGGTCGGTCTTGAAGGCCTTGCTGTAGGCCTCTGCCGGGTGAGCGCCCACGGCCACGCCGCAGGGGTTGGCATGTTTGATGATGACGCAGGCCGGCGTGTCGAAGCTCTTCACGCACTCCCACGCGGCATCGGCGTCGGCGATGTTGTTGTAGCTGAGCTCCTTGCCCTGCAACTGCTTGCCCGTCACCAGCGAGCCAGGCGCCGGGAACAGGTCGCGATACAGCGCGGCGCTCTGATGCGAGTTCTCGCCATAGCGCAGGTCCTGCACCTTGACGAAGGTCGCATTCATCTGCGCCGGGTACTCGGCCTTGCTGCCGTCATCTTGCAGGCTGGACAGGTAGTTGCTGATGGCCGCGTCGTACTGGGCGATGCGGTTGAAGGCAGCAACCGACGCGGCGAAACGGGTCTTGTCGCTGGTCTTGCCATTGGCCTTCAGCTCGGCCAGCACGCCCGCGTACTGGGCCGCGTCAGTCAGCACCGTCACGTCCTTCCAGTTCTTGGCCGCGCTGCGCACCATCGCCGGGCCACCGATATCGATGTTCTCGATGGCGTCTTCCAGAGTGCAGCCGGGCTTGGCCACCGTCGCCTCGAAGGGGTAGAGGTTGACGGCCAGTATGTCGATGCGCGTGATGCCGTGCTGCCGCATCGCGGCCACATGCTCAGGCAGGTCGGAGCGGGCCAGCAGGCCACCGTGGATCTTGGGGTGCAGCGTCTTCACGCGGCCGTCCATCATCTCCGGGAAACCGGTGTGCTCGGCCACTTCGGTCACCGGCAGGCCGTTGTCGGCCAGCAGCTTGGCGGTGCCGCCGGTGGACAGCAGCTTGGCGCCCAGCGCGTGGAGTTCCTTGGCGAATTCAAGGATACCGGTCTTGTCGGAGACCGAGAGGAGTGCAGTGAGTTGAGACATGGCAGCCACTTCTGGAAGAAACAAAGATTGGGAATGGTTCAGGCCTGCTGAACGACACAGCCGATGCCGCGGCCCAGGGCCGCAGCGGCAACAGAGGCGTCGACATCGTCGTAACTGAAACCGACTTCGAGCACCTCGCCGGCCTGCAGGCGCAAGGCGACCTCCCAGTGCGGCCGGCCACGTTCAAGTTCAATGGCGCCGCGCTTGCGCAAAACGACGGCATCAACCGCGTCAGCCGAGCAGCGCAGCTTGCCGATCTCGACCTGACGTTTGGAACGAGTCACGACCACGCGGCGGCGGTTCCCCCGCACGACACAACGGGTCTGGTCGTCGACCTCGACGTCGAAAAGCGGACGACCGTGCACCAAGCAGCCGAGGATCGCTTGAAACTGGTTCATCGGCCTACCGTCGTTCAGAGATCGTGATCGGTCAGCTTGCGGCGCAGCGTGTTGCGGTTCATGCCCAGCCATTGCGCCGCCTTGCTCTGGTTGCCGCCGGCCTCGCGCATGACGATCTCGAACAGCGGCTTCTCGACAAGCTTCACCAGCATCTCGTGCATGGAGTGCGGCTCCTGGCCGTCCAGATCGCGGAAGAAGGCTTCAAGGTTGTCGCGCACACAGGCGTCGATGGGGTTGGGCGGGGTGGTGTTCTTCTGGGCACTCATGACAGGAGCTTCTTGTTTCAGGCGGCACAGGCTTCGTCGGCCTGGGCTTCGTCGTCGTTGGCGGCCGTGGTAGGCGGCAACCGGTCGTGGGTCTGGCCGAATTCGTCGAACCATTCGCGCAACGCCTGCACCTGAAGCTCGCTGCTCTCCAGCGTATTCATGTGCCGGCGGAAGTCCTCGCCGCCGGGCAGGCCGCGCACTGCCCAGCCGATGTGCTTGCGGGCGCTGCGCATGCCGCTGAGCTCGCCGTACAAGCCATAGTGGTCATACAGGTGCTCGATGAGCACGTCGCGCGCCTCGGCGACAGTGGGGGCCGGCAGGTGCTCGCCGGTGGCGAGGAAGTGCGATACCTCGCGAAAGATCCAGGGCCGCCCCTGCGCAGCGCGGCCGATCATCAGTGCATCGGCATTGGTATAAGCCAGCACGTCGCGGGCCTTCTCGGGCGAATCGATGTCGCCGTTGGCCACGACGGGAATCGCCAGCGCGGCCTTCACGGCGGCGATGGTGTCGTACTCCGCCAGGCCCTTGTAACCCTGCTCGCGCGTACGACCATGGATGGTCAGCATCGCGATGCCCGCGGCCTCGAACTGCTTGGCCAGCCTCAGCGCATTGCGCTCCTCAAGACTCCAGCCGGTGCGCATCTTCAGCGTGACCGGCACACCGCGCGGTGCGCAGACAGCCAAGACGGCTTCCACGATCTCCAGCGCCAGCGCCTCGTTGCGCATCAGCGCGGAGCCTGCCCACTTGTTGCAGACTTTCTTGGCCGGGCAGCCCATGTTGATGTCGATGATCTGCGCACCGCGGTCGACGTTGTGCACGGCGGCCTCGGCAAGCATGCCTGCGTCGGTCCCGGCGATCTGCACTGCGATGGGACCGGGCTCACCGCTGTGGTCGGCGCGGCGCGAGGTCTTCAGGCTGTTCCACAGCTCCTTGCGCGACGTGACCATCTCGCTGACCGCATAGCCCGCGCCGAGGCGCCGGCACAGCTGGCGGAAGGGCCGGTCCGTCACCCCGGCCATGGGCGCCACGAAGAGCGCGTTGGGGAGTGAATGGGGGCCGATTTGCACGAGGGGTCTGCTCAAAAAAGAGGCGAGATTGTAGCCATCCGGACTTTCGCGCTCGGACCACAATGCCGCCATGGAAGTCTGGCTGGCTCAACTCATCCAAGATCTGCTGGCCGCCCTGGCCCTGCCCCAGGTGGGGCTGGTCGCGGTCTTCATCATCACTTTTGTCTCGGCGACGCTGCTGCCACTAGGCTCGGAGCCGGCAGTCTTTCTTGTCGTCAAGGCCGACCCTGGCATGTTCTGGCCGGTCATCGCCGTCGCGACCGTGGGCAACACCCTGGGCGGCATGACCAGCTGGTGGCTAGGCTATGGCGCGGAGAAAGCGGTAGAGGCCGTCAAGCACCGCGAGCCGCCCAACCCGCGCGCGCTGGCTTGGCTGAAACGCTTCGGCCCCAAGGCCTGCGTGCTGAGCTGGCTGCCCATCGTGGGCGACCCGCTGTGCGCTGTGGCCGGCTGGCTCAAGCTGCCCTTCTGGCCCTGCGTGGGCTGGATGGCCCTGGGCAAGGGGCTGCGCTTCATCTGCTTCACCATCGCCTTGCTGTACTTCATTCCCGAAAGTTGGCTGTCATGACATCCGCCTACCAAGATCTCGCCGCGCGCCAGCGGCGCCTGCACCATCTCGGTCACCTGCAGGCCATCGCGCAATGGGATCAGGCCGCCAACATGCCGGCCAAGGGCAACGAGGCGCGCAGCCTGGCGCTGGCCGAGATGGACGGGCTGCTGCACCAGCTCGCCACCGACTCCGCTTTGCCCGGCCTGCTGGACTCCGCTGCGGCCGAGCCGCTGGACGACACGCAGCACGCCAACCTGCGCGAGATCCGCCGGGTCTGGCGCGCCGCCAACGCCCTCCCGCAGGCGCTGGTGGAAGCCAAGAGCCTGGCCAACAACCGCTGCGAACATGCCTGGCGCACGCAGCGCCCGGCCAACGACTGGGCCGGCTTCGCGCCCAACTTGCGCGAGGTTCTCAGGATCGCCCGCCAGGAGGCCGACTGCCTGTCCCAGAGCGCAGGGCTGTCCAGATACGACGCGCTGCTGGACTTGTACGAGCCGGGCATGCGCAGTTCGGGCGTCGAGCGCGCCTTCGCACCGCTGCGGCAATGGCTGCCGGGCCTGATCCGCGACGTCATCGCCAGGCAGGCCACCGAGAACGTCATCGAACCCGTCGGCCCCTTCCCCACGGCGGCACAGAAGGCACTGGGCCTGGACGCGATGCAGCTGATGGGCTTCGATTTCGCCGCCGGCCGCCTAGATGAGAGCACCCACCCCTTCTGCGGCGGGGTGCCCGAGGACGTTCGTATGACGACCCGCTATCGCGAGGACGACTTCTTGCCGGCCTTGATGGGTGTCATCCACGAGACGGGCCATGGCCGCTACGAGCAGGGCCTGCCGCGCGAGTTGCTGGGCCAGCCCATCGCCCGCGCCCGCTCCATGGGCATCCACGAGAGCCAGAGCCTGTCATTCGAGATGCAGCTGGGTAGCCACCCGGCCTTCGCTGGGCTGCTGGCGCCGCTGCTGGTCAAGCACTTCGGCGCCCAGTCCGCCTTCGAGCCCGGCAACCTGCACCGGCTGCTGACGCGCGTGAAGCCCGGCTTCATCCGCGTGGATGCCGACGAGGTGACCTACCCTGCCCACATCCTGCTGCGCTTCGACATCGAGCGGGCGCTCATCGAGGGCGAGGCCGAGGTGGACGACATCCCGGCACTTTGGGACGGCAAGATGGCCGAGCTGCTGGATCTGGACACGCGCGGCAACTTCAAGGACGGCCCAATGCAGGACGTGCACTGGCCAGCCGGCCTGTTTGGCTACTTCCCCTGCTACACACTGGGCGCGATGTACGCGGCCCAGTGGTTCGCGGCAATGCGCACCCAGCAACCCGACCTGGACGCACGCATCGCCGACGGCGAACTGGGCGGCGTGTTCAGCTGGTTGGCCACCCATGTCTGGCGGGTGGCCAGCCGTTATGAAACACCGGAGCTGGTGCAGCGCGCCAGCGGCGAGCCCCTCAATCCGGCGCACTTCGAAATGCATTTGCGCCAGCGCTACCTCTGACGACAGCTCGCCGACAGCCAGACTGTGGCGCGCGCGCAAAAAAAGAGGGCCGCTCCATCGGGAGCGGCCCAATCTACTTCGAACGATCTCTCTTTCAACCCACCGCGCTTCCCCGGCCCCCCGGCCATCTCCACGCGTGGCACCCAGGACTTGCTGCTTTCCTGGGCTGGGTCGCCGCGACTCGAGCGACGACCGTGTAACCATTCTGGGCAAGACGGGCCGCCCTGCCATCCCCGCAAGCTCAGGGGTAAGGGACGCCGCCCGTGAACGGCGTCACAACAGCAGGGCCAGGCGCTCCAGGATCAGCACGGCGAAGAAGGCCAGGCCGGCGATCAACGTCCATTTCATGATGACGATACCCATCCGCCGCCAGCGCACCTGGCCGGTAGCTATGGACAGGGCGAAGCAGACGATGGCCGAGAACAGCAGCAGGCCGATGACGAGGCGGGCTATCAGCATGTCAGCGCCACCCGGCCGTCCAAAGGTGACGCCGCCCCCCGTCGGGAGGCAGTGAGCGAAGCGCGCGTGGGGACTTCATGTCCGCTCACCATGCAGGTGCAAGCTCGGCGAAGCCCTTGGGCGCTGCTCGGTCGTCGTCGAAGCTGACGACCTCGTACGCGGACTCGTCGGCAAGCAGCGCACGCAGCAACTTGTTGTTCAGCGCATGGCCGCCCTTGAACGATGTGTAGGCCGCCAGCAGAGGCATGCCGGCGACCTGCATGTCGCCGATGGCGTCGAGGATCTTGTGCTTCACGAACTCGTCGTCGTAGCGCAGCCCATCGGCATTCAGCACCTTGTAGTCGTCGACAACGATGGCGTTGTCCATCGATCCGCCCAGTGTCAGGCCCCGCGAGCGCATCAAGTCGATGTCGGCCGTCATGCCGAAAGTGCGGGCCCGGGCGATCTCCTTCTTGTACTTGCCCGAGCCCATGTCGAAGACGAACTGACTGCCCGTGGCGGCCACGGCCGGGTTGTCGAACTCGATCTCGAAGCTCAGCGTGTAGCCATGATGGGGTTCCAGCCTGGCCCACATCAGCTTCTTGCCCTCACCCTGGCGCACCTCGACGGGCTTCATCACTTTCAAGAAGCGCTTGGGCGCGTCCTGCATGACGATGCCGGCAGACTGCAGCAGGAAGACGAAGGCGGCCGCCGAGCCGTCCAACACTGGCACCTCGTCGGCATTGATGTCGATGACAAGGTTGTCCAGACCGAGGCCGGCGCAGGCTGACAGCAGGTGCTCGATGGTCTGTACTTTTGGGGCACCGGGGTCGCCGCCGGGGCTGATGGTGGTGGCCATGCGCGTGTCGCTGACCGACATGACACCGACGGGGATATCCACCGGTGGGCACAGGTCCACACGGCGAAAGACGATACCCGTGTCCGGCGGCGCGGGACGCAGCGTCAGCTCGACCTTCTGGCCACTGTGGATGCCCACGCCTACGGCGCGGGTGATCGACTTCAGGGTGCGTTGCTTGAGCATGCCGCGATTGTCCCGGATCAGGGTTGGGCCCTGCGCTCCACGGGCAATCTCAGCGATAACCGGGTACCGCTGCCGGGAGAGGAGTCGATGCGCAACTTGCCGCCCAGACGCTGCGCACGCTTGATCTGACTCTTCAGGCCGCGGCCGTGCTGGATGGTCTCCAGGTCGAAACCGGCACCGTCGTCCTCTACCCGGATCTCGACATAGCTGCCGTGGTGGCGCGTCACCATGCGCACGCGGCTGGCCTGGGCATGCTTGAGTACGTTGTTCAGCGCCTCCTGCATCAGCCGAAGCACGTGCAGCGCGTCGGGAGGCTCCAGCCACGGCAGGGGCGGCAAGTCCTGCACGTCCCACTCGAGCTTGAGTCCGCCGGTTTGTAGGCGCTTGCCCAGGCGGTAGCGCATCGTCGCCAGCAGCGAGACGAGGTCGTGTCCGACGGGCTCCAGCGAGTCGATGACCAGACGCAAGTCATCCACGCATTCGCGCAGCACCTCCACACACTGCTCGTGCGACATGCTGCCCTGCTCCATCGCCACCAGCGCCGACAGCAGCGAGGACCCCAGGCCGTCGTGCATGTCAGCCATGATGCGCTGGCGCTCCAGCAGCAATGCCTGCTGGCGCTCGGCTTCG
The DNA here is from genome assembly GCF_047654805.1 of Roseateles sp. Lineage (GTDB taxonomy): Bacteria > Pseudomonadota > Gammaproteobacteria > Burkholderiales > Burkholderiaceae_C > Pelomonas. The sequence goes on from NZ_JASGIV010000001.1 coordinate 4,208,542, forward strand.
CGCAACTGGGCGTTCTGCATCTGCAGCACCGACACCTGCTCTTCCAGGTCCTCCTGCAACTGGCTGTTTTCGGCCTTGACCTGCTCGACGGCACCCACGTAGCGGCGCTGCACCGCGTGCAGGAAGCTGATCATGACGATCAACGTCGCGAACGGCATCAGGAAGACATGCTCGGGCCATGCCCAGCCGGCCAGCACGGCAAGGTCGTGCCCGCCGATGAGCACGCCAGCGAGCAGCGCGGCCGCCATGATGCGTAGCTCGGTGCGGCGCTCGCGCCAGGCGAGGAAGGCGAGCCAGCCTGTACCAACTGCGGCAACGGCTGCCGTCACCACGTACTGCAAGACGACCATGTCGAGCCGACGCAGCCACAGCGGCATGCTGAGCAGGCTGACGACCAGCACAGACGCCGTCAGCGCCCATTCCAGCCGCTTCAGGCGCCAATCCGCGAAACGCAGTGCGAACAGCAGCGCCGACAGCATCACCCAACCCATGGACGCGTGCGTCGCCCACCAGAACCAGTCCAGCGCCACGGGCGAGGCTGGCAGGCCAACGTAGTAGTGGAGGTTGCGCACCACCCAGGCTGCGGCACCGAGGGCAAACAGACCGTAGATGGCCTCGCCGGGCCGGCGCAGCCACAGCGTCAGCGCGAACAGCCCCAGCACAGCCAGCGTCAGGCTGACGGCTTGGGGCAGGCCGGTCTGGGCGCGCACCCGCCACAGCCAGCGCTTCTCCAGCGTATCTCGGGGTCCGATCCAGATGCGTGACACCGAGTGGTAGCTGCCCGCCGGCACCGGCAGCGCCACGACCAGGTCCAGCCCCTGCGCGCCAGCGCCGGGAAGCGGCAGCCAGATCGGTTGCACCCACTGCTCCCGCTCGGCATGCTGGTTGTCGAGCAACAGTTGCCAGCCGCGCTCGGTGCGCGCAAGCACGGCAGCCGACAGCGTGACCAAGCGCGGCAGGTACAGCGCCATGGACTCGTCATGCCCGCCCGGCACATGCAGCCGGTACCAGCGCATCTGGTAGCCGCGCGCATCGGTAACCATGGCAGCACCGGGGCGGCTGCGTACGTCAGGCATGGCCACGGGCTGCCAAGCCGTGGACGCCGCGGGCGGCAACAGCTCAGAGGGCAGGCTCAGGCGGTCGGCCCCGGTCACCGTGTGATGGCGAAGCGCAGCCCACCAGGCATCGAGCTGGGCGCGCGTCCAGGTGCTGGTCGCGAGTTCGGCCGGGACGGCATCGTCGCCGGTGACATGGGCACTCGGCTGGGGCAGGCGCTGTGCCTGCACGGGCAGTCCGGCCAGCAGGGCAAGCCCCAGCAGCCAGCGGCGCAGCAGCAGGCCCAGCTCAGGCATCGCCGAGACTTCTTCTAGTCATTGACATGGGCGCCAGCATGCCACACAGGGTGCTGCCGCGCCGGCGCCACGCGCAGGGCGCTTGCCTTCAGCGGACGGCCACTGGCAGGTGCCTGCGAGCCGCCTCGCGCAGTTCTCGCGACAGGCCGGCGTCACCCACGGCCCGCGACAGCAGCAGCGCGCCGACCAGCGTGGACAGCATGGCCAGCGCCTGCTCGCGGCGCGTGTCGGCATCGGCCGCCGGCATCTGCGCCTGCAGCGTTGCGACCAGGCTTTCGACACCTTCGCCGAAGACCTCGCGCACCGCCGCGCCGCCGCGCGCCGCATCGCCCGCCAGCGCCACCAGCCCACAACCTGCGCCGATGTGGTCGCGATGGGTGTCGGACAGATAGGCCTTGATCCAGGCCGACAGGCTGCGGTCGGTCTGCTTTTTCCACTGCTCCCGGTTTGCCGCCAGCGCGCGCCGGGTGGCTTGGGCGGCTAAGTCGTCCTTGGAGTCGAAATGGCCATAGAAGCCGCCGCGCGTCAGGCCGGCGGCCTGCATTAGGTCGTTCAGGCCGATGCCGTCGAAGCCCCGCTCGCGAAACAGTTGGGCGGCGTTGTCGAGGATGCGTTCCCGGTTTTCTTCGGCCTGGGCGCGGCTGACCTTCATGGTGGCCTCCTGAGGTTCTTGCAGATATCGCTTGACGGATTTTATATGTTGAACGACATTTAATTCAATCATGTCAATCGACATGAATAGACGCCAGAGAAGGAACTGCCATGAAGCTCAAGAACGCCGTCGTGTTCATCACCGGTGCCAACCGCGGCCTGGGCCGGGCCTTCGCCCAGGCCGCGCTCGCTGCCGGCGCCGCAAAGGTCTACGCCGCCGCGCGTGATCCAGCCGCCATCGACCTGGCCGGCGTGGTGCCTGTCGCGCTGGACGTGACTGACCCCACCCAGGTTGCCGCCGCCGCGGCTCGCTGCGCCGATGTAACGCTGCTCGTCAACAACGCCGGCATCTCGCGCCATGGCAGCCTGCTGGGTGACGACGGCATGGCCGCCGCCCGAGCCGAGCTGGAGACCAACTTCTTCGGGCCCTGGGCGCTCACCCGCGCCTTCGCGCCGGCGCTGCGGGTCAACGGCGGCGGCGCGGTGCTGAACGTGCTGTCCGTACTGAGCTGGGTGACGGTACCCGGCGTGGCCACCTACAGCGCCTCCAAGGCCGCGGCCTGGTCGCTGAGCAACGGCCTGCGCAATGAGCTCAGGGCCCAGGGCACGCAGGTGACCAGCCTGCATGTCGGCTACATGGATACCGACATGACGCGCGGCCTTGATGCCGCCAAGGCCGCGCCGGCCGATGTGGCCCGCCTTGCATTCGAGGGCATCGAGGCCGGCGCCTTCGAGGTACTGGCCGACGACCTCAGCCGCCAGGTCAAGCACAGCCTGTCCAGCCCCACACCGGCCTATGCCGGCTGAAGAGGAGGCCGCCATGGTCGCGCCCCCCGCCCTGGCCGCACCGCTGGCGGCCCACGCCGGCGGCCATCTGGCCGCTGCCCGCCACGCGTTCTCGGCACCCGAACGCGTGCCGCTGAGCACCGACGAACGCGCCGCGCTGGCTGGCGCCGCCGAGCCGCCGCTACGCCACGAGGGGCTGAAGCTGGCACGCTGGACACTGGGCACGGGTCCACGCGTGGTCCTCGTGCATGGCTGGAACAGTCGCGGCGCCCATCTGCTGGCCTTGGCACAGGCGCTGGTCCGGGCAGGCCTCTCGGTCACGCTGTTCGACCTGCCCGGCCACGGCGACTCCGGCGGCCACGCGGCCAGCGTCGTCCATGCCGGCCGCGCGCTGCGCGCGGTAATGACCGCCATCGGCAACGTGCATGCCGTCATCGGTCATTCCATGGGCTCTGCAGCCGCGCTGCTGGCCTTTGCGCATGGGCTGCAGGTCAAGCGCAGCGTGCACCTGGCCGGCCCCTCATCGCTGACGCCCATGGTCAAGGGCCTGGCCCAGGCGCATGGCCTCGGTCCGGCCGACGCGGCGGCCCTGGCCGGCTGGGTGGAGGCCTTCATCGGCACGCGCATGGCTTATGTCGATCTGGAGCGGCTACAGCACGGGTTGCGCCACCCCGGCCTCATCGTGCACGACCCCGAAGACCGGACCGTACCCTTCGTCGCCTCCGAGGCCTTGCACCAGGCCTGGGCCGGCTCAAGGCTGGAGCGCGCCACTGGCCTGGGTCACCGCAGGCTGCTAGCGGACGCCGGCGTCATTGCCCGCAGCGTCGCCTTCGTGGCTGAGGGACGGGCGCCATGACGGCCGTGCCCCGCCCGTGGCTGCTCACGCTGGCGGCGCTGGCGGCGCTCGCGACACTGTCCACCAACATCCTGATGCCCTCTCTGCCGCTGATGGCACAGACCCTTGGGTCCGGCGAGGCAGAGATGGCGGCAGTGCTGAGTCTCTTCCTCGCCGTGTTCGCTGCCGCGCAACTGGTCGTTGGCCCCTGGTCAGACCGCATTGGCCGCAAGCCCGTGGTCCTCGGCGGCCTGGCCGTCTTCATCGTCGGCAGCGCGCTGGGTGCGCTCGCCGTCGACCTCCCCTTGCTGCTGACCGGCCGCGCGCTGCAGGCCATGGGCGCCGCTGCGGCGTCTGTGCTGGCACGCGCGGCCGCGCGCGACCGCTTCGACGGCCCGCAGTTGGCCGCGCTGCTCGGCCGCATCATGGTCGTCATGGCCGCTGCGCCGGGCTTCTCGCCGCTGCTGGGCGGCCTGCTGCAGGCCGCCTGGGGCTGGCGGGCGCCGTTCGTGCTGCTGGTGCTCGCCGGGCTGGCGTTGGCGGCAGCCTACGCGCGCATCGTCGGCGAAACCCTGCCCGCGGAGCTGCGTCGCCAACAGCCGGCCGTTGCCCTGGCGCGTGGCTACGCCGTGCTGCTGGGAGACTCACGCTTCATGCGCCCGGCACTCGCAACGGCTGCCATCCTCGGGGCACTCTTCGCCTTCTTCGGCACTGCTCCGCTGGTTCTGGTACGCCAGTACGGCTTCTCCGCGCTGCAGGTGGGTCTCTTCTTTGCGACCTCGGTCTTCGTCGTCTTCGCCGCGGGACGGGCTGCGCCGCGCTGGTCGGCGCGCCGTGGCGGGCCGATGGTGCTGCGTCTAGGCGCCGGGCTGGCAGCCTGCGGCGGGTTGGCGATGCTGGCAGCGGGCACGCTCGACCTGGCAGGCTTCGCGGCCGCCTCCTGCGTCTTCCTGTTCGGCATGGGTCTGGTGTCGCCCACCGGCACGGCGCTGGCGCTGACACCGTTTGCAACCCAGGCCGGGCAAGCCTCGGCGCTGCTGGGCTTCCTGCAAATGGCTGTCGCGGCAGCACTGACAACGACGGCCGCAACGCTGCCGGCCGCGCGCATGGACGCACTGGCCCTCGTGCTCGCCGGTGGCGGGCTGCTGGCCTGGCTCGCCAGCCCGTCAGGTCGGTCGCCGTCGGCGCGTCCTGAAAAGGAAAAGGGCGCGCCGCAAGGCCCGCCCTTTCGTGATTGAGATGCGCGCCGCTCAGTCAGCCTGCTTGCGCAGGAAGGCCGGGATCTCGATCTCGTCCATGCCGTTGGACGACAGCGCCTCAACCTTGGCGGCCGCGCTGCCAGAACGGCCATGGCGCCAGACGCTGGGCACGTTGGCGTTTGCGAAGTCGCCCAGACCGAGGCCCACGTTGGCCTGCTGCGGCTGACCGGCAGCCGGCGCAGCCATCGCCACCGCCTGCGTCAACACAGGCATGCCGTCGGTGCCGTTGCGCACAACGGGCTGGCTCTGCACCACCTGCAGCGGCGCCTGCTGACGGGCGCGACCGGCCGTCAGACCAGTCGCGATGACGGTCACGCGCAGCGCATCGCCCAGGCTCTCGTCATAGGCCGTGCCGTAGATGATGTGGGCTTCTTCCGAGGCGTAGCGCTTGATCGCGTTCATCGCGTTGCGCGACTCGCTGAGCTTGAAGTTGCTGCGGCTTGCGGCGATCAGCACCAGCACGCCGCGCGCACCGGAGAGGTCGATGCCTTCCAGCAGCGGGCAGGCCACGGCGGCCTCGGCAGCCTTGGTAGCCCGATCCGGGCCGGTGGCCTGGGCCGTACCCATCATGGCCTTGCCGGGCTCACTCATCACCGTCTTGACGTCCTCGAAGTCGACGTTGACCAGGCCGGGGATGTGAATGATGTCGGAAATGCCGCCAACGGCGTTCTTCAGCACGTCATTGGCGTGCGCGAAGGCCTGATCTTGCGTGACATCGTCGCCCAGTACATCGAGCAACTTGTCGTTCAGCACGACGATCAGCGAGTCGACATTAGCCTCCAGTTCGGCCAGGCCGTTGTCGGCCGCCTTGGCGCGACGGCCGCCTTCGAATTCGAAGGGTTTGGTGACCACGCCCACCGTCAGGATGCCCATTTCCTTGGCGACGCGCGCAATCACCGGCGCTGCGCCGGTGCCCGTGCCGCCACCCATGCCAGCGGTGATGAACAGCATATTGGCGCCGGCAATGGATTCGCGGATGCGGTTTTCCGCCTCCTCGGCGGCCGCCTTGCCCATCTCGGGTTTGGCGCCAGCACCCAGGCCGGTCGACCCGAGTTGCAGCAATTGGTCGGCCTTGGAACGGTTGAGCGCCTGCGCGTCGGTATTCGCGCAGATGAATTCAACTCCTTGAACGCCCTGGGCGATCATGTGGTCCACGGCATTGCCACCACCACCACCGACCCCGATCACCTTGATTTGGGTGCCTTGGTCAAATTCTTCGATCATCTCGATGGGCATATCAACCTCCTAACTGCTGCAATTGTGCCTTGGCACTCAATGAATGACTAGTTGCTGAAACAAATTTTTCGTAGCACACCGTGGTTTTTAGGGGGTCAAAAATTCCCCATGAACCAATCCTTGACGCGACCGAGCAGGGTTTGCACCGAGCCAGCCTGCTGTGCTGCCTTGAAACCCCGACTGCGCGACAGTCGCGCCTCTTCCAGCAGACCCATGACGGTGGCGGAACGCGGGTTGGCAACCATGTCGAAAAGGGCCCCCGAATAGGTGGGAAGGCCACGCCTGACAGGTTTCAGAAAAATATCCTCTGCGAGTTCCACCATGCCGGGCATGACAGCCGAACCGCCGGTCAGCACGATGCCGGAGGAGAGCAATTCCTCATACCCGCTCTCGCGAATGACCTGATGGACCAACGAAAAGATTTCCTCAACGCGCGGCTCGATGACACCGGCCAGTGCCTGCTTGGACAGCATCCTGGGGCTGCGGTCGCCCAGTCCGGGCACTTCCACCTGGTCGGAAGGGTCCGCCAGCAACTGCTTGGCGACGCCATACTCAACCTTGATTTCCTCGGCGTCCTTGGTCGGCGTGCGCAGCGCCATCGCGATATCGCTGGTGATCAGGTCGCCCGCGATCGGGATGACGGCGGTATGGCGGATGGAGCCGCCTGTGAATATCGCCACATCCGTCGTGCCAGCGCCGATATCCACCAGGGCTACACCCAGGTCGCGTTCGTCGGCGGTCAAGGCGGCATGACTGGAAGCGCTGGGATTCAAAACCAGTTGATCGACCTCCAGGCCGCAGCGGCGCACGCATTTGACGATGTTTTCAGCCGCACTCTGCGCTCCCGTCACGATATGGACCTTGACCTCCAGCCGGCCGCCGCTCATGCCGATGGGTTCTTTGACCTCATGGCCGTCGATGACGAATTCCTGGGGTTCGACCAGCAGCAGGCGCTGATCGTTGGGAATATTGATGGCCTTTGCCGTTTCGACCACCCGGGTCACGTCCACCGGTGTGACCTCCTTGTCACGCACGATGACCATGCCGGTGGAGTTCTGGCCGCGGATATGGCTGCCAGTGATCCCCGTGTAAACCCGGGAGATTTTGCAGTCGGCCATCATTTCGGCCTCTTTCAAGGCCTGCTGGATGGACTGGACGGTGGCATCGATATTGACGACGACACCACGCTTGAGGCCGTGCGACGGAGCCACGCCGAGGCCGGCAATGCGCAATTCACCACCCGGCAATACCTCGGCCACGACGGCCATGATCTTGGCAGTTCCAATATCCAGCCCGACGACCAAATCCTTGTATTCCTTGGCCATGTCCGTCCTCAGCGTTTTCTATTTACGGGTTTACCCGGAGTTTGTATCGTCACGCCGCGTAGCTTGACTGCGTAGCCGTCGGCGTGACGCAGGTCTGCGGACAGCAGCGGGCTGTTGTAGGTCGCGGTGACCTGCGAAATGGAGCGGGCAAAGCGACCGAAGCGCTCGGCGACCTCGGACTCCCCGCCACGGCCGAGTTCCACGACGGCGCCGCTGCCGAAGGTGGCACGCCAGGAGCCACGGCCAGAAAGGTCCAGGCGCTCGATGCTCTCGCCCAGCTTCTCGGCGGCCGGCTCCAGTGCCCGCCACATCTGCAGCATCGCGCCGGCGGTATGGGCTGGCCCGGCCAGCATGGGCAGGTCCTCATCCTCGACGTCGCCCAGGTTGGCCTGGAAGACCTCGCCGAAGCTGTTGACCAGGGCCCGCTCCGCAGCGGCCTCGGTGGCGGCATCGGCGCCGTCGGCGCGGGCCTCCCAGTAGGCCGCGGCGCGGTGCTCCTCCAGGTTGACCTTGAGCCGCATCGGCCAGATGCGCTGCAGCTGCGCGTGCCGCACCCAGGGCACGGCTTCGAACGCAGCACGGCCATCCTTGAGGTTCATACTTAGAAAGGACCCCTGCAGACGCGGCAGCGCGTTGGCGCGCAGCGACGCAACGCTGTTGCGGCTGACGTCGCCCACCACTTGGATGGCGCGCAGGTTGAACACCGGCAGCCGCACCGCCCAGCGCATCAGCCCCCAGGCCACCGTCGCCAGCAAGGCGGCGACGAGCAGCGCCGACACCGCATTCATCAAGCGGATGTCGGGTGGCAGCACGGCGGTGGCAGCAGCTGAGTTCATGCAGTCAAGCGCGGTCCAGGCGGGCCTGCGCCAGCAGCCACAAGCACAGTTGCGGGTAAGCGATGCCCACGGCATTGGCCGCCTTGGGCACCAGTGAATGCGAGGTCATGCCAGGACTCGTGTTCATCTCCAGCAGGAACGGCTTCATGTCCGACTTGCGCAGCATCAGGTCGGCACGGCCCCAGCCGCGGCAGCCCAGCAGGCGGTATGCGCGCAGTACCAGCTGCTGGATCTCCGCCTCAAGTGCGGCGGGCAACGAGCCGAACAGGTACTGCGTCGTATCGGTCTCGTACTTGTTCGCGAAGTCGTAGTTGCCAGCCTCGGCACGGATCTCGATAACGGGCAGTGCGACAGCGCCCAAGCCTTCACCCAGCACCGCGCAGGTCAGCTCAGGCCCTTCGATGCACTGCTCGAACAGCAGCTCGTCGTCGAAGCTCAGCGCAAGCTCGACGGCACCCTGCATCTCGGAGTAGCCAGCAGCCTTGGTGATGCCAATGCTGCTGCCCTCGTGCGGAGGCTTGACGACGACGGGCAGCCCGAGCACGTCCGGGATGCCACGCACGCGCTCGCGCGTCAGCTCGGCGCGAGTCAGGGCCAGGTACTGCGGCGTCGACAGCGCCTCGCTAGCCCACACACGCTTGGTCAGGGTCTTGTCCATCGCAACGCCTGACGCCGTGACGCCGGAGCCGGTGTAGGGCACACCCAACCATTCCAGGGCGCCCTGCAGCGTGCCGTCCTCCCCACCGCGACCATGCAGCGCAATGAAGGCGCGCTTGAACCCCTGGTCCTTGAGCGCCTGCAACGGCTGTTCGGCGGGGTCGAAGCCATGGGCGTCCGCGCCCAGCGAGCGCAGCGCGGCCAGCACGCCCTCGCCGCTCATCAGCGACACCGGCCGCTCGGCGCTGTTGCCGCCAAACAGCACGGCCACCTTGCCGAAGGAAGCGGCGTCGATGTTCAGATCGATTGGCGCCTTCACTGGGACGCTCCTTGAGGGAAATGTTGGGCCACGAGGCGCGGCAGAGCGCTCATGGAGCCGGCGCCCATGCCAATGACGACGTCGCCGTCGCGGGTCAGCACGGACAGCGCGGCCGGCATGTCAGCCACGCTGGCGACGAAGTGGGACGTGCCGACGGCCTGCGCCAGCACCGCGCCCGTCGCGCCGGCGATGGGCGCTTCGCCAGCCGAGTACACCTCTGTCAGCAGCACGACATCAGCGCCTTGCATCACCCGCACGAAGTCGACGAAGCAGTCGCGGGTGCGGGTGTAGCGGTGCGGTTGGAAGGCCAGCACGAGGCGGCGGCCCGGATAAGCCCCACGCGCGGCGGCCAGCACGGCGGCCATCTCCACCGGGTGGTGACCGTAGTCGTCGATCAGCGTGAAGCGGCCACCGTCGGCGGCGGGCCATTCGCCATGCTTCTCGAAGCGACGCCCCACGCCGGCGAACTTCGCCAGCGCCTTCAGGATGGCCTCGTCCGGGCAGTCCAGCTCCATCGCAATGGCGATGGCCGCAAGAGCGTTGCGCACGTTGTGCTCGCCGGCCAGATTCAACAGCACGTCGAGATCGGCCGCTCCTTCGCGCACGCAGGTAAAGCGCATCTGCGCATCGGCGAGCGCCTGCACGTCGACGCCGCGCACACAGGCGCCTTCGAGCAAGCCGTAGCTGACCACCGGCCTCTCGATGCGGCCGAGGATGGCGCGTACACCGGGGTCGTCCGCGCAGACCACCGCGGCGCCATAGAAGGGCATACGGTGCAGGAACTCGATGAAGGCCTCGTGCAGGCGTTCGACCGAATGCCCGTACGTGTCCATGTGGTCCTCGTCGATATTGGTGACGACGGCAAGCACGGGGCTAAGCTTCAGGAAGGAGGCATCACTCTCGTCGGCCTCGACGACGATGAATTCACCGCTGCCCAGGCGCGAGTTCGCACCCGCCGCGTTTAGCTTGCCGCCGATAACGAAGGTCGGGTCCAGGCCCGCTTCGACGAGGATGGCGGTGACCAGCGATGTCGTTGTCGTCTTGCCATGCGTGCCGGCGATGGCGATGCCGCGGCGCAGCCGCATCAGCTCCGCCAGCATGACGGCGCGGGGCACGATCGGGATCTGGCGCGCCCGCGCAGCAATGACCTCGGGGTTGTCCGCCGCAACTGCTGTGCTGGTGACCAGCGCCTGGGCGTCGCCGATGTGGGGCGCGGAATGGCCGATTTCCACGCGCAAGCCCAGCGAACGCAGCCGCTCGGTCGCCACGCTTTCGGCCGCATCCGACCCGCTGACCTTGAAGCCAAGGTTGTGCAGGATTTCGGCGATGCCGCTCATGCCGGCCCCGCCGATGCCAACGAAATGCAGCCGTTGCACCGCGTGCTTCACTTGAGCATCCCTTCGATCTCATCGGCCACGCGCGCGGCCGCACGCGGCCGGGCCAACGCACGCGCCCTCTCGCCCATGGCCAGCAGCGCTGGACGGTCGAGGTCACTCAACAGCTCGTAGAGCTTCGCGGGCGTCAGCTCCGCCTGCGGCAGGTGGATGGCTGCGCCATGCTGGGCCATGAAGATGGCGTTGTCGCGCTGGTGCGAGGTGGTACTGACAACCAGCGGCACCAGCACTGCCGCGCAGCCGGCAGCACACAGTTCGCTGACGGTGATGGCGCCGGCGCGGCAGACCACCACGTCGGCCCAGGCCAGCGCTGCAGCCATGTCATCGATGAAAGGTCTCACCTCAGCTGCGAGGCCTGCATCGCTGTAGGCCTGCCAGACGGCACCCAGGTGGTCCTGACCTGACTGGTGCAGCACTTGCGGGCGCTGCTCGGCCGGCCAAAGGGCCAGCGCCTGCGGCAGCGCCTGGTTCAGCGCGCGCGCGCCCAGCGAGCCGCCCAGCACCAACACATGCAGCGCCCCCCCGCGGCCGGCCATGCGCTCTGCCGGCGCTGGTAGCGCCTCGATCTCGGCGCGCACCGGGTTGCCGCTGACGACGGCCCCCGACGTGGAGGCCGCGGCCGCGCCATCAAAGCCAAAGGCGATGCGGCGCGCGAAGGGCTTCAGTGCGAGATTGCTCTTCAGCATCGCCGCGTCGGCGTTCACCAGCATCAGGGGCCGGCCACTGAAGGCAGCCGCAAGGCCGGCGGGCACGCAGACATAGCCGCCCATGCCTAGCACGGCCGTCGCGCGGCGCTGCTCGTAGACCCGGCGCGCCTGGCCCAGCGATTGGAAGAAGCCGACGAGGCCGCGCAGCATGTGCTTGAGCCCCTTGCCGCGCAGGCCCGCGAAGGGCAGCGCGTCGATCGCTATGCCGCGCGCCGGCACCAGGCGGTTTTCCATGCCGGCCGGCGTGCCTATCCACGACACGGTCCAGCCACGACGCTGCATCTCCTCCGCGACGGCAAGGCCCGGGATGATGTGGCCACCCGTCCCCGCGGCCATCACGACGAGGTGCCTCTCACTCATGAGCGACCTCCTCTCATCATCTGGCGGTTCTCAAGATCGATGCGCAGCACGACAGCCAGCGCCACGCAGTTCATCAGGATGGCCGAGCCACCAAAGCTCATCAGAGGCAACGTCAGCCCCTTGGTGGGCAGTGCGCCCAGGTTCACGCCCATGTTGATGAAGGCCTGGCCGCCCATCCAGATGCCTATGCCCTGCGCATACAGGCCCGCGAACACGCGGTCCAGCGCGATGGCCTGGCGACCGATCAGGAAGCAGCGGCGCGTGAGCCAGAAGAAGGCCACGATGACGACAGCCACGCCGGCAAAGCCGAGTTCCTCGCCGATGACGGCCAGCAGGAAGTCGGTGTGGGCCTCAGGCAGGTAGTGCAGCTTCTCGACGCTGCCGCCCAGCCCCTGGCCGAACCACTCGCCGCGACCGAAGGCGATCAAGCTGTGCGTCAGCTGGTAGGCCTTGCCCTGGGCGTACTTCTCATCCCAGGGGTTGAGGTAGGCGAAGATGCGCTCGCGACGGAATTCGCTGAAGGTGATCATCAGGGTGAACGCCCCAACCAGCACCAGCGTGATCAGCAGGAACATGCGGCCGTTGACACCGCCCAGGAACAGAATGCCCATCGCGATGGCCGCGATGACCAGGAAGGCGCCCATGTCCGGCTCGGCCAGCAGCAGCAAGCCCACGAAGGCCAGCGAGATCGCCACGGGCGTGACAGCCTGGAAGAAGTTCTCCCGCGCGTCCATCTTGCGCATCATGTAATTCGCCGCGTACAGCGCGATGCCGAACTTGGCCAGCTCCGAGGGCTGGAAGTTCATGACGCCAAGAGGAATCCAGCGCCGCGCACCGTAGACCACCTTGCCGATGCCCGGTATGAGCACGGCAACCAGCAGCACCAACGCCACGACGAAGACCCATGGCGCATAGCGCTCCCACAGCGCCACCGGGATCTGCACCGTGATGAGACCCGCGGTCAGCGCGAAGCCTATGGCGACCAGGTGGCGCGTCAGAAAGTGGGTGGGCAGGTACTTGGCAAAGCGCGGGTTGTCCGGCATGGCGATGGAAGCGGAATACACCATCAGCAGGCCAAAGGCCATCAGCGCGACGACCACCCACACCAGCGTGATGTCGAAGCCCTGCAACTGCGTGGGTCGCCCGGCCGACGTGGACACCCAGTCGCGCACAGGCACACTGGCGTCCTCGCCGTCGCGCTTCCACAGGCGCTGCAGCCTCGCGGCGAATCCAGTCAACACCGCGTTCACAATGCCACCCCGCGTTCGTCGGCCAGACGCTGCACCGTCGCGACGAACACCTCGGCGCGATGGGCGTAGTTGCGGAACATGTCCAGGCTGGCGCAGGCGGGGGACAGCAGCACGCTGTCGCCCGCCTGCGCTTGCCCCATGCACCACACGGTGGCGGCCTCCAATGTGTCGTGGCGCTGCATGGGTACACCGGCGCCTGCGAGCACGGCCTCGATCTGGGGCGCGTCGCGGCCGATCAGTGCGACTGCGCGGGCATGACGGGCAACGCCGTCGGCCAGCGGAGAGAAGTCCTGGCCCTTGCCGTCGCCGCCGAGGATGAGCACCAGCTTGGCGGGCGCGCGATCGGCACCCAGGCCAGAGATCGCTGCCACCGTCGCGCCGACGTTGGTGCCCTTGCTGTCGTCATAGAACTCGACACCGTCAATGCTTCCGACGGGCTCGACACGGTGCGGTTCGCCGCGGTACTCGCGCAGACCGTGCAACATGGGCGCCAGCTCGCAGCCGGCGGCGCAAGCCAGCGCCAGTGCGGCCAGCGCATTTGCAGCGTTGTGGCGGCCGCGCACGCGCAGCGCATCGGCGGGCATCAGGCGCTGGATGACAAGCGGCTCGTCGTCGTCGCCCTTGCGCTTCTTGATCGTTGGATCCAGTTCGCGAGCGCGTACCAGCCAGGCCAGCCCGCCCTCTTCCACCAGCCCGAAGTCGCCCGGCGCCATCGGTGCGTTCAAGCCGAAGCGCACGACGCGGCGCGACACCGTGCGCCCCGGCTTGCCGCGCGAGCCCTTGACGAACACCGGCGCGGGCACAAGCCCCTCCACCTCAGCGTCATCGCGATTGACGACGAGGAGGGATTCACGGCCAAAGATTCGCGCCTTGGCTCGGCCGTAGGCGGCCATGTCGCCATGCCAGTCGAGATGGTCCTGCGTCAGGTTCAGCACGGCGCCGGCGGTGGGTTCGAAGCTCTGCACACCGTCGAGCTGGAAGCTGGACAGCTCCAGCACCCAAACCTCGGGCAGCGCCTCGAACACCGGGCCGCGCGGCGGAGGCGGGTCTATGGGCAGCGGAACGTCTTCGTCGGGTGGCACGGTCGCCTCCTCGGCGACGGTCTCATCCTCGACGGGCACGTCCTCGAAGTCGGCGACCAGCTCGGCCTGTCTCTCGGCCGATGCCTCAGCGGGCGCCGGGTCAGGCTCCTTGTCCAGCACCTCGGTCAGCGTGCCCAGCAATGTTGGGCCGATGTTGCCGGCGACTGCGACGCGCTTGCCGGCGCGCTCGACAAACAAGCCGGTCATGCTCGTCGTCGTCGTCTTGCCGTTCGTGCCGGTAATGGCCAACACGGCCGGGGCATAACCCTGCTGGGCCTTCAGCGCTGCGAGCGCGTCGGCAAACAGATCTAGCTCGCTGCGCACGGCAGGGCCGTGCTCGTACACGGCCGCCAGACGGGCATCCAGCGGTGACAGGCCAGGGCTCTTCAGCGCCGCGTTGAAGCCCGCCGCAGTCTCGGCCGTCAGCTCGCCGGTGATGAAAGCGACATCGTCCAGCACGCCCAGAGCCTCGCGCTGCGGCGGCCGCTCGCGCGAATCCCACACTGTGACCTGCGCGCCGAAGCGCGCGCACCAGCGGGCCATCGCGAGACCGGAGTCCCCGAGGCCCAGCACCAGCACGCGCTGTCCGGCGAGTTGCGGCAGGTCAAGCTTCATGCACTTATCGCAGCTTGAGGCTGGCCAGGCCGATCAGGCACAGCAGCATGGTGATGATCCAGAAACGGATGACGACCTGCGTCTCGTTCCAGCCGCTCTTCTCGAAGTGGTGGTGCAGCGGTGCCATCTTGAAGATGCGCCGCCCCTCGCCGAAGCGCTTCTTCGTGAACTTGAACCAGCTCACCTGCAGCATCACGCTGAGTACTTCGGCGACGAAGATGCCCCCCATGATGCCCAGCAGGATCTCCTGACGCGTGATGACGGCCAGTGTGCCCAGGCCGCCGCCCAACGCCAGCGCGCCCACGTCGCCCATGAAGACCTGGGCCGGGTGGGCGTTGAACCACAGGAAGGCCAGGCCCGCGCCGGCCATGGCGGCACAGAAGATCAGCAGTTCGCCTGCGCCGGGGATGTAGGGCAGCAGCAGGTATTTGGCGAACACTGACGAGCCGGTCAGGTAGGCAAACAGGCCCAGCGCCGAGCCCACCATGACGACGGGCATGATGGCCAGGCCGTCCAGGCCGTCGGTGAAGTTCACGGCATTGCTGGTACCAACAATGACGAAATAGGACAGCCCCACGAAGCCCCACACGCCCAGCGGCATCGAGATGGTCTTGAAGAAGGGGATCAGCAGGTCAGCCTTGGGCGGCAGCTCGGTCGAGAAGCCGCTGGTAACCCAGCGGAAGAACAGCTGCACCACGCCCAGGAACGATGTCTCCGACACGCTGAACGCCAGGTAGATGGCGGCGACCAGTCCGATCAGGCTCTGCCAGAAGAACTTCTCGCGGCTGCGCATGCCCTCGGGGTTCTTGTCGACAACCTTGCGCCAGTCGTCCACCCATCCCACGGCGCCAAAGCCCATGGTGACCAACATGACTACCCAGACGAAGCGGTTGCTCCAGTCAAACCACAGCAGCGTGGACACACCGATCCCGATCAGGATGAGCACGCCCCCCATGGTGGGCGTGCCACTCTTGGCCAGGTGGGCCTGCACGCCGTAGCTGCGCACGGGCTGGCCTATCTTCATGGCAGTCAGGCTGCGAATGACCCAGGGTCCGAAGGCCAGTCCGATCAGCAGTGCCGTCATTGCGGCCATTACCGCGCGGAAGGTGATGTACTGGAACAGGCGCAGAAAGCCCAGGTCTGGGTAGATGCCCTGCAGCCACTGGGCGAGGCTAAGCAGCATGGCCGTCTCCTGATTGAGATTGAAGTGCGGAGACCACTTGTTCCATCTTCATGAAGCGCGAGCCCTTGACCAGAGTCTGGGCCGCGTCGGGTTGTTCATTCAGGGCCGCAATCAGCGCGGCCGTCGTGTCAAAAGCCCGCGCCGATGGGCCATAGGCCGAGGCCGCGTCGCGGGCGGCCGCGCCGGCCGTCCACAGGTGCGCAATGCCACGCTGGGACGCATAGGCGCCCACCTCACGATGGAAGGCCGGCCCGTTATTGCCCACCTCTCCCATGTCCCCAAGGATGAGCCAGGCCTCGCCGGGCATGTCGGCCAGCAGGTCGATTGCGGCACGCACGCTGTCGGGATTGGCGTTGTAGCTGTCATCGATCAGCGTGCGGCCGAATGCGTCGGCCTTCGACTCGGAGCGCCCCTTGACTGCGCGGAAGGCCTGCAGCCCGTCGGCAATGGCGGCTAGCGGCGCGCCGGCGGCAAGGGCACAAGCTGCCGCTGCCAGCGCATTGCGCACGTTGTGCTCGCCAGCCAGTTGCAGCGCTACCGGCGCCATGCCGGCCGGCGTGTGGATCTCCAGCGCCCAATGCCGGCCCATCCAGGTGGCATCGCCCGTCACGTCGGCCTGGCCGCGCAGCGCAAAGCTCAGATGCGGGCGCGAACCAGCCAGCTCCAGCCAGATGGGCGCGCAGGCATCCTCGGCCGGAAACACGGCGCAGCCACTGGATCCCAATGCCTCGATGACGGCACCGTTCTCGCGCGCGACGGCCTCGACGGTGGCCATGAACTCCTGATGCTCGCGCTGCGCGTTGTTGACCAGGGCCACGGTGGGTGCGGTCATCACGGCCAGCGGCGCAATTTCGCCGGGATGGTTCATGCCCAGCTCGACGACGGCAGCACGGTGGCTGACTTCGTCATCGTGGCGCAGGCGCAGCAGCGTCAGCGGCACGCCGATATCGTTGTTGTAGTTGCCCTCGGTGGCCAGTGCCGCATCGCCCACCCATGCGCGCAGGATGCTGGCGATCATCTGCGTCGTCGTCGTCTTGCCGTTGGAGCCCGTGACGGCGATGACGGGCAACTGCTGCAGACGGCGCCAGGCCGCGGCGAGCTGGCCCAGCGCAGCCTTGGCGTCTGGCACCAGCAAGCCCGGCAGCCCGGCCTCGGCCAGGCCGCGTTCGGCCAGCGCCGCAACCGCGCCGGAAGCCTTGGCTTCGCTGAGGAAGTCATTGGCATCGAATCGCTCGCCGCGCAATGCGACGAACAGGTCTCCGGCCTTGAGCGTGCGCGTGTCACTGTGCACGCGGGCGAAGCCCGTCTCACCATCGCCGACCAGCGTCGAACCCGGCAGCAGTGCCTGCGCTCGAGCGAGCGTCAGAAACATGCGCCCCCCTCGTCCGATGCGTACGTCGGCCGCCCCGTCGAAGGGCAGCTCACTAGCTTGGGCAGACCCAGCGCTGCGAGGTTCACAGGCCCGCCCTTTCCAGCAGCGCCGCACGCGCCTCGCCGACGTCGGAGAACGGGCGGCGCACGCCCATCACCTCCTGGTAGTCCTCGTGACCCTTGCCGGCGACCAGCACGATGTCGCGCGGCCCGGCCTGGGCAATGGCCGTTCGGATGGCCTCCTCGCGCGCCTCGATGACCAGCGCCTGCGGCGCTGCCACGGCGATGTCGGCCATGATCCGTGCGGGCGCTTCGGTACGCGGGTTGTCGGTCGTTACGAAGACGCGACCGGCCAGGCGCGCGGCGATGGCGCCCATCAACGGGCGCTTGGTCGCATCGCGGTCACCGCCGCAGCCGAACACGCAGACCAGCTCGCCGCCGCGCGCCTGGGCCAGGCCCTGCAGCGCCGACAGCGCCTTGTCCAGCGCGTCCGGCGTGTGCGCGTAGTCGACGACCACCTGGGGCAATTCACGACCGTTGCCAACACGCTGCATGCGACCCGGCACTGGTGTCACGCAGGTCAGCACACGGGCCACGTCGGCCAGCGCATGGCCTTGCGCGCGCAGTGCGCCGGCCACGCCCAGCAGGTTGGCCGCGTTGTAGTCGCCGATCAGGCCGGTCTGCACGTGGACCGCCTCGCCGCCCTCATGCAGCGTAAAGGCCAGCCCCTCGCCGGTGTAGTGCAGGCCGCGCGCTGTCAGACGAGCGTCGGTACGCTCGACGCCGGTAGTCCAGACTTCCAGCGACGCCAGCTCCGCCGCCAGGCCCTCTCCCTTGGGATCGTCGAGGTTGACGACTGCGGCGCGCAGGCCGGGGAAATCGAACAGCGCACGCTTGGCTGCCCAGTAGGCGCCCATGGTGCCGTGATAGTCCAGATGGTCCTGCGTGAAATTGGTGAACACGGCTACGCGCACGGCGCTACCAGCCAGCCGGCCTTCGACAATGCCAATGCTGCTGGCCTCGATGGCGCAGGCAGAGAAGCCCTGGTCGCGCATGCGGGCGAAGGCTGCCTGCAGCAGCACGGGGTCTGGCGTGGTCAGGCCGTTGTAGTCCAGCCTGGGCGGCTCGCCGATGCCCAGCGTACCTACGACGCCGCAGCGTCGGCCCAACTGACTGGAAGCCTGCGCGATCCACCAGGCCGACGAGGTCTTTCCGTTCGTGCCGGTGACGGCGATGACGTCCAGCACGTCGGTGGGATTTCCAAAGAAGGCCGCAGCGATTTCACCGGTGCGCGCCTTAAGCCCCGGCAGCGAAGCCACGCGCGCATCGACAAAGCCGAAGCGCTCGACGTCGCCATCCTCCACCAGGCAGGTGGCGGCACCTGAGGCCAGCGCCGCGGCAACGAACTCGCGGCCGTCACGGGCATAGCCAGGCCATGCGATGAAGGCGTCGCCCGGTTGGACATGACGGCTGTCGGTGCGCAGCGTGCCGGTGCACCATTCGGCCAGCCAACGGGCGGCAGCGTCGGAGGATTTCAGGCGTGTCAGCATCAGAAGCTCTCCTCGACCGCGACAGCCTTCTGGTTGGCGACGATCTGGCTCTTCACGTCCAGGTCTGGCTGCACGCCCAGCAAGCGCAGTGTCTGCGCCGTGACCTGGCTGAACACCGGGCCGGCGACCTTGCCACCGTAGTAAGCACCGGCCGTGGGTTCGTCCACCATGACGGCGACAACAATGCGCGGCTTGCTGATGGGTGCCACGCCGACAAACCAGGAACGGTACTTGTGGCTGGCGTAACCGCGCCCCTCCTGCTTGTGCGCCGTGCCACTCTTGCCACCGATGCTGTAGCCAGGCACCTGGGCATCAGGTGCCGTGCCGCCGGGGCCGGCCGCAGCTTGCAGCATCAAGCGCAGCTCCCGGGCCACCTCAGGCTTGAAGACGCGGATGCCGGCGACCGGATGGTCGTGAGGCTGGCGCAGCATGCTGACCGGAATGATCTCGCCGTCGCGCGCGAACACCGTGTACGCCCGGGCCAGCTGGAACAGCGATGCCGACAGGCCGTAGCCATAGCTCATGGTGGCCTGCTCGATAGGCCGCCAGGTCTTGTAGGGGCGCAGCTTGCCGGAGATGGCGCCAGGAAAGCTGATCTGCGGTCGCTGGCCCAGGCCGATGGCCGTGAACATCTCGTGCATCTCCCGCGGCGGCATCTGCATCGCCAGCTTGGCGGCGCCGATGTTGCTGGAGAACTTGATGACCTCGCGCACCGGGATCACACCATGGGCTTTGGTGTCGCTGATGACAGCCCCTTGGAATGCGTACTTGCCATTGCCGGTATCCACCAGCGTGTCGGGCGTGGAGCGGCCGGTCTCCATGGACAGGCCGGCGATGAAGGGCTTCATCGTCGAGCCTGGCTCGAAGACGTCGGTCAGCGCGCGGTTGCGCAGTTGCTCGCCGGAGAGGTTCTGTCGGTTACCGGGGTCGTAGCTCGGGAAGTTGGCCAGGGCCAGCACCTCGCCGCTTTGCACGTCCAACACGACGACGGAGCCGGCCTTGGCCTTGTTCTCGGCCACCGCGTCACGGATGCGCTGGTAGGCGAAAAACTGCACCTTGGAGTCGACGGCAAGATCGATGTCGTGGCCGTTGGCGGCAGGCACGATATCGCCGATGTCCTCGACGACGCGGCCAAGGCGGTCTCGCACGACCGAGCGCGAGCCGTCGCGGCCCTGCAGCTCCTTCTGGAAGGCCAGCTCGATACCCTCCTGGCCACGGTCCTCGACATTCGTGAAGCCCACTACATGAGCCGCCGCTTCGCCCTCCGGATACTTGCGGCGGTACTCGCGGTCCTGGAAGATCCCCTTGAGGCCGATGGCTTTCACGCGCGCGGCGGTGTCGTCGTCGGCCAACCGCTTGAGCCAGACGAAACGGGCCTCGGGGTTGAGCTTGGATGCCAGCTCCTTGTTCGACAGGCCTAGCGCCTTGGCCAGTTCGCGGCGCTTTTCGGCGTCGGTGTCGACTTCCTTGGGAATGGCCCAGATGGATGGCACGGCCACACTGGCGGCCAGCACCTGGCCGCTGCGGTCGTTGATGCGGCCGCGGCTGGCCGGCAGCTCCAGCGTGTGTGCGTAGCGAGCCTCGCCCTGCTTCTGGAAGAACTCGGTGTGCAGCACCTGCACGTAGATGGCCCGGCCCAGCAAGCCTGCGAAGGCCAGGCCCACCAGTGCGACAAGGAAGCGCGAGCGCCAGGGTGGCGTCTTGGAGGCCAGCAGCGGGCTGGTGGAATAGCTGACGCCGCGCCCCGAGCCCAGGGCACGCGCGCCGGACTTGTGTCCCTTGCTCATTGCGACACCCCCGACGCGACGACGGCCGGCGAGATCACGCGCATGCCCAGGCGTTCGCGGGCCACCTGCTCCACGCGCAGGTTGGTTGCCTGCGCATGACGCTCGGCCTTCAGCCGCTCGGCGTCGGCGGCCAGACGCTGCCCTTCGTTCTTCGCACGCTCGCGCTCGGCGAAGAGCCGACGCGACTCGTAGGCGTTGTGCACCAGCGCCAGGCCGCTGGCCAGCACGGCCAGCAGGAGGATGAGGTTGAGCTTGGCCACGGCGTCACACCACCTTCAATGGCGCGTCCGTGCGCTCGGCCACACGCAGCACCGCGGAGCGCGCGCGGGGGTTGGCAGCCACCTCTGCAGCGCTGGGCATCACGCGGCCCAGCGCCTTCAGCGCCAGCGCCGGGGGCGGCGCGAACGGCGCCCGGCGGTCCACCTCAGCCTTGCTGTGGGCAGCGATGAACTGCTTGACGCGCCGATCCTCCAGCGAATGGAAGCTGATAACGCTCAGCCGTCCACCAGGCGCCAACAGGCGAAGCGCAGCGCTCAACCCCTGCTCAAGCTCCTCAAGCTCGCCATTGACATGAATCCGAAGGGCTTGAAAGGTGCGTGTTGCCGGGTCCTGGCCGGGCTCGCGGGTCTTGACCGCGCGAGCCACGAGTTCGCGCAATTCGTCGGTGCGCGCGAGCGGCGCACCGGTTTCGCGGCGAGCAACAACCGCCTTTGCAATCTGTGCAGCAAACCGTTCTTCGCCATAGTCTCGAATCACCCGTGCAATCTCGCGCTCGTCGGCGCTGGCGAGGAAGTCCGCCGCGCTCAGCCCTCGCGTCGTGTCCATGCGCATGTCCAGCGGCCCGTCGAAGCGGAAGCTGAAGCCACGCGCCGGGTTATCGATCTGCGGGCTGGACACGCCCAGGTCCAGCAGCACGCCATCCACCTGATGCACACCCAGCGCCGCCAACTGCTCGGCCATGTCGGCAAAGCCGCTGTGGACGATGGCGAAGCGTGCGTCGGTGATGGCTGCTGCCGCGGCGATGGCCTCCGGGTCGCGGTCGATGGCTATCAGACGCCCCTCAGGCGCCAGCCTCGACAGCAGCGCACGTGAATGTCCGCCGCGGCCGAACGTGCCATCCACGTAGATGCCGTCCGGCCGTGCAAGCACGCCATCGACCGCCTCGTTCAGCAGCACGGTGGTGTGGCGGAACGTGGTCTCGTCCATCCCGGCGGCCATCAGAAGCTGAAATCCTTGAGCGCGTCGGGCAGCGGACCGGCCATCACGTCGGCCTCGTGGGCAGCATGGGCCTCGGCATCCCAGAGTTCGAAGTGGCTACCCATGCCCAGCAGCATCACATCGCTCTTGAGCCCGGCGCTCTTGCGCAGCTCGGGCGAGATCAGCACGCGCGCTGCCGAGTCGATGTCGACATCCATCGCGTTGCCGAGGAAGACCCGCTTCCAGCCGGCGGCCGACATCGGCAGTGCCGCGACCTTGTCGCGAAAGACCTCCCAGGTCGGCCGCGGGAACAGCATCAGGCAACCATCGGGATGCTTGGTGACCGTCAAGCGCCCCTGGCAGAGCAACTGCAGCACCTCGCGGTGTCGGCTGGGCACACTCAGGCGGCCCTTGGCGTCTAACGCCAAGTTGGAGGCTCCCTGAAAGACGATTTCCGACACTTTTCACCACGAAACGACACTTCCTCCCACTTTAAGGGTCGGACCGTAGCGGGTCAAGGTTCGGCACAAGTTTTTTCAATGAAATCAAGCACTTAGGGTTGACTGTCGTTTTATACAGTTATGCCGAGAAAATACGTTCATAAATAAGGACTTGGCAGGATGTTGCGAAGTGGAGCTTGAACTACGCACTCAACCTTCATCACGTTTGTCCCATGTTCCGGCGAGGCACCTTCCGCCCGGCGAGCTAGCGGTACGGACTCGCAAACTGAGGAATTCGCCCACCAGCGGTTGTCACGGTCGCAGATCGACGCACGCCCCCGCCAAAGAAGCGCCATGCGCGCCCCTCGCGAAGCCTGGACCACGGTCGCGAACTGGCGTCCACCGTCAAGCCAGCCACCCTCCCCGCCTCAGACCAGTTCACAGGTGTCAGCGATCGGCATAAACCGGCCACCCGAGGATCGGCATATACCGGCCAGCTGAGCCGGTAGACAACGGCGACCAGGATCGGCATCTGCCGGCCAGCACGTGATCGGCATTTACCGGCCAGTGCAGGATCGGCATATACCGGCCACTTCGTGATCGGCGTTTACCGGCCAGCCGTCGGCCGAGAAGGCGTCTCGAGTCTTCAACCACCTCACCGCTACCGTCCCTGGCTTTCGTTGCCTGGAGGGCTGGCAGGTGGGTCGCAGAAGGATCGAGATGTTCCAGTACCGACAAGTGCTCGTGCGGCTGCGCGCGGGCGACACGGCGCGCGAGATCGCGCGCAGCGGCCTGCTGGGCCGCGACAAGATCACTGAGTCGGCCCTGCAAATTTCTATTCCACCAACTCAGCGCAGCGTGAAGGCGAGCCGGTGATCGATGGCCGTTGATCGGCCTGAGGCGGTCGCGGAGCGATGCAGGGCCAGCCAGGCCAATGCAGCGAGGCTGCGCAAGTACAAGAGAAGGGCCGCCAGGCCCAGACGCACGATGGCACGCAGCAGCCAGCGGATGTTGAAGCCGGCCGCGCACAGCACGGCGTGCAAGGCGTCGCCCTCGCTGCCCTTGAGCCAGCAGCGATGCATCCCGTTGTCGTGCTTGGTGTGGCCGATCACCGGCTCGATCGCCTGACGACGCTTCAGCCAGCGGCGCTGCGTGTTGGTCAGCGTCTTGTGCTTGCCGCGATGGATCACCTGCACCGGCGCGACCTCGTGATCCACGCCGCGGTAGCCCAGATCGACGATGGCCGTCGTGGGCTTCACACCGAGGTCCTGCAGCAGCACCGTGGTCTGCTCGATTTGTGCGGCCAGGGTGTGGCCGTCGAACGGGTTGCCGGGGAAGCTCCTGGCGCCCACCATGAGGCCTTGCCTGTGCGTCACCGCCAGGCTCACCTTGCAGCCGAACTCGTAGGGTTGGCGGGCCTTGCCCTTGCCGATGCACTCCGCCTCCGGCGCGTGCAAGGCGTAGAGCTTGCCCTTGTCGTGCGGACGCTGTGTGCGGATGCGCTCGGCCCGCTGCAGCCAGATGTTCAGCTGATCCTGGGCCTGCTGCGGCAGCGTCACCATCTTGCGCTGCACGTCGCGCAGCAGCGCCCCGAGGATCGTTCGCTGGCGGCGCAGCACGCGCTTCAAGCGCTTGAACTGCTTGGCGTGGGCATAGCCGGCCGCGCGCCGGCGCAGCGTCTTGCCCTCGCGCTGATGCGTCTGCTTGAGCTGCAAGCCCGCGCGCTGCGCCAGCCGCGCGATCTTCTCGCGCGCCACCTCCAGCAGCCGGCTGTCGGTCGGGTGAGCGATGGCCTTCTCCTGCACCGTGCTGTCGACGATCACGCGCTCGAACTCCGCGGGCCGGATCGCCTTCATGCCCACGGCCGCCTCGATCGTGGACTTCAGCAACTGCTCCACGCCGGCCTCGCCGAGCACCCGCCGGAAGCGCCCGATCTGCGTCGCGTCGCAGGGCAGCCGCGGTTCGAAGTACACCTGTCCGCTGAAGAACTGGAAGTACACGTCCTGGGCCCAGCGCTCGACCACCGACTCGTCGCTCTCGCCATAGGCGTGCTTCAAGTACAGCAGCGCCACCATCAGCCGGATCGGCAGCCGTGGGCGGCCACGCTGGCTCACGCCGGCTCCGGCCACCGCCAGTGTCGGGCCGAACAGGTCGGTGTCCTCGATCACACGGCCGGAGCGATCCTGGTGCGCGAACAGCGGCGCCAGCGACGCCTCGATCTGCGCCCACGGCATGCGCGTGGCCAGCACCGCCAGCGCGTGGCGCATGTCGATCATTTGCTCCAGGCGCGCGCGGAAGAAGTCGTCGGTGGCCATCGGCGGTGGTCTCCAAACTCCCAGGAACTGCGCGTCATTGCAACGCAAACTGGGAGTTCGGACTATCGGCGATCACCCGCAATGCCAGTGTTCATGCGGGTTCCAGGCGTTTTGCAGGCCTGACCACTGAGCTGGTAAAGGTGGCGCAGGCCCGTGCTTGGCTCGATGCCGCCGCCGACTTGCCCGACGACGCAGCCATCGTCATGGCGCTGACGCCGCCCAAGCGGGCCGCCTCCACCGTCTCCAGCCTTGAGCCGCTGCGCGAGGTCGTGCAGCGCTGGTTCGACGCCGGCGTGCAGGGCAGCGCGATCCACGCCGCCCTCAAGCGCGAGCACGGCTTCACCGGCAGCTACTCGGCGGTGCGGCGCATGCTGCAAGGCATGCAGGCTGCGCGGCCACCGGAGGCGACGGTGCGCCTGTCGTTCGCGCCGGGCGAGGCCGCACAGGTCGACTTCGGAGCCGGCCCCGTGCTGACCCATCCGGACGGCAAACCCCGGCGGACCTGGGCCTTCGTGATGACGCTGGCCCACAGCCGCCACCAGTACGTCGAGTTCGTCTGGGACCAGACCGTGGCGACCTGGCTGGGCTGTCACCGCCGCGCCTTCGAGTGGTTCGATGGCGTGCCCGAGCGCGTCATTGTCGACAACGCCAAGTGCGCCATCGTGAAGGCCTGTCGGCACGACCCGCTGGTGCAGCGCGCCTACGCCGAGTGCGCCGAAGGGTACGGCTTCCGAATCGAGGCCTGCCCGCCTCACGACCCGCAGAAGAAGGGCATCGTCGAGTCCGGCGTGAAGTACGTCAAAGGCAACTTCCTGCCCACGCGGCGCTTCCGCGACCTGGTCGACCTCAACGCGCAGGTCCGTACCTGGGTGCTGGAGGAGGCGGGGCAGCGTCGGCACGGAACGACATTGCAGCAGCCACTGGTGCTGTTCGCACTGGAGCGCCCGCTCATGCGTCGGCTGCCTGCCATCGCACCCGACCTGGGCACGTGGCAGCGCGTCAGCGTGCATCGCGACTGCCATGTGCAGTTCGATCGAGCCTTCTACTCCGCGCCCTTCACCCATGTGGGCCAGGAGCTGTGGCTGCGCGCCACCGACAACGTGGTGGTGCTCTACGAGGACTACCGGCATCTGGCGTCGCACCTGCGCGCCCGGCGGCCGGGTCAGCGCATGACGCAGCGCGACCACCTGCCGCCGCCGGCGCGTGCCTTCTTCGCTCGCGACAAGGCCTGGTGCCTCGCACGCGCCGCCGACGTCGGGCCCCGCTGCGCGGAGCTCGTCGAGCGCCTGCTGGCCGATCGCGTCAGCGAACGCCTCAGAGCGGCCCAGGGCGTGCTCGCGCTGGCCACGCGTTACGGCCACCAACGACTGGAGACGGCCTGCGACCGCGCGCTCACGCATGACAGCGCGCACTACCGCACCGTCAAGACCATCCTGGCCACCGACGCCGACCTGCAGCCCAATGCTGCGCCCGACACGCCGGCGGCCTATGGCCATGCCCGCTTCACGCGCGCCGCTGCCGAGCTCTTCGACGGCGAAGGCACACGGCACTGAACCTCGCCTCGCACGACGCGGCCGGCGGGGCCGTGGACGCGCGCGCGAGGCCAGCTCGATGCCACGGCCCCACCAAGGACTCCACATGAACACCAGCCCCATCCCCGAGCTCACGCCGCAGCTGAAGATGCTGCGCCTGTCGGGCATCCTCGACTCGCTCGAAGCCCGCAACCGCCAGGCCATCGAGGGCAAGCTCGCCTACACCGAGTTCCTCGCCATGCTGATCGGCGACGAGGTCGCCCGGCGCGAGAACAAGAAGCTCTCGATGCGGCTGCGCCGCGCCCAGTTCCGCACGACCAAGACGCTGGAGCAGTTCGACTTCGAGCGGCTGCCGAGGCTGAACCGCGCGCTCGTGGCGGACCTGGCCGCCGGGCGCTACCTCAGCGAGAAGTCCCCAGTACTCATCGTTGGCCCGTCGGGCATCGGCAAGTCGCATCTGGCGCAGGCGCTCGGGCACTGCGCGGTGCGCCAAGGCGTCGACGTGGTCTTCTCCACCTGCACGGCACTCACCCAGAGCCTGAACGCGGCGCGGGCCACCGGCGCATACGAGCGCCGGCTCGCCACGCTGGCGCGCGTGCCGCTGCTCATCATTGATGACTTCGGGCTCAAGCCACTTCGCGCGCCCGCCGACGAGGACCTGCACGACCTCATCGCCGAGCGCTACGAGCAGGCCGCCACCATCGTGACGAGCAACCTGGACTTCGCCGAGTGGGATCAGGCCTTCGTTACCAACCGGCTGCTCGCCTCGGCCACGTTGGACCGGCTGCGCCACAACGCCTATTGCCTGGAGTTGGACGGGCGCAGCTACCGCGACCCGAAGGTGCCACCGGCGTCGAAAAAGGGGGGATCGAAGGGCCCTGAAAACACCGCAAAATGAAGGCCCCTACGGGGTCGTTCGAGACGCCCCTCGGCACAGGCTCAAGTGGCCGGTAAATGCCGATCGCGAGTGGCCGGATTACGCCGATCAATGACAACAGGCGACAGGACAACGATCACGGCCGCCCGGCCTGTCAAGCGACATCCAGTACACCCCCCAAGGGGCGGCAATACTTGACGTCACCTCACACCGGAGATGGCCTGAAAGCTGACGCGCGACCCCGAACGTCAAGGCGTTCGTTTCTAGAGGAACTGCCCCGGCACAAGTAACGCTACTGCTGCATATTGCTTGGTCGCTGCGGAGAAGGCCGCCCGGACCGCCATCACTTGGCCATTCAGAACGGCTTGATGGTGGCCAGCAGTGCGATCGCTACCGCACAAGCCACGACGCACCATAGCCGCCACGAACTCGCCGCCGCCGCTGCGCCGGGCTTCTCCGCCAAAGTCCGCAGCCGCCCCGACTGCACACCATGGATCACAGAAACGGCCACCACAAACGCGAGCTTTAGCTGAAGCCAGGCGCTAGAGAACCAGTGCCCTTGAACGGCGGCGAAGATTCCAAACGCCCATACAAGGAACATCGCGGGGGTTGTCACTCCGCGGTCCCATCGGCGCACCGCTCTTGCAGCGTTACCCATGGCTTCTGGGCCAACTGGCATTGACAGAAGAAGCGATACAGCCAAGGTGCCTCCAAAGAAGACCAAGGCAGACGCAACGTGAAGACCCTTGAGCGCCAAGTAGACGGACGGGATCAACGCTGACTCTCCTGCAGCAATGACGCCGCTCTGCGAGCAATCCGCTTTCGGTTGAAGAACCCTCCGAATGGAAGCATTGCCCCCAGAAAGAGCAATGCAACCTCGCGTGGACGCCACCCGCCCGCAGCCACAGTCTGAACGATGAGCCAGGCATATATCAAGAACGCCAGCCCATGCACTGGTCCCATCACCTTCACCGCCAAGGCTGAGCCGGCGAGATGTTTCAGCGGGACGGCAATACCGAGTAAAAGGATGAGTGTTACGGCCTCGCAGATTGAGGCGAACTCAAGCGAGCGCAACTGTTCAATCTCAGCTCCAAGGAGCGACGTTGTGTCTCTGCTGTTCGCTGTCGACCGTTGAGTGGGGAGGTGCTGATCATGGGGTGTCGATGGCATAGCGTCATGGCTGAGGTGAAGGTCATTTGTAACGCGACCCTCCTAGTGACCGCGAGTGGCAGAATTGCCATCATTTGGTTGATTTCTGCCAACCCGCAACATGAAGACGGTTGCCATCCTGGCTTCAAAGAGCGTCATTCCCTATGACCTTGGCATCGCCTGCGATGTATTCAGTCGCGTGAAGCTGCCAAACGGAGAGGCCGGCTACCGAGTCCGCGTGTGTGCCGAGTCGGACCGGGTCGCAGCCGGTTCGTTCGAGATCTGCACGCAATGGCGCCTGAGAGAGCTGAGCTCCGCTGAAATTGTCATCGTGCCAGGCATCGAGGATGTCCACGCCCCCTTCTCACCCTCTGCGCTTCGGGCTGTTCAAAGAGCCCATGAGAAAGGCGCTCTGGTCGCATCCATCTGCAGCGGCGCGTTCCTTTTGGCAGCAGCGGGCCTGCTGGATAGCAGGCGAGCAACCACGCACTGGGCTGCAACAGCCGAGCTGAAGCGACGGCACCCGGAAGTCGACGTTGACGCTGATGTGTTGTTCGTCGACAGTGGCGACGTCGTCACGTCCGCTGGCGCCTCGGCGGGACTCGACATGTGCCTCTATCTGGTGCGGCGCCACTACGGCGAAGCTGTTGCCGCTCACTCAGCTAGGCTGGCAGTTGCCCCGCTCTACCGCGACGGTGGCCAAGCGCAGTTCATCCAGCAACACGCCCCCGCCGGAAACGGCACACTGGCACCGCTGATCGACTGGATGCTGCGCAACCTCGACCAGCGCCTTGACGTAGCGACTCTGGCCGCTCGCGCCTGCATGTCACCTCGAACCTTCGCGCGCCGGTTCGTAGAACAAGTTGGGTCAACGCCCGTTCAGTGGTTGCTTAGGATGCGGGTGCGGCGAGCACAGGAGTTGCTTGAAACGTCAGCCGCCTCCATTGAGAAGATCGCCAGCGCCACCGGATTCGAATCACCGATAACGTTCAGAGCCCGTTTCCATCGCGTGGTCGGATTGCCTCCAACGGTGTACCGCAGGCGGTTCAAGATGAACGCTGCCCCCAACCCAACAGCCTGACTCACGATGGGCGGCGGGTTGGCCGCGTCCCGCCCGGCACGAAGCGCGGGCCGCTCCGTGCAGAACGACTATGCGGCCGCCTCCGATGCGAAGGCGCGCTTCGCGAAGTCTCCCGGGATACCGACCAAATCGTCTGCAACTTCAGCCGGCAGCGTGCACTGCTTTCCCCGACGAAATGGGTTCCGCAGTCATGGAAGGCCAGTACGAAGCGCGCCTTGGCGAGGTCCATGTGATCGACCTGCCCCTCCTGGCCGGTGAAAAGCACGTCAGGCACCGCGACGGACTAGCCCGGCAGATCCGGTCCGTGGCGAAGCCGTCGAAGGACGGAGCCAATCCTGGTTTTGCTGCACATATCACGGCATGCGCTGAGCATTGCTCACTCAGAATGTTTGGCAAGCGGCGATTTCTGCTGAAATTTCAGGCGGTTTCAGCCTGCCGCCCACCCACCGAGGAAACCATGTGCCGTTCTTGCTCCCCGTGTGCTTCGGGCAACGCCTTGCCGCCGCCGCAGGTGCGCCACGCATACCATGCATGACATGGACACGCGCATGCCGAAGAACGCCGAGCCGATGGTCGAGGCCATCGCGGCCTATCGTCGACGCCTCACCGCCCCCCGAAAAAACGGGCCAGGGACGACCCGAGTGCGTCGGGGCGCGCGCCTGCCTCATGCCGGCGTGACTGCATCTTGAGCCGCCAGCACTCATCCTCGCTCTTCGCCGCCCTGGCCTTGGGCGCCAGCATCGGCCTGCTGCTGCCGGCACTCATCGTCGGCGGCCTCTTCATCGGGCTGCGCGAATCCAGGGTGGCCGAGCAGTCCCTGCAGCGTGACCTGGATGCAAAGCTGGACGTGCTGGCTAGCAGCCTGCCCGAGCTGCTATGGAACCTGGATGCCGTCGCGGCACGCGAGGTGGTATCGGCCATCGTCAAGTCGCCTGAGGTCGTGCGCGTCAGCGTCAACGACGCGTCGCAAGGCCTTCCCTTCATCGAGAACCACCTTCCCGAACGCCGACTGGGCCAGACGCTGACCGGCGGGCGGGATATCCTGCGTGGCGCCACACGCATCGGCCACATCCAGATCGAGATCGACGACCACCTCAGCACGGCTGCCGTGCTGCGCCAGCGCTGGCTCTACGGCGCGACCGTCGGCGGCCAGTTGCTGGCCTCGCTCGCGCTGGTGCTGTGGCTGCTGAATTCGCGGCTGTTTCGCCCGTTGCGCGAGCTGGGCGGCTTCGCCAACGACCTCGCCGAAGGTCGTTTCAGCGCCAAGCTGGAGCACCGGCGCGATGACGAGATCGGCCAGTTGGGCAGCCACCTGGAGCACATGCGCGACGCGCTTCAGCAGCAGTTCGACGCGCAGCGCCACCTCATTGAGCGACTGCGCGGCATGTCCGAGACCGTGCCCGGCGTCGTCTACCAGCTGCGCTTGGCCGTCAGCGGCGAGTTCAGCTTCGCCTACGTCAGCGAAGCCGTGCGCGAGTACTTCCTGCTCGGCAGCGCAGAACTCAGCCGCAGCGCCGCCCCCTGGTTCGAGCGCATCCACCCTGACGACCGCGCCATCGTGCGCGAAAGCCTGCTCGCCTCGGCCCGCAACCTCAGCCCCTGGCAGCAGGAATTCCGCACCCCCCAGGCCGATGGCGGCGAGCGCTGGCTGTACGGCAACGCCATCGCCCAGCGCGAGGCCGACGGCAGCGTGCTGTGGCATGGCTTCCTGACCGACATCTCGCGCCAGCGCCGAGACGCGCTGGAACTGGAGCGCTACCGCCATCACCTGGAGGAACTGGTCGAGGCGCGTACGGCCGAACTGGCCGAGGCCACCCAGGCGGCGCAAGCAGCCAGCCTCGCCAAGAGCGCCTTCCTCGCCAACATGAGCCACGAGATACGCACGCCGATGAACGCCATCATCGGCCTGACCTATCTTGCCCAGAGCGACACCATCGAACCCGAGCAGCAGCAGCGGCTGCAGAAGGTCGCCGATGCCGCCGAACACCTGCTCAGCGTCATCAACAACGTGCTGGACTTCTCCAAGATCGAGGCTGGCAAGGTCCAGCTGGAGCGACGCGAGTTCACCGTCGACCAAGTGCTGGACAACATCGCCAACATGACGACGCAGGCTGCCGCCGCCAAGCGCCTGCGCGTCGAGACCGACATCGCGCCGGCCCTGCGCGGGCGGGCGCTGATCGGCGACCCGCAGCGCATCTCTGAAGTGCTCCTGAACTTCGCCGGCAACGCAGTCAAGTTCACAGACACGGGTTTCGTGCGCCTGAGCGCACGGCTGGCCGAGGGCGGAACCGGCCCCGGACTGGCGCTGCGCTTCGAGGTGGAGGACAGTGGCATCGGCATCGCGCCCGAGGCGCAGGCCCGCCTCTTCCGTGACTTCGAGCAGGCCGACAGCTCAACGACGCGCCGCTACGGCGGCACCGGCCTGGGCCTGGCCATCTGCCGTCGCCTGGCCGCGCTGATGGGTGGCAGCGTCGGTGTCGACAGCGAACTGGGTCGCGGCAGCAGCTTCTGGTTCACGCTCAACGTCGAAGCTGCGGCTTACACCCCCTCGACGGCCACGCCAGCGCCGCGGCCGCACTCGGCGCGCGAACGGCTGGCCGGACTGGCCAGGACGGAGCCGCGCCGCATCCTGCTGGCCGAGGACAACCCGGTCAACCAGGAGGTGGCCGTCGCCCTCATCGGCAGTGCCGGGCTGGCCGTGGACGTGGCCGTGGACGGCCGCCAGGCCATCGAGATGGTCAAGGCCGGCGACTATGCCCTCGTACTGATGGACGTGCAGATGCCCGTCATGGACGGCCTTGACGCGACCCGGGCGATCCGTCGGCTGCCCCAGGGCGCCACGCTGCCCATCCTGGCCATGACGGCCAATGCCTTCGATGAGGAGCGCCGGCGCTGCCTGGATGCCGGCATGGACGACCATGTCGCCAAGCCCGTCGTCGCCGAGCAACTGTTCGCGACGCTCTACGACTGGCTGTCAGGGTCGCGCACGACGGCCGCGGGCCGCCCTGGTGCCGTCAGGGACCGCCCAGCGACTCCTTGATGACCCGGCCGGAGCCAGCCTGCAACGGCCGTGCGTTCATCGGGTAGAGGCGGGCAAAGACGTCGAGCTGTTGGCCCGACAGCGCGACCGGCTGGCGCAGCACCATCCACAGAACGCCCTCGCTGCAGGGCGGGGTCGTCAGCGAGCCCATGTAGGTGTAGTAGCCCCGCTCGTCGGGCAGCAGCTGGTTCAGGTCGATGAGCGCCTGGGCCGGAAGCGCCTCGCCCTTTTCCAGAGGCAGGTTGCCCCAGACGGTCTGGATGATGGGATGGGCCTTGTCATCGCGCCCCCGCTCCAGCAGCACCGCGACCACGGCCAGCCGGCCCTGGGCATCCCGATGCACGAGATGGGCCACCATGTCGAACTGCTTGCCGTTGACGCGCTCCTCGCTGGGGCGGTGGAAATGGAACTGCTGCAGCTCGTAGCGCCGGCCCATGACGGTAAGCCCATTGCCCGGCGCGACGTCGACCTGGATGGTGTGGCCGTTGTCCAGCACCGAGAAGCTGCCGGGCCGATAGTCGAAGGCGATGGGTTCCAGATCGACGGCCAGCCCCTCGCGAATGTCGATGGGGCTCTGGCGCGTGCCGATGGCGCAGAGCCGGTTCTCGGGCGCCAGCTCGGCCCAATGCTCCGGCCCAACCTCTCCCGCATAGCCCCAATGCATGGGCTTGGGCGTCTCGGCCTTGGGCGTCCGTGCGGCCTTGGCCGCAGGCCGGGCGGTGGCAAGGCCTTCGACCGGAGTCGCCAGCCGCTCCGCCAGGCGCTGGCGCAGCACCTCGACAGGCTCCTTGGGCTCCTGGGCCTGAGCAGCAAGCGCGAGCAGGCAGGCGGAGAGAGTCACGCGCGTTTTCATGCCGGTCATTTTCGGCAGGCTAGCCGCGAGCTTGAGCGGCACATCAGGCAGCGATCGAGCGCCTGACGCCGTACCAAGCCACCAGGCCGATCAGCATCAACCCTGCGGACGTAAGCGCCAGGGCCACCGTTGAATGCATGACCAGCGGCACCAGCAGGCCCGCGACGAGGCCGTTGGCCGCCGAACCAATGCAGGCTTGCAGCGATGAGGCCATCCCGCGGCGCTCAGGCACCTGATCCAGCACCAGCAGCGTGACGACCGGCACCATCATCGCCCACCCAAAGGAGAACAGGCCGATCAGTGGCAGCGCCCAGAAGGCGTTCAGCGGCGCGACCAGATTGAGCGCAATGTTGACGGCCGAAACCGCCACCATGATGCGGAAGCCCCGCATGATCTGGCGCTGCGGCGACATCTTGCCGGCCAGCCGGCCGCTGACGGCGGCGCCGGCCATGATGCCGCCGATAGTGCACAGAAAGAACCAGAAGAACTGCGTCGGCGCGAACTGCAGATGGTCGCCCAGGAACACCGGCGTGGCCAGCACGTAGAGGAACATGCCGTTGAACGGGATTCCGCTGGCCAGCACCAGCATCATGAAGCGCTTGCTGGTGCACAACCGCCAGTACTCGCGCATCAGCGCACCGACGTGGAAGGGCTGGACCAGGTTGGGATGCAGCGTCTCAGGCAACAGCCGCCAGTTGGACACCAGCAGCGCCGCAGAAACCGCCGTCAAGAACCAGAAGATCGAGTGCCAGTCGGCGTGCACGAAGAGGAAACCGCCCACCATGGGCGCGATGGCCGGCGCAACGCCGAAGAACAGCGTCACCTGCGACATCACCCGCTGCGCGTCCGCGGGCGGGAACATGTCGCGGATGATGGCCCGCGACACGACAATGCCCGCGCCGGCCGACATGCCTTGCACCGTGCGCCAGAACACCAACTGGCCGATGGAGCTTGCCACCGCGCAGCCGATGCTGGCCCCTGTGAAGACGGCCAGGCCGACCAGCACGACAGGCCGGCGGCCGAAGCAGTCCGACAGCGCACCGTGGAAGAGATTCATGAAGGCAAAGCCCAGCAGGTAGGCCGACAGCGTCTGCTGCATCTCCACCGGCGTCGCATCAAGCGCCTCAGCAATGCCGGCGAAGGCCGGCAGGTAGGTATCGATGGAGAAGGGGCCGACCATGGCCAGGCAGGCCAGCAGAACGGACAGGGCCCAGCGGGGCGCGCGCCACAGGCGGCTGGCGTCAGGATTCATCGGGGCGGTCGGGTGGACAGGCAGGCAGCCACGGGTTGCGGCGGCCGCCCAGTGTATCGACCCGCCCCCACGCGTGCCTGCGTGGGGTTGCGGCTCGCCTCACGCAAAACCGTGTCGCGACTGCGCCGTCTTGAACTGCGCGATGACGTCGAGCAGGCCGGCAGCCTGCTGCCGCAAGCTCTCGGCCGCAGCGGCACTCTGCTCGACCAGTGCGGCGTTCTGCTGTGTGCCCTGGTCGATGGATGCGACCGCCTGGTTGACCTGGCCGATGCCGCTGCTTTGCTCGGTGGCAGCGGCGTTGATCTCGGCCATCAGGTCCGTCATGCGGCGCACCTGGCTGACGATGTCGCCCATGGTCGCGCCGGCCTCGCCGACGAGCTGACTGCCGGCATGGACTTTCTCGACGCTGGCGCCGATCAGTCCCTTGATCTCGCGCGCCGCCTGCGCACTGCGCTGGGCCAGGGCACGCACCTCGCCGGCCACGACGGCAAAGCCGCGCCCCTGCTCTCCGGCCCGCGCAGCCTCCACTGCCGCGTTCAGCGCCAGGATGTTGGTCTGGAAGGCGATCCCATCAATGGTGCCAATGATGTCGGCGATGCGGCGACTGGAATCGCTGATCTCGCCCATGGTGGTCACGACGCGCTGCACGACGTCGCCGCCACGCCCCGCCACCTCGGTCGCGGCGGTGGCCAGCGGGCTGGCCTGGCGGGAGTTCTCGGCAGCCTGCTGCACCGTGGACGTCATCTCCTGCATGGACGCCGCAGTCTGCTGCAGCGCGCTGGCCTGCCGCTCGGTGCGGCTGGACAGATCATGGTTGCCTGTCGCAATCTGCTGCGACGCGGTGGCGATGCTGTCCGCCGACTGGCGCACACGCCCCACCATGTCCACCAGGCCGTCGTTCATGCGCTTGAGAGCGGCCAGCAGCTGGCCAGTCTCGTCGTCACGGTCGACGACGATGTCCGAACTCAAGTCGCCCGAGGCTACCGCCTCGGCCAGCCGCACGGCCCGCTCCAGCGGCCGCGTAACGGCATTGCTCAGCGCCCAGCCCAGCAGTACCGCGGCAGCCACAGCCGCGACGCTGGCACTCGCCATCACCGCGCGGTCGCGGCCATAGGCAACCTCGGTCTGGCGCACGCGCGCAAGAGACTCGCGCCCCTCGTAGGCGAGGTAGTCCTCGGTGGCCTTCAACAGCGCAGCGAGCAACGGACGGCACTCGCCGTTCATCTTGGCGATCGCCTCGTCGCGCTTGCCGTCCAGCGCCATGCCAACGATGGCCAGGGCCACCGGGCCGTACTGGGCCTCGATACGTTCCATGTCGGCCACCAGGGCAGCATCGCGCTCGCCCAGGTCGCCCGCCTGGGCCACCGCCTGCTTGAGCGCGGCCATGACCCGCCCCATGTCCTCGTGCGCCCGGGTGACGGCCGCCTTCTCAAGGTCACGGTCGGCCGGCGTCGTCACCAGCACCAGGTTGCGCGCCGCAATGGCCCGCCGAGACGCCGCCCCACGCACGTCGTTGACCAGGCTCTCACGCTCGCCGACGCCCTCCAGGTAGCCGGTGAAGCGGCCGTTGGATCGGCTCAGTGAGTTCAACGCCAGGCCCGACACCAGCAGCACGACAGCCGCCAGCAGGGCGAAGCCCAGCATCAGCTTGGAGCGCAAACGCAGATTGCTCAACTTCATCGCAACACTCCCCTTGATGTCGCCCGAAGCCTGAACCCAGCACTCGATTCGGGCACTTCGAGCACCGTGGAAGATTCGATGGCCGCCCGGCCCGGGGCGGCGGCTGCGCCGCGCGGCGCCAGGCATGGAGTGGCACGACGTCGCGATGGGGCTAACGTCGTTAAAGCGTGAATCTAGCCGCTGCAAACGCGCTTGGCGAGGAAAAAAGGATGCGGGAAGGGGAAGCGAAAGAAAGAGTGAAGCAAGCCGATAGGCCGGATTCTGTGCACCGCCCTCCCCTTGCGGTTCGGACGGCGTGACCGCCATTCCTCTGGGCCGGACATCACTGCCCGGCTCGGTGCCACCTACCCGCCAGCTCTGCGAGCCGCATCGACGCTGGCCTACTTGGTGTTGCTGCGCGTAGAGATTGCCCGTTTCACCCGGACTTAACCGGCTCGTCTCTGTTGCTCTGATCCTCGGCTTACGCCGGGCAGCCGTTAGCTGCTACGCCGCTCTATGCAGTCCGGACCTTCCTCCAGGGCCATGTTTCCATGCTTGCCCCAGCGGCGGTCTGGCTTGCTTCACACTAGCGATTATCTCAGCACTGCCCCAGGGAACGCGAATGAAAGCCGCCAGCATCCTCGACACCATCGGCAACACCCCCCACATCCGCGTGCAGCGCCTGTTCGGCGCCAACGAAGTCTGGATCAAGTCCGAGCGCAGCAACCCGGGCGGCTCGATCAAGGACCGCATTGCGCTATCCATGATCGAAGACGCCGAGGCGCAAGGCCTGCTCAAGCCCGGCGGCACCATCATTGAGCCGACCTCCGGCAACACCGGCGTAGGCCTGGCCATGGTTGCGGCCGTGAAGGGCTACAAGCTCATCCTCGTGATGCCCGACAGCATGAGCGTCGAGCGCCGCCGCCTGATGCTGGCCTACGGCGCAAGCTTCGACCTGACGCCTCGCGAGAAGGGCATGAAGGGCGCCATCGCCCGAGCCCGCGAGCTGCTGGAGCAGCACCCCGGCTCATGGATGCCGCAGCAGTTCGAGAACGCAGCCAACCCGGCCATCCACGTCAAGGCGACAGCGCAGGAGATCCTGCGCGACTTCCCCGAAGGTCTGGACGTGTTGATCACGGGCGTGGGCACCGGCGGCCACATCACTGGCTGCGCCCAGGTGCTGAAGGCCGCCTGGCCCGGGCTCAAGGTCTACGCCGTGGAGCCCAGCGCCTCGCCGGTCATCAGTGGCGGCCAGCCCAGCCCCCACCCCATCCAGGGTATAGGCGCCGGCTTCATCCCGGCTGTGCTGGACACCGCGCTGCTTGACGGCGTCATCCAGGTCGAGGCCGAGGCCGCGCGCGAGTACGCCCGCCGCTGCGCCCGCGAAGAAGGGCTGCTGGTGGGCATCTCCAGCGGCGCAACACTGGCCGCCATCGCGAAGAAGCTGCCCGAGCTGCCCGCGAATGCGCGCGTGCTGGGCTTCAATTACGACACCGGCGAGCGCTACCTGTCCGTCGAGGGCTTTCTGCCTCAGAACTGAGCGCTCCCGCGCAGGGCCGGCGGCAGCTACTCGCCGCTTGGATCTTCCTCGAAGCCCTCGTTGTCCTTGCGGGCCTGCTTGGCCAGTTCAGCCTTCAGCGGCTTCAGCGATTCGATGAGGGTTTCGGGCGGCTTGGGCGACACGAGGCGCAGAGCCGGCGGGGGCAGGCTGGCGAGGTAGGGCGGACCGAAGACGTATTGCTGCTCCTGACGGCTGCCAACCTGCAGGCCCAGGCCCAGCAGCAGCAAGGCCACGATGCCGCCGTTCAACGTCCGCCGCGCACCCGGCCAAACGAGACGTGAATGCCAGGCGACCAGCACCGCAGCACCCACGGGCGTTGCCAGCGACTCCAGGGCCAACAGGCGCGGCCAGGACACAGCGTAGGCGATTGCCGGCAGGGTCCAGTCCAGCACCTGCAGCACCACGACGACGACCAGGGCGCGGCGCAGATGCGTCGTGAACGGGAAACGATGCCGGAACAGCTGGCTGGCCAGCGACCACAACCCTGCCCAGGCGAGCACGAAGGCAAGCGGAGCCAGCAGCGGCGACGCATAGTCCACCCAGCGCGCGTCGGGGTCGACGGCGCTCCAGCGATCCACCCACTGGAAGAACAGCATCGACACCAGCAGCAGCGGCACCAATGCCCAGTGGCGCGTCTTGTCGACGATGAGCAGGTGCTCCGGCGCCAGCCTGTCATCGGTAGTGCGCAGGCGCAGCGAGCAGCCGGCCAGTTGGAAGACACCGCCCGCGGGCAACGGGGCTTCGTCGCCGGCAACCATGCGCTGCCGGCCGACGTGGCCGCCGTTGCGGCTTTCCAGCAGTTTCAGCAGCACGCCTCCGCCCGGCGCGAGGTGGAGTTCCGCATGCTCGGCGGCGAGGTGGCCGTCGTCCAGCACGATGTCGCAGCCGGGCGAGCGGCCGATGCGCACCGGCCACCTCGTCACACGCTGCACCAGGGTGGCGCGGCCGTCGCGGCCCAGCAGCTCGACGACGGCCGATGCCGGCGCCACCGGGGCGTCCGCCATCACTTGGCCTTGCTGCTGTTCGTCCACGCGAAGCCCTCCAGGTAGTGCGCCGCAAGCTTGAGCGCGTTGTCGAAGCTGACGCCACGGGCGTCGAAGCGGCCCAGCGCGCCTTCCTTGGCGGCATCCACCGTCGTCACAAGGACACTGAGGTCGTGCAACCCCTCCAGCTTGCGGTAGGCGCGCAGGCAGACGACGGCACGCAATGGCAGGCCGTCGCGGTCAACGAACTGCTCCTTGCAATAAGGCGCGGTACGCGACTTGTCGGCCTGTCCCAGTCGCTCGTTGCGGAAGCTGCCCGAATACTGGCGCGCGAAACGCAGCGCGCCGAGCTTGCTGCCGTCATAGGCCTCGTGGGACATGTCCAGCCAGCCGGTCTGCAGGTTCCCGCCCACGAAGAGCGGATGGTCCATGCGGCATTGCGAACGCTCAAAGTCCAGGCCCTTGGTGTCGGCGGGCGTGCCCCGTCCCCAGCAGCGCATGAAGTCCTGCTTGGGCACCGGCAGGCGGTAACGGTCGTTGTTGGCACTCTCCCAGGGCAGAGCCAGGAAGCGGGTGACGAGTTCGTCCTGGTACCTGGTGAGCTGGTCGCGCAGCCGGCTCCAGGCCGCGGTGCGAATCGGCTTGGCGGCGAGGCTGCGCTTGACCAACCCTTCCGCGAACTCGCCGGGCACCAGGAAGCTGACCTGCTGCGCGAAAAGCAGCGTGGACACGTTGACGCCAACGACCAAGCCGTCCTCGTCCAGCACCGGGCCACCACTCATGCCGGGGTTGATGCCGCCAGCGTAGTAGATCAGCGGGTCGAAGCTACGCTCCACCAGGCCGTTGTAATTGCCCTCGACGACGGCGAAGGCGACGTCGTGCGGGTTGCCCATGGAGTAAATGCGCTCGCCCTTGGCCAGTGGCTGGCTCTGCGGCCTGAAACCCAGCGCGCCGCGGCCCCTCAGCCCCCCGCCTTTGCCGTCATCGACGGCACGCAGCAACGCCAGGTCGCGGCGGGCATCGAAGTCCAGCAGCTCCAGCGCGCCGCTCTGGCCATCGGTCGTCGCGTAGCGCAGTCGGTAGCTGTCGGGCTCCAGCGCGAACTGGCTGATGACGTGGTAGTTGGTGACAACGTGACCGTCGTCGCTGACGAGAAAGCCCGAGCCCACCGAGGCCTGGCTGTCCTGGGTCTTGAGCAGCGTGCGGATCTGCAGCAGCTGTCCTTTGCTGCGCTCGTACAGGCGCCGAGCGCTGGCGGACACGGTGGGCGGCTGCTGGGCCTGGGGCGCTGCGGCGGGGGGAGCAACGGGCGGCGCCGGCTGCGCGGCGGCGAAGGCAGCCAGGCCGGCGAGGGCCATACCTGTCAGCAGCTTCAAACAGGACTTCATCAACAAGCGAAACCTCCCTAGGCGGGCGCCGATGCTAGCCGCTTTGGGCGGAAAATCCGGTCGTCAGCGTAGAAGCCGTGAGCAGCATTCGGCGCCCACCAGCCAGGAATGCCGAGCACCGGCAGGGGCGGCAGGTCGGCCGGGCAGAGGGTCGCAGGCAGTTGCGGCGCCTCGGCATCGGCCACGAAGAGGACGCGGGCACACAGTGGCGGGCGCGGCGCGAGCAGCTTTTCCAGCAGCGCATGGCCCACCACGAGGGCGCGGGTCTCCTGCCACAGTGCGCGCCGGGTGATGAAGAGGGTGCCCCAGTCCTGCTCGCGCAAGGCCTGCTGGAGCGGCGCCGGCGCGACCAGCAGCAGGCCGCTCTCGTCGAGCAGCGTCAGCGCGTCGCGCACCGGGCCGCGCCGGCCCGGCGGCGCCGGCGGCGCTGCAATGTGAGCCCGGTTCAGTGCCGCCTTGAACGCCGGGCAGCGCAGCCAGACCAGGCCGTTGAAAAGGTCATGCGCGTTATGCCGCGTCGGCACGCGGCCGGTGGCGGCGACGTGCTGCTCGTAGCCGGCGGCCAGCGGGCCGGCCGGCTCGAAGCGTTCATGGCCCAACGCTTGGTGCACTGGCTGGCCAGCCGCCAACCGCGCGAGCACCGGACTGGCCACGCCACGGTAGGGCGCGAACCAGGGCAGCGCCCAGTCGGGGCAGATCATCCGTGGCCGAAGCGGACCTGATTGGGATTCTTTTCCGGCTGCAGCTGGAAGGCCTGCGGGTGCTTGCGAAAGAGCCTGGTCGACGGCGCATTCTTCGCCAGCAGGCCGGCCGCCTTCAGCACCTTGGCAGCGGCGCCGAGGTCGTGCCACTGGCCGTCGGCCAGCTTGGGCAGCAGGTTCAACACGGCGTTGATTTCCTTGGCCGCGGCGACGTTGGCGTCCACGGGGTGCGGGGCCGCCTTGACGGTCGGGGCGGCCGGGGCCGCCTTGGCGACCTGGGCGGGCGCTGCGGCCTTGGCAGCCGGCATCGGCGCTGCCACGGGGGAGCTCACCGGAGCTGCCGCCGGAGCGGCTGGCTTGGGTGCCGGAGTCGGCGCAGGCGCCGCCGACTTCGGCGGTTCGCCCTTCTTCACCGCTGGTTTGGCAGCGGTGGCCTTGCGGGCTGGCGCCCGCTTCGCCGCAGGCTTGGGCACGGACTTCGCCGACGAGCGCCCGCTGTCATGCGCCAGCTCGTTGAATTGGTCATAGATCTGGATGACGCCGTCGCCGGTCTTGCCGTACTGACCGAAGCCACGCAGCCAGGCGCCCTTCTCACGCAGGCGCAGCACCAGCGGCGCAAAGTCGCTGTCTGACGACACCAGCAC
The DNA here is from genome assembly GCF_047654805.1 of Roseateles sp. Taxonomy (GTDB): domain Bacteria; phylum Pseudomonadota; class Gammaproteobacteria; order Burkholderiales; family Burkholderiaceae_C; genus Pelomonas. The sequence goes on from NZ_JASGIV010000001.1 coordinate 4,249,769, forward strand.
GATGACGTCAGGCTTCTCGGCAATGGCAAGGTCCATCGCGTCGGCGGCGAGCGCAATGTCCGTCGAGTTCTTGCCGATGGCGAGGTTGACGATGGCGCGCAGACCCAGCCGTTTCAGGAAGCTCTGCTCACGCAGCGCCTGCTCGGCGTTGCAGTAGGCGCGGCGGATGTGGGCGGCGCCGTAGTCCTTGAACACGGCGTTCAGCGCTTGCTCGATGACGTCGGTGGCGACGTTGTCGAAGTCGACGAGGAAGGCAACTTTCTTGTTGTCGTTCATGCGATCAGCTTCCACTGCAGGGTTTCACCGCCGCGCAGCGGCTTGAGTTGCGCCTCGCCGAAAGGCACGGCCTCCGGCAGCGTCCAGGGTTGGCGCTGCAGCGTGACAGTGCCGCGGTTGCGCGGCAGGCCGTAGAAATCGGGGCCATGGTGGCCGGCGAAGGCGTCAAGTTTGTCCAGCGCGCCGATGGCCTCGAAGGCCTCGGCGTACAGCTCCAGCGCCGAAATGGCCGTGAAGCAACCGGCGCCGCAGACCGAGTTCTCCTTCATCACCGACGCATGCGGCGCGCTATCGGTGCCAAGGAAGAATTTCGGCAGGCCGGAGGCTGCGGCCTTCAGCAGCGCCTGGCGGTGCTCCTCACGCTTGAGCACGGGCAGGCAGTAGTAGTGCGGGCGCAGGCCGCCGGTGAAGATGGCATTGCGGTTGTAGAGCAGGTGCTGCGGCGTGATGGTGGCGGCCGTGAAGCGGTCGGCCTCGGTCACGTACTGCGCGGCGTCCTTGGTCGTGATGTGCTCGAAGACGACCTTGAGCTCCGGCATCGCCGCGCGCAGCGGCTTCATGACACGCTCGACGAACACGGCCTCGCGATCGAAGACGTCGATGTCGCCGTCCGTCACCTCGCCATGCACCAGCAGCAACAGTCCTTCGCGCTGCATGGCCTCCAGCGTCTTGTACGTCTTGCGCAGGTCGGTCACGCCGGCATCACTGTTGGTCGTGGCACCAGCCGGATAGAGCTTGAGCGCAACGACGCCAGCGTCCTTGGCGCGCTTGATCTCATCGACGGGTGTGTTGTCCGTCAGGTAGAGCGTCATCAGCGGCTGGAAGTCGGAACCGGGGCCGTCCTTGGGCAACGCGGCCAGGATGCGCTCGCGGTAGGCCACGGCCTGCGCGGCGGCGGTGACCGGCGGGCGCAGGTTGGGCATGACGATGGCGCGCGCGAACTGCTGCGCCGTATAGGGCAGCACGCTTGCGAGCGCGGCCTCGTCGCGCAGGTGCAGGTGCCAGTCGTCCGGACGGGTGAGGATGAGGGTGTTGGTCATGATGGGAGGGGATTGTCGTCGTCCAGGTCGGCCGCGAGCAGGCTGGCCAGCCAGTCCATGAAGACGCGTACGCGCCGAGGCGTGTGGCGGCGCTGGCTCATGACCAGATTGACTGGCAGCGGCGCCGGCTCGAAGCCCGCCAGAACGCGCACAAGCCGCCCCTGGGCCAAGGCCGCCTGCAGGCCGATGTGCGGCGCCTGGACGATACCCATGCCGGCAAGCGCAGCCACCTCATAGGCGTCCGTGTGGTTGACGCTGACCCGCGCCGGCAGATGCACGCTGTGCGGACGGCCATCACCTCCCACCCAATCGAAGCGCGGTCGGCGGTCAGCCCAGGTCTGGCTGTAATGAACCAGGGCATGGCCCTGGGCGAGCAGGTCGTCGGGAGTGCGGGGCGTGCCCCGAGCCGCCAAGTAGGCGGGGCTGGCGACGTTGATCAGGCTTACCCGCCCCAGCGGGCGGGCCACCAGCAGCGGGTCGTGCACTGCACCCACGCGCAGCACGCAGTCGAACCCCTCCTCCACCAGATCCACGCGCCGGTCCGAGCAGCTCAGCTCCACCTGCAGCCCCGGATGCTCGGCAAGGAAGCCTGGCAGCGCAGGCAACACGCGGCCGAGCGCCAGCCGCACTGGCATGTCCACCCGCAGGCGGCCGCCAAGCTGGCGGTCCTGCTGGAACAGCGCCTCGATCTCGCTGGCGTCGGCCAGCAAGCTGCGGGCGCGCTCAGCAAGTAGCTCGCCGTCCGAGGTCAGGCTGACGCGCCGCGTCGTGCGCTGGAACAGCCTGCTGCCCAGTCGGGCCTCCAGTTCGCGCACAACCTGGCTGACCCGTCCCTTGGGCAGCCCCAGCTCATCAGCCGCGCGACTGAAATGGGCCAGCTCGGCGACCTGCAGAAAGACGCGCAGCGCAGCGAGGTCGATATTGGCGTCCATTCAAAGCACAGTCATTTCATTTTTTGAGACTTTATCCATTTCTAGTCGAACAATAAATTCACCTCCGTCCCACCCAACCACCCGACGGAGCACCCATGACTTCCACGCCCCACCCCATCACCCTGATCACCGGCGGCAGCCGAGGCCTGGGCGCCCAGATGGCGCTGGCACTGGCCCGCGACGGGCACGACATCGTGCTGACCTATCGCGAAGCCGCCAGCGCGGCTGACGCCGTCGTCGCGCAGATCCAGGCGCTGGGCCGCCGCGCACAGGCGCTCCGGCTGGACGTGGCCGACGCGGCCAGCTTCGCCGGCTTTGCCGCGCGGTTACGTGACGGCTTGGCCGACTGGGGCGCGAAGACGCTCGACGGCCTCATCAACAACGCCGGCGCTGGCGCGCACGCCAGCTTCGCTGAGACGACGCCGGCGCAGTTCGACGCGATGGTGGCCATCCACCTGCGCGGCCCGTTCTTCCTGACTCAGGCACTGCTGCCGCTGCTGGCAACCGGAGAAAGAACGGGCGCGCGCGTGCTGAACATCTCCAGCGGCCTGGCACGCTTCACGCTGCCCGGCTACTCGGCCTATGCCGCAATGAAGGGGGCCGTGGAAGTGCTCGGCCGCTACCAGGCCAAGGAGCTGGCGGCACGCGGCATCCGCGTCAACACGCTGGCGCCCGGCGCGATCGCAACGGACTTCGGCGGCGGCGCAGTGCGCGACAACGCCGACGTGGCCCGCTTCGTGGCGTCGGTCACCGCGCTGGGCCGCGTCGGCGAGGCCGAGGACATCGGCGGCGCGGCGGCCACACTGATGCGGCGTGATGCGGGCTGGATCACCGGCCAGCGCATCGAAGCCTCGGGGGGCATGTTCCTCTAGTTCGCCGTCGCTGGGCCGAGCCGCCCGACAGTGACACCGGGCAGTGAACGTATAAAGCGTTCGCCCCTGGAAACCGAAAGGCGTTGCCATGTCCCGTCACACACTCGTACTTGTTGCCTCCGCCGCATTGATCGCCGGCTGCGCCAGCGCGCCTTCGGAGCAGGTCGGCCCGCCAACCAGGGAGACAATCTACGCCGTGACGGCAGCCAGTCAGCTGCTGGTGCAGTTCAATGCCGGCCAGCCGCAGAAAACACTGTCCAGCAAGCCGCTGACCGGCTTCAACGCAGGTGACCGGCTGGTAGGCATCGACTACCGCGTCGCCAGGGGCCAGCTGTTCGGCCTGGGTGCCAGCGGCCAGCTCTACCGCATCGACACGAAAACCGGCGCGCTCGCCACGGTCGGCGCGCCCAGCGCGCTACCTGGGGGCAGCACCACCGAGTGGGGCTTCGACTTCAACCCGACAGTTGACCGCATCCGAGTCGTCAACGACGCCGGCGACAACCTGCGCCTGCACCCGGACACCGGCGCCATCGTCGACGGCGATCCGGACCAGCCCGGAGTGCAGTTGGACGGCAGGCTGGCCTACGACGCGGCGGACGTGAATGCCGGCAAGAGACCTGGTGTCGTCGCGGCCGGCTACACGTACAACAAGGACAACGACAAGATCACGACCAACTACGCGCTGGACGGCCGCCAGGGTGTGCTGGTGCACCAGGGCAGCAAGGAAGGCGCACAGCCGATCGTTTCGCCTAACACGGGGCGGCTCTACACGGTTGGCTCGCTGGGCGTGGGATCGTTCGACAAGGCAACGCTGGACATCTCGGATGTATCCAATGCGGCTTACTCGGCCATCACGATGGGCGGCCAGTCGATCTGGTACCGCATCGACCTGACATCCGGCAAGGCGACGCGCATCGGCACTGTGGCGGCTGGCGCGCTGGTGGGCGCGGCAATCGAGCCCTGAATCGGGGCAGGAGTCAGTCCTTGTAGCCTGAGCCCCTCGCGCACCGGCCGGCATGCGACTCCGCAACGGGCGGTTCGAGAGTTCCGGATGATGCGAGACCGGGAAGGCCCAGCTGCTCGAAGTGGTTGATGGTCGGGGCCATCTTGAGTGGGCCGTCGCTGTGCTCTACCAGTGGCGGCTGTTGCTCGCCCCCTCCGTTTCGCCACATTCGCCGCTGGCACGGATGAGCCGCAGAGCGGCCTCGTCCACGATGCGTCTCTTGACGCCGGCCCACCAGCATGTCGCGGTTCATCCAGCCGAAGAAATTCTCCAGGCCCGTGCGAGCGGCCCCGCTTTCATGCCGCAGCAGTTCAGTGCTGCAGGATCTTCGCGAGGAAGTCCTTGGCGCGCGGCGAGCGCTCATCGGGCTTGTTGAAGAAGTCGGCGCTGCTGCAGTCCTCGTTGATCTTGCCCGCGTCCATGAAGATGACGCGGTTGCTGACGCGCTTGGCGAAGCCCATCTCGTGCGTCACGCACATCATGGTCATGCCCTCGTTGGCCAGTTGCACCATCACGTCCAGCACCTCGCCGACCATCTCCGGGTCCAGCGCCGACGTCGGTTCGTCGAACAGCATGACGATGGGGTCCATGGACAGCGCACGCGCGATGGCCACGCGCTGTTGCTGGCCACCGGACAACTGGCCGGGGAACTTGTCCTTATGGGCGGACAGGCCCACGCGATCCAGCATCTTCAGGCCGCGGGCCTTGGCATCGGCCGGCGAACGGCCCAGCACCTTGATCTGTGCAATGGTCAGGTTCTCAGTCACCGACAGGTGCGGAAACAGCTCGAAATGCTGGAACACCATGCCAACGCGCGAGCGCAACTTGGGCAGGTTGGTCTTGGGATCGGCGATGGAGATGCCGTCCACGACGATGTCGCCCTTCTGGAAGGGCTCCAGCGCATTGACCGTCTTGATCAGCGTCGACTTGCCCGAGCCCGAGGGCCCGCAGACGACAACGACCTCGCCCTTCTTGATGGACGTCGTGCAATCGGTCAGCACCTGGAAGCTGCCGTACCACTTGGAAATGTTCTTGATGTCGATCATGGTGGCCCCCAATCAACGGATGATGGCGATCTTCTTCTGCAGGCGGCGCACGAGCTGCGACAGGCCGAAGCAGATGACGAAGTAGACAACGGCGGCGACGAGATAGGTCTCGACCGGACGGTTGAAGTTCTTGCCCGCGACCTCGAAGCCCTTGAGCAGGTCGTACTCGCCGACCGCATAGACCAGCGACGTGTCCTGGAACAGGATGATGGTCTGGGTCAGCAGCACCGGCAGCATGTTGCGGAAGGCCTGCGGCAGCACGACGAACCTCATCGTCTGGCCATAGGTCATGCCCACCGCGTAGCCGGCATTGACCTGCCCCTTGGACACCGACTGGATGCCGGCCCGCATGATCTCGGAGTAGTAGGTTGCCTCGAACAACGTGAAAGTGATGAAGGCCGACATCTGCCCGCCCAGCGGCCCGAGCAGCTTGGGGATGAGCAGGAAGAACCACAGGATCACCATCACCAGCGGGATGGAGCGCAGCGTGTCCACGTAGAAGGCCGCCGGCACCGATAGCCAGCGGTGGCTGGACAGCCGCATCATCGCCAGCAGCGTGCCGAGGATGATGCCGCCAATCATGGACACCAGGGTCAGCTGGATCGAGAACCAGAAACCCTTGGCGATGAAGCTCTGGATAACGGCCCAGTTCAGGAAGGAGTAGTCGAGGTTCAACATCACTTCGCTCCCACCGTGCCGGGGATGCGCACGCGCCCCTCGATGAACTTGGCGATGCGGTTGATCGCGAAGGCGGAGACGAAATAGAGCAGCGTCACGGGAATGAAGATCTCCTCGAAGTGCGAGGTCTCCTCCGACGCCTGCTGCGCGAACTGCGCCAGCTCCGGGATGCTGACCGCGAAGGCCACGGCGGAGTTCTTGACGATGTTCATGCTCTCACTCGTCAACGGCGGGATGACGATGCGAAAGGCCATGGGCAACAGCACGAAGCGGTAGGTCTGAGGCAGCGTCATGCCCATGGCCTGCCCGGCATAGCGCTGGCCGCGCGGCAGGGTCTGGATGCCCGCCTTGACCTGCTCGCCGATACGTGCGCTGGTGAAGAAGCCCAGCGCGAAGACGACCAGCACCGAGGACGACAGGTTATCCCGCAGGACCGGGAACAGTGCCGGCAGCACGTGGTACCAGAGGAAGACCTGCACCAGCAGCGGGATGTTGCGAAACAGCTCCGTCCACGCCTCGCCGAAGCGGGCCAGCCATCGGTTGGGCGCTGTGCGGATGATGCCGATCAGCGAGCCCACGACCAGCGCCAGCAGCAGCGCCAGCAGCGAGACGGTCAACGTCCAGCCCCAGGCGTGCAGCATCCACTGCAGATAGGTCTGCTCCTTGCCGCCAGGGCCGAAGCAGCCGGCGACGGCCTCTCCGGTGGCGGTGTCATTGCAGTAGAACTGCCAGTCCCAGCTCATGGCCCTCTCCTCAAGCCTCGCATCTAAAGCAAAGCGGGTGCCAGGCACCCGCTCCAAGGTCTTTCAGGTCACTGCGCGAATCACTTCTTCGCGTAGTCTTCCATCGGCTTGTCGTTGGGATTGGCCCACGCTTCCTTGGTCGCGGCGGACAGCGGCAGCCCGATCTTGGTGTTGGTCGGCGGGATCGGCTGCAGGAACCACTTGTCGTAAGTCTTGGCGAGATCGCCGGACTTGATCTGCGCCTTGATGCTGTCGTCCACGGCCTTCTTGAAGGCTGGGTCGTCCTTGCGGATCATGATCGCGATGGGTTCGACGGACAGCACCTCGCCGACGATCTTGAAATCGGCCGGATTCTTGGACGTCGCGATGTTCTTGGCCAGGATGGAGCCGTCCATGACGAAGGCGTCGGCACGGCCGGAGTCCAGCAGCAGGAAGCTGTCGGCGTGGTCCTTGCCGAAGACTTCCTTGAAGTCCACGCCGGTGGCCCGCTCGTGCTTGCGCAGCGTCTGCACCGAAGTGGTGCCGGTGGTCGTCGCGATGGTCTTGCCATTGAGCTGGTTGATGGACGTGATGCCGGAATTGGCCTTCACGGCAATACGCACCTCCTCGACATAGGTCGTCACGGCAAAGGCGACGTCCTTCTGACGGGCGACGTTGTTGGTCGTAGACCCGCACTCCAGGTCCACGGTGCCATTGACCGTCAGCGGGATGCGGTTGGCCGACGTGACCGGCTGGTACTTGACGTCAATCTTGACGCCCAGCTGCTTGCGCAGGTCGGCGATGACGCGCTCACAGACATCGATGTGGTAGCCGACGTACTTGCCGTCACCAATGGTGTAGGACAGGCCCGAGGACTCGCGCACGCCCATCGTGATGACGCCGCTGTCCTTGATCTTCTTCAGCGTGTCTTGGGCGTGCACGGCCGAAACACCAGCCAGCAGGGCGGCGACGAGCAGAACTTTCTTCATGGAGACTCCAACAACAGGGAAGTGGGACATCGATAACAGGTCCAAGCAGACCACGCCTCTCACTCTGTCCGAATACGGGTTTTCACGCGGCCCGCACAGCAGGTCGGCGTCACGCTGCTGACGCGAGATAGTCCCATAGCGCCTGGGCCGCGGGCTTCTGGCGGCGCGACAGCTCGGGGCGCTCGCGGTAGATCCGCAACTCCATGCTGAGGCTGAATGTCCCCGGCGCTGCGGCCGGCACGAGGCGCCCCCCGGCCAGCTCCTTCTGCACTGAGCTGGCCGGCAGGAAGGCGAAACCATGACCTTCGAGCGCCATCGCCTTCAAGCCCTCGGCCATGTCGGTCTCGTAGATCGCGTCGAGGTTCAAGGCACAGTCGGCCTCCTTGACGATGAGCTCGACCAGCCGGCCGAGATAGGCCCCTGCCGCGTAGCTCAGAAAGGGGATCTTCTGACCCGGCCGCCCGGGCAGGCGGAACATCGGCTCGCCCTGGGCGTCGGCCCTGGCATAGGGCGACAGCGTCTCGTGGCCCAGGGACACCATCTGATAACGCTCGGGGTCCAGTTGCAAAGGCTGGCTGGCATGGTGGTAGACCAGCAGCAGGTCGCAGTTGCCTTCGCTCAGCTGCAGCATCGCGTCGTGCACATTGGCTGCATTGAGCCGGCACTTGATGGCGCCAAAGCCGCGCCGCAGACCCATCAGCCAGTGAGGGAAGAAGGAGAAGGCCAGCGAATGCGGCACGGCGAACTCGATCATGTCCTGATCCGCCGCCTGATGGCTGCGCAGCATGTTGCGCGTGGCCTGCAGATGGCCTAGCAGCTCAACCGCCTGGGCCAGCAACGTGGCACCCGCGGCCGTCAGCCGCGTCGGGTAGGACGAGCGGTCGACCAGGTCGACGCCGGCCCAGGCCTCCAGCGCCTGGATGCGGCGCGAGAAAGCCGGCTGGGTCACGTGGCGGAGCTGGGCGGAGCGCGAGAAGCTGCGCGTCTCGGCCAGGCTGACGAAGTCTTCAAGCCATTTGGTTTCCACCCACGGCAGTGTAGCCAAGGCCTTCGCACCGCTCCGGCAGCTTCCGACGGGCTCGCGGCACAGGCCAGGCACCCCCCTCAAGCTCGGCGCCCCCCGGCCCCTGATGCCCCCTCAACTGCAGGGGGGCGGGGCCAGCCGGTTATGAGATGGCTTGTTTACATTTCCTTCCACAAACCCAACTCGAATCCTGGACGGAGAACGCCATGCGCAAGACGAGCAAACTACTGGCCCTAACGTTGGCAGTTGCCCTGCAGCCGGCCATGGCAGGCACGGTCACGCTGGACTTCAACGATGTGACGGCCACCGCGCCGCTCACCAACCAGTATGCAGGAGCACCGTGGTTCGTCGAGGCGTCCGGCGCGGCCTGGACGGCGGCGAATGTGTCTTGCTTCCCGAACGACCCCATCGCCATTGCCTTCCCCGGCGTTGGCAATTGCGGCGCCCTGTGGCTGGCCGAACCGAACGACAACCAGACCAGCTCGATGACGCTGAAGGTGGGGAACGGCTTCGACGCGCTGTCCTTCATCTACTCCGGCAGCAATGGCGACTCCAAGCTGTCGGTATCGATTTACGACGCGACCGGCGCACTGCTGAGCAGCCTCGACAGCCTGGGCGCCCAGGCCTGCGGCGGCGATTTCTTCTGCACCTGGTCCAATGTAATCTCCCTGAGCGGCTTCAAGGGGGCCAGCACCGTCAAGTTCGAAGCCGACAACCAGGCGTTCCTGCTTGACAACCTGACCTTCACGACCAACGCAGGCGGCGGGCAACTGCCCGAGCCCGGCGGCATCGCCCTCGCTCTGAGTGCGCTGGGCGCATTGGGCTGGACCCGCAAGCGCGCGTCGCGCTAGGCCGCCACTCCCACCCAGCCAACGACCGCCGCCCGGCGGTCGTTTCATTTGGGCGTCGGGACAGCTGCAACCAGCAGGCCCCGAACGCCACACATGCCGGCGCGTCTGTTGAACGCCAGCTAACTCTGAACCGATCGCCCTGGGGCAGCCGGAAAGCTCGTCAAACAACTTTGACGCGCTTCGTCGCCTAAGTTTGAACTTTCGCCTGCCGACACCAGCTAAGTCTGAACCGAAAGTGCTGTCTAAATAAACAGGACTTGATCGATCAGACTGAAGGAAGCAGCTGCTATGCGTAATGGGAAGGTGGGCACGTGTAGGTCCGGCTGGCCAACACCGTCGTCGTGCGCAGCGACCGGCCAACTCACCTTGAACCGCCTGTCGACGACGGCGAAGAGGAAGCAAGAAACCTGAGGCTAAGTACCATTCGGCAAGCCGCCCCGTGGCGGTTTCAGGAGCCGCCATGAGGATCAAAGATGTCCGGCCGCAGCCGTTTGTTTTTCAGCTTCGTTGCGACCGTTGCGGCGCCGAAGCGCAGCACAACGTCGACGACGGCTTCAACAACTTCCTGCAGATCGAGTTCGATGCGAGCTGGGGCTCAGACCTTGGCGATGGCAATCACGTGGAACTCGACATCTGCCACGCCTGCCTGAAGGAGACATTGGGGCCGTGGTTGCGCGTGTCGCCAGCCGCGTGGGCTGCGGCATCCAAGGACTTCATGGCCAACATCGAGAAGCCTCCCATCCCGAAGCGGGACCCTCTGTAGGCCGCAAACCACGCCAGTGGTTGGGCGGGGACGCAACGCGTTGCGGAATAGCTTTACTTGGTGGGCTGACCACGGGCGTGGTCGCGCGGCTCATCACAGCAATATTGACGATCACTTGAAGAACGTCAACTTGTCGCCATCCACGAAGGCCTCAGGTGGGGGGCCATCCTTGAACTCAATCGTGCCCTTGGGGTCTCCACCAATGCTGATGACGATAGCAACATCATTGACCGCAACATCCAACGGCGGTGGCGGTGTTAACGCGTATTGACCGACGTACCGTCCCTCGGAAGTCAGGACGAGCACGCGCTGCCCTCCATGCAGAACATTGCCGCCCTCTGGCATGAACTGATACCTGTAGTCATATGCCAAGTAGCTTTGCTTTGTCCCGCGAATGGTTCCCGCCAGCTTGAAGGACGCGCGCGGCCCGTCGCATAACAGCGGCCCAGAGAAGCCTCCGGCCTTGAGCGCAGCTTGGCGACCGTCCAGGCATCGAGCCGTCGATGCCGAAGATCCTGCGGCCAATGAACAGCCCACCGACGAGACTGCCACCACGACAGCGGCGAAGGTTTTCAGCATGGTGGCTTTGCGCATGACAGGTTCTGCAATTGGGTTTTCACCTTCGACAAGTAGTTCGGGTCGCTGCCGCCGTTGTATCGCGTTATGGCTGCATCCCAACCGCGGAATGTCACGGCAGCGCCAGTGGCAGTCAGCAGGTGCACCGGCTCGGGGCCGGCGGCGTCGAGGACATACCAGGAAGGGCAAGGTTGGGGATGGGGTTGCATGGCGGGGTGAGTTGTTGCCCCGTGTAGCGATGTTCCTCGGGCTTCAGGCAACCCGCTGGGATGGTGCGCTTCAGACCCGGCTGTCCGCCATCCATCAGCGCGTTTTCTGGCCCAACGCGAAGGCTATCGACACCGCTACCAAAAACCCGAGAGTGGAGCCTTGCATGGTCAGCCACCCTGCGCCGCGCTCAACGACCCTATCAAGCCCGACGGTCAACACCATGCCGACCCCGATGACTATCGACAAGAGGACGCCCGCTCCGATTACTGCGGCAATCGAGACCTTGCCGCGCCGCGCCAGCAACAGCGAGAGCGGCAACAGGCCGAGCGTGACGAACATCAGAGAGAGGTAGCACGCTAGCAGCCCATTGGCCGCCGAGGCTCTGAGAGAGTCTCCACCCGAGATAGCGCCAAGCACAAGGCTCAGAACCAAGACGATGGCATACCCAACCGTCACCTGCTTCGCCCCCAAGACTGCGAAGACACTGCGGAACAGTAGGCGCTGCAACAGGACTAGGCCGAACATGACGCCAGCAAAGACCAGCATCGTGATTGGCGCAAATAAGAACTCAAGGCCCATCGCCATCCTTCTTGATTTGGTTGTTGGCCTTGGCAGAGTTCCGCAGACCCATCCATTTGAATATCGCTACACCACCGTACTGATTGCCGAACGTCGTTAAAAAGTTTGTATTGACCCCTCGCCCATAGGTCCAAATCTGAGCAATGCCCGCATCGTTCACCGAGAGCCATCGCACAACGTAGCCATCGTTGAACACATGGCCCGGCGAGGTGCCATTGATGACCATGTCTTGGTTCGGAGCGTACTGGGTAATCGGATTCGCGCTGGTAAGGCCGCTCAATTCCTGAGGTACTGTTCTCCCAACCACAGCACATTGGCCAGCACCCGGCGCAGAGCTGCACAGCAACTGCTGCCGAGCGGCGTCAAGGCACCCCGCCGCCGCCGTGTCGCATATCGAACTCGCAAATGGCCCGTACTCATGGAAGTTCGGGTCCTTCGAGTCGTAGTCGGCGCCATTGCATTTGTGGGCGAGGCAATTAAAGAGGTACCCAAACGCCGCAGTCCGCGCACCATTAGAAAATTTGCCCCCGCCGAGTACCGAAGCAGTTCCACCAATGACCGCACTGACTACGGTGCGCGGATTCTTCTCTATTGCCCTGGTACAGGTGGCGGGTTGCAGGTCACATCAGCCGCTCACTTCGCCAGCTCGCATGCTGACTAACAGGGTACGGGGTCGAATTCCCGCCAAGCTGAGCAGCCCTCATCCCTGAGGTTCACCGTGCAAAGCATCCGCATCCGCGGTGGCGAAGGGGGCAATGGGACAGAAGGCCACGATGCGGTCTACTCTGTACCAGGCACTCAGCGCCCCGATCGCCTTGTATATCCATTTGTCGTCGATCCTGTGCCGTGCGTATTCCGGTGGACGTGAGCGCCCAGTTCAGCGCCATGAACAGCTGAACCAGTGTTCATGAGCATTGGCGGCCACCCCTGACGAGCGGCTGCTTGGCAGCGGGTGCGGACGTTGACCGGGCCATGCCCGACACACAAAGAATTCCAAGCGGAGAGTGCCGTTTCGCGATCTTGGCGGGCCCTTAGCGCGCGATGTGACGGGCGCTAAGGCCCCGCTGCGGTCGAATCACCTACCTAGCATTTCAGTCGTTCGCTTAGCATTGATGCGACTCAGGGAGAAGAGCTAAAGAACATGCTGACTGACATCTTCGCGGACCGATATAAAGACCAGCCGATTTGGACCAAATTCGGCGAGTCCGAGCGCCGCCTGCTGACTCAGATCTACAACCTCATCAAGGAGGTCTATCCGTACTGGCGCGATGGGAAAGAGAACACGATCAACGTCGCGATGTACAAGGAACTGCACGATCAACTGGCCAACGAACTTGGACGCAAGGAGCTTGCCCCTCGCTACTACTCCTACACCCAGAAGAATGCGTTCGGTACCGACATGCCGGTCAGCGGCTGGTACTCATACGAGCACGTCTTCGAGCAATTCCTAACCGGCCCATTTAATGACTCGTGGGACCCCGACGCATACATCAAGGCCCGCATTAGCCTGATCGAACTGGTGATGCGCAAGCGCGGCACCGAGGTTGCCGCGATCAACTACCTCCTGACTACTGAAATCCGCGATGCAAGCATCAACGCGGCCAGGGCACGAGGGCGAGGTCTGCATGTACCAGGCGACCCAGCTGAAGGCGTAATCGCCAGAAACAAGGCCGTCAACGATGTGTTCAACGCGAAGGTCGAGGAACTCAACGAGCGCTTCCGGCGAGCTGGTGCGCCGTTGAGTTTCCACAACGGCTTCATCCAGTTCGCAACTGACCAGCTCGTCGAGCGCCAAGTCTCTAAGCCGTTCTGGACCTTGGTCGCTGAGCCCAAGTGGTCAAACGTCGATATAGACATGAAGGAGGCTTTGGACCAGCGCGACAGCAATGGCAAGGATCCAGCGATCTATGCGGCCAAGGCACTAGAGAGCACGATCAAGATTGTCTCGGCCGAGAAGGGATGGACTAGAGGCACGGAGAGAGGTGCGGCGCAGTACATCGACAACTTGATGAAGAAGGATCACGGCTTCCTTGAGCTTTGGGAAGGCGAGATGCTGAAAGACTACTTCATAAAGGTTCGCAATGCGGTAGGCCACGGGCCAGGCGATCAGCCGATGCCGACCTTGACACTGCCGCAGACAGACTGGGCCATCGAGACCGCCATGTCCTGGATCAGGACGATGGTCCGCCGACTGCAATCATCGTGAGCTGATAGCGGCTGGCAGGCTTGCCTAGAGCCACGCAGCACACGCTAACTAGCTGAACGCTTCTGGGCAGCCGTTCGAGTCGTCCGAAGTCTTGGTCCGCTTCCAGCCTTGCGCCGTCATCGAGCGCCACCACCGGCTCTCAAATGCCGACGTTGCCGAAACGGCTGATCAAGTGACGCTGAACCTTGCGCCCGGGAGTGGCTGAAATTTGCATGCCGCGCATAGATCGGCCCGCCGCTCATCCCATCCACATCGACGACCACTGCTTCCGCCCTGCCCGGCGTCAACTATCCTGAGCTGCCAGCGTCAACTATCTTGAGCGGTGCGGATGGGTGTTGATCACGGTGTTGGAGGTGCGCTGCGTTGCCGGCGCGCCGGCAACGCAGCGCGGCGTCGGTAGCTGTCCACGTTCATCTCCAGGATGGTCGAGTGATGCACCAGGCGGTCGACCGCAGCCACCGTCATGGCTTTGTCCGGGAAGACCTCATCCCACGCCGAGAACGGTGCGTTGGCCGTGATGGCCAGGCTCTTGCGCTCGTACCGCTCGGCGATCAGCTCGAACAGCACCGAGGTCTCGGCCTGGTCGCGCCGTGCATAGCTGAGGTCGTCCAAGATGATCAAGTCGAACCGGTCGAGCTTGGACAACTCCGCCGGCAGGCGCAGGTCGCGCCGGGCTGCCTGCAGGCGCTGCACCAGCTCGCTGGTGCGCACGAACAGCACCTTCAGCCCACGGTCGATCAGCGCGTGGCCGATGGCCGCCACGAGATGCGTCTTGCCGGTGCCCGGCGGGCCGAAGGCCAGCAAGTTGTGGCCCTGCGCAATCCAGCTGTCGGCCTCGGCCAGCGCCATCACATGGGCCTTGGAGACGGCCGGCACCGCAGCGAAGTCGAAGTCGGCCAGGCTCTTGCCCGGCGGCAGCTGGCTGTCGACCCGTGCACGGGCCAGGCGCCGCGTCTCGCGCTCGGCCATCTCATGGCCCAGCAGCGTGTGCAGCAGCCGCTCGGCCGGCCAGCCCTCGCGGTTGGACTGCGCGGCCACATCGGCCCACAAGCGCTTGATGGTCGGCAGGCGCAGCTCGGTGAGCATCAGTGGCACCGCTGCCCCCGATGCATTGGTGTCGGCACTCATGCGGCCTCCAGCAGTTCGTCGTAGACCGCCGCTGACGGCAGCACCACGACCACCTGAGGCATCGCAGCCGGTCGTGGCGCGAACCTGTCCCTGAGCACATCGATGTCGGGGAGCTCGGCGCCATCCAGCAAGCGAGCGAGTTCGATGGCCAGCTCTGCCACCACGTTGGCTCGGTCGGCCAGGTCCAGCAGGTCCACCATCAAGCGGCAGGCCGCCCGCTCGGGCAACGCCTGGCTAATGTGCTCCCAGGCCAGGGCGTACTCGCTGCGCGGGAACATCGCATCGCGCAACACCCAACGCGCGAAGGCGCCGGGCTTGCGCTTCAAGTTGGGCAGCATGTGACGCCAGTCAATGCGCTTGGGGTGGCGATCGGCCGTGCTGGCATGCAGCCGCTCGCACTCGAAGACCTTCACTCCGCCCAGCCAGGCGTCCAGATAGGTGCTGTGCAGCCTCACCTTCAACCGTTGACCGGCCAGACGCGAAGGCACGCTGTAGAGCACGCCCTTGGCGCTGAACACGCCGAACTTGCTAACGCGCGCATCCATCTCCTCGAAGTCGGACGTGCGCCGAGTCGGCAGCGGTTGAAGGCTGGTGCGCTCGACTTCCCATGCGCGCGCGCAGCGCGCGTTGAGCCGGCGCACGGTCTCCGCCACGAACTGCTCATAGGCCGGCAGGTCATCGAACTCGCGGCTGCCACGCAGCAGCAGAGCCTGGTCCAGTCCGCGCTTGAGGCTGCCTTGGCGCGCTTCAATGGAGCCGTTCTCGTGGCTCACGCCGGTGTTATTGCGCGTGGGCCGCATGCCATAGTGCTTGCACAGGGCCTGGTAACGCCGCGTCAGCTCTTCGCGCTCGGCCAGGTTGTTGAAGGCCGCCGACAGGCTGTCGGTGCGGTGTTCCTGCGGGACGCCACCGGCCATCCATAGCGCGTCTTGTAGCCCTGCAGCCAGGCTCTGGAAGCTCTCACCGCCCAGGACCACCCTCGCATGGCGCCAGCCGCTGTGGGCCAGCGCGAACTGGTACAGCCGGTGTGGGAAGGCCAGCCCCCCCAGACTGACGTCCAGATCGTCGGCCACAGTGAAGTCCGACAGCCCCAGCCGGCCCGGCGGATGCTCCTGCGCGAAGAACAACTCGCGCTCGCCGCCGTGCTCGGCGCGCCACTGGCTCACGCGCCGCTGCAGCGTGCGCAGCACTCCATCGGCGAACCGCTCGGGGTGGCGGCGCTGCAACTCCTCCAGCACGGTGACGGCCATCAACGACGGTGCGCCTTCCAGCATGGGCACCACCTCACTGGCCCACACCTCGGCCAGCGGGTCGGCGCGGGTGCGCCAGTGTCGCGGTGGGCGTTGTGATGGCAATGTCGTCGCCGATTCCAGCCGCCGCGCGCTGGCCACGCTGATGCCCGTCTTGGCTGCAGCAGCCTCCTGGCTGTGCTTGCCCCTCAGTTCCTTGTACTTGCTCACTTGCAGGTCCGTTATGCGTTTGCCGGGCACCGTGGCTGCCTCCCTCTGGAAGCCAACCACTGTAGGAACCCACCCGCAAAACGCTCCCCGGCGGCCTGCGTCAACCGCTCACGATAGTTGTCGCTGAGCGCTCAAGATAATTGTCCGCCGCCACCGCCCCATCCATCAGCTTGCCGTAGAACTGATTGGCGGCTTTGCCTTCGGCCAGCGCCGGTGGATCGACTTCGTCCAGCGGCACCATGGCCATCCTTGCGCGGATCTGCGTTACACCGTCGTAGCAGTCGCCAGCACTATTCAGGCCACAGCCATGCCAGACTTGGTTTGCCAGCGCCTCAGCGCTTCAGCGCCCAGGCCGACACCCCTCGAAGTCATCCAGAAGTTCGTCCGGCAACGGGGCATCAAAATCGGCGGCAACGTTGATCTTGTCTTTGAGCCAACCCAGTTGACGCCGCGGGACATCGATGGCGTCCTGCCGCCGCCGGCGGCGCATAACCTGGTGGATGCGTCGGACTCTGATGCGTTGCTTTCTGAGCGACGTCATCCGAACTCCTTCACGTTGATGGGTGGCTCCGAGAGAGCTCGCTGAATCTTCTCGAGAGCCCTCTGAGGGGCGCCTGGCTCATCGTCGACGGTCCACATCACGACCGCCGGGTTTACCGAGTAGCCTCGAAGGCGGCCGTTCGCGTCGTAGTACACCTCGTGCACAGCGCAGTACGAGTCCTCCCCAGCGTCGAACTCGATCACGCGAAGGTTCCAGTGTCCCTGTTTGTGCGCGGCGTAGGTCATTGAATCTAGTTGAACTTGGGATGTGCCTGGTGGGCTCGGGATGCCGAGTTGGCTGGTATGTGGCATTGCGCAGAGACTGGCAGGGACTGTGACTGGCTCACCAGATGAGCCAGTCAGTGCTTATGCTGTGACGACGCGCAGCACAAGCGGCCTCGCAGCTTTACGCTGGCAGGGATGCGGGTCGCAGCGAGACTCAACAGGATTGCAAATGGTTCCAAACGACTTCCCTCGCGCGATCGAGACCAGCGCCCTACCAGGTTCAACGGAAAAGTTTGTGGCACGTCTCATCGATGGGCGATATGTGGTCGGCATGACACCCGATGAAGTGGAGCTCCGATATGAAGGCTGCATTGATTTGGTCGAGCAGCTGCAGAAGGCTGCGCTCCAGTTCGCAACACAGAACCCGACATGGTCGTCCGCGCAACTGTGTGATCGTCTGAGGCGGGGAATCGAGCATGAACGGCTTCGTTGGAAGCTGAGTCCCGCTGAAGCGCGCTGGATCCTGAAGGAGCTCGCTCGGCGCGAAGGATGGGACCTGGACAGCACGGCCGAGGCCAACGGATCTTCAGCCCCCTGAATTCCCCGGCGTTCCCCGGCGCGCCTAGGTCGAGCCCCGTTGTGCGCTGGTATCGCAGGTAGAACCTCTCAGATTTCAGACGCAATCCGCCACTGCGGCAATTTACAACGCCGGCCCCATCCATGACCGCGATAACGCGGACCTCCATGATCCATCGGCGCATCTTGACCACACTGACGCCGGCAAGCCGGGCGGCGCCTCGGACCGTCACCATGTCTGCGGCTTGCAATATCAGCGTCCGCGCCGTCGAGCTGTCGGTCAAAAGCGCTCTGGCCTGTGCCAACGGCAAGTACGGCGAGTTGCGTTTGGCCATCAACATCGCCGCCTGCAAAAACTTCTTCTTCATCATGCAGCTGTCGCACCACAAGGCCGACAGACCACTTCATTGGACTCCTCATCACCATGCACATCCCCCCCGAGGTCAGCGTGAGCTCCTGTCCCCGTTGAGCGCAACGTGCGACTCAGCGAGTCCACGGACTCGCCTGCTTTTGGCGTCGTCGCGAACGGTCTATCGCGGTTCGGCCACTGCTGCGCCGGTAACGACACGAGTTTGTGTACGCGGCCGCCATCTCTGATTCCGATGTGATGCCTGTCGTACAGGATGCAGAGGCGCCCCGGTTGTTGCGGGGCGATACCGGCCCGCTGCAAAGCCAGCCAGCGCTCTTTTCCTATGGTCGCCGTCCGATCAATGACCAGGTTTACAAAGCTTTCGTCGACGGCTGTCGCTAACGGTTGAGCACGGTGCAGGTTGGATAGCAAGAAGGAAGCGCTGACCCTGGTTATTGAGCCCCCCCGAACGACTTCAGCATGCCGATTTGCCAACGCGCTAAGCACCGCACGACCGCGCGCTGCGTCGCGGGCAAGGTTCGGGGAAGGCATATCCCGGGGCATCTTCCGCTGGTCGAAGCCGCACCATCTGCAATGTGCAAGCGTCCGCGCCTTCGAATGGCGCTCACGGAGAACTGCGTTCTCCATGCGCCAAGCTTTGCCGCAGGCACCACAGGCCCGCCGCAGGGAACATAGATGTTGAGGGCAGGCCTTCCAGGGCCTCAGTCGCCACTCGATACGCAGATAGGGAACTGCGTCTTCCTGGAAACAGGCCAGGCAGAACTTGTACAGCGGTCGCCCGTCAGAATCGCCAAGCGCCACTTGAGCTCCCAGCCCGGCGCAAAAGATGGAATACATCAAGCTGGTTTCAGCCACCGGCCGACCACAGGCGCGAGCGAGCGCACCATAAGCTGGACGCGACAACTCGACGTCAGCGTCTAAGTTCCACCGCGCTCCCACCGCCTCCTGCAAGTCAGCGAAGCCAAGGTCATAGCGATACGCAAGGCGCTGCAGCCAGGAGTTGGGGGACTCAGTCGGAAACGGCGCCGGGGCGCCATGGAGACGGTAAGGCATGGGTATCTCCCGATCGTCAGCCCAGCACGGATCCAAATAGTTCCAACTGCGCATGCGGACTTCGATCTCGAAGACGGGCGCTCTTCCACGTCCTGAAGCCAAGCTTGGCAACCAACTGGGTGGACGTCCGACGGTCATGGTCAGTCAAGCCCCGTGCCGCCAAGGTGACGAGGGCATTGATGTGAACGGCCAAGGTGATCTCATCCGCCGGCCTTGAGCCCGAAACAATCTGCCGCAGACGAGCACCCGCACGCTCGACCATTGCCTCAACCTCCCGGGTCTGCATCGGGCCGTGTGTCCTCCCGGGATCGACGTTGTCGTGCTGGCTGCGCCTGACGCCCAGCGCCCAAATCAACCGCGATGCCCCATCAACCGACATCGCATCGAAGAACTTATCCAGATCGCCGTGACTGACCGATCGCACCCCCGCTACGGCCGGCAGATCCATGCGATCTGCAAGCCATGCAGTCATCCACGTCGGCACGCCGTCCGATGGACTGCCCGGATCAATCCGGGAGAGGTCTTGTCCACACCTGCAGCGCGTCAGCGTCATGCGCCGCCAGCACAAGGCCTCCTTGCAGTTCGGACACTGATCCAGGAGCGGCGTCCAATGCAGCCTGCACCGGGTCATGAAAAGTACGTCCCAGTCGACACGCGCATAGCCGTCGACAGCAAGGCACGTCGGACACACCTGCGGGCGATGTGATCGCAGCAGCCAAGGCTTTGAGAGCTCACGGCCCATCAGTGAGATATGAAGCTCACCGTCACGGCGCAACTGATGGGGCGCGAGTGCGATCAGGCGCGACGGAGACGCACCGTAGAGCTGCGCGATGGCCGCCGCATGCGCCTCGCCGCCTCGCACAACCGAACTGCAGCCAAGCAGACGCGCCGTGCCAGCAAGGCCTCGAACCCGATTCGCTTCAGCCATGCGCAAGGCGTAGCCGAGGACCGCCTCATCCGCGAAGGCCTCGTCACTACGCGGCAGCTGGCGCAGCATGGACGACCTTCTTGAGAAATGGATTCGCCACGCTTCCACTCGCGCCAAACAACACGGCGAAGGCATCGAAAAGCGACTGCTCGTCGATGGCCAGCAACCCTCGTTTTGCTGCCAAGTGGACCGCGATTTCGAGGAGCTGCTTCAACGGGCGAATGAGCCCATGCGTCGCACGGTGGATCTGCCGACTGAATTTGCGGTGCGCGATGTGAATGTCGAAGGCCCTGCATTCGTTTGCCAGCGCCTGCAGGAAGCCGATCCATTTGTCGTTGGCCGAGAACGGCTCCAACTTGCACCGCGCCGGCGCCCGGCTGAACAGCTGATCATTGAGCTGTTCCAGGTATCCCCCTCCGGCGACGCCCAGCATGACTACGACGATATTGGTCTCGTCGACTACCAGCTTCAGGTAGTCCGTGATCGTCTTCCCGGACAACTTTCGCTGTCCTTGCGTGAGGTGATGTACCTCGTTGATGAACAGCAGCTTGATCCGCTGTTCTTTCAGGGCCGAGATCAGGTCCTCTGACTGGTCATAGATCTTCGCCGGCCGAATCGTCGGGGGGAAGGACAGCTGCGTCAGCATGGAAGCGATGACCTGGCCTACGGACGGCGTTGCCTGGATCGACAGGCTCAGGGCAAGCGGTCGAGCGCCAAGCAGATCAGCGCTGCCGACCTGTTGCTGAAGGGCGCTGATCAAGGTGTTCTTGCCGATGCCGCTTGGCCCCATTACGCTGGCACCGAACGGTGTCCGGCTGATCTCGGCCACCTCGACGAGGTCGATGATCGTGTCCCGGGCCTGCTTGAATGCGTCGTGCAGGACCACCGCCTGACCGATTTGCTGGCACGCCAGGTGGGCTGCAGACAATACCTGTGAGGTCATGTGTCACTCCATCTGGAAAGATTCGTAGGAGGGGACATCGCGCTCAACGCCCTCGGTCGGATCGGCCTCGGCGCGCGACAAGTACTCGTCCGGCGGTGGGCATGAAGGGGCAGCACCACCGAGGACGTCGGCAGACGTGAGACCCTGCATGGCCCGTAGTTGCAGCCCCTTCAGCTTTCGGCCGACTTTCACTGCATTCGCCCAGATTTCGTTGAGCTCCGCCTTGGCGGTGAGGTACTGCTTCTCCGCGCCGATGCTCTCAAGGTGGTCCTTGCGCATTTGGCGGATCGCCCGATGCTGGATGAGAGAAAGCCCGGAGGTGTATTCCGGATTTGTCGAGGGAACGCACAACCAGCGCTTGCTAGCCGGATCCTGGACGTAAGCCATTCCCAGATCCCCCGGCTGAAACTTCACCATGGTCGGGAAGGTACTGGCTGTCCGGCGACGGATGTCCTGCAGCTCTTTCGAATTGAATCGGAGGTACTCCATGACGACCCCCTCATTGCCGACCGTCAACTGCCTAGACATGCAGCCGAGCAAATCGAAAGACTTCAGGTCGGCGGGCAGCTCGGGCATGGGCATGCTGTCCAGCCCTTCGGCGAATAGATCCAACGGGCGCGCGAGCCGGCGATCGTTCACTTGGGTCGGATGCTCGTCCACAAATGCCTTCAGCAAAGCAAAACAAAGGTCACTGAAACGGATGCAGGCCGACTTGAGTGGATCGAGCGGAAGCTCGTTGGTCAGGCCCTTCCTGACGAGCCCCTCTTTGGGCAAGGCCATCTTCAAGTCCAGCATCGTCCGTTCGACGACCGGCTTGAACCAAGGCTGGCGGACTGGACAGAACAGCACGTCGCCCCCCATCTCGAGTGCCGCAAGGCGGAACTGGGGCGAATGGAATTCGAGGCCGTTGTCGACCACCCACAGATCGTGCAACCCCCAGGCAAGCCAAGGGCGCTTCAAGCCGGGCGCTGCTGCCGTGATCTCGTCTTTGGGGAGCACGGCCTGCCGGATGGCGCTCAGGGTTGAAGGCAGCCCGGTCCCCCAGAAACTGATGAAGAAGCCCAGGACGTAACCAGAGAACGCATCCACGACCATGGTGACCGTGGGGCGTCCGAGTGGCATGCCGTTCGCGTCATGGACGACCACGAGATCTAACAGCGTGTGGTCGATCTCAACACGCTCAAGGGGCCGGGTTGCGCACACCCCCTTCAAGCTGTATCTCCACTTGTTGCGGGCGTACGCCGTACCGTGTCGCGCCGCATCCACCGCGAAAGGCTCAATCTCGGTCAGCGCGCGGCGTACTGTTGACTCGCTAACCTGATAAGGATCGCCGAGGTGTGAGAGGTGCTCGAGGCGCTTGTTGATCTCGATGACCGTATCCGTCAACGGAGGCTGAGCCCGGGTGCAGTAGTGGCCCCGCAGCTTTTCCATGACGATAGCGAAGACGAAGTCCGGCAGGACTCGGCGGCGCTTTCGGTCGACGTTCTTGCTGATCAGAGCGCTGGGTGCACTGCCTTCGATCTCAAACACACGCCACCAGTTCATGACGGTGGACGCTGATGGCACGGGCAGGGTCAACCGCCCACGCAGCTCCTTCTCCGTCGGATCATCGTCAACGCACCCGTCTTCGCCGTTCGAAGCAAGCCGTGCCCTAAGCGCCGCAAGCTTTTTCTTGATGTCCCGTCGCATCCCACGGCTTAGGCCGTGGCGCCGCAGATGCGCAATGTATGCACGCTTCCGAAGCAGTTCCTTGCGATATCGCTCCGGAAGCGAGTCCAGAGACGCCACAAGGTCGATCGGTTTCTCTTCGGGCGGACTTGCGTCCGGGCTGATGTATGTGGTGTGCACCAGTGCCAACGTGCCATCCAGAACATCGGCCGACAGCTTGGCCACCGACGAGTTCGAGAACGCTCCGGTGGCCTGGTCTTCCAACACAACCGTCTTGTTGTCAATGATCCGGCGGACGGCGAGCACCCGTTCACCACGGCGTAGCAGCAAACCAGCGGCCAACTGATAGCGCGGCATGGCAGTCCTCCTTGTCGAGATGAATCAGAAGGGTTGCGTCATCAACGACGCGGGGAGCCTTGGTTCCAACCAAGCGCCGCCCCACGAGCCACGCAACCACGTCGCGTCCCACGCCGGCGCGAGCGCTCAGCTCACCGGCGGCCACATAGCCTGATTCATCGGCTAGCACCGCTAAAGTTCGAGCAACATCGGCATCGGGAAACTCACCCCTGGCGATCCGACGGATTTGCATCGCGTCGGCCATTGGTCCGGCCGATCGAAGATTCTTCTCCGTGATGACAAAAAAGGTCTTCTCTTGCGCCCTAAGAGCGTCAGCAGCCGCCGTCAGCTTTGCGTGGTGCTTCTTCAAAAACGCTGAAGGCTTGACCTCGATGACGACCTGTTCGCCGGAGTCGAAGGTGAGCAAGAAATCCGGCACATAGGTTGTGGGCTTTGTGCTGTCCTCTCGTGGAGGCAATTCGAGTCGAAAAGGCTGATGCTCGATTCGCTGCAGACGCGGCAGCAGCACCGCGACGGTCAGGAACCATCGCTCCATGATGGACTCGAACTCGATCGGATCAACTTGCAGCCAGGGGCAGCAGACCACGCCGACGTTCTTGTGCGGCGAGCGCGTGACGACGCGCCGTGCTGGTTTCATAGAACCTCCTTGGGAGTCAACGCCCTGCGCATCGCGCATAGGCGGCCTTGACTGGGGTCCCGCGGAGGAGGAAACTCGGGCCTGCCACAGCTTAGGGAGTTCCTCTCGAAGCGGGACCGCCGGCCAATCTTCGGATGGGTCGGCGTTCTTTTTTCTACATGGTGGCCTCCTCGAGCTGAGAGCTTCGGGGGACGGCTGGCTTGGAAGCGGTGAACACCCTGTCCAGCCAGTCGGCGTGTATCGGCGCCTGCTTCACGCCAAGCGCCATCGCGATGCGGTGTGCCTTACCGCGCCTGGCCTGCACGCGTCCCGCAAGGACGGCGTACACCATGGGCGCATCGAAGCCATTCGCACGCGCCCACTCGGCGATCGACAAGCCGCGGGCCTCGAAGGCCTCCTTAACTTGGGTCAGGCGTTCTTGCTCAAGCACTACAGCACTGTCTTGTTGAATGCCATAAGATATCTCGAAAATAAGATTTCTTCTACAAAAATGTTAAAGGTCATTCAAGGCATCGGCGCTCGGCTGCGCGGCGAGCGGGAACGGCTTGGCCTATCGCAGAAGCGACTTGGCGAGGCGTGCGATGTTTCGTTGATGACTCAGCACCGGTTTGAGACAGACCAGAACGCACTCAACACGAGCTACCTCCAGGCGGCGCAGGAGGTTGGGGTCGACATCGGCGTCGTGCTGGCAGGTGCATCCGCGGTCAGCGTGTCGGGGGACGACTGGAAGCTGATCAGGTCGTGCGTCAGGGATGTCGGTCAGTACTGCGCCCTTCATTGGGCGGACTGCCCGGACGACTACAAATGGGCGCTCGTTGAGCGCCTGTATCGCCAGAGGCGTGAGCATCTCGCCCCCGCTGGCGCTGCGGCGATCGCCAACAGCAAGAATGAGATCGAGACCCTCCTCGGCGTTCGGCCATGAGCCCACCGGAGTTACCGGACTTCGAGAACGAGCGGCGCTTTCGGGAAGCGCTGAAGTTCTTCAACGAGGCTGGTAACGCCGACGGCACGCTCATGGAGCGGCTCGCCGAACTTCCGCCCGTGAGCTACGTGATGACATACAGGTTGCGGTGGTGGCAGCTGGTCCTGAGGCCCAGGCGCTGCGTGCTTGCGCTCCTGACCCGGAAGTTCGACAGGCGCCCGGGCTGGCAGGATCGCCTCAACCGCCGCATCTTGCTCGTCGAGGGCTTCGACGACTTCCGACGGCTTGATCCCACGAAGATCTATGCGCTCCGGCACCTCCAGTTCCAAGGGTGGCTGAGCGCCTTCTGCGTGTTTTGGGCATGTGATTCCGCGGCAAGTGCGTCGCACCGTGGGACGGTGCGGAACAGCCATTCACTCCGGCTGCGAGCGGCCATCGCATGCGCTCGGGTGATTTGCATCATTACCATCGCGGCGGTCATTGGCTTGCTAGTAGCGGCGGGAAATGCACTTCACACCCAGGGCTGCCTCTCCTGCGTCAGCCTGGGGGCAGCCCTGATTGCCGCGCAGTTGACGGTGGTCGCTGCTGGACTCTACGTGGCGGCCTTCTACCGCCCGTTTTCGATCCGCCATGCTCAGGCCCGGCTTCAGAACCAGTTCGGGCTATCCCCCTAGATGGAAGCGCCTTCGCCATGAAGGCGTCATCTAACGGTCACTTCGGGCGGCAACCATGACCTTCCGATGACCGTTCGCCCGGGAGGGCTGCGATGACTGAAGGATTGAATCTGCGCTTGCATGTCGAGTCCGATATGCATGGAGCACCCGACGACCTGTTGCCCGTGGCGCAATACGTCCGCATGTCGACGGAGCATCAGAAGTACTCCACCGACAACCAAGCCCAGGTCATCGCGGCGTACGCCGAACTGCACAAGATGCGGGTTGTCCGAACTTACATGGACGCCGGCAAGAGCGGCCTGAACCTGCGTGGCCGGCCCGGGTTGCAGCAGCTTCTCAACGACGTCGGCGCGCCGAATCCTGGCTTCTCCGCTGTGCTCGTCTACGACATCAGCCGCTGGGGCCGATTTCCTGATCCGGACGAGGCCGCCGTTTATGAGCAGACCTGCAAGCGCCGCGGCATCCGCATCATCTACTGCGCCGAGCAGTTCAAGAACGACGGGTCTCTCTCCTCGACCGTGATGGTAGGCCTGAAGAGAAGCATGGCCGCGGAGTACAGCCGCGAGCTGTCGGTCAAGGTGTTCGCCGGCCACCGCAACCTCGTCCAGCGCGGCTACCGGCAGGGTGGTGCACCGGGCTTCGGCCTGCGTCGACAGCTCGTGGATGAGCACCACAACGTCAAGGGGCTGCTTACACGGGGCGAGAAGAAGAGCATCCAGACGGACCGCGTCTTTCTGGTCCCCGGCCCGCAAGCCGAAGTCGCGACGGTCCACCAGATCTATCGGCTGTTCCTGGAAGACGCCAAACCCGAGCGCGTGATCGCATCGGAGCTGAACCGGCAGGGTCTCAAGACAGACCTCGGGCGCCCCTGGAGCCGCGGGACCGTGCACCAGGTGCTGACGAATGAGAAGTACATCGGCAACAACGTCTACAACCGAACCTCGTTCAAGCTGAAGATCGAGCACAAGCAGAACCCGCCTTCAGACTGGATCCGCAAGGACGGCGCCTTCGAGGCCATCGTCCGCCCGGAGCTGTTCTGGCAGGCCCAGGCCATCATTGCCCAGCGGTCACGCCATCTTGATGACGAGGAGATGCTCGCGCTGCTGCGCCAGGTGCTGGAACGGCACGGCGGCCTGTCGGGCGTCTTGATCGACGAGGAGGACGGGCTGCCGTCCAGCTCCAGCTATAGGACCCGCTTCGGCAGCCTGTACCGGGCGTACAACCTTGTCGGCTTTCAGCCTCGACGGGACTGCGCCTATCTGGAGATCAACCGTGCTCTGCGTCGGTATCACCCGACCGTGATGCAACGCGTCGCGCAGGGCATCAGCGACGTGGGCGGCTGTGCTAGATCGAACAAGGATACGGACCTCCTCACGGTGAACGAGGAGTTCACGGTGTCGGTCGTCGTGGCCCGGTGCAAACCCACGCCAGCTGGCAAGTTCCGCTGGCTGATTCGGTTGGACGCCAGCCTGGAGCCCGACATCACCATCGTCACCCGGATGGACCAGTCCAACCGGGATCCCTTCGACTTCTATGTCCTGCCGTCGCTGGACTTCGGGGCGTCACAGCTGCCAGAGCGGGAGGCAAACGGCTTCTCGCTCGACTTCTATCGCGTCAATGCGCTCGACGATTTCTATGCGCTTTGCGCCAGGACTGCCTACGCGGAGGCGGCATGACGGACAAATCCTCACGCGTCGAGATGATCCCGATCGAGGCGGTGTTGGTCGCAAACCCTCGGGTCCGGAACACCAAGCTGCACAAGGAGATCACTGACAACATCGGCCAGATTGGCCTCAAGCGCCCCATCACCGTTCGGCGCCTGCCCGCCGGCGACGACGGCACGAAGTTCGCGCTCATCTGCGGTCAAGGCCGGCTGGAGTCCTGCAAGGCACTTGGGCAGTCACGCATTGCTGCGCTGGTTGTCGACACCGACGAGGAGACCGGGCATGTGATGAGCTTGGTGGAAAACATCGCCCGCCGCACGCCTCGCGCCAGCGAGATGCTGGAGCAGGTAGGTGTGCTTCGCAGCAAAGGCTACTCGGACGCCGAAATTGGCAAGAAGATCGGCTGCACAGCGTCGTGGGTCAACCATGTTGGCACGCTGCTCGAACGCGGCGAGCGTCGGCTGCTGACCGCAGCAGAGGCTGGGCACGTCCCGCTGCACATCGCTGTGCAGATCGCCCGGGCCAATGACAGTGAAGCGCAGGAGCTACTGCTCGAAGCCTACAACCGTGGTGACCTCAAAGGCCGCAAGGTCGCGGTGATGCGGCGCATCCTTGAGAACCGGGCGCGCAGCGGCAAGCGGCACAGTCCTGAGATCTACGGCCGCGGCGGTTCCCAGTACAAGCGCATGACCCCTGAGGAGCTGACCAAGCTCTATCAGCGCAATGCCGACGAGCACCGGCGAATCCAGAAGCGCGCTGAAAACACCCAGTCCACGCTGACCGTCGTCCAGCAGATCTTCAAGGAGCTGCTGGCCAACGCCGAGTTCCGCAAGCTGCTCAAGACGGAAGGGCTGACCAGCATGCCGAAGCCGCTGGCCGAGACGGCGAAGAAGTCGGGGCTGGTCTGATGGAAAAGCCCATCAAGCCCATTCGCCTGGGGTTCGAGCTGGACTGCATTGAGGTTCCACTGAACCTCCTCCATCCGAGCCGGGTTGTGCCTTCGACGCTCAAGATCAGCGTCAAGTACAAGCAGGTCAAGTCTTCGTTGTCAGAGATCGGGCTCGTCGAACCGCTCGTCGTGATCCATCACCCGGCCCACCAGGGCGGGTTCCAAATCCTGGATGGACATCTCCGACACATGGCCTTGGGTGAGCTCGGTGTCGATCGGGCCATGTGCCTCGTGTCGACGGACGATGAGGGCTACACGTACAACAAGCGCGTCAGCCGGCTGTCGGTGGTCCAGGAACACAAGATGATCGTGCGGGCTGCGGAGCGTGGCGCTTCGGTGCAGCGCCTTGCCGCCGCGCTGAACGTGTCGGAGCGGTCGATCACCGACAGCTTCCGGATGCTGGAGGGCATCTGTGATGAAGTCGTTCGGCTACTCGCTGACAAACCAGCCGGCAGGACCATGTTCGGCGTGTTGCGCAAGATGGGCCACTTCCGACAGATCGACGTCGCTCGCACTATGGTTGGGCTGGAGAACTACTCCGTGAAGTTCGCCCAGGCGATGCTTCAGCACACGCCACCGGACCAACTGGCACCGGACACCAAGGTCAAGGTGCAGCGATCTGGCGCAACCGAGACCGTTCAGCGGCTACAGCGCGAGCTGGCGGCCATGCAGGCTGACACGAAGCTGATCGAGGAGACCTACGGCGACCTAACGCTTCAACTGGCCATCATCAAGGCACACATCAAGTCGTTGCTGGAAAACGCCCACGTCGTTCGCTGGCTGGCCCGGTTTCACAACGACTATCTGCAGCAGCTTCAGCTCGTGGCCGAGGTGAAGCGCCTGCCATCGGAGTAGAAGTTAGCATTGGTTCCAACCGGATACCCCAACGGCCCATATCCCCGCTGCGACCTGCATCAGGCTGCACAGCGATGCAGCCGGCTCGGCAAAAAGCCAGGTAGCGCGGAGCCAGCGCCGACCGCTTGTGTCAACATCGCCCTGCGTCTGCAGGGAGAAAACACAATATGGGATCTGGCACGCAGTCTTCACACCGTTCTGAGGCCCACCTATCGGCGGTGCGTCAGCTGTCTGCTCTATTCGAAGCCAGTCAGCGGGCAAGGCCCGTCTTCTTGCTCGGTGCAGGCGCTTCCTACAGATCCGGCGTCCCTCTCGCCGATGATGCGGTCAAGCGCATAGCAAAAGAGGTCTACGCCAGAAAGAAGCTGGGCACCAGTAGCACTGCCCGGGTCATGCCAGGCGACATCGCGCGATTCCTCTCCGAACAGCCTTGGTTCATCGCCGAGCCCGGCCGGCTTGGCGACAACTTCCCGTTGGCCGTGCGCCAGCTTCTTGTTCCCCGCGAGTACAGGCGCGAGTTTTTCCGGCGTGAGTTGCGTCCCTTTAACGGCACCTCAGAGGGCTATCACGCCCTTGCGCGCCTTGCGCAGCGAGGCCTCTCACGCGTCACTCTGACCACCAACTTCGATGGCTGCATCGTCGAAGCCCTGTCGGCGCTCGCTCCGCATGTTCCGCGTCCGGTTGAGATCAACCAGACGCCCGATGACCACATTTCGTTCTCGGTCTACGGCCAGGAACCGATGGTCGTGTACCTGCATGGCGCAATCGACTCCTACACGGACTTGAACACCACTGAGGAGACCGAGAGTCTCCCACCTGGTCTGGTTGAGATGCTCAAGCAGATGCTGACCGCCTCACCTCTGGTAGTGGTTGGGTATCGCGGCGGCGAGCCGTCCATCATGAATGGGCTCTTCCAGGCTCTTATGCAGTCAACTCTCGCCTTCAAGTGCGGGGTGTACTGGTGCGACCTCGGCAGAGCACCCTTGCATGATCGCGTAGAAGCACTTCAGTCCGCGATTGGGGGCAACTTCTTTAACCTCACTATCGATGGGTTCGATGAGCTACTCATCGATCTTGACGAGACTCTTCGTGATCAGGATGTCTATCGGCCGTCAGCACGCGCTGAGCAGAACAGTCCCATCAAGACCAGCCGCAGTTTGGCCCTGGATGACCTCGACCATGACTTGATCCTTGCGAAGCTTGGCGAGTACTGCGACAAGGTGCTGCGTCCGCGGGTTGATCGCGCCAGGATGTGGGGACTTCTTGGCGAGCTTGGTCTTGTTCTCGCTGACGCAAACGGTGAACCTAGGCCAACCCCCGAGGCAGTCATTCTGTTCGGAAAGGACGTTCAATCGCTCTTTCCGCAGGCGTGCGTCGAGTTCACGCAAGGTGGAAAGAAGCGAAAGCTCATCAACGGCAATCTCATTCAACAGTTTGCTGAACTACGCGAGTTGCTGGATTCCGCAGAGGTGAATCCTCAGTTGCGCGTGAAGACGAGCTCATCTTCAAAAAGGCAGCAAGCCTATCACTCACGAAGCATCACCGAGATGATCGTGAACATGCTCGTTCATCGAGACTATTCAGCTGCTGAGCAAAGCAAGATCGATGTGGAGGAAGGCAGTCGAATTCGTTTCTCTAACCCCGGGGGCTTGCCGGAAGTCGTACTGAAGAGACTTTCACCCGGTGCGGACGGAGAGTTCGCACCCGTTCGCTCCGTCACGGACATACGAAATTACTCAATCGCTGACGTCTTTTATGGCATCGGACCGATGGACAAGCGAGGCTCTGGGCTAAGCGATGCCAAGGAATTAATGCTCGAGCAAGGTGGTACCGCACGGTATTTGGTCGAGCCCGGCAATACGCATTTCATCGCAGAACTTTTTCAGGCGCGTCAGCAGGCTCCGGGAAGCTCGGAGACTGCTCTGGCGTTACACCCGTTCGGCGCATACATGACGAACCACCTTCGGTTCGAGGTGATGCCTGGCGCCATCACGACGGTTGACCAGCAGAACAGTCCCAAGATCAACGTGCCGAGCGGTGTAGATCTGCTGGGTCAAGCGATGCCTGAGAGCACACACGTGCTGATTCGCCAGAGGGATAGAGCGGTGAGCTTCTGCAAGCCAGCGGTTTTGGGCGCTCGCTCCGGAACGTACAAGGTGGTAGATGTGGACCACTTCGCCGGCCAACAGGGGGGGCACAGCACGGTGTCGCATCTGCTGCGAGAGCACTTCGTCCGCTACCTTCGTGGCTTTCAGGCTGACGGGCTGTACGTTGAAGGCGGTGGCCACCGCGCCTACTTTGTAAAGCTGACTGATGACCCGGTGAAGATCAGGTACGACGCGCCCAAGCGCTCCGGCGTGGAGCGTGAGATGGTGAAGCGTCGGGAGAACAAGAGGGATGTCTTCCATGAGAACGAAGGCTTTGCTTTCGACGTGATTCGGTTCCAGGGAGCCTGGGCCGTCCAGATCAAACCCTTCTATATGTTCACAGAGGCGGACGGCAGGACTCCGTTGCCGCCGTATCGGAGAACAAAGCTATCCACCAGCCGGATGCGCTTCGATCGAAATCAGGCAGTCGTGAGCGATCTCGGGTTCTGGTCACGGTACCTGGCTCGCGGTGCGGCCACCGTTCAGCTGTGCCCCACGGGCGACTACGACCTGCTCATGGCGGGGGCCTTCCACGAGATCGAAATCTTTGACCCGAACGCGGAGGCTGGCCAATGACGATCAGGTTGCAGGTTTTGGGTGAACCACTCCTTGAGTTCGGTCGTGGCGAGTTTGGAGTCGACCCTCGGCTGGCAATGCGAAAGAGCGGCGCCTTGATGGCCGTGCCTGATCGACTTGAGACGCATCAGCTTGGACTGGTGTGCCCCGCAGAAGAGGTGCAGGCGATCAAGACCTGGTTCTCTGTGATGCGTGGACTGGTCATGGGCGACGAGGCGAACGCCAGTCGCTTCGGTGCTTTTCCCGGCACCGAGAAAGCATTCGGGTGCGTCTACGAAATCCCTGACCAGTTCATTAGGACGATTGACCAGAAGGAGTTTGCGCTGCAGCAGAGCAAGAATCCGGCAGACAAGTTTGAAGGATTGCTCGACCTCTACGGCGGAAAGATCGAGTCCATGTTCAACGACGTCCGTCCGAGGGTGGTGTTGGTCGCCTTCCGAGAGTCCGAGGCTGACCTGAGAGTTACCAACTCCAAGCTCAGCCCCGAGGAGCGACAAGCACTTGAGTATCTGCAGCGCGAAGATGACAAGCAGACCGAGCTATTCGCACCGGATCCAGAGGAACTCAAGCGGATAGCGGAGCTGAAGCCACAGGCTGAAGAACTTCTGTTCCGGAACTTCTACCGAGCCTTGAAGGCACGCATGATGCAGCGCCCGAATGCCGTGCCGCTTCAGGTAATTCGCGAGCACACCTATCGCGAGGACAAGGCAAGTCAAAGTGGCGCCACACGGGCGTGGAACCTCGGGACGTCGCTCTTCTACAAGGCCGGTTCAATCCCATGGCGCCCGAAGGACCTGCCTTCCAACTACTGCTTCGTCGGTGTTTCATTCCACCACCTCAAGCGCAAGGCAGGCGACGTCATGTATGCCAGCGTGGCTCAAGCCTTCTCGAGCACGGTGCAGCCGTTTGTGCTGCGTGGGGCAACGATCCCCAAGGACCAGGTCGAATACAAACAGCCGTACCTCAAGCAAGCTCAGGCTGCTGATCTCATTGACCGAGTGATCGACGCCTACGTCAAGAACGCCGGAACGGTGCCGGACCGTGTGGTGGTGCACAAGACTTCTCGCTACCACGCGGAGGAAGCCGATGGATTCAATGCGGGCCTAAGTAAGGCAGCTGCCATCGATTTGGTCTGGCTAGGACAGACTGGCTTCCGCCTCGTGAAGAAGGGGAGCCAAGAGGTCTGGCGCGGCACTTGGGTGGACGTCGACGGCAGGGAGAACTATCTGTTCACCACCGGCTACGTGCCTTGGTGGAAGGAGTACCCTGGCCCCCACATCCCCGCTCCACTGCTTTTTGGCAGCCACAACAAAACGGATTTGAAGGCGCGCGCTGAAGAAATCCTGACGCTGACCAAGATGAACTGGAACAGTTCCGACGGGTTGGCGCGCTACCCCGTGACGATCTCATTCGCTCGCCGCGTGGGGATGGTGATGACGGAGCTAGGCGACGATCCGTCGCCCAATCCGTCCTACAGGTTCTACATGTGACGCTGGCACACGGCACCACCTAGGAAGAACTCCCTGCCGAATCACTTCGCCCCTGGGTTAGATTGCTACAGGGAGTAAGAAGACGATGAAGCTGATCCGCAATGCAGGCACCGACCGTGTCGTAGACATCATTTCGCCGGGGCTCCAGCCTGGTAACCAGATCGACCTGATGACGGCGTCGGAGTCATTGTTCGCGTTCGAAGCGCTTCAAGAAGGCGTCAGTAAGCTAAGTGCCGCCCGCCTGCTGATGTCCGCAGATGCCGCCGACTTCAGCCTACTGGGCAACGCGGCTGATCGCCCTGCACGGAATCGCCTGCGGGCTCCGAACCTCGCCAAGCAGTTCGCAGAATGGATTCGCGCCAAGGCGGAGGTGCGTTGCGCACAAGGTGCCATACCCCAAGGCCTTGCGGTCCTTCGCGGCCCTGATGGCAAAGCCAGGCAAGCCGTTCACGGATCCTTCGGCCTATCGACCGATGGACTGGGCATCACACCCGGCAACCCTCTGAGCTTCATCCAGGCGTCGGAGACGGCTCAGGAGGCCGAGACACTGGCCCAGTGGTTCGACCTCCAGTGGGAGGGTCTCGGCCAGCAACCCGCCGCGAAGACCGCCATCCTGCAAGCCCTCGACGAGCTGGCAGCTGCGCGCGACCCGATGAGCGTCTACACCGCGATGCTGTACCACCTGTTCAGGGCGGACAGCCAGGACATGGACGAGGACCGCATCGTCAAGTCGGCTACCGGCATCCGCAACACCGTCGTCTGGAAGAAGCTTTACAGGTTCCAGCGCGATGGCGTTGTTGGCGCCATCGACAAGCTGGACCGCTTCGGCGGCTGCATCATTGCCGACAGCGTCGGCCTCGGGAAGACCTTCGAGGCGCTGGCCATCATCAAGTACCACGAGCTGCGCAACGACCGCGTGCTCGTGCTGTGCCCCAAACGCCTGCGTGACAACTGGACCATCTACAAGGCCAACGACCAGCGCAACCTCCTGGCGTCAGACCGGTTCAACTACGACGTACTGAACCACACGGACCTGTCGCGTGACGGCGGCCTGTCGGGCGACGTCGACCTTGCGCATGTCAACTGGGGCAACTATGACCTTGTCGTCATCGACGAGTCCCACAACTTCCGCAACAAGAAGGCTCCGAAGCAAGGCGCCGAGACTCGCTACGACCGCCTGATGCGCAAGATCATCCGTGAGGGCGTCAAGACCCGCGTGCTGATGTTGTCAGCCACGCCGGTCAACAACCGCCTGGCCGATCTGAAGAACCAGATCGCCTTCGTCACCGAGGGCGACGACACCGCCCTCTTCGACCACGGCATTGCCAGCATCGACAGCACCACGCGCCGTGCTCAGAAGTCCTTCAACCGCTGGCTGGAGCTGCCAGAAGAAGAGCGCACGCCGCAGCTGCTGGTGGAGATGCTGGGCTTCGACTACTTTGCGCTGCTGGACCACCTGACCATCGCGCGCTCCCGCCGACACATCGAGAAGTACTACGGCACCTCGGAGACCGGCCGCTTCCCCGGTCGCCTACCTCCCATCAACATCAAGGCCGATGTCGACAAGGCTGGTGAGTTCCAGCCGATCAAGGAGATCAACTTCGAGATCCGCCGGCTCAAGCTGGCCAGCTACGCGCCGCTGCGTTACGTCAAGGAAGACAAGCTGTCCAGCTACGACGCCAAGTACAGCACGGCCATCCGCGGCGGCGAAAGCATCTTTCGCCAGGTCGACCGCGAGGAGAGCCTGATCCACCTGATGCGGGTCAACCTGCTCAAGCGCATGGAAAGCTCGGTCTTCTCCTTCGCCCTGACCGTGGGCCGCCAGCTCAATGATGTTGACGAGACCCTGGCCCGGCTGCAGGCCTACAAGGCCGGCAGCGTTGGCGCCGAAGACGAGTTCGAAGAGATCGACATCGCCGATGTCGACGTGGACGATCCCGCCTTCGAAACCCTGCTGGTCGGCCGCAAGGTCAAGGTGCTGCTCAGCGACATCGACCTCGCCCGCTGGCGCCAGGACCTCACCGAAGACCGTAACCGGTTGGCCACGCTCAACGCTGCCGCGCTCCAAGTCGACGCGGCCCGCGACGACAAGCTCGGCAAGCTGCGTGACCTGATCGCGGAGAAGGTGCGCAACCCCATCAACGCGGGCAACCGCAAGGTCATCGTCTTCACCGCGTTTGCCGACACGGCCGAGTACCTGTATGAGCACCTGGCGGACTGGGCCAAGACCCACTTACAGGTCGAAGCTGCCCTGGTCACAGGCGCGGGGCGGAATCGGTCTACCCTGCCAGGCCTGCGCAAGGATCTGACGACGATCCTCACGACCTTCTCCCCCCGGTCCAAGGAGCGGCCTGCCGGCCTTGCCCACGAGGGCGAGCTCGACCTGCTGATCGCCACCGACTGCATCAGCGAAGGCCAGAACCTGCAGGACTGCGACTGGCTGGTGAACTACGACATCCACTGGAACCCGGTTCGCATCATCCAGCGCTTCGGCCGGGTGGACCGGCTGGGCTCGCCCAACACCAGCATCCAGCTCGTCAACTTCTGGCCCAACATGGAGCTGGAGGAGTACATCGGCCTGGAGCAGCGCGTCAGCGGTCGCATGGTGCTGCTGGACGTCTCCGCCACGGGTGAAGAGAACATCATCGAGCAGCAGTCTGGCGACCCGATGAACGACCTGGAGTACCGGCGCAAGCAGCTGTTGAAGCTGCAGGACGCGGTGATCGACCTGGAAGACCTGTCCAGCGGCGTGTCCATCACCGACCTGACCCTCACCGACTACCGCATCGATCTGGCGCGCTACCTCAAGGCCCACCCCGGCAAGCTGGAGAGCATGCCCCTGGGTGCCTGCGCCGTCACCACCACCCACGAAGCCGACATCCCGCCCGGCATGCTCTTCTGCCTGCGCGCCGAGGGCGTCGCGGCAGAGAAGGCCGTCGACCCCAACTACCCGCTGGCGCCCATCTACTTGGTGCACATCGGCGAGCACGGAACCGTCCTGCTGCCCTACACACAGGCCAAGCACGTGCTGGATCGGCTGAAGCGCCTGAGCATGGGCCGCGAGCTGCCCGACGCAGGCGCCGTCGCTCGCCACGCCAAGAGCACACGGCAGTTCTCCGACATGCGCCACGCCCAAGACCTCCTGGCCGCCGCGGTCGGCTCCATCGTCGGCAAAGGTGAGGAGCGGGCTGTCGCCAGTCTCTTTGCGCCGGGCGGTACCCATGCCATGCGAGGCGAGTTCGCCGGCATGAACGACTTCGAGGTGTTGGCCTACCTGGTTGTACTGCCAGGCACCACCGCCACGGCAGTTGGAGCTGCGGCAAGCACGGCAGCGGCATGAGTGCGGATGCACTGATCCAAGCCCTCGGTCTGCCCGATGCCACTCGGGTGGACCAGCGCGTGCCCAAGAAGTTGCTGGCCGAGCATGGCGCCGCCACGGCGGCCGACAAGCGACAGGTGCAGGACGGCGTCGACGAGGTTCAGTGGCTGGCGTCCCTCAAGCCCCACCTGATCGGTGTGCCGGCTTTCAAGGATGAGCAGCGCGAGTATCTGGAAGTGGCGGTGCTGAGCCTAAAGCTCAAGCCCGGCGCCAAACCCGGCCGCCTGGCCGAGCTACTGCATCGCGCCGTGCCCTACCCCGTGCTGCTGCTCGCCAGTTCCGACCTCGGCGCCAGCCTGTCGCTCGCTCACATCCGCGCATCCCAGAATGAGGCTGACAAGACGGTGCTGGATGGCTCCGTACTGTCCGTCCTGCTGCCAGACGCAGAGCATGGCGCCGACTTCTACGCGTCGGTGGCGCTGGCCAAGCAGCCCCAGTCCGACCTGTACGCCCTCTACCAAGGCTGGCTGGACACGGCGAGCGCGCTGGACATCGCGAAGGAAACAGGCCGCTTCCTGCCCAGCCTGACGCGTGAACAAGCCGCGGCGCGGCACGTTGCCCTGCAGGACTGCCGCCAGCTCCAAGTACAGATCGCACAGTTGCGCAGCCAAGCCGACAAGGAAAGGCAGATGCCCCGCCAGGTGGCGCTGAACCAAGAGATCCATGCCGCGCAGAGCCGGTTGCAGGCCTTGCAGCGCACGCTGTCCGGGGAGTCGGCATGACGCAAACCACTGCACCACACGACGCAGACTTGAAGCTTGACGCGCTGGGACAGGCGCTGGCCCGCGCCGACGAGCTGGATGGAGCCGTTATGGCGGCCATCGACTCCGAGCAGTACCGCCCTTACGACGGGTCGGCGCGCATCAGCGCCAGCGTCAGTGCCGCTTGCGTGGCGCTGGAGCATGGCCGAGCGCTCCGGGTGCTGGTGGCTCAAGGGCTGCCGACCGCAGCGCTCAGCTTGCTCCGCCTACAGCACGAGGCGCTGACGCGCGCCGTGTGGCTGCTCTACGCGGCAACGGACCTCGCAGTGGACAAGCTCGCTGCCCCGCTGTCGAAAGAGACCGAAGCTGCGGCCAACAAGCTGCCGATGCTGGCCGAGATGCTCAAGCAACTGGCCGACAAGCCTGCCGCGGCGCAGCCGCTCCTCGGCCTGCAGGCCTTCAAGGACAACAACGCCGCCGCGCTGAACTCCTTCGTGCACGGCGGCATCCACGCCCTGCACAGGCATGCGCAGGGCTTTCCCGAGCCACTGGTGATCGGCGCCCTGCGCAACTGCAGCGGCCTGCTGTTGATGACTGGCATGATGCTGGCTGTACTGGCTGGTAGCCAGCCCATGGTCCGGCGCTTCAGCAGGCTCCAAGTTGAGTTTGCCGCTGATCTACCGCCGCCCCTGCCGACCCACGCACGCGCCGATGGCGCCGTGGCTCAAGCCCAAGAACACTGAAGTCCAAGAAGAACGAACCATGTCCATCCAGAAGATCGAACCCGGCATGCCAGAGAGCCAGAGCGCTGACATCCTGGCCGACAACCTCGCCCGGCTGAAGGCTCTGTTCCCCGAGCTGGTGACTGAAGGCACCAAGGGGCCGGCCATCAACATCGACGTGCTCAAGGCTCTGGTCGGCGATGCGACCGTGACCGACGCGGATGAGAAGTACGGCCTCAACTGGCACGGGAAGCGCGCGGCTCGCCAGCTCGCCCTGACGCCCAGCGCCGGCACGCTCCGTCCGTGTCCCGAAGAGAGCGTGGACTGGGAGACGACGCGAAACCTGATGATCGAGGGCGACAACCTCGAAGTGCTGAAGCTGCTGCAGAAGAGCTACGCCGGCAAGGTCAAGATGGTCTACATCGACCCGCCATACAACACCGGCAAGGACTTCGTCTACCCCGACAACTTTCAGGACAGCATCCGGAACTACCTGGAGCTGACCGGTCAGGTTGAGGGCGGCCGAAAGATCAGTAGCAACACTGAGGCGAGCGGTCGATTCCACACCGACTGGCTGTCGATGCTGTACCCGCGGGCGAAGCTAGCGAGAAACCTGCTCCGCGACGACGGGATTCTGTTCGTGTCAATTGACTCTACAGAAGTTGCCAATCTCCGACTGTTACTTGACGAGGTCTTCGGGGAAGAGTGCTTCATCATCGACCTAATCTGGAAGAAGCGCGACGGGGCTCCCAACGATAGAAACATCGGATCCGTTCACGAGCACATCCTCGTGTACGGCAAGACCCTGACAGCTGGCTCAGCTCGCACACTCGCGGAAGACCGGCTCAACTTGATGCCGCGAACCGAGAAGGCTGATGCCGAGTACCAAGAGTTTCGGGAGCCAGGTGGACCAGACCCGAGGGGCAAGTTTCGCAAGATTGACACGACCGCGAACGCCAAGGGCGGAAGGGATGTCGCATCACTTCACTTCGGAGTGCGGAACCCGACTACTGGCGAGATGTGCTACCCCAGGGACGGCACCTGCTGGCGTCATTCCAAAGAGGAGATGGATCGCTTACAAGCGGACGGTCGTCTGTACTGGGGTGTGAACGGCACGGCAACGACACCGATGCGAAAGCTGTTCCTAAGCGAGGCCAAGCCAGGCATGACGACGCCCTCCATACTCCCTGACATGCCGCTGAATCAGCATGCTGCACGGGAGCTGGAGGTCCTGTTCGGACAGAAATCTGTGTTTGACACACCCAAGCCCACTGAGCTCCTGAAGCTGCTGGCGCACCTGGGGTGTGGGCGTGACGACATCTGCCTGGACTTCTTTGCGGGGTCTGGCAGCATGGGAGAAGCAGTGATGATGCTCAACGCTGCTGACGGGGGGCAGCGACGCTACGTGCTCGTCCAACTGCCAGAGCCAATCGGCGACTCTTCCGAGTCAAGGATCTCCCGAGACTACTGCTTGAACATCGGCCGGCCTCCGATCATCTCGGAGTTGACGAAAGAGCGACTTCGCCGGTCAGGGCAAAGGATCAAGACCGAGGGACACAACTCTGTCGATGTTGGATTCCGCGCGTTTCGCCTGGACACCTCCAACCTCAAGGCCTGGACACCGCGCAGCAACGACATCGGGCAGGCATTGCTAGACCACCTTGAACATGTGAAGTCGGGGCGCAGCACTAACGATGTGCTGTACGAGTTGCTGCTCAAGCTCGGACTCGACCTGTGCGTGCCCATGCAGACAAGGGAAGTCGCCGGCAAAGCTGTTCACAGCATCGGGGGCGGCGTGCTGCTCGCATGTCTCGACGACCGTATCAGCGCTACTGAAGCTGAGCCGCTGGCGCTTGGCATCGTGACCTGGCACAAGGAGCAAGCCACGGCAGGCGAAGTGACCTGCGTCTTCCTCGACAGCGCCTTCGAGAACGATGTCGCCAAGACCAACTTGGCTGCCATCCTCGAACAGCACGGCATCGCCAAGGTGCGTAGCCTGTAACGGGGAAGCTGCGATGAAACTTCATTTCGAAGCGGACCTCCCCTACCAGTCCGAGGCGATCAAGGCCGTCTGCGACCTGTTCCGCGGGCAGGAGATCTGCCGCACCGAGTTCACGGTGACGGTCCGTGCCGCGCGCACCTACGACGACCTGGCAGCCACGCAAGGCTCGCTGGACGGCATGCTGGCTACCGAGCAAGGGGGCATCGGCAACCGTTTGACCCTGCTGGACGAGGAGATCGAAGAGAACCTGCGCTCGATCCAACTCCGCAACGGAGTGCCGCCCTCTACCAAGCTGTCGCCCGACTTCACCGTGGAGATGGAGACTGGCACCGGCAAGACCTACGTCTACCTGAAGACGGCTTTCGAGCTGAACCGCAACTACGGCTTCACCAAGTTCGTCATCGTCGTGCCCTCGGTCGCCATCAAGGAGGGCGTCAACAAAACGCTGCAGATCACGCGCGAGCACTTCGAGACGCTGTACCCCAGCGCCAAGGGCTACGAGTTCTTCCAGTACGACTCCGGCAACCTGAGCAAGGTGCGCAACTTCGCCACGAGCTCGAACGTGCAGATCATGGTGATCACGGTCGGCGCGATCAACAAGTTCGGCGACGAGCAGGAAGCAGCGCTGGAAGAAGCTGACGAAGCCCTGCGCCGCGAGAAGAGCAAGAACGTGATGTACCGCGCCAGCGAAAAGACGGGCGGCGAAAAGCCCATCGACCTGGTGCGCGCCACGCGGCCCATCCTCATCGTGGACGAGCCGCAGAGCGTGGACGGCGGCATCGACGGCCGCGGCAAGAAGGCGCTGTCGCGCATGAACCCGCTGTGCACGCTGCGCTACTCGGCCACGCACGTGGACAAGCACAACATGGTCTACCGGCTCGACGCTGTGGACGCCTACGAGCAGAAGCTGGTCAAGCAGATCGAGGTGGCCTCGGCCACCGTCGAGCAGGGTTTCAACAAGCCCTACGTGAAGCTGGTGGGCATCAGCAACAAGCGCGGCGTCGTGGCTGCCACGGTGGAGCTGGACGTGCTGGGCAAGGCTGGCAGCGTGCAGCGCAAGGAAGTCGTGGTGCAGGACGGTGACGACCTGGAGCAGACCACCGGCCGCGAGGTCTACGCCAACATGCGCGTGGGCACGCTGCGGGCGGCCGCCAAGAGCCCCAAGACCGAAGCCCTGATGGAACTGCACCTGCCCGGGGGGCAGGAGTTCCTGCGCGTGGACGACAGCTGGGGCGGCGTCGAGCCGCTGGCGGTGCAGCGCGAGATGATCCGCCGCACCATCAAGGAGCACCTGGACAAGGAGAAGCGCCTGCGCCCCATGGGCGTGAAGGTGCTCAGCCTGTTCTTCATCGACGAGGTCAGCAAGTACCGCGTCTATGACGAGCAGGGCAACCCGCAGAAGGGCGTGTACGCCACGATCTTCGAAGAGGAGTACCAGCGCTGGGCGCGGCACCCCGACTACCGCAGCATGTTCAACGAAGTGGACCTGAGCGCTGCGGCGCACGAGGTTCACAACGGCTACTTCTCGATCGACAAGAAGAAGGTCGGCGGCAAGACGGTGGAGATGCTGAAGGATACCAGCGGCAGCACTGCGGCCGACGACGACACCTACAACCTCATCATGCGCGACAAGGAGAAGCTGCTCAGCTTCTCCTCGCCGCTGAAGTTCATCTTCAGCCACTCGGCCCTGAAGGAAGGCTGGGACAACCCCAACGTCTTCCAGATCTGCAACTTCAGCACCCGATCCACCGAGCGCTGGCGCCGGCAGACCATCGGCCGCGGCTTGCGGCTGTGTGTCAACCAGGAAGGCCTGCGCCTGCGCGGCTTCGAGGTGAACACGCTGACCGTGATCGCCAACGAGAGCTACCAGCAGTTCGCCGACAGC
The DNA here is from genome assembly GCF_047654805.1 of Roseateles sp. GTDB lineage: Bacteria > Pseudomonadota > Gammaproteobacteria > Burkholderiales > Burkholderiaceae_C > Pelomonas. Next base: position 4,291,387 of record NZ_JASGIV010000001.1, read on the forward strand.
CTGCAGAAGGAGATCGAGGAAGACGGCTTCCAGTTCGGCGTCGTGCCCGACCACCTCTTCGCGGGCGTGGCCGTCAAGCAGACGGACGGCACGCAGAAGCCGCTGGGCTTCGACGCGTCCAAGGTACTGGCCGAGCACCTGCGCGCGCAGCGCCTGATCGATGCCAAGGGCAAGGTACAGGACACCCTGCGCCAAGCCATCAAGGACGGCAGCTTGACGCTGCCCCCCGAGCTGGAAGCCCAGCGCGCTCAGATTCTGGAGCTGCTGCGCAAGGTTGCCGGCAAGCTGGAGATCAAGAACGCCGATGAGCGCCGCCAGGTGCCGGTGCGCCGCGCCGTGCTGGACAGCCCCGAGTTCAAGGCGCTGTGGGACCGCATCAAGTTCAAGACCACGTACCGGGTCCACTTCGACAACGACAAGCTGATCCGCGACTGCATCGCCGCGGTGATCGCTGCGCCGCCCATCAGCAAGGTGCGCCTGCAGTGGCGCAAGGCCAACATGGAGATCGGCCAGGCCGGCATCGTGGCCCAGGAGACCGGTGGCGCCAGCGTCGTCGTGCTGGATGAGGGCGACATCGAGCTGCCCGACATCCTGACCGAACTACAGAACCGCACCCAGCTGACCCGCCGCAGCATCGCGCAGATCCTGGTCGAGAGCCATCGCCTGCACGACTTCAAGCGCAACCCGCAGCAGTTCATCGAGATCGTGGCCGACGCCATCAACCGCTGCAAGCGCGTCGTGCTGGTGGATGGCATCCGCTACCAACGCCTGGGCGACGACCAGTACTACGCTCAGGAGCTGTTCGAGAAGGAAGAGCTGACCGGCTACCTGAAGAACATGCTGCAGGACGCCCAGCGCTCGGTCTACCAGCACGTCGTCTACGACTCTGAGGTCGAGCGGGACTTCGCCGACCAGCTGGAGAAGAACGACGCGATCAAGGTTTACGCCAAGCTGCCCGGCTGGTTCAAGGTGCCCACGCCGCTGGGCACCTACAACCCCGACTGGGCCGTGCTGGTGACAACGCCCGACGGCGACCGCCTCTACTTCGTCGTCGAGACCAAGAGCAGCTTGTTCGGCAACGACCTACGCGACACGGAGAGCGCCAAGATCGAGTGCGGCCGTGCGCACTTCAAGGCACTGGCCGTTGGCGAGAAGCCAGCCATTTACGACAAGTTTAAGGATGTGGCGGGGTTGGTCGAGCGGGCGCAGGCGATGGCTTAGAAGAGGCCAAGAGCCCTTCACTCGTTCGAAACGTAGTCAGCAGCTCATAGAGCCCAGGGAGGGCAGGACATGGATTCGAGGACCTTCACCGTTCAGCAGATCTACCAAGACCGGCGCCAGTACCGCGTGCCGTTCTACCAGCGCCCGTACGTCTGGAATCGTGATGACCAGTGGGGCAGACTCTGGGAAGACATCCGCGACAAGGCCGAAGCGCGCCTGCAAGGTGGCAAGACGTTCCCCCACTTCATGGGCGCTGTCGTGCTGGAGCCGCAGAAGAAGACCGGCCTTCTCGGGGTGGAACGGCACCACATCATCGACGGCCAGCAGCGTCTGACCACGCTGCAGTACGTGATGACCGCGCTAGTGCACACGCTGCGCGCTGCCAAGAACGACAAGCTGCTGCCGCTCATCGAGGCCTGCCTGACCAACTCGAACCCAGAGACGATGGAGGACGTTGCCGTCGAGCGCTTCAAGCTGTGGCCGACATTCCGTGATCGCAAGCAGTACGAGCTGGCGATGACCGCAGCGTCGCTTGACGAGCTGCGTCAACGCTTTCCAGCCAGCTTCACGCAGACGGGTAGCTTGCGCAAGATCGGCGCGGACCATCCTCCAGCGCTGGAAGCGATCGTGTTCTTTCATGAGCAGATGCTCGACTGGGTCAACGACGAGGCGGAGGGCGACGTAGCGACGCGCGCCACCGCGTTGGCTGCCGCGGTGCTGACTGACTTGTCCATCGTCTGCATCTCGCTCGGCGAGGATGATGACGCCCAAGTGATCTTCGAGACGCTGAACGGCCATGGCGCGGAGCTGCACGCCACCGACCTCATCCGCAACTTCATCTTCATGCGGGCAGGCACGGATGCCGACGACCTCTACAACAACCTGTGGAGTCAGTTCGAAGCCCCGATCTGGTCAGAGAAGCAAACGCGGGGCCGGCTGAGCAGGCCGCGCCTGGAGTGGTTCGTCCAGACGACCGTTCAGGCTCAGACAGGTGAAGAGATTGATGTCGGCCGCCTGTACGCCGGCTACCGGCGCTTCGTGGACAGCGCAGCCGGTCCGCATGCTGCTGGCGCACAGCTTGGCATGCTGAATCGCTTCGGCGAGCACTACCGGGCCCTCGTGACGGGAACCGGGTCCGAGCCGATCGCCGTCTTTGGGCGCCGCATCGCCGTGTGGGATGCGTCGCCGACGCATGCCCTCGCCCTCCGCGTGGCGACCTCTTCGCTGTCGACCGATGAACAGCAAGAGATCTACAGCTGCATCGAGTCCTACCTTGTCCGGCGCGCAGTCTGCGGGCTGTCCCGGAAGAACTACAACAAGGTCTTCGCTCAGCAGCTGAAGCGGTTAATCGATGGCGACTTGACGACAGTGGCCTTCCGCGCCGCGCTCGCGTCGCTGAGCGGCGAAGCCTCGCGCTGGCCGACCGATGACGAGTTCAAGCGTCAGTGGATCGAAGGGGCTACCTATCCTGGACGGCTCGATGCAGCGAAGCTGCGAGCCATCTTCCACCGCCTGGAAACGGCGATGCGCAGCGAGAAAACAGAGGAGCTTGTACCGCTGACCCTTGACGCCCTCGACATCGACCACATCATGCCGAAGTCCTGGTACGGCCACTGGTTACTGGCTGATGGCACAGCGGCATCGGCCTTCGACGCCATTAACGCTCAGCCCCTGCGCTTCTCTAGTGCTGATGTCGATCCGAGGACTCAAGCCATTCTTGATCGGGAAGACGCGATACCGAGGCTCGGAAACCTGACACTCGTCCACCTCGGCGTCAACCGCGCTCTCCAGAACCACGGCTATGGCGCGAAGCGCGAAGCGCTTTTCGAGCACTCGAACTTGCACTTGAATCGCGCCTTGATGACGCGCGAGTCCTGGGATGAGGCTGCCATCTCGGCCCGGGGCGAAGCGCTGTTCGAGTTCGCCGTCGGGATCTGGCCGGGACCAAACACCGCGTGACAGTTGCGGGGACCAGTGTTCAATCTGGACAGCCACCCGCAGGGTAGGTCAGACCATTGGTTCCCCAGCTAGTGCATCGATATCAGCAAGCGGCGTGGCTCCGCCAACGATAGTTAGCGAGTACTTGCGTCGATTGTCGAGTTCAGACTTAGGCGACGAGAGTTCCGAGTTAGCTGAGGATCGACAGCGTCACAGTGGCTTGAATCGTCACGCTCCGTCCCTATAATGCCTGACTGCTAGCACTCAACACACATGAGTGCTAACGAAATCGGGTCCGCCGGCATGCCGGTAGGCCCAGTTTTTCGCGAGCCGCGGCCTGTGCAGGTCGCGGCCGCTCCAGCACTTACTCTCAAGGAGATTCCATGAAGCTGCGCCCCCTGCACGATCGCGTGATCGTTCGCCGTCTGGAGCAAGAGACCAAGACCGCCTCGGGCATCGTCATCCCCGACAACGCCGCAGAGAAGCCCGATCAAGGCGAAGTGCTGGCCGTTGGCCCGGGCAAGCGCAACGACAAGGGTGAGTTCGTGGCCTTGAATGTCACCGTCGGCGACCGCGTGCTGTTTGGCAAGTACTCCGGCCAGGCCGTCAAGGTCGATGGCGAGGAACTGCTGGTCATGCGCGAAGAAGACCTCTTCGCCGTCGTTCAGAAGTAATGACTCGGGGGCGGGTGCATCAAGCCGTGATGCGCCGCCCTCGCCGATCCAGAGCGAATCCATCGACTCTGAACCCAATTTAGATATCCGGAGAATCAAATGGCAGCAAAAGACGTGATCTTTGGCGGCGAAGCCCGTGCCCGCATGGTTGAGGGCGTCAACATCCTGGCCAACGCGGTCAAGGTGACCCTGGGCCCAAAGGGCCGCAACGTGGTGCTGGAGCGCTCGTTCGGCGCCCCCACCGTGACCAAGGACGGCGTGTCCGTGGCCAAGGAGATCGAGCTCAAGGACAAGCTCCAGAACATGGGCGCGCAGATGGTCAAGGAAGTCGCTTCCAAGACCAGCGACAACGCCGGTGACGGCACCACCACCGCCACCGTGCTGGCCCAGGCCATCGTGCGCGAAGGCATGAAGTACGTTGCCGCCGGCATGAACCCGATGGACCTGAAGCGCGGCATCGACAAGGCCGTCACCGCCCTGGTCGAGCAGCTGAAGAAGGCCTCCAAGGCCACCACGACGTCCAAGGAAATCGCCCAGGTCGGCACCATCTCGGCCAACAGCGATGCCGACGTCGGCCAGATCATCGCCAACGCGATGGACAAGGTCGGCAAGGAAGGCGTCATCACCGTCGAAGACGGCAAGAGCCTGAACAACGAGCTGGACGTCGTCGAAGGCATGCAGTTCGACCGCGGCTACCTGTCGCCCTACTTCATCAACAACCCGGAAAAGCAATCCGCGATCCTGGACAACCCCTTCGTGCTGCTGTACGACAAGAAGGTGTCCAACATCCGCGACCTGCTGCCCACGCTGGAAGCCGTCGCCAAGGCTGGCCGTCCGCTGCTGATCATTGCCGAGGAAGTCGAGGGCGAAGCCCTGGCGACCCTGGTGGTCAACACGATCCGCGGCATCCTGAAGGTCGTCGCCGTCAAGGCCCCGGGCTTCGGTGACCGCCGCAAGGCCATGCTGGAAGACATCGCCATCCTGACGGGCGGCAAGGTCATCGCCGAGGAAGTGGGCCTGTCGCTGGAGAAGGTCACGCTGGCTGACCTGGGCCAGGCCAAGCGCGTCGAAGTGGGCAAGGAAAACACCACCATCATCGATGGCGCCGGTGCCGCTGCCGACATCGAAGCCCGCGTCAAGCAAGTGCGTATCCAGATCGAGGAAGCCACCAGCGACTACGACCGCGAGAAGCTGCAAGAGCGCGTGGCCAAGCTGGCCGGTGGCGTGGCCGTCATCAAGGTCGGTGCCGCCACCGAAGTTGAGATGAAGGAAAAGAAGGCCCGCGTGGAAGACGCGCTGCACGCCACGCGTGCCGCCGTCGAGGAAGGCATCGTCGCCGGTGGTGGCGTGGCCCTGCTGCGTGCCAAGCAAGCCGCTGGCGAGATCAAGGGCGACAACGCCGACCAGGACGCCGGTATCAAGCTGATCCTGAAGGCCATCGAAGCCCCGCTGCGCGAGATCGTCTACAACGCTGGTGAAGAGTCGTCCGTCGTCGTCAACGCCGTGCTGGGTGGCAAGGGCAACTACGGCTACAACGCTGCCAACGGCACCTATGGCGACATGATCGAGATGGGCATCCTGGATCCGACCAAGGTGACCCGCACCGCGCTGCAGAACGCCGCCTCCGTCGCGTCGCTGATGCTGACGACCGAGTGCATGGTCGCCGAGTCCCCCAAGGACGACGCTCCGGCCGGCATGCCTGGCGGCATGGGTGGCATGGGCGGCATGGGCGGCATGGACATGTAAGTCCACATCGGCGACACACCCGTCGCCGATGCAAGCACTGAACGAAAAGGGGCTGCTCGCGCAGCCCCTTTTTTTCGTTCACCTTCCGCTGGCGAAGAGGTCAGTCGCTGGCGCGCGCCGCGGACCGCTTCAGCGTGTAGGTCAGCCCGATGCCGACGCTGGCCCCGGTCGTCCGGCGCACCAGGGGACTGTCGCGATTTGCGGCACCCGCCACACTGTCCACGCGACCGAAGGCAAACACGCGCACGTCCGGCGCCAGTTGGCGCGACAAGCCACCCTTCAGCCGCCACGCGATCAGGCCCGCGCGCGCGCCATAGGCCGACCGATCCGGCAACACCTCGTCGGGCGCGACGCCGTAGTAGGTCGCCCCGAGCCGCTCGTCACCGATCAGCACCGCTACGCCCAGTCCATAGCTCCAGCCGCCCTTGGTACGGTGCTCCAGGCTCAATTCCGGCTCCAGGCTCATGCCGCGATGCCGGCGCAGGTCGCGCGCCTCGAACACGCCGCGCAGCGGCAGCTCGAACGTCAGGCGTTGTTCGGCGCCACGCCCGTTCAGGAACCAGCGCCCCACCGGCCCGAACTCGACCAGCGTTCCCAGCCGTGGCATGCCCTCGCGAGCCCGCAGCGACTTGCCACCGGCGCTCAGCGAACCCGCGAACGACACGTCCAGTTCGAAGGCCTCGGTACGCACCGCGCGCAGGCCCGCCCCCTCGTCATCGGCGTGCAGCACCTTGCCACGGTAGATCACGTAGGGAAGCAGCGGCGTGCGACTCACCTGCTCGTCCGCGCCCGGGTAGGCCTGCTGGGATATCACACCGGCCGCCGCCCCCACCTCCCATAGCGGCAAGTCGGGGCGAGCGGGTGCGTCGGCATGAGCACCGGCACCCGCGCAGGCGAGGCCGAGAACCAGAATGCGTTTCATGGGCAATTCAAGAGCAGCAACGGCGCGCATCATGCCGCCACCAGAGCGAGCAGCGCATCGGCGAAGCCGGCGCCGTCGCACAGCGCGCTGGCTGCCATGCGCTCGCGCAGCCCGGCGCGAAGGGCGGCGAGCCCCGAGCGGTCCTGCAGGCGGGCCCGGGCCAGGCACACGAAGTCGTCCTCGTCGGCCGCCACCCAGTCCTCGGCCAGACCCAGGGCCTGCATGAAGCTCAGCCCCTGGCGCGAGATCGGCGCCGGCCCGGGGAGCGTCAGCACCGGCACGCCCATCCACAGTCCATCCAGCGTCGTCATGCCGCCGCTGTGCGGGAATGGATCAAGGGCAATGTCCACGCGGCCGAAGGCAGCGAGGTAGTCGGCCAGCGGGCCCGGGCCTTCCAGGTCCAGCCGGTTGGCGTCGCCCGGCCAGCGGGTCCGTAGCGCAGCCCGCTCGGCCTCGTTCTGCAGCCCAGGCGCCTTGACGAGCAGCCGGCTGCCGGGTGTCGCGTCCAGCACGCGCGCCCACAGCGCCAGCACCTCATCGCCGAGCTTGTGCAGCGCATTGAAGCTGCCGAAACACGGCGCGCCGCCCAGCGGCGGCACGGTCGGCGCGCCGGCCGGCGGCGCGTAGACCGTGAAGCTATGCGGCAGCCGCAGCAACGGCTCGATGAAGCCGGACTCGGTCCCGGCCGGCAACAGCCAGCGGTCGCCAATGAAGCCATCGATCTCTGCCAGCCCGGTGCTGGCCGCATAGCCCAGCCAGCTGAACTGCCGCGGCGCGGGCCGGCGCGCGAACACGCCAAGCCGGTGCCCACCCGTGTGGCCGTTCAGGTCGATCAGCACATCGATGCCGTCGTCGGCGATGCGCGCCGCCAAGGCCGCGTCGTCGAGATCCGCGGCCCGCATCCAGCGCGGCACCGCCTCGCGCAGCCGCTGCGTCAGCGCATCGTCGGCCCGCGAGTTCGAATAGACCGACAACTCGCATCGCAGGGCCAGCGCCGGCATCCAGGCCTCGGCCAGGCGCCCGACCGGATGGGCCCGCAGGTCCGCGGACACAAAACCCACGCGCAGCCGTGCCGCGCGTGGTGCAGGCCGCTGCAGCGGCGCGGCCTGCACAACACGCCCGAAATCCATCGCCTCGGCCCGCAGCGCGATGGCCTCCTCGACACGAGCCTGGCGATAGCTGCGCAACAGCAGCCGGTCACTGCGCGCGCTCGGCAGGGCCGGATCGAGCTCGATCAGGCGGCTCAGCACGGCGTCGGCCTCGTCCAGCGCGCCCTGGCGCTTCAAGGCCTGGGCGAGATTGCTCAGCGCGCGGGACGAGTCGGGCGCATCGGCCAGAGCCTGGCGGTAGGCGGTCACGGCGTCGCCGAAGCGCCCCTCTTGCAGCCTCAGCCCGCCAAGGTTGGCGAGCACGGCTGCGCGGCGCTCGCCGGCCGCCCCGGCCACCAGCGCCGCGCCAAGCACGGTTTCGCCGCGTTCGGGCCGCAGCAGGCTCAGGTTGCAGGCGGCTTCCACGTGGCCGGCGTCCAGCGCGAGCACCTGTTCCCAGGCTTCGGCGGCGCCCGCCGCGTCCCCAGTGTCCTGGAGCAGATTGCCGAGCGTGAACCAGGGCTCGGGGCGGTCGGGGGCCAGCGCCACGGCCTCGCGAAGCCGGGTCACTGCCTCTGCCGCACGGCCGGCCGCCGCCAGTGCCGTAGCGGCATGCACGCGCAGCCCGGCATCGCCCGGCCGCGAGTCCACGGCGAGGCCAAATGCCTGGGCTGCCTCGTCATGCCGCCCCAAGGCCAGCAGCGCGCGTCCGCGGTTGCCAAGGGCCGCAGCCAGGCCCGGCTGACAGGCCAGGGCCGCGTCGAAGGCCGCCAGTGCTTCGGCGGGCTGGCGCAGCGCCAGCAGCGCATTGCCAAGGTTGTTGTGCGCCCCGGCCAGGCGCGGCCGCAGGCGAAGCGCCTGCTCATAGGCCGCGCGCGCTTCGGCCCAGCGGCCGCGAGCCGCCAGTAGCGCCCCCAGGTTGGCCGCAAGTTCCGCATCTCCAGGCAGCAACTCCATCGCGCGCCGCAATGCCGGCAAGGCATCCTCGCCGAGCATCTGCTGGGCCACCGACAAGGCCTTCCACAGCGCCCCGTCCTGCGGCTGCCCGCCCAACAGCGTGCGCGCCAGGGCCGCCATCTCGGCGTGACGCCCCGCCTGGAAAAGCGTGAAAAGGTCATGAAGTCCGGCGCTGGCCATACGGTTCAGGGGGGAGGTAAGAGAGGGCAACACGCCGGGAAGCCCCAGGCTCGCGCCAGATAATCTCATCTCGCTGTTTCCCTGCTTCCATGTTCTCCAGTCTGCATCCCCACGAACTGCTCGACCACGCGTTGACCGAGGCCGGACCGCTGGCCCGCGAACTGCTGAATGTGGTGCAAGACGAACTCGATGCCCAGCCCCAGCACTACCCGCTGCGCGAGGGCTGGCGCAAGGTGCGCAGCCACTTCGCGGCCGATTTCGAAGGCAAGCTCATCGAACTGCTGCAGGCCGGCCGGCGCGGCGAAGATCCTCTGCATCGGGCACCGCTGCAGTTCGGCGGCCTGGAAAGCCTGAGCCTCGTCGACGAGCACCAGGCGCTGCAGGACGTGGCCATCGCCCACGTTGCCCACACGGCCGAGGAGCTCAGCCGCGCCGAGCTGCACCAGATCGGCAATTTCTACGCCGCGCTGCGTGGTACCGCCCGGGCCCGCGAGCGCGACAACCCGCTGCGCCCCGCCCTCTTCGCCCATGCGTTGCACCATGCGCTGGCCGCCAGCCCGCTTGGCGCGCAGGCCCAGTACGAGCTGATGCGCGTGGCCGCCACGCCGCTTGCCCGCGCCCTGCACCGCCTCTACACCCAGGCCTGCGTGACGCTGCACGCCGCCGACATCGGCGACATGGTGGCCTCCCATGGCAACGCACGCAGCGATCCATTGGCCCACCAACGCCTGGCGGCCGCCCGCGGCATCGGCGCGCGGCCTCAGGCCCACGGCACGCTGGACGGGCTGTCGCGCCGCGTCGACGCCGTCAACTCGAAGCCCCAGGGCCTGGGTGCCCCTGGTGCGGTGGTACCGCGCGACCCGCAGGCCCCCGCCCCCTTCGTGCGCACGACAGGCCCGGACATGCTGAGCCGGCTCTACGACCAGATCCTGGCCGACCCGCGCCTGCTGCCGCCGCTCAAGGGGCTGCTCGCGCGGCTGCAGATCGCCGTCGTACGCCTGGCGCGCGCCGACAACACGCTGCTGCGCCGCCAGGACCACCCCACATGGGCACTGCTGAACCGCGTCGCGGCACACGGCATGGCCTTCGAGCGGGCAGACGACCCGCGCCTGGTCGACTTCCTGCGCTTCATGGAGGCCGAGGCCCAACTGCTCGTGGACGCACCGACGCCCACGGCCCAGCTCTTCCAGCAGGCGCTGGCCCGCGTGGATGCCCACATCGGCCAGCAGGCCCGCCAGAGCGGCGAACGCAACGCCGTCGCGCTCGCCGCCCTGGAGCGCGAGCACCAGCGCGCCGAATGGCGCGAACTGCTGCGTGAGCAGGTCGACCACCAGATGGTGGACGCGCCGCTCGGTCCGCGCATGCACCGCTTCCTGCAGACGAGCTGGGTTGAGGTCATCGTCACGGCCATGGTGCGCCACGGCCGCGACTCGCCCGAGGCCCAGGCCGCGATGGAAGTCGTCGACGCCGTCATCGACAGTCTCACCACGCCGCGCGACCTCGCCGACCGTGAGGCGTTGCGGATGCGACTGCCCGTGCTCATCGAGCGCCTGTCGGCTGGCTGCGACAGCATCCAGTTGCCCGAGGCCCGGCGCGAGCCGCCGCTGTCGGAGCTGATGGCCCAGCATGCCCGGCTGCTGCGCGGGCTACCGGCCCTGGACCCGGCAGAGCGTCGCGCCCCGGCGCCCAGGCGGGCTGCCGCCGGCAACGCGGCGCCGGCTTCGGCGGACGAGATCGTGCGACGCCTGATGGAGGAACGCGACTCCCAGGTGCCCTCGCACTGGCTGAGCGCTGACGTTGACCGCGGCGAACTGCCCACCGTGCCGGTGCAGCTCTACAACGAGAACGACTCACCCGACGCCCGCGCCGCGCTGCAACGCTGGATCGACGGCATCGAGATCGGGCGCTGGTTCCACCTGTTCATCCAGGGCGACTGGCACACCGCGCAACTGGCCTGGATCGGCGAGGGCGGCCAGTTCATGCTCTTCGTCGGCCGCGAGGCCGACGAGCGCCTGCCGCTGACGCGCCGCGCGCTGGAGGCCCTGCTGGCCAACGGCCTCATCACGGCGCTGGAGGACGACAACATCGTCCAGCGCGCCGTCGACACGCTGATGAGCGACCTGGACGGCGGCTGAGACTCAGTCCGCCACCGGTGGTTCGGCCGCCAGCACCGCATCCGGCACCGTCCCCGGCAGCCGGTGCGTCGTCACCCACTCGCGCAGGGCCAGCGCCACATCGCCCACGCCGCTCTTCTTCAGCGCCGAGAACAGCGTCACCGCCACGTCGGAATGCTCGGTCGTCATGCCGGCCAGGAAGTCGGTTGTCGCACGCAGGGCCGCGTCCGCCTCCTTGCGATTGAGCTTGTCGGACTTGGTCAGCAGCACCAGCAGCCGGATCTCGCCCGTGGCGACGCGGGCGGCCACGAACTCCAGCAGTTGCTTGTCCAGGTCGGTCAAGCCCAGCCGTGAGTCGACCATCAGCACGACGCCGGACAGGCTGCGGCGCACCTCCAGATAGTCGGCCATCACCTTCTGCCAGCGCAGCTTGGCAGTCTTGGCCACGGCCGCGTAGCCGTACCCGGGCAGGTCGGCAAAGAGTGCGTCCGGCGCATCCTTGGGGCCCAGCTCGAACAGGTTGATGTGCTGAGTGCGCCCCGGCGTCTTGGACGCGAAAGCCAGGCGCTTTTGCTGGGCTAGCGTGTTGATGGCCGTCGACTTGCCTGCGTTGGATCGACCCACGAAGGCGATCTCGGGCAGCTCGGTGGGCGGTAGGTGAATGAGTTGGCTGGCGGTAGTTAGGAAGCGCGCAGTGTGCGTCCAGGCCAGCGCGAGCTTTTCGGTGATCGGCTCGGCGGACGCCGCATCAGGGATTTCGTTGGTCATGGCAGGGGCGGGCGCTGTGATTCAGCATTGTAAAATTTGGAAGTTGCGCCCAACGAAACCCCATAAATCCATGAAGACTGTCGCCTTCCTCCTGTCGAGTCTGCTGCTGGCCGCCACGGCTCATGCAAACGAGCCCGCGGCCGCGTCGGCCAAGCCCGACATCGGCAAGGGCGGCGTCATCGCGTCCCAGGTGTGCGCGGCCTGTCACACCGCCGACGGTTCGCGCGGCAGCCCGGCCAATCCCATCCTGCAAGGCCAGCACCCCGAATACCTCGCCAAGCAACTGGCCGAGTTCAAGTCGGGCAAGCGCAAGAACGCCGTCATGAGCGGCATGGCCGCCCCGCTGTCGGAAGAGGACATCCGCAACGTGTCCGCCTTCTACGCTGGCAAGACTGCCAAGCCCGGCTTTGCCAAGAACAAAGAGACGGTGATGCTGGGCGAAAAGATCTACCGCGGCGGCATCGCCGAACGCAACGTGCCCGCCTGCGCAGGCTGCCATAGCCCCACCGGCGCCGGCCTGCCGGCCCAGTACCCGCGCCTGGGCGGCCAGCATGGCGACTACGTCGAGGCCCAGATGACGGCCTTCCGCAGCGGTGCCCGCGCCAACAACCCCGTCATGACGACCGTCGCCGCGAAGATGAACGACGCCGAAATCAAGGCGGTCTCCGACTACATCGCCGGCCTGCGCTGAACTTTTCGCAAGCCTCGAGAACGAAGGCCGGTGCTCCCCACCGGCCTTTTTTTCCGCCCCGCTCCTGCGCCTGATGTCACAAGCCGTTCACCGTCCCTCCGTCGCCCGCGAACTGCTGGACCTTCTCTCGTCCATGCGCTTCGCCATCGCGCTGCTCAGCGTGATCTGCATTGCCTCGGTCATCGGCACCGTGCTGCGCCAGAGCGAGCCCATGGGCAACTACATCAATCAATTCGGCCCATTCTGGGCCGAAGTGTTCGGCAAGCTGGGGCTGTACACGGTCTACAGCGCGACCTGGTTCCTCGTCATCCTGGCCTTCCTGGTCGTGTCGACCAGCCTGTGCATCGCCCGCAACACGCCCAAGATTCTGGTCGACCTGAAGAGCTACAAGGAAGGCGTGCGCGAGCAGTCGCTGCAGGCCCACCACCACAAGGCCATCGCCGAGCTGCCCAGCAACCCGCAGATGGCCCTGGCGGAGATCGGCTCGACGCTGACGCAGCTCGGCTGGAAGGCCCGCGTGCAGCAGCGCGACAACGGCATCATGATTGCGGCCCGCCGCGGCGCCGCCAACAAGCTCGGCTACCTGGCGGCGCACTCGGCCATCGTCCTCATCCTCGTCGGCGGCGTGCTGGACGGCAACGCCATGGTCAAGCTGGCCATGTGGACGCAGGGCAAGCAGCTCTACACCGGCTCCGGCTTCGTGTCCGACATCAAGCCTGAACACCGACTCTCCACAGGCAACCCAAGCTTCCGCGGCAACGTCTCGGTCGCCGAGCACCAGCGCCAGGGCATCGCCGTCCTCAGCCTGCCCAGCGGCGTCGTGTTGCAGGACCTGCCCTTCGACATCGAGCTGAAGAAGTTCAGCGTCGACTACTACCCGACCGGCATGCCCAAGAGCTTTGCCAGCGACATCGTCATCCATGACGGTGCAACGCTGCGCGAGGCCACGGTCAAGGTCAACGAGCCCGTCATCCACAACGGCCTGGCCATCTACCAGAGCAGCTTCGAAGACGGCGGCAGCAAGCTCAAGCTCCAGGCCCTGCCGCTGACCCATGGCGGCGCGCCGGCCGAGCTTGCGGGCCGCGTCGGCACCAAGATGGCCTTCGGCGACCAGACGCTGGAGCTCGATGGTCTGCGTGTCATCAACGTCGAGAACCTTGCCGGCGAAAGCAACGCCAGCGGCGCCGACGTGCGCAAGGTCGACCTTGGCGAACGCCTCGGCAAACACCTGGGCAGTGGCGCCAGGTCCAACTCGACCAAGGCCTTGCACAACGTCGGCCCAAGCTTCAGCTACCGGCTGCGCGACGCGTCCGGCCAGGCGCGCGAGTACAACAACTACATGCTGCCCGTCGAGCTGGAGGGCCAGAAGGTCTTCCTGGCCGGCGTGCGCGATACGCCGGCCGAGAACTTCCGCTACCTGCGCATGCCGGCCGATGAGGACGGCAACCTGGATGGCTGGCTGCGCCTGCGCCAAGCACTGGCCGACCCCGCCCTGCGCGACACCGCTGCTCAACGCTACGCCGTCTCGGCCACGCCCCCCCACCAGCCGCAACTGGCACCGCAGCTCAAGCTCACTGCCCAGCGCGCGCTGACACTCTTCTCGGGCGCTGCAGCCACGCCCGGGGACGAAGTCAAGGGTGGCCTGCCGGCGCTGTCGCAGTTCATCGAGCGCGACGTACCCGAGCCGGAGCGCCAACGCGTCTCCGAGGTGCTGCTGCGCATCCTCAACGGCAGCCTGTTCGAGCTGCATCAGCTCGCCCGCGAGCGTGCCGGCCTCAAGCCCGTAGCCGCCGACGCCACCAGCCAAGGCTTCATGACCCAGGCCGTGCTGTCGCTGTCCGACAGCCTCTACTACCCTGCGCCCGTGCTGCTGCAGCTGCAGGACTTCGAGCAGGTGCAGGCCAGCGTCTTCCAGGTTGCGCGCGCCCCTGGCCAGAAACTGGTCTATCTGGGCGCCCTCTTGCTCATCGTCGGCGTCTTCGCCATGCTCTACGTCAAGGAGCGGCGGCTGTGGGTCTGGATCGCGCCGGGCCTCGACATGGGCGGCTCGCAGGTGCGCATGGCCATGTCTAGCACCCGCGAATCTCCGGACAACGCCACCCTCTTCGCCCAGCTCAAGGCCGCCGTGCTGAAGGAGCCCTCATGAACACCACCACCTTCGACCTGCCACGCCGCCACGCGCTCCAGCGCCGCGACGCCCTCGACTGGGTCTTCGCCGTCCTCGTGCTGCTCGGCGGCGGCTACGCTTTCAGGCGCTATCACGCCAGCATGGACGTCTATGAGCAGGGCATCCTCCTGTGCGCGATGCCGACGCTGATCGCGCTGGGCTGGTTCTGGAAGCCGCTGCGCACCCTCAGTGTCGCTGCCGGCGCGGCCACGCTGGCAGCCATCGCGCTGTACGGCCAGCACACTGACGGCTTCGGCGCCGACCTCGCCGCCGGCGAGCAGACTTTCTGGCTGAAGTACATGCTGTCCAGCCAGAGCGCCATCCTGTGGATGAGCTTGCTGTTTTACATGAGCATGCTCTTCTATTGGGGCGGCTTCTTCACCGGCGCCGGTCGTAACAGCATGGCCGAGGTCGTCGGCTCGAAGCTGGCCTGGGGCGGTGTGCTGATGGCCCTCATCGGCACGTTCGTGCGCTGGTACGAAAGCCACCAGATCGGCCCTGACATCGGCCACATCCCCGTCAGCAACCTCTACGAAGTCTTCGTGCTGTTCTGCTGGATGACGACGCTGTTCTACCTCTATTACGAGGCCCGCTTCGCGACACGCTCGCTGGGCGCCTTTGTGATGCTGGTCGTCAGCGGCGCGGTCAGCTTCCTGCTCTGGTACACGGTGGCACGCGACGCGCAGGAGATCCAGCCTCTGGTGCCGGCCCTGCAGAGCTGGTGGATGAAGATCCACGTGCCGGCGAACTTCGTCGGCTACGGCAGCTTCGCGCTGGCGGCCATGGTGGCACTGGCCTATCTGCTGAAGACGGCAACCACGCGCGCCCTCGTCATCGGCCTCATCGCCATGCCGCTGGGCATCGTGGCGCTCATCCTGGCCGTGCGCTTCGGCGCCACGCTAGAGGCCGCCACCGTCACTGGCCTGAACGGCTGGGCCTACAAGATCACAGGCGTCGCGGCCTTCCTGGCCATCGCCGTCGCGCTGCGCGGCCGCTTGACGGCGCGCCTGCCCGAACTACCCCAGCTCGACGACCTCATGTACAAGGCCATCGCGCTGGGCTTCGCCTTCTTCACCATCGCCACCATCCTGGGCGCCTTCTGGGCCGCCGAGGCCTGGGGGGGCTACTGGAGCTGGGACCCCAAGGAAACCTGGGCACTGATCGTCTGGCTCAACTACGCGGCCTGGCTGCACATGCGGCTGATGAAGGGCTTGCGCGGCATGGCGTCGGCCTGGTGGGCGCTGGTGGGCCTGCTGGTGACCACGTTCGCCTTCCTCGGCGTCAACATGTTCCTCTCGGGCCTGCACAGCTACGGCACGCTTTGATGGCGTCTCTCGTCCAAGGAGCACCTTGGCCGGTCTCCCTAGGAGACGATGATGCTCGCGGGCAAGTGGATCGGCCGTGCGGGCCAGTTCGGGGGAGGCCCGGCGCCCGGCCCGCCAGATCCGTCCGCCGCTGAGATGCAGGTGCAGGAGTCCTGGGCCAGCGCAGCGCCGGCCATCGCGGCAGCCCTGCCCGATCTTTGCTTCTTGATCGGTCCTGACCTGCGCTTCGCAGCCTGCAACCGGCCTGGCCACGCCGATCTGCACGCCCCCTGGGCGACGCTGCGGGGCCGCCCGCTGCACAGCATCGGCCCGCCAGACCTGGCACGGCGGACGATTGCTGCCTGCGGCAGCGGCCCACAACGGCTGAACTATGCGCTGCGCACGGCGAGCGGGCGCCTGGCCCGCTTCGAGGCCAGCATCGTGCCGCTGCCGGGTAGCGGCACCGGCTGGCTCTACATCGCCCGCGACGTCAGCGCCCAAGCCGCGCTGGACGCCGAGCAGGCACGCTACGCCCGCGCCATGCAGGGCGTGGCCGACGGCCTGTGGGAATGGGACATTGCCACAGGCAGCGAGTACTTCTCGCCGCGGGCGCTGGCCCTGCTCGGCCACCCTGGCAGCCTTGCCGCACAACTGCAGGCCGACGACCAGGGCCTGTGGCGGGCCGCCTTGCAATCCCATCTACAGCACGGTGCGCCGCTGGACATCGACCTGCGCCTGGCCGGCGCCACGCTGCGCTGGCTGCGTTGCAGCGGCTGGACGGAGCGCGACGCCCTGGGCCAGCCCGCCCGCGTGCTGGCCACGCTGTCCGACGTGACGACGTCCAAGTTCACTGAACAGGCCCTGAGCGACAGCCAGGCCAAGTTCCGCGCCCTCTTCCACACCGTGCCCGTCGGCATCGCGGTCATCGACATCGCCAGCGAGACCGTCATCGAAGCCAACGACGAGCTCGGGCGCCTGCTGGACTGGCCGACGCCCTCCGTGGCTGGCCTGACTGCCGCCACGCTCGGCCTGACGCCGCTGCCGGGCATGGCCGGCCGCACCGAGGTCGACCACCGCGAACTGCGCCCGGTCTCGGGCGCCCGGCTACATGCCAAGCTGGTGGCCGAGCCCATGGAACTGGCGGGTCGCCCGCTGCTGCTGTGCGTCGTCGTCGACATCACCGTGCAGGTGGACGCCGAAGCCGCGCTGTCGGCGCTGGCCGAGCAACTGATGGATCAGGAGCGCCGCACGACTCAGCGACTGGCCCAGGCCCTGCACGACCAGCTCGGCCAGACGCTCACCGCCCTGCGCCTGACGCTGGACCTCGAAGCCTCGAGCGCCCGCGACCAGGCCCGCGGCCTCACCGACCAGGCCCTGCGCGAGGTACGCCAGGCGCTCGTGGATCTGCGCCCACCGCTGCTGGAGGATGAGGGCCTGGCCGCGGCACTGGACAACGAGCTCGCCCAGCGCCGCGCACTGCACCCCGGCGTGCGCCTGGCGCTGGATGCCGAGGCCGAGCTGCTGGAGCAGCGCTGGCCCGCCCCTGTCGAGTACGCTCTCTTCATGATTGCCCGCGAAGGCCTGGAGAACGCACTGCGCCACGCGAGCCCCACCGAGGTCCGGCTGAGCCTCTACGGCTTCGCCGATGAGGTCGAGCTGGGCGTGGCCGACGATGGCAGCGGACTGGCCAGCGGCTTCGAGCGCCGGCCGGGCCACTTCGGCCTCATCGGCATGCGCGAGCGTGCCCGCGCGATCGGCGCGACGCTCGCGCTGGGTCCGCGCGAACAGGGCGGCACCCAGCTGACGCTGCGCTGGCGCATGCCGCAATGACACCGCCGGCCCGCGTCTACCTTGTCGACGACCACGCCATGGTGCGCCAGGGCCTGCGCGCCTTGCTGACCGAGGCCGGGCATGAGGTCGTCGGAGACAGCGGCGACATCACCGCGGCGCTGGCCGAGCTGCAGCATCTGGCCCCCGACGTCGTCCTCGTCGACCTCTGCGTCGGCCCGCGATCGGGCATGGAACTGCTGGCGGAGCTGCAGCGCCGCCGCCTTCCCGTGCGGCCGCTGGTACTGACGATGTCGGCCCAGCCGCGCCACGTCGGCATGGCGCTCAAGCTCGGCGCCAGTGGCTATGTGCTCAAGGGCTCGCCGTCCGAGGAGTTGCTGCAGGCCATAGCGGCACTGCGTGGAGGGCGCCGCCACCTCGGGCCCGGCGTGGCTGAACTCGCCGCCCGCGCACTCGCCCAGGACGACGGCGAAGACCCCTTCGCCAGCCTGTCGGTGCGCGAGCGCCAGGTCGTCTCCATGGTGGTCAACGGACACTCCAGCAACGAGATCGCCGCCGCTCTGCACCTCTCGCCCAAGACGGTGGACAGCTACCGCAGCCGGCTGATGGCCAAGCTCGGCGCGCCCGACGTGACGGCCCTCGTGAAGCTGGCCCTGCGCCATGGACTGATCAGCAACGACGACTGACCCCGCCGCACCATGCCCCTGACCCGCATCAACGCCCCGAGTCCGCTTGCCGGCCGCCTCGACGCCCTGCTGCCGTCGCTGGCCGATGCCCGCGTGCTGCTGGTGGACGACGACCCCGGCATGATCCAGCAACTGGGCCGGCTGCTGGCCGGCTATAGCCAGCTGCGCTTCGCAACCGACGGCGAGCAGGCGCTGGCCATCGCGCACGGCTGGCAGCCCGAGCTGATCCTGCTTGACGCCGAGATGCCTGGCATCGACGGCTTCGAGGTCTGCCGCCGCCTCAAGGCCGATCCGCTGCTGGTGGAGGTGCCCGTCATCTTCGTGACCCGGCACACCGATGCCCGCGTCGAGTCGGCCGTGTTCGAGCTCGGGGCGGCCGACTTCGTCGCCAAGCCCGTGGCCGGCCCGGCGCTGCGCGCCCGCGTGGCCATGCAGTTGCGCCTGCACCGCACCGCCCAGCGCCTGCTGCGCCTCGCCCGCCGCGACGCATTGACCGGCTTGGTCGAACGCGTGCACTTCGACGAGGAGCTCGACCTGGAATGCCGTCGCGCCCGCCGCAGCGGCCAGCCGCTGGCGCTACTGCTAGTCGGCATCGAAGGCCTGGCCGCCTACCGCCAACGCCATGGACCCGCCGCTGCCGACAATGCGCTGCGCCATGTCGCCGTGCTGGCCCAGCAGGCGCTACAGCGGCCGGCAGACCTGCTGGCCCGCCACGCTGATGACGTCTTTGCGCTGCTGCTGCCCGACACGACCGGCGCCGGCGCCGTCGCGCTGGATCGGCGCCTGCGCCAGGCCTTGCGTGACGCCGGCAACGACGGCATTGCCCTGGCCCTGGGCGCCGGACTGCTCGCCAGCGGCACGGGTGACGCGGCGGTCGCGGCGCAAGCGGCGCTCAATGCTGCGCGCGCCAACGCAGCCGCCGGCCTGCAGCTGTGCACAGCCCTTCCCGGCGGCGGGCACGAGCCGCCCGTCGCGGCCTAGAGGGTCGGACGGTACCGATGCGTCTGCGCCCGGCCCTGATGGCCTGCATGGTCGCCGCGCTGGCGGTCGTCGCGCTGCGCCTGACGAGCATCGCTATTGCGCGCCAGGCCGCAGCCGGCAACGACGCGCAGAGCCAGATGGTGGACGTCATCTCGCGCGACGCCACCAACCTGCTGGTGCTGACGCAGGACTACGGCCTGCGCCACGGCGAGCGGGCGGCCCGCGAATGGGGCCAGGTGCACCAGCGGCTGTCACAGGCGCTGTCCGACTACGCGGACGATGACGGCAGCCCGCAGGTCGCCGAGCTGCAAGCCACGGCGCGGGCGCTGCCGCAGCTCTTCGCGGCGCTGCGCGAGGCCACGGTGCAGGACGACATTTCGGCGCACGCGCGCCGCGAGGCACTGACTGCCCAGCTATTCGACGCCACACGTCGGGTCAGCGACGGTGCATTCGACCTGTCGCGCAACCTGGCCGAGCGACGGCGCACGGATGCGCAGCGGCAGCGCTGGCTGACTGTGGCCACGCAGCTGTCTCTGCTGGCCGTCACCCTCATGCTCGCCGGCCTGCTGCTACGCCGCGTGCTCAGGCCCATCGACAGGCTGCGCAACGTGGCCGAAGCCGTCGAGGGGGGTGATCTGACAGCGCGCAGCGGCCTGCGGCGTCGCGATGAGCTTGGCCAGCTGTCGCAGGCACTGGATGCGATGACGGCTGCCCTGCAGCAGCGCGACGCGGCGCTGCGCGAGTCCAACCGCCAGTTGGCCCGCAACAAGGCCTTCCTGGAGCGCGCCGGCCGCATGACGGGCGTCAGCGCCTGGGAGCTGGAACTGGACAGCCGGCAGCTGACCTGGACCACCCAGACCCACGCCATCCATCGGCTCGGCCCCGGCCCCGAGCTGGATGCGGAAGGGCTGCTGCGCAGCTTCACGCCCGAGTCCGAGCAGCGTCTGCGCGATGCCATGGGCGGGGCCCGGCGCAGCGGCCAGGGCTGGGACCTGGAGCTGGAACTGCCAGCGATCCATGGCCAGCCGCGCTGGCTGCATTCCATCGGGGCCGCCGAGCGCGATCCCGGCGGCCGCGTCGTGCGACTGATGGGCGCAATGCAGGACATCACCGAGCGCCGCGCCGTGGCCGACACGCTGCGCCGCGCCACGGAGGCGGCCGACGCGGCCAGCGCGGCCAAGAGCGAGTTCCTGGCCAATATGGGTCACGAGATCCGCACCCCCATGAACGCCGTCATGGGGCTGTCCTTCCTGCTCGAACGCACGCCGCTGAACGCCGAGCAGCAGGACCTTCTGGCCAAGATCAACGGCGCCAGCCGCTCGCTGCTCGACGTCATCAACGCGGTGCTGGACCTGTCCAAGATCGAAGCCGGCGAGATGGCGCTTGAGACGGCCCCCTTCGACCCGAGCGCGCTGCTGCAGGAGGTCGCCGGCCTGTTCCAGCCACAAGCCCAAGCCAAGGGCGTCACGCTCGGGCTGGCCCTGGACACCGACCTGCCTGCGCTGCTGCTCGGCGACGCGGCGAGGCTGCGCCAGATCATTGGCAACCTGCTCTCCAACGCGGTCAAGTTCACCGCCGTGGGCGGGATCCGCCTGACGGCTCGCTGCCCACGCCCCGACGCCCGCCCCCTGCCCCTGGAGATCACCGTCGAGGACAGCGGCATCGGCATCCCGGCCGACGCGCTATCGCGGCTGTTCACGCCCTTCACCCAGGCCGACAGCTCCATGTCGCGGCGCTACGGCGGCACAGGCCTGGGCCTGTCCATCGTCAGGCAGCTGTGTGGGCTGATGGGCGGCCGCGTCGATGTCAGCAGCACGCCCGGCACTGGTTCCCGCTTCGTCGTGCGCCTTGCCTTCGAGCCGGTAAGCGAAGCCCCTCGGCCCGCGCCGCCGCCAAAGCCGCAGCAGGACTGGGCGCACGAGGCGACGGCCGTGCAGCGGCTGCCCGGCGTGCGAGTGCTCGTGGCCGACGACAGCGTCATCAACCTCGAAGTGGCCCAGCGCATCCTGGAGGACGAAGGTGCCGCCATCACGCTGGCCCATGACGGCGCTGCGGCCGTCGCCCGGCTGCGGGCCCAGCCCGCGGGCTTCGATGCAGTGCTGCTGGACGTGCAGATGCCGGTTCTCGACGGCCTGGCCGCGGCACGCTGCATCCGAGCCGAGCTCGGCCTGCGCGAGCTGCCCCTGATTGCGCTGACGGCCGGAGCCCTGCTCAGCGAGCGCCAGCGAGCCCTGGATGCCGGCATGAACGACTTCGTCAGCAAGCCCTTCGACCCCGACGGATTGGTGCTTCTGCTGCGCCAGCAGGTGGAACGCACACAGCCACACCGTCTGCCGACCACCACCCGCGTGGACGATGCGCGGTCGGATCCGCTCTGGCCCGCCCTGGCCGGCATTGACCGCGAGGAAGCCCGGCAGCACCTGCAAGGCGATGCCGACTTCTTCGCCCGGCTGCTGGCCCGGCTGCTGGACGAGTTTGCCGACCTGGCGACACCGCCCGCGTCGTCCGACGCCGCCTGGGTGGCGTCACGCCTGCACAAGCTCGGCGGCAGCGCCGCCCTGCTCGGAGCGGCGGCCCTGTCCGCCGTAGCTGGACGCGGCGAGGCCCAGGCCCGGGCCGGCGCTGACTTCAGCGCCGAACTGGCCGAAGTGGGCCGCCTGCTGGCCGCACTGGAGGCAGAAGCTCGCCCCTGGCTGCAGCAGCGCGAGCCTGTCCGGCAGCCCGAGGTGCCTGGGGCCGCGGGCCTGCCCGACGCGCAGGCGCTGGCGGGGTTGCGCGCGGCGCTGCAGGCCCAGGACCTGGCGGCATTGGCCCGGTTCGCCGCGCTTGCGCCGGCCCTTCGTTCAGCCTGCGGCGAAACGGCCTTCGAGCAGTTGCAGCACGCGCTGCAGCGGCTGGACTTCGACGCCGCGCTGGCCCTGCTCAGCCCTGCTGGCGCCGCGCCAGCTTGACGCGATACATCGCCGCGTCAGACTCGCGCAGGGCCTGCTCGATGTCTACGCGCTGAGGGTCCAGGCAGGCCACGCCGACGCTGGCACCGGCATAGTCCACGCTGGCCGTGCCGGCCGGGTGCCGGCCCACGGTGGCGAAGGCCAGGCGCTGCTGCAGCAGCGCCGCGGCCGCCGTACCGTCCTCGTCAAGCTTGGGGCCAAGGCCGATGACGACGAACTCGTCGCCGCCCATGCGCGCCAGCACGTCGCCGCCGCGCAGGGATGCCTGCAGCTGGACGGCGATGCTGCACAGGAATTCATCGCCCGCGTCGTGGCCGCGGGTGTCGTTGATCTGCTTGAATCCGTCCAGGTCGATGGCACCTGCCAACAGCCAGCTGCCGGTGCGCTGGGCCAGTGCGGCCAGCTGGGTCAGCTCCCGCATCAGCGCACGACGGTTCAGCAGCCCGGTCAGCGCATCGGTCAGCGCCTGGGCCTGCAGTTCGGCATTGGCACGCTGCAGCTTTTCGACGAGCCGTTCGCGCTCCACATGCTGCTCGATGAGGCGGGCGAACAGGCGCAGCACATGCTCGGCCTCCGCGCTGAGCGGCTGGCGCCGCGAACTGGCAGCGCACAGCGTGCCGTAGAGCGCGCCGTCGTCGGTACGCACGGGAGTGCTCACATAGGTCTGGATGCCGAGCAGCCGCGCCGCATCGGAATCACCCCAGAGGCTGGCGACGCAGTCGGTGTACGGCCGCCCCTCGTCGAGGGCGCGCTTGCACAAGGTGTCGCCCCAGGGCACGGTCAGGCCCTCGGGGATCTGCAGCTCGTGCGAATTGCGCACGTACATGACGTGCTGCAGGCCGTTGTCGAGGTCGATGGTCGTCAGGTAAGTCGATTCCAGGCCCGTGACGGCCTCGAGCATCTCGAGCAGCGGCCTGGTCAAGTCTTCCAGCGTGCGGGCCTTGCTGACGGAATCGGAGAGCTGGGCGAAGAAGGAATCCATGACCGGTGGCGAGTGGAGACGCCCCTACTTTAGAGCGGCTAACCCACGGGCAGAGCGGTTTCATACTTCACCTCGCGCAGCACGACGTTGCTGCGCACACTGCTGACGCCGGGCAGCTTGAAGATGTGCTGCTGCAGGAAGAGGTCATAGGCCTTCATGTCGGCGGCGACGACCTTGATGACGTAGTCCGCCTCGCCGGTGATGGCGTGGCATTCGATGATCTCCCGCCGCGTAGCCACGAGGCGCTCGAACTGTTCCACGGCGCCTTCGCTGTGCCGCACGAGGCTGACGTTGGCCAGCACGCAGATGGACAGGCCGACCTTCTCCCGGTCCACCAGCACGACCTGGCCCCGGATGACTCCGCGCTCCTCCATCTCCTTCACGCGCCGCCACACCGGCGTGGCCGACAAGCCGACCTTGTCCGCCAGGGCCTGGGTGGACAGCCGCGCGTCCGTCTGCAGGGCCTCGAGGATCTGCAGGCTGGCACGATCGAGCTCAAACATTTCCATTCTTCGCCTCTTTTGAGAGGAATCATCTCACTTCACAGGCAATCCTCCGGCATTGAGGCAAGTTCTTCCCGCCCCGCGGGGGAAGAATTCCTCGCCCCAAGGAGACACCATGGCCGACACCACCGCCCTGCGCCCCTACCAGCTCAGCGACAACCTCGCGGCCGACAGCGGCGCCGTCTTCCTGACCGGCACGCAAGCCCTGGTACGGCTGCTGCTCGCACAGAAGAAGCAGGACGAGCGCGCGGGACTGAACACGGCCGGCTTCGTCTCCGGCTACCGCGGCTCGCCGCTGGGCATGGTGGATCAGCAGCTGTGGAAGGCCAAGAAGTTCCTGGACGCGGCGCACATCGAGTTCCTGCCCGCCATCAACGAGGATCTGGCCGCCACGGCCTGTCTCGGCGTGCAGCGCGTGGCGCTGGACCCGCAGCGCACCGTCGATGGCGTGTTCGCGATGTGGTACGGGAAGGGACCGGGGGTGGATCGCTCGGGCGACGCGCTAAAGCATGGCAATGTCTACGGCACGAGCACGCAAGGCGGCGTGCTGGTCGTCGTCGGCGACGACCACGGCTGCGTGTCCAGCAGCACGCCACACCAGAGCGACCAGGCGTTGCAGGCCTGGAGCATGCCGCTGGTGCACCCGGCCAACGTGGCCGAGTACCTGGAGTTCGGCCTGTATGGCTGGGCGCTGTCGCGCTTTTCCGGTGCCTGGGTCGGCTTCAAGGCCATCTCCGAGGTCGTTGAGAGCGGCATGACGGTGGACCTGGACGCCGTGCCGCTGGACTTCGAGTACACCGTCGACTACACGGCTCCAACCAACCTGCACATCCGCTCGGTCGACCTGCCGTCGCTGGAGCTGGAAACACGCCTAGCGCACAAGATCGACGCCGTGAAGGCCTTCGCCCGGGTCAACAGCATCGACAAGCACATCGTCGTGAGTCCCGCGGCGACGCTGGGCATCGTCACGGTGGGCAAGGCGCACTATGACTTCATGGAGGTGCTGCGCCGGCTTGACCTGGACCCCAACGCGCTGGCCGCAGCCGGCGTGCGCGTCTACAAGGTGGGCCTGGTCTACCCGCTGGAGCCCACCCGCATTACCGAGTTCTGCGCCAATCTGACCGATGTGCTGGTCATCGAGGAGAAGGGCCCGGTCGTCGAGCGCCAGGTCAAGGAGCTGCTGTACCACCTGCCCGACTTCCAGCGCCCGCGCGTCGTCGGCAAGACCGACGAGCACGGCTGCCCGGTGCTGAGTGCCCTGGGCGAACTGCGCCCCAGCCGCATCATGGGCACGGTGGCAGACTGGCTGGCGCGGCTCAATCCAGCGCTGGACCGACGCCATCTGGTCGTCGACTTCCTGACACCGCAGTTGCTCTCCAACGCCGCCGACACGGTGCGCCGCCAACCCTATTTCTGCTCAGGCTGCCCGCACAACACCTCCACGAAGCTGCCAGAGGGCTCGCGTGCGCTGGCCGGCATCGGCTGCCACTTCATGGCGAGTTGGATGGAGCGCGGCACGTCAGGCCTGATCCAGATGGGTGCCGAGGGCGTGGATTGGGCGGCGCACAGCCGCTTCACGAAGGAGAAGCACGTCTTCCAGAACCTGGGCGACGGCACGTACTACCACTCGGGCTACCTGGCCATCCGCCAGGCCATCGCGGCCCGAGCCAACATCACCTACAAGATCCTCTACAACGACGCCGTCGCGATGACCGGCGGCCAACCGGTGGACGGCCAGGCCAGCGTGCCGCAGATCGCCCGCCAGGTCGAGGCCGAGGGCGTGAAGCGCCTGGTGATCGTCTCCGACGACACGGCCAAGTACGACGGTCATCACGGCCTGTTCCCCGCCGGCACCACCTTCCACGACCGCAGCGAGCTGGATTCGGTTCAGCGCGAGCTCAGGGATATCGAAGGCGTGACGGTGCTGATTTACGACCAGACCTGCGCAGCCGAGAAGCGCCGCCGCCGCAAGAAGAAGGAATTCCCGGATCCGCCGCGCCGCATCTTCATCAACGAGGCTGTCTGCGAGGGCTGCGGCGACTGCGGCGTCGCGAGCAACTGCCTCAGCGTGGTACCTGTCGAGACCGACTGGGGTCGCAAGCGGGCCATCGAGCAGAGCAGCTGCAACAAGGACTTCTCCTGCGTGAACGGCTTCTGCCCCAGCTTCGTGTCGGTGCACGAGCCGGTACTGAAGAAGAAGGCCGGCGCCAGCTACACGGCGCAAGACCTGGCCCGCGAGATTGCCGCCATCCAGCCACCCGCGGCATGGGACTGGACCGGGCCGTTCGACATGCTGGTCACCGGCGTGGGCGGTACCGGCGTCGTCACGGTCGGCGCGCTGGTCACCATGGCCGCGCACCTGGAGGGCAAGCAGGCATCCGTGCTGGACTTCATGGGTTTTGCGCAGAAGGGCGGCGCGGTGCTGAGCTTCGTGCGCGTGGCTCCGACGCTGGACCTGCTCAACCAGGTGCGCATTGACACGCAACAAGCCGACGTGCTGCTGGCCTGCGACATGGTGGTCGGTGCCTCTCCCGATGCCCTTGGCACGGTCAAGGCCGGCCGCACCGTCATCCTCGCCAATACGCACGAACTGCCGACGGCAGGCTTCGTGCGCAACCCAGACGCCTCGCTGCAAGGCGGCTCGCTGCTGGCCAAGATGAAGTTTGCCGTCGGCGAGCACGGGGCGCTGGACACGATCGACGCACAGGACATCTCGCAGCGCCTGATGGGCGACACGCTGCCCAGCAACATCATCATGCTGGGCGCCTGCTGGCAGCGCGGCCTGGTTCCGGTCAGCGAGGCCGCGCTGATGCGCGCCATCGAGCTCAACGGCGTCGCCACCGAAGCCAACAAGACCGCGTTCGCGCTCGGCCGCCTGGCCATCGCGGCACCGGATGCCATCCAGCGCCTGGCCGGCGACGTCAACGTCGTGAAGCTCTTCAACTTCGATCAGCTCGACGGCGCCGACGGCCTGATTGAGCGCCGCGCCAGCTTCCTTACCGCATACCAGGACGCCGCCTACGCCTCCCGCTACCGGGCGTTGGTCGACCGCGTTCGCTCCGTCGAGGCGCAGCTCGGCAAGGGTCAGCGGCTGACGCAGGCCGTGGCCCGCTACTACGCCAAGCTGCTGGCCATCAAGGACGAGTACGAAGTCGCGCGCCTGTACACCGACGGCCGCTTCATGGCCGCAATGAAGGAGCAGTTCGAGAACTGGGAGTCGCTGAGCTTTCACCTCGCGCCGCCACTGATCGCTAGGCCCGGCGCCGACGGCCGCGCCAGGAAGATCGAGCTGGGCTCATGGACCTTCACGGCCTTCAAGTGGCTGGCGAAGTTCAAGGGTCTGCGCGGCGGCGCGCTGGACATCTTCGGCAGGACCGAGGAGCGGCGCATGGAGCGCCAACTGATCAATGACTACGAGAAGCTGGTCGACGAGATCCTCGCCTCGCTGAACTCCGACAACCTCAACACCGCTGTCGAGCTGGCCCGCCTGCCGGAGAAGATCCGCGGCTACGGGCACGTGAAGCACGCCAATGTCGTGGCGGTGAAGAAGCAATGGCAGGTCCTGCTGGACCGCTTCCACGGCCGTGTGGCCGACGTCCCCGCCCAGCCGATGGCCATGCCCGTGCGCGTCAAGGGCGTGGCGGAGCTCTGAGGTGGCCCCGGCTCAGACCGGTTCCTGCCAACCCAGAACGGCCATGTCGCGGCCGCGGTGAACGCTGTCGCCCAGCAGGATGAAGTCATCCAGCTGCGGCGGTTTCACCGCCGTTCCGGCCAGCATCGCGTGCGCCTGTCCGCGATGATGGGTCTGGTGCATGAACAGGTGAGCCAGCACTCGCCCCAACGGCTCGCGCGGACCGGCCTCCAAACCGGCACCACGGTCGAAAGCCACGATGCGGTCCTCGTCGCCCGCGCGCAGCGTTGCGCAAAAGGCGATCAGCCGCTGGTCGCTCTCGTCCTGTCGCGTCGCCAGCTCGGACGCCGTCCGGGCCGGCACATAACGCGCCCAGATGTGGCGCATCGCCGCATCGCCATGCAATGCGGCGATGTAGTAGTGGTCCACATTGAGGATGTGATTTAGCGTCAACGCGAGGCTGGGAAAGAAGCTCGTGCGCGGCGCATGGAAATCGGCGTCGGACAGCGAGCCCACGGCGGCCAGCAGACGCCGGTTGGCAAGGCAGTTGGCGCGCGCCTGAGTGAGGAAGAGGTCCATGGCGCTCCATTGTGCGCGGCCGGCGCCACCGACGATGGATGACGCCGCCCTCCGGACATGCTTCAATGGTCCGCAACGCCGAAGAGAAGAGAGCCCGTTTCATCATGCCGAAGATGGTCAGTGCGACTGCCTGGGTGGCGGCGACTGCGGCGCTGTCCATCGGCCTCGCGCTGACGGCCGGCGCCGTCGTCTGGCAGCAGCAGCGCGCCAGCGCGGAGGCGCACAACCTGCAGGAACGCCAGGTCGAGCGCCTGCAAAGCGACGTCATCAAGCGGCTGACGATGCCGGTCTACGGGCTCAAGGGCGCGCGCGGTGCCCTGGCCGCTCTGGAAGGCAGGTTCAGCCGCCAAGCCTTCGACGCCTACGTCGAGTCCCGCGACCTGCCGGTGGAGTTTCCCGGCGTGCGCGGCTTCGGCTTCATCGAGAGGGTGGCGCGCCGCGACCTGGGCACCTTCGTCGCCGCCCGCCAGCGCCAGGGCGCCGCGGGTTTCGGCGTGCACGGCTCGGGCAGTGACGAGACGCTTTACGTCGTCACGCAGATCGCGCCCTTCTCGCGCAACTTCCCGGCCTGGGGCATGGACCTGGGCGCCGACCCGGTGCGACGTCAGGCCATAGAACGAGCCATAGATACCGGCGAGGCAACGCTCTCCGCCCCCTTGCGCCTGGTGCAGGACCCGCTGAAGGGCCCGGGCTTCCTGCTGCTGGTGCCGGTCTACCGGCAGGGGCTGGACCCGGGCTCGCCGGAGCAACGCCGCATGGCCTTGCAGGGTGTGCTGTGCGCACCGCTGGTGGCCAACGATCTGCTGCGAGGCGTGGCCGAGCCGGCGGCGGCGCTGCTGGACCTGAAGTTGTCGGCCAGCACCGGTGATGGCGAGTTCAAACCGCTGATGGCGGTGCGCCGGGGGCATGTCCTGACGTCCGACGAGGCCTCCACCTACACGCTGGTGGATGACCCGACGGCCGAAACGCTCTATTTCACGGTCGCCGGTCGCGAGTTCATGCTGGACACCGCGCTGACGCATGGCGCCGCCATGACGCTGCTGGGCCTGTCCGGCATCGGGCTGGAGCTGGGCGGCGCGCTGCTGAGCCTGCTGCTGGCCGTGACGGTCTATCTGCTGGCCAGCGGCCGGGCACGCGCCGAGCAGATGGCGCGCGACATGACGGCCGACCTCGCGCGCCTGGCGCGCGTTGCCAGCCACACCACCAATGGTGTCCTCATCACCGATCCCGAGCGCCGCATCGTCTGGGTCAACGAGGGCTTCACGCGCCTGAGCGGCTACACCGGCACCGAGGCCCTGGGCCACCAGCCAGGTGAGCTGCTTCATTCCGAGCTCACCGACGCCGACACCGTGCACGGCATGCGCGAGGCCATGAGCGTCGGCATGGGCTGCAAGGCGGAGCTGATGCATCGCGCCCGCGACGGCCGCGACTACTGGGTCGATGTCGAGATCCAGCCGCTGCTCGACGACGGCGGCGCACTCACCGGCTTCATGCTGGTCCAGTCCGACATCACGGCACGCAAGGCCCTGCAAGCCCAGGCCGACGAGGCGCGGCAGAGCCTGCAGGATCTCTATGACAACGCGCCCTGCGCCTACTACGCATTGGACGGCAATGGCCGCTTTCTGCAGATCAACGCGCTGGGCCTGAGTTGGCTGGGCTGCACGACTGCGCAGTTGGTCGGTCGCGCCAGCCCGGCCGACTTCTTCGACGACCAGGGCCGCGCCCTTTTCAACGAAGCCTTCCCGCGCTTCATGCGCGAGGGCCGGGTCTCGGGGCTGGAATTCGACATCACCGGCCGCCATGGCCAGACGCGCCGAGTCAGCCTGTCGGCCACGGCCGTCTACGACGCCAGCGGCACCTACCTGCGCAGCCGCTCGGTGATGTTCGACATCAGCGAGACGCACCACATCCGCCAGCAACTGCACCAGCTGACCCTGGACCAGGAGGCCATGCTGGAAAGCGATCTCATCGGCATGGCCAAGATGCGCGGGCGCCACACCATCTGGCGCAACCATGCGCTGGAACGCATCTTCGGCTATGCAGACGGCGAGCTGCTCGGCGTGCCGATACGGCAGCTTTACCTCGATGACACCTCCTACGAGACGCTGGGCGCCCTGGCCTACCCGCAGCTTAGGGCCGGCGGGCGCTTCCGCACCCAACTGCAGATGCGCCGCAAGGACGGCTCGCCCATCTGGGTGGACCTGTCGGGCGTCGACCTGCCCGGCAGCGGCGTCGAGTCGCTGTGGATGATGGTGGATATCACGCAGAGCAAGGCCCATGAGGCGCGCATGGAGCGCGCGGCCCTGCACGATGGGCTGACCGGCCTGCCCAACCGCATGCTGCTGGCCGACCGCCTCAAGCAGGCCATCGCCGCCGCCGAGCGCATGGGCCATGTCTTCGCACTGGCCTATCTCGACCTGAACGGCTTCAAGCAGATCAACGACACCCACGGCCATGACGCTGGGGACGAGGTCCTCAAGGTCGTGGCCGCCCGGCTGCACGCCGGCCTGCGCACCAGTGACACGGTGGCCCGCCTGGGTGGCGACGAGTTCGTCGTGCTGCTGACACCGCAGCAGGCGCCAGCCGACGCCGAGCCGGTACTGAACCGACTGCTGGATGCGCTGTGCCAGCCCGTCACGCTGGCGTCGGGGGAGCCGGTGGCCGTCGGCAGCAGCCTGGGCCTGGCCCATTTCCCGGCCGACGGCCGCACGCCGGAAACGCTGATGCGCCGCGCAGACGAAGCAATGTTTGCTAACAAACGCGCCGGACGCCCAAGCACAAGCACCAGCAGGAGCTGATTTAGTTCACAGCGCCCGGCCGCCCGCCAGGGCATCATGGGTCCATGCAGACCCGTCGTCGCTTCAACCAATTCGCCCTGGCCGGCCTCGCCCTGCCGGCTGCCCGAGCTGCCCGCGCCCAGGAGCGCGCCATCGTGCTCGGCCAGTCCGTGCCGTTGACCGGCCCCGCGGCCCAATTGGGCCTGCAGATGCAGCTGGGCGCGCGAGCCTACTTCGAGGCCGTCAACGCCGCCGGCGGGGTGGGCGGCCTGCCTGTCGTGCTGAAGACGCTGGATGACGGCTACGACCCGGCGCGCTGCAAGGCCAACACCGAGAAGTTCATCCACGACGAGGTCTTCGCCCTGTTCGGCTATGTGGGCACGCCCACCTCGCTGGCGGCCCTGCCGCTGGCAACAGCTGCCAGGATGCCCTTCATCGCGCCCTTCACCGGCGCCGAGTCGCTGCGTGACCCCTTCAACCGCCTGGTCTTCCACATCCGCGCGTCCTATTACGACGAGACCGAACTCATCGTCAAGCAGCTCACCCAGCTGGACCTGAAGAAGATCGCCGTCTTCCATCAGAACGACGCCTACGGCCAGGCCGGCCTCAAGGGCGTGCAGCGGGCCCTGGAGAAGCGCGGGCTGCAGCCCGCGGCCGTCGCCACCGTGGAGCGCAACAGCGTGGATGTGGCCGCCGCGCTCAAGGCCCTGCTGCCTGCCAAGCCCGAGGCCATCGTGCAGATCAGCGCCTACAAGAGCTGCGCGGCCTTCATCCGTGGGGCCCGCAAGGCCGGCTGGGGCGGGCAGTTCTACAACGTCTCCTTCGTTGGCACCCAGGCTCTGGCCGATGAGCTGGGCAAGGATGCGGCTGGCGTCGTCGTCTCGCAGGTCATGCCCTCGCCCTTCGGCACCGCAGCCGGTCTCGTCAACGACTACCAGCAGGCCCTGCTGCGCCTGGACGCCAAGGCCGAGCCCAACTACACCAGCATCGAGGGTTATCTGGCGGCGCGCGTCGTCGTGGATGGCCTGCGCCGCCTGGGCGGTCGACCAACGCGCGATGGCCTGGTCGCCGCGCTGGAGACGCTGTCGGGCTACGAATCGCGCGGCTACCGGCTGCAGTTCTCTCCCAACCGGCACGTCGGCTCCAGCTTCGTGGAGCTGTCCATGCTGACGGGCGACGGCAAGGTCAGGCGCTAGGCACCTGGGCCTGCTGCGTCGCCACCGGCCCAGGGCTCCACCGTCACGGCCACGCGCAGCGTCGCCACGCCGCCGCCACGCAGCACGCCACGCAGCGGCGCCACGTCGGCATAGTCGCGTCCCCAGGCCAGCGTCACGTGGTCCAGGCCCGCAGGCATGGCGTTGGTCGGATCCAGCGCCAACCAGCCCTGCTCGGGGCACCACAGCTCGGCCCAGGCATGCGAAGCATCCGCGCCGACCAGCTTCGGTCCGTCCTCGGGCGGGCGGGTCAGCAGATAGCCCGACACGTAGCGCGCTGCCAGGCCCAGCGAACGGCACGCCGCAATGAAGACATGGGCGAAGTCCTGGCAGACTCCGCTGCGTTGTGCCAATGCGTCCGCCGCACGGGTGGCGACCGTGGTGCTCTGCGGCAGGTAGCGCAGGTCTGCATGGATCTGGCGCATCAGCGACAGTCCTCCCGCGGCCAGCGTGCGGCCGCGCGTGAAGGCACGGCGGGCATAGGCTGCCAGGGCCTCGTCCGGTATGGCATAGGCCGAGGCCAGCGCGAACTCGTCGGCTTCCTGTAGTGCCCGCCCGGCGCGGTAGTGCAGGCCCTGGGCGACCGATTCCCAGTCCGGTCCGCGCGCCGGGTCGGGCACCGGGCGCTCCTGCAGTTCTGCGATGAAGCGGCTGTCGACAACGAGCTTCTCGTGCATGCGCGCATGGCCGAAGCTGAAGTGCCGGTTCCCCCAGGGGTCGCAGCGCAGGTGGCGGGCCAATTCGGCCGTGTCCAGCTCAAGGCCCTCGATGCCCCAGCCGTCTGGCAACGGCGTGATGTCCAGTTGCCAGCCACTGACCCGCTGCCAGGGCGTGTCGCGCGGCGTCAGGCAGGCCGCGTGGTAGGCCCACTCCACCGCGTCCTCGTAGGTGTACTCGGTGACGTGGTGGACGGCCAATCTGACGTTCATTGCCACACCCGCTGCTCCGCGCCGATGACGTGGGCGAAATAGCGCTGGCTGATGAGGCTGGACAGCTCGCCCGCCTGCGCGGCCGCGCGCCTGAGGTGCTCGACCAGGAACGGCCCCGGTGCGGCCAGCTCTGCCAGCGGCCAGGCCTCGGGCACGGGCAGCCCGGCGGCAACGTCGGCCGCCCAGCCGGGATCGTGGCGGGCCAGCTTGGCGAAGCGGTCGCGCAGCGTGCGCGCCACCCATGCCAGCGAACGCGGGTTGTCGGTGTCGTGTACCAGCAGGTGCAACAGCGGCGGCGCCTCGCGGCGCGCCTGGTACTGCGCGCGATAGGTGATGGTGGAGTCGAAAACACCCAGCAGCAGCACGAAGCCGTCCTCGGTGAGGGCCAGAGGTTGCACCTGCCCCGGGGCCTGTCCTGTGCCCGGCTTATCCCCTGGCGGGGTCAAGGGAACTTCGGGCGACCCGGCGCTTCCTTGCTCGAAGGCCTCCGCCAGCACCTCGGCATGGAAGGACAGGCGCTCGATCTGCCGGCCGATGGACAGCAGCCGCCAGCCGTCATCGCGCGTCATGCGGTCGGTCTGGGCGCCGGTGATGGCGGCCAGGTGGGTGTC
Source organism: Roseateles sp. (assembly GCF_047654805.1). GTDB lineage: Bacteria > Pseudomonadota > Gammaproteobacteria > Burkholderiales > Burkholderiaceae_C > Pelomonas. The sequence goes on from NZ_JASGIV010000001.1 coordinate 4,324,789, forward strand.
GGCCCGGGCCAGCACGTTGAGCACGTCAGTCATGGGTGCCGGGCCGGGGCGGTCCAGCACGGCGCGCAGGTGTTGCTCGAACTGCGCTGCCGTCTCGTGGATCAGCCTCCAGGCCTCTGGCGACAGCCGCTCGCGCAGCGCCTGGGCGCAGCCCTGCAGCGCACGCAGGTTCCAACCGACGCTGGTGACGCCGGAGGCGGGCAGCAGGGCAGTCAGCAGCGCCCGCTCGAAACCGCCCGGATTGTCTGCAACGCGCGGCGCATCGGCGTCGACGAGGCCGTGGCGGCGCGCCAGGGCATCCAGCAGCGGCAACATGGGCGCCGGCATGGCGCCGCGACGCACCATGACGCTGGCTTCGATGACGTGGCGTGCCAGCCGCGCGCTGTTCTCGGCGCGCTCGGTGTAACGGCCCAGCCAGAACAGGTTCTCGGCGGCGCGGCTGGTGACGGTCCAGTGCACCTGCGCAAGGTCGGCGGCCTGCAGGGGCTGGGGCAGCAGCGTCGTCGCATCGACCTCGCCGTCGGTCATGACCCAGGTATCGGCGCTGAGCGAGCCGCGCTGGATGGACAGCCATGCGTCCGCCAGCGGATCGCGCCGCGGCGCTACGCGCGCCAGACCGCCGGGCAGCACCGTCCAGCCCCCCTGGCCATCGGTCATCGCGAACACGCGCAGTACGGCCACACGCGGCTCCAGTGCGCCACGCGTCCAGACCGGCTGCTTGGTGGGCTTGACGCGCGCCTGCAGCGTGTAAGCAGTGGGGTCGGTATCGATGCGCGCGGCCAGCTGCCAGAGCTGCTCGTCGGTCAGCTCGGCCGCGACGATGGGGGAGAAGCTGCGCGTCGTGCCGCTGGCCGAGAACGTGGGCACGACGATGAACTCCGCCAGCCGCGGACGCAGCGTGCGCCATGCGCTCTCCTCGCCGCACCACCAACTCTGGATGGCCGGCAACGTCAGAGTCTCGCCGAGCAGGCTCTCAGCCACGCCAGGCCAGAAGGCCGACAGGCCCGGGCTCTCCAGCCAGCCGGCGCCCGGTACGTTGGCGATGACGACCTCGCCAGCACGCGCCGCCTGCAGCAGCCCTGGCACGCCGAGGATGGAATCAGGGCGCAGCTCCAGCGGATCCAGCCAGGTGTCGTCCACACGGCGCAGCAGCACGTGCACGCGCTCCAGGCCGGCCAGAGTCTTGAGGTAGACCTTGTCGGCACGCACCGTCAGGTCGGCGCCCTCGACCAGCGTGATGCCGAGGTAGCGTGCCAGGAAGGCCTGCTCGAAGTAGGTCTCGTTGCGCGGCCCCGGCGTCAGCAGTGCGACGCGGCTGCGCTCGCCAGCGGGCGAGAGCCGTGTAAGGGTCTGGATGAAGTCACGGTAGCTCGCGGCCAAGCGCTGCACGGCCATCTGGCGGAAGGCCTCCGGGAACTGCTGGGCAATGATGAGCCGGTTCTCCAGCACGTAGCCCAGTCCGGAAGGCGCCTGCGTGCGCTGCCCCACCACCCACCAGTGGCCGTCGGCGCAGCGCGTTAGGTCGAAGGCGAGCACATGCAGGTGCACCGCCCCCGCCGGCTGGCTGCCGTGCATGGCGCGCAGGTACTGCGGGTGGGCCAGCACCAGCGAGGCAGGCAGCAGGCCCTGCTGCAGCAGGCGACGCTCGCCATAGGTGTCGGCCATAACGGCGTTGAGAAGCCGGGCGCGCTGAGCGATGCCGGCCTCGATGCCGCGCCATTCCCCGGGCTCGATGAGCATGGGCAGCAGCTCCAGCGGCCAGTGGCGGGCCAGCGGCGCGCCGTCCCGGCCGCCCTGGCCGGGCAGCGGCGGCGCGTCGCTATGCACGTTGTAGCTGGCGCCGTCCTCCAGCACTCGGCGCTGCACGCGCAACGCCTTGGCGCTGAGCTCCTGCCAGCCCGCCGCGCCGCCGGCTGAGAAGAAGCGCTGCCAACGTTCTGCCAGCCCGCCCTGCGGCTCGCCGGGCCGGTTGACCTTGCCCGTCAGCTCGTAGAAGTGGCCGTCGCGGCTGCGCAGCGCGGCCGACAGCGCCTGCGCCAGCGGGTCCGGCACCAGCGCTTCATCAGGCTCGTCGGGCAGCAGGCTCCACTGGCTGGGGGTGAGCTCAGACATGGGCGATGCGGGTCGGGGCTGTCATGCGGCGCGAAGGGGGCGGAAAGAGCATTGTCGAGCAAGCGCCCCGACGGGGCCTGGCGGGTGCCGCGACGCCGGAGGCGCTAGCGGTCCTGGAGGAAAGCGCGCAACACACGCTCCGCGGCCTCGGGATCGTCGCGCCAGGGGCCATGGCCGACACCTGGGAAGCGTTCGAACTGCACCCAGGGCGCGGGCAGCGCGGCGACGATCTCCTCGGCATCCTGCGGCGGCGTGACGGGATCCTCCTCGCCGGCCATCACCAGCACCGGGCACTGCACCCGTGCCAGGCCGGGTGTCAAGTCCATGCCGGGCAGCTCCGTGCGCGTGTGCGTGAACAGGATTTCGGGCTTGAAGATCATCCAACCACCGGCATCGGGGTTCTTGGGCCGGGTGTTATAGAGGTGGCGGCAGTGCTTCTCGTAGAGCGCCCAGCTCGCCGGGCCCGGGTTCTCCCAGAACTCTCGCGTGGCTGCTGCCGCCTCGGGGCCACCGAGCGCGCCGAAGCGTTCGATCTTGCGTTCCAGGCCGAAGTGGTGGGAGGTGCTGGACAGCACGACCTTGCCCGGATGCGCCGGGTGGCGTGCCAGATAGCGCTGTGCGACGAAGCCACCGAAGCTCTGGCCCAGCACGATGGGCTTCACGACGCCCAGCGCGTCGCACAGCCGCACGACGTCGTCGGCGAACACGTCCAGCACCCATTCCTCGGCCGGCCGCGGATCGCTGCGCCCATGGCCGCGCAGGTCGAAGTAGACGATCTGGCAGAGGTCCGTGAAGCGGCTGAAGAAGGGCCGGAAGCCCGTGTGGTCGAAGCCAGGCCCGCCGTGGATGAGGACGAGGGTGGGCTTCTGGTTCAACACGGGGCCTTGCGGCTCGTGGCCCAGGCCCTCGATGTCGACGAAGAGGCGGACGCCAGGCTGGATTTCGATGAGCATGTCGGTGATGCCCGCCGCCAGCGGCCACAGGCCACTCCCCTCGCAAGGGGGGAGCTCGCAGCGCGGGCGTGGGGGGCGTTGTTTCCTTCTAGTTTGCCTTGCGCAGGTCCAGGGTGAACGGGAACTCGAGGCTGCGCTGCGGTTCCCTCACCTCGACACACCCCGGCGAGTGGCCGATGGCCGCGAAGCGCGCCAGGCGCCGACTCTCGGCTTCGTAGGCATTCACGGGAAGCGTCGCGTAGTTGCGCCCGCCCGGGTGAGCGACGAAATAGCGGCAGCCCCCAAGGGACTTCTGCTGCCAGGTGTCGATGAGGTCCAAGGTCAGCGGCGCGTGGATGCCAATGGTGGGGTGAAGCGCTGACGGGGGCAGCCAGGCGCGGTAACGCACCCCGCAGACGAACTCGCCGACGCGGCCGGTGGGCTGCAGCGGCAGCGCATGGCCGTTGACGGTGATGCGGTGGCGTGGATCGACCAGACCGCTGACATGAATCTCCAGCCGCTCCAGTGATGAGTCCACGTAGCGCACCGTGCCGCCGGCCGTACCCTCTTCGCCCATCACATGCCAGGGCTCCAGCGCGCCGCGCAGCGTCACGTGCACGCCACGCGAGGCGAACTCGCCGACCTTGGGGAAACGGAACTCGAAGTGCGGCGAAAACCATTCGGCGTCGAGCAAATAGCCTGCTTCGGCCATGTCCTGCATGACGTCGGCGAAGTCCTCTCGCACGAAGTACGGCAGCAGCCAGCGGTCGTGCAGTTCGGTACCCCAGCGCACCAACGGCGCGCGATAGGGCCGGCGCCAGAAGCGCGCCACCAGCGCCCGCAGCAGCAACTGCTGCACGATGCTCATGCGCGCATGCGGTGGCATCTCGAAGGCGCGCAGTTCCAGCAAGCCGAGCCGCCCCGTGGACGAATCCGGCGAGTAGAGCTTGTCGATGCAGAACTCGCTGCGATGGGTGTTGCCAGTCACGTCCACCAGCACGTTGCGTAACGCGCGGTCAATGAGCCAGGGAGGGGCGTCGTCGCCCAGCTTGTGGATCTCGGCGAGCGCGATCTCCAGCTCGCGCAGCTGGTCGTTGCGTGCCTCGTCCACGCGCGGGGCCTGGCTGGTGGGGCCGATGAACAGGCCGCTGAAGAGGTAGCTCAGCGACGGGTGGTTGTGCCAGTAGGCCAGCAGCGACGCCAGAAGCGAGGGTCGGCGCAGGAAGGGCGAGTCGCTGGGCGTGGCACCGCCAAGCACGAAGTGGTTGCCGCCGCCGGTACCGCTGTGGCGACCGTCGATCATGAACTTCTCGCTCGACAGCCTGGTGAGGCGCGCAGCCTCGTACAGGAACTCGGTGTGCTGGACCAGCTCGCCCCAGTTGTGGGCCGGGTGGATGTTGACCTCGATGACGCCGGGGTCGGGTGTGACTTGCAGCAACTTCAGGCGCGGGTCGCGCGGCGGCGGGTAACCTTCCAGGACGATCTTGCAGCCGGTGTCCTCGCAGGCGGCTTCCACCGCAGCCAGCAGCTCAAGGTAGTGCTCGACCTTCTCGAGCGGCGGCATGAAGACATAGAGCACGCCGCTCGCCTCGCCCTGTCCCTCGGCCTTGGGCCCGTTGGCGCGGCGCGGGTCGCGGGCCTCGACGCAGAGCGCTGTGCGCGTGAGGCCGCCGGCGCTCTGGAAGCGCTGGGGCACCTCGCCCGCACCCGGCAGGTGGCTGCCGCCCACGCCGCCCAGCCCGCCCAGCGCAGCTGCGCCCGGGCGCAGGCCCGGCGTCGGGCCGGCTGACGTGACGCCCAAGGTCTGCACCCGCAATGCAGCCGCCGCGGGCAGCATGCCGCGCGGCGCGAACGGGTCCTGCTCGATCAGATAGGGGTAGTCGCCCTTGCTGACCCAGGGCAGCGAGTCGAGTGGCAGACGCCAGCCCATGGGCGAGTCACCAGGGTAGAGGTACAGGCGCTCGTCGCGGAAGAACCAGGGGCCGGTCTGCCAGCGGCTGCCACCCAGTGGCGGTGTGCCGGCGTGTCGGATGGGCAGCACGTAGCCGACGACATGGGACAAGCCCTGTTCGAAGACGCGGCGCAGGCGCACCCGTTCCAGCTCGTCGTCAAGGCGTGAGTCGAAGGGGTCGACGTTGACCGGCAGGCGGCGCTCACGCCAGAGGTAGTACCAGGTGTCTTCATAGCCAGGCTGCACGTGGGTGTCCGGCAGGCCCAGGCGCCGGGTCAGCGCCGCCATGAAGGTCTTGGCGTGCTCGCTGGTGTAGGCGTGGCCCTCACGCTCGTCGGCAAACCAGTCCGGATTGCGCCAGCAAGGCTGGCCGTCCGCCCTCCAATAGATGGACAGGGCCCAGCGCGGCAGCTGCTCGCCCGGATACCACTTGCCCTGGCCGAAATGCAGAAAACCGCCTTGGCCGTACTCATCGCGCAGCTTGTGCGTCAGCTGCTGCGCGTAGACGCGCTTCGTGGGGCCTAGCGCCTCGGTGTTCCATTCAGGCGCGTCGCGGTCATCGACGCAGACGAAGGTGGGCTCGCCCCCCATGGTCAGTCTGACATCGCCGGCGACGAGTTCGTGGTCCACACGCTCGCCGAGCTTGAGCACCTCGGCCCACTGCGCCTCGGTGTAGGGTTTGGTCACGCGCGGCGACTCGTAGATGCGCGTGACGCTCATCTCGTGGCTGAACTCGACTTCGCTCTTGTCGACCCCGCCGCTGATGGGCGCCGCGCTGCCGGGAGTGGGCGTCGCGGCCAACGGGATGTGGCCTTCGCCAGCCAGCAGGCCGGACGTGGGATCGAGGCCTATCCAGCCGGCGCCAGGCAGGTAGACCTCGCACCAGGCGTGCAGGTCGGTGAAGTCGACCTCGGTGCCACTGGGCCCATCCAGCGCCTTCTCATCGGGCGTCAGCTGGATCAGATAGCCCGACACGAAGCGCGCCGCCAGGCCCAGGTGGCGAGCCAGTTGCACCAGCAGCCAGCCGGAGTCCCGGCAGGAACCGGAGGCCTTCTCCAGCGTCTCCTCCGGCGTCTGCACGCCGGGCTCCATGCGGATCAGGTAGGACACGCTGTTCTGCACACGCTGGTTCAAGTCGACGATGAAGTCGATGGTGGCCCGCTCGCTGCGCGGGACCTCCTTCAGATAGTCGGCCAGCAGCGGCGTTGCGGCCTCCACCTGCAGATAGGGCGCCAGCTCGATCTGCTGCGCCTCGTCGTAGGCAAACGGGAAAGTCTGGGCGTGCGGCTCCAGGAAGAAGTCGAAGGGGTTGTAGACCGCCATCTCTGCGACCAGGTCCACCGTGACGGTGAACTCGGTCGTCTTCTCCGGGAACACCAGCCGCGCGAGGTAGTTGGCGAACGGGTCCTGCTGCCAGTTGACGAAATGGTTGTCAGGTTCGATGCGCAGCGAGTAGGACAGCACCGGCGTGCGGCAGTGCGGCGCCGGGCGCAGGCGCACGACCTGCGGGCCGAGGCTGACCGGGCGGTCGTACTTGTAGCGGGTGACGTGCTTGAGCGCGACGTGGATGGCCATGCGTAGCCCTCAGACGAGGAAGTCTCTGGAAATGCCGTTGCCAAGATCGGCGACCTCGGCGAGGAAGCCGTCGAGGAAGGGGTGCAGGCCCTGGGCGAGGATCTCGTCGATGCGGCCGAAGGCCAGTTCGGCCTCCAGCCGGCCGACGCGACGCAGCGTCTCGCCGGACTGCGCGTTGGCCACGCGCTTCAGGTTGGCGAGCATGCGCGTCACGCAGTGCGACAGCGAGCGAGGCATGTCGGCGCGCAGGATCAGCAACTCGGCGACCTTGTCGGGCTGGATGACGTTGCTGTAGACCTTCCGGTAAATCTCGAAGCCGGACACCGAACGCAGCACGGCCGACCAGTAGTAGAAGTCGCGCGCCGCGTCGCGCTCCGTGCCGGTGTCGTCCTGACGGTAGAACTTGACGTCCAGCAGCCGCGCCGTGTTGTCCGCCCGCTCCAGGAAGGAACCGATGCGGATGAAGTGGAAAGCCTCATCCTGCAGCATGGTTCCCACCGTCACGCCTCGCGACAGGTGGCTGCGGTACTTGACCCACTCGAACAGCTGCGAAGGATCGCGCGTCAGCGCACCCTCGCGCAGCAGGCGGCGGAACTCCAGCCATGTCTGGTTCATGGTCTCCCAGACTTCGGTCGTGAGAGATCCGCGCACGGCCCGCGCGTTCTCCCGCGCAGCGCGAAGGCAGTTGAAGATGGACGAGAGGTTGCTCTCGTCGGCCACCATGAACTCCATGACGTTGCGGCTGTTGATCGTCGAGTACTTGGCACCGTAGAGGCCGTTCAGCTCGGAGATGGACACCAGGCTGCGCCATGTCTGCTCGGACTCGTCGGCGGACTGGGGCTGCAGGGAGGTCTGGTAGGCGATGTCCAGCATCCGGGCCGTGTTCTCGGCCCGCTCGATATAGCGGCTCAGCCAGAACAGATGGTCAGCAGTCCTAGACAGCATGCTTGGACTCCGGTTCGTTGGCCGAAAACGCCGCGCGCGCCGTCGCGCGCCGCCGTGTTGAGGCTTCGCCCCGAGCGCTACGCACTCGACCGGACTGCTCGGCACACCGGCTCAGCCGGAAAAGATGGTCTGCGGTCCTTGACAGCATTGATCGGTCCTCCCTCAATCCTCAAGGACCCAGGTGTCCTTGGTCCCGCCGCCCTGGCTGCTGTTGACCACGAGCGAGCCCTCCTTCAGCGCGACCCGTGTCAGCCCGCCCGGCACCATGCGCACCGATGCCCCCGACAGCACGAAGGGTCGCAGATCGATGTGACGGGGCGCGATACCGCTCTCCACGAACGTCGGGCAGGTGGACAACGAAAGTGTCGGCTGCGCGATGTAGTTGCCGGGGTTGGCCATCAGCCGGGCGCGGAAGGCCTCCACCTCGTCCCGGGTTGCTGCCGGCCCGACCAGCATGCCGTAGCCGCCCGCGCCGTGGACTTCCTTGACGACCAGCTCGCAGAGATGGGCCAGCGTGTAGGCCAGATCCTCCTTCTCGCGGCAGACATAGGTGGGTACGTTCTGCAGGATAGGCTTCTCGCCGAGATAGAACTCGATCATCTTCGGCACGTAGGGGTAGATGGACTTGTCATCCGCGATGCCCGTGCCGATGGCGTTGGACAGTGTCACGCGGCCAGCCTTGTAGGCCTCTACCAGGCCCGCGCAGCCCAGCTGCGAGTCGGCGCGGAACACCTGAGGGTCCAGAAAGTCATCGTCGATGCGGCGGTAGATGACGTCCACGCGCCTCGGCCCCCGCGTGGTGCGCATGTAGACGAAGCCGCCATCGACGAACAGGTCCTGGCCTTCCACCAACTCCACGCCCATCTGCTGCGCGAGGAAGGCATGCTCGAAGTAAGCCGAGTTGTACATGCCCGGTGTCATGACAACCACGGTGGGATCGGAAACGCCCGACGGCGCCACGCTGCGCAGCGTGTCCAGCAACAGGTCGGGGTAGTGGGCCACCGGCGCGATACGGTGCTGCACGAACAGGTCGGGGAAGAGCCGCGTCATCATCTTGCGGTTCTCCAGCATGTAGCTCACGCCCGAGGGAACGCGCAGGTTGTCCTCCAGCACGTAGTACTGACCGCTGCCGTCGGCATGGCCAGCACGCACGATGTCGACGCCAGCGATGTGGCTGTAGACGCCGCCAGGCACGTCCACGCCCATCATCTCCTTGCGGAACTGGGCGTTGTTCAGGATCTCGTCGGCGGGCACGATGCCGGCCTTCAGAATCTCCTGCTCATGGTAGACGTCGTGGATGAATCGATTCAGCGCCGTCACCCGCTGGGCCAGGCCGGCCTGCATGGACGTCCATTCTGACGCCGGGATGACGCGCGGGATCAGGTCGAAAGGAATGAGGCGCTCGGTGCCCTCACCTGAATCCTTGTCGCCGTAGACGGCAAAGGTGATGCCCACGCGCCGGAAGATCAGCTCGGCCTGCTCGCGCCGCTCGCGCATCAGCGACTCGGGCTGGTCGGCCAGCCAGCGGGCGTAGGACTCGTAATGCGCGCGGGTTATGGCCCCCGCGGCGTTCATCTCGTCAAAGGCGGTCTGCATCATCGCTCCTGTTCCCAGAACCAGCGACGCAAGTTCCGCGCCCGCGGGAGGCGGCGGCTTCTGGTGCGCGCTGGCACTGCTCGAGTGCAGAATGCCCGCCACCGGGGCGCCGAGGCACCGGATTTATACCGGGGCCTCGGTTTCCCGCGTTAGAACCTGATCTGCAGGCCCGTGCTGGCGGATCGGCCCGGCTGGGGCGCCAAGTCCCGGATGGTGGGAACCGCAGTGGCGTTGTAGGCCAGCTTGTTGGCGAGGTTGTCCAGCTTCAGGTACCAGAGTGCGTCCGTCTGGCCCCAGCGCAGTTGGCGAGCGACCGACACGCGCACCGTACCGTAGCCCGGCGTCGGCGTGTCGAACTGGGCGACGCGAGTCTGGCGGGCTGCGCCGCGCCATTCCAGCTTTGCCGTCCAGTCGCCCTGCTTGGCTTCCAGGCCCAGCATGGCGCGCAGCGGCGCCAGGCGGGGCAGCGGCTCGCCAGTGGCGCGGTTGTCGCCACGCACGGCGTCCAGCTGGCTCAGCAGCGCAAGCGCCGGGCTGACTTGCCAGCGCCCCTCGATCTCCACGCCGCGCAGCCGCGCCGGTACCGCCTGGAAGGCGTAGACCGGTACCTCTTCCCCGTCGTGGTCGGCCATCTCGCCGGTGGCCTGCAGCGCGATGTAGTTGGCGAAGCGGGTCTCATAGACGTTGACGTGCACGTGGCTACCGTCGCCCTCCCACTTCACGCCCACATCCAGGCCCTTGGACTTCTCCAGGCCCAGGCTGGCGTCACCGCGCTCGAAAGCCGCGCTGGCCACGTGCAACCCGTTGGCGAACAGTTCGTAGTAGGCCGGCGCACGCTCGGTGCGGTTCAGGTTGGCGCTGAGGCTCCAGGCTTCGGAGAGCGGATAGACGGCACTCAGCGCCAGGCTCAGCGGCCGGAACCGGCGCGACTGCGCATCGCCGAAGCGCTCGCCGCCGTCCGATTCCACCGTCACTCGCTCCATGCGCGCGCCGGCCGACCAGTCCGCGCCGCCCAGCTTCGCCTGCTCCAGCAAGAAGACGCCGGTGTTGCGCGTGCGCGTGCTGGGCACGAAGGCCTCCTCGCCCAGTGCCGAGAAGTCCAGCGACTCGGTCTGCACCCCCAACAGACCGCGCACGGGGCCGAGGGCGGCGTGCTCGATCTCGACGCGGCCATCGGTGCCAGTGCTCTTGAACGTCGTTCCTACCGCGTCGCCCTCCATTTCCGTGTGCTCGTAGCGATTGCGGCTCAGCTGCCAGCTGATGCGGTGAACAGGCCCGTCCGGCGTGGCCCATTCGCCGGCCGTGGCCAGACGTTGGCGCTGCATGCGGATGGTCACATCCTCCTCAGCCGTGGTGCCGTAGTTGGTGTGGAAGTCGTCCACCGACACACCGGCGAAGCCGCCCTGAAAGAACACCGAGCCGCCCACCGCGCCGCCGTGGCTGCGGGCGGCGGAGTTGCGTACGCTGGTGCGGCTCTCGCCGTCACTGTCGAAGCGAGGTGCGATCTGGTCGCCGGCGTCGCGGCCGGCCAGGTCGACGTGCCAGCCGAAGCCGGAATGAGCCTGGCCACTGCCGCCGTCCAGCACGACGGCACCACTCTTGTCCCGCGACGCACCACCCAGGCGTACTTCGGCCGCGCCGCTGAGGCCCGGCGTGAATACGCGCGGAATGCGGTTGTCCAGCGTGTTGACGACGCCGCCCACCGCATTGCCGCCGTACAGCAGCGCTGCGGCGCCACGCAGCACCTCGACCTTGTCGATGACCAGCGGGTCGATGGCCACGCCGTGGTCGAAGCTGAGGTTGGACGCATCCACCGACGCGCCCGAGTTGTTGAGGATGCGCACCCGATCGCCGTCCAGGCCGCGAATGCTGGGCCGGCTGGCGTTGGGTCCGAAGTTGGTGGCCGCCACGCCGGCCAGCCCCTGCAACGTGTCGCCGAGGTTGGCGGCGCGGGTCAGCACAAGCTGGTCACCGGCCAGCGAATCGCTGGGCTGGGCCAGCACCTGGCTCTTCAGGGGGTTGCCGGTGACGACGACCTTGTCGAGGGCCTCGGCCGGGGCGGGGTCCGCCTGGGCGGCGAGCGAGAGGAAACAGGCGGCCGCGATCGGCGCCAGCGCAAAGGAACGCATGAGAAAACTTCCGCAAGAAAACGCACGGGCCCGCGCTGCGTCGACGACGGCGCGGGAAAGGGCTTGGAATTCAGGCGGAAGCGGGCGGCGCGCGGGCCGGGGGGCGCCAGTCGGCGGCGCGTTCGACGATGGCGTCGTGCCGTGCGGTGGCACGCGCCTCGACCGCATCGCAGGCCGGCAGCGGGCCTGGCTCGGCAGCCGGAGCGCCGCCGGCCAGGTTGGCCGCGGTCAGGCAGAGATCGCAGTGAACCAGATGGGCGATGCCTTCGTCCTGGCGGTCGCCAGTGGCGTGCGACAGCGCGTGCACCCCCGCCACCGCTTGCGCGATAGGGAGCAGCAGGGCCAGCCAGAACAGCCAGCTTCGGACATTGCGACGCAGGTTCACGGCCGCAATCCTAAACTCGGCCTCTTACAGAGCCTGAAGTCACCCCGTCATGAAGCTCATCGACACCATCCTGGCCGACGCGCCGGAGATCACGGCTATCCGCCGCGACCTGCACAAGCACCCCGAACTCTGCTTCCACGAGGAGCGCACCGCGGACGTCATCGCCAAGGCGCTGACGGACTGGGGTATACCCGTCCACCGCGGCCTGGGCAAGACCGGCGTAGTGGGCATCGTCAAGAACGGCACGTCGAGCCGCGCCGTGGGCCTGCGCGCCGACATCGACGCCCTGCCGATGACGGAGCGCAACCAGTTCCCGCACGCCAGCAGCTACCTGGGCCGCATGCATGCCTGCGGCCACGATGGCCACACGGCCATGCTGCTGGCCGCCGCCAAGCACCTGGCCACGCATCGCAACTTCGATGGCACGGTCTACCTGGTATTCCAGCCTGCCGAGGAGGGTGGCGGCGGCGCGCGCGAGATGATCAGGGACGGCCTTTTCGAGCAGTTCCCGATGGAGGCCATGTTCGGCGCCCACAACTGGCCTGGCATGAAGGCCGGCCAGTTCGCGGTGAAGACCGGCCCGGTATTCGCGAGCAGCAACGAGTTCAAGATCACCCTGCGCGGCAAGGGCTCGCACGCGGCAATGCCGCACCTGGGGCTGGACCCCGTGCCGGCCGCCTGCCAACTGGTGTCGGCCTTCCAGACCATCATCAGTCGCAACAAGCGGCCTATCGACCCTGGCGTCATCTCGGTCACGATGATCCACGCCGGCGAGGCCACCAACGTCGTGCCCGACTCCGTCGTCATGGAGGGCACGGTACGCACCTTCACGCTGGAGCTGCTGGACCTGCTGGAGCGCCGCATGAAGGACATGACGGAACAGCTGGCCGGCGCCTTCGAGCTGAAGGCAGAGTTCGAGTTCCACCGCAACTACCCGCCCACCATCAACCACCCCGCCGAAACCGACTTCGTGCGCCGCGTACTGGCCGACATGGTCGGCGCCGACAACGTACAGGAGTTCGAGCCCACGATGGGCGCCGAGGACTTCAGCTACTACCTGCTGGACAAGCCGGGCTGCTACTTCCTGATCGGCAACGGCGACGGCGAGCACCGCATCGGCGGCCACGGCATGGGGCCATGCACGCTGCACAACCCCAGCTACGACTTCAACGACGACCTCATTCCGCTCGGTGGCTCGATGTGGGTGCAGATGGCCGAACAGTGGCTGAACACACCCAAACCATGACCCACGATCAGATCATCTCCGACACCCGCGACTGGGTCGTCAAGGCCGTCATCGGCCTGAACCTGTGCCCGTTCGCCAAGGCCGTTCACGTCAACGAGCGCATCCGCTACGTCGTCAGCGACGCAAAGGAGCCCGAGCAACTGCTGCAAGACCTCGCCCGCGAACTGCTGGCGCTGAACCGCGCCGATCCGGAGGACGTCGACACGACGCTGCTCATTCATCCGAACGTGCTGACCGAGTTCCTGGATTTCAACGACTTCCTCGACGCTGCCGACGCCCTGGTCGAGGAGCTGAAGCTCGACGGCGTCCTGCAGATCGCCGACTTTCATCCCGGCTACCAGTTCGAGGGCAGCGAAGCCGACGACATCGCCAACTACAGCAACCGCTCGCCCTACCCCACGCTGCACCTGCTGCGCGAGGAGAGCATTGAACGCGCCGTCGAGTCCATGCCCGACACGGCCTCCATCTACGAGAACAACCTCGACACGCTGGCCCGCCTGGGCCACGAAGGCTGGGCTGCGCTGGGCCTGAAGAAGCCTACTCCTTGACCCAGGAGAAGCCGCCGGCGCCCTTCCTGGGCGAGTTGGCGCGCGTGCGCAGCACCGCATCAAAGCCGCTGCGCCCGCCGTTCCAGATCGCCGTCAGCAGGCCGACCACGTCCTCCCGGGTGTAGGCGTCGAGGTCGCTGCGGAACTGCTTGATTGCCGCGGCCAGCATGTCCCTCGGCAACTCCTGGTGAGCGGCCAGCACGACGAACATCGCTGCATACAGGTCGGGCCAGGCGGCGCACAGCGCCTGGATGCGCCGCAGCGCATCCGCCGGCGCGGCACGATGACCGGGCAGCAGCCAGTCCAGCGGATCAAGCGCCGCGCCCTGGGGGATTTCGTCCATCGCTTGTCTCCCGTTTATTGCAGATTTCACACCGCGCCGGGCCGTTGTCAATCATTTATGGCATGAAGACCGCGCAATTCGACGCGATAAGGGCGATTGAAAGCATGCTGACGGCTCTGTCATGCGGCAAACTCCTCGGTTGCTCTCGAGCCCACGCCCGCCATGCAGCCCAAGACCCTTGCCCTCATCGACGACGACGCAGAGTATTCGGAATTCCTGGCCCAGTTCCTCCTGGAGCAGGGTATCGCCGTCAGCCGTTTCGACGACAGCAATGCCCTGCTTGCTTCGCCGGACGCGTTCTCCTTCGACTTCTATCTCGTCGACCTGATGCTGCCCGGCGTCAACGGCGTGGAGCTCATCAAGATCCTGCGCCGCCGCACCGATGCCGGGGTCGTGGTCGTGTCGGGCCGCCTCGGGCCCGAAGTCTTCCGCGAGGTCATCACGGCTGGCGCCGACATGTACCTCGTCAAGCCGGTGCAGTTCGAGCAGGTGTCTCTGGCGATCGCCGCCGTGCAGCGCCGAGTCGCCAAGCCCTCGGCGGCCGACGCCGTATGGAAACTGGACCGAGCCAGCGGCGAACTCGTTGTGCCGGACGGCACGCGCATCCAGCTCAGCGAAGCCGACCGCCAGCTGCTGGAGTGCTTTGCCCAGGCCAACGGCGAGCCCGTCACGCGTGAGGCCCTGCTGAACAAGCTTGGCCGCGAAGTGGCCGAAGGCGAGACCGACGATGGCCTGTCGGCCACCATCTACCGGCTGCGCCGCCGCATCGAGCGCGCCACGCCCACCCTGGTGCCGCTGCAGAGCAAGTCGCGCGTCGGCTACGTGTTCCGGGCGCCGCTGCAGCTGATCTGAGCCCATCGAGGGCTGCGCGGCGCTAGGCCGCAGCCTCGTTCTCCTTCAACACGACGGCATTGCGGCCGCCGCGCTTGGCCTCGTACAACGCGGCATCGGCACGGGCGATCAGCGAACGCACATCGGCATCCTCCGGCACCGCCAGGCTGACGCCAATGCTGACAGTCAGCCTACCGACCCCATGGAAGGTCTCGGCTTGCACCGCTGCACGGATCTTCTCAGCCGCCTGCACCGCCTCCAGCGGCCCGCCCAGCTCCGGCAGCAGCACCGCGAATTCCTCACCGCCGAAGCGGGCAGCCACGTCGCTGATGCGCAGCGTCGCCTGCAGCAGTTGCGCCAGCCGGCGCAGCACGGCGTCACCGGCCGGGTGGCCGTGAACGTCGTTGACCTGCTTGAAATGATCCACGTCGATCAGCAGCAGTCCGTGCACACGCCCGTTGGCGGCGCCATAGCGACGATCCAGCGCCAGCGCCTCGGCGAGCCGGGCGTCGAGGCTGCGACGGTTGTGCAGGCCGGTCAGCGGGTCGCGGGTGGCCAGGTGCTCCAACGCCGCATTGGCGGCTTGCAACTCGGCGGTACGCTCCCGTACCTGGGCCTCCAGCGTCGCATTGGTCTTCTGCAAGGCCTGTTCGGTCTCCAGCAGCGACTGCGCCATCGACCTCATCGCGTTGCTGAGCCTCGCCAACTCCAGCGAGGCAGGTTCGACGGGGAACTCGGGGATACGGCGCTCGGCCTCCACGCGCTCGGCAATGCGCGCAAGCCGTTCGACCGGCTTGCTGACACGCCGCGCCAGCAGCAGGGCCGCCAGCGTCAGCACTGCCGCCGCCAGGACGCCCAGCAGCACCAGTTCCCGCCGCAGATCGCGCACCGGACGCAGCGCCAGCTCCATGGGCTGGCGCGCAACGATGCGCCAACCCAGCTCGGCATTGGTGCGCGTCAGCAGCGGCGCTTCGCTGGTGAGGTAGTCCCGACCGTCACCGAAGCGCAGCAGCCCCTCGAAGCGCCCATTGGCCAGCGCCCTGGGCAGAACGAGCTCACCGCCGGCCTGGGCCACCGCCATCGCCTCGGGGTAGAGCACCCGGCCCTCGCGGTCGATGATGAGGGCGTCGATGCCGCCGCCAGGCTTCTGCCGGCGCGTCACACTCTCCACGACGCCGGTGATCCAGTTCCAGTGCGCCTGCGCCCCCACCACGCCCAGCAACCGCCCCTCTGCATCGCGGATAGGCGCGGCGAAATCGATGAAGCGAGCCGGCTCGCTGCCCGGCGAAGCCGGCAGCAGGGCGGCCAGCGGCTGGGCGTCATTCAAGTCCCCCACGTAGACGCGCTCGCGTGCAGCGATGAACCAGCCGCGCTGGGCAACCGAGCCACCGGTCAGCATTCCGCCCGTGGCTTGCAGCACCTTGCCGTCGGGGTCAGCCACGCCCACCCAGGCGAACTCGTCGTGAAGCTCCGCACGGCGCTCAAGCGCGTTGCGCACGCGGCTGCCGTCCAGAGGTCCCTCGACGAGCTGAGGGGCGCCGCTGAGCAGCTTGATCTCGCGCTCGCGGTCGCGCAGCTGGGCGGCCAGCAGCTCAGCTGCGGACTGCGCGGTCGCGCGCACGGCCGCCTGCTGAGCCGTGTAGAGCTCGTCGGTGGCAACCTTGCCGAGGTAGCCACCCACCAGGGCAAGGATGGCCAGCGACAGTCCGCCAAGCACCAGGCTGAGCTGGCTGCGCAGGCTGAGCGGGCCCCTCATGCCTCGGAGGACGTGGCGGGATGGCTGCGCTGCACGTCGTGCATCAGCCGGGCGACGATGAGACGCATGACATGGAAGCCGAGCTTGGGATTCTGATAGTAGAGCAGAGCCATCTCCTCCGCCGTGAGGCTGTAGACGACGCAGTCGCTCGTGGCCTCTAGTGTCAGCGTGCGACGTCTGTCGGGGGCGAACAGGCCGATCTCGCCGACCAGTGCTCCGGGCTGCAGTGTCTCGTCGTACTCCACCAGGCGCAGCGTGCCGGACTCGAGGTAGAGCATCTCGGTCGCCACGTCGTCCTTGCGCCACAGCGTGGTACCGGTCGCGACGCTGCGGCGGTGCATGTGCGGCAGCAGCCACTCCGAGGCAGGCGTGTCGGCACGCGCGTTCTCTATGGCCTTGACAAGCTTCCTGATCTGCAGCGTCTTCTTGATGTTGATGGGCACCAATGCACCGTAGAGCAGCAGCGTCGGCAGCGCCGACTTGAGTGCGCCGTAGGCGACGAGGAAGCAGCAAGCCGTCAACGCAACGACGCGCAGCGGCAGCATGCTCTTCATCAGGTAGCTGGCCAGCATCAGCGCAGCGCCGATCAGGCCGAGAGCAGTGGCAAGTGTGTCGGTCATGGTTTTAGCAGGGCTTGGACTTCGGGACGGGCCAGCACCTCCTCGGCATGGACATGGCCTTGCTCGACGATGGCGTCGAAGCGCTGCCAGGCCAGCAGGCCCACGCGCTCCAGCGGCGGGTTGAAATAGACATCGCAGGCAGCCTGCGCGGCGCGGCGGCGCGAACTGCTGTAGAGGATGGTCACGTTCAGCAGATAGGCCGACAGCGCGGGCAGCCGGTAGCGCCGCCGGCCGCGCGGGCGCAACCGGTCGCGCAGCAGTGCCCAGGAACCGGGCACCTCGTCGAAATCGAGCTTGCGGGCCTTGTGCAGGCTCAGGTCGGCACCGATGACGAGGCCAATGCCGCGCCGCGCCCGCATCACGTCGACGGGGAAGTTGTTGAAGCTGCCGCCGTCGCAGAGCAGGTCGCCGTCGACGACAACGGGTGGCAGCGCTCCGGGGATCGCAGTGCTCGCCCGCAGCGCCTGCTCCAGCGGGCCGCGGGTCAGCAGGGCTTCGCTGGCCTGGGAGTAGTTGGTGGCGATGCAATAGAAGGGTTTCCACAGGTCCTCGATGCCGGCCCGGGCGCCCACCAGCGCGCCGAGGGCTCGGTCCAGGCTGGCGCGCAATCGCCGGCCGCGGATCAGCGAGATCAGTGGCAGCAGATTGAAGTCGCCGGTCGGATTTCGCCTGAAGGCATCGCGCGACACATCCATGACGCGCTGCAGCGGCTGGTCGCAGGCCACCAATGCCGCCATCACCGAGCCCATGCTGGTGCCGCCGACGC
The DNA here is from genome assembly GCF_047654805.1 of Roseateles sp. GTDB lineage: Bacteria > Pseudomonadota > Gammaproteobacteria > Burkholderiales > Burkholderiaceae_C > Pelomonas. The sequence continues at coordinate 4,342,524 of NZ_JASGIV010000001.1, forward strand.
AGTCGATCTCCACGCCGTGCTGCTGCAGCGCGCGCAACAGGCCCAGGTGGGAAAAGCCGCGCGCGCCGCCGCCGGCGAGCACCAGGCCTACACCGCGCCGCGCCTGCAGCCGGGCCAGGCGCGCCATGTCGCCGGCCTGCGATGGCCGCACGTGGAAATGCTCGGCCACCGGCCGGCGCGCCAGCCAGGCCGCAGTGCCGCGCGGCGCCGGCGCATCGGTCGTGTGCAGCAGCACGAGGATCTCGGCAGCCTCGGTGCGCGGCGGCCGCTCGACCAGGCATTGCGTCTCGCTGGCATGCACGGCCGGCGCGGAATTCGCATCGGCCAACAGCAGCACCTCGTCGGCGTGGCGGCAGCAGCAGCGCGTCCACGGCGTCGGCGCGTCGTCGGCGAGCAGCAGTACGAAGTCGTGGGCAGACTCGACCTCGTCAAGCCACAGCGACACCTCCCGGTAGTGATCGCCACCATCGCCAACTGCCGCACGCACCGCCGCAGCGTCGACCACGCAGGCCCGCCCGAAGCGCCCCAGCTGCGCCGACAGGCCGCGGGCGAAACCGGCCAGGTCCACGCCCGCCGTGATGGGCAACAGCGTCTGCACGACAGGCGCGGCAAACGGCGCGGCGACATGCTCTGTCTGCAGCCGGTGCACGATCTGGCGCGTCAGCGCGATGCCAATCCCTGCATGGCGCTCTACGAGATGCAGGAACTGCGCCTTGTCCAGGCGCACCAGCAGCGAGTCGCGGATGGCCACGACAGTGGCAGAGCGCGGCGCATCCGTGTAGAGGCTCATCTCGCCGATGACCTGCCCGCGTCCCAGCTCCCTCACCATGCGTGGTGCCTCGCCGTCCTGGCCCACGTACGCACGCAGACGCCCACTGACCGAAAGGTACATGGAGTCGCCCGCCTCGCCCTGGCGCATCAGCGTCTGTCCGCCGGCCACCTCCACCCAGGCCAGTTGCTCGCGCAGCAGCCCCAGCGTGGCCGCGTCCAGTTCGCCGAAGGCACGGGCCAGCAGCTCTCCGAGCAAGCGGTCGTGGTAACCGCCGGTCATGCGAGCACCAGCGCGAACACGTCGACCGAACTCGTCTTGCCCTTGAACTGCACAGGCCCCAGCGGCTCGCAGGGCAGCACATCAGCAAGCTGGGCGCGGGTAGCGGCATCGATGAGCACTTCGCGCCCGGCCTGCTTGGTGTGCTGCTCCAGCCGGGCTGCCACGTTGACCGTGTCTCCGATACAGGTGTACGTGGCGCGCTGGCGCGTGCCGGTGTAGCCGGCCACAACATCACCGCTGGCGATGCCCACGCCGATGTGGATCTCGGGCCTGCCCGCGGCGCGCTGCTCCTGGCTGAACTGGGCCACCATCTCGATCATCTCGGCCGCCGCCTGCACGGCGCATCGCCCTGGCGCCTGCAGCGGCTGCGGCGCGCCGAAGATGGCCATCAGGCCGTCTCCGATCATCTGGTTGACGACACCGCCATGGCCGTTGATGGCCGCGAACATCAACGTGTAATAGGTATTGAGCAGCTCGATGATGTCCTCGGGAGGCTGGGACTCAGCCAGCGTCGTGAAGCCGCGGATATCGCAGAACATCACCGTAGCCTGCACCTTGCGGCCGCCCAAGGCGAAGCCTTCGGCCTCTAGCTCCTCGGCCACCTCCCGGGTCGCGAAGCGGCGCACCAGATCGCGCTGCCGGTCACGCAGGTGCTTGCGCTCCAGGCTTGCATTGATGCGCGCCTTCAGCAGCACGAGGTTGACCGGCTTGTGCAGATAGTCTTCCGCGCCCAGCTCGATGCAGCGCACGATGCTGTCCAGGCCCTCGACGGCCGAGGTCACGATGACCGGCAGCTCACTGAGCTCGGGGCTGGCTCGCAGCCGCTCCAGCAGCTCGATGCCGCCCATGCCCGGCATGTGGATGTCCACCAGCAGCAGGTCGAAGGCCTCCTGCTGCACCCGCGCAAGCGCGGCCAGGCCGTCCTCCGCCATCTCGACCTGGTGGCCTAGCAGCTCCACATGCCGCGCCAGCAGCAAACGGTTGACGCGGTTGTCCTCGACCAGCAGGATGCGCGCGCGCTTGGCTCTGCGGTCACGCATGGCGGCGCTCCTTCAGCGCTGCAGCCACGGCCTCGAACAGCGTGTCCAGTGCCTGCACGCGGGCCGCGGCCGCCACACCCAGCTCGGCCAGCGGCGTGTGCTCCAGCTCCCGTGCCGCGTCGGCAAAGTCCATGGCGCCGAAGGTCACGCCGTTGCTCTTCAGCGAATGCGCGCCGCGCCGGAAGGCCACGGCGTCGCCCGCCGCCAGCGCCGCGCGCAGCGCCGCCAGGCCCTGCGGTGCGTCCTCCAGGAAGGAGTCGATCAGCTCGGGCATGAAATCCGCCCCGGCGCTGTCCACCAGGGCCGCAAACACCTGTTCGTCGATCACCGCCATGGGCTCCTCCTTGGCGCCGCAGCGTCCCGGCGCTTCCCTGCACATCCATCGGTTGCCGATCCAAGGCACGTCATCATGACCGCGGCGCCGTGTCTTGCAAGGCCTGTACCAGCGCTTCCACGCGGATGGGCTTGGTCAGATAGTCATCCATGCCGGCCGCAAGGCAGGCCTCGCGGTCGCCCTGCATCGCGTTGGCCGTCATCGCGACGATGCGCGGCCGTCGTTCACCCAGGCGCTCGACGATCAGCCGGGTAGCCGCCAGACCGTCCATCTCGGGCATCTGCACATCCATCAACACCAGGTCGTAGGGCTGGCGCTGCACGCACTCGACGGCCTCGACGCCGTCGGCCGCCACGTCGGCGCGGTAGCCCATCTGCCCCAACAGGCGCAGCGCCAGCTTCTGGTTCACCGCGTTGTCCTCGGCCAGCAGCACGCGCAGCGGATGGCGCGCGGCCATCTGCGAGTCCAGACGCGGTGCCACGGAAGGCTCGGGCACATGGGCGGCGTCGTGGTGCAACACCGTCACCAAGGTGTCGAAGAGCTGGCTCTGGCGCAGCGGCTTCATCATGACTGCGGCGAACAATCCCTCCTCCACGTCGCGCCGGCCAAGCGACGTGAACAGCACCCTTGGCAACTCGGGCTTGAGGTCACGCAGCCGGCGGGCAAGCGCCAGGCCGTCCATGTGCGGCATGTGCATGTCGACGACGACCAGGTCGAAGGACTCGGCCAGGGCCAGTTGCAGGGCTTCCAGCGGGCTCTCGGTGTCGCGCACGGTCATACCCCATTTGGCGGCTTGCAGCGCGAGGATGCGACGGTTGGTGGCGTTGTCGTCGACCACCAGCATGCGCCGCCCTTTCAGCGCCGGCTGGGTGCCGATGAACTCTCGCCGTGGCGCCTGCGGCGCGGCACCCGCCACGGCCGGCAACGTGAAGCGAAAGCAGCTGCCGCAGCCCGGACCGTCACTCTCGGCCCACATGCGCCCTCCCATCAGCTCCACCAGACGCTTGCTGATCGCGAGGCCCAGGCCCGTACCGCCATACTTGCGGGTGGTGCTGCTGTCGGCCTGACTGAAGCTGGCGAACAGGCGCGAGCGCCCCTCCTGTGTCAACCCGATGCCGGTGTCGCGAACAGCGAAATGCAGCTCGCCAGCCTGCAGTCTCGCGCTGACAACGACTTCCCCACTCTCGGTGAACTTGACCGCGTTGGACAGCAGGTTGAGCAGAACCTGGCGCAGCCGTGTCACATCGCCAAGCAGCGTTTGTGGCAGCTCCGTCTCCGGCTCGAAGGCCAGCTCCAGCCGCTTCTCTGCCGCCCGCACGGCCATCAGGTCCAGGGCCGACTCGATGCAGTCGCGCAGCTCGAAGGGATGCTGCTCGATGCCCATGCGACCAGCCTCGATCTTGGAGAAATCCAAGATGTCGTTGATGATGGTCAGCAACGTTTCACCACTGTCCCGGATCGTGGCGGCGTAGTCGCGCTGCTCGGCGCTCAGCGGTGAATCCAGCAACAGGCCGCTCATGCCGATGATGGCGTTCATCGGCGTGCGGATCTCGTGACTGACCGTGGCCAGGAAGGCCGACTTGTGCGCGCTCGCCGCCTCCAGCACCGCAGTGCGCTCGCGCACGCGCTGCTCGGTCAGCGCCTCGTTCAGCCGCTGGTTCTCGAAGCGCATGCGGATGGAGTTGGTCAGCGCCTTGGCGAACACATGCGCATAGGCCAGCGCACACAGCATGATCAGCAATGCAGTCATGCCGAACAGGTGCGCCAGCTCGACACCGGCCGCCAGGCAGCTGAGCAGGAAGGGCAGCGCGCAGGGCAGGATGAAGGCGTAGGCAAGCGGCAGCAACACGGCCGTCGCGGTCGCACAACTGACGAACATGCCCAGCGCCAGTACCAGCAGCGTGGTCAGGCGGATGACCGTAGGCTCGAAGAACAGTGCACCTGCCAGCCCCCAGGTCAGGCCCAGCAGCAGGTGGAAGCCCCACTGCAGGCGCAGCCAGTCGCGGGCCCGGCCGGCAGCCACCCAGGGCCGGTGGCGCGGCAGCAGCAAGCCGTAGAAGACAGCCACCAGCGCCACCACCGCGACGGCCCAAGCCAGGAAGCGCGGCCGGTCCAGCCCGCCGCCATAGGCCAGCGCTGCCGCCAGCAACGGCAGCACCAGCAGCGCGGCCGCCATTCCGGCGCGCATGTTGTCGGCCAGGATCTGCAGCCTCACCGCGATCAGTTGCTCCTCGTGGATCTCCGCGCCCTCGTTGTGCGGTGTCATTCAGGCCTCCCTCGCCGTCGTTCTCAGCAGGGCCGCCGCAAGCTCGTCGACGCGGATGGGCTTGGTGAGATAGTCATCCATCCCGGCGGCCAGGCAGACCTCGCGGTCGCCCTGCATCGCATTGGCCGTCATCGCGACGATGCGCGGTCGCTCGCCAGCCGCAACGATGCGCCGCGAAGCCTCCAGGCCGTCCATCTCCGGCATCTGCACGTCCATCAGCACCAGGTCGTAGTCCTGTCGCTGCACGGCCGCGATCGCCTCCAGCCCGTTGGCCGCCAGGTCCGCCCGGTAGCCCATCTGCTGCAACAACCGCAGCGCCAGCTTCTGGTTCACCACGTTGTCCTCGGCCAGCAGGATGCGCAGCGGATAGCGCTCGGCCAGGTTCTGCACCGCCACCGGCTGGCTGCGCTGGCGGCGCGGCCCCGGCTGCACGTCGGCCGCCACGGCAGCGTGCAGCGTGAAGCCAAAGCGCGCGCCATGGCCGGGTCCGTCGCTCTCGGCCCACATGCGCCCGCCCATCAGCTCGGCCATGCGCCGGCTGATGGCCAGGCCCAGGCCTGTGCCACCATACTTTCGCGAGGTGCTCGCGTCGGCCTGGCTGAAGCTCTGGAACAGCCTCGACAGGCCTTCGTCGGTCAGGCCGATGCCAGTGTCACGCACCTGGAATCGCAGTTCCACGCCTGCTTCGGCCGGCGTAGCGTCCACCTCGACGGTGATGCCACCGGTCTCTGTGAACTTGACCGCGTTGGACAGCAGGTTGAGCAGGATCTGGCGCAGCTTGGCCACGTCGCCATGGATGCCGGCCGGCACTGCGGGCGCCAGGTCCACGGCCAGCGCCAGCCCCTTCTCGCGGGCTCGCGGCGCAATCAGATCGATGGCGGCGTCCACACAGTCTCGCAGCGCGAAGGGCGCGCTCTCTATCTCCATGCGGCCGGCCTCGATCTTCGAGAAGTCCAGAATGTCGTTGATGATGGTCAGCAACGCCTCGCCCGCCTCGCGGATGGTGGCGGCGTGGTCACGCTGCTCCTCATCCAGCACCGAGTCCAGCAGAAGGCCGCTCATGCCGATGATGGCGTTCATGGGCGTGCGGATCTCGTGGCTCATGGTCGCCAGGAAGGCACTCTTGGCCGCATTGGCCTGTTCGGCTGCGGCCTTGGCGGCCTGCGCCTCGCCGAACAGCCGCGAGTTCTCCATCGCTACCGATGCCGCCAGGCTCAAGCCCACAAGGAAGTCCAGCTCGCCGCGCCGGAATGGCTGGCCACCCAGGCGCCAGACCGTCAGTGCTCCCAGCACGCGCTGGCCGGCACGCAGCGGCGCCACCATCATGCGTTCGTCGGGGTCTTCGGCGGTACCCGCCATACGCATGCCACGCGGATCGTCGCGCGTCGCGTTGATGACGCCAGGCTCGCCCTTGGCGATCAGCGAGCCGATGATGCCCTCGCCAGCCGTGACGACGGCGTCACGCACCTCGCTCTCGTAGCCGCCGACGGCAACGATGGCGCGATAGCGCCGCGCCCCGACACCCTCCTCTTCGGGCACGAAGATGGCGCTGTTGTCAGCCTCCAGCAACTCCTTGGCATGGACGGCGATGCGGTTCATGAGCGTCGCCAGGTCAAGCGTCGAAGAAATCTCGCGGCCCACCTCAGCCAGCGCCGCACTCTCCCGCGTGCGGCGCCGGATCTCGTCGAGCAGCCGCGCGTTCTCCAGCGCCACGCCCACGCTGGCGCCGACCGTGCTGAGGAAGCGCACATCGGCCTCGCTGAAGGCGTCCTCGCGCTCGTAGCTCTCGACGAGGATGGCGCCCAGCACCTGATCGCTGCCAACAATGGGCACGCTGGCGAACGAGCGGCACTGGTCGGTGCCCGGCAGCGCGAGCAGGCCGGCTGCACGGATCTCGGCCAGGTTGCGGCACACCAGCGGCTGGCGCGTGCGACGCATGCGCTCGAAGGGCCCGTCCGGCGTCGACCGCTCGGGCGGCAGCTGGATGGGCAGGCCGTGCTCGCGTTCGTAGAGGTAGTGATTCATTCCGGTGGCCGGGTCGTGCCAGCGGATACCGATGTCCTGGGTCTTGAGCAGCTCGCAGAGCCGGTCACCGACACGCTGGATGATGGCCTCGAAGCTCAACTCGGGCGACAGGCTCTGCTGCAGGCTGTTCAGCATCGCCAGTTCCTGCACGCGACGCTCCACCTGAGCCTTGCTGGCCAGCAGCTCGGCCGTGCGTTCGGCCACGCGCTGCTCCAGGCCCTCGCGCAGCCGCAGGTTGGCCAGCGCGACGGCTGCCTGGGCTGCCAGCATGACCAGAAGGTCGCGATCGGCCGGCCGGAAGGCGCCGAAGGCGCCGTCCAGGTCGGCGTAGAGGTAGCCCAGCAGCTCGCGCTCGGCGATCAGCGGCGCCACCAGGCAGGAACGCTGCTGTACGGGCAGTGCGCCTGCGGGGCCGATGCGCAGGCTTGCGGCGCGGCTGCTGCGAGCCTCATCCAGCCAGGGCGAGACGGCGGCCAGCAGGGCAGCCTCGCCGCCGGCATCGCCCTGTGGCAGCAGATGGCTGGCGATGTGGCGGTGCCCGGTCCCGTCCTCCAGCACCAGCAGCACGCGCTCGGCGCCGCTGATCTCGGCCGACTCGTCCACGAGGAACTCATGCAGCTCTGCGCCCGAGGCCAGCTCGGCCAGGCGCAAGCCCACGTCCACCTGACGGGCAAAGCGCTCATCCAGCAGCGCCGCGCCGTGCAGATGGCGGGCACGACCGCCGCCGGCCAGCCAGGCCAGCACGACGGCGCGCGCAACCGGGCGCTTGGCCACGGAGTTGCGTCTCAGCCCCTCGTCGGACAACCCGGCAAGGCGCAGGCACAGGAAGCGGTAAGCCCGGCCCAGCGCCACGCCAGCCTCGCGGCCGCGGCCAGCCGCGCGCAGCGCCTCGCAGCGCCGCCACCACAACGCCGTCAGATCCAGGTTTTCCAGAGGAGCCAGGCCCTGCCCGGCGTGCAGCCGTGCCGCCTCGCCGCTGGCCTCCAGCGCGGCATGCAGGCGACCGGCGCCCAGCTCCGCCCAGGCAACCAGGCCCAGATCTGCCATGCGCTGAGCGGCCGACGGCGAGTGCGCCAACGCCAGACGGAAGCTCGCCGCCGCGGCGACAGCGTCGCCCTGCGCGAAAGCAAGCTCGCCACGCAGCCGCGCGACCTCGGAGCGAAAGCCGGGATTCTGCCGCGCCAGGCCCAGGGCTTCGGCCTCGTCGGCATAGGCGCGCGCACCAGCCAGCGCGCCGGCCTCCAGGTCCAGCCGCGCCAGCGCCGTCAGCGTGTAGGGGAGCAGCGCCGTGGCGCCGGTACGGCGCCAGATCGCCAGTGCGGCCAGATAGTGGCGGCGCGCACGCCGGTTCAGGCCCAGTGTGACGTAGTGGTTGCCGATGTTGTGGATGGCCGTGCCCTGACGCTCGGCGTAGCCGGCGGAGGCGTACGCCGCCAGTGCCAGCTTGCACAGGCGCAGGCAGTCGGCCAGGTCCGGGTTGTTGAAGGTCAGCGCGTTGTGGGCATTGCCCTGGCCCAGCAGGTCGCCGCTGGCCAGCGCCAGCGCCAGCGCGCCCTCGGCCGCCGCACGGGCCTCGGCCACTCGCCCCAGCATGCCCAGTAGCAGGGACTCGACGTAGCCGCAGCGCCCCTGGGGCACCGGCTTGGCCGCGGCGGCGAACACCGCTGCCGCCTCGCGCACGCGGCTCAGCGCCAGCGCCGGCTCGCGCTGGCAACGGCACTGCGCCTCGGACAGCAAGGCCAGTGCATAGGCACGGTCCAGGGGCTCGGCACCGGCACCGGCAAGCGCAGCCTCGGCGGTGGCGATGGCCGGCAGCAGCTCGCCGCGACGCATCTGCACCCCGCCCAGCGCCAGACGGGCTCGCAGCCGCCAAGCCGGGCGGCGACCGGACAGCCGGGCCAGAGCCTGGGCAGCCTCGGCCGCGGCGGACAGATCGCCCAGCGCAATGAAGCTCTCGGCGCGCAGCTCCAGCACCCGTCCCTCGCCGCACCAGGCCGCGCTGGTATCGATCAGGCGCTGATGCTGGCCCGACCAGGCCAGGTCGGCCAACTCCTCCAGCACGGCGGCATCGGGGCGCATGGGCATCGCGGGGACAAGCGAAGCTGAGGCGCCGGGAGTCTAGTCGGCCCTAGTCCGCCTGTGGGAGGGTGAGCCTCATGACCGTCCCCAATGGGCTGGTACGCAACAGTTCCGCGCTGCCACCATGCATGTCCATCACGCGGCGCACGATGTACAGGCCCAGGCCGTGCCCCGATTCGGTCCCGCTGCCACCACGCGCGCCGCGGTTGAACAGCCGCGGCAGAAGTTCACGTGGAATGCCGGGCCCGGCGTCGGCTACCTCCAGCTGCAGGGCCGGGGGTTCGTCGAAGTCCATCACGTGCAGCGTCACCGGGCTCACGCCGGGGGCGTACTTCAGCGCGTTGGACAGCAGGTTGCGCAGAGCCAGCCGCAGCAGGCTCATGTCCATCAGCGCCGTGCGCGTGGCCGTGTGCCGGCTGACGACGACGCGGTCGCGCTGCTCACGTGGCAGATCGGCGATGGTCACGGCGATCAAGGTGTCGATGTCCGTGTCCTCGCGCGTGATGCGGCCACCGCCGGCGAGCAGGCTGGCGGCGGCCAGCGTGTTGTCCACGCCGGCCAGCACGGTACCCAGCACGGCCTGGGCCCGCGTCAGCCGCTCCTGTGCCTGACGCTCGCCACGACCGGCCAGGCTGGCGGCGGCGCTCTGCAGCGCCGCGCTTGCGTTGTTGAGCGGCTGGCGCACCTCGTGGGCCAGCACATCCAGCATCTCGGAGCGCTCGCGCAGCAGCTGGTCCAGCTCCTGCACGTGGCGTTCTGTGCGGCGGCGCATGCGCTGCTCATGGGCCAGCTCGGCGCGGCGCTGCAGGTCCTCGGTGATGTCGTTCACCAGCGCCAGCGCCCGCAGCGGCTGCCCATCGGGGGTGTACTCCGCCACGGCAGAGACCAGCCCGTCGCGCAAACGCCCGTCGGCGCAGACCAGCTGCACCGGGCAGTCACCGATCTGGCCATCGCGCCACAGCGCCGGGTGATAGACCTCCCGCACCTGACGTGCGGACTCTGGCGTCATGAAATCGTCCACGAGCCGGCCGATGACCTGGGCTCGCTCGTAGCCCAGCCGCTCCAGCCAGCGGTCGGATACGCTGAGCACGCGGCCACCGGCATCGACCGAGTGCATCAACGCCGGCGTCGACTCGTACAGCACGCGCAGACGCTGGCGGTTGCGCTCCAGCTCGACGGCAGCGCGATGGTGTTCGGTGACGTCCTGGAAGGCGCCCACCAGCCGCACCGGCACGCCGTCCTGCCAGTCGACCTGGCCCTGTGCCAGCACCCAGATCTCGCGGCCACGAGCCGTCACCATGGGCAGCTCCAGGCTCCAGGACTCACCATGCTGGATGGCGCGCTGCACGGCGGCCTCGATGACCGGACGGGCCTCGGGCTTGTAGTAGCTGATGCCCTCCTGCAGGGTTGCCCGGTGGCCGGGCTCGAGGTCATGGATGCGGCAGGTCTGGTCGCTCCAGACCAGCTCCTGGGTCTGCAGGTCCAGGCTCCAGCCGCCAACGCCCGCCACGCGACCGGTCCGGTCAAGCAAGGCCTTGCTGTCGCGCAGCTCGCGCTGGGCGCTGATGCGGTCTGTCACGTCCTCGACGATGCCGACGAAGCCGCGCAGAACGCCGTCAGGTGCCAGCAGCGGCTTGGCGCGTGCCCAGACCTGGCGCAGACCACCGCCCAGGCGCAGCCGGTAGCGCATCTCGAAGGGCTGGCGCTGCTCGACGCTGCACCGCCAGTGGTCCAGCACGGCGGCGCGATCCTGCAACGCCAGCGTCGCGGCCCAGCCTTCGCCGAGGCCGGCCTGAGCCGACAGGCCGCACAGGCGCTGCCAGTTCGCATTCGTGTAGATGTAGTGGCCGAAGGCATCGGTGCGAAAGACGCCCAGTGGCGCCGTCTCGGCCAGCACGCCGAAGCACTGCTCGGCGGTCGCCGGATCGCTACTCTGCAGGGCTCGCTCGCGCATCATCAGCGCCTCGGCAGCGGCGTCGGCGAGACGGGTCAGCGCCTCGCGCTGGGCCTCGGTCAGCTCGCGCGGCCGGTAGTCGACGACGCAGAGCGTGCCTGGATGACTGCCGTCATCCAGGCGCACCGGCACGCCAGCGTAGAAGCGCAGCGGTGGGCTGGCCAGCACGTCGGGATGGTCGACGAAACGCGCGTCCTGCCGTGCGTCCCTGACCTCGAACAGCCCGTCAGCCAGCAACGTGTGGGCGCAGAAGGTCAACCCGCGCGGCGTCTCGCTGCGGCCGAAGCCGACCGCTGCCTTGAACCACTGGCGCTTTTCATCCAGCAGGCCCAGCAGCGCGACGGGCGTGTCGCAGATCTGTGCGGCCAGGGCGGCCAGGTGGTCGAACAGCGGCTCGGGCGCGCTGTCCATGACGGCCAGCGCCGCCAGGCGCGCGAGGCGGCGGTCTTCATCGGGCGGCGGGGGCGGGATCACCATGGTCGGAAGCTTATGACATGGCTGGCAAGATGCCGACATGCATGAGGATGATGTCGACGCGCTGATTGCCCGCGTCAATGCCGGCGAGCCCGGCGCCCAGGACGCGCTGTTCGCGACCGCCTACCCGGCGCTGCGCGAGCTGGCCAGCGCCCGGCTGCGCGACGGCGGCGGCCATGCTGGTGGGTTGCACACGACCCAGCTCGTGCACGAGAGCTATCTGCGCCTGGCCCGCAGTACCCGTCTGCGGCCCGAGACCCGGCGCGAGTTCTTCGCCCATGCGGCACGAGTCATGCGCGAGTTCATCGTCGACACGCTGCGCCGTCCGCGTGCCGGCGACGCGCTGACGCTGGACACTGCCGTCGAGCTTGGCCTGCCAGCCGAGGCGGACGAGGTGCTTCGGCTGCACGACGCCCTCGGCGCGTTGCAGGCTGCTGAGCCGCGCCTGGCCCAGGTCGTCGAGATGCGCTACTTCGGTGGCTATACCGAGACCGAGATCGGCGAGGTTCTTGGCCTGACCGAACGCACCGTGCGCCGCGACTGGGACAAGGCGCGGTTGCTGCTGCTCGCGCTGCTGCGCTGACCGAGGTCGACCCATGGCCAGCCTGAGCCCCGCCGACATCGCCGCGCTGAGCGCCCTGCTCGACGAGGCCCTGGCCATGCCGGTCGGTGCGCGCTCCGCGTGGCTGGCCGGCCTGGACAACCCACGCTGGCGCGAGCAGCTGACCCGCATGCTGAGCGACCACGACCGCCTGGACGACGGCGACGGGCTCGCGACGCTGCCGCGGATGGCGGACGCGGCGCCGGCCGTACCCGGCGAGCTCGTCGGCCCCTGGCGCCTCATCGAGGAGATCGGCCGGGGCGGCATGGGCAGCGTCTGGCGCGCCGAGCGGGCAGACGGTGTCTACGAGCGCAAGGTGGCGCTGAAGCTGCCGCGCCGCTCACGCCGCGCCGACGCCTCGCTGGCCGAACGCCTGGCCGCCGAGCTTCGCATCGTCGCGCGCCTGGAGCATCCCCACATCGCCCGCCTCTACGACGCCGGCGTGGACGCCCAGGGACGGCCCTACCTGGCCATGGAGTACGTCGCCGGCCTGACCATAGACCGGCACGTCAAGCGCGGACCGCTGGACGTGCCGGCCACACTGACGCTGCTGGCCCAGGTGGCTCGCGCCGTGGCCCACGCGCACGCCTGCGGCGTCATCCACCGCGACCTCAAGCCCGGCAACGTCCTCGTCGCAGCCGACGGCACGCCGCGGCTGCTGGACTTCGGCGTCGCGACGCTGCGCGCCGGCCCGGCCGCCTCGGCAAGCTCGCCGTCGTCGGCAGGGCTGACGCCGGCCCATGCCGCGCCGGAGCAGCTCGCGGGCGCGCCGCCCAGCGAAGCTTCCGACGTCTACTCGCTGGGCGTGCTGGCCTACGAACTGCTGTGCGGTGAGCTGCCACATGGGCCAGGCGGCGCGACCGGCTCGCGCGCCGACGCCCCGCTGCTGCCGCCCAGCCAGCATTGCGCCGACCCCGCGCGCCGCCGGGCGCTGCGCGACGGGCCGGACGCACTGGTGCTGAGCGCGCTGTCACCCGACCCGGCGAGACGCCCGGCCGGGGCCGCCGCCTTCGCCACTGCGCTGGAAGGCGAGGCCCGGCGCCTGGGGCCGGCCGGGCGCCGCCACCGGCGCGCCGTGACGGCAGCGACCGGCGTGCTGGCGGTGCTCTGCCTGGGCGCCGCCGTCGCCATCGTGCAGACCCAGCGCGCCTCCGCCGCCCAGGAGCGCGAACGGGCCGCGCGCGCCTTCGTCACCGAAGTCTTCAAGCTGCAGCAACCGGCTTCCGCTGCCTCCCAGACCGCCGACGAATTGCTGGCGCGCAGCACCGCCCTCATCGAGCCGCGCTTCGAGCCAGCCGTACGCGCCGAGATGTATGCCGGGCTCAGTCACCTGCTGGCCGACATGGGCGCGCCGCGACTCGCAGCCGACGTAGGCCAGCGCCGCCTCGCCGCGCTGGGCGAGGCCGGCGCCACGCCGGCCGAGCAGGCCCAGGCTTGGCGTCAACTGGCTGCCACCCAGCTGGACGCCCGCGCGCCTGACGCCGCCGAGGCTTCCGCCCTGCAGGCACTGGCCCTGCAGCCCGGCAACACCGAGGCCGAACTGCTGCGGGTGCGCAGCCTCGTCGCCCGCCACCGTTTCGCCGAGGCGGAGCCGCTGCTCGGCGCCATCGAAGCCGGCTTGCCGCCAGGCCGATCCGGGCTGGAGACAGCCTGGGCGCAGTCGCTGCGCGGCCGCCTGCTGCTGGCCCAGAACCGCCGCGACGAGGCCTTGCCGCTGCTGCAGCGCGCGGCGGCGACGGCGCTGACGGCGGCCGGGCCGAATGCACTGGACGTCGTCGCGCTGCGGCTGGCGGCGGCGGACGCATTGCTGGGCGCTGGGCAGTCGCGCGAGTTGCAGGCCCAGCTTGGCGCCGCCCTGGCGACACTGGAGCGCCTGGGCGGTGCCCATGCGGTGCGTGCGGCCCTCGTCGCCGCACGCATGGCTACGGCGCGCTACACCGGTTACTTCCAGATCGATGCAGACGCGGCGCTGGCGACCATACGCGCCAGCCGCGAGCGCCTAGCGGCCCGTGGCGAAGCGCTGCCGGACGAGGTGACGGCGCCACTGGACCTGGCCGAGGCCAGCGTGCTCGCCCGCCGCGGCGACATCGGAGCCGCGCTGCCGCTGATCGAGCGCAGCCGCGTCGCGCTGGAAGTCGATGCGCGCACGCCGCCAGAGCGCCTGCGCCTGGGCCATACGCTGGGCGAGATCTACGAGGCGCTTGGACGCCACACCGACGCCGACCGCTACTACCGCATTGCGCTGCAAGCCCGCATCGATGGCGGCTATGCGCGCCATCCGCTGACAGCCTTCCAGTACTCGGCAGCCGCCACCAACCTGTCGGCAGGCGGCAGGGCCGCCGAGGCCCTGGACCTGCTCGCCCAGGCGCCGGACTTCCCGGCCGTGCGCGGCGAGGGCACGGCCAACCCGCTGCGCTACGCCCAGATGGTGCAGGTCGCACACGCCCGCGTGCTGCTCGACGCGGGCCGCGCTGCCGACGCCCTGGCGGCGCTGCCGGCAACCCTGCCGATTCCGGCAGCCGACGATCGCGTCAGCCTCTATGACAGCCAGCTCGCACTGGCGCTGCGCGGCGAGGCGCGCTGCGCGCTGCGCCAGCATGGCGCAGGTCTGGCCGACCTGCAGGCCAGCCTGGCGCTGGCCGCGCGTACGCGCGACGATCCGCTGGACACAGACCTCGCCCGCCTGCATGCCCTCACGGGCGTCTGCGCGCTGGCGCGCGGCGACACTGAACTGGCCCGCCGCGAGGCCGGCCTGGCCCGCCGCAGCTTCGCTGCCCGGCCCTGGGCGGCCGACTACCGCCAGGCGCCGCTGCGGCGGCTTGATGCCGCGCTGGCAACCCGCTGACGAGGGCCCCGGGACCTACGGGCCAGGTGCCGAGACACCCCAAGCCGCCCAGGCTGAGGCCGCTTGCGGCTCAAACCCACCGCTGCTCTGATGCGCCTGTCGCAAGGCTGTGGCGTGAGCCACGGCGCGCCCTGCCAGACCGATCAGACACACTCGCGTTCAGCGCAGCGCATGTGGGTGAGGAGCTTCAGTCGCCAGCACGGCCCAGATTGCGCAGCCAGAAGGCCTCGTACTTGCGGTGCCAGCCGGCCGGCTTGACGACGCCACCCATGGCGTGAACGCCGTCCGGGTCCAGGAACAGCTCGACAAGGGACTCCTTGCCCGAATCGACCAGCTCGCGGTAGACATTGACGGTGTCCTGGTAGAGCACGTTGGGGTCTTGCATGCCGTGCACCAGCAGCAGGGGCTTCCTCAAACCCTTGGCCAGTGGCAGCAGCGAGTACTTGCGCAGCACGGGCTTGGTGCGATCGGTGGCCTTGCCAATGGTGCGGCCGCTGTACCAGCTGTTGTAGTTCTCCCATTCGGTCGGGCCGGCGCCGGCAATGCCGGCGGCAAACACGTCGGGACGCGTGTACATCGTGTACTGGGTCTGGAAGCCGCCGAAGCTCCAGCCGTTCAGGCCGATGCGGCGGGCGTCCACGCCGAAGCGGGCAGGCATCAGCTTGGCGAGGTCTTCCAGGTCTTCGGCCTGGGGTTCGCCGGCTCGCTCCCAGTTCGCATCGGAGAACTTGCGGCCGTAGTTGCTGTGGCCGCGCGGGTCCACGGCGACGGTCACGTAGCCGTACTTCGCGGCCATGTACTGGCCGAACAGGTAGGCGGTGTTCTGGAAGCTGTCGACCTCGACGATGTGACGGTCGTTCAACGGGCCGCCATAGACGTAGACGATGGCAGGACGCTTGTCGCTGGCCTGCCAGCCAGTCGGCTTGAAGACATAGCCTTCGATGCGGTCGCCATGACGGTTGGCGTAGTTGAAGCGCTCGGGCTGCAGCAGCTTCAGTTCGGCCCAGGCCTTGTCACTGCTGTCGGTCAGCGTACGCGACGTCTCCTTGCCGTCGGCGGCGAGCAGCTTGAGCTCGGGCCGCTGGGCCCAGTTGCCAGCGTTGGCGGCGACCCAACGGCCGTCTTCGGAGGCCACTGCGGCGCGGTGGAATTCGCCAGCCGCACCCAGGGCCTGGATGGTGCCGCTGGCGATGTCCACGCGCAGCAGATTCATCGCCGCGGAGTCGCCCTGGTTGGCCAGCACGAACAAGGCCTTGCTGTCGGGCGTGAAGCCGGCGATCTGGTGAGCCTCGAAATCGCCCTTGACCAGCTGACGTAGCGCCTTGCTGGTCACGTCGATAGCCCAAGGCTGGCGCCAGCCGGACTCGTCGAGGATGAGCACCAGCGTCTTGCCATCCGGCGTGAAGCGCGGCTTGATGACGTTGACCACCTCGTGGCCGACGTCGCCGCGGCGCTCGAGCACCATCCCGGGCTTGGCGCCTTCATCAGCCGCACCGATGTAGACGCGCAGCAGTTCCTTGTCGCGCTCCCAGGTCGTGAAGGCGTAGTGGCTGCCGTCGCGCGCCCAGGCCACGTCGCTCATCTCGAACCAGACATCGCCGCCCGCGTTCGTGAACACCGGCGCGGGCTGCTTGCGCGGCGCATCGGAGGCGCCCGATGGCACCTGGCGGACGTAGAGGGCCAGTGGCGGCTGGGTGCGCTTGTCGTCGGACACCTCGCGGTTGACCTTCTTGGCCGTGGCCCAGCGCTCGCTGTAGTTCATGATCTCGACCTGGCGTCCGGATGGCGCAGGCTTGTCGTCAGCCGTCTTCAGCGGGGCCCTGGCCAGCAGCGACATCCAGCGCCCGTCCTCGCTGATGGCGGTCTCGGAGATGCGGTACTTCTTCTGCTCGTCGTCCGGGTGGATCAGCTCGCGATTGACGACCTGCACGCCGGGCTGCTTGAAGCCCATGCGCAGCACGCGGGTCTCGTCGGTGTACAGCACGCCGCCATCGTCGGCTGTGTAGCCCATCAGGCGCAGCTCGCGCTGAGTGGCGACGAGCGGCGTCGGGGCTTTGTCGCCCGCCTTCCAGCGGTAGAGCCCGCCGCGGTACTGGAACACAAGCTCATCGGCCTTGCGCGCCCATGCGAACTGGGCCGGGCCTGGGTAGAGATCGGCGGGCTTGAGCTTGTCCCGGGCGAGCTTCTTCTTCAGCTCGTCGCGCAGCTCCCAGAGCTCCTTGTCCTTGTCGTCCTTCTTCTCCGGCGCGGAAGCGGCAGCGGCAGGAGCCGGCGCAGGCTTGCCGGCACGCTTGGCGGCCAGCACGGCCGCCGCATGCTTCTCGGCATCGGCCTCGGCCTTGTCGGCTGCCTTCTGCGCCTCATCCTTGGCCTTCTTCTCGGCCAGCTCCTTCTTCAAGGTCTCGATGGCCGCGGTTTCCCACTGCGACAGGTCCACCTTCTCGCCACGCAGATAGGCCTGCTGCGCCACCTCGCGGGCCTGGCGCTCGGCATATTCTGTCTGGCGCTGCTTGAGCTTCCTGTCGAAGCGCTCCATGTCCTCGGGCGCCTCGAAGGCTGCCATCACCTGCGGCGAGGTGACTCGCTGGGTCTTGCCGGTCCTGGTGTCGTGCACCCAGAGGTCGGTTCCGGGCTCGCCGAAGGGGCTCCACAGATAGGCCAGGTAGCGACCGCTACGGCTGAAGGCTGCTTCCTTGGCCGCCTCGCTGCGATAGGGCTCGGCGCGGAAGATCTGCTCGAGGGTGGGGACGGTGGCGGCAGGCGTCTGCGCCTGCAGCGGCGGGGTGGCCGACAAGGCCAGGGCAAGGGCCAAGCTGCCGACGGCAGCGAAGGTCACGGGCTTCAAGGGGGGTCTCCTGAATTCGCCCCCTAGGGTTAGGGGCGGCGAATTCTAGGGAAACACCACACTCCCTCCATTCGTCACGGCTGCGCGCGGTCGGAACGGCAGCAGCCAGACCTCATGGCGCGACTTGCCGCCGGGCGAAGCAACGCGAGGTCGTCAACCGGGCACGACGACGGGTTGCTGTGCCGAGGGCCGCGTGGTCCTGCGCCACAGCACCACCGCCAGATGCCCGGCCAGGCCGACACCAAGCAGCAACAGGGCACCCAGCCCCCAAACCGCCCAAGCCAGGACACCAACGCCACTGGCCAGCATCGGCAATGCACCAACGAGCGACTGGATCTGCGGCGCCAGCGTTTCCAGAGCCGCCAGCAGCCATCCCGCCAAGGGCTGGGGCAGCCAGGTCGTCAATGATTCAGGCAGGCTCCAGTCGCCAGCACCCATGGTGCCTGCGTGCGACAGCATAGCCACCAGCAGCGCATGCGCGGCCATCGCGAGGCCAGACCAAATAGCCAGCAGGAACAGCACCACGGCCCAGCCAACGACAAACACCACGCGCAACCTCCAGCCATCCAACAGGCCCTCAGTGTCTTGGAGCGCCGCATCGCGAACCACACCGCCGAGCCGCAGCCGGCCTTCGGAAAAACCGAAGTCACCGCCAGCCGGCATCAGGGATCAAGCTCGCCGCGCAAGCACAGGCCGCAGCGCCTCGCCGGTGTGACTGCCGTTCGCCACTACCTGCTCGGGCGTGCCCTGCACGACGACTCGGCCGCCGGCATCGCCGCCTTCCGGCCCCAGGTCCAGCACCCAGTCCGCCTCGGCGATGACGTCCAGGTCATGCTCGATGACGACCACCGAATGCCCGCCCGCCACCAACCGGTGCAGCACACGGATGAGCTTCTCCACGTCGGCCATATGCAGACCCACGGTAGGCTCGTCCAGCACGTACAGCGTGTGCGGTGCCTTCTGGCCGCGGCGGGTCACGTCGTCGCGCACCTTGACGAGCTCGGACACCAGTTTGATGCGCTGCGCCTCGCCGCCCGACAGCGTGGGCGACGGCTGGCCCAGCGTGAGATAGCCCAGGCCCACGTCCTTCAGCAATTGCAGAGGATGCGCGATGGAAGGCATGGCGGCGAAGAACTCCACCGCCTCGTCCACCTCCATGGCCAGCACATCACCGATGCTCTTGCCGCGCCAGCTGACGCCCAGCGTCTCGGGGTTGAAGCGCTGGCCGTGGCACTGGTCGCAGGGCACCTTCACGTCGGGCAGGAAGCTCATCTCGATGGTCTTCATGCCTTGGCCCTCGCAGCCTGGGCAGCGCCCTTCGCCGGTATTGAAGCTGAAGCGCCCTGGCGCATAGCCGCGCGCCTTGGACTCCAGCGTCTCGGCGAACAGCTTGCGGATGGCATCCCAGAAACCGATATAGGTGGCCGGACAGGAGCGCGGGGTCTTGCCGATGGGGGTCTGGTCGACCTCCAGAACCCGGTCCACCTGCGCGTGCCCGGCTATGCCGTCGCAGCCCATCCACTTCGCCGGTGCCTTGCGCAGCGGCACTGCAACGGCCATGTTGGCCAACAGCACGTCTCGCGCCAGCGTGGACTTCCCGGAGCCGGATACGCCCGTCACGGCCACCAGGCGGTGCAGCGGCACATCCACCGTCACGCCCTGCAGGTTGTGAAGCGCCGCATTCAGCACGACGAGCTTGGGCGCGTCGGGAGCGACCGCGCGGCGTTCCTGCAAGGGATGGATGAGCGGCTTGGCCAGCATGCGACCGGTCGTCGATTCCGGCTGCAGGGCGAGCTCTGCAGCCGTGCCCTGGGCCACGACGCGGCCGCCGCGTTTGCCGGCACCGGGGCCGATGTCGATGATGTGGTCGGCACGACGGATGGTGTCCTCGTCGTGCTCGACGACCACCAGCGTGTTGCCCTTGTCGCCCAGTGTCGACAAGGCCTTCAGCAGGATCTGGTTGTCGCGCGGATGCAGGCCGATCGTGGGCTCATCCAGCACATAGCAGACACCCTGCAGATTGCTGCCGAGCTGCGCCGCCAGGCGGATTCGTTGAGCCTCGCCGCCTGACAGCGTGGGCGCGGCGCGGTCCAGCGTCAGATAGCCCAGGCCCACCTCCTCGAGGAACTCCAGGCGCCCCAGGATCTCGCTGACGACGTCGCGGGCGATATCGGCATCACGCCCCTCCAGGCGCAGGCCCTGCACCCATTGGCGGGCCTGGCCCACGCTCCAGGCCGCGACGTCGCCAATGCCCTGGTCCTCGAACTCGACGGAACGCGCCGTCGGGTTCAGCCGCGTGCCATGGCAGTCCGGGCAGACGGCGTCGGTCAAGCCCTCGACCTCGGCCTCTTCCGACGGGAAGCTCTGCTCGCGGCCACGGTTGTCGTCGGCCTGCACGCTGTCGTCCAGCGCCTTGCGCTGCTCGCGCGTCAGGCTCAGGCCCGTGCCCACGCAGCTGGTGCACCAGCCATGCTTGGAGTTGTAGGAGAACAGCCGGGGGTCCAGCTCGGGGTAGCTGGTGCCGCAGACCGGGCAGGCGCGCTTGGTGGAGAACACCTTCACCGTGCCGACGCCGGCGCCGGTCGCGCCGTCTTCCAGGTTCAGGCCATCCAGGGGACCGAGCAGATGCAGCACGCCCTTGCCGGCGTCCAACGCCTTGGCCAGCAGCTCGCGCAGCTCCGCCTCCCCGTCCGGCGACACGACCAGGTCGCCGACCGGCAGCTCGATGGTGTGCTCCTTGAAGCGGTCGATGCGCGGCCATGGGCTGGTAGGCAGGAACTCGCCGTCCACGCGCAGATGCGTATGGCCACGGCCCTTGGCCCATTTGGCGAGGTCCGTGTAGACGCCCTTGCGGTTGACCACCAGCGGCGCGAGCAGGCCCACATGCTGGCCGCGGTAGTCGCGCATCAGCTGGGCCGCGATGCTCTCTACACTCTGCGGTCGCACCGGCGCGCCATCGTTGACGCAATGCTGCACGCCCAGCTTCACATAGAGCAGGCGCAGGAAGTGCCAGACCTCGGTAGTCGTCGCCACCGTGCTCTTGCGGCCGCCGCGACTCAGGCGCTGCTCGATCGCCACCGTGGGAGGAATGCCCCAGACAGCATCCACCTCGGGCCGCCCCGCTGGCTGCACGATGGACCGCGCGTAGGCATTCAGCGACTCGAGGTAACGACGCTGCCCCTCATTGAACAGGATGTCGAAGGCCAGCGTGGACTTGCCCGAGCCCGACACGCCGGTCACGACGTTGAACTTGCCACGCGGGATGTCGACGCTGAGCCCCTTGAGGTTGTGCTCGCGGGCATTGACGATCTTGATGGCCTCGTCGGCAGCACGTCGGGCGCGCACGACCGACTGAAGCGGCCGGCCCTCTTCCACGACGACGGCCGGGCGATCCATATGCAGTGCGTAGTCGCGCAGCGCCGCCGCCGTGTGCGAGGTGGGGTGCTGGGTCACCGCCTCGGGTGTCCCCACGCAGACCAGCTCGCCGCCGCCCTCGCCGCCTTCGGGGCCGAGGTCGATGAGCCAATCGGCCGCCCGGATGACGTCGAGGTTGTGCTCGATGAGGATCAGCGAATGCCCGGCGGCAAGCAGCTTGCGCAACGCGCGCATCAGCTTGGCGATGTCGTCAAAGTGCAATCCCGTGGTCGGCTCGTCGAACAGGAACAGCGTGCCTTTCTTGGCGACGCCGAAGCGCGGGTTCGATGCGGCCTCGGCCAGGAATCCTGCCAGCTTCAGGCGCTGGGCCTCCCCGCCTGACAGCGTGGGCACCGGCTGGCCCAGGCGCACGTACTCCAGACCCACGTCGACGATGGGCTGCAGCTTGGTCACCACGGCGCGGTGCTCGCCGAACAAGGTCACCGCCTCGGCGACAGTCAGCTCAAGCACGTCGGACACGCTCAGGTCACGCCCCTTCAGCGTCAGCTTGACGTCCAGCATCTCGGCGCGAAAGCGCCTGCCGTCGCAGTCCGGGCAGCGAAGGTAGACATCGCTGAGGAACTGCATCTCCACATGCTCGAAGCCCGAGCCGCCGCAAGTTGGACAGCGGCCGTCGCCGGCATTGAAGCTGAACATGCCGGCGCTGTAGCTGCGCTCCACAGCCAGCGGTGCGTCGGCGAACAGCTTGCGGATCTCGTCGAACGCGCCGACATAGCTTGCGGGATTCGAGCGCGCCGTCTTGCCGATGGGCGACTGGTCGACGAAGACGGCGTCGGCGAGATGGTCTGCACCCAGCAGACGCTCATGCGCGCCGGGCGCCTCGGTGGCCTTGCCGAACTGGCGCGCCAGCGCCGGATACAGCACGTCCTGCATCAGGGTGCTCTTGCCCGAGC
Source organism: Roseateles sp. (assembly GCF_047654805.1). Lineage (GTDB taxonomy): Bacteria > Pseudomonadota > Gammaproteobacteria > Burkholderiales > Burkholderiaceae_C > Pelomonas. The sequence goes on from NZ_JASGIV010000001.1 coordinate 4,364,366, forward strand.
CGGAGACGCCGGTCACGACGACCAGGCGCTGCAGCGGGAACTCGACGTGGACATCCTTCAGATTGTGCTCACGCACCCCTTCAAGGATGAGCCTGGGCGTGCTCTCCTCGACGAGGCGCTTCAGCCCCATGCCTACGTGCTTGCGCGCGCCCAGGTAGGCACCGGTCAACGTGTCCGCCGCGCGGATCTGCTCGGGCGTACCGTCGAAGACGATCTGGCCGCCGCGCTCGCCGGGGCCTGGACCCATGTCGATCAAGCGGTCCGCGGCCAGCATGACGGCCGGGTCATGCTCGACGACCACCAGCGTGTTGCCGGCATCACGCAGGCGCAGCATGGCCTGGTTGATGCGGCCCATGTCGCGCGGGTGCAGGCCGATGCTGGGCTCATCCAAGACAAACAGCGTGTTGACCAGCGAGGTACCCAGCGCCGTCGTCAGGTTGATGCGCTGCACCTCGCCGCCGGACAACGTGCGACTCTGGCGATCCAGGGTCAGGTAGCCCAGGCCCACGTCGCAGAGGTAGCGGCTGCGGTGGCGGATCTCGTCCAGCAGCAGCTTCAGCGCCTCGTCCAGCATGGTGCTGGGCAGTTGCAGGCCATCGACGAAGTCGCGCAGGCGCTGGATGGGTAGCTGCATAAGGTCATGAAGGGACAGGCCCGGCAGCGCTTCGAGCTGATCGCGCGACCAGTCCACCCCTGCAGGCAGGAAGCGCTGCCCGGCTGGCAGCGCTGCGTCCGACAAGGCCTTGGAGCCGACACGCCACAGCAGCGCCTCGGTCTTGAGCCGCGCACCGCGGCAGGCCGGACATTCGGTGTAGCTGCGGTACTTGGACAGAAGCACGCGGATGTGCATCTTGTAGGCCTTGCTCTCCAGGTAGTCGAAGAAGCGCTTAACCCCGTACCACTGCTTGTTCCAGTTGCCGTTCCAGTTGGGCGTACCGTTGATGACCCATTCGCGGTGGGCCGGGCTCAACTCCTTCCACGCCGTGTCGCGCGGGATGCCGGCCTCGCCGGCGTACTTCAGCAGGTCGTCCTGGCAGTCCTTCCAGGCCGGTGTCTGCATGGGCTTGATGGCGCCGTTGCGCAGCGTCTTGCGCTCGTCCGGAATGACCAGACCCAGGTCCACGCCGATGACGCGGCCGAAGCCGCGGCAGCTGTCGCACGCGCCGAAGGCCGAGTTGAAGGAAAACAATGCCGGTTGCGGATCGGCATAGCGAAGGTCGCTTTCAGGGCAATGAAGGCCGGTGGAGAACCGCCAGAGCGTGCCGCCGTCGTCCCCCACGTGAACATTCACACGGCCGCCGCCACGCTTCAGGCAGAGCTCGATGGCCTCCATCACACGCTGCTTGTCGGCACCCAAGATACGGAAGCGGTCGGCCACCACGTCCAACACTTTTTTACCTTCCACTTCGCGCTCGCCCTGCACGCGCGTGAAGCCGCTGGCGGACAGCCACTGCTGCACCTGCTCGGCCGTTGTGTTGGCCGGCAGCTCGACCGGGAAGCTCAGCACCATCCTGGGGTCCGCGGCGGCCGCGCGCCCCATCAGCTCCGCATAAGTGCTTTGCGCCGTGTCATGCCTGACCGGAAGCGCCGTCTTGCGATCGAACAACTCCGCTGCCCGCGCATAAAGCAGCTTCAAATGATCGTTCAGCTCCGTCATCGTGCCCACCGTGGAGCGGCTGGTGCGCACTGGATTGGTCTGATCGATGGCGATGGCGGGCGGCACGCCGTCCACCTTGTCGACGGCGGGGCGGTCCATGCGGTCCAGAAACTGGCGCGCGTAGGCCGAGAAGGTCTCGACATAGCGGCGCTGGCCCTCGGCGTACAGGGTGTCGAACACCAGGCTGGACTTGCCGGAACCGCTGGGGCCGGTCACGACGGTCAGCTCCGCGGTACGCAGATCCAGGTCGAGATTCTTGAGGTTGTGCTGCCGAGCGCCTCGGATGCGGATCAGACCGTCAGACATTGCTGGGTAAGGGGCCAAAACGACGAAGGCGAGCAGTGTAGGGATGCAGGTTGACGAAAACTGTCAGCACACGCGACCGATGACGGCCGTCGCTCGGGCCGCAAGAGCGGCCATGCCTCGGCGGATTTGTGGGGACATGCGGTTGCGCGAGGCGGCGGCTGCGGCAACAATGGCCCACGGTCCGCCTGGGACCTACAAAAGAACAAACCGATCGAGGACACGGGATGGACAAGTCGTGGTTGCCACAGCCAGCACCGGTGCTGGTGCCGTTCTGGCTGAACGCCGCCGCCCATGGGGCAGGCGTTGACACGCCTGAACCGGACGAGAGCGGGGTCTCCCGGGGTCAACGCCAAGCCCAGGTCCTGCTCGTCGAGGACAACCACATCAATCAGGTCGTCGCGCTGGAGTTCCTTGCGTTGATGGGCGTACAGGCCCGCCTGGCAAGGAACGGCATCGAAGCCCTTGCGGCCTGTGCCGAGACCGCGCCCGATCTGGTGTTGATGGACATTCAGATGCCCGGCATGGACGGCCTGGAATGCGCCCGCCGCATCCGCATCCAGCAGCGCGAGGGCCGGCTGCCGGCCTTCCCCATCCTTGCGCTGACCGCGCATGCGCTGGACGCCGATGTGGCCGCCAGCCTGGAAGCCGGCATGGATGAGCACCTGACCAAGCCGCTGGACTTCGTTGCACTGCGCACGCGGCTGCAGCGCTGGCTGAAGCTGCCGGAGCATTGAAGCCCCTCGTCTGGCCTCGCGCCGGCTGAACGCCGACACAACCGGCTGGTCTTGCAGACCGCGCGGCGGCAATGCCGCAGCTACTTGGTGAGCGCAACACGCCGGTCGTGCGTTTCAAGCCCGGCTCCGCGCCCCAAGGAGCGGGCGAGGCCAGCAGCCTCCCGTCCCGAGCACATCGCCTGACGACCATGCCTGGGAGCGGCCCGGCGCTCTGCCCACGCGCAGTGCACTGCTGGCGCGAAGATGCCAGTCAGGTGGCCGGCACGTAGACGTAGCCGACGTTGCGCACCGTCTTGATGACCTCGGGCTTGTCGGGATTGCGCTCCACCTTGCGGCGCAGGCGCATGACGCGCAGATCGATGCTGCGGTCGAACACGTCCCAGCCCCGGTTGTGAGCCTGCTCCATGATCTGGTCGCGGTTCAACGGGCGGTTGGGGTGGCGGGCGAACAGGGCCAGCAGGTCGAACTCGGCAGCCGTGATGTCAATCTCCGCGCCATCCGCGCCGAAGAGCTGGCGGCGGGCCATGTCAAGTGCGCACAGGCCGAAAGCGACGCGCTCCGGATCGCCCGGCACTGTCGGTGCAGCCGTGACTTGCAGACGGCGCAGCACGGCACGCACACGGGCCAACAGCTCGCGCAGCTCGAAGGGCTTGGCGACATAGTCGTCCGCCCCGACTTCCAGGCCGACGATGCGGTCAATGGCCTCGCCCGCCGTCGTCAGCATCAGCACCGCCAGGCGCGGATGGCTCTCGCGCAGCGCTCGAGCCAGCGACAGCCCGTTCTCGCCCGGCATGTTGATGTCCAGCACCGCCACGTCAGGAACGCGTTCTGCCACCTGCGCGCGCGCCACGGCCGCGTTCTCGGCCAGCATGACCGTGAAACCGTTGCGGACGAAATACTCGGCCAGCAGCGCGCGCAACTCGGGCTCGTCGTCGACGATCAGCACGGTGGGCGGGGCGGTGTTGTCCTGCATGGCGACGAATGATAGGCAGGACACACGCTGACCGGCGTGGCGCTGAAACAAACGCAACACAGCGGCCGCCCGGTGAAGTGGCACTGAAACCGCAGCGGCCGACAGTGGCGGCATTCCCACCGGAGACCGCCATGAACTTTCACCACCTCATCTCTCACACCGACTGGCCGGATGCCCAGGCCATCACCTACCGCAGCGAGGCTTTCGCCGAAGACCTCGAGGACCAGCCTGCCCAATCCGCCCCCGGCTGGCACCCGCTGGAGCGCCTCATCGCGGCCCTGCCGCTGCTGTGCGTGTTCGCCCCCGTGGCCGACGCATACCTGCGCTGACCGCTCGTCCAGCGGGCACGTTACCCCCCAAGGGGACGGCACTGCTTGCTGGAGCGACCGCAAGCGCTTCACCCGGGGCGAGCCGGCGGGGAAGCAGCCCTGCTCGCAATGCCCGTCAACACCATCAACATCCGAAGAGCTACGCCATGACACCGCTACAGATCCACCTCATCCGCAACAGCTTCGAGCCGCTTGAACCCCTGGCCGCCACGGTGGCTGAGGCCTTCTACGCCCAGCTGTTCGCCCGCGATCCGGACCTGCGCGCGCTGTTCCGTGGCCGCGACATGCGCGAGCAGGGCGCGCGCCTGATGCAGATGCTGGGCGCCGCCATCGCGCTGCTGGACCGCCCGAACTCGCTCGACCCCGTGCTGCTCAAGCTCGGCCAGCGCCACGCCGGCTACGGCGTCGCCGAGGCCCACTACGCCAGTGTCGGCGCGGCCCTGCTGGACACCCTGGCCGCCGGCCTGGGCGACGGTTTCACGGCCGAGGTGCGCGAGGCCTGGACGACGATGTACGGCCATGTCGCCCGCACGATGCAACAAGGCGCCATGGCTGGCGAACAGTCCCTCGCAGCCTGAGCATCACTATCATCGGCCGCGCCTTCAGGGAGCGAGCCGAATGACTGAGACCTTCCATCTTCATCCCGCGCCCAGCGCCGGTGTCGGCGACCTCGGCAGCGTGCTGCAGGTCACTCTGCCACTGCTGTCACAGCTGCTGGAGGCCGTACCGGCACGCGTCGTCGTCATCGACGTCGAGGAACGCTTCGTCTGGGCCAACCAGGAGTTCTTTGCATTCACCGGCCTGCATCCCAAGCAGGTGCTGGGCCAGCCCATCGCCCGCATCATCGGGTCGGCCGCCTACGCGGGCTACGGTGCCGTGCGAGAGCGCCTGGCCAGCGGCCAGACGGTGGCGTGGGAAGGCTGGACCGAGCTCGCGGGTGCGGGCCGGCGCTACATGCGTGAGCATCTGGTCCCGGTGGACATTCGGGGCGGCGTGCCGCAGTCCACCATCGTCATGAGCCTGGACCTGACCGAACTCAAGCAGCGCGACGCCGCGCTGTCGGCCAAGGTCGCCGAGCTGGAGGCCAGCGAGGCGTTGAAGTCCTCCATCTTCGACAACGCCATGGCTGCACTGGTCTCCACCGATGAGACCGGCCACGTCGTCGAGTTCAACCCGGCGGCGGCCGCCATGTTCGGCATCGCCCGCGAGCAGGCCGTGGGCCGCTCGGTGGCCGAGGTCATGATCCCGCCACGGCTGCGCGCCGCGCATGAGGCCGGCATGGCCCGCGTGACGGCCGGCGGCGAGCAGCGCGTCATGGGCCGGCGCGTGGAGATGCCGGCGCTGCGCGCCGACGGCACCGAATTCCCCGTCGAGATGCTGCTGTGGCGCACGGCCGTCGGCGGCCAGACTTTCTACACGGCTTCCCTCTTCGACCTGTCGGAACGCCAGATCGCGCAGAGCGAGATCGAGCGCCAGCGCGAGGCCCTGCGCCAGAGCGAGAAGCTGACGGCCATGGGCAGCCTGCTGGCGGGCGTGGCCCACGAGCTCAACAACCCGCTGTCCATCGTCATGGGCCGCGCCGCGCTGCTGGCCGAGAAGATGAGCGGCGACCCGCGCGCCGCCGACGCCCAGCGCATCTTCGATGCAGCCGAGCGCTGTGGCCGCATCGTTCGCACCTTCCTGAACATGGCACGCAGCCGGCCCGCCAAGCGCAGCGAGGTGGCGCTGAACGACCTTGCCGCGGCCGCCGTGGACATGCTGGGCTATGTGCTGCGCAGCCACGGCATCGCCGTCGTGCTGGAGCTGCAGCCCGGCCTGCCGCACGTCAGGGCCGACGCCGACCAGATCGGCCAGATCGTGCTCAACCTCATCGTCAACGCCCAGCAGGCGCTGGGAGCGCGCGACCTCGGTCGCCGCCTGACCGTCTCCACCGGGGTCGCGCCCATGACCGATGGCGACCGCCGCCGCACACCACGCGTCTGGCTGCGCGTGCGCGACAACGGCCCGGGCATCGCGGCCGAGCTGCGCGAGCGCATCTTCGAGCCATTCTTCACAACCAAGAGCGAGGGAGTCGGCACCGGACTGGGACTGGCCGTGTCGCGCTCCATTGCGCGCGAGCACGGCGGCGAGCTGACGGTGCAGGATGACGAAGCCCTCGATGGCGGCGCCTGCTTCTGCCTGCAACTGCCCGTCAGCGGCGAGCCCGAGCGTGCCGAGACCGAACCGATGCCGCTTGCCGCGACCGAGGAATGCAGCGCCCGCGTGCTCATCGTCGACGACGAGGCCGAGATCGCCGACCTCATCGGTGAGATGCTGGGTGGCGCCGGCTATGAGGTCATGACGGCCGAGTCAGGCGCAGTGGCCCTGGCCATGCTGGCCGAGGCACGCTTCGACGCCATCGTCAGCGACCTGCACATGCCCGACATCGACGGCGCCCAGCTCTGGCGCGAGATCAGGGCCCGGCACCCGTCCCTGGCGCGACGCATGCTCTTCGTCACCGGCGACACGCTGTCGCCCATTGCCCGCCAGTTTCTGAGCGAGGCGCGCTGTGACAGCCTCAGCAAGCCCTTCTCGCGGCAGGAGCTGCTGGGCCGCATCACGACTTTGCTTCAGCCCTGAACCGCTACCCATAATCGCCGCACAAAACCGACGGAGACAACCCGATGAAGCGACGCACGCTGCTGCCCGCCCTGCTCAGCCCCTGGCTGGCGCAGGCACAGGGCACCAAGCCCTTCACCTGGATCGTGCCCTTCCCCGCCGGAGGCGGTACCGACGCTTTCGCCCGACCACTGACTGCGCTGCTGACCCGTCAGATGGGCCGCCAGCTCATCATCGACAACAAGGGCGGTGCCGGCGGCACGGTGGGCGCCAGCCTCGCGGCCAAGCTGCCCGCGGACGGCACGAACTTCTTCATGGGTGCCGTGCACCATGCCATCGCCCCCTCCATGTACCCCAAGCTGGACTACAGGCTGGAGGATGACTTCATCCCCGTCGCGCTGCTGGCCAGCGTGCCCCAGGTCGTCGTCGTGCATCCGGGCCAGGTGCCGGTGAGTGATCTCAAAGGCCTGCTGGCCACGGTGCGCGCCCGGCCGGGGCGGCTGAACTACGCATCGGCCGGCAACGGCACCTCACACCACCTGGCCGGCGAGCTGTTCAAGCTGCAAACGCAGACCTTCATCACCCACATCCCCTACCGTGGCGCCGGCCCGGCCCTGCAGGATCTGATCGCGGGGCAGGTGGACCTGATGTTCGACGGGCTGGGCTCATCAGCCGCACACATCAAGGGCGGCCGCATCAAGGCGCTGGCGGTGGCAGCACCCAAGCGTGCCATCGGATTCCCCGACGTGCCGACCACGGCGGAGGCCGGCGTGCCCGGCTACGAGGTGTCGACCTGGTACGGCCTGTGGGCACCCAAGGGCACGTCCAGGGAGGCCGTGGCCACGATGCAGGCCGAGCTGCGCAAGGCCTATGCCAGCGAGGAGATCCGCAACATCTGGCACGGCCTGGGCGCCGAGACCCCCAACCTCTACGGCGATGCCTTCGGCCAGTTCGTCAGCGCGGAGATCAGGCGCTGGGCGGAAGTGGTGAAGCGCTCGGGTGCCAAGCTGGATTGAACGCATGAACCTGTACTCCGCACTTCGCGCCGGCTTCCCGGCCGATCTCGATTCGAACGCCATCGACGCCGACGGCGCGCTTTACAGCTGGCGAGACCTGGAGCGTGGCAGCGCCATGCTTGCCAACTGGCTGGGCCGGCTCGACCTGCCCGCCGGCAGCCGGATCGCTGTGCACACGGACAAGAGCGTCGAAGGGCTGCTGCTGTACCTCGCCGTGCTGCGCGCCGGCTACGTCTACCTGCCGCTGAACCCGGCCTACCAGTCCGGCGAGCTGGAACACTTCATAAGCGATGCAGCACCGGGTGTCGTCGTCTGCGCGGGCCGGAACTTCGGCTGGGTCAGCAAGCTGGCCTTCCAGCACGGCGTGCGCTGGGTCTTCACGCTCAACGACGACCGCAGTGGCACGTTCCTGGAGCGCGCCGCGCAGATGAGCGACCAACACCTGCCCGTGGCGCGCGCCAGCGGCGACCTCGCTGCCATCCTCTATACCAGCGGCACCACCGGGCGCAGCAAGGGCGCCATGCTCAGCCATGGCAACCTGCTCTCCAATGCGCAGACGCTGAAGGACTTCTGGGACTGGAAGCCCGGCGACGTGCTGCTGCACGCCCTGCCCATCTTCCACGTGCACGGCCTCTTCGTCGCCTCGCACGGCGCGCTGCTCAACGGCAGCCGCATGCTGTGGTTCAACCGTTTCGATGCGCCAGCGGTGGCAGCCCGCCTGCCCGAGGCCACGGTCTTCATGGGCGTGCCCACGCTCTATGTGCGCCTGCTCCAGGAGAAGCAGCTCGACACGCGCCGCATGCGCCTTTTCATCAGCGGCTCGGCGCCGTTGCTCATCGAGACCTGGCGCGAGTGGCAGGCCCGCACCGGCCACCTGATCCTGGAGCGCTACGGCATGAGCGAGACGCTGATGCTGACCTCCAACCCCTGCAGGCCGGAGGACGGCCAACGCATCGGCGGCACCGTCGGCCCGGCGCTGCCCGGCGTGGGGCTGCGTATCGTGCGCGACGATGGCTCACCGTGCGCACCGGAGGAGATCGGCCACGTACAGGTGCGCGGCCCCAACGTCTTCAGCGGCTACTGGCAGATGCCGGAGAAGACGGCCGAGGAATTCACCGCAGACGGATGGTTCAAGACCGGAGACGTCGGCCGCGTGGGCGAGGACGGCTACCTGACCCTGATCGGCCGCAGCAAGGATCTCGTCATCAGCGGCGGCTTCAACGTCTATCCGGCAGAGATCGAGGGCCTGTTGAACGAATTGCCCGGCGTCGGCGAATCGGCCGTCATCGGCGTGCCGCACCCGGATTTCGGCGAGGCCGTCGTCGCCGTCGTCACGCCGCGTGGCGGCAGCCGGCCCGACCCAGAGGTCTTGATCCAGACTCTCAAGGCTCGCATCGCCGGCTTCAAGGTGCCCAAGCACGTCATCGTGCAGGCGGAGCTGCCGCGCAACGCGATGGGCAAGGTGCAGAAGAAGCTGCTGCGCGAGCAGCAGGCCGGGTTGTTCGGGAACTAGGGCCAGTTGGCGCTGCCGCAGCAAAGGCCCTCTAGGCCGCCACGCCGTTCTTGATCTCGCCCAGCGCCAACTGCAGCACCCGCGCATCGCTGCTGGCACGGTGGCGGGTGAGCTGCTCGCGTTGGCGCACGGCTTCGGTGACACCACGCCAGCGCTGGGCCTCGGCCTCGCTCAGCAGCCGGCGCAGGTCGTCCAGACGAAAGCTCTGCCGCCGGCCCGCAGCGTCGAAGAGCCGGGCCAGCCATGGATAGTCCTGGCCCCAGCCGTCGCAGTAGACGGTCTGCCCTGCCAGGCGCTCGTTGAGCTGCTCGGCCATCCAGGCGGCCGTGCGGCCATGCCGCAGCAGCAGCTCGCGGCTGATGCCGTGCAAGGCCTCGGCAGCGGGGTCCCAGTGCTGCCAACCGGGCTCAGGCCGCACAAGGCCGCAGAACAGCCCGCCATCTGCGGCGACGAAACCAACCTCGATGGGATAGCTGCCGCGGCCCAGGCCGGAGGCTTCGATGTCGAGGATGGGCGGCAATTGCATCGGCCGAGTATCAACGCCAGGATGCACAGCTTACACAGGGTTGTCGATCACCTGTTCCTGCTCGAACAGCTGCAGAGCCGCACGGCCGACCTGGCGGGTATCCCACCAGGCGTAGGCGCCGACGCCCGCCGCCCCCACCAGCGGCACCCAACGCGAGAGCGTCCAGCTCGCGGCCTTCTGACCGATGTGCAGGCCGACCGCCTCGGCCGCGCGCTGCAGCAGCACCTGGGCGGCCGGGCGCACGATGACGCGCTCGCCAACGCGCACGCCCAGGTCGCGCAGCGCCTGCGCGGCCGTGTGGCGGAACAGGCACCACAGCATCTGCGCCGGGCCGAGCTCGGCGCTGCGCCCGTAGAGCGCCGCGATGTCTGCGACCAGCTGGCGCTGGATGTGCCAGACGGCCAGCATCTCCGGCGCGATGGTGACCCAGCCCAACGGGCCGGGTGGCAGTGCCAACGTGCCGGCGGCCAGCGCCGCCTTGCTCGCCGCACCGTCGATTGCGCGCTCCGCTGCATCGCGCGGCCGGGAACTGGGCGCACAGCCGGACTCGGGCGGCTGCACCACCAAGGCCAGCACCTTCTCGGTCAGATTCGACTCAGCTCCCATGCTCGTACTCCATCTCCGTCGGCAGCGCAACCGCAGGAGAGGTCTTGCGCCATGCCGACAGAATGGCACAGACTTGCCTCGCCACAACGGCTTGGCAGCGGCAACAGCGTGTTGCCGCCCTGTCACAGGGAGAGAAGCAGATGAAATTGCTCACCGACCTGCGCATCGGCCTGCGCCTCGGACTCGCCTTCGCAGTCTCCATCGCCTTCAGCGTGTTGCTTGCGTTATACGCCCGCAGTCAGCTGGACCGTGTCAACGACGAACTCGCACACATGGTGCAGGACCGTCTCGTCAAGGTCGAGCAGTTGCACTCGGTCAAGGACAACCTCAACCGCATTGCGCGCGCAGTGCGCAATGTCGTGCTGCTGCACGACGCAGCCGCCCAGCGCAAGGAACTCGCCACCATCGAAGACGCGCGTGCCCAGAACACCGCCCTGCTGCAGAAGCTCGACTCCACGATCCAGTCCGAGCGCGGGCGTGGGCTGCTGGCAGCGGCGACCGATGCGCGGCCGCCGTACAACGCGTCCGTGCAGCGCGTGATCGAGCTGGGCCTGAAGGGGGGGACGGATGCCGCTCGGGACCTGCTGCTGGGCGAAACCCGGCCGCTCCAGCAGCGCTATTTGACAGCGCTGGAGACGCTGATCGATTTCCAGAAGGAGCTGATGCTTGACGCGGCCAAGAACACCGACCACCGGGTGAACTTTGCAGCCGTCACGGTACTGGTCGCTGCGGGTGCCGCCATCGCCATCGGTGCGGCGCTGGCCCTGTTGATCACGCGCTCGGTGGTGATACCCATCCGTCAGGCCGTCGTTGCGGCCGAGACCGTCGCCACCGGCGACCTGCGACTGAAGCTGGCCACCCAGCGTCGCGACGAAACCGGCCAACTGCTCGGCGCGCTGCAGCGCATGAACAACGCGCTCGTCGGCATCGTCGGTACGGTGCGTGGCAATGCCGACAGCGTCGCCACCGCCAGCGGCCAGATCGCACAGGGCAATGCCGACCTCAGCCAGCGCACCGAGCAACAAGCCAGCAGCCTGCAAGAGACTGCCGCATCGATGGAGCAACTGAGCGCCACCGTCAGGCACAACACCGACACGGCCCGCCAGGCGGCCCAGTTGGCTGGCAGCGCTGCCGAAGTGGCCCAGAGCGGCGGCCAGGTCATGGGCCAGATGGTCGACACGATGGAGCAGATCACGGCCAGCTCCAGGAAGATCGTCGACATCATCGGCACCATAGACGGCATCGCCTTCCAGACCAACATCCTGGCGCTGAACGCAGCGGTGGAAGCAGCCCGCGCCGGAGAGCAGGGCCGCGGCTTTGCCGTCGTGGCGGGTGAAGTGCGGGCACTCGCCCAAAGCAGCGCCCAGGCGGCGCGCGAGATCAAGGCGCTGATCGGCGCCAGCGTTGAGCGCGTGGAAGCCGGCAATGCACTGGTCGGCGAGGCTGGTCGGACCATGGGTGAGGTGGTGGGCCAGGTGCGCCGCGTCGCCGACCTGATCGGCGAGATCAGCGCCGCCAGCCACGAGCAGAGCAAGGGCATCGGCCAGATCGGCGAGGCCGTCAACCAGCTCGACCAGGTCACCCAGCAGAACGCAGCCCTGGTGGAGGAGAGTGCCGCCGCGGCCGAGAGCCTGCGCGTGCAGGCCCGCCAGCTGGCCGAAGCTGTGGCGTCCTTCAAGCTGGACGCGACAACCCCGCCACCCGGGCCGGCCGAGACGGCGGCTACACGCAGGCCCGCCATCGTCGCCAGAGCACCGGCCAAGACAGCCTCCAGGCCCCGCCCCCCGCAGGTCGCGGGGCCGGTGGCGTCGACAGCCTCGATGACAGCGATGGCAGCAGGCGGCCCTGCCGCTGCCTCCTCAGACGAAGAGTGGACGGCGTTCTAGCGCCAGCCCGCACGACAGCCGTGCATCAGCGCCGCGCAAAGCGGCGCTGATGAGCGAACATGGGCCACCCAACGAGGAGCCCAGTGATGCAGACCGTTCCATGGCGCGGCGTCTTCCCCGCCGTCACGACCAAGTTTCATGCCGACGAGAGCCTCGATTTCGAGGGTACGGCGCGCCACATCGACTACCAGATCCGCAACGGCATCCACGGCGTCGTCTGCTGCGGATCGCTGGGCGAGGCCAGCACGCTGGCGCTGGACGAGAAGCTGGCTGTTGCGCGTTGCGCGCTGGACGCGTCGGGAGGCCGCGTTCCGGTGCTGGCCACGGTGTCAGAAACCAGCACGCGCGAGGCGCTGCGCTTCATCGAGGGCGCCAACGCGCTGGGCGTCTCGGGCTACATGGTCATGCCCTCCGTCATCTACGTGGCCGACGCACGCGAAGCCATGGCCAACGTGCGCGCATTCGCCAAGGCGGCCCAGCGGCCGCTGATGGTCTACAACAACCCCGTGGCCTATCGCGTGGACCTCAGGCCCGAGCACTTCGCCGAGCTGGCGGACTGCGACCATGTCGCCGCCATCAAGGAGAGCAGCGGCGACGTGACCCGCATCACCGACCTGCGCAACCTGTTGGGCGAGCGCTATCGCCTCTTCATGGGCGTGGACGACCTCGCCTTCGAGGGGCTGGCGCTAGGCTGCGACGGGCTACTCGCGGGCGTAGGCTGCGCTTTCCCGCGTGAGACGGTCGCGCTCTTTGACCTCATGCAGGCCGGCCACTGGGACGAGGCGCGCGCCCTCTACCGCTGGATGACGCCGCTGCTGCACCTGGACGTGTCGACCAAGCTGGTGCAGAACCTCAAGCTCATCGACGCGCTGGTGGGCGTGGGCACCGAGCACATGCGCCGCCCCCGACTGCCGCTGATCGGCGCCGAGCGCGAGCACGTCGAGGCGCTGGTGAAGGTCGCCCTGGCGACGCGGCCCGAGCACTGCCGCTCCGTCGCATGAAGCGCATCCAGATCATCGACTCCCACACCGGCGGGGAACCGACGCGTGTCGTCGTCGCCGGCTTTCCCGATCTCGGCCGTGGCTCAATGGCCGAGCGCCGTGAACGCCTGGCCCGCGAGCACGACGCCTATCGCCGCGCAACGCTGCTGGAGCCGCGCGGCAGCGAGGTCCTCGTCGGCGCCCTGCTCTGCGAGCCGCAGGACGCGGCACACGCCGCTGGCGTCATCTTCTTCAACAACGCCGGCTACCTGGGAATGTGCGGCCACGGCACCATAGGCCTGATCGAAACTCTGGCCCACCTGGGTCGCATCGCTGCGGGCGAACATGTGGTCGAAACGCCGGTCGGCCCCGTGCGCGCGACCCTGCATGCGGACGGCCGGGTCAGTGTGCGCAATGTGCCGTCCTACCGCCTGGCAACGGGCGTGCAGGTGGCACTCCCAACCGGCCAGACGGTGAGTGGCGACATCGCCTGGGGCGGCAACTGGTTCTTCCTGTGCTCCGACCACGGCCAGGCTGTCGCACCGGCCCACGTGACCGCGCTGACCGACTACGCCGCGATGCTGGGCCAGGCCCTGCACGAGCAGGGCCACCGCGGCGCGGACGGCGCCATCATCGATCACGTCGAGCTGTTCTGTGACGCCGACCCGGCACTAGCCGATTCGCGCAGCTTCGTGCTCTGCCCCGGCCGCCAGTACGACCGCTCGCCCTGTGGCACCGGCACCAGCGCGAAGCTGGCCTGCCTGGCCGCGGCGGGCCGGCTCGCAGCCGGCGAGGTCTGGCGACAGGCCAGCGTCATCGGCAGCGTCTTCGAAGGCTGGTACGAGAAGGAAGGGTCCAGCATCGTGCCGACCATCCGAGGTCGCGCCTTCATCAGCGCCGAGGCGACGCTGCTGATCGCTCCAGGTGACCCGTTCGGCTGGGGCCTGCCCGGCAACTGATGCACTGCCGCTATCGAGGGCATTGACAACTTGCGACGACACGGGTGGGCAGGCACAGGCAAACTTGACTGCAAGCTCGAGCCCTGCCGCGCATGTTGTCCCTGCCCGCCCTCAACCTCGAACCGCCGGCTGTGCTGCGCCAGATGCTGGCGCGCGCCGATGTGCATTTCAACGGCACACGTCCCTGGGACATGCGGGTGCACCACTCGCGCCTGTATCGGCGGCTGCTTACGCAATGGTCGCTAGGCGCTGGTGAGGCCTATGTCGACGGCGACTGGGACTGCGAGCGCCTGGACATGCTGTTCGAGCGCCTGCTGCGCACCGACCTCGACCGGACGGCGCCGCGCGCGGCCCGGCTCGGGCTGCTGCTGGAAAGCCTGCGCCAGCGCCTGTTCAACCTGCAAAGCGTAGCCCGCGCCCACCAGGTCGGCGAACGCCACTACGACGTCGGCAACGACGTGTTCGAGGCCATGCTGGACTCGCGCATGATCTATTCCTGCGGCTACTGGGAGCACGCGCAAGACCTTGAACAAGCCCAGGAGCACAAGCTCGCAATGATCTGCCGCAAGCTGGAGCTCAAGCCCGGCGAGACGCTGCTGGACATCGGCTGCGGCTGGGGCGGGCTGGCGCGCTACGCGGCAGAGCGGCATGGCGTGACGGTGACCGGCGTGACGATCAGCAAGGAACAGCTTGCGCTGGCCGAGCAGCGTTGTGCCGGGCTGCCCGTCACTCTGCTGCTGCAGGACTACCGTTCGCTGCAAGGCAGCTTCGACAAGATCGTGTCGGTGGGCATGTTCGAGCACGTGGGGCTGAAGAACTACGCCATCTACTTCGACACCACGCGCCGCCTGCTGGCGCCCGAAGGGCTGTTCCTGCTGCACTCCATCGGCGTGGATCGCCGCGCGCCGCACACCGACCCCTGGATCGAGCGCTACATCTTTCCAAACGGCAAGCTGCCCTCCCCCGCAGAGCTCGGCAGCGCGCTGGAGGGGCGCTTCATCATCGAGGATTGGCACAACTTTGGCCCCGACTACGATCGCACGCTGATGTGCTGGGCAGATCGCTTCGAGACCGCCTGGCCCCGACTCGCCGCCCACTACGACGAGGCTTTCCGCCGCATGTTCCGCTACTACCTGCTGAGCTGTGCAGGGTTCTTCCGCTCGCGCCAGGGCCAGCTCTGGCAACTGGTGCTGAGCCGGCCCGAACGCAGCGCGGTCTACCGCTCGGTGCGGCCGGGGAGCCTCACAACTTGAAGGTGGCGACCAGTCCGTTGAGCCGCTGAGCCTGCTGCTTCAGGCTGTCGGCCGCGGAGGCGGCCTCCTCCACCAGCGCGGCGTTCTGCTGCGTGACCTGGTCGAGTTGCATGACGGCATCGCCCACCTGGTCGATGCCTGCGCTTTGCTCCCGGCTGGCGGCACTGATCTCGCCGATCAGCGTATGCACCTGGCGCACCTGCTGCACCACGTCATCCATCGTGCGGCCGGCATTGGCCACCAGTTGGCCGCCTGAATCCACCGTCTCCACGCTGGCATTGATCAGCGTCTTGATTTCCTTGGCAGCCTCGGCGCTGCGCTGCGCCAGCAGCCGCACTTCGCCGGCAACGACCGCGAAGCCGCGCCCCTGTTCTCCGGCTCGCGCCGCCTCAACGGCCGCGTTCAACGCCAGGATGTTGGTCTGGAAGGCGATGCCGTCGATGACGCCGATGATGTCCGAGATGCGGTGGCTGGCCTCGCTGATACGGTCCATGGTCTGCACGACCTGGCCCACCACCTCACCGCCGCGCGTGGCCACGTCCATCGCGCCGGTGGCCATCTCCGTCGCGGCACGCGCGGTCTCGGCGTTCTGCTTCACCGTGGCGGTCAGCTGCTCCATCGTCGCCGCCGTCTCCTCGAGATTGCTGGCCTGCTCCTCTGTCCGCTGGCTCAGGTCCGCATTGCCGGTGGCGAGCTGGCCCGTGCCGGTGGCGATCGACTCCGAGCTGTCGCGCACCTGCCTGACGATGTCCACGAGTTGGGCATTCATGCGAGCCAGCGCACCCATCAACTGACCGGTCTCGTCGCGCGTGGTCGCGCTGATGCGCGAGCCCAGGTCGCCCTGCGCGACAGCTTCAGCCACCTGCACCGACGCCTGCAGCGGGCGCGTGATCGAGCGAGCCACCCACCAGGCGAAGGTGGCAGCCGCCATGGCCGCCAGCACCGTCAGCACGAGCACTTCCAGCCGGCTGGACCTGACCAGTTCATCCGCCTCTCGGGCGGCCAGGTTCATCAACTCCCCCTGGTGGCCGGCCAGTTGGTCCAGCATCTTCAGGTAGTCCAGCTGAGCCAACCGCATGCGTTCCGTCAGATGGCTGCGTGCCTCGTCCGTGCGTTCGTCACGCACAAGCTTGAGCAGTTGCTCCAGCTCGGTCGCGAACAGGTCGCGCGTTCGGAACACCTCGCCGAGCTTCTGGTAGCCGGCACCGGACTTGTCGATCATGCCGTCGAGCTGCTTGAGGATCGGCCCGGTCTTTGCCCGTGACGCCTCCATCTGCTGCAGCTCGCGCGCCCGGTCTGCGGGCTGGTCAAAGATCAGCAGGTTGCGCGCGATGCGGGCCTGCAGGTTGACTTCGTCCTTGACGTGACCGACAAGCTGCACCTTGACGAAACGATCGGCCGTGATCAGCCTGAGGGATTCGTTGATCGTCGACAGCGAGGTCGCCGAAAGAATGCTGACCACGCACAGCAGCGCGACGCAGATGCCGAAAGCCAGGGCAAGACGCCTGGCGATGCGAAGGTTGGACAGGAAAGACATCAGGACCTCTTTTCTCGACATGCCCTTGTGGGGCGATGGGGAAATGGCACGCCACGTCGGCGAGCCCGGTGATGGGACATCGCAAGATGCGAGCCAGCTGGTGTCGGCAGATGGATGGGCCGACAGGATCCGGGGCACGACAGTCCGCCGGAGGGGGGCGGATTCTTTGGCAACTTCCATGAAAGGAATCCAGATAACCCTGAAGTCGGCAGGGGCAAGCGTGGTGCATGCACGGGATGACACGAAGGCGGAGCGCCCCGCGGCCTCGCGACAATCGCCGCCCCATGAGCCGACTCAGACAACTCCAGGCGCGCATTCCCGAAGGGTCTGCCGTGCTGTTCATGATCCAGGTCTTCGCGACGCTGGGCTTCGCGGTGCTGCAGTCCACGCTGGTGCTGTACGCCACCCGACGCATGGGCTTCAACAGCGAAGGCGCGGCCCTCATGATGGGTCTGTTCGGCGCCTTCAACTACGGGCTGCACCTGTTTGGCGGCTACCTGGGCGGGCGCTACTTGAGCAACCGCAACCTTTTCGTCGGCGGCATGGGGCTGCAGGTGCTGGGCTGTGGTGCCATCGCCGGTGGCAGCCTGGCCGGCCTGTACTGGGGCCTCGCGCTGTTCCTGACCGGCAGTGGCCTGAACGTGACCTGCCTGAACATGATGCTCACGCAGCGCTTCGCGCCGGAGGACGACCGCCGAGAGGCCGCCTTCCTGTGGAACTACGCCGGCATGAACGTGGGCTTCTTCATCGGCTTCACCGTGGCGGGCCACTATCAGCTGGACGAGCTGTACAGCACCATCTTCTGGTTCGCCACGCTGGGCAACGCGATGGCCATAGCCCTGGCGCTGGTGTTCTGGCGCACACTGGCGGACCGAGACACGCCGCTGTCGCAACGTCGTGGATCCAGCTTCTGGGGCCGCTTCGCCGTCGGCATCGCTGTGCTCGTTGGCTTGGTGCCGCTGCTGGCCTGGCTGCTGCAGCATCCTGGAGATACAGCCATCGGCATGAAGGCGCTGTGTGCGGCGGTGGGCATTGCGCTGGTCGTCATGACGGTGCGCCATCCGGTGGCCGCCGAGAAGCGCCGCATGCAGGCCTATCTCGTACTCACGCTGGGGTCGCTGGTGTTTTGGTCGCTCTACCAGATGGCGCCCAGCGGGCTGCAGATGTACGCGGTAGGCAACGTATGGATGAACATCGGCGGCGTGCCGATCGCGCCGCAATGGGTGCAGAACATCAACACGGTGGTCATCGTCATCGGCGGCCCCTGGCTGGCAGCCGTGTTCGCGCGCTGGCGCGCCAGGGGCTGGCCGGTGGACATCCCGATGCAGTTCTCGGCATCCCTCGTGCTGATGGGCCTGGGCTTCCTCGCACTGCCGCTGGGCATCCACCTTGCCGACCCGGTCTCCGGGCGTGCGGACTTCTTCTGGCTGTTCCTCAGCTACGTGCTGCAGTCGGTCGGCGAGCTGCTGATCTCGCCGGTGGGCTACGCCATGATCGGGCGGCTGGCGCCACGCCAGTACCAGGGCGTCATGATGGGCAGCTGGATGTTGGTGACGGGCCTTGCGTCGTTGTTCGCTGGCGACTTCTCGGGCGTCGTCGCGCAGCCGGTGGACGGCTCGCCGCTAAGCACTAACCCCGCCTATGCAACGCTGTTCACACAACTGGCGGTGGGGAGCCTCATCACCGGGGCCGTGATGTTCTGGCTGAGGCCCTGGTTGAGGCGATTGATCGACGGATCAGCGTCGTGAGCGCAAATAGGCGAGAACTCCCGCGGCAGAGTCGAACGGCGCCGGCGCATCGAAATTCAACACCTCCTCCAGCGCCTCGATGAGGGGGGGCTGGTGGTCTTCCGATGCAGGCGCCAGCGAGTAGACCCCGTTGGTGGCCTTGAAGAGGCCACGCCTGTTGGGCACCGAAAACTCGGCCTTCAACGGCATGCCCGCATCGTCCCAAAACAGCCAGACCGCCGCTTCGACATCCAGGCCCTCGCAGTGCCGAATGGCGTCGTCCTCCGAACCTGTGCGTTGACGCCATAAGTTGCAAGTCGATGCTCATATGAATCAACAACTTGGCGGCAATGCTCCCACCATAAGCCGCAAGCACCGTACCCCATAAGCTGCAAGTATCGACCGCAATTTACGCATAAGCTGCAAGCCTCGAATTGAGTGGGGGCAGACCACGCGCCGCTCGCCGACGGTGCCCTCTCACCACGTTGATGCCGTACCCGCCGGGCGGCCGAGCACCGCAAATCTTCAACTTCTTCGATAGCTGAGGATCACCTAAAGTTAATCTGAGCACGGTAGCTCAGCGAATGACCGCCCAAATCGAAGTTGCCGCTTGTGCTTGCCTCGGATCCGGTGATTTGTAAATCGCCTGATTTTTTCTTTACAGAGCTTACGGACTGCAGCTCCCATCGTGGTCGGGATTGCTGTGCCGCGAGTCCCTCGAGAAATAGCTGCAAGCTTTCAGCCGATGACGCCTCCACGACCACACTTCCCGTCCCTTCCAGTGCATTGATGTCGATCGAGGCAATTCGCGCCCCAGGCACATCAATGCGTTCGAGCACTCCTAGTGCAGCATCAAGCGGGAACTGCGCAATGGCCACCAACTCACTGATGGCTTCTGCATAACGCGGCGGGACAAGCTCGGCCTGCCTCCTTGCCTTCAGCAGGGCAATATTCACCTCCAGTTCCGCATTCGCGCGGGACAATTGCGCTGCTTCGGCCCTCACTTGCCAAGTTGCCCAACCCAGACAGGCAGCAACCATCATCAATATGGCGACACCTGCCCACAGGGCCGCCGCGCGCCACGGAAAGCGTGGTCGGAAGTCGATCTTCAGCGGTCTCACGCAACAACCTCCGTGATCCGCTCCAGATCGAGTGATTGCACGCTCAGCAGCGCTTGAAGGGGCACAGGCCCAACCGATACAAGCTCAGCGGAACCCGCTGAAACGTGAGGCTGCGTGGGCCGCTCCATGTCCATCTCACCAAAGCGCATAAGTACCGTGTTCATGGGCTCGACTTCCAGACCGGACACCAGGCGCATCACGGCATTGCGCTGCCCCGATGCATCCAGCGCACCGTCAACGGTCAGTGCAGCAGCGAACCCACTTGCCTGCCCATCGGACTCGGCCTCCGACTGAGGTGCGCCGGCCAGCAACGTGATGGCATCAGCGTCTTGCACAAGCAGAAGATCGAGTGGGTTCGATTCGACGCTGGAGGCTGACACCGACACCTCCAAGGCGAGCGACCAAACCGGCTGGATCGACGCCAGACGCATACGCCTCACTCGCCGCAACGCTGCCACAAGATCAGCCAAGTCCTTGTGGGTCAGCACCGCGCCGAACTGGTGTTTCCGGGCGCCGTCTGCGCCGCCCGACAGCAGCGGCGAAAGCCAGACCTGCAACGGCTCCGTGAGTCCGGTGCGCGCCTTGGCGGCCGCATCAATCGCAAGGCGCTGCTCAGCCTTGCGTAACGGCGGCAACTCCGGCAGCAGAAAGGGCCGGCAGATACCGCCAGTCAGGTAAACCGTGAGCGGCGTTCGCCTCCACCATTTGCCAGAAGCGCCGGTACGCAGCCATTCCGTCAGCGACCGCAGCGTGTCGGCTGGCGCGAGCCCCCATTCTGAATGCAGCAACTCATCGCCTCTGCAAACCGACCAGCTGGTCTTGCCCAGCAGCACATCCAAAGGGCGGACCTCAGTACCAGCCGACGACACGCTTGATCTCCTCCGTAGTTGTCAATCCGTCAGCGATCAGGCGAGCGCCCTGTTCGGCAAGGGACAGCACGCCTGCCTGCATCACGTGCTCTCTCAGTTGGGAAACCGGCGCATTCAACGTAACGAGGTCACGCAAACGATCGTCCACCCGGTGCACCTCCGCGATCACGAGCCGGCCCCGGTAGCCTGTTTGTCGACATTCAGTGCAACCCACACCGGCTGGCACGCGATCTAGCGGCCGCTTCATCAAGCCGAGCCACTCGGCTTCACGGGCATTGGGAACGCGTGTTGTAACGCAGTGCGGGCAAACGCGGCGCACAAGCCGTTGAACGATGACCCCGTTAAGCGCCGACATGAATCCGAACATGTCCAGGCCAAAGTGCTTGAACCGTCCGGTCACGTCAAACACGCTGTTCGCATGCACTGTCGTGAAGACTTGATGGCCCGTCAGCGCGGATTGCACAGCAATCTCGGCCGTCTCCGCATCTCGGATCTCACCGACCAGGATGCGATCCGGGTCATGACGCAAGATCGATCGCAGACCGCGCGCAAACGTCAGGCCCTTCTTCTCGTTAACTGGGATCTGGAGCACACCACTCAGTTCGTACTCCACGGGGTCTTCGATGGTAATGATCTTCTCGTCGCCGGTGTTCACCTCCGACAGGATCCCGTAGACCGTCGTCGTCTTACCGCTGCCCGTGGGTCCGGTAATCAGCATCATGCCGTGCGGCAGTTCAGACAAGTTCCGGATGGCTTGGACGCTCTGCTCATCGAAGCCGAGCAAGTCCAACGACACGGCGACATCCGTCGACCTCAGCTGGGCCTTGTCCAGCAATCTCAGGACGGCATCCTCGCCGAAGACGCTCGGCATGATCGACACGCGCAGATCCAGCTCGCCGCCGGCGAAGCGAAACCGGAATCGGCCATCTTGCGGCACACGCCGCTCAGTGATATCGAGTTGAGCCAGTACCTTAATTCTGGAGATCACTTCTTCGGCGCGCTGCATGCCCGCGATGGACGAGTGGTAGGTCATCACACCGTCCTGGCGCAGTTTGACCGTCATCCCCGCACGGCTGTACTCAAAGTGCACATCGCTGGCCCCAGCGAGGAAGGCGGAGTGGAGCGCCTGGTTCACGAAGGTGACGACCTCCGCCGGCTGGTGGTCTTCCTCCATGACCACAATGCCCTGATCAAAGCCGTACCCCTCCATGGCTTCGAGGCGGTCCATTTCGTCATCGCCGGGAGCCGCACGAATGCCGCGGCCGAACGGTGAAGAGGCGGACTCCCCGCCCTCCAAGGCTGCAGCGCGCCCAGCCGTCCTCCCAGTGGGCTCGCGCTCAAGAGCGTTCAGCTTCGCCGCCGCGGCATTGAGCCACGGCTGGAGCAGGCGCGCTGGCAGGGCCACAAAAGCCGCAAAGGTTTCAGCGCGGAGCGCAGCCGTCGCCTGCGCGCTGGCATCGGCATCCCATGGGTCGGCAGCGCCGACCCACAGCGCCTCGCTCCCTCCATGCTTCAAAGGCACCATCCCGACCGCTACCAGTTCACGTAGCGCAGGATGATTGAGCCACAGCTGATGGGCCTCATCATCGAAGGCCGCCTGAACGCCGCTCGCGGACAGCAACAGCGCCGCCAACTCCACGGGAGGCAGGTTCCTTGTGGGGTCGATGTCTTCCGCGTCCTGCGGCCCGAACAGCAGCAAGAGCCGATCCAACACCGTCTCACCCGGGTTGCGCTCTCGCCGGGCTTGTCTGATCGCTCGCCGAACCTCTGCCACGGTGACCTCACGCGGTGGCGCGGGCTGGTGCGCAGGGGTGCCCGCGTTCAGAGTGGCAAGGTCGAAGGCGCTCGTCTGGCTCATCGGATCGTGCTCGCAATATCGAACACCGGCATGTACATCAGCAGCACGACAGATCCCACGAGGGCGGACACCAGAAACAGCATGACCGGCTCCACAACCCTTGTGGCTCTCTCAACGAACAGGGTGAAGTTGGACGAATGCCGGTTCGCAATGACTTGAAGAATCTGATCAAAGTTGCCTGTCCGTTCACCCACCGCCAACAGCCTCGTCGTCACCTCATCGGTCAGGCCCGCAGCGCGCAACGAAGCCGATACGCGGCGCCCGTGAACCAGATCGCTGCGCACGGCGCGAAGCCTGAGCTGAAGTGCCGGATGGATCTGCAGACCTGCACACAACTCAATCGTCTCAGCCAACGCATATCCACCCCGGGTCATCAAGGCCATGGCCTGGTAAAGCTTGGCCAAGCTCAGCTCACGCAACTGTTGTTGCAGCAACGGAATGCGGTCGGCTATCCATTGAATGGCCAATGGCACCCAACCACGCCGCCACGCCCACAGCACACCCATGGCAAGCGCCGCAAACATCGCCATCGCCACAGGAAAATGATCGTGCAAAAGGCTGCTCGACTGCAGCAGGAGCTTCGTTGCTGGCCCGACGGAACCCGGTCGGTTGGCATACACCTGAGCGAAACGCGGGATGACGAACACCAGCAGGAAGAACGTGATCGTCATGCCCAGGCTGAAGACGAGCGTGGGGTAGATCGCCGCACTGATCACCTTGCGGCGCAGGTTGTCCAGCAGCTCGTGATACCGCAGGTAGTCATCCAGTGCATCGATCAGGTTGCTCGTACGCTCACTGGCCTTGACGCTAGCTGTCAGTACCGCAGGAAACGCACCGGTCGAGGCCATCGCGAGGGACAGCGACATGCCAGACTGCAGGCTGTGAACCAATTGCCGGTGCACCAGCCGACGAAAGCCACCAGGCGATTGGGCCCTGAGCGTGTCCAAGGCTTCGACGACGGTCATGCCAGCCGCGAGCAGAGTGCGCAACTCTCGGCACCACCAAGCCACGTCGAGCCGTTGGTCCTTGGAGCTTCCCGTTGTGAGCTTGGCCCCTGCCGCGTCCGCCACCTCACCGGCAGAGCCCTTCAGTGCGTTCAGCGCCAGGACTGTCAGCCCCTCGGACTCCAACTTCGAACGTGCCTCACGAGCCGAAGCAGCCGTGACCTGTCGCTCCTGGACCTGGCAGGAGTTCGGATCGAACAGCTTGGCGGTGAAGTCCATGCGCGGCGGAATTTCAGGGGCCAGAGTTCAGGAAAACTGCGCCGCCACTGCCGTCAGCCGCGCCCGTCTTGGACGGACCGGAGCTGTACAGGTCGTAGTCGCGCCCAGGCCGACCCGGGAACGCGTACTGGTAGGGCTGGCCCCAGGGGTCGTTGCCCACAGCACTCTGGAGGTAAGGGCCGGCCCACTGAGGCGCAGACGACGGGGCGATCGTCAGCGCCGCCAGACCTTCTTGCGTCGTAGGAAAGCGCTTGTTGTCGATCCGAAAGGCCTGCAAGGCCTTGTCGATGGCAGCCAACTGAGCGCGAGCCGCCGTGATTTCCGAGGTCGCCATCTGACCCAGCAGGCGAGGCGCCACGATGCCGGTCAGCAGGCCAATGATCAGAATGACCACCAGCATCTCCAGCAAGGTAAAGCCGCGCAACCGGCTTTGTGGGGCTGGCCGATCCCGCTGCAATTGCTGGTCAAGTTGAAAGCTTCTCATGGCGGGGCTCCTGTGATCGAAAGCGTGAAGTTGGTCAGTTTGGGGTCGGCAAGGAATAACCAGTCCGAGTAGCGCCGGGCATTGGCGACGGGGGCCAGAGGGGATGCGGGGCCAAGCGGCTGGGCGTAGTTGACGCTGAAGACCCCTACGATGCCGCCATTGCTGTCGAAGGCAAGCCCCCAGGGCTTGTCCGGCTGAAGCGGGTCTGGGTAGACCTTGCGCATGTGGCGTACCACGCCCGCAAAACGGGGATCTCGCGCCAGCCAATCCAGGGTCTTGGGATAGCGCTTGAGGTTGCCTGGCGCCGAGTCGTAGTAGCGCTGCAAGGCGGCCGCATACATGCGCCCCACGATCAGCAGCTCCTGTTCCTTGTCTCGTTGCACTTGCTTCGTATAGCGCGAGCCGACCAGAGACAGCCCAGCAGAAGCCAGCGCCACCATGCCCAGAACGACCAGCATGGTGAATCCATTCATACGGCGCTTCACTTCACCACGATGCATACGGCGTTCCATCAGAACCAAGGCCAGTCGCCGTTGAGTGAACGTCCCCGACGCCAGCCAGGGCAGCCCCCTCGGGCGCAGGCACCGTGGGCGGCATCCCAGACTGCCAGCTCACCAAGGCTGCCGTGGGCGGCGAAGTCAACCACGTCACAGCGCTGCCCGTCATCGGGTCGACGGGGATGCTCGACAGGTAGCCCAGGGCAACCAGTTCAGGCAGTGTCGATGGGTAGCGCCCCTTGTCCGCGGCGAACTTGTCGATGGCATCGCGCATCACCTTGAGGTCATGGCGAAGCGTGACCTCACGGCTGCGATCAATATGCTGGATGTAGCGAGGCGCCGCAACGCTCAACAGCAGGGCGATTGCCGTCATCACGACCAGTATCTCGATGACGGTAAAGCCGCTGAGCTGAACGCCTGGGCGTGAGGTGGTCATCTGCATTACCAGTCCTTCAGCCACGTTCCGTCCAGTGCCTGTTGCTGCGACAACGAGTAGACGTCATAGACATCTGCCCCCGGCATGGGCTTGCTGGCCTCTGAAAGGTAGCTACGCAAGCCCCATGTTTGCTCTGCAGGTAATTGGGGGTCTGCAAAAGGGTCGCGAGGTACTCGTCTCAAGAAGCGGATCATTTGCCCGCCGGAACTCGGGCGCGGGTCCGGCATGAGCTGTGTCAGTGCGATCAACGATGGCGGGCAGAGGGAAACGCCCTCCGTCGCAGCGCCAGAGCCGGCGCCACGAACCACTTGATAGGCGTCGATCGCCGCGCGAATCTCCCTCAGCGCGACCTTCAGCTCTTGCTCACGCTCCCGTTGAACTGCGATGCGAGCCAGCGGCATAGCCATCGATGCGAGGACCGCCATCACGGTCAGGACGACCAGGAGCTCTACAACGGTGAAGCCGTGCCCACGGCATCTCCGGTACCGGCGGTCTGAGGCGCAGCAGGTCATGGCAGCACCTTGACCACCAGCGGGGCAGGCAGCGGCTGAGCGGGCGCCGGCGCATCCAGGGATAGCGGTGTTGCGCGCGTCACGCGGATTTCTGCACCGTCGCTCGGGTCCAAGGCCTTCAACCGCAAGGTGGCCACCTTGCCTTGGCCTTGTGCGCCCGTGGCCTGGATCCGGATGACACCCAGCGTGACCCGGCCGGAGCTGGCGTCGATCGTCTTGGAAAACTTGGTCTCCGCATCGCCTTGCTTGAAGAAGGGCTCTTCCAGGGCGTCGACGAAGCCGAACCGGGTCGTGTCAAAGCTCACCTCCGCAGGCAACCCGCGCATGGGCGATGACGCCTCGAGGGTCAGCTGGACATCGAAGATCTGCCCCGACTTGACCTGGGCAGGTCCCATCAATTGCAGCTTGAACACGCCTCCAGGTGTCACGGGCTCGCCAGCGGGCGTTGAGGGCCTGGGTAATCCCGCCTGGCGTGCTTCCGCGCCCGGCTGCGCAGTGGCCTTGGGGGATGCCTCTTCCGCGGACGGCGCGACGTTGAACCCGCCATACGGCCGAAGTCGCGGCGACAACTCGGTGCCCACCCATGTTTCTGCCTCGTGGGCCAACGGTTGACGCACGTTTCGCAGGACGCGAGGCGTCACGGCCAGCACCAACTCTGTTTGGTTGTTGACGTCCTGATGGTCAGCAAAGAGCCTCCCGAGAATCGGAATCTCGCTCAGCCCAGGCCAGCCGGTCTTGCTGGATTCGCGATTGCGGCTCAAGAGGCCAGCCAGCAGTTGGGTTTCGCCATCCTTCAGGCGCAACACCGTCGTGGCGTTGCGAGTGCTGATTTGGTAAGCGGTGCTCCCGCCGCTTGATTTGACCGCCGCCCCTAGCGTGCTGACCTCGAGTGCCATCTTGATGGCCACCTCGTCGTTGGGAAAGATCGTGGGCTCCACATTGAGCTTGAGGCCGACGTCCTGGTAGCTGATGCTTTCTGATACGAAGCCGCCGGTCCCAATTGTTGAGGTGACCACCGGGATCTTGTCGCCGATCATGACGCTGGCCTTCTCGCGATTGCGAGCCCGCAGCTTCGGGTTGGCCAACGTAGTGACATCTCCCGTCGAACTCTTGGCGTTGACGGCGATGCCGCCAATGCTGGCTTGGACATGCCGGCTGTCCAGGTTGCGCAAAAGGTCGTACAGCGTGATGCCGGTCGCAGTCGATCCTGATGAGCCGCTGTTCGTCTGACCCGTGGTGATCGGCGTCGTCGGGAGCGGCGTGAGCGAAAAGGTTGTCGGCGGGCTCACGCCCAATTGCAGCAGCCGATTCGTTGTGACCTCAAGCACCTCGACATCGAGCAGCACCTCCGGCTCGTTCGCATCGAACACGGCCAGCAGCTTTTCGGCCAGCACGATGTTTTCTTTGGAATCCCTCAACGCCAAGACGTTCGATTTCTCATCTACATAGGGGTCCTTCACGCGCAGCATGGCCTTCAGAAAGTTGCTGGCGGCGCGCACGTCGACGTTGGCGAGATAGAACACCCGGACGACCTGCTCCTGGTGTTCCTTTTGCTTCTCAGGGGTGGCTGGGTAGATGAGAACGGTCTTGCTGTCGAGGACCTTCTTGGCGAGCTGATGGGTGTTGACCAGCAGGTCAAGCGCTTCCTCAACGGGTGTGTTCTTCAGAAAAACCGTGACCCGAATCTCGGGCTTCACAGCAGGGTCAAGCACGAAGTTCAGGCCACTGTTGCGAGACACCACATCCAACACCGTGCGCAAGCTGGCATCCCGGAAATCCAAAGAGATGGGGCGCTTCTCAGCCAACGACGATTGGGACGATGCGATTTCCTGTTCGCGCTGCTTGGCACGGAGCCCGCGCTGTGCGGCCAGAAGTCCTGCATGGGCAGGCGTGTCTCGCAAGGCCTGCTCGGCCAGCGCCAGTGCCTGGGCAGACTTTCCGGCTGAGGCTAGCGCATCGACTTGGTCCAACTTTTCCTTCTGCGTCACCGCTAGCGCGAGGCTGGTGAGGCGCTCTTGGACTCTGCTGTTGGCCGGATCCAGAGCCAGCGCACGCTGCAAGGCCTCACTGGCTTCTTGAAAACGGCCGGCGGACTCCGCGGCGCGGGCTTTGTCGATGAGTTCACCGATGAGCTGTGTCCGCAGAGAGAGCTCACCCACTTTCAGCGTGACGCTATCTGGCCGCTGCGATCGCGCGCGTGCTAGATCGGTCATGCCTTCCTCAAGCCGGCCCTCGGCGATTGCATCTTCGGCCAGGCGGCGCTGTCGTTGGTCCACGGCGCAGCCCGTGACCATCAACGCGCAAAGGCCTACGGTGACGAGGCGAAACGGTGTCTCAAGATCAGCGAGTCGCCTCATCGGATTCAGGAATGCGAATTTCAAAAGGCGTGCTCGTGGCGAGGTGCACGATGGTGATGTGGGACTTCTGGATGTCCGCAACGCTGAACCCGTCGTCGAGCGGGCTACCTCTGGACACGGTGACCTCCCTGTCACCCTTGGTGATCAATATGAGCCGCTTGCCATCGGGGTCTGTGAGTTGGCCCAGGTATCGATAGGTCATGGCGGGCACGACCACTGAAGCAGCAGCAGCCGCTGCTGGCACTAGAGGCGGCGCAGGCATTGCTGCGAAGGACGCAGCGGGCGGTTGAAAAGTACGGAAAGGATCACGGACAGCGCTGCTCAGCACCTGCCGCACCAGGGTGTCGGGCGCTTGCCCAATGGCCAGCGCCGTCTTGGCTGTTGAGCGCGAAGCGGCAGATTTTGCGACAGTGGCACTCCGCGTTGGCAGCGACTCACCAAGCCGGTCAACTAAAGCAATCCGCGCACGAGCCGACGCGGGAATCAGGGGCTGCGGCAGCGGTGATGGCATGCCATCCGTGAAGGCCAGCACCGCCATGGTCAGCAATACCACCCCGCCGAGCGACCAACGCAGACCAGTTCTCACTGCGTCGCCCTAGAGTGCGCTGGCTCGGCTGACTTCTCGATGCTCCATGCTTGCAGGCGGACCTGGGCGAGGACACTAGCGCCTTCTGCCTTCAATTCCAGGTGGGTCAGCCAAAGCTCGGGGGACTGAGCAAGCAGTTGGGCCAAGAAGCTTTTCACGTTCGGGTAGTTGCCACTCAATTGCAGATCCCAGATCTGCTGGTCGAGGCCGGCTACTAAGGCTCGACCGGCATCTTTGGAGGGTGCGAGGTTGATTAGCACGACGCCGTTTTCTGCAGCAAGCCGTTGAACCCTTATCAGAATAATGCCGGCATCTATCCGCTCGGGAAGTTGACTTGCCAAGCTACGCGTTAGCGACTGCCTAGACATCTCACCCTGCAGTTCCGACCGTTCAAGCGCCCAGCGTTGGAATTCAATTTCCTCGCGACCACGCGATTCATCCCACAAGGCAACACCAAGTAAGACGACCAAAGAGATATAGACGGCGAGCATAGAGGCCGCCAATCGTCGGCGTTGGACCGGCGGCAACAACCCAAACCGTGTGAAGGCTCGCTCCTCGGTTCGCCTCTTGATCGCGAGGAGCGCAAGTATATCTGGTCGCTTCACGCGCAAAGCATTAGGCATAAAGGGAAGTTTGTAGACAAAACAGCCTAAACGATTCGTGCAAATTTGCGCACAACATCCCTATCGCATTAATGCGAAGGCGAACAAACCAGTTCGAGGCCTATCTTGTCTACACCCGTCGCTTGCTCTTTGTTGAAAAACCTTACAGAAAACTCCTCAGCACCAACAGAATCAACGATGATATTTTCGCCGAGAATCCAAGAGTCTAAGACGGCGGCCGCCGCGGAATTCACGCGCGCCTCCATGAGACCGGATGCTGGAGCGTCGACCCGAGGAGACACGACGAATACCCGGGCAGCATGTCTGTGCCGCTTGTCACACAAAGCGTCAGCGCGATAAATCATACGCCTAATTGACTTTTGCTCATCGCGCTCGAGTCTTGAACTTCGTTCGCCAAAGCTGATGACAATGCGGTCAGTATACAAGATAGTATCTGCCCTCAAATCATGCGGCGCCAATAATGCCGCGGTTAGTAGCAAAAAAGATGGCAATGGAGCATTGATCATTACAAACCCCGCTACTTTAGGCGCTCGCGGATGACCGAATAGAACTTCTGTATGAATTTATCGGTTAGCTGCAACGCATGGCTTTCCCAAGGACGACTTGAATATGGCATAGCCTTTTCGGCCGCCGTCGCATTTGCAACCATCGCCTCATTTTCCGCAAAGGAATGTACGTATTCGTGAAATACGGTGCCCACCATTGTCACAAAGCCACCCGCAGGCTGGATGAATGTGGAAAACATCAAAGCTGTTCCGGGTCCGCCCCAGCCATATACCGCATGAACTCCTTCGCTAAATCTAGGATCTATGTCCTGCGGCTTCGCATCTATGTAACTATAGACCATTTCTGAAAACGACTCCGACGAGCACTGCTTGCACTGATCGATAAACATGGGGATCAACTCTGCAGTTAACTTAATCGTCTCTTGAAGTTGAGCTTTTGCGTTAGCCAACGAAAGTGGTGGGCCCTCCAATTCAGGAGGAGGTAGTTTGTAGTAGTAAGTCTTTTTTGATTGGGGTGAATCACCGTCCTCGAAGTACTTGCTGGCTATCGGCATCACTTTTTGCGCCGCCCAATTTCCAAGCCACGAGCCCGCAGCGTTTCCAGCGCCGTCCTGACAACGCCCTCCAGTAACCCTGCTCGCGACACACCCCGCTGCCGCTGAGGTCAAAAAGCCCGAAAAGCTAGTGCTGTCACCGCCGGCTCCCCAAGTGATGAGCCCCGCGACCGCACCTTGTCCACACTTTCCCCCGGCAGCAGCCGCATTTACGCACCCCGACGCCGCCGCATAGAAGCCTGCTTGCGCTGGCGTAAAGTCACCGCCGTACGCGGCTCCAATGTAAGACGTTGTACCGCCAACGATGGCACCCTTGAAGCCACCGGCTTGATACCCCTGGTAGGCACCAACCGCCGCAGCGCACCATGGGCCGCAGATGTATGCTGCAGCCGCTTTATAGAAGGCATTTCTGAACGACGTCCAGAAGCTCAATCCACTGGGATCAGTGCAAGTGAGTGGATTGTTAAAACAGTAGCCGTAACGGTTGTAGTTCTGCAGGTTAGAGGGATCCTGGATGAACGGGTCGGCCTGCAGGAAGACCCCCAAGTTGGCGTCGTACAGGCGGCCATTCATGTGCACGATGCCGACGTCGTCGAGTTGCTCGTGGCCCGTGTACCCGCGGTCTGTTCCCGCGTTTTGGTTGCTCACCCAATCCACGATCAGCGCACCGAACGGGTCGTAGGTGCCGCTGGTGTATCGCCGCTTGCCGAAGGGGTCGTAGGCGTACCGCTGGGTCACGGCGCCGGCGTGGTCGGTCGTCGTGATAAGGCTGCCCAGGTGGTCCTTGTGCCAGTACTCGACCTTCACGAAGGTGACGCTAGCCACGGTCGGCGGCGTGGTTTGGCTGGCGCTCAGGGTTGGCAGCGCGCCGGTGCGCACCAGCACGCCGATGACCTGGCCGCCCGCGCTCAGGTAGTGACGGTTGCTAACTGTGCCGTTGGGTGTGACCTCGCTCTCGAAGGCGAGTCCCCCTTTGTTGTCCGGGTGGTGATACCAGGTTGTGCGCGTGCCGCTGCTGTCCTGGTGGGTCTCCCGGATGCGAGCGTGGTTCTCGTCGTACTGCCAGCTGTACTTGGGCAGACCGTTCACGCCCTGCAGGCCAGCGCCGCCGTCAGGCAGGTTGAAGCTCGTGTAGCTCAGGCTGCGGTACTTGCCGGTGCTGGCGCTGATGAGGTTGCCGTTGGCGTCGTAGCCATAGGTGGTGTTGAGCACACCGGCCACGCTTTGCAGCGCGTGGGGATTGCTGCCCGCGCCGCCACCCTGGGCGTTGTAGGCGTAGTTCGCGACGTCGCTCTTGTAGAGCAGCATCCCCAGCGCGTTGTACTGGAGCGTCACACTGCGGCTGAGGTTGGGGATGGCTGGTGCGCTGACGGTGTAGCCGGTGAGGCGGTTCAGGCTGTCACCGTAGCT
The DNA here is from genome assembly GCF_047654805.1 of Roseateles sp. Taxonomy (GTDB): domain Bacteria; phylum Pseudomonadota; class Gammaproteobacteria; order Burkholderiales; family Burkholderiaceae_C; genus Pelomonas. The sequence continues at coordinate 4,396,002 of NZ_JASGIV010000001.1, forward strand.
GAAGGTCTCGTTGACAGCGCCAGTGTTGCCGTCGCCGTTGTCGTCACGCCGGCTCTGCAGGTTGCTCAGGCTGTCCCAGGTGTAGGTCTGGGCGAGCACGTTGTTGTTGGCCCCTGCTGTCAGTGACGTGATGCGGCCGGTGGCAGCCTCGAAGGCCGCTCGGTTCACGATGCCGTTGCCGTAGAGCTGCTGCTCGACCTTGCCCCAGGCGCCCACCACTTGGGCTTGCCACAGCACCGTACCGGCCGCCAGACTGGTGCCGGCTGCGGCCTGCCCACTCGCGTTGGGGAGCGGCGCCACCGTGGCCGGGGTGTTGAGCTGGAGCTTTTCCAGGTAGCCCAACTGCGTGGTGTAGCTGTAGCCGACCTGCACACCCGTGGGGTAGGTCTGGGTCTGCACGCGTCCCTGGCCGTCGTAGCTGACGCTGCTGGCAAAGCTGGGGCCGTTGGTGATGCTGGTGCGGCTGCTGGTGGGCCGCCCCAGGTTGTCGTACACGTACTGGCGACTCACCCCGTTGCTGGTGCCACTCTGGCAGAGCTTGCCCTTGCCTTGGTTGGCATTGGCGTTCATGCAGGAGCTGCCATCGGCATTGGTGTCGTAGCGCCAGGTGCTGATGTACTCGGGCTCGCCGCGGCTGGTCAGGCGCCCCAGCACGTCGTAGACCATGGTGGTCTCAGACCCCTGGGCCAGCTGGTTGGGGCTTTGCTGCCAGACGAGTTGGCCCAAGGCGTCGTAGTCGTAGTTCCAGGTGCCGGTGTCAGGGTCCTGGAGCTTGGTCTTGCGGCCGCGGTAGTCGTAGGTCAGGGTGGTGAGATTGCCCAGCGCATCCTTGGTCTGCACGAGGTTGCCAAAGGCATCGCGTTGGTGGATGAGCGTGGCACCACTGGCATCCGTCACGCGCACCAGCTCGCCCAGCGCGTTCTTGTCTTCCTTGCGGGTCTGGCCCTTGTCGTTGGTGGTGGTGGTGGCCAGGCCGCTGTAGGCGTAGGTGGTCTGCGCCACACGCCGGCTGCCATAGTTGCCGATGCTCTGGGTCCCCGCTGCGCCGTTGGGGTCGGCCACATAGACGGTGGTGGGGCGCCCCAGCACGTCCACCACGATCTGGCTCAGGCCGACGTCGTTGCCGCCACTGGTGGTCGAGCTGCCGCGGCCTGCGAAGTAGGCTTGGGTCTCAATGCTCTTGGCGCCGTAGGGGCTGTAGACGGTGTCTTTGTAGACGAGTGCACCGGCCTTGCCCGAGGCCTGGGCCGAGCCGTCGAAGGCTTGCGTGACGCTGCGCACGTCCCGACCCATGCGGTCTTTGTAGACGCGCACGAAGGGGCCGATCGTGTTGTTGCTCGAATCCCAGGGCTCGGTGTGCACGAACGCCACGGCGTCAGCCGGCGCATCGGCGCTGCCATTGGGACAGCTCAGCGGGTCACCGTTGGACGCACTGCTGTTGGCCGTGGTGTCCAGGCCAAGCCCGCCCAGCGTGCAGTAGGCCGTGACGGTACGGGTGCCATCGGCACGGGTCTCCTGCGTCACACGGCCGAAGTCGTCGACCTTCCAGTTGGTGGTGAGCTGGTTGGGACCCGTCAGGCTCAGGGGCGCGCCGTACCGCGGGTCGTAGGTCTTGGTCTCGGTGTGGTTCAGTGCATTGGCACTGCTGGAGGGGAATAGGCCCGCAGGCACAGCCACGTTGATCGTGCCGCCGCTGACGACGATGGGCTGGCTGGTCACCGCGGCAAAGGTGCTGGTGCTCGTGCGCGTGGTGAACAGCGCCCGACCCGTGGCACCGACGCAGTTGGCCGTCGTGGCGCTGGTCTTGTTGCCGTAGGCGTCGTAGTCGTAGGTCGTGATCACGCACAGCTGCGCGTTGTTCGGCTCAATCGTCTCGCTCTTGAGCAGCCCCGCCTTGGCGCCATCGCCCACGCCGTAGTACACAAAACTGCTCGTGCGGCTGTAGCTGTAGATGTTTGAGGGAACTTGTGCCGAGGCATGAGCCACGAAAAGCAGCACAACCAATCCAAGCAACGAGGATCGCCACAGGAACCTGACGCCCTGGTTTATGGTGCCGCAGTAATTTCTGCTCATCTTTGCCTTCTCCCTGCTTCTCCGCCATTGCCGTCGGAATCTGCGCTGCTTCGTGGCTCTCTTGGCTCGCTCACCTGGCGATCTGCCTCACGCTTGCTCAGTTGCACATGCTGTTTGCCGGCGCATCCCGGTTCAATGAACTGCCCACAGTAGAGCCGGCGGCAGTCGACAACACAGGGGCAACGCTGTAGTTGTTCTGCGTGCAATCCGAAGCCGGTGCATACACGATCACTGTGCAACTGCCACCCGGGGCTACGGTGCCATTCACCGAACAGGTGCCGCCGTTGAGCCCGGCCCCCATCGGATCTCCATTCCATCCGAACTGCAGACGCAACCCGGTGATGGTCTGCACAGTCGAGTTAGGGTTGCTGAATGTCCAGGTTGTCGCCGAAGGACCTGAAACCGAAAAAGGCACAGAGACGGCTGCGTTCACTGTGAGGTTGGCCGAGCCGGTCGCGGTAGTGCCGGCCGCATTGGCGGCCGTCACTGTGCAAGTCGCCGTGCCCGCGCTGCTGGTGCCCACGCTGATGGAGCCGCTCGTGCCAGACCCAGTCGCCGTGGCGCCGGCGCCAGAACAGCTCACGCTGGCCGAGGCGGCGTTGGCAGTGCTCCAGCTGAAGATTGGCGCATCGCCTGCCGTCACGGGATTCGCGCTGAACGATGCGCTGCTCACGCTCGGAGCTGCAACCACATTGATGCTTGCGCTCGTCGTGGTCGTAGCCCCTGCTGCGTTGTAGCTGGTGATCGTGCAGCTGCCCAAACCCGTACCGGACGTCTGTGTATTTGACGGACTGCAAACCTGACCATTCTGGACACTGTCCCAACCGTAGGTGTACTGCGACGTGCAGCTGACCGTCGTGCGCGTGGTGTTCGCCGAGTTCCAGCACAGCTGCGACGTCCCCCCTGAAGTCACCGTCGCCGGGCTGAAGCCAGCACCGGTCGTGCTCGGCGCGAGCACCACCTCGATGGTGCTGGAGCCCGTGGTGGTCCCACCAGCGCCGGTTGCCGTCACGATGCAGGTGCCCGTCCCAGCGCTGGAGCCCGCCGTCGTCGTGAAGCTGCCGCCCGTGGCCGTGCCGCTACCGCTGCCACTGATCGCGCCGCTGCAGCTGGCCGAACTGCTGGTTGCGTTGCTCACGCTCCAGCTGAACGTCGAGGAGCCACCCGCGGTGACGTTGGCCGCGCTAAAGCCCTTGCTACTGATGCTTGGTGCCGTGGCAGGATTCACCGTGAGGTTGGCCGAGCCGGTCGCGGTAGTGCCGGCCGCATTGGCAGCCGTCACCGTGCAAGTCGCCGTGCCCGCACTGCTGGTGCCCACGCTGATGGAGCCGCTCGTGCCAGACCCAGTCGCCGTGGCGCCGGCGCCAGAACAGCTCACGCTGGCCGAGGCGGCGTTGACAGTGCTCCAGCTGAAGATTGGCGCATCGCCTGCCGTCACGGGATTCGCGCTGAACGATGCGCTGCTCACGCTCGGAGCTGCAACCACATTGATGCTTGCGCTCGTCGTGGTCGTAGCCCCTGCTGCGTTGTAGCTGGTGATCGTGCAGCTGCCCAAACCCGTACCGAACGTCTGTGTATTTGACGGACTGCAAACCTGACCATTCTGGACACTGTCCCAACCGTAGGTGTACTGCGACGTGCAGCTGACCGTCGTGCGCGTGGTGTTCGCCGAGTTCCAGCACAGCTGCGACGTCCCCCCTGAAGTCACCGTCGCCGGGCTGAAGCCAGCACCGGTCGTGCTCGGCGCGAGCACCACCTCGATGGTGCTGGAGCCCGTGGTGGTCCCACCAGCGCCGGTTGCCGTCACGATGCAGGTGCCCGTCCCAGCGCTGGAGCCCGCCGTCGTCGTGAAGCTGCCGCCCGTGGCCGTGCCGCTACCGCTGCCACTGATCGCGCCGCTGCAGCTGGCCGAACTGCTGGTTGCGTTGCTCACGCTCCAGCTGAACGTCGAGGAGCCACCCGCGGTGACGTTGGCCGCGCTGAAGCCCTTGCTACTGATGCTTGGTGCCGTGGCAGGATTCACCGTGAGGTTGGCCGAGCCGGTCGCGGTAGTACCGGCCGCATCGGCAGCCGTCACCGTGCAAGTCGCCGTGCCCGCGCTGCTGGTGCCCACGCTGATGGAACCGCTCGTGCCAGACCCAGTCGCCGTGGCGCCAGCGCCAGAACAGCTCACGCTGGCCGAGGCGGCGTTGGCAGTGTTCCAGCTGAAGCTGCTGCTGGTGCCTGCCGAGACGCTGGCCGGGCTGAAGCTGGCGGAGGTGACGCTCACGTTACCTGCTGGCGCGATCGCGAGGTCGGCGCTGCCGCTGACCATGGCGCCGCTGGCGCCGGTGGCGATGACGGTGCAATTGGCGGCTGTGGTGGCCACCGTGGTCCCGACCGTGATGTTGCCGGCAGTGCCTGTGGCAGTGCCGGTCACCGTCACGCCGGTGCCTGCGCAACTCACGCTGGCCGACGCGGCGTTGGTCGTGCTCCAGTTGAAGGTGCTGCTGGTGCCGGCTGTAACAGTTGCGGGACTGAAGCTCGCGGCGCTCACGCCCAACCCGTTGGGGGCGGTGACCGTCAACGGTACGCTGGTGCTGGTGATGGTAGCGCCCGCGCTGGAGACCGTGAAGTAGCCCGTGTAGGCGCCTGCAACAGCCGATGTCTGCATCGTGACCGTGCCACAGTTCGTGGTGTTAGCTGCACAGCTGGCCGGCCCGTTGATGACCAGGGCTGCCGAGCTCGTCGCATAGCTCAGGTTGGTGGCATTGGCGGTGCCGCTGTTACCCAGTTGGCACTGGTACGAAGCCGCCACTGGGCTGAGTGTCGGTGTGGTGCTGGAGCAGTTGCTCAGCACCAGGTTCAGCGGGCTGCTGACGGCAGGCCCCGAGCCCGAGGTCGCACTCGCATACGGGCCGGTGCCAGCGCTGCTGGGGATGCTGGCCAAGCTGTTGGGCACGGTGTTCGTGACGGTAGCCTGGTTCAGGCGCCCGAGGATCCAGTAGCAGGTCTGGTAGTTGCTGCAGCTGGTGTTGTCCGTGTAGTAGGTGTTGCTCACCGACTTGGTGAAGGTCTGCGCAACACCGGCAGTCGTCCCAGTCGTGGTGACGCTGATGGTGGCCGGATCACCTGTGCCATTAAAGACGTTCTGGGTGACCACGGTGGGCAGTGCCACGCCGGCCAGATCCTGGCCGCCCTCGGTACTCTGATACAGATACGGTCGGGCGACCTTGCCGATCGCAGGGCAGTTGGCGCTGGCAGATGCAGCAGCGGCGTTGCCTTGATCGCAGTAGGCGTTGCTTGTGGTGCTGAGCAAGGTCGACGCGGAGATGGCGTTAAGCTTGCTGCGGTAGGTCGAGGTGCTGGCTGCGACACCGGTGTAGGGGTGGGTCTGTACGTAGGTCGTGTCCACTGTCAACGGCGTGCCGTCGGCGCCCGTGCGCTGGCGCAGCACTTCACGAAAGCCCAGCATGCCGCGGCCTTTGCGATCTGCCTTTAAGCCTCGGTAGCTCATCTCCGTGGTGACGGTGCTGCTGCCCACCCCGGTGTCGTCCACCTGCGTGGCCACAACGTACATGGGCATGCTCAGATCGACGGCGTCGGTCACGGCATACGCGGATTGGCCCAGATCGCTCTGGTAGCGAAGGCCGAGGTTGAGGTCACTCGCCGAGTTGGCAGGGAGCGCCCCGGCCGCGGCCGAGTTGCTCAGTGGGACGTAGTACAGCCGGGACGTGAGCCCTGAGGGACCTGTGACGCTGACCAGCAGATCGGGAGGCGTCGGATCGGTTTTGACGAAGAGCCGGTTGGTGGCGGTGCCGCCCACTGTCTGCAGTCGCAGGATCTCCACGGAGCCGCGGCCCGTGAAGTCGCCCAGCAGCGCATTGGCCGTGCCATTGCTGTTCTGCAGCTGGACACCGGTCAAACTGAAGTTGGCAACCGTGGCAAAGCTGCCGTCTCCGTTGCTCAAGTAAAGGGCATTCTGCGTCGCGTCGTCTTTCCAGCGCAGAATGTCCTGTCGGCCATCACCGTTGAAGTCGGCAATGATGGTGCCTACGCTTTGTGGGAACGGAAACGCATTGCTCGTCACGAGCAACTCTTGCCCTGCAGAGGTCAGATTGAAGGAGGCTGTGTTGGATGGAACGAGCGTACCGTCGCCGACCGTCAGTGTTTGCACACTCGGGGTTGCCCATCCGTAAATGCAATCTCCGCGACCGTCACCGTTGAAATCGATCGCAGTGGCACATCCAGCAGTGCTGGCATCAACAGACGGCGCGGCAAAGTCTCCGTTTCCTTGGGATGTCCACAAGCCGGTGCCAACCAACAAATCGGCCAAGCCATCGCCATTGACATCGAGCACGTAAGGCTTGCGGAAGTAGTCGTAGTAGCCCCTCGCAGGGGCGCCGTAGACGCTGTGGTGCGCCAGGTTGGTGGTCGTCAACTCGGTGAAGACACCGGATGCGCTGCCCAGATACACGCGCGTGCAAATGATGCTGGCGCACTGCGTGGCTTCACTCGGGATGGTCATCGTCCGGCTGTAGCCGGGCAACTGCGTAGTGACAATGTCCAGGTAGCCATCGCCGTTGACGTCGATCAGGTGGAAGTTGGCGCCGGGCGTCTGGACCGTGCCCAGGTAGGTGTCTCCGGGTTCCTGACAACCCGGGACGTAGTTCGTCGAGGCTGGAGACGAGCAGTTGAACTGGCGCGTCTTGACGCTTGCGGTTTGTGTGAAGTCAATGCCGCTGGGCAAGCTCACGCTGGTAAAGCTGCCGTCGGGCTTGCCCAGATACAGGTACTGCGTGAGCGGCGTGCCGCACGACACATTGGTATTGCTGGTGGAGGTGGCTCGCATCACCCGCAGCAGATCGGTAATGCCGTCCCCGTTGAAGTCCGCCGCAATCGTGTAGTAGCAGCCGTCGCTCTTGAAGAGATTGACTGTCTTGATATTGAACGCCGACGATGTCGAGAAACTGCCATCACCATTGCTGGTGTAGAGCTTGTTGTTGGACGGGGTGTCTGACCAATAAAGGATGTCGGTCTTGCCGTCACCGTTGAAGTCACCGGTCAATGCGCCATAAGTGCCGTTGCCGAGCAGATCCTGCGTTGCCAGGTTGCTGGAGGCGAAAGTGGAATTGGGCTGGTAGCCGTCACTGGTGCCCGCGGTGTAGGTGAGGTTGGTGGCCGGCAGGCACCGTGTGCTGCTCGGGCCGCCGGCGCAGTCCTGGATCTTGACGATCCGGCTTCGCCCGGTCACCGGGCCGTAGTCATACGTCAGCTGTGTGGTGCGAACCGCCGTGCCGCCATTCGCCCCCAACGCCGTGGTCGGACTGTTGACGTAGGTTGTGATCGACTTCAGGCGGCGCAAGCTGACGTTCTTGCGGCCTTGCTGGTAAGCCTCGGATTTGTCTGTACGTGCGTCGTTCCCCTGCGTATCCAAGTCGTAGTTGAAGACGACTTTGTTCCCGCTGTACTGAACCTCTCGGATGTTCCATTCGTGCCCAGCCGTGGGCGAGCCAGATGTGGGCCCACTCCCCCAGGGCACGTCTCGTTGCTCGTACTTGAAGTCGATGGCATTGCCCAGGGTGTCGCTGATGCGCGCCACAGCCCAGGCCATGGGCGCCTTGCCAGGTGGCGCAATCAGACCCGTTGTCGCTGCGGGACTGGCCGAGGCGTCACCGTATTCGTAGACCAGGCCGGCTTTGGTCCACACCTTGAAGTAGGCCGGCCCGCTTGCGCCAGTCGAGTCGCCATTGGCATAGCCGTACGCGCGGATGCGCGCGTACATGTCCTTCTCCGTACGGAACTCCCGATAGACATTGGCTCCCAGGCCTTGGGCATCATTGACCTGTGCCGTGACCGGCACGCCCACCGCGTTGCTGCCACCGATGGGCGTTGCGCTCCCGGCTTCATCGGTCTGAATCAGCCGCTGCCCGTCCAGGCACAACTTATCGCTTGCGACATAGGCAACCCCAGCCGTCTTGCCGTCTTGCGCCAGCGTCGCCGCGCACCGCGTGATCACGGACAAGCCCTGAACACTCCAACCATGCCCGAGGGGACCGTTCACGCCACCGCCCGCATAAAGCAGGCTGAGCTTGGGCGTCATCCCCCCAACACCGGGCGGCACCGCAATGGCTTGGCTGTAACTCGGCGTCCCGCCGTCCCCCACGGCCACCTGGGCCACGGCGCCCGGCCCCGCGACCAAACCACTCAACAAAACGGCAGAACACACCAGTCCACGGCGCACGAATCGCGCCAGGCGTCGCTTGGGCATCTCAACTCCCTCGGCTTCGTGCATAGCTGAGATGAGTTCACCTCCGCCTAGGCATCGACTTATTGCGGATCATGCTAACCAGATTTTCAGTGAGACGCATGTGCTCCATACATGGGAGATTTCACCTACTCACCAGGGAACTACCTAGTCAGGCCTGCAAAACGCCTGGAACCCGCATGAACACTGGCATTGCGGGTGATCGCCGATAGTCCGAACTCCCAGTTTGCGTTGCAATGACGCGCAGTTCCTGGGAGTTTGGAGACCACCGCCGATGGCCACCGACGACTTCTTCCGCGCGCGCCTGGAGCAAATGATCGACATGCGCCACGCGCTGGCGGTGCTGGCCACGCGCATGCCGTGGGCGCAGATCGAGGCGTCGCTGGCGCCGCTGTTCGCGCACCAGGATCGCTCCGGCCGTGTGATCGAGGACACCGACCTGTTCGGCCCGACACTGGCGGTGGCCGGAGCCGGCGTGAGCCAGCGTGGCCGCCCACGGCTGCCGATCCGGCTGATGGTGGCGCTGCTGTACTTGAAGCACGCCTATGGCGAGAGCGACGAGTCGGTGGTCGAGCGCTGGGCCCAGGACGTGTACTTCCAGTTCTTCAGCGGACAGGTGTACTTCGAACCGCGGCTGCCCTGCGACGCGACGCAGATCGGGCGCTTCCGGCGGGTGCTCGGCGAGGCCGGCGTGGAGCAGTTGCTGAAGTCCACGATCGAGGCGGCCGTGGGCATGAAGGCGATCCGGCCCGCGGAGTTCGAGCGCGTGATCGTCGACAGCACGGTGCAGGAGAAGGCCATCGCTCACCCGACCGACAGCCGGCTGCTGGAGGTGGCGCGCGAGAAGATCGCGCGGCTGGCGCAGCGCGCGGGCTTGCAGCTCAAGCAGACGCATCAGCGCGAGGGCAAGACGCTGCGCCGGCGCGCGGCCGGCTATGCCCACGCCAAGCAGTTCAAGCGCTTGAAGCGCGTGCTGCGCCGCCAGCGAACGATCCTCGGGGCGCTGCTGCGCGACGTGCAGCGCAAGATGGTGACGCTGCCGCAGCAGGCCCAGGATCAGCTGAACATCTGGCTGCAGCGGGCCGAGCGCATCCGCACACAGCGTCCGCACGACAAGGGCAAGCTCTACGCCTTGCACGCGCCGGAGGCGGAGTGCATCGGCAAGGGCAAGGCCCGCCAACCCTACGAGTTCGGCTGCAAGGTGAGCCTGGCGGTGACGCACAGGCAAGGCCTCATGGTGGGCGCCAGGAGCTTCCCCGGCAACCCGTTCGACGGCCACACCCTGGCCGCACAAATCGAGCAGACCACGGTGCTGCTGCAGGACCTCGGTGTGAAGCCCACGACGGCCATCGTCGATCTGGGCTACCGCGGCGTGGATCACGAGGTCGCGCCGGTGCAGGTGATCCATCGCGGCAAGCACAAGACGCTGACCAACACGCAGCGCCGCTGGCTGAAGCGTCGTCAGGCGATCGAGCCGGTGATCGGCCACACCAAGCACGACAACGGGATGCATCGCTGCTGGCTCAAGGGCAGCGAGGGCGACGCCTTGCACGCCGTGCTGTGCGCGGCCGGCTTCAACATCCGCTGGCTGCTGCGTGCCATCGTGCGTCTGGGCCTGGCGGCCCTTCTCTTGTACTTGCGCAGCCTCGCTGCATTGGCCTGGCTGGCCCTGCATCGCTCCGCGACCGCCTCAGGCCGATCAACGGCCATCGATCACCGGCTCGCCTTCACGCTGCGCTGAGTTGGTGGAATAGAAATTTGCAGGGCCGACGAAGTACGCCTTCCAACCCAGTAGATAGGGCCGCAGCCCTTGCACCACCTGCGCCATGCTGCGCCCGCCTGAGCGGCCGGTGAGTTGCCGGATGCGCGCTTTGAAGTTGTTCAGGGCCTTGTGAGCCACTTTGCATTTCACCTCGCGCCCCTTAGCCACCCACAGCGTGTAGCCCAGGAATTTGCGTCCGAAGACGCTGCAGACCGCGCTCTTGGCTTCGTTGATCTGAAGCTTCAGCTTGCCGTACAGCTTCCTGAGCCACGCCATCACCCGCTCGCCGGCCTTCACGCTGCCCACATAGACGTTGGCGTCGTCGGCATAGCGCGCGAAGCTGTAGCCCCGCGCCTCCAGTGCCTTGTCCACCTCGTCGAGCAGCACATTGGCCAGCAGCGGACTCAGTGGCCCGCCTTGCGGCGTGCCCTGGTCTCGATCCACCTTGACCCCGCCCTCCATGATCCCGGCGTTCAGGTACGCGCGGATGAGCCGCAGCACGGCCATATCCGGGATGCGTTTCTTGAGCCGGTCCATCAGGATGTCGTGGTTCACCCGGTCGAAGAACTTCGCCAGGTCTACGTCCACCACCACGCGCTTGCCGGACTGGACATACGCCCGCGCGGCTTTCACCGCGTCGTGCGCTCGCCGGCCCGGGCGGAACCCGTGGCTGTGGTCGCTGAAGCTGGGGTCGATCAGCGGTTGCAGCACTTGCAGCAGTGCCTGCTGGATCAACCGGTCCGTCACCGTCGGGATGCCCAGCTCGCGCTGGCTGCCGTCCGGTTTGGGGATCATCACCCGCCGTACCGGCGATGGCCGGTATCGCCCCGCCAGCAGCTCTTGGCGGATCTGCGGCCACTTCGTTTGCAGCAGGCGCTGGGTGTGCTCAATGTCGAGCCCGTCCACGCCCGCTGCGCCCTTGTTGGCCTTGACCCGCTTCCAGGCCGCTTGCAGGTTCTCTCTCGTCAGCGCCGCTTCCAGCAGGGTGCCAGCCCCCACCGTCTGCTTTGCCGACCCTGTGCCCTGGTGTTCATGGGACGGGCCGCAGGCTTCGTCACTGGCAGGATCACGCCCGGCTTCACCGTGCGCTACGCCTACCCGCCCGGACGCTGCCGGCATCTGACGCATGGCCTTTGGCATTCCCACGTCCTTGGTCACTCACTCCCGTTCGGTCCTTCGCCTCTCGCTGGCGGCCTCGGCGGCCCCGCTACCCAGCTACTACGACCTCTGCTGAGACCTCGCTCCGGCAGCGCCGTCGGCCTTTCAGCCATAAGGCGAGGCGTCCCCAGGTAAGGCACGCGCTCCTTCACCGCACAACCGCCGCATCTACGCCGCCTCGCCTTGATCACGAGAGCTTCGCGGTTTTCAGCCCGCTCGCCCTGCTCGGCAGCGCCTTCTATGCGGTTCTTGTTCATCGGCTCGCGGTTTGCGCTCCACGCTTCCTTCCCACGCTCGGTCGCCCTCACGCAGTTGCGCTTCGCTTCGTTCGTCGTGATCAACTTACGACGGGACTTGCACCCGTAGGAGTGCGCCCATGCTGGGCGCACAAAAAATAAGGCCGTCAGCAAAATAATGCTGACGGCCTGGTTTTGAAAAAGCCGCGGCGGGCTGTTATTTCTGCTGCTGGGACCCTCGGCCACCCTGAAAAGCTTGCAGCTTATGGAGTCCGGACTTGCAGCTTATGGGGTCCAACTTGCAGCTTATGGGGTCCCGGACACTCGCTTCCGTTTCAACGACGAAGATCATTACCCGCACTGCCCCACATACCCGCACGCGGTGCAGAAGTCGCAGCCGTCCTTGTGGATCATCGTCGCGTTGCCGCATTCCGGGCAGGGCTTGCCGGCCTGTAGCTGCAGCGAGCCCGCCACGGCCGCAAGCTTTGGCGCCGGCGTCTGCAACAGGCCCATGTCGGTCAGCGGCTGGCCCTCCTCGTCGAGGATGCCCAGCATCGCGTAGCGGTGAATGACCAGCCGCGCGACATAGGCCACCGTCGAAGGCCAGACCTGCTGGCGGCGCTCGCCGTTCAGTGACGGCACCGGCGCCATGAAATGGCCCAGCGGCTCGCCGACGTTGAGCAGCTTGCGCAGCTTCATCGCGATCCAGCCGGGGTCCATGACGCGCATGTCCAGGGACAGCAGCCGCGCCAGACCGTCCAGCGCCTTGGGATAGTTGCCCGAGAAGCCCATCGCGCAGGGGCGCGTGACCGTGCCACCCGAACCTTCAGATCCTGGCGCGGGCAGCACCACCTCCTTCAGCGTCAGCGTGAACTGCTCGTTGGTGGCCGGGTTGTCCACGTCGACGGCCCAGGCCAGCGTGCCGGACACGCCCGTGCGCGGCTCGTTGCGGCTGAACATCGCGTCGACGACCGGCGTGGCGCCGCCCTCGCCCAGCGCCCCGAGTTGCTCGCAGCGCCAGCGGATGACGGCCGCCGTGGCGGCGACGACGCCGGGAAAGAGGCGCGGCTCGCCGCCCGGCGGCATGGGCATCTCGAAGGCGCGCTCCTCGGCCACGGTGGCCAGCGCGTCGAGCTTGAGGCGCAGCCAGGCCGCATCGTTGGTGCGCAGGTCGGTGGACAGCGTCTTGGCGAGTGCCGACAGGCCGCGTGGCTGCTCGGCGCCATTGACCCAGACCTCGAACGGCAGGTTGCGGCCGAACAGGCCGGCATCCGGCCCCTCCAGCGGCAGCTCGCCGATGAAGAGCGCGAAGTCGCCGTGCGGATGCTGGATCAGATAGCTCCAGGCCGGGTTGCCGCCGGGCATCTCCGGACGGCTGGGCCAGCGCAGCGAGGCGACGACGGCCTGGGGAAGGCGCTCCAGCTTCAGGCGCTGATTGGTGCCGTCCACCTCCGCGCGCAGCGGCTCGGGCTGCTTGACTTCGGGCGTTACCGACAACACCGAACCCAGCACGCTGTTGGGCCGGTAGGTGGCCAGTCCCTTGAGCTTGGATTGCCAAGCCTGGACGTAGAGATCCTGGAAGTCCTCGTAAGGATAGTCCGCCGGCACGTTGACGGTCTTGCTGATGGACGTGTCGATGTACGGCGCCACCGCCGCAACCATGGCCGCATGGTCGGCTGCGCTCAACTCCAGCGCCGTGACGAAGGCGTCTGACAACGGCACATCGGCGCCGAACAGGTGGCGGTACAGGCGCCAGGCATGGTCCTCGACCTGGTACTCCTTGAATCCACCGCCCTCGCTCTGCGGTAGCCGCTTTTTGCGCGTATAGGTCCAGGAGAAGGCCGGCTCGATGCCGTTGCTGGCGTTGTCGGCAAAGGCCAGGCTGATGGTGCCGGTGGGCGCGATGGACAGCAGGTGGGAGTTGCGCAGGCCTTGCGAACGAATCTTGTCCTTCAGTCCCTGCGGCAAGCGCGACGCGAAGCTGCCGCCGGACAGGTACAGGTCTGCATTGAAGAGGGGGAAGCTGCCACGCTCGGCGGCCAGGTCGCTGGAAGCCGCATAGGCTGCATCGCGCATGACCTCGCTGATGCGGCTGGCCATGTCGCGGGCCTCCTGGGTGTCGTAGCGCAGATTGAGCATGACGAGAGCGTCGCCAAGCCCCGTGAAACCCAGCCCCACGCGGCGCTTGTTGCCGGCCTCCGCGGCTTGCGCGGGCAGCGGCCAGGGCGTCACGTCAAGCACGTTGTCCAACATGCGCGTTGCCACGGCGACGACCTCGGCGAACCCGACGTCGTCGAACACGGGCTTGGCACTGAAGGGATCGTGCACGAAGCGCGTCAGGTCGATGGAGCCCAGGCAGCAGCAGCCGTAAGGGGGCAGGGGCTGTTCGGCACACGGGTTGGTGGCCGCGATGGTCTCGCAGTAGTGCAGGTTGTTGTCGGCATTGATGCGGTCCAGGAACAGCACACCCGGCTCGGCGTGGTCATAGGTGGAGCGCATGACCTGGTCCCATAGCTCGCGAGCACGCACCTTGCGATAGACCCATTGGCCGTCGCCGCGCTGGTACGCGCCAGCCTCGATCTGCTCGGCGCTGGGCTGGGCGCGGTGCGCCAGCTCGACCTGGCCATCGGCCTGCACCGCCTCCATGAAGGCATCGGTCACGCCGATGGATATGTTGAAGTTGCGCAGGTCGCCCTCGTCCTTGGCGTGGATGAAGGCCTCGATGTCCGGATGGTCGCAGCGCAGCACGCCCATCTGCGCACCGCGGCGGCTGCCCGCGCTCTCCACCGTCTCGCAGCTGCGGTCGAAGACGCGCATGTAGCTGATGGGGCCGGAGGCATGGCTGCGCGTGGAACCTACCCAGGCGCCGGCCGGGCGGATGCGGCTGAAGTCGTAGCCCACGCCACCGCCACGGCGCATCGTTTCGGCGGCCTCCGTCAGCGCGGTGTAGATGCCAGGCACGCCGTCCTCGGCCGTGGCGATGGAGTCGCCCACGGGTTGCACGAAGCAGTTGATCAGCGTGGCCGACAGCTCGGTACCGGCCGCGGACATGATGCGGCCGGCCGGCACGAAGCCGCGCTTTTGCGCTTCGAGGAAGGCAGCCGCCCAGCGCGCGCGGTCGGCCGGCTTCTCGGCCTGTGCCAGCGCGCGGGCGACACGCTCGCGCAACTCGTCGGGCGTCTGCTCGCCGCCCTTGGCGTATTTCTCGATCAGGACTTCGCTGGAGATGTCCTGCACGGGCAGGTCGGCGGTGGTGCTCACGATGGGCCTCGAATACTGGATGAATTTACAGTCTACGCCTTTGCCGAGGCGAATGGTGAGCTTGCCAGCCGGGTTTGCGGCGCGCTTTGATGGAGCGCAGACACCAACGCCGCCCGGGTCAGAAGGGGTTGATGCTCTTCTCGCGGCGGTAGTGGATGTAGCCCACGCTCGCGCCAGCGCGCAGGCCAACGCCCAGGCGGATGGGCGCCAGCGTGATGCCCTTCAGGCGCTGGTAGTTGATGCCCGCGCCGCCGATGTAGTACAGGCTGCCGTCCACGCCGGGGAAGCGCTGATAGATGGCGCTGGCCTTGGGCAGGTGGTAGACCAGCGTGAAGACCTTGGAGGCATTGGCGCCCAGGTCAAAGCCGATCGACGGGCCGGCCCAGTAGACCTTGGACGAGCCGCCACCCTTCATCAGCAGTTCGCCCTCGCCGTAACGCAGGCCCACGGTAATGGCGGCCGAGGCTTCCTCGCCCTTCACGTAGGCATTGGGACGGCCCTGCTCCTTGAAGGCCTTCTCTATGACCTTGGCCAGCCCCTCGGTGGTTTGGCCGAAGAAGTCCGTGGCGGCCTTCAGGATGGAGTCCTCGTCGTAGGTGCTGTCCTTGTCGTCCGCGGCGACGGCGGGCAGGGCAGTGGCGGCGGCGAGGGCAGCGAGCTGCTGCAGGTGGTGGCGGCGATCAAGCATGATGGGCACTCCTTGTGGGGCCAGCATAAACAATGGAGTGTGAAGTTTGGCCGCCCGTTGCCCCTGCACACAACCTAGACTTGCCCGTCATGTCGAACCCTGACCTGCAGCGGCTGTCGGCCGCCCTCGAATACGTCGACCTCGCGGCCGGCCTGTATCTCGCTGGCGGCGCCGACCAGGCCGCACGACTGCTGGCAGCTGCGGCCGAGCAGCAGCTGGGCGACCTCGTGCGGCTCATCGACGCGCCCAGCGCCACGGTGGACACGCGCGAGCTGCTTGCCCGCGTGGCCCGGGCGCATCGGCCGGCCGTCGTCGCGCCGCGCGAGACCTCCGAGCGCGACTGGGACGCTCCGCCCGCCAGCCCAGACGGCACCCGCGAGGACACCATCGCTTTCCTGCGAGCCTCCTGGTTCATGCTGGAAGCCATGGGCCTGGCCTCGCTGGCTCCCGAGCGGCTGCAGCAAGCCGTCGAGCACAGTACCGTGTTCGGCAGCGGCGCCGAGCTCGAACCCTTCGTCTAGGATAGTGCCGACCACCCCACGGCCAGCCCGACGGAGACCATCATCAGCACCGAACGCCGCCAATTCGCCCGTGTCGCATTTGCATCCGGTGCCGAGCTGATCACCACCCAGGAGCGCCTGGGCTGCCAGGTGTTGGACATCTCGCTCAAGGGCGTGCTGCTGCAACTGCCTCCAGGCCTGTCACCGCAGGTCGGCATGCCCTGCCTCGTCAAGCTGCCCCTGGCGGGGGGCGCGCCAGACGACCCGGTCATCGCGATGGCCGGTGAACTCGCCCACGTCGAGGGCAGCCATGCCGGGGTGCAGTGCCGCAGCATCGATCTCGAGTCCATCACCCATCTGCGCCGCCTCATCGAGGTCAACCTCGGTGACCCCGAGGCCTCGGAACGCGAGCTCAAGGCACTGATTGCCGCAGCCCACCTCGGCTGAACCGGCCGCCGAGGCTGCGATACCGGGCTTGGCGCCTTGTATTGCGGATTTCGTCGCATCCCGCCCTCGGTAGCGCCCACCCGCCGAAAATGCCGGGATGGAGGACCTCAGCCCGCTGCAAGCCTTTCGCCGCGTCTGCAATCTGCGCATGCTGGCGGGCGTCTACTATTTCTGCCTGCTCTATGCCATCTCGCGCACGCTGACCTGGTATGGCGAAAGCGACGACGGCCTGCGCGCCGCGCTGTTCGACCTGGTCCGCTTCAGCCGTCAGTGCCTGCTGACCGGTCTGTCGCTGCTCCTGATGGTGGCGCTAGCCGAGGCCTTGCTGGCCAGGCGGCGCTGGAGGCTGCCCGTGGCGTTGGTGGTCCAGGCGGGTGCCGTGGGCCTGGGCGCGGCCCTCGGCACCTTCCTGCGCTACCAGGCTGCGACCATGGACAACCCTGGCACACGGCTCAAAGCTGGCTGGGTGGTGTCCACCATCGCTCTGTGGGCCGTGCTGGGCGGCATGGCCTATGCGCTGCTGCTCGTCAGTCGTGCCCAACGCGCCGGCCGCGAGGAACTGACGCGACTGTTCCGCGAGCGTGAGGCGCTCAAGACGCAGCAGACCGAGGCCCAGCTGTCGGCGCTGAACGCGCAGATCGAGCCGCACTTCCTGTTCAACACGCTGGCCAACGTCAAGCGGCTGTACGAAACCCAGCCTGGACGGGGCCGCGACATGCTGGTGGCGCTGATCGCCTACCTGCGCGCAGCCCTGCCCGGCATGCGCCGCCACGAGTCGACGCTGGCCGACGAGCTGGAGCTGGTACGCCACTACCTCGCCATCCTGCAGATGCGCATGGGTGAACGCCTGTCCTTCGACATCGCCGCGCCGCCCGAACTGCTGCAAGCCCGCCTGCCCACGCTGGTGCTGCCGACCCTGGTGGAGAACGCCATCAAGCACGGCCTGTCGCCACTGCCGGAGGGCGGGCGCATCGAGATCCGCGCCGACCACACGGCGGACGGCGGCCTCACCGTCGAAGTGGCCGACAACGGCCAGGGCTTCGGCACAGCCAGCGGCGGCGCGGGCGTGGGCCTGGCCAATACGCGGGCGCGGCTGGCGGCCCGTTTCGGCGACGCGGCAGCGCTGGAACTGGAAGCGGCCCATCCGCACGGTGTGGTTGCCCGCGTGCGCCTGCCCGCCGAGGCCCTGGCATGAACTTCGTGAGCCATGTGCTGCGCTCCTGGCGCTCGCTGCGCGCGAGCGAGGTCGGGGTATTCGCCAGTGCGGCGCTGCTGTTCGCTGCCATCGACCTGACCTCGCTGCTGGAGCTGCGCGTCGGTGACCAACTGCCCCAGGTGCTCGCCCGCCACATCAGCCTGCCACTGGTCAGCTGTGCAGTGCTGCTGCTGTGCTGGCTGCCGGCCGCACGCAGCAGCCCGGTCCACCCGCGTCGGCGCTGGCGGCTGGTCGCGGCGACGGCGGCAGGCTCGGTCCTGGCCATGGCCGTCATCTATCCGCTGGCCTCCGCCCTGCCATGGCCGTCGCTGTGCGACATCTACGCCCAGACGCATGGGAAGCCCCGCTGCATGATGTTCCGCCCGACGGCGGTCATAGGCGACACGCTATGGGTCTTCATGCCGGCGCTGATGATCGTCGGCGTGCTGGAATTCCGCAGCTTGCGCCGTCGCCAGGATCAGGCGGCCCAGGACCTGCTGCGCGAGCACAGCCAGTTGCGCCGCCACGCGCTGGCCGCGCGCCTGGCCGCGCTGCAGGCCCAGGTCGACCCAGCGCTGCTGTTCGACGCCCTGGTCTCCGTCGAGCAGGCCTACAGCCGCCAGGACCCCGACGCCAGCGCACGGCTGGAGCGACTGATCCGCCATCTGCGCGTGGCACTGCCGCGGCTGCGCGACGCGGGCGCGACGCTGGGCGGCGAGGCGGAGTTGATCGCCAGCTACCTCGACCTGCTGCGCGACCTCGGCGGCACGCCGCCCGCCTTCGAATGCGAACTCGGCGCGCGTGGCGCCACGCCGCTGCCGCCCATGCTGCTGCTGCCGCTGGTGCAGCGCGCCGTGCGCCTGGGCCATCCACAGCGCTGCTGGCTCAGCGCCGATGGCCGCATCACGCTGAGCTTCGACCAGGAAGGCCTGTGCAGCGACGACGCCGATCTCGCGTCGCTGCACGAGCGTCTTGCCGTGCTGGGCGCGAAGCTGCTGTGTCACAGCGGTGGGGGCCGCACCGAATTCATCCTGGAGCTCCCGTCATGAGCCTGATTGCACCCACCGCAGTGGTCGCCGAGGACGAAGCCGCATTGCGCGGCGAACTCGTCGAGCAGCTCGGCCGGCTCTGGCCCGAGCTGAGCGTCGTCGGCGAGGCCGCCGATGGCCTGGAGGCGCTGCGCCTGCTGGACCGGCACCAGCCCGACATCCTCTTCCTCGACATCGAGATGCCCGGCGCCACCGGTATCGACGTCGCCCGCCAGGTCGGAGGCCGTGCCCACGTCGTCTTCGTGACCGCCTACGACCAGTACGCCATCGCGGCCTTCGACCAGGGCGCGGTGGACTACCTGCTCAAGCCGCTGGCCGGCGCGCGCCTGTTCACGGCCATCTCGCGACTGAAGGCTCGGCTGGGACAGTCTCCGGCCCCGCTCGGCGGCGTGTTGGACCAGCTCGCCGTCCGCCCCGTGGCCGCCGCACCTTCGGGCGGGCGCGCGCCGCTGCGCTGGATCAACGCCTCGGTGGGTCAGACGCTGCGCCTCATCACCGTCGACGAGGTCATGTTCTTCCAGAGCGACAACAAGTACACGCGGCTGGCGCTGAAAGACGGAGAGGCGCTGATCCGCAAGCCGTTGAAGGAACTCATCGACGAGCTCGACGCCCAGCAGTTCTGGCAGATCCACCGCTCCACCCTGGTCAACGTGAACGCCATCGCCAGCGTGAGCCGTGACTTCCGCGGCCGCATGCAGATCAAGCTCAAGCACGGCAGCGAGACGCTGCTGGTGGCGGAGAGCTGCGCCCACCTGTTCCGGCAGATGTAGCCGCCGTGGCCGACACTGGGCCATGCCAAGCGTCCAGCAACTGCGCGGTGCCAGCCGCCTCGCCATCGCCGCCACGACCGGCGTCACCGACCTCGTCGAGGCCATGCATGCCGAGATCGCACGGCTGCCGCTGACGACGCCGCGCACTCGGACGCGAGGCGTCGCCGGCCTCGTCTATGGCAGCGTGCGCGGCGTAACCCGCATGGTGGGTGGCGGACTGGACGCGGCCCTTGGCGCACTCGCCCCGCTGCTCGGCCAGGCCCGGCCCGAGCGCGCCAGCGCCGCGCTCGCGGCGCTGAACGGTGTTCTGGGCGACTACCTTGAGGAGACCGACAACCCGCTGGCCACCGCCATGAGCCTGCGCCCGCTGGTGGATGGCGCCACCGGGCCGCCCCTCGTGCTGCTGCATGGCCTGTGCATGAACGAGGCACAGTGGCGCCGCGATGCCGGCGCAAAAGGCGCCGACTTCCCAGCAGCCCTGGCGGCCCTCGGCTACCAGCCCCTGGGCCTGCGCTACAACAGCGGCCGCGCCATCTGGCGCAACGGCGCCGAGCTGGCCGCGTTGCTTGACGACGTGCCCGGCCCGCTGACGCTGCTCGGCCACAGCATGGGCGGTCTGGTCGCGCGCAGCGCCATCGCCCTGGCCGGCCGACGGCGCTGGCGCAAGCAGCTACACGGCCTCGTCACGCTGGGCACGCCTCATCAGGGCGCGCCGCTGGAGCGCGGCGGCCACCAGCTGCAGCAGTTGCTGGCCCTCAGCGCCTACTCGCGCCCGCTGGCCGGGCTGGCGGCCCGGCGCAGCGCCGGCATCCGCGACCTGGCGCAAGCCAGCCTGCTCGAAGCCGATGCAGGCCGGGCCAGCGTGCTGCCGCTGCCAGCCGGCGTGGCCTGCTACGCCGTCGCCGCCACCACCGCCCGCCAACCCGATGGTCCGCCCGCACGCTGGCTGGGCGACGGCCTGGTGCCTGTTGCCAGCGCACTGGGCCAGCATCGCTCGCCGGCCCGCCGCCTGGCCTTCTCCGACACTGCACTGTTCACGGGCCTGGGGCACCTCGCACTGCAGACCGACGCCGCCGTACTGGGCCAGCTGCAACGATGGCTCGGTGCGCCGCCGACCTGAGGTCCCGATGACCCGCAAGGTCATGTCGCCGGATTGACGCGCAGCTCACACTCTGCCCGGGAGAATCCGCCGAAAGACCAGGAGACACGCCATGCCTGCCAGCCACTACCGCATCTGCCCACTGTGCGAAGCCTGTTGCGGGCTAGAAGTGAAGACCGAGGGCAACAAGGTCGTCGCCATTCGCGGGGCGGAGAACGACGTTCTCAGCCAAGGCTACCTCTGTCCCAAGGGGGTGAGCCTGAAGGACTTGCACGAAGACCCCGACCGCCTGCGCGTGCCGTTGATCAAGCGCGACGGCGTCTTTGTCGAGGCGAGCTGGGACGAGGCCTTCGCCGAGATCGAAAGGCGCCTGCTGCCCATCCGGCGCGAGCATGGCGCCGATGCGGTAGGGCTGACCACGGGCAATCCGGCCGCGCACAAGGTCAGCCTGCTGGCCTACATCCCGCGCCTGGTGCGGGCGTCGGGCTCAGGCAACTTCTTCAGCGCCTCCACGCTGGACCAAATGCCCAAGCAGCTCAGCGCCGGCCTGATGTTCGGTCACTGGCTCAGCATCCCGCTGCCCGACATCGAGCGCTGCGACTACCTGCTGATCCTCGGCGGCAACCCCATGGTGTCCAATGGCAGCCTGTGGACCGTGCCCGACTACCGCGGCAAGGCCAAGGCCATGCGCGCGCGCGGCGGACGCATCGTCGTCGTCGATCCGCGCCGCAGCGAGACGGCCGCCGCGGCCGACGAGCACCTGGCCATACGCCCTGGCGGCGATGCACTGCTGCTGGCCGGCATCGCGCACACGCTGTTCGACGAGGGCCTCGTCAAGATGGGCCGGCTGGCCGAGCACGTGAACGGCCTGGAGGCTGCGCGCGCAGCCCTCCAGCCCTTTGCGCCCGAGCTCACGGCCGCCGGCTGCGGCATCCCAGCCCAGGCCCAGCGCCGGCTGGCGCGCGAACTGGCCGCCGCACCGCGCGCCGCCGTCTATGGGCGCATCGGCACCTGCACGACGCGCTTCGGCACGGTGAACTCCTGGCTGGTGGACCTCATCAACGTGCTGACCGGCAACCTCGACCGCGAAGGCGGAGCGATGTTCGCGAAGGCGGCAGCCTTCGCGCCGAACACGCAGGGCCGCCCTGGCAGTGGCAAGGGTGTGACGACGGGCCGGCGCAGGAGCCGCGTGTCCGGCGCGCCGGAGGTCTTCGGTGAACTGCCCATCACGGTCATGGCCGAGGAGATGGAGACCCCGGGCACGGGCCAGGTCAGGGCCTTGATCACCATCGCCAGCAACCCCGTGCTGTCGGCTCCCGGTGGCCCGCGCATTGCCAAGGCGCTGGCGGGACTGGACTTCATGCTGAGCCTGGACATCTACGTCAACGAAACCACGCGCCACGCCGACGTCATCCTGCCAGGACTGTCGCCGCTGGAGGACCTGCACTTCGACGTCGCCTTCCCGCAACTCAGCCACCGCAACCACGCCAGAGTCTCCGGCCCGGTCTTCGACGCCGCGCCCGGCACGCCGCAGGAATGGCAGACGATCCTTCGCCTGTGCGCACTCCTCGAGGGCCGCGGCCTCGACACGGACGTGCAGCAGCTCGACGACGAGGCCGTGGAAGCCGACGTGCGCCGCTTCGCCGGCGACCAGACGCCCGCAGTCCTCGCCGCGCTGCAGCCGTGGCGCGGCCCGGAGCGACTGATCGACCTGCAACTGCGCGCCGGTCCCTACGGCGATCAGTTCGGCCGCAAGCCCGACGGTCTCAACCTCGCCAAGGTCAAGGCTGCCAGCACGGTGGAAGGCGGCGGCGTGGACCTGGGCGCACTGACGCCCCGCATCCCCGAGCTGCTGCGCACGCCCAGCGGCAAGGTGGAGCTGGCGCCATCCTCGGTACTGGCCGACCTGGCCCAGGTCAAGACCGAGCCGGCGCCCGCGTTCAGCCTCATCGGCCGCCGCGACACTCGCTCGGGCAACAGCTGGATGCACAACCTGCCCGTCCTCGCCAAGGGGCCGGAACGCTGCACGCTGCTGGTCAACCCCGGCGACGCCGAACAGTTGGGCTTGGCCGAGTTCGCCAGGGTGAGAAGTGCCGTCGGAGAGCTGGTGGCGCGCGTGGAGCGCAGCGCCGACATGAGTCCCGGCGTGGTCAGCCTGCCACATGGCTGGGGACATGACCTGGACGGAGTGCAGCTGGGCGTGGCCCGCGAGCGCCCGGGCGTCAACATGAACGCCCTACTGGACGACGCGGCACGCGACCCACTGAGCGGCAACGCGGTGCTGTCCGGCGTCGCCGTGGAGATCGCTCCGGCCTGAGCGCGACGGTATCGGCGACGACGACGCGACCCTGACTGACGCTGAGCCTTCAGCAGCCTGCCGATGCGTCAGAAATCACGCACCACCTCCGACGAGGCGCGCAGGAATGATTCGCAACACCTAGACTGGATCCGTTTCAAACCCAGAGGGCAAACCCGTCGAAAGGCGGGGACGCAAAGCCACCGGCCTACCGCGCCTGCATCGCAGTCGCCACGGCAGCGGGGCCGCCAGGACCGGCAGGTCCTGATCGGCGCAGCCCTCGTTCGCGAGAAGAGTCCCGGCCATGCGCTGTATCCGCCCCCTCTCCTGGCATCTAGGCCTGCTGGCCACCGTGGCGCTGTCCGCCTGCGGTGGCGGAGCTGACAGCCCGCCCCTTCAGGCCAGCTTGGCCGTCAGCCTGAGCGTGGACCTCGCCCCAGGCGCAGCCACCGTGGCCCAGCCCAGCTTCCATACCGCCGCCGTTGACCTCGACGAGCCCGATGGCCGAACAGCGCCACACCGCGCGATGGCCTGGTCCGGCATCGCCACCCGGGGCCTGACGCGCGATCGCCTGGACGAAGCGCTGCGCCCCCGCGCGCTGGCCTCGGGCGGCGGCGAAGCCGCGCCCATGGCTGCATCCACGGTGGTCACCACCTACACGCCGGCCCAGATCCGCGCCGCCTATGGCCAGCCGGCTGTTCCGGCCAGTCTTGCCGGCCTCAGCGCCGCACAGGCCGCCCAGTTGGGCGCGGGCCAGACCATCTACCTCGTCAACGCCAAGCACGATCCCAGCATCGCCGCCGAGCTGGCCGCCTTCAACGCCAAGTTCGGCCTGCCGGCATGCAGCTCGCGCACGCTGGCAGCCACGGCGAGCCTGCCGCTGGCAGCCGCTTCGGCGAGTAGCTGCGAGCTGGTCATCGCCTACAGCACGACGGCAGGCACGCTGAGCGCCACCGCGCCCGCCTACGACAGCGGCTGGGCCACGGAAATCGCACTGGACGTGCAGTGGGCCCATGCCACGGCGCCTCTGGCCCGCCTGGTCCTCATCGAGGCACCGGACGCCAGCGTGGCCAACCTGTCCAAGGCAGTCGCCCTGGCCAACAAGATGGGCCCCGGCATCGTGTCCATGAGCTTCGGCGCGCCCGAGGGCAGCTGGACGGCGAGCTACGACACCAACTTCGCCACCGCCGGGATGAGCTATCTGGCGGCCACCGGCGACAACGGCGCTGCCGTTTCCTGGCCCTCGGTGTCGACCCGGGTCGTCGCCGTCGGCGGCACGACGCTGACCTACGCCGGCAGCGGCGCGCGCAGCGAGACAACCTGGACTGGCACTGGCGGCGGCACCAGTGCCTACGTGGCCCTGCCCAGCTATCAGAGTGGCACTATTGGCGGCTACGCCAGGCGCGCCGTCGCCGACGTGGCCTTCAACGCGGACCCCAACACCGGCCAGTACGTCGCGGTGATCGCGCCGGGCTCGACGACGGTGCGCTGGGTCAGCGCCGGCGGCACCAGCCTCGCAACGCCGCAATGGGCAGGCCTGCTGGCCGTCGCCAATGCGATGCGAGTCGCCGCGTCCAAGTCGCTGCTCGGCCAGCCTCACGCAGCCCTTTACCAGCAGATCGGCGCCGTACCGACCCAGTATGCGGGCGCCTTCAAGGACGTGGTCAGCGGCAGCAACGGCAGCTGCAGCACCTGCGCGGCCAGGACCGGCTATGACACGCCAACCGGCTGGGGCACACCCAACGTCGACGCCCTGCTTTCCAGCCTCGGCGGTGCGACGGTCACGGCCACCAGCAGCAGCGGGTCGGTGGCCAGTACGACCGGGGCCCCCACGCTGACGACCACCAGCCTGAGCGGCGTCGCGGGCAAGGCCTTCAGCGGCAGCATCGGCTACACGGCGCCCGGCGCCACCTCACTGAGCATCACCATCAGCGGTGCCCCCAGCGGCATGAGCTTCTCAGCAACCGGCAGCGGCCTCGCCGTGATCTGGGCCAAGCCGGTGGCCGGCCGCAGCAACCTCGTCATCACACTGAAGGACAACCTCGGGCAGACGGCGACGGGCACGGTGGCCGTGACCATCAGCAGCTCCTGACCCCCGGCATAGCATGCAGGCTCCTCATCCAGGAGCCCCCGCATGCGCAGACTGGTGATTGCCTCCCTGCTGGCCGCCACCTTCGCGGCGAACGCCGACACCACCTCCACCGGCCACAGCTACTCGCCTCCAGAGGCCTTCGTCGCCAGCGGCGGGGGCGCCGTCCTGAAGTTCACGGCACCCGAAGGCGACGCCAGCATCTACTCGATCGACCTCGCGTCTGCCAAGGATGCGGCCGACGCCGTCGCCCAGGCCTGGGCCATGGCGCAGCCCGGCTTCAAGCGCACGCTGCGCCTGGCCACACTGCGTCCAGCCCGCAACGGCTGGCTGGACCAGCAGGTCTTCGAGTACGAGACATCGCCCAACGAGAAGCTCTCCATCCAGGCCGTCGCTCGCCGCGCCAGCACCGGCGACGGCAAGGCCTGGGTCGTGCAGTTGCTTCAGGCATCCGATGCCACGCTGGAGAAGCGCGCCGCGCCCATCGGCAAGTTCTTCGCGAGCCTGCGGCCCAAGGGCTACGAGCGAGAGAGTTTTGCCGGCAAGGCGGCACGGCCGCTCACGCCTGAGCGCATCGAGCAGCTCAAGGCCTTCGTCGCCGACGGCATGAAGAAGCTCGACGTCCCCGGCGTGGGCCTGAGCTTCATCGATGGCGGCAAGTTGGTCTGGGCCGGCGGCCTGGGTGTGCGCGAATTGGGCAAGCCCGCTCCGGTGGACGCCGACACCCTCTTCATGGCGGCCAGCAACACCAAATCCATGACGACCGCCCTGCTCGCCCGTGCCGTGGATGCCGGCAAGCTGCGCTGGGACCAGCCCGCCGCAGAGGCCTATCCGGGTTTTCGCCTGGCCGACCCGGAGGTGACCAAGAACGTGCAGATCAAGCACCTCGTCTGTGCCTGCACAGGCATGCCGCGCCAGGACCTGGAGTGGCTGTTCGCCAGTGGCAAGGCGCCAGCCCAGTCAACCTTCGACCAGCTGGGCACGATGAAGCCGACCAGCAGGTTCGGCGAGGTCTTCCAGTACAGCAACCTGATGGTCGGCGCCGGCGGCTATGTCGCTGCGGCCGCACTCAAGCCCGGCAAGGAGATCGGGGCAGCGTACGACGAGGCCATGCAAGAGCTGCTGTTCGGCCCGCTGGGCATGAAGAGCACGACCTTCGACTACGCCAAGGCGCTGCGCGGCAACCATGCGATGCCGCACGGCGACGCCTTCGACGGCAGCACGCGTCGCGCCAGCATGGCGCTGAACTACACCATCATCCCGGCCCGTCCGGCTGGTGCCGTGTGGACCTCGCCCCATGACTTCAGCCGCTGGGTGCTGATGGAGCTCAACAAGGGCAGGACGCCAGAGGGCCAGCCATTGATCGGCGAGGCCAACTGGGCCGAGCGCTACAAGCCCCAGGTCATGGTCAGCGAGGACGTCAACTACGGCATGGGCCTGTTCGTGGACCGGCAGTACGGCATCACCGTCGCCTCGCACGGCGGCGACATGCTGGGCTTTCACTCCAACATGATCTGGCTGCCCGAATACGGCGCGGGCGTGACCATCCTGACCAACTCCGACGCTGGCCTGCTGCTGCGGGGTCCGCTGCAGCGCAAGCTGCTGGAGGTCCTGTTCGACGGCCGTCCCGAGGCCGATGAGCGGCTGAAGGTTGCCATCGCCAACCGCAAGTCCGAGGCCGACAAACAGCGCGAACTGCTGACGCTGCCCATCCCGGCCGATGCGATGAAGAAGCTCGCCACCCACTATCGCAGCCCCGACCTCGGCACGATGCGCGTCGAACGCAAGGCCGGCAAGATGCGCTTTGCCTTCGCGCACTGGAATAGCGAGGTCGCGCTGCGCAAGAACGAGGATGGCACGCAGAGCTACATCACCATCGACCCCGGCATCTCCGGCATCGAGCTGGTGCGCGATGACCAGTCCAGCCCGGCGGCGCTGGTGCTGCGAGACGCCCAGCACGAATACCGCTTCGTGGCGGCGCGCTAAGGCCGGTTCACATCGCGGTGGCCGGCCGGCAGGCACGGCCGCCGGCCTTCGCGAACAACACCACTCAGCGCATCCGGTCCGTTTCGAACGCGATGCGGTCCACCGTTCCATCGCCGTTGCGATACAGGCGCACACGGCGCAGGCCATCGGGGCTGACGAGCAGCTCGGCGTTCTCGGCACGCCAGGTTTCCAGCGGCCTCTCGTCCACACTGACGCCCAGGCGGTGTGCGCCGACGTGGACCTTCAGCGTGCGGCCATCCTCCAGCAGATACTCGCCCTGGGCGCTACGCAGCATGGCGCGCTCGGCGACGGCGGGCACGGTGGGTTCCTGGGCACTCGCGGGCGCCATGAGCGTCGTCGATGCGAGCAGAGCGGCCGTCAGGGTGAGGGGTCGCAGATTCGTCCAGGTCTTCATGGTGTGGTACTCCTTGGGTTCCCGAGGCCAGTCGCCTCGGCAGCATCCCTAGTGCAAACCCCATGCCAGCCTCAAAACCGGCCCAGGAGGGTTTTTTTGCGCGTCCGGCGCCCCAGTGCTGGGCCTGAACGCCCCGCATCGCGCCGCAATGCCTCGCGATGGCGCGCCCGGCCTTCGCGCCCTACTCGTCGCTCCAGACGCCGCTCATGAGTCTGTCAGGGCGTTGCGCGGCCCTGACGAACGCGCAGGATGACCAGCTGCCCATCGGGACCTCAAGTCCCGCGAAAATGCCGTAGTCCTGTCCCGATTCAATGACGCCGCCCGCATTCAGGCTTTCGCCGACGCGGATTGCCCGCGCGGCACGGATGTCACCGCACGCTCGCACGCCCCATCCTGCGCGCAGGTGGCCATCGCACTGGACCGCGCCCGCGGCATCCAGGCCGCGGGCGATGAACGCATCACCCGCGACCTGCAGATCGCCCTGGAGCTTCAGCCCGGCATCGCAGCGCAGATCACCCTGCACCGTGACATCGCCGCCCACCGTGAGTTGGCCGCTCACGTCCACCGCCTCACCCACGCCCAATGCGCCACCGATGCGGAGCTCGCCGCGGCAGCCCAGGCGCTGCAGCACCTCGAGGCTCCAGCCGACGCGAGCCCCCGAGCCGAGGTCCAGCGCCCCCTCGCAACGCAGGCCACCCTCCACCTTCAGCTCGCGCCCGACCTGCAGCACGCCGCCCACCTGGGCTCCGCCGCCCACGTGCAGGTCGCCGCCGGTCCTCAGCAGGCCAGACACCTCGACGTGGCCCCTGCAATGGATGGAGCCGGCGAACACCAGCGCCTCGGCGGCAAGGTTGTCGATGTGCAGGACATCGTCGGTGGGGCCCAGCTGGTCGAGCAGCCAGCAGGCATCGCCCACCCGGCCGGCCGCCACCAGATCATCCAGCAAGGTCTGGTAATCGCTGATGGGCGCCTGCCGGCGCAGGAACCAGCGGTAGCCATCGCTGCACGGGCGCTTGGCGCGGATCAGCGTGCGGTCCACATCGACCCTGAGTGCGTTGTTCATCATGTCCAGAAGCCCCATTGCCCTTTGAAGGGCGTGTTGTCCTGCCCGGGTGATTGCGGAATCACGAGCACGTCGCCGTTCAACCAGCGCGCCAGGTACTGGGCCAGGGTCGGCCATGGCAGCCAGCGCTTGCGCGAGCCGATGCCCACCACCACCAGGTCATGGCGCTCGCCGATGTGGCGCCGGCCGATCACGTCCGGCACGACACCGTGGGCCAGGGTGTGGGTCACGCCTCGCGCGCCCTCGTCCTGTCCCCCGGCCAGCGCGCGCAGGCGTCGGTGAAGCGCTCCCCATGTACTACGCCGCGTGTGCTCCTGGATCTCGGTAACGTGCAGCACCTCCAGCCAAGCCTGCGGTGCAAGCCCGCGCGCCCAGGCCAACAGCTCCGGCGAGTTAGGCCCCAGGGACACAGGCACCAGGCTGCTGGCGTATCCGCCCTGCCCGCGCAGCTTGCCGCTGCCCATGACCAGCACGGGACGGGCGCGCAGCGCGATCAGGGTACGCAGCAAGTCCCGCTCCCTCGGGCCCGGGTGCCAGGCGCGCGCCGACCTCGCGATGCAGACCAGTGCACAGTCCTCGACCTGCTCGCGCAGTGCCTCACGTGTCCGTATCTCGGCGTCCACCGTTTCGACGGGCCGGTCCAGCATCCGGCCCAGGTGGCGGGCGCGCTGCTTCAGCCTTGCCAGAGGGAGGTCGAAGCTCGCCACCTGGTTCGAGCAGTCGACCAGCCGCAGCCGGGCGCCGCTGAACTGGGCCAGCGCGGCGACCTTCTCCAGGTAGCCGCTCTCCTCCACGCCCGGGCTCGTGATCACCAGGATGACCCGGCCGGCTAGGCTGGGCCCCGACCCGACGGATTCCACCTGCGGTGACCGCGCTGCTGGCAGGCTCGCGAGCTCCTCGGCAGGGTCGTGTCGTCGCGCCTCACCCATGGCGCCTCTCCTTGGGGGTGGGCAGAGGAAAGAGGGCCACATTGCCCTGCGCCAGGCGCGCGCAAGCCACTGGTGCCGTTCGATGGCAATCGGGATCGGGCAGGAATGCCAGATCGCACGTCAGATCACGGGTCAGGCGCTCGCGGAGCGAGCTCCGCAGGACCCGCTCCGCCAGCGTGGGCGAGACATAGGGCACGATCACCAGGTCCGTGTCGCTGAAGTTCGCCTGGTTCGTGATGCGGCGCGCCATGCTCGCGGTGTCGAACGCCAGGATCGCGCGATTCAGCCGGGTGCTCAGATAGTTCGAGTGCACGACCCGCTCCGCCTGCGGGGTACGCAAGCCTGGTGGCGGCCACTCGCTCTGGAGCAGCGGCTCGCGCCGCAGAAGACTCGCCGACGCGGCCGCACGCTGCGGTCCGACAAAGAACATCTCACGTGCTGCACCCGCCAGCACCTGCCGCGCGAGCGCCACCGAACGCTCGGCGTCCTGGGCCGTCTCGTAGGGCAGCAACGCGGCCTTGTACGGCTCGCCGCTGGGCCGGTTGACGACCAGGATCGGACAGTCCTGCACATCCAGGAAGCTGCTGCCCCGCAGCAGGCCCGCGGACAGGTTGCGCACGACCCCCTGCCCAGCCGTGAGCTGGCGCGCCGTCACGCGGTCGATGACCACGACGATCTCCTGGGCGGCCCGCTCCAGCATCTGCAGCAGCCGCCCCTCGCTGAGGACGGGGTTTTTTACCGCGATGTCATGCCGCCGCTCAAGCTGTGACGATCTCAGCGAAAGGCGGTAATGGAAGTCGGAGGGACGGCGCGCATCGCTCGTGGGACGGTGCACCACGTAGAGCAAGGCACGATGATGGGCAGCGATCTCCGCTGCCCGTTCGACGGCGTTCTCCGAGGCCTGGGAGAACGTCGCTACGGTCAATACGAATTTGATGGTCACGGTCAGGTCCAGACGAAGCCATGCCTCCGTGCGAGCGGGCTCGCGCGGATCAGCGAAAGACGCAAGGGTGCAGCGCGACTAGGTCGAGTAGTCGCCGGTCGCCTCGGGCTGGAACAGGATGGCGTCGATGGTCATGCGCCGCTGCGTGCCGGCCGGCGAGGTCCACGCGACAGTCGTTCCAACTTCCCGGCCAAGCAGTGCCGCGCCGACGGGGGACAACACCGAGATGAAACCTTCGACGGGCTCCGCATCGCCGGGATAGCAGAGCGTCAGCTTCTGGCGGGCCTCGCCGTCGTTGTGCGACACGGCGACCTGGCTGTACATGGTGACAACGTGCTGGGGGATGGCCGGCGACGGAACGACGCTGGCGTCCTCGAGAAGCGCGAGCAGGGGCGCGGGCAGCGCGCCGCCGTTGAGCTTCAGAAGGCGTGCGTGGTCGAGCTCGGTGAGTAGCAACTCACCGCTGAGGATGGTGGGCATCGGAACTCCTGGACAGGCTGCCGCAGCGAATGGCAGGCAGCGTCAATCGCGCTGGGCTGAGGGCCCGGCGATAGGAGTGGTGCGCAAAAGGAAGAGGGGGTATCGCCGGGCTTAGGAATCTGCGTCCGTAGGACGGGCGCAGTCATCGCCGGTCTGAAGCGTCGACGTCATGCACGCAGCCAGGAGCCGCTTCTGGGCGAAGCAGTCGAGAGTGGCTGGGATGGCGCGGCAGAACATGGCCCCATTCTAAAACGGAAGGGGATTCCGTCAAATGTCCCGGGGGCTTCGCGCGGCCTCAGCCGGGCTTGCCCGCCAGCAAGGTCGCCACCTCCGCCGCCGACCTCACCCCCAGCTTGGCGAACACGCGTGCCCGGTGCACCTCCACCGTCCGCACCGAAACGTTCAGCTCGTCGGCGATGACCTTGTTGAGCTTGCCGGCCGCCACGCGCGTCATCACTTCACGCTCGCGTTCGGTCAGGCTGGCCAGCCGCGCACTGCGCTCCGCCGCCTGGGCGCCTTCAGCCTGCATGGCGGCGTCCACCGCCAGCGCCTGCTCGATGCGGTCGGCCAGCGCGTTGTCGCTGTAGGGTTTCTCAAGGAAGTCGAAAGCCCCCTTCTTCAGCGCCTCCACGACCATGGGGATGTCGCCATGACCGGTCAGGAACAGCACCGGGTTCTTCAGCTGGCGCGCCAGCAGCTCGTCATGCAGCCGCGTACCGCTCATGGGCTCCATGCGCACATCGAGCAGGAAGACGCCCCTGGGCGGTCCCTCGCCGTCCAGCGCCTCCAGCAACGCCGGCCCGCTGGCGAAGGCGCGCACGTCCAGGCCGCGCGAGCGCATCAGGAAGGTCAGCGCGTCGCGCACGCCAGCGTCGTCGTCGACGAAATGGACGGTGCCCAGGCGGGGTTCAGGCATGCGCGCTCTCCCGGTTGTGTTCGCGGTTAAGGGGCAGGCTGAAGGAGAACAGCGCGCCGCCGCCAGCCGTATCGCTGGCGTCGAGCACGCCCTGGTGCGCCTCGACGATGGAGCGGCAGATGGCCAGCCCCATGCCCATGCCGTCGGACTTGGTGGAATAGAAAGGCGCGCACAGTTGCTCGATGCGCCGCCCCGCCAGGCCGGGGCCGTTGTCCTGCACGTCCACACGCACGAAGTCGCCCGCCACGCGGCTGCTGACGGCGATGCGGCGGCCGCTGGCGCGCGCCTGCAGCGCATCGGCCGCATTGCGCACGAGGTTGATGACGACCTGCTCGATGAGGACCGCATCGGCCAGCACGGCCGGCACGCCCGGCGCCAGCGTCACGTCCAGAGTGACGCCGCGGCGCTGGCAGTCGCGCTTGAGCAGCTCCACGGCGGCGGTGATGACCTCGTGCAGGTCGCAGGGTTCGTGGCGGGGCTCTCGCCGGGTCAGGAACTCGCGGATGCGCGCGACGATGCGGCCGGCGTGCGCAGCCTGCTGGCCCAGTCGTTGCAGCGCGCCAAGCACAAGGGCGTCCTCCACGCCGAGCTTGGTCAGCGAGTTGGTGATGCCGGCGCCGTAGCTGGCGATGGCCGTCAGCGGCTGGTTGAGTTCATGGGCCAGCGTGGACGCGACCTCGCCAAGCATGGTCAGGCGCGCATTGTGGGCCAGGGTCTCGACCTGGCGGCGCTCACGGTCCTCGAGGCGCTTGCGCTCAGTGATGTCGATGATGCTGCCCATCCAACCGATCTGGCGGCCGCCGGCATCCACCAGGGGCGACTCGAACACCATCACATCCACCAGCCGGCCGCTGCTGTGCTGCCAGCGCGCCTCGTAGCCCTCGCGCGGCGCGTGGCCCGCCAGGTTGCGGCGGTTGCGCTCGCTCATCTCCTCGAAAGCGTCCGGCGGCCAGTAGGGCATGGGCGGCAGCAAGCCCACCAGTTGCCCGGCCGCCAGGCCCACCATGTCGCAGAAGGTGCGGTTGACGTAGAGCAACCGGCCGTCGAAATCACGTGCGCGAAGTGCCACCAGCGCCGAATCCTCCATCGCGCGGCGCCAGGCGGCCTCGGTACGACCGGCCACTTCGGCGCGCTGCACCTGGCGCATCTGGCGGCGCAGCAGCCAACTCGTCACGGCGATCAGTGGCAGGAAGCCAGCCACCAACACCCAGGCCAGCGGCCGCACGCCATTGACGACCGGGTCGCGCACGGTCAGCTCCAGCGCAGCGTCGGTCAGCGCTTCCTGCGTCAGCGGGCTGGCTCGCAGCGGGCCGGTCAATGCGACGCGGTAGCTGGGCCGCGGCGCCTGGGCCGCGCGCAACGGCGACTCGGTGCTGGAGGCAATGACCTGGTCGGCGCTGTCGACCAGTTGCACGTCGTACTTGCGCGCCAGCCACCAGGGCACGCCGCGCTTGAGCAACAGCGCCGGCGGATAGCGCACCACCAGCGTGCCCTCGCTGCCGACCGGCGCCGTGAGGTGCAGAGACAGGCCGTCATCCAGCCGCCCGTCATCGCCACGGCCCGACACCTCGGCCAACACGCGGTTGCGCACATCCAGCCAGGTCACCGACTGCCACAGCCGCCGCAGGCCTCCGTTGACCTCTGCCTGGGCAGCCAGCACCGCCTCTCCGGGCGTCTCGCCCACCAGCGCTTCGGCGAGCTGGCGCAGGTGGCGCTGCTCGTCGGCGATGCGGTCGCGCAGTTGAGCCTCGGTGCTGAGAGCGTCGGAGATCAGCGTCTGGCGCTGCTGCTCCTGCTCGTCGGCCTCGTTGGCGCGCACCCAGGCCAGTACGCCCAGCACGAAGGCCAGGGACAGGGCCAAAGGGGCCAGCCACAGGCAGCGGTGCAGAAACTCGCGCGGGTTCATTCCCAGAGTCTAAGAAGAGCGTCGGCCGCGCGAAATGTGGAACTCCACAACTACCCGCCGCGCCAGCCGCTCGGAAGAATCCAGGCCATACCAACCATTCGGAGACACATCATGGCCCTGCGCCGTCTCGTCCTCGCTTCCGCCGTCGCCGCCCTGTCGACGCTGGCCGGCTTTGCCGCCCATGCCCAGGCACCCATCGTCATCAAGTTCAGCCACGTGGTGGCGCCCGACACGCCCAAGGGCAAGGGCGCGCAACGCTTCAAGGAGCTGGCAGAGCAGCGCACCAACGGCCGCGTCAAGATCGAGGTCTACCCGAACAGCCAGCTCTACAAGGACAAGGAAGAGATGGAGGCACTGCAGCTGGGCTCGGTCCAGATGCTGGCCCCGTCGCTGGCCAAGTTCGGCCCGCTGGGTGCCAAGGAATTCGAGGTCGTCGATCTGCCGTTCATCTTCAAGGACACGGAAGCCTTCCGCGCCCTCACCGATGGACCGCTGGGCGCAGATCTGTTCAAGAAGCTCGAACCCAAGGGCATCAAGGGCCTGGCCTACTGGGACAACGGCTTCCACATCATGAGCGCCAACAAGCCGCTGCACCATGTGGCGGACTTCAAGGGCATGAAGATGCGGATCCAGTCCAGCAAGGTGCTGGACGCGCAGATGCGCGCACTGGGCGCCATCCCGCAGGTGATGGCCTTCTCCGAGCTCTACCAGGCGCTGCAGACCGGCGTCGTGGATGGTACCGAGGGCGTGCCCAGCAACTTCTACACGCAGAAGATCTACGAAGTGCAGAAGCACATGACGCTGTCCAACCACGGCCACCTGGCCTACGCGGTCATCGTCAACAAGAAGTTCTGGGATGGACTGCCGGCCGACATCCGCACCCAGCTCGAGGGCGCCATCAAGGACGCCACGACCTATGCCAACGCCATCGCCGCGACCGAGAACGCCACGGCTCTCGAGAAGATCAAGGCCAGCGGCCGCGTGACCGTCTACACGCCTACACCGGCAGAGATCAATGAGTGGAAGAAGGCGCTGATGCCAGTCCACAAGGAGATGGAGTCCCGCGTAGGCAAGGCCACCATCGAGGCCGCCTACAAAGCCACCGGCTTCGTCGCCCCGAAGTAATCCCCTCCACCGCCGCTTCGCCATGCCAAGGCCGCCCCGGCCTTCGGCAGGCGCAGCCGTTTCCGCCCCCGGAGCAAAACCATGTTCAACAAAGCGCTGAACCATCTGGAGGAGTGGCTGATCTCCTTCCTGATGGCCGCGGCAACGCTGGTGATCTTCGTCGCCGTCGTCCACCGCTACCTCGCTGGCGTGCCCTACATCCAGGACATCGCTCTGAAGATCCACATGAGCTGGGCCCAGGAGCTCTGCATCATCCTGTTCGTCTGGATGTGCAAGTTCGGCGCGGCCTATGGCGTGCGCACCGGCATTCACGTCGGCGTGGACGTCGTCATCAACCGCATGAGCCCGAGAAACCGTGGCCGCTTCGTCATCTTCGGCCTGCTGGCTGGTGCCTTCTTTACAGGCGCCATCGCCATCATGGGTGGCACCTTCGTCTGGGACAACGGCGCGCACTACGCCTTCCTGAACCTCATAGGCCACCCCAACCCCGACGTGTTCGAAGGCCCCACGACGCCTGACCTGGAGTGGCCCACGTGGATCGTCTACTCCGCCATCCCGCTGGGTTCGGCGCTGATGTGCTACCGATTCCTGCAGGTCTGCTGGAACTTCTGGAAGACCGGCGAACTGCCCAAGCATGACGAGTCCCACGTCGAGGGCGTGGACGGACAGACCCCGCTGAACCTGGAGGCCCGCAAATGAACGCCCTCATCATCTTCAGCCTGCTGCTGGCGCTGATGCTGACCGGCATGCCGATCAGTATCTCGCTGGGCCTCACCGTGATGGCTTTCATCGTCACGATGACCCAGGTGCCCATCGAATCGGTCGCCCTGAAACTGTTCACGGGCATCGAAAAGTGGGAAATCATGGCCGTGCCTTTCTTCATCCTGGCCGGCAACTTCCTGACGCACGGCGGTGTCGCGCGGCGGATGATCAACTTCGCCACCAGCATGGTGGGCCACTTTCACGGCGGCCTGGCGCTGGCGTCCATCCTGGCCTGCTCGATGTTCGCCCTGGTCTGCGGCTCCTCTGTCGCGACAGTGGTTGCCATCGGCTCCATCGTGTTGCCCGCAATGGTGGCTCACGGCTACCCGATGCGCTTCGGCGCGGGCGTCATCATCACGGCCGGCTCGCTGGGCATCCTGATGCTGCCGTCCATCCCCAAGGTCATCTACGCGATCTCGACCAACACCTCGATCGGCGCGCTGTTCGTCGCCGGTCTGCTGCCCGGCATTGTTCTAGCGCTGATGCTGGCTGCCGTGACGTGGTGGATTGCCCGGAAGAACAACTACCCACGCCTGTCCAGGGCCGGCTGGATGGCTCGCTTCCAGGCCTTCCGCAAGAGCTTCTGGGGCCTGTTGCTGGTGGTCATCATCGTCGGTGGCATCTGGTCCGGAGCCTTCACGGCGACGGAGGCCGCGGCAATGGCAGCGGTGTACTCCTTCTTCGTGGCCATCTTCGTCTACAAGGACCTGAAGCTGCGCGACGTGCCCAAGGTGCTGAAGGACTCAGCCAACATGTCCGCGATGCTGCTTTACATCATCACGAACGCGGTGCTGTTCTCCTTCGTGCTGACCAATGAGAACCTGCCTCACCAACTGGCCGACTGGCTGCTGTCGATGAACCTGGGCCAGAACGGCTTCCTGTTCGTCGTCAATCTGGTGCTGCTGGGCGCCGGCAACTTCATGGACCCCTCGTCCATCATCCTGATCATGGCGCCCATCTTCTTCCCGGCCGCCATGCAGCTGGGTGTGAATCCAGTGCACTTCGGCATCCTGATCGACGTGAACATGGAAGTAGGCCTGTGCCACCCACCGGTGGGCCTGAACCTCTACGTGGCCTCAGGCATCAGCAAGCTGGGCATCACGGAGCTGACCAAGGCCGTCATGCCCTGGCTGCTGACCATGATCGTGTTCCTCGTCATCGTGACCTACTGGCCGTGGCTGACGCTGGTGGTGCCCCACGCAATGGGCATGCTTTGAACGCCGCACCCAGCCTTGCCCCACTGCAGAGATGAGCCCTCTCTTCTTCGGCCTGGCCTTCGCCCTCGTCGCGTTGCTGGTCTACATGGGCCGCTACAGCGGCAGGGTGCGGGCCGAGGAGAGCCGGCTCATCGCCGCGGCGCCAGAGGCCGTCTACGAGCGCGTGGCCGACCTGGCCGGCTGGCAGGCCTGGAATCCGTGGCTGGAGCATGCGCGCGACGTGCCTGCCGAGGTGGACGGCCTCTCGCTGGCCTGGGATGTGCCCCGGGTAGGCCGCGGTCGCATGCGCCAGGTGGGGCAGACGCCGCCGCGGGCATTGCGCCAGCGCTTGCAGTTCGACCTGCCCTTCTCGTACCGCGGCCGCTCCGACTGGCGTTTCGAGCCGGCAGCGGGTGGCGGCACGCGCGTGACCTGGCGCTTCAAGGGCCGCGTCGCCTTCACGTTGCGCGCTTTTGCCAGCACCGTGCAGGGCGCAACGGCGCTGGACCTGCGCTTCGGCCTGGACCGCCTCGCCGCGCTGCTGGAGGGCGGGCCGCCGGCCTACACACTGGACTACGCCGGCGTGCGGGAGCAGCCCACGCTGCGCCTCGTGCAGGTGGCCCACAAGGACTCGCTGGACAAGCTGGCCGCTGCATTGCCGCCACGCATCTCCGACCTGCGCCGCCAGTTGACCACAGCTGGCCTGCCAGCCTCGGGGCCGGCCATCGTCCACTATCTGAAGACCCACCTGAAGCTGCGCACCGTCGACTGCCGCATCGGATTCGAAGTGCCGGCCGGCGCCAACGCGCCGGATGGCTTCACGCTGCAAGAGCAGCCCTTCCACAGCGCCTACATGCTGCGCTTCGACGGGCCGCCCGAAGCCCTGGAGCTGGCCTGGTACCAGGCCATGCAGCGCCTGCGCGTCGAGCAGCAGCAGCCGCACCCGCAGTTGCCGCCAAGCGCCGTCTACCTCGGTGAATCGGCGCCGGGCCGACGCGGCGTCGTCGAACTGCATCTGCCCCTGAAAGCCTGACGGCACGGGAATTGCACTGCCCTGGGGCATGAACACGCCCCTGTTTGCTCTCCCCGGCCTGCGCGTGCTGCTGGCGGACGCCGGCCAGCGTCGCAGCCCCGTCATCCGCCTGGAGCTGATCCGGCTGCGCTGCCAGCTCGTGGACGTCATCGACCTCGTCGCCCAGCCTGACGCACTGCCTGTGGCGCTGGAGCGCCTGGCGCCGGAGCTGCTGCTGATCGACTGCGAGCAGCCCACCCCCGAACTGCTGGCACAACTGGGTGAATCCCTGCAGCGCCAGCCCCGTCCCGTGCTGCTCTTCGCCGAGCAGATGACGGCCGAGCAGATGCGCGCTGCGCTCGATGCCGGCATCAGCACCCTGCAGCTCGCTGGCCTGCCTCCGCAGCGCCTGGGCGCCCTTCTGCAGTTGGCGCTGGCCCGCTTCGAGCACGACCAGACGCTGCAGCGCGACCTGCGCCAGACCCAGACCCAGTTGGCCGAGCGCAAGCTCGTCGAGCGCGCGCGCGGAATCCTGATGCGCGAGCAGGGCCTGGACGAGGAGGCAGCCTTCCAGCGCCTGCGCCAGCTCGCCATGGACGGCGGCCAGACCATGGCCGCCGTGGCCATGCGCCTGATTGACGCAGACCAGCTGCTGCGCCCACGTTGAGGGCACGGCGCACCAAGTCGCGATGGCCCAGCACGCACCGGACCGGAGCAAACCGCCCGCTGCGGCGCCAGACATGCGCCAAGCGCGTGCAAACACCCCCGGGCAAGCCGTCATCCGGGCTGGCACGCAAGCTGCAATGAGGCAGGCGAGGCCTGCAATGGCGCAGGCCTCTCGGGCCGGCCGCCTGCTGAATCGGCCGGCACTTCGGGACAACGGCGTCCGACCTCTCCTTTTGCGTCTTCGCTGCTGAAGTGCGGCGCGGGCGGAGCGTGGCTGCGACGCCGTTGCGCCCTGCATGACCCAGGAGCCCGTGATGACCGCCAGCGACAACTCGACCGCCAAGCCCCATCCGCAACGCCGCAGCCTGCTTGCCGCCGCTGCCGCCCTACCCTTCGCGCCGCTGGCCGGTGGCGCCTGGGCCCAGGGCTCTGACAAGCCCGAGAAGGAGGAAGTGCGCATCGGCTTCATCCCGCTGACCGACTGCGCCAGCATCGTCATGGCCGCCGTGCTGGGCTTCGACAAGAAGTACGGCATCAAGATCATCCCCACCAAGGAAGCCTCCTGGGCCGGTGTCCGCGACAAGCTCGTCAACGGCGAGCTGGACATGGCCCACGTGCTCTACGGCCTCGTCTACGGCGTGCACCTCGGCGTGGCCGGCCCCAAGAAGGACATGGCCGTGCTGATGACGCTGAACCGCAACGGCCAGGCCATCACCCTGTCCAGGAAGCTGGCCGACGCCGGCGCTGTGGACGGAGCATCGCTCGCCAAGGTCATGGCCAAGGACAAGCGCGACTACAGCTTCGCGCAGACCTTCCCGACCGGCACGCACGCCATGTGGCTTTACTACTGGCTGGCGGCCCACGGTGTGAACCCGTTCAAGGATGCCAAGGTCATCACGGTGCCGCCGCCGCAGATGGTGGCCAACATGCGCGTGGGCAACATGGACGGCTTCTGTGTCGGCGAACCCTGGGGCCACCGCGCCATCATCGACGGCATTGGCATCACGGCGACGACGACGCAGGACATCTGGCCCGAGCATCCCGAGAAGGTTCTGGGCACCACGGCCGAGTTCGCGAAGAAGTACCCCAACACCGCGCGCGCCGTCATCATGGCCGTGCTGGAGGCCAGCCGCTGGATAGACGCCAGCCTGTCCAACAAGAACAAGATGGCCGAGACCATCGCCGACAAGGCCTACGTCAACACCGGCGTCGACGCCATCAACCAGCGCATCCTGGGCCGCTACCAGAACGGCCTGGGCAAGACCTGGGACGACCCACGGCACATGAAGTTCTTCGACGACGGTGCGGTCAACTTCCCCTACCTGTCCGACGGCATGTGGTTCCTCACCCAGCACAAGCGCTGGGGCCTGCTCAAGGAACACCCCGACTACCTGGGAACCGCCAAGGCCATCAACCAGACCGCCCTTTACGCACAGGCCGCCAGCGCGCTGAAGATCAGCGTGCCCAAGGACCCGATGCGCAGCTCCAAGCTGCTAGACGGCGTTGTCTGGGACGGCAAGGGCCCCGCCAAGTACGCCGACAGCTTCAAGGTAAAGGTTTGAACACCATGGTCTCCGCCGTCTTCCACTCCCCCGGCGACAGCGCCGTCGCCACCGCTCCCGCACCGGCGGCCGTCAGCCGCCCGGCCTCACCCACGCCCGAACTCAAGACACGCCCCCGGCGCGATCCTGTCGACTGGCGCGCGCTGGCGCTGCGCGTGCTGCCCCCCGTGCTCAGCATCGCCCTGCTCATCGGCCTGTGGGGCCTGGCGACCCAGAAGGGCGGCAGCTTTCCAACCCCGGCGGCCACCTTTGATGCCGCCGTCAAGCTCTTCGCCGACCCGTTCTATCGCAACGGCCCGAACGACCAAGGGATCGGCTGGAACATCCTGAATTCACTGGGCCGTGTCGGCGTGGGTTTCGGCCTGGCGGCGCTGGTGGGCATCCCGCTGGGCTTCATGATCGGCCGCTTCGAGTTCGCCAATCGCATGGTGTCACCGCTGATCGCGCTGCTCAAGCCGGTGTCGCCCCTGGCTTGGCTGCCCATCGGCCTGCTGGCCTTCAAGAGCGCCAACCCGGCCGCCATCTGGACCATCTTCATCTGCTCGATCTGGCCGATGGTGGTGAACACCGCCGTCGGCGTTCAGCGTGTGCCGCAGGACTACCTGAACGTCGCACGCGTGCTCAAGCTCAGCGAGTGGAAGGTCATCACCCGCATCCTGCTGCCCGCCGTTCTGCCCTACGTGCTGACGGGCGTGCGACTGTCGGTCGGCACGGCCTGGCTGGTCATCGTCGCGGCTGAGATGCTGACCGGCGGCGTGGGCATCGGCTTCTGGGTCTGGGACGAGTGGAACAACCTCAACGTCGCCCACATCCTCATCGCCATCTTCGTCATCGGCACCGTCGGGCTGCTGCTCGAATGGGTGCTGATCTCCCTTGCCAAGCACTTCACCTTTGAAGAGGACTGATGTCATGAAGCCGTTCATTCAAGTGCAAGACGCGGAGATGGTTTTCACCACCCGCAAGGGCCGTTTCCACGCACTGCAGAACGTCAGCCTCGACGTTCAGCGCGGCGAGTTCATCACGCTGATCGGCCATTCGGGCTGCGGCAAGTCCACCCTGCTCAACCTGATCGCCGGCCTGCTGGCGCCCACTTCAGGCGCATTGATCTGCGACGGACGCGAGATCGCCGCGCCCGGCCCGGAGCGCGCCGTCGTGTTCCAGAACCACTCGCTGCTGCCCTGGTTGTCCTGCCTGGACAACGTGCTGCTGGCCGTCGAGTCCGTCTTCGGCGGCAAGGAGGCCAGCGCCAAGCTCAAGGTACGCGCCCGCGCTGCGCTGGAGCTGGTGGGCATGAGCCATGCGCTGCACAAGCGGCCGCACGAGATCTCCGGCGGCATGAAGCAGCGCGTCGGCATCGCGCGCGCGCTGGCCATGGAGCCCAAGGTGCTGCTGATGGACGAGCCCTTCGGCGCGCTTGATGCGCTGACCCGCGCCAGGCTGCAGGACGAGCTTCTGAAGATCGTCGCGCGCACGCAAAGCACGGTCATCATGGTCACCCACGACGTGGACGAGGCCGTGCTGCTGAGCGACCGCATCGTCATGATGACCAATGGGCCGGCCGCCACCATAGGCGAGATCCTGGAGGTAGGCATCCCGCGGCCGCGCGTGCGCGTAGAGCTGGCCGAGGATCCACGCTACGTCGCGGCGCGCAAGGAAGTCATCGACTTCCTTTACACGCGCCACGCACACGTCGAGCAGGCGGCCTAGAACACCACCTCGGCGCGCAGGCCGCCCTCGGGCCGGTTGCTCAGGCTCAGCAGGGCGCCCTGGCGTCGCACCAACTGCTGCGCGATGTACAGGCCCAGGCCCGTGCCGCCGGTCTCGCGGCTGCGCGAGCCCTCGACGCGCCGGAATGGCTGGCGCACACGCTCCAGCTCCGCCTCCGGGATGCCGGGTCCGTCGTCCTCGACGACCAGCCGCGTGACGCCCGCCGACAGCTCGACGCTCACCCGGGCCTGGCCGGCATAGCGCAACGCGTTCCCGGCCAGGTTGTCGACGACGCGACGAAGCGCGACCGGGTCCGCGTTGACAACGGCCGGCGGTCCCTGGAAGCGGATATCCGCTCCCGTCTCGGCCAGGTCGTCGACGGCGGATTGAGCCAGCGCCGACAGGTCTACCCGCTGGACCTGTGCCGACTCCCCAGGACGGAACACCTGGATGACGCTCTCCACGAGCTGGTTCATCTCGCGCAGGTCGTCGATGCAGCGCTCGCGCACCTTGGCCTCGACCTCGCCCGTCTCCAGCCGCAGCCGCATGCGAGTCAGCGGCGTGCGAAGGTCATGCGAGATGGCCGCGATCATCAGTCCTCGCTCCTCGAATTGCCTGCTCAGCTCAGCGGCCATGCGGTTGAACACCGCTGCAGCCTCGCGCACCTCGACAGTGCCTTCGTATTCGGGCAGCTCGGGTGCGGGACGCCCCTGCGCGAGGGCCGGTGTCAGCGCCTGCGCCGCGCTCACCAACCGGCGCATAGGCCTGGCCAGCCAGCGCGAGCCCCACCAGGCGGCGAGCGCAATGACGAGCATGCGCACACCGTAGTCGACGAGGCTGCCACGCAGAGTCAACGTGGGCGGCAGCGACGGGAAAGTGGGCAGCCTCACGCTTCCAGCCTCCGGGCGCGGCGAGCGGCCAAAGTCCGGCCCGGCCCTGCCGCCGGGACCAGGCCCGGGGCCGAAGCCCTCGCGCCGCTCCGGGTGCGCGCCCTCGAGATCATCCGGCTCCTGCGGCATCCGCCGCGTACCTTCGCCAGGCATCGGCATGGGCATCGCCGGCCAATTCGTCATCGTCGGCAGCGCGCCGCTGACGCGAGTGACCGTCAACCAGGCCACGCCGTGGCTGAGCACGAGCGCCAGCCACATCAGCAGGAACAGGCGCAGGCCGAGCCCGTCCCAGGACTTGAGACGCTTCAACACGGGCTTACCTCGGCGTCGAAAAGATAGCCTTCGCCGCGCACGGTACGGATCAGGCTGGGCTCACGGGCCGTGTCGCCGAGCTTGGCCCGCAGCCGGGACACGGCCAGGTCGATGCTGCGGTCGTTGACCTCCACGCCCGGCGCTCGGGTCAGCTCGATGAGCTGGTCGCGGCTGAGCACCCGCCCTGGGCGCTGCACGAAGGCCGCCAGCAACCGGAACTCGGCACTGGACAACGCGATGCCCACGTCGTCGGCGCTGACGAGCTGGCGGGTCATGCGGTCGAAGCGCCAGCGGCCGAAGCGCAGAAGGCGCGTGTCGTCCTGCAGGGCCAGGCCCTTGTTCGCGCGCCGCACCAGCGCCTGCAGCCGCGCTACAAGCTCGCGCGGCTCGAAGGGCTTGGCCAGGTAGTCGTCCGCACCCAGCTCCAGGCCGACGACACGGCTCATGGTGTCGCCGCGCGCGGTCAGCATCAGCACCGGGGGAGCATCGGCCTGCGTGCCCAGCCAGCGCAACAGCGCCAGGCCG
Source organism: Roseateles sp. (assembly GCF_047654805.1). Lineage (GTDB taxonomy): Bacteria > Pseudomonadota > Gammaproteobacteria > Burkholderiales > Burkholderiaceae_C > Pelomonas. Next base: position 4,439,267 of record NZ_JASGIV010000001.1, read on the forward strand.
TCCTCGCCGGGCAGCATCAGGTCCAGCACGATGGCGTCGACCTTGGGCTGGAGCGCCAGCCGCTGCCGCATCGCCCCGCCGTCCGCCGCCGCGCTGACCTGCCAGCCGAAGCTTGCAAGGTAGGCCGTCAGGCTGGCACGGATCTCGGCATCGTCGTCGACGACGAGGCAATGTCCATTCATACCGCGATGCCTACTTTCAATCGGGCCACGTAACCAGCGCTGACCGATCCCGTCACGGTCGCCATCTGCGTGCTGTAGCCGTCGCTGAAGATGCCGTCGGTCGCCAGGCTGATGGCATTGTTGTTGGTCGCGCTGTTGCCATAGCCGCTGGTGGCGTAGACGGCGCTGTTGGCGTCCGACGGGAAGCACAGCTGCGAGGTGCGCAGCTTGTTGTTCCAGTTCGTCGCCGTCGTCGTGCTGCGGTAGACCTCGAAATGGATGTGCGGTACGCGGCCTGAGTAGCAGCCAGGGTAGATGGTCTGGAACACCGCCGTGCCGTCGCTGGCCGTGGCCTGCACGCCGCGCAGATAGTTCTCGGCCGTCACGCCGCTGGAATACATGGAGTAGCGGCCCAGGGCATCGCAGTGCCAGAGGTAAATGGCATAGCCGGCAAGGTCGGCGCAAGAGGCGTTGGTGTTCACGAGCTCGATGATGACCTGAAGTGGCACACCCGTGGCGACACCGGTGGCGCCTGCAATGCTGGCACGGATGTCGCTGCGCACGATGCCCGATAGCGCCAGCGCATTGGCGACGCTGCCGTTGGCGCTGTTGGAACCGTCGCCGGGATAGGGGCCCTCGGTCTCGCTGGGAATGACGGAGCAGCCGCTGCTGGTCGAACTGCTGCCCGAGGAACCGGAAGACGTCGACGTGGTGGACGAGCTGGTCACCGTGTCGGTGCCGCCACCACCGCAGCCTGCAAGGGCCAGCGCACCGGCGCCGCCCGCGCCCAGCAGCCAGCGCAGTGCCATGCGGCGCTCCAGGGCCTGCTGCTGCAGGCGGTTCAGGTCGTGGGTCAGGCCCAGGTCATGGTCGTGGTGCATCGCGGCTCCTTCAGCTGTGGACGGATGCATTGCATCGCCGCGATGTATCGGGCGGATCGGCAGATTGTGTCGCCGCTGAAACGTTCAACCGAGGATCAGCTGCAGCGACCCCTGCAGCGCCTGGATCAGCGCCTCCAGCGCCTGCAGCAGCCGCTCGCTTCCCTGGTGCATGCGCTGTACCGCATCGCCCTGTTCCACGCGCAGGCCGCGCAGCAGCAGCAGCCAGGCCTCGTCCACCGCGGCGAAGGCCGGCTGCAGTGCGGGGCCGGCCAGCGGCGCGGCGCGTACCTCGTCATAGGCCCTGACGAACTCGTCCAGGCCCGCGACCAGGCCGCTGCCGTCATGGCCGGGCAGGACCTGGGCAAGCAGGCCCTCCTTGGCCAGGCGCTGGCTCAGCAGGCGCAGCCGCGTCACCTGGGCCAGCAGGCCAACGGGTCGTTGGCCGGCACGCTCGGACAGCCGTGCCACCAGCACCTCGCTGCTCTCCAGCAGCTGCTGGGCAGCGCGGTCGCTGCGTGCAAGATCCGGCTGGCGGCTGGCAAGGGCCGCGTCCAGCTGCGCCCAGGCGAAGGACACGGCGGCCAGTTCCTCGGCCAGCTCATGGCGAAGCAACTCGCCCAGACGGGCCAGGTTGGCGGCGACGCGCTCTGCTGACGCATCCAGCAGCGCCTGGGCCTCGCGGCGCTCCGGCGGCGCCAGCCGCGGCCATTGGCGCAGCGCCTGCAGCTTGACCAGGCGCTGGCTCAGCATGCGCTGCGCGCCGGCTCGCTCCAGGGCCTCGGCCAGCTCACTGGTGTGCACGACGCCGCGCGCCACCTCGGGCAGCTTGGACTGGGTCTGCATGGCCGTGTTGCGCAGCAACGCGAAGGCGGCGGCCTCGTCGATGCCACGGGCCTGCATCAGCAGCCCCTTCGCACGTTCGGTCCACTTGCGCTCGTCCAGCCTGGCCTGGGCGGCGAGTTCTCGAGACTGCTGCTGGGCAGCCAGGTCCCGGGCCCACAGCAAGGCCTCGCCCAACACGCCGGCATCGACGTCCGTCGGCAGCCATTGCACGGCACCGCGGGCCAGCACGGCCTGCCGCTCCGGGCCCCTGGGCGGCGGCGACAGCACTACCACGGGCAGACCGAACGCCCGCTCGCCGTGCAGCAGCTGCGCCATTGCGGTGCAGTCCTGGCACCACAGCAGGCCCAGCGCCGCAGCGTCGGCGGGCGCCGTCAGCTCTGAAACGGTGCGCAGCTCCCAGCCCAGCGCCCGCAGCGCCGCGGCCTGGGGCGGCGGTTCGGGGCAGCAGATCAGCAGGGGCAGAAGGGGGGCCATCGCGGTATCGGACATGGTTTCGGTCTTCACGCCCCAAAACGGCGCAAGAAGCAGGCCAACCGGCCTGCGCCCAGCAGGCATGAGGCTTGCGAGTATCGGCGCGTGGCTCCCGCAATGGTGCAGGCGCCCTCCCGTTGCGACGTCCGCGCCCCCAGGCACGCGACCGCCGGGCGGGCCAGGGCGTGCGAAAGATCGAGCCCCAGATGTCCACCCTGCAAAACTTCAAGCGCGCCGGCCACAGCCCCACGCTGTTCGCCGCCTTCCTGTACTTCGCGTTCTCCTGCTGCATCTGGGTGCTCAACGGTGCCCTGGCGCCGTTCATCAGCGAGGCCTACAACCTGACGCCAGCGCAGAAGGGCTTGATGCTGTCGATCCCCATCATGGCGGGTGCGCTGATGCGCTTTCCGCTGGGCCTGCTGTCGCAATACATCGGCCGCAAGAACGCGACGCTCGTCGAGATGGGCCTGATCGCGGTCGCCATGCTGTACGGCTACTTCATGGTGAGGAGCTACGACGACCTGCTGGCCATGGGCGTGCTGCTGGGCATCGCAGGCGCCAGCTTTGGCGTGGCGCTGAGCCTGGGCTCTGGCTGGTTTCCGCCGCAATACAAGGGTCTGGCCATGGGCCTGGTGGGCGCCGGAAACGTCGGCACGGCGGTATCAGTGCTCGTCGCACCGCCGCTGGCCCAGGCCTTCGGCTGGCAGACGGTCTACGCCATCGCCGCCGCGGCCATCGTCGTCCCCATGGTCGTCATGATCGCTTTCGCCAAGGAGCCGCCCGATGTCGACGCCCACGCTTCGCTGCGCGAGCATGTGGCCTGCCTGTTCGAGAAGGACGGCTGGGCCTTCAGCCTGATCTACGGCGTGACTTTCGGTGGCTTCATCGGCCTCACCACCTTTTTGCCCACCTATTACCACGACCAATTCGGCGTCTCAAAGGTGCAGGCCGGCCAGCTGACCATGCTGGCGGCCTTCATGGGCGCTGCGGTGCGCGTCGTCGGCGGCTGGCTGTCGGACCGCTGGGGTGGCGTCAACATGCTGACTGGCGTGCTCGTCGTCGTCGCAATCAGCCTGGGCCTCGTCGGCATGAGCAGCGGCTCGCTGGTGCTGACGACGCTACTGCTCATCGTCTGCTTCGCGGCCCTGGGCGCGGGCAACGGCGCCCTCTTCCAGCTGGTGCCGCTGCGCTGGCCGGCAGCGACGGCCGTGGCTGGCTCCATGATCGGCGAGATCGGCGCCCTGGGCGGCGGGCTCGTACCCAACCTGATGGGCGTGTCCAAGCAGCACGCCGGCACGTATCTGTGGGGCTTCGTCACATTCGCCGTGCTGGCCGTGTTGATGCTCTTCGTCATGCGCATCATGCAGATCCGCTGGACACGCACCTGGGCCGAGAAGGGTGGGCGGGCCCGACGCAGCTCAGGCCCGCAGGCCGATCCGGTGCACTACCAGCGCGCCTGATCAACGTGGCAGGAACAAGAGCCATGCCGCCAGGAGCAGGTTGAGCAGCAGCGACAGGCCCAAGGCGATCTGCCACACGAGCGCCGGATCCCCGCCAACATTGCGGTGGGCGCGCACCGCCACCGGCTGGTCCCGCGCCGCACAGCGCTCCAGTGCCAGCACCAACTCCTCGGCCGTCTCGAAACGCGCCTTGGCTTCCCTGGCCACGGCGCGCATGACGACGCGATCCAGCGGCATCGGCACGCCGGGCTGCAGCCGGCTGACGCTCTGCGGCTCGCGGCGGTAGCGGGCCAACTGGAAGGGCTCGATCTCGCCATAGGGCAGGCGGCCGGTCAACGCCTGGTACAGCGTCACGCCCAGCGCGAACAGGTCCGAACCCGCATCGGGCACCGCCGGCGGGTCAAGCCACTGCTCGGGGTTGATGTAGCTGGGGGTGCCGGCATGCAGTTCGCGCGCCGCGGCCGACGAGCGGCGGCTCAGCGCGACGCCGAGGTCCAGCACCCGCCACTGACCATCGTCGCCAAGGTGGAGATTGGCGGGCTTGAGGTCGCGGTGCACCACGCCGGCCGCGTGCAGCAGGCTCAAGCTACGCGCCACCGTCCGCCCCAGGGCCAGCGCCTCGGCCGCATCCAGCGGCGCCTGGGCCAGCAACTGCTCAAGCGTGCGGCCGCTATGCCAGTCGAACACCGCATAGAAGTGGGTGGCGCCCTCGACCGGCGCATGCACGCGCACGAAGCCGCTATCCGTCGTCGCGCCGCCGCGACGGTGGCGCGGGGCCTCGGCCAGGCGCAGGCCCAGCCAGATCTCGTGGGCCAGCATGGCCCGCTCCTCGGGATCGTCGGCACGGCCCGGACGCAGCATCTTCAGCGCCACCAGCCGGCCGCTCGCCAGCTCGCGCGCCTGCAGCAGTCGGTGCACGCCGTTGTCAGCGACGAGGGCCGTGACCTGGTAGCCATCCAGCAGGGCTCCGACACCGAGCGGCCCGGGGCTGGGCAATTGGCGCCCCAGCGCGGCAAGGTCGTTCAGGCCGGGGTCGGCGAGATCCTTGATGTCCAGCACCAGCGCGGTCGCGTTGTCGTGGCTGCCGGCGGCCAGGGCTGCGGCGGTCAGCGCATCGGCCGCGGCCTGGGCACCAGAGGTCGTCCGCAGCAGATCGGCGATCACGCGGCTGCGCAGGCTGCCGTGCACGCCGTCGCTGGTCAGCAGCAGGCGGTCGCCGACGCGCAACTCGCCCTCGCCGTGATCCAGCCGAAGCGCGTCGTCCAGGCCCAGCGCGCGCGTCAGGCCGGCAAAGTCGCGCCGCTCCAGGCGGTGGTCCTGCGTCAGCAGCAGGCATTCGCCGTCGCGCAGCAGCCAGGCACGGCTGTCGCCGACATGGGCCAGCGCATAGCGCCGGCCGCGCAACGCGATGGCGGTCAGCGTCGTCAGCGCCTCCCGCGGCTCGCCTTCCGCTCCGGGGCGGCGGTTGTATGCGGCGAGCCAGGCATTCTGGTGCCCCAGCAGGCGGTCCAGCACCACGCTGCTGTCCCAAGCCAGCGGCGCGGCATGAAAGTCTCGCAGCAGGCTCATCACCGAGGTCTGCGCGGCCATCAGGCCCTCCCCGCCGCCACTGACACCATCGGCCAGCGCAGCGACCCAGCCACGCTCGATCTCATGCGAAGCCGGTGCCTGCACACCTGCGAAATCTTCGTTGCGCGGGCGCCTGCCTTGCAGGCTGGACAGGCCGGTGTCGAGTTCGAAACGCATGCGCGTGAGTCGTTGTCAGTGTCGGTTCCGCGTGGCTGGCCGAATGCCCGACCACGCCCAGCCCGGCCAGCGCCTCCACCGGGCGATGGCCTCATGTTGGTGCAATTTGAGGGGCGAGTGCACCCGCACCGGGCTCGCAATCGCTTCGGCGTGGGGCGCCGCTGGCTGCGGCAGGGTGAAAAGGCCAGCCTCATCGCTGGCACATGGCTTGCGAAGCAAAGGGCAGACCAGCTTTGTTGTGAGGTTTGGCATGAAGAAGATGAAGCTCGTGATGGTGGGCAACGGCATGGCCGGCGTGCGCACGCTGGAGGAGCTGCTGAAGATCGCGCCGGATCTCTACGACGTCACCGTCTTCGGCGCCGAACCCCATCCCAACTACAACCGCATCCTGCTGTCACCGGTGCTGGCCGGCGAACAGACCGTCGACGAGATCATCCTGAACCCGCTCTCCTGGTATGAGGAGAATGGCATCACGCTGCACCTGGGGCTTGCGGTCACCGAGATCGACCGCGTCCGCCGCCGCGTGGTGGCGGCCGACGGCACCGCTGCCGACTATGACCGCCTGCTGATCGCCACCGGCTCCAACCCCTTCGTGCTGCCGGTGCCGGGCAAGGACCTCGAAGGCGTCATCGCCTATCGCGACATCGCGGACACCAACGCCATGATCGATGCGGCGGCCAAGTACAGGCACGCGGTCGTCATCGGCGGCGGGCTGCTCGGCCTGGAAGCGGCCAATGGGCTGATGCTGCGCGGCATGCAGGTGACCGTGGTGCACCTGACCGACACGCTGATGGAGCGTCAGCTCGATACCGTGGCCGGCGACCTGTTGCGCAAGTCCCTGGTCGAGCGCGGTCTCAACTTCATGCTGGGTGCGCAGACCCAGGCCCTGCTGGGCAACGAGGCCGGCCGGGTCCGCGCGATCCAGCTCAAGGACAAGGAGGGGCAGGTCATCGAGACGCCCGCCGACCTCGTCGTCATGGCCGCCGGCATCCGCCCCAACACGGCCCTGGCCGAGAAGGCAGGGCTGCTGTGCAGCCGCGGCATCGTCGTCACCGACACCATGCAGACCGTGACCGATCCGCGCGTCTACTCGGTGGGCGAGTGCGCGGCCCACCGCGGCATCGCCTATGGCCTGGTCGCACCGCTGTTCGAGCAGGGCAAGGTCTGCGCAACGCACCTTGCCCAGTTCGGCATCGGCCGCTACCTGGGATCCTCGGTCAGCACCAAGCTCAAGGTGACGGGCATCGACCTCTTCAGCGCCGGCAACTTCACCGGTGGTGCAGGCACGGAGGAGATCGTCATGAGCGACCCCTTCGCCGGCATCTACAAGAAGCTGGTGATCCAGGACGACCAGCTCGTCGGTGCCTGCCTGTACGGGGACACGGTGGACGGAGGCTGGTACTTCAAGCTGCTGCGCGAAGGCCGCAAGATCGCCGACATCCGCGACAAGCTGATGTTCGGCGAGGCCGGCGCCAACATCGGCGACGTGGGCCACCAGGGACAGAACCGCGCGGCGGCGATGGCCGACACCGACGAGGTCTGCGGCTGCAACGGCGTCGCCAAGGGCAGCATCTGCAAGGCCATCCGCGACAAGGGCCTGTTCACGCTGGACGAAGTGCGCAAGCACACCAAGGCGAGTGCGTCGTGCGGAAGTTGCACCGGCCTCGTCGAGCAACTCATCATGTTCACGGCCGGCGGCGACTACTCCGCCACCCCGAAGAAGAAGGCCATCTGCGCCTGCACCGACGCCAGCCACCAGGACGCGCGTGACGTGATCGCCAAGGCCCGCCTGCTGACCAAGGAAGAGGTCTTCCGCGCACTGGACTGGAGAACGCCTGACGGCTGCGCCAGTTGCCGCCCGGCCATCAACTATTACCTCATCAGCACCTGGCCCAAGGAGGCTGTCGACGACCCGCAGAGCCGTTTCATCAACGAGCGCTCGCACGCCAACATCCAGAAGGACGGCCGCTACTCGGTCGTCCCGCGCATGTGGGGTGGCGAGACCACGGCCGAAGAACTGCGCCGCATCGCCGACGCGGTGGACAAGTACCAGATCCCGACCGTCAAGGTCACCGGCGGCCAGCGCATCGACCTGCTGGGCGTCAAGAAGGAAGACCTCGTCAGCGTCTGGAAGGACATCGGCATGCCGTCCGGTCATGCCTACGCAAAGGCGCTGCGCACCGTGAAGACCTGCGTAGGGTCTGAATGGTGCCGCTTCGGCACCCAGGACAGCACCCAGATGGGCAAGGACCTTGAGCGGGCGCTGTGGCGAATGTACGCGCCGCACAAGGTCAAGATCGCCGTGTCGGGCTGCCCGCGCAACTGCGCCGAGGCCGGCATCAAGGACGTGGGTGTCATCGGCGTCGAATCCGGCTGGGAGATCTACGTTGCCGGCAATGGCGGCATCAAGACCGAGGTGGCCGAGTTCCTTTGCAAGGTCAGGACGCCGGAGGAAGTGCTGGAGGTCAGCGGTGCCTTTTTGCAGCTTTACAGACTGGAAGGCTGGTACCTGGAACGAACCGTGCATTACGTCGGACGGGTCGGTCTCGATCACGTCAAACGCAAAGTCCTGGAAGAAGCCGACAGCCGCAAGGCGCTGTGGGCCCAGCTCCAGTTCAGCCTCGACGGCGAACCCGACCCCTGGTTCGACTTCGACAAGGCCCAAGTCGACCTGCGCCAGTTCCAGAAAGTCCCGGCCTGAACCCGTCGACCTGAAAGTCCGCATGCAGTACTCGCGCCGTTTCTTCGTCACCGCCCTGGGCGCCGCCCCATTTGCCAGCATCGGTCAGCCCATTTCGGCCTGCGCAACGCCCAGCCTTGGTGCATTGAGCCAGCGCATGGGCAAGGCCTGGCTATGCATGGCCAACCCCGAACTGGCCTCTGCCGCCCGCGATGTGCTGGCGGCCAGCCAGGTCACCTTCGAGCAGCAGCTGGTCCAGTTGAGCCGCAGCCCCGCCGGCCCGGAGCACGCCGGCAGCCTGCGCGCACTGGCCCGCCGCTACGAGGACTACCAGGGTCTGCTGGCCGGCACGCCGGGTGAAGGCCAGCGCGCATTGCTGTCCACCGCCAACGAGATGCTGACGCTGTCCCAGCTGGCCAACACGGCCCGCGCCACCCAGCCGTGGCAGGTGCGGCTGGCCGCGCGCCAGCGCCTGCTGTCGCAGCGTGTGGCCCTGCTGGGCCTGGCCAGCCCCGGCGTCGAATCGGTACGACGCGAACGCCAGACCGCCATCTATGAATTCGAAGCGGGATTGCAGACCCTGCGCAGCGCCGGTGCCCCCGCGCTGCAGCAGCGCCTGGCAATGGCCGACGCGGCCTGGGCGCCGCTGATGGACGGCATCGCCCGCGGGCGGCCCGCCACGGTCTTCGACGCCAGCGAGCGCCTGCTGGCCGTCATGGACGCGCTCACCGAGCATTGCGCCCGTACGAACGCCTGAGCGCCCGCCATGAGCTGGACCCGCATCTGTGCCCTGCAAGACATCCCGGTGCTCGGCTCGCGCCGCGTGCAGCGCGCCAAGGGCATGGACGTGGCGCTGTTTCGCACTGCCGAGGATGAGGTTTTCGCGCTGCTGGACCGCTGCCCGCACAAGGGCGGCCCGCTGAGCCAGGGCATCGTCTTCGGCACGAGCGTGGCCTGCCCGCTGCACAACTGGACCGTCGCCTTGAATGACGGCTGTGCCCGGGAGCCCGACGAAGGCTGCACGCCGGCCTTCCAGGTGAAGCTGGACGGCGGCGAGGTCTTTCTGTTGAAGACCGAGCTTGAGAGCCTGGCCGTGGACCTGCCCGCGCCCCTGGCCGGCCCCAAGATTTCAATTGCAGCGGTGTAAGCGGCACATGACCGTCAGCATGACCGCCCCGGCACAAGAACATGAGCGAGACAAACTCCACCCATCCCTGCTGCGGATACGCGCTGACGCGCGATTCGCTTAGCGGCGGCACGAAGCACGCCCCTCCCGTCCCCTCGCCGAGCGCGGGGCTGCGCAACCGGAGGGGGCGGCCGTGAGCGAAACAAAGTCCACCTGCCCCTACTGCGGCGTGGGTTGCGGCGTCGTCATCGAGCATGACGGCACACAGATCACAGGAGTGCGCGGCGACCCCGACCACCCGGCCAACTTCGGACGCCTGTGCACCAAGGGCACCAACCTGCACCTGACAGCCACCCCGGTCGTCCTGCAGCATCAGCGCCTGCGCGAGCCGCGCAAACGCGCGACCCGCGGCGGGCAGCCCGAGGCCATCGCCTGGGAGCAGGCCAACCGCGAGATCGCCGAGCGGCTGCTCGCCATCCGAGCCGAACACGGCCCCGAGTCCATAGCCGTCTACATCTCCGGCCAGCTGCTGACCGAGGACTATCACGCCTTCAACAAGCTGGCCCGCGCCGTCATCGGCACACCGCACATCGATTCCAACTCGCGGCTATGCATGAGCTCGGCCGTCGTGGGCTACAAGCAGGCCCTGGGCGCCGACGCGCCCCCCTGCAGCTATGAGGACATCGAACTGGCCGATTGCGTGCTGATCAGCGGCGCCAACCCGGCCTGGGCCCACCCCATCCTGTTCCGTCGCCTTGAAGCCGCGCGCGCCGGCAAGGCAGGCCACAGGCTCATCGTCATCGACCCACGCCGCACGGAGACCGCGGAACTGGCAGACCTGCACCTGCAGATCCGCCCCGGCACCGACGTCGCGCTGTGCCATGGCCTGCTGCATGCCGTCGTCTGGCAGGGCTGGACGGCCGACGATTTCATTGCCAAGTCCACCGCAGGCTTCGATGCACTGAAGGCAATGGTGCGGGACTGGACACCAGCTCGCGCGGCCCAGGTGTGCGGCGTGAAGGAGGCCGACATCTGGCAGGCCGCCGAATGGTTCGCCACCTCACCGAGTTCGCTCAGCCTCTATTGCCAGGGCCTGAACCAGAGCAGCAGCGGTACGGCCAAGAACACGGCCCTCATCAACCTGCATCTGGCCACCGGGCAGATCGCCAGGCCCGGAGCAGGCCCCTTCTCGCTGACGGGCCAGCCCAATGCCATGGGCGGCCGAGAGAGCGGTGGCATGGCCACGCTGCTGCCCGGCCACCGCGATCCGGCCAAGGCCGAGGACTGGGCCGAGATCGCCGCGCTATGGGGCGTGCCTGAGCTGCCAAACAAGCGCGGCCACACTGCCGTGGAGATGTTCGAGGCCGCCGCCCGCGGCGAGATCAAGGCGCTGTGGATCGCCTGCACCAACCCGGCCCAGTCCATGCCTGACCAGGCCACCGTGCGCAAAGCGCTGCAGCGCTGCGAGCTGGTCATCCTGCAGGAAGCCTTTGCCCACACCGCGACGGCCCGCTATGCAGACTACCTGCTGCCCGCGGCGACGTGGGGAGAGAAGGAAGGCACTGTCACCAACAGCGAACGCCGCATCAGCCGCGTGCGCCCGGCCGTGCCGGCGGCGGGCGAAGCTCGCGCCGACTGGCGTATCGCCCGCGACATCGCCGCGCTGGTCGATGCCGGGCTGGGCCGCGCACCGCGCCTCAACGCCGACAAGGCGGAGGATCTCTGGCTTGAGCACCGCGAAGCCACGCGCGGCCGCGACCTCGACATCAGCGGCCTGTCCTGGACCACTCTGGATACCGACGGCCCACAGCAGTGGCCCTACGTCACGGCCGGCACGCCGCGTCTGTACACCGATGGCCGTTTCGCCACCGACGATGGCCTCGCCCGCTTCGTAACGCGGCCCTACCAGGCCACGGCCGAAGTGGCCTCTCCCAAGCGCCCCTTTGCGCTGACCACCGGCCGCCTGCGAGACCAGTGGCATGGCATGAGCCGCAGCGGCAGCGTGCCGCGCCTGTTCGCCCACGAAGGCCGGCCACTGGTGCGCGTGAACCCGAGCGACGCCGCGCGTCGCAAGCTGGCCGAGGGCGAGCTCGTCCACGTGCGCTCCAAGCGCGGCGAGGTCGTGCTGCCGCTCAAGCTGGACGAGAACGTGCCGCTGGCTGGCGCCGACATCGCCATGCATTGGGGCGACGAGTTCGTCGGAGCGCAGCTCGGCATCAACGCGGTGACCCAGGGCGCCTTCTGCCCCGACTCCAAGCAGCCCGAGCTGAAGTTCAGCGCCGTCGCCATCGAGCCGGCCGACCTGCCCTGGCGCCTCAGCGCCTGCGCCTGGGTGACACCCGAGGACGGCCCCCGGTTGCGCGAGCAGCTGCGCGCGCTGATGCCGCACTTCGGCTACGCGCATTGCCTGCCCGAGCCAGCCAGGGGTGAGCAGGTCGGCTGGTCCTTCGAGGCCGCAAGCGCAGAGGCGCCCGCGCCCGCGCTGGTCGACGCGATCGCCGCTGCGCTGGGCCTGAGCGGCCCAGCCGTGCTGCGCTATGCCGACGCCCAGCGCGGCCGGCTGCGGCTGCTCCATCTCGATAGCGACGATCTGCAGGTCACACCGCTGCAGGCCCTGCTGCGCGTCGGCCAGCACGAGGAAGGCGCATGGCTGGTCGACCTGTGGCGCGAGCGCACGGCGGTGGCCACCGTGGGCCGATGGCTGCTGTCGCCCGGCGCGCCGCCCACCAACGCGACGGCGGTCAGCCCGCAGGTCTGCAACTGCTTCGACGTGCGCGAGGACGTCATCCGCCTGACGCTGGCCCGCTGCAGCGGTAGCCCCGCCGAGCGCCTGTCACAGCTGCAGGCGCACGAGCGCTGCGGCACGCAATGCGGGTCCTGCCTGCCAACGCTGCGCCGCCTGGTCGTCACCACGCCCGAGGAGATCCCCGCATGAGCTCGCTCCACGTCGTTTCCCTGGTCGGCGCAGGCCCTGGCGACCCGGAGCTGCTGACCGTCCGCGCGCTCCGGCGCATCGAAGCCGCAGACGTCGTACTGGCCGACGACCTCATCGACCCGCGCGTGCTGTCCCTTGTGAAGGGCCGCCTGCTGCGCGTCGGCAAACGCGGCGGCTGCATCAGCACCGACCAGCACTTCATCCACGCGTTGATGATCCGCGAAGCCAGGGCCGGCCACCGCGTCGTGCGGCTCAAGGGCGGCGACCCCTTCGTGTTCGGCCGCGGCGGCGAGGAAGTCGATGCACTGCGCAAGGAGGGCCTCGACGTGGAGGTCGTGAGCGGCCTGACGAGCGGCATCGCCGGCCCGGCGGCGGTCGGCATTCCGGTCACCGACCGCCGCGCTTCGCCCGGCGTCATCCTCGTCACCGGCCACCCGGGCGAAGGCCGCGCCGAGCCCGACTGGGCAGCGCTGGCACGCACCGGCCTGACCCTGGTCATCTACATGGGCGTCGCCCGCGCGGCCGACATTTCCGCCAGCCTGCTCGCCGCGGGCCTGCGCGCCGACCTGCCCGCGGCCGTCGTCAGCGCGGCCCACACGGCACGGCAACGACATGCCACGACAACGCTGGCCGGCCTGCCCGACTGCATCGCCCGCGAGGGGCTCAAGAGCCCGGCCCTGCTGGTCGTCGGCGAGGTGGCCGCACACGCGGGCGTGGCTCATGCCTGGCCTGGAGTTATGGCTGGCTGAAGCAAAGTGATGGCCGGGCGATGACCGGTTGCACGGCACTGTCCCCGACCGGTGACACCAGCGCCGAACCGGACACGCACACATCCCCCAGCCGAGGATGGCGCCGCCGCACGGCGCGTCGCACACTGCCGGCCCCAATCACTCGGAGGCCTACATGAAGTTCCCATTGCCTGCCGCAGCCGCCCTCACGGGTGCTGCACAGGCCCCGATCAACATCGAGCCGATCTGCTACGGCTGCGCTTTCTCGAACGACCCGGCGTCCCTGGTCGACCGGACCATCACGCCTATCACCCCAGCTCTGCAGTTGCCGGCTCCGGGATGGAGCCTGCACGAGGGGTGCCTGTGATGAGCCTCAACTGAGCTTGAAGCTGCTCACCAGCTCCGCCAACCGCACGGCCTGCTCCTTCAGCGACTGAGCCGCCGCGGCGGACTCCTCCACCAGCGCCGCGTTCTGCTGGGTCATCTGGTCCAGCTCGGTCACGGTGCCGTTGACCTGGGCAATGCCTTGGCTCTGCTCGATGGCAGCGGCGCTGATCTCGCCGATCATGTCGGTCACGCGCTGCACGGAGCCGACGATGTCAGTCATCGTCGCTCCGGCGTCGCTGACGAGGTGGGTGCCGGCCTCCACGCGCTCGACGCTCGCGCCGATCAGCGCCTTGATCTCGCGGGCTGCTTCGGCGCTGCGCTGGGCCAGCAGCCGCACCTCGCCGGCCACGACGGCAAAGCCGCGGCCCTGCTCTCCGGCACGGGCTGCTTCCACCGCTGCGTTCAGCGCAAGGATGTTGGTCTGGAAGGCGATGCCGTCGATGGTGCCGATGATGTCGGCGATCTTGCGGCTCGCGTCGTTGATCTCGCCCATGGTGCTGACGACGCGCGACACGACTTCGCCACCGCGGCCGGCCGTCTCTGCAGCAGCGCCCGCGAGCTGCTTGGCCGTCATGGCCGAATCGGCGCTCTGGCTGACGGTGCCCGTCAGCTGCGTCATCGAGCTGGAGGCCTGCTGCAGGTTGGAGGCCGTCTGCTCGGTGCGTTGCGACAGATCCATGTTGCCCGTGGCCACCTCGGTGGATGCGACCTGGATGCTCTCGGCCGACTCGCGGACCTGACCGACGATCTCGGACAGCGACTTCTGCATCGCAGCCAGCGCCTGCATCATCTCGGCGGACTCGTCCGTGCCGCGCACCTGGGGGGCGCGCGACAGGTCGCCATCGGCCATGCGCTCGGCAAAGCGCTTGGCCGCCATCAGCGGGCCGATGATGGAGCGCGAGATCTGTACTGCCAGCGCGCCGCCGATGATGATGCAGACGACGAAAGCGACGATGAAGCCGACAAAGACGTTGCCGATCCAGCTGTCGACCTTGGTGAAGACCTCGTCACCGCGCCGCTTCAGATCGCCTTCGATGTTGTTGAGCATGGCCAGCGCCGGGTCGTAGGCCGCATCGGCAGCCTTCATGTCCTCGGAGGCGGCCTGTGCGTCGGCGTAGCCGCCGGCCGCAAGCTTGTCGGCCACGGGGCGTACGGCCTTGCGGTAGTCGGCCATCAGCCCGCGGAACCGGACGAGAGCTTCCCTGCCCTTTTCCTCCGTGGTCACCGCACCGAAGTCGTCCATGGCCTTGTCCAGGCCCGCCTGGGCAGCGTCCCAGCCCGTCCTGGCACGGGCAGCGCCTTCCTTGTCGAGGAGGGACGCCACCAGCGTCGCCGTAGCCACCTTGCTCTGCAGCAAATGGGTGCGCGCCGCCACAGTGATGTTGGACGTCGGGATGAGCTTTTGCGTGATGCCCTGGATGGCCTTTTGCGACACGCTCAGGCCGAAACTGCCCAGGGCCACCAGCAGCGCCGTCATCAGCAGGATGAGGCCGAAAGCCAGCCAGAGGCGGGCTTGGATGCGCAGGCGTCTGAGCATGGAGGTTCTCCTGATGGAAAGGGGCCAGCAGTCGCCGGCCGATTGAAGCAGAAACCCGCACAGGAGGATACAAATGCGCTGGTAGGCTCGCGGCATCGTTCACGCCACAGCCCCACATGAGCTTTCTGGCCATCGACATCGGCAACACCCGGCTCAAGTGGGCCGTCTACCCGGACGGCGCCCGACCCGGCACCCAGCCGCTGCAGCATGGCGCCGTCTTCCTGGAGAACATCGACCGCCTATCCGACGAGGACTGGCACGGCTTGCCCGCGCCTGCACGCATCCTGGGCAGCAATGTCGCCGGCGACGCGGTACGCCGCCGCGTCGAGGAGCAGATGGAGCACTGGGATCTCAGCGCCCGTTGGGTCGTGCCCGCCGCCGAATGCGCCGGTGTGAGGAACGGCTACGACCATCCGACCCGCCTGGGCGCCGACCGCTGGGTAGCTGTCATCGGCGCCCATGCGCATGCCCTCATGCGCGGCTTCGACGGACCGATGCTGACCGTCATGGTCGGCACTGCGGTGACCGTGGACGCACTGTCCAGCGATGGCCAGTTCCTTGGTGGCCTGATCCTGCCAGGCCACGGCATCATGCTGCGCGCATTGGAAGGCGGCACCGCAGGACTGCGCGTACCGACCGGCGAGGTGCGCGACTTCCCCACCAACACCAGTGACGCGCTCACCACCGGCGGCACATTCGCCATCACCGGGGCCATTGAGCGCATGCACCGGCTGCTGGCCAAGCGCGAGGGCCGCGAGCCCCTGGTGCTGATGACGGGTGGTGCCGGCTGGAAGGTGGCACCGGCGCTGGATGCGCCCCACGAGCTGATCGAGGGGCTGCTCTTCGACGGCCTGCTGGCCATCGATGCAGCGCGGGCCTGACCTTGGCGCTTAGGCCGGCCAGGGCCGGCCAGGGCCAGCCCGCGCGGGTGCCCTCAGCTATGGAAGTAGCTGAGCAGGGTGCAGGCCAAGGCGCCCTCCACCCATTGCTTGCCGTCAGGGGACTTCAGCCAATTCAGCGCGGCCAGCCGGTCGCCGGGCACCGGCCGCATGCTGAAGACGACCTCGGGCCTTTCATCGAATTTCGTCAAGAGCGTGCCGCTCTCCATCTGCCACCCCTCCGTCGGCGCGCCGGCACCGGCGGCCGAGGGCAGCGGCGGTGGCGTCACGAAGCGGTCCGCAACGGGGACCGGGGCGGCCGTGGGCTGCGTCGGGCAGCCTGCACAGGTGGGCACGACCACGGCGCCGTCGCCTCCCGCGTCACGCAGCGCTGCACCGCCCGGCAGCGGAGGGTTGGGAATCAGGGTCCGGCCCGTCGTCGTCGACGCGTCGCAGGACCAGACCGCGAAATCCGCCAACTCGGGCGCCGGGCCGCTGGCCGTCTGGCCATGCTCAAGTTCTTCGACCTTGACGACTTTGAGCCACGCGTACTCGATCTGAAGCGCCATGCTGTCCTCCTTGACAGGTAAATTGCGTCACCGTCGGTAACGTCGCTGGAGGATAGTCAGTCGTGCTGGCCCTGAGCATTGGCCGTTTGGGCCAGGTCTTGATGGTGAGCCTGATGGCCGTGGCGGTCGCGACGCTGCCTGGAAGCGGCGCGCGGCGTGACCCCGCTCCCGCACGCATCGTCTTCCTCGCCAGAGGCGATGCCTCCCGCGACAGCTACTTCCAGCGCTTCGCGGACGCCTTCCGGAGCCGGCATGCGCGGCTGCTGAAACAGGTGCAGCTGGTGGCGCTGAGCGTGCCCGACGATCCCGAGCAGATGGAAGGCGCCTTGAAGGCCGAGGCTCGCACCCATCCTGCCCTCTTCGTCGTGCAGAACGGTATCCAGGCCCAGGTCGCGCGCAGGGCCGCGCCGGCAGTGCCAATGATCTTCTCCAGCCAGGCAAGCCCGCTGCGGCTGGGTGTGGCGTCGGGCATGCTCAGGCGCCCCGAGCCCACCACGGGCCTCTGGGTCAACGACGAGTTGGACGGCAAGCGCCTGGAACTGCTGCTGGATGCCTACCCCACGCTTCGCAACGTCGCGGTGCTCGGCAATGCCGAGTGGGTGGATGGGCTGAAGGAGCACCTGGCCGAAATGCAGGCCGTCGCCGCAGAGCACGGAGCTCGCCTGATCCTGCTGCAGGCCGAGTCCGTCGATGCCGCGCTCTCGCTGGTCGATGCGCCGGGCGCGCGGGACATCCAGGCCTGGTGCCTTCCCCGTACGACGCTGAGCCTGGACGGCCGCGTCGGCCGGCGCATCGCAGCCCAGGGAAAACCCCTCATGGCCGCCTACACACCGGACGTCTACGAGATCGCCCATCTGTCCTATGCCCACGACCGGGGCTTCATCGGCCCGGCCATGGCCGACCTCGCAGCCCGCATCGTGCTGGGCGAGCCGGCGGGCTCCATTCCCATCCAGGTACCGCAGCGCTTTCAGCTGGCAGTGCGGATCGTGCCCGACTCACGCATGCCGGCCATGAACCCCGACGTCGTGCGACGTGCGGACGTGGTGATCCGATGAGCCCAGTTCGGTCGTCCGAAGGCGCGCGCACCCGCGCGGCAGGAAGGCACATCTCGCGAAGGGCTCTCCGGTGAGCGCAGACGGCAGGGACAGGCTCTCGCCGCTGACGCGACGCTACGCGACACGCCTGTGCGGGCTGACACTGCTGTTGCTGCTGGTGTCGGGCGTCGTGGAAATGGGCTTCAGCTACCGCGAGTCCATGGAGCACATCGAGCGTCTCCAGACCGTGCAGGCGGACGCCGCGGCACACGAGATCAGCGCCTATCTCACGGGCATCGAGGGCAGCCTTCGCGACGTGGCCAAGCTGCCGTGGGGCGAGCGCGACTTCGGTCCTGCCGAACGCCTGCAGGAGTTCTACCGGCTGATGCAGGCGGTGCCCGCCATCATCGAGCTGCGCGCGATGGACGGCGCAGGTAGGGAGCAGTTGATGGTGTCGCGCAACGCGGCCGCGCGGCACGGTTCGGGACACACGCTCGCTGACGCCGATGCCCTGAAAGCCACGTCCCAGCACCCCTTGCTGCGCGGCAGGACCTACTTCCGCGATGGCCACATGCCGACGATGCGAGTCGCCGCCTACGACGGGCAGGCTGCTGTGGTGGCAACGGTCGACCTGCGCCTGCTCGGCGAGATCGTCACGAGGCTGCGCCCCGGCGACGAAGGCCATGCCTACATCGTCGACGACGCGGACACGCTGATCGCGCACTCTCGCGGGACCGAGGTGCTGGGGGGCGTGGACTTGTCGCACCTCGAGTCCATCGCGCGCGCGCGCCGGGCCGGGGAGACGGGTGCCCGGCTGGCAGGGCTGTCCACCCGCAACCCGCGCGGGCAGGCGGTGATCGTGACCGCCTCGCCAGTCGGCGAAACGGGCTGGCTCGTGTTCGTGGAGCAGCCGCGCAGCGAGGCACTCTCGCCGGCCCTGGCCACGCTGGCCCGCACACTGGCGCTTATGGGCATCGGCGGCCTTGCCGCGTTGATTCTGGGCATCGCGTTCGCTCGCCGCATGGCGGCGCCTATCGTCTCGCTGCGGGACGCCACGGCGCGCATCGTGGCGGGGCAGCTCGACTCGGCTCTGCCGGCACGGCACAAGAAGCACAGGCACGACGAGGTCGAGGACCTGGCTAGCGACTTCGGCCAGATGACCCTGCGCCTGCGCGAGCTGTACGCCAGCCTGGAAGCCAAGGTGGCCGAACGCACCGCCCAGCTGTCCGAGGCGCGTGATGTGCTGGCCGCCCGCGCCGACGAGATCGCCTCGCTGAACCAGCAGCTGATGAGCCAGCTCGACGAGCTCTCGCTGCGAAAGGATGAAGCCGAACGCGCCAACGCCGCAAAGACCCGCTTCCTCGCTGCCGCCAGCCACGACCTGCGCCAACCCATGCACTCGATCAGCCTGCTGATCGGCGTACTGCGCACACGCCTGGGCGATCCCGCCCATATCGACCTCGCCGACAAGGTGCAGTCGGCCGTCACGACGATGGAGAACCTGTTCGGCAACCTGCTCGACATTTCCAAGCTCGATGCAGGGACCGTCCACCCTCACGTGGAGGACGTGGACCTGGGCTGGCTGCTGGAGCGCGCAGCCCACACCTGGCTGCCGCAGGCCCAGGAGAAAGGCCTCAGCCTGCGCGTGCGGCCATGCCGCTGGATCGTGCGGGGTGACGCGACGCTGCTGGAACGCATCGTCGGCAACCTGCTCGCAAATGCGATCCGCTACACCCGCAGCGGTGGCGTGCTGGTGGGCTGCCGGCATCGCGGCGAGCACTGCGAGCTGCAGGTCTGGGACACCGGCCCCGGCATCGCCGAGCGGCACCGCGAGGCCATCTTCGAAGAGTTCTTTCGCATCGAGGCGCCGGGAACGGGACAGGAAAAAGGGCTGGGCCTGGGGCTGTCGATCGTGCGACGCTGTGTGCACATCCTCGGCTACAGCATCGCCGTGCAAAGCCGCGAAGGCCGAGGCTCCGTGTTCCAGGTCAGGCTGCCGCTGGCGGCCGGGACCGCGGCGCCGCATGCCGCCAGCGCCACTCTGGGCACACCGCTGCAGGTGCTCGATGGCAGTTTCATCGTCGTCGTGGACGACGAGGCCACCAACCGCGAAGCGGTGCGCGACGCGCTGCTGGCCGCCGGTTGCCACGTGGTGGTGGCCGCGAATGGCGAGGAAGCACTCGCGCAGCTTGAGGCGCATCTGCGCACGCCCGACCTGATCTTGACCGACTTCCAGCTGGGCACGTCCGGCAACGGGCTGGACGTGATCCGGCGGCTGCGCGACCACTATGACGAGGCGATCCCGGCGCTGGTCGTCACCGCCAACACGGACGCACGCCTGCCGGGCCAGGCCGCGGCGCTCGGCGCCGGCCTGCTGCACAAGCCCGTCGGGCTTCAGCGCCTGCTGCTGGCGCTCAAGGATTCGTTGGATGCGGCCTGAGCGGGGGGCGGCGCTTCGTCGAAGCGCAGGCCGAGTCTGCCAGCCGCAATGATGGCCTGGGTGCGGGTGGTGACGTTGAGGGCCCGCAGCACGGCAGAGGTGTGCGCCTTGACCGTGCTGAGCGAAAGATCGAGCTGGCGCCCGATCAGCTTGGCCGGCTTGCCTTGCAGCAGCAGGTGCAGCACCTCGGCCTGGCGTGGCGTCAGGCCGAGGTCCGCGGGATGGCGCTGCGGCGAGCCGCCCGCCGATCCCGGCCCGGGCTGCACCGTGGCGGCCGGTGTCGATGCGACGGGCATTGCCGCCGCAGCCGCGGCGGACGCGGGATTGCGCGCCGCGAGGAACACGCTGGGTGGCAGGTAGATGCCCTTGGCCAGGATGAGCTTGAGCGCGCCGATCATGACTGCCGAGGTGGAACTCTTGGGGATGAAGCCCATCGCACCCGCGTCCAGCGCTTCGAGCACGGTGTCCTTGTCGTCAGCCGACGACATCACGACCACCGGCATCTCGGGGTGGGTTTCGCGCAGCCGCCGCACACCCTCCAGTCCCGAGGCCCCCGGCAGTCCGAGATCGATGAGCACCAGGTCGGCGGCGCCGCGTTCCTGGATCAGCGCGACGGCCTCCTCGCAACTGCCGGCCTCCCAGGTTTCCAGCGGCTGCACGAGGGGTCGCAGGAGCAGGGCGATGCCCTCCCGGAACAAGGTGTGGTCGTCGACGAGGAGGACTCTCATGAGATGCAAGGGGTGCAGGCTGATGTTAGCGAGCAACGGGTGCGTAGCGCCGATGCCGGCATTGGGCTTTTGGATAGGCCGCAGTGGCAAGCCCCGGCCGCCCGCGCGCAGATGACTGAGCCGGCCGGGCGGCATCGAATCACCCATCCGTACTGAACTTAGGGGCGATGCGAGAACTGCGCGGGCCTACCAAACTTCTGAGCAAACAAACGCTGTCATCACCATCGCTCAGGGAGAGCCCCATCATGCTGACCGCCTACCCAGCCCCTGCCGCGAGTACACGTCCGCCGCCGGCCGGCGCCGCGACCTGTCAAGTGCTGGCCGCCCTGCCCCAGCCCATGCTCGTCACGCGGCCGGACCGCCGCCTGCTGTTCCGCAACCGCAGCGCCGACGGGCTGCTGCGCGACAGGCGCGTGGAGATGAGCGCCGAGCATCTGACTCAGATCGGCCAGCTCGATACCGCTCGATTGGAGCCACCGCTGCGGCTGGCGCAGGCGGGATCGACCTCCCATGTCGGCCTGTGGTTCACGCCGCAGATCAGCACCGGCTGGCTGCACACCATGCCCCTGCCGGCGGACCTCGCCGCCAGCGCGGGCTGGCCCGACGACGCGGTGCTGCTCGTCATCCATCTGGACCAGCCGGCTCTCACCCAGGCCGCCCGCATCGACGCACTGGCCCGCCACAGCCGGCTCAGCGCCACCGAGCGCCATGTGCTGATGCTGCTGGGCGACGGCATGACCGTCGAATCCGCCGCCACCCACCTCGGCCTGTGCATCAGCACGCTGCGCAGCCACGTGCGCAACCTGCTTGGCAAGACACAGGCGCCGTCGCTGATGCAGCTGCTGCGCTGGACCGGCAGCGCGCAGGCGCTGCCGCACTGATCAGCGCTTCACAGGATGAAGCGGCTCAGGTCCTCGTTGGCCGCCAGTGCGCCGAGCTTGGCGTCCACAGCTGCAGCATCCAGCGACACCGTCTGGCCCGAGTTGCGCGGCGCGTCGAAGCTGATCTCGTCGAGCAGCCGCTCCATGACCGTCGCCAGCCGCCGCGCGCCGATGTTCTCGGTGCGCTCGTTGACCTCGAAGGCGATCTGCGCGATGCGGCGTATGGCTTCGGGCCGCAGGTCCAGGGTGACGCCCTCGGTCGCGAGCAGGGCCTGGTACTGCTTGACGAGGCTCGCATGCGTGCTCGTCAGGATGGCCTCGAAGTCGGCCACGGACAGCGAGTCCAGCTCGACGCGGATAGGCAGCCGGCCCTGCAGCTCGGGGATGAGGTCACTGGGCTTGGCGAGGTGGAAGGCGCCGCTGGCGATGAAGAGGATGTGATCGGTCTTCACGAGGCCGTACTTGGTCGAGACCGTCGTGCCTTCGACCAGCGGCAGCAGGTCACGCTGCACGCCCTGGCGCGACACCTCGGCACCACCGCTTTCCTGCCGTGACGCGACCTTGTCGATTTCATCGATGAAGACGATGCCCATCTCCTGGGCATTGGCCAGCGCCGTCGCGCGGATCTCCTCCTCGTTGACGAGCTTGGCTGCCTCCTCGTCGACCAGCAGCTTCATCGCTTCGGCGATCTTGAGCTTGCGGGTCTTCTTCTGGTTGCCACCGAACTGGCTGAACATGCCCTTGAGTTGCTCGGCCATGTCCTCCATGCCCGGCTGGTTGCCGAAGGGCGTCAGCACCTCCAGGCTGGGCTTGGGTGCGAGCAGGTCGAGCTCGATGTCCTTGTCGTCAAGTTGGCCCTCGCGCAGGCGCTTGC
Source organism: Roseateles sp. (assembly GCF_047654805.1). Lineage (GTDB taxonomy): Bacteria > Pseudomonadota > Gammaproteobacteria > Burkholderiales > Burkholderiaceae_C > Pelomonas. The sequence continues at coordinate 4,461,626 of NZ_JASGIV010000001.1, forward strand.
GAAAACTCTGGCGCGTCGCGTTGTCAGCCTCCGAGCCGGGCAGCAGCGCGTCGAGCACACGCTCCTCCGCGGCATCCTCGGCACGCGTCTGGCAGCGCCGCATGGCGGCCTCACGCTCTTGCTTGACGGCCACCTCGACAAGGTCGCGCACGATGGAGTCCACGTCCTTGCCGACGTAGCCCACCTCGGTGAACTTGGTCGCCTCGACCTTGATGAAGGGAGCGCCCGCCAGCTTGGCGAGGCGGCGCGCAATCTCGGTCTTGCCGACGCCGGTCGGGCCGATCATCAGGATGTTCTTGGGCGTGATCTCGGTACGCAGCTTCTCGTCGACCTGCTGACGGCGCCAGCGGTTGCGCATGGCGATTGCGACGGCGCGCTTGGCGGCGTTCTGGCCGACGATGTGGCGGTCCAGCTCGGAGACGATTTCCTGGGGGGTCATGCTGCTCATTGGAGCCCCTCGTTCGATGGATACGTCGACCGATCCCCCGCGGGGATGGTCGCTTGCTTGGGGCGGCCCTGCACTGCGCGACTCATTCCAGCACCTCCAGGGTGTGATTCTGGTTCGTGTAGATGCAGATCTCGCCGGCAATCTCCAGCGAGCGCTTGACGATGTCGGCGGCAGAGAGTTCGGTGTGGTTCAGCAGCGCCTTGGCCGCGGCCTGGGCATAGGCGCCGCCGGAGCCGATCGCCACGATGCCCTGCTCGGGCTCCAGCACGTCGCCGTTGCCGGTGATGATGAGCGACGCGCTCTTGTCAGCCACGGCCAGCATCGCTTCGAGACGACGCAGCACGCGGTCGGTACGCCAGTCACGCGTCAACTCGACGGCGGCACGCACCAGGTGACCCTGGTGCTTTTCCAGCTTGGCCTCGAAACGCTCGAACAGCGTGAACGCGTCAGCCGTCGCACCCGCGAAGCCGGCCAGCACCTGGTCGCGGTAGAGCTTGCGCACCTTGCGCGCGCTGGCCTTGACGACGGTGTTGCCCAGCGTCACCTGGCCATCGCCGCCTATGGCGACCTGCCAGCCGGCAGGCGTCTGGCGGCGCACCGAGACGATGGTTGTGCCGTGATAGACGGCGGAAGAGGAATCAGAAGACATAGCCGTTCCAGTTGAGGTCCGGCCCGAGTTTCGCAAGGCCGGGGTCAGTTGATTCGGACCTTCACCTTGGCATGCTCGTTGATCCCCATCGCGCCGAAGAACAGCGCGACGAGGCGGTGGGCATCGGTGAAGACCACCGCGCGGTTCTCGCTGCGGCGTTGCAGCACCCAGTTCAGCAGATCGCCAGCAGCCATGAAGTCCAGGCGGATCAGCTTGGTGCAGGAGATGTTGATGAGGCTGGCCTCGCCGACTTCCGCCGAAAGGCCGCGCAGGTTGTCCGAGATGTCGCCGTTGAGCTGGCCCATCAGCTCGAGCTGGGCCGCGACGCTGGCCGGATCGGGCAGGCCCGTGTCCAGGAAGGTGGACTGGGCCTCGCTCTGCATGGTGCTGGTGGCCGGGCTGTTCGTCGACACACCTTCGCTACCGATGCGCACGCGGCACTTGGCACGCTCCCAAGACGGCGGCGAGACCTCGTAGGTCACGCAGTAGTCGATGGCGGCCTCGTCGAACTGATCAGGCCGGTTGGCCAGACGCAGCGCCTCCAGGCGCAGCATCCAGAGCGCGGGGTCGGTGTCGCGCTCGCCGACCGGAGCCAGCTCCTTGAGCTGGGTCAGGAAACGGTCTCCGGCCATCCAGCGCTGATCGACCTGCTGCTGGGCCCAGGTGCGGAACAGCTGGCGCATCTGGATGGCCGCGTCGATCTCGACGGCGTCCAGCGCACCCCAGTCGAAGACCCAGGGCATGGGCAGGGTCTCACAGCGCTTTTGCAGCACAGCCACGTCCTCGGCCGTCAGCAGGGCGGGCGCCGTCCAGCTCACCTGGCTGCCCTTGGCCATGGGCGAGCGGCCGGACTGGCGCGTCGACTCGGCCACCAGCTTGGGCATGGAGAACCATTGCGGCGCCGACAGGCCGAACTGCTGCGCGTACTCGACGGCGAGCGCCTCGAACTTGCCCTGGGCACCGGTGGCGCGGTAGTGGTCGAACAGCACCAGCCAGGTCTCGCCGTGGAGATTGCGGCTACCGCCGGGCCGGACCAGGTCGGTCAGCGCTCGCTCGCTGGTCTCGTAGTCGGCGTTGGCGAAGGCGATGACGGCTTCGTCGAGCTCGGGGTCGTGAACGACCTCCTGCACCTCGACGTCAGGCGTGGATTCGGCCAGCGTGAAGGACAGCGGCATGTCCAGCGGCGGCAGCTCCGGCAGGCGGCTGGGTGGCGACTCGGACAGCGGGGGGATGGCCGCACCCATGGTCACGGCGGCGGGCGGCGTGGGGGCCTGCAGGCGCTGGACCTCGCGCGGCGTGGCGAACTCGCTTACGCGGCCACTCGCCGAATCGCTGGCCGGTGGCGTCGCGACCGTGGAAGAGAAGGCCACGGGCCGCGTGCTGGTATCGAAGAAGCCCGGCTGCTGCTTGGGTACGGCCTGCGTCGTCGCAAAGCTCTCGCCCACCATCTGCTGCTCGATCTCGTCGATCTTGGCCTTCACGCCAAGGTCGAGCTTGGAGCTGGCTTCGCTGATGCGCTCGTCGTCCCCCATCCTGGACGGCGACGAGGCCAGGGCCGCGAGCTGCTCGGGCGTCAGGCCCTCGCGGCGGATGCGGCGCAGCATGTCGAGCTCGCGCTTGCGCACGAAGTCGTTGCGGCGCTTGCGCTCCACCATGGCACGCAGTTCGGCCTTGGCAAGGTCGCCCTCGGGGTCGTCCTGACGCGAGTTGATCTCGGCCCAGTCCGTCGTGGGGTTGGCCACGAAGCGCGCGACCTTGCGGAAGAAGCTGTCGCCTTCCTTGGGGTCTGCGGGCTTGGAGTCGGACATGGGCCGGCTGGGGATCAGTCCCCGAACATCTTCTGCTTGAGCTCGCGGCGCTGCTGCGCCTCGAGCGACAGCGTCGCAGTCGGGCGGGCGATGAGGCGGCCGAGGCCGATGGGCTCGCCGGTCTCGTCGCAGTAGCCGTAGTCGCCACTGTCCAGGCGGGCGATGGACTGCACGATCTTCTTCAGCAGCTTGCGTTCACGGTCGCGGGTACGCAGCTCCAGGGCGTGCTCTTCCTCGATGGTCGCGCGGTCGGCCGGATCGGGGACGATGGTGGTGTCCTCGCGAAGATGCTCGGTGGTCTCGCCAGCGTTGGACAGCACCTCGTTCTTCAGGCCTTCCAGCTTGGTGCGGAAGAACTCGATCTGCTTGGTGTTCATGTACTCCGCGTCCGGCATGGCCAGGACTTCGGCATCGCTCAGCTCGGCGCCCGACTTGGTCTTCCAGGCGTTGGCGAGCTTGGGGTCGCCCTTGGCGGCCACGCGCGGCGTCTCGTCGGCCTGGTTCGCGCCACGCACGGGCGGTTTCGGCGGGGCAAAGCGGTCCGCGAAGCGATTCGCCGGCGCGGGCGCCTCCAACGTGGCGACGTCGGCGCCGGCATCGGTTTTCTTCACACCCTTGGTGGATGCGGCGGCGGTTTTAGAGGCCGGGGTCTTGCTCACTGTCTTCTCCTCGCTCAGGGCATGCATCGGCGCGGTGTCAGACCTTGATCTCACTGCTTTCCAGCCGGCGGCCCGATTTTGAGCGCGGCGGATTGTAGCCATGTGGATTCATGCGTCCGTGCATCCCGAAAAGTTGGCCACGAGGCCAAAAAACATCACGCCAGGCAGCCTTCCAAGCCTTGCATCAGTATGTCCTTGGGCAGATCGATGCCGATGAACACCATCTTGCTCTGCTTTTTCTCTCCCGGCATCCATTTCGGGCCGAGATCGGAGCCCATCATCTGATGCACGCCCTGGAAGATGACCTTCTTGTCCGTGCCTTTCATGTGTAGGACACCCTTGTATCTGAGCATCTTGGGGCCGTAAACCTGCACGATGGCGCCCAGGAAGTCTTCCAGCTTGGCCGGATTGAAGGCCTTGTCGGAACGGAAGACGAAGCTTTTCACATCATCGTCGTGATGGTGGTGGTGCGGGTGGTCGCAATGCTCGCCATGCTCATGGTCGTGATCATGGTGATGGTGATGGTCGTGGTCGTCAGCCTTCAGGAAGTCGGGGTCGATCTCCAGCTTCGCGTTCAGGTTGAAGCCACGCAGGTCGAACACCTTGCTGAGCGCCACCTCGCCGAAATGCGCCGTCTGGATGGGCGCACGCGGGTTCATGTGCTTGATGCGGTGCACCAGGGCATCGACCGCCGCCGGCTCGACGAGATCGCTCTTGCTGATGAAGATCTGGTCGGCAAAACCGACCTGCATGCGCGCCTCCTGACGGGTGTCGAGCTGGGCGTCGGCATGCTTGGCGTCCACCAGCGTCAGGACGGAATCCAGCAGATAGCTCTCGGCGATCTCGTCGTCCATGAAGAAGGTCTGGGCCACGGGGCCGGGGTCAGCCAGGCCGGTGGTCTCGATGACGACTCGCTCGAAATCCAGCTCGCCCTTGCGGCGCTTGGCGGCCAGGTCACTCAGCGTCGTGCGCAGATCCTCGCGGATGGTGCAGCAGACGCAGCCGTTGCTCATCTGGATGATCTGCTCGTTGGTGTCCGACACGAGGATGTCGGTGTCGATGTTCTCTTCGCCGAACTCGTTCTCGATGACGGCGATCTTCTGGCCGTGCGCCTCGGTCAGCACGCGCTTGAGCAGCGTGGTCTTGCCGGAGCCGAGGAAGCCCGTGAGGATGGTGGCGGGGATGAGGCCTTGGGGCTTGGACATGATGGGGGACCGTTTTCTCGAAGGCAGCGGATATGGGGGCAGAACGCCCCGGCACAAGGTCTTGTCAAACCAATCGGCTATTCTGTCCCTTCCGCAATACCCTGACAGCTCCCCTTGAGCGAACCTCATTCAGGCCGGCCCCCAGTTCGCGGGGCCGCCAAACAACCGCCCGAGGCGCGCAGCCTGCTGGAGCGCATGCTGGAGTTCCTGCACCCCGGCCCCGACTCCAAGACCGAACTCATCGAAACCCTGGCCGAGGCCGAACAGCGCGAGCTGATCGAGCCCGAATCACGCCAGATGCTGGAGGGCGTGCTGCGCATGGCCGAGCTGTCGGCCGGCGACGCCATGGTGGCCGCCCCACGCATGGACCTGCTGGACATCGATGCGCCCTATGACGAGCTGCTTGGCATCGTCATCGACAGCGGCCACTCGCGCTTTCCGGCCTTCGAGGGCCGACGCGACAACATCATCGGCATCCTGCTCGCCAAGGACCTGCTGAAGATGCAGCGCGCGCCCGAGCTCAACGTCCGCGCGCTGCTGCGGCCCACCGTCTTCGTGCCCGAGAGCAAGGGCCTGAACGAGCTGCTGCGCGACTTCCGTTCCAACCGCAACCACCTTGCCATCGTCATTGACGAATTCGGCAACACGGCCGGCCTCATCACCATCGAGGATGTGCTGGAGGAGATCGTCGGCGAGATCGAGGACGAGTTCGACGAGCAGAGCTCCGACACCGGCATCTACACGCTGGCCGATGGCAGCCAGCGCGTGGCCGGCGACGCCAGCATCGCCGCCGTCAATGGCGCCTTCAACCTGGCGCTGCCGGACAACGACTTCGACACCATAGGCGGCCTGGTTGCCCATGAGCATGGCCGCGTGCCGCGCCGCGGCGAGGCCGTGGACGTAGCCGGCCTGCGCTTCACGGTGATGCTGACCCGCGGCGGCGCGGTGCGCTGGTTCAAGGTCACGCGCGCGCCCGAAGAAGAGTCCGACGCGTGAGGGCTGTCCAAGCCAGGACGGCCGCCACGGCCGCGCTGGCCGCCGGCCTGCTGCAGACCGCCTCCTTCGCGCCGACCGGGGCATGGTGGGCGCAGGTCGCCGCGCTGGCGCTGCTGTTCGCTGCCGTGGCCCATGCCACGCCCAGGATGGCCGCCGCCTGCGGCGCCCTCTTCGGCTGGAGCTGGCTGGCCTCCGGACTGTGGTGGCTCTACATCAGCATGCACCAGTTCGGCGGCCTCCCCTCGGTGGCGGCCGCACTGGCCGTGGGGCTGCTCGCCGCCTTCCTGTGCGGCTACTACGCACTGGCCCTGGGCTTCACGGCACGCTGGATCGGGCCCGGCCGCTGGCGGCTCCTGGCCTTCGTGCCGGCGTGGCTGCTTGCCGAACTGGCGCGGGCGACCTGGTTCAGCGGCTTCCCATGGATTGCCTCCGGCTACGCGCACACGGTTGGCCCGCTGGCCGGCTGGGCGCCATGGATAGGCGTCTACGGCATCACGGCGCTGGGTGCGCTGATGGCCGCCGGCCTGGCACTGCTGCGCGAGAAGGCCTGGCAGTTGGCCGCACCGGCCCTGCTGCTGCCGCTGGCCGGCGGGCTGCTGCCGCAGGGCTTCACGACGTCGACCGGTCATCTGGCGGTGTCGCTGGTGCAGCCCAGCATCCCGCAGGACCAGAAGTTCGACGCCGCCCGCTTCGCCGCCAATCTGGAGACGCTGGCCCGCCTCATCGAATCATCCAGGGGCCGGGTCGTCATCACGCCCGAGTCCGTCGTGCCGCTGCCGCTGGCGGAGCTGGACCGCCCGACGCTGGAGCGCCTGGCACGCCCCGACCGCCCCGTGCTGCTGGGAACATTCCTGGGCAACGTGGACGAGGGCTTTGTGAACTCTGTCGTCGCGCTGGGTGCCGACTACCACTACGGCAAGCACCATCTGCTGCCCTTCGGCGAGTTCATTCCGCCGGGCTTCGGCTGGTTCGTGCGCGCGATGAACATCCCGCTGGACGACCAGGCCCGCGGCGACCACCAGCGCGCCTGGCCCCTGGCCGGGCAGCGGCTGCGTCCGCTGATCTGCTACGAGGACTTGTTCGGCGAGGATTTCGTGCAAAGCGCAATCGGTCCTGATGCCGCGACGATCCTCGTCAACGTCAGCAACCTGGCCTGGTTCGGCACCGTGATGATCCAGGACCAGCACCTGCAGTTCTCGCAGATGCGGGCCCTCGAATTCCAGCGCCCGGTCGTGCGCTCGACGAACACTGGCGCCACTGCCGTCGTCGACCATCATGGCCATGTCACGGCCCGCCTGCCTGCGCTGGCGCGCGGAGTACTGGAGGCCGACGTCGAAGGCCGCAGCGGCAGCACGCCCTACGCCCGCTGGCTGGCCGCTGCCGGCCTGTGGCCGCTCTGGGGCCTGGCGCTGCTGGCCCTGATCGGACTGAGGAAGGCGGCACGGTAGTCCACAAATAGAATCGGCCACCCCCTCCTCTGCCCATCTCATGCTGACCTTCCAGCAAATCATCCTGACGCTTCAGGACTACTGGTCCCGCCAGGGCTGCGCCCTGCTCCAGCCCTACGACATGGAAGTCGGCGCCGGCACCAGCCACACCGCCACCTTCCTGCGAGCCCTCGGCCCCGAACCCTGGAAGGCCGCCTACGTACAGCCGAGCCGCCGCCCCAAGGACGGCCGTTACGGCGAGAACCCCAACCGGGGCCAGCATTACTACCAGTACCAGGTGGTGCTCAAGCCCGCGCCGGCCAACATCCTGGAGCTGTACCTGGGTTCGCTGCAAGCGCTGGGCTTCGACCTGAAGAAGAACGACGTGCGCTTCGTCGAGGACGACTGGGAGAACCCGACGCTGGGCTGCTGGGGCCTGGGCTGGGAAGTCTGGCTCAACGGCATGGAAGTGACGCAGTTCACCTACTTCCAGCAGGTCGGCGGCATCGACTGCAAGCCCATCACGGGCGAGATCACCTACGGCCTGGAGCGTCTGGCGATGTACCTGCAGGGTGTGGACAGCATGTTCGACCTGAAGTGGACCGACGGCGTCAGCTATGGCGACGTGTTCCACCAGAACGAGGTCGAGCAGAGCGCCTACAACTTCGAGCACAGCGATGTGGAGTTCCTGCTCAGCGCCTTTGCCGCCCACGAGCGCCAATCCAAGTCGCTGATGGAGCACCAGTTGGCCCTGCCCGCCTACGAGCAATTGCTGAAGGCCGGCCACAGCTTCAACCTGCTGGACGCCCGCGGCGCGATCTCCGTGACGGAGCGCGCCGCCTACATCGGCCGCATCCGGAACCTGGCCCGCGCCGTTGCGCAGAGCTACGTGGACAGCCGCGCGCGCCTGGGCTTCCCGATGGCGCCCAAGGCCTGGGCCGATGAGGTCGTCGCCCAGATCGAACTGAAGAACAAGAAGGCGGCCGCGTGATGTCCAACCTGCTCGTTGAACTGTTTGTCGAAGAGCTGCCGCCCAAGGCGCTGAAGAAACTGGGCGAGTCCTTCGCCGCCGTGCTGGCCGACAGCCTGAAGGCGCAAGGCCTCGCGGCTGCCGATGCGGCAGTCACATCCTTCGCCTCGCCGCGCCGCCTGGGCGTGCATGTCGCGGGCGTGCTGCCCAAGGCCGCCGACAAGGCGGTGCAACAAAAGCTGATGCCCGTGGCTGTCGCGCTGACGGCCGACGGCCAGGCCACGCCAGCGCTGCTGAAGAAGCTCGCAGCCGTCGGCGCCGGCCCCGAGGTCGTGCCGCAGCTCAAGCGTCTGCCTGACGGCAAGGCCGAGGCGCTGTTCTGGGACAGCGTGCAGCCCGGCGCAACGCTGTCGCAAGGCCTGCAGAAGGCGCTGGACGACACGCTCGCCAAACTGCCCATCCCCAAGGTCATGACCTACCAGCTGGCCGACGGCTGGACTGACGTGAAGTTCGTGCGCCCCGCGCACGGCCTCATCGCGCTGCACGGCAGAGATGTGGTGCCCGTCCAGGCGCTGGGCCTGACCTCCGGCCGCAGCACGCGGGGCCACCGCTTCGAGGCCGCTCAGGCCACGGTCAACGTCGAGTCTGCCGACAGCTATGCCGCGCAGCTGTTCGAGCAAGGTGCCGTCATCGCCGGCTTCGCCGAGCGCCGCGCCGAGATCTCGCGCCAGCTCAAGGGCGCCGCCGACGCACTGAGCCTCACGCCCATTGACGACGAAGCCCTGCTGGACGAGGTGACGGCGCTGGTCGAGCGCCCCAACGTGCTGACCTGCGCCTTCGAGCCCGAGTTCCTGTCGGTACCGCAGGAGTGCCTCATCCTGACGATGAAGGCCAACCAGAAGTACTTCCCGCTGCTGGACAACGCCGGCAAGCTGACGCGCCATTTCCTCGTCGTCAGCAACATCGCGCCGGCCGACGCCAGCGCCGTCACTGGCGGCAACGAACGCGTTGTGCGCCCGCGCCTGGCCGACGCCAAGTTCTTCTTCGACCAGGACCGCAAGAAGAAGCTGGAAGACCGCCTGCCTGGCCTCGCCAAGGTCGTCTATCACGGCAAGCTGGGCTCGCAGGGCGAGCGTACCGAGCGCGTGCGCGCCATCGCCCACGCCATCGTGCAGCAGCTCAGCATGGCGACGCTGCCGTACACAGTGGAAGCCGACGACGAATTCAAGGTACTGGACAGCAAGGTCAAGCAAGCCGCGCAGCTCGCCAAGTGCGACCTGCTGACCGACATGGTGGGCGAGTTCCCCGAGCTGCAGGGCATCATGGGCGGCTACTACGCCCGCCACGAGGGCCTGCGCGATGGCGTCGCCATTGCCATCGAGGACCACTACAAACCCCGCTTCGCCGGCGACGCGCTGCCGCGCAACCACACCGGCACGGTCGTGGCCCTGGCCGACAAGCTGGAGACGCTGGTTGGCCTGTTCGGCATTGGACAGTTGCCCACCGGCGACAAGGACCCGTTCGCGCTGCGCCGCCATGCGCTGGGCGTCATCCGCATCCTGGTCGAGAAGAACCTGCCGCTGGAGCTGCCGGCACTGATCGACGCGGCCGTTCCGCCGTTCGGCGAGCTCATCGAGAACCCGCGCGAGGCGCTGCTTTCCTTCTTCGCCGACCGCCTGGCCGTGAGCCTGCGCGACCAGGGCTACAGCGCGCAGGAAGTCGACGCCGTGCTGGCGCTGCAGCCCACGCGCCTGGGCGACGTGCCCAAGCGCCTGGAGGCCGTGCGTGCCTTTGCCGCCTTGGCGGAAGCGGCTCCGCTGGCCGCGGCCAACAAGCGCGTCGGCAACATCCTGAAGAAGGTGGAGGGCGAACTGCCCACCGAGATCAAGGCCGAGCTGCTGCAGGAAGCCGCCGAGCAGGCGCTGTCGAAAGCCATCGCCGACGTGCAGCCCCAGGCCGACGCCCTCTTCGAGCAGCATGACTACACCGGCTCGCTGAAGGCCCTCGCCGCGCTGAAGGGCCCGGTCGACGCCTTCTTCGACGACGTGATGGTCAATGCCGAGGATCCCTCCCTGCGCGCCAACCGCCTCGCGCTGCTGGGCCGGCTGCATGGCGCGATGAACCGGGTCGCCGACCTGTCGCGCCTTGCCTAAGCCTGCAATGCGCGCCGACCACGCCCACGGCATGAAGCTCGTCATCCTTGGCCGCGACGGCACGATCAACCGCTACCGCGACGATCACGTCAAGGCGCCCGAGGAGCTCGACCCCCTGCCCGGCGCGCTGGAGGCGGTGGCCCGGCTGAACCACAGTGGCTGGCACACCGTGCTGGCCACCAACCAGGCCGGCATCGGCCGCGGCCTGCTGGACATGGCGTCGCTGAACGCCGTGCACCTGCGGCTGAACCAGCTGTTGGCCGAAAAAGGCGGGCGGCTGGACGCAGCCTTCTTCTGCCCGCACACGCCCGAGGAGGGCTGCGACTGCCGCAAGCCGCTGCCGGGCCTCGTCAAGCAGATCGGCGAGCGCTTCGATGTCGAGCTGGGTGCGGTCCATATGGTCGGGGCCTCGCTGACCGACTTGCTGACGGCCCAGAACGCGGGCTGCATCCCCCACCTCGTGCTGACAGGGCCCTTCGGCAACCTCAGCACGGAGGAGCTCGCCAAGCTGCTCGTGCAAGTACCCCGGGCCCGCGTGCACGACGACCTGATGAGCTTTGCCGAGGCCATCATCCAGGAGGAGCGCCGCCGTCTCGCCGAGCAGCGCGGCCAGGCCCTGACCCCCGATACCCAGGCCGGAGACCTGAACTGATGTCCACCATGCTGAGCGCCATCCGCTCGCTGATCTTCCTCATCGTCCTCATCGTGACGGTCATCCCCTGGGCGCTGGGCGTACTGCTGCTGTCCGTCTTCCGCCGTGGCGACCCGGTCTACTGGGCCTGCGCCGGTTGGCTCAAGGTCGCCATCTGGAGCGCCCGCTTCATCTGCGGCGTGCGCTGGCACATCCACGGCATGGAGAACCTGCCGCCGGCCGCGGACCGCCGCGCCGGCGTGGTGCTGCTGTCCAAGCACCAGAGCACCTGGGAGACCTTTGCCTATCCCGCGCTGCTCAGCCACCCGCTGGCCTACGTCTTCAAGCGCGAACTGCTCTACGTGCCCTTCTTCGGCTGGGCCATGGCGCGCATGGACATGATCCATATTGACCGAAGCCGCCGCACCGAAGCCTGGAACAAGGTGCTGGCCCAGGGCAAGCGCCTGGGCGGCCAGGGCAACTGGGTCATCATGTTCCCCGAGGGCACCCGCATCCCGCGCGGCGAGGTCGGCGACTACAAGACCGGCGGCACGCGCCTGGCCATCGAAGCCGGTCTGCCCGTCGTCCCCATCGCTGCGACGGCCGCTCGCTGCTGGCCGCGCAAGAGCTTTCTGCTCAGGCCGGGTGTCGTCGACATCTCCATCGGCCGCCAGATCCGCCCCGAAGGCCGCGAGCCGGCCGAGCTGATGCTGGAGGTGAAGAACTGGATCGAGAGCGAAATGCGCCGCCTCGACCCCGAGGCCTACCAAGACCCCCAGCCCGCCGGCGTGGCCGGCGCCGCCCGCCCTCGCTGAGCCCCATGAAGCCCAAGCGCCCGGCCCCACTCCTGCAGGACAGCCAGCTGTCGCTGTTCGACGTGGCGCCGGAGATCACGCCGGCCGAGCCCGGGACGCCACGCTCGCGGCGCGAGCTGTGGCTGGGCCAGCATCGCATCGGCTACGAGCTCAAGCGGGCACGTCGGCGCTCCATTGGTTTCGTCGTAGGCCCGCAGGGCCTGCGCGTCAGTGCGCCGCGCTGGGTGCCCATCAACGAGATTGAGCGTGCCCTGCACCACAAGGGCGAATGGATCCTGCGCAAGCTCGTCGAGCAGCGCGAGCGCCAGCAACGCATCCAGGCCTCACGCATCGAGTGGCTGGACGGCGGCACCCTGCCCTATCTCGGCGCACCACTGACGCTGGTGCTGGCCTCCACCGAACGCGAGCTGGTGTGGGACGAGGCCACGCGCCAGCTGCGCCTGCCTCTGCCACCGGGCGCGTCGGCCGAGCAGATCCGGGACCTGGCGCAGTCCTGGCTCCAGGCCCGCGCGAAGGAAGATTTCCTGCCCCGCTGCCAGCGCTTCGCCGAAGCGCTCGGCGTGACGATGAAGACGCTGCGCCTGTCGTCGGCCCAGACCCGCTGGGGCAGTGCCAGCGCCGATGGCTCCATCCGCCTGAACTGGCGCCTCATCCATTTCGCGCCGGCCATCATCGACTACGTCGTCGCCCACGAGTTGGCACATCTGCGCGAGATGAACCACAGCCCGGCCTTCTGGGACACGGTGCGCTCCGTGCTGCCTGACTTCGAGCGCTCCCGCGAGGCACTGCGCGAGGAATCCATCGTCGTGCAGTGAACAGGGCCCCAGGCGGGCCTGTCACGTGACGGGCTGTTTGTGAATATTCCCGCGCCACTGTCACCCCAGCGCCTTCACATTCAGCAACACTGCGGCCCACGCTGTCACCACAGGTACCGAGGGCCGGCCCAGCCGGAACAAGCCAGAGGGAGAAGAAGGTACCGGGCAGAAACGCCGCCGCCGGGCTTGCCGGGGCGGCGTTTCACTTTGTGCGACCCGTTCAGGCCGGCGAGAAGCGGTAGACGCCGTCGGCACCCAGCTCGCGCCTGAGGTCGCCCTGCAGCCACAGCGCATTCAGGTGCGCAATGGCCTCGCCCATCGCAAAGGTGGTCTGGTGCAGGTCGAGCTTGCGCTTGAACAGCACCGACAGCAGGCCCGCCGCATGCGTAGGTGCAGCGGCACAGGCGGTCACGACCTCCGCCAGGCGCTCGTCGTGGTGCTCGCGCAGCTGATCGATGCGCTGGTGCAGCCCGGTGAAGGGCTTGCCGTGCGACGGCAGCACCAGCGTGTCTGCCGGCAGCGCCAGATAGCGGGCCAGCGAGTTCAGGTACAGCGTCAGCGGGTCGGCCTCCGGCTCGACGTCGACGACTGACACGTTGGTCGAGATGCGCGGCAGCACCATGTCGCCACTGATCAGCAGCGGGGCGCCCTGCGCGTCGCCGCAGAACAGGCTGATGTGCTCCGGTGCATGGCCGTAGCCGGCGATGCACTGCCAGACACGCCCGCCGATCTCGACCTCCGTGCCGTCCATCAGCCGGCGGAAGCTGGACGGCACCACGGGCACCATCTTGGGGTAGTAGTCGGCGCGGGCGCGGATCTTGTCCAGCGATTCGGGGTCGGTCAGCCCATGGCTGCCGAAGAATGCCGCAGCCGACGCGCCGCCCATGCCGACGGTGGAGCTGCTGGCCAGGCGCGCGAGGTTGAAGTCCGTCGCACTCATCCAGAGCCTGCAGCCCCAGCGCTCGGTCAGCCAGTGCGCCAGGCCCAGGTGGTCGGGGTGGAAATGCGTTGCGATGACTCGCAGCACCGGCAAGCCGTCCAGGCGCTCCGCGAAGACCTTCTCCCAGTTCGCCCGCGTGTCGTCGCTGGCGATGCCGCAGTCGACGATGGTCCAGCCATCCCGGCCATCGACGCGGTCTCGCAGCAGCCACAGGTTGATGTGGTCCAGAGCAAAGGGCAGGCCCATGCGCACCCAGCGCACGCCGGGAGCGAGGTCCAGGGCCTCGCCGGGCTGGGGCAGGGTTTCGCCCAGGGGATAGTGGAGTTCGGATTCGCGTGCGTTGGCCATGAGCGACTTAGACTGACGTTTACGTCAATCGAGTGTAGCCATGCCTCCCCGCCGCCCTGTCTCCGCCGCGACCGAAACCCCGCAGCCTACGTACACGATCACCGAACTCGCTGCCGAGTTCGACATCACGCCCCGCGCCATCCGCTTCTACGAGGACATGGGCCTGCTGGAGCCCGGCCGCAAGGGCCGCAACCGCGTCTACACGCCGCGCGACCGCACGCGGCTCAAGCTGACGCTGCGCGGCAAGCGCCTGGGGCTGGCGCTGCAGGAGATCAAGCAGCTTGTCGACATGTACGACAGCCAGGCCAGTGCCGCGCCGCAGCTGCGCGCCTTCCTGGCCATCCTGGCCCAGCACCGTGACCAGCTCGAACAGCAGCGCCACGACATCGAGGTCACGCTGGCCGAGATCCAGCAGCATGAGAAGCGCTGCCGGGCCCTGCTGGCCGCCTGAACGTGATGCTTTGCCGGGAGTGCCCTAATTTCTGTTTCGAGCGGGGCAAACCCCGCTGACGCCGACCCCGGGCCTGACTAGAGTCCGCCGCTCGACCGGGTGCCCCCGCCCCGGCTCGGACCGTCTTTGTGGAGCTGTCATGACGCCTGGACCGCGGCCCGTCTTCGTGCTCGCCCTGCCCGCCATCGCGGGCGCCCTGCTGATGCTGGCCGAACCCGCCGGCGCCCAACAAGAAGCCCCCAAGTCCGACGGCATGGAGCGTGCGCAGAAGGCCGCCGACGCGGTCTTCCACTGGATCAAGCTGCACGCCGACAAGCCCGCGCCCCGGCCGCAGCCGGCCCCCGCGCCGGCGCCCGCGCCGAAGAAGCCGGCGCCGGTGGCCGCGGCACCCAAGCCGGCCCCCGCTCCAGCCCCTGCCCTCGCTGCTTCGTCCGCGCCCACCCCTGCATCCACGCCGACAGCCGTTGCCGCTGCTGCGGCATCCGTCCCCGTCCCCGTCCCCGTCCCCGTCGCGGCCCGACCCGAGCCCGCGCCAGAGCCCGTCGTGCTCGCCGCCGCGGAGCCGACGCCCGCACCCGCGGCACCGATGACCGTTGCGGCCCAGGCTGCAGAGCCGCCTCCCGCCCCAGAGCAGCAGGACCCCGAGGAGCCGCTGCGGCTGCTGTCCAAGGTCGACCCCACCATGCCGCGCCAGTTGCAGCAGACCAGCTTCCGCAACGGCTTCGCCCAGGTGCAGTTCACCGTGGCGGCCGACGGCTCGGTCCAGCAGGCCGCGGTCATCAAGGCCAGCCATTCGCGCCTGGGCAGCGCCGCCGTGGAAGCCGTGCGCCAGTGGCGCTTCGCCCCCCTGAGCAAGGCGCGCGAGGCCGCCGTCGAGATCGCCTTCAAGAACGAAGGCGACTGAGCTAGGCCGGCGGCACCGGACAAGTCTCCAGCAGTGCCGACATCGCCTCCAGGAACACTCGGGTACGCAGCGGCATCAGCCGCCGCTCCGGAAACACGGCCCAGCAACTCGAGCCGGGCAGGTGCCAATCCGGCAGCAGGCGCTGCAGGCGGCCGAGCGCCAGCGCGTCCTTGACGATGAGGCGATCGATACCGGCGATGCCGACGCCACTTTCCGCGAGTTGCGCCAGCAGGCTGGGCGCGTTGGCCAGCGTGCGCTGCGCCGGCTGCACCAGATAGGGCTCGCCCCCCTCCCGCTGCAGCCGCCAGGGTACCGGCTCGCCGGTACGGGTCAGCAGCAACAGCGCGTGCATGCTGTCCAGCGCCTGCGGCAGCAACGGCTCGCCGACACGCTCGAGATAGGCCGGCGACGCGTACAGGCCCCAATGCGTCGTCGTCAGCAGCCGCGCGGCAAGCTGGCTGTCCTCGTCGAGCTGGCCCATGCGGATGACGAGGTCGAAGCTCTCGCCAATCAAGTCCACCCGCCGCGGCGTCAGGTCCAGCTCCAGCTGAACTTCCGGGTAGCTCAGCGCAAACTCGGCCAGCATGCCCGCGGCCACCTGCTGCGCGAAATCCGCGGGCATGCTGACACGCAGCCGCCCGCTGGGCTTGCGCTGCCGGTGCAGGGCCAGCGCAAGCGCGCCATCCACCTCGGCGGCAACGACTCGCGCGTGCTCCAGCACGCCGGCGCCGAAGTCCGTCAGCGACAGCTTGCGCGTGCTGCGCTGCAGCAGCTTCTCGCCCAGCCGCGCCTCCAGCGCCGCGATACGCCGCGACACGGTGCTCTTGGGCCAGTGCACACGCTCCGCGGCACGGCTGAAGCTCCCGGCCTCCATGACGCGGGCAAACAGCAGCAAATCGTCAGCGTCGGACTCCATATCGGCCTCATTGATCCATCAACGGAACAATCTTATGCAATTCGACGACTTCTGCAGGCATTGATGCGACCCTAGAGTTCAGTCCATCGCAACCTCTGTCCTTCCAGGAGCCGTATGAACATCCTGCAAATCAACTCCAGCGCCCGCCGCCTTCACGACGACCAGGGCTCGGTGTCCACCCGTCTGGCCAATGAGCTGACCGCCGGCCTGCGCGTCGCCAACCCCGACGCCACCGTCACCGTGCGCGACTTCGCCGTCAGCCCGCTGCCGGTGCTCGACGAAGCCGCCCTCGGCGCCCTGTTCACGCCAGCAGAGGCGCGCAACGCCGAGCAGGCGGCCCGCGTCGCATTGAACGACCAGCTCATCGCCGAACTTTTCGCCGCCGACGTGGTCGTCATCGGCGTGCCCATGATCAACTTCAACGTCAGCGCGCAGCTGAAGAACTGGATCGACGCCGTCGCCCGCGCCGGCGCCACGTTCAAGTACGGCGAGAAGGGCCCCATCGGCCTCGTCACCGGCAAGAAGGTCTATGTCGTCAGCGCCCGCGGCGGCATCCACCGCGACCAGCCGACCGACCAGGTCGTGCCCTATCTGCGCACCGTGCTGGCCTTCCTTGGCATGACCGACGTGGAGTTCATCTACGCTGAAGGCCTGAACATGGGCCCCGAGATCGCCGACCGCGGCCTGAGCGCCGCCCGCGCTCAGATCACCGAACTGCTCGCCGCGTAATCTCAAGCCCCTCGTCGAGGGATTACGTTGGCCGGTCCCCGACGGGGCGACGATGCTTGCCGGATTGACCGGCGAGCACATCGCCAAGGCGGGCCGGCCCGGGAACGGCCCGGCACCAGGACCGGGAACATTGAAAGGACTACTCCGTGAGCACCGTCGCCACTTCCCTTCTGAACCAACCGCGCGAGGTCGAGCGCCTCGTCGCTGGTCAGCCGACCAGCGACGGTGCCGGCGTCAAGCTCAACCGCGTGCTGACCAACAACCTGCAGCGCAGGCTGGATCCCTTCCTGATGCTGGACCACTTCGGCACGGACAACCCGGACGACTACATCGCCGGCTTTCCCGACCATCCGCATCGCGGCTTCGAGACCATCACCTACATGCTCAATGGCCGCATGCGCCACCGCGACTCGGCCGGGCATGAAGGCCTGATCAGCGACGGCGGTGTGCAGTGGATGACTGCCGGCCGCGGCGTCATCCACAGCGAGACGCCGGAGCAGAACGAAGGCCGCATGGCCGGCTTCCAGCTCTGGCTCAACCTGCCCGCCAAGGACAAGATGCGCGAGCCCTGGTACCGAGACATCACGAGTGCCGAGGTACCGGAGTTCGAGCGCGATGGCGTCAAGGTGCGCGTCATCGCCGGCGACAGCCACGGCGTGGCCGGTGCGGTGCAGCGCGAGCACACCGCGCCGCTGTACCTCGACCTCAGCCTGGCGCCCGGTGCGCGCTTCGAACAGCCGCTGCCAGCCGGCTTCAACGCGTTCGTCTACGTCTTCGAGGGCGGGCTCAAGTTCGAGTCGGGCTGCCTGGTGCCGCCGGGCCGCATGGCCATCCTCGCCAACACGCCTGGCAGCGACGGCGTGCGCCTGACGGCGGGCGACACCGCCACCCGCGCGCTGCTGATCGCCGGCCAGCCGCTGAACGAACCCATCGCGCAGTACGGCCCCTTCGTGATGAACACCGAGGCCGAGCTGGTGCAGGCAGTGCGCGACTTCCAGGCCGGGCGGTTGGCCTGATCACGATGCACGGCGAGCGTCACCACAGCCCCGCCGCAGAGCGCAACGGGCCGCCCATAGGGGCGGCCCTGCAGCGCCTGCTGCCGGACCGTGGACTGCTGCTGGAGATCGCAAGCGGCACCGGCCAGCACGCGGCCTTCCTCAGCGAAGCCCTGCCGGGCTGGCAATGGCAGCCCAGCGACGTGCAGGCCGCCGCGCTGCCGTCCATCATGGCCTGGTGCGAAGGCCTGGAGCGAGTACGCCCGCCCCTGCTGCTGGACGTGCTCGACGAGTCCTGGCCGGGCGTAGCCGCACAGCTCGACGCGATCTACTGCGCGAACATGATCCACATCGCCCCATGGGCATGCACAGCCGGTCTCATGCAAGGCGCCGCGCGGTACCTGGCGCCCAGCGGCCTGTTGATCACCTACGGGCCCTACCTGCTGGACGACGAACCCACGGCGCCCAGCAACCTCGCCTTCGACGCCGACCTGCGCGCACGCAACCCGGCCTGGGGCATCCGCCGGCTGACGGCCGTGGCCGGGCTGGCGGCCTCGGCGGGTCTGCAACTGCGCGAGTGCATCGACATGCCCGCCAACAACAAGCTGCTGGTCTTCGCCCCCAACCATCCGCCGGGCTGAGCCCGGCCGCCAAGGCACGGGGCGCCCCCTAAGTCTTGGGCCGCTGACTTTCGCCATCCATCCCGCCTCGACCTAGCCTGCCGGCCCGCCCCTTTTTCGGGCAGCAGGGAGAACGAACAATGATGGCGAGGATGACGGGGCGGCACGGCGTGGCGGCCATCCTGCTGGCACTGCTGGTGGCCTGCGGTGGCGGCGGCGCGGATGGGGGAGACGGCGGTGGCGGCGGCAACCCCGCACCGCTGCAGCTGGTCACGCCCGGCCAGGCAGTGATCAAGGTGCGCAGCCTCGGCGCGGCCTGGGTGGCACTGACCGAGAAGGCTCGCACGCTGGAGATTCCAACCCGGCCGGAGCGGCGTCTGCTGATCTCGCAGGCCGACGGCAGCCGCCAGGCCATGGACTTCCTGCCGCCGCCCGGCTGGTCGCTGCTGGACTTCGCGCTGCATCCGTCGGGCCAGATCACGCTGCTGCTGGGCAGCGACCGCGAGCTGCGCCTGCTGCGGCTGTCGGCCGCCGGCCAGTTGCTGCATGAACTGGACTTCACGGACCCGCAGGCGGCCAGCGACCCCTTCTTCGGTGATCCGGCGAGCGCACGCGATCACCAGTCGCTGCTGCCCTACTACACCCGCGATGCCGCGCGTCTGGCGCCGCTCGGCGAGGACGTTGCGCTGGCGTTCCGCTCGGGGCGCAACGCGGTGGTACTGCACCGGCTCGGCTACTCGGGCGCCGGCTTGTCCAAGCAATGGCGCCGCCTGGTCGAGCCGGGCGTCTACATCGGCGCCCGCTTCCTGACCGGTGGCAGCTTCGACCCCTTCAAGAGCCTGGACCAGCAGTGGCGGCTGGTGCTGGATGCCGATCCCCTGGGCGGCATCGCGGTGGCGGTGACGCTGGACTTCACCGACCTGATCGAGGGCCACAGCCAGCAGTTCGGCGAGCCGCTGGACCCGCGCGTCGCCAACGGCGTGCTGCTGAGCAAGTTCAGCACCGCCGGCATCCGCCAGGGCACGGTCTTGATCGATACCCAACAGCGCTCCGAGCTGCATGCGCTGCGCTGGGTGGGTGCGCAGGTCGCGGCGGCCGGCCGCGTGCGCAGCCGGCAGGTGGCGGACGGCTGGGATGCCTTCCTGGCACTGGTGCCGGCCGGCATCGGCACCACCACCGCCTATCGCGTCCTGGACTTCGAAGCAGGCGACGTGGTGTTCGACGTGGCCCAGCGCGCTGACGGCCGGCTGCTGCTGGCCGGCAGCACGGGCTACACGCAGAACCCCACCGGCGCCAGCATCTCCGAGGAGTCCAAGCCACTGCTGGCGCTGCTGTCGCCCGACGGCCAGCTGCAGCAGCGCGTCACGCTGACGCCGGGGCTGCGCCACAACCAGCTGCGCGCCCTGGCCCCTTTGCGCGACACCGGCTGGCTGAGCGGCGGCATGGAAAACGGTCCGGGCACGCATTCGGCAGACACCGATGCGGCGCTGCTGGTCGCCGACGGCTACTTGCGCGAACTGCGTTTCTGAGCGGTGGCGTGGAAGGGTCCGGGCGTCAGGCGGCCAGCACGGCCTCGTAGACCTGCAGGTCTTCCGCCGAAAAGCAGCAGAAGATCACCTCGCGCAGGCTGGGCCAACTCGCGCCCGTCTCGCGCACCGTTGCCACCGCGATGCGCGCGGCCGGCTCGACGGGGTAGCCATAGATGCCGGTGCTGATGCTGGGAAACGCGATCGACGCCGCGCCCAGCCCGCCGGCCAGTGCCAGGCTGCGGCGGTAGCAGGACGCCAGCAATTCGGCCTCTGCCTGCGTGCCGCCACGCCAGACCGGGCCGACCGTGTGCACGATGTGGGCTGCCGGCAGGCGGTAGCCGCGCGTGAGCTTGGCATCGCCGGTCTTGCAGCCGCCGAGCAGGCGGCATTCGTGCACCAGCTCAGGCCCGGCCGCGCGGTGGATCGCGCCATCGACCCCGCCGCCGCCCAGCAGCGACGAATTCGCGGCGTTGACGATGACGTCGACC
Organism: Roseateles sp.; assembly: GCF_047654805.1. GTDB lineage: Bacteria > Pseudomonadota > Gammaproteobacteria > Burkholderiales > Burkholderiaceae_C > Pelomonas. The sequence goes on from NZ_JASGIV010000001.1 coordinate 4,482,122, forward strand.
GCCAGCGTGGTGATGTCCGCGCGCCGTGCCTGCAAGGCTTGCGCCACTGTCAGTCCTTGCGCCCCGCGCCGAGATAGGTGTCGATGACGCGCGGGTCGGCGGCCAGTTGGTCTGCCGGTCCGCTCAGGCCGAACTCCCCCGTCTCAAGCACATGCCCGTGGTCGGCCACCCGCAGCGCAGCGCGGGCGTTCTGCTCGACGAGCAGGATGCTGACGCCCGTGGCACGCAGGTCCTCGACGATGGTGAAGATCTCGCGCACGATCAGCGGAGCCAGGCCCAGGCTGGGCTCGTCCAGCATCAGCAGCTTGGGCTGTCCCATCAGCGCGCGCCCCAGGGCCAGCATCTGGCGCTCGCCGCCAGACAGCGTGCCGGCCGCCTGCGCGCGCCTCTCCTTCAGCCGCGGGAAGCGCGCGTAGACGCTGTCCAGCCCATCGCGCCAACGCCCGTCGCCCAGCTTCTTGGGCCGCCAGCCGCCCAGCAGCAGGTTGTCCTCCACCGTCATCGTGCCGAACAGCTCACGCTTCTCTGGCACCAGGGCCAGGCCCGCCAGCACGCGCTCTTCCAGCGTCAACCGGGCAATGTCCTCGCCCGCGAAGCGCAGCGCGCCGCTGCGCGACGGCAGCAGCCCCATCAACGCGCCCAGCAGTGTGGACTTGCCGGCGCCATTGGGGCCGATGACGGTGACAACGCTCTTCTCGGCCGCCGAGAAGCTCAGGCCGTGCAACACCTCCGCGCGGCCATAACCGGCATGCAGGTCCTTGACTTCCAGGAGGGCGCTCATTCGTCCGCTCCCAGGTAGGCCGCGCGCACGGCCGGGCTGGCCTGTACCTCGGCCGGCGTGCCTTCCATCAGGTGGCGGCCGAATTCCATGACGACGATGCGGTCGGTCAGCTTCATGACGAAATCCATGTCGTGCTCGACGAGCAGCAGCGACAGGCCCTCGGCCTTGAGCTGCTTCAGCACCTCGGCAAGCGCTTCCTTCTCCTTGTGGCGCAGGCCGGCGGCGGGTTCGTCCAACAGCAGCAGCGAAGGGTCGCTGGCCAGCGCGCGGGCGATCTCGACCAGGCGCTGCGGACCCAGCGCCAGGTTGCCGGCCAGCTCGTGGGCCTGCTCGGCCAGCCCGATGCGGCGCAGCTGGCGCAGGGCCTCGGCGCGGGCCTGTGCCTCCTCGGCCGCGTTCAGGCCCAGCATCGCGCGAACGGTACCGCTGCGTGTGCGCAGATAGGTGCCCAGCGCAACGTTTTCCAGCACCGTCATGTCGGGCACCAGCTTCACATGCTGGAAGGTCCTGGACAGGCCCGAGCGAGCGATGTCGCGGCTGCCGCGGCCGTCCACGCGCTGGCCCAGCAACTCCACCTCGCCGCTGGTCAACGGCAACACGCCGGAGACCAGGTTGAAGGTGGTGCTCTTGCCGGCACCGTTGGGACCGATCAGGCCGACGATATCGCCGGCACGGATCGCGAAGCTGATGTCGTTGACCGCCACCAACCCGCCGAACTGCTTGCGGATCTTGCGCACGTCCAGCAGCGGCGTGCCAGGCCCGGGATGGCTGCGAGTGCCCAGCGCCGGCGCGCCCTCGTCGACCGGGCGCGCGCGGCGTGCCGGCAGCCAGCGCGCGATCAGCGGCCACAGGCCGTCCGGCGCGAACCGCAGCACCAGCACCAGCACGACACCGAACACGATGATCTCGTAGTTGCCCGAGCCGCCGAAGATCATCGGCAGCCAGACCTTGAGCTGGTCCTCGGCCAGCTTCACCAGCGCCGCGCCGGTGAACGCGCCGCCCACCGTGCCGATCCCCCCCAGCACCGCCATGAACAGGTACTCGATGCCGAACTTGATGCCGAACGGCGACGGGTTCACGCTGCGCTGCATGTGGGCATACAGCCAGCCCGACACCGAGGCCAGCAACGCCGCGACCACGAACATCACCAGCTTGTAGCGGAAGGTGGACGCGCCCATGGCTTCGGGCATCGTCGCGCCGCCGCCGCGGTTGGTGTTGAGCGCGCGCATGATGCGCCCCGGCCGCGAGTCCAGCAGCCGCGTGATGCCCAGGGCCGCCAGCAGCGCCGCCAGCCAGATCAGCAGGTAGATGCGGCGTTCGCTCTGGAAGCTGAAGTCCCCCAGCGTGATGGCCGGCAGGCCCAGCAGGCCGTCGTACTTGCCCAGGGAGTCCAGGTTGCCGACCAGGTAGTACAGCGCCAGACACCAGCAGATGGTGGCCAGCGGCAGGTAGTGGCCCGACATGCGCAGCGTCAGCACGCCGATGACCAGGGCCAGCACCAGCGTGATGGCCAGTCCTGCGAGCAGGCCCAGCCAGGGCGACAGGTGCATCACCGTGGAGATGTAGCCCGTGGCGTACGCGCCGACACCGGCGAACGCAGCCTGGCCGAAGGACGTGAGGCCGCCCACGCCGGTCAGCAACACCAGCCCCAGCACGACGAGGGAGAAAAGACCGATGTAGTTGAGCTGCGTGATCCAGAAGTCCGGCACCGGCGCGAAGGGCAGGACCAGCAGCACGATCGCTGCGGCGATCGACAGATGGGTGCGCGTCATGTCAGTGCTCCTCGTGGTGCGGGTCCACGAAGGACCGCCACAGCAGCACCGGCAGGATCACCGTGAACACGATGACCTCCTTGAACGCGCTGGCGTAGAACGAGCCGAAGCTCTCGATCAGGCCCACGCCTATGGCACCGCCCAGCGCCATCGGGAAGCTAGCCAGGCCGCCGAACACCGCGGCGACGAAGCCCTTCAGGCCGATCAGGAAGCCGGTGTCGTAGTAGATCGTCGTGGACGGCGAGATCAGCAGGCCCGACAGCGCACCAATGAAGGCCGCCATCGTGAAGCTCAGGGATCCGGCCGCATCGCCGGAGATGCCCATCAGCCGTGCGCCGGTGCGATTGACCGACGTGGCGCGCAGCGCCTTGCCAGTCAGCGTGCGCTCGAAGAAGAAGAACATCGCGACCAGCAGCGCGATGGAGGCACCGAAGATGATCAGCGTCTGGCCCGTGAGGCTCAGCGGGCCGACGTCAAAGCGCGCCTCCCAGAAGGCCGGCGTGCGGTAGCCCTCGGCGCCGAAGAACACCAGGCCGATGCCGGTCAGCGCGAAATGCACGCCGACCGACACGATGAGCAGCGTCAGCACGCTGGCGCCCGACAGAGCGCGGTAGGCCAGGCGGTACAGCAGCGGCCCCATGGCAGTGACGATAGCCAGCGTCAGCAGCACCTGCAGCCACAGCGCTGGCTGATGCGGCACCAGCAGCGGCACGGCGACGGCCAGCGCGACGGGAAAGCCCAGCGCCCTCAGGAGCCCCAAGGCGATGCGCGGCAACGGCCGGCGCTCGCGCAGCCCCTGGATCAGGTCCAGCACCGCCGCCGCGATGGCCATCAGCAGCAGCAGCCAGACCGTGCCCGGCATCTTGCCCATTTGCAGCGCGGCCAGCGTCAGGGCCCCGAAGGCGACAAACTCGCCCTGCGGGATGAAGATGACCCGCGTGACCGAGAACACCAGCACCAGGGCCAGGGCGACGAGGGCGTAGATGGCCCCGTTGGTGAGGCCGTCTAGGCCCAGGATGGCGGCAATCGTGAGGTCCATGGCGGCGTGTCGTGAAGGCCCGCCGATGGTATCGGCGAATTGCCGACCGATCGGTCGGGAATTTACCCAGGATCACCATTGACGAAGGCTCGCGCACCGCGTGAGCCCGTCGCCGTTCAGCCGCCATTCAGTCGCCGGTCTTCTCGGTGTCCTGCCGCGGCGTCCTGACGAGCGTCCAGCGACCGCCGCCTTTGAGCTTCAGCACTCGGCGATGAAAGCCTGCCACGGCGGCACGGTGGGCGATGCTGATCAGCGTCGTGCCGCGCTGGCGCAGCCGTTCGTACAGCCGCTTCTGGTTGGCATCGTCCAGTGCACTGGTGGCCTCGTCGAGGATGGCCAGGCGCGGCGCATGCACCAGCAGCCGTGCGAACGCCAGGCGCTGCTGCTCGCCGCCGCTGAGCAGCTTCTCCCAGTCCTGCGTGCGGTCCAGCCCGCCCTCGCCTTCGGCCAGGTGGCGCAGCTGGACCTCGTCCAGGATCTTCAGCAGCGCTTCGTCATCGAGCGCGGGCTGCGTGCTGGGGTAGATGAGCTGGCTGCGCAGCGTGCCCGTTTGCAGATAGGGCCGCTGCGGCAGGAAGAAGACATCCTCGCGCGGCGGATGCGAGACCTGCCCGCTGCCCTGAGTCCACAGCCCCGCGATGGCCCGCAGCAGCGAACTCTTGCCGCAGCCGCTGGCGCCGGTGATGAGCAGCGAGCCGCCCTCGGGCACACGCAGCGACAGCTTCTCGACCAGCACGCGGTCGCTGCCCGGCGCCTGCACCGTGAGGTCCTTGATGTCGAGCTCGCGGCCCTGCGCGCGTGCGATGCCCGCCTCGGGCGGTGCAGCCTGCAGCGCCTCGGCCATCACGTGCAGACGGTCGATGCCGGCGACGAAGCGGGAGAGGCTCTCGAAGTTGTCGATGATCAGGGACACCGCGCCCAGCACCGCCGCGAAGGCCCCGGCCGCCTGCACGGCCTGGCCCACCTCCAGCCGGCCGCCCAGAACGTCGGCGCTAAGCACGACGGCCGGCACCAGCAGGCTGAGCTGGCTGAAGCCGCGCTGAAAGAGATTGAGCGCGAACTGGGCGCGGATGAGCTTGCGCGTGTTCAGCAGCGCAGCGCGCAGGCGCTGCTGCAGCTGGTGGCGCTCCTGTTGCTCGCCGCCATAGAAGGCGATGGACTCGGCGTTCTCGCGCACCCGCATCAGCCGAAAGCGCAAGTCCGCCTCGCGCTTGAGCTGCCAGTGGTTGAGCCGGATCAGCGGCCGCCCGAACAAGCCCAGCGACAGCACAGTGCCGGTCAGCGCATAGGCGACGAGAAAGCCCACCAGGAGGTGCGACAGTGACCACAGCACCGCGCTGAAAGCCACCAGCTGCATCAGCGATCCCAGCAGGATCAGCAAGAAGTGCAGCGAGCGGCCGGTGAAGGTGTTGACGTCGTCGGCGATGCGCTGATCCGGGTTGTCGATCTCCTCGGCGGCAATGTGGAAGTAGCGGCGCTCGCGCAGATAGCCGTCAAGAAAGCGCTGCGTCAGCCACCGCCGCCAGTCGTTTGCATAGGCATCGCGGGCGTAGTAGTAGGTCGCGAAGACCGGCACCGCGAAGGCCAGTACCCACAGCATGGCACGCACGGCGCTCCAAAAGCGCGGCGCGTCGCGGGCCGCCAGCGCGGACGTCAGCTCGCCGGTCTGGTTGTTCAGCAGCACGGCAAGCTGGGTGTCCGCCAGCATCAGCACGATGAGGCCGGCAAGGAAGCACCAGGCCCAGCCGCGCCGGTCCCCCACCCAGTAGGGTCTGGCCACGGTCATGAAGCGTTGCAGCGCGGAGGCAGGAGCGGCGGCCATGGGAAGGTTCGGGCTGTGCAATGAAGGCTAGCGAGCCCGGCGGCCCGACACTGTCGGACGGCATGCCGCGGCGGGCAAAGCAAAGGCGCCCTTGGCGCGCGGCCTGGCGCAGCCGCCGCTCATGGCGGCGTGCCTTGGCTGCGCTGCAGGCGTGGGCCTCCTGCGGGGCGACCACAGGCCAAGTCCTACACACTCGAACGCGCCCGTCCCACGCCGGGCCAGAAGGGCTCCCATGAGCATGGCCCCATGAAAGTCGCCGCCAAAGCCGTCGGCGCCGCCGTGCTGGCCGTCATCGCCGCCGCAGCCGCCATGGAATGGACCGGCTGGCCCGGCCTCGCGCCCTGGCTCGCCGCACGAGCCGGGCGCGGGCTGGATATGGACGGCGGCTCCCGGTTGCACCTGCTGCTGGGCCCCCGCCTAGAGGCCACGCGGCTGCGCGTCACCGGCAGCCATGGCGAATCTCTGGCCGATGCCCAGGGCCTGCTGCTGCGCTGGCAGTGGCGCGATATCTGGGCCTGGCGCAGCGGCGCGCCACTGCGGCTGCGATTGGTGCAGGCCGACGCGCTGACGCTGAACTGGCAACGCGATGCCGCCGGCCGCACCGCCTGGCCCGTGCAGCCCAGCGGAGAGCGCCAGGAGCCTGCCGAGCTGCCGCGCATCGACCACCTCGTGGTCCGCCATGGGACGGCCCATCTGGACGACGCGCCGCTGCTGCTGGCGGGCGACGCCCGCTTCGCGACTCAGGCCGATGGCCGCTGGACGGCGACGCTGCAGGGCCGGCTGCGTGACCAGCAGCTGGCTCTCAAGGCCGAGGCCGGCGCCGGGCTGGCCCTGTTCGCGCCCGCCGAGGCCGGTCTGCCACCGGTGCAGCTGAGCGCCGAGCTGACCCAGCGCAACGGCCGCCTCAGCTTCGACGGCACTGCCGCCTCGCTGCTGGACGCCCGCGCACTGGACGGCCAGCTGCGGGTGCGAGGCAACTCGCTGGCCGACATCGGCCGCCCCTTCGGCATCACGCTGCCCAACACTCCGCCACTGGAGCTGAGCGGGCGGCTGCAGCACGCCTTGGGCGTGTGGCAACTGGGTGGCGCCAAGGCGCGCATCGGCCAGAGCCAGCTCGGTGGCGACTTCGCCTTCGACACCCGTCCGACCCCGTCCCGGCGCCCGCTGCTCAGCGGCCTGCTGCGCGGCGGCCCGTTGCGCCTGGCGGACCTGGGCCCGGCCTTCGGCACGGACACGCCGCCCAGCCGTCCCGGCCGCGTGCTGCCCGACCGTCCCTGGGACCTGCCCTCGCTGCGCATGATGGACGCCCGCGTTGCCGTGGCCCTGAGCCAGCTCGACCTGGGTACCGCCCACCTGGCGCCGCTGGCGCCCGTGAACGCCAGCCTGGTGCTGGAGGATGGCGTGCTGAGCCTGCAGGGATTCAACGCCGGCATCGCGGGCGGCGAGGCCTCCGGCTCCGCACGCCTGGATACCCGCCCCAGCCCGCCGCAGTGGCAGATCGGCCTGGGCGTGCGCGGCATGGCCGTGGAGCAGTGGCTCAAGTTCCAGGCCCCCAGCCTGGCGCACGATCCGCTGACCGGCCGGTTGCGCGCCGACCTGGACGTGCACAGCCGCGGTCGCAGCCTGGCCGAGCTGCTGGGCGGCCTGAACGGCCTCGTGCGCCTGCAGCTGGACAAGGGCAGCATCTCCCACCTGCTGACCGAGGCCGCAGGGCTGGACCTGGCCCAGGGCCTGGGACTGCTGCTGCGCGGCGACCACAAGCTGCAGCTGAACTGCGCGCGCCTGGACGGCAGCTTCAAGGCTGGCGTGCTGCGCCCGCGCTCGGCGGTCCTGGACAACCGCGACAGCCGCATCGACATCGACGGCCGCGTCAGCCTCGCCGACGAGACGCTGGACCTGCGCGTGGTGGCCCGGCCCAAGGACTTCTCGCCGCTGACGCTGCGCTCGCCGGTGCGCGTGCAGGGCCGCCTGGGCGAGCCGCGCGTGGCCCTCGAAGGGCGCGCACTGGGTGGCAAGGCCATCGCCGCAATCGCGCTCGGCGCGCTGACGCCGCCAGCCGCTCTGCTGGCCTTTGTTGACCCGGGCGAGAACCTGCCCCCCGTCAGCTGCGACGGCCCCGATGCAGGGCCTGCCACCGTGGCGCCGGCGTCGGCAGCCTCCTACCCGGCAGCGCGGCACAAGCCGGCAGGCCGGCCGAGGACGGCGCCCTAGATTAGGGCTGACGGCAATGGGCCGACTGCCGTCCCCGTGTACAGGCCCATGCCATCAGCCCAAGGAGAAACCCATGCTGCGTTACGCCATCATCTTCTTCGTCATCGCACTCGTGGCCGCCCTGTTCGGCTTCGGCGGCATCGCCGCCAGCGCCGCGGGCATTGCCCAGCTGCTGTTCTACGGTTTCATCATCCTGGCCGTCGTCAGCCTGGTGGTGGGCCTGATCCGCAGATAGCGGACGCCATCGCGCGGCGGGCCCGTGAAGGTCCCGTCGCGCGCCTCGCCTTCTTCAGGAATCAGCGGCCGCGGTGCGGCTGCTCATGAACCGCATCAAGGAACTCGCGCAGCGTCGCCCCGCAAGGCCCGCGCGGACACAGGAACAGCCCCTCCGCCTCGGCAGGCACATCCGCCGGGAAGCCCAGTGTGCCCAGGGAGTTCACCGCGTCGCCACACAGCACGACCGTGCGGCCGCAACGCCAGGCCATCTTCAGCAGGGCCTGCAGCCTGGCGCAGCCGGTGGGCGCTGCCCAGGCGTCGGAGTTCAGCACGATGAGGCCGTCCGCCCAGTCGGCCGCCACCGGAGGCTCCCCGAACTCATCGTCCAGGAGCCAATCCAGCCGGTGCACGTGGCAATCCGAGGCCAGCGTGGCCAGGTCGTTCTCGGAACTCTGCATCACCTCGGCGGTGCCGACGACGCAGACCAGGATCTCGGCCTCCGGCAGCTGGGAGGCGGACGGCAGTTCGGGCGGGCGGGCTGTCGCGGTCGGCATGGTGCAACTCCGCAGTCGAGGATGAAGCCACTCTCGCGCCGCGACAGTCCCCCGCTCGTGAGCCGGCGGCGCGATGCCGCGTAGGACAGCATCCCGGGCCGGTTTTCACGCTGCTGCCATGCCCGGGCGCCCGTTGGCGCACACTCCCGCCCCATGCCCGCAGCCCCCCCTCCCGCGCCCGCCTTCACCCCCTACCAACGCTTTGCGACCGGACTGCTGACACTGCTGCAGTTCGCCGTCATCCTGGACTTCATGATCATGTCGCCGCTGGGCGCGATGATCATGCCGGCCATGGCCATGACGGCCCAGCAGTTCGGCCTGGTCGTGTCGGCCTATGCCTTCAGCGCCGGGCTCTCCGGCATCCTGACAGCCGGCTTCGCCGACCGCTTCGACCGCAAGAAGCTGCTGCTGTTCTTCTACGGCGGCTTCCTGCTCGGCACGCTGTGGTGCGGCCTGGCGACGAGCTTCGAGTCGCTGCTGGCGGCGCGCATCGTCACGGGCTTGTTCGGCGGCGTCATCGGCTCCATCGTGATGGCCATCGCGGCGGACCTGTTCGAGCCCGCGCTGCGGGGCCGCGTCATGGGGCTGCTGCAGGGCGGCTTCGCCGCCAGCCAGGTGCTGGGTCTGCCCTTCGGCCTGTATCTGGCCACGCGCTGGGACTGGCATGCCCCCTTCCTCGCGCTGGCCGCCTTCGGCGCCGTCGGCGGCCTGCTGATCGCCTGGCGCATGCAGCCCGTGGACGCCCACCTGAAGCTGCAGACGGACCGCAGCGCCTCCGCCCATCTGCTGCACACGGTCGCCCAGCGCCGGCACCTGCATGCCTTCCTCGTCACGGCACTGCTGACGACGGGCGGCTTCATGATCATGCCCTTCGCCAGTGCCTTCTCGGTGCACAACGTCGGCATCGCGCTGGAGCAGCTCCCCGCCGTCTACCTCGTCACCGGCATCAGCACGCTGTTCGTCGCACCGCTCGTGGGGCGGCTGGCCGACCGCCTCGGGCCGCTGCCGGTGTTCTACGCGGGCAGCGCCATCACGGTCGCGATGGTGGCGCTCTATACGCGGCTGGGGCCTTCGTCGCTGATGACGCTGATCGTCATCAACGTCGTCATGTTCGCAGGCATCTTCTCGCGCATGGTGCCCTGGCAGGTCGTCGTCGCCGGCATCCCGGCGCCCGAGCAGCGCGGCGCCTTCACGGCCATCAACGCCGCGCTGCAACAGCTGGCAGGCGGGCTAGCGGCGCTGGTGTCCGGCCACATCGTGACGGTTGCGCCCCACGGCAGGCTGGAGCACTTCCCCTGGGTGGGCAACGTACTGATCGGCACCACGCTGATCGTGTGCGTGCTGATCCGGCCGCTGGCCCGGGCGCCACAAAGAAAAAGGTGAGGGTCCCGCCTGCGGCCGACGGGCACCCTCACCGAACCACCCGCGAGCCACACCCGGACCGCTGGCGGAGACACAGGCTTTGTCGATCAGAAGCTGGCGCGCAGGCCGATCTGGTAGGTACGACCCGGCTCGTAGATCGCGTACGGCGCGTTGGCGAACTGGAAGTTCGTGCGCTGCGAGGCCCGGGTCAGGTTGAAGACGTCGAACGTGGCCTGCAGGTCCTTCTTCCAGCCGATGGCAGAGCCCAGGATCTCGCCGAGGTTGAGACGGGACGTGAAGTCCACCTGCGAGTAGTCCAGGCCATAGAAGGCTGCGGCCGTGATGCCGTTCTGGCCGGTGCCGCTGGACTGCGAGCCCTTGGTGAAGTTCTTCGTCACGCGGAAGCCGCCGAAACGCCCCTCGTAGTAGGCCGCCAGGTTGTAGGTGTAGGGCGGCACGCCGATGGCCACGTTGGCGCCAGACTGCTTGACCTTGGTGTAGTTGGCGCTGACACCGAAGCCACGCAGATAGGACGTCAGGACGTCCAGCGGCTGCTGCACGGTCAGCTCGATGCCCTTGATGAAGAGCTTGTCTGACGTGTTCTGCGTCTGCGACAGCGTGATGGGCAACGCGTTGATGGCCGTCAGGTCGCCTGCCGCCGGCAGCACGTCCAGGTCCGCGGGCACGGCCAGGCCGGCGCGCAGGTAGAGCGCGCGGCGCTGGTCGCGGGTCAGGCCGTTCATCCAGTTCACGCCGTACTGGCCCAGGTCGCTGAAGGGCACGTTGAAGCTGCGGTTGGCCGTGAAGCCCTTGATGCCCTTCTTGAACCAGGCCAGCGCGATATAGCCCTCACGTCCTGTGTACCACTCCAGGCCCAGATCGGTGTTCTTGGACTCGTAGGGCTTGAGGTCCGGGTTGGTCAGCGTGCCGTTCTGGGCCGACGGGTCGGTGAAGCTAGCCGACAGCGCGCGCAGCGCCGTGGGGTCGGCGCGCGTGATGGTCTTGGACATCGACGCGCGGGCGAGCACGTTGCTGCGCAGGTTGTAGGCCACGCTGCCGGACGGCAGGAAGTTGCTGTAGGTCGTCGTCGTGAGGCTCTCGACGACGGGCGTCGGGTAGCGGCCGCCGTCCAGCAGTGCGGTGTTGCGCGGGTCGGCCGGGGCGCTGAGCGTGGCGAAGGTCTGCTCCGTCGTCGCGTAGCGGGCGCCGGCGTTGTAGCGCAGCTGATTGCCGAACAGCTGCGTCTCGCCGTTGACCTCCGTGAAGATGGAGCTCACCTTCTCTTGGATGTAGCCGGGGTTGACGCCGGTGTTGGTGCCGCCGGTGCCGGGCACCGCGGTCTCGTGGGCGGCGGCGTAGTTGGAATCCTTGGCGAAACGGGCCCAGTCCAGCGCGACGAAGCCGCGCGAGTTGGCCGACAGATAGCCCGGGATGGCCGAGTTCGGGATGGCGGAGCCCAGGTACTGCAGCGGCGTCGTCGCGCCAGCCGTGTAGCCGGTGCCATAGCCGGGATAGTCGGCCGCGGCGGAGCCGGCAGCACCCGTGCCGTTGCAGCCGTTCTTGTTGGTGGTGTTGGGCCCGGGCAGGAAGACGTTGAGATTGCGGCCGCAGACGATGTTGGACCAGTAGTTGTCGTTGTTCAGCGAGCTGATGCGACGCGACACGTTGTCATAGGCACCGCCGAACTTGATGTCGACGACATCGGCATCGATGTCGATGGCGCCGCGCAGGCCCGAGGTGCGGACCTGGCGCATTTCCTCCTGCACGTTGACACGCCCGCCGTTCCAGCCAAAGGCGCTGGGCGTGTTCAGGATGTCGGTTGCACCGGTGAGGGTGTTGGTGGCCTTCAGGATGGGCACGCCGCTGGTGTTGTCGTACTCGGTGGTGATGCCCGAGCCCAGCACGGTCTGGAACAGTACCGTGGGCGACTGGCGATGGAAGTCGCTGCGCGTCGCGTTGGCCTGCACGTCGATGCCGATGGCATCGGTGATCTTCAGCTTGAGGCCGGGGTTGATGCTGTGGAACTTGGTGTCCTCGACGTAGGGCCGGTATTCGAGGAAGTACTGCGAGTTGGCGAAAGTGCCCTTGGTGACGACGCAGCCGTTGGCGCAGTCGCTGCGGTCCACCGTCATGTTGATGGGGATGGCCGAGCCGTTGCGGCCCACCCAGTTCATGTCGCTGCGCTCGAATTCGTTCTTCTTGTGGCCGTAGATGGCGTCGAGGTAGAACTGCACCGAGCTGTTGGGGCGGGCCTCGAGCGACAGGATGGCGTTCTGACGGTCACGGTTGCCCTCGGCCACCATGGCGCGGCCCAGGCGCGGGATGATCGCGTTGTCGATCTGTTCGATGGTCAGGCCGGGGTTCTTGGCCAGCAGGAAGGCCTGGTCGATGACGGCGCCGGTGGTCAGGCCGTTGCCGGCGTTTGCCGGCACGGCGGTGGGGATGGTCCAGTTGCCGCCACCGGTGTTGTTGCGCGTGGCGCTGCTGCTCTGCGAGGCCAGCAGGTTGGCGTTGGTCCAGCCGATGGATTCGAAGCCGGTGGTCTTGACCTTGTTGGTGGACCAGGCCACGCCGGCCAGCACGCCGAAGGTATCGCCCCAGGTGTTGCTGACCAGCGCCGAGCCGCGGTTGCCCCATTTGTCGGCCTGCTGGTTCTTCGTGCCCGTCAGCGTGAAGGCGGTGCGCAAGCCCTTGCGGTCGAACGGTCGCGCGCTGCGCATGTCCACGATGCCTGCGGCCCCCCCTTCCAGCATGGAGGCGGTCGGGCTCTTCACGACGGTGACGCGGCTGAAGAGCTCGCCGGGCAGGAAGTCCATGTCGACTTCACGGTTCGCGCTGCCGGAGTCCACGCGGCCGGTCGAGGCCGAAGCCACGGGCGCGCCGTTGAGCAGGATGCGGGTGAAGTTGGTACCCAGGCCGCGGATCTGGATCTGCAGGCCCTCGCCGGTGATCTCGCGCGTCAGCGTCACGCCGGGTATGCGGGAGATGGACTCGGCAATATTGCTGTCCGGGAACTTGCCCATGTCCTCGGCACTGATCGAGTCAATGAAGCCGACCGAGTTGCGCTTGGCGTTGGCCGAGCTCTCCAGCGAGGCGCGGATGCCGGTCACGACGACGGTATCCAGCTGCTCCTTGGACGGCTGCGCGGGCGTCTGCGCATAGGCCTGTGCGATCAGGCCGGCCAGCAACGTGGTGCCCAGGACCAGCTGTCGCTCCAGGCGGTCCCGGCCGCCAGGGCGCGAAATAGTCTTGCTCATCTTGTCTCCTGATTGGTTCTATGACGCATTCACCATTAAATGGTAGCGCGCACATTTGAATTTATGCCCGCCAAATCCCATCGTCAACGAGGGTGTGTACTAATGTATTAGTGACGTGACGGCAGGAAATGCAGCCCAGAATTGCAGCCAAGTCAAAACCTGGATAGCGCTCTCAGGATGGCCGCGTGCACGGCGCAGGCGGCGGTCGCCGACCACCACCGGCCCCTTGCCCATGCCCGAGATCCGCCGCAGCCGACCGCGACCGCCGTGCCGCGACGCGCGCCGCAGGTCCCGCGCACTGGCGAGGACAATGGCGGCCGGCATTCGTGCGTACGCGGCAGAGATTTGGCCTTCAACAGCAGATGAACTTCACGCTAGATCCCACCCGCCATGCGGCCCCGCAGGTCGTCGAAGCGCTTCGCGCCGCCATCATTTCGCTGGAACTCGAGCCCGGCAGCGCGCTGGACCGCGCCGAGCTGGCGCAGCGGTTCGGCGTCAGCCAGACGCCAGTGCGCGACGCCCTCATCCGGCTCAGCGAGGAAGGCCTGGTCCTCATCCGCGCGCAGTACACGACTCAGGTCAGCCGCATCGACGTGCCGGCCGCCCGGGAAGCGCATTTCCTGCGCCGCTCCATCGAGATCGAGATCGCGCGCCTGCTGGCCCTCTCGCATGATCCGGCCGTGATCGACGACCTCCGCGCCCAGCTGTCGCGCCAAGCGGAACTGGCTGCAAGGAAGGACTTCCTCGGCTTCATCGCCGCCGACAAGGAGTTCCACCGCCTGATGTACGTGGCGGCCGGGCTGCCGCGGCTGTGGTCGGTGGTCGTGCGCATGTCCGGGCACGTCGATCGTCTGCGGCTGCTGCACATCCCCAGCGTGGGCAAGACGGAATCCATCCTGGACGCCCACCAGGCCATCTTGCAGGCGATCGAGTCCCGGGACGCCGAAGCCGCGCAGCATGCCGTTCGGGACCACCTGTCCGGCACCCTCGCCTCGGTGGACGAGATCCAGCAGCGGTATCCCGAGTATCTGATCCTCTCCTGACCGGTTCGAGCGCCCTCCGCGGGGCTTGGCAGTTCGCACAGGTAGCGCTCACAATTTCAGCGCAACCACCTCTCCCGCTGCCGCACCGCATGAGCCAAGTCCACGCCACCTTCCTGCCCACCGATGCCGAGCGCGCCGTCTTGCTGGGTCGCGTCTGGCGCGCCGACACCGGCGGCCCGACTCCCGTGGCGGTGCGCCGTGGCGAGCTGGTGGACCTGTCGGCCCACGCGGCCACCATGGCCGAGCTGCTGGACCATGCCGAGCTGGCGCACATCGCCCGTCATGCGCCGGGCGCCGTGCTGGGCTCCGTCGCGGCGGTGCTGGCCAATGCGCTGGCTGCCGAGCCCGACCCCGCCCTGCCCCGGCTGCTGGTGCCCTGCGACCTGCAGGCCATCAAGGCCTGCGGCGTGACCTTCGCCGTCAGCCTGCTGGAGCGCGTCATCGAGAACCAGGCTGGCGGCGACGCGACCCGGGCCAACGCGCTGCGCGAGCAGTTGCAGGGGGCGCTGGGCGACGACCTGTCGGCGATCCGCCCCGGCTCGCAGGCAGCGCAACGCCTCAAGGCCGAGTTCGTCGCGCGCGGCGCCTGGTCACCCTATCTCGAAGTGGGCCTGGGACCCGACGCCGAGGTCTTCACCAAGGCCCAGCCCATGTCGGCGGTCGGTTTCGGTGCGGCCGTGGGCCTGCATCCGGACTCGCAGTGGAACAACCCCGAGCCCGAGGTCGTGCTCGCCGTCAATGGCCGCGCGGAAGTCGTCGGCGCCACGCTGGGCAACGACGTCAACCTGCGCGACATCGAGGGCCGCAGCGCACTGCTGCTGGGCAAGGCCAAGGACAACAACGGCTCCTGCGCCATCGGCCCCTTCATCCGCTTGTTCGACGAGCACTTCACGCTGGACACCGTACGCCAGGCCGAAGTGCGCCTCGCCATCGAAGGTGCGGACGACGGTTTCCTTCTTGAGGGTCTCAGCCGCATGCAAGCCATCAGCCGCGACCCGCTGGAGCTGGTGGCCCACGCCTGCGGCGCCCACCACCAGTACCCCGATGGCTTCATGCTCTTCCTTGGCACGATGTTCTCGCCCATCCAGGACCGCGGCGCGCCGGGCGCGGGCTTCACACACCGCCTGGGCGACCGCGTGACCATCGCCAGCCCGGCCCTAGGTGCGCTGGTCAACACCGTGCAGCGCAGTGACGCGATTGCGCCCTGGACCTACGGCGTCGGCGCGCTGCTGAAGCACCTGCGGAGCCACCAGCCATGAAGCGGCTGCGCTCCCAGGACTGGTTCGACAACCCCGACCGTGCCGACATGACGGCGCTCTATCTGGAGCGCTTCATGAACTACGGCCTCACGCCGCAGGAGCTGCGCTCGGGCCGGCCGATCATCGGCATCGCGCAAAGCGGCAGCGACCTCAGCCCCTGCAACCGCATCCACATCGAGCTTGCCCGGCGCGTGCGCGACGGCATCCGCGACGCCGGCGGGATCGCGATGGAGTTCCCGCTGCACCCCATCTTCGAGAACTGCCGCCGCCCCACGGCGGCGCTGGACCGCAACCTGGCCTATCTCGGGCTTGTCGAGATCCTGCATGGCTATCCGCTGGACGCCGTCGTGCTGACCACCGGCTGCGACAAGACGACGCCGGCCCAGGTCATGGCCGCCTCGACCGTGGACATCCCGGCCATCGTGCTGTCCGGCGGCCCCATGCTGGATGGCTGGTTCGAGGGCCGGCTTGTCGGCTCCGGTGCAGCCATATGGACGGGTCGGCGGCGCCTGGCGGCCGGTGAGATCGACGAGGCCACGTTCCTCCAGATCGCCGCCGCATCGGCGCCCTCCGCCGGCCACTGCAACACCATGGGCACGGCCTCGACGATGAATGCGCTGGCCGAGGCGCTGGGGCTGTCGCTGACCGGCTGCGCGGCCATCCCAGCGCCCTACCGCGAGCGCGGCCAGATGGCCTACGAGACCGGCCTGCGCATCGTCGGGATGGCACGCGAGGACCTGCGGCCGTCGCACCTCCTCGGCCGCGACGCCTTCCTGGACGCCATCGTGGTCAATGCCGCCATCGGCGGCTCGACCAATGCCCAGCCCCACCTCACCGCGATGGCCCGCCATGCGGGCGTCGAGCTGACCGCCGCCGACTGGGCCGAGGTGGGCCAGCGCGTGCCGCTGCTGCTCGACATGCAGCCCGCCGGAAGATTCCTCGGCGAACGCTTCCACCGCGCCGGCGGCGTGCCGGCCGTCATGTGGGAATTGCAGCAGGCCGGCCTGCTGCGCGCCGAACGGCCCACAGTCACCGGCCGCACGATGGCCGCCAACCTGGCAGGTCGCGAGACATGCGACCGCGAGGTGATCTTCCCGGTCGCAGCGCCGCTGAAGGAGGATGCCGGTTTCGTCGTGTTGCGCGGCAACCTGTTCGACTTCGCCATCATGAAGGCCAGCGTCATCTCAGCCGCCTTCCGCGAGCGCTATCTGAAGGACGGTGCGTTCGAAGCCCGTGCCATCGTCTTCGACGGCGCCGACGATTACCACGCGCGCATCAACGACCCTTCGCTCGGCGTCGATGAGGACTGCATCCTGGTCATGCGCGGCGCGGGGCCGCTGGGCTGGCCCGGCTCGGCCGAGGTCGTCAACATGCAGCCACCGCATGCGCTGATCCGCCGTGGCGTGACCAGCCTGCCGACGCTGGGCGACGGGCGGCAGTCCGGCACCTCGGACAGCCCGTCCATCGTGCATGCCTCACCCGAAAGCGCCGCGGGCGGTGGCCTGGCCTGGCTGAGGACGGGCGACATCATCCGCGTCGATCTCGACGCGGGGCGCTGCGACGTGCTCCTGGATGATGAGGCGCTGGCACGCCGCCGTGCCGAAGCGCCGCCCGCCGTGCCGGCCAGCCAGACCCCGTGGCAGGAGATCTACCGCTCGACGGTGGGGCCACTGTCGACAGGGGCCTGCCTGGAGCTCGCCGTGCCTTACCGCCGCGTGGTGGCCACGCCACCGCGGCACAACCACTGATGACGGCCCCGGCCAGTCCTGGGCAACGCCCGGTTGCCGTGCCTCGATGTCTCTTGAATCGAGGCACAGTGGCTCACGGGCGTGGCCGGACCATGCGTGACAAGATGTCCGTCATTTGCCCGATAGCGAAGATGCCCGGGCCGACCACAGGGGCTGCCTGGAAAGCTCCGCGGCCGTGGCGTCGTCCGCCGTCACCGCATACTCGTTGCTGCTCCGCTCAACGAAGTAGGCCGAGCGAAAGCGCTGCAAAAGCCCTCCGAGCGCCTGGCGGGCCTGGCTGGGAGGACCGTTGAAGATGAGTGTCAGCGTGGTCATGATGAGACTGTCGTCATGGAAGTGGCGGCTCTTTGCCGCCGGTCATCCTTGAACGTCCATGCGTCGGCGCGGTTGACGGGCCGCCTGCTTTCTTCTTTCAACGCCTGCCTCCGGATGCCAGGCCAAAAGCGATGACTCAACCCGCATATGGTTCCTGTTTCTGCCGCGCCGTGTCCGTCACGGCTCGGCGTCCCCTGGGCCGGCCGGTCAACTGCCACTGCGGCGAATGCCGCCGCCTGAGCGGCGCGGCCTTCAGCACGTGGCTCACGGCACCGCGCGAGCAAGTTGTCATCGGCAACCCCGAAGGGCTGACCTGCTTCCATCCGACCGCCAACCTTCAGCGCGCCTTCTGCAAGACCTGCGGTTCGCATGTCTTCACACTGGACGCACGCCTACCCAAGGTCTTCGGGTTCCCCGCCGGCCTCTTCGAAGGCGAAGTCATCGATCCTCCGGCCAAGGACTACTTCCTCGAAGACCGGGCCGCCTGGCATCGCGCGCCGGACTGACCCCGGCGACGGCCGCTCAACCCACCGCGCCGCGAGTGTTCACGTACAGCGCGTACAGCGAATGCGTGCTCGCCATGAAGAGGCGGTTGCCCTTGGCGCCGCCGAAGCAGAGGTTGGCGCAGCGTTCGGGCAGGTGGATGTGGGCGAGTGCCTTGCCCTCGGCGCTGTAGACACGCACGCCGTCCAGTGCCGCCGCATCCGCGCCCGCACTGCCATCGCTGCCGAAGCCGCACCAGAGGTTGCCCTGCACGTCCACGGCCATGCCATCGAAGGCGCCGGGGCCGTCCGCGTCGACCAGCATGCGCTTGTTGCTCAGGTGCATGCCATCCACGTCATAGGCCCAGATCAGCCGGTTGGGCTGGGCGCGGCTTTCGATGACGTAGAGCACGCGTCCGTTGGGGCTGAAGGCCAGGCCGTTGGGGCCTCGCAGATCCTTGAGCAGCAGATTCAGTGCGCCCGTCGCGCCGTCGATGCGATAGACACCCTGGTGGGGCTGCTCGGGCCGGGCCTTCTCGCCCTCGAAGTCGCTGGTGATACCGAACACCGGGTCGCTGAACCAGAGGCTGCCGTCGGCATGGCAGGTGATGTCGTTGGGCGAATTCAGCCGCATGCCCTCGTAGCGCTCTGCCAGCACGGTGATGCGGCCGTCGTGCTCGGTGCGCGTGATGCGCCGCGTCAGGTGCTCGCAGCTGACGAGCCGGCCCAGGCCGTCACGCACATGGCCATTGGCGTTGTTGCTCGGGTTGCGGAACTCGCTGACGGCTCCCGTGGTCTCGTCCCAGCGCAGGATACGGTTGTTGGGGATATCGGAGACCAGCAGGTAGCGCCCATCGCCAAACCACACCGGTCCTTCGGCCCAGGCAAGGCCCGTGGCGAGCTGCTCGACGCCGGCAGCGAACAGGCGCAGCGGCAGGAAATCGTCGTCCAGCACCTGGATGGCGGGGTCCGGCCGGCGCACGTTGGGCGTGAAGGCGATCTTCACGGCGCCGCCTTCTCGAAGGGCCCGAGGATGACAAAGCCGCCGCCCTGGCAGCGCACCTCGGGACGGCTGGGGTCGACGTAGGGCTGGGCTGCCTCGACCTCGGCGCGCCAGGGTTCCGAGCTGTCCTGGGGCTTGAAGCCGATGTGGTTGGACTTGCTGTTGTCCCACCACGTCGAACGGTTGTCGCTCATGCCGTAGACGACGCTGTGGCCGACGACGGGCGCGCTGAGCGCCGCGACGATGAGGCGCTCCAGGTCGTCATAGCTCAGCCAGCTCGACAGCATGCGACGGTCCGTCGGCACGGGCCAGGCGGAGCCGATACGCAGCGACACCGTCTCCAGGCCGTAGCGGTCGAAATAGAACTGGGCGAGGTTCTCGCCGAAGGCCTTGGACAGGCCGTAATAGCTGTCCGGCCTCGGCGCGGCCTGGGGCGTCAGCGTCTCTCCCTGGCTGTAGAAGCCGGTCACATGGTTGGAGCTGGCGAAGACGACGCGCCTGACGCCGCGCTGGCGCGCCGCCTCGTAGACGTTGTAGGCGCCGACGATGTTGGCCGGCAGCACGACATCGAAGGGCTTCTCGATGGACACGCCGCCAAAGTGCAGCACGGCATCGACGTCCTTCAGCAAGGACTGCATCTCGGCCAGGTCTTCAAGCGGGGCCTGCACGACCTCCTCGCCTTCGACGGCCGGGTCCATGGGCGCCAGGTCCGACAGGCGCAGCACGTCGCAGTAGGCCTTCATGCGGGGCCGCAGCACACGGCCAAGATTGCCGGCGGCTCCGGTCAGCAACAAGCGCTTGAAGCGCGGGGCAGAAAGTGGGGTCATGCAGCAGCGGCCCTCAAGGGGCCGGGATCACTTGCGCAGAGGGGGGCGCAGCCTAGGGGCCGCGTCGGACTGGCGTCGGACCAGTTCGAAGTCCTTGAGCTCATGCTCGCAGGGCAGGGGCTCTCCGGTGCGGCGCGCGCGGATGTGGCGCACCAGCAGGTCCACCGCCGCGCCGGCCATCTCCATGATGGGCTGGCGCACGGTGGTCAGTTCTGGCCAGATCGTCGTCGCCAGCGGCGCGTCGTCGAAGCCGACGACAGTCAGGTCGCTGGGCACGTCCAGGCCCAGGCGATGGGCGATGGCGACGGTGGCCGCGGCCATGTCGTCGTTGCTGGCGAAGATGGCCGTCGGGCGGCGCTCCTGCGACAGCAGGGTCTCGGCCGCGTCCAGCCCCGAGCGGTAGGTGAACATACCCTGGGCGACGACCTCTTCCTCCTCGATGTTCAGGCCCGCGTCGGCCATGGCCGCATGAAAGCCTGCAAGGCGGCGGGCGCTGCTGCTCTGGTAGGGGTCGCCAATGATGAAGCCCAGGCGGTGATGGCCCAGATTCAGCAGGTGACGCGTCATCTCGTAGGCGGCCTGGTAATCGTCGATGCCCACGGCACAGACGGCTTCCGGTGGCACGCCGCTGGAGACAACGACGGCCGGCGTGTCGGTCTCGGCGATGAGCTTGAGCAGCGGCTGGGAATCGCAGAATGGCGGCGGCAGGATGAGCCCGTCAATGCCATTGGCGATCATCTCGGCGACGGGCTTTTCCTCGCCGTCGCGCGCGGCGTCGCAGCGCTGCACGACCAGCTGCACATGCCGAAGGCTGGCCTTGTTCAGCAGGCCGATGAGGAACTCGTTCAGGTAGCCCGCCGTCGGATCGATGTAGAGCATGCCGATGCGGATGGGCTCGGAGCCGGCCAGGTGGCGCGCCGCCTGGTTGGGCACGTAGTTCAGCTCGGCAACGGCGGCCTGCACTTTCTCGCGCGTGCCCGGGCGCACGTTCTGCTCGCCGTTGATGACCCGCGACACCGTCATGGGCGACACCCCGGCCAGCTTGGCCACATCGGCAATGGTGGCGACCTTGGTGCTGCGCCCAGCACGTGCGGTTGGCTTCAAAGAGGTCCCTCGGATGGTGGTGGGGTTGTTTGCGCAATCATATTTGGAGACACCTCAGCCACCACGGCCAGGGGCGAAATTGAAGCGCAGTGCCTTGTAGGCCTCCAGCGATTGCGCCGGAGGCCGCACGCCCGCCGGCAGTGGCAGGCCCGACACGGACTGGAAGTAGGCGATGCAGGCATCGCGCCACCAGCGCGCCTCCTGCTCCTGCACGGCCAGGTAAGCCTCCACGTCGGCGTGGCGCCGGGCATCGACATGGCCTTGCAGGCCCGCCCACTGCGCGCGCAGGGCGCCCGCGTCGGCGACGCCTCGGTCGTAGCGGAAGACAAGCTCGGCCCACAGCGTGCGGCCCGAGGCCATGCGGTAGTCCCAAGGCAGGTGGTGGAACCACAGCAACCAGGCCTCCGGTGTGGTCTCGGGTCGCGAGAGGCGCGCGGCCCACTCGGGGGCGTACTGCGCCACCGCATTGCTGCCACGGGGCGAGCGATCGAAGCCGATGCCGTCACGGCCCGCGCGGTGGAAATAGACCGGATTCCAGTCGGCTCGCTCCAGGTCATCCACCCAGGGCGCGGGCCCGTGGTGGTGGCCGGTGCCCATCAGATGGTGCAGCCCAAGCGGCGTCATGTAGTCGACCACCGCCTCGCGCGAGGCCATCATCATGGTCACGATGCCATCGACGGCGCGCGGCGCAGTGGTGAAGGTCTGCTGCACCCATTCGCGCGCCACGTCGGCCGCGCCGAGACCCGGATCCCAGGCCATGCGGCCGAAGGTGTACCAGTTGGCCTGGTCGAAGTGCGAGCCGCTCCAGTTGCGGTCCGTGCCGATGTTGGCAACGCCGGCCATCGCCTTGACGTGCCGGGCCACCGGCACGCCATCGGGCCTGGCGCGCAGCACCTCCTCGAACAGCGGGCCGAGGTAGACGAGGTGCGTCGAGAAGCCCAGGTACTCCTTGGTGATCTGCAGCTCCAGCGCAAGTGGCGTCCTGGGCATCGCGCCGAACAGCGGATGGAAGGGCTCGCGGGGCTGGAAGTCGATGGCGCCGTTCTTGACCTGCACGATGACGTTGGCCGCGAACCGACCGTCCAGCGGCTGGAACTCGGCATGGCCCTGCTTCGCGCGGTCGCTTGCATCGGGCGCGTAGACGAAGGCCCGCCACACGACGAGGCCGCCATGGGCGCCGAGCGCCTCGGCCAGCATGTTGGCGCCGTCGGCGTGGTCGCGGCCATAGTCCTGCGGCCCCGGCTGACCTTCGGAGTTCGCCTTGACGAGGAAGCCGCCGAAGTCCGGAATGGCCCTGTAGATCTCGTCGGCCTTGGCCTTCCACCAGGCGCGCACGGCCGGATCCAGCGGGTCGGCCGTCTTCAGCCCGCCCAGCTCCACCGGCGCCGAGAAACGCGCCGACAGCCATACCTTGATGCCATAGGGCCGGAACACGTCGGCCAGGGCGGCCGCCTTGGCGAGAAAGGGTGCGGTCAGCGACTCCGCCTTGGCGTTGACGTTGTTCAGCACGGTGCCGTTCAGCCCCAACGACGCATTGGCGCGCGCATAGTCCTCGTAGCGAGCGTCACGGATACCGGGCAGCTTCCACCAGTCCCAGATCGACTCGCCGGCATAGCCGCGCTCCACCGTGCGGTCCAGGTTGTCCCAGTGGTTGAGCAGGCGCAGCCCCACCTGGGGCACGGCATGCCGCTCCAGCCGGGACAGCTCGGCACCCGTCTGCGCCGCGCGCAGCCAGGCAAAGCTGCCATAGAGCAGGCCGACATCGGTGTTGGCCGCGATCAACGTCACGGCCCGGCCTTCGAGCCTGAGGCTGCGCAGTGCATAACCCTCCCGACCCAGCTGGCTCCATGGCAGGTCGACGCCGGCCGGCGCATTGGCCGGCGTGACCAGCATCAGCGCCCCGTCCGCCGCCTGGGCCGACGGCGCTGGCTCACGACCGGTCAGCCCGGCCACGCCGCGCTTCAGCTCGGCGATGGCGACCCTCAGCGTCGGGGACGCCGGCTCGGCATGGACGATGCTGCGGGCGTGAGCCAGCAGCTGGACTTGCAACGCCGCCGGCAGGGCGCGGTAGCGCAGCCACAAGTCGTAGCCGTCCTCCACCGGCGCGCTCGAGGCGGGCCGCAGAAAAACCGCCAGCAGCAAGCCGGCCAGGGCCTGGGTCCAGGTCTTCATTCGGTCTCCTGTTGTCGGGCCCAAGCCAGGGCGTCGGAACCCTTGGATCGCGGAAATGTTAGGTATTTCTCGCTTGCGCAAAGCAAAATGGTAGCGCTACATTTGAACCCATAGCAAGCCTCGCCGCATATCACGAGAGGCGCCGACGAGCGCCACGCCCTGGAGACCTCACGTTGAACCCCGAGCTCGCCGCACCGGCTTCCGCAACCTTCGCCCGCACCTTCGCGTCAGCAGCGGCTGCATCCGAGGAGGCGTGATGACGGGCGCCCTCGCCATGACGCTGGGCCGGCAGCGCTGGGTCATCTGCGCGCTGCTCTTCGTCGCGACGACCATCAACTACATCGACCGCAACGCGCTGTCGGTGCTCAAGACCAGCCTGCAGCAGCCCCTGGAAGCCGGCGGCCTGGCGTTGACGGATGCCGACTACGGCTGGATCACCTTCGCCTTTACGGCCGCCTACGCCACCTTCCCTCCGCTGATCGGGGTCGCCATCGACCGCTTCGGCGTCAAGCGCAGCCTGGCCGCGGCGCTACTGCTGTGGTCGGCGGCGGCGGCCGCGCATGGCCTGGTGGGCACCGTGCTCGGGCTGGTGGTTGTGCGCTTCCTGCTCGGTATGGCCGAGGCGGCCCATTTCCCCGCGGCGATCAAGGCGGTCGCGATGTGGTTCCCGCAGCAGGAGCGGGCGCTGGCCACGGGCATCTTCAACTCGGGTACGGCGCTTGGCATCATCGCGTCCCCCCTCACGGTGTGGCTGGCCGTCACCTTTGGCTGGCAGTTCGCCTTCGTCGCCATCGGCGGCGCGGGCCTGGTGTGGCTGGTGTTCTGGGAGCGTGGCTTCCATGCGCCCGAACGGCATGCCAAGGTATCGGCCGGAGAGCTGGCCCACATCCGTGCCGGCCAGCCTGCGCAGGAAAAGGCCGTCAAGCTGCCCTGGACGGCGCTGCTGCGCTTCAAGGCCATCTGGCCCTTCCTCATCGGCAAGCTGCTGACGGACCCGGTCTGGTGGTTCTTCCTGTTCTGGCTGCCCTCCTACCTGGAGCGCGAGCGCGGCCAGAACCCGCTGAAGAGCGCCGGCCTCGTCGCGCTGATCTACCTCGGCTCCAGCGTCGGCTCCATCGCCGGAGGCTGGCTGTCAAGCACCCTCGTCCAGCGCGGCTGGCCCGTCGGCCGCGCCCGCATGACGGCCATGGGTCTGGCCGCGGCCTGCATGCCGGGCGCCATCCTGGCCTACTACAGCGGCAGCTTCGCGCTGTGCGTGGGCCTGATCACGCTGGCCACGGCCTGTCACCAGGCCTGGTCGGCCAACCTGCTGACCTCGGCGACCGACCTCTTTCCCACGCGCGTCTCCGGCGCCGTCATCGGGCTGGGTGCGACGGCGGGTGGCATCGGCGGCATGTTCATCGCGCTGCTTGCGGCGCTGGCCGTGCAGTGGACGGGCACGCAGCAATGGGTGTTCGTCTTCGCCGGGTTGATGCACCTGGCCAGCCTGGGCCTGTTCTGGCTGTGGTTCCGCGGCCGCTTCGAGCGCGTGGACCTGGAGGCCGGTGTGGACATGCGCCAGGCCCACCGCGGCCTGCTGACCGCGGGCAGCCTGCTGGCGGGCATCGGCGCGATGCTGGCCTGGCTGATCGCAGCGAACTGGGAGGCCTGCATCGCTGCGGCCAAGTTCTCGGGCGCGGCCCAGGCCGTGACCGCGGCCGTCGGCCTGGCGCTGATCGGCCTCGCCCTCCTCCACGCCGGCCGTCCACACGCCAGCGGCCGGCTGCAGACGATCTGACCATGCAGCTGATTGCCGACCAGCACCTGCTCAAGGACCTCAACCGCATGGCCATCGTGCGACATCTGAGCGCCTGGCCTGGGCAGTCGCGCGCGGCGCTGGCCGAGGCGCTGCAGCTGACCAAGTCCACGGTCAGCGCGCTGGTGAAGGAGTTGATCCACGAGGGTTGGCTGCTGGAGCGCGAAGTCGTCGCCACCGGCGAGCTCGGCCGTCGGCCCACGCCGCTGTTCATCGACCCCGGCCGGCTGGTGCTGCTGGGCGCCGAGCTAGGCGTGGACGGCGTGCAGGTCGTCGCCACCTCGCTGGCCGGCGACGTGCTGGCGCGCGCCCGCTCGCCGCTGGACGCGGGGCGCGACGCGCACCTGGCCCTGGTGCGCGCGGCGAAGCTGCTGCTGCAGGTCCACACACGCCTCGATACGCCGGCCCAGCGCGTCATCGGCGTCGGCCTGGGCCTGCCTGGCGGCGTGGACGAGCAGCACGGCCATCTGCATTTCGCCCACAACCTCGGCTGGCGCGACCTGCCCGCCGGCAAGTTGCTCGCGGAGCACCTGCGTGCGACGGCCCTGCATGGCGTGCCCCTGTTCGTGCAGAACGACGCCGACGTGGCTGCGCTGGGCGAACTGGAATTCGGCGCTGGCGAAGGCGCGGCCGACCCGCTGATCTATCTCAGCCTGGGCCTGGGCGTGGGTGCGGGCATCGTCGTCGACGACCGGCTGCTGACCGGCGCCCATGGCCTGGCCGGCGAGGTGGGCCACATGGTGCTGGAGATTGACGGGCCGCGCTGCAGCTGTGGCCGCCGCGGCTGCGCCGAGGCCATGATCGGCTTTCGCGCCATGTTGCCCGCCGGTGAAGAGGCCGGCGGCATCGATGAGATCCAGCGCCGGCTGCAGGCCCGCCAGCGCGGCTGCGCCGAGGCAGTGGCCAGTGCCGGCAACTATCTCGGCATGCTGCTGGGCAACCTCGGCGCCGCCTATGACCCCGGGCGCATCGTGCTGGGCGGCGCCGCCGTCGAGCTCGGCGCCCCTTTCCTGGAAGCCGCCTTCCGCACCCTGGAAGGCAGCGCCGCCGCGGCCGGCGTGCTGCCGCCGACGGTCACCGTCTCGCGCTTCGGCGCCGACGCAGTGGCCGTGGGCGCGGCCGCCCTGGCCCGATACCGACTCACCCGCCCCCTGATCGCCGCCGGCCGCCTGGCCGCAGCCGCCTGATTCCTGCCGTCACCTCATGATCACCAACCCCATCCTGCCGGGCTTCCACGCCGACCCCTCGATCTGCCGCGTCGGCGACGACTACTACATCGCCACGTCCTCCTTCGAATGGTGGCCTGGTGTGCGTATCCACCATTCGCGCGACCTGAAGCACTGGCGCCATCACAGTTACGCCGTCACGCGCACGAGCCAGCTGGACCTGACCGGGCACCCGGACTCGGCCGGCGTCTGGGCGCCGTGCCTGAGCTTTGCCGCCGGCCAGTTCTGGCTGATCTATACCGACGTGCGCTCCACCATTGGCGCGTTCAAGGACACGCACAACTACCTCATCACCGCGCCCAGCATCGACGGTCCCTGGAGCGAACCCGTCTACCTGAACAGCTCGGGCTTCGACCCCAGCCTCTTCCACGACACGGATGAAAACGGCGATGTCCGCCACTGGCTGCTCAACCAGCAATGGATCCACCAGCCCGGCAAGCATCACTTCAACGGCATCCTGCTGCAGGAGTACGACCACGGCGCCAGGCGCCTGGTCGGCCCGGTGAAGAACATCTACGCCGGCACCGAGCTGCAGGTCGTCGAGGGCCCGCATCTCTACCGCCGCAACGGCTGGTACTACCTGCTGACGGCCGAGGGCGGCACCTTCTACGAACATGCCGTCACGCTGGCCCGCTCGCGCAACATCGATGGTCCCTACGAAACCCTGCCCGGCAACCCGCTGCTGACGGCCTGGAAGCAGCCCACCGACGGCCTGCAGCGCAGTGGCCATGCCAGCCTGGTCGAGACGCAGAACGGTGACTGGTACATGGCCCATCTGTGCGGCCGTCCGCTGGAATGGAGCGGCCCGAACGCGGACCGGCAGAACGGCGTCTACGAGGATCTGCACTGCCCTCTGGGCCGCGAGACCGGCATCCAGCGTATCCACTGGCGCGACGATGACTGGCCTGAAGTCGAAGGCGGCGGCAATGCGCCGCGACTGCAGACGGCCGAGCCGGGCCTGGCCGAGCATGTGTTCCCCACCGAGCCGTCGCGCGACGACTTCGACGGCAAGACGCTCAACCACCATCTGAACTCGCTGCGCGTGCCCTTCGACGAGAGCTGGATATCGCTGACCGAGCGCCCCGGGTTCCTGCGCCTCAAGGGACGCGAGTCGCTGATGAGCCTGTTCAACCAGAGCCTGGTCGCACGCCGCCAGCAGCACTTCAACTGCCGCGTCGAGACGCGCCTCGAGTTCCAGCCCGAGCTCTTCCAGCAGATGGCGGGCCTGGTGGCCTACTACAACACCAGCAACCACGCCTATCTGCACGTCAGCCGCGACGTCGACTCGGGCAGGCGTGTGCTCAGGCTGACCGTCAACCGCAATGCGGCGCTGAGCGAACCGGCCACGGCCGTCGAGCTGGCCGAAGGCGCGGTCGAACTGGCCGTCGAGTTCAGTCACGACCGCTACCAGTTCCACTACACGCAGGCCGGCAGGCCCTGGACCGCCATCGGCCCCGCGCTGGATGCCGCCATGCTCAGCGACGAATTCGCGACGCAATTCGTCAACGGCTTTGCGCGCAGCTTCGGCTTCACCGGCAACTTCATCGGCCTGGCCTGCCAGGACCTGTCGGGCCGGGGGCTTGCCGCGGATTTCGATCACTTCACCTATGAAGCCAGGCCCTGACGCCTGGCTCATCAATAACAACGACACGAGACAAACCCATGGCCACCACCCACCATCGCCTCTCCTTCGTGGAGAAGGCCGGTTACAGCTGCGGCGACGCCGCGGCCAACCTGGTCTTCATGTCCATGATCCTGTTCCAGCTGAACTTCTACACGGACGTGTTCGGCCTCAGCGCCAACACGGCCGCGGCCATCCTGCTGTGGCCACGGCTGTGGGACGCGGTGTTCGACCCCGTCATGGGGGTGCTGGCCGACCGCACCAATACGCGCTGGGGAAAGTTCAGGCCCTGGGTGCTGTGGACCTCGGTGCCCTGGGCGGTCGTCATGGTGCTGGCCTACACGGCGCCGGACCCGGCCTGGGGCTGGAGCACCGGCATGGTGGTGGCCTATGCGGGCATCACCAACACGCTGCTGATGACGCTGTACAGCATGAACAACATGCCCTACTCGGCCATGAGCGGCGTCATGACGGGCGACCTCAACGAACGCACCAAACTCAACTCCTACCGCTTCGTGTCGGTCAACGTCGCACAGTTCGCCGTCGGCGGCCTGACGCTGCCGCTCGTGGCCAAGTTCGCGCAGGGCCATGACCGCGCCCACGGCTGGCAGGTCACGATGACCATCTGGGCCGCGGCCTGCCTGGTGCTGTTCCTCGTCACGTTCCTCACGACGAAGGAGCGCATCAAGCCCATCGTCGAGACCAGGAGCTCGCCCCGGCAGGACTTCGCCGACCTGCTCAAGAACGGCCCCTGGATCTCGCTGGTGGCCTACACCGTCTTCCAGTTCGGCATGCTGGCCCTGCGCGGCGGCGCCCACTACAACTACTACCACCACTACGCCGACAAGGCCGCGATGTTCGACTTCGTTGCCGCGCTGGGTCTGACGACGCCCGACGCGGCCGGCACCGGCAGCCTGGCCGATGCGCTGGGCTACATCGTGCACGGCACGCGCGACCAGCTTGCCAGCTCCAACGTCGCCGACGTATTCAACAGCATCATCAACATGGCCGGCACGGCGACGACCATCGTCGTCATCATGGCGTCCATGGGCCTGTCGGCGCGCTACGGCCGCCGCGCCATCGGCGTCGTCTGCTTCGGCCTGTGCACGCTGACGGCCTGCGCGATGTATCTGCTGCCACCCGACGCCGTCTGGCCCATGCTGGGACTGCACATGCTCAGCGCCGTCGTGTACGCACCTACCGTGGCCGTCATGTGGTCCATGTACGCAGATGCCGCCGACTATTCCGAATGGCAGACCGGCCGCCGCTTCACCGGCATGGTGTTCGCCACCATCGGCTTCTCGCTGAAGGCCGGCCTGGCCCTGGGCTCGGCCAGCTTCCTGTGGCTGTTGGCCGGCTTCTTCGGCTACGACACCCAGCTGCCATCGGCACCCAACGCCATCGAAGGCTATCGCGTCGCGTCGAGCTTCGTCGTCGGCGGCCTGTTCGCCGCCTGCACGCTGTGCCTGCTGGCCAACAAGCTGGACAAGGACACCACGCTGCGCATGGCCGACGAACTCGCCCAGCGCCGCCGCCAGGCCGGCGCCGGCCCCGATGACGACGCCGGCCCGGCCCATGCCGTGCCAGCCACCGCCTGACCCTCCCCCTCCCACACCCACCTCTGATCCCGCAGTAAGGACCCCGCCATGAGCACCGTCTATTCCGATCTCCCCGTCGTCCAGTACGAAGGCCCCTCCTCCTCTAACCCGCTGGCCTACCGCTGGTACGACGCCAACCGCGTCGTGCTGGGCAAGCCCCTGGCCGAGCACCTGCGCCCGGCCGTCTGCTACTGGCACAACTTCTGCTGGAAGGGCGAGGACGTCTTCGGCCTCGGCAACACCGTGTTCCAGCGCCCCTGGTTCGCCGAGGCGGATCCCGTCAAGGCCGCCCACCTGAAGTTGGACGCCGCCTTCGACTTCTTCGCCAAGCTCGGCTTGCCCTTCTGGTGCTTCCACGACCGCGACGTGGCCCCCGAAGGCGCCAGCCTGGCCGAGTCCAACCGCATCCTCGACGGCCTGCTGGAGGCTGCAGCGAAGAAGATGCAAGACGGCAAGGTGCAGCTGCTGTGGGGCACAGCCAACCTGTTCTCCAACGGCCGCTTCATGAGCGGCGCGGCCACCAACCCCGACCCCGAGGTCTATGCCTATGCCGCCGCGCAGGTCAAGCATGTGCTGGAATGGACGAACCGCCTGGGCGGTGCCAACTACGTGCTGTGGGGCGGTCGCGAGGGCTACGAGACCCTGCTCAACACCGACCTCAAGCGCGAGCTGGCCCAGTACGGCCGCTTCCTCGCCTCGGTTGTCGAGCACAAGCACAAGATCGGCTTCAAGGGCACCATCCTCATCGAGCCCAAGCCGCAGGAACCCACCAAGCACCAGTACGACTACGACAGCGCCACGGTCTACGGCTTCCTGAAGACCTATGGCCTGGAGAACGAGGTCAAGGTCAACATCGAGGTCAACCACGCGACGCTGGCCGGCCACAGCTTCGAGCATGAAGTGGCCACCGCCTGTGCCCTGGGCATCTTCGGCTCCCTGGACGCCAACCGCGGCGACGAGCAGCTGGGCTGGGACACCGACCAGTTCCCCAACAACCACGCAGCGCTCGTCCCGGCCATGCTGGAGATGATCCGCCACGGCGGCTACACCACGGGCGGCACCAACTTCGACGCCAAGGTGCGCCGCCAGTCCATCGATCCCATCGACCAGCTCGAAGGCCATATCGGTGGCATGGACACCATGGCCCGCGCCTTCCTCAGCGCCGCCGCGCTGTACGAGAGCGGCCAGCTCGAGAAGGCCATCAGCGAGCGCTACGCCGGCTGGGAAGGGACCCTCGGCAAGAAGATCCACGGCGGCGCCAGCCTCGAAGACCTGGCGGCGCTGGTGCATGCCCAAGGCATCTCGCCGCAACCGCGCTCGGGTCGCCAGGAACGCCTGGAGAACATCGTCAACAACTTCGTCTGATCCATGTTTCTCGGCATCGACCTCGGCACCTCCGAGCTGAAGCTGCTGCTGCTCGACGAGCAGCACCGCATCGTCGCGACCACCGGCGTTGCCTTGACCGTGCAGCGGCCGCAGCCGCTGTGGAGCGAGCAGGCCCCCGACGACTGGTGGGCAGCGCTCGACCAGGGCATGGCCAAGCTCGGTCAGAGCCATGCGCCGGCGCTGTCTCGCGTGCGCGGCATCGGACTGTCGGGGCAGATGCACGGCGCCGTCGCGCTGGACGAGGCCGGCCGCGTACTGCGGCCGGCCATCCTGTGGAATGACGGCCGCAGCGCCGCGCAATGTGCCGAGATGATGTCGGCCTGCCCCGAGCTCCCGGCCATCACCGGCAACCTCGCGATGCCGGGCTTCACCGCGCCCAAGCTGGCTTGGATGCGCCGGCACGAGCCCGAGCTCTTCGCCCGCGTGGCCAAGGTGCTGCTGCCCAAGGACTGGCTGCGCCTGCAGCTCGGCGGCGTCTACACCAGCGAGATGAGCGACGCCGCCGGCACGCTGTGGCTGGACGTGGCCCGGCGCCGCTGGTCTGCCGAGGCGCTGGCGCTGACCGGCCTGGACGAGCGTCACATGCCCCGCCTCGTCGAGGGCAGCGACGTCAGCGCCACGCTCAGGCCCGAACTGGCCGCGCGCTGGGGCTTGCCGGCCAACGTCGTCATCGCCGGAGGTGGCGGCGACAACGCGGCCAGCGCCGTCGGCATGGGCGTCGTGAAGCCCGGCGACGGCTTCCTGTCACTGGGCACCTCGGGCGTCATCTTCCTGTGCAACGAGGCCTTCAGCCCCAACCCTGCGCGAGCGGTGCACGCCTTCTGCCATGCGCTGCCCGGCACCTGGCACCAGATGAGCGTCATGCTCAGCGCGGCCAGCGCGCTGCGCTGGGTCACGCAACTGCTGGGCGAGCCCGGCGAGGCCGAGCTGATCGAAAAGGTCGCCCGGCTCACGCCGGCCCAGCGTGAGCGCGCGCCGATCTTCCTGCCCTACCTCAGCGGCGAGCGCACGCCGCACAACAACGCGAACGCCCAGGGCGTGTTCTTCGGGCTCACGCATGAACATGACGCCGCATCGCTGGGCTATGCCGTGATGGAGGGCGTCGGTTTCGGCCTGCTGGACGGCTGGCGGGCGCTCCAAGCCGGTGGCGGCACGGCGCAATCGCTATGGCTCGTGGGCGGCGGTGCGCGCAGCCCGTGGTGGGCCGGGCTGCTCGCCTCGCTGCTGGACGTGCGCCTCCTCAACGGCGTCGGCGCCGAAGCCGGTGGCGCGCTGGGTGCGGCTCGGCTGGCCTGGCTGGCCTGCGGTGCCACGGTGGACGAGGTCTGCCGCACGCCCGAGATCGCCCGCATCGCCGAACCCGATGCCGCGCTGGCCGCGGCGCTGCACCCGCGCTTCGAGCGCTTCCAGCGCCTGTACGGCGCCCTGCGCGCCGAGTTCGGCTGAGCGGCGACGGGCATTGGGGCGTCGGCCGGCGCCGGCTGGCCTCGCCGTCTCAGTGAGCGTCCAGTCCCGGTGCTTGGGCCTGCCAGGGCCAGCACGCCGGATCATCGGCAGGCGACCAGGCTTGGTCGGCCTGGTAGCCGGTCACGCGCAGCATGGCGGCCAAGGGGTTGGCGGCCGGCGCGAAGCGCGGGTCCAGGGCCTTGTCGATGATGTCCACCAGATCCTGCAGATGGGCGCGCCGCGTGCGGTCGCCCTGGCCCGCACGGGCGGCGATCTGGCCCTTGAGGTCGCGCAGCTCTGCCCGCAAGACGGCCTGGCCGTCGTCCAGCCCTGCCAGGCTGGGGAAGTTGAGCCGCGCGATCAGCGTGTCGACATAGTGGCGTTGCAGGCTCCTGCGCGGCACCGGGATGGCGTCCGCACCGGCGAGCTCGGTGAACACGCCGCGGCGCAGCTCGCCCAGCATGTCCTCCAAGCGGTAGGCCCGTGCGCCCAGTTCGGCCTCCTGGGCAACCAGGCGGCGGCCACGGGCGGGGTCCAGCAGCATGCGCAGCAGGCCGCGCTGATAGAGGCTCAGCGTGGTTGGCGCCTCGGAGGCGCGCAGCCGCTGCGTCACGGCTGGGTCCAGCAGCCATTGCGGGGTGCTCAGCAGATGCTCGGCCAGGAACTTGAGCGCGCGCGCCTGCTGGGCGCGCGGCACGGCAGTGGCAATGGCGCCGGGCTGGTCGTTGTGCTTGTTCTGCACGCTGTAGCCACCCACGATGGACACCACATGGCCGAGCTCGCGCAGCCACTGCATTGCCGTGGCGCGGTACAGCTCCTCCAGCGTCCTGTCGTCCTTGCCGTCCCGTGGCACGAGGTCGGGCAGCAGCTTCACCACCCGCTGCAGATTGCGCAGACCCAGCCCGGTGGCCGTCACCGCATCGGCGTCACCGACGGCCTCGGCGTTCTCGCCGAAGTCGCCACCCTCGGCCTTGGGCGCGCTGAAGCGCAGCCACGGCTTGCCCTCCTGTTCGCGCGCCCACAGATTGAGTTGCTGGCGCTCGTCCTCCGGCGTCCTGGCGCTGGGAATGGGCGTGTAGCCCCAGCGGGTGGCGAAGACGTCGTACGGCCCAATCTTTGGGATCAGCAGCGCGGGGTCGATCTTGTCCTCCGGCTGGACGACGTAGTTGAAGCGGCTGTAATCCATCAGCGACGGCGTATGCCCCATGGTCTTGAGCCATTGCGGGTCGCGCAGCTTGTCCACGGGGTAGAGCGAGCTGGCCTTCATGTTGTGCGGGAATCCCAGCGCATGCCCCATCTCGTGCGTGACGACCATGGCCACCAGCTCGCCCATCAGCTCGTCGGGCAGCGGCAGCGTACGGGCGCGCGGATCCAGCGGACCGACCTGGGTGACATACCAGTCGCGCTGCAGCTGCAAGATGTTGTGGAAGACCACGACGTTGGCGTTCAGGATCTCGCCGCTGCGCGGATCGGCCAGGTGGGGGCCGTAGGCATTGGGGATGGCCGACGGCACCCAGCGGATGATGCTGTAGCGCACGTCCTCGGGATCGAACTCGGGGTCCTGCTCGGGCGTCGGATATGGGAGTGCCTGCACGGCGTTCCTGAAGCCGGCGGCCTCGAAGGCCTCGTTCCAGGCCTCCACACCCTTCTTCACATAGGGCAGCAGCGCGGTGGGCGTGGCCTTGTCGATGTACCAGACGAGAGGCTTGACGGGTTCGCTGATCGCCGCGCCGGGATCCTTCTTCTCCAGTCGCCAGCGCGTGATGAGGCGCTCGGTGCGAGCTTCCTGCAGGCCGGTGCCGAAGTCCGTGCGGCCGACACTCAGAAAACCCACGCGGTCGTCCAGCAGACGCGGCATCATGGGCTGCTGCGGCAGCTGCACGATGCTGTAGGCAAGGTTCAGCGACACGCTTCGC
Organism: Roseateles sp.; assembly: GCF_047654805.1. GTDB lineage: Bacteria > Pseudomonadota > Gammaproteobacteria > Burkholderiales > Burkholderiaceae_C > Pelomonas. The sequence goes on from NZ_JASGIV010000001.1 coordinate 4,516,077, forward strand.
GCAGGCTGTATCTGCGGCATGGTCGGCAGGCCCAGCAGCGTGGGCGTCGGCAGCGGCGCGATGTTGTAGGTCTGCACGGCATCCACGCGCACGCTGCCCGGGAAGGCCTTGGTCTTCTCGATGTAGCTGCGGCTGCTGTCCAGCGAACCGCGCACCATCGTGCGGGCGCTGAAATCCCCCATCTCCGCACTGAACATCCGCGTCACCTCGATGACGGGCGCCCCGTCCTTGCCATAGGCCTCCACCGGGAACACGGCGAGGATGGCGTCGCGCTGGGACTGGCGGACAGCATCGGCCAGCACGTTGTCGGGCGAGGTGACGGCGCCGTGGGACACCAGCTGCAGCAGCACGCGGTGCTGGTGCAGCACGAAGCGCAGCACATCCTGGTTCAGCGCCCGCCCCACATGCTCGAGGCCGGCCGGCACGGCCGTGGCGTTGGCCGCCATCAGCAGCGGCTGCTCCAGCAAGGTCTTGGGGATCTCGAAGTAGAGCTTGTTCTTGATCCTGTGGACCGCGAAAAGCCCCCGCTGCGTCTTGGCCTCGGCGGTGATGACCTTGTCGAAGGGCTTGGGCTCGGTCGGGTCCGGCAGGACCACCGCGGGACGCCCCCCGGCGGGGGACGCCGCCGACGCGGGTGGCGACGGGGGCGCAGATGGCGTCTGCGCGAAGGCCTGGCCGGCGGCCAGGACGCAGGACAGCAAAGCGAGCCAGGCGCGGCCGCAGGTCTTGTTCTTCATGACATCCCTTGGGTTGCACGCACCATGGTGCGCGGTGGCGATGTTAGGGATGTCGTCCCGCCCCGCCGCTCAACGACTTGAGATATTTTTGGCACCGGCGCGCGGCATGGCGCAGCCGAGCAGCAGATCGTCAGTCCTTGCCCGTCACAGGCACATCACCCCAAAGCGCCTCAGAAGCTCTCCCAGCGGCCGGCCTCGTCCGTGGCCAGCGCAGGCTGGGCCTTGGCTTTCGGGGCGGCTCGAACCGACGGGGACGCCGGCATGGGCGCCACAGGGCGTGCCACCGAGCGCGCAACCTGACGCGCAACAGGCGGTGTGCGCTTGGACGGCACCGTCGACAGCTGGGACTCGGCTCCCAGCTTGAACTGATCGACCACTTCGGCCAGCCGGGCCGCCTGGTGCTTCAGGCTCTCAGCTGCCGCGGCCGACTCCTCGACGAGGGCAGCGTTTTGCTGCGTGACCTGATCCAGCTGGTTGACGGCCTCGCTGACCTGCGTGATGCCCTTGGCCTGTTCGCCGCTTGCCGCGTCGATCTCGCCAATGAGGTCGGCCACGCGGCGCACATGAGCCACGATCTCGCCCATGGTGTCGCCGGCCTCCGCCACCAGTTGCGAACCCGCGTCCACCCTCTCGACGCTCTGGCTGATCAGGCCCTTGATTTCCTTGGCAGCCTCGGCAGAACGCTGCGCGAGCACGCGCACCTCGCCGGCCACGACCGCGAAGCCGCGCCCCTGCTCGCCGGCGCGCGCAGCTTCCACGGCCGCGTTGAGCGCCAGGATGTTGGTCTGGAACGCGATGCCGTCGATGGTGCCGATGATGTCGACGATCTTGCGCGAGCTGGTCGTGATCTCGTCCATGGTGCTGACGACGCGGCCCACCACCTCGCCACCCTTGGTGGCCACGCCGCTGGCACTGCTCGCGAGCTGGGTGGCGGTGCGCGCGATGTCGGCGTTCTGCCTGACCGTCGCGCTCATCTCCTCCATCGAAGCCGCAGTCTGCTGCAGGTTGGATGCCTGCTCCTCGGTGCGCTGCGACAGGTCGGCGTTGCCGGTCGCGATCTCGGACGAACCGGTGGCGATGGAGTCCGAACTGTGGCGGACCTGGCTGACGATCTTGACCAGGTTGTCGTTCATCGCGCCCAGCGCGCGCAAAAGCTGCGCCACTTCGTCGCGCCCATGCGCAACGACGCTCTGGCGCAGGTCACCGACCGAGACGGCCTCGGCGAGCTGCACGGCGGCCGCGACCGGCTGGGTGATGGAGCGCGTGATCAACCACGCGAGCACGATGCCCGTGGCGATCGCGAACACCGCCGCCGCGAGGGTGATCCATTCGGCGCTGTGCTGGACGGCCTGCGCGGCGTCGAACTCCTGCTTGGCCACGCGGACCTGCAGACGCTGGAGCTCGCCCAGCGTGTCCGCGACCTGCGGCGCCATCTCGGCGACCTTGCCGTCGTAGAGGGCCCGCGCCGCCTGCAGGTCGCCCTTGAGCAAGGCGGCGCGCGCCGGTGCCAGTCCTTGCTGTGCATAACTGCTGCGGGCGGCGACGAAGCGGTCGGCCAGCTGCTTCTCCTCTGGCGTCAGCTTGGTCGCCAGGTACTGCTGCAGCAACTCGTCGATGGCCTTGATGTTGGCGCCAAGCTCCTGGGAGTGCTTCTCGATCGCCGCGGGCTCGGGCTTGAGCATCATCTCCGCCAGCAAGAAGCGATTGCGTATCGTCAGCCGGCTGATGTCGCCCAGCTGGGACAGCGGCACGGTGCGATCCTCGTAGACGGTCTGAAGGCCCGCGGCCACCTGGGCCAGGCTGGCCCGCCCAAGCAGCGCCACCGCGGCCAGCAGACACAGCACCAGGCCGAAGGACAGCCCCAGACGCGGGCCGATCCTGACTTGCTTCAACCAGTCCATCGCACGCTCCCGTTTGGAGCGCCAACTGTAGGCAGTGGTTGATTGCGTTGTCAAAGGAATTGTGCAGTGCAGCAAATTTGCTGCAAGACAACGATGGAGGCTCCTCGCGCGCTGCCGCGCCGCGCTCACCAGGCCCTGAACCGTCCCGTCACGTGCAGCATGGCCATGAACTGCAGCAGCCCGTCGTAGTAGCGCCACTGGCCCGACGGCGGCTCCAGCGCCCAGAGGTCGTTGACGAAGCGTTCGCCAAGCGCCTTGTCGACCAGCAGCGCGGCAACGGCATTGCTGGCGATCAGGCCCTTGGAGGGTTCGTCGTTGAGCGGCCTGCCATCGAGGGTATAGAGGTGCGGATAGGGCTTGCCGTCCCGGCCCTGGGCGGCGAAGAACGTCAGCAGCCGGCGACTCAATCCAGCCGCCTCGGGGTTGCGCCCCCACCAGGCCTGGTCGACGCTCCAGTTCACCGCCGTGCGGAAGGCGTCGTAGCGGAAGTCCTCATGGCCCTCATGCACGCGCGGGCGGCCATCGAACTCGGCGTAGTCGGGCGTCAGGCCGGTCCTGGGATGCGCGGCGACGGAGAAGTAGGCGCGGCTGATGTCGGCGATCTCGGCCCAGCGCTGCCGGTCCCCGGGGTTGTCGGCGCGGCGTGCCCAGATCTCATAGAAGGCCGGCAGGTGGTAGGACGGATCGCTGAAGTCCGCGGCCTCACCGATGGGCACGAACACGACCTGGCGGCGCTGCGGCGAGAACATGGCCCGCACGCCATCGACGATGCCGCCGTTCATGGCCTCCTTGTGCAGCATGGCGCCAAGCAGCGCCTGGGCCTGGGCGTTGTAGTCGTAGAGCCCCTGGCCATTGCCCCAGCGGCCGGCGGCCATCAGGAGGGCGGTGGCGAAGTACTCCTCGCCGTCGGAGGCGGGTACGGCGTCCTTGTCGCAGCCCCTGGGCTGGCATTGCCAGCGGAAATAACCGGCGCGCGGCCCCGCGCGGTAGCGCATGTGCGTGGCGGCCCAGTTCCACAGCGCATCGAACTCTGCCTTGCGGCCCATCTGCACGGCAACCATCATGCCGTAGGACATGCCCTCGCTGCGCACGTCGGCGTTGCCAACGTCGAGCACATAGGAGGCGGGGCCGTCGGGCGTCGGCGCTGCCGCGTAGACGATGCGCTGCTGCGCGCCGCCTTCGAACAGCGAGCTCCAGTAGCGCTCCAGCTTGGCGTCGATGTCGGCCTCGCCGACGTCGGGACGGATCTCGCGCAGCAGGTTGCGGTACTGGCCCGTGATCGCCGCGCCGGGGGGCGCCGCCGCAGCGGCGGCCTTCGGTGCAAGCACGAGCTTGTGCAGCACGGCGTTGTCGTCCAGGCGCCAGACGCGGATGACGTGGCGGCCGGGTCGCAGGTCCTTGAGGGTGGCGTGCAGCACGAAGTCGTTGTCCTTGACGGCCCGGGCCCAGTCCTTCTCCTCGCGGCTCAGTTCCGGGCCGGCCGTGGGTACGAGGTTGAGCTTCAGCTCCTGCGCCGGCTGCTCGTCAATGGCTACGGCCAGGTGGATGCCGCCAGCGTTGCGCGTGTCCAGCGTGGGCACCATGTGCAGGCTCAGCAGCATGTCGCCGCCTTGCCGGACATCGATGTCGTACTCCAGCCGCACGCCGTCGGCCAGCGTCGTCGGCGCGCGTCCCTGCGGCAGCGCCGTCACGGCCCCGGGGCCGGGGCCGGGGCCGAGGTTGGGGATGGCCGTCCAGGCCAGGCCGCGACCGTTGACCGCGCGGCTGAAGTTCCCGGCCTCGATGGTGATCGCCGGCGGAGCCGCAGCGGCCGCCGAGGCCGCTGCGCCGCGCGCCAGCTGGCGCTGCACCTCGGCCGCGTCAACCCCATCGGACTTCGCGGCCACGCGCTGCACGGCCGGCATGATGTTCCGGTCCGGCTGCTGCCAGCTGGTGTAGCCGATGTGGGTCTGCAGCATCATGCCGGCCCACTTGCCGCCGTTCAGCGCGTGGTACTGGTCGGTGATGGCCTGGTCGCGCGCGAATGCAGCCTCGGCGCGATCGGCAAAGACGTTGGCTCGCGCGTCGCCGGCCTTGGCCAGCCGCTGGTTCCAGGCCGCCGCATAGTGCAGACGGTAGAGGTTGGCCATGGCCAGCACCGGATGCTCGACGAGCTGGAAGTAGGCGTCGAGCTGCTCGGGCCGCAGGGCCTGCCTGAGATCGGCGACCCGCGCCTCCAGCGCCTCCCACTCGGCCACGCGGCGCCCGAAATCGCCGCCGTCCAGCGCATCGGCGGATGCGCCGCCAAGAGGGAAGCTGGCCGGATCGACCAGCTCAGGCTTGCGCCGCGCAGCGTACTGGCTGTAGCGCGTGACCAGCTCCCCGATCTGCGCCGCGTGGGCCGGACCGAAGGTCTGTGCCGCCCAGTCCTTCGGGTAGGCCGCCAGCGCCTTGGGCGTCATCGACTTCGGCGACCAGGCCATGTCGAGGAAGAAGTGGATGGGGAACTCCATGGGCTTGATGTCGCCCGCGTTGACGATCCACAGCGCATCGGCGCCGCGCTCGTGCGCAAGGTTCATCTGCTGCCAGGTCTTCTCGATCTGGTTGGTGTTCAGCCACTTGTAGTTGCGTGGCCCGCCGACGTAGTCGAAGTGGTAGTAGACGCCGTAGCCGCCCTTGCGCCTGTGGTGCTGCGTCGGCAGGCGGCGCACCTGGCCCCAGTTGTCGTCGCAGAACAGCAGCAGGACATCGTCGGGCACCTGCATGCCCTTGTCGTAATAGTCCTGCACCTCCTTGTAGAGGGCCCACATCTGCGGCGTGTCCGACGCCGGCCGCCGGGTCACGTCGGCCAGGATCCGCCGCTGGTCCTGGACGATGCCTTCCAGCAGGCTGATCGCCGTGCCCTCGCTCATGGGTTCGTCGCCGTCGCCGCGCATGCCGACGGTGACGAGGCTGTCGAAGGCACCGCCGTCAGGCCGGCCCATCATGCGCTGCACGCCGCCGCGCCAGAACTCGCGCAGCTTGTCGGCGTTCTTCGCGTAGTCCCAGGCTCCGCCCTTGGTGCGCGTCCATTCGTCGTGGGCACGCATCATGGGCTCGTGGTGCGAGGTGCCCATGACGATGCCCATCTCGTCGGCCAGGACCATGTTCTTCGGATCATCGGCACCGAAGGCGCGCGGCTGCCACATGGCCGGCCACAGGTAGTTGCCTCGCAGGCGCAGGATCAGCTCGAAGACATGGGCGTAGAAGGCCGCGTTGGTGCCGCCAAACCTGGCCTGCGCCCAGGTACTGAGCGCCGGAGCCTCGTCGTTGATGAAGATGCCGCGGTACTTCACCTCCGGCTGGTCGCGCCGCACGCCGGCGGCCAGATAGACATCGGCCTGTCTGCGCACGGGCACGTCGGCCCACCAGGCCCAGGGGCTGACGCCGATGCGTGCCGAGAGGTCGTAGGTGCCGAAGACGGCGCCGCGCCGGTCGGCGCCAGCGATGACGAGGGCCCGCGCCACACCGGGCCAGGGCTGGTCGACGACGGCCTGGGCGTAGCCTTCCCACTGACCCTGAAGGCCGTCGAGCCTGAGCTTTCGGCGTGCGAGGAGGTCGTCCAGCACGGCGCTGCGCCCCAACTGGGCGATGACGACGACCTCACCGCGCGCGTCGGCGATACGGCTCAGCAGCGCCGACGGCCGGCCCGACACGCGCTCCAGGTCGGCCGCGAAGTTGCGGCCCGCATGCCTCAGCGCCGCATCGGCATCGGCCTCCACATAGACGGCCGCCGGCCGCCCCGCCTTCACCAGCGCCAGGCCCCGGCCGGGGTCGCGCGCGCAGACCGACAACGGCGTGTCGCAGGCCAGCACAGGCCCGACGAGGCTGACCGCGGCGAGCAGCCCGGCCATCGACTTCAAGAAACGCATCACCGCTTGTCTCCAGGCACAGGCGTCCTCCGTCGGACGCTCTTTGGCCATTGATGGTTACGCAATCAGTTGACTGATCCTTTTTGCAGACCTCGTCGCAAGATCGGGATTTCCCTGGTATTCAGTCAGCCTTCTCCTCGCCCGCATCGCCTGGACAAGTTCCAGCAATCCGAGCATCGGCGCATTTATGGTAGCGTAACCTTTTTCGTGCGGCCAGCACCGCCGCGCCACCACCACCGCGAAGTCATGATCCGCAACCCCGTGCTGCCCGGCTTCAATCCGGACCCTTCGTTCTGCCGTGTCGGCGACGACTTCTACATCGCCACCTCCACCTTCGAGTGGTATCCGGGCGTGCAGATCCACCACTCGCGCGACCTCGTCAACTGGACGCTGGTGGGCCGCCCGCTGAACCGCAAGAGCCAGCTGGACCTGCGCGGCAACCCCGACTCCTGTGGCGTCTGGGCGCCCTGCCTGTCATGGTCCGACGGAAAGTTCTGGCTGGTCTACACCGACGTCAAGCGCTTCGAGGGCAACTTCAAGGATGCGCACAACTACATCGTCACGGCCCCGAGCATCGACGGCCCCTGGAGCGATCCGGTCTACGTCAACTCGTCGGGCTTCGACCCCTCTCTCTTCCACGACGCGGACGGCCGCAAGTGGTTCCTCAACATGGTCTGGAACCATCGCACCGGCTCCATCGGCGGCCAGCCCAAGGCGCCGGCCTTCGACGGCATCCTGCTGCAGGAGTGGGATGCCCAGCGCGGCAGGCTCGTCGGCCCCGTCACCAACATCTACCGCGGCACCACGCTGGGCCTCGTCGAAGGCCCGCACCTCTTCGCGCGCCAGGGCTGGTACTACCTGGTCACGGCCGAGGGCGGCACGGGCTACAGCCATGCCGTGACGCTGGCGCGCTCGCGCACGCTGCAAGGCCCCTACGAGACGCATCCCCAGCAGCACGTCGTCAGCAGCAAGGATGCGCCCGAGGCGCCGCTGCAGCGTGCCGGCCATGGCCAGGTCGTCGAGCTGCGCGACGGCAGCACCTACCTCGCCCACCTCTGCAGCCGCCCGCTGCCCGGCACGCGGCGCTCGCCGCGCGGCCGCGAGACGGCGATCCAGAAGTGCGTCTGGGGCGATGACGACTGGCTCTATCTCGAGCATGGCGGCATGGTGCCTGCCGTGGATGTGGATGCGCCAGTTGGCGGCGGCCAAGCCCGGCCGCGCGAAGCCCTGTGCCGCAGCTTTGTGGACTGCCCCGCCCTGCCGCCCGAGTTCCAGTGGCTGCGCACGCCCGAGCCTGAACGGCTGTTCACGTTGACCGGATCGGCCCTGCGCCTGACAGGGCGCGAGTCGGTGGGCAGCTGGTTCGAACAGAGCCTGGTGGCACGCCGCCAGGAGGACGCGAGCTTGCGCGCCGAAACCACGCTCGCCGCCTTCGCGCCCGACACCTACCAGCAGGCGGCCGGCCTCGCGCACTACTACAACCGGCACAAGTTCCATGCCCTGGTCGTGACCTGGCAGGACGGCCTGGGCCGCGTGCTCAGCCTCCTGTCCTGCCCCGGCGACTGGCCCGACAACCGGCTGGAGTTCCCGCTGGCCGAGCCCGTGAAGCTGCCGCAGTCCGGCCCGGTGCGCCTGGCTGCCGACATCGATGGCACGGCGCTTCAGTTCCTGGCCGACTGGGGCGTGGGCTGGCAGCCCGTCGGCCCGGTGCTCGACGCCAGCGTCATCTCCGACGAAGGCGGCCGCGGTGAGCACGGGTCTTTCACCGGAGCGTTCATCGGCATGCTGGCCTTCGACACCAGCGGCGGCGCGTGCACGGCGGACTTCACGAGCTTCGACTACCTGCCGCGATGAAGGCGCAGGTCTACCGACTCGGTGCGGCCGGCGGCCTGCAGCTTGAGGTCAGCAACTATGGGGCGCGCTGGCTGTCATGCCTCGTCCCCATGCCGGACGGCAGTCACCGTGAGGCCATCCTGGGCCATGCCACGCTGGCCGACCACATGCGCGAGCCCGGCTTCTTCGGTGCCGTGGTCGGGCGCTATGCCAACCGCATCGGTGGCGCCGCCTTCACCATCGACGGCAACGAGCACCGGCTGGCTGCGAACGAGGGCTCCAACCAGCTGCACGGCGGCTCCGAAGGCTTCGACCGCCGGACCTGGACCGTCATCGACCATGGGCCGCTGCACCTGCGCCTGGCTCTGCATTCGCCGGACGGCGACCAGGGCTACCCCGGCGCGGTAGACGCCGAGGTCGAGTACCGCGTCGATCTGGCCCGTGCAGCGGTCACGCTGCGCTTTGACGCGCGCACGACGGCGCCGTGCCCGGTCAGCCTGACCAGCCACCCCTATTTCAACCTCGAGGGCGGCACGACGCCGGTGCTGGGGCATCGCCTGCGCGTTGCGGCCAGCCAGATGCTCCCCGTGCGGGCCGACATGATCCCCACCGGCGAGCTCGCGGCCGTGGACGGCACGCCCTTCGACCTGCGCCGGGCGCGCCGCATCGGCGACGGCCTGGGCCAGGGCGAACAGCAACAGCGCGGCAGTGGCTACGACCACTGCTTCGCGCTCGACGCCGCGGCCGCGCGCGGCGAGGTCGCAGCGGCCGAGCTCGCGTCGACGGACGGGCGGCTGGCCCTTCGCCTGTTCACCGACTACCCCGGCCTGCAGGTCTGCAGCGGCAACTTCGTGCAGAACTCGCGCGGCCGCGACGGCCTGCCCTTGCAGCGCCATGCCGGCATCGCGCTGGAACCGCAGTTCTTCCCCGATGCCCCCAACCACCCCGCCTGGCGCGAGCAGGGCTGCGTGGTGCGCCCGGGCCAGCCGCTGTCGCGCTGGCTGCGGCTGGAGTTCGACGCGCGCTAGGGCTCGATCCGCGGCCGCGACTCGCCCGCTTCAGGCCAGCAGCCTGCGCACGCGGCCTCGCCTCGCCGCAATGACCACCCGTGACCGCCCATGAGCGCCCACGAGCGGTGCATGGAGAACGCATGAACCGCGAAAGTGCGGCCCGCATCGTTCTGGTGAAAACGCTGAGCGCCGGTGGCTGTCGCAGCTTTATGATAGCGCTCACATCAACCACCGCCCTATCGGATTTGCACCCATGATGCTCACCGACAGCACGGCGGCCCAGGTCAGAACAGCCTGTGCCGCAGCCGCCGCGGCGGCCCATGCCCGCATCCCGGCCAGGCAGCACGATGCACCGGGCTGGCCGGCCCAGCCGCGAGACCCGGCATGACGCGCGCGAAGAAACCCGAAGACCTGCGCAGCGCGCGCTGGTTCGCCAAGGACGACTTCCGTTCCTTCGGGCACCGCAGCCGGGTGCTGCAGATGGGCTATGCGGCCGAGGACTTCATCGGCAAGCCCGTCATCGCCATCGTCAACACCTGGAGTGATGCCAACCAGTGCCACACCCACTTCAAGCAGCGGGTGGAAGACGTCAAGCGCGGCATCCTGCAAGCCGGTGGCTGGCCGCTGGAGCTGCCGGCCATCTCCCTGAGCGAGAGCATGGTCAAGCCCACCTCCATGCTCTACCGCAACTTCCTCGCGATGGAGACCGAGGAGCTGCTGCGCAGCCACCCCGTGGACGGCGCCGTGCTGATGGGCGGCTGCGACAAGACCACGCCGGGCCTGCTGATGGGCGCCATCAGCATGGGACTGCCCTGCATCTACCTGCCTGCTGGTCCCATGCTGCGTGGCAACTGGCGCGGCCAGGTGCTGGGCTCGGGCAGCGACGCCTTCAAGTACTGGGACGAGCGCCGCGCGGGGCGGCTGAGCGACCAGGCCTGGGCCGAGATGGAGGCCGGCATCGCCCGCAGCCACGGCACCTGCATGACCATGGGCACGGCCGCCACGATGATGGGCATTGCCGAGGCGATCGGCTTCACGCTGCCCGGCGCCAGCAGCATTCCGGCGCCGGATGCCAATCACATCCGCATGTCGGCCGAATGCGGCCGGCGCATCGTGCAGATGGTGTGGGAGGACCTGACACCGGCCCGAATGCTGTCCAGGGGCAGCTTTGCCAACGGCATCGCCGTCGCGATGGCCATGGGCTGCAGCACCAACGCCATCATCCATCTCGTGGCCATCAGCCGCCGCGCGGGACTCGCCGTCACGCTGGACGACTTCGACACGGCCAGCCGGCATGTAGGCGTTATCGCCAACATCCGGCCCAGCGGCGACCGCTACCTGATGGAAGACTTCTTCTACGCCGGCGGCCTGCCGGCCCTGATGAACGTCATGCGGGACAAGCTGGACCTGAGAGCGCGGACCGTCAACGGCAAGGCCGTCGCGCAGAACATCGAAGGCGCCGAGGTCTTCGATGACGACGTCATCCGCCCGCTGCACAACCCCATCTACGCCGAAGGCGCGCTGGCGGTGCTGCGGGGCAACCTGGCACCCGACGGCGTCGTCATCAAGCCAAGCGCGGTAGCGCCGCACCTGCTGCGCCACACCGGCCGTGCGCTGGTGTTCGACGACTACCCCAGCCTCAAGGCCGCCGTGGACGACCCGGACCTGGACGTGACCGGCGACGACATCCTTGTGCTGCGCAACGCCGGCCCCAAAGGCGCCGGCATGCCGGAGTGGGGCATGCTGCCCATCCCGACCAAGCTTCTCAAGCAAGGCGTGACCGACATGCTGCGCCTGTCGGACGCGCGCATGAGCGGCACCAGCTACGGCGGCTGCCTGCTGCACTGCAGCCCCGAAGCCTTCGTCGGCGGCCCGCTGGCCCTGGTGAAGACGGGCGACCGCATCACCGTCGACGTACCGGCGCGCAGCATCCACCTCGAAGTCAGCGATGAGGAAATGGCCTTACGCAAGGCCGCATGGACACCCCCGCCGCCCCGCTACGAGCGCGGCTACGGCTGGATGTTCGGCCGCCACATCCTGCAGGCCCACGAGGGCTGCGACTTCGACTTCCTCGAAACCCAGTTCGGCGCCCCGGTGCCCGAACCGGTCATCTACTGAGCCCCGACGGACATGAATCCCGACACCCGCAACAAGCTGATGGGCGTCAGCACCGCGACGCTGTGCACCGCCCTGTTCAAGCGCGGCCTGAAGAACCAGTTCATCCAGGACGTGCGCCCGCTCAACCCCGGACTGCCCAACATGGTGGGTCCGGCCTACACGCTGCGCTACATCCCGGCGCGCGAGGACCTGAACGACATCGGCGTGTTCAAGGACCGAGCCCATCCGCAACGCAAGGCCGTGGAGGAGTGCCCCAAGGGCGCGGTGCTCGTCATCGACAGCCGCAAGGATGCGCGCGCCGCGTCGGCCGGCGGCATCCTGGTCGCGCGGCTGATGGTGCGCGGCGTGGCCGGCGTCGTCACCGACGGCGGCTTCCGCGACAGCCCCGACATCGCCAAGTACTCCTTCCCTGCCTACCACTGCCGCCCCAGCGCCCCCACGAACCTGACGCTGCACCAGGCCATCGCCATCAACGAGCCCATCGGCTGCGGCGACGCGCCGGTCTTCCCGGGCGACATCGTCGTTGGCGATGCCGAGGGCGTCATCGTCATCCCGGCGCACCTGGCCGACGAGATCGCGAACGAGGCCGTCGAGATGACCGTCTTCGAGGACTACGTGCAGGAGCGGGTGATGGGCGGCCGCAGCGTGCTGGGCCTCTATCCGCCGACCGACCCCGACGTGGCCGCCGATTTCACGGCCTGGCGCCAGCTCAAGGGGCGCTGAGCGGCTTCCCGCAGCGCCAGTCGAGCACCTCGACCGGGAAGGCCTCGGCCATCACGCGATAGCCCGCCAGCGACGGATGCAGTCCGTCGTTGTCGACGTCGGCGCGCAGGTAGGCCGGCCGGGCCGGGTCGCGCATCAGTGTGTCGAAGTCCACCAGCGCATCGAAGCGGCCGGGCTCGCGCAGCCATGCATTGAGTGCCTGGCGATCGGCCTCGTTCTCGGCCTGAGGGGCGTAGTAGCCGCTGCCCGAGTAGGGCATGACGGTGGAGCCGATCAGGCAGACGCCGCGTGCGCGGGCGCGCGCCGCGAGGTCGGCGAAGCCGGCCTTCAGCTCGACGAGCAGCTGCGCGCGCGACTCAGCGGTCGTCGCGCGGCCGCGGTGGCTGACACCGAGGTCGTTGACGCCGATCAGCACGACCGCGTGCGTTACACCCGTACGCGCCAGCACGTCACGCTCGAAGCGTGACACGAGGCTGGGGCCCAGGCCGTCACGCAGTAACCGGCCGCCACCGATGCCGGTGTTGACGACCGCGGCTCCCCTCCCCTGTGCCAACAGGCGGCGCGACAGCACGTCGGTCCAGCGCTGGTAGCTGCCCGAAGGCACGCCATAGCCGTCGGTGATGGAGTCGCCCGTCGCGACCAGCACCGGCAAGGGCGCAGCCGCACGCACGTCGACGGCCTCCAGATGCCACCAGCCCTCCTGGCCCACGGCCTTCGACCAGTCCGCCGCGTCGGCGTGGTTGCCCGCCATGGCCCAGCTGCGGATGCGCGAGCCCGGATGCACGCTGGCCTGGGCCGGCCCGGCCTGCAAATGCATCTGCACGGCCATGTCGGCAAGCGCCGGCAGCGCCAGCGCGACAGGATCGCTCCAGGCCTCGGCATGGGCCGGCACCGTCACCTCGCGCCGGCCGGCAAAGCGCAACGGCACCAGCGTGGCAGTCGCCAGCTCCGGCTGCGGATCAAGCGTCGCGACACGCGCGACGCTGGCAGCACCGACGACCAGCGGTTCGTCACCGAACAGGTTGCTGACGCGCACTCGCAAAGCCTGGCCCGCGACGGCGACGCGCACGACCTGACGCAGGCTCACATCCCGCATGGGCTGCCGCCACGCCGCCGGCAGCGGCTGGGCCCCGGCATTCGGGGCCGGCGTCGGCTGCGCCAGCATGGCGCCGCTCCAGGCTGCCGCCCAATCGGCCTGCGAGCCTGGCGGCACCGAGGCGCAGCCCGCCAGCAACAGGACTGCCGCCATCAACCAGCCACCGCGACGCGGGCCGCCCCTCTCCATGCATGCACTCATCGCGTCGCGATCCGTCCGTGGCGAATCGCAAAATGATAGCGCAACCAAATTGTCGCCGACAATAGCGGCGTCACCCTTCCAGGCCGCGCCGTCCCGGGCGCAGCAGCACCCCGGGCGGCACCTATGCTGGCGGGTACATCGTGCCCGGCACGGACCGCCCCTCTGCATAAGGGAGCCAACGGCTCCCGCAGTCCTCGAAAGTCAACACGTGTTCAAGAACTACATCTCCGGCGACTGGCTGGACGGCGCCGCCGCCTCCCGCAACATCAACCCGTCCGACACCCGCGACGTCATCGGCGAATACGCGCAGGCCGATGCCGCCCAGGCCGAGCTGGCCATCGCGGCCGCCACGGCCGCCTTCCCCGCCTGGAGCCTGTCCACGCCCCAGCAGCGCTTTGACATCCTCGACGCCGTCGGCACCGAGATCCTGGCCCGCCGCGCCGAACTCGGCGACCTCCTCGCCCGCGAGGAGGGCAAGACCCTGCCCGAGGCCATCGGCGAGGTCCAGCGCGCCGGCAACATCTTCAAGTTCTTCGCCGGCGAGGCGCTGCGACCCGGCGGCGAGAGCCTGCCTTCGGTGCGCCCCGGCGTCGGCGTGGAAGTGACCCGCGAGGCCCTCGGCGTCGTGGGCCTGATCACGCCCTGGAACTTCCCCATCGCGATCCCCGCCTGGAAGATCGCGCCCGCCCTGGCCTGGGGCAACTGCGTGGTCTTCAAGCCCGCCGACCTGGTGCCCGGCTCCGCCTGGGCCCTGGCCGAGATCCTCTCCCGCTCGGGCCTGCCCGCCGGCGTGTTCAACCTCGTCATGGGCCGCGGCTCGGTGGTCGGCGAGAAGCTGCTGAACGACCCGCGCGTGGCCGCCATCAGCTTCACCGGCTCGGTCGCCACCGGCCAGAAGGTGGCCGCCGCCTGCATCGGGCGTCCTCAAGGCGGCATGGCCAAGTTCCAGCTCGAGATGGGCGGCAAGAACCCGATGGTGGTGCTCGACGACGCCGACCTGGGCCTGGCGGTGAATGCCGCCGTCAACAGCGGCTTCTTCTCCACCGGCCAGCGCTGCACGGCGTCCAGCCGCCTCATCGTCACCGACGGCATCCACGACCGCTTCATCGCCGCCATGCTCGAGAGGATGAAGGCCCTCAAGGTCGATGACGCCCGCAAGGCCGGCACCGACATCGGCCCCGTCGTCGACGCCAGCCAGCTCGGCCAGGACGTGGACTACATCGGCATCGCCAAGGCCGACGGCGGCCGGCTGGCCCAGGGCGGCGAGCGCATCGAGAAGAACGCCGACGGCGCGCCGGGCTTCTACCTGACGCCGGCCCTCATCACCGACACGACCCCCGAGATGCGCATCAACCGCGAGGAGGTCTTCGGGCCGGTCGTCAGCGTCATCCGCGCGCGCGACTACGAGCACGCCCTGCAACTCTCCAACGACACCCCCTTCGGCCTGGCCGCCGGCATCGCGACGACCTCGCTGAAGCACGCCACCCACTTCAAGCGCCACTCCCAGGCCGGCATGGTGATGGTGAACCTGCCCACGGCCGGCGTGGACTATCACGTGCCCTTCGGCGGCCGCAAGGGCAGCAGCTACGGCCCCCGCGAGCAGGGCCGCAACGCCGCCGAGTTCTACACCACCATCAAGACGGCCTACACCCAGGCGTGAACGTGCTCATTGCACGATGACCGACCTGGCGAGGTGCGGCTTGTCGACGCACGACCTCCCGCCACGGGAATGCGACAGGCCGTGTGATGGGCCGCATGATGGGCCGTACGACAGGCCGGCAGGTACAGCTATCACGCAGCCGCCTACCTTGCCGCCCGCGCGGCGGCGAGGGCCTGGTCAATGTAGCCCTTCAGGCCGGGGCTGATGCCAGTCGCGCGCTGCACCTGATCGCTGGTATCGAGGAGCGCGCGTGTTTTCTGAGTGACCTCGCGGGAGGCTGGCGCTAGCGCGCCGAGTGCCAGCCACTGCCTCGCCAGCGCCCGCACTTGCGCATCTTGTGGGTCCGCCTTCTTTGCCTGAGCTGCGCCGAAGCCTTCCAGCAGGCTGCGGACTGTACGTCGCATCTCCTGCTGATCCTCCGGCGTGAGCGAGTCGCGAATGGCGACGAGCTCCTTGAGTTCATCGGACGTGTAGTGTTGCTGTAGGGACTGCATGACGGTCATGAGGTCAAGTAGTTCGGAAGGAAGGCTCGATTCGTCGTTGGTCGAAGAGATCGAAAGCAAGCGCTCGATCTTTGACAGCAGGCTTTGAAGCTGCACGATGTCCGCGCGGGTTCTCGCAGCCTGCTTGGCCAGGAGCTCTCCCAGCGACGGGCCAGTGGGCTCAAGGTAAACGGCGATGTCCTTGAGACTGACCCCCATCTGCCTGCAAGCCAGAATTCGGTGCAGAACGAGTACATCGCTCTTCGAGTAGCGTCGGTACCCGGAAGCTGACCGAGCTGCAGGTACCAGGAGGCCTTGCTTCTCGTAGTGATGCAGCGTGCGAACAGTGACGCCGCTGAGCCTGGCCAACTGGCCGATCGTGTAGTCCATTCTTCAATGTTGCACCCTGACGCCGCGTCAGGGTCAAGGCGTTGGCGCGCGTCAGAGTTCATGCTGCTAGGCTGCGCGCGATCGCTTCCACCCCAGCTCCCAGCACCGCTTGAATGACACACCATGAGCGCATTGCACGATTCGCGCAACTCTCGACTGCGCTGGCCCTGCACAGCAACCAGCAGCTGACTCAACTGGTGGATGAAGCCGAGCAACTGGCGTCGGGCATCGGCGGCACCACGCTGACCTTTACGCTCGCCGGACACCAGGTGTTCGCCAAACGCCTGCGGTTGACCGATTTGGAGCTGCATCCTGCACACCAGATGTCGACGGCAAATCTCTTCGGGCTTCCGACGTATTGCCAGCGCAACGTTGGGTCAGCGGGTTTCGGTGCCTGGCGCGAGTTGGCTGCCAACGTCATGACGACGAGCTGGGTGTTAGCCGAGCAGCTGGAGAGCTTTCCCCTGATGTACCACTGGCGGGTGCTGGATGGCCCATCTTCACCAGGTGCCGCACCGCGCCCTGTCGAATGTACCGACGTTGAGCACATGACCAGCTATTGGGGTGGCGCCGACGCCATGCGAGCTCGCCTCGTTGCGCTCGCCGATGCCAAGTTCAGCCTCATGATCTTCTTGGAGCACGTGCCGTGGACACTCAACGCGTGGCTGGAGCGCCAGCTTGACGCGCCGCCGGGGCCGATGGCGTCGGCCCTGGAGATGGTCGAACGCGGCCTGACCATCGACATTCCCATGATGAATTCGTTGGGCTTGCTCCACGGTGATGCCCACTTCGGGAACATCTTGACTGACGGGCAGCGGCTGTACTTTGCCGACCTCGGCCTAGCCACATCCGCGCGCTTCGCGCTTTCTCTGGACGAACGGAGCTACCTGCACCACAACGCGAGCCTGGATCGCGGCTACGCACTGGCCAAATGGGTCAATGGGTTGGTCAAAGCATTCGCGCCAGCGGTAGATGACGTTCCCGGTCGTTTCGAATTGGTTCGGGCCGCCGCACAGGGTCAAGCCATGCATGAACTTGTCCCCGGCATGCCTACCAGCGTGGCTGAGATCGTTCACCGCCATGCGCCGGTCGCTACGCGCATCAATGACTTCTACGTCAAGCTGCACAGTGAAGACAGGCGCGCCCCCTATCCACGCGACGCTATCGAAGCATTGCTTTCGGGGACGGCGTCGGCGTCCTAGCAGATGACCCGAGCTGCAGGTGACGTGGTCGTTCCGTGCCCTGCGGCTTGAGCTCATCTCGGATCAGGGGACCGAGACGCCCTCTGATCAAGGAGGCACGGTGAGCCACAGCCCTGTAGATTCCGAGTCGGCAAACCGAAGCTTGCCCGCACCGTCGATCCACCGGCCGAGGCTTGTGACTCCCTCATTGCGAGAAATCTCCGACGGACTCTATTTGTCGGAGTCAGAGTCATGACTCCAACAAATAAAGTCCGTCGGGCTCGCCACTCTTAAGTTGTTGATTTTTCGACATCCGTGTTCACCTCGAAAGTCCGTCGGAGATTCTGATTCGAACGGCCGCCGTTGCACGTCTACAAATAATGTCCGTCGGACATCCCTGAGGAGGCCAGATCGCTACGCACGCGAATCGCAGCCGACCGATGTGATGTTGCGACCGGCGGCTCGGCAGCGGGTGCGGTCTTCCGTTTTACAGAACTTGACGCTCGAAAGCTGTCGTTCAACGTTTGACATGAGAGGCGCTGACCGGCTTGCCGGGCAAGCGTCCTCTCGATTGATGGGATGGACTCCCCCGTTTGCTTGCCGCGCAAGATCGCGGCACTGGTTTCCATGGGCGTGGTGATCAGTTTCACAAACACGAGGAGTCCGACATGCATGCTACGACCGTGGCCGTGGACCTGGCCAAGAGTGTTTTTCAGATCGCCGTCGCCGATGAGCACTGGCGCGTTGTCGAGACGCAGCGCCTGACGCGCTCGCAGTTCGAGCGCTGGTTCCTCCACCGCGAGGTTGGCCTGGTCGTCATGGAGGCCTGCGGCTCGGCCCACCAATGGGCGCGCTGGCTGAACTCGCTGGGTATCGAGGTACGCCTGCTGCCCGCCCAGTACGTGCGCGCCTACGTGCGGCGCAACAAGACCGACGCCACTGATGCCGCTGGCGGTTGGCGCCTCCGACCTGCGCCCGGTGCGCGTGAAGTCGGTGGAGCAGCAGGCGCTGCAGGGCTGCACCGCATCCGCTCGCGGTGGATTGGCACGCGCACCTCGCGCATCAATGCACTGCGTGGCTTCTGCCGCGAGTTCGGGCTGGCGATCCCGCAGGGCGCCCGCATGGGGCTGGAGGTGCTGGGCCGCGTGCTGGCCGATCCGAACACGGCCATGCCCGGCCTGATCCGCGACAGCGCCAAGCTGCTGCTCGAAGAGGTGCGTCTGCTGGAGGCGCGCATCGCGCAGGTCGAGCGCGAGCTTGCCAACGCCGCGCGTCACAGCCCGGCCTGCACGCAGCTGCTGAGCGTGCCCGGCATCGGGCTGTTGACGGTCACGGCGATGGTGGCGGTCACCTCGGGCGACGTGACGCACTTCAAGGACGCGCGGCACTTCGCGAGTTGGTTCGGCCTGACGCCGCGCGAGCGGAGGCGTTGTGTCCTGGAAAGTTGAAAGACAGAGAGGTCCCTCGCGTGAATGAGTAGCAAGCGACAGCGACTGTCAGCGTCTAGCCCGTGTTGCCATCGCCACCGGCGCATGGTTCGCCAGGCGCCAGCTGTCGTCGAACCAGCGATCTTCGTAGAAGCCGGCGATGACGAAACCGGCCGAGAGCTGTCCTCCGATCTGCGCGTCCAACGAGTGGCCATACTCCAGCATGTCGCCGCGCTGCACCTTGTTCTGCAACTGCGCTGCCGTGAGCTGTGAGACATCGGCATACGGCAACGAGTACTTCACCACCAACTCGCCGCTTGCATCGGCGGCGTCGTGGTCGAACAGGAAGACCATGGGGTTCATGAAGCCAGCGAGCAGCTCACCGCCCGGGCGCAGAACGCGATGACACTCGCGCCAGACCGGTTCAATATCGGGCACGAAAACGTTCGAGGCCGGATGAAATACGAGGTCGAACGACGCATCGCGCAATGTGCTCAAGTCCGCCATGTCGCCCTGGAGGCACTGCAAAGCAAGGCCTTCACGCTCGGCGACTTGGTGATCCTTGGCGAGTTGCTCGTCCGATAGGTCGAAGCTCACTACTCGCGCGCCTGCGGCCGCCAAGATGGGAGCCTGCTGCCCACCGCCTGAAGCGAGACACAGCACGTCACGGTTGCGGAGATCGCCGAACCAATTGCGCGGCACCTGCAGCTTTGGTGTTAGCACTACTTGCCAGTCGCCTGCACGAGCGCGGGCGATCGTGGCCGCATCAACAGGCTCCGACCAGACACAGCCGCTTGTGGAAGCGCGGTCCCATGCGCGGCGGTTGTGGCTCAGATGGTCCATGGGTAGTCATCCTCCAGTGCGTGAGTCAGGCCCAACGGTCCGTCAGCGGTGGTCCGATCGGGAGGTCAAAGTGGTTTCATTGTAGGAGTGGCATCCACCAACTGCGACTTTGCTGCTTCGCTATTTCGCTGCATTCATCGCTCTTGTGTCCTGCCACCAATTGGCACTCGAATTTGCCCGGCTCGTCTGTCACTTCGTCCTCACGTTCAGATCTAAGCCACACGTTTCCCAAATTGACCATCTCACTTCTCTGCCAGCCGAGACAGGCCTGACGTTGGTGGGCAAGATCGCAGGAGGAGCAGCAGGCGCCAGTGGCTGCCGGCGATTCGTCTTGTCATGAACAGTGGGAGATCTGCGATGTTGTGGTGGTTTGTCGTCAAAGCTCCGAAGTGGGGGCGACGCATGCGAAGCAAGCCTCGGCGCTGCTAGCGGGAGCCGCTGCGTGCCGTCGGCGGTGGCGTTTGGCCCGTTTGTTCTGGATGTTGCGCAGGTCAGCTTGAGCCGCGATGGCGAGCGGGTCGCGCTGAGCGGGCGACCGTTCTCCGTTCTCGCTCTGCTGGTTTCTCGGGCTGGAACCGTGGTCGACAAAGGCACGCTGCTGGACGAGGTTTGGGGCCATCGGCACGTGGGCGAGGCCGTGCTGAAGGTGGCGGTCAACGTCGCGCGCGCGGCCCTGGGCGACGACGCCAAGGCACCTCACTTCATTGAAACCGTACCGCGCTGTGGCTATCGCTTCTTGGCCGAAGTTACCGAGTTCACGGCGTCGCCGGTCGCCGGCAACCTTCCGCGCACGCCGGCGTTGGTAGGGCGCGAGGCCGACGCAGCGTGCTTGCACGCGCTGCTGGACGCGAATCGGCTCGTCACGCTGCGCGGGCTGGGAGGCGTAGGCAAGACTCAGCTCGCACTGGCGGTGGCCGCCGGCCGGCGCGAGCGCGACGGCGCGTGGTTGGTGAGGCTGGATGCCGGCCGAGCTGGCGAAAACATGGCGACGTGCATTGCCCGTGCTATTCGCCTGGGGCCTGATGCCGGTACATCGCAGCAACACCTGTGTCGAGCGCTGGAATCTCGACACCAACTGCTGGTGCTGGACAACGCTGAGCACCGGCTCAACGAGTTGGCGGCCCTGGTGCCGGACCTGTTGCGACACTGTCCGGGGCTGCGGCTACTGGTCACCAGCCAATCGCCGCTACGCGTCAGCGGCGAATGCGTGTTACCGCTGGCACCGCTGGCGCTACCGCAGCAGGTGGCCGATCCGGCGCCACTGCCGCAAAGCTACGCCGCGGCGCGCCTGTTCTGCGAGCGAGTGCGGCAATGTTGTCCAGGCTACCAACCGGCGGCTGCCGAACATGGCGACATTGCAGCCATCTGCCGCGCGTTGGACGGCGTGCCGCTGGCCATAGAGTTGGCGGCAGCGCGCGTGCCGCTGTTGGGCATGGCCGAGATACGACGGCGGCTGGATCAGCGCTTCTCGCTGCTGACCAGGGGCGCCCGGGATGTCGCTGCCCGCCAGCGCTCCTTGTCTGCGGCGCTGGACTGGACCTACGGTTTGCTCGAAGCGCGTGAGCAAAGCGCGTTGCATGTGCTCGCGCGCCTTCCAAGTGCCTTCACACTGGAGGCGGCCGAGCGCGCGTTGGCGGGAGAGCCAGCTCACCTGGACTTGATCGAAGCGCTGTGCGAATGGTCGCTGGTGGTCGTCGAGCCCACTGATGACGTGCTGCGGCTGCGCTTGTTCGACAGCGTCCGCCACTACGTGCTGGGACGGATCGAGGGCAACGGGCCCGCAAAGCCTGGTCGAGAAACGACGGTGACATCGGCACCGTACATACAGAGTGCATGACGCTGTCGCCACCTGCCACCAACCCCATAGCGCCGCGACAGAGAGGCAGACTCACGCTTCCTGCCCCCGGATCGGGGAGGCAAAGACGTAGCGCGGGTACCGTGCCCTTGCCGCCGTACAGGCGGACAGGTCGATTTTCACGGTGACGAAGGGCTCGTGAGCCGACGTGCGCACGAGTTCGCGGCCATCGGGATCGATGAGCCAACCAACGCCGCCGCAGCGCCCATCCGGGTGCCAGCGGTTTGACGACGCGCTGTACGCTCCTGTTCGTGTCGCCACAGCCTGGGCAAGACCGACCCAGCGTTCGGTGCTGGCGGCGCCGGTAGCCCGAGGAGTGAGCACCGCATGCACCATGTGCGACGGATAGCGACAAACGCTGTCGAGTGCCCACAGTTCGGTGCATACGTTGAGCCCGAAGCGCAGGTCGCCTGCGCAAAACGGTGGGAACCGCCTCGGTCCAGGTTGGAACCAGTTGGCCTCCCAGCTACCTTCTTCATTTGGCAGGTAGGCTTTGCTTCTCAGTCGCCGCAAGCCAGTGGCGGCCGACCAAGCAAAGCCCTGATTGAATCGTTGGCCGGACACAGTGGCTGGACCGGCGCCGACGACCCAACTGCAAGCCAGTTGCGGCAATGCGGCGATCAGCGCCTGAAAGCGCTGCAGCGCGGTTTGCCACAGCGCAGCATTCGCGACAGGCTGCTCCCAGACAGCAGGCAGGAACGCGAACTCGGGAAGCAGCAGTAAATCGGGCCGAGCGGCGCGCAGGTGCTCGCACAAATCGCGCCAGACCGCACCGCCAGGAGAAGCCTCATCGGGAATCTCGCAGACGGTAATGCGCATGGGGATGGAAGTGGCGGTTGTCGGAGTACGGGGATTCGGGGTGGCGTGCCGTCACGCGCACTACGGCGAGCCAATGTTGGATCGCGTCGCGCCGGCGAGCATGGCGCAGCTGACGTGTTCGTACAGCGCCACCCAGGCCGAGCGAAGCTCCGGCGTGAAAGCACCACCGAAGCTGGCCGCCAGTGTGTCCAACAACGCGCCGCCGACGACAGGGTAGTGGGCTGCTCTGACGCCATAGCCCAGATGGCGCTGCCCCAGTTCGCCCAGCACCGTGTCCAATTGCTCCGGGCTGTCCAGCAGTTGCACGGCCTGGGCAATCATCTCCATCAGCCGCCGCGCCTGCGTGGACATGTCCGAGCGGAACAGCGCAGCAACCGTCGGGTCGCGCTCGAACAGCTTGTCGTAGAACAGCGCGCCGATCTGTGGGCAGATCGGCTCGACCGCAGCGAAGCTGCCACGCACCTGTGCGATTTGTTGGGGAGTCATGCCGTCTGCAGGCCCGGCGGGTGTGCGCGACCGGTATCGGTGGGCCGGCGCCGCATTCGCCACAGGAGGGCGCCCAGACCTGTGGCAACGAGCGCCAGCCCACCGGGCTCGGGCACGGCAGCTGGTGGTAGGGCGCTGCACCCGGCGACGCACGACAACGACTCCAGCCGGCCCATCAGCGCGCCCGCGCCGCTGTCCCAGCGCATGTCCGACCAACCGAAATCGGCCATGGTGTAGCCACCGTCGCGCAGAGGCAGCGCATCGCCGCCCAGCACGCTGGCGGTGAAGTCGTAGAGCGTCAGGCTTATGCCCTGCTCGGCGTCCAGGGCCAACAGACCCCACTGGTCGGTACCGGCCAGCGCGTGGCTGACCAGCACCGTAAAGCTGTCGCTGATGACCAGTGTGTCGCCGCTATCGAACACCAGACTCATGCCCCAAGGGGGGCCGATGTGAGCATAGGCGCCGGAACTGCCGTCAGCTATAGGGTCCTGCGTATCGCTGTCGAAGGTGAAGCTGCCGGAGAAGTTCTGGTAGCCGCGCCCGGCCTCGTCATAGTCCACGACGCCGGAAAAGCCGTACACCACGGGCGCAGCCGATACCGGTGGCGCCAGCGCACACCCTACGACTGCAAGTTGGGTCAGAGCCCGCCGGACAGTGTGGAAAGACGTCGGGCGCATCAGCAGGCGACGCCGTTGCAGCGGTTGGTGCCCAGGCTGCCTGCGCCCATGAAGGGGCCTTGGGTGTTGCCGCTGAGGACCGACGTACCGACGCCGCTGTGGCTGTCGCTTCTGACGCCAGCACCGGCGTTGCCGCGGCTGACGCTGCCGCTGACCACGCTACCGGCAGAAAGCGTGAAGCCGTCATCCCCGTTGCCATTGGATGTACTGCCGGTCACAACGCTGCCGATGGCGTAGATGCCGACGCCACCGTTGTACGAGGTAACGCTGTTCACGATGACCGAGCCGAGGCCGGCCCTGAGCCCGGAGCGGGCGTTGCGCGCTGCGGTGACGTTCTCGATGCGCGAATACGCGCCCAGTCCGATGCCGCTGTCGAAGAAACCGCGCACGGTGCCGTTTCTCACGACGGCACCTTCACTCTCGCCGACGCCGGGGGCGATGTTCGTGATGCCGCGGCCGAGGCCGCTGCTGGCAGAGCAGTTGACGGCGCTGACGCTGCCGCCGGTGCAACTGATGGGCCCGCTGATCGTGTAGCCATTCAGGTCGAGCGTGATGCCATCGGCCGCCAGTTCGATGGCGTTGGTGTTGAGCGTGCCAACCACCAAGTTGCCGGTCAGCTTGTAGCTGCCCGGAAGGCTGAGCCGGATGGGGAAGCCCGGCGCATCGCCGGGCGTGATGCTGCCCGCGAGCGCGCGGTTCTGATCAATGACGGTCTGGCCATTGGCGAGGCCACAGGCCAGCGCGAGCGCCAGGCCCACGTGGAGAGGGAGGAAGTTCATGGTGCGGTGAATCTGTGGGGGTTTTCGATGGCGCGAGACACGTCTGGATCTCGTGCTGCAGATCGGCAGTCTGCGCGGATCGCTCGGCGAAGTCGTCAAGGCACGGTTAGAGCTTGGTAAGAACTCGGCCGTACCGGCTCCCAGGCGCGAGGTCATGAGAAGATCGTCAGGCCGAGCCTCCCGAAACGCGTTCGGCTCCCGTAACTTTGTATGGAATCACAACAGGTCCAAATCACCACCGCCGGATTGCCTGACGACGATCGTGACGACATCGTCCGTGAGTTCTATGGCCGCATCGTCCAGCGCCTGGAGATTGAGCCGGTCGAACAAGCCCCGGTGCATATAGAGGCTCGGGCCTTCGTGCTGCCGGGGGTGTCCGTAGCAACCGGCGCCGTCAGTGCAATGACCGGACAGCGCACCGCCGCGATGCGATCGGATGGCAATTCGGATGTGTTCCTGTCCTTCGCGCGTCACGGCGTACTGGTACGCGAAGCCGGTGCACCCGAGGTCCAGGTCGCACCGGGTGACGTGATCCTGACCTCACTAGACCGGCCGGTCAGCTTCGTTATGCCCCGGCTGCGCAACGACCTGCTGACACTGCAGTTGTCGCGGCAGGCGCTGGCACCACTGCTGTCGGGCCTGGACGACCGACTCGTGGGCTCGTTGCCGGGGCATTTGCCGGCGCTCCAACTACTGCAAAGCTATGCGTCGAGCCTGTTTCTGCTGCCGGCATTGCCGGTGGGTGTGAGCGATGCTGTGGGGCGGCACCTGGTGGAACTGGCGGCACTGGGGCTGGGGGCGGGCAGCGAGGCGCAGCAACAGGCTGATCGCGGCGGCGTGCGCGCCGCGCGTTTGGCGCAGGCCAAGGCGCAGGCACTGGCACATCTGGACTCTGCCGGGTTGTCAGCGGGGTTCATCGCCGCGCGGCTGGGCGTGTCCTCGCGCTACCTGCACATGCTGTTCGAGAACGAGGGCTACACGTTCTCCACGTTCGTACTTCATCAGCGCCTGGCACGGGCGCGGGCGCTGCTGCTCGATCCGCGGCAAGGTCGGCGCCGCATCCTGGACATTGCGCTCGATGTAGGGTTCGGCGACATCCGAACCTTCAACCGCGCCTACCGCAAGCACTACGGCATGACGCCGTCAGAGCAGCGATCAGTCAGCGGCGCGTAGCGCTGGCCCTGTCATCAGCCCGGGGCCACGCACTTCAGCAGGCAGGTCGCCGAGGCGGTGGCGAGGAGTCGGCCGCTGCTGTCGCGCAGTCGCCCTTCGGCCGTGCCCAGTGAGCGCGAGACGTGTATTGCCTCGGCTTCAGCCACGAGTTCATCGCCCTGAGGCACGGGACGCAACATCTTGACGTTCAGGTCCACGGTGCCATAGCTGACGCCGGCGTCCAGCATCGTGTGCACGGCGCAGGCAGTTGCCGAGTCCAGAATGGTCGCGGCAAAGCCGCCATGTACGCCGCCCAGCGGATTCAGATGTCGTCCGTCGGCACGGGCGCGGATGGTGACGCGCCCCTTTTCGGCGGTCATTCCCGTCATGCCCATGGTTTCGGACATCGATGCGCGAGGCAGCTTGCCGTCGATGGCGGCCTGCAGAAGCTCAAGGCCGGATAGAGCAGTTGGGTTCAACGGAGAGCCTCTTCATTCAAGTCGGGTTGTGAAGGTAACCACTGTAGTGACTGGGAAACGTACCGTCTGGTCAGTTGACGAACTGGCGTAAGCCATTGCGGGAAGCGCCAGCGCATAAAGATGGCCGAAGTAGAGACTTGACAAGCACTGGGCCTGCCTTGGTGGACCGTCGCTCTTTCAAGCGGCAAGTCTGAAGACGGGAACGTCATCCGGCAATCGCCGCGTCTAGCTCTTGAGACTCTCGACGGCCGCAGTGGTCTTCTCGACGAGCGCGGCGTTCTGCTGCGTCAGCTGATCGAGCTGGCCCACCGCCACGTTCATCAGGCTGATGCTGCCGGACTGCGCGCCGGAGTAATCTCGTCGATGGTCGAAGACACTCGATAGCACACAAGGCTAGGCATGGTGGTCGTGCTAGGCGTTGCTTGATCGCGCGCCACAGGCCGCGCCACGAAGAGGTCGTCTCGCTACGCGCAGCGTCCGCCAATACCGATCACCACGCGGTGGTCTTTGACCATCTGACGGATCGCCAGACGGGTGAACTTCCCTTTCTAAGTAGATGCACTTCCCTTTACGCCGAGACGTGCCGCACCCTGGAAGACTAGTATTTGATCTGACTTCATCAAAGAAAGCATGAATCGCTCCGGCAATCGCGGAGGTCAATTCGTTTGATTCGCGCTGAGACGGAGTGCCCCTATGGAACTCCGCCATTTGCGTTGTTTCCTTGCCGTCGCCGAAGAACTCCATTTCGCCCGCGCCGCCGAGCTCCTGCACATCGAGCCGTCGCCGCTGTCACGCACCATCAAGGAACTGGAACTGGAACAGGGCTTGGGCGAGCAGTTGTTCATCCGCACCAGCCGCAGCACGTTACTGACGCGAGCAGCCGAAGAGGTCGAATGGGTAGTTCATGTCCACGAGACCCGGGTCCGTCGCAAATGCAGTGCTCGCTGGAACGCGAGCCTGCAAACATGCACGCTGCCCTTCCCCATGGTGCCTTGCCATAGCGGCAGTCCCCTTTCGTCTCCCACCCACCAGAATCAACGTGAACGCTCCATCTGATCCTATCGCGCAGCCCGGCGCGGGTTGTTCCACTCGTCGTCATTGGCTTGTCGCGGCCACATCAACTTCAGCGGCTTTGCTGAGCAGCCCGAGGACCGCCGCTGCAGCCTCAGGCAAGCAACCCAAAGTGCTGCTTGTCTGTACGAATGTCGACAAGGTCGGCCCCCATGTCAGCGGCACCTATGTGATGGAGATCGTGCTGCCATTCCGGTACTTCGCGTCCCAAGGCGTCGCCATGGACGTTGCCACGCCGCGCGGTGGTAAGGCGGCCATCTATCACGCGGGCAAGCCGTCCAGCGAGAGCCTGGGAACGCAGAGCAGTGCGGCCTACATCGAGGCGACCCAGCACACCTTGTCTGCTGCACAGATTGATCCCACGGCGTACGATGGCATCTACTTTCCGGGCGGCCACGGTCAGTTCTGGGATGTCGTGCAGGACACGCGCATCGCCGCCGTCACGGCGGCCATCCATGAACGTCGCGGGGTGGTCGGCTCCGCTGGGCATGGCACAGCCAGCCTCGTCAACGTCCGACTGTCCAATGGGGACCACCTTGTCGCGCGCAAACGCATGACGTGCTTCCCGACATGGGCGGAGAAGGCCTGGATGAATCTATCGGACTTCGGCCGACTACTTCCTTTCGACATGGAAGACGTGCTGCGCGAGCGCCAGGCTGATCTCGTGGTCTGTACTAGGGACTCAGCGAATGACCCCACCTTGACGCTCGTGAGCGACCCGCAGCATCGCTTGGTCACTGGTAGCTTTGCGCGCGGATCGCTATGGGTCGCAGAGGAAATGTTGCGGCTGATCCGCCGCTAGTGCCCCCGAGTACCGCCAGTTGATGCGCAAAGGACAGGAGGTCACGCAACGTGAACGCCTATTGGTTGCGCGCTATCCGCCTCTTGCAGGGCTGGCCACGCTGGTTGGAAGCGCCTGGAATGCTGGCATCAAAAACAGCGGTCGGTAGATCTCATCGCGCGTTTCCGTAGATGCCCAGGCGGGATTGAGTTGGGTGAATGCAGTCAATGCCCGCAGCGCCAACTCCTTGTCGTCCATGGCCATGCTGAGCCGCGCAATGCGACGCAAGACCCGGTCCCAATCCCCGGCGAGTCGCATCGCCTCCGCGACAGCCGCTCGAGCTTCAGGGAATTTGCCCCTTCGCTGTTGACGCTCAGCCAACAACACGGCGTCATGGGCTCGGCGTAGATTCAGGAGCCGGCGCAGTGCTAGCACTGGGTCTGAGGCGGCGTCAACGCGCAAGTCCACGTCATTCCATTCCCCTTCAGGCGTTCGCACCAGCAGCGCCGCAGACATCGTGCCGATCTTCTGACCTCCTGCGTTCTGGCCAGCTTCGAGAGCGGCCATCAGGCGCTCGGCTAGCGCTCCGCGCACACGCAGAAACGTCTCTCGCATCGCGGCGGTGACTTCTTCTCCTACCAAACCATTGCCCTGCACGCTCAGGCCGGGCCCGCTGGTCGAGCCGGCCCAGATTGAGGCGCCTGCTTGCCGGCCCGTGAAGGCTGCACCATCGCCACTGGTGCCAACAACGGCTATCTGGCGCCAGTGCTGGTCCTGGCCATCGAAATTGCCGTCCTCAGACAGCAGGACGTCGATGGTGGCGGAGGCGGTTCGACCCGCCGCAAGTAGCGCCAAGCCTCGCAGCCCATGCCGTGGATGGGTCTCGAACTGGGATGCGATGGCGCCCACGCGGGCCTGCGCATGAATGACGGTGGCTCCCACGGCGAGGTTGTGCGTCGCCACGGCAGCGCCGCAACTGCCCTGCGCGTCGCACGCGACGATCGAGAACGTCGCCGACGCAGGCGCGGCCATCGCCATGAAACCGACCAGCACCGTGACGCCGATCCACATCTTCATTGGAAACTCCCTGACCTACGCGATATTGCATCGCTGATTGGTGCACCGGTCGGGATGCAAGCTGAAAGTCACCCTTGACTGCACCTGGGCTGAATCGCCCTTCTTGCTGGTCGGTCAACCAGTGCTGCGCGGCTGCCCTAGAGAAACGCTGATCAATAGGCTAGCTGATGCAGGGAATCTTGTGGGTCCCCCGATTCTGTTTCTTTCTTGCCGGCGGCGGCACACGCACTTCAAGGCAATCTGGTCCGGCCTACGACTAGATCGGGTGAGCAACCTATCGAGACATCACGTCTAGACAGCCGAGCCGACGGCCGCTCGCAGCCTGAAGCGCCACCCGAGACCGCTCAAGATCTACTCGCCAGCTTGTAAATTCGCTGGCATCTCCCGAACCAGCACTGCACCCTCATGCCCAAAACCTCTCACAAGCCTTTCGTCATCGGTGTCGCGGGGGGCAGCGGGAGCGGCAAATCGACGGTGACGCGCCAGGTGCTGGCCGCAATCGGGCCAGAGAAGGTGGCGGTGGTGATGCAGGACGACTACTACCGAGACCAGTCCCACATGCCGCCAGAGGACCGGCGCAAGCAGAACTACGATCATCCAGATGCATTTGACTGGCCGCTGATGGCACAGCACTTGGCCGCGCTGCGCAAGGGAGAGGCGATCGCGATGCCGGTGTATGACTTCTCGACCGACAACCGCTCCGGCCAGACCATTGCCGTGAAACCCGCGCGGTGATCGTGGTCGAGGGCCTGTTCGCCCTGTACGACACCCCGCTGCGCAACATGATGTCGCTGAAGATCTATGTGGACACGGCCTCGGACGTGCGGTTCATCCGTCGGCTGCAGCGCGACATCTCGGAGCGTGGCCGCAGCACCGAGTCTGTGGTGAACCAGTATCTGGAAACCGTGCGCCCCATGCACAAGCAGTTCATTGAGCCGACCAAGCGCAACGCCGACGTGATCCTGCCGCATGGTGCCAATGGTCCGGCAGTGGACATCACCACCACCAAGGTGAAGAGCTTGTTGCAGGATCACGAGCAGGACTGAGCTCCAGGCGCCCGTCGCTTCTGCGTCCCAGAGGGCGCCGTTTTGGCGCCTTTGCCAACCCAGGGTCCTAGGCCAGTTGAAAATCAGCCTCCGGCGGGGGTGAGCCACCGAAGCCCAGTTCAGACCAGAGCCTTCGAACCAGCCGCTCTGCGCGCTGCCGACCGAAGTGACGGCAGGGTCTTGATCGGTGAGAGGCAGATGCTGAGGGCCCGGTCCACGTCCCTTCTCGGTAGACGGCGACTCTGCGGCGGGTGCGGTCTTTCGCCGTGCCGAACTCGCCGCCCGGAAGCGGCCGTTCAACGTTCGCGGTAAGCGGACCAGCCAGCGAAGCTGGCGCAGGTCCGCTTGACCAAAGGGTTAAAGCGCATTTCCGCCCTCAACGTGAACGCCGATCGCTCGTAGGCGACCAACAACCTGAGCCAAGGCTCCAGGATGCGAACGGAAACGGGAGAGAAAGCGGGTTCGCCACTGCAGCCAATTCTCTTGAACGGCGCTCAAAGCAGTTGCAGAAGCCCCAGGGTCATCGTCAAACCCAAACTCGAAGCCGCAACTACACATTTCGAAGGACGACGCACCGTCGTCAAGGTACGGCGCTTGCTTCAATTCGACGCTGCCGCAGACAGGGCATGCCCAATCGCCGGACTCGGCTTGGTACATGGAGGCACGGGTTCCGTCTCGGAGGACTACGGTTTGGGCACGCATGCGCTTTAACGAATGAAAGGGACTTCCCCGTCCCGAACTAGCCGCGTTGCGGCAAACGGCAACCAGGTGCCACGATGGGAGGTGCGGTTTCTCATCAACTCATTCGGAAGGGGAAGTCATGGCCATTCTGTGCGTGGGTATCGATATCGCCAAGAACGTGTTTGCCCTGCATGGGGTCAACGAGGCAGGCAAGGCCGAGTTGATCCGCCCAGCCGTGCCACGCGACAAGCTGCATGAACTCATCGCCAGCCTGCCGCCCTGCATGATCGGCATGGAGGCCTGCTCCGGCGCGCACCACTGGGCGCGCCTGTTTCGGGCCTCAGGCCACACCGTGCGCTTGATCGCCCCGAAGTTCGTCACGCCCTACCGCATGACGGGCAAGCGCGGCAAGAACGACGCGGCCGACGCCGCCGCCATCTGCGAGGCCGTCCAGCGCCCGCACATGCGCTTCGTGCCCATCAAAGACGTCGAGCAGCAGTCGCGCCTGATGGTGCACCGCGCCCGCCAGGGGTTTGTCGAGCAGCGCACCGCCACGCTCAACCGCATCCGCGGCCTGCTCAGCGAGTTCGGTGTCGTGCTGCCGCTCAAGGCCGCCACCGTGCGCCGACGGGCCTGCGAGTGCTTGGAAGACTTGCCCGGCTACGCCAACACCGTCATCGGCGACCTGCTCAGCGAGGTCACCCGACTGGAGGAGCGCATCGCGCAGTACGACGCCCACATCCAGGCCGTGGCCAAGGACGATGAGCGCGCCCGGCGGCTGATGCAGCTGGGCGGCGTAGGCCCGACCACCGCCACCTGTCTCTTGGCCATGATCGGCAACGGGCACGACTTCGATTGCGGTCGTCAGTTCGCAGCCTGGCTGGGCCTGACGCCAGGCCAGTACAGCTCCGGCGGCAAGACCCGGCTCGGGCGCATCACCAAGGCCGGCGACGCGTACCTGCGCAGCCTGCTGGTGCTGGGCGCCAAGGCGCTGCTCGCGGCGGCCAAGAACAAGACCGACGCCATCAGCCGCTGGGCCGTGGCCCTGGCCGAGAGACGCGGCTACTGGCGCGCCGTGGTCGCCATCGCGGCCAAGAACGCGCGCATGGCTTGGGCGGTGTGACCTGGTCAGGCTTCTCGTCCATCATGATGGACGACCCCGTGACGCATTTTGATGACCTGAACACGTACGCGTTGCTGGACTTGATCTCGGGGCTCCAGAGCTCATCGGAAGGCGACCGACAGTTCGTGATCTCTACGTGCGACGAGAAGCTTCTGCAGTTAGCACGTCAGAAGTTCCGTCACATGGGCGCCTCAGCGAAGTTCTACAGGTTTTCTGCGCTAGGCGCCGAAGGGCCTCTAGTCAACGAGATTCCGAGCTAGGGTCTTGGTCGCAGCACGCGGGATCGCCGGATGCTCGCAGCGCTGGGGCCAAGGGCACGGTAGTTGAGACATAGGTGGTCGCTATGTCCAACAGCCGGCAGACTCACAGGTGCGCGCAAACAGGCCACTGACAGCTCCTCCGCTGCTTGTGTTTTATGCCGTCGGCGGATGGGCTCCGTTTCAAGAATTTGTTGAAAAATTCAAGAATTCGTTAGGAAGAACCTCCAGCGCCGCCACGTGAGGCGTCTGCCCGGCGGACCCCGACTCTCGCAATGCGGAATATGCCCGACGGACTCTATTTAAGTCCGACGGACATTATTTGTTGGAGTCACTATCTGCACGGAACAACAGGTTCACTCCACGGTGACCGACTTGGCCAGGTTGCGCGGCTTGTCGACGTCCGTCCCCCGCGCGCAGGCCGTGTGATAGGCCAGCAGCTGCAGCGGCACCACGTGCAGGATCGGTGACAGCGCGCCATAGTGCTCCGGCATACGGATGACATGCAGGCCGGCCTCGCTCTCGATGGCCGTGTCGCCGTCGGCGAAGACGTAGAGTTGGCCGCCACGCGCGCGCACTTCCTGCATGTTGCTCTTGAGCTTCTCCAGCAGCGCGTCATTGGGCGCCACGGTCACCACCGGCATCTCGGCCGTCACCAGCGCCAGCGGGCCATGCTTGAGCTCACCCGCCGGGTAGGCCTCGGCGTGGATGTAGCTGATCTCCTTCAGCTTGAGCGCGCCTTCCAGCGCGATCGGGTAATGCAGCCCGCGCCCCAGGAAGAGCGCGTTCTCCTTGCGCGCGAACTCCTCGCTCCAGGCGATGACCTGGGGCTCCAGCGCCAGCACGGCCTGCACGGCGACGGGCAGGTGGCGCAGCGCCTTCAGGTGAGCGGCCTCGTCGGTCTCGCTGAGCTGGCCGCGCGTCTGCGCCAGGGCCAGCGTCAGCAGGAAAAGTCCGACGAGCTGGGTGGTGAATGCCTTGGTGGAGGCCACGCCGATCTCGGCACCGGCACGGGTGATGTAGGCCAGCTCGCACTCACGCACCATGGCGCTGGTGGACACGTTGCAGATGGTCAGCGTGTGCTTCATGCCCAGAGAACGGGCGTGCTTGAGAGCAGCGATGGTGTCCGCCGTCTCGCCGCTCTGGCTGATGGTCACGACCAGCGTGCGCGGATTGGGGACGCTGTCGCGATAGCGGTATTCGCTGGCGATCTCGACGCTGGTCGGGATCTTGGCGATGCTCTCGAGCCAGTACTTGGCCGTCGAGCCGGAGTAGTAGCTTGTGCCACAGGCCAGGATGAGGACGTTGTCGATCTCCTTGAAGACGCGGTAGGCGCCGTCGCCGAACAGCTCCGGGCTGATGCCGGCCACCGCGTCCAGCGTGTTGGCGATGGCCACCGGCTGCTCGAAAATCTCCTTTTGCATGTAGTGGCGATAGGGGCCCAGCTCGGCCGCGCCGCTGTGGGCGTGAACGGTCTTGACCTCGCGCTGCACGGCACCATAGCGGCCGGTGGTCGTGTCCTGGCGACTGATCCGGTAGCGGCCCAACTGCAGGTCGACGACGTCGCCCTCCTCCAGATAGACGATCTGGTCGGTCACACCGGCCAGCGCCATGGCGTCGGAAGCGACGAAGTTCTCGCCCTCGCCGACACCCAGCACCAGTGGCGAGCCCTCTCGCGCGGCCACGACGCGATGCGGCTCGTCACGGCAGAACACCGCCACCGCGTAGGCGCCCTTCAGGCGCGGCAGGGCCTGCTGCACGGCATCCAGAAGATCGCCGTCGTAGAGGTGGTCGATCAGGTGGGCGATGACCTCGGTGTCGGTCTGGCTGGCGAAGACGTAGCCGCGCGCCTTCAGCTCTGCGCGCAGTTCGTCGTGGTTCTCGATGATGCCGTTGTGAACCAGTGCGATGCGGCCGATGCTGTCGGCGCCTGCATTCGGGCCGGCCGAGAAGTGCGGATGGGCGTTGTGCACCGCCGGCGCGCCATGGGTGGCCCAGCGGGTGTGGGCGATGCCGGTGCCGGCGGAGATGCCGTCCTGATCGGCCTGCGACTGCAGCTCCGCCACGCGCGAGGTGCTGCGGGCGCGTCGCAGGCCGCCGTCCTGGTGCACGGCCACTCCGCAGGAGTCATAGCCGCGGTACTCGAGGCGCTTCAGGCCTTCGACGAGGATGGGAACGATGTTGCGCTGACTGACCGCGCCGACGATGCCGCACATGGATGCTCTCCGTTGAGGGGTGGCGCATCCTAGGCAAGCCAGCATGGCATATGCGTGCAAATTTCATGTCATCGTGATGGAAAATTTCCCCCATCATTCGAGTTGAAATTTGCTTTCACATTAGAGCCATGGATGAAGAATTCGATGCCATCGATCTGCGATTGCTGGATGCCCTGCAGGCCGACGCCTCATTGAGCAACCAGGACCTGGCCGCCCGGGTGGCCGTGTCGCCGGCCACCTGCCTGCGGCGGGTAAAGCGTCTCGTCGACGCCGCAGTCATCGAGCGCCGCGTGGCCATCCTGTCGGCCGACAAGCTGGGTGCCGGCCTGTCCGCGCTGCTGGAGATCACGCTGGACCGCCAGGGTGCCGAGCACCTGGACGCCTTCGAAGCCCGCGCCGTGCAGGAGAAGGCCGTGCAGCAGTGCTGGCGCGTCTCGCCGGGGCCGGACTTTGTCCTCGTCGTGCAGGTGGCCGACATGCCCGCCTATCACGCCCTCACCCAGCGCCTGCTGACCCAAGAAGCCAACGTGCGCAACATCAAGGCCTTCTTCAGCGTGAAGCGGGCCAAGTTCGACACGCGGCTGACCCTGCCAGAAGCCCGCTGACGCCACAGGGCGCAAGCCCAACAAGAAAGCGGCCCGAAGGCCGCTTGCGTCGAGGGGTCCAGCACGGCCTCAGGCCATCAGACCCTCATGCGCGACGGCGACGGACGACGCCCGCGACGAGGCCCAGCCCGACCAGCATCAGCGCGTAGCTCTCGGGCTCGGGCACGGCCGCCGGGTTGACGATGCTGTTGATCCATTCCACGTGGGAGAAAGTCGCCGTGGAGCCGGACAGGTCGCCATAGCTGGACGGGTTGCTGTTCAGCCCGGTGCAGCCCGACAGGCCCAGGCCGCCGCTGGACACCGAGGCGCAGGGGTTGTTCCAACCCCAGGAATGCACGCCGGACAGAATCCACTCGGTACCGTTCCAGACGAAGTCGCCTCCGCCCGAATCGCCGCCGGCGATCAAGGCCTCGTCAGCACCCCAGCCCGCGTCGCTGGTCCAGTTGCCGCCGTACTTGGTGGCCGCGCGCTGCAGCACGTTGTAGTTGGCATTGCCGGGGCGGTCGAAGTCGACCATGTACGTCGCACCGAAGCGGTAGTACGAGGCCTGGCCGTAGACCGGATCGCTGGCGTAGATGGTGGTGTTGAAGTCGACGCTCAGCACGTCGAAGGTGTTGTAGCCATAGTGACCGTAGTTGCGGTCGTTCCAGTTGGTGTCGGCATTCACGTCGGCCTGCTGGGTCGAGCCGTAACCCGCCACCAGATGCTTCTTGCCCACGTCGTTGGTCGTGCTGATCTTGTAGCCGGCGATGTTGGTCATCGGCGCGCTGAGCTTGATGATCGCGATGTCGGCGCCGGTGTCCAGATCGCCCGTCCAGTTCGGGTTGACCCAGACATCGGTGGTTGCGACCGTGCGCGAGCCCAGTTGGGCGACGCCCCCGTACCAGCCGAAGTCAACCTTCATCGACGTGAAGTCATCGGCGCAATGGGCCGCCGTCAGCACATAGGCGCCACCGGCCAGCAGCGAACCCGAGCAGGCATAGCTGAGGCCGTCGCTCTTGGCCGTGAACGACAGCCTGGCCACGCCATCCAGCGCTCCCGCAACACCGTTGAAGACCTGGCCGGGCGCGAAGCGCCAGTTGGACGGGGCGCTGGTGTTGCCGGTGTCGGGGGTGTTGGGCAGTTCGACCGTGCCGGCCGCATGGGCGGCGTGAGCCAAGGCCAGGGATGCGACGAGGATGCCGAAGCGGTGAAGGTGCTGCATGGGCGGCTGCAGGGCAAGAGGCGCGCGGGATTGCGAGCGGCGGATGCTGTCACAGCCGCCCCCTCATTCAAGGGCTAGCGCCCCCATCAACGAGGGCCGTGCTTGCCCTAGGGCCTGTTAACACAAACGCAATCCGTCAGCGATCAGAGCGAAGCTGATGAAGGCGGTGAACATGATGTCGAGCTTCTCGAAGCGGGAGAAGATTCGGCGATAGCCCTTGAGGCGGCGGAACAGGCGCTCGACTTCATTGCGGCGCTTGTACATCTCGCGGTCGTACTCCCAGGGCTCGATGCGCGTGCTCAGGGGCGGCACGACAGGGATGAACCCCAGGTCGAGTGCGAGCTGCCGAGTTTCGTTGCCCTCGTAGGCGCGATCCATCAACAGATGCAAAGGCCGATTGGGCGCACCGAGCCGCTTCAGCAGAGCTCGCCCCTCGGGAGCATCGTGCGCCTGCCCTGGTGACAGCGAGAAGGTTATGGCCGTGCGCGCGTCCGCCGCGACGAGATGGATTTTGGTGTTCCACCCACCACGGGATTTGCCGATAGCTTGCGGACCGTTTTTTTTGGCGCGCCGGTGCCATCGGGGTGCACCTTGACGCTGGTGCTGTCCAGCGACACCGCTTCAATCTTGATCTGCACGATCTGCGCCTGCTGCAATTGCTCGAAGGTCCGGTCCAAAACGCCCGACTTTGCCCAGCGGCTCATGCGCGTGTAGATCGTATGCCAGTTGCCGAAGCGCTTGGGCAAGCCGCGCCATTTGCAGCCGTGCTCAGCAACGTAAAGGATGGCATTCAACACCTGCAGATTCGACAGGCTGACGTTGCCGCGTTGCAGCGGCAAGCAGTGCTCGATCTGCGCGAATTGGGCTGCTGTGATCTCCATGCACTCACTGTCGCAGCCCAATTGCTTTGGTGCAATTAGTGTTAACAGGCCCTAGTAGCCAAAGCAAGCGTCAGCGCTTCAGCAGCCCCAGGCCCTTCAGATAGTCCCCCTCGGGGAAGCGCACCGTCTGCGGATGGTCGGCTGCGGCGGACAGGCGCTCGACGATGTAGCCGTCCACGCCCGCGTCCAGCCCCGCGCCGGCCACGATCTTGTGGAACAGGTCGGGCGAGATGCCACCCGAGCACGAGAAGGTGTAGAGCAGTCCGCCGTCGTTCAACAGCATGAAGGCCAGGCGATTGATGTCCTTGTAGGCCCGCGCCGCGCGCTCGGCATGCGCGGCCGTGGGCGCGAACTTCGGAGGATCGAGGACGATGGCATCAAAGCGCCGGCCCTCGGCCAGGCAGCGGCGCAGCGTCGAGTTGACGTCGGCGTCCCAGGCCTGGTGGCGCCCGGCCTCGAAGCCGTTCAGCGCGACATGGCTCTCGGCACGTGCCAACGCCGGACCGGAGGAGTCCACGCTGATGACCTCGGCCGCCCCGCCCGCCAGCGCCGCGACCGAGAAGCCGCCCGTGTAGCTGAAGCAGTTCAGCACGCTGCGGCAGCCGTACTGCCGCACCGCGTCGGCAAAGCGGCGTCGGCTGTCGCGCTGGTCCAGGTAGTAGCCGGTCTTGTGGCCCTCGGCCACGTCCAGCGTCAGCCGCCAGTCGTGCTCGCGGATGGTGAGTGCCGTCTCTCCCTTGTCCTGCGAGTCCAGGCGCAGCCAGCCCGTCTGCACGGGCAGGCCTTCCCACTCGCGGGCCTGGGCGTCGGAGCGCTCGTACAGGCGCGCGAGGCCGGTCGCGGCCAGCAGCGCGTCTGCGATCACGCCCTTCCAGCGCTCCACGCCGGCGCTGGTGAACTGCGCAACCAGCGTGTCGACATAGCGGTCCACGATGAGCCCGGGCAGGCCATCGGCCTCGCCGTGGATGAGGCGCACCGCGTCCGACGCGATGGCCAGGCGCGCCCGCATCGCCAGCGCCTGGTCGATGCGGCGCCGGAAGAACGCCGCATCGATGCGCTCCGCCTCGTCGAAGCTCCAGGCGCGCAGGCGGATCTGCGATTGCGGACTGAAGGCCGCCCAGCACAGGAAGGTGCCATCCGCCGCCTCTACGCGCACCGTCTCGCCCGAGTCGGCCCCGCCGCGCGCGACGGAGCTCTCGAACACCCAGGGATGGCGCTTGACGAGCGAGCGCTCCTTGCCCGGCCGGATGGTGATCCTCTTCATCGGCGGGCCTCCCCGACGTGCAAAGCGCCGGCTCGGCGAGCAGGGACCGTGCCAGGCAAGGATGCGCGGGCGTCGCCGGTCATCGCTGCACCGTCCCGTAGGCGTAGCTGAGCGCGAGGTGGGTCAGCGGCGTGGACTGGTCGCTGCCACGCATGGTGCGGAACTCGCCGACACCGGCGCGCAGCCGCAGCCGCTCGCCGACGGACCATTGCGCCCACAGCTCGGCCTGGGTCACGGCACCGCCGCCGACCTTGACGCCGCCGCCGCCGGCTGCACCGACCAGCCATTCCGCGCCCACGCGCATGTCACCCCACAGCGGGCGGCTCTGCACGCCCAGGCCGAAGAGGCCGAAAGAGTAGGCGCCCGCGCTGCCCGCCGCCGCGCTGCCGGCCTGGGCCGCGCCGTACAACCAGGGCGAGAACTCCCGCGACAGGTTCAGGGCCAGGTGGCTGACGGCCTCTCGCCGACCGTCCTTGAAGCGCACTCGCGGCAGGTGCATGACGCTGGCGCCCACCTGTTGCACACGCACCGTGCCGCCGCCGTCGTCATCGACCGTCCAGCCCGGCCGCTGGTCCAGCGGCATGCTCAGCGCGGCGCGCAGGAAGGTGGCGCTGTAGGCGCCGCTGGGCGCATGGGTCAGGCCCGCGTCGATGCGCAGGCTGGGGCCCCAGGGCGTGATCCAGCGCAGCGTCGGCCCGGCGCGCAGCAGCCAGCCGTTGCCGGTGTCCACGTTGCCGCCGCCACCCAGGCCCAGGCCCAGCTGGCCGCCCACGCGCAGCCGCGGTGAGCCGAACAGCCCCCAGTCCTGGCCGATCTGGCCCAGCACTTCCATGTAGCCGTCGACTCCGCCCTTGGCCGCGCCGGCAGCCTCGAAGCCCCACCAGCTGCCCTCGGCGATGTACTGGCGCAGGTCCGCACCGGCCTTGCCGACCTTGCCCGCATAGGGCGTACCGCCACGCGTGCGACTGGATGCGCGCGGGCTCTCGAAACCACCGACCAGCGAGATTTCGTCGAAGCTCAGGCCCGTACGCCGCGTCGCGCGTCCTGGCTGGCCGGCGTCGGCAGGCGAGAAGCTCGCGAAGTCCATGGCACGGCCCAGCGAGAACGCCAGTCCCACGCCGCTCTTCACGTTGCCGCTGGGGAAGCGGATCTGCGAGATGCCGATGCCGGAGTACCAGCCCCTCGCCTCGGTGCGCAGCGACAGCTCGGGCCTGAGCATCAGCCCGCCGCCGAAGCGCATCTGCTCGCTGGACAGCCCGCCGCCCGCGCCGACATAGAGGCTCGCCGCCAGATGCGTGTTCCTCGACAGCCGCCAGCGCCGCTGGCCGGTGAAGCCGACCGTGAAGATGCCGCCGTAGTTGCCCTTGGCCGCACCGTAGAAGCCGGGGCCGAAACCCCAGTCGTCGTCCAGCGCCATCAGGTAGCTGATCGATGCGAAGGCCGTGCGGCCGCCGTCGGGCATCTTCATCCGGGTCCAGTTGGCCTCGACCGCGGCGGGTCGCACGGTCTGGATGCGCGCGAAGGGCGCGTCGTCGGGCGTTGCCCAGGTCGTCGTCGGCAGCAAGGCCACCAGCGCGGCAAGTCGGATTCTCATTTTTTGGCGCGCGGATGAGCGGCGTCGTAGATGCGAGCCAGGTGCTGGTGGTCCAGCTGGGTGTAAACCTGGGTCGTCGTGATATGGGCGTGGCCCAGCAGTTCCTGCACCGCACGCAGGTCGCCGCTGGATTGCAGCAGGTGCGAGGCGAAGCTGTGGCGCAGCATATGGGGATGCACGTGGGCCGGCATGCCGGCCTGCACGGCGCGTGTGGCCAGCATGGCGCGCAGCACGGAGCCGGCCACGCGGTGGCCGCGCGCGCCGACGAACAGCGCCGGCTCGCCGACCGCGGCCAGTTGGCCTCGCACAGCCAGCCAGTCCCGCAGCGCCTCGGCCGCGGCACGGCCCAGCGGTGTGCTGCGGCGCTTGCCGCCCTTGCCCAGCACGTGGACTTCGCCGGACTGCTGGTCCACCCAGCCGGCCGCGCCGGTGCTGGCCTGGGCGTCCAGTCCGATCAGCTCCGCCGCGCGCAGGCCGGCGCCATACAGCAGCTCCACCATCGCGCGGTCGCGCGCCTCCAGCCGCGAATCCGCGACATCGTCCGGCGCGTAGCCGGCCAGCTGAACAGCGTCATCCACGCCAAGCGCCTTGGGCAGCGGCTTCGGTCCTTTCGGCGCGCGCAGACCATCGAAAGGGTTGAGCGCGACACGGCCCTGCTGGCCCAGCCAGCGGTAGGCGCTGCGCCAGACCGACAGCAACAGCGCGATGGACTTGGGCGCCAGTCCTTCGCGGTGCAGCAGGGCTGCCAGGCGTCGCGCCTGCGCGATGCTCAGGGCGCGTGCCTCGATGGCACCGTCCGCCAGCATGGCCTGCAGACGCTCCAGCCCGTCGGTGTAAAGGCTCAGCGTGCGCGGACTCAGGCGCTGCTGCACGCGGGCGTGCTGCAGGAAGTCCTGGTAGTCCCGCGCCAGCTCCGTCATGCGGCGAGCAGCCCCGCCAGGCTCGCGCTGGCGATCTCGCCGACGCGGGTCAGGAAGTCCGTGCCCATCTCGGCCGTGTAGCGCGTCGGATCCGGCGAGCCCAGCACCAGCAGGCCGAAGGGTTTGCCTTCGTTGACGCCCGGCTGCTGCAGCGGGATCAGCGCCAGCGAGGTCGCCGTGCCGCCGCTTTCGGAGAGACCCAGCCAGCGCGCCGCCTCGAAGCCCGAGTTCACGCCGCAATAGGGCTGGCTCAGGCTGGACGCGAAGCTGCGCACGTCGGCGCTGACCGAAGCGGCGAACTCCAGAGCCTCGTGCGCAGGCGCCACGCCCCACAGGCGCAAACCCGCCTGCGGGATCAGGAACTGGTGGCGCAGCTCGGCCAGCAGCACCTCGGGCAGCGCCGCGGGCGTGCCGGCCGCGCGCATGACGGCCAGCGTCCAGCGATGCAGCCGGTCGGCGATGGCGACGTTGTCCTGGCCGTTGCGGATCATGTCGATGATGCGCAGCTCCAGGCCCTTGATCTTGTCGCGCAGCATTTCGGCCTGGCGCTCCTGCAGCGACACGGCGCGCGCGCCGTGCGGATGCTGCAGCTGCACCGTGGCCAGCAGGGCCGCGTGGCGCTCGAAGAAGCCGGGCGTGGCCGCCAGGTAGTTGGCGATGTCGGTTTCGGTGATGCCTTGCACCGCGTCGGCGGCCGGGTTGGAACTCACAGTGTGATCTCTCCGTCAAAAACTCGGGTGGCCGGACCCGTCATCAGCACGGGGCTCTGTCCGCCGGCCCATTCGATGCGCAACTGGCCTCCGCGCGTCTGCACCTCGACCGCGGCGTCCAGCCATCCGGCACGGATGCCCGCGACGACTGCCGCGCAGGCGCCCGTGCCGCAGGCCAGCGTCTCGCCTGCGTCGCGCTCGAACACGCGCAGCGCGATGCGCTCGCGCGCCAGCACCTGCATGAAGCCGGCGTTCACGCGCCGTGGAAAGCGCGCATGGCGCTCGATCAGCGGGCCTTGCGTGAGCACCGGCGCAGTCTCGACATCGGCCACCCGCTGCACCGCATGCGGGTTGCCCATGGAGACGACGGCGAGCTCCACGCCCTGCAGATCCTCAAGGGTCCACAGCTCGAAGCCGTTCTCCAGCCGCGGCCGCAGGCCGCTGGCGTTGAACGGCAGCGCGGCGTGATCGAACACCGGGGCACCCATGTCCACCGTGACGCGCCCGTCGTCCTGCAGCTTCAGCCGCAGCCGGCGGTTCATCGTGTCGACCTGGATCTCGCGCTTGCTCGTCAGGCCGGCGTCGACGACGTAGCGCACGAAGCAGCGCGAACCGTTGCCGCAGTGCTCCACCTCGCTGCCGGTGTTGTTGAAGATGCGGTAGCGGAAGTCGGCGCCGGCGTCCGTGCTGGGCTCGATCACCAGGATCTGGTCGCAGCCCACGCCGAAGCGTCGATCGCCCAGGTGGCGCATCTGCTCAGGCGTCAGCGCGAAGGGCTGCTTCGTCGCGTCGATGACGACGAAGTCGTTGCCCGCGCCATGCATCTTGGTGAAGCGCAATTTCATGGGGAGGGATTATCCGGCGCCGCGCCGATGTCCAGGCCGCGGGGCTGCTTGTAGCGGTGATAACCCCACAGGTATTGCCCTGGCGCGCGCCGGATCACGCCCTCCATCGCGGCGTTGACCGTCGCGGCCGCGTCCTCGGCCGACGCCTCCCGGGCGATCTCCGGTGCCGGCAGCACGTGCACGACGAAGCCCTCGCCACCAGGCAGCCGCTCGCCCCAGATCAGCAGCAGCGCCGCGCCGGTCTGCTGCACGAGACGGGCCGCCAGCGTCATCGTGTAGGCGGGTCGGCCGAAGAAGGGCGCCCACACGCCCAGGCCGTCGGGGGGCACCTGGTCGGGCAGCAGGCCGATGACCTCGCCGCGGCGCAGCGCGCGGATCATCTGGCGCACCCCGGCCAGCGAGGCTGGCGCCGTCGCGAGGCCGGGCCGCTCGCGCGAGCCCGCCATCACGTCGCGCAGCGAGGCCTGGCGCGCCGGGCGATAGAGCACGGTGATGGGCGCCTCGGGCGTCGTGAAGCGCTCGGCGATCGCCTGGGCGCAGATCTCGAAGCAGCCCATGTGAGGCGTCAGCATGACAAGGCCGCGCTTCTCGGCCAGGGCCGCCGCGATCAGCTCGCCGCCATCCCAGCGCAGCTTGTCACCCAGCGGCTTGCCGCGGGTGCCGACCCACAGCCAGGGCAACTCCGCTGCCATGCGCCCCGCCGCCGCGATCGCCGGGCGCGCATCGCGCCAGGCAACGCCGGCCTGGGCCACGTTGGCCTTGAAGCGGCGCCGGTAGACGCCCGAGGCGAAGTAGACGATCCAGCCCAGCCATGCGCCCAAAGCGTGCAATAGCGCCAGGGGCAGCCGGGACAACAGATGAAAGACCAGGCCCATGTTTCTTATAATTGGCACATCGCCGAGTTACTGAACTACTTGCGGGGCGATTCACAAATCCCGCTAAAGCGTTCGCCGCCCCTCCTGGAGCAACGGCGACGCCGTCAACAAAGCAACCGGAGTTTAAAAGTGGCGAACGATTTCCTCTTCACGTCTGAATCCGTCTCGGAAGGACACCCCGACAAGGTGGCCGACCAGATCTCGGATGCCATCCTGGACGCGATCTTCGAGCAGGACCCGCGCAGCCGCGTGGCCGCCGAGACGCTGTGCAACACCGGCCTGGTGGTGCTGGCTGGCGAGATCACGACGAACGCCCACGTCGACTACATCCAGGTCGCGCGCGACACCATCAAGCGCATCGGCTACGACAACACCGACTACGGCATCGACTACAAGGGCTGCGCCGTCCTCGTCGCCTACGACAAGCAGAGCAACGACATCGCCCAGGGCGTGGACCACGCCTCCGACGACCACCTCAACACCGGTGCCGGCGACCAGGGCCTGATGTTCGGCTACGCCTGCGACGAGACGCCCGAGCTGATGCCCGCGCCCATCTACTACGCGCACCGCCTCGTGGAGCGCCAGGCCCAGCTGCGCAAGGACGGCCGCCTGCCCTTCCTGCGCCCCGACGCCAAGAGCCAGGTCACGATGCGCTACGTGGACGGCAAGCCCCACAGCATCGACACCGTGGTCCTGTCCACCCAGCACGCGCCCGAGTACTCGCTGGGCGACCGCATGACGGACGAGTTCTACGAGGCCATCCGCGAGGAGCTGATCAAGCCCGTGCTGCCCAAGGAGTGGATCAGCGCCGACACCAAGTACCTGATCAACCCGACCGGCCGCTTCGTCATCGGCGGCCCGCAGGGCGACTGCGGCCTGACCGGTCGCAAGATCATCGTCGACACCTACGGCGGCGCCTGCCCGCACGGGGGTGGCGCCTTCTCGGGCAAGGATCCGTCCAAGGTCGACCGCTCGGCCGCCTATGCCGCCCGCTACGTGGCCAAGAACGTCGTCGCCGCCGGCCTGGCCCGCCAATGCCAGATCCAGGTGGCCTACGCAATCGGCGTGGCCCGACCGATGAACGTGACCGTCTACACCGAGGGAACCGGCGTCATCCCCGACGAGCAGATCGCCAAGCTGGTCAACGAGCACTTCGACCTGCGGCCCAAGGGCATCATCCAGATGCTGGACCTGCTGCGCCCGATCTATTCCAAGACCGCGGCCTACGGTCACTTCGGCCGCGAGGAACCCGAGTTCACGTGGGAGCGCACCGATAAGGCCGCTGCCCTGCGGGCTGCGGCCGGCCTGTAAGGCCGCGCCCGGGTAGCGCGCGTTTCGTCGCCGCGACGCGAGAGGAAACCCGCACCCCGGCAAGGCCGCCGCGGACTTTCCAAATCCGCCACACACC
Source organism: Roseateles sp. (assembly GCF_047654805.1). Taxonomy (GTDB): domain Bacteria; phylum Pseudomonadota; class Gammaproteobacteria; order Burkholderiales; family Burkholderiaceae_C; genus Pelomonas. The sequence continues at coordinate 4,560,374 of NZ_JASGIV010000001.1, forward strand.
GCCCTCCGGGGCGGTGTTTTCTTTGGGTTGAGCCCCCGCACCAACATGTAGAGTCAACGCACCGACAGGGTGCGACTTATGCCGCTTCCTGCCGTCAAGCAAACAAGGAGGTGGTGATGAACATTCAGTCCCTGCGTATTGGCGCCCGGCTGATGTTGGGGTTTGGCATCGTGCTGCTGCTGCTCGTTGTCGCGGTGTGGCTGAGCTACCGGCAGATCGGCGCGGTTGGCCCCCACATCGATCACCTGATGGCCCTGCAGCATCGCCAGGAACTGGCCCAGGACTGGCGCACGCTGACCCAGCTCAACGTGACGCGCACCGATGCCGTCGCGCGGGCGGGCGGCTCCGGCCCCGTGGCCGAGTTCTTCGCACCGCAGATCAAGACCACCAGCGCCCGGATCAACGAGCTGCAGGAAGAGCTGACCAAGCTCATCGACAGCGAACGCGGCAAGGCCCTGCTCGCCGAGATCGCTGCAGCCCGCAAGACCTACATCGACATCCGCAACCAGGTCTTCGCGCAACTCAAGGCCGGCGGGGCCGATGTAGCGCTGCAGACGCTGGAAACCAGGATGCGTCCGGCCGCCGAAAGCTACGTCGGCACGATCAGCAGCCTCGCCAATTACCAGGGCGTTCGCGTGCGAGAGGCGACCCAGCAGATCATGGACGAGTCCCACAGCACCCAGCTGCAGATGCTGGGGCTGGCCGTGGCCTGCCTGGGCATCGGCATCGCGGCGGCCTGGCTGATCACGCGTTCCGTCGTCGGCCCGCTGCACGCCGCCATCCACGAGGCCGAGGAAGTCGGCCGCGGCGACCTGTCGCGCGAGATTCGTGCCAGCGGCCACGACGAAACGGCCCAGCTTGCGCACGCCCTTGCCGGGATGCAGCAGGCACTGCGCGGCCTGGTCGGCTCGGTGCGTCAGAACGCCGACGGCGTGGCCACGGCCAGCTCCGAGATCGCCACGGGCAACAACGACCTGTCGGCCCGCACCGAGGCCCAGGCCAGCGCGCTGGAAGAAACTGCCGCGTCGATGGAGCAGCTGTCGGCCACCGTGCGCCAGAACGCCGACAACGCCGAGCAGGCCGACCAGCTCGCCCAGGATGCCAGCCGTGTCGCGCAGCAAGGCGGCACCGTGGTGGGCGAGGCGGTCGAGCGCATGCGCGGCATCGAGGAAAGCTCGCGCAAGATCGGCGACATCATCGGCACCATCGACGCGATCGCCTTCCAGACCAACATCCTCGCGCTGAACGCCGCGGTCGAGGCGGCGCGCGCGGGCGAACAGGGCCGCGGCTTCGCGGTCGTGGCCAGCGAGGTGCGCATGCTCGCGCAGCGCAGCGCGGAGGCCGCACGCGAGATCAAGGGCCTGATCGGGGACAGCGTGGAGCGCATCGAAGAAGGTGCAGGCCTCGTCAACCGCGCTGGCGAGACCATGGAGCAGGTCGTCACCGCCATCGGCCGCGTGGCCGGCATCGTGCGCGAGATCAGCGCGGCCAGCCGCGAGCAGAGCGCGGGCGTCGCCCAGGTGGGTGAGGCCATCACGCAGATGGACCAGGCCACGCAGCAGAACGCCGCCCTGGTGGAGGAGAGCGCCGCTGCGGCCGAGAGCCTGCGCCAGCAGGCCGACGAGCTGGTGCGGCTGGTCTCGACTTTCAGGACCTGATCACTCCCCGGAGGCGCGCGGCGGTGGCCCGTCCAGGTTGACGAGGCCGGCCTTCAGGCGGCCAAAGGCCGGTGCGCCGCGCAAGGCCTCGGCGCCCGCCTTCTGCAGCGCCAGCACGTCGGTCGCCTCGATGGTGAATGCCGTCGGCACGCGCAGCAGGCTGTGCCGGATCTTGTCGTCCGGCACGTCGTGCAGGCTCACGCTGACGATGTGCAGCTCCGCGTCCGCCGCGAACGGGCTGCCCGGCTGGCCGCGGGTGCGCTGCAACTCCTCCTGCCAGCGGCGGTTGTCGTCGTTCAGCATGGCCAGCGTGACCTGCGTCTCACGCGCGCCGGCGCCGAAGACCAGCGTCTCGACCACCTGGCCGGTCGAGGGCACGCGGTCGCTGGCGTCGATGCGTTCCGCCAGGTCGCGTTCGGAGTTGACCGTGACCAGGATCAGGCGGCGGACGCTGCCGGGCCGGGCATCCGGGAAGGACGAGGCGATCGACCCCCCCGCCACCAGTCGGTCCAGCATCAGCCGCGCGCCGGTGTTGTCCGACACGCCACCATCCACCAGGTGGATGAAGGGGCGCTCCTTGGCGTCGCGGTAGCTCTCGGCGCTCAGCGCCAGCATGCGGGTGCGGTAGTCGGCAGCCGCCTTGTGGATAGGCCGAGGCGTGGACGTGCACTCCCCGGCACGGTTGCGCAGCGTCATCGGCGAAAGCAGGATGGGCACCGCCGACGAGGCGGCGATGGCGAAGGCCAGCGGCGTGCGATCCAGGTCCGAGCAGATCAGGCCGAACTGCTCGGGCGTGAAATCGAAGGGTGCCCCGGTGGTGAGGTCGGTGGCCGTCACCATCAGCTCCGGCGCACCGGGCCGCCTCTTGAGGTCGCCGAAGCTGAGGCCGCGATAGAGCTCGTCGAGCCGCTGCGCCAGGATGTGGCTGCGGCCGTACCAGGGCGAGGTCAGCCTATACAGCCGCTGCGGCGCGAAGGCCTGCTTGATGAGGCCGGCCTCGAAGGGCACGAGCAGGAAGTCCGGCTCGAAGCGCGTCAGCGTCTCGTCGCCGAAAGCCGCGTAGTGCGCGGCGAGGATGCTGCCGCCGGAGACGCCGCTGACCAGCCTGACCTGATCCAGCAGCGTGGTCGGCTGGCCGTCGATGCTGAAGCTCGTCGCCTTCAGTTCCCGCAGCACGCCCAGCCCGAAGGCCGCGGCACGGGCACCGCCGCCCGACAGCGTGACCGCAGCCACCACCGGCGGCGAGGCGCGGCGGGGCGCTACCGGCGCGGCCGCAGGCTGCCCATCCGCCGCCGCGGGCAAGCCCGCATTGATCCACGGGCGATAGGTGGAGCAACCGGCCAGCGCAACTGCCCACGACAGCAAGCCCAGGCGAATGGCCCGGCCGGCCAACGGCCGCCTGGCGCCTGCCCACCCCTGTTGACACGCGTCCTTCGACCGCAGATTCACGACGCGCTCTCCATCTTCAATGCCGGCTCCGGCAGCAGCTCCTGTGGCACGACAAGTCAGGCGACACCGCGCAGTGCATCGTCCAACACCTCCACCCAGTGCCGCACGGGCTGGGGGGTGCCGCTTTGCAGGTGCTGGATGCAGCCGATGTTGGCTGACACGATCTGCGAGGCCTGCAGCGGAGCCAGCGCGGCGAGCTTGCGGTCACGCAGCTGATGCGACAGCTCGGGCTGCAGCACCGAGTACGTGCCGGCAGAGCCGCAGCAAAGATGGCTGTCGGTCGGCGCGCAGCCGATCTGGAACCCGAGCTCGCGGAAGGCCGCCTCGACGCCGCCCTTGAGCTTCTGTGCATGTTGCAGCGTGCATGGCGGGTGGTAGGCCAGCGGGCCCGGCTTGGCCTTGAGCCTGACCTTGAGCTGCGGCACCAGCTCGGGCAGCAGCTCGCTGAGGTCCCTGGTCACCTCGCTGATGCGTTTGGCCTTGTCGGCATAGGCGGGATCGTGGGCCAGGGCGTGGGCATAGTCCTTGACCATCGCGCCGCAACCCGACGCATTCATCACCAGTGCCTCGACGCGCTCGCCGTGGCCCGAGACCAATGGCCACCAGGCGTCGATGTTGCGGCGCATCTCGTCGAGCGCGGCCTCGTGGTCGCCCAGGTGCTCGCGGATCGCGCCGCAGCAGCCGACGCCGTCGGCAACGACGGTCTGGATGCCCGCCGCGTCCAGCACGCGGGCGGTGGCGCTGTTGATGTTGGGCAGCATGGCCGGCTGCACGCAGCCCAGCAGCAGGCCCACCTTTCGGTTGAGCTGGCGCGTGGGCCAGTCGTGCGCGGTGGCGGGCGGCTTGGCCGGCACCTTGTCCTTCAGCGCCGCCGGCACCAGCGGACGGAACATCTGTCCGAGCTTCATCGCCGGCTTGAAGAGGGGCGACGTCAGCCCCTCCTTGAGCAGCCAGCGCATGCGCTTCTCGCCGCCCGGTCGCTCGACCTTGGCATCGACGACGCGGCGGCCGATGTCGACGAGGCGGCCGTACTCGACACCCGACGGACAGGTCGTCTCGCAGTTGCGGCAGGTCAGGCAGCGGTCCAGGTGGGCCTGCGTCTCGCGCGTGGGCGTCGCGCCCTCCATCACCTGCTTGATCAGGTAGATGCGGCCGCGCGGACCGTCGAGCTCGTCACCCAGCAGCTGGTAGGTCGGGCAGGTGGCCGTGCAGAAGCCGCAGTGCACGCAGCGGCGCAGGATGGCCTCGGCCTCGGTGCCATCGCGGGTGCCGGCAAATTCTGGAGCGAGGTTGGTTTGCATGCCGTCAGGGTTGGGCGAGACGCTCGGCACTGAAGGCCTGCGTCACGTATGGAAAGTTGATCACCGGCTCACACAAGGCCGCGAAGCGCTGCTGGAGCGCGCGCAACCGCGCCTGCACGGCCTCGCGCTCGGACTGCGGCAATGCGGCGATGAAGCTCACCGATAAAACACGGTCGATCACGACCTGCTCGAACGAGCCCGCGTGGCTGTGCGGGAACTCCGCCAGCCGCAGCGGCGTGAACAGCGCCTGATTCTCGAAGGGGCGCTTCCACTGCCCGGTGTGGAAGCGCGGCGCATCGCCCTCGTAGGGCGTGATGATCTCGGTGATCGCTGCGACCCAGTCGCAGGACTCGTCGCGCACGTTCCAGACCAGGCCGAGCCGGCCGGCGGGCCGCAGCACGCGATGCATCTCGTGCAGCGCCTGCCCGTTGGCAAACCAGTGGAAGGCCTGGGCACAGAGCAGCACGTCTGCCGAGCCGTCGGCCAGTGGCATGGCCTGCGCCGTGCCGGCCAGCGCCTGCACAGCGGGCAGGCTCTCGGACAGCCTGGCGCGCATCGCGTCGACCGGCTCCACGGCCGTCACCGTCGCGCCGGTGCGCTCCAGCAGCTTGGTGAACTTGCCGGTGCCCGCGCCCAGGTCGACGACTCTGGCGCCCTCGCGCACGCCGAGCTGCGCGTCCAACCAGGCCAACAGCGCCTGCGGATACTCCGGTCGACCGCGCTGGTAGCTGTCGGGAGCGCTGGTGTAGCCGCGCTGCGCGGCGTCGTGGATGGGCTCGGTCATCAGAGCTCCGCGTAGAGCCGGCCCGGGTTGAACACGCCATGCGGATCGAACGACGCCTTCAGCCGCCTGTGGATGGCCGCCAGCGGAGCGCTCAGCGGCGTGAAGCAGCCGCAGCCCTTGTCCAGCGCGCGGAACAGCGTGGCATGTCCACCCGCACCGGCCGCGGCCTCGCGCACCGCCGCGGGCTCCAGCGGCGTGACGACCCAGCGCTGCGCACCACCCCATTCGATGAGCTGCTCGCCATGCAGCTTCAGCTCGGGCGCCGTGCTGGGCAGGCTCAGCCGCCACAGCCGCGCGCCACCGGCCACGGCGCGCTCGGCCCCGATGAAGAACTCGTCGGACTGGTCGCGCAGGCCGCTCCAGAACGGTCCGGCCAGATCGTCGGGGATGTCATCTCCGCCGAGCCGCGCGCAGGCGGCCTGCACGGCGGCCTGCGCGCCAGCCAGGCGCAGCACGAGCGCGCCGTCCCACCAGGCGCTGGCCTCGATGGGCAGAGGCTGTCCACCCCAGCGGTTCAGCGCCATCAGCGCCTCGGCCTGGTCCATGTCGAAACGCAGCGTCCGGGTCGCGGCCGGCAGGGGCAGCACCTTGAGCGTGACCTCGGTGATCAGGCCCAACTGGCCCAGCGATCCGGCCAGCACGCGACTGACGTCGAAGCCGGCCACGTTCTTCATGACCGTGCCGCCGAAGTTCAGCAGCTGGCCGTTGCCGTTGATGAGGACGGCACCCAGCAGGTGGTCGCGCACCGAACCCAGCGCCGCGCGGCTGGGGCCGGACAGTCCGGCCGCGACCATGCCGCCCACGGTCCCCCGGCCACCAAAACGCGGCGGCTCGAAGGCGAAGCGCTGGCGATGCTGCGCGAGCTGCGCTTCCACGTCGACCAGCGGGGTGCCGGCCAGCACGCTGAGGAACAGCTCGCTGGGCTCATAGGCCGTGATGCCGTTCAGCGCCAGCGTGGACAGCGCCTCGCCCTGCGGCGCCTCGCCGTAGAAGTCCTTGCTGCCGTGGCCGGTGATGCGCAGCGGGGTGCGCGCTTCTCGCAAGCGCTCTTGCAGGTCGTCGAATCTCAAAACCGCTCCAGCTCGGGAAAGGCCAGCAGCCCTCGCTTCACATGCATGCGGCCGTACTCGGCGCAGCGGTTCAGCGTCGGGATCTGCTTGCCGGGGTTCAGCGTGCCGGCCGGGTCGAAGGCGCTCTTCAGCGCCAACATCTGCGCCAGCTCCTCGGCGCTGAACTGCACGCACATCGAGTTGAGCTTCTCGACGCCCACGCCATGCTCGCCGGTCACCGTGCCGCCCAGCGCGACGCTGCGCTCCAGGATCTCGGCGCCGAACTGCTCGCAGCGGTGCAACTGATCCGGGTCGTTGGCATCGAACAGGATCAGCGGATGCAGGTTGCCGTCGCCGGCATGGAAGACGTTGGCACAGCGCAGGCCGTACTTCTTCTCCATCTGCTGGATGTCCAGCAAGATGGTGGCCAGGTGCTTGCGCGGGATGGTGGAGTCCATGCACATGTAGTCGGGGCTGATGCGGCCGGACGCCGGGAAGGCGTTCTTGCGACCGCTCCAGAAACGCAGCCGCTGGGCCTCGTCCGCGCTGACCTGGCAGCGCGTCGCGCCGCTGGCCTGCAGCACCGCTTCCATCTTGGCGACCTCCTCGGCCACCTCCTCGGGCGTGCCGTCGCTCTCGCACAGCAGGATGGCCTCGGCATCAAGGTCGTAGCCGGCATGGACGAAGTCCTCCACGGCGGCCGTCATGGGCTTGTCCATCATCTCCAGGCCCGCCGGGATGATGCCGGCCGCGATGATGGCCGCGACCGCGTCACCGGCCTTTCGCACGTCGTCGAAGCTGGCCATGATGCAGCGTGCGAGCTGCGGCCTGGGCACCAGCTTGACGGTGACCTCGGTGACGACAGCCAGCATGCCTTCGCTGCCCACCACCAGCGCCAGCAGGTCCAGCCCGGCCGCGTCCAGCGCCTCGCTGCCGAACTCGACGGACTCGCCCTCCACCGTGAAGCCGCGCACACGCAGCACGTTGTGCAGCGTCAGGCCGTACTTCAGGCAGTGCACGCCGCCCGAGTTCTCGGCGATGTTGCCGCCGATGGTGCAGGCGATCTGGCTGCTGGGATCGGGCGCGTAGTACAGGCCCAGCGGTGCCGCGGCCTCGGAAATCGCGAGGTTGCGCACGCCGCACTGCACGCGGGCCGTCCGCGCCAGCGGGTCGATCTGGACGATCTGGTTGAACTTGGCCAGCGCCAGCGTCAGGCCCGCCTCGTGCGGCATCGCGCCGCCCGAGAGTCCCGTGCCGGCGCCACGCGCGACCACGGGCACGCCCAGACGGTGGCAAGCCTTCAGCACCGCGCCCACCTGGGCTTCGGTCTCGGGCAGGGCCACGGCCAGCGGGCGCTGGCGGTAGGCGGTCAAACCGTCGCACTCGTAGGGCGTGGTCTGCTCGGTCTGGTGCAGCAGCGCGTGCGGCGGCAGCAGCGGGGTCAGCGCGGCGACGAGGGCGGCGCGGCGGGCGGCGAGGTCGATGGGAGCGTTCAAGGCTTGCGTCGGGTCGTGGTGCTGCGCTTGCGGGCGGCGGCCTTGGCCGGCGCTTTGGCCACCGGCTTGGCGGCACCGCTCGCCAGGCCCTTGGCGACGCTGCCCACCATCGTGCCGGGCACGCTGGCCGCGCGACGCAGCGTGTCGCTGGCAGCATCAAAGCTCTGCTTGACGAGGTTGCCGGCCAGGTTCTTGGCGGCGTCGGTGGCGGTGTCCTTCATGGCCGTCGTGGCGAGCTGGGTGAACTGCTGGCTCAGCGCCGTCCACCACTGCGTCGGATCCACGACGCCGACAGGCGCCGCCTTGGCGGCCGCCCCCGTGCCCTTGGCGGCCTTGGGCGCAGCCTTGGCTGCGGTCTTCACGGCCGTCTTGGCCACGGGCGCCGCGGCGGCCACGATCTCGGGCGTGGCGCTCGGCCAAGCCGGCGTCTCGGGTAGCTTCAGGCTGTCGCGCAGGTCGCCCAGCGGCACGTTCATGGACTTCAGCGTGGACAGCGTCATCCGCTGCACCTCCAGCGCCTGGATGGTGGCTCCCAGCATGCGGGCGTTCTGCTCCAGCCAGAACTGCACGGTACGCAGCTCCTCGATGCGCTTGGCCAGCTCCTCGGGGTTGAGCGTGGGCGCTACCCATTGGCCTATGCCCGGCAGCGCCGCGCCGGCGTTCTTGACGAGGCCCTGCAGGAACTCGAAACCGGGCACGAACTTGGTGAAGCTGTTGTCGGTCATGGCTTGTCTCCTGTGAAGGGGCATCCTACTTGCTGGGGCGCACGGCTTCGACGCTGAAGCCCTCGGCCGCCAGCAGCCGGGGCAGGGCCTGGGGCCCGCTCATATGCAAGGCGCCGACGGCCACCAGCAGACGCTGGCCGGCGCCGTGCAGCGCGACGATGCGCGCCGCCAGCTGCACATTGCGGTCGTCGTTGACGCGCTTGAGCCAGGCACGCTCGGCCGCGGTGTCGGCGCAGGCGCACCAGCGCGGGTAGTCGGCCAGCGTCTTGAGGTCGCCGCGCGCCCAGGCGTCGGCCAGCTTGCGCATGGGCGCGCGCACCTGGCCGCGCTGCAGCTGCCTGAGCGTGCCGTCGACGACCGATGGCAGCTCGCCCTGCGAGGGCTCCAGCGCGGCCATCTGCTCCTGCACGGTCTCCAGCGACTGCACCGGCCGGCCCTCGGCCTTGGCGCGGGCCAGCAGCATCAGGTCCTGCCCGAAGGCCACGTCAAAGCCATCGCGCCGCGCCTCCATCAGCATCAGCGTGGAGAGCTGCAGCATGGTTGGCAGCGCGCCCAGCACGCCTTCGGGCAGGCAGGCGGCCCTGGCCTGGTCGCCGATGCGCCGTGCCAGCGCCGGCTGCGGCGGCTCGGCGGGGCCCAGAGCCGCCAGTGCGGGGCCGACGTCGGCCGGGTCCAGTTCCACGGCCAGCACCTCTGTCGCGGCCCAGGCCGCGCGCAGTGCCGGGCCGGGATATGCCCAGTCCGGCTTGCCCAGGTGCAGGCTGCCGTACAGATAGCTGCTGTGGCCGTCGCGGCTGATGCGCCAAAGCAGGCCACGGTCCGGCGCCTGCGCGGCCCAGCGGGTGGCCTGCTCGGTGGTGGGGAGCTGGGGCGTCGGCGGGCAGGCCGCGTGGACACCACCGGCCAGCAGCGCGATGCAAAGCAGCAGGGGTCGGATCATTGCTTGGGCTCGATGCGGAGTTCGCCGGGTTTCTGGGAGAAGTGCAGCCGCCCCAGCACGTCCATGCCCAGCAGCGGGGCGGCGAGGTCGGGCAGCACGGTCACTGTCAGCTTGTCGGCACGCACGCCGCCCTCCAGCGCGATGTCGGCCCGCGCGATGAAGCCGCGGGCGGCACCAGCCGCCGTCTGCGTACGCACGGCGCCCAGTGGCGTGAGGCCAGCGCGCTCCGCCAGGGCCTGCGGCAGCGCCGTCGCGGTAGCGCCGGTGTCGACGAGGAAGTCCACCTCGATACCGCCCACCCGGCCGGGCCAGTGGAAATGGCCGTCGCCCGAACGGGTCAGCACGATGGCCTCGCCGGCCAGCTTGAAGCGGCTGGATTCGCGCTCGCGCTCCCAGGCCTTGAAGCCGAGGAACAGCACGAGGAACACGAGCAGCCAGATGGTGAGCAGCTTGAAGCTGTGAGGGAGATCTTTATGCGCCACGGCGCGACGATGCCACAAGCTGGCAGCAGCCGGCACCAACGAGGCACCGCCTCGCCTTCAGCGTGGCTTCGGCGCGGCTTCAGCGCGGCGTCGGCTTGGCTCCAGCCTGGCCGGCCTCCATGTCGCGCTGCATCCGCCAGACGGCGCCGTTCAGCCGCTCGGCCGTCGCGCGGCGCGCCTCCATGTCCTCGTGGAGCTGGGTGCGCAGCGCATCCAGGTTGGCCTGCATGTCCTGCAGCGACTGCGCCGCGCTCGCCGCGCTGCCCTCCAGCCGGCGCAGGTCGACGGCCGGCCCGTCCCGGGTCACGAGCACGGAGTTCTGGCTGCTCAGCTGCTGGCTGAGCTGGTCGATCTGCTGCTTGAGTTCGTTGACGGTACCCAGCGTCGCCGGCGACGGCAGGCCGCCCGGGCCGGGATCGACGATGCGGACCTGGGCATGGGGGTTGAGGTCGACCTGCCCGCCGGGCTTGAGTTCGACCTGGCCACCGGGCTTGAGCGCCACGCTGCCCGTGATCGCCAGCGCGCCGCCCAGGCCCGCCGCGCCGGTCCACAACCAGGCCGACGATCGGGGTTGCGACGGCTTCTCGGGCTCGCCCCCCTCCGGAGGCTCGCCCGTGCCACCGGGCGGCACCGCGCCCGCGGCAGGCCAGGGCTGGGGATCGGGCCAGTCGGCCTCCCCCGGAATGGCCGTCAGCACGGAATGCAGCCCCAGCACCCGGTAGGCCTCGAACTGCGACTGGTCGAAGAACTGCTCGGCCGTACTCTGGTGCGGGAAGGGGCTCTTGGGCGATGCGTGGCTGCGCGCAAAGGCCAGCACGTCCAGCGGCTCGTCACCGCTCACGACCGGCTTGATGTAGAACAGCTCGCCCTGCAGGGCCGGGCCGCCCCGGCCGGCCGGATAGTGGATCGTCGCCAGTGCGTGGTGGCGGCCGCCGGGCGTCCCCGGCAGCGGCGTGGTGAACTCGATGTCGACGCCGAAATCGACCCGTGCCTTGTTGATCGCGCCCTGCAGGTCGCCAGACTCGAACTTGGCATCGCAAGTGGCGTCGACGACGACGATGCGCTCGCAGCGCCGCCGGATCATCTCGTACAGGCCGAGGTTCTCGAAATGCCCGCCGTCGGACAGGTAGACGAACGAGCCCTCGGCGTCCGAGGCACCGCTCACCTCGCTCCACAGCGCCTGGAAGGCATTGGCCGGCTCGGGGTTGCGCCATTGCCTCGCGAAGTCGAGCCGCGGGTTGGGGCTCCACCAGCCCAGCCTCACGTTGAAGACCGTCATCACGAAGGCGACGAAGGGCGAGCTGTGATAGCCCATGTTGGGCGATGCCGCCGCGCCGGAGATGCCCAGGGCCCGGCCCAGCGACAGGCCGCCATCGGGGGCGCCGTAGCGCCACGTGCGGACGAAACCCTGCGGCAGGCTGCCCGGCCCGCCGCGAAGGGCGGCACTGCCGCAGTGCAGCGGACTCATCGTGAACGACGCGGCCTTGCGCTCCTGCCACTCGAGCCGGTCGCCGGCGGGCCGGGTCAGGTTCAGCGCCGTGTTGACGATGTGGAACAGCCGGCGGTCGGTCCGGCTGCGGCTGCGCAGGCTCGCCAGCCTGAGGTTGTCGTCGGCATCGAAACCGGTGAAGTGATGCGGGTTGCGCGGATTGCGCGAGGCGCCGAGGTAGGCGCGCACGAGCCGGTTCGCATACAGGCTGTGCAGCGAGAAGGTGTTGGAGCCGAAGGCGCGCGAGCCCAGGATGGCGATCGCCAGCAAGGCCAGCCCACAGGCCAACACAGCGCCGTAGCTCGCCTCGTCCAGCACGGCCTCATAGGCGACCAGGGCCTTCACCGCCAGCGGTGCGTGCCCCGGCCTGCCCCAGTCCGGGTCGGCCGGTTCGCCGGACTTGGGCTCGGGCTTGACCCAGACCCGCTGCAGCGTCGCGGCGTCGGCGAGCCGGCGGGCCACCTCGTCGCGCAGCGCCCCATCGGCGTGGCGCAGCGTGCAGGACGCCGCATAGGCCAGCAGCAGCGCCAGCATCAGGCTGAAGGCGAGCGCGGCCGCCTCGAGCGCGCGCGCCCCCAGTTTGTCGGCCAGACTCTTGACCTTCTTCTCCAGGCCCGGCCCGCTCTTGCTCCAGAAACCGATCGCCGCAGTCAGCGCGCCAAGAAGCGCCGCACCCAGGCTCGCCGCCTTGGCCCCCGCGGGCCGCTGCAGGTCGGCCAGCCCCAGCAGCGCACGCGGCAGTTCCAGCACCAGCAGGCAGGCCAGCACCCAGGCCACGCCGACGCCTAGCCACCAGGCGGCCGCACGCGCCCACCACTCGCGATCCTCCTCGCCCGTGAAGCCGCGCGTGAGGCCGGCATAGGCCGTCACGCCCACCCAGAACGCCACCAGCAGCGCCGGCACGACGAGACTGGCGTGCAGCACACGGGCCTCCAGCGGTGCACCGGACGAGGCGCCCAGGTCGGGCAGGCTTACGGCCAGACCGTACAAGGCCGCGCCGCCCAGCGCGCCGCTGGCGACGATGGCCGCGCCCGCCAGCATCTGCCGCGATGGCGGCAGCCGGCGGGGCTGCATGACACGCGCCCGCCGCCACAGCCCGCCGAGGAAGACGCTGGCGCCATGGATCAGCGCGCCGGCACCGATGACGTACCGGCCGTTGGTACTCAGCAGGGTCCTGTCCCAGGCCATGACCCAGCTCAGCAGCACGGCGCTGCCCAGCAGCGGCAGGAAACAGCACAGGATGAACTGGTCGCGCTGGATCCACGGCGGCGGGGCTGCGGCGGCCGGCGGAGCGAGTGGCGGTCCGGGGGGCGTCGCCGGCAGGTCGCTGGCGATGTAGGAGATCGCCAGCGCCAGCAGGGCCACGGCGACAGCCAGGCAGGCCTGAGCGCCGAGGGCATGGCGGCCCATCGACACCATGGCCAGCTGGAACCGCGGCAGCATCAGCAGCGCCGTCAGCAGCGGCAGCAGCACGATCCAGTGCAGCAGCAGGTTGCGCAGGAAGATGGACACCAGCGAGAGCATGTCGAGTGACAGCCCCCACACGGGACTGAGATAGTTCGTGTAGGCGCGCAGCCGGCGCACCGGATCCGGTTCGCGGCTATGCCCCCCTGCCAGCTGCCGCTCGACACCGGACAGGCCGGCACGGGCGATCCAGGCCGACAGCCAGCTGCCGATGTAGCCACCGCCCGACACGGTCGACAGGTAGTGGAAGCGCCGCAAGCCGCCGCGTCGCGCCAGGCCCTGCAGCACGCCGAGGCAGAACGTCGCGCTGCGGATGCCCCCGCCCGACAGGCACAGCGCGCTCAGCGGCTCCTGCGGGCCTGCCTGCGGCGCGGTGCGCCCGAGATAGCGACTCTCCTCCCGCAACACATCGCCGATGTCCATGCGACCCCCACGTGCCGCGGCCAGTGTAGGCAGCGACCCGCCGCGGGCGTGGGCACCGATCCCCAAAGTTGTGGAGCTCCCCCGGCACTCCGTGGCGTTTGCGCCTGTACCGCGGGCGGCCCAGAATCAGCGGCATGAAACCCCTCATCGCCCTCCTGCTGTCGGCGGGCTGCATCGCGCCCCAGGCCCAGGCTGACGCACTCGCTCCGGTCGCCTGGCTGGCCGGCTGCTGGAGCCCCGAGGGGCGCGAGGCCGGCTCGGTCGAGCAGTGGATGACGCCGGCCGGCGGCCTCATGCTGGGAATGGCGCGCACGCTCAAGAACGGCCGCGTCGTCGAGTTCGAGTTCATGCAGATCCGCTCCGACGCCGACGGCAGGCTCAGTTTCGTCGCCCAGCCCCAGGGCCGGCCGCCGACGACGTTCCCCCTGCTACGCCACAGCGAAACGGAGGCCGTGTTCGAGAACCCGGCGCACGATTTCCCGCAGCGCGTGCTGTACCGCCGCGAAGCCGCAGACCGGCTGGTGGCGCGCATCGAGGGGAATCGCAACGGCAAGGAGCGCGGTATCGATTTCCCGATGCAGCGCAGCGCCTGCCCGTGAAGGCGATGCTCGCCGCCCTGCTGCTGGCGGGAGCCGCCGACGACGAGCAGGTGCTGAACCGGTTCAACGATCCCTTCGAGGCGGTGTCGGCCGACATCGCCGGCTGCCCGGAGCCGCGCGGTCCGCGCGTCACCGCCGCGGAGGCACGCGTGCAGGCCCACCATCGCGCCGAGCGCGGCACCAGCTGCTGGCTGAACGGCCAGTGCAGCGAACCCAATGCCTACCGTTTCGACGGCGCCATCGCCGCCGCGCTGCGGCAGGCGCTGGTGGCCGACCCGGCCCTGCATCCCAGCAGCCTGTGGTTCACCGTCCAGGGCCGGGTCGTCTACCTGGAGGGCTGCGTCGAGCGGGCCGCGCAGGCGAACGACCTTGAGGCCATCGCACGCAGCTTGCCGGACGTCCAGCAGGCCCTGGCCCTGGTGCGGGTCGGCCCGGGTGCCACCCTGCCCTACCGGCGCCTGCCATGACCCCACGACCCACCGGAGCGGCACGACTTGTCAAGATGGCCCCATGCGCCCCATGCATCTGCTGAAACGACTCTCCACCCTGCTCGCTCTGGGCCTGATGCTGGCCCTGATCGGCTGCTCCAGCCTGACGCTGGCCTACAACCAGATGCCGCTGCTGGGCGGGCTCTGGATGGACAGCTATCTCGACCTCGACAGCGCCCAGAGGGGCCGGCTCAAGGACGGGCTGCGTGCCTGGCAGGCCTGGCACCGCCGCGACGAGCTGCCGCAGTGGCAGGCACTGCTTCGCCAGGCCGGTGCGGCGTTGGATGATGGCATCGTGACCGCCGACGAGCTGCTGGCGCTGGAGCGCGCCGCGCGCGCCAGCCTGGAGCGCTGCCTGCAGCAGGCCGCGCCGCTGGCCGCCCCGCTGCTGGCCGAGCTGAGGCCCGAGCAGTGGCGGCACCTGCAAAGGAAGATGGACGAGAAGACCACCGAATGGCACGAACAGCTGTCAGGCCGCGGCGGCGCGGCAGAGCGCGCCAAGCGCTACACGACCAGCCTGGAGCGCTGGCTGGGCGACCTGGACCGGTCCACGCGCCGCCAAGCGCGCGACGACGCCGAGCGCTGGCCCTTCGATCTGGCCGCCATGGCACAGGGCCGCGCCACGCGGCAGGCCCGCACGCTGGAGGGACTGCATGCTTGGGCGCGCCATGACCTTGCCGGCGGCACGGCGGCCTTCATGCACAACCTGCAGACGCAGCCCGCCGAGCAGCCCTACCGCGACCAGGTCACCGCCAGCCTGCTGCAGCTGCTCAACGGCATGGATGCGCGGCAGCACCAGCAGGTGCGCAGGCACTGGGCCGACTTGTCGGCCGAACTGCACAGGCTGCAGACGAGGTGAGCCTCAGCGGCTGCCGGCATCCCGCGCCGGCAGCGTCAGCAAGAAGGCGTGCAGGCCGCGCATGTCGACATCATTCAGCTGAGACAGCGACGCGAACGGCATCACCGCGATCGCCGAGCCGTCAGGGCGCTTGCCGCTCCTCATCATCGCGATGAAGGCGTCGGCACCGGCGTAACCCGCCATCGCGCTGCCCCGGCCGGGCGTCAGGTTGGCCGCTGCCGGCCAGTCCGGCGGGCCGCCGGGGATCTTGCCGCCACCGTAGCCCTCCCCGTGGCAGCCCACGCACATCTGCGCCACGTAGCGGCCGTGCGCCGCCGTCGGGCCTTCCGGCACCGGGGCGGGCGGCGGCAGGCTGTGGTCGATCTTGGCCGCGGCGTCCTGGATCAGACCCAGGCCGTAGAACACCCGCACCGGCGGCGGGAGCTGCAGCACCGCCGTCTGGCCGTCCACCGGCGGAAGCTGTCTCGCATGGGCGATCAGCGCACCAAGGTCGGCGTCGGTGAGGCGGTTGTAGTCCTCGCTGGGCATGATCATCAGCGGCCGGCCATCGGGCTTGAGGCCGTGGCGGATGGCGCGCGCCCAGTCCTCGACGCGGTAGGCCGTCGTCACCGAGCCCGGTCCGGCACTGATGTGGGGCGCGACGACGAGCAGCCCGCCGCTGTCGATGACCTTGCGCCCGCCGCCGTCCGCGCCATGACACTCGGCGCAGCCGCGCGAGTTGAAGAGGTAGCGGCCGCGCTCCAGCGCAGCGGCCTCGGTGGGCAGGACCAGCGGTGCGATGCTCACATCGACGCGGCGGGACATCTTGCGCTCGGCCTGCAGCCAGCCGGTGGCCGCGAAGGCGATGACGACGACCACGGCCAGGCCGATGACGATGCCCAGCCACTTCAGGAACTTGCCCATTCCCTCTCCTCGCCGCGGCGCCTCACCGCGCGACGGGACTATGGCTCAGGCCCTCAGGGCCGCCACTGCGGACAAACGCGCGGCCCGACGGGCCGGCACCCAGACGGCCAACTGGCCCAGCGTCCACAGCGCCAGTGCGCCGGCGGGCAGGTAGACCCAGGGCAGGCGCGGCAGCTCGTAGCTCTGCATCAGCAACTGGCTCAGGGCCCAGGCGCCACCCAGCCCGATGACGACGCCGGTGGTCGTCAGCAGCAGGTTCTCGAGCTGGAAGTAGCGCAGGATCTGGCCTTGCGTGGCGCCCAGGGCACGGCGCGTGCCGATCATGCGGGTGCGCTGCTGCACCCAGAAGCTGGCCAGGCCCACGATGCCCATGGCCGTGACCAGCAGCAGCGCCACGCAAACGCCGCCCATCAGCCAGGCCATCGCACGGTCCTGGGCATAGAAGGAGGCACGCATGGTGGTCAGCGGCCGGCCTTGCGTCACGACGCGGCCCCGCCCGCCCTCTTCCAGCACGGCGGTCGCGGCCTTGATCTGCGCGTCCAGCCGGCCAGGCTCGGCACGGATGACGTAGGACCCGCCGCCGCGCAGCGGCAGGATCATCGCGGCGCCGCCGCCGTCACCCCGTGCCCGGTGCAGCTGCGTGTGCGTCAGCGTCTCGACGACGCCGACGATGGTCGACGGCGAGCTGCCGAAGACGTAGACCGTCTTGCCCACGGACGTCTGGCCGGGGAAGAGCCTGTCGGCCATCACCTTGTTGATGATCAGCTGGCCGATCCTGGGTTCGGAAACGCTGAAGGCCTGGAAGTTGTCGAGGATCTCGTCGGCCGTGAAGTTGCGGCCCTCCAGCAGCTTCAGCCCGAAGGTCGGCAGCAGCTGGTCGTCGGCCGCGTACTGCGACGCGCTGATGCGCTGCCCGCGGTTGTCCGGCTCCAGCGACACGCCGCTGTTGTTGCTGTTGTTGCCGTAGACGATCTGGTTGACCACCGTGGCGGACTTGACGCCGGGCAGCGCGCGCAGCCGCGTCAGGTCCTCCGCCACGATAGACCCGGTGCTCTCGGGCGGCTGCGGCCGGCTGGCGCGCAGGTTGAGCACGGCCAGCTCGGACTCCACCAGGCCGCTGTCGGTGTTCAGCGCCTCGATGCGGGTCTGGATCAGGTGCAGCGCATTGGTGACGATGGTGCAGGACAGCGCCACCTCCAGCACGATGAGGCCGGCCGCGATCTTGTGGCGGCGCAGCGTGGACAGAATGGGCATCAGGTCTTTCATCACTGCACCTTGAGCTGAACGGCGGGGGTGACGAGGGCGGCGCGCCAGGCGGGCAGCAGGCCGGCCAGCAGGCTGGCCAGCAGGGCCAAGCCCAGCGTCAGGGCCAGCATGGACGCATCGAGCTCGGCCAGGCGGGCGTAGTCGTTGGGGCTCTGGCGCACCAGCCACAGCCCGCCCTGGGCGAACAGCAGGCCCAGCAGCGCGCCGGCCATGCCGAGCAGGCCGGCCTCGACGACGAACTGCTGGAAGATGTCGCCGCGCGTGGCGCCAAGCGCACGGCGCACGCCGATCTCGCCGCTGCGGCGCAGCGTCTTGGCCAGCAGCAGGCCCACCATGTTGACGACGCAGACGGCCAGGAAGCCGAAGGCCAGCCAGGTCTGCAGCCGCACGTCCGCGGGCAGCACCTTCTGCGCACCCAGCCAGTCCATCACGCTGCGCAGGCGCACGTTGGTCGGGCGCTCGAAGCGGCCGGCCTTGCGCTGCGCCTCGGAGTAGGCAACGAGGTAGTCGCGGTAGGCGGCGGCATCCTCGGGCTTGGCGAACTCGACCCAGTACTGGATCCAGGAGCAGCTCGCGTTCAGGTCCAGCGAGCTGCCGCCATTGGCGCCGCGGCCCCAGCAGTTCATGCTGCCCCAGTGCCCCATCTTGAGCGCCATCGCGGTGGAGAAAGGCAGGTAGAAGTCCTCGGTCTCGGTATAGCTGCCCAGCGTCAGGTCCCAGAAGTGGGGCTGCACCTTCCAGGGCTTGAGCACGCCGATGACGCGCAGCGTCTGGCCGCGCACGATGACTTCCTTGCCGATGCTGTTCGCACCGCCGAAGAGCTTGTCGTTCAGATCCGACGAGATGACGGCGACGCGCGCCTCACCCTCGTCGTCGGCGCCCGTCCACGGGCCGCCATAGGACCACGGCGCATCGAACATCGCGAAGAAATCGGCCGACGTGTAGCGCACGCTGGAGAAGATGGGCTTGATCTGCGCGTCGGGCAGCGCCACGGCCGTGTTGAAGCCGCTGGACATGGACTGGCGCATCGCCTTCTTGTCACGCAGCAGGGCCGTCGCGTCGAAACGGGTCAAGTCGAAGTTGGGCTCCTCGCCGGCCCGCCACCCGACCATGTCCGACGCATCCAGCTGCACGTTGAACAGGCGCGCGCTCTTGGCGGGAATGGGGTCGCCGGACAGCACGTGGTAGACGGTCAGTGTCGTCATGCAGGCGCCGATGCCCAGGGCCAGGGCCAGCACCATCAGTACGCTCAGGCCCTTGGCGGCCAGTGTGTTGCGCCAGGCAAGTTCGAGGTAGTGAAGAAACATCAGCGTGTCTCCAGCAAAGCGTTGACGGTGGCGAGCTCGGCGTCGCCCAGCGAGCCGGCGGCCTGGTGCAGGGCCAGCAGCGCCAGCACATGGCGGTGGCGGGCCTGGGTCTGCGCGTTCTGCGCGCCGGCCAGGGTCTGGATGGCCAGCAGCAAGTCGGTGGTGCTGCGCGTGCCCAGCGTCAGGCCGGTGCGCGTGGCCTCCAACGCGCGCTCGGCGGCCTCGACGGCGGCCTGCGTGGATCGCAGCTGCGTGGCACCCTGGCCCACGGCCAGGTACTGGGCGCGTACCTCGCGCAATACGGCCCGGCGGCCCGCCTCGAGCTGCTCGCGCGCGGCGTCGCGCTGGAAGCCGGCGCGGTCGGCTGCGGCAGCCACGGCGCCGCCAGCGAACAAGGGCACGGTCAGGCGCAGGCCGACCGTCGTGGGCGTGTGGCTGGCGTCGAAGGCGGACACGCCGTCACCGCGGCGGCGCGTCGTGTCCACACCCACGCTCAGTGTCGGCAGATGGCCGGCGCGGGCGGCGGAGATGCGCTGCTCGCTGGCCTGCACGTCCAGCTGCAGGGCCTGCAGCTCGGGATTGGCCTGCAGCGCACGCTGGGTCCAGGCCTCGGCATCGTCGGCGAGGGTCTGCGCGGCAAGCTGGCGGCGCAGCGGCTGCAGCGCCTCGGGTGAGGCGCCGGTCAACTGGGCCAGGGCTTCGCGGGCATCGGCCAGGTTGAGCTCGGCAGCCAGCGTGTTGCCGCGAGCCAGCTCGCGGTAGGCACGCGACTGGTCGGCCTCGACCTGGGCCGACAGCCCGGCCTTGAAGCGCGTCTCGGCCTCGCTGACCTGGCGGTCGAAGGCCTCCTCGTTGGCGCGCGCCGTGGCCAGCTGGGCCTGGGCCGACAGCAGGCCGAAATAGGCCTCGGCGACGCGGGCGCGAGCAGCCTGCTCGGCGGCGGCCAGGCGGGCCGACTGGGCCGAGGCCTGGCTGCGGCTGGCATCCCATTCGCGCAGCGCGCCGAGGTCGATGAGGGGTTGGCTGAGGCTGCTGGTCGTCGTGCGCGTGCGGCCCGCGCCGTTCTCGCGCTGCTCGCTGCTCTGCAGGCTCCACTGCGGCAGCAGCGCCGCGCGAGCCTGGCGGGCGGCCGCCTCCTGCGCGCCGTTGTAGGCCGCGGCCTGGCGCAGCAGCGGATCGGCCGCGCGCGCCTGGGCCCAGACCTGCATCAGGTCATCGGCACGGGCGGCGGTGGCCGCTCCGGCGATCCAGGCCAGCCCAAGGACAAGGGTCAAACGACGCATGGGTCAGGCGACGGCAAGGGCCGGGCTCAGCTCGGCGGTCAGATCGACCACCTGGCCGTCGATGACGTGCACGTTGCGCTGTGCGCGGGCGGCCAGCTGCGGGTCATGGGTGACCATGACGATGGTGGCGCCGTCGCGGTGCAGCTCCTCCAGCAGCTCCATGACGCTGCGCGCCATCGCGCTGTCGAGGTTGCCGGTCGGCTCGTCAGCCAGCAGCAGGCGCGGCTCGCCGGCCAGCGCCCGGGCGATGGCCACGCGCTGCTGCTGGCCGCCCGAGAGCTCGCTGGGGTAGTGGCGGCCCCGTGCCGACAGGCCCACGCGGGCCAGCGCCTCGGCGGCACGACGCTTGCGCTCGGCGCCGCCGAAGCCGCGGTAGCGCAGCGGCACCTCGATGTTGTCGAGCACGTTCAGGTCGGGGATCAGGTTGAAGGCCTGGAAGATGAAGCCGATCTTCTGGTTGCGGATGCGCGAGCGCTCGGCATCACCCATGCGGCTGACGTCGATGCCATCCAGCATGTAGCGGCCGGCGCTGAAGGCCTCCAGCAGGCCGGCGATGGTCAGGAAGGTTGTCTTGCCGGAGCCGGACGGACCGGTCACGGCGACGAACTCGCCCTCGTTGACGGTCAGGTTGAAGTCGCGCAGCGCGTAGGTCTCGACCATCTCGGTGCGGTAGACCTTCTGCAGTTTTTCCATCTGGAGCATCGTTCTTCCCCTTGCTTAATCCGCGATCAGGACGCGATCGGCGCCCTTGAAGTTGTCCGATCCGGAGATGACGACACGGTCCCCGGCCGAGAGGCCGGAGATCACTTCGACACGCTCCAGCGAGCGAGCACCCAGCTTGACGGCAACTTTCTCCGCCACGCCGTTGCGCACCACGTAGGCCTGGCTACCACCGCCCTCGTCGACGAAGCTGCCGTTGGCCACGCCCAGCACCTTGTCGCGGCGGTCCAGCAGCACGCGCACCGACAGGCGCTGGTTCTGGCGCAGCTGCTCGGGCTGCTGGCCGTCGAAGCGCAGCCGCGCGCTGACCTCGCCGTTGACGACCTCGGGCGACACCGAGCTGACCCGCCCGGCCCAGCGCTGGCCGTTGCCGCTGATTTCTCCGGGCATGCCCGGCTGCAGCTCGCGGGCGAAGCTCTCGGCCACCTGCATCTGCACCTCCAGCGCCGACAGGTCGACGACCGACAGCAGCTTGGCATCGCGGGCGACGTTGGTGCGGTCGGCGATGAAGAGCTGGCCTACCTGGCCGTCCACCGGCGAGCGCACCTGCAGCTCGGCCACCTGGCGCTCCAGGTCCGCCACCAGCAGCTGCTGGCGCGCCAGCGCGCTTTGCTTGGCCTGCACATCGAGCTTCAGACTGTCGGTCTTGAGGCCGCGCAGGTCGCGGGCCTGGTCCAGCGCCAGCTTGGCCTTGGCCAGCGCGTCCTGGGCGCGCTCGACCTGCATGCGCGCGGTCGCGCCGGCTTCGAAGGCCTGGGTCTGGCGCGCCAGGTCGTTGGCCGCGGTCTGCTGGTCGATGCGGGCGTTCTCATAGGCGCTCTGCAGCGCCGCTGTCTGCTGGCGGGCCTCCACCTCGGCACGGGCCAGGTCGGCCTTGAGCGCGTCGACGTGACTGCGCTCCTGGGCCAGGCGGTTGGTCAGCTCGGGCGAGTCGACGCGGGCCAGCACCTGGTCGCGCTTGACGGGGTCGCCGGCCTGCACGATGAGCGTTACGGTGCCTGCGCCCTGGGCGTAGAGCGTGGGGCTCTGGGCGGCGACGACGCGGCCCTCGCCGGCGACGTCACGCGTCAGCGGCGCGACGTCGACGGTGGCCACTGACAGCCGCGCGGCACTGACGGCCGAATCGGCGGACAGAGCCTGGCGCAGGCGTCCGCCGCCGAGCACCAGCGCGACGGCTATGACGACGGCGCCGCCGGCCAGCAGCGGCCAGCGCCGGGACTTGGGAGCGAGCAGCCGGTCCTGCTCGGAGGTGTCGCGAAAGCCAGTGTTCATGCACGGCTTTTCGCAAGCCGCGTGCCAGCAACCCGAACCTTAAGAATCAATAACTTAGCAACGCATCATCTGTCCGCGGACAGCGCGCGGACAGTCCGAACGCCCGCCGGTCGGCCCACAGGTCAGCCCGCTGCGACCAGGAAGCAATAGGCCAGCACGGCCACCGACAGGCAGATACCGAACAAGGGGAACGCGGTTCGCATCATCTCGTTCTCCAGCCAAACGCCACCGCGCCTCTCAGGTGCGCAGCAGCTTGTCCGCATAACGCCAAGTTTGCGGGCCTTGCGGAAACACTGCCGCCAGCGCGGTCTCCGACAGTCCCAGGTGTCGCTGCAGCAGTGGCGCCAGGACCTGGCGGAAGTCCGTGCGCACGGCAAGGTCTCGGCCGTCGGCCAGGGCGCCAGCATCCAGGCCCGGCCATTCACCCAGCACCTGGCCGCCGGCCACCGGGCCGCCCAGCAGCCAGATGACGTTGCCGCGGCCATGGTCGGTGCCGCCGTTGCCGTTCTGGCGCAACGTGCGGCCGAACTCGCTGGCGACGACGATGACGGTGTCCTGCAACGCGTCCCCCAGCCCTTCGCTGAGTGCGTCCAGGCCAGCGCCGAGGCTGGCCAGGCGGTTGGCCAGCTGGCCACGCGCGGCACCCTGGTTGACGTGCGTGTCCCAGCCGCCGACGGACGTGAAGGCGAGCTGGGTGTGCGGGTCCTTGCGAATCAGCTGGCCCAGGCGGTGAGCGTCGGCCGCGAAGCTGCGCGCGGACGGCGCACCGGCATCAGCGCTCGGATCCATCGCACGCGGCTCGGCCGCCGCCATGCTGCGCGCCATCTCGCCGCGGCCCTCGGTCGTGTCGCGCAGCGTGCCGCTGAGCGGCGCGTCGCCGGCGTAGAGCCGGGTCAGGCTGGCCTGCATCCGCGGGTTGTCGATGGCGCGGCGCTGCATCGCGTTGGGGCCCAGCCCCAGGCTGGCGACGCTGGCCGTGCCCGCAAAGATGCGCGGCGGTGTCTGCCCCATGCTGATCGCCCGCGTGGGCGCCGGCTCGCCGGGCAGCCCGGCCAGCAGCCGGTTCATCCAGCCGTCGGGCGTGGACTTGCGGCCCGGCGTGCCGGATTCGAAATAGTCCTGGGCGTCGAAGTGCGAACGCGTCGGGTCCGGCGAGCCGCTGGCGTGCACGAAAGCGAGCTGCCCCCCATCCCAGCGGCGCTTGAGGGCGCCGAGCGCCGGGTGCAGGCCAAACAGCGAGTCGAGCCTGAGGAGTCCGTCTTCGGCGCCGGGCGGGGGCAGTGCAATCTGCGGGCGGTTGGCGGCGTATTCGCGCTCGCCATAGGGCGCAACGACCGACAGGCCGTCCACCGCCCCGCGCAGCATGACGACGACGAGCTTGCGCTGGGCGATCTCGCCCTGCGCCTGCACCAGGGACGGCGGCAGGCCGGCCAGCGTGAAGGCGCCGAAATGCAGGAGTTGGCGGCGGAGCATGGTCAGGTCCTCAACGCTTCATGAAATCGGGGCTGGCAAGCAGCAGCGCGACCTGCTGCGCCGGCGGTTCCGCAGCGAGCGTGCGGCGCGTGGGCTCGCTGAGGGAGGCGCCCAGCGTGGCTCCCAGCCGCTGCGGGCTGACGCCGCTGCGCTGGCCCAGCGTCGTCGCGAGCTGCACCCGCTGCGTCAGCGCCTCGGGATTGCGCCAGGCGGCGGCCGTGTTCTTGTAGCCGTCGGGCGTGGCCGCGCCGAACAGCGGCTGGCCCGCCTGGGCCAGCGCGGCCAGCAGGTTCTGCGGGTTGGCGGGCGGCAGGTCCAGCGCGCGCAGGCTGGACAACAGGTACTGGTAGGGCGTCTTGAACTTGGCCTGGTAGGCCTCGCGGCTCCAGAACTCGTCGGCGCGGAGCAGCGTGCGCGTGAACTCGCGCAGGTCGCCGCCGGTGGCGCTGAAGTTGTCCGCCAGCCGGGTGACGAGGGCCGGCGGCGGCTCGTCGGCGACGAAGGCCTGGGCGAACTTGAAGGCCAGGTGGCGGGCCGTGGCCGGGTGGGTGGCGAGCACGTCCAGCGCCCGCTCGCCCTCGGCCTGGCCGGTCGCCTTCACCACCTGGCCCAGCCAGGTCTTGGCTCCGGTGTCGTGCTTGCGCGCATCGAAGGCGAAGAGGTCGCCGGAGCCGCCGACCAGGGCCTTGCGCGAGTCCAGGCCCCAGCCGGTCAGCATGCGTGCCAGCTCGGTCACGTCGCGCTGGGTGTAGCCGCCGTCCACGCCCAGCGTGTGCAGCTCCATCAGCTCGCGGGCGTAGTTCTCGTTCAGCCCCTGCGGCAGCCGCGCCTTGAGCTCGGGCCGCTGGTCCAGCAGCCGGCGCGCGCGCTGCGGCGGCTGGTAGCCGGCGACCACGCTCTGGGCGTTGTCGAGATAGATCAGCATCGCCGGATGCCTGGCGGTGGCACCCAGCATGTCGCGGAACCGCCCGAGCACGTGCGGCCGGATGGCGCGCTGCTCGTAGTCGGCAACCAGGATGCCGACCGCATTCTTGCCGGCGAAGACGTTGAAGTGGTTGAACCAGAACTCGGCCAGCACCTCCTCCAGCTGCGCCGGGCTCTGCAGCGCGCGCGACAGCCGGGCCGCCCCGGCCTGGACGACGAGGGGGCGCACCTTGTCGCGCACGGCATTCAGCGCATCGGCATCTGGCGTCATGCCCCCGGCCTTCTCGCGGCGTGCCTCACGCGCCGCCTTGACGGCCTCGCGATAGCGGCCGAGCAGCTCGGCCTGGCCCAGATGGAGCACCTCGAGCCCGGCCAGCGTGGCGCTGAGGCCCTCCGGCTGCGGCAGGCGGCGCGGCTCCAGCTGCTCGCCCAGGAAGCGCTCCAGCCAGGGGCCTGCACCCTGGGCGGCGATGGCCGCCGCGTCAGCCGGGCACGGGCCATAGCCGAGGCGGTTCAGGGCATGCAGGGCGCGCTCGTCGGCGCTCAGCGGTGCATTTGCCAACGCGGCGGCCGGGGCGCGCCGGGCCAGCATCATGGCCCCGGCGAGTGCGGCGCCACTGCCAAGCACGAAGCGGCGGTTCCTCATGACGATCTCCGGTGTCTTGCGCCGAAGAATCGCCGGGATCACACAAGGCCTTGTGGCCGATGCGCAAAGATTTGTGTCAGCGGGGGCGGATGCGCCCGCCCCCAAGGCGCGCGCTGCGGCGACGGGCCCGGCCGGCTCACCTGTCCAGCCAGTGCTCCAGGCTGCGCAGGGTGGCGGCCACGTCCAGCGGCTTGGTCCAGTAGCCGTCGTAGCCATGGCTGCGTGCCAGCTGGGCGGCGACAGACTCGGACTCCGCCGTCACCAGGAGGGCCGGCACGCTCTCGGGCAGGCCTTCGGCGCGCAACTGCGCCAGCAACCCGTCCCCACCGACGTCGGGCAGGTGCAGGTCGCACAGCAGCAGGTCGACACGACCCTGGATGACGAGGCGCCGTGCCTCGGCACCGCTGCGCGCGACCTGCAGGCTGCAGCCCGGCCGCAGCTCGAGGATGCCCTGCATCAGCATCGCGTTGACCGGATCGTCCTCCACGTAGAGGACCTGTCGCGTCGTCATGCCGTCTCCTTCAGCAGCATGCGGCACGCCGCATGGGGTGAAGGCGAGTGGAGTGGCATTTCCGACGGACGATGAGCATGGCAGGGAACGGAGATATTTGACGGCATTGTCAAATCTATTGGCGGCGCCGATCAATACACCCGCCCTCAAGCGGGGGGTGGGTCCTCGGCGCCTGCACGCCGCTAACGCGGCAACAGCATCAACACGCCCAGCACCAGGAAGACCGCATGCAGGGCACGCTGGAACACCGCAGCCGGCAGGCGCTCGCGCCAGCGCGCGCCCAGGCCCATGCCGCCCCAGGCAGCTCCCAGGGCCACGGCGACCGCCAGCAGGCTCGGCGGCGCCGCCATATCCGCGCCCAGGCGCACCGCGAGTGCGAGCGAGGCCAGCGTGAAGCTGATGCCCAGCGCCTGTATCAGCGCCGCGCGCGGCAGCCGCAGCGCCTGCAGATAGGGCACCAGCGGCATCACGAAGACGCCCGTGGCCGCGCTCAGCGCGCCGCCGACGCTGCCGGCAAGCAGCCCCAGCCAGCCGGCGTACGCGCCCACGGCCGGCAAGCCCGGCCGGGCCAGGCCGAACAGGCCGTACCCCACCAGCACGACACCCAGTGCCCTGCGTGCCAGGCCACTGCCCAGGCCCAGCAGCGGCGCCGCCAGCGTGCCCAGCAGCAGGCCCAGCCACAGCGGCCAGAGCCTGCGCAGCAGCTGCGCCCCATGTGGGCCCATGCACTGGGCCACATTGGTCAGCAGCGCCGGCAGCAGCATCAGCGCCGCCGCCGCCGCGGCCGGCAGTTGCAGGCTCAGCAGCGCCATCGCCAGCGTGGGCAGGCCCATGCCCGAGACCCCCTTCACGAAGCCCGCCAACAAGAAGGTGGCCGCCACCCACGCCAGCACGCCCCAGCCCATCCCGTCAGCGACAACCTGCATGCCGGCATCGTCGGCGCCTCCCGCGCGCGCGTCCATCGCCCGATGCCGCGCATATCCTCCGGCCCTGCCGAAGGATGACGGCCATGACCGAGCGCAACCCGCACCACCGCATCGACCCTTTCGACCTGCGCCTGTTCGCCGCGGTGGCCGAGGCCGGCACGATCACGGCCGGCGCCCGCGCCGTCCACCTGTCGTTGGCGGCGGCCAGCGCGCGGCTGCAGGCGCTGGAGCAGGCCATGGGCACGACGCTGATGCGGCGCGCCAAGACCGGCGTCACGCTGACCGATGCCGGGCGCACGCTGCTGAGCCATGCCGGCCGGCTGCAGCGCGAGATGGATGCCCTGCATGCCGGCATGGCGGCCCATGCCCAGGGCGTGCGCAGCACCGTACGGCTGATGTGCAACACCGCGGCGATCAGCGAGCACCTGCCGCCGCTGCTGGGGCCCTTCCTCGCCGCGCATCCGCAGCTCGACATCGAGCTGTGCGAGCTGGACAGCCTGGATGTGTTGTTCGCACTGCGCCGCCAGCGCGCCGACCTCGGCATCGTGGCCGACTACGTCGCGACCGAAGGCCTGTCGACGCGGCCCTTGTGCGAGGACCGGCTCGTCGCGGTGGCGCCCGCCGCGCTGGCACGCGGCCTGCCGCGCACACTGACCTTTGCGGGACTGCTGGAGCTGCCCTTCGTCGGCCTGCCCGAGGAGGCCGGACTGAGCCGCTTCCTGCAGGCCCGCGCGCTGCGGCACGGGCGCGACCTGCACCATCGCGTGCGCGTGCAGGGCTTCGACGCGCTGATGCGCCTGGTGGCTGACGGCGTGGGCGTGGCCGTCGTGCCCGCGTCGACAGCCGAACGGCTGGCCGGCCCGCGCGTACGCGTCAGGCCGCTGGACGACGCCTGGGCCGCGCGGCGCCTGCTCGTCTGCTTCGGGGCGCCCGAGACCCTGGCGCCCGGCGCGGCGGCACTGCTGGAGGCTCTGGCCCCGCGCTGAACAGCCCCAGCACACGCCAGGACGTTCTGCATCGGCTACACCCTCGCCCATCCCCACCGAAAGGCAAGCCATGGACCTGCAACTGAAGAACCGCCTCGCCCTCGTCTCCGGCAGCACCGCCGGCATCGGCCACGCCATCGCCCAGTCTCTGGCGGCGGAGGGCGCGCGCGTCATCGTCAACGGCCGCCGGCAGGCGGCGGTGGACGAAGCCGTCGCCAGCATCGAGGCCGCCACCGGCAACCGTCCGCTGGGCTTTGCCGGCGACCTGAGCCAGCCGGATGTGGCCGAGGCCCTGGTCCGGCAGCACCCGGGCATAGAGATCCTCGTCAACAACCTCGGCATCTTCGAGCCCAAGGCCTTCGAGGAGATCCCCGACGCCGACTGGCTGCGCTTCTTCGACGTCAACGTGCTCAGCGGCGTGCGCCTGGCGCGGCTGGTGCTGCCCGCCATGAAGGTCGCCGACTGGGGCCGCATCGTCTTCATCTCCAGCGAGAGCGCGGTGCAGATCCCGGCGGAGATGATCCACTACGGCATGACCAAGACGGCCCAGCTCGCCGTGTCGCGCGGCCTGGCCGAGTCGCTGGCCGGCACGGGCATCACGGTCAACAGCGTGCTGCCCGGCCCGACGCGCTCCCGCGGCGTGAACGACTTCGTCGAGCAGCTCGCGCAGTCCGAGGGCAAGAGCTTCGCCGACTTCGAGAAGGAGTTCTTCGAGAAGGTGCGGCCGACGTCGCTGATCAAGCGCTTCTCGACGCCGCAGGAGGTGGCAGCCCTGGTGACCTACGTCGTCAGCCCGCTGGCCTCGGCCACGACCGGCGCCGCGCTACGCGTGGACGGCGGCACGACCAAGAGTGCGTTCTAGCCGGCTCGCCCCAAAATCCCGTCTCCCCCGCTTCCCCCGCCCTGCATGCGCCTGCTCCTCGTAGAAGACGACCCCATGATCGGCGAGAGCCTGCGCGAGGCGCTGCGCCGCCAGGGCTTCGCGGCCGACTGGGTGCGCGATGGCCTGGCGGCGGACGCGGTGCTGTCCAGCGGCGAGCGCTTCGACGCCGTCCTGCTGGACCTGGGCCTGCCCAAGCGCGGCGGCCTCGATGTGCTGCGAAGCCTGCGCGCCCGCGGCGATGCAACGCCGGTGCTCGTGATGACCGCGCGCGACGCGCTGACCGACAAGGTCGCCGGGCTGGACGCCGGCGCCGACGACTACCTCGTCAAGCCCTTCGAGCTGGATGAGCTGCTCGCCCGGCTGCGCGCCGTCACGCGCCGCCACGGCGGGCGCGCCGACACCGCACTGGCCGTGGCCGACCTGCGGCTGGACCCGGCCACTCGCGAGGTCACGCGTGCAGGCCGGCCCATCCTGCTGTCGGCGCGCGAGTTCGCACTGCTGCAGGCGCTGCTGGAGCGCCCGGGCGCGATCGTGTCGCGTGCGCAGCTGGAGGACCGCCTCTACGGCTGGGGCGAGGAGCTGGAGAGCAACGCCATCAGCGTCTACATGCACCAGCTGCGCAAGAAGCTCGGCGCCGACCTCCTGCACACCGTTCGCGGCCTGGGCTACTACGCCGGCCCGGAGAAGGCATGAAGCTGCTCTCCACCCTGCGCGGACGCCTGTTCGCGCTGCTCGCGGTGCTGGGTGCCGTGACCGCCCTGGCCGTGGGCGGCGCCACCTATTTCAGCGTACGCGCCGAGGCCGACGAGCTGTTCGACTACCAGCTGCGCCAGACGGCGCTGTCGCTGCGAGACCAGGGCCGCATCGCTGGCGACGAGGCCGCGGCACTGGCCGACCCGAGCTTCGACTATGTCGTGCAGATCTGGTCACTGCAGGGGCTGGAGCTGTATTCCAGCCGTCCCCAAGGCCTGACCGAGCCGCTGCCGGCGCGCGCCGTGCTGGGCTTCTCCAACCTGCGCCTGGGCGGGCAGGACTGGCGCGTGTTCAGCGCCGCCACGCCGCTGCGCGTGGTGCAGGTGGCCCAGCCGCTGGCGGTGCGGCAAAAGCTCGCGGCACTGGCGGCGCTGCGCAGCATCACGCCGGTGGCGCTGGCCCTGCCGCTGGTGGCCGCAGCCGTGTGGTGGCTGATCGGCGTCTCGCTGGCGCCGCTGGCGCGTGTCGTCCATGCCGCCCAGGCCGGCGGCGCCAACGCGCTGGATGCCCTGCCCACGGCAGGCCTGCCCGGCGAGATCGCACCGCTGGTGGAGTCCTTCAACGGCCTGCTCGGGCGGCTGGCGACGGCCTTTGACGCGCAGCGCAGCTTCGTCGCCGACGCCGCCCACGAGCTGCGCACGCCGCTGACGGCGTTGAAGCTGCAGCTGGGCCTGCTGCGCGACTCGGCGCCCGGCGAACAGCAGGACGCCGCCATCGCGCGGCTGCGCGGCGGCATCGACCGCGCCGTGCACCTCGTGGAGCAGTTGCTGGCCCTGGCCCGCGCCGAGCCCGGCGCGCACGCGGCCGACCTGCCATTGGACCTGGCCGAACTGGCCCGCCAGGCCGTGGCCGACGTGCAGCCGCTCGCCGAAAAGGCCGGTGTCGCCCTCAGCGTGACGGCACCTGACCCGCTGCCGCTCGAGGGCGATCCCCAGGCCCTGCGCGGCGCGCTGCGCAACCTCATCGACAACGCGGTGAAGTACGGCGCGCGCACGGTGCAGGTGAGCGCGCTGCGCGGCAACCGCGGCGCCCCGCTGCTGCGCGTGGACGACGACGGCCCGGGCATCCCGCTGGAGGCGCGCGAGCGCGTCTTCGACCGCTTCCAGCGCGGCGAAGGCGAGGGTGGCGCAGGCATCGAGGGCAGCGGCCTGGGCCTGGCCATCGTGCGCGCTGCCGCGCGCCAGCAGGGCGCGCAGGCAAGGCTGGCGGATTCGCCGCTGGGCGGGCTGCGTGCGGAGATGGCCTGGCCGGCCTAGGCGGGGCTCAGCGGCCGGCGACAGCGTGCGCGCGGCGCTGCCAGCGCTCGACGTCGCTGACGACCCGGTCCCAGGCCGCCCGGTCGTAGGTCACGGCAGCGAAGAGGTTGTCCTGGGTCGGCCGCTGCCTGACGGCGGTGCTGGCAAGTGCCTGCAGCGCCTCATGCGCCGCCGCCACGCAGCCCTTCAGGTCGGCGAAGGTCGAGGCGACACGATGGAACAACACGCCGCGATGCAGCTCCGTGGCCTTCATCGAAGGCGCTTCCGTCGCCCTCAGGAAGATGCGCGCCTGGCCGTCGCCAAGCAGCTCGACGCAGAACTCGCGGCGCCAGCCGGTCAGGGTCTGCTCGGTAGTCAGGGTAATTGGGGTCTCGTCAACTTGCAGGGTCATCCTGCGAGTCTGCACGACGTCCGCACCACGGCGCCTGCGGATGTATCGCGATGCTTCGCGCCCCACCGGATGCTCACGGGGTGAAGATGTCCTCGCGTTCACCCAAGGCGGCGACAAGTTGCGCGCTGTTTCCTGCCAAGATGGCGACATGACATCCGCTTACACCTCCCTGCGGCGCCTTGCCGCCCTCACGCTGCTGGCCGTCGGCAGCCTCGCCCAGGCCGGCACGGCCATCGTCATCGGCGGCGCACTGAAGAGTGACAACGACGCCGTCTGGCAGCGCATCGTCGACGAGTCGGGCGGCGCGGGTGCGCGCATCGCCGTGTTCGCGACGGCCGCCGGCAACCCGGAGCGCAGCGCCGGCCTCATAGTCGCCGCGCTGAACCGCCACGGCGCCAAGGCCGAGGCCATCCCGGTCGCGCCGCGCCTGAAGGACGTGGACCTGCAGTCCAGCCTCAACGACCCGGCGCTGATCGCCAAGGTCGCATCCTCCCGCGGCGTGTTCTTCTCCGGCGGCGCGCAGGAATACATCGTCGACACGCTGCAGCCCGGTGGCGAGCCCACGGCCATGCTCAAGGCCATACGCCAGGTCTTCGATGGCGGTGGCGTCGTGGCCGGCACCAGCGCCGGCGCGGCCATCATGAGCCACATGATGTTCCGCGACGCGCCGGACAACATGCAGATCCTCAAGGGCCAGTGGCGCGACAAGCGCGAGTACGACCGGGGCCTGGGCCTGGTGGGGCCCGAGCTGTTCGTGGACCAGCACTTCCTCAAGCGCGGCCGCATCGGCCGCATGCTGCCGGCCATGCGGGCCTTCGGCTACACGCTGGGACTGGGCGTGGAGGAGGACTCGGCAGCCATCGTCAAGGGCAGCGAGGTCGAGATCGTCGGCGCGCGCGGCGCGCTGCTGGTGGACCTGTCCGAGGCCAGCAGCGACGCCAAGCTGCCGGCCTTCAACCTGCGCGGTGCGCTGCTCAGCTACCTGGACCGCGGCGACCGCCACGACCTCAAGACCGGCATCACGACGCCCGCCGCGCACAAGCTGCGCGAGCCCCGCATCGACCCGGCCGCGAGCGACTACAAGCCCGTGCGCCGCTTCGACAACTACTTCCTCGACATCCTCGGCGACGGCAGCATCGTCACGGCCATGGCCCAACTGCTCGAAGGCCCCACGACCGAGGTGCGCGGCCTGGCCTACCGCGCCAAGCCCCGGCCCGGCGACCTGTCGCCCGAACTGGGGTTCGAGTTCCGCCTCTACAGGGGACCGGGCACGGTGGGCTGGCTCAGTGGTGCGCTGGGCAGCGACGACTACACGGTGCTGAAGACCCGCCTGGACGTCATCCCGGTGCGCATGGCCAGCCCGCTTTTCACGCCGCTCGCCCCGACGCCTTAACGTTCGCCTCATCTTGGCCTCATCGGCCCCTCATGCAGGCTCCCTAGAGTGCCCTGCAACGGCTGCACCGCAGCCTGCATGAGGAGTGAACGATGACCCGCACCGCCAAGACCGCATTGACCGCCTCGGCCGCCGCGCTGCTCGCCGCCGGCGTGACGATCACCACCGGCGCCTCGGGCTGGACGCTGCCGACCTGGCTGCAGAACAAGGCCCCGAGCGCCACGCCCGCGAGCGGCGACGCCCCCATCAGCCCGACACCCGTCGCGGCCGCCGCGGCAGTCGTGGCTGCGCCCGCCGCCGCGCTGCCGCCGGCCCAGCTGCCCAACTACCGCGCCATCGTGCAGACCCAGGGGCCGGCCGTCGTCGGCATCACCGTGGCCGGCCTGCACAAGGTCAGCGCCGAGGACGACGCCCAGACGCAGCAAGGCCTGGACGACGACCCCTTCTTCCGCTTCTTCCGCGGCGTGCCAGGCCTGCGCATGCAGCCACGCAGCGCGCAGCCGTTCCGTGGCCAGGGCTCGGGCTTCATCATCAGCAGCGACGGCCTGGTGCTGACCAACGCCCACGTCGTGCGCGACGCCAAGCAGGTCACCGTCAAGCTCAGCGACCGCCGCGAGTTCTCAGCCCAGGTGCTGGGCAGCGACCCGGCCACCGACATCGCGGTGCTCAAGATCGACGCCAAGGGCCTGCCCGCCGTGCAGCTCGGCGACCCGCGCCAGGTGCAGGTGGGCGACTATGTGCTGGCCATCGGCGCGCCCTACGGCTTCGAGCAGACAGCCACCCAGGGCATCGTCAGCGCCAAGAGCCGCTCGCTGCCGGGCGACAGCGTCGTGCCCTTCATCCAGACCGACGCGGCCGTGAACCCCGGCAACTCCGGCGGCCCGCTGTTCGACGCCTCGGGCCGGGTCGTGGGCGTCAACGCGCAGATCTACTCGCAGAGCGGCGGCTTCCAGGGCCTGGCCTTCGCCATCCCGGTGGACGTGGCGCTGAAGGTGAAGGACCAGATCGTCGCCCATGGCAAGGTCGAGCATGCCCGCCTGGGCGTCACGCTGCAGGACCTGTCCGCGCCGCTGGCCGCGTCCTTCGGCCTGGGCTCGCCGGACGGTGCGCTGGTGTCCAGCGTCATGCCCGACAGCGCCGCCGCCAAGGCGGGGCTGAAGGCCGGCGATGTCATCACCGCCGTCGACGGCGAGGCCGTGCACGTGGCGGGCGATGTGTCCAGCCGCGTGGGCCTGGCCCGCCCCGGCGACAAGCTCAAGCTGGAGTTCTGGCGCGACAAGAGCCGCCTCAGCGAGACCGTGGCCCTGGGCCGCGCCGACAAGGACGTGCAGGAAGCCAGCGCCGCGCCAGAGCGTGGCTCGCTGGGCCTGGCGCTGCGGCCGCTGGAGCGCCAGGAGCTGCGCGGTTCCGGGCTGGATCACGGCCTGCTGATCGAACGCGTGACCGGCCCCGCGCAACTGGCCGGCGTGCAGCCGGGTGACGTGCTGCTGGCACTGAACGGCAAGCCGGTGCAGGACATCGACCAGGTGCGTGCCGCGATGAAGGACAAGCCCAAGCAGGTCGCCCTGCTGGTGTCGCGCGACGGGCAGCAGATCTTCGTGCCCGTGCGCCTGGGCTGACTTCCCGGGCCGGCACGGCCGGCCCGTTCTCCGCCCGACGGCAGTGCCACCGGGCCTCACTCCTCAAGGAGTCCATGATGACGACACGTCGTTTCTCTCCCGCCTTCCTCCTCGCCCTGGCAGCCACCGCCGGCTCCGCGCAGGCCGCCACGACGGCACATCCCCGGACCACCCCACCCGCCGTGGCGCGCTCGCTGGCCCAAGGCCAGCACATCGACATCGAGCTGCGCCATGGCCGGCTGACGCTGGCGCAGGCCAACGCGCTGCAGGACGCCAGGGCCCTGCAGGAGCAGCAGGCCCGCAGCCTGGCGACGGGCCCGTCGGGCACCGACGCCGCGCTGGCGCTGAGCCACCAGCAGGACCTCCTGGACTGGGCCATCCGCAGCGGCGACACGCAGTTCCTGTCGGCGCACGGCTCCTGATTCGCCGCAGCGGCGTCGGGGCCGGCCACGGCCATCGCCCCACCGGCTCGCTAGCGCCCGTGAAAACTCACCACGGGGCTTGCCCGCGCCGATTCCAGCCCCGGCTGCGCTAGGCTGCGTGCCGTCGCATCACCGCCGCGGAGCCTGGGCTGGAAATCCTCTTCGAACTGCTGGCCGAGCTGCTGTTCCAGATCCTCGGCGAAGTGCTGGTGGAGCTGGGCCTGCACTCGGTGGCCGAACCATTTCGCAAGCGGCCCAACGTCTGGCTGGCCGTGCTGGGCTACGCGCTGCTGGGCGCCGGGCTCGGCGCGCTGAGCCTGTGGGCCTTTCCCGGCCACCTCACGCGCGAGGGCTGGCCACGGCTGCTGAACCTGGTGCTCACGCCGGTGCTGGCCGGGCTGGCGATGGCGTGGCTGGGCCGCTGGCGCGCCCGCCGCGGCGACCCGGTGCTGCGCATCGATCGCTTCGCCTACGGCTATCTGTTCGCGCTGGCGGTGGCGCTCGTGCGCTTCAACTTCGCAGGCTGAGATGCAGCCCTCACGCCGGCGCATCATCCTGCTGGCAGCGCTGGCCGCGGCGGCCGGCCTGCTGTACGTGCTGCGCGAGCCCGCAAAAGCCCCCACCCTGCAAGACCCGGCCGCGGCGGCAGCCTTGCCGCTGGAGCTGCCCACCGCCGGACCCGCCGGCATGGCCCAACCGCATGCCCCGGTCCAAGCTGCCGCGCCGGCCCGACTACCTGCTCCCGAGGCCTCCGCACCTCGCATCGGCTCCGAAGGCTACGGCCCGCACATCGAGCGCGCCCAGGCCGGTGGCGACGCCGCTGCGGCCTGGGAGGCGGTGCAATGGCTGCAGCAGTGCGCGTCGAACTCGGCGACGCGCCAAAGCTACGAAAGCGTGCGTGGCGGACGCATCCCGCAGGAAATGCTGACCCAGTTGATGCTGGAGGCCGACGCCGAAGGACGTCTCTGCCAGACCGTCACCGCCTGGCACTGGGCCATGCTGCAGGAGCTCGCGCTACGGGCGATCCGGGGCGGGGTCCCGAACTCAGCCGTGGGCCTTGCCACCATGATCAAGCCCGGCGACATCACGCCGGCGCTGCGCCAGGAAGTGAGCGACGCGATACGCCGCGATGCCGACTCCGGCGAGCCGGGCAGCATGCTCGGCGCCCTGACGGACGGTGCCGCCTGGGGACTGAGCGACGACGAGCGGCTCGGCTACCTCGTCGCCTTCAGCGAACTGGACGGCAACGGCGGACCGGCGCTGGTCAGGCAGTGGCTCTCGCAAGGCACCGTCGAATTCAAGACTGCACCCACTGCGCAGCAGCTGTCTGCCGCACGGGCCGCCGGCCAGCAGATCGCCGACCGCATACGCGCCGGCAGGCTGCCTTGAGACCCGCTTGAGGCCAACTCAAGGCATCCCGTTGCCCACGTAGTCCGCAAACCCTGGCTGCGTGCTCAGACGCTCCAGCCACGCGTCCACGGCCGGCAACCCGACCCGCTCGATGGGCGCGTTCTTCCAACGCTGGGCGGACAGGCCAAGCACGACGTCGGCCAGCGTGAAGCCAGCCCCCGCGACGAAGGCGCCTGTCCTGGCGAGCTGCCCGTCGAGCATGGCCATGTGCCGGTTCCAGCTGGCGACGCTCGCTTCGATGGCCTCGGGCGTGGCCGGCTGGCCTCGCACCAGAGCCATGAAAGCGACTCGCCAGGAGTTGTTCAGCTCGCCGGCCTGCCAGTCCATCCACTGCTCCACGCGGGCGCGGGCCTGGGGCTCGTCGGGCAGCAGTGCTGTTGCACCCTGCCGGTTCGCGAGGTAGCGGCAGATGCTGTTGCTCTCCCACAGCACGAAGTCACCGTCGATGAGCACGGGGATGAGGCCATTGGGGTTCAGCGCCAGGTACTCCGGCTCCTTGGGCGAGCGAAAGCCCGGCCCCCAGTCCTCGCGCGCGAGATTCAGGCCCAGCTGGGCGGCGGTCCACATGACCTTGCGGACGTTGATGGAGGGGAGTCGACCGAGAAGCTTCATGGTGGCGATGCCAGTTGTTGTGCCGCCTCGCGGCCGGCGGGGGTGAGGTGGGCGGTCCAGCGGCCCGCGTCGTCGCAGGCCAGGCGCACCCAGCCGGGGCCGCGCACACCGGCGATGGTGGCGTCGCCCAGCGCGGTGCCCTCGCGCAGCAGCACGCTGACGCGCTCGTCCAGCCGCTTG
The DNA here is from genome assembly GCF_047654805.1 of Roseateles sp. Classification (GTDB taxonomy): domain Bacteria; phylum Pseudomonadota; class Gammaproteobacteria; order Burkholderiales; family Burkholderiaceae_C; genus Pelomonas. Next base: position 4,596,716 of record NZ_JASGIV010000001.1, read on the forward strand.
GCCAGGCGCGCGAGGGCCACGCCCTCACCGTGGTCCAGCGCCAGCAGCAGGGGCAGCAGCCTGTCCTCAGCCATGCCGGCTCAACATGACGGGGATGGACTTGGATGTCGGCGTGCGCGCGACCAGGGAGAAGCTCTCCAGCGGCACCAGCGGGTTGGTCTCTGGGTAGTAGCTGGCGAGGCAGCCACGCGGGATGTCGTAGGCCACGAGCAAGAAGCGCTCGGCGCGGCGTTGCTGCACTTCGGCCCCGTCCTCGGCGACGTAGAGGCTGGTGATGTCCACCCAGTCGCCGGCCTTCATGCCGAGATCCCTGAGGTCGTCGGCATGGATGAAGACGACGCGGCGATGGCCGTAGACGCCGCGGTAGCGATCATCGTGGCCGTAGATCGTCGTGTTGTACTGGTCGTGCGAGCGCAGCGTCGTCAGCGTGAAGACGCGCACGTCGCGTTGGCGGTCGGCGACGCGACGCTCGGCAAGGTCGGTGGGCAGCGCATGGGCGCTGAACTGGGCCTTGCCGCTGGCGGTGGCCCAGACGCGCTCGCTGGCCGTGTTGCGCAGGCGAAAGCCGCCGGGCTGCTTGACCTTCTCGTTGAAGCCGGCGAAGTCCGGCAGCACGGCAGCGATCTTGTCGCGGATGGCGGCGTAGTCGCCGGCGAGCTGCAGCCAGGGCGTGCGGCTCTTCGTCAGGGTGGCCACAGCCATGCGCGCGACCAGCATGGGCTCGGAGAGCAGGTGCTCGCTGGCCGGCGCGTTCATGCCGGAAGACAGGTGGACCATGCTCATCGAATCCTCCACCGTCACGCCCTGCGGGCCCGAGGCCTGCACGTCGATCTCGGTGCGGCCAAGCACCGGCAGCACCAGGGCCTGCCCGCCGTGCACCACGTGGCTGCGGTTGAACTTGGTCGTGATGTGGACCGTCAGCTCGCACCGGCGCAGCGCACGCCAGGTCGCAGCGGTGTCGGGCGTGGCGGCAGCGAAGTTGCCCCCCATCGCGATGAAGACCTTGCCACGACCGTCCAGCATGGCCTGAATGGCGGCCACAGTGTCGAAGCCGGGCTCGCGCGGCGGCTCGAAGCCGAAGACCTCGCCGAGGCGATCCAGAAAAGCCGGTGCGGGCTTCTCGTAGATGCCCATGGTGCGGTCGCCCTGCACGTTGCTGTGTCCACGCACCGGGCAGGCGCCGGCACCTTCACGGCCCAGGTTGCCACGCAGCAGCAGCAGGTTGACGATCATCTGGATGGTCGCCACGGAATGACGGTGCTGGGTGATGCCCATGCCCCAGCAGGCGATGACGCGTTCGCTGCCCGCGTAGATGTCGGCGGCCTGCTCGATCTGCGCGCGCGTCAGCCCCGAGGCCTCGACGAGGGGCTCCCAGGGCTGCTCGCGCAGCTCGGCGACGAAGTCCTCGAAGCCCTGGGTGTGCTCGGCGATGAAGGCCTGGTCCAGCGCACCCAGCTCGACGACGCGCTTGCACATGCCCTTGAGCAGCGCGAAGTCGCCGCCCACCTTGAGCTGGAAATAGTGGCTGCTGATCGGCGAGTCGCCCAGCGTGGCCATCTCGATGGCGTTCTGCGGGTCGGCGAACCGTTCCAGGCCGCGTTCGCGCAGCGGGTTGAAGCTGACGATGCGCGCGCCGCGTTTGCGCGCAGCGCGCAGCTCGCCCAGCATGCGCGGGTGGTTGGTGCCCGGGTTCTGGCCGAACACGAGGATGCAGTCCGCGCGCTCGAAGTCCGCCAGCGTCACCGTGCCCTTGCCCACGCCGATGGTGGGCTTGAGCCCCGAGCCGCTGGGCTCATGGCACATGTTGGAGCAATCGGGGAAGTTGTTGGTGCCGTACTCGCGCACGAACAGCTGGTACAGGAAGGCAGCCTCGTTGCTGGTGCGGCCCGAGGTGTAGAAGATGGCCTGGTTGGGGTCGTCCAGTGCCTGGAGCTCACGGGCGATCAGCGCGAAGGCGGCGTCCCAGCTGGTGCGCTGGTAGCGGTCGGTCCGGGCGTCGTAAACCATGGGCTCGGTGAGCCGTCCGGTAGCCTCCAGCTCATAGTCCGACACCTCGGCCCACTCGCTCAGGGTCTTCGCGCCGATCACCTCCGGCGTCGCCCGCCGCGCCGTCGCCTCGGCAGCCACGGCCTTGGCACCGTTCTCGCAGAACTCGAAGGTGGAGCGGTGGTCGCGGTCCGGCCACGCGCAGCCCGGGCAATCGAAGCCGTCCGCCTGGTTGGCGTGCAGCAAGGTCTTTGCGCCCTTGACGGCCACGCCCTGCTCGTTCAAATGCCGGGCGACGCTCTTCAGCGCACCCCATCCGCCTGCCGGGCCGTCGTACAGCTCGATCTTTTGCTCGCTCATGGCGAGCAGACTAGCAGCTACGGCCCGCGCGGCGCACGGGCCGGCGGCTGAGCCGGCGGGAATGATGGCAGGGCGGGTGGCTCCAGGCTGGTTGCGGCAATTCACCAGCGGCTGCTTTGCGGGACGTCATTTGTGGACCCGCTTTCGGCGGCACATGAAGACGAAGTGCGCTGCCCCCTGAGATTTGCAGCAGGAAGTTCTAGAGTCCGATCCACCCGAGACGGAGATCGGACCGATGAAGAAGCGATACACCGAGGAACAAATCATTGGATTCCTGCGTGAGGCCGACGCTGGCCTGCCGGTCAAGGAGCTGTGCAGGAAGCATGGCTTCAGCGAGCCGAGCTACTACGCCTGGAAGGGCAAGTTCGGCGGCATGAACGTGTCAGACGCGCAGCGGCTGAAGACGCTGTAGCCCAGTTCCACGATCTCGCCGGCTCGGGCCTGTATCAGGCTAGCAGCCTCCGCGTTAGAAGCAGCTTTGACCTAGTGCATCGTCTGTCCACCCTCGTTGTCTGGGGTCGCCTGCGAGCAGGCCAAAACGATGGCGGTCGCGAAGCCGATCCACACGGTCAACGCGCCCAGCACGAACGCCAGCGCCAGCAGCGAAATGGTGGGGCCTGAAGACTGAGTTGGCCCCGCCTCAGCTCCGGTTAGCCGCCGCCTGCCGCCTCGATCTGTTCCCTGGCCTTGGTCCGCGCTGGGGCCGCCGCGGCGTTGGATATGTTGAGCCAGTCGATGTGCTGCGAGTCCTCGATGTAGTAGGCGCCGCGGCCGGACTTCCAGACGAATTTCGCGCCGCGGAGGCGATCAAGCGCGTTCTGCGCGACGGTGGACGTCACGTTGCCAAGGTTTTCACCGGTCGCCGCCAGCACCACGACTCGATAGGCCTCCCGTGTGGCCTTTGCGAACGGCTCGAAAGCATCGCCTTGCTCGGCCATGACGTGAAGAACCGCCGCGTGCAGCGGCTCCATGGCGCTGACGCTTTTCAGGAAGGTGGTGCGCTCCTGGGCCAGCGAGTTCTCGGAGGCTGCCATCAGCGCTGCGTCCAGCTCTTCGACCTCCGTGGCTGTGTTGGTAATCGTCGCCGCCTTGTAGGCCGCGCGGAACGGTTCGGGTCTGAAGCCGAAGCCCTTGAACGAGGCGCGCACGGCGTCCATGCTTGGGCGCGGATCGACCTTCTGGCGTCCATCGAACCAGATCAGGTAGTCGTCTCCCAGAGCTGGCAGCGGCATCGAGTCGGCCTTGAAGAACGCCTGATCTTTGTCTTCGACCATGGTCGCCAGCTTGTCGCGGTTCGAGCCGGTGGCCAGCAGCCGGAAGCCGGGGCCGCCGGAGGCGTTAAGCGCGTCACGGGCGGCCTTGAGCGCAAACATCGCCTGCCGGCCCTCTTCCGTGGTTTGGGCGTGCTGGGCCTCGTCGATCACCAGCGTCACAGACTTTTTGGCGGCCTTGGCAAGCACGTCTAGCGCCTTGCCCAGGGTGGCGCCCTCGCCCTTGCCGATGTTGTCGAGCGCCATCTCCAGGCCGCCGATCTTGATCTTGTCCAGGCCCACGCCCTTGGCGGCCTTGGTGATGAGGCCGTCGAACTTGGCCAGCTCGGTGCGCAGGGCGTCGGCGATCACGGCGCCCGGGTTGGCGGCCAGGTCAGCCCACAGGTCCACATAGACCACGTGCGTACCGTGCACGTCGCGCAGCTCCGGGATCAGGTCCTCGCGGATGAACGTGCTCTTGCCGGTGCGCCGCGCACCGGTCAGGAACAGCCCCGAGGCGCCTTCCTCGGACATTAGCCCGGCTGCTATGCGCTTCGCCAGTTCCTTGCGGTGGAAAAAGGTCGTGGAAGGGTTGGTGGCCATCTTTATCCCCGATTACCAGTCTTTACCAGGGTCCAATTATTGGGTTTTACCAGCAATTATCAATACCTGTCGTGTATCGCTAAGTGATTGATTTGTATTGAGATATCAAGAACCTAGCTACCCCGAGTCTTCAAAGCAAGTGCTTCTCCAGGTCGTTACGGTGGATGCAGGTCTGGGTGCCCAGGGGGTGCTGCATCGTGCGTGCGGGTTTGCGGGACGGAGAATGTATGGCGCGCTGGCGGTGCCGCGCCCACAGCGGGTGACCGGGATGCGCCAAGGACCCTACGCAAGACGTGCATCGCCGACCGACCGAGATCGCTGCACAGCCGACTTCCGTACCCCTAGCGATGCAGCGCGGCGTGGCACTAATCTCCCTCATCACCCCGATTCCGACGACCATGCCCGCCATGCCGATGGTCGGCAAGGCGGCACTCGGGGTGTCCAGCATCCAGTGGCGCCGCACGCAGGGCGCACGGCACCGGCGCCGGTATCCTCCCGCCGTCAACCGCCAGCGCGCCGCCTCGGCAGCCGCCGGCCGACAACCTCCCCGGCCCCAGCCCATGCTCCCCGATGCGACGAGTTCTGATCATTGACGACCACCCCGGCGTGGGCCAGGCCCTGGAGCTATTGCTGTCCCTGCACGACATCGAGGCCAGCGTCGCCGCCAGCCCCGAAGAAGGCCTGGCGCTGCTGGAGGCGCGGCCCTTCGGCCTGGTCATCCAGGACATGAACTTCACGGCCGACACCACGTCGGGTGAGGAAGGCGAGCAGTTGTTCCGCGCCATCCGCGCCCGGTGGCCGGACCTGCCGGTCATCCTGCTGACGGCCTGGACGCGGCTGGACGCCGCCGTGGCGCTGGTGAAGGCAGGCGCGGCCGACTATCTGGCCAAGCCCTGGGACGACGCCAAGCTGGTCGCCACGGTGGAGAACCTGATGGAGCTTGGCGAGGCGAATCGCGAGATCGCGCAACTGCGCGAGGCGCGGCGCGAGCGGCGCGCAGCGCTGGTACGGCGCCACGACCTGGCCGGCCTGGTGTTCGGCTCGGACATGATGCTCTCGCTGCTGGAACTGGCCGGCCAGGTCGCAGCGGCACCGGTGCCGGTGCTGATCACCGGACCCAATGGCGCGGGCAAGGAGCGCATCGCGGCATTCGTGCATGCGAACTCGGCCGCGCGCGACGGCGCCTTCGTCGCGCTGAACTGCGGCGCGCTGCCGGCCGACCTCATCGAGGCGGAGCTGTTCGGCAGCGACAGCGGCGCCTACACGGGCGCGGCCAAGGCCCGCGTGGGCCGCTTCGAGGCGGCGGACGGCGGCACCCTCTTCCTCGACGAGATCGGCAACCTGCCCCTGGCGGGACAAGTCAAGCTGCTGCGCGTGCTGGAGACGGGCCAGTTCGAGCGCCTGGGCTCCAGCAAAACGCGCCAGACCCGCGTGCGCGTGCTGTCGGCCACCAACGCCGACCTGCGCGCCATGGTCAAGGCCGGGACTTTCCGCGAGGACCTGTTCTACCGCCTCAACCTCATCGAGCTCAAGCTGCCCGCCCTGGCCGAGCGCCGCGAGGACGTGCTGCCCCTGGCCGAGCACTTCCTGGCCGGGCGCGCGCGGCTGAGCGACGCCGCGCGCGAGGCGCTGATGGCGCACCGCTGGCCGGGCAATGTTCGCGAGCTCAAGAACGCCGTCGAGCGCGCGGCCCTGCTCTGCCAGGGCGGCGAGATCACGCCAGCCCTGCTGGGGCTGGAGGATGCCGGCGGCAACGGTAACGGCGGCGGCGCATGGCGCAATCTCGACGAGCCCAGCCGCGAGACGGTCGTCGCGGCGCTGAACGCCGCCGGCGGCGTCGTCAGCCGCGCGGCCGGGCAGCTCGGACTGTCGCGCCAGGCGCTGTACCGGCGGCTGGAGCGCTACGGGATCGCGCCTTGATGCCGCTGTCGCTGCGCGCCCGCGCGCTGCTGTCGCTGGCGGCGGCAGCCGTCGTGCCTCCGCTGGTCATCCTGGGCGTGCGCCGTGCCGGGCTCGAGGCGGGCGTGGCCCTGGCTGCGGCCATCCTCGTGATGCTGCCGCTGACGGGCTGGCTGGCGGCGTTCTGGCTGGCGCCACTGCTGCGGCTGACGCGCGCGCTAGAGGGCGCCGTGCTGAGTTACCGCGACGGCGACTTCAGCCTCAACCTCGCCCCCAACGGCCCGCGCGAGCTGGCCGAGCTGACGCGGCTGCATGCCGAGCTGGGCCTGGCGCTGCGCGAGCAGCGCCAGCACCTCACGCAGCGCGAACTGCTGCTGGACACCATCGTGCAGAACACGCCGGTCGCGCTGGTGCTGACCGCGGCGAGCGAACGCATCGCCATCGCCAACCTGGCTGCACGCCAGCTGCTGGGCGACGGCCGCAGCCTGACCGGACTGGACTTCGCCACCGTCATCGCGGCACAGCCGGAAACCCTGCGCGAGGCGCTGGCGGGCGACGGCGACCGGCTCTTCGCGGTGACGCTGCCCGATGGCTCCGAGGAGACCTTCCATCACAGCACCCGGGCGTTTCGCCTGCAGGGCCAGCCGCACCGGCTGCGGCTGCTGCGGCGAATGACGCGTGAGCTGTCGCGCGCCGAGGTGGCGACGTGGAAACGCGTCATACGCGTGCTCAGCCATGAACTGAACAACTCGCTGGCGCCGATCTCGTCGCTGGCCCACAGCGGCGCCGAGCTGGCCCGGCGTGGCGACGTCGAACGCCTGCCGCAGGTGCTGGCCAGCATCGGAGAGCGTGCGGCCCATCTGCACGGCTTCCTGGCGGGCTACGCCAGCTTCGCCAAGCTGCCCGCGCCGCGCCGCGCGGAGGTGGACTGGGCGGCGTTCCTGAACCGGCTGGCCCTGCTGGGCGAGTTCCATCTCGACAGCGAGCTGCCCGGCCAGCCCGGCTGGTTCGACGCGGCGCAGATCGAGCAGGCCCTGTTGAACCTGATCAAGAACGCGCACGAGTCGGGCAGCGACCCCGACGAGATCCTGCTGCGCCTGCGGCCTCAGGGCGCCGAGATCGCCATCGAGGTGCTGGACCGCGGCCCCGGCATGAGCGAGGCCGTGCTGGCGCAGGCCCTGCTGCCGTTCTATTCCACCAAGCGCACCGAGCCTGGCTCCCAGGGCGGCACCGGCCTGGGCCTGGCGCTGGCGCGCGAGGTCGCCGAGGCCCACGACGGCCGCATCGCGCTGGCCAACCGGCGCAGCGGCGGACTGCGCGTGACCATCCGGCTGCCGCAGCCTGGCGTCCTGTCGAATAGGGATGGCAAGCCCGGCAGTTCGTGACAGACTGCACAAATTGTGTCCGGGCCGCTGCCGGCCCGCCACCCTGGGAGCCGTCGCCATGTTCTTCCGCGTATCCCTTCGCACCCTGGCCCTGCTCAGCCTCTCGGCCCTGGCATGCGCCGTCCAGGCCCAGTCGCAGTTCCGCGTCTTCGCCGAGGCCTACGGGCGCTATTACAACGACGTCCAGACGACCAGCCCCGTCTTCGGCCTGGACCCCGGCGGCAACCCCAACACCGTCTACGGCACCATCAACTACGGTGTCGACTACGCCAGCGCCGCCGCCTATGACCAGCTCACGTCCCTGCCCAGCGTGACGGCCGGCGGCACGTGGGCCGGCGACGCCAGCCAGGGCATGACGACGGTGACCAGCCACGCCTACGGCATGACCGACTGGGGCAGCAATCACGCCAGCGCCTCGACTTCGGGCTTCACGCCGGTCAGCCGCAGCTATGACGGCCAGTTCATCGTCGGCAGCAACACCTGGCCCATGCACGTTGAGAGCAGCAATGCCAGCTATGCCGTCGGGCGCTCGACCTGGGAGGAGCTCTACCAGATTGGCGGCGGCACCGGCACCGGCCAGTTCACCGGCACCGTCCATATCGACGGCACGCTGGCCGGAACCCTGGGCAGTGGCACCGCCACCCTCGACTGGTCGCTGAAGACCTTCTCCAACCAGCTCGTCGCGTCCGTCAATGCGTCCTACGACGCGGCCGCCGACCTGTGGTCCATGAACGTGTTCAGCAACGGCCTGTGGACCAACACCACCGGCAACGGCCCGCTGACGATCAACGCGGACGTCATCGGCGGCTACAGCTTCACCTATGGCGCAGCGCTCTACCTGAAGTCCGAGCTGGTCACCAGCATCTCCGGCAACGGCTCGGCCGACTTCTCCAACACGGTCCAGTTCACCGGCATGTCGCTGCCGCAGGACGCCACGGTTTTCGTGATGTCCGGCGCCAGCGCGGCGGACTACGGCATCTTCTTCGCCGGCAATGGCAACGGCACGATCTGCCAGGATCTGGCGTGCGCGGTCGGTGCTTCGCCCCCCGTCCCCGAGCCCGGCACCTACGCGATGCTGCTGTCGGGCCTGGGTATCGTGGCCTGGGTGGTGCGCCGGCGCCGCCGCTGAAAGTCCCTGGCCAGGACACACGCCTTGGCCGGCCTCGCGGCCCGGGCCAGGCCGCGCAGGTCTCGCGCGGCGCGGCTGCCGTGAGCGAATGCGCGGGGCGGCCCGGTTTGCAACGCCGGGGGATGGCGGCGCCCTGGGGTCACCCCTAATATGCTGCGCCATGCGCATGCCCAACCTGTCACTGCCGCCACCGGCCGCCGCCGCTCCGCTGGAGGAAGGCCAGGCCCTCGGCGTGTGGCGCCTGATCCGGCCGCTGCCCGACGGCGAGCAGGCGCATGCAGGCCAGTGGTACAGCGCCCGCCATGCACTGGCCACGGAACAGCAGGCTGCCGTCCTCGTGCTGGATCGCAGCGACCAGGGCGCCGGCGTCATGCTGCGCTACGCCGATCAGGCCGGCGACCTCGCCAAGCTGCAGCACCCGCACATCGCGGTACCCAGCGACAGCGGCGTGACGCCCGACGCCCACCCCTATCTGATCCTCGAAGGAACGCACGGCGAGCCGCTGCTGCCGCGGCTCGAGCAGCTTGAGCTGCGCGAGCGCGTCGAGCTCCTCGTGCAGCTGTGCGAAGCGCTGCGTACCGCCCACCAGCAGGGCTGGCTGCTTGCCGAGATCGATCCCGCCATGATCTGGCTGGATCCCGAGGGCAACGTGCGCCTGATGGGCCTGGGCCTGACCCGCATCCCCGACCCGACCGATCCCTTCGACCGCGGCCTGAGTCTGGGCGCGTCGCCGGCCTTCATCGCGCCCGAACGTCGCAACGGCGAGCCGCCCAGCCTGGCCAGCGAGGTCTATGGCCTCGGCGCGCTGTGCCGCGTCTTCGTCTGCGGCTGGGAGGACACGCCCAAGGGCCTTGCCCCGTTGCGCAGCGGCGCCGGCCAGCAGTGGCCCAGGCTGAAGGAGGCGCAGCGGACCAAGCTCGACATGCTGCTGCGCGCCGCCATGGCCGAGTCGCCCGAGCTGCGCACCCGCGGTGCGGAAGGCCTGGCGGACGAGTTGCGCGAATGGCTGGGCCTGAGCCCGCCGCGCAGCGCGACGGCGCCGGCCGAGCCGGCGCCCACCAAGCCGGCGGCCTGGTGGAAGCGCTGGCTGTGGCTGGGTGCCGCAGCCGGGCTGGGTCTGTTGGCCATGGCCGCGCGCGTCGCCGATACGGCCGAGCCGACGGCGAGCTCCCAGAGCCAGCCACACGGCTGAACCCCGCCGCGTCGGTCGCCCGCAGGCCAGGCACCGCGAGCCTGGGGGATTGTGTGGGGGTGCGCGCCGGGCAGGCCTCGGCAAGAATGCGAGCCCCATCCCGGAGGTCCTCATGGCCCGTTCGCCGCGTGCGATGCCGATTGCCGCCTGCACTCTCCCGCCGCTGCTCACCGCGGCCACCGGCGCCATGACGATCGTCGGCGTCTGCGCCCCTGGGGGGCAACGCTGATGGCGGCCGTCGGCACCCCATCCGCCAGCACAGGCCTGCTGGGCCTGGGCCAGCTCCAGCTCACTCTGCCCGGCTCGCGGCTGCAATGGCTGGCACTGGCTGCGGGCCTGGGCCTGGGAGGCATCGGCGCCGAGCTGGCCTGGCACCACCCGCTGTCGGGCCCGCTGGCGCTCGCGGCCTGGGGTGCCGTGGCGCTGCTGGCGGCGCTGTTCTGGGTCAAGACCCCTCTGCTGCTCATGGCGCCGCTGCCGGTGCTCGGGCTGGCGCCCTGGAGCGGCTGGATCAGCTTCGAGGAGATGGACCTGCTCGTCACGGCCTGCGGCTGCGGCGGCTACCTCGCCTATGCGCTGCAGCTCAATGCGCGCGACCGGGCGCCGGCCTGGCGCCATGCCCTCGTCTATTCGCCCGCCGTCGTGGTGCTGATCCTGGCGCTGGCGCTGTCCGCGGCCTGGAGCATGAAGCGCGGCTTCGCCGACGCCGGCGGCTTCGTCTTCGGGTGGTTCCAGGGCTACCACGAGGCGATGAACTCCGTGCGCAACGCCAAGGCCATCTTCCTCGTGCTGGCCCTGCTGCCACTGTGGACGGCGGCAGCTGCGGCACGGCCCAAGGGTTTCTCGCGCGGCCTCTTGCTGGGTCTGGTGCTGGCGCTGGCGGGTGGCAGCGCCGCGGCGCTGTGGGAGCGGCTGGCTTACACGGGCCTGCTGGACTTCTCCACCGACTACCGTACGACCGCACTGTTCTGGGAGATGCACGTCGGCGGTGCCGCACTGGACGGCTTCCTCGTGCTGACCCTGCCGTTCGCGCTGCTGGCGCTGTTGCGCACGCGCTCGCCATGGCACTTCGGCGTGGGCCTGGCCATCGTGCTGCTGGCGGCCTATGCCTGCCTGACGACGTTCTCGCGCGGCGTCTACCTCGCACTGCCGCTGGGGCTGATTCCCATGGTGCTGCTGGCCGATGCGCAGCGCCGCCGCGCCGCGGCCCAGGGGGCGGAGAGCAGCCACATCGACAGCGGGCTGGGTGCCGTCGACGAGCCCATGCCGCGCGCCGCCAAGATCGGCGCCCTGGCCATGGCAGCGGCCTTCGCCCTCGCCGCGGCCCTCGTCTTTGGCGGCGGCGGCTACCGCGGCCTGCTGGCGCTGTTCTTTGTCATGGTGGTCCTGCTGACCATGCCGGCCAGCCTGTGGCTGCCGCCCGTGGGACAGCGCCTGACGGCGCTCGTCATGGGGGGGCTGCTCGCCCTGGTGCTTGGCGGCGCGAGCTGGGCGCTGTCGCTGGCCGTGCCCTATGCGGCCTATGTGCTCAACGCCGTTGCGCTGGCGTGCTGCGTGCTGCTGCGCTGGCGCGACGAGCCGGGTCAGGCAAGACCCGTCTACGTGCTGCTGGTGTCGACCTGCTGGTTCTGGCTGCTTGCCACCATGGTCATCGTCGCCGACTACTGGGGTGGCACGGCCGGTCGCTGGACGGCGCTGACCGCCGGCCTGGCGCTGGCAGGCATCTGGGCGGCGATGCTGCTGGAGCCGCGGCTGTGGCCCCTGCAAGGCGCCGGCAGCACCGGCAAGGCCGGCTGGCGCAAGCGCGCCCTGCTCGTGGCCGGCCTCCTGCTCGTCATGTCCATCGTGGCGGCGCTGGGCGGCGGGGCCTATCTGCGCGACCGCGTCGCCACCTGGAAGGAAGACGGCCAGACCCGACTGACGCACTGGCGCGAAGGCCTGAGGCTGCTGCACGGCGGGCAGCAATGGCTGCTCGGCAGGGGCTCGGGGCGCTTCGTGCCCAGCAACTTCTACGAAGGCCCGACCAGCGCGCAGATCGGGGACTATCGCCAGCGAACCGACGAGAACGGCGGAACCTATCTCGCGTTGACCGCGGGCCAGCACACCCAGAGCTACGGCGGGTTGTTCCGCGTCAGCCAACGCATCGCGCCCCCCGCGCCCGGGGCTGTCCAGGTCAGCCTCGTCGGCCGTGCGGCCGATGCCAACATCGCGCTGGAGATTTGCGAGAAGAACCTGCTCTACCCGGACAACTGCAGCAGCAGCCGGATCCTTCTGAAGCCACCGCAAGCCGATGAAGCCCAGCCCCCGGGCGGCTGGCAAACCAAGCACGCCAAGCTCGGACCGGTCCCGCGGCTGGGCGGAGACTGGTGGGCACCCCGCTTCGTGACCTTCTCGATGTCGCTGGACACCCGCGGCGGCCGCGTCGACATCGCCAGCATCGAGATGCAGGACGCGCAGGGCCGCCCGTTGCTGCGCAACGGTGACTTCAGCCATGAGATGGCGCACTGGTTCTTCTCGAGCGACCGCCATCACCTGCCCTGGCACATCAAGAACGCGGCCCTGCACGTGCTGTTCGAGCAGGGGCTGGTGGGCCTGGCCCTGCTGGGCGGGGCCTACCTGCTGGCTCTCGTGCGCCTGTCCTTCGGCCGCGGGCGCGACCATCCGCTCGCGCCCGCCATCGTCGCCGCGCTGATCGGCTTCGGCGTCGTGGGCGCCTTCGACAGCCTGCTGGACGCGCCGCGCATCGGCTTCATCTTCTTCACACTGCTGCTACTGGGCCTGGGGTTGAGAGCCCTGCCGGGAGAGGGCGTGGCGCGAGTGGCATGATGCGCGCCCCATGTCCTTCGCCCCGCCTTCCGCTGGCCTGAACCCGGCCCAGCTCGCCGCCGTACACCACCTGAGCGGCCCCTGCCTCGTCATCGCCGGCGCGGGCTCGGGCAAGACGCGCGTCATCACGACCAAGATCTGGCAGTTGCTGCAGTCCGGCTACCGCCCTGGCCAGATCGCGGCCATCACCTTCACCAACAAGGCCGCCCAGGAAATGCGCGAACGCGCCAAGGCGCTGGTGGGCAACAAGGCGGCCAGGGACCTGGCCATCTCGACCTTCCACAGCCTGGGCGTGCGGCTGCTGCGCGAGGAAGGCTCGCGCCTGGGGCTGAAGGAGCAGTTCTCCATCCTCGACAGCGACGACGTGCTCAACGTGCTGAAGGACGCCGGCGGCACGACCGACATGAACCAGGCACGGCGCTGGCAATGGACCATCTCGCTGTGGAAGAACCAGGGCCTGAACCCGGCCCAGGCCGCGCACGCGGCCCAGGACGACGACGAGCGCGCCGCCGCCGCCGTGATGGTGCGCTACCAGGAACGCCTGTCGGCCTACCAGGCGGTGGACTTCGACGACCTCATCACGCTGCCGCTGAAGCTGCTGACCGACGACGCCGAGGCGCGCACGAAATGGCAGGACAAGCTGCGCTATGTGCTGGTGGACGAGTACCAGGACACCAACGCCGTGCAGTACGAGCTGCTGAAGGCGCTGGTGGGCGAGCGCGGCATGTTCACGGCCGTGGGCGACGACGACCAGTCCATCTACGGCTGGCGAGGCGCCACCATCGAGAACCTCAAGCGCCTGCCCAACGACTACCCGGCCCTCAAGGTCATCCCGCTGGAGCAGAACTACCGCTCCACCGGCGCCATCCTGCGCGCGGCCAACCACGTCATCGCCGGCAACCCCAAGCTGTTCGAGAAGAAGCTGTGGAGCGAGTACGGCGATGGCGAACCCATCGCGCTGCTGGAGGCTGACGGCGAGGAGCATGAAGCCGAGCGCGCCGTCGCGCGCATCCAGCAACTGCGCGCCGACGGCAAGGGGCCGGCCTTCAAGGACTTCGCCATCCTCTACCGCGCCAACCATCAGGCCCGCGTCTTCGAGCAGGCGCTGCGCCGCGCGCAGATCCCCTACAAGGTCTCCGGAGGCCAGAGCTTCTTCGACAAGGCCGAGATCAAGGACTTGTGTGCCTGGTTGCGGCTGCTCGTCAACCAGGACGACGACCCCGCCTTCTTGCGCGCCATCACGACGCCCAAGCGCGGCATCGGCCACACGACGCTCGGCGCGCTCAGCACCTTCTCGGCGCAGTGGAAGTGCAGCATGTTCGAGGCCCTCTTCTCCGAGAGCCTGGCCACGGCGGTCACCGCCCGGGCGCTGGCCGGCCTGCACGAGTTCGGGCGCGCCGTGAACGAGCTGCAGTACCGCGCCAAGCACACCGAGGGCCACACCGCCGCCCACGCGCTGCTGATGGAGTGGCTGAAGGACATCGGCTACGAAGCCCACCTGCTCGACAACGAGGAGAACGAGAAGGTGGCCCAGGCGCGCTGGGCAAACGTGCTGGACTTCGTCGACTGGGTGTCCAAGCGCTGCGGCGGCCAGCACAGCGAGGAAGGCGGCGTCAGCTTCACCGAACCCAAGCAGAGCGTGCTGGACGTGGCGCAGACCATCTCCGTCATCCTGTCGCTGGCCGAGCGCGGCGACGAGCAGGATCAAGTCACGCTGACGACACTGCACGCATCCAAGGGCCTGGAGTGGCCGCACGTGGTGCTGGCCGGCGTCAACGAGGGCCTGCTGCCCTTCAAGCGCGAGGAGGCCGAGCTGACGGCCGAGGCACTCCAGGAGGAACGGCGCTTGATGTACGTCGGCATCACCCGCGCACGCACGACGCTGGCGGTGTCGACGTTGCGCAGACGTAAAAAAGGCCGCGACACCGTCGTGGGCATTCCCAGCCGATTCCTTGCCGAGATGAAGCTGAACGAGGGCAGCACCCGCGAGGATCCCCGCGAGAAGCTCAAGCGCATGCGTGAGGAGCTGGCTGCCAAGGCCGCCGCGCGGGCATCCTCTGAAGGTCAAGCCTGAATCGCTCATTCGCGGGGGTCCCCCACGTGCGCGTGAAGTCTTCACATCCCAGTCGCGCTAGGCTGCGAACAATGCGTTCTGCCCTTCTTTTCCATGGTGAGCCCGCATGAAAGCCCTGCTCCTCGCTGCTGCCCTCGCTGCCCTCAGTTCCTTCGCCCTGGCTGGTGCCACGCGCGATGAACACCCGCAGGCCGCAGTGGACAAAACGGCGGCCGGCGTGATCGCCGATGCCAGCCGGCTGGGCTCGGCCAGCCTGACCTCGCTGAACGGCAACGGCGCCCCCTGGGCTTCGCAGAACCGCCAGGCCGAGGCCGATTTCGACAGCCCCGCGCCCGAGGTGGACACCGGCACCCTGCTCATCGCCCTCGGCGTGCTGGCCGTGGCGGTGGCCCGTCCGGTCACCCGTGCACTGCGCCGCCAGGAGCAGCACCGCCGCGCCACGGCGCTGGCCAGCACCCTGGGCCAGCCCCCGCGCAGCTGAAGAAGCCGCCACGGTGAATTGCGTCACGAGCCGGGCACCGGCCTGAGGGGGGTTGTTTTCGCGGGCGTGAAGTCTGCACCCGGCGCCGGGCAAGCGAGGCCGAAGAATCACGGCCATCCGCAACGCCTATCGGTCCGCCCATGAAACGCACGCTGCCCCTGGTCGCCCTCGCCACGCTGCTGAGCGCCGGCACCCATGCCATCGCCACGCCCGTCACCACCAGCAACCTGCTCGTCAACGGCGGCTTCGAGAGCGTCGTCCTGGCTGGCGGCACCTGGGTCAATGTCGCGGCGATGCCCGGCTGGACCTGGCTGGGCGGCCCCGGCAGCGGCTTCGAGATCCGCAACAACGTCGCCGGCCAGGCCCAGGAAGGCAGCAACTTCATCGAGCTGGACACCACCGGCAACACGCTGATCGGCCAGTACCTGGACAACCTCGCTGCTGGCGCCTCCTACGACCTGAGCTTCTGGTACTCGCCGCGCGTGTTCCAGCCCGCGTCGACCAATGGCATCCAGGTGTACTGGAACGGCGTGCAGCTCGGCGGGACGCTGACGGGCGACGGCGGCAGCGACAACGACTGGACGCTGCACCAATACCGGCTGACGGCCCAGGCCGGTCGCAACCTGCTGAGCTTCGCGGCCGTCGGCAGCAGCGACAGCCTGGGTGGCAACCTCGACAACGTCAGCCTGACGAGCCACGTCCCCGAACCCGGCACGCTGGCCCTGACGCTCGCCGCCCTGGCGGGCTGCCTGCTGCTGCCGGCGTCGCTGCGCCGCCGCGCCGAAGCGCGCCGCGCCCAGGCGCTGGCGGCCGCGCTGGCCGCACCCGTGCCGGCGGGCTGCCGCGGCGCGGACAGGGGCTAGGCCGGCAGCACGCCGGCGCGGCCGGGCGACACGACGAAATTCGCCGTCGTGCTGATGCCGCTGTCGAGCTTCAGTGCGTCGTCCAGGACCCGCACAGCGGCCCGCAGGCCGTCGCGCGCATCCAGTTGGAAGGCCATGTAGCCACGCTGGTCGTTGCGCGCGTAGTGCAGGTGCGGGTTCAGCGTCCGCAGGCCATCCAGCGATCGCTGCCCGCCCCAGCTCGTGATGGAGCTGCCGCAGAACTCGCTCGCCACGGTCGGCGAGTCCGGGTCGTCGAAGTCCGCCTTCAGGTCCGCCACGACATGGCTGTGCACGTCGCCTCCCAGCACCACGACGTTGGGCACCTGGCGCTGGCGCACCTCGGCCAGCAGCCGGTTGCGGGCAGGCGCATATCCATCCCAGCCGTCGGTCCAGTAGGTGGGCTCCTTGGCACTGCGGTTCATGCGCGCCATCAGCGTCTGCTGCGCCACCAGGTTCCAGCGGCCGGGCGTCACGTCCCAGCCCTCGGCCAGCCAGCGCTCCTGCGCCGCACCGAGCAGCGTGCGCCGGGGATCCAGCAGCTCCGGGCATTCGCGCAACGGCAGCGTATTGCTGCCGTACTTGTCCGCCTTGGTGCACAGCTGGGGATCGCGGTACTGGCGGTCGTCCAGCGCATGGATGACCGCCAGCCGCCCCCAGGCGTTGCGGCCGTGCATGCGCATGTCCACGCCCCGCGGTCGCCAGGCCTTGGGCAGCGGCTGGTGCTCCCAATAGGCCTGGTAGGCCGCCGCACGACGGGCGGGAAAGTCCTGCGCGATCTTCTCTCCGCGCAGCCCGGCGTAGTCGTTCTCCACCTCGTGGTCGTCCCAGACGAACAGCCATGGCACGGCGGCATGCATGGCCTGCAAGGCGGGGTCGGACTTGTACTGCGCATACCGCGCGCGGTACTGGGGCAGCGTGACCGCCGCGCCCCCCTCGACGCTGCGCACGCGGCCCGGCGCAGCCCCGTACTCGTAGATGTAGTCGCCGAGGAACATGACCAGATCCAGCTCCTCGGCCAGCATGTGGCGCCAGGCGGCGAAGAAGCCATGGTCCCAGCGCTGGCAGCTGGCAATGGCAAAACGCAGCGGCTCCAGCGCGTCCGCCGCCGGCGCGGTACGCGTGCGGCCGGCCGTGCTGCGCTGGCCCAGCGCCTCGAAGCGGTACCAGTACCAGCGTCCCGGCCTGAGGCCGACGGGCTCGGCGTGCACGCTGTGCGCCCAACCGGCTTCGGCCGTCTCGGTGCCCGAGGCCACGAGGCGGCGGAAGGTCTCGTCCTCGGCCACCTCCCAGCGCACCTCCACGCGGGCCGGCAGGTCGACGCCAGTCAGGCGCGTCCACAGCACCATGCCCTCGGCGCTAGGGTGGCCCGAGGCGATGCCAAGCGCGAAGCGCGGCGACGCGTCGGCACGCGCATGGCGCAGCAGGCCAGGCGCAAGGCCCGCGGCCAATGACAGTTGCAGCAGGTGGCGGCGATGGGTATGCATCGCCGCATTGTGGATGCCTCAGATCGCCAACGGGTCCACGTCCACGGCCCAGCGCAGCACGGCCCGGAACTCCGAGGAGCGCTCGCGCTTGAGCGCCAGCAGTTCCGGCACCCAGCCGCGCAGGAAGGCCTGCAGCCGCGCACGCTGCGTGGCCTCCACCAGCATCTGCATGCGCTCCACGTCGGCCACCCGCGCCACAGCGTGGGGCACCGGGGGGTAGACCAGCACGCCATCGTCGCGGGCCAGCGCCGCCGCCGCGTCGAGGAATGCCTTGGCCGCCTCGACCGTGCGCGCCTCGGCGCGCAGCAGCGCCAGGTGCGAGAACGGCGGCAAGCCCGCCGAGCGGCGCTCGGCGAGCTGGTTGCTGGCAAAGCGTGCGTAGTCGTGCTGCGCCAGCGCCTGGTACAGGGCATGGTCGCGGTGCCAGGTCTGCACCCACATCTCGCTTTGGCCCTCGCCCGCCGCGTCGCGGCCGGCGCGGCCACCGGCCTGCATCAGCAAGGCGAAGAGCCGTTCGGGCGCCCGAAAGTCGCTGCTGAACAGCGCGCCGTCCGGGTTGACGGCCGCGACGAAGCGGATGCGGCGGAAGTCGTGGCCCTTGGTGATCATCTGCGTGCCCACGAGGATGTCCACCTCGCCGTCGTGCACGGCCTGCAGCTGCGCCTCCAGCTCGCCCTTGCGGCGCGTGGAGTCGGCATCGATGCGCAGCACGCGCGCGTCCGGCAGCGCTTCGGCAAGCTGCTCCTCCAGCCGCTCCGTGCCGCGGCCGATGGGCGCGATGTCATGGTTGCCGCAATTGGGGCAGGCGCGCGGCACGCGCTCGGTGAAGCCGCAGTGGTGGCAGCGCAGCGTGCGGTCGCGCTTGTGGAAGACGCGCCAGGCGCTGCAGTGCGGGCAGTCGCTCTTCCACTGGCATTCGCCGCAATGCAGCACCGGCGCGTAGCCGCGGCGGTTCAGGAACACGAGGCTCTGCTCACCGCGCTCCAGCCGCTCCTTCAGCGCTGCCAGCAGCGGCGCGGTCAGCGCGGTCGTGGCACCGGGGCTGGGCGGCAAGGCCTTCATGTCGAACAGCCTCACCTTGGGCAGGGCGCCGCCGCCGATGCGGGTGGCCAGCGTCAGGCGCTCATACCGGCCGCTCTCGGCGTGCTGCCAGCTCTCCAGCGACGGCGTGGCCGAGCCCAGCACGACCGGGATCTTCAGGTCGTGCGCGCGCCAGACCGCCAGGTCGCGCGCCGAGTAGCGTGCCCCATCCTGCTGCTTGTACGAAGGATCGTGCTCCTCGTCGACGACGATCAGCCCGAGCCCTGGCAGCGACGCAAACACCGCCAGCCGCGTGCCCAGCACCAGGCGCGCGCGCCCCAGGTGGGCGGCCAGCCAGTTCTGCAGGCGCTGGGCCGGCGTCAGCGCGCTGTGCAGCGACACGATGGCCAGCGGCTCGGGCAGCAGTGCCGCGAAGCGCTCGGTGAAGCGGGCCTCCAGCTGCGGCGTCAGGTTGATCTCGGGCACCAGCACCAGCACCTGGCGGCCGGCGGCCAGCGCGGCCTCGGCCGCGCGCAGATAGACCTCGGTCTTGCCGCTGCCGGTGACGCCGAACAGCAGCAGCGGCTTGAGCGCGCCACCGGCGATCTGGCCCTGGATGGCGGCGACCGCCCCGGCCTGCTCGGGCGCCAGCTCGGGCCTGAGGGGCTCGGGCGGATCGGCAGCTCGCGCTGCCTTGCGTTCCAGCTTGCGCAGCCGCGCCGCCAACTGCTCGGGCGACAGCTCACGCAGTTGCGGCGGCAGCACCGAACTGGCCAACTCACCGACGCTGCGCTGGTAGTAGCCGGCGGCAAAGTCCAGCAACCGGCACCAGTCGGCGCCCAACGGCGCCAGCGCGTCAAACACCGCGGCCACCGGCCTCAGCGCGACGTCGGGCGCCGCGCCGCCCCCGCCCGGCCAGACCACCCCCAGCAACTCGCGCTTGCCGAGCGGCACCCGCACCAAGGTGCCCGATGCGAGCGCCTGCTCACTGGCGTAGTCAAGCGGGCCGCTCAGGCCGCTGTGCTGAGGCGCATCCACGGCGACGTGCACCGTCATGGGGCCGCCCATGTCAGCCACGCGCAGCTCCGTGCTTCTTGTGAAGCGATGGCTCAGCAAGCGACCGCAAGTTCATGATTCTTAAAGGCTCTTGGGTTGCCCACAATTTCTGTGGATAAGTTTGTGAGCAAATCGCCCGGCAGCGGCTGGCAACGCGCCCTGGCTGCCCGAGCCACCGCACCGGGGCCCGCGGCGGTGTTTTTCGAAGCTCCTTTGAAATCAAACACTTAGGAATGACTCGGGAAAACTCTTAGCTGCGCCGCATCAAAATCCGCCAGCCGTGCCCGCATCCCGATATTTGGGGATAAGTCGGCCGCCAAGTGCGGTGCCGGAAGCCTCGTCAGGGCGTCGCGCGCAGCCTGCGGGAGTGGCTGTGCACCTCGTCCACCAGCGCGGTCACGCTCTCGGGCGGCGTGAACTGGCTGATGCCGTGGCCCAGGTTGAAGACATGGCCGCTGCCCGCCGCGGGACGGCCGAAGCTGTCCAGCACGGCGCGCACCTGCGCGCGCACGGCTTCGGGCGGCGCGAAGAGCACATTGGGGTCGAGATTGCCCTGCAGCGCAACGCGGTCGCCCACGCGGGCGCGCGCCGCGCCGAGGTTCACCGTCCAGTCCAGGCCCACCACGTCAGCGCCGGCGCCGGCGATCTCGTCCAGCCACAGGCCACCACCCTTGGTGAACAGGATGCGCGGGATGCGCTGGCCTTCGTGCTCGGTCTTGACTGCAGCAAGCACCTGGCGCGAGTACGCCAGGCTGAACTGCTGGAAGGCCCCATCGGCCAGCACGCCGCCCCAGGAGTCGAACAGCATGACGGCCTGGGCGCCGGCCGCGATCTGCGCGTTCAGATAGGCCGCCACCGAGCGCGCGTTCACGTCCAGGATGCGGTGCATCAGGTCCGGGCGCGCATACATCAGGCTCTTGACGAGCCGGTAGTCGTCCGAGCCGCCGCCCTCCACCATGTAGCAGGCCAGCGTCCAGGGGCTGCCCGAGAAGCCGATCAGGGGCACGCGGCCGTTCAAGGCGCGGCGGATGGACGTGACCGCGTCGAAGACGTAGCGCAGCTTGTCCATGTCGGGCACCTGCAGCGCCGCGACGGCGGCCTCGTCGCGCACCTGTTTGGCGAACTTGGGGCCTTCGCCCTGCTGGAAGCTCAGGCCCAGGCCCATCGCGTCCGGCACGGTGAGGATGTCGCTGAACAGGATGGCCGCGTCCAGCGGGTAGCGCTCCAGCGGTTGCAGCGTCACCTCGGTGGCGTAGTCGGTGTTGGTCGCCAGCCCCATGAAGCTGCCGGCCTTCTCGCGCGTGGCGCGGTACTCCGGCAGGTAGCGGCCGGCCTGGCGCATCAGCCAGACGGGCGTGTGGTCGGTGGGCCGGCGCAGGCAGGCGCGCAGGAAGGTGTCGTTTTGCAGCGGGGCGAACATCGACGGATTATCGGCCGCACCCCGGCGCCGGCGTCTGACTCAGAGCAAGGCCAGGCTCTGCCGCCCCACCCAGCTCTCGCCCGCCTGCAGCTCGACGGGCCGGCCGATGCTGGCCGCCTCCACGCAGAGCATCTCGCTCCAGCCCTCGGGCGGCATGTCGGCCAGTTTGGCGCAGCGCTCGGGGCCGGGGTTCCAGACCACGGCGTCGTCGAAGCCCTGCTGCGTGACGAGCACCTGGCGGCGGTCCTCGGCCACCAGCAGCGGCCGCTCCTTGACGCCGAAGTAGATGCGGTCCAGGTCCAGCACCCCCTTCTCGCCGGTCAGCAGCAGATCCATGCGCTGCAGCGCCTCGGCCTGCTTGACGCTGTCGAAATAGCGCAGGCCGGCCAGCCCCTCGACACTGACCGCGTCCAGGTCCGCCACGCGCAGGTAGGTGTGCAGCGCAGCGGTGAACTGCAGCGGGGCATCGCCCGGGTTCTCGCACGCCAGCTCGACGTCCAGGCTGCGGCCGCTCACGCGCACGCTCAGCTCCAGCTCGAACGCATGGGGCCAGAGCTTGCGCGTCTCGTCACTGTCACGCAGGCGCAGCACAGCCAGCGCGTCGTCCTTGCCCTGCTCCTGGCTGACCAGCTCCCAGGGCAGGACGCGTGCAAAGCCGTGCTTGGGCAGCGGGCCGCGCTCGGCGAATTGCGGGAAGCACACCGGCACGCCGCCGCGGATGGCCTTGCCGGGCGTGAACTCGCTGCAGGGGGACAGGTAGAGCTGCTCGGGCGCGCCGGCGGGCTGCCAGGACAGCAGGTGGCCGCCTTGCAAAGACAGTGAAGCGGCAGCGCCATCGGGCGCTGTCAGCACAACGATGTCAGAGCCATAGTCGCCGGAGGAAAGCATAAATTCGGTGTTGAGGGGAGTCCTTCAAAGAACCCCATGAACATAAGGCCCGGCATCCACGCTGCATGCCTGGAACCCGCCAACCTAGAATTGTCAGTCATCGCGGTGTGCCCTTCGGCATACCGCACAAGCGGTTCGACATCCTGGCTGCGACACCTTCAACCGGTAAGCCTCTTCACTGGCAAGCGAATGACCTGCCCCTGACTGGGCACCGGAGCGTGTTCTGTGAACTGCGGGGCAGCACATTGAAGCGGCGCCGCAGGTGACCTTGCTTGGTGTCACCCACCGCGAACTGCGACTGTGCGCCGTTCTGGGCGACGAACTCGAGGGCCAGAGTGCTCTTCATCAGGCCATCAAATGGAAAACGGCAGGCACAGGGCCCGCCGCTCCATATCTCGAATCGCCAGGTGCCTTAGATTGCTCAAGCTGAGCAACTCAAGGCGCCCCGCGCATATTCAACCACCAGTCTTTGGTGTCGTCGAGGTCGATGACTTAGCCGCCGGCTTGGCTGCTGGCTTGGCCGCCGGCTTCGGCGCGGCCTTGGGTGCCGGCGCAGGCGCTGCAGCTGCGTCCACTTCCTTGGAGGCGGCTGTCGAGCCCCCCTGAACGCCCAGGCGACCACCCGTGCCCAGGCCACCCTTCACGGTTTGCGCCTTGTAGTTGCGCAGCGCCTTGACCATCTGGTTGAACGAGTCAGCAAAGGCGGCAACGATGACCTTGCCTTGCGGGGTCTTCGCATAGGCGCTGCCACCGAGCGCACCGCCGCCCAGGAAGCTGAAGCCACCAACCCCAAAATCGAAATTCTTGGCCGTGCCTTCGGATGCCGAAATCTGCACGCCAGATCGGTTGTCCACCAGCAGCAGCGTCGTCGACGCCTCGTTCTTGCTGACGCTTGCTGCCACAGCCGTCAGCAACCCGATGGCGCCCGTGCCAAAGCCCCCACCGCCGCCGCCAGTCTTGCCGGAGAACTGGATCTCCGGGCTCAGGGTGTAATCCGCAGCCACGATCTGGCCTTGCCCGAAATTGCTGCCGGAACGGCTCTCACCTGATTGCATCAACGCACGCTCGCGCTCCATGTTGGCGAACGCCTTGCCACGCTCAACGACGACGAAGCAATTGCTTTGCTGGACCATCAGGCGCAACACCGGGATGGTGGAACCCAACTGATGTTCACGCAGTTGGAACCACCAGGGTGCTTGTGTGTCCTCCTGAAGCGCGATGGTGCCCAGCGTCTCATCGCAGCGCTCCAACTGATTGTTCTGGTTCTCGGCCTGGGCGCCGCCTGCGGCGCCGGAAACCGTGCCCTTGTCTTCACCCATTTTCGGCGCCGTCGCCAGGCAACCAGCCAGCAGTAGCGGACTGAGGAATAGACCGGTGGTGCGCGCGGCACGGACTGCGCTGTTCAATGCTGTCATGTAAATGCTCCTGGTGTGCAAGCGTTCTGAAGGGTAACGCCAAGTGAAGTAGAGCGAAGGTCCAACGCCTTCTTTTCTTTCAATCTCCGGGTGTGGCAGGCGCAATGCCGTAGTAGCCCCCCACCGTCTGGCCGTGGGGATTGCCAATCCAGATGTTGGTGCCGAAGACGTCCGTGCAACCACCCCAGGTAATCTCTGACGAGTGGATCGCTTCATTGCGTGTCTGGGTGTAGACAGTGACGGAACTTTCCGAGGGGCCAATGCTGTAGCAGACCCGAGCCCACACGGCGCGAGGCGCAGACATCAATACCGCAACGGACGATTCAGTCTGACCATCAGAGGCTTTGGCCATCCACTTCGTGCCCCGGTTCGGCCCAGGGTTGTAACTGAACACATAAGGCACCTGAGCCAGCACTGCTACAGACAGCATGCTCATCAGGCCAAAGAACACGTACTTGAAGTTCATAGAACCCTCCGTTGAAGCCACCCCACTGCGAACCATGGGGCGGAATCGGCAAGCCCGCAATGCTACGTGTGCTGCGCGAAGGAGTCACGGTGTCCGATGAGCAATATTCCCCATTCGAAATCCAGGGCTCTCCGTGTCTGCAATCCGGTCCATCGCAGCACCGCGACCGGCGGCGTCCGGAAATGGAAATGGGCGACAGAGTGATCTGCCGCCCACCTCATATGCGCTCGCCTCAAAGAAGCGGCTCTGTCTGTGACCTATTTCTTCAGGAACTTGCGCAGCGCCGCGATCTGCGCGGCCTGGATGGCCAGCTCGCTCTGGATGGCGGCCTGGTCCAGCTTGTCCTTGGCGTTGCGCAGCGATTCCTCGGCCGCCTTCTTCGCTTCCACCGCCTTGGCCTCGTCGAGGTCCTTACCGCGGATGGCGGTGTCGGCCAGCACGGTCACGCGGTTCGGCTGCACCTCGAGGATGCCACCGGCGACGAAGACGAACTCTTCATTGCCATCGGCCAGCTCGATACGCACGGCGCCCGGCTTGATGCGGGTGATGAGCGGCGTGTGCTTGGGCAGGATGCCAAGCTCACCGGACTCGCCCGGCAGGGCGACGAACTTGGCCTCGCCGGAGAAGATCTGCTCCTCGGCGGAGACCACGTCGACGTGGAGGGTTGCCATGTTCAATCTTCCTTAGCGAATGTTGAAGAAGGTTCAGTAAGCGAGCAGTCGGGTGCCAGGCTAGGCGCCGCGCGGAGCTGGACTCGCGTCCAGCGAGCACGGCAACGACGCATGGCGCCCGAGTGCGAAGTCTTACTGAATCTTCTTCGCCTTTTCGAAGGCCTCGTCGATCGTGCCGACCATGTAGAAGGCCTGCTCCGGCAGCGCGTCGCACTCGCCGTTGACGATCATCTTGAAGCCGCGGATGGTTTCCTTCAGCGGCACGTACTTGCCCGGCGTGCCCGTGAACACTTCGGCGACGTGGAAGGGCTGCGACAGGAAGCGCTGGATCTTGCGGGCGCGGGCCACGGCCAGCTTGTCTTCCGGCGACAGTTCGTCCATGCCCAGGATGGCGATGATGTCGCGCAGTTCCTTGTAGCGCTGCAGCACCTGCTGCACGGCACGGGTCGTCGAGTAGTGCTCTTCGCCGACGACGTTGGGGTCGATCTGGCGGCTGGTGGAGTCCAGCGGGTCGACGGCGGGGTAGATGCCCAGCGCGGCGATGTCACGCGACAGCACGACGGTGGCGTCCAAGTGGGCGAAGGTCGTGGCAGGCGACGGGTCGGTCAGGTCGTCCGCAGGGACGTAGACGGCCTGGATGGACGTGATCGAGCCGACCTTGGTCGACGTGATGCGCTCCTGCAGGCGACCCATTTCCTCGGCCAGCGTCGGCTGGTAGCCCACGGCGGAGGGCATGCGGCCCAGCAGTGCGGACACTTCGGTACCGGCCAGCGTGTAGCGGTAGATGTTGTCCACGAAGAACAGCACGTCACGGCCTTCGTCACGGAAGGACTCGGCGATGGTCAGGCCGGTCAGCGCCACGCGCAGACGGTTGCCCGGGGGCTCGTTCATCTGGCCGTAGACCATGGCGACCTTGGAGTCTTCGAGCTTCTCCTGCACGACGACGCCGGAGTCCGACATCTCGTGATAGAAGTCGTTGCCCTCGCGGGTACGCTCACCCACGCCGGCGAACACGGACAGCCCGCTGTGCGCCTTGGCGATGTTGTTGATGAGCTCCATCATGTTCACGGTCTTGCCGACACCGGCGCCGCCGAACAGGCCCACCTTGCCGCCCTTGGCGAACGGGCAGATCAGGTCGATCACCTTGATGCCGGTTTCCAGCAGGTCCTGCGACGGGCTCAGCTCGTCATAGGCCGGGGCCGTGCGGTGGATGGAGGCGGTCAGCTCGGAAGCGACCGGGCCGCGCTCGTCGATGGGGTTGCCCAGCACGTCCATGATGCGGCCCAGCGTGGCCTTGCCCACCGGCACCTGGATGGTGTCGCCGGTGTTGTAGACCTGGGTGCCGCGGCGCAGGCCGTCGGACGAACCCAGCGCAATGGTGCGGACCACGCCGTCGCCCAGCTGCTGCTGGACTTCCAGCGTCAGGGCCGAGCCTTCCATCTTCAGGGCGTCGTAGACCTTGGGCATCTGGTCGCGGGGGAATTCCACGTCCACGACGGCGCCGATGCACTGAACGATCTTGCCTTGGGCTTGAGTGTTAGCCATTTGTGCGTTCCTTCAATTCAAATCTTGTGCGTGCCGAACTCGATCAACCCACAGCGGCGGCGCCGCTGACGATCTCGGAGAGTTCCTTCGTGATGGCGGCCTGGCGGGTCTTGTTGTAGACCAGCTTCAGCTCGCCAATCAGCGTGCCGGCGTTGTCGGTCGCGGCCTTCATGGCCACCATGCGGGCGGATTGCTCGCTGGCCATGTTCTCGGCGACGGCCTGGAAGACCAGGGCCTCCGAGTAGCGCACCAGCAGCTCGTCAATGACGGTAGCGGCGTCCGGCTCGTAGATGTAGTCCCACGCATGGCCGGCCTTCTCCGTGGCCATGTCGTCGGCCTTCAGCGGCAGCAGCTGCTGAACGACGACCTCCTGCTTCATCGTGTTGATGAACTTGGTGTAGCAGAGGTACACGGCCGAGAGCTTGCCTGCGGCATAGGCGTCGAGCAGCACCTTGACGGGGCCGATCAGCGTCTCGATGTGCGGCTGGTCGCCCAGTTGCGTGGCGTGAGCCACGACCTTGGCGCCGACGCGGTTCATGAAACCGAAGCCCTTGCCGCCGATAGCGACGACGTCGGCCTTCTGGCCCGCAGACTCCAGATCCTTGAGCTTGGCCGTGGCCGCGCGCAGCAGGTTGGTGTTGAGACCACCGCACAGGCCCTTGTCCGTCGTGACGACGACCATGCCGGCTGCCGTCGCCTTCTCGTTCTTCACGAGGAAGGGGTGGCGGTACTCGGGGTTGGCCTGGGCCAGGGCGGCCGCGATGTTGCCGATCTTCTCGGCGTAGGGGCGGGCCGAGCGCATCCGTTCCTGCGCCTTGCGCATCTTGGACGCGGCGACCATCTCCATCGCCTTGGTGATCTTCTTGGTGTTCTCGACCGACTTGATCTTGCCGCGGATTTCTTTGCTTGAAGCCATTCGAACTCCTAGTCAGTGCGGGGTTGGGTTTTGAGGCTCAGCCCCGCGTGTTCCGTGGCTTAGGCGAAGGACTTCTTGAAGGAAGTGATCGCGGCGTTCAGCTCGGCCTCGGCGTCCTTGTCCATCGCCTTGTCGTTGTCGAGCTTGGCAACGAGTGCGGCGTGGCTGGTCTTCAGGTGCTGGTGCAGACCGTGTTCGAAGGCGAGCACCTTGTTCACGGCGATGTCGTCCAGGAAACCCTTGTTGGCGGCGTACAGCGACGCGCCCATCAGGCTGATCGACAGCGGCGAGTACTGGGCCTGCTTCAGCAGTTCGGTCACGCGGGCACCGCGGTCCAGCTGCTTCTTCGTCGCGGCATCGAGGTCGGAGGCGAACTGCGCGAACGCAGCCAGTTCACGGTACTGGGCCAGGTCGGTACGGATACCGCCGGACAGGCCCTTGATGAGCTTGGTCTGGGCCGACGAGCCGACGCGCGACACCGAGATACCGGCGTTGATGGCGGGGCGGATACCGGCGTTGAACAGGTTGGTTTCCAGGAAGATCTGGCCGTCGGTGATCGAGATCACGTTGGTCGGCACGAACGCGGAAACGTCACCGGCTTGCGTCTCGATGATGGGCAGGGCCGTCAGCGAACCCGTCTTGCCCTTGACCTCACCCTTGGTGAAGGCTTCGACGTAGTCGGCGTTCACGCGGGCGGCACGCTCCAGCAGGCGGCTGTGGAGATAGAACACGTCGCCGGGGAAGGCTTCGCGGCCCGGCGGGCGGCGCAGCAGCAGCGAGACCTGGCGGTAGGCCACGGCCTGCTTGGACAGGTCGTCATAGACGATCAGCGCGTCCTGGCCGCGGTCGCGGAAGTACTCGCCCATCGTGCAGCCGGAGTAGGCCGACACGTACTGCATGGCGGCGGACTCGGAGGCCGAGGCGGCGACGACGATGGTGTATTCCATCGCGCCGGCCTGCTCCAGCGAGCGCACGACGTTCTTGATCGACGACGCCTTCTGGCCGATGGCGACGTAGACGCAGGTCATGTTCTGACCCTTCTGGTTGATGATCGCGTCAATCGCCACGGCGGTCTTGCCGGTCTGACGGTCACCAATGATCAGCTCGCGCTGGCCGCGACCGATCGGCACCATGGAGTCGATGGACTTCAGGCCGGTCTGCACGGGCTGGTCGACCGACTTACGGGCGATCACGCCCGGGGCGACCTTCTCGATGACGTCGGTCATCTTGGCGTTGATCGGGCCCTTGCCGTCGATGGGTTGGCCCAGTGCGTTCACGACGCGGCCGATCAGCTCGGGGCCGACCGGCACTTCCAGGATGCGGCCCGTGCACTTGACGGTGTCGCCTTCCGAGACGTGCTCGTAGGCACCCAGAATCACGGCGCCGACGGAGTCGCGCTCGAGATTCAGGGCCAGACCGAAGGTCTGCGTGCCGTCAGCCGTCGGCGGGAATTCGAGCATTTCGCCCTGCATCACGTCCGACAGGCCGTGGACGCGGACGATGCCGTCGGAAACGGACACGACGGTGCCCTGGTTGCGGATGTCCGTGCTGCCACCAAGACCCTCGATGCGGCTCTTGATCAGTTCGGAAATTTCAGCGGGATTCAGTTGCATGCTTGGTCTCCCAGTTGGCCGTTCCGTCGCCGGATCAAGGGCGGGGTCAGACGCGGGGGTGAATCGGAATGTCTTGCGTGGCGTGCGGGTGAGCGGCTCTGCGGGTCAGGCAGTCAGCGCAACCTTCATGCGTTCCAGGCGGGCCTTGACGGAGGTGTCCAGCACCTCGTCGCCGACGACGACGCGAACGCCGCCAATCAGGCCGGGCTCCAGCTGCACATGGGCGTCGAGCTTGCGGCCGAAGCGCTTTTCCAGCGTGGCCTTGAGCTCGGCGAGCTGCGCGTCGCTGATCTCGTAGGCGCTGAAGATCTGCGCGTCGGACACGCCGGAGGCGGCGTTGGCCAGCACGTGGTACTGGGCCACGATCTCGGGCAGCGCGGCGAGGCGGCCGTTCTCGACGACGGTCTGCAGGAAGTTCTGCACGCCGGCGGCAAGGCTTTGCTTGACGGCGGCGGTCATGACCGCGACGACCTGCTGGGCTTCAGCCTTCGGGTGATCGGCGAACTGGCGCAGATCGGCGTCCTGCGCCACCTGGGCCAGCGCGTCGAGCTGCTGGCCCCAGGCCGCGAGGTCGTGCGACTTGGCAACCTGGAACAGGGCTTCGGCGTAGGGCCGGGCAATGGTGGCGATCTCGGCCATTTACAGCTCCGTCTTCAGGCGAGCCAGCAGATCGGCGTGGACGCCGGCGTTGACTTCCTTTTGCAGGATCTGCTCGGCGCCCTTGACGGCCAGCGCGGCGACCTGCTCGCGCAGGGCTTCGCGGGCGCGGGAAACCTGCTGCTCGGCATCGGCCTTGGCGGCGGCCAGGATCTTGGCGCCTTCTTCTTCGGCCTTGCCCTTGGCGGCATCGACGATGGCGGCGGCACGCTTCTCGGCATCCGAGATCAGCTTGCCGGATTCGGCCTTGGTCTGCGCCAGTTCCTTGGCGATCTGCGCTTCGGCGCCGGCCAGCTCGGCCTTGGCCTTGTCGGCAGCGGACAGGCCAGCGGCGATCTTCGCGGCACGCTCGTCGAGCGCCTTGATGATCGGCGGCCACACATACTTCATCGTGAACCCGACCAGGATCAGGAACACGATCATCTGAACGATGAGCGACGCGTTAATAAACACGGTGGTGCCTCACAAAGTTTCGAGTGCTTGAAGCCGCCCCCAGGAGTCCGAGGGCGGGGCGGCAACGTCGAATTACTTGGCGACGACTTGGGCGATCTGGCCCAGGAACGGGTTGGCCGTGGCGAACCACAGGGCGATACCGGTGCCGATAATGAAGGCCGCGTCGATCAGGCCGGCCAGCAGGAACATCTTGGTTTGCAGTTCGTTCATCAGCTCGGGCTGACGAGCGGCGGACTCGAGGTACTTGCTGCCCATGATGCCGATACCGATACAAGCACCGAAGGCGCCCAGACCAATGATCAGACCAGCGGCGAGAGCAACAAAGCTAATGACTTCCACGATGACTCCTTAGGGGATTTAGAGAGAGAAGGGGTTGAGAAAAACTGCTTGGGGTTGTGCGCCGCTTCAGTGCGCGTCGTGGGCCTGACCGATGTAGACCAGCGTCAGCATCATGAAGACGAAGGCCTGCAGCGTGATGATCAGGATGTGGAAGATGGCCCACACCGAACCCGCGATGATGTGACCGATCGCCAGGCCGATGCCGGTCGCCGACAGGCTCCAGGCACCACCCATCAGGGCGATCAGCATGAAGATCAGTTCGCCGGCGTACATGTTGCCGAACAGTCGCATGCCGTGCGAGACGGTCTTGGCGACGAACTCGATGAGCTGCATGGCCAGGTTGATCGGGTACAGCGCGACCTTGTCGCCGAACGGCGCAGAGATCAGCTCGTGGCCCCAGCCGCCGGCGCCCTTGATCTTGACGTTGTAGATCAGGCAGGTGACCAGCACGCCCAGGGACAGGCCCATCGTCATGGACAGGTCGGCCGTCGGCACGACGCGCAGGTAGGCGTGGTGATCGCCGGTGATGTTCTGCCAGGCCCAGGGCAGCAGGTCCACCGGCAGCAGGTCCATCGCATTCATCAGGAAGATCCAGACGAAGACGGTCAGCGCCAGGGGAGCCACCAGCTTGCGGCTGTTGGCGTTGTGGACGATGCCCTTGGCCTGGTCGGCCACGATCTCGACGAGGATTTCGACGGCAGCTTGAAAACGGCCGGGCACGCCCGACGTAGCAGACTTCGCGGCGCGCCACAGGAAGAAGCAACCCAGCACGCCGAGCAGGATGCTGAAGAACAGGGAGTCGAGGTTGACGACGGAGAAGTCGACGATGCCCTTCTGGGTGCCGCTCTGTGCGTGGTGCAGGTGGTGAATGATGTATTCACCAGCGGTCGGGGCTGCTGTTGCGTGGCCTTCTGCTGCCATGTTTCGTTCTGCCTCGTCAGTTCAGTCTGCGGCCGCGCCACGCGAGCGCCAGCCAGTTCACTTTGATGCACACCGCGAGGGTGACCAGCAGGGCTGGCCAGCTCAGGCCCGGCACCACCTTTGGCGCCAGCACCAGCATCGCGATCGATGCACCGATCTTCAAAAATTCCCAACCCATGAACCCGGCAGCCGCACCGACTGCAGAATCCACACGCTTCGTCATGCCCCGCGCCAGCAGCATGTTTGGCAGCACCACCGCCGCGACGCCGTACAGCGCCGAAGCCATGACCACGCCGGACCCCGTCCATAGCCGGATCACGGCCACGCACGCCAGCCCCACCACCAGCTGCAGACCCAGCACACGCCAGGGCGACAGCATCGGCAACGCGGACTTCAATGCCGCCGCCTCTTCCGGGCTCAGCGCCTTGACGGGCGGCTCCTCGTTGTCGTCGTCCCAGCCGCCAGCCGCGGATGCGGCGGGGGGCCAGGTCTTTCGGGGGCCGTTCTCGGTCATGGCGCCAGATCCTGGGGTGGGCGGCTCGACCCCCACTTCAAACGAAGACTGCCAGGGGCCGGTTGCACCTGGATGACGCACAGGCGCCACCCAACAAAGCCCCTCATTATATGTGACGAGTTACACCGGGGTAAACCAGCCCCACCGGTTCGCGCGGGATTCAGGCCCGTGTCAGCGTTGCCGGCAACCCCGGCGCATCGACACGCAGCTGCAGCACTGCGCCGGCGAGCGGCTGGCGTTCCAGCTCTTCGACGGGGCGCTTCTCGCGCGCCGTCGTGATGAAGAGGGTCCGCAGGTCCGCACCACCGAAGGCGGGCATGGTGGGGCAGGCGACAGGCAGTTCCACGCGGCGCAGCACCTCGCCGCTCGGCGCAATGCGCAGCAGGCAGCCGCCCTCGAACATCGCGGCCCAGTAGCAGCCCTCGGCGTCCATGGCCGCGCCGTCGGGCCGGCCGCCGTAGGCCGCTGCGGGTGTGCGCGGCTGGAACTCGGCGAAGACGCGCGGCGCGGACAGCGCACCGGCAGCCGCATCGAAATCGGCAACGTAGATGCGATGCGCCTTGGTATCCGACCAGTGCACGCGGAGTCCGTCTGGGCTCCAGGCCAGACCGTTGGAGGTCGTCAGCCCCGGCACCCGGGCCGAGAAGCCCGTGCCGTCGAAGCGATAGAGCGCGGCTTCCGGCTCGCGGGCGTCGGAGATGCTGCCCACCCACAGCCGGCCTGCGGGGTCGACCTTGCCATCGTTGAAGCGCAGCCGGGCCGCGTCGTAGGGCGGGGGCGCGATCAGCGCCTGCGCGCCACTGCCGGTGTCCAGCGACCACAGTCCGTCACGCCGTGCGACCAGCAGGCCGCCGCTCGCGCGCGCCGCGATGCAGCCGGGTTCGGCATCCTGCGCCCAGGCATCGGGCTCGCTCACGCCCTCGCGCCAGCGCAGCACCTGGCGGCCGGGGATGTCGACCGCGTACAGGCATTGTTCGGTGGGATGCCACAGCGGCGATTCGCCCAGCAGGCAGCGGTGGGAGCCCAGGGGCAGGATGTCGTCTTGGAGTGCCATGCCGGCACTCTAGGCCGTTATCCGAGGTAACTGGGACGGAAGGCGCCCAGTTCGGCCTTCAAGTAGTGCGCGCCGGGGATGGGGTTGTAGTAGAACGGCGGCACTTCGGCGAAGCCCAGGCTATCGTAGAGGCCGCGCGCGGCCTCCATGTCGTCCAGCGTGTCGAGCAGCATGGACGAGTAGCCCGCCTCGGTGGCGCGGTCCATCAACGCCTGGGCCAGCAGGCGACCCAGGCCGAAGCGGCGGAAGGCCGGGCGCACGAAGAGGCGCTTCATCTCGCAGGCGTTGGGATAGTCCGCATCAGGCAGCGGCCTAAAGGCTCCGCTGCCGGCGACGGCGCCATCGACGGTCGCCAGCAGCAGCAGGCCGCCGGGCGGCGCGTAGACGCCAGGCAGCTCCGCCAGCTCCTGCTCGAACCCCTGGAAGTCGAGGTCCACGTCGAGGCTGTTGGCGTAGTCGCGCAGGATGAGACGGGTCTCCTGCCAGTCCGCGGGGGACTCGGGCGTGATGAGCTGGATGTCGGGGCCGGCCATAGGCGCCGCAGTTTAGTCAACCACCCCGACCGGCAAAGCCGAGCACGACCCTGCGGGTCTTGGCTGATTTCTTCTCGATCTTGGTCACGACCACGGCGCCAATCTCGGCAGTGTTGGCGACATGGGTGCCGCCGCAGGGCTGAAGGTCCACGCCCTCCACTTCCAGCACCCGCACACGGCCCAGCCCGCGCGGCGGCTGCACGCTCATGGAGCGCACCAGGCCCGGGTTGGCATCGAGCTCTTCCTCGCTGATCCAGCGGTGGCGCACCGGATGTGCCTCGGCCACCAGCCGGTCCAGGCCCGCCTGGATGGCGTCCTTGTCAAAGGGCTCGTCGGTGTGGAAGTCCAGCCGAGCATAGGTCTCGGTGATGGAGCAGCCGTCGACCGGATAGGGCAGCAGCGCGCACAACAGATGGGTTGCCGTATGGAAGCGCCGGTGTGCCTGGCGGCGCGCCGCATCGACCTCGACCTGCACGGCCGTGCCGACGACGGGCGGCTCGCCCTCGATCAGATGCACGATGGCGCCGGGGAACTCCTTGCTCTTGCGCGTGTCGGTGACGCGCCATCGCTGCCCGCCAGCGATCAGCCAGCCGGTGTCGCCGGCCTGGCCACCACCCAGCGGGTAACAGGCGGTGCGGTCAAGGACGACGCCACCCTCCCCTTGCGCGACCACCACCGCCTCGCAATGCAGCAGCGTCGCGTCTTCACGGAACAGCTCCTGCGTCATCACAACCTCACCTGCCCATGGATCAGCGGCGCCACGTCGCCGCCTATCCAGGTCACTTCGCCATCGCGGTGCACATGCACGCGCCCGGCGCGGCCCAGCGCCGCGCCCTGGGCCGCGACGTAGCGATCCCCGGCAAGTCCCGACGCCTGCAGCCACAGCGCCAGCCCCGCGTTGAGGCTGCCCGTGACCGGGTCTTCCGGCACGCCGAGGTCCGGCACGAAGGCGCGCACCTCGAACTGGCATTCGCTGCCGGCCGGGTGGGCGCCGACGACACCCAGCTTGAGCCCCTTCATCGCGACGAAGTCCGGCTGCAGCGCCAGCACGCTGGCGGCGTCGGCCAGCCGCACGGCCATCCAGCCCGGGCCGTTGTCGACCCAGGCCGCGTCCAGCAGCGCCTCGTCCGGCAGGCGCAACGAGGCCGCGGCCTGGGCGCGCGTGGCCTCGTCGACCGCGCCGCTGCGCTTCAAGGGAGGCGCGGCGAAGGCCAGCCGGGCACCGTCGCGCTTCACGCGCACCAGGCCGATGGCGCATTGCTGCACCACCTCGCCGGGCTTCTTCGCGTCACCCCCACTGGCCAGGAAGGCGTGGGCGCTACCCAGCGTGGGATGGCCAGCGAAGGGCAGCTCGCCACCCGGCGTGAAGATGCGCACGCGGTAGTCGGCCGCGGGATCGGTGGGTGCGAGCAAGAAGGTGGTCTCGGACAGATTGGTCCAGCGCGCGAAGGCGGCCATCTCGTCGTCCGCCAGGCCGGCGCCATCGACGACGACGGCGAGCGCATTGCCCCTCAGCGGGGTGGCGGTGAAGACGTCGACTTGGACGAAACGGCGCAGTTCAGGCATGGTCGGCACGAGGCGTTGCGGTCAGGTAGATCCCCGGCCGCACGACCTCCATGCCGCGCTCCGGCGCCGCCAGCGGCTTGAAGCCGTGGCGGGCATAGAGCGGGTGGGCGTCTTTCGTGAACAGCATGAAGCGGCGCAGGCCTTGCAGGTCCGGGTGGGCCAGCAGCGATTGAACCATCCAATCGGCCAGCCCCTGTCCCCTGTGGGCTTGCAGCACATAGACGTCGCAAAGATAGGCGAAGGTCGAGCGGTCCGTGACAACGCGCGCGAAGCCCACCTGCCCCTGCCCGTCTGCATGCAGCGCGATGCACAGCGAGTTCGCGATGGCCCGCTGCACGGTCGCCAGCGGAATGCCCTCGCTCCAGTAGGCCTTCGTCAGAAAGGCATGGGCCGCGACGGCGTCGATGTCCTCGGCCGCGAAGCCGAGGCGGTAGCCGGCGCGGTCCAACTCAGTGGCCGCCGCCCAGGTAGGCGGCCTGCACCGCGGGGTCGCTGCGCAGCTTCTCGGCCGGGCCGTGCACGGCAATGCGGCCGTTCTCCAGCACATAGCCGTAGTCGGCCACCTTCAGCGCGGCGGCAGCGAACTGCTCGACCAGCAGCATCGTCACGCCGCGGGCCTTCAGGCTTTCGATGATGCGAAAGACCTCGTCGACAAGGATGGGCGCCAGGCCCATGGAGGGCTCGTCCAGCAGCACCACTTCGGGGTTGAGCATGACGGCACGCGCCATGGCCAGCATCTGCTGCTCGCCGCCCGACAGGGTGCCCGCGAGCTGCGTGCGACGCTCCTTCAGGCGCGGAAACAGCTCCAGCGCGCGCTCCAGGTCGCCAGCGATATCCCCCTTGGGACGCTCGCCCGTGTAGCGCGGGAAGGCGCCCAGGCGCAGGTTGTCGGTGACCGTCATCGTCGCGAACACGCGCCGGCCTTCGGGCGAATGCGCGAGACCGCGGCGGGCGATGTGGTAGCTCTCCAGGCCGTCGATGCGGCGCTCGTTGAGCGTGATCTCGCCGCCGCTGGGCTTGATCATGCCGCTGACGGCGCGCATGGTGGTGGTCTTGCCGGCGCCGTTGGAGCCAATCAGCGTGACGACCTGACCCTTGGGCACCTCCAGCGAGATGCCGTGCAGGACCTGGACCTTGCCGTAGCCGGCGCTGAGGTTCTTGATCGCCAGCATCACGAACCTCCCAGGTAGGCCTCGATGACCTTCTCATTGGCCTGCACCTCGGCGGGCAGGCCCTCGGCGATCTTCTGGCCGAAGTCCAGCACCGAGACGCGGTCGCACAGGTTCATCACGACGTCCATGTGGTGTTCGATGAGGATGACGGTGACGCCGGCCGCGCGGATCTTGCGGATGATCTCCAGCAGCTCCTTGATATCGGGCGCGGTCAGGCCGGCGGCGGGCTCGTCCAGCAGCAGCAGCTGCGGATCCAGCGCCAGCGCGCGGGCAATCTCCAGCAGGCGCTGCTTCCCGTAAGGCAGGTTGCGGGCCTCCTCGCCGGCGAGCTCGTCAAGGCCCACGAACTCCAGCAGCGCATGGGCGCGGGCGCGCTGCTCGCGGTCCTCGCGCAGGTAGCGCGGCAGGTGCAGCGCGATGTCGAGGAGGTTGCTGCGGAAGCTGTGGTGCAGGCCCACCAGCACGTTCTGCAGCGCCGTCATCTCGCCAAACAGCTGCACGTTCTGGAAGGTGCGCGCGATGCCCGACAGCGCGATGTCCGACGAGGTGCGGCCGTTGACCTCGCGCCCCGCGAACACCACGGTGCCGGCCGTGGGCTGGTAGATGCCGGTCAGCACGTTCATCATCGTGCTCTTGCCGGAACCGTTGGGGCCGATGAGGCCATGGATGCTGCCGCGCTTGACGACGAGATCCACGTTGTTCAGCGCCTTCAGGCCGCCGAACTGCATCAGCACGCCCTCGGCCTTCAAGAGCTCGGGCGCTCCTTCGACGCTGGCACGCGTCAGCGCGGCGGCCTGCGCAACCGTGGCGTCGCGCTCGTGCCTGGCCTTCAGGTTCAGCGCATTGCGCACGAAGCCGACGATGCCGTCCTGCAGGTAGTAGACGACGAACAGCGTGATGAGGCCGAAGATGGACAGGCGCCAGTCGGTCATGGTCTCCAGCCTGAAGGAGACCAGCGCCAGCGCGATGGTGCCCACCACCGGAATGGCCGCGAGCTGGCCCGTCATCTTGCCCCGCTTCATCGCCACGCCAACGGAGATCGCGACGATGACGGCCAGCGCGACCGCGCCGATGCGGAACATCTGCAGGTCGTCCAGCAGCTTGGGCAGCAGCACGATGATGGTGGCGCCCAGCAGCGCACCGGTGCGGGTCTTGCGGCCTCCCATGATGATGGCCAGCAGGAACATCACCGTCAGCTCGAAGTTGTAGGTGTTGGGGCTGATGTACTGCTCGGAGTAGGCGTACAGCGAGCCCGCCAGGCCGGCCAGCGCCGCCGAGATGACGAATGCATAGACCTTGTAGCGGTAGACCGACACGCCCATGCAGTCCGACGCCACCGGGCTGCCGCGCAGCGCCTCGAAGGCGCGGCCGAGCTGCGAATGCAGCACGCGGTGCACGAAGACCAGCGACGCGATCAGGCAAGCCATGACCAGCCAGTAGTACTCCGTCTCGTCCAGCATGTGGCCGAACAGCGTCGGCTTGGTCAACGTGATGCCCATCGGCCCTTCGGTCAGGAAGGTCATCTCGTTGATGAGGATCTGGATGATGGTCCCGAAGGCCAGCGTCACCATCGCGAGGTACGGCCCGGTCACGCGCAGCGCCGGCAGCGCAAGCACCGCGCCGAAGGCGGCGGCCACGGCGATGGCGGCTGGCAGCGCCAGATAGACCGGCGCGTCCAGCTTGAGGATGAGCACGCCGGCCGTGTAGGCGCCGATGCCGAACAGGCCCGCGTGGCCCAGCGAGACCTGGCCGGTGTAGCCGACGACGATGTCCAGGCCGAACAGCACGATCGCGTAGATCATGATGGTCTCGACCAGGTGGATGTAGTACGGGTTGCCGGAGGCGATGGGGAAGACGGCCAGCGCCGCGATGGCAAGCGCGCCGAGGATCAGTTTCTTGAGGTTCAAGGCTCAGACCTTCTTGATGGCGGTCTTGCCGAACAGGCCCGCGGGCTTGACGGCCAGCACGATGAGCAGCAGCACCAGGCCGGGCACGTCCTTGTAGCCCGTCGACAGGTAGAAGCCCGTCGTCGTCTCGGCCACGCCGAGGATGATGCCGCCCACGATGATGCCCATGCCACTGGTCAGGCCGCCGATGATGGCGACCGCGAAGGCCTTGAGCCCGAGCACGGCGCCCATGGTCGCACCGGTCAGCGTCAACGGTGCGATCAGCACGCCGGCGAACGAGGCCGTCAGCGATGACAGCGCGTACGAGAACGTGATGACCAGGCCCGTGTTGATGCCCATCAGCTTGGCGGCGTCGCGATCGTTGAAGGTGGCGACGACGGCCTTGCCGTAGATGGTCTTGCGGTTGAAGAACTCGACGGCGAGCATCATGCCCACCGCGCCGACGATGACCAGCAGCTCCATGGGCAGCACGTTGGCACCCAGCAGCTTCAGCGGCGCCTCCGGCAGCGGCGACGGAAAGCGCAGGTCATCCCGGCCCCAGACGTTCTCGGCCACGTTCTTGAAGATGATGCCAAGCGCGATCGTGGACATGATCCAGCCGAACTCGCTCTTCATCTTGATGGCAGGCCGAACGCCGATGCGCTCGACGACGGCACCCTGGAAGGCGCCGAACAGGCACACCAGCGGCAGCATCAGCCAGTAGTTCACGCCCCAGCCGACCAGGGTCAGGCCGACGAGGGCACCGAGCATCAATGCCTCGCCCTGGCCGAAGTTCAGCGTGTCGCTGGTCGCGAAGGTCAGTTGGTAGCCGAACGCGATGACGGCGTAGATCATGCCCAGCGCGATGCCGCTGAACACGAGCTGGGTCAATATCTGCATATCAGTCCTGCGTAGTGCCTCCCCCGGCAAGAGCCGCGGAACTGGCTTTGCCAGGCCGCCAATGGCACCCCTCGAGGGGGCTGAGGCCGGGCGCAAGGAGTCCTGCCGACTCCCCGCGCCCGCCAAGGGCCACGGGCCGAGGGGGCGGGGTGGGTTACTGCCGCTTCTTCTGTTCCATCGCGCCCTTGGCGTTCACGTCCTTCAGACGCACCTCGGAGGCTTTCTTGAAGTCGTCCGGGTAGGCGTAGATGACGCGCTGGCCCTTGACCTCGCCCATGACGGGGATATTGGCCGTGATGGCCTCGTGGTCACCCTTGGAGAAGGGCTTGTTGTAGGTCGTCACGACGCCTTCCACCGGCGTCTTCAGGTCTTCCAGCGCGGCCTTGATCTTGGGGCCGTCGGTGGAGCCGGCCTGCTTGATGGCAGCGGCCAGCAGGTAGATGGAGTCGTAGCCCTGGGCGGCAGACACCGGCGAGTCGATGCGCGAGTTCTTCGGGTTGAAGGTCTTCAGATAGTTGATGATGAAGCTCTGGCGCTTCGGGGTCGTGGGCTCCTGGATGAAGGTCTGCGGCATGCGCGCACCCTCGCCACCGGGGCCGGCGTTGTCGATGTAGTTGGCCATCGACAGCGTCCACGAGCCGATCATGGGCACCTTCCAGCCCAGCTTGGTCATGCCGTTGGCGATCTGGGCCAGCTCGGGGCCGATGCCGTAGGTCAGCACGGCCTCCGCGCCGGCCTCCTTGGCCTTCAGCAGCTGGGCCGTCATGTCGACGTCCTTGATGTTGAACTTCTCGACGGCGACCGGCGTGATGCCCTTGAGCTTCAGCGCAGCCTCCAGGTCGGCGCGACCGAGCTGGCCGTAGTTGGTGCTGTCCGCCAGGATGGCAACCTTCTTGAAACCGCGCTTGCTGACGGCTTCCTCCACGATCATGGGCGCCTGGATGGAATCGTGCGCCGCGTTGCGGAAGATGTAGTTGTCGGGCTGGTCCTTGAACTGCAGCGTGATCACGGAGCCGGTGGCCACGTTGTTCATCACCGGGATCTTGGCGTCCTGGAAGAAGCGCTGCGAGGCGAGCGCCACGCCGGTGTTGATGTAGCCGACGGTGGCGGCCACTTTTTCCTTGTTGATGAGCTCCTGGGCGATCTGCACGCCGCGCTCATTCTTGGCCTCGTCGTCGCGCTCGACGAGCTGGATCTGGCGGCCGAGGACGCCACCGGCCTTGTTGATCTCTTCGGCTGCCAGGCGCACGCCATCGCGCATGCTGACGCCCATCGACGAGGAGCCACCGGTGAAGGGCCCCGCCACCCCGATCTTGATCGGCTCGGCCGCATGAGAACCCACTGCAAAAACCGCTGCAGCCACGGCTGTCCAAACCTGCTTCATCGTTGCCTCGTCTCCGTTCGTTATGCGATCCACCCGGCGCCTTTGCCGGGACCGATTGCATACGATGCCAGAGCGGCAACGATCTTGGGGATATGGAAACCCGGGAGCCCCGGGCTCCCTGGCCTTCAGCTATGTGTCAGCCTTGGGGGTTAGGGCGCGGGCTCGGCGGCGATCTCCAGCGCCTCGTGCAGCAGCCGGCCGAGCTTCTCGACGCCTTCGCGGATGAGGTCCGGCGTCAGCGTGACGAAGGACAGCCGCAGCGTGCGTGCATCAGGTTGGTGCGCGTAGAAGGCCGCACCGGGCACATAGGCGATGCCCGCCTCCACGGCCCGGGGCAGCAGCGCCATGGCGTCCAGCCCCGCCGGCAGGCGGATCCAGAAGAACATGCCGCCCCGCGGGGCCTGCCAGTCGCAGCCCGGCGGCAGGTGCTCGCGCAGGGCCTCGGCCATGGCGTCGCGGTTGGCCTTGTAGCGGGCGCGGATGGAGGGGATGTGCCGGTCCAGGAAGCCGTCGCGGATGACCTCGTGGACGACGCGCTGGTTGAAGCCCGGGGTGTGCAGGTCGGCGGCCTGCTTGGCCTGCAGCAGCTTGGGGTATAGCTCGGGCGGCGCGATCATGTAGCCCAGGCGGAAGCCTGGCGTCAGCACCTTGGAGAACGAGCCGAGGTAGAGCGAACCCTCGGGCCACAGGCTGGACAGTGCGGCCGGTGGCGGCTCGTCGAACCAGAGGTCGCCATAGGGGTTGTCCTCGACGATGGGCACGCCGGCGCGGCGGGCGGCTTCGACGATCTCGACGCGGCGCTGGGCACCCATGACGCGGCCGGTCGGGTTCTGGTAGTTGGGCAGCAGGTAGCTGAAGCGCGTGCCGGGCGCGTCATGCGGCAGGGCCGCGACAGCCTCGGGGCGGGGACCTTCCTGGTCGCTCACGAGGCTGGTGAACAGCGGCTCGAAAGGCGTGAAGGCCTGCAGCGCGCCCAGGTAGGTGGGCGTCTCCACGGCCACCGGCGCGCCAGCGTCGCAGAGGATCTTGCCGACGAGGTCCAGCCCCTGCTGGGAGCCGCTGGTGACCAGCACCTGGTCGGGCGTCACCTTCATGCCCAGCGCCGCGACCCGCGCCGCCACCCATTCGCGCAGCGGGCCGAAGCCCTCGCTGGCCGCGTACTGCAGGGCCTCGCGCGGCGCCTGGCTCAGCACGCGGTCGCAGGCGGCCTTGAGCGCGTCGACGGGGAAGGTGTCGGCACTCGGCAGGCCGCCGGCCATGGAAAGGATGCCGGGCTTCTCGGTGACCTTGAGGATCTCGCGAATGATGGATGGGTTCATCCGCGCGGCGCGGCGGGCTTGGGTCCAGACGGTGCTCATGATGGAGTGACGGTGGATTTCAAAGGAGTCAGCCTAGCATCCAGTCGACTGCGGCACGGGCCTGCAAGTCGGTGGAGTCGAACAAGGGCAGCGCGGCGTCGCTGCCGGCCGGCAGCAAGAGACCGAGCTCGGTGCAGCCGAGGATGGCGCCCTGGGCGCCCCGCTCGGCCAGTACCGCGACCTGCGCGCGCAGCGCATCGCGCGAGGCCGGCTCGAAGCGTCCGCGGCACAGTTCGTCATAGATGAGGCGGTGTACCTCGGCCCGGCCGGCCTCGTCGGGCACGATGAGCTCGATGCCGAAGCGCTCCCACATCCGCTCGCGGTAGAAACCCTGTTCCATCGTGAAGCGCGTGGCCAGCAGGCCGGCGCGCCTCACGCCCGCGGCGCGCAGGGCCTCGGCCGTCGCGTCGACGATGTGCAGCACCGGCAGGCCGGCCGACTGCTCGACCTCGGCGGCGACGAGATGCATGGTGTTGGTTGCGATCAGCAGCGCCTCGGCCCCGGCGCGGCGCAGGCCTGCGCCGGCATCGCCCAGCACCCTCGCCGCCTCGGCCCACTGCCCGGCCGACTGCATGGCTGCGATGGGCGCGAAGTCGACGCTGTGCAGCACCAGCCGCGCGCTGTGCAGGCCGCCCAGGCGGGCGGCGACGCCGCGGTTGATCAAGGCATACAGGTGCTGGGTGGACTCCCAGCTCATGCCACCCAGGATGCCCAGCGTCTTCATGCTGCGGCCAGCCCGTTGAGTCCTGGCTTCGGGGCCAGGCGCCGCCGCGGTGCGGGCTGCAGCAGCTGGAAGGCGGCATCCGGCCAGGCCTCGACGACGGCCTCCTGGCCGGCCGCCAGCGTCAGCCCCTCGCCGGCCCGCAGCCAATGGTCGTCGGTGCAGCCGGACACGGTCAGCCACAGCCGGCCGCAAGTCACGACGAGGCGGCGCGGCCCGCGCGCAGCGGCCAGCGTCAGCGCCTGGCCAGGCGCGAGCCGGGTCGTGAAGCTGTCGTCCATGAAAGTCTCCTTCAGTGGATGGGTTGCCGCTTGCCCCACCACACGACCGCAAGCACGGCGGCGGCGAAGACGACGGTCATCGCGTCCAGCTGCTCGCCCAGCAGGGGCACCGCGAACAGCATGGACAGAAAAGGCTGCAGCACCTGCACCTGGCTGACGCGCAGCGTGCCCCCCAGGGCCAGGCCGCGGTACCAGGCGAAGAAACCGATCCACATCGAGAAGAGCGAGACATAGGCAAAGCCCAGCCAGGCCGAGGCCGCGACCGGTGCGGTCGGCCGCGCCAGCACCGCGAGCGGCACGGTGATGGGCAGGCTGATGACGAGCACCCAGCAGATGACCTGCTCGGCCGTCATGACCCCCGACAGGCGTGCGCCGCTGACATAGCCGGCCGAGGCGCAGACCACGGCGCCCAGCAGCAGGCCGTCCGCCATCTCCAGGCCGCCCGCGCCGCGCCAGGCCGCGAAGCCGATGACCAGCGCCAGGCCGGCCAGCGCGCATGCCCAGAAGCCGACGCTGGGCCGCTGGCGCAGCACCCCGGCCGCGATGACGGCCGTGGCCAGCGGCAGCACGCCAGAGACGACGGAGGCATGCACCGCGTCCACATGCCGCACGGCGAAGCCCAGCAGCAGCGGCCAGCCGAAGACGACGCCGCTGGCCGTGAAGGCCAGCAGCCGCCATTCGCTGCCACGCGGCCGGCGCGCGCCGGTGACCCACAGGTAGGCCACCGACAGCAGCCCCGCGACGGCGGCACGCCCGAAGGCGACGAAGGCCGGGTCCAGCTGCGGCGCTGCGGCGCTCCCGCCGGCCAGCCGCGTCATCGGGATGCTGAGGGCGAACATGACGACGCCGGCCAGCCCGAGCAGCAGGCCGCGCGCTGCATCGGACGCCGTGGTGGTCGAGACGGTGGAGGACGTGGATAACCCGGACATGGCTTCAGTCTGAGGCATGCAACCGATACAGAACCGGTACAGTCAGCCAACCAGACCACGAATCTGTACTGCCATGCCTACCGGTACACACCCGCCGCTGCAGCGCGGCGCCAGCCAGCCCCTGGCCGGGCAACTGGCCGAACGCTACGCCCAGCGCATCCGCGAACGCCTGCTGCTGCCGGGCGCCCGCCTGCCTTCCGTGCGCGACTGCGCCCGCCAACACGGCGTGAGCCCCCATACCGTCGTCGCCGCCTATGACCAGCTGCAGGCCGCCGGCCTGCTGGAGGCCCGCCGCCAGCGGGGCTTCTTCGTGCGCGAGAGCCGTCCGGCGAACGCGCGCGCCGCCGCGCGCCCACCCGCGCCCATGCCACGCCAGGCGCCCATGGACGCGACCGCGCTGATCCGCGGCATGTTCGAGGCCGATGCCGCGCGCTCCCCCGGCCTGGGCACGCTGCCGGCCGACTGGCTGGACCCGACGCTGCTGCAGTCCGCGCTGCGGCGGCTGAACGCGGCCGACGCGCTGGCCGTGCAGGTCAGCTACGGCGAGCCCAACGGCGACATCCACCTGCGCGCCGCACTGGCGCGGCGGCTTGACGACCTCGGCATCCATGCCAACCCGGCCCAGATCCTGACGACCAACGGCGCCACGCATGCGCTG
Organism: Roseateles sp.; assembly: GCF_047654805.1. Lineage (GTDB taxonomy): Bacteria > Pseudomonadota > Gammaproteobacteria > Burkholderiales > Burkholderiaceae_C > Pelomonas. Next base: position 4,640,605 of record NZ_JASGIV010000001.1, read on the forward strand.
GACCTCATCATCCGCACACAGCTGCAGCCCGGCGATGCGGTCCTCGTCGACGATCCCGGCTGGGCCATCATCTTCGCGCGGCTCACGCAGGCCGGCATCCGGCTGCTGCCGGTGCCGCGCTCCAGCCAGGGCGCCCAGGGCCCCGACCTGGACGTGCTCGCGGCGCTCGCGGCCCAGCATGCCCCGCGCGCCTACCTGACCGTGTCGGTACTGCACAACCCCACGGGCCACAGCCTCAACCTGGCCACCGCACACCAGTTGCTGCGCCTGGCCGACGAGCACGACTTCTTCATCGTCGAGGACGACAGCTACGGCTTCCTCGCGCCCGAGCACCTGCCACGGCTGGCGGCCCTGGATGGGTTGCGCCGCGTGACCTACGTGTCGGGCTTCTCCAAAGTATTGACGCCGGCCTGGCGTGTCGGCTACCTGGCCGCCGCCCCCGAGCGCCTGGCCGCGCTGACCGACACCAAGCTGCTGGACGGCCTGACCAGCTCGCCGGTGCTAGAGCGCGCCGTCGCGCTGTGCCTGGAACAGGGCCGGCTGCGCCGCCACGCGCAGCGCCTGCGCGAGCGCCTGGCCACGGCGCGCCAGCGCATCGCGACCCTGGCCACCAAGCAGGGCTTCGCGTGGGCCGCGCCGCCGGACGGCCTGTTCGGCTGGCTGGACGTGGGCGTCGACACCGAGCGCCTGGCCCAGCCCCTGCTGGACGCAGGCTGGCTGATCGCGCCCGGCGCCCTCTTCAGCGCCACGCGCCGGCCAGGCTCGCTGATGCGCATCAACATGGCCACCTCGCAAGACCCGGCCTTCTGGCGCGCGCTGCGCGCCGCCGTGGACGACATCCGCAGTCCGATGACGCCCCCCTAGTTTCTTCCCCCTCATTCACGGGACGCCCCCCTGGCGCCCGCCCGCGGCGGCGAGTCAACTCGCGGCTCGCCCCTGCCAGGGAGGGTTTATGCGACTCGCTTCGTCACCCGTCCGCAGCCTGTGCGCTGCCACTGCCGGCGCAATGCTGGCCCTGTGCTCGCTGTCGGCGCACGCCGCCTTCGCCAGCGACATCACGCTCAAGCTGGTGGCCCCGGGCGGCATCAACAACGGCAGCTCGATCGACCCGGCGCCCGTCAGCGCGCAACAGACCGTGGCGCTGGCCGATCTGGTCAATGGCGTGCAGGCCGGCGACGGCGGCGCCATCGGCTCGGGCTGGATGCTGGACGGCGAGAAGGTCTTCTTCGAGGACGACAGCATCAAGCTGCGCATCGGCGTCGGCAACGACACCACCGGCGGCGTCTACACGACCGGCTACCTGGGCCTTGGCATCAACGACCACGCGCTCTACCAGTTCGATGGCCTGAGCATCGTCGGCAAGACCATCGTCGGCGTGAGCCTCTACGCCTGGGACGGCTTCGGCACGACAGGCACCGACAGCGGGCTGGGCAACCCGGCCGTGCTGGGCAGCCTGGCGCACTTCATCGACGGCGACACCGTGACCTTCGACCTCGACACGCTGGAGATCGCCAAGCGCATTGCCGGCAGCAGCAACAACTTCGCCGAGTTCCGCATCCAGCTCATCACGCGGGACAACGGCACCGGCCCCGGCAACGAATTGCCCGAGCCGGCCACGCTGGCGCTGTTCGCGGTCGCGGCCCTGGGCGCCCGGGTGGCGCGGCGCCGTGCCTGAAGGTGCGCTCACGCTGGCGTGCTTCGAGCCGCTGGTCGGCAGCAGCTTCTCGCTGCGACTGGACGGCGCGGCCGAGCTGCCCGCCAGGCTCATCGCGGCTCGCGCCGGCGTGCGCGTGGACCTGGGCACAGGCTTGGCAGGCCGTCAGCCGTTCAGCCTGACCTTCCAGGCCCCCGCCGAACCCGCCCTGCCGCAACGCATCTACCGCCTCGAGCACCCGCAGCTCGAGGCGATGGACATCTTCCTCGTGCCCGTGGCCCGTTCGGCTGCCGGGCTGCATTACGAAGCCGTGTTCGGCTAGGAGACGCTCATGGCCACTCCCTTCCTCGGCGAACTCAAGTTGATTGGCTTTACCTTCGCGCCCAAGGGCTGGGCGTTCTGCAACGGCCAGTTGCTGCCCATCAACCAGAACCAGGCCCTGTTCTCGCTGCTTGGCACCACCTACGGCGGCGATGGCCGGGTGACCTTCGCGCTGCCCGACCTGCAGGGCCGTGCGCCGCTGCACTACGGCGGCACCGAAGGCATCTCACTCGGCCAGCGGGCGGGCGCCTCGGCCGTGACGCTGACGGCGTCGCAGCTACCCGCCCACTCGCACGCACTGCTCGCGACCAGCGATCTCGCCAATGCCGGCGTACCGGGCGGCGCCGTGCCCGCGGCCAAGCCGCGTGGCGGCATGAACCGCTATGCCCCGGTGGGCAGCGACACCGTGATGGGCACCAGCTCGCTCACGTCCGCCGGTGGCAGCCAGCCCCACTCCAACATGCAGCCCAGCCTGGCCATGTACTGGGTCATCGCGCTGGTCGGCATCTTTCCGAGCCGCAACTGAACGAGGAGAGCGCCATGTCCGATCCCTTTGTGGGCGAGATCCGCCTCTTTGCCGGCAACTTCGCGCCGGTCGGCTGGGCCTTCTGCCAGGGACAGCTGTTGCCCATTGCCGAGAACGAGGTGTTGTTCACGCTGATCGGCACGACATACGGCGGCGATGGCCAGTCCACCTTTGCACTACCCAACCTGGCCGGCCGCATCCCCATGCACGCCGGTGCCGGCTACATCCAGGGCGAGGTGCTGGGCAGCGAAACCGTCACGCTGAGCGCGGCGCAGATTCCGCAGCACACGCATGCCATGCATGCCAGCACGGCCGCCGCGGAAGGCACGACGCCGGGCGGCGCCCTGCTCGCCACCACCAGCGTTGCCAGCTACGACACGGCTGCCGGGACCACGGCCATGGCCCCCGGCGCCGTCGGCCCGGCGGGGGGCTCGCAGCCGCACGAGAACATGGCCCCGACGCTGACGGTGAACTACATCATCTCGATGTTCGGCATCTTCCCGTCGCAGAACTGAGGAGCGTGACATGTCCACCCCCTTCCTCGCCGAGATCCGCGTCATGCCCTACAACTTCGCACCCCAGGGCTGGGCCCAGTGCGACGGCCAGCTGATGCCCATCAGCCAGAACACCGCCCTGTTCTCGCTGCTGGGCACCAACTACGGCGGCGACGGGCGGACCACTTTCGCGCTGCCCAACCTCGGCGGCAGGTTCGCGATGAGCTCGGGCCAGGGACCGGGGCTCAGCCCGCGCACCGTCGGCGAAAGCGTCGGCCAGCCTACCGTCTCGCTGCCCGCCAGCCAGATGCCTGCCCATGGCCATGGCCTGATGGCCGGCCTCACGCCCACCTCGACGAGCCCCGCCGGCAACGTGATGGCGCCGACCGCCGTCGGCGGCGGCAACGTCTACCGCGCGCCCGGCTCCGTCGCGCCCATGGCCGGCGTCGCGATCAGCGCTGCAGGCGCAGGGCTGCCGCACGAGAACCGCCAGCCCTATCTGGCACTGAACTTCTGCATCGCGCTGCAGGGCATCTTCCCGGCGCGCAACTAGGGCCCCGGCCATGGACTACCGCCTGCGCCCGGCGACGCCGGCCGACGAGGCCTGGCAACTGGCCATCTACGCCAGCACACGCGCCGAGGAACTGGCCCTGACCGGTTGGCCGCCCGAGCAGTGCGCAGCCTTCGTGCGCCACCAGCATGCCGCCCAGCAGCAGCACTACCACCGCCACTTCCCCGGCTCGGTCTGCCACCTCGTCCTCGTGGACGGCGACACCGTCGCCGGCCGGCTCTGGCTGGACGAGTGCCCGGACCGCGTGCACATCCTGGACATCACCCTGCTGCCAGCGTGGCGCGCCCGGGGTCTGGGCACGCGCTGCCTGCGGGCTCTGGCCGCAAAGGCCGCAGCGCGCACGCTGAGCATCCACGTCGAAGTCCACAACCCTGCCCGGCGGCTCTACGAGCGGCTGGGCTTCGTCGCCGATGGCGCGCCACAGGGCCTCTACCAGGCCATGGTCAGGCCCGCCGGCGTCCGCCATCCGCAACCCGAGGAGTGCCTGCCGTGATCAACAAGCGCGATTTCCTGAAGAGCAGCGGCGCCGTGATCGCTGCCAGCGCCACCAGCGCCGGCGCGACAGCCTCGGTGGCGGCCGCGCGCCCGAGCCTCGGCGCCCAGGCCGGGCTGGCCAGCTGGCAGGCCCATGTCGGCCAGCGTTTCGAGGTCGATGGCCACGCCGTCACCCTGCAGGCCGCCAGCGCCCGCCCCAGCCGGCAGCCGGGCGAGCAGTTCAGCCTGCACTTTGTCGGTGCATTGCCAGCCGGCATGGGCGACGCCATCCACGCCCTAACCCGCGAAGGCAGCGGCACCCAGCCCCTGTACCTGGCACGAACGCCCCAGGGGCTGCGCGCCGATTTCTGTCGCCTGCTAGCCGACAAATAGTTCTCGTTCCGGCACCGGTTACTCGAGGTGCCGGCACATCGCTGCCTGCAGAATCCGCGTCGCCTGGCGGCACCGCGGCCGCGGCATCCGATGTGGACATGCGCGACTCCCTGAAATTCCTCGTTGTTGACCCCCTGGCCGGCGTGCAGACCTTTGCGCGCCAGCTGCTGCAAGGCCACGGCTTTGCGGCCGAGAACATCCTCTGCTGCGCCGACACCGACACGGCCCTGGTCCAGGGCCTGGTCTTCAAGCCGCACTTCCTGATCACGGACTGGTTCCCCAAGTCCGCGCTCACCGGCATCCAGCTTTGCCAGCGCCTGCGCGAGGAACAGCCTTCGCTGCATCTGTCGCTGCTGAGCTTCGAGTTGACGCCGCAGCACCAGTTCGAGGCCGAGGCCCACGGCGCCCGCTTCCTGCTGAGAAAGCCGTTCACGGCCGATCAGTTCAAGGCCGAGATGACGCGTTCTCTGGAGGCGCTGGCCTGGAAGACACCCGCCCCAGCGCGGGATGCCGCGCGCGGCACCCGCACGGCGGCGCGGCCCGTGCTGCCGCCTCAGCTCGTCGTCAAGCCCGGCGACCGCGTGCGCTTCAACGGCGGCCTGCACGTGGCCGAGCACGTCGTACACCGCAACGGCGGAACGGTCGTCCTGCTCAAGGGGCAGAGCAGCTTCGTGCCCGTCGACAAGCTGCTGCCGGCCTGAATCAGATCGCCACGACCAGGGCCATCAGCAAGGGATAGGGCAAGGCCACCGTAGGGCGCAGCGCGCTCTTCAGGTATTGAGCCAGCAGTGCCGCACCGCGCGGGCGGTGCGCCATCCACTCACCGTGAAGCTGCATCGCGACAACGCCATCGCCCACCTTCAGCCCCCCCTCGACAACCAGCAGGCGCTCGCCCAGCCGGCCCTGGAAGGTCTTGAGCACAGCCTCCTGCAGCCACAGCAGGGCCAGCAGCGCCAGCGCCAGCCCGTTGTCGGGCACCAGCACCACCGCCGCGAACGCCAGCAACTTGACGGCCAGGGCCAGGGTTTCGTAGCGCTCGTACTGCGCCTGCAGCGCCAGCCATTCGTGGTGCAAGGCGTTCATTTCGCTTCCAGTACTTCCCAGCGTTCCAGCAACACCAGCAATTCCTCGTCCACCTCGGCTGCACGCTCGGTAACGGCCTGGATGCGCGCCGCGCCCTGGGCGTAGAGCTCGGTGCCGGCCAGCAGCGCGTTGAGCTGGGTCTGCTCGGCTTCCAGCGCGGCGATGCGTCCGGGGATCTCGTCCAGTTCGCGCTGCTCCTTGTAGCTGAGCTTGCGCTTGGTCGCGACGACCGGGGCCGGCTCGGGCGCGGGCGGCGGCGGTGCAGCCGCGACGGCCGGCGCGGCCTGCGCCTGCAGCGCCGCCGCGCGCCTGGACTGCGTCAGCCAGTCCTGCACGCTGCCTTCGTACTCGCGCCAGCGCGCCTCACCCTCGTAGACGATGGTGGACGTGACGACGTTGTCCAGGAAGCGCCGGTCGTGGCTGACGAGAAAGACCGTGCCGTCGTAGTCAGCCAGCAACTCCTCCAGCAGCTCAAGCGTCTCGATGTCGAGGTCATTGGTGGGCTCGTCCAGCACCAACACGTTGGCCGGCCGCGCGAACAGCCGCGCCAGCAAGAGGCGGTTGCGCTCGCCGCCCGACAGCGTGCGCACCGGCGAGTTGGCGCGCGCGGGCGAGAACAAGAAGTCGCCCAGGTAGCTCTTGACGTGCTTCTTCTGCGTACCGATTTCGATCCACTCCGAGCCGGGGCTGATGGTGTCGGCCAGCGTCGCATCCAGGTTCAGCGTGTCGCGCATCTGGTCGAAGTAGGCCACCGTCAGCCGCGAGCCCAGCCTCACGCTCCCGCTGTCGGGCGGCAGCTCGCCGAGGATCATCTTCAGCAGCGTCGTCTTGCCGGCACCGTTGGGGCCGATCAGGCCCACCTTGTCGCCGCGCAGGATGGTGCTGGTGAAGCCGCGCACGATGGCGCGCTCGCCGAAGCTCTTTGACACGTTCTCCAGCTCCGCGACGATCTTGCCGCTGCTGGCGCCGGTGTCGATGTCCAGCCTGACCTTGCCCTGCACGTCGCGTCGCGCGGCGTGCTGCTCGCGCATCTCGTGCAGGCGCTGCACGCGGGCGACGGAGCGGGTGCGCCGCGCCTCCACACCCTTGCGTATCCACACCTCCTCCTGCGCCAGCAGCTTGTCAAAGCGCGCGTTGGCCAGCGCCTCATTCTCCAGCTCATAAGCCTTGGCGGCCTGGAACGCAGCGAAGTTGCCGGGGTAGCCGCGCAACTGGCCGCGGTCCAGCTCGACGATGCGGTTGGCGACGTTGTCGAGGAACTGCCGGTCGTGCGTGATCAGCAGCAGAGAACCCTTGAAATCGTTCAGCAGGCCCTCCAGCCACGTGATCGCGTCCAGGTCCAGGTGGTTGGTGGGCTCGTCCAGCAACAGCACGTCGGGCTGGGCCACCAGCGCACGGCCCAGCGCGACGCGCTTCTTCAGGCCACCGGACAGGCTCCCGACCAGCCGCGAGCCGTCCAGCCCCAGGCGGTGCAGCGTCTCATCGACGCGCTGCTCCCAGTTCCACGCACCGATGTGCTCGATGCGCTCCTGCACCCAGGCCAGGTCGTCGCCCTCGTCGTGGCGCTCGTAGCGCTCGCGCAGCGACTTCGCCTCGGCCACGCCCTCGCTGACGACGTCGAAGATGGTGGCGTCGCCACGCAGCTCGGGCTCCTGCGGCACATACACGTTGGTGAGGCCCTGCTGTTGCTGCAGCAGGCCGTCATCGAGTTTCTCGATGCCGGCGAGGATCTTCAGCAGCGAGGACTTGCCGGTGCCGTTGCGGCCGATGAGGCCTACCCGCTCGCCGGTCTCGAGCGCGAAGTTGGCGCCATCCAGCAGGGCGACGTGGCCGAATGCGAGGTGGGCGTTGGTGAGGGAAAGGACTGCCATCGACGGATTGTCCTTGACGCTGCGGGGCCGCGCGCCGGACACAGGGTGGACTCGGGGCGGGCATCAGGCGGGCACCAGGCGGGTATATAGCGGACACATGGCAGGCGCCAGTCCTGCGCAATCTCGCACCCACCGGGTTCGCGCGGCCGCCGCTGGTGCTTATGCTGGGCGGCTGACACTGCACAAGGACTGGAGGGATTCGCATGGCGCTGATGCTGCTGGGGCTGGCAGGCTTGGTGGTGGCGGTCGCTGCCTGGTGGTGGTTGCATTCGCGCCCCGCCGCGCCACCCGCCAGGCCCCGTCCCCCCGCGCGACGGGACGGGCAGGACGCCGGGCCCTCCGCGCTGCCGGCCGGCCAGGCCCGGACCGCCACGCCGCCCGACGACGGCTCCGCACCACTGCCGCCATTGCCGCCCGTGGCGCTGCCGCTGCGCGCCGCCGAGCTGCTGGACGGGCCGCAGGCCGAGCTGCTGGTGCAGGCCCTGCGCCAGTTGCCGCGGCCGCCGCGTGCGATTCACACGCTGATGTCGCCCCAGTTCGTGCAGGCGGCCTCTTCCGCGGAGCTGGCGACCCTCGTGATGGGCGAGCCGGCCGTGGCCGCGCGGGTGGTCGCGGCGGCCAACTCGCCGCTCTACGGGCTGCAGCAACCCGTCACCAGCGTGGGGCAGGCCATCACGTTCCTGGGCCTGGCCAGCGTGCGCCAGCAGTGCCTGCAGCACCTGCTGGCCGACTGCTTCAAGCCGCGCGACGCCGCCCAGCAGCGCGAGTTCGACCTGCTCTGGCGGGCCAGCAGCATCGCCGGCGAGCTCTACCAGCAGCTCGCCACGCGGCTGCGCGTGCCGGAAACGGCCTCGCTGGTCACGCTGCTGGTGCTGTCCTTCCTGGGCCGGCAGGCTTGTGCGGCGCTGCTGGACGAAGCCGATCTTGACGGCATGGACGCCTACCAGCGCGCCCTGCACGAGGAGCAGTCGCTAGGGCTGGTGTCTCACGAACTGGGCCATCTGCTGATGCGCGCCTGGGACGTGCCGCGGGACCTCGCTGACGATGCCCGCACGCTGTCGGCGCTGCGCTTCGACCCCGAACGGACCGTGCCACCGCAGCGCGAGGCCGCCCTCGCCCTTGGCGCCCTGTGCGCCATGCTGGGCGAGCGCATCGCCCGCGGCCAGGTGGGCAAGGCGCTGTTCGACCCGGCGCACGACACGCGCCCCGACATGGCCGCGTTGCGCCCGCGCCTGTCCCGCCCGCCGCTGGACGGGCTGGCGCAGGAGCTGGACGCGCCGGCGATGCTGCGCGTGGTCAGCCGGCTGATGGGGCCGGCGCGCTGAGCAGCTGCGCCGCGTGGTGGCGCAGGTGGTCGTCGACGAAGCTGGCGATGAAGTAGTAGCCGTGGTCGTAGCCGGCGTGGCGGCGCAGCGTCAGCGGCTGGCCGGCGGCGGCACAGGCAGCCTCGAAGGCTTCGGGATGGAGCTGCTCGGCCAGGAACTTGTCCGCCAGGCCCTGGTCGATGAGGATGCCCTGGGGATAGGGCGCTGAAGCCTGCGCCTGCATCAGGGCACTGGCGTCATGCGCAGCCCAGGCCGCGCGGTCGTCGCCGAGGTAGCCGGTGAAGGCCTTCTGCCCCCAGGGGCACTGCATGGGCGCGGCGATGGGCGCGAAGGCCGACAGCGACGCGAAGCGCCCCGGGTGGCGCAGGGCCAGCGTCAGCGCACCATGGCCGCCCATCGAATGGCCGAACAGGCCGACGCGCTCGAGGCCGGTTTCGCGCTGCACCAGCGGCAGCAGCTCCTTCATCAGCCAGCTCTCCATGCGCCAGTTCCGGGCCCAGGGCTCGCGCGTCGCATCGAGGTAGAAGCCGGCGCCGACGCCGAAATCCCACGCCTCGCTCTCGCCGGGCACGCCAGCGCCGCGCGGGCTGGTGTCTGGCATCAGCAGGGCCAGGCCCAGCTCGCTGGCCAGGCGCTGCGCGCCAGCCTTCATCGTGAAGGTCTCTTCCGTGCAGGTCAGTCCGGCCAGGAAGACCAGCAGCGCCCGCGGCGCCGGTGGCAGGAAGAGGGCAAAGCGCATCGGCAGGCCGATCTCGGCCGAGTCGTGCTGGTGAAAGCGCTGGGCGCCGCCGAAGGCAAGGTGTTCACTGAGGATCTGCATACCGCGAGTGTGGCCGCAGAATGCGGCAATGCCCCAATTCCAGACCTATCTCGTCGGTGGCGCCGTGCGCGACCGCCTGCTCGGCCTGCCGGTGCAGGACCACGACTGGGTCGTCGTCGGTGCGTCGCCCCAGGACCTGCTGGCCGCTGGCTACCAGCCCGTGGGCAAGGATTTCCCCGTCTTCCTGCATCCCGCCACGCACGAGGAAGTGGCCCTGGCCCGGACCGAGCGCAAGACCGCCGCGGGCTACCACGGATTCGCCTTCCACACGGCACCCGACGTGACGCTGGAGCAGGACCTGGCGCGCCGCGACCTGACCATCAACGCGATGGCAGAGGACAAGGCCGGCCAGGTCATCGACCCCTACGGCGGCCGGCGCGACCTGCAGGACAAGGTGTTGCGCCATGTCTCGCCCGCCTTCGCCGAGGACCCCGTGCGCATCCTGCGGCTGGCCCGCTTCGCCGCGCGCTTCGCCGACTTCACCGTGGCACCCGAGACCGTCGCGCTGATGCGCTCGATGGTGGCCGCCGGCGAGGTGGACGCGCTGGTGGCCGAGCGCGTCTGGCAGGAGCTCTCGCGCGGCCTGATGGAAGGAAGGCCCTCGCGCATGATCGAGGTGCTGCGCGAGGCCGGCGCGCTGGCCAGGCTGCTGCCCGAGGTCGAGGCACTGTTCGGCGTGTCCCAGCCCGAGGCCCATCACCCGGAAGTCGACACCGGATTGCACCTGCTGATGGTCCTGGACCAGTGCGCCCGGCTGGCGGCGCCGCTGACCGTGCGCTACGCCTGCCTCTGCCACGACCTCGGCAAGGGCACCACGCGCAAGGAGGAGCTGCCCCGGCACATCGGCCACGAGGGCCGCAGCGAGAAGCTCGCCCGTGGCGTGAGCGCGCGCTGGAAGGTGCCGACCGACTGCCGCGAGCTGGCCGAGCTGGTCGCACGCGAGCACACCCATGTGCACCAGAGCCAGGGCTTCAGCGCCGAGGCCCGGCTGCGGCTGCTGGAGCGCTGCGACGCCTGGCGCCGGCCCGAGCGCTTTGCCGAACTGCTGTGGGCCTGCGAATGCGACGCCCGCGGCCGCCTCGGACTGGAGGAGCGCGACTACCCGCAGCGCGAACGCCTCATGGCCGACCTGCGCGCAACCCAGGGCGTGGACCTCGCCGCTGCCAGCGCCGAGGCCATCGCGCGCGGGGCCAAGGGGCCGGAGATCGGGCGCGCCGTGCAGCGCGCCCGGCTGCAGGCCCTGCACGCTTCGCCCCTGGACAACGTGACTTCTGTCCAGGACTGACGCGGCCCGGCGCGGGCCCGGGGCTTTGCGTTGCTTCACCAACACGTGTCTTGACGCCTCGCTACAGTTGCCGGTTTTGCCCTAACGGCCAACGGCGGCGGGGCAGGCCCACCGGCAATCGAACAAGGTCACAAAGATGAAGTTGGCATGGGGTAGCAACGTCCGCATGGGCGCGATGGTCGTCCTGAGTACCGGGTTGGGCGCCCTGCTGGCGGGCTGCGGCCAGTCCAGCAGCCCGACCACGCCGGCCGCACCGCCGCCGCCCGAGGTGGGTGTCGTCACCGTGGCGCCGGGCCGGGCCGACCTGGCCACCGAGCTGCCGGGCCGCCTGGAGGCCTTTCGCGTCGCCCAGGTGCGCGCCCGCGCCGCCGGCATCCTGCAAAAGCGGCTGTTCATCGAAGGCAGCGACGTGAAGGCGGGCCAGGCGCTGTTCGAGATCGACCCGGCACCCTATCGCGCCACGCTGGCCAGCGCCCAGGCCCAGCTCGCGCGCGCCGAAGCCAACCTCACGCAGGCCCAGGCGCTGGCCGACCGCTACGCGCCGCTGGCCAAGACCCAGGCCGTCAGCCAGCAAGAGGCACTGAACGCCCAGGCCGCAGCCCAGCAGGCGCGCGCCGACGTGGCTGCCGGCAAGGCCGCCGTGCAGACCGCGCAGATCAACCTCGGCTACTCCGCCGTCACCGCACCCATCGCAGGCCGCATCGGCCGCGCCCTTGTCACCGAAGGCGCACTGGTGGGCCAGGGCGAGGCGACGCCGCTGGCCGTCGTGCAGCAGGTCGACAAGCTGTATGTGAACTTCACGCAGTCTGCCGCCGAGGTCATGCGGCTGCGCCAGGCGCTGGCCGAGGGGCGGCTGCAGCGCGCCGGCGGCAAGGAAACCGCGCAGGTCCAGGTGCTGCTGGAGGACGGCAGCATCTACCCCGAGACCGGCAGGCTGCTGTTCTCCGACCTCAGCGTGGACACCACCACCGGGCAGATCACGCTGCGCGCCGAGCTGCCCAACTCCAAGGGCCTGCTGCTGCCCGGCCTGTACGTGCGGGTGCGCCTGGCGCAGGCCGAGGTGGCCGACGCCATCTGGCTGCCGCAGCAGGCGGTGGCACGCGGCTCGACGGGCGAGAGCGTGCTGGTCGTGGCCGAGGACGGCGGCGTCAGCGCGCGGCCCGTCAAGCTCGGCCTGGCCCAGGGCGGCAAGGCCCTGGTGCTGAGCGGCCTGAGGGCGGGCGAGAAGGTCGTCGTCGACGGCCTGCAGCGCGTCAAGGCCGGCGGCAAGGCGCGGCCCGTGCCCTGGGTGCCCGCGGGCGCAGCCCCGGCTGCGGCGCCAGCGACCGCCCCGGCCTCCGCCGCATCGCGCTGAGGACCTGACCCACCATGGCGCAGTTTTTCATCGACCGACCCATCTTCGCGTGGGTCATCGCCCTCTTCGTCCTCGTCATCGGCGGCGTGGCAGTCACGCAGCTGCCGATCTCGCAGTACCCGCCCGTGGCACCGCCGTCCATCGTGCTGTCGGTGACCTATCCCGGCGCCTCGGCACAGACGCTGGAGGACTCCGTCATCAGCGTCATCGAGCGCGAGATGAACGGCTCCCCCGGCCTCATCTACATGGAGGCCGTGGCCCAGGCCGACGGCACGGGCTCGCTCACGATGAGCTTCGACCCCGCCACCAGCCCCGACCTGGCGCAGGTGGACGTGCAGAACCGGCTGGCCCGCGCCACGCCACGCCTGCCGGCCGCCGTCATCCAGCAGGGCGTGCGTGTCGACAAGGCCAATCCGAACTTCCTGCTCTTCATCATCATGTCGAGCGACAACCCGGCGTTCGACCCCATCGCGCTGGGTGACTACGCAGCGCGCACCGTACTGCCCGAGATCCAGCGCGTGCCCGGCGTCGGACAGGGACTGCTGTTCGGCACCGAGCGCGCCATGCGCATCTGGCTGGACCCGGCGAAGCTGGTGGGCTTGCGCCTGGCACCCGCCGACGTGAACGCCGCCATCCAGGCCCAGAACGCCCAGGTCAGCTCCGGCTCCATCGGTGACCTGCCCAACGTGCCGGGGCAGCCAGTCGCTGCCACGGTGGTCGTGCGCGGCCAGCTCGCCAGCGTCGAGCAGTTCGGCAACATCGTGCTGCGTGCCAATGCCGACGGCTCGACCGTGCGGCTCAAGGACGTGGCCCGCATCGAGCTGGGCGCCGACAGCTACACCGGCCGCTCCACGCGGCTGAACGGCAAGCCCTCCGTCGGCGTTGGCGTGCAGCTCGCGCCGTCGGCCAACGCGCTGCAGACGGCCAAGCTCATCAAGCAAAAGCTCAAGACGCTGGAGCCCTACTTCCCGCAGGGCGTGAAGGCCTCCATCCCCTTCGACAGCTCGCTGTTCATCGACATCTCCATCTCGCAGGTCGTCGAGACGCTGATCGAGGCCGTGTTCCTCGTGTTCCTCGTGATGTTCCTGTTCCTGCAGAACATCCGCTACACGCTGATCCCGACGCTGGTCGTGCCCATCGCGCTGCTGGGCAGCTTCGCCACGCTGCTGGCCCTGGGCTTCTCCATCAACGTGCTGACCATGTTCGGCATGGTGCTGGTGATCGGCATCGTGGTGGACGACGCCATCGTGGTGGTGGAGAACGTCGAGCGCATCATGAGCGAGGAGGGCCTGTCGCCCTACAAGGCCACCAAGAAGGCCATGGGCCAGATCTCGGGCGCCATCATCGGCGTGACCGTGGTGCTGATCTCGGTGTTCGTGCCGCTGGCCTTCTTCAGCGGCTCCATCGGCAACATCTACCGCCAGTTCTCGGCGGTGATGGTCAGCTCCATCGCGTTCTCGGCCTTCATGGCGCTGTCGTTCACGCCGGCGCTGTGCGCCACGCTGCTCAAGCCCGTGCAGGCCGGCCACCACCTGGACAAGCGCGGCTTCTTCGGCTGGTTCAACCGTGGCTTCAACCGCACGGCCAAGCGCTACGAAGGCGCGGTGGCCAGGCTCATCCACCGCGCGGGCCGGTCCTTCTTCATCTATGCCGCCGTCATCGCGGCGGCGGTGCTGATGTTCCAGCGCCTGCCCACGTCCTTCGTGCCGAACGAGGACCAGGGCAACATCCTCGTCAACATCCAGCTGCCGCCCGGCGCCACGCAGGCGCGTACGCTGGAGGTCGTGAAGCAGGTCGAGGACTACATGCTCAAGCAGCCCGAGGTGGAGAGCATGGTCGGCGTGGTGGGTTTCAGCTTCGCCGGCTCCGGCCAGAACGCGGGCCTGGCCTTCGTCACGCTCAAGCCCTGGGACGAGCGCCATGGCGCCGAGCATTCCGCCCAGGGCCTGGTGTCGCGCGCCTTCCCCGAGCTGGGCAAGATCCGCGACGCGGTCATCTTCCCGACCAGCCCGCCCCCCATCCGCGACCTGGGTCGCGCCAACGGCTTCGCGTTCCGCCTGCAGGACCGCAGCGGCCACACGCGCGCCGAACTGCTGGCCGCGCGCAACCAGTTGCTGGCAGCCGCCGCCAAGAGCCCCCTGCTGACCGCCGTGCGCCCAGACGGCCTGGAAGACGCCGCCCAGCTGGAGCTGAGCATCGACCGCGAGCGCGCGATGGCGCTGGGTCTGAACATCAGCGCCGTCAACGCGGTGCTGGGCACGTCGCTGGGCTCCAGCTACGTGAACGACTTCCCCAACACCGGCCGGCTGCAGCGCGTCATCGTGCAGGCCGACGCGCCCGCACGCATGCAGCCCGAGGACCTGCTCAAGCTCAACGTGCTCAACAGCGCCGGCCAGCCGGTGCCGCTGAGCGCCTTCGCCAGCAGCAAGTGGATCACCGGCGCGATGCAGACGGTGCGCTACAACGGCTACGCCGCAATGCGCATCGCCGGCGAGCCGGCCAAGGGCGTGTCCACGGGCGCGGCCATGGCCGAGATGGAACGCCTTGCCGCCGAGCTGCCAGAGGGCTTCGGCTACGAGTGGACGGGCCAGTCGCGCGAGGAAAAGCTCTCGGGCTCCACCGCCTTCATCCTGTTCGGCTTCTCGCTGCTGGCCGTGTTCCTGTGCCTGGCCGCGCTGTACGAGAGCTGGAGCATCCCGATGGCCGTGCTGCTGGTCGTGCCGCTGGGCATCTTGGGCGTGGTGCTGGGGGCCAACCTGCGTGGGCTGGAGAACGACGTCTACTTCAAGGTCGGCATGATCACCATCATCGGCCTGTCGGCGAAGAACGCGGTGCTCATCATCGAGTTCGCGAAGGACCTGCACGCGCAGGGCCGCGACCTGTTCGAAGCGGTCGTGGAGGCCGCGCACCTGCGCTTCCGCCCCATCCTGATGACGTCGCTGGCCTTCATCCTCGGCGTGCTGCCGCTGGTGCTCGCGAGCGGCGCCGGCTCCGCCAGCCAGCGTGCCATCGGCACCGGCGTGATGGGCGGCATGATCACCGCGGTTGTCTTCGCCGTCTTCCTCGTCCCGGTCTTCTTCGTCGTCGTGCGCAAGCGCTTCCCCGGCAGCGAGCGGCAGCACCGCCACGATGCCCACCTGCCCCAGGAGGACTGAGCATGAAAGCCACCCTCAGTCTCATCGCTCTGGCCACGTTGCTCGCCGCCTGCGCGGGCCCTGAACCCAGGCGCCCCGTCGCGTCCGAGGCCGCCGCTGCCGCAGTGCCAAACGCCTTCCCGCAGGCAGGCGGCGCGGGCGGAGCCGCCGCGGTCGAGCTGCCCTGGGCCCAGGCCTTCAAGGGAGAGCGACTGCAAAAGCTCATCCCGCTGGCGCTGGCCAACAACCGCGACCTGCGCATCGCGGCACTCAACATCGAGACCGCCCGCGCCGCGGCCGCCGCACGCGACGCCGACCTGTGGCCCACGGTCAACGCCGGCCTCAACGGCTCGCGCACACCCACGGCCGCCGGCGGCATCAACAGCCTCTACCAGGCCGGCCTGCAGGTCTCGGCCTACGAGCTCGACCTGTTCGGTCGCCTGCGCGGCCTGAGCGCCGCCGCCGCGGCCCAGGTGCTGGCCGCACAGTCGGCGCAGCAGGCCGTGCGCACGGCCCTTGTCGCCGGCGTGGCCAACGCCGAGATCGCACTGCAGGCCGACGAGGCGCTGCTGAAGATCACGCGCGACACGCTGGCCTCTCGCGAGCAGTCGCTGTCGCTGACCCGCCAGCGCTTCGAGGGCGGCGTATCCGCCGAGATCGACCTGCGTACCGCCGAGTCGTCGTGGCAGGCCGCGCGCGCCGTCTACGCCCAGGCGCAGCGCCAGCGCCAGCTCGACGAGAACGCTCTGGCGCTCTTGATCGGCGGTCCGCTGCCGGCCGACCTGCCCGCACCCACCGGCGACCTGGCCGACTTCGAGCCGTTGGCCGAGTTGCCCGCAGGCCTGCCGTCGGAGGTGCTGACGCGCCGCCCGGATATCCGCCAGGCCGAGTTCCAGCTCGGCGCGACGGACGCCAACATCGATGCCGCCCGCGCCGCCTTCTGGCCGCGCATCACGCTGACCGGCAGCGTCGGCACGGCCAGCGGCCACCTGTCGGACCTGTTCAAGAACTCGGCCTGGAGCTTCGCGCCGTCGCTGGTGCAGCCGCTGTTCGACGCCGGGCGCAACCGTGCCAACCTGGAGAGCGCCCGCGCGTCCCGCGACATCGCGCTGGCCCAGTACGAGAAGGCCATCCAGACGGCCTTCCGCGAGGTCGCGGATGGCCTGGCCGGGCGCGCCACGCTGGCCGAGCAGCGCGCTGCTCTGGCCGCACAGGTGGACGCCGAGACGCGCCGCCTGAACGCGGCCGAGCAGCGTTACACGGCCGGCGTGTCCAACGCGCTGGACCGGCTGGATGCGCAACGCTCGCTCTTTGCCGCCCAGCAGACGCTGGTGCAGGTGCAAAGCCAGCGCGCGCAGAACCTCGTCGCGCTGTACCGCGCCCTGGGCGGCGGAGGCAGCTGAAGTGCGCGGCCTGCTGGTGCTCGCCATCGCCCTGGCCGCGCTGCTGCCCGCAGCGCAGGCCGAAGGGACGATGCGCGAGCGCATCAAGGCCCGTCTCGAGGAGCGCCGCGCTGACAAGGGCGGCCTGCAGGAACTCCAGGTGCAGGGCCGCAAGGTACTGCTCCACCTGCCAGCCGGCTATGACGCGGCCCGGCCCGCGCCACTGGTACTGGCCTTCCATGGCGGCGGCGGCAATGCCGGGCACATGGCCGACGACGCCAACTACGGCCTGCAGAAGAAGGCCGACGAGGCCGGCTTCGTCGTCGCCTTCCCCAATGGCTACAGCAAGCTGCCGGGCGGCCGCTTTGCAACCTGGAACGCTGGAGGCTGCTGTGGCGACGCACGCGACCGCGGCAGCGATGACGTGGGTTTCGCCCGCGCCGTCGTCTCAGCCATCCAGGGCCGCTACAGCATCGATGCCAGCCGCGTGTTCGCCACCGGCATGTCCAACGGCGGCATGCTCAGCCACCGGCTCGCCTGCGAGGCGGCGGACGTCTTCCGCGCCGTCGCTGCCGTTGCCGGCACGGATGCGACGTCCAGCTGCGCGCCGTCCCGGCCGGTCTCGGTGCTGCACATCCATGCCAGGGACGATGACCACGTCCTCTTCGGCGGTGGCGCCGGCCCGAACGCCTTCCGCGACGAGAGCAAGGTCATGACCTTCGTGTCGGTGCCCGAGACGATGTCGCGCTGGGTGCAGCGCGACCACTGCACCGCGCCGCCGCAGCGCACGCTGGACAAGCCCGGGGCCTACTGCGAGGCCTACGGCAGCTGCAGCGGCGGCTCCCGCGTGCAGCTCTGCGTGACCGAGACCGGTGGTCACTCCTGGCCCGGCGCAGCCAGCGTGCGGCGCGGCAAGGAGCCCGCGTCCCAGGCCCTGGACGCCAACGACGTCATCTGGCGCTTCTTCGAACAGGCCTCCCGCTGACCCGTCGCGTGATCCTGCACCTCCCCGTTCCCACAATCGCGCCCCACAGCCATCGCCATGCAGGAATTCTTGACAACGTTGTCAAATCCCATGCATGATGCAATGAAAGCGCTTTCAAATCTCGCCGTACCATGCGTTTCCTGACTGCTTCCCTGCTTCTCGCCACCAGCCTTGCCGCCCACGCCGGACCGCCCGCCATCTATGACGAAGGCGTCGACGCCAAGGCCGCCATCCGCGCCACGCTGGCCGAGGCCGAGAGGGCCAGCCTTCCCGTCCTCGTCGTCTTCGGCGCCAACTGGTGCGGCGACTGCCGCATGCTGGACGCCACCTTCAAGCACGGCCCCAGCGCCCCGCTGATCGCCAAGGCCTTCAAGGTCGTCAAGGTCGACGTGGGCCGCTTCGACCGCAATGTCGACATCGCCGAGAGCTACCGCGTGCCCCTGAAGAAGGGCATCCCCGCCGTCGCCGTGCTGTCGCCCCAGGGCAAGCTGCTCTACGCGACCGAGGGCGGCGAGCTGGCCGACGCGCGCAAGATGGGCGACCAGGGCGTCTACGACTTCTTCACCCGCATCAGCGCGTCCGCCAAGTGACGCCGGTCGTCGGTGCGTCGCGCGCATTGCGCGCGCAGTTCTTCGTCCTGGGCGTACTGTTCGCGACCTGGGGGGTGCATGTGCCCACCGTCAAGGGCCACTACGGCCTCAGCGAGCAGACCCTGGCCATCGCGATGCTGGCCAGCGGCGCCGGTGCGCTGATGGCCCTGGCCCAGGCCGGCCGCATCGTCGGCCGCTGGGGGCCGCGTGCCGTGGCCGCCGCCATGGGCGTGCTGTGCTGCGCCTCCATCGCCTGCCTGCTGGCCTGGCCGGCCTACGCAGCCCTGCTGGCCGTGATGCTGGTCTTCGGCATCACCGGCAGCCTGTTCGACGTGGCCTTGAACACCGAGGCCACCGAGATCGAGCGCCTCGCGGGCAAGCCGCTGATGAGCGGCTTTCACGGCATGTTCAGCCTGGGCGGCATGGCCGGCGCCGGCCTGGGCAGCGCTGCACCTGCGCTGGGCCTCTCGCCGCAGTCGCACCTGCTGCTGGCCACCGGCGTCGGTGCGGCCATCGTGCTGCTGGCCAGCCGCGCCATGCTGCCCGTGCCGAAGCACGAAGGCGGCGAGAAGCACCCGCTGAGCCTGCCGCGAGGCCCACTGGTGCTGCTGGGCCTGCTGGCGTCCATGGGCCTGATCGCCGAAGGTGCGATGTACGACTGGAGCGTGCTGTTCATGAAGCAGGAGCGTGCCAGCGAGGCCAGCACGGCGGCCCTGGCCTACGCCAGCTTCAGCGGCGCGATGGCGCTTGGCCGCTTTGGCGGCGACTGGGTGCGCGCCCGCATGTCCGGCACGCGGCTGATGCGCGCCAGCGGCGTGCTCGCCGCTGCCGGCATGGCGCTGGCGCTGGCCGTGCCCTCTCCCCTCGTCGCGCTGCTTGGCTTCGCGCTCGTGGGCCTGGGACTGTCCAACGTCGTGCCGGTGCTGTTCAGCGCGGCCTCCCAGGTGCCAGGGGTGTCGCCGGCCCACGGGATTGCGGCCGTGTCGGGCGTGGGCTATCTCGGCATGATGGCCGGCCCACCGCTGATCGGCCTCATCGCCGAGCACTCGTCGCTGACCGCCGGACTGGTTGTCGTCGTCGCGTTCGCAACCTTCATGGCCTTCTCGGCACGACGGGCGATGCGGGGGCACTGACCCCGCCATGGCCGGCAGCGCCCGCCCGGGGTGCCGCCGGGCCTAGGATGGCGGGCTCATGCGCATCGACGACCACTGGATTGACCATCAGGACGGCAGGCTGTTCGCGCGGTCATGGACGCCGCGCGCCGCGACGGCTGCCGTGCCCATCGTGCTGCTGCACGACTCGCTGGGCTGCGTGGCGCTGTGGCGCGACTTCCCCGCCGCCCTTGCCGAGGCCACCGGACGGCGCGCCTTCGCCTATGACCGGCTGGGCTTCGGTCAGGCCGATGCGCGCACAGGCGCGATGCCGCTGGACTTCGTCGCGGAGGAAGCAAGGCGCTTCTTTCCGGTGGTGCTGGAGCAGCTCGGCATCGAGCGCTTTGCCGTCTTCGGCCACAGCGTGGGTGGCGGCATGGCCGTGCACTGCGCGGCAGCAATGCAGGCACGCTGCGTGGCGCTAATCACGGAGTCTGCGCAGGCCTTCGTCGAGGACCGGACAGTACGTGGACTGCTGGCCGCCCGGGAGCAGTTCCAGGAAGCCGGGCAGATGCACAAGCTCGCCCGCCACCACGGCGACAAGGCCGCATGGGTGCTGGAGGCCTGGCTGGGAACCTGGCTGAGCCCGCAGTTCGCGACATGGTCGCTGGCGGAGGTCCTGCCCAGGGTGACATGCCCCGCGCTGGTGATCCACGGCGCCGACGACGAGTACGGCTCGGCGCGCCACCCCGAGATGATCGCCGAGCTGATCGCCCGCTCGACCGGGGCGCAAGCCCGTATCGAGCTGCTCGCGGACACCGGCCATGTGCCGCATCGCGAGCAGCCCGAGGCGCTCATCGCTGCGGTGCGCGACCGGCTGGCGGCCCTGGCTTGAGCCCATCCTTCTCGCCCTGATGCCGCGCCGTGATGCCGGTCGGGCCAAGCGGATCCGCCGCAAGCGACAGTACTGCTCCACGACGCTTGCCGGCCAGCTGAATCAACCGATTCGTCACCGGCGAACTACCGGCGAAGTGCCCGCAAACTAGCCACGATCAGCAGCACCCGACCGAGCCGGGGCTGGCTGCATTCAGGTAGACCTCTGCTCCACGAACGGGGGAAACACCACGCGCACCTCCAGCCCCGGCCCGCCTTCGCGGTCCAGGAGCCGCACGGCAGCGCTATGGCGCTGCGCGATCGCCTTCACGATGGACAGGCCGAGGCCGCTTCCGTCCTGCGCGCGCTCCGACGGCACCGGCTGCTCGCCGCGGTAGAACCGGTCAAACACCCGTTCCCGCTCCGCGGCGGCAATGCCCGGCCCCGTGTCCCGCACGAACAGTACCGGCCGGCCATCCTGCAGCGCGGCCCCCACGTCGACGACACCCCCCGCCGGCGTGTAGCGCAGCGCGTTCTCCACCAGGTTGTTCAGCAGCACGACCAGCTGATCGGCGTCACCCATCACGGGCACGGGACCGTGCAGCTCCGCGCCGAGATCGATCTGCCAGGACTCCGCCTTCGCATTCAGCGCCTCGACCACCTCGCGGACCATGACGCCCAGATCCAGCGGCACCAGCGCGGACAGCTGTGCCTCCGGCTCCGTGCGCGCAAAGTGCAGCAGCTGTTCGATCAACCGTTGCGCGCGGTCGATGCCCTGCTGCAACTCCGCCATCGCGGCCTGCTTGTGGACGTCGTCGGGGCTGCGATCCAGCAGCTGCAGCTGCAGGCGCAAGGCCGTCACGGGGCTGCGCAGCTCGTGAGCCGCATCGGCAAGGAAGCGCCGCTGCGCGGTCATCGAGTCATCCAGCCGCGCCATCAGCCCGTTGATGGCATGCACCATGGGCGCAAGCTCCCTGGGCAGCGGCGTGCCTTCGATGGGCCTGAGCGACGCGGCGCTGCGGCTCGCGACGTCCCGGGCCGCCTCGTCCAGCGGCCGCAGGCCGCGCCGCAATCCGAAGATCAGCAGCACGCCGATGCCCGCCGCCAGTAGCAGGAGCGGTGGCAATATGTGCGTCGCCGACTCGCGGGCCATCTCGCGCCTTGAAGAGATCCTCTGCGCCGCCTGCGACGCACCGGCGCGATGCCGTACCGTGTAGACGACCCATTGCTCGTCGCCCACCTTCAATCGCGTGAGGCCCTCCTGGCCGATGAGGGGCATGTGCACCTGTCGGTTCGACGAGTACAGCAGCCTCCCGCCCGAGTCCCATGCGAACGTCGCGATCTCCGTTTCCTCCGACCCGGGCGCCTGCAATGGCACTTCCCCACCGAACGGCGCCTGGCGGCCGAGGCCGTTGACCTGCTGGTAATGCGCCAGGCTGGTGGCCACGTTCCTGAGGTCTTCGTCGAAGACCTCGCTCATCTCCTCGAGGATGAATGCGTACGCCACCCCCGCGACGAGCGCGGTCCCCAGCGCGAACGCACCCGAGATCCACGCAAGCAGCGCGCGCTCGATGGAGCGCATCAGTCGCTGGCCACGCGGTAGCCCACGCCGCGCACGTTCTTGATGGCCGCGCTGCCCAGCTTGCGGCGCAGGTTGTGCAGGTGCACCTCGATGGCGTTGCTGGCCACCTCCTGCCCCCAGCCGTAGACAGCCTCTTCCAGGCGTTCGCGGGACAGCACGGCGCCGGGCTTCTGCATCAACGCCTCCAGCACGGAGAACTCGCGCGCCGACAGCTCCACCGGCTCGCCCGCCTGGGTCACCCGCCTGCTCACCGGATCCAGCATCAGCTCGCCTCGCTGCAGCACCGGGTTGCCGCTGCCGGCATGACGGCGCAGCAGCGCGCGCACGCGGGCCACCAGCTCGTCGAGGTCGAACGGCTTGAGCACGTAGTCGTCGGCGCCGGCCTCCAGTCCGGCGATGCGGTCGCGAACGGTGTCACGCGCCGACGCGATCAGGACGGGCAATGCGCTGCCGCCGGCCCGCAGGTGCTTGAGCAGCGTCATGCCGTCCCCGCGCGGCAGCCCGAGGTCCAGCACCGCCAGGTCGTACACGCCGTTGGACAGGGAAAGCTCCGCGGCCCTCCCGTCGGTGACCCAGTCCACGGCGAAGCCGGCCTGGCGCAGGCCCTCTCGCACCGCGCGACCGATCATCGTGTCGTCCTCAATCAGCAGCAGTCGCATGGGTCCTGGAGGTTCGCCTTGGCGCACATGGGCCAGGGCGCGATCTTCGCTCCAGATGGCCCTCGGCGGCCCGGGCCAAGCCGCGCAAGGCTTCAGGGCAGCGACCTCGAGAGCATGGGTTGCACCAGCCCCCTGCCTGCCTGCGCGCCATGCCACGTCACCGCACTGACCACCCAGCAGATCCACGCGGTCCACAGGGAATGGCTCAGATAGTGGGCGCCGCGCATCATCTGCACCCAGCCCAGCACGAGTCCGACGGCGAGGACGACCGTGAGGAAGACGCGGGCGGCACGAGGAGCATGGTTGCGCAGCGCAAACCATCCCGGCAGCAGCGAGAAGGCCGTCGACGCGTGGCCCGAAGGAAAACAGCCGCCCGGCCCGCCATCGCGGACTCCAAGCAGCCAGTGCGGCACGTAGCGCGCGGCCTCACCGCCGAACTCGACCAGCGACCAGGGGCAGCTCGTGGCGCTCGAACGCTTCAGCAGCGCGATGAGCGCGACGCACAGCAGGGTCGTCAGGATCCACTGCACCCGCTCGCGCCGTGGCAGCTCAGGCACCAGCAACCGCGGCCGCCAGACGCTGAGCAGCAGCAGCGCCAGGAAGAGCCATCCGATCGCCCGGGCACCATCGTGGAACAGGCTCGCCGTCAGCCATTGATCCCGCCACGCAAAGCCCGCCGCGGTGCCATACAGGCGCGCCAGCGGCAGGTCCAGCCCCGACACCTCCCACACCGCCAGTGCGATCAGCGCCAGGGCAGCCAGCAGTGCATCAGACCGCGCCTCGGACAGCACGCCACTGCGGGCCGGGCCAGGCCGGGAAGTTCGCGGCGTGGAGCTCACCCGCGCGCTCCGACGTATCTCGCAAGGCCAGCGGTCAGTGACACAGCGCCTGCCACCGGTCGGTGGACTGTGTCCGATGGGTTTTTCGGCAGGCTTTCGGGAAAGTGATGCGTGGCAGCTTGGATCACCGGGACACGAGCGCAGCAAGGAAGCTGGCCAGTGTTGGCGCCGAGCACTTAAAGGCGACTTAAGGCCACTCCGGCAGCCCTCGCCTCGCCGCCGCGCTATCTGCCTATCTGCTGGCCAGCTCCACGCCCCCGTCGCGCGGCCGCACGACCAGGCCATGCAACCTCGCCACCGCTTCCGCAAAAGCCCGGTTGTCGCCGGTGCGATACGTCCCGCTGACGCGCAGCACGCCCAGAGCCTGCGGGTCGGCGAGCGTGATCTGCACGGCGCTGTAGCGGTTCATGTCGGCGATGGCCTCCGGCAGCGTGACGTCGCCCAGGTCGACCAGTCCGCGCTTCCAGGCCAGCAGCCGGTCCAGCGGGGGACGGTCCAGCTGTGCCTGCTCCGGCTCCGCCGGCCCCTCCTCGGCACGCCCCGCCCCGGCAGACCCCATCCCGGCAGGCCCCAGCTCCGCGCGCCCCGCCGGCCTGGGCAGCCGGCGCACCTGCAGCCGCTCGCCAGGCTTCATGACCACCGTGTCGCTCAGGACGTCCCGCACGGCGCGGCCCGAGCGCTGCACGAGCACCTGCCCCTCGAGCAGCGTCACGCCGAACACCCCGCCACCGGCCTGTGCCGGCGGCGTGGAGCGGACCAGGAAGGCCGTCCCCGTGGCCACGACCTTGGCGTCGGACACGCCGACCACGAACGGCCGGCCGGCATCCTTGGCGACTTCGAACAGCGCCTCGCCGCGCTCGACCGTGACCTCGCGCAGCGCGTCCGTCAGCTTCACGCGGATGTCGGTGGCGGTGTTCAGCGTCAGGCGGCTGCCGTCGGCCAGGACGAGCTGCCGCTGCTCGCCCACGCCGGTGCTGTAGGTGTCGCCGGCCCCACGAAACATGCCCAGCACGCCCAGCACGGCAATGACGGCCACGCAGCACGGGACCGCGACCGCCAGCGCCACGCGCGTGCCCCGGCCCCGCCATGACCACTTGCCCGGCTGCTTGTCGATGGCCGCCTGGACCTGCTCCCGGGTCAGCCCGCCCACCTCCAGCCACGCATCCGTGCAGCGCTCGAAGGCCAGGCGGTGCACCGCCGAGCGGGCCTGCCACGCCAGGCATTCGAGCTCCATCGCCCGCGACCGGTCAGGGCCGTGCAGCCGCGTCACCCACACGGCCGCCTCGGCCAAGATCCTGCGCGGCACGCGCGGCTTGTCACTTGCCCCCGGCGCACCGGTGGCATCCCACGGTTGCACGGCTACCAGCCTTCCATCCAGTCCGTCAGCCGTAGTGTCGCCTTGGCCAGGTGTTCGTTGACGGTCGTGACGCTGATGCCGTGCAGCTTCGCGATCTCGACCTGGGACAGACCGTCGATGCGGCAGGCCATGAAGACCTCCCGCGTCCTCTCGCTCAAGCGGCTCACCCCCAGCGCCAGGCGAGCCATGCGCTCCCTGGCCAGCACCACGGACTCGGTGGAAGGGGCGGTGTCCACCAGCACCACCTCCTCCACCAGGACGTGCTCGCCCCGTCCCACGCCCGTGCGATAGGCATCGATGGAGAGGTTCAGCGCCGTGCGCATCAGGAAGGCCTCGGGCCGCTCGACGCTCTGGTGCTCCTCCTCGTAGCGGACCAGGCGCAGCCACGCCTCCTGCACCAGGTCCTCCGCCTCGTGCTTGGTCTGCCCGCGACGTCGCAGCACGCCGCGCACCTGCGACAGGATGTCCTGCCAGTCCTTTGCGAGCCGGGTCGCCATGGCGATCAGGCCGCTTGTGCCAGGGCCGCGCGTGCCGAGGCTGTTCGTGCCAGGACTGGCGGCGCGGCCCTCAGGCCGTAGGGCGCCGGCTTGGCACGGTCCCAGTCGTCGGCCAGAAGGTCGCGGTCCGCGCGCTGGAACGCCTGCGCGATGAAGTCGGCCGCCGCCGCGTGATCGGCGAAGGGGCCATGCTTCTTCGTGGCTCGCGACATGCGCTCCTGCAGGTGCTGCGCGGCGGTGTCGGTCCAGCGGATGGCCTGCCGCATGCGGGCGCTGGCGGCACCCGGGGCAGCGAGTTCTGCCACGGTGCGATCGCAGACCCTGGGGCACAGGCCCTTCACGGCAGCAACCAGGGCGTCGTCGGCGGCCAGCGCCTGGATGCGCTCGATGCCGCGGTCATGGAGGTCCGCCGCGATGCGCTGGGCCGTTGCCGGGCCTTCGTCGCGCCAGGCCCCGAGCACCTGGAGCTGGCCATCGGTGAAGAGGCCGAGCGCCCAGTGCCACTCGGCCGTGCCGGGCGCGCCGTCGATCCACGTCGGAACGTGCAGCTTGTCGAACTGCACCACCACGTAGCGGCAGCACAGTGCACCGTCGAACCAGTCGGGGGAATCCCAGAAGAAGTAGGTCATAGGTCGCTCCAAACGTGCTAAGCAGTTCACTCAGGCGATTGATCGGAGTCTCCTCATCGCGTGCTCCTGCTCATACGCAGAATAGACGATTTTCGTCTATTCATCCAGTCGCAGCAATGTGTCGGCCGCTTTGTGACGGCCGATGCAAAAGAACCTCCACACTCAAGACCACCAACTACTTCTGGAGCTGCTTGTTGAGCTGCGCAACGCGGCGCAGCTAACCCAGGTTGGGCTGGCTGAAAAGCTGGCCTGGGAGCAAACGCACGTCAGCCGAGTCGAGCGAGGAGTTCGTCGTCTGGATGTGCTTGAACTACGGCGCTGGGTCAACGCACTGGGCATTTCGCTGCCTGAGTTCATCGAAATGTTTGAGCAACGGCTAGGGTCGAACACGCCACCGAGTCTCTGATTTCGTCAGGTAGATAGGCCCGCCTCCAGCCATATGCTCGCCCAGCAGCATTGCAGCCCTGGAGCCGTCTTCAATCGACGTTGCAGGGCCCCGCAGTTCGACGGGCTCAGGCCTTGCGGCGTGCCGCAAACGCGGCCAGCAGAGCAAGGCCGGCCAGCGCGTAGGTCGTCGGCTCCGGCACCGTGCCACCACCCGTCGAGTCGTTGTCGATGCTGACCATCAATCCGAGCGACTGCGTCGGGCTCGAGTAGGTGAGCGCCGTCGGCACGTTCTGGCCCGCTGTGTAGCCGTACGCCATCGTGCCGGCACCCGGCGCACTGCTGCCGCTCATGTAGAACCAGCTCTGCATGATGAAGTCCATGCCGAGCACGAGCCAATAGCTGGCACCTGCGGTGAGTTGCGCACCGCTCGTGAACTCGCCACTCGAGAAGCCGCCGAGAACGCCGTCGCCGACCATCGCCAGCGTCTGCATCTGGCTGCCAAGCACACCGGCGTCGTCAGAGAACAGCGTCATGCTGAAGTTCGGCGTGCGGCCACTGACGGCGACGGTCAGCGCGTCGATGTAGCCGCTGGCGGTGGCGGTAAAGCGCAGGCCGACGAGCGCGCTCTGATCGAACGGCGCGAAGTAGCCGCCATACAGGGCATAGCCCGAGTTGGTGTTGCCGGTGATCGAGTCATAGCTGACGATCGATGCGTGGGCGCTGCCGGCGCAGGCTGCGGCGGCGAACACCGCGGCGCAGCTCTTGAGCGGCACGTCGACACCCACCTGTCCAAGCCGGTGCAGCGCATGACCTGTGAACTGGCGCATCGCCTTGCGGATGAGCTCGTTCATGCCAAAGCGCGGCGCCTTCGGCGCAGTGGTCGCTACAGGGCTATTGCCGGGTATGGTGGCGAGTTCGGTGGTCATTTCGGGTCCTTGACAGCAGAGCGCCGACGACCTGTCGGCATGCTACGTATGGTCCCCGTCCCAGTCCGAGCACGCATCACCCTATGGAGCCATTGGCGTGCCCACGACGGGCCATGCCCACGGCTCGCCCCAGCCGCCCGAGTGACTACAAGTTCCGGCAGGTCACTAAAGCAAATCCTTCGGAATGTTGCCGCCGTTCTCGGCGAGTTTCTGCAGCACCGTCTTGTGCAGCCAGATGTTCATCTGCGCAGAGTCGCCCATCTTGTCCGCCGGGCAGCCGAGTTCCGTGGCGAGACCCTTACGCGCCTCGAAGCTGCTGTCCAGACCCAACAGCTTCAGAAGATCGACGATCGACACCTTCCAGTTGAGCTTCTGCGGGTTGGCGCTGGCCAGACCCTCCAACTTAGCGACCACATCGACCGCGGAAATGGGGACGACTGCCGGAGCCGAGGGTGCCGCAGGCGCGCTCGGCTCTGCAGCGGGCGCGGGAGCAGGCGCAGGGGCGGCCGACTTCAGCCCCAGCTTTTCAAGAATCGAACCGAACAGACTCATCGAAATCTCCTTTGAGGCAACCTGTAGCGAATCATCATAAGCACGACACGGGCGCCCGCCTTACGAACCCCTCGCTCTGACAAGCGCACGTCCGGAACGAATGCCACGACCGCCGACACAGGGCGACCGCTCTGCGAGGCTCACCGCCTTGCAAGCCACTGCACATTCCACCTCGCGCCCCTTGGCCTCCCGGCCAGACGCACGACGCCCTCGAGGGACGTGCGCGGCTCAAGCACCTGGGCAAACCAAACCAGCCGCTGCACCTGCTCATGGACCGCGCCGACGAGGGCAATGAAACCAGCCGGGCCGTATGAACGGCGCAGGCATGCTGTTCGCGGTACTACATGTCGTCGCCGACGTGTTCGATTGAAGGACTAGACATCGCCGACGAAGCTCGTGCTAGCGCACAGTCCCAGCCGCGGCCCACTCCACGAACGCCCCTTCGCTGGTCTCGTACCACATATCCTTGGCCTTGAAACGAAAGCCGTCTGACCTCTGGTCGAGTATCTCTAGCGTTCCGTTTCCCTTAATGAAGCGGAGCTTCAGGTTCGGGGGGGAACTGAACGTCTTTGGATAGAACACTTCGATGTAGTCGCCTTGCCTATTGCTGACCTCAACGGTGTCAGTCTGCCGATGCAGACCTGTGCTTGCTGATGGGCCCCAAACGTACAGCCCAACCGTCAGCAAGAGAAACGCGAGTGTGGCGACCCCAGCTTGTTTGCGGTACTGCACGTCTCTATGAGTAATGTTCGGCCAAACGGCGTAGAGAAGCGCAACCAGCGATGCAGTGCCAAAGGAGATTTGGAGGAGGTCCCACATGGAGGTAGTGCTGGAAGTGGGTTGCTGCGCTTAGCGTCGAAATTCAGTGGACCAGCCAGCGAAGCTGACGCAGGTCCGCTGCAATGAAAGGTTGAGCCGCCCGTTCAGCATACAGATCCGCAACTCCAGCATTGTCATGAGGCACACACCGCGCGAACGACCTATCGCTTGGGTTGGTCTGAAGGGACACGGCGCTTCTGAAGCCTCTTCAATTCGGGAAGCTCAGCGAACAGCATGGATGGACTCGAGCGAGAACAGGTGTTGACATCAAACGGCTTGTGAGCGGACAGGAAAAGAATCCAGCGATCGTAGGCTCCCCATTCCCAATATGGTCCACCGGGGCCGCGAGCAAGCTCTATAGCGGCCGGGGGTGTACCGCGGAGCGAAAATCCGCACGCAGCGCCGGAAATGTTGCTCCTGGTGCGGATCAGGTCGCCAGGCTTGAAGGTGCCCTTGAAGCTTGTCCGTACGCGGAGGACGCCGTCTTCAATGGGTTCACCATCCTTAGTGAGGGTGATCGTGGCGGAAACGAAATCGGCTTCGACGACAGCATGGCTGGCGCTCACCTCGGCCTCAAGTGTTGTCCGCGGCCCGCATGAACAGGCACGTGCCGCAAGCGGGGCCATGACGAACATGAACGGCGCAAACCTCAGCCAGAAATTCATGATCTGCTCTCCACGGCAGTACCGGCGCGGGCAGTCTTGTACACGGTCAACATGCCGGCACTAGATAAAGAGGCCTCAAAGTGATGCTCAACGTTCGACGTAAGGGGCTGGCTGAAAGCCAGCCCCTTGACAGATGAGTTAGGCCTCGGTCTGTGAGAATGAAGAGGCATGGTCTTCTGGCAGCTTACCGCGCTTGTTGAGCTCGCCAAGGGCCGATGTGGCGACTGACACCAGAGTGGCCCATTGAGGCTTGATCAACTCTGAGGAATCCTGAGTGATGATTTGCGGAGTAGCACCGCAGAACTCTTGCCAAGCGTGGTGGACGCTGACGAGAAGAACCGTTTCGCTGGAGGTGTAGACCGGAGTGGGGTAGCTCTCTGAGTTGGTAGTCGCGCATGGATTCCAGTCCTCCCACTGATTGAGCACTTCATTGAGGTCGAAACCCGGCGGGCTCGCCTCGTATTCGACGATCAACTCAAGCCACTCGATGATTCGGTTGCGAACTCGCTGTTCGACAAGCTGAGAGCTCGACATATCGACTTCCAGATGCCTAGCGTTGAAGCTAAGCCGCGAGCGGCGGCCTGCCGACTCGAGTTGGCTCGAGAGAATACGAAGGGACTTCCCACCTTCTGGCCAACGGCGTCGAGGCGCCAAGATTGATGGTGCGAATCGTCAATCTGCAGCCATGTGAAAGGGGAAGCCCATGAACGAGATTACCCGAGTTGGGGTCGATCTGGCCAAGCGCGTGATCCAGGTCCACGCCGTCGATGCCACCGGCCGCGTCGTGGCCGCCAAGGCCCTGCCCGCCGACAAGTTCGCCGCCTGGTGCGTGCAACTGCCGGCCGGCTGCCTGGTCGCCATGGAGGCCTGCGGCGGCGCCCATCACTGGGCGCGCAAGCTGCG
Source organism: Roseateles sp. (assembly GCF_047654805.1). Classification (GTDB taxonomy): domain Bacteria; phylum Pseudomonadota; class Gammaproteobacteria; order Burkholderiales; family Burkholderiaceae_C; genus Pelomonas. Next base: position 4,670,646 of record NZ_JASGIV010000001.1, read on the forward strand.
CGGCTTCGGCCTGGATGCGCGCCTCATCGCCGGCCACTTCGTCACGCCCTACCGCATGGCCGGCAAGGGCGGCAAGAACGACGCGGCCGACGCTGCGGCGATCTGCGAGGCTGCCGGCCGACCGCACATGCGCTTCGTGCCGGTGAAGACGCCCGCCCAGCAGGCCTTGCTGGCCATCCACCGCCTGCGCGAGGGCTACAAGGAGGACCGCACCGCCTGCATCAACCGCATCCGCGGCCTGCTCACCGAGTTCGGCATCGTCTTCGCACAAAGCCCCGACACGTTGCGCCTGGGCCTGGCCGACGTGCTTGAGGACGCCAGCGACGAACTGCCCGGCATCGCCCGGCTGGCGCTGCAGGAGGCTCGACTGCACTGGATCGAGTTGGAGTGCCACATCGCCAGTTGCGACGAGCGCATCGCCGCGCACGTACGCACCGACGCGCAGGCCAAGGCGGCCGCCCAGTTGGCCGGCATCGGCCCCGTGACCGCTTCGGCGCTGGTCGCCACGGTGGGCGACTTCACGCAGTTCAAGAACGGCGCGCAATTCGGGTCGTGGCTGGGCCTGGTGCCCCGGCAGAACTCCAGCGGCGGCAAGACGCAGCTCGGGCGCATCACCAAACGCGGCGACGACTACCTGCGCACGCTGCTGATCCAGGGCGCGAAGTCGGCGGTGATGACGGCCCACAAACGCAGCGACAAGATCTCGCAGTGGCTGGTGCAGTTGCTGGCCCGCGTGGGCTGGCAGAAGGCCGTGGTGGCGCTGGCCAACAAGAACGCGCGCATCGTCTGGGCGCTGTTGACCAAGGGCCGCGAGTTCGATCCGAATTACGTGTCGGTCAAGCCCGGCGAGGTGCCGCCGATACCGGCCGTGAAGCCGGCCTGAAAACCACTCACCAACGAACAAGTTCTTCCCCGTAGACGTGCGTTCGAAGATGCATCACACAGGTCAGACCGGCAGCAGGCAAGCTCGACTAACCCGGTGCCGCGCCAATTGAGGCGACGGCGGCGAACGAATGGAGCCCTGCTGAGCGGTTGGTATCTGGGCCCGCACCGAATCCCGAGTGCAACAAGGCCGCCTGTAGATGTGCAGTCTGTTCTCTGTGGCGCTGCATCGAACCCGAACTCTGGTCTTGAGGAAAACAGCAAAGGCGACTATCGAATACCGCCCACATCAATCCGCTTGATCAACTGGGAAGTCCCTGTAGACTGGTTAGGCACCATGGGCCGCCCCAAACGGCAATTGGATTGCATGCTGCGCCAGTACCGACTTGTAGTGCTCCACAAGCTCGCGCAACTGGTCCGCGAGCAATTGCGCTTCGTCTCGAGCTTCGACGCTGCCGGATTCAGCCAAAAACTTGGAAATGGCTTCGGCGGAAACGCACATGCTGTTCAAGGTGTCGCCTTGCACGAGCACTCCAGGATACCGACGATCCGGATGCCGCAGAACTGCAGCATTGGAGGCATCGGAATAGACCTCGACAGTTTCTGTACGCATGGCAGGTGCTTTGGCGCCTAACGTGCAAGCCCAGCGGAAGGCGAAGCCGTTCGCTGCAGTGACCAGTTGGACATCAGTCGTTCCATATGCGCTCCACCAGGTCACCAACTTCTAGCGGCCGCCCCGTCGCTTTTGCAGCAACGGCGAATTCAGAAGGCGCCGGCATCTTTGCCGTCGAGGCAGAGCCACCCCAAATGCCAACGCTGATTGCAAACACGACTGGCCCGTGATTGACGATCAGAGGCTGGCTCCGACCGATTGCCGTCTTCAACTGCGCCGCAGCTTGGGCGGGAAACTCTGGTTTGAGGTCGAGCCACACACGTGATTGCTGGCCGGGACGAACCGCGAGTACGATGAACCCATTGGTTGGCTGCCCGTGAGGCTGCGCAGATAAGAAGTCATTGGTGACGCGTTGGACAGACTTGATATAGGTAGCCAACGCTTCAACGGACTGAACTCGTGACTGAAAAACCTCTTGCGGCTGTAGCAGCGATATGCCGAACGTTTGTAGAGGTTCCGCCGCGTGGCCAAGGTGCGAGGTCATCATCGCCAAGAAGAGAACGAGCGCGCGCATGTTGATGTTCAACGTACATGTTCAGCCGGGCCGTTGGGCGTCGGCTGGAACTGAAGGTTAGAGCGCATTTTCGGCGCCCCTCCTACGACGCGAGAGCAGCCAGGCTGCACCTGCCACTGCCGCAGCGTAGGAAACCATTTCAACCCAAGCCATAGCGACCGTGGCTTGTTGTATTGAAGAAGAGGGGCCTGCTGCGAGTTCCGGTGCTCGGATGGCGATCACGGGAAGCGAAATAGCCAGTCCAGCGAGCCAAGCCCATCGTTTGAACAGCCATGCCAGCGAAAGTGCCGAGACGGTTGCGGCGGCAAGTGCGCCAACTACAGCAGCGCTGACCATCTCCGTGTACGAGCGGGGATCAACCCGCGGGAACAGCAAGCCGGCCCAATACTCTTGCACGTAAGCGTTGACAAGCAACGCGGCATTTGCGACCACGACAAGTGCGACGAAGCGGAGGAAGATCTGCATGCGCTCTAACGTCGGAATTCAGCCGACCGGACGGCGCAGCTGGCCAGGGTCGGCTGCAATGAATGGTTCAGTGGCGTACTCATCGCGTAGCAAAATCGAAAGCAATTGCCAATCCAAGCCATGACACTGCGGCGGCTATTGCAAGAACACCCCTCGCACGATTACTCAGAGCGTGTTGGGACTCGGTACTCGAAGGATCTTCTTCCAGTCGATAAACCTCCGAATATTTGCCTGGACCAAGGAAGGGAAAGGCTATGAAGGCAAGCCCAATAGCCACTAAGGTCGCCAAGTCGACAAGCTCCCTCGCTGTCTCGGCGCCTTTGTATAGGGCAACTGAGACTGTCAAAAGCGCGGCAGCGCCAAGCGCGAGTCCATAGAAGCGAATAGCGTTGTGAGGAATCATTCCTTGAGCCACTTAACGTGTTGTAGGAGGATCGTTAACGATCCGCATAACATTCTGAGCATGCCCAGACGCCCAAACGTCACGGAAGCACCGGTTGGCGGCTTCCCAGAGCCGCGCGATCCTCGGCAGCCTTTCGACTGGACTTTCTCGTGTGGCGGGGTGTCTTGGTCTTTGCACTTCGAGCCGAGCCCTCAGGATGTGCGCCAGTGGCGTGTCTACCGGAATGGTGAGCCTTGGATGCGCACTGGCTTGGAGCGAGTATGGCGCGCGATGCAGAAGGAAATGGTCCCCGTGTTGGGGCGCAGGCACTGGCGCTAACCCTGCATTGCCTGCACTGGCGCCAGGGTCAGATCGGAAGGCCCGCAAGTGGTCGCTGGCATCGGCCCGCTCCTGGCCGAAACCGCCCGGCACAAGCGCCGAACCGCCAGCGAACAAGGCCACCCGAAGAGGCGCCCCATCGAGCCCACGCAGAAACACAATAGCCCAGCAGCCCTGCGGTGTGTTTCCTTAAGCGGTATAGGCCCTCCATGGGCCCATGTGCCCCCTTGCCACAGGGGACGGCGCTCAACCTCGGCTCGGCAGGCAGGGCTTGATTGATCCGTGCGGTTGAAGCCACCTTGCTCAGCGGCGCCCCAACAGCGGCGAGCGCCCAATCTTCTCGGCTTTTTCAGGCTGTGCCGGCACGGGGTCCGAGAACCCGGCGGCAGCAATCGGCTCGTCCAAGGTCGGCAGGCTCCACGTCTTCTGAAGGCGCAGGCTGTTCATGCCATCGTTCCATGCATGGAGCATCCGCTTGCCGGTCTCATGAAACGACGGGTAGCGTTGCGCGGCCTCCACGACCTGGGGCGTCACCTTCACGATGGCTTCGCAGATGCGCTCGACACGTTCCCGGGTCTGTGCCGGCATCACGTTACATCGCGTCTGGAGGAAACGCTCCAGCGCCTTGCCCGGTGTCCAGGTACTGCGGCCTTCGACGGGCATGCCGGGCGGGTTCTTCGCGTAGTCGTCGTAGACCGAGATGGTCAGCATGTCGTAGACAGGTGCCAGCTCGATGTCATCGCGCGAGCTGTAGAGCAGGGCGATGTTCTTCGTATGGCAGTCGGCGTTGCGCAGGGCATAGGTCAGCAGCAGCAGATTGGCCAGATGCGACAAGGCGGCGTTCTGCTGCTCGGGCCGTGGCGTGACGTCCTTGATGCGGCCGACAACGCGCTCCCAGGTGGACTCGTATTTCTGCTCCGGGCGCAGCGTGAGCAGGCTGCATAGGTCCTCCATGCCTTTGCGCGTCACGCCATCCGCTTCGAAGTCGAATCGGTGCACGACGAGGGCCTGTCCATCGTCGGAGACCTCGGTGGTCGCCGTCGGGAACCCTGCCTGTCGCGACACTTCCATGCACAGGTGCTCGTTCAGGGCCGCGCCCGGCAGGCGGGAGGTCGTCCCCTTGACGATGTAACGCTCGGTGGCCAAGGCGCCCTTGCCATGCTCGCCCAGGCTGTTCGGCGACAGGAACTTCGGCACGACGCCGGACACGCCCGATACGGCGTGTCGGCGCACCAGCTCGACAAATGCCTCTTCCGAGTTGTCGCCGCGCAGGATGCCGCTCATGTCGAAGGGCACCGGTGGCTGCATCGGGTCGGCGCCGGGTGTCGCCACCTTGACCCGCCCGATGGCGTTGCGTCCGACGACGGACAGCAGATTCAGGGGTGAGGCACCAACATGGGGGCCGAGCTGTTCTTGAAGGATGGACAGCAGGAAGCCCTCGGGCAGATTCATGCGGAACAGCGGATGCAGTTCCGGATAGACGTAGGACTCGGTGCGCACCGGCATCAGCAGCGAGACGAACTGCTCCGGAGCGACTTCCGGGTGGTAGCTCATCACATGCCGAAAACCGTCAACCGACTCCAACGTGGCAACGGGGCGGTTGTGAACATAGGCATGCAGCTTCATCGCTCGGTACTCCGCCGTGGGGAGCCCGTCTCCTCGGAGGCCTGCGCCTGCCGTTGGCGCTCCGCCAGGGCATCGTCGAGCGTGAAGCTGCTGTTCTTGGGCGTGAACGACAGCTCGTGCCCAAGCACCTCAAGGAGTCGCAGCAGCTTTCGGGAGCCGAACTCCGCCACACCGCCAGTCTCGAAGCGGGCCAGAGTCGATTGACCCAGGCCGCACATCATGGCGAGCTGCTTCTGAGTCATGCCACGCTCTTGCCGCAGCTTGGCCACGGCTCGGCCGAGTGAGTAGAGACTGTCCATGTGCTGTATCTGCTATGCAAGTGGCGGACCATCGAGCCACTCCCTCATTGAAGGAAAAGAGGACTCGCGCATCCAAAATAATAGCAAATAAGGCAACTTCAAGGACAACACTACGCAACGAAAGATGCTGTATTCGTCATTGATTGAGACACTCAGACAGGAACAAATTCCTTTAATGGGGCCTATCCAGCCACTCCATAAAATAGCAAATACGGCATTTTCGTGCCAAACACCTCAGGTTGACGCCGCGCCCTGCCCCCCCCTCCCCGCGATTGCGGTAGGGACGCCCATTGCTGGGCGCCCCCCGCACAGATCCGAGCATGCGCAATTCACGCACTCGGCTCCCACCTCGGGTGCTTGACGGCAAATCGCCTGATTGAAGCCCTGAGCACATCGCTTGACCGGAGTCCTATGCAAGGCGAGGCGGTCGCCGAACTTCGGGCCGAACTGGCGACCCTGAAAGCGCAAGCTGCATCCCCGAAGCCGAAGTGGGAGGTTATCAAGGCGACAGCCCGAAGCATTAAAACCGTTGCCGAAGGTGCGGCGGGCAACATCCTAGGGGAACTGGCGAAGCCGCACGTTGCAACGCTGCTGGCCCTTGCCGCTGGCGCTACGGGAGGGTGAAGGCCCGCCAATTCGGCGATCGGCATAGGGGGCCTCCTTGAGGAGGCGCCCCTGCCACACCACCTGGCATGCGGGTCCGCACCAGGCGGTTCGAGAGCTTGAGGTCAGGAGAGTCGGGGCAGGCCAAGTCGGTCGAACGACGCAATGTCCAGGACCGCATTGAGTCCCTTTGCGCTGTTACGCCACCAGCGTCGTGGCGGCGGACAATTATCTTGAGCGCTCAGCGACAACTATCGTGAGCGGTTGACGCAGGCCGCCGGGGAGCGTTTTGCGGGTGGGTTCCTACAGTGGTTGGCTTCCAGAGGGAGGCAGCCACGGTGCCCGGCAAACGCATAACGGACCTGCAAGTGAGCAAGTACAAGGAACTGAGGGGCAAGCACAGCCAGGAGGCTGCTGCAGCCAAGACGGGCATCAGCGTGGCCAGCGCGCGGCGGCTGGAATCGGCGACGACATTGCCATCACAACGCCCACCGCGACACTGGCGCACCCGCGCCGACCCGCTGGCCGAGGTGTGGGCCAGTGAGGTGGTGCCCATGCTGGAAGGCGCACCGTCGTTGATGGCCGTCACCGTGCTGGAGGAGTTGCAGCGCCGCCACCCCGAGCGGTTCGCCGATGGAGTGCTGCGCACGCTGCAGCGGCGCGTGAGCCAGTGGCGCGCCGAGCACGGCGGCGAGCGCGAGTTGTTCTTCGCGCAGGAGCATCCGCCGGGCCGGCTGGGGCTGTCGGACTTCACTGTGGCCGACGATCTGGACGTCAGTCTGGGGGGGCTGGCCTTCCCACACCGGCTGTACCAGTTCGCGCTGGCCCACAGCGGCTGGCGCCATGCGAGGGTGGTCCTGGGCGGTGAGAGCTTCCAGAGCCTGGCTGCAGGGCTACAAGACGCGCTATGGATGGCCGGTGGCGTCCCGCAGGAACACCGCACCGACAGCCTGTCGGCGGCCTTCAACAACCTGGCCGAGCGCGAAGAGCTGACGCGGCGTTACCAGGCCCTGTGCAAGCACTATGGCATGCGGCCCACGCGCAATAACACCGGCGTGAGCCACGAGAACGGCTCCATTGAAGCGCGCCAAGGCAGCCTCAAGCGCGGACTGGACCAGGCTCTGCTGCTGCGTGGCAGCCGCGAGTTCGATGACCTGCCGGCCTATGAGCAGTTCGTGGCGGAGACCGTGCGCCGGCTCAACGCGCGCTGCGCGCGCGCATGGGAAGTCGAGCGCACCAGCCTTCAACCGCTGCCGACTCGGCGCACGTCCGACTTCGAGGAGATGGATGCGCGCGTTAGCAAGTTCGGCGTGTTCAGCGCCAAGGGCGTGCTCTACAGCGTGCCTTCGCGTCTGGCCGGTCAACGGTTGAAGGTGAGGCTGCACAGCACCTATCTGGACGCCTGGCTGGGCGGAGTGAAGGTCTTCGAGTGCGAGCGGCTGCATGCCAGCACGGCCGATCGCCACCCCAAGCGCATTGACTGGCGTCACATGCTGCCCAACTTGAAGCGCAAGCCCGGCGCCTTCGCGCGTTGGGTGTTGCGCGATGCGATGTTCCCGCGCAGCGAGTACGCCCTGGCCTGGGAGCACATTAGCCAGGCGTTGCCCGAGCGGGCGGCCTGCCGCTTGATGGTGGACCTGCTGGACCTGGCCGACCGAGCCAACGTGGTGGCAGAGCTGGCCATCGAACTCGCTCGCTTGCTGGATGGCGCCGAGCTCCCCGACATCGATGTGCTCAGGGACAGGTTCGCGCCACGACCGGCTGCGATGCCTCAGGTGGTCGTGGTGCTGCCGTCAGCGGCGGTCTACGACGAACTGCTGGAGGCCGCATGAGTGCCGACACCAATGCATCGGGGGCAGCGGTGCCACTGATGCTCACCGAGCTGCGCCTGCCGACCATCAAGCGCTTGTGGGCCGATGTGGCCGCGCAGTCCAACCGCGAGGGCTGGCCGGCCGAGCGGCTGCTGCACACGCTGCTGGGCCATGAGATGGCCGAGCGCGAGACGCGGCGCCTGGCCCGTGCACGGGTCGACAGCCAGCTGCCGCCGGGCAAGAGCCTGGCCGACTTCGACTTCGCTGCGGTGCCGGCCGTCTCCAAGGCCCATGTGATGGCGCTGGCCGAGGCCGACAGCTGGATTGCGCAGGGCCACAACTTGCTGGCCTTCGGCCCGCCGGGCACCGGCAAGACGCATCTCGTGGCGGCCATCGGCCACGCGCTGATCGACCGTGGGCTGAAGGTGCTGTTCGTGCGCACCAGCGAGCTGGTGCAGCGCCTGCAGGCAGCCCGGCGCGACCTGCGCCTGCCGGCGGAGTTGTCCAAGCTCGACCGGTTCGACTTGATCATCTTGGACGACCTCAGCTATGCACGGCGCGACCAGGCCGAGACCTCGGTGCTGTTCGAGCTGATCGCCGAGCGGTACGAGCGCAAGAGCCTGGCCATCACGGCCAACGCACCGTTCTCGGCGTGGGATGAGGTCTTCCCGGACAAAGCCATGACGGTGGCTGCGGTCGACCGCCTGGTGCATCACTCGACCATCCTGGAGATGAACGTGGACAGCTACCGACGCCGCGCTGCGTTGCCGGCGCGCCGGCAACGCAGCGCACCTCCAACACCGTGATCAACACCCATCCGCACCGCTCAAGATAGTTGACGCTGGCAGCTCAGGATAGTTGACGCCGGGCAAGCGTCGGCTGTTGGCCGCTACACGGTGAGCAACATCAGCGCGGGCGCCCAGCGCCAGCAGTTCCCGATACATAGTCGTTCCGCGTTTCCAGTGCTTAAGCTGTAGGGCCCTCAGCCGGTGGCGTAGCCATTCGTCCAGCTCGCGCCAGACGGTTGGTGTTTGCGCCATCCCGAAGTACGCCTTCCAACCCAGTAGATAGGGCCGCAGCCCTTGCACCACCTGCGCCATGCTGCGCCCGCCTGAGCGGCCGGTGAGTTGCCGGATGCGCGCTTTGAAGTTGTTCAGGGCCTTGTGAGCCACTTTGCATTTCACCTCGCGCCCCTTAGCCACCCACAGCGTGTAGCCCAGGAATTTGCGTCCGAAGACGCTGCAGACCGCGCTCTTGGCTTCGTTGATCTGAAGCTTCAGCTTGCCGTACAGCTTCCTGAGCCACGCCATCACCCGCTCGCCGGCCTTCACGCTGCCCACATAGACGTTGGCGTCGTCGGCATAGCGCGCGAAGCTGTAGCCCCGCGCCTCCAGTGCCTTGTCCACCTCGTCGAGCAGCACATTGGCCAGCAGCGGACTCAGTGGCCCGCCTTGCGGCGTGCCCTGGTCTCGATCCACCTTGACCCCGCCCTCCATGATCCCGGCGTTCAGGTACGCGCGGATGAGCCGCAGCACGGCCATATCCGGGATGCGTTTCTTGAGCCGGTCCATCAGGATGTCGTGGTTCACCCGGTCGAAGAACTTCGCCAGGTCTACGTCCACCACCACGCGCTTGCCGGACTGGACATACGCCCGCGCGGCTTTCACCGCGTCGTGCGCTCGCCGGCCCGGGCGGAACCCGTGGCTGTGGTCGCTGAAGCTGGGGTCGATCAGCGGTTGCAGCACTTGCAGCAGTGCCTGCTGGATCAACCGGTCCGTCACCGTCGGGATGCCCAGCTCGCGCTGGCTGCCGTCCGGTTTGGGGATCATCACCCGCCGTACCGGCGATGGCCGGTATCGCCCCGCCAGCAGCTCTTGGCGGATCTGCGGCCACTTCGTTTGCAGCAGGCGCTGGGTGTGCTCAATGTCGAGCCCGTCCACGCCCGCTGCGCCCTTGTTGGCCTTGACCCGCTTCCAGGCCGCTTGCAGGTTCTCTCTCGTCAGCGCCGCTTCCAGCAGGGTGCCAGCCCCCACCGTCTGCTTTGCCGACCCTGTGCCCTGGTGTTCATGGGACGGGCCGCAGGCTTCGTCACTGGCAGGATCACGCCCGGCTTCACCGTGCGCTACGCCTACCCGCCCGGACGCTGCCGGCATCTGACGCATGGCCTTTGGCATTCCCACGTCCTTGGTCACTCACTCCCGTTCGGTCCTTCGCCTCTCGCTGGCGGCCTCGGCGGCCCCGCTACCCAGCTACTACGACCTCTGCTGAGACCTCGCTCCGGCAGCGCCGTCGGCCTTTCAGCCATAAGGCGAGGCGTCCCCAGGTAAGGCACGCGCTCCTTCACCGCACAACCGCCGCATCTACGCCGCCTCGCCTTGATCACGAGAGCTTCGCGGTTTTCAGCCCGCTCGCCCTGCTCGGCAGCGCCTTCTATGCGGTTCTTGTTCATCGGCTCGCGGTTTGCGCTCCACGCTTCCTTCCCACGCTCGGTCGCCCTCACGCAGTTGCGCTTCGCTTCGTTCGTCGTGATCAACTTACGACGGGACTTGCACCCGTAGGAGTGCGCCCATGCTGGGCGCACCAAAGAAAAAGCCCCATCTGCTTGCGCAAATGAGGCTTTGATTAGGCTCCCCGACCTGGGCTCAAATCAGGGACCTACGGATTAACAGGTATATGGACTGCCAAGGAGTCCGGAGATTCGACATCTCAGCTTAGCAAGAGTGAGTGCAGTCGAACTAGGCCTCCGTTCACGACAGTGGTTTTTTCACCTAGCTTTCTGCTCAAGAAGAGGCGGAGGTTTGGGCTGGATTTACTTTCCTGGAAATTATGCGATTCGCATCAAAATCAATCCACTGCATGAGAAGTCGTTCATACCATTTGAGCGGAATGACACTTTTCAGTTTGTTTCGTGAAATGGCTAGTTGGTTTTGACAATGAATTACTAGAGCAGATAGCGAGGCGGGCTCCCCTGCGCCGAGTTCACGCTCGCGAGAAGCAAATACATTGGCCTGCTCCTCGCTCCAATGCTCCCCTGCTAGTTCAATCTCAGCTAGTAGGCGCCGATAATCTGCTGCGGCTTGGCTGTGCCGCCTCGCTTTCTCTGCTGGTGTAAATACGAGCGGAATTATCGAAAGTGCTGCCGTTGCAAGAGCGGCGGTGACGTCGAGCACCGGTATCTGCTTTAGAGTAGTGGCAACAACACTGGTTGCAGCCAGCGCAGTGAACATAGAGGACGATTTGTCAATTACGTCGAAGAAGCGCTCTCTCTTCAGGTGATATAGGGCCGAGAGACTGACTCGGTACTCAATCTTCGTTCGTCGCTCCCAGATATGCTGTTCGTACGCATCGTCATCATGCTGAGCGTTTGCATCCGCTGCGCTCTCGGCGAGCGCGGCAGGAAGAATATTTGATCCAAGTTCTGGATTTGAGAGATCGGATGGTGTTGTCATACCACTGCTCCACACTACGAGCGTTTCGTAATCACGATCTTCTTTTTGGGTGGTCGCTTATCGGGTTCAGGCTCGGGTACTACCGGATCCAGCAAGTGCTTACCGGCGACTGATGCAATGAGGTCCTTTCCGGGGCGGAACTTTGGGACCTTTGCAGCCTGTATTTTGATCGACTCGCCGCTCCTGGGGTTCCGGCCAGTCCGGGCCGCTCGTTTTGACACGGAGAACGTGCCAAAGCCCACAATCGTGACTGTGTCGTTCTTCTTTAGCGTGCTCTTCACACTCCCGATGATCACCTCAAGGGCCCGAGAAGCTGCTGCTTTTGAGATGCCTGCTTGCTTGGCAATGTGTTCGATCAGTTCTGTCTTGTTCATGTTGGGGCAGAAGCTGGGCGGGTAGATGAGGATTGAGTGTGGGCAGCCTGAGACGCGGCCAGAACTGCTTCCGCAGGCAACCTAGCTTCGGCCATAGCTCTGGAGCGACGCCAAGCCTATCGTTGCACGTTCTGCTGCTCGGGAAAGATTGGAGGCGAGGAATGCCCTCTCCGTCAATCGCATCTGCGAGCCACCCCACAATTGCCCCGCCTAGGTGCCATTCCGGCTCAGGATCAAACTGTTAAGACCTGACCCTGGGGCGCCTGATTGCGCCGCCGCGATGACCAACAGGGGGCGGTCCGCTTCGGAAAGCACGGAGTTCCCTAAGCGTTACCTGTCCGGCCTATTCATCGCCGACCCAATCGCTTGTCCAATTCGTGTTGCTTCAACTGCCTGTCCAGTTCTAAGGCTTGGTGTTCGCGACGATCTCTGCGCCAAGCGAATATCAATGCGCCGAGTCCGCCGATTGCGCCACACACGGTCGAGATCACTGGAAGGCCCTCGAGCATGGCCTTCCACATGCCTACTCGCTCATCGGCGCGTGTTCTGGCCTGCTTCTCAGCTTCGACCGCACGTCGAGCTGTTATGCGTTCCGTGATGGCACGGAGGTCGTTCGGCTCTTGGGGCGTGACGGTTGCGATGGGGCGCGAAGCCGGGAGTGATACCTTCTGTGCGGCCAAGATCGATGCGGGCAAAGCAATCGGAAGCCTGCCGTCGCTGGCCGACGTGGCGGGAGCCGGGCGAGATGGGCCACCAACTGGAGGCGAGGGGGGCGCCTTGGGCCCCACCGCGCCAGGAACGGCACGAACACCGAACCTCCGCCGAACCCGACCGCCGCATTCGGCACCACCCAGAAACGCAAAAGCCCATCGCGATGGATGGGCTTCTGAGAGATGTTTGGTGGCCAAGGGCGGAATCGAACCACCGACACGCGGATTTTCAATCCGCTGCTCTACCAACTGAGCTACTTGGCCTTTGTTCTGCTCGCCGAGCCAGCCGGAGCCGGGCAGCGAAGTCCGCCACTATAGCACAGCCGAACGTGCCAACGGCTAGCCGCCGCTGCCGCGCTTGTTACGGCTCAGGTCCACGCCCAGTTGCTTGAGCTTGCGGTAGAGGTGCGTGCGCTCCAGGCCGGTCTTCTCGGCGACCCGCGTCATGGAGCCGTTCTCCTTGGCGAGGTGGAACTCGAAATAGCTCTTCTCGAAGGCATCCCGGGCTTCGCGCAGCGGGCGATCCAGCTCGAAGCTCTGCTCGGACGCCAGCGCGTTGCTGACGGGCAGGTGGTTGGACAGCGCCATGCCATGGCTGGCCGCGACGGGCAGGTTGCCGGGTTCGGTGCGGGTGTAGCTGGGCAAACCCACCACCGCGGGCGCGGGGCGAGGCGGCGCCGTCTTGACGAGGGCTTGCTCGACGGCGCGCAGCAGTTTCTGCAGCGTGATGGGCTTTTCGAGGAAGGCGATGGCACCGAACTTGGTGGCCTCGACCGCCGTGTCGATGGTGCCGTGGCCGCTCATCATGATGACGGGCATGGTCAGCAGCCCGGCGCCGCCCCACTCCTTCAGCAGCGTGACACCGTCGACGTCTGGCATCCAGATGTCGAGAAGCACGAGGTCGGGACGCATTCGCTCGCGCGCCGCCCGCGCCTGGGTGGCGTTCTCGGCAAGCTCGATGGTGTGCCCCTCGTCGCTGAGGATTTCTGACAGCAGGGCGCGAATGCCCAGCTCGTCGTCGACAACAAGAATGGTGGCCATGAATCCTTAGGTCTTGGCACCTTGCGCACCGGGCTCGGTGGCGGGTGTCAGGTTCGAAAATGATAGCGAAACTTGCGCACCGATCACGAGCCCGTCATCTTCGGCTTCAGCGGGAGAACCCGCATCGGAAGCTGCATGCAGGTTGCGCAGGGAGATGCGGGCACCGTGTTCGTCGGCGATCTTCTTGACGACGGCCAGCCCCAGGCCGGTGCCCTTGGCCTTGGTCGTCACATAGGGTTCGAAGGCGCGCTTGAGCACCTTGTCAGCAAAACCGGGGCCGTTGTCGATGACGTGCAGGCGCACCGAGCGCGGCGCGCCGGTGTCGGTCACGGCCAGTGAGGAGCGCACGGTGACGCGGCCGTCGGGCCGGTCATGCACGGCGTCCAGCGCGTTTTGCACGAGGTTGTGGATGACCTGGCGCAGCTGGCTGGCGTCGCCCTTGATGGCGGGCAGCTGGGGGGCGAGGTCGGCCGCGAGGCGGCCCGCGTCCTGCGGCTCGGCGTAGAGACTGAGGACCTCGTGGACGAGGGCGTTGAGGTCCAGGGCCTTCAGCTGGGCCGACGGCAGGCGGGCGTAATCGCGGAACTCGTTGACGAGCTGCTTCATGGCCTGCACCTGGTTGACGATGGTGGCCACCGAGCGCACCAGCATGGCCTGGTCGGTCCCCTCCAGCTTGGCCTCCAGCTTGTGCTGCAGGCGCTCGGCGGACAGCTGGATGGGCGTCAGCGGGTTCTTGATCTCGTGGGCCAGGCGGCGCGCGACCTCGCTCCAGGCGGCCGAGCGCTGGGCCGACACGACCTCGGAGATGTCGTCGAAGACCACGAGGCGGGCGCCCTGGGGCAGCGGTGCGCCGCGCACGAGCAGGGTCAGCAGATCCTGCTTGGGATCGAGCTGCAGCTCGAAGGATTCCTGCCAAAGCTCGCGGTCCAGGCCCCGATCGCCGTCGTTGCTGAGGCTTTGCTCGAAGCGCTGGTCCAGCTTGGCGGCGAAGTCGGCCAGGCCCGGCACGTCGGCAAGCGGGCGGTCGACGTAGGCGGACAGCGGCAGGCGCAGGATGCGCGTCGCGCCGGGGTTGACGGTCTCCAGCCGGCCCGCGGCGTCGAACACGAGGACGCCTGCGGTCAGGTTGTCGAGGATGGTCTGCAGGTGGGTGCGGGCGGCGTCCAGCTCGGCGACGGTACGCGTGACCTGCGCGCGCGCATCGGCGAGCTGCCCGGTCATGTCGGCGAAGGAGCGCGTCAGGCCGCCCAGCTCGTCGCGCGAGCCGTGCACGGGGCGCACGGAGAGGTCGCCCTGGGCCACGTGGCGCACGCCGTCGGCCAGCATCAGCAGTGGCCGCGCAAGCTGGTTGCCCAGCGTGACGGCCAGCAGCAGCGCCGCAAAGGTGGCCAGGATGAGCACCAGCGTCAGTGTGCCGAGGTACATGCGGCGCAGGCCCACGCGCTCCAGCGAGCGCTGCTGGTACTCGGCGTTGGCGGTCTGCACGGCCAGCGCATTCGTGAGCATGCTGGCCGGGATGCGCTGGATGACCATCAGGTAGCGCTCGCCCAGGCCCAGGCGCAGCTCGGTGTTGGGCAGCAGGGCCAGCGTGCGGATCTGCGCACCGCCCTGCAGGGCCGTGGCCTCGTCCTCCAGGCCTTCGAGCTGGCTGGCCGGAGCTCCACCACGAGCGCGGGCCAGCATGCTGTCGCTGGGCCGGTCCGGCGTGAGCTGGCGCGTGTCGCCGCCGCTTTCGAGCAGGATCTGGCCCTTGCCGCCGACGATGGCGATGGTGCGAGCACCCAGCTTGTCGCGCAGCCGCTCCAGCATGAGCAGCTGGGGCGTGCTGCTTTCGGCGAGCTGGTCGGCGGCGTCGCGGGTCTTGGTGCCGAGGTCGCTCACCATGCCGTCCAGCGTGCCGCGGCCGAGGTTGAGGCCGGCCTCCAGCGCGCTGGCGAGCTTGACGTCGAACCAGGTCTCGATGCTGCGGTTCACGAACTGGTAGGAGACGGCGTAGATCAGCACGCCCGGCACGATGCCCACGAGGGCGAAGATGGCCGCCAGCTTGAGCAGCAGCCGGCTACCGAAGCGGCCGCGGCGCACGCGCACGATCAGGCGCACGGCGGCCGTCAGGATGACCAGGGCCAGCACCGCGGCGACGACCACGTTGACCCAGTAGAGCCAGTGGTAATGGCGCTCGAAGAAGCCGCGCTCGTTCGTCGTGCCGATGGACAGCAAGAAGGCCAGCACGCCGGCCACACCCGTGAGGGTCACCCCGGTGATGACCCAGCCCCATCGCGCGGCCTTGCTCATCGGAGGGTGAAGTCGGCGCCGAAGTTGTGTTTGCGCTCGACGCTGAGCACAAAGCCGGACTGCAGGCCGCCGATCTGCATCAGGCGCGGCAGCTGGTTGACATCCAGCCGGTAGCTGAACTCAAGGTAGTAGCCGCCGCCGTCCTCGATGTCCTTGGGCTCGGCGATGCGCCAGGCACTCTGGCCGCGCAGCACGGTCAGCGCCTCGTCCAGCGTCGCGAAACTCTGGTGCAGGCCGCCGGTGGAGACGCGGTACTGGCGCGTCAGCGAATTCCAGGTCAGGCGCCAGGTGCGCTCCGCGCGCGCCACGCGGGCGTCGCGCCAGTACCAGCGGCTGCGCAGCACGTTGGCTTCGGCGACGAAGTACAGCGCCACGTCCTTGTGCAGCGCGTCCACCGCGGCGCGGCTGAGCTCGAAGCGGGTCGTGAAGCTCAGCTCCAGCCCGTCGTCGGCCTTGCGCGTCGCGAGCTGCGTCAGCTCGACGCCATCGGCCCGCGCTGCCCCCGGAAGCAGGGCAAGCAGCACGGCGAAGCAGGCGGCGATGACGATTCGGGCGAACAACTCAGGGGCGGGTCAGCAGGGCGTAGAAGAAACCGTCGAGCGGCGGCGAAGTCTGGGCGGCATTGTCGGCCAGGGGGAGCAGGTGTCCCGTGAACCCGGGCACGGCATGGGACTTCGCGTCGGGCTGGCGTTGCAAAAACGCGTCGAGCTGGGCCTGACCTTCGGCCCGGAAGACGGAGCACGTGGCATAGACCAGGCGCCCGCCCGGCGCCAGCAGCGGCCACAGCGCGTCCAGCAGCTCGGCCTGGATGCGGGCCAGGGCGGCGATGTCGTCGGGCCGGCGCAGCCAGCGCACGTCGGGATGGCGGCGCACGATGCCGGAGGCACTGCAGGGGGCGTCGAGCAAGATGGCGTCGAAAGGCCGGCCGTCCCACCAGGTGGCGGTCTGGCGGGCGTCGGCAGCGCGCAGGCTGGCAGCCTGGCCCAGGCGGTTGAGGTTGTCCTGAACGCGGGTCAGGCGCTGGGCGTCGGCGTCCAGCGCGGTCAGCTGCAGGTCGGGCTGCAGTTCCAGCAAGTGGGCGGTCTTGCCCCCGGGCGCGGCGCAGGCGTCCAGCACGCGGGCGCCGGGCTTCAGTTTGGCGTCGGGGCCGGTGCCGACGACCAGCGGCGCGGCGAGCTGCGCCGCGGCATCCTGCACCGAGACCAGCCCCTCGGCGAAGCCGGGCAGGGCCGAGACGGGCACGGGCTTGTCCAGCACGATGGCCTGGGGCGTGGGCGCGCCCAGCGCCCTCGCGGCAATGCCCTGGCCGGCCAGCCGCTCGACGTAGCCAGCCGCCGTCGCGCGCTGGGCATGCACGCGCAGCGTCATGGGCGGCGGGCGGTTGTTGGCCGCCAGGATGGCCTGCCACTGCGCGGGCCAGTCCTGGCGCAACTTCTCTATCCACCAGGCCGGATGATTGAAGGCACCCTGGGGACTGTGCCCGGCGGCGGCGACGAGCTGGTCACGCTCGCGCAGGAAGCGGCGCAACACCGCGTTGATGAAGGCGGCGCTGGCCGGCGCTCGGGTCTTGGCGGCATTGACGGCCTGGTCCACCAGCGTGTGGTCGGCATAGGCGGGCTCGGGATCGGGCCACAGCAGCGCCAGCGCGACGAGCAGCAGGGCGTCCACGCGCGGCGGCGGTGCCTTGGGTGCGAGCTGCTGGCGCACGGCCTCGGCGCCGCCAAGGCGGCGCAGCGCCGTGAAGGCCAGCGCCTGCGCGCCGGGACGCAGCTCGGCCGGCACGCGGGCCAGCAGGTCGGTCAGCGAGCGGCCCTCGCGCACGCCCTGCACGGCATCGGCAGCCTGCGACAGCAGCCGGTGCAGCGGAGCGCTGAATCCAGCCGATTGGGGGCTTTGGGTCATGGCGCCAGTGTAGAAGTCCCCTTTGCCCGGACAATCCGCGCCCATGAACGCCCCCGCCCAAGACGCGCCGCCGGATCAGCCGGTCTCCGAGCGCATCCGCTACCGCCTCGTGTCGGCCGGCTGCCGACACCATGCCAACGACAACATCGCCGCCTTCATCGAACCCGGCGAGCTGGACGCGCTGCAGGACGAGGTGCAGGCCCGGATGCAGGACGTGCTAAAGGCCCTGGTGATAGACACCGACAGCGACCACAACACCCAGGAAACGGCCAAGCGTGTCGCCAAGATGTTCGTGCGCGAGGTCTTCGCCGGCCGCTACGCCGAGGCGCCCGCGGTCACGGAGTTCCCCAACGTCAGCCGTCTCAACGAGCTGATGATCGTCGGACCCATCACCGTGCGCAGCGCCTGCTCCCACCACCTCTGCCCCATCCTGGGCCGGGTGTGGATAGGCATCATGCCCAACGAGCACTCCAACCTGATCGGCCTGTCCAAGTACGTGCGCCTGACCGACTGGGTCATGAACCGCCCGCAGATCCAGGAAGAGGCCGTCATCATGCTGGCCAACGAGCTGGAAGGCCGCGTCAAGCCCGATGGCCTGGCCGTCGTCATGGAGGCCGACCACTTCTGCATGCACTGGCGCGGCGTGAAGGACAACCAGGCCGCGATGACCAACAGCGTCATGCGCGGCGCGTTCCTGACGGATGCGAACCTGCGGCGGGAGTTTCTGGCGTTGATGCCTCCGCGCCGGGGCTGAAGCCCTCAAAGCTTCATGCCCAGCCAGATCACCGCCTCGGTGGCGGTGGACACGACAGGCTCCAGCACCTTCACCCAGGCGCTCTGGCCGACTTGCGCGGCCAGCTCATCGTGGTGGCGTTGCTCGTCGGCCACGATCGCCTCGATCGCCAGCACGGCGGCGGGGTCGGAGTGCCGCAGCTGCGCGAGCTGAACCTTCAGGTGCCTTAGCACCACGCGCTCGACTGCCACCGTCGTGGCCGCGATGGCCGAGCTGCCGAGCAGGCCCGTCACGAAGCCCAGCACCCAACCGCCCAGCGCGCACAGTACATAGCTGCGGCAGCGTGGCCGGCCACGGCGCAGCAACTCGGCCTGGAAGATGGCTCGATGCCGTTCCTCGTGCGACCGGAACTCGCGCAGTTCCGCCACCAGCGCAGGTGCGGTCAGCCGGGCCACGGCGATCTGCGCCGCATAGATCTGCACGGCGCCGTTCTCGCCGGCGTGGTTGACCTTGAGGATGCGGGCGCCCAGCTCCGTATCGGCGGTGTCGAGCGGCAGCGCCCGCATGTCAGAGCGAGCGCGCCTCGCTGAAGCCGTAGAGGTTGGCCAGCACCCGCGTCGGGAACTGGTGCAAGGCCTCGTTGTACTGCGCCACCGCCTGGTTGAAGACCTGGCGCGTGAAGGCGCGCTGGCGCTCAATGAGCTTGAGCTCGCTGATGAGGCCGTCGATCTCGGTCTCGCTGCGCAGTTCGGCCTGGTGGTCCAGCAGCGACAGCAGCCGCGTGAGTGCCGCGGCGTGCAGGGCGCTGGCGACGGCCAGCCCCCCCACCGGGTCGGGCGCCCAGGGCTTGGCGCGCGCGGCCAGCATGGCGGCCTGCGATTCCGCCTGCGCGCTGGCCAGCGCGTCGAAGGTGGCCTGCTCGCTGGGCAGGCGCGGCGCCACGGCAGCCAGCAGCTTGTCGCAAGCCTCGCTACGCTCCTTCAGGTGCGTGCCCAACTGCACGAAGGCGTCGCCGATGGCATTGCGCAGCGACATGAGCCGGTTGTAGGCACCCACGCCCCAGAAGAACAGCAGCGCCGCCGCCGCGACGCCCGCCCACTGCCACGGCGTCATGCCGCCACCCTGTACTGCTCGAAGCCGCGCGCGCGCAGCGCGCAGGCGGGGCAGTGGCCGCAACCATGGCCCCAGGGGTGCAGCGCACCGCGTTCGCCGAGGTAGCAGGTGTGCGTCTCCTCGACGATGAGTTTCACCAGCGCCGCGCCGCCCAGGCCCTCGGCCAGCCGCCAGGTCGCGGCCTTGTCGATGAACATCAGCGGCGTCTCCAGCGTCATGGGCGCATCCAGGCCCAGGCTCAGCGCCACCTGCAGCGCCTTCATCGTGTTGTCGCGGCAGTCCGGGTAGCCGGAGAAGTCCGTCTCGCACATGCCGCCCACGAGCACCGACGCGCCGCGCCGGTAGGCCAGCGTGGCCGCGAAGGTCAGGAACAGCAGGTTGCGACCGGGAACGAAGGTGTTGGGCAGGCCGTTGGCCTGCAGCTCGATGGCGCGTTCGCTGGTCAGCGCCGTGTCACTGATCTGCCCGAGCAGGGACAGGTCCAGCAAATGATCCGTGCCGAGCTTGGCGGCCCAGGCCGGGAACTGGCGCGCGATCTCGGCGCGCACGTTGTTGCGGCAGTCCAGCTCGATGCGATGGCGCTGGCCGTAGTCGAAGGCCAGCGTCTCGACCTCGGCATATCGGTCCAGGGCCCAGGCCAGGCAGGTGGTGGAGTCCTGCCCCCCGGAAAAAAGCACCAGGGCTTTGCGGTTGTCGGTCATGGACGGGATGCTAACGGGCGCCCGCCGCCCGGGGCCTCCCGTCCCGGTTGACGACCCAGGTCCTCGCGGTGGGGCGGATCTCGCCGTCATAGCCGCCGGCAACCAGCAGCGCCCCGCCGGGCAGGGGCGTGGCAGTGCTGAAGGCCAGCGCGCCGCCGACGAGCCCCCGGGCCTTCACGAAGGCCGCCGCGCCCGGCGTCCACACCTCGACGTCGGCGGCATCGCCGGCCACCACGACATCGCCCTCCGCCGTCACGGCGGCAGCGGAGACGATCTTGTAGCGCGGGTTCTGCAGGGCCGGCCCCGGTGTGAACTCGCCGGTCCGGGGGTCGAAGATCTCCGTCTGCGCGATGCGGCGCTGCTCGTTGCAGTCGGGCGAGCCCGCGATCACCATCACCCGCTCGTCGCGCAGCAGCAGGGCCGCGTGCTTGCAGCGCGGCATGCGCATCGCCCCGGCGGACGAGAACGTGCGTGTGCGCGGATCGTAGATCTCGGCCGAGGCCGTGGCGCGTCCCCGCGCCACCAGGCCGCCCATGACGAGGACGCGGCCATCGGCCAGGCGCACTGCCGCGTGATGGGCGCGCGCCTCGTGCAGGGCACCGACGGCCGTGAACCGGTTCTGCTCGAACACCTCCGCACCTGCCAGCGGGCGGTTGGTGTCCGCGGCCCCGCCGGCGATCAAGGCGGAGCCGTCGGACAAGGGCGTCAGCGTGGCGTCCATGCGGGCCATGCCCATGTTGCCGAGGGTCACGAAACGATGCGTCCGCGGATCGAAGACCTCGGCGGACGCGGTGGTGGCCGCCCCCGTCCAGCCGCCCGCGACGAGCACGCGGCCGTCGCCCAGGCGAGCCGCCGCATGGGCCACGCGGGCCACCGCCATCGATGCCACGGGCGCCGGCCGGCCGGTCGCGCCGTCGACCAGCTCGGCGGAACGCTCTGCCGGCGTGCAACTGGCGCCACTGCATCCCCCCGTCAGCAGCACCTGGCCGTCGACCAGCAGCGTGGCCTGGTGGGCCGCGCGTGGCGTCGACAGCACCGGCCCCGTATCGACACGCCACACCGGCGCCAGCAGCAAGGGGGCGGCCACCGCGGACGTGGCCAGCAGGGCCAGGCCGGAGCCTGGGAGCATGCGCAGTTTCATCGGAACTCCTGCCGTGCGAATCGACGGCTGGATCCTAGCCCTCGTCGCTCCTGTCGCCATGGACCGCCACCGGCTGGTGCTAGCCTGCCGCCCTGTTGCATGGACCATTGGAGAGGCCGCATGACCCGAATCCCTTCCACCTGGCTGATGACGGCCGGCCTGCTGGCCACGGCGGCCCAGGCGCAAGCGCCGTCGCGCATCGACGAGGTCCTCGTCTACCCGGGCGGTGCCCAGGTCACGCGGCTGGCGGCGGTGGCCGCGAACGCCCGTGAGCTGGTGCTGCACTGCCTGTCGGCGCGCTTCGACCCCGACTCGCTGCAGATCGACGCGCCGGCCGGCGTCAACCTCGGCCCGGTGCAGCTGGAAACGCTGCCGCGCGAGCGCGCCCCCGAATGCGCCGCCAGCCCGCTGGACGAGCAGGTGCGCAAGCTCGAAGCCCAGCGCGACCTGCTCACGGCCGAGAACACCGCGCTGGACACCAGCCTGGGCTACCTGAAGGCACTGGGCTCGGGCGAGGCCCGCTCCACGCCGGCCGCCAGCATCGCAGCCACGTCCGACGGCATCCGCAGGACGGCGCAGGACGCGCTGCTGCGCCAGGCCCAGATCCGCCGCCAGCTGGAGGAGCTGGACCGGCAGATCGCGCCGCTGCAGGGCGAGCGTGAACGCCTGGCCAGCGCCAACCCGCAGTGGCGCAGCCTGCGCCTGCGGCTGTCCACGACGCGCGAGGCCGAGCTCAAGCTGAGCTACCGCGTGACCCAGGCCGGCTGGGCGCCCAGCTACCGCGCGCTGCTGGACACGGCCAGCGGCACGCTGAGCCTGGAGCGGCTGGCCCAGGTCTCGCAGCAAAGCGGCGAGGACTGGAAGAACGTCAAGCTGCGCCTGTCCACGGCGCAGGTGACACCGCGGGTGGGTATCGGCCTGCCGCGGCCCTGGCAACTGGACATCTACCGGCCGCAGCCGCCGGCCCTGACGCAGTCGGTGCAGCCGATGGCGGCGCCGGCGCCCGCCCTGGTATCCCAACTCGCCGTGACCGGCTCGCGCGTCGCTGCGGAACCGCAACTGGAGCGCTTTGACGTCAGCGTCTTCCAGGGCAGCTATGCCGCCGAGTTCGTGCTGCCGCTGCGCGTCAGTGTCGACAGCGGCACGCAGCGCGCCAGCCTGGCCCTGGGGCAGGAGAAGCTGCAGGCCAGGGTGCTGGCCCGCGTGCAGCCGCAGGCCGAAGCCGCGGCCTATCTGGTGGCCGACGCGGCCAGGCCCGCCGGTTCCTGGCCGCGCGGCGTGCTGCAGCTCTTGCGCGACGGCGCCCTGGTGGGCAGCAGCACGCTCAATGTTGCGAGTGGCGAGGAGCGCCTGGAGCTGCCCTTCGGCCGCGACGAGGCGCTGCGCGTGCAGATCGAGCCCGAACAGCGCAACGCCGCCAACACCGGCTTCATCGGTGCACGCGCCGAGCACCGCTACGGGCGCGCCTATGTCGTCGAGAACCGCCACACGGCGGGCACGGTCACGCTGCAGCTCGTCGAGGCCGCACCGGTCGCCCAGCATGAGGACATCAAGGTGCAGTCCCAGTTCAACCCCGTGCCCACGACGCAGAGCTGGCGCAAGCAGCCCGGCCTGGTGCTGTGGGAGCAGCCGCTGGCGGCGGGACAAAGCAACCGGTTCTCGGCGGACTACGTCATCAGCGCGCCCAAGGACGCGCAGCTGACGGGCTTGCGCTGAGCACTTGGGGCCGACTCAGCCGCCCGCCGGGCGGGAGGCCGGCTGCGGCGGACGCGGGGGCGCGTTGGCGTTGTCCATGTCCGACACGATGAGCCAGCGGCCGTCGACGCCCCGGCGCAGCACCAGCGTGAACTTGCCGAAATCAGGCTGGGTCGGCGACGAACCCCAGCCGCCGATCACGTAGGCCAGCTCGCCCGACTCGCCGAACGCGATCGGTCGCAGGTGCAGTGGCATGCCCGCGCCTTGCGAGTAGGCCCTGCGAATGCTCTCCGGGCCACGGGCGGGAGGCTGGCCGCTGGGCAGGGCCATGCCATCCGCAGCGAACAGCTTCGACAGCGCCACCGGATCGTTGGCCTCCCAGGCCCGCGCGTAGTCCTTCAGCACGCGCTCCACATCGACCGGCAAGCTGACGCTCGGCTGCGCCTGGGCCACCGCCCCGGTGGGGCCGGTGGCGAAGGCAAGGGCGAGCACGAGCGCGACGGTCGGGGCGAGGATGGGAGCGGGGCGGGAGTGCTTCATGGTCGGGACGAGGGTCGAGGTGCGGACGCCGCAACCATCATCACCCATTCGGCAGCGCCGGCGCCGTGCCGGGCGTCATGCCGGTCAGCTCCTGACTTCGCCCTGCCCCAGCACCACCCACTTCATTGACGTCAGCCCCTCCAGCCCCACCGGCCCACGGGCGTGGAACTTGTCCGTGGAGATGCCGATCTCGGCGCCCAGCCCGTACTCGAAGCCGTCGGCGAAGCGCGTGCTGGCGTTGACCATCACGCTGGCCGAGTCGACCTCGCGCAGGAAGCGCATCGCGCTCGGGTGATGGGTCGTCAGGATCGCGTCGGTGTGGTGCGAGCCGTGGCGGTTGATGTGACTGATCGCCTCGTCCAGCGAGTCCACCACCTTGATGCTGATGACGGGCGCGAGGTACTCGGTGGCCCAGTCCTCTTCCGTCGCCGGCACCGCCTGCGGAACCAGCGCACGCGTGCGGCCGCAGCCGCGCATCTCCACGCCCTTGGCCGTGAACACCTCGGCGATGCGCGGCAGGAAGGCGCGGGCCTGTGCCGCATGCACCAGCAGCGACTCGGTCGCGTTGCAGGGGCTGTACTTCTGCGTCTTGGCGTTGTCGACCACCT
The DNA here is from genome assembly GCF_047654805.1 of Roseateles sp. Classification (GTDB taxonomy): domain Bacteria; phylum Pseudomonadota; class Gammaproteobacteria; order Burkholderiales; family Burkholderiaceae_C; genus Pelomonas. The sequence continues at coordinate 4,694,539 of NZ_JASGIV010000001.1, forward strand.
TGACGGCCTGCTCCAGGTCGACGAACTCGTCGACATAGCTGTGGCAGTTGCCGTCCAGGTGCTTGATGACGGGCACCCGGGCCTCGGCACTGATGCGCTCGATGAGCCCCTTGCCGCCGCGCGGGATGATGACGTCCACCCATTGCGGCGCTGCGATCAGCAGGCCCACGGCGGCACGGTCCGTCGTGTTGACCAGCTGCACGGCCGCGCGCGGCAGGCCCGCCTCCTCCAGCGACGCGGCGACCAGCTCGGCCAGCGCCAGATTGGAATGGATGGCCTCGGAGCCGCCGCGCAGGATGCAGGCGTTGCCGCTCTTGATGGCCAGCGACGCGGCCTCGATGGTCACGTTGGGGCGGCTTTCGTAGATCATGCCGAACACCCCCAGCGGCACGCGCATCTGCCCGACGCTGATGCCGGTGGGGCGGCGCTTCACGCCGGTGATCTCTCCGATGGGGTCGGGCATGGCGGCGATCTGCTCGCAGCCTTCGGCCACGGTGGCCAGCGTCTTGGCATCGAGCTTGAGGCGGTCACGCAGCGGGCCGCTGAGCTCGCCAGCTCCGGCCAGGTCGCGCGCATTGGCTGCGGCGAGTGCCGGGCCGGCCTCGCGCAGGCGGCGGGCCAGGGCCAGCAGCGCGGTGTTCTTGGCGGCCGTGGAGGCGGCGGCCATCTGCGTGGCGGCGGCGCGGGCGGCGCGGCCGAGGTCGTCCATATAGGCGGTCAGGCTCATGGCCGCCATTTTCGTCGAGCCCCCTTGACCTAGAGCTTGGTGAGGTCTGGTCCGCCCTCCGTGCCGAACCAAGCCTTGCTCAACGCCTGGCGAGTGCTGCGCTCGGCCGAGGTGTCGCCGCGCTTGCGGTAGACCTCGGCCAGCGCCGCCAGCGCCCAGCCGTTGTTGCGCACGCGGGCCAGCGATTCGCGCAGCGCCTTCTCGGCCTCGTCCAGCCGCCCCTGGCGCAGGCGCACCGCCCCCAGGGACTGACGCACCGGGTAGTACCAGTAGGGTGGCTCGGTATAGGCCAGGCCGTCCTCGATGGCGACGGCCTGCTCCAGCGCCGCGGCGGCGCCGGCCAGGTCGCCCTGGGCATCGGCGACGCGGGCGCTGGCGACCAGGCGGGCCGTCTGCGCGATGGCCTTGGCCGGGATACCCCAGGCGTCGAATGGTGCGAAGTCGGCATCGTTCTCCAGGGCCGTGATGGCCGCGATCTCCTGCTGGGCCGCAGCCACGTCGTGGCGGGCGGCCTGGGCCACGGCGCGTGCGTAGTGGTACATGACGCGAACCAGTACCAGCTCCTGCGCCGGCGCCGCAAGCTTCAGGATGACGTCGGGGGGGCTGAACTGCGCATGCGTCGTGTAGGGCGCGGCCTTGACCGGCTGCATGATGGGATAGGCCTTGACGACGTCGTTGGCCATGGATTCGTCCAGCTTGGCCGCGGCTTCGATGGCCGTGCGAGCGGCCCCTCCCATCTGGGCCGACACCATCAGGAAGTGGATGTTGTGGGGGTAGTAGGCCGAGCGGTACAGCGGGTCGGAAGGCGACTTCTTGAAATAGGCCTCGTCGACGGCAATGGCCGCTCGGTTGGCCTCCAGCGCCTCGCGGTACAGGCCCACGCGGTAGTAGATGTGCGAGGGCATGTGGACGATGTGGCCGGCGCCGGGCATCTGCGCCGCCAGGCGGCGCGCGGGCGCCAGGGCACGGTCGGGTGTCGTCGACGCCTCCACGGCATGGATGTAGAGATGGATGGCGCCGGCATGGCTCGGGTTGCGCTTGAGCACGGTCTCCAGCATCGCCACGATGTCGGCCGTGCGGCCCTTGGGGCGGGCGCCGGCAGCCTCCCAGTAGTCCCAGGGCTGGGTATCCATCGCAGCCTCGGCGGCAAGCACCTGCATCAGGTCCTCGCCGGGATACTGGGCCGCGACGCGCTTCATCGCGTCGGCATAGGCGGCGTCCAGCGGCGCGCGGTCGGCCGGCGGCTCGGCGGCATAGCGGGCCTGCAAGGCCTCGACGAGGGCGCGCTCACGCGCGGGCAGCTTGTCCTTGAGCAGCACGGCGCGCTGCAACTGCCCCCAGGCCGGCGCGTTGGCCTCTGGCAGCATGGGCACGTTGATGTTGGGGCCCAGGATGAGGCTCTCGCCCCAGAAGCACAGCCCACAGCCGGGGTCCAGCTTCTGCGCGGCCTGGAAGGCGCGCTGGGCCTCGGCATGGTTGAAGGCAAAGGCCAGGCGCAGCCCCTGGTCGAAATAGGCCTGCACCCGGGGCGAGACATGCTCGAGCTTGAAGCTCATGGACCCCAAGTCCTTGTAGACCGGCACCTCGCCCGGCGCGGCCTTCATGGGTGCGGGCTGGAAGGGTGCCGTCTCGGTCTTGCGCGGGGCGGCGGCCGTGGCGGCGACGAGGGCCTGCAGGAGCGCCGGCCGGCCCGCAACCGGGGGCGCGCAGACACCGCCCGGGCCGCTCAGCAGCGGATCGAAGGCAGCGGCCTGGTCAGTGCTGCCGGCCAGGGCCGTGAGTCCGAGACCCAGGCCGGCGGCGGCCAGGGCCTGCAGCAGGCGAGAGGCGAGTCGATGGCGAGCATGCATGCGTCCTCCAGGCCCGGCGGGGGCCGAGCAGGCATGCTCGCACCGGCCGTGCCGGGGCGCAATCGGGCCATGTCAGGGGCGGGGCTGTCCCCCGGCCTGCCCCTCGGCCTGTCCGTCCGCGTTGAGCAGCTCGGCCTTGCGGCCGATGGCCTGGAGCTGCGGCACGATCTTGGCCTTGTCGCCGACGGCGACGACGATGAGCTGGGCCGGGTCGAGGTGGTCGCGCGCCGCCTTCAGCGCCGCGGCCGCGGTGACTGCGGCCAGCTGCCCCGGCTCTGCGGCGATGGCACCCAGCGGGCGGCCCACGGCCCAGTTGGCGGCATAGGCGCCGACGACGGCCTGGTTGGTGTCGAAGGAGCCTGGCAGCGACAGCAGCCGGGCATTGCGCACCCGCGTCAGCTCGGCCGCTCCCATGGGCTTGGCGCGCATGCCGGCGATCTCCTTCCACATGTCTGCCAGGGCGGCGCCGGTCACGTCGGTGCGCACACTGCCGCGGATGCCGAACTGGCCGCGCTCTCGGCCCATGGCGTAGCCCGAGAAGATGCCGTAGGTGTAGCCCTTGACCTCGCGCAACTGGCTGTTGATGCGGGAGGTGAACAGGCCGCCGAGGGCCGCGTTCATGACCTCCACGGCCGCCCAGTCCGGCGCGGCCGCGAACGGCCCGGGCGCGACGACGGCCAGCGCCGTCTGCGGCGCACCGGGCTTGTCGACGACCAGGGTGCGCGCGGCCACGGGCCTGGCGGCAGGCAGGGGCGTGGCGGGCGCGGCCTCGCCGCTGGGCTTCCAGGCGCCGAACAGCGGCTCGACAAGGGCACGCAGCTCGGTCTCGCTCAGGTCGCCGGCGACGACCAGGGCCGCGCGCTCGGGGCGGTAGTGGCCCTGCCAGAAGCTGCGCAGCGCGGCCGCGTCGACGGCCCTGATGCTCGCCTCGGTGCCCAGCGCGTTGGCCGCCAGCGGGTGGCCAACGCCGTAGACGGCGCGGTTGCCAACGACATTGGCCAGCAGCGCGGGCTGCTCGCGCGCCTGGGCGAGCGCGGCGAGGCGCTGGGCCTGCTGGCGCTCGATCTCGGGCGCCGCGAAGGCGGGGTTCAGCACCACGTCGGCCAGCAGCGCCAGGCCCTCGCTGGCACTGGCCTTCAGCCCCGAGAACTCGACGCGCGCCTCTTCGCTGCCGGCCTGGGCCGTCAGCGTGGCCCCCAGCGCCGCGAGGCTCTCGGCGATCTGCTGGGCGCTGCGTGTCGCCGTGCCCTCGGGCAGCATGGCCGCCGTGAAGCCGGCAAGGCCAGGCCGCTCCGCCGGGTTTGCACCCTGGCCGGCACGCAGCACCAGGCTGGCACTGACCAGCGGCAGCCCCGGCTTGGGCGAGTGGATGACGGTCAGGCCGTTGGCCAGCGTGAAGCTCTGCGCGGCGGGCAGCACCAGCGGTTTGGACTTCGCGGCGGCCGGCGGCTTGTTGCGCCAGGGCTCGGCGGCGTTCAGCGACTCGCGCTCGTTCCTGGCGGCCTTTGTCGGCATGGGCGGCGTGGGCACCTCGGGCGGCAGCACCTGCTCGCCGGGCAGGGCCTGCACCGCGACGCGGCGGTCCTTTTGCAGCCAGCGCGCCACCGTGGCGCTGACGGCGGCAGGCGCCATCGTGCGGTAGCGCGCCAGGTCCTGCCCGACGAAGCCGGGATCGCCGGCCATCTGGTTGTAGTGGTTGACGAGGTCGGCCAGCGTCGTGACCTTCTCCATGCGCTGCAGCAGCTGGGTCTCTATGGTGGCGCGGGCCTGGGCGAGTTCGGCGGCGCTGGGCGGTGTCGTCGCGAGCCGGGCGATCTCGGCATCGGCGAGCCGCTCGATCTCGTCCAGCGAGGCGCCCGGGCGGGCGACGATCTCGATGCCGAAGACCGAGCTCAGCGACTGCGAGTCCTGCGACACCTGCACGCTCTGCGCGAGCTGCTTGTCGCGCACCAGCAGGCCGTACAGGCGGCTCGCCTTGTCCCCGCCCAGCACGTGGGCGGCAACGTCCAGCTCGGCATCGCCCGCGGCGAACATGGCCGGCGTGTGCCAGGCCAGGTTGAGGCGGCTCAGCTCGATGCGGTCGGTGACGACGAGACGCCGCTCCTTCGTGATCTCGGGCATCGCGACGTGGACCTCGGGCGGCTTGGGGCCGGGCTTGAGCGTGCCGAAGTACTTCTGCACCAGCTCGCGGGCCTGCCTGGGATCGAAGTCGCCGGCCAGCACCAGCGTGGCATTGTTGGGCCGGTAGTAAGTGCGGGCGAAGTCCTTCACGTCCTTGAGCTGGATGCTCTGGATGTCGGCATGCGAGCCGATCACGGCGGCCCGGTAGGGGTGGCCCTCGGGGTACAGCGCCTGGTACAGCGCCTCCTCGACGACGCCGTAGGGCCGGTTCTCGAAGCTCTGGCGGCGCTCGTTGCGCACCACGTCCTGCTGGTTGGCCAGCGCGACGGAGTCGACCTCGTCGATCATCCAGCCCAGCATGTCGGCCTTCAGCCACAGGCCCAGCGCGAGTTGGTTGGACGGCAGCGTGAAGAAGTAGTTGGTGCGGTCGAAGTTCGTGGAGCCGTTGCTGTCGGTGCCGCCGGCGGCGTCGACGAACTTGTCGAACTCACCCCGCGGCACATGGCGGCTGCCGGCGAACATCAGGTGCTCGAACAGGTGCGCGAAGCCGGTCTGGCCCTTGGCTTCGTTGCGCGGGCCGGCATGCACCCAGAGGTTGAAGGCGACGAGTGGCAGGCGGTGGTCCTCGACGAGGATGACCTCGAAGCCGTTGGCCAGCGTGAACTTCTCCTGGCGCACGGCGAGCTGGCCGGCCTCGGTGCTGACGGCCCCTGTCAGCGCAGCCGGTGCGGCCGGTGCGGCGCCCGCAGGCAGCGCTGCCGAGAGTGCACCGGCCAGGGCCAGCAGCGCGACGAGACGGCAAGGGACGGGGCGGCGGGGGACGGGAGCATTCATTCGTGTCGGTCCTCGAGAAGACAGAAGGGCATTGGGCAGCGGGCCCGGTAGGGCGCAGAAGTGCCGGGAGTCACCATGGAGAAACCCAGGCCAGCAGCGCCAGCCACAGCGGTGCCGTGGCGACGTAGAGCACCGTGGACAGCACGGTGGCAGCCGTGACCTCGGCCTCCAGCGTGCGGTAGCGCTGGGCGAAGATCAGCGCGTTGGAGCCGGTCGGCAGCGCAGCCAGCATGACGATGACGGCCAGCGGCAGGCCCTGCAGCCCCAGACCCCAGTGCGCGATGCCGAAGACGACGGCCGGGATCAGCAGCAGCTTGGCCGACACCAGGCCGGACAGGCCGCGCCAGGACTTGGGCCAGCCGTAGTAGGCCAGGGACATGCCGATCAGCGTCAGGCACAGCGGCACGACGGCGGTGCCGAGGTTCTGCAGCACCTCGTCCAGCACCGCGGGCAGGGCCCAGCCGGTCGCGTTCCAGCTCAGGCCGGCAAGCACCGGCAGCACGACCGGGTGGATGATGGTGTTGCGCACTGTCTGCAGCAGCGTCGCGCGGAAGCTGCGCGAGCCGCGCTCGCGGGCCACGTCGAGTTCGACGAGGCTGGTCAGCAGGGTGAGGATGGTCAGCGAGTGCAGGCTGACGACGGCGATGTGGATGGCCAGCCCCTGCTCGCCGAACACGCCGGCCGCCACCGGCACGCCCACCTGCAGCGTATTGCCGAAGCCGGCCGTGATGGCCTTGACGCTGGGCGCCGTCACGGCCTCCCCGGGCTTGCGGCGCCAGCGCTCGAACAGGTAGATCAGCGTGACGACGGCCAGCACCGGCACGAAGAAGGCGAACAGGAAGGCCCAGGGCAGCGTCGACGTGTCCAGCCGCGCCGTGGTACGGAACAGCAGCGCCGGCACGAAGATGTAGAAGGCCGCATTGGCGAGCACGCGCGCCGGGTCGCCCTCTTCCCCCGGCTGGCTGCCCGCCTTCCCGCCGCCCAGCCAGCGCATGCGGCCGACGATCCAGCCTATGGCCACGGCCACCAGAATGGCCAGCAGCTTGAAGGCGATCGCCCAGGTCATAGGTTCAGGCCAGCGGCAGCCTCAGCTCGAACTCGAAGCTGCTGCCCTGCCCGGCCGCACTCTGCACGAGGATCTGGCTGCCCATCAGGCGCACGAGCTGCTGGCTGATGGACAGGCCCAGGCCGGTGCCGCCCAGGTGACGCGACGCGTCGGAGACCTGCTCGAAGGCCTGGAAGAGCCGTGCCTGCTGGGCCGGCGTCATGCCGATGCCGCTGTCCACCACCGAGAACAGCAGTCGCACGTGCGTCCGCTCCTGCTCGATGACGCGGGTCGAAAGCTGGACGCGGCCGCTGTCGGTGAACTTGACGGCGTTGGACAGCAGGTTGAGCAGCACCTGACGCAGGCGCTGGCCGTCCACCATGACGAGATGAGGCAGGGCGGGATCGACGTCCAGGCCGAAGGCGAGGTGCTTCTGCTCGGCACGCAGGCGCACGCTGTCGCTGGCCATGTCCAGCAGCGCGCGCAGGTCGACGGCGGTGGGCTTGAGGCTGACCTTGCCGGCCTCGATGCTGGCCATGTCCAGCACGTCGTTGATGAGCTCCAGCAGGTGCAGGCCCGAGTCGCGCATCAGCTGCAGCTTGGCCTGCTGGCCGGGCGGGATGGCGGCGTCCATCTGCATCAGCTGCGTGAAGCCGAGGATGGCGTTCAGCGGCGTGCGGAACTCGTGGCTCATGGTCGCCAGGAAGCGGCCCTTGGCCTGGTTGGCGGCCTCGGCACGCAGCTTGGCCTCGCTGAGCTCGGCAGTGCGCTCGTTGACGAGTTCCTCCAGATGCTCGCGGTGGCGGGCCAGTTCGGCCTCGGCCTGGCGGCGCTGCGAGATGTCGCTGACCATGCCCTCGATACGCCGCTGGCCCCCGGCCCCCTCGGCCTCGACCCAGTGCGCGCTCAGCTCCACCCATAGCGGCCGGCCATCGGCACCGCGCAGCTGCAGCTGGGCCTGCTGGATCTTGCCCTGCTCGTTCATGACGGCGGCCACGCGCTGCATCTCGTCGTGCGCGATCCCGGTCAGCTCGCGCAACCGCTGGCCGACAGGGCTTTGCTGGCCCAGCCCCAGCATCTGCGTCAGGGCTCGGTTCATGCCGAGCACGCGGCTCTGGGCATCGGCCTGGAAGATGCCTTCGGTGGCGTTCTCGAACAGGCTGCGGTAGCGGGCTTCGCTGGCGCGCAGGCCCTCGGAGCTGAGCTGCACCTGGTCGGCAGCGCTGCGCAGCTTCAGGCTCATCGCGTTGAAGCGCATCGTCAGCTCGCCGATCTCGTCGGTGCGCTCGACAGTGGCCTGCGCGCCGAGGTCGCCCTTGGCAACGCGCTGGGCCAGGGCACCGAGCCTGTGCACCGGCCGACGCACCAGCCAGTGCACGAGCAGCGAGCTGGCGATGACGATGCCGACGACGACGACCGCCAGCAGCTCGACGACGAAGAGCCGCGTGCGCTGGATCTGCTCGTCGACGAGCTCGCGCGAGAAGACGAGGACAGCCGAAGCGACCTGCGTGCCTTCACCATTGGCAGCGGGTTGGTAGGTGACGGCGAACTCGCGCCGCAGCGGTGCGTCGACCGGCAGCTCCGCGCCGCGCCGCGCCAGGCCACCGCGCAGGCCCAGGCCCCTGAGCTCGATGGCCTGCACCTCGGGATCGGCCATGACGGCGTCGAGCAGGTTCTCGATGGCGACGTGGTCGAGGTTCCAGATCGGGCCGGCGAAGCCACGCTCGATGAGGCCGGCCATGCGCGCCTCGCGCTGGTTCAGCCCGGCCATCAGCTCGGCCTCCTCGTGCGTCGTCCAGTACCAGCCGACCGCCAGCACCAGCAGGCTCGCGACCAGCGCAATGCCGGCCGTCAGGCGTGTCTGTATCCCGATGTTGATCGGCGTCAACGCCATCCCCTGCCCTCCCCGTTTGGCCTGCTCAGGCCCATTCGGCGAGCATAAGGCCGCACCGTCAGGCCTTGGAGGTCGTCTTCTTCGCTGCTGCCTTCTTGGCCGGCGGCGCCTTGGCGGCGCGCGGCTCGAACTCGAAGACGACCTTGCCTTCCTTCTTGTCGTAGGCCAGGAAGGCCTTGAACTTGCGCCGGGTCTTGTTGGAGACGAAGTTCTCCAGCAGGTCGGTCTTGCCGTCTGCAAGCAGCTTGTGCACCTGGGCCGGCTCGATGGGCTGGGTCAGGATGACCTTGCCGGTCTTGAAGTCGCAGGTGACGTGGGCGCCGACCGAGTGCTCGCAGACGTAGTTGGCGCCATGTTCGTAGACATGGCCCTTGCACTTGGGACAGGCGCCCAGCGAGGCCTGGGCCGAGAAGTCCACCGGCTCGCCGTCGTTCTCGGCCTTCTTGGCGTCCTCGCCGAAGTCGAACTCCAGCTTCCAGTTGGCGATCTCGTCATCAAACACCAGCGCCAGCTCGGCGGTGAAGGGCCAGCCCGCCTTGGAGCGGAAGCCTTCCAGGGGACCGATCTTCTTGTCGCGCAGGAAGGTCTCCACCTCGTGCAGCTCGAAGCTGCGGCCGCCCGGGATCTTGCCGATGGAGAAGCCGCAGGCGTCGTCGCCCGTGCCGCTCTTGCCCGTACAGGTGAAGCGGCGGTAGTTCTCCTTCACGATGCCGGCGCACTTGGGGCATGGCGTCTTCAGCGTCGCGTAGTCGCCGGGGATGGTGTCGCGGTCATAGCCCTTGGCCTTGGCGACCATCTTCTCGGTCATGGCCGCGATCTCGGCCATGAACTGCTCGCGCTTGAGGCGGCCCTTCTCCATCTCGGAGAGCTTGAACTCCCAGTCGCCGGTCAGCTCGGGCTTGGTCAGGTCCTCCACGTCCAGGCCGCGCAGCAGCGTCATCAGCTGGAAGGCCTTGGCTGTCGGGATGAGCTCGCGGCCCTCGCGCAGCATGTACTTTTCAGTGATCAGGCCTTCGATGGTGGCGGCGCGCGTGGCCGGCGTGCCCAGGCCCTTCTCGGCCATGGCCTCGCGCAGCTCGTCGTCTTCCACCAGCTTGCCCGCGCCTTCCATGGCAGACAGCAGCGTGGCTTCCGTGTAGCGCGCCGGCGGCTTGGTCTGCAGCGCCTTCACGTCGACGCTCTCGGTGCGCACGACTTCGCCCTGCTGCACCGGCACCAGATTCGCGTCCTCGTCGTCCACATCCTTGCCGTAGACGGCCAGCCAGCCCGGCTTCACCAGCACCTTGCCGTTGGTCTGGAAATGATGCTTGTCCAGCACCTTGGAGATCCGCGTCGTGACCAGGAACTCGGCCGGCGGAAAGAACACCGCCAGGAAGCGCTTGACGACCATGTCGTAGAGCTTGGCCTCCACCTCGGTCAGCGCCTTGGGCGCCTGCAGCGTCGGGATGATGGCGAAGTGGTCCGACACCTTGCCGTTGTCGAACACCTTCTTGGTGGGCTTGATGTAGCCTTCCTTCAGCGACTTGGCGGCGTGCCCGGACAGCGCGGCCAGCGGCCCTGGCAGGTCCTCGGTCGCCAGCATCTTGGCGGTGTCCTTGGCCACCGCCAGGTAGTCCTCGGGCAGGAAGCGCGAGTCGGTCCGCGGGTAGGTCAGCACCTTGTGCTTCTCGTACAGCGCCTGTGCGATGGACAGCGTCGTCTTGGCCGAGAAGCCGAAGCGCGAGTTGGCCTCGCGCTGCAGCGTGGTCAGGTCGTACAGCGCGCCGCAGCTGGTGGTGCTGGGCTTGCTCTCTTCCGTCACCGTGGCGGGCTGGCCCAGTACCGCCTTGGCGATCTCGTCCGCCTCGGCCTGGGTCCACAACCGGTCGGCACGGCGCTCGACATCGTCGTTCTTCTTCCAGGCCGGGTCGAACCACTTGCCTTCGTACTGGCCAGCCTGGGCGTCGAAGTTGGCGCGCAGCTCCCAGTAGTCGCGGGCGACGTGCTTGCGGATCTTCTCCTCGCGCTCCACGACGATGGACAGCGTGGGCGTCTGCACCCGCCCGACGGTGGTCAGGAAGAAGCCACCGTCGCGCGAGTTGAAGGCCGTCATGGCGCGCGTGCCGTTGATGCCCACCAGCCAGTCGGCCTCGGAGCGGCAGCGCGCAGCGTCGGCCAGCGGCAGCATCTGCGCATCGCTGCGCAGCTTCTCGAAGCCCTCGCGGATGGCCGCGGGCGTCATGGACTGCAGCCACAGGCGCTGGATGGGCTTGTTGAGCTTGCCCTTGGCGGGCTGCGCGTACTGCTCGATGAGCCGGAAGATCAGCTCGCCCTCGCGGCCCGCGTCGCAGGCATTGATCAGGGCCGTCACATCCTTGCGGCGGATCAGCTTGGACAGCGCGTTCAGCCGGCCCTTGTTCTTGTCGATGGGGTTCAGGTCGAAGTGCGGCGGGATGACGGGCAGGTTGGCGAAGCTCCACTTGCCGCGCTTGACGTCGAACTCCTCGGGCGCTGCGATCTCCACCAGATGGCCCACGGCCGAGCTGACGACGTATTGCTCGTTCTCGAAGAAGTCGTCGTGCTTGTCGAACTTGCCCGCCACCGGGGTCAGCGCGCGGACGATGTCCTGCGCAACAGAGGGCTTCTCGGCAATGATCAGAGTCTTGCTCATGAGGTCGTGTCTCTCGGTCTTCCCTAACGCAGGGGCTCTAAATCCCCTGCCTACAATCCGGGCCTCGCGCGCACGCCTACGCACGCGCGCACCCATGAAATCACCGTACCACAGCGCCGATGACCGCCAAAACCCCTCGCCGCAAGATCGAAGTCCGTGAATCCGGCGTGCACGGCCGCGGCGTCTATGCGGTGGCCCCCATCGCGGCTGGCGCCGAGGTCATCGAGTACACGGGTGAGCGCATCACCTGGGAACAGGCCGTCGAGCGGCATCCGCACGACCCCAGCCAGCCCAACCACACCTTCTATTTCCACATCGACGGCGGCCTCGTCATCGACGCGCTGTATGGCGGCAACGACGCGCGCTGGATCAATCACGCCTGTGAGCCCAACTGCGAGGCCGACGAGGTGGACGGCCGCGTCTTCATCAAGGCCCTGCGCGATCTGCGGCCCGGCGAGGAGCTGTTCTACGACTACGGCCTGGTGCTCGAGGAGCGCCATACGGCCAAGGTGAAGAAGCAGTTCGCCTGCTGGTGCGGCGCGCCGGGCTGCCGCGGCACGATGCTGGCGCCCAAGCGTCGTTGAACCGATGGAGCGCCGCCACCTCGCCGAATGCGGCTCGACCAACACCGAGGCGCTGGCCCATCTGCGCGACGGCGGCGGTCCGCTGCTGGTCTCGGCCGACCGCCAGACCGCCGGCCGCGGCCGGCGCGGCCGGCCCTGGCAGAGCCAGGCCCTGGGCGAAGGGGCCGCGCTGACCTTCTCCATCGCCAGGCCCATGCCCGCCGCGCTGGACCTCTCCGGCCTGTCGCTGGCCATCGGCTGCGCGGTGGCCGACGTGCTCGACCCGGGCGGTGCGCGCATCCAGCTGAAGTGGCCCAACGACGTCTTCCTGGACGGCGGCAAGCTCTGCGGCATCCTCATCGAGACCGTACCGCTGCCCCATGAACGCCGCGGCGTCGTCATCGGCATCGGCCTCAACCTGAGGCCGCTGCCGGCTGACGCAGACCGCAGCGCCTTCACGACCGGCCACTCGGCGCTGCAGACGCTGGACCCGCAGGCCACGGCCGGGACGACGCTGGACCGCCTCGCGCCCGCCCTGAACGCACTGCTGGCGGACTTCGAGGCGCTGGGCTTCGCGCCATGGCAGGGTGCGTTCGCGCGGCGCGACCTGATGCTGAACCGGCGCGTGCGTGCGGGCGAGCAGCCCGGCATCGCACGCGGCGTCGGCCCTCAGGGCGAACTGCTGCTGGAGACCGAAGCCGGCCTCGTTGCCGTCAACGGTGGCGAAGTGAGCTTGAGACTGGAGACCCAACCGTGATGCGCGTGCTCGTCATCGTGCTGCTGGCGGCCAACGCCCTCTTCTTCATCTGGTCGCGCGGCTGGCTGGACGCCGTGACCGGCCTGCCCGCCCAGGGCAGCCGCGAGCCCCAGCGCCTGGCGGCCCAGCAGCACCCGGAACGCATCCAGCCGCTGGCCGCCAGCGCCGCCGCAGCCCTGGCCCAGCGCAGCTGCCTGGAGCTGGGTCCCCTCGAAGGCGACGCGGCCCTCGCGGCCGCCCAGGCCGCGCTGAAGGCAGCCGGCGCCGAGGCCCAGGTGCACAGCAGCGAGTTGCCGGGCGTGTGGGCCGTCGCGACCATCAAGCTCGCCGACCCCGAGTTCCGCGCCCGCAAGGAAGCCACCTACAAGCAGTTGCGCCTGGCTTTCGAGCCGCTGGAGGGCCTGCCCGACGAGCAGCCCGCCTTCGTGCTGAGCCGGCATGCCGGCCAGGCCGAAGCGACGGCCGCCGCCGCGGCCCTGGACAAGCGCGGCCTGAAGGGTCTGCGGGTGCTGGTGCTGAAGCCGCCGGTGCACCGCCACAACCTCGTCATCGCCCAGGCCGATGGCCTGCTGGCTGCCAAGCTCAGGGCGAGCAAGGATGCGGCCCTGGCCGCCGGCTTCAAGGCCTGCAGCGCGGCGCCGGCCGCGTCAGCAGCCTCGGCGGGCGGCTGAGCGCCGCAGCGCCAGCGCGGCCAGCAAAAGGCCGGCCAGCCAGGCCGCACCTGCGGCGCCGCCGCCGCCGCTGCTGCTGGTCGTTGGGGTCTGCGATGTCGTTGTCGTGGCCGCGGCGACGCTGATGGTCGCCGTCTGGCTGTAGACGACGCCCGCGTTGTCCGTCACGTCCGCGCGCACGGTGAAGCTGCCCGCCGCCGTGGGAGTGATGGTGGCCGTGGCGGTGTTGGCGCCGGAGGCGAAGGCCGTGACGATGCCGCCGCCGTTCACCAGCGTCCACGCGACGGAAGCCGCCGAGCGACCGCTGGGCAGGCCGCTGGCAGCAGCGGTCAGCGTCAGCGTCTGGCCCGCGGTCAGGCCGCTGGCGGGGCTTTGCGTGATGGCCACGCCCACACCGTTGAGCGCCACCGTCGCAGCCACGGCAGCGGCCGCATCCACCATGCCGGCGCCGCAGGTGCTGCTGGTGCAGTAGCACTCGTCCTGCACGGTGCTTCCGGGCGCCTGGCACTGCGGTATGCCCGCCGTGCCGCCGGTGGTCGGGAAGGCCCGCGCCGTGCTCTTCAGGATCTGTATCGCCTCGGCAGAGGTCAGGCCCGGCCGTACCGAGGCCATCAGGCCCACGATGCCGCTGACGATGGGCGCCGAGAAGCTGGTGCCCACCGAGGCGCCGCTGCCCGTGTAGGAGGCGTCACCGATCACCGGCACCGTCGTGCCGGCGTTGGTGGTGCTCACCATGGGGTAGAGGCAGGCCTGGTTGCTGCCGGTGTTGATGCAGTTGCCGCCCGGAGCGGATACGGTCACCTCGGGGCCCAGGCTGGAGAAGCCTACCTTGGTGCCCACGTGCCGCAGTGCAGCCACCGTGATGACGCCCGGACAGTTGCCCGGCAGGCCCACGGCCTGGCCCTCGGAGTTGCCGGCCGCGATGACGATGGCGCCGCCCGCGGCATTGACCTGGGTGATGGCGTCACGGTAGAGGGCGCCGGTGCCCGTGGTGCCGCAGCTGCCCGACCCGCCCAGGCTGAGGTTGAGCACCTTGGCCTTGTTGGCATTGGTCGGCACGCCGGGCACGTTGATGCCCATGGCCCACTTCATGCCGGCAATGATGTCGCTGTCGTAGCCGCCGCACTTGCCCAGCACGCGCACCGGCATGATCTTCAGGCCCCAGCCCACGCCGGCCATGCCGGTGCCGTTGTTGCTGGCGGCGGCGATGAGGCCGGACACGCGGGTCCCGTGCCAGGAGCTGTTGCTGATGTCGGCACTGGTGCAGCTGCTGCCCAGCGTACCGGCATTGATGTCGGCCTGGCTGACCCAGTCGCCGTAGTCCAGGGCCAGCGTCAGGTCGGCGCCGGCCGGGCGGTTGGCGATCGCGGTGGCGACGCTGCCGGCAGAGGACGACTGCGTGCCGATCATGTCGTAGCCGCTGACGAACTGGCTGGCGCCGTCGGCGTTGCCGAAGTCCGGGTGGTCGCGGCGCACGCCGGTATCCAGCACGGCGACGATGACGCTGCCGGTGCCGGTCGTCACGTCCCAGGCCGCCGGCGCGTTGATGCTGGATACCGCCGCCGGATTGGTCACGCTGCCCGGCGCCTTCAGGTACCACTGGTCTATGGTGCGGGCCTGGACACCGCCCACGGTGGACTCGGCGTTCACGGTGGCGCCACCGAACAACGGGTCGTTGGGCAGCTTGGTGTGCTTGCGGAGCTGGTCCACAGCCACGAGCTCCACCTCGGCGTCGGCGGCCAGCTTCTGCGCGAGCTGGGCGCTGCTCATGCCTCGGGCGAGAACGACGTGGGTGCGCTCGTCCAGACTGATGCCGGCGGCCAGGCTTTGCCCGGTGCGCAGGCCCAGCGCGGCGGCGCGCGTCTGCGCCACGTCGCGCGCCTCGGTGGCCGTGGCGCGCACGCTGAGCGCCTTGGCGCGCACGCTGTCGGCCTGCGGCTTGAAGCGCACGATGACGCGGGCCTCCTCCACCTGTGCCGAAGCGGCCCAGGGCAACGCCAGCAGGGCGGTGGCGACGAACAGCGGGCGCAGAGACTTCATGACGAACGCACAGGGGCCAAAGGACTGGCCAGTTTAGGGGAGCGCCATGACGCCCGCATGCGGATGACCCCGCTGCAAGAAAGCAGAAAGCCCCGCCGGGGCGGGGCTGTCAGGGCGCTGTCGCCGGCGATGCTCAGCCGTTGACGACGCGAACCATCTCCAGGCACTTGTTCGAGTAGCCCCACTCGTTGTCGTACCAGGACACCAGCTTGATGAAGGTGCCGTCCAGCGCGATGCCGGCGTCGGCGTCGAAGATGGAGGTGCGCGGGTCACCGCGGAAGTCCGTCGCGACGACCTTGTCCTCGGTGTAGCCCAGCACGCCCTTCAGCGCGCCCTGGCTCTGGGCCTTGAACTCGGCGCAGATCTCTTCGTAGCTGGCATCCTTGAGCAGCTCGACGGTCAGGTCGACCACCGATACGTCGCTGGTGGGCACGCGGAAGCTCATGCCGGTCAGCTTCTTGTTCAGCTCGGGGATGACCTTGCCGACGGCCTTGGCGGCGCCGGTGCTGCTGGGGATGATGTTCTCCAGGATGCCGCGGCCGCCGCGCCAGTCCTTGTTGCTCGGGCCGTCCACGGTCTTCTGCGTGGCGGTGGCAGCGTGCACGGTCGTCATCAGGCCGCGCTTGATGCCCCACTTGTCGTTCAGCACCTTGGCCAGCGGGGCCAGGCAGTTGGTCGTGCAGGAGGCGTTGGAGATGATGGCCTCGCCGGCGTACTTGGCATGGTTCACGCCAAACACGAACATGGGCGTGTCGTCCTTGGACGGGGCCGAGAAGATGACCTTCTTGGCGCCCGCGGCCAGGTGCTTCTCGCCGCCGGCCTTGTCCAGGAAGATGCCCGTGGCCTCGATGACGATGTCGGCACCGACCTCGGCCCACTTCAGCTCGGACGGGTCCTTCACGGCGGTCAGGCGGATCCTCTTGCCGTTGACGACCAGCGTGTTGCCGTCCACCGAGACTTCGCCGTCGAACCTGCCGTGCACGCTGTCGTACTTGAGCATGTAGGCCAGGTAGTCGGGCTCCAGCAGGTCGTTGATCGCGACGACCTCGATGTCCTTGAAATTCGCGACGGCGGCACGGAACACCATACGCCCGATGCGGCCGAAGCCGTTGATGCCGATCTTGATGGTCATGGAAGAGTCTCCAGAGGATGAAAAATTCTGCGCGGGCGGGATTCTCGGCGATTCGGACGCCGGGCAGGTTTCGTCCTGATTTCAGCTGGCTTCGCCCCGGAGATCGAGCAGGCCGCAGGGGACGTCGATCTGCAGCTGCGTGCCGAACAAGTCGTCCGCCACCTCCCGGGACGCGAAGCTGATCTGCAGGCCTTCGAGCCAGCGCAGGAAGGCCACCTTGTTCGGGTCGATCGGGCCATTCACGCTAGCCTCGTGCGCCACGGCCCCGCCGCCAAGCATGAAGTCGACGCTGAACGGGCAGCCCATGGTGCGCAGGTCGAAGCGGGCCTTGAGCTTGCCGGGTTCCCGGGTCTGGCCGAGGAACTCCATCAGCGGGAAGCGGTCACGCGTGAGGCCGAAGCGCTGGCCACTGCCAGAGTAGGTGAACTGCTGCATCATCGTGAACGGCTTGTCCTTGGCCGTACGGCACGGCATGCGGTACTGCGCGACCCGTTCGCGCACGGCCTGCTCGAAACGGTTGGACGCTCGCGCGAAGACCACCTGGACCTCGGGCGGCTGATCGCCGACGCCAGCGAAAGTGGCCTCGATGCGCACATGCTCCACGCGGTACTTGCTGTGGCCACCGCCATACTGCATGTCGAAGCGGGGCAGAACCATGCAGTGCGCCGACGCGTCCGCCCTCGTCGGCTCGGGCACCGTGACGGGATCGCGGTCGCTGCCGTCGAAGAGGAAGTCCTGCACTGCGGTCACCGTGCCGTCGTCGGGCCCCAGGCAGGGCAGACGGTAGGCGCCGACGTAGTCGTGCACCTGGTCCTGCATGGCCTCGCGGGCGCTGTTGAAGAGCACCTGGACCTCGGGCGCGCCGTCGGGCCGGCTGAACTTCAGCAGCACGCGCATCGCCCCCTGGCCTAGGTCCAGCTCGTCGCGCCGCGGGTAGCGCGGCGCACTGGAAGGCTTGACCAGGCACTCCAGCCGCTGGGCCTTGCTGAGGATCACCTTCTCCGTCTGCGCCGACGCGCCCAGCGCGCTCGCGCACAACAGCGCAGCGATGAAAGCATGCCGCATCCTGCCCTCCATTCCTAACATTACGGACAGGTGGAGGTTGTAGCGCAGATCCGGCACGCCGCAACTGCGCGCGTGCGAAGGACCTGACGCGACGCAGGGCCCGGTCCTCGGCCCCTGCGCGGGCAGGCCGGCGGCTTACTTCTTCTTCAGCACCGCCTTCACGGTCGCCGCGACGTTCTCCGGCGTGAAGCCGAAGTGCTTGAACAGCACGCCTGCCGGGGCCGATTCACCGAAGGTGTCGATGCCCACGACGGCATCCACGCCGTACTTCCACCAGAAGTCGGTGACGCCCATCTCCACGGCCACGCGCGGCAGGCCCTTGGGCAGCACGTGCTTCTTGTAGTCCTTGTCCTGGCGGTCGAAGACGTTGGTGGAGGGCATGGAGACGACGCGCACCTTGATGCCTTCCTCGGCCAGCAATGCCTTGGCGGCCATGGCCAGCTGCACCTCGGAGCCAGTGGCGATGAGGACGGCCTTGGGCTTGCCCTTGGCAGGCTCGGCCAGCACGTAGGCGCCCTTGGCGACCTCGTCGACGTTGGTCTTGGGCGAGTACGTCAGGTTCTGGCGCGACAGCGCCAGCAGGCTGGGGCGTTGCGCGTTGCCCAGGGCCATGGTCCATGCGACGACGGTCTCGGTCGTGTCGGCCGGGCGCCAGACGTCCAGACCCGGAATCAGGCGCAGGCTGGCGACATGCTCGATCGACTGGTGCGTCGGGCCGTCCTCGCCCAGGCCGATGGAGTCGTGCGTCATCACGTGGATGACGCGGGTCTTCATCAGCGCAGCCATGCGGATGGCGTTGCGGCTGTAGTCGCTGAAGGTCAGGAAGGTGCCGCCGTAGGGAATGAAGCCGCCATGCAGCGCGATGCCGTTCATGATGGCGGCCATGCCGAACTCGCGCACGCCGTAGTTGATGTGGCGGCCGTTATTGGGCGTGCCGTTGGCCTCGAAGCGCAGGTTGGGCGTCGAGCTGGTGTTGGTCAGGTTGGAGCCGGTCAGGTCGGCGCTGCCGCCCAGCATTTCGGGCAGCTTCAGCGTGAACGCTTCCAGCGCGAGCTGACTGGCCTTGCGGCTGGCGACGGTCTGCGCCTCGGCATGGGCCTTGACGACGGCGTCCACGGCGACCTGGGCGAAGTCCGCGGGCAGCACGCCGGCCATGCGGCGCTGGAACTCGGCGGCCAGCTCGGGGTGGGCTTCGGCGTAGGCGTCGAAGCGTTCGTCCCAGAGGCCTTCGGCCTTCTCGCCGGCGGCCTTGGCATCCCAGGCAGCGTAGACGTCGGCCGGGATGGCGAAGGGCTCGTGGGTCCAGCCCAGGGCTTCGCGGGTGAGCTTGATCTCCTCGGCGCCCAGCGGCTCGCCGTGGGCCTTGGCCGTGTTGGCGCGGTTGGGCGAGCCCTTGCCGATGGCCGTCTTGGCGACGATGAGCGTGGGCTTGTCGGCGCTCTTCTTGGCCTTGGCGATGGCCTTGTCCACGGCATCAACGTCATGGCCATCCACCGGGCCGATGACGTTCCAGCCGTAGGCCTCGAAACGCTTGGCCGTGTCGTCGCCGAACCAGGGCGCGACCTGGCCGTCGATGGAGATGCCGTTGTCGTCGTAGATGGCGATCAGCTTGTTGAGCTTCCACGCGGCAGCCAGCGAGGCGGCCTCATGGCTGATGCCTTCCATGAGGCAACCATCGCCCAGGAACACGTAGGTGTGGTGGTCAACGATGACGTGCTTGTCACGGTTGAAGTCCCGCGCCAGCAGCTTCTCTGCCAGGGCCAGGCCCACGGCGTTGGTCACGCCCTGACCCAGCGGGCCCGTCGTCGTCTCGACGCCGGCGGTGATGCCCACCTCGGGGTGGCCCGGCGTCTTGCTGTGCAGTTGGCGGAAGTGGCGCAGCTCCTCGATGGGCAGGTCATAACCCGTCAGGTGCAGCAGCGCATAGATCAGCATGGAGCCGTGACCGTTGGACAGCACGAAGCGGTCGCGGTCGGCCCAGTGCGGGTTGGCCGGGTTGTGCTTGAGGTGACGCGCCCACAGCGCCACGCCGATGTCGGCCATGCCCATGGGGGCGCCCGGGTGGCCCGAGTTGGCCGCCTGCACCGCGTCCATCGCGAGGGCGCGGATCGCGTTGGCCATGAGGGTGGGGGAGGCGGTCGTTGCTGTCATGGCCGGGGCTTTCCTTGCTGAGGGCGGTTGGGCAAAACCCGGGATTTTACGGGGGTGGTTGGGCAGCCCTTGATCCAGAGCAAGGTCATGCGCGCGGCAAAGCGCGACGCTCGGCCCCATGCCTTCCTCGACCATGCCCCTGGCCGTGCGCATCATCCGCGCCGAGCACGATGCGCTCGCGGCCATGCTGCGCACCCTGCCCTTGCTGCTGGATGCGCAACGTCGCGCCGGCACGTCGCCCGACTTCGGCGCGTTGCGGGCCATGCTGTTCTACGTCGACGAATTTCCGGAACGCTTGCATCACAAAAAGGAAAGCGAGCTGCTCTTCCCCAAGCTGCGCGCGCTGGCGCCGGACCTGCGCGAGACACTGGACGAACTGGACGCCGACCATGCCCAGGGCGAGCGCGCCATCCGCGAGCTGCAGCACACGCTGCTGGCCTGGGAGCAGATGGGAGAGGTCCGGCGCGAGAAGTTCGAGCAGCAGCTCAAGGTCTACACGGCACGCTACCTGCGCCATATGAAGCGCGAGGAGACCGAACTGCTGCCGCGCGCTGCGGCGATCCTGAGCGTCGAGGACTGGGCGGAGCTGGACGAGGCCTTCGGCAGCCACCGGGACCCGCTCGCCCCACGCGCAGGCCAGCCGGTGGACGAGGCCTATGCGCCGCTGCGCCAGCGCATCCTGGCGGCGCTGCCGGCGCCGCTAGGCTGGGGGCCGGCGCTGCCCGGCATCAGTCCTCGCCCCTGAGCACCCGCAGCCGCCCGCTGGCGAGCCACTGCGCCGGTGGGCTGGCGAGCAGCCCGCGCAGCGTGTCGGCGTCCAGTTCCGGGTCGGCGGCAACAACGCCAACCCAGCGGTCGCGGCCGCTGCGCTTGGCCTCGTAGAGGGCGCCGTCGGCCACGTCGATGACGGCGCTCCAGTCCAGCGCCTGCGGATGGGCCGGCGCCAGCGGGAAGCAGGCGAAGCCGATCGAGCAGGTGCGCGTGAGCTGCTGGCCGTCGGGCAGCTCGAAAGGCCGCCCGGCCACCGCGCGACGCAGCCGCTCGGCCAGGTCCGCCGCGTGTTCGCGCGAACCGTCGCGGGCCACGACGAGGAACTCCTCGCCGCCCCAGCGAACAATGTGGTCGCTGTCGCGGCAGACCTCGCGCAGCCGCTCGCGCATCTGCACCAGCACCGCGTCGCCGGCCGAGTGGCCGTGGCGGTCGTTGACGTGCTTGAAATGGTCCACGTCCACCAGCATGAACACCAAGTCGGCGTTGTCCGACCGCACCACGCCCGCGGCATGGCGGCGCAGCGCCACCGCCACGTCGGCATCGATGTGCTGGGTCAGGTAGCGGCGGTTGTGCAGGCCGGTCAGGGGGTCGCTGAGGCTGGACTCCTTCAGCGCCTCGGACAGCGCCTCAAGCTCGGCCGTTCGCTCCTGCACGCGCCGCTCCAGCTCGACCTGGCGGCGCTCCAGCTCGCGCGTGCGCCACTGAACCAGGCCGTAAATGCCAAGCACGGCCAGCAGCACGGCCAGCGTGCGAGTCCACCAGGCCTGCCACCAGGCCGGCTGCACCTCGACGTCGACGCGCAGCGACTGGTCGGTCCAGTCGCCCAGGCGATTGCTGCCCTGCACCTCCAGCGTGTAGCGGCCGGGCGCCAGGTTGGCGTAGCTCGCGACTCGCAGCTCAGCGCCGGTCGAGATCCAGTCCTCGTCATAGCCCTGCAGCCGGTAGCGGTAGAGGTTCTCGGCCGGCGCGCTGTAGTCCAGCGCGGCGAACTCCACTGAGAAGGCACGCTGGCGGGCCGTCAGCGTCAAACCCTCGCTCAACTGGCCAGCCGGCTGGCTGCCGCCGTCAATGCGCAGCCCGGTTGCCACCACGGGCGGCTGGAAGGCCCAGCGGTGAAAGCGCTCGGGCTCCACCACCAGCAGCCCGGTGCTGCCGCCGAACAGCATTCGACCGTCTGCCAGCTCGCCGTAGGCGCGGAACCAGCCGGTGCCGATGTCCACGCCGTCGATGCGACCGAACTCCGTGACCACCCGCGTGTGCGGGTCGTACATGCCGCGGTGCGTCCAGATGCGACCCTTGGCATCCGCCAGCAGGTTGGCGCCGAAGCTGCGCCCTCCCTCTCCCACGCGCTCGAAGTCCGCGCCCGGCAGGCGGCGGAACAGACCCGTGCTGAGATCCGCCCACAGCACGCCGCGGTCATCGATCAGCAGGCCCAGCACGCCCTCCTGCGGCAGGTGCCCCCCAGCCGGGCGCAGCTCGCCGTCGGCGAGCTGGAACAGGCCCGCCTCGGCACCCACCCACAGCCGCCCGTCAGCGGCCTGGCCCAGCGCGTTGACGTTGCCGCCCAGGTGCTTGCCACCGGCCAGCGGCACGCGTTCCAACTCAGCCACGCCGGGCACCAGGCGGTACAGGCCGTCGGAGGTGCCGACCCACAGCGTGCCGTCACGGTCGGTCAGCAGCCGCCGCACGCGCGCCTGGATGGTGGAGCGCACTTCGACCAGGCGGCGACGCGCGTCGAAGCGGTACAGCTGGCCGCCCTCGGTGCCGGCCCACACGCTGCCGTCGGTCGCCTGGGCCAGCGCGGCGACCAGCCCGCTGAACCGGGCATCCGGCCGAATCGTGCCTACAAGGCGCAGCTGCGGGTCGACGATGGCGATGCCCCGCTCGAGCGTGCCCAGCCAGATCTCGCCGCTGCCCAGCTGCAGCACGCTGCGCACGTCGGTGTCGGCCAGCGGGCTGGCCGGGTCGTCGTCCTGGCGGCGCACCCACATGCCCTTGCTCTCCGGGTCGTAACGCTGCAGGCCTCCGCCGTAGCCACCCACCCACAGCGTGCCCGCGCGGTCGCGCAGCAGTGCATGGAAGTCAGTGCCGCCCAGCGTCCAGGGCCGACGCTGGTTGCGTTTGAGCAGTTGCAGCAGCCGGCCATCGGCGGCACGCAGCTCGACGCCGGTGACGCGGCCGACCCAGACCTCGCCGTCGCCGCTGCCCTCGGCAGGACCCAGCAGGCTCAACACCGGCGAGGGCCGAGCACCGTCGCCCGCCTGCAGCGACTGCGGCGCAACGCGTGCCTCGCGGTCCAGCAGCAGCAGCCGGCCGTCGCGCGTGCCCACCCAGATGCGGCCATCGACGCCCTGGGCCAGCGCGTTGACGGCCCAGCCGCCCTCGACAAGCTCGAAGCGCTGGGCGCCGGCGCGCAGCCTCGCCAGGCCATGGCCGGTGCCCACCCAGAGGTCGCCCTCACGGTCCACCAGCAACGCACCGATGCGGTCGTCGGGCAGGCCGCTGGCGTCGCCGGCGCGGAAATGCTCGAAGCTGCCGCTGGCCGGGTCCAGACGGTCCAGCCCACCCAGCAGGCCCACCCAGATGCGGCCATCGTGGGCACGCGCCAGACGCTGCACTGCGCCTGGCGTG
Organism: Roseateles sp.; assembly: GCF_047654805.1. GTDB lineage: Bacteria > Pseudomonadota > Gammaproteobacteria > Burkholderiales > Burkholderiaceae_C > Pelomonas. The sequence continues at coordinate 4,717,441 of NZ_JASGIV010000001.1, forward strand.
ATCGAGCCGGGCACCGCCGGATCGTGGTGCATAAAGGTCCAGCGCTCGCTCAGCGTGTCAAAGCGAGCCAGGCCCTCGCTGGCGCTGCCGGCCCAGAGTACGCCGCCGCGATCGGCCAGCAGCACGCGCAGGAAGCGGTTGGCGCGACTGCCGGACCCGGCCCCGTCCGTCATCGGGAAGGCACGGGTCTGGTAGCCGTCGTAGCGCACTAGGCCGACGCTGGTGCCTACCCAGATCAGGCCGCGGTCGTCCTGGGCCAGCGCCGCGACGATGCCATCGACGATGGCGGTGGTGCCGCCGGCCGTGACGAAGCGCGGTTCGGCCATCGGGTCTCGCTCGGCCATCGCCACGGACGGGGCCAGGCCGAAAAACAGCAGGAGCAGGGCAGTCAGGATGCGCATCGGCGCTTTTGTTCTTCTGGGAGGATGCGGAGCGTAGCAGCCGCCCGTGTCAGGACGGGCATCCTGCCTGATCGCTTCGCCGTACGGGAGATGGTCGAGTTAGGCCACCACCTCCGCGGGTCGCCGCCTCGGGTGCGGCGGCCGAGGCTAGGCCGGCTTCGCCGGCGCAGCCGTGCAGGCTTTCGCCGCCGCGAGCCCGCGCAGGAAGCCGCGCCTCACGCCACCGGCCGTGATGGCGGCGCTGACCTGGCGCGCGTAGCGCTCCGCACCGGTCAGCTTGCGCACCCAGCCACGAAACGGGATGACGCCTTCGGCCGTGCGCTGCAACGCGCCGGTCGCAGCATCCTCGCCACGCTCCAGCAGGGAGGGATTGCCGGCGGTAGAGGGCGCGTCGAGGTCAGGGCCGAGCACCTCGTCGAGCGCGCGTATGCCCGCGGCGAGGGCGCCGCAGCTGACGTCGGCCGGCACGGCATAGGGCGCAGCAGCGGCGGCCTTGAGCACGTCGGGGATGTCGGCACGGACGACATTGAGGTCGGAGAGCGGCGTCGTGGCCGCGTTGGTGACCTTGTCCTGGCTGGAGCTGGCGCAGGCGGCCAGGACAAGGGCGATGGCGAGGAGGCTGAGGTGGGATGGGCGCATGGCCCCGGATCATCTCAGGCCGGCGTTGATTCGTGCCAGTGCCGCCGCGCCGGGACAGAGTGCTTCTTCACCAAAGGCGTTCAGCGCGCCGGCCGCGGTGCGCTGTGCCGCATGCCAGTCCCTGGCTGCCGGATCGACGTAGAGCAGCCCGGTGGCGATCTCGCCGGCCGCGGCGCGCAGCTGCATCGCGTTCATTGCGGCAAGGCGGTCGGTGGGGTCGTAGTCGGCCGCGACCTTGCGCAGGCGCAGCGCCGTGCCGTCGGCCTGCGGCACGTCGATGACGTCGAGCGGGTGCTCGACGACCTGTTCCGCGGCCAGGTCGATGAAGTCGATGCGGTTCAGCGCCTCGTTGTGCTCGCGCACATGGTCGTAGCTGCGCGTGGAGCCGGCATGGTTGTTGAAGGCGACGCAGGGGCTGATGACGTCGATGAAGGCCGCGCCGCCGTGCCGGATGGCCGCCTCGATGAGGGGGACGAGCTGGGCCTTGTCGCCCGAGAAGCTGCGGGCGACGAAGGTGGCGCCCAGCTGCAGAGCCAGGGCGGCAAGGTCGATGGCGGTGTCGTTGTTCGTCGCACCCTTCTTCGCGACCGAGCCCTTGTCGGCCGTGGCGCTGAACTGCCCCTTGGTCAGCCCGTAGACGCCGTTGTTCTCGACGATGTAGACCATGCGCACGCCGCGGCGCATTGCATGCGCGAACTGGCCGAGGCCGATGGAGGCCGAGTCCCCGTCGCCCGAGATGCCCAGATAGAGCAGCTCCCGGTTGGCGAGGTAGGCGCCGGTCAGCACGCTGGGCATGCGGCCGTGCACGGTGTTGAAGCCGTGGCTGGCGCCGAGGAAGTAGTCCGGCGTCTTGCTCGAGCAGCCGATGCCGCTGAGCTTGGCGACGCGGTGCGGGGCGATGTCCAGTTGCCAGCAGGCCTGCACGATGGCGCCGGAGATGGAGTCGTGGCCGCAGCCGGCGCACAGCGTCGAGACCTTGCCCTCGTAGTCGCGGCGCGTGTAGCCGACCTGGTTCTTGGTCAGGCTGGGATGGTGCAGCCTGGGCTTGGCGAGATAGGTCATGCCGCGCTCCTCGGGGCGGTGGCCAGCGCGTGCACATGCCGAGTGATCGCGTCGGTGATGAAACGGGCCGTGATGGGCGTGCCGTCGAAATGCAGCACCGGCGTGAGCTGGCTGGGCGCCACCTCCAGCTCGTTGACCAGCAGGCGGCGCATCTGCGCGTCGCGGTTCTGTTCAACGACGAAGACGGTGTCGTGGGTGGCCAGGAACAAGGCCACGGCGGGCGGGAAGGGGTAGGCGCGCAACCGCATGGCGTCGATGTGGATGCCGGCTTCGCCCAGGGCCGCCAGCGCCTCGTCCATGGCCGGCGCCGTGGAGCCGAAGTAGATGACGCCGACCCGCGTCTTCTGCGCCGCGGCGCGCACGAGCGGCTGCGGCGCCAACAGCGCCGCGGTGGCGAACTTGCGCTTCAGCCGCTCGACATTGCGGATGTAGTCCGGCCCGGCCTCCGAGTAGACGGCCTGCTCGTTGCGGGTCGTGCCGCGCGTGAAGTAGGCGCCCTTGGCGGCATGCGTGCCGGGCAGCGTGCGCCAGGGGATGCCGTCGCCGTCCACGTCCTTGTAGCGGGCGAACTCGGCGCCGGCCTCCAGCTGTTCGGCCGTCATGACCTTGCCGCGGTCGTAGCGGCGTTCGTCGTCCCATTGCAGCGGCTCGCACAGGCGCTGGTTCATGCCGATGTCCAGGTCGCTCATGAGGAACACGGGCGTCTGCAACCGCTCCGCCAGGTCCAGCGCCGCAGCTGCGAACTCGAAGCACTCGCGAGGGTCCTCTGGCAGCAGCAGCACATGCTGGGTGTCGCCGTGCGAGGCATAGGCGCTGCTGAGCAGGTCGGCCTGCTGGGTACGCGTGGGCATGCCGGTGCTGGGCCCCCCGCGCTGCACGTCGATGACGACGAAGGGAATCTCGGCAAAGTAGGCCAGGCCCAGGAACTCCGTCATCAGCGACACACCGGGACCCGACGTGGCCGTGAAGGCCCGCGCGCCATTCCAGCCCGCGCCCGTGATGATGCCGATGGATGCGATCTCGTCTTCGGCCTGCACGATGGCGACGCGCTTCTCGCGCGTGGCCGGGTCGACGCGGAACTTGGCCGCGTACTTCTCGAAGGCCTCGGCCACCGACGAAGACGGCGTAATGGGGTACCACGCGCAGACGGTAGCGCCGCCATACACACAGCCCAGTGCCGTCGCGGCGTTGCCTTCGAGGAAGATCTTGTCGCCCACCGCGTCGGCCTTCTTCACCTTCAGGCCGAAGGGCTGCACCGACAGATGGTCGCGCGCGAACTCGCGGCCGGCATGCAGCGCGCGCACGTTGGAGTCCAGCAGCCGTTCCTTGCCCTTGTACTGCTCGGCGAACAGCTTCTCGATGACGGCGGCGTCAATGCCCATCAACTCGCTCAGGGCCCCCAGCACAAGGATGTTCTTGAACAGCGTGCGCTCGCGCGGCACGTCGTAGGTGGCGTTGCAGATGGCCGTGGCCGGCATGCCGATGACGTGGATGTCCGCGCGGAAGGCGCTGACGGGCATGGGCTTGGTGGAGTCGTAGAACAGGTAGCCGCCGGGCTGGATCTCGGCGACGTCCTGGACCCAGGTCTGCGGGTTCATGGCCACCATCAGGTCCACGCCGCCACGCCGGCCCAGCCAGCCGGCTTCGCACACACGCACCTCGTACCAGGTCGGCAGGCCCTGGATGTTGCTCGGGAAGATGTTGCGCGGGCTGACCGGCACGCCCATGCGCAGGATGGCGCGCGCGAACAGCTCGTTGGCCGATGCCGATCCCGAGCCGTTCACGTTGGCGAACTTGACGACGAAGTCGTTGACGGCTTCTATCCTGCTCATGCGGCCACCTCCTTGCGCGTGGCATGGTCGCGGCAGCCCGCACCCGCCTTGGTGGTCACGAGCAGGAACTTCTGCATGTCCCAGGCCCCGGTCGGACAGCGCTCGGCGCACAGGCCGCAGTGCAGGCAGACGTCTTCGTCCTTGGCCATGACGCGGCCTGTCTTCAGTGAGCCTGGTCCGCCCTCGACGTAAATGTCCTGCAGCAGGTTCAGCGCCGGCGCCTTCAGCCGCTCACGCAGGTCGTCACCATCCTCCGTGAAGGTGATGCAATCCATCGGGCAGATGTCCACGCAGGCATCGCACTCGATGCACAGCTTGGGCGCAAAGACGGTCTGCACGTCGCAATTCAGGCAGCGTTGGGCTTCCTTCAAGGCGGTCTTGGCGTCGAAGCCAAGCTCCACCTCCACCTTGATGCTGGCCAGGGCTTTTTCGGCCGCCGCCCAGGGCACCTTGCTGCGCAGGTCCAGCGTGATGGCGTTGTCGTAGCTCCACTCGTGGATGCCCATCTTCTGGGACACGAGATTGACATGGGGAGGCGGGCGCTGCGCGACCGGCTCCCCATGCAGCAGCCGGTCGATGCTGACAGCGGCCTCATGGCCGTGGGCTACTGCCGTGATGATGTTCCTGGGGCCGAAAGCCGCGTCGCCACCGAAGAACACGTGCGGCAATGTCGACTGGAAGCTCTTTTCATCCAGCACCGGCAGGCCGTGCTCGTTGAAGGTGACGCCCGCATCGCGCTCAATCCACGGGAAGGCGTTCTCCTGGCCCACGGCGATCAGCACCTCGTCGCAAGGCAGAACCACTTCCTCGCCCGCATCACTCCCCGGTTTGGCCTTCCTGAATCGCATGCCCGTCAAGCGGCCATCGACGTGCTCGAAGGCCAGCGGCACGTGAAAGTCCAGGATGGGGATACCCTCGTGCTCGGTATCCTCCTTCTCCCAGGGCGAGGCCTTCATCTGTGCGTAGCCGCTACGCACCGCCACGGTGACCGACGAGGCTCCCAGGCGCCGCGCCGAGCGGCAGCAGTCCATGGCCGTGTTGCCGCCGCCCAGCACGATGACGCGCGGCTGCACTGCGCTCACGTGGCCGAAGCTCACGCTGGACAGCCAGTCGATGCCGATATGGATGTGCTCCGCCGCCTCCTGCCGCCCCGGCAGCGGCAGGTCACGCCCGCGCGGCGCGCCGCAGCCGACGAACACAGCGTCCCAGCCCTCGGCCAGCAAGGCCTTCATCGAGGCCACGTGCTGCCCGGCGCGCCATTCCACGCCGAGCCCCAGGACGTAGCCACACTCCTCGTCGATGACGCGTTCCGGCAGCCTGAAGCGCGGGATCTGCGTGCGGATGAAGCCACCCGGCTTGGCCTCGCCATCGAAGACGGTGACGGCGTAGCCCTCCAGTGCCAGGTCGCGCGCCACGGCCAGGGACGCAGGCCCCGCGCCAACGCAGGCCACACGCCTGCCGTTGCGCGCCGCGGGCTTGGGGACCATGGCGCGGAACTCGTCGGTCTTGCTGTCGGCCGCAACGCGTTTCAAGCGGCAGATCGCGACGGGCTCGGGCTTGGCCGCCTGTTTTTCCTCCACGCGGCCGCGCCGGCAGGCCGGCTCGCAGGGGCGGTCGCAGGTCCGCCCCAGCACGCCGGGGAAGACGTTGCTGACCCAGTTGACCCAGTAGGCCTCGTCATGCCGGCCCTGGGCGATGAGCCGGATGTACTCGGGCACCGGCGTATGCGCCGGACAGGCCCATTGGCAATCGACGACCTTGTGGAAATAGGCCGGGTCCGAGATGTCGGTCCGCTGCACGGTGTCTCCTCCGTGGTGCGATTTGTCGGGCCAGTCTAGGCCGACGGCCGATCACCCGTCTCTGTGGAAACCCTTTGCAGCCGCGGCGGGCGCGGCCTTGAGCAAGGCTCAGGCGACGGCGCGCCGCCTGGTGAGCCAGGCGGGCGCGCGCAGGGCAATGAGCGTCACCATCCAGCAGATCCAGGCGGTCCACATCGTATGGCTGGGATAGTGGGCGCCGCGCAGCATCTGGCCGACGCCGTAGACCACCCCCAGGCAGACCACGCCGGCCAGCCACGCGCGCCCCAGGCGCGGGTAGGCGCGGGCCAGCACGCAGCCACCGCTCAGAAAGGCGAAGGCCGCGCTGGCGTGGCCGGACGGGAAGCAATGCCCGCCGCCACCGTCGCGCAGGCCGAACGCCCAGTGCGAGATGTAGTGGGCCGTGCCACCGAACTCGGCGAGGTCCCAGGGGCAGCTCGTCAGGCTGGTGCGCTTGATCAGCGACACCGCGGCCAGACAGAGCAGCGTGACCAGCAGCCAGTCGAGGCGCTCGCGCCGGGTCAGATCGGGCAGCACCTGCCGGGGCCGCAGATTGGCGAGCAGGATGAAGCCAACCGCCAGCCAGGACAGCAGGCGTCCTCCCTGGTGCAGCAACTGCGCCGTGAACCAATGCTCGCGCCAGGCGAAACCCGCCGCGCCGCCGACATGGCGCATGACCCAGAGGTCCAGGCCGCTGGCATCCCAGGCCAGCAAGACTCCCAGGCCCAGCAGCAAGGCCCACACGCCGGCCGGCAGCCGGGCGGCGCGCGCTGGGACGGAGGACAGGCTGATCTGCATGGACGAGATTGTCCGGAGGCGGGTGCCCCGAATCCTTGCACCTGGCTGGCGGCCCCCCCCGTATTCACCCCGATGCGATGGAAGTCACGCCGGGGTAGTCCCGCCAGGGGCGCCCAGGCCTTTGTCTACACTGGCCCCATGAGTTCTCCCGTCTTTGCCGCCGAGCGCGCCATCCGTATCGGCCGCCAGGCGCTCGAGGTCGAGGCCCGCGCCCTCGCCGAGCTGGCACCGCGCCTGGGCGACGCTTTCGTCGACGCCATACAGGCCGTGCTGGCCTGCCGTGGCCGCGTCGCCGTCATGGGCATGGGCAAGAGCGGCCATGTCGGCCGCAAGATCGCCGCCACGCTGGCCTCCACCGGAACGCCGGCCCTCTTCGTCCACCCCGCCGAGGCGGCCCATGGCGACCTGGGCATGGTCACCGGCGGCGATGTCGTGCTGGCCCTGTCCAACTCCGGCGAGAGCGACGAGCTCAACGCCATCCTGCCCGTGCTCAAGCGCCTGGGCGTGCCGGTCATCGCGATGACGGGGCGCGCCGAGTCGAGCCTGGCCGCGCATGCCGACGTCGTGCTGGACAGCGCCGTCGCCGAAGAGGCCTGCCCGCTGCAGCTCGCGCCCACCGCCAGCACCACCGCCCAGATGGCGCTGGGTGACGCGCTGGCCGTGGCCCTGCTGGACGCGCGTGGCTTCAAGGCCGAGGATTTCGCCCGCTCCCACCCTGGAGGGGCGCTGGGCCGCAAGCTGCTGACCCATGTACGCGACCTGATGCGCAGCGGCGAGGCCCTGCCGCGTGTGGCCTCCGACACCGCCTTCACCGACCTGATGCGCGAGATGAGCGCCAAGGGCCTGGGCATGGCGGTCGTCGTCGATGCGCAGGATCGCGTGCAGGGCATCTTCACGGACGGCGACCTGCGCCGCCTCGTCGAGCAGGGGCGGGACCTGCGGGCTCTCACCGCCGCCGAGGTCGCCCACCCCAGGCCGCGCACGGTCGGCGCCGAGGCGCTGGCCGTCGATGCCGCCGACCTGATGGAAGCCGCGCGCATCACCGTGGTCCTCGTCGTCGATCCGGAACGTCATCTCGTCGGCGCGATCAGCATCAACGACCTGATGCGGGCCAAGGTGATCTGATGGCGGCCCTGAGCTTCCCCCCCGAGCTGCTGGTCAAGGCCCAGGGCACGGGACTTTCCATCAAGCTCGCCATCTTCGACGTCGACGGCGTGCTGACGGACGGCCGCATCTACATCGGCGAGCGCGGCGAAGAGTTCAAGGCCTTCAGCACGCTGGACGGCCATGGCCTGAAGTCGCTGCAGCAGGCGGGCATCACACCGGTGATCATCACCGGCCGCGACAGCCCCGCCGTGCGCCGCCGCGTCGCCGACCTGGGCCTGGCCCACGCCGTCTATGGCGCCGGCGACAAGCTGGCCGCCGCCGAGCCGCTGCTGGCCCGGCTGGGCGCGAGCTGGGGCGAAGTCGCCGTAATGGGCGACGACTGGCCCGACCTGCCACTGATGACGCGCGCCGGCTTCGCCTGTGCCCCACCCGGCGCCCACGCCGAGGTGCTGGCCGTCGCCCACCACGTCACCCGCGCGGCCGGCGGCCACGGCGCGGCGCGCGAGTACTGCGACGTCCTGCTGATGGCCGGTGGCCACTACGAGCGCCTGCTGAACGCGCACCACGCCACGCTGGACGGCACTGCCCCGAAATGACGCCCGCGGCCCTCCCCCTTGCCACGCCGCGGCCCGCCAAGCCCCGGCCCTGGCTGTGGCGCGTCCAGAGCCTGCTGTCCAACTACCTGCCACTGCTGCTGATGGCCCTGCTGGCCAGCGGTACCTGGTGGCTGGTGAAGAACACGCCGCTGATCGACGCCCCGGGAGAGCTGGCCCCGCCGCGCCACATCCCCGACTACCGCATGGAGAACTTCGAGATCCAGCGCATCGGTGCCGATGGCCGGCTGAATGTGCAGATCGCCGGCGCGGAGCTGCGCCATTACCCGGACACCGACACCATCGAGATCGACCAGGCCCGCGTGCGAGCCATCGCGCCGGACGGCAGCCTGGCCATCGCCGAGGCCAAGCGCGCAGTCAGCAACGGCGACGGCAGCGACATGCAGCTGCTCGGCGACGTGCGCCTGCGTCGCCTGCCGTCAGGCGCGGGCGAGAACGCGCCGGCCCAGCTGGAGGTGCGCGGCGAGTTCCTGCAGGTGCTTGCTAACAGCGAGATCCTGCGCTCGCACCTGCCCGTCACCATCCGCCAGGGCAGCTCAACAGTGAACGCACAGAACTTCGAGTACCGGCACCTGACAGGCCGGGTCAGCTTCACGGGCCGGGCCCAGGGGCAGATCGCGTCGCGCGACGGTCGATGAGCGAGCTGGTCTTCATCACCGGCGCATCCAGCGGCATCGGCCAGGCCCTGGCGCTGCGCTACTACCGCGACGGCGCCCGTCTCGCGCTGGTGGCCCGGCGCACAGCCGAAGTCCAGCGCTGGGCCGCAGAACAGAAGCTCGACGCCGCCCGCTTCCAGGTCTACGGCGCCGACGTCGCCGACCTCGAAGCCATGGGCCGCATCGGCCGCGAGTGCATCGCGGCCCAGGGCCTGCCCGACGTCGTCATCGCCAACGCAGGCATCAGCATCGGCATGGACACGGCCCACTTCGACGACCTCGAGGTGATGCGCCGCACCTTCGCGACCAACAACGTCGGCCTGGCCGCCACATTCCACCCCTTCGTGGCTGCGATGAACGAGCGCCGCTCGGGCACGCTGGTAGGTGTGGCCAGCGTCGCTGCCATCCGCGGCCTTCCCGGGCATGGTGCCTACTGCGCGAGCAAGGCGGGCGTGGTGGCCTACTGCGAAAGCCTGCGCGGGGAGTGCCGGCCTTTCGGCGTGCGCGTCGTGACCCTGCTGCCGGGCTATATCGACACGCCGCTGACGCGCGGCAACCGCTACTCCATGCCCTTCCTGATGGGGGTGGACGAGTTCGCCGACCAGGCCGTGCGCAGCATCCGCGCCCAGGTCAGCTACCGCGTCATCCCCTGGCAGATGGGCGTGCTGGCCAAGATCCTGCGCCTGCTGCCCAACTGGCTCTACGACCGCGCGCTGGGCAGCCGGCCGCGCAAGAAGCGCGCAAGCGAGTAGCCAAGGCGCGCGCGCCATGGCTACACTGCGCGCCTTCGAACCGAGAGCTGCACCGACGCAGCCAAGGAGGACATCATGGCCAAGGTGCTTCACCCCTGCTGAGCCCGCGCGCTGCCGTCTAGTGCAGCGCCGCCCGCCGGCCGTGCCCCGCGCACGCCCCACCTGATTCCCGCGGCTGCCGCCCGACCGCGCAGCCGTTCTCGGACGACTTCCATGACCTTCCGTCTCTTCGGCCCGGGCCTGCTTGCCCTGGCCCTGCCGGCCTGGGGCAACGCCCCCGAGCTGCAATACCCCACCGCACTGCGCCTGACCGCCGGTGAGGCCACGCCCGTCATCGACGGCCGCCTGGACGACGCCGCCTGGCGGCGAGCACCGGTCTACGAGCGCTTCGCGCAGTTCCTGCCCGCAGACAAGCAGCCCGCGCGCTGGCGCACGACGGTGCAGGTGCTGGTCACCGACGACGCCCTCGTCTTCGGCATCCGCGCCTGGGACCCCGAGCCCGGCCGCATCCGTGCACCGCTGGCCCGGCGCGACCAGGTCAAGGCCGACCAGGACTTCATCTCCATCCTCATCGACCCCGTGGGGCACCGCCGCACCGCGCAGTACGTGCGCGTCAGCGCAGCCGGTGCGGTCGAGGACGGCCTGTTCTCCGCCGAGGAGGACAGCGAGGACTCGGCCCCCGACTTCGACGTGGACGCTGCGACCGCGCTGCTGCCCGACGGCTACAGCATCGAGCTGCGCTGGCCGCTGGCGGCACTGCGGTTTGCGCACGAGGACGGCCTGCCCTGGCGCGTCATGGTCTCCCGCAACATCCCGCGCGAGGAGCGCACCCTCGACGTCAGCGCCCCCGCGCTGACCAAGGACGCGCTGAGCTTCATCGCCGAGCTGCAGCCGCTGGACGGGCTGGGCGACCTGGCCCTGCAGGTGCGCGAGCGCAGCTTCATCGGCTTCCGGCCGGAACTGACGCTGCGCGGCACGCGCGACTCCAGCGAGGCGGATGGCGTGCGGCGTGCCCGCAAGGCGTCACTGGGTGCGGAGTTCAAGTGGCGGCCGCGGGCAGACTGGGTGCTGGACGTGACGCTGAATCCCGACTTCTCGCAGGTCGAGCTCGACGCGCCGCAGCTGGCCGGCAACACGCGCTTCGCGCTCAGCGTGCCCGAGAAGCGGCCCTTCTTCCTGGAGAGCGCCGACGTCGTCGGCCCGACCCAGGCCGACGAGTCCGGCGAGAACCGCAGCCTCGCGGCCTTCTACACACGCGCCGTCACCGACCCCGACTGGGGCCTGCGCGCCACCTGGCGCGGCGCCGGCGCCGAAGCCACTGCCCTGCATCTGCGCGACGCCGGCGGCGGCCCGGTGCTGCGCGCCGGCGCCTTCGCCACGCGCAGCGGCGTGCAGCCTGGCGGCTCGCAGGCCAGCTTCGCACGCGGGCGCATGCAGTTGGGCAGTCAGGGGCAGTTCGGCCTCGCGGGCCTCGTGTCGCTGCGCGACTTCGGGCATGGCCTCGAGACCCAGGTCGTGGGCAGCGACGGCGTCTGGCGGGTCGGCGACAGCGACCAGATGCGCGGCCATGTCCTGGTGTCCGGCACGACGCTGGGCCTGGATGAGGCGGGCCGCACCCTGCGTGTGACGCGCGAGCGCGGCCACCGCGCCTGGCTGGGCTGGCGCCACCGCGACGGCGACTGGGTGGCCAACGTCAACGTCGAGGAGATCAGCCCGCGCTTCGCCAATGACAACGGCTTCGTCAGCCAGAGCGGCATCCGCCGGGCCTCGGCCTTCGGCTACCTGCGCCTGGGCCCGCGCGAGCTGGCAGGCGTGGACATGCATGAGAGCGAGGTCCAGCTCAAGCTGCAGGAGACCCGCACGCTGGCCGATCCGCTGCTGGGCGTCGCGGCCGGGCAGGTGGTGGAACGCCTGGTTCAGCCGGGCTTCTGGTTCGCCGCGGCGCGCAACACCGGCGCCTGGGGACATGTCGGCCTGGACAGCCACCGGGCGAAGAGCGGCGGCCGGCTCCACCCCACACGCACGCTGCTGCTGGGCCTGGAGTCCAATCCGGGCGAACTGCTGACCTACATCAGCGCCGAGGTCGAGTGGGGCCGCCGGCTGGATTTCGACGCCGACCGCGTCGGCCTGGGCGCGCAAGGCCAGCTGCAGGCCCAGTTGCGAACGCCGTTACCAGGCGGATGGTGGCTGGAGTACGAACAGCGCTTCGGCCTGGGCTGGGTCGACGGCCCGGACGGCCGCCGCGCCTTCACGGACCGCAGTGCGCAAAGCCTGGTCGTGCTGCATCTGGGTCCGCGCGATTCGCTGCGGCTGATCCGCCAGCAGACGCATTTCAGCCGCCGTGACGACCCGGCCGCGGGCCTGGCCGCACAGAACGACGCAGGGCGGGTGCTGTCGCTGATGTTCCAGCACCGCGTGGGCCTCTCCCGCGTCGTCAGCGTGGGCCTGAACCGGGCCCGCGAGCAGCCGGGCACAGTGCGTGCGGACGAGGTGTTTGCCAAGGCCACGCTGGGCTTCTGAGCCCCGCGCCACGGCCGAGTGGCTTCCGAAAAAAACAAAGCGCCCGAAGGCGCTTTGTTCAGATCACTTGGCGAGGAGGCTGTGAGATCAGTAGCCGCCCGAACGGCCACCGCCGCCGTAGCCGCCGCCACCACCGCCGTAGCCGCCGCCGCCGCCCGAGCGGCCACCGCCGCCGTAGCCACCACCGCCGCCACCGTAGCCGCCGCCGCCCGAACGGCCACCGCCGCCGCCGCCGTAGCCGCCGCCGCCACCGTAGCCGCCGCCGCCCGAACGGCCACCGCCGCCGTAGCCGCCACCACCGTAGCCGCCGCCGCCCGAACGGCCACCGCCGCCGAAGCCGCCCGGACGCTCTTCACGAGGACGCGCTTCGTTGACGACGATGGCGCGGCCTTCCAGGGCCTGGCCGTTCATGCCGTTGATGGCTGCCTGAGCCTCGGCGTCCGAGCCCATTTCCACGAAGCCGAAACCCTTGGAGCGACCGGTTTCACGATCCATCATGACCTTTGCGGAGGTCACGGTCCCGAACTGACCGAATGCTTCTTGCAGCGATTCGTCACGCACGCTGTAGGCAAGGTTGCCCACGTAAAGCTTGTTTCCCATGGGGAAGCCCTTCTCTTCTCAAAATCAAAAAACCATGTGGAGCTTCAACCCATCGTGAACCATTCAAGCGAAGGTGCGGCGTCCAGACACAGGCAATTGATTATGGTGGCGGGGTGCCGAGATTGCGGGACGGCACTCTGGCAAGTGTTGTTTTTACGATCTAGCACAAACCCTGGAGATTCCCGGGCGTCACGGCGCCGTCATCGATACCATCGCCGCCCGACCGTGAAGTCATGACGCCAATCCTGCTCCCTGCCCTCTCCCGCGTGCTCGCCAGCGTCGACGCGCTGCGCAACTTGCGCGCCCTCTACGCCCTGCTGGCCGGGTTCTGCTTCGCCGGCCTGCTGCTGGCCATGGCCCAGTCCGCCCTGGTGCGCGAGCAAGGCCTGCTGAGCGCGCTTTGGATGGGCCTGGCCCTGGCTGTCGCCTTTTTCGGGGTCAATGCCACGGGACTGATGCTGATGGACCAGGCCCGCGGCCTGCCGGTGCGCGACCCCCAGGACGCGCTCTCGGACGCCTTGCGCAGCGCCCACCGCGTGCTGCTGGCCCTGCTGGCCTGCCTGGCCCTGGCGGCGCTGGCCGCCGCCGCGCTGGCGGGCATGCTGTGGGCGACGCGCGCGCCCCTTATTGGTGCGCCGCTGCTGGCCGTCGTGCTGCCACTGGGTGTGCTGGTGCTGGGCGGTATCGCCTTCGTGCTGGCCGTCCTCGTCGGGCCGCTGGCCGGGCCGGCGGTCTGGGCCGGCCAGCGCAGCAGCGGCGTGCTCGCCTTCCTGCGCGGGCGCCTGCGCCACGGCCTGCCCGAGACAGCCCTGCTGATGGCCACCGTCTACCTGCTGACGGCCCTGGCCACGGCCGGCGTCAGCTTCGTCGTCGTCAGCGGGAGCCGGCTGGTGGCTGGACTGGCCATCCTGGGTGCCGGCGTGGAGCTGCCCGCCGCACAGCTGCTGGCCGGTGTCATGGGCCTGGGACCGCGCGGCTTTGGTGCCACCGGCATGCCGCTGCATGGCGGATCACTGGGCCTGGCCGCACTGATAGGCGGAGGCGTCGTCTTCGCCATCGCGCTGGTGCTGCCGACCCTGGTCTGGCTGCGCGGCTGCTGCGCGGTCTACCTGGCGCTGACGGAAGAGGAATGAGGCCCCGCATCGCCAGCCTGGTGCCCAGCGCGACCGAGACGCTGGTGGCCCTGGGACTGGGGCCCTGCCTGGTCGCCCGCACGGGTTTCTGCATCCACCCGGCAGGAGCGGTCGCGGGCGTGCCCAAGGTGGGCGGCACCAAGGACGTGAATCTTGCCAAGCTCAGGGCACTTGCGCCCACGCACGTCGTCGTTAACGTCGACGAGAACCGCCGCGAGACGGCCAAGGCGCTGCGCGGCTTCGTACCGCACGTCATCGTGACCCATCCCTGCCGGCCGCAGGACAACCTGGCGCTGTTCGAGCAGCTGCGCACGGCCTTCGCCGATGAGCCGGGCGTCAATGAGCGGGCCCAAGTCCTGGCCGCCGAGTTCGGCGCCGCCCTGGCGCGCTGCCGCGACCGGGCACGGCCGCAGGAGAACGTGCTCTACCTGATCTGGCGCCAACCCTGGATGACGGTGGCCCGCGATACCTACATCTCGACCCTGCTGGCCGAGGGCGGCTGGCTCACCTGGCCTGACGCGCGGGGCGGCGCGCAGGGCGCCGACCGCTACCCGGCGCTGCGCGGTGACGAAGCCTGGCTGGGTGACATCAGCCGCGTGCTGCTGAGCTCAGAGCCCTACCGCTTCGGTGCCGAGCATCTGGCCGAGGCCCAGGCCCTGTGCCCGCGGGCGCGCGTGCAACTGGTGGACGGCGAACTGCTGAGCTGGTGGGGTTCGCGCGGCGCCGCGGGGCTGGACTATCTGCGAGCGCTGAGCCACGGCGCCTGACCCACAATCGCCGCCATGGACATCTACAAGCCTCTCGTTGCGCTGCTGGCCATCGTCAATCCGGTCGGCGTGGTGCCCTTCTTCATCCACTTCACGTCTGCCTTCACGCGCCAGCAGCGGCGCCGCACCATCCTCGTCAGCGCCTGCACGGCCGGCATCGTCATCGCGCTCTCGGCCCTGTTCGGGCTGAAGATCATCGAGTTCTTCAACATCTCCCTGGCCAGCTTCCAGGTCGGCGGCGGCTGCCTGCTCCTGATCAGCTCGCTGCAGATGCTCAACGCCAAGCCGGCCGAGGCGCGCAAGGAGGACGTGACCGAGGGCTCCAGCAAGGCGGACGCGGGCGCCAGCATCGCCGTCGTGCCGCTGGCCATCCCGCTGCTGACCGGCCCGGCCACCATCTCGACGATGGTGATCTACGCCGACAAGACCCGCCACTGGTGGGAGCTGGCGGTACTGTGCGGGTACGGCCTGGTCGTCGGCCTGGTCACCTTCCTCACGTTCTCGGCCAGCAGCAAGATCGCCAAGGTGCTGGGCCAGACAGGCATCAACATCATGACCCGGCTGATGGGCCTCATCCTCGCCGCGCTGGCCGTGGAGCTGCTCTCCGACGGCCTCATCAAGCTCTTCCCCGTGCTGGCCGCACGCTCCATCAGCTGAGGAGCCCGCCATGGCCCGCGTCTTCGACCTGCCCCCCATCTGGATGGCGCCCATGGCCGGCGAGGCCGCCAGCGCCGACCTGGTCGCCGCCGTCAGCGCGGGCGGCGGCTTCGGGCAGCTGGGCGCGGCCTATCTGGCACCTTCACGCATCGCCGAGATCGCCGCCGACATCCGCGCCCGCACCGACCGGCCCTTCGGCATCAACCTGTTCTGCCCGCAGCCCTGGCAGCGCGACGACTCGGCGCTGGGCGCCTACCTCGCCCGCCTGGCCGCCTGGCATGCCGAGCTGGGCCTGCCGGCGCCGACCCGGCCCGAGCGCTGCGAGGAGGATTTCGAGGCCCAACTGGCAGCCACCGTCGCCGCCAGGCCGGCCGTCATCAGCTTCGTCATGGGCGACCCCGGTGCGACGCGGGTCGCGGCGCTGAAGGCGCAGGGCTTCACCGTGGTTGGCACGGCCACGCAGGCCGCCGAAGGGCGGCTGCTGCAGGCCAGCGGCGTCGATGCCGTCGTCGCCCAGGGCTATGAGGCCGGCGGCCACCGCGGGGGCTTCCTCGGCACGCCGGAAGGCGCGCTGATCGGCACGCTGGCCCTGGTGCCGCAGCTGGTCGACGCGCTGGACGTGCCAGTGCTGGCCGCTGGCGGCATCGCGGACGCACGCGGCGTCACGGCCGCCCAGGCGCTCGGAGCCAGCGGCGTCACCGTCGGCACGGCCTTCTTGCTCGTCGACGAATGCCCGCTGTCGCCCGCCTACCGCGCGGCGCTGCTGGCGGCGCAGGACGCCGACTCGACACTGACGCGCGCCTTCTCCGGCCGCCTTGCGCGCGGCCTCGAAAACCGCGTCACGCGCGAGCTGGACGGCGTGCCCCTGCCCGACTTCCCCCAACCCAATGCCGCCAGCCGGGCCATGCGCCAGGCCGCGGCAAAAGCCGGCCGACCGGACTTCATCAGCCTGTGGGCCGGCCAGGCCCTGCCGCTGAACCGCGCACCGGGCTCGGCGGCGCAGCTGGTGCGCGCATTGACCCAAGGCTGGCGCGCTTGATCCTGCTGCTGGAAGACGATCCCGCCATCGCGGACACAGTGGTGTTCGCGTTGCGGCGCGAGGGCTTCGCGGTCGAACACCGCGCCTGGCTGTCGGAGGCTCGCGAGCTGCTGCGCGCGGCACCGCCGCCGGAGCTGCTCATCCTCGACATCGGGCTGCCCGACGGGCACGGTCTGGACCTGTGCCGCGAGTTGCGCGGCGGACCGCTCTCCCGGCTGCCCGTCATCGTCCTCAGCGCGCGCAGCGACGAGATGGATCGCGTCCTCGGCCTGGAGTTGGGCGCCGACGATTACCTCGCCAAGCCCTTCAGCCCGCGTGAGCTGGTGGCCCGCGTACGCGCGCTACTGCGTCGCGCCCAGGTGACTCCTGCGGCGCCGGCGGGCTTCAGGGTTGATGGCGCGCGCGTGAGCCTGGACGGTGTGCCGCTGCACCTCACCAAGCTGGAGCTGGGGCTGCTGACGCATTTGCTGCGCGCACCGCAGCGCATCCACAGCCGCGACGCGCTGCTGGACGCCGTCTGGGGCAGCAACGCCGAAAGCACGGACCGCACCGTGGACACCCACATCAAGACGCTGCGCGCGAAGCTTCGCGAGGCCGCGCCAGCGCGCGACCCGATCAAGACGCACCGCGGCCTGGGCTACTCGCTGGAGCCCTGACCGATGAGACTCGGGCTCAGGGTCTTCTTCGGCTTCTTCCTCATTGCCGGCCTCAGCGCCGTGCTCCTGCTCAAGGTCTTCCTTGCCGAGGTCAAACCCAGCGTGCGCGAGGTCATGGAAGACCTGATGGTGGACACGGCCCACCTGCTGGCCGAGGCGGCCGCGGACGAGATGGCCGCCGGCGGCGCCAGGCACGACGGGCCGCTCGCCGCCCAGCTGCGGCGCTACTCCCGGCGCGACGTGGACGTGATGATCTGGGGCCTGCGCAAGCAGAGCCTGGACCTGCGCATCTACGTGACGGACGCAGCCGGCCGCGTCGTGCTGGACTCCGGCCAGCCCTCGGCCGTCGGGCAGGACTACTCGCAATGGCGCGACGTGGCGCTGACGCTGCGTGGCGACTACGGCGCGCGCTCCTCGCGTGACTATCTGGCCGACGATCGCAGCACCGTGCTCGTCGTCGCCGCGCCGGTGCTCAAGGACGGCCACACCCTGGGCGTCGTCAGCGTCGCCAAGCCGGTGGCCAGCGTGCAGCGCTTCATCGACCGTGCCGAACGGCGCGTGTTCTGGGCAGGCGCCGCGCTGCTGGCGGCCAGCCTCTTCATCGGCGTCGCCGTGACGCTGTGGCTGGTGGCCTCGGTGCGGCGGCTGCGCCGCTACGCCCAGCAAGCCCAGGCCGGCCAGGCCATCACGCCGCCGGCCATGCCCGGCGAGCTGGGTGATCTGGCGCACGCGATGGACGACATGCGTCGTCGGCTCGAAGGCCGCGAGCAGCTGGAACACGACGTGCGCGCGCTGACGCACGAGCTCAAGAGCCCGCTGGCCGCGCTGCGCGCCAGCGGCGAGCTGCTGCAGGACGAACTCCCCACCGCCGACCGCCAGCGCTTCGCCGCCCAGGTGCTGGACCAGACGGCGCGGCTGCAGACGCTGGTGGAGCGGGTGCTGGCGCTGTCGCAGCTGGAGGCGCAGGTGGGCCTGGGCGAGCACCAGAGGGTCATGCTGGCCGACTGGGCCGAGGTCCAGCTGCAGCGCCAGGCCCCGCGGCTGGAGCAGAAGGGCCTTCGCGTCGTCTGGACGGTTCGCGATGAGGTGGCGGTGGATGCCGACCCGGCTCTGCTGGAGCTGGCCTTCGGCAACATGCTCGTCAACGCCATCGACTTCGCACCTGCCGGATCGACACTGGAACTCGCCGTCGGCACGACGCCCACCACCGCCCGCCTGAGCCTGCGCGATCACGGCCCCGGCGTGCCTGCGGCCGGCTTCGCCCAACTGGGCAAGCGCTTCTTCTCCACGGCGCGGCCGGGCAGCCTCGTCAAGGGCTCCGGGCTGGGCCTGGCCATCACCCGGCGCGTGGCCGAGCTGCATGGCGGGCGGCTGGCGTTCGAGGTGGCACAGCCGGGGCTGAAGGTGACGCTGATCCTGCCGCGCTGACTTCACCGTCGCTTCACACACTTCGTCGTCTCCTCACCGCCGCTGGCGATGCTGGCGGCATGAAGCTCAACCCCACCTTTGCCAAGCTGGCCATCCTGGCCATCGTCACCCTGCTGCTGTGCATCGTGCTCGGCCAGATCGGCGGACTCGCACGAGAACGCCAAGCCCACCAGCGCGAGGCCGCGCGCGGTGTCGAGGAGTCGCTGGCCGGCCCGCAGACACTGCTGGGCCCGCTGCTGATGCGCGACTGCAAGGAGACCTGGGCGGCCTACAAAGATGGCGTTCAGAGCCGCAGCTTCACGCTGCGGCTGCCGCCCTCGCAGCTGCAGGTCAGCGGCGGCCTCAGCCCCGAGCCACGCTACCGCGGCCTGTTCAAGGTCAACACCTACGCCAGCAAGCTGGCCATCTCCGCGCGCTGGGACACCCTGCCTTCGCTGACCCCCCCGCCCGAAAACACCGGCGGCCAGGTCGAATGCGGCGACTTGATCGTGATGTTCTCGGCCAGCGACGCCCGCGGCCTGCGCAACGTCGAGCTCAAGCGCGACAACATGGCCCTGATCGTCCGGCCCGGCACGACCAGCGCCGACTACCCCAGCGGCCTGCACGCCCGGCTGCAGCCGCCGCTTCCGGGTGAACCGCTGGCCGTGACTCTCGGCATCGACCTGGTCGGCACGGGCGGCCTGGCGGTCGTGCCGGCGGCGGGCAACACCTCGGTGAGGCTGGAGTCCAGCTGGCGCCATCCGAGCTTCGGCGGACGATTCCTGCCCGCCGAGCGGCAGGTGGGCGTCAGCGGCTTCCTCGCGCGCTGGCAGGTCAGCGAGCTTTCCAGCAGCGCCGCGGCCGACGTGGCTGCGGGCCGCAAGAACCTCGACGCGCTGGCCGTCGAGCTCATCGACCCCGTGAATCCCTATGTCATGAGCGACCGCGCCATCAAGTACGGCCTCATCTTCATCGCACTGACCTTCATCACCGTCGGCCTGACCGAGCTGCTCACCGGCCGGCGCGTGCACCCGGTGCAGTACCTGCTCGTCGGCATGGCGCTCAGCCTCTTCTTCCTGCTGCTCCTCAGCCTGTCGGAGCACCTGCCCTTCGTGAAGGCCTACCTGATCGCGGCCGGCGCGGCGGCCCTGGTGCTGACGCAGTACGCAGCGGCCATGCTGGGCGGCTGGCGGCGCGGCGCGGCCTTCGGCGGCGGCATCGCGCTGCTGTACGGCGCCCTCTACGTGCTGCTGAGCCGCGAGCAGACAGCCCTGGTCATCGGCGCCGTGCTGCTGTTCGCCGTCCTTGCGGCCGTGATGACGCTCACGCGCAAGCTCGACTGGTATCGACTGGGCGGCACGGCGGACGAGGCGTGATTTACGCTAGGGGCTGCATCCCTCCCCAGCACGCCCCGTTAGCGCTCCTCATGTCCCAACAAGGTTTCGACTACATCATCGTGGGTGCCGGCACCGCCGGCTGCCTGCTGGCGAACCGCCTCAGCGCGATGCGCGGCAAGCGCGTGCTGCTCATCGAGGCCGGTGGCAAGGACGACTATCACTGGATCCACATCCCCGTCGGCTACCTCTACTGCATCGGCAACCCGCGCACCGACTGGTGCTTCAACACCGAGGCCGAGACCGGGCTGAACGGTCGCAGCCTGCGCTACCCGCGCGGCAAGGTGCTGGGCGGAAGTTCCAGCATCAACGGCATGATCTACATGCGCGGCCAGAGCCGCGACTACGAGCACTGGGCAGACGTCACGGGCGACGACACATGGCGCTGGGAGCGCGTGCTGCGTGCCTTCCGCCGCCATGAGAACCACTGGCGCCTCGACAACCCCAAGACGGCGCCCGAGGGCTTCGCCGCCATGCACGGCCACAAAGGCGAATGGCGCGTCGAGCAGCAACGGCTGCGCTGGCCCATCCTCGACGCGTTCGCGGCGGCCGCAACCCAGGCCGGGATCCCGGCCACGAGCGACTTCAACGCCGGCAACAACGAGGGCGTGGGCTATTTCGAGGTCAACCAGAAGAAGGGCCTGCGCTGGAACACGGCCAAGGCCTTCCTGCGGCCGACCGCGCTGGGCCGGCCCAACTTCGAACTGTGGACGGGTGCGCAGGTGCGCAGGCTGCGCCTGCTGCGCGACGACGCGGGCATACGCTGCTGCGGCGTCGAGGTGCTGACGCCGCACGGCGTCGAGCAGCCCTGGCTGAACGTCGGCGGCGAGGTCATCCTCGCGGCCGGCGCCATCGGCTCGCCGCAGATCCTGCAGCTATCGGGCCTGGGCCCGGGTGGGCTGCTGCAGGGCCTGGGAATCACCGTTGAGCAGGACCTGCAAGGTGTCGGCATGAATCTGCAGGACCATCTGCAGATCCGTGCGGTCTACAAGGTCCATGGCGCCAGGACGCTGAACACCCGCTCGGCCTCGATGCTCGGCAAGGCCATGATCGGCCTGGAGTACGCGCTGCGACGCAGCGGTCCGATGAGCATGGCGCCATCGCAGCTTGGCGCCTTCACGCGCAGCAGCCCCACCAAGATCTGGCCCGACCTGGAGTACCACGTGCAGCCGCTGTCGCTGGACGCCTTCGGCGAACCGCTGCACAGCTTCAACGCCTTCACGGCCAGCGTGTGCAATCTCAACCCGACCAGCCGCGGTACGGTGCACGTCACATCGCCGGACGCCACCGTCGCCCCCGCCATCCGGCCCAATTACCTGTCCACCGAGGCGGACCGCCAGGTCGCCGCCGACAGCCTGAAGCTGACGCGGCAGATCGTGTCTCAGCCTGCGCTGGCTGCCTTCAAGCCGGAGGAATACAAGCCGGGGCCGCAGTTCCAGACCGACGAGGAACTGGCGCGCCTGGCTGGCGACATCGCGACGACCATCTTCCATCCGGTGGGCACCTGCAAGATGGGCTGCAACGACGATCCCGGCGCGGTGGTCGACTCGCGGTTGCGCGTGCGAGGCGTGGCCGGGTTGCGTGTGGCGGACGCCAGCGTGATGCCGACGATCACAAGCGGGAACACGAATTCGCCGACGCTGATGATTGCCGAGAAGCTGGCGGGATGGCTGGCGGGGTAGCCCAGTAGCAATTACGCGGCTTCACCAGGTTCGGACAACCATGTCTGCGACGATCGCGACGCGGCTCGCTACCCGCTTGTTCCCGCATCGATGGTGGCTGCTGGCGGTGTCGCTGCTTGCTCTGCTGACGTGGATGTGCACCGGTGGGGTGGCCGTGATTGCCGCACTCGCAGGGCCGGTCATCTTCGTCCCCTGGGCACTGCTCTGTACCTGCATCTGGTTGCATCCGGAACACGGCGCCCTGCAACCAGGCAGCCGATTCGTCGGCAGGCTGCCAGATGTCGTCCAGCGCCTCGTGCGCTGGTACGCGTCACTCTTTCTGGCGTTGTTCATCTTCGTAGGCCTCATCCTCTGGCCTGTGCTTTTCCTGGTCTGGCCTTGAGTCGCCCCGCGGCCGCAGCGCGCCTCGCCGGCCGGCATGGCGGCCGCGTGCAGAACGACAATCCGGACCATGCAGTCCCCGTCCCCCCGTGTGCTTGCCGTCATCCCCCCGATGACGCAGCTGAACACGCCCTATCCGTCCACCGCCTACCTGACCGGCTTCCTGCGCTCGCGGCAGATCGACGCGCATCAGGTGGATCTGGCGTTGGCGCTGGTGCTGGAGCTGTTCTCGCCGGCCGGCCTTACCCAGATCCGTGAGGCCGTCCAGACCCTGCCGCATGCCCGGCAGACGCCGCAGACCGCCTGGTTCGATGGCGAGTTCCCGGCGATTGCCGCCGCCACGCCGCGCGTGCTGCGCTTCCTGCAAGGCAGCGACCCAACACTTGCCCACCGCATCAACACGCGGACCTTCTTGCCGGAAGGCGCGCGTTTCGCGTCGCTGGAGAACTACATCGGCGAAGAGGGTGAAGACCCGCTCGCCTGGGCCTTCGGCGCCCTGGGCCTGCAGGACCGCGCGCGGCACCTGGCCACGCTGTTCCTGAATGACCTCGCCGATGTGCTGCGCGACGCCGTCGACGCGCGCTTCGAGTTCGTCCGCTATGCCGAGTCCCTGGCCGCGGCCCAGGCCCATTTCGACCCGCTGGCCGAGGCACTCGCGGCCCCACCCAATCTCGTCGATGCGACGCTGCAACGCCTCACGCTGGCTGCGCTGGAGCAGCACAGCCCGGACGTCGTGCTGCTGTCCGTGCCCTTCCCCGGATCGGTTTACGCAGCCCTGCGCATCGCGCAGGCCATCAAGGCCACGCGCCCCGGGGTCGTCTGCGTGCTGGGCGGCGGGTACGTGAACACCGAGCTGCGCGAGCTGGCCGAGCCGCGGCTGTTCGACTTCGTCGACTACGTGACGCTGGATGCCGGCGAGCGCCCGCTGCTGGCGCTGCTGGAACACGTTTCGGCCAAGCGCTCCAAGACTCGGCTGGTGCGCACGTTCTGGCGCGACGGCGCCGAGGTCAGGTACACCAACTTCGTCGAGCCCGACGTGCCGTTCGACGACGTCGGCACGCCCACCTGGGACGGCCTGCCGCTGGAGCGCTACCTGTCGCTGCTGGACATGCTCAACCCCATGAACCGGCTGTGGAGCGACGGGCGCTGGAACAAGCTGACAGTGGCCCACGGCTGCTACTGGAAGAAGTGCAGCTTCTGCGACGTCAGCCTGGACTACATCTCGCGCTACGAGGCGGCCTCGGCCGAGGTGCTGGTGGACCGCATCGAGGCAATCGTCCGCGAGACGGGCCAGACGGGCTTTCATTTCGTCGACGAAGCCGCACCGCCCAAGGCGCTCAAGGCTCTGGCCGAGGAGCTGATCCGCCGCGGTGTGGCCATCAGCTGGTGGGGCAATATCCGCTTCGAGAAGACCTTCACGCCCGAGCTGTGCCAGCTGCTGGCCGACAGCGGCTGCATCGCGATCTCGGGCGGGCTGGAGGTGGCCTCGGACCGACTCTTGAAACTGATGAAGAAGGGCGTCAGCGTGGAGCAGGTCGCCCGCGTGACCAAGGCTTTTGCCGACGCCGGCGTGCTGGTGCATGCCTACCTGATGTACGGCTTCCCGACGCAGACGACGCAGGACACCGTCGACGCGCTGGAGTACGTGCGCCAGCTGTTCGAGAACGGCTGCATCCACAGCGGCTTCTTCCATCGCTTCGCCTGCACGGTGCATTCGCCGGTCGGCCTGAACCCGGCGGAGTACGGCGTGACCCTGCAGCCGTTGCCACCCGACGGCCGCTTCGCGAAGAACGACATCGCCTTCATCGATCCCACGCCCACCGACCACGATGGACTCGGCCAGGGGTTGAAGAAAGGCCTCTACAACTTCATGCACGGCATCGGCATCGAGCAAGACATCCGCGCCTGGTTCCCGGTGCGCGTCCCCAAGACGACGGTGCCGCGCCGCTTCGTCGAGCGCGCGCTCGGCGCGCACGCCTGAGGCTCTCCACCCGCCTCGGCAGGCCGGACGGAGAGTGCGGTTCAGGACCGCAGCGGTGGCAGGCTGATCCTCGCCCTCAGGCCCCGGCCGGCATTGGCATCCAGCAGCTCGAGCAGGCCGCCATGGCGGATGGCGATGTCGGCCGCGATGGCCAGGCCCAGGCCGCTGCCGGAGCCGCTGGCGCTGCTGCCGCGCCGAAAGCGCTGCATGGCAGCCGGGCGCTCCGCCGCCGGGATGCCAGGGCCGTTGTCCTCCACCTCCAGCCAGGGGCCCTCCAGGCTGCTGCCGCACCGCACGGTAATGCGCGCGCCCGGGCCGGCATAGCTAACGGCGTTGTGGATGAGGTTCTCCAGCGCCTCGCGAAGCAAGAAGGCGTGACCCAGGGCCGGCGCCTCCTCCAGCTCGAAGCCGAGGTCGACGCCACTGGGCAGCGTGCGGTGGGCCCAGTCCTGGCCGCTCTCGGTCGCGATGTCGCGCAGGTCGATACGCTGGCCGACGTTGACCGTGCGGTCCTCGGCTCGCGCCAGGGACAGCAGCTGCTGCGCCAGCCGCGCGCTGCGCATGACCCGCTGGCGCAGCCGTTCCAGCATCGGGTCCAGGCGCTGGTCGTGCGGCTCCAGCATGGCGAGCTCGATCTCGGTCTGCAACGAGGTCAGCGGGGTGCGCAGCTGGTGGGCGGCGTCGGCGAGGAACTCGCGCTGCGCGCCGGCCGCACGGTCCAGGCGTTCGAACAGGCGGTTGAAAGCGGCCTGCAGCGGCACGAGTTCGCGCGGAAGTGGCGCCTCCAGCGGCGTGAGGCGGTGCAGGTCGCGACGCTCCAGTTCGGCGCTCAGGCCGGTCAGCGGCGCCAGGCCCTGACGGATGGCCCACCAGCTGGCCAGGGCCAGCAGCAGCACCAGCCCCAGGCCACTGAGCGCGACGAGGCTGGCAATCTGTTGCTGCAGTGCATCACGCTTGTGCAGCGTCTCGGCCACCATCACCTGGCAGGCACCGGTGCCGCAGTCACGCCCCAGCTGTACCACGCGCAGTTCGCGGTCGCGCAGCCTGACGTCGCCGTAGAAAGCCTGGCCGGGCTCCTGCATGGGCGTCAGGGGCTGCACCTCCGAGAGGCCGGCATCGCCCTGCATCACCTCTCCGCTCGGTGCCAGCACGAGATAGAAGACATCGTCCTGGCGGTCGAAGCGCAACGCACGGTCCATGGTGGCGCTGATGTCGATGCGCGGCTCGGCGCTGCGCAGGTCGATCTGGCCGGCCAGCGTCAACGCCGTGTCTTCCAGTCCTTCATCCAGCCAGCCCTGCGCGCTGCGCTGCACCTGCTCGTACAGCGCCATGCCCAGCAGCGGCAGCGCCACCAGCAGGGGCAGCATCAGCCAGCCGAACAGCCTCCGCTGCAGGCTGGAGCGCGAACCTTCAGCCAAGGTCAGCTATCCGCTGCGCGCTCGCGGCATCCGCGGCCCGCCCCGCGCAAGCCACGCCGAAGCCTGCGCCCCGAGGCGGTGCGCAGGCCGTTCGAACCGGCACAGGCCGCCATCCCCGTGAGGGACAGACCGGAGCCGCCTGCGTTCAGCGGGCGGAACTGAGCGAGTAGCTGCACTTCAGACGATTTCCTCGAGCAGGTAGCCCAGGCCGCGCACGGTGCGCAGCTGCACACCGCCCGGCTCGATCTTGGCGCGCAGGCGCGACAGGCACACCTCGATGGCGTTGTCGCTGACGCCCTGGTCCCACGCATTGCTGGCCAGCGCGATGTGCTCCTTGGGCACGACCTTGCCGGCCCGAGCCATCAGGAAGCCAAGTACGTCCCACTCGCGGGCGGACAGCGCCAGCGGCTCGTTGTCGATGTAGGCGCGGCGCGCCTCCTGATCGATGCGCAGCCGGGCAAGCTGCAGCTGATTGCTGGTACGCGCCTGGCTGCGCCGCACCAGCGCGCGGGCGCGGGCGACGAGCTCGGTCAGCGCGAAAGGCTTGACGAGGTAGTCGTCCGCCCCGCCCTCCAGCCCTCGCACCCGGTCCTCGACGGCGTCGCGTGCCGTCAGCAGCAGTACCGGCACGGCGATGCCCTCGCTGCGCACGCGGCGCAGCGTCTCGAAGCCATCGATGCCGGCCAGGCCGATATCGAGGATGAGGATGTCGTAGGCGTCCTCACGCAACGAGCGCGGCACGGGCTCACCTCGGGCGGTGCAGTCCACGACCCAGCCCTGGGAGCGCAGTGCGCGGGCGGTGGTTTCGACGAGATGTTCGTCGTCTTCGACGAGCAGGATGCGCATGGTGGTGAAGTATGGCCTGAGAGCGCCCGGCGTGCTGACGCCGGGCTGTCGCACGAGGAAAGCTCGCGGCAAGGCGGGTGTCAAGACGGTGACGGCGGCGGTCCGGACACTGGCCGCCATGAAATCTTCCATCGAGCGCCGGCCTGCGGTGCTGTTGTTTCATGGCCTGTGCGCCAATCCGCTGGAGCTGGCGCCGGTGGCCAAATCCCTGCGCGACGTCGGTTATGCGGTCGATGTGCCCGCCATGGCCGGATATGGCGTCAGCAGCGCCACCGGCGAACAACTGCCGGTACCTCCCTTCGAGCAATGGCTGGCGGAGGCCGAGGCCCGGTTCGATCACCTGGCCGCCGAGCATGGCCGCGTCGCCGTAGGCGGCCTGTGCATGGGCGCCGTGCTGGCATTGGCGCTGGCCGCACGCCGGCCGGCGGCAGCCCTGGTGCTGATCTCGACGACGCTGCATTTCGACGGCTGGAACGTCTCGCCCTGGCGGCGCCTGCTGCCGCTGGCCTACCTGCCGGTCCTGCGCCGCCGCATGAGCTTCAAGGAGACGACGCCCTTCGGCCTGAAGAACGAACGCCTGCGCGCCTGGGTAGAGCAGGCGATGGCGTCCGATCACGTCTCGGCGGTCGGCGCTGCTCGGCTGTCCGCCGCATCGCTGTACGAAGCCTCACGGCTGATCCGCCACGTCCGCGCCCGGCTCGACGGCCTGGTCGCACCGGCCGTCGTGCTGCA
The DNA here is from genome assembly GCF_047654805.1 of Roseateles sp. GTDB lineage: Bacteria > Pseudomonadota > Gammaproteobacteria > Burkholderiales > Burkholderiaceae_C > Pelomonas. The sequence goes on from NZ_JASGIV010000001.1 coordinate 4,744,332, forward strand.
TGCCAGCGAGGACGACGTGGCCGGCCCGCGCAGCGTGCGCGAGCTGCAGAGCCGCCTTGGCTCACAGCCCGAGGTGCACTGGTTCCATGACAGCTATCACATGCTGACCCTGGACAACGAACGCACCGCCGTCGCGCGCACGGTGCGCGACTTCCTGCTGAGCCGGCATCCGCTGGCCCTCCTCGCTCCCCTCACCACCGGAACCCGCCAACATGAACAGCACGCTTGAAGAACTCTGCATCCTCGCCCAACGCGAACTCGGCGCCGAGGCGCTGAACGGCAAGGTCGAGACGCCCTTCGCCGAGCTTGGCCTCGACTCCCTGGGCCTGGTGGACTTCATGTTCACCGTAGAGGACCATTTCCACGTCAGCATCGAGCACGACCGCGCGCTGCAGAATCCCACGCTGGCCGGCCTGGCCACCCTCGTCGACGAGCTGGTCGCGGCCAAGGCGCAGCCGCTCGCCGCGGCAGCCTGATGGCCCAGGTCTGGGTCACGGGGCTGGGCGCCGTCAGCGCGCTGGGCGTCGGTGCCCAGGCGCTGGCCGACGCGCTGCTGGCTGGCCACTCCGGCGTCACGGCCCACGCGGGCAGCGAGGTGCACGGCCTCAAGCCTTTTGCAGCCGCTGCCGTGACCGCGCCGCTGTCGCCCGGCATGCCGCCGGCCCAGCGCAATCTCTACGATCGCCATAGCCTGATGGCGCTGGAGGCCGCCACCGAGGCCTGGGCGCAGGCAGGGCTGCCGGCGGCAGCACCCGAGCCGGACCGCGCCGCGGTGGCCTGGGGCACTGGCCTGGGCGGCTCCGTGTCCATGGAAGCGTCCTACGAGCAGATGTTCACGGCCCGGCCACCGCGCGTACACCCCTACACGGTAGTGCGAGTGATGGCCAACTCGGCCGCCTCCCACCTTGCGATGCGCCACCAGCTGCGCGCGGCCCAATTGGCCGTATCCAATGCCTGCGCGTCATCGGCGCAGGCTATCGGCGAAGCGCTGTGGCTGTTGCGCAACGGACGCGCAGACGTCGCGCTGGTGGGCGGCTCCGAGGCGATGCTGCATGTCGGCAGTGCCCTGGGCTGGCAGGCCATGGGCGTCATGGCGCCGCTGGACGCCGACCAGCCAGCGCAGAGTTGCCGCCCCTTCGACGACGCGCGCAAGGGCCTGGTGCTTGGAGAGGGTGCTGCAGCCCTCGTCCTCGAGACCGAGGCCCATGCACGTGCACGCGGTGCCACGCCGCTGGCCGTGCTGGCCGGCTATGGACACAGCGTGGACGCGGTGCACCTGTCGCGGCCCGATGCCGCCGGGCAGGCTCGCGCGATGGGCGCGGCGCTGCGCGACGCCGGCCTCGCGCCGGCCGACATCGGCTACATCAACGCCCACGGCACGGCCACGGAGGTGGGCGACGCCGTCGAGGCTGAGTCCGTGACGACAGTCTTCGGCCGGCGCGCCGTGCCGCTGTCCGCCACCAAGGCACTGCACGGCCACCTGATAGGTGCCGGCGGCGCGCTGGAACTGGTGGCCACGGTGCAGGCGCTGCGCCGCCAGACGCTGCCGCCCAGCGCCCATGTGCGCGCCAGCGCGCTGGCCGAGCAGGTCGACATCATCACCGGCGAGGCGCGCGCCGCGACGCTGCGCGCGGCGATGTCCAACTCCTTCGCCTTCGGTGGCAGCAATGTCGCGCTGATCGTCACCACCGCAGGCTGAAAGGCCCTGCCGGCAGTCCTCAGGACGCGCCGGACGCCTTCAGCCACTGCCTGAGCTTCTTGCGCCCGTCGCTGTTGGTGCCTCGATAGGTCTTCAGCGCAAGCGCCAGGAACTGCTGCTCCGCCACCGTCAGGCCCGCGGGTTCACGGGCTTCGTCGAGCCATCCTGTCTCCTTGCCGCAGAGGTGCTCGATCTGCCTTGCCAGCCGGTCGCCGAGGGGGCGGGCACCGCTCTTGGCCATCGACCAGGTCGCGCCGCTGACACCGATCCGCGCGGCCCACGCGGCCTCCAGCCCCTTGGGCGGATCACCCGCCGTGATGCGCTCCTCGGCGAAGGACTGGAACAGCGCTAGGGCGTTGAGCCGGCGGACGGTGGCGGGACTGGACATGGGGCGGGAAGCGGCTCGCAGTGTTGTGAAAACACTTCACATGCATTCTAGGTGGCTGCCGCAGCTTGACGATCCGCGTGAACATTCTTAACAATGCAGGGATTCGCTCAACGCATTTGAGCTTTTCCAACAACCGACGACCAAAACGCCTTCGAGGCCCACCATGAATCGCCATTTCGTCACCGTCATCGCCCGCACCGGCTCGCTGAGCCGATGCGATGCCGCGCCGATGGTGCAGGGCCGGAAATCGAAGCTGGCGGGCTTGCCCGCGACGGTCGCCCTTGCGCACGACTACGGTCGTGAGAGTGATGACAGCAATACATCGGGTGAAGGACCCGGCTGACGCCGACCTTCCACGCTCATTCGAGGCCCGGTCTCCGCAAGGAACCGGGCCTTTTGCTTTACCGCCGCCGGGAACGCCCGGTGGCGTCCGGTCTTCGGACCGTCGCGGCGCCTGGCGCCCGGCACGCTCTTTAACAACTCGCACCGAGCGCGGTGCCGGACAACGCCGGCACCGCGCCCATACCAAGGCAGACGCCGGGTTCGCTCGGTGGCCTGCCCCATCTCGGGTGTGCCCACGCACAAGCACCGGCCGGTTCGGTGTGCATGTGCGCTCGGGCGGCCACCTGTCGCGTGCAGCGACGCATCACCAGCTTGCGCAGGCCGGTCGCGTCGCGTGTGGACACAGCCGAGATGGTCTGCAAGATCACCATGGCGCACCACCGCGGCCCACCGCCACGGCGCCCCGCTGGACTTCCGGCGATGTCCTCGCCCGTTCAAGTCGAGGAGGCGGGTTCGACTCCCGCAAGGGGTACCAGATCCATCCTCAACCTGAAGCTTCTCGGCGAACTCACGCCTTGAGAGGCGCAAACCGGCCGCAACGATTGGGCGGCGTCGGAACCCGTCACCGGCAACCTTTCCTGCCAGCCGGCCCGGCACCTTCCAGGCGGCGGCACATAATCATCCGGTAAAGGTGACTCCACCCTCTTTGAAAGGTCCGATCTTGAAGAACCTGGCCTGCATCTTTGCCGCAGCAATCGTCAGCTTCGGTGCCTGGGCACAGCCTGCGGCGAAGGCCCCCACGGTCGCGCTGCTGGCGGCCGTCGGTGATAGGGTGGATGTCGTCCGCCAGCGCGAGAGTACCGGCAGCCACCGCGAACCTTTCATCCGCAAGAGTTTCTCCGTCAACGGCCAGTCCCTGAACCTGGCGGTCCTGAAGGGACTGGATCAGGCGATCGAGGAGGAAGAACCGCAGGCCAAGCGCGTGCTGCTGGCGTGGACGGCGCCCGCCGAAGTCCAGCGCCAGCTGGCCAACGCCCATGGCAAGGAACGCGAATCCCTGCTGCTGGCGGCACTCACGGAGCATCTGCAAGCGCAGCCGGCCCGCGCCGACTGGGACCGCATCGAGGTGATCCTGCCCAGCTATTTCTTCGAGAGCGTCGGCGGCATGGGCCGCAAGCTCTCTGGCGTGGGCTTCTATGTGCAGCCGCTCTCCAAGGGAGACGTTGCCGTGGAGTGGGACGATACCGGTGCCATCAGTGCCGTCACGTCCGAACCCGCCCCGGCCGACAACTCCGACTACAAGACCGTCGACCCCAACACTGGAGAGACCGGCAGGTCATCGACCTACATCGCGGCCTACATGTACTTCCAGCGCATCACGCTGGATGCCCGCACGCTGGAGGTGCTGGGCCGCAAGCGGCAGCTCGACAACGTGAAGTACGCCGACCCGAGAGCCACGGCCATCGATGTCGGCGACCAGATCCCGTTGCATGTGATGACGGGCAAGCTGCTGGCCCTGGCCGAGCGGTCGGCCTACACCTCGGTGCGCGGCAAGTCCAGCGTCTACGTTACCCAGCCCAAGGCGGTGGATCCCACCGCCAGCGCGCCGCGTTGAACTGCGCCATGCACGGCCGCGAGGCCGCTGGCGACACACGGAGATCGTTTCGCGGGCTGCTGCCCGCGCAGCGGCCCATTCCCATGGCGTGAACCACGATCGCCCCAACGCCGATCGCCGCGCCTGTACTCGTGCCAGACGGAAAGGAGGTCAGCATGCACGACGTTCTGCAGTTGGACATCACCGGCCTCCCGCAGGCCTGGATCTCGGTGGAACAGGCCGCCTGCCTGGTGGCCACCGGCGCCGTGGTCTGGTCCGCCGGCGACCGGCCCCTGGCCGTGCTGCGCGGCGGCTTCAACAGCGCCACGGGCCGCCAGTCGCGGCTGGAAGTGCCGGCCATCGTGGCGTTGCGCGGCGCGTCCAGGATCAACCTCTTCGAACTGACGCCGACCTACGGCAAGGCCAAGCTCGTCAGGCGCGACCGCTGCACCTGCGCCTACTGCGGCGAGCGTTTCGACGCCCACCAGCTGACGGTGGACCACATCGTGCCGGCCAGCCGCGGCGGACGTCTGAGCTGGATGAACACGGTCGCGGCCTGCCGCGCCTGCAATTCGCGCAAGGCCAACCGCACGCCGGACGAGGCCCGCATGCCGCTGCTGTTCGCGCCCTTCGTGCCGAGCCGCTTCGAGGACTTCATCCTCAAGGGCCGCCACATCCGCGCCGACGTGCACGACTGGCTGGCCGCGCGCCTGCCCAAAGGATCTCGCCTCAGCTGAGGCGCCTACGAATCTGCCGAGGAGGGCAGAGGCTCACAGGCCGGGGTTCATCTTCCCCGCCGGTGCGCTGCGGCCGGGTTCATCCCCGTCGCCGCGGCGTATGCCGCCCTGCCGGAATCGGCCGATCCGGGAATGACACGGTGTCCCGCAAGGGAAGGGTTCGAGTCCCTTCATTCCTCCCACTTGGATAGCTCAGTCGGGTAGAGCAACGGAGTCATTAATCCGTGTGTCGTGGGTTCGACTCCCACTCCAAACCACACCGGTCGCGAGACCACCGCCGAACGTGCGCCCCCGGCCCTGGCCGGGACCGCGCATCAGTGGCCCGCGCCTGTGCGCTGGGCAAGCGGGACTCTGCCTCCACGATCAGCAGCGAACGTCTTCAGGGAGGGACGCTCAACGCGCACCGTGGCGCCAGATCCTGGCATCCGTCGCCCGCACGGGCCGCTGTAACGGCACCTTTAAGACATCTCAAACACGCAACCAAGGAGGACAGCATGACCATCAAGCGTGTGACTGTGAAGAAGAACGAGCGCGGCCTGCTGCTGCGCAATGGCGATTTCGAACGCGTGCTGCAGCCCGGCACGCACTGGCTGCTCACCGGCCTGGATGAGCTCAAGGTCGAGCTCTTCACGCTCGGCCAGCCGGCCTTTGTTCACCCGCTGGCCGACTATCTGATGGCCCAGGAGCCCGAGGTGGTCGCAACCGAGTTCACGTGCGTCGAGCTGGCCGAGCACGAGGTGGGCCTGCGCAGCGAGAACGGCGTGCTGGTCGAGCTGCTGCCACCCGCCACGCGGCGCCTGTACTGGCGCGGCTATGTTGACGTGCAGGTCGAGGTGATCGACATCCGCGCGTCCGCCGAGCTGCCCGCAGTCGTCACCACGCGGCTGGCCCAGCCCCAGCTGAGGCCGCGCGCGATAGCCGGCCTGAGCGGCGTGCTGCAGGTCGAGGTTCCCGAACACGGCGCCGGCCTGCTGCGCGTGGACGGCAAGGTCGAGCAGCTGCTGGGACCGGGCGCGCACGCGTTCTGGAAGTTCGGCCGCAACGTGGCCGTAGAACTGGTGGACCTGCGGCTGCAGGCGCTCGAAGTCACGGGCCAGGAGATCCTGACCCGCGACAAGGTCGCGCTGCGGCTCAACCTCTCGGCCAACTGGCGCTACACCGACGTGCTGCGCGCGTTCGGACAGCTCATCAAGCCGGCAGACCACCTCTACCGCGAGCTGCAGTTTGGCCTGCGCGCAGCAGTGGGCACCCGAACGCTGGACGAGCTGCTGGAGAACAAGTCGGTCATCGACGAGGTCGTGACCGCCCAGGTCACCGCGAAGCTGGCCGGCTACGGCCTGCAGCTGGACGGCGTGGGCGTGAAGGACATCGTGCTGCCGGGCGATATGAAAACCATCCTCGCCCAGGTGGTGGAGGCCGGCAAGGCCGCCGAGGCCAACGTGATCCGCCGCCGCGAGGAAACCGCCGCGACGCGTGCCCTGCTCAACACGGCCAAGGTGATGGAGGACAACCCCGTCGCGCTGCGACTGAAGGAGCTGGAAACGCTGGAGCGCGTGGCCGAGCGCATCGACAAGATCTCCGTGTTCGGAGGTCTGGACCAGGTGCTCAACGGGCTGGTGAAGCTTCGCTGAGCACCGCCCTGCCGGGAAACCGGCAGGGCTTCAACCACGCAACACATCATGAAAAGCGAAACCCTGCCGGTTGTGGAGGTACCGGTCAAGCAACCTCCCGTGCTGTTCAGCAAGACCCAGTCGCTCATCCAGCGGCTGGCCGACACGCTGGGCGGCCCGCTCGTGACCTACTGGAACGGCCCGCGCGGCTCGGTCTGCGCCAACGACGTCGTGGCGCTGTACCACGTGCTCGAACGGCTCGGCCGGCACGACACCATCTACCTGTTCCTGAAGTCGGACGGCGGCAGCGGCCAGACCTCGCTGCGCCTCGTGAACCTGCTGCGCCAGCAGTGCCGGCGTCTCGTCGCGCTCGTACCGCTGGAATGCGCCTCGGCCGCGACCATGGTGGCCCTGGGCTGCGACGGCATCCAGATGGGCCCGACGGCCTACCTGACCGCCGTGGACACGTCGCTCAATCACGCGCTGTCGCCCGTGGACCGCGACAACGACCGCGTCAGCGTCAGCCAGAACGAGCTGCTGCGCGTCGTCCGCCTGTGGCGCGACGAGCAGGGTGCTGAACAAGCCCCACCCGAGAACGCCTACAAGTCGCTGTTCCAGTATGTGCACCCTCTCGTCATCGGCGCCGTGGACCGGGCCGAGTCACTGTCGCTGATGCTGTGCCGCGAGCTGCTTGCGTACCACATCGACGATGGGGCCAAGGCCGAGGCGATCTCGACGGCGCTGAACGGCAACTACCCATCGCACAGCTACCCCATCCTGCTGGATGAGGCGGTCAAGATCGGCCTGCGCGCCGAGCGCATGCCGGCCGACGTGAACGCCCTGCTGCTGCAGCTCAACGCCTGCTACAGCGAGATGGGCCAGAAGGCGACCACCGATTTCGACGAGGTGCACGCGCACAGCAACGAGATCTGCAATATCTGGGAAGCCAGCGGCTCACAGGTCTACTACCAACAGGACAAGGACTGGTTCTACCGCGCCGAAGAAAGACGCTGGATCACACTGAACGACAACAGCGGCTGGCGCCGCATCGAACGCGCGGGCCGGCGCATCAAGCGCGGCGCCCTGCACGTGGCTTGATGCGAAATTGCCGAGGTGCAAGGACCAAGTGGAGCCCCGGCGCATCCTCGAAGGACTGCGCCGCGGCATCCTCCATGCTCGCCCGCCCCTGGGCATTGGGCCGGACCTGGGATGCGGCACCACATCGCCGCCAGGGCGCAGGCGCGACCACATTGCTGTGCTGGCCGCGGAGTCAGCCCCCTTCAACCTCTTGACGTTTGAGAATCCGGGCGGGATTGCCCGCCACGGTCGCGCCCGCTGGCACGTCCTTGGTGACAACGGCACCGGCTCCGATCAGCGCGTCATCGCCGACCGTGACGCCGGGCATGATGAGCGCGCCGCCGCCGATCCACACATTCCTGCCGATCTTGATGGGCCGGCCGAATTCCAATCCCTGCGCACGCAGTGCCGGATCGCGCGGATGGTCGGCGGTGAGGATTTGCACACCAGGGCCGATCTGCGTCATGTCGCCAATCTCAACAGTCACGACGTCGAGGATGACGCAGCCGAAGTTCATGAAAACGCCACGCCCCACCCTGGTGTTGTAGCCGTAGTCGAGATGCAGCGGCGGACGGATGGCCACGCCTTCGCCAGCCTCGCCAAGCCCCTCGCGCAGCATCGCCTGCCGCTGAGCGCCCGTCAGCCCTGGGGTTAGGTTGTAGCGGTCCATCCACTCTCGCGCGGCGGCCTGGTCGGCCTGGATCTCGGCATCGCCGGCGTTGTAGTACTCGCCAGCCAGCATCTTCTGCTTCTCGGTCTTGGTCACGGTCATCCTCTTCGGGTCTGGATTCAAGGGTCGGATCAGTTGGCCTGCAGCCAGGCCATCGCCGAGGCAATCAGCTCCCTGGACTTGTTAAGTACCTCATCGCTGCCGTAGTGGCGGAAGTAGCACTCGACGTGCATCACCAGCGCGAGGTGCAGCAGATACAGCCATGAGCGGCGCATCTCGTTTGCCGTGAACTCGGTCTTGCCGTAGCCGAGCATGGCCTGGGTCACACCCTCCCAGCACAGCGACCTGAACTGCGCCTCCATCAAAGGCTCAGCCCACAAGGCACGTTCGAAGTCGATGATTCCCTTGACTCGCCCCTGCTCGACGAAGAAGTTGGGCTTCCATGCGTCCCAGTGAACGAGGCAGGGCTGCGTCACCTCGTCGAGTGCCTCCGCGTGCTTCTCAACAGCCGCACGCAGCGCGTCGTAGCCGTAGTCGAAGACGACCGACTTGTCTGCCGCATCGGCGAACACCGAATCCATGATCTTCAGGAACGCCGCCTTCCAGCTGTCGGCACGCAGTTCTGGATTGCCGTCGTACCCGAAGAAGCTGCCCTTGAATGTGTTGATCTCCCGGATGATTGCGCCGATTTCGCGATCGATGGCGGCTTTCTGGTCCGGGCTCATCGCCTCGTGGACGTGGTCGAGGTTCTGGCCTTCGATCTTCTCCATGAAGAAGTAGCTTGAGTCGCACACGTCACGCGCGTCGTCGCAGAAGTAGATCTCCGGCACCGGGATGCCAGCGTTCTGGCGCACCAGACGCATGATGGCCACCTCGGTGAGCATGATGTTGCGCTCGTAGCGCATCACCTGCGCCTGCGCAGCCGGCGCGATCTTGAGGACGGCCTCGCGGCCGTCGACCAGGCGCACGGCGTAAGCCGCGTTGAACCAGCCGTCCTTCAGCTCGCGCACCGCGTCGGCGCCCGGCTGCAGACCGACGCCACGAAACCCCTTGCGCGCCATGGCGTCGATCTGCGCCCAGGTCTTCACGTTCTTGGTCTTGCTTTCCATCGATGTCCTCGCCGAATTGGCATGCGCCCGGCCTGTTTGCACGATTATGCATGGTTTGCAAAACCAAACGTGCACAATTAAGATGACCCCATGAACTCCGAACTTCCGCTGGGCCGCAGAGACGTCATCGCCAACCGACTTGCGCAAGGAGAACCGGTCGTGGCCGCCGCCCTCGCCGCCGAATTCGCAGTCTCCGAGGACGCCATCCGGCGCGACCTGCGAGCACTGGCCGCCGAGGGCCTGTGCCGCCGCGTCTATGGCGGAGCGCTGCCGGTGTCCGGTCACAACCAGCCGATGTTTGCGCGCATCGACAAGGACAAGGCTCGCAAGCAAGCCCTGGCACGACGCGCCGCCGAATCCATCCTGCCTGGCGAGGTGGTGTTCCTGGACGCCGGCAGCACCAACCTGGCACTGACCGAGTTCCTGCCTGAAGACCAGGAGCTGCTCGTGGTCACGAACTCCATCGATATCGCCTCCGCAGTGCTGCGGCGACCGGACTTGAGGCTCATCATGCTCGGAGGCACGGTCGACCCGACCATCGGAGGCTGCGTCGATCTCGTCGCAGTCCAGGGCGCTAGTGCGCTGCGCATCGACCGCTGCTTCCTTGGCACCGCAGGGATAGACGCCCAGTTCGGCGCCACGGCCGACCTGCATTCGGATGCCCTGTTCAAGCGGGTGGTACTTGATGTGACCCAGCACTGCGTGGTCCTGGCGATGAACCACAAGTTCACGACAAAGTCCACGCACCGCATCTGCGGGCTCCAGGACATCGAGCTCATGCTCGTCGAGCACGATGTACCTGAGAGCCACATCGAGCCGCTGCGCGGCGGCTGCCCGAACATCGTCAGGGTCGAAGACCCTCAAGCAGCAGGGCAGTGACGTCCTTGACACCGAGCATGGCCGCGGCGAGCGCCGCGAAGCGCAGCCCGCGGGAGTCGTTCCTGGCCATGCTCGGCGTGACACTCGTCTACATGCTGACGGCGTTGAACGGCTCCGCGGTCAGCACGGCGCTGCCCAGAATGGCAGCAGAACTGCAAGGCTTCGAGTTGTACGCCTGGCCAGCCACCGCATACCTGCTCACGAGCATCGTCGCCATTCCCGTCGTTGGCAGGCTGGGCGACCTGCATGGCCGCAAGCGCATCCTGCTATGGGCGGTCGCCACGTTTTCGTTGATGTCCGCAGCCTGCGCAGCAGCGCAAACCATGGAGCAGCTCATCATCGCGCGCGCGCGGCGGCGGCATGATCGTCGGCGTCCTGTCGGCCTGCATCGCGGACCTGTTTCCCGAACCCGTGGACCGCATGCGCTGGCAGCTCATGCACTCCGTCGGCTTTGCCCTTGCACAGGGCGTGGGCCCCTGGCTTGGGGGCTGGTTGACCGAGCACGCCACTTGGCGTTGGGTGTTCCTGGCTGCGGTGCCGGTGGCGTTGCTGGCCTGGTTCACAACCTGGCGTTTCTTCCCGCTTGTCGAACACCACGAGGCAATGGAGCGCCGCGTCGACGCGACGTCGGTCGTCCTGCTCGCGGTGTCGCTGATCGTCTTGGTCCTGTGGTCCGGGGCCATCGAAGGAGCGGGCCTGACGTCGCCGTCGGCGCTGGCCTGCATCGGCATAGCCACGGTCTCGGCCTACCTGTTCATACGCCGACAGCGGAATTGCGCGGCACCCATCGTTCCGGCGGAGGTGCGGGCCAGCGGCGGAACGCTGCAACTGCTCGCGCTCGGAACAATGGCTGGCCTCGTGCTCAACATGCTCTTGTTCACGACGCCGCTGCTCCTCCAGGCGGGGCTGCAACTGTCGGCAGATGAGGCCGGCGCCGTCATGACGCCGCTCCTGCTGTGCATCACCATCGCCAGCGTCGCCAACGCCCGCCTCGCCATGCGCATGGATCGCGCGGAGGGACTCATGGTGGGAGGGCACCTTCTCCTCGCAACGGGGTGCATGCTGATGGCCGTCGGCGACGCAGGGCATTCCACGGCGTACATCGCGCTGAGCCTGGGCATCTGCGGCACCGCGTTCGGCTTCCTCCTGCCCAATTTCACTCAGCACATCCTCGTGCTGACCAGCCGGCAAAACGGCGGCCTCGCGTCGGCGCTGGGACAGGCGTCAAGGCTGCTCGGTGGCCTGCTGGGCGCGGCCCTGGGCTGGGCGCTCGTTGCGTCTCTCTTCCGCAGCTCCGTGACCGACGCATTGGCTGCGGCGGGCGCGGGGCATGCCGCGCTGGCCAGCCTGCTCGACTCGCCTCAGGTGCTGCTGCAGCCCGGAGGAATCCTCAAGCTCAAGCAGGCCGCCACACAGTCGGGCGCCGATCCAGGCGAGATGCTTGTCCTGTCGAGGAACGCCATCGCGGACGCCGTTCGCGCCAGCTACGCGGTGTGTGCGGCGCTGGCGGTTGCCTGCGCCGCCATCAGCGCACGGCTCCCGCCCTTCCCTGTGAATCGTGGTTGAGCAACAGCAGCCCATCCCAACCCCGCCGGACGCCCCCTTCGGGCGGGGACGCCGGCCCGTTCCGTCGCAACGCCAAGCGTCTACATCGCCGCCCCAGGAGTCCGTTCATGAAGACCGTCCCCCCGCTCACCGTCACCGCAATTCCCGGTGCCGCGCCCAGCTCCTCGCCCATCCCCGGTGAGGGCGACGCAGGCCAGGGCTTCAGGCCGCTGAGCGACATGGAGGTGCGCGCCCGCGCCGATGCGCTCATCGCGGAGATGACCCCCGAGGAAAAGGCTGGACAGATCACCCAGTACTTCGACTTTCTCAGCGTTGCCGAGGAGGCTGCGCGCGTTGAGGCGGAGATGGCTGCGGCGCGGGCCGGGTCGCTGCTGTTCGTCCACGACGCCCGTGAACTTCATCGACTGCAGCAAACCGCCGTCGAGAAGACACGCCTGAAGATACCGCTGCTGTTCGGCTACGACGTCATCCACGGCCTGCGCACCATCATGCCGGTGCCTATCGCGCTGGCGGCCAGCTGGGACCCGAAGCTGGCCGAGCAAAGTCAGGCTGTCGCGGCTCGGGAGGCCCGCGCCGTCGGCATCCACTGGACCTTTGCACCCAATGTCGACATCGCACGTGACCCCCGCTGGGGGCGCATGATCGAGGGCGCGGGCGAGGATCCCTACCTCGGCAGCGCGATGGCGGCAGCCCAGGTCCGCGGCTTTCAGGGAGCGGGCATCGGCACGCCGGGAACCATCATCGCCGGCCCAAAGCACTTCGCTGGCTACGGCGCCTCCATCGGCGGTCGCGACTACGACGAAGTCAACCTGTCGGACAGCGAACTCTGGAACGTCTATCTGCCGCCGTTCAAGGCCGCGGTGGATGCCGGCGCCGGCAACATCATGAGCGCCTACATGGGACTCAATGGCGTGCCTGCCACGGGCAACCACTGGCTGCTCACCAACGTGCTGCGCGAGACCTGGGGCTTCAAGGGTTTCATCGTGACTGACGCCGGCTCGGCGCATGACCTGCAGACTCACGAGTTCGCATCCAGCCTGGAGGACGCGGGCATCCGCGCCCTCATCGCCGGCGTCGACATGGAGATGGCGCCGCCTTTCGGCACCTCGGCCTTCAAGACGCTCCCGAAGAGCCTTGCTGAAGGCAAGGTCTCAGTTGACGCCGTCGACGACGCCGTGCGCCGCGTGCTCGAGGCCAAGATTCGCATGGGCTTGTTCGAGAACCCCTACGTCGACCTTGACGAGGCCGAGCGCGTGCTGAACGATCCGCAGCATCGCGTGGTGGCGCGTGTCGCTGCCGAGCGCTCGGCCGTGCTGCTGCACAACGACGGCGGCGTGCTGCCACTGAACGGCGCGGTCCTCCAGTCGATCGCCGTCATCGGCCCGTTGGCCGACTCGGCGCGCGACACAACGGGACCCTGGGTCTTCGACCAGGACGACCGGGAGACCGTGACCGTCCTCAATGGCATCAGGGCCAAAGTCGGCAAGGGTGTGCGTGTTGACTACTCGCCGGGCGCCACGATGCCCGCGCGTCTGCACAAGTCCATCTTCGACTCCAGCCCGCACAAGGAGGTCCCGCGCGTCCAGGTCGACGACGACGCCGAGATTCGCCGTTCGGTCGAACTGGCCCGCACGTCCGACATCGCGGTGCTGGTACTTGGGGAAGAGCAGCTGATGATCGGCGAGCAGGCGTCTCGGTCCTCCCTGGACTTGCCCGGTCGCCAGCAAGAGCTGCTCGACGCCGTTCTCGCCACAGGCACGCCGGTCGTGGTGCTCTTGATGGCCGCACGCCCCCTGGACCTGAAGGGCAGCAAGCCCGCAGCGCTGATGACCATCTGGTATCCCGGCACTCAAGGCGGTGCCGCCGTAGCCAACCTGCTCTTCGGGGATGTGTCCCCTGGCGGCAAGCTGCCGTTCAACTGGCCGCGCAACATTGGCCAGATCCCGATGCCGTACGCCCACCTGAAGACTCATCAACCGAGGACGGCCGGCGAACGCTACTGGAATGAGCCGAGCACGCCGCTGTACGTGTTCGGCCACGGCCTGAGCTACTCGACCTTCACGTTCTCCAGGCTGCAGACCGACAAGACACGCATTGCCGTCGGCGAATCCATCACCGTCAGCGTCGATGTCAGCAACGCAGGTGAGCACGAAGCTGATGAGGTGGTTCAGCTGTACATCCATCAACGCTACGGCACGGCGGCACGGCCGGTCCGCGAACTCAAGGGATTTGAGCGGGTGACCCTCGCGCCGGGCCAGACACGCACCATCCGCTTCAAGCTGCAACCGCATGACCTGCGCTACTGGGCTGCATCGACGCGATCGTTCGTGCAGGATGCGGCTGTGTTCGACGTGTATGTCGGCAACAGCTCGGCGGCCTCGCTGGCCGGCACCTTCGAGGTCCATTGACACGCACCCTGCTGCGCGACGATGCGGGGCGGCCGCAAGCCGGGCGGGTTCAGCCTCGAGGTACTGCAGGCTCGCACGAGGCCAGGCACTGGCAGGCTGACGGTCCCGGCGCACGCGCGCCGTTCCGCCTGGTCGGCGCCAAGAGCAGCACGCCTCGACAATACGTGACGAACGCCGCCCCGGCCAGGTGCTCGCCCGGGAGGCCTCCGGGCGCGAGCCGCCGCCAACCGGCCCTCTGCGCCAGTCGGCCAAGCGCGTAGTCAGCGCCGAGGGAGCATGCACGGCCGGGTCGATCTGGTGTGTGGTGCACATGCTCACGCACCCGGACCGCTCAATGGCTGATCGACGTGCCCAGGCGATCAAGGGCACTCAAGCCACTCAAGGTCGCTCCAGGGCAGCCCAGGGCGGCCCAGGGCAGCCGGCTTCCGGTCGGGCGCGTTTTTTTTGCTTGTGCGGACCGCGGCGGAAGCCTCAGGCAGACCACCGCGAAGCCGCCGCCCCTCGTCGGCGCACTACCATTGCCAACCTCTGGGAGAGGCTCCATGAAACTGCTCGCGAAATTCAATCTCGTCTACCTGGTCGTGATGGGCCTGGGCATCGCCCTGAGCGGCTACATCGCGCGCAACCTGCTGCAGAACAATGCCCAGCAGGAGGTCGTCGAAAGCGCCCGCATGCTCATGGAGAAGGCACTGGCCGTTCGCAACTACACCAACACGCAGATCAAGCCACTGCTGGCATCGCAGATGGCCACCGAGTTCCTGCCGCAGACTGTGCCCAGCTACTCGGCCACCGAGGTGCTGGGCACGCTGCTGGCCAACCACCCCGAGTTCGCCTACAAGGAGGCGACGCTCAACCCCACCAACCCGCGTGACCGCGCCACGAGTTGGGAGGTGGACATCGTCGGCCAGTTCCGCTCCTCGGCCGACCTGAAGGAAACCGTCGGTACGCGCGACACCCCCGCCGGCCCGTCGCTGTACATCGCCCGCCCGCTGCGCATCACCGACCCCGCCTGCCTGGCCTGCCACAGCAGCGTTGAGGCAGCACCCGCCACCATGGTGGCCAAGTACGGCCCGGCCAACGGCTTCGGCTGGAACCTCAATGAAGTCATCGGCGCCCAGGTCGTCTCCGTGCCGCTGGGCGTGCCGCTGCAGCGCGCAGAGCAGACCTTCAAGGTCTTCATCACATCGCTGGTCGGCGTGTTCGTCGCAGTGGGCATCGTGCTCAACCTGATGATCTGGATGCTGGTGGTCCGCCCCGTCACCCAACTCTCGGCGCTGGCCGACCGCGTCAGCCAGGGCGACCTGGACGCCCCCGAGTTCAGGACCCGCGGCAAGGACGAGATCGCGACGCTGTCCGACTCGTTCTCGCGCATGCGTGCCAGCGTCGTGCAGGCCATGAAGCTGCTGGACGCCTGACCGCACCCATTTCCCTTCCATGGCCACGACGAAGCATCCGACGCAGCTCGGCAAGTACCGCATCACCGAAGTCCTGGGTGAAGGCGCGATGGGCGTCGTCTACAAGGGCTTCGACCCCGACATCCAGCGCACCGTCGCCCTCAAGACCATACGCACGAGCCTGGACGCCGAGGACGACAGTCCCGGCGCGCCGGCCTCGCGCTTTCGCAACGAAGCCCAGGCCGCCGGGCGGCTGGGCCATCCGGGCATCGTCGCCGTCTACGACTTCGGACGGGACCGGCAGATCGCCTACATCGCGATGGAGTTCGTCGAGGGCCGCTCGCTGGCCAGCTATCTGAGCGCCAAGCTGCGCTTCACCGACACCGACATTCCCGGCATCATGAGCCAACTGCTCGACGCCCTGGGCCACGCCCACGAGAAGGGCGTCTGGCATCGCGATGTCAAGCCGGCCAACATCATCATGACGACGGCCGGCCGCCTGAAGGTGGCCGACTTCGGCATCGCGCGCATCGAGAGCACCAACCTCACCCAGACGCACTACATGGTGGGCACGCCAAGCTACATGGCGCCCGAGCAGTTCCTCGGCAAGCCAATGGACCGGCGCGTGGACATCTACGGCGCCGGCGTGGTGCTCTACCAGCTGCTGACCGGTCGCACGCCCTTCACCGGCACGACCGAGTCGCTGATGTACAAGGTCGTCAACGAGCCGCCCGAGCCCCCCTCGGCCGTGGACGGCTCGGGCCGCCCCCGCTGGTTCGATGCCATCGTCGCGCGAGCCCTGGCCAAGCGTGCCGAGGACCGCTTCGCGACGGCCGACGAGTTCAAGCAGGCGCTGCTCGACGGCGTGGGCCGGCGCATCGACGACAGCAGCTGGGAGACGACGGTCATGATGGCCCCGCCGCGCCCCGCACGCCCGCCGCTGTCTCCGCCCACCTTCGCGCCGCCGTCGGTGGGCAGCGCGTCCACGGGTACGCCGCCGCCCAGCCACTGGGACAGGGCACAGCTGACCCAGGCCGAACAGTCACTGGCCCGCCACGTCGGCCCGCTCGCCAGCGTGCTGGTGCGCCGGGCCGCACGCGAATGCGCCGATCTCAACGAGCTCTATGCCAAGCTGGCCGAACAGGTGAGCGACCCGCGCGCGCGCGACGCCTTCCTCGGCCAGGCCAGCCTGGTCACGGGCGGCAGCGTGAAGACGGCCGGCGGCGGCACGGCCAGTGTTCCCTCCATGCCCGGCTCGAGCAGCGGCACGGCCATTGGCGGACCGCTGAACGAGGCGCTGATGGACAAGGTCGCGCCGCTGCTCGCGCAGCACGTGGGCCCCATCGCCAAGGTGCTGGTCAAGCGCGCTGCGGCCGGCACGGACAGCCGCGCGGTGTTCTTCAACCGGCTGGCGGAGGCCGTCGCTGATCCGGCGGCGCGCACCCGGCTGCTGGCGGAACTGGGCAAGCTCGCCTGAGCGGGCAGCCGTGAAGAAGGGGCCCCGAGGGCCCCTTCAGTCACTCAAGCTGCCGCCGCTCAGGGGTAGCTGATCGTCAGCGTGTAGGCCGTCGCGGCGCTGAAGCCGCCGTAGCTCTGCACCTTGATGTAGACCGTGCGGGCCGTGCTGCCATTGGTGTAGGTCAGCGACTCGGAGGCGGTGCTGCCTTCGGACGATGCAAGTCCGGCGCCGGTGGACGTGACCAGGTAGAGGTCGTAGTCCAGGCCGCTGGGGCCCGTCATGTCGACACGGATCTTCTTGCCGGCCGGCAGGTCGACCTTGAAGTAGTCCTTGTCGCTGGCGCTGCTGATGAAGCCGGTGACCGTCGTCGCCGTGCCCAGGGCGTTCGCGGTGGCGATGGTGTTGTTGGGCTCCGCCTCGCTGCCGGACGCACCGGCGTTCAGGATGTCGAAGCTGACCGGCGTGGAAGACGCGCTGTTGCCCGCAGCGTCGAAGGCCTTGGCGACCAGGCTGTGCGTGCCGTTGGGCAGCGAGCGCGAGTCCAGCGTCAAGCTGTACGGCACCGCGGTGGCCGTGCCCTTGAGCGCGCCATCCACCCAGAACTCGACCTTGGTCACGCCGACGTTGTCGCTGGCCGTGGCCGACAGCGTGATGGTGCCGCTGCTGCCGGTCTGGCTGGCGCTGACGGTGGGCGGCGTGGTGTCGCCGTTGTCGACAACGCCCTGGTTCACCCAGATCGGTGCGGACCACAGGATCTTGCCGTCGCTCTGCGTCAGCTTGGCGTAGTAGACGTGCGGGCCGTTGGTGGGCGTGTGGCTGTAGGTGGCGCTGTTGGACAGCACTGTCATGGTGCCGTTGCGGCCAGGGACACCCTGCCAGATCTCCACCAGCGACACGGTCTTGCCGGTCGTGTTGGCGAAGCCCACGTTCAGGTTCAGCACGCCGGTATTGCCGATGCGCGAGCCCATGATCGCGCCGTTGGCGCTGAACACCACCTGCGAGTTCTTGTCATGCGTCGCGAACACGCGGCGGGCGCGCAGTGCATCGACGAAGCTGGCCTTGGTCAGCGCGGTGCCGTTGGGGATCAGGACGGCCGTGCGATTGGTGTACGACGCACCCCAGTTCGCGCAGTGGTTGTCCTGGTTGGTGGCCGGCGCCACGTGGAAGCCGCGCTCCAGGATCTTGCGGAAGGCGCTTTCGTAGCCAGAGCCTGGCTGCTGGGACTCATCGGTCTTGTTGGAGAAGGCGCTGGTGTTGGAGATCTCGGCCAGCACCATGACCTCGTCGCCATCGGCGGTATAGCCGAAGTCGGTGCCGTTGATGATGAACTGGCCCGAGGTGTCGGGGTGGTTGAACTGGCCCACCTGGCCGGCCGCGCGCATCACCGAATACAGCGTCGCGTAGTCGTTCTTCGCGACGAAGCGGTGGCCGTAGAGCTGGTTGCTCGGGTCGTACTCCCATGAGTACAGCTCGTCGCTGTTGAAGATGTTCAGGTGACCGCCACCACTGATGACACCCCATTCCATGCCGTACATGGCCAGGAAGCCGGGGTTGGCGGCCGTGTAGTTGGTGGCGATGGTCACGCCGGCGGAATAGCGGCCCTTGGCCGTCGCGGCCGGGATGCTGCCCAGGCCCGAGCTGCCGTCGAAATAGTGGTTGTGGTCGGTGTTGGCGAAGAAGTCCAGGCCACGGCCCTTGGCGTAGGGGAAGGCGGCGTCGGGGCCGAACTTGCCGCTCTGCGCCGCCTGCGAGGAGTTGCAGGTGGCCAGGTCGCCACCGCCGTCGGAGTCGTTGGTCTGGCCATGCAGCGAGCCGTAGTACACCGTGTACGGCCAGCTCGCGATGGCCGAGGCCGCGAGGGCCTTGGCGCGCGGCTCCTCGCCCTCGCCGAGCTGGCTGCCCATGGCCATGGCACGGTAGGCCGGCATCTTGGCCACAGGTGCGGCGCCGAGCACGAACTTGAAGGACTCGGTGTGCGGCTCGTGGCCGTGCTCGTCCGCGTTCATCAGCGACTGCACGCGCGCGTCGTCGGTGTCGCCCTTGGCGAGCACGTCGGCAGCGACGGCGAACGCCGTCAGCCGGGCTTCATAGACGCCATCGGCCAGCGACGACTTCTCGCCGCGGCCGGCCCAGTCGAAGTCCAGCAGCACCGGCTTGCCGGCGTAGCGCGCGATGCCGTTGTAGGTCTGCACGATGCGGCCGTCGGGCGCCACCAGTTCCAGCCGGTAGGCGAACTGCTCTCCCTCCGGCGCGCCCAGGTAGTTCATCGCCACGCTGAAGCGGCGCGCGCCGCTGGCGACGGTGCTGACGAAGGGCACCTGCAGCTCGGCCTCGAACTCGTGGTGGTCCGGGTGCTTGGCACTGGCGTCGACCGACGCCGCCCTCGACATGGTGTCGGAGGCGGTTGCCGCCGCCGTGGCGGCGGGTTCGTTGGCGCCGCCGCAGGCGACCAGCAGCAAGGGCAGCATGCACGCCACGAGGGGGCGCAAGGAAAGGGATTGAGCGTTCACGACGTCCTCAATGGCAGAGGTGGATGTTCTTGGCTTGGAGCGGGTGGGCCGGCGGCGATCAGCCCGCGCGGCGGCGGCGCGCCAACAGGCCGACGGCGGCCAGCCCGGCGAGCATCAGCGCATAGGTCTGCGGCTCGGGGATGGGCGCGGTGTCGGGGATCGCGGTGCCACTGAACATCACGTTGTCATAGCGGATGGTCCCGGACGTGCGGTACGCACTCGCCAGACTGTCCTTGGTCCCGATGTACTCGCTGGTGCCCGGAGCAAAGGTCGCCAGGAAACGAACACCGAAGCTCTCGTTGTTGTTGGCTTCAAGAATGCTGCTGAAGTCAAAGCGAAGGCCGTCGACGAAGCTCGTGGACTTGTTCGAGGGCATCAGGAACGTGGTGGCGTTGAGCCAGGTGCTGCCGTCGACCGTGTACTGCAGCGCAGTCCAGGCCGAAGCGGTATCGCTGTTGCGCTGGGAAAAGCTCAGCACCAGGTCGGTGTAGCCCGAGGTGTCGACCATGAACTGCACGCCACGGGTCAAGTCGCCCGCGCCCTGGGCGGCGTACGTGGTGGTATTGAAGGCGCTGCCCGTCCCCGAGCCGCCGGCCGACGTGAACGTGGCGCCCCCCACCATGCTCATCTTGCCGCCGTTGGCGGTCGCCCCCTTGGGCAGATCGGTACAGGCGCTGGAACAGCTGAAGGTGTTGAAGTCCCACAGCGCGACGGTGTCGGCCTGGGCGTGGAAGCTGGCGGCCGCGAAGGCAGCGAGGGCGAGGGTGCGAATTTGCATGGCGGTCTGGCTCGGTGGTTCATGAACGGGCGCCAGGACCCTTCCCGACGCGCGGCGCGAGCGTAGTGAGGCTTTAATGAGATGGTCACCCCCATCTCCGTGTTTGCCCCGAACACCCCGGTGACATAAGTTGCCGGGGTGTTCTTCTATGTGGCGGAGGTCATCATGGACTCTGTGACGCTGGTCGGCATCGACCTGGGCAAGCATTCGTTTCACCTGCACGGCCAGGACCGCAAGGGCCTGGCCGTGTTCCGCAGGAAGCTCAACCGCAAGCAGTTGGTCGAGTTCTTCGCCAAGTTCCATCCCTGCACGGCCGTGATGGAGGCCTGCGCCGGCGCGCACTACCTGGCGCGCAAGTTCATCGCGATGGGTCACGAGGTCAAGCTGATCTCGCCCCAGTACGTGCGTCCGTTCGTGAAGGGCAACAAGAACGACTTCATCGACGCCGAGGCGATCTGCGAGGCCGCCTCGCGGCCCACCATGCGCTTTGTCGTCCCCAAGACCGAGGCACAGCAGACGCTGTCCATGCTGCACCGTGTGCGTGAGTCACTGGTTCACGATCGCACCAAGACCGCCAACCAGATGCACGGCTTCCTGCTGGAGTTCGGCATTGGTCTGCCTGTCGGCTTCGCCGTTATCAAGCGGCTGCCGGCGCTGTTGGCCGAGCATGAGGATCTCCCGCCACAGTTCGTGTCAGTGTTGGAGCGTCTTCACGAGCACTTCAAGTACCTCGACGGGCGGATCGCCGAAGTCGAGAAGCAACTGAGCCAGCAAGTTCACGAGGACGACCTGGGCCAGCGGCTCATGACGCTGCCGGGCGTGGGGCCCATCACCGCCAGCGTGCTGGCCGCCAAGATGGGCGACGGGCATCAGTTCGCCAGCAGTCGCGACTTCGCGGCCTCGCTCGGGCTGGTGCCGCGCCAGTACAGCACCGGCGGCAAGGCCACGCTGCTGGGCATCAGCAAACGCGGCGACAAGAACATGCGACGGCTGCTCGTGCAGTGCGCCCGGGTCTTCATGCTGTGCATGCATAAACACCCGAGCCCGCTGGCCGACTGGGTGCACGCGCTGCTCACGCGCCGTCACTCCAACGTCGTTGCCTGCGCGCTGGCTAACAAGCTCGCGCGCATGGCCTGGGCGCTGGCGCGCGGGCACTCGGTCTATGAGCCGGGCAAGTTGCGACCAGAACCGGCAGCCGCCTGAACTCCAGCTCCCTTCTGCTCTTCAACCCCAACCGGGGCACCCAACAGGTTTTGCGACCGCTGTAGCAGTGATGACGTGAACGGCCCATTCGGCCTGGCAGGCATCCAGATCGTAAAAACGGCGACCAACGCCGAGGCTTTTTTAAGGACTGCCAGGTGCGACTCTCATCGTGGCGCAGGGATCAACGATCCCTATCCAGACGCCGGATAGATTTACGCAAACCATCTTCACCTCAACCTGCATTCAGCCCTTGCAAAAACGGGGGTGACCATAGATTTTTACGGATTGGGAAAGTTTTACTACCATGTCGGAATTAGCCGTCGCACACGGGACGGCCACCGGCCCGCCAAGGCCCATGGCCATTGGGGAAAACGGCGTTTGCGGAGTTGGCAAGGGGGCCTGCCCCCTCCCGCGTTCAGGGGGGGCAGCCTGGCCCTCTCCGTTGCTGCGGCAACACGCCGCGGTATCAGCTGGCGGGGTCGGGCATGCGGTAGGCCAATACCTTCAGCGCACGCTCCGGCGCGATGTCGGCGAACGCTGGCGGGTTGTCCACCCGCCCCAGGTACACCAGCTCCGGCGCGTCCTGCGCCACCACGTCGCGCAGAAAGTCCACGCCGAGCTCCGGCGCATTCAGGCACAGCAGCGCCTGGCCCCCCGGCGCCAGCAGCGCGGGCAGCCGCCGGGCAAGGCGGGCGTAATCCTTGGTCGCGACGAAGCTGCCCTTCTGGAAGCTGGGCGGGTCGCAGACGACGAGGTCGTAGGGGCCGCCGCGCGTCAGCTTGCCCCACGAGTTGAAGATGTCGTGGGCGAGGAACTTCGCGCCGCCTCCTGCACGGCCGTTCAGGCCATTGAGCTCGTGGTTGGTGCGCCCGATCGCCAGCGCGCCCGACGCCATGTCCACATTGACCACCTCGGCCGCGCCGGCCTGCAGTGCCGCCACCGAGAAGGCGCACGTGTAGGCGAACAGGTTGAGCACCTTGGCACCCGGCCGCACCTGCTCGCGCACCCAGCGCCGGCCTTCGGCCATGTCGAGGAAGAGCCCGTGGTTCTGCCCGCGCAGCAGGTGCACGAGGTAGCGCGCGCCGGCCTCGGCGACGACGTGCGGCTGTGGCACGGCACCCGCCATCAGCCGGGTTTCGATGCGTCCTCCCTCCTGTCGGCACTGGAAGACCCAGGGCGCCTCGGGCCAGCGCGCCGCGAGGGCTGCACCGACGGCGACCAGCGCCGCATCGGCCAAAGGCTTGAAGCTGGTCAGCAGCAGCACCGGCGGGTAGGCGTCCAGCGCGAGATGCTCGCAGCCGGGATGGCGGCCGCCGCGGCCGTGGAAGAGGCGCTGGGCATCAGCGGGGAAGGTCACCGTGGCGATGGTGTCGAGCAGGGCTTGCATGGGCCGGCATTCTGAAGCCCGAGAATCCCGCGCCATGGACTTCCAACGCATCCTCGACGGCATCAATGCCGAGCTGCGCCCGCTGCTGGGCCAGGGCGGCAAGGTGGCGGGCTACATCCCGGCGCTGGCGCGGGTGTCGCCGCTGCAGTTCGGCATCGCGCTGCGCACCTGCGCGGGCGAGACTGCGGCGGCCGGCGACAGCGCGACCCCCTTCTCCATACAGAGCATGTCCAAGGTGTTCTCGCTGACGCTGGCGATCCGGTCGCTGGGCGAGAAGCTCTGGGAGCGCATCGGCCGCGAGCCCTCGGGCAGCCCGTTCAACTCGCTGGTGCAGCTGGAGACCGAGCGCGGCATCCCGCGCAACCCCTTCATCAATGCCGGCGCCATTGCAGTGGCGGACCGGCTGGTATCGCTGGGCGACGCCAAGGCCGAACTGCTGGCGCTGCTCGGCCGGCTGTGCGGCGAGCCCGTCCCGGTCGACGCCGAGGTCGCGCGATCCGAGGCGGACACGGGTTTTCGCAACACGGCGCTGGCCAACTTCATGAAAGGCTTCGGCACGCTGGACAACGACGTGGCCACGGTGCTGGACGTCTACTTCAACCAGTGCGCCCTGGCGATGACGTGCGAGCAGGTGGCCTGCGCGGCCGGCTACCTGTGCCGCGACGGCCGCCACCCGCTGGCCGGCACGCCCGTGCTCAGCGCAGCGCAGACACGGCGCGTGAACGCGCTGATGCTGACCTGCGGCACTTACGACGCGGCTGGCGAGTTCGCCTTCCGCATCGGGCTGCCCTGCAAGAGTGGCGTGGGCGGCGGCATCGTGGCCGTGGTGCCCGACCACCTCACGCTGTGCGTGTGGTCGCCCGCGCTGGACGGCACGGGCAACTCCATGCTCGGCCGCCGTGCGCTGGAGCTGTTCGTCGAGCGGACGGGGCTGTCCGTCTTCTAGGCGGCGTCAGCTCGCGTACTTGACGCTGCAGCCATAGGGCCGCGTGCTGGCCTTCTCGACCTTGCGGCCCGCGGCCACGGCGGCCAGGGCCTCGGTGACGTAGGGCTCGGCCTTGGCGATGTCCTCCACCTTGGCGGTGGCGATGCTGTCGATGCCGCCCTTGTAGGCCAGCGTGCCATCAGCCTTGATGACGTACATGTGCGGCGTCGTCTGCGCACCGTACAGCTTGCCGAGCTCGCCCTTGGGGTCCAGCAGCGTCGCTGCGGGTGCGGCGCCGCGGTCGGTGTTGAGCTTCTGGGCCGTGGCACCGTCGACGAAGCCCTGCTGGCCCGGCGCCGAGGAGATGACCTGCAGCCAGACGACACCCTGTGCGGCCGCGGCCTTTTGCTGGCTTGGGATGTTGCCGCTGCCGTAGTGCTTCTTCACGTAGGGGCAGTCGTGGTTGGTCCACTCCAGCACCACGGTCTTGCCCTTGTAGTCGGCCAGGTTGACGGTCTTGCCGTCGGCCGTGGTGGCCGTGAAGGCGGGCGCGGGCGCATCCACGCTGGCGCTGGCATGGGCCAGGGCAGGCAGGATCAGGGCGGTGAGCAGGCTGCGGCGAAGCAAGGTCATGGCTAACTCCTGGAAGCGGGGGCGGGGGCGGAAACAGCCTCGACGACGAGGCCGGGGGTGAGGATCTGCGGCAGCACCTGGGCCTCGGCGGCGCCCGGCGCGTAGTAGAGGTACAGGGGTACGCCAGAACGGCCATGGGCCTTGAGGACGGCGGTGATGTTCGGATCCTCGCGGGTCCAGTCGCCTTTCAGGTAGGTGACGCCGGCCTTGGCGAAGGCCTCGCCCACCTCGGGCCGCGACAGCGCCACGCGCTCGTTGACGAGGCAGGAGATGCACCAGGCGGCGGTCATGTTGACGAACACCGGCTTGTTCTGACCACGCAGCTCGGCCAGGCGCTCGGCGCTGTAGGGCTCGTGGGCCGACGCGTTCGAGCCGGCCACGGCGTCGGCGCCAACCGGCTTGATCCAGGCCGACACGCCCAGCGCCAGCACCACGCCGGCCAGCGCCGCAATCGTGCCGACCGCGCTCGCGCCGCTGGCACGGCGCCACCACAGGCCGAAGGCGATCACGACCAGGCCCACCAGCGCCAGCGCGACGCCATCCGGCCCGGTCTGCTGCGCCAGCACCCACAGCAGCCAGACGACGGCCGCATACATCGGGAAGGCGAGGAACTGCTTGAAGCGGTCCATCCACGCGCCGGGCCTCGGCAGCCAGCGCTGCGCCGCCGGCCAGAAGGCCAGCACCAGGAAGGGCAGCGCCAGGCCCAGCCCCAGCGCCAGGAACACGGCCAGCAGCACCGCCGCCGGCTGCGACAGGGCGAAGGCCAGCGCCGCGCCCATGAAAGGCGCCGTGCAGGGCGTGGCGACCACAGCCGCCAGCACGCCGGTGAAGAAGCTGCCCGCCAGCCCCTGGCGCGCGGCCAGGCCCGAGCCGATGCCGGTGAAGCTGCCGCCGATCTCGAACAGGCCCGACAGGTTCAGGCCCACGAGGAAGAGCAGATATGCCACCACCAGCACGAACACCGGCGAATGGAACTGGAAGCCCCAGCCCACCTGCTGGCCGCCCGCGCGCAGCGCGATCAGCACGGCCGCCAGCAGCACGAAGCTGGCCAGCACGCCGGCCGTGTAGGCCAGGCCTTCGGCCTTGTGGTTGCCTTCGCGAACCAGGGCCAGCGCCTTGATGGACAGCACCGGGAACACGCAGGGCATCAAGTTCAGGATCAGGCCGCCCACGAGGGCCAGGGCCAGGGCCGGCAGCAGGCCGAGATCGCTCACCGGAGCCGAAACCGGCGCGGCGGCGGCGACGGCAGGGGCCGCCAGGTCGGCCGGTCCGGGTCCCTTGCCCGCCCCTTCGGGCATGGGAAGGGACACCGTCCAGGCCTGCTCGCCGGCGGCCGTCGTCAGCGCGATGACACCCGACAGCGGCTTGCCCGCCGGCAGCGGCTCGTCGCCTGCCGGGATGTCCAGCACCCAGCCGCCCGCCTCGGCCTTCAATGGCTGCGGCGCGCTGTGGGCGACGGCACCCCAGGTGTCGGCGAAGAAATAGGCCTTGGTGACGCCTTCGGTCGGCCCGCTGAGCCGCACGCCCTGCGGCGCGGCCTTGATCTGCACGGCAAAGGGCGCGGGCGTCGGGATGGCGCGACGCCACTCCTGCACCTGCGCCGAATCGGCGCCAGCCGTGGCTTGCGCGGCCGAACCCACGACGGGCAGGTCCAGGCCCAGCGAGACCTGCTCGGGGATGCAGACATCCTTGCAGACCAGCCAGCGCACCTCGGCCGTCGGCTTGAAGCGGCCGCCGGGCCTGGCGTCGGCGGGCACGGTCAGGTCCACCAGCAGGGCCGGGCGCCCCTCATAGCCATAGTTGACGATGGGGCCGATGGCCTGGACGGACGGGGTCGGCCACTGGATGGGGCCTGCCTCGGCGCCCGCCCAGTCGATGCTGGTGGCCTGGCCGGAATCCCCCGGGTTGAGCCAGTAGGTGTGCCAGTGCGACTTGATGTCCTGCTCCAGCGCCACCGTGAAGCGCTGGCCCGGCGCAACCGCTGCCTGGCTGGACACCAGGCGAGCCTTGACATGTTCGGTCGCGGCCTCGGGAGGGGCGGCCAGGGCCAGCAGCGGGGCGGCCAGCAGGGCCAGGAAAGCGGGTCGCAGGAACGAAGACATCCCGAAATCCTAGGCCAAACCGATTTCCCTTCTGTAAAGGCCGGCCTGGACGAAGCGATCGAAGGCCGCCCACAGCGGCGCGAAGTGCGCCGGATCGTCCTCCAGCAGGGCCAGCGCATGCAGGCCGGCCTCGAGCGTCGACAGCTGGCCGGGCCGGTGGGCGCGGCGGATGGCGTAGCGCGACACCCGCTCAGGCAGGGTGAACCGCGGCAGCCCGGTCAGCCAGGGATTGGCCGCCAGCAGGCGGCGGCTCTGGCGCCAACTGCCGTCGAGCAGGACCAGGCGCCGGACCTCGGCCGCCCGCGCCGTGCCGGCGGCACTGGCCGCGTCCGGGTAGAGCAGCACCGTGCCCGGTCCGGCCAGCTCGGCATCGAACACCTCGCCGCGCAGCAGCCGCGCGGACTGCAGCCCCAGCGTCAGGAAGGCCGCCGTGTTCTTCGCATGGCCGGCTTCGGCTGGGTGCTGCAGGATCAGCAGCTCGGTGCGATGGGTCAGCGGCGCCGGCAGCGTGGCGCACAGGCAGGTCGTTGCCGGGCGCTCGCAGCGCGCGCAGACCGCGCGCGGCATGGCTCAGCGCACCGTGGGCGGCGCCACGGTATGGGGGCCGATGCTGGAAGATATCGTGCTGTCCGCACCGGCATCTTGCACGGAGTCCTCCTGCGGCCGGCTGCGCGAACGCGTGGTGGGCAGGCGCAACTGCCGCCTCTTGGCCAGGCGGCCCGCCAGCCAGACGCCGGCGACGACGCCGAAGATGTTCAGCGCACCGAACAGAGGCGCCGCACTGGACGACAGCAGCATGTTCTGCAGCGGCGCGGAATAGGCGCGCGGCTTCAGTGCGAAGCTGAAGGCGCCGAAGATCAGCCAGCCCGCCCAGGCCGCGCCCACGCCGGACATCATCCAGGCCACGTAGGGCTTGTGGCGGCGACGCTGGGGACGCAGCGTCAGGTAGGCCCAGATCAGGGCGACGATGAGAAGCACCACGGCAATGGCAATGGCCTCGCCCAGCATGACCGGCAGGCTGTTGCGGCCGCCCAGTTGCACATAGACCTGGCGCGGCAGGCCTGTGCTGGCGTACTTCACGGCGGCAGCGGCGCCGAAGCAATAGAGCAGGACGCCGGAAACAAAGGCGATGGAGCGGCGGGCGGCTTTCATGGGGCGCATTCTGAGTGCTGCCAACGCCCGGGATCCGGCAGGATTTCCCGACAACGCCAAAAAACGAAACCCGCAGTTCGGGGGGGCGGCCGGGCGTTCGGCGACGCTTCGGGCCGGCCGGGCGCACCCCGGGGGCGTGCCTTTGCGAGGCGTCACCCGATGCGCAAGGCTTGTTCGCGGCCCTGGCTCATGCCCGCCGGCCAGCCTTCGCAGGCCGTCTCCCAGTGCGCAGGCACTGGGCCCGGTCCCGACTCAGCGCTTGCGGTCCAGGCGCATCGCGCGGGCCAAGCCGCGGCGTTCGCCGCTGTAGAAGCCGGTGTCGAAGGCCTCGTGCTTGCGGCCCTTGTCGACGGATTCCTCGGCGCTCCAGGCCAGGCCCGCCTCGGGCGCGGGAAGGCGGCGGGGCTGGGTTTCGGTGCGGGGCTGGATCTTCATGATGGCGATCTTGTCTGGCCTTTCGGGGGCCGTCTCACGCCGATTGCGGCGCGATTGGGAGGCACAACGCCAGCCCTGCGGCAGCGGTTGACAGGTCGCACACATTTCTTTGCACTCTTCTGTGCCGACAATGCCGGCTTTGGAAATCCAGGACTCCCGCGATGACCGTCCAGCTGAAGAAGACCCTCCCGGCCAAGGCCACCCCCATCACCGTCGTCGACCGCGCCGCCTTCCAGGCGCTGGCCGCCGGCCTGCCCGAGGCCACCCGCGCCTGGCTGGCAACGGTCGGATTCGTCGGCGCCGCCGATAGCCATGCCCTGGTGCCCGGCGCCGACGGCCGGCTGGCCCAGGTGTTTGCCGGCGTGGCCCACTCGGCCCACCCGTTCGCGCTCAGCCACCTGCCGCTGGTGCTGCCCGAGGGTGTCTACAAGCTCGACGACGCCGGACTGCCGCTGCAGCCGGAGGCGGCGGCGATGTCGTGGGAGCTGGGTGGCTACCGCTTCGACCTCTACAAGCCGGCCAAACGCGCCCCGGCAACGTTGGCACTGAAGGGTGGAGCCGACGCCGAGCGCGGCCTCGCCCTGGCCCACGCCATCGCCGCAACGCGCGACCTCGTCAACACGCCGGCCGAACACATGGGCCCGGCCGAACTTGCCGGCGCTGCCAAGGCGCTGGCCAAGCAGTACGGCGCGACCTTCTCCGAGGTTGTTGGCGACGCGCTGTTGAAGAAGAATTTCCCGAGCATCCATGCGGTTGGCCGGGCGAGCGTGCGCTCACCTCGCCTGATCGAGCTGAACTGGGGCAACCCCAAGCACCCCCGCCTGGCCCTGGTGGGCAAGGGCGTGTGCTTCGACACCGGCGGGCTGAACATCAAGTCCGGCGAGGGCATGCGTCAGATGAAGAAGGACATGGGCGGCGCGGCCAACGCGCTGGGCCTGGCCGGCCTCATCATGGCCTTCAAGCTGCCGGTGCGGCTGCAACTGCTGATCCCGGCGGTGGAGAACTCGATCTCCGGCAATGCCTACCGGCCCGGCGACATCATCAAGACCCGCAAAGGACTGCACATCGAGATCGGCAACACCGACGCCGAAGGCCGCGTGGTGCTGAGCGACGCGCTGGCCTATGCCGCCGAAGGCAAGCCCGACCTCGTCATCGACCTGGCCACGCTGACTGGCGCGGCCCGCGTCGCTTTGGGCGCCCAGCTGCCGGCACTGTTCGCCAAGCACATGGACACGGCGCGCGACCTCGTGGACCTGGGCCTGAAGCTGGATGATCCACTGTGGCACATGCCGCTGTGGGCGCCGTACCACGCCGGCATCGAGAGCACGATCGGCGACATCGTCAACACCGGCAAGAGCGCGCTGGCCGGCGCCATCAATGCGGCGCTGTTCCTGGAGGACTTCCTGCCGGCCCAGCAGGACTGGCTGCACGTGGACCTGTTCGCCTGGAACGACGCACCGCGCGCCGGCCGGCCGGTTGGCGGCGAGGCGCAGACCATCCGCACCCTGCTCGCCTACCTGGAACAGCGTTACGCGGCGGTCTGATCCTCGGGCGGCAGCGCCTCCCGGGTCTCCTGGGCCTGGGGTGCCTGCGGCTTGCCCGCGGCCTGATCGCGACGCGGCTGGTCGGGCTTGCGGCCCTGGCGCTGCGGCGGCCGCCCGCCTTCGCGGCGGCCCTCGGGCCGGCCCTCGGAGCGACCGTCAGGGCGGCCACCGCCACCCGGGCGGCGCTCGTCGCGGCGCGGCGGGCCATCGCGGCGCGCCTCGCGCGGCGGGCCATCGCGGCGCGCCTCGCGCGGCGGGGCCGGCGGCGCCTCGGCGCGCTCCTTGCGCGCGATCTCCAGCAGGCCAGGCAGCTCCTCGGGCACCACGCCCTTGAGGACGCAGAAATTGGCCTCGGTCAGCGTTGTGCGTTCGAAGTCCCACAGCAGCTGAGCGCGGTTGCGGCGCTGCTGCACCTCCAGCTGCTGGCGCTCCTGCTGCACACCCTTGCGGCGCGCCAGCTCCTCGCGCGCCGCGGCCAGGTGCTCCTCGGTGATCTCGCCGGCCGGATTGCCGTCGAGGTCGAAACGGGTCTTGGCCTGGGTCAGCGCGATCAGGTATCCGGTGCCGCCGGTATGGCGGCGCAGGAACGCGCTGAGCTGGGCTTTGGTGAAGCGGCCAGGCGCGCGCTCCTGGATGTCGGCCTGGATGCGCAGCTTGACGGGCTTGGGCTTGCCGGTGAACAGGGCCGGAAACAGGGCCTTGAGCTCCGCCGTCGCGTCGGCGGCCGGGGCCGCGACGGGCCCGGCAGCAGCCTCGGCGGCCTCGGGCGTGGGAGCAGGAGCGGATTCGGGAAGATCGGAATTCATGAACGGTGCCGGCTTGCGGGACCGGGGATTGTCGTTCAGCCGCCCAGGCCGCCAAAGACCTTCTTCAGGATGGCGCTGCCGGTGCCGACCGGGTCCTGGCGAATCTTCTTCTCCTCCTCGCCAATGATGCGGTAGAGGCCGTCCAGCGCCCGCGCGGTGACGTACTGCTGGATGTTGGCCTCGTCGCCCTTGACGAGCCCGAATCCGCCGGCCTTCTTGGCGACGGCGTTGTACTTGTCGGCCAGCGACACCTTCTCGGTCGCCTGCGTCACGATGGGCAGGAACTGCTGCCCCAGCGGCTCGCGCGTCTTGGTGGCGAAGAACTGCGTCACCGAGTCATCGCCGCCCTTGAGGATCTTCAGGCCGTCCTCCACGCTCATGTCCTTCACGGCCTTGACGAGCAGCGGCTTGGCCGCCGGCACGGCGGCCTCGGCGGCGCGGTTCATCGCGGTGACGAGTTCGTCCAGCCTGGCGCCCTGGCCGGTGGCCTTCAGCAGCCTGGAGGCATCCTTCAGGTAGCCCGGCAGCTGGATCTTGACGAGGGGATTGCCGAGGAATCCGTCGGGCCGCCCCAGCAAGGCCACCGCCGCGTTGGCGCCTCGCTCGAGCGCCGTGCGTATGCCGGCGTTGGCATCGCCCTCGCTCAGGCTCAGGGCCCAGGCCGGGCGCAGCAGCAACAGGGCGGGCGCGCTGGTGAGGATGAGGCGACGGTGCATGGCAGTACTCCAGGGGAAAGACGGCAGCCATCTTGCCACCGGGCACGGCCGGCCCGACGCTTGTCCTGCGTCAAGGCGCCCGCGGCGCGGCTGCCTAGCATGGTGCCAGGAGACAAACCATGCTGCCCGCCTACATCAGCCACCCTGACTGCGCCCGCCACGAGATGGGCGAGGGGCACCCCGAGTGCCCGGAGCGTCTGGGCGCCATCGCCGACCTGCTGCTGGCCCGCGGTCTGCTCGACTACATGCTGCCCTACGACGCGCCGCTGGTCACCGAGGCGCAGCTGGAGCGGGCGCACACGGCCCTGCACGTGCGGCGGATGCTGGATGCCGCGCCCGCCGAGGGCTATGTGCAGGTAGACCCGGATACACGCATGAACCGCCATACCGTGAGCGCAGCGCTGCGGGCCGCGGGCGCGGCCGTGCTGGCCACCGATCTCGTGCTGGGCGGCCAGGCATCGGCCGCCTTCTGCGCGGTGCGCCCGCCCGGCCACCACGCCGAGCGTTCGGCGGCCATGGGCTTTTGCTTCTTCAACAACGTGGCCGTCGGCATCCGCCATGCTCTGGACGTCCACGGCCTGCAGCGCGTCGCGCTGATCGACTTCGACGTCCACCATGGCAACGGCAGCGAGGACATCCTGGCCGGGGACGAACGCGTACTGATGTGCAGCAGCTTCGAGTCCGGCCTCTACCCCTTCAACGGCGAGGACGCCCGTCAGTTGAAGGATGCGCCCAACCTCGTCAACGTAGGCCTGGCGCCGCGCAGCGGCAGCGCAGCCTTCCGCGCTGCGGTCACCGAGCACTGGCTGCCGGCCCTGGAACGTTTCCAGCCCGAACTGATCTACATCAGCGCCGGCTTTGACGCGCACCGCGACGACGACATGGCCAACCTGGGCCTCGTCGATGCCGACTTTGAATGGGTCACCCGCCAGCTGGTGGACCTGGCCTGGCGCCACTGCCACGGCCGCGTCATCTCCTGCCTGGAGGGCGGCTATATGCTCAACCCGCTGGCGCGCAGCGTCGCGGCCCACGTCAAGGTGCTGATCGGGGCCGACTGAGCCGTCGCCCCGCCCAGGTTCACAGGCCCTAGAGTCATCGCATGGACCACCATTTCCTGACCCCTCTGTTCATGCCCCGCTCGGTGGTCGTCTTCGCCGGCCCGCCGGAGGAGCCCGAGCGCCAGACGCGCCAGGCCCGCGTGCTGCGCGCGGCGCTGACGCAGGCGCCGGGCGCCAGCCCGCCGCAATTCCTGCATGGCGAGACGACCGGCACGCTGGGCGATCTGGCGCGCTCGCGCGCCGATCTGGCCATCATCGCCCTGCCGGCCGACGAGATCGCCGGCGCGCTGGAGATGGCCGGCCGCATCGCCTGCCGATCAGCGCTCATCGTCAGCGACGGCATCGAGCCCGGCCAGGCAGCCCAGCTCAAGCGCATCGCCCGCCGCGAGGGCGTGCACCTGCTGGGCCCCAACTGCCTGGGCTTCCAGCGCCCGCACCTGAACCTGAACGCCAGCGCGGCCGGGCCGCTGGCGGCGCAAGGCTCGCTGGCACTGGTCTCGCAGTCCGGCGCACTGACCTCGGCAATGCTGGACTGGGCGCGGCAAAACCAGGTGGGCTTCAGCCAGGTCGTGTCGCTGGGCCCCAACGCGGCGGTGGACCTGGCCCAGGTGCTGGACTTCCTGGCCGCCGACGCGCGCACGCAGAGCATCGTCGTCTACCTGGAAGGCATCTCCAGCGCACGCCGCTTCATGAGCGCGCTGCGCTCGGCGGCCTATGCCAAGCCGGTGGTGGTGCTCAAGGCCGGCCGGCGCAGCGCCGGCAACGAGGCGGCGCTGACGCACAGCCGCGCGATCGTCGGCAGCGACGACGTCTTCGACGCTGCGCTGCGCCGTGCCGGCGCGGTGCGCGTGCGCAGCTTCGTCGAGCTGTTCTCGGCCGCCAAATGCCTGGCTGCGCGCTACCGCCCGGTAGGCAAGCGCCTGGCCATCATCACCAACGGCGGCGGCCCCGGCGTTCTGGCGGCCGACTGGGTCAGCGAGATCGGCCTGCAGCTGGGCAAGCTGTCGTCCGACGTGGCCCGCGCGCTGCAGCCGCACCTGCCCGAGCTGGCCTCGCTGGCGGACCTGATCGACCTGTCGGCCGCGGCCACGCCCGAACACTTCCGCGCCGCCATCGAGGCCGCCGCGCAGGACCCGGCGGTCGACGGGCTGCTGGCCATCTATGCGCCGCAGATCGGCTCCGACGCCACCGAGACGGCGCGCGCCGTCGTCGCCGCCAAGGCCGCCACGGCCAAGCCTCTGCTGGCCTGCTGGATGGGCGACGCCTCGGTCCTCGACGCACGTCGCGTGCTCAACGATGGCTCGATAGCCAACTTCCGCACACCCGAGGCCGCCGTGGGCGCCTTCGGCAATATCGCGTCGTTCTACGCCAACCAGCAGTTGCTGCAGCAGACGCCGCCGCCCATGTCCAGCCTCGCCGAGCCTGACGTCGAAGCCGCCCGGCTGCTCATCGAGAGCGTGCTGGCCGAGCGCCGCCGCACGCTGACCGAGATGGAGAGCAAGGCGCTGCTGGCCGCCTTCCACATCCCGGTCACGCCTACGGTGCTGGCGCGCAGCGCCAACGAGGCCATGATGCTCGCGACGCAGATCGGCTTCCCGGTGGCCTTGAAGATCGACTCGCCCGACATCCCGCACAAGAGCGACGTGCAGGGCGTGGCACTGAACATCCAGAGCGGCTCGGCCGCGCGCGACGCCTACAACGAGATGGTGGCCCGCGTGAAGCGGCTGCAGCCGCAGGCGCGCATCAACGGCGTCACGGTGCAGAAGATGGCGCGAGCCCAGCGCAGCCGTGGTGGCCGCGAGGTCTGCGTGGGCCTGGTGACCGACGAAGCCTTCGGACCCACCATCGTGTTCGGCGCCGGCGGCACCATGATCGAGCTGATTGCGGATCGTGCGATGGAGCTGCCGCCGCTGAACCAGTTCCTGGCGCGCCGCCTCGTCGAGCGCGCCCGCGTCGCCGAGACGCTGGCCGAGGGCTGGGGCGGTGGTGCGCCGGCAGACCTGGAGGCATTGGAGCGCGTGCTGCTGCGCGTGTCAGAGATGGTGTGCGAGTTCCCGCAGCTGCGCGAGATGGACATCAACCCGCTGATCGTCGACGAGCAAGGTGCCATCGCGGTGGACGCGCGCGTCGTGCTGCAGCCCGGCCCGCAGGTCGGCAGCCCGCGCGCCTTCGACTACGGGCACCTGGCCATCCTGCCCTACCCGGCTCGCTTCGAGCAGGTCTGGCCGCTCGCCGGCGGCGGCGAGGTCACCGTGCGCCCCGTACGGCCCGACGATGCGCAGATGCTGCAGGAGCTGGTGCGCGGGCTCAAGCCCGAGAGCCGCTACTTCCGCTTCGCCAGCGCCATCAAGGAGCTACCACCAGGGCTGCTGGCGCGGCTGACGCTGATCGACTACGACCGCGAGATGGCATTGGTGGCCGTCTACACGGAACGCACGGCGCGCGACGACGGCGGCTTCGACGAGTGCGAGCGCATCGTGGGCGTGTCGCGCATCATCACCAACCCCGACCAGACCAGTTGCGAATTCAGCCTGCTGGTGGCCGACGACTTCGGCGGCAAGGGCCTGGGTTCGCGGCTGATGGAAGGCATCACCGACGTGGCCCGCGAGAAAGGCCTGGCCGACATCGAGGGTCTGGTGCTGAGCAACAACACCGACATGCTCAAGCTGATGCGCGGCCTGGGCTTCACGGCCAAGCCTTTCCCGGAGGACCCGGACTTCAGGCTCGTGACGAGGTCACTGCAGGGCTGAGACCTGCCCGGGTTTCCACACTTCTGGGAGTTCGCAGAGCGCCAGGACAATGTGCGAACGCTGCCGTCACGCGCAGTGAGCTTTGGGGGGAGCCCATGTTCGTTGTCTATGGCTGGCTCAAAGAACGGCGGCCGCTGTCGCAGCTGGCACGCTGCTACTGCTTTGTCTGCCAGCGCCACCGGCAGTGGGTGCTGCTTCAGGAGACCGAGTGGGTGACGCTGTTTTACATGCGCACCCTGCCCTTCAGGAACAAGTACTCGACGGTGTGCGAGGGCTGCGGCGACGAAATCGCCCTCTCCAAACCAGAGGCGCGGCGGCTGCAGGCATCGGACGCTGGCGAGGTCTCTGCGACGCTGGAACGCTCCCAGCTGGCTGGCAAGAATGAGGTTCAGCGCAACTTCCTCATCGCCAACCGCATGGTCAGAGAGCAGGAGCACAACGGCACATCCGCCTGACTCTCAGCCCAGCCGCGCCAGCCGCTGTGTCAGCAACGCGAAGAAGCCGTCCGCGTCGACGTGGCGCAGCACCTGCGCGTTGGCGGGCAGCTCAGTGACGGCCCACCAGTCGATGACGGTCATGCCGCGCGTGAGCTCGCTCTTCGTCTCGATGCGCACATTGCAGTCGCGGCTGGAGAACAGCTCGGGCTTGAGCAGGAAGGCGATGACGCACGGGTCGTGCAGCGGGCCGCCGTCCTGGCCGTACTTCTGCTCGTCGTAGCGCTCGAAGAACTCCATCCAGGCCGCAACGGCGGTGCCCACGCGGTTGGGCAGAGCGCGCAGCGCTGCGATTCGCGCTGCCGTCGTCAGCGCCTCATGCGTGACGTCCAGCGGCGCCATCGTGATGGGCACGCCGCTCGTGAAGACCTCATGGGCGGCCTGCGGGTCGACGTAGATGTTGAACTCGGCCGCCGGCGTCACGTTGCCGCCCTCGAAGAAGCCGCCGCCCATCAGCACGATGCGGCGGATGCGCGGCGCGATGTCCGGAGCCTGGCGCAGCGCGAGCGCAATGTTGGTCAGCGGGCCCAGCGGGCACAGCGTCACCGTCCCGGCCTCTTGTTCGCGCAGCGTCTGGATGATGAAGTCCACCGCATGGCGCGGGTCCAGCGCCAGCGTGGGCTCGGGCAACTCCACGCCGTTCAGGCCGGTGTCGCCGTGCACATGCTCGGCGGTGACCAGCGGCACGTCCAGCGGCCGGTCGGCACCGGCGCAGACGGGCACGTCGCGCCGCCCCGCCAGCTCCATGACCTTGCGGGCGTTCAGCGTCGTCAGCGCCAGCGGCACGTTGCCGGCCACCGTCGTCACCCCCAGCAGCTCCAGCTCGGGCGAGGCGGCCGCCAGCAGCAGTGCGATGGCATCGTCCTGGCCGGGGTCCGTGTCGATGATGATGGGCAGGGGTTTCATGGCGTGTCGGGGGCAATGTCGAGGTCGATGGCGCCGAACAGGCTGACGCCCTCGGCGGTCTTGAGGTCCAGGTGCAGGCTGTCGCCTGGCGCGAGGGCCAGGCCCAGCGGTTCCAGCGCTGCACCGGCCAGTTGCCCCGCGCGCAGAGCCCGCAGCCGGGCCAGGCGAGCCAGCGCCTCGCCGGGAGATGCGGCCACGTCGCGCGGCTCCAGCTTGCTGCCGTTGTGCAAGGCCAGCAGGCGGGCCTGCAGGCGGGCGCCGCTCCAGGCGCCGCCCAGTTCGTCGGGCGTGACGGCCAGAGGCGCGCATTGCGTGGCGAGCAGCTCGCCATCGATGCGCCAATCCAGCGCAAACGTCAGCAGGCGCAGCGCGTCCAGTGCCGCGGCCGGATCGCTGGCAGCGGCCAGGTCGCCCGTGATGGCAGCCAGCACAGGCCGGCCCTGGGCCGGCGCTCGCAAGGGCTGGTGCGGCGCCGAGATGCTGCCGGCTTCGCGCTGTACGCCACCATCGGCATCGACGACGGCCCAGCCATAGGCGCGCGGCAGCGGTGCCAGGCACTTCTCGGGCTCGAAGGCGAAGGCATGGCGCAGCTTGCCATGGTTGAGCTGCACGGCGAGGTCTTCGAGCTGGGGCGCGATGAAGCCCCAGTCGTCGAGCACCTGCTGCAGCCGCGTGGCGATGCCGGTGGCGTAGTGGGCCTGGGTGAGGTCGCGCGAGACGACGACCAGGTGGCCGTCGCGCGAGCCGTCGGCGTAGCTGGCGAGTTTCATGTGAGGGAGTCCGGGAAGCGGCCGGGGAAGATGGCAGCATTGTGCGATGCGCGCCGCCCCGCTCCCTTCCCGTGCCGCCTGGCTGGCGCTTGTGGCCAGCCTGCTCGCCCATGCGGCACTGCTGGTTGGTGGAAGTCCGCGCGCAGAGGCGGTCCGGCCGGCCCGGGCCGTCAGCGTCGCCCTGTCGCCGCCCACCCCACCCGTCGCCCTGCCCGAACCGGCACCACCCGCCCCACCCCAACCCACGGCGCGCGCCAGCCGAGCGGGCGAGCAGCCACCGGCGCCTGCCGTCGTCGACGCGCCGGTCAAACCGCCCGAGGTGCCACCGCTGCGCCTGGCCGGCCCGGCGGCCTGGCACTACCGACTGCGCCAGGGCGGCCAGGATGGCGAGGCCTGGCTGGACTGGCGCCCCGAGGCCGATGGCCGCTACAGCCTGCGTCTGACGCGCCTCATTGGCGAGCGCGCCCTGCCCGCGCTGGAGAGCCTGGGCCGTACCGGCAGCGCCGGGCTGGCCCCGGAGCGTTTCGCGATGCAGCGCGGCGGCCAGGACCGCCAGGCCATCAACTTCGACAGCGAGGGGCGGCATGTCAGCTTCTCTGCCAGCCCGGCCCTGCTCGACCTGCCCGAGGGGGCGCAGGACCGGCTCTCCTGGTGGCTGCAGCTTGCGGCGCTGGTCCAGGCCTCTGGAGCCGAGGCCAGCGCGCCGGGCGGGCGCTGGCGGGTCTGGGTGGCGGGCCTGCGCGGCGAGCTGCGCGAATGGGTCTTCGAAGCCGTCGCGGCTGCGCCCGAGGACGCCGAGATGCTGCATCTGCGCCGCCAGCCCCTGGGCCCCCACGACCCGGGCGTCGAGCTGTGGCTGGATCCGGCGCGCGGCTGCTGGCCGGTGCGCCTGCGCCAGGGTGACCCTGAAACGCGTGGTTTCGAAATCAACCTGTCCGACGTGAACTCCTGACGCTTCCTACGCGTTACCCGGGCGAGGGATCGGCAGAACACCGAGGCGTTCTGCCAGTATCTGGAGCGAGCGGGGCTTGAAAACAGTGGCCCCACCCGCAGTTGAAGCCCCGAGGAGAACTCCATGCACATGCTCTACAACTCCGACAGCTTCATCGTCGTCCAGTTCGACGTGCCGACCGCCGAGCTCCACGCCGTGGAGGAAGGGCCGCAGCTCAACCGCGGCGGCTTCGAGATCGTCGACAAGTTCGCCCGCAAGGAGATCTTCATCGAGGGCGCGCTGGCGGAATCCTTCCAGCAGGGCGTGCAGGCGCTCATCGCCGAGGGCGAGCCCTCCGAGGACGAACTCGACGCCTTCATCGAGCGCTATGCGCTGATGGGCCAGCAGCCGGTCGTGATGCACTGAACGGTTAAGAGCCTGGCGACGCATTGATCTGCCGCCAAGCCTGATACAAGATGGGTCAACGCCGGCCGCCCCGGGCCGCGCAAGGAGCCCATCGATGGTGAAGCGAGTCGCCGCAGAGACAGCCCCCCGGGCGTCCGCTGCCCGCGTGCTGCCCTCGCCCGGCCTGGACAGCGCCCCGGTGCTGGATCGCATGTGCTCGCAGTTCGTGCTGACGCTGACCGTGCGGCACGCCGGCCGCTTCAACCTGCGGCGCGACTTCAATGGCCTGCTCTCCTTCACCGGTCGCCACCTCGTCTGGCCCACCCGGGTGCTGCAGCGGCTGCGCGGCTATCTGAGCCTGCGTTGCGCCGGCAACGAGCTGTGGCGCGGCCACGAGGCGCTCAACGACGAAGCCTTCCTCGACCGCTTCGGCCAATGGAGCGGCCCCTTCTCGGAAGGCACGCTGTTCTTCTACCTCGACGAGTACGTCAAGGACGCGCCCAAGGACATGATGGCCTTGCTGGCCACCACCTGCGAACACCTGGACCGCCAGCTCAAGCGCGAATCCACGCTGGTCGAGAAGAACATTGCCGCGCTGGGCAAGCTGCTGCAGCTCAACCCGGCCGAGCGGGCCATCCTGCTCTACGGCACGCTGGCCCGCTACCAGCGCGAGCTGCGCGGGGCCCTGGTCGAGTTCAAGGTCAACACGGCGCAGGAAGCCTTCGCAGCCATCGCGGCCGTCGCCGGCGTGGACGAGCGTGAGGTCGCCGAGGCGCTGCGCGCCGGCTCGCGGCTGGAGCGCATCGGCATGGTGGAGAACCTGATCTCCGAGCACAACATCACCGACCTGGCCGACCTGATGAAGGTCAGCGACCAGTTGCCGCCGGTGCTCATGCGCGAGTACCAGGGACCGCACGACCTGATGGCCGTGTTCACGCGGCCGGCCGCCCCGAGCCTGCTGGCGCCCACCGACTTCCAGTTCGTCGCTGACGACCTGACCCTGCTGCAGGGCCTGCTGCGCCAGGCTGTGACCACGCATGCCAGCGGCGTCAACGTGCTGCTCTACGGTCCGCCGGGTACGGGCAAGACGGAGCTGGCCAAGGTAGCCGCCGCCGCCGCGGGGCTGGACCTGTATGAGGTCGAGTACGCCGACCGCGACGGCAACTCGCTGTCGGGCCGCGACCGCTACCGCTCGCTGCAGATCAGCCAGGTCTTCCTGAAGGCCAGCGCCAACGTGGCGCTGTTGTTCGACGAGGTGGAGGACGTATTCCCGCCGCTGTCCAGCGACACGGCCTCGCTGCTGAGCCGGCTGGATGCAAGCGGCGAAGCCGGCATCGGCAACTCGGTCAGTGGCAAGGCCTGGGTGAACCAGATTCTCGAGACCAACCCCGTGCCCGTCATCTGGGTCACCAACCGCATCGAACAGATCGACCCGGCCTTCCGGCGCCGCTTCCAGTACCACCTGGAGCTGAAGTCGCCGCCGCCCGGCGCTCGCCAGGGCCTGGTGGCGCGGGCGCTGGCCGATGTGGCCGTCAGCGAGGGTTTCATCGCCAAGCTGGCCGAGCGGCCCGGCCTGACACCCGCGCAGATCCGCACGGCCGTGCGCTTCGCGCAGCTGGCCGGATCGGCCGGCGACGCCGAGAAGCTCATCGAGCGCCAGCTGCTCAACGCCGACAAGGCCCTGGGCCGCGACGACGCCAGCAGCCTCGCGCGACCCTGCGTGACGCGCTACGCGCTGGAACTGCTGAACTGCGAGAGCCGCTTCGAGATCCCGCGCATCGTCGAGGCGCTGCGCCGACAGGGACGGGGCCAGCTGTGCTTCTATGGCCCGCCCGGCAGCGGCAAGACCGCCCTGGCCGAACACATCGCCCAGGCGCTGGGTCGGCCGCTGATGGTGAAGCGGGCCAGCGACATCGCCAGCAAGTTCGTCGGCGAGACCGAGCAGAACATGGCCCGCATGTTCGAGGCGGCGCAAACCGAAGGCGCCGTGCTGCTGCTGGACGAGGCCGACAGCTTTCTGCGCAGCCGCAGGCATGCGGAGCGCAACTACGAGGTCAGCGAGGTCAACGAGATGCTGGCCGGCATGGAGCGCTTCGGCGGGCTGTTCATCTGCACCACCAACCTCTTCGACGACCTCGACGAGGCGGCATTGCGGCGCTTCGCGTTCAAGATCCGCTTCAAGGCCTTGAAGCCCGAGCAGCGCGCGGCAATGTTCGAGCGCGAGGCGGGCGAGGCCCCCACCGACGAGCAGCGCTCAAGGCTCGCCGCGCTGGACTGCCTGACGCATGGCGACTTCGCGGCCGTGCGCCAGCAAGTCGAGATCCTCGGCGAGGCCTTCACGCCCGACGAGTTCCTGGCACAGCTGGAGGCCGAACATCGGGCCAAGCCAGAGGTGAGGGAGCGGCGGGGGATCGGGTTCAGGACGGGCTGAACTCAGCCGTCGACGGGCAGGACGGGCGTGTCCAGCACCAACTGATAGAAGCCCAGGTCCAGCCAGCGGCCGAACTTGAACCCGGCCTGGCGGATGGTGCCGCAGTGCACGAAGCCGAGTTTCTCGTGCAGCGCGATGCTGCCCTGGTTGGCGATGTCGATGCCG
Source organism: Roseateles sp. (assembly GCF_047654805.1). GTDB lineage: Bacteria > Pseudomonadota > Gammaproteobacteria > Burkholderiales > Burkholderiaceae_C > Pelomonas. The sequence continues at coordinate 4,785,305 of NZ_JASGIV010000001.1, forward strand.
CCGACCATGACATGCATCTGCTGCTGCCTCGCGGCCGCGATGAGGCGCTCCATCAACAGCATTCCCAGGCCCTTGCCGCGATGGTCCTTGTGCACATAGACCGAGTGCTCGACCGAGTACTTGTAGGCCGGCCAGGCCCGAAACGTGCCGTAGCTCGCAAAGCCGAGCAGGCGCCCCTGGCCGTCCACCGCCCCTATGACCGGAAAGCCATGGGCCTGCTTGGTCTTGAACCAGCCGTCCATGGATTCCCGCGTGCGCGGCTTGTAGTCGTACAGCGCCGTCGAGTTGACGATGGCCTCGTTGAAGATGTCGAGGATGGCGTCGGCATGCTCATCCAGGTTGCAATCGATGAACTCCATGCGGCGCTCCCGGTTCAAAGCTGGCGAAAGTAGTAAGTCGTCGAGCACGCCGGCCCGTCCGGCATCAACGCGAAGTTCGGGATGTCGCCGGCTCTCAGCCATCCCATCCGCTCGTACACCCGTGACGCATCGCTGCCCGTGACGGTGTCCAGCACCAGCGTCGTGCGGCCCAGCTCGCGCGCCTTCGCTTCCAGCGCCCGCAACAACCGCTCGGCCACACCCCGGCGGCGCGCGCCCCGATGCACCAGCATCTTGCTCACGTCCGCCCGGTGCGGCTGGTTGTCCGGCATGTCGACGACAAGGGACAGCGTGCCGCATATGCGGCCATCCTCGCCCTCGGCAACGAACAGATGACGCTCGCCCGCCGCCACTGCGGCGGCCACCTTGCGCCAGAACCCCTCCGGACGCCCTTCGGCCAGCGGCAGCATGAAGCCCACCGACGCACCGCCCTCCACACAGTCACGCAGCACCTGCGCCAGTTCGCCGACGCGGGCCGCGGCTTCGGTGCCGTCGAGTTCTCGGATCGTGCTCATGGCCTGGCTCCGGTCAGGGCGACGAGGTAGCGCGCCGCGCTGTCGCCCGGGTTGTGAAAGGCGATGGGCGCATCCAGCCGCACGGCCAGGCAGTCGCCGGCGCCGAGCTGCCACTGCTCGCTGCCATGGGTGATCTGCATGACGCCGTCGATCATCCAGATCAACTGGTGGATGTCGGCATCGCGCTGCGAGGTTTCGAAGGCGACCCGCTGGCCGGCGGGGAAGACGACGTCCACCAGCTGCAGCGGCGACACGCCGGGCGGTGAGACGTTGCGGCGGCGGTAGCCCGAGGCCGGGTCGCTCCAGACCGGCTGCTCGTCCACGCGGGCCAGTGGCGACGGTGCGGCCGGTGGATTGGCGTCCGGTCCCGCCTCGAACATCGATGCGACGCTGACGCCCAGCGCCGACGACAGCTTGTCGAGGACGACGGCCGTCGGGCTGCTCTGGCCGCGTTCGATCAGCGAGATATTGGAGCGGCTGACGCCGCTCTTCTGGGCCAGCGCGTCCAGCGACAGGCCGGCGGCCGCGCGCAGTTCATGCAGCCTGCGCCCGATGCGTTGCGTGATGTCCATGCATTCCAGTTTACTGGAATTTTCTATCCATCAAAATGGAATAGCACGTTCGGCGGCGCAGCGCCAGGCCGGATCGGGCCAGCGACGGTCCAGGCGCCACGCAGCGTGGACGAGCTTGATGACGTGGGCGTCGTCCTGCCCGCAGGCCGCCGCGCTCAGCGCCGGCCAGCTGCGGCCGGGCTCGCGGTCCAGCACAAGCGCCGGCCCGACGCCTGCAGCCAGCAGCCCGGCCGCGGCAGCGACGCTGAAGCCGCGCGCCAGCTCGGGCGCCGGCCACCACGGCTGCAGCACGCTCATCGCATGGCTGCCCGTCAGCAGATGCAGCACGGTGAAGTTGCCGGTGAAGGCATAGGTGCGGGCGGCGAGCAGGGCGATGTCGCGCAGCGTGCCGGGTCCATGCTGCAGCCGGGGGGCGATGGCAGCGAAATCGGGCGAAGCGCCCCAGGCTTGCATGCGGTCGCTGATCAGGCCTGCCGCCGACCCAGGGGCCGGACGGGGCAGCTTCTGCAAGGCCTGCAACCAGTCAGCCCGCGTCAGCGGCGGGCCGCCGGCGGTCGTCGCCAGCGGCAGATAGTGGGCCGCCCAGTGGGCCAGACCGAAGGCGAGTTCTCCCTCATGGCCGGCGAGCACGGCGTGGGCGGTGCGGATCAGCCCATGGAAGGCGATGGCGCCTGCACCATCAAGCAGCAAAGGCAGAGCTTCGCGCAGCGCGGCCGCCGCGCCGATGGCCGCGATGCGCGCGGCGAAATGGGCATGCCAGGCAGCCTCGCTATCGGTCCGGCCCAGATCACGCTCCTGGGCGATGCGGCCCGGCCGCGCCGCGACGCGAGGCTCCAGCTGGGTCTCGTGATGCTCGCTCCAGGCCTGCAGCCGTTCGGCCGAGGCACCCAGCTCCAGCAGCGCCTGCTGGGCCATGGGGAGGTGGTTGCTAAGCCGTCCGCGATAGGTGGGCGACAGCGCCGCCCCCGCGTCGAGCAGGTGGTGCAGCTGCGCCAGGGTGGCAGGAGCGGGCGTGGCGGTCTTCATCGGCATGACGGGTCTCGGCTGTGGGAACATGGCGGCATGCTCGAAGTTCAAGTTAACTTGAAGTCAAGTTCCCCTGCTCCCTTAAGCATCGGCCAGCTCGCCCAGCGCGCCGGCGTCGCGGCCAGCGCCCTGCGCTTTTACGAGTCCGAGGGCCTGATCGCCGGCAGCCGCAGCGCCGGCGGGCACCGCCAGTACCCGCGCCACGTGCTGCGCCGCGTGGCCTTCATCCGCGCGGCCCAGGTCGTCGGGCTGAGCCTGCCGCAGATCAAGGCCGCGCTCGCCACGCTGCCCGAGGGACGCACGCCCACCAAGGCGGACTGGGCGCGGCTGTCGGCCAGCTGGGCGCCCGTGCTGGACGAACGCATCGCGGCCTTGCAAAGGCTGCGCGACCGGCTGACGGGCTGCATAGGCTGTGGCTGCCTGTCGCTCAAGGCCTGCGCGCTCTACAACCCGAACGACGCGGTCGGCGAGTCCGGGGCCGGGCCGCGCCTGCTGGATCGTCCCGACGCGTCATGATTCCCGCAGGCCGGCCGGTGCAGAATCAGCCGTGTCGTAACGCGCGAGTTCCAGGGAGAAACGGCATGGATTCCAGGGCCAAGGCCTGCACACTGCTGCTTTGCATGATGCTGGGCGCCTGCGCCAGCCGCCGTCCGGCTGACGCGGACCTGCGCCACATGGTGATCCAGGCCGCACCCGAAGAGACGCAGGCCCCGACACCGCAGACCAAGGGCGGTGCAGCGGGGTCCAGCGCGCTCAAGGGCGGCGGCGGCGGCCTGGCGGTGGGCGCGCTGATCTGTTCCGTGCTGATCCCCTTCGCCGCGCCCGGCTGCCTGGGCATCGTGGCCCCCATTACCGTGACGACGGGGGCCGTCAGCAGCGGCGTCATCGGCGGCGCAGTCACGAACAACACCGACCTGGCGCCCGCCGAGTTGACGGCCCGGCTGGACACGGCGGCCTCCCAGCAACAACTCATCGCCTTGCTGCAGCAGCATGCACAGGGACAGGGACAGGGCGGCGTGACAGGCGCCACCCAGCCGCCCGCCTATGCGCTGAGCGTGAAGCTGGCCGACCTGCGCATGACGCGGGTCAAGGAAGGCAGCCCCACGCCGCTGGTGCTGCTGGCTCGGGCACAGATCCAGGCCGCCGGCGTTGACACGCCGGTCTGGACCAAGGACTACCGCATCATCGGCACCGACAAGCGGCCAGCGGCGGAATGGGCTGCAATGCCCGATGCCAGCCCCATCGAATCGTTGCTGGGCCGGCTGGCCGAGCGCATCGCCACCGACCTTTCGCCGCACAAGAGCTGAGGCCCGGACAGGCACGAAGCCCCCTGGCTGACCCCCATGCGACAAGGGGGTGGCAACTCAAGGCGAAAATCGCGGGGTTAACCCGCAACCTTCATCGCCCATGAGTGCCTTTCACGAAGAGACCGTCCTGACCGTCCACCACTGGACCGACCGCCTGTTCAGCTTCACGACGACGCGCGACCAGGCCCTGCGTTTTTCCAACGGCCACTTCACGATGATCGGCCTCAAGACCGAGACGGGCAAGCCGCTGCTGCGCGCCTACAGCATCGTCAGCGCCAACTACGAAGAGAACCTGGAGTTCCTCAGCATCAAGGTGCCGGACGGCCCGCTGACCTCGCGCCTGCAGCACATCAAGCCGGGCGACAAGATCATCGTCGGCCGCAAGCCCACGGGCACGCTGCTGATCGACTACCTGCTGCCGGGCAAGAACCTCTACCTGCTGGGCAGCGGCACGGGCCTGGCGCCCTTCATCAGCATCGTGCGAGACCCCGAAACCTACGAGCGCTTCGAGAAGGTCATCATCGTGCACGGCGTGCGCGAGGTGGCCGAGCTGGCCTATCACGACCACCTCAGCGTGGACCTGCGCCAGCACGAGTTCCTCGGCGAGTACGCCAGCGAGCAGCTGCTGTACTACCCGACCGTGACCCGCGAGCCGTACAAGAACATGGGCCGCATCACCGACCTCATCCAGACCGGCAAGCTGCAGGCCGACCTGGGCCTGCCGCCGCTGAATCCCGAAGAAGACCGCATCATGCTGTGCGGCAGCCCCGCGCTGCTGAAGGATATGCAGGAGATGCTGGAGATCCGCAAGTTCAAGGAAGGCAGCACGACGACGCCGGGCGACTACGTCATCGAGCGGGCCTTCGTCGAGAAGTAATCAGCGTTGCAGCGCCGGCTCGGGCCGCGGCCCGACGGCGTAGCGCCGCGCCAGCGGTGCGCACACCATCAGCTGCAGCTGGTGGAACACCATCAGCGGCAGCACCAGCAGGCCCACGGCCTGGCCGGCGAACAGGATCTGGGCCATGGGCACACCGCTGGCCAGGGTCTTCTTTGAGCCGCAGAAGACGATGGCGATCTCGTCCTCGCGCGAGAAGCCCAGCCGACGGCTGATCACCATCAGCAGCGGCATGACGATGGCCAGCAGCAGCGCGCAGATGCCCAGCAGCGCCAGCAGCGTGGCCGGTGGCAGGTGACGGTACAGGCCCTGTACCGTGGCCGCGCTGAAGGCGCCATAGACGACCAACAAGATAGTGCCCTGGTCGGACCAGCGTATCCAGCCCTTGTGCCTGGCAACCCAGGCTCCGGTCCATCCCTGCAGCAACTGCCCGGCGACGAAGGGCAGCAGCAGCGTGCCGACGATGCCCTCGAAGGTGTGCCAGGACAGCTGCACCGCGCCGCCCTCGGCGGCCGCGCCCACCCAGCGTGCCATCGCGGCCATCAGCAGCGGCGTCAGCGCCATGCCCAGAATGTTGGACGTGGAGGCGCTGCACATGGCCGCCGCCACGTTGCCCCGCGCCACCGAGGTGAAGGCGATGGACGACTGCACCGTGGACGGCAGCGCGCAGATGAAGAGCACGCCGAGATAAAGCGTCGGCCCCACCAGCGGCTCCAGCCAGGGGCGCAGCGCCAGCCCCAGCAGCGGGAACAGCACGAAGGTCGCTGCGAACACGACGGCATGCAGCCGCCAGTGCAGCAGGCCTTCCCAGACCGCGCGGCGCGACAACTTGCTGCCATGCAGGAAGAACAGCAGCGCGATGGCGGCCTGGGTCAGCCCCTGCAGCAGCGCGACACCGCGCCCCTGGGCGGGCAGCAGCATGGCCAGCCCTACGCTGGCGAGCAGCGAGAGCACGAAGTTGTCGGGCATCCAGGCGGGGCGTTTCATGGGCCGCATTGCAGCGGAACGCAAAGAAGTTGGGAAATGGATTAATCGGATGATTTAATCCAACTAGCAAATCAATTGCCCGACACACTCCCCCATGTCCTCACCCCACGTCACGCTGCGCCAGTTGCGCGTGCTGCTGGCCGTGGCCGAGCACCAGGGCTTCGGCCGGGCCGGTGACAGCATCGGCCTGTCGCAGCCCGCAGTCAGCCAGGCGATCCGCGGCCTGGAGGTCGAGCTGGGTTTGAAGCTGCTGGACCGCACGACGCGCGAGGTGGTGCTGACGGCAGCCGGCCAGGCCCTCGTCGGCCCGCTGCGCCGGCTGCTGGGCGAGCTGGACGGCGTGCTGGACGAGGCGCGCGGTTCGGGTGCGGCGGCACGCGGCATCGTGCGCGTGGCAAGCGCACCGACGATCTCGGGCGGGCTGATGCCCCAGGTGCTGGCCGCCGCGCAGCAGCGCTACCCCGATATCCAGGTGCGGCTGGGCGACCAGTCCCAGCAGCTGGCCATCGAGGCGGTGCGCAGCGGCGAGGTGGATTTCGCCGTGCTCGTCGGCATGGACGCCGCCGAGCCGGACCTGGAACAGCAGCCGCTGTTCGATGAGCGCTTCGTCCTCGTCTGCCCCGCGGCACACGAACTGGCCGACCGCCCCCTGCTGAGCCTGCCGGACCTGGGCGGCCGGCCCCTGGTGCTGCTGGACTACAGCTCGGGCAGCCGCCCGCTGATCGACCGCGCCTTCGCGCGCGCGGGCGTGGTTCCACAGGTGGCCCTCGACGTGGGCCACCCGGCCACGGCCTTCCGCATGGTGCAAGCGGGGCTGGGGGTGTCGGTGCTGCCGGCCTTGTCGCTGCCGCTGCCCGACGCCGCGGCGCTGCGCGCCGTGCCGCTGGAGGCTGCGCTGAACCGCCAGGTGGTGCTGGCGCGCCGGCGCCAGCGCACGCTGGCGCCGGCGGCCCAGAAGCTGTGGGAGCTGATCGCCGCACTGGCGGCGCCGCGGCCTACATCCCCTTGAAAAGGTGGGTGTAGCTGCGGCTGACTTCCAGCTTCTCGGCAAGGCCTTTCACGCCCACCAGCTGGCGGCCGCGGAAGTCGCGCGTGATGCCGTCGATCGCACGTGCGTTGACCAGCGTGGAGCGATGGATCTGCCAGAACAACTGCGGGTCCAGCTCGTCCACCAGCTCCTTGATGGGCTTGCGGATCAGCGCCTCCACCTTGGCCGTCTGCACCCGGGTGTACTTCTCGTCGCTGATGAAGAACAGCACGTCCTCGACCGGGATCATCTGGATGGCCTGGCCCACCGTGGCCTGGATCCATTGCAGGTAGTTGGGCTTGCCGCCGCCGCCGCTGACTTGGGCGGACAGCTTGTGCAGCAGCTGCTGCAACGGCGCCGACGAGGTCTCGACCGTCTCGCTGCCCTCGCGCTGGGCCAGGCGCTTCTTGATGCGCGCCACCGTCAGCTGCAGGCGCTCGCGCTCGGCGGGCTTGAGCACGTAGTCGGCCACGCCCTGCTCGAAGGCCTCGACGGCGTACTGATCGTAGGCAGTGATGAAGACGATCTCCGGCACCAGCCAGTCGTCGTCCTCGGGCAACTGGGCGATCTGGCGGGCGGCGTCCACCCCGGTCAGTCCCGGCATGCGGATGTCGAGAAAGACCAGATCGGGCTTGTGTTCCTTGGTCAGCTCGACGGCCTCGAGGCCGTTCTTGGCCTCTGCAACGATGTCCAGCTCGGGCCAGACCTCGGTCAGTCGGCTGCGCAGTTGCTCGCGCATCAAGCGTTCGTCGTCGGCCAGAACGGCGCGGATGGGGGCTGCTGTGTTCATGGCCGCGGATGCTAGATCAGACCGACGTCGATTTGGCAGCGTTGGCGCGGCTGCGGTTGCGCAGCACCACGAAGAGCAGCAGGCCCAGCAGGATCAGCGGCGAGCCGAGCACCGCACCGACGCCCAGCAGGCTGGCGACGATCAGCGCCAGCACGCCGCCGACGATGAGCAGCGGCAGCGCCACGCCCAGCAACAGCACCAGGGGCAGCACGATCACGCAGACGACGCCGGCGACGAACAGGCCGATGCTGGCGCCCAACCAGTCACCGACGCCCCCGCCACCCAGGAAGAACTCGCCGTCGTCCAGCACGATGTGCATGTCCGGCCCGCCATGGTGATGCAGCAGCGCGAAGCCGCCAAACATCGCCATCAGGACCATCAGCGCGGTGCCGATGAACAGGATCTTGAACAGGGTCTTCATGCTGCGGCTCCTTCTTCGTTGCGGCTGCGGTAGGGCACGGTGATGGTGACGACCGTGCCGCTGGGTTGGTTCTCTGTGACGGTGACGCTGGCCTTGCTGCCATGCAGCAGTTGCAGGCGCTCGCGGATGTTGGCCAGGCCCACACCGGTGCCGGAGGTGGCAGCGCGGCCGAAGCCAAGGCCGGTGTCGGCCACCGTGACGGCCAGCTTGCCGTGCACGATCTCCGCCTTGACCTTCAGCGTGCCGCCCTCGGCCTTGGGCTCCAGGCCATGCTTGATGGCGTTCTCGACCAGGCCCTGGATCATCATGGGCGGGAACTCGGCGGACAGCAGGCCCTCGGGCACGTCGATCTCAGTCTGCAGGCGCTCTTCCATGCGCATCTTCAGGATCTCGAGATAGGGACGGATGACGGCCAGCTCGCGGCCCAGGTCGCGCACGGCGCCGTTGGCATTGGCCTCTCGCATGGTGGGCATGGAGGCGCGCAGCAGCGCGATGAGGTTCTTCTGCATCTGGCTGGCGCGCGGCGGGTCCACCTCGATCAGGTGGTCGATGCTGGCCAGCGTGTTGAACAGGAAATGCGGTTCGACCTGGGCCTGCATGGCAGCCATGCGCGCCTCGACGACCTGGCGCTTGAGGGCCTCGCTCTCCGCGTTCTCGGCGGCCTGCGCTGCCTTGACCTCGGCCTGGATGCGGCCCTTGTACATGGCCTTGATGACGGCCGAGGCCAGGATCCACAGGATGGCGAGATCGACCAGGGAGTCGCCGGCGTACACGACGGTGACGCGCCGGCGGCTCTGGGCATCGCGGGCCTCGTCGACGGCCTCCTGCAGGGCGGCCTGGGCTTCGGCGGCGGCCTGCTGGGCCTGCTTGACGTCCTCGGCCTCCTGCTTGAGCTCGCTGAGCTGCTCCTTGGCCTGGTCCACCGCGGCGCGGATGTCCTCGGGACGGGCGCTCTTGGGGAATTCGATCGAGATGCCGGGAGCGTCGTCGGCCTTGGGCTCGCCCCCCTCGTCAGCGGCGGCGCTGGCGGCGGACGCGGAGCGCACGGGCTGGATGCGCAGGCCGCGCTCGTCGATCTTCACTTCGTAGTGCACGCCCTTGTCGCTGCCGCCCTTCGCCGCGGCTTTCTCGGCCGCCTTCTCGGCAGCCTTGCGGGCGAGGTCGGCCGCCTTCTTGGCCTCGGCCTCCAGCTTGGCCTGGCGACGCGCGGCGCTGCGGTCGCTCTGCTCGACCTGCTCGCTGACGCGCCAGGTGAAGGGCGGCAGGTTCTTCAGCACGTTGACGCCGATCAGCAACGCCAGCGACAGCAGCACGAAGCGCTTCCAGCTGATGCCAACCAGCCAGCCGGCGTAGATGTGGAAGTAGCGCACCACTGTCGTGGCAAAGCGCTGCCAGCGCTCGATCCAGAGCTTTTGCTGGGGGCTGGGGGTGAAGGAGGTGCTCATGGCCAGGAATCGTCGTTGGGAGCCACTGTACGCAAGCGTTTTGCGTGGCGTGTGGCCGAAGCGACGCTCCGGCCCGCCCGGGGGACGAACTGCAGCGGCATGCGACAGGCCGTCGAGGCAGAAACGACGAGGCCCGCCGATGGGCGGGCCTCGAGGCGCGAGCCTGCAGCGATTAGGGCTGCTTGATGGCTTCGACCTGGATCAGCAGGCGCACGGCATCGGGAATGGCCGGCACGCCGTAGCTCACGCCCCACTGGCTGCGCTGGATGGTGGTCTCGAAGTCGCCGCCGCAGACCTCGCGCTTCAGGCGCGGGTTCTCGTAGCAGTTGAAGCTGGTGGCCGTCAGCGTGACGGGGTTGGTCTTGTCGCGCAGCGTCAGCACGCCGGACACGCTGGTGACCTTGTCGCCGTTGAAGACGAACTTGTCGCCGACGAACTTGGCGGTCGGGAACTGCTCCACGCCGAAGAAGTCGTTGCCCTTCAGGTGGCCATCGAACGGGCCGATGCCGGTGGAGATGGAGCTCATGTCCAGCGTGATCTCGACCTTGCCGGTCTTGGCGGCCTTGTCCAGCGTGACGGTGCCTTCCTTCTTGTCCCAGCGACCGCGGTTGGTGCTGGTGCCGAAATGCTTGGCCTCGAAGAACACCTGGGTATGGGTGGGATCGATGGCATAGGTGCCACTCTGGGCCTGGGCGGCGCCGGCGGCAGCCAGCAGGGCGGTGAGGAACAGGGCTTTCTTCATCGGGGGTCTCCGAGGGTGGGGTTGGTTGGGTGAGATTACAGGCCGCTGAAGGCCAGCTTGAACTTGACGGTGACGTCGTTGGCGACCATGGAGGTGTCGGCCCATTCGCCGTCGCCGATCTTGAAATCCAGGCGCTTGATGGCCACGCTGCCCGCAGCGACGCCCGAGGCCAGCGTGATCGGCACGACGACGTCGCGGCTGGCGCCCTTGATGGTCAGCTTGCCGGCCACGTCGTACTTGCCGGGGCCGGTGGGCTTGATGCCGCTGGACACGAACGTGGCCTTGCCGTTGCGCTTGGTGTCGAACCACGGCGTGCCAGCCACCTCTTTGTCGAAGCTTGGGTCGCCGAGGGAGACGCTGCCGAGGTCCACCGTGAAGGCGATCTTGCCGGCCTCGGGCTTCTTGGCGTCGAAATCCAGCTGGGCCTCGAACTTGCGGAACTTGCCGTCGACCGGCACGCCCATCTGCTTGAAGGTGAAGCTGAGGTCGCTCTTCTCGGGCTGCAGCGTGGCGGCCTGGACGGGCAGGATTGCCGCGGCGAGCAGCAGGGAGGCGAACAGTTTCGTCATGGCGGAAAGTCCTCGTTCAGGAGCGGCGCAGGGACATGCGGGCCAGCAGGCCGTCGCGGTCGATGAATTGATGCTTGAGCGCACCGGCCACATGGGCCAGCACCAGCGCGGCCAGGCCATAGGCCAGCCAGCCGTGGACCTCTTCCAGCAGCTTGCCGAGATCCTGGTCCTTGGGCACGAAGTCGGGCAGCGGCAGCACGCCGAACCAGACGATGGGGAAGCCCTTCGCCGAGCTCATCGCCCAGCCGGTCAGCGGCACGGCGAAGAAGGCGATGTAGAGCAGGGCGTGCGTGGCGTGCGCGAGACCGGCCTGCCAGGCCGGCATGGGCAGGTCCGCCGGCGGGCGGTGCGTGATGCGCCACAGCAGGCGCAACGCGGACAGCGCCAGGATGGTGACACCTGCCCACTTGTGCCAGTTGTAGAGCTTGAGCCGAGTCGGCGAGAACGGCAGGTCGGCCATGTACACGCCCATGCAGAAGGCGCCGACGATGGCCAGCGCGAGCAGCCAGTGCAGCACGATGGCGACGGGGGTATAGCGGGCGGAGCTCGTCATGGGCATGCAGTGTGTTCCCGGGCGACCGGGGTTCGGTTCATCGGCCTTGTCGCCAATGTTCAGCGATTTTGAACACAGCCGCCCCTCTGGGGTCAATCCGCTTCAGCGGGCACCCTTTTTCAGCCCCACGAGGAAGACTCCACCCAGCACCAGCACCGTGCCAACGGCGATCCAGCCGTTCATCGGCTCGTCGAGGATGAACCACCCCATCAGGATGGTGCTCATGGGCCCCACCATGCCGACCTGGGCCGCCAGGGGCGCACCGATGCGGGAGATGGCCAGCATGACCATCAGCACGGGTGCCACCGTGCAGGCGGTGGCGTTCAGCAGCGACAGCCACAGCACCGGCTCGCTGACCCAGGCATCGCCTAGCGGTCGCAGCGCCAGGAACTGGGCGATGCACAGCACGCAGGCGACGCTGCTGGCCAGGCCGGTCAGTCGCAGCGCACCCAGGCGCTGCACGACCTTGCCGCTGAGCGCCAGGTAGATCGCATAGCTGACGGCGCTGCCGAACACCAGCGCGGCGCCCAGGGCTGTGGCGCTGCCTTCGAAATGCAGCTCATGGGCGAACACCGCGACGACGCCTGCATAGCTGATTGCCAGCGCAAGCACCTGGCGCCCCTGCAGCCGGTGATGGAAGAACAACACCGACAGCAGCAACACCAGCGTCGGGTTCAGGTACAGGATGAGCCGTTCCAGGCTCGCCGAGATGTAGGCCAGGCCGGCGAAGTCCAGATAGCTGGCGAGGTAGTAGCCGGTGAAGCCCAGCACCACGATGTCGCGCCAGTCGCGTGCCGTCAGCCGCGGCTTGCCCCGGCCGGCCCACCAGGCCAGCAGCAGGAACAGCGGGAACGCCAGCAGCATGCGCCACATCAGCAGCGTGACGGCATCGACGCCATGGCGGTAGGCGAGCTTGACGATGATGGCCTTGCCCGAGAAGCCGATGGCGCCCAGCATGGCCATCGCCAGCCCGGATCCAAGGTGGCGCGGCGTCACCGGGCGAAGGAGCGGAACAGCATGGCCCAGTCTAGGACGCGGGCCCTGCGCGTGCCGCGAAGTTCAATGACGCAAATGCGCAAGCATCTCGTGCACTTCGTGGCACATGACGGCAAGGTAGGCAGCCAGCACCAGATAGTAGGTCGCGTACTCCCACTTCACCGCGGCGGGCACCGCGTAGTAGGTCTGGGCCTCGGGGCTGTCGCCGCGGTGCTTCCAGGCCTTGACGAGCTGCGGCCAGGCCAGCACGGCCATCAGGATCAGCATGGGGCTGGGCCGCCAGAAGAACAGCGCGACGAGCAGCGGCGCCCCCAGCAGCCAGATGCGGGGCGACAACACGGCCGTGATGCGGCCGCCGTCGAAGGGCGACAGCGGGATGAGGTTGAACAGGTTCAGGAAAAAGCCGCTGTAGGCCACGGCCAGCAGCCAGTCCGCATCCCAGCTGCGCGCCAGCAGATAGGCCAGCGTCGCGCCCACCGTGCCGAGCAGCGGGCCGCCCAGGCCCACGAATGCCTCGGTCTGTGCGTCGTGAGGCATGTCCTTCAGTTCCACCCAGGCGCCGACGAAGGGGATGAAGGTGGGCGCGCCGACATTCAGGCCCTTGTGGCGCGCCGCGATGAAGTGGCCCATCTCGTGCACGAAGAGCAGCACGATGAAACCGGCCGCATACCGCCAGCCGAAGATCCACGCGTAGACGACCAGCGAGACCAGCATGGTCCCGCCGGTGGTCAGCAGCTTGCCGAACTTGGCGCCCGACAGCGCCAGCGCGAGCAGTTTCAGCATCAGGCCGCCGGCTTCCCGCGCTTGACGAACTTCGTGACCGCCGCACCGATGCCGATGACCGCGATGAAGATGATCTTGGCGAACTTGGCGACGAAAGCGAAGATGACGGCCAGCAGGCCCAGCTTCTTCGCACCCACGCCCAGCACCAGAGCCGCGAGTCCGTACTCCGCGACGTGGTCGGTGGATGCGTCGAAATCCTCGTAGCGCTTGCCCTTGTCGAACTCCAGCGCCCCCAACAGCGCCTTGGCATCGGGCTTCTGCGCCGGCAGCTCCTTCAGGCCGGTGACGAAATTCAGGCTCAGGTAGCCCTCGCGGCCCAACGCGTAGGTGTTGTAGTTGACGCCCTGGCCGGCATCGGCCGGCGCACCTTTCTCCTTGGAGCTCATCGCCCAGACGAGACGGTGGGTCGTCGCCTCGTAGGCCGGCACCTCCGCCCATCCGGTGATCTCGATGGGCGCCACGCCCATCTTCCTGCGCTCCTCGTTGCCGGCCTCGGTACCTTCCTTGTAGCTGGCCAGCAGGTCGTCGGCCTTCCATTCCTTGGCGTCGCCGTCCTTGACGTAGCCAGACGCGATGTAGCGCAGCGTCGCGAACCACTGCGCATCGCCCTGGGGAAAGATCAGCCCGGTCAGCTCGCTATGTTCGCCCGGGTTTCCCATCGCGGTCAGCAGCTTGCCGGCCTGGGGCTGCGGGATGAAGACGCGATCGGCCGGCAGGTGCAGCGTGGCCTGGCCGGCGATGGCGATGTCGGCTGGGCCGGCCTTGGCCGCCGCCTTGGCTTCGGTCCAGGCGGGGTTCTCGGGTGTGTCGGCCGCGCGGGCCGTGCAGCCCAGGCACAGGACGATGGCGGCCAGCAGGCCGTGCAGCATGTTCTTCATGTCTTCTCCCTTGGAAAGGGCCGCAGTCTAGGCAGGCCCGGGCGCCGTCCCGCTCAGGGATTGCGAGCCGAGGGGAAGTTTCACTTCAGCTCAGTCCGTAGCCGGCCCGCAGCCGGCCGGCCGCGCCGCTGGCCTCCAGCGCCCGCATGGCGGCAAGGACGCGGGCGAGGCGCTCCGGTGCCAGGCCGGGCGTGTAGGCCAGCAGCAGGTCCTGCCGCCGAAAGACGGCAGGCAGGATACGCACCTGGTCCTGCAACCCCTGCGCCTGGATCGCACGCCGCAGCGAGGACTCCGAGTCGTAGAGGAACCGGGCCCGCGCGCCGACGAGCTTGCGCAGGTTCTGGTCAATGGTCGTCGCGCCATCGTCCACGTCGAGCCCCGCCTGCTCCCGAAGGAAGGCGGCGTAACCACTGCCCTTGGTGGTGAGCACACGCCCCTCGCCACCGAGCGCGCGCAGGTCGCCGAAGCCACGCACCTGCTCTGCCTGCGTGTCCGAGGCCAGCACCGCAATCTGGTGGAAGATGGTGTAGATGCGCGGGTTGTCGGCGAAGCGGAACAGTGCCTCGCGCTCGGGCGTCTTCAGCATCGCGAAGAACACTTCGATGCGGCCTGCCGCCAGGTCCTGCTCGATGCGCAGTGTCGGCAGCATCTCCTGCAAGCCGGTGAAGTCCAGGCCAGGTTCGATGCGCTTGAGCGCCTGGATGTACTCGATGCAAAAGCCCTGCGGCCCGACGCCACCCGGGTTGTACTTGTGCGCGAAGCCGGCCTGGGCGGACGAGCGCAGGACCAGGGGTTGTGGTTGAGCCTGGGCGG